>NZ_LR733266.1 GCF_902506495.1 Pseudomonas sp. 8O
CCCACAGGTGCACACCCTTTGCTTCAGTGATGATGCGCGGGCCCTTCTCGGCCAGTTGCTTGTAATCACTGAACGGCGCCAGGTGGTGGGCCTGGCTGAGGGCTTGCCAGTGGGCGGTCTTGGGGTTGTTCACGGCGTTATTCATGGCGCCTCCTTCTATCCGTGACATCACAGGTACCAGCGGTATTCGCGCGGGCTGATGTCGTGCATGAAGGCCAGGTGATCCTGGCGTTTGTTCTCGCAATAGACCATGACGAACTCGCTGCCGAGACCAGCGGCGACACGCTCGCTGGCCTGCATGCGGCGCACAGCGTCGAGCATGTCCTTGGGAAAGTCGACGCCGCTTTCGCGGTCGTCATTCAGGGGTGCGATGGGCTCGACCTTGGCGTCGAGGCCATGCTCGATACTGGTCAGCAATGCCGCCAGCACCAGATAGGGGTTGGCATCGGCGCCCGGCAGGCGGAACTCCAGACGCAGGTTGCGCGCATCCGACTCGGGGATGCGTACGCAGGCGTCACGGTCCTCGAAACCCCAACTGGCCTTGCTCGCCGAGTTCACCTGGGCACCGAAGCGACGGTAGCTATTGTGGTTCGGCGCGTAGATCGGCATCAGCTCCGGCAGCAGTTCCAGGCAGCCGGCCACGGCATGCCGCAGCGGGCGCTGCTCGTCACACGCCAGCAGGTTGTCACCGGCTTCGTCGTAGAGGCTGACGTGGATGTGCATGCCACTACCCGGATACTGCAGGTACGGTTTGGCCATGAAGCTGGCGCGATGGCCGTATTTGAGCGCCACGCCACGGGTCAGCCGACAGAACAGCGCCGACCAGTCGGCCGCCTGCATCGGGTCGGTGTTGTGGCTGAAGTTGATCTCGAACTGTCCCGGGCCGATCTCGGCGGTGATCACCGTGGTATCGATGCCCTGCAGGCGTGCGGTCTCGGTGATGTCGTCGAGCACGTCGGAAAAACGCGACAGCCGCTCGATGTGCATGTTCGGCTGGTCGTCGGCATCGCCGCTGAGGTCGTCGCGCGGGTACTGCGGCAAGCCGTCCTTGAGCGCCTTGTCGAACAGGTAGAACTCCAGCTCGAAGGCCACCACCGGGCGAATGCCGCGTGCGGCCAGACGCTGCACCACGCGCGCCAGCACCTCGCGCGGTTCGAATTCGATGGGCGCTTCGGTGCCGTCGGAGCTGATCAGCATCTGCCCCAACGGCTGGCGCTCCCAGTTCACCAGCTTGAGCGTGCCGGGGATCAGGCGCCGTGGCGCGTCCGGGTCACCGTCATGAAAGCAGTAGTCGCCGATCTCGTAGAGACCGCCCTGGGCACCGAGCAGCACGCAGTTCTGCGGTAGCTTCAGGGCGCTGCCGGCAGCGACCTTTTCCAGCATCTCGATGGGGTAGCGCTTGCCATAGAAATGTCCGGGAATATCCAGGCAGATCAGGTCGACGAAGCGCAACTCTGGGTGGGCCTGGCGGAATTGGCGGACTTCGTCGAGCAGCTCGACTCGGGTGACGTTCATTGGAGTTATGTCCGGTTCACGGGAAGGGTCAGGTGTAGATCCACAGCACACGCGCTGGCGTTTCGCCCTGGTTGGCGTAGCGCAAACGCGCGTAGCTCGGGACTTGGAAGGCATCGCCGGGATACAGCGTGGTACTTTCTTCGTCCTCGCCCAGCCATAGCGTCAGCTGGCCGTCGAGTACGTAGCCGGCCTGTTCCGAGCGGTCGCTCATCTGCCGCTCGCCACTGCTGGCACCAGGTTCGAGCAGGCTTTCGACCACCATGAAGGCGCCCTGCAAGGTCGGCGAAGCCATGATGTCGGTGATGCCACCGGCCAGGTACAGGGTGCGGCGCTCGTCCGGGCGCGTGACCCAGTCCAGCGCCTTGGGTTTGGGCAGGCTGTAGAAATAGGTGGTGGGTACGTCGAGCGCCTCGCTGATGGCGGTCAGGTCCTCGACCGTCGGACGCGACAGGCCGCGCTCGACCTGCGAGACAAAGCCCACGGAACGGCCGATACGCTCGGCCAGCTCGTTGAGGGTGACCTTCTTGTGCTTGCGCAGGTCGTGGATGAGCACGGCCAGGGCCGCCATTTCCAGATTCTTGTCCATGTCAGGGCTGTCCATTTCAGAAGCTGTCTCTGAGTCGATACCAGGCTTTGCCGATGGCCTCGAGCGGCGCAGCCAGACGCTCGCCGAACGGGAATTCGGGGTTGCGCAGTTGCCGGTACAACGCCAGTTCGTCGTCATCACCCAGGATGGCATCGCTGACCGCCCGCGCCGCTGCCAGGGTCGGCAGCACACCGTGACCGGAAAAACCCTGCAGCCAGTAACGGCCGTTATTGCCACCAACGTCCGGGGTACGGGCACGGGTCACGTCGATATGGCCGCCCCAGGCGAAGTCGATGGCCACGCCTGACAACTGCGGGAATACGCGCTCGAGGAACGGCCGAGTGGCAGCGGCAATGTCCTTTGGCAAGCCACCCAGGTAGGTGCAGCCACCGCCAAACAGCAGGCGGTGATCCGGGGTGCGGCGGAAGTAATCGAGGACGAACTGGTTGTCGGTGACGCAGGCATTGCGCGGCAACAACGCCTCGGCGCGCTCGGCGCCCAGCGGCTCGGTGGCGATCTGGTAGGTACCGACCGGCAGGATGCGCCGGGCCAGTCGCGGCTCAAGATCGTCGATATAGGTGTTGCAAGCCAGCACCAGGTTGTCAGCCTGCACACTGCCCTGCTCGGTACGCACGCGGTAGCCGTCGCCGTGCACATCCTGGCTCAGCGCGCGGCTCTGCTCGAAGATCTGCCCACCGGCACGGACGAAGGCCTCGGCCAGACCAAGTGCCAGCTTGAGCGGGTTGAGAGACCCAGCCTCGGGGTCATAGAGGCCGGCGCGGTAACGTTCGCTGGCGACCCATTCCGGCATCTGCTCACGAGAAATGAACTGCAGCGCGCGGTGCCCCCATTTATAGGTGGCTTCCTCCTGCCACTCGTGCAGCAGCGTTACGCGACGGGGCAGCACCGCCGTCCACAAATGACCATGGCGGTAATCGCAGTCGAAGCCATGGCGCTGGGGCAGTTCACGCAGCTCGTGGGCTGCCCAGCTCATGCCGTCCCACAGACGGCGAGCGCGCTCGATGCCCAGCGCTTTTTCCAGCGGCGGCATATCGCACGACCAGCCCAGAATCGCCTGCCCACCGTTGCGTCCAGAGGCTGCCCAGGCAACACGACTGGCCTCCAGCAGAATGACCCTGCGTCCCGCTTCGGCCAGGCGCAAGGCGGTGTGCAGGCCACTGAAACCGGCACCGATCACCAGCACCTCGCACTGCAGATCACCTTGCAGCACTGGATGATGCGTCAGTCGATCCTTGCAGCTATGGGCGTAATAGCTGTCGACGTGCTCACTGGCCTGGCGGAACATAGACGACTCATGAAATTTAAAATAATTAATTTCATGAAAATCTATAGAGATAATTTCACAAAGGCAAGCCTGAGCAGCTCAGGCGACCTGCTGCTGCAACTCCATGCCGCATTCAAGATGAGTGAGCAACCCTTCATCTATCGCCTGGGCCACTACCCCGCGCAGGCCTTCACTACCGAGGAAAGCGTCGCGTGCCGCTGCCGAGCGCCACTGCCCTTCTACCTGCCAGATCAACGGGTCAGTGCGCAGAGAGAACACATGCAGGCGTTCGCAACCTGGGATATCCCGGCCGACCTCATGCAAGCGCGCCAGGCACTGCCCCAACCGGCCTGAACGGTCGGGGCGGGCGCGAACGGTCATACGGTGAATGATGCTCATGGCAACCTCCTGGAGTTGAATCAATACATACCGGCAGCGTTTCGCTGCAGAACATGGGGCGCTGCGTCCGGCTCTGCAAAAGCCGCTTCGCCAACGGCTCTTGAGTCGAGCCAGGCAGTGGCGAGCAGCAACAGGGTCAGCGGCGCGATCAACCATTTACTGGACATGGCTCGCTCCTTTCTTGACATGTGTGGGCACCGCTCAGCGGGTGATATCGCTACTGCATGCGCTCGAGCCGGCACAGAGGCACCGCTCGATGGCTACAAAGATCAGGCAGAAGGTCATCAGAGCGTTAGTCGATTTCTGGCAAATCCTTGCCTAAAACTCTATAGCAATGGAATTGCTGCAACCGAGCGCATCGCACCCTAACCCCCTTGAAACACTCTGTATCACTGGCCATTTGCCCATTACTGGCAAATATTTGCCTAATCCTGCCGCACCTCATGACTTGCCTGAAAAACCTGGATAGGCTTCGCTGACTTTCCGGAGGCGTGCCATGTATTCACCCATTAACACCGCCACAACTCTCGACACCCCACTTGCCGAGCTGAGCCACGAAATGGCGCGCCTGGTCGAGCGCTTCGTCCCCGAGGATGGCTTACACCTCACCGCCATCCCCGGCCTGAAACTGGCGCGCGCCACAACACCCAGCCTGCCGATGCAGACGGTCTACGACCCGTGCCTGTGCATCATCGCCCAGGGCCGCAAGGAGATTCGTCTGGGTGACGAACTCTACGTTTATGATCCGTTGAATTATCTGGTGGCGTCGGTGGTGCTGCCGGTCACCGGTCGAGTGATCGAAGCCAGCCAGGAGGCGCCGTACCTGAGCCTCGCACTGGAGATAGATCCAGCATTGATCAGCAGCTTGATCACCGAGATGCCGCCCATTCCAGCTCCTGATGCCGCCTCGCAACGGGCGCTGTTTCTCGATCGTCTCGACCCGCGCCTGCTGGATGCGGTGATCCGTCTGCTGCGCCTGCTGGAAACCCCGCGCGATATCGCCATGCTGGCGCCATTGGCATTGCGCGAGATTTTCTATCGCATGCTGCTCAGTCCGCAGGGCCACCGCCTGCATGAAGTGGTCATCGCCGACAGCCAGAGCCAGCGAATCTCCCGCGCCATCGAGTGGCTGCGCAAGAACTTCGATCAACCGCTGCGTATCGAGGAACTGGCCCGCGAAGTGAACCTGAGCCCCTCGACCCTGCACCATAGATTCAAGGCCGTCACGGCGTTCAGCCCACTGCAGTATCAGAAGCAGCTGCGCTTGCAGGAGGCCCGCCGGCTGATGCTGTGCGACAACCTCGAAGCGGCAGCGGCCAGCTACCGCGTTGGTTATGAAAGCCCATCGCAGTTCAGCCGCGAGTACAGTCGTCTGTTCGGCGACCCGCCGCAACGCGACATCGCCCGCCTGCGCCAGGCGGCGCAGAATCAGGTCGCTTCCTGATAACAGCGCAGGACCATGCCCCCCCGTGGGAGGCGCTTCAGCGGCGACGGTGCTCAGCAGCGCCTCTGATCGCGGCTAAAGCCCCTCCCACGACACCTGCTACAGCCCCATCTGCTTCGCGATGATCTCGTTCATGATCTCGCGCGTACCACCACCGATAGAGAGGATGCGGTTGTCGCGGTACAAGCGCTCGACCAGGCTTTCGCGCATGTAACCCATGCCGCCCATGATCTGCACCGCATCATAGGTGAGACGGTCGGAGATATCGGTGGCGAAGTTCTTGGCCATGGAAATCTCCTTGATCACGCTCCTGCCGGCGGCCATCTGCGCGGCCTGACGGTAGGTGAATTCGCGGGAGACCTCCAGCTGCGTCGCCATCTCGGCCAGGCGATGCTTGAGCACCTGGAACTTGCCCACCGGCTTGCCGAACGCCTGGCGCTCACGCGCCCACTTCAGCGACTCTTCCAGTGCCAGTTGCGCGGTCATGTTGGCCATGATCGCCAGGCTCAGGCGTTCGCTCTGGAAGTTGGCCATGATGCAGGCGAAGCCGGCGTTCTCTGCGCCGATCAGGTTTTCCACCGGCACCTTGCAGTCATCGAAGAACAGCTCGGCGGTATCCGAAGCCCACCAACCCATCTTCTTCAGCTTGCGGCCCACGCTGAAGCCCGGCGTGCCCTTCTCCACCAGCAGCAGGCTGACGCCACCAAAACCCTCGCCGCCAGTGCGTACCGCGACCGTGTAGTAATCGGCACGCACACCGCTGGTGATGAAGGTCTTGCTGCCACTGATACGGTAGTGATCGCCATCGCGTACGGCGCGGGTCTTGAGATTGGCCACGTCGGAGCCACCGGAAGGCTCGGTCACCGCCAGCGCCATGATCTTCTCACCGGCCAGCACCTGTGGCACCACACGCTCACGCACAGAGGGTTTGGCCCATTTGACGATGGGAGGCAGCCCGATATCCAGTGAGCCGAGCCCGGCCACCAGGCCGCCGGAACCACAACGCATCAGCTCTTCGCTGGCCGCGACCTTGGCGAACACGTCACCCTCATGGCTGCCACCGTACTGCTCGGGGTAACCGATACCTAGAATGCCCGCCGCTCCCGCCTTCTGATACAGCTCGCGAGGAAACGCCTCGGCCTCTTCCCATTCATCGATATGCGGCAGGATCTCGCGCTCGACAAAGCGCCGAACGGAATCACGAATCAGTCGGTGAGATTCATCGAAATACGACAAAGGGGCGGCCATGCGGGTACTCCCGTTATTGTTTTGGGAACCCTAACCTAGCGCTTGCTTGGTTTTCAAGCGAGCGTTTCATTTCTGCTCGCGCAACACCTTTCTCACCCGCTCGCCCATCTCGTAGGCTGGCCCCTCCACCGACTGGAAATTGCGCGTGTAGCGCTGGGCGAAGCCATCGGTGCCCCACTCGCGGTATTGCTGTACATGCCACAGTTCATGCGCCCACAACGCTGCATCCTCTGCGGCAGCATCGGCGTTGCGAAACACCACCACATCGACCAGCGTAACGGCCTGTACATCAGGGTTCTGCAGCATGACGGTGGCGGCGTCCATCTCGTCGGTGATGCCCACGCGATAGCGCACTTCATCGAGCAATGCATCGTCGTAGAACGACGCAAGCTGCGCACGGATCATCAAAGGAATCGGCTCTGTGCCGGCTCGCAGTGCTGCCTGGCGAGAGTGCAGCAACCAGGCTTCGAGACGTGCCGCAGCCAGATTCAGGCCGTCCTCACGGACCTGCACGGGATCGGGCACGCACAAGCAGGAAGCGCCCAGACACACCTGCACCTGCCCGGTCGGACATTGAGCCTGTGCGGCCAGAGGCCCCCCAAGCAGGAGCACCAGAGCCATACGGCGCAGAGTGTCGGTGGTCACTGGCACTCCGAATCTGAAGGGCCTGATTGCTTACAGGCTGATCGGGCGTCGACCTGCCAAGGCATGGGCCAGGGTGCCGCCGTCGACCAGTTCTAGCTCGCCACCAAGCGGCATACCATGGGCGATGCGCGAGGCGACCAGACCTTTGCCGACGAGTATCTGGGCGATGTAGTGCGCCGTGGCCTCACCTTCCACCGTCGGATTGGTGGCCAGGATCACTTCGCTGAAAGCACCGGCATCGATGCGCTCGAGCAGCGCAGGAATACCGATGGCCTCTGGCCCCAGACCATCGAGCGGTGACAGATGTCCCTTGAGCACGAAGTAGCGACCGCGAAAGCCGGTCTGCTCCACGGCATGCACGTCCATCGGACCTTCCACCACACACAGCAGGCTGTCGTCACGCCGCTCGTCCAGGCACAGCTGGCAGATCTCGTCCTCGCTCAGGCTGCGGCAGCGCTTGCAGTGCCCCACGCCTTCCATCGCGGCATTCAGTGCCTGCGCCAGACGCTGGCCGCCACTGCGATCACGCTCGAGCAGCTGCAGCGCCATGCGCTGCGCCGTCTTCTGCCCGACACCGGGCAGGATGCGCAGGGAGTCGATCAACTGGCGAATCAGAGGGCTGAAACTCATGGCGTTCCTAAGGTCGTAGCCCGGATACAATCCGGGAGCACAGGTCACAGGTCATTCCCGGATTGCATCCGGGCTACAAATTTGAAGCCCGTCGCCGCCCTGCACATGCGATCAACACAATAAGAGTGGCGATCAGGCGACGTGCAGGGCAAGGCGCCGAAGGACGAGGAACCGCAGTGTGCTGGAGCACATGAGGATTCCGAGTTCGCCGGCAACGCCGCCATGTGCGTCGACTGGACGGCACGGGGCCTGTCAGAAGGGCATTTTGAAGCCGGGGGGGAGCTGCATCCCTGCAGTCATGCCGGACATCTTCTCCTGGCTATTCTGCTCAACCTTGCGCACCGCGTCGTTGACGGCAGCAGCGATCAGGTCTTCGAGCACTTCCTTGTCTTCCTGCATCAGGCTGTCATCCAGGGTGATGCGCTTGACGTCGTGACGACCGGTCATCACCACGCTGACCAGGCCGGCGCCGGACTGGCCGGTGACTTCGGCGTTGGCCAGCTCTTCCTGCATCTTCTGCATTTTTTCCTGCATTTGCTGAGCCTGCTTCATCAGGCCTGCCATGCCACCTTTCATCATGTCGGTATCCTCGGTGTTCGGGGTTTAACTGGGAGTATCGATAGGTTCGATGCTGTCGTCGCGCACCTTGGCGGCGAACTGCTGAATCATCTGCTGCACCAGCGGGTCGGCATGGATCGATGCCTCAGCGCTGCGCTGGCGGTCGGCGCGGCGCCGAGCAGCGGCCTGCGCCGGAGTTTCCTGCTCGGGCTTGCACAGCTCGATGCGCAATTTGATGCTGCGCCCTTGCTGCTGGTTCAGCGCATCATTGAGACGACGCTGCTGAGTCGGGTTGAACAGCGCACTGTGCGCAGGGTCCAGGTGCAGCAGCCAGTCATCACCATTGGCTTCGATCAGGGTGCAGTTGGCGGCGATGCTGCCCGTCATGCCGCCCAGGCCAAGCTGCGGGAACAGTGACAGCCATTCTGCCGCCAGACCGGTAGCCGGTTTGGCGGCCGGCAACGGTTCTTCGACCGCAGGCGTCACGGCTTCGGCTTGGTCGAAATCGTAATCGAGGGTCTCGGCGTCCATTTCGACATAGTCGTAGTCGCCGAGCGGTGGCTCGTCCTCACTGCCATCAGCATCGGCTACTGGCTGTGCGATCTCATTCGGTGCGGACACTTCGACCGACGCAACTTGCAGCGCTGCTGGCTCTGCGGCGTTCACCTCTGGTTCTGCCGGAGCGACAGACTGAGCAGGCTCAGCCACAGGCTCGGCAGTTTCCCAAGGCACGTCAACTGCAGAAGCAGCGGGCTCGGGCTCGGGCTCGGGCTCGGCGGGCAGGTCAGCGACCGGAGCTACAGGCGCCTCAACAGGCTGGACCGGCTCGCTCACGTCAGGCGTGACACTCGCAGCCGGCACAACAGGGCTCGGCTCGACCGATGCCGGAACAACGGGAGCCTGTGCAGCAGGAGCGATAACAGGTGCCGGAGCAGAAACCACGGGAGCCGGCATAGCGGTGCCGGCCACTGGGTTTTGTTGGGAATCAGCAGTGGCCTGGCTGATCCCCAAGGGCTTTAGCGTGACCTTCGGCGCGTCATCGGCGCCCGCCGGGCGGAAGGCCAGCATACGCAGCAGCACCATCTCGAAGCCGCCACGCGGTTCAGGTGCCAAGGGTAGATCGCGACGGCCGATCAAACCCATCTGATAGTAGAACTGCACGTCTTCGGCCGGCAGCGCCTGGGCCAGTTGCAGCACGCGCTCGCGGTCGCCCTGGCCATTGTCGACGGCCTCCGGCAGCGCCTGGGCAATCGCAACGCGATGCAGAACGTTGAGCATCTCCGACAGCACGCCATTCCAGTCCGGCCCCTGCTCGGCGAGATGACGCACCGCCTCGATCAGCGCCCGGGCATCGCCCTCGATCAGCGCATGCAGCACACCGTAGACCTGACCGTGATCGAGGGTGCCGAGCATGGCGCGCACGTCGGCCGCCAACACCTTGCCCTCGCCGAAGGCAATGGCTTGGTCGGTCAAGCTCATGGCGTCGCGCATCGAACCATCGGCAGCACGACCGAGCAGCCACAGGGCATCGTCCTCGAACGGCACGTTCTCGGCAGTCAATACATGTGTCAGGTGCTCGACCACCCGCTCCGGCGGCATGTTCTTCAGCGAGAACTGCAGGCAGCGCGACAGCACTGTGACCGGCAGTTTCTGTGGATCAGTGGTGGCGAGCAGAAATTTGACGTGGGGCGGCGGCTCCTCCAGGGTCTTCAACAGGGCGTTGAAGGAGCTGGTGGAGAGCATGTGCACTTCGTCGATCAGGTAGACCTTGAAACGGCCCCGACTTGGCGAGTACTGCACATTATCGAGCAGCTCACGGGTGTCTTCGACCTTGGTGCGGCTGGCGGCGTCCACTTCGATCAGGTCGACGAAACGACCCTCATCGATTTCCCTGCACACCGAGCAGGTGCCACAAGGGGTAGAGCTGATGCCGGTTTCGCAGTTCAGGCACTTGGCGATGATCCGCGCAATAGTGGTCTTGCCCACACCACGCGTGCCGGTAAACAGGTAGGCATGGTGCAGGCGCTGGCTGTCCAGGGCGTTGATCAGGGCCTTGAGCACATGCGTCTGGCCGACCATTTCGCGGAACGAGCGCGGACGCCATTTACGTGCAAGAACCTGATAACTCATGGAAAACCGTCATATGAGGAAAGCAAAAGTGGGCTAATCCTAGCGGAGCAACCGGCAAATTGCATCCGCCACCCGCTTGTGTGGAGCAGCATCGCCCCAGCTTGAGAAATAACACTGGTCATTTCTTGCACAAAGCATTAGTATTCGCGCCGTTCGTACCACGCTGTAAGTCATTAAAGGCCTTTGCGCCCCCTCGCTGGTTTCCCGGTTCAACGTCTAGCGCGTCTCTGCGCTGCCGCCCTCCCCGATCCCATCTGCTGACTGATCAGGCCGACTCGCCGTTTATCGGCGCAGTTCCTCTGCCTGCCTCCGACGTACCGACCACGCCGAAGAACCGTAACAATGGAACTTTATCGTGCTAATCAAGCTCCGATCGGTTGACATGCTATGGCCGCTTTTCGGCCAACCACATGGAGCTACACCACGCGCAACGAAGCGCACATGCTTTAAGGAATACCCAGAAAAATGAATGCTCAACATCAAATTCAGAAAGCCATCAGCACCCTGACTCACGCCTTCGCTCCGTTCGATTGCCGCATCCTGGCAACGCGCAAGGGCAGCTTCAGCTTTACCCTGGTCGACAAGACCGGTATCGCTCAGTACAGCCAGCGTCTTTACCCAGGCCAGTACAGCGACGAGTCTCTGCAGCAGGTGATCGAGCGTACCCGCCAGTCGCTCACCGCCTGAACTTAGTCGTCATCCTGAGGTCGAAGGTGACCAACCTCAGGATGGAGTAGGACATGGAACTCACCAACCAACAGCTCGTCGATCACCTGTTCAATCCGTTGCGTGCCAGCTTCAGCTCACCACGACCGGACGGCAGCATCATCCTCGCCTTGCTCGACGAGAGCGACAGCACCGTCTACAGCCGCGTCCTGGCCAAGCCACAGATCACCGACCAGAATGCCTTCGCCCAGAGCTTGGAAGAAATCCGCCTGGAACTGGCCGTACGCGCCGGCAACATACCCGCCGACCTGCGCAAGACGCTCAAGGAACAGGACAGCGTGTTGAATTACCGCATTGCCTGAGCCTGCAAACACCCAAAGCCCGCGCCCAAAGCGCGGGCTTTTTTATTGCGCACAGCAAAAACCGCCAGATGGGCGCTGAAGATGGGGATAAGGGAGAGGCAACAGCCTGGAAAACTGGAGGTGGACCCTACCAGCCACACCCCGGCACACAATGTTCCCGCTGTGGCTGCTCCCTTCCGGGCCTGACCAGGTTGACGGGTAATCGTTGCGAGGGGACCGGCAGGGCCACCATAACGCTGCTCGCCATTGCGACGGGCCGCGCCATTGTAACGACTAAACGTAAACTTACAACCGCTTCAAACACTTAGATACGCGAGACACTCAGGTTACACCCGGAAACGTCCCACCAACTGGGCCAGCCCGTGGGACAGCTCGGACAGATGCTGGCTGGCCCGCGTGCTCTGTTCGGAGGTCTGCGCTGCTTCGTTGGAGAGGTCGCGAATGTCGCTGATATTGCGTGCGATTTCCTCGGTGACGCTGCTCTGTTCCTCACAGGCGGTAGCGATCTGCGCGGCCATATCGTTGATGCGCTGTACCGAATCACCGGTCACGCTCAGCGCCTGGTCCACACCGGCCGCCTGTTCCACACTTTGCCGCGCTCGCGCGCTGCCCGAATGCGTGGCCTTGACCGCGTTCTGCACACCGGCTTGCAGACGCTCGATCATCTGTTGGATATCCTTGGTCGACTCCTGTGTACGCGCTGCCAGCGCCCGCACCTCATCGGCGACCACGGCGAAACCACGACCCTGTTCGCCTGCGCGCGCCGCCTCGATGGCCGCGTTGAGCGCCAGCAGGTTGGTCTGTTCGGCAATGCCCTTGATCACCGCCAGCACCGCACCGATGTTGGCGGTTTCCTGCTCCAGGGTCTGGATGGTGTCGGAGGCGCTCTCCACTTCCTGGGCCAGTTGGCGGATCGAATGAATGGTCGCGCCGACCACCTGAGCGCCCTCTCGCGACTGCACTTCGGCGTGCCGCGCTGCATCGGCGGCATTCTGCGCATTGCGCGCCACCTCATGCACGGCCACGCTCATTTCGGTGGCCGCTGTGCTGACCTGATCGACCGCCGCGTGCTCGCTGCTGATCAACCGGTCATTGGCCGCCGCCATGCCAGCGAGACTCTGCGCCGAGTCAGCCACCTCACCCGTGACCCTTCCGACCTCCTTGATCAACGGCTGCAGCTTGTCGAGAAAGCGGTTGAAGGCATGACTGAGCTTGCCCAACTCGTCCCTGGAGAGCACGTCCAGGCGCACCCGCAAGTCGCCGTCACCGTCGGCGATCTGTTCGATGCGATAGAGCAGGTTATGCAGCGGACGAGTCACCAACAACGGAAAACCAACCACCAGGATCAGGCACACCAGCAGGCCTATGGCGATGATGAGTCCCTGCTGCCAGACCAGCGCTTCGCCGCGGGCAATGGCCTCGGTGCCAACGGCATTGGCGGCGCTGTCTTCCAACTCACCGAGCTTGTCGATGGCAGTACGCGCCTCTTCGAATTGCGCCTCGCTGTCTGCGAAACTCAGCCGACTGGCTGCATTGGGATCGCTGCCGGCCATTTCCAGCACGCGCAACGAAGTCGCCTTCCAACGGTCGAAGCCGCGATCGAACTCCGCCACCAGTGCCAGCGCCTCGCTACCGGGCTGCATGTCAGCGAACTTGTGCACGCGGTCGTAGGCCTGCTGCAAGTTCTCCGCATGCGAGGCACGTAATTGTGCGGCGTGCGCACCGGAATCCTCATCGAGCAGACTGCGCTCAGCGACGAAGGCCTGGTAAAGATCGCGGTCAGCATTCAGCAGCAAGCTGATGGCCGGCAGATGGCGATTGGTCAGCGTGGTACTGGATTCGGCAACCTGAGTGATACCGCGCACACCCAAGGTTCCCATCGCTACCAGCAAGGCGGCCAGCAACAGAATGGGCAGAGCAATCTTCCAACGGAACCCCAGATCGGCAAATGCGCGCAACATGATGGCACTCCAGCACTAGGCAAGTATCAGTAGCTTAGTCGAGCCGTGCCAAGTCGCCGTCTGGCCGTGCAAAAACCCGGAAAACCTCTGGCGCTGAGCTAACCTTCTCCACTCTTACTCGCGCCACTCGTCGCATCCCGCAGTTCGGCCATGATGAGCATTCCCGAGGCACGCGCACGCCACCTCAGGAGCAACCATGGCCAATTCGCATAGCCCCTTCCATCCGATCATCTACGTGCGTGGCTACGCCATGACCCCGGGGGAGATCGACCAGACCAGCGCAGACCCGTTCTGCGGCTTCAACCTCGGATCTACCGTCTACCGCGCGGTAGCGGAAAAGACCCGCCAGCCACGCAAGTTCGTCTTCGAGTCGCCAGTGATCCGCCTGGCCTCGGAGTTCGGCTATCAGGACGTATACGAAGACGGCTACGACATTCTCGATCCGGAATGGGCCGCCAACGCCGACAATCGCCTGGGCAGCCGTTCGATCATCATCTATCGCTACTACGACGAGGCCTCAAGACTGCTGGGTATCGGCAACACACCGAGCCTGGAGGTGTTCGCCAGCAAGCTTGGCGAGCTGATACTCAAGGTGCGCGAACTGGTGTGCGCCAACCCGAAGAACGACATCACCAAGACCGACTTCCGCTGCTACCTGGTAGCCCACTCGATGGGGGGCCTGGTCTGCCGCGGCCTGCTGCAAAATTCCAAACTGGACCCGGGCGGAGCGGCTCAGCTGGTGGACAAGGTGTTCACCTACGCCACGCCGCACAACGGCATCGACCTGCTCGGCATCAACCCGCCGAGCTGGCTGAGCCCAAGCGACATCAGCAATTTCAACCGCCAGCGCCTGGCGACCTTTCTGGATCTGGAAGCCGCCTACACACTTACCGAGCGGGTCGACTGGTTACCCGAGGCACGCTTTCCATCCAAACGTTTCTTCTGCATGGTTGGCACCAACCGCATGGACTACGAAGCTGGCCTGGGCCTGTCGCGTACCTTCGCCGGACATGGTAGCGACGGCCTGGTGCGCATCGACAACGCAACCCTCTGCGGCCTGGACGCTCACGACAAACCGACAGCACCCTGCGCCAAGGCCTTTACCTATCGAGCACATTCCGGCTACTTCGGCATCGTCAACAGTGAGGAGGCTTACCAGAATCTCACGCGCTTTCTGTTCGGCGATGTACGGGTGGACATCTGGGCTGAAGTCGACGCCATCACCCTGCCCAAGGAGCTGCGCAAGTCTGAAAGCCAGGGGCAAACGATCAACGCTCTGTATCAGTTCGAAGTGCTCGCCGCACCCCGTGGCAAGCTCTGGTACCTGAGCCGGCGTACCGCCGAAGAGGATTCGGTGGCCTGTCTCGCCCATCAGCACTGGCTCAAGGCACCACAGGAGAACGGCAAGCTGTACCTTGGCAGTTTGTTTCTCGCTGATCGAGCGCGCGTGAACAGCAGACGCAAGGGGCTGGCCTATACCTTGACCTTTAACGTGCGGGTGCCGGACTACGAGGTGGAGCGCAAGCTTTGGATCAACCAGCACTTCGAGGGCAGCTATCTGTTCCGCAACAGTCTGGTGCTGGAAATAACCCCGCCCGGTGCCGACAGTGGCTGGCAGGTAAGCCACGCCTGGCAGAACCAGGGAGTGCATGGTGCCGACCGCAAACTCGATGGCAACGTCCTGAAGGACGGAAGTCTGGAGATCGAGGTGCCGTTTGACAGCGCCAGCGAACCCGGCATCAGCGGCCGGCTGCGTTTTTTGGTCGCACGCTGGAACCACCAGGACTGATGCGACACTAAGCCCTATCGGAAGAGCCGGTTACGGCGCTGCCGAGCCACCCCTTTTATGTTAGCGTTCCCATGTTTTCGGCTGCGCAGATCCCTATCTGCAGCGTCGAACCTCTCACCTGCAAACGGAGTTACATCATGGCAATCACCAAAGACCAACTGATCAGCGACCTGGCCGAGGCCGTATCCCTGCCCAAAGCCACTGTCCGCACCCTGATCGATCAGCTGGGCGAAATTGTCGGCGACGCACTGGAAAACGACGGTGAGATCACCCTGCCAGGCATCGGCAAGCTGAAAGTGACTGAGCGCCCGGCACGCACCGGCCGTAACCCGCAGACTGGCAAAGCCATCGAAATCGCTGCCAAGAAAGTGGTCAAGCTGGTACCTGCCAAGGCCCTGACCGACGGTCTGAACTGAGTGTTTGCCAGCCCAGGCGCAATGCCTGGGCCGGCTCGACCCTGCTTATTGCATTACCTGCAACTCGGTGACGATGTAGCGATTTCCTTGTTGCTGCACTTGAAAACTCACCTTTTCTCCCGCTGAAACCCCTTCCAGCAGTTCCGGCTTCTCGACCTCGAACACCATGGTCATCGGCGGCATGTCAATACTGGCGATGGGGCCGTGGCGCAGGGTGATTTTCTGCGCAGCGACGTCCACCTTACGCACCTCGCCCTGACTCAGCGGCGCGGGGTCTGCGGCTAGCAGCGGCAGGCTGAACAGGGCGGCCAGGGCAGCGATCATCAGTTGCTTCTTCATGCGTTTTTCCTCTCGTAGGTCAGTCGGCCAGCACATGGATGGTGCCGACCATGCCAGCTTGGTAGTGGCCGGCGATCAGGCAGGCGAAATCGAATTCGCCGGCGCGGTTGAAGGTCCAGATCATCTCGCCGCTCTGCCCCGCGGCGATGTGAGCCATATAGGGCTCGTCATGCTGCATGCCGGGAAACCTGGCCATCATCTCGGCGTGCCGATCCAGCTCGGTGCGGGTACCGAGAACGAACTCGTGCAGCATCTGGCCGTCGTTGTGATGGACGAAGCGGATTGTCTCGCCCTGTTTGACCTGCAGGTGATCCGGGGAGAAGCGCATCTGGTCGGTCATGCGAATCTCGATGCTGCGGTCGACCTCTCCGGCATCACCGGCGATGCCCCAGGGTTTCTGTTCCTTGATCGTCGCCTGAGCGTGATGACCCTCGTGCGCCTGGCTGTGGGCCAGGGCAGGAGCGGCAACCAGCAAGCCGACCAGGAGCATCGGGGTGGAAAAATTTATCGGTTTCATCTGCGGATTCCTCAAATTGCGCTGGCAACGCCTTTAACCTGGCGCTGCGTCAGTTCGCTTCGCGGCTAAAGCGGAATGCCGCCCAGCCGCTCCTACTCACACTACTTCCGGTGTCCGTCAATGCCCGGCATGCCCGTCCGGCTTACGCACCTGAACCTCCACCGGCGCCTCGATCGGCTGCTTGAGCGGCATCGACTGGCCGCCGCCGTCGTGCGAGCGACTCGGGCTGGCCAACTCCGCCCCCTTCCATTCATAAGCCACCGTGCCGGCCGGATGCTTGAACCAGCCGGGGTCGCGGTAATCGCCGGCGGCCTGGTCCTTGCGCACCTTGAGCATGGTGAACATGCCGCCCATCTCCACCGAGCCGAACGGGCCGTCGCCGGTCATCATCGGCACGGTGTTGTCCGGTAGTGGCATCTGCATCTCCGCCATGTCGGCCATGCCGCGCTCGCCCATCACCATGTAGTCCGGCACCAGTTTGGCAATCTTGCGGGTCATCTCGCGATGATCGACGCCGACCAGAGTCGGTACGTCGTGGCCCATGGCGTTCATGGTGTGGTGGCTCTTGTGGCAGTGCAGCGCCCAGTCGCCCTCCTCGTCGGCGATGAGCTCGAGCTGGCGCATCTGCCCCACTGCCACGTCGGCGGTCACTTCCGGCCAGCGCGAGCCGACCGGGGTCGGCCCGCCGTCGGTGCCGGTGACCTCGAACTCGTGACCGTGCAGGTGGATCGGGTGGTTGGTCATGGTCAGGTTGCCGACACGCAGGCGCACGCGCTCGCCCTGGCGCGCCACCAGCGGGTCGATACCGGGGAACACGCGGCTGTTGAAGGTCCACAGGTTGAAATCGAGCATCTGCATGATCTTCGGCGTGTAGGCGCCCGGCTCGATGTCGTAGGCGCTGAGCAGGAAGCAGTAGTCGCGGTCCACCTCGGCGATCAGCGGGTGATGCTCTCTGGGGTGGGTGACCCAGAAGCCCATCATGCCCATGGCCATCTGCACCATCTCGTCGGCGTGCGGGTGGTACATGAAGGTGCCGGGGCGGCGGGCGACGAACTCGTAGACGAAGGTCTTGCCTACCGGGATCGCCGGCTGGGTCAGCCCCGCCACGCCGTCCATGCCGTTGGGCAGACGCTGGCCGTGCCAGTGGATACTGGTGTGTTCGGGCAGCTTGTTGGTGACGAAGACGCGCACTCGGTCGCCCTCCACCACCTCGATGGTCGGCCCCGGCGACTGGCCGTTGTAGCCCCACAGGTGGGCCTTGTAGCCGGGCGCCAGCTCGCGCACCACCGGCTCGGCAACCAGGTGGAACTCCTTGACGCCGTTGTTCATGCGCCATGGCAGGGTCCAGCCGTTGAGGGTAACTACCGGGTTGTAGGGTCGCCCGCTGCCCGGCTGCAGCGGCGGCTGGGTCTCGGCACTGCCCTGCAGCACCGGCTCGGGTAGGGCAGCCATGGCTACCCTGCTGACTGAAGAAGTGGCCACCGCAGCGCCGATGGCGCTGGCCCCGAGAAAGAAATCGCGTCGTGAAACCATCAGAGAAATCCTTGTTCAGTGGCCGGCGGCGGCCGGCTCGGCGGTAGCGGCAGGTGCCGCGCCGAGCGAAGAATTGGGAGCGCCCAGCAGGGCCATGTCGAGGTCGGCGCGGGCCAGCCAGAATTCGCGCTGCGCCTGCAGGTAGCCGTCCACCGCCTGCACCTGGCGACGCGCGTCGGCAAGCAGGTCGAAGGTGCTGATGAACATACCGTTGTAGCGCAGCAGATTTTCTTCGGCGATGCGCTGGCGCAGCGGCAACACCTCGGCACGGTAGTGCTGCGCCAGCTCGAAGGCATTGCGGTAGGCGTGATAGGCCTCGCGCACCTGCGAACGGGCATTGATCGCCGTCTCGGCCGCCCGGTTGAGCGCCTGACGATACTGCGCCTCGGCCCGCGCCACCCTGGCGCCGCTCCAGTCGAACAGCGGCAGCTCGACGCTGATCTCGTAGCCGCGCTGGGTCGGTTCCTCGTTGGAGCGGTTGTTGACCACGCCCAACTCCAGCACGTTGATGAAACGCGTGGTGCGGGTCAGCCCGAGGTTCTGTGCCAGGCGCTCGGCATCCAGGCGCAAGGCCTGAACGTCCTGGCGCTGGCTCATGGCCAGGCGCTCCACGTCCGGCAGCTGGTCGGCACTTTTCGGCAGCGCCGGCAGGCGTTCGGGCAGGCGATAGTCGAGTTGTTCGCCCCACAGGCCGAGCAACCGGGTCAGGCGCTCGCGGCTGCGTACCCGCGCCTGTTCGGCCCGCAGCAGGCCGATGCCGGCATCGGCGTAGAAGGCCTGCTGCTCGACCTGCTGCAGTTTGCTGAAGTTGCCTACCGCAGCCATTCGCCTTGCCAGTTCGGCACCGACCTCAGCGGCATCCAGCACCTGCCGTGCATAGACCAGGCTTTCCTCGGCAGCGACCGCCTCATACCAGGCTTTGCGCGTCTCGCTGGCCAACTCGAATACCGCCAGGCTGGTCTGGCGCTGCAGTTGCTCGAAGCGCCGCTCCTCCAGGCGCGAGGTCAACGGCAAGGCGATCAGCCGCGCCAGGTTCAGATGCAGGCCACGCTCGTACTCCACCTCACTGCCCTTCTCCAGACGACCGTAGGAGAAGCCGGGATTGGGCAGACGCCCGGCCTGCACCCGCTCGGCCTCGCCGATGCCCAGCTCGTCGAGGGAGGCCTGCAGACCGCGGTTGTTGAGCAGCGCCAGCTGTACAGCAGCATCCAGGTTGAGGGGTTCGGCCAGCAGCTCGGTCACCCGCGCGTCGATCTGACCGCGACCGGCTTCGTCCCGGGCCCACAGCAGTTGCTTGTCCAGCTGGCGCTCGCTGGCCTGCTGCACCGGCCCGAAACCGCCGTCCTGGCTGAAGCTGGCGCAGCCGGCCACCAGCGACACGGCGCAGAGCAGCGCGAGGGGTCTAGTGATGGCCATGGCCACCTCCCTCGGACGGATCAGCGCCCTGTTCGTCCGGCTGCTCCCAGCCTTCCATGCTGTAGGTACGCCAGCCGCCGATACGGCCGACCAGGTCGTTGGCCGCGCGCCAGTCCTGCAACGGCTCGTCAGCCTGGGCGCGGTAGTCTTCGAGGGGGGAACGGTAATCCTGCGCCGGTACGATGGCGTTGGCGTCCAGCGGGTCGGGCTGGGCCGCCACCAAGATGCCGGGTAGCGCCAGGGCAGCAAAGCCCAGCAGCCTTCCGGCAAGGAAATGCAAAGTCATGATGTGTTCTCGCATACGGCGGCCAGGCGGCCGCGTGAGCTACAGGCGCCGCAGGACGGCGCTCCCTAAAAGGCTCAGGCGAGAGAAAAACGCGGAGGGCGTTCGGGCGTGTCGGCTACGCCGACGATAAGACGATCGGGCCAGGTCGCAGGCAGCTCGACGGCTTGCAGGACAGAGTCGTTCAGAAACGGCTGGCTGGGCGCGGCGACGCCGACGCAGAAGGCGCACAAGGTACAGAGGTTACCGTCGGCGGGAACATCGCTGCTGGCCACCGGGGCGGCGTCCTGATGCGCACCATGCGAGCTGTCGGCCGCCATGTCATGTTGTATGCCGTGCTGGCTCCCGCTCATCTGCAGGACACTGCTGCGATGAACCTGCTCGCACAGTTGCATGCCGAGCGCCGCCATGGCCTGTGCCGGCAGGGCCAGCATCAGCATCCAGATCAGGGCGGTACGCAGGTTTTTGCGCATAGGGGTGGCGAAGCCAGAGTCAGGGGCGATAGGCCGGATTATCCGCGCGCCGGCCGCTTTGTCCAGCCCTAGAGCGTCAGGTGACCGGCATACAGGCCATAGCCGGCCAGCACGGCAGTCAGCAACACCGCGGCAAAGATCGGCCATTCGTAGCGGGTGAACAGCGCCTGCCCCTGCTCGCGCTTGGCCTGGCGCAGCAACAGTGCCCCCGGCGCGTAGAGCAGCGCCGATAGCAGCAGGTATTTCACCCCACCGGCATACAGCAGCCAGATCGCGTAGCCCACCGCCAGCAGGCCGACTGCCAGGTCCTTGCGGCGCGCTCCGGCCTGGCCTTCGTAGGTCTCGCCGCGCAGCGTCAGCAACAGCGCATAGACCGCCGACCACAGGTAGGGCACCAGGATCATCGATGACGCCAGGTAGATCAGCGACAGGTAGGTGCCCTGGGAAAACAGGGTGATCAGCAAGAACAGCTGGATCATGCCGTTGGTCAGCCACAGCGCATTGACCGGCACCTGGTTGGCGTTTTCCTTGCGCAGGAAGACCGGCATGGTGCCGTCCTTGGCGCAGATGAAGAGGATTTCGGCGCACAGCAGCGCCCAGGACAACAGCGCACCGAGCAGCGATACCGCCAGGCCGATGCTGATGAATACCGCGCCCCAGCGCCCCACCACATGCTCCAGCACCCCGGCCATGGATGGGTTTTGCAGCGCTGCCAGTTCGGGCTGGCTCATGACCCCCAGCGACAGCAGGTTGACCAGCATCAGCAGCGCCAGCACGCCGAGAAAACCGATCACCGTGGCCTTGCCCACATCGCGGCGGCGCTCGGCGCGCGACGAGTACACACTCGCCCCTTCGATGCCGATGAACACGAACACGGTGACCAGCATCATATGCCGCACCTGCTCCAGCACACCGCCGAATTGCGGATTGCTGCGCCCCCAGATGTCACGGGTGAAGATGTCGCGGTCGAAGGCCAGGCCGACAATGACGATGAACAGCAGGATCGGTACCAGCTTGGCAACCGTGGTGATCAGGTTGATCAGCGCCGCTTCCTTGATGCCGCGCAGTACCAGGGCGTGCACGCACCAAAGCAACACCGAGGCACAGGCAATGGCCAGCGGCGTATTGCCCTGGCCGAAGACCGGGAAGAAGTAACCGAGGGTGGAGAACAGCAGGACGAAGTAGCCGACATTGCCCAGCCAGGCGCTGATCCAGTAGCCCCAGGCCGAGGAAAAGCCCATGTAATCGCCAAGACCGGCCTTGGCATAGATGTAGACACCGCCATCCAGCTGTGGCTTGCGGTTGGCCAGGCCCTGAAAGACGAAGGCCAGCGCCAGCATGCCCACCGCGGTGATGCCCCAGCCGATCAGCACTGCACCGACATCGGCCTGCGCGGCGATATTCTGCGGCAGCGAGAAGATCCCGCCGCCCACCATCGAGCCCACCACCAGCGCGGTCAACGATCCCAGCCCCAGCTTGTGGCTTTTCCCTGTCATGCGTCTCCCCTGGCAATCCCTGCACTCACTCTAGCAGCCCCGTACGTCGTACCAGTTGGCAAACCTCGGCACAGCCCGATACCAGAATCGCAGTTACATCCAATCCGGGCGGCGACGGCTCTGCAATAGTCCTTTCGCCTACCCGGACGGCAACGACCGACGGGATGCGTGCATCGTCTACCGCCCCACCAACAGGTAACCGCTATGAGCAATCCAAAAACCGAAGTCCTGACCCCGCACAACAGCCAGTTGATCTTCATCGACCAACAGCCGCAGATGGCCTTCGGCGTGCAGAGCATCGATCGGCAAACCCTGAAGAACAACACCGTGGGTCTGGCCAAGGCGGCCAAGATCTTCAATGTGCCGACCATCATCACCACGGTCGAAACCGAGAGCTTCTCCGGCCACACCTATCCCGAACTGCTCGCCGTGTTCCCCGACGCACCGCTGCTCGAGCGCACCTCGATGAACTCCTGGGACGACCAGAAAGTCCGTGACGCGCTGAAGAAGAACGGTCGCAACAAGGTCATCGTCTCCGGCCTGTGGACCGAGGTGTGCAACACCACCTTCGCCCTCTCCGCCATGCATGACGCCGGCTACGAAATCTACATGGTCGCCGACGCTTCCGGCGGTACCTCGCAGGCCGCCCATGACTACTCCATGCAGCGCATGATCCAGGCCGGCGTGGTGCCGGTGACCTGGCAACAAGTACTGCTGGAATGGCAACGCGACTGGAAGAACCGCGACACCTACGACGCCGTGATGGCCCTGGTCAAGGAGCACTCCGGCGCCTACGGCATGGGCGTGGACTACGCCTACACCATGGTCCACAAGGCGCCCGAGCGCGTCGAGCACGGTCCAACCCTGGCCCCTGTAGCGGCGCCCATCTGACCTCATGACGGCGGAAACGCCCTCGACTCGACCAGTGGCGCGCATCGGTGCGCGCCACTGGATCGCCAAATCCAAAGCATTGAGCAGAGTCTCCAGTATGAGCGAGACGCAAGCGGAAACCGTCACCCTGGTGGTGCGCCATCAGGTTCGCCCCAGTCACGTGCCACATTACGAGGCTTGGTTACGGCGCATCATCGCGACTGCCAGCCAATGCCCCGGCCACTTGGGGGTCGACGTGGTACGTAGCCATCAAGCCTGCCTGGCGCAGTTCACCTGTGTGCTGCGCTTCGCCAGTCTGCAGCAGTTGCAGAGCTGGATCGAATCGGAACAACGACGCCAGTTGATCGCCGAAGTCGAGCCACTGCTACGCGCCGGCGACCAGTTGGAAATCGCCGAGAACAAGGAATTCTGGTTCGTGCCGGAAACCGCACAGGCGCCACCGCCCCGCTGGAAACAGGCCTGCGTCACCTTCCTGGTGATACTGCCGCTGAGCCTGCTGGTCCCGCTGCTCTGGCAACCCCTATTCCATCTTGTTCCCTGGCTCGGCGCTTACCTGCCGAGCAACGTCCTGATCACCCTGAGCATCGTCCTGCTCGTGGTGTACCTGTTCATGCCCATGGCCACGCGCCTGTTCGACGCCTGGCTGAACCCAACCGTAGACGAGGATCGACCATGAGCCAGGACCCCTCCGACCCGAAACGCCGCCACTTTCTCGCCACCAGCAGCGTGCTCGGCGCAGCCGGGGCATTGTGGTCAGCCATGCCCTTCGCGGCCATGGCCAGCGAATCATCCGTCAGTTCATCAGGAGGCAACATGAGCGCCGACCTCATTCTCTACAATGGTCGCCTGCACACGGTCGACCGCGAAAAGCCCCAGGCCAGCGCCGTGGCCATCAAGGACGGGCGCTTCGTCGCCGTCGGCAACGACGCCGAGGCCATGGCCTTGCGCGGTGATACAACCCGCGTCATCGACCTGCAAAAGCGCACCGTCATTCCCGGCCTCAACGACTCGCACCTGCACCTGATCCGCGGCGGCCTGAACTACAACCTGGAGCTGCGCTGGGAAGGCGTGCCGTCCGTGGCCGAAGCCATGCGTATGCTCAAGATCCAGGCCGATCGCACGCCGACGCCGCAGTGGGTGCGCGTGGTCGGTGGCTGGACCGAATTCCAATTCGCCGAAAAACGCATGCCGACCCTCGACGAGTTGAACAAAGCCGCGCCGGACACCCCAGTGTTCGTCCTGCACCTCTACGACCGTGCGCTGCTCAACCGCGCTGCTCTGCGCGCCGTGGGCTACGACAAGAACACGCCCAACCCGCCGGGTGGGGAAATCCAGCGTGACGCCAATGGCAACCCGACCGGCATGCTGATCGCCCGACCCAATGCGCTGATCCTCTACGCCACCCTGGCCAAGGGGCCGAAGCTGCCGCTGGAGTATCAGGTCAACTCCACCCGCCAGTTCATGCGCGAGCTCAACCGCCTGGGCGTGACCAGCGCCATCGACGCCGGTGGCGGCTACCAGAACTACCCAGACGACTACCAGGTGATCCAGGAACTGGCCGACAAGGATCAGCTCACCGTGCGCATCGCCTACAACCTGTTCACCCAGAAGCCCAAGGAAGAGCTGACCGATTTCAAGAACTGGACCAGTAGCGTCAAGCTGCACCAGGGCGATGATTTCCTCCGCCATAACGGCGCGGGCGAAATGCTGGTGTTCTCCGCTGCCGACTTCGAAGATTTTGTCGAGCCGCGCCCGGACCTCGCGCCGAGCATGGAGGCCGACCTGGAGCCCGTGGTGCGTCACCTGGTCGAGCAGCGCTGGCCATTCCGCCTGCATGCCACCTATGACGAGTCCATCTCGCGCATGCTCGACGTGTTCGAGAAGGTCGACCGCGACATGCCATTCAACGGCCTACCCTGGCTGTTCGACCATGCCGAGACCATCAGCCCGCGCAATATCGAGCGGGTACGTGCGCTCGGTGGCGGCATCGCCATCCAGCACCGCATGGCCTTCCAGGGTGAGTACTTCATCGACCGCTACGGCGCCAAGGCTGCCGAAGCCACGCCACCGATCCAGCGCATGCTGGCCGAAGGCGTGCCGGTCGGCGGCGGCACCGATGCCACCCGCGTGGCCAGCTACAACCCCTGGACGGCGCTGTACTGGCTGGTCAGCGGCAAGACCGTCGGCGGCACCACGCTCAACCCGCAGGGCCTGTCACGCGCCACTGCGCTACAACTGTTCACCCACGGCAGCGCCTGGTTCTCCAGCGAACAGGGCAAGAAGGGTCAGATCAAAGTGGGCCAGCTGGCCGATCTGGTGGCCTTGAACGCAGACTTCTTCAGCGTCGAGGAAGAGCAGATCAAGTGGCTGGAGTCGGTACTCACCATCGTCGGCGGCAAGGTCGTACATGGTACCGGCGAGTTCGACAAACTCGCCCCGCCGACGCTGCCAGTGCTGCCGGACTGGTCGCCGGTGGCCATGGTACCCGGGCACTGGAAGCCGGCAGCCGCCCCCATGGCCGCCAGCATCCACCAGTGCATCGGCTCATGCGCGGTGCATCAGCACCAGCATGACCGCGCACGTCGCAGCAGCATCCCGGTGAGCGATCACCAGGGCTTCTGGGGCGCCTTCGGCTGCTCGTGCTTTGCGTTCTGACATGACCGCGGAAAAAGCTTCGCCGTGGAGCGCACTCAACCACGTCACGTTTCGTTGGCTGTGGCTGGCCAGCATCGCCTCGAACATCGGCACCTGGATGCACGAGGTCGGTGCCGGCTGGCTGATGACCGGCCTGTCGAGCAACCCCATGCACGTGGCGCTGGTACAGGTCGCGGGCTCGGCGCCGATGTTCCTTTTGGCGCTGCCGGCCGGAGCCATGGCCGACATCATCGACAAGCGTCGCTACCTGCTTGGCGTGCAGCTGTGGATGGCGGCAGTGGCGACACTGCTGGCCACCCTGACGCTACTCGGACTGACCACGGTCTGGCTGCTGCTCAGCCTGACCCTGGCCATGGGAGTCGGTACCGCGCTGATGATGCCGGCCTGGTCGGCGCTGACACCAGAGTTGGTGAGCAAGCGCGACCTGCCCTCGGCCATCGCCCTGTCGAGCCTCGGCATCAATGTCGCCCGCGCACTCGGCCCGGCCATCGCCGGAGTATTGGTCAGCCTCAGTGGCCCCTGGGCGACCTTCGCCCTCAATGCCCTGTCGTTCTTCGCGGTGATGGCGGTGCTGCTGACCTGGAAGCGCGAGCGCCAGGTCGCTGCCTTCCCCGCCGAACGCCTGCTCGGCGCCATGCGTGCCGGTTGGCGCTACAGCCGCGCATCGCGGCCGTTACAGGCGGTACTGGTACGCGCCGCAGCGTTCTTCGTCGGCGCCAGCGCCGGCATGTCGCTGCTGCCGCTGATCGTACGTGGCGAATTGCAAGGCAGTGCCAGCGACTTTGGCCTACTGCTGGGTAGCGTCGGCATCGGCGCAGTGCTCGGCGCCATGCTGCTGCCCAAGCTACGCGAGCGCATCAGCGCCAACACGCTTGTCGCCGGGGCCAGCGTGCTCTACGCACTGGTGCTGCTGGCCCTGGCCTGGGTGCGCGACTTCGCCGTGCTGCTGCCGGTGATGCTGCTCAGCGGTGCGGCGTGGATTGCCGTGCTGTCGAGCCTGCAGGTCAGCGCGCAGACCTCGGTACCGGATTGGGTGCGAGCCCGTGCGCTGTCGGTGTATATCCTGGTGTTCTTCGGCAGCATGGCTGCTGGCGGCGCACTCTGGGGTTATGTCGCCAGTCAGGCGTCGATTCCGGTCGCCCTGTTCGCCGCAGCGGCTTGCCTGGTGCTGGGCGTGTCGCTGACGCTGCATTTCCCCCTGCCGGTAACCGAAAGCGAAGACCTCGCCCCATCGCTGCACTGGCCAGCGCCGATTCTGGCTGACGAAGCCGATCTGGAGCGCGGCCCAGTCATGGTCACCCTGCAGTACGACATCGCACCTGAGCATGCGTCCGACTTCCGCCAGGCGATGGCCGAGGTCGCCCACATGCGCAGACGCAACGGCGCGTTCTCCTGGGGGCTGGTACAGAACAGCGAAAATCCTCGCCACTGGCAGGAGTTCTTCTTTGACGAATCCTGGCTCGAACACCTGCGTCATCACGGCCGGGTAACGCGTGCCGAGCAACGCATCGAGGCGGCGGCCAGGCATTTCCAGAATCCGGACGTGCCCGTGCACATCGAGCATTTTCTGATGCCGGCCAAGGATGTGCCCCATGCCAGCCCCTGACGACGGCAACCGCCCGAACCAGGGCATGACAGGTTGAGTGCAGCATGCCTCGTCACGCCCTGTTCATCCACGGCATCTGGCTCACGCCAGCGATCTGGGAGCCATTTCAGAGACGCTTCAGCGCCTGCGGTTATCGCTGCACGGCGCCAGCCTGGCCGGTTGCCATAGGCGGTCGACAACCCGGCATCAGCGACCTCCTCGCTCACTACGAAACACTGGTACGCAACCTGGAGCAGCCGCCGCTACTGATTGGCCATGACCTCGGTGGTCTGCTGGTTCAATTGCTGCTCGACCGCGGCCTGGGCCAGGCCGGCATCGCCATTGCCCCACTGCCACCACGCGCCGGTTTGCTGGGTTTGTATAGCACCTGGCCATGGCCATTGCCTTGGGTGGGTTGGCGTGACCTTCTGTACATGACACCGCAGTATTTCGCGCGCAATATGGCGCAAACGCTGACACCTGCACAGCAAAACGCGGCCTATGCGCGCCACATCGTTCCGGCGCCCGGCCGGGTGTTCGTCGAGGCTGCGCTAGGCATCGGTAGCACCGTCGACTTCAGCAACGGCGAACGTGCACCTCTGTTGTTGCTGGCTGCAGGCAATTCCCACATCGTTCGCGCCAGCGTAGTGGCCGCCCTCTATCGTCGCCACCGAGGCTCGTCAGCCATCACCAGCTTCAAGCAGTTCCCCGGCTACAGCCACTGGCTGATCGCCGAACCCGGTTGGGAGAGAATTGCCGACTACAGCATCGAATGGGTTCAGAACCAAGTTGGACGTTTTTAAAGCACACACCCCACAAGCTCGCCTCGGCGTCATGGCAAGCCTGTTTTGCCTGGTGTTTTTCAGCGCTGTCGCGCTGGCCGACAGAAGCGCTCTGGAGCAGCAACTGGAACATCGGCGCTGGACGCTCAACGATGACAGTCCCAGCCAGATCGGCGCTTTGGCCGAAGCCCGTGACGGCTACCTGTGGCTGGGTACTCACGACTCCCTGTATCGCTTCGATGGCTTCGACTTCACCCGATATCGCACGCCTGGTGGCCATGAACTGGGTATCGTATCCAGCCTGCTGGCCAGCGACGCCGGGCTTTGGGTCGGTTTGCGCAACGGCGGCGTTCACCTGATCGCATCGGGGGAGGAACACCCCAGCAGCTTCGATCTGGCCCGAGGGGTAATCTACGCCCTGGCACAGACAGCGGACGGCAGCATCTGGGCTGCCGCCAACGACGGCCTGATGCGTTTCGACGGCAAACACTGGCAGCAACTGGGCATCGCAGAAGGTTTTATCGGCGAAAATGCCTACAGCGTCTTCGTCGACAGCAGTGACCGTCTCTGGGTAGCTGATGAGCAGCGCCTTTATGTACTGCCGCCTGGCACCCGGAAGCTGCACGACACCGGCGTTCGCAGCCAACGCACGCGTCAGATAGCGCAAGCCGCCGATGGCGCACTGTGGTTGATCGAACGCGACCGCGACAGCCTGCTGCGGGTAAAGACAGATCAGCCGCAACTGCAGGCGACCCAAATAGCTCTTGGCGAAGTGGCCAACGCCATGCTGTTCGACCAGCATGGCTGTCTCTGGCTGAGCACCGCTGGCGGTGGTCTGTTGCACGTGGCCAAACCCAACGAACATGACAACGGCAGCTTCGATGATATCGAGCGGCTTTCTTCACGTGATGGTCTGAGCTCTGACTTCGCCTGGCCGCTGCTGGAGGACAGCGAAGGCAGCCTGTGGATCGGCACGCAGAACGGGCTTGATCGGCTGCGCGAACGCCCTCTGCGCCCGGCTGGCTTTCCGCCCGAGGCGAACAACCTGGCGATTGCCGCAGATGACGCCGGCAATCTCTGGGCTGCCAGCAGCAACCTGCCGCTCATGCGCCTGGATGAACAGGGTTTGCACGAGCTGCCGCTGCGTACACCGATCAGCGCAATCAGCAAAGGCCCTCACGGCTCGGTCTGGCTGGCCGGCCCCGAAGGTATCTGGCGCAGCGCTGACGAACAGGTGGAGAAAATCTCCGCCCTGCCGGTCGAGCACGACCTGGATTCATCGGTGCGCACTCTGCTGATCGACGCTCAGGGCGCGCTCTGGCTCTCACTCAACCGTCAGGGTCTCTACGTTCTGCGCAATGGCAACTGGCGACGACTTCCCGCCCCCAGCAAGGACCCGACGCAACTGATGCCGGTGAGCTCTGCCCTCGCCCCTGATGGCAGGCGCTGGTTCGGCTATCGCAACAACCTGATCGTCAGCCATGACGATCAGGGCGAACGCCAGTGGGGCAGCGCAGATGGGCTGGATATTGGTCACGTGACGGCGATGGCTCATTTGCAGGACCACAGCTGGTTCGGCGGTCAACGAGGCCTGGCACGCTTCGATGGGGAGCGCTTCCAGCATCTGCCGCTGAGCGAGAATGGGCTGTTCAACAATCTCTACGCGATCATCCCGGTCACCGGTCCTCAGGGAGAAGACCTCTGGCTGCACGGCAAAGGTGGCGTCTTTCAGTTGCCGGCCGCAGAAATCGAAAAGGCGCTGAACGATCCCAAGCACCATATCCATTACCGTACCTACGATCTGCAAGGCGGGCTCGCCAACAACCCGCACCAGGTGCTCGCCCTACCAACAGCGGTGCGCAGCAGCGATGGTCGTCTGTGGTTCGTCACCCGCAACGGCGTGGCCGGCTTGAGTCCACATAAGGCGATACATAGCGACAAGCCCCCCAGGGTGCGTATCGACTCGCTCATGGCTGACGGTGCGACCCTCTCCGTGCAAACGCCGCCAACCCTGCCTGCAGACAGCAAGCGCCTGGTCATTCACTACGGCGCCCTGAGCCTGTCTGCGCCCGAGGGGCTGCATTTTCTCTACCGTCTCGATGGTTTCGACAGCGAATGGCACTCCGCCGGACGTCAGCGCGAGGCGACCTATACCGGCCTGCACGCCGGCGACTATCGCTTTCGCGTGCGTGCGCTCAATCAAAATGGCGTGGCCAGCGAGCAGGATGCCGAACTCAGGTTCAGCATCGATCAGGTGTTCTACAGTCATCCGCTGTTCATCCTGACCATGGCATTGGTCGTGCTACTGACCCTGCACCTGCTCTATCGCAATAACATGCAGCGCGCAGCCGAACGCCTGCGCACACGTCTGGAAGAACGTCACGACGAACGCGAGCGCATCGCCCGCGAACTGCACGACACCTTGTTGCAGGGCGTGCAAGGGCTGATGCTCCACGTGCAGGCTGCGGCAAACAGTCTGCCAGTCGATCAGCCTGCGCGGGGCAAGCTGGAGAATGCCCTGGATCGTGCCGATCAGGTGATTGCCGAAGGGCGTGAGCGGGTGCGCAACCTGCGCCACGCACAAGAGGCGTCGAATGACTTGCCGCAGACGCTACACGAGTTCGATCAATTGCATGAACATGCGGATACCGAGTACCGAGTCGAGATCGCAGGCACACCCTGCGCCCTACACCCGGTGGTGCATGACGAGCTCAGCCAACTCGCCCGCGAGGCGGTCAGCAATGCCTTTCGTCATGCCGGGGCTCGCCATATTTGCGTGCAGCTGGATTACCACCCCCGGCAGTTCTCATTGCGCGTTATCGACGATGGCCGCGGCCTGCTGGCCGAGTACCTGCTGGGCGCAGAGCCGGTCGATCACTGGGGCCTGAGAGGCATGTATGAACGCGCCGCCAAGATTGGCGGCACACTTAATATCGACAGCACCCCCGGCCACGGTTGCCAGGTACGACTGACCCTGGCCGGACCATTGGCCTACCGCCAGTCGCCCCCTCGCGCGCGGCGTTGGCTAAACTGGAAAAGATTGATCAGGAGCTCGCAGTAATGACCGCTGCCAACCCCATCCGCGTGCTGGTCGCCGACGACCACCCTCTGCTGCGCGAGGGCATCGCTGCCGTGCTCGCCGGACAGGCGGATATCGATCTGGTCGGCGAAGCCAGCGACGGCCGCGAAGCACTGGAATGTTTTCGCCACCTGCGACCGGACGTTACCCTGATGGACCTGCAAATGCCTCATATGAACGGCATCGACAGCATCCTGGCGATTCGCGGCGAATGCCCGGATGCACGCATCGCGATCCTCACGACCTATCGCGGTGACGTGCGTGCGCTGCATGCGATCCAGGCGGGCGCGCAGGCCTATCTACTGAAAAGCACACTGCGCAAGGAGCTGGTGGAGACCATTCGCAGCCTAGCCGCCGGCAGACGCCATATTCCGCCCGAGATCGCCGCCGACCTGGCCCAGCACATCGGCCAGCAGTGCCTCAGCCCACGTGAAGTGGAGGTTCTGCAGGCAGCAGCTCTGGGTTATTCGAATCGCGATATCGCGCTGCAACTGCGCATCACTGAAGACACGGTCAAAGGCCATATGCGCCTGATCATGGACAAGCTCCGCGCCAACAATCGCACACACGCCGTGGCCATCGCCGTGCAACGCGGTGTACTGGAGATCGGCACCCCACTTTAGTGTTGCCACCCTTCCCCTCCTTGTGAGCTGTGCGCCGCCGACGGCGCCGCGCATGCTTTGCAACCAATAAGATAAGGAGGCTGGCAATGGGCTCGTTCGGCGAACTTCAGGCAATTACGCCCTGCCCGCACCAGGCCGGGCACGACCCGCAGCTACTGGACCGTATCGCTGCCTTGCTCGCGGAGGCTGAAAGGCAACTGCTGGAGGACACGCAAAGCGCCTACTTGCAGGTCGAGCAGGCCATGACGCTGCTACGCCAGGTCAACGCCTGCAAGCAGTGTGGTATTCGTCATTGCGCAAACGGTCTGACACGCTGGCAGACGCGACGCCTGGATCAGTACATCGGCGACAACCTGGCCACCGCCATTCGCACCTGCGACCTGGCAGCCCAACTCAGCCTGAGCAGCAGCCATTTCTCTCATGTATTCAAACAGACCTTCGGCATCACACCGCTGGCCTATGTGGCACGCAAACGCATCGAAGCAGCCAGAGAGATGATGCTGTCCACCGACCAACCATTGACGCAGATCGCGCACGCCCACGGGTTCTGCGACCAGTCGCATTTCACCCGCACCTTCCGCCGCGAGACCGGATTGAGTCCCTTGATATGGCGGCAGCGCTGCACAGCAAAGTCCAAAGCCACCGCCGAGCCGTGATCAGCCGAGCATGGTCACGTGGCGTGGGTGACTGGCGACGCGCTCGATCCAGGCGCGCACGGCCGGAAAGTCTTCGAGGCTGAAGCCACCTTCGCCCGCCACATGGGTGTAGGCATACAGGGCGATATCGGCAATGGAATACTGCTCACCGACCAGATAAGACGTGCGCTCGAGCTGTTTCTCCATCACCTTCAAAGCCTTGTAGCCAAGCTTCAGGCAGCGCGCATGCTCTTCAAGGCGGGCCTCCGGCATCCCCTGATAAAGCTGGATGAAACGCGCCACCGCGACGTATGGCTCGTGACTGTATTGCTCGAAGAACTGCCACTGCAGCACCTGGGTGCGCAAACGCGGCTCACTGGGCAGGAACTCGCTGCCATCGGCGAGGTAGTTGAGGATGGCGTTGGACTCCCACAGGCAGGTGCCGTCTTCCAGCTCCAGCACCGGGATCTTGCCGTTGGGGTTCTTGGCCAGGAAGGCTTCGCTCTGCGTTTCGCCCTTGAGGATATCGATGGCAATCCACTGGTACTCCTTGCCCAGCAGATGCAGCATCAGCTTGACCTTGTAGCAGTTGCCCGAGCGGTAATCGCCGTAGACCTTGAACATCTCGTTGCCCTCCCCGTGTTTCCTTCTTTTACCTGTAGGAGCCGGCTTGCCGGCGATCCGCCTTAGCAAGCGCATCGCCAGCGAGCCGGCTCCTACGCTTCAAGCTTCTACTTCGCCTGTGCCGCTTGAATCACCTCCGACAGGCGGCGCAACCCTTCGCCCAGGCGCTCCGGCGCCACGTGACTGAAATTCAGTCGCAGATGGCCTGGGTTGGCGTCCGGATCAATGAAGAACGGCTCGCCAGGCATGAAGGCGACGTTCTGCGCCAGCGCCGCATCGAGCAGCGTGCGGGTGTCGAGCGGCTGCTTCAGGGTCAGCCAGAAGAACAGGCCACCCTGAGGAATTTCCCACTCGGCCAGGTCGCCGAAGTGCTCCAGCAGCGCCGCCTGCATGGCGTCGCGGCGAATGCGGTAGAAGTCGCGCAGCTCGGCCAGGTGGCCACGATACTGCTCGCTGCCCAGCCACTGCAGCGCCTGCCACTGACCGATGCGGTTGGTGTGCAGGTCAGCCGACTGTTTCAGGCGCAGCAGGTGCGGATACAGGTCCTTGGTGGCGATCAGATAGCCGACGCGCAGGCCTGGCAGCAGCGTCTTGGACACGGTACCGGTGTAGATCCAGCTGGTCTTCTGCAGACGGCTGACGATGGGGGTGGCGCTACCGGCATCGAACACCAGCTCGCGGTACGGCTCGTCCTCGATCAGGGTCACGCCGAACTCGTCGAGCAGCGCCGCCACGGCTTCACGCTTGGCTTCGCTGTAACGGGTGCCGGACGGATTCTGGAAAGTCGGGATCAGGTAGGCGAAGGCCGGCTTGTGGTTTTCCAGACGCTGACGCAGCGCCGCCAACTCGGGGCCGTCGGCCTCCTGCGGTACGCTGATGCAGTCGGCACCAAACAGTTGAAAGGCCTGCAGGGCAGCCAGGTAGGTCGGCGCTTCGAGCAGCACTTCGGTGCCCGGATCGATGAACAGCTTGGAGGCCAGGTCCAGGGTCTGCTGCGAACCGCTGACGATCAGTACCTGGCTGGCATCGCAGGGCACACCCAGCGTACGTGCCTCAGCGGCGATGGCCTCGCGCAGCGCCGGCTCGCCTTCGCTCATGCCGTACTGGCCCATGCTCGCCGGCATCTCGGCCCAGTCCACTTTCGGCAGCATCGGCTCGGCCGGCAGGCCACCGGCGAAGGACATCACTTCCGGACGCTGCGCCGCGGCAAGAATTTCACGGATCAGGGAGCTTTTCAGGCGGGCGATGCGTTCGGAGAAGGCCATGGGATGTCCTGGGGTGCAAAAGTCATTGGAATTAAGTCAAACTGCTTGACCGAAACTACGCCGCCAAACAGAGATACGTCAATATGACTGACCTAAAAAATTTCCCCGAGAAATTTTTAACGTCACCCGCCGAGGGCACGCAGGCCGGCCGTCATGGTTCGCAGGTCATCAAAAACGCCGCCGCTCAGCAGGCTGCCATGGAAGCCTTCTTCTTCGGCTACCAGGCCTTCACTGCCAAGCCCGACGAAATGCTCGCCAAGCGCGGCCTGTCGCGCGTGCATCACCGCATCCTGTTCTTCATCGCCAAGTACCCGGGCCTGAACATGACCGAGCTGCTGGGCTACCTGGGCGTGAGCAAGCAGGCGCTGAACATGCCGTTGCGCCAGTTGATCGAGATGAATCTGGTGCAGAGTGAGGCAGCCGCGGACGACAAGCGCAAGCGTGTGCTCGGCTTCACCGCCGAGGGCGCCAAACTGGAGCAGGCTCTGCGCCGCGAACAGGCGCGCCTGTTGCAGCGCGTGTTCGGCGAGATGGGCGAAGAGGCCGTGCAGGGCTGGCTGGAAGTCAATCACGCCCTGGCACGTAGCCGCCAGGAACGCACCTAAGCATCATCGTCGCACTTCCCCGTAGGAGCGAGCTCTGCTCGCGAACCCGCGCCCTTTACGGGCCGCGCTCACGCCTGCATCCGCAATTTCCTTGCCGTCCTTCCCCTGCCCTTCGCGCCACCGGTCACGCCACGCCAAAGCGTGATTGCACCCTGACACGACCTCTGCGATCATATGCGAATCATTATCACCTTAACTTAGATCTCGCGAGGTGCGCGTGTCGGTTCAGGATTCCAGCAATCAGCAACTGGTCGGTCTGCTTTATCGCGATCACCGTGACTGGCTGTTCGGCTGGCTGCGCAAAAGCCTGAATTGCGCGCAGCGCGCCGAAGACCTGAGCCAGGACACCTTCGTCCGCCTGCTCGGTCGCACTGACCTGCACAGCCCGCGCGAGCCCAGAGCCCTGCTGACCACCATCGCCAAGGGGCTGCTGGTCGACCAGTTTCGCCGCAATGCGTTGGAACGTGCCTACCTGGAAGAACTCGCGCTGGCTCCGCAAGCCGTGCAGCCCAGCCCGGAAGAACAGGCGCTGGCGCTAGAGCAACTGGCCGAAATCGACCGCCTGCTCGGCCAATTGTCGAGTAAGGCACGCGCCGCTTTCCTCTATAACCGTCTGGATGGCCTCGGTCATGCCGAGATCGCCGAGCGTCTTGGCGTGTCCCCGTCGCGCGTGCGTCAATACCTCGCCCAGGGCCTGCGCCAGTGCTACATCGCGCTGTACGGAGCGCCGCAGTGAGCCAGGTATCGGCTCGCGTGCTCGATGAGGCCATCGCCTGGCAGCTGTGCCTGGACTCGGGCGAAGCCAGCGAGCAGCAGCGCCACGCCTTCGCCGACTGGCTGGCCGCGCACCCGGAGCATGGCCTGGTCTGGCGACGCCTAGGCGGCATCGACCAGCAACTGTCTGCCGCCAACGCGCCGATGGCGCGGCGCGCCCTGTTGCAGAGCAGCATCAGCCGTCGGCGCAGCCTGCGCCGTCTTGGCGGTAGCGCCCTGAGCCTGCTGCTGGCCGCAGGTGTAACGCTGGTACTGCTGGCTCAGCAGCGCCCGCTTGGCGATTACCTCGCCGATTACCACACCGCCAGCGGAGAACAGCGCGACCTGCTGCTCGCCGACCGCAGCCAGGTGCGCCTCAACAGCCGCAGTGCGCTGGATATCGAATTCGACGACAACGAACGACGCCTGCGCCTGCGCAGCGGCGAAATCCTGATCCAGACCGCCCAGGGCGATACCCGTCCCTTCATCGTCGAGACGGACCAGGGGCGACTGCGTGCGTTGGGTACTCGCTTTCTGGTCCGACGCGAAGGGACTGCGACCGAATTGATCGTATTGCAGTCGGCGGTTGCTGCCAGGCCGTTGGCCAGTTCGCAGGAACGCATCATCCACAGCGGCGAGCAGGTGCGCATGGACAGCCAGCACCTCGGCTACAGCCATCCTGCCCCCATCGGCGCCGACGCGTGGAGCCGCGGCATGCTGGTGGCGGACAACCTGCCCTTGCAGCGTCTGATCGATCAGCTTGGCGAATACCGCAGCGGTTATCTGAGCCTCGATCCGAGCCTGGCCGGGCTGCGCATCAGCGGCAGCTTCCCGCTGCACGACAGCGACAAGGCACTGGCCGCTTTGGCGCTGAGCCTGCCCGTGCGTAGCGAACAACTGGGCCCCTGGTGGACTCGCGTGGTGCCGGCAGAAAAATAATTTTCTCCCCCCTGTCATTTTTCTTTCGTGCTTCGGCAAAAGGACATTGAGATACATTAACTCTTAGGAGACGTTCGCAATGTCCTTCCGCCCTGCTCCCTTCCGCCACACGCTGCTGGCCCTGACCATCGCCTTTGCCGGCCATGCCGGGCTGGCCCATGCCGAGGCCTACCAACTGCCTGCCGGCCCTCTGGCAGCCACGCTCAACCAGATCGCCAGCCAGGCCGGCGTGACCCTGAGCATCGATCCGGCCCTGACCGAGGGCAAAAACTCGGCACCGGTCAGCGGCGACTACGAAGCCATCGAAGCCCTCGATCAGGCGCTGCGTGGCACCGGCCTGCAGCTGCAAGGCGGCAGCGGTGGCACCTACAGCCTGGCCCCTGCAGCAGAAGCGGCAATGGCACTGCCGGACGTGACCGTGACAGCCAGCGAACAGGCCGCCGAGACCGCCTGGGGCCCGACCCGTGGTTATCTGGCCAACCGCACCGCAACCGGCACCAAGGCCGACACGCCGCTGCTGGAAACCCCACGCTCGATCTCCGTCGCCACCCGCGAGCAGATGCAGGACCGCAAGGTGCAGAACCTCGATGATGCCGTGCGTTATATGCCGGGTGTCATCGCCAGCAGCTACGGCAGCGACAGCCGCGCCGACTGGATGAAGATCCGCGGCTTCGAACCGATCCAGATGCTCGACGGCCTGCCGCTGCCCAAGGGCAGCTACACCATGGCCAAGCTGGAAACCTGGAACCTGGAGCGCGTTGCCGTACTGCGCGGCCCGGCCTCGGCCGTGTATGGCCAGACCCCGCCCGGCGGCCTGGTGGATGCGGTCAGCCGCCGCCCGCAGGCCGAAAGCAGCCATGAAGTGCAGGTGCAGGTTGGTAACTACAATCACAAGCAGATCAGCTTCGACAGCACCGGCAAGATCGACGATGAAGGTCGCTTTCTCTACCGTTTCAGCGGTACCGGCCGTGACAGTGGCACCGTTATCGAACATATGGACGACCAGCGTTTCAACCTGGCGCCCAGCCTGACCTGGAATATTGCCGACGACACCAGACTGACCTTCCTCGGCCAGTTCAACCGCGACGATACCGGCGGCACCAGCCAGTTCCTGCCCCTGCAGGGCACCAAGCTGGGCACGCCAGCCGGCAAGGTCGATTACAACAAGAACCTGGGTGACCCTGACTGGGAGTTCTACGACAAGACGTTCTACGCACTGGGCTACGCCTTCGAGCACCGCATCAACGATACCTGGCAGTTCAATCAGAACCTGCGTTACAGCAAGCTCGAACTGGACAACCAGATCATCACCGCTGGCGGCTGGGCAAGCGCCGTGGCCGATGACGGCACGGTGGCACGCGGTGCCAACGTGTACGACGAGAACATCAGTCACTTCGCCGTGGACAACAACTTCCAGGCGGACTTCAACACTGGCGCAATCGGTCACACCCTGCTGCTCGGCGTAGATTATCTGCGCGTCAACACCGATTACCGCTGGCTGTACGGCACTGCCCCGAGCAGCAACATCATTCGCCCGATCTACGGTCAGGATTTCAGCGGTGTCGCCTATACCGCTTTCCAGGACTACAACCAGAAGCGGCGCAACACCGGCCTCTACCTGCAGGATCAGATGGCACTCGACGCCTGGCGCCTGACCCTGGGTGGTCGCTGGGACCGGCTGGATACCGACTCGGTGTTCTACAACGCCAATAACGCCAAGGACAGCCGTCGCGACAGCCAATTCAGCGGCAACGCAGCGCTGAGCTACGTGTTCGATTCCGGCTTCACGCCCTATGTGTCTTATGCCGAATCCTTCCAGGCCGAAGCGGGCGGCAACAGCGGCGCCGCGTTCAAACCCAGCACCGGCAAGCAGTACGAACTGGGCATCAAGTATCAACCGCCGGGCAGCGACATGCTGTTCACCGCCGCCGTCTATGACCTGAAGCGGCAGAACATCGTCACCACCAACACCGCCGGCGCCACCGAGCCGGTGAGCGAGGTGCAAGTGCGCGGCCTAGAGCTGGAGGCTACCGGTAACGTCACCGAGAACCTCAGCCTGACGGCGTCCTACAGCTATACCAACAGCAAGATGACCGAGGTCGGTGACCCGCGCGACAAGAACCGCGCCCTGCCGCTGATCCCCGAACATCAGGCGTCGATCTGGGCCGACTATGACTGGAACAAGGGTGTACTGGCGGGCGTCGGCATCGGTTTTGGTGCCCGCTTCGTCGGCTCCACCGACAACATTGCCGTCGGCAGCATGGGCTTCGTGCGTGATCCTTCCGACGGCCACAGCAGCGCCTATACCGTCTACGACGCCGCAGTGCGCTACGACCTCGGTCAGCTCGATGCCAACCTGCGTGGCGCCAGCGTATCGCTCAACGCCAACAACCTGTTCGACAAGGAATACCTTTCGACCTGCGATGGTTTCTATTGCTACGCAGGTGACCCGCGCCGGGTCACGGCCAGCCTCGATTACAAATGGTGACCAGCCGATGGGCTAATGCCTGTCAGTCAAACGTAGAAAAATGACTGTGTAGGAGCCAGCTTGCTGGCGATCAAGCGTCTCGGCGAGCACCAGCCTCACAGAGGCAAAGCATCGCCGGTAAGCCGGCTCCTACAGGGCTGTAGCGCTGCCCCGCGGTGATTTGGCCTTGTGCCCATCAGACAGCTCTTGCCGTTTGGACGCAGTCAGTGCGCCCCCCCCTGCAACTCGGCAGCGCCCTTGAAGAACACCAGCATCAGCGCCACCCCGGCACCGAGCAACGGCAGCAGCGCCACCAGCATCAACAGCACGCTGGTCAGCATCAGCCCACCGACGATATCGAGCCAGGCCATCACCTTCAGCGACGGATAGGGATATTGCAGTTTAAGCAACCGTATCCCCAGCCAAGTGGTGCAGAGCCCCGTCAGGCACAGCAGCGCCACATAACTCAGCGTCTGCCAGTCCAGCCCTGCAAACAGCTGCTCGCCGAACAGCAGGTCGGCCAATTCAAGCAGCAGGGAAACTACCAGCACGGCCCATACCGGTACGCTCAGGTTGCGCGCAGCGAAGCGAGCTTCGGCAAAAGCCTTGAAACGCAGCAGCAGATAGCAACCGAGTAGTGTCAGCGCCAGCCTCAGCCAGTCGGTGTAGCCAAACAGCAGTTCAGCCTCATGTGCCTCCAGCAGGGCACCGGCGAACAGCAGTCCAACTACCAGGACATTGACCACTACCGAGACCAGTGCCAGCCAGCCCAGCACCTGCAACTGCCTGGCGCTCCAGCCTGGCAACGACTGCACGCCAGCGCTATCGAGCAATTCCACCTGCGGTGCACTGTAGGGATTGTCCGGTTGCATCGCCTTTATCCTTGTTCAGTAAAAAACCGAGACTAACCATCCAGGCAGTGCTTGACCAGACTGTACGGTTCAACCCGCCGGTGGCTGTACCGCGACGCCACTGCAGCCGCGCAATAGGCTTTGCCAGTCACCGGAGAACGACCATGTCCACCGAACTGCTGCTCGCCTTCATCGCCTTCGCCTTCGTCACCTCGGTGACGCCCGGCCCCAACAACATGATGCTGCTCGCCTCTGGAGTGAACTTCGGCGTGCGCCGCAGCATTCCACACATGCTCGGCATCAGCCTGGGTTTCATGCTGCTGGTGGCCGCCGTGGGCCTGGGCCTCGGCCAGGTGTTCCAGCGCTTACCGGTGCTGCACGACGTGCTGCGCTATGTCGGCGCCGCGTACCTGCTTTACCTGGCCTGGAAGATCGCCCAGTCCGGCGCGCCGCAAAGCCGCGAGAATCCCGAGGCCAAGCCGTTCACCTTCATCCAGGCGGCGGCCTTTCAGTGGGTCAACCCCAAGGCGTGGATCATGGCCATCGGCGCCATCACCACCTACACGCCGCAGGATGGCTTCTTCAGCAACGTGCTGCTGATCGCCGCGCTGTTCGCGCTGGTCAACTGCCCAAGCGTGGGGTTGTGGACCGTCGCCGGTAGCCTGCTGCGCAAATGGCTGGACAACCCACGCGCGCTGCGCGCCTTCAACATCGGCATGGCGCTGCTGCTGGTCGCCTCGCTTTACCCCATCATCGTTGACACTGGAACGTTCTGATGCGAGACGCCGCCCCTACTCGTCTGCGCCCACTGGCGGACACCTCCACCTCGGCCGTGGTCGCCGGCTTCATTGCCATGCTCACCGGCTATACCAGTTCCCTGGTGCTGATGTTCCAGGCCGGCCAGGCTGCCGGCCTGAGCAGCGGACAGATCTCCTCGTGGATCTGGGCCCTGTCGATCGGCATGGCGCTGTGCTGCATCGTGCTCTCGCTGCGCTATCGCGCGCCGGTGATGATCGCCTGGTCCACCCCCGGCGCCGCGCTGCTGGTCACCAGCCTGCCGCAGGTATCCTACGGTGAGGCCATCGGCGCCTACATCCTGGCCTCGGGATTGATCGTGCTGATCGGCCTGACCGGCACCTTCGACCGCCTGATGCGCCGCATCCCCGCCTCCATCGCCGCCGCCCTGCTGGCCGGCGTGCTGTTCAAGATCGGCCTGGAAATCTGCGTGGCCGCCGAGCAGCAGCCGATTCTGGTGGTTGCCATGCTGCTCGCCTACCTGCTCGGCAAGCGCCTGTGGCCGCGCTACTCGGTACTCTCTGCGTTGATCGTCGGCAGCGTGCTGGCCGGGATCTTCGGCCTGCTGGATTTCAGCGATTTCCAGCTGCAACTGGCCACGCCTGAGTGGACGACGCCAAGCTTCTCGCTGGCCGCCGCCATCAGCATCGGCATCCCGCTGTTCATCGTTGCCATGGCCTCGCAGAACCTGCCGGGCATGGCCGTATTGCGCGCCAATGGCTACGACGTGCCGGCCTCACCGCTGCTGACCAGCACCGGCCTGGTGTCGATCCTGATGGCGCCGTTCGGCAGCCATGGCATTCACATGGCGGCCATCAGCGCCGCCATCTGCGCCGGCCCGGAGGCCCATGAGGACCCACGCAAGCGCTACACGGCGGCGGTCTGGTGCGGGGTGTTCTACGCCATCGCCGGCATCTTCGGTGCCACCCTCGCTTCGCTGTTCGCGGCGCTGCCGGCGGCGTTGATCCTGTCCATCGCCGCACTGGCGCTGTTCGCTTCGATCATCGGCGGCCTGACCCAAGCCATGAGCGAGCCCAACGAGCGCGAAGCGGCGCTGATCACCTTCCTGGTCACCGCCTCCGGCATGAGCCTGGCCGGCGTCGGCTCGGCATTCTGGGGTATCGTTGCTGGCCTGTTGACCCTGGCGATCCTCAACTCCGGCAAACGCTAGCCACCCCGTACGGGAACGCTCTGCAAGGCCACCCCGGATTGCATCCGGGCTACGGTTCAGGGCAAGCAGTAGGGTGCGCCGTGCGCACCGCCAGCGACGCGGTCTTCTTGGTGCGCGCAGCGCACCCTACCGTTCGGCCACCGCTTCGTGGGCCAGTTCGGTGCCATGCATGCGGTTGCCGCACAAACCGAACAGTACCGCCGTAAGGCCGCCCCGGATTGCATCCGGGCTACGGTTCTGGGGCAAGCAGTAGGGTGCGCCGTGCGCACCGCCAGCCATACGGCCTTCCCGTTGCGCGC
>NZ_LR733267.1 GCF_902506495.1 Pseudomonas sp. 8O
CGAAGGTCGTAGGTTCAAATCCTGCTCCCGCAACCACCTTCCGGAAAGGCCACTCTAACGAGTGGCCTTTTTGTTTGCCTGGTCGATTAGTATTTTCGATTAAAAGAAAGAAACCGATTGACAACACTCTCTCCCTGAGTAGAATGGCCGCCGCGGGATGGAGCAGTCTGGTAGCTCGTCGGGCTCATAACCCGAAGGTCGTAGGTTCAAATCCTGCTCCCGCAACCACCTTCCGGAAAGGCCACTCTAACGAGTGGCCTTTTTGTTTGCCTGGTCGATTAGTATTTTCGATTAAAAGAAAGAAACCGATTGACAACACACTCTCCCTAAGTAGAATGGCCGCCGCGGGATGGAGCAGTCTGGTAGCTCGTCGGGCTCATAACCCGAAGGTCGTAGGTTCAAATCCTGCTCCCGCAACCACCTTCAGATAAAGGCCACTCAATCGAGTGGCCTTTTTCGTTTCCGCCCCCTGACCAGTACTGGTCAAGCGTATGATCCGCCGCTAGAATTGCGCACTTTTTGATCAGAGGCGCCACCCAGGCGCCCTTAGAGGTTAGCTCGCATGTCCACCGCCACACCGAAAGTCGGATTCGTCAGCCTTGGTTGCCCGAAAGCGACCGTTGACTCCGAACGCATCCTGACCCAGCTGCGCATGGAAGGTTACGAGATCGTACCGACCTACCAGGATGCTGATGTGGTGGTGGTCAACACCTGTGGCTTCATCGACAGTGCCAAGGCCGAATCGCTGGACGCCATCGGTGAGGCGCTGGCCGAGAACGGCAAGGTGATCGTCACCGGCTGCATGGGCGTAGCCGAAGACAGCATCCGCGATGTGCACCCGAGCGTGCTGGCCGTTACCGGCCCACAGCAGTACGAGCAGGTGGTCAATGCTGTACATGAAGTCATTCCGCCGAAGACCGATCACAACCCGCTGATCGACCTGGTGCCGCCGCAAGGCATCAAGCTGACCCCGCGTCACTACGCTTATTTGAAGATTTCCGAAGGCTGCAACCACAGCTGCAGCTTCTGCATCATTCCGTCGATGCGCGGCAAGCTGGTCAGCCGTCCGGTTGGCGATGTGCTCAGCGAAGCCGAGCGCCTGGTCAAGGCCGGTGTCAAGGAGCTGCTGGTGATCAGCCAGGACACCAGCGCCTACGGCGTCGATATGAAGTACAAGCTGGACTTCTGGAACGGCCAGCCGGTGAAAACGCGCATGCTCGAGCTGTGCGAAGCGCTGTCGTCGATGGGTGTGTGGGTGCGCCTGCACTACGTCTACCCCTACCCCAACGTCGATGACGTGATCCCGCTGATGGCCGCCGGCAAGCTGTTGCCGTACCTGGACATCCCCTTCCAGCACGCCAGCCCGAAAGTACTCAAGTCGATGAAGCGCCCGGCCTTCGAAGACAAGACCCTGGCGCGCATCAAGAAGTGGCGCGAGATCTGCCCGGAGCTGACCATCCGCTCCACCTTCATCGTCGGTTTCCCCGGCGAGACCGAGGAAGACTTCCAGTACCTGCTGGACTGGCTCACGGAAGCGCAGCTCGACCGCGTCGGTTGCTTCCAGTATTCGCCAGTCGAGGGCGCACCAGCCAACGACCTGGGTCTGGAAGTAGTGCCTGATGACGTCAAGCAGGACCGCTGGGAGCGCTTCATGGCGCACCAGCAGGCCATCAGCTCTGCACGCCTGCAGGCCAAGATCGGCCTGGAGATGGACGTACTGATCGACGAAGTGGACGGCGAAGGCGCCGTGGCCCGCTCCTGGGCCGACGCCCCGGAGATCGACGGCAGCGTGTTCATCGACTCCCCCGACGTCAAGCCGGGCGACAAGGTACGCGTGCGCATCGTCGACGCCGACGAGTACGACATGTGGGGCGAGTTGGTCTGACCCACCTGCGTCCTGAAAAGCCCCGCAGCATGCGGGGCTTTTTCTTTCCCGGCGCCACAGCTTCTTGCCGGTACAATGACCTTCTTTTTTTCGAGCGCCGTCATGAGCGAAGCCACCCGTCTGTCCAAACGCGTCATCGAACTGTTCGGATGCTCGCGCCGTGAAGCCGATCTTTACATCGCAGGAGGCTGGGTGACGGTGGACGGCCAAGTGGTCGAAGCGCCGCAGTTCAAGGTCGAAGGTCAACGCGTCGAATTGCACCCCGATGCCCGCCTTGACCCCGTGGAGCCCGTCACCCTGCTGGTGCATGGCTCGACTGGCTGCAACGCCGCACAGTTGCAGCACTTGCTGGTGCGCGAACGACACTGGGAAGAGGACCCGCACGCCCAACGCGTCCTGCATGGCCACTTCCTGCGCCAGGAGCAGAGCCTGCCACTGCAGACCGGTGCCAGCGGCCTGATAGTGCTCAGCCAGGACTGGCGCACGCAACGCAAGCTGCGCGAGGACGCCGCCAAGCTGGAACAGGAATACCTGGTCGAGGTAGCCGGCGAAGTGCCCGCCAGCGCACTGGAACGCCTGAAGAAAGGTTGGCTGCACAAGGGCACGCAGTTCCCGCCGTGCAAGGCCAGCTGGCAGAGCGAACAGCGCCTGCGCTTCGCGCTGAAGAATCCGGCTCCTGACCTGCTGCGGCAGATCTGCGCGGCGCTGGGCCTGAAAGTGCTGGGCATGAAGCGCATCCGCATCGGCGGCGTACCCATGGCCAAGTTGCCGGTCGGGCAATGGCGCTATCTGGGCGAGAAAGAACGATTCTGAGACCGTGTTAGGCTGTGTTCGTCACGCTCTGGAGACCACCATCATGCGTACCCTGCTCCTCATCGCACTGCTCGCACTGAGCCTGCCCGGCCTCGCCGCACCTGCGCCGTTCTTCCTCTGGCAGAGCAAGGTCGATGGCCACCTGACCTGCGCTCAGGTCAGCCCTGGTGAGGGCTGGATTCGTTTCACCGGTCCATTCCGCGACGCCGGCTGCCGGGTAGCGCGCGACGCTCCCGTACGTAGCCGCTAAGAAGAACAGCATGCAGCATCTGGTTTCTCCGGTCGGTATCGTTCGCTCCTGCTTCAAGGAAAAATTCGCCATCCCTCGCCAGCCGCACCTGGCGCCCGCCGCGCGCGGCGTGCTGGAGCTGTTGCCGCCCTTCGATCAGGGCGAGGCCGTGCAGGGACTGGAGCAGGTCAGCCACGTCTGGTTGCTGTTTCTCTTTCACCAGGCGCTGGAAGACAAGCCGCGCCTGAAAGTACGCCCGCCGCGCCTGGGCGGCAATCAGTCAGTCGGCGTGTTCAGCACCCGCGCCACCCACCGCCCCAACGGCATCGGCCAATCGGTGGTACGCCTGGAGAAAGTCGAGCCAGGCCGTCTGCATCTGTCCGGCATCGACCTGCTCGACGGCACCCCGGTGCTGGATATCAAGCCCTACGTGCCCTACGCCGATGCCGTGGCCGATGCCCGCAACGACATGGCCGACGCGCCACCTTCACTGATTGCCGTGGACTGGCAGGACGGCGCGCTACACCTGGCGCGCCAACACGCGCTGCGCCTGGGTGAACCCTTGGTGGAACTGATCGAGCAGTGCCTGGCGCAGGATCCGCGCCCGGCCTATCAGCAACCGCAGCCCGAGCGGCGCTACGGCGCGTGCTTCTGGGATCTGGATGTGCACTGGCACTATCCCGAGCCAGGGCGTATCCGGGTGCTGGATATGCAGATGGCACAAAGCACGGCCTGACCGAGCCAAGCCTTCGCAGCAGTCTCTCTTCAGCGCGATGGATTAAGCGCCAGCATATCGGCCTCGATAGCTTCCTGACGCTCGATCAGCGGCTCCACCAGCGGCCGGCTGGCGAGGAAATGCGCGGTTCGCGTATGCGCCTCGAAAGCCGCCTCGTCGACATACACCTCGTACAACCAGACCCGATCAGGGTCGCTGCGGTCACGCATCACGTCGAAGGTCAGGCAGCCCGGTTCATCGCGCACCGAGGCGGCGGCGTTGACGCGCATGGCGTCCATGAACGCTTCGAAACTACCCGGTTTGAGTTGGGTCTTGAGCAATAGCACGTACACGGCAACCTCCAATATGTTTTATATTCGAAAAATAATTGTATACATATTGGAGTACAAAAAGATGCTCGAACGCCCATCCCGTCTCAATGGCTTGCGCCACCTGGCCCTGCTGGTACCCAACCTGGAAGCGTGCGAGCGCTTCTACGTGGACGTGCTGGGCATGCAGTTGCTGCATCGCGCCAACGAGGACCTGGTCTACCTGACCTGCGGCAACGACAACCTGTCGCTCGGCCGCGCGTATGCCGAGAGCCACGGCGTGCCGCTGGTGGATCATTACGGTTTCATCGTCGATAGCGCCGAGGAACTGGACGCCTGGTACCAGTACCTCAAGGCACGCGGGGTAACCTTGCTGGACCGGCCATTCGATCATGGCGACGGTGCGCGCAGCTTTCACCTGCTGGACCCGGCCGGCAACAAGGTCCAGCCGCTCTATCATCCTGCAATCTCGGGCCAGCGCTTCACCCCGCCGCAAGCATAGCGATCGCTCCGTAGGGTGCGCCGTGCGCACCGCCTGCGTTATCGGCGGCGCATAGAACTCAAGGCGGCCGCACACCTGTCCCGGTGCGCATAGCGCACCTACATTCGTCAGCGCTGTAGGGCGTACTCGCGAAGCAGTACGCCGTCAGTACTATTGCCGCGCCGAAGACGACGGACTGTTCGCTGACGCTCCTGAGTCCGCCCTACGCCCTTCACCCTTCATGTACCCCGATGCACGCAGCGCACCCTACGTCCAGCAGCATCAGATTCAGGTGCGGAACTGCCGCACCAGCTCCTGCAGCTCCACGCCCAAACGCGCCAGCTCGGCGCTGGACGCCGCAGTCTGCTCGCTGGCAGTGGCGCTCTGCTCCCCGATGTCTCGTACGCGAGTGACGCTTTCGTTGATCGCGTCGGCTACCGCGCTCTGCTCTTCGGCGGCAGCGGCGATCTGCTGGTTCATCTGCTCGATGGTGCTCACTGCCAGGGTGATGCGCCCCAGTGCGTCGCCAGCCTCGCCCGCCAGTTCGACGGTGCGGCGAGTCAGATCACGGCTGCTGTCCATCTGCTGCACGGCGCCCTTGGCCATGCGTTGCAGGCCGGCGATCAGGCTCTCGATCTCTTCTGTGCTGTCCTGGGCACGCTTGGCCAGCGCGCGAACCTCGTCAGCGACCACGGCGAAACCACGGCCCTGCTCACCTGCACGCGCCGCTTCGATGGCCGCGTTGAGCGCCAGCAGGTTGGTCTGCTCGGCAACGTTGCGAATCACCTCCAGCACACTGCCGATACGCGCGCTTTCCTGATTCAGGTCGGCGATGGCCTTGGCCGACTGTTCCACTTCGCTGGCCAGATTGTCGATCTGATCCACGGCCTGTTGCACCACGCGATTGCCCTGTTGTGCCTCCAGGTCGGCATCACGTGCGGCCAGCGAGGCCTGCTCGGCGTTCTGCGCCACTTCCTGCACGGTCGCGGCCATCTGGTGCATGGCGGTAGCGGTCTGCTCGGTTTCAAGCTTCTGCGTCTGCACACCGGCGCTGGTCTGCGCGGTAATGGCTGACAACTGCTCGGCAGCCGCGGCGATTTGTCCGACCCCACCGCCAATGCGGCTGACCAGATTGCGCAGGCTGACGGTCATGTCCTGCATGGCAGCAAGCAGCTGCCCGACTTCGTCACGGCGATCCTGCGGGATGTCCTGGCTGAGATCGCCGGCGGCGATGCGCTGTGCAAAACCTACGCTCTGGCGCAGCGGTGCCACGATCAGACGGGTGATCAGCAACGCGGCGCACAGGCCCAACACCACGGCGGCCGCGCCCATGAAGCCCAGCAGCACCAGCGCGCGCTGGGAGTCGGCGAGCATGCGGGTCTCGGCGCTGGCCTGGGCTGACTCGGCCAGATCGACGACCGAACGTGCGCGCTCGATCATGGCCTTTTCGGTGGCCAGGTTCTGCTCGCGCAGCTGCTGATAATAGAGAAAGGAACGCTGGTAAAGAGTCAGCGCCTGCAAAGCGGTTTCAATGGACGCTTTCTGATCATCCTCGAGCCAGACGGTCAGGCTGCGGGCGACGGTCTGCAGATCCTCGCTGACGTACTCCCACTCTTCCAGCGCTTCGGGCGAACCGTCGATGATGTACAGGCTTTCCTGGCCTCGCAGGTCGAGCATGCGCTTGCTCAGACCGGATGCGGTTTCCGCCAGGGTCAGCGGGTCGCTGCCGCGCAGTCGGTCGCCCTGCAGACGCAGCTCACGCACCGCGTCGTACATGTCCAGCTCGATCACTTCGAACTGGTCGCGTGCTTCGGCGGCGGCACTGCGCATGTCCTGACGGGCCTCGCGAGACTTGTCCTGCTGCTCGACATAATTGTCGAACTGCTTCAGGTACTCAGCGGCAGCCTGCTGCATGGTCTGCACGCGCGTTCCTTCGGCAGAGTCTTTGCCCAGATGCTCCAGCATGTCCTGCACCTTGAGCAGGCTGTCGCGGACGCGCTGTGCACTCTCTGGGCTCTGCTCGATGGCGAAATTGCGTTCAAGCCGACGCGCCTCGAGGATCTCCTGGTTCACCTGAGCCAACTCCCCGACCTGCTCATGTCCATGCAGCACCGCCTGAACAGCAAGGTAACCGCTGACCGTCATGGCAGCAGTGAGCAACAGCACCAGACCAAACCCGATGAGAAGTTTCTTGCCTACGGCAAGGTTGGCGAAAAAGCGTGCGGCAGGCTTGAACATAAAGGGCGACTCCGGTTCTTCTTATAGAGCCACGTCTCGTGAACGCGGCCTGGTCGGAAGGTGAGGCAACTGCTGTGCCAGATCGAACCCCATGTATCGGCAGCAAAGGCGCCCAGCTTGAGTGCTGGCAATTCGCCAACCCATTTCTTCGGGCATAATCTGGGAAACCGCTATAACCGGCAATTATCCGCTTATTGACGCCGAACGAATGGCGAATTATCGCCTACCTAGCAAATCCTGTGAGCAAGCCAGCAATAAAAAGGGCGCAGCGTCCAACGCAGCTGCGCCCTTCGATTCGAGCCCCGATCAGCGTCCGGCGAGCGCCGGTACCACCCTTGGCCGCAGGATTTCGCCCGCCACGGCCAGCAAGCCGATGGCGCCAGCGATCCAGTACCACTGCAGCACCGGGTCGAACATCAACCAGCCCAGCGCATGCAGGAACACCACCATGATCAGCACCGGGCTGACATAGCGCACCATGAACAGCCACAGCGCGTAGCCCGCAGGCGGCAGGTCCAGCTCGTCACGCATGATCTCGCCGCGCAGTGCATAGCCAGCGAGCACCACCATGAAGATGCCACCCAATGGCATCATCCAGCGCGAGGTGAGGTAGTCCAGCCAGTCGAAGAAGTTCTTGCCCAGCGGCGTCCAGCCCGCCAGCAGGTTGAACGACAGCATCGCCACCAGGCTGATCACCAGTAGCACCGCACCAGCGCCCATCGCCGCACGCAGACGACTGATGCCGTACTTCTCGTTCAGGTAGGCCACGCTGGCTTCGATCATCGAGATCGCCGAGGTCAACGCGGCGATCGACACCATGGCGAAGAACAACACGCCGAAGGCGGTGCCGAACGGCATCTGCTGGAAGGCCAGCGGCAGGCTCATGAAGATCAGACCCGGTCCGGCGCTCGGGCTCATGCCGTTGGCGAAGATGATCGGGAAGATCGCCAGGCCGGCCAGCAACGCCACACAGGTATCGCAGAGGGCGACGACGAAGGTGGTGCGCGCGATGGATTGGCCGTCCGGAATGTAGGAGCCGTAGGTGAGGATGGCGCCCGAGGCCAGGCTCAGGGTGAAGAAGGCGTGGCCCAAGGCCGCCAGCAGCGCCTCACCGGTGATCTTCGAGGCATCGAAATGGAACAGAAAACCGAAACCGGCGCTGAAACTGCCGCTGGTGAAGGCATAGCCAACCAACGCCACCAGCATCAGGGCCAGGCCCGGCATCATCCAGCGCACCGCACTTTCGATACCTTTCTGTACGCCCTTGGCCACGATCCAAAGGGTCAGCAATGCCACCAGCACGCTCCAGCCGCCGAGTTGCCAGGGGTTGGCGTTATGCGCTTCGAATACCCCGCCCAGCGCCTCGACACTGGTCGCGGCCAGCGAGCCGTCGAGCATCTTCCACGTATAGGCAAAGGCCCAGCCGGCCACCACCACGTAGAAACACAGGATCATGAAACCGGCGAGCATGGCCATGCCGCCAACCGCCTTCCACAGCGGGTTGCCGCCGTTCTCGCGCACCACGCGACCGATGGCGTCGATGGGACTGCCGCGGCCACGACGACCGATGGCGATCTCGGTCATCATCACCGGAATGCCAATGGCCAGGATGCACGCCAGGTACATCAGCACGAAGGCGCCGCCGCCGTATTCGCCAGTGATGTAGGGGAATTTCCAGATATTGCCCAGCCCGACGGCCGAGCCGGTTGCAGCGAGGATGAAACCCCAGCGCGAGAGCCAGAGGTTCTTCGGTTTTTCACGGGTCATGCGTCACCTGTTTGTTTTTATCTGTGACGGAATCGGACCCGCTGCGCTTGTGGCGCAGCGGAATGCAAGGCTTGGGTGAAGCCGAAAGTGTCACTGGGCGTCGGTTTGTGCCTCCGGTGCGGCCAGTTGGAAGGCCTCCAGGGGTTCACAGCGCGCCGCCATGGCGACAATGCGTGGATACGCGGCAAGGTCACAGTTAAAACGCCGCGCATTATACAGCTGCGGGATCAGGCAGGCTTCCAGATATCCAGGCCGCTCGCCAAGCGACAGGCGTCCGTCGAAAACGACCAGGCCCTCCTCCACGGCGGCCAGGCCCAGCGCGACCCAGTGCCGGTACCAGGCGTTCTTCGCCTCATCGGCGACGCCCAGTTCGCTGGACAGATACTGCAGCACGCGCAGGTTGTTCAGCGGATGCACGTCACAGGCGATATGCAGCGCCAGCGCCCGCACCTGGGCGCGCTCGGCCGGGTCGGCCGGCAACAACGCCGGCACCGGGAAGATCTCTTCGAGGTATTCGATGATCGCCAGCGACTGGGCGATGCGCACGCCGCCGTTCTCCTCATCCACCAGGAGCGGCAACAGGCCCTGCGGGTTCAGCCCGCGATAATCGGCGCCGTGCTGCTGGCCGCCGTCCTTGACCAGGTGCACCGGCACCTGTTCACAGGCCAGGCCCTTGAGGTTGAGGGCGATACGCACACGGTAGGCGGCGCTGGAACGCCAGTAGCCGTAGAGTTTCAGCATCGATCATCCCCCCGTAGCCCGGATGCAATCCGGGACTGACCTGGGAATTTCCCGGATTTCATCCGGGCTACTCATATTTTTCCACCACCTGATCGATGGCACCGAAGATGCTCTGTCCGGCAACGTCGAACATCTCGATGCGCACCCGGTCGCCAAACTTGAGGAACGGCGTCTTCGCCTCGCCCTGCTCGACGATCTCCAGCATGCGTTTTTCCGCCAGGCAGCTCGAGCCGGCGCTGCGGTCGTAATTCGACACCGTGCCCGAGCCGATGATGGTGCCCGCGCCCAGCGGCCGGGTCTTGGCGGCATGCGCTACCAGGTTTGGGAAGTTGAAGGTCATGTCCACACCAGCGTTCGGCTGGCCGAACAACGCGCCGTTGATGTGCGACACCAGCGGCCTATGCACCTTGCCGTCCTTCCAGCTTTCACCCAGCTCGTCAGGGGTGATGGCCACCGGCGAGAAGCTCGATGACGGCTTGCTCTGGTAGAAACCGAAGCCCTTGGCCAGCTCGCCAGGGATCAGGTTGCGCAACGAGACATCGTTGACCAGCATCAGCAGTCGGATATGGCCTGCCGCTTCGGCCGGCGTGGCGCCCATCGGCACGTCATCGGTGATCACCGCCAGCTCGGCTTCCAGATCGATGCCCCAGGCTTCGTCTGCCAGGCGGATCGGGCTGTGCGGCGGGATGAAGGCATCGGCACCCCCCTGATACATCAGCGGGTCGTGCCAGAAGGATTCCGGCATCTCGGCGCCGCGCGCCTTGCGCACCAGTTCGACATGGTTGACGTAGGCACTGCCGTCGGCCCAGTGGTAGGCGCGCGGCAACGGACTGTGGCAGGCGCTCTGATCGAAGGCGAAGGCGCCCTCCTCCAGGCCGTCGTTGAGACGCTGATAGACCGCCTCCAGCTTTGGCCGGGCCACGGCCCAGTCGTCCAGCGCGGCCTGCAGGGTGAAAGCGATCTGCGGCGCGAGTACAGCGCGGGTGAGATCGCGGGAAACGACGATCAGCACGCCATCGCGGCCTTGGTTCAGTGATGCGAGTTTCATATGCGATTTCCGTTCTTGGCGTAGGAGCCGGCTTGCCGGCGATCCGGGGATCGCTGATCGCCGGCAAGCCGGCTCCTACAGGTTCGTTAAACCTAGAGCCCCGGCGCGCGCCAGGAGTTGACGTACTCGGCCACGTCCACCGCACTGGCGGCATCGGCCACCTCCAGGGCGCGACGCGTGTCGATCATCACCGCCACCTCGTCGATGAAGGTGGCCGGATCGACCTGGCTCTTCTTCAGCGCCTTGGGGTGCGGTCCATGGGGGAAGCCGCACGGATGCAGAGTGACCATGCCCTGCTCGATGTTGTCGCGGCTGAAGAAATTGCCACGGTGATAGAACAGCACTTCGTCGTAGTCGTCGTTGTTGTGGAAGAACGGCACCTTGAGCGCGCCGGGGTCGGATTCCACCGGGCGCGGGGTAAAGGTGCAGATCACGAAACCGCTGGCGACGAAGGTGGTGTGCACCGACGGCGGCAGGTGGTAGCGATGGCTGATCAGCGGACGAATGTCGCGCCAGTTCAGGCGCACCACGGTGTTGTCACCATGCCAGCCGACCACGTCCAGCGGGTTGTAGGGGTAGGTCACAGTGCTGATCTGGCCGCGCCGCTTGATGCGGATTTGCCAGGTGTTCTCGTCCTGTTGCGCCTTGAAGGCCTCATCGATATGCGGGTGCTCCAACACGGCCAGGTCGAAGATCGCCTGCGGCCCGAGCAGACCTTTGTCCGGCAACTGGTAGGCGCCGTCGGTGTTCTCGATCAGCAGGAAGTAGCTCGGCGTGTTGGCCTCGATACGCCAGGCGGTGCCACGCGGGATCAGCAGGTAATCGCCGTCGCGGTACTCCAGATGGCCGAAGTCGCAATAGAAGTGCCCGCTGCCTTCGTGCACGAACAGCAACTCGTCACCATCGGCGTTACGTACCAGATGGCGCATCGCGCCGTGAGTGCGCCAGACACGCAGCTTGACGTCGGCGTTGTGCAGCGTCAGCGGCGCCGCCAGCGGGCAGTCTCGCTCGCTGGGGATGTCGTTGAAGTTGAACGCGTGCGGGCGCAGCGGACCTTCCCAGTCGATCCAGCCGGTGGGCGGATGCTTGTGGTGCAGGTGCGCGGTGGGACCGAAGAAGCCCTCGCGACCCATCTCGCGCTCGTAGGTGCCCTGCGGCAGGTCGCAATGTGCCTGACGCGAGCACTCGCCTTCACGCAGAGGAAAGCTGATCCATTTGCGGCTCATGAGCAGGCTCCCGATAGAGTGCGCGTTTCGCACCGAGTGACACGAGGCTGATGGTGCGCACGGCGCACCCTACGGACCAGGCGCATCATGGCTCCTCGGAGATCACGCCGCGACGCAGCTGGTCTTCCTCGATGGATTCGAACAGCGCCTTGAAATTGCCCTCGCCAAAGCCCTGGTTACCCTTGCGCTGAATGATCTCGAAGAAGATCGGACCGATCACCGTGTTGGTGAAGATCTGCAGCAGGATGCCGTCGTCGCCAGGTGCACCGTCGATCAGGATGTTCAACTCGCGCAGTACATCGGTCGGTTCGCCATGGCCGGCGACGCGGCTGTCGACCTTCTCGTAATAGGTGTCCGGGGTGGTCATGAAGTCGACGCCGTTGGCACGCAGCTGGCGCACGGTGGCGTAGATGTCGTCGGTGGACAGGGCGATGTGCTGGATGCCTTCGCCGTGGTATTCGCGGATGAATTCCTCGATCTGCGATTTGTCATCGGCCGACTCGTTGATCGGGATGCGGATCTTGCCGCACGGCGCGGTCATGGCGCGGGAGAACAGGCCGGTGAGCTTGCCCTCGATGTCGAAGTAGCGGATCTCGCGGAAGTTGGCGATGCGCTCATAGAAGCCGGACCAGACATCCATCTGTCCGCGACGCACGTTGTGGGTCAGGTGGTCGATGCACTGCAGGCCGACGGCGTTGTCGTTGGGGCTGCGACCTTCGATGTACTCGAAGTCGACGTCATAGATGCTCTTGTCGCCGTAACGGTCAACCAGATACAGCAGGGAACCGCCGATGCCTTCGACGCAGGGGATGTTCAGCTCGCCGAAATTGGCGTGGCTGCCCACCAGCGTGGCGCCCTGCTGCTCGACGTAGGCGGCGGCCTGGGCCGCGTTCTTGACCCGGAAGGCCATGGCGCAGGCGCTGGGGCCATGCTTCTCGCCGAAGGCGCGCACGTGGCCGGTGGGGCTGCCGTTAAGCACGATGTTGATGTCGTTCTGCTGGAACAGCCACACCTCTTTCGAGCGGTGCTTGGCGGTCTCGGTGAAACCCATGGCGGTGAACAACTGGCGCAGTTGCTCGATGCCTTCGGCATTCGGTGCGGTAAATTCGACGAACTCGAAACCGTCGGTTCCGATGGGGTTGTGCTGCTCGATCTTGGCCACGGCGGTCATTTCGCCTCCTGATTGTCATTGTTATGGCAACCGCACGAATGCGGTGCGGACAACCTCATGACAACCGAGCGCAGAGCCGCTCTCAAGATGGTTTGCGACACTTCGACGCAGTGGCCGCGTGCGGCAGTGGCAAATTTTCCTTACGCCTCTCCGGCAAGGCAGGCAAAGCCCTGGCAACCGTAAAAAAATCCTTACACGGCGGTCAGCCGGCTTGCCGCTATTACTCAGCCCCGGCGCGAGAAGGTGTAGGCTCGCTCCACCTTGGCCACGCGCGTGGTGAAGACAGCGTACCAATCGGCGCGTCCCTGTTCGCGAACGGCGCTGTGTTCGGCATGCTCGCGCCAGGCCTGAATGGCCTCCTCGCTCTGCCAGTAGGACAGGGTGATGCCCAGGCCATCGCTGCGCGCCGACTCCACACCGAGAAAGCCGGGCTGCTGCGCAGCCAGCTCCAGCATGCGCTGCGCCGCCTCGGCATAGCCGGCGTCCACCTCCGTACGCTGGGAGGTGAACATCACCACGTAATAAGGTGGCTCAGGCGTGGCGGCGATCACACGGCTGCCTGCAGATGTGCTTCGTGTACCGATTGCACCGCACAGGCGCCGACCAGACCGGCCACGACCGGCGGCAGGCGCCCTTCCAGCGCGGCACGCTCGGGCTGAAACAGGGTAGCGATGAAGAACGGATGATCCTCCAGTTCGATGGCGCGCACCGCACCGGCCTGGTCATGCCCGGAGGCCTTCAGCGCCTGGGCCATCAGCGGCTCGACGAAGGCATCGACGAGACCATAGCGGCACAGGTACTGCTCGCTGATCTCGCGCACACCGTAGAGCTCGGCAATGCGCGAGCCGGAGACCAGGTGCACATGCTCGCTGACGTCCAGCAAGGCACAGCTCAGGGGCGCGATCAGAGGGCTCTGCGCTTGCGGCGACAGCTCGGCATGCTCGGCATCGGTCCAACCCAGGCGGTTACGCGCGTACTCCAGCAGCGCGTGCTGAAAGCCGCCACAGGTGCCTAGAAACGGCACACCCTGCTCGCGCGCGAAACGAATGGCGCGCAGCGCACCTTCGGTGGCGGCATAGGGGCTGCCCGGTACGCACCAGATGCCGTCGTAAGCCATCAGGGTGGCGTCATCGACGAGACTGCCGGTGGCCAGCCAGTCATGCTCGACCGCTACCCCCAACGCCTCGCTGGCCAGGCGCAGCGCTTCGGGAATGGCCCGGTGCGCGGCAATCGCCGCATTGTAGTCACCCACCAGAGCGACCTTGACTCGACACTTGCTGTACATACGCCTATCCCCTTCTTGCATGGCGGTCTCCCGGCCACTATAAGATGGCGCTCACGCAATAATAATTGGCGAATAGACAAGCAGAGATTGCAGCTATGCAATATCAGATCGACCATACCGACCTGTCCCTGGTGCTCGCACTGGTGCGTGGTCGCTCCCTGGCGCGTGCGGCAGAACTGATGCAGGTCGACGTATCCACGGTGTTCCGCGCCGTACGCCGGCTGGAGGCCGCCCTGGGCGTGGCGCTGTTCGAGAAGAGCCGGCGCGGCTACGAACCCAGCGAAACCGCGCGCGCCCTGGCCGAACAGGCCGAGCGCGCCGAACAGGCACTGGATGCCGCACGCGTGGCGCTGGAACTGGGCAAGCAAGTGGTCAGCGGCACGGTGCGCCTGACCTGCACCGATGCGGTACTGAGCAGCCTGTTGCTGCCGGCGCTGGCGCGCTTCATGCCCAGCTATCCGGCGCTGGCGCTGGAGCTGGTGACTTCCAACGACTTCGCCAACCTCAGTCGGCGCGACGCCGACCTGGCCCTGCGCCTGACCAATCAGCCGCCGGAGCATCTGGTCGGCCGGCGCCTGGCCACCGTCTCCTACCTCGTCTGCGCCCGCGACGATGATCAGGATCGCAGCGACCTGGCGCGCCAGAGCTGGATCGCCCCGGACGAGGCGATGCCGGATCACGCCACGGTGCTCTGGCGCCTGCGTGAATTGCCGAGCGTCACCCCCAGCTATCGCTGCAGCAGCATGTACGCCGTGGCGCAACTGGCACGCGCCGGGTTGGGTGTCGCCGCCCTGCCCGACTTCGTGCTGCGCGCCCATCCCGAACTCAAGGCTCTCGGCCCGCCACTGGCAGGCTGCGACACCGAACTCTGGCTGCTGACACGCCCGGACTGCCGCGCTTTACGTTCGGTGCAGACGCTGTTCGAGGAGTTGAGCGAAGCCTTGATGAGCCATGACTGAGGTAGAGCGTCGCCGCTGAAGCGCCTCCCACGGAAGCGGGGGCAGCCGGTCATTGCAGCAGCGAAACCTTGTGGGAGGGGCTTCAGCCGCGACAGGCGAGGAAGCTGTGTAGCCCGGATGCAATCCGGGAAATGGCGTGACGAAGCTCTCCCGGATTGCATCGGGGCTACGACTGAGAGCCGGCCGATCCCCCAGCCCGCCTGGAGCGTAGGAGCGGCTTCAGCCGCGAAAAATTTACCGAGAATCCTCATCGCCGCGGGGCGCAAGGCGTACCCCAGGGTTCAGCCCTGCTGCAAATGCCCGTAGAGCTTGGCGTACAGACCACCTTCAGCGATCAACTGCTGGTGGTCGCCATCCTCGGCGACGCTGCCGCCATCGAATACCAGCACGCGGTCGGCCTGCTTCACCGCGCTCAAGCGGTGGGCGATGATCAGCGTGGTGCGACCTTCAAGGAACTGCGCTAGCGCTTCGTGCAGGGCGTACTCGGTGGCTGCATCCAGCGCCGAGGTGGCCTCATCGAGAATCACCACCTTAGGCTCGGCCAACACCATGCGGGCAATCGCCAGGCGCTGGCGCTGTCCGCCGGAGAGCCGCACGCCGCTGCGCCCGACCACGCTGTCCAGGCCCAGGGGCAGCGCATGGATAGTCGGCGCCAACTGGGCAATCTCCAGCGCCTGCCAGCAGGCCTCGTCGCTGCGTTCACGCCCCATGGTCAGGTTGGCACGCACCGTGTCGTTGAACAACGCCGGGTGCTGCAGCACCACGGCCACGTTGTCGCGCACGCAGCCCAGGCCGATCTCCTCCAGCGCGCTACCGCCGAAGCGAATGCTGCCGGCCTGCGGCGTGTAAAGACCCAGCAGCAGTTGCACCAGCGTGCTCTTGCCGCCGCCAGAGGCGCCGACTATCGCCACCTTCTCGCCCGGGCCGATGGACAGATCGAGACGATCCAGCACTGGCTCCTCGCCATAGCCGAAGGTCAACCCGCGTACCTCGATACCGACCGTGTCGCGCCCCTTGAAAGGGTCGACGCGCCCGTCGTACTGCGGCTCGTCCTTGCGCGCCAGCAACTCGTTGATACGGGTCAGCGCACCACCTGCGGCATAGAACGCGTACTGCAGGCTGAGCAATTGTTCGACCGGGCCGATCATGAACCACAGGTAACTGAACACCGCGAGCATCTGGCCAATGGACAGGTCGGAGAACAGCACGGTGAGCATCGCCGCCGCGCGGAACACGTCGATGCCGAACTGAAACAGCAGGCCACTGGCCCGGTTCGAGGCGTCGCTCTTCCACTGCGAGGCCACGGCATAGTCGCGTACCTCTCGTGCGCGCCCACCAAGACGGCCAAGGAAGTAGCCCTGGCGGTTGCCGGCGCGCACTTCCTGAATCGCTTCCAGGGTCTCGGTCAGCGCCTGAGTGAAGCGCGACGTGCTGTCGTTCTCCAGCTTCTTCAGGTGCTTGACCTTCTTGCCCAGCAGCACGGTGGCGTAGATCACCAGCGGGTTGAACAGCAGGATCAGCAAGGCCAGTTGCCAGTGCATCCAGATCAGGATGGCCGAGGTGCCGACCAGGGTCAGCACCGCCACCAGAAAACGACTCAGGGTCTCGCCAACGAACTTGTCCAGGGTGTCCAGATCGGTGACCAGGTGGGTGGTCACGGTGCCGCCGCCCAGGCTCTCGTACTCACCGAGGGAGATGCGCTTGAGCCGTTCGATCAGGCGCATGCGGATGCGGTAGACGATGTCCTTCGACAGCCTGGCAAACAGGCGCGCCTGCAACACGTTGAAGATCAGCGCCGAGCTGCGCAGCAGCAGCGTCAACAGCAGCATCAGGCCGATATAGCCGGCCGCCGTTTCCCAGCCGGCTGGCAGGAAGTTGTCCATCACTTTGAGCGCCGCGTCGCCGTCATGCAGCAGCACTTCGTCCACCAGCAGCGGCAACAGCAACGGGATCGGCACACTGCACAGGGTCGCCAGCACGGCCACCAGATTCGCCAGGATCAGCGCCTTCTTGTGATGCAGGGCCAGGCGACGGATTTCTGCCCAGCTCAACCGATCAGGCATGGCCAGCGCGCTCCAGCCAGCGGCCCAACAGCGGCGCCAGCACCTCGAGCGGTTGATAGCCGTTGGTCAACAAAGCAAGCTGGCCATCGCGCTCGGCCAGCAAGGTGGGGAAGCCGGCGATGCCCAGATCCTGTACCCAGGTGAAGTCGGCAGCAGTCGCCTCCTCCATGGCCTGGCTGTCGAAGGCCTCGGCGAACTCGATGCGCGGGATACCCGCCTGTTCGGCCAGTTGCACAAGCACGCTGGCCTGGGTGACATCGGCACCTTCGGTATAGAAGGCTTGCTGAATCAGCTTGAGCAGCGTCCAGGCACTCGGCGCATGGAGGTTGCGTGCTGTGACCAGGGCGCGGCAGGCAGGCTCGGTGTCATACACCAGCCCCTCGGGCAGACCGCGTTCGAAGTCGAACAGCTGCCCGGTGCTGGCGTTGACCGCCTGCCAGTAGCCCAGGTAACGCACGCGGGCGGCAGCATCGACGGCCACCTGGTCACGGCGCAGGCCACCCACCACGATCTGCAGCGGCACAGAGGCTGCCGCCGCCTGCTCGGCGAGGGCTTCGATTACCGGTGCAAAACCCCAGCACCAGGAGCACATCGGGTCCATCACGTAGAGCAGGCGGCTAGCCATGGTCAGGCCTCGTTCAGTTGGCGGGGGTTACGGCCAATGGGGTGCGGCTGGTTGCGCTGGCGCGCCAGCTCGATCTGCTTCTGCCGCTCACGGGCGCTTTCGCGGGTTTTCTCCGGCAGCGAATCCCAGCAATGCGGGCAGCTGACACCGGGGCTGTAGAACTCGGACTGACGGTCTTCCACGGAAATTGGCGTGCGGCAAGCGTGACACTGATCGTAGTCACCTTCGGACAGGTCATGGCGCACGGTCACGCGGTTGTCGAAGACGAAGCAGTCGCCCTGCCACTTGGTCTCTTCCTGCGGCACTTCCTCGAGGTATTTGAGAATACCGCCCTTGAGGTGATAGACCTCCTCGAAACCTTCGCCGAGCATGTAGCTGGAGGCCTTCTCACAGCGAATGCCACCGGTGCAGAACATCGCCACCTTCTTGTGCCTGCTCGGGTCGAAGTGCTCGCGGATGTACTCGGGAAACTCGCGGAACGACTTGGTCTTGGGGTCGATGGCACCCTCGAAGGTGCCGATGGCCACTTCATAGTCGTTGCGGGTATCGATCAGCAGCACGTCGGGGTCGCTGATCAGGGCGTTCCAGTCCTGCGGCTCGACATAGGTGCCGACGCGCTGGTTGGGATCGACGCCCGGTACGCCGAGGGTGACGATCTCTTTCTTCAGCTTGACCTTGGTGCGATAGAACGGCTGCTCATCGCAGTAGGATTCCTTGTGGTCGATATCGGCCAGGCGGGCGTCCTGAGCGAACCAGGCGAGCAGTGCATCGATACCGGCACGCGTGCCGGAAACGGTGCCATTGATGCCTTCTTCGGCGAGCAGCAGGGTGCCCTTGATGTCGTTATCGATCAGGGTTTGCAGCAGGGGTTCGCGCAGCGCCTGGTAATCCGGCAGGGAGACGAATTTATACAGCGCCGCGACGACGATCTTGTCGGTCATGAATATTCTCTCAGTAGTCACCCACGTAAAGGGCGGACTGGCGGGACATGAAAAACGCCGGCTCAGCAGGCCGGCGCGAAGGGCGATTGTAGCAAAGCCGAGAATCACCAGGGTAAGTTGGCGACAGGGCGCGACAGCCTGTCGCGTAGCCCGGATGCAATCCGGGAAATGATCGCTGCCGCGGGTTGGGCTACATCAATGACCGCCGCGACAGGTCGGCGAGGCCGGAGCCATGCCCTGCGCCGCCCACTCCTCCGGGGTGTAGGTGTGCAGCGCCAAGGCATGGATCTGCCCCATCAGCTCGCCGACCGTCGCATACACCTTCTGATGTCGCTTGACCGCATTCAGGCCGGCAAACGCCGGGCTGACGATCACCGCCTTGTAGTGAGTCTCCAGACCGCGACTGTGCATGTGACTCTCGTCCAGCACATCGAGATGCTCGGGCTGCAGCGCAGCCAGGGCGGTGACGATCAGGTCTTGCTTGGACATCTTGGGCTCCATCAGGGCTGTTTCGGCAGGCCGAGCTCGTTGCTCATGTCGGCCAGCAGCTTGTTCACCTCGGGCACGGCGGACTCCAGCTTGCTCTGGGTGATCTGCGCAGACTGCGCGGTGAGCGTCGGCATCTTCTGCAGCACCTTCTGCCCCAGCGGCGACTCGTAGAAGGCGATCAGGTCCTTGAGCTCCTGCTCGTTGAAGTTGCTGGTATAAAGCTTGACCATGTCCGGCTTCAGCTTGTCCCAGCCAACGGCCTTGTCCAGCGCGGTGTTGGCCTTGGCCTGATAGCTTTCCAGCACCGCTTTCTTGCCACCCGGCGCCTCGGCGAAGCGCTGCGCGAACATCTGCTGCACCTGACCGTAGACCGGCACGGTCAGCCTGTCGGCGTTGGCCAGCTTGAGAAAACGCTCGGCATCGGCGGCGTGACTGGCGGCATCGGCCATGGCCAGGGATGCGCTCGCGCTGAGCAGAACGGCGGTGCAGAGTTTGGAAAAACGGAGCATGGAGAGCGTCCAGAGGTTGTGAATGAGTCTGGGTAGACTACGAAGGCGGCATTTTGTGCCCTGCGCGCAAATCCCTCAAGCGATGCGCGTTGTGCGCTGGCTCACACCCGTCATGTTGACCGGAGCACCCACTGGTCAGTTGCCAAAATGCCAGTACTTGCTCATGCTCGTGTGGGCTCGGCATTCTTTGCGACCTCCACATTAAACAAGGCGTGCGCACCTCAAGAGCCGGCAATTGATCGCCAGCCCGCGCACACACATGGACGTGCCCGATGACCAGCCTCACCTCACACGCGCCCCTTCCGCTCCAGCCACTTTGCGACAGCAAAGGTCGACTGCTGGATGAGGCCATTGGCTGGTCCAATCGACCGCAAGTGGACTGCACCCTGCATGGTCACGCCGGGCGGCGCAAACGCTGGAATCACTGGTGCATCACCACGCCGCAGTGGATGCTCTCGCTAACCCTGGCTGACCTCGACTACCTCGGCTACGGCGCCGCCTACTTCCTCGATCTGGAAACCGGCCAGGCCGTCGCCCATACCCAGTTCCGTCCCTTTGCCCTCGGCTGCCAGTTGCCCGACCTGCCGCTGGAGAGTCACTCCTTCAGCCACTCGCGCCTGCAACTGCGCATCGATGAGCACCCCGGACGCCTGCGCCTCACCGCTGCCGCCCCGGATATTGGCGGCCAGCCCCTGCAGGTGGCCCTGGACATTCAGCGCCCTGCCCATCTGCAATCGGTCAATCTGGTCGCGCCGTTGCAACATGGCGGCTTTCATGCCACCTGTCGGCAACTCGGCCTGCCCACCGCAGGCAGCCTGCAGTTGGGCGGCAAGCATTACAGCTGCGTGCCGGGCCAGAGCTTCGCCGCGCTGGACTTCGGCCGTGGCGTCTGGCCGATGAATACTTACTGGCAGCGGGCGGCATTCGCTGCAGCGGGCGGCATCGCCGGCAACTTCGGTGCTGGCTGGCTCGATCACAGCGGCCTGTCGGAAAATTCCCTGTGGTTCGGCGGTGAAGTGCAGTTGCTCGACAGCCCCCTGCATATCGAACGCAGCTCACAGGCGCCACTGGCGCCCTGGCGCCTGGACAGCGAAGATGATCGCGTGGCGCTGCGCTTCACGCCTCGCCAACTGCACAAGGCCTGCCCCAAACTCGGCCCCTTCCACGCCAATACCGTACAGCGCTTCGGTCATTACGACGGCGTACTGCGCGGCCCGAAGGGCGAGCGCGTGCCGGTGGACGGAGCGCTGGGCTGGCTGGGTGAAACCCACGCCCGCTGGTAGTCGCACGCTCAAAGGCTCCAATCAACCTGATAGACAAGTTGTGGAACCAGTCTTCGGCGGCACGACCTAAACTGCCAGCAACCTTGCACTTGCCCCGGAGAACGCAATGAGCCGCACCGAAACCGACAGCATCGGCCCCATCGAAGTCCCTGACGACGCTTACTGGGGCGCGCAGACCCAGCGCTCGCTGATCAACTTCGCCATCGGCCAGGAGCGCATGCCGCTGGCCGTGTTGCACGCCCTGGCTCTGATCAAGAAAGCCGCGGCACGGGTCAACAGCCGCAGCGGCGAGCTGCCGGCGGACATCGCCCGCCTGATCGAACAGGCCGCAGACGAAGTGCTCGAAGGCCAGCACGACGCGCAGTTCCCCCTGGTGGTCTGGCAGACCGGCAGCGGCACGCAGAGCAACATGAACGTCAACGAAGTGATCGCCGGGCGCGCCAACGAACTGGCCGGCGGCAGCCGTGGCGGCAAGACCCCGGTGCATCCCAACGATCACGTCAACCGCGCGCAGAGCTCCAACGACTGCTTCCCCACGGCCATGCACATCGCCGCCGTGCAGGACGTGCGCCATTGCCTGCTGCCGGCGCTGGCCGAGTTGCGTGATGGGCTGCAGGAGCAGGCGCAGCGTCATGCCAACCTGGTCAAGACCGGGCGCACGCACATGATGGACGCCACGCCGATCACGTTCGGCCAGGAGCTGTCGGCCTTCGTCGCCCAGCTCGGCCACGCCGAAGCGGCGATTCGCGCCGCCCTGCCCGCAGCCTGCGAACTGGCTCAGGGTGGTACCGCCGTCGGTACCGGCCTCAATGCTCCGGCCGGCTTCGCCGAAGCCATCGCTGCCGAGCTGGCCGCGCTTACTGGCCTGCCACTGACCAGCGCGCCGAACAAATTCGCTGCGCTGTCCGGCCATGAACCTCTCGTACACCTGTCCGGTGCCCTGAAAACCCTGGCCGTGGCGCTGATGAAGCTGGCCAACGACCTGCGTCTGCTTGGTTCGGGCCCGCGTGCCGGCTTCGCCGAGGTGCGCCTGCCGGCCAACGAGCCGGGCAGCTCGATCATGCCGGGCAAGGTCAACCCCACCCAATGCGAAGCACTGTCGATGCTCGCCTGTCAGGTACTGGGCAACGACGCCACCATCAGCTTCGCCGCCAGCCAGGGCCACCTGCAGCTGAACGTGTTCAAGCCGGTGATCATCCACAACCTGCTGCAATCGATCCGCCTGCTCGCCGATGGCTGCCGCAACTTCCAGCAGCACTGCGTCGCCGATCTGCAGCCGGATGCCGCGCAAATGGCGGCGCACCTGGAGAACGGCCTGATGCTGGTGACCGCGCTCAATCCTCATATCGGCTACGACAAGGCCGCTGAAATTGCCAAGAAGGCCTACGCCGAAGGCAGCACCCTGCGCCAGGCCGCGCTGCAGCTCGGCTACCTGAACGAAGAGGAATTCGACCAATGGGTACGACCACAGGACATGCTCGGAGCCGGGCGGCATGACTGAGGGCAAGAGCGGCGCCACACCGCTGGAAGGCGATGGCAAACGAATCCTGCTGATTCTCGGCACGCCGAAAAAGGACAGCCTCTGCCACGCCCTGGCCGAGGCCTACAGCCAGGGAGCACGCAGCAAGGGGCACGTGGTGCGCCAACTCCGGCTGGGCGAGATGCAGTTCGACCCGATACTGCGTGAGGGTTACGAGCAGAGCCAGAATCTGGAGCCGGACTTGCTCGAAGCTCAGCGCCTGATCCACTGGGCCGAGCACCTGGTGTTCGTCTACCCGGTCTGGTGGGGTGGCATTCCTGCGCTGCTCAAGGGCTTCTTCGACCGGGTGTTCCTGCCCGGTTTCGCCTTCAAGTACCGTAACCGCTCGCAACTCTGGGACAAGCTACTCACCGGGCGCAGCGCCGACCTGCTGGTGACCATGGACACGCCACGCTGGTACTTTCGCTGGATCTACGGTGCCCCGGCCCATCGGCAGATGGTGCGCACCATTCTCGGTTTCTGCGGCATCAAAACGCGGCGCCTGAGCGAATTCGCCCCGGTGCGCCCCTCCAATGAGGAACAGCGCCAGAGCTGGCTGCGCCAGGCTGAAGCACTGGGAACGAAGGCGTGACGCAGCAGGCACGTCGAGCCTACAAACCAGCAGCACCCTCGCGTGCCCTGCCCGCCCACCACAGCGCCAGCGGGCCCAGCGTCAACAGCAGACCCATCAGCGCGAACGCCGCCCACCAGCCAAGCAACTGCTGATCACCCAGGGCATCGAGAGTCATGCCGAACAATAGCGGCCCGAGGAACGCGCCGGTAAAGCCGGTGCAGGAATACAGCGCCATCGCTGCCCCACGGTGGCTGGCCGGGGCGACACTGACCAGCCCGGCGGTCAGCGCGGCGGAGTCGGCGGTCACAGTCACCGCGTAGAGCAGAACCAGCACCAGCATCACCCAGAACGGCAGTGCCGCCCCCAGGCCGACCACGATTGCCAGCAGCGCGGAGGCGAGCATCACGCCGATAAGCCAGCGCTGACGACCGAAACGCAGCGCCAGCTCATTGCCAAGGATGCTCGACGGCATACCGATCAGCGTCGCCAGCATCGCCACCCAGGTTCCCGATAGCCAGGGATCGACGCCCTGCAGATGCCCGGAGAACACCACGAAGGCCACCAGCCAGGCACGCAGGGCGAACAGTTCCAGGTTGTGCATCGCGTAAGCCAGACAGTACGCCAGCACTGCGCGACTCTTCAGGGGTGCCAGATCCAGCAGATTGCGCGGCGCATGCGCCGCCACCGGCTTCGGCGCCAGGCCCCGGTACACCAGCGCCCAGGCCAGCAGCGCGCAGCCGCCACTGAGCAGTGCCGGCACTTGCCAGCCGCCGAGCTTGGCCAACTCGCCGGACAGGGTGAAGGACAGCGCCGTGCCCAGACCAAAGCTGGCGGTGTAGAAAGCGATTGCCCGCGACTGCGAGGCGCCGTCGATGCGCTCTGATAACGCCTTGAGCCCCGGCATGTAGGTGCCCGCCAAGCCGATGCCGGCGAGCACACGCCAGAGCAGCGCCGACCAGAAACCATCGGCGAAGACGAAACCGGCGCTGGCAGCGGCCGTCAGCAGCATGGCCCACAGGTAGATCAGTCGGGCATCGTGGCGGTCGGTCAGGCCCGTGAGCACCGGCACGGCCAGCATATAACCGAGAAAGAAGCCGCCGCCGATCCAGCCGGCCTCGGTATTGCTCAGCCCCCAGAGCACCTGGAATTGCGGCAGCAATGCGGCGAACAGGGCAAACCCGGCCATGCCCAGGGTTTCGGCCGTACACAGCAGCAGGGTAATGCGGCGAGCCTTCATGATGTTCTCAGGGCAAGCAGCCGGAAGGTTGTGCACTGAGGCGGCAAAGTCGTACACCTCGGAAACGTTGGGCTCAGCACAATCAAAGCACCAGGCCGTCGCTGGCCAGGCTTACGCCGCTCGGCAACGCGTCGGGATGATCCAGCAACCAGGCGTCGAAGGCATGGCCGATATGGGTCAGCACCGCCTGCGTCGGCTGCAACCGCTCGATGACCTCCAGCGCGCGAGTCAGATCGTTGTGGTTGCGCGGTGCGACAGGTTGCGGCGCGGTGGAGCAATCGAGCACCAGCACATCCAGCGGTGCACGCTGCAATTCGGCGCAACTGGCTTCGGGCACACCGAGGGTATCGGTGAGGTAGGCGATGCGCCTGCCTTTCCCCTGCAATCCCTGTCCTTCGAACCCCCGCCCTTCAAATAAGTACCCGAAGGTCGGCTTGGAATGATTCAGCGGCAAGGCAGTGACGCGCAACTCACCCAACTGACGGCGCTCGAAGGCGGCGAATGGCTGGCTGAAGTCGAGGATACCGGGGTGCTTGTACAGGTCGGCCAACCCTTCTGGATCGTCCGGGCCATGCACGGGAATGATCAGGCCCTGGCCCCAGCGCAGGTGCAGCAGGCCCTGGGCGTGGTCGGCGTGGTAATGGGTCTGCAGGATGCCACTCAGGCTGTGGGGCGGGAAACGCTCGGTGAGGTCGGTCAGGCCGCTGTCGATCAGCCAGCGCTGCGTGCCGCATTCGACCAGTGCGCAGCAGGGGCCACGGCGCCGCGCCGGATACACACGCGCCGCATCGCAGGCCGGACAACTGCAGTTGTAGACCGGCACCTGACGGGCATCGCCGGTGCCGAGCAGGGTCAGGCGCATTGGCGGGCCTCGTCGAGCAGGTGCAACAGGCGGCTGACGGTTTGCGGCAAGGGGCCGGAGTTGTCGAGGATTGCCAGGTACTCCCCTGTGGGAGGGGCTTTCGGCTCGGGCATCCTGCTTCGCTCTACCTCCTGCATCCCAGCAGTCGCAGCGGCGACAGTCGCCGCTAAAGCGCCTCCCACAACAGCAAAGCTGCGGCTGCGGGCCAAGCGCTGCTCGATCTGCTCCGGCGTCTCCCGACCACGGGCCAGCAGGCGTTGGCGCAGCACTGCCTCATCGACCTGTAGAAGAACCGCCAGCAAATCCGGATAGCGCTGGCGCGCAGCCTCGAGATGACCGCGCGAACCATTGATCAGCACATCCTGCCCGGCGCTCAGCCAGTCATCGATCTCGCACGGGATTCCATAGGCCAGGCCATTGGCGCGCCAGCTCAGGGCAAAGGCGCCCTCGCCCTCCAGGCGCTCGAACTCTGTCGGGGTGACGCCTAGCGCATCTTCCCCTACCGATTCAGCGCTGCGGGTGATCACCCGTCGGGCGAAACGGCAGCCGTGCGCTTCCAGCGGCGCGCGCGCGGCTTGCAACAGGCTGTCCTTGCCCGAGCCCGAAGGCCCCATCAGATAGATCAACCTGCCCTGCATCAGAACACCCTTCGTGCTTGGCGCCACACCTGCTGGATCACCGGCTGCTTGCCATGGGCCCTGGCCTGCACCAGATCGGCGCGCAGGCCGACGCGAATCTCGCCGCGATCATCCAGCCCGGCCGCCCTGGCCGGCGCGCGGCTCACGGTGGCGATGGCCGCAGGCAAATCATAGTCGTTGTCCTGCCCGACGAGCAGCCAGGCCGCATGCAACAGACTGGCCGGGTAGTAGTCGCTGGAGAGGATATCCAGCACGCCATGGCGCGCCAGCTCAGCGGCGGCGATATTGCCCGAGTGCGAGCCGCCACGCACCACGTTCGGCGCGCCCATCAATACTTTCAGACCCAGTTCATGGCTGGCTCTGGCCGCCTCCAGGGTGGTAGGGAACTCGGCGATGGCCATGCCGAAATCCGCCGATTCCTGTACATGGGCCAGGGTCGCGTCATCATGGCTGGCCACCGAGATGCCGCGACTGTGGCAGTCCTCGACGATGGCGCGGCGCTGACGGTCGCTGTACTGGCGCGAGTTGGCGATCTGTTCCTGGAGGAAATCCTCCATCTCTGCCGCGCTCAGGTGATACTTGCCCATGTAGTACTCGCGGTACTTCTCCACCTTGGCGAACTGGCGCTGGCCGGGCGAGTGATCCATCACCGAGACCAGCGCCACCAGCGGGTGCTCCACCAGGTCGCGGTAGATCGTCAGGGCATCCGGGTGGCACAGCTCGCAACGCAGGTGCAGGCGGTGCTCGGCGCGAGTCTGCCCGGCCGCCTCGCTGGCAGCGATGGCCTCGATCATCGCCGGCAACTGCTGCATGCGCCGCCCGCGTGGGTTGATGTCGCCGATGGACAGCGCGTCGAACACCGTGGTGATGCCGGCGGCGACGATCTGTGCATCGTGGGTCAGTACCGCCGAAGCCGATGGCCAGTCCACGCCAGGGCGCGGGCTCATGTGTTTTTCCAGGTTGTCGGTGTGCAACTCCACCAACCCCGGCAGCAGGTAATCGCCGCCGAGATCCTGGGCCTGCGGCAGGCGGCTGGCGCCCTCGTCCACCGCTGCGATCAGTCCGTCACGCAGCAGCAGGCTACCCAGGAATTCCCGCTCAGCGGTGACGACGCGGGCGTTGCTGAGAATCTGTTCAGACGACATAGACGTACTCCGGTTGCGCCGCCTCGGCGCTCATGTCGAGGTAACGGTCAGCCACCGCCTCCCGGGCGGTGCGGTCGTGGAAAATGCCAATCAGTACGCTGCCTGCGGCCTTGGCTTCGTTGATCAGCTCCAGCACCACCTGGCGGTTGGCGTCGTCCAACGAGGCGGTGGGCTCGTCCAGCAGCATTACCGGCCACTCGACCATGAAGCCGCGGGCGATATTGACGCGCTGCTGCTCGCCCCCGGAGAAGGTGCCCGGCGCCAGTTGCCAGAGCGCCTCGGGAATGTTCAGCCGTGCCAGCAGTTCCTTGGCACGCACCTGCGCATCGGCACGCGCCCAGCCACGCGACAGCGCCGGTTCCATCACCACGTCCAGGGTCGAGACGCGCGGGATCACCCGCAGGAACTGACTGACATAACCCAGACTCTGCCGCCGCACGTCCAGCACCTGGCGTGGCTCGGCGCCGACCAGCTCTACCGGCGCGCCCTGGTGACGGATGCGGATGCTGCCGCCAGCGGCCAGGTAGTTGCCGTACAGCGTGCGCAGCAGGGTCGACTTGCCAGCGCCGGACTGGCCGTGCAGCACCAGGCACTCGCCGCCCCGCACGCTGAAGTTCAGGTCACGCAGCACCTGCAGGACGACGCCGTTCTGCTGGTGCAGGGTGAAGGTCTTGCTGAGGCCGCTGACCTCGATCAGGTTGTTCATATACACCTCGGATACTGTAGGCACGATCTGCCCCCTCTCCCATTTATGGGAGAGGGCTGGGGAGAGGGTGGTGCAGGCGACTCGATGCAAGCGAAGCCCCTCTCCCCCGGCCCCTCTCCCGCAAGCGGGAGAGGGGAGAAAAGCGCCCACAAGGGTTGGCGGTTGTAGGGTGGATGGCGCTTTATCCATCCACCGATGGCGACTCACTGGTGGATGAGAAGAGCGTCATCCACCCTACGCAGCACCAGTTCGCAGTAGGCTCATGGCTGCAACACCGACGACACCAGCAACTGCGAATACGGATGCTGCGGATCGTCGAGAATCTGGTCGGTCAGCCCCGCCTCCACAACCTTCGAACGGCGCATCACCATCAGGCGGTCGGCCAGCAGGCGCGCCACCGCCAGGTCGTGGGTGACGATCACCACCGCCAGGTCCAACTCGCGTACCAACCCGCGCAGCAGATCCAGCAGGCGCGCCTGAACGGAGACATCGAGGCCCCCGGTCGGCTCGTCCATGAACACCAGGCGCGGCGCGGAGACCAGGTTGCGGGCGATCTGCAGGCGCTGCTGCATGCCACCGGAGAAGGTGCGCGGCAGGTCGTCGATACGCGCCGGGTCGATCTCCACCTGGCTCAGCCAGTCGAGCCCGGCGGCGCGCAGCTCGCCATAGTGGCGCACGCCCTGGGCCATCAGCCGCTCGCCGATGTTGGCGCCGGCCGATACCGCCATGCGCAGGCCGTCACGCGGGTTCTGCTCGACGAAGCCCCATTCGGTGCGCAGCAACGTGCGCCGCTCGGCCTCGCTGGCGCTGTACAGGTCGAGCCACTGGCCGTCGCGACCGCGATAACTCACTGCGCCGCGATCTGGCGGGCAGCGCCCGGAGAGCAAGCTGAGCAAGGTCGACTTGCCCGAGCCGGACTCGCCGACTATGCCCAGCACCTCACCGGGATAGAGGTCGAAGCTCACCCCCTGGCAGCCCTTTTCCGGGCCGTACAGGCGGGTCAGATCACGCGCCGAGAACAGCGGCTCGGCCGTTGCCAAGGCAGGTTGCAAACGTTCGGCGGCGCTCATTGCAGGTTCTCCTCGAGACGCTCGGTGCGCTGGCGGCAGTAGTCGGTGTCGGAGCAGACGTAGCGCTTGCTGCCGGCGTCGTCGACGATCAGCTCGTCGAGGAAGGACTCGCTGCTGCCACAGAATGCGCAGCACTCCTCCCACTGCTGCACGGCGAAGGGGTGATCCTCGAAGTCCAGGCTGATCACCTTGGTGAACGGCGGTACCGCGTAGAGGCGCTTCTCGCGACCGGCGCCGAACAGCATCAGCGCCGGGCTCATGTCCAGCTTGGGGTTGTCGAATTTCGGGATCGGCGACGGGTCCATCACGTAGCGCTCATCCACCGTCACCGGGTAGGCATAGGCGGTGGCGATATGGCCGAAGGTGGCGATGTCCTCGTACAGCTTCACGTGCATCACGCCGTAGTCCTCCAGCGCATGCATGGTCCGTGTCTCCTGCTCGCTCGGTTCGATGAAACGCAGCGGCTCGGGAATCGGCACCTGGTAGACCATGATCTGCCCGGCCGAAAGTGGCGTTTCGGGGATGCGATGGCGGGTCTGGATCACGCTGGCCTCCACCGTGCGCTCAGTGGTGGCAACGCCGGCGGTGCGGGCGAAGAAGCGACGGATCGACACCGCGTTGGTGGTGTCGTCAGCGCCCTGGTCGATCACCTTGAGCACATCATCCGCACCGAGAATGGCGGCGGTCAGTTGCATGCCACCGGTGCCCCAGCCGTAGGGCAGCGGCATCTCGCGGCCGCCGAAGGGCACCTGGTAGCCGGGGATGGATATGGCCTTGAGCAGGCCTCGACGAATCATGCGCTTGGTCTGTTCGTCGAGGTAGGCGAAGTTGTAGGCCGACGCCTCGCGGGCGCCGCTTGCAGTGGACAGGTTCATCAGCGGTTCTCCTCTGCCGGCGCCTGGCGGCGCAGCTTGCGGATCAGTTCCAGTTCGGCCTGGAAGTCGACGTAGTGCGGCAATTTGAGGTGCGAGACGAAGCCGGCGGCCTCGACGTTGTCGCAGTGCATCAGCACGAATTCCTCCTCCTGCGCCGGGCCCTGCACTTCCTCGCCGTACTCGCCGGCGCGCAGGGCGCGGTCGACCAGGGCCATGCCCATGGCCTTGCGTTCGGCGTAACCAAAGGCCAGGCCGTAGCCACGGGTGAACTGCGCCTGCTCGGGGCTTTCACCGACGAACTGGTTGACCATCTCGCACTCGGTGATTTCGATGTCGCCCAGCGGCACGGCGAAACCCAGTTCGGCGGGCGTCATCCATACCTCGACGTCACCGATACGAATTTCCCCGGCGAAGGGGTGGTTGCGTCCGTAGCCACGCTGGGTGGAATAGCCGAGCGCCAGGAGGAAGCCTTCGTCACCACGGGCAAGCGCCTGCAGGCGCTCGGCACGCTTGGCGGGAAAGGCCAGCGGCTCGCGGGTGATGTCCGGCACAGGTACGCCATCGTCCATCTCGCGGGCCATCAGCCCCTCTTCGGCGAGAAAGTCCAGCACCCGAGGGCAGGCTTTCGGTTCATCGATCACGGCGCTTTCCGGTGCCGGGTAATCGCCCTCGGCCAGCAGGGCAAAGTCCAGCAGCCGGTGGGTGTAGTCGAAGGTCGGGCCGAGCAGTTGGCCACCGGGCAGGTCCTTGAAGGTGGCGGAGATGCGGCGCTCCAGCTGCATTTTCGTACTGTCCAGCGGCTCGCTGGCGCCGAAACGCGGCAACGTGGTGCGGTAGGCGCGCAAGAGGAAGATGGCTTCCATCAGGTCGCCAGCCGCCTGCTTGATGGCCAGTGCGGCCAGTTCCTCGTCGTACAGCGAGCCTTCGCTCATCACGCGGGCCACGGCCAGTGGCAGTTGCTGACGCACCTGCTCCACGCCCAGTTCGGCGACGGCGGAGTCGCCACGGCGACGGCTGGCCAGCAGCTGATGGGCATTGTCGATGGCGCGTTCGCCACCCTTGACGGCGACATACATCAGGCAGCCTCCTCGGTTTCGATCAGCACGCGGGTGCTGCGCGGCAGGCCGATCACCTCGCCGCCTGCGGCGAAGAAGCAATCCAGACCACGGGGAAAGGCGCTGCGCGCCTGGCGCTGCTGCCAGAACGAGGCCGGCAGCGGCAGGTTGACGCTGCGCACGTCCTTGATGCCCGGCCCACGCCAGCGCAGCGGGGCACCGGCGTGCAGGTCAGCGAGCTGAATCAGTAACGTGCAGGACTGATCCGGGTAGCGCTCGCTGCCGTTGTCGAAGTCCGACAGGTCGGCGAGCTCGCTTTCGTCGAGCAGAGCAAACAGGGCGATCTCGCGCTCGGCGACGATCGGGCAACCACAATGGAAAGCCAGATTGGCGCGGATCAGCGGCGTGTCGAAGCGCGGTGCGAGCCACAGCGGTGTGTCGCTGTCGAGGAAGGCCAGGCACAGGCCGTAGGTGGCCGGCGCCAGATCGCCCAGGGCATGGGCGCGGGCCATCGACTGGGTCAGGCCGGGTTCGGCCAGGGCAGCGAGGGCGGCGCGGAAGCTTACCTGGGCGTCCAGCACCGGGTCGTCGAAAGCCGGTTGCAGCCAGTGCGAGCTGTGCGGCGTAGTCATCAATCCTCTCCTCTGACCAGGGTAAAGAACTCCACCTGGGTGGTGGCAGTCTGTGCGGCCCGAGCCAGGCGCTGTTCGCGCTGCTGGCGGACCAGTGGTTCGATCAGATCACTGAGCCAGCGCGCCTGGTCGCTGCCCTGCAGGTGAGCGTCGGCCAATGCCGCCAGTTCGGCGCGGCGCTTGTCGCGTCCGGCCAGATAGCTGTAGCCGGTGCGTCCATCGGCCAGGCGCACCACGCAGCGAGTCACGGTCATTTCGCCGAGATTGAAGGCGCTGCCGGTGCCCCCCATGCGTCCGCGCACCAGGGTCATACCGACCTCGGGGGCGCGGATCAGTTGGTAGTCGCTGTCCTTGAGCGCCGCTTCATGGGCGTCGAGGGCGGCGCCGGCGCGGGCCAGCACGCCCATCCAGCGCTGGCGCGCGGCGATGTTCGGATCATGGTCGTTCATGCGGGTCTCCATCAGGTCGCTACCTGGTACTGGAAGCGGTCGGCGCGGCTGCTGGACTGCGCCAGCTCCACCGCACGACCGGCAGGGTCGCGGGACAGGGTGAGTACGCTGAGCAGCGGCGCATGGCGTGGCATCAGCAGGTGCGCGGCTTCTTCGCGGCTGGGCAGACGCGCACCGATCAGGCTGAAGGTGCGCGCCAACGGCAGGTCGCGCTCAGCCAGGTAGTGGCGCAGCGAACCGCCCTGGTAGTCAGCCAACAGCGGCGCCAGGCTGGCGCAGAAACGGTGACGGATCAGGCTCATCGGCTGGCCGTCGAGCAGGCGCAGCGTGGCCAGTTCGATCAGCTCGCTGCCATCGGGCAGTTGCAGGTGGCGGCACTCCTCGCTGCTGCCACTGCGGCGCAGGCGCTCGATCAGTTGCGCCTCGACCCGGTGGCCGAGCGCCGACAGCGACTGGCTGAAGGCACTGCCCGCCTCCACCGGATACACCAGCGGCTTGGCCAGCACCTGAGTGCCCTTGCCCTGGCGACGCAGCAGGCGGCCTTCGAGCACCAGTTCGTCCACCGCGCGGCGCAGGGTGTGACGGTTGACGGAAAACCGCGCGGCCAGTTGCATCTCGCCCGGCAGGTAGTCGCCCGGACTCATGCGCTGCAGGTCTTCGCGCAGCACGGCAGCCAGTTCGCGGTACAGCGGCTCGCTTTGTCTAGACAAGTTCATCGTTTGAAAAGGGCGCACGCAGGCGCCCTCCCTCCTATTCAGATAAAGAGCTTGCGCAGGCGCTGGGACAGGATGTCGATGGCGCTCACCACCAGGATGATCACGATCAGCAGCGCGCAGGTCTGGGCGAACTGGAAGCCGCGGATAGCCTCCCAGAGGATCACGCCGATACCACCAGCGCCGACCATGCCGACCACCGTGGCCGAGCGCACGTTGGACTCGAAACGGTACAGCGAGTAGGAAATCCACAGTGGCAGCACCTGCGGGATGACACCGAAGATCACCTCCTGCAAGGCGCTGGCACCGGTAGCGCGCACCCCTTCGACCGGGCCAGGGTCGATGGCCTCGACCGCTTCGGCGAACAGCTTGGCCAGCACCCCAGTGGTGCTGATGAACAGTGCCAGCACGCCAGCGAAGGGGCCGAGGCCGACCGCGACGACGAAGAGCATGGCGAAGACCATTTCGTTGATCGAACGGCAGGCATCCATCACTCGGCGTACCGGCTGATAGATCCACCAGGGCACGATGTTCTCGGAGCAGAGAATGCCCAGAGGAATGGCGCAGACGATGGCCAGCACCGTGCCCCAGAGGGCAATCTGCACGGTGACCACCATCTCCTTGAGGTAGTGCTGCCAGTTGCTGAAGTCCGGTGGGAGGAAGTCGGCGGCGAAGGTGGCCATGTTGCCGGCATCGCGCACCAGCGCCAGCGGGTTCATTTCCGCGCCCTGCCAGGACCAGGCAAGTACGGCGAAGAACAGGCCCCAGCCGATCAACTGCAACCAGCTGCGTTTGCTATCGATGGTCGGGGTATGGGTGGTCAAAGTGGTCATCAAGGCATCTCGGGGAAAACGACTGCAGTCAGCCCCTCGGTCGATACCGAGGGGCTGCCAGGATCAACCGGCGCTGGCGCCGCCTTGCTTCTCACGCTCGGCCATACGCTGCTCCAGCTTGGCCAGCTCGGCGTCCAGCTCCTTGAGCTGAGCCTGCTTGTCGGCGTCCTTGAGCGTGGCGTTGTTGGCCACTTCAGTGCGTTTCTTGAACAGCTCGAGCTGGCGAATCGGCAGCAGTTGATCGTTGTCGGAGGCCTTGAACTGGCCCCACTGCAGGCCTGCGAGTACCTTCTTCTCTTCCGGCTTGGCGCCGTAGCTCATGAAGAAGTCACGCAGCTTGTCGCGGGTTTCCTGCGGCAGGTTCTTGCGCCAGACGATCGGGTCGGACGGGATCAGGGGCGAGGTCCAGATCACCTTGAGTTGCGCGGCCTTGTCCGGCGCAGTCACTTCCAGGCGCTCCATGCCCTCGCTGTTGAAGGTGCCGACATCGACCTGCTTGTTGGCCACCGACAAGGCGTTGACCTCATGACTGCCGTTGAGCGAGCGCTTGAAGATCTTGCCGGCGTCGGCATTGTTCTGGGCGAACACGTAGTAACCGGGCACCAGGTAGCCGGAAGTGGAGTTCGGGTCGCCGTTGGCGAAGGTCAGGCTCTTGGCGTTCTTGAGCATGTCCTCGACCGAGTCGATCGGGCTGTCCTTGTGCGCCACCAGCAGGCTGTAGTAACCCTGCGCGCCGTTGGCCGCCACGGTCTGGGCGAAGATCTCGCCGCCAGCGCGGTCCACCGCTTCCATCGCCGACTTGTTGCCGTACCAGGCCACATCGACCTTGTCGAAGCGCATGCCCTGGATGATCCCGGCATAGTCAGGGGCGAAGAAGGCGTTGATCTTCACGCCGGTCTGCTTGCTCATGTCGGCCAGGAAGGGCTCCCACATGGCCTTGAGGTTCTGCGAGGACTCGGTGGAAATGATGCCGAAGTTGAGTTCCTCGGCGGCCTGGGCCGACCCCAGCAGGGAACCGGTGACGAGCGCGGAGGCAGCCAGCATATGGCCGATGCGTTTGAACATGGAGCACACTCCTGTTGCAGGTTGGCGTTGTTGTTTCGAGTGAGGAGGGTGACGTCAGGCCTTGGCCAGCGTCAGCGGACGCTCTACAGCCCGAGGGCGCTGCCCTTGCGGCAGCAGCAGGCTGATATCGAGATCGCCGCCGTAGAGATCGTTGAGGAAATCGGGGTTGAAGTCCGTGGTCGGGCCATCGAAATGGATGCGCCCGCCCTTCAGCGCAACCGCACGCTGGCAATAGCGCACCGCGTAGTCGACCTGATGCAGAGTCACCACCACTGTCTTGCCGTCGTGACGGTTGATGTCGGCGAGAATCTCCATCACCTTGCGCGCCGACTCCGGGTCGAGCGAGGCGATCGGTTCATCGGCGAGAATCACTTCGGCCTGCTGGCACAGCGCGCGGGCGATAGCCACGCGTTGCTGCTGCCCGCCTGAGAGGGTCGAAGCACGCTGAGCAGCGAACTCGGCCAGACCGACCCGCTCCAGCGCCTGCATGGCACGCTGTTTTTCCTCGGCATTGAACAGCCCGAGACTGCCACGCCAGCGCGGCATACGCCCCAGACCACCGAGCAGCACGTTCTGCAGCACACTGAGGCGCCCCACCAGATTGAACTGCTGGAAGATGTAGCCGATATCGGCACGCTGACGACGCACGTCGCCGTTCAGACGGCCATCGGCCTGCACCTGGCGCCCGAGCACTTCGATACTGCCGGCATCGCCGCGCGCCAAGCCAGCAAGATGACGCAGCAGGGTCGACTTGCCCGAACCCGACGCGCCGATCAACGCCACCATTTCACCCGGCTGTACCGAAAGAGCCAGATCGAACAATGCCTGTTTACGGCCAAAGCTTTTGTTCAGACGGTCGACTCGAATCGCTGCGCGCATGGGCTGGCCCTCTACTATCATTGTCGATACGAAGGCAGCGAGCTGGCGCCTTCTGGTGTAGACCAAGGTAGGCGCAAGCTGTGTCAGGCTTGTGAATCAGTGATGACGATTGAGTGACCGAAACTTTTATAATCGAGTACAGCATCAGCATGACTTCTGCCGAACACCGCGCATTTCAGACAATCGGTGCTGGCATAAAGCCGCCACCTGATCCACAATCCGACACGTATTTGGCGTCAAGGAATTGTTCAGATGACTCTCGGGTCATAATGACGCAGAACGCGATACCGGTTGAACGGCTAGTGCGAAACACTGTCAAACCGGTGACAATCTCGACACTGACTACCAGTATCGCTCCCTGAACTAACCGGTAATGTATGCGCCCTATGAAACAGGCTATTTATTCCAGCCGCACGGCTGACAAATTTGTCGTTCGCTTGCCAGATGGCATGCGTGAGCGTATCGCTGACGTAGCACGCAACCATCACCGCAGCATGAATTCGGAAATCATCGCCCGCCTGGAGCAAAGCATGCTTCAGGAAGGTGCTCTGGATGACGATCTCAGCCTGCGCCTCGACAGCCCCGAACTGAGCCTCCACGAGCGTGAATTGCTGCAGCGTTTTCGTCAGTTGTCGCGCCGCCAGCAGAACGCGCTGGTCGCTCTGATTGCCCACGACGTGGAAATGGCCGCCGAAGAAGCCTGAGGCGAGCCCACAAAAAAACCGGCCTTGAGCCGGTTTTTTTGTGGGCAACGAAAAGGCGCGGAGCGAACTCCGCGCCGCAATCAGCCAACGAAACTGAGCAACACCCCCGCCGCCACCGCCGAGCCAATCACCCCGGCCACGTTCGGCCCCATGGCATGCATCAGCAGGAAGTTCTGCGGATTGGCTTCCAGACCGACCTTGTTCGATACCCGAGCCGCCATCGGCACTGCCGACACACCGGCCGAGCCAATCAACGGATTGACCTTGTTGCTGCTGAACAGGTTCATCAGCTTGGCCATCAGCACACCGGCCGCAGTGCCTGCGCAAAACGCCACCATGCCCAGCATGAGAATGCCCAGGGTCTTGAGCTGCAGGAAGGCTTCGGCCGACAGCTTCGAACCCACGGTCAGACCGAGGAAGATGGTAACGATATTGATCAGCGCATTGCGCGAGGTATCGGCCAGACGCTCGACTACACCGGCCTCGCGCAGCAGATTGCCGAGGGCGAACATGCCGATCAGCGGCGCGGCGTCAGGTAGCAGCAAGCCAATCAGAATGCACAGTACGATAGGGAAGATGATCTTCTCGGTCTGTCCAACTGGGCGCAGCTGCTGCATGACGATGGCGCGCTCCTCCTTGGTGGTCAGCGCACGCATGATCGGCGGCTGCAGCAACGGCACCAGCGCCATATAGGCATAGGCCGCGACGGCAATGGGCCCGAGCAGATCAGGCGCCAGCTTTGAGGTGACGAAGATCGAGGTCGGCCCATCCGCCCCGCCGATGATGGCGATGGACGCCGCCTCTTTGAGGGTGAACTCCATGCCGGGAATGCCCAGCGCAGTGATCGCCAGGGCGCCGAGCAGGGTGCCGAAGATGCCGAACTGCGCAGCGGCGCCAAGCAGCAGCGTCTTCGGATTGGCCAGCATCGGGCCGAAGTCGGTCATGGCGCCGACGCCGAGGAAGATCAGCAGCGGGAAGATGCTGGTCGGCAGGCCCACTTCATAGATCAGGTGCAGGAAACCCGCGCCCTCGGCCATGTTGGCCACCGGAATGTTCGACAACAGGCCACCGAAGCCGATGGGCACCAGCAACAGGGGCTCGAAGCCCTTCTTGATGGCCAGGTAGATCAGCAACAGACAGACCGCGATCATGAATGCCTGACCGGGCTCCAGATGGTACAGACCAGTGCTCTGCCAGAGCTTGAGCAGCTTTTCCATGACGCGCCCCTCAGCCGATGGTCAGCAGGCTTGCGCCCACTGCCACTGCATCGCCGACCTTGACGTTGACGGCACCGATGGTACCGGCCTTGAAGGCGCGGATCTCGGTTTCCATCTTCATTGCTTCGAGGATGATCACCAGTTGACCCTCCTCCACGACCTGACCAGGCTGCACCAACACCTTGAAGATATTGCCAGCCAGCGGCGCGGCTTGCGGCTCGCCGCCGCCCACTGCGACCGGAGCCGCCGGTGCGGTGCTCGCCGCACCACCGACGGGCTTGATACCCTCGATATCGCCGCCTTCGTTCACCTGCACGACGAACGACTTGCCATTGACCTCGACGGTGTAGACCTCAGGCTTGCCTGCCTCGCGAGCCGGGGCTTGCTTACCGGTCGGCACAGGCTCGAAGACCGCCGGGTTGCCGCGATTTTCCAGGAACTTCAAGCCGATCTGTGGGAACAGCGCATAGGTCAGGACGTCGTCGATTTCGTCGACAGCCAGCTTGATGCCTTTCTCCTGAGCGATGCCCTTGAGTTCGGCAGTCAGCTTGTCCATCTCGGCCTCGAGCAGATCAGCCGGACGGCAGGTGATCGCTTCGCCACCGTCGAGTACACGGGCCTGCAGCTCGGCGTTGAACGGCGCGGGCGCGGCGCCGTACTCGCCCTTGAGCACGCCGGCGGTTTCCTTGGTGATGGACTTGTAGCGCTCACCAGTGAGCACGTTGATCACCGCCTGAGTGCCGACGATCTGCGAAGTGGGCGTCACCAGCGGGATGAAACCCAGGTCTTCGCGCACGCGTGGAATCTCGGCCAGCACCTGGTCGAACTTGTCCTGGGCGCCCTGCTCTTTGAGCTGGCTTTCCATGTTGGTAAGCATGCCGCCAGGCACCTGAGCGACCAGGATGCGCGAGTCGACGCCCTTGAGGTTGCCTTCGAACATCGCATATTTCTTGCGCACCTCGCGGAAGTACGCAGCGATTTCTTCCAGCAGCTCCAGATTGAGCCCGGTGTCGCGCTCGGTACCCTGGAACATGGCCACTACCGACTCGGTCGGCGAATGACCGTAGGTCATCGACAGCGAGGAAATCGCGGTGTCGACGTTGTCGATACCAGCCTCCACCGCCTTGAGAATGGCCACCGACGACAACCCTGCAGTGGCGTGGCACTGCATATGGATCGGGATCGCCAGGCTGGCCTTCAGCCGCGACACCAGCTCGAAGGCGGTATAGGGCGTGAGAATGCCGGCCATGTCCTTGATCGCTACCGAATCGGCGCCCATGTCTTCGATCTGCTTGGCCAGATCGACCCACATGTCCAACGTGTGCACCGGACTGGTGGTGTAGGAGATGGTGCCCTGGGCATGTTTGCCCTGCTGCTTGACGGCCTTGAGCGCCGTTTCCAGGTTGCGCGGATCGTTCATCGCATCGAATACGCGGAACACGTCGACGCCGTTGACAGCCGCACGCTCGACGAACTTTTCCACCACGTCATCGGCATAGTGGCGGTAGCCCAACAGGTTCTGCCCACGCAGCAGCATCTGCTGGCGGGTATTGGGCATGGCCTTCTTCAGTTCGCGGATACGCTCCCAGGGATCTTCGCCGAGGTAACGAATGCAGGCATCAAAAGTCGCGCCACCCCATGATTCCACCGACCAGAAGCCGACCTGATCGAGCTTGGGTGCAATCGGCAGCATGTCTTCGAGACGAACACGCGTCGCCAGGATCGACTGATGCGCATCACGCAGCACCACATCGGTGATTCCGAGTGCTTGTTTTACGGCAGTCATACAGGTGCTCCCTCTGAACCTGATCAACCGCGGCGTGCGCGGTGCTGGGCAATAGCGGATTGGATGGCGACCAGTGTTTCTGCATCCGGCTCATGGCTGGCCGACCTGAAACTAGGCGCTGGAGAAGAAATCGCCGGGCTCGGCGCGGGCGGAGCGAAGGTCGCGATCAGACGTGACATCAGACTGACCACACCCACCAGCAACACCAGAAAGACAAAGACGAAGCCCATGCCGAACAACATGAGTTCGACACCCTCGAGCAGCAGTTCACTGGGGGTCATCTTGGCTCCTTTGGCCAGCAGCTGAGCGGCTGCGTTCATTATTGATTAGGAGCGCCCAGGGTCAGCACCTGGGCAAAGCTGCCGAACCTTAGCGTGAAACGAGCGTTTGAAGCAAACGCCAGAAGGGCCGAACTGGCTATTTATGTAGTGGTTCATAAGCATCCACTACCAAAGAAGCAGAAAGGCCCTGCGAGCGAAGCCTCAGAATGCGGAGCGAGCCACGGTATCAACGGCAGGAGCAAGCTTCAGCAGAGTCTTGAAGTGACGCGTCTCATCGCCAGGGGTGCGCCCGAACAGGCGCTTGAACTCCCGATTGAACTGCGACGGACTTTCATACCCGACGCACTGCGCAGCACTGAGCGCACTCATGTCGTTGCGGATCATCAGCAGCCGCGCCTGATGCAGGCGAATGGCCTTGAGGTACTGCAGCGGCGAACGGCTGGTCATCGCCTTGAAATGCACATGGAAGGTCGGCACGCTCATGCTGGCAACTTCGGCCAGCGAGGGCACATCGAGCGACTCCTGATAATCCCGGTGAATCCGCTGCAGGACGCGGGCAATACGACCGAAATGACTGTTCTGCGCCAGGGTCGCGCGCAGGCCATTGCCCTGCTCACCCTGCAGCACGCGAAAGACGATCTCACGCAGAATCGATGGACCGAGCAGGCGCACCTCCTCAGGATCAGCCAGGGCCTCCAGCAGGCGCAACGTGGCATCACTCAAGCGCGCATCCATAGGGCTGGAATAAAGCGTTGCCGGTTGAGTTGGCTGGGGCTCTTCCAGATCCATGACCAGCTCGGCCACCAACAGCGGGTCGACACGCAGCGCCACCCCCAGCATGGGCTCTTCGGCACTGGCCTCGGTTTCGATGGAGAACGGCAGGGGCAGCGCCAGCACCAGATAGTGCTGCGCATCGTAAACATACAGATTGCCGTCGTGCAGTCCACTCTTGCGCCCCTGGATCACGATCACGATGCTCGGCTCATACAGCGCCGGGGTAACCGGCAGCGAGCGATTGGAGCGCATGAAGGTAACCCCGTCGAGCTGCGCCGCGGTGTACCCCTCCTCGGGGGCCAGGCGCAGCATCAGTTCGACCATACGCCGTTTGATGCTCTCAGGACTCATGCTCATGCGCCGCTTTCGACTCGTGATCAATACCCGGGCATTGTAGGAAGCATTCAATAGAAACAGGCAATATCGAAAGAGTAACGAGACTTAGCAGCCGGCCCGCCCCTGCCTAGCATGGACGCTCCATAACGCAATGGAGACCGACATGAGCAAAGTCATCCTCATCACCGGCGCCAGCAGCGGCATCGGCGAAGCCACCGCCAGACACCTGGCAAGCCTGGGTCATCGAGTGGCACTCGGCGCCCGACGCATCGAGCGCCTGCAGGCACTGACAGAAGAGCTGCAGGCACAAGGTCAACATACCTCCTGCCGCACCGTCGACGTCAGCCAACTGCATGACATGCAGGCCTTCGTCGAGCATGCCGAAGCGCATCACGGGCCTGTCGACGTGATCATCAACAATGCCGGCGTCATGCCGCTGTCGCCGCTCAACGCCCTGAAGGTGGATGAGTGGAACCGCATGATCGACGTCAACATCAGGGGCGTGCTGCACGGAATTGCCGCCGTATTGCCTGGCATGGAAGAACGCGGACGCGGTCAGGTCATCAATATCGCCTCCATCGGCGCCCACGCCGTATCGCCGACAGCGGCGGTCTACTGCGCCACCAAGTATGCCGTCTGGGCGATTTCCGAAGGCCTGCGCCAGGAAAGCGAGCGCATCCGCGTCACCACGATCTGCCCCGGCGTGGTCGAGTCCGAACTGGCCGACAGCATCTCCGATGCCAGTGCGCGCGAGGCGATGAAAGCTTTCCGTCGCGTCGCCATAACGCCAGACGCCATAGCCCGCGCCGTGGCCTATGCAGTCGAACAGCCCGACGACGTCGACGTCAGCGAACTGATCGTGCGCCCGACCGCCAGCCCCTATTGATGGAGTCCACCATGTCAGCGAAGAACGCTGCCACGGCACTGTTGATGAGCGGTGCCCTGCTAACCGGCGTGGCAATCGCGCAATCCGAGCACCCGCATCCTTACGTAGGCATGTGGGTAACGGATGACGGCCGTGTCCGCCATGAGCTATTGGCCCACGGCCGGTATGACGAGGCACGCGGCAATCGCGAAAGCGCCTATCAGGGTCACTACCGCGTCACCGGCAACCACATCGACTACGTCGACGACACCGGTTTTACCGCCGACGGTGAGTTCGTCGACGACGTGCTCTACCACGGCGGCATGGTACTGCGCCGCAAAGCCCTCCCAACCAACGAGTAACGACACCCATCAGCCAAGAGAAAAAGCCCATGAACATGCAAAAGATCATCGCCGCATTGCTACTGAGCGCATCACTCTGCCTCCCGGCCTGGGCAAGTGACAACACGGCAGCCAATCAGGCCCTGATTCAGAAAGCCTTCGATGACTGGCGCGCAGGCCAGGGAGGCATCTTCCAGTTGCTCGCCGATGATGCCGTCTGGGTCGTGGCCGGCAGCAGCCCGTACTCCGGGACTTACCCTACACGCGAGGCGTTCATGGAAGATGCAGTCAAACCCATCACTGACAAACTGGCGACACCCATCGTGCCCACCGTCCGCCAGATCGTGGCGCAAGGACCCTACGTGGTCGTGCACTGGGATGGCCAGGCGACTGCCAAGGACGGCAGCCGCTACGAGAACAGTTACTCATGGCACATGCAGCTGGACAACGGCCGGATCACAAGGGTCACGGCCTTTCTCGACACCTGGCGGCTGGTCGAGCTGATGAACTGAAGCGACCTACAGCAAGAAGATCGACGCCAGTCCCAGGAAGATGAAGAAACCGCCGCTGTCGGTCATGGCAGTGATCATCACACTGGCCCCCATGGCCGGGTCGCGCCCCAGGCGTGCCAGGGTCATGGGGATCAGCACCCCCATCAGCGCTGCCAGCAGCAGGTTCAGGGTCATTGCCGCCGTCATCACCACGCCCAGCGACCAACTGCCGTAAAGCCCATAGGCGACCGCGCCGATCACCCCACCCCAGAGGATGCCGTTGATCAGGGATACGCCGAGCTCCTTGCGTACCAGGCGCTTGGTATTGCCGGTGCTGACCTGATCCAGCGCCATGGCGCGGACGATCATGGTGATGGTCTGGTTACCCGAGTTACCGCCGATACCGGCGACGATGGGCATCAACGCGGCCAACGCCACCAGCTTCTCGATCGAGCCTTCGAACAGGCCGATCACACGCGACGCCAGGAACGCGGTGACCAGGTTGATCGCCAGCCAGGCCCAACGGTTGCGAACCGACTTCCACACCGAGGCGAAGATGTCTTCTTCCTCGCGCAGACCGGCCATGTTCAGCACTTCGCTTTCGCTTTCCTCACGGATCAGGTCGACCATCTCGTCGATGGTCAGACGCCCGATCAACTTGCCGTTCTTGTCCACCACTGGCGCGGAAATCAGGTCGTAACGCTCGAAAGCCTGGGCGGCGTCGTAGCCATCCTCATCAGGATGGAAGCTCACCGGATCGTCGGCCATGACTTCGCCGACCTGCTTGTCCGGGTCGTTGACCAACAGGCGCTTGATCGGCAGCACGCCCTTGAGCACGCCGTCGTAATCGACCACGAACAGCTTGTCGGTATGACCCGGCAGCTCTTTCAGGCGCCGCAGGTAACGCAGCACCACTTCCAGGCTGACATCTTCGCGGATGGTGACCATCTCGAAGTCCATCAGCGCACCGACCTGATCCTCTTCGTAGGACAGGGCCGAACGCACGCGCTCACGCTGCTGAGCGTCGAGCGACTCCATCAGCTCATGCACAACGTCGCGCGGCAGTTCTGGCGCCAGGTCGGCGAGTTCGTCGGCGTCCATGTCCTTGGCCGCAGCGAGAATCTCGTGATCGTCCATGTCGGCGATCAGGGTTTCTCGTACTGCGTCGGACACTTCCAGCAAGATGTCGCCGTCGCGCTCGGCCTTGACCAATTGCCAGACGGTCAGACGCTCATCGAGCGGCAGGGCTTCGAGGATGTGGGCGATATCCGCAGGGTGCAGATCTTCGAGCTTGCGTTGCAGTTCGACGAGATTCTGACGATGCACCAGGTTCTCGACCCGGTCGTGATGCTGGCCTTCCTGACGATGGGTCAGGTCTTCGACCAGTTTGTGCCGATGCAGCAGTTCGATCACCTGGGCCAGGCGATCCTGCAAGCTCTCTTGCGGCTTTTTGGCTTCTACTTCAGTCATAGCGCGCTCCACCCCCAGTTGGCGGGCACGCCAGAGGGGATCAATCAGGTCTTACACGATTGTGCGAGGGGAGTATTGAGTAACTACTGGGTAAGTCCATGGTGGTATTCCACAAGCCCCGGCGGGGCTGACGCGGCGAATGATAACACCGCAAAACAGCTTTGTACGTGACAAAAGCGCGGCAAGAACAATTGCTTGCGTCACAAACTTCGATCTCGCATGAAAACCTGGCTATACGACGCCAGCGATCCGCGCCGGGACACCCTGGCGAGCGCGAAAAAAGGGTCTAACCTGAAGCAGGCGAACGTCACGGAGGACGATTCATGCGAGGAAAGCACTTCGCAGCGCTATTGGCCGCTGCGCTTCTCTACCCTATTGAAGACAGCTCGGCCGCCAGTGTGTTCCGCTGCGTAGGCGCAGACGGCCATGTCACCTTCACCCGCCACGGCTGCGCCACCGATCAGGAGCAGCATCTGCAAGATGCGCGCAACCCTACGCCCAGCAGCAGCGAGACCATCCCCCTTGCCGACCCAGACCGACGCGCAACGCCCAACCCAACGAGCGCCGGGGAGCTGGTCATAGTTGGTCAACAAGACGACGGCTGCGGCAACCTGCTGACCAGCAGCGAGAAGCGCCAGGCAATCATCCGCAAGGAAGTCCGCAGCGGCATGAGCCGTGCTGACGTGGAGAACAGCCTGGGCAAACCGGACAGGGTCACAGCCAGCAACGGGCAGCAGCGTTATAACTACACAGAAAAACGCAAAGGCGGCAGCAGCCGACAGGTCAGCTTCGACGAAGCCGGCTGCGTGAAGAAATGACGCACAAAGAAAAAGGGCCTGCATTACTGCAGGCCCTTTGGGTATGGCGGACTCAGGAGGATTCGAACCTCCGACCGCTCGGTTCGTAGCCGAGTACTCTATCCAGCTGAGCTATGAGTCCGTTACAGAACGCCTTCAAGGCAGCGCCTTTAGTGCGATCTTTGGCGCTTTTAGACCAGATCACCGCTGGTTGAAACATGACCTTGCATCGCTGCAGTGCCATTGAATATGGCGGACTCAGGAGGATTCGAACCTCCGACCGCTCGGTTCGTAGCCGAGTACTCTATCCAGCTGAGCTATGAGTCCGTTGCAGAACGCCTTCAAGGCAGTGCCTTTCGTGCGATCTTATGGTGTTTTTAGACCAGACCACCACTGGCTGAAACAAAATGGCTTGCAGCGATGCAAGCCATTGAAAATGGCGGACTCAGGAGGATTCGAACCTCCGACCGCTCGGTTCGTAGCCGAGTACTCTATCCAGCTGAGCTATGAGTCCACTTTTTGGTGCTTTTATACCAGATCACCTCTGGTTGATTCGCCAGCCCGGCTTGCGCCCGACTCGCTGAATAATGGCGGAGAAGGGGGGATTCGAACCCCCGACACCCTTTTGAGGTGTACTCCCTTAGCAGGGGAGCGCCTTCGGCCACTCGGCCACCTCTCCGCAACACGGGGCGCATGATAAACATGTTTTCCCCGTTTGCAAACAAAAATTTGTAGAAAAATTAGTGGCTTGGTTCGTCACCCTTCTCTTTCTGGATGCGCTGGTAGATTTCTTCACGGTGTACGGCAACCTCTTTCGGCGCATTGACACCAATACGCACCTGGTTACCTTTCACACCCAACACGGTGACAGTCACATCATCACCGACCATCAGGGTCTCTCCGACCCGGCGAGTCAGAATCAGCATTCCTTTCTCCTCAACGGATTACATTTTCAGGACAACAGTCTGCAAAAAGAAAATGGTGCCGGCTTCCTGCTAAATCAAGCCTGAAAGCCTCCACCCAAGTATTGACCAGCCCGCGTAGAAAGAAAGTTCCCACGTGCCAGTCAAAAAGACGAAAGGCGCGGAACCAGCCGCGCCTTTCAAATCAGTGCAATCACTCGCCCTGTCGGGCCGGGGCATCCAGCTCGAAAGCGGTATGCAGAGCGCGTACCGCCAGCTCCAGATACTTCTCCTCGATCACCACGGAAACCTTGATCTCGGAGGTGGAGATCATCTGGATATTGATGGTCTCCTTGGCCAGGGCCTCGAACATGCGACTGGCGACACCGGCGTGGGAGCGCATGCCGACACCAACGATGGAGACCTTGGCGATGTTGGTATCACCGACCACTTCTCGGGCGCCCAGCTCGTCTGCAGTCTTCTGCAGCACACCCAGAGCGTTGTTGTAGTCGTTGCGGTGCACAGTGAAGGTGAAATCGGTGGTGTTATCGTGCGAGACGTTCTGCACGATCATGTCCACTTCGATGTTGGCCGCGCTGATCGGGCCGAGAATCTTGAAGGCGATGCCAGGAATATCCGGCACCCCACGGATGGTCAGCTTGGCTTCGTCGCGATTGAAAGCGATGCCGGAAATGATCGGCTGTTCCATGGATTCCTCTTCATCAAGGGTAATGAGGGTGCCCGGCCCCTCCTGGAAGCTGTGCAGGACGCGCAGCGGGACGTTGTACTTGCCGGCGAACTCCACCGAGCGAATCTGCAGCACCTTGGAACCGAGGCTGGCCATTTCCAGCATCTCTTCGAAGGTGATCTTCTCCAGGCGCTGGGCCTTGGGCACCACGCGCGGGTCGGTGGTGTAGACACCATCGACGTCGGTGTAAATCTGGCACTCGTCGGCTTTCAGCGCCGCAGCCAGGGCCACACCGGTAGTGTCGGAACCACCACGCCCCAGGGTGGTGATGCTGCCGTGTTCGTCGACACCCTGGAAACCAGCGACAACGACGACGCGACCGGCCTTGAGATCAGCGCGAATCTTCTGGTCATCGATCTGCAGAATGCGCGCCTTGTTGTGTGCGCTGTCGGTGAGGATGCGCACCTGGTTGCCGGTGTAGGACACCGCCGGCACGCCACGCTTGATTAGCGCCATCGCCAGCAGGGCGATGGTCACCTGCTCGCCGGTGGACACCATGACATCCAGCTCACGCGCAACCGGGTCGCCATCAGTGATCTGTTTGGCCAGATCGATCAGGCGGTTGGTTTCGCCGCTCATGGCGGAAACCACGACGACAATGTCGTCACCGTTCTCGCGGAACTTCTTCACCTTGTCGGCCACCTGCGCGATACGCTCGATGGTGCCGACGGAGGTGCCCCCAAACTTCTGTACGATCAAAGCCATTTCAAAAAGCCGCCTGATTCCTCGAAGGGCGCCCATTAAACCCGCATCGGGTCATACTGCCAAGGCCCGCCGGACGCACTGCGGGCCCCGCTTTACTCGCTCGTTACGAAGCCTGCTCGACCAAGGTAGCGGCCAGAGCCAGGGCTTCATCCAGTTTGCCGGCATCGACGCCGCCGCCCTGAGCCATGTCCGGGCGACCACCGCCCTTGCCACCCACGGCTGCAGCGGCCTGACGCATCAGGTCACCGGCTTTGACCTTGGCGGTCAGATCCTGGGTCACGCCAGCGACCAGCACCACCTTCTCGTCGAACACACCGCCGAGCAGGATCACGGCGCTACCCAGCTTGTTCTTCAACTGGTCGACCAGTGCCAGCAGCGCCTTGCCGTCCAGACCATCGAGACGCGCAGCCAGCACCTTGGTACCCTTGACGTCCACGGCCGAACCGGCCAGGTCGTTGCCGGCAGCACTGGCGGCCTTGGCCTTGAGCTGCTCCAGCTCCTTTTCCAGCTGACGGTTGCGTTCGATCAGCGCCGATAGCTTGTCCAGCACATTATCGCGGCTGCCCTTGACCAGGGACGCGGCTTCCTTGAGCTGCTCCTCGGCACCGTTGAGCCAGGCCAGCGCTTGCGCGCCAGTGACCGCCTCGATACGACGCACGCCAGCGGCCACGCCGCCTTCACTGGTGATCTTGAACAGGCCAATGTCGCCGGTACGGGATACGTGAGTACCACCGCACAGCTCGACGGAGAAGTCGCCGCCCATGCTAAGCACCCGCACCTGGTCGCCGTACTTCTCGCCGAACAGCGCCATGGCGCCCTTGGCCTTGGCGGTCTCGATATCGGTTTCCTCGGTCTCGACCTCGGAATTCTTGCGAATCTCGGCGTTGACGATGTCTTCCAGCTGCTTCAGTTGCTCGGGCTTGATCGCCTCGAAGTGGCTGAAGTCGAAACGCAGGCGCTGACTGTCGACCAGCGAGCCCTTCTGCTGAACGTGATCGCCCAGCACCTGACGCAGCGCGGCATGCAGCAGATGGGTCGCGGAGTGGTTCAGCGCGGTCGCCTGGCGCACACCAGCTTCGACTTCGGCCTTGACGCTGGTGCCGACACTCAGACCGCCCTTGGCCACCACACCGTGGTGCAGGAAGGCGCCGCCGGCCTTGGTGGTGTCGCGCACATCGAAACGCACGCCAGCGCTCTCGAGATAGCCGCAGTCGCCGATCTGGCCGCCGGATTCGGCGTAGAACGGGGTCTGATCCAGCACCACTACGCCCTCCTCGCCCTCGGCGAGGCTGTCGACGGCGCTGCCGGCCTTGAACAGGGCAATGATCTTGCCGCTGCCGCTGGTGCCTTCATAGCCGAGGAAACGGGTGTCACTGTCGACCTTGACCAGGGCGTTGTAATCCATGCCGAAGGCACTGGCGGAACGGGCGCGCTCGCGCTGCGCCTCCATTTCACGCTCGAAACCTTCCTCGTCCACCGACAGCTCGCGCTCGCGGGCGATGTCGGCAGTCAGGTCGACCGGGAAACCGTAGGTGTCGTAAAGCTTGAACGCGATATCGCCAGGAATGACCGAGCCCTGCAGGCCGGCCAGATCCTGTTCGAGAATCTTCAGGCCCTGCTCGAGGGTCTTGGCGAACTGCTCTTCCTCGGTCTTCAGCACGCGCTCGATATGCGCCTGCTGCTGCTTGAGCTCGGGGAAGGCTTCACCCATCTCGGCCACCAGGGCGGCGACGATCTGGTAGAAGAAGCTGCCCTTGGCGCCCAGCTTGTTGCCGTGACGGCAGGCGCGACGCACGATGCGGCGCAGCACGTAACCACGGCCTTCGTTGGACGGGGTCACGCCATCGGCGATCAGGAAGCTGCAGGAACGGATATGGTCGGCCACCACCTTCAGCGAGGCCTGGCCTTCATTGCTGCAGCCAATGGCCTTGGCCGATGCAGCCAGCAGGTTCTGGAACAGGTCGATCTCGTAGTTCGAGTTGACGTGCTGCAGCACGGCGCTGATGCGCTCCAGGCCCATGCCGGTGTCCACGCTCGGTGCTGGCAGCGGGTGCAGCACGCCGTCTGCGGTGCGGTTGAACTGCATGAACACGTTGTTCCAGATCTCGATGTAACGGTCGCCATCTTCTTCCGGGCTGCCGGGCGGGCCGCCCCAGATGTGCTCGCCATGGTCGAAGAAGATCTCGGTGCACGGGCCGCACGGACCGGTATCGCCCATCGCCCAGAAGTTGTCGGAAGCGTAAGGCGCGCCCTTGTTGTCACCGATGCGGATCATGCGCTCGGCGGGAACACCGATTTCCTTGTTCCAGATCTCGAAGGCCTCGTCATCGGTGGCATAGACGGTGACCCAGAGCTTTTCCTTGGGCAGGTTCAGCCACTTGTCGGAAGTCAGGAATTCCCAGGCGTAATGAATGGCATCGCGCTTGAAGTAGTCGCCGAAGCTGAAGTTGCCCAGCATTTCGAAGAAGGTGTGGTGACGCGCGGTGTAGCCGACGTTTTCCAGGTCGTTATGCTTGCCGCCGGCGCGCACGCACTTCTGGCTGGTGGTGGCGCGAGTGTAGGCGCGCTTTTCCAGGCCCAGGAAGCAGTCCTTGAACTGGTTCATGCCCGCGTTGGTGAACAGCAGGGTTGGGTCGTTCGCCGGAATCAGCGAGCTGGAAGCGACACGGGTGTGCCCTTTTTCTTCGAAGAAGCTCAGGAAGGCTTCACGGATTTCTGCGCTTTTCATAGGGATATCCACGGAGTCAGGCGGCCACGGCAAAAGCCGGCAAAGCAGACCACGCAAACATGGCGAGCAAGGGTCAGGCAAGGTAAAACAGGTGAAAAACGCAGTTTACAAGCTGTAAATGAGCATTTTGACCGAGCTGGCGAGCAGCCTGTTTTAACGCCACATGACCGAGCGCAGCAGATTTCGCGCAGTCTGAAAGGGCCGCATTATATAGGGCCCACAGCCCGCGGCTAGTGCCTTTCTCGATAGTGCCGCCCTATCAGCTACAGAAAATCGAACAAGGCACCATCGATGCAATGAAGGAAGAGCCCCACGTTTTTTCAGACCCGTCTTATACAGCCCCCACCCTCCCATCTTTAGAGTGACCGCAGCCGTCGTCAGTCGGGAGGCCCCATGCGCGCGCTCAAGATACTTCTTCTCGAACACAACCCCTACCAGTTGCTGGCCATGCATCAGCAGTTGAACGCCTGCGGGATCTACCAGGTCATGACCGCCGATGACACTGCGCAGGCCGCGGACCTGATGGCGCGTCGGGGCAGCCCGGACATCCTGATTTGTGACCTGCAGCCTGATGACGAGGCTCGCCTGGCGTGGCTCAAACAACTGAGCGAGCAACGCGCCTTCTACGCCCTGATCGTGCATGGCAACAGTCACCGCGCACAGCTCGAGCAAGCAACCCTGAAGGCCAGACAGGTTGGCATACAGGCGTTGGGCTTCCTGCAGAAACCCGCCTCTCCTCCTGCCTTGCGCAGGCTGCTGGAATCCTACAAAGCGATATCCCTGCTGCTCCCGGTGGGCATCGAACCTCCCCATTACGGCGAGCTACAGAGCCCATCCACCAGCCTGTGCCTGCATAGCTTCCCGAGATGATCAGACGCGAGAAAACTCGGTAAAGGCCTGCACAACCTGCTCGACCTGCCCAGCCTCAACATCCAGATGGGTGACCAGGCGCAAGCGGGGCGCGGCCGTCACCGCGATACCGCGCTCGGCCATGAAGGCCTTGACCGTGCCGGCCCGCTCACCGAGCTGCACGTAGACCATGTTGGTCTGCACCGGCTCGACGCTATAGCCCAGTTCGGTCAGAGCGCTGCCCAGGCGTGCCGCGTTGGCATGATCCTCGGCCAGGCGCTCGACCTGATGCTGCAACGCATACAAGCCTGCCGCCGCCAGCACACCGGCCTGGCGCATACCGCCGCCGACCATCTTGCGCAGACGGCGCGCCCTGGCGATCAGCGCAACGCTGCCGCAGAGCACGGAACCAACTGGCGCACCGAGCCCCTTGGACAGGCACACCGAGACCGAATCGAAGTGCTGGGTGATCGCGCGCGCCGGCACACCGAGCTTGACCGCAGCGTTGTACAGGCGGGCACCATCGAGGTGCAGGCTCAAGCCACGGCGACGGGTCAAATCGCGCGCAGCGGCCAGGTAGTCCAGCGGCAGCACCTTGCCCTGCATGGTGTTTTCCAGCGCCAGCAGGCGGGTGCGGGCGAAGTGGAAGTCGTCCTGCTTGATCGCCGCTTCGACCTTGGCCAGATCCAGCGAGCCATCGGCTTCACCGTCGATCGGCTGCGGCTGGATGGAGCCAAGCACGGCGGCACCGCCGCCCTCGTACTTGTAGGTGTGCGCTTGCTGGCCGACGATGTACTCGTCACCCCGCTCACAATGAGCCATCAGGCCAAGCAGGTTGCTCATGGTGCCAGTGGGGACGAACAGCGCCGCCGCGAAGCCCAGCTCATTGGCCAGCCAGGCCTCCAGACGGTTTACCGTGGGGTCTTCGCCATATACGTCATCGCCCAGTTCGGCAGCCATCATGGCTTCGCGCATGGCAACGGTGGGTTGAGTGACGGTGTCGCTACGAAGGTCGATCAGGGGCATGACAGGCTTTCCCGGCAATTGGCGAAAAGCCCATGCTAAAGAGGTCGCTCGGGTGGTGACAGATACAGTTGCGCGATAAAGCAACTTGCCGACACTGTAGCCCGGATGCAATCCGGGGAAAATGTGCCGGTCATCCCCGGATTGCATCCGGGCTACAGCAAGCCGGCACCATCGTCGGGAACGATCAGAATGGCGGCGCGCAGGCCGTTCTTGACCTTGGGATTCGGGAAGATGATCCGCGCCCCCTTCTCTTCCACTATCCAGCGGCTGTCGGCGATGTCTTCGGCAAGCAGGTAACCGGGCTCCAGTTCGGTGAAATTTTCGATGTCGTCCGGCAGGTGCAACTGGAAGCTGTCGCTGTGCTTGATGACCTCACGTGATACCGAAAACAGCTGCAAGCCATCGAGCGTCGGCTCGCCGCTGATCACATCGCGCCCTTCGATCAGTGAGTGCAGCGCATTCTCCAGCAGATCGAGGTTGACCAACTCGTTCTGGCCGAAGGCACGCGCCTTGCCCAGCTCAAGGGTGAAGGCCTCGGCGCCAAGCTGTGCATAGGTGTAGGCGCTGAAGGTGATCGACGACTTGTTCTGCAGCAGCACCGCCTCGATACCGGCAGCGCGCAGACGCTCCAGCTCGCGACGTGAGTGGGCGCGACCTTCCTGCCAGGGATAGAGGGCGAACTGCTCGATCTTCGAGCCGCGAATAGCCGTGTGCAGGTCGTAGTGCAGGCGAGTGCGACCCGTTTGCTTGCCGAAAAAGGTGGCGACCAGGTGCTCCAGGTCGCAGGCACGAATGGCCTCGAAGCCACTGGATTGCTCGTGACGACCACTGAACAGGCGATTGAGGTCCTGCTCGATATAGCGCTCACCGTGGCGCATCGCCTCGGGATTGCCGAACAGAAAGAGAATACGCGCAGCCGGATGCAGTTCATTGCGCGCGATGCCGCGCAGCAGACGGTCGAGCAGCTCGATTGGCGCGGTTTCGTTGCCGTGGACACCGGCAGACAGCAGCAGGTCGAGGCCATTGTCGCGCGCTGCAGGCGGAGTCACCTCCAGCGCACCTTCATCGAGCCAGCGCAGACGCGTACCATCGGGCGTCAGTTGAATCTTCGCCGACGGCTCGTGGCCGGCCAGGGTCAGTTCAAGCAGTTTGCCGAGGGCAAGCATGGGGACTCCTCAGGGTTTAGTGGTTGCAGTCCGGACCATGAACATGATCATCCTCATCGGCGATCATCGGCTCCATCTCCAGTTGCAGGCTCACCAGGTTGGTGGCCTGTGGACGCAACAGCAGGTTGACGTACTCGGTATCGCCCTCTTCCACATCGACACCGATCAGCAACTGATCACCAACGGCCTGTACCCACAGCTCCTTGCCCTGCCAGACCACGGCGAAGCGACTGCAGGAGGTCTCCAGCTGAGTACCGTCGTTATCTTCAAGAATCAGTTGCAGCGCGTCGCTCATAAAATCTCCGGGAATCAAGGTCAGGTTCAGGCTATCTGGAAAGGATAGACCGAGCCCAGTTTAAGGATCTGCGTCAGTTCATCCAATGCCGTACGACATTCGATCAGCAATTGCGGGTCGGCCAGATCGGCTTCGCTGAGGCGGTCGCGGTAATGCTTGTCGACCCAAGCCACCAGAGTGTCGTGCAGCGCGTCGCTCATCAGCACGCCCGGATTGACCGCAGCCAACTCCTGCTCATTGAGCGCCACACGCAGGCGCAGGCAAGCCGGACCACCGCCATTCTGCATGCTCTGCTTGAGGTCAAACACGTGCACCTCGCGGATCGGCCCGCCGCTCGCGGTCAGTTGCTCCAGGTAGCGCCAGACGCTGGCGTTGCTCTTGCACTCCTCTGGCACCACCAGCAGCATGCTGCCATCGGCGCGCGTCAGCAGTTGGCTGTTGAACAGGTAGGAACGCACCGCATCCTGCACGCTGACGGCAGAAGCAGGAACGCAGATGGCCTGAAAGTTGCCGCCGCGCCGGGCCAGTTTTTCACCCAGTTCGGCCAGTACCTTGTCGGTGCTCAGGAAGGCATCCTGGTGATAGAGCAGCACCTCGCCGTTGCCCACGGCGATCACGTCGTTGTGAAACACGCCCTGATCGATCACCTCCGGATTCTGCTGGGCGAACACCACACCGGCCTTGCCCAGGCCATGCAAGCGAGCCACCGCATGAGAGGCTTCCAGGGTCTGCCGCGCCGGGTAGCGCTGCGGGGCCGGATAGCGGCTGTCGAAAGCGCTGCGGCCGTAGACGAAGAACTCCACACCAGCGTCGCCATAGCCCTTGCAGAAACGCGTGTGGTTGGCCGCACCTTCATCACCGAACTGGGCCACAGCTGGCAGCGCCGAGTGATGAGCGAAGTGCGCATCGTTGGCGAACATCGCCTGCAACAACCGGCTGGTGGTGGGGTGCTCGATGCTGCGATGGAACTTGCAGTTGAGGTTGGCAGCAGTGAAATGCACGCGCCCATCGGCCGTGTCGGCGCTGGGGCTGACAGTGCAGGCATTGGCGGTCCACATGCTGGAGGCCGAACAGCTCGCAACCAATAAAGGCATGGCGCCCTTGGCAGCCTTGGCGATCACCTGCGCGTCGCTGCCGGTAAAGCCCAGGCTGCGCAACGCAGCGACGTCCGGACGCTCCTGCGGTGCCAGCACGCCCTGCTTGAAGCCCATGTCCATCAGCGCCTTCATCTTCGCCAGGCCCTGCTTGGCAGCCTCCTTGGGGCTCGACACGGCCTGACTGTTGCTCTGCGACGCGACGTTACCGTAGGACAACCCACCGTAGTTGTGAGTCGGCCCGACCAGGCCGTCGACATTCATTTCATAAGCGGTCATTACAGAATCACTCCCGGGGTCAGGGTCGCGGGTAAGGCCAGGCTTTCGCTCTCGAGCCCGGCCACCGGGTACGCGCAGTAATCCGCTGCATAATAGGCACTGGCGCGATGGTTGCCCGAAGCGCCGATACCACCGAAAGGCGCAGTGCTAGCGGCGCCAGTGAGCTGTTTGTTCCAGTTGACGATACCGGCGCGGCTATGCAGCCAGAACTGCTCGAAGCGCGCACGTGAGTCGGACAGCAGGCCGGCGGCCAGGCCGTAAGCCGTGGCGTTGGCCTCGGCGATGGCAGCCTCGAAACTGTCGTAGCGGATCACCTGCAGCAACGGGCCGAAGAACTCCTCGTCAGGACGCTCGCCAACCGCTGTGACATCGAGAATGCCGGGCGTCAGTAGCGCGGCACCCGCCTGCGGCTGGGTCATCGCCAGCAATGCGGTGGCGCCGCCCGCCAGCAAGTCCTGCTGCGCCTGCATCAGTTGCGCGGCGGCCTGCAGGGAAATCACCGAACCCATGAACGGCGCTGGCTGCTCGTCGAAACGACCAACCTTGATCTGCCCGACGACCTGCACCAGACGCGCCAGCAGAGCGTCGCCCCACTCTCCTTGCGGCACCAGCAGGCGGCGCGCGCAGGTGCAGCGCTGGCCGGCAGAAATGAACGCGGACTGGACGATGGTGTACACGGCGGCATCGACGTCCGCGACCTGATCGACGATCAGCGGGTTGTTGCCGCCCATCTCCAGCGCCAGGATCTTGTCCGGGCGCCCGGCGAATTGGGCATGCAGCAGGTTGCCGGTGCGGCTGGAGCCGGTGAAGAACAGCCCGTCGATACCAGGATGGCCGGCCAGGGCGACACCGGTTTCGCGGCCGCCCTGCAGCAGGTTGAGCACGCCCTCGGGCAGCCCGGCCTCAATCCAGCATTGCACGGTCAACTCGGCTACCTTCGGCGTCAGCTCGCTGGGCTTGAACAGCACGCAGTTACCAGCCAACAGCGCCGGCACGATATGGCCGTTAGGCAAGTGGCCGGGAAAGTTGTAGGGACCGAACACCGCGACCACCCCATGCGGTTTGTGGCGCAACACCGCAGTGGCGTCGCCCAGCGGGCCGCTCTTCTCACCTGTGCGCTCGCGATAGCTCTGAATGGAAATGGCGACCTTGCCCACCATGCTGTTCACTTCGGTGGCAGCTTCCCACAATGGTTTGCCGGTCTCCTCGCCAATTGCCCGGGCCACTTCGTCGGCACGCGATTTCAAGCAGGCGGCGAAGCGCTCCAGCACGGCGATGCGGCCATCCAGCGAATGCGCGGCCCACAACGAGAAAGCGCCACGCGCAGAGGCAACGGCTGCATCGACCTGCGCAGCGGTGGCGCCCCGACCCTGCCAGAGCACGGCCTGGCTGACCGGGTCGAGCGATTGCAGCGACTCGCCCTGACCGGGCTGCCACTGACCTGCGATGTAATGAGTGTTCATTTTGTTTTACCACTCCCAGCATTTTCCAGCGGCCTGCTTGGGCCGCCGCGCAAACCCATAACTCAGCCGTGCGCCGCCAGCGCCACGGCGCGTACCTGATCACCAGCGGAAAGGCGCAGACGCTTGGCGGTCAGCGGATCGACCACCAGAGTGCCGGCCGCCAGGCGCGCAGGCGCAGCGGTGATTCGGCAGTCCTGGCGCTTACGGTTGTGTACCAGGAACGGTTTGGCGTCATCACCCGGCGTACCGATGGCCAGTACCAGGTTCTGGCTGCCCTGCACGGCGCGAATCTTCGCGGTTTCCGCCTCGATGGCCGGGCCAGCATCGAAGATGTCGACATAACCCTGATAGCTGAAGCCCTCGGCCTTGAGCATGGCCAGCGCTGGCTCGGTGTCCGGGTGCACACGGCCGATCACAGCGCGCGCATCCTCGGAAAGAAAGCAGGTATAGAGCGGAAACTTCGGCATCAGCTCGGCAATGAAGGCCTTGTTGCCGACGCCGGTGAGGTAGTCCGCCTGAGAGAACTCCATCTTGAAGAAATGCCGGCCGAGGCTCTCCCAGAATGGCGAGCGCCCACGCTCGTCGGACATGCCGCGCATCTCGGCGATCACCTTGTCGCCGAACAGCTCGCGAAACTCGGCGATGAACAGAAAGCGCGCCTTCGACAGCAAACGTCCGTTGAGGCCAGTGCGGTAATCGGCATGCAGGAACAGCGAGCACAGTTCGGAGTTGCCGGTCAGGTCGTTGGCCATGAACAGCGTCGGCACCTGGCGATGGATGTTCAACTCCTGCGAAGCGCTGACGGTCAGGCCCACACGGTAGTTGTACCAGGGCTCACGCAGACCGACGGCGCCGGCCACCGCAGAAATGCCCACGACCTTGCCGGCATCGTCTTCGAGCACGAACAGGTAGTCGGCATCGGCACGTTCGGCCTCGCCACGAAACGCCTTCTCCGCCCAGCCGACCCGGTGCGCCAGGCGCTCCTCGTTGGCCGGCAGCGTGGTCAGGCCCGCGCCGGTGCTGCGAGCCAGGTCGATCAGGGCCGGCAAGTCGGCACTGCGCACGGGACGAACAATCATAAAGCCTCCAGATTCCTCAAGAGCGCCGCCGGCACTCTCCTCTGCCCTTGAAGGGCGCCCACTCCAGCCGGAGAGAGCCTGTTAAACCGCTACCAACCTGACGCTGGCGCCTTCGCCGACACCCAGGGCCTCGGCCGCCTGTGCGCTGAGCACCACAGGCTTACCCGGCACCCAGTCGAGATCGGCGACGATGGCGCGGAAATCCTGCAACTGGCCGTTGCTCACCAGGTACTGGCGCCCGCCCACATCGGCCTCACCGATCTTCACCGGCACCAGGCGACTCTGCGCGATGCTGCGGATGCCCGAGGTGCGTGCATGCAGGGTCGGGCCACCGTCGAAGATGTCGATGTAGTGATCGGTCTCGAAGCCTTCGCGCATGAGGATGTCGAAGGTGATCTGCGCGCGAGGATGCACCTGGCCCATGGCCTCCTGCGCCTCGTCGGAGAGCAGCGGCACGTAGATGGGGTAATGCGGCATCAGCTCGGCGAGGAAGGTGCGGCTCTTGAGCCCACACAGGCGCTCGGCCTCGGCGTAGGTCATGTCGAAGAAGTTGCGCCCCAGCGCGTCCCAGAACGGCGAATCACCGTTCTCGTCGCTGTGACCGACGATTTCCACCACCACGGCATCAGCGAAGCGCTCCGGGTGGCCCGCCATGAACAGCAGGCGGCCGCGCGAATTGAGCTCGGCGAACACACTGCTGACCAGCGGGCGCTCGACGTAGAAGCTGGTAAGCAGGCTGTTGCCGGTCAGGTCGTGACACAGCGACAGCACGTGGATCTTGTTGTGGATCTTCAGCTCACGCGAGTTGTGCACGAAGGTTTCGTTGCGAAAGCTGTAGAAGGGCTCGGAATAGCCCGCCGAGGCGACGATGCCGGAGCAACCGACCAGGCGGCCGCTCTCGGTGTCCTCGAGGACGAAGAAGTAGCTCTCCTCGCCATTGAAACTGACTTCGGCGGCGAACGACGCATCCGAGGCGGCGATCTTGTCGCCCAGCCGATCTGCATCGTCCGGCAATGAAGTGACACCTACCGGGCTGTCAGCAGCCAGTCGCTGCACTTCGGCCAGGTCCGCCATTTGCGCAGGGCGCATCACCAGCATGGGTCACTCCTTCTAAACAGGGTATTCGTAGCCCGGGTCGGGCAAACAGCCGTGGGAGGCGCTTTCGGCTCGGGCATCCCGCTTCGCTCTACCTCCTGCATCCATGCAGTCGCAGCGGCGATTGTCGCGGCCAAAGCCACTCCCACGGCAAGTCGGCAAAAACTCAGGCGGCCGTCAGTTTGCTCAGCGCACGCTCGAAACGCGCCAGGCCTTCGTCGATATCGGCCTCTTCGACCACCAGGCTCGGAGCGAAACGCACCACGTCCGGGCCTGCCTGCAGAATCATCAGGCCTTCGGCAGTGGCGGCATCGAGCACCTGCTTGGCCTTGCCCATCCACGCCTCATTGAGTACACAGCCGAGCAGCAGGCCCATGCCACGTACCTGCTCGAACAGACCGTACTGCTTGCCCAAAGCCAGCAGGCGCGTCTTGAACTGCTCGCTCTTGGCCTTCACACCGTCCAAGGTCTGGCGGGTGTTGACGATATCCAGCACCGCCTCACCGACTGCACAGGCCAGCGGGTTGCCGCCGTAGGTGGTGCCATGGGTGCCAGGCGAGAAATGCTTGGCCAGATCGGTGGTGGTGAGCATCGCCGCGATGGGGAAACCACCGCCCAGGCTCTTGGCGCTGGAGAGAATGTCCGGTACCACGCCGTAATTCATGTAGGCGAACAGTTCGCCGGTACGGCCCATACCGCTCTGCACCTCATCGAACACCAGCAGCGCGTTGTGCGCGTTGCACAGCTCGCGGGCGCCTTCCAGATAAGCCTTGTCCGCTGGCAGCACGCCGCCCTCGCCCTGCACGGGCTCCAGCACCACTGCGCAGGTCTTGTCGGAAATGGCGGCTTTCAGCGCGTCCAGATCGTTGTACGGAACATGGGTGATGCCCTGGATCTTCGGGCCGAAGCCGTCGGAGTACTTCGGCTGACCTCCGACGCTGACGGTGAACAGCGTGCGGCCATGAAAGCTGTTGGTGGCGGCGATGATCTCGTGCTTTTCCGGGCCGAAACGGTCATGGGCGACGCGACGGGCCAGCTTGAACGCTGCCTCGTTGGCCTCGGCGCCGGAGTTGCAGAAGAACACGCGCTCGGCGAAGGTCGCTTCGACCAGTTTCTTGCCCAGGCGCAGGGTAGGCTCGTTGGTGAAGACGTTGGAGATGTGCCACAGGGTATTGGCCTGCTCGGTCAGCGCCGCGACCAGTGCCGGATGGCAGTGGCCCAGCACGTTGACGGCGATGCCGCCGGCGAAGTCGATCAGCTCTCGACCGTTCTGGTCCCAGACTCGCGAACCCAGGCCGCGCACAGGGACGAAGGCAGCAGGGGCGTAGTTGGGGACCATGAACTGGTCGAAATCGGCGCGTTGCACCGCATCGTGCTGAACGGACATCAAAGCTCTCCTGATGAGAAATACCGGCCGCAGACAGGCGACGAAGCACCCGAAACGACAGGGAATGCAAGGATTGTAGGGACTGAATCGGGGCCGGCATTGTCGCCATGCGACAACTTCTTACAGCGCCACCCCAGGTTTTCCGCGGGTTTTCGTCCAAGCGACAGAAAGCGTCGGAAAGGCGCAGTTTAATCGCAGATCGCCGCCTGTAGCACGCCGCTGGAAAAATTCTCCGCAGGCTGACCGGTCGGTATCGAAAGTCCTGCTTGCGTAGCTCGGATGCAATCCGGGGCCGACAACAGATCGCCCCGGATTTCATCCGGGCTACCGCCAGCGCATACCGTGGGAGGGGCTTTAGCCGCGACCGCCCCGATCAACCACGCTCGACCGGCGTCGACGTCAGCTCGAAGGGGCTGTTGCTGCGACGCTGGTTGCGATCGTCACGCGGCGTGGCGCCGAAGAAGTTGCGGTAGGCACTGGAGAAGTGCGGCCCCGAAGAGAAGCCGCAGGACAGGCCGATCTGGATGATCGACTTGCTGGTCTGCATCAGCAGTTGGCGCGCCTTGTTCAGGCGCAGCTCCAGGTAATACTGGCTGGGCACGCGATTGAGGTACTGCTTGAAGATGCGCTCCAGCTGACGACGCGACACGCACACATGCTGTGCGATCTCGTCGGTGGTCAACGGCTCTTCGATGTTGGCTTCCATAAGCAGCACGGCCTGGGTCAGCTTCGGATGGCTGGAGCCCAGACGATTCTGCAGCGGAATGCGCTGACGCTCACCGCCCTCGCGAATGCGCTCGACCACCAGTTCCTCGCTCACTGCACCGGCCAGTTCGGCGCCGTGATCGCGCGCCAGCACTGCCAGCAGCAGATCGAGCACCGCAAGGCCGCCACAGGCGGTCAGCCGATCACGATCCCAGTCGAACAGATGACTGGTGGCGATGACCTTGGGGAAGCGCTCGGAGAAATCGTCCTGCCAGCGCCAGTGCACTGCTGCGCGATAACCATCGAGCAAACCGAGCTGAGCCAGCGGATAGACCCCGGCAGACAGCCCGCCAATCACACAACCACTGCGCACCTGCTGCTTGAGCGCAGCCGCCAGACCGGCAGAAACCTGCGCCGGCGGCGCATCGGCCAACAGGAACAGCTTGTCCAGCCCCTCCAGATGCCCGGCCCAGGGCTCGCCCGGCAGACGCCAGTCACCGGCCGCCAGCGGCTCGGCCTGGAGGAACACCAACTCGTACACCACTTCCGGATGCACGCGCTGGGCGACACGCAGGGCCTCCTCCGCCAGGGACAGGGTCAGGGCCTTGGTGCCGGGCCAGTATAAAAAGCCAATTCGATGGGGGGTCATGAAAGCCTGTTCACAGTTTGCTGCGCGTCGGGCCTGCTGCGTTAAAAACAGGCTCGGAATGCTCATGTACAAAAGTACACTCCGCTTCCTCGCCTGTTTTTGCCTTGCATGCCTCTAGCTCGCAAGACTTTGAACAGGCTTTGAGACGCAGTCTAGCTTCTTATTATTTGAGACTGCCGGAAAGGAACTGCTGCAGTCGCTCGGATTGCGGATTGGCCAGCACTTCCTTCGGGCAACCGCGCTCCTCGACCAGCCCCTTGTGCAGGAACACCAGTTGATTCGACACCTCGCGGGCAAAACCCATTTCGTGGGTCACCACCACCATGGTGCGACCTTCGGTGGCCAGGTCCTGCATCACCTTGAGCACTTCGCCGACCAGTTCGGGGTCGAGCGCCGAAGTGGGCTCATCGAACAGCATCACCTCCGGCTCCATGGCCAGAGCACGGGCTATTGCCACGCGCTGTTGCTCACCACCACTCATATGCGCGGGGTAGGCGTCCTTGCGGTGCGCAACGCCGACCTTGGCCAGGTAATGTTCCGCCTTGTCGCGGGCTTCGGCCTTGCTCATGCCGAGTACGTGCACCGGCGCTTCCATCACGTTCTCCAGGGCGCTCATGTGCGACCACAGGTTGAAGTGCTGGAACACCATGGCCAGGCGCGAGCGCATGCGCTGCAGCTGCTTGGCATCGGCGGCGCGCAGCGAACCGTCCTTGGCCGATACCAGCCTCAGCTCTTCATTGTTGAGCAGGATCTTGCCGGCATGCGGCTGCTCGAGCAGATTCAGGCAGCGCAGAAAGGTGCTTTTGCCCGAGCCGCTGGAGCCGATGATGCTGATCACGTCGCCCGCCTTGGCCGCCATCGACACGCCCTTGATCACCTCATGGCTGCCGTAGCGTTTGTGCAGGTCCTGAACTTCGAGTTTGTACATGTTCGGGTTCTCTTGAATCGTCAAGGCATCAGGCCTTGCGCGGCGCCATGTAGGCAAGCCAGCGGCGCTCGGCCAGCTTGAACAGGCGCACCAGGATGAAGGTCAGCGCCAGGTAGAGCAGGCCGGCGGTGATGAAGGCTTCGAACGGCATGTAGTACTGCGCGCTGACCGTGCGCGCGGCACCGGTGATGTCGATCAGGGTCACGATCGACGCCAGCGAGGTGGTGTGCAGCATCATGATCACTTCGTTGCTGTACTGCGGCAGCGCACGGCGCAACGCCGACGGCAGCAGGATGCGCCGGTAGAGCTTGCTGCGCGACATACCCATCGCCTTGGCCGCCTCGATCTCGCCGGGCGGCGTGGCCTTGAGGCTACCGGCAAGGATTTCCGCCGTGTAGGCGCTGGTGTTGATGGCAAACGCCAGGCAAGCGCAGAAGGTGGCGCTGGAGAAATACGGCCACATGAAGCTGTCACGGATGAACTCGAACTGGGCCAGGCCGTAATAGATCAGGAACAGCTGTACCAGCATCGGCGTGCCGCGAATCACGTAGGTATAGAGCCAGGCCGGGAAGTTGACCCAAGGCGATTTAGACACCCGCATCAGCGCCAGTGGCAGCGCCAGGCTGAGGCCGAACGCCAGGGAGATCAGCAGGATTTTCAGGGTGACCAGCACGCCACCCCAGTACAGCGGCAGGCTCTCCCAGATCATTTGATAGTCGAAGATCATAGGTCAGCCACCTTGGCACCCACCGAGTAGCGCTTCTCGAGAAAGCGCAGCGCCAACAGCGAAACACTGGTCAGTACCAGGTACAGCCCCGCTACCGCCAGGTAGAAGGTAAATGGCTCACGCGTCGCGTCGGCCGCACTCTTGGCCTTGAACATCATGTCCTGCAGGCCGACCACGGAAATCAGTGCGGTGGCCTTGGTCAGCACCAGCCAGTTGTTGGTGAAACCGGGAATGGCGAAACGGATCATCTGCGGCACGAGAATGCGGAAGAACACCTGCATCCCGCTCATGCCATAGGCTGCACCGGCTTCCGCCTGCCCCTTGGGGATCGCCATGAAGGCGCCACGGAAGGTTTCCGACAGATAGGCGCCGAAGATGAAGCCCATGGTGAACACGCCAGCGACGAATGGGTTGATGTCGATGTAGTCGTCATAGCCGAGCATCGGCGCGATACGGTTCACCATGTCCTGGCCGCCGTAGAAGATCAGCAGGATCAGCACCAGGTCGGGAATGCCGCGAATCACCGTGGCGTAGGTATCGCCCAACGCCGCCAGCCAGCGGATCGGCGACAGACGAAAGGCCGCACCCAGCAGCCCGAGGAAGATCGCTACTGCCATCGACGTCAGCGCCAGAAGCAGAGTGAGCCAGGCACCATCGAGAATGGTCGAGCCGTAGCCTTGAAGCATGCGCTAATACCTCTCAGGCACCCCAGGCGCCGCCTAGCACAGAGAAAATTCATGTCGCTCACGCGACGGGCCGCTGGGTGAATACCAGCATGGGTATTCACCGACTCCGCAGAACCAAGAAAAAAGTGGCACAACCTCAGAAGGTTAGTGCCACTTCATCTGCCTGGGACGTTTACTCGCCGTAAACGTCGAAGTCGAAGTACTTGTCCTGCACTGCCTTGTACTTACCGTTGGCGCGGATGGCCAGGATGGCAGCACTGATCTTGTCGGCCAGCGCCTTGTCACCTTTACGCACGGCAATGCCCTGGCCTTCGCCGAAGTACTTCACGTCAGTGAAGTCCGGGCCGGCGAACGCGAAGCCCTTGCCAGAGTCGGTCTTGAGGAAGCCGTCATCGATGTTCACCGAGTCGGCCAGGGTGGCATCCAGACGGCCGGACTGCATGTCCAGGAACACTTCGTTCTGCGAGCTGTAGCGCACGACTTCGGCTCCAGCCGGGGCGAAGATGTCGGTGGCGTAGCGGTCGTACACGGACGAACGCTGCACGCCAACCTTCTTGCCTTTCAGGTCGACCAGCGGGTCCTTGATCTCGGTACCGGCCTTCATCGCCAGCTTGGCAGGCGTGGCGTAGTACTTGCCGGTGAAGTCCACGGACTTCTTGCGATCTTCGGTGATCGACATGGAAGACAGTACAGCGTCGAACTTGCGCACTTTCAGTGCCGGGATCAGGCCATCGAACTCCTGCTCGATCCACTTGCACTCGACTTTCATCTCTTCGCACAGGGCGTTGCCGATGTCGTAGTCGAAGCCGGCAATCTGGCCATCGGGAGTCTTGAATGCGAAGGGCGGGTAAGCCGCCTCGATGCCGATGCGCAGCGGCTTCTCGGCCATGGCCAGGGGCGACATCAGGGACAGCGCCAGGGCGCCGAGCAGTGCGATCTTCTTCATTCTTTGCTCCTTCGAATTGGGTATGACATCGAGGCAGTGAGGGGCCCGGGCCTTTTAAGGATTGTAGAAGGCGGTGCTGCGCTGTCGTGGTGGACGAGCGACACAGGGGCCTTGGCTGGGTGTGCGGCATTCTAGCGGCAGGCAATGAGGCGATATTTCCTCAATGCGACAACTAATTACAGAAGCACAGGAAGCGCCGGCGACAGATATTGACAGCCAGGCAAAGGAGTGATCAAGCGAAAAGGGCAAACGGATACTTACAGCAATACTCAGGCCAGGAATCAACGAATGTCCATTTCATGGGCATCAACGCCTCTAACGCGTTCCAACTCGCGCTGAAATTTGCACCGTATCGGCACGCTCACGTTCCCTAACCGCCCAATTGAGTGCGCACTGTTACCGCGGCGCCACTCAAACCGTAGGGTGCGCCGTGCGCACCGAGAGAACCGAGCCTGATAGCGAAACCCACAAGAAGCCGGTGCGCATGGCGCACCCTACCCATCGACGCGCAGGCTCAGGCGTGCGCTCACGCGGTTTTCCTCGGCGCGGTCCAGCCCGGCTTCCTCGACGCGCACGCCCTGCCCCTCCAGCACCTGAATCCAGCGCAGCAACTGGGCGAATGCCACCGGCTGCAGGTTGACCTGCACCACGCCCAAGCCTTCGGTATCCAGACGCTCGATCACCAGCCCCTGCTCAGCCGCACTCGTCGTGACCACCCCCTGCAGGCGCGCCGGGTCGAGGCTGGCGCGTGGCTGCAAGTCGCGCCCCTGCACCTGTGGCGCACGGCTCTGCATATAGGCGTACAGGGCCCGCTGCTCTTCGAATGCGCTACGCGCGGCCTGAGCATGACGCTGCACCGGTTGCCACAACGCCAGATATAACAGCACCAACAGCAGGAAAACGCTCAGCGCCACAAGTGCCAGGCGATCGCGTGCCGGCAGCGTTTGCCAGCGTTGTGCCAGCGGCGAGCGCTGCCAGTGCAGTTGCAGACTTTCGCTCAATCCCGTCCTCGACATGCCCATCACCCTCCTATCACCACGCGAGCACTGACGCCCTCGGCTTCACGGCTGGCCGAGCCCATCTGCACCGACAGGCCGGATTCCTCCAGACGCTCACGCAAACGCTCCAGCTCGGCAAAGCCCGGCGCCTGTAATTGCAACGACAGATCGCCACGGGTCGCGCTGTAATCGAGCTGATTGACCTGCACCAGCGCTGTACCCTCGGCCTGCAGCGCCGCCGCCACCTCGGCCAGCAGCCCCAGCACCGGGCTGTCACCACCCGAGGACTGCGTCAGATGCTGATCGAACTGCGCACGCAGGTTGATCAGCTTGCTGTCCTGAGGAAACAACTCGCGGTACAGCGCCTCGTTGGACGCGGCGTAAGCATCGGCTTCGCGCTGCAGGTACCAACCCTGCGCGAGCGTGAAGCCCCACTGCAGCACGAAGCACAGCGCCAGTACCCCGGCCAGCGGGCGCCAACGCCGCCAACTGTCGCCACTCTGGCGCAGGGCGAACTCCCCCTGAGCCAGATCGACACCGTTGCCCTGACGCACCAGCCATTGATGCGCGTCCTCCAGCAGATGCACCTCATCCACCGGCTCGGGCAGCACCTGCCCATCTGGCGCACTGGCGATGCATGGCGATGGGCAACGGCCTGCCAGCGCTGGCCAGTCCTCGCTCTGCAAAGCCAGGCGCCAGGGCGCCTCGCCACCGAGCAACCAGCGCGACTGCAACCAGAGCAGCTGACTGCCCTGGCGTGGCAGCAGATCGGCATCGACGCGAATCGCCTGCGGCGGTTGCGCCGCGCACAGGGCCAGGCACTCGCGCAGCCAACTGGCGCGCAGCGCATAGACGCGGTGACGGCCATCGGCCAATTGCTCACCCAGCGCCAGGTGCATCAGCTCGACATCTTCGGCCAGCAACTCCTCCACCGCGAACGGCAGCGCCTGGCGCATCCAGCGCGCCTTCTGCGTAGGCAGTTGCACGGCGCAGGCGGTGACCACCTCCACCGGCAGCACCAGCTCCCACTGTGCCGGCAAATCGGCCAGGGCCTCGGCCAGACCAAGAGAGCGACTGCTGTCTGCCGTGACGCGCTGCACGGGTAGATCCGCTGAGAGCGCGTGGCACGCCTCAGGCGGCAGAAAAATCCATGTCGGGTTCATTCTTGTTGTTCCTCGATGGGCCGTGGCGGCATACCGCCCTGCCCCAGATCACGCGCCAGGACACTGACCTGGCCATCATTGCTGCGCTGCAGCAGGCTACGCAATACCACCCGGCGTTCACCCAGACTCACTTCGCTGAACACCTCGAAATACTGGCTACCGACCGCCAGCCCCTGTACCACCTGTTCACCCAACCCGGCGAGCGCAGGCTGAGCAGCGAAAGCAGCCGGGCTGAGATACCCCTCGTCACCACGCCCGGCGATCAGTGCCAGGGCCGCATCCGGCGTCAGTCCATCGGACAGGCTGGATAGCACCATCGCGCTGGCGGTGTTGACGTTGAGCAGCGCCTCGCTCGGCAGCGCGCTGACGAAGGGTTGCAGCCGGCGATAGTCGGCCTCCTCCATCTCCAGCAGCAGGCGCAGTTCGGACACGTCGGTGATCTCGCGATTGGCAGTGCGATAAGGCGGTGTCGCCAGCAGATACTGGCCGTCCTCGGCGCCATTGCCGCCCCGCAGTTCACTGTCGCTATCGAGCCAATCCAGCAAGCGCTCGGCATAGGGTTTGTCGATGCCCAGACGCAACAAAAGGCGGCGCAGGCGCAGCACCGCCAGCTCGTTGGGCCGCCCCTGGCGCACCAGGCTGTTGAGGTTGAAGCGGCCACCAGGATCGGAGATGCGCACCCACAGCTCGCCGCCTTCATCCAGCGGGAACGTCAGCGGCCTGGCCCAAGGTTCCAGCAGGTGATCAACCGGCTGACGTGGATCACCCCGGCGCAGGTCGCGCTCCAGCACCGCCTTGGCCAGCGTCTCGCCCCCCAGGGCGTAGTGCCAGGCCTGGGTCACGTGCAACTGGTTGGCGCTGCTGCGGATCGACAGCTGCTGACGGGCGATCAGCCCCGCACACACCACCGTGACCACGGCGACCACCAGCAGCACAGTGATCAACGCCACCCCATTCTGCCGCTTCATGACTGCGGCACCTCGTTAGAATCCTCTGGCGGCACGCCGGTAGAGCTCTGCGCCGGCAGATCAGGCAGACGCAGCAGACGGCGCAGCTCGCCATAGCGGCGATGCTGCAGGCGTAGCTCCACAGCACGCGGCAGCTCGGTGAGCAAACCGTCGCCAGAAGCATTGGCTGGCGGCCAGTCAGGCTGCCACTGGCCGTCCTTGTCCAGATAGCGCAGGCTCAACGACTCGACGCCATCGAGCGCCTGCTGGATCTGTGGCGTGCTGTCCTGCGCGCGATCCAGCACGCGCCAGTAACGCCGCTGCCACTGCTCGCCACTGAGCTGCCAACGCACCCGCTGTACCTCGGCACGCGGTTGGCCGAGCGGGTTGCGCCAACCGACGCGACTCAGCTCCAGCGCCGTGGCATCAGCCAGATCGCCGTGCAGCGCTGGCTGGGAATCACCGAAAGCATCGCGAATCGGCCGTACCGTGACCTGGCGCAGGTCGCGCTCGAAGGCTGACAGGGCGCGGGTCAACTCGCGCAACTGACGTTCGTGCTCACGAGTGACGGCATCGGCGCTGAGCACGCTGTCGAGCATGCGGTAGGTAGCCAGGCCCAGCAGGGCGAAGATGGCAATGGCGATCAGCAGCTCCAGCAGGGTGAAGCCGCGCTGAGCGCTCCCACACATCATGGAGCCCCCAGAAAACCGCTGAGGGTCACCAGTTGGTAGGGTGGGCTTTAGCCCACCAAGGCTGGCCGCTGTTGGTGGGCTGAAGCGGAGCGCCGCCCGGCCCATCCTACGGGCTGGAGCGAGCGTCGCGAGCGAAATGGCGTCGCCACGGATTCGCGAGCAGAGCTCGCTCCTACGCATCATGGCGCCCCCAGGAAACCGCTGAGTGTGACCTGCGCCCGCTCACGCAGATCGCCCCTGGCGCCCCGCTCCTCGGCGGCGACCCACAACGTCACGCGGCGCATGGCCGGCTCACTGGTGGCCTGGATTTCGCTTTGCCACGACCAGCGACGACCGGCGAACTCCACCTGGCCCTGGTCGCGGCCATCAGCCGGTGGCGTGTCGGCCAGTTGCAGCTCGGTCAGCTGGTTGTCCGCCACCCACATGGCCAGGGTCTTGTTCTCAAGCTGACTGGCCGTGCGCACGCTGCGTGCGCTGGCAGTCAGCACGCTGGCGGCAATCAGGGCGAAGATGGCCAGGGCCACCAGCACCTCGAGCAGGGTAAAGCCGCGTACTGGCCTCATCGCGCGCGCCCCGTGCCCAGTTCCTCGACACGCGGCAGACCGAAGCCATCGCTGGACAGTTGCAGGCGCAGGCCGTCACGACGGCGTTCGGAGATACGCAGGCGAAACGGAGTCAGCTCGCCACTGGAAAGGATCAGCAACTGCGGTGCATCAGCACTGGCCTCGCCCCCGAGAGTCAAGGTCTCACCTTCCACTTCGCCCTCCACCTCAAGCGTCACTTCGGCCCACTCCGGCAGGCGATGAGCCTGGCGATCCAGCGCCTGCCATTCGCCGCGCTGCGGGTCGTAGCGCAGCACCCGATAGCCTTCACGGGTGAAACTCAGGCCGTATTCGCGATTGTCCAGCACCGCCTCGTCGACCAGCACGCCGATCAGCCCACCGAGGCGCTCGGCCTCGCTGCGCAGCTCGCGCGCCGGCCCGGCGATGCCGGTGCTGAGTACCGCCAGACCGATCAGGCTGCCGAGAATGACCAGCACCACCAGCAGCTCGATCAGGGTAAAACCGCGCTGCGCCTTCAACGTAGGAGCGAGCTCTGCTCGCGAACATGGGCGATTTCGAACGCTTCGCTCGCAACGCTCGCTCCCACAGGCGAACAGCGGCATGGTCGAGTCAGAGATCCCAGTTGCCGATATCGGCGTTCAGATCGCTGCCACCCTGCTTGCCGTCGGCGCCGAGCGAGTAGAGATCGAAGGCACCCTTGGTACCGGGGGCCAGGTACTGATACGGGTTGCCCCAGGGGTCGATGGGCAGGCGCTTGAGGTAGCCATCCTTGCTCCAGTTCTTCGCTTGTGGGTTACCGCTCGGCTTGTTCACCAGCGCCTCCAGGCCCTGCTGGGTGCTGGGGTAGTTGTGGTTGTCGAGCTTGTACATGTCGAGTGACGCGCCGATAGCGCGGATATCGTTCTGCGCGGCGGTGACCTTGGCCTGATCAGGCCGGCTCATCACCTGCGGCACCACCAGCGCCGCCAGAATGCCCAGAATCACCACCACCACCATGATTTCAATCAGGGTGAAACCTGCTTGTCTGCTATTCACCTTGCTACCCCACCATCTGGTTCAAAGAAAGAATCGGCAGCAGGATGGCCAGAACGATCACCAGCACCACTGCCCCCATGAAGACCAGCATGAACGGCTCGAACAATCCGACCAGCAGAGCGATCTGAGCGCCGAGGTCGTTCTCCTGGTTCTTCGCCGTACGCGCCAACATCTGATCCAGCTCACCGGAGCGCTCACCGCTGGCGATCATGTGCAGCATCATCGGCGGGAACTGTCCGGTGGCCTCCAGCGAGCGGGTCAGGCTGCCACCTTCGCGCACCTTCTGCGCCGCCACCAGCACCTCGCCACGGATCACCCGGTTGCCGATCACCTCGCCGGCAATCGCCAGCGCCTCCACCAGCGGCACACCGCTGCGGGTGAGGATCGCCAGGGTCGAGGCAAAACGCGCGCAATCGGTGGCGCGGCCCAGCTGACCGACCAGCGGTATGCGCAGCAGAAACCGATGCCAGCGCAGCCTGAACGCCTCGTCACGCAAGGCTGCGCGCAAGGCGACGACCGCCAGTATCAGCGCCACCAGGGCAACCAGCCCCCAGGCCTTGACCCAGTCGCTCAGGGCGATCAGCCCGCGCGTCAGCGCTGGCAGGGTCTGCCCGGAATCGACGAACACCTTGACCACGTCCGGTACCACGTAGCCGAGCAGAAAGCCGACGATCAGCAAGGAGGCGCACATCAGGATCACCGGGTAGAGCAACGCCAACTGCACTCTCTGTCGCGACTGCTGACGCTGTTCGGTGTAGTCGGCCAATTGCTCCAGCACCGGGCCGAGGTGCCCGGCATGTTCTCCCGCCGCCACCGTGGCGCGGTATAGCTCGGGAAACGCGGCCGGAAATTCCTTCAGACTGCCGGCCAGGCTGTGGCCCTCCAGCACGCGGGCGCGCACCGCCAGGAGCATGCTCTGGATACGCGAACGGGTGGATTGCGCAGCAGCGGCACGCAGCGCTTCTTCGATGGGCAGCGCCGCCTGGATCAGCGTCGCCAACTGGCGAGTGACCAGCGCCAGGTCGCGCGCCGACAGGCCACGTACAAAACCCAGACGCGCCTGCCCGCTGTCCTGCTCGCGGCTGCGCGTGGCTTTGACCTCCAGCGGCGCCAGCTGGCGCTCGCGCAGCAGTTGGCGCACCTGGCGCGCGCTGTCGGCTTCCAGCACGCCCTTCTGCTGGCGGCCGCGCCCATCGAGGGCGATATATTCAAAGGCAGCCATCGGCAAATCGCTCCGGTTGTTCCCGTAGGAGCGGCCTTAGCCGCGATCTGCGCCGCCCCGCCGCTCCTACAGGAGCCAATGCCAACATCCCACTCGCCATCATTCCTCTCGCGTCACGCGCAGCACTTCCTCGACCGTGGTCACCCCTTCCAGCACTTTGCGCCGGCCATCGTCACGGATGCTCGGGCCCAGGGTGCGGGCGTGGCGGGTCAAGTCCTGCTCGGAAGCGCGACTGTGCACCAGCGTGCGTATGGCTTCATCGAATATCACCAGTTCGTAGATCCCGGTACGCCCACGGTAACCCTGCTGATGACAGTGGGCGCAGCCGCGAGCGTGGTACAGGGTCGGCGGCGAACTGGCCGGCACGCCGAGCAGCGCGCATTCGGCCGCATCGGCCACATAGGGTTCCTTGCACGCAGGGCACAGCACCCGCACCAGGCGCTGGGCCAGCACGCCCAGCAAGGATGACGACAGCAAGAAGGGCTCCACGCCCATGTCCACCAGGCGGGTGATGGCGCCGATGGCGCTGTTGGTGTGCAACGTGGAGAGCACCAGGTGGCCGGTCAGCGAAGCCTGCACGGCGATCTCGGCGGTTTCCTTGTCGCGGATCTCGCCGACCATCACCACGTCCGGGTCCTGACGCAGGATGGCGCGCAGCCCCCGGGCGAAGGTCATGTCCACCTTGGTGTTGACCTGAGTCTGGCCGATGCCTTCGAGGTGATATTCGATGGGGTCCTCGACGGTGAGGATGTTGCGCGTATGGTCGTTGAGGCTGACCAGGCTGGCGTACAGCGTGGTGGTCTTGCCCGAGCCGGTGGGGCCGGTAACCAGCAGGATGCCGTGCGGCTTGCGCACCGTCTCCTCCATGAGTTTGCGATCCTCGGCGCGCATGCCCAGGTGCTGCAAAGACAGGCGACCGGCCTGTTTGTCGAGCAGACGCAGCACCACCCGCTCACCATTGGCCGAGGGCAATGTGGACACGCGAATGTCCACCTCACGCCCACCGACCTTGAGCGAAATGCGCCCGTCCTGCGGCACGCGCTTCTCGGCGATGTCCAGCCGCGCCATGACCTTCACCCGCGAGACCAGCAACGCCGCCAGCTCGCGCTTGGGTTCGAGCACCTCACGGAGGATGCCGTCGACGCGAAAACGCACCACCAGGCGTTTCTCGAAGGTCTCCAGGTGAATGTCGGAGGCGTTTTCCTTGATCGCTTCACCCAGGATGGCGTTGATCAGGCGGATGATCGGCGCATCGTCCTCCTGCTCCAGCAGATCTTCGGTTTCCGGCACCTGATCGGCCAGCGAGGCCAGATCGAAACTGCCGCCGATGTCCTCGGCCAGCTGCATGGAAGCGGAATCGTGTTGATAGGCTGCACCCAGTACCTGGGCGAACTCAGGGGCACTCAGCACCTGCAGCGGCAGGCGGCGCCCGGCGAAGCGCTGCGCCTCGGCCAGCGCCACCGGGTCACAATCGGCGCGATGAGCCAGGCTGGTGCGTTCGTCCTGCATGACGAACACCACACCGTGACGCTTGGCAAAGCTGAAGGGCAGACGGCGCAGCGGAATTTCCAGCAACGAAGTGTTCATGTGTGACCTTAGAACAGAACCTTATTCGGGCAGCACAGCCAAATCTGACTGTTCGACCCAATGGCTACCTCTGGAACGGTCTTTTTGTGCATACATTCGACTATCTTTAACACATCGTCTGTAACTGTACACCCACCCTATTTAGGGGATGCCAACCTCGCGCAGGCTGCTATGATCAGCGCGCGACGCCCAGCACATAAGAAGAATTGGACTGTCGTTTTCGGAGTGATGCTTTTGCCCATCTCGGCCCTTTCCCAGCGGATCAAGGACAATGCCCCGAGCCTGATCGGTATGCTCGTGCTGATCGCCTTGAGCGTGAGTCTGGCCTGGCAAAGCGCAGAATTGCTGCGTCTGGTGCGCGGCCCCGTGCAGCAACCGCTCAGTCAGGCTGCACCCGATCTGCAACAGCGCGCACAGGCGCCAATCGCTCAGTTGTTCGGCAGCCCACGCCAGGCCGACAGCGGCCCGCCACCGGCCACCAACCTGCAACTGACCTTGCTCGGCAGCTTCGTCCACAGTGACCCGCAACGCTCCACCGCCGTGCTCCAGCGCCAGGGCCAGAGCGCCCAGCGTTACACCGTCGGCATGGATGTGGACAGTGGTGTGCGCCTGGATGCCGTCTATGCCGATCACGTCGAACTGCTGCGCAATGGCCGCCGCGAAAGCCTGGCCTTCCCTCGTCAGCAGAGTGGCCAGTACAGCGTCTATACACCAGCGGAAGAAACGATCAACGACCCCGTCGAACAGCTCGATCAACTCGACCAGAACAACCTCGAACAACTGCGTCAGCGCATGCAAGACCTGCGCGAACAGATGGAAGCCTCTGGCACCCTGCCAGAGGAAACGCCCGCCGATCAGCTCATGGAAAGCGACTGAACCGATGCATGTTCTCCGAAGCAGACTGACCCTCGCCATCCTAGCCGCCGGCCTGGCTGCTGTCCCCTTGCCTTCGCTCGCGCAAATCGAGCAGGTACCGGCCAGCGCCAATCAGCAGGAAGAACGCTGGACCATCAACCTCAAGGGCGCCGACATCCGCGAGTTCATCGATCAGGTCGCCGCCATCACCGGGCAGACCTTCGTTGTCGACCCGCGCGTGAAAGGCCAGGTCAACGTGATCTCCAGCACGCCGCTGGGGCTGTCCGAGGTCTATCAACTGTTTCTCTCGGTGATGGCCACCCACGGTTTCAGCGTGCTGACCCAGGGCGACCAGGCGCGCATCGTGCCCAATGCCGAGGCCAAGGCCGAAGCCGATGCCAGCCGCCCGGCGCCGGACCGCCTGGAAACCCGCCTGATCCAGGTGCAGCACGCTCCAGTGGCCGAGCTGATCCCGCTGATTCGTCCACTGGTGCCGCAATATGGCCACCTGGCTGCCGTCACCTCGTCCAACGCGCTGATCATCAGCGACCGCAGCGCCAACATCGAACGCATCGAAGACCTGATGCGCCAGCTTGACCGCAGCGGCGCGCAGGACTTCAGCGTGGTCACCCTGCAGCACGCCTGGGTGATGGACGCCGCCGAAGTGCTCAATACCGCCATTGCCCGAGGCCAGGCCAAGGGCACCAGCGCCACCCAGGTGGTGGCCGACGCCCGCACCAACCGCCTGATTCTACTTGGCCCACCGGACGCCCGCGCCAAACTGGCTGACCTCGCACGCTCGCTGGACAGCCCCACCAGCCGCTCGGCCAATACCCGGGTGATCCGCCTGCGCCACAACGATGCCAAGTCCCTGGCCGAAACCCTCGGAGAAATCTCCGAAGGTCTGAAGAATCAGGAAAACAGCGAAACCACCGGCAGGCAGTCGAACATCCTCATCCGCGCCGACGAGAGCCTCAACGCTCTGGTGCTGCTGGCCGAACCCGATCTGGTCGCCACCCTCGAAGACATCGTGCGCCAGCTCGACGTACCACGTGCCCAGGTAATGGTCGAAGCGGCCATCGTCGAGGTCTCCGGCGACATCACCGACGCCCTCGGCGTGCAGTGGGCCGTGGATGCTCGTGGCGACAGGGGCGGCCTGGGCGGGGTCAACTTCTCCGGCACCGGCCTGTCGGTGGGCAGCGTGCTGCAGATCCTGCAAAGTGATGAAATACCGGAAGACCTCACCCTGCCCGACGGCGCCATCATCGGCATCGGCAGTGATCGTTTCGGCGCACTGATCACCGCACTCTCGGCCAACAGCAAGAGCAATCTGCTGTCCACGCCGAGCCTGCTGACCCTGGACAACCAGAAGGCGGAAATCCTCGTCGGACAGAACGTGCCCTTCCAGACCGGCACCTACACCACCGACGCCTCGGGTGCCGGTAACCCCTTCACCACCATCGAACGCCAGGACATCGGCGTGACCCTCAAGGTCACCCCGCACATCAACGAAGGCGCCACCCTGCGCCTGGAGATCGAGCAGGAAATCTCCTCCATCGCCCCCAGCACCGGGCTCAACGCCCAGGCGGTCGATCTGGTGACCAACAAGCGCTCGATCAAGAGCACCATCCTCGCCGACGACGGCCAGGTGATCGTGCTTGGCGGCCTGATTCAGGACGACGTTACCCAGGCCATCTCCAAGGTGCCGCTGCTGGGCGACATTCCCTTTATCGGCGGGCTGTTCCGCTCCACCCGCGAATCCCACATCAAGCGCAACCTGATGGTCTTCTTGCGGCCGACCATCGTCCGCGACGGCGCCGGCCTGGCTGCGCTGTCGGGCAAGAAGTACAGCGACATTCGCATCATCGGCAACAGCGGCCCGGACAACGGCCGCCCCAGCATCCTGCCCAGTACCCCAAGCCAGCTGTTCGACGGCCAGGGCACACCAGCGGTGGATTTGCGCCAGTAACGATAGAGCGTCATCCCGTAGGGCGGGTGCAATCCGCCGCAATGGCGATGGCGGGTTGCACCCGCCCTACCTATTGAATTGTGGAGCGCCACAAACCGTGGGAGGCGCTTTAGCGGCGACAAGCTTTACAGCAGTCGCGGCTGAAGCCCCTCCTAAAGGGCGGCAGGTTCACGTCACAACGCCGGCGTACGCGGCGGCACCTGACGCTTGCTGCCCGTGGCCTCATAGGCTGCCGCCAGTTGCAGCAGCGCCGAGTCGTCGTAGGCACGGCCGGCAAAGGTCAGCCCCACCGGCATACCGATATCGACCATCACGCCCATCGGCACGGTGACGGTGGGCACACCCAGGTGACGGATCGCCAGGTTGCCGTTGGCCACCCACACACCGTTGCTCCAGGCAATATCGGCGGACGCCGGATTCACGTCGGCATCGGCCGGGCCGACGTCGGCCACGGTGGGGAACAACACCGCATCCAGGCCCAATTGATCCATCCAGTCTTCCAGATCGATCTTGCGCGTGTGCTCCAGACCGCGCAGGCCGTCGGGCAGCGTGGCAATCTGATCCCAAGGCTTGATGCCGCGCTTGGCCATGTTGACGTACTCGTCCATGCCCGCCGCCAGGTCGCCCTCACGGTTCGGCAGCGTGCCAGGATCATGCGGAAAGATCTGCGGGCCATCCACATCGACCAGACGGTTGAGTTTCGGGTCACCATTGGCGCGCAGAAAGTCGTCGAAGGCCCAGCCGCTCAGCTCCCAAAGCTCGTCGTGCAGGAACTCGGGCGTGACGATGCCACGGTTGAACACGGTCGGCGCACCGGGGCGGTCGCCCTCGCAGTTGGACACCAGCGGGAAGTCCACCTCCACCACCTCGGCGCCTGCTGCCTCCAGCGCCTGACGCGCCGCTTCCCACAGGTCGATCACCGTCGGCCGGGTGTGAATGCGCTGGCCCGTCGGCCCGCCGATGCCAGGGTTCTCGCTGGTACCGGCCTCTTCGTCCTTGTTGATGAACATCTTCGGCACACCAAGGCGCTTGCCCTTCAGCGCATCGGCCCTGGCCGCCAGCGCCAGGTAGGACTCGGGACGCACCTCGGAGGCTTTCGGGATCGGCACCCAGGGCTGCAAACGCCACAAATCGCCCCGGTTGTCCGGGTCATCAGCCACCACCACGTCGAGCACCTGCAGCAGGTCGGCCATGGTGCGGGCATAGGGCACCACCACATCCATGGTCGGCGTCAGCGGCCAGTTGCCACGCACCGAGATCACCCCGCGCGACGGCGTATAGGCGCACAGGCCGTTATTCGAGGCCGGGCCACGTCCGCTGGACCAGGTTTCCTCGGCCAGACCGAAGGCGGAAAAGCTGGCGGCAGTCGCCGTGCCGGCACCATTGGACGAGCCCGAAGCGAACGGTGCAGTCAGGTAATCGGCGTTGTATGGGCTTTCCGCGCGGCCATAAACACCGCGCTGCATGCCGCCATTGGCCATCGGCGGCATGTTGGTCTTGCCCAGGCAGATGGCGCCTGCCGCACGCAGGCGCTCGACGGTGAAGGCATCTCGCTGCGCCACCAGGTCCTTGAACGCCGGGCTGCCGGAGGCCGCCGTCAGCCCCTTGACCAGGTAGCTGTCCTTGGCGGTATAGGGAATGCCATCCAGCGGGCCGAGGGTTTCGCCACGGGCGCGTCGCGCGTCGGACGCTTGGGCTTCCTTCAGCGCATCGGGGTTGCGCACCACCACCGCGTTGAGCCTGGTGGCCGTATTCGGGCCGTCATAGGCGTCGATACGCGCCAGGTAGGCCTTGACCAGCTCGACCGCCGTGGTGCGGCCGGACTCCAGCGCCGCGCGTAGCTCGGCAATGGAAACTTCGGTTACCTCGATCATGGTGTCATCACTCGCAATAGACGGGCCTGCCGATCTTGGGCGGCCCTGAATACGGAAAACAGCGTTTTACCGGGCCAACACACCACCACACTGTCGCAAGCCGGGCCATCGGAACAAAGCGGCGCTTAGCCTGAAAACAGGCGACAGTGGCAAATGATACATGCCAAGGCCAGCAGCCTGCGATGGACATCACGGTATGGCGACAGGCACGATTTCTACCCGGTCGGAATGATTAATCAAGCGAAAGGCGCGCAACCGCGCATTGTCATAGCCACGCTCATCAGTGAATCGATCGCTCACCAGCACGATCAGGTCCGGGTAAAGAAACACGCCCGGATTGAAGTGCGCGACCGACAGCACGGAACTGGTTTCCCGCCCAACAAACGGCGGCGCAAAATTGACCAGCTTGCCCCGATGATAGACGCGATACTCGACTCTCACACCGCCGGCAGGATGCGGGTCATGCACTTGCCGAATCGACCACCAGTTGCCTCCCTCATAAATCACCCGTTCGCTGACACTACGGCTGCACCCCGGTAGCCAAGCGATGACCAAAGCGAGAAGACAATGAAAGAGCTTCATCACGAATCCCTGTGCTGAGAAAGTGGGTATATGCCACACCAGGCAAGCCTAGCAGCGCGACGGACGAAATCGCTGACAACATCCGGATGACACGTGCAGTCCGCCACAGCTACCGCAGTCGCTTACCTGATCGCACGCCAGGCACATGCACTCCCCTGCTATGTTCTCAGTCCCCGAACACGAAACTGGAGAACATCGCCATGTCTCACCTCACCGGCGGCTGCCTCTGCGGCCAGATGCGTTTCGAAACCAGCGGCCAGCCTTATCGGGTCGGCGTCTGCCACTGCATGGACTGCCGCAAGCACCACGGCGCCCTCTTTCATACCTCGGCGATATTCCCGCAGGACGCGGTTAAGGTAGAGGGCGAAACCGGCCAGTACGCCGGCCGCCACTTCTGCCCGCACTGCGGCTCACCGGTGTTCGCACGCTCGGCGGATGAGATCGAAGTGAACGTCGGCTCGCTGGATGAGCCGAACCAGTTCACTCCTACCTACGAACTCTGGACCATCCGCCGCGAAACCTGGCTACCGCCCTTGCCCTTCGACCGTCACTACGCGCGCGACCGCGACCGCAGCACGCGCCACGAGTAGAGCCACTCAACCATCGGCTTCGAGCCGGCTTATCCAACCGTGCATCAGCCCCGCCTGGAAGAACTGCACCGGTGCCTTGAAACCGGCAGCCTGGATGATGCCAGCCACCTGCTGCGCCGGCAGCACCGCCACATCGCGAGCGTAGGCTGCACGCGCACGCTCCAGCGTCTGCGCATCGACCCCGGCCGATGCCATCAGCGTCATCCAGCCAGGCAGCAATACCTCGTAGGCCGGCGACTGGGTATCCGCCGCCAGGTCGACACTGGCCAGCAGCCCGCCCGGCTTGAGGCGCTGCGCGATCTGGCCGAAGAGCCCGGTGCGCGCGGCAGGTTCGAGCAAAAACTGCGACACCAGGAAGCAGGTGGCGCCGTCGTAGACCGCCCCAGGCGCCAGCGTATCCAGATAACCCTGGTGAAAGTCGCAACGCTGCAGAAAGCCGCCGTGCTGCGCGCGCTGGCGACAGACCTCGAGCATCGCCCCGGACGGGTCGAGCGCGGTGAAACGCCAGCCTGGAAAGCGCTCGGCCAGGTGCGCAATTTCCGCCCCCGTGCCGGCGCCGACGCACAGTATTCGCGCGTCGGCCGGCAGATCGACGAACAACGCATCGAGCAGCAGATACAGCGCCTCACGAATCGGCGCCATTCCTGCCCATTGCCTGTCGTAGCCCGCCGCCTGCTGATCGAACAGCGCCTTGATTTCCTCGTCCCGCATGGCAATGCCTCCGTTGAATGGTCGTCCTCACGCCTTCCAGTATCCCAGAGCTGTCAACCCCCTGCCGCGCGGTTCAAGCCCGCTCCAACTTTGTGGGCACTTTGCCAGAACATCGGGGGACTAACTGGCATGTCCTCTCCCAGCGAACCCGATATGCAGAACCCGACCTTCGAACAGAAAGCCTTCATCCTGCTGCTCGTCCTGGTGACCATCGCCTTCTTCTGGATACTGCTACCGTTCTATGGCGCGGTGTTCTGGGCCATGGTCCTGGCCGTGGTGTTTTCGCCCATGCAGGAGCGCCTGATCCGTCGCATGGGCGGCCGAGGCAATCTGGCCGCGTTGCTGACGCTGATCATCTGCCTGCTGGTGGCGATTCTGCCGGTGATCTTCATCACCTCGGCCGTGGTGGCCGAAGGCACCGCCCTGTATCAGAAACTGGAGTCAGGCGAGCTGGATGCAGGCGCCTACGTCACCAGCGGCATACGCATGCTGCCGCCATCGATACAGGAACAGCTCGCCCGCGTCGGCATCTCCAACCTCGACGGCCTGCGCGAACAGATATCCAAGGGTGCCATGGCCGGCAGCCAATACCTGGCCACCAAGGTGTTCGCCATCGGCCAGGGCACCTTCGAGTTCTTCATCGGCTTCTTCGTGATGCTGTACCTGCTGTTCTTCCTGCTGCGCGACGGCAAGGACCTGGTGCATAGAATCCGCACCGCCATCCCGCTGGCCGACACCACCAAGCGCCGCCTGCAGATCAAGTTCACCCGCGTGGTACGCGCCACGGTAAAGGGCAACGTGTTGGTCGCTGCCGTTCAGGGCGCACTCGGTGGCTTCATCTTTTGGGCACTGGGCATCTACAGCCCGTTGCTGTGGGGGGTGCTGATGGCCTTTCTGTCACTGCTGCCGGCAGCCGGCGCAGGCATCATCTGGGCGCCTGTGGCCATTTACCTGATGCTCAGCGGCAGCCTGATGCAAGGCATCATCCTCACCGCCTTCGGTGTGCTGGTGATCGGCCTGGTGGACAACATCCTGCGCCCCATCCTGGTTGGCAAGGACACCCGTATGCCCGACTACCTGATCCTCATTTCCACCCTCGGTGGCCTGGCTCTGCTGGGCCTCAACGGCTTCGTGATCGGCCCGCTGGTGGCGGCGCTGTTCGTGGCCAGCTGGAATCTGTTCGGGGCGAAGAAGAAGGTCAGGTTGCCGGAGTGAGGGCTACTGAGTGGAACAATACCGATACCTGCCCTGATCGCCTGCCACCGACCTCACCCGTCACTCCTGCGTCGGATCATCCGCTCGACACAAGTCGGGATCATCGCTGAGCACCGTACGCTGAATACGGCCACTGTCGAAGTAAGGTACTTCGGGACAATAACGCTGGCCGGCCGAGGTCTCGGTAGATTTCCAGACAATGTTTTCTGAACGCAGGAGAACCGGTTTCTCCCCAGGCTTGGTGGGTTTCCAGATGTCGATATACGTGCGATTCAGAAAAGCCCAGTCGTCGATTTCGCAGGTTTTCGGGTCGATCTGATGTAAACGCAAGCGGCCATCTGCGGACTGCTCGACCCGGCCCGAATACTCGATGAAACCTTCACGGTAACCAGGGGTGATATAGCAAAGGCGCCGCGTATCGCCGTCCATCACTGGCAGGAGATAACTGCTCTGGGTATCGACCTCATTCAGCTCGGCGCCCTTCCAGCGGTAGATCGATACACCATGCTCACAACAACTGGCGCGCCAGAAGGAATAGACGATCTGGTGCTCCGGGTCGAAATCAGGCGACGTAATGCCCTGCAACGTTGCAGGTGCATCGACGAAGCGCCCCGCCGCCGGGTCATAGAGCCAGGTCTGATGAGGGATGTTAGGGCCCGCGGGCAGAAACTGGGCGATGCTCAGATCGGGCCAGCCATCGAAGTTCGCATCGAACAACACAGGCGTGAAAATACTGCAGGTCCCCTGGGACTCGGTTTCCAGGGTCTGCTGCAGCACACCGTCCTTGTACAGACGGATGGCCGAAACCAGCGGGGGCGTCGGACAACCATCGCCCTCCGGCTCAGGTAGCCCATCCGCCAGCAGCCGTATCTCATAGGGAAAGCGCACCTGCAAATCGTCCTCAGCCTCATCCCTGCGCAATCCCAGTGGGAGCCTGCGCTTGCCGTCAGGCGAAAGCCAGGTGCCGGTGATCCCGTCTTTCAGCGACTCGATCTGCCAGATGCCCGTAGTTGCCGCTTGATTCGTGCGGTCTCGCTCGATCAGCTCCGCCCCGGCGCCTTGCATCTGCCCCTCCAGCACGAGCTGGATGCGCGTCTGATTACTGCACGGTTGATAGCAGTAGGTACCCGACAGGTTATCGGCAATGCGGCTCAAGGAAACCTCTACCTGCTTGCTGCCCAGAGTGCCGACAAAGGAGTGACTCCAGACAGGGAATTCCACCGAAGCGGCGGTGGCTTCAGTAGCACTGACATGCCGCGCGGGTAAGCAGAGGGTGGTAAGCAGGACTAATAGAACAGGGAGATTTCGCATTGAAGGCATACAACGTCCTTGTTTCGTGGGGAGCCGGATAACGCGCAGTATGCCGCCACAGAGGGGGGAAGACGACTGTCGACTGGAGCCTGCGCAGGGAAACGCCATCGTCTGCCTGAAAGTAGATGACTCCCTTTTCCTTCGGGGCCGACAAGGACACCCACAGGCCCGACTAACTGATCCTGATTTTCACCCTCGCCGGCTTGTCTCTGCCGGGGCTCAACGGCCTCGTGATCGGCCTGCTGGTGGCGGCGCTGTTCATGGCCAGCTGGAATCTGTTCGGGGCGAAGAAGCAGGTCAGATTGCCGGTGTGGGGGCGCGGCTCACGCGCGCCCTGAAACTCGGAAGGCAATGCGGCAGTTCGCCCTGGCGCAGATTCAGTAAGGCGGTGATAAAAGACCTAGACATCACTTTGCTCGGAATTAGAGATGGACTTCATCGAATACGGAAACCCCGCAGGCAAACCGGTCGTTTACTTCCACGGGGTGCCGGGCTCGCCGCATGAGAGCTCCATATTTGACGCGCCAGCCCGAAAACATGGCCTGCGCGTTCTCTGTTTCGATCGCTTCGCCATCGGCCAATCCATCACCGGTGCCGACTACTTCCGGCATATCGCACAGGCAATCAGCGAGACAGTGCAAGGTGCTCGGCTCGACTTCATCGGCTTTTCTCTCGGCACCCATGCCGCATTGGAAGTCAGCGCCGTTATGCCCGGCAGGGTTCGCAGCCTGCATCTGGTTTGCGCAGCCGCCCCGCTCGATGGAGGGGACTTCCTCGATGATATGGCTGGCAAGGCCGTGTTCTCGATGGCCAAGCGTAGCCCAGGTTTGTTCCAGTGGCTGCTGAAGTGGCAGGCGCTGCTTGCCAAACGAGCACCGCAGATGCTGTTTCGCATGCTATTCGCCTGCGCTCAGGGGCAGGATCGGGAACTGGTGAAATCACCAGAGTTCAAAGCGCTTATCTGCCAGGTACTGCAGCAATGCTTTGCCCAAGGAACGACCGGCTATACGCGGGATATCCAGCAGTATCTCCAGCCTTGGTCAGACAACGTCTTCGCCAGCGAGGTGAATATCTGCCTGTGGCATGGCACGGCGGATAACTGGTCGCCTTTCGCTATGTCGGCGTATCTGGCTGAGCGCCTCCCAAGCAACGCGCGCGTCGAGCGGATGGAGGGGCTTTCTCATTACTCCTGCCTGTATGCCGCAGCGCCGATGATTTGTGAGCGTCTCGCCAGCGAGTAATGTTGGGTGGTTTGGCTACTTAACTACTTTTGACGCGCACCGAGACCGAGTGCAGCGAAGCCAGCCAAAGAGGACGCATCTGATATGGTTTTCCGTGGCCAATCTGAGCCTTTTCTGGCTGGTTCAGTGCCCTTATAAAGGGGCCCCCGATGCGCTAGTCGAAAGTGCTTGATCGCTCACTATTTCAGGCTCTCTGAAGATCGGATGATATCGAGAGTCTTCAAGATCCCGCATGAATACTTGTTTCAAGAGCTTTAACAGCAAGACACTTTCCGAGTCGCAGCGTGACATCCTCGACATGATCGCAACCGACCGTCATCTGGACGAAATACTCTGCGCCATTTGTCAGATGTTGGACACACAGTCCCCCGAAATTTTCAGTTCAATTCTGCTTGCTGATGCCGAAGGCAAACGTTTGCTTAACGGTGCGGCGCCCGGTCTGCCGATTGAATACAGCCAGGCGATTCATGGAATGGCCATTGGCCCGCAGGAGGGAACCTGCGGTACCGCTGCATTCCGGCGTGAGCTGGTGGTCACCGAAGACATCGCGCTTGACCCAAGCTGGGAGCGTTTCCGTAGTCTGGCCCTGGGGCATAACCTGCACTCGTGCTGGTCGATGCCCTTGCTCTCCCATCAAGGACGCGTGTTAGGTACGTTTGCCTTGTACCAGAACCGCACCCATAAGCCGGACGAGGCGCAGATTCAACGACTGGGTTGCGCGGCCCAACTGGCTGCCATTGCGATCCGCCGTGAGTGTGACGGCCGAAGCCTGGAGGAAAGCGAACAACGTTTTCGTTCACTGTTCACGTACAACCCCAATCCGGTATTCGCCCTCGATCTGGCCGGCAGAATCCAGAATGCGAATCCCGCAAGTTTGAGGCTCAAGCCAAGCACCACTGGCGAATTGATCGGTCATCACTTTGCCAATCTGGTGATCGAGGAGGAGCAGAAACAGGTAGGTCGACATTTCTCTGCAGCCTGCACCGGAGAGCCCCAACGTTTCGAAGCACGGCTTCGCGACGCGAGCGACATGTTGTTGACCATGGACATTTCCAACCTGCCGATCAGAGTCAATGGCGAGATCGTCGGGGTATTCGCAGTGGTCAGGGATATCAGCGAGCAGAAGCACTACGAGCGCGAGTTGAGCTTCAACGCCTGCCACGATCGTCTGACGGGTTTGCTTAACCGTGTAACTCTTGAAGATCGGCTTATTGAGGATTGTCACATCAGTCGTCGGCACAAGCGTCGCATGGCGGTAATGTGCATCGATCTGGATGGATTCAAATCCATCAACGATTCGCTTGGGCACTGTTTCGGCGATCAAGTGCTGATTGAGGTGGCGCAGCGTATGGCCCAGCACATTCGCCCCGGCGATACCATCGTGCGCATGGGCGGCGACGAATTTATCGTTCTGCTTCCAAACCTGCTGCGTGATGACGATGTTGTATCGGTGGCCGAACGACTGATGGCTGGCATAGCCAGGCCCTACCGCATCCGGGGCATTGAACTGCACGTGAGCGCAAGTGTCGGCATTACCTTGAGCGATGGTTATACCGAGCCACCGATGCAGCTCATTCAGCAGGCTGACATGGCCATGTACAAAGCCAAGCAGCAAGGGCGCAATAATTTTCAGTGGTACACCAGCGATCTTAATGAGCGCGTTTGTGAACACGCGAGACTACGCAACGACCTACAGAAGGCTATCGATACTGAATCGCTCGAGTTGCATTATCAGCCGCAGATAGAAACGCGTACGGGGCAAGTGTCCGGGATCGAAGCGCTATTGCGCTGGGAGCATCCGCAGAGAGGATTTATCTCACCCGCGGTGTTTGTGCCAGTGGCAGAGGACAGCGGCCAGATCATCCCGCTGAGCCTTTGGGTACTCGATACGGCTTGCGCTCAACTGCGCCAGCTAGGCGAACAAGGCATCACTGGCATCTCGATGGCTGTGAACATTTCGCCAATGCATTTCCAGCGCGGTCATTTCGTTCAATTTGTCCAAAATATCCTGGAGAAGCACGGACTCTGTGGTGAGCAGTTGGAACTGGAGATCACCGAATCGCTGTTGCTGCATAACGCTGAACAAGCGATCGACACATTGCACCGGCTCAAGGCTTTGGGCGTGCGCATTGCGCTCGATGATTTCGGCACCGGATTTTCCAGTCTCAGCTATCTCAAACGCTTGCCGATAGACAAGATCAAGATCGACCGCTCGTTTATCCAGGAGCTCGACACGGATTGCCACGATGCCGCAATCATTCAGGGCATTATCTCCATGGCACACCACCTCAGCCTGACAGTGGTCGCTGAAGGTGTTGAAAGCGAATCTCAGGCGGCTTTTTTAAAGGGCAGCAGGTGCGATGTGTTGCAGGGGTATTACTTTGCCAAACCGATGAATTACGAAGCACTTGAGGTTTTCCTGAGGGGGTAAAGGACAGGTCTTCTTTGAACTGCACTGCTTCCACGAACTGTCAGCGAGTCTGCCGGAGTGGTCATACCGATAATTTACGGACCTGCTTTCGACCCGTTATCCTCCGCAGCCCAATTCAGCAAGGAAGCACGAATGACGATGCGCCATTGCTCATTTATATCCCGTCTCAAACTGCCTGGCATCCTGCTGGTCGCGGGTCTGATGACGGCCTGCTCCAACTATCAGTACAAGGATTACCAGGGTGATTGGGCGCCGGAGTCGATGACGCCTTATGACCTGTCCAACAACACACCCGACTCACCTGTTGTGTACTTTGCAACCACGCGATATCGCGCGCTGGGTGTGCCTTTTCATCGTCTACTGCTGGCCACGCATGTGGATGGTCAGCAACTGCCGGACGCCGGGCGCCGCTCAATCCTCGATGTGTCCGGCAAGCAGGCTCTACGGCTGACGCCAGGCAAACACTCTCTGAGCTGGTGCTGGGTATCCATGAATGCACTGGGTACGGGCGGAGCGAAGTGCGGCTTCGGTGCGCAGGACATCGAGTTCCGCGCGGGGCAGCGCTACGTGGTGGACTTTTCTACTCGCGAAGATATCAGTGGGCCGCCGGGACGTGAGGTCTCGACCATTACCATCCATTCCGAAATTCGCGATTTGAACACGCATGAAGTGATCTATCCGCTGCCAACCAATACCGCCGAAAAAAACCAGTAACTGAATGCTCGACCTGCCAATCTGTTCGGACTTCTATGCCCTGCGCCTCTCCACCCTGATACATGCCGCGTTCACCAACGCGAACATTCACTGCGCCCGCGCGGTATCGGTCATGAGTTCGAATCTACAGGGCAAGAAGGTGCTGTTCATCACCGCCAACACAGGCATCGAGCGCGACGAGTTGCTCAAGCCGATGCAGGCGATGAAGGATCAGTGCGCCAGCGTCAAGGGCGGCTAGGCCGATACCTGGCTGAAGGACAGCAAGAAGGACGTCAGCGTGCAGTCCGATACTCAGCTCAAGGGAATGAGCGCGGCTGACTACGATCTGCTGGTGATCCCTGACCCGGCAACCTGCGTCAGGATGAAGACGCGCAGCGCCTGGTACAGGAGTTTCGTGACGCCGGCACCAGGCGCTGCGATCTGCCCCCTGGCTGCTGATCAATGCTGGCGTGGTGCCGGGCAAGGTGCTGACATCGTATGCCAGCGTAAGGCTGGATCTGGCCAACGCAGGCGCGAGCTGGTTAGACGCCGAGGTGCAAGTTTGCCCTGGGTAGAACTGGACGCTGATCACCTCGCGCAACCCCGACGATATTCCTGCGTTCAACGAGGCGATCAGCCAGGCGCTGCAGACGGCCTGAGCCAGCCTCCCGTCAATGATGCTCGATGCGATTACGCCCACCGCGCTTGGCGCAGTACAGGGCGATATCGCTGCGCGACAGGGCAGCCTCGACGCTGGCATCGCTGGCGTTGAGCGATGAGATGCCGACGCTGACAGCGAGGAAGATCGGTTCCCCGGCATGCAGGATCGACGCCCTGGCCAGTTCGCTCTGGATGCGCGTGGCGAAGTGCATGGCCTTGTCCAGATTCGCGTCGCTGAGCACCACGGCAAACTCTTCGCCACCCAGGCGCCCGGCAGTGTCGGTCTTGCGCAGCTGGCTGTTGAGGATGACCGCGAAATGGCGCAAGGCCTGATCGCCGACATCGTGGCCCCAGCGGTCGTTGATGGTCTTGAAGTAGTCCAGGTCGAACATCAGGATCGCTGCACTCTGTTCAGGGCTGCGTTGCAGGCGCGCCAGCTCTGCCTCGAGCTGACACATGAAGTGCCTGCGGTTGGCAAGCTGGGTGAGGAAGTCGGTAGTGGCGAAGGCCTGCAGCTCGGCCTCGATCTGCTTGCGTTCGGTCACGTCGGTCATGAAGCCATGCCAGATAACACTGCCGTCTTCTTCGCGACGCGGACAGGCTTCACCCTGGCACCAGGCGAATTCACGCCCCGGCACCTGCACGCGGAACTCCAGATGCCAAGGTGTGAGTTGCTCGGCCGATAGCTGGAAGGAATCGATGAAAGCCACACGATCATCCGGGTGAACGATGGCCGTCAGCGCCTCAGCGTCCTGCATCAGTTGCATGGCGCTGAGGCCACAGATGGCTTGCGCGCCGGCGCTGGCGTAGGTAACGGCGTACTTGCCATCGCTCTGCCGGCGGACCTGGAAGACCATGCCGGGGATTTCATTGGTCAGGTCGGTCATCAGGGTGGCGGTCTGCTGTACCTGCTCGGACAGGCGGCGCATGGCGGTGATGTCGGTGGTGGTGCCGATCATTCGCAGCGGTTTGCCGTGCTTGTCGCGCTCGACCACCTTGCCGCGGCTGCACACCCATTTGTACTGACCGTCACGGCAACGCAAGCGGTGCTCCACTTCATAGGCATCGGTCCGCTGATCCAGATGCGCCTGGATGGTCTCGCGCACGTAGTCGAGGTCGGCGGGATGTACGCGGGTGTAGCTCTCCTCGATGCGATTGCCGATTTCGTGGTCGGCGTAACCGAGCAGCGCCTTCCAGCTGCTGGAGTAGTAAATCTCGCCGCTGCTGATGTCGCGATCCCAAATGCCGGTACCACTACCGGCGATGGCCAGCGCCATGCGTCGTTCACTATCGCGCAGGGCGGCGATCTCATGACGCTGCCGGGCTTCGTCGGCCTCGCGTGCGAGTAGATCGAGGGCCAGGGCGGCGAAATCCAGCAGGGCTTCGCGCTGTTTTGCGTCGAGTGTATGTGGCCGGTCGAACTGCAGGTACAGCGTGCCGAGCCGGGTACCTGCCTGCACCAGCAATGGCCAGACGAGCGTGGTGGGCGTGGTTTCGCCGATGCCGATGATCTTCGCCAGCCGCGCATCGCTCAGGCCAGGGCTGGCCCAGATATGGCGCGCAGAGCCGGCGCCGGAAACCAGCACGGCGACCGAGTCGAAATACCGGCTAACCAGGCGCACGACCCCGTCGAGTTGCTCATCATTGGCGCTGCTCGGCGCATTGACTGAATACAGGGGCTGCATAGTGATTCTGCCTGGAGAAAAGCGCAGAAAGCGCTTGATATTGATACGCCATTGGCGGGCTGGCGTCTAATCGTTCGTGCAGGACAGGCCACTGCTCATCGGCCTTTGCGCCGATTGTTCAGCCACAGAAGGCTCTGGCCAGAGCCTTCTGCGTCCCTCGCAGCTTGATTCAGAACTGGTCGAGCGCATTAATATTGTTATGATATAACGTCTATATATTATGCAATTCGTCGATACGCCCCCCCGGCCGAACGGACAACCCGCCGCCTGGGGAGGCGCCAGCCAGCGCGCCCCCTCCCCTCACTTAGAAAACGCAACGCTAGGAATACCCATGAAAGCCACCTCGGCCTCCCTCGCCGTCTTGACCGCCCTGGTCACGCCTCAGATTCACGCCGCCTCCTCCGGCAACTCCACCGTCTCGCTCGGCTCGGTCTACGTCACCCCGGAGGCCAGCGGCACGCTGCGCACCGACAGCATCCTGACGTCGGTCGACATCATGGGCAGCGACAAGATCGAGGATAAGAACGTGATGAACAGCTGGGAGCTGGTGGGCCAGATGCCCGGCATCCAGCTGACCGAGACGCGCATGGGCGCAGAGTCCGGCAAAGTGACCTTCCGCGCCTTCAACGGCGAGGGTTACATCAATGGCATCAAGACGCTGATCGACGGCGTACCAAGCAACGTCAACAGCGGCAACCAGCGCTTCATCGACATGGTCTTCCCGCTGGACCTGGACTACATCGAGGTGGTGCGTGGCACCAACGACCCGCGCTACGGCCTGCACAACATTGGTGGCAACATCAATTTCGTCACCCGCCAGGGCGGCAACTACACCGATGGCCGCCTGACCTACGGCAGCTTCAACACCCGCGAATTCCAACTGGCCGTCGGCCACGAGGAAGGCAACTTCGCGCAGAACTACTTCATGGCCAAGCAAGACTCCGACGGTTTCCGCGACAACAGCAACTCCAACAAATACTCCCTGGGCGGCAAGTGGTTCGTCACCGATGACGAGCAGACCATGAAACTCGGCGTGGTCGCCCGCCTCTATCACCATCAGGCCGAGGAGCCGGGCTTTCTCACCGCGCAGGAGCTGGCCGCGAGCCGCTCGCAATCGCCGGAGAAGAACGCCAACGACAGCGACGACCGCGACATGAAGCACCTCAGCGCGCATGCCGACTTCCAGCTCAGCGACGACCTGAGCCTGAGCAACAAGCTGTACTACAACAGCTACGACGATGACCGTACCGTCACCTTCACCCGCTACCCGGTCGGCAACGCCCCGCGTCAGCGCCGCCAGTGGGAGGAACGCCAGACCGGTGTACTGAGCAACCTGACCTGGCGCGCGCACGAGATGCTGACCCTCGACGGCGGCATCAACTACGAACAGCAGAACAACGAGTACCGCCGCTACCGCTACAACTTCGGCATCACCACCGATTTCGACGCACCGCCGGCACGCACGCAAAACGACGACAGCTACACGCTGTACAACACCGGCGCCTATGCCCAAGCGATCATCCAGCCCATCGAGCAGCTCAAGATCATCCCGGCGTACCGCGTCGACAAGTTCTCCGGTAATACCGAGCTAATGAACGGCGATAAGGCCGAGCTGCAGGACTACGGCTGGATCGAACAGCCCAAGCTCAGCGTGGTGTACAGCATCACCCCGGACATCAACGTCTACGCCAACTGGGGGCGCACCTTCCAGATCCTCACCGGGTCCACCGCACCGGCCTACATGACCGCCGGCCAGGCTTCGTACAAACCGTCGATCAACACCGGCAAGGAAGTGGGCGTGAAGTTCAAGCCGTTTGCCGGCTCGGAAGCGCGCATCGCCGTGTGGCAACAGGAAGCCACCGATGAGGTTTCCAACATGCCCGCGACCGGCACCACGGTCGGCCTGGGTGAAACCCGACGTCGCGGTATCGACATGCAACTCACCGCTCAATTGAACGAACAGTGGACGGTGTGGGGCTCGCACGCCATTCAGGAGGCCAAGGTGGTCAGCGCCTTTACCGACGGCGGTCGCTCGCTGGCAGGCACCGAGGTGATTTCAACGCCACGCTATATCAGCAACGCTGGCGTCGACTATCAATTAAACGGCGCCTGGCGCTTCGGCCTGCAAGCTCGCGCGCAAGGCGATTACTACATCGACACGCTCAACGAACAGGGCAAGTACGGCGGCTTCGCGGTGCTCGATGCCAACGTGCGCTATCAGGTATCGGCCACTACCAGCCTCGATCTGCAAATGAAAAACCTGACCGACCGCGATTACGAGTACGTATGGTTCGACAACTTCTTCTGGGCCGCTGGCGACGAACAACCGATGTTCTCCCCCGCTCCGGGCCGCTCGGCCTATCTGTCGGTGAACATGAAGCTGTAAGCCGCAACCACGCTGAAGAAGCGCTGCACCCTGGCCTGCAGGCGCCCGCACGCGGGCGCCTGCCACCCACGGCATCGCACCGAGCGTAGGGGGAGCCATGCGCACCGCCGCACCTCGAAAACATCCGGTGCGCACGGCGCACCCTACGACAGCCGCTCTCAGAGGTATTTCAACCAGCGAATATCACGACGCCGCGCCTTGAGTCGGGCAAACCATTGCGTGGGTGCAAACAACAGCACCGCCAGCAGCAGCGTCGCGGCCCAGACCCAGGCCATCGAATCAAAGCCGAAGTAATGCCCCTGGTTCGCGCCCCAGATGGCGAAGGCGGCGATATAGAGCAGCTTCAGCACGTAAAGATGGAGCAGATAGAAGAACATCGGCGCGCTGCCGAACACAGCCAGGGTACGCACCATGCGTCCATCGTTGCGGCGCTCGAAGTACGCCAGCAGCAACAGGCCGACGCCCAGCGTCAACGCCAGGAACAGCAACGATGGCGGGTACTTGGTGATGTTGAGCAAGCTCATTAGCGTCTGCCCCCAGGTCTCCCCAACCGCCCAGGGTTTCTCACCATAGCCATTGACCAGGCGCAGCAACACGAACAGCGCGAGCGCACCAAAACCAGCCCTGCGCAGTGCTTGCAGACGTTGCTTGGGCGCGCTCGAGCTGCGCAACCACGGGCCGATCACATACCCCAGGGCAATCACGCCGATCCACGGCAACACCGGATAGGAGGTACGCAGGCGCAGCGCGTCGGAAAACTCGATCCAGCCACGGTCATGCAGCACTGCCCAGGGAATGTGCATCGCCGACCCCGGACCGAAATGCAGCCCATCGAGCAGGTTGTGCCCCGCCACCAGCATCAGGCCCAGCGTCGCCAGCCACGCACGCGGCAGCCACAGCAGCACGGCGAGCGCCAGCATGCTCAGGCCGATGGCCCATATCACCTGCAGATAGATGACCGTGGGGGGAAACTGGAAGGTCCAGGCAAAGTTGACCAGGGTGAATTCCAACACCACGAGAAACAACCCGCGCTTGAACAGGAAGGCGCTGGTCGCCGCGCGGCTCATCTGCTTCTCGCCATAGAGAAATGCCGAAAGCCCAGTGAGCAGGATGAATACCGGCGCGCACAGATGCGCCAGGGTGCGGCTGAAGAACAGCGCAGGGTCGGTGGCGGTCACGTCCATCGGATCGCCGACCTGCTGATGCAGGTAGAAGGTTTCGCGAACGTGATCGAGCAACATGAAGAGGATGACCAAACCGCGCAAGGCGTCGATCGAGAGCAGGCGACTGGAGGACATGGAGGGCTTCGAATGGGCTTTCAATTAAACGTAATGCTATAACTTTTTAGCGCTAGCGATGTGTCCAATCTACGCCGTCATCACGCACCCCGTGGTCGCCCCAGGCTGAACGAAGCACGGCAACGGCAGTCGGAAAAGCAGGACAATCGTCACGGAAACCCTGCCCCATGCTGCCCAACCGCGCCCTTCTCTCGGCTTTCGTCGTGGCCCTGCTTAACCCCCTTGCTGAGGCTCAGGAGCCGTTGCGCATCCAGAGCCTGCAACGCTGCGGCGATCTACTCGCCAACGAGCGGCAGGACTGGTGCCTGCAGGTGCGCGGCCTGGGCGCTACGCTGCCCACATTGCGGCTCGGCGACGACACCCTGCCCGCCTCGGCGGTCAAACGCAGTGGCGATGGCCTGCGCCTGCAGCTGAACAGCGACGAACAGCGCAGCGCGCCGCTGTGGCTGGAGGACGGCGCGCGCACCAGCAATCCGGTGTGGCTGTCGCTGTATCGCAGCCATGTGCTCGCCGCCGGCCCGGATGAAGTAGCGAAGAACATGGATGGCCTGATCACCTATGTCGATCTGGTCAGCCTGCTGATCGAGGAAAGCCACGACGGCCTCGACGAGGCCAGGCGTCTGGCCAAGAAATACGACGCCAAGGTGGTCGGCGCTATCCCACCGCTGAACGTCTACCAACTGCGCCTGCCGGTGAAGAACCTGACCGAGCGCGACGCGCTGGTGCTGCGCATCGGCAACGAAACCAGCGTCGATGCAGTGGTGGTGGAAGAAAGCGCGCCGGAGCGCGGCGAGGAGCGCGAAGCCGCGCGTCAGCCGATACACAAACCGGAAAAGAACTCCGAGGAGTGGGCGGCGAACCGCTTCATGGATGCGGTGAACTATTACCAGCGGCGTATCCCGGCGGGCGATACACCCATTGAAGTCGAGCCGATCCGCGTCGGCGTGATCGAACGCAATGTCGATTTCGATGCGCCCGACTTCGCCGATTACCTCGGCGCCTGCCCCGACAGCAAGCCGCGTACCTGCGTCTATGCGAGGGACGCCGACGAGCCGGACAACCATGGCAGCACCGTGGCCGGCATCCTCGCCGCGCACTGGGACAAGGGCGGCAACACCGGTTTCCTGCGCGGGCTGGACAAGGCCAGCCAGGGTTTCGAAGTCATCGTCGAGCGCAACTCGGACGCCGGCATCACCGCCAACATCGCCGCCTCGGTGAACCTGGTGGAAGATGGCGTACGCGTACTCAACTGGAGCTGGGGCATCCACCGCGTCGGCACACGCAATGTCGAAGGCGACGAGATCGATTCGCTGGTGCGCTCCGGCATCGCCATGAGCGGCTACGAAGAGCTGCTGGAGGAGTTCTTTCTCTGGTTGCGCGAGGAGCACCCGGACGTGTTGGTGATCAACTCCGCCGGCAACGGTTCGTCCTATTCCGGCAGAGACGAGTACCGCCTGCCCTCCTCCTTCATCACCGAGCAACTGCTGGTGGTCGGCGGGCATCAGCGCAGCACGGAAAAAGACGCCGAGATCAACGACCCGGGCTACGTCGTCAAGCGCGACTCGTCGAACGTCGACATGCGCGTCGACATCACCGCCGCGGCCTGTGCTCGCGCCTCGACACGCGAGAGCGATGCCACCGGCGAGGTGCATTGCGGCACCTCCTACGCCACGCCACTGGTCACCGGCGTGGTCGCCGCCATGCTGTCGATCAATCCGCGCCTGCAACCGGAACAGGTGCGCATGCTGCTACGCCGCAGCGCCATGACCATCGGTGGCGACTACGACTTCGAGCCGATGGACGCCGAAGACCTGACTGCGCCGATCCTGCCATCTGAGCGCAACTACAAGATGAGCGACAAGGACGTGGGCCGCTCCGCGCGGCTGGATATGCAGAAGGCGCTGGACCTGGCGGTACAGAGTCGTGATCGGGTGCGTTGAGCCGGAGCGTTTCAACGCTGCAGAGCAGGCACCTTGCGCTGCAACAGGCTGACCAACTCCGGCTGCATGTAGGCGTAGTCATCGGGAATATCCAGACAGATCACTCGCTTGCCCGCCAGTGCGTGCCGGTACTGGCGCGTCAGCTTGCTGCGCTGGCTCTTCTCCATTACGAACATCAGCGTCGCCCAGTCGAGCTGCTCTACCGAAACGCGAACCTCAGCGTCAGGGGCAAGGCCGGCTGAGTCGGTCTCGACTCCTGGCCACTGCGCGAATACCCGTTCGGCTGTGGGGCTGCGCAAACGATTGCGACTGCAGATGAATAAAGCGCGGATCACTCGCCGGAAACCCGCTCATAGAGTTCGACCGGTTCCAGCTTGCCCTGACAACCGCACTGGCTGTGGCCCAGGCCCAGATGGCGGAAACCGGCCTTGAACAGCACACGGCCGGATTGCGGATTGCGCGCCAGGTGGCTGGCGTGCAGGCGACGCAGACGCAGTTGCTGGAAGGCGAAATCCACCAGGGCATTGCAGGCTTCGCTGGCGTAGCCACGGCTCCAATAGGGCACGCCGATCCAGTAGCCCACCTCGGCCTCACCCCGGCCAATATCCATGAGCGCCATGCTGCCGACCAGCTTACCGCTGCCGGACTCGGTGATGATGAAGTTGGCCGCCGCACCGCTGGCCCAATCCTGCGCGCAGCGTTCGATCCACTGCTGCGCCAGCGCGGGCGGATAGGGATGGGGAATGCTGCGAGTGACATCGGCGATGCGAAAATCGCCGGCCAGGCGCTGTATCTCGTCGGCATCCTGCGGCTGCGGCGGGCGCAGCGTCAGGCGTTCGGTTTCGATGCGATGCTCATCCATTTGCGTCTCCTGTCAAACCCGTTGGGTGCGCTGCGCGCACCGGGGCTTCTCCTGAACTGCCCACTCAGACCGGGGACGGCCCGATGGGATAGAACTCCCCGGCACTCCACACGCCCAACCAGGGCTCTCCGTATATTTCGCGCTCCACCGCCAGCTCCACCAACTGATAGAACACGTTGCGGTGAATCAGCGCTTCGAGGTTACGCCGCACCAGAATGTAGGGCGAGGGTTCGAGTGTCGCAGGATCGATCTCCACACGGATCGGGTGCTCGACGCCAGCCACGACTTCGTCCTCGACATTGGTGGTGAAGTGCAGCACCTGCGCCTCGCCCTCACCTTCCACCTGCAGGGTCACGGCAACGAAGGGGGCGTCCTCGACCTGGATACCGACCTTCTCCACCGGGGTGATCAGAAAATAGTCGTCACCGTCACGGCGAATGATGGTGGAAAACAGTCGCACCATGGGTTTGCGGCCGATGGGCGTGCCCTGGTAATACCAGGTGCCATCGCGGGCGATACGCATATCGATATCGCCACAGAAATCGGGGTTCCACAGGTGCACGGGGGGCAGGCCCTTGCCTTCGCCCTTGGGGATCTGCGCCAGCAGGTCGCCGGCTTTGCCTGGATCGCTCATGCTCTCTCCTCGTCCGTTACCCGGCACGCCGGGTCAGACGAACGAGGATACACCAGCTGACAGGTGATCCATGTGCAGCAGCCCCGTCCCAGGATTGCGTCACAGCGCCCATAGCCGACGGGCTGACCCAAGACCAACGCACGAAAATCAGTCAATCGTGGTCACTGCCCTGCACGCCGGTCACTGGGGAATCGGCAACTCTATGGCCTGCATGTCCAGTTGCAGGCTTTCATCGGTTTCCTTGATGGCCAACGGCAAAGTGAAGTTCGGGAAGGCAAGTGCCAGCACAGCACCGTCATTCAGACTTGCTCGAATAGGTTTCGGCAAGGGTTCAGAGAATGTGGCGCACCCGTTTTTGTCGACACGTCCTTCGATGGAAAGATGCTCAGGCCGCTCCAGCGAGCGGTGAACCTGCAATCGCCATGACGTATTGATACCAAGATTGTAAGTACTGCCATATAGCTGGTTCAGATCCAGGCCACAGGCTTGTAGGTACAAAGGTTTTTCTGGCAAGGCCTTGGCCTGCTCGCGCTGACGCTGCAGAAAGCGCCCCCACTCCAGGCGGGAAGTTAGTGAGCGAGTCCGGTAGCCATCACCCTCGGGGCCCTGTAACAAGGCCAACCGGCTGACGCCATCCTCGAGAGTGGCCAGGTCAGTCTCGGTGCGAAGCAACTCCACTAGATGATCGATGGCTGGCCGGGCGGCCGCCTTCAGGCCCAACAAGGCCGCTTGCTCGTAGTGATACGCCGCTGCCTGCCGGTCAAAAGCGGGCAGCCCCGAGCCGTTGGCGGCCATACGTGCCAAATGATAGTGAGCTGCAGCGACCTTGCGATCAGCGCCTTGTTGCAAAGCCTGACGGGCACCGTTGAAATCCCCCTCTTCCAGCAACATCACTCCGTAGTTGGTCCATGACTGCTCGTTATCGCGAGCCTTGCCTTTGTCCAGCCACTCCACTGCCTTGGCTCGCAGCCGGGTGCGGTCGTCTTCTGTCGAGGTGCTGAAGTAGTTGTTACGCAGCGCCAGATAAGCCTGCAGATAATTGCGCGAGGCCTCCGTCAGCCACGCGATGTCTGGTTCCTGTTCATAAGCCTGGGCAAAGTAGTCACCCGACTGCTCCGCTCTGACAATCCCACCATGCAGTTGGATCTGATAGTCGAGATCGGAAGGACTGTAGGCCCGGCCAAGGTTGATCAGCGTCGGCATCAGCAGGCCGCGCTGCAAGGCCTCCTCAAACAAGGGAATCGCATCGTTGGGCCGTTTTTCACTCATCAGCATAGAGCCAAGATTGTGGCTGGCTCGAGCCGAACCGCTTGCGCGAGCCTTCTCGTAATAGCTTCTGGCGAGCGCTTCGCTCTCGTCCACGCCCTGCCCAAGGTGATAAGCCTTGCCAAGCAAGAACAAGGCTAGCGTATCGCCTTTCGCCGCAGCGCTCTCGGCCTTTGGCAGAAACTCGCTGTAACGCTGCTCATTGAACAGTGCTTCAAGATCGGCAGCATAAGCAGCCTGCGTGAGACACAGGCTGAGGGACAGGGCAATGAACAGTCGCGACATGGCATCAATCTCGGTGTGGATAAGGAACACAAACCGAATGCCAGGTACGACTCATTGACCGTAAACCGGTCAGGCGGGAATTTGGACTAAGGGGGGAAAACAAGGCAGCAACAGTCAACCCTTCCTTGGCGCTTATCAGTCTTCCCTGACATTAACCCTGAGCATGATACCTGCGTTTCCCACAGCGTAAGCACCCAGGGGGAAAATCTCTCGACGCTGTCTCAGTTTCCTGGGTGCTCTCATGAGCGCCTGAGTGTTTTTCGTGAACCCGACTCAGCGCGCTACGCCAAGCAGGCTGCGCGCATAGTCATGCAGCGGCGGGCCGATCAGGTCCTGCGGCTGGGCGTCGTAGAACGTCAGGAATCCGCCACGGCTGCGAATCCGCGCAGTGTCCACCAGAAAGCGGGTATTGGTTTCGATCAGCATCAGCTGGATCGATGCCCGATCAGTGCCGAGACGATCAAGCGCTTCCTGATCCTCCCACTCTTCCTCGGTGCCGATACGGTCGTCGCTGTAGGCGAAGCGGGCGTACAGCAGATAGTGCGCGCCAGCGCTGCGCGCCTCGGCCATGGCTTCATCCAGGCCTGCCGGCTGACGTGCGCGGCGCACCAGCGGGAAGTATTCGACGAAGCCCTTGAAGGCTTCTTCGGCCACCACGTTGGGGCGCGGGTAACCGTGGCCCGGCGGCACGAAGTGGCCCTGGGCGATATAGATGAAGGAGTCCTGCTGCAGGCGCCGCGAGGCCATGCGCTCGGTGCGGCCGTGATCGAGAAACCCGGCATCGCGCAGGTGGTACTCGGCGCCGCTGGCCAGATCGCTGACCTTCATGCAGCCGGTCAGCCCCAGCAGCGTCACCAGTAGAAGCAGGTTACGCATGAATCCATCCTCCTCGTGCCGGTGACGGAAAACCGGCGGATAAGGGATAGATGCAGATTCTGCGCCAGCATTGTTCAAGCCCACCTTGCCGCACCTAAAGCGCAGGCCTGAAAGCTTCCGCTGCGAACGGCTGGGTCAGGCCTGCCGAGCGACCTCGCGGTGTCTCGGCAAGGCGATGGAAATCAGCGCGGCGGCCAGCACGAAGACGCTGGAAACCCACAGGCAGGCTTCCAGCCCATAGGCCTGGAAGACCCAGCCCGAGAGCAAGGTGCCGATCAGCCGCCCCAGTGCGTTGGACATGTAGTAGAAGCCTACGTCCAGCGATACGCCGTCTTCCTTGGCGTAGCTGACGATCAGGTAGCTGTGCAACGAGGAATTCACCGCGAACAGCACGCCGAACAGCATCAACCCACCCAGCAAGACCCCCTGCGCCGACCAGCCAGTGCCCAGCCCCAAGGCGATCAGCGCCGGCAGACCGGCCAACAGCGCGGCCCATACGAAGGCGGCGCGACCGTCCGGCACATGGCCACTTTGCTTACCGGTAATGCGTGGGGCCAAGGACTGCACGATGCCATAGCCGATCACCCAAGTGGCGAGAAAACCGCCCACCAGCCAGAAATCCCAGCCGAACACCGTGCTCAGGTACACCGGCAGCGCCACCACGAACCAGACGTCGCGCGCACCGAACAGGAACAGCCGGGCAGCCGAAAGAATATTGATCGCCCGGCTCTTGGACAGCATGTCGCGGAATTTCGGCTTGGCCTTGGCCTTGCCCAGATCTTTCTTCAGCATCACCAGACTGGCCAGCCAGATCAGCGCCAGCGCGGCGGCCATGGCCAGCACCGCGCCGGTGAAACCGAGCACGGCGAGCAGCGCGCCACCCAGGAAAAAGCCGACGCCCTTGAGCGCGTTCTTCGAGCCGGTGAGGATCGCCACCCACTTGTACAGCGTGCCCTGCTGACTGTCCGGCACCAGGAGTTTGATCGAGCTCTTGGCGCTCATCTTGTTCAGATCCTTGGCGATGCCGGACAGCGCCTGGGCGCCCATGACCCAGGGCACGGTCAACCAGGCAGCCGGCACGGTGAGCATCAACAGCGCCAGCACCTGCAGGCCAAGGCCGATGTTCATGGTGCGGTTGAGACCCAGGCGCGCGCCCAGGTAGCCGCCCACCAGATTGGTGACTACACCGAAGATCTCGTAGAACAGGAACAGCGCGGCGATCTGCAGCGGCGTGTAGCCCAGGCTGTGAAAATGCAGTACCACCAGCATGCGCAACGCGCCGTCGGTGAGGGTAAAGGCCCAGTAGTTGCCGGTGACCAAGAGGTACTGGCGGATCTCCGGAGAGAGTCGAGCAAGGGCGTGCATGGCGTGATTTCCTGATCGGGCGTGATATACGGCGCGGCCGAAGAACTGGCCTCAAGCGTAGGGTGCGCCGCGCGCACCATGGCGCTCCCTAACGGGCATGCGGGCAAACCGATGATTCGTCCCAGGCAGCAGGAAGGACGTCCCGTAAGCCTGTCCTTCCCATGCGGTGCGCTGGCTGGTGCGCACGGCGCACCCTACGTGTCAGCCGGCCTGGCCGACCAGGCGCGCCAGCTCCACTGCGCGGTTGGCATAGCCCCACTCGTTGTCGTACCAGGCGTAGATCTTCACCTGAGTGCCGGCCACCACCATGGTCGACAGCGCATCGACGATGGACGAGCGCGGATCGGTGCGGTAGTCGATGGACACCAGCGGGCGCTCCTCGTAACCCAGGATGTTCTTCAGCGGGCCATCAGCAGCCGCCTTGAGCAGCGCGTTGACCTCCTCTGCCGTGGTGGCGCGCTCGACCTCGAACACGCAGTCGGTCAGCGAGGCGTTGGCCAGCGGCACGCGCACGGCATGGCCGTTCAACTTGCCACGAAGCTCGGGGAAGATCTCGGCAATCGCCGTGGCAGAACCGGTGGTAGTCGGAATCAGGCTCATACCCGAGGCGCGGGCGCGGCGCAGATCCTTGTGCGGTTGGTCGAGGATGCTCTGGGTGTTGGTCAGGTCGTGAATGGTGGTGATCGAGCCGTGACGAATGCCCAGCGCCTCGTGGATCACCTTGACCACCGGTGCCAGACAATTGGTGGTGCAGGAGGCGGCGGTGACGATGCGGTGCTGCGCAGGGTCGAACAGGTGCTGGTTGACGCCCATCACCACGTTCAGCGCGCCCTGCTCCTTGACCGGCGCGCAGACCACCACGCGCTCCACGCCCTGGTCCAGATAACCCTGCAGCACAGCGACCGTCTTCATCTTGCCGCTGGCCTCGAGCACCAGATCGCAGCCACTCCAGTCGGTATCGGCGATGGCCTTGTTGGCAGTCACCGCGATGCGCTTGCCATCGATCACCACGCAATCGCCATCGCTGCCCGCCTCATGCTGCCAGCGGCCATGCACCGAGTCGAAGTTGAGCAGGTGCGCGTGGGTGGCAGCGTCACCTGCCGGATCGTTGATCTGCACGAACTCCAGTTCGGGCCAGTTCCAGGCAGCACGCAGGGCCAGACGGCCGATGCGGCCAAAACCGTTGATGCCTACTTTGATGGTCATGTCGATGCCTCTGTCAGTGGGTCGCGTCGAACTGGTTGATCCAGTTGAAGTGCGCGGGATGCTGGATGGCCTTGGGCCGCAGTGCCTGCACCAAGGCGATGGCCTCATCGCGCGCAATGCCCGCTTCGATGAGGATGCGGGCGGCGATCAGGCCGGTGCGCCCGGAGCCGCCCTTGCAGTGGATGGCCAGCGCGCGGCCGCCACGCAGGTGCTCGATGATCGCCTGGCGGGACATCCGCCAGCCTTCGCCGAAGGCTTCCAGCGGTACCTGTTCGTCGGCCACCGGCAGGTGATACCAGGCCAGCGCCAGAGCCTGGCACTGCTGGCCGATCTGCTCGGCGCCGTTGGCGGAAAGCTCGTTGTGGGGCATCAGCGTGATCACGCCCGCTGCACCGGCCTGCTTGAGCGCCAGCAGCGCGTCTTCTAGCGTGGTTTCGCGGATGCCTGGGCACGGCGTGAAGATCAGCGCGCCAGCCAGGCCGGGCACGTGCAATACATCGTATGGATGAGTCATGGCGGGCTGTTCCTTCGCTCAGATGGCACGCTGATTGACGCGTTTGGACAGTTCTTCGGCCGACTCCTTGCGCTCGGAATAGCGATCGACCAGGTAGTCGGAGCGATCGCGCAGCAAAAGGGTGAACTTGAAGAGCTCCTCCATCACGTCCACCAGGCGGTCGTAGAACGAGGACGGCTTCATCCGGCCCTCAGCGTCGAACTCCATGAATGCCTTGGGCACCGAGGACTGGTTGGGGATGGTGAACATGCGCATCCAGCGTCCCAGCACGCGCAACTGGTTGACCACATTGAACGACTGCGAGCCGCCACAGACCTGCATCACCGCCAGGGTCTTGCCCTGGGTCGGACGGACCGCGCCCATGGCCAGCGGCACCCAGTCGATCTGCGCCTTGAACACGGCGGTCATAGAACCGTGGCGCTCAGGGGAGCACCACACCTGCCCTTCCGACCACTGCATCAGCTCGCGCAGCTCCTGCACCTTGGGGTGATTTTCCGGCGCATCGTCCGGCAGCGGCAGACCGCGCGGGTCGAAGATGCGCGTCTCGGCGCCGAAGTGCTGCAACAGGCGCGCGGCCTCCTCGGTCATCAGACGGCTGAAGGACTTCTCGCGAGTAGAACCGTACAGCAGCAGGATACGCGGCGCGTGGGTCGAGGCCGATTCGACGGTGAGCTTGTCCACAGTCAGCAGATCGAGCAGTTGCAGGTCGGCATTGGGCAGATCGTCTTGCACGGTATCGCTCCAGAAATGGGTCAAAACAGGGTCTTCACGAGGCTCGCCGCTCAGTCACAGGCTGGCTTGCGGCCAGGGCGGTCACGCATCTGCCACAGGCGCTGCACATCCGGGCGCAGCCACTCGGCATTGCTGTCCAGGGTGCGCTTGAGCACATCCCTGACCCACTCGGGCAACTGCGGATGCAGGCGGTAGTAAACCCATTGGCCATTGCGGCGATCCTCAAGCAAACCGCAGCTGCGCAGTAGCGCCAGGTGCCGGGAAATCTTCGGCTGGGCCTCTTCCAGCGCCGAGGTCAGTTCACAGACGCACAGCTCCTGCTCCAGGGTGACGAGCATGGCGATACGCGCCCGCGTCTCGTCGGCCAGGCACTTGAACAGTTCGGTGGGCGTCATGCCATCGCTGGCAACACTGGCAGGCTTGCTCTTGATCAAGACGAACATCTTTATCCGTTCGTGGATCTCGTGCAGGGTCTTGCGATAGGCGTCCTTCTGCGAGCTGGTCGCCGGGTCCTCGAAATTCCAGGCGATGTATTCGCCCGTACCAGGCAGCGCCAGGCACTCCAGCGCAGACTTGTCACACAGGGTGATCACATAGTCGAACGGCTCGCCCGCTACCTGCTCCACGGACTTGCTGAACAGCCCTGCGGTCGAGACACCCAGATGCTCGAGCACATCGCGGGTACGCGGGTCTATCTCAGTGGGTGCGCTGCCCGCACTGAAAGCCTCGAAGTGTTCGGAGTCGGTGTGACGCAGCAGCGCTTCGGCCATCTGCGAGCGCGACGAATTGGCCACGCAGAGGAACAAGACACGCTTTTTCTGGCTCATGTTGATTTCCATCAAGGATGCACATGAGCAAATATATTATTTTGCGAATATTCAGTAAAGCGAATATGTTTGAGCCATTCACCCTGACGAGGACAGGCACCAAGATGACAAATGCATGCGACACCGCCCTGAAGCAATCCGCGGGCGCGCCTCTGGGTTTCTTCGAACGTTACCTGACCCTGTGGGTATTCCTCTGTATCGCGGCCGGTACGGTACTCGGCCTGGTCGCTCCGCAGGCCGCCCAGGCAATCGGCGCCATGGAGATTGCCCAGGTGAACATCCCGGTCGGCCTGCTGATATGGGTGATGATCATCCCCATGCTGATGAAGATCGACTTCGGTTCGCTGCATGAGGTGCGCGGACAGAAAGCCGGCATCGGCGTCACCCTGTTCGTCAACTGGGTGGTCAAACCCTTCTCCATGGCCCTGATTGGCTGGCTGTTCATCAAGATCCTGTTCGCCGACTGGCTGCCGGCCGACCAACTCGACAGCTACATGGCCGGGCTGATCCTGCTCGGCGCCGCGCCTTGTACGGCGATGGTGTTCATCTGGAGCAACCTGTGTAAAGGCAACGCCAATTTCACCATCAGCCAGGTGGCGCTCAACGATCTGGTGATGGTGTTCGCCTTCGCACCCATCGTCGCCCTGCTGCTCGGCGTGTCGTCGATCCCGGTGCCGTGGGACACCCTGCTGCTGTCGGTGGTGATGTACATCGTCATTCCCCTGGCTATCGCCCAGGCCGTGCGCGCCCACCTGCTCAAACGCGGCAAACCCGCCTTCGAAGCGGTGCTGGAAAAAATCTCCCCCTTCTCGATCCTCGCCCTGCTGGCCACCCTGGTGTTGCTGTTCTCCTTTCAGGGCCAGGCCATCGTCGAACAACCGCTGGTGATCGGCATTCTGGCCATGCCGATCCTGCTGCAGACACTGTTTATCGCCGCACTCGGCTACTGGCTCAACCGCTCCCTCAAGGTGCGCCATGACGTGGCCGGCCCCTCGACCATGATTGGCGCATCCAACTTCTTCGAGCTGGCCGTGGCGGTGGCCATCGTGCTCTACGGCTTCGACTCCGGCGCGGCGCTGGCTACCGTAGTGGGCGTGCTGATCGAGGTGCCGGTGATGCTCTGGCTGGTGCGCATGGTCAACAAGAGTCGCAGTTGGTACGAGCAGGCCCTGTAGCTCACACGCGAACGCGAGGCCTTTACACCTGGCTAGACGCACTTGTTAACACCGTGGTGAGAAGGCTGCATCACATCCGGCTTGCGCCTGCTCTTCAGAGAGCGGCTCAGGCAAGTACCGAGCCTTGAAGAATCGCGCACCAGAACAGCGAACCGAAGCGTCAGCCGCCGATGATCTTCATCACCGTCACGCCACCGGAGAAGGCCAGGTCCTGCTTGTCACCCAGCGCCTTGACCAGCAGACGCTGCAGCGCCGGCAAGGCCTGGTGACGAGGTTTGTCCAGCAGGTCACCAACGAAGTGGCGATTGCTCGACGACAGGCAGCCGTGCAACCAACCGGTAGACGACAGGCGCAGGCGCGAGCAGGTACGGCAGAACGGCACGCTTTCGTTGGCGATCACGCCGAAATGGCCGGCGCCGGGAATGGCGTAGCGCATCGCGGTAGCGTCCAGCGGAGCGCTGGCCTGAACGTACTGGTGACGACTGCCGATCAGCTCCAGCAGCTCCGGCAGACCGATGAACTGCTGGTTGAAGGCGTTGGGGTCGCGCGCCAGGTGGCCCATGCGCATCAGTTCGATGAAGCGCAGTTCGAAGCCACGCTCCAGGCAGTACTCGAGCAGCGGCAGCACCTGGTCGAGATTCTGCCCACGCAACGGCACCATGTTGACCTTGATCTTCATCCCGGCTTCGCGTGCCGCTTCCATCCCGGCCAGCACGGTGGCCAGGTCGCCGCCACGGGCGATGCTGCGGAAAGCGTCGGCGTCGAGGGTATCGAGGGAAACATTCAGGCGGCGGATGCCGCATTCGACCAACAGCGGCAACTTGCGCTCGAGCAACTGGCCGTTGGTGGTCAGGCTGATGTCGTCGAGACCGAGCTGGCTGACCTGTCGCAGGAAAGGCTCCAGGCGCGTGCTGACCAGCGGCTCACCACCGGTGATACGCAGGCGCTCGATGCCGGCTGCTTCGATCAGATAAGCCACACCACGTGCCATGGCGTCAGCGGAGAGTTCGTCCTGAGCGGCGACCAGACGCTTGCCGTTCGGCACACAGTAGGTGCAGGCGTAGTTGCAGGCGGCGGTCAGACTGACGCGAAGGTTGCGAAAGTGTCTGCCCTGGCGGTCGACGATCATTGAGAGCTCCAGTTCGTTAAGAACCGGAGTATATCGCTATGTCGGCCACGGCACAGTCCCGTGGCCGACATACCAAGCATCAGGCGTCGCGCTTGCGCTTGTTGCCCATGCGCACGCCGATGTCCATGAGGAACTGGAAGAAGCCTTCCTGGTCCTCGAGCACATTGCTCCAGAACGGCGAGTGGTACAGGGCCACGGCGCCATGCACCAGGGCCCAGGCGGCGCAGTAGTGGAAGTACGGCGGCACGTCTTCCAGCTTGCCCTCGGCGATGCGCCCCTTGATCAGCTGGGTCAGACGCTCGAAGTTGGAAGCACGGATCTTGTGCAACTGCTCGACCATTTCCGGCACTTGATTGCCCTTGACCACCTTCTCTTCCAGGCGGTCGAACAGGCGATAGCGCTGCGGATCGCGCATGCGAAATTCGAAGTAGGCACGCGACAGCGCTTCCTTGTCACGATCCACGTCGGCCGAGTGCAGCAGCTCATTGAGATCGCGCTCGTAATCGAGCATCAGGCGCAGGTAGATCTCCGCCTTGGACTTGAAGTGCTTGTAGATAGTGCCTTTGCCGATACCGACCGCATCAGCGATCATCTCGACGGTCACGCTGTCTTCTCCTTGTTCGAGGAAGAGTTTCAGCGCGGTATCGAGAATTTCTTGCTCGCGGCGACGGAATTCGCGGACCTTACGGGGTTCTTTCTGCATAAAGGGACTACGGGGTCAAAAATCGAAGCCGCCTATTATGCCCAAATGCGGCCAAATTGCACGGATCATCCGACCATGTACGTGTTTCATGATGAGTTCCCCCTGGAAAATGGACTGCGCTATCTGAATCATGCGGCGGTCGCCCCCTGGCCAAAACGCAGTGCTGAAGCGGTGCGGCGGTTCTCGGAAGCGAACGTGACCAGCGGTGCGCGTGACTATCCCGACTGGCTGAAGCTGGAGCGTAGCCTGCGCGAACGCCTTGTGCGTCTGATGAACGCACCAAGCACCGGTGATATCGCACTGGTCAAGAACACGTCCGAGGCACTGTCCTTCGTGGCCTTCGGCCTGGACTGGCGAGCCGGCGACCAGGTGATCATCAGTGACGAGGAATTCCCCTCAAACCGTATCGTCTGGCTGGCACTGGCGGCCCAGGGCGTGGAAGTGATCGAGGTCAGCCTCAAGGGCGATGACCCGGAGGCAGCCCTGCTCGCCGCCTTCACCCCGCGAACACGCCTGTTGTCGGTCAGCGCCGTGCAGTTCGCCAGCGGCCTGCGCCTGGATCTGCCGCGCCTCGGCCAGGGCTGCCGCCAGCGTGGCGTGCTGTTCTGCATCGATGCCATCCAGCAACTGGGCGCCCTGCCCTTCGATGTCCAGGCCTACGACTGCGACTTCGCCATGGCCGATGGCCACAAATGGATGCTCGGCCCGGAAGGCCTTGGGGTGTTCTATTGCCGCAGCGCAGTGCGCGATCAACTGAGGCTGCATGAGTACGGCTGGCACATGCTGGAGCATGCCGGCGATTACACCCGCACGGACTGGCAACCGGCCCGCAGTGCGCGGCGCTTCGAATGCGGCAGCCCGAACATGCTCGGCGCCTTCGCCCTGGAGGCGAGTTTGTCGTTACTCGAAGAGGTGGGCATGGAGCGGGTCGGTACACTCCTGGAAGATCGTGTGCAGCGCCTGGATGAGGGTATTCGCGCACTACCCGGCGCGGTAATCCATAGCCCGCTCGACCCGGCGCGCCGCGCCGGCATCCTCAACTTCAGCCTGGCAGGCTGGGACAACCCGGCGCTTTACCAACGCCTGCGCGAGGACCAGGTGATCTGCGTGCAGCGCGGGCCTGGAGTACGCCTGTCGCCGCATTTCTACACCAGCGAGCAGGTGATCGAGGAGACTCTGGGTCTGCTAACCCAGCTGGCAAAAGGGTGAGAATCTGCGCACGGCCTGCTGCGCGTCGGTCCTGCCGCGTTAAAAACAAGCTCGGGCGACTCATTTACAACGCGTAAACTCCCCGCCCTCGCTTTTTTTTGCCTTGCAGGACTCTAGCTCGCAATGCCGTGAACAGATTCGGCGGACTCAGCAGCGGCCGCGGTATTCCAAATCCGTTTAAAAAACTCAGGCTTTGGCCTGGACGCTCGCTGATCATGACCAATACTGAAATTTACTGGTGTGCGGCATCTCCCCCCAAGTGCCCCGCCAGCCAAGGTACCGTGGACCGCGTACCTTGATTTACTCCTAATGGTCTTAACCCGGATTCATCCCCCAGAATCCGGGTTTTTTTTTGCCTGGCCTGATGCCAGAAACGCGAAGCGTGGCCCGGGTGCAATCCGGGAGGTATCTACCGACAGCCCCGGATTGCATCCGGGCTACGCCATAGTTAGCCACCTGTCACGGTTGTTGATTTCACAGATCTGGGTGCGGCGTAACCCACCATCGATTCAATGTCTTACATCGCTTGGTGCGCGCGGCGCACCCTACGGGCTCAGAAGCGCGGACCGTAGCCCGGATGCAATCCGGGGAATATCTACCGACAGCCTCGGATTGCATCCGGGCTACATCATGGTTTCAGGCCACGCCAGCCAGCGGAAACAGCCGCTTGAAGTTGCTCGAGGTCTGCTCGGCCAAGGTCTCGTAGCTGACGCCACGCAGCACCGCCAGGTACTCGGCCACTTCACGCACGTATTGCGGCAGATTGGGCTTGCCACGATGCGGCACGGGCGCCAGGTAAGGCGAGTCGGTTTCCACCAGCAGGCGGTCGACCGGCACCTGGCGCGCCACATCGCGCAGCGCCTCGGCATTGCGGAAGGTGACGATGCCGGACAGGGAAATATAGAAACCGATGTCCAGCGCGGCCTTGGCCATCTCCCAGTCTTCAGTGAAGCAGTGCAGCACGCCAGCCTGCGGCAGCGCCGCTTCGCGCAACAGCGCCAGGGTGTCGGCGCGGGCTTCGCGGGTATGCACGATTACCGGCTTGCCAGTGATGCGCGCCGCCTCCAGATGCAGACGGAAGGAGGCCTGCTGCAGCGCCGCGGATTCCGGCTCGTAGTGATAATCCAGGCCGGTTTCACCGATGGCCACCACCTTCGGGTGAGCCAGCTCACCGAGCAGCCAGTCCAGTGCAGGTTCTGCGCCTGGTTCCAGATCCAGTGGATGCACGCCCACCGAGCAATCGACGTCGTCATAACGCTCGGCCAGGCTCTTGACCGTGGCAGCGTTGTCGGCGCTGACACCGATGCACAGAAAATGCCCGACGCCAGCGGCGCGAGCCGCATCCAGGGCAGCATCCAGCGAGCCACCATGGGCAGCGAGGTCGAGACGATCAAGGTGGCAATGGGAGTCGATCAGCACAGCGGGAAAACTCGGGCAAAGGGAAAACCCGAATTGTAATCGAAAGCGGCAGGTGTCTGGACGCTCTGAGGGGATGCTTCGGCCGCGAGGGTAGTCTGCTCGCGGCCGGCGGGTTACATGGTGTGAGTCGGACGGTCGGACTTCAGCGCGCCAGCGAGATAGGTTTCGATCTTGTTGCGAGCGGTGTTATCGCCGTCGTTGAATTGCACGCCGACACCGGCGGCACGGTTGCCCTGAGCGCCTTTAGGGGTGATCCACACTACCTTGCCGGCCACCGGAATCTTCTCCGGCTCGTCCATCAGGTTGAGCAGCATGAACACTTCGTCACCGAGCTTGTAGCTCTTGTTGGTAGGTATGAAGAGACCGCCATTCTTGATGAAAGGCATGTAGGCCGCGTAGAGCACGGACTTGTCCTTGATGGTCAGGGACAAGATTCCGTTACGGGGACCCAGATTGGGTGGCAGGCTCATCAGCGCATTCCTGGCGTTTATTGCTTAATGGCTGATTCTAGGGCTTGTTCATGCCCATGCGCAAACAACCGGGTGGCAGGCAACCAGCAGAATGTGACGCCCTGCCGAATCCGGCTCTCGCGCTGGTCAGCCGCGATCCTGCCCTGGCAAGGCGGCCCACTGCACCAGCAGGGCTTCCAATAGCAGCACACGATTGAGATTGGCTTTGCCCATCACCTTCTGCCTTTGCGCGAGCAGCCATTCCTGAATCGCCAACACCTTGGCCTGCGCGCTCTTGTCCGCCAGGTACTGCACCACCTTGCGCATATCGGCCTGGCCCAGGCCTGCCTCGTCCCTGGTCAGTTGGTAGCGCAACATCAGTTGCGCCCAGTCGCAAAACCAGTCGAACAGCAGATTCAGCGGCAGTGAATTCCAGCTTTCCGCCAGTTGGCTCGGGGAGACCTGCTGCTTGAGCAGTTTCTTCACACCTTCCACGGCCAGGGCACGCTGCTCGCGCACGCCCTGTGCCTGCAAGCGCGCAGCCTCCAGTGGCGAACCCGCTGCCAGGGTCAGCAAATCAGTGCGCTCATCGTCACCCAGCTCAGGCAGTGCCTGGGCCAGCCAGGCCAGGCTCATCGCCTCGCTCGGCAATGGACAGCCCTGCTGTACGCAGCGACTCTTGATGGTTGGCAGCAGACGACTGGGCTGGTGACTGATGAGCAGCAGCACGGTATTGCCGGAGGGCTCTTCCAGGCTCTTGAGCAGCGCGTTGGCGGCATTGAGGTTCATTGCCTCGGCCGGCTCCAGCAGCACCACCTTGCGCCCACCGAGCTGAGCGGTCTGAACCACGAAGTCGACCAGCTCACGGACCTGATCGACCTTGATCGGCTTGTCCGCTTCTTCGGGCTCCAGCACGTAGTTATCCGGATGAGTACCAGCAGCCAACAGGTGACAGGATTTGCAGTTGCCACAGGCATCCAACCCATTCGGCCTCTGGCACAGCAGTCGCGCCATCAGGCGCTCGGCCAGCGCACGCTTGCCGATGCCGGCCGGGCCATGCAGCAGGTAAGCATGGGCATGCTGGCTGCGCCCGGCCAGTTGCTGCCAGAGCGATTGTTGCCAGGGATAGACATCAGCCACGGCAAGCCTCCAGCAGGCTCGGCAGCAAGGCATCGATATCGGCCTGCACCTGGGCCAGGGTCTGCCCGGCGTCCAGCACGCGATAGCGTTGCGGCGCCTGCTCGGCGCGCTGCAGATAGGCCTGGCGCACGGCCTCGAAGAAGCCACGGCCTTCCTGCTCGAAACGATCCAGACGACCACGAGCCGCTGCGCGAGCCAGGCCGATCTCGATGGGCAGATCGAAGATCAAGGTCAGATCCGGGCGCAACTCGCCCTGAACGAACTGCTCCAGCTGCGCGATGCGCTCGATGGAAAGACCGCGACCACCGCCCTGGTAGGCGTAGGTGGCATCGGTGAAACGGTCGCACAGCACGACGCTGCCCCTGGCCAGAGCCGGACGAATGACCTGCTGCAGGTGCTGGGCACGGGCAGCGAATACCAGCAGCAACTCGGCATCGGCAGCCATCGGCTCCTCGCTCGGATCGAGCAGCAATTCACGGATACGCTCGGCCAGCGGCGTACCGCCGGGCTCGCGGGTCAGCAGCACATCGATGCCCTGCTCGCGCAGGCGCTCTGCCAGATACTCGCGATTGGTGCTTTTGCCGGCGCCTTCCGGGCCTTCCAGGGTAATAAACAGACCGGTCACGGATTGCCCTTATTCGGTTTCGGCCGCCGCGCGTGGCGCGGGGCTGGAGCGGTAGTCGGCGCGACGTTTGAGCTGGTATTCGCGCACCGCGCGGTTGTGCTCGGCCAGGGTGTTGGAGAACACGTGGCTGCCGTCGCCTCGCGCGACAAAATACAGGGTGGTGCCATCGAGCGGATTGAGCGCCGCGTGAATCGCCTCACGACCGACCATGGCGATCGGCGTCGGCGGCATGCCGTCGATGGTGTAGGTGTTGTAAGGCGTTGACGTACGCAGGTCGGCGCGTGTGATGCGGCCGTTGTAGCGTTCGCCCATGCCGTAGATGACAGTGGGGTCGGTCTGCAGGCGCATGCCGATACGCAGACGACGGACGAACACGCCAGCGATCTCGCCACGCTCTTCGGGTACACCGGTTTCCTTCTCGATCATCGAGGCCATGATCAGCGCATCGTAGGGCTCACGATAAGGCAAACCTTCGGCGCGTTTCTGCCACTCCTCGGCCAATACGCTCTCAAGACGAACGTTGGCCTGCTTGAGCAGGTCCTCGTCGCTCATGCCGCTTACGTAGCGATAGGTATCGGGGAAGAAACGCCCTTCCGGGTTCTGCCCAGCCAGGCCCAGGCGCTCCATCAACTGGGCATCGGTGAGATCGGCCAGACGCTGTTCCAGGCGCTCCTCACGGCCCAGGGCGGCGCGCACCTGGCGGAAGTTCCAGCCCTCGACCAGGGTCAGGCTGTACTGCACCACCTCACCGCGCTGCCACAGGCCGAGCATGTCTCGCGCAGTTTGCTGCGGCAGCAGGCGGTATTCGCCGCTGTGCATGGCCGGAGCGCGCAGGTTGAAGCGCCAGTACAGACGCAGCCAGAAGGCGTTGTCGATCACGCCCTCCGCCTCCAGGCGATTGAGCAGACCGCTCGGCGTGGCACCGGAGGGCACCTCCAGGAGTCTTTCCTCAGTCAGATGCAGAGGCTGCTCCAGCGCTCTCTGCTGCTGCCAGGCAGCACCCACGACTAGCAGCGCAGCCAGTAGCACGCCGCACTCAAGCAGCACCAAGATCTTGCGTAGCACCAGTTATTTACTCAGTAGGTCGCAGACGATGGCCTGCAGTTTACGGGTGAGCGGCCCGACCGACCAGTGTCGCTCTTGCAACGCCCGTACAGGCCAGATGCCGTAAAGGCTGTTGCAGAGAAAGACTTCATCGGCATCCAGCAGTTCGTCGAAGGAAACATCGCGTAACTCGACAGACTGCCCGAGCAACTGCGCCTGCTGCAGGATCTCCGCACGCATCACGCCGGCCACGCCACAGCGCGACAGATCGGCCGTCACCAGCCCGCCGTCGATGACCAGGAACAGGTTGCTGTACACGCCCTCGATGACCCGGCCACTGCTATCGCGCATCAGGCCTTCGGCATGCTCGGCGTCCTGCCATTCGGCGCGCGCCAGTACCTGTTCCAGGCGGTTGAGGTGCTTGAGTCCAGCCAGCAAGGGCTGCTCGGCCAGACGCGTCACACAAGGAAAGAGACGAACGCCCTGCTCGGCATGGACAGCGGGGTACTGCGGCAACGGCGCCGCCTGCAGGATGCGCAGCGGCTGGCAAGGTTGCGGCGGCGCGTAGCCGCGCTGACCTTCGCCACGGGTGACGATCAACTTGGCCACGCCTTCGCCCAACTGCTCGGCGAACGCCTGTAACTCGCTTGCCATCAGTACCGGATCGTGGGGAATGGACAGGCGCTGGCAGCCATCGGCCAGGCGCGTCATATGCCGCGCCAGTAGCGGGATGCGTCCGCCACGAACGGCGATGGTCTCGAACAGACCATCGCCGTAAGCCAGGCCACGGTCGCGAACCGACAACTGCTCGCCGGGCGCGCCGTTGACCCAGCTCAGCATCAGCCGTTGAACCGACGGAACAGCAGCGAGCCGTTGGTGCCGCCGAAGCCGAAGGAGTTCGACAGAGCGATTTCGATCGGCATGGCCTTGGCCTGGTGCGGCACGAAGTCCAGGTCGCAACCTTCGTCGGGCTCATCCAGGTTGATGGTGGGCGGTGCCACCTGATCACGGATCGCCAGGATGCTGAAGATCGCCTCCACCGCACCCGCTGCACCGAGCAGGTGACCGGTCATCGACTTGGTCGAGCTGACCGACAGCTTGTAGGCATGATCGCCGAACACGCTCTTCACCGCAGCCGCCTCGGCGAGATCGCCCGCCATGGTCGAGGTGCCATGGGCGTTGATGTACTGCACCTGATCGGCATTGATACCGGCATCACGCAAGGCAGCCGCCATGCAGCGCGCCGCACCCGCGCCATCTTCGGGTGGCGAGGTCATGTGGAAGGCGTCGCCGCTCATACCAAAGCCGATCAGCTCAGCGTAGATGGTGGCGCCACGTGCCTTGGCGTGTTCCAGCTCTTCCAGCACCAGGGCACCGGAGCCGTCGGACAGGACGAAGCCATCACGGCCCTTGTCCCACGGACGGCTGGCCTTGGTCGGCTCGTCGTTGCGCGTCGACAGCGCGCGCGCCGCACCGAAGCCGCCCATGCCCAGGCCGCAGGCCGCCATCTCGGCGCCACCGGCGACCATCACGTCAGCTTCGCCATAGGCGATGTTGCGTGCAGCCATGCCGATGCAGTGAGTACCGGTGGTACACGCCGTGGCGATGGCGTAGTTAGGCCCCTGCAGACCCAGGTGGATCGACAGGAAACCGGAAATCATGTTGATGATCGAGCCCGGCACGAAGAACGGCGAAATGCGCCGCGGCCCCTGCTCGTGCAACGATTTGCAGTTGTTCTCGATGTTGGTCAGGCCGCCGATGCCGGAGCCCATGGCCACACCGATACGCTCACGATTGGCGTCAGTGATGTCCAGGCCGGAATCACGCACGGCCTGAAAGCAGGCAGCGAGACCGTACTGGATGAATAGGTCGAGCTTGCGCGCCTCCTTGGCGGAGAGATATTCCTCGACGTTGAAGCCCTTTAGCGACCCGCCAAAACGGGTGGAGTAGGCCGACAGGTCCATGTGCTCGATCAGACCGATGCCACTGCGCCCGGCCAAAATGCCCTGCCAGCTGCTCGGCACATCGTTACCCAGCGGCGACAGCATGCCCATACCGGTAACCACGACGCGTCTACGCGACACAGCAATCTCCTCTTGTTCTACTCAGGCGCCACATGCGCCTTGCACGTAAAGAAAAACCGCACGCCTGATTAGGGCAGTGCGGCTTTTCTCGATCAGAAAGCTGACTGTGACTTATTGCGCGTGGGCAGTCACGTAGTCGATAGCTTCTTGAACGGTGGTGATTTTCTCAGCTTGCTCGTCCGGGATCTCGGTCTCGAATTCTTCCTCGAGAGCCATCACCAGCTCAACGGTGTCAAGAGAGTCGGCACCCAGGTCTTCAACGAAGGAAGCGCTGTTGGTTACTTCCTCTTCCTTGACGCCAAGTTGCTCAGCAACGATTTTCTTGACGCGTTCTTCGATGGTGCTCATACCTTGTTTTCACTCCTATTGGACAAATCCAGGCAGCTGGTAGCGGCCAAGTGTATAGAAAGGGTTTTTAGCATTTCAAGCTGAATGCCGGGGAGCCCCCAGGAACACTTCAACGATCTGTCTATAAACCTGTTGCAGCTTTATAACGGATTTTAGACAGCGACTATGACAGTTTTCTGATGGCTCGCGTCACATTCGAGAGCCTCCGGACATTCGGAGGCGCCCTTTTTAGCTCATGTACATACCGCCATTCACCGGGATAGTAGCCCCAGTGACGTATCCTGCGCCATCAGAAGCCAGGAAACCGACCACCTTGGCGATCTCTTCGGCCTGCCCCAAACGGCCCAGCGGAATCTGCGTCAGCAGCGCGTCGCGCTGGCCTTCCGGCAGCTCACGGGTCATATCGGTGTCGATGAAACCTGGAGCCACCGAGTTGACCGTGATACCACGCGAACCAACCTCACGCGCCAGCGCGCGGCTGAAACCTTCCAGACCAGCCTTGGCTGCAGCGTAGTTGACCTGACCGGCATTGCCCATCGCACCGACCACGGAGCCGATGTTGATGATGCGCCCGAAACGCGCCTTGGTCATGCCACGCAGCACAGCCTTGGACAGACGGTAGAGGCTGTTCAGGTTGGTATTGATGACATCATGCCATTCGTCGTCCTTCATCCGCAGCATCAGGTTATCGCGGGTGATGCCGGCGTTGTTGACCAGGATCAGCGGCTGACCAAGATGTTGCTGAATATGTTCAAGGGTGGTGGCAACCGATTCGTCATTGCTTACGTCGAGCACCAGGCCGGCGCCTTCGACGCCATTGGCCTTGAGGGTTTCAGCGATGCGCTCGGCACCCGAGGCGCTGGTGGCAGTGCCGATGACGATGGCACCCTGACGACCCAGTTCCAGGGCGATTGCCTGACCGATGCCACGGCTGGCGCCGGTGACCAGCGCGACCTTACCTTGCAGACTCATATTCGTTCTCCTTTCTCAAGCCAACGCAGCGCGAGCGGCGGCGAAAGCTTCGGGGGTATCCAGATTGTAAGTGTTGATGCCTTTGACACAGCGCTTGTTCAGGCCGCCCAGCACCTTGCCAGGACCGCACTCGACCAGATCGGTCACACCCTGCTCTGACAGCCGCACCATCGACTCGACCCAGCGTACCGGGCTGTAGAGCTGCGCCAGCAGATCAGCCTTGAGAGTGGCCAGATCGGACACCACGGCGGCACTGACGTTCTGCACCAGCGGGATCTGCGGCGCCTGCCAGTTCAGCGCCTCGACCGACTCGGCGAAACGCTCGGCGGCCGGCTTCATCAGGGCGCAGTGCGACGGCACACTGACCGGCAGCGCCATGGCGCGCTTGGCACCACGAGCCTTGCACGCCTCGATGGCACGCTCGACGGCAGCCGCGCTGCCGGCGATAACCACCTGGCCAGGGGCGTTGAAGTTGACCGCGCTGACTACATCGCCCTGCGCGGCTTCGGCACAGGCGGCCAGTACGTCGGCGTCTTCCAGACCGAGGATGGCGGCCATGCCGCCCTGCCCGGCCGGCACGGCCTGTTGCATCAGCTGACCACGACGCTCTACCAGCTTCACCGCATCGGCAAAGGCGATGCTGCCTGCGGCGACCAGCGCGGAGTATTCACCCAGGCTATGACCGGCAACGAAAGCCGGCTTGGCACCGCCATCGGCCTGCCACAGACGCCACAGGGCGATGGAAGCAGTGAGGATGGCCGGCTGGGTCTTGTCGGTCTGGTTCAGTTGCTCTTCCGGACCTTGCTGGGTCAGTGCCCAGAGGTCGTAGCCGAGCGCTTCGGACGCCTCGCCGAAAGTATCGAGCACCAGCTTCTGCTGGGCGCCGTGGTCGGCAAGCATGGCCAGGGCTTGCGAGCCTTGGCCGGGGAAGACGAATGCGAGGGATGCAGACATGAATAAGTCCCTTGAGTCGAAAAACCAACGCCAGGCGAGCCTGGCGCAGCAAACTGACAGTTGGATGACAGGCTGCGTGCCGCGGTCACATCAGGCCGCCAGTCACGCCCCGAAAAACATGACGAGTTTACAGCAACAAGTCCTCGAGGCGACCATGCAGTCGCTGCGGCAAATTTTCCCGCACCTCGCGCAGCGCACAGCGAATGGCGCTCTGAAAGCTTTCCTGGCCTGCAGCACCGTGGCTCTTGACCACGATGCCCTGCAGACCGAGAAAGCTCGCACCATTGTGCCTGGCTGGCGCCAGATCAGCCTTGAGGCGGCGCAGCAGCGGCATCGCCAGGGCACCAATCGCCTGGGCGAACAACCCCTCGCTGAACAGCGTCTCGACCCGCCCGGTGATCATCCTGGCCAGGCCTTCGCTGGATTTGAGCAGGATATTGCCAACGAAACCGTCGCACACCACGACATCGGCTTCGCCGCGATACATGCCGTCGCCCTCTATGTAGCCGATGAAGTTCAGTCCATGCGCCTGCTGCAGCATATTGGCCGCCAGCTTGACCTGCTGATTACCCTTGATGTCTTCGGTACCGACATTGAGCAAGGCAACCCGCGGCCGGGACACGCCCAGCGTCTCTGCCGCCACGGCACCCATGATCGCGAACTGATAGAGATGCTCGGCGCTGCAATCGACATTGGCACCCAGATCCAGCAGGTAGCAGTGACCGCGCTCAGTGGGAATCGGGCTGACCATCGCTGGCCGGTCGATACCCGGCAGCGTCTTGAGCACATAACGCGACAGCGCCATCAACGCACCGGTATTGCCAGCACTGACGCAGGCATGCGCCTTATGCTGCCGCACCAACTCCAGCGCCACGCGCATCGAGGCGTCGGGCTTGCCACGCAGAGCCTGGGCCGGACGTTCGTCCATGGCGATCACTTCGCTGGCGTGATGAACCTGCAGGCGCGAGCGATCCACGCCGGACTGGCGAGCGAGCTGTTCTTCGATGAGGGGAGCTTGACCAACGACGGTCAGGTGCAGCGAGGGGAATTCGGCCAACGCAGAAATGCAGGCCGGAACAATGCAGTGGGGACCGAAGTCCCCACCCATTGCATCAATCGCGATGATCGAGACAGACAAGGATTACTCGTCAGCGCCCTTGTCGATCACTTTACGACCGCGGTACACGCCTTCCGGAGAAACGTGGTGGCGCAGGTGAACTTCACCGGTGCTCTTCTCTACGGACAGGGTGCTGGCCTCGAGGGCGTCGTGCGAACGACGCATGTCGCGGGCGGAACGGGATTTTTTGTTCTGCTGAACAGCCATAATTCATTAACTCCTAAACGTTTGGGTCACGCTTTAACTGCGCCAATACACTGAACGGGTTGGACCGCGATACCTCGTCCTCGCCTGGCTCGGGCTCATCGAGACCGTCCGGCTGCTGGCAATCACCTGGGGCATGAGCAGGAACGATGGGCAAGGCGAGAAGCAACTCTTCCTCGACCAGACCAAGCAGTTCCAGCGGCTCTTCGCCCACTTCCAGCACGTCGTAGCCCTTAGGCAAGGACTGAGTGTTCGCTCCAACCCGAACCACTGCGTATTCACATTCGCTGCGGATGGGTAGCGCGACCAGCTCCAGACAACGCTGGCAGACCATTTTGACCTCAACCTCGAGCTCACTGCGGATAACCACAGTTTTCTGCTCGTCACGGGCGAAATGAAACTTCGCCTGCACCGCGCCAACCGTATCGGAAAGCGGGTCACAGAGACGCGGCAGGCTGGCCAGTTCGAGCTGCCCCTCTAGGGTAGCTTCGCGGTCGGCGAGCTTGCGCGGATCAACGTGAGGTGGAATCGGCCCATTCAACATAGGCGCAGCATTCTAGGGATGCACCCCGCCCATGTCAAAGGAAATTCAGCCTGTCTTCAGGGGCACCTCTAAAAACCACCTGCGTTGCCATCGCGGCGTTAAAAACAGACTCACAGCCGAAGGCTGAACGCGCTTTAGCGCGGCCCCAAAGGGGTGAGCGAAGCGAATCAAGTGCTCATTTACAGCGCGTAAAGTCGGGCGCGACCCCGGTCGTTTTTCGCCTGCTTTTGTGGGGCCGCCATCGGTATTGCGCTGACTGCCTCGGCTCGGGCTTCCTGCTTCGCTCTACCTCCTGCATCCTTACAGTCGTCGCCTACGTTTTTAGAGGCGCCCACAAGTAGCGGCAATCAGTAGAATTTCCCACCCGCCTATATAAAGGAAGAGAACATGCCCGCGCTGCTGCTCGCCTCCAGCTCACCCTACCGTCGCGAGCTGCTCGACCGCCTGCAACTGCCCTTTGCCTGGCAATCGCCGAGCATCGACGAAACCCGCCTGCCCGGTGAAGCAGCCATCGACCTGGTCAAGCGCCTGGCCGAAGAAAAGGCCCGCGCCCTCGCCGCCAACCATTCTGAGCATCTGATCATCGGCTCGGACCAGGTCGCCGTACTCGGCGATGGACAAATACTCGGCAAACCCCACGATCTGCCGAGAGCCCAGCAGCAGCTGCGCGCCGCCAGCGGCAGCAGCGTCACCTTCCTCACCGGCCTGGCGCTGCTCAACACCAGCAGCGGCAGGTGCCAGGTGGACTGCGTGCCTTTCACCGTGCACTTCCGCCAACTTAGCGACGAGCAAATCTTGCGCTATCTGCAACGCGAGCAACCATTCGACTGCGCCGGCAGCTTCAAATCGGAAGGCCTGGGCATCAGCCTGTTTCGCAGCACCGAAGGCGAAGACGCCACCAGCCTGATCGGCCTGCCGCTGATTCGCCTGGCGGACATGCTACTGAACGAAGGTGTCGAGATTCCTTGAGCCATCAACGAAGAAGGCCCGCTACGCGGGCCTTCTCCACATACATCAGCGCAGCGTCGGCCCCTGAAAGCCCATCCACAACGCGATGCGATCCGCCACACTGGTACCCAGGCGCTTGGCGAAGCGATCGAATGGCGTATCACGCTGAGTGAAGTCGACCATCTCTTTCTGGCCAATCACCTCACGCGCGACATAGCTGGCACTGCCCAGCGCATCGACCAACCCCAACTGCAGCGCCTGCTCACCCGACCAGACCAATCCCGAGAACAACTCAGGATGCTCGTCAGCCTTGAGACGCTCACCGCGCCCTTGCTTCACGCTTTCGATGAATTGGCGATGAGTCGTGTCCAACACCCCTTTCCAGAAGCGGGTTTCCTCTTCCTTCTGCGGCTGGAACGGATCAAGGAATGCCTTGTGCTCACCGGAGGTGTAGACGCGACGCTCCACGCCAAGCTTCTGCATGGTTTCAACAAAGCCGAAACTGGCCGCCGTGACACCAATGGAGCCAACCAGACTGGCCTTGTCGGCATAGATCTCATCGGCCGCACTGGCGATGTAGTAGGCACCGGAGGCACCCAGATCACTGATCACCGCATAGACCTTGGTCTGCGGATACTCGCCGCGCAAACGGCGGATCTCATCATAGATGTAGCCGGACTGCACCGGACTGCCGCCCGGACTGTTGATGCGCAGGATCACACCTTTGGTATTGGTGTCCTCGAAGGCGGCGCGCAGGCTGCCCACCACCTTGTCAGCACTGGCTTCCTCACGATCAGCGATCATGCCGCGAATTTCGATCAGCGCGGCATGCGCCTCGGTGGTCGAGGCTTTTTTCAGATCAAGCGCAGGCAGCACCAGCGCCAGCGCACCGAACAGATAGATAAAGGTCAGCAGCTTGAAAAAGATGCCCCAGCGACGCGAACGACGCTGCTCCTGAACACTGGAAAGCAGTGCCTTTTCCAGCAACTTCCAACTCTTGGCATCCTCGCCCGACGAAGACGATGACTTCCACTCATCCGACATGCTCACTCACCTCTGCAGGACGCTGCGCATGACGGCCTTCCAGCCATGCACGCAGCTCATTGAATTCATTGATCGCCAAACGCGGCGAGCACTCGCGCAGCACCGACAACGGCTGCGCACCGAAACCTACCGCCACGGCATCCATCCCGGCATTGCGCGCCATCAGCAGGTCGAAGGTCGAATCCCCCACCATCAGCGCACGCTCGGGCTGCACCCGGCAATGCGCAAGAATCTCATGCAGCATCAGCGGATCGGGCTTGCTCGCCGTCTCGTCAGCGCAACGGGTTATATCGAAGTAATCCAGCCAACCCTTGTCAGCCAGCACTCGATGCAACCCCTTGCGCCCCTTGCCAGTGGCCACGGCAAGACGATAACCCTGATCACGAAAGACTTCGAGCGACTCGCGCACGCCTTCGAACAGTGGCGACGGCTCGGTTTCCAGCGCCAGATACTGCTCGCTGTAGGCGCGCCGGATGGTTTCGATTCGCAGCGGCTCATCGAGTTCCGGGTAAAGCGTGCGAATCGCCACACCCAGCTCCAGACCAATGATGCCGCGTACCGCGACATCGGTGCAGCGCGGCACGCCCGCCACATCGGCAGCACGGTGCATGGCCTCGACGATACGGCCGATGGAATCCACCAGCGTGCCGTCCCAATCGAAAATCAGTAGCTGATAATCAGGCACTCAGACGCTCCAGGGTCTTGGCCCACACCTCATCCACCGGCGCCTCGAGCTTCAGCACGCCACCATCGGGCAGCGGCACGTGCAACTCATAGGCATGCAGGAACAGGCGTTTACCGCCCAGCTCGCGAATCTCCCGGGAGAAGTCGTCGTCGCCGTATTTGCTGTCGCCGGCGATACCATGACCCGCATATTGGGCGTGCACTCGAATCTGATGGGTACGACCAGTAATCGGCCTGGCTTCGACCAACGTGGCGAACTCACCGAAACGGCGCAGCACGCGAAATACCGTGAGCGCCTCCTTGCCTTCGGGATTCACCTCGACCATACGCTCGCCGGAGCGCAGGTTGCTTTTCAGCAGCGGCGCGGCGATCTGCTTCTTGGCGGTCGCCCAGTGACCACGCACCAACGCCATATAGCGCTTGTCTACGCCATCGCCGCGCAGCGCTTCGTGCAGGTGGCGCAGCATGCTGCGCTTCTTGGCGATCATCAGCAGGCCGGAGGTATCGCGATCGAGGCGGTGCACCAGTTCCAGATCCTTGGCATCGGGACGCAACTGGCGAAACGCCTCGATCACACCGTAATTCAAGCCGCTGCCACCATGCACGGCGATACCGGCCGGCTTGTTCAGCACGATCAGCGCCTTGTCCTCATAAACGATGGCGGCTTCGAGGCGCTGCAGCAGCCCCTGCGCCAGCGGCTCGGGCTCATCGCGCTCGGCCAGACGCAGCGGCGGCACGCGCACCACGTCACCCGCCTGGAGCTTGTACTCGGGCTTGATCCGCCCCTTGTTAACCCGCACTTCGCCCTTGCGCAGAATGCGGTAAATGAGGGTCTTGGGCACGCCCTTGAGCTGTGTCCTGAGGAAGTTGTCGATGCGTTGGCCGGCGAGTTCCGGTGCAACCTCGATCAGCTGAACGCCGGAGGTTGGAGAGGCAGGAGTAGTCATCGCGCAATCATAACAATTTTTTATGGAATTGAAGCACTTAATCATTGCTGCTATAGTCGCGAACGCCGCCAAAAGCGGCCTGGCTTGCGGATGAATGCCAAACTTGCCATCCCCTGCCCGCGCAAACGTATTTGGACGTGAGGCCGTCCGACGGATTCTTCAGGTTAGAAAGGCCGCTAAAGGCCACGAAGACTTCGGAAATAAAGCCTTGAGTATGATGCGCGATTCGCCCACCGGGCGGTCGCGGTAACTGACAACCGCTGCGGAATCCGCGCGCGGCACCCGATTTTCAGCGATAAGTGTAGGGTGGAGATGTACAACTGTCGGACTGCGTAGCATATCGCTTGATCAAAGACGCCTCATCTCGTCCGCTACCGCCAGTTGATTCCTCTTCCTGACTGAGTGCTTTCTGTCACAACAGCAAGCAGGAGACGTCCGTCGCGACCGCGGCCTGATAATGGCTGACCGTCGCTAGACAGTGGAACGATTTACGACCGTTTCTGACGCGCCTGACACCGACCCTGAGAGTCGTGTGTGCCTGACGTGGCTTCCGCTAGCCCCGGAACCCATTGGTACCACATGAAAAGAATGCTAATTAACGCGACTCAGCCTGAAGAGTTGCGTGTTGCCCTGGTAGATGGCCAAAAACTCTACGATCTGGACATCGAGTCCGGTGCCCGCGAACAGAAAAAGGCCAACATCTACAAAGGCCGTATCACACGCGTTGAACCCAGCCTCGAAGCCGCTTTCGTCGACTTCGGCTCAGAGCGTCACGGTTTCCTCCCCCTCAAAGAAATTTCCCGCGAATACTTCTCCAAAGCCCCTGAAGGCGGCCGCGTCAACATCAAGGACGTGCTCAAGGAAGGCCAGGAAGTCATCGTCCAGGTCGAGAAGGAAGAACGCGGCAACAAGGGCGCAGCCCTGACCACCTTCATCAGCCTGGCCGGTCGTTACCTGGTGCTGATGCCGAACAACCCGCGCGCCGGCGGCATCTCCCGCCGCATCGAAGGCGAAGAACGCAACGAACTGCGCGAGGCGCTGAATGGCCTCAACGCTCCGGCCGACATGGGCCTGATCGTTCGCACCGCCGGCCTGGGTCGCTCCAGCGAAGAAATGCAGTGGGACCTCGATTACCTGCTGCAACTGTGGAGCGCCATCAAGGAAGCCTCCACCAGCCGCCCTGCCCCGTTCCTGATCTACCAGGAATCCAACGTCATCATCCGCGCCATCCGCGACTACCTGCGCCAGGACATCGGCGAAGTCCTGGTCGACAGCGTCGAAGCCCAGGAAGAAGCCCTGTCCTTCATCCAGCAGGTGATGCCGCAGTACGCCAGCAAGATCAAGCTGTACGAAGACAGCGTGCCGCTGTTCAACCGCTTCCAGATCGAAAGCCAGATCGAAACCGCCTTCCAGCGTGAAGTGAAGCTGCCGTCTGGTGGCTCCATCGTCATCGACCCGACCGAAGCCCTGGTATCCATCGACATCAACTCGGCGCGCGCTACCAAAGGCAGCGACATCGAGGAAACCGCGCTGCAGACCAACCTGGAAGCGGCAGAAGAAATCGCCCGCCAGTTGCGCCTGCGTGACATCGGCGGTCTGATCGTCATCGACTTCATCGACATGACCCCGGCCAAGAACCAGCGCGCTGTCGAAGAGAAGGTGCGTGAAGCCCTGGAAGCCGACCGCGCCCGCGTTCAGGTCGGTCGTATCTCGCGCTTCGGTCTGCTGGAAATGTCCCGTCAGCGCCTGCGTCCGTCCCTGGGTGAAACCAGCGGCATCGTCTGCCCGCGCTGCAACGGTCAGGGCATCATCCGCGACGTCGAATCCCTGTCGCTGGCCATCCTGCGCTTGATCGAAGAAGAAGCACTGAAGGATCGCACCGCCGAAGTCCGCGCCCAGGTACCAATCCCGGTCGCCGCCTTCCTGCTCAACGAAAAGCGCAACTCGATCACCAAGATCGAACTGCGCACCCGTGCGCGCATCGTGATCCTGCCGAACGATCACCTGGAAACGCCGCACTTCGAAGTGCAACGCCTGCGTGACGACAGCCCGGAAGCCCTGAGCAGTCAGACCAGCTACGAAATCGCCGCCACTGCGGAAACCGAAGAAACTGCCGCTCAGCCGGCTGCCGCCACGCGCACCCTGGTTCGCCAGGAGGCCGCGATCAAGGCTGCACCGCGCAGCAGTGCGCCGGTCGCTGCCGAGCCGCAAGCACCGCTGGCTCCGACCAAGGCGCCTGAGCCCAGCCTGTTCAAAGGCCTGGTGAAGTCCCTGGTCAGCCTCTTCGCCGGCAAGGAAGAAGAAGCCCAGCCTGCAGTAGTCGAGAAGAAGAGCAACGAGCGTCCGCCACGCGAAGAGCGTCGCAACGGTCGTCAACAGAGCCGCAACCGTGGCGGTCGCCGCGATGAAGAGCGCAAACCTCGCGAAGAGCGCGCCCCACGTGAAGAGCGTCCGGCCCGTGAACCGCGCGAAGAGCGCCAACCTCGCGAAGAGCGTGCCCCGCGTGAAGAACGCGCTCCGCGCGAGCCACGCGAAGGACAGGAAAATCGCCGTGAGCGCAAGCCGCGCGAAGAACGTGCTCCGCGTGAAGAGCGTGTACGTGAACTGCGTGAACCACTCGATGCCGATGCTGGTAACGAGCAACGCGAAGAGCGTGCCGAGCGCCCGCCGCGTGGTGAACGTCAGGAGCGTCAGCGTCAACCGCGTGAAGAGCGTCAGCCGCGTGCCGAGCAAACCGAGGCCCTGCAGGACGAAGCACTGCCGAACGAAGAGCAGATGCAGGACGACGAACAGGACAGCAACGATGGCGAGCGCCCGCGTCGCCGCTCCCGCGGTCAACGTCGTCGCAGCAATCGTCGCGAACGTCAGCGTGATGCCGATGGCAACCTGATCGAAAGCGCCGAAAACAGCGAAGCGGCCGGTAACGAAGCTCAGGCAGTCACCCCGGTCGCAGTAGCGACTGCCGCCGCAGCGGTTGCAGAAAGCGTCGACAGCAGCGACACCGTGGCCAGCGAGGCTCCGGCCATTGAAGCTCCAGCGGCACAGGTTGAAGCCGCCCCAGCCGCTCAACCCGTCGAGGCGCAAGCCGAGGCTGTAGTGAGCGAAGTGGTCGAAACCGCTCCGGTCGCAGAGAAAGCAGTTGAGGCAGAACCGGCCGTAGTCGAAACACCTGCTGTCGTTGAAGCGCCAGTTGCCGAGCCGCTCGTTCAAGCTGAGCCAGTTGCAGAAGCCGCACAGGAGCCGCTGCCCGCCGTAGAAGCCCCTGTCGCCGAAACCCCTGCCGCAGTGCCGGCCAACGCTACCGGCCGTGCGCCGAACGACCCGCGCGAAGTGCGTCGTCGTCAGCGTGAAGCAGAGCGCCTGGCGCGCGAAGCTGCGCAGGCCGCCGCTGCAGCCCCGGTTGTAGAAGCTGCCCCGGTAGTCGAAGCCGCTCCGGTCACTGAAGCAAGCGCTCCGGACGAAGCTGCCGTCGTCGAAACCGCTCCTGCGGTCGAGCCGGTCGCCGCAGCCGAAGCCGAAGCCACCTCGATCGTCAGCGAGCAGAGCGTGAGCGAGACCTTAGAGCAAGCGCAGCCGGAAGAAGAAACACAAGCCGACAAGGAGGAGATCAAGCCTCAGGCTTGATCCTTCTGCAGTAACCAAAAAGGGGATGCCTAGGCATCCCCTTTTTTCATGCACGTGTCCCTGTCACTTCAAACGCGTAGCCCGGATGAAATCCGGGAGTGGCAATCCCCGGATTTCATCCGGGTCACACCTCAAAGCACGTTGGGTTCGATTTCCAGCTCTACCCCAAACCTCTCCAGGATATCGCCCTGGATACGCTGAGCCAGGTGCAGCAGTTGCGCCCCCGTGGCGTTGCCATAGTTGACCAGCACCAGCGCCTGCAAACGATGCACACCGGCATCACCCTCACGCACGCCCTTCCACCCTGCCCGCTCGATCAACCAACCCGCGGCCAGCTTGGCCAAACCAGCGCCAGCCGGATAGCTGACCAGATCGGCATGCTCGTCGCGAATGCGCTCGGCCAATTCGAATGGCACCAGCGGATTTTTGAAGAAGCTGCCGGCGTTACCCAGCTCGGCGGGATCCGGCAGTTTTTCGCTGCGAATGGCGCAGACTGCCCGGCTGACGTCGCTCGCGGTGGGCGCTTCCACGCCCATCTCAGCGAGACGTTGGCGCACCGGACCGTAATCCAGACGCAGCGAAGCCAGACGGCTCAGACGAAAGCGCACGCGCAGGATCAGCCAGCGCCCAGCTTCGCGCTTGAACAGGCTGTCGCGGTAAGCGAAGGCGCATTCATCAAGCGCGAAGTCACGCAGCTCGCCGGTCTGCCTATCCAGCGCGGTCAGGCCAGCGAACAGATCCTTGATCTCCACGCCGTAGGCACCGATGTTCTGCATCGGCGCAGCGCCGACGGTACCGGGAATCAGGCTCAGGTTTTCCAGGCCGTTCAGTCCCTGCGCCAGGCTCCACTGCACGAAAGGATGCCAGGGCTCGCCGGCTTCGGCCTCCACCAGCACCTGCTCGCCGTCGTCCTCGAGGATGCGAATGCCACGGCTGGCCATACGCAGCACCAACGCCTCGACATCACGGGTGAGCAGCAGATTGCTGCCACCGCCGATCACCAGCAGCTGCAAGCCATGCTGACTCGCCAGGCTCAACGCCTCGCGTACATCGTCATCATCGTGCGCTTCGGCGAAGTGCCGTGCATGCACATCGACACCGAAGCTGTTGAAGGCTTTGAGCGACATGTCGCTCTGCATATTCAGGCTCACAGGCGCCCCTTGATCTCGATCAGCAACGCGTCACTGGCCTGTTCGATCAGGTCCAGCACCTGTTCGAAGCCATCCTCGCCACCGTAGTAAGGATCAGGTACCTCATCCAGCGCCAGTTCGTAGCGGCGCAAGTACAGATCCAGATCAGCACGGGCATCGACAGGGCGCAATGCCTCGAGGTTGCGCAGGTTGCTCTGGTCCATGGCCAGGATCAGGTCGAAACGCTGGAAATCGGCAGCTTCGACCTGACGCGCACGCTGCGCGGACAGGTCATAACCACGGCGCAGGGCTACCTGACGCGTGCGACTGTCCGGCGCCTTGCCGACATGCCAGTCGCCGGTTCCGGCGGAGTCCACCTGGACCCGATGGTCCAGACCAGCCGCGCGCAGCTTGTGGCGAAAAACGCCCTCGGCCGTGGGCGAACGGCAGATGTTGCCCAGACAGACAAAAAGAACCTTCATCAGGCCCCCAGCAGGTTGCGCACCCGCTCCAGGTCTTCGGCGGTGTCCACGCCGGCCGCCGGTGCTTCAAGGGCATCAGCGACATGAATACGTACGCCGTTGTACAACGCGCGCAGTTGCTCCAGGCACTCGGTGTCCTCCAGCCAGCACGGGCCCCAGGCGACGAAGTCATGCAGGAAGCCGGCGCGGTAGGCGTAGATGCCGATATGGCGTCGATATGGCACGCCGGCCGGCAGCACGTCGCGACTCCTGGCAAATGCATCGCGCGCCCAGGCCAGCGGTGCCCGGCTGAAGGTCAGGGCCAGGCCATTTTTGTCCGCGACCACCTTGACCACATTGGGGTTGAACAACGCGGTGACGTCCTCGATGGGCTCAGCCAGGGTGGCGATACCGGCCTGCGGGTTGGCCGCCAGGTTGGCCGCCACCTGATCGATGATCACAGGCGGAATCAGCGGCTCATCGCCCTGCACGTTGACCACGATGGCATCGGCAGGCAGGCCAAGCTGGGTGGCCACTTCAGCCAGGCGGTCGGTGCCGGAATTGTGATCCTCGCGGGTCAGCAGTACCTCGGCGCCGAAGGCCTGGCAGGCTTCGACGATGCGTGCATCGTCGGTAGCGACCACCACACGATTGGCAGAGCTCTTCTTCGCCTGCTCCCAGACGTGCTGCACCATGGGCTTACCGGCGATGTCCTGCAGCGGCTTGCCGGGTAGGCGGGTGGAGGCGTAACGGGCAGGGATGACGACGGTGAAGGCTGCGCTCATTTACTTGTCCAGACGCTCGTCGGTGTTCAGGGTGCGGGCTTCGCTTTCCAGCATCACCGGAATGCCGTCGCGAATCGGGTAGGCCACGCCGGCCCCCTTACTGATCAGTTCGGTCTTGTCTTCGGAGAGCTGCAGCGGGCCTTTGCAGATCGGGCAGGCGAGGATGTCGAGCAGTTTGAGGTCCATGGCGCAGTCCTTGATGGGGTCATCAAGACCCCGGTATGAGGCGGGCCAACTCTTTATCCAGCCAGTCGACGAAAGCCGGTGTGGGCACGGCGTCGACGGCCAGGTACCACCAGTCGGCGGCAGCGAAGGCCCGGCATTTCACCGCATCCTTCTCGGTCATCAGCAGTGGCAGCGGCGGCTCGAAGCTGAGCTGCGCGGCGTCGTACTGGGCATGGTCGGCGAAGGGATGCGGAACCGGGCGCCAGTTTAGCGCTTCGAGGGTATTGAAGAAACGTTGCGGGTTGCCGATACCGGCTACCGCATGCACGGCCTGGCCGGGTGGGAAGTGCTCGAGGCCGAGGCGCTCACCGCTGACCAGATTGACCAGGGCGGAGGGCTGCAAGCGAAAGGCGTAGCCATCGGCGCGATCCGCCTCAGCACCGTTGAACAGCACAGCATCCACCTCATCCAGACGCTCGGCCGGCTCGCGCAGTGGCCCGGCTGGCAGGCAGCGGCGATTGCCCAGGCCACGCGCGGCGTCGATCAAAACCAGTTCCAGATCACGCGCCAGGCGGTAATGCTGCAGGCCATCATCGCAGAGGATCAGATCCAGTGGCTCCTCGGCCAACAGCGCACGCACGGCGCCACTGCGATCCGGGTCGATCATCAAGGGCACACCCGTACGCTGGACGATCAGCAGCGGTTCGTCACCCGCCTGCGCCGCCGACTGCTCGGCGCGTACCCGCCACGGCAGACTGGGTGGCGTGGCGCCGTAGCCACGGCTGACCACGCCGACCTTGAGGCCACGGGCGCGACAGTGCTCGATCAGAAAGAGAATGAGCGGCGTCTTGCCGGTGCCACCAACCGTGATGTTGCCCACCACCAGCACGGGCACCGGGGCACGGTAGATATCGCCCTCGCCAGCCAGGAAACGCGCGCGCTTGCCCTGCACCACGCGGCGATACAGCCACTCCAGCGGACGCAGCAGCGTCAGCGCCGGGTGGCCGCGATACCAGGCTTGGAGCAAGCGATCGGCAGCGCTCACTCAGGGGGCTTCCTGTGCTTCCACCGTGGTGATGCGCAGGTGCGAGAAGCCCAGCTTGCCGGCCGCATCCATCGCAGTGATCACCGACTGGTGCGGCGTCTTGCCGTCGGCACTGATGATCAGCGGCAGGCTGTTGTCGCCATCGGATTCCTTCTGCAGAGCCGCCATGAGATTGCTCAGGTTGCTCTCCAGCAGTGCCTTGCCATTGACCGAAAACGCGCCGTCGGCGCCAATCAGCACCTCGACCTGCTTGAGCTCGGTCTGCTCGGGCGGCGTGCCACTGGCCGCCTCGGGCAGGTCGACCTTGAGCTGGGTCTCGCGGGTGAAGGTGGTGGTGACCACAAAGAACAGCAGCAGGATGAATACCACGTCGATCAACGAGGCCAGGTTGATCTCGACGTTCTCCCGCGGTTTGCGCCGGAATTTCACGCCTTGCCCTCACCCAGATCGACGTCGCGATCTCCCTGCACCATTTCCACCAGCTTGATCGCTTCCTGCTCCATGCCGACCACCAGCTCGTCGACGCGACGCTGCAGGTAGCGATGGAAGAACAGCGCCGGGATCGCCACCATCAGGCCAGCCGCCGTGGTGATCAGCGCCTTGGAGATACCACCAGCGAGCATCGGCGCGTTGGCCATGCCCGAGCCCATGAAGGAGCTGAAGATCTCGATCATGCCCAGCACGGTACCGAGCAGACCGAGCAGCGGCGCGATGCCGGCAATGGTGCCGAGGGCATTGAGGTAGCGTTCCAGGTCATGGATGACGCGGGCGGCGGCCTCCTCGATGCACTCCTTCATGATCTCGCGACCATGCTTGGAGTTGGCCAGGCCGGCGGCGAGAATCTGCCCCAGCGGCGAGTCCTCGCGCAGCTCCTTGAGCTTCTGGTTGTTGAGTTTCTTGTCCTTGATCCAGCGCCAGACCTGAGCCAGCAGGTTGGCCGGAGTGACGCGGGCGGGCCGCAGGGTCCACAGGCGCTCGGCGACGATGCCGGCAGCAGCGATGGAACAGAGAATGATCGGCAGCATCATCCAGCCGCCAGCTTTGACCAGTTCCCACACGGTAGAGAATCCCCCTCGAAAAAGTGGCGCCACTCTAGCATAGGGTCTAAAGGGGCTGTGGGCGTTTCGTCACAGCCGCGACGGTACCTGTTTTGCTGCAGGGCTAGGCGCGAGGAGTGTGGTTTGGTCATTCCAAACGAACGACGAGTAACGACGCACTGCAGCAAAACAGGCCCGTCCCTACGGGTTGCGCGGCAAATGGCGCCATACGTCGTTGCAGGACTTGGCAAGGGGACAACCATTACCTGCGTCCTGCGCCTAGCCTGGCGCCATTTGACGCAGCAACGCGACTTGTGACGAAACACCCTCAGCCCCTTCCTGCCGACCGTCGCTGTTCTCATTTTTCCCGCCAGAAACGTGGTTCGCGTCGCAACCCATGCGGCGCAGCATGCTCACCCAGACGCAAATGCAGAGCGCCGTCCAATGCAGTGTCATGGACCTCGACACCGGCTGCCCGATAACGCTCCAGTACCTGCGGGTGAGGATGCCCAAAGGCATTGTGGCGACCGCGGGTGATCAGCGCATGCTGCGGCGCGACAGCATCGATGAAGGCTCGGCTGGATGATGTGCGACTGCCGTGATGAGGCGCCAGCAGCCACTGAGAGGCCAGGGGAAAGTCGGCCTGCATCAGCGCGCGCTCGGCCAGGATGTCGATGTCACCGGTCAACAGCAGGCGCTCGCCACCGGCCTCCACCTGTAGCACGCAGGAGCGCTGATTACCGGAGCTGGCCCGCTGCCACTGCCACAGCCTGAAAGTCACGTCATTCCATTGCCAGCTTTGCCCCGACTGACAAGCCTCAGCGCCAAGCGCCCTGGCCACCCGCATCGGCTCGCCACTGATGACCCGCGCCACCGGCATCCCGGCCTTGATCGCAGCGGCGCCACCGACATGATCATTGTCGGCATGACTGAGCAGCATCAGATCGAGACGCCTGAGGTTCATCGCACGCAAGGAAGGCAGGACAATGCGCTCACCGGTATCGAAATCGCCGAAGCGTGGCCCGGCGTCGTACAGCAGGCTGTGGTCTCGGGTGCGTACCAGCACCGCCAGCCCCTGTCCCACATCCAGCACCCAGACATCGGCACGGCCATCGTCCAGTTGCTGAGTGGGCAACAACAAAGCAGGCAACAACAGCGCAAGGCCGGGTAGACGCAGCGGCACCCCGGCAGGCAGTAGGAACAACAAGGCACCTGCGGCTGCCAGTAGCCAGGCCCAGAGCGGCAGGTTGCTGGGCAGCCAGGCAGGTAGCCAACCCGCGACGACACCGAGCAATTCGAATAACAGATGCAGCGCCCCACCGGCCAGCCACAGTAGCCCCTCCCCAACCACGGGAACGGGCAGCAGCAGAGTGCCCAGCAAGGCCAGGGGCACGACGACCAGCCCCACCCAGGGCACGGCCACCAGGTTGGCCAGTGGCCCGCTGCTGCTGACTGGCAAACCGAGGATCAGCATCATCGGCAACAGACCGATGGCCATGGTCCACTGCGCCCGTGTCAGCCCACGCCACCAACCCCAGGCGCCAAGCCGGCCACCGAATACCAACACGAGAATCGCCACCGCCGAGAACGACAGCCAGAACCCCGCTTGCAAGGACGCCAATGGCTCGAGCAGCAGCACTACGATCAGCGCCAGCAACAATGGCCACCAGGCGCCCAGGTGACGAAAGCGCATACGCCAGAGCAGCACCAGCGCAACCATCACGCAGGCCCTGCGCACCGGTACCTGGAACCCCGCCAACATTCCATAGACCAGGGCCCCGCTCAAGGCCAGCGCACAGGCGCAGGGCAGCCAGGGCCAGCGCCTTGGCCAGGCACCGACTCTCGCCAACAGCGCCACCAGTGCGTAAAGAAAGCCGGCCAGCAGCGCGATATGCTGGCCGGAGATGACCATCAGGTGCACCGTGCCCGTATGCTGCAACAGGCGCCAGTCGCCCGCGCTCAGACCGGATCCATCACCCAGGACCAGAGCGGCAATGGCGCCCTCTCGCTGGAATGCCGGCACAGCCAGCAGATGCTGACGCAGGCTGTCGCGCCAGCTACCCAAACCTGTCGCAGGGGATAACCGCTCGCCAGACTTGATCGTGCCCGTCGCGCCAATGCGCTGGGCCAACAGCCAGGCCTCGTGATCGAAACTCTGCGGATTGACCAACCCATGCGGGCGCTTCAGGTTGACCACCACCCGCCAGCGCTCGCCGCCCTGCACCGGCGGCCCGCCATGCCAGGCCAGACGCATTTTTTTCGGCAACTCGGCACGCCGTGAGCGCGCTTCCTCGAACTGGAAGCGCACCACACCACCGGACACCTCCGGCAAACCGACCACTCGGCCTTCCAGCCACAGGGTACGGCCATCGAGCTGCGGATCGAGGCGGTCATCCAGTGCCGATTGCGCCGAGCCGCAGGCCCAGGCCAGCCCCAACAGAAAGAACCCCAGCGGATAAAGGCGTGAAAACAACAACGCCAGACCGACGCAGACCGCCACCAGCAACAGCCAGCCCGGCGGCAGGCTGGGCAGAAAGCGCAGCGCCAATAGCCCCAAGGCTAGCGCCAACATCCCTGTTCGCATGGCTTCTCCTTGCTCATCGAGCTACGGCGCGCGCGTCCAGCGCTCACCTCCAGTCACAATATGGAAACGCTGGCCAGGCTGAATCCGTGCATAATACCGGCGCTTTTGCCTGCCCAGAGACTCTTCATGCCGCGTCGTTTATTCAAGCGCTACATGCCCAACCCCGACAGCATCAAGGGTAACAAGTCCCTGCGCTTTCTCGGCAAACTCATTCATGACCCCAATCTCTGGCATCTCAACCGCCATTCGGTAGCCCGTGGTATGGCCATCGGCCTGTTCTGGGCGATGATCCCCATGCCCCTGCAGATGCTGGCCGCCGCCGCCGTCGCCATCCCGATGCGCGCCAACCTGCCGATTTCCATCGGTCTGGTTTGGCTGACCAACCCCATCACCATGCCGCCGGTTTTCTACTGCACCTACAAGCTGGGCGCGTGGATCATGCAGACGCCTCCGGTGCGCATGCCGACAACCCTGAGCCTGGAATGGATCACGGCTGAGGTGGCAGTGCTGTGGAAACCACTGTATCTGGGCTCCTTCGTCGCTGGGATCATTCTTGCAGCGATAGGCTATGTACTGACCATGCTCTACTGGCGTTGGTGGGTCCAGCGCAGTTGGCGCAAGCGTCAGGAAAAACGCCGACTGGAACGCCACTGAAAAGAAAAAGCCGTCGAAGTCGACGGCTTTTCGTTCTTACTCGTAACGCAGCGCTTCGGCCGGCTGCACCTGCGCCGCCCGCCATGAGGGGTAGAGCGTGGCGAGGAAACTCAGGATCAATGCCGCCGAACAGATCAGCGCCACATCCAGCCACTGCAGGTCCGACGGCAGGCTGCTGATGAAGTACACATCGGAGCTCATCACCTGCTGCCCGGCGAACGACTCCAGCCAGGCCACCAGCGCGCTGACATTGAGTGCAGCCAGCACACCCAGCACCGTGCCGATCAGTGTGCCGACCAGGCCGATGACCGAGCCCTGCACCATGAAGACGGCCATGATCTGTCGCGGCGTGGCACCCAGGGTACGCAGGATGGCGATATCGCCGCCCTTGTCGGCAACCACCATGATCAGGGTGGCAATGATGTTGAACGCCGCGACGGCGACGATCAGCAAAAGCAGCAGACCGATCATGGTCTTCTCCATTTTCATCGCGCTGAACAGGCTGCCCTGGGTATGAGTCCAGTCATCGGCGCGATAACCCGTCCCCAGCTCGTCGACCAATGCCTTGGACACCTGCGGAGCCTGGTAGAGGTCTTTCAGCGCCAGGCGAATGCCCGGCACCGTGCCTTCCGGCAGGCGCTGCATGGCAGCGGCATCGGCGACGTTGATCAGTGCCAGCGAACTGTCCAGTTCAGCGCCAACCTTGAACACCGCAGCAACGTTCAGACGCTGCATGCGCGGGGTAACGCCACCGGGCGCGCTGCTCAGCTCGGGGATGATCAAGGTCAGTTTGTCGCCCACCTGCAGGCCGAAGCGGCGCGCGGTGATATCACCGATCACCACGCCGAATTCGCCCGGCTGCAGATTGTTCAGGCTGCCCTGACGGATGTGCTCGGGCAGGATCGACACCTTACCCTCCTGCGCCGGGTCGATGCCGTGGATCTGGATCGGCTGCATCAGTCCGCGATGCGAGAGCATGCCCTCCAGCTCGGCATAAGGCGCTGCGGCCTGCACCTGTGGATTGGCAATGGCCTTGTCCGCCAGGGCACGCCAGTCGGCGACCGGCTCGGCGCCGTAGAGCATGGCGTGCGGCACCATGCCGAGAATGCGCGAGCTCATTTCCTTCTGGAAGCCGTTCATCACCGACAACACCACGATCATCGCCAGCACGCCCAGCGCCAGGCCGATCATCGAAGTCAGCGAAATGAAGGAGATGAAATGGTTGCGGCGCTTGGCCCGTGTGTAGCGAGCGCCGATGAAGATACTCAGCGGACGAAACATCAGAGGGTCACCAGTTTGCCGTCCTGCAGGCTGAGCACGCGATCCATCTGCCGTGCCAGCTGCATGTCGTGGGTCACCACCAGGAACGCGGTGTTGGAGTCACGGCTGAGCTCGCGCATCAGCTCCTGAATGCCTTCGGCAGTGTGCTGATCGAGGTTGCCGGTGGGCTCATCGAGCAGCACCAGCCCCGGGCGGTTGACCAGGGCACGGGCAATCGCCACACGCTGGCGCTCACCACCGGAGAGTTCAGACGGTTTGTGATTGAGGCGATGGACAAGACCTACGCGCTCGAGCAGCCTGGTGGCACGCTCGCGCGCCTCGCTGATCGACGTCTTGCCGATCAACAGCGGCATGCAGACGTTCTCCAGTGCGGTGAACTCGGCCAGCAGGTGGTGAAACTGGTAGACGAAGCCCAGCGCACGGTTGCGCAGCAGGCCACGAGCTGTCTCGCTCAGCGCCGACAGCTGCTCGCCAGCAAGCCAGACACTGCCGTCGCTGGGCGTATCCAGGCCACCGAGCATGTTCAGCAGGGTGCTCTTCCCGGAACCGGAGCTGCCGACGATGGCCACGCGCTCGCCGGGCAGCAGCTCAAGCTCCAGACCATCGAGCACCACCACCGACTCGGGGCCCTCGTCGTAACGCTTGCTCAGGTTGCGACAGCTGAGCACGGCATTGTGCTGTTTCATGGAGTTCTGGTTCATGGACTCACTCATAGCGCAGGGCCTCGGCCGGCTGGGTACGCGCAGCGCGCCAGGCTGGATACAGGGTGGCGAAGAAGCTCAGCAGCAACGCCGCGGTACAGACCATCACCACGTCGGCGCTCTGCAGTTGCGAAGGCAGGTAATCGATGAAGTAGACATCGGCATTGAGAAACTTGATGCCCAGCAGACGCTCGATGCCGGCGATCAGGCTGCTGACGTTCAGTGCTGCGAGAATCCCCAGCACGGCGCCGATGAAGGTGCCGACCACCCCGATCACCGTACCTTGCACCATGAAGATGGCCATGATCTGCCGCGGCGTGGCGCCGAGGGTACGCAGGATGGCGATGTCGCCCTTCTTGTCGGTCACCACCATCACCAGCGTGGAAATGATGTTGAACGCGGCCACCGCGACGATCAGCAGCAGGAGCAGGCCGATCATGGTCTTCTCCATGCGAATGGCCTGGTACAGGTTGCCGTGGGTGCGGGTCCAGTCGCGGGCGTAGAAATCACCGTCGAGGGTCTGAGCGATCTCCCAGGCGCTGCGCGGCGCCTGGAACAGATCATCGAACTTCAGTCGCAGGCCCTGTACCTGATCCGGTTTCCAGCGCTGCAGGCGCGCCAGGTCGCTGATGTTGGCCAGCGCCAGTGCACCGTCGATCTCGCCAGCGCCGACGTGGAAGATGCCGGTGACGGTAAAGCGCTTCAGGCGTGGGAACATGCCGGCGGGGGTCACGGTGACCTCGGGCGCGACGAAGGTGACCTTGTCTCCCAGTTTCAGGCCCAGCTTGGCCGCTGCCTTGTCGCCGATGACCATGGCGAAATCGCCGGGTTTCAGGCTGTCGAGACTGCCCTGCTGGAAGAAGCCGTCGATGATCGACACCTTGCGTTCCTGCTCAGGGTCGATGGCATTGATCAGCACCTTCTGCACCTTGCCGTCGTGCGTCAGCAAGCCCTGCATCTGGGTGAAGGGTGCCAGTGCCTCGACACGCGGGTGGCGCTCGACCTGACGCGCCAATGCCGGCCAGTCGCTGACCGGGGTCGGCGATTCCACCGTGGCATGAGGAATCATCCCCAGCACGCGAGTGCGCATTTCATGGTCGAAACCATTCATCACCGACAGCACCAGGATCATTACCATCACCCCGAGGGTGAGGCCGAGCATGGACGTCAGGGAAATGAAGGAGACGAAGTGGTTGCGGCGCTTGGCCCGCGTGTAGCGCGTACCGATGAATACGAACAGAGGTCTGAACATGTCGGAGAGATTCGGGGGAAAGAAAAACGTCCTTGTGGCAGGGCCAGGTCAGCAGCCTTACACTCAGAAGCAACTCAAAGTCTGCTGCGTATCGGGCATGCTGCGTTAAAGACACTTGGAAAGCCGCTTATGGCCAACGCGCTCCAGTGTGGCCCCGAAGGGGCGAGCGAAGCGAGCAATGCTCGTTTACCATTCGTAACCGAGGCTTGTTCAGCGACGCTTGCCTGGCACGCATCCAGTTCGCGAGACTTTCAACAGGGTCTTCGACCACCACCGCTTTCATGGGTTCGCCATGTCGACTAACGATGTAGATGATCGCCGCGAATACTATCGTATCGACGATACGATCGCACTGGAATTCAGCCTGCTGTCGGGGGCCGAGGCCCATGCCAGCGACGCGCTTCACGATCCATCGCCGCTGTTCAACCTGCTCAGCGATCTGCACCTGATGGACTTCGAATCCCAGCATCTGCTGCGCCATATCACTGAACGCGACCGTACACTGGCCAACTACCTGAAGGTGATCAACAAGCGCATCGACCTGCTCGGCCAGGCCGTGGCGCAGAGCCTGCTGCGCGACATCGGCGCGCCACGCCAGGTATCGCTGTCCGAAGGCGGTATCAGCTTCAATAACCCCCAGGCCGTGGCGCCGGGCAGCCATCTGGCGATCAAGATGGTGCTGATGCCCCAGGCCCTCGGCCTCCTGCTGCGTGGCCAGGTGGTGCACTGCAGTCAACGCGCGGATGGCCAATTCGAGATCGGCACCGAGTTCGAAGCGTTGACCGACGCACAGCGCCAGTTGCTGGCCCGGCATATCCTGCAGAAGCAGGCTCTGGAGCGTCGCCAAGCCCGCGAATGACAGCCGCCAAGGAACCGCCATGTATCGTCTCGCTCTGCTTTTCACCCTGCTCGTCCCTACTGCTCTGTTCGCCGATACCCTGACCATTCCCCTGGGTAACCAGGGCGCCGATCTCGACGCCAGCAACCTGCCGCACAAAGGCCAGTCCAAGCGTTCGGTGCTGGAGCGTTTCGGCCTGGCCGATGAAGAGCACAAGCCCATCGGCCAGCCGCCGATCACGCGCTGGGACTACCGCGAATTCAGCGTCTATTTCGAATACGATCACGTGATCAACAGCGTGCGCCATCACCAACCGCGCCACCTCGACACCGTCAAGGAGTAACAGTGACTCACATCTACGGCCATCGCGGCGCCAAAGGCGAAGCCCCGGAAAATACCCTGGCCAGTTTCCAGCGCTGCCTGGAACACGGCGTCGACCGCTGCGAGCTGGATCTGCATCTGTCGCGCGACGGCGAACTGATGGTGATCCACGACCCGACGCTCAAGCGCACCACCGGCCTGCGCGGCAAGGTGGTTGAACACGACGCTGCCGAGCTGGCGAAGTACGACGCGCGCAAGGGTGGCCCTGGCTGGGTGCGTCCATGCCCCATTCCGCGTCTGGAGGAATTGTTCGAGCAATGCACGTTCGAGCACTGGCAACTGGAGGTGAAAAGCGCCTCGAAAGTACGCGCCGCGCGTACCGTGCTGGCCATTGCCGAACTCGTCGAGCGCTTCGGCCTGCGCGAGCAGATCACCATCACCTCCAGCTCGCGGGAGGTACTCAAGGCCGCGCGCGAACTGACCCCGCAACTGCAGTTGGGTCTGGTTGCCGAGTACGCCTGGCTCGACCCACTGAAAGTGGCGGCGCACTACGACTGTCACCTGCTGGCATTGAACTGGACCCTGTGCACCCCGGAGCGCCTGCTCAAGGCGCAGAAGCAAGGGCTGCACGTGTCGGTATGGACGGTCAACGAGCCGGCGCTGATGCGCCGCCTGGCTGACTTCGGCGCCGACAGCATCATCACCGACTTTCCCGGCCTGGCGGTGCAGACGCTACGTGGCTAGTCGCGCAGGACAGGAGAGCAAAGCCTCTTGTCCTGCAAGGCCCCCTGCACGGGCATTACCTCAAAGACCATAGGTCCCGTGCCTGCCTTGTCTTCAGGAAATGCAAGTGCCACTTAATGCAACCTGAACAGCATTCAATCAGTAGATTGCCAAGCGCTGGATGGGGAACTACGATTGCGCCCGTCTAAATCTTGGAGTTCTTGCTGTGGAAGGTTCCAGTAGTCGATCCAGCATCGACGAACCACAGGCAAGGTAATCGCGGGATCTTCTTCTCGCCACTGCCTTGCCGAACTGGCGGGTAGTGGTATCAAACGACCTTACTTCGGTCGCGCCTTACTACTTCCTATGTAAATCCGGTCTGTTGCCATAAACATTGGCGGCTTTTCAGCGCCTGTGGACTTGCCTGCACCGGCTGGGAAGAGCTTTGCGTTTCGATTTTTCAGCACCAGTTTTTTCCTGCGACGGATCGCTGTTGCCTGGAATTCTGGCATTGAACAGTAACGTGCCCTGGGTGTTTGAGCCCCTTGTCACTTCATCAACCTACTGGAGGCCGTCATGGACCCTGACCCTGGTCGATCTTGCCGTTTGCACATCAATTACTTCACCCCGTTATCGGCCTTTGGCTGTCGGGGCGTGCCCATGGTCTGACAGATCAGTCATGCCCGCGGCCGCCTGAAAGGCCCGAAAGGAGCATGCCCATGAATCGCGAAGACCTGCTGTTTTCTGTTCGCACCCTAGCCCACTCGCTCGATGCTGCGAGCTTTGCCAACCTTGCAACACACACTCATTCTTCCGACCTGGTAGAGGCGCTCGATGTCCTCAACACGGCGGAAACAGTTTCTCTACTGCTGATCCTGGCCCCACTCGCCCGCGCAGAACTCTTCGCTCACATCCCGGAGAAGCGCCAGGACACCCTGCTCCGGGCGATGCCGCGCGATGCCGTGGTAGAGCTATTTGAGCACATGCCGTCCGATGACCGAGCCGATCTCTATAACCGCCTGAGCGAGGGGGCCAAGCAGAAACTTCTGCCTGCGCTAGCCAAGGTCGAGCGCGATGACATCATCAAGCTGGCTGCCTATCCGGATGGAACCGTCGGATCAGTGACGACTTCGGATTACGTCCGCGTTTCACCCGAAATGACAGTGGCCAGTGCACTGGACCATATTCGCGCGACCGCCCCCGACAAGGAGACCATCTATGTCATCTATGTACTGGACCAGGAGCAGCGACTCAGTGGCACCGTATCACTACGTGATCTGGTACTGGCGGATGCGAACGCCACCATCGGCGAAATCATGCGCAGCAGTCCAGTTTTTGCACGCGCTCAATGGCCTCGTGAGCAGGCTGCAGAACTGATTCGCCATTACGATCTGCTGGCACTACCGGTGATCAACGGTGGTGAGCGCATGATCGGTATCGTCACGGTCGATGACGCCATGGATATCGAGAAGGAGCAGGACGCTACTCAGCTCGCCCGTTTTGGCGGTACTGCCGTATTGGGCGGCCCTGATCTGGATGTGATCGCTTCCCCGTTCAAGCAGATGTTCACCGTACGCGTGTTCTGGCTGGTGATCCTGACGTTCTTCGGCATCCTGACCAGCACCTTCGTGGCAGCGCAGGAGGAAATTCTGACTCAGGCCATCGTACTGGCTGCGTTCATCGCACCGATCGTGGACATGGGCGGTAATACAGGTAGCCAGTCGGCCACCCTGGTCATTCGGGCGATGGCCCTCGGAGAACTCAGACTCACATGGCGTGATGTATGGCTGATCATCAAGCGTGAGTTACCCGTAGCGGCAGCACTGGGGGGCGTGATCGCGTTGCTCGAAGTCATCCTGGCGTTCTTCGCCAAGGGCGTCGGCTTCGATGTGCTGATGGTAGTCGGCTTTAGCATGCTGATATGCACTGTGCTCGGCGGCGTCATCGGTGCGCTGCTGCCGTTCCTCGCTCGACGCATCGGCACCGATCCAGCCACGCTGTCCTCGCCGCTCATCACCTCGATCATGGACCTGCTGGGTGTGTTCATCTACTTCGGCTTTGCCTACGCCTTCCTGGGCGACCTGCTGACCCAGGCAGCTGGCTGACTGCGCAATCGTGCCATGGGGCCCGGCTCGGCTGGGCCTCATTATTTAAGGGGGTACCATGTATATCGCTCAACATATGGATCTGACCGCGTCACTCAATACCCTGGCGAGTCTGCTGACTGCGTTCCTGCTGGGTGCTGTGATTGGCCTGGAGCGTCAATATCGTCAGCGCACGGCCGGCTTGCGAACCAACGTACTGGTCGCAGTCGGTGCCGCACTGTTCGTCGATATTGCCATGCGTTTTCACGCCATCTACGGCGGCAGCCCAAGCCCTTTGCACGTGGTGGCCTATGTGGTCTCGGGCGTAGGTTTCCTAGGAGCCGGCGTGATTATGCGCGAGGAAGGCAATATTCGGGGAATCAACACAGCTGCGACACTGTGGGGCTCCGCCGCAGTGGGTGTCGCTGCGGGTACCGGTATGCTGGTAGAAGCCGTGCTGGGGACCCTGTTTGTGCTGTCGGCCAACACCTTGCTACGCCCAATAGTCAATGCGATCAATCGCCAACCCCTCGATGTGGAGTCGGTAGAAGTAACCAATACGGTCTGTGTGATCGCCGACAAGGAACGTCAGCAGGTAATCATGAAGGCGCTGGAGGCTTCCCTTGAGAGTGGTCGCTTCCCTGTACGCGATCTGGAAGTCAACGCCTTCGGTGAGGACGCCGTAGAGATCGAAGCCACTCTCACCGTAACGTCGATCGATGGCGATGAGCTCGATGCTCTGATGCGCAAGTTGACGTCATTACCGGGTGTAAGACAGGCATTCTGGAGTCCAAGCACAACCGGTTGAGATCCCCCGCAAGCTCATATCTGTGCTGCCAGTGAGATGCGCAGTGTCACGAAAGCGCCCTGGCATTACGACAATTGACGACTTCGAAGCATGTAGATTCTGCGGACGGTGGTGCGCTCGACAAGCCTGAAAACTCACTTGCCAGCGTCGCCCCCCAGACTCTCCTGAGCAGCACGATAGAAGGCTCAGGGCGCACGCAGGAAGGAAACGCGCATAAAAAATCCGACACCTGAAAACAGGTATCGGATTCTGCTTGCAACGCCCGCATGTACCAAGGTCGAGGCTTGTCAGACTCGCATTAGCCACATGGCCGCTTTCAACATTCTGCCGCCTGAGACGCTAGAAGCTCTCCCGATTCGGCCAGCGCCACTCGGAAGCCACTACCCAGCCTGTCTCCCCGACCGGCTCAGGCCGCCGGCCGGAGCCGCTCAAAAAAGCCGGTTGAGACCGTCGAACGCAGCAACCCGATAGGCTTCGGCCATGGTCGGGTAGTTGAAGGTGGTGTTGATAAAGTACTTGATGCTGTTGGCTTCACCCTTCTGATTCATGATCGCCTGGCCGATGTGGACGATCTCCGAGGCCTGATAGCCGAAGCAGTGCACGCCCAGCACTTCCAGTGTTTCACGGTGGAAGAGGATCTTCAGCATGCCCACCGGCTCGACCGAGATCTGCGCCCGCGCCATGCCCTTGAAGAAGGCCTTGCCCACTTCGTAAGGCACCTTGGCCTGAGTCAGTTCCCGCTCGGTCTTGCCGATCGAGCTGATCTCCGGAATGGTGTAAATGCCGGTCGGTACGTCATCGACGAAACGCCAGCTGCCGTTGTCGACGATGCTGCCGGCAGCAGAACGCCCCTGGTCGGCAGCAGCGCTGGCCAGGCTCGGCCAGCCAATCACATCACCGGCAGCGTAGATGTTGCTGACCTCAGTGCGGTAATGCTCGTCGACCTGGATCTGACCACGGCTGTTGACCGCGATGCCGATGTTCTCCAGCCCCAGTTGATCCGTATTGCCGGTGCGGCCGTTACACCACAGCAGTGCGTCGGCCTTGATCTTCTTGCCTGACTTCAGGTGCAGGACCACGCCGTTTTCCACACCCTCGATGCGCTCGTACTCTTCATTGTGACGAATCAGCACGTTGTTGTTGCGCAGGTGATAGCTCAGGGCATCGGAGATTTCCGAGTCGAGGAAGCTGAGCAGTTGATCGCGGTTGTCGATCAGATCGACCAGCACGCCCAGACCACTGAAGATCGAGGCGTACTCGCAGCCAATGACCCCGGCGCCGTAGATGATCAGGCGACGCGGCGTATGACCGAGGCTGAGGATGGTGTCGCTGTCGTAGATACGCGGGTGACGGAAATCGACATCGGCCGGGCGATAAGGACGCGAGCCGGTCGCGATGACGATCTGCTTGGCCACCAGCTTTTCCACCACGCCGTTGATGCAGACCACTTCCACCGTCTGCTCGTCGGCAAAGCTGGCAGTGCCGAAATAGGTATCGATACGGTTACGGGCGTAGTAGCCCGTCCGGGAGGTGACCTGCTTGGCGATCACCTTCTCGGCGCTTTTCAGCACGTCGGGAAAGGAGAACCAGCGCGGCTCGCCAATCTGGCGGAACATCGGGTTGGTATTGAACTGCATGATCTGCCGCACCGAGTGGCGCAGCGCCTTGGAGGGAATGGTCCCCAGGTGAGTACAGTTGCCACCGACCAGCGGACGATTGTCGACCACGGCCACCTTGCGCCCGGCCTTGGCCGCATTCATCGCCGCGCCTTCGCCCGCAGGGCCGGAGCCCAGCACCACCACATCGTAGTTGTAGACCGCCATGTTTACTCCTTCAGATCAGGCCGGAGCGCTTGTGGCGCACCCTCGGCGGGGCCGGCAGCGGATTGCGACTACCGGCTGTCAAACCATACCGCCAGCTCAGCGCTTGCTCGCGTCGTAAGCCAGGTCGGTGTTCGGCGCTTCACTCTGCTCGCGATTGACCTCTTCGCACTTCTCGCGGCTACCACCGCAGATCGAGCACTCCTTCTCGATACCCAGGTTGGCGATGCCACCGCAGGAACCGGCGATGGGTTTGCGCCCCATGATCACACCAACGGCCATCATGCCGACGACCAGAATCATGGCCAGAAATACAACCAGAAAAGTCATTGCTCATCTCCTGCAGCGAATAGCTGCTCGAATGCGGTCGTGCCCTGTGTGACGAATCCCTCGCCCTCACGCGTCACGAAAAACGCCGCGATACCGTTACGCTCGGCGAAGGCCATCCCGGCTTCCGGCCCGAGCACCATCAATAGGGTAGACAAGCCATCGGCGCGCAAGGTCGACGGATCTGCCACCGTCACCGCCGCCAGCTTGTGGTTGACCGGCTTGCCGCTCAGCGGATCGAGCGTGTGCGAGTAGCGCTGGCCGTTCTCTTCGAAGTAGTTGCGGTAGTCACCCGAGGTGGAGATACCGTAGCCATCGAGTTGCAGAATACGCTGAGCGACCCGCTGATCGTCGCGTGGGGCTTCCAGGCCGATACGCCAGTGGTTGCCATCGGGCTTGAAGCCTGCAGCCTTGAGCTCGCCGGTGGCCTCGACCAGATAACTGGTGACACCCAACTCGCCCAGACGCGCCACGACCAGATCGACAGCGTAACCAGCAGCGATGCTGTTGAAGTCGACCTCCACGTCAACGTCCTTGCACAGCTGCTCGCCTTCGATTCTCAGGTGCTGTTGACCGACCCGCTGACGCACTTCGGCCAGGCGCTCGGCATCCGGCACCGCCACGCCCTGCCCTTTGGGCCCGAAGCCCCAGAGGTCGAGCAGGGGCTCCAGCGTCAGGTCGAAATAGCCCTGACTCTCCTGGTGCAGGCGATCACCGGCGCGAACCAGGTCCAGCACGCCTTTGGGCATGGTCTGGCAGGTACCCGCTGGCGCCCGGTTGAACTGCTCGATCAGCGAATCATCGCGATAGGTGGACATCTGCAGATCGATCTCGGCGAGGATCGCCTCGGTCGCGGCCTTGAGTTCGGCTTGCGGCGCGACACCTTCACTGCGGACGTATTTGATCGAATAGGTGCTGCCCATGGTCGGGCCACCGAACTCTTCGATCCGTTCAGAATGCAAGCAGCCCGTTAGGGCTGCCGCCAGGGCGACAGCGATAACGGGCTGGAGTACAGCAGACCTCATGCTTAGCCGCCGAAGTCGTCGAGGAGGATGTTCTCCGGCTCGACACCCAGGTCGGTCAGCATCTTGATCACGGCGGCGTTCATCATGGGTGGGCCGCACATGTAGAACTCGCAATCTTCCGGAGCCGGATGGTCCTTCAGGTAGTTCTCGTACAGCACGTTGTGGATGAAGCCCTTGAGACCAGTCCAGTTGTCTTCCGGCTGCGGGTCGGACAGCGCCAGGTGCCACTGGAAGTTCGGGTTCTCGGCGGCCAGCTGATCGTACTCTTCGTTGTAGAACGATTCACGCATGGAGCGCGCACCGTACCAGAAGCTGATCTTGCGCGTGGACTTCAGGCGCTTGAGCTGGTCGAAGATGTGCGAGCGCATCGGCGCCATACCTGCACCACCACCGATGAAGACCATTTCGGCGTCGGTGTCCTTGGCGAAGAACTCACCGAACGGCCCGTACACGGTGATCTTGTCGCCCGGCTTGAGGCTGAACACGTAGGAAGACATCTTGCCCGGTGGCAGATCGTCCTTGCCAGGGGGCGGCGAGGCGATACGGATGTTGAACTTCACCAGACCGCGCTCTTCCGGGTAGTTGGCCATGGAATAGGCACGGATCACGGTCTCCTCGACCTTGGACACGTACTTCCACTGGTTGAACTTGTCCCAGTCGCCGCGATACTCCTCCTGGATGTCGAAGTCCTTGTAGTACACGGTGTGCGGCGGGCACTCCAGCTGCACATAACCACCGGCGCGGAAGTCGACGTTTTCGCCTTCCGGCAGCTTCAGCGTCAGCTCCTTGATGAAGGTAGCGACGTTGGGGTTGGACTCGACAGTGCATTCCCACTTCTTGACGCCGAAGACCTCTTCCGGGACTTCGATCTTCATGTCCTGCTTGACCGGGGTCTGGCAGGAAAGACGCCAACCCTCACGGGCCTCGCGCCTTGTGAAGTGCGACTCCTCGGTGGACAGCATCTCGCCGCCGCCGGATTCGACGACACACTTGCACTGCGCGCAGGTGCCGCCGCCGCCGCAGGCGGAGGACAGGAAGATGTTGTTGTCGGCCAGAGTCTGCAACAGCTTGCCGCCAGCCGGTACCACGATGGTTTTTTCGCCGTTGATCTCGATGCTCACGTCACCGCTGGACACCAGCTTGGCGCGCGCGGCGAGGATGATCAGCACCAGCGCGAGAACGATGGCGGTGAACATGCCGATGGCGAGGAAAATTTCGTAATTCATCTGTTCATCCTTTCCTTACAGCTGCACGCCGGAGAAGGACATGAAGCCCAGCGACATCAGACCGATGGTGATGAAGGTGATGCCCAGACCCTGCAGGCCAGCCGGTACATCGCTGTACTTGAGCTTCTCGCGGATACCGGCCAGCGCGGCGATGGCCAGTGCCCAGGACACGCCCGCACCGACACCGTAGACGGTGCTCTCGGCCAGGTTGTAGTCACGCTCGACCATGAACAGCGAGCCACCCATGATGGCGCAGTTCACGGTAATCAGCGGCAGGAACACGCCGAGGGCGTTGTACAGCGAGGGCACGTACTTATCCAGGGTCATTTCCAGGATTTGCACGATGGCCGCGATCACGCCGATGAAGGTCAGCAGACCGAGGAAGGACAGGTCCACCTCAGGCATGCCGGCCCAGGCCAAGGCACCATCCTTGAGGATGTTGGTATAGATCAGGTTGTTCACCGGCATGGTGATACCCAGCACCACGACCACGGCGATACCCAGGCCGATGGCGGTTTCCACCTTCTTGGAGATGGCAATGAAGGTACACATGCCGAGGAAGAACGCCAGCGCCATGTTCTCGACGAACACCGCACGGACGAACAGGCTGATGTAATGTTCCATTAATAGGCCTCCTTGCTGGATACCTGAGGCGCCATCTTGTAAGCGTTGGCCTCGATTTGATCCTTCTTCCAGCTACGAATGGCCCAGATGAACAGACCGATCAGGAAGAACGCCGAAGGCGGCAGCAGCAGCATACCGTTGGGCTGGTACCAACCACCGTCGTTGACCACCGACAGAATCTCGTAGCCCATCAGCTTGCCGGCGCCAAACAGCTCACGAATAACGCCCAGGGCAATCAGCATGGCGCTGTAGCCCAGACCATTACCGATACCATCGAAGAACGACAGCACAGGCGGGTTCTGCATGGCGAAGGCCTCGGCACGACCCATCACGATGCAGTTGGTGATGATCAGACCAACGAACACCGACAGCTGTTTGGACAGGCTGAAGGCATACGCCTTGAGCACCTGGTCCACCACGATTACCAAGGATGCGATGATCACCATCTGCACGATCATGCGGATCGAGCCCGGAATCTGACTGCGGATCATTGAGATGAACAGGTTGGAGAAACCGGTCACCAGCGTCAGCGCGGCGGACATCACCAGCGCGGTCTGCAGGTTCGAGGTCACCGCCAACGCCGAGCAGATGCCCAGAATCTGCAGGCCGATTGGGTTGTTGTTGAAGATCGGGTTGAGCAGGACTTCTTTAATAGTCGGCTGCGACATGATCAAGCCTCCCCTGCACGCAGGTTAGCGATAAACGGACCGAAGCCGTTCTGGCCGAGCCAGAACTTCAGCAGGTTGTCCACACCGACGCTAGTCAGGGTGGCGCCCGCCAGGCCATCGACCTGGTGGGTAGCGTTCGGGCTTTGCGGATCGACACCGCCCTTGACCACCTGTACGGCCAACTTGTCGTTGTCGTCGAACAGGGTCTTGCCCGGCCACTGGCCCTTCCATTTCGGGTTGTCCACCTCGCCGCCAAGACCCGGGGTCTCGCCGTGCTGGTAGAAGCCCATGCCGACCACGGTATTGAGGTCGCCCTTGACGGCGATGAAACCGTGCAGGGTCGACCACAGACCATAGCCGCGAACCGGCAGGATCAGGGTTTCGACTTCGCCATCCTTCTCCACCATGTAAACGGTGGTGTAACGCTCCTGGCGCTTGATCCCGGCAATATCCTCGCTGCCTTTCAGAGCCTCGGAGGTTTTCGGGTCCTTGGCAGCCTTGAGCGGATCGAAGGTGATCGGGTCGAAAGCATCGGAGAACGTGCCGCTCTCAAGATCCACCAGCTTGGCGGTGATGGTGCTGTCAAACAGCTCCTTGACCTTGGCGCCGGACATACCCGCTTCGCCCAGGCCAGCAATGGCCAGGATGCTGCGCTGCTTGTCCAGCAGGCGGTTTTCAACCTGAGTCGGCTTCAGTGCGATGGCGGCGCCGGCGACGAACACCGAGCACACCAGACACACCAGCACCGCCACCGTCAGCGTGCGGACGGTGGATTCTTTTTGACTAGACATTGCGTGCCAGCCTCCGCTTGATATTGGCTTGAACGACGAAGTGGTCGATCAGCGGTGCAAACAGGTTGGCGAACAGGATCGCCAGCATCATGCCCTCGGGGAAGGCCGGATTGACCACACGGATCAGAACGACCATCACGCCGATCAGGGCGCCGAAGATCCACTTGCCGGTATTGGTCATCGAGGCCGACACCGGGTCGGTGGCCATGAAGAACATGCCAAAGGCGAAGCCGCCGACAACCAGATGCCAGTACCACGGCATGGCGAACATCGGGTTGGTGGTGGAGCCGATCAGGTTGAGCAGCATGCTCAGACCGATCATGCCCAGCATCACCCCTGCGACGATGCGCCAAGCGGCGATCTTGGTGATCAGCAGGACCAGGCCGCCGATGGCAATCGCCAGGGTGCTGGTTTCGCCGAGCGAACCGTGGATGGTGCCGACGAAAGCATCCATCCAGGTGATGCCGTTATTGATCACGTTCTCGATGCCGCCGGAGGCTGCCAGGCTCAGCGAAGTAGCACCAGCGAAACCGTCGACGGCAGTCCACACCGCATCACCCGACATCTGCGCCGGATAGGCGAAGAACAGGAAGGCACGGCCGGTCAGTGCCGGGTTGAGGAAGTTCTTGCCAGTACCACCGAACACTTCCTTGCCGATCACCACGCCGAAGCTGATGCCCAGGGCCACCTGCCAAAGCGGAATGCTCGGCGGCAGAATCAGGGCGAACAGCACGGAAGTGACGAAGAAACCTTCGTTGACTTCATGCTTGCGGATCGAAGCGAACAGCACTTCCCAGAAGCCGCCGACGATGAAAGTCACCGCGTATACCGGCAGGAAATAAGCCGCGCCCTGGATGAAGTTATCCCACAGGCTGTTCGCATCGAAACCGGCCAACGAGCCGATCAGCGCGAAGCGCCAGCCTTCCTGGCTCGCCAGCAGCTCGGGGCTCTGGGCGAAGATCAGGTTGGCCTGGTAGCCGGTATTCCACATGCCGAAGAACATGGCCGGGAAGGTGCACAGCCATACGGTGATCATCATGCGCTTGAGGTCGATGCCGTCACGCACGTGAGCCGTGGTCTTGGTCACGCTGCCAGGACGATAGAAGAAGGTGTCGATCGCCTCGTACAAGGCATACCACTTCTCGTACTTGCCGCCCTTCTCGAAGTTGTGCTCGATTTTATCGAGCAATGCACGAATACCCATGAGTTAACCCTCCTTCTCGATGCGGGTGAGGTTATCCCGCAGGATCGGGCCATATTCATACTTGCCGGCACACACATAGGTGCACAGCGCCAGGTCTTCTTCGTCGAGCTCCAGGCAACCCAGTTTCTGGGCCATCTCGGTGTCACCGACAATCAGGTAGCGCAACAGTTGAGTCGGCAGGATATCCAGTGGCATCACTGCTTCGTAGTTGCCCACCGGCACCATGGCGCGCGGGCTGCCGTTGGTGGTGGTGGTGAAGTTGAACAGCTTGGCGCCGGCCAGCTTGGAGACGAAAACGTTCAGAACCGAGTGCTTGTTAACGCCGGCACGCAGGTAATGCATCATCTCGCGATCGTTACCCTCGCCCAGGCAAGACACCTGATTGTGGTAGCGCCCCAGGAACGCGAACGCGCCCTGAGCAGTGCGACCGCCAAATACCGAGCCGGAAATCACGCGATTGAAGCCAGGTTTCAGCTCACCGGCGGTAAGTTCTTCCAGGCTGGCGCCCAAGCGGGTACGCAGCAGACGCGGCTGCTCGGCAACCGGGCCGCCCAATGCAACCACGCGCTCGACGAACAGCTGACCGGTGGTGAACAGTTTGCCCACCGCGATCACGTCCTGATAACCGATCTGCCAGACACTCTTGCGGGTACTGACCGGATCGAGGAAGTGAATATGGGTGCCTGGCAGACCCGCTGGGTGCGGGCCGGCAAAGGTTTCGCTTTGCACCTTGGCAATATTCTCGCCCGGCAGGCTGACACCCTCGGCCTTGCACAGGAAAATCTTTGCCAGGTTACCGAGAACCTTGAGGCCATTTTCGAAGTCAGCGGCATGTTCGCCGATGACCACTGCAGGATCTGCGGCAAGCGGATGCGTATCGACGGCAGTCACGAAGATCGAGCTTGGCACTGCGTCGAGCGCAGGCACCTTGCTGAACGGGCGCGTGCGCAGAGCCGTCCACAGGCCGGACTGTTGCAGATTCTCGCGAACCTGCTCGTCACTGAGCGCTCCAAGCTGGTCGGCCGCGTACTGAGCGAAGGTTTCCTGGTCGTCGCCATCGATGTCGATGACCACGGACTGCAGAACACGCTTCTCGCCACGGTGAATGGCGCTGATCACGCCTGCAGCGGGGGCGGTGTAGCGCACGCCGGGTGTCTTCTTGTCGGTAAACAGCAATTGACCGAGTTTGACCCGGTCACCGACCTGCACTTCCATCGTCGGCTTCATCCCGTGATAGTCGAAGCCGATGACGGCGACACTGCGTACGGGCCTGGCGGCCTCGATACGCTGTGCCGGCGCACCCGTTATGGGCAAATCAAGCCCATGCTTTAGTTTGATCATAGGTTTGCCTAACCACTGATTTAGAAAGCTTTTTATAGGACAGGCGGCGCTAGCGAAGGTCTAATAGACCCAACCACACCAATGCGATATGGGCGTGGAGGAAGGCGCCAAACCTGGGTAAAAAATCCGCTTGATTATAAAGACGCCCCCCCTCACTGACCACCCAAGCGCTTGCTTTTTTTGGCTTTTCGGTAACAGGGCGCAACAAGTTCGATGCTGACCCATATCAACTCGCCAACTTCCACCGGGTCATTTCCTGCACATAAAAAAACGGGAGCCGAAGCTCCCGTTTTTCATGCGACCCCGGCGCTTAGCGCGGAAAGGCCGGCGGGTTGACCCCAGCCATGTCTTCCATCACGCGAACCACCTGGCAGCTGTAACCGAACTCGTTGTCATACCAGACGTAGAGCACGACACGGTTGTCATTGGCGATGGTGGCTTCGGCATCGACCACGCCAGCATGGCGCGAACCGACGAAATCGGTCGATACCACTTCCTGCGAGCTGACGAAGTCGATCTGCTTCTGCAGATCCGAGTGCATGGCCATCTGGCGCAGGTACTCGTTGATTTCTTCACGGCTGGTGGCTTTCTCGAGGTTCAGATTGAGAATGGCCATCGACACGTTCGGCGTCGGCACACGAATGGCGTTGCCGGTCAGCTTGCCTTTCAGCACTGGCAGCGCCTTGGCTGCAGCGGTTGCGGCGCCAGTTTCGGTGATGACCATGTTCAGCGCGGCACTACGACCACGACGACTGCCTTTGTGGAAGTTGTCGATCAGGTTCTGGTCGTTGGTGTACGAGTGAACGGTCTCGACGTGACCGTTGATGATGCCGTACTGATCATTGACCGCCTTGAGCACCGGCACGATGGCGTTGGTGGTGCAGGAAGCGGCAGAGATGATCTTGTCCTCAGCGGTGATTTCGCTGTGGTTGATGCCATGCACGATGTTCTTCAGCGCGCCCTTGCCAGGCGCAGTGAGGACAACGCGATCGACGCCCGGGCAAGCCAGGTGCTGACCCAGGCCCTCGGCATCGCGCCACACACCGGTATTGTCCACCAGCAGCGCGTTCTTGATGCCGTACTGGGTGTAGTCGACTTCCTTCGGCTCCTTGGCATAGATCACCTGAATCAGGTTGCCGTTGGCCGTCAGGGTGCTGTTCTCTTCATCGATGGTGATGGTGCCGTTGAACTTGCCGTGTACCGAGTCACGACGCAGCAGGCTGGCGCGCTTGACCAGATCGTTGCTGGCACCCTTGCGCACGACGATGGCGCGCAGACGCAGGCCGTCGCCACCACCGGTCTTCTCGATCAGGATGCGCGCCAGCAGACGGCCGATACGACCGAAGCCGTAGAGAACCACATCAGTGCCCTCACGCGCCGAACCGTTCTGCTTGCCCACTACGTCGGCCAGCTCGTCCTTGACGAACTGCTCGACGCCGCGACCAGCACCTTCGGCCTTGAACTTGGCGACCATCTTGCCCAGGTCCACCGAGGCGGCACCCAGCTTGAGCTCGCTCATGGCCTTGAGCATGGGGAAAGTGTCGTGCACCGACAGCTCGGTCTCATCGGCAAGGCGATGACGAGCGAAACGGTGAGCCTTGAGGATGTCGATGACCGAACGGTTGATCAGGCCACGGCCATAGATCGAGGTCACCACATTGTTGTTGCGGTAGAGCTGACCAATCAGCGGAATCATCGCTTCCGCGAGGGCTTCACGATCGATCCATTCACCGAGACACTGGTCGGGCTTCTGAGTCACGGGCAGTACCTTCCACATGTAGGGGCTGAAAAAAGGGGCTACATTATGACGGCGCGCGCGGGCATGAGCAATGCGCGCCTGTCGCGACTGACATTGACCACCAAGCCCCGCTACAATTCCCGGCCTTTCGTCACGACCGTGAGCCGCCCGTGTCCGTACTGCGTCTTCCGTCTCTACCGGCCAGCGCCGGCAAACAACAGTGGGGCAACCTGCCTGGCGCCGCCCTGTCCCTGACCATCGCCGAAGCGGCCAGCGGTGCTGGACGCTTCACGCTGGTGCTCACCGAAGGCAGCCAGAGCGCCGAGCGACTGCAGGAAGAACTGGCGTTCTTCGCCCCAGATCTGCCAGTGCTGCACTTCCCCGACTGGGAAACCCTGCCCTACGACGTCTTCTCGCCGCACCAGGACATCATCTCGCAACGCATCGCAGCACTCTATCGCCTGCCGCAGCTGAGCCGCGGCATCCTCGTAGTGCCGATCACCACCGCCCTACACCGCCTGGCACCGAAGCGTTTTCTGCTAGGTGGCAGCCTGGTGCTGGATGTGGGCCAGAAACTCGATGTCGAGCAGATGCGCACACGCCTGGAGGCCGCCGGCTACCGCTGCGTCGATACGGTGTATGAGCATGGCGAGTTCGCCGTGCGCGGCGCATTGATCGATCTGTTCCCGATGGGCAGTGACAAACCCTACCGCATCGACCTGTTCGACGACGAAATCGAAACCCTGCGCACCTTCGACCCCGAGACCCAACGCTCGGTGGACAAGGTCGAGTCGATCCGCCTGCTCCCAGCGCGTGAATTTCCGCTGGAAAAGAAAGCTGTCACCGATTTCCGCGGACGTTTCCGCGAGCGCTTCGACGTGGATTTCCGTCGCTGCCCGATCTATCAGGACCTTTCCACCGGCATCACCCCAGCCGGCATCGAGTACTACCTGCCGCTGTTCTTCGAAGAGACGGGCACCCTGTTCGACTACCTGCCAGGCGACACCCAGGTGTTCTCTCTACCCGGCATCGAGAAGGCCGCCGAACATTTCTGGACCGATGCGCGCAACCGTTATGAGGATCGCCGGGTCGATCCGGAACGCCCGCTGCTGCCACCTGCCGACATTTTCCTGCCGGTCGAGGACTGCTTCGCCCGCCTGAAGAGCTGGCCGCGAGTGGTGGTCAACCAGGACGATATCGAACCCGGCGTCGGCCAGACCCGTTTTGACGCACGCGCCTTGCCTGACCTGGCAATTCAGGCCAAGGCTGGCGAGCCGCTGGCGGCGCTGCGGCGCTTTATCGAGGAATATCCGGGCCGCGTGCTGTTCTGCGCCGAATCGGCCGGTCGCCGCGAAGTGCTGCTGGAGCTGCTCGCCCGTCTCAAGCTCAAGCCCAGGGAAGTCGACGGCTGGCCGGCTTTCGTCGCAAGCCCTGAACGTCTCAACATCTGCATCGCACCGCTGGACGAAGGCCTGCTGCTCGACGACCTGGCACTGATCGCCGAGAGCCCGCTGTTTGGCCAGCGCGTCATGCAGCGTCGTCGCCGCGAGAAAGGCCGCGAAGGCGGCGACAATGTGATCAAGAACCTCACCGAGTTGCGCGAAGGCGCACCGGTGGTGCATATCGATCACGGTGTCGGTCGTTACCTGGGCCTGGTGACCATGGAGTTCGACGGCCAGGCCGCCGAATTCCTCGCCCTGCAGTACGCCGACGAAGCCAAACTTTATGTGCCGGTGGCCAGCCTGCACCTGATCGCTCGCTACACCGGCAGCGACGATGCCCTGGCACCGCTGCACCGCCTTGGCTCGGAGGTCTGGCAGAAGGCCAAGCGCAAGGCAGCCGAGCAAGTGCGCGATGTTGCCGCCGAACTGCTCGACATCTACGCCCGTCGCGCCGCCCGCGAAGGCTTCGCCTTCCAGGACCCGGCACTGGACTACGCCACCTTCAGCGCCGGCTTCCCCTTCGAGGAGACCCCGGATCAGCAGACCGCCATCGATGCAGTGCGCGCCGACATGCTCGCCGGTAAACCGATGGATCGCCTGGTCTGCGGCGACGTCGGCTTCGGCAAGACCGAAGTGGCCATGCGTGCGGCCTTCATCGCCGTGCATAGCGGCAAGCAGGTCGCCGTGCTGGTGCCCACGACCCTGCTCGCCCAGCAGCACTACAACAGCTTCCGCGACCGCTTCGCCGACTGGCCGGTGAAGGTCGAGGTGATGAGCCGCTTCAAGAGTGCCAGGGAAGTAGACGAGGCCGTGCAGCAACTGGCCGAAGGCAAGGTGGATATCGTCATCGGCACGCACAAGTTGCTGCAGGATGACGTCAAGTTCCACAACCTCGGCCTGGCCATCATCGACGAGGAACACCGCTTCGGCGTACGCCAGAAAGAACAGCTCAAGGCACTGCGTAGTGAGGTGGACATCCTCACCCTGACCGCCACGCCGATCCCGCGCACGCTGAACATGGCCGTGGCCGGTATGCGCGACCTGTCGATCATCGCCACGCCGCCGGCACGCCGCCTCTCGGTGCGCACCTTCGTCATGGAGAGCAACAAGCCGACCATCAAGGAAGCGCTGCTGCGCGAGCTGCTGCGCGGTGGCCAGGTGTACTACCTGCACAACGATGTAAAGACCATCGAAAAATGCGCCGCCGATCTGGCCGAACTGGTGCCCGAGGCGCGTATCGGCATCGGTCACGGGCAGATGCGCGAACGCGATCTCGAGCAGGTGATGAGTGACTTCTACCACAAGCGCTTCAACGTGCTGGTGGCCTCCACCATCATCGAAACCGGCATCGATGTGCCCAGTGCCAACACCATCATCATCGACCGCGCCGACAAGTTCGGCCTGGCCCAGCTGCACCAGTTGCGCGGCCGTGTCGGTCGCAGCCACCACCAGGCCTACGCCTACCTGCTCACCCCGCCGCGCAAGCAGATGACCCCGGATGCGGAAAAACGCCTGGAGGCCATCGCCAATGCCCAGGACCTGGGCGCCGGCTTCGTCCTGGCCACCCACGACCTGGAAATCCGCGGCGCAGGCGAACTGCTTGGCGACGGTCAAAGCGGCCAGATCCAAGCCGTCGGCTTTACCCTCTACATGGAAATGCTCGAACGTGCGGTCAAGGCCATTCAGAAAGGCGAACAACCTAACCTCGACCAGCCACTGGGTGGCGGCCCGGAGATCAACCTGCGCGTACCAGCGCTGATCCCCGAGGACTACCTGCCCGACGTACACAGCCGCCTGATCCTCTACAAGCGCATCGCCAACGCCAGCGACGAGGACGGTCTGAAGGAGTTGCAGGTGGAAATGATCGACCGTTTCGGCCTGCTGCCGGAGCCGACCAAGAACCTGATGCGCCTGACCCTGCTTAAATTGCAGGCCGACAAGCTGGGTATCACCAAGGTGGATGCAGGGCCGCAAGGTGGACGTATCGAGTTCGCCGCGGAAACCTGCGTCGACCCGCTGACCCTGATCAAGCTGATCCAGGCCCAGCCCAAGCGCTACAAATTCGAAGGCGCCACTGTCTTCAAGATCCAGGTGCCGATGGAGCGCGCGGAAGAGCGCTTCAACACCCTGGAAGCCCTGCTCGAGCGCCTCGCGCCCACCACCTGAAGGACTCACACATGCGCCCACTGCACCTGATCGCCCTGCTGCTCTGCCTGTTGGCACCGAGTGCTTTTGCCGAACGTCTTTACCAGGTCGAACTGCTGGTCTTCCGCCAGGCCGGCGAACCGGTCATCGCGCCCCAGGTGGCGCCGGACGACTGGGCAGGCACGGCACTGCCGATCGCCAACAACGAACGCCCGACAACGCTCGATAGCGAAGCAGCCAAGCTCAATCCGGGCAACGGCTATCAGGTTCTGTTGCACAAGGCCTGGAGCCAGACCATCGGCAGCTCGCCGAGTCGAATGGCCGTCAGCAGCGGTGAAGAGCACTTTGGCCACCACGCGGTCGAAGGCACCCTGAATTTTACCCAGGAGCGCTTTGCCGACCTTGACCTGGAACTGTGGATCAACCGATTCAGCGTCGACGGCCTGCTCGAAAGCAGCGAGCACATGAAGGTGGCTCAACGCCTGAAGGACAACAGCCTGACCTACCTGGACCATGGCAGCCTGGGCGCACTGGTACGCATCAGGCCGCTTTGAGCGAACAACGCAGAGGGCAATTGAGCGGCCAAAGCCGCTCAATCAAACATCGATGAACCAGGGGAGCGGCGCCGCGCCACGAACCCGGGCGGCGCGGGCTCGAAAAGCCTCGCCTCAAGGCGGGGCTCCTCGCAAGACTGCGCTGAGAACCTTATCTGATCGGCATCAGTCGCCTGGCCGTTTTCGTTACCACTAGACGGTCAGCCAGCCAGCACGTGTGCCAAAACCGCCTTGACCGTCCCCATGCCCTGCTCGATCACTCGCTCGATCTCGGCCATGGTGATCAGGGTACTGGATTTCCCCGCCGCCGGATTCACCACCAGCGCCAGGCAGGCATAGGGCAGCGCCAATTCGCGCGCCAATACCGCTTCGGGCATGCCGGTCATGCCTACCAGGTCGCAGCCATCGCGCTCCATGCGGGCGATTTCCGCCGCCGTTTCCAGTCGCGGCCCCTGAGTGCAGCCATAGATTCCGTGATCGCTGAATGCCGCATTTTCGGCCCGCAGCGCCGCCACCAAGGCCTCGCGCAACTGCTTGTCGTACGGCTGACTGAAATCGACGTGGGTCACGTGCTCCAGATCGCCTTCGTAAAAGGTGTGCGCACGCCCGGAGGTGTAATCGATGATCTGATGTGGCACGCAGAAATGCCCAGCGCCCATGGCAGCATGAATCCCCCCCACCGCATTGACCGCAACAATGGCCTTGGCGCCGGCCTGCTTGAGCGCCCAGAGGTTGGCCCGGTAGTTCACCTGATGCGGCGCGATCCGGTGCGGCTGGCCATGACGGGCGAGAAACAGCACTTCGCGCCCGGCGTAACTGCCCCGCAGAATATCGGCCGAGGGCGCGCCGTAAGGTGTATCCAGCGGCAGCGCTTCGTGAATCGTCAAGCCCTCCAACTGGGTCAGGCCGGTACCACCGATAATGGCGTAGACAGTCATAGACAGGTCCTCAGTCAAGCAACTGGGCAGCTCTCAGGGCCGCCACAGCAGTAAGCCAGCGTGGAGCCTGGCGGTATTCGGTAGTGGCATGAGCACGGCCACGCATGCGCTCGAGGCGCGCAGGAGGTGTCACTCGTAGACGCTGCAAGGCACTTAGCGCCAACTCGGCCGCAGCGCGGTCGTTGCACACCAGGCCCATATCGCAACCCGCCGCGAGAGCAGCCTCGATACGCTTGCCGGCATCACCGACCACATGGGCACCGGCCATCGACAGGTCGTCGCTGAAGATCACACCCTCGAAGCCCAGCTCGCCACGCAAGATGTCCTGCAACCAGCGAGGGGAGAAGCCAGCCGGTTGTTCGTCAACCTGAGAATAGATGACATGCGCCGGCATCACTGCATCGAGCTCGTGCACCAGACGCTTGAACGGCTGCATGTCGCAAGCGCGGATTTCATCGAGACTACGCTCGTCGAGCGGGATGGCGACATGAGAGTCAGCCTCGGCCCAGCCGTGCCCGGGGAAGTGTTTGCCGGTAGCTGCCATCCCCGCCTGATGCATGCCACGAATGAAAGCGGCTGCCAGCGTGGTGGCCCGTTGCGGATCCCCCTCGAAGGCACGGCTGCCCACCACCGCACTGCGCTGGTGGTCGAGATCCAGTACCGGCGCAAAGCTGAGGTCCAGGCCAACCGCCAACACCTCGGTCGCCATCAACCAGCCGCAGTGCTCGGCCAGCACCTCGGCATTGTCGTTGTCGGCGATGGCGCGCATCGCCGGCAAGCGCACAAAGCCCTGGCGCAGACGCTGCACCCGTCCACCTTCCTGGTCCACCGCCAGCAGCAGGTCCGGGCGCACCGCACGGATGCTCTGGCACAGCTCGCGCACCTGACGCGGCGATTCGATGTTGCGGGCAAAAATGATCAGACCACCCACTTCGGGCTGGCGCAGAATCTGGCGATCCTCAGCGGTCAACCAGGTGCCGGCGATGTCCATCATCAAAGAGCCTTGCATGAGTCTATTTCCTCAGGTGAAGTCTTGGTCTGCAGCCCACTGCGGGCACGGCGCCTCATCGATACGCACTTTGCAATGCAGCGGTACGCACTCGAAAAGCGCCAGCATGTCGGCGTTACGCAAACGAATGCAGCCATGGGACAACGGCGTCCCCATAGGTTCCTTATCCGGCGTGCCATGCAGATAGATATAACGGCGAAAGGTGTCGACCTCGCCCAGGCGATTGCGCCCCGACTCAAGACCGCTCAGCCAGAGAATACGGGTGAGAATCCAGTCGCGGCCAGGAAACTGCTCGTGCAGCTCAGGTGACCACACTTCGCCCGTCCAGCGACGACTGCGCAATACGGCCGCCAGAGGCAAACCAGCGCCGATTTTCGCGCGCACCTGATGCAGCCCGCGCGGCGTACAGCCTGAGCCGTTAAGCTCACCCGCCCCACCGAGCGCCGTGGAGACAGGCAAGCTCAGCAGCCGCCGCCCGGCACTGAAGCCGTAGAGCGCCTGATCGGCAATGGAGATATGGAGTAAATCTAGATCGGACATGGGCCGCTAGCTTAGCCGAAGGGCGAAGCCAAGCCCACCTGCCGCCAGGTCAAACCTTGGGCGCGGCGCTGGGTGTCTTGCTGCGCGGCTTGAGTTGCGCGCCGGCCAACGCCGGATCGGCGATACCCGTTTCCGAACGCATGCCGGCAGCCAGAAACGGCACCATCATGCGCATCACCTGCTCGATCGAGGTGTTGACGCCGAAATCGGTCTCGGCCATCGCGCGCAAGGCCTTGATGCCGGACATACTGAACGCCGCCGCACCGAGCATGAAGTGCACGCGCCAGAACAGCTCCAGCGGTGGAATACGCGGCGCAGCCTCATGCACCAGCAGCATGTAGCGACGGAACACCTTGCCGTAGACCTCTTCCAGATACTTGCGCAAGTGACCCTGGCTCTGGCTGAAGGCCAAACCGAGCAGGCGCATGAAGATGGACAGGTCATTACCACTACGCGGCTTCACAGCCAGCGCCTGCTCGACCAGCAACTCGAGCAGCTCCTCCAGGGAAACCTGGGTTTCGGACTTGGCCTGACGGCGATCGAGTTCCTTTTCCAGGCTGGCGCAGAAAGGCCCGAGGAAACGCGAGAAGACCGCCTGAATCAGCGCCTTCTTCGAACCGAAGTGGTAATTAACGGCAGCCAGGTTGACCCCGGCCTTGCTGGTGATAAGACGCAGCGATGTCTCGGCGAAGCCTTTTTCCGCGAACAGCTGCTCTGCAGCATCGAGAATGCGTTCAACGGTTTCCGACTGAGCCATGAGTTATCACCTGACAAACACTTGTTTGAAACATACGTTTCATCCCACTGAATTGTCAAGCCGCATGAGCCGTCTTTTGGCCGGCTGGTCACAGCTTACAACAAGCAGAGACGCAGATTACTCGGCATGGGTAACAAGCCGGCCGACAGGCCTTCGCAAAATGGGCGTTGCCAAGACCCGCTTACTGTATATAATCCCAGTCACTGTATAAAAAGACAGAGCCCAGCCATGCTGAAACTGACGCCACGCCAAGCCGAGATCCTCGCCTTCATCAAACGCTGCCTGGAAGACAACGGCTACCCACCTACCCGCGCGGAAATCGCTCAGGAACTGGGGTTCAAATCGCCTAACGCCGCAGAAGAGCACCTCAAGGCCCTCGCACGCAAGGGGGCCATCGAGATGACTCCAGGCGCTTCACGCGGCATCCGCATTCCCGGTTTCGAGGCAGGTGCCGCGAATGAGGATGCGGGCCTCCCGGTAATCGGCCGTGTCGCCGCCGGTGCACCGATCCTTGCACAGCAACATGTCGAGGAATCCTGCCAGATCAACCCGGCGTTCTTTCAGCCCAAAGCCGATTACCTGCTGCGCGTACGCGGTATGAGCATGAAAGACATCGGCATCTTCGATGGCGATCTGCTCGCCGTGCACACCACCCGGGAAGCCCGCAATGGCCAGATCGTCGTCGCCCGTATCGACGATGAAGTGACGGTCAAACGCTTCAAGCGCGAGGGCAACAAGGTCTGGCTGATTGCCGAGAACCCTGAGTTTGCCCCGATCGAAGTGGACCTGGAACACCAGGATCTGGTCATCGAAGGTTTGAGCGTCGGTGTAATCCGCCGCTGAGGAGACACCATGTACGTGCAGCAGTCGTTCGAGCGCCCACAACTTCCCCTTTTCGACGCCTTTCTTGCCGGAACGTCGAGTGAGCAACGGTTAGCGACCAATGACATCTCTCGTAGCGAGGATGATCAGGCGTTCAGCGAACTGGCCCTGCGTGGCGCTGCCGGTCACTGCCTGCACTTGCTGGCCCCGATTCTGCGCGAGCTGAGCGAGAACCAGGATGCGCGCTGGCTGACCCTGGTGGCACCGCCAGCCAGCCTTACGCAAAGCTGGCTACGCGAAGCTGGCCTGAACCGTGAGCGTATTCTCCTGCTGCATCCACGGCAGGGGCAGAATGCCCTGGCACTGGCGGAAGAAGCCCTGAAACTCGGCCGCAGCCATACCGTGATCAGTTGGCTGCATCCTGTCGAGAGCAGCACTCGCCAGCGCCTTGCACGGGCCGCCAATGCAGGTGGCGCGCAGAGCCTGAATATCAGCCTGGGTTGAACTCGCTACAATTTCATCTGCGTAAATGAAAACGGGGCTCCATTGAAGCCCCGTTTTCGTCGAACCGTGGCGACTCAGTGGAGAACACGTGCGCCTTCTTCTTCACCACTGAAATCACCCTCAGCCATTCGACCGGCCATCTGCACGCCAACATTGAGCATGGCCTTGGCCACCTCGATGTGCTGACCCTGCAGGAAAGCCTTGGCATCAGCAGAGAAGTCCAGAGTCACCAGAGCCTCTTCATCCTCTGCGCGACGCAGGGCAATACGCCCATCGGGCAGTTCGACGATTTCCAGGAAGGATGTAGGCATGGCTCAGTCTCTGTGCAAAAACACGACATTGTAACAGTCAGCCGGGGTCATCCCCAGCCCACTGGTCCAGTTAAACCCAATCAGCACTCGCTGAGGCCTTCGCGAAAGCGCAGCACCAGAGCCTTGAGCTGCTGACGCCAGGCATCGACATCATCAATGCTCAGCTCAGCCGGCTCTTCTCCAACGCTGATGGCTGTGATCAAGGGCAGGGACGGATCGACCTTGGCCTTGCGCTCCTCACGCGGCGGCTGGAACAGCGCAGCGTAGGCAGCCAGCAACTCGGCCAGCCAGGTTTCGCGCTGCTGCGCCAATTCGACCAACTCAGCCAGTTCTGGGCTGGGCGAATCCTCGAGTACCGCCTGCTGCACGAAGGCCTCGACACGCGAAGGCGTCGCGTCGCTCATGCGGTAATAGCCGGCAATCTCATGACACAGCCCGAGCAGCCCGCCATAGAGGTGAAACAGCGCCGCCTCGCGCTCGGCTTGCGCCAACGCCTGCACATTGAATGCGGAGGAGGCTTCAGCCTTGCGCCAGTTATCCAGGGCAATACCGGCGAAGAAAATCTTCTGGTTGGTACGGGTATAGATTTCTTTGGCCATTACGGCGACCTCCACAGCAGATCGGGTCATGATACGCGCGTCTGCCCTGCCTGACGCGCATCTCATCAGGCACTCAGGGCGTCGCTGTTACGACGCCAGGCCGACGCGCGGCAGATCGTGACCAAACGCTAGCGCTTGTCCTCGACCTTCCATTTGCCACCATCGAAGAACGCACGCCAGCCGGTCGGCTTGCCATCGACCTCGGACTGCACGTACTGCTCCTTGGTCTTGCGGCTGTAGCGAATCACCGCCGGGCGGCCATCCGGGTCCTTCTGCGGGGCATCGCAGAGGAAGTGGTACTTGGGGTCGATCTCGTGCTTGTGCGGGACGATCTCAAGCACCAGCGGCGCACGCGTCTCGCGGTTCTTGGGGAACTGGCTGGCTGCGAGGAACAGGCCCGATGCGCCGTCGCGCAGCACGTAGGTGTCGTCCACCTTCTCGCACTTGAGCTCCGGCATATCCACCTTGTCCATCTTCGGCGGCGCCGCTTCACCGTTCTTGAGCAACTTGCGGGTGTTCTTGCAGCTGGCATTGGTGCAACCGAAGAACTTGCCGAAACGGCCGGTCTTGAGCTGCATCTGGCTACCGCACTTGTCGCACTCCAGACTCGGACCTTCGTAGCCTTTGATGCGGTATTGGCCCTGCTCGATCTCGTAGCCGCTGCAATCGGGATTGTTGCCGCAGATGTGCAGCTTGCGGGTTTCATCCAGCAGATAGGCATCCATGGCCGTGGCGCAGATCGGGCAGCGATGCTTGCCGAGCAGAACCAGGGACTCGGACTCGCCCTCATCATCGGCAGCGATCTCATCGCCCGGTACCAGGTTGATGGTGGCCTTGCAGCGCTCCTTCGGTGGCAGCGCATAGCCCGAGCAACCGAGGAACACGCCAGTGGAGGCGGTGCGGATCATCATCGGCCGGCCGCACTCGCGGCAGGGAATATCGGTCAGCGTCGGCTGGTTGGCACGCATGCCGCCCTCACCCGCCTCGGCCACTTCGAGCTTCTTCTTGAAATCACCGTAGAACTCGTCGAGCAGGTGCTTCCACTCGCGCTCGCCCTGGGCCACATCGTCGAGATGTTCTTCCATGGTGGCGGTAAAGCTGTAATCCATCAGGTTGGCGAAGCTTTCGTCGAGACGCTCGGTGACGATGTCGCCCATCTTCTCGGCATAGAAGCGACGGTTGTGCACCGTGACGTAGCCGCGATCCTGGATGGTGGAAATGATCGCCGCGTAGGTGGACGGGCGGCCGATGCCTCGCTTTTCCAGCTCCTTGACCAGGCTCGCTTCGGAATAACGCGCAGGCGGCTTGGTGAAGTGCTGGCTGGGGTCAAGCTGGATCAGCTTGAGACCCTCGCCTTCCTTCATTTCCGGCAGGACGTCGTCCTCGCCCGGTTTGCTCTGCTGCGGCAGCACGCGTGTGTAACCGTCGAACTTGAGGATGCGACCCTTGGCGCGCAGCTCGAAATTGCCAGCAGCAACTGTGACGCTGGTGGACAAGTACTCGGCCGGCGGCATCTGGCAGGCGACGAACTGACGCCAGATCAGGTCATACAGACGCTCGGCATCACGCTCCATGCCAGACAGCTGGGTCGGGCGCAGGTTGACGTCGGACGGACGAATCGCTTCGTGCGCCTCCTGAGCGCCCTCCTTGCTCGAGTACAGGATCGGCTTGCCCGGCAGGTACTTGTCGCCGTACTCGCTACCGATGAAGCCACGCACCATCTCCACGGCGTCGTTCGACAGGTTGGTCGAGTCGGTACGCATATAGGTGATGTAGCCAGCTTCGTACAAACGCTGAGCCATCATCATGGTCTTCTTCACCCCGAAGCCCAGGCGGTTGCTCGCAGCCTGCTGCAGGGTGGAGGTAATGAAGGGTGCCGACGGCTTGCTGCTGGTCGGGCGGTCTTCGCGCTTGACCACGCTATAGCTGGAAGCCTTGAGCTTCTCCAGCGCGGCCATGGCCTGCGCTTCATTGACCGGCTTGAAGGCTGCGCCACTTTCGCGCACCACCTCGAAACGCACCTTGGCGTTCTTCGCGGTGCCGAGGTCGGCATGCACTTCCCAGTACTCTTCCGGGACGAAGGCGCGAATCTCTTTCTCGCGCGCAACGACCAGCTTCACGGCCACCGACTGCACACGACCGGCAGACAGGCCACGTGCGATCTTGGCCCACAGCAGCGGCGAGACCATGTAGCCCACCACTCGGTCGAGGAAGCGCCGCGCCTGCTGTGCATTGACGCGGTTGATGTCCAGCTCGCCCGGTTTGGAGAAGGCTTCCTGAATCGCCTTCTTGGTGATCTCGTTGAACACCACACGCTTGTAGCGGCTGTCATCGCCACCAATGGATTCGCGCAGGTGCCAGGCAATGGCTTCCCCTTCGCGATCCAAGTCGGTTGCGAGATAGATGGTGTCGGCATCCTTGGCCAGGCGGCGCAGTTCTTCGATCACCTTTTCCTTGCCGGGCAGGATCTCGTACTTGGCCTTCCAGCCGTGCTCGGGGTCAACCCCCATACGGCTGAACAGCTGGCGTTTGGCCTTTTCCTTGGGCGACAGCGCAGGCGCTTCACCAGCAGCAGCCTTGCCGCGCTTGGCAGGCTCCTTGGTGGCGCTTGCCGAGCCGCTGGTAGGCAGGTCACGGATGTGGCCGATGCTCGACTTCACCACGTACTGGCTGCCCAGGTACTTGTTGATGGTCTTGGCCTTGGCCGGGGATTCCACGATGACCAGCGATTTGCCCATGGATCAGAAGATTCCTGAATTGCGAAATATAGAAGGCACGAAGCCGAGGGTGTTTACAAAGCAGCAAGCGAAGGTCAGGCAAGGCGAAAACAGTCGAAAAAGCGCAGTGTACGAGCTGTACATGGGCATTTTGAGGCTGGTTTCAACGCAGCATGGCCGAGAGCAGCAATTTGTAGACGCCCTCTAAGGCCCCGCTATATATAGTGGTGACCAAGCGAAGGTCAAGCGCAGGGGCTGCGCAGTCAGACTTGCGAAGCGCCGATGGGGCTGACTTCGGCCTGAATCAAAGCAAAGCGTGGAACGCGCTCGCCGTCCACTTCGATCTCTTCACAGAACATGCTCAGCGGCCTTACCCACAAACCAAACTCGCCATACAGCGCTTGGTAGACCACCACCTCTTCCTCGTTCTCGGAATGGCGGGCCACCCCGAATACGCGGTACTGCGGACCTTTGTAGTGGCGATAGAGTCCTGGCTGCAACTGCATGAGCGGTTCCCAATATAAAAAGCCGTAAAAAGCAAAACCGGGGCACTGGGCCCCGGTTTCTGTCCGCTGACGCTTAAACGCGCTCGAAGACGGTGGTGATGCCTTGGCCAAGGCCCACGCACATGGTGGAGACACCCAAGGTGCCGCCGTTCTGTTTCATGACGTTGAGCAGGGTACCGGAGATACGGGCACCGGAACAACCGAAGGGGTGACCCAGGGCGATCGCGCCGCCGTGCAGGTTGACCTTCTCTTCCATCTTGTCGAGCAGCTTCAGGTCCTTCAGCACAGGCAGGGCCTGGGCGGCGAAGGCTTCGTTGAGCTCGACGAAATCGATGTCAGCCATGCTCAGACCGGCGCGCTTGAGCGCCTTCTGGGTGGACGGCACCGGACCATAACCCATGATCGCAGGATCGACACCGGCAACGGCCATTGCACGAACCACGGCCATCGGCTGGATGCCCAGATCCTGGGCGCGCTGGGCGCTCATGACGATCATGCAGGAAGCACCGTCGGTGATCTGCGAGGAAGTACCTGCAGTCACGGTACCGCCTTTCGGGTTGAAGGCAGGTTTCAGGGCAGCCAGGCTCTCGAGGGTGGTTTCCGGACGAATGGTTTCGTCGAAGTCGTACACCTTCAGGAAACCGTTCTCGTCGTAGCCTTGCATCGGGATGATTTCATCCTTGAACTTGCCTTCGACGGTGGCCTTGTGCGCGAGACGGTGCGAGCGCTCACCGAAGGCGTCCTGCGCCTCACGGCTGATGCCATGCATCTTGCCCAGCATTTCTGCGGTCAGGCCCATCATGCCGGACGCCTTGGCGGCGTACAGCGACAGGTGCGGGTTCGGGTCGACGCCATGCATCATGCCAACGTGGCCCATGTGCTCCACACCGCCGACGACAAACACGTCGCCGTTGCCGGTCTGGATCGCCTGCACGGCAGTGTGCAGGGCGCTCATGGACGAACCGCACAGGCGGCTGACGGTCTGGCCGGCACTGGTGTGCGGGATCTGGGTCATCAGCGATGCCATGCGTGCGATGTTCCAGCCCTGCTCCAGGGTCTGGTTGACGCAGCCCCAGATCACATCCTCGACTTCAGCCGGGTCGACCTTGGCGTTACGCTCCAGCAGCTTGCTGATCAGGTGCGCGGACATGGTCTCGGCGCGGGTGTTACGGTGCATGCCGCCCTTGGAACGACCCATCGGGGTACGACCGAAGTCGACGATCACTGCATCTCTAGGATTCAGGCTCATATTTCTACTCTCGCTCTGTTCGCTGCACGATTAACCGAAGAACTTCTGGCCGTTGGCGGCCATTTCGCGAAGTTTTGCGGTCGGGTGGTACAGGGCGCCCAGCTCGGCATACTTGTCAGCCAGGGCGACGAATTCAGCAACACCGATGGAATCGATGTAGCGCAGCGCACCGCCACGGAAGGGAGGGAAGCCGATACCGTAGATCAGGCCCATGTCGGCCTCAGCTGCGGTGTCGACGATACCGTCTTCCAGGCAACGAACGGTTTCCATGCACAACGGGATCATCATGAAGTTGATGATGTCCTCGTCGGTGACTTCACGCTCTTCGACCACGATGGACTTGAGCAGCTCGTAAGCAGCCGGGTCGGTGACCTTCTTCGGCTTGCCGCGCTTGTCGGTCTCGTAGGCATAGAAGCCCTTGCCGTTCTTCTGACCCAGGCGATTGGCGTCGTACATCACGTCGACGGCAGTCTTGCCTTCGACAGCCATACGGTCCGGGAAGCCTTCAGCCATGACGTCACGGCCGTGGTGGCCGGTGTCGATGCCGACCACGTCAGAGAGGTAAGCCGGGCCCATGGGCCAGCCGAACTTCTCCATCACCTTGTCGATACGCACGAAGTCGACGCCGAAGCCCAGCAGCTTGGAGAAGCCGCCGAAGTACGGGAACAGCACGCGGTTGACCAAAAAGCCCGGGCAGTCGTTGACCACGATCGGGTTCTTACCCATTTTCTTGGCGTAGGCAACGGTGGTGGCCACGGCCACTTCGCTGGACTTCTCGCCACGGATGACTTCCACCAGCGGCATCATGTGCACCGGGTTGAAGAAGTGCATACCGACGAAGTTTTCAGGACGCTTGAGTGCCTGGGCCAGCAGGGAGATGGAGATGGTCGAGGTGTTGGAGGCCAGGATGGCGTCTTCACGCACCACGCCTTCCACTTCGGCCAGCACGATCTGCTTGACCTTGGGGTTCTCGACAACGGCTTCGACGACGATGTCGACGTTGCCGAAATCACCGTAGGACATGGTCGGACGGATGGCGTTGAGGGCTTCGGCCATCTTCGCCGGGGTCATGCGGCCTTTCTCGACGCGCTTGCCGAGCAGCTTGGAAGCCTCGTTCAAGCCCATCTGGATACCCTCTTCACGGATATCCTTCATCAGGATCGGGGTACCCTTGGAGGCCGACTGATAGGCGATGCCGCCACCCATGATGCCGGCGCCGAGTACAGCGGCCAGTTTCACGTCGCGAGCGATCTCGTCGTGGTGCTTGGCTTTCTTCTTCAGTTCCTGATCGTTGAGGAACAGACCGATCAGGCTCTCGGCAACCGAGGTCTTGGCCAGCTTGACGAAGCCGGTGGCCTCGACTTCCAGCGCCTTGTCACGACCGAAGTTGGCCGCTTTCTGAATGGTCTTGATCGCCTCGACCGGAGCCGGGTAGTTCGGGCCGGCCTGGCCAGCAACGAAGCCCTTGGCGGTCTCGAAGCACATCATCTGCTCGATGGCGTTGAGCTTGAGCTTTTCCAGCTTGGGCTGACGCTTGGCCTTGTAGTCCAGCTCGCCGGAGATGGCGCGCTTGACCAGATCGAGAGCGGCGGCCTGCAGCTTGTCTGCACTGACCACGGCATCGACGGCGCCCACTTTCAGGGCGTCTTCGGCACGGTTTTCCTTGCCCGAAGCGATCCACTCCACGGCGTTATCGGTACCGATCACGCGCGGCAGGCGCACGGTGCCGCCGAAGCCCGGGTAGATGCCCAGTTTGACTTCCGGCAGGCCGATCTTGGCACTGGCGCTCATTACGCGATAGTCAGCGGCCAGGCACATCTCGAAACCGCCACCCAGGGCGATGCCGTTAATGGCGACGACGGTCGGCACGGCGAGGTCTTCGAAATCACTGAAGATCTTGTTGGCTTCCAGGTTGCCAGCCACCAGCTCTGCGTCGGGCAGTTTGAAGTTGTCGACGAACTCGGTGATATCGGCGCCGACGATGAACACGTCCTTGCCACTGGTGACAATCACGCCCTTGATCGAACCGTCAGCCTTGATCGCGTCGACGGAGGCGCGCAGCTCGTTGAGGGTAAGACGGTTGAATTTGTTGACGGACTCACCCTTGAGGTCGAACTTCAATTCGACGATGCCGCTCTCAAGAGCCTTAACCGTGATGGCTTTACCTTCGTAAATCATCAACTGATCTCCACGGTATGGAAGCTGAACAGTACACATCGGAGCCAACCGGCAGGCCAGCCCGCGGCAGCGCCGCACGAGCATAGCCCCAATCGGTACGACACACCCACCGACGCGATATTCGGGCTGCATATGGCGCGCCTAACAAGGCAAACGCTCAATTCATACGCCCGTTTGATTTGGGTGTGCACACCTTCAGGGAAAAGCCTGCACTTGTCAATTGGCCTCTTTTCGTCGATTTCCCGACGATTTCTGCAGGCCTGGTCATTCGTGGCTTCCAGCCGGTTCCGATAAACAGCGTCAATAACGCACCATTGCGAGAGTTTTCCTGCTTGGTATAGACACGCCGAGGCGCCTAGCCAAATCGCCCCGCTGCGGGTACAGTCGTCTCACTTTCAGCTGGCACAGCGCCACCTGAGGGCAACACAAAAACAAATCGAGCCCCACGATGGGCCACACGGAGTCGCCAATGTCGAGCCGCCGTTCGCTTGCATTTCCCCTGAGCGCCCTGCTTCTTTTCGTCTTCACGTCGCTCTCCTCTACCTTGCTCAGCGCCGCGCCAGCCAACGATCTGCTGCGCCTGCACCAGCTGCGCCTGGCAACCCAGAAAAGCCTGGGCGACTTCTACATGTATAACGGCATGGAAGGCGACCAGCGCTACGCACGGATGATTGGCGAGTCCCTGCAGGAAGGCCAATCTCACTTGAACGATCTGGGCGAAATGCCCGGCGATGCGAGCAAGGCGCTACGCGCGCAGCTGCAAACCAATTGGCAAAGTTATCGCAGCGGGCTCCAGGCACTGATGGACGCCATGCGCGCCCAGGGTTTCACCGACCTGCAACCCGTCGCCGATCTGGCCGAGAACAACCAACGCATCATGGCCATCAGTCAGGAGCTGTATCAGAAGATTCAGCAGGAAAGCGGTTTCAGCGTACCGCAACTGACTCAGAAGAGCCGTGAGCAGAGCCTGCTGATGCAGAACATCGCCCTGGACTATGCTTCACGCAGTGCCTCGGTCGGCGCCAGCTTCTTCGGCGGCGGCGAAGAACGCGCCATTGACGAGCTTGCCGGCGAATTCGCCAGCAAGCTGGACAGCCTCAGCGCCGCCCAGCAGAACACCCCGGAGATCAATGCGGCCCTGAACTCCATCGGCACCAAATGGCGTTACATCGAGAAATCCCTGCGCAACTACAACGAAAACACCGTACCTTTCCTGATCAGCAAGTATTCCGACAGCATCATCGAAGGCCTGGAAGCCGTTGCCGCCCAGTACGCCACCAGCCAACACTGATGCTCCATGTTTCCGGCCTGCCTGGCCCAACTCTTGCCCGGTGCTAGCACCGGGCTTTTCTTTGCCTCTTTCACGACCAGTCGCCCTATCCCACACAATGGGGCCATACTTGAGACAGAGCCATTTGCCCCCTTGAGGAGGAGTTCACCATGCCCTACCAGCACATTCTGGTCGCCGTCGACCTGACCGAGGAATGCGACCCTGTCGTGACACGTGCGCAGAAGCTGGCGAAGGCCAGTGGCGCCAAGATGTCTCTGGTGCATATCGTCGAACCGATGGCCATGGCCTTCGGTGGTGACGTGCCGATGGATCTGTCCATGCTGCAACAACAGCAGTTCGAACAGGCCCGCGAGCGCCTGGACAGCTTCACTGGCAAATATCCCGAGCTGACCGCGGATCAGCGTCATCTGGCTTATGGCCAACCACGCCAGGAGATCCACCGCCTGGCCGAAGAGCAGGGTTGCGACCTGATCGTGGTCGGCAGCCATGGCCGCCACGGCCTGGCGCTGTTGCTGGGCTCGACCGCCAATGACGTACTGCATGGCGCGCCCTGCGATGTGCTCGCAGTGCGCCTGAAGAAAGGCGAAAAAGGCGCTTGAGATCGCGTCGCGGCTGAAGCCCCTCCCACAGTAGCCGCATTGGCTCTGCCCGTGGGAAGCGCTTCAGCGGCGAGCTTTTAGCTTCGGCCCTACTCGAACGAATCGCCCGCGCTCATGACCAGCGGGCGAATCTTCTGCAGCTGGGTTTCCAGCGACACCGTCATGCTCGATGACATCGAGAAGAAGGTGAGGAAGGCCTTGAGGTTGGAGTCGCCTTCACAGGTGTCGTGAATGCGCTGCCAGAAAGCCTGATTGACCAGCTTCAGTTGCTGGAACAGGCGCACCAGCCCTTTCAGCTCCCAATCGGCCAGACGCCCCTCGCGCATGTTGAAATATTGCCGCGTCAGGTACAGCGATACCGCGCGCAGGATGAATTCCTGATTGTTGGCAAAGGGCAGATGGTGCTGCGCCATGGGTTTCAGGCGCGCCAGCACCGGACAGGCGCTGGTGGCCATGATGACCCCGAGCAGCGCACGCAGGCCCTCCTCCAGGCCGACATGCTTGGTGTACTCACGCTCCGGTGTGCGCACCCAGACGCTGGCCTTCTTGAAAGCTGGCAGGCCACGAAAATCCTCGATCACCCGATGCAGATCGACCGCTGCCGGACAATGGCTGAACTGCTCGCGACTCAGCGGACAATTGCTGCATTGCTGATGCTCAAGGCGCGTCCAGGCGGGCGCCTGTTGCACCTGGACGGGGTCATATTCGCGATTCAGCTCGATCCGATAGCTGAACTGATGATTGTCGTCGAGAGTAATGCGGTACTCGATGGCCATTGCCCGTTCGTTCCTTCGTCAGCCTTCCAGCTCTGCCCAGCGCTCGAGCAACTCGTCCATTTCCTTCTGCAAGCCCTCGAAACGCGCCAATACTTCCGTGGTGACCTGCACCGGCTGCTGGTAGAAGGCAGGATCGGATACCTGCTCCTGTACCGCGGCCATTTCCTGCTCCAGGGCATCGATCTGCCCAGGAATCGCTTCCAGCTCGCGCTGTAGCTTGTAGCTTAGTTTCTTCTTCGCCGGCTCGACGCTCTCTTGCACGGGAGTCACTGCGGCCGCGGCCGGCGCTTCGACGATGGCCGTGGCCAGTTCGGCCTTGCCGGACTTGCTTTCACCCACTCCGAGCAGGCGCGGCGAACCGCCCTGGCGCAGCCAATCCTGATAGCCGCCGACGTACTCGCGCACCTTGCCTTCCCCCTCGAAAACCAGGGTGCTGGTCACGACGTTGTCAAGGAAGGCACGGTCGTGGCTGACCATCAGCACGGTGCCAGGGAAATTGAGCAGTACTTCTTCGAGCAGTTCCAGGGTTTCTACGTCCAGGTCGTTGGTCGGTTCGTCGAGCACCAGCAGGTTGGCCGGCTTGCTGAACAACTTGGCGAGCAACAGTCGTGCCCGTTCGCCACCCGACAGCGCTTTGACGGGCGTACGGGCGCGTTGCGGGCTGAACAGGAAGTCGCCCAGGTAGCTCAGTACATGGCGGTTCTGGCCGTCGATAGTGATGAAATCGCGGCCTTCGGCGACGTTGTCGATTACCGTCTTCTCCGGCTCGAGCTGGTGACGTAATTGGTCGAAATACGCCACTTCCAGTTTGGTGCCGACCTCGATCTTGCCGCTGCTCGGTTGCAGGTCGCTGAGCAAAAGCTTGAGCAGGGTGGTCTTGCCGGTACCGTTGGCGCCAAGCAGGCCGATGCGGTCGCCGCGCTGCAGGACCATGGAGAAATCCTTGACCAGGAACGGGCCGCCGGCGTGAGCGAAACTGACGTTCTCTGCCACCATCACCTGTTTGCCGGACTTGTCCGCGGTATCGAGCTGGATATTCGCCTTGCCCTGGCGCTCGCGCCGCTCGCTACGCTCCGCACGCATTGCCTTGAGCGCACGTACACGCCCTTCGTTACGGGTGCGACGGGCCTTGATGCCCTGACGAATCCACACTTCCTCCTGAGCCAGGCGCTTGTCGAACAGCGCATTGGCGGTTTCCTCGGCAGCCAGTTGCTGCTCTTTGTGTACCAGGAAGCTGGCGTAGTCACCGTTCCAGTCGATCAGGCCGCCACGATCCAGTTCGAGGATGCGCGTAGCCAGGTTCTGCAGGAAGGAGCGGTCGTGGGTAATGAACAGCACGGCGCCACCGAAGTCTTTCAGCGCCTCTTCCAGCCAGGCGATGGCGCCGATGTCCAGGTGGTTGGTCGGCTCATCGAGCAGCAGCAGATCCGGCTCGGACACCAATGCCTGCGCCAACAGCACACGACGGCGCCAGCCCCCGGAGAGCTCGGCCAGCGTCTTGTCGGCCGGCAACTGCAGGCGGCTCAGGGTGCTGTCGACCAGTTGCTGCAGACGCCAGCCGTCTTTGGCTTCCAGCTCCTGCTGCACGTGCATCAATTGCTCGAGGTCGTCATCCCCGTGGATGTTCTGCGCCAGGTGGTGATAACGCGCCAACAGCTCGCCAACGCCAGCCAGGCCTTCGGCGACCACGTCGAACACCGTGCGCTCGTCGGCGCGCGGCAGCTCCTGCGGCAGCTCGCCGATCTTCAGCCCCGGGGCGCGCCAGATCTCGCCGTCATCGGGCATCTGGTCGCCCTTGACCAAGCGCAGCATGCTCGATTTACCGGTGCCGTTGCGGCCGATGATGCACACCCGCTCACCCCGCGCAATCTGCCAGGACACTCCGTCGAGCAGGGGCATGGCGCCATAGGCGAGGGATACGTCGGCAAACTTGAGCAGGGTCATGGGCATCTCCAGAAACAGGCGGCGCATTCTACCCGAGTTGCCAGCCGGCTGTTGCCGTTTCCACAGACGCAACAGATGTCGCCCCTGCTCATCATCTGGCGCAGGCAAAGCGCATCTTTGCTACATGTGTCCATCTGGCCCGACAGCATTCACCGCACCCCGATGAAGCGCTAAGCTAGAGCTATGCAACGACACGGATCGTGTTGCCCCATACCTCTGCTTCTCCTGGAAATGCCATGCGCAGTCGCTTTCTCTCTGTAGTTTCCTGTCTGATTATTACCGCCACCGCTGTCGCCAGTGTCGAAGCTGCCAGCCTCACCCAGCAGCGCCAGTACTATGATGAGGCCAAGCGGGCCCTGGCCAAGGGCGACAGTGGCCCTTATCGCCAGTACGCCAGCGCGCTACGCGATTACCCACTGACGCCTTATCTGGCCTATGACGAGCTGACCAACCGGCTCAAGTCGGCCAGCAATGCCGAGATCGAGAAATTTCTCGCCGAACATGGCGACCTGCCCCAGGCCAGCTGGATGAAACTGCGCTGGTTGCGCTGGCTGGCCGAGCGTGGCGACTGGAAGCCCTTCCTCGATCACTACGACGCCAAACTCAACTTCACCGAGCTGGACTGCCTCTACGGCCAGTACCAGCTCAGCCACGGTCTGACCGCCGAAGGCAACGCCACTGCCGAGAAGCTCTGGCTGGTGGGAAAATCCCAGCCCAACGCCTGTGACCCGCTGTTCGAACGCTGGGCCGCCAATGGCCAGCTCACCGAGCAACGCCGCTGGCAGCGCACCAAGCTGGCGGTGGAAAGCGGCAACTACGGCCTGGCCAACTTCCTGATCAAGGGCATGCCAACGCTCGGTGAGCGCGGCAAGCTGATGGTCGAAGTGGCGCAAAAGCCACAACTGCTGAAGAACACCGCGCGCTTCGCCCCCGCTGATGACGCCATGAGCGACGTGGTCGGCCTCGGCTTGCGTCGCCTGGCTCGGCAGAGCCCGGAAGATGCCCTGGCCCTGCTCGACGGCTACGCCCAACGCATGAAGTTCTCCGCCGACGAACAGGTCGCCATCGCCCGGCAGATCGGCCTGCGCCTGGCGCAACGCTTCGACCTGCGCGGCCTGCAGGTAATGGCCAAGTACGACCCGCAACTGCGTGACAACACCGTCAGCGAATGGCGTGCGCGCCTACTGCTGCGTCACGGCCGCTGGGAAGAGGCCTATCAGCTGACCCAGAACATGCCGTCCGATCTGGCCAGCAGCAACCGCTGGCGTTACTGGAATGCGCGCAGCCTGCAACTGGCGCAACCCAACAGCCAGCAGCCGGCTGTGCTGTTCCAGGCGCTGGCCAAGGAACGCGACTTCTATGGCTTCATGGCGGCGGATCAGGTCAAGGCGCCTTACGCGTTGAACAACCAGCCACTGGCCCTCGATCCCAAGGTGGTGCAGAAAGTGCGCAACACTGCCGGCATCAAGCGCGCGATGGAATTCCATGAACGCGGGCAGATCGTCGATGGCCGCCGCGAGTGGTATCACGTCAGCCGCCTGTTCAGCCGCGATGAACTGGTGGCCCAGGCGCGCCTGGCCTACGAAATGGAGTGGTATTTCCCGGCCATCCGCACCATCAGCCAGGCCCAGTACTGGGACGACCTGGAAGTACGCTTCCCCATGGCCCATCGTAACGAGCTGGTACGCGAAGCCAAACGCCGTGACCTGCATTCGAGCTGGGTGTTCGCCATCACCCGCCAGGAAAGTGCCTTCATGGCCGACGCCCGCTCCCACGCAGGCGCCATGGGCCTGATGCAGCTGATGCCGGCCACCGCCAAGGAAACCGCACGCAAGTTCGGCATCCCCCTGGCTTCGCCGCAACTGGCACTCAACCCGGACACCAACATCCAGCTGGGCGCGGCTTATCTCAGCCAGGTATACGGTCAGTTCAATGGCAACCGCGTACTCGCCTCGGCTGCCTACAACGCAGGGCCTGGTCGCGTGCGCCAGTGGCTGCGTGGCGCCGATCACCTCAGTTACGACGTCTGGGTCGAGAACATTCCCTTCGACGAAACCCGCCAGTACGTGCAGAACGTGCTGTCCTACTCGGTAATCTACGGCCAGAAGCTGGGCGCCCCCCACCCGCTGGTGGCATGGAACGAGCGTTTCTTCGACGATTAGTGAAGCAAAGGCCCCGATCAGGCAGGTGTCTGATCGGGGCATGCTATTCCATACGCCACTCAGGGCCCAGAGGGCGTTCCACTCCAATACCGCATGGGCCTCAGACCACCGCCGCGACAAAAGTTGCCGCGTCCATCGGATGCTCCGGCAGCTAACGGATCACCCGGTGCGCACGGCGCACCCTACTCCAGGACTTCGACCGGCATTCCTACCTGCAGCTCACCGATGCCACGCGGCAGCAGGTTCTGCCCGAAATACACGTCGCCATCGCGTTCCCGATAGGTCTTGAGCGTGGCCAGTGGCTCACGCTGGGCGTTGCGCTCGCCGGTCTGCGGGTCGACGGTGGTGAGGATGCAGCGCGAGCAGCCCTTGGCTACCTCGAACTCCACCTCGCCGATGCGGATGCGCTTCCAGCTGTCTTCCGCGTAGGGTTCGCTGCCGGTGACGACCAGATTGGGGCGAAAACGCAGCATCGACAGTGGCTGCCCGACTCGCTGGGAGAGATCGTCCAACGAGGCCTGGCCAATCAGCAGCAGCGGGAAACCATCGGCGAAGGCCACGCGATCCCCCGGCTGCGCATAGGCAGTATCGACCTGGCGGGTACGTTCTTCCGGCACCTGCACCAGGCGGCAAGGCTTGCCCAGCAAGCCGCTGAGCCAGGCGGCCGCTTCATCACCGGCATCCGGCACGCGAAGGCTGTCACGCCAGACGATGACGCCACGCAGATCCTGCTCAGGGTCGGGCAGCGCCACGGACAGATCGTCACGACCCGGCGCACTCAGGGTCAGGCCACCGCGCGCGTCGCACAGGGCGCTCAACTGGCTCATCTGCGGCAGCAGGCGCTGGGTGATGAAGCGGCCGTTGTCGGCGTCGACCAGCATCCAGCGCCGATCACCCTGCAGGCCGAGACCGTCGACCGCGCTGCGCTGCAGCACTTCGCCGCGGCCGGACTTGAGCGGATAACGGTACAGCCCCGAAAGACTCGGCATGGGTCGGCTTCCTAGTTGGCAAAATGCCGTTATACGAGCTGACAGCGATGCTCACAAGCACTGCGAGGCATCAAGGACTTAGCGAGGTTCGTCCAGCTCGAGACGTTGACGAATTACATCCACCAGTTTGTCCGGCTGGAACTTGGAGAGGAAATTGTCGCAGCCGACCTTCTTCACCATCGCCTCGTTGAAGCTGCCCGACAGCGACGTGTGCAGCACCACGTAGAGATCCTTGAGACGCGGGTCATTGCGAATTTCGCTGGTGAGGCGATAGCCGTCCATTTCCGGCATCTCGGCATCGGTGAAGATCATCAGCAGCTTGTCGGTCATCACCTCACCGGTGTCGGCCCACTTCTTGAGCAGGTTGAGGGCCTTGAGGCCGTCACTGGCCATGTGCAGGCGAAGCCCCAACTGCGTCAGGGTATCGCGCAGCTGGCTCAGCGCCACGCTGGAATCGTCCACCAGCAGCACTTCGCGCCCGCGCGCCTTCTCCAGCAGCGGGTCGGCGAGCTTTTCCGCGGAAACCTTGGTGCTCATCGGTACGATCTCGGCGAGCACCTTCTCCACATCGATGACCTCGACGATCTGGTCCTCGACCTTGGTGATAGCGGTCAGGTAGTGCTGACGTCCGGCGCCACCCGGGGGCGGCAGAATCGACTCCCAGTTGAGGTTGAGAATGCGATCCACACTACCAACCAGGAAAGCCTGCACCGAGCGGTTGTACTCGGTGACGATGATGGTGCTGCGCTCATCCGGCACCAGTGGGCGCATGCCGATAGCCTGGGACAGATCGATCACCGGCAGGGTCTGACCACGCAGGTTGACCACGCCGCAGACGAAGCGATGGCGCTGTGGCATCAGCGTCAGTTTGGGCATCTGCAGGACTTCCTGCACCTTGAACACGTTGATGGCGAACAACTGCCGGCCAGCCAGGCGGAACATCAGAATCTCCAGACGGTTCTCGCCGACCAGTTGCGTGCGTTGATCTACTGAATCGAGGATGCCGGCCATCATGTGCTCCGAGGTATATAAGGTGATTCTAGTCTGCCGTTCGGGTTATCGGCGGGCTGCCGGCAGACTGAAGCATTGCTGGCGCGCAGCCATCATGCCTCAGCCCTATGTACCTGACCAGCGAGCAGCGACGAATGCTTCGGCAGATGCAGGCGCAGGGCGCCGGGTTCGGCACGAAAACGCAGGCCTGTACTTTCCATCGGCTCGCCGTCGAGATTCAGGTCCAACCCCTCCAGCGCTTCCACCTCCAGCCAGGGCAGCCGCGCGCTGACCGCAACGCTCTGCAAGCCAAGAATGCCCCCGGACAACAGCGTGCCCAAGGTGCCGACGACATCCTGTGCCGCCGGCACGATGCAGACATCAAGCAGGCCATCGTTGATGCTCGCCTCCGGACAAAGCAGGTGCCCACCACCGGCCTGTCGCCCGTTACCGATGCCCAGGGCCAGGAACTCGCCCTGCCATTGGAAATCCGGCCCATGAAAGCGACCGGCTGCCGCTCGCACTTCGGAAAAGCGACCTAGCCCGGTGAGCAGATAGGCGGCGCCACCCAGGACTTTCTTGAGCTCTTCAGGCGTATTGGCCGTAACGTTGGAGCCGAAACCACCGGTGGCCATGTTCAAAAAAACGCGCTCGTCTGCCATGCCTACGTCCACGGCGACCGGCTCGACCTCGAGCAGTGCCAGCGCGGCAGCTGGCGTCAGCGCAATACCGGCTGCGTGGGCAAAATCATTGGCCGTGCCCAGCGGCAGCAGCGCCAGGCTCGCTTCGCTCCGCGCCTTGACCAGCGCCTCGACCACATCACGCAGGGTGCCATCACCACCGCCGGCGATCAGCGTTGAATAACCAGCGGCCAATCCTTCCTCGACCAGCCGCTCGGCGTCGCCACCTTCCCAGGTCAGGCGTACGGCCAGATCCCAACCACGCTCGCGCAGGTCGTTCACCGCCGCCCTCACCTCCACGTTCAACGCTTGCTTGCCATGCAGAATCAACCAGGCCTTGCGTTCGCGCATTGCGCGTCCTCCTTGAAAGAATCAGCGAAAGCCTAGTGTCTGGCCCTCACGAAAATTAATCAAATTAATCGATATCAATGCTGTAAAAATTGCGCTTTTAAATCGATCAATCCAAATGGATCATTCGCCCATCAACGCGGCACGGGACTGAACTCGTGCATGACTGGAGGATTGACCATGATCGATGTACGTCCGTTCGAACAACTCGGTGGTGCTCACCACGGCTGGCTCAACGCCCGTCACCATTTTTCCTTCGCCGAATACTATGACGCCGAGCGGATGAACTGGGGCCGTCTGCGCGTCTGGAACGACGACGAGATCGCACCTCACTCGGGCTTCCCGCCGCACCCGCATCGCGACATGGAGATCATCACCTACGTTCGCGAAGGTGCGATCAGCCACGAGGACAACCTGGGCAACAAAGGCCGTACCGAGGCCGGCGATGTACAGGTGATGAGCGCCGGTACCGGTATCGCCCACAGCGAGTACAACCTGGAGGACGAAACCACCAAGATCTTCCAGATCTGGATTCAACCAAACCAGGCCGGCCTGCCGCCATCCTGGGGTGCCAAGCCTTTCCCCAAAGGTGACCGCTCGGGATCATTCGTCACCCTGGCCAGCGGTTACGAGGAGGATGTCGACGCACTGCGCATCCGTACCGACGCGCGCCTGGTGGCCGCAACGGTCAAGGCCGGAGAAAGCGCCGAATACGCCCTGCAGCCGGGCCGCAAGGCTTATCTGGTAGGCGCCACCGGTGCTTTCAGTGTCAACGGCGTAGCCGTCAAGGCACGTGATGGCGTGGCCGTAGACGATGAAACGCTGATCCGCATCGAAGCGCAGGAAGACAGCGAGATCGTGCTGGTAGACGTCGCCTGAAGCAACCAATCGCCCTCCACTCAGGAGGGCGATCTTTTTCCGTATGAAGTAGCCCGGATGAAATCCGGGAGAGCTTGGATGCGCTGCCCCGGATTTCATCCGGGCTACGAATTGGTGCCCTAAGCCGGATAACCGGTGATCTTGCGAATGCGCTGGTACAGCGGCTTGAGCTGGCGATACATGCGCTGATAGACCTGCCCATAAAGCTGCTCGTAGGTGCGCTGCGCCGCCGGATCAGGCTGAAAAACCTGGCCGACGCGGGTCATGGCGGCGATGGCGGTCGGGTAATCGGCGTGCAACCCCAGCCCCACCGCGCAGTTGATCGCCGCGCCCAGGCCACTGGTTTCATAAAGGTGCGGCCGTTCGGCTGGCAGGCCAAAAATGTCGGCTGTAAGTTGCATTGCCGCATCGCTCTGCGAACCACCGCCAGAAACTCGCAGGCGCTCGATACGGGTGCCGGAGCGTTTTTCGATACGTTCTTTGCCCTGGCGCAGGGCGTAGGCCAATCCCTCCAGAATCGCCCGGTACAAATGCGCGCGGGTGTGTACGTCACCAAAACCTATGATCGAGCCCTTGGCTTCCAGTCCCGGCTCGCGGATGCCGGGCGTCCAGTAAGGTTGCAGCATCAGGCCCATGGAACCCGGCGGCACGGCGTTGACCAATTCATCGAACAGCGCCTCGGGTGACACACCCAGCGTCTCGGCGCGCTGCATCTCGCGCAGGCCGAACTCGCGCTTGAACCAACTGACCATCCAGAACCCCCGATAGATCATCACCTCGGTGTTGAAGTGATCCGGCAGCGCTGCCGGATACGGTGGTATCAGCGGGATGGTTTCCAGATAGCGACTACGCGTGGTGTTGATGGTGGCCGTGGTGCCGTAGGAGAGGCAGGCAGTAGTCGCCTCCAGCACACCCGAACCAAGGACTTCGCAGGCTTTGTCGGCTCCGGCGGCAATCAGTGGCAGGCCTTCTGGAATACCGGTATGGCGGCTCGCGGAGGCCGTGATGCTGCCCAGGCGCTCACCCGGCTTGAACAAATCAGGCAATTGCTCACGACGCACCGAAAGCGCCTGCCACTTCCAGTCACCGGGCGCGGCCCAGCGCAGGCGCTTGTAATCGAACGGCAGGTAGGCCACGCAACTGCTGGTCGAATCGACGAAGCGACCACACAGGCGATGGGTGAGAAAGCCCGAGAGCAACAGCACCTTGTGCGCGCGATCGGCGATGTCCGGCTGATGCTGGGCGACCCAGTTGACCTCGGCCTGACCACGAAAATGATCGACCGCCTCCTCGGCGCGCACCAGCTTGAACAGCCAGCCCCACAGTCCCTTGATACGCCCCGCCACCTCGGCACGTCGCTGGTCGAGCCAGAGAATCGCCGGGCGCAGCGGCGCGCCCTGCTCATCGACGTGAATGATGCTGCCGCGCTGGGTGGTCACCGCTACGCCGCGGATCAGGCTGCGGTCGATATCCACCTGCTGCCACAGCAGACGGCAGGCCTCGCCGAGGCTGGCCCAGTAGTATTCCGGGTCCTGCTCGGCCCAGCCGGGCTGGCTGGAGAAGTAGGGGTCGAGCTCCACCTTGCCCTTGGCCAGCAGGTTGCCCTGAGTATCGAACAGCAGCGCGCGTACGCTCTGGGTGCCGTTATCGATGCTCAGCAGGTAGCTTGGTTCGCTCAAGGTGTAGTCCTTCTTGTTATACCTGTGGTTGCGCACATGGCTTTTATAGCGGGGAATGCTCGGTGCGCATGGCGCACCCTACGGCCCCGTTACGTAGCCCGGATGAAATCCGGGAGCTGCATCTTCGTTCCCCCCGGATTGCATCCGGGCTACAACCGGTGGGCCTAACTATCAATGGATTGCTGGTGCGCATGGCCTAGGCGGCCCCGCGACACCCTACGGTTCGTGGCAAGTCCGGGGCAGGCTGTAGCAGCGTTGCCACAGCGCCAGGTAATCGCTCTCTTCCTGCTGCCAGCGTGCATCGCTCCAGCCCAGACGCGGCTGGCACAGCGTGCGGATACGTGGCAGCTCGGCGCGGCCGCCTTCGGCCAGCAGTAGACCCAGGCGCGTGCGTCGTAGCAGCAGGTCGTCCAGATGCAGCACCAGCTCACCCTCAGCAGCCCAGGCCAGTTCAGCCCACAGGGTGGCGGTACCCGCGACGCAATCGTCGCCAACCTCGTCGATCAGGCGCAGCACCTCACCCTGCTGGCGACCGTGGCGACCCGCCAGACGGCGCTGCTGCGCCGGGCTCAGATGGGCCATTGCCACCTGCGGGCAGTCGCGGAACACGGCGCCGCTCTGATCGTCCACCGGTCTGCCGACAAAACCCGCGCAGGCGCGCAGCACCTCCAGCGCCAGCAGGCGAAAGGTGGTCAGCTTGCCGCCAGCCAGGGTCACGCTACCCGGCTCGACCCACAGTGCATGTTCACGTTTCTCATCCGAGGGTTTCAGCCCTGCGCTGCCATCGCCCACCACAGGGCGCACACCTGCCCAGGTAGACAGCACATCGGCACGCCCCACCTGCGCATTGGGAAACTGCTGAGCGCAGGCGGCGAGCAGGTAGTCGACCTCCTCGGCGCTGATCGCCGCCTCGGCGTCCAGATCGCCCGCATGATCCAGATCGGTGGTGCCGATCACCGTCGCGCCTTCCCAGGGGAAGACGAAGGCCGGCCGGCCATCACTCTCGTGCATGAAGCTGAAGGCATGCGCCACCGGCAACCGCCAGCCCGGCAGCAGCAGGTGGCTGCCGCGCAGCGGGCGGATACGACCATTGCCAGGCTGGCGCAGGCGATCGGCCCAGGCACCGGTGGCCTGTGCCACAGCGCGGCTGCGCAGGTGATAGCGGTTGCCAGTTTCTACGTCCTCGGCGAGCACACCGATAACCCGCCCCGCCTCACGCAGCAGCTCGACCACGCGCATGCCATTGAGCGCCTCGCCGCCTTCTGCACGCGCCTCGCCCAGCACGCGTTGCACCAGGCGGGCATCGTCAGTCACCGCATCGAAGAAGCGCGTGCCACCGAGCAGGCCGTCCTCACGGATGCCTGGCGCCAGGTAGCGCAGCTGCTGCAGCGGGTAGAACAGATGGTTACGCTTGCCAGCCAAGGCATCGTACAGGCTGAGCAGGCCGCCGAAGACCTTGGGCCCAGGGAAGCCGCCGCGATAGTGCGGCATGACGAAACTCAAAGGTTCCACCAGCCCCGGCGCCTCGCCGAGCAGGCGCTGGCGCTCGCGTACCGAGTCGCGGGTCAGCCCCAACTGGCCCTTGGCGACGTAGCGCAGCCCACCATGCACCATCTTCGACGAGCGGCTGGAGGTGCCCCAGGCGAAGTCGCGCTGCTCCAGCAGCAGACAGCGCCAACCACGCCGCGCCGCCTCACGCAGGATGCCGGCGCCGCAGATGCCGCCGCCGACCACCAGCAGATCCCAGTCGCGCACGGCCAGTTCAGGCAGCGCGCGCGTGCGCCAGGTGGCGTTCCACGGTTCCATGCTCAGTCCTGCAGCAACACGCCAGGCACCAGGCGCTGGTCAGGGTCGAAATGCGTGGCCAGGCTGCGCAGCGTGGCCATGCCCAGCTCGCCCTTCTCCGCTGCCAGATAGGGCGCGTGATCGCGGCCGACGCCATGCTGGTGGCTGATGGTGCCGCGGTTGCCTGCGATGGTGCAGCTGGCCGCCGCCTTGAGCCGCTGCCAGCGCGCCATGGCCGCGGCGTAGTCGCTGCCGGGGCGGAACACGTAAGTGGTGTAGATGCTCGAACCTTCGCCATAAACGTGCGACAGGTGGGTGAAGACGTGCACACGCTCGCCCTCATCGGCCAGCTCGTCACGCAGACTGGCCTCGACCTTGTTCAGCAGGTTGTCGACGTTGGACCAGTCGGTGGCGGTTTCCAGGGTGTCGACCAAGTAACCGCGTTCCCACAGACCATGACGCAGATAAGGGAAGCGGAAGCGGTTCTGCTCCCATTTCTTGCCCAACAGAGTACCGGTGAACACGCCGCCGAAGCCTTTCAGCAGGCGCCGCGCCTGTTTCAGCGAAGCAGCATTCTGCACCCGGCTACCGGTGACGCCGAAGGTCAGCATGCACTTGCCGTCGCGGGCACCGCGCAAGGCCAGGTACTTCTCCAGCAGGGCGATCTGCTGCGGATGACCGGCCAACGCCAGTTGGGTACGAGTTTCGATGGCATTGGACAAGCGCAGCATGGACAGCGGCACCCGCGCCTGAGCCAGGCTGCGAATGGCGCTCAATGCCTGCTGCCAGTCGGGCAGGAACACCGCATAGAAGCGCTCCTGTTCGGCCAAGCGACTGATGCGCACACGCACCTCGGAGATCACCCCGAAGCGCCCTTCCGAGCCCATCACCAGCTCACGCAGATCGGGCCCGGCTGCCGATGCCGGGAAGGTTGGAATGTCCAGGGTGCCAGCGAAGGTTTCCAGCTTGCCGCCAGCGAACAGTTGCTCAATTCGCCCGTAGCGCAGTGACTGCTGGCCGCTGGAACGGCTGGCGACCCAGCCGCCGAGGGTCGACAGCTCCCAGGACTGCGGGAAATGCCCCAGGGTGTAGCCGCGTGCGCGCAGCTGGCTTTCCACCTGTGGGCCATTGGCACCGGGGCCGAAGGTAGCGATCAGGCTGTCCTCGTCGATATCCAGCAGGCGCGTCATGCGCTCCAGCGACAGGGTCAGCACTGGTCGCTGGCCGGCCTGCGGGTTGATGTGCCCAGCCACCGAGGTGCCACCGCCGTAGGGAATCAGGGTGACGTCATGCTTCTGCGCCCAGGCCAGCAGCTCGCGGATCTGCTCGGTGCTTTCCGGGCAGGCGACGCCATCGGGAAACAGGCCAAAGTCACCGGAGCGCATCGCCAGCCAGTCCGGCAGGCTCTGGCCACGGGCGTGACGCACGCGCACCTCGGCATCAACACAGATCAGCGGATGCGGCGCCAGGCGCGACGCCGGCACACGCGCCAGCACATCCTGCAGGCTGGCATCGGCCAGACGCTGGCCCGGCCCGATCAGCTCGGCGAGAAAGGCCTCGCCGTGGGCCGGCAGCTCCACTTCGGTCTCCTCGTCACCCCATCCGTTCCAGCGTCGCATCGCATCCCCCATTCCGATCAGCACTTATGGCTGCCTATACTAGCCAGCCGCCGCCGGCCGTCACTGTCGGATTGTGACAGGCGATATCGCCAATCAAGACAGGCATTGCGCAAGGCGCGCCGCGCGCCGGCGCAACCGGTGCGCGCTACCAGGGCGGCCCCGCGACACTGCAAAGGCATCCGTGCCAGGCACCAAGGCTTGTCTGATCCACGTCACTTCACCAGAACAAGAAGAATCCATGGAAAACCTCGGCTATACCTCGGTTCCCGCCCTGCTCAAATACCTGCGCCAGGCCGAACAGCTCGGCCTGGACATCGACCTTGCCCTGGCCGCGGCCGGCATTGGCGCGCAGGACTTGACCGACAATGGCAAGCGCATGCCCAGCGAGGTGCATGAGCGCCTGCTGGCACATCTGCTGGAGGTGTCCGGCGACAGGTTGTTCGGCCTGCATGCGGCGCGTTTCGTGCAGCCCGGCTCGTGGAGCGTGCTCGGCTACATCGCCATGAACTGCGCCACATTGGGCGAAGCCATGGGGCGCATCGTGCCCTACGAGAAGCTGGTGGGTGACATGGGCACCAGCCGTATCGAGGCGGCCGAGGATCACGTGCGGCTGATCTGGAGTTGCCGTCATCAGGCGCCGGACGTGCGTCGCCACATGGTGGAGAACGTGCTTGCCTCCTGGCTGCTGTACGCCCGCTGGATCGCCGACTCCGAACATTCGCCGCGCGAGGTCTGGTTCGAGCACGCGCAACCAGCCGCCACCGACCTGGCCGAGTACCAACAGCTGTTCGGCTGTCCGGTGCTATTCGAACAGCCCTGCAATGCCCTGCTGGTACCGCTGGACTACCTCGGTGTGCCGTTGCGCCAGGCCGACGCCAACCTGCTGCGCACACTGGAAGAACATGCACTGACCCTGATGGCCGGGCTGGATGACGACGAGCCACTGCCTCGCCGGGTGAAAAACGCGCTGCGCCTGCTGCTCAAGGACGGCCTGCCGCGCAAGGAACGGGTGGCAGAGAAGTTCAATATGACCGTACGCACCCTGCAGCGCCACCTGCAGCAGGCCGGCACCAGCTACCAGCAGATCCTCGACGAGCTGCGCCAGGAGCTGGCCGAGCACTACCTGCTGCGCAGCGACCTGGCGATCCAGGACATCGCCTGCTACCTGGGCTTCACCGAATCACGCTCTTTCCACCGCAGCTTCAAGAGCTGGACCGGGCAGACGCCGGGCGAGTTTCGCGAGAGCCGGCGCCGGGACAATCCGCTGGGCTAGCAGGCCGCTGAAAAACGTAGGCGACGACTGCATGGATGCAGGAGGTAGAGCGAAGCAGGAAGCCCGAGCCGAGGCAGGCAAGACAATACCGATGGCGGCCCCGCAAAAACGACCGAAAAAAGCACTGGGCCCGCACTCGGGTTTACGTGCTGTAAATGAGCATTTTGACTGGGCTCGCACGCGAGGTCGTTTTTAACGCAGTATTGCCAACGCAGGTAGTTTTTCAGTGGCCTGCTTAGCGCGGAGTTCGGAAACGTCGCGCGAGCCAGTAATCGATGCTCAGCCAGCGTCCCGCGCCACTGAAGAACAGTGCCACCAGCATCACCAGGTAGGTGGCGGCGAACTCGATGCCGTTGTTCAGCACCACGAACTTGCCGCTGCCGGTCAACCAGTCGTAATTACCGTGCTCACGCAGGATGCTGCGCGCCCGCTCGAGTTTTTCCGCCGCAGCCAGCACACGTTCGTTGGCAAAGGGTGCCGATGGGTCGGCAATCGCCTGCCAGCCATAGGGCCAGTGCACGGCGAAGATTGCCACCAGCATGGTGACGATCAGTGGAATGCTCACCCAGCGAACGGCCAAGCCGAACAGCAGCAGGATGGCACCACCAGCCTCGGTCAGCGCTGCCGCCCAGGCAAGCAGCTCGGGAAACGGCAGGCCAAGGCCCCAATCCGGGTTGCCGAACCAGGCAGCGGTGGCCTCGATATCCGAAAGCTTCCGCGTGCCGGCCATCCAGAACACCGGCACCAGATACAGGCGCAGCAACAGCGGGCCGAGAAAATCCAGACGCCGGCAGGCATCCAGCGCGTCCTGAAGACGATTGAGCAGCGTGATCATGATGGTGACTCCTCGGAATACGCAAACCAGATATCGCGCGCCTGCCAGTCATCCAGCAGCGCGCGGGCGTTATCGAAATAGGCGCGATCAGCGGCCAGGCCATGAGCCGTGGCCAACTCCAGCTGCGCCTGCACAGGCGGTTCGCCAGCCTGTAGGCGCAGCGCCAACTGGTAGGCGAAAGGTGCCAGTTGCATGAAGCGCACCTGATCCTGTCGATCACGCCAGACCAGCAGGCAGGTCGGCTCGGCAGGCGGCTGCGTGGGGCAATGATCGACACCGATCTTCTGCACCGGCCAGTGATAAGCCAGCGGCCACGCCAGTGGCGACCAGCCTCGCTCGGGCAACCGCGCGTCGCTGACATCCAGCGCCAGTTCGACCCACTCGTAATGTGCCAGCTCCAGCATGAACGGCGGATCTTCAAGCGTTGGGCGATAGCCCTGCTGCAACCAGGCGATGAACTCCTGGCTGATCTCCAGAAAGTACGGCGTGCTCGCCCGGTGCTCGGCGAAAAAGGTGCGTAGCAGCCGCTGCCAGCGCTCAGCCCCGAGGATGCCGCGTAGCACCGGGAAGGCCCCTCCAACCAGGCTGGCGACGTTGTTGAAGAACAGCTCTTCGTAGACCGCCATGCGCTCGGCCGTGATGCCCGGCAACAAAGACTGCGCCTCAGGCTGGCGGATCCGTGCAGCGAAGTCGCGCTGCTGCTCGATACCGCTCATGTGCCATACCTGCTCAGCGGTTGTGCGGCCTGCTGCAGGCTGCGGATATGCGCCAGCTCGGCATACAGCTCGGCCAGTGGCGGGAAGTTGAAGTCACGCTCCAGCAGCGTCGGGCGTACGCCATGCTGCGCATAAGCGCTGCTGAGCAGCGTCCACACCGGATCGATCACCGGCGCACCGTGGGTGTCGATCTTCAGGTCTGCCGCCTGGTCGTAATGACCGGCGACGTGCAGATAGGCGATGCGCTCGCTGGGCATCGCGGCGATGTAGGCATCGGCATCGAAGCCGAAATTCAGGCTGTTGACGTAGACGTTGTTGACGTCCAGCAACAGCTGGCAGTCGGCACGTTCCAGCACCGCGCGGACGAAGCCTGCCTCGTCCAGCTCGCCGGGCAGGCGAGCGTAGGCCGAGACATTCTCGATGATCAGCGGCCGCTCCAGCACGTCCTGAACGATGCGCACGCGCTCGGCGATACGCAGTACCGATTCTTCGGAAAACGGCAGCGGCATCAGGTCATACAGCTGCCCATCGTCGGCACAGGCCGACAGATGCTCGCTGTAGGCCAGCACGCCATGCGCGTCGAGAAAACCCTTGATGGCGTGCAGCAGTTCCAGGTTCAGCGGCGCGAAGCCGCCGAGGTTGAGGGACAGACCATGGCACAACAGCGGCCGGCGCTCGCTCAGGGCACGCAGTTGCTTGCCCAGGCGGCCACCGACACCGATCCAGTTCTCCGGCGCCACTTCGAGAAAGTCGGCGCCGCTGGCGTCATCACCGGTCAGCTCGGCGAGCAACCCGCGACGCAGGCCAAGACCGGCGCCGGTGAGGTTTGCGAGTTGCATGATCCGTCCTCCCATTTGCCCTTACTCGCTTTTCTCGCCGCCGCATTTGCCTTCGCCGCACTTACCCTCGGCGTCGGCTTTCATCTCGCCACCACACTTGCCCTCGCCGCACTTGCCCTCTGCGTCGCCTTTCATCTCACCGCCGCATTTGCCTTCGCCACAGGCGCCTTCCTGTGCTTTCTCGGCAGCAACCAGGCTGTAGCCGCTGGTCAGCTCCTGAGCGGCGAACGGATTGCTCGCGGCATGGGCGGTGAACGCCATGGAAGTCAGCAGCGCAGCGCCCAGGGTGGCAGTCAGGGTATTGAGTTGTTTCATGGCATCTCTCCATCGGTTTCGAATGCGGGGCCGGATTGGCCCTCTCGCAGCAATGGACGAGGCAGGAATGCGGGCGTTACAGCGAGGCTGGAATTTTTCGTAGCCCGGATGAAATCCGGGTGCTTTGCCCGCTACCAGTCGCGGCTACGCCTGCATGGATGCAGGAGGTAGAGCGAAGCAGGATGCCAGAGCCGAAAGCCCCTCCCACAGGCACAGAAGCCTCCACCGCACCGTGGGAGGCGCTTCAGCGGCGATGTTTTGAGGAAGAGCACATGCGAGAAGGAAAAAGAAAACCCGGATCTCTCCGGTTTTTTTTCAATCATTGTGACGGCGCGCCTGCGCCAGGCGCTCGGCCAGGGCGTCGAGTTCGGGTAACTCCTCATCCGGCATCTGTCGGATCACCGCCTGGGTCAGCTTCATCTGCCGGAGGAAACGCCGGCAGTTGCCGCACATGGCCAAGTGGGCGCGCACGGCCAGGCGCTGGCGTAGCGTCATTTGGCCGTCGAGATAATCGCTGGAATGAGCGACCAATTCCTTGCAGGTCAGCATTGGCCTGTCTCCTCGAAATGTTCCAGGGTGGCGAAGACTTTCAGGCGTGCTCGGTGCAGCAGCACACGGGCATTGGAGAGCGAGATGTCGAGAAGATTACAGATCGCCTCCAGTTCCAGGCCCTGTCGCTCGCGCAGCACCAATACGCTGGCCTGCAACTCCGACAGGCTGGCCAATGTGTGCTCCAGGCACTCGCGCAATTCGTCCTCGGTGAGCAGGGCTTCGGGGCTGTCCTGGTGCCAGGCATGCGGCGCCAGCAGCCAGTGACCGTCATCGGAGAAGCGCTCGTCACCCACCGTGCCGTGCGGCGCGGCCAAGTCATCGAGCAGCACCTCGCGACGGTTGTGCTTGAGACGAGTCTTGGCGGTATTGGCGGTGATGGTCAGCAGCCAGGTCTTGAGGCTGGAGCGCCCCTGAAAGCCGCTGAGGCTGCGCACCACGGCGAGCCAGGCATCCTGCACCACCTCATCGGCGTTGCGGCTGCCGACGATGGCATAAGCCACCGCGCGCATCGCCCCCTGATAGCGAGCGACCAGCTCGCGGTAGGCCTTCTGCTCACCGGCGAGCAGACGATCCAACAGATCGGTATCGGACATGGAACTCCCGTAGGTAGCACGTATGCACGAGGCCGAACGCCCCGTGCACCTCAGGCATTCCTACAGAGAGTTCAGCGCTTGCGCAAAATTACACTGCCGATCGAATAACCGGCACCGAAGGAGCTTAGAACACCCAGGCTACCAGCAGGCAGATCGTCCTGATTCTTGTGCAAGGCAATCACCGAGCCGGCCGAACTGGTGTTGGCATAGGTGTCGAGAATCACCGGCGCCTCGTGCGGCTCGGCATCGCGACCGAGCAGCTTGCGCGCGATCAGCAGGTTCATGTTGAGGTTGGCCTGATGCAGCCAGAAGCGCTGGACGTCGCTGACGTTGAGCTGGTTTTCCGCCAGGTGCGCGGCAATCAGCTCGGCGACCATCGGGCAGACGTCCTTGAACACCTTGCGGCCTTCCTGCACGAACAGTTTGTCGCGCGCGCCCACGCCCTCTTCCGCCGCGCGGTTGAGGAAACCGAAGTTGTTGCGGATGTTGTTGGAGAACTGGGTCAGCAGCTTGGTGCCGACCACATCGAACTGGTGCCTGGAGGTCGCCAGGTCGGCACGCTCGATGATCACTGCAGTGGCGGCGTCGCCGAAGATGAAGTGGCTGTCACGGTCGCGGAAGTTCAGATGACCGGTGCAGATCTCCGGGTTGACCATGAGGATCGCGCGGGCCTGGCCGGTCTGGATGGCAGTGGTCGCAGCCTGGATGCCGAAGGTGGCCGAGGAGCAGGCCACGTTCATGTCGTAGCCCCAGCCTTGGATGCCCAGCGCGGCCTGCACTTCGATGGCTACCGCCGGGTAGGCGCGCTGCAAATTCGAGCAGGCGACTATCACCCCGTCGATGTCTGCAACGGCCTTGCCGGCACGCTGCAGCGCCTCCTTGGCAGCGCCCACGGCCATTTCGCAGAGAATGCCCCAGTCGTCGTTGGAGCGCTCGGGAATGCTCGGCACCATGCGCTGCGGATCGAGAATGCCTTTCTTGTCGATGACGAAGCGGCTCTTGATACCCGACGCCTTTTCGATGAAGCCGCTGCTGGACTCGCTCAGCGCCTCCACCTCACCGCGGGCGATGGCCTCGGCGTTGTCGGCGTTGAACTGCTGCACATAGGCATTGAAGGTTGCCACCAGCTCGTCGTTGGAAATGCTGTTGGCCGGGGTGTACAGGCCGGTACCACTGATGACGACGTTATGCACGCTCATTCCTCTTCTCGGCCGCTGGCGGCCTCAGGCAGTTGGCCGGCGACAATGGCGCAGGCCGAAAATCGGGAGACTTGGGCCAAGCTCTTGCGACGGTTGGCTCCGGGCCACTGAGTGTGCCACAGGGCGATGGGGTTCGTCCTCAGCCCTTGAGAGTGTCTAAGTGGACAGAACATGACCCAATATAGCCGTTTGGTCTAAAGTCTTATATCGGTCTACTCATCTGGAGCTTGCATGAACCTCTCCCTGCTCAGCCGCTACGCATTTTTCGCCTTCTGCGTGCTGTTCACCCTGGCAAGCCTGCCGTTCCTTGGCCATGAGTGGATGTGGCCGTTCACCCTGCTCAGCGCCGTACTCAGCCTGATCGGCATCGGCGATCTGCTACAGACGCGCCATGCGGTACGGCGCAACTACCCGATCCTGGGCAATATCCGCTATCTGGTCGAAGGCATCCGCCCGGAAATTCGCCAGTACCTGCTCGAAGGCGACGCCGAGCAACTGCCCTTCTCCCGCGCCCAGCGCTCGCTGGTGTATTCACGCGCCAAGAACGAAGGCGCCGACAAACCCTTCGGCACGCTGAGCGATGTGTACCAGAACGGCTTCGAGTTCATCAGCCACTCCATGCGCCCGGCGCCGCTGACCGACCCGTGCAGCTTTCGCGTGGAGATCGGCGGGCCGCAATGCAGCCAACCGTACTCGGCCTCCTTGTTCAATATCTCGGCGATGAGCTTCGGTTCGCTCAGCGCCAACGCCATTCGCGCGCTCAACGAAGGGGCGAAACTCGGCGAGTTCTACCACGACACTGGTGAAGGCAGCATCAGCCCCTACCACCGCGAGCACGGCGGCGATCTGGTCTGGGAACTGGGCAGTGGCTACTTCGGTTGCCGTGCTTCCGACGGGCGCTTCGACCCCGAGCGTTTCGCCGCCCAGGCCAGCAGCCCGCAGGTGAAGATGATCGAGATCAAGCTCAGCCAGGGCGCCAAACCGGGCCATGGCGGCATCCTGCCCAAGCACAAGGTCACCGAGGAAATCGCCAGCACCCGCGGTGTACCGATGGGTGAGGACTGCATCTCACCCTCGCGCCATAGCGCCTTCTCCACGCCGACAGAGATGCTGCAGTTCATCGCCCAGCTACGCGAGCTGTCCGGCGGCAAGCCGGTCGGCTTCAAGTTCTGCCTGGGCCACCCCTGGGAGTTCATGGGTATCGTCAAGGCGATGCTGGAGACCGGCATCCTGCCCGACTTCATCGTCGTCGACGGCAAGGAAGGCGGCACCGGCGCGGCGCCGCTGGAGTTCACCGATCACCTGGGCGTGCCGCTGCGCGAAGGGCTGCTGTTCGTGCACAACACCCTGGTCGGCAGCAACCTGCGCGACAAGATCAAGCTCGGTGCCAGCGGCAAAATCGTCAGTGCCTTCGACATTGCCCGCGTGCTGGCCATCGGCGCCGACTGGGCCAACTCGGCGCGCGGCTTCATGTTCGCCATCGGCTGCATCCAGAGCCAAAGCTGCCACACCAACAAGTGCCCGACCGGCGTGGCGACCCAGGACCCACTGCGCCAGCGCGCCCTGGTGGTCGAGGACAAGGCCCAGCGCGTCTTCAACTTCCACCGCAACACGCTCAAGGCACTGGCCGAGATGCTCGCCGCCGCCGGCCTCGATCACCCGGCACAGATCGATGCCAAGCACCTGGTGCAACGTATGTCCGCCACCGAGATCAAGCTGTTCTCGCAGCAGCATGTGTTCCTCGCGCCGGGCGAGTTGCTCAGCGGCCAGATCGCAGGGGAGTTCTACGAGCGCATGTGGCGCATGGCGCGCGCCGACAGTTTCGAGCCGGCGCTGGCTTGAGTGGTCGGCACGGCCAAGCTCAGCGCGGCTTCGCTCAACGCTCCCTGACCGGTACCTGCATGCGATTTTCGCTATCCGCTCTGCTGTTTCTGCTGTGCCTAACGGCCTCGGCTCAGGAGCAACGCCCGTTGCGTTTCTCGGTGAGCGAGAGCTGGGCCATGCCGATGATCGACATCGTCGATGGCCAGGCCACCGGTGGGATCCTCTACGACCTGCAGATGCGCCTGGCGCAGAAGGTCGGACGCCGTGCGCAGATGCTGGTACTGCCGCGTCTGCGCGTACAACGCCTGCTGACCACGGGTGAAATCGACGTGCGCTGTTACGTCAGCCCTGACTGGCTCAACGAACCCCACCACCAGTACATCTGGAGCCTGCCATTTATGGTGCAACGCGACATGATCGTCGCGCGTGACGCCGAATCGGACTTCAAGCTGGAACACCTGCGCGGTGAGCGCCTGGGCACGGTCCTGGGCTTCAGCTACCCCAATCTGGAGCCGCTATTGGCCAATGGCCAAACCCATCGCGAAGATGCCCGCACCCAGGCGCTGGTGCTGGAGAAACTCGAGGCCGGTCGCTACCACTACGCGATCAGCAACGACCTCAGCCTGAACTGGTTCAACCGCCATCAGCCTCAAGAAAAACGCCTGCATGCGCTAGCAGAGGTCAGAGCCGCTCCGGTCGGCTGCATCGTCCGTGACGCCCCCGACGTACCGACCCAGGCCTTGCTGCGCGCGCTGGTAAAGATGAAGGAGGATGGCGAATTCGAGGCCATTCTCTCCCGCTATCGTTGATAGCGTACGGCGAGCGTGGCTAGCCGCTCAGATGTCGCAACACCTGCTCAACTCGCTGCAACAACGAACCGCTCAAACAGGTGAACGCCCAGCCACGCCGATCCAGCTCCTGCTCGTACCACCGATTTTGTCGGCGGCGAAAGGCCTCGCCCTGGCGCGTGCCGTCCTGCACGAAGGGGAAGTCATCGGCGCACAGAAACAGGTGCTGATAACGACGCTCGGCCAACTGTTCCAGCTCGGCCTCGGCACGACCGAACAGTTCGCGGCAGTAGAACAGCGTGGTCAACGGCGTGGTGTCGCACACCAGGTAGCGCTGGCATTGCCCGGCCAGCGCCTGCTCACGGGCGACCTGGGTGCGGCCGATGCGCAGCAGATCGTCATAGGCGAGTACACCGCCCTGCTCTTCCCACAACTCACGGCCGTACTCGGCGGCGTGACGCGTACCCAGGGCTTCGGCCAGCGCCTGGGCGAGGCTGCTCTTGCCGCTGGACTCGCCACCGAGCAAGGCGATGCGCTCGACGAAATCTCCGTAGACCTGCGCCGCCAGATAGTGGCGCAAGCCATGAATATCGGCGCGCAAACGCGTACCCGAAACCGGTACCTGAATGCGCGCACGATCGATCTCGACATGCTGCACTGGCCAGCCGAAACATCCGCTCAGGTGCGCGGCAAAACCGTCGCCGTAGGCCTCGCTGGTGAATACCGCGTCGACCGGGTGACCGAGCACTACCAGACAGAAATCGGCAACGAACTGGCGCTGCGCGGCATCGGCTGCGGATTCGTGGGGAAGGTCCGGCAGCAACAGGCCTCGTGCGCGCTGCCGGGCAACCCACTCGGGCGTCACCACCCAGCTGTGCAGTTCGGGAAAACGCACCTGCAACCAGTTCGCCCGCCGTTCAGGCTCGCAACCGGCAAGCTCCGGGCGGGCCCAGCTGAGCAGCACCAGCTGTTCGCATTGCTGTTGCGCCTGGCGAATCAGCCATTCATGTCCGAGGTGCAGCGGTGCGAACTTGCCGACCACCAGCCCAATGGAAAATCGCTTGCTCATCTCAGACCGTCTGCGCGTTCAGTTCACGGCGCCAGCGATACAGGCCGTACCAGGCGTTGCACCAGAACAGCAGGTAGATGAACGCCGTCAGATACAACTCGCGCGACGCGAACAGCGGCACCGCGAGGGTGTTCACCAGCAGCCAGCCGTACCAGGTTTCCAGCTTGCGGCGCATCAGCAGCAATTGCGCCAACACGCTCAACGTCAGCACCAGCGAATCGATGAAGGGCGCGTAGGCATCGGTGAAATGATGCAGCAAGGCGCCGTATGCGCTGGCCACGGCCAACGCGAGCAGCAGTGCCAGGCCAAGCCCGGCTCCGCGCGAACGACTGATCGGCAGCGCCTCGCCCTGGCGCCCGCGCATCCAGCTCCACCATCCCAGCAGGCTGGTGGCGATGAAGAACGCCTGCAAGGTGACATCGGCATACAGCTGCACGCTGAAGAACAGCCAACCGAACAGCACACAACCGACCAGGCCAACGGCCCAGGTGTGCACCGAGTTGCGCGCCGCCAGCACGACCGAGATCAGATAGAAGAGGTTGGCGAAAATCTCCAGCGACGACGGCATGCACGCATCCTTATGAACATGGAATCAGCCGCGCAGCCTAGCACGTGACGTAGGCCACAGCCGTGCATGCGTCACCTGACAACAGGGCCGATCCATGCTCTGATAAGCCTCCCCTCGCACTCCAAAGGACTGGATCGCCCCATGCCTCTGCTCGCCCTGCTGGTCATCGCCTGCCAAGTCACCTGCGGCCTTCACGTGGTTCGCAGTGGCCAGGAACGCTACTGGCTGTACCTGATCATCGCCCTGCCCGGGCTTGGTTGCCTGATCTACTTCCTCGGCATCATGCTGCCGGATCTGCTCGGCAGCCGCCGCGGCCGGCAAACGCTCAACCGCCTGCACGACAGCATCGACCCGCAGCGCCATCTGCGCGCCCTGCGCGATGAACTGGATATTCGCGACACCCGCGATACCCGCGTCAACCTGGCCGATGAACTGCTGCGCATGGGCCAGGCCGAGGAAGCGGCCCAGCACTATCAGATGGCATTACGCGGTATTCACAGCGATGCTCCCGACATCCTCCTCGGCCTGGCCAGAGCACGTTTCGCTCTGGGCGACTTCGCCGGCTGTCAGGCGAGCCTCGATCAACTGATCGCCAACAATCCGGACTTCCGCTCCAGCGACGGCCACCTGCTGTACGCCCGCGCTCTGGAAGGCCAGGGCAACGACCTCAAGGCCGAAGAGGAATACCGCGCTCTCGGCAGCTACAGCGCCAGCCCTGAAGCCAACTACCGCTACGCCCTGCTGCTGCAGCGACTGGGACGTCAGCGCGAGGCCATCGAACTGCTGCAACAGATCCAGACCCACGCCCGCCGCTCCGCCCGGCACTATCGAGTGCTACACAAGGAGTGGCTGGATCTGAGTCAGAAGGCGCTGCTCGAACTGCAGCGCAACTAAGCGGCCGGCCAGCAGGCTACTCCCAGGCCTCGCGCTCACCCTTCCAGGCATGCAACTCGCGCTTCTGCGCCCCGGACCACAGCCAGCCGCCACGTGCACCAACCAGGGTGCTGACCGCATGCTGGCGGCCGAAGCGATTGTGCCGAGCGAGCATCAGAGCGATATCGCGCAGCACGGCCAGGGTGTTGCTGTTGGACTGGAACAGCGGCGTCAGCAGGCGGCTGGCCTGGCGGTAGTAGCGCAGGTGATCACGACGGGCATCACCGTAGCGGGTGAAGATGGCCTGCCAGTCGAGCCCGTGCAGGTGCTGGTCACCGGCATTGCCGAGCGCATCGGCCAGTGCAGCAGCATCGACCAGCGCCATATTGGCGCCCTGCCCCAGTTGCGGGCTCATGGCATGGGCGCAATCACCGATGGCCAGGGCGCGACCATCGTTCCAGCGTTGCATGCGCACGTCCGCATAGGCCGCCAGGGTCAGTTGCGCGGGATCATCGATCTGCTGCAGATAGGCCTCCGCAGCCTCGCCAGCGAGGCTGCGCACGCGGGTTTTCCAGGCCTCCAGCCCGCTGCTGCGCCAGCTCTCATGCTCGTTCAGTGGCAGGCTCCAGAACAGGCTGGTCAGCGACTTCTCACGGGCTTTGTGGGTGCAGCCGGTCGGCATCAGCCCGAACATCTCGCGGCAGCCGCGATACCACTGGCGCAACTCGCCAGACTCGGTCGCAGGCAAAGTCGGCAACATGCTCCACAGGGCGCCCCAGGGATAAGGCCGCGACCACTGCCGTACCTGCATCTGCGTACGCAAGGTCGAACGCGTGCCATCGGCCAGGATTAGTGCGGCGAAGTCTCCCAGGGGCTGCTCATCGCCCGCTTCGCTCTCACGCAGCAAGCGCACATGGCCGCTCGCCTGCTCGAAGCGGCTCACCGTAACGCCGGTTTCCACCTGCACGCCCGCACGCTGAGCAGCATTGAGCAATGCCGTCATCAACACGCCGCGATGAATGCCAAGGCCGAAGCTGCCTGGCTGCCAGTCGTGATAACGGGTATCGAGGATCACCCGACCCTGGCAGCTGGTGCCATACAGGCGGCTGACCGGCGCACCCAACGCGGTGCATTCGGCCAGCAGACCAAGACGCTGCAGAACGGCCAGGCCGGAAGGCTGCAGCAGGATGCCGGCGCCCACCGGCTGCAGACGTTCGACCCGCTCCAACAGGCGCACTGCGTAGCCCTGACGGGCAAGGAATATGGCGCTGGCCAGGCCAGCAGTACCCGCACCGACTATCGCAATTGGCAATCCGTTCACAGCTGCTCTCCCTGTTCGATCAAACAATTCTAACCGTGATGCCGCCCGCTTCGCTTGATCCTGAGCGGCTTGCAGACGCGTCGCGTACTCCACTATGGTGGCGCACCCATTGGTACAAGGATCGACCATGCGCTGGAATTTCTGGACAGGCCTCATCACGCTCGCCCTGCTGATGCTCGGCTTCTACCTGCTTAATCCGCTAGGCACGGCCACCCTCGATCCGCGAGCGCGCATCACGGGTTATGTGCCCTATCAGGTGCCAGCAAACTCGATGGCTCCCACCGTGCAGGCGGGCGACCACATCCTCGGCAGCGCCTGGGCCTATGTCGGCAACGAGCCCGCGCGCGGTGACGTGGTGGTCTTCGTAAGCCCGGTGAATGACATCAGTTACGTCAAGCGCATCATCGGTCTTCCTGGAGACCGTCTGGCGATGCACGATCATCGCGTCTACATCAACGGCAAGTTGCTGGACGAGCCTTACCTGCTCCCGGCACCACCAATGGATGTTCAGGACCAGGACTACGGCGACCTGACGGAAACGCGCATCGCCGATGGCGAGTTATTCATGCTCGGTGACAACCGTCGGAACTCCGCTGACAGTCGACTCTGGGGCAGCGTGCCGCGAGCCAACCTGATCGGTCGCGTCGAGCGCATCTGGTGGGCACAGGATCCACAGCGAATAGGCAAGGTGCACTGATCGGGTAAAGAACCGCGCCCAGACAGGTGCTCAAGGCTTGTCAGGACGGATATCGAAGCCACCCTTGTTCTGGCTGACGATGCGCAAGTGCTGGGTTTCCCCGCTTTTCACCGGCACCGCTACCTCGCGCAGCAGACGGCCCATGCCGCACAGGGTGTCGTCCATGCGATCCGGCGTGATGCCGACCACGCGCGTGCCTGGCGGCACCTGGAAGGTCGCGACTTCGCCGACGCCGATGCGGGCTGCGACCTTGCGATCCACCTCGATGGCCACGAAGCAGCCCCCTCCCATCATCCCGAAGTCGCGATTGACCACGATCTGCGCACTGTTCGCCTGCGCCTCCTGAAATGCCAGCAGGCGATCTTCCGGCACAGGTTCTACATGCTCGGGGTCGCCCCGAAACGACGAACAACCGGCCAACAGCAACAGAGGTAGAGCGATGAAGATCGAGCGCATGAAGCCCTCCATGGGCAGGTGAATGCCGCCTGAGTATTGGGCTTGGCGAGCCTGCGGGCAAGATATCGATGGCAGCGATTTTCGCTAGCACAAGCATCGATTTCTGCAATGAAGGGCGCGGTGTTTTCATTGCTCCCGAACCCAGCGCCACCTGAGTCGGCGCAACTGATCGGAGACTACCCGGATGAAATTCGCAGCCCTCAACGCCACCCTCCTCGCCGCTTTCGCCCCCATGGCCTTCGCCAGCGAGAAAGCACCTGCCAGCACCCAAGTGGATGTGCAGGAATACCAGTACGGCATGCAGCTGGACATCGACCAGGTTCTGCAGCGCACCGACAACAGCCGCAAGAGCGGTGTAGTGCCCAGCGTCCTGGTCTACCGCGACAGCCAGGGCGAAGTGCACGCCGTGCGTTTCGTGGAGTGGGGCGGGCTGAGCAACCAGAACGGCTAACCCACAGGTTGCCTGATGCCCCGGCCGAGTCACTCGTCCGGGGCAATAGCGCTTCAGCCCTGCAGGCGTTTGACCAGACGAGCCTGCAGCACTTCCAGCTCGGCCGGGTCGGCCTTGGTGGCCGCATGAATACCCAGCCCCTCGCCCTCGAAGCGCGGGATTACGTGCATGTGGATATGGAACACCGTCTGCCCGGCAGGCGCACCGTTGAACTGCGCGACCTGCACACCAGCCGGTTGCAGTTCGTCGACGACCGCCTGGGTGACCTTCTTCACCACGGCCATGACCTTGGCCAGGCTGGCGTCGTCGATTTCCAGGATATTACGCGCGGCGGCGCGCTTGGGGATCACCAGGCTGTGGCCCTTGGATTGCGGGAATAGATCGAGGAAGGCCAGTACATCGTCGTCCTCGTAGAGTTTGTAGCAGGGCAAGTCGCCACGAATGATCAGGGCGAAGATGTTCTGGGAATCGTAAGTACCGTGCAGGCTCATGCCGATGGGTTCCGTGCCGGGTGGATGAAAAACCCACCATACCGCCTCGCTCGCGTGCAGGGAACCAGGCAGGATTGCTCGAGTCGATGACTACTAGCAGCTGGATCGATTTCCTTCGCTCTGGCCACTCGTGTTCTGATCGCCTCTTCTTCGGCCCATTCGACATGGAACCCACATGACCGACCTCAGCCCCTTCCACATCACCCGTAAATGGCCCGCCCAGCATCCCGAGCGCCTGCAGCTGTACTCGCTGCCCACGCCCAACGGGGTCAAGGCCTCGATCATGTTGGAAGAAATCGGCCTGCCCTACGAACCGCACCTGGTCAGCTTCGATAGCAACGACCAGTTCAGCCCCGAGTTTCTCTCGCTGGCGCCGAACAACAAGATTCCCGCCATCCTCGACCCCAACGGCCCCAATGGCCATCCGCTGCCGCTGTTCGAGTCCGGGGCGATTCTGATCTATCTGGCGGAGAAGACCGGCAAGCTGCTGCCACAGGACGCCGCTGCCCGCTACGAGACGATTCAATGGCTGATGTGGCAGATCGGCGGCCTCGGCCCGATGTTCGGCCAGCTCGGCTTCTTCCATAAATTCGCGGGTGCCGAGTATGAGGACAAACGCCCGCGCGACCGCTACGTGGCAGAATCCGCGCGCCTGCTCGGCGTTCTCGATCAGCGCCTGCAAGGCCGCGACTGGATCATGGGCGAGTACAGCATTGCTGATATCGCCGTGCTGCCCTGGGTACGCTGCCTGGTGGACTTCTACAAGGCCGACGATCTGGTGCAGTTCGAACGTTTCGCCAACGTGCGCCGCGTACTCGATGCCTTCCTCGCCCGCCCGGCAGTTCAGCGCGGCCTGAACATTCCTGCGCGCGGCTGATGATAGTGCGGGAGTCGGCAGCCGACTCCCGTATCGCTGCAACGACAGCGTTGCGCTGAGCTAGCGGGTCGTCGCCAACTGCTGCTCGACACTGCGCTGATCGGCCTGCCCGCCCAGGTACCAGCCGAGCAATCCCCACAGCGCCGCACAGGCAGCGCCCACCAACGCCACCAGCCAGGCGCCCTGAGCCAGCATGTCGAGCAGGCTCTTGAGCCAGCCACTCATGGCATCGCCCGCGCGATAGACCACGGTGTCGATGAAGTTCTTCGCCTTGTACTTGCTCTCGGCATCCAGCGGCGCGAAGAGCATTTCCCGCCCTGGCCGCACGAAGGCGTATTCACCGATACGGCGCACGATCATCAGCGCCGCCAGCATGGCGAAGGTCGGCATCAAGGCCAGGCCGATGAAGCCGACGCACACCAGCAGCGGCACGCAGGCCAGCAACACCCGCACCCCCATGCGCCTGGCGATACGCCCGGTGATGAACAGCTGGGCAAGCAACGCACCAGCCTGCACCACGAAATCGATGGCCCCGAACACCCGCACCTGATCGGCACGCTGCGGGAACAACTCGGCCACCAGGCGGGCCTGTTCGAAATAGAGAAAGGTACTAGCCGTGGCCAGCAGGATGACGAAACCGGCGATGCCAAACAGGTAGGGCGAGGACAGCACGCGCATCAGGCCACTGAACGGGTTACCCGGCACCGGTAGCCGCGTGCTTTCGGCCCGCACGGCACCGGCACGCCCCGCACCACCCTGCTCGCGCCAGCGCATCAGCACCTGCTTGAGCGACAGCGCCACGGCCAGCAGCACAGCGGCCAGCAGGATCAACCCACTCTGCCCGAGCGTGCTCACCAGCAAGGCACTCAACGCCGGGCCGACCAGGCCGCCGACGCTGGCACCGGCGGCGATGAAGGCGAACAGTCGCTTGGCCTGTTCGCTGTCGAACACGTCAGCCATCAGGCTCCAGGCCACCGATACGACGAACAGGTTGTAGACCGAAATCCACACGTAGAAGCTGCGCGCCAGCCACACGCTCTCCTCAGCACTGAAGAACAACAGGGCGAACAACGCCAGGTTCAGGGTGAAGAAGCCATACACCCAGTCGATGAAATGAATCCTCGGCACCCGCGAACTCAGCCAGGCGAACAACGGCACCGCGACCAGCATCACCACGAAGGTGGCGGTGAACAGCCATTGCAGGTTCTCCACCCCCGAGACGATGCCCATCGCCTCGCGGATCGGCCGCAGCATGAAGTAGCCCGAGAACAGGCAGAAAAACAGGGTGAAACCGGCCAGCGCCGGCCACAGCTCGTTGCGCTGCGCGTTGATGGCCACGGCCACACGCTGCGCCATCGTTGACGATGACATGCGAAACTCCTCGAAAGGGCGCGCCGGTACAGCGCGCCGGCATGACTCAGCCGTACCTGACGCCCGTCAGACGCTCGGCTACCGACCACAGGCGGGCCGCATCATCGGCGTCCGCCGCAGCCTCCGGCACCTTGGCCAGGCCCAGTGGGCCGCGTTTTTCCTCTGCGCCGGTCGGCCCGTAGTAGCGACCGCCCTCGGCCTCGGCAGCCGTCGCCGCGAACAGCGATGACAGCGCGCCCTGCGCCGCCGAGTGATAGACATCGCGATCCTTCGCCCACTGCTGAGCGAACTCGCTTTCAAGCCCTGGCCCGCGCTCGACCAGTTCGGTCACGGCCACACCAGGGTGCGCGGCGACGCTGCGAATACCCCAGTCATTGGCCAGGCTGCGCCGCTGCAGCTCGAAGGCCATCATCAGGCAGGCCAGCTTCGACTGGGCGTAGGCGACGTAAGGGTTGTAGTCGCGCTCGGACTGCAGGTCATCGAAGTTGATACGGCCACGATTCACGGCAATGCTCGCCAACATCACCACGCGTGGGTCCGACGACTTGCGCAGCGACGGCAGGAGCAAGCCAGTGAGCGCGAAATGGCCAAGGAAGTTGGTCGCCAGTTGCATCTCGAAGCCATCGCGGGATACGCCGCGCTGAGGCGGCGCCATGATCGCGGCGTTGTTGATCAGCACATCCAGCACCTCGCCCTCGGCATTCAGGCGCTGGGCCAGGCTGCGCACCGAAGCCAGGTCGGCCAGATCCAACTGCTCGAAACGCACGCGCGCATCCGGCACCTGGGCACGAATACGCTCGATGCTCTCGGCGCCGCGCTGTCCATTGCGCGCGGCGATGATCACCTGCGCACCGGCCCGGCTCAGGGCCAGGGCGTCCTCGAAACCCATGCCGCTGGTGCCGCCGGTGACCAGCATGCGCTTGCCGATCAGCGACGGTATGTCCGCCGCCTGCCAACCCGGTGCTACGTTGGCCCAGGCCATTGTCGGTACGCCGCCCAACACCCCATGCAAGGCCAGGGTGCCGCCTACCATGCCGAACAGTTTCAGGGCATCACGACGCGAATGGCCTCGCCCCACAGCATGCTTCTTGTCCATCGACTGATTCCTCGTGTCCGTTGACTCGATGCGCCAGAGCAGGCGCAGTTACAGGACATAGGGTGCGGGCAGACGGCGCGTACGATAAGCCGTCCAAAGCCGAACAGCACATACGGCCAGGCGGACAGTTACCCGATGTTTCACAAACGCGAACCGTAGTCCGGATGCAATCCGGGGCCGTTGATATGCATTCCCGGATTTCATCCGGGCTACATCCCTGCAGACGCTCCTCAGGATTGGCAAAGCGGCCGCTGCGCCGCATTATCAGCCCCTTCGTCATCACACAGCCGACGCCCATGCGCCAACCCAACCTGTCCGATATCGCCCTGTTCGCTGCCGTGGTCGAGGCCGGTGGTTTTCGCGTCGCGGCGCAACGCCGTGGCATGTCGGCCTCGTCGCTGAGCGATTGCGTACGCCGCCTGGAAAAGGAGCTGGGCGTACGCCTGCTGAACCGCACCACACGCGGCCTGACGCCGACGGAAATCGGCGCGCGCCTGCTTGAACGTCTGCGCCCCGCGCTGGACGAGATCAACGCGGCGCTCAATGACCTGCAGGAAGATCCGCAACACCCGGTCGGTTCGCTGCGCCTGCATGTGCCCGGCGTGATCGCAAGGCACATCCTGCCGCAACTGCTGGACGGCTTTCTCGCTCGCTACCCCGGCATCGCGCTGGAGGTGAACATGGACAACACTTTCATCGACGTGATCGGCGCCGGTTACGACGCCGGCATTCGCTACGAGGAAAGCCTGGCCAAGGACATGATCGCCATCCCCATCGGGCCGCGTCGCCAGTGTTTCATGGCGGTCGCTGCGCCCAGCTACCTGCAGCGCCATGGCACGCCGCATCACCCCAGCGAGCTGAGCGAACATCGCCTGCTCGGCTACCGGTTCGCCAGCGGCAAGCTCGGCGTGTGGGAGTTCGAGCAGGATGGACGCACCCTGCGCATCGCTCCCGAAGGCCGGCTGGTGAGCTCGTCGCAGGACCTGCTGATCGCAGCGGCCTGCGCCGGCCACGGCATTCTCTACACCTTCGAGGAATACATCGCGACGCACCTCGCCAGCGGTCAGCTGCAGCCCTTCCTGCATGACTGGTGGCAGCATTTCGACGGCCCCTACCTGTACTACCACAGCAGGCGTCACGTACCGGCGCCGCTGCGCGCCTTCGTTGACTACGTGAAGACCCTCAACGCCTCCGACCACTCGTCTCCAGGCCCGAAATAGAGCGGCCGCCAATACCCAAGCAAGGCGCTGGGAGATTATAATCGCGCGCTTGCTTCTCCCCCCTTCCAGGTCACTCATGAACAGTTCTGCATCCGACGCCGCGACGAGTCTGTCGCCGGGCGCGATCCTTCTCATTCAACTCGCCCTCGCTCTCGGCGGCTTCGCCATCGGCACCGGCGAATTCGCCATCATGGGCCTGATGCCCAACGTCGCTGCCGATCTCGGCGTCAGCGAGCCGCAGGTCGGCCACGTGATCAGCGCCTATGCCCTTGGCGTGGTGGTCGGCGCACCGGTGCTGGCCTTGCTTGGTGCACGCCTGCCGAGGCGCATCCTGCTTCTGCTGCTGATGGGCTGCTTCGCCCTCGGCAACTTCGCCAGCGCCCTGGCACCGAGCTACGAGCCACTGCTGATCTTCCGCTTCATCGCCGGTCTGCCGCACGGCGCCTACTTCGGCATCGCCATGCTGGTGGCCGCCTCGATGGCGCCGCCGCACAAGCGCGCCAAGGCGGTGAGCCGGGTATTGGCCGGCCTGACCGTGGCGATCCTGATCGGCAACCCGCTGGCCACCTGGCTCGGCCAGTTCATGAGCTGGCGCTACGCTTTCGCCCTGGTCGGGGTGATCGCCATCACCACCATCGCCATGGTGGCGATCTTTCTCCCCGCCGACCCGCACGAGCAGCGCAGCAGCCCGTCGGGCGAACTGCGTGCTTTCAACCGCGCACCGATCTGGCTGGCCCTGGGCATCGGCTCCATCGGTTTTGCCGGGATGTTCTGCGTGTTCAGCTACATGGCGCCGACCCTGCTTCATGTCACTCAGGTCGGGCCCGGCTGGATTCCCCTGGCCATGGGCGTGTTCGGCGCCGGCTGCATCGTCGGCAACAGTGCCGGCGGCTGGCTGTTCGACCGCCTGCGCCTGCGCGCCGTGGCCTGGATTCTGGCCTGGAGCACGCTGGTGTTGCTGGCCTTTCCGTTCGCCGCACACAGCCTGTGGACCCTCCTGCCGGCGATCTTCGCCCTGGGCACCATGATTGCCCTCGGCCCGGCCCTGCAGACCCACCTGATGGACGTTGCCACTGGCGCGCAGACACTCGCTGCCGCGTCCAATCACGCCGCGTTCAACGTCGCCAACGCGCTCGGCCCCTGGCTCGGCGGCCTGGCCATCAGCGCCGGCATGGGCTGGACCGTGACCGGCTACATCGGCGCGGCCACGGCCATCGGCGGCCTGCTGCTGTTCGCCTGGGCGTGGAAGGTGCAGCGCGAGAACGCAGCAATCTGACAGGTGCGAGAGCGTGCGCCGGCAGGTATCGTCTACGTCCCGAGCCACTATCGCGTAACCCGCCCGATGATTGCCCAGCGTTTACGATTCGCCCTGATCGGCACAGCTCTGTTCACCGCCCTGACTGCCCACGCCCAGGTGGAGGTCGAGGCCAATGCCGGCCTGCTGGCGGCGAAGATTTCCGAAGAGATCGTTCCGGGCGATTACGAGAAGCTGCTGGCTGGCTTGCGCGCCAACCCGGGCAAGCACACGCGCAAGGTCGTGCTGCTCGACAGCATCGGCGGCAGCGCGCCGGAGGCCATCCGCATGGGTCGCCTGCTGCGCGAAACCGGCTTCGAGGCGCTGGTGCCTTCCGGCGGCCTGTGCCAGGGCAGTTGCATCTACCTGCTCGCTGCCGGCAGCAAGCGCACCGTCAATGGCCATGTCGCCCTGCGCCGACCGCCCTTCCCTGCTGGCGACTCGGCACTGGCGCAGGCCGTCCATGGCAGCCAGTCGTTCAGCCCGGCCAGGTACTTTCGCGACATGGGTGTCGACGTAAGCCTGGCGGAAGACATCTATCAGGTCGCGCCAGGGCGCTTGCGTCTGCTGAGCAAGGATGAGCTGGTGCGCTATCGGTTGAAATAGCGATACGGACTTGCGGGGATAAAGCCCCTGCATCACTCGATGCCGGTTTTTTTCAGGTTCTTCGCATTCTCGCGGGGGATACGCTTGATACCGGGCTGGCAACTAAGTGTTAGCTGGCGATGACTTGGCACTATCCATTAGCACGCCGTCTGACCTGATGGGTTTCGCCCCTTACGGGCGACTCACTTTCTTTGCTTGTGCAAAGAAAGTAAGCAAAGAAACACACCCCTACATACGAGCTAGGCGCCCCCGCCCTGCTGCGCCGGGGTTCCCTCGTTCCATCACCACTCCAGGGGCCCGCCACGAAGGGCCATCCCTGGCCCATCGTGGCTCTCGCGACATCCATGTCGCTCAACCCCTTACGTGGCGATTCCACTCGGCCTCCTGAAGGGGACTCGGGCGTCGTCTACACCATCGCAGTTGAAGAGCAAAGACAAAGGCCAGACGCCGCCAATTCCAATTCCGCAAAGATTACGCAGGCCCCCGGAGCGGCACCGGAGCGAGGAAACGTAGCGAAGCGGAGTAACAGCCGAAAGGCTGGCCCGCAGGGTGAGCAAAGCGAATCAAGTTTCGCGCAGCGAAACCCGGATGTCGGGGTGCCCTTCTTTGGCACACCTTTCTTGGGCAAGCAAAGAAACGTAGCGAAGCGCAGTAAAAGCCGCAGGCTGGCCCGCAGGGTGAGCGCAGCGAATCAAGGTGTGGCGCCCGTAAGGGGCGCAACCCAAACGCTCAGTGGACTCGGTAATGGATAGTGCTAAGCCAGTAAGCGATACGCACACAAACTTGCCAATCCAGTATTGGCTCACACCTTCCCCAGACTATGCGAAGAACCTTTTTCATCAGAACAGGAAGGTCAGCGCCAGGTTGAACAGCATCGCTGCGACGAAACCGATGGGCGCGGCGCGCAGCAGCAATTGCGAGAACAGAGTCGAGCGCGCCTTGTCGTCCGTGCAGGAGCCCAGCAACAGGCTGCCGCCGGAGGAGAACGGCGAGATTGAGGTGGCCTGGGCGCCGACCACGATGGCGATGAAGATGATCATCGGATCGATCGACATCGACGCCGACAGCGGCAGCACCATCGGGAACAGCGCCGGCGTCACCACACCGAGCGTGCTGGCGAAGATCGACATCAGCGCCGCGATCACACCAAAGGCCACCGGAATCATCAGTGGCGGGATGTTGCCGCTGATCCAGGACGCCAGGGCATCGATGGTGCCAGCCTTGATCGCGACGGTAATCAACATGCCGACGCCGCAGATCATGATCAGCGTGGCCCAGGGTACCGAGGCGATGGCCTTGCGCTCGTCACCCAGCTTGAGCAGCAGTGCGATCACCGAGAACACGCTGGCGATCAGGCCGATATCCACCTTGCTGTTGATGAACCTGACCGTGGCGTTGTCCGGAAAGGCCAGCAGTGCCAGGGGCGCGGCAAGCACCAACACCATCATCAGCAGAGTCAGCAGCAGGGTCAGCTTCTGTTCACGATTGAAGGCCTCCGGCAGATCGGCGGCGAGCACCGCATTCTTCAGGTTGCGGCCATGACCACCGAGGAAGACGAAGGCGGAAATCACCAGCACCGGGATAATCGCCGTGCTGGCGAAGATCGCCAGGGCGTTGACGAAGGCTTCGCTCTCGGGCATGCCCGCGCCGGTCATCAGGCCACGGAAGATGATGCCACTCTGACTGGAAACGAAGTTGGCTCCGGCCAGTGCCCCATAGTTCACCGCCATGCCGCCGAGAATCAGGCTCATGCCGGTACGCTGGCACAGCAGCAGAGTCAGCGGTGCCATGAAGGCCAGCACGGTGTAGTAACCGGCCCCCATGGCAGCGATCACCCCCGAGGTCAGCAAAATGGCATAGGGCAGCAGGTGCGGCACGCCACGGCAGCGATACAGCAGATGCCCGGCGAGTTTTTCCAGGGTGCCGTTGACGGTGGCGAAGCTGTAGAACAGGCAGACCGAGAAGATCACGAAGAAGATCTTCAGCGGCCACATGTTGATGATGTCGCCCGGGCTCATGCCCATGCCGAAGCAGCCCAGCAGGTAGGCGAAGGCAATGGCGAACAGGCCGATGTTGATCTTGGTGGTGTACCCCAGCGCGACGGCGAGGACGATCGCGGCGACGACGAGCAGGCTCATCATGATGGTTTGATTCCTTTTGTTGTTCTGATGTGAGCGACGGTTACGCCGAGGCGAAACCGAACAGGGTTGCGGGGTTGTCCACCAGAACGCGACGGCGCTCCTCGGGGTTGGGCAGCAGGGCCTCGAGCAGCGCGAACTGCTGATCGTAGCGGGTCTGCGACTCGAACTGGGTGTTGGGCCAGTCACTGCCCCAGAGGAATCGCCCGACTCCACCGCAGGCTTCACGCAGGCGCGCTTCGATGGCCTGGGCGCGGGCCTGATCGGACTGGCTGCGATAGGCTGCCGACAGCTTGATCCACACCGGCGCCTGGCCGAGCAGATCGAAGAAGGCGTGATGCTGCGCAGCATCCAATTGCACGCTCGGCGCCGGCAGGCCGAAATGATCGATCACCAGGGTGACGCCGGATTCGAGAATCGCCGGCACGATCAGCGCCAGATCGTCGAAACCACGCTGGATCTCCACCTGCCAGCCGCGTCGCGCCAGGCGGCGGAACAGGCCGTTCCAGGCCGGCCCCGTGTAGTCCTCCAGCACCTTGCCGATCAGGTTCAGGCGTATGCCCACCACACCCGCGGCGGCCAATTCGTCCAGCTCGGCATCGCTGACCTGCGCGTCGACCACCGCGACGCCACGCAAACGCTCCGGGAAACGCTGCAACGCCTCGACCATGTAGTGGTTGTCGGTGCCGAGAAAGCTGGGCTGGATCAGTACCCCGTGGGACAGCCCGCAAGCGTCCAGGTGGGCCTGGTACTGCTCCACGGAAGCGTCATAACTGGGGCTGTAGCGGCGGCCGGAAACCATGGGCAGGTCCTGGCGAAAGATGTGCGCGTGGGTGTCGATGCCGGTGATTGCGGCATAAGGCATGGGCGTCACGAAGCGATACCTCTGTCATTTTTTGTACGAGCCGCCGGTACGAGCGACTCCTTCTTGTAAAACATATATTCATATATATGATTAGATGACTGTATCTACAGAGATCAAGTGCTGTCAATCTGCAGGCCAGTGGTAAAGTGACGGCCGGTCGACTTTCGGATTTGAGGTTTATGAGCACCACGGCTCTGGGACAGGACGAACGCCTGCCGCTGTATCAGCGGTTACGCGACGAGATGCTGGGCAAGATCGCCGCTGGCGAATGGCTGCCCGGCGAGGCCATTCCTACCGAAGCGGAGTTGACCCGACAGTACGGTGTGGCCGTGGGAACGGTGCGCAAGGCGGTGGAAACCCTGGTTGCCGAAGGCCTGCTGCTGCGTGCCCAGGGTCGCGGCACCTTCGTGCGGCGGCCGAACTTCGACGGTTCGCTGTTCCGCTTCTTCCGTCAGGTCAACGCCAGCGGCCAGTCTCAGGTGCCGCAAAGCCGTATCCTCGACTGCCGCCAGGTGCCGGCCGACGCGGCCGCCAGCCAGGCGCTGAAGCTGAGCGAAGGCGCCCCCTGCATATTCCTCCAACGCCTGCGCCTGATCGACGGTCGCCCGCTGTTCCATGAACGTATCTGGCTGCCGGCGTCGCGCTTCGGCGCTTTGCTGGACATCGCCGCCGACGACTTCCCGCAGTTGCTCTACCCCTTCTACGAGCAGCACTGCGGCCAGCGCATTGCCTCGGCCCAGGAGACCCTCACCGTCTCTGCGGCCGATGCCGAGCTTGCTGCCGCCCTGGATGTAGCCGAGGCCAGCCCGAGCGTGGTCATCGAACGCACCGCATTGGGCTACGACCGCACGCCGCTGGAATATCGCCTGTCACGCGCGGCGGCGGAGAACTTCCGTTACCAGGTGGAAATCAGCTAACAGGCCGTTGTCCTGACGGCAAAACGCCCGGGCAAGCCCGGGCGTTAGATGCACTGCTGAACGTCCCCGGTCTAGAACAACCCGAGCGCCCAGGCCGCACCGAACAGCACCAGCGAGAAGCCCCACATCCACCACAACGAGTAGCGGATGTGCCGGCCCAGATCCAGCCCGGCCAGACCCAGCGCCAGCCACAGCGCCGGCGAGAACGGACTGATGAAGGTGCCGATGATGTTGCCGATGGTCAGCGCATAAACCACGCTGGCTGGCTCGACACCCTGGGCGCCGACCACTTCCAGCGTTACCGGCAGCAGCCCAAAGTAGTAGGCGTCGGTGCTCAGCATCAGCTCCATCGGCAGGCCGAACAGACCCAGCACGATGTGCATCTGCCCCACCAGCGGCGCCGGCAGTACCTGCGCCAGGTCCTGGGCGATGGACGTGAGCATGCCGGTGCCGGTGAAGATACCCAGCATCGAGCCAGCGGCCAGAATGATCATACCCATGCTCAGCGCAGCCGGAGCGTGCGCGGAGATACGCTGCATCTGCGCCTTGCCGCCGGGGTAGTTGATCAGCAGCGCCAGGCACAGGCCGATCATGAAGATATAGCCGGCCGGCAGCACGCCAGAGAACAGCGAGACCAGCACCACCAGGAACAACGCGGAGTTGGCCCAGAGCAGGCGCGGGCGTTCCAGCTCGCGCTCCTCGGCGCTCGGCTCATGCAGGTCAGTGCTGGTTTCCACCAGTACACCTTCGTCCCCGGTCGTGCCGGCCGCGATACGCCGCTGTTCACGCCAGCCCAGCAGCGCCGCCAGGGCAACCAATAGCACTACGCCAATACCCTGCACCGCGATCAACGGACGCCACAGCTCGGTGACCTCGATACCGGTCACTGCCGAGGCACGCCCCAGCGGCCCGGCCCAGGGCAGCATGTTGAAGATGCCGGCACCAATCGCCAACAGCAGCAGCATCAGGTACGGGCTCATGCGCAACTGCTTGTACAGCGGCAGCAAGGCGGGAACGGTGAGCAGGAAGGTGGTGGCACCAGCGCCGTCGAGGTGCGCCAGCATGCCGATCACCGCCGTGGCGACGGTCACCGCGATCACGTTGCCGCGGGTCAGGCGCACCATGCCATTGATCAGGGGCCTGAACAGACCTGTGTCCTGCAGCACGCCGAAAAAGGTGATGGCAAAAACGAACATGGTGGCAATCGCCGTCACGCGGCCGATGCCATCGGTGAAGAAACCGGAAATCGCCTCCGGGCCAAAGCCTGCGGCCAGAGCGCCCAGCAACGGCACCACAATCAATGGCAGAACAGGCGACATGCGCCCGATAAGCAACAGCACAACCAGGCTGCAGATGGTCAACAGGCCAATCAAGGTCAACAAACCGCTTTCTCCTCTTTGTTCTTGTAAGGCACGCGAAAGGCGCGTGCGGAGGCTAAGAGGCGAACCTTTCAACAACCTTTAAGCGGCGAACATGCGTCACACCAAATGTCAGTGGATATGTCGCAGAATCGGGGCGGCAGCCCTGCCGCCCCGGCTTGGTTCATTGCAGGGTGTAGCCCTTGTCCACCACCCAATCCTGGCCATGAACACCACGCGCACCGTTGCTCAGCTGAAACAGCACCACCTCGGCAATCGCCTGCGGCTCGAGGAACTCGCCGTCGACCAGGCGCCTGCCGACTTCACTGGCGACGCCCGCCAAGGCATCCTCGGCCAGGCCCAGGCTGCTCCAGATCGGTGTCGCCGTCGGCCCTGGCGAAACCAGATTGAGCCGCAAGCCTTCAGCGGCATGCTCCAGCGCCAGGCTGCGCACCAGCGCCGAGAGTGCGGCCTTGCTGGCGATGTAACCGCCAAGCCCGGCGAAGCCGAGTTGACGCAGGAAGGTGCTGATGAATACCACCGATGCAGGCCGCGCCAGATGAGGCTTGAGCACCTGAAAGGTATTGATTGCACCGGCGCCGTTGACCCGCCACTGCTGCTCGAACGCCTGCATGTCGCAGCCCGATGCCAAGCGTGCGATCCCGGCGTTGGGTACCAGGTAGTCGACGGCACCGAGCCGCCCCGCCCGCTCGGCCAGCCCATGCAGCGCATCGATATCGGTGACGTCGCCCGCACACCAATGCAGCTGTTCGGGATGTAACGCCTGCAGCGCCTCCAGCGCGCCCAGACGCCGTGAGAAAGCCAGCACGCGCGCGCCGCGCTGCAGCAACAGATCACACACCGCCAGGCCGATACCCGAGCTGGCCCCGGTGACGACAGCCAGACGACCCTGAAAATTCGTATTCATGAAGTTCCTCGAAGCGAAAAGAGAGTGAGTGCCGCGACTCGCGCGAGCCGCGCTGAAATCGGCTTACTGCGCCTGCAGGCGGATGCCATTCATCTCCACCTGCTGACCCAGCGCGAAGCGCTCCCTGGGCGAGCGCACCCACTGCTCACGACCGCCTTCGTGGCGCACCACATAGGCGGTTCCACTATTGCCAGTGGCAGCCTGAACCTGCGCACCTGTCCAGAGCCCGGCGGCACCACCGACCAACGCACCGACAGGGCCACCCGCGGCGGCGCCCAGCATCAGGCCGGACAAACCTCCGAAACCGGCACCCACCGAGTTTTCTTCACGTTCGGCCACTACTTCGGCAGCCTGCAGAACATTGGCGGCCGCAAGGCCGAGGGAAAGGGCAAGCAAGGCAATGGATTTCATCTGATTTCTCCTGTAATGGGCATTGCACCCGGACAGAGTCAGATTCTGTGCCATGTATTTTCTCTATCAAAAACAGATAGATAAGAAAAAAAAGGTACTAATGACAACAAGGAAAGCGAGTCACAATGACAGCTTTAAAGTCATTGTGACCCCAACCCAGGATCGACAGGACGTGTTCAGCTAAACGTTTTGACCCGCTCCAGCCACGCCATGTCGAGCCGCGTCTGCTCGATGTCCAGCGCCCGCTGCTCCATTGCCTCGCGATGGCTGTCGATCTCGCCCACCATCTGGCTCAGCTCGCTGGAGTTGCCATCGAGTTGATGCATCTGGCTCACCCCCAGGTGGTAGAAGCGCAGCAGCTTCATCGCGCTTTCATCCCCCCGTGCCACGCCTGCCTTGACGTGATGCATGACGTTGGTGACGCGCATCAGGCTGCGCTTGAGTCGCCAGCCGTAGATGGCCGGCGCCATGAACGGCCGCGACCAGAGTTGCTGACGCACCAGCGCAATGGTCAGGCCAAGCCCCACCACCACACCGATCAGGTTCCATTTGAAGTTGTCACCACCGGGCGTGCCGAACGCCTGCGTGCTCAGCGTGGCGCAGAGCATGGCCAGCGCCAAGAAGATGAGCGCGATCACCGCAGTGCTGCGGCGGGTCTGCTGGCGGTAGTAGGCGGGGTCGATGGGCTGGATTTCAAACATGCGCGAAGGCTCGTGGCGGGGTCAGTCGGCGATGGTACGACAGCCTGCCACGATGCACGAACCCGTCACGCCTCTGTACGATCCTGAAGATAAGGACCGATCGCCGCCATCGCCCCCGCCAGGTACTGCGCCTTCTCACCCACCGGCGCCACGTAGTGCAGCGCCTGGCGCGCCTCGTCGAGGCCGAGCAGACGGGCGATGACCCAGGCGGCGAGATAGGTCGACGCCAGGCAGCCGCCCGCCGTTGCGACATTGCCACGGGCGAACAGCGGCTGATCGAGCACCCGCACACCTGCTTCCTGCACCCAGGGCTTGCTGGTCAGGTCGGTGCAGGCGGCGACGCCGTCGAGCAAGCCGAGCTTGGCCAGTAGCAACGTGCCGGAGCACTGCGCCGCCAGCAGTTGGCGCGCCGGGTCGAGGCGCAGTTGCGCCATCAGCGCTTTATCCGCCACCACCTCGCGGGTGCGCATGCCACTGCCGACGATCACCGCATCCGCCGCGCAGGCCTGCTGCAGGTCGATCTGGCTATCGATCACCAGCCCGTTCATGGACGTCACGCGCGCAGCAGGGCTGGCGATGCTGACGCGCCAGTCGGGCCTGTGTATGCGGTTGAGAATGGCGTAAGCGATCAGCGAGTCGAGTTCGTTGAACCCTTCGAAGGTCAGAATGGCGATGTGCATGGCGGCTCCTGTCATGAAACGGGTTGCCACGCAGCTTCGAGGCAATGATCATGACAATCAAATAATTGTCATGGATACAACCCATGCCCCGCGCGCGCTACAAGCAACTGGTCGATCAGTTGGCCGCCGACATCCGCTGTGGCGCGCTCGCGCCTGGCACACGCCTGCCCACACACCGCGAACTGGCCACACAGCACGGCATCGCCCTGGTCACCGCGTCACGGGTCTACACCGAGCTGCACGCCATGGGCCTGGTGAGTGGCGAAACCGGGCGCGGCACCTTCGTGCGCGAGACCAGCCTGGCGCCCGGTCACGGTATCGACCAGCCAGCGACCGAAGGCGGCATGCTCGACCTCAACTTCAACTACCCCACGCTGCCGGGGCAGGCCGACCTGCTGCGCCAGGCCCTGCGCCAGCTGGCATTGTCCGGTGATCTGGAAGCGCTGCTGCGCTATCAGCCGCATGCCGGGCGCCCCCATGAGCGGGCATTGCTGGCCAGGCACCTGACGGATCAGGGACTCCCGGTCACGGCGCAACAGGTGCTGATCGTCAACGGCGCCCAGCACGGCCTGGCGCTGACCCTGCAGACCCTGCTCAAACCCGGTGACGTGGTCGCGGTCGACGCCCTCACCTACCCCGGTTTCAAGGCGGCCGCCGCCGCGCGCGGCGTGGAATTGCTGGCGCTGCCCTGCGAGGCCAGCGGCCCCGATTTCGATGCCCTGGCGGCGCTGTGCAGAACGCGCCGGGTACGGGCGATCTACAGCATGCCGACCCTGCACAACCCACTGGGCTGGGTACTCGACCAGCGACAGCGCGAGCGCCTGATCGACATCGCCCGCCAGCACGACCTGCTGATCATCGAGGATGCCGCCTACGCCTTCCTGGCCAGCTCGGCACCAGCGCCACTGGCCGCCCTGGCGCCCGAACGCACGGTGCATGTGTCCGGCTTCTCGAAGAACATCGCCACCGGCCTACGGGTCGGCTACCTGACAGCGCCTGCCGTCTGGGTCGCCGCACTGGAGCGCAGCATCCGCGCCAGCACCTGGAACACCCCGGGCATCATGACGGCGCTGGTCTGCGCCTGGATCGAAGACGGCACACTGGCCCGCCTGCAAGCGCAGAAGCGCGACGACGCCCGCTGTCGGCAAGCACTGGCTCGGCGCGTACTGGCCGGCCTGCAACCGATCGGCCATGAGGCCGGCTATTTCCTCTGGCTGCCGTTACCGGCCGAGGTGCGCGCCGATCAGGTCGTGGCGCGTCTGCTGCACGAGCAGGTGGCAGTCTCCACCGCTGAGCCGTTCAGCACCTCGGAGCAGGTGCCTCATGCGCTGCGCCTGGCCCTTGGCTCGGTTACCCTGGCGCAACTGGAAGACGCGCTGGACAAGGTCAGGCATGCCATCGCCCATTTCGCCTATTGAGCGACCTGACGCAGCCACTCGCTGGGACTCGCCCCCACCTTGCGGCGAAAGGCGCGGGCCAGGGCCGAGGGGCTTTCATAGCCGACCTCGTCGGCGATCAGCGCCATGGGCCGGCCCTCGCGTAGACGCTTCTGCGCCAGGCTTACACGCCAGCCCACCAGGTAATCGGCCGGCGTAGCACCGACCACGTCGTGGAAATGCGCAGCGAAACTGGCGCGCGACATGCCGGCCAGCGCCGCCAGCTCGGCCACCGACCAGCCATGCTGCGGCCTCTCGTGCAGTTGATTGAGCGCTCGCGCCAGGCGTGGCTCGGCCAGACCCGCCATCATCCCCGAGGCCAGCTCGCGGCTGTTCATCAAATGGCGCAGCAGCTGAATCACCATCAACTCGAACAAGCGGTTGAGCACCAGCTCACGCCCACAATCCTCCCCTGTCGCTTCGGCGAACAGCCAGTCCAGGCAACCGCTCAGACTCGGCAACTCGCGCAGCGGTTTGACGATGGCACCCGGCAACGACCGCGACAACGGATTGTCGATACCCCCGTCGAAGGCCAGGGTGGCGCAGACCAGTTCGGCGCCATCGGCCTCGCTGGCGCTCATCTGGTGCAGGCGCGGCCTGGCCACCAGCATCAGGCTCGGCTCTTCCAGGCGCAGCTCGCGGCCATCGCCCTCGCGAAAGTTGATGCGCCCGGCGCGTAGCAGGTGAATGTAGCCATGCGGCTCCTGCTCGCCATGGCTGCTGGTGCCGCAGAACCCACCCCGGTGAAAGGTGCTGGCGTGCAGATTGAAGTGATGCAGCAGGTTGGACAGACGATCCATGGTCATCTCGCACTTTTGGACGATCTGTCGCATAACATCGACGATCTGAATCCGAAAAGCCAGCTCGACTCACTAGCATGGCTCCAGGCTTGAACAACAGGCCCTCACCCAAGACTGGAGAATCACCATGACGCGCATCACCGCACTGCCCTTCGAACAAACCGCTACCAGCGCCCAGGCGCAACTGGAAGGCATCCGCAAGGGCCTCGGTTTCATCCCCAACACATTCGCCACCCTGGCCCACGCCCCGGCCGCGCTAAGCGGCTACCTGGCACTGTCCCAGGCGCTCGGCAAAGGCACACTGAACGCCAAGGCGCGCGAAGTGGTGGCACTGGCCAGCTCGCAGGTCAACGGTTGCGAATACTGCCTGGCTGCGCACACCCTGTTCGCCGACAAGGCAGGCCTGAGCGCAGCGGATATCCGTAGCGCCCGCGATGGCGAGTTCGATGCCGTGGCGCGCCTGACCCGGCAGATCATCGACAGCCGCGGCAGCCTGAGCGATGCACAGCTGCAAGCCGCGCGCGACGCTGGGCTGACCGATGCGGCAATCGTCGAGGTGGTGGCCAACGTCGCCTTGATGACGCTGACCAACTACCTCAACAACCTGGCCGAAACCGCTGTCGACTTTCCACCCGTAGCCGTCTGACAAGACAGGAGGTGCGCCATGCAAGCCGTCACTCTTTACACCACCGGCCACTGCCCCTACTGCGTCAATGCCAAGACCCTGCTGACGCGCAAGGGCGTGACCTACGAGGAAATCGACGTGGGCAGTTCGCCGCAGCGTCTGGCGGAAATGCTACAGCGCAGCAACCGCCGCAGCGTGCCGCAGATCTTCATCGGCGAACGCCACGTCGGCGGCTTCGATGACCTCGCCGCACTGGAACGTGGCGGCGAACTGGATGCGTTGCTGCACGCCTGAACCTTGATGGCCGACCTTGCTGGCGGCCATCACCCTTTCTGAGCCGACAGCTGTGCCGGCCTACTCCTTTTCGTCAAAGCGCTCGTCTTTGCCCTCATGCACCTGGCCATCGCTGCCGATACAAGAGCGGCAACATCGGCCCGATAGGCTGAGCGTCGCCCTGCGCCCTATCTCGAAATGGAGTATTCCCATGCGTCTCGACGCCCTCTCTTTGAAAACCCGCCTGATCATCGCGGTGGCGATTCCCTGCATCGCCCTGCTGCTGGTGGCGCTGACCAGCCTGAGCAGCATGTCGAGCATGCATCGGGACACTGAGGTGCTCTATCTCAATACGGCCGCGCCGATGCGCGCCATGGCCGAGGTCGCCTCACGCATCCCGCGCATGCGTGTAGGGCTCGACATGATGCTGCTGCAGGACACTCCGCTGCGCGACGAGCGCGGTGTGAAATCCCGCGTACAAGACGCCCGCAACGAGGACGTGCCCGGCATGCGCGAGGCGATGCGTCAGGCCGTGGCCGCCCAGGTCAACCCGGAGCGCAAGGCGCAGGCGCAGCAATTGCTCGATCAGTTCGAAGCCATGGTCAGCAACGAACTGAACCCGATGCTCGCCGCCTTCGATGCCGGCGACATGGCCAAGGCGCAGCAAATCTATCGCGATCAGTACGCCAAGACCTACGGGGTGATGCGCCAGGGCGCCAACGACCTGCTAGACGCCCTGCTCAAGCAGGCCGAGCAGCAGAACCTGCACAGCGCGCAGAGCTATGACGATGGCCTGACCCGCCAGATCGCCATCATCGCCACCGGCCTGCTGGTGTCGATCATCATTTCCTGGCTGATCGTGGTGCAGCTACGTCGCCGTGTGGCGGTGTTGCAGAGCAGCCTGGGCCAGGCCGCCGACAACCTGGCCCTGGACACCCGCATCGAATTGCACGGCCAGGACGAACTGAGCGAGATCGCCCGCAGCTTCAACCAGTTCATCGACAAGGTGCACGGCGCCATGCGCCAGCTCGCCGACAACTCGCGCCAGCTCTCGGGCATGGCGCGCGATGTGGCCGAACGCGCACGCCTTACGCAAAGCAACTGCACCGCACAAAGCGACCGCACGGTACAGGTGGCCACCGCCATCAACGAGCTGGGCTCGACCGTCAACGAGATCGCGCGCAACGCCGAGAACGCCGCAGAAGTTGCCCGCGAAGCCACCCAGCATGCCAGCGACGGCAGCGCGGTGGTCAGTCAGGCGCATCGTCAGGTCGACGCCCTCAACGGCGAACTGGAACAGGCCGCCAAGGTGATCGAGGCACTGGCCGCGCAGACCAACGCCATCAGCACCACGCTCAACACCATTCGCAGCATTTCCGAGCAGACCAACCTGCTCGCCCTCAACGCCGCCATCGAAGCGGCGCGTGCCGGCGAACAGGGTCGTGGTTTCGCCGTGGTGGCCGACGAGGTACGCACCCTAGCCAGCCGTTCCGGCGCCTCCACCGAGGAAATCCAGCAAGTCATCGACCGCCTGCAGAACGAATCACGCTCGGCCGTCGAGGCCATGGCCAAGGGGCAACGGCAGAGCGCGCTGGTGGTGGAGTACGCGAGCAAGGCGTCGGTGGCGCTGGAGCAGATCAACAGCCATATCGGCCAGATCAGCGACCAGAACATCCAGGTCGCCACCGCCACCGAGGAACAGTCCAGCGTGGTGGAAGACATCAACCGCAACATCGTCGACATCAACGAGCTGACCGTCGGCACCACCCATATCGCCGATCAGCTCAACCAGGCCAGCAGCGATTTGCAGGCGCTGTCGACCCAGCTCGATGGCCTGGTCGGACGTTTCCGGTTGTAACCCCTCAAACCACTCGGTGCGCACGGCGCACCCTACGGTCGGACGCCGTGCACACCGAGCCATCTACAAGTCTTCGTCGATGCGCTCGCGCAAATAGGCGTAGAAGGGGTTGGACGTCATACGCTGCAAACTATCGAGCCCCACCACCAACACGCCGTGCTCACCGCGCGGTGCCAGCGTGCCAAGGGCCACGCCGTAGAACTCCTCGGCGGTCGGTTCGCTGCCATACAGCGGATCGTCAGGCGGGAACGGCAATGCGACGTGCGACAGCGAGAACAGCTGGCTCGGGTACTCGACATTCAATGGCGCCGCCACCGCCTCACGCTCGCCAGCAGCAATTCGCCGCGCCTCGACCTGACGACCACCGTTCTGCGCAACGCCGACCACGGTCAGGTCGTAATCACGCTCGGCCGGCGGCAGCAGTTGCTCCAGCAAGCCACTCATGTCCGGTCGCAGCAACGAGCCGATGGCCTGCGAGCGGTTGATGTCGAAGATCACCAGCTCGCTGCCGTTAGCCGGCAGACGCTCGAACAGGTCATGCACCACGGCCGGCGTGCTCACCGTGCTGTCGGCCAACGACTGGAAGGCCAGCACCGGCGGCAATCGTGACAGACGGCCATCGGCCTCGGCAGCATCGAAGGCGTCTTGCACCTCGCTGGTCAGCTCATAGGTCTGCCGCGCTGCATGCACCGGAAAGGAGTTGTACTTGAACGGGTTGAACTCCGGCAGCACATTCATCCAGGCCGACTTGGCGAAAGCAGGCAGCAACGCAGGCAGGGCCGCCAGCCCGGCGTAACGGGCGTAGCTGGTGACGCCAATCATCGGCGAGATCAGCACCAGACGCTGTGGCATGGCCAGGCTCTGGTCCTCCAGCGCAGCCAGGCTGTAGCGCAACGCCAGCGCCCCGCCATTGGAATAGCCGAGCAGATACAGCGGCCCATCAGGCACCTGGCGCCGCGCTTCGCGAACGGCCAAGCGCGTGGCAGCCAGCCATTGCTCCCAGTGCGCAGCGGTGAGCGCCGCCGGCACCGTGCCGTGGCCAGGCATGCGCGGCACCACGGCGAGCAGGCCCTGCTCACTGAGGTGCCGGGCGATATGGCGCAGGCTGTAGGGCGAGTCGGTCAGACCATGCAGCAACACCACCACGCCACGCGCCGGGCCTGACGGCTGCAGGATGAAGGAGCGGTTCCAGTCGCGCGGCAGATTGCCGGGGTAGACCGGGCTATCGCTGGAATAACGGCTGTATGCGGCGCTGCCGGCGGCCGTGACCGGCTCGATCAGTTCACGCTGCAGGTGCTCGAACAGGGCCGCCTCGGCAGCCAGGTAGGCCTGCCAGTCGCCCGCATCCAGCTCGTCGACCTCAAGCTCCTGTGGCACCAGGCGATGCCAGGGCTCCAGCTCGGGCAAAGCCGACAGCCCGGCGATACGAATGCCGAGCAAGACCACCACGATCAACAACACCACCACCAGCGTCCAGGCCATCACGTTGCGCATGCGCGGTAAACGCATCAAGCGCCTCCCTCGAAATATCTGGCCGAGAAAATCCGTCCCGGCGACCGGCTCAGGGACTTTAGTGCAAAGCTGCTGCTGGCCACCACTGGGATTGCTTTTGTGCAACGAGCCAACCAGCACGACATCTGAAGCGATGTAGGCGCTTGCGCGGCGAAAATCGCGACTGCGACTGTATGGATGCAGGAGGTAGAGCGACGAGAGCTGCCCCACAGAGTGGAGCAGCAGCCTGATCAGCCCGCCGCAACGTAGAGCGGCGAGGCGGCCAAGTACAGCATGGCCAGCAGAACGACCAGCGTCAGTGCGTTGAGTTGAATCCGCCGGACCTTGCCAAGGCCGGCAAACTCCTTGGCAACACTCAACACGAAGACGACCCCGACCACCAGCATTGCCGACATGGAAACCAAGGTGTCAGCAAGCCAGCTGTTCATCAGTCGCTCGCTGCCAGGGTAGAGCTCCTGGCTGATCGCCATATAGCTTGGCCTGGCGCTGACCATGCCCCAGTACGCAGCCAGGGTGATCAGTTGCAACAGCAGTAGAAGCAGATTGCACAGGGTCTTCAAACGCGGGAAACGACCCGGATCGCGATTAGCCACAGAGCATGCTCCCGCTCCGGGTCTGCCCCATCATGTCCTTGATCACGCCGCGTACCTTGGTATCGGCCAACTGTCCGCCGTTCGACTCGACCTGCACCCGGCTGAGGGAAAAATGGGCCTCGTTGTTGGCGTCGTAAATGGTGAAGGCGACGTCCACGCTGCCACTGAACAGCAACGTACCCTTGAGCTCGATTTCCCCCAACTTGCCGACCAGCGATGAACGACTGCACAACCAGGCATGCTTGCTGACGTCGATTTTCATCCAGGCAGTTTCGATATGACCGGCGATCAGCGTGCCGCTGTTACCGCCGATCTCAGGCCCGGTAGCGATACCGAACACCTGCGGCTTCTCGGCACTCGAGCGTCTGAGTTGTATGTAGACGCCACTGAACAGATTGAAACCAATGCTGGTCTTGGGGATGGCCGCGCCGACGCCGCTGGCCAGGATCTTCATTTCCATTACATGTTCCCTATGTATAGGTGGATCAGCTGCAAAGCATGAATCAATACGGCCTGCTTTGCCATGAACGAGTACACAAACGGGCGCTCATGAGCCGCTCAGCGCTTCTGACCATCCGAGTCGGTATTGGTGCAGTGCGATCAGCAGACTGCGTTATCTGGGAGCCGCTCAGATGCACCATGTCAACTGAGCAGGCAGCCAACGAGCACCGCTGCTAGGCTGCGCGCATGAATTTCGCCGCTCAACTACAGATACTCATTGTCACCGACCTACAGCGCCTGCGTATCCTGCAGCAGGTGCGCGAGCTCGACCTGCCCGACTGCTGGGTCGCTGCAGGTTTCGTGCGCAGCGCGGTGTGGGATCACTTGCACCAACGCACGCCATCTCCGCTGCCGGAAGACATCGACGTGATCTGGTTCGACTGCGCCCATACCTCTCAGGAACGCGATGCAGAACTGGAAGCGACTCTGCGCGGCGGCAACGGTGACTTGCAGTGGTCGGTGAAGAATCAGGCGCGCATGCATCTGCGCAATGGCGATGCGCCTTACGCCTCGGCTACCGAAGCGATGCGGCATTGGCCGGAAACCGCGACGGCGCTGGCCGTAAGGCTCGATGAAAACGACAGGGTCGAGGTTGCCGCACCACTCGGTCTGGAGGATCTGTTCGGCCTTATCGTGCGCCCGGCCGGACGCTTTCAGAACGAGAAACGGCGGATCTACCAGCAGCGGCTACATGACAAGAACTGGCTGGCAACCTGGCCGAAGTTGAAGGTGCTCCCGTAGGGTGGATCACGCTTCATCGATCCACCCTGTAGTGGATCTAAAGAGCGACATCCACCCTAAGATAGAAACACCGTGGCAGGGGCTTGCGCGGCGACAATCGCGGCTCAAGCCCCCTACCACAACACCGGTCAGATGCCGGCGACCACCGCGCAGAAGCCCGGCGCGCTGGCGGCGAACTGGCTGCACAGGTGATTGATGGAGGTCACCAGTACCTGCTCGGGCGAGGAGATGAAATCCACCGACATCATCACGCTGAGCATGGTGATGGTGACGATGGAGAAGGTGAACAGCTTGCGCGCCCACACCCGATCATCGACCGCCTTGTAGCCCGATACGCCCATCCATAGCCAGTAGGCACCGCTCAGCGCGGCGACCACGAAGTAGCTGTAGCCGGCGTAGCCGCTGAGTGTCAGCATCAGGGTCGCGACTACGAAGGCAGCGATGTACAGCACGATCTGCCGCTTGGCCGCCGAAATCCCCTTGATGACCGGCAGCACCGGGATGTTCGCGGCCTGGTAGTCATTGAAACGGAAGATGGCGATGGCATAGGAATGCGGCATCTGCCACAGGCTGAAGATCAACAACAGGATGGCGGCGCCAGCATCGAACTCGTTGCTCACTGCGCAGTAGCCGACCACGGGCGGTGCCGCCCCGGACAGGCTGCCGACCAGAGTGCCGTACACCGAGCCGCGCTTGAGCCACAGGCTGTAGAGGCCGACGTAGACCACAAAGCCCATCAGCACCAGCATCACGGCCAGGGTGTTGGTGGCGACGTACAGCAAGGCCACCCCCACCACCCCGAGCACGCAGGCATAGACGATGGCGTGCGCAGGCGATACCAGCCCCTGCGCCAGCACCCGGTTACGGGTGCGCTCCATCTTCTGGTCGATGTCCCGATCGATGTAGTTGTTGAACACGCAGCCTGAGGCGATCACCAGCGAAACACCCAGTGCTGTCGCAAGGTAAAGCGCCAGGTTCGCATCGCCACGCGAAGCCAGGAAGAAACCGCCCGTCACGGAAATCAGATTGCCGAAGACGATGCCCGGCTTGGCGAGGTTGAGGTACTGCTTCAGGAGCGCCAGCATCAGTTGATCATCATGTGATAGTGCATGCTCCACATGATCCAGACCGACAGGCCGACCACGAACGCGATGATCAGCACGGTGAAGATCATCGAAACGACGTTCCAGCGCCCCTCCTCATCGGTCTTCATGTGCAGGAAGTACACGAGGTGGACGAGCACCTGCGCCAGGCCGAAGAGCACCACGGTGATCAGCGTCGCGCCACGGCTCAGACCCAGCACGTCAGGATGCATGACCAGCATGAAGGGGATCACGGTAAGGATCACCGACAGGATGAAACCGCTCAGGTAATCCTTGAAGCCCACGGCGTGGGCGGCGTGATTGTCTTGGTGAGCCATTTACAGCACCCCCATCAGGTAGACGACGGTAAACACGCAGATCCACACCACGTCGAGGAAGTGCCAGAACAGACTGAGCAGCCCGACGCGGGTCTTGTTGGTGTCGGTCAGGCCACGGCTGCCGACCTGGAACATCAGCACCAGCATCCACAGCAAACCGGCACTGACGTGCAGGCCGTGGGTGCCGACCAGGGTGAAGAACGCCGACCAGTAGGCGCTGACCTGTGGCCCGGCACCTTCATGGATCAGATGACGGAACTCGTACAGCTCGATGCTGATGAAAGCCGCACCGAACAGGAAGGTGATGCCCAGCCAGCGCAGCACCGCGCCCTTGTCGCCACGGTAGGTGGCGAGCATGGCCATGCCGTAGGTGATACTGGAGAACAGCAGGGCGAAGGTTTCCACCAGCACCAGGTGCAGGCCCGGCCTGAGCATTTCCTTGGCGGTGGGGCCACCGGCGAAGGAATTGCTGAGTACCGCGAAGGTGGCGAACACCGTGGCGAAGATCAGCAGGTCGGTCATCAGGTAAACCCAGAAGCCGAACAGCTTGATGCCACTGCTGTCGTGGTGGTGCTCATGGCCGTGGCCATGAGCGTCGTTTGGATAGTGGGGTTCGTAAGCGGTCATGATCAGGCCTGTACGACTGCGTTGGCTTTGGTTTGGTGGTGCGCCTGCTCGATCCGCGCGATCTCTTCGGGCTGCACGTAGTAGTCGATGTCCTCGTCGTAGGAACGCACGATGAAGCTGACCACGGCGCCGACCAGACCCACGATGGCGAGCCACCAGATGTGCCAGATCATGGCGAAGCCAAAGGCGATGACGAACGCCGACACGATCAGGCCGTTACCGGTGTTCTTCGGCATGTGGATCGGCTCGTAGTGCTCCGGCGCGGGCATCAGCTCGACACCGTTCTTCTTCGCCTCATGGAAGGCGTCGATCTTGTCCGCCGTCGGGATGACCGCGAAGTTGTAGAACGGTGGCGGCGAGGACGTCGCCCACTCCAGGGTGCGGCCATCCCAGGGGTCGCCGGTGACGTCGAGGTTGTCCTTGCGCTTGATGTAGCTGGTGACGAACTGCACCACGGTAAAGACGATGCCGATACCGATCAGCACAGCGCCGACCACGGCCACCTGCACCCACGGCACCCAGGCCGGGTTGTCGAAGTGGTTGAGGCGACGAGTCATGCCCATGAAGCCCAGCACGTACAGCGGCATGAAGGCGAAGTAGAAGCCGATCAGCCAGCACCAGAACGAGTAACGGCCGAAGCGGTCGAGCAACTTGAAGCCGAAGGCTTTCGGGAACCAGTAGATGATGCCGGCCAGGTAGCCGAACACCGCACCGCCGATGATCACGTTGTGGAAGTGGGCGATCAAAAACAGGCTGTTGTGCAGCACGAAGTCCGCCGCAGGTACCGCCATCAGCACGCCGGTCATGCCGCCGATGGAGAAGGTCACCAGAAAGCCCAGGGTCATCCAGGTCATGGCGTTGAGTTGCAGACGGCCACGGAAGATGGTGAACAGCCAGGTGAAGATCTTCACCCCGGTGGGGATGGCGATGATCGAGGTCATGATGCCGAAGAAGGCGTTGACGCTGGCCCCCGAGCCCATGGTGAAGAAGTGGTGCAGCCACACCACGAACGACAGCACGCCGATGGCCGCAGTCGCCCAGACCATCGAGGCATAACCGAACAGGGTCTTGCGCGAGAAGGTCGCCACCACTTCGGAAAACACGCCGAACGCCGGCAGGATCAGGATGTACACCTCCGGGTGTCCCCAGATCCAGAACAGGTTGGCGTACATCATCGGGTTGCCGCCCAGTTCATTGGTGAAGAAGTGGAAATCCAGGTAGCGGTCCAGCGACAGCATCGCCAGGGTCGCGGTCAGCGGAGGGAAGGCACCGCAGATCAGCACGCAGGTAACGAGGATGGTCCAGGTGAAGATCGGCATCTTCATCAGGCTCATGCCCGGGGCACGCATCTTGAGGATGGTGGCGATGAAGTTGACCCCCGTCAGCGTCGTCCCCAAGCCCGACAGCTGCATGCTCCAGATGTAGTAGTCCATACCCACGCCGGGGCTGTACTGGATGCCTGACAACGGCGGATAAGCCACCCAGCCGGTCTTGGCGAACTCGCCCAGGCCCAGCGACAGGTTGATCAGCAGCGCGCCGCCGACGAACAGCCAGAAGCTCAGCGAGTTCAAGTAGGGGAAGGCCACGTCACGTGCGCCGATCTGCAGCGGCACGACGATGTTCATCAGGCCGGTGACCAGTGGCATGGCCACGAAGATCAGCATGATGATGCCGTGCGCGGTGAAGATCTGGTCGTAGTGTTCCGGCGGCAGGTAGCCCTGCCCGTCACCGTGGGCCATCGCCAGGTGGGTGCGCATCATGATGGCGTCGGCGAAGCCACGCACCAGCATGACCAGCGCGACGAGGATGTACATCACGCCGATTTTCTTGTGGTCCACCGAGGTGAGCCACTCGCTCCACAGGTAGCCCCACTTCTTGAAGTAGGTCACCGCCGCGAACAGTCCCAGACCGCCCAGCGCCACCATGGCGAGGGTGATCATGATGATGGGCTCGTGGTACGGAATCGCGTCCAGAGTCAGTTTTCCAAACATATTCACTCCTGCACCTGCGCTGCTTCGTGCATGGCCGTGCTGTGGGAATCTTTCAGGGTCACGTACTGCCCGATCACCGTGTTGAACAGGTTCGGTTCGACCTGGCCGAAGTAGCGGACCGGGTAGATCGGATAGCGGTGGTTGACCATCTCGCCGGGCTCGCCCACCTCTTTGAAGGTGGCGAAGTCCATGACCTCGGGCGACTGCTTGACCTTGTCGACCCACTGCGCGAACGCGTCGTCGCTGACCGAGTGAGTGCTGAAGCGCATGGCCGAGAAGCCTTCGCCGCTGAAGTTGCCGGACTGACCGAAGAACTCGCCCTGCTCGTTGGCGATGAGGTTGAGCTGGGTGCGCTGGCCGCCCATGGCGTAGATCATCCCGCCGAGTTGCGGGATCGACAGCGCGTTCATCACCGTGTCGGAGGTGATGTGGAAGGTCACCGGGGTCTTCTCTGGAATCACCAGCTCATTGACCACGGCCACGCCCTGATCCGGGTAGATGAACAGCCATTTCCAGTCGAGTGAGACGACTTCGATGTTCAGCGCCGGCTTGTCCGATTCGATCGGGCGATAGGGGTCGAGCGAATGCGAGGTTTCCCAGATGATGACCGCCAGCACCGCGACGATGATCAGCGGGACACCCCAGACGACCAGTTCGATCTTGTGCGAATGTGCCCAGTCGGGCATGTAGGTGGCCTTCTCGTTCGACTCGCGGTAGCGCCAGCCAAACCAGAAAGTCATGACGATCACGGGTACCACCACGATCAGCATGAGACCAATGGAGATCAGGATGAGGTTGCCCTGCTCGACACCGATCTGCCCTTTCGAGTTGAACAGTGCCCAGTCACATCCACCGAGCGCTGAGAAGGCAATCGCCATCAGCAACCAGCGCGCACAACGATGGTATTTCTCTTCTTTCATGTCACGACCTTCAACTGAGTGATGCCCACAGTCGGCTTCGGTTGCCGTGCGGCCCATCGAGCAAAAGGCCGGCAGCGAAAACTCAGAGCTTGAGCATCCGTGCAAGCGAAGCGGTAAAACCGTGGGAATCGACGATGTTGCAGGCTATCGAGGCCTCGCACAATTCATTAGCAGCCTACTTATGAGCAAACTGACGGCCTCTCTGCGACATATTTCGCAACATTTACGCAAAGATTTGAAACACTTTGCAGCAAGAAGTCGGCAAAGAATCGAAGGGGTGCGACAAATGATCACAGCCCCGTTTTAGAGCTATTTGTCAGCGAATTGACAGGAATCAATGACACGAAAGATGCTGTTCGCCGGCAGCTCGCCAGATCTTGACATTTAGGATATTTCGAGGGTCTTGAATGCGTAGGTGAGGAGCGTCAGCCCTGCGAAAGGCTGAGCGCAAAGCAGCGCCAGGTAGACGACGGGGACGGCTGGTGTTGTAGCCCGGATGTAATCCGGGGCAATTGAGAGCGGCCAAAAGCATCGCGGCTGAAGCCCCTCCCACGGGCCTGCTGAACGTCTGCAGGCGCCATGCACCTGCAGGAGCGGCTTCAGCCGCGATAGCTTCACCCAACCCACATACAACCCGGAACGATTCGATGTGCCCCGGATTGCATCCGGGCTACGCAATTGCAGCCGACAACGGCTTTTGTGGGAGGGGCTTTAGCCGCGACAAGCATCGCGGCTGAAGCGGAAGCCTCCCCGCCGCTCCTACAGACATTCACCTATCTCGTAGGAGCGGCTTCAGCCGCGATAGCTTCACCTAACCCACATACAACCCGGAACGATTCGATGTACCCCGGAATGCATCCGGGCTACGCAATTGCAGCCGACAACGGCTTTTGTGGGAGGGGCTTTAGCCGCGACAAGCATCGCGGCTGAAGCGGAAGCCTCCCCGCCGCTCCTACAGACATTCACCTATCTCGTAGGAGCGGCTTCAGCCGCGATAGCTTCACCTAACCCACATACAACCCGGAACGATTCGATGTGCCCCGGATTGCATCCGGGCTACGCAATTGCAGCCGACAACGGCTTTTGTGGGAGGGGCTTCAGCCGCGACAAGCATCGCGGCTAAAGCCCCTCCCACAGGCACAGGCACAGGCACAGGCACCCCTACCCTGCTCCCAACCCGACAACCACCCCACCTCAATACTTCCAAGCGCAATAACACCCCACTGCCAGGCCGCTGGCCAGGGACACATGGCGCCCCTGGGTCAGTGCTTCGAGCACCGGCTCGACGAAGCTGTTGCTGGAGTTGCACACCAGCCCCTCGCTGTAAGGGCCGGCATAGGCCAGCTTGCCGTCGCGATCCCAGATCGCCAGGGCCGGGCTGGCCGGCAGCGATTCCATGCCCTCGATCCCCGGCAAGGGCGTCATCCGCCCACGCAGGAACGGCGCAATCTCGCCCGTGCTGCCCGGCTTCTGCACGCTGTAGAACGCGACATCGGCATTGCGGTGCAGGCCGATCAGGTAGCGCAGGTGCGCGTCGGTTTCCGCGTTGCAGGGGCAGTCCGGGTCCCAGAAGTGCACCACCCGGATCGGGCCGGGGCCGGCCAGTTCAGCCGGCAGCTGCAACTCGCCCTGACCGAAGATCACCGTCTGCTCGGCATAAGGCCGCAGATAGGCCGCGCCGCTGAGCCACCAGATCAGCACCACCAGGCCAAGCGCCAACACGCAGAACCCCACCACCAGATGCTTGAAGCTCAAGCGCCTAAGCAGGTTCATGGCTGATGGCCGAACTTGCGCAGGAACTGCTTCTCCATTTCCCGGCAACTTTCCTCGGTGAAACTGCGCTCGGTGGCCTGCGCGCTTTGCCAGCAGGCGTCGATGGCCGCGCGCTCGGCCGCCTCGATCTCGCCATCCTGGGGGCGGGTCATGATGTAGATGAGGCCGGCAAAAATCAGCACCACGAACATCACGCCAGCCACAAACAGGCCCAGGCAGCCACGGCGCCCCAGCCCGGCGTTTTCATCATTCACACTCATCGTTCTTCAGTTTCCGCATTCATCAGTGGATGGCGCGCCCCAACGCCGGGGCGAGCGCCGATCATCAACCTTCAACCAGCGTCCACTGCTTGCTCAGGCGCTTGTCCGAAACCGCCATCTTCGTGCCCAGTTGCTGGGCGAACAGCGACACGCGGTACTCCTCCAGCATCCAGCGATACAACATGAGCTGCGGGTCGCGCTTGCCTTCCTGGGCATGCTTGCCGGTGCGCGCCTGGTACTGCTCCCAATAGCCGCTCAGCTCGCCCGTCCATACACGGTCGCGCTGCACCTGCGCGCCCACCTTGTCCAGGCGCTGCTCGATGGCCTTGAGGTAACGCGGGATTTCCTTGAGCCACTCGCCCGGCGTTTCACGCACAAAGCCGGCATAGACCAGATTGGCCAACTGCTGCTTGATGTCGTTGAGCGCCATGGCCTGGGCCAGGTCGATCTTGCCCTTGAAGCGCTTCTGCAGGCTGTGGTTGAGCTTGAGAATCTCCAACACCAGCCGGGCGATGCGCTCGGCGTGCGCCGTCCAGTCGCCGCGCTTGCGCTCGGCCAGTTGCGCCAGGGCCGCGCCATCACGCGGCAACGTGGCTTCGCCGTCGAGAATGCAGGCATCCAGGCTGGCCAGCAGAATGTCCTCGACCAGCGCGTCGACGCGGCCGATGTCGCGGTACAGCAGGCCCAGCTCGGTCAGCCCCGGCAACTTGCCACGCAGGAATTTCGCCTGTTCGGCCAGTTGCTGCAGCAGCAGGCGTTGCAGGGCGCGGCGGTGCTGGAAGTCGGCTTCGGCCTGGGTCGGGAAGCGCCCTTCCTTGACCACACCGGCCTCCTCCACCAGCGCCGGATAGACCGTCATGGAGAGGCCGGCGATCTTCTGCTGAGCCTTTTCCGCCACCTCGGCGAAGGCCTTGGCCTCCACCGTTTTCGGCTTATCGCTCTGCTGCGGGATGGCCAGCGCAGCCTGGCTGGCTTCGGCGAAACGCGCGGTCAGCTCGGCCAGGTCGCGGCCTTCGCCAAGGAACTTGCCCCGCGCATCCACCACCTCGATGTTCATCTTCAGGTGGCTTTCGATGCTTTCAGCCGCTTCCGCCCAGGCCTCGTCGGACACCCGTGCGCCGGTCATGCGCAGTAGCTCATGCCCCAGCGCCTGCGGCAGCGAGCCCTGGCCGAACACCAGCTTGTCCAGCGCTGCGCCGACGAAGTCCGGCACCGGCACGAAGTTCTTGCGCAGCGCCTTGGGCAGGCCGCGCACCAGGGCGATGCACTTGGCCTCCAGCAGACCCGGCACAAGCCATTCGAGGCGCTCGGGCTGCAGTTGCGGCAGCAGTGGCGCCGGCACGCGCAGGGTCACGCCGTCACGCGGGTGGTTGGGCTCGAAGTGATAGGACAGCGGCAGTTGCAGCTCACCGATGTGCAAGGTGTCCGGGTACTGCGCAGCGGTGACTTCCTTGGCATCGCGGGCCAGGGCGTCTTCCTCGCGCATGATCAGAAGCTGCGCGTCGGTAGCGCTGCCCTTCTTGTACCAGCTCTCGAAACTCGCAGCCTGGTAGATGTCCTGCGGGATGCGCGCGTCGTAGTAGCCGAACAGGGTTTCCTCGTCGGCGAGAATGTCGCGGCGGCGCGACTTGGCCTCCAGCTCATCGAGGCGTTCGAGCAACTGGCGGTTGGCGGTCAGGCAGCGCACACGGCTGTTGATCTCGCCCCGCACCAGGCCCTCGCGAATGAACATCTCGCGCGAAACCTGCGGGTCGATGGGGCCGTAATGCACCGGGCGCCGACCGACGATGATCATGCCGTACAGGGTGATCTGCTCGAACGCCACGACCTGGCCGCGCTTCTTTTCCCAGTGCGGTTCCAGATGGTTCTTCTTCACCAGATGCGCCGCCAGCGGCTCGATCCAGTCCGGCTCGATCTTCGCCACCATGCGCGCGAACAGCTTGGTGGTTTCCACCAGCTCGGCGGCCATCACCCAGTTGGGCTTCTTGCGTCCGATCACGCTGGAGGGGTGAATCCAGAAGCGCCGCTGGCGCGCGCCGAGGTAGTCGCCCTCCTCGGTCTTCTGGCCAATCTGGCTGAGCAGGCCGGCGAGAATCGCCTTGTGCACGGCGGCGTAGTTCTTTGCCCGCACCGCCGCCTCGCTGGCCTCGGCCTGCTGACGGGCGATGGCGTTGACGCGGGTGTCCTTGGTCGGCGCGACGGGTTCGTTGTAGGAGCCGGCTTGCCGGCGATCCGCATGACCATCATCGCCCGCAAGCGGGCTCCTACGGGAAGCATTGCCGCTCAACTGCAGATCACGGGCGATCAGCACCAGTTGCCGGTGCGCATCGCGCCATTCGCGCAGGCGCATATAGTTGAGGAAGTTCTTCTTGCACCAGGTACGCAGCGGGTTGCTGCCGAGCTCCTGGCGCTTTTCCTCGAAGCCGCGCCACAGGTTGATCAGCGCGGCGAAGTCGGAATCCACATCCTTCCACTGCGCGTGCGCCTGGTCGGCGGCCTGCTGGCGATCCATCGGTCGCTCGCGCGGGTCCTGCACCGACAGCGCGGCGGCAACGATCAGGATCTCCTCCAGGCTGCCCTGCTTGGCACCTTCGAGCACCATGCGCCCCAGGCGCGGGTCGATGGGCAGGCGTGCCAGCTGGCGGCCCAGTGGTGTGAGCTGGCTTTCGCGGTTGACCGCCGACAGCTCCTGCAACAGGTTGAAGCCGTCGCTGATCGCCTTGCCATCTGGCGGCTCGATGAAGGGGAAGTCCTCGATGCTGCCCAGGCGCAGGTGCAGCATCTGCAGGATCACCGCCGCCAGGTTGGTACGCAGAATCTCCGGGTCGGTGAACGTCGGCCGACCGAGAAAATCCTCCTCGCTGTACAGGCGAATGCAGATGCCCGGCTCGACCCGCCCGCAGCGGCCCTTGCGCTGGTTGGCGCTGGCCTGCGACACCGGCTCGATGGGCAGGCGCTGCACCTTGGCGCGGTAGCTGTAGCGGCTGATGCGCGCGGTGCCAGAGTCGATCACGTAACGGATGCCCGGCACCGTCAGCGAAGTTTCCGCCACGTTGGTGGCCAGCACGATCTTGCGCCCCGGCATGGGCGCGAAAATCTTCTGCTGCTCGGCCGGCGTCAGCCGTGCATACAGTGGCAGCACCTCGGTAAAACGCAGGTTGGCCTTGCGCAGCACCTCCGCCGCTTCGCGAATCTCGCGCTCGCCGGGCAGGAACACCAGCACGTCGCCGGGCCGCTGGCCCACGCTGCGCTCGTGCTCGGTGATTTCGTCCAGCGCAGCGAGAATGCCCTGGTCGATGGACAGGTCATCGAGCAGACGCTCGCCCTCCTCGTCCACCTCGGCCGCCAGCGGGCGGTACCAGGTCTCCACCGGATAGGTGCGACCGGACACCTCGATGATCGGCGCTCCCGGGAGGCCGGCCCCGCTGAAGTGTTTGCTGAACCGCTCCAGATCGATGGTCGCCGAGGTGATGATCAGCTTCAGATCGGGGCGGCGCGGCAGCAGGGTCTTCAGGTAGCCAAGCAGGAAGTCGATGTTCAGCGAACGCTCGTGCGCCTCGTCGACGATGATGGTGTCGTACTTTTCCAGAAAGCGGTCGTGCTGGGTTTCGGCGAGCAGGATGCCGTCGGTCATCAGCTTGATCAGCGTGCCGTCCTTGCTCTGATCCTCGAAACGCACCTGATAGCCGACCAGCTCGCCCAGCGGCGTACCGATTTCCTCGGCCACCCTCGTCGCCACACTGCGCGCCGCCAGGCGGCGCGGCTGCGTGTGACCGATCAGGCCATGCACGCCCCGGCCAATCTCCAGGCAGATCTTCGGCAACTGCGTGGTCTTGCCCGAACCGGTCTCACCGGCAATCACCACCACCTGGCTCTTCTCCAGCGCGGCCTTGATCTCGTCGCGCTTGGCAGCAATCGGCAGCGCATCGTCGTAACGCATCGCCGGAATGCTGCTACGCCGCGCAGCCACCTTGTCGCTGGACGCCTGAAAACGCGCCAGCCACTGCGCCAGCTTGGCCTCATCGGGCTGCTTCTGCAGCTCATGCAACTGCCGACGCAAGCGATGACGCTCGGCGATCATGACGTGGTCGAGGTTGTGCTGCAGCGTGGCGAGGTCAGTCATCTGGATCGAGGCAATCAGGGCAAAGGCGGGATTGTCGCAGATTACGGTGTGAGGCGGGCAGGCTATACCGCAGCGGAAGAGCTTGAGGGGCGGCAGCTATCGGCCAGAAGCTGCCTATCGGAGCGGCCAGGATCATGGATGAGCAGCGCCTCTAATATCCAATAAGCCGACTAAGTTGGACATCCGGCCAAGACCCAAGTACACACCCATTTATCCGTATGAGTTAAGGATGGATTTTGCTTAATAAATTTTAAATATTTTTCAGCTTCATCCTTTGACAATATATTGAGCGCATGGATGTAGGCTCTCCTATCCCACGATGCTGAAGTCAAAACTTTCTGCTTCGCCTCTTTTGCCCATGCAATGTTTCCTTCCAGTAAGGCAGCTGCGGCCGCGCTGGTAGGTGTGCCTTGATAGACATAACGTCGAATGTTTTGATCGGATAGAAACTGTGCATCACGGGTGAAAAGCCACTCCATCCAAACCCTCATGCTTCGATTGCTTATTCTGTTGGTTTGGCACAGGGTTGATAGTAGCGGCAAAATCTCTTTAATTTCTGCTGCTGGCAAGGAAGCCAAGTACAGGCAAACGTCATTGATCACGGGCTTGTAAAACTCTATGTCCTCTAGTATAGGTTTCGCTATCTCAGATACTTGTCCATGCTTAGCCCTTCTAATGATGGCTCTCAAGACAGCGAGATCTACATAGCCAAAATTCCGAACCCTTAAAAGGGCATCCAACAATGATGCTCCTAGATCTTCGCTATCATCGTCTTCGTCGTCGTTTCCCTCGCAATACTGCCCGTATTCGTCATATTCCTGGTGGTCTTCGTACTCATTATCCTGTTCTGATTCATATGTGCCATATTGGTTTCCAGCCTCAATTTCATTCAGGATATCAAGCTTATCCATTTGATACTGATTTTGAAGCTCTTCTTGTAAAAACTGAGCGGACGATCTAATGGAGGTTTTCTCTGAAACCAGACCCAGCCTGTGTTGGTCGTGGAGATAAACCACAAGATTTTCAAGAATCTCTGAAAGCTGCTCCTCCGAATCCGAAAATATACGTATATCGTCTACATAACGAACATGTTCGACGTGGTGATTGGATATGAATTGGTCAACATCAAGAAGAATTGCTTCGGCCAAAATTATTGAGGCTGCAGGCCCTACCGGTATGCCTTGAGATGCTTTGTTATTTAGTCGAGACAAGAAACTCTCGATCTCCCTGCCAGCGCCAGCAGGCGCTCCGACCGAGTCAATTACGTTGCCTACTCGATGGAGATATATTTGATTATAGAAATCACTAATATCTGTAGAAAGCACATATTCATAAACCCCTCCCAGCCTCTCACAGCTTTCTCTATACGCAGGAAAGCCAGACCCCTTCGAGAAATAACTATTTTCATCAACTTCAATTCGGTAGGAGCATGCAATGGATGGTAGCATCCGCGAACTTTCTATTTTTTCGGCCACCAGATAAGTCAGGGCTGTATATATTAGTGAGTCTAAGGGTTCAAGCTGATGAACAATTCGGTAGCCTCCACGTGCCTTAGCCCAGGGAAGAACTCTCGGATTGCTAGTGTGCGCTCCAGCCAATGATGCAGCGAGAAGATAGCTTTTAACCTCGGCCCAAGAATTCCATAATGCATAAAACTCAAAAGGCTTCGGATAAAAATCAGTATCGTAAAAAGCTGTTATATGATTGCGGGCAAATTCTAGAGATGCATCGGTCAAAACCACAGCCATACTCCTAAATTTTTACTAGTTTCCATTCCGCCCCATCCGTTACGGCTGTGAACTGGCTGCACACACAGCTCGAAGAGCTTAGCACCAGCCGATGAGTAACAGTCCACGACGTGGCGGAGATCAATTGGCCGGTTATGGCTCTTCCGCGAAAGCACTTAGAGGTAGCCACTACCCCGCCACAGGTATTTATGGCTCAGATGTTGCCGGTCACAACGGGCTGCTGCCGGCCAATAGCTCCTCTCACCAACAGCTGCTATCGGTCGGGTTATCCCCTCGACCGGCGAGCATTTCTGCCCCATACATAAGCTCTTGAAAAGGCACGCGTAAGCCACTGACACGGATTACAATCGGGTGGTGGCTATTCCTTCAGTCGGCGACAGCATTCGATCGCTGGAGAGTGTGTGTCGGATGGCGTCCTACCTGAAGCTTGTAAAGATGAAATAGGCCCTCCGGCATCGGCAGACCATCTTCGTAGTCTCGCCAGCGATCTTCGGTAACGAACACCAGCGCTGCTGCTTGGGCTTGGGTATGCTCCATTGCCTCACGCAGAGCAATAATCTCCTCAATCTTCGGTTCACGATGACTACGGCGGGGCCAAAGCCGTGGAAGGCTGCTGTTCTTATCGACAAGCCGAAGTCGAACGTCATCCCAGTCCAGCAATAGGGCGACATCCGCGCTGGTATCCCCGACGCGTCGAGCGCCAAGACCGATGGCTGACGTTGCACCAGCTTCCTTGTATTCGCGGATTGCCAGCTCAATTGCTGACCTAGCTCGCGCTACCTGGTCTTTGGACAAGTTGCGTAGAGCCATATGTACCTCGCCTACCGCTTGCACACTTCGTCGCGCACGCCGCCGAATATCGATCTTTTCCGGTTGCTCATCTAGAACTCGGAGCTTGAAGTCCTTATCTGCCCTAAGAGTCACTTTGTTTGCATAAAAACTGACTGTCTCGACCCAGCCGTTGGCATCTCTCGTCCCATCATCGTTCGCTATAAAACCGTGAACAGCAGTAGCCTTATGCTGAACGTGGTTCCTTAAACTGCACATAAATCGATAGTCCGAGCTTCGGGCAAATGCCTCATTTAGCTCCGACTTAGCCACCTCGCTGAAGCTAGGAACCAGCCCCAAGCATTTGAAGTCCTGCACTACCTGGTCGGCATAGGCTCGCATAGCCGTAAGCATATTCACGACATGGCGATTTGCTTCCTCTAGGATTTCTGCTGAATCCACATACCGATGTTGAGGCTCCACTTTGGTACGCAGGCAAATTTCGGTGAAAGCCAGTTCCATGGCCAGAAAATTACCAATCAATAATTCGTAGCGTTGCTCGAAAGCCAGTGCCTCGGACAACACGTTTCGTGCATATGCAAGCTCCTTGTAGCGCTCCTCGGAGATGCTCAGCTGCAAGCGTGGGCCAATAATGAATTGTTCAAGAATGTACTCAGCAGACACTTTCCAACACCCTCTATTCGATCTTCCGTGAGCATAGCTTCACCGCCAAACCGGTGGCTAGGCTCTACTCGCAGCGGCTAGCTGAATCACCGTCCGCTCTTGGCCGATAGCAGCCACTCCACACCTTGCCCTCTCCCCTCACCCCGCGCTACAGTCCGCCCGTCACGGTCAATCCCGTGACCGGGTGTAGGAACCCGATTTTTCACGAAGGGCGCGGTAGCGCCATAGCCGAGAGCAGGCGCTTTTTTTGTGCCTGTTGTTTTCTCGTGCATTTATGGCGGGCCGTGTGAGGCAGGCCTCGGCCTGGCCGGCGTCCTTCGTGGCCGGTATTCCTACCCTTGCACGGTCCGCCACCCACGCCCGTAGGAAGGCTTGGTTGGCGGCTCCTTAATCGCACGAAGGAGCATAAGGAAAATGCACTATCCCCCTTTTACCCAAGGGCTCCGCCCTGGGCTGCTGGCTGTCGTGTCGACTTCCGTTCTGGAGGTGCTGCATGACCACGTCTGAATCCGTCGTTATTCACTTCCCTTCGCCACGCAATCCGCTACACAGCTTCGTCGCGAACGAATACCCCTTGCAGGCGGCCGCCGAATATCGCGCGGCCTTGCTGGCGATGCTGTTGCGGGGCTTGCCGGAAGCGGAGCTGGCGAATGCCACCAGCGCGCTGCTGAGCGAGTTGATCGTGCTCTACCGCCGGGCCATTGCCCATGCAGCCTGGAGGGCCGAGCATGAATGAGCTGCAACGACACTTCACCCACCTGCCCGGCCATGACGGGCAACCGCCTGCCGAATTCGGCTGGAACGCCGATTGCCAGACGAGCTTCGACCACGGCGTGCAGACCGCGCAGGCCTGGCTGGACGACGCCAACAGCGGCTGGCTGTGGGCCAATCTGTTGCTGGAGCGCCAGCTCTATCCACCAGGTGCGCAGCGCCATGCCTTCGAGACGGGCTTTCTCAGCCGCATCCACCAGCGCCTGTGCTCGCCGCTGGGCGGCGGGCATCAGGCACTGCGCACGGAGTTGCGGCTGTAACGACACAGGCGAGGGCATATTGATCGTTCCCACGCTCTGCGTGGGAATGCAGCCCTCGACGCTCCAGCGTCCACGGGCAGTTGCGTGCTGTGCTGTGACGCAGAGAGTCACAGGCTTGCTCCCACGCCGGAGCGTGGGAGCCATCAACAAACATTCGGTACGCCCTGCCCTTCGCAGAAAAAGGAGACAGATTTATTTAATCCGCCCCCCTTTTCATTACCGCTCCAATCCTTACGCCACCGCAGCAGTTGCCACCTTGGAACGCCAGGCAAACCCAAGCACCATCAGCAGCCCCAAGCCCGCCATCGCAGCACCGGCCAGGGAGATCGCCGGGTAGCCCAACCCCGCGTTGATCACCGCGCCGCCCAGCGCCGCACCAATCGCATTGCCCAGGTTGAAAGCGCCGATATTCACTGCCGAGGCCAGGTTGGGCGCTTCCTTGGCGGCTTCCATCACACGCATCTGCAGCGGCGGCACGATGGCGAAGCTGGCGATGCCCCAGATCAGGATGGCCACGGCAGCCGGCAGCGGCCAGCGCATCAGCACGGTGAAGGCCAGCAAGACCAGGATCAGCGCGCTCAGCGAGACGATCAGGGTGCGGTCGACGGAGCGATCCGCCGCCTTGCCGCCCCATACGTTGCCCAGCGTCAGGCCGATGCCGTACAGCACCAGCATCGCGGTGATGAAGGCGGTTGACGCCTGGGTCTCGCTGCTGAGGATCGGCGCGATATAGGTGAACACGGTGAACATCGCGCTGGAGCCGATCACGGTCAGGGCCAGGGCTGCCAGCACCGGGCCACGGCCGAGCACGCGGATTTCCGCCAGCACGCCGTCGCTTTTCGGCAACGCCACGTTGGGCAGCGCAAACCACAGCGCGAGCATGGCCACTACACCCAGGCCAGTGATGCCCCAGAACGCCGTGCGCCAACCGAGCACCTCACCGAACCAGGCCGCCAGCGGCACGCCGCCGATGGTCGCCAGGGTCAGGCCCATGAACATGGCGGCCACCGCCCCTGCGCGTTTGTCTGGCGCGACCACGCTGGCGGCGACGATGGAGCCGACGCCGAAGAAGGCGCCGTGGTTCAGCGAAGTCACCACGCGGGCGATCAGCAGGCTGGTGTAATCGGTCGCCAGGGCGGACATCAGGTTGCCCAGGGTGAAGATGGCCATCAGCCCGATCAGCAGGTAGCGCCGGGGAATCTTGCCGGTGGTCAGGGTCATCAGTGGCGCGCCAAGCAGTACGCCCAGCGCGTAGGCGCTGACCAGCAGGCCGGCAGCCGGAATGGAGACACCGAGATCGCTGGCGATACCCGGCAACATGCCCATGGGGGCGAACTCGGTAACGCCGATGCCGAAGGCACCGATGGCGAGTGCAACTAGGGGTGGATTGATACGCATGGAAAGGCTCCTCATCTATGCCGCGAATGCTAGGATCCAAACCTTGACGGCGGTAGATGGCATTTCTGGCAAAGACCTTTGCTTAAGGAGCACAAATGGACTTCAACGGCAGGTCAGGTGAGATGGCGGTGTTCGCCACCGTGGCGGAGGAAGGCAGCCTGTCCGCTGCGGCGAGAGCGTTAGGACTGACACCCTCGGCCGTCAGCCGGATCATCGCGCGCACCGAGCAGCGCCTTGGCACCCGCCTGCTGCTGCGCACTACCCGCGCGATCACCTTCACTGCCGAGGGCGAAGCGTATCTGCGCGGCGCCCGGCGCATCCTCGCCGACATGGCGGAAGTCGAGGAAGCCATCACCGACCAGGGCGTGCCACGGGGTCGCTTGCGTGTGAGTGCAGCGCTCGGCCACGGCCGGCTGGCCATCGTGCCGCTGGTGGCCGCCTTCAGTGCGCGCTACCCGAACATCACCGTCGACCTCAGCCTGGGCGACGAGGTGGTCGACATCCTCGGCGGCCAGGCTGACGTAGCCGTGCGCTTCGGCCATCTGCCGGACAGCCCGCTGACCGCCCGCAAGGTCGGCGAAACCGGCCAGGTGGTGGTGGCCTCCCCCGACTACCTGCAACGCCACGGCACGCCGCAGCAGCCGGAAGACCTGCTGCAACACAACTGCCTGCGCTTCAACTTCCGCCGCGCCGAACCCAACTGGCCTTTTACCCGCGACGGCCAGGGGTTCTCCCTGAAGGTTTGCGGCAACATCGAATGCAGCAGCGGAGAGGCGCTGGCGCAGTTCGCCCGGGTCGGCGCCGGCATCGCACGCATCGGCGAGTTCAGCGTGACCGAGGACCTGCTGCGCGGTGATCTGGTGCCGCTGCTGCAAACCTTCAATCCCGGTGATCGGGAGCCGATTCATGCGGTGTTCGTGGGCGGCTCGGCGATGCCGGCGCGGGTGCGGGTGTTCGTGGATTTCCTGCTGGAACATCATCGGATGTGAGCCGAGCATGTGGCTGGCACTGGACGGTTGCACTCTGCCCCGCCCTCACGGAAGACCGCTGCCCAGGGAAAAAACCGCGCTACATCTGCATTTCCGCCAGGGCTCTGCGCAATGGTGCGTCTGATATCTGTATCGGCCCATGGAAGGGAATATCCATGTCCAGAACCAGGTATACGGAGGCGGCAATCAGCAGTGCAGACAAGGTGAACATGCCAATTACCATTGGGTTGTTCGGCGCGCGATAGCCAAAGCTGGCGTAGATCAACGTCAACCACGCGACGAGCATGCCGATGAGTGGCATCGGTATCGTCCCTTCGGACTGCTCCACGATTCGCCAGCGCTGTTCTATCAGTGAGTGGTACTGCTGACGAAGGTCGCTGAGCATGGTTTCTTGATAGCGAGTTTCGGGGCTGATGGCAGCCAGGACCGCACCGATATCATCCAGATATTGAGTGGCGGGACTCACTCGATGCTGCAGCGCTTCGTCGCCGCGATAGGGATTGGCAATGGCGTGCTCCACGTAGGCGGCCAACTGCTCGCGCGTGTCCTGCGCCTTGTCACCGTAGGTCTTCAGTGTTCGATCGAAGATGATCAGGCTGGTCGCATAGGTGTGCATGTTGGTGTCGATCGCTTCGAAGGTGTTCTTGGCCGAATTGATCATCAGGCCGAACACCAGTGAGGTCATGACCACAAAGATATTGGCGACCAGGCGCACCACCGTGTTGGTTTCTTCATCTCGGTGACGAGCCGAGAGTTTGGGGTACCCATGCATCATGAACAGGGATGCCGACAGGAGACATACGAAGACACCCGCTGCGATCCAGACCGATTCCATATGTGCGCCTTTTCGCTATACCGCCAGGAGATCGTGGCTCAAAACGTTGAGGCGTCAACTCCAGGGCTTCAACCCTCGCGGCGGCTGAGTACATCTTGAGCGCTCCCACGCGCTACGTGGCAATGCCATCCGGCGTCCACCCGCTGGGCAGCACTCAGGGCGTCATGGCCTCGCACTCACGAGGGCGGGAGCCATAGAACACGTCGATCACTCGGCGCCCTGCTGCGCCAGCCCCGCCAACAACTTGCCATTCAATTCATGCAACGTGCGCTGCTCGGCAGCGGTCAATCCCGAGAGCACGCGCTGCAGGTTAGCCACGTGGGCCGCCAGGATGCCGTCGATCAGCTCGAAGCCGGCCGGGGTCAGCGCCACCAGTACGCCACGACGGTCGCTGGGATGCTTGCGTCGCTCGATGAGCCCGGCCTTTTCCAGACGGTCGATGCGGCTGGTCATGCCGCCCGAGGAAATCATCGCGCTCTCGTACAACGCCGTGGGCATCAGCGCATAGGGCTCGCCCGAGCGGCGCAAGGTCGCGAGCAGGTCGAACTCACCGGCCTGGAGGCCGTGCGCGGTGAAGAACGGCAGCAGGTGATCGCGCGTGATCACCTGGCTGAGCTCACCCAGGCGGCCGATCACCGCCATGGAAAAGCCATCCAGATCCGGCCGCTGTCGAAGCCACTGTTCGGCAGCCAATTGTGCACGGTCTTGCATATCGCCCTCGATTTATCTTGCTATCAAGATACTTTTCAAAAAGAATGTTTGCATCGTAACGCATTCACCCTCAGGAGGCAGCTGCATGCCCGGCTCCAATTTTCGTCCTGTTCTCGCCTTGTCATTATTGCTGACCATCGGCGCCCTTATGGGGCTGACCAGCATCCTGGTGAAACTGGCCGGCAACGTCGGCTGGCCGGCCATGGCCTACCTGCTCTGGAGCTTGCTGGGCGGCGGCCTGCTGCTGTTGCTGTTCACCTGGATACGCGGCGAGCGCCCCGGCATCGGCCCCGGATTGCTGGGTTATTACCTGGCCTCAGGGCTGCTCAGCATCGCCGTGCCGAACGGTTTGCTGTTCAGCTCGATTGGCCATGTCGGCGCCGGCTTCGCCTCGATGTGCCTGGCCTTCCCGCCCCTGATCACCTACCTGCTGGCCCTGGCCTTGCGCATGGAAGGGTTGAGCCGCATTCGTCTGCTGGGCATCTGCATCGGCCTGGCCGGCAGCCTGTTGCTGGCCCTGGGCAAGCTCAACGCCGGCGACAGCCCCCTGCTGTGGGTGCTGGCGGCGCTCTGCGTGCCGGTATTCCTGGCGCTCGGCAACATCTACCGCGCCCGCTATTGGCCGGCGGGTGCCAGCCCACTATCCCTGGCCCCCGGCATGCTGCTGGGCGGCGCACTGCTGCTGGTGCCGCTGGGCCTGTTCGGTGTCGACCTCGCACCCCGCCTGGAAAGCCCTGCGGCAGTCGGCCTACTGGCCTTGCAGATGCTGCTGTTCGCGGCGGTCTATGCGCTGTTCTTCGTCCTGCAGAACCTGGCCGGCACGGTGTTTCTCAGCCAGATCGGCTCGGTGGCAGCGATCACTGGCGCCGCCATCGCCATCGGCCTGCTCGGCGAACAGGGCAGTTTGAGCATGCTGCTGGCGGCGCTGTGCATCGTCGGCGGTGTACTGCTGGTGGCCTGGCGTGGCGCCAAGGAGGCACAGGCATGAAGCGCCAGACCTTGCTGCTCATCGCCATTGTCCTGCTCGGCCTGAATCTGCGTCCGGTGCTGGCTGCCATCGGCCCGTTGCTCGACCGTATCCAGCTCGACACCGGCCTGAATCATATCGGCGCCAGCCTGCTGACCAGCCTGCCGGTGGTGATCATGGGGCTCGGTGCTCTGGCCGCCGGCCTGCTGCGCAAACGCTTGGGTGAACGCAACGGGATTCTCTTCGGCGTGCTGCTGATCGCCCTCGCCTGTCTGCTGCGCGGCGTGCTGCCGGATTCCAGCACCTTGATCGCCACCGCCTTGCTGGCTGGCGCCGGGATCGCCTTCGTCCAGGCACTGCTGCCGGGCTTGATCAAGTCGCGCTTCGCCGCCGACAGTGGCCGCCTGATCGGTTTCTACAGCTGCGCGATCATGGGCGGCGCGGCCTTCGGTGCAGCGCTGACGCCCTGGTTGGCGCAGTCGATAGGCTGGTCGTGGGCGCTGACGAGCTGGGCACTGCCCGCTCTGCTCGCTGCTGCGTTCTGGCGCCGCGCGGCACCTGCGCAGGCAGGCGCAACCTCGAGCGAGCTGCCATGCCTGGATGTCTGGCGCTCGCCGAGGGCCTGGCTGTTGATGAGCTTCTTCGGCATCGGCACCGCCGGCTACACCCTGGTGCTGGCATGGCTGCCGCCCTACTACACCTCGCTGGGTTGGAGCGAGCAGGCCAGCGGCCTGCTGCTGGCGGCGCTGACGCTCTGCGAAGTAGTCGCCGGCCTGCTGGCATCGAGCCTGCTGCCACGCTATCCGGATCGGCGCGTGTTGCTGGCGGTGGTCTTGCTGGCGCTGCTGGCCGGGCTGCTCGGCCTGATGATGGCACCGCTGCAACTGGTGGTGCCGATTTGCATGTTGCTGGGCATCGGCATCGGCGCGCTGTTCCCACTGTCGTTGGTGGTGGCCCAGGATCATCTGGATGATCCGCGCCAGACCGGCGACCTGCTGGCCTTCGTGCAGGGCGGCGGCTACCTGATCGCCGCCACGGCTCCATTCCTGGCCGGCCTACTACGTCAGTACACCGACGACCTGCGCCTGAGCTGGCTGGCAATGGCCGCTGCTACCCTGGTGTTGATGAGTATGGCCGCCCGCTTCAAGCCGGGCAGCGGCCGCTTCCATACTCGCTCCCTTCCACCTGCCTAGGATGTAGGGCGGACTCAGCATGTAGGGCGGACTCAGGAGCGAAGCGAACAGTCCACCGATCCATTTCAACCACGAGCGTTAGAAACCAGAGCGGCGTACTGCTTCGCGAATACGCTCTACGGCCCTGCGGCAGTGGGCCTGCTGGCCTAGCTGATGCTGCTGTTCGCGACCGTCTATGCGCTGTTCTTCGTCCTGCAGAATCTGGCTGGCACGGTATTTCTCGGCCAGATTGGCTCGGTGGCGGCAATCACCGGCGCCGCCATCGCCATCGGCCTGCTCGGCGAACAGGGCAGTCTGAGTATGCTGCTGGCGGCGCTGTGCATCATCGGCGGCGTGCTGCTGGCGGCCTGGGGTAGTGCACAAGGCACAAAAGACTGAAACCGGCCGCGCAAAACGTCACCCAGAGGTCAATGCTGATCAGATGAATTCTTTACCCCTCATACCTGCAGTAGAGGTGGTGTTTTTGTAGGAGCCAGCTTGCTGGCGATACTGTTTATGGCGGATCGCCGGCAAGCCGGCTCCTACAAAGATCGAGGGCAACGGCTTAGCTGACTGGCATTAAACCTGAACATGCGCAGCTATTGCGCACCAACAGGATTCAAACGCGCGGCATGTTCTTGGTCACGCAATGGATACCTCCACCTCCGGCCGCAATCGGGTCGATGTTGACCTGCACCACGGTGCGCCCCGGATAGAGTTGGGTCAGCAGATCCTTGCAGTACTTGTCGGCAGCGGCGTCGCCGAACTGCGGGACGATCACGGCGCCGTTGATCGGCAGGTAGTTGATATAGCCCGGCGCGAAATCCGGGTTGTTGCGGGTGTAGACGTTGCTGCGCACCTTCAGCGGCGGCGGCAGGGTGTGCACGGTCAGGCGGCGGCCATCGGCATCGGTGGCGGTCTTGAGAATCTCCAGGTGCGTGCGCGTCACCGCGTAGTCATAGGACTTGGGGTCGTTGTCGAGGTTGGCGATGACCACGCCCGGCCTGACGAAGCGTGCATAGAAATCGACGTGTGCATCGGTGATGTCCTTGTTCTTGATGCCGGGCAGCCAAATGATCTTGCGCAGGCCGAGGTTGGCCTTCAGCTCGGCCTCGATCTGCCCCCGGCTCATGCCCGGATTGCGGTTGCCATTGACCCAGCAGCTCTCGGTGATGATCGCCGTGCCATGGCCATCCACCTCGATACCGCCGCCCTCGCCTACCAGTTGGCTGGCCAGGTAGTTCACGTCCAGCTCGTAACTCAGGGTGTCGGCCACCCTGGTGTCGTTGCTGGCGCGCTGCTTACCGCCCCAGCCATTGAAGTGAAAATCAACCAGGCCGATACCGCCCTGGCCATCGACCACGAAACAGCCGCCATAGTCACGCACCCAGACGTCGTCCAGCGGCAACGTCAGAAAGTCGATGTTGCTGGTGCCGCATTTACTTCTGGCCTGACTCAGCTGATTGGCGCGGCACAGAACGGTCACCGGCTGATAGCGGGCGATGGTCTTGGCCAGCATGGCGATGCAATCGTTGACCGGCACGGCGAAGTCTTCCCAGATCGCCGTGGAGGCGGCGAAGGCCAGGAACACGCGCTCCTGCGGGCCGTGCTCGTCCGGCATGTACCAGCTGCCTGCCAAGGCGGCACGCACGCGCGGTGCGTTCAGGCCAAGGCCCAGGGAAGCGACGGCGCCCAGCCCGGCGGCGGCGGTCAGTTGCTTGATGAAATCTCGACGGCTCGACATGGTTTTATTCTCCTGCGAGTGATGCAGCTCAGTGGCTGCGCGCGGTCTTGAAGTGGTTCCAGGCACGCACCCGTGCACGCATGTCGCGTTGGGGGATGTCCTTGCCGGGGATCAGCCGCGCATAGGTGGCCTCGTCGACATAGATGTCGGGGTTGTTGCGCATGTCGTCCGCGACCATCGGCCGAGCTTTGGCACTCGAGGTGGGATAGCCGGTGAAGTTGCTGATCGCCGCCATGTTTTCCGGGCGCATGACGAAATTGATGAACGCGTAGGCGTACTCCGGGTGGCGGGCATCCACGGGTATGGCCATGGTGTCCATCCACACCGTGGTGCCCTCGCGCGGGACGTGGAAGCGAAAGTCCGCGGCGCTGCCGGCTCCGCTGGCGGCACGCTGCGCCTGGGTGACGTCGCCGCTGTAGCCGAGCGACAGGCACAGGTTGCCGTTGACCAGATCGGTGACTGGCTGCGACTGGAATTTGCGGATGTAAGGTTTGATCGCCAGCAGCAGCTCGGTGGCAGCTTTCAGGTCGTCCGGCTTGGCGCTGCGAGGCGAGCGACCGAGGTAGTTGAGCACCACGGCCATGACTTCATCCGGCGAGTCGATCATGGAGATGCCGCAGTCGGCGAACTTCGCGGCGTTCTCCGGCTTGAACAGCAGATCCAGGCTGTTGACCGGCGCATCGCCCATGCGTTTTTCGATCATCGCGGCGTTGTAGGTGATGCCGATGCTGCCCCAGGTGTAGGGCACCGTCGCATGCCGCGAATAGGGGTACTGGGTTTGCAGTGCGAGCAGCCCCGGCTCGATGTCGGCCAGGTGCTCGAGCTTGCTCGAGTCGAGCTTCTGCAAGGCCCCAGCGCGCATCAGCCGCTCGGCCACGGTGTCACCGGGAAAGATCAGGTCATAGCCACTGCTGCCGGCCATCATCTTGGCCTCCAGCGTCTCGCTGCCTTCCATGACGTCGTAGATCACCCGGATGCCGGTCTCTCTGGTGAAGTTGGCCATCGTGTCCTCGGCGAAGTAGTCGGCCCAGTTGTACAGACGCAACACCTTCTCGGCCGCCTGGACCTGGATGCTGCAGAGCAGCAGAGTGCTGATGAGCAACGTGCTTCTGATATTCATCTTCAGACTCCTCACGGGTTCCAGTGGCTATGGGTTTGGCGGCCATCGAGCCCCAGTAGCGGCCCGTACATTTCCGGGCGGCGGTCGCGGTAAATACCCCAGGTCAGGCGCTCCTCACGCATCGCCGCAAGGTCGAGTTCGGCCAGCCATACGCCGCTGCCATCGCGGTCGGCCTCGGCCAGCAATTTGCCCTTGTGATCGGTGATGAACGACGAGCCATAGAAGCTCATCTGCAAGGCCGGATCGGTGGTCGCCACCTCACGACCGATGCGGTTGGCAGCGAGTACCGGGACGATATTCGCCGCTGCGTGGCCGCGTTGGGTCAGTTGCCAGTGATCACGCGAGTCGAGTGACGCTGCACCCGGCTCGGAACCGATGGCCGTGGGATAGAGCAGCACTTCGGCGCCCTGCAGTGCCAGGCAGCGCGCCGTCTCGGGAAACCATTGATCCCAGCAGATACCCACGCCAATGCGCCCCACGGCGGTGTCCCAGACACGGAAGCCGGTATCGCCGGGGCTGAAGTACTCCTTCTCCTGGTAGCCGATGGCGTTGGGGATATGAGTCTTGCGGTAGACGCCCAGCAGACGGCCATCGGCATCGGCCACCGCCAGGGAATTGAAGTAGGCGTTGCCGGCGCGCTCGAACCAGGACAGTGGCAGCACCACACCCAGTTCCCTGGCCAGCGCGGCGAACCGCTTGAGCAACGGGCTGCTGGCATACTCCTCGGCCAGCGCCAAGTGCTTGTGATCCTGCTCGATGCAGAAGTACGGCGTGGCGAACAGCTCCTGCAGGAGGATCAACCGCGCGCCGCGGGACGCCGCTTCGCGCACCAGGCGCTCGGCACGATCGAGGTTGGCTCGCAGGTCCCAGCTGCAGGCGAACTGGGTGGTGGCGACGACCAGCTTGCTCATCACTTCGCCCCCTGCGGCCAGGCCGGCTGCTGCTGGGTGATGCAGTGCACGCCGCCGCCACCGTGGGCCAGCTGATTGATGCGCACCGGCACCACTTCACGACCGGGGAAAGCCAGGCGCAGAGTCGCGGCCGCCTCGTCGTCGGCCGCAATGCCGTAGGCCGGCATGATGATGGCGCCGTTGCAGATGTAGAAATTGGTGTACGAGGCGCAGAACACCTCTGCTTCGCTGTCCACGGCCTCGCTGGCTTCGAACAATTCGAGTAGCTCGAACTGACGCCCCTGGGCATCGCTGGCCAACTGCAGTGCACGACGGTTCTCGCGTACCACTTCGGCATACACCGAACTCGGGTCGCGCGTGGCATCGACCAGCAGCGCGCCGGGCCGTGCGAATGCGCAGACACCATCGACATGGCCGTCGGTCATATCGCCGGTCACGTAGTCCGGGTCGCCCGGCAGCCAGATGGTTTTCTTCACACCCAGCAGGCGAGCGAAGATGTCCTCCATCTCCTTCTTGCTCATGCCGGGATTACGGTTGGGGTTGAGCAGCACCGACTCGGTGGTGATCAGCGTGCCCTCGCCGTCCACATGAATGGCGCCACCTTCGTTGCTCAGTGGCGTGCCAAAGCAATCCAGACCGAGGCCATTGAGGATGCGGCGCGCCAGGCTCTCGTCCAGCCCATGCTCGGACTTGCCTCCCCAGGCGTTGAAGCGCCAGCTGACACCCGCCAGCCCCAGCTGCGGATGGCAGATGAAGCTCGGCCCGGAATCGCGGCACCAACTGTCGTCCACCGCCAGTTCGATCAGCTCGACATTGGCGCCGCACAGTTCACGGGCGCGATACACCGCCGAGGGATCGACCACCATCTTCACCGGCTCGAAACGCGCGATGGCATTGGCCACTCGCGCGAGGTCGAGTTGTACGTCGGCCAGGGTCACGCCCCAACCGGACTCCCACAGTACCTGGTTGTGCGGCCAGACCATCCAGGTGGCGGCGTGAGGAACCCATTCGGCGGGCATGAACCAAGCATTCGAAGTTGCTGCGTGCTGTTGCATACAAGTGCCTTTCAGTTAAGTCTTTGTGATCACTGAAAACCGCCCATGCGGTGATGACTTGCATGCTAGGCCTTTAAAAATGGCGTAACAAACGATAGATTTTCCGTCAACCTGATTAGACAGGCTTATCAATCATGCTCAAACACTGGCCTCCCCTAAACGCCCTGCGCGGCTTCGAAGCCGCTGCGCGCCTGGGCAGTTTCCACAAGGCCGCCGAGGAGCTGCACCTCACCCAGTCGGCGATCAGCCAGCAGATTCGCAGCCTGGAAAGCTTTCTCGAACAGCCGCTGTTTTTCCGCAATGGCCGTAGCGTGGCACTGACCGACGCCGGCTTCGACCTGCTCAGCACCACGCAATCGCTGCTGCAGCAACTGGCCGTGGGCATACGGCGCCTGGAGCAGTACCGCAAGCCCAACCAGTTGGTGGTCAACAGCACGCCGGCCTTTGCCAGGCACTGGTTGGTGCCGCGCCTGGGCGAGTTTCACCGCCTGCACCCGGAAGTGGATCTGTGGCTGTTCACCAGCGACGAAGTACCGGACATGACCACCCAAACCATCGACATCGCCGTGCGCGATGACCTCAGTGCCCAGGCCGAGTGCAGTTTTCGCGTCCTGCTGGAAGATCGCCTCTACCCCGCCTGCCACCCGCGACTACTGGCAGCACCTGCAAGCGAGCGCACCACCCTGCATGGCGAGCGAGAAATGGACTGGAGCCACTGGCAGGTACAGGGCGGCGAGGACATCGGCCAGCGCAATCAGGGACTGAATTTCTCCGACCCCGGGCTGTTGCTGGACGCCGCCAGCCAGGGATTGGGCATTGCCCTGGTCAGCGAACTGCTGGCCAGCGACTTGCGCAGCCAGGAGCAACTGGTGCCCTTGAGTTCACGCCAGGTACGTGGCCCGCGCTGGGCCTGGCTGGTCCACCGCGACAGCGAGCACGACCCGTTGGCGCAGAGCTTCTGCCACTGGCTGGAGCAGCGCCTGACATAACGGCGCAGAAACGAAAACGCCACCCGAAGGTGGCGTTTTCATCAGCGGGCTCGAATCACTTCTTGCCCAGCTTCTTCAGCTCTTCGTCGCGCAGTTCGCGGCGCAGGATCTTGCCGACGTTGGTGGTCGGCAGCACGTCGCGGAACTCGACGGCCTTGGGCACCTTGTAGCCGGTGAGGTTGGCGCGCATGTGCTCCATCACCTGCTCTTTGGTCACGCTCTCGCCCGGCTTGACCACCACGAACACCTTGATCGCTTCGCCGGATTTTTCGTCCGGAATACCGATGGCGGCGCACTGCAGCACACCGGGCAGGGTCGCCAGCACGTCTTCCAGTTCGTTCGGGTAGACGTTGAAGCCGGACACCAGAATCATGTCCTTCTTGCGGTCGACGATGCGCAGATAGCCATCTTCCTGGATCAGACCGATGTCGCCGGTCTTCAACCAGCCTTCGGCATCGAGGATTTCGTCGGTGGCGTCCTGGCGCAGCCAGTAGCCCTTCATCACCTGCGGGCCCTTCACGCACAGCTCGCCGATCTCGCCGATGGCCAGTTCCTGGCCATCGTCGTTGATGATCTTGCACAGGGTCGAGGGCACCGGAATACCAATGGTGCCGAGCTGGATGGCGCTGAACGGGTTGACCGTGGCCACCGGGCTGGTCTCGGTCATACCGAAGCCTTCGCAGATGGCGCAGCCGGTGACGTCCTTCCAACGCTCCGCGGTGGCCAGTTGCAGGGCCATGCCGCCGGAAACGGTGAGCTTCAGGCTGGAGAAGTCCAGCTTGCGGAAATCCTCGTTGTTGCACAGGGCCACGAACAGGGTGTTGAGGCCGACGAAACCGGTGAAGCGGTACTTGGCCAGGTCCTTGACCACCGCTGGCAGATCGCGCGGGTTGGTCAGCAGGATGTTGTGGCCACCGATCAGCATCATCGCCATGCAGTGAAAGGTGAACGCGTAGATGTGGTAAAGCGGCAGCGGCGCGATCAGCACCTCGCAGCCTTCATCGAGGTTGGCGCCCATCAGCGCCTTGACCTGCAGCATGTTGGCCACCAGGTTGCGATGGGTGAGCATCGCGCCCTTGGCCACGCCAGTGGTGCCGCCGGTGTACTGCAGCACGGCGACATCGCCATTGTTCGGATTGGCTTCGCTGAAGCTCTGGCCACGGCCCTTGGCCAGGGCATCGTTGAGTTTGATGGCCTTGGGCAGGTTGTAGGCCGGCACCATCTTCTTCACGTGCTTGATCACGGCATTGACCAGCAGACGCTTGAAGGTCGGCAACATGTCGCCGACTTCGGTGACGATCACCGTCTTCACGCCCGTCTTGGGCACGACCTGTTCGGCCAGGTGGGCCATGTTGGCCAGGCAGATCAGCGCCTTGGCGCCAGAGTCGTTGAACTGGTGTTCCAGCTCCCGCGCGGTGTACAGCGGGTTGGTGTTGACCACCACCAGGCCGGCGCGCATGGCACCGAATACCACGATGGGGTACTGCAGCACGTTGGGCAGTTGCACGGCGATACGGTCGCCGGGCTTGAGATCGGTGTGTTTCTGCAGGTAGGCCGCGAAGTCACCGGACAGCGTGTAGATCTCGCCGTAGGTGAGCGTCTTGCCCAGGTTGCTGAAAGCAGGCTTGTCGGCGAAGCGTTGGCAGGACTCTTTCAGTACCGCGAGGATGTTCGGGTACTGATCGGGATTGATTTCGGCAGCAACCCCAACGGGATACTTGTCCTTCCAGAAGTTTTCGGTCATGGAAGCCCACTCCTAAGCAACAGCTGATCTTCACCGCGCGAGGGCGGTTGTTTGTTGTGTGTATAGCTCGCTTTCCCGCTGACCCAGGGGCCCGGAAGCGCGCCGAGAGTAGCAGCTTTGCCAGAGGCCGACTAGCACCAAACATGGGCTCAAGAGTCGCAAAAGTGACCGAAAAATACCGCACAGTCACAGACGATCCTTATCTTCGTAAACCCGCGAAAAGCCTCTAGCTCGCATCTTGCAGCGCGTAGAGCCTAGCTCGTCTCTGCCGGTGATGCAGCACTGGGCGGCATGAAACACGCGAGGGTAGTTACTAAATCACAACAATTGCACTGCCCGACGGCAGTTGAGGCGGGAAAGCCCCTCCCCCAACAGTGGGGAGGGGCTTTGGGTCAGGCGATGTCGCGCAGCTCGCGACGCAGGATCTTGCCGACCGGGGTCATCGGCAGTGAGTCCTTGAACACGATGTGCTTGGGCACCTTGTAGCCGGTGAAATTTTCCTTGCAGTAGGCCTTGAGCTCCTCGACGGTAACGCCGCCGTCACGCGGCACCACGAACAGCTTGACCACCTCACCCGACTTGTCGTCCGGCACGCCGATGGCCGCGCAACTGGCGACTTTCGGGTGGGCCATGACCACGTCCTCGATCTCGTTGGGGTACACGTTGAAGCCGGAGACGATGATCATGTCCTTCTTGCGGTCGACGATACGCACGAAGCCGTCGGCGTCGATCACGGCAATGTCGCCGGTCTTGAACCAGCCTTCTGCGTCGAGCACTTCGGCGGTCGCTTCCTCACGCTGCCAGTAGCCCTTCATCACCTGCGGCCCCTTGATGCACAACTCGCCGCGCTCACCCAGCGGCATCTCGTTGCCGTCGTCGTCGATCACCTTGAACGCTGTGCCCGGCACCGGAATGCCGACAGTACCCAGACGCGCCTTGTCGCCATAGGGGTTGGTACTGGCCACCGGCGAGGTTTCGGTCAGGCCGTAACCTTCGACCACGGTGCAGCCGGTCATCTGCTGCCAGCGCTCGGCAGTCGCCTTGACCAGCGCGGTACCGCCGGAGTTGGTGACCTTGAGGTTGGAGAAGTCGAGGTTCTTGAACTCGGGGTGATCCATCAGCGCGACGAACAGGGTGTTGAGGCCCAGCAGCGCGGAGAACTTCCACTTGCCCAGCTCCTTGATGAAGCCGGGGATGTCGCGTGGATTGGTGATCAGCACGTTCTGGTTGCCGTTGACCATCATGCACATGCAATTCGCGGTGAAGGCATAGATATGGTACAGCGGCAGCGGCGCGATCATGATCTCCTGACCCTGCTTCATCAGCGGCGTGCCGTCTTCACCGAGCTGCGCCAGGCAGGCGTCCACCTGCAGCATGTTGGCCACCAGGTTGCCGTGGGTGAGCATGGCGCCCTTGGCCACGCCGGTGGTGCCGCCGGTGTATTGCAGCACGGCGATGTCGTCATGACCGACCTTGACCGGCGTCAGCGTCTGGCCGTGGCCCTGCTTGAGCACCTGCTTGAAGGCAATGGCCTGGGGCAGATGGTAGTCGGGCACCATCTTCTTGACCTTCTTCACCACGGTGTTGACCAGCCAGCCCTTGAGGCTCGGCAACATGTCGCCCATCCTGGCTTCGATCAGGTACTCGATCTCGGTATCGGGCAGCACTTCCTGCACCAGCTTGCCGAACATGTTCAGGTACACCAGTGCACGCACCCCGGCATCCTTGAACTGGTGGCGCATCTCACGCGCGGTGTACAGCGGGTTGGTGTTGACCACGATCAGCCCGGCGCGCATGGCGCCGAACACGGCAATCGGATACTGCAGCACATTGGGCATCTGCACCGCGATACGATCACCCGGCTTGAGGTCGGTGTGCTTTTGCAGGTAAGCGGCGAAGGTCGCGGAGAGACGATCCAGCTCGGCATAGGTCAGCGTGACGCCGAGATTGCTGAAGGCCGGACGGTCGGCGAAACGTTTGCATGAGCGCTCGAATACTTCGATCACCGACTTGTAGCTGGACAGGTCGATATCGTTGGGCACGCCGGGCGCGCGCTTGTCGTTCCAGAAATCAGGTTGCATTGTTCTTGTCCTCTTCCCCTGAAGTGATCTGGCCCGCGGTGCGGGACTGCCCGGAAAGTAGCAGTTCAGAGCGGCGCCGCAAATAGCTCGAAGGCGTCATTGATGGGCTGAATTTCGCAATAAATGCAGTGATTCGTAACCGATCTTTGCGGCTCGCCGGAAATTCGGCTGTGCTTTGCGTGAGGACGGCCAAGGTGCACAATGCCGCCAACTTCCGGCACAAGGATTCGCCATGCGCCACGACGCCTTCGTTATCAACGCCAGCGATGGCACGCCATTGCAGGTCAATCACTGGTACGGCGACCAGCCGCCACGCGCGGCGGTCATGCTCGCCCATGGCATGGCCGAGCACAGCCTGCGCTACGTACGCCTGGCCGAAGCCCTGGTAGCGGCGGGCTTCGCGCTCTACGCGCTGGACCAGCGCGGCCATGGTGCCACCGCAGAACGCGGCACCCTTGGCCACTACGCTGATGAAGACGGCTGGAGCAAGGTGGTCGGCGACCTGTCCACCCTCAACCACCACATTCGCCAGCAGCACCCGCATACGCCAATCTTCCTCTTCGGCCACAGCATGGGCAGCTACATCGGCATGGCCTATCTGCTGGGCCATAGCTGCAGCCTGCAGGGCGCCGTGCTGTCCGGCTCCAATTACCAGCCCGTGGCGCTGTACAAGACCGCCAGGCTGATCGCCGGCTTCGAGCGCTGGCGCCTGGGCCCCAAGGGGCGCAGCAAGGTCATCGATTTTCTCTCCTTCGGCTCGTTCAACAAGGCTTTCAAGCCCAACCGCACGGCCTTCGACTGGCTCAGCCGCGACCCGGCGGAAGTGGACAAATACGTGACCGACCCGCTGTGCGGCTTCGTCTGCACCACGCAGTTGTGGTGCGACCTGCTCGATGGCCTGCAGCGCATCACCCCGACCAGCAACCTGGCGCAGATCGATGCCGACCTGCCGCTGCTGGTCATTGGCGGCTCGCGCGACCCGGTCAGCGACGGCAAGCGCCTGGGTGATCTGGCTGGCGCCCTGCGCGAGGCCGGCGTGCGCGACGTGCAACTGAAGATTTATCCCGAGGCCCGTCACGAGCTGCTCAACGAGAGCAATCGCGACGAGGTCACCGCCCACCTGATCGACTGGCTGCAGCAGGCGCTGAGCCAGGGTCGAAGCCCAATCAAGGAGTGCCCATGACACAGGTCACCAATATCCCTTACGAAGCCCTCAGCGTCGGCCAGCAAGCGGCCTTCGAGAAAACCGTGGAAGAGCGCGATGTGCAGCTGTTCGCCGCCGTCTCCGGCGATAACAACCCGGTACACCTGGACGCCGCCTTCGCCGCCGAGACGATGTTCAAGGAGCGCATCGCCCATGGCATGTTCACCGGCGCACTGATCAGCGCCGCCATCGCCTGCCGCCTGCCCGGCCCGGGCACCATCTACCTCGGCCAGCAGCTCAAGTTCACCCGCCCGGTGAAGCTCGGCGACACCCTGACCGTGAAGCTGGAAGTGCTGGAAAAACTGCCGAAGAACCGCGTGCGCATCGCCACCCGCGTGTACAACCAGGACGGCAAGCAAGTGGTCGACGGCGAAGCCGAAGTGCTCGCCCCGGCCAGCGAGCAGACCGTGACCATGCCGCCGATGCCGCAGGTCACCGTCAACTGATGCGCTGCAAGCTGGTGCGCGACAGCAGCGTCGCGCACCACTTTTGTTCTACACTCACAAATCTTGAGCGATCCTTCGCTTTATTAGTGCGTTTCTTTGTGCATTTCGCACAAAATCCTTTGACCACCTTGCCAAGCGGCCTGCTGCGCTGATTTCTGGCACGTCCCCTGCTTTCACCAAGGCTTCACCATCCATACCGGAGCCAGGTCCATGAGCAACGTCACCCCCGATAGCGATTACCCCCTGAGCGAGGTGCCCAACGGCGCGCGCAAGGGGCTGTTCTCCACCGCCATCCTGTTGTTCGGTTTCACCTTCTTCACCGCCACCATGTTCGCCGGCGGCAAGATCGGCATGGCCTTCGACTTCACCACCCTGCTCTGGGCTGCGGTGATCGGTAACCTGCTGCTCGGCCTGTATGCCGCCGTGCTGGGCCTGATCGCCTGCCGCAGCGGGCTGAATTCGGTGCTGATGGGGCGCTTCTGCTTTGGCGAGGTGGGCAGCAAGCTGTCCGACATGCTTCTCGGCTTCACCCAGATCGGCTGGTACGCCTGGGGCACGGCGACCATCGCTATCGTCCTGGTGAAAATCCTTGGCCTGCCCGAAAGCCTGACCATCCCACTGATGGTGCTATTCGGCTTCGGTTTCTGTCTCACCGCCTTCGTCGGTTACAAGGGCCTGGATCTGCTCTCGCGCGTTGCCGTGCCGGCCATGCTGGTGCTGCTGGTGGCTTCGCTGTGGATCGCCACCCGTGATATCGGCGGCCTCGCCGGCCTGCTCGCGGTGGAACCGTCCGAGAGCATGAGCCTGAGCGTGGCCATCACCCTGGTGTTCGGCACCTTCGTCAGCGGCGCCACCCAGGCCACCAACTGGACACGTTTCGCCAAGAGCGGCCGCGTCGCGGTGCTGGCCAGCCTGTTCGGCTTCTTTATCGGTAACGGCCTGATGATCGTCGCCGGTGCCTATGGCGCCATCGTCTATCAACAACCGGACGTGGTCGAGGTGCTGGTGCTGCAGGGCCTGTCCATGGCTGCCGTGATCATGCTGTTCCTCAACCTGTGGACCACCCAGGACAACACCATCTACAACTTCGCCGCCGCCGGCTGTAACCTGCTGCGCACCGGCAAGCGCAAGACTGTCACCCTGGCCGGCGCGGCCATCGGTACGCTGCTGGCCATCGGCGGCATGTACGAGATGCTGATTCCCTTCCTGATCCTGCTCGGCTCGATCATCCCGCCGATTGGCGGCGTGATCATGGCCGACTTCTTCTACGGCCACCGCGCGCGCTACCCGAAACTGGCCGATGTGCGCCTGCCCGCATTCAACTGGGTCGGCCTGGGCGCCTATCTGATCGGTGCGCTGAGCGCCTACTTCTCGCCCTGGGTCGCGCCGCTGGTAGGCATCGCCGTGGCTGCCCTGGCCTATGTCGTGCTGTTCGAGGCGAACAAGGCACTGGTCGGCCGCCAGCAGGTCGCTGGCGCGTGAGCCTGACCGTCGCCGACGTGCTCGCCCTGCCCGGCTTGGGCAGCATGCATCTGCGTGCTGGCCAGGCCGGGCGCGACAATGCCGTGCGCTGGCCCTACGTGGCCGAGAACGAAGGCATCGCCGACTGGGTGATGGGCGGCGAGCTAATCTTCGTCACCGGCATCAACCACCCGCGCGACGAGGCCAACCTGCTGCGCCTGGTGCGTGAGGGTCATGAGCGTGTGGTCGCCGGGATGGTCATCCTCACCGGCGCCGAGTTCATCCAGGCCATTCCACCCAGCGTCATCGAAGAAGCCGAACGCCTGGGCCTGCCGCTGATCGAGCAACCCTACGCGCTGAAGATGGTGGTGGTCACCCAGGCCATCGGCACCGCGCTGGTACAGGCGCAGCAGCTCGGCCGCTCGCGCCAGCACGTGTTGGAACAGGTGCTCGACGGCGATTACCAATCGCTCGACGTATTGCTGCAACGCGGCGACAGCCTCGGCCTGGCGCTGCACGTACCGCGTCAGGTGGCGCTGCTGCGTCTCGACGGCAGCGAGCAACTGTTCGGCGACCTGCCCGACGAAGACGCCGAGCGCCAGCTGCAGAGCCGCCAGCAACTGCTGCAACGGCGCCTGGAACAGAGCCTCGGCGAACTCGGTGACGCGCTGCCACTGGTCAGCCAGGGCCGCCACTGGATCGCCCTGCTGCCCAGCCCCGATAGCCAAGCCGAAGCAAACAACCGCCAGGCCATGACCGCGCTGCTCGACGAACTGCGACCGCAACTCGGCCCGCTACGCCTGTTTCTCGGCCTGGGCAGCGCCGGTTGTGAGGCGCCGCGTTTCGCCCAGTGCCTGGGTGAGGCACGCCAGGCCCTGGCCGTGGCGCAGCGTTTCCCAGAGCGCCTGGGCCTGTGCAGTTTCAATGAGCTGGGCGTACTGGAGCTGCTCGGCGCGATTCGCGACCGCAGCCTGCTCGATCGCTTCGTCGAGCGCGTGGTCGGCCCGCTGGTCGGCGACGATTCACGCCACCAACCCGTGCTGATGCCGACGCTGGAAGCCTGGTTCGCCGAGAACGGCAACCTGGCCCTGGCCGCACAGCGCCTGAACGTTCACCGCAATACCCTGAGCTACCGTCTACAGCGCATTGAAGCGCTGACCGGCTGCTCGTTCGAAGACCCGCACGACCGCCTGAACATCAGCGTTGCGCTGTTGATCCGGCGCCTGTCGTCGCCTGCCTGAGAGGAAACCTGATGATCATCCACAATGCCCGCCTGCGCGGCCGCGACGGCCTGCACCGCATCACTCTGGACGGCGAGCGCATCGCCGCTATCGACGTCCAACATACGCTGCACTCCATCGCCGAAGGCGATCTGGACGCTGCCGGCAATCTCGTCGTGCCGCCCTTCGTCGAACCGCACATTCACCTCGACGCCACCCTCACCGCTGGCGAGCCGGCCTGGAACATGAGCGGTACGCTGTTCGAGGGCATCGAGCGCTGGGCCGAGCGCAAGGCGCTGGTCACCCACGAGGACACCAAGACCCGCGCGCGCAAGACCATCGACATGCTGGTCGACCACGGCATCCAGCACGTGCGTACCCATGTAGACGTCACCGACCCGACCCTGGCCGCGCTCAAGGCCATGCTCGAAGTGCGCGAGGAAACCCACCACCTGATCGACCTGCAGATCGTCGCCTTCCCGCAGGAGGGCATCGAGTCCTACGCTGGTGGCCGTGCGCTGATGGAGCAGGCCATCGAGCTGGGCGCCGACGTGGTCGGCGGCATCCCGCACTTCGAGAACACCCGCGACCAGGGCGTATCGTCGATCAAGTTTCTGATGGATCTGGCCGAACGCACCGGCTGCCTGGTGGACGTGCACTGCGACGAAACCGACGACCCGCAGTCGCGCTTTCTCGAGGTACTGGCCGAGGAAGCCCGCGTGCGTGGCATGGGCGCGCGCGTCACCGCCAGCCACACCACGGCCATGGGTTCCTATGACAACGCTTACTGCTCCAAGCTGTTCCGCCTGCTGAAGATGAGCGGCATCAGCTTCATCTCCTGCCCCACCGAGAGCATTCACCTGCAGGGCCGCTTCGACACCTACCCGAAACGCCGTGGTCTGACGCGCGTGGCGGAGATCGACCGCGCCGGGATGAACGTCTGCTTCGGCCAGGACTCCATCGTCGACCCCTGGTATCCGCTGGGCAACGGCAACATCCTGCGCATCCTCGAAGCCGGCCTGCACATCTGCCATATGCTCGGCTACGAAGACCTCAAGCGCAGCCTGGACCTGATCACCGACAACTCGGCGCGGGCGCTGGCACTCGGCGAGCGTTATGGATTGGAAGTGGGTCGACCGGCCAACCTGCTGATCCTCTCGGCGCCTGATGATTACGAGATGGTGCGCAGCCAGGGCCATGCGCTGGTATCGGTGCGCCACGGCAAGGTGCTGATGCGCCGCACGCCAGCACAGATCGAGCGCGCCTGATCACGCTCATTTAATCGTAGGGTGGATGACGCTGTTTTCATCCACCATTGCGTCAGTCCAAGCGGTGGACAAGCTTCGCGTTGTCCACCCTACGAACTGAAACGTGGGAGGGGCCGGGCGGCGATCCGCTTCAGCCGCGATTGCGCTTGATGAGTTCGCGGCTGAAGCCGCTCCTACAACTGCGAAAGCGCGCTACTCCACCCGCACGCTGGCGGTCATGCCGGCGCTCAGCAGCGTGTCCTCGGGCACCTGATCCAGCTTGATGCGCACCGGAATACGCTGCGCCAGGCGCACCCAGTTGAAGGTCGGCTCGACATCGGCCAGCAACTGCCCGTCCGGGCTGGCGTTGCGGTCGGTGATACCGCGACTGATGCTGTCCACCTCGCCACGAAGCTGCTGATCACCGCCCATCAGCCAGACCTCCACCGGCGCACCGACCTGTATGCGTGGCAGCTTGGTTTCCTCGAAATACGCCTGCACGTAGAACGATTGGGTGTCCACCAGCGCCATCACCGCCTGCCCGGCATTGACGTAGTTGCCCTGCGCCAACACCAGGTTGGTGATCTGCCCATCGCGCGGGGCATGCACTTCGCTGCGTGCCAGATTCAGCTCGGCCACGCGCAGGTCGGCCTGCGCTTCGCGGTATTCGCTGCGCGCCATCTCGGCATTGATCTGCGCGTTCTCCAGCAGCTCGGCGCTGATCGCCTGGGCGCCCAGGCGGGAGCGGCGCGAAGCCTCGTGTTCACGCAGACTCAATTGCTGGCGGCGAATGTCCACCACCGCCCTGGCTTTCTCCACCGCTGCCTGATAGCGGTCGCGATCTATGGTCATCAGCAGGTCGCCCGCCTTGACCTGCTGGTTGTCGCGCACCTTGAGCTCGACCACCCAGCCGGACACGTCCGGGGCGATGGTCACCACGTCGGCGCGCACCCGGGCGTCGCGCGTCCAGGGCGAGTACATATAGTGCTGCCAGATCCACGAGCCGGCGAAGATCGCCGCCGCCACCATGGTCAGGGTGATGCCGACTCGGATGGTCGAACGCATACTTTAATCTCCTCAATGCGCCAGAACGACCATCACAGCCGCCAGAACGCAGACATACAAGGCACAATCGAACAGGGCTTCGTGCCATATCCAGCGCGACAGCCCGATGCGCTGCAACCCCAGGCGCAACACGCCGGTCAGCAGCAGCGCCAATACCGCGTAGGCCGCCATCGGGCTCAGCAATACGCCGCCCAGCGACCATTCATGTAAGCCCATGGGCCTCCCCTTTCACGTGACACCATTGACGCCAGCCGTTTTTCAGCTGCAACAGCGCCGCCTCGGCCAGGCGCTTGTCGATGCTTGGCGTGCAGGCGCGCAGGGCCTCCTGCAGCTCGGTCACCGCTGCGTTGAGGTCGTCTTCACGGCCGGGCGCGGGGCCACGCTCCAGCGCGTCATCGAGACGTTCCAGGAAGCGCCGCTGCGACCGTGCCAGGCCGGCATCGGCATGGGTCAGGCACTTGCGCAGATGCAGCAGCTCGTCGCCCAGATCGAGGCCGGCCACGCCATCGTCCCAGCGACTGCGCGCCTGATCCGGCCGCGCCGGATAATGCCGCGCCAGCTGCAGCAGACGGTCGGCCATACGCCCGCCAAACCAGTTTTCGGCGCGGCCCAGGTCGCGCCGGGTCAGACGCCCGAGGTCCGTCAGGATCGCCTGCATCAGGCGACGGCCATGCCACACGGGATTGCGCAGCACTACCAGTTTGAAGGCCATCACCGCACAGCCCACGCCCATCAGCATGCCGGGCGCTTCGTTGAGGAAGAACTCGACGTTGTAGCCGACACCCGGCGCCGGCAGGCAGAGCACGATGAAGTGCAGGCAGAACGAGGTAGAGGTGGCCGCCGTCGCCGGCTTGGCCATGCCCAGCACACCGAAGAACAGCGGCACGCCCAGTACCATACAGAGCATCACGAAGCCGTCGATCTGCGGCATCAGAATCTGTCCGACGAAGAACGCCACTGGCAGTGCGTAGAAGATGCCGCGCAGAAACATCATGCCGATCTGCGGCGCGGCTTCAAGGCGGGCGAACAGGCTGCACACCACGCAGGCCAGCAGCAGCGCGCCGGTGGCGTGGGTCCAGCCAGTGGCCAGCCAGAACGCCGCCAGGGTCAGGAAGGTCAACGCACTGCGCGAGCCGTAGACCAGCGCGGCCTGCCAGTCGTAATGCCAGGACAAGGCGCGCGGCGCATCGGCCGGTGCCCTGCCCTCCTCGACCGCGCGCAAGGCACGGCTGGCATCCTCGACACGCAACAGCAGCACCATCAAGCGCTCCAGGCACAGCTGCTGGCCACTGCTCAATTCTTCGTCTTGCGCCGCCTGGCGCAGTTGCTCGACCAACTCCAGCAAGCCTTCTGGCTGCTCCTGCTGCAGGCGCTCATCCACCACTTGCAGCCAGGGCGCAACGGCCTGCGCTTCGGCGTTGCTCAGTTGCCGCCACTGCCGCGCCACGCCGCGGGCCAGACGCAACATACCGAGCAAATCACGACTCAGCACCCGCAGCGCCACGGCACGCTGGCGACCGCGTGCACCCTCGAACCAGGCGTGCTCGCGCTGGGCATCCACGGCGACGATGCGCGCCAGCACTTCCAGCAAGCCTTGCCGCGAGTCGGCCTCACCAGCCAGCGCCTGGCGCGACGCCGCAACGCCGGCCTGCCAGGCGTTGCGCGCCTGCTGCGCCAGTTGCCGTTCGACGCGCTGCGGCCAGAGCAAGGCGCTGCTCAAGGTGGCGCAGATGATACCTAGGCAGATTTCCGTGCAGCGGGCGATGGCCTCATCGAACACCACATGCGGCTTGCCAATGGCCGGCAAGGCGATGATCGCCACGGTGTAGCCGGCCAGCACGAAAGCGTACGACCAGGCGCTACGCAGCATGGTCGAGGACGCCGTGCACAGCGCCAGCCACAGGGCGAATGCCAGCACGAACAACAACGGCGCCTGGGCGAACAGCCCCATCATCACCACCGCCATGAAGGTACCAACCAGCGTGCCGAGCAGCCGCGCCAGGCCCTTCTGCACCACCATGCCGGATAGCGGCTGGGCGACGATGAATGCGGTCATCAGCGCCCACTGTGGTTGCTCCAGACCGAAACGCAGCGCGCACCACAACGCCAGACCACCGCCGAGCAGGGTCTTGATGGCGAATTGAACGGCTTGTGAGCTTGGCGCGAGAAACGCCAGCAAGGAATCACGCACGGTGGCTACCTGAAGAAATCTCAGCTCTGAACATAGCTGTAGCGATTGAGTTGCGCTTCCGTGCGAAATTCAATTATTAGCTAGCTAAGCATTTATGTCCAGAAGGTGCCTCGATCTCAGGTGACCGGCGCGCAAATAAAAAAAGGGCGACCGAAGTCGCCCGAATTGCCTTGCGTGCCCATTGAACTGGAAGGATCAGCTCTGCTTGCGCTTGTGCGCATCCTTCCAGATGAAGTAACCAACACCCCCGAAGAAAGCGACCATCAGAAGTACGGTGCCGATGCCGGCGAGAACCACTGTATCGACGAACATGGCTGCCTCCTGTTGTGCCTGTCTGTCTGGGATGGCTTCACGTTATCAGCGCTGGCGGCAGGAAAATTGACCTGGATCAATGGCTGACGAGCAGGCGCGCCCGGGCCTGGGGGAATACTGACCCAGGTCAAGAAATCGAGGAGGTACGAGGCGCGAAGCACGGCCTGGCAGCCGTGCACAACGATTTAAAGGAGGGGATCAGCGTTTCTTGGGTTTGCTCTTGGACTTCTTTTTCGCCTTGCCAATCGGCAATACCTGCTCGAAGACCTGGCGCATTTCGTTGAGGCGCTTGTCGTTGAGGTCGTGGATACGCTTGTCGCGCTCGGCGGCGAAATCGATCAGCTTGTCGTCATGGCTCATAGCGGAAACCGAATCAGGCGAAAGGTCAGGTTCAGGCGTGGCGCGCAGGCTTGGCGCGTCTTCGCCACTTGATGTTGCCAATGATGCTGGGTCGGCCCGCGCATGACCAGTAGCGAAGCGTGTTCCAGCGTCAGTGAGTGTTCGATGCGCGTGCTGCCGACGCGGCGCAAGTCGAAGCGCCGGCTGCCGCCCAGGTTGAGTGAGGCAATCAGCGGATCACGCCCCAGCTCCGGCTCGGCATCGCTGTGCCAGCCCATGGAGTCCTGGCCGTCTCGGTAATGATTGAGCAGCACGGCATTGAGCGACTGCCCGACTTCTTTCTCGACCCGTTGGCGAATCTCGTTCAGCAGCGGCGTCCAGGGCAAGGGCTCGTGGATCTTCCCTGAATAGCGATAACGCGCCTCGGGGTCGCCGTACCAGGCCGTCAGCCGTGGCGTGCGGTGATAGCGACCGTGGATGAACAACTCGGGCTGCTGCCAAGGCGTTCGCTCGACCAGCGCGTGCAGCCAGCTGTCGGCGAGATCGGCGTCGACCCAGCCGGGCAGATAGTCCAGCTCGGCATCGGCAAGTGCGGGCAAGGGGTCGGCGAACAGCATGGTGATCTACGTGCCAGAGAATTGAAGAAGTGTCTCAGACTTCCACATCTACCCACAGCCCCTGTCTGGGCAAATCGCCTAGCGCCTGCTCCACCTCTTCCGGCTCGGCCTCGGCCAACTGTTCGGGGGTGTAGCCACGCCGCTGGCGGCGGCGCTGTTCTTCGCGCAGCAGCTCCTCGGTTTCCTGCGGGTGCCGCTTGTCGAGGCTCAGCGCACTTTCCTTGGCGCTCGCCTCGACCGGGGTCACCGGAGGAATCTCGGGCTTGGGCTTGATCACGTCCTGCGAGGCAGTGACCGGCACCAGGCTATGGGGGATAGGCGGTAGCACGTTGCAGCACCTCCTTTGGTCAGGCTGTCGGCCCCGTGAGCCGCGACTTTAGCCGGCGCTCGCTACACTTTTGACTAAGCCGCACGGCAATAGTGCCACGACCGCTTTGGCCATGGCGCCGCATCCGTTAACATAGCCGGCTTTTTCACGCGGGAGACAGACAGGCATGGCGCAATATCAACCGGGGCAACGCTGGATCAGTGACAGCGAAGCGGAATTGGGTCTGGGAACCATCCTCGCCGAGGACGGCCGCCTGCTCACCGTGCTCTACCCGGCCACCGGCGAAACCCGCCAGTACGCTACGCGCAATGCCCCGTTGACCCGTGTGCGCTTCGCCCCGGGTGACGAGATCACCCATTTCGAGGGCTGGAAGCTCACCGTGCAGGAAGTCGAAGACGTCGACGGCCTGCTGGTCTACCACGGCCTCAACGCCCAGCATCAGCCGGTGACCATGCCGGAAACCCAGCTGTCGAATTTCATCCAGTTCCGCCTGGCCAGCGACCGCCTGTTCGCCGGTCAGATCGACCCGCTGGCCTGGTTCGCGCTGCGCTACCACAGCCTCGAACACAACAGCCGCCTGCTGCAGTCGTCCCTCTGGGGCCTCGGCGGTGCACGCGCGCAACCGATCGCCCACCAGTTGCATATCGCCCGTGAAGTGGCTGACCGCATCGCCCCGCGCGTACTGCTGGCTGACGAAGTGGGCCTGGGCAAGACCATCGAAGCCGGCCTGGTGATTCATCGCCAGCTGCTCTCCGGTCGCGCCAGCCGCGTGCTGATCCTGGTGCCGGAAAACCTGCAACACCAGTGGCTGGTGGAAATGCGCCGTCGTTTCAACCTCGATGTCGCCCTGTTCGACGCCGAGCGCTTCATGGAAAGCGACGCCAGCAACCCCTTCGAGGATTGCCAACTGGCGCTGGTCGCCCTGGAATGGCTGAAGGACGACGAGAAGGCCCAGGACGCGTTGTTCGCCGCCGGCTGGGACCTGTTGGTGGTCGACGAAGCCCACCACCTGGTCTGGCACCCGGAACAGGCCAGCGCCGAGTACGCGCTGGTCGAGCAACTGGCCGAGGTCATCCCAGGCGTGCTGCTGCTCACCGCCACGCCGGAACAGCTCGGCCAGGACAGCCACTTCGCCCGCCTGCGCCTGCTCGACCCCAACCGCTTCCATGATCTGCAAGCCTTCCGCGCCGAAAGCAGCCAGTACCGCCCGGTCGCCGAAGCAGTGCAGGAACTGCTCGATCAGGGCAAGCTCAGCGCCCAGGCCCGCGATGCCATCGGCGGCTTCCTCGGCGATGAAGGCCGCGCGCTGCTCGACGCCATCGATACCGGCGACAACGAAGCACGCGCGCGCCTGGTACGCGAGTTGCTGGATCGCCACGGCACCGGCCGCCTGCTGTTTCGCAACACCCGCGCCGCCGTACAGGGCTTTCCCGAGCGCGAACTGCACCCCTACCCTCTGCCGTGCCCCGACGAATACCTTGAGCTGCCGCTGGGCGAGCACGCCGAGCTGTACCCGGAAGTCAGCTTCCAGGCGCAGGACAATGTCGACGAAGAACAGCGCTGGTGGCGCATCGACCCGCGCGTCGAGTGGCTGATCGACACCCTGAAGATGCTCAAAAAATTCAAGGTACTGGTGATCTGCGCCCACGCCGAGACCGCGCTGGACCTGGAAGATGCCTTGCGCGTGCGTTCCGGCATCCCGGCCACGGTGTTCCATGAAGGCATGAGCATCCTCGAGCGCGACCGCGCCGCCGCCTACTTCGCCGACGAAGAATTCGGCGCACAGGTGCTGATCTGCTCGGAGATCGGTTCTGAAGGCCGCAACTTCCAGTTCGCCCATCACCTGGTGCTGTTCGACCTGCCGGCCCACCCGGACCTGCTCGAGCAGCGCATCGGCCGTCTCGACCGCATCGGCCAGAAGCACCGCATCCAGTTGCATGTGCCTTACCTGGAGAACAGCCCGCAGGAACGCCTGTTCCAGTGGTACCACCAGGCGCTGAACGCCTTCCTCGCCACCTGCCCCACCGGCAACGCCCTGCAGCACCAGTTCGGCCCGCGCCTGCTGCCGCTGCTGGAAAACGGCGATGACGGCGAGTGGCAGCAACTGGTGGACGAAGCCACCGCCGAGCGCATCCGTCTGGAGGGCGAGCTGCACAGCGGCCGTGACCGTCTGCTGGAACTGAACTCCGGTGGTGCCGGTGAAGGCGAAGCGCTGGTAGAAGCCATCCTCGAGCAGGACGATCAGTTCACCCTGCCGATCTACATGGAAGAGCTGTTCAACGCCTTCGGCATCGACAGCGAAGACCACTCCGACAACGCCCTGATCCTGCGCCCCAGCGAGAAGATGCTGGACGCCAGCTTCCCCCTCGGCGACGACGAGGCGGTGACCGTCACCTACGACCGCGAGCAGGCCCTGGCCCGCGAAGACATGCAATTCCTCACCTGGGAACACCCCATGGTGCAGGGCGGCATGGATCTGGTGCTGTCCGGCTCGATGGGCAACACCGCCGTCGCGCTGATCAAGAACAAGGCGCTCAAGCCTGGCACCGTGCTGCTGGAGCTGCTCTACGTCAGCGAAGTCGTTGGCCCGCGCAAGCTGCAACTGGGGCGTTTCCTGCCACCGGCGGCGCTGCGCTGCCTGTTCGACGCCAACGGCAACGACCTGGCCGTCAAGGTCGGCTTCGAAACCCTCAACGACCAGTTGGAGAGCGTGCCGCGCGCCAGCGCCAACAAGTTCGTCCAGGCCCAGCGCGACGTTCTGGCCAAGCAGATCAACGACGCCGAAGCCAAGGTTACGCCGCGTCACGTCGAGCGTGTAGCCGAAGCCAAGCGTCGCCTGATCGCCGAACTGGACGAGGAACTGGCGCGCCTGGTCGCCCTGCGTGCGGTCAACCCGAGCGTGCGTGACAGCGAGATCGACGCCCTGCGCGAGCAGCGCGAACAGAGCCTGGCGATGTTCGACAAGGCCGCCCTGCGCCTGGAAGCGATTCGCGTACTGGTGGCCGGTTAAGTGCTGCTAGCCCCTCTCCCCCTGGGAGAGGGGTTGGGGTGAGGGTGCAATGCCCGCCACCTGCTGCCTAACCTGCGCAGTAGCCCGGATGCAATCCGGGAGCATGGTGCCGACCATCCCCGGATTCCATCCGGGCTACGAACAGGTGCGTTACCCGCCCAGCTCTTCCAGCCGCTTCTGCAGAAACTGCCGATCAGGCCCCTGCTGCGCCAGCGCCAGGGCCTGGCGGTAGGCAACAATCGCCTGCTCACGGCGGCCCAGCCTACGCAGCAGGTCGGCCCGCGCCGCATGGGCCAGGTGGTAACCGTCCAACTCGCCGGTGGCGAGCAGACGGTCGATTTCCTCCAACCCTGCCTGCTCACCGTCACGCATGGCCAGCGCCACGGCGCGGTTGAGTTCGATCACCGGCGAAGGCTGCAGCCGCAGCAACTCGTCATACAGACCGACGATCTGCACCCAATCGGTTTGCTCCAGGCTGGCCGCCTCGGCATGCACCGCAGCAATCGCCGCCTGAAGGCTGTAAGGGCCGAAACGTCGCGAATGCAGCGCCTGCAACACCAGGGCCTCGCCTTCGGCGATCAGCTCGCGATTCCACAGGCCTCGATCCTGAGCCTCCAGCAGGATCACTTCACCATCGACGCCGCTGCGCGCAGGACGACGCGACTCGTGCAGCAGCATCAGCGCCAGCAACCCCTGTACTTCCGGCTCGGGCAGCAATTCCAAGAGCAAACGGCCCAGGCGAATCGCCTCGTCGGACAGCTGGCTGCGGGTCAGCGAATCACCGGAGCTGGCGAAGTAGCCTTCGTTGAACACCAGATAGACAACGCGCAACACCGCCTCCAGGCGCTCGGGCAGCTCGCTGCGTCCCGGCACCTCGTAAGGGATGCGCGCGTCGCGAATCTTCGCCTTGGCCCGCACGATGCGCTGGGCCAGGGTCGACGGGCTGGAGAGAAAGGCGCGGGCGATCTCCTCGGTGGTCAGGTCGCATACCTCGCGCAGGGTCAGTGCCACCTGGGCGTCACTGGCCAGCGCAGGGTGGCAACAGGTGAAGATCAGGCGCAGGCGGTCGTCTTCGAGCAGCTCGCCCCCCTCGGTGTCGCTCTCATCTGGCAGCTCGACCTGTTCATCCAACGGCTGGAAGCGACGCTGCCGACGCAGGTTGTCGATGGCCCTGAAGCGCCCGGCAGACACCAGCCAGGCACGCGGGTTGTCCGGCACTCCGCTCTGCGGCCATTGCTCGACCGCGCTGCGAAACGCCTCGTGCAGCGCCTCCTCGGCCAGGTCGAAGTCACCCAGCAGGCGGATCAGAGTAGCGAGCACGCGGCGCGACTCTTCGCGGTAAAGGCGCTCGAGCAGCTCGGTGACAGGTGGCGTTATCGACATGCGCTTCTCCTGAACGAACGCATACGTTGCCCAATACTGCCGGTGACGTCGAGTAGCGGCATGATCCGCCCCTCGATTTGGCACCCCTCGCATTGGCATCCGTTCGGTCGCTGGGCATAGTCGCGCCATTCCAATAACGACGGGAGTCTTGCTATGCGTTGGTTGCTGCTCGGTCTGGTGGGTGCTGCGGTATTTCTCTACGGCCGGATCACCGGCGATGCGCAGCTCAGCCTGCTGACCAAGGGCATCCCGGTGATTGCCCTGCTGCTCTGGCTGCGCCTGGCGCCGGTGGGCACTTACCGTCGCTGGATCGGCATCGGCCTGGTGTTCTCCCTGGCCGGCGACATCCTGCTGGACTGGCCGGGTGATCTGTTCGTGTTCGGCCTCGGCGCCTTCCTGCTCGGCCATCTGGCCTACCTGCGCGCCTACTGCTCCGACAGCCGGCAACCGGCTCTGCCCGCCCTGCTGCTGGCGCTGATCGCCGGAGGCGCAATGTTCGCCATACTGGCCAGCAGCGGCCTGGGCGAGCTGTTGATCCCGGTGGCCTGCTATGCCACGGCAATCAGCCTGATGCTCTGGCGTGCCCTGGCTCGTATCGGCCAGCCGCAGCTGCAGCCGCGCTCCACCTGGCTCGCCGCTGGCGGCGCGACACTCTTCGTGCTGTCCGACAGCCTGATCGGCATCGACCGCTTCGTCGCCAGCTTCGATGCCGCACCGTACGCCATCATCCTCACCTACTGGCTCGGCCAGTGGGGCATCACTGCCTCGGCCTTTCAGCGCAGCAACAGCGCCTGACTGTTGCGCCACACTTGGCTAAAATACCGGCCTTTTCCGCTACCCGTTGCGACTGCCGTGAGCCAAGAACCTGATCGTCTATTCGCCCAGCCTCTGCCCGAGGTGCCCGATTTCGTCTTCAACGAGGACGTGGTGCGGGTGTTTCCCGACATGATCAAGCGCTCGGTGCCCGGCTACCCGACCATCGTCGAGAACATCGGCATGCTCGCCGGCCAGTTCGCTCAGCCGCAGACGACGCTGTATGACCTCGGCGCCTCACTTGGTGCCGTGACCCAGGCGCTGCGCCGCCACGTGCGCGTCGATGGCTGCAAGGTGATCGCGGTGGACAACTCCCCGGCCATGGTCGCGCGTTGCAGCGAATACCTGCATGCCCAGGACGCCATGTTCCAGGAGCTGCTGCCGGTGGAGGTGATCGAGGCCGACATTCTTGCCCTCGACCTGCAGCCCACCTCATTGGTCACGCTCAACTTCACCCTGCAGTTCATCCCGCCGGAGCGGCGCCTGGAGCTGCTCACACGCATTCGCCAGGCACTGCTGCCCGGTGGCGCGCTGATCCTTTCGGAAAAGCTGCGTTTCGAGGATGCAGCCGAGCACGACCTGCTTACCGAACTGCACGTGGCTTTCAAGCGCGCCAACGGCTACAGCGAGCTGGAAATCGCGCAGAAGCGCAGCGCCATCGAAAAAGTGATGCTGCCCGACAGCCTCCAGCAGCACCGCGAGCGCCTGCTGGCCGCTGGCTTCAGCAAGGTGCTGCCCTGGTTCCAGTGCCTGAACTTCGCCTCGCTGGTGGCCCTGCCATGATGCGCGACCTGGACCTCGATGCCCTGCAGGCGCAACTGGCCGGCACCCCGCTGCAGGAATGGGCGGCCGACCTGCCCGGCCAGCTCGACGCCAAGCTGGCCATCGGTCATGGCGACCTGGCGCGCTGGTACGGCGCCGTACAGGCACTTCCAGACCTGCCAGTGAGCGAAGTGGAGCTGACTAAGCGCTTCGCCTTTGGCGGCGCCTGCAACGAGGCGAGCCGCTCGCAGCTTGATACCGCCCTGCGGGGGCTGATCCCCTGGCGCAAAGGCCCGTTCGAACTGTTCGGCGTACATGTCGACACCGAGTGGCGCTCGGACTGGAAATGGCGGCGCGTTGCCCCGCATCTTGATCTGGTCGGCAAACGCATCCTCGATGTTGGTTGCGGCAACGGCTACTACATGTGGCGCATGCTCGGTGCGGGTGCCGACAGCGTGGTCGGCATCGACCCCAACTGGCTGTTCCTCTGCCAGTTCCTGGCGATGAAGCGCTACCTGCCGGATCAACCGGTGTGGCATCTGCCGCTGGCCTTCGAGGAACTGCCAGCCAGGCTGCAGGGCTTCGACACGGTGTTCTCCATGGGTGTGCTGTACCACCGCCGCTCGCCCATCGATCACCTGCTCGACCTCAAGGATACCCTGGTCAAGGGCGGCGAGCTGGTGCTGGAAACCCTGGTGGTCGAAGGCGACGCCGAGCAGGTACTGGTGCCCGAGGATCGCTACGCGCAAATGCGCAACGTCTGGTTCCTGCCCTCGGTACCGGCGCTGGAGCGCTGGCTGCGCCGCGCCGGTTTCGAGGACGTGCGCTGCGTCGACGTCAGCACCACCTCGGTGGAGGAGCAACGCGCCACCGAGTGGATGCGCTTCCAGTCGCTGCCGGAGTTTCTCGATCCAGCCGACCACAGTCGCACCGTCGAAGGCCTGCCGGCGCCGACCCGCGCCGTGCTGATCGCACGCAAACCCTGAGGACAGTCGTTCTCGTAGGGCAGGTGAAACCCGCCTGACTGCAATTGGCGGGTTGCACCCGCCCTACGGCCGCAGCCAACGCGCCCGCCGCTGCGCGATCAGCCGCAGCGGCTCGCCTGCGCCCTGCTCCACCACGCCACGAGCACTGCCCAGACGAATCCGTCCCTCGATGTCCTGCGCCAGCAGGCGACGCATGCGCCGGCGCCAGAACCACGCCCCCACCCAGTCGACGATGGCGTTCTGCAGATCCAGCGGCCACATGGCCGGCATGTAGAACTCGGGCATGGCTGGGCGCGACTTGTCGTGCTTGCTCGAACTGTTCATGGCATTTCCTCCGTATCGCGGCCGGCTTCTTGCCGGGGTTGCGATCAGGATGAAACGCGCCTATCGTTCAATCAAACTACAAATATCAAACACTGAATTAATTAATATTTAACGATCATGAATGCGACAGCCCCCATCTCTCTACCGCTTCTGGAAAGCGACGTGCTGCGCACTTTCGTCGCCATCGCCGATAGCGGCAGCTTTACCCGTACCGCCGCACAGATATTTCGCAGCACGGCGGCCGTCAGCTTGCAGATCAAGCGCCTGGAGGAAGCCCTCGGCAAGCGCCTGTTCATCCGCGAGCCACGGCAGGTTCGCCTGACCGCCGAAGGCGAGCTGCTACTGGGCTATGCCAGGCGTCTGCTCAAGCTCAACGAGGAGGCGGTGGCGCGCTTTCTCACCCCCACACTGACCGGCCGCGTGCGCTTCGGCACACCAAACGATATCGGCGACCGTGTGCTACCAGGCGTACTCATGCTGTTCGCCCGCAGCCACCCGGGTGTGGAGGTCGAAGTCAACGTCGGGCGCAGCGTGGATCTGGTGGCGAAGCTGGATGCCGGCGAGCTGGATCTGACCCTGATCAACGCCGGCAACGACGGCCTGGATGACTCTCGCGGCGAAGTGATCTATTCCGAGGAACTGGTCTGGGCCGGACGCGATGGCGGCCTGGCCATACAGCGCTCGCCCCTGCCGCTGGCGCTGGCCAACCCGGGCTGCGCCTGGCGCAGAACTGCGATCGATGCGCTGGATCGCCAGGGTATGGCCTATCGCATCGCCTACTCCTGCGAGCAGTGCGCCGGCCAGGAAGCGGCGATGACCGCCGACCTGGCCATCGCGCCTTTCCCCCGCAGCCTGGTCAGGCCGCCGCTACGCCGACTCGGCGCAGAACAAGGCTTGCCCGCCCTTGGCGAGTACCACATCAAGCTGATTCTCGGCCATCAACGCAACGACGCCGTCGAGGCGCTCGCCAGGCAGATGGTTCAGGCTTTCAGCCAGGACTGAACGAACGAAGTGGGAGGCGCTTCAGCGGCGATAGACCATCGAAAGTCGCGGCTGAAGCCCCTCCCACAAAGTACGCTAGCCGCGGTAGGCAGCCGCGACGATCAGCGCTTTCATCTCGGCGACTGCCTGCTTGAAGCCGACGAACAGGGCATGAGCGACGATGGCGTGGCCGATGTTCAGTTCGTTGACGCCGGGAATCGCCGCCACGGCTTCGGCATTGTGGTAATGCAGGCCGTGGCCGGCGTTTACGATCAACCCGTGGTTCAGACCGCAGATGACGCCATCACGAATGCGCGACAGCTCATGCGCAGCTTCTTCCGCCGTATGGGCATCGGCGTAACGACCGGTGTGCAGTTCGATGACCGGCGCACCGACACGCATGGCCGCTTCGATCTGCCGCTCCTCGGCGTCGATGAACAACGACACCTCGCAGCCCGCCAGGGTCAGACGCTCGACCGCTGCGGCGATACGCGCTTCCTGCCCGGCCACGTCCAGACCACCTTCGGTGGTCAGCTCCTGACGGGTCTCCGGCACCAGACACACGTGCGACGGGCGAATCTGCTCGGCGAAACCGAGCATGAAATCGGTGACGCCCATTTCGAAGTTCATCCGCGTCTGCAGCACGTCGGCCAGCACGCGTACATCACGATCCTGGATGTGCCTGCGGTCTTCGCGCAGGTGCACGGTGATGCCGTCGGCACCGGCCTCTTCGGCGTCCAGCGCAGCCTTGACCGGGTCCGGGTAACGTGTACCGCGAGCCTGGCGCAGGGTGGCGACGTGGTCGATGTTCACGCCGAGCAGAATACGATTGGCCTCAGTCACGCTTGGACTCCTTGAGCGTCATGAAAAGTTCGCGGCTGACCAGTGGCCTGCCGCCAAGATGGGGTGCCAGCGCCTGACGCATCAGACGCTTGGCGGCGGCCAGCGCACCTGGCGTCTGCCAGTCGGCTTCGGCCATGGCCAGCAGTTCGCGGCCCTGGAACACACCGGGTTGCAGTTGTACCACCGGCACCAGACCGATGTCCTGCTGCCAGCGGTAAAGTGCCGTGGGATCGATGGGTTGGTCGTGCTGGTCACGATCTAGAGCGAAACCATAGCCCAGCTCGTCCAGCAGGCGCCATTCGAACGCACGCAGCAGCGGTTCCAGGGCCCTGCCGGCAGCCAGTGCCTGCAAGGTCAGACCATAGTGTTCGAGCATCACGGGGTGCGGATCTTCGGCCGGCAGCAGGCGGATCAGCAGTTCGTTGAGATAGAGCCCTGAGAACAGCGCCTCGCCCGTCAACAGCAGCGGAATACCGGCGCTTTCCAGGCGGCCGACAGTCTTCAGCTCGCCGCGCCCACGCAGTTCCAGCTCCAGCGGCGCAAAAGGCCGGGCAATGCTGCCGATCTTGCCGCGAGCGGCGCGCAGTACGGCACGCACGCGCCCCTGAGCGGTGAAGAAATCCACCAGGGCGCTGCTTTCCTTGTACGGACGGCTATGCAGAACGTAGGCGGCAGGAATCATGTGGGTAACCGCCAGAATGCGCCATGAGCAACGACAAGGATGCGCATGGCGCCCCGATCAATCCAGGTAACCCAGCGAGCGCAGGGCGCGCTCGTCGTCGGACCAACCACCTTTGACCTTGACCCAGAGGTTGAGCATCACCTTGGAGTCGAACATGGTTTCCATGTCCTTGCGCGCATCCTGGCCAATGCGTTTGATGCGCTCGCCCTTGTCGCCGATGATGATCTTCTTCTGTCCGTCACGCTCCACAAGGATCAGGCCGTGGATATGCAGGATACGGCCTTCCTGTTTGAACTCCTCGATCTCCACGGTGATCTGGTACGGCAGCTCGGCACCGAGCTGGCGCATGATCTTCTCGCGGATCAGCTCGGCAGCCAGGAAACGGCTGGAGCGGTCGGTGATCTGGTCTTCCGGGTAGAAATGCTCGGACTCCGGCAGGCGCTCGCCCACCAGCTTCTCCAGGGTATCGAGGTTCTGCCCCTGCAGCGCGGAGATCGGCACGATCTCGGCCTGCGGCAATTGCTCGGCCAGCCAGCCCAGGTGCGGCAGCAGTTCGCTCTTGTCTTCCAGGCGGTCGGATTTGTTCACCGCCAGCAGGATCGGGCATTTGACGTGCTGCACCTTCTCCAGCACCAGTTGGTCTTCGTCGGTCCAGCGCATGCGGTCGACCACGAACACCACCACATCGACGTCCTTCAGCGCGGTGGAGGCGCTGCGGTTCATGTAGCGGTTCAGCGCCTTGTCGTTTTGCTTGTGCAGGCCAGGCGTATCGACGTAGACAGCCTGAATCTCGCCCTCGGTCTTGATCCCGAGCATGTTGTGGCGGGTGGTCTGCGGTTTGCGCGAGGTGATCGCCAGCTTCTGCCCGAGGATGTGGTTGAGCAGCGTCGACTTGCCCACGTTGGGCCGGCCGACGATGGCGACGTAGCCGCAGCGGGTCATAGGTGTATCAGTCATTGCCATTCTCCACCCCGAGGGCGATCAGCGCCGCAGCCGCAGCGACCTGCTCGGCGATACGCCGGCTGCCGCCCTGGCCCAGGGTCTTTTCATTGAGCAGGGAAACCTGGCACTCGACCATGAAGGTACGGCAGTGCGGCTCGCCCTGTACGTCCACCACCTCGTAACGAGGCAGCTCGCAGGCACGCGATTGCAGGAACTCCTGCAGGCGTGTTTTCGGATCCTTGTTGGTGTCGACCAGGGTCAGGCCGTCCAGCTCGCCGGTCAGCCAGTCCAGCACGCGCTCGCGTGCTGCATCCATACCGGTGTCCAGATAGATGGCGCCAATCAGCGCCTCCAGGGCATCGGCCAGGATCGATTCGCGACGAAACCCGCCGCTTTTCAGCTCACCGGAGCCCAGGCGCAGGTATTCGCCCAGCTCGAAACCGCGGGCCAGCACGGCCAGCGTCTCGCCCTTGACCAGGCGTGCGCGCAGGCGCGATAGCTGGCCTTCGCGGGCCTGCGGGAAGCGCTCGAACAGCGCCTCACCGGCTACGAAATTGAGGATGGCATCACCGAGAAATTCCAGCCGCTCATTATTGCGGCCGGCGAAACTGCGATGGGTCAGGGCCAGGACCATCAGGTCCTGGTCCTTGAAGCTATAGCCGAGCTTGCGCTCGAGGCGGGACAGGTTTGGACTCACGGCATCCGTACACGAAATTCTTTGTCGAAATTCACCACCAGATCGAGGTTCTCGATCAGTGGCTCGCGTTTTTCATATTTGAGGTGGGCGCGGAATTCATTGTTCTCCTGCGTCACCTTGAGCACATCACGCAGATTCAGGTCACGAATGTTGTTGACCTGCATGCCCTTGCTCACATGGTTGTAAAACTCACCAACGGTGCGCACATCCGACGCCTTGTCGGTTTCCACCGAAGTGATGATCTTCTCCATGGACATGTAGTCCATGTAGTGCGGCAACATCTTGAACGCTGTGCTGGCGAAGAATGCCACCACGGCCAGAACCATCAGCCAACCCAGAATGGAAAGCCCCTGCTGCGAGCGCGCGAAAGTCATGTGTATCCCCAATGAACGATCTTGTTGGAAAGCCTGGCGGCTAGACTATTTATAGCCTGTGGCGCTGTATTGAACAGCGCGCCAGTGCTCAATGAATCAGGCCAACCCGAGAGAAATTGGGCAGATTGCTGGTCTTGGGCTCCGGCCAGCTCATCCAGATGGCGAAGGCCTTGCCGACGATATGATCGTCCGGGACCATGCCCCACAGCTCCTGAGGGATATGACGATCACGCCAGTAACGGCTGTCGTTGGAGTTGTCACGGTTGTCGCCCATCATGAAGTAATGCCCTTCAGGCACCACCCATTGGCCGCCAGGCTCGCGGCGCATGCGAGTCATTTCCTTGCGAATGGTGTGTTCGACCTGACCGAGGCGCTCCTGGTAGAGCATCGCACTGCCCAGGCTGCCCGCTTCTTCGCCGATCAGCTTCTCGGCCACCGGCTCACCATTGATCAACAAGCGCTTGCCCTGGGTGTACTCGATACGATCACCCGGAAGACCAACCACGCGCTTGATGTAGTTGATGCTCGGATCGCTGGGGTAGCGAAACACCATCACGTCACCGCGCTGCGGGTTATCCACCTCGATGATCTTCTCGTCGATCACCGGCAGGCGAATGCCGTAGGCGAACTTGTTGACCAGGATGAAATCGCCCACTTCCAGGGTCGGCTTCATCGACCCGGAAGGAATCTGGAACGGCTCGACCAGAAACGAGCGCAGCACCAGCACGATAGCCAGCACCGGGAAAAAGGATTTGCCGTACTCGACGAGCAAGGGCTCCTTGTTCAGGCGCTCCAGCACCCTGTCGTCGGGGTCGTCGACCCGCCCCTGGTACGCCGCAATCGCCGCACGGCGGCGCGGAGCCAGCAGGATCAGATCGATCAGGGCCAGGAAGCCGCAAACGGCAACCGCGATAACCAACAGGAGCGGGAAATTGATCGACATAGAGCCTTAGCTATCCAACCTGAGCACGGCAAGGAAGGCTTCTTGTGGAATTTCCACGTTGCCGACCTGCTTCATGCGTTTCTTACCGGCCTTCTGCTTCTCCAGCAGCTTTTTCTTACGGCTCACGTCGCCACCGTAACACTTGGCCAGTACGTTCTTTCTGAGCGCCTTGACAGTGGTCCGCGCGATGATCTGGCCGCCAATGGCCGCCTGGATCGCCACATCGAACATCTGCCGTGGAATCAGTTCCTTCATCTTCTCAGTCAACGCACGGCCCTTGTAGGCCGCGTTGTCGCGGTGCACGATCAATGCCAGGGCATCGACCTTGTCGCCATTGATCAGTACGTCCAGCTTGACCAGGTTGGCAGACTGGTAGCGATCGAAATGATAGTCCAGCGAAGCGTAACCGCGGCTGGTGGACTTGAGCTTGTCGAAGAAGTCCAACACCACTTCGTTCATCGGCATGTCATAGCGCACTTGCACCTGGCTGCCGAGGAACTGCATATCGCGTTGTACGCCGCGCTTTTCGATGCACAGGGTGATGACGTTACCCAGGTGCTCCTGCGGTACCAGGATGGTCGCGTTGACGATCGGCTCGCGGAAATCGGTGACGGCCGAGACATCCGGTAGCTTGGAGGGGTTGTCGACGACGATGGTTTCGCCGGTCTTGAGTTCCAGCTCGTAGATCACGCTTGGTGCGGTGGTAATCAGGTCCAGGTCGTACTCGCGCTCCAGGCGCTCCTGGATGATCTCCATGTGCAGCATGCCGAGGAAGCCGCAACGGAAGCCAAAACCCAGCGCATCGGAGCTTTCCGGCATGTATTGCAGCGAAGAGTCGTTCAACGTCAGCTTCTGCAGGGCGTCGCGGAAATCCTCGAAATCCTCGGAGCTGACCGGGAACAAGCCAGCATAGACCTGCGGCTGGATTTTCTTGAAGCCCGGCAGCACTTCGACCTCGGGGGTCGCGGACAGGGTCAGGGTGTCGCCCACCGGCGCACCGTGAATGTCCTTGATGCTGGCGATGATGAAACCTACTTCACCGGCCTTGAGGTCAGCGGTGGCGGTGTGCTTCGGGGTGAATACACCGACGCTGTCAACCAAGTGCACCTTGCCGGTGGACTTGACCAGAATCTTGTCGCCCTTCTTCACCCGGCCATGACGCACACGTACCAGCGAGACCACGCCCAGGTAGTTGTCGAACCAGGAGTCGATGATCAGCGCCTGCAGCGGTGCTTCGATATCACCAGTCGGAGCCGGAATCGTGTGCACCAGGCGCTCGAGCACCTCGTCCACACCCATGCCGCTCTTGGCGCTGCAGGCCACGGCGTCGGTGGCGTCGATGCCGATGATCTTCTCGATCTCGTCCTTGACGCGGTCCGGGTCGGCCTGCGGCAGGTCCATCTTGTTCAGTACCGGCATGACCTCGAGGCCCTGCTCGATAGCGGTGTAGCAGTTGGCAACGGACTGCGCCTCGACGCCCTGCCCGGCATCGACCACCAGCAGCGCACCTTCGCACGCCGCCAGCGAACGCGAGACTTCGTAGGTGAAGTCGACGTGACCGGGGGTATCGATGAAGTTCAGCTGATAGGTTTTGCCGTCCTGCGCCTTGTAGTGCAGCGTGACGCTGTGGGCCTTGATGGTGATGCCGCGCTCACGCTCCAGATCCATGGAGTCCAGGACCTGAGCCTCCATTTCACGCGCGGTGAGACCACCGCACATCTGGATGAAACGGTCAGCCAAGGTGGACTTGCCGTGGTCAATGTGGGCAATGATGGAAAAATTGCGGATATGACTCAGGTCACTCACAGATCAACACTCAAAGAAGGCACGGGCAAGACGCTTGCCGAAAATAGCCGCAGATTGTACCCGATCCCTCGCGACCGCGTCACGCCTGCACAGCGCTGGTGCAGATACGAAGAAGGGCGCCCGAAAGCGCCCTCCTCAACGTGCCTGGATTACTCGGCCAGCTTGAAGGTGATGAAGCTGGCACGCCCCTGACGAAGCACCCTCATCGACACCGAACGATTCTTCGGCAGCTCCTGCGCCACCTGGGCGAAGGCGCTGGTGGAGTCAGTGGCCTGATTGTTCAGGTGCGTGATCACGTCACCGGGCCGCAGACCAATCATGGCCGCAGGACCATTGAGCACTTCCTTGACCACAACCCCACCCTTGAGGTCGAGGCCTTTCTTCTGCTCGGCGGTCAGTTCCACTACCGTGACGCCCAGGCGGTTGTTGCTGCGCTCACCACCCTGCGCCGAACCGGACGACGCCAGTTCCTGGCCCTCCTCCGGCAACGTGCCGACGGTGACGTTGAGCTTCTTGCGCGAGCCATCACGCACGACATCCATCTCGGCTTTCTCACCCGGCTTCAGGCCGCCGACCAGGTGCGGCAGATCAGCCGACATGATGATCGGCTTGCCATTGAGGCTGAGGATCACGTCCCCCACCTGCAGGCCGCCCTTGTCCGCCGGACCATCTTCCAGCACCTGCGCGACCAGCGCGCCAGCCGGCTTGTCCAGACCGAAGGACTCGGCCAGATCCTTGTTCACTTCCTGAATCACCACACCGAGCCAACCGCGGGTCACCTTGCCATCAGCCTTGAGTTGGTCGGCCACCTGCATGGCCACTTCCATCGGGATGGCAAAGGACAGCCCCATGAAACCGCCGGAACGGGTGAATATCTGAGAGTTGATACCCACCACCTCACCCTGCAGGTTGAACAGCGGGCCGCCGGAGTTACCCGGGTTGATTGCCACATCGGTCTGAATGAACGGCACGTAGCTGTCGCTCGGCAGGTTACGCCCCTTGGCACTGACGATCCCCGCAGTCACCGAGTGATCGAAGCCAAACGGCGAACCGATAGCCAGCACCCACTCGCCAACCTTCAGGTCATCGGCCTTACCCAGGCGCACCACAGGCAGGTCCTTGCCCTCGACCTTGAGCAGCGCGACGTCGCTGCGCGGGTCGGCACCAATCAATTTGGCTTCCAGCTCGCTGCGATCGGACAGACGCACGATGATTTCGTCAGCGTCGGCAACAACATGATTATTGGTCATGATGTAGCCGTCCGGCGAGATGATGAAACCGGAACCCAGCGACTGCGCTTCGCGCTGGCGACCGCCCGGATTACGCGGAATCTGTGGGATGCTGCGCTCGAAGAACTCGCGGAACATCGGCGGCAGACCTTCCAGATCAGGCAAGCCCGGCTGCCCGGCAACTGCGCGCTCGGGCATCTTCTGGCGGGTACTGATATTGACCACCGCAGGCGAGGCTTCTTCTACCAAATCGGTGAAATCAGGCAGGCTGGCCTGAGCCAGCAGACTTTGCCCCCAGAGCAAGGCAACCGCCAACAACGGCGCAATGGACTTGAGTTTTCTCATCGAACTACGACTCCCCATGTAAAACTCGGACACTCTTAACCGGCCGCTGGCACAGTGACCAGCAACGTACGTAGGACAACGGGCTGCAATAAGGGGTTCTCGGCGACGCGAGCGGCGCGCCAACGAACTATCAGCCAACTGGCGAACAAGCCACTGAGGCCAGCCAGGATCACCAGAGGTTCGGAAAGACCCAGACCATCCGCCAGCAGCGCAGCGGCGAACAGCCCCAGGAGTGGAAGCAGATAAACCAGCAGAGAACTGCGCACCAGCAGATCCTCACGCACACCGATGATCACGCTATCGCCAATCGCCAGTTGCTTTTGACTGAGCGCACGCACATAGCCGCGCTGCCGGCCTACACCGAGACGTTCCATCAAGCCCTGACCACAGGCGGCATTGGCCGAACAACTGGAGCAGGTGCTCTTGCGCAGTGTCTCGACCCAGACAGCGCCGGGCTCGAGCGCCACTACACGCCCCTGCTCCTCGATCATTGGCTAGCCTGTTCAGGCACTCCGGCGCGCATGGACAGGGCGATGCGTTCGGCAGTTCCCAGAGGAATCTCACCGACCACGGTCACCATCACGTCACCTGCATCGGTACTCATCCGCCGCGAAACGGCGACGGTCGGGCCCAGCTGACTGCGCGCGTCCTCGACGGCGCGACCTTTCAGCGGTTCGAGAAAAACCGAGAATCGCGCCAGCCCATCGCCGTACATCAGGTAGGTGACGGAGTCATCGGCGGTGGGCTCGCGGCGCACCTGCGCAGTGGTCAGGGTAAAGCCCGGCGGCAACCAGTCGGATCGCCAGCTACCTTCGGCCATGCTGTCGGCAGCGCGGAAACGAACCGGCCTGCAGCTCGAACTCGGCTGCATGGCATTTTCAGTAGGTACCGACGTATCCAGCTGAGCGAACTGGAAACGCTCCAGAAGCTGGCCGCGCTCGTTCAACAACAAGGATTTCAACGGCAGACCGGTCTCACGATCCAGATGCAACTCGAAGCCGTAACGATGCTGGTCCTTGGGCGCCAACACCAGCACGACGGCCGGACGATTGGCGATGCGCGAATGACCAGCGACACGGATGTCATACCAACTGTTCAGTTGTTCGGCATCCAACTGCCGAGCAGGCCAGGCCTGACCCTCACTGACCTGGTCGGCCAACGAGCCACTGACGCACTGAGCCTGACCATCGACTTTCAGCACCTCCTGGGCAGGCCCATCGAGCTGCAGAAGGCGCTCGCGAACTTCGCCCCCCTCCTCTACCCGATGCCACACGGCATGAGTGGAAAAACTCCCATTGCGCTCATAGATGAACGTGCCCTGGAAGCTTTGCTGGCGCTCTGCCGCGGCGAGGCGCCCGAGCAAGTCTTGCACCTCGGTGGCCTGAACCGGCAACGCCAGCAGACCACCGAGAAGATAGAGGGGAATCGCGCGCATGTGACTCCTTAGCGCTTAGCGGTTTTCCAGACTTGCAGCACGAGCATAAGGCAGAGCGGTTTCACCGGTACCCATCACAGCTTCTTGCGCATGTTGACGCAAGTAGCTCGGCAAGCGCTGCTCATGCCAGCTGGCGGTACCCACCTCGGCAGGCTCACCGGTTTCCTCGCTGCTGTTGTAGCCAGCGAGCAGCGCAGGACCTTGCACCTGCGGCACCGAGAGTACCGGAGAAGCTTCCTGCTGGGCCAGTTGAGCGCCACTCAGGTCATCCTGATTGTAGAAGCGCACACCCGCCAGCACTGCAACGGTCACCGATGCTGCCACGGCTACACGCCCGACACTACGCCAGATCGGCGTCTTGCGTGCCGGGGCAGCTTCGTCGGCCAGCGCCGCGGAAACCGCAGATGCAATGTCCAGTTGCGGCACCAACAGCTCACGATGCATGGCTGCACGGGCGATCTGGTAACGCGACCAGGTGCCGCGCAGCTCGCCATTCTCGCTGGCTGTGAGCACACGCCGCAGTTCCAGTTCGTCCGCTTCGTTATCCATCACCGCGGACAGCGATTCCTGCAGGGTTTCACGACTCATGGTGTTCCTCTCTTGGCTGTCGCCGCTGCCTTAGGTTTCCTGCAACAGAGGCTGCAGGGACTTATCAATTGCCTCACGCGCACGGAAGATCCGCGAACGCACCGTACCTACCGGACACTGCATGACGCCGGCAATGTCCTCGTAACTCAAGCCTTCGAACTCACGCAGGGTCAAAGCCGTGCGCAGATCATCCGGCAACTGGGCGATGGTTCGATGCACGGTGGCTTCGATCTCGTCGCGCAGCAATGCCCGTTCCGGTGACTCGATGTCCTTGAGGCCGTGGTCGCCGTCATAGAACTCCGCGTCATCGCTACTGACATCACTATCCGGCGGCCGCCGACCGCGGGACACCAGATAATTCTTCGCCGTGTTGATGGCGATGCGGTACAGCCATGTATAGAACGCGCTGTCACCGCGAAAGTTTCCAAGCGCTCGGTAGGCTTTTACGAAAGCCTCCTGAGCGACATCCTGAGCCTCGTGGGTGTCGTGCACGAATCGCACGATCAGACCGAGGATCTTGTGCTGATACTTCAACACCAACAGATCGAAGGCACGCTTGTCACCACGCTGCACTCGCTCGACCAGCTGCTGATCATCTTCCTGGGTTAGCATGCACTCTCCTCGTAACGCTCGGAGGAGGTTTGCGCCCGTAAGCGAATCAGCTTGCCAAGATAGACTCGGGTCTTACGCAAAAGTTCTCCCCTCCAAGCAAGCTTCCCGCAGAGTTTTCTTCCCTCTGCCTGGAATGGCGCGAGCGAAACCTTTCCGCTCGCGCAAATAATCTTATCGCCGCTCATTTCCACATCCTCCGCTGACTTCAGATGCAGGCACGCGCAAGCGCTCTCCCTTATATGGGCGACCCTCTATGGAACCTTAATGACTAAGAAAGTTCCCGAGCACCGTGGTCGGTCATAAGCCACCTATTGTGCCGATGCCCCTCTCTATATACTAGGGCTCGCTTTCACGCGGAACTCGGACATGAGCCTACACTTGCAGCACGATGTTCTGGTCATCGGCAGCGGCGCCGCTGGCCTGACACTCGCCCTCACCCTGCCTTCCCATCTGCGCATCGCAGTATTGAGCAAAGGCAAGCTGGCCAATGGCTCGACCTACTGGGCGCAAGGCGGCGTGGCAGCCGTTCTGGACGATACCGACACGGTCGAATCCCACGTCGCCGACACCCTCAATGCCGGTGCAGGCCTGTGCAGCGAAGACGCCGTGCGCTTCACCGTAGAACACAGCCGCGAGGCCATCCAGTGGCTGATCGACCAGGGCGTCCCCTTCACCCGGGACGATGAAACCGCGCGAGAGGATGGCGGCTTCGAGTTCCACCTGACCCGCGAGGGCGGCCACAGCCATCGACGCATCATCCACGCTGCCGACGCAACTGGCGCTGCAATTTTCAACACCCTGCTGGAACAGGCCCGGCAACGCCCGAACATCGAACTGCTGGAGCAGCGCGTCGCCGTCGACCTGATCACCGAACGCAAGCTCGGCCTGGTTGGCGAGCGCTGCCTGGGCGCTTACGTACTGGATCGTGATCGCGGTGAAGTGGATACCTTCAGCGCGCGCTTCGTGATTCTCGCCACCGGCGGCGCGGCCAAGGTCTACCTCTATACCAGCAACCCGGATGGTGCCTGTGGCGACGGCATCGCCATGGCCTGGCGTGCTGGCTGTCGCGTCGGCAATCTGGAGTTCAACCAGTTCCACCCTACCTGCCTGTATCACCCGCAGGCCAAGAGCTTCCTGATCACCGAAGCCGTTCGCGGCGAAGGCGGCCTGCTCAAGCTGCCCAATGGCGAACGCTTCATGCAGCGTTTCGATGAGCGCGCCGAGCTGGCGCCGCGCGATATCGTTGCCCGCGCCATCGACCATGAAATGAAGCGCCTGGGTGTCGACTGTGTATACCTGGACATCAGCCACAAGCCGGCCGAGTTCATCAAGAGTCACTTCCCCACCGTCTACGAACGCTGCCTGGGCTTTGGCATCGACATCACCAAGCAGGCCATTCCGGTCGTACCGGCGGCGCATTACACCTGCGGCGGCGTGGTGGTCGACCAGCATGGCCGCACCGATGTGCCCGGCCTTTACGCCATCGGCGAAACCAGCTTCACTGGCCTGCACGGCGCCAACCGCATGGCCAGCAATTCGCTGCTCGAATGCTTCGTTTATGCGCGTTCGGCCTGCGCCGATATCACCGGGCAGCTGGACGCCATCGACATGCCCGCCAACCTGCCGGGCTGGGACGCCAGCCAGGTGACCGACTCAGACGAGGACGTGATCATCGCCCACAACTGGGATGAACTGCGCCGCTTCATGTGGGACTACGTCGGCATCGTACGCACCAACAAACGCCTGCAGCGCGCGCAACACCGCGTGCGCCTGCTGCTGGACGAGATCGACGAGTTCTATTCGAACTACAAGGTCAGTCGCGACCTGATCGAGCTGCGCAACCTCGCACTGGTCGCCGAGCTGATGATCAGCTCGGCCATGCAGCGCCATGAAAGCCGCGGCCTGCATTACACCCTCGACTATCCCGAGCAGTTGGCCGAAGCCCGCGATACTATTCTGACGCCGACGCCCCAGGCTCAGCCCAGCGCCGCCGGCTGAACTTCAGACGCAAGCGCAGGCGCCGATGCTGCTCGGGCGCCAACATATCGCGGGCAATGCACAGCCCGCGACTGAAACGCTGGCCTGGCAGGCGATAGCGCAGCACTACCGCCAGGGGTAACGCCAGACTGTCACGGCGCAGCTGCACCGCCTGCCAGCCAGCTGCAGCACTGTATAGATGCCAGCCGAATCCATCACGGCGCAACCCGGTGATGGCTTGCGGTGCAGTCAACAGGACATGTCGCGGCAGCACCCAGGCCGCATGTGCCAGGCACACCGCGAGTGACAGCAGCTTTGACCAGATGGGAATGTCGGCCAGCCACGGCGCCAGCAAGGCCAGCGCCAGGACCGACAGATAGAGCCTCAGCAGCCAGCGCGATGGCCGCCAACGGCACTCGAAGACATCACTTGGGTTGGACACGGTCCAGGATCATTCGCACGATGTGGCGCAGGTCGGCATCATCGGGTTCGCCGCGCTGCATGAACCAGCCGAACATGTCCTGATCCTCGCACTCCAGCAGCTTGCGGTAGCGCGCCTGGTTCTCGGCATCCAGGCTCGGGTACACCTCCCTGACGAAAGGCACCAGCAGCACGTCCAGTTCCAACATGCCCCGGCGGCTATGCCAGAACAGGCGATTCAGTTCACTTTGCTCAACCATGCAACGGACTCCTCGAACGAGGGCGGCAGTATAACGATGAATTGCCTCGCTGTTCACCGAGACGCTGCGCAATTGCGCTGACAAGGCCCCTCCCCGCCCACTATGATGAGGGCCCTGACCTTTATTCAGTGATTCGATTTGCACCATGGCCGATAGAGCTTACTTCACACTCCTCGATCACGAAGGCCTGCTCGCAGTACGCGGCGCGGACGCAGCCAAGTTCCTGCAGGGCCAAGTGACCTGCAACCTCAATTACCTCAGTGCCAGCCAGTCCAGCCTTGGCGCCCGCTGCACGCCCAAGGGCCGCATGCTGTCGAGCTTTCGCATCGTCCCGGTGGAAGACGGCTACCTGCTGGCCATGGCGCGCGAGCTGATCGAGTCGCAGCAGGCCGATCTGCAGAAATATGCCGTGTTCTCCAAATCCAGGCTCAGCGACGAAAGCGCCGCCTGGGTCCGCTTTGGTCTGGCGGGCGCCGATGCCGTGCTGAGCGAGCTCGATCTGCAGTTGGGCACCGCCAGTGATTCCCTGGCCAGCGCCGGCCAACTGCTCGCCGTACGCCTGAGCGATGGCCGCGCCGAACTCTGGGCGCCAGCAGAGGACGCGCAAAAGCTGCAAGCCCGCCTGGCCGCCCAGCTGCCGCAGGCGCCACTGAACGACTGGTTACTGGCCCAGGTACGGGCGGGCGTGGGCCAGGTCTTCGGCGCCACACGTGAGCTGTTCATACCGCAGATGATCAACCTGCAAGCCCTGGGCGGTGTGAGCTTCAAGAAAGGCTGCTACACCGGCCAGGAAATCGTCGCGCGCATGCAGTACCTGGGCAAGCTCAAGCGCCGCCTGCAGCGCCTGCGTCTGGTCGCTGCAGAGCTACCGGCCGTCGGCGTTGAATTGTTCTCACCGGTGCATGGCTCCAGCGTTGGCGAAGTGGTGCTGGCGGCCCAAGCCGGCGACGCCATCGAGCTGCTCGCCGTGTTGCAGGAAGACGCCGTGAACGACGGCCGCATTCATCTCGGCAGCAGTGAAGGCCCGACACTGACCCTGCTCGATCTGCCTTATCAGCTGGACGCCAATCTGGAAATCCAGCGCTGACTAAACTTCCCCGGCACCGTATCGGATTGCCTAAGAGAGCCATTTCATGAGCAAGCTTGCCGAAAAAGTCCAACAGGAATTGATCCACGCCATCGAGAACGATGAGCTGGTGCTGCCCACCCTGCCCGAGGTGGCATTGCGTGTGCGTGAAGCAGCGGAAGACCCGGATATCGGCATCCCGCAGATCAGCAAGGTAATCGGTAACGACGCTGCCCTCACCGCGCGCATCATCAAGGTGGTCAACAGCCCGCTGCTGCGCAGCAACAAGGAAATCACCGACCTGCAGATGGCCGTCAGCCGCCTGGGCATCAACTACACCTGCAACCTGGCCACAGGCCTGGCCATGGAGCAGATGTTCCAGGCCACCAGCGACGTGGTCGATCGCAAGATGCGCGAGGTATGGAACAAAAGCACCGAGATCGCCGGTATCTGTCACGTGCTGTGCCGTCACTACACCCGCCTGATGCCGGACCAGGCCACGCTCGCTGGCCTGGTGCACCAGATCGGTGTGCTGCCGATCCTCACCTACGCCGAAGAGCACAACGAACTGCTGGCCGACTCCATCAGCCTCAACCACGTGATCGAGCAGATTCACCCGATCATCGGCGACAAGATCCTGCGCACCTGGGAGTTCCCCGAGCCTATCGCCATCGTGCCGAGCCAGTACCTGGACTTCACGCGCGACTCGGCCAAGGTCGATTACGTCGATATCGTCCAGGTCGCCACGCTGCAGAGCTACCTGGGCAGCGAGCACCCCTACACCCAACTGGACTGGAGCAAGGTGCCGGCGTTCGCCAAGCTCGGCCTTGACCCGCAGGTCGACATGCAGGCCGACGAAGACCTCTCCGCCGCCATGGAAGCGGCCATGAGCATGCTGCAATAAAAGCATCTCGCCACGGATGGCAAAAAATTGTCGGGAGCAATTTTTGACGTCGCTGCGTGGCGGCCCGAAGGGTGATCTACAGGGATGTAGATCACAAAATACCTCTACACTCGAACGACTCGCTCGAGGAAGTAGAGCCATGCGTTACACATTCGTCCTGCTCGTCCTGCTGCTCGGCAGCACCCAGGCTGCCGAACAGGTACGTCTGACCAACGGCGAATGGCCGCCCTATCTCGGTGAAACCCTGCCCCACCATGGTGTGGTCTCACGCATCGTCGCCGAAGCCTTCGCACTGCAGGGCGTCGAAGTGCAGTGGGAATTTCATCCCTGGGCACGCTCGCTGAAAATGGCCGAACAGGGCCGGCGCGACGGCAGCGCCGTCTGGCTTGCCAACCCCGAACGTGAACAGCGCTTTCACATCAGCGAGCCGGTGGTCGAAAGCGGCTACTACCTGTTTCATCGCAAGAACCATGCGTTTGACTGGAACGATGTCGAGGATCTGCGCGGCCTGCGCATTGCCGGCACTCGTGGCTATGACTACGGCGAAGCCTTTGAACGCGCCGAAGCCGCCGGTGAACTCGAGGTGGCGCGCCTGACCGGTGATGAACAGGGCTTGCGTCAGTTGCTGGCCGGAAGGGTCGATCTGTTTCCTGTGGACAAGGTGGTGGGCTTCGACCTGCTCTATCAGAAATTCAGCGCCGCCGAACGCCAGCGCCTGAGTTTTCATCGCAAGCCCCTGCGCAGCGACAGCCTGCACCTGCTGCTGTCGCGAGAGGTGCCGGGCAATGCCGAGCTGATGCAGCGTTTCAATCGTGGCCTGAATCAATTGCGCGACAGCGGCAAGATTTCCCAGTACCTGCTTGAGATTCAGCAGCCGCTAAGCCTCAGCCACTGACAGCGGAAATTCGACACGCACGCGCAGGCCATGCGGGTGCGCCTGATGCAGGCTGATTCGAGCCTGATGGGCGCGGCAGATTTCGCCAACGATGGCCAGTCCCAGGCCTGCACCATTACCCAGGCTGCTGCGCCGGTAGAAACGCTCGAAGACTTTCTCATGCTCGGCCTCGGGAATGCCCGGACCGTCATCCTCGACCTCCAGCACCACCGGCGCAAGTACGCGGATGATCAGGTTGCCACCGGCTGGCGTATGCGCCAACGCGTTATCCAGCAGGTTGTTCAGCAACTCGTTGAGCAACGTGGGCTCGCCATCGATCCACACCGGCTGATCGGCCTCCAGCGCCAGTGCGACACCACGGGCGTGAGCCAGTGGCGCCATAGCCAGACCCAGTTCACGCGCCAGTTGGCTGAGGTCGATACGTTGGGCGCCGCCTTCGGTAATGGCTCGCGCACCACTCTCGATACGCGCCAGGGACAGCAGTTGATTGGCCAGCGAAGTCAGGCGATCACCTTGCTGCGCTACCTGCTCAAGAGTGCTGCGCCATTCTTCGGGCTGTTCGGCACGCAAGCCCAGGGTGATTCGCGCTTTAAGCGCTGCCAGCGGCGTGCGCAACTCATGGGCGGCATCGGCTATGAACTGCGACTGCCGTTCGAACAGACCGCGCAACCGCTCGTTGAACTGGTTCAACGCCTCCACCAGCGGCAGTACCTCTCGCGGCAGACCGCTGCCCGGCAGCGGCTGCAGGTCGTCGCTGGCCCTTTCGGCCACCTCCCGGCGCAGCGCCTCCAGCGGCCTCAAGGCCAGGTTCACGGCCAACCAAACCAGCAGCAGCGCACAGACTGAGAGCAACCCCATGCGCCACAAGGTGCCTATCAGCAGCTCACGGGCCATGCGCTCGCGCGCGCCCTGGGTCTCTGCCACACGGATCTCAGCGATGCCATTGAGCTGCGGTTCGCTGACCGGTTGCAGCAGGCTGACCACCCGCACGCCCTGTCTGCGGTACTCGGCGTCGTAGAAGTGTGCCAGCGCCGGATAATCGTCAGTACGCGGCGTGCCCGGCGGCGCGGGTGGCAGGTCCTCATAACCCGAGACCTGATTACCCTGCAGGTCGAGCACCTGATAGTAGATGCGCCCGGCGCTGTCGTAGGCGAAGGTATCCAGTGCCACATAAGGAATATTGGCGCGCAGCCGACCGTCCTCCGCGTAAAGACCATCGGCCACCGCCCGCGCCGAAGCCAGCAACGTGCGGTCATAGGCGGTGTCGGCTGCACGGCGCGCACTCCAGTAGGCACTAAAACTGCTCAGCAGCAGGATCAGCGACAGCAGCAGCGCCAGGCGCCGCAGCAGACGCCCGCGCAGACTGACGCCACGACTCATGCCTCGACCGCTTCCAGCAAGTAGCCAAGGCCACGGAAGGTGACGATGCGTACGGCGCTGCCCTCGAGCTTCTTGCGCAGGCGGTGAATGTAGATTTCGATGGCATCCGGGCTGGCGTCTTCGTCCAGACCGAACACCTGCGCCGCCAGTTGCTCCTTGCTCATCACCCTGCCCGGCCTGGCGATCATCGCCTCCAGCACCGCCTGTTCCCGAGCTGTCAGGCTGAGCGCCTCGCCATTGAGGCTGAAACGACGCGCACCGAGGTCGTAGACCAGGTCGCCACAGCGCTGCAACTGCTCGCCGCCGAGCATGCTGCGCCGCAGCAGTGCCTTGACCCGGGCTTCGAGCTCGGTCAGTTCGAAGGGTTTGGCCAGGTAGTCATCGGCACCCAGATTGAGACCATGTACACGATCCTTGACCTCGCCACGTGCGGTCAGCATCAGCACCGGCAACGTCTGGCCGCGGTCACGCAGGCGCGCCAACACGGCAAAGCCGTCCAGACGAGGCAACCCGATGTCGAGAATCGCCAAGGCGTACTCTTCGCTGCACAGCGCAAGGTCAGCCGCGACGCCATCGTGCAGCACGTCCACAGTCCAGCCTGCACCGTTGAGCGCCTGGGCCACGCTTTCCGCCAATTGCGGATGGTCTTCGACCAGCAGAATCCGCACCGCCACCTCCGACTGCAGCATCGTTAAAGGCGCGCAGTTTAGCGCCGTCACGGCTGCTGTGAATTGCTCAAATGCCAAAGCAGCATCTGTTTGCTGCCTGGCGTGACCTGCCACAACGCAACAACAGAGCGCGACGAAAATCTTTCGTTCATGAAAGCCTAGTGAAAGCTTGCCCTCATAGCATCGCTTCAAGGTGGCTTGATCCACCTGCTCAAGTGACCTGGCAGTGGTGCCAGGTCGCGACAAGAACAAAAATGGAGACCACATGATGCTCGCAGCCTCACGCCAGGCCCTGCCGCCTGTCCGCCTGCTCTGCCTGGCCATCGCCGCCACCGGCGCTGCCCCCCTCGCCAACGCCGCCTTCATCGAAGACAGCAGCGCCAGCCTCACCGCTACCAACATCTACCTGAACCGCGACTTTCGCCAGTTCGAAGGCCAGAACAAGCGTGAAGAATGGGGCCAGGGCTTTCGCCTCGACCTGCAGTCCGGCTTCACCGAAGGCACCGTCGGTTTCGGTGTCGACGCCATGGGTCTGCTCGGGCTCAAGCTCGACTCCGGTCGCGGCCGCACCGGCACCGACCTGCTCCCCGTCCACGACGACGGCCGCTCTGCCGACGAGTTCAGCCGCCTGGGCCTGACGGGCAAGGTCAAGGTCTCTGCCACCGAACTGCGCTATGGCTCGCACGTGCCGGAACTGCCGGTGGTCAAGGCCAGCGATAGCCGCCTGCTGCCGCAGGTGTTCGAGGGCGGCCTGCTGACCTCCTCCGAGCTGGAAGGTCTGACCTTCACCGGCGGTCGTCTGGACAAGGTCATCGACCGCGCTTCGACCAACTCCGAAGAGATGGTGCTCAACGCCAAGAACCGCCGCTTCGCTTCCGGCGTCGAAGCCGACCACCTCGACCTGGCCGGCGTCGACTACAAGTTCGCTCCCGGTTTCACCGGCCGTTACTACTTTGCCGATCTGGATGACATCTATCGCCAGCATTTCTTCGGCCTGCTGAGCAGCCACAAGGTCGGTGCCGGCACCCTGAGCAGCGACGTGCGTTATATCGTCAGTCGTGACAGCGGCGCAGCCAACGCCGGCAAGGTCGACAATCAGGCCTTCAACGCCATGGTCAGCTACGGCCTGGGTAGCCACAAGTTCGGCCTGGGCTTCCAGGACATGAGCGGCGACACCGGCTTTGCCTACATCGATGGCAGCGATCCGTTTTTGGTCAACTTCGTGCAGATCAACGATTTCGCCAACGCCGACGAGCGCTCCTGGCAGGCCCGCTACGATTACAACTTCGCCAGCATCGGCGTGCCCGGCCTGACCTTCATGACCCGCTACATCCGTGGCGATGACGCCCGTGTGGCCGGCTCCGATGACCGTGGCGGCGAATGGGAGCGCGACATCGAGTTCAAGTACGTGGTGCAGACCGGCCCACTCAAGGACCTCTACGTACGTGTGCGCAACGCCAGTTTCCGCTCCGACTTCGCCCGCGACGCGGACGAGAACCGTGTCATCGTCGGCTACACCCTGCCGATCTGGTAAACAACAACAAGACTCGCGAGGAATCACTCATGAAATCTGTCCTGACCCGCGCCGCACTGGCGACTGCCTGCCTGGCCTTTGCCAGTCAGTTGCTGGCTGCCGAACCCAAGCGCCCCGAATGCATCGCCCCGGCCAAGCCCGGCGGTGGTTTCGACCTGACCTGCAAACTGGCCCAGAGCGGCCTCAAGGATGAAGGTCTGCTCAAGGCGCCGATGCGCGTCACCTACATGCCCGGCGGCGTCGGTGCCGTAGCCTATAACGCCGTGGTCGCCCAGCGCGCCAAGGACCCAGGCACCATCACTGCCTTCTCCTCGGGCTCGCTGCTGAACCTGGCCCAGGGCAAGTTCGGTCGTTATGACGAAACCGCCGTACGCTGGCTGGCCGCCGTCGGTACCGACTACGGCGCGATTACCGTGCGTGCCGACTCCCCGTACAAGAACCTCGATGATCTGGTTCAGGCTTTGAAGAAAGACCCGTCCAGCATCGTCTTCGGCGCGGGTGCCACCATCGGTGGACAGGACTGGATGCAGACCGCGCTGATCGCCCGCCTGGCCGGGATCGACCCGAAAAACCTGCGTTATGTCGCCTTCGAAGGCGGCGGCGAGACCCTCACCGCGATGCTTGGCGGCCACGTGCAGGTCACCAGTAGCGGCCTCGGTGAAGTCACCCCGCAGCTGGAAGCGAAAAAAGTGCGCATTCTCGCGGTGCTCTCCGATGAACGCCTGCCGGGCAAGCTGGCCGAAATCCCGACTGCCAAGGAGCAGGGCTACGACATCACCTGGCCGGTGATCCGTGGCTTCTACATGGGCCCGGAAGTCAGCGACGAGCAGTTCGACTGGTGGAAACAGCAATTCGACACCCTGCTGGCCAGCGAAGACTTCGCCAAGCTGCGTGAACAACGTGACCTGCTGCCGCTGGCAGTCACCGGTGATGAACTCAAGGCCCTGGTGTTCAAGCAGGTCGCTGAGTACAAGACCCTGGCCGGTGAATTCGGCCTGATGCAGGAATAAGTGCATCAGCGGGTTCGGCGTCGCCCGATGCCGAGCCCGCAATTGAACTGCACTGCAGTTCGATCCTGTCCCTACGCAAGAGACCATTGCTATGTACGTTCGCCTGTTCGCTGCGATCTGGCTGCTGTTGTGCGCCGGCCTCGCCGTCATCGCCTGGGGCTTCCAGGCTCCCTTTGCCTATGACCCGGTTGGTCCTCGTGCCTATCCGTTGTTACTGCTGGCTCTGATGGGCGCTGGTGCTGCCTGGTTGGTGTTCAAGCCAGGCGCGGACACCGAGAAACTCACCCGCCAGGCACTGCTGCGCAGCGGCCTGTGCATCCTCACGCTGCTGGCCTACGCCCTGCTCTTCGAGCCCCTGGGCTTCGTCCTCAGCACTGCACTGGCCACCTTCGTCCTGGGCTTGCTGTTCACGGGTCGTGCGCTGCCGTGCCTGATTAGCGGCGTCCTGATGGGCGTGCTGCTGTATGCCTTGTTCGATTACGCGCTAGACGTTCCGCTGCCACTGGGCGTGTTCGAAGCGTTGGTGGAGAGCTGAGATGGAAACTTTACATTTTCTGATGCAGGGCTTTGACGTCGCCACCCGGCCGACCAACCTGCTGGTTGCACTGTTCGGTGCCTTCGTTGGCACCATCGTTGGCCTGTTACCAGGCCTGGGCCCGATCAACGGCGTCGCCCTGCTGCTGCCGCTGGCCTTCGCCCTTGGCCTGCCGCCGGAAACCGCACTGATTCTGCTCGCCGCCGTGTACCTGGGCTGCGAATACGGCGGCCGTATTTCCGCCATCCTGCTCAACGTTCCCGGCGACGCAGCCGCCGTGATGACCACCCTCGACGGCTACCCGCTGGCACGTCAGGGCAAGGCGGGTATCGCATTGTCGCTGTCTGCAGTCAGCTCCTTCACCGGCAGCATGATCGCCACCTGCGGCGTGGTGCTGTTCGCGCCTATTCTGGCGAAATGGGCGGTGGCATTCGGTCCGGCCGAGTACTTCGTGCTGATGATCTTCGCGATTGCCTGCCTCGGCGGCATGGTCGGCGACAAGCCGGTCAAGACCCTGCTCTCGGCGCTGATCGGCCTCGCCCTGGCCACGGTCGGGGTGGACTCCACCACAGGGGTCTACCGCTTCACCTTCGACAGCGTCAGTCTGTCCGACGGCATCCAGTTCGTCATCGTGGTGATCGGCTTCTTCAGTGTCAGCGAGATTCTGCTGATGCTGGAAAACACCCACAACGGCCAGAAGGCGGTGAAGGCCAGCGGTCGTGTGCTGTTCAACTTCAAGGAATACTGCTTCACCTTCTGGACCATGATTCGCAGCTCGGTCGCCGGTTTCGTCATTGGCGTACTGCCTGGTGCCGGCGCGACCATCGCCAGCGCCATGACCTACATGACCGAAAAGCGCCTGGCCGGTGACAAAGGCAAGTTCGGCGAGGGCGACTTGCGCGGCCTGGCCGCTCCCGAGTCGGCCAACAACGCCTCGGCCTGCGGCTCGCTGATCCCGATGCTGACCCTCGGCGTACCCGGTTCGGGCACTACCGCGGTGATGATCGGCGCACTGACGCTGTACAACATCACCCCTGGCCCGTTGCTGTTCGAGCAGCAGCCAGACGTGGTCTGGGGCCTGATCGCCTCGCTGTTCATCGGTAACGTCATCCTGCTGGTGATGAACATCCCGCTGGTCGGCCTGTTCTCGCGCATGCTCAGCGTGCCGAACTGGGTGCTGGTACCCGCCATCACCGTGATCAGCATGGTCGGTGTCTATGCGGTGCACAGCACCACCTTCGACCTGGTGCTGATGATCGGTCTGGGTGTGTTCGGCTACATCCTGCGCAAGTTGGACTTCCCGCTCTCGGCGGTGATCCTCGGCTTCGTGCTGGGCGAAATGATGGAGGACAACCTGCGTCGCGCCCTGTCGATCTCCGCTGGCGACCTGGGCATCCTCTGGGGCAGCCCGATCACCCTGGTGCTGTGGGCACTTGTCGTACTGATGCTGGCCCTGCCGGGCATCCGCTGGATGCGTCGACGCAAGCAGATCAAGGCGCAGGCTGATGCCTCTGCCGCGTGACCTCTGGGTAACACCGCTGGCCGGAGTGGTCGGCGGATACCTGGCCAGCCTCGCCGGCTGGCCTTTGCCGTGGATGGTCGGCTCCTTGCTGGCGGTAATCGTCGTGCGCTGCCTGACCAATCGCGCCTTCAGTGAACTGCCGGGCGGGCGCAAGGCCGGCCAATGGCTGGTGGCCAGCGGCATCGGCCTGCACTTCACCAGCGACGTGCTGGAACAGGTGCTCAGCCACTTGCCCGTGATCGTGATGGGCGCCTTCGGCACGCTGCTTCTGAGCCTGATCGGCATCGCTATCCTGCGCCGTGCCGGCGTCGACCGCGCTACCGCTTTCTTCGCCAGCATGCCTGGCGGCGCCAGCGAGATGGTCAACCTGGCCCTGCGTCACGATGCCCAACCCGCGCGCGTGGCGGCGGCGCACAGCCTGCGTCTGCTACTGGTGGTACTGCTGATTCCGGCGCTGTTCACCTGGGGCCTGCCCGCCGTCAGCGCCCCGACTCGCGCGCCGGTGGACTGGACCTGGCTGATCGGCCTGCTGGCCGCTGGCGCGGTGTTGGCGATGCTCTGGGGCCGCCTGAAACAACCCAACCCCTGGATGCTCGGCCCACTGACCGCCTGCGCCGTTGCCAGCGCCAGTTTCGATCTGCATCTGGGCCTGCCGCAAGGCCTCGGCCAGCTCGGCCAGTGGCTGATTGGTTGCGCCCTGGGCTGTCACTTCGACCGTGCCTTCTTCCGCAGCGCGCCGGGTTTTCTCGCCCGTGTGCTGGCCTTCACCCTGCTGGCGATGCTCGCCGCTGCCGTGCTCGGCGAAGCCCTTGGCTGGCTGGCCGGCGAAGACCACCTGTCGCTGATGCTGGGCATGATGCCAGGCGGCATTACCGAGCTGTGCCTGACCGCCGAAGCCTTGCAGCTATCGGTTGCGCTGGTCACTGCATTGCAGGTGCTACGGCTGTTTCTGGTGATGTTCCTGGCAGAGCCCTTATTCAAGCTCTGGTGCAAGCGCCACGCCTAGCCCGCCTTGTGCGGGCTTTTTTATGACACCTCTGGTGCGCACGGCGCACCCTACGGTGCACTGGCAATGCACTGAGGGAGGCGCTTTCGGCTCTGGCATCCTGCATCCATGCAGTCGTAGCGGCGAAAAGCTCGCGGCTGAAGCCCCTCCCACGACCTGAAGCTACCACTGCAACTGCAATCCGCTCTCGAACTCGCGCAGCTGGCCGCTGAGCGGATCGACGAAACGCAGGCCGCGCGCCAGCAGCTTGAGTGGCTTAGCGTAATCGTCCGGCTGGTTGCGACTCTCGTGCAGCTCGGGATAGAAATCGTCACCGACGATAGGCGCGCCAAGCCCGGCCAGATGCACGCGCAACTGATGCTTCCTGCCCGTCACCGGCGAAAGCCCATAGCGCCACAACTCACCACGACGCTCCAGCACCTCGATGCGCGTCTCGCTGTTGGCCTCGCCCGCCACTTCCTGCATGCGAAAGAACGGCTCGCCCTCCACCATGCGCGAGCGATGCACATGGGGAAACTGCAGCTGCGCCAGCGCGGGAGCAATGGCCTCGTAGCGTTTCTCCACCGCACGCTGGCGAAACAGCGCCTGGTACAGACCGCGACTATTTGGGGCGACCGAGAACAGCACCAGGCCGGCGGTCAATCGGTCAATGCGGTGGATCGGCACCAGTTCGGGATTGCCGGTGCGCTCGATCAGGCGCGCCAGCAGCGTCTGCTCGACGTACTCACCGGCCGGCATCACCGGCAGAAAGTGAGGTTTGTCGGCGACCAGCAGGTGCTCGTCCTGCCACAACACCTGTTCGACGACTGGAATTGGCGTCTCGTTCGGCACTTCACGGAAGTAACGCACCTTGAGCCCGGCCCGATAGGGATGCGTGGCGTCGATGGGCGTGCCAGCCGCATCCAGCACCCGACCGCGCGCCATGCGCTGCAACCAGACGGAGCGGTCGATAGCGGGAAAGTGATCGCACAGGCAATCGAGCACTGTCGCCCAGTCGCCCTGGGGCAAATGAAGCGTGCTGGGGCGCATGACGGGGCTGGGCATTGCAGAAGGTGCTCGGTCAGTTCTGGACCGGCGCATTAGGCCGCACTCGCAGTACCCAGTCAAAGCCAGGGCATACCGCGACGGCAGCCGAACGATGAAAGCCTGCGTGGTATGCCCCCTCATCCGGCGCTTCGCGCCACCTTCTCCCAGAGGGAGAAGGACTGCAGGGAGGAAGTCGCTGCGCGACTTTCATGCTCACGGCTTGAGCCAAGGTCGCGCTGTAGCTATGGTGGCCGCTCGTATCTGGAGAGACTCATGTCCATCACCCGCTCCCTGCTTACCAGCGCCGCCCTCCTCCCGCTTCTGGCCGCCTGCCAGGTCTACACCGGCAAACCGGAAGGCCCACCCCCGGCTACCCGCCTACAGGGTCAAGTCCAGGTTGAAAATGGTCAGCTGGTCTTCAGCCCCTGCCAGGAGCAGCGCCGCTTCGTGCTGATCGATGGCGACGGTACAGGCATCGAGCGCGAAGCCATGCAGCTCGGTAGCGATGGCCAGGCCAGCCTGTTCGCCGATCTGGCCGGTCGTCTGGGCGGCAGCCAGGGCAAAGGCAACGATGGTCGCTTCGAGGTCAGCCAGATCTATCGCCTGCAGGGCGAAGGGCATGGCTGCGACGACCTCAACTTCAAACGCCTGACCCTGCGCGCCAGCGGCAACGAACCGTTCTGGCAACTGGAAGTCGGCAGCAAGGGCCTGGTGCTCAACCGCCCCGGGCAGGAGCCGCTGGCCCTGCCTTACCTGGAAGAACAGTTGCCGGATGGCCGCCTGAACTTCAGCAGTGAAGCCAACGGCCAGCGTCTGGATCTGTGGGTGGCACCGCAGCGCTGCGTCGACGGCATGAGCGGCGCGGTCAACCACCTCAGCGCCGAACTGCGCCTCGATGGCCAGGTGCTGCGTGGCTGCGCGCACTATGGCGCCATGCGCAACTGAGCCGCGCCAATGCCGGTGGCCCCGCCAGGTGTCACCGGCATGGATCGCTCAACGGGGCGCTAGCCCAAACTCCCGGCAAAACGCCGTGCATAGTCTTCACGCTGGAAGGCCTCGACCACGAAGTCGATGAAGCTGCGCGTCTTGCCGGGCATCAACTGACGACTGGGGTAATACAGCGACAACGCGCCGGCATCCGCCCACCAGCGCGGCAGCACCCGTACCAGCTCACCCGACTCCAGCCCGGACAGTACATCGGGTACGGCAAGCATCGCCACCCCCAGGCCCAACCGCGCAGCCTCTCGCACAGCAGTTGGATCGTTGACCACTACGGTCTCGCGCATCGTCGCGATCACTTCATCGCCCTGCGCATTGCGCATGTTCCAGGTACGGATACGACCCGACGACAGCGAACGCATGACAATGCAGTCCAACTCGATCAGACCTGATGGGTCGGCTGGCAAAGTGTGCCGAGCCAAGTAAGCGGGAGAGGCAAAGGCAACAACGTGCAGCGGCGCCAATGTGCGGGCGACCACACCGCTTGCCAGCTCAAAACCGCCACCGATGGCGGCATCGTAGCCTTCGGCGATCAGGTCGACCGTACGGTTCTCGAAATGCCATTCAGGGCGAACGCGGGGATAGCGCTGCAGGAACTCGGGCAACAAAGGCAGCAGGTAACCGATCCCGAAGGATGGCGCCACGCTGATCTTGAGCACACCAGCCGGCTGGCCATCATCGGCTGATACCGCTGCAATGGCGTTCTGCAAGGACTCCAGATTGCCGCCAACCGCAGCCAAGAAAGCCTCGCCCGCCTCGGTCAGCGTCAACTTGCGTGTCGAACGCTGGAACAGCCGTACACCCAGGTTGCGCTCCAGCATGGCGACGTTGCGGCTCACCGCTGCCGGCGTGAGCGAAAGCCGGCGCGCTGCCGCCGAGAAACTGCCACTCTCGGCACTGCGCACGAATGATTCCAGGTTGGCCAATGTTTCCATAGGCCGATCTTAAACAGATACTTGAAGATAATCCAAGTGATTAGCTACTAATCAAAGAGGAATGAAAACGCGATAGTCACTCCACCGAATGTTTCGGCAATCAAACGGAGTGAATCATGAGCAACGTAACCTCTTCCCAAACCCTTCCCCTGGCCGGCAAGACGGCCCTCGTAACAGGCGGCTCTCGCTCCATCGGCGCAGCTATCGCCAAACGCCTGGCCGCCGACGGCGCCCAGGTTGCCTTCACCTACAACAGCTCGCCTCAACAGGCAGAAGAAACCGCAGCTGCCATCGAGTCGGCAGGCGGTCGCGTACTGGCAATCCAGGCCAACGCAGCTGATCCCGAGGCCGTGCGTGCCGCCGTCGCGAAGACGGTGGAAGCGTTCGGGGCCCTCGACATTCTGGTGAATAACGCCGGTATCGGCGTATTCAGCCAGTTCGAAGAAACCAGCTTCGAGGATTACCAGAAGCTGCTCGCGGTCAACGTGACCGGTGTATTCGTCGCCACCCAGGAAGCGGTAAAGCACATGCAGGCAGGCGGTCGCGTCATCCACATAGCCAGCTCGGTCACCAAGTACGCAGGTGTGCCCGGACTTGCCGCATACAGCCTGACCAAAGGCGCCGTCGCCGGTTTCAACCGCAGCCTGGCACATGATCTGGGGCCACGCGGAATCACGGTCAACAGCATCCACCCAGGCCCTGTGAACACCGACATGAACCCGGCCGATAGCGAGGTTGCCCAGCTCCTGACCCCCCGTATGGCAGTGGGTCGCTATGGAGAGCCACACGAAATTGCCAGCCTCGTGGCATTCATCGCCAGCCCGCAAGCCTCGTTCATCACAGGTGCGGACATCCTCGCTGACGGCGGATTGACCTCTTGAGTCTGCCGGGGCAGGCCAGTCAGCCTGCCCCACAGTTTTCCGACACTTCTGGCCTCAAGGAGTCACAGCATGAGCAAATTGCCCTCCATCGGCATCATCGGTGCCGGCCATATCGGCGCGACCTTCGCACGCGCCCTGGCGCGTCGGAACATTCCGGCAATTCTCTCCAACGGCCGAGGGCCAGAGAGCCTGCAAGCCCTTGTACAATCCATCGGCCCGAGCATCCGTGCCGGCACCCGTGAACAGGCGGCAGCGCAGCCCATCGTGTTGGTCGCGGTGAACTGGTCGAAGCTGCCAGCCGCGCTGTCCGGGCTTGCGGACTTCGCCGGGCGAGTCGTCATCGACAGCAATAACCCGATCGAAGCGCCGCTGTTCAACCCTATCGATCTGCATGGCCGCACCTCAAGCGAAGTGTTTGCCGACCTGGTGCCGGGCGCCCATGTAGTGAAGGCGTTCAATCACCTGAACCCCAGACTGCTCATCGCCGATCCCGCCGAGCGCGGCGGCCGGCGTGTGCTGTTCCTGGCGGGTGACGACAATCGCGCGAAAAACCAGGTCAGCGCACTGATCGATGAGCTGGGCTTCGCCGCTATCGACCTTGGCGAGCTGGCCGAGGGTGGGCGCCTGACGCAATTCCCCGGTGGGCCGTTGCCCTCGCTCGAACTGGTGCAGTTCGGCTGAGCTACCGGAAGACAAAAATGAAGGATTCCATCATGCCCCATACCGATTCATCTGCTGCTGACACCAGATCCATATCTGCTGCGTGGTGGGCCGTCATCTCTCTTGCCCTGGGCGCCTTCGGCCTGGTCACGGCGGAATTCCTACCGATCAGCCTGCTGACGCCGATGGCCGCCGACTTGGGCGTATCCAACGGCGCGGTGGGCCAGGCCATCACCGCCACCGCCGTGGTCGCCGCATTCGCCGGACCGCTGGTGGTGCTGTTCTCGGGCCGTCTGGATCGACAAAAGATCGTCTGGGGGTTGATGGGCATGCTGGTGTTCTCCTGCATCCTTTCGGCCTATGCCTCAAACATCACGGTGCTGCTGATCGCGCGTGGACTGCTGGGCTTCGCCCTCGGCAGCTTCTGGGCCATGATGGCAGCGCTCGCCCTGCGCCTGGTGCCCCCGGACAAGGTGCCGCGTGCCATTTCGATAATCATGATGGGCATTTCGCTCGCCACCATCTTCGCTGCCCCGCTGGGTGCCTACCTGGGAGAACTGTGGGGCTGGCAGGCAACCTTCCTGGCCGCGTCCGGTATTGGCGTGGTGGCGCTGGTGATTCAGATGCTGACCCTGCCCAAACTGCCGGCCACAGCAGCGCCAGGCCTGGCCTCCTTCAAGGCAGCGCTAACGCGGCGTGCGGTCGTCGTCGGCATCTGCACTGGGCTTCTGGTCATTTCCGGGCACTTCGCCGCTCTGACCTTCATTCGTCCCTTCCTCGAGGAGGTTCCCCGCCTGGATGTCGCGACCGTCTCGCTTGCCTTGCTGGCCTTCGGTGTCAGCGGCTTTTTCGGCAACCTTGCCGGCGGCGCAGTCGCCGCGCGCAGTCCGGCCTGGGCAGTCAGCAGTTGCTCGTTCCTGATCGCTGCCGTTGCACTCACGCTGGTCCTGTTCGGCACACAGGCTGACGTTGCCTTCGTCGCGATTGCGCTGTGGGGCTTCGCGTTCGGCGCCTTCCCGGTATCGATCTCGATCTGGAACGCGCGCGCCGCCGCCGATCACGCGGAAAGCGCTGGCGCCCTGCTGTCATCGACCTTCCAGGTCGCCATTGCCGCAGGTGCGGTTCTAGGAGGGCTGATCATCGACAGCCTCGACTCGCAAGCCGTGATCGTCTATGCCGCGACAGCAGCCTTCGCGGGCGCTGCCCTGATGTTCATTCGGGGTCGCGCAATCGAACGTCAGCACGGCTGAGCACGTACTCGCGCAGCGTTCGAGACATCGTTCACCTACGCTCAACGGAGCAAAGCCGTCAGTAGTTCGAGAATGCCGTCCTCTCCACCCGGACCGCGAATCCCGTACAATCGCCGACCTTCTTCACCTTGCCGGATCACCACCGGCCAACCAGGACACCGCCCATGCTTCGCCTGACCGAACTGAAACTACCCCTCGACCATGCCGATGAGGCCCTGCGCCCGGCCATCGTTCAGCGCCTGGGCATCGACGACGCCGACCTGCTGGCCTTCAGCGTGTTCAAGCGCAGCTACGATGCGCGCAAGAAGTTCGGCGACATGCCCTTCATCTATACCCTCGACTGCGAGGTGAAAGACGAAGCCGCCCTGCTCGCTCGCCTGAGCGATGACAAGCATGTCGGCCCGGCACCGGACATCACCTACAAGCCGGTCGGCAAGGCAGAAACGCCGCTGGAAGAGCGCCCCATCGTCGTCGGTTTCGGCCCCTGCGGCATCTTCGCGGCGCTGATCCTGGCCCAGGCAGGCTTGCGCCCCATCGTCCTGGAGCGCGGCAAGGAAGTGCGCCAGCGCACCAAGGACACCTGGGGCCTGTGGCGCAAGAACGTGCTCGACCCGACCTCCAACGTGCAGTTCGGCGAAGGCGGCGCGGGCACCTTCTCCGACGGCAAGCTGTACAGCCAGATCAAGGACCCTCACCACCACGGACGCAAGGTACTGCAGGAGTTCGTCAGGGCCGGCGCGCCGGACGAGATCCTCTACGTCAGCAAGCCGCATATCGGCACCTTCCGCCTGACCGGCGTGGTCGCCACCATGCGCGAGGAAATCAAGGCCCTCGGCGGCGAAGTGCGCTTCCAGCAGCGCGTCAGCGATCTGCTGATCGAAGACGACCAACTCACCGGTGTGGTGCTGGAAAGTGGTGAGCAGATCATCAGCCGCCATGTGGTGCTGGCTCTCGGCCACAGTTCGCGCGACACCTTCCGCATGCTGCATGCCCGTGGCGTGTACCTGGAGGCCAAGCCCTTCTCGGTCGGCTTCCGCATCGAACACCCGCAGTCGCTGATCGACCGCGCACGCCTGGGCAAGTACGCCGGCCACCCGAAACTCGGCGCTGCCGACTACAAGCTGGTACACCACGCTAGCAACGGCCGCTCGGTCTACAGCTTCTGCATGTGCCCAGGCGGCACCGTGGTCGCCGCCACCTCCGAGCCGGAGCGCGTGGTCACCAACGGCATGAGCCAGTACTCGCGTAACGAGCGCAACGCCAACGCCGGCATCGTCGTCGGCATCACTCCTGAGGAGGACTATCCGGGTGGCCCGCTGGCCGGCGTGGAACTGCAGGAGCAGCTGGAATCGCACGCCTACGTGCTCGGCGGGCGCAACTATGAGGCGCCGGGGCAACTGGTTGGCGACTTCATCAAGGGCAAGCCGTCCACCGCTCTCGGCGAAGTGCAGCCCTCCTACAAGCCCGGGGTGAAACTGGGCGACCTGGCGCCCTCGCTGCCGGACTTCGCCATCGAAGCCATCCGCGAGGCATTGCCGGCCTTCGGCAAGCAGATCAAGGGCTTCGACCTGGCCGATGCGGTACTCACCGGTATCGAGACGCGCACCTCTTCGCCGGTGCGCATCACCCGTGACGAAAACCTGCAGAGCCTGAATCTCAAAGGCCTGTACCCGGCAGGCGAAGGCGCGGGCTACGCCGGCGGCATTCTCTCTGCTGGCGTCGACGGCATTCGCGTGGCCGAGGCGGTGGCCAAGGACATGCTCGGGTTGAATCGCTAAACCTTCTTCGGATCACCCACCCCGCAGGGTGGGTTAGCGGCGCCAAACCTGCGAATGTCCGATCACCGCCATCGCAGTGCGCCGCGTAACCCGCCAGGCGATTGTCCTGCGCTGCGCCAATGGTGGGTTACGGCGCACCTTGACGTACGGACTCATTCACCTATTCGACAAGCGCCTAACCCACCCAACTGTACTGAAACGCATCAGCAGGGGCAGTGGCATGGCCAACGCCAACGTGCCAACTCCAACCACCAGCAGGCTGCGGTACGGCATGCTGGCGAAGGCATTGGCCCAGAATGTCGCCCAGAGCAGCAGGCAGACGCCAAAACCGATCAGACCGCTGCGCCGGCTACGGCAACTCAACGACCAGACAGCATTGCACACAGCCAGAGCGCCAAAGAGATACAACGAGTGCTGTAGTTGCAGGCCATAACTGATATCGCGGCGAATCCCGCCGAACATCTGCCGATAGGCATCGATGGCGCTGCGGTAAAGCAACAACGCCAGCAGCATCTGTGCGGCGGCCAGCACAGCCATAGCGAGCAGTCGCCGAATCATTGCCTGACCCGCTGGCAGCACAGGGTCGAACGCCGCGAACCATTCGGTCGACGCGCCGGGTCGGCGTAGGTCAACAGCTCGGTGAAGCCGGCCTTGCGCATCATCCCCGCCGATGCCGCATTCTCTTCGTGGCGATCGATATAAACGTCGCACACGCCCAGACGCCAGAAGTCCTGCACTGCCTCCGTGAGCAAATGAGCGCCAAGTCCACGACCAGCGCAATCGCGATGCACCACCGCTTCGCAGATATAGCCATGCACCTGCCCGGCACGCGCCGCAGGTTGATGAGCGGCGAAATCCTGCGTCAGGCGATAGCTGACGAAACCCAGCAGTTGCCCCTGCTCCTCGGCCAGCACGGCCAGCGTCGTGCTGGCTGCAATACCCCGCAGGTGCTGGCGAACCTCGACTTCGGGCAAATGGTTCCAGGGGTTGGGCCCATGCTCGAGAATCAGCGCGCAGAGCGCCTCGATATCCTCGACACAGGCCTGACGAATGACCCGCTCGCTCATCTCCTGACTCCCCTGAGGCAATACCTCGTTTGATTCAAGAGCGCAGTCTAGAGCGGGTAATTGCCTGACGACAGTGACAGACAGATGCAAGAAAAGCCTGACAGTGGATCAGTGATCATCGTCCCAAGGCTGGCCACGGGTGCGCTCGGTCAACTCGACCTTCTGTTGCATCGCGGCCTTGGACAGAATATGCGCACTGACCGGAGCAGTCAGGAACAGGAACAGAGTGATCAGCAGTTCGTGCAGGCTGAGGTTGCCGGTGTGGTGCGCGAAGAACAGCATCGAAGCGATCAGCGTAGCGCCAACGCCCAGCGTCGTGGCCTTGGTCGGCCCATGCAGGCGGGTGAAGAAGTCCGGCAGCCGATACAGACCGATGGCACCCACCAGGGCGAACAGACTGCCCAGGATCAGGCAGGCACAAATCAACAACTCCAGCCAGAACGGCATGGTCATTCCCCCTTAATCGATGATGTCGCCGTGCAGCAGATGCTTACCCACTGCAACCGTACCGACGAAGCCCATCACCGCGATCAGCAGTGCAGCCTCGAAGAACAGATCCGATGCCAGCCAGATGCCGAACAGCACGATCAGCGCCAACGCGTTGATGTACAGGGTATCCAGGGCCAGGACACGGTCGACCACGCTCGGCCCTTCGACCAGACGCGCGACATTGAGCAGCATGGCCAGCGTGAGGATGCCCATGCACAGAAAGACTACGTTCTCGAGCATTCGAATATCTCCAGCAGCGGCGTTTCGTAACGGCTCTTGACCGCCGCGATCAGTTCGTCGCGATCCGGCACGTTGAGCCCGTGCAGCAGCAGTGTCTTGTGGTCTGAGCTGAGGCCGGCAGAAACCGTGCCGGGGGTCAGCGAGATGATGCAGGCCAGCGTCGACAGCACGAACTCATCCTCGATCTCGACCGGCACCTCGACGAATGCCGGTTCAAGCCGCGATTTCGGCCCCAACACCAGCTTCACCACCTGCAGATTGGCCACCACGATGTCGTAGAACACCTTGCCGATGAACAGCAACAGCCCCAGGGGCTTGCGCACCTTCGGCACGCTCAGCAGGAAATCGCCACACAGGTGCACGATCGACCACCCCAGAAACAGCCCGAGCAGGAGATGGCCCAGATTGAAGGTGTTGACCAAGAGCAGCCAGAGCACCGTCAGTACCAGCATCATCCGCGGGTGGGGGAAGAAACGCCTCATGCCGCACCTCCAGCGATGATCGACAGATAGGGTTGCAGATCGAGCAACTGCGCCGCTGCAGCCTCCAGGTAGGCCAGTATCGGGGCAGCGCCGATCAACAGCAGCGGACTGGCCAGCAACAGGCCTAGCGCAGCCAGGAGGCTGACGCGGTCAGCCGGAGCAGCGGTCGAAGGGGCTGCGTCCGCCTGCTGACCGAGCCAGAACAGACTGGTACCGGCGCGGCTCAACGCCACCAGGGTCAGCAGACCGCCGATCAGCACCACCGGCCACAGGCTCCAGGCCTGCCAACCCGGCTCCGCCGCTCGCAGCAGCAACATCTTGCCGAGGAAACCGGAGAACGGCGGCAACCCAGCCACGGAAATCGAAGCGAAGAAGAACATGCAACCCAGCACCAGCGGCTGACGCAGCACACGCTCCTGCTGCAGGTCGCCGCCGGCGCTGTCACGCTGGGCGACCACCAGCCCCGCCAACAGGAACAACGCGGCGCTGATCAACGTGCTGTGCACCATGTAATAAAGCGCAGCACTTAACGCCGCCACGTTACCGATGGCGAAGCCGGCCATCAGCGTGCCCACCGAGACCAGCACCAGATAGGCCAGCAGCGCCTGCAACTGCCGCGCACCCAAGGCGCCAATCACACCGAAGGCAATGGTCGGCAGTGCCAGCCACCAGAGCAGTTCATGGCCGAGATTGGCCAGTGGCCCGGCCTCTTCGCCGAACACCAGGGTGAACACACGGACAATGGCGTAGAAGCCCACCTTGGTCATGATCGCGAACAACGCCGCCACCGAAGCAGGCGCTGCAGCATAGGCGCGCGGCAGCCAGAAGCACAGCGGTAGCACGGCAGCCTTGAGGCCGAAGACGATCAGCAGCAGGTAGGCAGCAGCCTTGATCAGCGGCGCGTCGGCAACATCGGCGCTGGCCACGCGCACAGCCAGGTCCGGCATGTTCAGGGTGCCGGTCAGGCCATACAGCAAACTCACGCCGATCAGGAAGAACGACGAGCCCAGCAGGTTGAGCACCACGTAATGCACGCCGGCCTTGACCTGATTGGCGCGGTTGCCATGCAGCAGCAATGCATAAGAGGAGATCAGTAGGACCTCGAAGAACACGAACAGGTTGAACAGATCGGCGGTCAGGAACGCGCCGTTGATGCCCAGCAACTGAAACTGGAACAACGCATGGAAGTTCGGCCCGCGCTCATCGTCACCGCGACAGGCATAAACCAGGGCGAAGCAGGCGAGCAGCGAGGTGAGCAGCAACAGTGCCGCGTTGAAGCGGTCGAGCAGCAGCATGATGCCGAATGGCGCAGCCCAGTTGCCCAGCGCATAAACCTGCAACTGTCCCGCTCCGGCCAGCCACACCAGATACAGGCAAATCGGCAGCAGCGCCAGGCAGCCAACCAGGGAAATACCCCGCTTCACGTCACGCGACCAGCCGTGGCCGACCAGCAACAGCGCGCCGAAGAACAGCGGCAGCAGAATGGGGAGGATGATGGCGTGACTCATGCGCGCGGCTCCTCGCCATCGACGTGATCGGTTTTCAGTTCACCCATGCCACGCAGGGCCAGCACCACGACGAACGCGGTCATGGCGAAACCGATGACGATGGCGGTCAACACCAGTGCCTGTGGCAGCGGGTCACCGTACTCGGCGCTCTTGCCGATCACCGCCGGCACACCCGTGCCGAGCCGGCCCATGGCGAAGATGAACAGATTGACCGCATAGGAGATCAGGGTCAGCCCCATCACCACCGGAAAGATGCGCGCACGCAGCAGCAGGTAGACGCCGCTGGCAGTCAGCACCCCGAGGGTGATTGCGAATACAGCCTCCATATCAGATGACCTCCTTGCACGACTCGTCCTGACTGACATGGCCGATGTTGGAAAGAATCAGCAGGGTGGCGCCAACAACGGCCAGATACACCCCGAGATCGAAGAGGATCGCGGTAGCCAGCTCGATTTCGCCAATCAGCGGAATATGGAAATGGCCGAACGCCGACGTCAGGAACGGCGAGCCGAAGAGCCAACTGCCCAGCCCCGTCAACCCGGCGATCAGCACGCCCCAACCGGCGGTGGCGTGATAGCTGAACTTCAGGCGCTCCTGGGTCCAGGTCACACCGTGGGAGATGTATTGCAGAATCAACGCCACCGCCGTGATAAGGCCGGCGATGAAGCCGCCGCCCGGTAGGTTGTGCCCGCGCAGGAAGATGAACGCCGAAATCAGCAGTGCCATCGGCAGCATGGCACGCGCCAGGTTGTCGAGGATCATCGGATGGGCATCGGTCGACCACGGACGACCGTTCTTGTCATGGGCAGGATGCGGCAGGTGCAGGCCATGCAGCAGCGCGTAGATACCGATGGCGGCAATCGCCAGCACGGTGATCTCGCCCAGGGTATCGAAGCCACGGAAGTCCACCAGAATCACGTTGACCACATTGGTACCGCCGCCCCCGGAGACACTGTTCTCCAGGAAAAACGAGGAAATGCTCTGGTAAGGACGGGTCAGCACGGCGTAAGTCAGCATCGCCACCATGGTGCCGCTGCCCAGCGCCAGGACCAGATCGCGCAGGCCACGCAGACTGCTGGACTCGGCCGGGGTGCGGTCGGTCATGAAGTACAAGGTGAGCATCAGCAGGATGATGGTCACCACTTCCACCGACAGTTGGGTCAGCGCCAGATCCGGGGCGGAGAAGCGGGCGAAGGCCAGCGCCACCATCAGACCAGCAGCGCTGAGAATCATCAGCGCCACCAGGCGGCGACGGTGGAAAACCACGGTGAGCACCGCAGTCACCATCAGGATCAGCATACCCGTGACGGTCAGCGGATCGATGGGTGTCATTGGCACGCTACCGGCCAACTGCTCGAGCGGCGACAGCGCGACCACTACCAGGATCAGGGCACTGCCAAGCATCCAGGCCAGGTAGCGTTGCAGCGAACCGCACTCCAGAAACGCGGTGATACGCACGGACGTACGCGTCATGTAGCGCACCACCTGGTCGAAGGCGTGCTTGGCATCCAGGGTCGGCAAACCTTCATACCAGCGGAACAGCGGTTTGCGACAGGCGTAGACGATGATCCCGCCGAACAGCGCAACGAAACTCATCAGCAGCGGCAGGTTGAAGCCGTGCCAGACCGCCAGGCTGTACTCGGGCAACTGCCCCCCCAGCGTCGAAGCGGCGGCGGCGGCCAACAACGGCGCTACCGTATAGGCAGGCACGATGCCGACCAGCAGGCAGAGGAATACCAGCACCTCGACCGGCACCTTCATGTAGCGCGGCGGCTCGTGCGGCGGATATTTGGGCAAGTCGATCGGCTCGCCATTGAAGAACACGTCGTGAATGAAACGCAGCGAGTAGGCCACCGAGAACACGCCGGCCAGGGTCGCAGCAGCCGGAATCACCCAGTTGAAACCGCCCAGCAGGTGCTGGTGCAGAGTTTCGGTGAAGAACATTTCCTTGCTCAAAAAGCCGTTGAGCAACGGCACGCCTGCCATGGCCGAGGCAGCCACCATCGCCAGCACGGCCGTATGTGGCATGTACTTCCACAAACCGTTTATTCGCCGCATGTCGCGGCTACCGGTTTCGTGGTCGATGATGCCCGCTGCCATGAACAGCGAAGCCTTGAAGGTCGCATGGTTGATGATGTGGAACACCGCAGCGACAGCCGCTAGCTGGGTGTCCAGGCCGAACAGCAGGGTGATCAGACCCAGGTGACTGATGGTCGAATACGCCAGCAGGCCCTTCAGGTCATGCTGGAACAGCGCCATACCGGCACCCACCAGCAACGTGGCCAGACCGGTCAGGCTGACCATGTAGAACCACCACTCGGAACCGGCCAGCGCCGGGTACAGACGCGCCAGCAGGAAGACCCCGGCCTTGACCATGGTCGCCGAGTGCAGATAGGCCGATACCGGCGTCGGCGCCGCCATCGCGTGCGGCAACCAGAAATGGAAAGGGAATTGCGCCGACTTGGTGAATACACCCAGCAGCACCAGTACCAGCGCCAGCGGATAAAGCTCGTGCGCACGGATCGCGTAGCCGGCCGCCAGCACTTGAGACAGCTCGAAGCTACCGGCGATGTGGCCGATCAGCAGAATACCGGCGAGCAGCGCCAGGCCACCGCCACCCGTGATCGCCAGCGCCATGCGCGCTCCCTTGCGGGCATCAGAGCGCGAACCCCAGAAGCCGATCAGCAGGAACGACGACAAGCTGGTCAGTTCCCAGAACATCAGCATCAGCAGCAGGTTTTCCGACAGCACCACACCGAGCATGGCGCCCATGAACAGCAGCAGGAAGGCGAAGAAACGCCCCATCGGCTCGGTCTTGGCCAGGTAATAGCGCGCGTAGAGGATGACCAACAGGCCGATGCCGAGAATCAGCAGGGCAAACAGAAAACCCAGACCATCGAGACGCAGACTGAGATTCAGCCCCAGGTGCGGCAGCCACTCCAGCTTGACCCGCAACACCTCGCCTGCGAACACCGCAGGCTGGTAGCTGAACAGCAGCACCAGCGCCACGATGGGCGCTATAGCCGCAGCCGCAGCACAGGCCGAGCGTCCGAGCCGATCGGCAAGCACCGGCAGAAACAACCCAAGAAATGGCAAGGCGACAATCAGCGCAAGCGCCATCGGAAAACCCCTTAAGCAGGCACGCCAGACCAGCTGACCCAACGACGAGAATTGGAGTCGCAAGTCCCTGACGGTGATAGTTCATGCACCACAACGCTTCAGCTAAGTCGTTGTCGGCACAAGCATAACGGCCGATTATCCATAACTATCAACACAACGTCATGCATTGAATTATCGTTAAACACACTTGGTAACATGCAGGCTGCTGGAAGTGCTGCTGACAGCCGACCACCACTATAGCGAGGCCACAAAAAATTGCCGGAAGCACTTTTTTGCGCAAGCCCGACGAGTTGTCGGCCGGGGATGACAGACAACAAAAAGCCGGAGCAACCAACGCTGCTCCGGCTGGCTTGTAACGATCAGTGAGTAACGCGGCTGGTACCGTTGACCGTCATGATGCGCACGCGCTCGCCGACGCGGAACACCTGGTTCGGCTCGACTTCCTGGACGTAGGCGCGCATGGTGCCGTCGTCCTCACGCACGGTGATCTCAACACCTTGAGTACGGGTCAGGCCTTCTTCAGCCGCGGCGCCCAACAGACCGCCGGCAACAGCACCGACCACAGCCAGCACTGCACTGCCGCGCCCGCCACCGAGGCCACTGCCACCGATACCGCCAACCACAGCACCGGCACCCGCACCGATCGGTGTCTTGGTCCCTTCGATCTTGACCGGGCGCAGCGATTCGATGGTGCCCATGCGTACCGTCTGCACCGCTCGGGCCTCATCGCGGCTGTAGGTATCGCCAGTCAGGCTGGACTGACAGCCCCCGAGGGCCAGCATCGCGGCCAGCGAGGTAATGAGCAGAGTGGGTTTACGCATAGCAATTCCTCCAGAGGTATCTCGATCCATTAGACGCCGGGCGAGCGTATCTGTCACGACGGAACCTTAACAATAGTTATTTCAGACAGACCAAGTTCAGCCAGATTCGCCCTGTCAGGATCGAGCGAGACGCCAGAGCCGAGCGATATCCGTAGTACGCGCCTGCAACTCAGCCGCCGCGCCGGCCATCGCCTGTTCCAGGGACAACGGGCCCGGCGCCAGGCTGAATGCAGCTTCGATACCCGCCTCGTACAGCGCCTGATAGTTGTCGCCCAGACTACCGGACAAGGCAATGACCGGCACCCCGGCCGCACGCGCCACGCGCGCTACGCCGACCGGTGTCTTGCCGTGCAGGGTCTGGGCATCCATACGCCCTTCCCCGGTAATCACCAGATCCGCGTTCTCCACTGCTGCGGCGAGGCCGGACAGTTCGGCCACCAGCGCGATACCGGGGCGGAAACTTGCCTTGAGGAAGGCACGCGCAGCGAAACCGAGACCGCCCGCGGCGCCCACACCGGGAAACTCGGCGTGATCCTCGCCCAGCGTCGCCGCTGCGATACGGGCGAAGCGGCCGAGCGCCGTATCCAGCTCCGCGACATGCTCAGGCGTCGCCCCCTTCTGCGGACCGAACACCGCGGATGCGCCGCGTGGCCCGCACAAGGGATTGTCGACATCGGCGGCGACCTCGATCTGCACCTTGAGCAAACGTGCATCGAGCCCGTTCAGATCGAGCTTGTCGAGAACGGCCAAAGCTGCACCGCCCGGCGCCAGCTCACGCCCCTGGGCATCAAGAAAACGCATCCCCAGTGCCTGTAAAAGACCAACACCGGCGTCATTGGTGGCACTGCCGCCCAGCCCCAGGATGATTCGCGTAGCACCGGCATCCAGCGCCTCACGGATCAGCTCACCAGTGCCGAAGCTGCTGGCCAGACGGGCATCGCGCTGTTCACGCGGCACCCAGTGCAGACCGCTGGCAGCCGCCATCTCGATGACCGCCGTACCCTGCCCCAGCCAGCCCCAATGCGCCTTGACCGGCTCACCCATGGGGCCGCGCACGTCGCATTCACGGCGCTCGCCACCCACGGCAGCCAGCAACGCATCGACCGTACCCTCGCCACCATCGGCCATGGGCCGCAGCAAACACTCGGCCTCGGGAAACACCTGCTGCCAACCACGGGCGATGGCAGCCGCCACATCGGGCGCACTGAGGCTCTCCTTGAAGGAGTCAGGAGCAATGACGATTTTCATGATAGGTACCTCGAAAGGAGGCAGGCGACCGTAGCCGCCTGCCGGCAAAGCGGGATTACAGCAAAACCAGGCTAAGCAACCAGACAGCGGCCATACCGGCAATACCCTGAATCAGGGTCGCCATGGTCTGGGCGCGATAAGCGGTCGCCACTTTCATGCGGCTGAACTGGGTCACGACCCAGAAGAAGCTGTCGTTGGCGTGAGAAACGGTCATTGCACCGGCGCCGATAGCCATTACAGTCAGCACGCGACCCATCTCGCTGTCGAGCCCCAGATTGCCCAGCAGTGGCGCAACCATCGCCGAGGTGGTGACCAGGGCAACGGTGGAGGAACCCTGGGCGCTCTTCAGCGCGGCAGCCACAAGGAACGGCATGAACAGGCCAATACCCAGCGCCGACAGGGTGTCGCCCAGGTAGCCGGTCAGCGCGGTGGCCTTGAGAATGGCACCAAAGGCGCCACCAGCACCGGTGATCAGCAGGATCGGCGCCGCCTCTTTCAGGCCATGAGCCACATGATCATGGAACTGCTGACGCTTGCCTTCGCCCTTGAGCAGCGAGCACGCCAGCACCAGGCCTACCAGCAGCGCGGCAACCGGCTGACCAAGGAAGCTGAGCACGTCAAAGAAAGCGCCAGTGCCGAACGGCTTGCTCGGGAAAGCAGCGAGCGAGCCCAGGCAGATCAGGATGATGGGCACGAAGATTGGCGAAAATGCCTGCCAGGCGCTGGGCAGCTTGCCATAGCGGGCACGCAGTGCATCGAAATCGACGTTATCGGCGAGCAGTTCGCTCGGCGCTTCTTCCAGCAATTCGTGGTCGTTCTGCTTGAGGAAACGGTTGGCCCACAGCATACCGGCCACGGCGGTGACCGCAGCGACCAGCAAACCGACCAGGATCACCAGACCCAGCGAGGTTTCCAGGCCCAGGTTGCCGGCCGCAGCAATCGGACCAGGAGTTGGTGGCACGAAGGTGTGAGTGGCGTACAGGCCGGTGGCCAGAGCCACGCTCATGGCCACCACGGACACCTTCATGCGGGCGGCCAGGGCATTCTTCAGCGAGTTGAGAATGACGTAGCCGGAGTCGCAGAACACCGGAATCGATACCAGATAGCCGATGATCGACATGGTCAGGGTAGGGAAACGCTGGCCCAGCAGACGAATCACCGTCTCGGCCATGGTGATGGCAGCGCCGCTGCGCTCGAGGATCACGCCGATGATGGTGCCGAGGACAATGACGATACCGATGTAACCGAGGATGCCGCCGAAGCCGGCCGTCATGGTCTTGATTATTTCGCCGCCGGGCAGCTGGTAGGCGAAACCGGCGATCAGCGCAGCGGCCAACAATGCCAGGAAGGGGTGCAATTTCAAACGGGTAGTGGACAGCACGATGAACGCGATCAGTGCCACCAGAATCAGGACCAGGCCCATGACCAGTCTCCTCATTGTTGTTATGGCGGGCGCAGGGCCCGGATGGGAATGCCGAGAGGCGCCACATTGTGGCTCAGCCAACCCCAGCCTCACCCTGTGCGCCGGCACTAAAACAGCCAAAGCCAAGCCCAGGAGGCTGTGCAATCGCACAAAGCCATCGGCCCGCCTCCACCAACGGGAGCAGATTACCGAGCGTTCAACTGAGCCGTCTCGGTGGGTTCCAGCAAGCCCAGCCCCAAGGATAGCTGCAGGCGCTGATCCAGCCGATTGAGGTCCAGGCCACTGAGTTCGGCGATGCGTTCCAGGCGATAGCGCAACGTATTGCGATGAATGCCCAACGCCTGCGCACAGGTTTGCACCTGGCCGTCATGCGCGCACCAGGCTTCCAGCGTAGCCCTAAGCGTGCCTTGTGGGTCCTGCGTCAGCACCTGACGCAAGGGTGCCAGCCAGCCCTGCAGCAACCAGCTGTGGCGCTGGGCATAGAGCAACGTCGGCAGGCGCAACTCGTCCAGACGCAGCAGGCGACGACCGGGAAAACGCGCCTGGCCGTAGGCCTGAAGATCGCGCAGGACCAGGCTGGCCTGGCGCAGCTCGGTCAGATCATGCAGGGGATCGCTGAGCGCAAGCGAGCTCACGCCCCACTCGCGTTCGTCAGCCTGCAGGAGCCAGGCACGATCATCGCGCGTGGTGCTGTAAGGTCGACACCAGAGCAGTTCGTGACGCCCGAGCGGCGCTACCAGATGTTCACTCTTGCCCCCCAGAGCGGCGAGCAGACGCGCCTGGCGCGGCAGCGGATCGCCCTCACCATCGAGTTGCAGCAGGCACATTTGTCGCGGCCAGGTCAGTTGCAGCCCCAGGCGTTCGGCATCGACCTCGAGACTGGACAGGCGCAGCATGGGGTCGAGCAGCTGTCGCAACCAGGCTTCCTGCTGATGCCGCTGCCAGTGCCGTTCGGCTTGCAGAACGCGATGCTCGACCAGCATCTCCGCAGCCATGCGCACCAGTTCGGCATAAGGCCGCACGACCTCGGGATCACCCGTGATACCGAGCACGCCAATCAGGCGCTCGGCATGCAGCAACGGCAGATTGACACCGGGTTTGACGCCACGCAGGCACGCCGCTGCCTGAGCGTCGATCTCCACCACGCGCCGGTTGGCCAGCACCAGTTGCGCACCTTCATGACGGGTGTGCAGGCGGCTGGGGTCGCCGCTGCCGATGATCATGCCCTGCGCATCCATCACGTTGATGTTGTGCGGCAGGATGGCCATGGCGCGGTCGACGATATGCTGCGCCAGGGTTGAGTCGAGTTCGAGCATCGGAAGCGGCCTCGCGAGTGAGGCCGCCATTGTAGGCCGATCAGCGGCGCTTCACGATGCGGCCATCGAGACGCCAGCGAGCCTGAAAACCATCAGGCTGCCAGTGGGCTTACTCCGCGCTTGGCTGCCCAACGCTCTCGGCGACCTTGTCGTCCGCTGGCGCTTTTGCCTTGGCCTGATTGCGCCGAGCCTCGGCACGGTGCCGCCTGGCCTGCTGCCTGGCATGCAGCGCCTGCGCCGCCGTCACCACGCCAACGGGCTGGCCTTGCAGATCCAGACGCGGTGCATTTTCCGTCATCGCAGCCCAGTAGCGACCGCCACGGCACCAGGCGGCAATACCCGCCTTGAGCTGCTCACCGGTGATACCGAGCAACTGCAGATGCTGCTCGGCATCCTTGAGAATGCCTTCCTTCAACGGCACCTTGGGCGCCGGATTGACCGGGAAGGCCAAGGGGAAGTGCTTCTGCAACCGCCAGATCGCCTCGACGGTAGGATCCTGCTCGCGCGGCTTGGCTTTGGGCGGCGCCTTACGCTTTTGCGGCTTCGCGCTTTCGGTTTTTACCTGCTGTACCTGCTGCTTCTCGGCGCGCAGGCGGTCACGTAGCTCGGCTAATTGTTCAAAACCCATCGTTCGGTTCGCAGCGTCCTGGTTGGTTCGTCGCGCAAGGGTATCTCATGTGCTCGTTTCGTACAGCCTTATTGGCAGCTGGCATGCTCGATGGTAGGTGATGGGCAGGCGTTTGAGAGACTTGTGGAGGGCCGCTTTCGCTACATGACTTTTGCGGGGTGATGCAGCAACAGGCCAAAGGCAACCGCTATCAAGGGCACGCCCCCGGCCGATTCATGCCGTTCCTGCGCTACTACCATTTCTCGCGATAGGGGCGCACTTCGGAGATAAAGGTCCAGGCATCTTTGGGCTGATGTGCCAAGTGAAAGACTTCAGCGGCGATGCTCTTGGGTTGGATGAAAAAATCATCCGGCGCGTTGCTGTACATTTCTCGGGCCCAAGGCACATCGATTACGGCATCGATGACCAGATACGCCACATGGACCCCTTTGGGCCCCAGGTCCCTGGCCAGCGACTCGGCGAGAATGCGTTGTGCGGCCTTGGTTGGCGCGAACCCGGCAAAGTTGGGTGAACCACGCAGCGCCGAAGTATTACCGGTGACGACGATGGCGCCCTCGCCTGCCTCGATCATCCCCGGGGCCACCATTTGCGCCAGGTTCAGCAGCGCCATGGTGTTGACTTCGAAGTTGCGGCGCAGGGTTTGCGGATCGGTCTCCAGGAAGGGGGCAAAGGAGCCGCCCACCGCGTTGTGTACCACAACTTGCGGCACGCCAATCTGCTCGATCACCTGCTTGAGCGCGGTTACGTCGGTGACATCGCAGGGCATGGCAAAGGCGCCGGGCACTTCGGCCTGAAGTTCGGCCAATCGAGCGGTATCGCGGGCGATCATCGCAACGCGATAGCCGCTCTCGGCAAAACGACGAACCAGGGATGAACCGACGCCCGGGCCAACGCCGGTAATCAGCGCCAGAGGTTGCTGAGTAGCTGTAGTCATGATGGTTAAGCTCCTGCCAACTGTTCGCGAACAAAATCGAGTCGATCATTGCCAAAGAACAAACTCTCGCCGAGCAGAAAGCTCGGCGCCCCAAAGACGCCGCGCTCGGCCGCTTCCTGGTTGTTTTTTTCCAACTGTTCAAGGGTTTCCGGTGCATCGATCAGACCGGCCAGGCCCGCCGTTTCGATGCCTGCCGCTGCGAGCACGCTGAGCACTTCAGCAGTCGTGGTCAGGGTCTGACCATCCCGCCAGCAGGCATTGAACAACGCAGTGGTGATCTGCCATGCGAGCTCACTGGACGGCGCAGCAAGCACGGCCCGCGCGCAGGCAGCGTTGTTCATGGCGCGCATATCCGGACGCTTGACCACCACGCCATAGCGGCGCGCCCAACGCGCGAGATCAGCAGCGGCGTAACGACCTTTCGCGGAGCAGGTGACGGTGGTTGGCGTATTGCCAACGGCCTTCATAACGCTCAGAACATGCATGGGGCGCAGGCTGATGTCCGCTGGCAGGCTGTCCAGCTGGCTATACGCCAGATAGCTGTAGGGGCTGACGAAATCAAAGAAAAACTCAACGGTTTGCGTCATGTGCGAGCTCCTGTGGGTGCAGTATGAAAGCGCGAGTCTTTTCATCCGCGCCGGGTCCGGGGAGCAGTCGAGCGCGCCCGCCGGGAATGTTTGTGGCTATCAAGTGTTTGCAGCGGTTTAGTCATTGAGCTGCAGGCTTTTACGGATGCCGGCATCGAGAATCCCCGCAGGCGCGAAGGCGCGCAGCAGGCTCAGGCGGCCAGCGGCGACACCCGCGGGGTAACGCAGCTTGGGGCGCGCGGCGCTAGCGGCCTTGACCACGACCTTGGCCACGACATCTGGATCATCGGCACTTGCCATCGATTGGCTGAACACCTTGGCAAGGCTTGCACGTACGCTGTGGTACTCGTCGAGCGTGGCATCGGGCTCGATGGTATTCGCCTCGAATGCGGTCTTGGTAAAGGCCGGCTCGATGACTGCAACGCGAATGCCGCGCGTCCGCAGTTCGTGATCCAGGGCTTCCGAATAGCCTTCTACGGCGTGCTTGCTGGCGGCATACAGCGCAATGTAAGGCATAGGCACGACGCCCAGAATCGAGCCGATATTGATGATCCGGCCACTGCCTTGGCGACGCATGTGCGGGACAACAGCGCGGGTCATGCGCACAATGCCGAAGAAATTCGTATCGAAGAGCGCTTTAGCCTGCTCGATCGAGCTTTCTTCTGCGCCGGCCGGGGCAATGCCGAAACCTGCATTGTTCACCAGCAGATCGATACGCCCTTCAAGCCGGATCAGCTCGCTGACCGCCGCCGATACGGACGCATCATCCGTGACATCGAGAGCTAGCATCGTGACGGCACTGTGCGCGGCCTGGGTTGCGCGCCTGCTGGTGCCATAAACCTTGTAGCCAGCCTGCGCCAGCCGCTTGGCCGTGGCTTCGCCAATGCCGGATGAAGCGCCAGTGACCAGTGCGATGGGGGTTTTGGAAGTCATGGCAGTACCTTATGCGTGAGCTAGTGCGGCAACCGCTCGGCGAGCTGTTGCAATCAAGGTTTTCGCTGAGTGATTGTCTTAAGTACGCGCACGCAAGCGTCGGGTGCGATAGGTGCCCCAGCTGCTCATGGCCAGCGACTTCACGAACGCCAGCAGGCCACTCTCGTTGGCACGCGGTTCGCCACCCTTGGCGATTCGCTTGAGTTGCAGGGAGTACCAGAGAATCTCCATCAGCCCCATGCGGTCGACCGGCTTGATGCCTGTCTTGATGGTGTGCACCTGGTGTGCGCTGTCCTTTCCCTGCAGCAGTGCAGCCGGCGCGTCAGGGTCAATCGCCAGCAGCCGTGCCAGGCCAATGACATCCACTGCACCGCAAGCCAGCGCAGCATTCATGCCAGCGGCACTGCGAAACCCACCGGTCAGCATCAACGGGACTTGCACCGCAGCGCGTACTTTCTCGGCGAACTCGAGGAAGTAGGCTTCGCGCGCCATGCTGGAGGCCTTCTTCTGCTCCTGGAGTGCGCCGCTCATGGCTGGGGCCTCGTAGGTGCCACCCGATATCTCGATCAGATCGATGCCCGCATCGACAAGCGCGTGAATCGTCGCCAGCGACTCTTCTTCGGTAAAGCCACCGCGCTGAAAATCTGCGGAATTGAGCTTGATCGCCACCGGGAAGTCGGCACCCACCTGGCGACGAATCTCGGCGTAGACGGCCAGCAGAAAGCGGCGGCGGTTCTCAGGCGAGCCGCCCCATTGATCCGTGCGCTGGTTGTGGTGTGGCGAGAGAAACTGGTTGATCAGGTAGCCATGCGCGCCATGGATTTCGATACCGCTGAAACCCGCTTTCTTGCAGATGGCGGCACTGCGGCCGAAGCGCTCGATGATGTCCTGAATTTCTTCGGCGGAGGCTTCTTCAGGCGTCTCGAAGAACGCCGCCATGTCCTCGCGAAACGGCACCGCCGATGGCGCGATATTGCGTGCGTTCAGGCCTTTGGTTGACTGCTTGCCGGGGTGGTTGAGCTGCACCCAGATAGCCGCGCCCTGCTCGGTGGCGGCGCGTGCCCATTGTTGCAGGACAGGCAAGTCCGTCTCGTCCTCGATGACCACGTTACCCGGCTCACCCAGTGCACGCCGATCGATCATCACGTTGCCGGTCAGGATCAGCCCAATGCCGGACGCGGCCCAACGCTGGTAAAGCGTGACCAGCCCCAGGGTCGGACGGTTGTCGTAGGTGCCCAGCGCCTCGCTCATGGACGCCTTGGCCAGACGATTGCGCAACAGGCTGCCGTTGGGCAGGCGCAGTTGTTGCGCCAGGAAGTTTGTGCTGAGCGAGGCAGATTGGGACATGTGAAGGCTACCTGAGAATGAGATGAGCAAAATGCGCCAGCAAGTCTCTTGGTCTTTAGGGCGCCAGAAGCGCTTTCCGAAGATGACGGAATTTATGATGATGACCATCATCAAAATAGTCAAATGTTTTGATGATGATCAGCATCAATGTATTCTTGCCGTGTCGATGTCGGCAGAAAGAGGAGCCGGGCATGAAGGTTACAAAGGCACAGGTCGAGGCAAATCGAGCCCACATCGTCGAAACCGCCTGCACATTGTTTCGTGAGCGCGGTTACGACGGCATAGGTGTGGCGGAGTTGATGGCGACTGCCGGCCTCACCCATGGTGGGTTCTATCGGCACTTCGCCTCCAAGGCGGAGCTGATGGCAGAAGCTGCCGCGTGCGGGGTCGCCAAGACCAAGTCACTGATGGACGGCGTGGACATGGCTGATTTCATTAGCCACTACCTCTCGCGTGAGCATCGCGATGACCGCAGTGGCGGTTGCACCCTGGCGGCTCTGAGTGGTGATGCGGCGCGACAGCCTGATGCGATCAAGGCGACGTTCGCCACGGGGCTCGAAAATATGCTGGCCGACCTGCTGGCCACCGGGGGGACTCGCAATGAAGAGGAACTGCGGCACGCTCGGGCTCGGACAATTGACACCGTTGCCCATGCGTTGGGTGCACTCGTTCTGTCCCGGGCCTGCCCTGATGACTCCCCACTGGCGGATGAAATTCTGCAGACCTGTCGCACAGCCATTCTTGAATCGCGTGAAGCTCAGATGACGACTGGGTGACGCTCCAGAAGCTTGGAAGCAGCCGACCGACGCGCTCGCTACGCCGGCCCGGCTGTCAGGGCGCCAGCCGTTCGCGAATCCAGGCCTCGCCCTTGAAGCGGTAGTTGAGGCGGTCGTGCAGGCGGCTGGGGCGACCCTGCCAGAACTCGATGCGCTCCGGTAGCAGGCGGTAGCCGCCCCAGTGCGGTGGGCAATGTGGTGTCTGGTTGAGGAAGCGTTTTTCGGTTTCCGCCAGCAGGTTCTCCAGCTCGGCGCGGTCGCGGATCACCTTGCTCTGCGGCGAGGCCCAGGCACCAATGCGGCTGCCCAGCGGGCGTACCTGGAAGTAACCGTCGGATTCGGCCGGGGTGACCTGCTCGACCCGCCCCTCGATACGCACCTGACGTTCCAGGCTGGGCCAGAAGAAGGTCATCGCGGCGAACGGGCGTGCCGCCAGTTGCCGACCCTTGGCGCTGTCGTAGTTGCTGAAGAAGGTGAAGCCGCGTTCATCGAGCCCCTTGAGCAGCAGCACCCGGCAGTGCGGGCGGCCATCTTCATCGACGGTGGCCAGGGTCATGGCGTTAGGCTCGACCGGCAGTTGCTCGGTCTTCACCGCGTCATCGAACCACTGGCGAAACAGGGCAAAGGGTTCCAGCGGGGCCTGGGTTTCGCTCAGGCCGTCGCGGGTGTAGTCACGGCGCATATCGGCCAAGGTTTGGGTCATGGCAATTCCTCAGGGCAGAGCCTGAAACCAATCCGCCTGGTTTCTAGTGCCTGCCCGCGCAGGGTGGAAATGCCCGCAAGCTTACTCCGACTTGCTCACTTTTCCTTGATCTGCGGCAGCTACCTTGGGCGCATCCTTGAGCTCCGCCTTGGCCGGTTGGCTGTACTTGGCGATCAGGCCCTGCATGGTGTCACGCGAAGTCAGGAGGATTTCCACACGGCGGTTGAGCGCACGGCCAGCGGCGCTATCATTGGCAGCACGCGGCATATCGGAGCCCAGGCCCATGACCTGCAGGCGATTCTGCTTGAGGCCGCTGAGACGGAAGATGGACGTCACGGCGCGCGCGCGCTGCTGGCTCAGGTCACGGTTGAGCGCGGTATTGCCGCTGCTGTCAGCATGGCCAAGCACCACGACAGCGATGTCTTCATCGGTTTCCAGCAGCTTGGCCACGCGGGTGATCGGGCCGAGACTCACCGGCAGCAGCATGTGCGGGCGATCCGGATTGAACGAGCCCTGCACCGGGGCGGTGACAACCAGCAGGTTTTCGCGGCGCTCGAACTCGAACTGACTACCCTTGACCGCTTCACGCAGTTTTGGCTCGTATTCGTCGAGCCAGGCGCGGGTTACCTGAGGCGGCGGCATCACCGCCGGCTTGGCGACTTCCTTCTTTTCAGAGCCGGCACAGCCTGCGATCAGCAGGCAGCAGGTAAAGGCAAAAATCTTGTTGGCGCGCATGTAGCCCCCGAGGTTACGCAAATCTAATGGTCAGTTCGTTATGGTTGATACTGAACGGCTGGCGCAAGTTTAGCCGCTTCAATCAGATACAGTCCGCAACCTGATGCGCAAGTTTCTGCGCGCGGGGGTCCATCAAGACGAACGGTCCTAGATTGTTGGTGACGAAGCCGAATGCCAGGTCCCGTTCCGGGTCGGCAAAGCCGCTGGAACCACCGGCACCGGGATGACCGAAGGCTTTTGCCCCCATGCCATAGGTGGCGTTGGCCACGTCAGCCTGATCGAGCATGCAGCCCAGGCCGAAACGCGTGCGGGTCAGCAGGGTCTTGTCATCACCGACACTGTGCTCACGGGTCATTTCGCCCAGCAGGTCAGCATCGAGCAGGCTGCCGTCGAGCAGACCGGCGTAGAAGCCCGCCAGGCTGCGCGCGTTGCCGTGTCCATTGGCTGCCGGTTGCTGCATGCGCCGCCACTCGGGCTTGTTGGTACTGGTCATGATCGACGGCGGGTTGGTGAACGAGCGCGTGCTCATGGCAGTGGCATCGCTCATCATCACCTTGAGCAGGCGCTGCGCTGCGGCGTCGCCGAGATTGCCCTTGCCGCGAGCGATATGGGCGACGCGCTCGAACTCGCTGTCAGCCAGGCCGACATGGAAATCCAGCCCCAGTGGCTTGGCGATGCGGGCGGCGATGCTCTCGCCCGGACCACGGCCTTCGACGCGTCGAATCAGCTCACCGATCAGCCAGCCATAGGTAATGGGCGCGTAGCCATGACCATCGCCCAGCGGCCACCAGGGTTGTTCAGCCGCCAGAGCGTTGGTCATGGTCTGCCAATCGTACAGCGCCTCGGCGGGCAGTGCCTGGCGCAACGCCGGCAACCCTGCCTGATGGCAGAGCAGATGACGCACGCTGATGCGCTGCTTGCCTGCCACAGCGAACTCGGGCCAGTAGCGCGCAACCGGCGCATCCAGATCGAGCTTGCCTTCGCCCACCAGTTGCAGGGCGACAACGGCAGCGAAAGGTTTGGTACAGGAGAACAGATTGGCGATGGTGTCGCTGTGCCAGGCCTGCTGGCCGTCCTTGTCCATGACCCCGGCCCACAGGTCGAGCACGGTTTCCCCGCCGACCTTCACGCACAGGGCCGCGCCCCGTTCCTGCGCGTCATCGAACAAAGCGGCGAATGCGTCCCTCACCGCCTCGAAGCGCAAGTCGAAATAGCCCTGAATCTGCACACTGTTCTCCCGTGTCACCGCTTGGCCAGATGCTGCCGACAATGGCAGCCGCCTATCATGCAATGTTCTGAAACTTCATAAAATAGCGATCTTCGATTGGTTTTTTCTATGCTGAAAAAGAGCGCGGCCTGATATGAGCGATGACCTTGCCTCCCGTGTCAGACCGGCAAACGCCGGCTCCAGGGGCAGGCGTGATCATCGCGCCGCCCTGGATTCGATGCTCGGCACAGGAGAAACGAGTGCTCTACCTACTGTCCCTGATCGCCATGGCTGCCATCATGGCACCCGGCCTGACGCGTCTGCTGGGGGCTCGCACGGGCTGGCTGCTGATGCTGGCGCCGCTGGTGGCCTTCATCTGGTTCGTGCAACAGATTCCGCTGATAGCCGGCGGCGACAGCGTGATGCAGAGCCTGAGCTGGATTCCGGCGCTGGGCATCAACCTGAGCCTGCGCCTGGACGGTCTCTCGCTACTGTTCGCGCTGCTGATCAGCGGCATCGGCAGTCTGATCGTGCTGTACTCCGGCAGTTATCTGTCCAGCCACGCCCACCTCGGCCGCTTTCACGCCTACCTGCTGGTGTTCATGCTGGCGATGCTCGGCCTGGTGCTGGCCGACGACCTGGTGGCGATGTTCGTGTTCTGGGAGCTGACCAGTATCGCCTCCTTTCTGCTGATCAGTTTTCAACACGACAAAGCGGTATCGCGCCGCGCGGCATTGCAGGCGCTGCTGATCACCGGCGGCGGTGGCCTGGCGCTGCTGGCTGGGCTGATCCTGCTCGGTGGCGCGACGGGTAACTGGCAGTTCTCCAGCCTCAGCGCCGAGCAGATCGAAGGCCATGTGCTGCTGCCGGCGATCATCGCCCTGGTACTGCTGGGCTGTTTCACCAAATCGGCGCAGGTGCCCTTCCATCTGTGGCTGCCCAACGCAATGAACGCGCCGACGCCGGTGTCGGCGTATCTGCACTCGGCGACCATGGTAAAAGCCGGCATCTACCTGTTGGCCCGTCTCAACCCGGTGCTCGGTGGCTCCGTCGGCTGGGGCACCCTGCTGATCACCTTCGGCGCCGCCACTGCGGTGCTCGGCGCCTTCCTGGCCTTCCGCCAGACCGATCTCAAGCGCTTGCTGGCCTACACCACGGTCACCGTGCTGGGCCAACTGACCATGCTGATCGGCACCAACACCAGCTATGGCCTGCAGGCGTTCGTGCTCTATCTGGTGGCGCATTCTCTCTATAAAGGTGCGCTGTTCATGGCGGTCGGCGCCATCGACCACGCCACGGGCACTCGCGAGCTGGCGCGCCTGGGCGGTTTGATCCGCTTCATGCCGATGACTGGCGCGGCCGTGGCCCTGGCAGCATTCTCCAATGCCGGGCTACCGCCGTTCTTCGGCTTCATCGCCAAGGAGTTCAAGTACACCGGCCTGATCGAGATGGGTCATATCGGCTGGGCGGTGACGCTGGTGATGATTCTCACCAACGCCCTGCTCTTCGCCGCTGCCGGCCTGGTATTCCTGCAGACCTTCCTCGGCAAGCGCGGCGACTATCCGCGCACGCCACATGAAGTTGGTTTACCGATGTGGCTGGGACCGATGCTGCTGGCCATCGGCGGTTTCCTGCTCGGCGCCTGGAATGCCTGGCCGGAAACCTGGCTGGTGAATAACGCGGTGCAGGCCGTGGCGCGCGGCCCGGTGGATGTGCACCTGTACCTGTGGGGCGGCATTACCCCTGCGCTGCTGGCCAGCTTGCTGACCGTGTCGCTGGGCGTGCTGTTCTACGTGATGCGCGACCGCGTCAGGCGGCTGCTCGATCGCGCCAACGCGGCCTGGAACGTCAGTGGCGACCTGATCTGGGATCGTCTGCTCAAACGCGTGTTCCACTTCGCCGGGCTGCTTGCCGCCCGCTTCCAGCACGGCTCGCTGCGTCAGCATCTGGTACTGCTGGCCCTGGCGGTCGGCGGCCTGTTGGCGGTAGGTCTGGTGCCTGCTCTGCCGCAACTGTTGCAGGCCAGCTACAGCCCGATCTCGCCGCTGGGTCTGGCCGGCTGCCTGTTGGCACTGGCTGGCGGCGTGGCAGCGGCGTTCCTGCCCGGCCGGCTTACCTTGCTGGCGGCATTGGGTGCCTGCGGCCTGGGTCTGGCGCTGGTATTCGTCTCGGTCAATGCACCGGACGTGGCGATGACCCAGCTGATGGTGGAAACCCTCAGCCTGATCTTCCTGGCCCTGGTGTTTCGCAAGATGCCCACGGTGCCAGCCAGCGGCGCACGCGCCCCGTGGAAGCGCCGCCTGCACGCCAGTGTGGCGATCCTCTTCGGTCTCAGCGTGACCGGCGCCCTGCTGCTGGCGGTAAGCCTGCCACTGCCGGGCGAAATCGCGCAGTGGTATCAGGCCAACAGCCTGCCGGGCGGTCACGGGCATAACGTGGTCAACGTCATCCTGGTGGACTTCCGCGCTTTCGATACCTTGGGCGAAATCCTCGTGGTCGCCCTCTCTGCCCTTGCGGCGGCCAGCCTGCTGGGCACTGGCCGGCGCTTCGGCAACGAACACAGCGGTGAAGATGCCTTCACCTCGCCGCTGCTGCGCCAGGGCCTGCGCCCACTGGCCTGGCTGATGCTGGCCGCCTCGCTACTAGTGCTGTGGCGCGGCCACAACCTGCCTGGTGGTGGTTTCATTGGCGGCTTGGTGGCGGCCTGCGGCCTGATCCTGCTGGTGCTGACCTACGGCCACGGGCAGATTCGCCGGGTGCTGCCCATTGCGCCTGCGCAACTTATCGGTATCGGCCTGGGTTGCGCGACAGGCGCCGGCATTTTTGGCCTGATCGCGGGCAACGCATTTCTGACCGGCCTGTGGACCTTCCCCGGCGGGCTGCCGCTGGGCACGCCCTTGCTCTTCGATGTTGGCGTATTCCTCACCGTGTTCGGCTCTGCCCTGCACATGATCGACAAGCTGACGGGAGTTCGCCAGTAATGGAATGGTTAGCCGCAATCACGACCGGAGGCCTGGCGGGTCTGGGCCTGTGGATGCTTCTGGACCGCAACCTCAAGCGCGTCGTGCTGGGCGTGGTGGTCCTGGGTAACGCTATCAACCTGGGGGTGCTCACCGCCGGACGTTTCTTCGGCGAGCGCCCGGCATTCGTCGAGGCTGGCAACGCTGCCAGCACCGCCAACCCGCTGCCGCAGGCACTGGTGCTGACCGCCATCGTCATCGGTTTCAGCCTGTTCATCTTTGCCCTGGCGCTGCTCAAGCGCACCCGCGAACTGCATGGCGACAAGACCACCGACTCGGTCAGTTCGATCACCGAACAACCGGCGCCGGACTGGCACGACAGCGAGCATGAACACGACGCCAATGGTGCGGAGGCTCGCCGATGAATCACGCGTTACTCGTTGCGCCGATCCTCGTGCCCCTGTGCAGTCTGCTGCTGGCGATCATCCTGCGCCGCCACCTGCTGGCCGTGCGCGTGCTCAGCCTGAGTGGCACAGCCCTGCTGCTGACCGTCGGCCTGGTGTTGGTCTGGCAGGCCGCGCAGGGCGTGGTGCTCAGCGGTCAGGTGGGCAACTGGCAGGCGCCGTTCGGCATCAGCCTGGTGGTCGATCGACTGTCGGCGGTGATGATCGCCATCAGTGCCCTGGTCGCGCTGGTCACCCTGCTCTATGGCGTGGCCAAGGACAACGACAGCACGATCGGCCGCGACTTCCACCTGTTCATCCAGGGCCTGCTGACGGGCATCTGCGGCGCCTTCATCACCGCCGACATCTTCAACCTGTACGTCTGGTTCGAGGTGCTGCTGATCGCCTCCTTCGCCCTGATGGCGCTCGGCGGCGGCAGCCGCCGGCTGGCCGGCAGCATGACCTACGTGGCCCTCAACCTGTTCGCCACGTTGATCTTCCTGCTCTCCGCCGGCCTGGTCTACGGCGCCAGCGGCACGCTGAACATGGGTGAACTAGCGGTGATCATGCGCAGCGGTGAGGCGCCACCGGGCGTGACGCCGGCGCTGCTGCTGATGCTGCTGTCATTCGCCATAAAAGCCGCGCTGTTCCCTGTATTCGGCTGGCTGCCGGCCACCTACCACGTTGCCCTGACGGCGGTTTCGGCGATGTTTGCAGGGCTCTTGACCAAGGTCGGCGTGTACGCGCTGATCCGCATGGTGACCCTGCTCTGGCCGGAGTACGGCCTGCCGCATCAACTGCTGCTATGGGTCGCCTGCGCCACCATGCTGGTGGGCGTGCTGGGTGCGGCGGCGCAGACCGAGGTGCGGCGCATCCTGTCGTTCCACATTGTCAGCCAGGTCGGCTACATGATCCTCGGCCTGGCCCTGGCCACCCCGCTGGCGCTGGCCGGCGCGGTGTTCTACCTGATCCACCATATCGTGGTGAAAGCCAACCTGTTCTTCATCGGTGGCCTGGCGGCACGCATCTGCGGCTCCGAGCGCCTGGCCGACATGGGCGGGCTCTATCGGCGCATGCCCTGGCTGGCGCTGCTGTTCGCCATTCCGGCGCTGTCGCTGGCGGGCATTCCGCCGCTTTCCGGTTTCTGGGCCAAATTCCTGCTGGTCAAGGCCAGCCTGGATGCCGCTGCCTGGTGGGCGGCGGGCATCGCCCTGCTGACCGGCGTTTTCACTCTGCTGTCGATGAACAAGATCTGGAACGAAGCCTTTCTCAAGCCTCATCCAGAAGGTGAAGAGGCGCTGCAAGCGGTTACCGGCATACGCGCGGCCTGGCTGGGGATGAGTGCCCTGGCGCTACTGACCGTGTTGATCGGCCTGGGCGCCGGCCCGCTGATCGACTATGCCGTGGCGGCCGCAGCGCAGCTCGCCGACCCGCAGGCCTATCTGCAACCCTTTACCGGCGCAGGAGGTATCTGATGCTGTTTCTCATCCATTTGCTGGCCAGCGCTGGCCTGGCCTGGAGCCTCGGCGCCAGTCATTTGGGCGGCGCTCTGCTGGCCTTCTCCCTGCTCTACCTGATCGCTCGCCTGCTGAGGTCGGCAGTCCCGCGCCTGGGCCGTTATGCACGCAGCCTGGAGCATGGCGTCAGTTTCTGCCTGTGGTTCATCGCCCAGGTGTTTCTTGCAACCTACCAGGTCGCCACGCTGATACTGGCTCGCCGGATCGAGGTGGAGCCGGCAGTGCTGGCCTACCCGGTGACCCGCCGGGAAGTGGACAAGGTCACCCTGCTCGGCACGCTGCTGACCCTGACCCCCGGCACCCTGGCCCTGGACTATGACGAGGAGCAAGGCCTGCTCTATATCCATACCCTCGATGCCCGTCGCCGTGAGGACGTGACCGACATCCTCATCGAGCTGGAACGCCGTCTGCTGGCCTGGCTCGACGCCGGCAAAGCCGAAGGAGCAACGCCATGACCCTGCACCTGGCCGGAGCAGCCTGGGTATTGCCCTTGGCTGCTGCCTTACTCGCACTGAGCGGTTTAATCACGCTGTATCGCCTGTTACGCGGGCCGAGTCGCCCGGATCGCGCGGTGGCCATCGACGCCCTCACCCTGCTGGCGGTCGCTGCCATGGCGCTGCTGTGCCTGATGCGCGGCGAAGCGCTGTTCGTCGACGTCGCCGTGCTGCTGGCACTGGTGTCGTTTCTCGGCACGGCGGCCTTTGCCTTCCTGTTCGATGACGCCCATAGCCAGATGCCGGAAAAAAGCGAGGAGCGCCCATGAACGAAGTACAAGCCTGGCTCGCTTCGCTGCTGGTATTGAGCGGTGCGGTGATCTCTCTGCTCGGCGCAATTGGCGTACTGCGCCTACCCGATAGCTACAGCCGCATGCACGCGGCAAGCAAGGCCGGCGTGCTCGGCGCCGTATTGCTACTTGGCGCAGTGGCCTTGGCCAGCAGTGGCGAACTGGCGCTGGAGGCCTTTATCGGCCTGCTGATTCTGCTGGCCAGCGCCCCGCTGGCCGCTCACGCCATCGCCCGCGCCGCTCACCGCGCCGGCATTCGGCCGACGCTGGGGCGGTTGGGCGATGAGCTGGAGCAACGCAACAGGGGTGGCGAATAGGCTCGATCAGTCGATCTGCCGACGGAATGGCGGCAACGCATTGAGAATCGCCTTGCCATAGCGCTGGGTAACCACACGCCGATCCAGCAGCGTGATGGTGCCGCGATCGGCCTCGGTGCGCAGCAGGCGACCACAGGCTTGCACAAGACGTAGCGAAGCGTCCGGCACGGCGATCTCCATGAACGGATTGCCACCGCGTGCCTCGATCCATTCGGCCAGCGCCGCCTCCACCGGGTCGTCCGGCACGGCGAAGGGAATCTTGGCAATCACCACGTGTTCGCAATAAGCGCCGGGCAGATCGACGCCCTCGGCAAAACTGGCCAGGCCGAATAGCACGCTTTCCTCACCTGAATCGACGCGCGCCTTATGTTTGTTCAGGGTCTCCTGCTTGGACAGGTTGCCCTGGATGAACACGCGCTTGCGCCAGTCTCGATCGAGGCCGTCGAACACGTCCTGCATCTGCTTGCGCGACGAGAACAGCACCAGCGTACCGCGACTGCCTGCCACCAGGCCCGGCAACTCACGAATGATGGCCGCCGTATGCACCGCTGCCTCACGCGGATCAGCCTTGAGATCAGGCACGCGCAGCAGGCCTGCATCGGCATGGTGGAAGGGGCTCGGCACGATAGCGGCGACCGCCACCTTGGGCAGCCCGGCACGCATGCGATAGCGGTCGAAGGTGCCCAGCGCAGTCAGCGTGGCGGAAGTCACCAGGGCGCCGTGGGCGACATTCCACAGGTTGCGGCGCAAGGTCTCTGCCGCCAGGATCGGGCTGGCGTTGACCTCGATGTCGAACAGCGCACCGCTCTCGGCCAGGGTCAGCCAGCGCGCCATGGGTGGGCTTTCCTCAGGGTCTTCGGCGGTGAAGGCCAGCCACAGCTCCCAGTTGCCCTTGGCGCGCGCCATCAGGCTACCGAACAGCGGGTACCACTCCTCGGCCTGATGGCTGGCGATGCCCACCGCGCCCTCGCCATCCATCGCTTCCTTGAGCAGCTCGGTAACGCCGGTGAACAGATCGTTGAGCTTGGAAAAACCCTTCTTCAACTCCAGACCCAGCTCGGTCAGGTGCTCCGGTACCACACCGCCGACGAAGCGGTGACGCGGACGCTCGCGGCCTTCCATGTCTTCACCGGCCTTGAAGTCGGCGATCTGCTCGCAGGCGGCGAACATGAACTGTTGCTGGGTTTTCAGCTCGCGGGCCAGTTCCGGCACCTGCTCGATCAGCCGCCCGAGATCGCCTGGCAGCGGGTTCTGCGCCAGCAGCTTGGTCAGATTCTTGTCGATCTGGGTCAGCCAGTCGGCGGTCGAGCGCAGGCGGGTGAAATGGGCGAAGTGGCCGATGGCCTTGTCCGGCAGGTGATGGCCTTCGTCGAACACATAGATGGTTTCGCGCGGGTCGGGCAGCACCGCGCCGCCGCCGAGTGCCAGGTCAGCCAGCACCATGTCGTGGTTGGTGACGATCACATCGACCTTACCCATGCCTTCGCGCGCCTTGTAGAAGGCGCACTGCTGGAAGTTCGGGCAGTGGCGATTGGTGCACTGGCTATGATCGGTGGTCAGTTGCGCCCAGCGTACGTCCTCCAGCTCCTCCGGCCAGCTGTCGCGGTCGCCATCCCATTTGTTGCCGGCGAGTTTCTCGATCATCGCGGTGAACAGCTTCTGCCCCTGTTCATCCACATCGATACGAAAGCCTTCCTCCTCGAACAACTGCGCGGTGGCGCTCTGCGCGGCGCCGTCCTGCAGCAGGTGATCGAGTTTGGACAGGCACAGGTAGCGCCCACGCCCCTTGGCCAGGGCGAAGCTGAAATTCAGGCCGCTGTTGCGCAACAGATCCGGCAGATCCTTGTGCACGATCTGCTCCTGCAGCGCCACGGTGGCAGTGGCGATCACCAGACGCTTGCCGGCGGCCTTGGCCGTGGGAATGGTGGCCAGGCTGTAGGCCACCGTCTTGCCGGTACCGGTGCCCGCCTCGACCGCCACGACGGCAGGATCCCCCAGACGCTTGCCTTCGTCATCGGTCTTGATGGTGCCGAGCACCTTGGCGATCTCGGCGATCATCAGCCGCTGGCCATAGCGCGGCTTGAGCGACTTGGCTTCGAGAAAGCGCGAGTAGGCGCCCTGGATCTGGGACTTGAGTTCGGTACTGAGCATGGATTCTGAAACGAAAAAGGCTGGATAAATTTTCAGTATTCGCGGAGCGGTCGCTATCATAGCGCGCCTGTCGATCTGGCGCTGACTCGCGTGTCTATCGAATGAACCGAGCTGCCAGACGGCCCCTCCGGAGATACCGCATGACCCCCTACGCACCGCTCTACGCACTTCACCTGTTGGCCGCCGTCGTCTGGGTTGGCGGCATGTTCTTCGCCTGGATGATCCTGCGCCCGGCAGCGGTCGAAATACTGGAACCGCCAGCGCGCCTGCGCTTGTGGCTGAGTGTGTTCAGGCGATTTTTCGTCTGGGTCTGGCTGGCGGTAGCGGCCCTGCCACTGAGCGGGCTGGGCATGCTGCACATGAGCTACAGCGGTTTCGACGCCGCGCCGCGCTACGTGCACATCATGATGGGGCTGTATCTGGTGATGCTCGCCCTGTTCCTGCGTATTCAGGCACTGCAGTTGCCGCAACTGCGGCGCGCCGTGGAGGCCGAGAACTGGCCTGCAGGCGGCGAAGTGCTGGGGCGGATTCGCAAGGTCGTGGGCAGCAACCTGCTGATCGGCCTGGCACTGATGACACTGGCCGCCATGCGTCCGTCATTCTGATTGATGCGGCTGCCTTCATTTGCACATGAAAACGAAGGCAGCGACGGTTATCTAGAAACGAAACACCTGCACGGCACCACTGCGGCCCGTTGCACCTTCGCGCCCGGGCTGACCGGGTTTGCCATCGGCCGCACCCTCCACGCCGTAGAGCAGACAGCCCTTGGCAGCACCGCCACGACCGGGGCGCCCCGCCGAACCGGCTGCACCGCCCGCGCCGCCGTCGAGCAACACCTGCATGCGCTCGACCTCGACGTAGTGAGGCACTTCAAGGATAACGTTGCCACCTGCTGCGCCTTCATGGCCATCGGTACCATCCTGGCCATCGTGGCCGGCACTGGCCTGGCCCCAGGTGCAACCACCTGGCTTGCCATGCGCACCATCGAGCCCGGCATAACCCGGCCTGCCTTGCCCACCCCGTACATCGAGGGTCAGCGATTCGAATGTCAGCTTGTGCAGCTTGAGATTGATTTCCCGCCCAGCAGTAGCCGGCCGAGTGTAAGTACCGGCCGCACCTTTGGCGCTGATCCAGGCGCCCGGACCGATATCAGCATCCTCGACTAGCAGACGCAGCGGCTGATCGCTGGGCGCTACGCCAATACGCGCGTCGCGGCCCATCAGCAACTCGCCAATACGCAACTCGGTCACCGTGGCCGGGATCATCAGGGTCGCCTGGTCCGCCACCTCCAGCCGCTCGAGCTGCAGGCTGCTACTGGCGACCGGCAGACGCATCAAGGTATTGGGCGACACCTTGACCTGCGTAGCGGCCAACGACGTACCTGCGAACAGGCAGAACAACAAAGCGAGACTACGCATGAGCAGCCTCCTCATGCGCCGCAGCCAGGCTCTCGCCCGCCCGCTCGGCCTTCAGTGGGTAGAGGTGAAAAATGCCGAATAGCAGGATCTGTACACGATCCAGCCAGGGGCTGGCGCGACCGGACAGAAGACCAGAGAACAGCCACAACTGCGCCCCATGCAGCAGCGCAAGAAAGGCCCCGAGCAGATAGACGAGTTGCTCGAACGGTGCACCAAAACGCTTGGCCAGCGCCGCCCCAAATACCAACCAGAAGGCCAAGGCCAGCGCCTTGCCCACCCACAATAATGCTTTCATCCCCGCCCTCTTGCTCTGGTTTTTCTAATAGCGCAGCACGTTAACCGGTCGCGGCGCTGACCACCAGAGCGCGGGATTATTTTCCATGACTTCACCTGTCGCCCGCCGCAAAAGCGACACCCCCCAGGTCTGCGATGACCTGTGGGGCGCCCCTTCGCTTCAACGGGAAACGTACAGCTCCACGCGGCGGTTCTGTGCGCGGCCGGCATCACTGCCATTGTCCGCCACCGGCTGGCTCTCACCACGGCCTTCCGTGCTGAGCTTGGCGGCTGGCACACCCTGGGCGATGAGAAAGTCGGCAACACTGCGTGCGCGACGTTCGGACAACGCCTGGTTATAGGTATCAGTACCGACGCTATCGGTATGTCCGACGACCTTGACTGCGACCAGACTGGCGCCGATCAGACGGGTACTGACATCGGCAAGCAGGCGCCGCGCCTCGCCCGTCAGCTCGGCTGAGTCGAACGCGAACAGCACATTTCCCAAGTCGCTGAGTACGATGACCTCATCCTGCACCTGCTGCTCCATCGCCGGCTCGGCCGCAACGCTGGCTGGGTATTGCGGCAAAGGGCAGCCGTTATGGCCTACAGCAGTACCCGCAGGCGTACCAGGGCAGCGATCACGGCGGTCGAACACAGCGTCGCCATCTTCGTCGCCGTCCTGCGCGTAACAGATGACGGTGCCCAGCAGAGCGCCGGCTACCGCACCGCCTGCTGCCCAGGTGGAACTTTCGATTGCGCCGAGGCCGCCACCGGCCAAAGCTCCAATCGCACTGCACAGGGGCCAGTTCCCCTGGTTGAGCGGCGCGTCTCCCGTACTGGAAGTCGTGGCACAACCCGAGAGAACACTGCTGACCAGGAGAAAGGGTAAAACCCTCGAAAGCTGGATTCTCATGGCGGTGTCTCCTGTGATACCGGCATGTGGCCGGTATCACAGGAGTAAAGACGGCGGCAGGATTTCATACAAGAAAAGGCCCGACCGATGGAAGTCGGTCGGGCCTTCGCGGGTGACACCTGGCTTGGCTTACATGAAGCGCCTTACGGCTGAGCTTCGACCTCGGCTTCCACGCGACGGTTGATGGCACGACCATCGGCGGTGGCGTTGTCGGCAACCGGGCGACTCTCGCCATAACCCACTGCCTGCACGCGGCCGGACTCGACACCGTACTGGTTGACCAGAACTTCACGCACGGCACTGGCGCGGCGCTCGGAAAGCCCCTGGTTGTAAGCATCGCCGCCCACGGAGTCGGTGTGACCTTCAACCACGGTGCTGGTCTGCGGATACTGTTTCATGAAGTCGGCCAGGGCTTTGATGTCGCCATAGCTTTCCTGCTTGACCTGGGCCTTGTCGAAGTCGAACTTGACGTCCAGCTCGACACGAACGGCCTCGGCCGGCTCGGCAACGACCATCTCCTCGACAACGACTTCTTCGACGACGGCAACCTGTTGCTCTTCGGCACCATGTACCCAGCAGTAGGCGGCAGCCATACCGGCACCTAACACCGCACCGCCACCAGCCCAGGAAGAACTTTCGATGGCCCCTAGCGCCGCACCACCAACACCGCCTACAGCTGCGCAGGTGGGCCAGTCGGTTTTCTGCAGGCCGGCGCAACCGGTCAGCAAAGTGCTAGCCAGAATCAGGGGTACTGCGTTCCTTGTGATACTCATACTTTAGGTCTCCAATGTTCATCGGCGCATAACCGACTCGATAGTAGTAAAGACAGGAGTTGTACAATCCGCCAGCTATAGCAGCTTCTGCGGATAATTTTCTCTCACTCTAGGCCTGATACCGACACCACGTTAGTCTTTGCAGACTTTTCGAGGAAGTTCGATGACCGCCAGCCTTAGCACCCGTACTCCACAGCAAGCCATTGCGGCACTGCTTGCCCGCTATACCCCCGAGAAACTGCTGTTACTCGGGGCGAGCGAGCTACCCGCAGTCAGCGCCTTTCACAGCGCCCACCCGCAGTGCCAGGTCACCACCGCACCTGCTGCTCCCCTGGCGCCTGAACTGGCCGCACAGCGCTTCGACCTGGCAATTCTGGTCGACTGTCTGGAGCACTTACCCAAACGCGATGGACTGCAACTACTGGGTGGCATTCGCAACCTCAACGCCAGCCGGGTCGCCGTATTGCTCGACCTCAAGGCAGGTGATTGGCAGGAAACCGACTTTTTCGCCCTGGCCATGCAAGCCAGTGAACAGTTCCAGCGCGAGGGACAGACCCTGCATCTGTTCACCTATGATCTACTCGATTACAAGCAAGTTCCCGACTGGTTGAACGCGAAGTTCTGGGCAAACCCGGAAAATTTCGGCAAATACTGGTGGTAGAACGATGAACCCTCTCGATCCCAACTGCCCCTGCGGCAGCGGCAACCTGCTGAGCCAGTGCTGCGGTCACTATCACGCAGGCACCCACGCACCCAGCGCGGAGTTGTTGATGCGTTCGCGCTACACCGCTTATGTACTGGGCCTGGTGGATTACCTGGTAGCCACCACCTTGCCCGCCCAGCAACAGGTGCTCGACCGCGACGCGATGGCCGCCTGGAGCGCGCAAAGCACCTGGCTGGGCCTGGAAATCGAGGGCAGCGAGGTATTCGGTGGCCAGCCGGAGCACGCCCAGGTCACTTTCGTCGCCCGTTGGCACGATGACAACGGCGAACATCGTCACCGCGAATGCTCCGCTTTCGTTCAGGTGGACGGACGCTGGTTCTTCCTCGACCCGACCGCGCCACTCAAGGCCGGACGCAATGACCCTTGCCCCTGCCGGGGTGGGCAGAAGTTCAAGAAGTGCTGCGCGCCCTACCTGAATGGCTGATTGGCGTTAATCCTGCTTTCTGCTTGAGTTGATACGTCCCGCAAGGACACTCAACAAGGAGAAAGTCATGCACAAGAAAAGTGGTATCGCTCTTATCCTGGCCAGCCTGCTAGTAGGTTGCGCCAACCAGCCCGATGGGCTGCAAGGGGAAACGCTGGACCTGGGCGACAACCAGCGCGTCAGCCGCCTGTTCGCCTACCCGAACAACTGCAGTGTGATCTGCTACCGCGACTGGACGCTAGAACAGACAGTCGAACACTACCTGCAACAGAGCCTGACGCGCGATGGTTACCCCCAGGCCAGCGTGCGCGTAACACGCAACGGGGAACGCATTCATGCCAATTTCGATGGCACGCCAAAGGATTACGGCAAGCCCCTGCTGCAATTGCTCGATGCCGGTGACCTGGCCTATCAGGGCGCCAGTCAGCTGAATCGTGACGGCAAATGGCAGTACAACTGGTACTTCTTCCTGCCCCTGGGCATGGCTCTGGAGAACCGCAAGAGCGTCGAGCTGCTGCACTTCCCACCGGACTACTCACTGACTCAGGCTCAGGATTATCTGCGTTCGAGCACCACCGATCGCTGGGCCTCGCTGCTCGGTTTCAATGGTGTAGAGGCGGAACACACCCCCGCCTACCAGACCATCATCGACATCGCTCCCATCGCCGCCCCGGCCAGTGCCGGCAGCGCATTGCAGGGCGTGTACGGCTACTTCAACAGCTATCAGCGGCGCATGGTCAGCGAACTCAGTGCCGGGCCGAACGGTGCCGGCCTGCCGATGGTCGCCTTCGGCAGCCCGGTGCGCAGTTGGATCAAGCAACAGTACGGCGTCAATCTGCCGGTGCTGGGGCTCGGCCAGATCGATGCAGCCCCCGGCCAGCAGGTTTACGTGCTCGGCGCCAATCATCCCAGCTACATCTGGTATGCGGCCGATCCGGCCAACAACAAAGGCAACAAGGATGCTGCCAACGCAGCCGGAATCAAGGTCATGGGACAGGACTTGAGCGCCGCCTGCTGGCAGGCCGGTATGGGCCAACAGCCAAAAAGTGATCCGCAGCAGACGCTCAATACCTGCACCGAAAAATGGCAGGTAACGGAGAAGCTGCAAACCTGCGAACTGTTCTTCACCAGCGTGCGCAACCTCAAGCCCGAGGAAGCCGCAGCCGCGTGCAAGACGGGTTAGCTGCCCTGAACGCAAAAACGCCGTGGCTGCAGGCTCAACTCACGGCGTTTCAAACCAGGCGACTGAATGCTCAGTCCTGCAGTTTCAGGTGCGATGTATCCGGTGCAGCCGCCGGAGTCGCAGGCTTGGCTTGCCCCATATCGCTACCGACGGGCGCCAGACTGAACTGCGACAGATCGACATGTGGTGCTGCAGCGTCGGGCCTGGCGTCCTGCAGATCGCTGCCCACCGGAGCGATATCGAAATCCGGGGCATCCACATCACTGAACGCGGCCATGTACTCATCTCGTGGCGCGACCTGCAGGCGCCCTGGCTTGGCCACAACCCGTGCTGCTGCCGGAGCAGGCTCCGGCTCTACGGGCGGCGGCGGGGCCAGTTCGACCTCCTCGATCAGCACGTCCATATCGACGACTTCGACCCGCGCACCGGCCCGCTCCAGGGTCGCGCGGTACTTCTCCGCCCCGGCGGCGTCGAGGTTGTTCTTGATCACGATGCGGCGCCCGGAGAACAACTGAGCGATGCGCTGAGCATCGGCCTGGAACAGCTTGGCCATATTGGCCTTGACCAGCTCTGGCTGGGCGCCCGGCACCAGTTGCCCGGAGAAGGCGATCTCGTAGCGACTCATGGTCACACTCCTGTCCTATTCGCCGCTCAGTATGGCGCAGGTTCCTTTGCCCTGACACTGCAGGCTTCTCATTCATGCTCTCCCGATCACCAGCATCCCGAAACCGCCACAATATCTCATTGAAAATAATGAGTGCTTCCCCGTTGCAGCCAAGCGCTTGCTTGTTACACTGAGCCGCAATGGGGGTATGAAATGTTTTCTCAGGCGCAAATGATAAGAATTATCAGCCTATTGATGTTTTTTGGCCTGCTTTCAGGCCTCACAGGATGCTCCACCTGGATGACAGGTGGCTTCAAGGACCCGGACGTCCAACTCATCAAAGTTGATGTGGTCAAGGCCAGACTGCTCGAACAGGAGTTCCGCCTGCGCTTTCGAATCGACAATCCCAACGGCGTCAGCCTGCCGGTGCGCGGGCTGGACTATAACGTCCATCTCAATGGTATACAGCTGGCCGAAGGCTACTCCAACGAGTGGTTCACCGTGCCCGCCCATGGCCACCACACCTTCGACGTCCCGGTGCGCACCAACCTCTGGCGCCATGTCCGGCAGATCGTCAAGGCACTGGAAAAACCGAACGTGCCGATTCGCTACAGCCTCAAGGGCGAGGTAAAAACCGGCATGTTGTTCGGCCGCAGCGTGCACATGGCGCGTAATGGCGAGATAATTCCCGGCGATTTCATCCCCGAATAACCTGCATGAGTAACACCATGAGCAACCAACCCCACGTCCACGGCCCTGACTGCAACCATGACCACGATCATCACGATCACGGCCATGTGCACGGCCCGCACTGCAACCATGGCCATCAGGAGCCGGTACGCAACACGCTGAAGGATGTCGGCCGTAACGATCCTTGCCCGTGCGGCAGCGAGAAGAAGTACAAGAAGTGCCACGGCGCCTGAACCGCGCATGAGTGCCTTGAACCTCACCCTGCTGCTGAGCGGCCTGCTGCTGATCGCAGCGCTGGCCGCTTATGCCTGGCATCTGTGGCGCCGCGTCTGGGCAACCCAGCGCGTGCGCGACGAAGCGCAGCAAGAACGCCAGCAACGCATCGGTGGCGATCTGCACATCCTCGCCAGCAGCCTGCTCGATGAGCAGTTGCCGTTGATCGAAGGCGCCATCCGCATCAAGGTGCTGCTCGACAACTATGACAGCGCCCTGAGCAATGACAGCCGCTGCCAGGTGTTCCATCTGCTCTTCGAGGCGACCGCCGAGGTGCCCACGCATGCGGGCTGGAAGGCCCTGGACAAGGCCGAACGGCGCCGCTTCGAAAAACGCTTCAACGAGCTGGAACTGCAGCACAAGGCCGCCGCACGCATCGCCGCTCGCTGGTTGCTGGACGAAGGGCTGAAGAGGCCTCAGACGAGCGTCTGAGGCCTCTTGCCAGGCATCACCAGCCTCATTACCTTGGCGCCTTTGTGGTCGCTCACTGCACGACCGGCCCCGACCGTCCGCACACCAAGGAAATTCGCCATGCGCACGCTGGCTCGCCTGACTATTGCCGCCTCACTGATCAGCCTCGCCGGCTGCCAGTCCCTGCTCAACAGCCGCTATGCCGACAGCGTGCCACCGACGCGCGGTGTCGAGCGCATCCAGGGTGTGGCCGAAAGTGCGTCGGTGCGGCGCAATGCCCTCGGCATGCCACTGATCGAATCGAGCAATTTCCACGACGCCCTGTTTACCCTGGGCTACGTGCATGCAGGTGACCGTCTCAGCCAGATGGTCGGCATGCGCCTGCTGGCTCAGGGTCGCCTGGCCGAGATGGCCGGGCCCGGCGTGCTGGAAATGGACCGTTTCATGCGCGCGGTCAACCTGAAAAAGAATGCGGAAATTCTCTACGCCGACGCCTCGCCACGCCTGAAGCGCTTCTTCGAGGTCTATTCCCGTGGCGTCAACGCCTACCTGTTCCGCTACCGTGATCGCCTGCCGATGGATCTGGCCGAGTCCGGCTACCGCCCCGAGTACTGGAAGCCCGAGGACTCGGTGCTGCTGTTCTGCCTGCTCAACTTCGGCCTGGCGGTGAACCTGCAGGAGGAGATCGCCGCGCTGACCATGGCTCAGCAGGTGGGCACGGACAAGCTGCCCTGGCTGCTGCCGATCTACCCGGACGAACCGCTGCCCTTCGCCGAGGCGGAAAAACTCGCTGGCCTCGACCTCAAAGGCCAGTTGCCGGGCCTGCAGGCGATTTACCGCACTGCGGCGCAGATCGCCGAACAGCACATGCTCGGCGTCGCCGCTTCGAACAACTGGGCCATCGCCCCGCAGCGTAGCCGTGGCGGCAAGAGCCTGCTGGCCAACGACACTCATCTGCCATTGAGCATGCCTTCGCTGTGGAATTTCGTGCAGATCCGCTCGCCCAAGTACCAGGCCGCCGGCGTGTCCCTGGCGGGCGTGCCGGCCGTGGTCGCCGGCTACAACGGCAAGCTGGCCTGGGGCATGACCATGGTCATGGGCGACAACCAGGATATCTACCTGGAGCGCATCAAGCGCGAAGGCAGCCGCCTGATGTACCAAGCCGACGGCAAGTGGCTGCCGGTCAGCGAGCGCCAGGAGACGTTCTTCATCCGTGGCCAGCGCCCGATCCGTGAAACGCTCTACGAGACTCGCAACGGGCCGCTGCTCAACTCGGTACTGGGCGAACGCAAGCATATGCTGCAGCCCCTGGCGCTGCAGAGCGGCTACGGCCTGGCACTGAAAACCACCCAGTTCGAGCGTGACCAGAGCCTCGATGCCTTCTTCGACCTGTCACGCGCGCAATCGGTGGACCAGGCCTTCGAGGCGACGCGGGAAATCCGCGCCATGCCGCTGAACATCGTCTTCGCCGATGCCCAGCACATCGGCTGGCAGGTCACCGGTCGCTACCCGAACCGCCGCGAAGGTCGCGGCCTGCTGCCCTCGCCCGGCTGGGACGAACGCTACGCCTGGGATGGCTTCGCCGACCCGATGCTGCATCCTTACGATCAGGACCCGCCGCAAGGCTGGCTGGGCACTGCCAATGAGCGCAGCGTGCCGCCCGGTTATGGCATGCAGCTGTCCAGCTCCTGGTATTACCCGGAACGCGCCGAGCGCATCGCCGAGCTGGCCGGCAACGGCCGTCATGATGGTCGCAGCATAATCGCCATGCAGTACGACCAGACCTCCCCCTTCGTCGCCAAATTGCAGGCCATGTTCAATGACCCGGTCATGCACGACTCGCTGCGCCAAGCCATCACTGCCCTGCCCGCTGGTCAGCGCGCACGGGCCGATGAAGCACTAAAACGTCTGTTGGCGTTCGACGGCAAGCTCGCCGCCGGTTCGGCCGATGCTGCCATCTACGGTGCCTTCCTGCATGAAAGCACGCGGCAGATCTTCCTCGACGAGCTGGGCCCGGAAGACAGTCCGGCCTGGAAGGCGCTGGTGCAAACCGCCAACACCTCCTACTCGGCGCAGGCCGATCATCTCCTTGGCCGTGCCGACAGCCCATTCTGGAACGACATCCGCACGCCAGAGCAGGAGGATAAACCGACCATACTCGCGCGCAGCCTGGCCGCCAGCATCGAGCTGTTGGAAAGCCGTCTGGGCGTAGAGCGTCGCAACTGGCAATGGGGCAAGCTGCACACCTATGAGTGGGTAACGGACACCACGCGCATGGCGCCTTACATGAGCGCCAGCCAGCGCACCAGCATCAACGCCCTGAAAGGGTATCTGGATCGCGGCCCCTATCCGGCCGGGGGCGACCACAGCACGCTGAACGTCTCCGCCTACGCCTGGGGCCAGGATTTCCATACCTTCCTGATCCCGGCCATGCGCATCGTGGTGGATTTTGCCGCGGACGAACCCTTGGTTGGCGTCAACAGCTCGGGCCAGTCCGGTAACCCGGCCAGCCCACACTATGCCGACGGCATCGAATCATGGCTCAAAGGCGGCTACATGAGCTTCCCGTTCAAAGCGCAGAACCTGGACAAGGTCTACGGCAACCAGCGCCTGTTGTTGATGCCGGCCAAGTAATGACCGTTCGTCGGGCGGCGCTGAACCTTTCCCTCAGCGCCTGACTCTGAATAGTCGACTTACTCCATAGATCATCGTTTTAAGGCGCCCCTGGCGCCTTTTCTTTTGCCTGCAGGAAAAAGATGGCTTTTTTCCATCACCGTACGGAACTTCCCGAACGAAGCAGGCTCAGAGACTATGCATCGATTGAAATGCTCCCCTGGCGCCTCTGGCGCCTATTTTTTTGCCTGCAATTCAGGGAGCGCCTACTAGGGTCTGTTGCCGAACCGCGTTGCTGCGCCAAATTGCGCCACGCGAGGCGCGGGATGCAGGTAATGGTCGTTCCCTTGCCAAACCCCGCAACGACGCATGGCGCAATTTGCCGCGCAACCCGAAGGGACGGGCCAGTTTTTGCGTGGTACGTCGTTACTCGACGGCTCATTTGGGCGACCAAACTTCGCGTCTCGCGCCTAGCACCACGCAAAAACTGGCTCCGTCGCGGCCGTGCGCGAAACGGCAACAGACCCTAAGCCAGCAGGCTGCGGTCGAAGATAAAGGCCTCAGCCTCTTGCGGACGATGCTCCAGCAGGTTCTGTGGCCGTCCCATCTTCGGATAATTCTTCTCACCGGTATCACTGATCCAACCCTGCGCTTTCATCCGCTCCAGCCTCCCACGCAAGGTGGTGTGTTGCACCGGCTCGCCCAGACAAGCCTGGAACGCCGTCAGCGCTTCGGTCACGGTGAATCGCGGCGCCAGCAGGTACAGCGGCAGGGAGCTGTAGACCGACTTGCCGCGCAATCGCTCGGCCGCTAGGCGCACCAACTGCGTGTGGTCGAATGGCAACGCCTGCTGCCCTACAGTGACGAGCGCAAGATCGACGAAGCGCAAACTTTCATCCTGCGGCACGGCGTCAGGCGCCAGCAGTGCCAGATAGCAGGTGCTCAGCGACCAGCCGCGCGGATCACGCACGCCATTACCGACCGTCGCCACCTGCTCCAGATAATGTGGTTGCAGACGCGCCTTGTCCGCCAGCGCACGGGCAGCGGCGGCGTCCAGGCTGGCATCAGCGCAGCGACCATTGACCAGCACGCCCGGTAGCGCCCATTGCCCTGCGTAGGGTTCGCGCTGGCGACGCAGCAGCAGCACCTGCAACACCCCCTCCTCGCTCAGGCGCACGGCGACGATATCCACCCCGGCCAGAACCTCCACTGCACTCATCCCGTCCCTTGCTCCTTCATGTACTTATTTCATCTTGACCAATAACTCATATTTTTTCACGCAGGATTTGGTGAAAACACTTGACTACATATTTCATCAGATGAAATATGTAGTCACTCACCCACGAGAAGGAGGCGCACCATGAAGATCGCCAGCTTCGACGTCGATGCCCAGAAAGGTTTCACGCCGTTGTGTCCCAACGAGCTGCCGGTGCCCGAGGGCGACGCCATCGTCCCAGCACTGAATCAGTTGGCCGCACGCGCCCAGCTGCGCATCGGCAGCAAGGATGCCCACAGCCCGCAAGCCGCCTGGGTGGTGCCAGAACATGCGCAGATGCTGCAGCCCCTGCCATTGGCCAATGCCGATCTGACCTGGGTCAGCCACTGCGTGCCCGGTACACCCGGCTTCGAATTGCTCGATGGCCTGCCAGCACCGCTGGATTACGACTATTTCGTGTGGAAAGGCGTTGAGCCGGACCTGCACCCTTACGGCGCCTGCTATCACGACCTGGCCGAGAAGCGCAGCACGGGCGTGATCGAATTTCTCCGGCAAAATGACGTCGACCTCGTGCTGCTCGGCGGCCTGGCCCTGGACTACTGCGTCAAGAACACCGCCCTGCAGCTACGCCGCGCCGGCTTCGAGGTGATCGTGCATCTACCGGCCTGCCGCGCAATTGCCAGCGAAACAGCCGAAACCGCCTGCATCGCCATGCGCGAACAGGGCATTACCCTGGCCGCCAGCCTGGAACAGCTGGATGGCGCCCTAGCCAAGGAGAATCAGCGATGAGCGAGAGCATCTTCGCCGAACGCACCGTGCAGAACCTGCTGGACACCGACTTCTACAAGCTCACCATGATGCAGGCGGTGCTGCACAACTACCCCAACGCCGAGGTGGAGTGGGAGTTCCGCTGCCGTAGCAGCGAGGACCTGACGCCCTACCTGGCCGAGATCCGCTACCAGATCGAACGCCTCAGCGAGCTCAGCCTGAGCATCGATCAGCTCGCTTTTCTCGAAAGCATTCCCTTCATCAAGCCAGACTTCATCCGCTTTCTGAGTTTGTTCCGCTTCAACCTGCGCTACGTGCACACCAGCATCGAAGACGGTCAGTTGAACATCCGCCTGCGCGGCCCCTGGCTGCACATCATCCTCTTCGAGGTACCGCTGCTGGCCATCGTCAGCGAAGTACGCAACCGCTATCGCTACCGCGAAGTGCTGCTGGAGCAGGCCGCCGAACGCCTGTACGAGAAGCTCGACTGGCTCAAGGCTGAAGCCTCGCCGAGCGAGCTGGCCGGTTTCCAGCTGGCTGATTTCGGTACCCGCAGGCGCTTCTCCTACCGCGTGCAGGAGCAGGCGGTGCATATCCTCAAGCGCGATTTCCCCGGTCGCTTCGTCGGCACCAGCAATGTGCACCTGGCGCGCGAGTTCGACCTCAAGCCCATCGGCACAATGGCTCACGAATGGCTGATGGCGCATCAGCAGCTCGGCCCACGGCTGATCGACAGCCAGATCGCCGCCCTCGACTGCTGGGTCCGCGAATACCGCGGCTTGCTCGGCATCGCCCTGACCGACTGCATCACCATGGATGCCTTCCTCGCCGATTTCGACCTGTACTTCGCCAAGCTCTTCGACGGCCTGCGCCATGACTCCGGCGACCCGCTGGTGTGGGCGGAAAAGGCCATCGCCCACTACGAGAAACTCGGTATCGACCCCAGGAGCAAGACCCTGGTGTTCTCCGACGGGCTCGACCTGCCCAAGTCGCTACAGCTCTACCGTGCACTTTCCGGGCGAATCCACGTAAGCTTCGGGATCGGCACCAACCTGACCTGCGACATCCCCGGCGTCACCCCCATGAACATCGTGATCAAGATGATCGCCTGCAACGGTCAGCCAGTGGCGAAAATCTCCGATACTCCTGGCAAGACCCAATGCCGCGACGAGAACTTCGTCCATTACCTGAAACACGTCTTTCGCGTTACCCAGTGAGGAGCCAGACATGAGCAACCGCCAAGCCGAAATCGCCGCCGCCCTCGATGTGGTGCCGCCGTTCACCGACGACGCCGCGCTGAGCGCAGAGATCGAGCGACGCAAGACCTTCATCAAGAACACCCTGAAGAACTCCGGCCTCAAGGTGCTGGTACTGGGTATCAGCGGCGGCGTCGACTCGCTGACTGCCGGGCGTCTGGCCCAGCTTTCGGTCGAGGAACTGCGCGCCGAAACTGGCGATACTGCTTACCGCTTCATCGCCGTGCGCCTGCCGCACAACGCCCAGCACGACGAACATGACGCCCAGGATTCGCTGAAATTCATCTGCGCTGATGAAGAAGACATGGTGAACATCGCCGGCAGCGTCTCCGGCCTTGGCGAGCAGGTCACCCATCTGCAGAAACTGAGCGACGCCCGCCGCGATTTCGTCGTCGGCAATATCAAGGCACGTATCCGCATGGTTGCCCAGTTCGCCATCGCCAACGCCAACAACGGCCTGGTGATCGGCACCGATCATGCTGCCGAGGCGGTAATGGGCTTCTTCACCAAGTTCGGTGACGGCGCCTGCGACCTCGCGCCGCTGTCCGGGCTGGTGAAGAAACAGGTACGCGCCATCGCAGCGCACCTGGGCGCACCGCAGCACCTGGTGATGAAAACGCCGACTGCCGACCTGGAAGAACTGCGCCCAGGCAAACCGGACGAGGAGGCGCATGGCGTCACCTACGCCGAAATCGACGCCTTCCTGCATGGCGAGACAGTCAGCGACGAAGCCTACGCCACCATCGTTCGCACCTACGACAACACGCGCCACAAACGCGAACTACCGCTGGTGCCCTGAGCAAATACGCCGCGGGCTGACATGCCCGCGGCGGGCTACGCTTTTTGAAGTAACTGCCCAGCCACTCAAGCCGGACAGGCCCAAGGGTACTTCAGGAAAGGAAAGCCATATGTCGCCGAACGCCACACCTGAGCAGACTATCGCTCGCACCTTACTCGATACCCTAATCCGCGCAGGCTTGGTCGCCGCCTTGGTGGTCGCCTGCTTCCAAGTGTTCAGTCCGTTCCTCAGCCTGATGATCTGGGCGCTAATCCTAGCCGTCACCCTCTACCCACTGCACAACATGATCAAGGCGCATACTGGCCACAGCGATAGCCGCGCAGCCACACTGCTCATATTGCTTGCCATTGCCATTCTATTGATCCCCGTCTACCTGCTCGGCACGTCCCTAACAGAGTCGGTGGAAGTGGTCATCGCCAACGTCAAAGCAGACGGTGTGCATATCCCGCCGCCGCCGGATGCGATTGCCCAATGGCCGCTGATCGGCAAGTCACTGCATGGCTTCTGGGAACAGGCAGCTTCCGATCTGACCGGAGTGTTGCAACGCCTGGCACCGCAGCTCAAGGATGTGACGCTGGGCTTACTCGGCAAGGTCGCTGGAGCAGGCATCGACATGCTGGTATTCCTCGCTGCCATGATGATTGCCGGCATCATCATGGCGTTTGGCAAAACCGGTCACCGCAGTGCCCAACGCATTGCCGCACGGGTGATCGAGGCTGAGCGCAGCGACGCCTTGGTCGAGCTCTGCACGGCGACCATCCGCGCTGTGGCGCAGGGGGTGATAGGCATTGCCTTTATCCAGATGCTGCTCATTGGTGCTGGCTTCATCTTCATGGGTGTCCCCGGTGCCGGCCTGCTGGCCTTGGCCGTGCTGCTACTGGGAATCATGCAGCTGCCGGCCACGCTGATCACCCTGCCGGTGATCGCCTTCGTGTTCTTCAGTGAAGGCGCCTCCCTGGCAACCATCATCTTCGCCGTCTACGTCTTCGTCGCAGGCCTCGCCGACAACGTGCTCAAGCCGCTATTACTGGGACGTGGAGTGGATGTGCCAATGCCCGTGGTGCTGATTGGCGCGCTGGGCGGGATGGTAAGCGGCGGCATCATCGGCCTGTTTATCGGCCCGGTACTGCTGGCGGTGGGCTACAAGCTGTTCTGGCAGTGGGTCGACACGCCACAGGCCAACAGGGCGACAAGCCCGCAGGATGACTAATAAACATCGGCGCGCCTAAACGCTACCAAGGAGAAGCCATGTTCCTGAGCCTGATGATCGGTCTGCCGCTGATACTGCTGTGCCTGCTTCTGCAAACCGTGATGGTCGCCCTCAGCCTGCGCCGCTATGCCGAGTACCGGCGCAGCCTTAGCCAGCCATCGCTGGGCAGCACCATCTTGATTCTGAGTCTGGTGATGCTATTGCTTCTGGTGGGCAACTTTGTGCAGATGGCCATCTGGGCTGGGCTGTTTATCGCCCTTGACGAATTCCAGAGTTTTTCCCAAGCGCTGTACTTTTCCGGCGTGACCTTCACTACCGTTGGCTACGGCGACCTTGTGCTCTCAACCCCACGGCAACTGCTCAGCCCTATAGAGGCCGCAAACGGTATCCTGATGTTCGGCGTATCCACCGCAGTAATGACTACCGCCCTCGGCGACGTGGTCAAGCACTACACCCAACATCAGAAAAGCTCGCAGGCATGATCGGCACAGAACAGCCAGAAAGAACGTGCAACAGTGACTGACTTACCTGAGGCAAAAATAGAAAAAACCGGGCAATGCCCGGCTTTTTCTATAGATCGACTGAAGTGGCTCAGGCCTTGGGCAGGGTTACACCGGTCTGGCCCTGGTACTTGCCGCCGCGATCGCGGTAGGAAACCTCACAGGCCTCGTCGGATTGCAGGAACAGCATCTGCGCCACGCCTTCGTTGGCGTAGATCTTCGCCGGCAGGTTGGTGGTGTTGGAGAACTCCAGGGTCACGTGACCTTCCCACTCCGGCTCCAGCGGCGTGACGTTGACGATGATGCCGCAACGCGCGTATGTGCTCTTGCCCAGGCAGATGGTCAGTACGTCGCGCGGGATGCGGAAGTATTCGACAGTGCGTGCCAGTGCGAAGGAGTTAGGCGGAATGATGCACACGTCGCTCTTGATGTCGACGAAGCTCTTCTCATCGAAATTCTTCGGATCGACGATGGCCGAGTGAATATTGGTGAATACCTTGAATTCATCGGCGCAACGTACGTCGTAGCCATAGCTGGAAACGCCGTAGGAGATGACGCGACTGTCGTCGGCACCACGCACCTGGCGCTCGACGTAAGGCTCGATCATCCCGTGTTCCTGGGCCATGCGGCGAATCCACTTGTCCGATTTGATGCTCATGGCGGGGGAGTCCTGAGTTGAGTTATTGCGAAAAAAGTGAGCGCATCTTACCGATGCAGGCGCCATGCTTCAAAGACTGCAGTTCCCAGCGCTGAGGATTATTTGCAAAAAAGCTGCATCGAGCATTCGCACTTGGCGATAAAAACACGTATGGTGTCCCCACTGTGCTGCATGTGTCACCGCGAATCGCTACTTGATGCCTAGATCTCGATCCAAACATCGTCCGACTCCTAGTACTCGTTGCACTCAGTCCCGGCCTGGGCTTTTCCAGGGCTGTTATTACTTTTGTTAGGAGACATCACATGTCCAATCGTCAGACTGGCACCGTCAAGTGGTTCAACGATGAGAAAGGCTACGGCTTCATCACCCCGCAATCCGGTGACGACCTCTTCGTACACTTCAAAGCCATTCAGAGCGATGGCTTCAAGAGCCTGAAAGAAGGCCAGCAAGTGACTTTCGTGGCCACCCGTGGTCAGAAAGGCATGCAAGCTGAGGAAGTTCAGGTTGTCTAACCTGCACTATCCTGCTTGATAAAGAGCCCCGCCAAGTGCGGGGCTTTTTTATGGCGATTTGCACGCCCTGTAGGAGCGGATTTATCCGCGAAATTCGCGGCTGAAGCCGCTCCTACGAAAGCGGAATCGGAGTGGGCTTCGCCAAGCCGAGACTGAGTCGCCTGTATGGCCCTCTCCCACCCTCTTAGTCCTCGCTGATCTCGATACTGGGCATCGCCGGCTTGCCGGCCAGGGCTATACGCGCGCCAACCTTGCGCGCCAGGTCCTGATAGATCATGGCGATCTGGCTTTCCGGATCGGCAATCGTGGTCGGTTTGCCATCATCGGCCTGCATGCGAATGGCCATCGACAGCGGCAACGAGGCCAGCAGCTCCACGCCATACTGCGCTGCCAGTTTCTCGCCGCCGCCCTCGCCGAACAGATGCTCGGCATGGCCGCAATTGGAGCAGATGTGCACGGCCATGTTCTCCACCACGCCGAGCACAGGGATATGCACCTTGCGGAACATCTCCACGCCTTTCTTGGCATCGAGCAGAGCCAGGTCCTGCGGCGTGGTGACGATCACGCTGCCGGCCACCGGCACCTTCTGCGCCAGGGTCAGCTGGATGTCACCAGTGCCGGGTGGCATGTCCACCACCAGGTAATCGAGATCGTTCCAGGCAGTCTGGGTAATCAATTGCAGCAAGGCGCCGCTGACCATCGGCCCGCGCCACACCATCGGCGTGTTGTCGTCGGTGAGAAAGGCCATGGACATCACCTGCACGCCATGCGCCTCGAGCGGCACGAACCATTTCTGATCCTTGACCTGCGGCCGCGTACCTTCGGCGATGCCGAACATGATGCCCTGGCTGGGGCCGTAGATATCAGCATCGAGAATGCCCACGCGCGCGCCTTCACGCGCCAAGGCCAAGGCCAGGTTGGCTGCGGTTGTGGATTTGCCTACACCACCCTTGCCCGAGGCCACGGCGATCACGTTCTTGACCCCGGCCAGTGCCGGCACCTGGGCCTGGCCCTGATGCGAGTCGATCACGCAATCGACCTTTACCTGCGCACTGTCGATGCCATCGAGGTTCTCCAGCGCCATCTGCAGCATCTGCGCCCAACCGTTCTTGAACAGGCCGGCGGCATAACCGAGCTGTAAACGCACGGAAACACGCGCGCCCTGAATGTCGACTTCACGCAGGCAACCGGCACTGACCGGGTCCTGATCAAGATGAGGATCGGTGAACTGACGCAGACAGGCTTCGACCGTTTCGCGGGTGACGGCACTCATGCATGGACTCCAGAAGGCAGCGCAATAACAGGCCGGCATCATAGCAGCAGCACCGAGCCATGCGCGGTACATCGACCACGCTTGCCTGGTGCAGGTGGCTTGCAGCCTGCCGCTGCTTTATAGTTGCCGACTTCCCTCGTTTTACCAGTGCAGCCGATCACCATGACCGAAGCCCGCAAGATTCTCGTTACCAGCGCCCTCCCCTACGCCAACGGTTCGATCCACCTCGGCCACATGCTCGAGTACGTGCAGACCGACATGTGGGTGCGCTACCAGAAGCTGCGTGGCAACCAGGCCATCTACGTCTGTGCCGACGATGCGCACGGCTCGGCGATCATGTTGCGCGCCGAGAAGGAAGGCATCACGCCTGAGCAGCTCATTGCCAACGTGCAGGCCGAGCACACCGCCGACTTTGCCGACTTCGGCGTGGACTTCGACAACTACCACTCCACCCACTCGGAGGAGAACCGCGAGCTGTCGGCGTCCATCTACCTGGCACTTCGCGACGCCGGCCATATCGCCACCCGCGCTGTGACCCAGTATTTCGACCCCGAGAAAGGCATGTTCCTCGCCGACCGCTTCATCAAGGGCACCTGCCCGAAGTGCGCCGCTGAGGATCAGTACGGCGACAACTGCGAAAAGTGCGGCGCTACCTATGCACCGACCGAGCTGAAGAACCCGCGTTCGGCCATCTCAGGCGCGGTGCCTGTGCTCAAGGAGTCGCAACATTTCTTCTTCAAGCTGCCCGACTTCGAGGCCATGCTCAAGCAGTGGACGCGCAGCGGCACCCTGCAGGACGCCGTGGCCAACAAGCTCGCCGAGTGGCTGGACAGCGGCCTGCAGGAGTGGGACATCTCCCGCGATGCGCCCTACTTCGGCTTCGAGATTCCGGACGAGCCGGGCAAGTACTTCTACGTCTGGCTGGATGCGCCGATCGGCTACATGGCCAGCTTCAAGAACCTCTGCTCACGCCGCCCGGAACTGGATTTCGACGCTTTCTGGGGCAAGGACTCCAGCGCCGAGCTGTACCACTTCATCGGCAAGGACATCGTCAACTTCCACGCCCTGTTCTGGCCGGCCATGCTCGAAGGCGCCGGCTACCGCAAGCCGACCGCGGTGAACGTGCACGGCTACCTGACAGTGAACGGGCAGAAGATGTCCAAGTCGCGCGGCACCTTCATCAAGGCGCGCACCTACCTCGATCACCTGAACCCGGAATACCTGCGCTACTACTACGCCGCCAAGCTGGGCCGTGGCGTGGACGACCTCGATCTGAACCTCGAAGACTTCGTACAGAAGGTCAATTCCGATCTGGTCGGCAAGGTGGTCAATATTGCCAGCCGCTGCGCCGGCTTTATCCACAAGGGCAATGACGGCCTGCTGGTCGCCGCCAACCCGGAACCCGAGCTGTGGGAAGCCTTCCGCGCCGCCGCACCGAGCATCGCCGAAGCCTATGAGGCGCGTGACTTCTCCCGTGCCATGCGAGAGATCATGGCGCTGGCCGACCGCGCCAACGCCTGGATCGCCGACAAGGCGCCTTGGGCCCTGAACAAGGTCGAGGGCAAGCAGGCCGAGGTGCAGGAAATCTGTGCCCTGGGCATCAACCTGTTCCGCCAGTTGGTGATCATGCTCAAGCCGGTGCTGCCGAAGCTGGCCGCAGAAGCAGAAGCCTTCCTCAACGTGAAACCGCAAACCTGGTCCGACCTGGCGCTGCCGCTGGCCAATCACCAGTTGAACCCGTTCAACCCACTGCTGACCCGCATTGAGCCGGCAAGGATCGAAGCCATGATCGAAGCCTCCAAGGAAGACCTGGCCGCCGAAGCGCCCAAGCCACAAGGTAATGGCGAACTTGCCAAGGACCCGCTGGCTGCCGAGATCAATTTCGACGCCTTCGCTGCCGTCGACCTGCGCATCGCCCTGATCGAGAAGTGCGAGTTCGTCGAAGGCGCCGACAAGCTGCTGCGCCTGTCGCTGGATATTGGCGACGAGAAGCGCAACGTGTTCTCCGGCATCAAGTCCGCTTACCCCGACCCGAGCAAGCTGGAAGGCCGCCTGACCCTGTACGTCGCCAACCTGGCGCCGCGCAAGATGAAGTTCGGCATCAGCGAAGGCATGGTCCTGGCCGCCGGCCCCGGTGGCGAGGACATCTACCTGCTCAGCCCGGACAGCGGCGCCAAGCCGGGTCAGCGCGTCAAGTAAGCCAAGCGCCAGGAGGCGAGGATGAAACCATGGATGGTAGTGCCGCTGCTGGCTGTGCTGGCCGGCTGCTCGGAACAATCGGGCGCCCCGCTCGGCGGCGCCCTGCAAGGTGAACGCAACAAGGCCGGCAACTATCTGGCCTATGAACACCATGCAGGCATCGAACTGGCAGCCGAGCAGATCGGCGAACGTATCGCTGCCACGCGCGAAGCCTGCCTGGCCGAGCGCTTCGGCACCTGCAACCTGATTGCCGCCCAGCAGAGCAGCGGCCGAGCACCTCACGGCGAACTGACCCTGCGCATCGTGCCGGACGGCGTCGAGGCCATCACCGCTTTGGCCAGCGAGGGCGGCGAGCTGACCCATCGCACCACCCGCGCCGAAGACCTGGCCCAGGCCGTGAACGACAACCGGCGCCAGCACGAGCAACTGCTGCGCCAGCAACAGACCTTGCAACAGTTCGAAAAGCGCGATGACCTGGCCGTGGCCGACCTGCTGGCTCTGGCCCGTGAGCAGGCCGCCCTGGAAGTGCAACTGCAGGCACTGGCGCAAGAGGCTGCCCAACAGCAGCGGCGTCTGGATACCAACCTGCTGACCCTGAATTTCAGCAGCCCCTACGAAAGCTCACCCCTGGGCCGCATCGGCGACGCCTTCTCGCGCCTGACAGACAACCTCGCCGAAGGCACCGCCAACCTGATCGAGTTCATCGGCTACAGCCTGCCCTTCCTCATCGTGCTGTTCCCCGTGGCACTGGGTTTGCGCAAACTTTGGAAACGCCTCGCCAGCCGCTGAAAAGATCCATACTGCTTGCGACGCGAGGTCGCCAAGGGTAGGCAATTAGCCGCATCCGGCTTGTATGGCCGGGGCGGCTTCCCGATAATAGGCGCCCTTTTCCTATGGCCTTTGCGCACTCGACGGCAACCCGATGACCGAACTCGTCCTGATCATGGTCAGCGCCATCCTGGTCAATAATTTCGTGCTGGTGCAGTTCCTCGGCCTGTGCCCGTTCATGGGCGTGTCGAAGAAGATCGAAACCGCCATCGGCCTGTCCCTGGCCACCACCTTCGTGCTGACCCTGGCCGCCATGTGCAGCTACCTGGTGCAGCAGTACTTGCTCAAGCCGCTGGATCTGGAATTCCTGCGCACCATCAGCTTCATTCTGGTGATCGCGGTCACCGTGCAGTTCACCGAGATGGTGGTGAACAAGACCAGTCCGCTGCTCTATCGCGTGCTGGGCATCTTCCTGCCGCTGATCACCACCAACTGCATCGTCCTCGGCGTCGCCCTGCTCAACGCCAACAAGGCCGAGTTCACGTTCATCACCGCCACCGCCAACGGCTTCGCTGCGGGTCTGGGTTTCTCCCTGGTGCTGGTGCTGTTCGCCGCCATGCGTGAGCGCATCGCCATCGCCGACGTGCCGAAATCCTTCCAGGGCGCGGCCATCGGCATGATCACCGCCGGCCTGATGTCGCTGGCGTTCATGGGCTTTGCCGGGTTGATCAAGCTATGAGCCTGGTCCTCATCGCCGTACTCGCGCTGCTCGGCCTGTGCCTGATCGCCGGTGCCATCCTCGGTTTCGCTGCGGTGCGCTTCAAGGTCGAAGGCGACCCCATCGCCGAGCAGATCAACGCCCTGTTGCCACAGACCCAGTGCGGCCAGTGCGGCTACCCAGGCTGCAAACCTTACGCCGAGGCGATCGCCGGCGGCGACAAGATCAACAAGTGTCCACCCGGCGGCGAGGCGACCATCCAGGCGCTGGCCGACCTGCTGGATGTCGAGGCAGAGCCGCTGGATGCGGTGGAAGGCGAGAAGCCGCAGATGGTCGCCTACATCCGCGAGGCCGAGTGCATCGGCTGCACCAAGTGCATCCAGGCCTGCCCGGTGGACGCCATCGTCGGCGCGGCGCGGCAGATGCACACGGTGATCGTCAGCGAGTGCACCGGCTGCGACCTGTGCGTCGAACCCTGCCCGGTGGACTGCATCGACATGATCGAGGTCGGCAGCACCGTGCAGAACTGGAAATGGGACAAGCCGCTGGCACCCGGCCAACTGATCGCCAGTGACCGGGAGCAGGCGGCATGAGCGCACAGGAAAGAATCTGGGATATCCCCGGCGGCATCCACCCGGCCGAGCGCAAGGAACTGTCCAATCGCACGCCGATCCAGCAGGCGCCGCTGTCCAAGCGCCTGGTGTTGCCGCTCGGCCAGCATATCGGTGCAGTCGCCGAGCCCTGCGTGGTCGTCGGCCAGCGTGTGCGCAAGGGCGAGAAGATCGCCGAGGCCAATGGCTTCGTCAGCGCGCCGCTGCATGCCCCGACCTCCGGGACCGTCAGCTTTATCGGCCCGCAGCCCTACCCACATGCTTCCGGCATGCTGGCGCCGGCCATCGTCATCGACAGCGACGGCCTGGACGAATGGATCGAACTGACGCCGCACACCGACTACCAGCATATGGAGTCGGCCGAGCTGCTGGCGCTGATCCGCGAGGCCGGCATCAGCGGCCTGGGCGGCGCAGGTTTCCCCACGGCGGTGAAACTCACTGCGCGCCCTACGCAGAAGATTCACACACTGATCATCAACGGCACCGAGTGTGAGCCCTATATCACCGCCGATGACCTGCTGATGCGCGAGCGCGCCGCTGAACTGGTTTCCGGCATCGATATCCTGGTGCAGCTGATCCAGCCCGATCAGGTACTGATCGGTATCGAGGACAACAAGCCCGAGGCCATCGCCGCCGTGCGCGGTGCCTGCAGCGAGCGCAGCTACCAGGTGCGGGTATTCCCCACCAAGTATCCGTCCGGCGGCGAGAAGCAACTGATCCAGATTCTCACCGGTGTCGAGGTGCCCTCGGGCGGGCTACCGGCCGATATCGGTATCCTCTGTCAGAACGTCGGCACCTGCGCGGCCATTCACGACGCGGTGGTGCTTGGCAAGCCGCTGATTTCGCGCATCACCACCCTGACCGGCGAGGCGCTGGCACGCCCGGGTAACGTCGAGGTGCTGCTTGGCACGCCCGTGGGCGAGCTGCTGGCGTTTGCCGGGCTGGATCAGGCCAAGCTGAACCGCCTGATCATGGGCGGACCGATGATGGGCTTTACCTTGCCCAACCTCGACGTGCCGCTGATCAAGACTGCCAACTGCCTACTGGCCAGCACGGCCGCCGAGCTGCCGCCACCTCCGCCGGCCATGCCCTGCATCCGCTGCGGTGAGTGCGCCGAAGCCTGCCCGGCCAGCCTGCTGCCGCAGCAGTTGCATTTCTTCGCCCTCGGCCAGGAGCACGAGCAGCTCAAGGCGCACAACCTGTTCGACTGCATCGAGTGCGGCGCCTGCGCCTACGTCTGCCCATCGAGCATTCCGCTGGTGCAGTACTACCGCGCAGCCAAGGCGGAAATCCGCGAACTGGAACAGAAGCAGCTCAAGGCCGAGCATTCCAAGCAGCGTTTCGAGCAGCGCCAGGAACGCCTGCGCCGCGCCGAGGAACAGAAGGAAGCCGAGCGCAAGGCACGTGCCGAGAAAGCCGCCCGCGCCAAGGCCGCGCAAGCCGATGCGCCAGCCGTAGCGGCAGCCGCGCCAGCCGACGAAGCGCTGAAGAAGCTCAAGATCGAAGCCAGCATGGCCCAGGTCGCGCTGAAGAAGGCGGAAAAACAGCTGGCCACCCATGACACGCCGGAGCTGCAGGCCCAGGTCAATGAGCTGCGCGCCGCTGCCGAGGCTGTACAGAAGGCCCTGGCCGATGCCCAGGCGGCTGCACCTGCTCCCGCACCCAAGCCAGCCGGCGATGAAGCCTTGAAGAAGGCCAAGATCGAAGCGGCCATGCTCAAGGCCCAGCTGCGCAAGCTGGAGAAGATCGAAACCCCGGACGACGACCAGCAGGCCGAAATCGCCCGCCTGCGCCAGCAGCTTGAAGCCGCCGAGAAGTCCCTGGCCGATCTGCAAAACCAGGCGCCTGCGCCGACTGCCAAACCTGTTGGTGACGACGCACTGAAAAAGGCCAAGATCGAAGCCGCCATGCTCAAGGCCCAGCTGCGCAAGCTGGAAAAAATCGAGAACCCGGACGACGAGCAGCAAGCCGAAATCGCTCGCCTGCGCCAGCAGCTTGAAGCCGCCGAGAAGTCCCTGGCCGATCTGCAAAACCAGGCGCCTGCGCCAGTTACCAAACCTGCTGGTGACGACGCACTGAAAAAGGCCAAGATCGAGCTCGCGATGAAACGTGCCGAGCTGAAAAAGGCCGAGAAGGCCGAGAAGGCCGGCAACGACGAAGCCATGCTGCAACCATTGCGCGACGCCCTGGCCGCTGCCGAACAGGCCCTGCATGTTGCCGAAGCGGCATCGGGCAAGCCGGCGCCGGAACTGGTGCGCAGCGAACGCCCCGGCGTGGATGCCGAACTGAAAGCCTTGAAAACCGAAGTGGCCTTCGCCCGCGCCGATCTGCGTAAGCTGGAGCGTGATGACAACGCCGCAGCCGATGCGTTGGAGCAGGCACGTACACGCCTGGCCGAGGCCGAACGCAAGCTGGCGGAATATCAGCCGTAACGCCTCTCCCGGATTGCATCCGGGCTACAAAAGAAACCCATCGCGCCGGAACAGCCGGGCGACACAGACAACCGTAGCCCGGATGCAATCCGGGGAATGAACACCAACTGCGATCACTAAGAGCGCAGTAACAGAACCACCGGAGCGCCGATGGCCCTGCCCCGCATCACATCGCCCCACGCCACAGGCAGCAACCGTACCCAGCAGGTCATGCTGCAGGTGCTGCTGGCCACCGTGCCGGGCATCCTCGCGCTGACCTGGTTGTTCGGCGCCGGCACGCTGTTCAATCTGGTATGGGCCTGCCTCTGCGCGCTGGGCTTCGAAGCCGCGCTGCTGGCCGCTCGCCAGCGCCCGCTGGCGTTCTTCCTCAAGGACTACAGCGCCCTGGTCACCGCCGTGCTGCTGGCTTTGGCACTGCCGCCCTATTCGCCCTGGTGGCTGACCCTAATCGCCTGCGGCTTCGCCATCGGCTTCGGCAAGCAACTCTACGGCGGTCTCGGGCAGAACCCGTTCAACCCGGCCATGGTCGGCTACGTGGTGGTACTGATTTCCTTCCCGGTGGAGATGACCAGTTGGCCGGCCCCGCATGGCGTCGCCGCGCTGGATGGTCTCAAGCACATACTCGGCATTGCCAGTCTCCCCGATGGCTGGGCGCAAGCCACCGCGCTGGACGCACTCAAGGTCAACAAAAGCCTGACCATCGACGAGCTACACGCCAGCAATGCAGCCTTCGGTCACTTCGGCGGCGCCGGTAGCGAGGCGGTCAACCTGGCGTTTCTCGCAGGCGGCCTGTACCTGCTGCACAAGCGCCTGATCACCTGGCACGCACCGCTGGGCATGCTCGCCGCGCTGTTCGTAATGAGCCTGCTGTTCTGGAATGGCAGCGGCTCGGACTCCAACGGCTCGCCGCTGTTCCACCTGCTCACCGGCGCCACCATGCTCGGCGCCTTCTTCATCGTCACCGACCCGGTCTCCGGCGCCACCAGCAATCTGGGGCGTCTGGTGTTCGGCATCGGCGTCGGCGTGCTGGTCTACGTCATCCGCGCCTGGGGCGGCTACCCGGACGCGGTGGCCTTCGCCGTGCTGCTGATGAACCTGGCGGCGCCGACCATCGACTACTACACCCGGCCGCGCAGCTACGGCCACCGCAAGCCCAACAGCGGCTTCAAGCTGGGAGAATGAACATGCTGCCGGAAATCAGCCGCTCGATGCTGAAGAACGCCCTGGTGCTCGGCCTGTTCGCCATCGGCACCGTCGGCAGCGTTGCCTTGCTGCAACAAGGCACTGCCGAGCGTATCGCCGCAGCCGAACGCGAGGCCCAGGTGCGCGCGCTGGCCGAAATACTGCCGGTCGGCAGCTATGACAACCACCTGCTGGACAACCGCATCGAACTCAACGCTCCAGAGTTGGGCCACCGCAGCCCACAGTCGGCCTACCTGGCATTGAAAGGCGACCAGTCCAGCGCACTGATCCTGCCGGTGACCGCACCGGACGGCTACAGCGGCGCCATCCATCTGCTGGTGGGCATCTTCGCCGATGGCCGCCTGGCTGGCGTGCGCGTGCTCAGCCACAAGGAAACACCGGGCCTGGGCGACAAGATCGAACTGGCCAAGAGCGACTGGGTACGCAGCTTCGAGGGCAAGTCCCTGAGTGACCCCGGTGAAGACCGCTGGGCGGTGAAGAAAGATCGCGGCGACTTCGACCAGTTCGCCGGTGCCACTATCACCCCGCGCGCGGTGGTCAAGGCCGTGCACGGCGCCCTGCGCTACTTCGACAAACACCGCGCCCAGCTGCTGGGCCTGGCGGAGGACGAGCAATGACCAGTTACCGCGAAATCAGCCTCAACGGCCTGTGGAAGAACAACCCGGCACTGGTGCAGTTGCTCGGCCTGTGTCCGCTGCTCGGGGTAAGCAACTCCACGGTCAACGCCCTTGGCCTGGCGCTGGCCAGCGCCGTGGTGCTGGTGTGCTCGAACACCGCCGTATCGCTGGTGCGCGGCGTGGTCAACACCGCCGTGCGTCTGCCGGCCTTCGTCATGATCATCGCCGCACTGACCACCTGCATAGAACTGCTGATGCAGGCCTTCACCTACGAGCTGTACCAGATCCTCGGCATCTTCATCCCGTTGATCACCACCAATTGCGTGATTCTCGGCCGCGCCGACGGCTTCGCCGCCAAACACGATCCGGCCCGCGCTGCCTATGACGGCCTGATGATGGGTCTGGGCTTCGGCCTGGTGCTGGTGCTGATCGGCGCCGTGCGTGAACTGCTCGGCACCGGCGCGCTGCTGGCCAACATGCACCTGCTGTTCGGCCCGATTGCCGCCGACTGGAAACTCACTCTGGTGCAGGACTACCGGGGCTTCCTGCTGGCCATCCTGCCGCCGGGCGCCTTCATCGTGCTGGGCCTGTTGATCGCCGGCAAGAACCGCATCGATCAGATCGCCGCCGAACGCGCCAAGGCCGTCGCCCCCGAGGCGCCAGCACAGAGCCGTCGTGTGCGGGTCACCGGCGTGATCGAATGACGCCACAAGCGAGCGACCGTGGCCCGGATGTAATCCGGGAATGCCCAAACCACCTGCCCCGGATTGCATCCGGGCTACGCCTGAAGCCCTGAGCCATGAACGCAGCCAAACGCCTGGAAATCTTCCGCCGCCTGCACGAAGACAACCCCGAGCCGAAAACCGAACTGGCCTACAGCTCGCCCTTCGAACTGCTGGTGGCGGTGACGCTATCGGCCCAGGCCACCGACGTCAGCGTCAACAAGGCCACCGCCAAGCTGTTTCCGGTCGCCAATACGCCAGAGGCGATCTACGCCCTGGGCGTGGAGGGATTGAGCGAATACATCAAGACCATCGGCCTGTACAACAGCAAGGCGAAGAACGTCATCGAAGCCTGCCGCCTCCTCATCGAGAAACACGGCAGCCAGGTGCCGGACAACCGCGAAGACCTCGAAGCCCTGCCCGGCGTAGGTCGCAAGACCGCCAACGTGGTGCTCAACACCGCCTTCCGACAACTGGCCATGGCGGTGGACACGCACATTTTTCGCGTCAGCAACCGCACCGGCATCGCCCCGGGCAAGAACGTGGTCGAGGTGGAGAAGAAGCTGCTCAAGTTCGTGCCCAAGGATTATCTGCTCGACGCCCACCACTGGCTGATCCTGCACGGTCGCTACGTCTGCACCGCACGCAAACCGCGCTGCGGTGCCTGTCGTATCGAAGATCTGTGCGAGTACAAGGCCAAGACTTCCGACGATTGATCGATCATAGAATCCGACGATCTCCTGATTGAAAAAATCTTTTTTACCCGCTCAATTTTTGCCGCTATAAGGTGCGCAAACGGCCCCAGTCACTGGCCTGGAGTGGAATAGATGAGCACTGACAAAGAAGACCTCGAGCTGGACGAAGACTTTGTCGCGGAAGAATCGGACGATGCCGAGCCTGTGGTAGAGGTTGCCAAGACCAATCTGACCAAGCGCCGCATCATCGACAACTTCCTCGAAGAGCGTCGCCTGCACAAACAGCTGGCCGAGTATGATTTCGATATCTGATTATCGAGCTGCACAGAAGAAGCCCCGCTGATTGCGGGGCTTTGCGTATCGGGTGATCAGTCGCGGCGCGACGGCGAGAGCAGCTCGACCTTGTAGCCGTCCGGGTCCTCGACGAAGGCCAGGATGCTGCTGCCATGCTTCATCGGCCCCGGCTCGCGGGTGATCTTGCCGCCGCGACTGCGAATGTCCTCGCAGGCCTTGTAGACATCCTCGACTTCCAGAGCGATATGGCCGTAACCGCTCCCCAGCTCGTAGCTGTCCACACCCCAGTTGTGGGTCAGCTCGATCACGCTGTTGTGCGCCTCGTCGCCGTAGCCGACGAACGCGAGGGTGAACTGGCCGTCCGGATAATCCTTGCGCCGCAGCAAGGTCATGCCCAGCACTTCGGTATAAAAGGCGATGGACTTGTCCAGGTCGCCGACGCGCAGCATGGTATGCAGCAATCTCATGGGTTCACTCCTCCAGAAAGCAGAACCCCGGCACATGGCCGGGGTCCTTGTAGCGCAGGTGAATCAGCTTAGCAGGCCGTTGAAAAACGTAGGCGAGGCAGACAAGACAAGGCAAAAACGGCCGAAAAAGCGCAGTTTACGAGTTGTAAATGAGCATTTTGAGGCCGTTTTTAACGCAGTATTGCCAACGCAGGTAGTTTTTCAACAGCCTGTTAGACCAGCTTGCGGCCCTTGCCTGCGGCAATGCGCATACGCAGGGCGTTGAGCTTGATGAAGCCCGCCGCGTCCTGCTGGTTGTAGGCGCCGCCATCTTCCTCGAAGGTCGCGATGTTGGCATCGAACAGCGAATCGTCGGACTTGCGGCCGGTGACGATGACGTTGCCCTTGTACAGCTTCAGGCGGACCACGCCGTTCACGTTGGCCTGCGACGCATCGATCATCTGTTGCAGCATCAGACGCTCTGGGCTCCACCAGAAACCGTTGTAGATCAGGCTGGCGTATTTCGGCATCAGCTCGTCCTTCAGGTGAGCCACTTCGCGGTCGAGGGTGATCGACTCGATGGCGCGGTGAGCCTTGAGCATGATGGTGCCGCCGGGCGTCTCGTAGCAGCCACGGGACTTCATGCCGACGAAACGGTTCTCGACGATGTCCAGACGGCCGATGCCATTCTCGCCACCGATGCGGTTCAGTTCAGCCAGTACGGTAGCCGGGCTCATGGCCTTGCCGTCGATGGCGACGATGTCGCCGGCGCGGTAGGTCAGCTCGATATAAGTCGGTGCGTCTGGTGCTGCCTCAGGGGAGACAGTCCATTTCCACATGTCTTCTTCGTGCTCGGTCCAGGTATCTTCCAGCACGCCACCTTCATAGGAGATGTGCAGCAGGTTGGCATCCATGGAGTACGGCGACTTCTTCTTGCCGTGGCGCTCGATCGGGATGGCGTGCTTCTCGGCGTAGTCCATCAGCTTCTCGCGCGACAGCAGGTCCCACTCACGCCATGGGGCGATGACTTTCACACCTGGCTTCAGCGCGTAGGCGCCCAGCTCGAAACGCACCTGGTCGTTGCCCTTGCCGGTCGCACCGTGGGAGATGGCGTCGGCGCCGGTCTCGTTGGCGATTTCGATCAGACGCTTGGCGATCAGCGGACGGGCGATGGAAGTACCCAGCAGGTACTCGCCTTCGTAGACGGTGTTGGCGCGGAACATCGGGTAGACGAAGTCACGGACGAATTCTTCGCGCAGGTCGTCGATGTAGATTTCCTTGACGCCCATCGCCTGAGCCTTGGCGCGGGCCGGTTCGACCTCTTCGCCTTGGCCGAGATCAGCGGTGAAGGTCACCACTTCACAGTTATAGGTATCTTGCAGCCACTTGAGGATCACCGAGGTGTCCAGGCCACCGGAATAGGCCAGAACTACCTTTTTGACGTCCGCCATGCCATCACTCCACGGGTTGTACGATAAAACCAGTGATTCTACTGACCCTGCGGGGCAATTTACAGGGGCGCGACAGCTTGTGACGACGAAGCGACGGCGAGAATGGGCGTTTTTGCCTCAGGAGGGCGTACTTCCGGCCGGATCGACCGGGGGGCTCGGTGGAGCGGCTTGCGGTTCGCTCTGTACCGGGACTTCCGGAGCGGGCACTCGGTCCAGGCGCAGGGTCGCACGACGGTTCTTGGCGCGATTGGCTTCGTTGTTGTTTGGCACCAGCGGGTAACGCTCGCCATGAAAGCGCATGGTGATCTGCTCGACCGCTACGCCACCGGCCACCAGATACTCCTGCACGGCCAGCGCACGACGGCGTGAGAGGTCGCGATTGGTCAGACGATTACCGCTGTTGTCGGCGTGACCATCAATCTGGAAGCTGTTGATGCTCGGGTCGGCCTTGACGAAGTCGAGGATGATGTCGAGCTTGGCCTTGGCCATCGGATCGAGATCGATGCCACCCCCCGGGAAACCGATCTGCGCCTGGCGAATCTGATCGAAATTGACCGGCAGCAACTTGGCGATACAGGCCTGGTAATCGTCATAGGCCTTGTGAAACTTCACCGGCAGCAAACGCACTTCCAGATTATCGCCACCGTTGAGGGTGCGATGACGTACCAGCGGGCTGCGCCCTTCGAGCAAACCGGTGAGCAGCCGCGAACCCTGCTCCTGCGAGCTGTTGAACGGCACCTCACCATTGCCGACGCTGACCACGCCGAGGTTGATGTCGCCGCGCCCTGGCTGCCAGGGCGCAGCCGCCGCCAGCAAGGTCGCCGAACCTGCGCCCATCCAGCGTTCACGGGCCTTGAGGCGGAAGGTGACCTGTTCACCCGCGCGGCGTACGAACTCGCCACTGCCGAAATTGCTGATCGGCTGGCTCAGGCGACACTCGAACTGATCACCCTCGACCGTCCACTCCACCTTTTCCAGCCGCGTCTGGAAGCTGATGGCATGCGCTGGCAAGCACAAAGGCATGCCAGCCAGCAGGCTGATCAGAAGGAAATTGGGCGCACGCACGGTCGACTCCACGGCGGTTCACGGCATTCTTACGGGGTATCGGTCAGGCGCGCGGAAACTTGACCCCCTGCGTGCAATTGTCGCGTCGCCGCGAGCGCGAACAGGCGCTTTTCAGTTACCATGCGGCCACGTTTTACCCGCCTGGAAGCCTCCATGTCCGACCTCCTGACTCTCCTGCGTCCCGATGACTGGCACATTCACCTGCGCGACGGCGCGGTGCTGCCACACACCGTCGGCGACGCCGCGCGCACTTTCGGCCGCGCCATCATCATGCCCAACTTGGTTCCGCCGGTACGCAATGCCGCCGAAGCCGACGCCTATCGTCAGCGCATCCTCGCGGCGCGCCCGGCGGGTAGTCGCTTCGAGCCGCTGATGGTGCTCTATCTCACCGACAACACCAGCCCCGAAGACGTGCGAGCGGCCAAGGCCAGCGGTTTCGTGCATGCGGCCAAGCTTTACCCGGCCGGCGCTACCACCAACTCCGACTCGGGCGTGACCAGCATCGACAAGATCTTCCCGGCACTCGAAGCGATGGCCGAAGTCGGCATGCTGCTGCTGGTGCACGGCGAAGTGACCCGCGCCGAGATCGACGTATTCGACCGCGAGAAGACCTTCATCGACGAGCACCTGACCCGTGTGGTCGACCGCTTCCCGACGCTGAAAGTGGTGTTCGAGCACATCACCACCCGTGACGCGGTGCAGTTCGTCGAGGCCGCCTCGGCCAACGTCGGCGCCACCATCACCGCGCACCATCTGCTGTACAACCGCAACCACATGCTGGTCGGCGGCATTCGCCCGCACTTCTACTGCCTGCCGATCCTCAAGCGCAACGTGCATCAGGAAGCCCTGCTCGACGCTGCCACCAGCGGCAACGTCAAGTTCTTCCTCGGCACCGACTCGGCGCCGCACGTCAAGCACGCCAAGGAAGCCGCCTGCGGCTGCGCCGGCTGCTACACCGCCTATGCGGCCATCGAGCTGTATGCCGAAGCCTTCGAACAGCGCGGCGCGCTGGACAAGCTGGAAGCCTTCGCCAGCTTCCACGGCCCGGACTTCTACGGCATGCCGCGCAACAGCGACAGCATCACCCTGGTGCGCGAGGAGTGGACCGTGCCGGCCACCCTGCCGCTGGGCGACAACAGCGTGGTGCCGCTGCGCGCCGGCGAAACCCTGCGCTGGAAATTGCTGGAGGCCCAGGCGTGAGCGAAGACAACTACGACGAAGAACTCGAACCCAGCCTGCCGTCCGGCCCGCGCACGCCCATGGCGGCGCGCTTTCGCGGTTATCTGCCGGTTGTGGTGGACGTGGAAACCGGCGGTTTCAACTGCGCCACCGATGCCCTGCTGGAAATCGCCGCGACCACCATCGCCATGGATGAGAGCGGCTTTCTGTATCCGGATCACACCCACTTCTTCCGCATCGAACCCTTCGCAGGCGCCAACATCGAACAAGCCGCGCTGGAATTTACCGGCATCAAGCTCGACCACCCGCTGCGCATGGCAGTGAGCGAGGAGCACGCGCTGGGCGAAATCTTCAAGGGCCTGCGCAAGTCGATCAAATCGGCTGGCTGCAAGCGTGCGATATTGGTCGGCCACAACAGCAGCTTCGACCTGGGCTTCCTCAATGCGGCGGTGGCGCGCTGCGGCATCAAGCGCAACCCCTTCCATCCCTTCTCCAGCTTCGACACCGCGACCCTCGCCGGCCTCGCTTACGGCCAGACCGTGCTGGCCAAGGCCTGCCAGACTGCCGGTATCGAGTTCGACGGCAAGGAAGCACACTCCGCGCGCTACGACACCGAGAAAACCGCCGAACTGTTCTGCGGCATCGTCAATCGCTGGAAGGAAATGGGCGGCTGGGACGAATTCGATCAGTAAGCCTCTGCGCGGCGATCGAACCCCATGAAAAAACCGGCGTCTGCCGGTTTTTTTAGGTTCTTCGCATAGTTTTGGGACAAGTGCAGATTGGCACCGGACTGGCAAGTTTGTGTGCGTCTTGCTTGCTGACTCAGCACGATTTATTACCGCGTGCGCTGAGCGTTTGGGTTGCGCCCCTTACGGGCGCCATACCTTGATTCGCTGCGCTCACCCTTCGGGCCAGCCTACGGCTGTTACTTCGCTTCGCTGCGTTTCCTCGCTCCGGTGCCGCTCCGGGGGCCGGCTTACAAGGGCCATCCTTGGCCCTTTAAGTGGGGCCGCCATCGGTATCTCGCCGCATCCATGCGGCTCGCTCCCCTACGCAACACCTCCACTCGGCCTCCTGAAGGGGACCAGGTCGCGAGCTTGCGTAATCTCCACATAATTAAACTCAGCGGCGTCTGGCTTTTGCTCTTTCACCGCGATCTCACAGACGACGCCCAAGTCCCCTTCAGGAGGCCGAGTGGAATCGCCACGTAAGGGGTTGAGCGACATGGATGTCGCGAGAGCCACGATGGGCCAGGGATGGCCCTTCGTGGCGTGCCCCTGGAGTGGTGATGGAGCGAGGGAACCCCGGCGCAGCAGGGGCCGTATGTAGGGGTGTGTTTCTTTGCTTACTTTCTTTGCACAAGCAAAGAAAGTGAGTCGCCCGTGAGGGGCGAAACCAAGACGAAAGATCGACACGCCAATGATCCTTGCCCGGATATGAATAGCGCTGCACGCAGAACACACAAACTTGCCAGTCCAGTGCCAAACATATCCTCCCCGCGAAAACTCAAAGACCTTTTCTACACGTCCCTGCCGAGAGCTGAACCGTTCGTCAGACACTGCGAGCATTCGCAATCGATCTTTGACAAGCATTCTCATTAACATTAGTATCCGATCCATCGAACAGAACCACCAAGACGAGCCTTGCTTATGTACGTCTGCCTCTGTGAAGGTGTCACCGATACTCAAATCCGCGATGCGGTCTACGAGGGCTGCTGCAGCTATCGTGAAGTGCGCGGCACGCTCGGCATCGCCAGCCAGTGCGGCAAGTGCGCTTGCCTGGCCAAACAGGTCGTTCGCGAAACCATCGCCGAAGTGCAGAGCAGCCAAGCCTCGCTGGCCTATCCTGCGGGTTTCGTCGCTGCCTGAGACACGACACGAGAATGAAAAACCGGATCTGAGCATCCGGTTTTTTTCGTCCTCGAACAGCCAGGGGTCACGTCGGAGCGTCGCGCTCCAGGTGATCGAGGTCCACCGCTTCACCCGGCTTGGCGTGCAACTTGGCGCGGATGTCTTCGAAGAGCGCATCGTATTCGGCATGGGCACGCATGATCGGGCTGTGGTTGGGCGGCAAGCCATGCTTGGCTACCAGGCGGGAGATCACGCTGGCAAAGTTGAACGCAGTATCGCGATGCATTTCGAAGACTTCCTCGAATGCCCTGCCCTCGATCTCGCCGACCAGGCGCCCATGCAGCATGGGTCCTTCTTGTGAATCCTTGCGCACCTCATAGTAGAAATCGATGCTGTAACCAGGCTGCCCGCCCAGGCCAGGCGGATTGCTGCGATGCAGGTGACCAGGTTCGAACATGGGGCTCACTCCTTTGCCGTGGCACTGCGAGAAACTCCCTGACGGGAGCGTGCGAAGAGTCTAGCTCGCTGCTCAAAGCCCTGCATCGCACCATCTCAGTGCACAGCTGAATCCCCTGCCCTTTCCTGTACCAACACCCAGGGGGCGACCACGACTGCCCACAACTGGGGCTCGCGCGCGAGCAGATCTTCGGCACGTGTATCTTCGAGCTTGCACAGCAGGCCTCGGTTCATCCATTGCGCAACTCGAGCCTGATCGTTTTCGGCCAGGGCATGCGCGACCGCCACCAGATCCTCGCCACCCTCGACCCAGAGTAGCGCACCGCGAGCGAAGAACGGCTGCAGTTCCTGCCAACGAATCGGCGCTGTCTCACCGAGCAGCTTGGCATAGAGGGTGCTAGATTGATCCGTCATGGTGTGTCCCGTGTCGATGGCTTTGAATGCAGGCGCGCAATGATAGCGTCGGCAACTGCCCTGGCAACCGCGCGACGCTCGCCAGCCGACCCAGGCCACGCCGTTTTTCTATACATTCCTTGCAATTTAGCGACAACCCCACGTATCGCCTCCAGCTGCCGGCTTTTCAAGGCGCAAATCCGCGCTCTACACTGTTCCGGTACAGTTGCCGGAGGCATTACCGGGGTAACAGACCCGGTTCTGCAGCTTCGGCCGCAAGAACTACAACAACGAAAAACACAAGAGTGGAGCACTCATGAACAAGGCTACTAAGCAGATTTCCAAGCTGTTCGCGGCAATGGCACTGGCGGGGGCGGCCAGCTATTCGATGGCGGCCGACAACATCAAGATCGGTCTGGCCGGTCCGGTGACCGGTGCCGTTGCTCAGTACGGTGAGATGCAATTCATCGGCGCCAAGATGGCCATCGAACAGATCAACAAGGCCGGCGGCGTCAACGGCGCCCAGCTCGAAGGCGTGGTCTACGACGACGCGTGCGATCCGAAACAAGCCGTTGCCGTTGCCAACAAGATCGTCAACGACGGCGTCAAGTTCGTGGTTGGCCACCTGTGCTCCAGCTCCACTCAGCCGGCTTCCGACATCTACGAAGACGAAGGTATCCTGATGATCACCGCGGCTTCCACCAGCCCGGACATCACCGCTCGTGGCTACGAGCTGGTCTTCCGCACCATCGGTCTGGACAGCCTGCAAGGCCCGACCGCCGGTAACTTCATCGCCGACCACGTCAAGCCGAAGAACGTCGCCGTCATTCACGACAAGCAGCAGTACGGTGAAGGTATCGCCACCGCGGTCAAGCAGACCCTGGAAGGCAAAGGCGTGAAAGTTTCCCTGTTCGAAGGCATCAACGCTGGCGACAAGGACTTCTCGGCACTGATCGCCAAGCTCAACCAGGCTGGCGTCGACTTCGTCTACTACGGCGGCTACCACCCGGAGCTGGGCCTGCTGCTGCGCCAGACCAAAGAGCGCGGCCTGAACGTCAAGTTCATGGGCCCGGAAGGCGTGGGTAACAAGGAAATCTCGGCCATCGCCGGCCCGGCTTCCGAAGGCCTGCTGGTCACCCTGCCGAAGTCCTTCGACCAGGATCCGAAGAACCAGGCGCTGGTCGAGGCCTTCAAAGCCAAGAACGAAGACCCGAGCGGTCCGTTCGTGTTCCCGGCCTACGCTGCCGTTCAGGTCATCGCCGAAGGCATCGAGAAAGCTGGCGATACCGATACCGCCAAGGTAGCGGCTGCCCTGCGCGCCAACAGCTTCAACACCCCTACCGGTTCCCTGGGCTTCGACGAGAAGGGTGACCTGAAGGACTTCAGCTTCGTGGTGTACGAGTGGCACCAGGACGGCACTAAGTCCGAAGCCAAGTAAGCTTCCTGTCTGAGCCAAAGCCCACTGCGCGAGCAGTGGGCTTTGTTTATTAGAAGAATTCCGGCCTCGCGCTGCGCCACAAGCGCCGCTTTACGCAAGCGCCCAGGAGTTAGGCAATGCCTGATCTTTATCACTACCTACAACAGCTGATCAATGGCCTGACCATTGGCAGTACCTATGCCCTGATCGCCATCGGCTACACCATGGTCTACGGCATCATCGGCATGATCAACTTCGCCCATGGCGAGGTTTACATGATTGGCTCGTACGTAGCCTTCACCGTTATCGCCGGCCTCGCCATGTTCGGCCTGGAAGCCGTGCCCTTCGTGATGATCGCGGCCTTCGCCGCCACCATGATCGTCACCAGCGCCTACGGCTACAGCATCGAGCGGGTGGCCTATCGCCCCTTGCGCGGCGGCAACCGCCTGATCCCGCTGATCTCCGCGATCGGTATGTCGATCTTCCTGCAGAATGCCGTGTTGCTCTCACAGGACTCCAAGGACAAGGCCATTCCCAGCCTGCTGCCCGGCAATTTCGTCTTCGGTGAAAGCGCTGCCAACGGCGTGGTGGTGTCCTACATGCAGGTGCTGATCTTTATCGTCACCTTCGTCACCATGATCGGTCTGACCCTGTTCATCTCCCGTTCGCGCCTGGGCCGTGCCTGCCGCGCCTGCGCCGAAGACCTGAAGATGGCCAACCTACTCGGCATCAATACCAACAACATCATCGCCCTGACCTTCGTCATCGGTGCTGCGCTGGCCGCCATCGCCTCGGTACTGCTGGGCATGAACTACGGCGTGATCAACCCGCACCTGGGCTTCCTCGCCGGCATCAAGGCCTTCACCGCTGCGGTACTCGGTGGCATCGGCAGCATCCCTGGCGCGGTACTCGGCGGCCTGCTGCTGGGCGTTGCCGAAGCCTTCGGCGCCGATATCTTCGGTGATCAATACAAGGACGTGGTGGCCTTCAGCCTGTTGGTGCTGGTGCTGCTGTTCCGTCCAACCGGCATCCTTGGCCGCCCGGAGGTGGAAAAGGTATGAGCCGCAACATCAAATCCGCGATTTTCAGCGCCCTGCTGGTGCTGATCATTTCCTACCCGGTCCTGGGCCTGAAACTCTCCACCGTCGGCATCAGCCTGCGTGTGGAAGGCGCAAGTGCCTTCGAACTCTGGTGCATCGGCGGTGCTGCTACGCTGATCTTCCTCTGGCAATTGCTGCGTGACCGACTGACTCCGACCTGGGCCAAACTGCCCAAGCTGCCTAGCGGCTCCGGTCAGCTCGGCAACTTCCTCACCCTGCCCTCCACCCAGCGCTGGATCATCCTGGCGATGGTCATGGTGGCGCTGGTGTGGCCGTTCTTCGCCAGTCGTGGTTCGGTGGATATCGCCACGCTGATCCTGATCTACGTGATGCTCGGCCTTGGCCTGAACATCGTGGTCGGTCTGGCCGGTCTGCTCGACCTGGGTTACGTCGGCTTCTACGCAGTCGGCGCCTACAGCTATGCGATCCTCTCGCACTACTTCGGCCTGAGTTTCTGGATGTGCCTGCCGATCGCCGGGATGATGGCTGCGCTGTTCGGCTTCCTGCTCGGTTTCCCGGTGCTGCGCCTGCGCGGCGACTACCTGGCCATCGTGACCCTGGGCTTCGGCGAGATCATCCGCATTCTGCTGCGTAACCTCACCGAACTGACCGGTGGCCCGAACGGCCTGAGTATCGCCAACGAGAACAAGCCGACCCTGTTCGGTCTGTCCTTCGAACGCCGCGTGCCGGCCGACATGCCGACCTTCCACGGCTACTTCGAAATCGCCTACAACTCGCAGTACAAGGTGATCTTCCTCTACCTGATCGCGTTACTGCTGGTGCTGCTGACCCTGTTCCTGGTCAACCGCCTGCTGCGCATGCCGATCGGTCGTGCCTGGGAAGCCCTGCGTGAAGACGAGATCGCCTGCCGTGCGCTGGGCCTGAACCCCACCGTGATCAAGCTTTCGGCCTTCACCATCGGTGCCAGCCTGGCCGGTTTTGCCGGTAGCTTCTTCGCTGCCCGTCAGGGCCTGGTAACGCCGGAGTCGTTCACCTTCATCGAGTCAGCGATGATCCTCGCCATCGTCGTACTCGGCGGCATGGGCTCTCAGCTGGGCGTTATCCTCGCCGCCATTGTCATGGTGATGCTGCAGGAGATGCGTGAGCTGAGCGAGTACCGCATGCTGATCTTCGGCCTGGTCATGATCTTCATGATGATCTGGCGCCCGCAAGGGTTGCTGCCGATGCAACGTCCCCACCTGGAGCTGAAGCGATGAGCCGCACGATTCTCGAAGTAAGCGGCCTGTCCATGCGTTTCGGCGGCCTGTTGGCCGTCAACGGGGTGGGCCTGAATGTCAAGGAAAAGCAGGTGGTGTCGATGATCGGCCCGAACGGCGCCGGCAAGACCACCGTCTTCAACTGCCTGACCGGCTTCTATCAGCCGAGCTCCGGCAGCATCCGCCTCAATGGCGAAGCGATCGAGGGCCTGCCCGGCCACAAGATCGCCCGCAAGGGCGTGGTACGCACCTTCCAGAACGTGCGTCTGTTCAAGGACATGACGGCGGTAGAAAACCTGCTGATCGCCCAGCATCGCCATCTCAACACCAGCTACCTGGCGGGTCTGTTCAAGACCTCGGCGTTCCGCCGCAGCGAGCGCGAGGCCATGGACTACGCCGCCCACTGGCTGGAACAGGTCGACCTGGTGGACTTCGCCAACCGTAGCGCCGGCACCCTGGCCTACGGTCAGCAACGTCGCCTGGAAATTGCCCGCTGCATGATGACGCGCCCGAGCATCCTCATGCTCGACGAGCCGGCCGCCGGTCTCAACCCGCGTGAAACCGAAGACCTGAAAGCGCTGATCAGCGTGCTGCGTGACGATCACAATGTCACCGTGCTGCTGATCGAGCACGACATGAAGCTGGTGATGAGCATTTCCGACCACATCTACGTGATCAACCAGGGCACTCCCCTGGCCGACGGCACGCCGGACGCTATCCGCAACAACCCGGACGTGATCAAAGCCTATCTGGGGGAGGCGTAATCCATGCTGAGCTTCAACAACGTCTCAACCTTCTACGGCAAGATCCAGGCCCTGCACGACGTCAGCATCGAAGTGCAGAAAGGCGAGATCGTCACCCTGATCGGCGCCAACGGTGCCGGCAAGTCGACCCTGCTCATGACCCTGTGCGGCAACCCGCGCGCCACCAGCGGCAGCATCCGCTACCTGGGTGAGGAACTGGTGGGCATGGATACCCCGGAGATCATGCGCAAGAGCATCGCCATCGTGCCGGAAGGCCGCCGCGTGTTCGCCCGCCTGACCGTCGAGGAAAACCTGGCCATGGGCGGCTTCTTCGGTGACAAGGCGGACAATCAGGAGCAAATGGACAAGGTCCTGCACCTTTTCCCGCGCCTGAAGGAGCGCTTCGCCCAGCGCGCCGGCACCATGAGCGGCGGCGAGCAGCAGATGCTCGCCATCGGTCGTGCATTGATGAGCAAGCCCAACCTGCTGCTGCTCGATGAGCCGTCTCTGGGTCTGGCGCCGATCATCATCCAGCAGATCTTCGACATCATCGAGCAACTGCGCAAAGACGGCGTGACCGTGTTCCTGGTCGAGCAGAACGCCAACCAGGCGCTGAAGCTGGCGGATCGCGGTTACGTGCTGGAGAACGGCCACATCGTCATGCGCGGCAGCGGGGAAGAGCTGCTCAACGATCCTAAGGTACGCGACGCCTACCTCGGTGGCTAAGCGCAACCTGCGACATCGGAACCGCCCTTCGGGGCGGTTTCTTTTTATCTGCGGGAGCGCAACGGTCCACATTGGATCGCCCACAAGCGGGCTCCTACAAACAATAAGACCACCGCTTCCTGTAGGAGCCGGCTTGCCGGCGATCATGGCCTGATGGCGAACTCTTAAGCGAATATTTCCGCCCTCTTGCGTCAGCCTCGACGAGTATTAGTCTCAACAGCTCTACTCTCGCGAGTCCCACTCATGCGCAAGCCTCTGCTCCTGCTACTGGCCATCACCCTGCTGCTGGGCGCCTGCAGCCGTGTCGGCCTGGCATATCGCAACCTCGATTGGCTGATCCCTTGGAAGCTGGGCGACTACGTGGCGCTGACCAGCGAGCAGAGCGCCTGGCTCAAACCCCAGCTGCAGGAGCACCTGGCCTGGCACTGCAGCGTCGAGCTGCCGCGTTATCTCGACTGGCTGCAACGCAGTCAGCAGGCGCTGAGCAACCGTGACAGCGAGCTGATGGCCAGCCAGTTGGCCGACTTCGAGCAAGCCATGCAGCGCATCGCCGTGGAAATAACCCCCAGCACCATCGAGCTGCTGCGCGGCCTCAGCCCGCGTCAGGTCGATCAGCTATTGGCGGCAATGGACGAGCAGAACGCCAAGCTGCGTGAAGAGTTTCTCAAGCCGCCCGTGCAGGAACAGGTCAGTCGGCGCGCCGAGCGCATGGAAGAGCGCCTGCAGCCCTGGTTTGGCACGCTGAACGCCGGGCAGCGCGAGCGGGTGCAGAGCTGGGCACAGGGCCTGGGCGAACAGAACAAGATCTGGCTGGAAAACCGCATGGTCTGGCAACAGGCTCTGCGTGAGGCATTGGAAGTACGCCGTGGCGATGACTTCACTGCGCGCATGACCGCCCTGCTGCAACAACGCGAGCGCTTCTATACCAGCGCCTATCAGGCCAGCTATGAAAGCAACCGTCAGGCCATGGCCGAGATGATCGTCGATCTGGTCGAGCAGGCAGACTCAAAACAGATGGAGCGAGCCGACAAGCACCTGAAAAGCCTTCATGCCGACCTGGCTGCGCAGCAGTGCCAGGGGGGCGAGTCAGTAGTCAGTCGTTGAAACAACGGCAGCCGATAGACTCAGAGTGTCGTGGGGCTACCCAGGCCGTACGCACCAGGTAAGCCGGTGCGCACGGCGCACCCTACGACGCGATCTCGCTATAGCGCCGGCAAGCGCCAGTCGATGGGCGTCATGCCGTTCTGGCTGAGGAACTGGTTGCAGCGACTGAAATGACCATTGCCGATGAAGCCACGATGCGCCGACAGCGGCGACGGATGCGGCGAACGCAGCACCAGGTGCTTGGTCGGGTCGATCAGGCGCTGCTTGCTCTGCGCATGGGCGCCCCAGAGCAGGAACACCAGCTTGGGCTGATGTTCACTGACGACCTCGATCACCCGATCAGTGAAGAACTGCCAGCCCTTGCCGGCATGCGAGCCGGCATTGGCGCGCTCGACGGTCAGCGAGGTGTTGAGCAGCAGCACGCCCTGGTCGGCCCAACTCTGCAGGTAGCCATGGGCTGGAATATCGATGTTCAGGTCGCGCTTGAGCTCCATGTAGATGTTCACCAGCGACGGCGGCGTCTGCACCCCCGGCTGCACCGAGAAGCACAGGCCATGCGCCTGACCCGGACCGTGGTAAGGGTCCTGACCGATGATCACCACCTTGACCTGATCCAGCGGCGTGGAGTTTAGCGCATTGAAGATCAGCGGCCCCGGCGGATAGATTTCCTTGCCGGCCTCCTTCTCCGCCTGCAGAAACGCACGCAGCTCGCTCATGTAAGGCTTGTCGAACTCCTCACGCAGCGCGTGTTTCCAGCTGGCTTCGAGCTTGATGCGGTCGTCGGTCATGCGGTTTTCCTGCGGGTACAAAACGAGTGGAGGCACGCTAGAGAAGGCAGCAAGGCAAGTCAAGGAAGAGCTTGCCGGCAGGGCGAAGGATGCTTTGCTAGCCTTTCGGGAACCTTATCAATCGATGATGCCAAGCCGATGTCTCCCTCTACCGATACCCTGCGCATGGCGTTGCTCAACCGTTTCCTGAAGGGCGAAGCCAGGATTCCGCAAATGCCTGAAGCCGCCGTCCGCATCAGAAAGCTGTTGGACGACCCACGCACCTCGCTGGAACAACTGACCCGCGTGATCACTGGTGACCCGCCGCTGGCCGCGTACCTGATGCAGTTCTCCAATACACCTCTGCTGCGCGGGGAGCGCTCCTGTAGCTCGCTACGCGAACTGCTGGGCCGCCTTGGTACCCGCCAACTGGCAGACCTGGTGCTGGGCTTCAGCCTGCAAAACCTGTTCACCAGCACCGAACCTGCGCTTCAGCTGGCATTTCGCGCTCGTTGGCGCAGTGCCAGGGAGCGCGCCGCCCACTGCGCGGTACTGGCACAGCGCACAGGCATGTCACTGGACGATGCCATGCTCGGCGGCTTGCTACAGGACATCGGCAGCCTGCCGCTGCTCTCGGAGCTGGAGCACTGGCCGAACGTGCCGCGCGCGAGCGACACGCTTCAGGAGCTGTGCGAGCGCCTGTCCGGCGACCTCGGCGCCCTGGTCCTGACCCGCTGGCAACTGCCCTCGGCGATCATCGAGTCCACTCGTCTATACGGACGGTGGCAGCGCGAGCATGACGGCGCTGCCGACCTGGCGGATCTGGTCCTGCTTGCCAGTGCCCTGCAGACGAGCCAGACGCTACAGGGGCCGCTACCAGCGCAGGTAAAACTGGGGCTGGAGCAGCCACTTGGCGAGCTGAGGCAGGAGCTGGCGGGCGAACTGCAACTGTGGAAGCGTCTGCTCGCCTGAAGCGCCTGCTATGCAGCCTCATCAGGCACATGGATGCAGCTTGTCCTCCCTCTGGAGCAGGTCGAGACTCTTCTGCACGCCCCATGCAGGAGGACATATGAGCGACTCGAACGGTATCAGCCGCGAGCGCCTGGAACAGGCGCTCGCCCACTCCACCTTTGCCCAACTGCTCGGCGCCGAACTGCTCGACTTCGCGCCAGGCCGGGTCAGCCTGCAGGTGCGCAGCCGTCCCGACCTGTGCCAGCACCATGGCTACATGCATGGCGCGGTGGTCGGCTTCATGGTCGACAGTGGCTGCGCCTGGGCAGCGGCGTCGATGGTTGGCGATGTGGTCACCAGCGAATACAAGCTCAACCTGCTCGCACCCGCGCTTGGCGAACGCCTGCTGTGCCGCGCCGAAGTGCTCAAGGCCGGGCAGCGCCAGGCAGTGTGCCGAGCCGACGTGTTCGCCGTGAAAGACGGCCAGGAAAAGCTGGTGGCCACCGGTCTGGCGACCATCGCGCGGGTATAGCAGGCGCGCGACTAACCCTGATGCAGCGTCCGGTAATGACTGGGCGCCATGCCCACCACCTTGCGAAACAGCCGCGAGAAGTAATACGGATCCTCATAGCCCAGTTGCTCGGCGACCTGACGCACCTCGATGTCGCCGCGATCGAGCAGGCGGCATGCCAACGCCATCTTCAACTGAATGAAGTCCTGGATCGGCGCGTGACCGGTCAGCGCGCGGTAGGTCTTGGCGAAGTGAAAGCGTGACAGCTTGAAGTGCGCCGCCAGTTCGTCGAGGTTGAGGCTACCGTTCAGGTGCTCGCGCATCACCGCCTGCACCGCTTCGATATCCAGCACCCGCCCGGATTTCAGACTGACCCGCGCCGGTAGTACCGCCAGCGAACTGAGCATCGCCTGCAAGCGGTGCGCAGCATGGATGAAGGGCAATGCGTTTAAGCCCTGGCGCTGCAAGCCCAGCAACGCCTCGAAATCGCCGATCAGCCTGGGCTGCACGCCAATACGCCGGTGCGGTTGAGTGCCCATCAGGCGCAGGAAGTCCTCGCCGAGACTGCCGTCGAAGTGCACCCAGTAGATCGTCCAGGGGTTTTGCCCATCGGCGCCATAGGCATGCGGCGCGTCCTTGGGCAGCAACAGCAAATCGCCAGCGGCGACCTCGAATCGTCCATCCTCCGTTTCCAGCCAACCCCTGCCGGAACGGCAATAGATCAGCAGGTGATCGTCCGGCTGCAGGCGCCGCATCTGGTGTCCGGCCGCCTCCGGGTAAAAGCCCATGGCCAGGGGATAGCAGCCAGAGCTGAGCACATGGCGCGCCAGCAGGCGGCGCAAGCGCGGCGGCGTGATGAAGCGCTGTCCGCCAAGCGGCAGCGGCCAATTGGAGGTTTCCACCCGCATGCCCATACCCACCACTTCCTTCCATAACGAACCGAATGACAAGATCGTCCATCTCAAGACCAAGATCGTCAATCCACAAGTAGGCGGCGAGTGGCTATAAAGAACCCCATACAAGAACAACAGGAGGCGACCATGCCCATTACCCTGCCGCAACTGATCGATGGCCAGTGGCAAACCAGCCAGGCCGATGAGCTGATCGAAGTCACCGACCCGGCCACTCAGGAGGTAATCGCCCTCACCCCCAAGGCCACTGCCGAGGAAATCGAAGCGGCAGTAACCGGTGCACAGAAAGCCTTCCTCGCCTGGCGCGAAGTACCGGTATCGGAACGCGCCCGCCTGATGCTGCGCTACCAGCACCTGCTCAAGGAGCATCACGACGAGCTGGCGGAGATTCTCGCGGCGGAAACCGGCAAGACCTTCGCCGACGCCAAGGGCGACGTCTGGCGCGGTATCGAAGTGGCCGAACATGCCGCCAACATCGCCAGCCTGATGATGGGCGAGACAGTGGAGAACGTCGCCCGCGAGATCGACACCGCCAGCTGGATCCAGCCATTGGGCGTGTGCGTCGGCATCACCCCGTTCAACTTCCCGGCGATGATCCCGCTGTGGATGTTTCCGCTGGCCATCGCCTGCGGCAACACCTTCATTCTCAAACCCTCGGAACAGGACCCGATGACGCCCAATCGTCTGGCCGAACTGTTCCTCGAAGCTGGCGCACCGGCCGGCGTGCTGCAGGTGCTGCATGGCGGGCGCGAGCAGGTCGATGCGCTGCTGGTGCATCCACTGGTACGCGCGGTGTCCTTCGTCGGTTCAGTGACGGTAGGCCAGCATGTCTATCGCACCGGCACTCAGCATCTGAAACGCGTGCAGGCCTTCGCCGGGGCCAAGAACCATATGGTGATCATGCCTGACGCACCCAAGGATCAAGTGCTCAGCAACCTGCTCGGCGCCAGCTGTGGCGCGGCCGGTCAACGCTGCATGGCGATCAGCGTGGCGGTGTTCGTCGGCGAATCGAAACAGTGGATCGACGAGCTGGCAAAGCAAATGGCCGAGCTGTGCCCTGGTCACTGGCAGGACAGCGGTGCCGCCTATGGCCCGCTGATCAGCCCGCAGGCACGCCAGCGCGTACTGCGCCTGATAGAGGAAGGCAAGGCCGAAGGCGCCGACTGCCTGCTCGACGGCTCGCACTGCGCGGTGGACGGCTACCCGGACGGCAACTGGGTCGGGCCGACACTGTTCCGTGGCGTGACGACGAAGATGGGTCTGTATCGCGAGGAGATCTTCGGCCCTGTGCTGGTGTGCATGGAGGTTGCGACCCTGGAAGAAGCCATCGAACTGGTCAACGCCAGCCCCTACGGCAACGGCACCAGCCTGTTCACCCGCTCCGGCGGCGCTGCGCGGCATTTCCAGCACGCGATTGAAGTCGGCCAGGTGGGCATCAACGTGCCGATTCCGGTGCCGCTGCCGTTCTTCTCCTTCACCGGCTGGAAGGGTTCGTTCTATGGCGACCTGCACGCCTACGGCAAGCAGGCAGTGCGTTTCTATACCGAAACCAAGACGGTGACCAGCCGCTGGTTCGACGACACACCGCTCGGCGATGGCCCGAACATGACTATTCAGCTGAAATGAGAACCGGGTGACCGTTTCTTAGACTAATAGACGATCACTCGAACTGGACGAGCGGCGTAAAACTGTTCTCTGCAGAACAAAAACAAGGAGAACTGCAATGCGCCAACTGTCCGCCACACTGGCCCTGTGGGCCGCACTTACCGCCTGTGCGCAGGCTGCCGAGCCCATCACCCTCGGCCTCAACTACCCGCGCACCGGACCATACAAGGAGGAGGGATTGGCGCAGATGCGTGGAGCCCTGCTGGCCATCGATGAAATCAACGCCGCTGGTGGCGTGCTGGGTAGACCTTTGCGCCTGTCCAGCAAGGACACTGCCTCACGTCCGGCCAAGGCAGAGAAGAACGTCGACAAGCTGGCCGCCGAGGGTGCGGCGATGCTCTTCGGTGGCTCCTCCAGTGCGGTCGCCATCGCCGCAGGCAAGCGCGCCAAGCAGCACGGTCTGCTGTACTTCGGCACCCTCACCTACTCCAATGACACCACTGGCAAGGATGGCCACCGCTACATGTTCCGCGAGTGCAACAATGCCTGGATGAGCGCCCGAGTGCTCGGCCAGTACCTGAGCAAGACCCTGCCGAACAAGCGCTACTTCTATGTCACCTCCGACTACACCTGGGGCCACACCACCGAGGCCTCGCTGCGTCAGGCCACCGCCACCGACAATACCGCCCAGCACACCAGCGTGCGCATCCCCTTCCCAGGTGCGCGCCTGGCTGACTATCAGGACGCGCTGACCCAGGCCGCCGCCAGCAACGCCGAGATCCTCGCCCTGGTGCTGTTCGGCGAAGATCTGGTTCGCGCCATGCGCATCGCCAAGGACCTGGGCCTGACCGAGCGCATGCAGATCGTCGCGCCGAACCTGACCCAGAGCATGGTCGAACAGGCCGGTCCCAACCTGATGCAGGGCGTGATTGGCACCGAACCCTGGACCTGGCGTGTCCCGGCGCTGGAAAAATCCGCTCGTGGCGAAGCCTTCGTCGAAGCCTTCAAGACCCGCTACGAGATGTACCCCTCCAGCTCTGCCGCATCGGCCTACAGCATCGTCCAGCAATGGGCCGACGCCGCCACGCGAGCCAAGAGCCTCGACAGCGAAGCGCTGATCAAGGCGCTGGAAGGCCACAGCTACACCTTGCTCAAGGACGAGCAGCAATGGCGTACCTTCGACCACCAGAACCTGCAGACGGTCTACGCGGTCAAGGTCAAGCCGCGCGACGAGGTGCTCAAGGACCCGCTCAAGCAGGACTACTTCGAGATCGTCGACCGCCTCGATGCCAGCAGCGCACTGCCCAACCTCGCCGAGTGGCAGGCCGAACGACGCGCCGGCGACCAACCCCTGACCTTGCAATGAGATGCCATGGACTTCGAACTCAGTGATGAACAACGTCTGTTGACCGACAGCGCCCGCGCCTTCGCTGCGCGGGAGTTGACACCCCACGCTGCCAAGTGGGATCGCGAGCAGCACTTCCCTGTCGAAGTGATTCGCCGCGCAGCTGAACAGGGCTACCTGGCTCTGTATCTGCGCGAAGAAGATGGCGGCCTGGGCCTGTCCAGGCTCTCCAGCTCACTGATTTTCGAACAACTGGCGGCGGGCTGCGTGGCCACTACCGCCTACCTGAGCATCCACAACATGGCCACCTGGATGCTCGCCAGCTTCGCCGACCAGGCGCTGAAGGATGCCTGGTTGCCGGGACTGATCAACGGCCAGTTGCTGGCCTCCTACTGCCTGACCGAACCGGACGCTGGCTCCGACGCTGCCAACCTGAGAACCCGCGCGCGGCGCGACGGCAGCGACTATGTGATCGACGGCAGCAAGTGCTTCATTTCCGGTGCAGGAAGCACGCAGGTACTGATCGTCATGGCGCGTACCGGCGAGGATGGTGCCAAGGGTGTTTCCTGCTTTCTGGTACCTGCCGATGCGCCCGGCGTGCGCTACGGACGTAACGAGGACAAGATGGGCTGGAAAGCGCAGCCGACACGCACCATCAGCTTCGAAGGCGTGCGCATTCCTGCCAGCCACCGCATCGGCCCGGAAGGTGAGGGCTTCGTCTACGCCATGAAGGGCCTCGATGGCGGGCGCATCAATATCGCCAGTTGCTCGCTCGGTGCGGCCCAGGCGGCGCTGGAGCAGAGCCTGCGCTATGTAGAAGAACGCAAGCAGTTCGGCAAGCCGCTCAGCGAGTTCCAGGCCTTGCAATTCAGGCTGGCCGACATGCTCACCGCCCTGACCGCCAGCCGGCAGATGGTGCGCCTGGCTGCGCACAAGCTCGATCTGGGGCATGGCGAAGCCAGCCTGTACTGCGCCATGGCCAAGCGCTTCGCCACCGACCAATGCTTCGACCTGTGCAACGAAGCGCTGCAACTGCACGGTGGCTACGGCTATCTGAATGACTATCCGCTGGAGCGCTGGGTACGCGACGCCCGCGTGCACCAGATACTGGAAGGCACCAACGAAATCATGCGGGTGATCGTCGCCCGTCGCCTGCTCCTGCAAGGCGGCATGCTCGATCGCCTGCTGTAAGCGTTTCCCCCTCTCCCCCGTCCCTCGCCCATCAATGGCTGAGGGGGAGAAAATTGACGAGGACCGTTATGAGCACCGCCATCGAAACCTATAAATCCGGCATCTTCGACCTGACCCACAAGCTCACCGTGGAAAAGCACGGCCACACCGCGCTGATCACCATCAACCATCCACCGGCCAACACCTGGGACCGCGACTCGCTGATCGGTCTCAAGCAGGTGGTCGAGCATCTCAACCGTGACGACGAGGTGTACGCCCTGGTGGTGACCGGCCAGGGGCCGAAGTTCTTTTCCGCCGGCGCCGACCTGAACATGTTCGCCGATGGCGACAAGGCCCGTGCCCGCGAGATGGCACGGCGCTTCGGTGAGGCCTTCGAGACCCTGCGCGATTTCCGCGGCGTGTCCATCGCCGCGATTAACGGCTACGCCATGGGCGGCGGCCTGGAGTGCGCGCTGGCCTGCGATATCCGCATCGCCGAACGCCAGGCACAGATGGCCTTGCCGGAAGCCTCCGTGGGCCTGTTGCCCTGCGCCGGTGGCACCCAGGCCCTGCCCTGGCTGGTAGGCGAAGGCTGGGCCAAGCGCATGATCCTCTGCGGCGAACGCATCGACGCCGAAACCGCCCTGCGCATCGGCCTGGTCGAGCAGGTGGTGGACACTGGCGAAGCACGCGGCACAGCCCTGCTGCTGGCATCCAAGGTGGCGCGGCAAAGCCCGGTGGCGGTACGTACCATCAAGCCGCTGATCCAGGGTGCCCGTGAGCGTGGCTCCAACACCTGGTTGCCGGAAGAACGCGAGCGCTTCGTCGACCTGTTCGATGCCGACGACACCCGCGAAGGGGTCAACGCCTTTCTGGAAAAACGCGACCCGCAGTGGCGCAACAAATGATCCGCGGCATCGTAGGGTGCGCCGTGCGCACCGCAATCGGCCAGGCCCGTAGGGTGGATGTCGCTTTTTACATCCACCAGAACCGCCCCGCACCACGCTGGAAACCTATATGAACCTGCAATTCGAAGAACGCCCCAGCCTGCACGGCTACCGCATCGGCATCGCCAGCCTGGACGCGGAAAAGAGCCTCAACGCCCTCTCCCTGCCGATGATCGAAGCACTCGACGAACGCCTGAAGGCCTGGGCAGAAGACTCGACCATCGCCTGCGTGATGCTGCGCGGCAACGGCACCAAGGCCTTCTGTGCCGGCGGCGATGTGGTGCAGTTGGTCAATCAGTGTCGCGAACAGCCAGGCGAAATACCGGCCCTGGCACGACGCTTTTTCGCCGACGAATATCGCCTCGACCATCGCATCCACACCTACCCCAAACCCTTCATCTGCTGGGCCCATGGCCACGTGCTGGGTGGCGGCATGGGCCTGATGCAGGGCGCAGGTATCCGCATCGTCACGCCGAGCAGCCGACTGGGCATGCCGGAAATCAATATCGGCCTGTACCCGGATGTCGGCGGTAGCTGGTTCCTGGCGCGGTTGCCGGGTCGCCTTGGGCTGTTCCTCGGACTCACTGCCGCCAGCATCAATGCCCGCGATGCGCTGGACCTGAACCTGGCCGACCGCTGCCTGCGCGACGACCAGCAAGAGGCACTGCTCGAAGGTCTGGTGCAACTGAACTGGCGCGAACAAGCCGACCTGCAACTGCACAGCCTGCTGCGCGCGCTGGAGAACGAAGCACACGGCGAACTGCCGCCGGCCCAATGGTTGCCGCGCCGCGAGCGTATCGATGAGCTGCTCGACGTCGCCGACCTGCCGGCTGCCGTACATGCGCTCAACGCACTGCAAGCGGATGACGACGCCCTGCTCGCCCGCGCCGCCAAGACCCTGGCCAATGGCTGCCCGCTGACGGCGCACCTGGTCTGGCAGCAGATACGCCGCGCCCGCCACCTGTCGCTGGCCGAGGTGTTTCGCATGGAATACGCCATGAGCCTGAACTGCTGCCGCCACCCGGAATTCCCCGAAGGCGTGCGCGCCCGCCTGATCGACAAGGATCAAACGCCACATTGGCACTGGCCGGACGTGGCCGCAATCCCGGACGCCGTGGTCGAAGCGCACTTCGCGCCAGCCTGGGAGGGCGAACACCCGTTGGCAGATCTGTAAGCGCGGGTCGGTGCGTACGGCGCACCCTACATATAGCCCGGATGCGCTCCGGGAGAGCTCACAAGCAATCCTCGAACAATGACAATCGATGCGCGAAGCGCCCAATAGAAAGGAAAGCTGCCATGACCAAAACCGCCTTTATCGGCCTCGGCCACATGGGCCTGCCCATGGCCCGCAACCTGCTCAGGGCGGGTTATCCGCTGACAGTCTTCGACCTGGTGCGCAGCGCCGTCGACACCCTGGCTGGCGAAGGTGCCGTGGCGGCCGATAGCGCCACCGACGCCATCGATCAGGCACAGGTAGTGATCAGCATGTTGCCGGCCAGCCGTCATGTGGAAGGCTTGTACCTGGGCGATGAAGGCCTGCTTGCGCGGCTGCCCGCCGGCACGCTGGTGATCGAGTGCTCGACCATCGCCCCGGAGTCCGCGCGCAAGGTGCACGCCGCCGCCCGCGAGCGCGGCATCGCGCTGCTCGATGCGCCGGTCTCCGGCGGCACCGGCGGTGCAGCAGCCGCCACCCTGACCTTCATGGTGGGTGGTGAAGCCGAAACGCTGGAGAAAGCCAGACCGCTGCTCGCCGCCATGGGCAAGAACATCTTCCACGCCGGCCCCGAGGGCGCCGGCCAGGTGGCCAAGGTGTGCAACAACCAGGTGCTCGCCGTGCAGATGATCGCCACCGCCGAAGCCATGGCCATGGGCGTCGCCAACGGCCTGGAGCCGGCCGTGCTGGCCGAGATCATGCGGCAGAGCTCCGGCGGCAACTGGACGCTGGAGAAGTACAACCCCTGGCCCGGCGTGATGGAAAACGCCCCTGCATCGAAAGGCTACAGCGGCGGTTTCATGGCCGAACTGATGGCCAAGGACCTCGGCCTGGCCCAGGAAACTGCCAGCCACAGCGGCAACAGCACACCGATGGGCGCCCTGGCCTTGCAGCTGTACCGCCTGCTGCTCAAGCAGGGCAAGGGCAAGCAAGACTTCTCGGTGGTGCAGCAGTTGTTCGTGGAATAGCGCCTACAGCCAGTGCGCATACATGCACAGTCGCACTGCCGCCGTAGGGTGCGCTGCGCGCACCGGGGCTTTTCCCGATAGGCCGGTGCGCATGGCGCACCCTACACGGAGCCTAACGCAGGGTCAGGCCGAACGCCTCGTCGCTGAAGTCGAAACAGTTGAGGAAGCGGCGAATCTCCAGCAGGTTGCCGTCGACCTTCACATCGCCGAGCAGCGCGCCCTTGACCAGGCCACCCTCACCGGTCAGCAGGGTTTCCATGAAGCGCTTGTCCATGCTCAGGCGCAACTCGGTGCCTTCGGGAATGCCTCTGTGCAGTTGCGCGACGCCGCGCCGGACCTCCAGCGCCCATTGCTCGTCCACGTCGGGGAAGCTGAAGCCCAGGGTCAACTCGACATCGCCGGCCTTTTCCGGGTCGATACGAGTCACCCAGTTCTGCAGGAAGCTCTGCGGGGTGAAGCTGCGCACCATGTCCGGCGAAAGGAACACCTTGCGCATCTCCACCGAGCGCTGGCGGATGACGTCGCCGTCGAGCTTGCCCTCCAGCTCCATGGCGCTCATCAGGTACCAGTTGCGCCAGTTGATGTTCATGCTGGCATAGCCCAGTTTGCGGAAGCTGCGCGCCTTGATCTCGCGCGCCAGCGCGTCTTCGTGGTCGACGCGAATGGCATAGCCGGACAATTCGGCAGCCCACTGGTAGTCGCCCTTGAGGTAGGCATTGCCAGCTTCCAGCAGCAGTTTTTCACGGCCGCCGGCGAGGGCGATCAGGCGCTCGGCCTGCTGCAGTGGCGGCGTCGGATCAAGGTCCACCGGGTCACCCTGGAACCAGCCCAGGTAACCGTTGTAGATCTGCCGCACGCTGTGCTTCACCGTGCCGTAGTACTCGCGCAGGTAGGGCGTGTAGCCGGCCAGATGCGGCGGCAGTTTGACCTTCTCCACCAACTCATCGGGCGTCAGTCCCTTGTTCATCCAACGCACGGTCTGGTCGTGAATGTAGGCGATGCCATCGCGGGTCATGCGCAGCACTTCCTCGACCTTGTCCTGGCCGCTGACGGGCCGACCATGCAGCGGCACCATATGCTCGGCCTGGTAGGCGCGCAGCTTGTCCAGGCTCTCGACCCACTGCACCGGATCGCGGAACTTGGTGCCGCGCAACGTGTGGATGTTCGGCAGTGTCGGGCCCTGATCAACCTCGGCGCTGATCAGCACACGGTTGGCCGGCAGGTACAGAGTGATCTCGTCCGGCGCCTCGCTCGGCACGTGTAAAAACTGCACATCGAGGCCGGCGATAGTGGTGTCCAGGCGCTCGTCAAAGGTCACGGTTGGCGCGATGAAGGACGACGGCTCGGGCCTGACCAACGGGCCGATGCCACCGTTCATACCCTCCTGATCGCTGGCCGGCAGGAAGGAACCGAAGCTGTACGCCGAACGCACGCCGAGAATCGGTCCGACCAGCGCGCCCTGCGCCACCACATTCTGCAACAGGGTCTCATGGGCGAAGATCTGCACCTCGCCGCGCTCCACCTGCTCGCGGCTGACGAACGCCTGCACACCGTTGATGTGATCCGGATGAAAGTGGGTGTAGACCACCGCCTTGACCGGCTTGTCGGTGAGCTTGCGGAACTCGGCCATGATCTTGCGCGACTCGCTGACCGACTCGCCGGTGTCGACGATGATCAATCCCTGCGGCGCCTCGATCATCACCACGTTGCCCAATTGCCAGCCGACCGCCGAATAGACGTTGTCGGCGACGCGGTAGAGCTGCTGGGCGAACACCTTGGTGTGGGCAGCCAGTTCGGCGTTGATACTGGCCTCGATACGCTCGGCTGGCAGCTCGGCATAGGCGCTCAATGGCAGGGCGGCGGCCAGCAACAGGCCGCTGAAGCGAGAGAATGGGCTCATGGTGTTGGAAGGTCTTGTTGTTGGAGTACTGGCAGGTTGGCAAAGGCCGACCAATAATTCCAATGCATTCGAATAGAAAACCTAATGCAGGAAGCGCATGAACGACCTACGCCAGCTCCGCCACTTCGTCGCCCTCGCCGAACATCAACATTTCGCCCGCGCGGCAGCGGCCGTGCACCTCAGCCAGCCGGCGCTGAGCCGCAGCATCCAGGCACTGGAAAGCCAGCTCGGCTGCACCCTGGTGGACCGCCACAGTCGTGGCGTCAACCTCACCGCCCATGGCCGCCTGGTGCTGGAGCACGCACGCCGCCTGCTTGCCGGTAGCCTGGCGCTGAGCAATGCGGTCAATCAGTTGGGCAATCTGGAGGCCGGCGAACTGCGCCTAGGCGCCGGCCCCTACCCGGCCGCGCGCCTGATACCGCAGGCGCTCGGGCAGTTGTTGCAGCGTTATCCGCGGGTGCAGGTGAAACTGGACATCGCCAACTGGCTGGAACTGCGCGACAGCCTGCTGGACTCGGCCATCGAGCTGTTCGTCGCCGATATCCGCGAATTGCAGGACGACACTCAGTTGCACATCGAACCACTGCGCGTGCACGAGGGCGTGCTGTTCTGCCGCCCGGCTCATCCGCTGCTGCAGCGGCGCAACCTGCAGCTGCGTGACCTGCTCGACTTTCCCCTCGCCGGCACACAGCTGCCAGAGGTGGTCGAGCGCAGCCTGGGTCAGGCCAGCGGGCGAGCGCAACCGTTGAGCGTGCAATGCGACAATTTCCTGGTGCTCAAGCGCCTGGTGGCCGACAGCGATGTGCTGAGCATGGCGCCCTGGGACGTGATCGCCGACGAACTTCACAGCGGTCAGCTTGCTCTGCTACCACTGTTGCCCCAGGGCCAGCATCAGCATTCGGCCTATGGCCTGGTCAGCCGCGCAGGCCACAGCCTGTCGCCAGCGGCGCAGGCCATGGTTACAGCGATTCGCCTGGTGGATGAACAGACGCCGCGCGCCGGGCACGCGGCGGATTGAGAGAGGCTTACCAGCGCCGCTCGCCGCTACGACGATGTTCGTTATTGCTGCGCCCGTTGGAGAAACGATGCTGCGTGTTGCGGCCTGCCTCCCAGCCGCGCTGAATCTGCCCGCTGCGATGCTCCTGACGACGCTGGTCGCGGCGATAGTCATGTCGCGGCGGCTGGTGCTTGTAGCTGTCGCGATAACCGCGATCGTGACCGTAGTGATGACGCGGCGGCGGCGCCGGTACGTAGCGCGGAGGAGCCGGGTAGTAATTATGCCGACGCTCCTCGTAGTAGTAGCGTGGCGGCGGGTAGTAATCGCGCCGGTAACCGTCGTGGTAACGATAGCCATGGCCGTTGTGATAACCACGGTCGTAGCCATCGCCATAAACGGCGCAACCGGAAAGCATCAAGAGCAAGGCGGAAAACAGCAACTTGTAGGGCATGGCGGCCTCCTGTGACCGCTGGGACGACGCCGACCGATGTCGGCCTCCGGGATGGTGATCCCTGAGGCGTCAGACAGCGCCGCCCGCAACAGGTGCGATTCATTTCGTCGGCTGTGACCGACGGCGCAAAACCACAAGCGCACAGGACAATCGGCCTGTCGCTGGCATGGCATTCGCTTGCTCAGCGCCGTGGAAAGCCGATCCATGCACAGGATCGCCAGTGGTAGCGAATCGTAATGGCCGACTAGGGTTCCGGCTCGTCAAACGGCGAGTGGCTGGTCCGAGAGTGGGCGACCTCATGCAGCGGCGGGAAGCCGCGGGGTTACACGGCGGGACAAAAGCCCGGGAGAACGCGCAGCCAGACTGCCGGCTTTCCCGCTTTCGTCCATGACCCGAGGTTTCCATGTCCATTCGCTCCCTGCTCACCGTCCTGCTCTGCGCCTGCCTGCTTGGCGCTCCGACAGCCCAGGCCGCGCCTAAAACCTTCAAGCTGTGCTGGTCGATATTCGCCGGCTGGATGCCCTGGGGCTACGCCGCCGAACAGGGCATCGTGAAGAAGTGGGCGGACAAGTACGGCATTGACATTCAGGTGCAGGAAGTGCCGGATTATGTCGCATCCATCGAGCGCTACACCGCCGGCCAGTTCGACGCCTGCAGCATGACCAACATGGACGCCCTGACCATTCCCGCTGCTGCCGGCAAGGACAGCACCGCGCTGATCATCGGCGACTTCTCCAACGGCGCCGACGCCCTGCTGCTGCGCGGCAGCGGCAAGAGAATCCAGGACCTGAAAGGCAAAAGCGTGCTGCTGGTGGAGAACTCGGTCTCGCACTACCTGCTCAGCCGTGCACTGGAGTGGGCCCTGCTCGATGAAAGCGACGTGACCATCATCAACGTCTCCGACACCGAAATCGCTGATGCCTTCCTCGCCGGCAAGGGCGACGCGGTGATCACCTGGAACCCGATCCTCTCCGAAATCCGGCGCAAGGCCGAGGTCAGCCAGGTGTTCAGCTCCAATCTGATTCCCGGCGAAATCCTCGACCTCACCGTGGTCAGCAGTCAGACCCTGGCTCAGCATCCGGAATTCGGCCGCGCACTGACCGGCGCCTGGTTCGAGACCCAGCGCCTGCTCGGCCTGCCTACCCCGGCCGGTCGTGAAGCCCGGGCCAGAATGGCAGCCGCCGCCGGCACCACCGCGGAAGATTTCGACGCCCAGTTGGGCACCCTGCGCTCGTTCTACTCACCGCGCACCGCGCTGAACTTCGCGCGTACCGGCAAGCTGCCGGACCTCATGCAACGGGTCGCGCGCTTTGCCGATGCGCATGGCCTGCTGGGCAAGAGCGGCATGGGCCTGACCAATCTGGGTATGGAATTCAGCGATGAAAAGCCGCTTGGCAACCCGCAACGCATTCTGCTGCGCTTCAACCATCGCTATATGGAGCTGGCAGCCGAAGGGGCGCTGTAACGCCCCATCGCACAGCAAACCGATCACAGGCCGCACCAATAACGCGCACCTGCTGCAGCAAGCAGCGGCGAAAACCCCGAGATAGAAGCCTCGACTAGCTGGCACGATGTTCGCTACGGACCCAGCGTGCAGGAACACCCCGGCTCGCCGGGATCGCGGCACCACAATTTGCCAATAGCCGGCTAGGGTTCCGGCTCGCCACAGGCGAGCGACTGGTCCGAGAGCTAGCGACCTCCAGCGAGGTTACACGGCGGGACAAAAGCCCGGGAGAACGCGCCCCATCCGTGGGGACCGCCGCGAACTCCTGCCCGCCCCTGTCAAACTGGAGGTTCATCATGGGTACGCCCCACTCGCATCAGCGGCAACCAGCCGTCCCCCCCAAAGGCCCGAAATCAGCTCGCCCTTGCGCCTGCTAGCTGCGCACGCATTTCGTTCCAGGCCCGACGAGGACTATCCATGCGCCTGATCAACCGCCACCCGGATCGCAGCAGCCGCCTGCTGCTGATCCTGCTGCCTTTCGCCCTGCTGCTGTTCGTCTACTTCAGCGCCTCGACCAGTCGCCTGGCCGAAAACCCCAACGACAAGCTGCTGCCCAGCGCCAGCCAGATGGTCGATGCCATCGACCGCCTGGCCTTCAGCGAAGACAAACGCAGCGGCCAATACCTGTTCTGGCAGGACACCGCCTCCAGTCTGCAACGCCTAGGGCTCGGCCTTGGCATCGCCGCGCTGCTGGGCCTGGTGCTGGGCATCGCTGCCGGTAGCGTGCCACTGTTCGGCGCGCCGTTGTCGCCGCTGCTCACGGTGCTGTCGATGATTCCGCCGCTGGCGATCCTGCCGATTCTGTTCATCGTCTTCGGCCTCGGCGAGCTGTCCAAGGTGATGCTGATCGTCATCGGCATCACCCCCTGCATCGCTCGTGACATCGAACAGCGCGCCCGTGAAATTCCCGGCGAACTGCTGATCAAGGCGCAGACCCTGGGCGCCAACTCCTGGACGTTGATCCTGCGCCTGGTGCTGCCGCAACTGATGCCACGCCTGCTGATCTCGCTGCGCCTGATGCTCGGCTCGGCCTGGCTGTTTCTGATCGCCGCCGAGGCCATCGCATCGACCGATGGCCTCGGTTACCGCATCTTCCTGGTACGTCGCTACATGGCCATGGACGTGATCCTGCCCTACGTCGTATGGATCACCCTGCTGGCCTGGCTGATGGATCTGGGCCTGCGCCAGGTGCTGCGCCTGTGCTTCCCCTGGCATGAAGGAGGCAAGGCATGACCCTGTTCAGCCAACACATCGTCCCGCTGAGTGAACCTGCCATGAGCGACTCCCGCACGGCTACCAGCTCGTCGCCAAGCGCCTTCATCGAGGCGCGCAACCTGTGGCAGGAATACGGTGACCTGGTGGTGCTCGAACGCCTCAACATCAAGGTCAACGAGGGTGAGTTCTGCACCCTGGTCGGCGCCTCCGGCTGCGGCAAATCCACCTTCCTGCGCATGCTGCTCGGCCAGGAACGGCCAAGCCGTGGCGAGCTATTGCTGAGCGGCCAGGCTCTGCCCAACGAACCCGATCCGAGCCGTGGCGTGGTGTTCCAGCGCTACTCGGTATTCCCCCACCTGAGCGTGCTGGACAACGTCGCTCTGGGCCTGGAACTGCCGAAGTCGAAGCTGCTGGGCCGGCTGTTCGGCGCAGCCAAGCGCGAGGCCCGCGAGCGCGCCGCGGCAATACTCACCAAGGTCGGCCTCGGCCATGCCCTGAACAAATACCCCAGCGCGCTTTCCGGTGGCATGCAGCAACGCCTGGCCATCGCCCAGGCGCTGGTGATGCAACCGCGCATGCTGCTGCTCGACGAACCCTTCGGCGCGCTCGACCCCGGCATTCGCAAGGACATGCACGCGCTGCTGCTGGAGCTGTGGCAGGAAACCCGCCTGACCGTATTCATGGTCACCCACGACCTGTCCGAAGGCTTCAGCCTCGGCACCCGCCTGCTGGTGTTCGACAAAGTGCGCCACGACCCGCAGGCGCCCAACGCCTATGGCGCGCGCATCACCTACGACATCCCGCTGAACGAAGCGCGCCGGGCGCAGGCGCAATTGCCCAACGAGCTGGCCGAGCGTATCGCCGCGCGCAACGAACTGTAGCCCGGATGGAATCCGGGGATCACCGGCACATTTGCCCCGGATTGCATCCGGGCTACGGAGCCGCCAGCTAACCACCTGTAGGAGCCCACTTGCGGGCGATCCGCTGTAGCTTGTGCCGATCGCCCGCAAGCGGGCTCCTACAAAACCTGTCGCCGATCAGCTCAACTCCTCCAGATAGCGCGACAGCGTTTCACCCTCTGCTGCGAACGAGATCACCGACACATTCCCCCCGGATTGCATCCGGGCTATGGAGCCGCCAGCTAACCACCTGTAGGAGCCCGCTTGCGGGCGATCCGCTGTAGCTTGTGCCGATCGCCCGCAAGCGGGCTTCTACAAAACCTGTCGCCAATCAGCTCAACACCTCCAGATACCGCGACAGCGTTTCGCCTTCCGCAGCGAACCAGCGCTGCGCCTCGTCAGTACAAGGCGTGGCGAGTTCCGCCCGCCAGTCCGGCTCCAGCGTATCGATGATGAATGTCCGTACCACCGCACGGCCATCCGGGCGTTGCAGGTGCTGACAGACGCGCCCCGCGCCCGGCAGCTCGAAGCCTTCCAGCGAGACGCTCTGCCCCACCCGCGCCGGCACCGCGGACAGCGCCACCTGATACCGACCCTGCTGATCGGCGTAGGCCAGCGACGTCTCGACGTCGAACAGCGCAGCCAACGCCTCGCCATCCCCTTGCGCCAGCTCGGCTCGCTCGCGCAGTTGCAGGGCTGATTCGCCAAGATCCGCTCCCCGCCCCTGCACCCAACCAAGCCGGTCGCCACAGAGAATCAGGCCGCCACCGCGTTGCAGCACCTCGCCGCTTTCAGCGTCGCATTCCACCAGCAGCCGCAGGCCGATCAACGGCCCGCTGCTGACCTGCAAACGCCAGTCCTCGACATAGGCGCCACTGGTGCCGAACTCGATCATGCAGTTGCCGATGCGCTGCAACTGCGCCGGCTCCGGCCAGCGGTTGTGCAGTTGCAGGGACACGCCACCGTGCCAACTCAGATAGCCGTTCTCCCAGACGCTGTCGGCCGCCCAGCCTTCATGGTTGGCGAGCACGCGCAGCTCGGCGGCGTCGTAGTCCTGCCAAGCCCGCAGCGGCAGCGCGGGCTCGTTCGGCAGGCGCAAGTCGATGGTGAAGGTGCGGCTTTGCAGCCAATGCACCTGGGTCCGCTCGTCACTGCGGCCATCGGCAAAGCTGATGGTGCGACGGCGGAAGTGCCCGAGCATCCAGTGCGGTACGCCACCCTCGGCGCGCTGCGGGTAATGTGCCGCCAGTTCCAGCAGGTTCATGCCCTCACCTCCCGGCAGGCCGCGCCGAAACTGGACAAGCCTGCCGCGCCATCCGGCAATTTCAGCGAGCCGTCCTCCAGGCGCTCGCGCAGGTAGCGGAAGGTCTGCGCGGTCTGCGCGAACAGGTGATCGCCACAACTCACCGGCGCATACGCACGCTCACCACGGGCTGGCAGGCCGGCAATCGGCGCGATGCGCGTCGGGTAGTCGCAGGCGCAGAACAGCGGGAAGGCGAAACGCTCTTCGCTGACCTTGCGCACGCGGTGCGAGGTGGCGACGAAATGGCCGTTGCTGAGCACTTCGAGCATGTCGCCAATATTGATCACGAAGGCGTCCTCCAGCAGCGGCACGTCGATCCACTGCCCGTCGCCGTTGAGCACCTGCAAGCCTTCGGCGGTGGGTAGAAGAATGGTGAAGCACTCGTAGTCGGTGTGCGCGCCGATACCGGGACGATCAGCCACCGGGTCGGGATCGAGCGGGTAATGGATCATGCGCAACTGGCTGGTGGGATGCCGGGTGATGCCGGCGAAGGTGTCCTCGCCCAGCCCCAGCGCCAGGGCGAAGCCACGAAACAGCATGTCGCCCAGCGCCAGCGCCGCCCGGTAATAAGCGCCCACCTCACGTTTGAAGTCCGTCGAGTCCGGCCACTGGGTCGGGCCCAGCAGCGGATAGACCTGCGCCGCCTCGGTGTAGTCGTAATTGACGTCGTAGGCTTCCTTGAGATCCTTGCTGCCGCCGACGAACTGCTCCTCGCCTTCCGGCACGTAACCGCTGTGGTTGCTCGACTGGCCGATATAGAAGCGCATCTTCTCTTCCAGCGGGCGGGCGAAGAAACTGCGCGCCTGCTGGATCAGCCCGTCGCGCAGATCACGCGAAATGCCGTGCCCGGTGATCTGCAGAAAGCCGACCTCGCGAGCCGCGCGGCCCAGCTCATCGGCAACGCGCTGACGCTGGGCAGGGTCGTCGGCATACAGGCCGGCAACGTCGATAAGAGGAATGGAGGTGAAATGGGTATGCGCCATGGCAATCTCCCTTGAACAAGTGAGTTACCTGGTCGTCCAGACGAGCAGCGGGTCGGGTCGTCCCGAGGGCAGCAGCAAGGCCGTCCCTGCAGCAGGATCGATAGCGATTTCCATGCCACCGCCATAATGCCGCCAAGGCGCGATGCCACGGGCCGAATCGCCCCCGAACGGTGCAATGAACGCTACTCAGGCCCCATCAGGCAGCACGCAAACCGCAAGCCGCGTCGCCAGAGCGCCCAGCCACGGGCTTCGGCGAGCTGGCACGCTATTCGCTACTGCCTGAGTGTGCAGGTTTCAACCGGGTTTTCCCGGAATCGCGGCACCACAATTTGCGAAATGGATGACTAGGGTTCCGACTTGCCTGGCAAGTGCTGGTCCGAGAGTCATCGACCTCCAGTGAGGTTACACGGCGGGATAAAAGCCCGGGAGAACGCGCCTTTCGAACGATTCGAAACGTGCCGCGACTCCTGCCCGTACTCAACAAGACTGGAGGTTCCAAATGCGCAAGTACCGTCTGTTCTCCTTCGCCGCTGCCGGTCTGGCCGCGGTGCTCAGCTTCAGCGCTCACGCCGAGAAGAAAGACAGCTTCAGCGTCTGCTGGACGCTCTACGCCGGCTGGATGCCCTGGGGCCATGCCAGCACCTCCGGCATCATCGACAAATGGGCGAAGAAATATGGCATCGACATCGATGTCGTGCAGCTCAACGACTACGTCGAATCCATCAACCAGTACAGCGTCGGCCAGTTCGACGGCTGCACCATGACCAACATGGACGCCCTGACCATCCCCGCCGCGGGTGGTGTGGACAGCACTGCGCTGATCGTCGGCGATTACTCCAATGGCAACGACGGCCTTCTGATCAAGGGCGAGGGCAAGACCCTGGCCGACATCAAGGGCATGCAGGTCAACCTGGTGGAGCTGTCGGTCTCCCACTACTTCCTCGCCCGAGCGCTGGAGTCGGCAGGCATGAGCGAGCGCGACGTGACGGTGGTGAACACTTCCGACGCCGACATCATCGCTGCCTACACCACCCCCAGCGTGCAGGCTGCCGCCACCTGGAACCCGATGCTCGCCGAGATTGTCGCCCAGCCCGGCAGCACCCTGGTGTTCGACTCCTCGAAGATCCCCGGTGAAATCCTCGACATGATGGTGGTCAACACCCAGACCCTGAAGGACAACCCGGACTTCGGCAAAGCCCTGGTCGGCGCCTGGTTCGAGATTATCGAACTGATGCAGTCCGGCACCCCGGAAGCCACCGAAGCCCTGACCGAAATGGCCAAGGCCTCCGGCACCGACCTGCCCGGCTACCAGGCGCAACTGGCGACCACCAAGCTGTTCTACACACCGAAGCAAACCCTGGACTTCGTCACCAGCCCGGCCCTGCCCGAGACCATGACCAAGGTCGCCAACTTCAGCTTCGAGCACGGCATCCTCGGCGAAGGTGCGCGCAGCGCCGACGCCATCGGCATGACCTTCGCGGGCGGCGTGACGACCGGCGACAGCGCCAACATCAAGCTGCGCTTCGACCCGAGCTACATACAGATGGCCGTCGACGGCAAGCTCTGACGGGCAACTCTAAAAACTACCTGCGTTGCCATCACTGCCTCGCCAACGTTTTTAGAGCCGCCCTAAACCGTATCGCAACGATGATCAGGCGCCCCTGGCGGCGCCTGACGACCAGGCTTTGATCCCGAGGTACCCATGACCACTGCCCTTACCCTGCGCCCGACTTTGTACGAAGAGACCGTACCTGGTGGCGGCCACACCTCCTTCATCCTCAAGCGTGGCCAGTTGCTGCGCATCACCGATATCGAAGGCGGCGCCAACGTCAGCATGCTGCTGTTCAACGCCACTGAGAAAAGCGAGCGCCTGAACCTGCCCGACACCCTCAAGTGCCAGCACACCGCCAAGCTCACCGCCGGCCACTGCCTGTACTCGGACATGGGCAAGGTGCTGGCGGCCATCACGGCCGATACCTGCGGCTGGCACGACAGCTTCGGCGGCGTACTGAATGCCGATGAAGTGCTGGAGAAATACGGCCAGGGCCGCTACCAGGAACTGCGCAACGGCTTCTTCCGCAACGGCATGGACAACCTGCTGGTGGAAATGGGCAAGTGGGACCTGAACCTGCTCGACCTGCTGATGAACCTCAACCTGTTCAGCCGCGTGGACGTCGATGCCGATGGTGCTTTCCGCTTCCAACCTGGCAACAGCACAGCCGGCGACTACATCGAGCTGTACGCGCCGATGGACTGCCTGGTGGTGCTCACCGCCCTGCAGCACCCGATGGACCCCAACCCGCAGTACGCGCCCAAACCGGTACAACTCCGCTTAAGCAAGGTCGACAGCGACGGCATCACCGTGCTCTGCCGCACCTCGCGCCCGGAGAACGGCCGGGGCTTCCACAACACCGAACGCCAGTACATTTGAGGATGCCGACATGAGCCTGACCGCAAGCAACCTGCATCCCGAAACCGCCAGCTTCCGCCATACCATCCCGGCGGGCGAACCCTACCTGTTCGAGGTCAAGGCCGGGCAGACCCTGCGCCTGCATGACCTCGAAGGCAACCAGGCGATCGACACCCTGTTCTTCGCCGCACGCAACCCACGTGAACGCTTCGACCCGCAGCGCACCCTGCGCAAGCAGAACAACGTCTACCTGACCACCGGTACGGTGCTCTACTCCAACCTCGGCAACCCGCTGCTGACCATCGTCGCCGACACCTGCGGTCGCCACGACACCCTCGGCGGCGCCTGCGCGCAGGAGAGCAACACCGTGCGCTACGCGCTGGACAAACGCTACATGCACAGCTGCCGCGATAACTTCCTGCGTGCCAGCCTGCACGACGGCCGCCTGAGCAAGCGCGACATCGGCGCCAACATCAACTTCTTCATGAACGTGCCGGTAACGCCGGAGGGCGGCCTGACCTTCGAGGACGGCATCTCCGCGCCCGGCAAATACGTGGAGCTGCGCGCCGAGACCGATGTGATCGTGCTGATCTCCAACTGCCCACAACTGAACAACCCGTGCAACGGCTGGAACCCGACGCCCGCCGAAGTGCTGGTGTGGAACTGACGTAGGGCGGGTGAAACCCGCCAAGGCCCGGCGGGTTTCACCCGCCCTACGCTGAGCATTTCCCGTAGGAGCGGCTTCAGCCGCGATAACCCGTAGGGTGGATGTCGCTTTCTACATCCACCGGCTCAGCCGGTTCGCGGTTAAAGCCTCCTGCATAGGCAACACGCGCCACCCGAATTTTCTGCCACGGACGACCGTGGCACATGACGAATGACGGCGGGACGGCCCGCCATGACCTTCGAGGGTCACCCTGATGTTTGAGAAACTGCTGATCGCCAACCGTGGCGCCATCGCCTGCCGCATCCTGCGCACCCTGCGTGAGCTGAACGTCGGCGGCGTCGCCGTGTACTCCGAAGCCGACGCCGCCAGCCTGCATATCCAGCATGCCGACGAGGCGTTTTCTCTCGGCGACGGCCCGGCCGCGCAGACCTACCTGGTGGTCGACAAGATTCTCGCTGCCGCCAAAAGCAGCGGCGCTAAAGCCATCCACCCCGGCTATGGCTTTCTCTCCGAAAACGCTGCCTTCGCCGAAGCCTGCGAAGCCGCCGGCATCGCCTTCGTCGGCCCGACGCCCGAGCAACTGCGCGTGTTCGGCCTCAAGCACACTGCCCGCGCCCTGGCCAAGCAGCACGGCGTGCCGATGCTCGAAGGCACCGAGTTGCTGGAAAACCTCGACGCCGCACTCAAGGCCGGCGAACAGGTCGGCTACCCGGTGATGCTGAAAAGCACCGCCGGCGGTGGCGGCATCGGCATGCGTGTGTGCCGCTCGGCTGCCGAACTGAGCGAAGCCTTCGAGGCAGTCAAACGCCTGGGACAGAACAACTTCAGCGACAGCGGCGTGTTCATCGAGAAATACATCCAGCGCGCCCGCCACCTGGAAGTGCAAGTGTTCGGCGACGGCCAGGGCGAGGTGCTTGCCCTCGGCGTGCGCGACTGCTCGGTGCAGCGCCGCAACCAGAAGGTACTGGAAGAAACACCGGCACCGAACCTGCCAGCCGGCATGGCCGATGAGCTGTGCGCCGCGGCGATCAAGCTGGCCAAGGCCGTGAGTTACCGCAGCGCCGGTACCGTCGAATTCGTTTACGACGGCGAGGCCGAGCGCTTCTATTTCCTCGAAGTGAACACCCGTCTGCAGGTCGAGCACGGCGTCACCGAACAGGTGTGGGGCGTCGACCTGGTGCGCTGGATGATCGAGCTGGCAGCCGGCGATCTGGCGCCGCTGAGCGAACTGGCCAAGGCGCTCGAACCATCCGGCCACGCCATCCAGGCGCGGCTGTACGCCGAAGACCCGGGTCGCGACTTTCAGCCCAGCCCCGGCTTGCTGACCGCCGTGCAGTTTCCGGAAGCCGATGGCAAGGCGCTGCGCATCGATACCTGGGTCGAAGCTGGCTGCGAGATTCCGCCCTACTTCGACCCGATGATCGCCAAGCTGATCACCTGGCAGCCAACCCGCGAACAGGCCAGTACGGCATTGGACAAAGCCCTTGGCGATTCCGTGCTGTACGGCGTGGAATGCAACCGCGACTACCTGCGCCAGATTCTCAGCGATGCGCCTTTCGCCAGTGGTCATCCCTGGACGCGCTGCCTGGAAAATCTCGTCTACCAGGCGACCACCTTCGAGGTGCTCAGCGCCGGTACCCAGACCAGCGTGCAGGACTTCCCTGGGCGACTCGGCTACTGGGCGGTCGGCGTACCGCCATCAGGCCCGATGGACGACCGCGCCCTGCGCCTGGGCAACCGCCTGCTCGGTAACGACGAAGGCGCCGCCGCGCTGGAAATCACCATGAGCGGCCCGCTGCTGCGCTTCAACTGCGACGCCGTGATCGCCGTGACCGGCGCCGAGATTCCACTGAGCATCGATGGCGTGGCACAACCGACGAACACCGCCCTGCTGATCGCAGCCGGCAGCACCCTGGCCCTCGGCACCCTCGGAGGCAGCGGTGCACGCAGCTACCTGAGCATCCGTGGCGGCATCCAGGTGCCGGACTACCTGGGCAGCAAAAGCACCTTCACCCTCGGCCAGTTCGGTGGCCACGGCGGCCGTGCCCTGCGTGCCGGCGACGTGCTGCACCTGCTGCCACTCACCAACCGCGAGGCCGGCGCGCAACTGCCCGCCGAACTCTGCCCGGCCCTGCCGGCCGTGCGCGAACTGCGGGTGATCTACGGCCCGCACGGCGCGCCGGAATACTTCACGCCCGGCTATGTCGACAGCTTCCTTGCCACCGACTGGGAAGTGCACTTCAACTCCAGTCGCACCGGCGTGCGCCTGATCGGCCCGAAACCGGAATGGGTACGTGACAGCGGCGGCGAAGCCGGCCTGCACCCGTCCAACATCCACGACAACCCCTACGCCATCGGCGCGGTGGACTTCACCGGTGACATGCCGGTGATCCTCGGCCCGGACGGCCCCAGCCTCGGCGGTTTCGTCTGCCTGGTGACCATCATCGAGGCCGACCTGTGGCAGCTCGGCCAACTCAAAGCGGGTGACAAGGTGCGCTTCGTGCCGGTGGATATCGCCACCGCGCGGGAGTTGGCGCAGAACAACGCACGCGAATACGCCGAACTCTGTAGGACCCCGCTTGCGGGCGATCAGCCACCAACGCGGATCGCTGGCAAGCCAGCTCCTACACAGCTGACCGCCCCCATCATCCTCGACCTTGGCGAAGCCGCGACGAACAGCCCCAGGATTGCATCCGGGCTACAAAGCCCCATCGTCCTCGACATCGGCGAAGCCGACACGCGCCTGGTCGCACGCCTGTCCGGCGACACCCACCTGCTGCTGGAAATCGGTGCGCCAGAACTCGACCTGGTGCTGCGCTTCCGTGGCCATGCGCTGATGCAAGCGCTTCAGGCCAAGCAGCTCGACGGCGTGATCGACCTGACGCCCGGCATTCGCTCGCTGCAGGTGCACTACCAACCGGAAACCCTGGCACTGCAGACGCTGCTCGACATCGTCGCCGGCGAGTGGGATGCCGTCTGCGCCGCACGCGACCTAAAGGTGCCGTCGCGTATCGTCCACCTGCCGCTGTCCTGGGACGATCCGGCTTGCCAGCTGGCCATCGACAAGTACATGACCACCGTGCGCAAGGACGCCCCCTGGTGCCCGAGCAACCTGGAGTTCATCCGTCGCATCAACGACCTGCCGAACCTAGACGAGGTGTACCGCACGGTGTTCGACGCCAGCTACCTGGTGATGGGGCTGGGTGACGTCTACCTCGGTGCGCCGGTGGCCACCCCGCTCGACCCGCGCCATCGCCTGGTCACCACCAAGTACAACCCGGCGCGCACCTGGACGGCGGAAAACTCGGTCGGCATCGGCGGCGCCTACATGTGCGTGTACGGCATGGAAGGCCCAGGCGGCTACCAGTTCGTCGGTCGCACCCTGCAGATGTGGAACCGCTACCGCGCGGTCGAGGCCTTCGACGGCAAGCCCTGGTTGCTGCGCTTCTTCGACCAGATCCGCTTCTACCCGGTGAGTGCCGACGAACTGCTGCGCATCCGCCGCGACTTCCCGCTCGGCCGTTACCCGCTGCGCATCGAACACAGCGAACTGGCCCTGGCCGACTACCAGCAGTTTCTCGATGACGAGGCGGAAGGCATCGACGCCTTCCGCCAGCAGCAGCGTGCCGCCTTCGATGCCGAGCGCCAGCGCTGGATCGACAGCGGCCAGGCGCATTTCGAAGTCGAGGAAGTGGCCGCCGAACTCGGCGATGACGCCCCGCTGGCAGCCGGCCAACACGGCATCGAAAGCCATATCGCCGGCAACCTCTGGCAGGTGCAGGTCGAAGCCGGCGCCAAGGTGCAAGCCGGCGACGTGCTGGTGATCCTCGAGTCGATGAAGATGGAAATCCCGCTCACCGCACCGATAGCCGGCACCGTGCGCGAAGTGCGTGTGCAGCCGGGTTCGCCCGTGCGTGCCGGACAGCGTGTGGTCGTAATGGAAGAAGCCTGAAAAGCTCGCCGCTGAAGCGCCTCCCACAGGGCCTTACCAGCCCTTGCGGGAGGCGTCCCAGCCACGACCGCGCAGGAGCGGCTTCAGCCGCGATCCACACAAACGCCGATTCCCTGTGGGAGGGGCTTTAGCCGCGATCGCTTCATGAGCCACCGCAATACCGGCAACCCCAATCGCGGATAAATCCGCTCCTACAGTCCCGTAGCCCGGATGCAATCCGGGAAAACCAGCCACCCGCCCAGCTCCACCCGGTTGAATATCGACGCACCAAACCTGTAGGAGCGGCTTCAGCCGCGAAACTCCGCCGCCAATCGCGGATGAATCCGCTCCTACGAAAAACCTTGGACGGGGCTCCTACGCAAGGCTGCTTTGCTCGCCTTGCCGGATTGGCACTACCCCAACTTTCATCCACACCCCATAACAGCGCCGATCATGATCACAACTGGCGCTATCCCCTCCCGACAAGCTAGCATCACGCCATTAGCCCGCTCCCGGATTCACCCATGTCCCTGCGCCCCAAACGGCACACGCAAACCTCGTTGGTGTTACTGCTCCTGTTCCTGCTCGGTAGCGGCTTTCTCACGACTTCGCTGCTGAGCTACTACGCCTCGCGCGACTCGATTCGCGACCACATCATCAACACCGAGCTGCCGCTGACCTCCGATACCGTCTATTCGGAAATCCAGAAGGACCTGGTGCGCCCCATCCTCATCTCCTCGATGATGGCCCGCGACACCTTCCTGCGTGACTGGGTGCTGGCCGGCGAACAGGACAACGGGCAGATGACCCGCTACCTGCGCGAAGTGCAGGAGCACTACGGCGCCTTCACCAGCTTCTTCATCTCTGACAGGACCAGCACCTACTACCAGGCCAAGGGCGTACTCAAGCAGGTCAAGCCGGACGAGCCGCGTGACGTCTGGTACTACCGCGTGCGCGGCCTTGAGGAGCCCTACGAGATCAACGTCGACGTCGACATGGCCAATGCCGACCGCCTGACCATCTTCATCAACTACAAGGTGCTCGACTACGACGGCAGCTTCATTGGCGCCACCGGCGTCGGCCTGGCTGTCGATGCCGTGGTCAAGCTGATCGACGAATATCAGGCGCGCTACGAACGCAGCGTCTACTTCGTCGACACCACCGGGCGCATTACCCTCACCGGCGCCCAAGGCGGACCGATGGGCGCCCAGGTCGGCGATTCACTGGCCGACGTGCCCAGCCTCGAAGGCCTGATGGAAAAACTGCCCACGCCACAGAGTGGCCAGTTCGAATACCAGGAGCAGGGCCGCGAGCACTTCCTCAACGTGCGCTACATCCCCGAACTGGAGTGGTACCTGTTCGTCGACAAGCAGGACAAGGCCCTGGCCGGCATCCGCCAGGGGCTCTACATCAACCTGCTGTTGTGCCTGTTGGTCACCGCCATCGTGCTGACCCTGGTGAGCCTGGCGATTCGTCGCTACCAGCGGCGCATCGCCGCTCTGGCCACCACCGACAGCCTCACCGATCTGCCCAACCGCCGCGGCTTCGACATCCTCGCCGAACAGGCGCTGCAGGAGGCGCAGCGCGACAGCAGCCCGCTGTGCGCCGTGCTGCTGGACCTCGACAACTTCAAACTGATCAACGACGAGCACGGCCACCTCGCCGGCGACCAGGTGTTGCACGACTTCGCCCAGCAACTGCGCGGCACGCTGCGCCAAGCCGACATTGTCTGCCGCTGGGGTGGCGAGGAATTCATCCTGCTGCTGAAGAACACCGACCGCCAGGCCGCCCATGACCTGGCCGAGAAACTGCGCCAGCAATGCGCCGAACAGCACCATGACGTCGAAGGCCAGAGCCTGCAGGTCACCGTCAGCCTTGGCCTCAGCCAGTGGCAAGCCGGCGAGAGCCTGCACACCCTGCTCGGCCGCACCGACCGCGCGCTGTACCGTGCCAAGCAGGCCGGGCGCGACCGCGTCTGCCTCGATCTCTGATGGACACTCAACACTGCCCGCTATGCGGCAAGAGCAACCAGTGCAGCGTCGCCGCCGGGCGTGACGAACCCTGCTGGTGCTTCGACGCGCAGATCGACCCGGCCGCGCTGCAACGCCTGACGCCCGAGCAACGTGACCAAGCCTGTCTGTGCCCGGCCTGCGCTGGGGCGCTGAAAGCCACTGAGCCCCGCGAGCGCGACTGAGCCATGCGCCTGGACCGCTTCCTCAGCAACTTCCCCCGTTTCAGTCGCCAGGACAGTCGCCTGCTGATCAGTGCAGGGCGCCTGCGTGTGGACGGCGCGGTGGTCCACGACCCACGCCATGAGGTCCGCGACTTCCAGCGCGTCGAGTTGGATGACGAACTGCTGCAAGCCGGGCGCAGCGCGCGCTACTGGATGCTGCACAAGCCGGTCGGCGTGGTCAGCGCCACCGAGCACGACGAACACCGCACCGTACTCGATCTGCTCGACGAGCCGGACAAGCACGACCTGCACCTGGCCGGGCGCCTAGACCTGAACACCAGCGGCCTGCTGCTGATCACCAACGACGGGCGCTGGTCGCGGCGCATCACCCAGCCGCAGCAGCGCAAGCCAAAGGTCTACCACGTCACCACCGAACAGCCGATCACCGCCGAATACGCCGAGGTCTTCGCCCAAGGCGTTTACTTCGCCTTCGAAGACCTCACCACCCTGCCCGCCCAGCTCGAGGTACTGAGCAACCACCAAGCCCGGCTGACTCTGTTCGAAGGCCGCTACCACCAGGTCAAGCGCATGTTCGGCCACTTCCGCAATCGCGTCGTCGCCCTGCACCGCGAAAGCATGGGCGAAATCATCCTCGACCCACAGCTCGCCCCCGGCCAATACCGCGCATTGACCGATGCGGAAATCGCCAGCGTTTGATCGTCGTCCTGCGCCTGAATCTGACTACCCGACCAACGGCAGCGCTAATCGGCTACAAAGATGTGACTCACCCTTGCGTGGCTGCAAGGTAACTGCTTGAATCGAACCATAAGTCCTGAGATGACCAACCAGTCACTACAAGACAGCTACACGTTCTTTCAGTTGCTGGCGCCCTGCGCCGACTGGATTCCTGCCTGGTAACACCGCCCTCTCCACGGCCTTGCAAAAGGCCTGGAGCGCTCGCCTGTTTCGATCCTAACTGCTTGAAATTCCTATATTTATAAAAATCTCCAGCCTGACATCATGCTGTCACGCTCAGGCGCTTTTCTGACTGCTCAATCAAATGCGAACGGCCACCCGCTCGCCTTGACACACTTGCGCCAGGAGGAAACGACATGAGGCCAGAAACCGCAGTCGTCGAGATCAACAGGAAGCACAAGGTACACACGGAGTTCTACGGCAATCCGGCAGCAAGCAAGACCATCATCCTGGTCAATGGCTCTCTGGCGACCACGGCCTCGTTCACGCAAACGATCAAATACCTGCAGCCGCAGTTCAACGTAGTGGCCTTCGACCTGCCCTATGCCGGCCAGTCGAAGCCGTACAACAGCGACTTCACACCCATCAGCAAGGAAGACGAAGCGGCGATCCTGCTGCACCTGATCGACCACTATGGTGCCAATTACCTGATGTCCTTCTCCTGGGGCGGTGTCGCCTCCATGCTCGCCCTGGCCCAACGCCCGGCGACGCTGGAGAAGGCCGCCATCTGCTCCTTCTCGCCGATCCTCAACGTGCCGATGCTCGACTACCTGCACAAGGGCCTGCGCTTCCTCGGTTCGGTAGATCGCGACAACATCGCCCTGCTGGTCAACAGCACCATCGGCAAGCACCTGCCGTCGCTGTTCAAGCGCTTCAACCACAAACACATCAGCACCCTGGATGAGCACGAATACCGGCAGATGTACGCGCATATCAAGCAGGTGCTGAGCATGGAAGCGAACTGCGGCAAGGAATGCCTGCAGGCCATCGACATCCCGCTGATATTCGTCAACGGCGACCGTGACGAATACACCTCAGTGGAAGACGCCTGCCTGTTCGCCCAGCACATCGACCACGCCCAGTTCGCCGTGATCGACGATGCCGGCCACTTCCTCGACATGGAACACAAGGCCGCCTGGCTGCAAAGCCAACGCGTACTACTGGACTTCTTCAACGCCCCCAGCAAACGCCTGCAACTGCCGACGCGCGGCGAACTGCAGGAACTGCAGGCCATGGCGGTATGAACCGGCCCAGAGGCGAACCGGCTGCACGACAAGCGCCGGTTCGCCCTTCATTTCCCCGCCGAGTTCCGGTATAAAGGCACCCGCTGCGGGTGTCGTATAATGGTAATACCCTAGCTTCCCAAGCTAGAGCCGTGGGTTCGATTCCCATCACCCGCTCCAAAATCGCAAAGTTAAGGCCCTGTTTTTACAGGGCTTTTTCGTTTCCGGGTTTTGGAAGTGTCGATAAAGTGTCGAAGATGGGATTCAGCCGTAGCGCGTCCTGCAGGTGATCGGGTGACAAGTGTGCATAGCGCATGGTCATCGTCACCGAGGAGTGTCCCAGGACCTTCTGCAAGGTCAGGATGTTGCCACCGGCCATGACGAAGTGACTGGCGAAGGTGTGCCGCAGAACATGCGTGGCTTGTCCGGCCGGTAGCGTGATCGACGTCGATTGCAGCACGCGACTGAAATGCCGGATGCAGTTCGGGAACGCCCCGTATTCCTTGAAGTAGTCCAACAGCATCCGCTCCAGGGCCGGCGCGATGGGCACGGTTCGGGTGCGCCTCGACTTGGTATTGGCGAAAGTCACGGCGCCATTCTTCACCCTGGACGGCACCAGCCCCTGAGCCTCTCCCCAACGTGCCCCGGTAGCCAGACAGACGCGAGCGATCAGCGCCATGTGCGTGCAGTTCGGGTAGTTGTCGAAGGCCTCCAGCAGTTCGGTTATCTGTTCCTGGGTCAGATACGATAGCGGGCGTTCCTGCAGGCGTAACGGACGCACCTTGGCCAACGGGTTTGGGTAGTCGATATCGCCCAGGCGATGCAGCTCGTTGAATACCGACTTCACGTAGCCCAGGCGGTTGTTCAGCGTCTTGCCGTTGATGCCTTCAACCAGCAGCTTGCCGCGCAGGGTGCAGAACTGGTCAGCCGTGAACTTGGCCGCTACCGGGTCGCCCAGGTCGTGAGCGATGTTCGCAAGCACCTGCTTCAAGCGCTTGGAGTCGGCCAGGGTGTGGCCGTGCAGATCGTAGTAGCGGGTGAACACCTCAGAGAGCTTGCGGCGGTCCTTTGGCTTGGGTGCCCAGTCGGGCGTCTCCATCACCTTGGCCCTGCAGGACGTTTCGAAGCGTTGCGCCTCAGCTTTGGTCTTGAAGGTCTTGCGGAAGCGCCGCCCCTTGATGGGTTCTACATCGACCTTCCAGCGCCCGTCAGGCTGTTGGATGATCGCCATCAGATCGCCCTGCCCCACCTGACGTGCCGTTCCTCCAGGATGTTCTTGAGGTGCTTGTAGAGCCCATCCTCGTCCATCCCCTTGGCGGCGTAGTGGTCACGAATCACCGGCCAGCATTCCCAATCCTTGAGCCGGTAAAAGCCCTTTCTAGCGCCCACTCGCTCCCGTGCCAGCAGGCTTACGAAGTTTCCCAGGAACAGTTCCACGTTCTTGCCGGAGAAGCCTCGAGAGGTCTTGTAGTTGCGCTTGTACTCGGTGTCATCGAGCAGCGAATCGACCGGCAGATCAACGCGGGCGTCTTCACGTAGCAGGGTCCAGATCGGTTCGTAGTACCCAGGGCGAGCCAGCAACTTGAATTGCTGCATGCCGTAGCGCCAGAGGCCATCCAAGTGAGGCGTGAAGGCGGCATAGCTGTTGGTGTCGATGGCGTTGCCGGTGTGCAGATCGACGGAGCCAGAGGCGAATTGCTGGATCACCGAATGGTGGTAACGCAGCTCTACGCGCCACACGGTCTGATCGCGGTTGTAGTTGTCCGGGTCGCCTTCGTCGAAGCTGTCACGACGCCGCCAGACGCCTTCCCAGTAGTCGAGCTTGTCGGTGGCCTTGGCCTGCTCGGTCTTGTTGTAGATCGCCAGCTGGACGCCACCGGCAGAACCAAACATGTAGGTCTCGCCGCGACCGTAGACGCTGCTTTTCGTGTCCCAGGTAATTTCCTTGATGCCAGAGATATCGCGGGCGGATCGGGCGCGGCAGTGCATGCGGGCCACCAGATCAGCGGGCGGTTGCCAGCCTTGAACATCCAGGGCGAGATGGACCGCGCATTGGTTGCGTTCGATGTGGGTGAGGATCTGCTCGGCGTAGAAATCCATCCGGGCTTGCAGGCGCTCAGGCGACAGGCTGTCGATGGCATGGGGTGACACTTCGATTTTCAGGTGCGGGCCGATGTTCTCGACTTTGGCGTTGTAGTTCTTGAGCAGCAGCACAAAGCCCAGGTCGGCGTTCTGCAGCTTGTACTGGTAGCCAGAATCCTTGCTGACACGGCCTGCATGCCAACGCTCTCCCGCGAAGTCGACGATGGTGCCGGGTTTGTCGAACAGGCACAGCAGCTCCGGCCGGAGCAGGCCCCGGTACAACTGGCGGACGGTATCGACGCCGCAGTGCAGCAGGCGGACTTTCGACAGGTCTACGAAACGTGCAGAACCCGGATCGATGAACAGCCGACCGTTCACGTCTTCACGTGCCAGCATGTCGAGTCTCAGGAAGTCTTTTGGCTTTTTCACTTGGTCACCTATTGCTGATTAATGCGGATGTTTTCGTCCTACTTTCTGACGTGTTACAGGGGCGTCAGGCGGCGGGCGCGCCGCGTGGCACCAGCGCCCGTTGCGCTACACTGACTCGGCGCTGGTGTCAGCTCGCGGCGTGCGGCGCCCCCGACGCAGCCGAACCCGTCTCGGCTGCGCCGAGACACACACGGCTACGTCAGGGGCTTGCACCGCTCTTGCTTCATCCATCGTTCAAGCTCCTTGAATGGGTCTGGTTCGATCAGGCAGTTCTGTTCCTGGATGTAGGAAGGCACCTGGGGGCGATCAAAGGGCGGGAGGCTGGCGTACCAGAGGAAGGCGCTCAGCAGCGCCAGGAACATGAGGTGCAGGAAGTCAGCGAAGTGCAGCGGGCGGGGCTGGATCAACACCAAGGGCTTTGCCCTTGTCATCCCACTCTTGCCGCCGAGGGCTCGGGAGCGCGGGGCGGTGAAGCTGCCCCACTCTCCCGTGGTCAGGCTCGTTTTCATGGCGTGGGGTCAAGGGTGCGCTGCGCCCGTGCTTCCGTTCGCCGGAACGGTGAAGCTGTTCCGACGAGCCGGGAGCGCGGCCCCTGACCCGGATGCATCGGCGGAATGGGTCAGGGTCATGCGGCCCAGTACGTTGCCGGAACCATGCCGGTCGCGGTACCGCATCGCCCTGATAGAGCAAATGTCATCGAAGTAGAACTCGTTAGGGTTGCGCGTGCTGGAGCTGAGTTCGACGCCCAGGAAGCACGGGGCGCCTTGCATATCCGGTGTCGGGATCAGCACGCCGACAATCTGGATGCATTGCCAGAAGGATTCCGGCTCAGCGTCCCAGGCGGTTTCGACCAGTACGGTCTTGCCGACATAGCTCAGAGCAGTAGCGGCATCGAGCTGGATACGTGGCTTACGCATGGCGGCGCTCCCCTTCCTTGGCTTGCCCCTGGAACAGGTGCGGCAGAGGCAGGCAGCCCAGCACCTTGGCGGAGGAGTGACGGTCACGGACAGCCCGAATGGTGTGGATGCTGTCGAAGTAGATCTCATCCGGAAAATCAGCTTCGCCAATGACAGGGAGGGTCAAGAAGTACCCCACTTCATTAACGCCCTGGACTGGCACTACCACCCCAACGATATGTTTGAAACGCCAGATAGGTTCCGGGTCTCCCTCCCATACCAGTTCGACAAGAACGGTCTGGCCGATGTAGCCGATAGCGGTGATAGGGTCGAAGGTGAGAGTCGGGCTAGACATGGGCGTAGTCCCCCGCCTTGAACACGGTTTTGCCCTTCTCCAGATCAGCACGCAGACGGGCAAGGTTGACCATGCGGAAGTCGGCCAGCTTCATGCTCGGGATGGTCTGGCTGTCTACCCAGTTGATGACCTCTTCGACCGTTACGCCGCTTAGATCGGCGAAGGTCTTCACGCTGCACAGGTCGAGGCTTTCGTCTGGTTTGCTCATAGCGTCCATTCCTGTTCAAGCAGTTGTTGATGCAGCAAGGCCACGTTGACCATGGTGCGCTTGCCTACCTTGCGCGACGGCAGGTAGTTACGTTCGATCCAGGTGCGTACCACGATGGGTTCGTCGCCCATGCCGATCCACTCGGCAAACTTCTGCCACGGCATCAAGGGTGGAGCGCCGTGCAGCTTTTGCGGGTCGAGACCTTCCGTATCCATAAGCTTTAATCCACTATGTTCGGCAATTTTCAGGAACCAGCAAAGGAACCTATTTCCTTTGCGGAAATTATTACCGCGCATAGCAGGGCTAAGCAATTATTTCCTTGCTATTTATCGATGAATAATCTGCATATGACCACGAGCGCTGATAGAGCAAGACTACTAATCAAGAAAATTGGCCCAAAGAAGGCCAGCGAGGCAGGCGGCGTCAGCCACGACCGATGGCTGAGCGTGAGCAAAGGTGCTGTACGAGTGAGCACCGAAGAGATAGACGTACTGATCAAGCTCTTTCCCCAGTACGCCCTGTGGCTGGCAAATGGACAGGTAGCACCAGAGATAGGCCAAACCAGCCCTGACTACGACGAAGCCAACCGAAACTTGAGCCAACCCAACGCGGGATAGCGATCACTCAGAAAGCAGCTAGGCGCTGGTATGCCCGTAAGGAAAGGAATCAGAGCAAGTAATCAAGGAATGATCAGAGAACGATTGATAGCCGTATGGGACAGAAAGAAGCTCTCAGCCCCTAAGCTTGAGAAACTGACTGGCATAGACCGCAGCAGCTGGTATCACCTGAGAAATGGCAAGCGGCGTGCCAACGAGCAGGACATCGAGGCCATCGTGCAGATGTTCCCCCAATACGCCTTCTGGATCGCGAGCGGGCAAATAGCGCCCGAGATTGGCCAGACCAGCCCAGACTACGACGAAGCCAACCGAAACTTGAGCTAACCCAACGCGGGATAGCGATCACCCAGGAAGCAGCTAGGCGCTGGTATGCCGAACACATGGAGCCAAGTGAGAGTGAATCAATTCGAATATCAAAGCCCGAGTGATAGATGCCAGTTCACGAGGGCCTAATTGACGCTGCTAGAACACCTCTCATTAACCTTTAAAATTAAATCTTTTGCATAAGACACTAAATTATCTTGCCACTCATACATGCTACTCGCAGGCACACTGAGAATTTCACCAATACTTTCATCACAGCCAGTTTCGTCGATATATTTTTGATCAACCATGGAACTCCTGTGAACAAATAAGTGCCGACTAGATTCCAGCCTCTTGATACTATCAATATCTGCACTATTAAAGCTGACCCCTACAAGCTCTCCAAATATCATTGAGTACTGCTCTAACGAGTACCCTTTGTTAAGTATTTCTTCATCATACGCCTGACTCAGAGTCATTGAAGATTCATTTTGAGATTGCAAAATTCTTGCCTTCAGGGTTTCACACTTTGACTTTCCTATCTTTATGCCTTTAACTGAAAGAGCATCAAGTCGAGAAATATCTTTTACAATAAGCAGCTTTAAAGCTTGCTTACTAAACTCCTCTAAACACCCATAGAAACGAATTGCAGCAAGCTTGTACAAAGTTTCAAACTGAGAAGAAAGGATTCCATCGCTCTCAAGCCTCTGAAAAGAAGGTATGACAGACCCAATTCCCGCCGCATAAGATTTATTATTCAATAGATAGGTCGCTACAGAAAGAGCGTCCTTGCAGCCTTCATCTCTAGCCTTGTTTAGAAGCTTTTCCAACAACTTGTTCTGACTCATAGATGCAGCGAATAAGCCAACATAAAACGGAACACTTACAGCCTCAAGTGTGTTTTTGAAATTAGACAAAAATTCATCGAGAATTTCTTGGCAGCCGTCTATTTCAAGATCAAGCTCATTGAGAGGATGCAAAGCATCGGCATTTCCAACTCGAGCCATGTAGATATAGAACCACTGCGTCATATCAGAAAACTTCCACTCATTAGTCATAATTCACAAGCTCCTAATAGTTATCAGATAGTTTTCCGTACTAATTCATTTGCTGACCGATCCCTGTGATAGCCAAACGCTACCTATCAGCCTCAGAGCTGTCTAGAAGTGGTGTCGAAAAAGTGTCGAAAACAATGCAAGGGAAAGCGGAGGAATGCCGTACTGACTGGGCTGCAAGACCTGAAAAGCCGAGTATTGCGGATCACAGCAAGGGGCTGGAAAGCAAAAAAAAGGGACAGATTTATTTTTAGACCAGTGGCGCTGTACCATAAATAAATCCGCCCCTTTTTCCTACAAGCGGCATCGGCTTAAATGAGTATTTAGGTTTCGTCTGAAGCGGTAATTTTTACGATAAGACCCTCAATTTTCTCCGCCTTAAAGTAATGAATCAACCCTTTTACAAGCCACACAAAGGAAATTACAGACGCAATAATAAACAAGGCCTTCCAAACCTCTCCTCCTACATTAAATGCATCTTTGAACTCAGCAGTTGAAAGCGCAGCCACAAGTGAAATAAACACACCAAGCGCCGCTTGCCATCCCATAGACTTTTCAATGCAAGACACATGCGAAGAAATCAAAATTCGGAGCCTATCGACGGTTATCACCACTACTTCTTGAGAAACGTTTCGATGAACCTTACCAACCTCTACTTTGCTGCTCGTATATTTCGGGGTGGTCATTAGGCCACCTCCATCATGAACTGAAGATTGACAGAGTAAATTCGATTCGCATATTGCACAAAAGCAAGCATCAGAATTTTCGTCCTCCTATCACCATCCTCAATGGTCAACACAGTCATTGGCTCACCACTGGATGCAGCACCTGGCCTGCCCCAGTTATAAAAAGTGAGAAGCCCGCGCTCTTCATTATCGGGATCTGGGCCACCCTCAATACGCCTTTGAGGTTTCTCTTCAGGATCGGCATCCGATGCAAATTTGATGATGAAGGATGCACTGTCATCATCGAACTCAAACTCGACAATCGCATCATCCTCCGCCATTTGAAGAAATGACGTTTGATGTACTACTTTGAATTTTCCTAGCCTCATACACCTTCTCTTTTCAAAACAATTCCATTTTGGTTTATCGAGCAAGCCCAATCTTAGACGCCAGCGATATACTCCCATCTAAGTCCATGCGAAAAAGAGGGCAGATTTATTTTTAGACCAGTGGCGCTGTACCATAAATAAATCTGTCCCCTTTTCCTACTGAGTGAGCGAAGCGAACGATTTGAACCATTTGTTATGCATTTTTCTACCCTAGCACTACGTCTGCTATTAGCTGCGCAATTTCTTCCGTGCTGTGAACCGAAGAATTTAATGCGACTTTGTCCGCCAGTGTCGGGCTGAATTTTATAACTTCACTCTTTGTAACTTTATGCCAGATCGGAAGAATCATTTTCCTACCGTCCATTTCTTTGGCGGTCATTCCGTCCAGTTCATACTGAGTCCAGTTTTTTGAAAAGAATGATGAGGAAAGCACTACAGTTCCAAAGCGCGAGTTTGATAAACCACTATCAATGCTTCTGCGCAAGCTGTCGCCTACTTTGAGAGTGAATTCGTCATACCAGACTTTTACGCCTAGCTTTTCAAGAGCAACTGCGAGCGGTCGTACAAGATCTTCCTTGTCCTCAGACGCATGCGAAATAAATAAATCGTATGCTATTTCAGGCTCTTGATGCTGAGGAGTCATTGACTCAATTTTTCTTGATAGTGCAGATGTGGCAGACAATTCAGCATTTAGGTTTCTCTGGAATTCAAGTTGAGCTCTTTGACGCTGTTTCTCTAACTCAATCTCCTTCTTCAGCTCCCGTTCTTTAGCAGAAGCAATGCGCTTTCTTTCTTTTTCTTCCTCTTTTGCTAGTTCTTGACGCGCCTTGAGTAACGCTGCGTTTTTGTCGGATTCCTTTTTTGCAAGTGCGGCTTTGGCTACAGAAATGGTGGCTATTTCTTTCTGCTTACGCTCAATTTCTGAGAGCTTGCTTGATAAGGAGCTGGCGGAGGTGTTTTTTGTTATTGATCTCTGAATTTGATTTATTCGTGAGTACAGCGCCACCTCTTTTTTGGTTTCCTGACTCACTTTTGCGGCGATAGTTGATATTTCCTTTTGCAGCCGTGTGATGGTACTTGTGATTGATGAGATAGACATTGCGCTTCCTTATGCATAACTATTAATTAGACGACATTGCTGTCGCATAACACACTTTGGCGATGTCGGATAACGTTCCTTGTCATGCAGTAAAGCCTTGATTCGCTTGAAGACAAGACCGAGGAACGCGACTCCGGGTTGGCGGAAAACGACAACACAGCCGATCAGCCAAGGCAATGTAATGGCCAGACGCTACTGGCAGGCTTGAAAACTGTCCAGACGGCGTGTCGAAAAAGTGTCGAAATCACTGCAAGGGATAGCAGAGAAATGCCCCAAAGGATGGGCTGCAAGGCCAGTAAAGCCGGGCTTTGCGGATTACAGCGAGCCCCCGGAAAGGGTTCGATTCCCATCACCCGCTCCAGACAGCCAAGAAAAAGCCCCGTCATCACTGACGGGGCTTTTTCGTTTCTGGCGTTTGAAGGGCTTGACCGCAAGGGTTTGAGCCGGGAAAGATGGCGCTTTGCGATCAGGCAGAAAAGGCGCTGGAGAGGAAAATAAATCTGTCACCTTTTTCGTCGCTGGTATGCCCAAAGAAAGGACTCTGACCATGGAACCTAAGCAAGAAAGCGAACATAGAAAAGTATTTAGAATACTAAATGAAGACGTAGAAAAGTTCTTGCAAACGAAGCCACACCCTACCAATAGCTCCATGCAGATAATACTTGACCCTACGAATCTAAGCGAAAGCGATAGGCGCACGCTTGTTAGGTCAATCTACGCATTTATTGAAGGAATGTCTTACCTTACAAGAACAGACATATTAAATGATTTCCAAGATAAATTAAGCAACTTTGAATCAATGGCGATACGAGAAGTCAACTATCAGGTCGATGGAAACGGCATCGTTCATGAATCAAAAGCGAAAATAAGAACTATCGCACTCATTAAGCTGACCTTTAACATTGCAACCAAGAATTTAGGTTTAGGAAATCAAATTGAGTGCAAAGGAAAAGGATTTGAATCGCTATCAAGATGCATAAAAATAAGAGACAGGCTTATGCATCCAAAATCCTCAAAAGACTTAGAAGTCTCAGACAGAGAAATAAAAGATGCCATCAGTGCTTTCACTTGGTTCAGGGATTGCCTTTACAAAATTCTTCTTGGAACAAATAAAAGACTAAAGGCAGAAATACAAGCAAGAAAAGAAGAACAGGAGAAACTTGAAAAAGAAAACCTAATAAAACAGAAAGAAGCTCTTGCAAGCCAGCTACAGGAAAGGCTAAACAAACTAGTCAGCATCAAGACCTAACGGGGCAGCCCACAGAATAAAAACCAGGAAAATTGAAAATGCTTGGAACTTTTGAGTTAAAACAAACAAAAGACGGAAACTACCATTTTAATCTTTTATCCAGCAATGGCCAGGTACTACTATCCAGCGAACTTTACAAACACAAAGAATCGGCCATCAACGGAATTGAATCTGTCAAGAAAAACGGCGGAGAACCTAACCGCTTCCAACTGAAAGCCACGTCATCAGGAAAGTACTATTTCTTTCTAAAAGCTTCAAACGGCCAAGTACTTGGCCAAAGCCAAATGTACGCAAATAGCTCGAGTGCATTTAGAGGCATTTCTGAGGTTGTACGCCATCTAAAACACAGCAGTATTACAGACCTTTCAAAGCAAAACAGTATAGAAAAAATTGGAAGCGTAACCACTTTCCTAAAAATCATTGGAGATATAAGCTCAGACACAAACTCTGTATTATTTTACAGAGGCCACGGAGATTCCAAGTACACCCTAGCCCCAAGTATTTTCAGAAACTCTGGCTGGGTAACAAATGAACACGTAATGTTTCACGAGCTTGCTTTGAGATGCCCAGGAGACTTCCATAACTCAAAGTCAACATTTAACTCCCTAGTAAAAATGCAACACTATTCTCTACCCACAAGATTACTAGACATCACATCCAACCCGCTAATAGCACTATACTTCGCATGCGCTGGAAGCCAGAGCGAGGAAGGTGAAGTCATAGTATTCTCTGTAAAGAAATCAAACATAAAGTATTACGACAGCGACACAGTAAGCGTAGTATCAAACATCAGCAGAATGCATTCATCATTTGCTATTCCAGAAGAAGCCGACCCTAGTAAATTTAACAAACTTCAAGAAGTTGACAGCCTGGTACGTGAGATCCAAAGAGAGAAACCATATTTTGAACCAAGAATAAAACCCGAGGATATAAACACCGTACTATGTGTCAAGCCAATACTTGACAACCCAAGAATAATCAAACAAGACGGCGCTTTTTTCTTATTCGGCATGGGAAAAGACAAGACAATACCAGCAGAAATACCCAACAACCTTTTAGTATCCAAAGACAAAAATAGACTACTAATACCAAGCCACAATAAATCCAAAATACTCAAACAACTAGAACTCTTAGGAGTAAGTAGATCATCAATCTTCCCTGAAATTGAGCACGTAGCTAATTTCATAAAAGAATCCTACAAAGACAAATAACGAAGATCCAAACCAATGAGCCACATTCAAAGCGAACTAAAAAAATCAATATTCACTGGCGACTCAAAACATAACGAGCTAGAGAAAAAACTAAAGCACCCGCACGAAAAAGCCGCGTTAGGATTCTTCAAAAACATACTTTCAAACTCAAAAGCCGTCATACTTCTGACCCAAAACAACTATAACAAAGAGGCTGCCGCAATAGATCATTTAACCATTGAGCACCTACTAAATCTAGCAGCACTAATAAAAAACCCCGGACACCTTAATGATCTTGAAGCACAAAGCAAAAGCGATATCAAAAGAACTCTTACTAAAATAGTAGAGAACCAAAAAAAGACATTCCTCCCTAGAAGAAGAGCTACTACTAAAAGCTCAGGCACACTTAGAAACCTCTGCAAGCACGAAAGACTTAAAAGCCAATTTATACAACATAGCAGAGCTTTCAGGTTTGCAAGACGCAATATACGACAGCAGCTATCGGAAACTCTCAGCCACCTTTGCGCACTCAACACTAGCCACTATCCTATACTCTCCCAATGAGGATGAAATACTTGAAGACATGCAATCTTATATTGCCCTAGGAATCGCCTTTCTAGAAACAGTGTAAAAAGGGGACAGATTTATTTTTAGACCAGTGGCGCTGTACCATAAATAAATCTGTCCCCTTTTCCTTTTTTTCGCGGCTACCTTTTTCGCGCAAAAATACCAATGTTTGATAAGCTGTCTCGAATGTTGACCAACTGGAATTCAAGATATTTATCTAAAGCTTGGAGAAACGAAGCGAGCGCTCGGGCTCACTGTTATGCATGATTGGCAAGCACTGTGGGCAGATTCTTCTTAATTTGCTCCACAAATGGTTCCATTCGCAGATATGCTCTTTTGGATAGATCAAGTTGATAATTGAGACTTTTTCTTATTTCAGCATGTATGTGGATAGAATTTCTGGCCTCATAAAGTTCAATGATCTCATCTTTCAGCCACCCTTCAATTAATCCTAGCTTTTCTGCACACTCTGCTTTTCGATCAAACCTCACTTTAGTCGTGTCAGTTTTTCCAATACCTTCGTACGTAGGGATTATCTCCTTTCCGTCGTGCTCAAGAGAGCTTTGTAGCACGGCCATTTTGGCGGCGGGAATGGAAATTACTTTTTTCATACTGAATTCAGTAAGTAATTGAACGTCAGGATTTGATGGTAGATTATCAAACAGGATGTGGTGGATTACTGCCTCATATATTGAGGCATAGGATAGAACTTGAAGGCGAATTTGTGCGCGCAGAAGCCATGAGTCGGCTGACATGCCTTCAAGAATTTTATATACATATCTAGTCGATATAAACTCGTCCGCAAGTCGATCTCTTAGTACGCTGTCCGTGATGAAGTCAAAGCGATCTTTGTGCCAGTTCCAATCGGCAAGATGAGCGCCAAGATATTCTTTTATAGCTAACTTTGTTTCATCCTTAAATGCCATTGGTACTCCTTAGAGTGCGTAATTATTATTTAGGCGACATTGCTGTCATTTAACACACCTTGGCGGTGTCGGATAACGTTCCTTGTCATGCAGTACAGTCTTGATTCGCATGAAGACAAGAAGAAAGAGCGCGACTCAGGGTGGGCGAAAAACGACAACCAAGCCGATCAGCCAAGGCAACGTAATGGCCAGACGCTACTGGCTGACTTGAAAACTGTCCAGACGGCCTGTCGAAAAAGTGTCGAAAACACTGCAAGAGATAGCGGAAAAATGCCGTAGTGGCTGGGTTGCGAGGCCAGTAAAGCCGGGCCTTACGGATCACTGCACGGGCCTGGAAAGGGTTTAATCCCCCAACACTGAACGAACCCAAACCGCTCGCCCATTTCCCTGGAACTTCTGCCCCCCAACGCCACCAGAACCCTATACGTCTTTTTCTGGAGGCCCCGGCGATGGAACAGTGGAATATCTGGCTTGAGCGTGATCTCTGGCTCAACGTGGCGATCGTGGTGGTCGCCACGGCGCTGATGTACAGCGTGCTGCGTACCCTGGTGAACACCCTGCACAAGCGGCTCAAGGCCTGGTCGAAGGATCAGGACGGCAACTGGCAGCACTTCGTCGCCATGGTCATCGGGCGCACCAGCCGCGTGCTGTTGTTGGCGTTTTCCCTGCTGTTGGCGTTGCGTCTGCCGGAGCTGCCCGGCAGTTGGCAGAGCGCGCTGAGCCATACCTGGTTCGTTGCCCTGGCCTTGCAGGTGGCGCTGTGGGTCGATACCGGCGTGCGCCTGTGGTCGCGCAGCCTGGTGATGAGCAAGAACGGTGGCAGCTACAACCCGGTTATGACCACCATCATCAGCATCATGATCCTGATCGTGGTGTGGTCGGTGATGCTGTTGTCGATCCTGGCCAATCTGGGGGTGGATATCACCGCGCTGGTGGCCAGCCTGGGGGTCGGCGGTATCGCCGTGGCGCTGGCGGTGCAGACGGTGCTCAGCGATGTGTTCGCCTCGCTGTCGATTGGCGTCGACAAGCCGTTCGAGATCGGTGACTTCGTGGTGTTCGGCGAGGTGGCAGGGACCATCGAGCATATCGGTCTGAAGACCACGCGCATTCGCAGCCTCAGCGGTGAGCAGGTGGTGTGCGCCAACGCCGACCTGCTGCGCCAGGTCGTGCACAACTACAAGCGCATGGACACGCGACGGATCGTCTTCAAGTTCGGTATCAACTACGACACGCCAAGCGACAAGGTGCGCCAGGTATCGGAGAAGGTCGGCGATATCATCCGCGCCACGCCCAAGACCCGCTTCGACCGCGCGCATTTTCTCGGTTTCGATGAAAGCCAGCTGACCTTCGAGGTGGTCTATATCGTGCTGACCTCGGACTACAACCAGTACATGGACACTCAGCAGGAGATCAACCTGCAGTTGCTCGATGCCCTGCGCGAGCTGGATGTGCGCTTCGCCCTGCCCCGCCGCGATCTGCGTCTGGTGGGCGAGAGGATGCCGGTGCTCAAGGTCGCAGGCCTGCCGCAACCGGCCCAGAGCGAAGGCAACGACTCGGATCAGCGCTTGCCGAGGTTCAGCTGATTGCAAGGGCGGGAGGTCGCCAGTGCTGCTTGCAGGCTGACGGACTGAGCAGCAGTCCATGTACCAACCAGCCCGCAATAAAGGCCTCTAGCCATCACGCAAGCATTTGAAAAACATGAAATTTCTGTCTTCACATCGACAGCGGTGACGGCTAATCTGCCGCCCCATGATTCGACGCCTACTGCCCCTGCTCTGCTGTTTCACAGCCCTTTCCCTGCACGCCGCACCCGCCACTTTCGCCGAGGCCAAGCGCCTGGCCTGGCCGCTGTATGAGCAGCAATCCACCGAGTTCTATTGCGGCTGCAAGTACAGCGGCAATCGGGTCGATCTGCGCTCCTGTGGTTACACGCCACGCAAGAACGCCAATCGCGCCCAGCGCATCGAGTGGGAACATATCGTCCCAGCATGGGTGATCGGCCATCAGCGCCAGTGCTGGCAGAAAGGCGGGCGCAAGCACTGCGCGGCCAACGATGCGCAGTTCCGCAAGGCCGAGGCCGACCTGCACAACCTGGTCCCGAGCATCGGCGAGGTGAACGGCGACCGCAGCAACTACGCCTTCGCCTGGCTGCCACAGAAGCCGCATCAATATGGCAAGTGCGAAACGGTGGTGGACTTCAAGGCGCGCAAGGTAATGCCGCGCCCGGCCATTCGCGGGATGATCGCACGCACCTATTTCTACATGGCCGACCGCTACAAGCTGCGCCTGTCGAAGCAGGATCGGCAGCTCTACGAAGCCTGGAGCAAGGCCTACCCGCCCAAGGTATGGGAGCAGCAACGCAACCAGCAGGTGGCCTGTGTGATGGGCTGGGGCAACCCCTATGTGGGCAAGGTGGATATGAGCCGCTGTGCGCGCAAGCGCGCGTAGGACCGAGTCACGTAGTGGCGTGGCATACCGACTGTTTCTACAGATATCCACCGTCCCGTAGGAGCGGCTTCAGCCGCGATTAGAACCTCTACCGCTGTCCAAAACCGCCCCAATGCTTTCGCCCAGCACGTAGTCCAGATGCAATCCGGGCCGTTCAACAGCATCGCGGCTGAAGCCGCTCCTACAGGTGTACATCGTGTAGCAGCGATCTACGCCAACCGCTGCAACTCGCGGCGCACCATGTTGGCGAACTCCGGCGGGCTGAGCTGGTACAGCTCCTGCGCCACCCAGGGTAGCCAGCGCCCTTGCAGCTCGTTCCTGCGCGCCAGCAGGCGCTGGGCCTCGGCTTCAGCGCGGGCCTGGTGCTCGCGGTGGTAGTCGGCGCGGCTCGGTTTTTCTGTACTCACGCGGTTGCCCTTTTCCTCATATCGGGCAGAGCAGGCATAATCGCGACCTGTTCGCCCATTTCGACCGTCATCAATGCGCATCCACGTCAGTTTCATCGACCGCGTCGGCATCACCCAGGAAGTCCTGGCGCTGCTTGGCGGGCGCAATCTGAACCTCGATGCGGTGGAGATGGTACCGCCAAACGTCTATATCGATGCACCGACCCTCAGCGCGGCGGTGCTCGAGGAACTGCGCGGCGCCCTGTTGCAGGTGCATGGCGTGCAGAGCGTTGAAGTGGTGGACATTCTGCCCGGCCAACGCAGACGCCTGCAGCTCGATGCGCTGCTCGCGGCCATGCCCGACCCGGTGCTGGCGGTGGATGACCGCGCCACCGTACTGCTGGCCAACCCGGCGCTGGTGGACATGTGCACCCGCCCCCCCGAAGGTCTGAGCATCGCCGCGCTGTTCGCCGATGACGCACTGCAGCAATCGCTGCTCGCCGCCGGTTTTCACCAGCCACTGCGCGAGGTGCATTTCGCCGGCCAGCCGCTGCTGCTCGATGCCCAGCCGATCACCGAAGACGGTCGCCTCACCGGCGGCCTGCTCACCCTTTATGCACCAAGCCGCATGGGCCAGCGTCTGGCCGCGCTGCATCATGATCATGCCGAGGGTTTCGATTCTCTGCTCGGCGAGTCGGCGCCGATTCGTGCGCTCAAGGCCCGCGCCCTGCGTGTGGCATCGCTCGATGCACCGCTGCTGATCCACGGCGAAACCGGTACCGGCAAAGAGCTGGTGGCGCGCGCCTGCCATACCGTCAGCGTGCGCCGTACCGCACCGTTCCTGGCGCTGAACTGTGCCGCCCTGCCGGAGAATCTGGCCGAGAGCGAGCTGTTCGGCTACGCCCCCGGCGCCTTTACCGGTGCTCAGCGTGGCGGCAAGCCGGGGCTACTGGAGCTGGCCAACCAGGGCACGGTATTTCTCGACGAGATCGGCGAGATGTCGCCCTATCTGCAGGCCAAACTGCTGCGTTTTCTCAGCGATGGCAGCTTCCGCCGCGTCGGTGGCGACCGCGAGGTGAAGGTGGACGTGCGCATCCTCAGCGCCACCCACCGTGATCTGGAAAAGATGGTCGCCGAAGGCAGCTTCCGCGAAGACCTGTTCTACCGCCTCAACGTGCTCAACCTGGAAGTGCCGCCGCTGCGCGAGCGTGGCCAGGACATTCTGCTGCTGGCCCAGCACTTCATGGCCCAGGCTTGCGCGCAGATCCAGCGCCTGCCTTGCCGCCTGGCGCCCGCCACCTTCCCGGCGCTGTTGGCCGGACGCTGGCCGGGCAACGTGCGTCAGTTGCAGAACGTGATCTTCCGCGCCGCCGCGATCTGCGACAGCAACTGGGTGGAGATGGATGACCTGGATATCGCCGGCACCGAAGTGGCGCCGAAGGTGCAAGGGGAAGTCGCCAGCCTGGAGCAGGCCATGGACGAGTACGAGAAGGCGCTGCTGGAAAAGCTCTACGACAGCCACCCGTCCAGCCGCCAGTTGGCCACCCGCCTCGGCACCTCGCACACCGCCATCGCCAAGCGCCTGCGCAAGTACGGAATTCCGGGCAAGCACTGACGCACTCGCCCGGTAGGGTGGGTTAGGCGCCTGTCTTGAATACGAAAAATCCCACAGGGTCCGATGCGCCGCAACCCAACATCGGCGCAACGCGGGAGATCGCCCGGTGGGTTACTCGGCGCGGATCAGATCGGCGTGGTGCTGGTCGGCACCTTGATTACCCCGCAAGCCACACGCGCACCGCCGCCGCCCAGAGGTTGCGGGTGGTCGGCGTGGTTGTCGCCGCCGGCATGAATCATCAGCGAACGGTTATGCAGGTCTTCCAGGCGCTTGAGTCGCGGTGCCAGCACTGGCTGGCTGGCGCTGCCATCATCGGTGACGAGCAACGCTGGCAGATCGCCGAGGTGGGCGTCGTCCTCCCAGGGGAAACCATGGCGTCCGGCTTTTTCCGGGTCCCAGTGACCGCCTGCCGCGCCGGCCGGTGTCAGCTTGCCGTCCACTTCTGCCGCGTTGCAGTTGGCCTCGGTGTGCACGTGAAAGCCATGCGCGCCCGGCTCCAGGCCCTGAAGATCAGGAGTGAACACCAGCCCATAGGGCGACTGGCTGATGGTCACGCTGCCGACAGGCGCGCCTGTGCCGTTTTCGGTGGCCTGTTCGAGGGTCACGGTGACCGTCTCGCTGGCCTGCAGACTGGTGGCGCTTAGCAACGCGAATGCCAGGGGAATCAGGGGTCTCATGGTCGATCTGTCTCCTTGTTTATAAAGCCTCCCAGTTACCGACCCTCGATGCCCTTGAGCGGTTCCAATCAAACAACGTATCGATATCATTCCACCGTAACGATTCAGCAACAAACGAGCGAAAGCCGCGCCCTGTCTGCTGCGACTTCGACTTTTCCATTTGCGACGCCTGGATTCGTAGCGATATCGTTCCAGAGGACTGTATACAACCCCTTAAAATATAATTAAGTTGTTGATTTTATTGAATATTCTTACATTGGCACCGGCATTGCAAACGCTTCCGCAACCTGGCCGCCACCTAGAAGCGGACACCATTACCCCCTGAGGAATTGACATGAGCGAGTTGCGTTTCACCGCCGATCACGAATGGCTGCGTCTGGACAACGATGGTCTGGTTACCGTCGGCATCACCCATTACGCCCAGGACGCGCTCGGCGACGTGGTGTATGTGCAACTGCCGGAAGCCAAGTCCTACGCCCAGGGCGAGGAAGTAGCGGTGCTGGAGTCGGTCAAGGCCGCCAGCAACATCGTCATGCCGCTCGATGGCGAGATCGTCGAAATCAACGCCGACCTGGAAGGCAGCCCGGAACTGGTCAACGAGTCGCCGCTGGACAAGGCCTGGTTCTTCCGCATGCGCCTGGCCGACAACGCCGTGCTGGCCGACCTGCTGGACAAGGCCGGCTATGATCGTCTGTTGAACGCCAACGCCGACGCCTGAGTGACCGCCATGACCAAGCTCGATACCCAGAACGAATTCATCGCCCGCCACATCGGCCCGCGCGATGCCGACACCGCCGCCATGCTCGAACTGCTCGGCTATGACTCGGTCGACGCGCTGACCGGTGCCGTGATTCCCGAGAGCATCAAGGGCACCAGCATCCTCGGCGAGCAGCCGGGCCTGTCGGAAGCCGACGCCCTCGCCAAGATCAAGGCCATCGCCGCGAAGAACCTGCAGTTCAAGAACTTCATCGGCCAGGGTTATTACGGCACCCACACGCCGAGCCCGATCCTGCGCAACCTGCTGGAAAACCCGGCCTGGTACACCGCCTACACCCCTTACCAGCCTGAGATTTCCCAGGGCCGCCTGGAAGCGCTGCTGAACTTCCAGACCCTGATCAGCGACCTCACCGGCATGCAGATCGCCAACGCATCGCTGCTCGACGAAGCCACCGCTGCCGCCGAGGCCATGACCTTCTGCAAGCGTCTGTCGAAGAACAAGGCTGCCAACATCTTCTTCGTTTCCCAGCACTGCCACCCGCAGACCCTCGACGTGCTGCGCACCCGTGCCGAGCCGCTGGGCATCGACATCGAAGTCGGCGACGAAGCCGCCATCACTGACGCCAGTGCCTACTTCGGCGCCCTGCTGCAGTACCCGGCAAGCAACGGCGACATCTTCGACTACCGCGCCCTGGTCGAGCGTTTCCACGCCGCCAATGCCCTGGTGGCCGTCGCCGCCGACCTGCTGGCCCTGACCCTGCTCACCCCGCCGGGCGAGTTCGGCGCCGACGTCGCTCTGGGCAGCGCCCAGCGCTTCGGTGTGCCGCTGGGCTTCGGTGGCCCGCACGCCGCCTACTTCGCCACCCGCGACGCGTTCAAGCGCGACATGCCGGGCCGCCTGGTCGGTATGTCGGTCGACCGTTTCGGCAAGCCGGCCCTGCGCCTGGCCATGCAGACCCGCGAGCAGCATATCCGCCGCGAGAAGGCCACCAGTAACATCTGTACCGCTCAGGTGCTGCTGGCCAACATCGCCAGCATGTACGCCGTGTACCACGGCCCGAAAGGCCTGACCGAGATCGCGCAGCGCATCCACAGCTTCACCGCCATCCTCGCTCTGGGCCTGACCAAGCTGGGCCACAGCGTCGAGCAGCAGCACTTCTTCGATACCCTGAGCATCAAGACTGGCGCCAAGACCGCCGAGCTGCATGCCAAGGCCCGTGCCGCCGGCATCAACCTGCGCGAGATCGACGCCGAGCGTCTGGGTCTGTCGCTGGACGAAACCACCGACCAGGCCGCCGTCGAGGCGCTGCTGAACCTGTTCGCCGCTGACCAGGCTGCCCCTGCCGTCAGCGACCTGGCCGCACAGATTGCCAGCCGCCTGCCGCAAGGCCTGCTGCGCCAATCGGCGATCCTGCAGCACGAAGTGTTCAATCGCTACCACAGCGAAACCGAGCTGATGCGCTACCTGCGCAAGCTGGCTGACAAGGACCTGGCCCTGGACCGCAGCATGATCCCGCTGGGCTCCTGCACCATGAAGCTTAACGCCGCCAGCGAGATGATCCCGGTGACCTGGCCGGAATTCGGCAACCTGCACCCCTTCGCTCCGGTCGAGCAGGCCGCCGGCTACACCCAGCTGACCACTGAGCTGGAAGCCATGCTCTGCGCCGCCACCGGCTACGACGCCGTGTCGCTGCAGCCCAACGCCGGCTCCCAGGGCGAATACGCCGGCCTGCTGGCCATCCGCGCCTATCACCTGAGCCGTGGCGACGATCAGCGCGACATCTGCCTGATCCCGCAATCGGCCCACGGTACCAACCCGGCGACTGCCTCCATGGCCGGCATGCGCGTGGTGGTGACCGCCTGTGATGCGCGCGGCAACGTCGACATCGCCGATCTCAAGGCCAAGGCCGAAGAGCACAAGGATCGCCTGGCAGCGATCATGATCACCTACCCGTCCACCCACGGTGTGTTCGAGGAAGGTATCCGCGAGATCTGCCAGATCATCCACGACAACGGCGGCCAGGTGTACATCGACGGCGCCAACATGAACGCCATGGTCGGCCTCTGCGCCCCGGGTCAGTTCGGCGGCGACGTCTCGCACCTGAACCTGCACAAGACCTTCTGCATCCCGCACGGCGGCGGCGGCCCGGGCGTCGGCCCGATTGGCGTCAAGTCGCACCTGGCGCCGTTCCTGCCGGGCCATGCGCACATGGCACGCAAGGAAGGTGCGGTCAGCGCCGCACCGTTCGGCAGCGCCAGCATCCTGCCGATCACCTGGATGTACATCACCATGATGGGCGGCAACGGCCTCAAGCGCGCGTCGCAGATGGCCATCCTCAACGCCAACTACATCGCCCGTCGTCTGGAAGAGCACTACCCGGTGCTGTACTCCGGCGAAGGCGGCCTGGTGGCGCACGAGTGCATCCTCGACATCCGTCCGCTCAAGGACAGCAGCGGCATCAGCGTCGACGATGTGGCCAAGCGCCTGATCGACTTCGGCTTCCATGCTCCGACCATGTCTTTCCCGGTTGCCGGCACCCTGATGATCGAGCCGACCGAGAGCGAGTCCAAGGAAGAGCTGGATCGCTTCTGCGACGCCATGATCGCCATCCGCGAAGAAATCCGCGCGGTCGAGCAAGGCCGTCTGGACAAGGACGACAACCCGCTGAAGAACGCCCCGCACACCGCCCTGGAACTGGTTGGCGAATGGCACCACGCCTACAGCCGCGAGCAGGCCGTGTACCCGCTGGCGACGCTGATCGAGGCCAAGTACTGGCCGCCGGTTGGCCGCGTGGACAACGTCTACGGTGACCGCAACCTGGTCTGCGCCTGCCCGTCCATCGAGGCGTATCAGGACGCGTAAGCGCCAGCCCGTAGCCCGGATGAAATCCGGGAGCTCTCAACAGCTTCCCCGGATTGCATCCGGGCTACATCCACCCCGATTCCTTTCGGCTCCCCTCACCGGGGCGGGTCGACTGCATCCCGAGAAAAACGATAAAGAGGGCCTCACCATGTTCAGCAAGCACGACCAACTGCAGGGCTATGACGACGCCCTACTCGCGGCGATCCAGGCCGAAGAACAGCGCCAGGAAGACCATATCGAGCTGATCGCCTCGGAAAACTACTGCAGCCAGCGCGTGATGCAGGCGCAAGGCAGCGGCCTGACCAACAAGTACGCCGAAGGCTATCCGGGCAAGCGCTACTACGGTGGCTGCGAGCATGTGGACAAGGTCGAAGCGCTGGCCATCGAGCGCGCCAAGGCCCTGTTCGGCGCCGACTACGCCAACGTCCAGCCGCACTCCGGTTCCTCGGCCAACAGCGCCGTGTACCTCGCACTGCTGAGCGCGGGCGACACCATCCTCGGCATGAGCCTGGCGCATGGCGGCCACCTGACCCACGGCGCCAAGGTGTCGTCCTCGGGCAAGCTGTACAACGCCGTGCAGTACGGCATCGACGAGAACGGCCTGATCGATTACGACGAGGTCGAGCGTCTGGCCATCGAACACAAGCCGAAGATGATCGTCGCCGGCTTCTCGGCTTACTCGCGCGTGCTGGACTTCCCACGTTTCCGCGCCATCGCCGACAAGGTCGGGGCGCTGCTGTTCGTCGACATGGCCCACGTCGCCGGCCTGGTCGCGGCCGGTCTGTACCCCAACCCGGTACCGTTCGCCGATGTGGTCACCACCACCACCCACAAGACCCTGCGCGGTCCGCGTGGCGGCCTGATCCTCGCGCGCAAGAACGAAGAGATCGAGAAGAAGCTCAACTCCGCCGTGTTCCCCGGCGCCCAGGGCGGCCCGCTGATGCATGTGATCGCGGCCAAGGCCGTGTGCTTCAAGGAAGCGCTGGAGCCGGGCTTCAAGACCTACCAGCAGCAGGTGATCGACAACGCCCGCGCCATGGCGGCAGTGTTCGTCGAGCGCGGCTATGACGTGGTCTCCGGCGGCACCGACAACCACCTGATGCTGATCAGCTTGGTCAAGCAGGGCCTGACCGGCAAGGCGGCTGACGCAGCCCTTGGCGATGCCCACATCACGGTGAACAAGAACGCCGTGCCGAACGACCCGCAGTCGCCGTTCGTTACCTCCGGCATCCGTATCGGCACTCCGGCGGTGACCACTCGCGGCTTCAAGGAAGGTGAATGCCGCACCTTGGCCGGCTGGATCTGCGACATCCTCGACGACCTGGAAAACCCGGCCGTGATCGAGCGCGTGCGCGGCCAGGTCGCAGACCTGTGCGCCACCTTCCCGGTCTACGCTGACTGATACCCGACTTACCACGGGCCGCGCGGCGGCCCCAACCGGTGCGCGCGGCGCACCCAACAGGAAATCGACATGACCACTGAAACTCTCGCCAAGACTCCGCTGCACGCTCTGCACCTCGAACTCGGCGCGCGCATGGTGCCCTTCGCCGGCTACGACATGCCCGTGCAGTACCCGTTGGGCGTGATGAAGGAGCACCTGCACACCCGCGACGCCGCCGGCCTGTTCGACGTTTCGCACATGGGCCAGATCCTGCTGCGTGGCGAGCACGCTGCGCGCGCTCTGGAAACCCTGGTGCCGGTGGACATCATCGACCTGCCGGTGGGCATGCAGCGCTACGCCATGTTCACCGATGCCCAGGGCGGCATCCTCGACGACCTGATGGTCGCCAACCTGGGTGACGACACGCTGTACGTGGTGGTCAACGCCGCCTGCAAGGATCAGGACCTGGCCCACCTGAAGAAACACATCGGTGAGCAGTGCCAGATCGAGTGCCTGTTCGAGGAGCGCGCCCTGCTCGCCCTGCAAGGGCCGAAAGCGGTCGACGTGCTGGCCCGCCTGGCGCCGGAAGTAAGCAAGATGACCTTCATGCAGGTCGCCCGCGTGCGCCTGCTGGGCAGCGAGTGCATCGTCAGCCGCAGCGGTTACACCGGCGAAGACGGTTTCGAGATTTCCGTCGCCGTCGACCAGGCCGAAGCCCTGGCGCGCAGCCTGCTGGCAGAAGTGGAAGTCGAGGCGATCGGCCTGGGTGCGCGTGATTCGCTGCGCCTGGAAGCCGGCCTGTGCCTCTACGGTCACGACATGAGCAGCGCCACCACGCCAATCGAAGCCAGCCTGCTGTGGGCCATCTCCAAGGTGCGTCGTGCCGATGGCGAGCGCGCCGGCAACTTCCCGGGTGCCGAACGCGTATTCGAGCAGCAGCAAAAAGGCGTGGCGCGCAAACGCGTCGGCCTGCTGCCGCAGGAGCGTGTACCGGTGCGTGAAGGCGCGGAAATCGTCGACGCAGACGGCCAGGTGATCGGCCAGGTGTGCAGCGGCGGCTTCGGCCCGACCCTCGGCGCGCCGGTGGCCATGGGTTACGTCAACGCCAGCCATGTCGCCATCGACAGCGACGTCTGGGCCGTGGTGCGCGGCAAGCGCGTGGCGATGAAAGTGGCCAAGACCCCGTTCGTGCCGCAGCGCTACTACCGCGGCTGATTCGCTCACTTTTCCCGCTCATGGGAAAGGACAATGGCGTAGGGCCGGTGAAACCCGCCACATAGTCCTGGCGGGTTGCACCCCGCCCTACAGGTCACTGCTTAGTAGCCCGGATGAAATCCGGGGATGCCCTCAAAAGCTCCCGGATTGCATCCGGGCTACGGCGTTTCTACCCCCTGATCCGCTCATAGGGCACCCGCTCGCGTCCGGCACGCAGTTCGTAGGGCGGGTGAAACCCGCCACATAGTCCTGGCGGATTGCACCCGCCCTACAGGTCACTGCTTAGTAGCCCGGATGAAATCCGGGGAAGCCCTCAAAAGCTCCCGGATTGCATCCGGGCTACGTCGTTTCTACCCTCTGATCCGCTTATAGGGCACACGCTCGCGTCCGGCGCGCAGTTCGTAGGGCGGGTGAAACCCGCCACATAGCCCTGGCGGGTTGTACCCGCCCTACGGATGACGGCTCCGTAGCCCGGATGCAATCCGGGGAGGCCCTCAAAAGCTCCAGGATTGCATCCGGGCTACGTCGTTTCTACCCTCTGATCCGCTCATAGGGCACCCGCTCGCGCCCGGCGCGTAGTGTCTGTGCCCACCAGTTCAGTTGCACCAGCGTATGCGCCAACGCCGAGTTGGCCCGTCGTGGTTCACTCAGTTGGCCCTGGTCATCGAACTGTTCCCAGGCATTGGTGAAGCTCACCGAACCACGCACCGTCATCGCGTGCAGCTCTGCCAGCACCTGGCGCAGTTGCTCCACCGCTCGCAACCCGCCGGACACCCCGCCATAACTGACGAATCCCACCGGCCGCGCTTCCCAGGACGCCGGCACCTCGTCGATGAACTGCTTGAGCGCCGCCGGATAGCCGTGGTTGTACTCCGGTGTGACGATCAGAAAGGCATCGGCACGCAGCAACTGCTGCAGCGATTGATGCCGGCGTTCAACAAGCGCCTGCGCCTCGCCAGGCTGGCGAAACATCACGGCCGGATCGACCAGGCTCAGCTCGAATTCGCTGCGCTGCTCGATCTGCTCACGCGCCCAGGCCACCACCTGGTCGCAGAAGCGCTCTTCACGCACGCTGCCGTAAATCACTACCAGTCGAATGCGGTCCTGCATGGAATTGCCCTCGGTGTTGTCTATCAAGGCCAGCGAGGGTAAAACCTCAACTTAACTTGAGGTCAACAGGAATTTCTCATGGACATGCATCGCGCCTTTCACGAACGTCCGCTGAGCGTCGGCCAGGTAGCCGAGCGCAGTGGCGTGGCGGTTTCCACACTGCATTTCTACGAAGCCAAGGGTTTGATCCACAGCCAACGCAATGCCGGTAATCAGCGACGTTATCGGCGCGATGTGCTGCGCCGCGTAGCGCTCATCAAGGTGGCGCAGCGCCTGGGTATTCCCCTGGCAGATATCGGTTTGGCGCTGAGCACGCTGCCTTGCGACCACATCCCCACGGCTGCGGACTGGCAGCGACTGTCAGCGCAGTGGCAGCACGACCTGGACGCACGCATCGAGCAAATGACGCGGCTACGCGACCAGCTCACCGGCTGTATCGGTTGCGGTTGCCTGTCGATGCAGGACTGCCCACTGCGCAACCCCAGCGACGAACTCGGTGAACAGGGCGCAGGGGCACGTCTGCTGGAGACGCATTAATCGTCCAGGCAGTTGCGCCTGTTGCTGAACACCTCGCGGCAAATGTCGCGCACGTCCAGGGAGATCGCCGGCACCTGCGGCAGGCGCTCGACCAGTGCGCGCACGATACGTCGCGACAGCGCCCGCTTGTCGTCATCGCTGCGCCCGGCCAGCACGTAGAAGATCAGGTGCACGAACAACCCCGGCTCGCCACCCACGCAGTGGTGCTCGTACAGGCTCAGGCGCACCTTGACCTCGCCGGGCTGGAACAGCCCCGCCTCAGCTGCCTGGTCATGCACCAGTTGCACCAGCTCCTGCGGTGCAATCAGCTCACTCACCTCGCGGGCGGTTTCGATCAGGCAATGCGGCATGGATAAACCCTAGAGGTAAGTGAATTTGTCATACGTTATCACACAACAAATTCGATACCAGATGGTTTACCGGCTCTGCACGGAACCGCGCTGAAAGCCCATGGCATCGCCAATAGCACCGCTATACGGGGAAAACCTCCTCAGACTTTCGTCTAGCCATACGTTGACAAGCAATAAAAAGGCTGTCGATAATCCAGCAAGTTGTATGACGACATATAACAACGATAACAACAAGAATCAGGGCCATGACATGACTATCCTCGCCTCTCCCTCAGCGCAGCAGCCCCTCGCCTGCTCGGCACCCATCGCCGCCACACGCCACAGAACCGGATTCGCCGGAGGCTGACGTCAGCCACCAGCAATGACCGGCCGCGTTCGGCCGGGCTATCGCCCTCTACGGGGCAAACACAACATTCCCATCATGCAGGTCCTGATGCAGACCGGCAGGGGATGGTTCGTTCAAAAACTGGGAGCACAACAACAATGACCGCACGCAACATCATTCCATTGGCCCTGCTCGGCAGCACGGCTCTGGCCCTGGTTATGCCGACCACCACGCACGCTGCCGGCTTCGTCGAAGACGCCAAGGTCACCCTCGGCCTGCGCAACTACTACTTCAACCGCAACTACCTGAACAGCACCGATCCGGTGATCCGTGGCGAGCGCCAGGGCCAGGCCGAAGGCTGGACGCAGAACTTCATCCTCGATGCCCGCTCCGGTTTCACTCAGGGCACTGTCGGCTTTGGCCTCGATGTGCTCGGTCTGTACAGCATCAAGCTGGATGGCAACCGTGGCGCCGCCAACACCCAACTGATGCCGATCCACGATGATGGCCAGGCCGCCGACCAGTTCGGCCGCACCGCCGTAGCTGCCAAGGCCAAGATTTCCAAGACCGAACTGAAGGTCGGCGAATGGTTCGCCGTGCTGCCGATCCTGCGCGCCGACGACGGTCGTTCGCTGCCGCAAACCTTCCAGGGCGCCCAGCTGACTTCCAACGAGATCGATGGCCTGACCCTGTACGGCGGCCAGTTCTGGAAGAACAGCCAGCGCAACGATGCCAGCCGTGAAGACATGTCGTTCGGTGGCGTGGAGGGCGACGACTTCAACTTCGGTGGCGGTGAGTTCCGTTTCAACGGCAACAACACCATGGTCGGCGCCTGGCACGCTCGCCTGGAAGACGTTTATCAGCAGAGCTTCCTGCAGTTGACCCACAGCCAGCCTGTCGGTGACTGGGTACTGGGCGCCAACCTCGGCTACTTCAACGGCAAGGACGAAGGCGCGGCCAAGGCCGGCGACCTGGACAACAAGGTGTATCAAGGTGCGCTGTCGGCCAAGAGAGGCAACAACGCCTTCCAGGTCACCTACCAGCGACTGAGCGGTGACACCAAGTTCCTGCGTATCGACGGCGCCAGTGGCGGCTCGCTGGTCAACGACGGTTTCCTGTCGGCGTTCGACAGCCCCGAGGAGCGTTCCTGGCAGTTGCGTCATGACTACAACTTCGCCGGCCTCGGCATCCCGGGCCTGACCCTGATGAACCGCTACACCAGCGGCTCCAATATCCATGCCGGCGGCCGTACCGATGCCGAAGAATGGAGTCGTGAAACCGAACTGGCCTACACCATTCAGGAAGGCACCCTGAAGAACCTCAACGTTCGCTGGCGTAACTCCGACGTCCGCCGTGACGTTGGCCAGGATCTGCACGAGAACCGTCTGATCATCAACTATCCGCTGTCGATTCTGTAATACCGGACGCATCACTGCGTCCTATTGACTCCTGTGTGTTAACGGCACTTTATGCCCGTCCTCGTGACGGGCTTTTTTTACCTGGAAAATGGCTGCCTCTCCCCGACCGCACAGGCAGCTTGCCTTGGGAAAACGTAGGGTGGATGTCGCTCTTTACATCCACCAGAGCGGTGGATCGGTGAAGCGTGATCCACCCTACCTGTCATGCGCATCGATGATGCGGAACACATGGCACCCTACCTCAAGGTCGCGACCATCTGCGCCAGCACGGTCAACACATCCTGCCCCAGCTTCTGCGAGCGTGCGCCATTCCAGGCGGTGCGCGGCTGTGGGCTGTCGTCGTGGTCCTTGAACGGCATCTCGATGGTGAACGACAGGCAATCGAAGGCCTGGCCCACGGCGTTGCAGGCCAGGGTCAGGTTGGCCTTGCCTGGCTCGTCACGCGGATAACCGAAACGGGTCTGGAACTCGGCGCCGATACCAACCAGGCGGCTACGGAACTCTTCTTCCAGCGCAGCCAGCCGTGGGGTATAGCCCGGATTACCCTCGCAACCGGCGGTGAACACGTGAGGGATCTCTTCGTCGCCATGAATATCGAGGAACAGATCGACGCCGATGCGCTGCATGTGCTGCAGCACGAACAACACCTCGGGGCTACGCTCGGAGCTGGCTGACTGCCAGGCGCGATTGAGGTCCTGCCCGGCATGGTTGGTACGCAGATGACCGCGATAGGCACCGTCCGGGTTCATGTTCGGCACCAGATAGAACTCGGCCTCGGCCAACAGCGCGGCGATCTCGGCATCCTGTGGATCCTGTAAACGCTCGATCAGCCCCTCCATGAACCACTCGGCCATATGCTCACCCGGATGCTGCTGGGCGATGATCCACAGTTTGCGCGCAGCGCCAGCCTGGCCACCGATACGCAGCAACTGGATATCACGGCCTTCCAGACTTCTGCCGCTGGCCACCAGCTCGGCGCCGCGCTCCAGCGCGTTGGCAATCAGGCGTTCATGCCGCGCTCGCGGGTAGGGCTCGAAATAGGCGAACCAGATGCCCTCGTGCTCGGCCTGCAACTCGAAGTGCAGTTGACCATCCTGATAACGGGTCGGCACACGAAACCAGTCCTGCTGGTCGTAACTGGCCACAGCCTGGTAACCGTCCCAGGCACGGTTGTAGGCCGACTGCCCGGCGTTGGTCAGACAAAATCCATAACCCTGACCAGGCTGGAGGCCATCGACCTGAAAGTGAAACCACTGGAAATGATGGCTGTTGAGGTCCGGCCGCATGGCCAGCAGTACGCGCTGCGGGTCACTGGCGTCGATGACCTGAATGTTGCCACTGTCGAAATCCGCGCTGATCTTCATGACTACCTCGTAAGCGAAATCAGCGCTCAGGATTGCAGTTCAGGACGCGAGTGTGAAGTCGACACTGCACAGACGGATCAGAGCGAACTAAGGTGAGCGAGGCAGGCCTAATAGCGACTTGCCCTGTTTATTGCCTACGGAGTCACTGCCATGCCCAGCCCGATCAGCCCGCTTCACGCCATCACCGCCCTGCTCGCCATCGCGCTGCTGGCGGGCTGCGCCGGGCGGGAAGCCGACTCCGCCGCACCGGAAAAACAGCCGCAGGTCGAACAGCCCGTCCCCCAGACCGAGCAGGATCAGCTGCGCCAACAAGCCCAACGCGGTGATCTGGAAAGCCAGTTCCAGCTCGGCAGCAGCTACTTCGTCGGTCAGCCGGAGAAGAACCTCAAGCAGGCCGAATATTGGTGGAAGCAGGCCGCAGACAAGGGCCACGCCATGGCTGCGGTCAGCCTGGCCTACCTCTATACCGGGCGCGACGCCCCTGAGTTCGCCAACCAGCGTGACATGCTCAAATACCTCAACCAGTCAGCCGCTGCGGGCAACCCGATGGCGCAGCATGTGCTGGGCAATCTCTACCGTCGCGGCGAAGGTGGCGTATCGCGCGATCCCGACCAGGCCCAGCGCCTGTACCAGAGTGCCTGCCAGCAGCGCTACGAGCCTTCCTGCGCGGCGCTGGGCCAGCAGTGACGAAGGTTCAGACGTAACAGGCCACCTCGACGTTGTAGCCATCGGGGTCAAGCACGAAGGCGGCGTAGTAGCCATATTCTTCGCGCAGGCCGGGCTGGCCATTGTCTTCGCCACCGGCCTGCAACGCCGCGGCATGGAAGGCTTGCACTGTCGCCTGGCTGTCGGCACGCAGGCAAAAATGCGTCAGCGGCTCACACTGACCACGTCCGGGGGCGGAACTGAGCAGGTAAAGCACGGCCTGCTCCTCGGCCTGCGGACCGAAGCCGGCGGCCAACCCCGCGCCATGCTCGCCGTCGTATTTCAGCTCGTAGCCCAAAGGCGCCAGGGCCGCCTGATACCAGGCGCGACTGCGGCGAAAGTTGGCCACGGTGATACAAAGATGGTCGATCATCGAAACCTCACCATAGGTTTTCAGGCTGCGCACAACCCTTCGCGCAGTTGTTGGAAGCCCACATGGCCGAGGAAGCCGCCAGCGCCCTCAACCGTTATGCCCTGCTCGATCGCATGAGCGAAACGCGCCGCTGGATCGTTGGCGAGCCGATCCAGGTGGCGGGCCAGATGCGAGTAGTCGTGTCGCAGATCGAACAACTGGTGGTAGTCGACCCAGCGGCCAACACCGCTCAGGTAGGCATCCGCCAGACTGCGGCGCTGACCCAGCAGCCAGTCGCGCTCGCTGAGCAGCCGATCAAGATAACGACAGCCCGCCACCACCTGCTCTGCGCCGAGGCTGCGCAACAGCTCGCGCTGCGGCTCGTCCAGCTCAGCCTTTTCATAAGCCAACCACAGCGGGTTGAAGGCGGAGAAAAAGTCGGTCACCAGGTAGGACAGCATCTGGTTGAGTGCATCGAATTCGTCGCTGCCCTGCCGTGGCCCCAGCGGCGTATCCACTGACCGCGCCGCCAGGTTCAGGAGAATGGCCAGGCTCTCGCTCAGGAACTCGCCGTTCTCCAGCAGCAGCGCGGGCGTCTGATAGAGCGGGTTGATCCGCTCGAAAAGCGGGTCCCAGGGTTGCTCGAGCATCTCGACCCGGCACAGTCGATAAGGTTGGCCGAGCCACTCGAGGGCTACGATCGAGCCGAACGAACAGCCTTGCGGAACGCCGTAGAACAGTATCGGTTGCATAAGGGTTACTCCTTGTCTGCTGGTGGCCGACACGCCTTTGGCGTCGACCTACCTCCAGACTAAGAGCCAATTAGGCTATATTCCGCCCTAATAAAATCGCCTAGCGCTGTTTTTGTTGAGTGTGCGCGCAGCAAGACAGCTAAAGGTTTGCCCGGTGCGCACTGCGCGCCCTACGGAGCCTGCGATCGCCTATGAACAGTCCCACCACCCGCGTGCTCGCCCTGCTGGAGCTGCTGCAAAGTCATAGCCAGCTCAGCGGTCGCGACCTGGCCGAGCGCCTTGAGGTGGACGGCCGCACCCTGCGCCGTTACATCCGCCATCTGGAAGACCTGGGGATTCCGGTAACCAGCGAGCGCGGTCGGCATGGCGGTTACCGCCTGGTGGCCGGTTTCAAGCTGCCGCCCTTGATGTTCACTGCTGAGGAGGCTCAGGCGGTGGCGCTGGGCCTGCTGGCGACGGCCAATCTGGGCCTGACAGAAACCGCCGTGGCGGTGGCCAGTGCCCGCGCCAAGCTGGAGCGGGTAATGCCCAAGGGACTGCAGCAGCGAGTGCGCGCCCTCAGCCAGAGCGCCATCTTGGATCTACCGCGCAACCGCGCCAATGGCGACCAGCAACTCCTGGCCGAACTCGCCGCCGCCGCCGAGGCGCGCCGTCAGGTGCGGGTGAGCTATTGCAGCGATCAGGGCCAATGTAGCGAGCGCGAAGTCGATCCCTACGGTTTGGTGTTCCGCCGGGGCTTCTGGTACATGAGCGGCTACTGCCACCTACGCCAGGCGGTGCGTTCTTTCCGCCTGGATCGCCTGCGCGAAGTGCGCGCCCTGGAGAGCCACTTCGAGCGGCCGGAAGCCTTCGACGCCGCCGCCCACCTCAATACCAGCATCGCCACCCTGCCACGGGCCTACCCGGTGAGTATCCAGCTGCACACCGACCTCGCCAGTGCCATCGCCGAACTGGGTAACAACGCCGGTCTGCTGATGCCCGAAGGCAACAGCGTGCGTCTGACCACCAGCACCGACAGCCCAACCTGGTTCGCTCACCTGCTGCTACGCCTGTCTTTCGACTTCACCATCGAACAGCCGGTCGAGCTGCGTGAGGCCGTACGCCAGCAGGCGCAACGCATGCTGGAACTGGTCACGCGCTAAGGATGGTCTGGTAAGCACCAGACCATCGCGCAGCCCCTGCTCGCTAGGGCTGCAGGTCGAAAAGGGCTTTGCCGCTTTCCATATCGCAGGGCGCCGAGAAGTGCTCATGGAAAATCAGCCAGCGACCGCCCTGGCGGCGCAGGCACTGGGTCACGCGCATCCAGCAGGTTTCCAGCTCGCCCTTTTCATTGGTGCCGCCGCAGTGCAGCAGGTAATGGGTCACGCCCAGATCGCCGCTGGCGGTGAAGGTCGGCTCGTGCGGTTCGAACATCCCCGGGCCGCTGCACATCTCCATGCAGGCCTGCCAATGCGCCTGGTACGCCGGGCGCCCCTGAAAACGCAATGGGCCGATGGCATCGTAGGACACCACGTCCTCGACGTAGTGACTCATGATGCGCGCCACGTCCTTGCTGCGGCAGGCTTCGGTCCAGCTGTTCAGGGCATCTTGCAGTTCGTGCTGACTCATGTCGTTCTCCTTCGCTGAGGTTCAGGCCTTGTGGCCGCAGCAGTCGTGGGTGGGCGCGGTCTGTTCGTACTCGTCGTGCAGGCGCGTCCAGTTGAGCCCCTTGCCGTCCAGATCGGGCATGCCATCCCAACCCTCGCCGCGGCCAAAAGGCGTGAAGTCGAGGAAGTGGAAACTGCTCATCAGCATCTCCACGCCTCGGCCATAGGTGGAATAGGTGTGATAGATGCGCCCACCGTCGCGCAGGAACACGCTGACACCGGGCTGCTCGCCCTGGATGTGATAGGTCAGGCCCAGGCGCTTGAGCTCGTCTTTGTCGCGGTAGTTGTATTCGACCGGCGCGACCTGCTCATCGGTGGTGGCGTGATAGTCGTAGTTGAAGCGACTGCCGTAGGCGCTGTACCAGGGCAGCGTCCAGCCCATGCGCCGCTTGAAGGCTTCGAGATCAGCCCGCGGCGCCCGCGAAACCAGCACCAGATTGGTGTCGCGAGCATGCAGGTGGGACTGGTGGCCGATGTTGTCCACCAGGCAAGAGCAGCCGTCGCAGCCTTCGCCACGGTCCATGTGATACATGAAGTGGTAGACGATCAACTGGCTGCGCCCGTCGAACAACGCCTCCAGGCCGACTTCACCTTGCGGGCCCTGGAAGCGGTAGTCCTCTTCCACCAGCACCATGGGCAGGGCACGGCGGGCGCGATTGAGCGCGTCACGCTGGCGGGTCAGCGCCTTTTCCTGTTCGAGCAGCGCCTTGCGAGCGGCCAGCCACTGCTCACGTGTAGCGACCTCGGGGATATAACGACGGTCCATGAAGGTTCTCCTGCTGAACGAGGGCAGCTCAGTGTTGAGCGGCCGGGTCGACATCCAGTTGGCGAACCGGCCTCACTTCCACGCAGCCGACACGGGCGGCGGGAATGTGACCGGCGAGTTGGATGGCCTCGTTGAGGTCGCGCGCCTCGATCAAGTAGAAGCCGGCGAGCTGCTCCTTGGTTTCGGCGAAGGGGCCATCGGTGATGTCCAGCTTGCCGCCACGCATGCGCACGGTAGTGGCGGTCTGTACCGACTGCAGCGCCTCGGCGGCGAGCATCCGCCCGCTCTCCTGCACACGCTGGGCGTAGGCGTGACACTCGCTGTCATGCGGGCTGTCGGGGGAGCTGTGCAGCTCCTGTTCGTTGGCGTAGACGAGACAGAGGTATTTCATGACGCACTCCAGTTCCTTGGCGGTGGATACTGGATAGTCGAACGCGGCGAGCTCATTTCGACATTGGCCGAAAAAACATCTACGCAGCCGACGAACGGTAGGGTGCGCCGTGCGCACCTCAATACCTGCGTTAAGGGTTAGGAGTTGCTGCGCAGGCCTGTAGGGTGGGCCGGGCGGCGTTCCGCTTTGGCCCACCAATGATAGTGAGCGAACCCCGTGTAAGGCTCAGTGCCTCGCAACAGCTGGTACAGACAGCGCCCTAAAAATCCGGTGCGCGCAGCGCACCCTACTCGGGGACTTCGACGCTGACGTGAATGGCGTCGTGACGCCAGAACTCCAGGTCGCAGTCGATGATGCGTCCGTGCTGGTCACGGTTGACGCGGGTGATGCGCAGCGCCGGGCTGCCAGGTGAAACTTTCAGGCTGGTCGCCGCCTCGGTATGCAGGGCGGTGGGTACCATGTCGAAGCGCACGCGGCCGTAGTGGATGCCGTATTCGCTGGCATAGAGGTCGGTCAGCGAGCGAGTCAGGTCGAACTCGAGAATGCCTGGGAAGTAGGCCGGATTCAGGTAGTGCTCGACATACAGCACCAGGCGCCCGTCGATGCGCCGCGCGCGGCACACCTGATAGACGCTCGACAACGCCGGCAGCTCCAGCACCTGGCAGATCTGCGCGGTGGCCGGCATCAAGCGTGCACTCAGGACCTCGGTCGCCGGCACCCGCCCCTGCTCGGCCACCATGGCGTGGAAGTGGGTACGCACCAGAGGGTTGTAGGCCACCCGTTGCGGCGAAACGAACCAGCCACGACGCTCCTCGCGATAGACCAGCCCCTGCGCCTCCAACTGGCCGAGCGCCTCGCGCAGGGTGATACGCGTGGTGTCGAACAACTCGCTGAGCTTGCGCTCGGCCGGCAACTTGCTGCCGGAGGGCAACAGGCCCCGGTCGATCTGCTCCTGCAACGCGCGGCAGATGAGGGTGACGGCCCGTGGCGCTTCTTCGCGCATCAAAATTTCCCCTTTTGGACTAGTCCAGCCCCATCACAGGGCAAAAGTCACTCACTCAAACGGGTTACAAGACTAGGCAGTCTAGATGACTGATAGATGACAGCCTTGCTGCAAGCACGCTGCATGCCACCGCCACATCCACTCACAGCCCAATAAATCAGCGACTTATCCATGGTCTACGCTTGATGAGCGCGCCAGCTGACTGCAGCTAGACATCTGCCAGCCGTGGCTGGACATAAAACTGTCATCGAAGGCGCTTAGATTGGCTCGGGTATTGCTGATCTAGACCAACATTCTCACTGCAAAGGAGTTTCCAATGAAACAACTGCTGCTGGCTTCACTGATGGGCTCGGCCATCGCTCTGGCGACTTCCGCCATGGCCGAAGGCACCGACTTGCAGGCACTGGAAAAGGCTGCACGCGCCGAAGGCGCGGTGAATAGCGTGGGTATGCCTGACAGCTGGGCCAACTGGAAAGACACCTGGGCTGACCTGGCCAAACTCTATGGCCTCAAGCACCAGGACACCGACATGAGCTCGGCGCAGGAAATCGCCAAGTTCGCCGCCGAGAAAGAGAACGCCACCGCCGACATCGGCGACGTCGGCGCAGCCTTCGGTCCCATCGCCGTACAGCAGGGCGTGACCCAGCCGTACAAGCCGAGCACCTGGGCGCAGATTCCCGACTGGGCCAAGGACCAGGACGGTCACTGGATGCTGGCCTACACCGGCTCCATCGCCTTCATCGTCAACAAGCAACTGGTCAAGGACATCCCGCGCTCCTGGGCCGATCTCAAGACCGGCACCTACAAGGTGTCCGCCGGTGACGTGAGCACCGCCGCGCAAGCGGTGAACGGCGTGCTGGCCGCCGCCATCGCCATGGGCGGCAACGAGAGCAACGTGCAGCCGGCCCTGGATTTCTACGGCGAACTGGCCAAGCAGCGTCGCCTGTCGTTGGCCAACCCGACCATCCAGACCCTGGAAAAGGGTGAAGTGGAAGTCGGCATCGTCTGGGACTTCAACGGCCTTTCCTATCGCGACCAGATCGACCCCGAGCGCTTCGAGGTACTGATCCCGTCCGACGGTTCGGTGATCTCCGGCTACAGCACCATCATCAACAAGTGGGCGAAGAACCCCAACGCCGCCAAGCTGACCCGCGAATACATCCTCAGCGATGCCGGGCAGATCAACCTGGCCAAGGGCAACGCCCGCCCGATTCGCGCCGAGCACATCGAACTGCCGGCCGAGGTGCAGGCCAAGCTGCTGCCGCAAGAGCAGTACGCCAAGGTCCAGCCGATCAAGGATGCCGCTGCCTGGGAGGCCACTTCCAAGGCCCTGCCGCGCCTGTGGCAGGAGCACGTGATCATCAATATGAACTGATGCGGTCGCGACACCATTGATCCGTAGCCCGGATGCAATCCGGGGCAATCGCCAAGTACGCCCCCGGATTACATCCGGGCTACGAGCGAAAGAGAGAACCCCATGAAGCACAACGTCATCCTGGTGGTACTGGATGGCCTGAGCTATCAGGTGGCCCAGCATGCGCTGGGTCACCTGTTGGCTTACTGCCAGGCCGGGCGCGCCGCGCTGTACAAGCTCGATTGCGCACTGCCGGCACTGTCCCGTCCGCTCTACGAATGCATTCTCACCGGCGTCGCGCCCATCGACAGCGGCATCGTGCATAACGATGTGGTGCGTCTGTCGAATCAGCGCAGCGTCTTCCACTACGCCCGTGACGCCGGCCTTAGCACTGCCGCTGCCGCCTATCACTGGGTCAGCGAGCTGTATAACCGCGCACCCTTCCAGGCCGCGCGCGACCGTCACACCAGCGACGAAGCACTGCCGATTCAGCACGGCCACTTCTATTACGCCGACCATTACCCGGATTCGCACCTGTTCGCCGACGCCGACAGCCTGCGCCAGCGCCACCAGCCGAACCTGCTGCTGGTACACCCGATGAACATCGACGATGCCGGCCACAAGCACGGCCTCGACAGCTCGCAGTACCGCAACGCCGCGCGCATGGCCGACGTGCTGCTGGCCGAATACATCCAGACCTGGCTCGACGCCGGTTACCAGATCCTGGTGACTGCCGACCACGGCATGAACAACGACCGCAGCCACAACGGCGTGCTGCCGGAAGAGCGCGAAGTACCGCTGATCGTCCTGGGCAGCGCATTCAGTCTCGATCCTGCAGCCCGCCCGCAACAGACCGAGTTGTGCGGCACCCTCTGCCAGTTGCTCGGCGCGGCCCACGATAAACCCTGGTGCAGGGAGCTGCTTGCATGAAGTCGTCCATTTCCAGCAAGGGTTGGGCACTGCTGTGCCTGGTCCCCTTCACCCTGTTCTTCTTCGCCTTCCAGATCGCACCGCTGGTCTGGGTGGCGAGCAACAGCCTGAATACCGCCGAAGGCTGGGGCCTGGGCAATTTCCAGCAGGCCTTCTCCTCGGCCTTCTACCGCCAGGCCATGCGTCACAGCCTGGAGGTGGCCTTCTGGTCGAGCCTGTTCGGCATCGCCATCGCCATCATCGGCAGCTATTCGCTGCGCCAGGTCAGCAGCCGCCTGCGCGATTTCGTCATGGCGTTTTCCAACATGACCAGCAACTTCTCCGGGGTGCCGCTGGCCTTCGCCTTCATCATCCTGCTCGGCTTCAACGGCGCGCTGACCATCCTGCTCAAGCAGATGGGCGTGATCGAGGACTTCAACCTCTATTCCAAGACCGGCCTGATCGTCCTCTACACCTACTTCCAGATTCCCCTTGGCGTGTTGCTGCTCTATCCGGCCTTCGATGCCCTGCGCGAAGACTGGCGCGAGTCGGCCGAACTGCTCGGCGCCAATACCTGGCAGTTCTGGCGCCACATCGGCCTGCCGGTGCTGACACCGGCACTGCTCGGCACCTTCGTCATCCTCCTGGCCAACGCCCTGGGCGCCTATGCCACGGTGTATGCGCTGACCACCGGCAACTTCAACATCCTGCCGATCCGTATCGCGGCGATGGTCTCCGGCGACATCTTCCTCGACCCGAACATGGCCAGCGCCCTGGCCATGGTACTGGTCGGTCTGATGACCCTGATCACCATCGTCCACCAATGGCTGCTGCGCCGGAGCTACCATGTCACCCGCTGAAAAACGCTCGCCGCTGTTCCACCAACTGGTGGTCTACCTGCTGTTTCTGATCCTGCTGCTGCCGCTGCTCGGCACCCTTGTGTACTCGCTGTCCACCAGTTGGTCGGCGACCATCCTGCCCAGCGGTTTCACCTTCAAGTGGTACGTGGCGCTGTGGAGCGATACGCGCTTCCTCGCTGCCTTCGGCCGCTCGCTGCTGGTGTGCTTCGGGGCTCTGGCACTGGCGCTGCTGCTGATCCTGCCGCTGCTGTTCGTGGTCAACTACCACTTCCCCAAGCTGGACGGCGTGATGAACGTGTTGATCCTGCTGCCGTTCGCCATTCCGCCGGTAGTGTCCTCGGTCGGCCTGATGCAGCTGTTCGCGTCCGGCCCACTGCCGATCCTCGGTACGCCATGGATTCTGGTCGGCTGCTACTTCACCATCGCCCTGCCCTTCATGTACCGCGCCATCACCAACAACCTGCAGGCCATCAACCTGCGCGACCTGATGGACGCTGCCCACCTGCTCGGCGCCAGCACCTGGCGTGCGGCCTTCATGGTGGTGCTGCCCAATCTGCGCAAAGGTTTGATGGTTTCGGTGTTCCTGTCCTTCAGCTTCCTGTTCGGCGAATTCGTTTTCGCCAACCTGCTGGTGGGCAGCCGCTACGAGACGCTGCAGGTGTACCTGTACAACATGCGTAACGACAGCGGCCACTTCACCAGCGCCCTGGTGATTTCCTATTTCATGTTCGTGCTGCTGATGACCTGGGCAGCCAACCGTCTGAACAAGGACAAGTCATGAGTTTTCTGCATATCCAGAATCTGCACAAAAGCTACGGCCCGACCCGTATCTTCACCGACATCAATATCGAGATTGGCCAAGGCCAATTCATCACCCTGCTCGGCCCGTCCGGTTGCGGCAAGTCCACCCTGCTGCGCTGCATCGCCGGCCTCACTGCGGTCGACGGCGGGCAGATCCTGCTAGATGGCCAGGACCTGGTGCCGATGCCGCCGCAGAAGCGTGGCATCGGCATGGTGTTCCAGAGCTATGCGCTGTTCCCCAATATGACCGTGCAACAGAACGTCGCCTTCGGCCTGCGGATGCAGAAAGTGCCAGCCGCCGAGGCCAGCAAGCGCGTCGCCGAGGTGCTGGAACTGGTGGAGCTCAGCGACTACGCCAATCGTTACCCGCACCAGCTTTCCGGTGGTCAGTGCCAGCGCGTGGCCCTGGCCCGTTCGCTGGTCACCCGCCCGCGCCTGCTGCTGCTCGACGAGCCGCTGTCGGCCCTGGATGCGCGCATCCGCAAACACCTGCGCGAGCAGATCCGCGCCATCCAACGCGAGCTGGGCCTGACCACCATCTTCGTCACCCACGATCAGGAAGAGGCGCTGGTCTTGTCCGACCGCATCGTGCTGATGAACGGTGGCCAGATCGTCCAGAGCGGCGATGCCGAGACCCTCTACACCGCACCAGCCGATGCCTTTGCCGCCGGTTTCATCGGCAACTACAACCTACTCGATGCCGATGCCGCCAGCCGCCTGCTTGGCCAACAGATCGGCAGCCGCGTGGCCATTCGTCCGGAAGCCATCCACTTCGCCGACAGCGGCATCGAGGCGCAGATTCGCAGCCACAGCCTGCTCGGCAACGTGATCCGCTACCGAGTCGAAGCCTGCGGCGTGGAGCTGCTGGTGGACGTGCTCAACCGCTCCGCCGCTGACCTGCACCACGACGGCCAGAGCGTCAGCCTGGCCATTGGCGCCGATGCGATCCGGGAGGTGGCGTGATGGCCCTGGCGATCTTCGATCTCGACGAGACCCTGATCCATGGCGACTGCGCCAGCCTGTGGACCCAGGAAATGGTGAAGATCGGCTGGGCCGATGGCGACTCCTTCCTCGCCCACGAACAGGAGCTGATGCGCCAATACGCCGCCGGCACCCTGGCCATGGAAGACTACATGGCCTTCACCCTGTCGCCGCTGGTTGGCCGTACGCCCGAGGAAGTCGCGCATGTGGTCGAGCCCTTCGTCGAGGACGTGATCGAGCCGATCTTCTACAGCGACGCCAGTCGTACGCTGGCGGCACACCGCGCTGCGGGCGATCGCCTGCTGGTGATCTCGGCGTCGGCGCATTTCCTGGTCAGCGCCATCGCCGAACGCTTTGGCATCAATGAGGTGCTGGCCATCGACCTGGAGCAGCAACACGGTTTCTATACTGGCCGCACCCAGGGCGTGCTGACCTATCGTGAGGGCAAGGTCACCCGACTGAACGCCTGGCTCACCGAGCAGGGCGAAAGCCTGGCCGGCGCCAGCTTCTATTCCGACTCGCGCAATGACCTGCCGCTGCTGCAACGGGTGGACAAGCCTTTCACCGTCAATCCCGACCCGACTCTGCGCGCCCATGCCGAACAGGCCGGCTGGCCGATTCTCAGTTGGCGGTAGGGTATCGCGGGGCCGCCCAGGCCGTGCGCACCAGCGACCGTCGACGTGTACGGTCAACAAGACGAAACACTGCTTTCAAGGTGCGCAAGGCGCACCCTACCCGGCCATGATCCCTTCGCAGGCCTCGATCAACGCCGCCGCCAGCTCCCGCGCGTAGCCGGGCAACTGGTTGCGCGCGTGCAGGGCCACCTCCACCGGCGCCACCGGGGCGAAACCTTCGGCCTCGTCCAGTTCGCGGTGCGCGGCAGTGATCAACCGGCGCGGCAACAGGGTCAGACCCAGCCCTCCTTCTGCAGCAGCGCTGACGCCGGGCAGGCTGCTGCTGACATAGGCAATGCGCCAGGGCTTGCCCATGGCGTCCAGCGCGTGAGTCATCTCCAGACGGTACAGGCCATTGGGCGGGAACACAGCCAGCGGCACCGGGTTACGCGCCAGCACCGGGCGCGCACGGCTGTCGAGCCAGGCCAGCGGCTCAGCCCAACTGGCCAGGCCCTTGGCGCTACCGGCGCGCTGCTTGATCAGCGCCAGATCCAGTTCACCCGCATTGAACGCACGCCACACGTCATGACTGAGGCCGCTGGTGATCTCCAGACGAATGCCCGGGTGCGCGTCGGCGAAATCCGCCAGATAAGGCGTCAGGCTGTTGGCAGCGAAGTCGTCCGGTACACCGAGGCGCACTTCTCCTTCCACCGCACTCTGCCCCAACGCCAGCATGGCTTCGTCCATCAGTGCGACGATGCGGTTGGCGTAACCCAGCAGGCGTTCACCCTCGGTGGTGGTCACCACGTAGCGGCCACTGCGGTCGAGCAGCTGCGCACCGAGCTGCTCCTCCAGGCGCCGAACCTGCTGGCTGACAGTAGATTGCGTCAGGTGCAGACTGGCAGCCGCGCGGGTGAAACCACCGGTCTGCACCACGGCGAGAAAACTGCGTAACAGCACGGGATCGAGCATGTCGCCACCCATCATGAAAGCCACTGACAGGCATTCTACTATTTAATTTCCGAATCCAGCTGCGAATTCCTATAGTGCTTGGGAGCCAATTTTCCGCTCGGGGATCGAACCCCGCGCCATTCACCCGCCGAGGCAATCTCTCGATGAGCAAATCGCCCTACTACTACGCACCGCATGGCGGTCACCCAGGTCAGGATCAACTGCTGACCGACCGCGCCATGTTCACCGAAGCCTACGCCGTGATCCCCAAAGGCGTGATGCGTGACATCGTCACCAGCCACCTGCCGTTCTGGGACAACATGCGCATGTGGGTCATCGCCCGCCCGCTGACTGGCTTCGCCGAAACCTTTTCGCAGTACATCGTCGAAGTCGGCCCGAACGGCGGCAGCAACAAGCCTGAGCTGGACGCCACTGCCGAAGGCGTGATCTTCGTCGTCGAAGGCGAATTCAGCCTGACTCTAAATGGCACCCAGCACGCCATGCGCCCGGGCAGCTATGCCTTCATCCCGCCGCAGAGCGATTGGACGCTGCGCAACAACAGCAGTGAAGCCGTGCGCTTCCACTGGCTGCGCAAGGCCTACCAGCCGGTCGAAGGCGTGCCTTACCCGGAAGCCTTCGTCACCAACGAACAGGACATCGAACCGATCGTCATGCCGGGCACCGAAGGCCGCTGGAGCACCACGCGCTTCGTCGAGATCAGCGACATGCGCCATGACATGCACGTCAACATCGTCAACTTCGAGCCGGGTGGCGTGATCCCCTTCGCCGAAACCCACGTCATGGAACACGGCCTGTACGTGCTCGAAGGCAAGGCGGTGTATCGCCTGAACCAGGACTGGGTCGAAGTGGAAGCCGGCGACTTCATGTGGCTGCGCGCCTTCTGCCCGCAGGCCTGCTACGCCGGTGGCCCGAGCCGCTTCCGCTACCTGCTGTACAAGGATGTGAACCGTCAGATGCCGCTGACCCTGGGCGGCCTGAAGCGCTGAGGGATGCCCCCACTCGCAGGGTGCGCCATGCGCACCAGCAGAACCGAGACACCGGTGCGCGCGGCAAACCCTACGAAGCGGCTCCTCGTTAGCCATAAAAAGAAAGGCCACCCCATGGGGTGGCCTTTTCATTTCTGCAACGCCCGATCAGCTATGGCGGATCAGGTGGTCGAAGGCGCTCAGCGATGCCTTCGAGCCTTCGCCCATGGCGATGACGATCTGCTTGTACGGCACGGTGGTCACGTCACCAGCCGCGAACACGCCAGGGATATTGGTCGCGCCCTTGGCATCGACGATGATCTCGCCAAAGCGGTTGAGCTCCAGGGTGCCCTTGAGCCAGTCGCTGTTAGGCAACAGGCCGATCTGCACGAAGATGCCTTCCAGCTCGACGGTGTGCAGCTCCTCGGTGGTGCGGTCCTTGTACACCAGGCCGGTGACTTTCTGACCATCGCCCTTGACCTCGGTGGTCTGCGCGCTCTTGATCACAGTCACGTTGGGCAGGCTGAGCAGCTTCTTCTGCAGTACGGCGTCGGCACGCAGGGTGTCGGCGAATTCCAGCAGGGTCACATGAGCAACAAGACCGGCCAGATCGATGGCCGCCTCGACGCCGGAGTTACCGCCGCCGATCACTGCCACGCGCTTGCCCTTGAACAACGGGCCGTCGCAGTGCGGGCAGAAGCACACACCCTTGGCCTTGTATTCCTGCTCGCCGGGCACACCCATCTCGCGCCAGCGTGCGCCGGTGGAGAGGATCACGGTCTTGGCCTTGAGCGACGCGCCGTTCTCGAACTTCACTTCGTGCAGGCCGCCTTCGCTGCTGGCCGGTACCAGAGCCGAAGCGCGCTGCAGGTTCATCACGTCGACTTCGTATTCCTTGACGTGCTCTTCCAGCGCGCGCACCAGTTTCGGGCCTTCGGTTTCCTTGACGGAGATGAAGTTCTCGATGGCCATGGTGTCCAGCACCTGACCACCGAAGCGCTCGGCGGCAATGGCGGTACGGATACCTTTACGCGCGGCGTAGATGGCAGCCGCAGCACCGGCCGGGCCACCACCGACCACCAATACGTCGAAGGCTGGCTTGGCGCTCATCTTCTCGGCGTCGCGGTTGGCAGCGCCGGTGTCGATCTTGGCGAGGATTTCCTTCACTTCCATGCGACCGGAAGCGAAGACCTCACCGTTCAGGTAGATGCTCGGCACAGCCATGATCTGGCGACGCTCGACTTCTTCCTGGAACAGCGCACCGTCGATGGAGACGTTGCGGATATTGGGGTTGAGCACGGCCATCAGGTTCAGCGCCTGGACCACGTCCGGGCAGTTCTGGCAGGACAGCGAGAAGTAGGTCTCGAACTCGAACGTGCCTTCGATGCTCTTGATCTGCGCGATGGTGTCGGCGTCCAGCTTCGACGGATGACCGCCAACCTGCAGCAGCGCCAGCACCAGCGAGGTGAACTCGTGGCCCATGGGGATACCGGCGAAGGCAACGCCGGTGTCTTCACCCGGACGGTTCAGGGCGAAGGACGGACGGCGGGCATCGCTGCCGTCGGTCTTGAGAATGATCTTGTCGGTCAGGCCGACGATGTCCTGAAGCAGGCCCAGCAGCTCCTGAGATTTCGCGCTGTCATCGAGGGACGCAACGATCTCGAACGGCAGGGTGACCTTCTCCAGGTAGGCCTTCAACTGGGCTTTAAGATTGGCGTCCAACATGGCGGAAATTCCTCAAATACGAAAATTCGGGCAATAAAATGCCCGGACGGATCGCGCCCGGGCATCGGGCACCACAAGGGCCGGTTAATGGCCCAAACAGCGCAGGTAGCAATGGCAAAACGGAATTCAGAGCGTCGCGAGCGACGGCTAGGCAAACCTGGTTAGCAGGCGTTGCCTAGCCAAACACGGTAGCTCTGAAACCGTTTTTAGATCTTGCCAACCAGGTCCAGCGAAGGAGCCAGAGTGGCTTCGCCTTCTTTCCACTTGGCCGGGCAAACCTGACCCGGGTTAGCGGCGGTGTACTGAGCAGCCTTCAGCTTGCGCAGAGTCTCGGAGACGTCGCGAGCGATTTCGTTGGAGTGGATCTCAACGGTCTTGATCACGCCTTCCGGGTTGATCACGAAAGTGCCACGCAGAGCCAGACCTTCTTCAGCGATGTGCACGCCGAAAGCGTTGGTCAGCTGGTGGGTCGGGTCGCCGATCAGCGGGAACTGTGCCTTGCCAACGGCCGGCGAAGTTTCGTGCCATACCTTGTGCGAGAAGTGGGTGTCGGTGGTCACGATGTAGACCTCGGCACCAGCCTTCTGGAACTCGGCGTAGTTATTGGCAGCGTCTTCGATTTCGGTCGGGCAGTTGAAGGTGAAGGCAGCCGGCATGAAGATCAGTACCGACCACTTGCCCTTCAGGCTCTGCTCGGTGAGCTCGACGAACTCGCCAGCGTGGAAAGCGTTGACCTTGAACGGTTGTACCTGAGTGTTGATGAGGGACATCTCTGACTCCTTCTGAGGTTTCTGTGAGGGTTTGAAATCTACAGGGCGTATCTTAGCGACCTAACGAAAAAAAGCTTATTGATTACGGCCATGATATTGATTGAATGAGCCAATCGTTGGCCAAGCCCGCGCCAGACGCGGGCTAGCAGGCTGTTGAAAAACTACCTGCGTTGCCATTGCTGCGTTAAAAACAAGCTCAAAATGCTCATTTACAACTCGTAAACTCCGCTTTTTCGCCTGTTTTTGTGGGGCCGCCATCGGTATTGCACTGGCTGCCTCGCCTACGTTTTTCAACGGCCTGCTGGAGCTCTCGCTCAGACAAGATCGGGATCGATAAGCAGCGCAATTTTACCCGCAACCTGATTACCGGCGAGTGTCTCGAAGGCCACTTCGCTGTCTTTGAGCGCAAAACTGCGCTCGAGTTGCGGCTTCACCCGCCCTTCTGCGAACAGCGGCCAGACCTGCTGCTGCAGATCGCGCAACAGATCGGCCTTGAACTGATCGTCACGATTGCGCAGGGTCGAACCGATCAGCTGAATCCGTTTACCCAGCACCTGAGCCAGGTCCAGGTTGGCTTCGCGCCCGCCCATCAGACCGATATTGATCCAACGCCCATCACGGCCCAGCAATTCCAGGTTGAGTGCCGCGTACTGCCCGCCAACCGGATCGAGGATCACATCGAACGGCCCGAAATCACGCAGCGCTTGCAGATCTTCGCCGCGCAAGGCGCCGCCCTGGGCACCGAGCGCTTCGCAGTAAGCCAACCGCTCTGGCGAGCCAACGCTGACCCAACAAGGGCTGCCGAATGCCTTGCACAGCTGGATGGCGGCCGAGCCGACACCACTGGCGCCGGCATGCAGCAGGACTTTCTCGCCGGGACGCAGGGCCCCGAGCTGGAACAGATTGAGCCAGGCGGTGGCGTATACCTCGGGCACCACAGCCGCCTCTACCAGGCTCAAGCCTTCTGGCACCGGCATGGCGTGGCGAGCATCGAGCACGACCTCATCGGCCATGCCACCACCCGCGAGTAGACAGCAGACGCGATCCCCCACTTGCCAGGCACTCCCGGCGCCCACTTCGACCACCACCCCGGCGCACTCCAGGCCCAGCGCCTGGCTCGCACCCGGCGGCGGCGGATAAAGCCCGGCGCGCTGCAACAGGTCAGCACGGTTGAGCCCAGCTGCAGCCACCTTGACCCGAACCTGCCCCGCGTCACAGGCCTGCGTCGGTTGTTCCAGCCACTCTGCACGCCCTTCGACGCCTTGCAATGCCTTCATGCTGCCTCCATAGTGCAAGTGAACCGAGCCCAGCGCAGACCGCCGGGCTTTTGCCTAGCGCCAACGGAACCTGGCGCCCTCAAATACGGCCTAATATGCGTTATCAACTGCCACTACGTCGAATCAGCATGAAGCGCTCTCTTGCAAGCACCGCCCTCGCCCTCGTACTCGGCTTCAGTGCCCTGCCGCTGGCGGCCAAGACCACCACAGCGACCAGTTGGGACTATCTGCAGCCGGACCGCGAGCAGGTGATCGCCAGCCTCAACGTAGTGGAGCTGCTACGCCGCCACCACTACAACAAGCCGCCACTGAATGACGAGCGCTCGATTCAGATCTATGACAACTACCTGAAGTTGCTCGATCCCTCTCGCAGCTATTTCACTGCGGCTGACATCGCCGAATTCAATCAGTGGCGCAGCAAGTTCGATGATCTGCTGAAAAGTGGCGACCTCGAGCCAGGGTTCACCATCTATCGCCGCCACCTGACCCGCATGGAAGAGCGCCTGAACTACGCGCTGACGGAGCTGGGCAAGGGTGTAGACAAGATCGACTTTACTGCCGACGAGCAATTGCAGGTCGATCGCGAGAAAGCGCCCTGGGCCAAAGACAGCGCTGAACTCGACGAACTGTGGCGCAAGCGTGTCAAAGATGAAGTGCTGCGCCTGAAGATCGCCGGCAAGGAAACCAAGGACATCCAGGAACTGCTGAGCAAGCGCTACAAGAACCAGTTGGCGCGCCTCAAGCAGACCCGCGGCGAGGACGTGTTCCAGGCCTACATCAATGCCTTTGCCACCACCTACGATCCGCACACCACCTATCTGTCGCCGGATAACGCGGAAAACTTCGACATCAACATGAGTCTGTCGCTCGAAGGTATCGGCGCCGTTCTGCAAAGTGACAACGAGCACGTCAAGGTGGTACGCCTGGTACCGGCCGGTCCGGCCGAAAAGAGCAAGCAGATCGCACCGGCAGACAAGATCGTCGGCGTTGCCCAGGGCAACGACGAAATGGTCGACGTCATCGGTTGGCGCCTGGACGAAGTGGTCAAGCTGATTCGCGGCCCGAAAGGTTCCACCGTTCGCCTGGAAGTGATCCCGGCCAGTAATCCGCCCAGCGACCAGACCAGCAAGGTGGTCACCATCACCCGTGAAGCGGTCAAGCTGGAAGAGCAAGCTGCCAAGAAGAAGATCCTGGAACTCAAGCACGCTGGTCGCGACTACAAGCTCGGCGTGATCGAGCTGCCGGCCTTCTACCTCGATTTCAAGGCCTTCCGTGCTGGCGACCCGAACTACAAGAGCACCACCCGTGACGTCAAACGCCTGCTCGACGAGCTGCAGGCCGAGAAGGTCGATGGCGTGGTCATTGACCTGCGCAACAACGGCGGTGGCTCGCTACAGGAAGCTACCGAACTGACCAGCCTGTTCATTGAACAAGGCCCCACCGTACTGGTACGCAACGCCGATGGTCGTGTCGACGTACTCGCCGATGAGAACAAGGGCGTCTACTACAGTGGCCCGTTGGCCGTATTGGTCAACCGCCTGTCCGCCTCGGCCTCGGAGATCTTCGCTGGCGCCATGCAGGACTATCACCGCGCGCTGATTCTCGGCGGCCAGACCTTCGGCAAGGGCACGGTGCAAACCATTCAGCCGCTCAACCATGGCGAACTGAAACTGACCCTGGCCAAGTTCTATCGCGTTTCCGGCCAGAGCACTCAGCATCAGGGCGTGATTCCCGACATCACCTACCCGGACGTGATGGACACCAAGGATATCGGCGAGAGCGCGCTGCCTGCGGCCCTGCCGTGGGACAGCATTCGCCCGGCGATCACCCCCGAACTGGACCCGATCAAGCCCTTCCTGACCGAGCTGAAAGCTCGTCATGACCTGCGCACGGCCAAGGACCCGGATTTCGTCTTCACTCGCGACCGCCTGACCCTGGCCAAGAAGCTGATGGCGGAAACCACCGTCAGCCTCAACGAGCAAACCCGTCGGGCGCGCCAGGCCGAGGTCGAAGCCAAGCAACTGGCACTGGAGAACAACCGCCGCCAGGCCAAGGGCGAAGAGCCGCTCAAGGAACTGGAAAAAGAAGACGAGGACGCACTGCCAGTCGCCGATGAGAAGAGCACGCCGGAAGACGACGCCTACCTGGCAGAGAGCGGACGCATCCTGCTCGACTACCTGGGCCTGAACCCCTCGCTGGCGCTGCATTGAGACGACTCATCGAGCGTCATCAAATCGTCATCGAACTGTCGTGAAATAAAGGGCCGGTTAGAAACCGGCCCTTTCGTTTCCGGCAGATCGAGCAAATCATGACCGTCACCGAGCAGTTGAGCGCGCTGGGCAACATCCTCGCTCACGGCGACCTCAGCAGCCTGTTCCAGCCTATCGTCTCGCTGTCCGAACAGCGCATTCTCGGCTATGAGGCACTGACCCGTGGCCCCTCCAACAGTCCACTGCACTCGCCGTTGACGCTGTTCGCCGTCGCCCGGCACGCAGGACGTCTGAGCGAGCTGGAAATGGCGTGCCGCAAGAGCGCCTGCAAGGGCTTCAGCTCAATGGGGCTGGAGGGCAAACTGTTTCTCAACGTCTCGCCGGAGTCGCTGCTGGACCCCAGCCACCAACCAGGGCGTACCCTCAAGCTGCTGCAGGCTTACGGTATCCCACCGAGCCAGGTGGTGATCGAACTCACCGAACAATCGCCCACTGAAGACTTCGCCCTGCTCGACAATGCGCTGCATCACTATCGCGCCATGGGCTTCTCAATTGCCCTGGATGACCTCGGCGCGGGCTATTCCAGCCTGCGTCTGTGGTCGGAACTGCGCCCGGACTACGTGAAGATCGACCGCCATTTCATCGACGGCATCCATCAGGATGGGGTGAAACGCGAGTTCGTCGGCTCGATCCTGAAAATGGCCGAAGCCTCGCGGGCTCAAGTGATAGCCGAAGGCATCGAACTGCCCGAAGAGCTGGCCGTGCTGGCAGAGATGGGTGTCGACCTGGTACAGGGTTACCTGCTCAGCAGACCGCAGGAAAAGCCGCCACGCGATGTCCGGCAACTGCTGCCCCAGGTCCTGAGCAATCAGGTCAGTCTCAGTGAGGATAACCATGACCTCAGCGCCCTGCTCAACGACCAGCCCGCGGTCGATCAGCACACGGCCATCGCTGAAGTGCTGGACGTATTTCGTGCCCAGGCCAACCTGAACTCCCTGGCCGTACTGGACACGCAGCACCAACCGGTCGGTATCGTCCACCGTCACTCGCTGTCCGAGGCGCTGCTCAAGCCCTTCGCTACAGATCTGTTCGCGCGCAAACCCATCAGCCGCCTGATGAGTCAGGACTTTCTCGCTGTGGAACTGACGCAGTCCCTGCAGAAGGTCAGTCGCCTGCTCACCAGCCGCGCGCGCCAGCGCATCGAGGAAGACTTCATCATCATCCAGAACGGTCGCTACCTGGGCCTGGGCAGGGTGATTGACGTCCTCAAGCTGATCACCGAGCAGAAGCTGCAGCAGGCCCGTCACGCCAATCCGCTTACGCTGCTGCCGGGTAACGTACCGATCCAGCAATGCCTTGGCCGCCTGCTGCAACAGCAGCGCGAAGCTGCGGTGTGCTATGTGGATCTCGACAGCTTCAAGCCCTTCAACGACCTCTACGGCTATGCCAAGGGCGATGAGGTACTGCTGTGCCTGGCGCAATGCCTGAATGATCGGGTCGATCCGGCCCGCGATTTCGTCGGGCATATCGGCGGTGATGACTTCATGCTGGTGCTCGGCTCGCCAGACTGGCGCGAAAAGCTCGGCAAGCTGATCGAGGATTTCCAGAATCAGTGCCGACGCTTTTATCGCGACGAGCATCTTCAGGCCGGCTGCTTCATCGCCCACAACCGCCACGGGCAGCGCCAGGAATATGCGCTGCTGTCGCTTTCGATCGGCGTGGTGCACGTAAAAGCGCAAGATTGCGCCCAGCTCGATGCCTCGCGCCTGGCCGAAATGGCCTCTGAAGCCAAGCGCCAGGCCAAGGCCGTACCTGGCTACAGCCTGCATATCCTAGAAGGCTCAACGGCCTGAGCGAGTAGCCTCATCGGCCATGGCGGCATAGCGCTCGGCGACTTGCAGGTCTGCGTCCAGCCCGGCAGCGCCATCGCGATAGAGCTGACTCAGACGGCTGGCAGCCAGAGGATGGCCGGCAGCCAGTGCCATTTCCCACCAACGGGCTGCTTGCGAGGCATCCGGCGCATGCCTGGTATCGCCCTGCAAGGCCAGCACACCCAGTTGATAGGCGGCCTTGCCGTCACCGCCATTGGCGGCCAGGCGTAACAACCTCAACCCTTCCTCGCGCGCACCGAGGCCCTGCCCCCTGAACAGCAGAATATGGCCGTAAAAGCTCTGCGCCGTGCTGTCACCGAGATTGGCCATACGTCCGTATTGGCCCTGCATCCATTGCCACAAACGTGGCTGACGCAGCGCCGCAGGTAAATGAAACAGACGCCGGGCCAGCCAGTAGCCCAGGCGTGCGCGTAACTGCCAGAGCCACCTAGACATCGGCGGGGTAATCGAACTCGAACACCCTGACCACCTCGGCAGCATGCCAGGATGCAGCCGCCACACCATCGGAAGCGCCACTGAAGCGTCCCAGGCTCGTCACGCAGTCGAAGAATCCGGTACGCGGCAGGCGACTGGCGCCCTGGCTGATCACCAGCGCGCTGCGCAGCGGGCGCTCGGCGCGGGCATCCAGTGCCGCCAGATGCTCCAGTGCAGCGGTCAGAGTCTGCATGGCCGGCGTGGGTAGATCGAGACGTTCGATCAGCGCGCGATAGGTCAGTAGATGACGCTGACGGCGAGCGTCGTCAAGCTCCGTCAGCAATGCCTGCCAGTGTTGGCGGCTGATACGTACGCTCAAGACCAGCCCTCCAAACCCAGTTCCCAGGCCAGCGAGCGTAGAATCGCGGCATCGGGTTGGCGCTCGCCGCTCTCGATCATCGCCAGGTAGTGCGGGCTGATGCCGACGCTACGCGCCAGACTCTCTGCTGCCAACCCCTTGGCCTCACGCAGCGCGCGCAGCTGATCGAGCGCTGGCCGCCTGGCCTCGACCGGCTGTTCAACGGCGCTGGCCTGTGCCGCTGGCTGGTGACCTGCGGCCTGCAACAGGGCCTGATACTCGGCCCACGGCAGCACCGCATATTCCGGTTCGCCATCACGGGCAATGATTTGCACACTCATGAGTCTCTCCGTTGGAAAGCAGGGCCGACGATCTCGACCCCTTCCTTGCACGCGGCCATCTTAACAGGCGTGTGGCGCCTGAGGCGTGCTCTATACTGCCGAGGAATCAAGCCCGGTTCTCACACTACGGCGCCAGCCATATCTGTGCGGAAACGACCCCGTAAACCTGCGTGGGGAGTCGCCTTGAGAAGATCATGCGCATTGTCGCTCGGGTTGCTGAGCAACTTCTGTAGCGCCGAAAGCCTGATGTGGGGTTACGGCCCGGCCGACTCCATGCCCTATGTGGGCCTGGAACAACAGCACGTGGAACATGGGCTGGCCTATCAAGTCAGCCAGGAAATAAGCAAACGCTTCGGCCTGCCCGTTGAATTTCTCGAAACACCCAACAATAGGCTTGAGCCCTACCTGCAACAGGGCCGCCTGCACCTGATCTGCAACACCAACCCCGAATGGGTCAGCCAGCCGCAACAGTATCACTGGTCACCGGCACTTTATGACGAACAGGACGTCCTGCTGCAGCGAATGGACCAACCAGAGCTGACCAGCCTTGCCAGTCTTTACGGCAAGGTGCTTGGTACCAGCCTCGGCTACATCTACAGCCAGCCCCTGATGACCGCATTCAGCACTGGCAAGGTCGCCAGGCAGGACGTACGCGACCTGGATACCAGTCTGCACATGCTCGACAGGCAGCGCCTGGATGCGGTGATCGACATGCAGCGCAACCTGGCCTACAAGCTCGCTCAGCATCCGCAGATGCAGTTGCGCTTCAGTCCCTGGGTGGTGCAGCGCTATCAGGTCTACTGCGCCTACAGCCGCCACCTGCCCATCCCTGCAGAACGACTGGACGCCCTGCTGCTGGAACTGCGTGATCAACGCATGATCGGCCAGTGGCTGGATGAAGCCGTCAGGAGTGCAGCGGATCGACCCGCTCCGCTGTCGGCAGGTGCTCGATAAGCGCCAGACGCTCCGGGCTTTGTTGGTCGCGCCAGGCCCTGAAGGCTTCGAGCTCGCCATGCCAGGTGCGCATTACCCAGGCCAGCACGGCCAGGTCATCGACGAAACCAACGCCGACCAGCCAGTCGGGAACGGCATCCAACGGGGTGAGGAAGTACAGCAGTGCAGCCACCACCATCAACAGCGCCTGACTGCTGATCTGCCGGTACTCACCCTTGAACCAGGCCAGACTGAGTGCACGCAGCAGCTGCAGGTCTTCTTTGAGAGCGACGAAGCGTTGTCCTTGTGGCGTGCGCTTGTCAGCCAGCGCGCGTAGTAACTCCGGCAACCGGCCTTCGCGCAGAAAGCGGGCCGCCAGCGGCAGGTAACGCGTCAGTTTCCAGGGAGTTTTCATTCGGCCTCCTCGGCAAGCCAGGCAGTATCAGGGCTTGCCTCGCTTATCCACCGAAGCTGTGGATAAATCTGTGCAAAGTCTTTCGACAAGCTTATCAAAGCCCCGTGGCATGGGGCCTGGGCTTAGATCGGATATTTTTTATACAGCATATAAAATCCATGAAAATCAACAAGTTGCTGATTGACACAAGCATGACTCAGTTGTAGCCCAGACTTGTTAGGAATGTTTCCCATGATGTGCATAAGCGTAACACCCTGATCTCCATATCCTTGTTTACAACCCCCAGAAACGACAGCGCCCCGTCAAGACGGGGCGCTGTAAACGAGTACCGAGTGTTACTGCTCGGTCGGCTCGGCTGCCTGATCCTTGATGGCGATCAGTTCCAGGTCGAATACCAGTACCGAGTTGGCCGGAATCGCCGGGGACGGGCTCTGCTCGCCGTAAGCCAGCTCGCTGGGGATGTACAACTTGTACTTCTCACCGACGTGCATCAGTTGCAGGCCTTCGACCCAGCCCGGGATCACGCCGCCAACCGGCAGATCGATGGGACTGCCACGAGCGACGGAGCTGTCGAAGACGCTGCCATCGGTCAGCTTGCCTTCGTAGTGAACGGTCACCACGTCGCTTTCCTTCGGCTGCGCGCCGTCGGCCTTCTTGACCACTTCGTACTGCAGACCGGAAGCGGTGGTAACCACCCCTTCACGCTTGCCGTTCTCTTCAAGGAACTTCTTGCCGGCTTCAGCGGCTTCCTTGTTCAGCGCAGTCATGCGCTCTTCAGCACGGTTTTGCAGGAAGGAGAAGGCCTCGACCATGTCTTCGTCCTTGATGCGCGGCTCCTTCTTCGCCAGCGCGTCCTCGATACCCTGAGCGACGGCCTTGGAATCCAGGTCATCCATGCCTTCTTCGGACAGACTGCGCCCCATGTTCAGGCCAATGCCGTAGGAGGCTTTCTGCGCCGGGCTCTTGAGTTCGACTTCGCTGGTTTGCGAATCGCAACCGGCAAGCACCAGGCCCACCAGGGCAACCGCTGCCGCCAAACGATGCTGTTTCATGCTTGTTCCTTGTAGATGCGCCCGAAGGCCGTCGTGTGAAAGCGCGAGCTTAGCAGTACGCCGCAATCACTGGCTACGGCATAGGAGCCGAGCAATGCGCATAAGTTCAAGCAAACAAAGGATTTTTTCGAAGGTTTCGGCGGATGCCGAGGCATTGTCACAGGAGGGGATGAAGCGAGGATAAGAATGGCGCAGCGGACGGGACTCGAACCCGCGACCCCCGGCGTGACAGGCCGGTATTCTAACCGACTGAACTACCGCTGCGCGTAACTGCGAGATTGGTGGGTGATGACGGGATCGAACCGCCGACCCTCTGCTTGTAAGGCAGATGCTCTCCCGGCTGAGCTAATCACCCTTCACTCTCGAAGTGGGGCGCATTCTAGAGAGCGATCCTGACCTTGGCAAGCCCTCTTCGCAAAAAAATTTATCGCCGCAGCAAGAACTTAGGCGAGGCCAGCGAATTTCCTCAGTGGCTCGTTGTCAGGGTTGGCCTGAGCACGCCAGCGGAGAATAATGCGCGCTCTGTGCCGGCGGACCGGTCATGATCCTGTTGATGGCCCGCCACCTTCATCCGTCGCCGCGCGCCGGCCCTCCCGAACAGGAGAGCCCGAGGATGGCGCCAACCCGCGATCTCATCATCAATGGAGAATCACCCGCTCATGTGGTTTCGTAACCTGCTGGTCTACCGCCTCACCCAGGACATTCCTTTCGACGCTGAAGCACTGGAGACCGCACTGGCCAGCAAGCCGGCACGTCCCTGCGCCAGCCAGGAACTGACCACCTACGGCTTCAACGCGCCCTTCGGCAAGGGCGCCGATGCCCCCCTGGTGCATGTCAGCGGCGACTTCCTGCTGATCGGCGCACGCAAGGAAGAGCGCATCCTGCCAGGTTCGGTGGTGCGCGACGCGCTGAAGGAGAAGGTCGACGAAATCGAAAACACCCAGATGCGCAAGGTGTACAAGAAAGAGCGCGACCAGATCAAAGACGAAATCGTCCAGGCCTTCCTGCCGCGCGCCTTCATCCGCAAATCCGGCACCTTCGCCGCCATCGCGCCGAAACAGGGCTTGATCCTGGTCGACAGCGCCAGCGCCAAGAAGGCCGAAGACCTGCTCTCCACCCTGCGAGAAGCCATCGGCTCGCTGCCAGTGCGCCCGCTGTCGGTGAAGATCGCACCGACTGCCACCCTCACCGACTGGTTGAAGAATCAGAGCGCTGCCGAAGGCTTCTTCGTACTCGACGAGTGCGAGCTGCGCGACACCCACGAGGACGGCGGTGTGGTGCGCTGCAAGCGCCAGGACCTGACCAGCGAGGAAATCCAGCTGCACCTGTCCACCGGCAAGCAAGTCACCCAGCTGTCACTGGCCTGGCAGGACAAGCTGTCGTTCGTGCTCGACGACAAGCTGACCATCAAGCGTCTGCGTTTCGAGGACGTGCTGCAGGAGCAGGCCGAACAGGACGGCGGTGACGATGCCCTGGCTCAGCAGGACGCCAGCTTCATCCTGATGATGATGACACTGGTGGAGTTCTTGCCGGAGCTGTTCACCGCACTGGGCGGCGAAGAGATTCCGCAGGGTATCTGATGACCCCCAGGGTGGATGACGCTTTTTTTCATCCACCATTCGGACAGACGGTGGACAAGCTTCGCGTTGTCCACCCTACCCACTGGCGCCTGCCTCAGACCAGCGACTCGAGGCTCTCGGTAAAGGCACTGGCGCCCTTCTCGGCCGAACTGAAGTTGTGGCGCATGAAGGCGAACAGCTCACGCCCACAACCCATTGCCTGAGCAGGCCGCGCAGCCGGCTCGCGCGCTGCGAATTCGGCCTCGTCTACCTGCAGCAGCAATTCTCCCGTCAGACCATCGAGGCGTATCAGATCGCCATCGCACACCCGCGCCAGGGGCCCACCATCGAATGCCTCCGGGCACACATGAATGGCCGCCGGGATCTTGCCTGAGGCACCGGACATGCGCCCATCGGTTACCAGTGCCACCTTGAAACCGCGATCCTGCAGCACACCCAGATAAGGCGTCATCTTGTGCAGCTCCGGCATGCCATTGCTGCGCGGCCCCTGGAAACGCACCACAGCGACGAAATCGCGCTCCAGCTTGCCGGCCTTGAAGGCTTCGACCAGATCCAGCTGATCCTCGAACACCAGCGCCGGCGCTTGCACCACCTGATGCTCGGGCGCCACCGCAGACACCTTCATCACCCCACGCCCCAGGTTGCCCTGCATCAGGCGCAGCCCCCCTTCAGCCGAGAAAGGCCGCGCCACGGGACGCAGCACACTCTCCTCCAGGCTTTCGGTCGGACCGTCGCGCCAGACCAGCTTGCCCTCCTCGAGGAAGGGCTCGCGGGTGTAACGCGACAGCCCGCGCCCGGCCACGGTGTTGACCTCTTCATGCAACAACCCGGCGTCGAGCAGCTCGCGGATCAGGAAAGCCATGCCGCCAGCGGCCTGGAAATGATTGATGTCGGCCTTGCCATTGGGATAGACGTGCGCCAGGGTCGGCACCACCTCGGACAGGTCGGCCATGTCCTGCCAGGTCAGCAGAATGCCGGCGGCGCGGGCGATGGCCGGCATGTGCAGGGTGTGGTTGGTGGAACCGCCAGTGGCATGCAGGGCAACGATGGAGTTGACCAGGCAACGCTCGTCGACGATCTCGCCAATGGGCATGAACTGGCCACTCTGCCTGGTCAGGCGTGTTACCTGCTGCGCGGCTTCACGGGTCAGCGCATCACGCAGCGGCGTACCCGGATTGATGAAGGAAGCGCCCGGCAGGTGCAGGCCCATCACTTCCATCAGCAACTGGTTGGTATTGGCCGTGCCATAAAAGGTACAGGTGCCTGGCCCGTGGTAAGCAGCCATTTCCGCAGCCAGCAGCTCGTCACGGGTTGCCTTGCCCTCGGCGTAACGCTGGCGCACATCGGCTTTCTCCTTGTTGGATAACCCCGAGGTCATCGGCCCTGCCGGCACAAACATGGACGGCAGATGACCGAAACGCAGTGCCCCCATCACCAGCCCCGGCACGATCTTGTCGCACACGCCCAGATACAGAGCGGCGTCGAACATGTTGTGCGACAGCGCCACGGCGGTGGCCATGGCGATCACCTCGCGGCTGGCGATCCCCAGCTCCATGCCGGGCTCACCCTGCGTGACGCCATCGCACATGGCCGGCACGCCACCGGCGAACTGCCCCACCGAGCCAAGCTCGCGCAGGGCCTGCTTGATCTGTTCGGGAAAGGTTTCGTAAGGCTGATGGGCCGACAACATGTCGTTGTAAGCAGACACGATGGCCACGTTCGCCGCCTCCATCAGGCGCAGGGTCTGCTTGTCGTGACCGCTGCAGCCAGCTACACCATGAGCGAAGTTGGCGCACTGCAGCTTGCCACGTTGCGGCCCCTCGCTGGCGGCCGCACGGATCATCTCAAGGTAGCGCTGGCGCGTCGCGCGACTGCGCTCGACAAGCCGTTCGGTAACTTCAACAACGCGGGGATGCATGGGGAATCTCCAGGCTAGCTTCTAGCGTCTGTTCGTATTTACAACAAAATACTGCCACTCAGCGGGCTTGATTTCTATAGCAATGGGAATAATCTTGTAATTACAACAACAAATTGACGAGACCCTCACCATGACACTACGCATCGCCATCAATGGCTTCGGCCGTATCGGGCGCAATGTGCTACGCGCACTCTATACCCAGAATTATCGCCAGCACCTGCAGGTCGTGGCGATCAACGACCTGGGCGACAGCGCGATCAATGCCCACCTGTTGCAATATGACAGCGTCCACGGCCATTTCCCCGAGGAGGTTAAAGTCGACGGCGAAAGCCTGTGGATCAAGGGTGACCGTATCGCCGTCAGCGCCATTCGCAATCCAGCCGAACTGCCCTGGAAAACCCATCAGGTCGATGTGGTGCTCGAATGCACCGGGCTATTCACCGAACGCGACAAGGCCGCCGCGCATCTCGCAGCCGGCGCACGCAAGGTGCTGATCTCCGCACCTGCCAAGGGTGCCGACGCCACCGTGGTGTATGGCGTCAACGAACAGGTGCTGACACCTGACATGCAGATCATCTCCAACGCCTCCTGCACCACCAACTGCCTGGCGCCGGTGGCGCAGGTGCTGCATCGCGAGCTTGGCATCGAACAGGGGCTGATGACCACCATTCACGCCTACACCAATGACCAGAACCTTTCGGACGTTTACCACAGCGATTTGTATCGTGCGCGTTCGGCGACCCAGTCAATGATCCCGACCAAGACCGGCGCCGCAGAAGCGGTCGGCCTGGTGTTGCCGGAGCTGGCCGGCAAGCTCACCGGCATGGCCGTGCGGGTGCCGGTGATCAACGTGTCCCTGGTCGACCTGACCCTGCAGGTCAAGCGCGAGACCACTGCCGAGGAAGTCAACGCCCTGCTCAAGGCCGCCAGCGAGAAGTCCCCGGTGCTGGGCTACAACGCGCTGCCGCTGGTGTCCTGCGATTTCAACCACAACCCGCTGTCATCGATCTTCGACGCCAACCACACCAAGGTCAGCGGCAAGCTGCTCAAGGTAATGGCCTGGTATGACAACGAATGGGGTTTCTCCAACCGCATGCTGGACAATTGCATGGTCCTGGCCCGCCTGCATTGAACGAGGAGGCTCGATGAGCCGTATCAGTTTCACCAGCGCCCAGTTGCCGGCGCGCAAACGTATCGCCCTGGTGGCGCACGATCACTGCAAAGGCTTCCTGCTGGATTGGTGCGAACGCCAGCGCGAGCGGCTGGCCAACCATCAACTGCTGGCCACTGGCACCACCGGCCTGCTTTTGAGCAAGCGCCTGGGTTTGCCGGTAGAAAGCATGATCAGCGGCCCGCTGGGCGGTGACCAGCAGATCGGCGCGCGCATCGCCGAACAGCGCGTGGACATGCTGGTGTTCTTCTGGGACCCCTTCGAGCCACAGCCACACGACCCGGATATCAAGGCACTGCTGCGTGTGGCGGCGGTGTGGAACATCCCGGTAGCCTGTAACGAGAGCAGTGCCGACTACATGCTCAGCAGCAGCCTGCTGGAGCAGCAGCATGAGTATCGCATTCCCGATTACCAGGCCTATCTGGCGGCACGCGGATAGGGTGTCGCGGGGCCGCCTAGGTCATGCGCACCAATGCCTCCACACCAAAGCCGGTGCGCGCGGCACACCCTACGCAAAACCGCCTCCTGCGTGGCACTCGACTATTGACGCGCCACTAGAAATCCACCTTGCCCCGTCCCGCCTTGATCGTCCCGCGCTTGCTCTTGCCGTCCAGGCGGCGCTTTTTCGAACCCAGGGTCGGCTTGGTCGGGCGGCGCTTCTTTTCCACCTTGCCGGCGCTGCGAATCAACTCCGCAAGACGCTCGAGAGCGTCGGCGCGATTCTGCTCCTGGGTGCGATACTGCTGCGCCTTGATGATCACCACGCCATCAGCGGTGATACGACTATCAGCAAACGCCAGCAGGCGTTCCTTGTAGAACGGTGGCAGCGATGAAGCCTGGCTGTCGAAGCGCAGGTGCACCGCACTGGATACCTTGTTGACGTTTTGCCCGCCAGCGCCCTGGGCACGGATGGCGGTCAGCTCGATTTCTTCATCGGGAAGGTGAACACTGTTGGAGACGATCAGCATGGCCGTGATTTCTTGAAAGGCATGGGCATCAGGATACCCGCCGCAGCTGTAATCTTTGCTTGAAATTTCCCCACGGCATTCGCTCGGCACCTCGGCTAACGTAGCGGCCTGACTTTTTCCGGAAGCACTCGATGGACTCCATAACCCAGGCGGTACTCGGCGCCAGCATCCAGGGTGCCTTGCTCGGTCGCTGGCAGGGCCGCAAAGCCCTGCTCTACGGCGCCATGCTAGCCACCGTTCCCGATCTGGACGTGGTCATGGAATACGGCGATGCCGTGGCCAACATGACCTACCACCGCGGTTTCAGCCACTCGCTGTTCGTCCTCAGCGGCGTTGCCCTGCTGCTGACCTGGATGGCCAGGCGCTTTCGCCCTCACCCCGGTTATTCCGCCAATCGCCTGCTGCTGACGCTATGGCTGGTACTGATCACCCATCCGCTGCTGGACGCCTTCACCAGCTACGGCACCCAGTTGTTCTGGCCGCTGATGCCGACACCCACTGCCTGGTCCAGCCTGTTCATCATCGACCCGCTGTACACCGTGCCACTGATCGCAGCGGTGGTGATCAGCCTGTTCACCGGGCTGCGCGAACAGAGTTGGCGTGTACCGGCCGTGGCGCTGGCCGTATCGACGCTGTACATCGGCTTCAGCCTGGCCGGCAAATTCATGGCCGAGCAGCGCGTGGAGCACGAGCTGGCGCGCCAGGGCATCCAGGCCGAGCAGCTGTTCACTACACCGACGCCGCTCAATACGCTGCTGTGGCGCGTCATCGTGCTCGATGGCGAGGACTATCACGAAGCCCTGGTCGGCTGGTTCGATGACGAGGCGCCGCAACTGCAACGCCTGCCGCGTGGCACGCACTTGCGCGAGCAACTGACGGACTCGCCCATGCACCAGCGGCTGGAGTGGTTCACTGGCGGCGTACTGCGCTACGACCAGGTGGGTGAGCGTTTGATCGTCACCGATCTGCGCCTGGGCATGACCGGATTTCATCCCTTCCGCTTCGACTTCGCCCACCTGCAGGACGGCCAATGGCAGGTGCACGAGCGCATCGACCGCCTGCCCTTCGAGCGCGGCGAAGCCAAGCATCTGACTCTGCTGTTCAAGCGCATCTGGCAACCGCAAGTGGAGATTCCGCTGCTGGCCTGGGCCGGCGAGTTGCAGAAACCACTTTTAACTGAGACCCGCTCGCACTGACAGCGTTACTATCGGCGTCCCATCTTATTGAGGCAGGACGCCTGCAATGCTGTTTCGCCGCTTCGAGTCCCTGATCGACGTCTTCAAACCAAGCCCCGACGTCGCCCCGCCAACCGGCATGCTGCACTTCTACGGCCACTACCTGAAACAGGTGTGGCCGCTGATGCTGGCGGTGCTGATCATCGGCTTCTTCGCCGCACTGATCGAGGTTGCGCTGTTCAGCTTCCTCGGCCAGTTGATCGACATGGCCCAGGCCAGCACGGATGCCAGCAGCTTCTTCAGCGAGCACCAGAACGCGCTGTTGTGGATGCTGCTGGTGGCGCTGGTCATCCGCCCCGTGGTGTTCGGCCTGCACAACCTGCTTACGCACCAGGCGGTCAATCCGGGCCTGACCAACCTGATCCGCTGGCAGAACCACCGCTACGTGCTCAAGCAGAGCCTGAGCTTCTTCCAGAATGACTTCGCCGGCCGCATCGCTCAGCGCGTGATGCAGACCGGCCCCTCGCTGCGCGACTCGGCCATGCAGGTGATCGATGCGCTGTGGCATGTGGTGGTCTATGCCGGCAGCGCGCTGTACCTGTTCGCAGCCGCCGATCTGCGCCTGGTGGTGCCGCTGTCGTTATGGATAGTCGGTTACAGCGCGGCGCTGTGGTACTTCGTGCCGCGCATCAAGGCGCGCTCGGCCGCTGCCTCCTCGGCACGCTCGAAGGTCATGGGCCGCGTGGTAGATGGTTACAGCAACATCGCCACACTCAAGCTGTTCGCTCACTCGCAGGAAGAGGAAAGCTACGCCCGCGAAGCCATGCAGGATCTGCTCGAGAAATTCCGCCTACAGTCGCGCACCATCACGGCCCTGGATTTTCTCATCACCTGCCTCAACGGCGTGCTGATCGTCGGCACCGGTGCGCTGGCCCTGTGGCTTTGGAGCCAGTCGATGATCACTACCGGCGCCATTGCCCTGTCCCTCGGGCTGGTGATTCGCATCAACAACATGGCCGAATGGATCATGTGGGTGGTCAACGGCATCTTCGAGAACGTCGGCACCGTGCAGGACGGCATGCAGAGCATCGTTCAGCCACGCCAGGTGCTCGACCACGACGATGCAAAAGCGCTCCAGGTGCAGCAGGGTAGCGTGCGGTTCGAGGACATCCACTTCCACTACGGCAAGCGCGGCGGCGTGATCGCCGGCCTCAGCATCGCGATTCGCCCCGGCGAAAAGATCGGCCTGGTCGGCCCATCCGGTGCCGGCAAGTCGACCCTGGTCAACCTGCTGCTGCGCCTGTACGACCTGGAAAGCGGTCGCATCCTGATCGACGACCAGGACATCGCCACGGTGACCCAGGAAAGCCTGCGCGCCAACATCGGCGTGGTGACCCAGGACACCGCCCTGCTGCACCGTTCGATTCGCGACAACCTGCGTTACGGAAAACCTGGCGCCAGCGACGACGAGCTCTGGCAAGCAGTGCGCAAGGCACGCGCCGATGCCTTCATCCCCACGCTCGATGACAGCCAGGGCGGGCGCGGTATGGATGCGCAGGTGGGCGAACGCGGGGTCAAGCTGTCCGGTGGCCAGCGTCAGCGCATTGCCATCGCTCGCGTGCTGCTCAAGGACGCGCCGATTCTGGTGCTGGACGAAGCCACCTCGGCGCTCGACTCGGAAGTGGAAGCGGCCATTCAGGAAAGCCTGGACAGCCTGATGGAGGGCAAGACGGTGATCGCCATCGCCCATCGCCTGTCGACCATTGCGCGGATGGATCGCCTGGTGGTGATCGATCAGGGACAGGTCATCGAAACCGGCACCCACGCCGAACTGATCGCTCACGGTGGCCTGTATGCGCGCCTATGGCAGCATCAGACCGGCGGATTCGTCGGGGTGGAGTAGAGTGAGGCTTGTGTAGGAGCCGGCTTGCCGGCGATGCGATTGATACGCCCATCGCCGGCGAGCCGGCTCCTACAGAATCAAGGTCGCAGCCTTACTCTGCCGCTGGTTTCTTGCGCTTGAGCGGCGCGCTGCCATCGGCGCTGACCAGCACAGACGGTTTGCCAGCTGGACGCGGGCCGGTCTTGCGCTTGGAGGCTGTGGCTTTCTTCGGGTCTTTCTTCTCGGTCTTTTTCTTCTTGCTGCCAACGGCCTTGCCGGACGCCTTGAGGTTCTTCGGCCCCTGGTAGACGCCTTTCAGTTCCTTGATGGTACGACGCTCGAAACGCTGCTTGAGGTAGCGCTCGATGCTCGACATCAGGTTCCAGTCGGTGTGGCAGATAAGCGATACCGCCAGGCCTTCGCCCCCGGCGCGGCCGGTACGACCGATGCGGTGCACGTACTCGTCGCCAGAACGCGGCATGTCGAAGTTGATCACCAGATCCAGGCCTTCGACGTCCAGACCGCGCGCGGCCACGTCGGTGGCCACCAGGACCTTGACTGCGCCCTGGCGCAGGCGGTCGATAGCCAGCTTGCGATCCTTCTGGTCCTTCTCGCCATGCAGCACGAAAGCCTTGACCCCGGCGGTCACCAGCTTGCCGTAGAGGCGATCGGCCTGCACACGGGTATTGGTGAAGACGATGGCCTTGTCATAGGCCTCGTTGGTCAGCAACCAGTCGACCAGTTGCTCCTTGTGGTAGTTATGGTCGGCCGTGATGATCTGCTGGCGGGTACCTTCATTGAGCTGGCTGACGCTGTTGAGCATCAGGTGCTGCGGGTCCTTGAGCACCTTGGCGACCATCTCGCGCAGGCCATTGCCGCCGGTGGTGGCGGAGAACAGCAGAGTCTGATGCGGACCGCAGGCCTCGGCCAGACGCTGAGCGTCTTCGGCGAAGCCCATGTCGAGCATGCGGTCGGCCTCGTCGAACACCAGCACCTCGACTTCGTTCAGCGGCAGGTTGCCGGCGTTGGCGTGCTCGATCAGACGGCCCGGCGTGCCAATCAGAATATCGATCTTGCGCATCATCGCGGCTTGCACCTTGAAGTCCTCGCCACCGGTCACCAAGCCGGCCTTGAGGAAGGTGAACTGGGCGAAGCGTTCGACTTCCTTGAGCGTCTGCTGGGCCAGCTCACGGGTCGGTAGCAGGATCAGCGCGCGAATGCTCACGCGCTGCTGCGAGTTGCCATCACCGAGCAGGCGATTGAGCAGCGGCAGGACGAAAGCGGCGGTCTTGCCGCTGCCGGTCTGGGCGATCACCCGCAGGTCCTTGCCCTCCAGCGCAGGCGGAATCGCTGCCGCCTGCACCGGAGTCGGCTCGACGAAATTAAGCTCGGCCACGGCTTTCAGCAGGCGTTCATGCAGGGCGAATTGGGCAAACACGGGGGCACTACCTCAAAGAAATCGACAAAACGATGCATAGCCTAACGGTTTCCGCCGTCGGGGCCGAATTTCTTTGCATGAAACTCGCGTTCAGGCGACGACGGACGGTTGCCTGAAGTCGCTATCCGGCAGCAGCGGACCGGAACCGAGACCGCTCGCCAGATATCCAATCGGCATCACCGCCCGAAGAGCGCTACCCCATGCCCATCAAACCCCAGACCATTCTCAGTATCGGCCTGTGCGTCCTTTTGGCCGCATCGCCAGTGCTTGCCAACCCGCCTCACGGCAAAGGCAAACCGGGCCAGCATGATGGCGTCCAGGTCGATCTGCGCGGCCCGACCGTGGATGTTGGAAGGGTACGCATCATCCTCGGCGACAATCGTCAGTGGATCGGTCCGACCTCCTCCTTGCCACCGGGCATTGCCAAGAACCTGGCTCGCGGCAAGCCGCTGCCACCAGGTATCGCCAAGAACTTCGACAGCCGCCTGACCTCGCGCCTGCCCTATTACGAGGGCTACGAATGGAAGCAGATCGGCCGTGACGTGGTGCTGGTCGCCATCGCGACCGGGATCGTCTACGAAATTCTGCGCAACGTTCTCGACTGAGAGACTATTGCGCGGCCATCCGACAAGCGGTACGGCGCGCGACGAACTTGTCTCGGCGGCGCCACTCCAATTTTCAGATGGCCTGCTCGAGGTGCAATGATGAACCCGTCACTGATCTATCACGTCACCTCCAGTCTCGATGGCTATATCGCTCGCCCCGATGGGCGCATCGACTGGTTCAACTCGCTACGCCAGGCCGATGAAGAGTACGCCTTTCAGTACTTCTACTCCGGCATCAACGCGCTGCTGATGGGCCGAGGTACTTACGAGGCACTACTCAAGCGCGGCGGTCCATGGCCCTACCCCGGCAAACCCTGCGTGGTGCTGACCCGCCTCGCCCTGCCGCGCGCCACAGACGAAGTCCAGCTGACCCACTGCACACCCGCCCAAGCCGTGGCGGCACTGAACGAAGCCGGCTTCCAGCGTATCTGGCTGGTCGGTGGCAGCCTGCTGGCGGGCAATTGCTACACCGCCGGACTGATCGACGAGGTGGTGATCAACCTGGTGCCGCACCTGCTTGGCGCCGGCATCCCGCTTCTGGCCACGGGCATGGAACGCAGCCTGAGCCTGAGCGACCAACGCCGCTTCAACAGTGGCACCTTGCAGGTGCACTATCGGGTGCAGAAGCAGGCCAACGTACCGACGCAGATCCCCGCGCCGCGTTTCAACGTGGCCTGATGCTCTCGCGCTGCTGCTTGCGCAGCAGCCGAGCGCTGTCCCAACCGACCAGCAGCACGGCTCCCCAGATCGGCAGGTACGTCAGCCATTGCCCGCTGTCGAAGCGCTCACCCAGCACCAGCAACGCCACGGCGAACAACAGCACCGGCTCGACATAACTGAGAATGCCGAACAGCCCCAATGGCAACAGCCGGCTCGATGCCATGTAGGCGGCGAACGCCAGGGTGCCGATCAACGCCATCACCGGCACCAGCAGCCATAGCCAGGGGCGATCGCTGAACGCCCCCACCGGTCCGTACGCGACGATCAGCCAGATCGCCAACGGCGCCAGCACCAGCATCTCCAGCACGAAACCGGACAAGGCATCCAGGCGCATCCAGCGGCGCAGCATGAAGTAAGGCGGGTACCCCAGCGCGGTGATCAGCGTCAGCCAGGAGAACGCCTGGGTACGCCACAACTCATGCAACACACCAAGCATGGCGCAGGCCACCGCCAACTGCTGCAGCGGGCGCAGGCGCTCGCCATAGAACAGCCGGCCAGTCAGCACCATCGCCAACGGCAGAAGGAAGTAGCCCATGGACACTTCCAGCATGTGCCCGGCCAATGGCGCCCAGAGAAACAGCCCCCACTGCACGCCGATCAACGCCGCCGCCAGCGGGCAGGCGGCCAACAACAGCGGTTCGCGGCGCAGACGCACGAAGGTCTCGCGCAGCAAGGTGGTCTGCCGTGCCAGCAGCACTAGCAGCAAGACCAGGGGAATCGACCAGAGCACGCGCTGAGCGAATATCTGCACGCCATCGAGCGGCGTCAGCCACTGCACGTAGCCAGGCAGCACGGCAAACAGCATCGAGGCGCCAACCGATAGCGCCACACCCTGTCCGGACAGTTGCATCAGCGCACCTCGGCAGGTGTACGGCGCGTACGCCCCAAACGAACCAGAGGCAGCGAAGCGGCGATCACTGCACCGCCCAAGGCCAGGCGTAACAGGTCAGCGTCGTGATTCCAGATCAGCAGATTGACCAGCAAGCCGGCAGGCACCAGTGCATTGTTCATCACCGCCAGGGTGCCACCATCGACCAGGCTGGCGCCTTTGTTCCACCAGTACAGTCCCAATCCGGACGCCAACACACCGAGCCAGACCAGCACGCTCCACTGCAGCATGGTGCTCGGCAGACGCTCGCTGTTGCCCAGCAGCAGGAAGGCCGGCAACGCGATCAGCAGCGCGCCCAGGTAGAAGAACCCAAAGCGCTTGTATTGCGGCTCGGTGGAAGGGTGTTTGAGCAGCAGATGCTTGTACAGCACCTGCCCGGCGGCGAAGGTGAAGTTGGCTACCTGCAGCAACAGGAAACCGAGCAAAAAGCCGCTGCTGATACCGTCGTAGCGGATGATCCCGGCGCCCAGCACCGCTACCAGAGCGGCGACCAACGCCCAGGGGTTGAATCTGCGATTTAGGGCATCCTCGATCAACGTCACATGCAGCGGCGTGAGGATGGTGAACAGCAGCACCTCCGGCACCGTCAGTACCGAGAAGCTCAGGTACAGACAGACGTAGGTGATGCCGAACTGCAAGGCGCCGATCAACAGCATGCCGCGCACAAAAGCTGGAGCGTGACCGCGCCAACGGGTCAGCGGCACGAACAGCAAGCCGGCAATGACGATGCGCGTCAAAACCGCAAAATAGCTGTCGACCCGACCGGCCAGGTACTCACCGATCAGGCTGAAGGAAAAAGCCCACAGCAGGGTCACTATCAGCAGATATCGCACAGCCACCTCCGAAGGAAGGCGGCGACCTTAGCGCGTTCCCCTGCGCCGGACAATCCATGCATCGGGCTGCGCTGACCCGCCACATAAAAAAGCCGGTCACTTCATCGCGAAGTGACCGGCATAGCACGCCCCCTAGCGGGCGCTCAGGAGAGTCGGATCGGCATCAGGCGACTTCGGCCAGTTTGGCCTTGGCCTGGGCCAGGCCTTTTTCGCTGAACTCGGCGCCCAGGTTCAGGCCTTCGGCATGGATGAACTGCACGTCATGGATACCGATGAAGGCCAGTGCCTGGCGCAGATAAGGTTCCTGATGATCCAGCGCGCTACCGGCGTAGATGCCACCGCGAGCAGTGAGCACGAAGGCGCGCTTGCCGGTCAGCAGACCCTGGGGGCCGGTTTCGGTGTACTTGAAGGTGAGCCCAGCGCGCAACACATGATCCAGCCAGGCCTTGAGGGTACTGGGGATGGCGAAGTTGTACATCGGCGCAGCCAGTACCAGTACATCGGCGGCCAGTAGCTCATCGGTCAGTTGATTGGAGCGTGCCAGGGCAGCTTTCTCGGCATCGCTCTGCTGCTCGCTCGGGGTCATCCAGCCACCGAGCAGCGTAGCGTCGAGGTGCGGAACCGGTTCGGCCGCCAGGTCGCGTACCTGGACCTGATCAGCCGGGTGCGCAGCCTGCCAGTTGGCGATGAATTGCTGGGTCAGTTCGCGGGAGACAGAACCTTGCTGGCGGGCGCTGCTTTCGATTACGAGAATACGGGACATGGCTGAGGCTCCATCGAGGGGGTTACGAGTCGATGGAGCATAGAATAGAGATACAAATTTCGATTAAAAAGCGTAAATATCCGCTTACATATATCGGTTAAATTGATTTATCGAGCCATCGCATCTAGGCTTTCATCACTTCAGGTTGCAGGTCAGGTTGATCCGCAGGCGAATCACGCTACGGGTGAACTTGACCGTCATGTTGTTGCTGGCGCCAGGTGCCAATACGGTACGCCGGGTGCGTGGCGCTTCGGGGCCATTGCGAAACACGGCACTGCACTCGGCCTCGCTCTGACCATAGTTGTAGAGCATCAGCGCCGCCATGTTGTGGTCGATTTCCTGGGTGGTCGCCGAGACCTCGGCGCCGTTGAACTGTTTTTCCATCTCGATGGGATAGGCATTGGCGGCCAGCGGCACAAAGGCGAACAGCAAGCAGATTATTTTTTTCATCGGTGCTCTCCAACATGGGATCGCCAGTGTAGGTGGAGATCGTCGGCGATAACAGCCGACTCAAGCAGGATGATGTGATGAAAGCTCCTCGTGTAACCCTGGATCAATGGCGCACGCTGCAGGCCGTGGTGGATCAGGGCGGCTTCGCCCAGGCCGCCGACGTGCTGCACCGTTCGCAATCCTCGGTCAGCTATACAGTGGCGCGCATGCAGGAACAGCTCGGCGTACCGCTGCTGCGCATCGACGGGCGCAAGGCCGTACTCACCGAGGCCGGCGACGTGCTGCTGCGCCGCTCGCGGCAACTGGTCAAGCAGGCCAGCCAGCTGGAAGACCTGGCTCACCACATGGAGCAGGGCTGGGAAGCCGAAGTACGCCTGGTGGTGGATGCCGCCTACCCCACCGCCAACCTCGTCCGCGCCCTGACCGCCTTCATGCCGCAGAGCCGTGGCTGTCGCGTGCGCTTGCGCGAGGAGGTGCTGTCCGGAGTCGAGGAAGTACTGCTCGAAGGCACCGCCGACCTGGCCATCAGCGCGCTGAACATCACAGGCCACCTCGGCATCGAACTGGGTGAAGTGGAGTTCGTCGCCGTCGCCAACCCGGAACACCCACTGCATCGCCTGCAACGCGAGCTGAGCTTCCAGGATCTTGAAGGCCAGATGCAGGTGGTCACCCGCGATACTGGCCGTCTGCAGCCACGGGATGCCGGCTGGCTGGGCGCGGAGCAGCGCTGGACGGTAGGTAGCCTGCCGACTGCGCGCACCTTCGTCAGCAGCGGCCTGGGCTTCGCCTGGCTGCCGCGCCATCTGATCGTCCGTGAACTGCAGGATGGGCTGCTGAAACCTCTGCCGCTGACTCAGGGCGCTATCCGCAAACCGCGCTTCTTCCTCTATAGCAACAAGGAGCGCGTGCTCGGCCCGGCCACACAGATTCTCATCGAGTTGATCAAGAACTTCGACGCTGCCCCTCTGGACGCGCCCTTCGCCGCACCGCAGTCGACCAACTGAGAGCTCCTCCATGCCCTATTTCGACAACGATGGCTGCCAGTTGCATTACGAGGACTATGGTCACGGCGCGCCGCTGCTGCTGGTGCATGGACTGGGTTCGAGCACGCGCGACTGGGAATACCAGATTCCCGTGCTCGCCCGGCATTATCGGGTTCTGGCGCTGGACGTTCGCGGCCATGGCCGCTCGGACAAGCCGCGCGAGGCTTATCGCATCGCCGACTTCGCCGAGGATGTCGCCGCCCTGATCGAACACCTGCAACTGCCCCCAGTACATCTGGTGGGCATCTCCATGGGCGGCATGATCGGCTTCCAGCTTGGCGTCGACCGCCCCGAGTTGTTGCGCAGCCTGACCATCGTCAACAGCGGCCCTGAGGTGAAGGCCAAAAGCGCGCGGGACTGGCTGGAAATTGGCAAGCGCTGGACGCTGTCGCGTCTGCTCAGCCTGGAAACCATCGCCAGGGCGCTGGGCAAGCTGCTATTCCCCAAGCCCGAGCAGGCCGATTTGCGGCGCAAGATCGAAGAACGCTGGCCGCAGAACGACAAACGCGCCTACCTCGCCAGTCTCGACGCGATCATCGGCTGGGGCGTGCGGGAACGCCTCGATCGCATCACCTGTCCTACCCTGGTGATTACCGCCGACCGCGACTACACGCCCGTTGAACGCAAGCGCGAGTACGTGGCAGAAATGCCCAACGCGCGCCTGCTGGTGATCGAAAATTCGCGCCACGCCACACCGCTGGATCAACCGGAACGCTTTAATAACGCCCTGCTCGCCTTTCTCGGCGAAACTGCCAACAAGGAAAACTGACCATCATGCTCAAGCAACTCGTTCTCGCCACCGGCGCCCTGCTGCTGTCGACCAGTCTGCTCGCCGCGGAAAACCCCAAGGTGTTGCTGACCACCAGCCTCGGCGAAGTGGAAATCGAACTGGCCGCCGACAAGGCGCCGATCAGCACGCAGAACTTCCTCAAGTACGTCGACAGTGGCTTTTATGCCGGGACCCAGTTCCATCGTGTGATTCCGGGTTTCATGGTCCAAGGCGGCGGCTTCGATGCCGACATGCGCCAGAAGGACACCGAGGCCCCGATCAAGAACGAGGCCGACAATGGCCTGCACAACGTCCGTGGCACCCTGGCCATGGCCCGTACTCAGGTACGCGACTCGGCCACCAGCCAGTTCTTCATCAACCACAAGGACAACGCCTTCCTCGACCACGGCTCACGCGACTTCGGCTACGCCGTGTTCGGCAAGGTAACCCGTGGCATGGACGTGGTGGACAAGATCGCTCAGGTGCCCACCGGCAACCGCGGCATGCACCAGAACGTACCGCGCGAGCCGGTGCTGATCATCGACGCCAAGCGCTTGTAAGACGCTGTGTGGCCCGTAGCCCGGATGAAATCCGGGAGATCGCATCACATCCTCCCCGGATTGCATCCGGGCTACGAGATGCTAAAGCCGTAGGGTGTCGTGGGGCCGCCCAGGCCGTGCGCCTCGCGCTCCAACGAGCAACAGCTCGGTGCGCACGGCGCACCCTACAACGACAAAGCCGCCCATGGGGCGGCTTTGTCGTTTAACGGAGGCGCTTACTTCTCGACGAAGGCGCGCTCGATCAGATAGTCACCCGGCTCACGCATGCGCGGGGAGATCTTCAGACCGAAGCTGTCGAGCACTTCGCTGGTTTCGTCGAGCATGCTCGGGCTGCCGCAGATCATGGCGCGGTCGTCCTGCGGATTGATCGGCGGCAGGCCGATATCGGCGAACAGTTTGCCACTGCGCATCAGGTCGGTCAGACGGCCCTGGTTCTCGAACGGCTCGCGGGTCACGGTCGGGTAGTAGATCAGCTTGTCCTTCAGCGCATCACCGAAGAATTCGTTCTGCGGCAGGTGTTCGGTGATGAACTCGCGGTAGGCGACTTCGTTCACGTAGCGCACGCCGTGAACCAGGATCACCTTCTCGAAGCGCTCGTAGGTTTCCGGGTCCTGGATCACGCTCATGAACGGCGCCAGACCGGTGCCGGTGCTGAGCAGATAGAGGTGCTTGCCGGGGTTGAGATCATCGAGCACCAGCGTGCCGGTGGGCTTCTTGCTGATGATGATCTCGTCGCCTTCCTTCAGGTGCTGCAGCTGCGAGGTCAGCGGGCCGTCCGGCACCTTGATGCTGAAGAACTCCAGGTGCTCTTCCCAGTTCGGGCTGGCGATGGAATAGGCGCGCATCAGCGGGCGGCCATTGTCCTGTTGCAGACCGATCATCACGAACTGACCATTCTCGAAGCGCAGGCCTGGATCACGGGTGCACTTGAAGCTGAACAGCGTATCGTTCCAGTGGTGGACGCTGAGCACGCGCTCGACGTTCATATTGCTCATGATGATTTCCTCGAAGAACTTCAGCGCCAAAGACGCGATTGCGCGGCATTCTATTCGCGGCAACAATATCTGTTAAGTGGATTATCAAGATATAGGTTATCGGTTATATCGATATGCGATTTACTCTCAGACAACTTCAGGTATTCGTCGCCGTGGCGCAGCATGAAAGCGTCTCGCGCGCCGCGCAATCGCTCGCATTGTCGCAGTCTGCGACCAGCACTTCGCTGACCGAACTCGAGCGCCAATCCGACTGCCAGCTGTTCGATCGCGCCGGCAAGCGCCTGGCGCTCAACGCCCTGGGCCGACAGCTATTGCCCGAGGCCGTCGCCCTGATCGACCAGGCGCGCGAGATCGAACGCCTGCTGGGGGGCAAGAGCGGTTATGGCTCGCTGAACGTCGGCGCCACCCTCACCGTGGGCAACTATCTGGCCACCCTGCTGATTGGCAGCTTCATGCAGCACCACCCTGAATGCCGGGTGAAGCTGCAGGTGCATAACACCGCTCATGTGGTGCAACAGATCGCTCACTACGAGCTGGACCTGGGCTTGATCGAAGGCGACTGCCAGCACCCGGATATCGAGGTGCAGCCCTGGGTCGAGGACGAGCTGGTGGTGTTCTGCGCGCCACAGCATCCACTGGCCCAGCGCGGCAGTGCCAGCCTGGAAGAGCTGACGCATGAAGCCTGGATTCTGCGTGAGCAGGGCTCGGGCACGCGACTGACCTTCGATCAGGCCATGCGGCATCACCCGCGCAACCTGAATATCCGCCTGGAGCTGGAACACACAGAGGCGATCAAGCGCGCCGTGGAATCAGGCCTGGGCATCGGCTGCATCTCACGCCTGGCGCTGCGCGACGCCTTTCGTCGTGGCAGCCTGATGCCCGTGGAAACTCCGGAGCTGGACCTGCGCCGGCAGTTCTACTTCATCTGGCACAAGCAGAAGTACCAGACAGCGGCCATGCGCGAGTTTCTCGAACAGTGTCGCGCGCTGACCGCTGGCGTCAGCCGCAGCGATCAGATCGTCCTGCCGCCGATCGTCTGAGTTTCAGCTCAAGAGGACGATTGCCCAGACCGAGCAGCGCGACGAATTGCGCGGCGTTGCCAATGTCCTTGGTGTGCTTCGACAGCAGGCGGCGCTCCAGGGAAATACACTCGATGGTCGCCTAGCCGAAGAACGCGGCGCGAGAGCCTATATACGAGATCTCGAGCTAGAGGGATGCAAGGTGGAAACAAGTGAGACTGCAACGTTCACTGGCTGTACATGAGCAAGCCGAGCTTGCTTTCAACGCAGCAGCACCGACGCGCAGCAGAGTCCTCACTGCGTGGGGATCGACTCCATCTGCTGCAACAGCAACGCCGCCTGCGTGCGAGTGCGCACACCCAGCTTGCGGAAAATCGCCGTCACATGCGCCTTGACCGTCGCTTCGGAGACACTCAGCTCGTAGGCGATCTGCTTGTTCAGCAAACCTTCACAGACCATGGTCAATACGCGGAACTGCTGCGGCGTCAGACTGGCAAGACCGGCACTGGCTGCCTTGGCCTCGGCGGAAACCGGCGCGCCCTCCTCGGCCAGTGGCGGCCACCAGGTATCGCCATCGAGCACCTGGCGCACGGCTTGCTGCAGGGTTTCCAGCGGACTGGATTTGGGGATGAACCCGCTGGCCCCGAACTCGCGAGAGCGGTTGACCACCGAAGCCTCTTCCTGGGCAGAAATCATCACTACCGGAATGTGCGGATACTGACCGCGCAGCAGCACCAGACCGGAAAAGCCGTAGGCACCGGGCATATTGAGGTCGAGCAGGACGAGGTCCCAGTCGCTCTTGGCGGCCAGGTGGCCTTCGAGCTCAGCGATGCTGGCGGCTTCAACCAGTCGCACTTCAGGCCCCAGCCCCAGGGTCAGTGCTTGTTGCAGCGCGCTGCGAAACAGCGGATGGTCGTCGGCAATCAGGATTTCGTAGGCGGCCATTGGCAGATCCTGTTCTTGTTATGAGTGGCACTGAGGTGAGTATGGCAGTGCTTTTCGCCTGAAGATCCGTTCAAGACTGCACATCCAGCATCACAGACTCCCCACTCGGACCGACGGCGGCGCTCAGCATGCCGAGCTGTGGCGGGGTGGTCAAGCTCAATGCTTTGCGGCAGGATGCGCAGCTTTACCGCCGAGACGCTCCAATGCGAAGCCAAGCCCTGCGCGCCGACCTGTTGATGCTGATTACCGCGATGATCTGGGGAAGCGTGTTCGTCGCCCAGCAACTGGGTATGGAAAACATCGGTCCCTTCCTTTATTCCGGTCTGCGCTTCGTCCTCGCCAGCCTGGTGCTGATCCCGGTGATCATCCTGATACAGCGACGCAGCCAGCAACCCCGGTCGGCACCGAGTCGCGGGCTGCTGCTGGGCGGCGCCATCATGGGTCTGGCTCTGGCGATCGGTATCAACTTGCAGCAAGTTGGCCTGATGTTCACCACCGTGACCAACTCCGGCTTCATCACCGGCTTGTATGTGATCGTGGTACCGCTGCTCGGTTTGTTCATCGGCCAGAAAAGCAGCCTGGGCATCTGGCTGGGCGCCAGCCTGGCGGTAGTCGGCATGTTCCTGCTCAGCGTCGGCGAAGGCTTCACCGTGGCATCTGGCGACTGGTTGCAGCTGGCTGGCGCTTTCGTCTGGGGTATCCACGTGCTGTTGGTGGGTTTTTTCGCCAGCCGCCACGACCCGCTGCGCCTGGCACTGATCCAGTTCGCCACCTGCGCAGTGATCAGCCTGACACTGGCCCTGGTGTTCGAGACGGCAACGCTGGAGGGCATATTCAAAGCAGGCCCAGCCATCCTCTATGGCGGCATTTTCGGCGTGGCGATCGGCTTTACCTTGCAGGTCATCGCCCAGCAGCACGCCATCGCCTCGCATGCGGCGATCATCCTCTCGCTGGAGGCCGTATTCGCCGCTATCGCCGGTGCCCTGCTGCTCGGTGAAATGCTGCAACTGCGCGGCTATCTCGGCTGCGCGCTGATGTTCGCCGGCATGCTGTTGGCCCAGCTATGGCCGAAGCCTCTGCCACTCGAACTCAGCGGTACGCCTGCAAACGCTGATGCAAAGCATCGTTGAGGTCCAGCGGCAGACGCCGTTTGGCCGCCAGATAATGTTGGCTGAAAACGTCGAGATAATCGTCCAGCGCCTCGCTGGCGCGCAGGTCACCAGCCAACTCCAGGCACATGGCAGCCACCTCGGCGGTGCACAGGTGCTCGCCGCGGGTAGAGCGGCGCAGTCGATAGCGCGATAGCTGCGCTGGCGTCAGGCTCAGCACCGGCAGTGCGTCCAGATACGGGCTCTTGCGAAACATCTTGCGCGCCTCGGTCCAGGTGGCATCCAGCAGCACGAACAACGGCCGCTTGCCGGGCGCCAGCGCCACCTCCTCCACCACGCGCTGCGGCGCCACGTACTCGCCGGGAAAAACCAGATAAGGCTGCCACTGCGGATCGGCCAAGAGCTCCAGCAGCGCCGGGTCGACGGCAGTGCGCGCCCAGCCGAAGGCGTGGGTTTGCGGCACCACGTCGGCAATCAACCAGCCGGTATTGCTCGGTTTCAGCGCCTCAATGTCATGCATCACCAGACACATGGCGGCATTGGCCTCGACCTGCGGGCGCCAGGCGCACAGACAATGAGTAGGCTGCACCCGGCAGTGCGGGCAGCGCTCGGCACGCGAGCCACGGGCGATGAAGGGTTTGACGCTGCGCGCCAGGCGCTCTGTGCGCAGGCGGGCGACGGCATGTGGGGCTGGATGGGTCATGGCGGTAACGACAGCGAACGGGGGGGCGATTCTAGCACCCCCGTTCGTCACTCAGATGGCTCAGAAGCTGTGGTTCAAGGCCAGACCGATGAAGTGGATGTGGGTGTTGTACTCACCGGTGTAGTTGCCGCCGTTGCCGGTGCAGCGCACTCCACTGTCCTGATACAGCCCGCCGGCACCTGGCACCCAGCCGGCCGGGGAGCAGCCGTCCTGGTAGTCCATCTTGCCGCTGGAGAACTGCACGTAGCTGTAGGCGAAATCCAGCGAGGTGTCGCGCATCACCTTGTAGTTGGCGCCGAGCGAAAGCCAGTAGCGATCCGCATCAGGAAAGGCCGGATGGCGTAGCTGCGGCGAGTTGACGGGAGAGCGGTCGTAAGCAACGCCGGTACGCAGCAGCAGGTCATCACTGTACTGGTAGTTCATGCCCAGAGAGATCTTGTAGCTGTCCTTCCAGTCCTGCTTGACGCTCAGGTCGCCCTCGGTAACGCCATTGAAGTAAGGATAGCCAGCCACCTGATCGATACCGATGCGCACCTCGTCGAGCCGCGAATGGCGAGTGAAGGTCAGATCCGCCATGAGCGCCATCTTGTCGTTGAGCTGATGGAAGGCGTTGAAGGAGAGCATCTCCGGTGTATCGATGGCGGTCTTGGCCTTGGAGTTGGGGTGCAGCCTGGAGCCGGCGAAATTGCCGGGATTGACCCAGTTGTCCGGGTCCAGCACCTGCCCCAATGCATCGGCTGGCGGCAAGGTGATGATGCCAAGATCGATGCCACCGCTCAAATCGGTATCGGGTGAAGGCACGCTGCCGGACACGCCGGCGAAGCTCCATTTTGTCTCGCCTTCAAGGGTGTGGCGAATGTTGGAACGATAGGACACGCCAAAGCGCGTCGCTTCGGTCGGCTCCCACAGGTAGCCGATATTCCAGCCAAACCCCCAGTCATCGCCCTTGACCCGGAAGTAACCGTCACCCTGGACGTTGTCGGCGAAGTTCTTCGCCACACAGTCGACGAAAGCGTCATCGGCCTGACCGTCGCAACTGCTGATCTCACCGGGCACATCGATGCCGTAGAGCAAAGGAATGGCAAACTGACCAAGCGGTGATGCGGCCAGCTCGGTCAGATCCTGATTGGCAGTGACAAACTGCCCAGCCAATTGCCGCGACGCGCCTTTGACATCCGCCGCACCGCGCTGCACCGACTTGATGTACTGTGCCGAAACACCGAAACCGATGCTGTGGTGTTCATTGAAGCGAAAGGCAATGCTCGGGTTGAAGGTCACCGTCTCCAGGCTGGCCGACTGGATGCCGTAGCGCCCAGCCCAGTCCTCCTTGTAGTCGAGCTTCGCGCCGAACGGAGTGAAGATGCCCAGACCGACCGTCACTCGGTCGTTGATCTCATGGGAAAAATAGAAGTTGGGCGCAGCGGCGGCATCAGGCAGGAACTCGCCCGCATCCCCCGAGACAGAATTGCCGAACACGTCGCGGCTACCCTTGTCCTCGTAATCGCCATCCGGCAGCAGGATGCTCAGGCCGGAGGTCACCTGGGTGCCCTTGAGCCGGGCAAGGCCAGCGGGGTTGTAGAAAATGGTCGAAGGGTCGGCCGCCTCGGCACCGTTGGCATGTGCCGAACCCTGCGCCGCCACCGATTGCGAACCGAAGTGATAACCGGATGCCTGCACCTGCGCAACGGGCAAAACCAGTAAACTGCCGACCATCACCCGCGATGGCCAGCGCCGAGAGAGCATTGTCATTGTTATTCTCCTGCACGCTGCTTGAACACCGCGCAGTCCTTCCTGCACCAGCGGCAGACTTCAGGCAGGTCTGCACTGGCGACGTCCGACTGCGACGGCGGCTCAATGCCTGTGACGTGCAGGTTTGGCCGATGATCCCCGGCCTTTGGTCGTGGTGATGGGCGGCGGCCACAGGCCAGCATGTCCCCATCAGTAACACTTAGTTTCAGGCGGGCAAATGGCCAGCGGCGCGAACATTCGCTGCGAGGCCCTGTCCAACCCTCGTCCACGCTTTCAGGAGTCACATGACATGCTGCGTTACATCCTCCCCGCTCTCGCGCTCAGCCTGATGCTTCCCACTGCCCAGGCAGCCTCGCTGAAGGAGATGGAACTGACTCGCACCCTGGAGCAGGTCGCCCGGCAAAGCAGCGAGGGCACGCCGCGAGCGATCAATGAAGACATTCTCGATCAGGGCTACACCGTGGAAGGCCACACGCTGATCAACCACCTCAGCGTGCGTGAAGCGCATGCAGCGCAGATGCGCGGCAACCCCGATACCGTGCGCGCGCAACTGGCCGCCAGCGTCTGCCGCAATCCGGGCTATCGCAACCTGTTGGCCCAGGGCGCACAGCTGCGCTACCAGTTCAGTGAGTACCGCAGCAATCGCCCGGTTACCGTCGAAGTGTTCGACAAGAGCGACTGCGGCCTCTGACCCAGGGCTGCCGTCAGTCCCGTTCCGCTCGCCGCTGCGCCTCATCGGCGCGCAGCTCGGCGAGCAAGGCCTCCATATAGCGCGAACGTCGTACACCGCCCTCGAGGCGACGTCGACATTCATCCTCCAGACTCAGTCGATTGGTTAGCGCTGCCTGCTGCAGCAGGCGATAGAGGTCCGTTTCGATCTCCAGAATCAACTTGGGCATACCTGCCTCTCCCTTACCATTGACCCAGTCAGCAGGCTCAACGCAGGGAGCGAGGACTCCCCCTGCCTGCCAGAGCCGCACGTTCCTCAGGCGTCAGCCAGGCATCGATCGATACGCCGAGCACCTCGGCGACGCTTTGCAGGACATGCGCCCAGGTACAGCCATTGGCGAACAGCATGCCGGCTTCGTCGAAAGTGCCGCCACGGTTGCGATAACCAAGCGCATGACACGTAGCAGCATCGCCCAGCACCGTCGACAGATGCCCTAAGGCCACTTCCGGGCGCATGTGGCCAAGCAACACGCGCCGTCGACAGGCAATCGGGAACAGCGCCTCACGCTGAGCGGTGCTGGCCACACTCGACGCCTCCCAGGCATCACGCGGCATACGAAAGCGCCCTGGTTCCTGCAAGTAAATCAGACGCCAGGCCACACCCTGCTCGCTCAGACGAACGGCGGCGCGACGCATCTCGTGCAGCTGATAGCTGCCGCTGGCAATCAGCAGCACCGGTTCGCCATCGCCTTCGGCATCGACCAGCAATGCCCCCTCACGGGCCAGTTGCTGCGCCTGTTCGACGGTGAAGCTGCAGGGTTGTTCACGTTTGGCCACCACCAGGCAAGCGAGCCGGCCGCGCTCCTGGTAGATGCCAGGCAGTAGGGCCAGTAGCGAATTGTGGTCGGCCGGAAACAGCACACGCATGACATCGTGCATCTCGCCCAGCAGCGCCTCGCAGAAGGTAGTGTCCTGATGCGACTGCTGGTTCTTGCCGTTCTCCCAGGTGTGCGAAGTGGCCACCAGCGGCCAGCCCAGCCAGCCGGCTGGACGTCCCGCCTCTTTCTGCTGGCGGGCGAAGATCAGACGCTGGCGCACGGCACCGAGCATCTTCACGCAAAACGCCTCGTAACTGGCCACCAGATTCAGGCCGCCCTGATTGGCCAGACAGGCAGAGACCACAGCCTCCTCGTTGAGCGCGGTGATCACCGCACCGTGCAGCGACTCCAGCTCGCTCTCAGGCTGGCTGACGCGGTGCTTGAGCGCTGCCAGCACACCGCCCAGACGGTTGCTGGCCAGTTCGTCCGGGTTACCGACACGCGGCCGCAACTGTGGGTTGGCGCGCACCAGATCGACGAAATAACGATCCAGTGCAGTCATGGGCGAACAGGGCCGACCATGAAAATGCAGCTCAGGCTGTACCGGCTGCAGTGGTTGACGCCGTGCCAGTGGGTTATCCCGCTCCAGTACACGACCCTTGCGTGCAGTGAACAGACTGCAGGCTTCCGACAGCACCTGCGGCTCTACCCACAAGGCCGCAGCATGTTGGTTGAACAGCTCGCGCGCGTAATCATCCTGCGCCGGACTGGCCGGTAGCGGCAGATTATGAGCGGCGTTGCAGCCAGCGCCAAAGAAGCCATAGCCCTTGGTGGTCTCGGCAATGCCGTAGGGCATCGGCAAGGGATAACCGATCAGCTCGCGATCGAGCTCCTCCAGCCGATGCGCCAGGCGCTGCTCCATCTCCCACAGCGCACAGACGAAGGCTGCCGGATCACGCCCATCGAAGCTCACCGGATCGAAGCCGCAGCCGCGCAGGTGCCGGCGAAACCCTTCCAGGCCCTCCAGCGTGCCCAACTCGGTACGCTGCTCGATACGCCGGCCGTTGGCGATCATCACCGGTAGCGCCACGCCACAATCCTCGGCACGCCACCAGCGTGGCATCCAGTCGCTGCCGCGCTGCTCTTCGGCGGCGCCATCGGACAGGAACGCCACCAGTTTCTCCCCTGGCAATGGCAGATGTGCGTACTGCAACTCAGCGAACCCGAGGTATCCGCCTTCGGCGATACCGCCGGCGGTGTGCGGATTGACATGACTGCCCAACGGCACGCCAGGGCTGCCGTCCGCAGCCTGGGCGTAACTGTAGAAGTCCGCCGCCAGGCGACTCATGCCCGTCTCGTCACACGCGTAACGGGCGGCCTGCTCGGGATGCTGGTTGCCGGTCAGCAGGTTCAGCGCCTCGATCGCCGCCACGCAATGGCCTTGGCCCATCAACCAGCCACGCGTCTCACCCGTCAGGGCGTTGAGCGCCAGGTAGCCGGCATAGGCCGGCACCATGTTCAGCGCGCCGCCGGTATGCCCTTCGGGCACGGGCTTGAAATCATCGGCCTGCAGCGGCTGGCCATCGAGCCGAACGCGCTGGGCATAAGTCATGTGTACCACCAACCAGAGGCCGGCTGCCGTCAGCGAGTCCAGCGCGCGCAACAGGCGGTAGACGCTCGGCAGGTCGGGCTGCAAACCGCTCTGCACCAGTTGATGGGCCAGACGAAAGACGGCGGCGCGGGTCTGCGGGCTATGCTGGACAGGTCCGTGGCCAACTTGCCAGCGGGCAAAGTCGGGATATTGCTGGGCGTGCCGAGCCAAGGTGGCGGCGTCGGGCAATAGCTGGGTCATGAGTGCTCTCCTGAATGCTTGCCTGCAGTTTAGGTATCGCTACGAAGCACCCGCTGACCTGCATCAAGACCCGCGCCGGTTCGAAGCGGCAGACTCGCTTCATCATCACGACAAGGAACAAACCATGGCCTTGCTCACTTTTCTCGGTGCGATTCAACAGGTCACCGGCTCCTGCTACCTGGTGGAAAGCCGCGATGGCGCCAAGGTACTGCTCGAATGCGGCATGCATCAGGGACGCCGCCAGGAAGAAGATCTGAACCGCAGTGCGTTTTCTTTCGATCCGAGCAGCCTGGATGCGGTGGTGGTCTCCCACGCCCACCTCGATCACAGCGGGCTGTTGCCGCGCCTGGTCGCCGAGGGCTATCGCGGCCCGATTCACGCCACTGAAGCCAGTTGCGAACTGCTCGAGCTGATGCTGATGGATTCGGCCTTCCTCCAGGAGAAAGACGCCGAATGGGAAAACCGCTGGCGCGCACGCCAGGGCAAGCCAGCGGTCAAGCCGCTCTACACCATCGCCAATGCCGAGCAGGCGCTCAGCCAGCGCCACGCGCATACCTATGGCGCAGCGGTCGAGGTAGCCAAGGGCGTGCATGTCACCTTCCACAATGCAGGCCACATCCTCGGCTCGGCCATCGTCGAGATGCAGGTAGAGGATCACCACCTGCGACGTCACCTGGTGTTCTCCGGCGACCTGGGCAACACCTGCTCACCGCTGATGCAGGCGCCGACACAGCTGAACCAGGCGGACGTGCTGCTGATGGAGTCGACCTACGGCGACCGCGACCATCGCACCAGCAACGAAACCCTGGAAGAGCTGGCAGACATTCTTCAGCAGGCTCACAAGGAAGGTGGCAACGTACTGATCCCGTCGTTCGCCGTCGGCCGCACGCAGGACCTGATCTACTACCTCGGCCGCTTCTATCAGGAAGGCCGCCTGCCGCAGCAGGCCGTGTTCCTCGACAGCCCCATGGCGATCCGCGCCAACGCCATTTACAGCCGCTTCCATGACCAGTTCGCGGCCGCAGATCGTGCAGCGCTGGCCGCCAAGGGCGTCAAGCGTATCGAGGACTGGCTGCCAGTGTTGCGCAGCACACCGACAGCCGAAGAATCGATGGCGATCAACCGGATCAACAGCGGCGCGATCATCATCGCCGGTGCCGGCATGTGCAATGGCGGGCGTATCGTCCATCACTTCAAGCACAACCTCTGGCGCGAGAACTGCCATCTGGTATTCCCCGGGTTCCAGGCCAAGGGCACGTTGGGTCGCCTGATCGTCGACGGAGCCGAAACGGTCAAGGTGCTGCATCAGCGCATCGCGGTGAAGGCCAAGGTACATACTCTGGGCGGTTTCTCCGCGCATGCCGGGCAATCGCAATTGCTCGACTGGGCCAGCCGGTTCGAGCATCACCCCGAGCTGTATCTGGTGCATGGCGAACTGGAAAAGATGCAGACACTGCAAGGCGCCCTGCGCGAGCGCCTGAACTGGATTGCCAACATTCCCGAACCCGGTGAACAGATCGCCCTGTAATCGGCGCTTACGAAAAGGTCGCAACGAAACGGCAGACTGCCTGTGGCAAGCTGTTCAACACTCCATAATCAAGGAACCGGCCAACAGGAGAGGCTCCTCGTCTCTCACAGGCCTAGAAGAGGAGAGTTTCCATGCCCTTTGAACCGGACGACTATCTGTCACGCCACGTGCAAACCAGCGAGGTCGACCTGAGCAACAAGGTGGAGGAACTGGTAGCGCTGGCCACCCCGAGCAACAGCCCCAATCTGGCGCTTTACCGCGAAATGCTCACCACGGTGATCCACATGGCCCAGGCGGATCGTAACCGCTGGGACGCCAAGATCATGATGCAGACGCTGCGCGAGATGGAGCATGCCTTCGGCATGCTGGAACAACTGAAACGGCGGCGCAAGGTAACGGTGTTCGGCTCAGCACGAACTCCGCCCGATCATCCCCTGTACCGGCAGGCGCGCGAGCTCGGCGCATTACTGGCACACCGCGACCTGATGGTGGTCACAGGTGCCGGTGGTGGCATCATGGCGGCAGCCCATGAAGGCGCCGGCGCGGAAAGCAGCCTGGGTTTCAATATCACCCTGCCCTTCGAACAAACCGCCAACGCGACCATGCGCGGCAGCCATCACCTGCTGTCGTTCCACTTCTTCTTTCTGCGCAAGTTGTTCTTCGTCAAGGAAGCCGACGGCCTGGTGCTGTGCCCCGGCGGTTTCGGCACCCTCGACGAAGCGCTGGAAGTGCTGACCCTGATCCAGACCGGCAAGAGCCCACTGGTGCCCGTGGTACTGCTCGATCAGCCGGGCGGCAGCTATTGGGAAGATGCACTGGGCTTCATCCGTCGCCAGCTTGGCGACAACGGTTACATCCTGCCCACCGACCTCAACCTGATGCATCTGGTCTACAGCGCCGAAGAGGCGGTGGATGAAATCGCCCGCTTCTACCGCAACTTCCACTCCAGCCGCTGGCTCAAGGATCGCTTCGTGATTCGCCTCAATCATCCACTCAACGAGGCGGCGCTGGCGAAGCTGGACAGCGACTTCGCCAGCCTGTGCAAGGAAGGTGGATTTACCCAGCAGCCCCATTGCGAGCAGGAGCGCGACGAACCGGAACTATGCCACCTGAGCCGCCTGGCCTTTGCCTTCAATGGTCGCGACTACGGCCGCCTGCGCGCGCTGCTTAATGTGGTCAACGAACCGGAAAACTGGGTGAGCTAACGCAGCCTACGTAGCCCGGATGCAATCCGGGGGTATTGGCCGCTCGCCCTTCCCGGATTGCATCCGGGCTACGCAAAGCAAGAAGCCCAGCATTGGCCGGGCTTCTTTTTGACTGCTGGCGGTCAGGCGTTGCCGGCGACCTTCATCCGCGCCGCCTGAGTGAAGTCGAGCATGCGCTTGAGCGGCTTGATCGCCTTGGGAATCAACGCCGGATCGACGTGAATTTCGCCTGAACCCTGACGCAAGCCTGTCAGCACACGCTCCAGCGTATTCATCGCCATCCACGGGCAGTGCGCGCAGCTGCGGCAGGCGGCACCATTGCCGGCGGTTGGCGCCTCGATGAAGGTCTTGTCCGGGCACAGCTGCTGCATCTTGTAAAAGATGCCGCGATCGGTGGCGACGATGAAGGTGGAGTTCGGCAGGGTCTGCGCCGCCTTGATCAACTGGCTGGTGGAACCCACGGCATCGGCCAACTCCACCACATTCTGCGGCGATTCCGGGTGCACCAGAATGGCGGCGTCCGGATACAGTGCCTTCATGTCCAACAGCTGCTTGGACTTGAACTCCTCGTGCACGATGCAGGCGCCATCCCACAGCAGCATGTCGGCGCCGGTCTCGCGCTGGATGTAGTTGCCCAGATGCTTGTCCGGCGCCCAGATGATGGTCTCGCCGTTATCCATCAGACTCTCGACGATCTCCAGCGCGCAGCTGGACGTCACCACCCAGTCAGCACGTGCCTTCACCGCCGCCGACGTGTTGGCGTAAACCACCACGGTACGCTCCGGGTGCTGATCGCAGAAGGCCGAGAATTCGTCCACCGGGCAGCCCAGGTCAAGCGAGCAAGTCGCCTCCAGAGTCGGCATCAGTACGCGCTTTTCCGGGTTGAGGATCTTCGCTGTCTCGCCCATGAACTTGACCCCGGCCACCACAACGGTCTGCGCCGGGTGCTGATTGCCGAAGCGGGCCATTTCCAGGGAGTCGGAAACGCAGCCACCGGTTTCCTCTGCGAGCGCCTGGATGACCGGATCACAGTAATAGTGCGCCACCAGCACCGCGTTCTGCTTCTTCAGCTCGGCGGCGATTTCACGGCGATAGAAGGCCTCTTCCTCGGCGGTCAGCGGCTTGGGCTGTTTGGCATCGAGGTGGGCTTGAACCAGAAGGCGTTCGGAAATCTGCGTCATATCATCGAACCTGCGGCGCTCTTGAGCGAGCTGCGAGTATACCCCCTGGTTGCCCATCGCCACAGGCGGGGCAACATCGGCCAGAGGGCTTTTCCGAGAGCAAAAAAAAGCCAGTCTCACGACTGGCTTTTGCGATCTGGTGGGTCGTGTAGGATTCGAACCTACGACCAATTGGTTAAAAGCCAACTGCTCTACCAACTGAGCTAACGACCCAACGCGAGGCGCATGATACTGATTTAATTCAGGAAATCAACACTTCGCGAAAACTTTTTCAGAAGTAGCGCGTTACATCCGGCACACCGGCGGCGGCGAAACCAGCTGCACGCAGGCGGCAGCTGTCACACTTGCCACAGGCGCGGCCATCATCATCGGCCTGGTAGCAGGAGACCGTGAGCGCATAATCCACCCCCAGGCGCATACCAGCCTGGATGATCTCACCCTTGCTCAGCTGCTGCAGCGGCGCGCGAATGGTGAAGCCCTGCCCCTCCACACCCGCCTTGGTCGCCAGGTTGGCCATACGCTCGAAGGCGTCGACGAACTCGGGGCGGCAATCCGGGTAGCCCGAGTAATCCACTGCGTTGACGCCAATGAAGATCTCGCGCGCCTCGAGCACCTCGGCCCAGCCCAACGCGAGCGCCAGGAAAACGGTATTGCGCGCCGGCACATAGGTCGCTGGAATGCCCTCGGTCGGGGACTCCGGCACGGCGATGCTGCTGTCGGTCAACGCCGAGCTGCCGATGCCATTGAGGTTCAGGCCGATCACCTTGTGCTCGACTACACCCAACTGCCGCGCCACACGTTCGGCTGCCTGCAACTCGGCGCGATGACGCTGGCCGTAATCGAAACTCATGCTGTAGCAGCTGTAGCCCTCGGCATTCGCCATGGCTACCACGGTGGCCGAGTCCAGGCCACCGGAAAGGAGGATGACCGCTTTCTTGTCGTTCATGTTCAGTGTCCCGGCTCATCGTTCCAGAGAATCTTGTGCAACTGCAATTGCAGGCGTACAGGCAGGTTGTCGGTCACGATCCAGTCGGCCAGCGCACGCGCATCGACCTGTTTGTGACTGGGCGAGAACAGTACTTCGCCGGCTCGGCTGGCCAGGTCGTACTCGATCAACTTGGATACCGCCCAGTCGTAGTCCTCGCGTGAGCAGATGACGAACTTGACCTGATCGTTGCGTGTCAGCCACTGGATGTTCTCGTAGCGATTACGCTGCATTTCGGCAGAGCCTGGCGTCTTCAGATCCAGCACCTTGCTGACCCGGGGATCGACTGCGGAGACATCGAGTGCGCCACTCGTTTCCAGCGATACCTCGTAGCCGGCGTCGCACAGGCGCGTGAGCAAGGCAATGCAATTGGGCTGAGCCAGCGGCTCACCACCGGTGACGCAGACGTAACGCGGGCGATAGGCGGCCACTTGATCGAGGATACTGTCAAGTGTGACGATTTCACCGCCGCTGAAGGCGTAGGCGGTATCACAGTACTGACAGCGCAGGGGGCAGCCGGTAAGGCGCACGAATACCGTTGGCAAGCCAGCGGTACGCGTTTCCCCCTGCAGCGAGTAGAAAATCTCGGTGATGCGCAGGGTTTCTTGCATGGTAGCCACGAGCGTGATGACGAAACAGGCCATCCGCCTCCGTTGCGTGGAAAGACAGGAACGCCGGCAGCGGCCGACATTCGACAAGGCACGGCGACAAGGACATCAGCCGAGCTGAAACCCTGCCACCTGGGCCGCCGCGCATTCTAATGGATCACGCGAGGCCAGATAAGAAAAACCCGCGACGGGCGCGGGTTTTTCGTCAACTTTCGGCTTACAGCCGCTGCAGATCACGCTGGGCCAGTTGAGCGGCCGAGCTACCCGGGTACTGCGCGATGACTTGCTGAAGGATGCCACGGGCCTTGTCGTTGTGACCCAGGCGACGTTCGACGTCGGCCAGTTTGAACAGTGAATCCGGCACCTTGGCGTGGCTCGGATAGGCCTGGCTGACCTTGGCGAAGGCCTGGCCGGCTGCTTGCAGATCGCCCTTGGCCAGATTCACTTCGCCCAACCAATACTGCGCGTTGCCTGCGTACTGGCTGTTGGGATAGCGATTAAGAAAGGCCGCAAATGCCTGCGAAGCCTTGTCGAAATCCTTGGCCTTGATCAGGTCGAAGGCGGCGTCGTAATAGAGTTTTTCCTTGGCCGGATCACCCGGCTCGGCGCTGGTCTGCTGCTGCGCGGCAGGTGGCGTCGGGGTGCCATTGGCGTTTACCGCGCCATCGGCTGAATTCTGTGCAGGAGCTCCACCGGCGGCAGCACCGGAAGAAATGCGTTGGTCCAGATCCTGGTAACGCTCCAGGCCTTCCTGCTTGAGGCGCTGGATTTCATTTTGCTGCTCCTCGACCATGCCGCGCAGTTGCGCAATTTCCTGCTGCATCTGCTGGAGCTGGTTGAACAGCATACCCTGCGCAGAAGCGGGTGCTTGCGCACCCGCTCCGGCAGAGGCACCGGCCGCACCATAACCCGCCGGTGGATAGCTGCTGCCCTGTTGCATGGAGCTGCTTTCCAGTACGGGAACCTCCGCCATTGCCGCGAGCGGCAAGGCGAGTGTCAGAAGGGTCAGGATACGGCGGCAATCTCGCATGGCAGCTTACTTACGCAGCTCTACACGACGGTTCTGAGCCCAGGACTGCTCGTCGTTGCCAGTGGCAACCGGACGCTCTTCGCCGTAGGAAACCAGCTCCAGCTGAGCCGGGGAAACGCCTTGCAGAACCAGGTAGCGCTGAACGGCCTTGGCACGACGCTCGCCCAGAGCCATGTTGTACTCACGGGTACCGCGCTCGTCAGCGTGGCCTTCCAGAACGACGCGAGCGCCGTTGCCTTTCAGGTCCTTGGCGTGTACGTCCAGAGCGCGCATGGCTTCGGCCTTCAGGTCGGAGCTGTCGTACTCGAAGTAGAAGGTGGTGATAGCGCGCAGAGCAGCTTCTTCGCTCAGGCTGCTGTCAACAGCGCCAGTGTTGGCACCGTAACCAGCATTCGGGTCAACAGCACCTTCACCAGCAGCGTCGCCGCCTTTGGAGGAGCAACCTACGGCAACAGCGAGAGCCAGGGACAGTGCAGCGAACTTACCGAATTTCAGCATTTCCATCATGTAACTCCTAATGAACCCCAGTTGTGTTAAGCAATATAGGTGTAACGCCGCATCAGTTCAGGTAAGGGGACCAAGAAGGCTCTCGAACTTCGCCTTGAGCGGTAGGAAGAGGGAGCCTCACACGTCCATTGGTGGACGCTAACATCAAGACTCCCCGGCCCTGCTGGCGGGTGGCGTAGATTAGCATGGCGCCATTGGGCGCAACAGTGGGCGACTCATCCAAACTTGTGTCTGAAAGAATACGCAAACGGTTGGTTTCCAGGTCCTGCGCAGCCACCTTGAACACGGTAAAACCATCCTGGCGATGGATCATCACCAGGGTCTTTTCATCGGCCGACAATTTCGGGTTGGCGTTGTAGTTACCAACGAAGGTAACTCGCTCCACTGCCCCGCTATTGATGTTGGTCTTGTAGATCTGCGGCTTACCCGCACGATCCGAGGTGAAGTAAAGGGTCTGACCATCCTTGCCCCAGAAGGGTTCGGTATCGATCGCGTAATGGTTGGTGACGCGGCGCATCTGCCGGCTGCCCATATCCATCACATAAATTTCCGGATTGCCGTCTTTGGACAGCACGAAGGCCAGACGATTGCCATCCGGCGACCAGGCCGGAGCGCCGTTGAGGCCTTCGAAGTTGGTGATCTGTTCGCGGCGACCGGTATCGATGTGCTGCACGAAGATGCGCGGGCGACGCTGCTCGAACGACACGTAGGTGATGCGACGGCCATCCGGCGCGAATGACGGCGACAAAATCGGCTCGCGCGATTGCAGCAGGGTCACCGCACGGGCACCGTCGTAGTCGGAGCGCTGCAGGGTGTAACGGGTATTGTTGGTCCCCATGCGCTCGGCAGTGACATAGAGCAGGCGCGTGGAGAATGCCCCCTTGACGCCGGTGAGCTTCTCGAACGACTGGTCGGCGATATGGTGAGCCATGTCACGCAGCTGATCGGTGCCACCACCAACATTGCCGGTCATGACCTGCTGTTCGGTGTTGACGTTGAACAGTGCGTATTGCACCTGCAGGCGGCCGCCGTTGGGCACGATATTGCCCACCAGCACGTACTGGGCACCGAGGGCTTTCCAGTCGCGATAGATGACTTCGCTGGCCTGAGTCGGCAGGCTGATCATGTTCTGCCGCGGGATCGGCTCGAAGTAGCCGGAGTTGCGCAGATCGTTGCCAATGATCTGCGACATGTCTTCAGGCAGTACCGAACCGCCTTGCCAGCCAAAGGGCACGACGGCGATGGGCGTGGCACGGTCAGCGCCTTGGGAAATCACCAGCGGGTCGGCCGCCTGGACGCTACCGACCAGCATGACCAGCCCCAGCAGGGCGATACGAATCAGGGTATTCACAGAGCTCAATCCTCCGGTTTGAAAATGACGCGACGCTGCCTGTACATACGGTCGAAGGTAGCGCGATCCAATTGTTGCATCTCGGGAATACGCCCGACGTTACGTACAGCTGCAACGGCCGAGTTGTCGAACGGCGCATCGCCACTGGAGCGCGACACGCTGGCGTTGGTCACGGTGCCGTCGGGCAGCATCTGAATCAGCAGCTCGACGCTCATGCCACGGCGCGCCGACATCGGTCGCTGCCAGTTCTCGGTAATCAGCTTGATGATCAGGTCATCAAGGTTGCCGGCCACCTGGTCGCCATGCGTCTCGGCCAGCGCCTGCTGGTTCTGCACGTTGTCAGACAGCAGCTCAGCCAGCGCTGCCGCTTTCTGATCCTCGGCGGCCTTGCGTCGTGCATCTTCGGCCTTGCGCTTGGCATCCTCGGCTGCTTTCTTCTTCGCCGCCTCGGCGGCTGCCGCTTTTTTCTTCGCCTCTTCTGCAGCGGCCTTTTTCTTGGCCTCTTCAGCGGCTTTCTTCTTCGCTTCGTCCTCGGCACGCTTCTTTGCGATATCCGCCTGACGTTTCTGTTCGACGGCCTTCTCGGCCTCGGCTTTCTTCGCCGCTTCGGCCTTTCGAGCCTCTTCAGCCTGCTTTTGTTCCTCGGCTTTCTTGGCTGCAGCTACCTTCTGCTCTTCAGCCTTCTTCTGCTCCAGGCGTTCGGTCTCGAATTGCGGTGCCGAGGTTTTCTGCGCCTCGCCGGCAACCTTTTGCGTGGTCTGCGTGGTGGCCTGGCTCTGCGATTGCAACTGATACAGCGTAGCCTGCACCACCGGGCGCGCCGGCGGCAGTTCGGGTGTGAAGGCGAAGCTGACGAACAGCATGGCGAACATCAGGACATGCAGACCCACCGCCCAAACCACGGGCCAGAAGTAGCTTTCCGATTGCGGACGCTCGGTTTGCTGCATCAGGGAGCCTCGGTAATCAGTCCGACGTTGCCCACGTCGGCCTGCTGCAGACCACCCATGGCAGACATCACGGTGCCGTAATCGACCGTGCGATCACCACGCACGAACACCTGCACCTGCTTACCCTGACGACGGTTCTCGGCAATGATCGCCGACACGGCCTGCGTCATCTGCTCAAGGGTCGAGGCGCGCTCCTGCTCGGTGTCGACGTCAACCTCGCTGCCCATGTTCCAGTAGTAGGTCTTGTCGGCCTTGATGGAGATGGTCAACACCTGGGCATCGTTGTCCTGCGGCAGCGCTTCGCTGCTGACCTTGGGCAGATCGACCTTGACGCCCTGATTGAGCATCGGCGCGGTGACCATGAAGATGACCAGCAGTACCAACATCACGTCGATGTAGGGCACCACGTTCATCTCGGCAACCGGTTTGCGTCTATTGCGAATTCTCGCCATGGTTAAAACCTGTCCTCTTCGCTCGCCTTAGTCTTCCGAGGTGTGCACTTTGCGGTGCAGGATGGCCTGGAACTCGTCGGCGAAGGTGTAGTAACGACCGATCAGCATCTCGCTGCGGGCAGAGAAGCGGTTGTAGGCGATGACCGCCGGAATCGCCGCGAACAGACCGATGGCGGTAGCGATCAGCGCTTCGGCGATACCCGGCGCCACGGTAGCCAGCGTGGCTTGCTGCACCTGAGCCAGACCGCGGAAGGAGTTCATGATGCCCCATACGGTACCGAACAGGCCGATGTACGGACTGGTCGAACCAACGGTGGCGAGAAATGGCAGCGCGGTTTCCAGTTTCTCTTCCTCACGGGAGATGGCCACGCGCATGGCACGAGCCACGCCGTCCATCACCGCGTCCGGGTCAACGCCCTGCTGCTGACGCAGGCGGGAGAATTCCTTGAAGCCGGCACGAAAGATCTGTTCCAGACCGGAATCCGGATCGGGGTTGCTACCCGCCTGGCGATACAGTTTGGACAGATCGATACCGGACCAGAAGCGATCCTCGAAGTTGTCCAGGGCACGCTTGGCGGCGCGAATCGAATTACTGCGCTGGAAGATCATCACCCAGGAAATGACCGACGCGGCCACCAGGGTCAGCATCACCAGCTGAACCACGAAGCTGGCGTTACTGATCAGACTCCACATCGACATATGGTCAACGGCGTTAGCTTCCACGCTTACTCTCCTGCTGCAATTAAGCCCGGCGCCTGCGTCCCGGCGAACGCATGTCGCAGGGTCTCGGGAATGGCCCGGGGTTTCAAGTTGTCGGCGCGCACACAGGCCACCAGAAACTGCCCTTCGCAGAGCAGCACATCATCCGCAGCCCGCCTGACCTGTTGACGAAAACGCAGGCTGGCACGGTTCAATTCGATCACATCGGCGCTGATCACCAGTTCGTCATCCAGGCGCGCCGGCGCGTGATAACGCGCCTCGGCAGAATGCACGACGAACAACAGGCCCTCACCAGCAAGCGTCGACTGGGCATAACCCAGCTCACGCAGACGCTCGGTGCGAGCCCGCTCCATGAATTTGAGGTAGTTGACGTAGTAGACGATGCCGCCCGCGTCGGTGTCCTCGTAGTAGACCCGGCAACGGTGGCTGAACGGCTGCACTTCGTTTGGCGCGCGCATACTCTAGTCCTCGGCCTGCTGCTTGCCAATCCGGCCCGGTAACAATTTTTTCGTCATTCGTCACCTGCCGAGAAAAGATCGCCACCGGCCTGCTCGCCAGCGCGCTTGGGAATGTTCAGCCCGAAGTGCAGGTAGGCGTGACGAGTGACCACACGCCCGCGCGGGGTGCGCATCATGTAACCCTGTTGAATCAGATAGGGTTCGAGCACATCCTCGATGGTATGGCGCTCTTCGCCGATGGCCGCTGCCAGGCTATCGAGCCCGACCGGACCGCCATCGAACTTCTCGATCATGGCCAGCAGCAGGCGACGATCGGAATGGTCGAAACCACGCTCGTCGACATCCAGTAGATTCAGGGCCTGATCGGCAGTGGCCTGGGAGATCTGTCCGTTACCGCGCACTTCGGCAAAATCGCGCACACGGCGCAACAGTCGGTTGGCGATACGCGGGGTGCCACGGGCACGACGGGCAATCTCAAAAGCGCCCTTGGCCTCGATGGGCAGGCCGAGAATGCCAGCCGAGCGCGAGACGATGGTGGCCAAGTCGTCGATGCCGTAGAACTCCAGGCGCTGGACGATGCCGAAACGGTCACGCAGCGGGTTGGTCAGCATGCCGGCGCGGGTGGTGGCGCCGACCAGGGTGAACGGCGGCAGATCCAGCTTGATCGAACGCGCGGCTGGACCTTCGCCGATCATGATGTCGAGCTGGAAGTCTTCCATCGCGGGATACAGCACCTCTTCGACCACCGGCGAAAGACGGTGAATCTCGTCGATGAACAGCACATCGCCGCTTTCCAGATTGGTCAGCAGCGCGGCCAGATCACCCGGCCGCTCGAGCACCGGACCGGAGGTGCTCTTGATTGAGCTGCCCATTTCCTGGGCGATGATATTGGCCAGGGTAGTCTTGCCCAGGCCTGGCGGACCGAAGATCAGCGTATGGTCGAGCGCCTCCGCCCTGCCCCGTGCAGCCTGGATGAACAGCGCCATCTGCTCACGCACCACTGGCTGACCAATGTAGTCAGCCAGGCGCAGCGGACGAATGGCTCGGTCCTGCTGCTCTTCGCGCTCACGCGGGCTGGAGGTTATCAGGCGATCGGCTTCGATCATCGAGGGGTTCCACTAAGAGTCCATTGAATTGCAATACAGGATGGAAAACCGCGCAGCATTTCCCCCCCCCAGAAAGCTGGTGGATGAAAAAGGCGTCATCCACCCTACGCCATGCCGCGCAGCGCGCGTCGGATCAAATCTTCACTGCTCAGACCATCCTCCTTGACCACGGCAACTGCTCGACTGGCCTCCTGCGGCTTGTAGCCAAGGGATATCAGGGCACTGACGGCGTCATTCTCCGCGCTTGAGACTGCCTGAGCCAGTTGAGGTTCAACCACCAATGGCGCAATGGACGGTATCGACTCCCAGGCCTTGAAGCGATCCTTGAGCTCGACCAGCAGACGCTCGGCGGTTTTCTTGCCGACACCCGGGACCTTGACCAGGGCCGCCGTGTCCTGAGACTGCACGCAGCGCACCAACTCGTCGACCTCAAGACCCGACATCAGCGCCAGCGCCAGCTTGGGGCCAACGCCATTGAGGCGAATCAACTCGCGAAACAGCTCACGCTCACGCTTTTCGAAGAAGCCATACAGCAGGTGTGCATCTTCACGCACCACCAGGTGAGCGTGCAGGGTGACCGGCTCGCCCACCGCAGGCAGACGATAAAGGGTCGTCATCGGCACTTCCAGCTCATAACCGACGCCATTCACATCCAGAAGCAAATGCGGCGGCTGCTTCTCCGCCAGGGTGCCGCGCAAACGTCCGATCACCACTGCTTTCCTTTAATACGATTACAAACGAAGACGGCCGCCACGCCGCTTGGCGCCGGCGAGCCCATGGGGAATGAGACTCTGTCGGTGATGGGCATGGCACAGGGCGATGCCCAATGCGTCGGAAGCGTCGATCTGCGGTTTCTGCACCAGCTTGAGCAGATGCATGACCATCATCTGCACCTGCTGCTTGTCCGCCGCCCCGGTACCGACCACAGCCTGCTTGACCTGGGTCGCGGTGTACTCGCTGACCTCCAGCCCTGCCTCCACCGCCGCGACGATAGCGGCGCCACGCGCCTGCCCCAGCTTGAGCGCCGAGTCGGCATTGCGCGCCATGAACACCTGCTCGATGCCCATGGTCACCGGCCCATGGGTACGAATAACCTCGCTGACGCCGCGAAAGACGATCTGCAGCCGCTCGGCCAATGGCCCGTTGCCCGTACGAATGCAGCCCGAGGCCACGTACTCGCAACCACGCCCGGTATCGCGCACCACGCCATAGCCGGTAATACGCGAACCCGGGTCGATGCCTAGAATCAGGGTCATATCAGCAACTGTCTATTTATCCAGTTGGCGAGTATACGGGGGTCCTAATGCGCCGTCACTCGTGACGCACCGGTAGAACCCGAGAAAACCGTAGGGTGGGCGTAGGGTGGGCTTCAGCCCACCAGGGTTGTTTGCCATGCTGGGCTAAAGCCGATCGCCGCCCGTCCCACCCTACGTCCGGGCGACAAGCTGCTTCAGCCGAGCTGCTCCATGATCTCGTCGGAGACTTCGGCGTTGTGGTAGACGTTCTGCACGTCATCCAGGTCTTCGAGCATGTCGATCAGCTTGAACACCTTCTGCGCAGTTTCCAGGTCGGCAATCGGCGCACTGATCGAGGGGATCATGGCGATTTCCGCTTCCTCGGCTTTGAAACCGGCGGCGCTCAGTGCTTCGTTGACGGCATGGAACTCGGTGAAGCTGGTCGACACCAGGCCCGAACCGTCCTCGCCCATTTCCACATCGTCGGCACCGGCCTCCAGAGCCGCTTCCATCAGGGCATCTTCATCGACACCCGGCGCAAAGCTGATCTGCCCCTTGCGGTCGAACATGTAGGCGACCGAGCCGTCGGTGCCGAGGTTACCACCGCACTTGGTGAAGGCATGGCGCACTTCGGCGGCGGTGCGATTGCGGTTATCGGTCATCACCTCGACGATGATCGCCACGCCGCTCGGTGCGTAACCTTCGTAGCTGAACTCGACGACATTGTCGGCTTCGTTGTTGCCGGCACCACGGGCAATGGCGCGGTCGATCACGTCACGCGACATGTTGTTGGTCAGCGCCTTGTCCACCGCCAGACGCAGACGCGGGTTGTCCGCCGGGATCGGACCGCCGTGCTTGGCGGCGACTGTCAGTTCACGAATCAGCTTGGTGAAGATCTTGCCGCGCTTGGCGTCCTGACGCCCCTTGCGGTGCTTGATGTTGGCCCATTTGGAATGACCAGCCATAACTCACTCCATCTATAAGGTTTTACAATTGCCGGGGCGCAAGCACTTGAGTCTCTCCACCCCATAACGAAGAAGCCTGGAATCACCAGGCTTCTTTTGCAGGCTTATTCGGCCTTGGCTTGCTCGCGCAGGCGGATGTGCAGCTCGCGCAGCGACTTGTTGTCGACGACGCCCGGCGCCTGAGTCATGACGCAGGCTGCGCTCTGGGTTTTCGGGAAGGCGATCACTTCGCGGATCGAGCTGGCACCGGTCATCAGCATCACCAGGCGATCCAGACCGAAGGCCAGGCCGCCATGGGGCGGTGCACCGTACTTGAGCGCATCGAGCAGGAAGCCGAACTTCTCCTGCTGCTCTTCTTCGCTGATGCCGAGCACACGGAACACGGTCTGCTGCATGGCCTTGTCATGAATACGGATGGAGCCGCCGCCCAGTTCGGTACCGTTGAGCACCATGTCGTAGGCGCGCGACAGCGCGGCAGACGGGTTGGCCTCCAGCTCCTCGGGGCTGCAGCTCGGCGAGGTGAACGGGTGGTGCATGGCGGTCAAGCTGCCGTCGTCGTTTTCCTCGAACATCGGGAAGTCGACGACCCACAGCGGCGCCCACTCGCAGGTCAGCAGGTTGAGGTCATGACCCAGCTTGATGCGCAGCGCGCCCAGGGCCTCGCTGACGATCTTGGCCTTGTCGGCACCGAAGAACACGATATCGCCATCGACAGCGCCCACGCGGTCGAGGATGACATTGATGTTGTCCAGCGGGATGTTCTTGACGATCGGCGACTGCAAACCGTCAACGCCGGCAGCGCGCTCGTTGACCTTGATATAGGCCAGACCCTTGGCACCATAGATGCCGACGAACTTGGTGTAGTCATCGATCTGCTTGCGCGGCATGCTCGCCCCGCCCGGTACGCGCAGCGCGGTGACGCGGCATTTCGGGTCGTTGGCCGGACCGGCGAATACCTTGAACTCGACGTCCTTGAGCTGATCTTCAACATCAACCAGTTCCAGCGGGATACGCAGGTCCGGCTTGTCCGAACCGAAGCGACGCATGGCTTCAGCCAGAGTCATGTGCGGCAACTCGCCGAACTCGACATCCAGCACTTCCTTGAACAGGTTGCGCACCATGGTCTCGGTGATGTCCATGATGTCTTTTTCATCGAGGAAGCTGGTCTCGATGTCGATCTGGGTAAATTCCGGCTGACGATCAGCGCGCAGGTCTTCATCGCGGAAGCACTTGGCGATCTGGTAGTAGCGGTCGAAGCCGGCGACCATCAGCAGTTGCTTGAACAGCTGCGGCGACTGCGGCAGGGCGAAGAAGCTGCCGGCGTGGGTACGGCTCGGCACCAGATAATCGCGCGCACCTTCCGGGGTAGCGCGAGTCAGAATCGGTGTTTCCACGTCGAGGAAGCCGTTGTCGTCGAGGTAGCGACGGATGCTCGAGGTGATGCGCGAGCGCAGTTTGAGCTTCTCGGCCATTTCCGGGCGACGCAGGTCGATGAAGCGATAACGCAGGCGGGTTTCTTCGCCAACGTCGGTGTACTCATTGAGCGGGAACGGCGGGGTTTCCGCTTCGTTGAGCACTTCCAGCTCATAGCCCAGCACCTCGATGGCGCCGGACGCCATGTTCGGGTTGACCGCGCCCGCTGGACGCAGACGCACCTTGCCGGTGATCTTGACCACGTATTCGCTGCGCACGCGGTCAGCCTTGGCGAAGGTATCGGCACGATCAGGATCGAACACCACCTGGGCCAGACCTTCACGATCACGGATATCGAGGAAGATCACCCCGCCATGGTCACGGCGACGATGTACCCAGCCGCAAAGGGTGATTTCCTGGCCATCCAGGCTCTCGTTCAACTGGCCGCAATAGTGGCTGCGCATCATGATCGTGTTTCGCTTCTCTAAGGTCTTGGATAGGTCGGGCAGCCCCCAACGCCCTGGGCAGGAGCTACACCACAGCGAACGTCCAACCGTACGCCGCGCTTCGATAAAGAGCGGGATTATATAGCGTAAATCGTCATGACGCAGCCGCTCGGCAGATGGCTTCTATAATGAAGGGCGCCTCCTGTCTGGAGAACGACCATGGCCCGACCCCATCGCAGCGACCTGCCCAGTGATCTGCTGGAAGACTTTCGCCTTGACGCCGCCGAGCAGTTTCCCCGCTGCGAGCAACTGCTGATCGAACTGGAGCGAGCGCCAAAGAGCACGGAACGGCTGCGCGAGCTGTTTCGCCTGATCCATACGCTCAAGGGCAATCTGGGTTACGTCGAGCTCAACGAGCTGATGCCACTGCCACAAGCCATGGAAGACGTACTCGATGCCCTGCGCTCGGGCCGCCTGACCTTCGACAGCCTGCTCGGGGACATATTGCTGCTCAGCCTCGACCATCTGCGGGCATTGGTCGCTCAGGCCCTGGGCGGCGCCGAAGCCACCCCGGACAGCACGCAGGTCAGCCGACTCTGCGGCGCGCTTCAGGCGCTGGCCATGACGCCGAATGAGCGACAGACCGACGTACGTCTCGAGCTGCTGCAGCAGATGGACCCCAGCACTCGCCTGCAATTCACCGAAGAAGTGGAACCCAGCAAAAGCGCAGCACTGCTTGCACGCCACGCAATCGTGATCCAGCCTGATCTGCAGTTCTTTTGCGCACTGACCGAGGCAGCCGAACAGCGCTCCCCCTACTGGCGAGGCCGCAACCTGCGCCTGCTGGAACTGGCACTGAGCATCAATGCAGCGGGCGGATACGCTGAGCAGCCAGAGCAACTGGCGGCCGCAGTCTGCTTGCATGATCTGGGCATGGCCTTCCTGCCACTGGAGCTCCTGCACAAGCAAAGCCATTTCAGCCGCGAAGAACGACGCATGATGCAAGGCCACCCACGCCTGGCCAGCGACCTGCTCAAACGCATGCCTGACTGGTCAGCGGCCATGGAGATCATCCTCCAGCATCAGGAACACGCTGACGGCTCTGGCTACCCCAAAGGCCTGCGCGAAAAGGAGATTGCCCCAGGCGCACTGATCCTGCATATCGTCGACACCTTTGACGCAAGGACCCATGAACGTGCACACCAGACTTTGAGCAAGCGTCCATTGCTACGCGCCATACTGGAAATCAACAACCTTGCCGGCCAGCAATTCAGCGCCCATTGGGTGGAGGTGTTCAATCGCACTCTGCAGCAGAAGCCTAGGCTGGCGCACGGCTGAACGAGCATTGCGCCACGCACAGGATTGACGCCGCCAAAGCAGGATTTATTGAACCGTCAGCTATCAATAGCCTCTAAACATCGCTCTCATTGATATAAGCCAAGATCATCTCGACGCCCTGCGTGTTAGGCTCTCACCAACACTGCGGGATAGACACCCTGGGCTCACCTGAAAGGAGAAAAACCATGGAAATCAATATCGGAATCGCCGAACAGGATCGCGCCGCCATCGCCGAAGGCCTCTCGCGCCTTCTGGCCGACACCTACACCCTGTACCTGAAGACCCATAATTTCCATTGGAACGTCACCGGTCCGATGTTCAACACCCTGCACCTGATGTTCGAAGGTCAGTACACCGAACTGGCCCTGGCGGTTGACGCAATCGCCGAACGGATCCGTGCACTGGGCTTCCCGGCGCCAGGCACCTACGCCGCCTACGCCCGCCTGTCCTCGATCAAGGAAGAGGAAGGCGTACCCAGCGCCGACGATATGATCAAGCAACTGGTGCAAGGCCAAGAGGCCGTCGTACGCACTGCGCGCGGCATTTTCCCGCTGCTGGACAAGGTCAGCGACGAGCCGACTGCCGACCTGCTGACCCAACGCATGCAGGTACACGAGAAAACCGCCTGGATGCTGCGCAGCCTGCTCGCTGCTTGAGATACTCAGAGGCCCGGTGATCCGGGCCTTTTCATTAGGCAGGCAGCCTTGCCCTGATCTATGCTCTGGCCATTCGCCATTGAGTTTCCGACACCCATGAGTCAACCAGCCAAACCGCCCAGCATCATCGATCTGTATCCGGAGGAAACCCGCGAGGCGGCCGAACTCCTGAAGCAGGCCGTACCGCTGATGATGCGCCACGACATACCGCCAAATCCGGTGCACTACGCGCTGTGGTACACCTACAGCAGAGGCGGCGAACCCGAGCTCAACCGCCGCCTGGACAAGGTGGTCGAAGACTTCGACGTGTTCCCGCCGGAAACCGCCAGCCGGCTGTTTCGCGACTACATCATCCGCGGCGAACTGGAGGAAGCGCGCGCCGGCCAGCAGCAGGTAATCGAGCTGGTCGATGATATCGAAGGCGACGTCTCACGCAGCGTGATCGGCGGTCTGCATTACCAGCAGAGCCTGAGCCAAGGCCTCAGCGCACTGCAGGAACCCATCACCGACGATCTACCCAGCGTGCTCAGCGAGCTGCAGGAAAGCACCCAACTGATGCAGGATCAGCAGGAAAAATTCCTCTATCGCCTACGCGCCGCTCAGCAAGAGATCACTCACCTGCGCAGCCAACTGGAACGCGCACATCTGGCAGCAACACTCGACAGCCTGACCCGCGTATTCAATCGCCATGCCTTTACCCGCCTGCTGGAGCGCGCCCTGAACGAGTCACAGCAGGGCCTGGCGCTGGTGATTCTGGATATCGACCATTTCAAGCAGTTCAACGATCAATACGGCCACCCACTGGGTGACCGCGTACTGCAACACGTCGGACAACTATTACGCGACCTGCTGCCACCAGAGGCCTTTGCTGCGCGCTACGGCGGCGAAGAGTTCTGCGTGGTACTGCGCAACTGCGCCAACCTCAACGAAGTTCTCGATTTCGCCGAACAACTGCGCCACAAGATCCAGTCACTGAGGATCAAGGTAAGGCGAACGGACCAGATTCTGGACAGCATCACCGCGTCCTTCGGCTGCGCCATGGCCGAAGAAGGCGACACATTCGAATCCTTGCTCACTCGGGCCGATGACGCGCTTTATCAGGCCAAACGCGCCGGCCGCAATCAGGTCCACCCGATTACCAGCGAAACGATGCTAAGCGCTTGATTTGAGAAGCCCCCGCCTTTGCTGTTAAATAGCCTTGCACGCCGCATTACCGTTCTGCGGCGTCGCTACCCTTGTATACCGGCGCGCGTCGTTGCCGTTCGACTGGCAACCCTTGAAGCGCGCTCTCTCCGCAACACCTTGAGTCATCATTCAATCAGTGAGTTCATCGAAGATGTTGAAGATTGCCCATCTCGTGACAGGGTTCGCCGCCCTGCTGCTGTCTGCCGTACCCGGTTTTTCCACTTCGTTCCTGACCACCCCGGATGCCATTTATCTGGCCCTCATCGGCCTGCTCAACCTGCTTGCCGCAGCGCAACAACAGAACGCCCACGCCGCGCGTCAGCAACTGCAGGGGCTGTCATCGGCTCTATTGATACTGGCTGCCGTGGTACAGAGCCTGATCCTGCTTGCCCCGCTGCCAAGCATCGGTAGCCAACCCGCCATCTGGCTGCCGCTTCTGGCCTTGGTAATCGCCGTGGCACTGAGCCTTGCAGCGCAACTGAACACGCAGCCGCGCAGCGCAGACCAACGTGTGTCCGCACCAAAAGCCAGTATCAGCACCAGCGTGACGCCAGATGATCGCGAGACCGGCACCGTCAAATGGTTCAACACATCCAAGGGATTCGGCTTCATTTCCCGCGACTCGGGTGACGATATCTTCGTGCACTTCCGTGCCATTCGCGGCGAAGGTCACCGCGTACTGATCGAAGGCCAACGCGTGGAGTTCTCGGTCATGCAGCGTGACAAAGGCCTGCAGGCAGAAGACGTGATCGCAGCAGCCCCTTCGCGGCGCTGAGCTGCACGCAAAGAAAAGCCCGGGAAACCGGGCTTTTTCATATCAGTAATGAGGTGGCGGCGCTTCATCTTCGGCAATACCCGCCTGACCACTCAACTCCTCCTGGCGTCGCGCCAGAACCGTCAATTGCAGCTGCATCCGCTCGATGCGCCTGCTCTGCTCGACCAGCTCATCGCTGAGCGCCTGAATAGTGTCATCCTGAAAAGCCAGGCGGCTCTCCAGCTCCATGATCCGCGACTCGAGACTCATGCTGGCTCTCCGGCAAACTGAAAATCCTCGGTCAGCACCAAGCGCAGCTTGTCGATGATCTGTCCCACCTTCTGCCCGGCATAAGGCTGCGCAGGATGGCGCCCCCACACCGGCGCGGGCCAAGCGACATCGTCACGTCGACGCACGATCACATGCATATGCAACTGACCGACCACATTGCCGAGCGTAGCCACGTTCATCTTGTCGGCGGCAAAAGTGTCCTTGAGGATCTCCGCCAGCAGCGTGGTTTCCTGCCACAGCCGACGCTGATCGTCAGCGTCGAGCTGGAACAGCTCACTGACCTCCTCACGTCGCGGCACGAGGATGAACCAGGGGTAATTGGAGTCATTCATCAGCAGCAAACGACACAGGGGAAAATCCCCGACCAACAGGCAATCCTGCTGCAGACGCGAATCCAGAGCGAACATGACGGTCGTCCTCCTTTTAAACGGATCGATCAAGCGTAGCCCCAGCGAGGGCCAACCTATGGCGCGCAGCATACGCTGGCTCAGTCGAGACTTCATCTGGCGACCACGCACCAACGCAAGGCAGCCCGAATGCACGCGCACCGCAGGCGTGCACCATTTTGTTTCTTCCCGTAATAAACACTGCCAAGCGTTACCGGGGCAGCAATATGAACGCAGGCGATAACGCCTGCCGCTGTCCGGACGCGAAGAACTGGCATCGCTCAGGCAAACCCGCGCCAGACGCGGGATCAGCGTCGCTGATCGACACACTGCATGCCAGAAAATCAAGGTTTTAGCGGGACATCCAGGTTTTGAGCACGACTTTTGCTATCTGTGAAAGCAATGCTCGGCTAGCCGTGCAGTCGATCAATAACAGCGGCCCCAGACACCTCAGAGCCGCGAAAGCGTTGGCATAACGAAACGCAAGGGCAGAGCTACAGATTTGCGACATTCCTCCTAATGCGATGCGACACCAGCATGAACGAAGTCGTAATGAATAGACTGCAACTATCGCCAATATTGGCTGCGTGCTATAAGTTACCGCCGACACAAAAAGAAAGAGCCGCCCATATAACAAAACAGTGGGCAGCGCAACTCTTCTAAACCAAAGGAGCAATCACGATGCAAGTGATGAAGTGGAGCGTAATCGCCCTGGCAGTAGCCGCGGGCACCAGCCAAATGGCAGTGGCTTCCAGCCAGTCCGAGTCCAACGGCTTTATCGAAGACAGCAGCTTCAACATCTTCAATCGCGTTCTGTACATGAACCGCGATTTCCGTAACGGCCCGAACAGCGCAAGCACCTCCGCCAACCCGGCTGGCTACCGTGAAGAAACCGGTCTGGGCATCCGCCTGCTGTATGAATCCGGCTTCACCCAAGGCACCGTAGGCGTTGGCTTCGACGCTCACTCCCTGAGCAGCATCAAGCTGGACAGCGGTCGCGGCCGCTACGGCAATGGCCTGTTCGGACAGACCGATGACGGTCGTGGCGACGATACTCAGACCGAAGTTGGCGGCGCCATCAAGTTCCGCATCTCCGACACCGTTCTGAAGTATGGCAGCCAGTTCACTGCCAGCCCGGTATTCTCCACCGACGACAGCCGCATCCTGCCAGAAGTCACCACCGGTACTTACCTGGTAAGTAACGAAATCGAAGGTCTGGAACTGAGCGCTGGCCGCTTCACCGCCATGAGCAGCCAGAGCGGCACCAGCCGCGATGACATCAATGGCAAGGGCGAAGCCGGCCTGAAGTATGCCAACATCGTGGGCGCCTCCTACTCGTTCACCGACGACCTGAGCGCAGCTTTCCATGCCTCCGATGTAGAGGACTACTGGAAGAAGTACTACGGCAACGTCAACTACAACCTGCCGCTGGCCGAAGAACAGGCTCTGAACTTCGACGTCAACATTTACAAGACCGACTACGACAAGACCTACACCAACACTACCAGCGACCAAGACAACACCATCTGGAGCCTGGCAGCTGCCTACTCCATGGGCGCTCATACCTTCACCCTGGCACACCAGCGCTCTTCTGGTGACCGTGGCTATGATTACGGCGTCGACGGCGGCGGTACCGTTTGGCTGGCGAACTCGGTTCAATTCTCCGACTTCAACCAGAAAGACGAAAAATCCTGGCAAGCCCGTTACGACATCAACATGGCTGAGTTCGGCGTTCCTGGCCTGAGCTTCATGACCCGCTACATCCGCGGTACCGATATGGATGTGGGTACTGGCAGCAGCGAGCAAGAACGTGAGATCAACGTCGAAGCCAAGTACGTGATTCAGGACGGCGCTGCCAAGGACCTGTCCTTCCGCGTTCGCCAGGCGTTCTACCGCAATTCGTTCGAAGGCGACCTGAACGATTTCCGCCTGATCGTCGAATACCCGCTGAGCGTTCTGTAACTTCAGCGCTACTCGATAGCGGAATAAAAGAAACCCGGCCTTGGCCGGGTTTCTTTATTTCTGGCTCAGTGCTTTAAAGGGGTAGCGCATAAGTCCCTGTTACATGTGCGACCAACTCATTCTCATTCCCAGCCGAATACAACGAAACTTCACAAACTGCCTGGCGTCGGCTCAAACGAAGTATTCGCGCCTCGGCCAACAAGTCCACCGGCTTGGGTTTGACCAGAAAGTTGATATTAAGATTGGACGTCACTGCCATTTCCACCCGACCGAGACGCCCCAACACCACGGCATACATCGCCGCATCCCCCAGCGCCATGATGGTCGGGCCAGATAGCGTGCCACCCGGACGCACCAATTTGGCGTGAAAAGGCACGCGCGCCAGCACACCCCTTTCATCGAGGCGGTCGATCCGCAGATCGATATCCTCGGCCATCGGTAGCCCAGCTCGAATCAGGCTCTGAACCTCAAGTGCAGTCAATCCCACTCTTCACTCCTCCCCGGGAGGCGCAGTAGCACTTTCGCGCCTGCACCCGTCCTGTACGCCACTGTATAGGCACCGTACAATGCCGGCCTATTCCAAGCCCTAGCAACCGACAGAACGGCCAAACATGCGTACCAGTCAGTTCCTGCTCTCGACCCTGAAAGAAACCCCTTCCGATGCCGTGGTGATCAGCCACCAGCTGATGCTGCGTGCCGGCATGATCCGCAAGCTGGCCTCCGGCCTGTATACCTGGCTGCCGATGGGCCTGCGCGTACTGCGCAAGGTCGAGACCGTGGTGCGCGAGGAAATGAACGCAGCCGGCGCGCTGGAAGTGCTGATGCCGGCCATTCAGCCTGCCGAGTTGTGGCAGGAGTCAGGTCGCTGGGTGCAGTACGGCCCCGAGCTGCTGCGCGTGAAGGATCGCCATGATCGCGAGTTCTGCGTCGGCCCGACCCACGAAGAAGTGATCACTGACCTGGCCCGCAATGAGCTGAACAGCTACAAACAGCTGCCGATCAACATGTATCAGATCCAGACCAAGTTCCGTGACGAGATCCGCCCGCGCTTCGGTCTGATGCGTGGCCGCGAGTTCATCATGAAGGACGCCTACTCCTTCCATGCGGATCAGGCTTCCCTGCAGGAAACCTATGACCGTATGCACCAGGCGTACTGCAACGTATTCAGCCGCCTGGGCTTGAACTTCCGCCCGGTACAGGCCGATACCGGCTCCATCGGCGGCACCGGCTCGCATGAGTTCCACGTACTGGCCGACTCCGGTGAAGACGATATCGCCTTCAGCAATGTCTCCGACTACGCCGCCAATATCGAGAAGGCCGAAGCCATCCCGCGCGAGAAAGAGCGCCTTGCAGCGACCGAAGCGATGCGCCTGGTCGACACCCCCGACACCAAGACCATCGACGCCCTGGTTCAGGGTTTTGGACTGGCCATCGAGAAGACCATCAAGACCCTGGTGGTACACGCCGCCGAGGAAGGCAAGCTGATCGCCCTGATCGTGCGCGGCGACCACGAACTGAATGAAATCAAGGCCGCCAACCTGGAGTTGGTTGCCAGCCCGCTGCAGATGGCCAATGAAACCGAGATTCGCGCCGCCATCGGCGCCGGCCCTGGCTCGCTGGGCCCGGTCAATCTGCCGATACCCTGCATCATCGACCGCAGCGTTGCGCTGATGAGCGATTTCGCTGCCGGTGCCAACATCGAAGACAAGCACTACTTCGGCGTCAACTGGGAGCGCGACCTGCCGCTGCCTGAGGTTGCCGACCTGCGCAATGTCGTCGCCGGCGACCCCAGCCCTGATGGCCAGGGCACCCTGGAAATCAAGCGCGGCATCGAAGTCGGTCACATCTTCCAGCTCGGCACCAAGTACAGCGAGTCGATGAACTGCCAGGTACTCGGCGAGAACGGCAAGCCGGTCACCCTGACCATGGGCTGCTACGGCATTGGCGTTTCCCGCGTGGTGGCTGCTGCCATCGAGCAGAACTTCGACGAACGCGGCATCCGCTGGAACGACGCCCTGGCACCGTTCCAGATCGCCCTGGTACCGCTGCGCTACGAAACCGAGCAGGTGCGCGAGGCCACCGACAAGCTGTATGCCGAGCTGACTGCTGCTGGCTACGAAGTGCTGCTGGATGACCGTGACAAGAAAACCAGCCCTGGCATAAAGTTCGCCGACATGGAGCTGATCGGCATTCCGCACCGCGTCGTCGTCAGCGACCGTGGCCTGGCAGAGGGTAACCTCGAGTACAAGAGCCGCGCCGAAACCGACGCGCAAGCCGTGCCGCTGGCCGATATCCTGCCCTTCCTGCAAGCCCGTATCAGCCGCTGATCACGCCCTGCCGAGACATCATGCACACGAGCAACAACCTTCGCCTGACCGGCGCCGCCTTGTGCGGCGCCCTCCTCCTCGGCGGCTGCGCCAATCAGCTGCCGCAACGCAGCGAACATGAGGAGCGCGTCGAACGCAAACTGCTGGATCACCAGTTGCAGATCGATGCCGGCGAACCCAAAGTGCTGGAGCTACCGCAACGCCGCGTGCGTGTGCATGACCAGAAAAGTTACGAAGTCACAGCCTTCGAGGTGACCCGTCGCTACGACCGCTACACACCCTATCAGCCCTGGCGCGAGCTTTATGAAGTGCCGATGGGCGCGGTAGCGGTGGTTGCGGGCGTGGGCGCCAACATACTCAACGTCGCGCTGCTCGGCAGCCTGCCGGAAACCGCTACCCGTGGCTGGATCAGTTACGGCATGGCCGGCCTGAACCCCTTCATGAACGTCGAATCGAACGGCCGCGCCGAGCAGAACCTGGCGAGCATCGAGGAGCTGCAGCGGGACCGTCGTATGGAGTACACCAACCTGCCCTGGTCCGAGCGCCCGGTGCAGGTCAAGGCTGGCGATCAGCAATTCGAACTACTCACCGACAGCAGCGGGGTGCTGCGCCTCAACTTGCTCGACAGCCCGTTCAGCGAGCAGGACATCGCGCGCCTGAACATGTTGCAACTGAGCGTCGAAGATCGCCTGGGCGACGATGTCGCGCGCGCGGAAACGAACCTTATGGTCAGCCACACCCTGCGCGGCAAACTGCATGAAGCACATGATCTGATCTTCGATGACCTCGAAGGCGGCGATGTTGACCAGTGGGTACACCGGGTCAAACGCCTTTCCGATCTAGGCCTGGAAGAAGAGGCCAGCGAGCTGGAGCAAAGCCTGATCGAGCTGACCCGCAACGACCCTGAGTTGCAGGATGCCTTCCTCAAGGCACTGCTCAAGGATGCCGGGCGCCTGGCTGCCGACCCTGCCAACTGAGCGCCCTACTCCGGTTCTTAAAGATGTCGCAGGGCAGTCCAGCCCCTGCACACCCACCCCTTCAGCCGGGGCATCTGCTTGTCGTGGCTTGAGGGCGGAGGACTCCAGCCTTCCGGTGGCTCGGTGCGCGCGGCGCACCCTACCGGGTGGCGTTGCTCTCTATACCATCTGCAACCTCTGCTTGCGGCGCGGCGGCGGGAAAGCCGTGTCGAGCAAGGCCAGGTCATCCGCACTCAAGGTAATGGAAGCCGCCGCAGCGTTATCGCGCAAATGTGCGCTGCCCACGGCCTTGGGAATGGCGATCACGCCCTCCTGCCTGAGCACCCAGGCCAGTGCGACCTGAGCCGGCGTAACCCCATGCCGCCGGGCCACCTCAAGCAGTGCCGCTTCGTACAGCAGCGTGCCGGCCTGCCCTAGCGGACAGTAGGCCATCAGCGGCATACCGGCGCGCTGATGCCAGGGCAGCAAGTCATACTCGATACCACGCGCCTCCAGGTTGTACAACACCTGATTGGTTCGGCACGCAGGCTGATCCAACTCCAGCAGATCGTCCAGATCGAAGTTGGAGACGCCCCAGGCACCGATCTTGCCCTGCTCGCGCAGCCGCTCGAAGCCTTCGACGGTCTCCTCCAGCGGGTAGCGCCCGCGCCAGTGCAGCAGGTAGAGATCGATTCGTTCGCATCCCAGTCGCGCCAGGCTGCGCTCACAGGCCACCTGAACGCCATCCCGACTGGCGTTGTGCGGATACACCTTACTGATCAGAAACACCTCGTCTCGGCGCCCGGCGATAGCCTCGCCCACCACCAGCTCCGCGCCGCCCTCGCCGTACATCTCGGCGGTATCGATCAGGCTCATGCCCAGATCCAGCCCTTCACGCAGCGCCGCAACCTCACGCGAGCGCTGGCCCTCATCTTCCCCCATGCGCCAGGTCCCCTGGCCTATCACCGGTACCTGCACGCCAGCCAGTTCAATTCTGCGCATCGATTTCTCCCAAGTGGGTTCTGACCAGGTCGTACCCTTCGCCACGCCATTGCAGCAAGCACAGCCCGTGGCCGAAAGGGTCACTCAGCGTTACTAGCCGCCCCCAGTCATATTCGTTGGTTTCGCCTTCAGCTCGGGCACCTGCGGCAAGTGCCCGAGCAAGCGCTGCGTCTAGGTCATCGACCACGACATCCAAGTGCAGTGGCATCCAGTGACGATGGTAGTCGCGCTGCACATCCGCCTGCGGACAGGGTTGAGTAGCAGCGGCATTGCGTAGCAGATAGAGCGGTACAGCCGCACCGAGCATCTCGATTACCGTACCGTCGAACAACACACGCCCGACACTGAAGCCGAGCGCTTGCTGGTAGAAAGCAACCGCCGCTGGTAGGTCGGGAACGTCGAGATTGAGCAGCAACTGCATGATCAGAGCGGCTTGAGCAGCAGCAGCAGGGACACCGGCTGAACACTCTCGGGATGCAGCGGCTCCTGCAGCCATTCCAGGCGCCAGCCGGTTTCACCGATCAGCGTCAGCCAGGATTGCAGGGTGCGAAAGAACCAGGGCATCGGTGCCTGGAATCCCTCGCCGAAACCGACGAAATCCTCGACCCGCCAACCGTCCTGATAAGGCTCGCCATGGCTGGCCCGCCAGGGATGCAACGTCTGGATCAGCAAACTACCCCCCGGCGCCAGCAAATCGTGCAGACTGCGCAGGATAGGCTGCAGCGGCTCCTCGAGCAGCGCGAAGTTACAGACCAGCACCTCGAAACGCCCGAGCTGCTCGGCATGCTCTTGCAACTCGGCATAACCACAGACGCGATACTGGCTACGCCCGTCGCATGCCGCGCGAGCCGCCTCGATCAGCGGCGCCGAGGCATCCACCCCCACCGGCTCGATACCGTGCTCGGCCAGGCCCCGGCACAGCCAGCCCTCGCCACAGCCGATATCCAACACCCGCCTGGGTTGCAGGGCCAGGACCGCCTGGACGATCGCGGCATCGGTAACCAGGCGCCGGCTTTCGATGCGTTGCTCACGCACCGCAGCGGCCCAGGCATCTGCATTGGCCTGCCAGCTTTGCTGAAGCTGTTCTCGGTGGTCGCGCTGCATGCTGACTCCCTGCATTTGTGCGTTGCCACGAGTCTAGCGCCAACGGGCCACACCGACACGCTTTGCGTCAAAACCGCCCGTCAGCCGCGCTCGCAGCAGCTAAGCTGATAACTAAGCAGACGAGGCGCCAAGGGCAAAGCCCGGCGAGCGGCAGCCCCGTGTTTTCCGTGGAGCAGATAGGCCAAGCCGGTGGATTATGGGCGCGTTATGGCAATCGGATCCTCAACACCGCGAACTTGCGTCGAACGCCTTGCCGGCGGTCGATGACAAGCCGGTCCCGCGACCACGCCGCTGGCGTCTGGTGCTTTACCTGCTACTGGCATCGGTGTTGGCCACTGCAGCCGCTGTGCTGTTTTTCGAGCTGCGCAGCGCGCACTTCCAGGCCCGTGAATTGAGCCGCTATGCCGCTACTCTCACTTACCGCGTCGAGCCTGGGCCCAGCCCGAATATTCTCTACCCCGCCGACGGCCCCTTCGATAAACGTCAGGGGTATGCCTACTTGCCACTGATGCTGGAGCGCCTGCAGCAACGTGACTTCCTGATCAGCGAGCAGGCGCGCTTCTCTCCGGCACTGATGACCTACAGCCGCCGAGGCCTGTTCCCGCCCTTCATCGAGAAAAGCCAAACCGGCCTCAGCATCAGCGATTGCCGTGGCACGCCCTTCTATGAGTTCCGCTATCCACAACAGGGTTATGCCGATTTCGCCAGCATTGCGCCGCTGGTAGTGAGCAGCCTGCTGTTCATCGAGAACCGTCATCTGCTCGATAGCGATCAGCCACTCGCCAACCCGGCGGTGGACTGGCCACGGTTCGCCATGGCCGCGCTGTCGCAGATCGGCAAGGTGCTCGATGTGCAGGACCAGTCTGCTGGCGGCAGCACCCTGGCGACCCAGCTGGAGAAATACCGGCACTCTCCCGACGGCCTGACGCTGTCGGCGAAAGAAAAACTGCGGCAGATGATCTCCGCCAGCGTGCGTGCCTACCAACAGGGGCCAGAGACCCTCGAAGCACGTCAGACCATCGTGCGCGATTACCTCAACAGCGTACCGCTGTCCGCAGCACCGGGGCATGGCGAGGTTCATGGCCTGGCCGATGGCCTGCGTATCTGGTATGGCGCGGATTTCGAGCGCAGCAATGCGCTGCTCGACCCTGGCCGCACGCCCGACGCCAGCATGGCTGAACGTGGCCTGGCCCTGCGCCAGGTGCTGTCGCTGATGATTGCCCAGCGTCGTCCTTCCTACTACCTGGCGCAAGGACGCAAGGAGATGGAGGCGCTGACGGAGGGTCATATCCGCCTGCTGGCTGCCGGCGGCCTGATCGACCCCGTACTGCGTGACGCGGCGCTGACGCAGAAGCTGCAATACCGCGACTGGCAACTGGAACCCAATCTACGGTCGGTGGAAAGCGACAAGGGCATCAGCGTGGCCCGCTCACGCCTGTCCAACCTGCTGGGCATGCCCCTTTACGACCTGGACCGCCTCGATCTGGCCGCACGCAGCACCCTGCAACGCGATCTGCAGCAGGAAGCCAGCACCTACCTGCAACGCCTGGCCGATCCCGAATTCGCCGGCAAGATCGGCCTGTTCGGCGAGCGCCTGCTGTCCCCGGAAAAGACCGCCGAGGTGCGCTACAGCTTCACCCTGTTCGAGCGCACGGCAACTGGCAGTCGGGTGCGCGTGCAAACCGACAGCACCGATCAGCCTTTCGACATCAACGAAGGCAGCAAGCTAGAACTGGGATCCACCGCCAAGCTTCGGGTACTGGCGACCTATCTCGAAATCATCGCCGAACTGCATCAGCGCCATGCCGACAAGAGCCCGGCCGAGCTGCGCAACGTCGAGATCGCCGCACAGGACTACCTGAGCCGCTGGGCAGTCGCCTATCTGCAGGCCAACCCCGACAGCGATCTGGCCAGCATGCTGGAGGCCGCAATGGAACGACGCTATTCGGCCAGTCCGCATGAACGCTTCTTCACCGGTGGCGGCCTACACACATTCGGCAACTTCCGCCGCGAGGACAACGGCCGCAAACCGACCCTGCGTGAATCCCTGCGCGAGTCGATCAATCTGCCGTTCGTACGCCTGATGCGCGATCTGGTGCGCTACAGCACCTACCAGAGCAGCGCCAAACTGCTCAAGGACGACAAGGACCCACGCCGCCAGGAATACCTGCAACGTTTCGCCGACCAGGAAGGGCGCACGTTCCTGCTGCGTTTCTGGCGCAAATACCAGGGCCAACCGCAGCAGCAGCGGCTGGAGACGTTCATCAGCGGCCTGCGCCAGACCTCGGTGCGTCTGGGCGCCGTGCACCGTTACCTGCTGCCGCAGGCCGATGAAGCCACCTTCGCCGCTTTTCTGCGAGGGCAACTGCCACAGGAAAAACTCACCGATCAGCGTATCGCGCACCTGTACAAGAACTATGGCCCTGGCGCCTACAGCCTGCCGGATCAGGGCTATATCGCTCGCGTGCATCCGCTGGAACTGTGGCTGCTGGGCTATCTGATCGACAACCCACAGGCCACCTTCAGCGACGCCGTGGCAGCCAGCGTCGACGAGCGCCAGGAGGTTTATGGCTGGCTGTTCCGCAGCCGGCACAAGAGTGCCCGCGACAGCCGCATCCGCATCATGCTGGAGGTGGAAGCCTTCTCCGATATTCACCGACGCTGGAAGAACCTCGGCTATCCCTTCCAGCACCTGGTGCCCTCGCTGGCCACCGCCCTGGGCAGTTCCGGTGATCGGCCGGCGGCGCTGGCCGAACTGATGGGCATCATCCAGAACGACGGCATTCGCCAACCGGTGCTGCGCATCGACGAACTGCACTTTGCTGCCGACACGCCTTACGAAACGCGGGTCGAGCGCAACACCCACGGCGCCAGGCGGGTGATGCCCTCGGAAGTTGCCGCCGCGCTGCGCAATGCACTTTCTCAGGTGGTCGAAGGCGGCACCGCAAGGCGTTTGCAGGGCACGTTCCAGTTGCAGGACGGCCGTGACCTGACCTTGGGCGGCAAGACCGGCACCGGCGACAACCGCATCGAAAGCGTCGGCCCTGGTGGCCGAGTGATCAGCTCACGAGCGATGAACCGCACGGCCACCTTCGTGTTCTTCCTCGGCCCTCGTCACTATGGCACCCTGACCGCCTTCGTACCGGGACGCGAGGCGGAGCGTTTCACCTTCACCTCGGCACTACCGGTACAGGTGCTCAAGGGCATGGCGCCGATCCTCGCACCCTATCTCGAACCAGGCAGCGCCACGCTCTGCAACACTCCGCTGAGTGCAACGCAGATCAGCCGGCGGTAATACCCGGTAACCACGACGACCAGTGACTGGCGAAACCCGGCACCGGATATGCAGTCCATGGCAGCATCATCCGTTGCCGTTCATGAGTATCGCCGATGTCCTCATCCTGGTTCGCCCTGCTCCGCCGCCGTCGCCTGAGCTTGATCATCCTGGCTTGCCTGCTGGTGTTGCTGCCGATTGGCTGCGCCAAACTTGAGCAGACCGAGCGCGAGCTGGTGTTTCGCATCGAACCCGGCACCGCCCGCTGGTTCAGTGGTCTGCCCGCTGGCCTCGAGGAGGTGCAACTGCAATCAGCGAACCTGACGGCCGATGAAAGCCTGCACGCCTGGTGGTGGCCAGCGTCGCGCAAGGACGCCCCGACACTGCTCTATCTGCACGGTTCGCGCTGGAACCTGACCGGCCAGCTGTTTCGCATCGAACAGTTGCATGCCATGGGCTTCTCGGTACTGGCAGTGGACTACCGTGGCTTCGGCCAAAGCCGTGGCGCCCTGCCCTCCGAGCGCAGCGTTTACCAGGATGCCCTGATCGCCTGGCAGCACCTGGTGCGCCTGCAGCCAAAGGCGGATAAGCGCTTCATCTACGGTCATTCCCTGGGCGGCGCCGTGGCGGTCAATCTGGCGCACGAGCTGGCGGGCGAAGATGAAGCAGCACAGGCCGCCGGTCTGATCATCGAGTCCAGCTTCACCAACCTGGGAGATGTGGCGGCAGCGGTATCCAATACTTCGCTACCGGTGCGCTGGCTGCTGTCGCAGGAGTTCGATTCGCTGGGCAAGATCGGTGACGTCGGTATCCCGGTACTGATCGCCCACGGGCGCGACGACCGCTACGTGCCCTCGCGCTTCAGCGAGGCGCTGTTCGCCGCCGCCAACGAACCCAAGCAGCTGCTACTGATCGACGGCGCCAACCACAACAACGGCCTGCGCATGGCCGGCAACAGCTATCGTCAGGCTTTGCGGGCGCTGGGACTCGAATTCAACTGATGGCCTGAGCGACCTCAGGACTTGAATTGCTGCAGATACAGTTCCTCGACCTTGGTCCGCGCCCAGGGCGTCTTGCGTAGAAAGGTCAGGCTCGATTTGATGCTTGGCTCGTGCTTGAAACAGCGGACATCGACCTGACGGGCCAACCCCTCCCAGCCAATGCGCTCCACCAGAGCGGTGAGAATCGCCTGCAGGGTCAGGCCGTGGAGCGGGTCGTTGCTGGTCATGAAAGCATCCGTCGGAAAAGAGTGGGCATATCTTAGGTTCTTCGCATAGTTTGGGGAACGTCCGGGTTGACACCGGACTGGCAATTACGTGTCAGCTGTCGATGACCTGGCACTCTCCGTTAGCGTGTCGTCTGATCTGATGGGTTTCGCCCCTTACGGGCGACTCACTTTCTTTGCTTGTGCAAAGAAAGTAAGCAAAGAAACACACCCCTACATACGGCCCCGGCTACGCCGGGGTTCCCTCGCTCCATCACCGTTACAGGGGCACGCCGAGAAGGGCCATCCCTGGCCCATCACGGCTCTCGCGGCATCCATGCCGCTCAACCCCTTCCACGGCGATTCCACTCGGCCTCCTGAAGGGGATTTGGGCGTCGTCTGTGAGATCGCGCTTCAAGAGCAAAAGCCAAACGCTACCGACTTTGATCTTCCAGAGATTTCGCAAGCTCGCGGCCCGGTCCCCTTCAGGAGGCCGAGTGGAGGTGTTGCGTAGAGGAGCGCGCCGCATGGATGCGGCGAGATACCGATGGCGGCCCCACCTAAAGGGCCAGGGATGGCCCTTGCAAGCCGGCCCCCGGAGCGGCGCCGGAGCGAGGAAACGCAGCGAAGCGAAGTAACAGCCGCAGGCTGGCCCGCAGGGTGAGCGCTGCGAATCAAGGTGTGGCGCCCGTAAGGGGCGCAACCCAAACGCTCAGTGGACTCGGTAACGGATAATGCTAAGCCCGTGAGCAAGACGCACACAAACTTGCCAGTCCGGTGTCAAGCGTACCCGCCCCGCGAAAATGCGGAGAACCATATCTTAGAGCCCCCATAGCGAAAAAGGCGATGACTGCCGAGCAGTCATCGCCTTTGGGTCACGCCGGCAAGGTTACGCCGACTTGTATTCGCTCTCGGCCTTGTCGAAGCGGTTCAGCATCGACTGGCTCGGCGCCTGACCGATACGGCTGAAGATAACGATGGCCAGGGTAGCGAGGATGAAGCCCGGAATGATCTCGTACAGACCCAGACCGATCCAGTTTTTCCACACGATCACGGTGGCGGCACCGACCAGCATGCCAGCCAGGGCGCCATTGCGGGTCATGCCCTTCCACAGCAGAGACAGAATGACCACCGGACCGAACGCAGCGCCGAAACCGGCCCAGGCGTAGGACACCAGGCCCAGGACGCGGTTGTCCGGGTTGGCCGCCAGGGCGATGGCGATCAACGCGACCAGCAGCACCATGGCGCGGCCGACCCAGACCAGCTCGGTCTGCGAAGCGTCTTTACGCAGGAAGGCCTTGTAGAAGTCTTCGGTCAGCGCACTGGAGCACACCAGCAGTTGGCAGCTCAGGGTGCTCATCACCGCAGCCAGGATGGCGGACAGCAGGATACCGGCGATCCAGGGGTTGAACAGCAGCTTGGCCAACTCGATGAACACGCGCTCCGGGTTCTCGGCGACCGGACCAGCCACTTCCGGGTGCGCCGCGAAGTAGGCGATACCGAAGAAACCTACGGCAACGGCCCCCGCCAGGGTCAGGATCATCCAGGTCATCGAGATACGGCGAGCAGCCGGGATCGACTTGACCGAATCGGCCGCCATGAAGCGCGCCAGGATATGCGGCTGGCCGAAGTAGCCCAGACCCCAGGCCATCAGCGAGATCACACCCACGAAGGTGGCGCCCTTGAGCATATCGAAGTTGGTGGCGTCGACCGCCTCGATGGCCACCATGGCCGGATCGAAGCCACCGGTGGCGATCATCACCACGATCGGGGTGAGGATGAGGGCGAAGATCATCAGCGTGGCTTGCACGGTATCGGTCCAGCTGACCGCCAGGAAGCCGCCGATGAAGGTGTAGGCAATGGTCGCTGCAGCGCCGGCCCACAGCGCAGTCTCGTAGGACATGCCGAAGGTGCTTTCGAACAGGCGAGCACCGGCCACTACACCGGACGCGCAGTAGATGGTGAAGAACACCAGGATCACCAGCGCCGAGAAGATGCGCAGGATGCGGCTGTTGTCTTCGAAGCGATTGGTGAAGTAGTCGGGCAGGGTCAGGGCGTTGCCGTTGTGCTCGGTCTGCACGCGCAGACGACCGGCGACGAACAACCAGTTCAGGTAGGCGCCGATGACCAGGCCAATGGCGATCCAGCTTTCGGAAATGCCGGCGACGAAGATCGCGCCCGGCAAGCCCATGAGCAGCCAGCCGCTCATGTCGGAGGCGCCGGCGGACAACGCGGTAACGAAGCTACCGAGGCTGCGGCCACCCAGGATGTAGTCGGAAAGGTTCTTGGTACGCAGATAGGCGATCAGGCCGATCAGCACCATGGCTGCGATGTACACCACGAAGGTGACGAGCATTGGAGTACTAGCTGTCATTTTGGGGGGCTCCCCTCTCGTTTGTTGTTCTCGGGCACCGTGCCCTGATTGGCAAAGTGCACCCGCTTTTGCGGATGCGGGGCTCCGGTCTCTCTTCCTCGTCACACCGATATCGAGTGGGCACGATCGAGGCAGATACCGGTGCAGTGAAACCTCCACCACCTCGTCACTGCATCGGCAAGTGCCTGGGCACTTTCCCTGACCTCCCTGGCTTGCGCCTGCGGCCACCGAATCGCGTTACCACCACAGTTCGACTGCAAGAACCTCTCTTATCGGTCTAGCCCAGCAATGCTGGTCTGACCAATAGACGCAGACAAAAACGGTCGTAACGAAAGTGAAGGGCGGAATTTAGTGGCAGAAGCGAGCGGGCTTCTTGCTGAAAGCTCTGGAGTTTTTACAGAAATCTCCGACTCGGGGAACTTCCGGCAAACAGCTGTTTCGGCCCTCCGCCGATAACCTGATCGCTCGATCAGCCGTTGTCGGGCTGGCGAAAAGGCAGATAGCTTCGCGCCTCTTGCGCGTAAACCCGCACGCCAGAGCGCTCCTGCGCGAGAAAATCGACAACGGCAGCATGCAGTCCCGGGTGACGAAGATAGTGCCAAGAGCGGGTGAGAACCGGCTCGAAGCCCCGGATCAGTTTGTGCTCGCCCTGCGCCCCGGCATCAAAGCGCTGCAGACCTTCGGCGATGGCCAGCTCCATGCCCTGATAGAAGCAGGTTTCGAAATGCAGCCGGTCGAATTCGGCCAGACAACCCCAATAGCGGCCATAGAAGGTCTCGCCATCGACCAGACTGAAGGCCATGGCCAGCGCGCGGCCATGCTGCGTGGCGAACACCACCCGAATCATCTCGGGCATACGTTCGGCCAGCAGGCTGAAAAAGTCCCGCGTCAGATAAGGCGCCTGGCCACGCACGTGGTAGGTATTGGCGTAGCAGTGATAGACGAAATCCCAGTCTGCCTCGCTCAACTCATGGCCCAGGCGCCTGTCGAACTCGATGCCCTGCCCCGCCACCTGCTCACGCTCCTTGCGCATCTGCTTGCGCTTGCGCGAGCTGAGCGCATCGAGAAAGTCCTGGAAATCCCGGTAACCCCGATTGTGCCAATGGAACTGGCAACCCAAGCGCTCCAGCCACCCCGGTCGTTGCGCCATCACGGCATCACAGGCCGGGCTGGTGAAATTAATGTGCAGGCTCGACAAGGCTTCCTGGCTCAATCCGGCTGTCAGCGCGTCAAGCAACTCCCCGGCCGCATGGACATCACCCAGCAAGCGCGCCCCGCTCACCGGGGAGAACGGCACAGCGCCCAGCAGTTTTGGGTAGTAGCCGATACCGGCGCGCCGGCAAGCATCGGCCCAGGCATGGTCGAACACGTATTCGCCGTAGGAGTGCTGCTTCAGATAAGCCGGCAATGCTGCCTGCACCTTGCCGTGCTCATCGCACCAAAGCCGGTGCGAGGGCTGCCATCCACTGCGGCCACCGACGCTGCCGCTGTCCTCCAGCGCACTGAGAAAGGCATGACGCAGAAAGGGTTGTGGCTGTATCAGCAGCCCATCCCAGACGTCGGCGGGTAACGCTTGAAGCGAGTCGATGATGGTGAGGGGCATGAACTGAATCCCAGAAGCCAGACTGCAATATATCTCTAACAAGGCGCCGGCATGATGGCTGCCGGCTTATTACCCCCTCAATCTTCTCGGGAGTCATCATGCGTAAATCACTGCTTGCCCTCGGCGTTGCCATCAGCTTCGTTGCTCCCAGCGCCCTCGCAGCGCCTGGTATCGTTCATCCCTTCCATGCCGCGCAGGCAAAAGACGCACCGAATGAAGTGCACATGGCAGTCGAGATTCCAGCCGGCAGCATCACCAAATACGAGATCAACGAGGAGGGCCTGGTTTTCGTCGACCGTTTCCAGTCGATGCCGGTTGCCTATCCAGCCAACTATGGCTCGCTGCCACGCACCCTGGGTGGCGACGGTGATCCGCTCGATGCGCTGGTACTCACCCGCGAAGCGCTGCATCCAGGCGTGCTGATCAAGTTCCGCCCGGTCGCGGTGCTGAGAATGATCGATGGTGGGGAGGCGGACGAGAAGATCATCGGTGTCCCCAGCAGTGATGTCGATCCGACTTACGACAAGATCCTCGATGTCGATGACCTGCCGCTGATTGAACGCCAGCGCATCGAAGCGTTCTTTCGCGTCTACAAGCAGTTGCCGGAAGGTCGCAAGAAAGTCGAACTCAATGGCTACGGCAATGCAGCCGAGGCACGACAGCTTATCGAAGAAGCACTGAAGCGTTTCCAGAAGCAAAACTGATCGCAGTGGTCAGAGAGCCCCAGCAGGTCTGGGGCTTTTTTGTTCAGTTGAAATGTGTGGCGAATGAAATGGCGATGTTTTCGGTTACATGGCGCCAAGCTGGAAACAATAAAAAACCCCGCACAAGGCGGGGTTCAAAGGAGCAATCAGGTATTACTTAGAACGCATACTGAGCACGGAAGACCATGCCGTCACCGTCGTCGTCGCCATTGGCGTTGGTGGAGTTGTCGACCTTGGCCTTGACGTAGACACCGCTGATCTTGACGGCGTCGTTGACGTACCAGTTGACACCCAGGTTGTGGACCTTGGCTTCGATGTCACTGATAGCTGCACGAGCACCGTTATCATCGTCTACCGACAGGTGGTCATAGCGGTAGAAAAGTTCCCAGGCGCCAATCTGCTTGTTGCTGGGCTTGATGCTGTCGAACTTGCCGAGCTTGTAGCCACGGGCTTCACCGGTAAGGGTGTACGCCACCTGAGCGTAGTAGCCATCACCTTCGATATCGTCGAAGGCAGCGCTGTCAGCTTCCATTTCACGCTTGATGTATTCGCCTTGAATCGAGAACGGGCCCATGGCGAATGCGGCTTCAACACCGAGGGCGCTATCGTTGTCGTAGGAGCCTGCCGGCGAAACGTTGGTACCACCCAGAACCAGACGGTTGCCGTTGGTACCCGCATCGTTACCACCGCTGGTGCTCACGCCACGCATGCCCATACGGCTGCGAATACGGGCGTCGAACGCGGTGTCGGAGAGGTCACGCTGGGCGTAGTTGACACCGAAGTGCAGAACGTTGCCGGCTTCGTGCATCGGAGCGAAAACACCGCGTAGGTTGAATTGCTTGGTGCTTTCACCATCGACGTCGTTCTGGTCCTTGGCACTCAGACCGAAGGAACCGTACAGCGAATCACCTGCGCTGCCAGAAACCTGAATACCCAGACCGTTCTGGTGGGCGTTGGCCCAGTCAACCAGATCGTAAGCAGCGTTACGCTCCTGAGCAGTCACCCACTTGGAGCTCGTGGCTTTTTCAAGACCGAATTCAGGGTCGAAACGACCTACCTTTATGGAGACCGGAGCGAAACCGTTGTAGGCGATGGAAGCTTCGTCGAAGTAACCATCTTCAGAGCTGCCGGCGTTGTGAGAGAAATCGTAGCTGAAGGTGTAAGCCCAGTCCTTGTAGACATAGCCCGACAGCTCGAGGAAAGCGCGGCGGAAGTAGGCAGCATCGGCGTTGTCACCGTTCACGGTATAGATGCCGTCGAAGGTGCTGTAGTCTGCTTGCAGACGGCCGCCAATTTTGAAACCGAACTGCTTGTCGGTGGTACCGACTTCCAGACCGCCTTTGGTCTTGATCACGATATCGGCGCCGTCAGTGGTGACAGTACCGGCGAAAGCCTGGGCGGAAACGGCCAGAGCCAGGGCGCTGGCTACGAAACCGGCGAAGTGCTTACGGATCATCGAGAAATTCCCCTGTTGGACTTTTAGTGTTGAAAACACCCGAGCTATTGGCTCGTTCGTGCTGGGGGAATCTTGGCGAGGGGTTATTTCAGCTCAGTTGCTGATATATAAAGATTTGATGACAGCGGAACTTTTTACTTCCGATACTTATAAGAAGATCAGGAGGCATGCAGCCGCGGTCCCAGCAGGATGATGGTGGCGCCTGCCAGGCACAGCGCAGCGCCTAACCAGTCGCTGAGCATCGGCCGGGTCTTTTCGATCAGCGCCAGCCACACCAGCGAAGCGACGATATACACACCGCCATAGGCGGCATAGGCGCGACCGGCGAACGAGGCTTCGACGCGGGTCAGAATCAGGCTGAACAGCGCCAGGCTGAGCAATCCAGGCAGCACCCACCAGGCACTGCGATCGAGCCGCAGCCACATCCAGAAGGCGTAGCAACCGGCGATCTCGAACAAGGCCGCCAGCAGGAACCATAGATAGTTGATCATGCTCGCTCCCTAACCACGCAAGGCACCCTCGCGCTCCCAGGCGCAGCGCACACGCAGCCCACCCTCCTGCGGGCTGTGAAACCCGCTATCGGACTCCCAGCGGAAGGTGTGCGTGCCATTGAGCTCGGTTTCCAGGTGCACCACCGCGCTGGCCCAGTACAGGCGCTTGAGCAGCGCCTCGAAGGCTTCGATCCACAGGTTCCACTCGTACTCGATCGCGCCATAGCTGGCGCCGAAGTGGATCACCTGGGTCTGGTACAAGCCGGCACCGGGCAAGTCACAGAAGGAGAACATCTCGCGACCAAGAAACGGCCAGAGCTCGCCGGCCGGCAACTCGGCCAGCACGCCATGATTGGTTTCACGGCGCAGGCGACGCAACTCGGGATCATCCGAGGGCCAGTCGCGGATGCAGCCATAGACGATGGATTCGGACTCCACACCGGCACTCCTGAAAAAGCAGAACGCCTTCTAACACAGCACGCCTGGGCAAGAAAGGAACTGCTGCCAATTCTCACCGCTGCCGGCGGTTACGCCCCAGCAGCCAGGCCACCAGCGTCATCACCAGAGCCAGTGCGGTGAGTACCGCGAACGGCAGGCGGTAGCTGCCGGACAGATCACGTGCCAGCCCGGTGAGAATGGGCGTCAGGCAGCCCAGGCTGTAACCGGTGAACAGCATCATCGCCGTCCAGCGGCTGACGGCCAGTGGTGAGCCGGCTTCGTACAGCGGCAGCACCAGCGACAAGGCGAAGGAACCGCCCAGCGAGAAGCCCAGGATCACCGCCCATAATTCAGGCAGCAGACGCGGCATGAAGGTGACCATCGCCAGGCAACCACAGGTGACCGCCCCACACGCCAGCAGCAGTGGATAGCGCGCATTGTAGCGCTGCGCCACCCAGGGCAGCAGAAACGAGCTGGGTAGCCCCATGAGCATGGCAAGACTGAGCAGCGAGTTGCTGCGCAGCATGCTCAGCCCGGCTTCGTGATAGCGCGCTACCGCCCAGGTCGCGATGGCATAGAACAAGCCCGCCTGAATGGCGAAGAAGCAGCTGATCAGCCAGGCGCGTGGCTGCCGCCAGGGCAAACCACCGCCCTCCTGCTCGTCAGCAGCGCTGGCCTGATTGGGTAACCACAGCCAAAGCATCACCCCGAACAACGCAGGCGCGGCCCACACCGCCAGCCCCAGGTGCCAGGCATCGCCAAACAGCGCCGTAGCCGGAGCCGTGAGCACCGCACCGCCAGCACCGCCGATGGCCATGCCCAGTGAGTACCAGCCCACCACACGGCCCATCTGGCTGGCGAAGTGACGCTTGATGAAGCCCGACAACAAAGGCCCGGCAACCGCGATGGCGGCTCCCAAAGCGATGGCACTGCCGATCAGCACCACGCTCTGGTGCGCAGCCAGACGCGCCAGCAGCGCCAGGCCAATAAGCCCAAGGCAAAGCACGATGGTGCGTTCAAGACCCCAGCGCATCGCCAGGCGCGGCGCCAAGGGCGCGAGCAGGCCCATGCACAGCACCGGCAAGGCCGTGGTCAGGCTGATGAAACTGCGGCTCAGCGACAGCTCCGAAGCGATGCGCTCGATCAGCGGCGCGAGGGAAGTGATGCCGGGGCGCAAATTGATCGCCGCCAGCACCAGGGCCACCAGCAACAGGGCCCGAGGGACAGGTTTCACGAGTTATCCGAGGTCATTACGGCAGGCAGGCCGGGGCGGCCACCCTACCCCTGCAGGCCATGCCAGGCAAGCCTGCAGGTGCAAATAGCTGACCTTGTGGTCAGCTGACGGGTTTGGCCTTGCCACGCATTTTCTCGGCCATGCTGGCCATCTCGTCGTACAGCGCCTGCGGGTTCTTCTGCTTCAGCGCCCAGGCCATACGACCCATTTCGTGCGGCAGAATCATGAAACTGCCCTTGGCCATCTCATCGTGGATGTAATTGGCGATATCAGACGCGCTGATCGGTGAGCTTTCCAGCAACTTGCCAACCTGCGCCTTCATCGCCGGGGTCGGGCCACGGAAGGAATCCAGTAGATTGGTCTGGAAGAACGACGGGCAGACCACATGCACGCCAACCTCCAGTTGACGCAGCTCTACCAGCAGACTTTCCGACAGCGCCACCACGCCGGCCTTGGCAACGTTGTAGTTGCTCATGCCCGGCCCCTGCATCAGAGCGGCCATGGAGGCGATGTTGACGATCTTGCCCTTGCTCTTTTCCAGCAGCGGCAAAAATGCCTTGCAGCCTTTGACCACGCCCATCAGGTTGATCGAGATCTGCCAGTCCCAGTCCTCCAGCGACAACTCGCTGAAGAAGCCGCCGGAAGCGACACCAGCGTTATTGACGATGATGTCGATGCCACCGAACTGCTCTTCGCAGGCTTGCGCCAGAGCGGTCAGCTGGCTGTAGTCACGCACGTCGCAGCGACGAGTGAAGCCGTCGCCACCGGCCTCGCGTACCAATTTCAAGGTTTCGGTCAGGCCGGCCTCGTTGACGTCGGCCAGCGCCAGTCGCCAACCCTCGCGCGCCCAACGCAGGGCAATTTCGCGTCCCAGGCCGGAGCCCGCGCCAGTGATCATCATGCGGTTTTGCATAGCAGCCCTGCCTTCAATGTCTGATTGCAATGGCTGCCAGTGTAGCGAAGGCAATAAAGCTCCCGCGCCTTCATCAGACTTATGAATAGGCAGGGCAAATCGGGATCAAGCCTTATTGCGCCAGCGCCATATCAGCCAGACGTAAACGATCAGGTTGACCAGCACCACGATCGCGCCCAGCCAGAGCTGAATCTGTGGCGTGAGCCCAGCCGGATAGATCAGCGGTATCAGGTAGTGCTCGATGAAACCGCCCTCATAGCCCGCCTGCCCGGCCATTCGGCGCATCTGGTTTTCCCAGGGCGTCAGCGGGCACCCCAGATGCAGGCACTCCACCACGATGCCCCAGACCACTGCAGGCAGGTGCAGCCAGAACAACCGCGGCCAACGCAACAGCAGCAAGCCGCCCAGCAGCACGAACAGGATGAAGCCCAGGTGCACCAGAACCAGGACGTCAGCAGCCATGCGCCAAAACATCGCGGCTCAGTCCACCACGAACAGGCGCGCGCCGGACGTTGTCGATGAACGATGGGCTTCGGCCCCATCGGCCACCTGATAACTCATACCGGGTTTGAGCACGAATACCCGGCCATCCTCGAGCTCGGTGGTCAACTCACCTTCCAGGCACAACAGCACGTGCCCTTTCTGACACCAGTGGTCGGCGAGATAGCCCGGCGAATACTCGACCATACGCACACGCAGCGCACCGAACTGACACGTGCGCCAGCGTGCCACACCACGCTCACCCGGATGTTCGGTCGTCGGTATCGCAGCCCAGTCCGTCACGCCAAAGGGAATATCACTAATCTGCATCGCCCGACTCCATCGAAATAGAGCGCCACCTTAACGCAGCCACCCTGGGGCGAAAGAAGTAGAAAGAAACTCTCAAAAAAGAACAATCGATTGAACACAACTATTAACACTATACAAAGGCCACATTTCCCGGCACTGACGAACAGGACTAGCCTCTCCCTCATGACGAAATGATTCTCAACGAGGTGCATCATGCTCAAGACACTGACCTTTACCATCATGCACTTCTGCATCGCCTTCGCCGTCACCTACGCACTGACCGGCAGCGTGGCGGCCAGTAGCCTGGTGGCAGCTATCGAGCCGCTGTGCAACTCGGTGGGCTTCTACTTCCACGAGAAGGTCTGGCAACGTTTCGAGCGCCGTCGTCAGCCGTCGGCAGAGCGTCCCAAACATGCCTGGCTGCACCATCACGCCTGACTGAAAAAGTCTGCAATCGGCCAGGCGTGAGCAACGCCTACTCAAATTACTCAAGTTTCCCTGCGATAAGGCAGGATGGTCTGGCACTTTGCCCAGTTTGTTGCTGTCATAAGCCAGCTGTTCAATCCAGACGTTCTCTTATTCACAGGGACTTAGCACATGCCCAGCATTGCCCGACTCGCCGCCTTGCTCGGTGGCCTGGCCTTCTGTGTCTCAGCGATGGCCGCCGATGTGGATGCGCAAAGCTACGGCTATCCACTGGCCAACCCGTTCGAGGCGACCATCGCCACCACGCCGCCAGAGCTACGCCCGGAGCTCCCTGCCGACGGTGACATCAGACAAAGCGACTACTCGGTACGCCTGCGCCCGGATCGCGAGTTCGAGTTGCTGGACAATTTCTGGCCGGTGACCAAACTGCACTACCGTCTGGCCCAGCAGAATGTCCGTGCGCCGCTGATCTTCATCATCGCCGGCACTGGCGCACACTACGCCAGCGGCACCACCGAATACCTGAAGAAGCTGTTCTACGGCGCCGGTTTCCACGTCGTGCAGCTGTCATCGCCAACCAGCTACGATTTCATGGCCGCCGCCTCGCGCTTCGCCACGCCTGGCTACAGCCCGGACGATGCCGACGATTTGTACCGCGCCATGCAGGCTGTGCGAGCCCAGCACCCGAAGCTGGAGGTCAGCGAGTTCCTGCTGACCGGTTACAGCCTCGGCGCGCTGCATGCCGCCTTCGTCAGCCAGCTCGATGAAACCCGCCGCGCCTTCGATTTCAAACGCGTGCTGCTGCTCAACCCGCCGGTCAACCTCTACACCTCCATCACCAACCTGGACAAGCTGGTGCAGACCAAGGTCCAGGGCATCGACAACAGCACCAACTTCTATGACCTGGTACTGGGCAAGCTGACCCGCTACTTCAATGACAAGGGCTATCTGGATATCAACGACGCCATGCTCTATGACTTCCAGCAGTCAAAAGAGCGGCTCTCGGACGAACAGATGGCCATGCTGATCGGCGCCTCGTTCCGCTTCTCGTCTGCCGACATCGTGTTCACCTCGGACCTGCTCAACCGTCGTGGCCTGATTACCCCGCGCGACTACCGCATCACCGAGAGCACCAGCCTCACGCCGTTCTTCCAGATGGCTCTGCGCTGCGACTTCGATTGCTATATCGCCGAGCAACTGATGCCCATGTGGCGTGCTCGATACGATGGCGGCAGCCTCAACCAGTTGATCGACAAGAGCAGCCTGTATGCGCTGGAGGACTATCTCAGAGGCAGCGACAAGGTCTCGGTGATGCACAATGCCGACGACCTGATCCTCGGCCAGGGCGACATCGGCTTCCTGCGCCGCACCTTTGGCGACCGACTGACCCTTTACCCGCGCGGCGGGCACTGCGGCAACCTCAACTATCGCGTCAACGCCGACGCCATGCTGGAGTTCTTCCGTGGTTAAACACAGCACGTTTATCATCGCCCTGCTGCTGGCCAGCGGGCAGACACTGGCCGAGGGCCAGGTCGACGCCGACGGTTTCACCAACCCGCTGCAGAATCTGCAGTTCAATCCGGGGCTGGATCAACAGGAATTCGAGCGCGCCTCCAGCGACGCCCTGCAGGTCTATGACCCGCTGGAGTCGTGGAACCGCCGCGTCTACCACTTCAACTACCGCTTCGATCAGTGGGTGTTCCTGCCCGTGGTTGACGGCTATCGCTACGTCACGCCGGACCTGGTGCAAACCGGCGTACACAATTTCTTCAACAACCTCGGCGAAATTCCCACCTTGGCCAACAGCGTGCTGCAGCTCAAGGGCCAACGCGCGATGAACAGCACCGCGCGGTTGCTGTTCAATACCATCCTGGGTGTCGGCGGTATCTGGGACCCGGCGACGAAAATGGGCCTGCCACGATCGAGCGAAGATTTCGGCCAGACCCTGGGCTACTACGGTTTACCCGCAGGGCCTTACCTGATGCTGCCGCTGCTCGGGCCGTCGAACCTGCGCGACACCGGTGGGCTGGTGGCGGACTACGGCCTGGAGAATGCGGTCAATTACCTCGATGTGGCCGACGCCAGTCGCAGCAATCCCGGCATCACCGCACTGCGCATCGTCGACACCCGCGCCAATACCGGCTTCCGCTATGGCCAACTCAACTCGCCGTTCGAGTACGAGAAGATCCGCTACTTCTATCACGAGTCGCGCAAGCTGAAGATTGCCGACTGACCCTCGCCAATGCATCGAACTTATCGATGCATTGGCGGTGAATTTTCCACCCAAAGATCGATTCAATGCGACTAGCATGGCGTCATTCCTACCCTTCAAGGAGCCCGCCATGACCTCGCAACGCCGCGTCATCAGTATCCAGCCTGGCCAACCCGCCTCAGACGGCGCCGGTGTGCGCCTCAACCGCGTGATCGGCGGGCCTGGCCTGGAGCGTTTCGACCCGTTTCTGATGCTCGACGAGTTTTCCACCGACAATCCCGACGACTACATCGCCGGCTTCCCGCCGCATCCGCATCGCGGCTTCGAAACCATCACCTACATGCTCGAAGGGCGCATGCGCCACGAAGATCACTTGGGCAACGTCGGCCTGCTCGGCAGCGGCGGCGTGCAATGGATGACGGCTGCGCGCGGCATCATCCACAGCGAGATGCCCGAGCAGGAGTCCGGCGCCATGCGTGGCTTCCAGCTGTGGCTCAACCTGCCGGCCAAGGACAAGCTGGGTGAAGCGGGCTATCGCGACATTCCAGCCACCGACATCCCGCGCATCAACACGGCGTCCGGCGCCGAGGTGGTGGTGATCGCGGGTGAATTCGATGACGGCGAGATTCGTCAGGCCGGCGCCGTGCAGCGTCCACACACCCAGCCTCAGCTGTTCGACCTGCACCTGCCGGCCGGCAGCCAGGTTTCACCGCGCCTGGCCGATGGTCAGCGGGTCATGCTGTACGTTTACCAAGGCCTGCTCGAGCTGCCCGAGGCCAGTGCACAACCGGTCAGCGCCGGGCGCCTGGTGCGGCTATCCGACGAAGGCGAGCTGCACCTGGCCAGCACCCATGGTGCGCGGGTATTGCTGATCGCCGGCACACCACTGAACGAACCCATCGTGCAGTACGGACCGTTCGTGATGAACAGCCGCGAGGAAATCGAGCAAGCCATGCGCGATTTTCGTGATGGCGTACTGGCCTGAAACACAAGAACCGACAGCCGTAGGATGCGCCGCGCGCACCGCCTGCCAGCAGGGAAGCCACCCGGTGCGCGCAGCGCACCCTGGCAACTATCGAACGATACGGCTCAGGCAGGCTGCACCAATTCGACCAGCCCGAGAAAACGGCAGAGTTCGGCCTTGCGCGTCATCGCATCCTGATAGCCCAACTCGATCAGTTCACTGCAGTAACCGGGCTCGAACAGCAGATAGCTGAGTACGCCTGCACCGCCGGCCTTGGTTGCCCCTGGGCCGCGCAGAAACAGGCGTAGCGCCTTGGGCAACTCACGCTGATGACGAGCGGCGATCTGATCCAGCGGCTGGCTCGGGGCAATCACCAGCACGTCCACCGGGTTCAAACCCAACCCACGGGGACGCCGCTCCGGCGGCACCAGTGCACTCATCTGGTTGAGCCGTTCGAGCAGCTCGATATCGGTTTCCAGGTTGTCGATGAAGGTGCTGTTGAGCATGTGTCCGCCGATCTGCGCCAGACTCGGCGGTCGGGTGCTCACCACACGCGGCAGCTCGGCATTGGGTTCGAGCTGGGCATTGCCGCTGACACCGATCACCAGCACGCGGCTGGCGCCCAGATGCAGCGCCGGGCTGATCGGCGCCGCCTGACGCACCGCACCGTCACCGAAATATTCGCGGTTGATCTTCACTGGCGGAAAAATCAGCGGGATCGATGCGCTGGCCAGCAAATGGTCGAGCTGCAGACGTGTCGGTACACCGACGCGACGATGACGGAACCAGGGATCGATAGCGGAGCGGCCCTGATAGAAGGTCACCGCCTGACCACTTTCGTAGCCGAAGGCCGTCACTGCTACCGCTCGCAGCTGGCGATGGCGCACGGCTGCGGCGATGCCGGAGAAGTCGAGTTCGCGCTCCAGCAACTCGCGCAACGGCGAACTGTCGAGCAAAGCCACCGGAACATCGCGGCCCAGGCCGAGCAAGCTATGGCCAACGAAACGCGCCGCCTGACGCAGCACGCCAGGCCAGTCGCTGCGGTACACCATATGGGTATGAAAGCCCTGCCAGACCGAGGTCAGGCGCCGCACCGCCTCGCCGAACTGCAGCGCGCCACAGGCCAGGCCAACGGCATTGATCGCCCCAGCCGAGGTGCCGACTATCACCGGAAAGGGATTGTGCGAAGCGTCCGGCAGTAGATCAGCGATGGCTGCCAACACCCCGACCTGATAGGCCGCCCGCGCTCCACCGCCGGAGAGAATCAGCCCGGTGACGGGCTCATGGGGGTGGGCAGCTGCTGTCATCGGCCAATCCTGATTTTCTGTTGAGTATAGGTGCGCTACTTTTGCGTACCGTACAGCTTCGCTTCGCCCTCGGGGCGCGTCTTGAAACGCCGGTGCGCCCACAGGTATTGCTCGGGGCAGGCACTGACCACCTGCTCGATCCACTGGTTGATGCGCAGGCAATCGGCCTCTTCGCTTTCACCGGGGAAGCCTTCGAGCGGCGGATGGATTACCAGACGATAACCACTACCGTCAGCCAGGCGCTGCTGGGTGAAAGGCACCACGCGTGCCTTGCCCAGGCGTGCGAACTTGCTGGTGGCAGTCACCGTCGCCGCCTGAATGCCGAACAGCGGCACGAAGATGCTCTGCTTGCGGCCGTAGTCCTGATCCGGCGCGTACCAGATGGCGCGGCCGGCACGCAGCACCTTGAGCATGGCGCGAATGTCCTCGCGCTCGATGGCGCTGGCATCGAGGTTGTGGCGCTCACGGCCACGACGCTGGATGAAGTCGAACAATGGGTTGTCGTGCTCGCGGTACATGCCGTCGATGGTGTGCAGTTGACCGAGCAGCGCCGCGCCGATCTCCAGGGTGGTGAAGTGCACCGCCATCAGGATCACACCCTGCCCCTCGGCTTGCGCCTGCTGCAGATGTTCGAGACCTTCCACGTGCGCCAGCCGCGCCAGGCGCGCCTTGGGCCACCACCAGCTCATGGCCATCTCGAAGAAGGCGATACCCGTGGAGGCGAAGTTGTCCTTGAGCAGGCGCTCGCGCTCGGCAGCGCTCTTGCCGGGGAAGCAAAGTTCCAGATTGCGCGCGGCGATCTGCCGGCGCGAGCTTGCTGTGTGGTACATCAGCCAACCCAGCACCCGCCCCAGTTTCAGCTGTGCGCCATACGGCAGCTGCACCACCAGCCACAGCAACCCAAAGCCCAGCCACAGCGGCCAGAAGCGCGGATGAAGAAAACAGGCGCGAAAGCGGGGGCGATCCATGAGATGTTTCCGATCACTTACAAAGCCGCACATTCTAACGCAGTTTTCCCAGCCAGCTCGCTGACAGCACTGCCAGCAGAGCAGATCGCGACGGCGAATCGACAGCCAGGCGTTCATCCCGTCCCTGCCTAGCTGACGTGCGCAGCTTGCGGCATGCGGCCTATGTCGCTATAAGTCCGGGCATCTTTCGACTCGCCAGAAGGCCCATCGCACCACCATGAGCCAAGCCGACCTCCTCGCCCAAGACCCCGTATTCCAGCTCAAGGGCAGCATGCTCGCCATCACCGTGATGGAACTGGCGCACAACGATCTCGAACGCCTCGACGCGCAATTGACGGAAAAAGTCGCCCAGGCCCCGGCCTTCTTCAGCAACACGCCGCTGGTGCTGGCCCTGGACAAACTTCCGGAAGGCGAAGGTGAGCTGGATCTGGCCGAGCTGATGGCCGTCTGCCGCCGCCATGGCCTGCGCACCCTGGCCATCCGTGCCTCGCGGGAGAGCGACGTCGCCGCTGCCGAAGCCATGGATCTGCCGGTGCTGCCGCCTTCCGGTGCACGTGAGCGCCCCCTCGATCCGGCACCAAGGAAAGCCGAAGAGAAACCGGCCGAACCCGAGCACAAACCCAGCCGCATCATCACCAGCCCGGTACGCGGCGGCCAGCAGATCTATGCCCAGGGTGGCGATCTGATCGTACTGGCGCCGGTCAGCGCCGGGGCGGAACTTCTCGCCGATGGCAACATCCATGTTTACGCGCCCATGCGTGGCCGCGCCCTGGCGGGCATCAAGGGCAACACCAAGGCACGGATTTTCTGTCAGCAAATGGGCGCCGAAATGTTGTCGATCGCCGGCCATTACAAGGTTGCCGAAGACCTGCGCCGCGACCCGCTGTGGGGCGATGCAGTGCACGTCAGCCTGTCGGGTGACGTGTTGAACATCACCCGCCTTTAACGGATACTGCGGCCACTTTTTACGGACACAAAAAGGGCATCTGGAAGCCTCGATTGGCCTCAGATTCCCGCGTTATCTTCATTTTTTGGGGTGAATCACCTTGGCCAAGATCCTCGTAGTCACTTCCGGCAAAGGTGGCGTCGGTAAAACCACCACCAGCGCTGCCATCGGCACCGGTCTCGCCTTGCGCGGCCACAAGACCGTCATCGTCGACTTCGACGTCGGCTTGCGTAACCTCGACCTGATCATGGGCTGCGAACGCCGCGTGGTGTATGACTTCGTCAACGTCGTCAATGGCGAAGCCACCCTGACCCAGGCCCTGATCAAGGACAAGCGCCTCGAGAACCTGTACGTGCTGGCCGCCAGCCAGACCCGTGACAAGGACGCGCTGACCCTCGAAGGTGTCGAGAAAGTCATCACCGAGCTGTCGCAGAATTTCGAATACGTGGTCTGCGACTCGCCGGCCGGTATCGAGAAAGGCGCCCACCTGGCGATGTATTTCGCCGACGAAGCCATCGTCGTGACCAACCCGGAAGTGTCCTCGGTACGTGACTCCGACCGTATGCTCGGCCTGCTGGCGAGCAAATCGCGCCGCGCCGAGAAAGGCGAAGAGCCGATCAAGGAACACCTGCTGCTCACCCGTTACAACCCCGAGCGCGTCACCAAGGGCGAGATGCTCGGCGTCGAAGACGTCGAGGAAATCCTCGCCATCCGCCTGCTAGGCGTGATCCCCGAATCCCAGGCCGTGCTCAAGGCATCCAACCAGGGTATCCCGGTCATCCTCGATGACCAGAGCGATGCCGGCCAGGCCTACAGCGACGCAGTCGATCGCCTGCTTGGCAAGGAAGTCGCGCACCGTTTCCTGGATGTGAAGAAGCAGGGCTTCCTGCAGCGCCTGTTTGGAGGTCGAGAATGAATATTTTTGACTTCTTGCGTTCGCGCAAGAAGGAAACCACCGCATCCATCGCCAAAGAGCGCCTGCAGATCATCGTTGCCCACGAACGTGGTCAGCGCAGCCAGCCGGACTACCTGCCTGCCCTGCAGCAGGAGCTGGTGGAAGTGATCCGCAAGTACGTCAACATCGAATCGGATCAGGTCCAGGTCGCACTGGAAAACCAGGGCAGTTGCTCGATCCTGGAGTTGAACATTACCCTGCCGGACCGTTAATCGAGACCGGTTGTGCTCACGGCGGCTTCGGCCGCCGTGTTCGTTTGTAGCAACACACACCTGTAGGAGCGAATTCATCCGCGAAGCTTCTACAGGCCAACAGCATCGCGGATAAATCCGCTCCTACACCAGCCCATACACCATGCCGCTAAGCCAGATCGAAATTCTCCACCAGGACGCCGCCCTGCTGGTGATCAACAAACCCACCCTGCTGCTGTCGGTGCCCGGCCGCGCCGATGACAACAAGGATTGCCTGGTCACCCGCCTGCAGGAAAACGGCTACCCGGAAGCGCGCATCGTGCATCGGCTGGACTGGGAAACCTCCGGCATCATCGTCCTGGCCCGTGACGCCGACAGCCACCGCGAGCTGTCACGCCAGTTTCACGACCGTGAAACCGAGAAGGCCTACACCGCCCTCTGCTGGGGCCAGCCGCAGGCCGACAGTGGCAGCATCGATCTGCCGTTGCGCTACGACCCGCCAACCAAGCCACGCCATGTCGTCGATCATGAACTGGGCAAGCATGCACTGACCCACTGGCGCATCGTCGAGCGTTGCGGCGACTGGTGCCGGGTCGAACTCACGCCCATCACCGGCCGCTCGCACCAGTTGCGCGTGCACATGCTGTCCATCGGTCACCCGCTGCTGGGCGACCGCCTCTACGCCCATGAACAGGCCCTGGCCGCCCATGAGCGCCTGTGTCTGCACGCCAGCATGCTCGCCCTTACCCACCCGCAAACGGGCGAACGCATGCGCTTCGAGTGCCCCGCGCCGTTCTGATCCGTCACCTGCGCCGAGGGCGGCCCAATGCTCTCATTGAACCCCTGTTTCGGCGTGCTCACCCGCTCTGCACAGGCAGTGTGAGCATCGGTAACACTGCCTGAGCGAACCAGAAAAAAGTTGGCTTTACAGACAAGCCAGCGCTGCCAATCCTGCTATCGGGCATGGCCCTGTTGTGGCCGCTTTCAGAGGGACGACTGCCCTTTGATTTCCCGGAGGCTTCGGCTCCGGGAAATGCCTGACAAGGCGATGCTCAGTGGTTCATCGACATGGACGCAGGCAGTGGCATCGGGATGCTCGAAAACAATAACGAAGAACAGCTCATCCAGTTGCAGCACATTGGCAAGCACTACCGGCTTGCCGACAAGACGCTGCATATCCTCGGCGACGTCTGCCTGCGGATCGCGCATGGGGAAAGCTGCGCCATCCTCGGCAGCTCCGGCTCGGGCAAGAGCACCCTACTCAACGTGCTCGGCCTGCTCGACCTGCCCGATACCGGCAACTACCACCTCAATGGCATCGACGTCGCCCAGGCCAGCCCTGACCAGTTGGCCGCCTTGCGTAACCAGTTGATCGGTTTCGTCTTCCAGAGCTTCAACCTGCTTCCCCGCCTCAGCGCGCTGGACAACGTCGCCTTGCCCCTGACCTATCGCGGCATCGCGCCCCGCCAGGCGCGCGAGCAGGCGCACGCCATGCTGGTCAGGGTCGGCCTGGGCGAACGCAGTGAGCATCGTCCTGCCAGCCTGTCCGGTGGGCAGCGCCAGCGCGTAGCCATCGCCCGCGCGCTGGTCGGCAAGCCTGCACTGATTCTCGCCGACGAACCGACCGGCAACCTCGATGCCAGCACGGCCCAGGAGATCATGGCACTGCTGATCGAGCTCAACCGCGAGCAAGGCGTCACGCTGATCGTGGTCACCCATGACCCTCTGATCGCCAACCGCCTGGCGCGCCGGGTCGAGGTGCATCAGGGGCTGCTGCGCGAGGCCGGCGCAGCATGAGCCTGAGCATGCCGCTCAGCAGCGGACCGAGCGCCGCACAGATACTGCTCGAGGCGCTGAACAGCCTGCGCATGCTCGGTCGGCGCTCCTTGCTGGCCCTGCTGGGCATCGTCATGGGCAGTTGCTCGGTGGTGGCCCTGCTCAACATCGGCGGCAATGCCGCAGCGCAGTCGATTGCCATCTTCCGCAACCTGGGCAGCGATACCCTGGTGCTGCAGCTGCCACCACAACCCACCGGGCTCGACGGCCTGCCCCTGCGTCTGAGCGTGGAGACGTTGGGTCGGCAAACCCCGGCCGTCGCCAGCCTGTCTCCGGTGATGACCTATGGCGCAGCGGCGATCTTCAACGGGCGGGTCGGCAACGCCAACATCATCGGCGCCGACCCGGCACTGTTCGAGGCCGCACGCCTGAATATCGCCAGCGGTCGCTCGCTGTCGGAGTTCGACCGCAAGGAAGCCTATGCGGTCATCGGCGCCTCGCTGGCACAGGCCCTGAGCCTGCCGGATGATCCGCTGCAACCGGGTGACCAGCTACGCCTGCAGTCCTATCAATTTAGGGTCGTCGGCATTCTCCAGGAAGGGGCACCCGGCATGCTCCTGCCGTTCAATGCCAACGAAACGCTGTTCATCCCCATGGAGGGCATGACGCGCATCAATCCCGTACCACAGATCAGCCACGTCGTGGCCCGCGCCAACAGCGCCGAAGAAGTCATCCAGGCCGGCGAGCAACTGCGCCAGACTCTCGCCCAGCGCATCGCTGGGGATGCTCCGGTTACCCTGATCTTCGCGCAGCAGATCCTCGAGGGCATGCAACAGCAGACCCGAACCTTCACCTACCTGCTGGCAGCGCTCGGCGTCGTCTCGCTGATCGGTGGCGGTGTGGGGGTGATGAACGTGATGCTGATGAACGTCAGCGAGCGCCGCCGGGAAATCGGCGTGCGCCTGGCCCTGGGCGCACGCCGCAGAGATATCCGCAACCTGTTCCTGGTCGAGGCCGTGGCCTTGACCAGCGTTGGCGCGCTGCTGGGCGCTGTCCTCGGTATGGCGGGCGGCTGGGGCTATGCGCAGTTGTCTGGCTGGGCATTCTTTCTGGCCCCCGGCGCGCTGCCCCTGGGCATCGGCAGTACGGTACTGGTCGGCCTGTTCTTCGGTCTGCATCCGGCCATCGCCGCGTCGCGCCTGCAACCGGTAGAGGCGCTGCGCGATGAATAGGCGACTGGCGCTCGGCGCGCTCCTCATCGTCACCCTCAGCGCACCAGCACAGGCATGGCGGGAAGAACCCTTGCGCCCTTCGGCACCCAGCATGCCCAACCCCGCGCCCGCTGAACTGCTCAGTGAACAGATGGCCGACCTGTCGCTGGTCGACGCGGTGTTTCTTGGGCTGCGCAACAACCGCTCGATCAAGAGCGCCTATCTCTGGCGCATTGCCGACAAGTTCGACCTGCGGGTATCGGAAGATGCGTTCAATCCCAAACTGTACCTCTCCAACAGCTACCGAGCGTCGCGGGGGCATGCCGATCGTCAGCGTGCGGGTCAGTTCGGCGCCACAGCGACCGTACTGGGAGAATATGGCACCGTAGTCAGCCTAGGCTGGAGCAAGTTCCACTCGCAAGCCGACCAGGCGGGTTGGCGCCGCAACGACGGCGTCGACTTCAGCATCATCCAGCCGCTGCTACGTGGCGCTGGACGCGACGTCACCACCGCGCCACTGCGACTCGCGCAACTGACCGAAGAGGCCAACAGGCTCGGCCTCAAGGCCGGCATCTCGCAGACCGTCGCGGCGATCATCTTCGCTTACCGCGAGCTGCTGCGAGCCCAGGAGCAACTGGGTATCGCCAGGGCTGCCCTGCAGCGCTCGCAGGAGCTGCTGAGCGTCAACCAGGCGATGATCGAAGCCGGGCGGATGGCGGAGTTCGAGGTGGTGCAGACCGAAGCCAGCCTGGCCAGCCAGGAGCTGGGCGTCGAGGAAGCGGCCAATCTGGTCGACAGCAGCCGCCTGGAGCTGCTGCGCCTGCTCGCGCTGGATCTCTCTTCGCCAGTGCGAGCAACCGACGCCCTGCACGCTGAAGCGATCGAGATCGACCCCAGCCAGGCCATCAGTCTGGCCGAGCGACAGCAGCCGGACTTTCTGCGCCAGTTGATCATGCGCCAGCAAGCGGACATCAACCTGCTGGTCGCCAAGAACCAGAGCCTCTGGGATCTGTCGCTCGAAGTCGGCGCCAATCAGGCCAGAGATCGCTACGGCTCGACCTATGGCAATGGCGCAGATCGCAGCTGGGACAGCTATGCCGGCATACGGCTCGACATCCCCATCGGCGATCTGAGCAGACGCCAGGGAGAAGTACATGCCCGAGTCAACGTCGAAGATCAGCAACTGCAGTTGGCCGATGCCAGGCAGGCACTGATTCGCAACGTCAAGGATGTCATACGGGATGTGAGCACCCGCTGGCGCCAGTACGAAATCGCCCAGCGTGGCGTGGAACTGTCCAGGCGCAAGCTGGCGATCGAACGGGACAAGCTGGCGGCCGGGCGCTCCAGTAACTTCCAGGTGCTGAGCTTCGAAAGCGATCTGCAGAACGCCGAGAACGCTCGTCTCAGCACCGTGATCGCCTACCTCAACGCGCAGACGCAGCTGGACCTGACCCTGGGCATGACACTGGAAAGCTGGGACATCATTCTCAATGACCACTGAGCGCAAACACTGGCGCCTACCGCGCCTGATGATCACCGGACTCGCACTGCTGGCGGGCATCGCAGCGCTGTCGTTCCAGATGCAGCCACGCGCCACTGTCGAACCACCCTCCGGGCAGTGGCTGGCCGTGCAGCCGAGCAATCTGGAGCACCGTATCGGTCTGGTCGGCCGCATCGAGCCAGAGCGCACCGTCAGCATCAATGCTCCGTTTGGCGGCAACATCGCCGACAACCGCGTCGCCCCCGGGCAACGGGTCGTCAAGGGCGAGCGTTTGCTCAGCATGGATGCCAGCGAGCTGGAGGTGCAGGTGCGTGATGCCCTTTCCACGCTGCTCAAGGCCCGTCGCACGGTGCGCGAACTGCAGGACTGGGAGGCGGGACAGGATGTAAGCCGGGCGCGGCGCGCCTTGCGCAGCGTACAGATGGGCCTGGACGGCAACGAACAGAAACTCAAGGACACGCGCTCGCTGCATGAACGAGGCATCGTTGCCCGCAACGAACTGGAAGAGCTGGAGCGACAGACACAGCTGCAGCGCATGGACCTGCAGGCCGCAGAAGCGGAGCTGCAAGCCGTGCTCGAACGCGGCCGCGGCGAGTACCGGCAGATCGCCGAGATGGAGCTGGCCAATGCCGAGGTCAAGCACGCGGCCCTGAGCCGACAGATAGCCTCAGGAGAGATCCTTGCGCCGTTCTCCGGCATCGTCGTGCAGGCCCCCGGCATAAGCGCCGAGGAGGCAGCCAAAGGCCCGCTGCAGACAGGTAGCCGAGTCAGCCAGGGCCAGCCCCTGTTCGGCCTCGCCAGCATCGAGGGACTGCGCGTCATTGCCCGAGTCGCCGAACTGGACGTCAACCAGCTGAAAGAAGGCCAGCCGGTCGACGTTACCGGCGACGGTTTCGATGACCAGCACCTGCAAGGCAAGGTCATGGCGGTGGGCGGCCAGGCCCTTGGCGGTAGCGTCCCCGGCGGTAGCTCCCAGTTCGAAGTCGTGGTGAGCATCCCGGAACTGGATGAAGTGCAGATGCGCCAGGTCAGGCTGGGCATGAGCGCCAAGCTGAGCATCCTCACCTATCAAAACCCCGAAGCGCTGGTTGTGCCCGCCGCCGCAATGCGTCGAGCCGGGGACAAGTGGCTGCTGGACTACCGCAGCGCACCCCAGCATCCCATCAGCGTGGTCGAAGTCGAGGCCGGACGCTCGATGCCTGATGGGCTGGAAGTCTTCGGGCTCGAGCCCGGTTACGTACGAGTCGCAAACTGATCACACCGCCCCCATCCATTGGTATGGATCGGCGACAGGCGGTGTGTACCTTCTTCCCGGTTACTCACAGTTGATCGATCGGTCAGCAGCCCAACCCATCCTTGGCTGGGGTTTTCTTTCGCCCCGGAAGATTACCTTAGAGGCAGACAACGAGCCCGCCGACTGCACCGCACGGTCTGCATATCGCTCAACTCGAACGGTCCTGCCACCAACATGACGGGGAGCTTGAACCAGATGGAACTGCTCGCTAGGCAACTCTTCATCCGCTCCTGTTTCCTGCCTGGGCGAAATCACGTCACGCCTCGGCATGCTGCAGTCTCCCACTCTATTTCTTCAGCCATTGCACCCGGCAAGAAATAAGGACGTTTCACCGCGATTCGGCGAACGTTTGCTTCGCCTGCAAAACAGCCAACTGCATGCACATGGCGACACCTGCATTCAGTTAGCTGTATCCCGAGCGCCTGCCTGAAAAAGCATTCGGGACTGTTCGGGAAGTTCGGGCTGGAAGAGAGAGGTCAGTGTTTTGTTGTGCGTCTCGTAACAGCCATACATACAACAACAATCTGTTAGTGAGGAAACAATGAAAAACAACAAACTGGTTAGTGTCATCGGTGCTCTGGCAATCGGCCTGGGTATTTCCGGCATGGCCTCGGCGGCCACCATCACTGGCGGCTCCCCGTTCACCGCAACCGGCACCATCGGTGTTTCGGGACCCTCGTCCTTTGGCGCAACGGTGAACTGCAACGTGGTCTTCAACGGCACCATCAATGCCGGCGGGGCAAGCGCCAATATCAATACCGTGACCGTCAGTGGCAGTGGCCTGTGCGCCCTGCCGAGCATCACCGGCCTGCCGTGGACATTGACTCCGAGCACCACCACAGACGGTGGCGAGACCTGGCTCGGTACCGTATCCGGCGTTGGCTTCACCATCGCCGGTGCTCCGCCCCTGATCCCGGCCTCCAACTGCGCAGGCCCGACCACCATCAACGTGCAATGGACCAACTCCAACCACACCTTGCGCGTCACCTCCGCACAGGCATTGGCGGGCAACTGCAATATCCGTTCTCTGAACGTTCAGGCGCCGGCCATTTCGGTCAACTGACAGGTGCAGGCCGGCACGTAGTAATAACCCGCGTCCGCATTGAATCGATCAATAACGGCGCGGGTTATTGGAAGTAATGAAGTTCTCAGACAAAAGAGATCAGCCATGCGCAATAAAAATAATATTCTCTCTGCCAACACACACCGAACTCTCTGGATTGCCGCCCTGGCAGGTTCCATGTTGGCCGCCTCCCAGGTTCAGGCGGGCGCATTCGGTGTTCCAACCTACGGCACGCCAGGCTGGGGCCGAGCATTCGCTGGCGGGTCGATGTGGAAGAACGACCCCAGCGCCGCCTTCAACAACCCTGCCGCCATGGCGTTCATCGACCATAACGTCGCTCAGGTGTCCGTGCACCATGCACGGATCAGTTTGAAGTACAAAGGCAACGTCTATGACAATCAGGGCAACCCGCGCTCGGATCGCGACCTGGAATTTGACCCGGCCGGTAACCCCACCGGCAACATCATCGATAACGGTCCCATCACCAACGATGGCGGTCAGGGTGGTTTCGGCAAGGCGCTGCCCACCAGCTTTCTGGTCATGCCGATCAACGATCGACTGAGCTTCGGCCTGAGCCAGGTGGTGCCCATGGGCGCGCAAACCACCTGGGATGGAGACTGGAAAGGTCAGGACTTCGCGGTCGATACCAAGATCGAGACCGTCGGCCTGACTGGCTCCCTGTCCTTCAAGGTCAACGATGCCTTCGCCGTCGGCGGTGGCGTCATCGTCCAGCACACCAAGGGCTTTATCAGCCAGAACCTCGACCTGCTGGCCGCTGCCGGCACCCCATCCTCCCAACTGCCGCTGGGCCTGCCGCCAGGTATCAGCGACGCACTCATCCGGGTGAAGGTGGACAACACCTCCTTCGGCTGGTTTGCCGGTGTCGCGTGGAAACCTACCTCGCGCGACACCCTGGGCATCAACTATCACGCCCGCATTCGCAACAAGCTCGAAGGAGACTACAACATCCATGCGGATCAATATTCCTATGATCTGCTGACCAACCCGCTGTTTCCTCCGGTATTCGGCGATGCCACCGCCATCGAACTGGCCTTCCCCGGCCTGAATCTGAACCCGGACGGAGCCGACGCCAAGTCCCGCCTGGATGTACCTGCCAGCGCCACGCTGGATTGGGTCCATGAGTTCAACGACCGCTTCTCGTTGGGAGCCAGCGTTACCTGGACACAATGGTCATCGTTCAAGGAGCTCAAGCTCGAATCCAACGGTAATACCCTGGTGGTCATTCCCTACGACTACAAGGACACCTGGATGTACTCGATCGGCGGCGATTATCGCGTTACCAACGAGCTCACCCTGCGTGCCGGTGTCGCGCTGGATCAGACGCCCACGCGCAACTCCACCCGTGACGCGCGGATTCCCGATGGCGACCGCACCTTCGTCTCTTTCGGCGGCAGCTACCGCTTCGCGTCCGAGCCGAACCTGAGCATCGACGCCGCCTACTCCCACCAGTTCGTCGACAAGGCGCGCCTGCGCACCGTCAACCAGGACCGCCTGGGCGGCGCCCGCATGGATGGTGAGGTGAAAGCCAAGGGTGACGTGTTCAGCCTCTCGGCCACCTACAAATTCTGATTTGCAGCGCACGGATACCGGCAGGTCGAGGCTCTGTCGGTGTCCGCTTTTTTGTTCCGGGCAGCCATCACCCGATGCTGCCGTGCCGCACGCAATATTGCCGTTCTCTATCCGGGCCATGCACGCGCCGTTCTGCCAAGAACAGGCAAAACGGTTACACTGCGCCATCGCTGTCCGGAGTGATACATGCGCGAAGAACTGATCCAAGGCCTGCTCGATTTTCTCAACGCCTCGCCGACCCCTTTCCATGCCACCACCAGCCTGGCGATGCGCCTGGAAGCTGCCGGTTATCGGCACCTCGACGAACGCGCGCCCTGGCACACCGAAGCCGGTGGCCGCTATTACGTGACCCGCAACGACTCCTCGATCATCGCCTTCAAGCTGGGCAAGCGTCCGGCCGTAGATGGCGGCATTCGCCTGGTCGGTGCGCATACCGACAGCCCGTGCCTGCGTGTCAAGCCAAACCCCGAGCTGCAGCGTCAGGGCTTCTTCCAGCTCGGCGTGGAAGTCTACGGCGGCGCCCTGCTCGCCCCCTGGTTCGACCGTGACCTGTCGCTGGCCGGCCGCGTGACCTACCGCCGCGACGGCAAGGTCGAGAGCCAGCTGATCGATTTCTACCAGCCCATCGCCGTGATCCCCAGCCTGGCCATCCATCTCAACCGTGAGGCCAACCAGGGCTGGGCGATCAACCCGCAGAACGAGTTACCGCCGATCCTCGCCCAGCTCGCCAGCAGCGAAACCGCCGACTTCCGCGCCCTGCTCGCCGAACAGTTGGCCATGGAGCACGACTTCAACCCGGACGCGGTACTCGATTACGAACTGAGCTTCTACGACACTCAGAGCGCCGCCATCGTCGGCCTCAATCAGGACTTCATCGCCAGCGCGCGCCTGGACAACCTGCTGTCCTGCTACGCCGGCCTGCAGGCGCTGATCGATGCGGACGACGAGGAAACCTGTGTACTGGTCTGCACCGACCACGAAGAAGTCGGCTCCTGCTCGGCTTGTGGCGCCGACGGCCCCTTCCTCGAGCAGGTGCTGCGCCGCGTGCTGCCAGACGGCGACGCCTTCGTCCGCACCATCCAACGCTCGCTGCTGGTATCGGCCGACAACGCTCACGGCGTACACCCGAACTACGCCGACAAGCACGACGGCAACCACGGGCCCAAACTCAACGCTGGCCCGGTGATCAAGATCAACAGCAACCAGCGCTACGCCACCAACAGCGAAACCGCCGGCTTCTTCCGCCACCTGTGCCTGGAAAACGAAGTGCCGGTGCAAAGCTTCGTGGTGCGCAGCGACATGGCCTGCGGCTCCACCATCGGTCCGATCACTGCCAGCCAGCTCGGCGTGCGCACGGTCGACATCGGTCTGCCCACCTTCGCCATGCACTCGATTCGCGAACTGGCCGGCAGCCACGACCTGGAGCACCTGGTGAAAGTGCTGACGGCCTTCTATTCCAGCCCTGAACTCCCTTGAGGTTCTGAGACGCGATGATCGAACATATCCGCAACAGCCTGCAGGAAGCCCAGCGCGCGCTGGAGGCCTTCCTCGCCAACGAACAGACCCTGAGCAATATCCAGAAGGCCGCCGAGTTGCTGGTCGAGAGCTTCGAGCACAAGGGCAAGGCCTTTTCCTGCGGCAATGGCGGCTCGATGTGCGACGCCATGCACTTTGCCGAGGAGCTGACCGGGCGCTACCGCAAGAACCGTCCGGGCATCGCCGCCGTGTCGATCAGCGACCCAAGCCACATCAGCTGCGTGGCCAACGACTTCGGCTACGACTTCATCTTCTCGCGCTATATCGAGTCCCATGGCCGCGAAGGTGACGTGCTCATCGCCATCAGCACCAGCGGCAAGAGCCCCAACGTGGTCAAGGCCGCCGAAGCCGCCAAGACGCTGGGTGTGAAGGTGATCGCCCTGACCGGTAAACCCGGCTCGCTGCTGGAAAGCCTGGCCGACGTGTGCATCTGCGCCCCTGGCGGCGACTTCGCCGACCGCGTGCAGGAGCTGCACATCAAGACCCTGCACATCCTCATCGAACTGATCGAGCGCCAGCTCAGTCCGCAGAACTACGCCTGAGCCCAGGCACTAGCGGTCGATCACCTGCCCGCGCATCGGCGCCAGGCGCGCCAGCAGGCGGTTCTGCGCCGGCGTCGACACACCCTCGGCCTCCATGGCGTCCTGCAGGTGCTCGACCAGGGCGTTGAAGTCGCTGGGGGTCAGGCGCAGGCCCTTGTGACTCTCCTCCATGCTGTCGCCGGTGTAGACGCAGGGGCCGCCGCTCTCGAAGCACAGCTGTTCGATCAGCTTCTCACGCAGACGCTCGATGTCGATGTCGAGAAAGTGCCGGGCGATGCGCGGATCGCGCGCGCTGCCCAGCAGCATGCCTTCGACGATCCGCACGATACCGGGCTCCTCGCCCAGGGCGCGGTACAGGCCGTCGTCGCGCGGCGCCTGCTGGGCGCAGGCCGCCAGCAGCAGCGGCAAGCAAAGCATGGCCAGGCGCATGCTCAGAAACTCCCCTGCACGGACAGGTAGACGCCGTCCTGGTTGTCCAGCGTGGCGATCTCGCCGAGCCGCGCGTAAGCCAGCACCAGGGCCAGGTTCTTGTTCGGGAAATAGCCGACGAACAGATCGGCCCAGTCGCTCTCGCCGGCAAAACTCAGGTTGTCGGGCTTTTCCCGGTACTCGATGCCCACCGCCCAGTGACGATCCAACAGCACAGCAACTGAGCCTTCCTTGAGCCAGGAATGGCGGTCGCGGCGGTCGCCGCCGAAGCCCAGCAGGCCCAGTTCGTTGGCACGGCTGTAGCGCAGGTTGGCGTTGAGCAGCAGGTTGTAGCCGAACGCGCCGCCGAGGATCAGCCGACTGGCCGCCAGGTAGCCTTCGCTGTCCTCGCGGCGTTGCGCGCCGACCAGGCTGGGCACTCGGAAGTCGCGCTGACGCTTGTGCTGCAGGCCGAGGGAAATCTGCGGCAGGCGCTCGTAGATCAGGTCGCCGGCCAGGCGCAGCTTGAGGCCGAGCACGTCCTGACTGAGGCTGTTGTCCGGCAGGCGCAGGTCGCGCGCCAACGTGCCGAGGTCGAAGCGCTGGCGCGCGTAGGACAGCTCGATGCGGTTACCGTAGGCCGCCGCTACGCCCGCCACGTCGAGGCGGTAGTCGCCGGTCTCGACGCGGGTGGCGAACACGTCCGCGCCCCACTCGCCGCGCTCGCCGTAGCCGGCCAGCACCGCCCAGGGCATGATCCCGCCGCCAGCGGCACCCTCCAGGCTAGTGGCGCCGCCAGTGGCCAACAAACGGCCTTCGCCGGCAACTGCCAACTCGCCGCACAGGCACAGGCCCAACAGATAAGTGAGTCGCATGCTTCAGTGCACCTTGGCCAGAGGAGAGCGATAGGGCTGCGCCAGCCAAGCCTCGAAAGCCGCGGCAGCCAGCGGCCGGCTGATCAGATAACCCTGCGCGGTGTCGCAGTGCCAGCGCTGCAACAGACTCAGGCTGGGCGCCAGTTCGACGCCCTCGGCCACCACCTTGAGGCCCAGGCTGTGGCTCATTTCGATGGTCGAGCGGACGATCACCGAGTCCTCACTATGATCGTCCAGCTCGCGCACGAAACTCTGGTCGATCTTGAGCTCCTGCACCGGCATGCGCTTGAGCTGCGCCAGGGAGGAATAGCCGGTGCCGAAATCGTCCACCGACAGGCCGATGCCGCAGCCGCGCAGGCCGTGCAGCACCTGCAGCGCACGCTCGGGGTCGAGCATCACGCCACTCTCGGTGATCTCGAAGATCAGTTGCTCCGGCGCCACCCGGTACTGCGTCAGCAGCGCACCGACTCGCGCCGGCAGGCCGACGTCGAGCAGGTCCTCGGTGGAGATGTTCAACGACAGCTGCACCCAGACGCCGCGCCCGTCCCATTCCTGCAACTGACGCAGGGCCTCCTCGATGACCCAGGCGGTGAGCAACTGGATGCTGCCGGTGCGCTCGGCCAGCGGGATGAATTCGCCAGGCGAGACCATGCCCAGCTGCGGGTGCTGCCAGCGCAGCAGGGCCTCGGCCTGGCGCACGCGGCCCTCGCGGATATCCAGCTTGGGCTGGTAGTGCAGCAGCAGTTGGCCCTGCGCGGCGGCGTGGCGCAGATCGCGGATCAGGCGGATCTGCCGTTGCTGGGCGGCGTCGCGGCCCTGCTGGTAGAGCTGCAGGCGACCGGGTTGCTGGGCGGCGTCCTGCATGGCGATGCGCGCACGGCGCAGCAGGTCGTCCGGCGTGTCGCCATCGGCCGGGTAAGCGGCGATGCCGATGCGGCAGTCCAACGCGACGTCCAGCGTGCCGATGCGCAGCGGCTTGAGCAGCAACTGATGCAGACGATCGGCGCTGGCCACTGCGCTATCGCCGTCGCACTGCTCCAGCAGCAGAAGGAACTCGTCGCCCAGCAGGCGCGCCAGGCTGTCGCCGGGGCGCAGGGTCGCTTGCAGGCGCCGAGCCAACTGCTGCAGAGCCAGGTCGCCGCCGCCCTGGCCGCAGCTCTCGTTGATCGCGGCGAAGTTGCCCACGCCGAGGTACAGCAGCGCCGTGGATCGCCCGGCGGTGATCGCGCTGCCAAGCCGTTCCAGCGCCAGGGTACGGTTGGGCAGACCGGTCAGGGCGTCGTGCAGGGCGTTGTGCGCCAACTGCCGCTCGCGTTCAGCGATGCCGCGCTGCATGTCGTTGACCGCCAGCGCCAACAGACCCAGCTCATCACTGCGGGCCAAGGCCACCGGCTGCTGGTAGTCACCGCGGCCGATGCGCTGAGCGGCGGCGGCCAGCTCGCGCACCGGCCGCGACACGCTAAGCGCCAGTAACAGCGCGCCGATTAGCGAGGCAAGCATGGCCACCAGGGTGATCAGCAGGATTCGTCGATCCAGCGGCGCGAACGCCGCCTCAGCCTCGGTCAGGGATTTGTGCAGCAGCACATCGACCCGGTAGCCGGGGCCGCTGGTCAGCTGCAGGTGCTGGCCGAAGTAGTGCTCGATGCCATCGTCGAGGCGCTCCGGCATCGCGCTGGCCGCCTCCATCTGCGACTCCAGCAGAGCCTGGGCGCTGTCCGGCAGCGTGCTGATCCAGATCGGCGCAGTGCCGTCGCCACTGGCCACCAGGCTCAGTTCCAGGTGGGTCAGCTCGCGCAGTTGCAGAGCGAATTCGCGGTCCACGGCAAAGCCCATCAGCAATCGGGCGATCGGCAGTGGCGCACTCACCGTGGCATCCACCAGCAGGTAGATCTGCCTGCCGATGGGCAACAGGAAAAGGCGCGGGCCGTCGCGCCGGGGCTGCTGTAATTGGCTGGCAAGCCCGGCCACAGCCTCGGCGTCGATGTCCGGGTCTGTGCTCACCTGCAGGCTACCATCGAGCCCCAGCAGGAACACCGCGCCGGCGTTGATCCGCGCGCCCTGATTGGCTAGCGCCGAGCGGATGGTCGGCGCATCGCCGCTGGCCACTGCGTCCTTGAAGCCGAAATCGGCCGCCAGTACCTGGGCGGCCTGCTGCAGCTGGTCACTGCGCAGCGCCAGCAGTTGCTCGAAGACGAGGCTGCCGACGTTCAGCTGTTCCTGGGCCTGGGCGCGCACGGCGGCATCGGTGGCCGCCTTCACCGCGACATAGAGGGCACCGATCACCACCAGCAGGAGCAGGATGAGGACCCCGGCTATGCGCGCCTGGAAGCTACTGCGCAGCATCTTCGGCAGCTTTCCTGAAGGCCTCGCCGAATGCGCTCGGTGCCGGCGACGCAGGTGGCTCAACGGGAGCGCTACCGGCCAGGACGAACCGCTGGCTCGGCGCTTGCGCCTCCAACTGCAGTTCGCCAGCGGCCTGCGGCAGGAGCTGCGGGCTGCCCGGATGCCACAGGGTCACGGCGTAGCGCCCGGCCGGCAAGTCGGCGATGGCGGCGCGGCCGTGCTCGTCGCTGACGGCGAACCAGGGATCGTCCGTGACGTAGATATAGCCGAGCATCCAGTCGTGGATATTGCAGCCGAGCACCACCAGCCCGGGCTTGTCGAACAGCACCGGCTCGCTCGGCGTGCCCTGGTACAGGCGCAGCTCGAAGCGCTTGGCCGGTGAGAAGGAATAGACCTGGTGGCGGATATCATCGCTGTTGGGGAAGGACACCGAAGTGCCAGTGCGCACCGCCAGCACATGGGGCTGGAACTGCTTGTTGCGCTGATCCATGAACGCCTCAGGCGCTGCTGACGAAGCAGATGGCGTGCCCATCGGTAGCGGACCGCGCAAGCTGATCACTGCATCGGCGAGCGGCTCGCCCGCAGCCCCCACAAGCTCAGCGTGCAGCGCCGCGGCATAGGATGCGGGACTCGCCATGGCAATGGCCACGAGGATAACGAGGGTCAACAGGGAAGACGTGCAACCAGTCATGCGCGCACCTTGGCCCGAGCCGAAGGCCGGACGTTCACAGGATTACATGCCGTCCTGGCAACCGAGTTTGGCGTACTGAGGTGACAGCCTAGCTGGCCGGCGCCGAACCGGCCAGCGGCAATTAGCCAGCAGCGATGCTATTCGCTGCGCAGACGCTTGGGCGTCAGGCCCATGTAGCGGCGCATGGCGGTGGTCAGCGCACTCTGACTGGAGAAACCGCACTCCTCGGCGATGCGTACCAACGGCAGGTTGCTTTCGCGCAGCATGCGCGCAGCGCGGTCGAGGCGAGTCTGGAGCAGGTACTGGTGCGGCGTGAGGCCGACGCTGTCCTTGAACTGGGCGTGGAAGTGGCTGGGGCTGAGGCACATTTCCTGCGCCAGCTCGGCGACGCTGATGCGCCGCGCCAGGTGCTCGCCGATGTAATCATCCAGGCGCTGCAGATCCAGTGACCCTTGCGGCTGCCGGCGCTGTTCGCCGAACAGGCGCAGATGCAGGGCACGTAACAGAACACCGCCAAGAGAGCGCGCCAGGATCGAGTCACTGCCATAGCGCTCCAGCTCTGCGCCGGCATAGCTCAGCAGGTGCTGGAAATCGACATCGAGGGCGGGATAACGCGGTGTTTCGAAAAGACGGTGGAGCAGCTCCAGGTCTTCGCTGGGGGTGTCCTGTTCGTCCAGGTCGAGAATCAGCATGCGGTTGTCGCCCATACCGGCAAACTGGTGGGCGGCATCGCCCGGCACCAGGCAGGCGCGCATGCGGCACACCTCGCCACCACGACCGCCGACTTCGAATTCGGCGCGGCCGACCAGAGACATCACCAACTGGTGATGGTCATGGGCATGTTCATGGGCCTGTTCATCCAGGCGGATCACACGGGCTTGCAGCATCGCAAAAGACTGGCGGCACGAAACAAGGGTTGCACTTTACTCCTTTCCAAGCAAAAACGCCGCAACCACCTATCAGCGAAATGGTTGCACCTATAGCAACCAATGCGCCTGACAACCAACGCACCAAGTCGCAGCTCCGAACACCTTCAGGCTCTATTACTGTGCATCCGGGAACCTTCGCTGAGCCGAATTACGCAGTCCCCGGCAAATGGCAGGAGAGTTGCTTCGCCCCTCTCGACCGACCACAACAAGCGAACCCCAATGAGCGATGCCGCCCTCATTTTTCTGACCCTGCTGGTCGTGCTGCTCATACTGAGCTACTGGCTCACCCACCGCGCGGAAAATCGCCAGTTGAAAGCCAGCAAACAGGCGGACACCGAGATCGTGCAGCGCTGCCTCGACCTGCTGCAGGCCCTGCAGAAACATCGCGGGCTGGGCGCGCAGCAGGATGCCGCGAGCGTCGCGCTGCGCAATGCGCAGGCGCAGCAGCTGGATCAGCTCTGGCTGAATTGGCCCGGTGCCAGCATGCAACTACCCCCTCTGCAACAACACTGGCCACAGTTGCGCCGCAAACCCGCCGACTTCGATGCGCACTGCCGACTGATCGAGACACTGCTGGCGGTGATCGAACAGCTCGAGGATCGTCTTTACCGTCAGCATCACCCCAGAATTCGCGGAATCGGCGAGGCCTGCCGCTCGCTCGAAGACCTCGCCAGGCTGCGTGGCCTGGCGGTGCGCGCGGCCAATTACGAACGCTGCCCGCCCGGCCTGCAGATGCAACTGCGCTTTCTCTGCAACCGCATGCTCGATCAGGAGCAGGACGCGCATCTGCTCGCGCTGATCGAGCGCCTGCAGAGTGATCTGATCGAGCCGGCGCAGATTCGCCTGGCGCCCGGCGAGTGCTTCGCCCTGCTCACCCCACTGATCGAACAGCGTCTGCAGGGCATTCGCCTGAGCCTCGACTGAAACGTTGAAAAAATCCCGAAGTCGCCCCATGTAGCACCCAACGTACACGCAAAGGTGCTCCATGAACGATCAGGACAACACCCCGGAAGCCGTCGAAGTTCACGCCCAGGCCAGCAGCACTGGCCTGGTATTGCCCGCGCAGCAGTTGCCGGACAAGCTCTACATCATCCCCATCCACAACCGCCCGTTCTTCCCGGCGCAGGTTTTGCCGGTAATCGTCAATCAGCAGCCCTGGGGCCGCACGCTGACGCGCGTCGGCAACACCGAGCACAAATGCATGGCGGTGTTCTTCGTCGATACCCCACCGGACGAGCACGGTGAGTTCGACCTGGCCAGCCTGCCCGAGCACGGCACCCTGGTGCGTGTACACCACGTCAGCGAAGAAGGCGGCAAACTGCAGTTCGTCGCCCAGGGCCTGACCCGCGTGCGCATTCGCGGCTGGCTGAGCCGTCGCGGCCCATACCTGGCCGAAGTCGAATATCCACAGGCGCCGGCCGACCCGCGTGACGAGGTCAAGGCCTACGGCATGGCGCTGATCAATGCAATCAAGGAACTGCTGCCGCTCAACCCGCTGTACAGCGAGGAGCTGAAGAACTACCTGAACCGTTTCAGCCCTAACGATCCGTCGCCACTCACCGATTTCGCTGCCGCACTGACCACCGCCTCCGGTCATGAGCTGCAGGAAGTGCTGGATACCGTGCCCATGCTCAAGCGCATGGAGAAGGTGCTGCCGCTGCTGCGCAAGGAGGTCGAGGTCGGCCGCCTGCAGAAAGAGCTGTCGGCAGAGGTGAACAAGCAGATCGGCGAACGCCAGCGCGAATTCTTCCTCAAGGAGCAGCTCAAGCTGATCCAGCAGGAGCTGGGCATCAGCAAGGACGACAAGAGCGCGGATCGCGAGGAATTTCTTGCCCGCCTCGAAGGCAAGACCCTGCCTGCACCGGCGCAGAAGCGCATCGACGAGGAGTTGAACAAGCTGTCGATCCTCGAGACCGGCTCGCCCGAGTACGCCGTCACGCGCAATTATCTGGACTGGGCCACCGCCCTGCCCTGGGGTGTACAGGGCCAGGACAAGCTCGATCTAGGCCGCGCGCGCAAGGTGCTGGACAAGCACCATGCCGGCATGGACGACATCAAGCAGCGCATCACCGAGTTCCTCGCCGTCGGCGCCTTCAAGGGCGAGATCGCCGGTTCCATCGTGCTGCTGGTCGGCCCGCCCGGCGTGGGCAAGACCAGCATCGGCAAGTCCATTGCCGAATCCCTCGACCGGCCATTCTACCGTTTCTCGGTAGGCGGCATGCGCGACGAGGCGGAGATCAAGGGCCATCGCCGCACCTACATCGGCGCCATGCCCGGCAAGCTGGTGCAGGCGCTGAAGGAAGCCGAGGTGATGAACCCAGTGATCATGCTCGACGAGATCGACAAGATGGGCACCAGCTACCAGGGCGACCCCGCCTCGGCGCTCCTGGAAACGCTGGACCCGGAGCAGAACGTCGAATTCCTCGACCACTACCTGGACCTGCGCCTGGACCTGTCCAAGGTGCTGTTCGTCTGCACCGCCAACACCCTCGACTCCATCCCCGGGCCGTTGCTCGACCGCATGGAAGTGATCCGCCTGTCCGGCTACATCACCGAGGAAAAAATCGCCATCGCCAAGCGCCATCTGTGGCCCAAGCAGTTGGAAAAGGCGGGTGTACCGAAAGCGCGCCTATCCATCAGCGACGCGGCGCTGCGTGCAGTGATCGAGGGCTACGCCCGCGAAGCCGGCGTGCGTCAGCTGGAGAAACAGCTGGGCAAGCTGGTGCGCAAGTCGGTGGTGAAGTTGCTGGACGATCCCGAGGCGAAGATTCGCATCGGCGCCAAGGACCTGGAGCAAGCGCTGGGCATGCCGGTGTTCCGCAACGAGCGGGTATTGGCCGGCACCGGGGTGATCACCGGGCTGGCCTGGACCAGCATGGGCGGCGCCACCCTGCCGATCGAGGCGACGCGCATTCATACGCTCAATCGCGGCTTCAAGCTTACCGGCCAACTCGGCGAGGTCATGAAGGAATCGGCGGAGATCGCCTACAGCTACGTCAGCTCGCACCTCAAGCAGTTCGGTGGCGACCCGACCTTCTTCGACCAGGCCTTCGTCCACCTGCACGTGCCGGAAGGTGCCACACCCAAGGACGGCCCCAGCGCCGGCATCACCATGGCCAGCGCCCTGCTCTCCCTGGCGCGCAACCAGGCACCGAAGAAAGGCGTGGCCATGACTGGCGAACTGACCCTCACCGGCCAGGTGTTGCCCATCGGCGGCGTGCGCGAGAAGGTGATCGCGGCGCGCCGGCAGAAGATCTTTGAACTGATCCTGCCGGAGGCCAACCGCGGCAGCTACGAGGAACTACCGGACTACCTCAAGGAAGGCCTGACCGTGCACTTCGCCAAACGCTATGGCGACGTAGCCAAGTTGTTGTTCGACTGACCGAGGTGCGCACGGCGCACCCTACGGCTCGCGTGCCGCCCCCCGGTGCGGCTATGCTGGGCCAGTTTTTGTTCGACTGGAGTTCGTCATGCACGCCACCTTGCGCCTGCTTATTCTGCCCGCCCTGGCCCTGCTTACGGCCTGCGCCCATCAATCCGGTACGCTGGAATTGAAGAAGGACCGGCAGTGCCCGCTGACGCTGAACAAGGGCCAGCAACTGATTCTCAGCCTGCCCAGCAACCCCACCACCGGCTTTCGCTGGGAGGTGCGCGACGCGGCGCCGAACGTGCTGCAAAGTCTTGGCCCGGAGGTGTACAGCAATCCGGAAGACGCCGGGCTGGTGGGTGCTGGGGGCATCTCCACCTGGCGCTTTACCGCTCGCGAACCGGGCGAAGGCCGGCTGCTGCTGACCTACCAGCAGCCCTGGGAACCGAACGTGCCGCCGGCCGAAACCTTCGAGTGTGAACTGCGGGTGAAGTGAGCGAGGCCGCGCCAGGCACAGCTTCTGTGGGAGGGGCTTCAGCAGCGACGAATCGAAGCGAATCGCCGCTAAAGCGCCTCCCACGGAACCGTAGGGCGGGTGCAACCCGCCACCCCTTCATGGCGGGTTGCACCCGCCCTACATGCTTATCGATCCACCTCGTTGGTGGATGAAAAAAACGACCATGCTGAAATGAACGAGGAGCGCATGGTGCGCCCCTTCGTTTCTACCGTTTCGCGGCTGAAGCCGCTCCTACAGTCAAAGGCGCACACCACCTTACCCGAGCGTAGGAGCGGCTTCAGCCGCGAATGCCGCGCTCGCGCCCGGCATCAACTCTTGAGCCGGTAACCGGTCTTGAAGATCCAGCCCACCAGCAAAATGCACAGCGCCAGAAAGCCCAGCACCATCGCCAGGCTGACGCCGACATTGACGTCGGAAACGCCGTAGAAGCTCCAGCGGAACGCGCTGATCAGGTACACCACCGGGTTGAACAGGGTCACCGTCTGCCAGGCCGGCGGCAGCATGCTGATCGAATAGAAGGCGCCGCCCAGGAAGGTCAGCGGCGTGACGATCAGCGCCGGGACGATCTGCAGCTTCTCCCAGCCATCGGCCCACACGCCGATGATGAAGCCGAACAGGCTGAAGGTCAGCGCCGTCAGCACCAGAAACGCCGCCATCCAGATGGGATGCTGAATCTCGAAATCGACGAAAAGTCGCGCCGTGAGCAGGATGATGAGACCAAGGATCACCGACTTGGTCGCCGCCGCGCCAACATAGCCGATCAATATCTCCAGGTAGGACACCGGCGCCGACAGCAGCTCGTAGATGCTCCCGGAATACTTGGGCATGTAGATGCCGAACGAAGCGTTGGAAATGCTCTCGGTCAGCAGCGCCAACATGATCAGCCCCGGAATGATGAAGGCGCCGTAACTCACGCCCTGCACCTGGGTCATGCTCGAACCGATGGCCGAACCGAATACCACAAAATACAGCGAGGTGCTGATCACCGGCGTGGCAATGCTCTGCAGCAGGGTGCGCCAGGTGCGCGCCAGCTCGAACAGGTAGATGGCCTTGATGGCATACAGGTTCATGCGCGCGACTCCTCCAGCAATGAAACGAAAATCTCCTCCAGCGAACTCTGGCTCGACTGCAGGTCCTTGAAGTCGATGCCGTGCTGAGCGAGCTCACGCAGCAGTTCGGCGATACCGGTGTTCTCGTGCTGGGCATCGAAGGTGAACACCAGCGCATGACCCTGATCCACCAGCTCCAGACCATAACGCGCCAGCTCGGCCGGCACGCATGACAGAGGCTGCTGCAGGTGCAGGGTCAGTTGCTTCTTGCCCAGCTTGTGCATCAGCACCTGCTTGTCTTCCACCAGGATGATCCGGCCCTTGCTGATCACCCCGATGCGGTCGGCCATTTCCTCGGCCTCTTCGATGTAGTGGGTGGTCAGGATGATGGTCACACCGCGCTCGCGCAGGCGCCGCACCATGTTCCACATGTCGCGGCGCAGCTCGACGTCGACACCGGCGGTAGGCTCATCAAGGAAGAGAATCTGCGGCTCGTGCGAGAGGGCCTTGGCGATCATCACCCGGCGCTTCATGCCGCCGGACAGTTCCATGATCTTGGCGTCCCGCTTGTCCCACAGCGACAGGTCCTTGAGCAGTTGCTCCAGATAGGCCGGATCGGGCTTCTTGCCGAACAGACCACGGCTGAACTTGACCGTCGCCCAGACGGTTTCGAACACGTCGCTGACCAGCTCCTGCGGCACCAGGCCAATCTGCGAGCGGGCCGCGCGGTAGTCACGGACGATGTCGTGGCCAGCCACCAGCACCCGGCCCTCGCCCGGATTGACGATGCCGCAGATGATGCTGATCAGGGTGGTCTTGCCCGCGCCGTTGGGGCCGAGCAAGGCGAAGATCTCGCCCTGGCGAATGTCCAGGTCGATGCCCTGCAGGGCCGGGTGCCCGGACGCATAGATCTTGTTCAGTTGCGAAATGGAGATGACCGACTGCACGGTGAGAGTCCTTGCCTGCGGAAAAACCACAGAGTGTAGAGCCTGACCACCCAGGCAGGGCAAGTGCATTATTGGTTCGCAGTGGCAAGCATCTGGCCGGTAGGGTGCGCTGTGCGCACCAAGACAGGTGTGTTACTCGGTGCGCACAGCCTGGGCGACCCCGCGATACCCTGCCCAAGGCATAGCGGGATAACCCGGCGCGCTTGTGGCGCGCCGGTGCTGCAGGTGAGGTTGAGGGAGAAGCGGCCGCAGCGCTTGTGGCGTTGCGGCGATAAGCGTGGCGACAGGCGCCGTCACGCAAATGGGTTACAACGGCGTCAGCAACTGGCCGGTGGCGATGAAGGCACGCAGGTTGTCCAGCACCAGATCGGCCATCTGCTGGCGGGTCTCGACGCTCGCGCTGCCGACGTGCGGCAACAGCACCACGTTGTCCAGCTCACGCAATGCAGCCGGCACCTGAGGTTCGCGCTCGAAGACGTCGAGGCCCGCACCGCCAATCACACCCTTTTTCAGTGCTGTGATCAGTGCGCTCTCTTCAACAACCGAGCCGCGCGCCACGTTGATCAGGAAGCCATCAGGCCCCAGCGCTTCGAGCACCTCGGCGTTGATCAGGTGATGGGTGGCCTTGCCGCCAGGGCAGGTCAGCACCAGGAAGTCCGCCCAGCGCGCCAGTGCCAGCAGATCGGGTTCGTGCTGATAAGCGCTGCCCTCGACCGCACGGCGGTTGTGGTAACGCACCGGCATGGAGAACCCCGAGGCGCGCAACGCTACTGCTTCACCGATGCGGCCGAGGCCGACGATGCCCAGGCGCTTGCCGCTGACCCGACGCGCCAGCGGGAAGCCCGTGGTGCTGCTCCAGGCGCCGCTGCGCACGAAGCGATCCGCTTCGGACAGACGCCGCGCGCTGTCGATCATCAGGCCCATGGCCAGATCAGCCACGCAGTCGTTGAGCACGTCCGGCGTGGTGCTGAGGGCGATGCCACGGTCACGCAGCAGCTCCAGCGGATAAGGATCGTAGCCGACACCGAAGCTGCAGATGGCGCGCAGATTCGGCAGCAGCGCCAGCTGATCAGCCGTGCAGCCAAAACGCGCCGAAGACACCATGTAGATGAACTGCTCGCCCTGCTCGCGCAGAAAGGCCAGTGGCTCGGCCTGCTGCCAGAGCGCACTGACCTCGTATTCGTCGGCCAGCTCGCGATTGAAGCGTTCGCTCAGCGGGCCGATCTGCAGCACCTTGAGTTTGCTCATGGATCCTCCTGTTTCGATCATGCGTTCTACAGCAATTTGCCCGGATTCATCAGCCCGGATGGATCCAGCGCCTGCTTGATGCGGGCCATCAGTTCCAGCTCCAACGGCGCCTTGTAGTGCTGCGCGGCCAGCCGCTTGGACTGGCCCAGGCCATGTTCGGCGCTGATGCTGCCGGCATCTTCCAGGACCTGATCGTAGATCACCCGCATGATCGCCTCGGCCTGCGCCTTGAACGGGCCATCCTCGGCGCCGACTGGCTTGCTGATGTTGTAATGCAGGTTGCCGTCGCCGACGTGCCCGTAGGCCACGACACGGACGCCAGGAAAAGCCAGTTGCAGCGCCTGGTCGGTACGCGCAATGAAGTCGGGAATACGGCTGACCGGCACACTGATGTCGTGCTTGAGGCTCGGCCCCTCGTGGTTCTGCGCCTCCGAGATGCCCTCGCGCAGTGCCCACAAGGCGCGCACCTGCGCATCGCTACCAGCCAGCACAGCATCCAACGCCATGCCCTTTTCGAACGCCTCGCCGATGCCCTGCTCGAGCATTTCGTTCAACGGCGCATTGGGCTGGGTATCGCTCAGTTCGATCAGTACGTACCAGGGATGCGCTTCGGCGAAGGGATCGCTGACGCCGGTGACATGGCGCAGGACGAACTCGACGCTCTGCCGCGACATCAGCTCGAAACCTGTCAGGCGGTCGCCGCACAGACCGCGCATCTGCCCGATCAGCTCGACGGCTGCCTGTGGGCTGGGCAGCGCCACCCAGGCGGTAGTCAGGCTGCGCACCGCCGGGAACAGCTTGAGCACGGCGGCGGTGATGATGCCCAGCGTACCCTCGCTGCCGATGAACAGGTGCTTGAGGTCATAGCCGGTATTGTCCTTGCGCAGGCCGCGCAGGCCGTCCCAGATGCGCCCGTCGGGCAGCACCACTTCCAGCCCCAGCGCCAGGTCGCGCATGTTGCCGTAACGCAGCACGGCGGTGCCACCAGCATTTGTCGCCAGGTTGCCACCGACCGTGCAGCTGCCCTCGGCACCCAACGACAGCGGGAACAACCGGCCGACTTCGGCGGCGGCCTCCTGCAGCTGCTGCAGGATCACCCCGGCTTCGACGGTAATGGTTTCGTTGGCCACGTCCACTTCACGGATGCGCTTCATGCGCGTCAGCGACAGCACGATCTGCGCCCCGGAGTCGTCCGGAATAGAGCCGCCGCACAGGCCGGTATTGCCGCCCTGCGGCACCAGCGCGACGCCGGCCTGCACGCACAGACGCACAACGGCAGCGACCTCCTCGGTCGAGGCAGGCCGCAGCACTGCAGCCGCCTGGCCGCGATAGGCGCCGCGCCAGTCGCTCAGGTAACTCTGCATGCGCTCGGCATCGAGGATCAGGCCGGCCTCGCCGACCACGTCGCGCAGCGCCTGGATCAGATGTTCGGACAGGCCACTCATCTCAGGTCACCGGCGCCGGGTTGAACAGCACCAGGTCGTTGTGCAGGCGCAAGTGTTCGGCGCAGGTCTGCTTGCGACCGCTGGCCACGTCCAGGTAGAGCTGGAAGATATGCCAGCCCATTTCCTCCAGGGTCATATGCCCGGAGACGATCTGCCCGGCGTCGACGTCGATCAGGTCCGGCCAACGCTCGGCCAATTGGGTGCGCGTAGCCACCTTGATCACCGGCACCATGGACAACCCGTAAGGCGTACCGCGACCGGTGGTGAAGATGTGCAGGTTCATCCCGGCAGCCAGTTGCAGGGTGCCGCAGATGAAGTCGCTCGCCGGCGTGGCGCAGAACCACAGGCCCTTGCCACGAATGCGCTCACCCGGTGCCACGACGCCGGCAATCGGGCTGTTGCCGGATTTTGCGATGGAGCCCATGGCCTTCTCGACGATGTTGTTCAGCCCGCCCTTCTTGTTGCCCGGCGTGGTGTTGGCGCTGCGGTCGGCCATGCCGCGCGACAGATAGCGGTCGTACCAGTCCATCTCGCGGATCAGCGCATCGGCTACCTCGACGCTGGCGGCGCGCGGCGTGAGCAAGTGGATGCCGTCACGCACCTCGGTGTTCTCGGAGAACATCACCGTGGCGCCGGCGCGCACCAGCAGATCGGCGGCCACCCCCAGAGCCGGGTTGGCGGTGATGCCGGAGAAGGCATCGCTGCCGCCGCACTGCATGCCGACCACCAGTTCGGAAGCCGGTACGGTCTCGCGGCGACGCTGATCGAGCACCTTCAGGCGCTCCTCGATCATGCTCATGATCTGCTCGACCATGCCGGTGAAACCGGTGCCGGAATCCTGCAGGCGGAACAGCCAGTCCTCCTCGTCCATGCCGTTGGTGAGCTGATCACCATCCATCAACTGGCTGGCCTGCAGCTTCTCGCAGCCGAGGCTGATCACCAGTGCCTGACCGCCGAAGTTGGGGTTGCGGCTGATGTTGTACAGGGTGCGGATCGGCACCACGGCGTCCGGCGCGTTGATTGCCACGCCGCAGCCGTAGCTGTGCGACAGCGCCACCACATCGTCGACGTTGGGGTATTTGGGCAGGAGTTCCTTGCGCACGCGCTCGACCACATGATCGAGCACGCCGACCACGCACTGCACGGTGGTGGTCACACCGAGGATATTGCGCGTGCCGACCGTGCCATCCGGGTTGCGGAAGCCCTCGAAGCTGTAGCCCTGCAGCGGCTCGCCGGGCGAGGTCTTGATCGTCGCCTTGGGCAGGTTGTCCAGTACAGGTGGCTCGGGCATGCGCAGCACCTGCTCGGTGACCCAGCTACCAGCGGCGATGGGTTTCAGCGCATAGCCGATGACCTCGCCATAACGCACCACCTCGCCGCCCTCGGCGATGTCCACCAGCGCCACCTTGTGGCTTTGCGGGATGCCTTCGGCGGCCTTGAGGCCATCGTCGAACTGGCCGCCAGCGGCGACGCCCTGGTCATTGACCACTACACCGACGTTGTCGGTCGGGTGCAGGCGGATGTAACGGGGCGAATCCTGATGGGGAATCAACTGCATGACACGTGCTCCTGTTGTGCATTCAGGATGTCGAGCCAGACGTGGCGTCCAGCTCGACCCTGTGAATTTGGCCGACGATCAGGCCGAAGCTGACGACCGCCAGCAGGGCATTGAGGCCGACATAGGCCAATGCCCCATCGAAAGAACCGGTATGGCTGACCAGGTAGCCGATGACGATGGGTGTGGTAATCGCCGCCAGGTTGCCGAAGGTGTTGAACAACCCACCGGACAGGCCGAGGATCTGCCGTGGCGAGGTGTCGGCCACCAACGTCCAACCCAGCGAGCCGAGGCCCTTGCCGAAGAACGCCAGGGCCATCAGCGCCACCACCGCAGTGTCGCTGTCGGCGAAGATGCACAGCATCAGGCTGCTCGACAGCAGCAGGCCGAGCACCATCGGCAGCTTGCGCGCCAGGGTCAGCGAATGGCCGCGACGCAGCATGCCGTCGGACAACAGCCCGCCAAGCACGCCGCCGACACAGCCACTGATAGCCGGCAATGCAGCGGCAAAACCGGCACCGAGAATACTCATGCCGCGCGCCTGCACCAGATAGACCGGAAACCAGGTCAGAAAGAAGTAGGTAATGGCGTTGTTGCAGTATTGGCCGAGATAGATGCCAATCATCGTGCGCTGCCGAAGCAGCAGGCCGAGGTATCGCCACTGCGAGCTGCCGGCACTGCCGCGCGGCCCTTCCAGATCGATCAGCGCCCCGCCTCGTTCCAGGTAGGCCAACTCGGCCGCCTCGATACCTGGATGCTGGCGTGGCCCGTACAGCTGCTTCAACCACAGCAGTGACAACGCCAGGCCGAGGCAACCGAGCACGATGAATACCGCTTGCCAACCCATGGTTTGCACCACCCAGCCCATCAATGGGGCGAACAGCGCGGTGGCAGCATACTGCGCCGAGCTGGAGATGGCCGTGGCGGTGGCGCGCTCGGCAGTGGGAAACCAGGAGGCGATGATCCGGGCGTTGCCGGGAAAGCACGGCGCGCTGGCGAAACCCACCAGCAGCCGCAGCAAAAACATCGAGGTCACCGCCCAGGTGGTCGGCAGCCAGCCGACGAAACCCTGCAGCAGAGTCAGCGCCGACCAGATGAACAGCGCCAGGGTATAGACGGGTTTGGTGCCGAAGCGGTCGAACAGCCAACCGCCGGGAATCTGCCCGATGACGTAGGCCCAGCCGAAGGCCGAGAAGATGTAGCCGAGCGTCACCGCGTCGATGCCCAGGCCGGCCTGCATCGCAGAACCGGCGACGGAGAGGCTGGAGCGATCGGCGAAGGTGATGGTGGTGACCAGAAACAGCATCAGCAGGATGCTGTAGCGCACACGACCCGGTTTGGCATCTGGCATCGGCAAGGCTCGTGAGACAGAAGGAAAGGCTGAGCCGGTAAGGTGGGCCACGTCAGACCGTAGAGTGGGCCGGGCGGCGCTCCGCGTCAGCCACGGTCATCAACCCGTAGGGTGGGCTTTAGCCCACCGATTGTAGTCACGGTGGGCTGAAGCCCACCCTACAAAGCCACGGAGCGGCACCAGACTCAGCTCAACGCACCAGGCAGGGCTTCTTGTTATTGAAGGTCCAGCCCGGAATCAGGTACTGCATGGCCACCGCGTCATCACGTGCGCCCAGGCCCTTGGCCTGATACAGCTCATGCGCCTTGGCCAGTGCGTCCCAGTCCAGCTCGACGCCGAGGCCCGGCGTTTTCGGCACTTGCACCAGACCACCTTCGATACGCAGCGGGTTGCGCGTCAGGTACTGGCCATCCTGCCAGATCCAGTGGGTATCGATGGCAGTGACGCGGCCCGGTGCAGCAGCGGCGACGTGGGTGAACATGGCCAGCGAGATGTCGAAGTGGTTGTTCGAGTGTGAGCCCCAGGTCAAGCCCCAGTCGTTGCACATCTGCGCCACACGCACGGAACCGGCCATGGTCCAGAAGTGCGGGTCGGCCAGCGGAATGTCCACCGATTGCAGGGAGATGGTGTGGCCCATCTGCCGCCAGTCAGTGGCGATCATGTTGGTCGCTGTGGGCAGACCGGTGGCGCGGCGGAATTCGGCCATCACCTCGCGGCCGGAATAACCGTTCTCGGCACCGCAAGGGTCTTCGGCATAAGCCAGCACGCCGTGCAGGTCACGGCACAGGGCGATGGCCTGATCCAGCGACCAGCCGCCATTGGGGTCCAGCGTCACACGAGCCTCGGGGAAGCGCGCGGCCAGGGCACGAATCGCCTCGACTTCGGCTTCGCCATGCAGCACGCCGCCCTTTAGCTTGAAGTCGTTGAAGCCATAGCGCGCATGCGCGGCATCGGCCTGTTGAACGATGCTTTCCGGGGTCAGCGCGGTCTGATTGCGTACACGCTCCCAGGTGTCATCGGCATCGCGCTCGTCGCGGTAAGCGAGGTCGGTCTTGTCCTTGTCACCGACGAAGAACAGATAACCGAGCATCTCCACCGCATCACGCTGCTGGCCTTCGCCAAGCAGAGCGGCGACTGGCACGCCGAGGTGCTGGCCGAGCAGGTCGAGCAGCGCCGACTCCAGCGCGGTGACGGCGTGGATGGTGATGCGCAGGTCGAAGGTCTGCAGGCCGCGACCGCCGGAATCGCGATCAGCGAAGGCGCGGCGCACCTGATTGAGCAATGCGTTGTAGTTGCCGACCGGCTGGCCGACGAGCATGGAGCGTGCGTCTTCGAGGGTCTTGCGAATGCCCTCGCCGCCGGGGACTTCGCCGACACCGACATGGCCGGCGCTGTCCTTGAGAATGAGGATGTTGCGAGTGAAATACGGGCCGTGGGCTCCGCTCAGGTTGAGCAGCATGCTGTCTTGACCGGCTACCGGTACGACTTGCAGCTCGGTGATCAGCGGAGTGCCGACAGCGGCAGGAATCTGTGAAGTCATGAGCGTTACCCTGTTGTTCTTATGCGGGTTCGACAATGGTTCAGCGCGGTCGCGCCCGGCCTGCCGGAGCGCGACTGGGCCGCTTGCCGAGGCGAGCGGCCACCTGCGGTATTACTGTGCGCCTTGCGCTTCGATCAGCTTGGCCAGGGCCTCATACTCGTCCGGCAGCAGATCGGTCAGCGGCGCACGGACCGGACCAGCGTCGTAACCGACGATCTTGGCACCGGCCTTGACGATGCTCACGGCATAGCCGGCCTTGCGATTGCGGATATCCAGGTACGGCAGGAAGAAATCGTCGATCAGCTTGCCAACGGTGGCGTGATCTTCTGCGGCAATGGCGCGGTAGAAGTCCATGGCGGTTTTCGGGATGAAGTTGAACACAGCCGAGGAATAGACCGGGACACCCAGCGCTCGGTAAGCCGCGGCATAGACTTCAGCGGTCGGCAGGCCGCCGAGGTAGGTCAGGCGCTCACCCAGGCGGCGACGGATCGACACCATCAGCTCGATGTCGCCCAGGCCGTCCTTGTAGCCGATCAGGTTCGGGCAGCGCTCGGCCAGTTGCTCCAGCAGATTGGCATTGAGGCGGCAGACGTTACGGTTGTAGATCACCACACCGATCTTCACCGACTTGCAGACCTGCTCGACGTGAGCGGCGACGCCGTCCTGAGAGGCTTCGGTCAGGTAGTGCGGCAGCAGCAGCAAGCCCTTGGCGCCCAGACGCTCGGCTTCCTGCGCCATCTGGATGGCAACGCGAGTCGGGCCGCCAACGCCAGCCAGGATAGGCACGGACTTTTCGCAGGTATCAACGGCTGTCTTGATCACGGCGCTGTATTCGTCCGGCGCCAGGGAGAAGAACTCGCCAGTACCACCGGCAGCGAACAGGGCGGAAGCACCGTAAGGCGCCAGCCACTCGAGGCGGCGCACGTAGCCGGTCTGGTTGAAATCACCGGCGGCATCGAAGTCGGTCACCGGGAAAGACAGCAGACCAGAAGAGAGGATGGACTTAAGTTCTTGTGGATTCATTATGCGAACACCCTAGTAAAGCGAGTTGTGAGGAATAGCGTCAGCCGCAGCTGTAGAGATACGTTATCGTACAACAACAAAAAAAACACCAGTTTTTATATCGTCCGTTCGTCGAAGATTTCCCTCCCCTCGCCCGCCTCGCCAGAAAACCGCTACACAAGCGCCAAGCTCAGACTAGAGCAGGCTCCATGATCACGCCAACGAAAATGGCAGCGCAATCATCATTGCTCATGAGCAGCGTTGACAGGTCAGGAACAGACTGGTACTAATTTCACCAAGTCATACGACAACCTATGACATTCCAATAAAAACAAAACGAGGCCAGGTCATGTCACAGACCTTCACTGCCGCCACCTGCTGCCAACGTGCGCATCGTTACATCGCTGCCAGCCCCCGTCAGTACGGCGCAGCCTGCACTGGCTTCGTTGCCATCCTTGCCCATGCTCAAGCTTGCTGCAGCGCGGATCGCCTGCTGATCCCGGTGCACGACTGAACCGTACCTTCGCCATTGCGGCCGAGGGCCGCACCAAGTCCGGAGCCCCTGCCAAGATGTACGAAGCCCCCCGCAACAGCACACCTCAGATCGTCGAGATGCAAGTCATCCCGGTTGCCGGCCATGACAGCATGTTGCTCAACCTGTGTGGCGCCCACGCCCCCTACTTCACCCGCAATCTGGTGCTGCTCAAGGACACTGCCGGGCACATCGGCTGTGGCGAGGTCCCCGGTGGCGAAGGCATCCGTCAGGCACTGGAACGCTGCCGCGAGCTGGTGATCGGCCAACCGGTCGGTCGCTACAACCGCATCCTCAATAGCCTGCGCCAGGCCATCGCCGGGCCGGCCAAAGGGCCACAGACCACCCAGCATCAGGTCACATCTGAATCCGAGGCACGTGTGCTCAAGCAGCCGCACGAGATCAACCTGCGCCTGGACAACGTGATTACCGCAGTAGAAGCCGCCCTGCTCGACCTGCTCGGCCAACATCTGGACGTGCCGGCCTGCGAACTGCTTGGCAGCGGCCAGCAACGCGACCATGTGCCGATGCTCGCCTACCTCTTCTATATCGGTGAACGTCAGCGCAGCGACCTGCCCTACCTCGCCGGCCAAGGTTCGCATGACGACTGGTATCACCTGCGCCATCAGGCCGCGATGACACCGCAGGCCATCGCCCGCCTGGCCGAAGCCGCCCATGCGCGCTATGGCTTCAACGACTTCAAGCTCAAGGGCGGCGTGATGCGTGGCGCCGAGGAAATGGACGCGATCCGCGCGATCAAGGCGCGCTTCCCTGATGCCCGCGTCACCCTCGACCCCAACGGCGCCTGGTCGCTGGATGAAGCCATCGCCCTGTGCCAGGGCCAGAACCATGTGCTGGCCTACGCCGAAGACCCTTGCGGCCCGGAGAACGGCTATTCCGGCCGCGAGGTGATGGCCGAGTTCAAGCGTGCCACCGGCATTCCTACCGCCACCAACATGGTCGCCACCGACTGGCGGCAAATGGGTCACTCACTGCGCCTCGAGGCGGTGGACATCCCGCTGGCCGACCCGCACTTCTGGACCATGCAGGGCGCTGTACGCCTCGGTCAGGTATGTGAGGAATTCGGCCTGACCTGGGGCTCGCACTCCAACAACCATTTCGACATTTCCCTGGCCATGTTCACTCATGCCGCCGCAGCCGTGCCGGGCCGCGTCACCGCCATCGACACGCACTGGATCTGGCAGGAAGGCGAAGAGCGCCTGACCCGCGAACCGCTGCAGATCATCGGTGGTCAGGTAGAGGTTCCCAGCAAGCCCGGCCTCGGCATCGAGCCGGACATGGAGCGGATCATGGCCGCTCATGAGCTTTACAAGAAGGTGGCCAACGGCGCGCGTGACGACGCCATGGCCATGCAGTACCTGGTTCCGGGTTGGCAGTACGACCCGAAACGTCCCAGCCTCGGCCGCGACTGACTCGCGCGGCTTTCATCCCAAACCGGAGTATTCCAATGAAAAAAACATTCCGCGCTTCTCTCCTTTCTGCCCTGGTCGGTGTCGGCGCCCTGGTCACCCACGCCGCCACCTTCGCCGATGAGGTCAAGTGGCCGACTCGCCCAATCCAGGTGGTGGTGATCGCCAACCCCGGCGGCGACACCGACTTCAACGCCCGCATGATGGCCAAGTACTTCAACGAGATCACCGGCAAGACCATGGTGGTGACCAACGTCGCTGGCGGTGGTGGCACCCTGGCAGCCGAACAGGTCAAGGGCGCAGCGGCGGATGGCAACACCATTCTCTTCACCCACCCGGGCCAGCTGATCGTCAACGAAGTGGCCGGCCTGACCGAAGACAGCTTCGAGACCTTCGATGTTTCCTGCATCGCTGGCGTCGACAAGAGCACCGTATTCGTTGCCTCCAAGCAGTCCGGCGTGAGCAGCATGCAGGACCTGGTGGAAAAATCGAAAGCCAACCCCGGCAGCATCACCTACGGCACCGAGATGGGCAGCTTCTCCCACCTGCAGGGCCTGATGCTGGAAAAACTCACCGGCGCCAAACTGAAGATGGTCGACGGCGGCACCGTGTCCGACCGTGTGGTCGGCATGCTCGGTGGTCGTCTGGACATGGGCGCCATCACCTATGGCTCCGTACAGGACTATGTACAGGGCGGGCAGATGGTCGCACTGGGTCAGCCCAACGAGGAGCGCAACGCCATGCTCGGCGAGGTTCCGACTCTCAAGGAGCAAGGCCTCGACATCACCATGGACAAGCCCTACGTCGTGGCTTTCCCGAAAGGCACCGACCCGGCGATCGTGAAGAAGATGTCTGACATCATGAAGCAGATCACCGAGCAACCTGGTTACGCCGAAGACCTGAAGAAGTTCAAGCAACCGGTCTCGTTCTACGGCACCGAAGAGGCCAAGCAGATTCTGGCCAAGACCCGTGAAGACTTCATGCAGTTCAAGGATGAGCTGCGCAAGGCCAAGTAAGCCATAACGCAGCCCCGACCCGATCGATTCGGGCCGGGGCTGCACCTCAGAACATCGAGGTACATGATGAACACCCTCAACAAAAAAGAACTGATCATTGGCATCGCCATGCTCGGCGCCAGCCTTGCCTACCTGGTCATGGCGCAACAGTTGCCTGGACATGACGGTGTCGATGCGGCCACTGTGCCGAAACTGCTGGCCGGATTCCTGTCTCTGCTGGGCGTGATGCAACTGGTCAGCGCCTTTGCCAAACCCAAGGTTGCCGCCGAACCCGCAAGCCCGGTGCCGGCAGAAGCTGAAGAGCAACCGACTGAAGTCATAGAACCCAGGACCGTCCTCAAGACCCTCGGCCTGATCCTCGGCTACATGGCCCTGCTCGGCCCTGTGGGCTTCCCGATCATGACCGTGGTTTACCTCTATCTGCAGTTCCTCGTGCTGACGCCGGTAAAGCAGAAAGCCAGACACCTGACCTATCTGCTGATTGCCGTTGCCTGCTCTGCGATCATCTTCCTGCTGTTCCGCGAGGCCTTCGATCTGTTGCTGCCCGCTGGCCTGCTGAACAACTTCATCTGAGGATCGACCATGCTCGAATTACTGCAGCAAGGCTTCGGTGCCGTTTTTTCACTCAACATCATGATGCTGATGGCCGTCGGCGTAGCCATGGGCATCGTCTTCGGCGCGGTACCCGGCCTGTCCGCGACCATGGCTGTAGCACTGTGCCTGCCGCTGACCTTCACCATGGGCCCACAGGCTGGTCTTTCCCTGCTGGTCGCGCTGTTCATCGGTGCCACCTCGGGCGGGCTGATTTCGGCGATTCTGCTGAAGATTCCAGGAACGCCGTCATCGATCGCGACCGTGTTCGATGGCGGCCCGCTGATGGAACAGGGCCACGGCGTCAAGGCGCTGGGCGTCGGCATCGTGTTTTCCTTCCTCGGCACCATCTTCAGCATCGTCGCGCTGATGTTCATCGCCCCGCAGTTGGCCAAGGTGGCCCTGAGCTTCGGCCCGCATGAATACTTCGCCATTGCGGTGTTCTCCCTGACCCTGATCGCCACTCTCTCGGCCGGCTCCATGGTCAAGGGCCTGTTCGCCGGTGCGCTGGGTATCGCCGTGTCCACCGTCGGCATTGCGCCGGTAGAGGCCGTACGCCGCTTCACCTTCGGTGTCAGCGAGCTCAACGGCGGCTTCTCGATGCTGACAGTGATGATCGGCATGTTCGCCGTGGCCGAGATCATCAAGCTCGCCGAAAGCGGCCGTCATGCCGTGCAAGGCAAGGCCAGATCGGTGAGCATGAAGAACATCAAGGGCTTCGGCTTCTCGCTCAAGGAGTTCCGCGAGCAACTGCCGAACGCTGGGCGCTCCGGCCTGATCGGCCTGGGCATCGGCATTCTGCCGGGCATCGGCGCCGGTACCTCGAACCTGGTGTCCTACATCATCGCCAAGAAACGCGCGAAAGACGGTCACACCTACGGCAAGGGCAATATCGGCGGCGTGGTCGCCAGTGAAACGGCCAACAACGCCGGTATCGGTGGTGCAATGATGCCGCTGATGACCCTGGGCATTCCAGGCGACACCGTCACCGCGATCATGCTCGGCGGCTTCCTGATCCACGGCATCCAACCGGGCCCGCTGCTGTTCATCAGCCAGGGGCCGCTGGTGTACACCATCTTCGCCGCGCTGATCGTTGCCACCTGCATGATGCTGTTCATGGAGTTCTACGGCTTGCGCCTGTTCATCAAGCTGCTCGACGTGCCCAAGCACATTCTGCTGCCGATCATTCTGGTGCTCTGCGTGGTTGGTGCCTTCGGCCTGTCCAGCCGCCTGTTCGACGTCTGGTCGATCCTGCTGTTCGGTCTGCTCGGCTATGCCTTCGTCAAGGCCGGGATGCCAGCGGCGCCGTTCATCATCGGCTTTATCCTCGGGCCGATGGCGGAAACCAACCTGCGCCGTGGTCTGATGCTGTCGGATGGCAGCTTCGCCGAGTTCTTCACCAATCCGATTGCCGGCACCTTCCTCGGCCTGGCCCTGGCGTTCGTAATCTGGCAGGTGTTCAGCGCGCTGCGTCCCAAACCCAGCGCGATAAACGAAATCCTGCGCACCTGACACCCACCTTGCCGCCCCCTCTGCTCAGGGGGCGGTTCATTTCCGACTCCCGCCTCTTTCGTCTCCAGCCCTCTACAACGCCACTGCAGCGGCTTGAGCAAGATAATGGACGCGCTCATTGATCCAGGTCTAATCTAATCAACCACTAGATTGATACCCGGAATGAATCAATGTTCGACCTGGCTCAGCTGCGCTGTTTCACCACCCTGGCCGCCGAGCTGAATTTCCGTCGCGCCGCCGAACGCCTGAACATGACCCAGCCGCCGCTGAGCCGGCAGATCCAGTTGCTCGAACATCAGCTTGGCGTGAGCCTGTTCACCCGCAGCACCCGCTCGGTTGCCTTGACGGCGGCTGGTCGTGCCTTCTTCGTCGAAGCCCAGGCGCTGCTCGATCAGGCCCACCGCGCCGCGCAGAGCGCCCGGCTGGCCGCCATCGGCGAAAGTGGTGCGCTCAATATCAGCTTCGTCGCCAGCGCGGTGTATGACGTGTTGCCACGCGCGATAACCGAGGCCAAGCGTGAACGCCCGGGCGTGGATATCGCCTTGCTGGAAATGAGCACCTTCGAACAGGTGCAGGCACTGCGCGCCAGGCGCGTGGACCTGGCCATCGTGCGCGCGCCCTTGCAGCAACCCGGGCTGATCAGCGAATGCCTGCTGCGCGAACCCTTCGTGCTGGCCGCGCCCACCGGGCATCCGCTGGCACAACACGCAAGGCCGACTCTGGATATGCTCCATGGTCAGCCCTTCATTCTTTACGCGCATACCGCCTGGCAGCCCTTCAACGAACTGCACACCGGCCTGTTTCGCGCAAGCGGCATCCAGCCTGAATTCGTTCAGGCGCTGGGCTCGACCCTGACCATCCTGTCGCTGGTCAATGCCGGCATGGGGCTGGCACTGGTGCCACGCAGCGCCAGTGCCATCCGCTTCGAGCAGGTGCGTTTCCGCGACCTGCCGCTACCGGCAGGCGTATGCGGGGAGTTGCATCTGGTATGGCGCGACGACAACGACAACCCTGCCTTGCCGTCGATGATCGCTGCCGTGCGCCAGGCCGCTCGCGACATCTATCCGCAGAACTGACGTTCAAGCGCGTTTGCCGACCTCAGCCTGCTGCACCGTCCAGCCGGCAACCTGCTCGCTCAGGCTCAGGCCAAGACCTGGACGAGTCGGCACCAACATGCGCCCGTCGCGAATGTCCAGGCGCTCGTTGAACAGCGGCTCCAACCACTCGAAATGCTCGACCCAGGGCTCGCGGGTATGGCTCGCGGCCAGGTGCACGTGCAGCTCCATGGCGAAGTGCGGCGCCAGGGTCATGCCGGCCTGCTCGGCCAGCGTCTGCACGCGCAGGTAGGGGGTAATCCCGCCGACGCGCGGCGCATCGGGCATAAGGAAGTCGGCGCCGCGCTGGCGGATGAACTCCCAGTGCTCGGCCGGGCTGGTGAGCATTTCGCCAGTGGCGATCGGCGTATCGAACAGGCGCACCAGCTCGGCATGGCCTTCGGCGTCGTAGCAGTCCAGCGGCTCCTCGATCCAGATCAGGTCGAAGGGTTCAAGGCGTCGGCACATGCGCCGCGCGGTCGGGCGGTCCCATTGCTGGTTGGCGTCGACCATCAGCGGAAAGCTTTCACCCAGGTGCTCGCGCACCGTGCTGACGCGGTGGATATCCAGCGCCCAGTCGGGCTGGCCGACCTTGAGTTTGATACCGCCAATGCCCTTTTCTCGGGAAATGTCAGTGTTCTTCAGCAACTGATCGAGCGGTGTGTGCAGAAAGCCGCCGGAGGTGTTGTAGCAACGTACCGAATCGCGATGGCTGCCGAGCAAACGTGCCAGCGAAAGGCCACTGCGGCGCGCCTTGAGATCCCACAAGGCGACGTCGAAAGCACCGATGGCCTGGGTCGCCAAGCCGCTGCGACCGACCGAAGCGCCAGCCCAGCACAGCTTGTCCCAGAGTTTGGCGATATCACTGGGGTTCTCGCCAATCAGGTTAGGCGCCACCTCCAGTGCGTGGGCGAACTGGCCGGGACCACCGGCGCGCTTGGAATAGCTGAAGCCCAGGCCACGGTGACCGTCGCGGGTTTCGATCTCGGCGATCAGAATGGCGATCTCGGTCATCGGCTTCTGCCGTCCGGTCAGCACCTTGGCATCGCTGATCGGGTTGGCCAGCGGCAGCGCTACCGAGCGCAGGCTGAGCCAGGTAATACGGTCGTCGTCGGCGCGTGGGGCGGCGTTATCGGTCATGACATCTTCCTCGTGATGAAACTCGACGCCCCGATGGGCCGCCGAAAATGGACAACCCGAGCCAGATTAAGATGATTGCGCAATCATTCAAGCATCAGGATCACCCGCCAAGGCCTGGCCTGCTCATGGCCATTTGCCGGACACGTCTAGACGTTTCACAAATCTGCAACATTCGCCGTCTACGCTGAATATGTCCCGCTCCGCCTGACCTCCGAGGCATCCCATCATGTTCCTGCAAAAATCCCTGCGCGCGCAGATTCTCGCCCTGCTCGGCGGCAGTCTGGCGCTGATCCTGATCACCGCACTGGCCTGCTTCAGCTTCCTCTCCAGCGGCATTCAGTCCTACCGTGGCCTGCTCGACGGACCGCTGGAATCTTCGCGCCTGATCGACGCGGCCAATGTCGAATTCAAGATCCAGGTGCAGGAATGGAAGAACGTCCTGTTGCGCGGCCAAGACAGCGCCAACCTGCAACGCTACTGGGGCCAGTTCGAAGCGCAGGAACGCAAGGTGCAGGACATTCTCGGTCAGTTGACCCAGGTCGCCGCTGCCGACCCGGCGTTGAAGACGCAGGTCGAGCGCCTGCGCAGCGAACATCAGGCGCTCGGCGGCAATTATCGCAAGGGCCGCGACGCCTTCGTGGCCGCCGGTGCCGATGCCAGGGCCGGCGATGAAGCCGTCAAGGGCATCGACCGCGCCGCCAGCGAGCAGATGACCGCGCTGGTCGAGCAGTTGCGCCAGAACAGCCTGAGCCAGGCCGAGCAGATCAATGCCAGCGCCGCGCGCACCATTCTCAGCGGCACCCTCGTGATGCTGGCCGCGGCCATGGTCATCGCCGTGTTCAGCCTGTGGCTGGTCAATCGCAATCTGATCATCCCCATCCGCCATCTGATCGGCCATGTCGATCAGCTCAGCCAAGGCCGCTTCGGCCAACGCGTGGAAAGCACCCGTAAGGATGAGCTTGGCCTGCTGGCCCGCGCAGCGAATACCCTGCGCGACTTTCTCGCCAGCACCAGCGAGCGCCTGCACCACAGTACGCAGAACCTCGACAGCGCCAGCAGCGAGTTGAACGCCATCGCCTCACGCATGACCGAGGGCGTCAGCGAGCAGTTCGAGCGCACCGATCAGGTCGCCACTGCCATGCACGAGATGTCCGCCACCGCCCAGGAAGTCGCGCGCCATGCCGCTGATGCCGCGCACGCGGCCAACGATGCCGACGATTCGGCCCGTCAGGGCAGCACGGTGATGCAATCGACCATCGCCACTATCACCGACATTCGCGGCGAGATCGCCAACACCGCCGAGGTGATCCGTCGCCTGGAAAGCGACAGCGGGCGCATCGGCAAGGTGCTGGAGGTGATCCGCGGCATCGCCGAGCAGACCAACCTACTGGCCCTCAACGCCGCCATCGAAGCCGCCCGTGCCGGCGAACAGGGCCGTGGTTTCGCCGTGGTCGCCGACGAGGTGCGCACCCTGGCCCAGCGCACCGCCGAGTCCACCGCCGAGATCAACCAGATCATCGATACCGTGCAGAACGGCGCACTGAACGCTGTACGCGCCATCGAGAGCGGCCAGCAGCGCAGCGAACAGGGCGTGACCCAGGTCACCGAGGCTGGCGCCATGCTGCAGCGCATCACCGAGGCAGTGGAGGCCATCCGCGACATGAACCAGCAGATTGCCACGGCAGCCGAAGAGCAAACCTCGGTAGCCGAGGACATCTCGCGCAACCTCACCGAGCTGACCGCCATCGCCAGTGCCAACCAGGACAACGTCGAGCGCACGCAGAAGGCCAGCCGCAACCTGCACGACATGTCCGGGCAACTGGGCGAAGTGACTCGCCGCCTGGGCTCCTGAGCCGACCAGCGAACCGGCATGAACACGCAGCGCATGGCTCACCCTGCATCTTCTACAGCCTGCGCGGCAGAGCGGGCGCAAGCCCTCCAACTCGCTTGCGGGGACGGTACGCAGGGCGGACAAGCCACCGGCATGTCCGCCTCACCCACTGAAAACAGGCAAACGACAAAAGGTCGCAATTAATCCTTGCTATTTATGTAATAGGAATTATTCTCAGTTACGTAATGACGGCCAAGGAGACCTGCCATGACCTACCTGATCGATGCCTGGCTGGACCGCCCGCATCCCTATCTGCGCATCCTCAACCGCGAAACCGGGGAAGTCTGCGCCATGCTGGAAGAAGAAGCCCTCGACGAACTGCGCGACCAGGGCGACCTGGACCTGCACGAGCTCAGCTCCAGCGAGCCCATCGTGCTCAAAGAGCTGGTGCGCAGCCTGTTTCTCTACTGCTATGCACGAGCCCTGCGTCCGTGAACAGAGTCGCGGCGGCCAAGTCATCACCCTATTTCCGGTGCGCGCGGTGCACCCTACCCTGTCTCGCAGCAGCGTAGGGTGGACGACGCTTCACCCGTCCACCGTCGTCGCGAATGGTGGACAAAAACAGCGTTGTCCACCCTACGATACTTAAACAATTGGCGCGCGCGGCGCACCCTACCCAGAGAAACGCAAACGGGGCGCCCTGTCAGCCAGAGCGCCCCGTTTCGTAGGGTGTAGCGGGGCCGCCCAGGACGTGCGCACCGCTACTGCGATCGCTTACAGGATGTCGAGCAGCTCTACATCAAACACCAGCACACTGTGCGGCGGGATGCTGCCGACGCCCTGGGCGCCGTAGGCCAGCTCGCTCGGTACGTACAGGCGCCATTTGCTGCCGGTGCCCATCAGTTGCAGCGCCTCGACCCAACCCGGAATCACGCCACCAACCGGGAATTCAGCCGGCTGGCCACGCTCGTAGGAGCTGTCGAACACGGTGCCGTCGATCAGGGTGCCGTGGTAGTGGGTACGCACCTGATCCTCAGCCGACGGCTTGGCACCCTCGCCTGCGACCAGCACTTCGTACTGCAGGCCGGAGGCCAATACGGTCACGCCTTCGCGCTTGGCATTCTCGACCAGGTAGGCACGGCCTTCGCCAGCAGCGGCTTCGGCCTTGGCGGCAGCTTCGGCCTGCATGATTTCGCGGATGACCTTGAAACTGGCGCCCAGCTCGGCTTCGGAAACACGACTGGCCTGGCCGCTGAAAGCGTCGGTCAGACCGGCGAGGATGGCCGTCAGGTCAACGCCGGGCGGCGGGTTGTCACGCAACTGACCACCGAGTTGACGACCGATGCCGTAGCTGACACGACCTTCATCGGAGGACAGATCGGGGCTGAAGTTGAATTCGGACATGAAAGGCTCCGCTAGGGGCTGCAAAAAGGCCGGCCAGACTAGCACAGAAGCCTGGCGCGACGTCACGACCCCATGCCTTGCCCATCGCAGCCAGGACTGCATGGATGCAGGAGGTAGAGCGAAGCCGGATGCCAGAGCCGACACAAACATGTCGTGGGAGGCGCTTCAGCGGCGACAAACAGAGCTGCGCCCACGCCGGCAGCGCTCGGAGCAGTAGCGCACCTCTTCCCAGCAGCGCGCCCACTTCTTGCGCCAGCTGAACGGCAGGCCGCAGACCACACAGGTCTTCACCGGCAGCTCACTCTTCTTCACAGCATTTCTCCAGCATCGAGTTTCGCCAACAGGCGCTCGCCCCAATCCCACAGCGCCTGCTGCTTGGCCTCGGTCATGCGCGCCAGGTTGCGGTAGACCATGCCGATACGCGGGTTGCGCTCCAGGGGCTCGCGGTGGCGCATCAGAAAATGCCAATACAGCGCGTTGAACGGGCAGGCCGACTCACCGGTGCTCTCGCTCACCTTGTAGCTGCAGCCCTGGCAATGATTGGACATGCGCTTGATGTACTGGCCGCTGGCGCAATACGGCTTGGAACCTAAGTAGCCACCGTCGGCATGCATCACCATGCCCAGGGTGTTGGGTAGCTCGACCCAATCAAAGGCATCCATGTACACAGCGAGGTACCAGTCGCAGATATCCTTGGGTGCGATGCCCGCGAGCAAGGCGAAATTACCGGTGACCATCAGCCGCTGGATATGGTGCGCATAGGCATGCTCCAGAGTCTGGCCGATGGCCTGACGCATGCAGTTCATCCGCGTCTTGCCGGTCCAGTAGAACGCTGGCAGTACGCGTGAATTGCCGAAGCGATTGCCTTCGGCGTACTCCGGCATGCGCAGCCAGTAAATGCCGCGCACGTACTCGCGCCAGCCGATCAGTTGGCGGATGAAACCTTCGGCGGCGTTCAGCGGTACGTCGCCAGCGCGATAGGCCGCCTCGACCTCGGCGCAGAGCCGCCGCAAATCGAGCAGGCCGATATTCAATGCGGCGCTGATGCGCGAGTGAAAGAGAAAGGGTTCGCCATCGGCCATGGCGTCCTGATAGTCGCCGAAGTCGGCCAGGCCGTTGTCGAGAAAATGCTGCCAGAGGCGCTCGGCCTGCTCGGCCGTTACCGGGTAATCGAAACCCTCAAGGCTGCCGTAATGACTGGAGAAACGCTGCCCGACCAACGCCAGCACGTCACGCGTGATGGCGTCCGGCTCGACGCGCAACGGCAAAGGCGGATGCACGCCTTTTGGCAACGACTTGCGGTTGTCGGCGTCGAAGTTCCAGGCACCGCCCTCCGGTGTGCCGTCGGGGTTGAGCAACAGCCCACTGTCACGGCGCATCTCACGGTAGAAGAACTCCATGCGCAGTTGCTTGCGCCCCTTTGCCCAGGCAGCGAAGGCTTCGCGAGTACAAAGAAAACGATTGTCCTGATGCCAGTGAATCGGCACGCCGCAGTGACGCAATGCCTGTTCCAGGCGCCAGTCGCCGCACTCGGTCAAATGCACCTCGGCCGGATCGAGCCGTTGCGTCCAGCGCAGCAGCTCGCCGGGCAGCGAACCACTGTTGTCCGGATCATCCAGGGTCACGTAGTGCACCTGCAGGCCCTGCTCACGCAAGGCTTCGGCGAAATGACGCATGGCGCTGAAGATCAGCGCGATCTTCTTCGGATGATGCGGCACATGGCTGGCCTCTTCCATCACCTCGGCCAGCAGCACGTGATCATGGTCCGGGTCGATGTCGCCCAACGCACCAAGGCCGTGGGTGAGCTGGTCGCCCAGAATGAGAATCAGACGACGAACACTCACAGCAGCACGATCTCCATGTTCGGGTGGCGGCGCAGGTGGCCGAGCAGGATGTGATAGGTGTCGAGGTTGAAGCCGCCCAGGCGCTTGGTCAGTAATGGCCGGGCATGCTCGAGGCCATCGACCGTACCGAGATGGCGCCATTGATCGAGCACGTGCCACTGGGTAAGACCGTGCTGGTCATCGCGCTCGACCAGGGCGACCGGCCCGGCCCATGGCCAGGCCTGGGTTCGCAGGCGCTCGGCGCTGGCGAGCAGCCGCGCATCGTGCACCTGGCGCGACTCCCCGCCACAGCAGGCGCCAGCACAGCGCCCAAGCTGATAGGCGAAGCAGGCACCGTCGCCCTCCTCCAGACCGAGTACACGCAGGCACAAGCGTCGCTGCCGCGCCTGCTCAAGCAGCCACTGACGCGCGTGATGTCGCGAGCGGAACAACCCGGCCTGCCTGAGCCCTGGCGTCAAAGCCTGGTGCTGGAGCAGTTCGATGCGCAGATCGCCAGGCTCGCCCGCCAGCGCCCAGGTCAACAGCTCGCGCTGCTTGCGCAGCCGACGGTTGTACAGGGGTTGCAGACGCTTGATCTCGGCAGACTCGAACAACAGAGCCCCCAGCTCACCGGCCGTGACAGCCACCTGCACATCGCGGATCTGCTGCACCATCTGCAGACTGCGGCGGTCACGGTGATCGTTCTGAAAGTGCGACATCACCCGGCGGCGCAGGTTGCGACTCTTGCCCACATACAGTTGCGCACCGCCGTCGCCCAGGAAGTAATAAACCCCTGGACGTTCCGGTAACTGGGCGAAACGCTCTGCGGCCAGCAACGGAGGCCGCGCTGCGCTTCGCAACTGATGCCCCAGCGTCGCCGGCGCGACCTGCTGCAGCAAATGCCGAGCCAGCGCCAGAACGGCCTCCGCATCCGGCACGGCGCGATCGCGGAAGAAACGCGTAATGCAAAAATGCGCGCAAAGTGCATCGAACCCGGCACCCGCCAGCTCCGGCAGGGCCGATCTGGACAGGCGCAGGGTGCAGAGCTGCTGCGGACGCTGCACGTTCCAGTCAGGCAGCACACGGCGCAAGAACGCCAGACTGAATCGAAGGTTGTGGCCTACCAGCACGCGGCCGCGAATGGCAGCGGCTATCGCATGCGCCTCGCTCTCGATACGCGGCTGGCCGCGTAATTCCAGTGGATGCAGACCACTCAGGTTGAGCAACTGCGCAGGCAACGCGACACCGGGCTCGAACAACCAGTGCAGGCGCTCCACGACACAGCCCTCAGCATCGACCTGGATGATCGCCAGCTCCCAGATGGCATCACGTGCCGGATGAGCCCCAGTGGTCTTCACCTCCACGACCGCCAGGGCTTTACCCTGCAACGTCGCGGCCGGTGCGAAAGCTGCCGTCACCAGCCGGAACGAAAGGCGATGGGCACGCGCAGGCTATTGTCGGCCGATGGCATGCCGCACATCTCGTCATGTACCGAGCTGTGCACCAGAAAGAAAGGTAGCGCCGGCATTTCCTGCAGAACGTCACGCGCATGCTCAACCGAACGCAGGTTCAGCGTGCTGCCCCTGTCGGTAAGAATCGGGTGAGCGCGGCCCTCCATCCTCGCTTCGAGGAGATAAATGCCACCTTCCAGTGAGATCAGATTGAGTTCTTCGACGCGCCCGGCTTGAGCGTGAGCGGACAGATCATGCAGATTCATCGGTCTTGCCTCCTACCTTCAATTGTACAAGAACTTATACAAAACTAATTCTTGTACAACAAAGAAAAAGCTCAAGCCCAAAAAGCAAAACGCCCGTCGCGTTCGGACGGGCGGTTGTGAAGCGGCTTCAGATTAGTCCAGGTCAGTCGTGCTTGGTGACCTTGTCCAGATAGCCCATGGCGAAGGCCGAGCCAACGAACGTCAGGTGAATGATCACGTACCATTGCAGGTACTTAAGATCGTAGTTCTTCGCATCCATGAACACCTTGAGCAAGTGGATGGACGAAATGGCCACGATGGACGCCGCCACTTTCATCTTCAGCGAGCTGGAGTCCATCTTGCCGAGCCAGCTGAGCTTCTCGGTACCTTCGTGAATGTCCAGGCGTGAAACGAAGTTCTCGTAGCCGGACAGCATCACCATGACCAGCAGCCCACCGACCAGCGCCATGTCGATCAGCGACAGGAGCTTCAGGATCACGTCGGCTTCGGTGAGCGAAAAGATCTGCGGCAGGATGTGATAAAGCTCCTGAAAGAACTTGACCGACAATGCCAGCACGGCAAGAGAAAGACCGAAGTAGATCGGCGCCAGCAACCAGCGCGATGCGTACATGGCGTTTTCGATGAAGCGTTCCATGGAGAGCTCACTGAAGGATGGAAAATCGCGGCGAGTATACCCATCGCACTGCACCAACAGAAGGTGCCCCTGGTACTGTGGATAACCCCAGCCCAGCAGTAATGTCAGGATTGCCCGAAAGCGCCTTGCTTCAGGCGTTTCAGCTTTGTCCATCGGTTTCGGGGTGACGCTGGAATGGCCCGGAGGGGTTGTGGCGTTCGCCGTTGACACGACGTAGTTCGGCCTGCAGATGCAGACACCAGATCGGCGGTTCGCAGCATTCTATGTAGCCTTGCAGGGCCAGGCTCTCGGCAATCGCCGTAAGCGCGTCCTCAGCGACAGAAGGTCCATAGAACGGGCCCTGCGCCTTGATAGCCGAGGGCTGTGCGCCTGACATACCGGCAGCGCAAAGCAGTGTCCAACGTCCGTTGTCTCCTGCCAGTGGCTTGATCGCGCACTCGATGCGGGTGACCAGGCCCAGGCATTGGCGGGTGAGGCAGAGGCTACGCGGCATGGCGGCGACCCTCGCGGAATCCAGGTTCCAGCCTACACCCCGAGTGGCCGAACTGTGAAGGCCAAAGTTATCCACGCAATCTGTGGATAACTCTGTGCATGAGACGTGAGCAAGAACGCCTGCGCGCCTGTCCCGGGCAATCCGGGACAATCGTGCAAGATATGATCAGCTCGACGCGCTTTCGCCGTCGCTTTTCTTGCGGCGTGGTGCCTTGGCCGGTTTCGCCGCGGCCGCCTCAGCTTCCGCTTTCGCCTTGTCCGCGTCAGCCGGTTTGATCTCTTCCTCCAGCCCGATCTCGGCGATATCGCGCAAACGTTCGACCACACGGGCGTTGACGCTGCCTTTGGGGAAGCGCCCCTTTTCGTCCGGGTGGCCAGCCGCCTCGCCGACCAGCAGGCTCAGCGCCTCATCGACATGGCGCACGGCATAGACGTTGAACTGCCCCGCACGCACCGCCTGCAGCACACGGTCATCGAGCATCAGGTTGGCGACGTTGGAGTGCGGAATGATCACCCCCTGCTCGCCGGTCAGGCCCCGTGCCTCACAGAGACGGAAGAAGCCTTCGATCTTCTCGTTGACACCGCCGACGGCCTGTACCTCGCCGAACTGGTTGATCGAACCGGTGATGGCGAAGCACTGCTTGAGCGGGGTGCGCGACAGCGCCGAGATCAGCGTGCAGACCTCGCCGAGCGAGGCGCTATCGCCGTCGACGTAACCGTAGGACTGTTCCAGGGCAATACTGGCGGAAATCTCCAGCGGGAATTCCTGGGCATAGCGGCTGCCGAGAAAGCCAGTGAGGATCATCACGCCCTTGGAGTGGATCGGCTGGCCAAGGCTGACTTCACGTTCGATGTCGACGATGCCGCTGCCGCCCGGATAGACGGTGGCGGAAATCCGCGCCGGCACACCGAAGGCCGAGTCGCCCACTTCCAGCACGGTCAGGCCGTTGCACTTGCCGACGGCGGCGCCGCAAGTGTCGATGAGGATGATGCCGGCCAGCATGTCGTCGATGATCCGCGCCGAAACGCGCCCGGTGCGCGTGGCCTTGGCCTTGAGCGCGCGCTCGATATGACCTACGTCGGTGATGCTTTCCCCGGCGAGCTGGCGAATGAAGTCGGCCTCGCTGACCAGCTGGAACAGGTCGCCGATGCGCGCTGACAGACGCCCCTGGTGCTCGGCCAGACGCGCGCTGTGGGTAGCCAGGCGCGCCACCGCAGCGCCGGTCAAGGGCGCCATGCCCTCTTCCGAGGTGCGCGTTTTCATCAGTTGCGCGAATTGCTCCAGGCTTTCTTCGGCGAGCGGAATGTCTTCGTCGAAGTCGACCAGTACGCGAAACATCTCCTGAAAGTCCGGATCGGCATCCTGCAGCGCGTAGTAGAGCTGACGCGAGCCAATGATGATGACTTTCAGCTGCAGCGCAATGACCTGCGGGTTGAGTGTGACGGTCGCAATACGGCCGAGATCCCCCAGCGGTGATTCCATCTTCAATTGGCGCGAATGCAGAGCGCGCTTGAGCGCTTCCCAGACGAAAGGCTCACTGAGCAGTTTCTCCGCCTCGACCACCAGGTAACCGCCGTTGGCGCGGTGCAACGCCCCGGGGCGCAGCTGGCGGTAACTGGTATACAGCGCGCCCTGATCGGAGCTGTATTCGATGCGGCCGAACAGGTTGTCGTAGGTCGGGTGCGACTCGAACACCACTGGTGCACCGCCGTTGGCGTGATGACCGACCACCAGGCTCGGGCAGTACATTTCCTCCAGCAGTTTGCGCAGTTGCGGATCGGCCTTGTCGACCTCCACCAGTTGCTCGACGGCGGTTTTCAGCAGGTTGACCTGCATGGCCTGCAGATAGGCGCAGACACCTGCGTTTTCCGCGTACTTCTCCGACAATGGGGCCAGCAGGGGTTGCAGGGCAACGGTGATGGTCTCTTCATTGAGTTGACGCAGCAGGTTGCTCGACTCACGCTTCCACTGCGGCAGGCTGGCCAGCTCTTCGTTCAGGCGCTCCTCCAGCGCGGCGATATCAGCGTGGAAGCGCTCGCGCTCGGCCTCCGGCAACTGAGCGAACTCGGCTTCGTCCAGCGCCTTGCCCTCGGCCATTGGGGTAAAGGCGATATTGGTGCTGTCGCGGTACAGGGCCACGCCCTTCTCCAGCGACAGCTTCTCGATAATGTCCAGCGCCTGGTCGTAGCGCTTGTTGAAGCTGCGATCGATGGCGCTCTTCTTCTGCTGGTAGGTCGGCGTTTCGAATACCGCCGGGAAGGTGGCCAACAGATTGTCGATCAACTGGTTGATATCGGCGATGAAAGCACTCGCGGTGCCGGATGGCAGCTCCAGTGCACGTGGTTCGCGCGGCTCATCGAAATGGTTGACGTAGACCCGGTCGGCCGGCGTTTCCATGCGCTTGGCTTCAGCCTTGAGGTAGCGCTGCACGAAGGAGAAGCGTCCAGTACCGGGCTCACCCATGACGAACACGTTGTAGCCTGGACGCGGCATGGCCACGCCGAACTGCAGGGCCTCGACCGCGCGGGCCTGACCCAGTACGCCGCGGAAAGGTTCGAGATCATCGGTACTGCTGAAGTTGAACTGCTCGGGGGCGAAGGGGCGGGTCAGTGAGTCGGGGGCAAGGCGCAAAGCATCGAGGCTACGCTTGGACATTGGCGATCCTTATAGCGGGCGGAAGTTTCCGCAAAACATGGGGTGATTCTGGGCCTGTGGCGCGAAAGGGATCAAGGCTTGATTCATGGCAATACGCTAAATCGGGTCTGCAATAAGCTTTCACGGGTTCCTCTGCAAAGCCTGTGGCCACGACGGGTAGCAACACAATCGAGAGCCTTGCCTATGAGTGCCTTTCAGGAAATCGCCGCCCTGCTCAGCCTGTCTGCCCTGCTGGGCATGCTCGCCGTACGGCTGCGCCAGCCACTGATCATCGCCTACATCCTGGTCGGTATCATCGCCGGCCCAGCCGCGATGAATCTGGCTGGTGATCACAGCTCGATCAGCCTGCTGTCGGAAATCGGCATCACGGTGCTGTTGTTCGTCGTCGGCCTCAAGCTGGACATGCATCTGGTGCGCACGCTGGGCGCCGTCGCCCTGGCCACCGGCTTGGGGCAACTGAGCTTCACCATCATCGCAGGCCTGGTTCTGTGCCGCCTGCTGGGACTGGACTGGGCGAGTGCTGGCTACGTGGCCGTGGCGCTGACATTTTCCAGCACCATCATCATCGTCAAGCTGCTGTCGGACAAAGGCGAGATCGACTCGCTGCACGGGCGCATCGCCATGGGCTTTCTCATCGTGCAGGACATCGCCGTGGTGCTGGCCATGCTGGTCATCAGCCTGTATCAACCAGCCGGCAGCGAAAAGATTGGCTTGCCGCCACTGGCCTTGGTCGGCGCGCTGCTGGCCAGCCTTGTGCTGCTCTACCTGCTGGTGCGCTTCGTCCTGCCGCGCCTGCTGGCGCCCATGGCCCGCTCGCCGGAATTGCTGATGCTGGTGGCAATCGCCTGGGGCACGCTGCTGGCTGGCGGCGCCGAGGCGCTGGGTCTGTCCAAGGAGCTGGGCGCGTTCATCGCGGGCTTCTGCCTGGCGTCGACGCCACTGCGTGAAGCCATCGCCAGTCGGCTGACCAGCCTGCGCGATTTCCTTCTGCTGTTCTTCTTCCTGCATCTGGGCATTCAGCTGGACTTCTCCTACCTGCACCAACAGATCGGCAGCGCCGTGTTGCTGTCGCTGTTCGTGCTGATCGGCAACCCGCTGATCGTCATGGCCATCATGGGCGCAATGGGCTATCGCAAACGCACTGGCTTCATGGCCGGACTTACAGTGGCGCAGATAAGCGAATTCTCGATCATCTTCGTCGCCATGGGCATCAGCCTCGGCCATGTGGGCAGCGCAGCGCTGGGGCTGACCACCCTGGTGGGGATCATCACCATCACCCTGTCCACCTATATGATCTTGTACGCGCAGCCGTTGTTCGAGCGCCTTTCTCCCTGGCTAGGGATATTCGAACGGCGCGTAGCCCACCGCGAAAACGCCGAGGACAACGCTCCGGATCACACCCGACCGGAAGTCATCGTGTATGGCCTGGGGCGCTATGGTCGCCAACTGGCCCATCGCCTGCAGGATGCAGGGCTGCGCGTGCTGGGCGTGGACTTCGACCCGCAGGCCCTGGCAAGCGCCCGCCGGGCAGGCCTGGCGGTGTGCTATGGCGATGCCGAAGATGCCGACTTCATCGCCCATCTGCCCTTGCAACAGGCGCGTGCACTGGTCAGCACCATTCCGCAGCGCGAGGTCAATGCACTGCTCCTGCGCGCCGCACGCAGCGCCGGTTTTCGCGGCAACGTCACCCTCAGCGCCTTCCGCGAAGGTGATCTGGAGGCCTTCACTCGCGCCGGTGCGGCCAGCGTCCTGCAGCCTTACATAGATGCCGCCGACTCAGCCGCCCGGCGCCTGCTGCAAGAGGTGGAGCAGCCGCTCAGTTGAACTGCGCACACCCCAGGCAGTATTCGGCAACTGGCAGGGCTGCCAGACGCGCCGCTTCGATCGGCTCGCCACAACACAGGCACTCGCCATAGCGCCCCTCGGCCAGGCGCTGCTGCGCCTGGCGCACCAGTAGCACTCCCTGTTCGGCCTCAGCCAGCAGCGCTTCGAGCACTTCGTCATTCTGCCGCTGCTGCGCCTGCTCGGCGAAATCCGCCGAATGGATGCGCGCCAGATCGCGGCGAATCGCCTCGGCACGGGTCGTGTAGTCAAGCAGCAGAGCGTCCAGCACATCACGGTGAGCCATGAGCAATCTCCTTGCGTTGAAGAGCGCTCAGTGTGATACCCCGCGCGAAACCCGTGACTGACGCCGGTCAGCACTTGCGCTAAATGTCTTGTTCGACTGCCTTGACACCAATCGACAGCCTGGCCAAAGCTCGGCCATCGCCATGACCAGAAGAACAGCGATCTTGAAACGGATATTCACCGTCCTTGCCCTGAGCCTCAGTCTTCCCCTGCATGCTGCCACGCTCGAACAACTGGCCAACGACTCCTACTGGATCGCCCTCGGTCACTACGAGACCGGCAAGCTCGGCGGCTGGCGCAGCTATGTCGACGACGACGATTTCTTTCTCGCAGAAGATGGCGACAGCGACCCAGCGGCCGAACTGCAGGCGACCCTGAAGGCCCTGTACCAACCCGTCGAACTCGGCGACCGCCACCCGCAATGCGTCTACCCGGCGCGTACCCGTTGGCTCAAGGCGCAATTGCAACTCGATGACCTACCCAGCCCGGACTGCGCCGAATACCGAAACTGGTTCGCCGACGTCAATCCGCACAGCACATTGCTGGTGTTCCCGGCGGCCTACCTGAACAGCCCGTCGTCGATGTTCGGCCATACCCTGCTGCGCATCGACCAGCCCGATATCGACAGCCACAACACCGCACTGCTGAGCTACGCACTGAACTTCGGTGCCTTCATCGAAGGTAACGACAACAGCATCCTCTACGCCTGGCGCGGGCTGATGGGCGGCTACCCCGGTCTGTTCGCCCTGGTGCCATATCGCGAGAAGCTCAGCGAATACAATCGCCTGGAAAACCGTGACCTCTGGGAATACCGGCTGAACCTGACGCCGGAAGAAACTGCGCGCATGGTCGAGCACGTCTGGGAGCTCAAGCAGATCCGTTTCGACTACTTCTTCTTCGACGAGAACTGCTCCTACCGCCTGCTCGAGCTGCTGGAAATCGCCCGCCCCGGCATCGAACTGACCGAGTACTTCCCGCTCACCGCCATTCCCACCGACACCGTGCGGGCGGTCAAGGATGCCGGGCTGATTGAGCGCATCGACTATCGCCCTTCGCGTGAGCGTGAGCTGCTGGCGCGTGCCGAACCGCTCGATAGCGACGAACAGGGCTGGGTACTGCGCCTGAGCCAAGACCCGGCGCAACTCGATGACAACGACTTCCTCGCCCTGCCGGCAGAACGTCGCGCGCTGATCCAGGACGCCGCCTTCCGCCTGGTGCGCTACCACGCCAACGATGAAGAGCGCAGCAGCAACGCTCAGCGCAGCTTCCAGTTGCTCGGCGCGATCAATCGCAACCCGCCGCCGCCCCTGGAAGTTGACCGCCCACCGCTGCCCGAGGAAGGCCATCAATCGCGCACCTGGCAACTGGCTGGCGGCAGCCGCGACGATCGAGCCTTCGCCGAGTACGGCCTGCGCATGGCCTACCACGACCTGAACGACAACCTCGATGGCTTCCCCCTCGGCGCACAGATCGAGATTCTCCAGCTCAAGCTGCGTCAGTACGAGAACAACCACTGGCAGCTGCAGCGCCTGGACCTGGCCAACATCCGCTCGCTGACACCGCGCAACGCCCTGCTGCAGCCGCTTTCCTGGCAGGTTGGCGGCGGTCTGGAGCGGGTGCTCGGCGAAGATGGCGATAGCCCGCTGGTCGGCCATATCAGCGGCGGCGCTGGCGCCACCTGGCAGCTACACGATGACGTGCTCGGCTTCGCCCTTGGTACCGCACGCCTGGAATACAACGAGGATTTCGCTGCCGTGATCGCCCCTGCCCTGGGCTTCAATGGCGGGATGCTGTGGCGCAACCCGCTGGGCAACCTGACTCTGGAAATGGCCGGCGACTACTTTCATAACGGCGAAGTGCGCCGGCGTCTGTCGCTCAACCAGCAGTGGGAAGTGTCACGCAATCTCGGCCTGCGCCTGAGCGCGCAGCGCGAGTTCAGCCAACTGGCCAGCCCGGTCAATGAAGTGAAGCTGGAGCTGCGCTGGTATCACTACTGATCGAGCCAACGCACTGACGACAGGCTTCTATACTGAAACTCCCGCCACCCGTTTCAGGAGAGTCATCATGCGCCGCACACTCATGTTTCTCGCCGCTGCCCTGATCAGCCTGCCACTGTGGGCCATGCACTGCCCGCAGGACATGGCCAAGATCGATGCATTGCTGCAAAGCGATCCGCCTGCCGACCCCGAGGTACTGGCCAAGGTGCAGGAGCTGCGCGCCGAAGGCGAAGCCCTGCACAAGGCCGGCGATCATGCCGAGTCGGTCAAGGTGCTGGGCGAAGCCCTCGACCTGCTGGCCGCCAGCGAATGAATCACGCTGGGCTCGCTCAATAACCGCTATACAGCAAGCCCAGCGCGACCTGGCGCACTTCCTGCAGATCCACCGGCTTGCTCAGGCAGGCCGAAGCGCCGCGCGTCTTGGCATCCTCGAACAAACGTACGTCGGCCACCGCGCTGATCACCATCACCGGCACATCACGCAAACGCGGCTCAGCGCGCATGGCGTCGAGAACATCCAGCCCATTGCCGTCAGGCAGATCGATATCCAGCAACACCAATGCCGGCTCACTTTCCTGCAATTCGGCCAGCGCCCGCTGGCATGAACTCACGCCCCTGACCTCGGCAAACTCACGCAACGATGCCTGCAGGATCTTCATGCAGGCCGGGTGGTCCTCCACGCACAGCACGTGCACCAGATTTTGCACGGCCTGCGCCGGCACCTCGGCAGTCTCGTCGCCCAACACATCGGGGCTGGCTGCACTGGGTATGTCGAGCCAGAAACGACTACCTACACCGGGCTCGCTACGCACACCAATTTCGCCTTCCATCAGCGTGGCCAGCTCGCGGCAAAGCACCAACCCGATGCCGGTGCCGGGAATATTCGAGCTCTCCCGGCCCAGACGCTGAAACGGCTGGAACAGCTGCGCCTGCTGCTCGCTGGAAAGACCCGGCCCAGTGTCGTCCACCCACAAGCGCACACAGTCGGCACGCACCTCGTAGCCCATGCGGATCATGCCGCGCGGGCTGTTGTACTTGATCGCATTGGACAGCAGGTTGAGCAGAATCTGTCGTACCCGACGCGGGTCGCCCTGCACGAACAAGGGCGGGTTGGCCGCCTCCATCACCTGCAGTTGCAGCTGTTTCTGCTGCGCTTCGGGCTGTACCAGCTCCGCACAACCGCTGAGCAGCGAGCCGATTTCGATAGCCTGGAATTGCAACTGCTGGCGCCGACTCTCGATACTCGACAAGTCGAGAATATCGTCGACCAATGACGTGAGATGGCGACTGGCGGTGACGATTTCGCGCGCGTAATCGGTCTCCAGCCTGGCGTCCTGCTTGTCCTGCGCTTCCATCTCGATCAACTGGGCGAAACCATGGATGGCGTTGAGCGGTGTGCGTAGTTCGTGGCTCATGCTCGACAGAAAGCGACTCTTGGCCTGGCTGGCCGCGTGCGCCTCAAGGCTGGCGTGGCGCAGTTCTTCCTGCACCTGCTTGAGCCGAGTGATATCGACGTGTGTGCCGGCAATGCGCAGCGGCCAGCCGCTCGCGTCACGCGCGAGGACCTTGCCACGGCTGAGCAGCCAGAGGTAATCGCCGCGACAATCGAGATAGCGGTACTCTGCGTCGAAGTACTCCTCGCCACTGTCAGCGAATAGCTTGCGCAGGTGACGCAGACGTTCCAGATCATCGGGGTGTACGCGCTGGTTGAACTCGCTCAGCGTCAAGTGATTCGCACCCAGGCCAAATCGCCGAACGAAGCGCTCGCTGAGATCGATGGTCAGATCAGTAGTGTCGATCTGCCAGAGGCTTTCAGTTGTGCTCTCCAGCACCAGTTGCAGAATGCTTTGCGCCTCCTGCCGCTCATGCTCGCTGGCCTTGAGCTGCTTGCCGGCCTGCTGCACGGCATCGGCCAGGCGACTGACCTCGGCGATATGACTGTCCGGCACTGCTGGCAAATATTTGCCCTGCCCCAGGCTGGTTGCCATGTCGACGATGCCATCGATGGGCTCGGCCAGCTGCGTGCTCAGCTTGCGCGAACGTAGCCACATCAGGGCGAAAAACAGCAGATAGAACGCCGCCAGACCGGCGATCAGCAGGTAGCCGATCTGCATGTAACGCTCGGCCAACTGGTTGGTTTCCTGGAAAATCTGCTCCTCGTCCACCACCAGCAGCAAGCGCCAGCCGGTTTGCGGTATTTCGCTCCAGGCCACCAGTTGCTTGCGCCCGCCGAGCAGCACCTCCTGCACGTTGCCATTGCCCGCGTTCATCGCCTGCAGCAATGGCTCCATGCCCTCACGCTTGGCCAGGTTGAAGTCCTCGGGCTTGAGTACCTCACGGCGCACAGCCTCCTCGTAGGAGTACTGGGTCAATTCCCGCAGGCCGAAATCCAGCTCCCCGGCCTTCGGCAGCGCCATGATGTTGTGGTCATGGCTGACCAGCATCGCGTAGCCCCGCCAGGGCACGCTGAGCTCAGCGATCTCGCCCAGTACCTGGCTCACGGTCACGTCCAGACCGACCACACCCTCGAGAAAATCATCGCGATACACCGGAGCGATGGCCGACATCATCCAGCCAAGGCCTGCCGGGTCGAGGTAAACCTCGGTCCACATCACCTTGCGCTCGGGGTTGTGCTTGGCGTCGGCGAGGTAATAAAAATTGTAATCCGGTATCACCATGTCATGGGGATACTGCGCGGGCGTATCGAACCAGGGATAGATGCGGTTGTAGCTATCCCAGGTATTGAAATACAGCGCCGCTACCAGTGGACTGGCCTGCTTAATCGAACGCATCAGCGGATCGAGTTGCGACAGACGCATGACCTTGGCGTGATCCTGCTGAGCAAGTGGCGTGCTGTTGGCATAGAAAGATGCTGCGCGCCCGTCATCGCTGCGGGTATAGAACACGCCACTGTCAGTGACCGCATGGCGTTGGCGCTCAAGCTCATCGGCCTGGAAACGGGTATCGAGCAACGCTTTGTGAGCGCCGTCGCGGTACACCTGCACCAGCGACTCGATAGAGCGCAGCCGCCCGTCGATGATCTGCGCTTCGCGCAACGCGGCACTGGCCAGATCCTTCACGGCCGTTTCCTGCAGATGCTCGATCTGCGCGTCACGAATCGCCTGATTGCTCAGCAGATACACCGCGATCAGCACCGACTCCACCAGAATCAGCGGGATCAGCGCGCTTTGCACGAACGCTCGCCAGATCCACTGACGTAGAGGGTAGCGGCTAGAACTCGGCATTACAGCTCCTTTGCAGAGTACGCGGGCAGATGCGAGGCGCCATCATAGCTTCCCGAGATCGAATCCGCAGTCGACGTTGAGGAACCTTTGCCGTAAACTTCGTGTCTGAACACTGACCGAAAAGTTTTGGGGCCGATTAGGATTCGACGCCGGTAGCGAAGCTCGAGGTGCATGCCGACTTGGTAACAGAAGTCGTAAATCAACTGTTGCAACTTTCTATAGTTGCCAATGACGAAAACTACGAGGGCTACGCTCTCGCTGCGTAAGCGGCGCGACTAGTCCTTCTGGTAGCTTCGGCTCCAGCGATCACTAGGGGATGCCTGTAAACCTGAAGTGATTGTCATGCAGAACAGGATCGCCGCGTAGTACGTTGTGGACGAAGTGGCTAAAACTTACACAACTCGCCCAATGCACCCTGCCCGTCGGGCGGCTGAGGGTTAACTCAATAGACACGGCTAAGCATGTAGTACCGACAGTGGAGAACTGGCGGACGGGGGTTCAAATCCCCCCGGCTCCACCAAATAAACCCCTGATTTTCCTAGAGAAAGTCAGGGGTTTTTCTTTGGGGTGTCGAAAAGGTGTCGAAGCGTTAGGCCTGCTGGAGAAGATCGCTTTCGATGTCTGAAAAATTGCTGATCTTCACCGAACCATCGGGAACCGGGCAATGACATCTAACTGCAGTGGTCAACTAATCCCGGACACTGCGTTAAGTTTTTCTTCCGCCACGGCAGGCGGGAGCCCGCCATTGAACTGATGTGGCCGTTGCCAGTTGTACCGTTGCATTAGAAACCGTCCGATATCTTGCTGTGCGAGCGCAGCGCTCATGTAACCCACACTAGGTAGCCATTCCGTTTTCAAGCTGCGAAACAACCGTTCCATTGGCGCATTGGCGTGGCAGTTTCCGCAGCGGCTCATGCTCTGCTTGAACCGATAGCGCCACAGCCGCTGGCGGAAGCTTCTGCTAACGTACTGGCTACCCTGATCACTGTGGAACAGCACATTCTGGGGGCGGCCGCGCTGCTCGTAGGCCACGTCCAACGCCTTGATCACCTGCTCGGCATCAGGCTTTGATGAAAATGCCCAACCCACTACGCGGCGAGCAAACATATCGATCACCGCCACCACATAGCGCCAACGACCTTGAACCCAGACATACGTGATGTCGCCGCACCAGACCTCATTCGGCGCCGACACGGTGAACGCCCGATCCAGCGCGTTCGGGATATCTGGTCTCTCCACCGTTGCCTTTTTGTAGGCATGCGAGCCGGGCTGCTTACTGATCAATTTCATCTCGCTCATCAGCTTGCGTATCTTGAATCGTCCAATTTCGATCCCGTCTTCGCGCATCATGAACATGATGCTTCGGCTACCCGCAGCGCTGCGGCTTTGGGTAAATAGCTCGTTCACTCGACTGCGCAAAAGCAGCCGCTTAACGTCCGGAGATCGGCGCTTACGGCAGTGCGCGTAGTAGCAGGAACGGGGGACTTCAAATACCGAGCACAACAGATCAACCGGCTCTTCAGCGCGAAATTGATCAATCAACGCGAAAGCTCGTGCTCCTCGGCCATCAAGGGCGCGGTGGCCTTTTTTAGGATCGATTTTTTCCGTTCCAGCCGATTGATCCTGGCTTCCAGCTTCTGGATCTTTTGCTGCTCGGGCGTCAGCGCTTTGCTCGCCGGGGTAATACCGTTTCGCTCCTCCTGGAGCTGGCTAACCCATCGGCGCAGGGCCGATTCAACCCAACCGAGCGAACGGGCTGCTTCGATATGGCTATAGCCCTGGTCGAGCACCAGACTGGCTGCCTCCCGTTTGAACTCGGGCGTGAACGTACGACGGTTTTTGTCCATCATACACCTCTCTCTATGGCGAGTATTCTCGCCCTAAAGGGGTGTCCGGGTTCAGTAGAACACTATACAAACGACTTTAGTGGTCCAAGCGAAGAGTAATTTCAGAAACACTTACAAGATGGACCACTTTTACAGAAGTATAAATCCAGGCAGTTTGCTCATATTTTTAAATCCTTAAAAACAAAGCTAACCGTTAGAAACCAGCGCTTTGGCGAGTTGATGAGCAGCATTATTAGCCTGCACTCGATTCAATGCCGCATACCCCAAAATAAATGCTGGCGGCAAAACAATGTTCCGACAGGATTTTTCAAGAGGTTGAAGAAGTAGCCCTAGCTCGGAGGCTGATTTCATCAAGCCCTCCAGATCAATACTGGATGATGGCCAGAGCACAAAGTGAAATCCAGCGTGCTCACCGGAGATTCGATAAAACCCTGCTGCCTCTATCGACAACGTATCGATAACAACATCACGTAGAGCTTGATATTCTTTACGAGCACGACGAATGTGTCTCAAAAAAGCAGGCCCACGCATAAACTCAGCAAGACCGAGCTGCTCCGAAACGCCCACGCTACGCCCTATCGTGCGCCATAGACTTAGTATATTTTTATGTAGATCTGGCGGAGCGATCATATAGCCTATTCGCAAGTTCGAGAACAATGCCTGATTAAAGCTTCCGCAATAGATTACGCGCCCCATAGTATCAATAGATTTCAGCGCAGGTAGCGGAGCACTTTGATAGTTAAACTCACTATCATAGTCATCCTCAATAATCCATGCATCCTGACGCCGCGCCCAATCAAGCAACTCCAAACGACGCGTAGCTGACATTATTACACCAAGAGGAGACTGATGAGCGGGCGTTACATACGCAAGCCGACAGTTGGCTGGAATGGTTACGCCCCGCAGATTAATACCCTCAACATCAATAGGAGCATATACGACATTAGCACCAGCCTTCTCAAAAATTCGATGTACTGCGGGGTAGCCAGGATCTTCCACACACACAGAATCATTTACATTGATCACACAGCGAGAAACCAAATCAATACTATGACGAATACCATTGGTTATAAGTATATGCTCAGCGCAACAATCAATTCCACGATGTTTTCGAAGGTATATAGCGATCTGATTACGCAGATCAAATGTACCTTGCGACTCTATGTTACACATTTGTTCTGGCTGTATTGCAGACATCGCACGATGTAGTTGCGTAGCCCACTCAGCAGGTCTAATGAGCATCGGATTCGCCAACCGAGCAACAAAAGGAATACCTATCCTTGCCCGATAATCTTGTTCCTGTACCGGAGATACCTTCAAGTCTTCAACCGAGCTACTTTCGTCCACATCACCGTCACCGAGATTCAAGTAGCTGTTCGGCATAAGTGCGCTAACGCGGCTCCCGGAGCCAATTCTGCGAACCAGGTAGCCCTCAAGTTGCAACCTATCAAAAACGCTTTCCACAGTACCGCGCGCGATTTTCCATCGTTCGGCTAGAACACGCGAAGAAGGTAGGCGATCACCTGATTGCAGGAGCCCATTCAGAATTGCATCTCGTATCGAGCGGTATGCGCGCTCCTGCTTCGTTAAGCCTAGAGCCTCCAATGGCATCGGAAGATCCAGACCAGATGACTTCTTGCCTTTTCCCATAATAACCCACACTAAAACGCTTTAAATGGTCCTGCCTAACGGACCACCCAGCAGGAAGGGAAATACTCAATCAATAAGCAATATTCACTTTCTCATACCACACACAACGCACACCGCTAATCACAACAAACTCACTAACAGCTACATGATAGATAAATCATCGACAGCACCAATCACCTGCGCTATCCAGTCATTCATAATATGCCGCCGGCGCCACCTGTATTATGCCTGGCATCTCAGGTTGAATATTATCAATCGCCTTTTGTAGCTGTCGCAACTGCTGAGCGTCGCACGAGTCGCGACGGCAGTACAACCAAACCTCTTGATTGAATTGCACCAAAGGTTGCGGATTGAGCATATGATTCATTTGATACTGGCCAAATAAAAACATTAAAGTCTCATCCGGCCCCAGCACGGCATCCAACCGCCCCAAAGCCAACATTTCTACGCCCTGTCGATAATCAGATACTTCAACATGACGCGCCCCCGCTAAGCGCCCGATGATGTTATCACCTTGGCCACGCAACACACCAACCCTGAGCCGATCATGGGTTAAATTATCACTATTTCCCCGAGTATAAACCGATAACACTATCTCATACACTTTTGCGACAGGCACCACGCTGCTTGGCATATTATCATTCTCCAACATCAGCCCGATGTCGGCTTGACCACCCTCCAACACCCGCACCGCCCTAGCATAGGGAACCAGATGCACCTTTATATTGATCCCAGAAAGGTACTGAAGCATTTCAGCAACCTTATTATTTACGCAACGAGCACCTTCCACCGTGTCTTCACAGTTAATAGGAGGCAAATAACCGAGCACTAGCCGCATAGGGAGATCTGAAACCTTAGCTGCAATAGAGGCATGAGAGCAAATCGACAACCCGATCAGCAACACATAACGGCGCAAGTACATTATTTACTCCTAAATTAAAGCAGCGTAGATGATTGCCATCAGAATAGGCTGCAGGCCTGAAATCAACACCCATGCTCCCGGTGACTTGTTCGGTCTATCAGAGCCCCTCCCTGCAGAACTAGGTAGTCACCTAGCTATCACGATTCAAGATCCCTTGGCGAAGTACCGCGCATGATCCTTCATCGCTCTGCTGAAGCATTCGCAGAGGACTGGCAGCGCCGTAGCTCATTCAGAATTGCAATCACGCATCGAGTGGTCTGCACGCGCTTGTTTGTTGAATCCAGAGCATCCAATGGCATCGGAAGAATCAGACCCAATGAGCGCCCCCTAATGGCCCACAGCTAAACGCCTTAAATGGCCCTACCCACCAGACCACTTAGCACGTAGTGTACGTGTGCGTACAGATATGAAACCTTCAATATTTTGCCATGCCACTAACAGATTACTTGCTCTTAATAATCATTGCCGCAACCCAAATCAGACCAATCAAATCGCCCACAGTATTCTTAACAAAAAGATCAATCACATGCAGCCCAAGCTTGGAAATATTGATACACACAGGAAGCTTAGCCGCAATCACCACACTTGCAAGCACTGCCATTTTAATAATTCATTCCATTATATCGACATATCCTAACACCCTCACAATATTAAAAATAACCGGCGCCTCATACCTGACATGGTTCAGCATAAGGGAAATCACAGCAAAAACCAGGATCCATAAAAATAACAAACAGACTATCGCCTATGGTCAGTTCACAACCCTCTGGACAAGATCCTTTACCTCAGAGATACGCAACACAAGAACGATTCTATTTTTTTCATCATTACTAACACAATTTATCGACTCACCTGACAACTATCAAATCTCAAACTTGGCGCAGCTAACCTTGACCTTCATTATTGTTCAAGCCCTGGCTTTAACACCTCTCACCCCACCCAGAAGAACCTCAAAGCAACGGACAATAAAAAACACATTAGACTCGCTCAAAAAAATTGCCAGCGCAGCTTTAATTATTTTTTTCTGGAGTAACATTAGTTTTAGCACACACAATTCAACAGCCGGCATCAGCAGCGCAAGCACCCAAACCAGACTCTAGCTCAAAAAAGATAGCCACTAATAACAGCCTTATAACCTTACGACTGAAAACCTCAACGCTGAAGTATTGGCGTATGGCCCACTACTTCGATCAGGTAGGTGAGACTGACGAAACCGGAGCGCACATAGCAAGCTAAGCGCCCTCAATCTGCCAGACTCAAAAAAAGCCACAGCCTAGTACCAAATTCGCAAAATCATCCAAGCCAGAAGGCCTTAGATCCGCAAAACTCTTCGTATGAGCTTGCAAGCACAGCTGAAGGCACGAAATCGAACGCACCCACATATCAAGGCGCCTCCCATGTCGTGGTGGCATCTAACCCAGAGAAGGTTGCCATGAGGACAGTGAAATCAGCTCAATCGAACTTTAACTAATGATATGCAGCGCTACCTACAACAAACCTACATCACCTTACTGCCATCCAAGAATCACAATGCGCACAACCTTTGTTATTCAGACAACTCAGCAATAACAGTCCTTGGTCACAACACCGCTAACACCTTAGCACCCATCTAAAGCGACACCTGACATTAATATATAAATGGAGTCCATCTATGCTTATTGAAACCATCGCCTATCGTGCCTATGCAGAAGCTACCGGCGGACGCGACGGCCGTGCAATATCCTCCGACGGAGTGCTTGACGTCGCCCTGACCACCCCAAAGGAACTCGGAGGTGCTGGCGGCCACGGCACTAACCCGGAACAATTATTCGCAGCAGGATATTCAGCTTGCTTCATTGGTGCCATGAAGTTTGTTGCCAGCCGCGACAAGCTGAACATGCCAGCGGACACGTCAATTGAAGGTGTAGTGGGTATCGGCGCAATACCCAATGGCTTTGGTATCGAAGTCGAGTTACGCATCAGCTTGCCGGGTATGAATCGCGAGAGTGCCCAGAACCTGATAGAGCGCGCGCACATCGTTTGCCCCTATTCCAATGCTACCCGGGGCAATATTGATGTAACTCTAACTTTACTTGTTTAGCCGTCCGCCTCCACCTTCATTGACACATCGCACAACTACGGAGCGCATAAGATGAACATCTGGCATACCTTACCTATGGCCATATTCACCCTGTCCCTTAACGCTGCCGTTGCTGCCGGCAGCCCCGGCGTGGAACGCAATACCCAGGTTTTCCTCGATGCCCTGGCAGCCGGTGGCGGTCAGCCGCTGGAAACCCTCTCGCCGAAAGACGCCCGCGCCGTACTGGTGGGTGCTCAGGCCAGTGTCAAGGTGGACCTGTCCGGCATCGTCGCGGACACCAAGGTGATCCAGGTGAATGGCCAGTCGCTCACCCTCAAGGTGGTGCGCCCCGAAGGTGCTCGCGGCATTCTGCCGGGCTTCATGTTCTTCCACGGCGGTGGCTGGGTGCTGGGCGATTATCCGACCCACGAACGCCTGATCCGTGACTTGGTAGTAGGTTCTGGCGCAGCCGCGATTTACGTCGACTACACGCCGTCGCCGGAAGCCAAGTACCCGACCGCCATCAACCAGGCCTATGCCGCCACGAAGTGGGTCGCCGATAACGGCAGCCAGATCGGTGTCGACGGCTCGCGTCTGGCCGTAGCCGGTAATAGCGTCGGCGGTAACATGGCCGCCGTGGTGGCCATCAAGGCCAAGGAAGCCGGTACGCCGAAACTGCGCGCCCAGGTGTTGCTGTGGCCGGTGACCGACGCCAATTTCAACAACGGTTCCTACAACCAGTTCGCCGAAGGCCACTTCCTGACCCGCGGCATGATGGAATGGTTCTGGGACAACTACACCACCGACCCGAAGCAGCGTAACGAGATCCATGCCTCACCACTGCGTGCCAGCCTGGAACAGCTCAAAGGCCTGCCGCCAGCACTGGTGCAGACCGCCGAAATGGACGTGCTGCGTGACGAAGGCGAAGCCTACGCTCGCCGCCTGAACGCCGCCGGTGTGCCGGTGACTGCCGTACGCTACAACGGCATGATCCACGACTACGGCCTGCTCAATGTGGTGTCCGAAGTCCCGGCAGTGCAGTCGGCTTTGCAACAGGCAGGAAGCCTATTGCGTGCTCATCTGGATTGATCAGAGCACTTTCATACCAAAGCAATAAAGTCCGCGACGCACTGAAGACGAACGGTCCAACCTTGGCTCCAGTCGCAGCGCCTATCTGAACCCATGACGGCCGATCGGCCCTCAATTCGACCAGTGGCGCGCATCGGTGCGCGTCGCTGGGTCGGCAAGACTAACGCTTCGAATAGAGTCTCTAGGATGAGCAAAGCGCAGCCTGAAACAGTAACGCTTGTTGTACGTCACCAAGTTCGCACATGCCGTGTTCCACGCTACGAGTCCTGGTTGCGCAGAATCATCGCAACAGCAAGCCAATGCCCCGGGCACCTGGGTGTAGATGTGGTCCGTAGCCATCAGGCCAAAATATCGCTGTTTACATGCGTGCTGCGCTTCGCCCATCTGGAGCAATTGAAGAACTGGGTAAATTCGGAACAGCGGCGCCTATTGATCGCCGAAGTCGAACCGTTGCTGTATGCCAGCGATCAGATAGAAATAAACCAGAATAAAGAATTCTGGTTCGCTCCAGAGACCGCAGACGCACCGCCGCCAAGATGGAAACAGGCCTGCGTCACCTTTCTCGTGATCCTCCCACTGAGCCTATTCCTACCACTACTCTGGCAGCCCATATTTCAATTCGCTCCTTGGCTAGGAGGCTATCTGGCTAGCAACGTGCTGATCACACTGAGTATCGTCCTGCTAGTGGTATATCGACTCATGCCAATGGCTACGCGGTTATTCGCTGGCTGGCTTGGCAATACTGACTCTTCAACTGATTGACCTGCCTAATAGCTGATCATTTAATAAATCTGTTGTCCTGCCTGACCCTCTAACTCGGCTATACAACTAGCAACCAACACCTGATTGAGTGCAGTATCAGATTGAAAGCTTCTAAGCTATTGATGTCCTATCTCATTATCACACACGTGACCATGTGGACGTTGTACTGCCTAGCCTACAGTACATCAAGCCTAGCGGATGAAAACGACCTTGCGCAAATAGAACACAGCCGCTGGACTCTCAATAACAACATAACCAGGCAGATCAGCGCTTTAACCAAAACACGCGACGGGTACCTGTGGTTAGCAACTCAAGACGGACTCTATCGCTTCGATGGCTTGGACTTTAAGAACTACCGTATGCCAGACAGTCATGAACTGAGCGTAATCTCTAGCATGCTGGCGAGCGACTTCGGTCTCTGGGTAGGACTTCGGAACGGGGTTATTCATCTGATAACATCCATGGACGAAGAACCAAGCAGCATCGACCTTGGTCGAGGCCCTATCAACGCCTTGGCCCAAACGCCTGACGGCAGCGTGTGGGCCGCTGCCAATCACGGTCTGATGCGATTTGATGGGAAACGTTGGCAGCAACAGGGTAGTGCGGAAGGCTTCCTGGGCAAAAGCGCCTACAGTGTATTCGTCGACAGCGTTGACCGCCTTTGGGTCGCCGATGAGCAGCGTCTCTACGTCCTCACCCCTGGCGAAAGCAGGATGGAGGATACAGGCGTCCGCAGCCAATATATACGCCAGATGGCGCAGGCAAGTGACGGCGCACTATGGCTGATTGAGCGTGGAAGCAAGAGCCTGCTGAAGATCAAGACCGGCCAGCCAGAACTGCAGACTACTCATGTAGCCATCAGCGAAGAAGCGACCACTATATTGTTCGACCAGCATGGCTGCCTATGGTTAAGTACTGCTGGCGGCGGTTTATTTCATGTGACAAAACCCAACGAATTCAGCCCTGAAGGTTTTAACCATCTGGAAAAAATTTCTTCGCTTGACGGGCTTAGTTCCGAATTTTCAGGACCGTTACTTGAAGACGACGCGGGCAGCATATGGGTTGGCACGCAGACAGGACTCGACCGACTGCGCTCCACGTTCACATTGAAGACGCCTACACCACCAAAGGTATATATCGAATCACTTGATGTGGACGGCAGGAAGATACCTCCAGAGCAAAAGCTAAAGCTTCCAGAAAACATTCAAGCCCTTACTATTCAATTCAGTGCATTGAATCTATTAGCCTCCGAAGACTCCCGGATCTCTTATACCCTAGAAGGTCATGATCATCAGTGGCATGCGGCAGAGGGAGCACGCAAAGTAACCTATAATAATCTCTCTGAAGGTGAGTACCTATTCAAAGTCCGCATCCATAATCCAAATAGCTCGACCAGGGAGTGGGTGTCTGAGTTAGGCTTTACTATTGCTGCAAAATTTTACCACCATCCATTATTCATCCTATTCGTAGGGTGCCTTGTGATTATCGCGCTCCGCCTGATCTATCGCATGAATTTACAACTGACCGCAGATCGGTTACGCGCACGCCTGGAAGAACGTCACCTTGAGCGTGAGCGTATTGCCCGTGACCTTCACGACACGTTGCTCCAAGGTGTACAAGGTTTGATGCTGCATGTGCAGGCCGCAGTGGACAGCCTACCCGCAGAGCTAACAGCCAAGGCAAAGCTGGACTCTGCAATGGACCGTATCGACCAAGTCATTAGCGAAGGTCGCGACAGAGTCAGTAACTTACGCACTCCACTCTACTCTTGCGAGGATTTACCCCAGGCACTGAAAGATTTAGAACACGTCTTGAGCCACAACGGGATTTCCTACAATGTTCTAGTCAACGGCTCCCCACGCAATCTGCATCCAGTTGCGTATGACGAAATATATCAAATAGCGCGCGAGGCTATCAGAAACGCCTTTCAACACGCCCACGCGCACTCAATCCAGGTAGAGTTAGAGTATGTTGAGCGAGCATTCAGACTGAGTGTAATTGACGATGGACGAGGCATTCTCATCGAGAAAATGCAAGCTGCCTTCCCCAACGATCGATGGGGACTGATTGGCATGTACGAACGCGCATCAAAAATTGGTGGCACACTTATCATTCGCAGCACTCCAAACGAAGGAAGCGAAGTCAAATTTACGCTCCCAGCAAAACTGGCTTACCCTCGCAAGAGAAATTCAAGACTCACTCGTTACCACGAATAGATAACACTGATGACATCTTTACACCCCGTTCGCGTTCTAGCCGTAGACGACCATCCACTATTACGAGAGGGCATCGCTGCATTAATATCAAATCATAGTGACATCCAACTGGCGGCCGAAGCCAAAGATGGAGTGGAAGCTATAGAGTGTTACCGCCGACTACGTCCCGATGTCGTCCTGATGGATCTACAGATGCCGCGAATGAATGGTATCGAGAGCATTCAAGCCATACGCAGCGAATATCCAGAAGCACGCATCGCAGTTCTCACCACGTACAGCGGCGACGCCAGGACCTTAATTGCAATTAAATCTGGCGCGCAGGGCTACATATTAAAAAACGGGCTTCGAAAAGAATTAGTAGAGGCAATCCGTCATTTAGCGGCAGGCAAACGCTACATGCCTGCAGAGATAGCCGGCCAACTGATCGAGTACATCGATCAAGAATGTTTAACGAATCGAGAGATAGCCATATTACAAGCCACTGCCCTTGGCTATTCAAACCGCGAAATATCTTCACGGCTACACATCACCGAAGAGACGGTTAAAGGACACATAAAATTAATCATGCGCAAACTAGGCGCTAGAAACCGCACGCATGCAGTGGCCATTGGTATAAAACGCGGAATCATTGATGCCTTAACAGCACTCTAGCACTGACATTCAGGAATTCTTTTGTATCAGTAAGGGCAAAGTGTGATCTTGCCGCTCGATTTGCAGTGTGTTCACGATGTTCCGCTGGCTCGTGTTTTCAAAACGGCAAGGAGAATACCTGCAGAGATCGCAAGCACCCCTGCAATGAGACTGGTGCTCAAGGTCTCTCCAAACCAGAGTACTGAGCTAATCAAACCCACCAGCGGCACGCCCAACATGGCCAGTGACATGCTGGTAGCCGGTAGCCACATGCTCGCGGCGTTGACTGCGCAGAAGCAGAAAGCAGTAGCCAGCGGGCCGACGAACAAAACGATCTGCCAAAACGTCATTGAGCCATCGCCTGTGAATGGTCCTTCGACGATTCGTGCGAGCACTAGCAGAGGAATCGTGGCAACGAGCATCTGCCAAGGGGCAAGCTCATAAGCCGTAGCGCGTACTTTGGCGTAACGCAGGTGCAGGATACACAGCGCCCAGCAGGCTGATGCAATCAGCAACATCAAGTTGGCACGCACCAGGCTCGCATTGTTCCAGTCAAGCGCCAGTGGATTGAACAAGACACCTACACCGAACATGCCAAGGCCAGCACCAAGGAGCTGACGAGGAGCAAGACGCTCACGAAAGACAAGCACAGCCAATGGTGTCACCCACAGCGGAGTCGTGTAGGCGAGCACAGCCGAGCGCCCCGCTGGGAGGTCCGTCATGGCTAACGCGCCGAGCAGCGTGAAGGCAAGCATTTGTAACAGACCGACACTAAGCAAGAGTGGCAAATCGCGCCGACGGGGTCGGTACAGAGTGCCGGTCGCCAACTGCAGAAGGAACAGGCACAAGGCGCCAAGCGCGAAGCGGCTGGCAGAGAACCAAACGGGTGTGACGTGACCCAGTCCCGCCTTCATGACCGGCCAGTTGATGCCCCATACCAGGATCGCCAAGAGCAGCAGCACCATACCCTTGACTCGAGGCGTCAGCAAAGTGTGAGCGGGTACTGGAGCGTTTCGCGCCTTGGTACTCAGGTGTTGCGGGCAGGTCGTCACGGCGGCCTCCTGAAGCAATTAGTGGATGCAGAACAGCCTAATGCGCCCAAGGCGGAGGAACTTTCCTAATTGACTTGCAATAAACCAAAAATCCAGTCAAATATTCTTTAAAAATTTGATTAAGGAGAATAAATTTCATGCGAAAGCTGGATCGGACTGACATCGGGATTCTCAATCGTCTGCAGGAGAATGCGCGCATAACCAATGCCGAACTGGCGCGGGCGGTCAACCTTTCGTCTACCCCCTGCTTCAATCGGGTCAAGGCTATGGAGGAACTGGGACTGATTCGTCAGCAGGTCACGCTACTGGCCCCGGAGCTGCTGGGACTGCATGTCAACGTGTTCATCCATGTCAGCTTGGAGAAACAGGTGGTCGATGCGCTGGCGCGTTTTGAAAGCGCGATTGCCGAGCGGCCGGAGGTGATGGAATGCTATTTGATGACAGGGGACGCCGATTACTTGCTACGCGTGCTAGTGCCTGACATTCAGTCATTGGAACGCTTCATCCTTAATCATCTGACCAAAATTCCCGGCGTCGCGAACATTCGCTCGAGCTTTGCGCTGAAGCAGGTACGTTACAAGACGGCACTTCCATTACCACCGAATGGGTTGATGGTTGGATGAAGCGGACCTGTGGGCGTGCTCGTTCATCCTGTGTATATCGGTTGGTATCTTGCCGCGGCCAGGACGATGTGGGCTTTTGCCAATATTTGCGGCGAAAGGCGCAGGACAACGCCGAGTGGCCTTCGTAATCCCTGCGCAACGAAGTAGCTCGTGAACAGCAAGAACACAAACATCCGGGCCCGAAACGCTGACAGGTGACCAAAAACAATACCGGAGCATGTGAGCGAAACGCTTCCGGGGGCGCCTGAGTGATTAGCAGCCACTCAGACTCATGAGGCGAATGCCTCGCTCGTCTTGATCACGCCCATACCCACAGCTTTCAACAGGGCTCGCTGTACGCAGGGTTGTACCAAGCCCCCCAGCGTACGTACGACAAGCGCCCATGGCCGCGTTTTTTGTCAGAGCGCCCTGGCCCAGTCGCGCAGCAAGTACTTCTGTATTTTGCCCGTCGAGGTCTTCGGTAGCTCACGGAACACCACGGTTTTAGGCAATTTGTAACTGGCCAGCTGCTCGCGACAAAATCCAACGATGTCCTCCTCTCGAGTGGCCCTATACCCCTCTTTAAGGGTGATGAACGCACAAGGTACTTCCCCCCATTTCTCGTCCGGTCGGGCTACTACGGCAGCTTCCAGCACTGCCGGATGGCGATAGAGGACGCCCTCGATCTCGATGGTGGATATATTTTCGCCGCCGGAAATGATGATGTCCTTCAGTCGGTCCTTGATTTCGATGTAGCCGTCCGGGTGTCGTACAGCCAAGTCGCCGGTGTGAAACCAACCTCCAGCAAAAGCTTCGCGGGTCGCATCAGGATTTTTCAGATAGCCCTTCATCACTGTGTTGCCGCGCATGAAGATTTCGCCAAGGGTAATCCCGTCGTTCGGCACAGGTTGCAAGGTTTGCGGATCAGCCACCATCAGCCCCTCCAGTGTCGGATAACGCACCCCTTGACGTGATTTGATCCTGGCACGCTCGTCGAGCGGTTTCTCATCCCATTCACCATGCCACGCGCACACCGTCACCGGCCCATAGACTTCGGTAAGCCCGTACACATGGGTGACCTTGATGCCCATCTCCTCAACCGCGCCAATGACCTTCGCCGGCGGTGCTGCTCCGGCCACCATGGCATCGACCGGATGCTCGATGAGCGCCTTGTCTGTATCCGGCAAATTGACCAGCGCATTGAGTACGATTGGCGCGCCGCACAGGTGGCTGACACGGTGCTCGCGAATCAGGCTAAGCACCTTCTGCGGCTCGACCCGGCGCAGGAAAACGTGGGTACCCGCCAGCGCGGTGACGGTCCAGGGATAGCACCAGCCATTGCAGTGGAACATCGGCAACGTCCACAGGTACACCGGATGGTTACCCATCGCCCAGGTCATCTGGTTGCCCAACGCGTTGAGGTAGGCGCCACGGTGGTGATAGACCACGCCTTTGGGGTTGCCGGTGGTGCCGGAGGTGTAGTTGAGTGAGATGGCCTGCCATTCGTCCTCCGGCCACAGCCAGGCGAATTGCGGGTCGCCCTCCGCCAGCAACGCTTCGTAGTCCAGGTCGCTGACCGCCTGGCCTTCGCCGTATTCGGGGTCGTCGACATCGACCACCAATGGCGGATGCGCCAGCAAACTCAGGGCCTCACGGATCACGGTGTGGAACTCGCGGTCAGTGATCAACACCTTCGCCTCGCCGTGTTCAAGCATGAAGGCAATCGCTGGCGCATCGAGGCGTACATTCAGCGTGTTGAGCACCGCGCCAATCATCGGCACGCCGAAGTGCACTTCGAGCATCGCCGGGATGTTGGGCAGCATCACCGCAACCGTATCGCCCTTACCGATACCCCGGCGGCTGAGCGCACTGGCAAGACGCCGGCAACGCTCGTAGGTGTCTTGCCAGTTACGTCGGACAGCGCCGTGGATGACCGCAGGATATTGTCCGTAAACAGCCGCGGTGCGCTCGATGAAGCTCAGCGGTGAGAGCGCTACGTGGTTAACCGCCAAGGGCGTCAGGCCAGTTTCGAAAATCGACATGAGGTTTTCCTGTAGAAAGGCCACCCGCCAGGTCGCCGCGCAGGTAGCCTTCAGTGGCTGATTGTTAGCTCTGATTCAGGTGTTGAAAGGCCTCGCCTTGCGGCTAATGAGGCGTTTCTTCGGCTTTCTGGATAGCCGCGAACTCTTCCTCTGGCGTGCCAGACACCAGGTGGTGACGGCTGTACAGCGCAAAGTAGGCAATGAAGAGCCCGTAGATTGCCGCAGTACCCATCATCACTTTCGGATCGACCAGAAAGCCGGCGACCAGGGCGATCGCCGCCAGGATCAAGGCGAATGACGACGTGACGATGCCGCCTGGCGTGCGATACGGACGCTGCATGTCCGGGCGACGGATACGCAGGGAGATATGCGCCGCCATCATCAGCACGTAGGACAACGTCGCGCCGAAGACCACGACCAGGATCAGCAGGTCACCCTGCCCCGTCAGCGATAGACCGAAGCCGATGACACCCGGTACCACCAGCGCGTGAACCGGCGCCTTGTTGCGATTGGTGACCGACAGCTTGCGTGGCAGGTAGCCCGCTCGTGACAGGGCAAAGATCTGCCGCGAGTAGGCATAAATCACCGAGAAGAAACTGGCGATCAGTCCGGCCAGGCCAACCAGGTTGACGAACTGGCTCATCCAGGTCGACCCCCCATACACTGCCTCCAGGGCCGCCACCAGCGGATTACCGGAATCCATCAGCGCCTGGGCACCGGCCGCTCCCGGGCCAACAAACAGAATCAACGCAGCGAAGATCAGCAGCACCAGCATCGAGCCGATCAAGCCACGTGGCAGGTCGCGTGTAGGGTTCTTGGTTTCCTCTGCGGCTAAAGCGACACCTTCCACGGCCAGGAATAGCCACATCGCGTAAGGAATCGCAGCCCAGATGCCGACATAGCCAAATGGCAGGAAGCTGCTGGCGCCCTTGGCTTCGCTCGCCGGGATATCGAACAGGTTGGCGACCTCGACGTGCGGAACCATAGCCACGATGAACAGGCCAAGTGCGATAGCCGCCACTGCCGTAATGACGAACATCACCTTCAGGGCCTCTCCCGCACCGAGCACATGGATACCGATGAACACCGTGTAGAACGCCAGGTAGATCGGCCAGCCACCAACGCCGAACAGTGACTCACAGTAGGCGCCTATGAAAACCGCGATAGCGGCCGGCGCTATGGCGTACTCCATAAGGATCGCAGCGCCGGCGAAAAAGCCGCCCCAGGGCCCGAAAGCCGTGCGGACGAAGCCGTAACCGCCACCTGCGGTGGGAATCATCGAAGACAACTCGGCCATGGAGAAGCACATGCACAGGTACATGGCAGCCATCAGCAAGGTGGCGAGGAACATGCCGCCCCACCCACCTTGGGCCAGGCCGAAGTTCCAGCCGGCAAAATCACCCGATATCACGTAGGCAACACCCAGGCCGATAAGCAGCACCCATCCCGCTGCACCCTGTTTCAACTGTCGACTCTGGAAATATTGCGCATCGACATTTTCAGTTTCGACACCGTGCGCGAGGCTGATTGTTTGTTCTTGTTGAATGGACATAAGTTGGGTCCTCTTCATGACGGCCGCCATGCACCTGCAAGGCGGCGTGAGGCAAATTGGGGAGTGGCTATGGCAGTACTCAGAAGAACCCCAACGGGTTGATGTCGTAGCTGATCAGCAAGTTCTTGGTCTGCTGGTAGTGATCGAGCATCATCTTGTGGGTCTCGCGCCCTACCCCGGACTTCTTGTAGCCGCCAAATGCGGCATGTGCCGGGTACAGGTGGTAGCAGTTGGTCCATACGCGGCCAGCCTTGATGCCGCGACCCATTCGGTAGGCACGGTTGATATCTCGGGTCCACACCCCGGCGCCCAGGCCGAACTCGGTGTCATTGGCGATGGCCAGAGCCTCGGCCTCATCCTTGAAGGTGGTGACGCTCACTACCGGGCCGAAGATCTCCTCCTGGAACACGCGCATCTTGTTGTGGCCCTTGAGCAGGGTCGGCTGGATGTAGTAACCGGTGGCCAAGGAGCCTTCGAGCTTCTCCACCTTGCCACCGCTCAGCAGCTCAGCGCCCTCCTCCTGGGCAATGTCCATGTACGAGAGGATCTTCTCGAACTGCTGCTGAGAGGCCTGGGCGCCGACCATGGTCTCGGTGTCCAGCGGGTCGCCGCGCTTGATCTGCTGCACCTTTTTCAGCACAACTTCCATGAACTGCGGGTAGATCGACTCCTGCACCAGTGCGCGCGACGGGCTGGTGCACACCTCGCCCTGGTTGAAGAACGCCAGCACCAAGCCTTCGGCGGCCTTTTCGATAAAGGCAGGCTCGGCGTTCATGATGTCTTCGAAGAAGATGTTCGGGCTCTTGCCGCCTAGCTCCACAGTCGAGGGGATGATGTTCTCGGCGGCGCACTTGAGAATGTGTGAACCCACCGGGGTCGAACCGGTGAAGGCGATCTTGGCGATACGCTTGCTGGTGGCCAGGGCCTCACCGGCTTCGCGGCCATAGCCTTGCACCACATTGAGCACGCCCGGCGGCAGCAGGTCGCCGATCAGCTCCATCAGCACGGTAATCGACAACGGCGTCTGCTCGGCAGGCTTCAAGATCACGCAGTTACCTGCGGCCAGGGCGGGAGCGAGTTTCCAGGCGGCCATCAACAACGGAAAGTTCCACGGAATGATCTGCCCGACCACGCCAAGGGGCTCGTGAAAGTGATAGGCCGCGGTGTGTTCATCGATTTCGGCGACGCTGCCTTCCTGGGCGCGGATGCACCCGGCGTAGTAGCGAAAGTGGTCGGCGGCCAGGGGCACGTCGGCATTCAAGGTTTCGCGTACGGCCTTGCCGTTATCCCAGGTCTCAGCCACGGCCAGCAGTTCGAGGTTGGCCTCGATGCGGTCGGCGATTTTCAGCAGGATGTGCGAACGCTCCTGGACCGAGGTCTTGCCCCAGGCATCGGCGGCGGCATGGGCGGCGTCCAGGGCCAACCCGATATCGTCACTGCCCGAGCGTGGGAATTCACCAATCAACGAGCCATCGACCGGGCTGGTATTGCTGAAATACAGACCTTTGACCGGGGCCACGAACGCTCCACCGATATAGTTGCCATATTGCGGCTTGAGCTTGATCACCGCATCGGGTGTTCCGGGTTTCGCGTAGATCATGGTGTTCTCCGTGACATTGTTGTTGTGATTGTCGGGCGCAGTACCACCGCGCCGGTCAAAGTCGCTCGAGCACGCGCTCCAGGCTGTTCAGGAAGATCTCTGCATGCTCACGCTGGAATACCAGCGGTGGGCGAATCTTGAGAGTATTGGCATGTGGGCCAGCAGCGCCGATCAGCACGTGCTCCTCTCGCAGGCCATTGACCACTTGTGCAGCAGTCGCTACATCGGGCGCACCTTCCGGGGTGGTGAAGTCGACGCCCAGGTACAGCCCCATGCCGCGCACATCACCGATGACCGGGTGGCGAGCAGCCAGGTGCTTGAGACCATCGAGCATGAACGTGCCGGACTCGTGGGCATTGGCAATGAGGTTTTCCCGCTCGATCACCTCCAGTACCGCCAAGCCGACAGCGGACGAAACCGGATTGCCTGCAAAGGTGTTGAAATAACCGGACTCGTTGGCGAAACGCTCCAATATCTGCGGCTTGACCGTGATGCCGGCGGCTGGGTGGCCATTACCCATCGGCTTGCCCAGGGTGACGATATCCGGTACCAGACCATGGCACTGGAAGCCCCACATATGACGTCCCGAACGCCCATAGCCCGGCTGGACTTCATCGGCGATGTACAGGCCGCCGGCCTCTCGAACGGCCTCGACGGCTTCGCGCAAGAAACCGGACGGTTCGAAGAAGGCACCATCGCTGGTGAAGAACGAGTCCAGCAGCAGTGCCGCCGGCTTGATACCGTGACTGCGCATATCAGCCAGCGCAGCACGCACATCGGCAGCGAAACGTCGGCCGACTTCATCGGGGTTTTCCGGGCTATGTATCGGCGCCGCAACCGTGCGCACACAAGGGCTCGCCGCGATCTGCGAAAACTGCGAAGAGGACAACTCGGCAATGCTGGCGGTAAGCCCGTGATAGGCGTAGCGGGTCACGATCACACCCGTGCCGCCGGTATATCCACGGGCGATACGCACGGCCAGGTCGTTGGCCTCGCTGCCCGTGCAGGTGAACGTTGCCTGGCTCAACTCGGCGGGCATGGTGCCCAGCAGTTTCTCCGCGAAATCCAGGATGTTGTCGTCCAGGTAACGAGTGTGCGTATTGAGTAGGCGCGCCTGACGACACAGCGCCTCGACAACATGCGGATGGCAATGTCCGACCGAGGGTACGTTGTTGTAGACGTCCAGGTAGCGCTGCCCATCGACATCGTGGACCCAGACACCTTCACCACGCACCAGGTGCAGCGGGTTCTGATAGAACAATTGATAGCCAGGGCCTAGCAAACGCCGCCGACGCTCGATCATCTCGCGGGTACGCGGCGAGAGTGAGTTACTGCTTTCCTGCGAAAAAGCGTTGGTTTTCAACATGGTGAACGGCCTCACTAGACGTGCAAAGAAGTACCGGAAGCGGCATCCAGGTATCAGATGCGTGATGAAAATAGTGCCGCTGGTTTCTTCTCGTGACTTGACCTTGGCAGATTCGTTATCTGCGCTGCGGTCAACTTCTCGCCTTGGATCTAGTAATTGTCCTCTGCAGTCAGATTCACCCCTCCCAGGGTCAAGCACACCCGCGACAGTCTCTCCATCCTGATGCTGACTTTCCTCAGAACACGCTGGAGCTGGCACATGAGCACTGCAAAAGAAGAAGAGATCGGCCTTCAGACCCTGCAAGATGTGGCGATTCGCACGCTCGCGCTTTGCTACCCACCCCATGTGCAAGGGCAAGTAACACTGCTGTGTCACTCAGAGAACGCTACGTATCGTATCGACACACCGAGCGGGCATCGTTATGCCCTGCGCGTGCACAAGCATGGCTATCACCAGCGGTCCGATATCGAGAGCGAACTGGACTGGCTAAGCGCTCTGCAGGCATCAGGCATTCGAGTTCCGCGGCCCATCATTGGCCTGGATGGGCACTATGTGCAGAGTGCTGAGACAGGTGTTGGCAAGGAACTCAATCTGGTGCTGTTCAACTGGGTCAACGGGGCCGAGCCCACTGCAGATGTCGACGTCAGTGCCTTCATGCGGCTGGGCGCCATTACCGCAAAGTTGCATCAGCACAGCCAGCAATGGCAGCGTCCTGCCGACTTTCGCCGGATTGTCTGGAATCACCAAAGCATGGTCGGCCCCGAGGGGCACTGGGGCAACTGGCGAGATGCGGTCAATCTGGACAGCAGCGCGTTTGGTTTGATCGAGGAGGTGTTACAGCGCGTGGAGAGCGAGCTGGCGAGCTACGGTCAGGACGCCAAGCGTTACGGTTTGATTCATGCCGATCTGCGCTTGGCCAATCTGCTGGTCGATCATGAACACACGCACGTTATCGACTTCGATGACTGCGGTTTTGGCTGGTACATGCATGACCTGGCTTCAGCCCTGAGCTTCTACGAGCATCATGATCGATTGAATGACTGGATCGAACATTGGCTGGCCGGTTATGCGGCGGTTAATCGTTTGACGACGTACGACATTGCCATGATCCCGACCTTCATCATCCAGCGGCGCATCCAGCTTCTGGCCTGGACCGGAACCCATGCTGACACCCAGCAAGTACGCAACCTGGGTGCGAACTGGGCAAAACAAAGCGTTGATCTATGCCGGCGATATTTGAACGATGGGTTCGCCCAGGTCGCACTACGATGATGCGCCATGAACGAAATTCGGACACGTTCAAGAAATAGCGCTTTGGCGGCGGCATCGGGTCCTGAGATGCCGACCGAATTACGCGTCAGACTTGCGCCACTGTTTCGGACTCGCCCCGTGCCAACGCCGGAAAGCGCGCGAAAAAGCACTGGTCTCTGAATAACCAAGCAGAAGTGCGAGCTCGGAGATGGGTAAGCTCGTCCGGGTCAGGTAATACTGGGCCAGTTCCTGGCGCACCTTTTCGACCAGAGCGGAAAAGGTCAACCCTTTCTCGCCAAGCCGTCGCTGCAAGCTCCAACTTGTAATGTTCAGCAGGTCCGCCACTTGCTCGAGGCTAGGTTCACCCTCGGCCAGCTGAATTCGGATCTGCGCCTGCACATCGTTGATGATGCCATGCCCCCCCTGCTGTTCGCCCCATTGGCGCGCCAACAGTTCCATGCTTTCCATGACGATGGCCAGCAGGCGACCATCCCGGTCGGGCATGGCTTTCTCCAGCGCACTCTTCCTGAACATCAGCGAATTGCAAGGCTGGCCAAAGAAGACGGGAGCATCGAAGGCCTTACAGTGCTCGTGCCAGGCCTCCGGCTGAGGATGCTCGAAATGAACCCGCTCAGGGGCCCATTTCTGGCCGAGGGCGTGACGCATCAGGTTGGTGAACATGCCCATGGACAATTCAGCGTCCTGACGCTTGCGAAAGATCGCACCGTACTGGACCTGGTAATCGAGCCGGCACCATTCGCCCTCCACCTCAAGCCGCAGCAGACTGCCTTGCTGATGGACAGGAAACACCTTCACCACGTTACGCAGTGCGTCTCCCAGGGTTTCCGAACAGATGCCAACATAGCCGAGCATACCCAGGCTGTCGGGCTTGAACTGATTACCGTAGCGCAAACCAAAATTGTCATCCTGGGTCTGGCGAGCGGCCTCTTCGAAAACGGCGCAATACTGCTTGAGATCAAGGCTCAAAGTTGGATGCTGCAAGTGTTCCGGGTCGAACCCCGCATGACCGAAGATTCGGTCTGCATCGCCACCTTTCTGCTGGATGAATTCAGCCAAGCCCGTTGCAGCCGAACTGAGGACTCCAATGGATTGAAGCTGATCGGCGAGTCGTCGCGTAGTGGCAAGTTGCATGGCAACCTCTCAGACAAGTGCTGATGGGACCGTTAAAGTCGGTTTTGACAAGCAAAACATCCATGCAAGCTTCATGCTGCTTTTTGACACTCATCCTGAAGGTGAATGCCATCCAGCTTATCAACATTCGATACAACCTGAATTTTCAGCGACCGCCGGTCTCTTTCTATCGGTTTTCCTCGAATGAGTGACAAGTTCAAGAAGGCCAAGTGGAGCGGCCAACGCTGATACTTGAAGGCCAGTCGATGACTGAACTGCAAAGCATAGACCCTGTTTTTTCCTGGGTTTTGATCGCTGAGCACAAAAATGTGCCAAGCGGTCAAGCGGATATCCACGGTTTGACTGACGATGCCAGTCAACCCAATTGGACAGGAGCTGTGCAGATGTTCTCGTCATTAAGTGGCAAGAGTGTCCTGGTCACCGGTGCCAGCAGTGGCATAGGCCTTGGCATTGCCAGGCAGTTTGCGCTTCAGGGCGCGCGCGTGTTGATCACCGCCCGCAGCGCTGAAAAGGTCGAAGCCGTCGCAGCCGGTATGCGCGCTGATGGGCTGCACGTACAAGGGGTGGCCGCCGATGTGGCTGACTCCGCTTCCGTCAAGGCATTGATGCGTACTCTGGATGAGATGCACGGCGGGCTCGACGTGCTGTGCTGCAATGCTGGCATCTTCCCCATCTCGACCCTGGAAAACCTGGGCGAAGCCGATTGGGATCGGGTGCTGGCAACCAATGCCAAGGGCACATTCCTGTGCGTGCAAGCCGCCCTTCCCCTCCTGCGACGGGCCGAATACGGTCGAGTGATCCTCACCTCATCGATTACGGGCCCCGTCACCGGTTCACCCGGTTGGGTTCATTACGGCGCGAGCAAGGCAGCGCAGTTGGGTTTCATGCGCACTGCGGCGATCGAATTGGCCAAGGACGGCATCACCGTCAATGCGGTACTCCCCGGCAACATCATCACCGAAGGCTTCCTGGATGTGGATGCCGAGTACCAGGCCGGCGTAGCCGCTTCGATTCCGGCCAAGCGCCTGGGCACTCCCGAAGACGTTGCCAGCGCTGTCATGTTCTTTGCCAGCCGCGAAGCCGGCTACATCACGGGGCAAAGCCTGATTATCGATGGTGGCCAGGTCCTGCCGGAATCACTTCAAGCTATCGAGTAAGTAACCAGCCTGAATAAGGAATATGCCCGTGAACACCATAGTCACTGATGCTCCGCAGGCGACACGACATCTGCCGACGTGCAAGGCCTGAAGAACTCCGTAAGTGTGTTCCTGAAGTCTCGCCAGTACGCTCAGCCTTGCCGCACGTCTGCGCATCTGAACTTATCACAACACCCTGATTCCAGAACCATCGTTTGGTCCAAGGCAAATGACTGCCGCTGGCAATACTCTTTTCTACCCGGCGGCCAGAGGAACAAGCAAGAGCGCTGCCTGCGACCTCTTTGTGAATCGCATGCTGAAAGAAACATGCTCGGCTTGAGCACTCTCAAGCCTCATAGATACGAGGATTTACAATGAAAGCGCAAGTACTCAAATCCTTTGGCGGCCCGAACGCGTTCGAACTGAGCGAAGTGGCCAAACCCGCACCGCAGGCAGGACAAGTACTGGTGCGGGTTCACGCAACCTCCATCAACCCGC
>NZ_LR733268.1 GCF_902506495.1 Pseudomonas sp. 8O
GGTGATGGAGCGAGGGAACCCCGGCGCAGCAGGGCGGGGGCGCCTAGCTCGGATGTCGGGGTGCCCTTCTCTTTGGTTACTTTCTCTTGGGCAAGCAAGAGAAAGTGACTTGTAAGTTGTTCCACACCTGCTCCAGACCGCCAGTGACTAGATCTCCAGATCGTGGGCGAGCGAGGGTCGGAGCAGGTTTTTCTTGATTAACCCGAACGGTTGCCTGAGCTCAAAGCTCGTTTCTGCAAGTCAGGGTGAGAGAGGAATGCCATGAACCAAGAACTTCTCGTTGTTGGAATCGATATCTCGAAGAACTTTCTCGATGTCTTCGTCAGTGGCAGCGTCACGCTCCAGCGCTATGCCAACGACACTCCAGGCAGGGCCCAACTGGCTACCGATATGCTGGCCTTGGTACCCCACCTGATCGTGGCTGAGGCAACGGGTGGCCTGGAACGCCTCCTGATTGCGGAGCTAGCTGCACAGAAATTGCCGTTGGTGCTGGTCAATCCAAGGCAAGTCCGTGACTTTGCCAAGGCATCGGGTCAACTGGCCAAGACCGACGCGTTGGATGCTCGGGTTCTCGCCGCATTCGGCATTGCCATCCGTCCCGCCATCCGCCCGTTACCCGATGAGCAGGCGCTCGAACTGGCGGATCTGGTTGGTCGTCGGCGACAACTGGTCGACATGATGGTCGCCGAAAAGCTGCGCTTGCAGCAGGCGGTGGGCAAGGCCCTGCGACGCGACATCAAGCTGCACATCAAGTGGCTGGAGAAGCGCCTCAGAGCCAACGATGCAGGGCTAAATGACGCCATTCAAAAGTCAGAGATCTGGCGGGCCAAGGATGACTTGCTGGCTGAAGTGAAAGGTATCGGGCCTGTTTGTCGAATCACGTTACTAGCTCTACTGCCAGAGCTGGGCCTCCTGAACCGCAAGCAGATTGCAGCACTGGTGGGGGTGGCGCCATTCAATCGGGACAGCGGCTACTACCGAGGTACCCGGCGAGTCTGGGGTGGACGATCCGAAGTCAGGAAGGTGCTCTACATGGCTACGCTGTCGGCCATTCGCAGCCACAACGAGGTCGTGTACAGCTTCTACCGGCGACTTAAGGAACAGGGGAAACCAGGCAAAGTAGCGGTCGTCGCCTGCATGCGGAAATTGCTTACCATCCTCAATGCGATGCTCCGTGATCAGGCTCATTTCAGG
>NZ_LR733263.1 GCF_902506495.1 Pseudomonas sp. 8O
GTGGAGGGGGGTGGTGAAGGCGCCTGTGGCGAGTGCCGTTGATGTGCGGTGTTCGCTTTTTCTGCCGAGCTGACTGGGGTAGGGTGCCGCCTCGATTCGCCCAGGCAGGCGGTTGTGAGTGCCAAGGAGAGTGTCATGTCAGGAAGACTGCGAATTCTGCTGTTGCTGTGCTGTTTCTGCGCCTTCAGTGCACAGGCCGAAGAGGCCATCCAGAGCTATGACGTGCACCTGCAGGTCGAGCCCAGTGGCGAGGTGCGGGTGACCGAGCGCATCGCCGTGATTGCCGAAGGGCGACAGATATCTCGCGGCATCTATCGTGACATCCCTACACGCTACAGCCTGGGCAATGGCCTGCTGCGCAGCACGCCATTGACGCTGCTCTCGGCTACGCGTGACGGTCAACCGGAAACCGTCACGCAACAGGCCCATGAGCACGGCGTTCGCCTGCGTCTGGGCCGCGCCGATGCCTTGCTTCAGCCCGGCCCCTATGTCTACGAACTGACCTACCGCATGGATGCGCAACTGCTGCATCACGCCCGCGTCGATGAGCTCTACTGGAACGTCACCGGCAATGACTGGCTGCTGCCGATTCGTCGGGCCAGCGTCGAGGTGCTGCTGCCTGAAGGGGCGCAGATCGAGGCCGCCCATGCCTACACCGGCTACCAGGGTTCGCGTGAAGGGGCCTATGAGGTGATCGAGCAGCAGGGCAATCGCCTGCGCCTGGTGACCACGCGCGAGCTGGACGCGCGCGAAGGCTTTACCGTCGCCCTGGCCTGGCAGGCGGGGCTGGTCGCCCGACCCGGCTGGTGGGACGAGTTGCTGATACTGCTGGCCGACAACCTGCGTCTTATCCTGCTGGTGTTCGCTTTCAGCGGGCTGTTGTTGTTCTACGCACGCCTCTGGTGGACAGACGGCCGGGGGCCGGCCAGAGGCCTGGTGATCCCCCTGTTCGAGCTGCCTCGGGACGTCAGCCCCTTGATGGCCGGGTACGTATGGCGCCGTGGCCTGGGCAATGACCGCAAGGGCGTGCGCGCGCTGAGCATCATGTTCACCGACTTGGCCATTCGCGGCTGGCTGAGCCTGCAGCGCAACGCCGACGGCCTGGTGCTGACGCGTGGTGAGGCGGACGGGGACGCCATACGCGAGGAAGAGCGGCGCATGCTCGATGCCCTGATAGCACAGAAAAGTGGCTCGCTGACCCTGGGTGGCCGCTATGAACCGCGTCTGACGAAAGCCCTGGAGGTGCTGCTGAAGAGCTTCAAAGGGATCGAGCAAAACAACTTCAGTAACCATACCGGGTCCTGGTTGCTAGGTGCGTTCTTCGCCCTGATGACGGGGATCGCTCTGCTGGTGACGTCCACGGGCGACTCGGAGGCTGCGAACAACGCCGTTTGGGTGATGCTGCTGGGGGTACTGCTGGGGGCCGGGATGTTCTACTGCCTGACCCACGAAATGATCGGTTCGGCACTCTTGCTGATGCTGTTCGTCCTGATCAGCCTGGGTCTGGCCGCAGGCCTTGTGGGCGGTGCGGCGGTGCTGCAGTGTCTGGCACTGTTCGTCATCGTCGCCGTGGCACGCAAGCTCATGCGCTCGCCCTCCATAGCCGGACGACGCCTGCTCGATGAGCTGGAGGGCTACCGTAATTACCTGAGCCTGGCCGAGAGGGACGTGCTGGACAAGGCAGGCCAGGCCCCCGTGATGAGCATTGCGTTGTACGAACGGCATCTGCCCTACGCCATGGCTCTGGGGGTCGAGCAGCAGTGGACTCAGCGGTTCACCGCCGAGCTGCGCAGGGGCACGCTGGCGCCTGTGGAGGTGGACTACCAGCCACAGGGTTTCACTCAGATGATGACCTCGGGTGAGGCCATGACGCTTGCCTGGAGTCTCGACCGGATGCTGATGACGGCTTCCGTGCCGCCAGAGGCGCCGAGATCCGTCGACAGCTTTTCCGGTTCCAGCAACAGTGGCAGCGGCTCCGGCTCGTCCGCCTCCCATGGTGGAGGCTCCTCCGGCGGAGGAGCTGGTGGCGGCGGAGGCGGCGGCTGGTAACTCAGACGCGTCGGTAGCGCAGCGGCAGCCCCTGGCAATCGTCCTGCACTTGGCCGGCGTGCCAGGCCAGTTGCCCTGAGACGAAGGTGCTGCGCACAGCATGACGGAAGGCGCGGCCCTGGAACGGTGTCCAGCCGCAATGAGCGAGGATCGGGTCGGCCGCCACTGGGCGTGGTTCGGCCAGGCGTTCGACCAGGGTCAGGTCGGCCCAGTAGCCTTCGCGCAGGTAGCCGCGCTGCTCGATGGCGAAGCGCTCGGCCACGGCGTGGCTGGTTTTCTCCACCAGCATAGGCAGTGGCAGCAGGCTGTCGGCCACCAGTTCCAGCAGTGACGGCAAGGCGTGCTGCACCAGCGGTAGACCGGATGGCGCCTGCAGGTAGGGGCGCTGCTTTTCGTCCCAGGTGTGCGGCGCGTGGTCGGTGCCGATGATGTCCAGGCGACCACAGAGCAGGGCCTGGCGCAGGGCGTCGCGGTCCGCCTGGGTCTTGATCGCCGGGTTGCATTTGATCAGGTGGCCGAGCGCGGCGTAGTCGCTGTCATCGAAGTACAGGTGATGGGCGCAGACCTCGGCGGTGATCTGCTTGCCGGCCAGCGGGCCTGGCTGGAACAGGCCCAGTTCGCGTGCGGTGGTGATGTGCAGCACATGCAGGCGCGTGCCGTAGCGGCGCGCCAGGCTCACCGCCAGGCTGGAGGATTGGTAGCAGGCCTCGGCATCACGGATCGCCGGGTGCTCGCTGGCGTGGATGGCGTCACCGAAGCGCGCCTGCCACTGCGCCTCGCGTTCGCGGATGCGCGGGGTGTGCTCGCAATGCGTCAGCAGCACGGTCGGGCAGTCGCGGAATAGCCGTTCCAGCACCGGCAGGTCGTCGACCAGCATGTTGCCGGTGCTGGCGCCCATGAACACCTTCACCGCCGCCACCCGGTTGGGGTCGAGCGCAGCGACGGTGTCGAGGTTGTCGTGACTGACGCCGAAGTGAAAGCCGTAGTTGACCCGCGAGCAACCGGCGGCGCGTTGCTCCTTGGCCGTCAGTGCCTCCAGGGTCAGGGTTGGCGGGTTGGTGTTGGGCATGTCCATGACGCTGGTGATGCCGCCAGCCACCGCCGCCCGCGACTCGCTGGCGAAGCTGCCCTTATGCGGCGCACCGGGGTCGCGAAAGTGCACCTGGTCATCGATCATGCCTGGCAGCAGATACTGCCCGGCGGCGTCGAGCAGGCCCTCGCCGGGCAGGTGGGCGAGGCTGCCAGAGATGGCGTCGATACGCCCGTGGCGAATGCGCAGGTCAGCCTCGAACACGCGGCCCTCGTTGACCAGGCGGGCATTAAGGATCAGCACGGTCAGAACTCGTTCTGCAGGGCTTTGTAACCCCGCACCAGGTCGATGTTGGTGCGCGCGACGTCCTCGGAGAACTCGCTGGCCGAGACGCTGACGCGCGGCAGGCTGGCCAGGTCTGTCTTCGGACCGATGCGCTGGGTGGAGGTGACATGGAAGCCCGCCGGCAGGTCGCAGCCGTCGACCACGGCGTTGTGCCGCACCACGCAGCCATCGCCTACGGCGCAGTTGAACAGCACGCTGTTGAAGCCGATGAACACGCGGTTACCGACGCTGCACGGGCCGTGGATGATCGAGCGGTGGGCGATCGAACTGTGCTCGCCGATGGTCACTGCCGCGCCGGACTTGGAGTGGATCACCACGCCGTCCTGGATGTTGGAATTGGCGCCGATGACGATGGGCTGCATGTCACCGGTCGCATCCACCTCGTCGGCGCGGATCACCGCGTAGGGGCCGACGAATACGTTGTCGTGGATGATCACCTTGCCGCAGATGATGGCAGTCTTGTCGACGTAGGCGGACTCGGCGATGACCGGCAGGTGACCGGACGGATTCTTGCGGATCATGGTCGCTCCTTGGGCGAGGGGTCGGGTACCGGGTCATAGCCGCCCGGATGCCAGGGATGACAGCGCAACAGCCGGCGCAGACTGAGCCACAGGCCGCGCAGCAGGCCATGCTTTTCCAGTGCCTCGACGGCGTAGTGCGAGCAACTGGGGTGAAAGCGGCAGCGCGGCCCGAGCAGCGGGCTGATCAGGTACTGGTAGAAACGCACCAGGGCGATGGCCAGGCGCTTCATGCCGGTCGGCTCACGGCCACGCGCAGCTGGTCGCCGTCCAGGTCGTTGTAGAAACAGTTGGACCGGCCGGTGTGACAGGCCGGGCCGAGCTGCTCGACCTTGATCAGCAGGGCGTCGCCGTCGCAATCGAGGTGCGCGCTGAGCAGGCGCTGGCGATGGCCGCTGGTTTCGCCCTTGCGCCACAATTGCTGGCGCGAACGAGACCAGTAGCAGACCTGGCCGCTGTGCAGGGTTTCCTGCAGCGCGGTGCAATTCATCCAGGCCAGCATCAGCACCTCGCCGCTGTCGTGGCGCTGGGTGATCACCGGGATCAGCCCGGTGTCGTTCCAGGCGATGGCATCCAGGGCCTCGCTCAGCGCCACGGCGTGGCCGGCTTCGGCGGATTCCAGCTGCAACCAGAGGGCGTCGGCAGTCATGGCTCAACTCCAGTTCCAGCGGCTTTGCGCCACCGCGTCGTGGGCGTGCAGGCTTTCGGCGTGGACGACCTTAAGGTGGAAGGCGCTGGCCTGTGGCAATTGGCGCAGGGCGCGATGCAGACGGCGTGCGGCGTCTTCGCAGAACATCAGGTTCTGCCCGTTGGCGAGGGCGAAGGCCTGTTCGTCGGCGCGCTTCACCGCGGTCTGTACCGGCGTGCCGAGGGCCTGCTCGGCATTGTCGATCAACTCCAGTACGGGCAGGTCGATGCAGCCTGGCGCCAGGCGCAGTTGCAGGGTCGCCGTGCTGCGCTGGCTGTGCGGCGTGGCGATGATGCCCTGGGTCGAGCCGAGCCAGTCGAGCGCGCTGGAGTAATCCACCTGCTGATCGGGAAAGTCCCAGGCGAAGCGTTGCTGGATCAGCTGCCGTGCCAGCGCTGCCGAGCAAGGGCAGGTGGAGGAGTAACCGACCTCGACCTGTAATTCGATGTTCACGCCGCGACCGTCCTGACGAGCACGTACCTCGAAGGGGTAGCCCTTCCAACCGTTCAATGGGCTGACCAGCGCCGGACGCTTGAGCGGCACCTCGCCGCGCAGGGTCAGGGTGGCGCTGTCGGACAGCGCCTGGTGGCTGCTCAGGCAGTCGTCCAGCACCTGTAGCACCGCCGGTACGTTCAATGGCTGATGCACCAGACGCTGCGCCGCCAGGTACAGGCGCGACATGTGGATGCCGCGTGCGCCGGCATCGTCGAGGCTGACGCCGATATCGACGCTGGCCGTCACGGCGGCGTCCGCCAGACGAATGGGCAGGGCGATGCCGGCCATGCCGACCCAGTCCAGCGGCAGGTCGTGGTGGGTGGCTTGGGCGGCAATATCCGGCAGGGGCTGTTCGTTCATCGCAAATCCGTGGGTAGCTGTCAGAAATTAATGTTATGTTATAACAATTAAAACAAGCCAGCCGATTTGCCATGACCCTGACCGCGACTACCGAAGCCGAGCTGCTGGCCCAGCCAGCCGCTGACTACATGAACGACGCCCAGCAGCAGTTCTTCCGCGAGTTGCTGCTGACTCAGCGAGCCGAGTTGCAGGCGCGCATCGACGAGGAATTCACCGAGCTGCGTCAGCCCGATACCAGCAGCGACGTCGCCGATATCGGTGCCGCCGAGGAGCAGCGCCAGTGGCAGCTGCGCCTGCTGGAGCGGGAAAAGAAGCTGCTGGACAAGATCGACCAGGCGCTCGAACGCCTGGCGCGTGGCGAATACGGCTGGTGCGCCGAGACCGGCGAACCCATTGGCCTCAAGCGCCTGCTGCTGCGCCCCACCGCGACCCTGTGCATCGAAGCCAAGGAGCGGCAGGAGCAGCGCGAAAAACATCAGCGTGACCGTGACTGAACGAGGAATACCCCATGAATCAGCGTCTACCCGTTACCGTGCTGTCCGGCTTTCTTGGCGCCGGCAAGAGCACCCTGCTCAACCATGTGCTGAAGAATCGTGAAGGCCGCAAGGTCGCGGTTATCGTCAACGACATGAGCGAGATCAACATCGACGGTGCCACCGTCCAGCAAGACGTCAGCCTCAACCGTGCCGAAGAGAAGCTGGTGGAGATGAGCAACGGCTGCATCTGCTGCACCTTGCGCGAGGACCTGCTCGAAGAAGTCAGCCGCCTGGCCAGCGAAGGCCGCTTCGACTACCTGCTGATCGAATCCACCGGTATCAGCGAGCCGCTGCCGGTGGCCGAAACCTTCACCTTCCGCGACGAGCAGGGCCGCAGCCTGTCCGACCTGGCGCGACTGGACACCATGGTCACGGTGGTCGACGGGGTGAACTTCCTGCGCGATTTCCATGAGGCCGACAGTTTGGCCAGCCGTGGCGAGACACTGGGCGAGGAGGACGAACGCTCGATCACCGACCTGCTGATCGAGCAGGTGGAGTTCGCCGACGTCATCCTCATCAGCAAGATCGACCTGATCAGCCAGGCCGAGCGCGAAGAACTGATGGCCATACTGCGTGGCCTCAACACCCACGCCGACATCCAGGCCATGAGCATGGGTCAGATCGCCCTGGACAAGATCCTCGACACCGGCCGCTTCGACTTCGACCGCGCTTCGCAGGCCCCGGGTTGGCTCAAGGAACTGCGTGGCGAGCACGTGCCGGAAACCGAGGAATACGGCATCGCCTCCAGCGCTTACCGTGCGCGCCGGCCGTTCCATCCGCAGCGCTTCTTCGATTTCCTCTCGCAGGAATGGCGCAATGGCCGCCTGCTGCGCTCCAAGGGCTTCTTCTGGCTCGCCAGCAAATACCAGGAAGCCGGCAGCTGGTCGCAGGCCGGCGGGCTGATGCGCCATGGCCTGGCCGGGCGCTGGTGGCGCTTCGTGGCCAAGCAGCACTGGCCGCAGGACGAGGAAGGCCTGCAGACGATCATGAAACACTGGAGCGCCGAGGTCGGCGACTGCCGCCAGGAGCTGGTGTTCATCGGCCAGAACATCGACTTTCCGCGGTTGGTGCGTGAGCTGGACGACTGCCTGCTCACCGACGAGGAAATGGCCGGCGGCCCGGAAGCCTGGCGCCTGCTCGTCGACCCCTTCGGTGCCTGGCAGCAGGAGGCCGCCTGATGTTCGCCCTGCAGTTGCCGAAAGTGTCCCGGCAGGTGCTGGGCGAAGATATTCAGGTGCTCGGCGAGGTGCTGCACGACGGCGTTAACCTGGCCGTCTGGCAGCGTCGCCTGCCGGTGCAGATCGCCGACTTCGCTGAGGCGCTGCTGGCGCAAGGTGAGCCGCTGGCGCAATCCATGACGCTGGAGCTGTCGCGCGCGGACAGCGAGCCGAACCTCGACGGTCTGGTGGCGCAGTATGCTGATCTGCCGGGTCAGGCGGCCTTTCTCGCCGATGTGGCCTGGCTGGTGCGCGCCTATGCCTGCCTGCTCGATGCTGAGCGCATCGGCCTGCGCCTGCGCGCGCTGGACAAGGCCATGTGCCCGCGTTTTCACGTTGACCATGTACCGGTACGGCTGATTACCAGCTATGCCGGTGTCGGCAGCGACTGGCTGGAAGAGGGCGCCATGTCGCGCAGCAAGCTCGGTCAGCCGGGCGCCGAGCCGCAGGACGAGGCGCTGATCCGGCGTCTCGACACCGGCCATGTAGCGCTGGCCAAGGGCGAGAAATGGCACGGTAACGAGGGGCGCGGATTGATCCACCGCTCGCCGCAGCCGCCTGCCGGGCAGCGACGCTTGCTGTTGACCCTGGATTGGTTGGCCTGAGCGTGCTCTTTCCGTAGGGTGCGCTGCGCGCACCGCGAATACCTCGGTGTTTGGCGGTGCGCATGGCGCACCCTACGCGCAGCTGAGCCAGCGGTAATCGCCGGGAACAATCTTTGACGTGGCCTGCGACACCCTACTGGTGGCGAGCCATAAAAAAATAGGCCGGAGCAACTGCCCCGGCCTTAAGCACCAAGAGATCATGTCGACGCGTGACTCGACATGAGGGTTACGTGAGGTACCCGAGGTCATTAGGCGCTTTATTGGTGACGCTTTGATGTCAGGATCGTTGCGTTTCCTCGTAGGGCGGGTGCAACCCGCCATTCGCAGCCTGGCGGGTTGCACCCGCCTGCGCTATTCAGACCCACGTGGCTCGGCGTTGCGCAGGTGATTGCAGGTACTCAGGGCTTGATCCACGTGCCCTGGTATTGGCTGGTGCAGGCCGGCTCCAGGTACAGCGCGTCGCTGGCCACGCCGTAGTAGTGGATATCCTGCAGGTACAGACCGCTACCGGCGCGCGCGTTCTGACAGACGCCATGGGCGCCCTTGGGGCACTGCTCGACGAACTCCACCTCGACTGTCTGGCCTTGCAACTGCGGCTGGCAGAAGCCTTCGCGAAACAGGGTGTCGGGGATGTTGCGATTCTCCTGGCAGATCTGCACGCTCAGGCGTTCGGCCTGGCTATGCACCACGCAGGCTTCGGCCAGGGCCAGGCCCGGCAGCAGGGAAAACAGCAACAGCCATGCACGCATCGTTTCGACTCCCGAAAAACTGCCGGCGAATCTAACATGCTGCTTCTTTGCAGTCTTTGCTGGCACTTGCCTGGCGAACCACCGAACATACATTCATGCTCAGTCAAATCCCTACCCACCTCATCGCTGGCCCGCTCGGCGCCGGCAAGACCACGCTGATCCGTCACCTGCTGGCGCAGAAACCGGCGGGCGAGCGCTGGGCGGTGCTGATCAACGAGTTCGGCCAGATCGGCCTGGACGCCGCCTTGCTGGAACGAGGCGACGACGGCATCGCCATGGCCGAAGTGGCCGGTGGTTGCCTGTGCTGCGTCAACGGCGCGCCGTTTCAGGTCGGCCTCGGGCGCCTGCTGCGCAAAGCGAAGCCCGATCGCCTGCTGATCGAGCCGTCCGGCCTGGGGCATCCGGCGCAGTTGCTGGCGCAATTGCGTCAGCCGCCCTGGCTCGGCGTGCTGGCCGTGCAGCCGGCGCTGATGGTGCTGGATGCTGCTGCGTTGGCGACAGGTCAACCGCTGCCTGACGTGCAGCGCCAGGCGTTGGATGCTGCGGGTTTGCTGCTGCTGAACAAGAGTGAGTGTCTGGACGAGGCCACGCGAACGCGGATCGCCGCCGCATTGCCGACCGTGCCGTTGCACTGGACGGAACAGGGCCAGCTCGACCTGGCCCTGCTACCGGGTCTGGCGGCGCAGGCCTCGCCCATCGAGGTGAGCGCCGAGTTACCCACAGTTGCATCCAGCATGGCGCAGATCTGGCGCAACGCCGCCGAGCCGATCTGCCAGGTGCAGGACCAGCCCGAAGGCTGGAGCATCGGCTGGCGCTGGCACCCGAGCCAGCGTTTCGATCTCGCGCAGGTCAGCCAATGGCTGCAGGGCATGAATTGGCGCAGGGCCAAGGCCGTGCTGCACGGCGCCGAGGGCTGGCGCTCGTTGAATGCCTTGCAGGGGCAAGCGCTGGAGGCCTGGCCAGCGAGCGAATGGCGCAAGGACTCACGGCTGGAACTGATTTTCGAGCAGGCGCAGAGCCTCGACGCGTTGACGGCCTCGTTCACCGCCTGCCGAATCCCCACGACAGGCTGATAAACTCGCCGCGCTTTCGTCGCTGTGGATAACCCTGAATGCAACTGCTGCCCTGGTCTCATGACACCTCTGCCGGCTTCACCCTGCGTGGCTGGCATACGCCACCGTCGGGTAAGCCGCTCCTGCATTTCCTGCACGGCAATGGCTATTGCGGGCGCGTCTACACACCGATGCTGGCGCTGCTGGCCGAGGACTTCGACCTCTGGCTGTGCGACGTGCAGGGCCATGGTGACAGCGATCACGGCGGTCGTTTCCATGGCTGGAACCGCAGCGCCGAGCTGGCGGTAGAGGCCTTCGACACCTTGCGTGGGCCGTTCGGCGAAGTACCGCGTTTCGCCCTTGGCCACAGCTTCGGCGGCGTGCTCACCAGCCTGATCCTGGCGCGCCATCCCGAGTTGTTCCGGCGTGCGGTGCTGCTCGATCCGGTGCTGTTCAGCCCGGCGATGATCGGCGTGATGGCGCTGTCCGATGTTGTCGGCCTGGCGCAGCGTACCGGCATGGCGAATAAGGCACAGAAACGCCGCCGGCAATGGCCGGACCGTGCCAGCGCGCACGCTGCGTTGCATGGCCGTGGCATGTTCCGTGGCTGGGATGAGGCGGCGTTCGACGCCTATGTCGAGCATGCGCTGAAGGACGTCGAGGGCGGCGTCGAGCTCAAGTGCCGGCCAAGCCGCGAGGCCGATATCTTTGGCTCCTTCCCACGGCGCCTGTGGCCGTCGCTGGCCAAGGTGACGACACCGACCGAGGTGATACAGGGCGTGCATACCTATCCCTTCGTCGCCAAATCGGTGGCGCGCTGGTGCGCGAGCAACGCCCATGTGCGCAGTCAGGTGGTGCCGGGCGGGCACTGCTTCATGCAGGAGCAGCCAGCGGACAGCGCCGAGCGCGTGGCCGATTTCCTGCTGCAGCGCGGCTGATAGATCTTTACATCACGTAGGAGCCGGCTTGCCGGCTATCGAGGACACATACGGGCAAGGCCGCGCGCGGCTTTACTGCGCCTTGCGTCGCCAGTCTTCCAGGTGGATGACGTTGCCTGAGTGCTGCACCGCAACTGGCTCGGGTTGCGGCTCCAGCACCGGATGAGGTTCCAGTTCGATGCGGCCGAGATGCGGGCCGAACATGCTGATATGCCCACGCAGGCGCTGCTCGCCGGTGACGGTGAACTCGAAATCGTAGAGCCGCGCCAGGCGCCGGTGGCCCTTGGCATCACGCTGGATGGCCAGGCGGCGCAGCGCCACGGCACCGTCGAGCAGTTCGACATCGAGCTTGGCGCAGTGCTGCTTGGCGAAGCTCAGCGCACGCTCGCGAATGCCGTGGCCGCGCCATAGCCAGGCGCAGGCAGCGGCGAACAGCATCAGCAGGAAGACATCGAACAGATTGATCATGGCGACTCCAGACCGGGGACACAAAGCTTAGCTTATCTGCTACCTGTTTCTCAGCATCGTGGCTTGCCCATGTGTCGGCTCTGCATTAGCGTTCGCTCTCTTCAGATGAAAAGGACGTCACCATGCATTGCCCCGCCTGCCGTACCAGTCGCCTGCAACCGGCAAAACTCGAAGATGGCCTGCTTGGCCATGGCTGCGCACAGTGCCAAGGCACGCTGGTCAGTCTGCTGCACTATCGCGACTGGGCCGAGCGCCAGCCAGCACAAGAGACTTCAACCGAGCTGGCCGCTGAGGCCGAAGTGGGCGAAACCAGCCATGCCCTGAGTTGTCCCAAGTGCGCCAAGCTGATGAGCAAGTTTCAGATCAGCGGCACCCGCGCCAACCGTCTCGACCTATGCGGCACGTGCGACGAAGCCTGGCTGGACAGCGGCGAATGGCAATTGCTCAAGGCCCTGGAGCTGAGCCAGCGCATGCCGGCTATCTTCACCGAGGCCTGGCAGCGCCAGGTGCGCCAGCAGGCCAGCGAGCAGGCCCGCCGCGAGCGTTTCAGCCGCATTGCCGGTGAAGAAGCCATCGTCCGCGCCGACGAGATTCGTGCCTGGCTCAAGGATCATCCGCAGCGCCGCGAGCTGCTGTTCTATATCGGTCACGATTGAGGGGGCGATGCCCTACCCGTTAAGGCCCTAGGCCTGCTTCTTTTCGTCGCTCAACGCCTGGTAGCGCTGCTGCAACTCGTCGCGAATCTGCCGGCGCTGCTTGGCCTGGCGCTGACGGCGCAGGCCGTCGGCGGTGTCCGGTTGCAGTGCCGGGATCGGTGCCGGGCGGCCATGAGCATCGACTGCGACCATGGTGAAGAAGCAGCTGTTGGTGTGGCGCACCGAGCGCTCGCGAATGTTCTCGGTGATCACCTTGATGCCGATCTCCATCGACGTGCGGCCGGTGTGGTTGACCGAGGCGAGGAAGGTGACCAGCTCACCGACATGCACCGGTTCGCGGAACATCACCTGGTCTACCGACAGGGTCACCACGTAGCAGCCGGCATAGCGGCTGGCACAGGCGTAGGCGACCTCGTCGAGGTACTTGAGCAGGGTGCCACCGTGGACATTTCCGGAGAAATTGGCCATATCCGGGGTCATCAGTACGGTCATCGTCAGTTGCGCGGTTCCGGCTTCCATCGTTGCTCCGAGTACGTGTGGGGCTTATGAGAGTAAGGCCTGCTGGCGTTGGGGATGCAAGATACACACTCACTACTGCAAGGATGTCATCCATGCCGATCCGCTCGAAATTTCTGCCTCTACCGCTGCTGTTGGGGCTGGCCGGTTCCGTGCAGGCGACCGAAGAATGCGCCACGGTGGTGCAGTGCAACCAGGTCGGCAGCGTCGCTTACCAGGACGGTCGCCATGAGCAGGCCATCGAAGCGTTCGAACGTCAGTTACGACGCGTCGAGAACGGCGACACGGCACAGTTGGAGCTGGCGCTGAACAATCTCATCCTTGCCAACCTGCGCGCCGGTCAGGCGGGTATGGCGCGCGCCTGGCTGGGCGTGGCGCTGGATAACAACCTAAGCGGTTCCTCGACCCGCCTGCACCTGCGCAAGGTAGCCGAGGCACTGGATTATCCGGTGCTGAGCGCCAGCCCCGTGGGCCGCTACCTGCGCTATGGCGGCCAGGCGGTGTGGAGCGAGCTGCAGATCAGCGAGGACGGCAATGGCGGTTATCACGCCAGTTTCTCGCCCGTGCGCGCCGGTGCCCGGGTCGAGGAATACGGCCCGGCCGCCATCGGCGAGCTGGATGGCAAGCTGGTCGGCGACGGCGTGCAGATGCGCCTGGAGGATGCTGGCCTGGGCAGCGATTGCGCGGTGCAGCTGTTGCGCGAGGGCATCGAGTTGCGCGTGCAGGAGGTGTTCGCCGATGGCTGCCAGGACTACGGCGGCATGGGTATCAGTGTGGCTGGCGAGTACATCAAGGTGAGCCGATGATGCGCACAGGGATCGTTGCGCTGCTCGTGGGCCTGCCCGTGCTGCTGGTCGCTGGCGGCTATGCCTGGATGCGGGATGAACCGCTGAGTGCCGACGCTCGAGCCTGGCTGGAGCAGGCACAGGTGGATGAGGGGCAGAGTCGTGCCTATGTGTTTCTCAATGGTCTGGATGCTGACCCTGGGCAGTCGCCGGAGGCACTGGGTGCCGAGCGGCTGCAAGCCTATCGCGCCTGGCGCAGCAGCCACGGCCCGATGAATGAGGGCTTTACAGAGCCAGTGGTGGCCACGTTGGCTTTACCGCAGGGACCTTTGTTCTGTGCGGTAGAGAAAGATGGCTGTCTGACCACGCTGCTGAGTGGGGTGTCTGGCTGGGTCGAGACGGATGAGCAGCGTCTTCTGCGCGAGCGCTACTGGCAGTTTCTCCAGCTCGATGACTACCGCAATCTTCTGGAGGCCAGCATCATTGCCCCGTTGCCGCCGCACCGTTACCTCGTGAGTGGCCAGCAGCTGCTGACTCTGCAACTGCTCAAGGTGGCTCAGGAGGGCGAAGGTGAGCAGGTTCGGGCGCGTCTCGATGAGGAGCTGCACCTGCTGCGAGGGCAGCTGCACCGCGCTGATACGCTGATCGCGAAGATGATTCTGGCGCGTATGGTCGAGCGCAACATGTTCTGGCAGGCCGTGCTCTATCGTAAGGGGTTGATGCCGGTGCCGAGCAGTGTGCCTGCTTTCGATGACGCTGAGCGCAGCCTGTTGATGCCGCTGCAGCATGAGTTTCAGGGGATGGCGTTACTTTTCGAGGCGCTGCCCAAGGCGCAGAGCAGCTTGGGGGAGTGGCTGATGCTGCGGTGGGGCCTGCGTCCACAGATGAGCACCAATGCCAGCTTGACGTTCTATCAGCCGACGGCCGAGCTGTCGCGGCGCTCACCTGAAGTGTTTGTCGGGGAGCTGCAGCAGTTGCCCGCTGCCCAGTGGCAACGCAGCTGGCGCAACCCAATGGGTAACGTGTTGCTTGAAATTGGGGCGCCTGACTATCGCCGCTATGCGGTACGACTACAGGACCTCGAAGCCTATCGTCGCCTGCTGCAGGGGCTGTCCCAACTGCCTCAAGGTACGCCAAGTGCCGAACAGTTGCGCGCCTTCGACAACCCCTACTTTCCGGGGCAGCCAGCACAGCTCGATGAGCAGGGCCGGCTGTGTTTTGCCGGTCCCATGCTGGAGGATGACGGCGCGCGCTGCCTGCTGCTGTGAGCTGGGCGTAGGGTTTTCATCCATCTGGCCGACTCAGGCGTGACTCAGATACCAGCGCCAGTCCTGCTCGCCTACTTCGCCCATGAACTGGCGGAACTCGGCCCACTTGATCGCCAGGAACACCTTGAGGAAATCCTCGCCCAGCGCTCCGCGCGCCCAGCTCGAACCTTCCAGGTTGCGCAGTGCGGTGAGCCAGTCCGTGGGCAGAGTTTCGCGGGCCTGTTCGTAGCCGTTACCGACGATGGCCGCGCCTGGGTCGATCTGCTCACGGATACCCTTGTGGATACCGGCAAGGATCGCCGCCGCCGCCAGATAGGGATTGGCGTCGGCGCCGCAGATGCGGTGCTCGACATGGCGGCTTTTGGCCGGCCCGCCTGGCACGCGGAAGGACACGGTGCGGTTGTTCACTCCCCAGCTCTTGGCCAGCGGCGCGTAGCTGTTGGCCTGGAAGCGGCGGAAGGAGTTGGCGTTGGGGCAGAAGATCGCCAGGGCGTCGTCGAGCGTGGCCATCATGCCGCCGATGGCGTGACGCAGCAGCGGTGTGCCTTGTGGGTCTTCGCTGGCCATCAGGTTGTTGCCGTGCTCATCTGCCAGGCTGACGTGCATGTGCATGCCGCTGCCGGCCAGATCACCGAACGGCTTGGCCATGAAGCAGGCCTGCAGTCCATGTTTATTAGCCACACCCTTGACCAGACGCTTGTAGCGCACGCCTTCGTCTACCGCCTGAAGGGCATCGAAGCGGTGCTCCAGAGTCAGCTCGAGTTGGCCGGGGGCGTATTCGGAGATCGCCGTACGCACCGGCAGACCCTGCGCTTCACAGGCGGCGTAGAGGTCGTCGATGAAGGGTTGCATCTGCTCCAGCTCGTACACGCCGTAAACCTGCGGCGCCTGCGGGCGCACGCCGTTCATCTGCATGGCAGGCTGCGGGCGACCGTTGGCGTCGCGCTGCTTGTCCAGCAGGTAGAACTCCAGTTCCACCGCCATCACCGGGTGATAGCCGTCGGCCTTGAGCGCGTCGATGGTGCGCGCCAGCACATGGCGCGGATCGCCCGGCGTGGCCGGCATGCCCTCAGTCGGATGCATGCTCACCTGCAATTGGCCGGTGGGGACCGCGCGCCAGGGTTGCAGGGTCAGACTGCCGGGCAGTGGGTAGGTCCAGCAGTCGGCGTCGGCCACTTCCCAGACCAGGCCGCTTGCCTCGACGTCCTCGCCCTGGATGGTCAGCGAGAGGATCGAGCTGGGCAGTGGCCGGCCGTTCTCGTAGATGGCCAGCAGCTCGTCGCGGTGCAGCAGCTTGCCGCGCGGGATGCCGTTGGCGTCAATCAGCATCAGCTCGATGCTGCGAACTTCTGGGTGCTTGGCGAGGAAGTCGCGGGCTTCCTGGGGATGGGCGAATTGCATGGTGGTGTCCTTGCTTTTCTTCCCCTCTCCCTTTGGGAGAGGGGCTAGGGGTGAGGGAAGACCCTCATCCGCTTTCTGATGATGCCCACGCTCTGCGTGGGAACCACTCCGGGGACGCTCTGCGTCCCTTGCGACGCGGAGCGTCGCTGCCTGCGCTCCCACGCCGGAGCGTGGGAGCAATCTTCAGAGCCTGGCGCCGGGGATGGCCAGTAGCTCGGTGAGCGCCGCATCGAGCATGGCGATCAATTTGTCCACATCGGCCTCGGTGGTGCTCGGGCAGCACAGGGTCATGTTGTGGAAGGGCGTGATCAGGATGCCGCAGTTGATCAGGTACAGGTGCAGGGCCATCTGCAACTCGTCATGGAACGCCGCTTCGGCCTCTGCGCCAGTACGCGGCGGCGCGGCGCAGAACTGGAATTCGCAGCGTGCGCCCAGTTCGGTCACCGACCAGTTCAGGTCATGCTTGTCGATCAACTGGCGGAAGCCATCGGCCAGGCGAGCCGCCAGCGGCAGCATGTGGTCGTAGGCGGCCTGGGTCATCACCTGTTCCAGGTTGGCGCGCATGCAGTGCATGGCCAGGGCATTGGCCGACAGGGTGGTGCCCATGCCGCTGTGGCCGTGACCATGGCTTTCTTCGCTGGCGCGCTGGCGCGCCTGGGTCATGGCTTCGGCCATCGCTGCGCTGCAACCGAAGATGCCGCACGGCACGCCACCGGCGATAGGTTTGCCGACCACGAAGAAGTCCGGGTCGAGGCCCCACAAGCGCGTGCAGCCGCCGATATCGGTGGAGATGGTGTGGGTTTCGTCGATGATCAGCAGGCTGCCGTACTTGCGCGTCAGCTCGCGGCACTTTTGCATGAAGCCTGGATCGGGCAGGACCATGCCGATGTTGGTCATCGCCGGCTCGCACAGCAGGGCGCAGACGTCGCCCTGAGCCAGCGCCGCTTCCAGGGCTTCGACATCGTTGAAGGGAATGGCGCGGCTGTGCTCGGTCAGGTCATAGGCCTGGCCGACCAGGCCTGAACGGTGCACGGTCTGGCCATCGCGATGGCGCACCATCACGTCGTCGACGGTGCCGTGGTAGCAGCCGTCGAACACCAGCAGGGTCTTGCGCCCGGTGATGGCGCGCGCCCAGCGCAGCACGTAGCGGTTGGAATCGGTGGCGGTGGCGGTCACCTGCCAGTAGGGCAGGCCGAAGCGCTGGGCCAGCAGCTCGCCGCAAACCACGGCGTCCTCGCCGGGCAGCATGGTGGTCAGGCCGTTGTTCGCTTGCTCGGCGAGGGCGCGGGCTACTGGATCTGGCGAATGGCCAAACATGGTGCCGGTGTCGCCCAGGCAGAAGTCGATGTACTCATGACCGTCCACGTCGAAGAAGCGCGCACCCTTGGCGCGCTCGACGAACAGCGGCACCGGCGTTGACCAGTCGGCCATCCAGTGCATCGGTACGCCGCCATACAGCGAGTGGCGGGCACGTTCGGCCAGGGCCACGGACTTCGGATTGCGCGACAGGAACAGTTCGCGCTCGGCAGCGACGAAGCGGTCAACGGCGATTGGGCTGATACCACTGGCGGTGGTCATGGGGCATACCTCGATTGAATGCTGCACGCATGATATTTTGTGATCACAAAATAGTAAATATCATGATGATCATTGGATATTTCATCTATAAATTTATATTTGTGATCACCAAATATTTAATGGCCAGCCATTTTTCACACAAAATAAGTTCCTGACGTAGACTCGCCACATTTCCCACTGGAGCCTTTCATGCGTGACTGTAGCCTGACCCTTGCTCAACTGCCGGCGCCACCGAGGGAGGTAGCGCATGGCTGACAATCTGCAGGAACAGCTGTATCAGAACATCCGCTCAGGTCTTCTGGCCGGGCGCTTCCAGCCTGGAGAGCGGTTGAAGATCCGCGACTTGGCGAGCGAGTGGGGCACCAGCCCGATGCCGGTGCGCGCTGCCCTGCAGCGGCTAGTGGCCGAGGGCGCGCTGGAGGGCGAGCAGCAGCGCTCGGTGCGGGTCCCCTCGATGACCCGCGAGCGCTACGAGAACATCTTTCAGGTGCGCCTGGCGCTGGAAGGCCTGGCGGTGGAGTTGGCCACGCCACGGCTTAGCCGCGATGACCTGGCTCTGTTGCGTGACTGCGTGCAACGCATGGATGTTGCCATCGAGACCCGCCAGGTGCAGGGCTACCTCAGCGCCAACAGCCAGTTTCACCTGCACCTGTACGGCGCCTGCGGCAACCCGGTGCTGATGCGTTCGATCGAGTCGCTATGGCTGCAGATCGGGCCATTCTTCAACCGGTTGTTTACCGGCGCCGACCTGTCGCTACGGCTCAACGACTTTCATGAAGACGCCTTCGCCGCCATCGAGGCCGGCGACGCCAAGGGCGCGCGCCAGGCCATGGAGCAGGATTTGCTGTATTTCGCGCGATTCCTGCTCAACCTGCTGGCGTTGGAGCAGGGCGAGGTGTGACCGGGTTTGGCTGATGTGTTGTGCCGGTCGCGGCTGAAGCCCCTCCCACGGGGTCACGTGCGACTGCCAACTGTGGGAGGCGCTTCAGCCGCGACGAGGCTTTGCCGTCAGCTCTCCAGCCAGACGTCGCGGCACCAGTGCCAGACAGAGTCCCAGCTTTCGTCGGTCAGTTCGCCTTCGTCGCCGTCCCACAGCCAGACCTGGCCTTCCACGTCCACGGCGTAGTAGTTGCGGCCGTCCTGGCACAGCGGCACCAGATCGCGCGGCAGCCCCAAACTCCAGGCTTCAGCGGCGACTTCCGGCAGGTAGGTGTGCGATTGCGGGTCACTGGCGGTCACCGGCTCCAGGCGGCCGTAGACCACATCACTGACCTTGAGCAGGTATTCGCGCAGCTCGAAGGGCAAGTGGATGAGGATCTGCTCCTGAATCTCCACCAGGGTTTCTTCTTCCGGCAGCTCCAGCGGTACCGGTACCGGCTCGTTGAGTTCGCGCAGCTGTTCGATGACTTCTTCCACGGCGTCGGCTCCTCATCATGGGGGATCGGCTTTATACAGTAGCTGGCCGGCAGAATGAAAACATGTCGTCGTCACTGCATACTGGCGCTTTTGCGGAGCCCTTTGATGTCATCTCTTGCCTGGCCCTGCCTGCACCACAGCGAACTCGATACCGCCACCCTCTATGAACTGCTGGCGCTGCGCACCCAGGTGTTCGTGGTCGAGCAGAACTGTCCCTATCTGGAAACCGATGGCCAGGACCTGGTCGGTGACACCTGCCACCTGCTGGCACGCGACGAGTCGGGGTTGGTGGGTTATCTGCGCCTGCTCGATCCGCAGCGTATGGAGGGCGAGGTGGTGATCGGTCGGGTGGTGATCGCCGAGCGGGCGCGTGGCACCGGGCTGGGTCACCGGCTTATGGAGCAGGCGCTGCTCGAGTGTCACCAGCGTTGGCCGGGCGTGCCGGTCTATCTGTCGGCGCAGGCGCATCTGCAGGGCTACTACGGGCGTTATGGTTTCGTGGCGGTGACCGAGGTGTATCTGGAGGACGACATCCCGCATATCGGCATGCGCCGGGTTGTTACAGAGCAGTCGTGACGGGCAGGTAATCAGGCTGTAGGAGCGGCTTCAGCCGCGATAGCGGGCGAATGCTGAAATGAAAAACCCGGGCAAGCCCGGGTTTTTGTGCGTCGTAGCGATCAGTTCTGGCGAATGCCAGCGACCAGCCAGGGCTGGTTGTCGCCCTGAGCACGCTCCAGGCGCCAGCTTTCGCTGAACGGCTCGCCCTGGTCGAAGCGCGAGGTCTTCGACAGACCGCTGAAAGTCAGGGTGGCGATGGTCTTCTCGGCATTGTCGTCGACGCCGTCGAGCTGCACGTTGAGTTCGTCGATGTAGGTGGACTGGAAGCCGTCACCCAGCTCGGCGCGCTCGCGCTTGAGGAACTCCAGCAGTTGCGGGGTAACGAACTCGGCGATCTTGTCCATCTCGTCGGCGTCCCAGTGCTGCTGCAGGTTCATGAAGTGCTCACGGCCGGCGGCGATGAAGCTCTGCTCGTTGAACCAGGCCGGGGCGTTGATCACCGGAGCGGCCGTAGCCAGGCGACCACCGAAGATATTGCTGCCAGCGGCCGGCGCGTTGTCGGCGTTCGGCATTTCACGCTGGTAGGGCGCACCGGCAGCTGCCATTTGTGGCTGCTGGCGCGCACGACGGGCGGCGAGGAAACGGAACAGCAGGAAGGCGATCAGGCCGAAGATCAGCATGTCCATGATCTGCAGGCCTTCGAAACCATCACCCATGAACATCGAGGCCAGCAGACCACCGGCGGCCAGGCCGGCCAGCGGGCCGAGCCAGCGCGAAGCACCGCTGGCGGCAGCGGCAGGCTGTTGGCGGCCGGGCGCCTGCGCAGCGGACTGCGCCGGCGGTGTGGCCTGACGGGTTTGGTGGCTGGGTGCGGAGCCGAAGGATTTGCCACCGCCAAAGCGCTTGGCGTGGGCTTCGAAGCTGAAGGTCAGTGCCAGGCACAGCACCATGGCAATACTGAGGAAACGCTGCATCACGGTTTTCTCTCTTGTGGAAAAGCTTGGACGGCATCTTGCCCGCCACGGGGGCGCATGACCAGTGACAGAATGTTTCCGGCTTTTGCCTGCGTTAGGCGGCGCCATGCGCGCCCGGTCCAGTATCGAAGCGGCCCCGGTGCGCATGGCGCACCCTACGGGCGTTGTCGCAGGCTTGCTACCATGCTCCCGGATTTCATCCGGGCTACGGGCGTTGCAGCAGCAGAGGCAGCGGGCCGCAGCGCAGTTGGCCACGGAGAAAGGCGCGGAAGGTTGCTGCATCTTCTTCGGGATGGCGCAGCCAGTGTACGAAGCTGCGCAGGTAGGCGCCGGTGAGCAGGGTTTCTTCGGCGATGCGGCGCAGGTGCAGGCTTTGCCGGCCAGCGGCTTCACGCCACCACTGCACGGTGCGGCTGATACGCATCAGGCCGAGCACCTGCAGATGGATATGCCCGGGTTCGAGCTTGTACAACAACATCTGCCCGGTCACCGCGCGATGTGCTGCCAAGCTGTCGAGCCAGACCAGCAGGCAACTTTCCAGGCGTTGTTCGGCGTTCAGGCCCTGCAGGTCAGGATTTCTCGCATGGCCGAGCATGGCCTGGTCGGCGCGGTCGAACCAGGCTTCCACCAGATCGTCCTTGTCGCGGTAGTGACGGGCGATATCGTCCAGGCCAATGTCGAGCGCGGCGCCGACGTCGAACAGGTGAAGGCGCTCCCAGCCGCAGACGTCGGCCAGTTGCAGGGCGCTATCGAGGATTCGGGCGGGGTCGGTCGGCTTGTTTTTCATCCGAGAAGTATGGCCGCCAGGGCATGAGGCGCAGCCTGGAACGACAAACGGAGCCATTGAACGCTGGGGCGCGCGGCGCACCCTACGTTGCGTCTCCGTTGTGAGGCACGGATAGGGTGCGCCACGCGCACCGTCTACGCCGCATTGCCAGTTCAGCGCCAGTCGTACAGCTCCTTTTCCGACAGCGCCTGCATCGAGGTGGCCAGCGCCTGGAACGCCTGCATCGAGGCCCAGATTCGGCCGTTGAGCTCGCTCTGCGCGGCCAGTTCGCCCAGCACCTGTTCGCTCTCACGTTGCATGGCCTGCAGCACTTCGTCGGGGAAGCGCTTGAGCAGCGTGCCGCTCTTCTTCAGTTCGTCCAGTGCCAGGGCGTTGTGGTAGACGTAGTCGTCCATCATGTCCTGGGTCGCTGCGCGCGCCGCTTCGCTGACGATGGCCTGCAGGTCGGCCGGCAGTGCATCGAAGGCCTTCTGATTGATCAGCAGCTCGAGCACCGACTGCGGCTCCTGCCAGCCGGGGTAGTAGTAGTACCTGGCGGCCTTCTGCAGACCGAAGGCCAGGTCGTTGTAGGGGCTGACCCAGTCGGTGGCGTCGATGGCGCCAGTCTGCAGGGCGGTGAAGATTTCGCCACCCGGCATCACCACGGTGGTCGCACCCAGGCGGCTCCAGACTTCACCGCCGAGGCCCGGCATGCGGATTTTCAGGCCCTTGATGTCGGCCAGGCTGTTGATTTCCTTGTTGAACCAACCGCCCATCTGCATGGTGCTGTTGCCCGCAGTCAGTGGCTTGAGGCCGAATGGCGCATAGGCTTCGTCCCACAGGGCCTGACCCCCGCCCTTGTTCAGCCAGGCATTTATCTCCAGGGTGGACAGGCCGAACGGCACCGCGCCGAAGAACTGCGCGGCCGGCACCTTGCCCTTCCAGTAATAGGGTGTGCCGTGGCCGAGTTCGGCAGTGCCGCGAGATACCGCGTCGAACACTTCCAGCGCCGGCACCAGCTCGCCAGCCGCGTAGACCTTGATGGTCAGGCGCCCGGCGCTCATGGCGTTGACGCGCTCAGCCAGGCGTTCGGCTGCGGTGCCGGTGCCGGGTGCGTTCTTCGGCCAGGTGGTGACCATCTTCCAGTGGAAGGTCTGGGCGGGTGCTGCGGCCTGGTCGGCCGGCGCGGAATCGTCCTTGCAGCCGATCAGGCCGAAGGCGAGCAGGGGCAGTAAAAGCAGAGAGTGAAGACGCATGGGCGCAATCCCTAAGAAAAACGGGGCCCTTGGCCCCGTTCAGTTGGCTCAACGCCAGTTGTACAGCTCTTTCTCGGTCAGTGCCTGCATGGCGCTGGCTTCTTCGAGGAAGGCTTTCTGCGAGGCCCAGATGCGGCCATTGAGATCGTTCTCGGCGGCCAGGGACTCGAGGACCACGTTTGATTGCTCACGCATGGCTTGCAGCACCTCGTCCGGCAGACGCTTGAACTGCACACCCTCGCTCTTCAGGCTCTGCAGCGCCTTGGCGTTGTTGAACACGTAGTCGTCCATCATATCCAGGGTCGCGGCGCGCGCGGCCTCGACGACGATGGCCTGCAGGTCGGCCGGCAGTGCGTCGAAGGCCTTCTGGTTGACCATGGATTCGACCACGGCCTGCGGCTCCTGCCAGCCCGGGAAGTAGTAGTACTTGGCCGCCTTGTGCAGACCGAAGGCCAGGTCGTTGTACGGGCCGACCCAGTCGGTGGCATCGATGGCGCTGGTCTGCAGGGAGGTGAAAATCTCGCCACCCGGCAGGTTGACGGTGATCGCGCCGAGCTTGCTCCAGACTTCGCCGCCGAGGCCCGGCATGCGGATCTTCAGGCCCTTGATGTCGGCCAGGCTGTTGATTTCCTTGTTGAACCAGCCGCCCATCTGCATGGTGGTGTTGCCGGCCGACAGCGGCTTCACGCCGAAGGGTGCGTAGGTTTCGTCCCATAGCGCTTGGCCGCCGCCCTTGCTCAGCCAGGCGTTCATTTCCAGGGTGGACAGGCCGAACGGCACGCTGCTGAAGAACTGCGCAGCCGGCACCTTGCCCTTCCAGTAGTACGGCGTGCCATGGCCCATCTCGGCGGTGCCGCGGGATACGGCGTCGAACACTTCCAGCGCCGGCACCAGCTCACCGGCGGCGTAGACCTTGACGGTCAGGCGTCCGGCGCTCATGGCATTGATACGCCCGGCCAGGCGTTCGGCAGCGGTGCCCAGGCCGGGGAAGTTCTTCGGCCAGGAGGTGACCATCTTCCAGTGGATGGCTTCTGCCGGCTTGGCAGCGGCCTGCTGGGTGGCAGGCTTGTCTTCTTTGCAGCCAACCAGGCCGATGGCGGCGATCAGAGCCAGTACAGCGCCGAACAGATTGCGGCGATTCATCGATTATCTCCAGATACGGTGTGCTAATAGGCTTCAAGCTTGGCGTACGCCAGCATCAGCCATTTACTGCCTTCGTTTTCGAAATTCACTTGGACCCGCGCCTGGGCACCAGCACCCTCGAAATTGAGGATGGTGCCCTCGCCGAACAGGCTGTGACGTACGCGCTGACCCAGGTTGAAGGGCGTTTGCGGTATGGCACTGCCGGCGAACAGGCTGCCGCCACCCATCGAGCTGGTGCTCATCGGGCGGCTGACACTGTTGCTCAGGCGTACTTCCTGAATCAGCGGTGCGGGGATTTCGCGGACAAAGCGCGACACCTTGTTATAGGTCTCGCTACCGTAGAGACGCCGTGTTTCGGCGTAGCTGATCACCAGCTTCTGCATGGCACGGGTAATGCCGACATAGGCCAGGCGGCGTTCTTCTTCCAATCGGCCCGGTTCTTCCAGGCTCATCTTGTGTGGGAACAGACCCTCTTCCATGCCCACCAGGAACACCAGGGGGAATTCCAGGCCCTTGGCGCTGTGCAGGGTCATCAGTTGAATACTGTCTTCATTCTCGGCGGCCTGGGTGTCCCCGGCCTCCAGCGAGGCGTGGGTGAGGAAGGCCTGCAGCGGGGTCAGCTCGTCGTCTTCATCGTTCTCGAAGGCGCGTGCGGCGCTGACCAGTTCCTCCAGGTTTTCCACCCGGGCCTGGCCCTTCTCGCCCTTTTCCGCCTCGTGATAGGCGAGCAGGCCGCTCTTTTCGACGACCACCTGGGTCATCTGGTGCAGCGGCATGGCCAGCACCTGCTCGGCCAGGCCGTCGATCAGCTCGATAAAGCCGGCCAGTGCGCCCGAGGCGCGGCCAGGCAGCGCCTTGACCGCCAGCATCAGGCGAATCGCCTCCCACATGTGCACGTCGTGAGCGCGGGCGTATTCGCGGATGGTCTCGATGGTCTTCTCGCCGATGCCGCGTGCCGGCACGTTGATGATGCGCTCCAGCGCCGCATCGTTGCCGCGCCCGTCGAGCAGGCGCAGGTAGGCCATGGCGTTCTTGATTTCGGCGCGCTCGAAGAAGCGCTGACCGCCGTAGATGCGATAGGGGATCTTCTCGCGCAGCAGCGCCTCTTCCAGCACCCGTGACTGGGCGTTGGAGCGATAGAGAATGGCGATCTCGCTGCGTTTGAGGCCGTCCTTGCGCAGGGCGTCCTCGATGGTTTCCACCACGTAGCGCGCTTCGTCGTGCTCGTTGAAGGCGGCGTACAGAGCCAGCGGCTCGCCATCACCGACGTCGGTGCGCAGCTCCTTGCCGAGGCGCCCCTGGTTGTTGGCGATCAGCGCGTTGGCGGCATTGAGGATGTTCGCCGTGGAGCGGTAGTTCTGCTCCAGACGGATGATCTCGGCATCGGCGAAATCGCTGTCGAACTGCTGGATGTTCTCGATCTTCGCGCCACGCCAGCCGTAGATCGACTGGTCGTCGTCGCCCACCACCATCAGGCTTTCGCCGCCTTTGGCGAGAAAGCGCAGCCAGGCGTACTGTACGGCGTTGGTGTCCTGGAACTCGTCGACCAGGATATGGCGGAAGCGTCGCTGGTAGTGCTCCAGCAGCCCGGCGTTGTCGCGCCACAGGTCGAGGGCGCGCAGCAGCAGTTCGGCGAAGTCGATGACGCCGGTGCGCGCGCAGGCCGCCTCGTAGGCTTCATAGATGCTGCGCATGGTGGCCAGGAACAGGTCGCCGCTGGCCTGGATGCCTTGCGGGCGAATGCCTTCGTCCTTCTGCCCGTTGATGAACCACTGCGCCTGCTTGGCCGGCCAGCGCTGTTCATCGAGACCGAGGTCGCGGATCACTCGCTTGATCAGGCGTTGCTGATCGTCGGAGTCGAGAATCTGGAAGTTCTCGGCCAGTCCGGCTTCTTTCCAGTGCGCACGCAACAGGCGGTGAGCCAGGCCGTGGAAGGTACCGACCCACATGCCGGCAGGGGCGTGGCCCAGAACGTCTTCGATGCGGTGGCGCATCTCGGCGGCCGCCTTGTTGGTGAAGGTCACCGACAGGATGCTGTGCGGCGAGACATCCAGGCGCTGGATCAGGAAGGCGATGCGGTGCACCAGCACGCGGGTCTTGCCCGAGCCGGCACCGGCCAGCACCAGCTGATGACCAGGCGGCGTGGTAACCGCATGGTGCTGGGCGGGATTGAGTGTGGTGAGTCTGTGATCGAGGTCGTTTTGCATCGCGGCATTCTAGGGGGCGCTGCAGGGTAGGGCAAACGCCAGCGACGAGGCAGTTTGCCGGTGCCCCTGTGCGGGGTAGACTGCGCCCTTCAATGGATTTGAGGGAGTCGCGATAGCAATGTCGACTGGTGACAGCCCGCTGCTGGGCATTGATCTGGGCACCACCAACAGCCTGATCGCCGTCTGGCGTGACGGGCGAGCCGAATTGATCCCCAATGCGCTCGGCGATGTACTGACCCCCTCGGCGGTGAGCCTGGACGAGGACGGTAGCATTCTCGTCGGCGCTGCCGCCCGGGCGCGCCTGACCACCCATCCATTGCACAGCGTGGCCGCGTTCAAGCGCTTCATGGGCAGCGACAAGCGCTTTACCCTGGGTGATCGCCAGTTCACGCCGGAAGAACTGTCGGCGTTGGTGCTGGGCTCGCTCAAGGCGGACGCCGAGGCGTATCTCGGGGTGCCGGTGAGCGCGGCGGTGATCTCGGTACCGGCCTATTTCAGCGACGAACAGCGCAAGCGCACGGTATTCGCCGCCGAGCTGGCCGGGCTGCGCGTCGAGCGCCTGATCAACGAACCCACCGCAGCCGCCATGGCTTATGGGCTGCATGAGCAGCAGTTCGAGCGCACGCTGATCTTCGACCTGGGCGGCGGCACCTTCGATGTCACCGTGCTGGAGTACGCCCTGCCGCTGATCGAGGTGCATGCTTCCACCGGTGACAACTTCCTCGGCGGTGAGGATTTCACCGAAGCCCTGCTCAAGGCCTGCCTGGGCGATTGGGGGCTGTCGCGCAGCGAGCTGGACGGCCAGGCCCTGGCCAGCCTCGAAGATGCGCTGGAACAGCTCAAGCGACGTCTCGCCGAGGGGCCGCAGACGCTCGAGTGGAATGGCCGCCAATGGCAGTTGGACGACGTCCGCGCGCAGCAGATCTGGGCGCCGCTGCTGGCGCGCCTGCGCCAGCCCATCGAGCAGGCGCTGCGCGATGCGCGGCTCAACCCACGTGATCTGGACAGCCTGGTGCTGGTCGGCGGTGCCACGCGCATGAGCGTGGTGCAGCAACTGGTCGCCACCTTGTTCGGCCGCTTGCCCTATCGTCACCTCGACCCGGACACCATCGTTGCCCTCGGCGCCGCCGCGCAGGCGGCGTGCAAGGCGCGCGACCGGGCCATCGAGGAAATCATCCTCACCGATGTCTGCCCCTACACGCTGGGTATTTCCTCGCGGCGCAGCGATGAGCAGCCGGGCGCCTTCTCGCCGATCATCGAGCGCAACACAGTGATCCCGGCGTCGCGCGTGCAGCGCTACTACACCACCCACGCGCAGCAGGAATACATCCGCATCGAGGTCTATCAGGGTGAGCGCCCCTGGGTGCGCGACAACATCTTCGTCGATGCCTTCGAGGTGAAGTTGACCCAGACCGGCCAGGTGCAGGCGCTGGACGTGCGTTTCAGCTACGACATCAACGGTCTGCTGGAAGTGGACGTGACCCTGGAGAGTGGCCAGCGCCATGGCCACGTGATCGACCGCAGCCCCACCGGGCTGAGTGCCGAGGCGCGTGCCGCCAGCCAGGCGCGCCTGGCCAGCCTGAAGATTCATCCGCGTGACACGCTGCACAACCGTACCCTTCTGGCCCGCCTGGAGCGTGCCTGGATGCAGACCCTGGGTACTGAGCGCGAGCAGATTGGTCAGTGGCTGGACGAGTTTCAGAGCGTGCTCGGCGCCCAGCAGGAGCAGCCGATCACTGCCGCGCGTCAGCGTCTGGAGCAGGCGCTGGACGCGCTGCGCTTCTGACCAGGTGGGTGACCCGACGGCCTCGCAGGGGGCGCCATGTGCAACGAAGCGCCCCTGCGAGCCTGACGCGATTCAGTCCCTGACCCCGTTCAGGCGCCGCAGGCGCGCCTGCAAGCCCTGTGTGCTGGCCGCCGCCTTGCCTCCGGGCGGGCCGTAACGGTTGGGCAACGGGTCGCTGGGCCAGAAGAACAGCACCAGCAACATGTAGGGCAGCATGAAGCTGCCCAGCAGCAACATCAGTAACGTACCCACGCCACGGCTCATGTCATGCAACCGGCGCAGCATGCAGGTGACCATGACGAGGATGGCGCCTGCGAGCACCGCCAGTGCCAGGTCGCTGCTGAGTTTGTCGACAAGCAAGCTCAGCGGCAGTGCAGCCCCTGCCAGGGCAAGAGTCTGCAGGGTGAAGTTGATCCGGTTCAGGCGTCCGCCCAGTCGCCACATCTGCCACTGTGAACGCCAGGTGGTCGGCGCGTGCTTGGGTAGCAGGCGCTCACAACGCGACAGCAGCAAGGTGATCGCCAGGCGGACGGCCGTCGGTGTGGCGCTGGAGTCCTTGGCCTGCTGCAACTTGCGCAACTGGCTGGTCGAGGGCAGATGCGATTTGGCGCCGCCGAGCAGATCGCGCATGCCATCGAAGATCGCCTGCATGGTGGCGAACACCAGCCCGTTATCGGTGCAGATCGATTGCGCCAGGTTTTGTGGTCGGCCCTTGACCAGTCCCTCGCGGAAGGGCTCGAACCAGATGCCAGGGCAGGTGAATGCCAGCAGCCGTTGCAAGGCCAGGTTGCGTTCCTCTTGCGGCAGATCCGGGTCGTGATGGAGCAGGGCGTCGAGCAGCATCTGGCCGAACGGGTCGCCTGCCAGCTCGTGGCTGTGTTGCTCGGCGCAGGCTCCGATACGGGCGACCGACGGCAGACGCGGGCTGCCGAGGAGAATGTCCGGGCTGACCTGCCCGGCGGCGATCAACCCTTGCAGTGGATCACCTTCGTCGAGATCCAGCAGCCAGCGACGAGGTGTGGTGGTATTCGCCAGCAACTGCGCCTTGGCCTCGTGGGCCGGATGCTCGGCATCGGTGGGCAGGTCGGCGAGGGTTTGATCCAGTTGCTCCAGCCATTGTTCAGGCTGTTCCAGCAGGCCCAGCAGCAACAGTGTCTGGCGCTGCCAGTGCCAGCGAGCGTCGCCATCGTCGGGAAGCTCTGGCAGGCTGCGACCGCTGCGCTGCAGGGCCAGTTGCAACTGCAGGCAGGGCGGCAGCAACCAGCCCGGCAGTGGCGCGAGCAGTTCGCCAAGGCGTTGCAGCGTCGCCTCGTCGTATCGGCGCAAGCGCCTGAGCCCGCGCAACATCTGGGCACGAGCCACGGTGTTGTCACCGAGCGCCTGCGGCAGTTTCGCGCCTGGGCTGCTCGATGCCTGTTGCAGCGCCTGCAGCGCAGGCGATTCGCGCAGCCACTGGCGCTGTTGCCGGGCGTGGTGCTGTAGCCCCTGCACCAGCACGGCATCGAGCGGATGGTCGCCGGCCTGCAGGTTCAGCAGGTGTTCGAGGTCGCTGTCGTCGCCACGTTGCAGCAGCCAGGCCTGGCGATAGAGCCGCGTGAGCGGCGTGTCCGCAGCGCCGAGCAGCTCGGCAAGGAATGGCCACTCGCTGTCCCCCATCTGCCAGGCGATGAAAGTGCGCGCCAGCGGCGGCAGTTCGCTGATGGCGGCGCGCTGCCAGCGCGCCAGGGTTTGCGGCGCCTGGGCGGGCTCGCCATCGGCTAACTGATAGGCGTCGAGCGGATGCTCATGGCCGAGCTCGATCTGGCTGCGGTTGAACGCCAGGATCAGCAGCGGCAGGCGTTCAGGCGAGTGATGAGCGCACCAGGCCAGCATCCAGGCGGCCGCCTCGGGTATCTCGCGTTCATGCCACAGACGCGTCCACAGGTCGAGGGCGTCCAGGTCATGGTGCTGCTTCTGCAGCGCCAGCAGGTACTGGATGTCGAGGTCGTCGGGTGTCTCGTCATGCAGCGCCTGGTAGTGCTCCAGGGCGCCGCCCAGGGCCACCCCGGCCAGGGTGCACTGGCGATACAGGCGCGGATAGTAGTCCGGGTCGACCGGCATTGGCAGGCACAGGTGCAGCGAGCACCAGCCACGAAATTCCTGCAGTGGCCGGTTCCTGAACAGATGCTCCAGGGTGCGCACGTACCAGAGGTTTTCCACCTGCGCGACGGTCGGCCAATCGGACAGGCTGGCGAGGTCGAACGGGTCGGGTTCGGCGATGCGCTGGAGCAACTGATCCAGTGCCTCGGCTTCCTCGAAGGGCATTTGCATCAGGCGATTGGCCCAGGCCATGCGCTCGGTGAGCAGGTTCACGCAGCGATGCGACAGCGGCCCGTTGCTCAGCAGCAGACCGCGCAGCGAGCCATCGAGACCTTCAAGTACGTCTAGCGGCAACTGGTCGAGCATCCGGCAGTAGTCCTGCCATGCTTCGGGTCGAAAGCGCCGGCCGGCGTCCTGCAGCAGTTCGACGAACTGTTGCACGGCCTGTTCACTGGCGCTGGGCGGTGCGCTCGGCTCGCTTGTCGCCGGGACTTCGCCGCGGGCCTGGCGCAGGGCGTCCTCGTAGGCGCCGCGCAGGGCCTGGAAACCCTCGGGATCGCGCTCCGGGTGGACGTCGGGCAGGCGTGCGCGATAGGCGCTGCGGATGCTGTTCTGATCGTCAGTCGGCGCTATGCCGAGGTGTTCCCAGCAACTCATGACCAGTCGAACGCCTCCAGCGATGCCGGTTTTTCCGGCAGATCCAGTTCCATGTCCCAGAGCAATTGGTCGAATCCGGCGGCCGGGCTCAGCGTCAGTTCGCGTACCAGGGCACGGTGCGTCGGGTCACTGCCCTGACGGCTGATACACAGCGCCTGTTCGTCCGGTTGCTCGTGGCCCAGGCAGTTCCAGTAGCAGCGGCCGATGAGAAAACCGGCCAGGTAGCTGTGCCAGCCCTGGTAGTAGTAGCGCGCCCGCAGGCTCAGGCGAGTATGCAGCCAGAGGTTTTCCTCGAGGCTCAGCCAGCCGTTCAACTGACCAATGCGGGCGAGAAAGCTCATGCGCCCTAGGTCCCAGGCGCGGATGCCACCGGAGCCGCAGACCAGTATGGTGTCGGCGACGTAGCGATAGGCCACCCGTTGGCCTTCGTCGAGGCTGTCGACCAGCGCCTGCCATTCGCCCGGTAGCAGGCGCGCGTTATCCCAGTAGGCGCCGCTCAGATCGCGTGCATGGCCGTCGTCGGTCATGCGTTGGATCATCGCCAGCAGTGCGGGGCGATCCGCGATATCCCAGGACTCGCTGAGGTCAACGAACTCGCTGTTCGGATAGAAATCAGGCCGCCCGTATTGCGCGCCCGAGTGGGTGTTGATCGCCACCATCGGCGCGGAAAGGGCAAAGAGCCAGCGTTGTTGCAAGTCATCCATGGGCGTTTGGCCGTGCTTCCCTGAGTGCGGAGGGTGCCCATCCTAGGAGCTGTTGCGGGGGCGCCGCAAGCCTCTCGCGGAGGCAGTGGGGGACGCGTCGAAAAATGCGCCGAGCAGCCGACGACCGGCGGGTCAGGCTGCAAAGGGTAGCTGCGGGCGGGCAAAATGCCAGCATTGGCGCCACGAATCAGGCGCCAAGCCTTGAAATTGCCCACAACGTTGTTGGGCACGGCGCCTGTCTCGGGTATTCTCCCGCGACGTCAGGGTTGAGGGTGCCGCAAAGAACACCCGATACCCTCAGGCAACCATTACAAGAAAATCGCCTATGACCGACACGACTAGCGCCGTAGTTCAAGAGGTGACGCTGGACCCGCATCAGGCTGAACGTCAGTTCGCTACGGACATTGCCGTCGAGCGTACACGTCTATTGTTCCAGGGCTCGCGCCTGCCCACGTTGCTCATGCTGCTGGTCGGCCTGGCCTGCAGTTTATTGCTGTGGAGTCAGCAGAGCGCGCCGATGCTTGCGGCCTGGCTGGGCTGGGTCGTGCTGCTGGCGCTGCTGCGCCTGACCCAGGTGAATGCGTTCAACGAGGCGCTGCCGAGCCGCCAAGCCGAGCCTTACTGGCAGCGTATCTTCCTCTTTGGCGCCGGTGCTTGCGGCCTCACCCTCGCCTTTGCCGTGATCGTGCTGGTGCCTGCCGATGTGTTCTACCAGCAGGCGCTGGTTTACGGCCTGATCGCCGCCGCCATTCTTTCGGCCAGCGTGGCCTATGCCGTCAGCCTGTCCGCCTTCCTTACGTTCGCCTTGCCCTGCCTGCTGCCTTCGGCGGCCTTCCTGCTGCTCAGCGATAACGGTTTGCAGCGCGGCTGGGGTCTGCTCAGCGTCATGCTGTTGCTCGCCCTGCTGGTGGTGGCCTGGCAGGTCAACCGCCTGGTGCAGCGCAGCTTGCGGCAGCGTTTTCACAACCTGGCGCTGATCAGCAATCTGGAGTACGCCAAGCAGCGCGCCGAAGGGCTCAATGAAGAACTGGCGCGCGAGGTGGAGCAACGTCGCCGCGCTGAGCGCGAACTGCGTGGCGCCCATGGCGAGCTGGAAATGCGCGTGGCCGAGCGCACCCTGGAGCTGGACGAAGCGACCCATGCCCTGGGCAAGAGCCAGGCGCGCCTGGCCCTGGCGCTGGAAGCCAGCGAGCTGGGCCTGTGGGACTGGGACCTGGAGAGTGATCATGTGCACCACTCGCACCTGCGCGAGCTGTTCGGTCTGGAGCCGGGCCAGGTGCAAGTGATGCTGCGCGACCTGACCCCGCGCCTGCACCCGGATGATCTGCCGGGGCTACGCCGGGCGTTGGTCCGGCACCTCAAGGGACGCAGCGAGGATTATCAGATCGAGTACCGCGTGCGCCATGTCGATGGCCACTGGGTCTGGGTCGAGGACCGTGGCCGTGCGGTCGAGCGCGATGCCGCCGGCCGTGTACGGCGCATGCTCGGCACCCGGCGCGATGTCAGCGCGCGGCGTCAGCAGGAGCAACAGCAGCGCCTGGCGGCGACCGTGTTCGAAGCGGCCAGCGAAGGCATCTTCATTCTCGACCCCGACTACCGCGTGCTGGCGGTCAACCGCGCTTTCAGCGCGGTGACCGGATACAGCCGTGAGGAAGTGGTCGGGCGTACGGTGACCAGCCTGATCGGCAGCCGCGAGATGCGTCGGCAATACCAGATGATCCGCCAGGAGCTGGACAGCACCGGCACCTGGCAGGGCGAGCTGATCGAGACGCGCAAGAGTGGCGAGCTTTACCCGCAGTGGCTGCAGCTCAATCTGGTGCGCGATGTAACGGGTCGGCCCAGCCATATCGTCGGCTTCTTCGCCGATCTCAGTGCGCGGCGCGAGGCCGAAGAGCGCCTGCGCTACCTGTCGCACTATGACGACCTGACCGGCCTGGCCAACCGCAGTCTGTTCAAGGAGCGTCTGCACGAGGCCAGCCAGCGCGCCCGCCAGAGCGGCCGCAGCATCGCTCTGGTGCATATCGATCTGGACCGTTTCAAGCTGCTCAACGACAGCCTCGGCCATGAAGTGGCGGACCAGTTGCTGCGGCAGATGAGCCGCCGCCTGACCCAGGCCGTGCCCGAGGCCGACTGCATCGCGCGGCTCTCGGGCGACGAGTTCGCCATCATCCTCGATGCCTACGGCAGCCTCTCCAGCCTGGCGCGGGTGGCCAGTCGGTTGCTGGCCAAGCTGCGTGTGCCGATGACCGTCGGTGGGCACGAGCTGGTGATCAGCGCCTCGCTGGGCATCAGTCTGCTGCCGGACTACGCCCGCGAGATCAGCGCGCTGATCAGCCAGGCCAACATGGCCGTGCAACATGCCAAGCACCTGGGCGGTAACACCTTCCAGTTCTTCACCGACAACCTGCAGGCCTGCACCCTGGAGCGTCTGCAACTGGAGAACCAGCTGCGCAAGGCCATCGATGAAGGCCAACTGGAGGTGTTCTACCAGCCCAAGCTGAACCTCGCCGACGACCAGCTCAACGCCGCTGAAGCACTGGTGCGCTGGCGCCATCCGCAGCAAGGCATGGTGGCGCCTGGCGAATTCATTGGCCTGGCCGAAGAGACCGGGCTGATCGCGCCGATTGGCGAGTTCGTGCTGCGTCAGGCCTGCCGCCAGGCGCGCCAGTGGCAGCAGGAAGGGCTGGCGCAGATACGGGTGTCGGTGAATATCTCGGTGTACCAGTTGCGCCAGGGCAACCTCACCAGCCTGGTGCGCCAGGTGCTCGAAGAAACCGGCCTGGCGCCGCAGTACCTGGAGCTGGAGTTGACTGAAAGCCAGCTGCTGGACAACGTCGACAGCGTCATCGTCACCTTCCGTCAGCTGCGTGAGCTGGGGGTCAAACTGGCCATCGACGATTTCGGCACCGGCTATTCCTCGCTCAGCTACCTCAAGCGCTTCCCGGTGCATTACGTGAAGATCGACCAGACCTTCATCCGCGATCTGTCGCCCGGTGGCGAGGATGCGGCGATCACCCGCGCGATCATCGCCATGGCCCACAGCCTGGAGCTGAAAGTGGTGGCCGAGGGCGTGGAAACCCAGGCGCAGATGGATTTCCTCAAGAGCCAGAACTGTGACGAGATCCAGGGTTTTCTGATCAGCCGCCCGGTGGAGGCGAGCGCCTTCGCCGAACTGCTGCGCGCGCAGATCGACAATCCGCTGGATTGAAGGATTTCCTCGCGCTTACTTGGCGAACAACTGGCCGATGTCCTTGAACGCCTTGAACTCCAGGGCGTTGCCGCAGGGGTCGAGGAGAAACATGGTGGCCTGCTCGCCGACCTGGCCCTTGAAGCGCACGTAGGGCTCGATGACGAACGTCGTCTCGCGGCTGCGCAGGCGCTCGGCCAGCGCTTCCCAGTCGGCCCAGCCGAGCACCACGCCGAAATGCGGCACCGGCACATCGTGGCCGTCCACCGGGTTGCTGGCGGCTGATTCCTGGTAGGCCATCTTTGGCGCTTCGTGGATCACCAACTGGTGGCCGAAGAAATTGAAATCCACCCAGTGCTCGCTGCTGCGGCCCTCGGCACAGCCGAACACCTCGCCGTAGAAGTGCCGCGCGGCGGCCAGGTCGTACACGGGAATCGCCAGGTGAAAGGGAGCAAGGGCCATCACGCAATACCTCTGATTTGTTGTGGGTAGGACGGGTACAACCCGCCATCGATGTTCATCGCACCAGCCTACCAACAGCAAAATTGTTCTAAAGCGAATATTCTTGCTCTCAAGCTCAACTATTTTCGATCAATCGAGGGCCTCGATGCTGCGCGAGCTGAAAACCTTCGTCACCGTCGCTCGCCTGGGCACCTTCGCTGCCGCTGGCCAGCAGGTGGGGCTGACCCAGTCGGCGGTCAGCGCGCAGATGCGCGTATTGGAGCAGCACCTCGGCGTGCGCCTGTTCGACCGCAGCGGTCGCGCCGCCGTGCTCAACGCAGCCGGCCGCCACGCCCTGCCGCTGGCCGAGCAGATGCTTGCGCTGTACACGCAGATGGCGCTGCCGCAGGCGGCCGATCAGTGGCAGGGCGAGCTGCGCGTCGGCGCCATCGCCACCTTGCAGACCGGTCTGCTGGCCGAGGCGCTGCCGCGCTTTCGGCAACTGGCACCGCGGGTCGAACTGAAGCTGGTGCCGGGCGTGTCCTTGCAGCTGTTCAGCCAGCTGGATGCCGGTGAGCTGGATCTGGCGCTGTTGATCAAACCGCCGTTTGCCTTACCCAAGGAGCTGCTGGAGGTGCCGCTGGCGTGCGAGCCCTTCGTACTGATCGCACCCTTGGACGTGGACGGGGAAGACCCATTGCGCCTGCTCGCCAAGCAGCCTTTCGTGCGCTACGACCGCGCTTCGTTCGGCGGGCGCCAGGTGACGCGCTTCCTGCGTGAGCAACGCCTGAACGTGCGCGAGGCGCTGGAGCTGGATGAACTGGAAGCCATCGTGCGGCTGGTGGAAAACGGCATGGGCGTGGCCCTGGTACCGCGTGCGGGCCTGTGGCTGCAAAGGCCGACGCGTCTGCGGGTGATCGAGCTGGGTGAGCTGACCTTCCATCGCGAGCTGGTCGCCCTGGTGCGCCGTGCGCAGCGCCAGCCGGCCCTGGATTGTTTGTTGAGCTGTCTGCTGTCGAGAGATGCGCCTTGGTAATGGCCGCGCACTGCTGTCTGCGCCGGAAGTGACAGTTGCAGTCACTTCCGGCTGCCGGCTCAGATGTCCCAGACCAGGTTGATCGAGAAGTTGCGCCCCGGTTGAGTCAGGCGGTCGAGATTGGCGGGGGCGGTCACGCCGGCCTCTCCGTTACCGTCGTAGCCGCGCACGTCGTCCCACTGCCAGTACTTCTTATCCGTCAGGTTGTACAGACCGGCATTGACGGTGAGATCGTCGGTCAGCTTGTAGTAGCCGGTCAGATCGACAATGCCATAGCCGGGTGTGGCGAACTGGCTGCCGTCGCCGGTCGGAGAGTTGAAGCCGCTTTGGTCGATGCGGGATTTGCGCTTGACCAGTGTCCAGTTCAGCAGGCCGCCGAAGCGTTCCTGCTCGTAGCCCAGACCGAATACGCCGGTCAGCGGGTTGATGCTGTTCAGCGGCTCGCCGGTTTCCTCGTCGCGACCACGGGCATAGGCGATCGAGCCTTGCGCGTACAGACCCGGCAGTGCGCCGAAGTTGTCCAGATTCAGGCGGCCCTTGGCTTCCGCACCACGAATGCTGGCACGGCTGATGTTGCGGCTCTGGAACACTGTCAGGCCGCCAGCTGCACCTACGGCATCCTCGTCGATGAAGTCGCGATAGCGGTTATAGAACACGGCCAGGCTGAAGCTGCCGCCCTCGAAGTTGCCACGCAGACCGGTCTCGAGACTGCGGCTGGTTTCCGGGTCGAGGTCGGGGTTGGGCTCCACGATGTAGGGCGGGTTGTTGTTCTGGAAGCGGCCATACATTTCCTTGGCCGTAGGTGTGCGGAAGCCTTCGGCGTACTGGGCGAAGCCGGTGTAGTGCTCATCGAAGGCATAGGTCACGCCGAGCTTGGGTGAAACGCGCTGCCAGGTCGTGCTCGCGCCTGTGGGGTCGAAGGTACTGCTTGCGGGGGCGCTGGCGAGGTACTCGTCGGTCAGATCGGGTTTGAGTTTGGTCCGGTCGTAGCGAACACCCGGCAGGAACGTCCACTGGTTCCAGCGGATTTCGTCTTGCAGAAATACGCCGTAGACATCGATGGTTGGATCCGGGAAGTCGCTCTGGGTGGTGAGGGTATCGCCGCTATTGCTGCTGATCGCGCCGACGGTGGGGCAGTTGGCGCCCAGCGCCCGCAGGCAGACGCCATAACCGCTGCGCTGGCCGGTGACTTCCTGGCGCTTGAGGTTGAAGCCGTAGGTCAGCAGGTGACCTGTTTCGCCCAGGGCGAAGGCCTTGTCCAGCTGTGCGTTGAGCACCCACTGGCGATCCTTGTAGTCGGTGCTGCGATAGCGCATCACGTCGCGGGTGATGGCCTGGGTAAAGAAGTTCCTGGGGGTGTAGCGCTCCTGGGTGCTCTGGTCGGTCTTGGCGATCTGGTAATTCAGGCTCCATTTCAGGCTGTCGGCCAGCAGACTGTCCAGCGCCAGGCTGTGCTCCAGGCCGAAGCGCTCGCGGGTGATGGTGTCGTTGCCAGCACGACTCGCGTAGTAGTTCTGTCCCGCACCGATGGTCGGGGCGTTGAACGGCCCACCGACGGCGCTGAGTTGATTGCTGTCGCGATCATCCTTGTATTTCTCATAGGTCAACTGCAGGCGGTCGCTGCCGTTGTAGTTCCAACCCAGTTTGGCCAGGACGTTGGTGGTGCGTACGTCTTCCGGATTGGCCGCAGTACGATCCAGGCCGGTACCGCCGTGATTGCCGTAGGATTCGGTCTCATGGCCGTTGCGCTGTGACAGGTGCAGCAACGCATCGAAGTCCTCATGGCGACCGGCGACGGTGGCCGAGTTCAGCCAGCTTTCGTCGGCGGAGCTGTAGCCTGTCTTCAGGCGGGCGCCGCTGTTGCGGCCATCCTTGATGATGTCGTCAGCATCGAGGGTGAAGTAGCTCACCGCACCACCAATGGCATTGCTGCCGTACAGGGCCGAGGCCGGGCCGCGGAGAATTTCCACCCGCTTGATGATCTCCGGGTCGACATAGTTGCGCTGGGTATTGGCATAGGGACCGTAGTAGAAGCTGGCAGGGATCTCGACGCCGTCGACCTGCGTCAACACCCGGTTACCATCGATGCCACGGATGTTGTAGCCGGTGAGGCCGGAGCGCTGACCAGTGCCACCGACGGAGACGCCAGGCTCGTCGCGTACCAGCTGCTTGATGGTGTTGATGTTGTTGCGGTCCAGGATTGTTCGATCGCGCACGCTGACCGTGCTGGGAACGGCGTTTACATCCTGCTCGTGAAGCGTGGCGGTGACCGTAGTTGGTTGGAGGGCGAGCGATTGCGCAGGATTCTTCACCAGCACCACGCTACGTTCCCCAACGCTGCGGTAGCTCAAACCGGTGCCTTCGAGCAGGCGCGCCAGGGCCAGCTCCGGCGATTGGCGGCCACTGGTTCCCGGCGAGTCGATGCCGTCGGCCAATTGTGCCGGCAGGCCGATCTGCCACCCCGTGACGTCGCTGAATGCGTTCAGCGCCGAAACCAGGGGCTGGCGCTCGATGGCGAAGCGGTAACCGCTCTGGCTCTGCTGCTGTGCTGCAGGCGACGGCTCGGCAGCGTTGGCCAGCGGCAGGCTGGCGCAGGCGATGGAGAGTGCCAGCAGCGACAGGCTGGCGGTGGACAGTCGCGGGAAATGCGGGCGCCTGGTGTGAAGGGGCATCGTTGTGCTCTCTGCGGGTGTCGTCGGAAGGTCAGTTAATGCGAATTATTTGCATTGTTATGACGGGACGAACGAAGCCCTCTTGGAGCGTAAAAATTCTTTTCTCAGTTGAGAATCAGCAGCGATGGGTACTCTTGAAGCTGCGCCGAGGTCACCTGCGCCAGCGAGCGCATGATGTCGGCCGGTTCGCTCAGGCGATAGTTGCCGGTGATGCGCAGGTCATCCAGACGGGCGTTGCGGTTGATGATCCAGCCGGGGTAGTAGCGGCGCAGTTCATCCAGGACTTCGTGCAAAGGGCGGTCATCGAAGATCAGGCGCCCCTGAACCCACGCGAGCTGATTGGCTGTGGCGCCGTGTATGCGCTTGCCGACACCGTCCGGGCCGACACGGATGCTATCGCCGCTTACCAGGTAGATGCGCGTGTCGTTGCCGCGCGCATGCACTTCGATCTCGCCCCGCTCGACGCTGACTTCGGCGGTATCGTCGAGGTAGCGCACGGAGAATGCGGTGCCGCGTACCGATATCAGAACGGGGCCAGCGGCAACCTGAAAGGGGCGGCTGCTGTCCTTGGCGACATCGAAATAGGCTTCGCCTCTGAGCAACTGCGTGACGCGCTGACTCGCGTCGATCTGGCTGGAGAACGCGCTACCGGTGTTGAGCAGAACGTGCGAGCCATCGGCCAGATCCAGGCTCTGGCGTTGGCCAACGGCAGTGACATGATCGGCGCGCAGGTGCAGCAGCAGATCGCTTTGCAGGGTGATGCCGACCACCAGCAGCAGCGAGGCGGCGATCGCCAGCTTTCTACCGATGCGCCGCGAGCGCCCGGGCGCCGGTTGTCTGCGCTGCTCCAGGCGCGCGGCTGCGGTGACCAGCGTGGATGATTGCCAGCACTGTTGCGCACGCTCGAATGCTTCGGCATTGGCAGGGGAGGCGGCCAGCCATTCGGTGAATCGCGCCCGGCAATCATCGTCCGCATGTTCCAGCAGAAGCAGCCAGTCCAGCGCCTGGCTCAGCGATGCGTCGCTGTCGTTGGGGGTTCCCTGCTGCGGGTGCATCGGGCTGTTCTCGAAACCGGGGGGCGATATTCTGGCCGAAGGTGCGGGTGAGCGATAGTTGCTCATGTCGGAGGCGCGAGGCGCTCGAGCAGGGTCATGCACAGGGTCATGATCAACTTGAGCTCTTTCTGCACCGTGCTGGCTGACACGCCGAGCTCTGCAGCGATCTCGGCATAGCCCTGACCATGCAGACGGCTGAGGATGAAGATGCGCTGCTGGCGTTCGCTCAACTGCTCCAGTGCGTTGCCCAGCCGTTGCAGCAGGCGTTCGGCGTGCAGACTGTCTTCGCTGGATGAACCCGGAGCGGGAACGGCCTGCATGATGGCGTCCGGCACGTCATCGAGCATGGTGCGTGACTGCATGCGCTCGCGGCGCAAGTGGTCGAGCGCCAGATTGCGGCCTGTCTGGAAGAGAAAGGGTTCGAGGTGATCGACCGGTTTGTCGCGCAGGCTACGGGCGACCCGCAGGTAGGTTTCCTGCACCAGCTCCTCGGCGATGCTGGCGTTCTTCACGATTTTTACCAGCGTGCGCAGCAGCGGGGTGCGCTGGCTGATGAATACGCTGTCTAGATTGGAGATGGTCACTGGCAAGCCTGATTCGCCGACTACTTCGTGAATAATAATCACTTTTAATAAGGCCGGATAGCGAGCGCGTGCGCGAAGCCCGTCTGCAGTGTCATATCCCTGTGTTTCGCTTTATTTTTACGGAGCTTGGCAGGTTCGTTCGTCTTTATAAGGCAGTGGCGGTCTAACGTCCTGCACGCTTCATCGAGCGGTGCAGGGGACGGGCTGCCTTACTTCATGCCAGTCATCAGCGAGCTTTCCATGACCGCCTCTTCGCAACTGTCCCATCCGCTGCGTTCGCAGCGCCTGAACCAGATTACCCACGAGCCGCACAGTCACCTCGACAATCTGGTCAAGAGCCATGATCCGTTCGGGAGCCCGGAGCGGTTTTCTCACTTCGTGGCCGCCCAATATCTGTTCCAGCGTGATCTGGAAAATCTCTATAACGACCCGCAGCTGATCAGGCTGGTGCCTGATCTGCCGCAGCGCTGCCGTGTCGAGCAGGCCGTGCTGGACCTGGCCGATCTGCAGCGCGCACTGCCAGAGGGCGATGACGCCATCCGCAACAAGGTCATGGGCACCGGCGAAGCGCTGGCCTGGCTGTTCGTTTCCGAAGGCTCCAAGCTGGGCGCCGCTTTCCTGCTCAAGCGCATGCCGGCGCTGGGCCTGAGCGAGACCTTTGGCGCGCGTCATCTGGGTGAGCCGGAAGGTGGTCGCGCGCAGGGTTGGAAGGCGTTTACCGCCGTGCTCGACAGCGTCGAACTGGATGCCGAGCAGGAGCGTCTGGCCGAGGTAGCGGCCATCGCGGCCTTCGAGCGTTTCACCGTCCACCTGGAACGCTGCTTTGCCTGAAATCACGCTGGCGCGTTCGGCCTGGCAGCGTTGGCTATGGCTGCTGTTGGCCTACCTGAGCATCGGCATGGCCATGCTCGGGGTAATACTGCCGGGCCTGCCCACGACCGAGTTCGTGCTGTTGGCGGCCTGGGCAGCGTCGCGCAGTTCGCCGCGTCTGGCCGCGTGGCTGGAGAATCATCGGGTGTTCGGCCCGCTGCTGCGCGACTGGAAGAACGGCGGCCTGATCGCCCGGCGTATCAAGTGGGTGGCGAGTGGCAGCATGCTGCTAGCGCTGATCATCCTGCTGCTGACCGTCGATCACCTGCCTTCCGTGCTGTTCGCCGCTGCCGGCATGAGTTGCGGCGCACTGTTCATCTGGACGCGTCCGGAAAAAACCAGAGCCGAGTAGGGTGCGCCGTGCGCACCGACGATTTCGGATGATCGTAGCCCGGATGCAATCCGGGGCGGTTACCGCGTTGCGCCCTGGTGCGCACGGCGCACCCTACGGATCGCCGAGTGCCCGCCGATGCATGCCGCACATGAAAATGCCGCGCAGCTTTGCAGCGGCGCGGCATCGGGTAAGGCGAGGCTTTCAGCGGCGATCAGAACGCCGGGACAACGGCGCCTTTGTACTTCTCTTCGATGAACTGCTTCACCTCGGCGCTGTGCAGGGCTTTGACCAGCTTCTGTACGGCGTCGCTGTCCTTGTTGTCGGCGCGGGTCACCAGGATGTTGACGTACGGCGAGTCGCTGCCTTCAATGGCCAGGGCATCCTGGGTCGGGTTCAGCTTGGCTTCCAGGGCGTAGTTGGTGTTGATCAGGGCGAGGTCGACCTGGCTCAGCACGCGCGGCAGGGTGGCCGCTTCCAGTTCACGCACCTTGATCGCCTTCGGGTTCTCGACGATGTCCTTCGGCGTGGCGAGGATGCCGGCTTCCGGTTTGAGCGTGATCACACCGGCTTTCTGCAGCAGCAGCAGGGCGCGGCCGCCATTGGTGGCGTCGTTGGGGATGGCCACGGTGGCGCCCTGCGGCAGCTCGCTGAGGTCCTTGATCTTGCTCGAGTACGCGCCGAAGGGCTCGACGTGCACACCGGCAACGCTGACCAGATCGGTCTTGCGGCTGGCATTGAACTCGTCCAGGTACGGCTGGTGCTGGAAGAAGTTGGCGTCGAGGTTCTTCTGCTGCACCTGCAGGTTGGGCTGCACGTAGTCGGTGAACACGCGCACCTTCAGCTCCACGCCTTCTTTGGCCAGGGCCGGTTTGACGAACTCGAGGATCTCCGCGTGCGGCACCGGGGTGGCGGCGACGTTGAGGGTTTCGGCCTGGGCCGAGAAGGCCGCGCAGGCGGCCAGGGCAGTCAGCAGTTTCTTCATTTCAAGGTTCCTTTTGGGAAGGTTGGCGCGGGTCTCGCGGGTGGCGAGTCGCCGCTTTTCATAATCACTTGCGAGAAAAATGTACGACCAGGCGATCACCGACCATCTGCAGCACCTGCACCAGAATCAGCAGCAGGATCACGGTCACGGCCATCACGTCCGGTTGGTAGCGTTGGTAGCCGTAGCGCACGGCCAGGTCGCCTAGACCACCGCCGCCGATCAGGCCGCTCATGGCGGTGTAGGACACCAGGGTAATCGCGGTGACGGTGGTGGCCGCGAGCAGACCGGGCAACGCCTCGGGCAGCAGCGCGCGGGTGATGATCTGCCAGGTGGTGGCGCCCATGGCCTGAGTCGCTTCGATGATGCCGCGCTCGACTTCGCGCAGGGCGGTTTCCACCAGGCGCGCGAAGAACGGCGTGGCGCCCACCACCAGCGGCGGAATGGCGCCGGCCACACCCAGCGAGGTACCGACCAGCAGCTCGGTGAAGGGGATCATCAGGATCAAGAGGATGACGAAGGGCACCGAACGCAGGATGTTCACCACCAGCGACAGCGCGCCGTAAAGGGCCTTCTGCTCGAACAGCTGACGTGGGCCGGTGAGGAAAAGCAGCACGCCGAGCGGCAGGCCGAGCAGCACGGTGAACAGCATCGAGCCGAGCAGCATGTTCAGGGTGTCGAGGCTGGCCTGCCAGATTTCCGGCCAGAATACGTTGGGCAGCAGTTGTTCGAGCATCAGCGCAGTACCTCCAGATGCACGTCGGCGGCTTCGAAGCGCGCCAGCGCGGCGTCGATGTCGCCACCGGTCAGGGCCAGGGTGAGCTGGCCGTAGGGGGTGTCCTTGATGCGGTCGATGCGCCCGGCGAGGATGCTGTAGTCCACCCCGGTTTCGCGGGCCACGGTGCCCAGCAGCGGTGCGTAGGTGGCTTCGCCCTGGAAGGTCAGGCGCAGGATGCGGCCCTCGACATGGGCAAAGTCGTCGCGCTGCTCGTCCTCGTCGACGTGCTCGGACTCCTGCACGAAGCGCCGCGTGGTCGGGTGCTGCGGGTGCAGGAACACCTCGGCCACCGGGCCTTCCTCGACGATGACACCGGCATCCATCACCGCCACGCGGTCGCAGACGCGGCGGATCACGTCCATCTCGTGGGTGATCAGCACGATGGTCAGTCCCAGTTCGCGGTTGATCTCGGCCAGCAGCTGCAGCACGGCGGTGGTGGTCTGCGGATCGAGGGCGCTGGTCGCCTCATCGCACAGCAGGATCTTCGGCCGGGTGCTCAGTGCGCGGGCGATGCCGACGCGCTGCTTCTGCCCACCGGAGAGCTGCGCCGGATATTTGTTGGCGTGATCCTGCAGGCCAACGCGGGCCAGCAGCTCGGAGACGCGGGCGTGAATCTCGGCGCCGCTCAGCTCGCCGGCCAGACGCAACGGCATGGCGATGTTGTCGGCCACGGTCTTCGACGACAGCAGGTTGAAGTGCTGGAAGATCATCCCGACCTGCTGGCGGAAACGGCGCAGGCCACCCGCATCGAGGGCGGTGACGTCGACACCGTCGATCTCGATGCGCCCACCCGAGGGTTCCTCCAGGCGGTTGATCAGGCGCAGCAGTGTGCTTTTGCCGGCACCGGAGTGGCCGATGATGCCGAACACCTGGCCGCTGCCGACCTGCAGCGTGGTGGGCTGCAGTGCCGGAATCTCGCGACCGGCGACGCGGTAGGCTTTGTGGACGGATTGAAACTGAATCACGCGAACGACCTTTTGGGTGTGTTCAGGGCCGGATTTCGGGATTGCTGAAGCGGCCGTTGGCGCCGGGTAGGCGCAAAAGGGCGCTAGTTTACCCGGCGGTGTTTAGGCCGAGAAAATCTTTGTTGGCCTATGGTTATTACAAAATGGCATTACCGATAAGCGACCTGTATCAGTTGCGCTTTGGGCTCAACAGCAGGCGCGGTATCTGCTGCGGGGCGATCTTCTGGCTCAGCTGCGGACGAAAGCCCGGGTCGAGTTTCTTGATGCGTGCCGAGAGCAGCGCCGCAACCCAGGGATAATCCTTGGCCTCGCGTACTTCGATGCGCACGGCGCAGCGAAAGGTCACTACATCGGCGGCCACGCTGTCGAGCAGGCGGCGCAGGTTTTCGTTGTCCTGGCTGTCCAGCATAGGCATGGCCACGATGCTGGTGGCCGCGCTCGGATCGATCAGGCGTGCTGTCGGCTTGCTCTCTACCACGGGCGTCGGCTGGCTGGCAGGTATGGCTGCGACGCTCGCTGCGGCCTGGCGTTCGCTGGCCAGGCGCTGCTGGCGCAGTTGTTCCTGGCGCTCGGCATCGAGCTTGGCGGCGGCATCGCGCGCCTGTTGCTCGGCAGCCGCTTGGCGCGCCGTGCGGGCGCTGGCGATGGCCTGGTTGAGGTCGTGACTCAGGGCTGGCGCCTGTGGCATCAGGTTGCGGGCCTGGCCCAGCGCCTGCGCGGCGCGGTCCAGATCGCCCTGCTGCAGCGCTTCGCGGCCCTGCTCCATATAGGCCTCGGCCAGCTGGCGCTGATACTGCTCCAGGCGCGTGTCGCCGCTGGCGCGTTGCTGCAGCGTGCTGAGCTGGCTGCGCGCGTCATCGAGACGTTCTTCGGCCAGGCTCAGGTCGAGCTGACGGAAGGCGACGACCAGATCGTCGACCGGCGGGAGACTGTGCTGCTGGTTGCTCTGGCAACCGGCCAGAAGTAGAACCAGAAAAAGCGGAAGACCACGAAAAGCGAACGACTTCATAATTACGCGTCTCGAATTGTGCAAAAAACGCGCAATCATACAGGTTCGTACCGCTGATTTCATCTCGATCGGTCGCGCCGTAGCCCGGATGCAATCCGGGGAAAACGTGCTGGAGCATTCCCGGATTGCATCCGGGCTACGCAGAGCGCGTCATCATGTGTTGCGCTTGGGCAGCGCAAAGCTGGCCAGAAACAGCGCAGCAGCGCTGACCACGATGGAGGGCCCGGCCGGCGTGTCCTGATACCAGGACAGCGCCAGGCCGCAGCACACTGCGAGCAGGCCGAGCAGGCTGGCGCCCACGGCCATCTGTTCCGGTGTGCGGGCGTGGCGCTGGGCGGCGGCGGCGGGGATGATCAGCAGCGAGGTGATCAGCAATACGCCGACGATCTTCATCGCCACGGCGATCACCACGGCGATCAGCAGCATCAGCGCCAGGCGAATCGCCGCCACCGGCAGACCTTCGACCCGCGCCAGTTCCTCGTGCACGGTGATCGCCAGCAGTGGTCGCCATAGCCAGGCCAGCAGCGCCAGCACCAGCGCGCTGCCACCGATGATCCAGGCCAGGTCGGTGGGGCTGACGGCGAGCAGGTCGCCGAACAGGTAGCTCATCAGGTCGATGCGCACGTCATGCATGAAGCTCAGCGCCACCAGGCCCAGCGACAGGGTGCTGTGGGCGAGGATGCCGAGCAGCGTGTCGGAGGCCAGCGGCTGGCGCTGTTGCAGGGTGACCAGCAGCACCGCGAGCAGCACGCAGCCGACCGTTACCGTCAGGGTCGGGCTGACGTCGAGCATCAGCCCCAATGCCACGCCAAGCAGGGCGGCATGGGACAGGGTGTCGCCAAAATAGGCCATGCGCCGCCACACCACGAAGGAGCCGAGCGGGCCGGCCACCAGGGCCAGGGTAAGGCCGGCGAGCAGAGCGTTGAGGAGGAAGTCGGGCATCAGTGTTTGCAACCAGGGCCGTGAACGTGCGCCGGGCCGTGGATGGTCAGGCCTGGCTGAACCACGCCGCCATGCAGGTCGTGAGCGTGGTCATGATGGTGGTGGTAGACGGCCAGGCTCTTGGCATCCTGGCCGAACAGCTCGATGAAGGCCGGGTCGCCACTGACCTGCTCCGGGTGTCCCGAGCAGCACACATGGCGGTTGAGGCAGACCACCTGGTCGGTGGCGCTCATCACCAGGTGCAGGTCGTGCGAGACCATCAGCACGCCGCAGCCATGGCGCTCGCGCAGCCGCGAGATCAGCCGGTACAGCTCGGCCTGGCCGGCCACGTCGACGCCCTGCACCGGCTCGTCGAGTACCAGCAGTTGCGGCTCGCGCAGCAGGGCACGGGCCAGCAGCACGCGCTGCATCTCGCCACCGGAAATGCTCTGCAACGGACTGTCGATCACCTGTTCGGCGCCCACCTCGGCCAGTGCCTCCAGCGCGCGTTTGCGATCCACTCCCGGCACCAGGCGCAGGAAACGCAGCACCGACAGCGGCAGGGTGGCGTCGACGTGGAGTTTTTGTGGCATGTAGCCGATGCGCAGGCGTGGCGCCCGGCGCACGTTGCCACGGTCGGGCTGTAGCAGGCCGAGCACGACGCGCACCAGGGTGGTCTTGCCGGCGCCGTTGGGGCCGATCAGGGTGACGATTTCGCCGGGCTGCACGCTCAGTTGCACGTCATCCAGCACAGGCTGGCCGTTGAAGCTGACAGCGACTCCGTCGAGCTGTATCAGCGCATCGCTCATGCCGCGCCCTTGCAGCCTGCGCAGAGGCCGACCACTTCCACGGTCTGGTTTTCGACGACGAAACCGACGCCGGCCGCGCCGTCGACGATGGCCTGGCTGATCGCTGGCTGCTCCAGTTCGGTCGCCGCATGGCACGCGCGGCAGATCAGAAACTGGCCCTGATGCGCATGCTCGGGATGGCTGCAACCGACGAAGGCGTTGAGTGAGGCGATGCGGTGCACCAGACCGTTTTCCAGAAGGAAGTCCAGCGCGCGGTAGACGGTGGGCGGCGCTGCGCGGCGACCGTCTTCGTCACTCAGCACGCCGAGAATGTCATAGGCGCCGAGCGGCTTGTGGCTAGCCCACACCAGTTCGAGTACACGTTTGCGCAGGGCGGTCAGGCGCAGGCCCTGGCGGGTGCAGATGGCTTCGGCCTCGGCCAGTGCATGGCTGACGCAGCGGGAGTGGTCGTGAGGGCGTGCAGCCAGAGGTGTGTCGGTCATGGGCAAGGACGGCGCTGATAAGAGACGTTATTATATTACCCGTTCATTTCCATCCGAGTATGCCCCGTGTTGCGTCTTTTCTGTCTCTTTACCCTGTTTTTCGTCGCCAATGCCCAGGCCGAAGTGCGTGTGCTGACCAGTATCAAACCGCTGCAACTGATCGCTGCGGCGGTGCAGGACGGTATTGGTGAGCCCGAGGTGCTGCTGCCGCCTGGTGCTTCACCGCATCACTATGCATTGCGCCCATCCGACGTACGGCGAGTGCGTGATGCCGACCTGCTGTACTGGATTGGCCCGGACATGGAGAGTTTTCTGCCGCGCGTGCTGGACAGCCGTGACAAGCCGCAGGTGGCTGTGCAGGATCTGCCCGGCATGACCCTGCGTCACTTCGGAGAAGATCACGAAGAGCATGAAAATGGCCACGATGATCATGATCACGCGCACGAACATGCCGGTGACGACCTGGGTCATGACCATGATCACCGTCCGGGCAGCCTGGATGCACACCTTTGGCTGGCCGCTGACAACGCCCGGGTGATCGCCGCGCGCATGGCGGCCGACCTGGCTCAGCTGGATGCCGCCAACGCCGCGCGTTACGCCGCCAACCTGCAAGCCTTCGAAGCGCGCCTGGATGCGCTCGATAGCCGTATTCGTCCGCAATTGGCTGCCTTGCAGGGCAAGCCGTACTTCGTCTTCCACGAGGCCTTCGACTATTTCGAGGCTGCCTACGGCCTCAAGCACGCCGGCGTATTCAGCGTGTTGACCGAAGTACAGCCCGGCGCGCGCCATGTCGCTGCCATGCGCAAGACGCTGCAAGAGGCTGGCCCGAGCTGCGTGTTCAGCGAACCGCCGCTGCGTCCGCGCCTGGCCGAAACACTCAGCGCCGGCTTGCCGGTCAAGCTGGCGGAACTGGATGCGCTGGGCGGTACCTTGCCGGTGAATGCCACCGGTTACGAGCAACTGCTGGAAAACCTGGCAAACGGCCTGACCGAGTGCCTGGATAGCCTATAGGGCCTTTGGCGTCGTGAACTTTTCCACGTAGCCCGGATGCAATCCGGGAGCGATAGCAACGGCCCCGGATTGCATCCGGGCTACAACCAATCGAACGTCCTGCCCCGTGGGAGGGGCTTCAGCCGCGACGAACCCGGCTACGAACTGTAACCACCCTCGCATTGCCGCTGACCGGCGCCAACCACTAGGCTTGCGTTTTTGCCGCGAGCGCCCGCCATGTCGCCAACCGCACCTCGCCCGTCCAACGCCACGCTGGTGCTGCTGGCCTCGCTGTACTGCGCGCAGGGTCTTCCTTCCGGGCTGATCGCCCACTCGCTGCCGGTGTTGCTGCGCCAGCATGGCGTCGATCTGGCGCTGATCGGCCTGCTCAAGCTGCTGGCGCTGCCCTGGTTGCTCAAGGTGTGCTGGGCGCCCTGGGTCGACCGCCTGGCATCACCCCGGCTGGGACATCACCGTGGCTGGATACTGCCGCTGCAAAGCGGCGTCATCGCCTGTGTCGCGGCGTTGGCGCTGCTCGCCCCGCAGACGCTGTTCGGCTCCGGCCTGTGGTTGTTGCTCGGCTTGCTGCTACTGATCAACCTGCTGGCATCGACCCAGGACATCGCCACTGATGGCCTCACCGTGCGCTTGCTACCCGAGCGCTGGCGCGGCCTGGGCAACAGCCTGCAGGTCGGAGGCTACAAGGTCGGCATGATCGTCAGTGGCAGTGGCCTGCTGCTGGTGATCGACCCGCTGGGCTGGAACCTGGCGCTTGGCCTGCTGGCCGGCCTGATCCTGCTGATGACCGTGCCGATCTGGCTGTTCCCCGAGCGCCGCGTGTTGCCCTTCCAGCCAGCCCTGGCCGAAACCGCCCTCGGCCCGCGTCTGCTGCTGAACCACTATCGCGGCCTGCTGGCGCAGCCCGGCATGCTGCTGTGGCTGGCGGTGGTGCTGACCTTCAAATTGGGCGACTCGCTCGGCTCGCCGATGATCAAGCCGATGCTGGTGGATCAGGGCTGGAGCACCGGGGCGCTCGGCCAACTGACGTTGATCAGCAGCCTGGCCGGCATCGGCGGCGCGGTGATAGGCGGCCTGCTCTACGCCCGTATCGGCGTGCTGCGTGCGCTGATCCTGTTCGGCGCCCTGCAGGCCATTGGCATGGCCGCCTTGGCCTTACTGGTGGGACAGGGCGCCAATACCGGGCTGGTCTACGCCGTGACTCTGTTCGAGCAGGTGGCCGACGGCATGTCCACCGTCGCCCTGTTCGCCGCCATGATGCGTATGTGCCGCCCCGAACACGAAGGCGCCGACTTCACCCTGCAGGCCTCGGCGCAGGTGCTGCTGTCCGGCTTCGTCGGGGCCAGCAGCGGGGTACTGGCCAAGGCACTGGGGTACGAAGGATTGTTCCTAGGCGCCGGAGCGCTGGGCGTACTGGTGCTGGCGATGGTGTTGCTGCACCAAGGCAGCCTCAGGCGACAAGCCGCAAGCCAGTCGCCCGGATGAAATCCGCGGCGGTGCTGAAAGCCCCCGGATTGCATCCGGGCTACGCCTTCAGGCCCAGTGCCGGCCGTGACGCTCGAGTAGGTGTTGCAGTTGCTCCGGCCCGTCACTGCCGGCCGGGTAGGGGCGCGGGCTCTGGTAGTGCTGGTGCCAGCCCTGCAGGATCGGATCGACCCACTGCCAGGCCGCCTCCACTTCATCGCGGCGCATGAACAGCGTCGAATCACCGTCGATCACATCGAGCAGCAGGCGCTCGTAGGCGTCCCAGCGACGTTGCTGGTTGAAGGCGTTGGCCAGGTTGAGATCCAGCTCCACCGGTTTGAGGTGCATGCCCTTGCCGGGATTCTTGGCCATCAGTTGCAGGCTGATGCGCTCTTCCGGCTGCAGGCGGATCAGCAACTGGTTGGCTTCGCCTTCGTGGAACAGGCGGTGCGGCACCGGCTTGAACTGGATGAGAATTTCCGAGGCCTTCTTCGCCAGGCGTTTGCCGGTGCGCAGGTAGAAGGGCACGCCAGCCCAGCGCCAGTTGTCGATCTCGACCTGCACGGCGACGAAGGTTTCGGTGTCGCTGTCATTGTCGACGTTCTTCTCGAAGTAGTAGGCGGGCACGTCATGGCCGCCGATCTTGCCGGCGGTGTACTGGCCGCGCACGGTCTTGTCCTGCACGTCGAGCCCGGAGATGGGTTTCAGTGCTTCGAGGATCTTCACCTTTTCGTTGCGCACGGCTTCGGCGTCGAAGCGTACCGGCGCTTCCATGGCCACCAGGCAGAGCAGTTGCAGCAGGTGATTCTGGATCATGTCGCGCATGGCGCCGGCTTGATCGTAGTAGCTGCCGCGATTTTCCACGCCAAGGGTTTCGCACACGCTGATCTGTACGTGATCGATATGCCCGGCGCGCCATACCGGCTCGAACAGGGCGTTGGCGAAGCGCAGCGCCATCAGGTTCTGCACGGTTTCCTTGCCCAGGTAGTGATCGATGCGAAACACCCGCGCTTCGTCGAACACGGCGCCGATGGCGGCGTTGATCGCACGCGCCGATTCCAGCGAGTGGCCAATGGGTTTTTCCAGCACGATACGCGCCGCCGGACCCGCCAGGCCGGCGTTGGCCAGGTGCGCAGCGATGGCTTCGAACAGGCTCGGTGCGGTGGCCAGGTAGTAGACCCGTACGCGCTCGTCATCACGCCCCAGGCGTTTGGCCAGGCGGCCGAAGTCGGCGCTCTGCGCAGCGTCCATGGCGAAGTAGTCGAGGCGTGCGGCGAAGCTGGCCCAGGTCTCGTTGGCAAAATCGGCGCGCGCCACCTGAGCGCGGCAGTGACGCTCGGCCAGCGCCTGGTAGGCTTCGCGGCTGTGGCTGCTGCGGGCCAGGGCGAGGATGCGTACATCGGCGTGCAGGCGTCCTTCGCGGTGCAGGTGATAGAGCGCTGGCAGCAGCTTGTGCAGGGCCAGGTCGCCCGTACCACCGAAGACCAGCATGTCGCAGGGGATGCTCAAGGGAAGACTCCGACTCGTTGTGGCAGGCCGTTGCACGCTACCTGCGTTTGCAGCAAAGAGGCAGTGAAAAGATCGGGTGCGCCCCTCTGCCGGAAAGTTCGTTCAGCGAATTGGCAGCCGCTTGGCTGTGCGCGGGCGCGAGCTATGTAGTATAACTACAAGGTCACTACAACCGCCGGCCGCCGATCATAACCGAGCCATGACTCGCCGAGTCCCGCAGTAGACCCTTTTCTGCATAGAGCCTATCTCAGTGAATCTGTTGCAACACATCGCCCAGTCGCGCCACCTGCTGCGCAAGTCCGAGCTCAAGGTGGCCGATCACGTCTTGCTCGATCCTGCATCAGTGATGCACAGCTCCATGGCTGAGTTGGCGCATAGCGTCGGCATCAGCGAGCCGACCATCGTGCGTTTTTGCCGTGCCATCGGTTGCAGCGGCTTCCAGGACCTCAAGCTGAAGCTGGCGCAGAGCCTGGCCGCCGGGGCCAGCTTCGGCCAGTTCGCGATTCATGAGGATGACTCGGTCGCCGACTTCAGTCTGAAGATCTTCGACACCACCCTGCATACGCTGATGGAAGTGCGCGAGAAGCTCGACCCCGAGGCGTTGCAGCGCGCCATCGCCGCCTGCTCGAAGGCGCAGCGCGTGGAGTTCTATGGCTTCGGTGCGTCCGGCGCGGTGGCGGCCGATGCCCAGCACAAATTCTTCCGCCTGCTGCTCAACGCTGCGGCCTATTCCGACCCGCACATGCAGGCGATGAGTGCGGTGACCCTGCAGCCGGGCGACGTGGCGGTGTGCATTTCCCAGTCCGGCCGTTCCAAGGACCTGCTGATCACCGCCAACCTGGTGCGTGAGTCTGGCGCCAGCCTGATCACCCTGTGCCCGAGCCAGACGCCGCTGGCAGAGCTGTCGACCGTCAACCTGGCGATTGACGTGCAGGAAGATACCGAGATCTACACTCCGCTGACTTCGCGTATCGCCCACCTGGTGGTGATCGACGTGCTGGCCATGGGCGTGGCCATGGCGCGCGGGCCGAGCCTGGTCAACCACCTCAAGAGCGTCAAGCGCAGCCTGCGCAGCTTGCGCCTGTCGCCGAAATCGCTGCGCAACACCGAGGATTGAGAGAACGGGTTCACCGCCTGTTCATCCTCTCGCCGTCAAAGCGTCATCTTCGCGGAACAAGCTGAGGCCTCCAGTCCTCGTTCCGGGAGAACCGAGATGCCTCGTATCTTCGATGACGCGCAACTGCACGACCAACCTGACGCCAAGACCCGGCGCAAACTGCAAGACCAGCGCCGCATGGCCTATCGCCGGGCCATCGAGCACTACGCCGAGCAGTGCCAGCTGCAACGCGAGCTTGCCGACTTCCCCGAGCTGGTTTCCGCCAGCTACCTCCAGCACGCCGAACCTGATTCGCGCCGCGCCGCCTGACTTTCTTGCTGCCCTGCCTGCGGGCAGGGCAGTGATCTTGCCTGATTCTACGAACTTATTGCCCGGTTCTGCCGATCTCTGCGGCAGGCGGCGACAGCAGGTTTTGCGCCCTCTACAGTGATTGTCTGGCCCCTGTGTGCGGGGTTGACCGTGACCACCGGCACGCTATGCCGGAACCATCAGACACCATCAGAACAAGGTGGGCAGACCATGATTACCCTGAATCTCAATGGCAAGGACCACGAGCTGGATGTGGCCGCTGACATGCCGCTGCTCTGGGCATTGCGCGACGTCGCCAATCTCACAGGCACCAAGTACGGCTGTGGCATGGCCCTGTGCGGCGCCTGCACGGTGAACGTCGAAGGCCAGCCGACCCGCTCCTGCGTCACCCCGGTATCGGCGGTGGTCGGCAAGCGCATCAGCACCATCGAAGCGGTCGGCGAAGACGCCGTGGGCAAGGTGGTGCAGGAAGCCTGGCGGCAACTGGACGTGGTGCAGTGCGGCTACTGCCAGTCCGGGCAGATCATGGCAGCGACAGCGCTGCTGAGCAGCAACAAGACGCCGAGCGATGCCGATATCGATGCGGCCATGAGCAGCAACATCTGTCGCTGCGCCACCTATGTGCGGATTCGTGCCGCCATTCACGAAGCTGCCGGCAAACTGGCCTGAGGAGGCGTATAGACATGGGCAAGATCGAAACCCCCGATAGCGCCACTCGCGGCATCCTCAATGTCAGCCGTCGCACCCTGCTCCAGGGTGCTGGTGGCCTGGCGCTGGGCATCTTCTTCGCGCCGCTGATCCGCGGTATGGACGCGCTGGCGGCAGGCGGCCCGCTGGAGCCGAACGCCTTCGTCCGTATCGACCTCGACGGCACGGTGACCGTGCTGGCCAAACACCTGGAAATGGGCCAGGGCAGCTACACCGGCCTGGCCACCTTGCTCGCCGAAGAGCTGGATGCCGACTGGGACAAGGTACGTGTCGAAGGCGCGCCGGCCGATGTGAAGCGCTACAACAACCTCGCCTTCGGCCCGATGCAGGGCACGGGCGGCAGCACTGCCATGGCCAACTCCTGGGAGCAGATGCGTAACGCCGGTGCGACGGCCAAGGCCATGCTGGTGGCTGCGGCCGCGCAGCGCTGGGGCGTGCCGGCCAGTGAAATCAGCGTCAGCCAGGGTGTGGTCAGTCACGCCGGCTCAGGCCGCAGCGCCGGCTTCGGTGAGCTGGTCGAGGCGGCGGCGTCACTGCCGGTACCGGAGCAGGTGCAGCTCAAGCAGCCCAAGGATTTCAAACTGATCGGCAAGGTCGAGCTGCGCCGCAAGGACAGCCCGGGCAAGACCGATGGCAGCGCCATCTTCACCCAGGACTTCAAGCTGCCCGGCATGCTGGTGGCCATGGTTGCCTACCCGCCGCGTTTCGGCGGCGTACCGCGCTCGGTCGACAGCAGCAAGGCCAAGGCCGTGCGCGATGTGGTCGAGGTGGTGGAGTTTCGCGATCTGCCCCACGGTCGCTCCGGTGTCGCCGTGTTGGCGAAGAACACCTGGGCAGCGCGGCAGGGCCGCGATGCGCTGGTAATCGAGTGGGACGAGAGCCAGGCCTTCACTCTGGGCAGCGAGGAGATTTTCGCGCAGTACCGCGACAGCGCCAGCAAGCCAGGCCTACCGGCAGCGAGCAAGGGCGACGCCGATGCGGCGTTGGCCCAGGCGGCAAAAACCGTCGAGGCCGACTACGAGTTTCCTTATCTTGCCCATGCGGCGATGGAACCGATGAACTGCTTGGTGAAGCTGTCCAGTGACCGCTGCGAAATCTGGAACGGCGAGCAGTTCCAGACCGTCGACCAGGCCATCATCAGCAGTTATCTGGGCCTGACGCCCGAGCAGGTTTCACTGACCCAACTGTACGCTGGCGGCAGTTTCGGTCGTCGCGCCAGTTCGGTGTCGGATTACCTGCTGGAAGCGGTGGCAATCACCAAGGCCGCGCGCGACAAGGGCGTGGATGCGCCGGTGAAAATGGTCTGGACGCGCGAGGACGATACCCGTGGCGGTTCCTTCCGGCCGTTGTACCTGCACCGCGTGCGCATCGGCCTGGATGAGGCCGGCAAGCTGCAGGCCTGGCATAACCGTATCGTCGGCCAGTCGATCATCGCCGGCACCTCGATGGAGCCGTTCCTGGTCAAGGATGGGATCGACCACACCTCGGTGGAGGGGATCTCCAACCTGTCCTACGCGGTGCCCAACCTGCAGGTGGAGCTGAGCACGCCGACCAATATCAAGGTGCCGGTGCTCTGGTGGCGTTCGGTCGGTCATACCCACACCGGTTACGTCGCCGAAACCATGATCGACGAGGCCGCCGTCGCTGCAGGCCAGGACCCTTACGCCTTCCGCCATGCATTGCTGGAAAGTCATCCGCGTCATCGCGGTGCGCTGGAGCTGGCCGCCAAACAAGCCGGCTGGGACAAGCCGCTGGCGGCGGGTGCCGAGGGCGAGAAACGCGGGCGTGGCATTGCCGTGCACGAGTCATTCGGTTCTTTCGTGGCGCAGGTGGCCGAAGTCACGGTGAAGGCCGATGGTAGCTACCGCCTGGATCGCGTGGTGTGCGCCGTGGACTGCGGCATCGCCATCAACCCGGATGTGATCAAGGCGCAGATGGAGGGCGGTATCGGCTTCGCCCTGGCGGCGGCCCGGCACAGCGCGATCACCTTGAAGGAAGGGCGGGTCGAGCAATCGAACTTCCACGACTTCCAGGTGTTGCGCCTGAACGAAATGCCCAAGGTCGAGGTGCATATCGTACCGTCGGCGGCGAATCCGACCGGTGTCGGTGAGCCGGGCGTGCCGCCGCTGGCGCCCGCGTTGGCCAACGCCCTGTTCGCGGCCACTGGCGTGCGTCTGCGCAAGCTGCCGTTCCCGGCGCAGATCAAGGCCTGAGGTCTGGTACGGTAGACACGACGCCCGGGCAATTGCCCGGGCGTTTTTGTTTCAGCCGGTCGCGGCTAAAGCCCCTCCCACAACTCTGGCATCCTGCTTCCTCTACCTCCTGCTTCCGTGCAGTCGCAGCGGCGAGCTTTTTGAGTATTGATCGCGGCTGAAGCCGCTCCTACGGGGGGGCTGTGTCGGACGGTAGACGGTGCCGCTCTGTGTAGGAGGCGCTTCAGCGGCGAGCTCTTGCAGTTGATTGCGGCTGAAGCGGAGTGTCGCTCTCACAGAGGTGCTGTGTCAGGCCGTAGCCCGGATGCAATCCGGAGCTTTGCTCAGGAGGCGGTCAGTATGGTCGCTGGCTCGATATCGCTGCAGTCCAGCGGCGTTGGCGTGTGGATTGCCGCCTGGCGGTGCTTGAGCATGCCGCCTGTGCGCAGGTTAATGGCGGCGGTCATCTCGGCGAGAATCGCCGTGGCCACGCTTTCCGGCGTATCGCCGCCGATATCCAGGCCGATGGGATAGTGCAGCCGTTCCAGCGCCGGTAGTTGTTCGCTGTGCTGGCGAATCTCGTCCAGCAGGCGTTCGGTACGGTCGCGCGGCCCCAATTGGCCGATGTAAGCCGGTGCGCCCTGTAGCACGCTGCCTAGCCAATGACGATCCTGGCTGTAGCTGTGACTCATGATCGCCACCATGGCGCCGTCGGTGAGCGTGTGCAGATCGTAGGGCGGCCGGGCATCGACCTGCAGTACAGCATCGGCGTCGGGAAAGCGCTCTGCGCGGGCGAAATGGGCGCGGCCATCGACCACGGTGACGTGCCAGTCCAGCAGCTTGGCCATATGCGTCAGGGGCTGTGCATCATGCCCGGCGCCGAAGATCACCAGGCGTCGCTGCGGTGCCAGGTATTCGCAGAACACCTCGATCTCGCCACGCGCATCACGGTAGCTGCGCAGTGAGGATCGGCCATCGGTCAGGGTTCGTTGCAGATCGGCGCGAACCTCGGCGTCGAGCGCGGGATCGAGCAGGCGGCCGTTGTCGCTGAGCGATGGATGCAGCAACAGGCGCTCACCCACACGCACACGGGCGTTGCGATAACTGCAGATCACCGTGGCGACCGCCCCCCCCTGGCCGCTCTCACGCACCTGGCGCAGCAGTTCGAGCACGGCCAGCGGCTTTTCCGCGCTGTGGCGCTCGAGCAGCACATGCACGGTGCCGTTGCAGCCGAGGCCGAAGGTCAGTGCGGCGTCCTGATCGTCATCGTCGTCCTGGGTGGCGGTGCTGTAGCGACGGATTACGGCTTCGCCGCCATCGGTCAGCCACCAGGCCTTCTTCGCCACCTCGGACTCCAGGCAGCCGCCGCTGATGGTGCCCACGGTGCCGCCGTAGAGCGGGATCAGCATGCGCGCGCCGGGGCGGCGATAGGCTGAGCCTTCGACCTTGACCACGGTGGCGAGCACGGCCTGGCCGTTGTCGCGTTCGAGCGCGCGAAGGGCGCCGAGCAGGGCGCTGATTCCCGACAGCATTGATTTCTCCCAGGCAGGTTTTGGTGGAGCGATCCCAGGCTGCCAATGTCCCGTATGCCAGTTAAGAAGGGTTAGGCCGATCCTGCGAGATTCTTGCCCGATCCTGCGTGGCTGGGCTGGAAGCGTTCGGCCAGTTTGACGATTTGCGCGCGCTCGGTGCGGATGAAGTCGACGAAGGCCTGCGCCACTGGCGACAGGCGCCTGCCACGGATATTCACCACGCACCAGCTGCGCTGCAGCGGCAGTTCGGCCACCGGCAGTTCGCGCAGCAGGCCATGCTGCAATTCCAGGCGCACAGCGTGGCGCGGCAGCAGGGCGATGCCGAGACCGGCCAGCACCGCTTCGCGCTGCGATTCCAGCGAACCGATTTCCAGGGTGCTCGGGAAGTGCGCACGTTTCTGATGGCAGTACTCCTCACAGGCGCGGCGGGTCCCCGAGCCGCTTTCGCGAATCAGCAGCGGGTAGGGCGTGAGGTCGTGCAACTGCAGGCTGTCCGCCTCGCACAGGGGATGATCCGGCGGCGCCACGGCAATGATTGGGTTGTTGAGGAAGGGCATGAAGTCCAGCGCCATGTCCTGTGGCACCTGGCTCATGATCATCAGGTCGTCGCGGCTCTGGGTCAGGCGACGCACCACCAGCGCGTGGTTGACCACCGTTAGGTTGAGGCTGACTTCCGGGTATTGGCGGCGAAATTCGGCGAACAGGTGGGGAATGAAATATTTCGCGCTGGATTCCACGCACAGATTGAGCTGCCCCTGCAGCGAGCCCTGCAGGTCGGACAGCTGCATGTCGAGGCTTTCCAGGCGGCCGAAAATATCGCTGCTGGCGCGTTTGAGTGCCTCGGCGGCTTCGGTCAGGTAGAGCTTCTTGCCCACGTATTCGAACAACGGCTGGCCCACCAGCTCCTCCAGCTGACGAATCTGCAGGCTGACGGCGGGCTGGGTCAGTGACATCTCCTCGGCTGCGCGGCTGTAGGAGCCGTGTTCGCACACGGCACGGAACACCTGGAGCTGGCGCAAGGTCATGCGCAGCAGGGTTTTACGCACGGTTTCGTCCTCGTTCGGTCAATGCATAAGTAATTACTTATGCTCGATCAAATAATTATTCATTTTTGTTAATTCGTATAGCCGGATAGGGTTTCACCACGTTTGCAACCAACTGTTGCAGCGGCCCTTGCAGCTCTGCGCTGAGGATTGGATCGTGATAAGAAAAATACTGATCGCCAACCGTGGTGAGATTGCCGTCCGCATCGTGCGGGCCTGCGCCGAGATGGGCATCCGCTCGGTAGCGATCTACTCCGATGCGGACCGTCATGCCCTGCACGTCAAGCGTGCCGACGAGGCGCACAGCATTGGCGAAGATCCGCTGGCCGGCTATCTGAACCCGCGCAAGCTGGTCAATCTGGCCGTGGAAACCGGTTGCGACGCGCTGCATCCCGGTTACGGCTTTCTTTCCGAAAATGCCGAACTTGCAGAGATCTGCGCCGAGCGTGGCATCAAATTCATAGGGCCGAGCGCGGAAGTCATCCGCCGCATGGGCGACAAGACCGAAGCGCGCCGCAGCATGATCAAGGCCGGTGTACCGGTCACACCCGGTACTGAAGGCAACGTTGCCGACCTGGCTGAAGCCCTGCGTGAAGCCGAGCGCATCGGTTATCCGGTGATGCTCAAGGCCACCTCCGGTGGTGGCGGTCGCGGTATTCGTCGCTGCAACAGCCGCGAGGAGCTGGAGCAGGCCTACCCGCGGGTCATCTCCGAGGCGACCAAGGCCTTCGGCAGTGCGGAAGTCTTCCTGGAAAAGTGCATCGTCAATCCCAAACACATCGAAGCGCAGATCCTCGCCGACAGCTTCGGTAACACCGTGCACCTGTACGAGCGCGATTGCTCGATCCAGCGTCGTAACCAGAAGCTCATCGAAATCGCCCCCAGCCCGCAGCTTACCCCCGAGCAGCGTGCCTATATCGGCGACCTGGCTGTGCGCGCTGCGCAGGCCGTTGGGTACGAGAACGCCGGCACCGTGGAGTTCCTGCTCGCCGAAGGCGAGGTGTACTTCATGGAGATGAACACCCGGGTGCAGGTGGAGCACACCATCACCGAGGAAATCACCGGCATCGATATCGTCCGCGAGCAGATCCGCATCGCCAGCGGCCAGCCACTGTCGGTCAAGCAGGAAGACATCATCCACCGTGGATATGCCCTGCAGTTCCGCATCAATGCCGAGGACCCGAAGAACAACTTCCTGCCCTCGTTCGGCAAGATCACCCGTTACTACGCGCCCGGCGGCCCCGGCGTGCGCACCGACACGGCGATCTACACCGGCTACACCATTCCGCCCTATTACGACTCGATGTGCCTGAAGCTGATCGTCTGGGCGCTGACCTGGGAAGAGGCAATGGACCGTGGCCTGCGCGCGCTGGACGACATGCGCGTGCAGGGCGTGCGCACCACCGCGCCCTATTACCAGGAAATTCTGCGTAATCCGGAATTCCGTAGCGGCCAGTTCAACACCAGCTTCGTCGAAAGCCACCCAGAACTGACCCAGTACTCGATCAAGCGCAACCCGTCGCACCTGGCCATCGCCATCGCCACCGCCATCGCTGCCCACGCGGGCCTGTAGGGGACATCATGAGCAAGAAGATCACCGTTACCGATACCGTCCTGCGCGATGCCCACCAGTCGCTGCTGGCCACGCGCATGCGCACCGAAGACATGCTGCCGATCTGCGACAAGCTCGACCGCGTCGGCTACTGGTCGCTGGAAGTCTGGGGTGGCGCCACCTTCGACTCGTGCGTGCGCTTTCTCAAGGAAGACCCGTGGGAGCGCCTGCGCCAGCTCAAGGCGGCGCTGCCCAACACCCGCCTGCAGATGCTTCTGCGCGGGCAGAATCTGCTTGGCTACCGCCACTACAGCGATGATGTGGTCAAGGCCTTCGTGGCCAAGGCGGCGGTCAATGGCATCGACGTGTTCCGCATCTTCGACGCGATGAACGACGTGCGTAACCTGCGCGTGGCCATCGAGGCAGTGAAGGCTGCCGGCAAGCACGCCCAGGGCACCATCGCCTATACCACCAGCCCGGTGCACACCACCGAGGCCTTCGTCGCCCAGGCCAAGGCCATGCAGGCGATGGGTATCGACTCCATCGCGATCAAGGACATGGCCGGCCTGCTCACGCCTTACGCCACCTTTGCGCTGGTCAAGGCACTGAAGAGCGAAGTCGACCTGCCGGTATTCATCCATAGCCACGATACGGCCGGTCTCGGTTCGATGTGCCAGCTCAAGGCCATCGAAGCGGGTGCCGACCATATCGACACCGCTATCTCCAGCCTGGCCTGGGGCACCAGCCATCCGGGTACCGAGTCGATGGTCGCCGCGCTCAAGGGCAGCGAGTTCGACACCGGCCTCGATCTGGAGCTGATCCAGGAGATCGGCATGTACTTCCATGCAGTGCGCAAGAAGTACCACCAGTTCGAGAGCGAGTTCACCGGCGTTGATACCCGCGTGCAGGTCAATCAGGTGCCGGGCGGGATGATTTCCAACCTGGCCAACCAGCTCAAGGAACAGGGCGCGCTGAACCGCATGAACGAAGTGCTGGAAGAGATTCCGCGCGTGCGTGCCGACCTCGGCTTCCCACCGTTGGTTACGCCGACCTCGCAGATTGTCGGCACCCAGGCGTTCTTCAACGTGCTGGCCGGCGAGCGCTACAAGACCATCACCAACGAGGTGAAGCTGTACCTGCAGGGCCGCTACGGCAAGGCGCCGGGCAAGGTCGACGAGCAACTGCGCAAGCAGGCCATCGGCAGCGAAGAAGTGATTGACGTACGCCCGGCCGACCTGCTCAAGCCCGAGTTGGCGCGCCTGCGTGAAGAGATCGGCAGCCTGGCCAAGTCCGAAGAGGACGTGCTGACCTTCGCCATGTTCCCCGATATCGGGCGCAAGTTCCTCGAAGAGCGCGCGGCCGGCACCCTCAAGCCGGAAGAACTGCTGCCCATGCCGAACGGTCAGGGCAAGGCCGCGCCGGTGGGTGGCGAAGGCGTGCCGACCGAGTTCGTGGTCGACGTGCATGGCGAAAGCTACCGCGTGGACATCACCGGTGTGGGCGTCAAGGGCGACGGCAAGCGCCACTTCTACCTGTCCATCGACGGCATGCCGGAAGAAGTGGTGTTCGAGGCGCTCAATGAATACGTCGCAGGCGCCGCTGGCAAGCGCAAGCAGGCCGGTGCACCGGGCGACGTGTCCACCACCATGCCGGGCAACATCGTCGATGTGCTGGTCAAGGAAGGTGACACGGTCAAGGCTGGTCAGGCGGTGCTGATCACCGAAGCAATGAAGATGGAAACCGAAGTGCAGGCGCCGATTGCCGGTACCGTCAAGGCCGTTCACGTGGCCAAGGGCGACCGCGTCAATCCGGGCGAAGTACTGGTGGAAATCGAAGGTTAACCTCTATGGAGCCCGGCCTGTTGGATGGGCAAGTTTGACGGGGCGTAACCCGGGCTCCTTTTTTATTCAGCGCCACGGCGCAGGTTTGTCCCGGGGGCCGCGAGGCTCCCTTTTTTTGCACGGCACATCCATGTGCTTCACCCCTCGGCGGCCCCGCGCAAAATGCTAACGGCGTTTGTGCGACTCGCCAGCGCGGGGGCAGCCGGGCATGTCGGCTAAGCTTTTCGGCCATGCCCCGGCGTTTCGCCTTCGTGGCGAGGCAAAGCAGGGCGATCAGCACCGCCTTGTGCCGGGGTATGGCCCTTTCCTTTGCGTGTACGTGGCCGTCCGGGTGGGGTGCGCCGTGCGCACCGGGGCGGGTGGTGAACAGTGGCAGGCGTGCACAGCGCACCCTGAGAAGCAGGGGAGGTGAACTGAGGTGGGTCTGGATCCGGTGGTGCTGTTTTTCGTCTTCGGCCTGGTCGCCGGCCTGCTCAAGAGTGAGCTGAAGTTGCCGGCGGCGCTGTACGAGACGCTGTCGATCATTCTCTTGCTGGCCATCGGTCTGCACGGCGGTGTGGAGCTGGCACAGCAGGCCAGCCTGCAGCTGCTCGGTCAGTCGGCGCTGGTACTGGCGCTCGGCATGCTGCTGCCGATCCTGGCGTTTGTCCTGTTGCGCGGCCTGCGCTTCGACCGCGTCAATGCTGCGGCGGTGGCGGCGCACTACGGTTCGGTCAGCGCCGGTACCTTCGCCGTGGTGGTGGCCTACATGCTGGCCAAGGGCATCGAGTTCGAGAGTTACATGCCGCTGTTCGTGGCCATCCTGGAGATTCCAGCGATCCTGGTCGGTATCGTCCTGGCCAAGGGCATTTCGCGCGAGACGCACTGGGGCGAACTGGGCCGCGAGATCTTCCTGGGCAAGAGCATCATGCTGCTGCTCGGCGGCCTGGTGATCGGCGCGATCGCCGGCAAGGAGGCGATCAAGCCGCTGGAGCCGCTGTACACCAGCATGTTCAAGCCGGTGCTGGCGTTCTTTCTGCTGGAGATGGGCCTGATCGCCTCCGGCCAGCTCGGTGCGCTGAAGCAGTTCGGTGTGCGCCTGGCGGCCTTCGCCCTGCTGATGCCGCTGCTCGGTGCGTTGATCGGCGCCTTGCTGGCGCGCTTCATGGGCCTGAGCCTGGGTGGCACGGCGATGCTTGCCACGCTCGCGGCCTCGGCGTCCTATATCGCGGTGCCGGCGGCCATGCGCCTGGCCTTGCCCGAGGCCAACCCATCGCTGTCGCTGACCGCCTCGCTGGGCATCACCTTCCCATTCAATATCCTGATCGGCATTCCGCTCTACCTGGCGCTGGCCGAACGACTGATCGCCTGGGGGTTCTGAGATGAACGCACATAGCCGCACCCTGCTCACCGTGATCTGCGAGGCGGCGTTGGAGAAGCGCCTACTGGCCGATCTGGAAGCGCTCGGCGCACCCGGCTGGACCATCTCCGACGCCCGTGGCCGCGGCCACCGTGGCGTGCGCAGCGCCGGCTGGGACACCGAAGGCAACATCCGCCTGGAAATCATCTGCAACCGCGAATTGGCCGAGCGCATCGCCGAGCATCTGCAGGCGCGCTACTACGACCACTTCGCCATGGTCTGCTACCTGGCGCAGGTGGAAGTGCTGCGTGGGGAGAAGTTCTAAGGCGCATCAGGGGACGGAGCCGCCTGGGCCGTGAAACTCTGGGAGGAGCATCGCGGCTAAAGCCCCTCCCACAATACCCACCGTGACCCTGGGAGGGGCTTTAGCCGCGAGCCTGCGTATCAGCTTTGTGGAAAACGCGCGCGTGGCGTCGCCATTGGAATCTTGTCGCCGTCGAGCGGCAGGAAGCTGCCCAACTCTGCATCGTAGGCCTTGATCTGGCTGGTTTCGATGTCATACACCCAGCCATGGATGAACAGCTGGCCGCGCGCCAGTTTGGCCGCCACCGACGGGTGAGTACACAGGTGGTTGAGCTGCGCCACCACGTTCTCTTCGGTGAGTACGCTCAGGGCTTCCTTGTCGTCGCTGCAGTTGCAGTTCTCTGCCACTACGCTGCGCGCCACCTCGGCATGACGTAGCCAGGCTTTTACAGTGGGCATGGTTTCCAGTGAGGCCGGGTTGAGCACCGCCTTCATCGCGCCGCAGTCGGAGTGGCCGCAGATGACGATGTGTTGCACGCCCAGGGCCATCACCGCGTACTCGATGGCGGTGGAGACGCCGCCCATCATCTGCCCGTAGGCCGGCACCACGTTACCGACGTTGCGGTTGACGAACAGGTCGCCAGGCGAGCTCTGGGTGATCAGCTCCGGCACCACGCGCGAGTCGGCGCAGGTGATGAACATGGCGCGTGGGTTCTGGGCGGTGGCGAGCTTCTTGAACAGTTCTTCCTGCTGCGGGAAGACCTCGTTGCGAAAGCGCTTGAAGCCATCGACGATGCTGTGCAGCGCCTGCTCGGCGGTTTCGTTGCCCTCGTGGACCTGAAGCGGAATCACCTGATGTTTGTAAGGCATGCCCTGAACCTCTGGGTTATCTGAAAATACGCTGCTAGAACGACAGTCGCTGCGCTGTGCGAGTCACACACCAAGTGTCGCCTCCAGCGAGCTGAGCGACAACCGGCGGTTTCGGGCCATTCGCCTTGGCGCACAGGGAGCCTGTGCCGCTGCCAGGTGATGCAGCGAGGGGTGGCTCGGTCAGCGCGCGCTCTGCCGCTCCAGCTCATGCAGGTAGGGCAGGTCGGGGCCGACCCGCGAGCAGGTCAGCGCAGCAGACTCGATGGCCAGGCGCAGCATGTCGTTGATCTGTTCACGGCTCAGCGTTTCCAGCGCCTCGGGGGTGTCCAGGGCATGGCGGGCCAGGTAACTGAGCAGCGCGGCCTGGAAGGTATCGCCAGCGCCGACGGTGTCACGGGTGTGCACCTCCACTGCCGGGGCCGACCAGTGCCCGTGGCGGCAGTGGACGCTGGCGCCTTTGCTGCCGTGGGTGAGAAACACCAGTTGGCAGCGCTGGTTGAGCCAGCTCGCCGCTACCTGCTGCGGGTCGCGCTCGGGGTACAGCAGCTGCAGATCCTCTTCGCTGACCTTGATCAGGTGCGCGTAGCCGGCGAAGGTCTCGACGCGCTCGCGCCAGTGGGCGATATCAGGCGCTGGACCGAGACGCACGTTCGGGTCGAGGCTGATCAGGCGCTGCCGGTGTTCGCGTTGCACCAGCTGCAGCAGCGTGCTGGCCACCGGCTCCACCACCAGAGAGAAGGAGCCGACGTGCAGGCCGCGCACCTGCGCATCCAGTGTCGGCAGGTGCTCGGTGAGCAGTTGGCGGTCGGCACAGCCTTTGCCACGGAAGGAATACTGCGGTGAGCCGGCAGCGTCCAGGCCGACCATCGCCAGGGTGGTCGGCGCATCGCTGGCGATCAGGTAGGCATCGCTCACGCCCTCGTCACGCAGCACCTGGCGCAGGCGCTGGCCGAGGCTGTCCGAGGAAATCCCGGTGAACAGCGCCGAGTCGGCGCCCATCCGGCGCAGGCCCAATGCCACGTTGAACGGCGAGCCACCGGCGATGGCCTTGAAGGCCAGCTCATTGCCACGCCCATCGTCGCTCTGGATGAACACATCGAACAGTGCTTCGCCACAGACCAGGTACATAGGCGTCTCCTCTATCGTCGTGGCGTTCTCACGCCGGTATGTTTTCGGCGAGCCGGCGGACCTGCTCGCGGTAGCGTTGATAGACCATTTCGTACTGCGCCGTGCGCGCTGGGTCTGGCTGCGTTTGCGTGCTGGTATCGAGGTGCACGCAACGCTCGCACAGCGCGGCCAGCTGCGCCTGGCGATCCGCTCCGGGCGTCAAGCACCAGGCGGCCTGGATTGCGGCGCCCAGTGCGGCGGCTTCGGTGTGCTGCGGGCAGACCAGTGGCGTGCCCATGATGTCGGCGATCACCTGGCGCCACACCGGGCTCTTCGCCGCGCCGCCGATCAGGCGGATGGTCTGGCTCTGCAGGCCGCTGGCGCGCAGCAGGTCGAGGCCGTAGCGCAGGCTGAAACTGGTGCCCTCGACCACCGCCCGACACAGATTGGCGCGGGTCAGGTTGTCGCTGTCCATGCCCAGCAGGCTGGCGCGCGAGCGGGGCAGCGCCGGCACCCGTTCGCCATTGAAGAACGGCAGCATCAGCAGGCCCTCGGCGCCGATGGGTGATTGCCCGACCAGCTCGCCGAAGGCCTGGATGTCCAGCTCCAGCAATTGCTGGATCAGCCCGGTGGCGCTGGTCAGATTCATGGTGCAGATCAATGGTAGCCAGCCGCCGCTTGATGAGCAGAAGGTCGCCACCTGTGCATGCGGGCTGACCGTCGGTTGGTCGCTGTAGGCGTAGAGGGTGCCGGAGGTGCCCAGGCTCATGGTGATCGCGCCCGGGCGAATGTTGCCGGTGCCGATGGCGCCCATCATGTTGTCGCCGCCGCCGCTGGCTACCACGGCATCCGGGTTCAGGCCCAGTTGCCGGGCGATCTGCGGGCGGAGGCGGCCCACTGGCTGATCCGACTCGATCAGCTCTGGCAGCGCGTTGCAAAGGCGCCCGCTGGGGTCGATGAGATTCAGCAGTTCGGTATCCCAGGTGCGCGTGCGTACATCGAAATAACCCGTACCGGAGGCGTCGCCGTACTCGCTGCAGGCATGGCCGGTGAGCCAGTGGTTGAGGTAATCGTGCGGCAGCAGGATATGCGCGATACGAGCAAAGACATCGGGGTGCTGCTCCTGGGTCCAGAGTAGCTTGGACACCGTGTAACCGGGCGCGATGGCCACGCCCAGGCGCTGCAGCGAACCGGCCTCGCCGCCGAGATGATTGAGCAGGCGCTGGTTCTCCGGGGTCGATTCGGTGTCGCACCAGAGCTTGGCCGGGCGCAGCACCGCGCCCTGTTCGTCGAGCAACACCAGACCATGCTGCTGGCCGGAGACGCCGATGCCGAGAATCCGCTCGCCGCTGATTCCGGCGGCTGTCAGCGCCTGGCGGGTCGCCTGCTCGAAGGCATCCAGCCATTGCTGCGGCTGTTGCTCGCGGCGGCCGTAGGCACCGCTCTGCAGGGTATGGCTGGCGCTGCCGGCGCCAAGCACCTGGCCGCTGCCTGCGTCCAGGACTAGGGCTTTGGTGCCCTGAGTGCCGCAATCGATACCGAGGTACATGGCTCAATCGCCCAGCAGGGTCTGCAGGGTGCGCGTCACGCCGAGCTTGCGCAGGCTGTCGTAACACAGCTCGAAGGCGGCGGCGAACGCCGCCGACTGCGGGATGACCGTGCCAAAGATCGCCTCGACGCCCAGTACCCGTTCACACACCTTGTCGTCGTCGGCCACCAGTGCCTGGCAGAACTCGGCGCGCGGATCGGGGATGCGATAGCGCGTGCCGTTCTCGTCGATTCCTTTCAGGTACAGCGCCCAGGCTGCGACCACCAGCGCCACGCGCTCCAGCGGTCGACCGTCCTCGATCAGGCGGTTGAGGGTGGGCACGATGAACTTGGGAAACTTCGACGAGCCATCCGAGCAGACCCGCTCCAGCTGATCGGCGATGGCCTGGTTGGAGAAGCGCTCGATCAGCGTGTCCTTGTAGGTGCTCAGGTCGATGCCCGGCACTGGCGCCAGCTGCGGCGTCACGTCGAGGTCCATGAAGGTGCGCACGTACTGGCGCATCAGCGGGTCGTTCATTGCCTCGTGGACGAAGCGATAGCCCTTGAGAAAGCCCAGGTAGGTCAGCGCCAGGTGGCTGCCATTGAGCAGCTTGATCTTCATCTCCTCGTAGGGCGTGACATCGTCGGTGAATTGCACGCCGACCTCTTCCCAGGCCGGGCGGCCGCTGACGAACTTGTCTTCCAGCACCCATTGCACGAAGGGCTCGCAGACCACCGGCCAGGCGTCATCGACGCCGTGCTGCTCGGCCAGTTGCTGGCGATGGGCGGCGCTGGTCATCGGCGTGATGCGGTCGACCATGGCGTTGGGAAAGCTCACGTGCTGGTCGATCCAGGTGGCCAGCTCATGATTGGCCAGGTGGGCGAAGGCCAGCAGCGCCCTGCGCGTGACATCGCCGTTGTGCGGCAGGTTATCGCAGGACATCAGGGTGAAAGCCGGAATGCCGGCGGCGCGACGTTTGGCCAGGGCGGCGCAGAGAAAACCGAACACGCTTTGTGGCGATTCCGGGTGGCGCAGGTCGTGGGCAATGGCTGGCAGTTCGGCGAGAAATTCGCCAGTGCTGTCGTCGATGCAGTAACCACCCTCGGTGATGGTCAGCGAGACGATGCGAATCGCCGGGTCGGCCAACTTGTCGATCAGTGCCTGCGGCGACTCTTCGGCCAGCAGCATGTCGTTGATCGCACCGATCACCCGCACCGGCAGGTTCGGCTCGTCGCCCAGTTCGACCAGGGTGTAGAGGTAATCCTGGCTGGCCAGGGCATCGCGCATGGCGCGGTCCTCACTGCGCACGCCGACCCCGCAGATACCCCAGTCCAGCGCCAGGCCCTGGTTCATCAGGGCGTCGGTGTAAACCGCCTGGTGGGCGCGGTGAAAGCCGCCGACGCCGAAATGGGCGATGCCGGTGCGGATCATCTCTGCGGTGTAGCCGGGCAGCGCGACGGCGCCGCCAAGCCGGGAAAGCTGCTGGCGATTGAGTTTCATCTGGAACATCCCGTGGTGGAGCGGCGTCAGGCGGCCTGCTGCAGTGGTTTGGCGACGGCTTGGCCATCGGCGTCGAAGAGGTGGCAGTGCGCCGTGTCGAAATCCAGGGTCAGGGCTTCGCCATAACGCGGCGCGAAGTCGCCGCGTACGCGCACCGTGAGCATCTCGCCCGAGGTGCAGCGCACATGGCAGAAGGTGTCGCTGCCCAGGCGCTCGCTGACGTCGGCGGTCACCTGCATGCGGCCCGCGCCGGTGCTGACCACGTTGAGGTGTTCCGGGCGTACGCCCGGGGTCACCGTGCTGCCGACGCTCAGGCCAGCGGCGGACTGCGGCAGCGTCAGGTGCGTGCCGCACTCCAGTTGCACGTCGCAGTTGTCGGCCTCGACCCTGTTCAGGGTGCCACGCAGAAAGCCCATCTTCGGTGTGCCGAGAAAGCCGGCGACGAACAGGTTGGCCGGGTGGTGATACAGCTCCAGCGGCGAGCCGACCTGCTCGATACGCCCGCCATTGAGCACCACCACCTTGTCGGCCAGGGTCATGGCTTCGACCTGGTCATGGGTCACGTAGATCATGGTCGCCTGCAGGTCCTTGTGCAGCCGCGCCAGTTCCAGGCGGGTCTGCACGCGCAAGGCGGCGTCGAGGTTGGACAGCGGCTCGTCGAACAGGAAGATCTTCGGGTTGCGCACGATGGCGCGGCCGATGGCGACGCGCTGGCGCTGGCCACCGGAGAGCTGTTTGGGCTTGCGTTCGAGCAGGGCGTCGAGCTGCAGGATGCGCGCGGCGTTGGTGACCTTGGTCTCGATCTCCTGCTTGCCCACGCGGGCCAGGTCGAGGGCGAAGGACAGGTTCTTGCGCACGGTCATGTGCGGGTACAGCGCGTAGGTCTGGAACACCATGGCCAGGTCGCGGCGCGCCGGGGCCATGTCGGTGATGTCCTGGCCATCGAGCTCGATGTGGCCGCTGCTGACTTCTTCGAGCCCGGCGATCAGGCGCAGCAGGGTGGATTTGCCGCAGCCCGAGGGGCCGACGAACACCACGAACTCGCGGTCGCGGATGTCCAGATCGATGCCCTGGATGATCGCCGTGCCGTCGAAGCCTTTTTGCAGATTGCGGATTTTCAAATCAGCCATAGCGAGCTCCAGTCTTGTTCTTCGATTAGTTACAGACGCTGCAATTTTGCTTCGGTCCGACGGGCGTAGGAGCCCGGCTTGCCGGAGATCTGCTGGGAACCAGCAGCAAAAACTCCCTCGACCGTGACAGCAAAACGGCGTCTATCAGCGCTACTGCCGGTTCCCGGCAGATCGCGAGCAAGCTCGCTCCTACGGCCTGCGGCCAGAATCAAACACATATCGGCATACTCATTTCACGGCGCCGAAGGACAGGCCGCGTACCAGTTGTTTCTGGCTGATCCAGCCGACGATCAGGATGGGCGCGCAGGCCAGGGTCGAGACGGCGGAGAGCTTGGCCCAGAACAGACCTTCGGGGCTGGAATAGGAGGCCACCAGGGCGGTCAGCGGAGCGGCGGCGGAGCTGGTCAGGTTGAGCGACCAGAACGCCTCGTTCCAGCACAGGATCAGCGACAGCAACATGGTCGAGGCCAGGCCGCCGCGAGCGATTGGCAGCAGCACGCGGACGATTTCCTGCCAGGTGGTGGCGCCATCCAGGCGCGCCGCTTCGAGGATGTCCACGGGGATGTCCTTGAAGTAGGTGTACACCATCCACACGATGATCGGCAGGTTGATCAGGGTGTAGATGATGATCAGCGCCAGCCGTGAATCGAGCAGGCCGAACTGCTTGGCCAGCAGGTAGATCGGTACCAGCACGCCCACCGGTGGCAGCATCTTGGTCGACAGCATCCACAGCAGCGTGCGCTTGGTGTGGCGGGTTTCGAAGAAGGCCATGGAGTAGGCGGCTGGCACGGCCAGGAGCATGCACAGCAGCGTCGCGGATACTGAGATCAGCACAGAGTTCCAGGCGAAGGCGAAGTAGTCGCTGCGCTCGTTGATGTGCAGGTAGTTCTCCAGCGTCGGGGTGAAGATGAATTGCGGCGGCGTGGCGAACGCGTCGATCTCGGTCTTCAGGCTGGTCAGCACCATCCAGAAGATCGGGAAGAAGATCACCGCGGCAATCGCCCAGGCCAGGGCGCCGATGATCAGGCTCTGCAGGCGACGGGATTGTTTCAGCGTCAGCATCTCAGGGCCCTCACTGCTTGTCGGTCAGGTTCTTGCCGATCATGCGGATTAGCACGATGGCAGCGATGTTGGCGATCACCACCGCGATCAGCCCGCCGGCCGAAGCCATGCCGACGTCGAACTGCAGCAGCGCCTGGGTGTAGATCAGGTAGGCGAGGTTGGTCGACTCGTAGCCGGGGCCGCCGCTGGTGGTGGTGTAGATCTCGGCGAACACCGAGAGCAGGAAGATGGTCTCGATCATCACCACCACGGCAATTGGCCGCGCCAAGTGCGGCAGGGTCAGGTGCCAGAAGATGGCGATGGGGCCGGCGCCGTCCAGGCGCGCGGCTTCTTTCTGCTCCTGATCGAGCGACTGCATGGCGGTCATCAGGATCAGGATGGCGAACGGCAGCCACTGCCAGGACACGATCATGATGATCGAGAACAGCGGGTGGTGCGCCAGCCAGTCCACCGGTTGGGCCCCGAAGAACTGCCAGATGGCGGCGAGAATCCCCGATACCGGATGGAAGATCAGATTCTTCCATAGCAGCGCGCTGACCGTGGGCATGATGAAGAACGGCGAGATCAGCAGCACCCGCACGATGCCCCGGCCGAAGAACTCACTGGCTTCCAGCAGTGCGGAGATCAGCACGCCGAGCACCACGCTGATCAGCAACACGCTGCCCACCAGCAGCACGGTATTGCCGGCGCCGGAAAGGAAGGCGGCGTCGGTGACGAAATATTCGAAGTTCTCCAGGCCGACGAAATCGTTCTCGCCGGGGTACAGCAGGTTGTAGCGGATCAGCGAGAAATAGACGGTCATGCCCAGCGGCACGATCATCCAGATCAGCAGCAGGGCGACCGAAGGACTGACCAGAAACCAGCCGGGCGCCAGGCGTCGGGACTTGCGCGCTACCGGCGTGCTGGCCTGCGCGGCGGGGGTGTCGATGGCCGGAGAATTCATCATGCCTCCGAGGGCGGGATGGATGGTGGCGTAACGCGAGTGGCGGCCGGTAGGGTGGGCTTCAGCCCACCGTTCTGCTCGTTCCTACGCTCCGCGTTGGAATGCATCCTCGGGCGCTCTGCGCCCCGTGACACCGAGTCAGCGGACGCGGAGCGTCCTCACATGCGCTCCCACGCAGAGCGTGGGAGCGATCCTGGTGGTGTTACTTGGGATACCCGGCGCGCTTCATTTCCCGTTCGGTACTCTGCTGTGCGGCCTGCAGGGCCTGCTCCGGTTGCATCTGCCCGGTGAGCGCGGCGGTGAACAGCTTGCCGACGCTGGTGCCGATGGCCTGGAACTCGGGAATGGTCACCAGCTGGATGCCCACGTAAGGCACCGGCTTGGCGCTGGGGTGGGCCGGGTCGGCCTTCTTCAGCGAGTCCAGGGTGACCTTGGCGAACGGCGCGGCCTGCATGTAGGCGTCGCTGTAGGTCGAGGCGCGGGTGCCTGGCGGCACGTTGGCCACACCATCCTTCTCGGCGACAAGTTCGGCATAGGCCTTGGAGGTCGCCCAGGCGCTGAAGGTCTTGGCGGCGTCCTTGGACTTGGAGCTGGTGGGAATCGCCAGTGCCCAGGAGTACAGCCAGGAGGCGCCCTTGTCGGTGACTTGGGTCGGCGCGAAGGTGAAGCCGACGGCGTCGGCGACCTTGCTCTGCGAGGTGTCGGTGACGAAGGAGCCGGCCACGCTGGCATCGACCCACAACGCGCACTTGCCGCTGTTGAACAGCGCCAGGTTCTCGTTGAAACCGTTGCTGGAGGCGCCGGGCGGGCCGTACTTCTTCATGTTGTCGACGTAGAAGTTGAGCGCGTTCTTCCATTCGCTGCCGGTGAATTCAGGCTGCCACTGCTCGTTGAACCAGCGCGCACCATGGGCATTGGCCAGGGTGGTGATCAGCGCCATGTTCTCGCCCCAGCCGGCCTTGCCGCGCAGGCACAGACCGTACTGGCCCTTGTCCGGCTGGTGCAGCTTGCCGGCGAATTCCGCCATCTGCTCCCAGGTGGGCTGCTCGGGCATTTCCAGACCGGCCTGCTCGAACAGATCCTTGCGGTAATAGGTGATCGAGGCTTCGGCATAGAACGGCAGGGCGTACAGCGTGCCCTTGGCGGAAAGGCCTTCGCGTACCGAGGGGAAGACGTCGTCGAGGTCGTAGTTGGCCGGCAGCTCGGTCATCGGCTCCAGCCAGCCTTTCTCGCCCCACAGCGCCGCTTCGTACATGCCGATGGTGAGCACGTCGAACTGGCCGCCCTGGGTGGCAATGTCGGTGGTCAGGCGCTGGCGCAGCACGTTCTCCTCGAGCACCACCCACTTCAGGCGGATGTCGGGGTTCTGTTCTTCGAAGGTTTTGGCGAGCCGCTGCATGCGGATCATGTCGCTGTTGTTGACCGTGGCGATGGTCAGGGTTTCAGCGCCCTGGGCGATCACGGTGAGGGACAGGCAAGAGGCTGCAACGAGGGCCTTGATCGAGTTGTTCATGTTTGTGAACTCCTCTCCCGCGCCACTACGGCTACGGAAGAACGTTATTGTTTTTGTTTGGCTCGGGCCGGATTACACCCCCGCAGGTCTGCACGAACAAATCCTTGAGCGCACAGTGACCGATACTTTTTTGCACAGACTGGTCAGCAAGAAACCGGCTGAGTAAGGGATGGAGCTCTCTGGCATGAGGGGTGTAGGTGACGCCGGGGTAGAGAACGGCTGCCGATTCAGTACAGGTTTTGCTCGGTCAGGCGCTGCACTGCGAGCTTGCGATAGCCCGAGGGTGTCATGCCCTTGAGCTGCTGGAAGCGGCGGTTGAAGTTGGAAATGTTGCTGAAACCGGACTCGAAGCACACGTCGGTCACTGGCTTGTCGCTCTTGCTCAGCAGCTCGCAGGATTTGCTCACCCGCAGGCGATTGACGAATTCGACGAAGCCGCGCCCGGTGGCCTGCTTGAAGAAGCGCGAAAAGTAGGTGGTGGTCATGCTCAGGTGCTCGGCGACTTCCTCCTGGCTGATGCCCTGGGCGTAGTGCTGGAAAATGTAGTCCACCGCCCGGTTGATGCGCTCGACATGCTGCTCGTCGCCCAGCTCCGAAGAGGTCACGGCCGAGAGCAACTGGTAATCCTCGCTGCCGGCGAGCAGCTCCATGAGGATGAAGAAGTGCCCCAGGCGGGTGATGCCGCGGCTGCTGGCGATCTTGCCCATCAGCACGCCGGCTTCGCGTATCAATTGCGGGTCGCGGAACTCGATACCGAACTGCGCGCGGGCCAGCAAGGGCTGCAGGGTCTTGAGCTCGGCAAACACCGCAGTACCGCCGTCCAGCACTTCATCGGTGAAGTTGACCAGCATGTCGCGGGTTTCCACCACCTCGCCTTCCTCGACCTGGCTGATCCAGTTGTGCGGCAGACCAGGGCCGGTGAGGAACAGGGTGTAGGGTGAGAAATTGCCGATGTAGTCGCCGATGAACACCTTGCCGGAGCTGGCGACGATCAGGTGCAGCTCGTATTCCTTGTGGAAGTGCCAGCGCACCAGCGGCGAGGGAAAGCCGTGCTGACGGTAGATCAGCGAATGGCCTTCATGGTCGTCCATCAGTTCGTAGGAGGGGTCGGCTACGCGGGATGTGCGGGTCATGGTCGTCGTCGGTCAATGCCTCAAGAAGGGTCTGTACGAAAAATATCTGCGCTCGGAAACTTTCCGTACGGACCCTGCCACGTTTTAACATATCGAGACGTGCTGCCAAGTCAGAGCAGGCTCAATTGCGCACCTGGTGGACAGAACTGCGAACAGTCCAGCACCACGCTGCCTCGTCGATCCAGGCCGAGCCTGCGCCGCGCCAGGCGAAAGCGCTGCTCCAGCAGGTCGGCGAACTGGCCTTCGCCGCGCATGCGGCTACCGAAGCGGCTGTCGTAGTTCTTACCGCCACGACTCTGGCGAATCAGGCTCATGACGTGGGCGGCGCGATCCGGAAAGTGCACCTGCAGCCATTCCTCGAACAATCCGACGATCTCCAGCGGCAGGCGCAGCAGCACATAACCGGCCGAGCGGGCGCCGGCATCACGGGCGGCTTCGAGCAGCGCCTCCAGCTCCATGTCGTTGATCTGCGGAATCATCGGCGCGCAGATGGCGCTGACTGGCACACCCGCTTCGTGCAGCGTGCGCATCGCGCGCAGGCGAGCTGCTGGGGCGGCAGTGCGTGGCTCCATGATGCGTTTCAGTTCGTCATCCAGGGTGGTCAGGCTAAAGGCCACGCTGACCAGGTTGTGCCTGGCCAGCTCGCTGAGCAGGTCGAGGTCACGCAGGATCAGCGAGCCCTTGGTGATGATGTGCAGCGGGTGCTTGTAGCGCAGCAGGATTTCCAGGGTCTGGCGGGTCAGGCGCTGCTCGCGTTCGATGGGCTGGTAGGCGTCGGTGTTCATGCCCAGAGCGATGGGTTGTGGCACATAACCGGGCTTCTGCAACTGCTCTTCGAGGCGCTCGGCCAGGTTGGTCTTGGCGATCAGGCGGGTTTCGAAGTCGATACCGGGCGACATGTCCCAGTAGGCGTGAGTTGGTCTGGCGAAGCAGTAGATGCAGCCGTGCTCGCAGCCACGGTAGGGGTTCACCGAGCGGTCGAAGCCGACGTCCGGTGAGTTATTACGGGTGATCGCCGTCTTCGCCTTCTCCTTGCGCACTTCGGTGGCGCGACTTGGCGGTGTTTCGTCGTGATACCAGCCGTCGTCTTCCTGCTCCGAACGGGTCGGCGCATAGCGGTTGTGCGGATTGCTGGCGGTACCACGGCCACGTGGCGGCAGGCTGACGGACATGCTCGGACTCCAAAATATACTGTATAAAAATACAGTTATCTGGAGCCTGGGCAAGTCCCTTCTGTCGTGGCGTCGATCAGGCTGCCGCTATTTGCGGCGCTTCCTCGCGCTTGGCATAACGCTGCGCCAGCACCGCGCAGACCATCAGCTGGATCTGGTGGAAGAGCATCAGCGGCAGGATCAGTACGCCGATGGTGCTGCCGGCGAACAGTACCTGGGCCATGGGTACACCGGTGGCCAGGCTCTTCTTCGAGCCGCAGAAGAGGATGGTGATGCGGTCTTCCAGGCTGAAACCCAGCCACTTGCCCAGCAGGTGGGTCAGCACCAGGGCCAGGGCCAACAGCACGCAGCAGGCGGCTATCACGGTCAGCAGGGTGACCAGCGGCACCTGCTGCCACAGGCCGCCAATAACTGCGGCGCTGAAGGCGGTGTAGACCACCAGCAGGATCGAACTCTGGTCGACGTATTTCAGCCAGCTCTTGTTCTGGTTGACCCAGCCGCCGATCCAGCGCTGAGCGATCTGGCCGAGAACGAAGGGCAGCAGCAACTGCAGGCTGATCTTGCCGATGGCGTCGAGGGTCGAGCCGTTGTCGCCTTGTACGCCCATCAGCATGGCCACCAGCAGCGGGGTGACGAAGATACCGAGCAGGCTGGAGGCCGCCGCGCTGCAGATAGCCGCCGGGATGTTGCCGCGCGCCAGCGAGGTGAAGGCGATGGCCGATTGCACGGTGGCCGGCAGGGCGCACAGGTAGAGCATGCCTAGGTACAGCTCTTTGCCCAACAGCGGCTCAAGCGCTGGTCTGAGCGCCAGGCCGAGCAGCGGGAAGAGGATGAAGGTGCAGGCGAACACCAACAGGTGCAGGCGCCAGTGCCCGGCGCCAGCGAGAATCGCCTGACGCGACAGTTTGGCGCCGTGCATGAAGAACAGCAGGGCAATGGCCAGGTTGGTGATCCACTCGAAGATCGTCGCAATCTGGCCGCTGGCAGGCAGCAACGTGGCGGCGAGCACCACGGCAAGCAGGGTCAGGGTGAAATTGTCGGGCAGCAGGCGGCGCAGGAACATGGCGAATCTCGGGCTTGCGATACAGGAGGGCGCCAGACTATCGTCGTCGAAAATTTCCGGCTAACGCTAAAGAGCCAGCAAGTGTCGCCAAACAGACATCCCCCCACCCTGCATCGCAGCCTGCCCGAGTTGCCCAGCCTGCCTCGGCCGCTGTATGGCCGCACCGAATCGCTGACCAACCGCGCCCTGACCTTTCGCCATAGACACCCATGGGTGCAGCTGTCTTACGCCATCGCCGGGGTGCTCGAGGTGCAGACCGCTGGCGCCCGCTTCGTCGCACCGCCGCAGCGGGCGGTGTGGGTACCGGCGGGTGTCGAGCATCAGGTATTCAGCTCGCCACGTACCGAGATGCGCAGCCTGTACATCGACGGCAGCGCGGTGCCCTGGGGGCCGGATGAATGTCGGGTGCTGGCGGTCAGCCCGCTGCTGCGCGAGCTGATTCGCGGTTTCAGCGCGCTGCCGGCCGAATATGACGAGCAGGGGGCGCCGGGTAGGTTGGCGGCAGTGCTGCTGGACGAACTGCGGGCTGCGCCAGACGTTGAGTTGATGCTGCCGCTGCCGCAGGATGCGCGGCTGCGCGAGGTCTGTCAGGGGCTTGAGGATGCGAACCTGCGCCAGCTTGGCCTGGGCGAATGGGGCGAGCGCCTGGGTGTTTCGGAAAAGACCCTGAGCCGGCTGTTCCTGCGCGAAACGGGCCTGAGTTTCCGCGTCTGGCGTCAGCGCCAGCGCCTGCTCGATGCGCTTACCCCGCTGGAGCAGGGCGAGCGCGTCACCGACGTGGCGCTGGCCTGCGGCTACGACTCGCTATCGGCCTTTATCGCCGCCTTTCGCCGCCAGTTCGGCGCAACACCGGGGGAGTTCTTTCGCGATTAACCTACCGAGCGGCCGTTGCGTAGCCCGGATGCAATCCGCGGAATGCTTGGCACACTGCCCCGGATTGCATCCGGGCTACGCGCTGCGGCGCCGCTAACCCACGCGTCACTCGCTCGGCTTCTTCAGCTTCGGGTTGGGAAAGAACTGCACGGCCTGCACATTGGGGTCGGCCGCCTTGGGCTTCAGGCCGCTGACGTTGACCCGCGTGGGGATCTCCTTGGGCACCGAGTTGCCGCGTGCGTCGAGGGTGTCGGCGTAGCCGCACTTGACGCATTCACGGTGCGGCACGCCGTCGACGTTCCACATCTTGATGCTGTCGGTTTCGCTGCACGCCGGGCACACGGCGCCGGCGATGAAGCGTTTCGGCGTGCTGTTCACAGGCGCATCGCTCATGCTGCCTCCTGGCTCAGACCGAGGTGACGCAGCAGGGCGTCGATGCTCGGCTCACGGCCGCGGAAGTCGACGAACAGCACCATCGGTTCCTGCGAGCCGCCACGGGCCAGGATCGCTTCGCGGAAGGCACGGCCGGTATCGGCGTTGAACACGCCTTCTTCCTCGAACTTGGAGAAGGCATCGGCGCTGAGCACTTCGGCCCACTTGTAGCTGTAGTAACCGGCTGCATAGCCGCCGGCGAAGATGTGCGCGAAGCCGTTGGCGAAGCGGTTGTAGGCCGGCGGGCGTAGCACCGAGACTTCACTGCGGATCGCCTCGATCACGTCCAGCGCGCTGCGGCCGTCGCCGTGGGTGGCGTGCAACTCGAAGTCGAACAGGGAGAACTCCAGCTGGCGCACCATCATCAGTCCGGACTGGAAGTTCTTCGCCGCCAGCATCTTGTCCAGCATGGCCTGTGGCAGCGCCTCGCCGGTTTCAAAGTGGCCGGAGATCAGCGCCAGGCCTTCCGGCTCCCAGCACCAGTTTTCCATGAACTGGCTCGGCAACTCGACCGCATCCCAGGCCACGCCGTTGATGCCCGAGGCACCGGCGTGCTCGACGCGGGTCAGCAGGTGGTGCAGGCCGTGGCCGAATTCGTGGAACAGGGTGGTGACCTCGTCATGGGTCAACAGCGCCGGCTTGCCGCCGACCGGCGGGGTGAAGTTGCACACCAGGTTGGCCACCGGGGCGATCAGTTGGCCGTCGGCAGTGCGGCGTTTGTCGCGGGCGCCGTCCATCCAGGCACCGCCGCGCTTGTTGGCACGGGCGTAGAGGTCGAAGAAGAAACGCCCAACGTGCTGGCCGTTCTCCTGAATCTCGAACAGGCGCACGTCCGGGTGCCAGGTGTCGAAGTCTTTCAGCTCGCGAATCTCGATGCCGTAGAGCTTATGCACAATGGCGAACAGACCGGTGAGCACCTTGTCCACCGGGAACCAGGCGCGTACTTCTTCCTGGGAGATGCTGTAGCGCTGCTGGCGCAGGCGCTCGCTGTAGTAGCCGACGTCCCAGCTCTGCAGGTCATCCAGGCCCTGCTCGGCGGCGAAGGCCTTGAGCTCGGTCAGATCCTGCTCGGCGAAGGGTTTGCTGCGCACCGCCAGGTCGCGCAGGAAGCTCAGCACCTGGTCGGTGTTCTCGGCCATCTTGCTGGCCAGGCTCAGTTCGCTGTAGTTGGCGAAGCCGAGCAGGCGCGCCAGCTCCTGGCGCAGGTCGAGAATCTCGCTCATCAGCGGGCCGTTGTCGTTCTGCCCGGCGTTCGGCCCCTGGTCGGAGGCGCGGGTGCAGTAGGCGGCATACACCTCTTCGCGCAGGGCGCGGTCGTCGGCGTAGGTCATCACCGCGTAGTAGCTGGGGAATTCCAGGGTGATCAGCCAGCCGTCCAGGCTCTTGGCCTCGGCGGCCTGCTTCATCTGCGCCTTGGCCGAGTCGGTCAGGCCGTTCAGGCGCGTTTCGTCGGTGATCTGCTTGGTCCAGGCCTGGGTAGCGTCGAGCAACTGGTTGGAGAACTTGCTGGTGAGCTCGGACAGGCGCATCTGGATCTCGCCGTAGCGCTTCTGCTGCTCGACCGGCAAATCGATACCGGACAGACGGAAGTCACGCAGGGCGTGTTCGAGGATGGTCTTCTGCGCCACATCGAAGCTGGCGGCGGCCGGGCTCTTGGCCAGCGCGTCATAAGCCTCGAACAGCGGCTTGTTCTGGCCCATTTCGGTCCAGTATTCCGACAGTTTTGGCAGGCAGGCCTCGTAGGCCGCGCGCAGCTCGGCGCTGTTGCATACAGCGTTGAGGTGGCTCACCGGGCTCCAGGCTCGGCCCAGGCGGGCGCCCAGTTCGTCCAGTGCCAGTACCAGGCCGTCCCAGCTCGGGTTGGCTTGCTGCTGTTCGAGCAGTTTGGCGATGGCAGCGCGGCTGTCTGCCAGGATCTGGTCGACGGCAGGTTCGACGTGTTCCGGTTTGATCTGCGAATAGGGCGGCAGGTCGAAGTCTTGCAGCAGGGGATTGTTCGCGGTCACGACGAGGCACCTGTGGCGAATGAATGTGGGGTTGCGGCGCAGAGCGGCAATAATTCTGGCGCGATAGCAACCGACATGGGGGTCATCTTAATTAGAATCAAGCTTTCCCGCAGCTCAGGAGCTTCTATCGTGGCGATTCGCAAATACCAGCAGCACGCTCCACAACTCGGCGCGCGCGTCTTCGTCGACGCTTCTGCCGTGGTCATTGGCGATGTCGAACTGGGCGAGGACAGCTCGGTCTGGCCGATGACCGTGGTCCGTGGCGACATGCACCGTATCCGCATCGGTGCGCGCACCAGCGTGCAGGACGGCAGCGTGCTGCACATCACCCATGCCGGACCGTTCAACCCGGATGGCTACCCGCTGATCATCGGTGACGAGGTGACCGTCGGGCACAAGGTCACCCTGCATGGCTGCACCCTGGGCAACCGGATTCTGGTCGGCATGGGCAGCATCGTCATGGACGGCGCGGTGGTCGAGGACGAGGTGATCATCGGTGCCGGCTCGCTGGTGCCGCCTGGCAAGCGCCTGGAAAGCGGCTACCTGTACGTCGGCAGCCCGGTGAAACAGGCGCGCCCGCTGACCGATAAGGAGCGCAACTTCTTCAGCTACACGGCCGGCAACTACGTGAAGCTCAAGGATCTGCACCTGGCCGAAGGCTATGCCTGCGGAGCTTAGTGCCGTGCATCACCTCACTCGCTGCTCAGCGCTGTGACCGGGTCGAGGGCCGCTGCGGTCTTCGCCGGAAGGTAGCCGAACAGCAGGCCGGTGCCGACCGCGCAGGTGAACGCCAGCACGATCGCGCTGAGGGAAAATATCAGTGGCACGCCAGCGGCCAGCAGTGTTGCGCCGGCTGCCAGGCCGAGCAGCACGCCGGCGCTGCCGCCGAGCAGGGTGACCAGCACGGCTTCACTGAGAAACTGGCGCAGAATGTCGCGCTGGCGTGCGCCGGTGGCCATGCGGATACCGATTTCGCGAGTTCGTTCGCGCACTGTCATCAGCATCACGTTCATCACGCCGATGCCGCCGACCAGCAAGGACACGGCGGCGATCAAGCCAAGCAGCAGGGTCATGCTGTCCTGGGTCTTGGCCTCGGCCAGCAGCTTGGCGGCGGCGTTGCCGATGGCGATGTCGTCGCGGCCATGGCGGGCCCGCATCAGCCCGCGGATGGCGGCTTCGGCGGCCAGCACCTGCTCGCTCGAGGTGGCGTCGATTACGGAGTAGTCGGGCTGATCGAAGGCCTGGAATACGCGGATGCGACCGGAGCGGTAGGGGATGAAGACCATCTCGTCGTAGTCCTCGTTACCCGAGTCGGCGCCTTTCTCGGTCATCACCCCGATCACCTCGAAGGGAGCATCGGCGATCAGCAACTGGCGGCCGAGCGGGTTGTCGATGCCGGCAAAGAACTGCTGCCGGGCCTTGTGCCCGAGCACCACCACCGGGGCCAGCGCGCGGTCATCGGCGGCGCTGAAGAAGCGTCCCAGGGCCACCGGCCAGTGGTGAATGCGCGGCATCTCATCAGTGCCGGCGAGGGTGTAGACGCGTCGTGAGACGTTGCCGTGGCGCAGGGTCAGCGGGTCGCCGATCACCGGCATGGCGGCGCGCACCTCGGGCAATCCGGCGATGGCTTCGAGGTCCTCCAGGGTGACCACGCCTTCCGGGCCGCCTTCCTCTGGCTGGGTGCCGCCGAGGTACATCATGGTCGCGCCCATCGAGGCCATCTGCGCGACGACCCGCTGCTTGGTGCCCAGGCCGATGGCCAGCATGACGATCACCGAAGCCACGCCGATGACGATGCCAAGCAGGGTCAGCGCGGTGCGGAAGCGATTCAACGCCATTACCCGCCAGGCGGCGCGGAGTACCTCGCCCAGTTCGCCGCAGAAGCTGGCGCCACTATCGATTCCAGCGTGTTGCAGATCCCAAGGCACCTGGGCGCTTTGGGGGGGAGTCGCGCCGCTGTCGGCGACGATCTGGCCGTCGCGAATCTCGATTATCCGCCGGGCCTGCTTGGCGACGTTGTGGTCGTGGGTGATGAGAATGATGGTGTGGCCGGCGTCGGCCAGTTCGCCCAGCAGCGCCATGACCTCGCGGCCGCTGTGGCTGTCGAGGGCGCCGGTGGGTTCGTCGGCGAGGATGATGCGACCGCCGTTCATCAGCGCGCGGGCGATCGACACGCGCTGCTGCTGGCCGCCGGAGAGCTGGGCTGGACGGTGTTCCAGGCGTTCACCGAGGCCGAGGCGGTCGAGTAGAGCGCTGGCCCGTGCGCGGCGCTCGGCGGCTGGCACGCCGGCGTAGAGCGCCGGCACTTCGACGTTTTCGCGCGCCGACTCGGTGGCGATCAGGTGGTAGCCCTGGAACACGAAACCAAACGCCTCGCGGCGCATCCAGGCCAGTTCGTCGGCATTCAGTTGCGCCACGTCGCGGCCGGCGAAGCGGTAGTGGCCGGCGCTGGGCCGGTCGAGGCAGCCGAGCAGGTGCATCAGGGTCGACTTGCCAGAGCCACTGGCGCCGACGATGGCGACGAACTCGCCGGCGTGGATCTGCAGGCTGATACCGCGCAGGACTTCGACTTCCGGCGCGCCACCCGCGCCGCCGTAATGGCGGCGGATGTCATCCAGTTCGATCAGCGCAGGCGTCACCACTGGAACCTCGGCGGGCGTTCGTCGAGGTGTTCGCCGGTGATCAGACGTTCGCCTTCGGTCAGGCCAGCGAGCACTTCGGCGCTCTGCCGGCTGCGTGTTCCGACACGCACCACGCGTGGCTGCGCACGGCCCTCGGCATCGAGTACGCGGGCGGCGAACAGTCCGGGGTTACCGGGCTGCTGGGTGAGGGCTTCCAGCGGGGCGGTGAGCACATCGCGGGCCACGGCAGTGATGAACGTCACCTGCGCGGTCATCTGCGGCAGCAGTTCGCCGTCGCGATTGTCCACGTCGAACAGCACGGTGTACTGCACGGCCTGGGTGCTGCTCGGCGCGCCGTCGCCGACGGCGGACGTCTCCAGCGGCGGCGCTGGCAGTACCTGGCGGATCTGACCGTCCCAGCGCCGCTCGTCGCCACCCAGGGTGGAGAAGTACAGCGGCATGTCCGGCTCCAGCGCGCGGATGTCGGCCTCTGAGACCTTGACCCAGGCGGTCATCTGGGTGAGATCGGCGATGCGCATGACGGTCGGGGTCTGATAGGTGGCATTGAGGGTCTGGCCCTGCTTGACGTCGATGCCCAGCACGGTGCCGTCGATCGGTGCGTAGAGCCGTGTGTAGCTGAGCTGCGCCTCGTTGCCGCGCAGGCGCGCCTGAGCTTCGGCGATCTGCGCGCGCAGTTGCCGCTGCCGAGCCTCGGCCGAACGCAGAGTGGCCAGGGCGATCTGCACCTCTTCCACGCGGGTGGCGGCGGCGGCCAGCAGACGTTGCCGGCGCACATGCTGCTGTTGCGCCAGGTCGAGCTGCGCCTGCTGCTCGGCCAGTTGTGCGCGCAGGGCTTCGAGCGCGGCGCGGTCGGCCTCGACCTCGGCCTGGTGCAGGCTGGCGTCGATCTCGACGAGTAGTTGGCCTTGCCTGACCTGTTCGCCGGGCTCGACGTGCAGGCGGGTGACCTGGCCGGACACCTGTGCGCCGACCTCCACCGACTGGCGCGGTTTCAGGGTGCCGATGGCCACCACCGTGGCCTCGATATCGCCGCGAGCGATGGGCTGGCTGAGATAGCGCTCGGGCGGTCCGCTCTGCCACCACCAGCCGCCCAGCAGCAGGGTGAGCAGCAGCGCCGGCAGGCCGCGGGTTAACAGTGATCGCATGTTTCACGTCCTTGGCGGGGGCGGCAGGCCGAGGCCTGCCGCCCGACTCTTAGAACTCCAGGCGCAGGCCGAGGCTGGCGTTGCGTGGGGCGCCGTAGTAGCTGGAGGAGGTACTGGTGTAGTACTTCTCGTCGAGCAGGTTGTTGAGGTTGAGAGTGGCGCTGAGCTGGCGGCTGAGCGGGTAGCGCGCCATCAGATCGACCAGCGCGTAGTCGTCCTGGGTGAAGCGCTGATTGCGTCCCGGGCCGACGCCGTCGCTGTAGATCTCGCTCTGCCAGTTGACCCCGCCGCCCAGGGTCAGGCCGTTGCCGACACCACGCAGGGTGTAGCTGGTGAACAGCTTGAAAGTGTTCTGCGGGATGTTGGTGTTGAGCTTGTGGCCATCGGCGTCCTGCACCAGGTTGCGACTGAAGCTGACGCTGGCCTGCCAGTCGGTAGCCAGCTCGCCGCTGACTTCGACCTCGACGCCACGGGTCTCGGTGCCGGATTCGGCACGGTAGGCCTGGCTGCCGTCGGGGGCGAACTCTCCGGGAACGGCCACTGCCAGGTTGTCCTGATCGATCTGGTACAGCGCCAGACCGAGGTTGAGGCGGCCATCGAAGAACTCTGCCTTGCTGCCGATCTCGTAGCCGACCCCTTCCAGCGGGTCCAGGTAGCCACCGGTATTGGTCATGCGACTCTGCGGCTTGAAGATCGAGGTGTAGCTGGCATAGAGCGACCAGTGCTGGTCGAGGTCGTAGACCACCCCGGCATAGGGCGTGAAGACCCCGGACTCGCTGCGTTTATCCACGCTGTCGGCCTGGCTGGGATCGAAGTTATCGGTCTTCTTGGTGCTTTCCCAGTTGCTGACGCGGCCGCCGAGGATGATCGACAGGTCGTCGCTGGCCCTGATCCGGGTATTGGCGTAGGCACCGCTCTGCTGCTCGCTGGTGTCGATGCGACTGACGGCCGGCATGTCCGGCCGGGCCGGTTGCTTGCCGTCCCAGTTGTAGATGTCCTCGATGCTCCAGTCCCAGTTGTCGTGCCACCACAGGTTGTAGCCTGGGGCCTTGTAGTCGGTGTGATGGCGGGAGTAGCCGAGCACCGCGTCGTGCTCCTGGCCGAACAGGGCGAAGCTGCCGATGCTGCTTAGGTCGATGCCGGTCTGTACCGGCTTGGCCTCCCAGCGCCCGGCCCACAGGTTGACGCCCGTGCCAGTGGCCGGGTTAGGGTTGCCGCCGGCGGCGTAGCCGAGCACCTCGTCGTACTCGAAGCGGCCCTGGCTGAGGTTGGCGCGCACCTTCCAGGCATCGTTGAACTGGTGTTCGAGGGTGGCGAAGGCGGAGACGAAGTGTCTCTCGGAAGAGGCCCAGGCTGCTGCCGCTGAGTCCGAGCGCGACCAGTCGGTCCGCGATCCGTCCTGGTTGAACAGCGGAAGGCCGCCGCGCGAGTGATTGTCGGCGTCGTGGTACTGGGCGTCCATACCGAGGGTCAGCAGGGTGTCCGGGCTGAGGTCGGCTTCGACGATGCCGTAGAGTACCTGCTTGCGCTCGTGCAGACGCTCGACGTACGAATCGTTCTCCTGGTAGGCGCCGACGATGCGGGCGCGCAGCGTACCCTCGGCGTTGAGCGGACCGCCGACATCCAGTTCGCCGCGCTGGTAGTCCCAGGAACCGCCCTTGAGGGTGACGCTGCTCTGCCACCGGGCGGTCGGCCGCTTGCGCACCAGGTTGATGGTGGCGCCGGGGGTGCCGATGCCGTTCATCAGACCGGTGGCGCCGCGAAGCACCTCGACGCGGTCATAGATGACCATGTCGCTGGTCTGGAAGATGGAGTTGTAGTTGCTGTCGAGCAACTGTTCGCCGTCGATCTGGTAGTTCTCCACGGCGAAGCCGCGTGAATAGATCTCACTGCTGTCGGAGCCGGCGTTACCCGCTTGGTTGACGCTCAGGCCCGGGGTCTGGCGGGCGACGTCGAGCAACTGAGTGAGGTTCTGGTCGTCCATGCGCTGGCGGGTTATCACGCTGACCGCCTGCGGTGTCTCACGCAGCGACAAAGGCAGCTTCAGCGCGGTGTTGCTCGACCCGCTGGTGTAAGAGCCGCTACCCTCGGTGGTGGCGTCCAGGCCCCTGGCGGTGACGGTGGTGACGCCCAGGTTCAACGCACTGTCGTCGCGCACGGGCTGCAGCGAGTAGCTGCCGTTGGCCTGGCGCTGTGCCAGCAGGCCACTGCCGGCGAGCAGTGCCTGCAGCGCCGCGTCGCTGGCATAGCGCCCGTGCAGACCGGCGGACTGGCGGCCGTGCACGGCCTGCGGCGCGAACGACAGGGTGACCCCAGCGGTGGCGGAGAACTCCATCAGCGCCGCCTCCAGCGAGCCGGCGGCGATTGCGAAGTCGAACTCGGCCGCGCGCTCCTGCGCCTGCACCGGCGGCGCCAGCAACAGACCGCCGACGAGCGGTGCGGCCAGGGTCGCGCCGAGCAGGGCCAGGCGGACGGCCTGGTGCAGAGGCGACACGCGGAGCGAAGGGGAGAAAGCACGGAACGGATTGGCCATGGAGTTTCCTATCGGGTCTTGGCAGGTGGCGTCTGCAGCGCCGTTAACTTCCAAGTCGAACGAGAATCGGAATCAACAACCCCTGGGATCAAATTTTTTCTCAGCTCGCTTCGATGCGGGCCCAATACCGCGTGAAATAGCGGATGCGCACCGGCAGGGTGCTGGCGATATTGGCCAGCACTGCATCGATATCCTGCAGATGAAAAGCCCCGGACAGGCGCAGGTCGGCCACAGCCGGGTCGCAGCTCAACTGGCCGGGGCGATAGCGCGCCAGTTCGGCGGTCAGCTCGGCCAGGCGCCAGTCGCTGACGATCAGCAGGCCACGGCTCCAGGCGTCGGCATTGGCCGGCAGCGGGCGGCTGGGGTACAGCTGGTTGCTGGAGAACCACAGCTGTTGCCCGGCCTCGAGACGCTGGGGCGCTACGCCGGTTTTGGCCGGAGTCACCGCTACCGCATGCTGTAGCACACCGACGTGGGTGCGATGATCCTCGCAGCGCACGGTGAAGCGGGTGCCCAGGGCGCGCACGCTGCCGTGCGGGCTGTACACCACAAGGGGGCGGCGCGCGGCATCGGTGGCGCTGTGCACGAGGATCTCCCCGCGGAGCAGCTGGATCGTCCGGCTGTGCGCATCGAAGCGCAGGTTCAGCGCGGTGTCGGTGTTGAGCTGCAGCTCGCTGCCGTCGTCCAGATGCAGGCGGCGCTGTTCGCCGACGGCGGTGCGCTGCTCGGCCAACCAGTCGCGCCAGGGCGTCGCCTGCCAGGCCAGGGCGCCACTGCCGCCGCACGCCAGGAGCACGCCGAGTGCCTTGACCAACTGTCGTCGCGAGCGACGTTCGCCATCCAGTACCGGACGGGCCACCGTGGCAGGCAGGGCGGCGAAGGTGCTCTGCAGTCTTTCCACACGTGCCCAGGCCTGGCGATGGCGCGGGTCACGCTCCAGCCATTGGCGGTGGGCGGCATGCTGTGGCGCCCCCGGGGCGGCGTCGCGCAATTCGAGGTACCACTGGGCGGCGGTTTCGAGGACCTGCAGGTCAGGCTCGTCGCGCATCTCAGTCGCCGATCAGCAGCAGGCAGTGCGCCACGGCGCGCACGAAGTGCTTGCGCACGGTGTTGACCGACAACCCGAGACGCCGCGCGATGTCGATGAAGCTGAGGCCGTCGAGTTGGGCCATGAGGAATATCTGTCGTGTTCGCGCACCGAGGCCGTCGAGCAGGGCGTCTATCTCCAGCAGGGTTTCCAGAAGCATGCTGCGTGCCTCCGGAGACAGCTCCAGCGGTTCGGGCAGATTGGCCAGGGTGTCGAGGTAGGCCTGCTCCAGGCTGCGCCGCCGGAAGCGGTCGATCAGCAGGCTGCGGGCGATGCTGCTGAGGTAGGCGCGCGGCTCGCGCAGATCGAACGCCTTGCGCGTCAGCAGCACGCGGACGAAGGTGTCCTGAGCCAGGTCGGCGGCGCTCTCCGAACAGTCCAGGCGCTTGCGCAGCCAGGCTCTGAGCCAGTCGTGGTGCTCGTCGTAGAGCCGGTGCACGGCGTGTTGCAGGGTCTGATCGGGACTGGACATGGAGGCGGCTCAGGGCGGATGCGATTGAATGATAATAAATGTCATTCGCTATCTTCCAGCAGAATTATGCATCTTCTGTCGGCCGGTCGGAGGTACTGGTGAATTGGGTCGCGCCGACAATTACCTTATCCTGCAGCCATCAATCAGCGGATTAGCGCCCAACGCCATGCATTACCAGACCATCCTCTTCGATCTCGACGGCACCCTCACCGACCCGCGCGAGGGCATCACCCGTTCGGTGCAGTACGCGCTGGCCAAGTTGGGCATCGACGAGCCGGACCTGGCTGCGCTGGAGCATTTCATCGGCCCGCCCTTGCTGCAGTGTTTCATGGCCACTTATGCGCTGGATGAGGCGACGGGCTGGCAGGCGGTCAATCACTACCGTGAGCGCTTTCGGGTGACCGGGTTGTATGAAAATCGAGTGTTTGACGGTGTGGAGGCATTGCTCGAAGCGCTGGTGGCGCAGGGGCGAACGCTGTATATCGCGACCAGCAAACCGACGGTGTTCGCCGAGGAGATTGCCCGGCACTTCGGCTTCGACCGCTACTTCAAACGCATCTACGGCAGCGAGCTCGATGGCACCCGCACCAACAAGGTTGAGTTGCTGGCGCATCTGCTGGAATCAGAACGACTGGCGCCTGCTTCGGCGCTGATGATCGGCGACCGCAAGCATGACCTGATCGGCGCACGCAGTAACGGGTTGCCGGCAGTGGCGGTCGGTTACGGGTTTGGCAGTCGTGAGGAGTTGCTCGGCGAGGCGCCGGACTTTCATTTCGAGACGCTGGAGCAGATGCACCGGGCGTTCGGCTGCTGAGAACTGTAGGAGCGAGCTCTGCTCGCGAATGAAAGCGAAAGCTTCGCGAGCAAGCTCGCTCCTACAGGGGCGTATCAGCCGTTGCGCTGATAGATGATCTTCCTGGTGCCGCCGTCGCAGCTGCCGACGACCATGCTCTGATCCTGAACTTCGTCGTTGGGCACGATTTCCAGGGTGTAGCTGGGCACGTTGTTGGCCTGAATCTTCACTTCGATTTCCTGCTTGAGTTCTTCGCAGGGTTTGGGCGCGGCCAGCGCGCCGCCAGCAAGGAGCATCAGGGCCAGGGCGGGAATCAGTCGTTGCATCGCTTGTACCTCCGGTGTTGGGCGAAACCTGAGTAGGTTGGACTGGCAATCTGCCCCGCAGTTCTAGTGGTTTTGCATCAGGCTTTCCAGCGCGGCCCGACGATCCGCTTCCGGTAGCCGACTGAGCGCGGCCACGGCGGCATAGAACGCGCGCCAATCCCGGCCCTCGCGCGCGAACAGTGCCGCGAAAGCCGGCACCCATTGATCGTAGAGGCCAAAGGGCAGCAGCTTGGCGTTGTTCAACGGGCTTTCGATCCAGGCGTCATAGCGACCCTGACCACCCCATTCGCGTTGGCGCAGGGCGCGGTATTCGCGGCGCAGGCGCTCGAACTCGGTCTGCTTGGCGGCGCGCATGGCTGTCTCATCCAGTTCGCTGGCGTACAGTCGACGCAAACGCTCGCGGCTGGCCAGCACCAGCTCGATGAATTGCTGGCGCTGATGGTCGTCGCTGGCTGGCGGCGTTTCCCCACGGGCCGCGTGCCATTGGCGCAGCCCCTCACGTTCGACGAAGGTGGCGAAGGATTCGTTGAAGGCCGTATCGCCCGGCAGGTAGTACTGCTGGTGCGCCAGCTCATGGAAGATCACCGCGATGAAGCGCTCGTCGCTCCAGCGCAGCATCGTGTTGAGCAGCGGGTCATCGAACCAGCCCAGGGTGGAGTAGGCCTCGACGCCACTGATGTAGGTGTCCAGGCCCTGCTGGCGCAGCAATGCAGCAGCACCGCGTGCACGACCCTGCTGATAGTAGCCGCGGTAGGCGACGCAACCGGCGATGGGGAAGCAATGCAGTTCGGGGTCGAGGGAGAACTCCGGCGTGGCGAAGACATTCCACACCACGAAGGGGCGCTCCAGGTCGGCGTACAGGCGATAGCTGCGGTTCTCCGGTAACTGCAGGCTGGCGCTGGCGAAGTCCCGCGCCTGCTGGCTCAGCGTCAGGCGCCTGGCCAGATCGGGGTCGGTAGCAGGGTCGTGCAGCAGGCGTTCGATTGGCTGGCGTGCCTGCAGCAACTGCCATTGGCCCTGACCGAGATGAGCGTAGTAGTCGAGGGTCGAGCAGCCGCCCAGCAGCAGGGCGAGCAGGGGAACCGCGCAGCGGCGCAGCAGGTCTTTAGGAGAGGCGTTGGGCATGCCGTCACGCTAGCTGATCGCGTTGCTTGTCTCCAGCCCCATGCGTGTGAATACGCCGGTTCGCCTCGGTTTTGCCCGCCTCCCGATGTAGGCTGGTGTCTGAACCCTATCGTGGAGGTCGCCATGCGCGCCCTGTTTCTCGCTCCCGCCCTGCTGATGCTCGGGGCCTGTGCTTCACCTCTGCCCAAACCCGACCCGCAGCAGGCCTGGGTCGAGCTGTATTCCAGCGCCGACACCCTGCTGATGGCCGACCGCCTGGATGACAAGCGCTGGCCGGATGGCCGCTACTTTCAGGTGACACCCGGCCAGCATGAGCTGGAAACACGCTTCCAGTTCGAGGTGCGTAGCGGCGGGTCGATTGGCATGCAGAGCGAGCCATTGCGCATGACCTGCGAGATTCGCTTGCGCTATGACGACTTCGTTGCAGGTCAGCGCTATCGCATCGAGGCGCGCCAACAGCTGATGAAAGCGCAGGCCTGGCTGTATGACGAGCAGCGCAATGTGCTGGCGCGTGGCGAGGTGCTGCGTTGCGGGACAGCCATCTAGGCCGCGCCTGATCCGCACGGCGCACCCCGTTGATCATCGGGTGCGCCGCCGGTACCAGTTCAGGCTTCGAGTATGCCTTCCAGGGTGATCGTAGCCTTCAGCAGCTTGGATACGGGGCAGCCGGTCTTGGCAGCCTCTACGGCTTTCTCGAAGGCGACGCGTTCGGCGCCCGGGATCTTCGCGCGCAGCGTCAGATGCACCGCGCTGATCTCGAAGCCGCCATCGACCTTCTCCAGGGTCACTTGCGCCTTGGTGTCGATGCTCTCGGCGGTCATGCCGGCGTCGCCCAGCTCCTTGGACAGTGCCATGGAAAAACAGCCGGCATGAGCGGCGCCGATCAGCTCTTCGGGGTTGGTGCCGGGCTTGCCCTCGAAGCGGGTGTTGAAGCCATAGGGCGAGTCCTTGAGGACGCCGCTTTCGGTAGAGATGGTGCCCTTGCCGTCCTTGATACCACCTTGCCAGTGGGCCGAAGCTGTCTTCTTCATGTGCGTCTCCTATCGAATGAACGGGGCCACCGGTCTGGCGGCCTGTTCTGATTCAGAGGGCTGTCTCGCGTACAAGTTCGCACTGAGCAGGCTGTTGAAAAACCAACTCGGCTTTGGCCTCGTGCGTCGACTAGGTTTTTCAACGGCCTATTAGCCGCGTTGCAGCTCGGCAAGAATGTCAAAAGCGTGCAGGCGGTCGGCGAAGTCGTACATGTCGCAGGTGAAGATCAGTTCGTCCGCTTCGGTCTGCTCCAGCAGTTGTTCCAGGCGCTGGCGCACGGTCTGCGGTCCGCCTATGGTGGCCAGGCCGAAGAACTCGCCCACGGCCTGGCGCTCGTGCGGCAGCCACAGGCCGTCCATGCTCGGTACGGGCTTGCGTTGCACCAGGCTCTGGCCACGGATCAGTGCCAGGATGCGCTGGAACGCGGAGGTGGCCAGATACTGCGCCTGCTCGTCGCTGTCGGCTGCCAGCAGCGGTACGCCAAGCATCACGTAGGGCTTGTCCAGCACCGCCGAGGGGCGGAAGTGGTTGCGGTAGATGCGGATCGCCTCGTGCATGTAGCGCGGTGCGAAGTGCGAGGCGAAGGCGTAAGGCAGGCCCTTCATGCCGGCCAGTTGGGCGCTGAACAGGCTGGAGCCGAGCAGCCAGAGCGGCACATTGGTGCCCGCGCCGGGCATGGCGATCACCCGCTGCCCTTCCTGGCGAGGCCCGAGGTAGGCCTGCAGTTCTTCGACGTCATTGGGGAAGTCGTCGGCGCTGCCATCGCGACTACGGCGCAGGGCATGGGCTGTGTACTGATCGGCGCCGGGTGCGCGGCCCAGGCCAAGTTCGATACGGCCGGGATAGAGCGTGGCGAGGGTGCCGAACTGTTCCGCGATCACCAGCGGCGCATGGTTGGGCAGCATCACGCCGCCAGCACCCAGGCGGATTTTCGAGGTGCCGGCGGCCAGGTAGCCGATCAGCACTGAGGTGGCGGAGCTGGCGATGCCGTCCATGTTATGGTGTTCGGCCACCCAGAAACGCTCGAAACCGAGGCTCTCGACATGGCGAGCCAGCGCCAGCGAATTGTGCAGGGCCTGAGCGGCATCACCATCGTCGCGAATCGGCGCCAGGTCGAGGGTGGAGAGCTTGATGGAGGCCAGTCGGCTCATGGGGAGTCTCCTCATTACGTGGCCGGCCACTCTAACGTCTCGGCTGCATGTCGCGCACGCCAGGCCCAGGCATAGTCATCATCAATATGGCTGATAGGCCGGCTGATCTGCGGATCGGAGCGCCGGGCCATGATGGTTGCGAGCGCTACGCAGTGTGAGTCTGCGACTCAGCCAGCGCCGTGCTGGGAGCGGTATTCGCCAGGGGTCAGACCGGTCCATTGGCGGAAGGCGCGGAAGAATACGCTGGGTTCGGAGTAGCCCAGCAGCAGGGCGATTTCCGCGGCAGGCAGACGTCCGTCGCGCAGGTGCTGTTCGGCCAACTGGCGGCGCGTGTCAGCCAGCAGGTGCTGATAGCTGCAGCCTTCTTCGGCCAGCCTACGTTGCAGGGTGCGTTCGCTGACATTCAATGCGCGGGCCAGTTCGGCGCGGTCGGGCTCGCCGTGCGCCAGTTGCTCGCCGAGCAGGCCGATGACCCGCGCACTGAGGCTGGCACTGGGCAGGCGGGCGAGCAGGGTTTCGGCATGCTGGCGCAGCAGTTGCTGCAGCGGCGGGTTGGCCTGGATCAGGGGCACCTGACACAGGTCGCGGGGCAGGGCGATGGCGTAGTCGTCGCTGGCGAACTGCAGTGGGCAGGCGAACACATCCTGATAGGGCGCAGGGTCGGCAGGTGCAGCGTGACGAAATTGCGCGCCGAGCAGATGGAAGTCGTCGAGCAGCGGCCTGGTCATCTGCACCCAGCAGGCCATCATCGCCAGTACGCGGATGCGGGTCGCCGGATGCTGCGGATGCAGTGGGCGGTACAGCAGCAACAGGCTGTCGTCGCGCGTCTCGATATGCAGTTCGCCGCCCTCGCCGCCGAGGCGTTGGTAACGCAGTGCGGCGTGCAGCGCATCGCCCAGTGTGGCGCTGCTCTGCAGCAGGTAGCTGAGCACGCTGAAGGGCCCGGGCGTCAGGTTGCGCCCGAGCAGCAGACCGGGCTCCGGGTGCTGCAGGCGTACATCCAGCTCGTGCCAGAGGCTTTGCTGGGTGATGAACGGGATACGTGCGTCAGGATCGGCCAGTTGCTCATCAGCCAGGTTGCAGGCACCGAGCAGGGCCTGACGGTCGAGACCGAGACGGCTGGCTGCATGTAGCACGGCCTGGGTCAGACTGGCGCTGACCGAGGCCTGTGATGATTCGTGAAGGACGTTCGACATTGGCCGATTCTGCCCAATGCCGGGGGTAGGCGATAGCCCGCGCCCCACACAAGGAGTTACGACCGGTTGTTCAACAAGGCGTGCATATTCGCCGCAAGCGGTTAGACTTCCCACCCGGACGTCGCTCACAAGGCACGCTCGCTCAAAACAACAGAAAAAAGGAGATATCCCATGAAAGGCAAATCCTTGGCATGGGTCCTGTCCGCCGCGCTCGCGGGTACTGCCCTGAGTGGCATGGCACAGGCCGAAGAGAAATTCGTCACCATCGGCACCGGCGGCCAGACCGGCGTCTACTACGTGGCCGGTCAGTCCATCTGCCGCTTCCTCAACCGTGGCTCGGCTGAGCACGGCATCAAATGCAACGCACCAGCCAGTGGCGGCGGCGTGGCCAACGTGAATGGCATTCGCAGTGGCGAATTCAACTTCGGCATCATGCAGTCCGACCACCAGTTCAAGGCCCTCAACGGTGCTGCACCGTTCCAGGCTGAAGGTGCGATGAGCGACATCCGCGCCGTGTTCTCGCTGCAGAGCGAAGTGTTCACCATCCTCGCCCGTCGTGACGCCAACATCAAAAGCTTCGATGACCTCAAGGGCAAGCGTGTCAACGTTGGCAACCCGGGTTCCGGTCAGCGTGACACCCTGGAAGAGATCATGGCCGTCAAAGGCTGGGATCGCTCGGCCTTCGCCCTGGCTGCCGAGCTGAAGCCGGCCGAGCAGGCCAGTGCTCTGGGTGACAACAATATCGACGCCATGACCTATTTCGTCGGTCATCCCAACGGCGCGATCCAGGAAGCCACCACCACCACCGACGCCGTTCTGGTTCCGGTGACCGGCGCCGAGATCGACAAGCTGCTGGCCGAGAAGACCTACTACACCAAGGCTGATATCCCGGGCGGTCTGTACAAGGGCAATGACCAGCCGACCCCGTCCATCGGCGGCAAGGCTGTGCTGTCCACCAGCGCCAAGGCTGATCCGGAAGTGGTCTATCAACTGGTCAAGTCGGTATTCGACAACATCGATCGCTTCAAGCGTCTGCACCCTGCCTTCGCTGACCTGAAGGAAGAGGAGATGATCAAGGTCGGTCTGACTGCCCCGCTGCATGAGGGCGCCGCGCGCTACTACAAAGAGCGCGGCTGGCTGTAAGCCAGCTTTCGGCTGACAGAAAACCGCGGCCTCGGCCGCGGTTTTCTGTTTTCAGGGGCATGACTCAGCCCTGTTCCTCAAGCAGACCGATCGCCAGGGTCTGCAAACGCTTCAGCAGGGCTTGATGAGCTGCAGAGGGTGTTTCGTCGACCCGCCGCAGCAAGTGCAGCGTTACAGGGATGTTGGGTTCCAGTGGGCGGGCCTGGACGTCGCCCAGGTTGCCAGACAGTGCGGTAAAAGGATCGACCAGGGCCAGCCCTTGTCCTGCCGCCACCAGCATGCGGGCCAACTGGTAGGTCTGTACCGAAATGTCGATGCGGGCAGGCGGCTCCAGCTCCTCGATGTGGCCACGCAGCAGGCCGCCCAGCGCATCCCGCGTGTCCAGGCCAATCAGGCTCAGGCCGGCCATGCTCTGCAGGCGTATCGGTGTCGTGCACGCATCGTCGCTCCACCAACCGGGCGGCGCGATGGCCATCATCCTTCCCTGTGTCAGAACTTCCGTATGCAGATCCGGGTGCTCGACGCGTTGCAGAGTCAGGCCGAGATCGGCTTCGCGTAGCAACAATGCCTGAACGATTTCACTGGTGTGCTGGGTCGCGAGGTCGCATCGGATCTGTGGAAACTCGGCGCGCCAGCCGCACACCACGTCGGGAAGCAGAGTCTGCGCCAGAGTGGGGGTACAGACGAGGCGCAATGCCCGTTCTTCTCCACGGCGCAAACTGGCAGACAGCCGACGCAGATCCTGGAGTTCGGCGGACAGTCGCTCGGTCTGCTGCTGCAGGATTCGCGCTTCTGCGGTGGGGAGCAGCTTGCCGCGCACGCGGCTGAACAGTGCGAACCCCAGCTGTTGTTCCGCATGCTGGAGAATCTTGCTGGCGGCCGGCTGCGATATATGCAGCAACTCAGCTGCGGCCGTGAGGCTGCCGGTTTGCAAGACCGCCTGAAACAACTCGATATGACGTAGGCGCATGATCCGTTCGTGTTCCCGCGAGACCTGCTGGAGCATAACCTGGGGTTATGGGCTGCCACTATCTTTTCATTGGTCGGCCGCTCCACGCATCCCTACCCTCAGTCACATTCAGAGGTGGGAGATGGATGATGCGGGTCGCGGTTATCGGTGGGGGCGTGATAGGCCTGACCACGTCCTATGCCCTGGTTCGCCAGGGTTATCGGGTCGATTTGATCGAGCAGCGTGATGAAGTGGCGCTGGAGACCAGCTTCGCCAATGGTGGTCAGCTCAGTTATCGCTATGTTTCGCCGTTGGCCGATGCCGGAGTGCCGCTGCAGGCGCTGTCCTGGATGCTGCAGGGTAACGCCCCGCTGCGGTTCCGTCCCAGCCTGAGCCCGCACCAGTGGCAATGGTGCCTGCGCTTCCTGTTGGCCTGCCGCCGCTCGGTGAACCAGCGCAATGGCGAACACCTCCTGCGCCTGGCGTTGTACAGCCAGTCGGTATTACAGGACTGGCGTGAGCATCACTCGCTGGACGATTTTTCCTGGCGCGCCAATGGCAAGCTGGTGATCTACCGCAACGCGGCGAGCTGGAACAAGGCGCGCAGCACCATCGGGGAATCGGCACATCAACGCCCTCTCGACGCCGACCAGTGTCTTGAGCTGGAACCCGCGCTGGAAGGGTTGGCCGGACGATTCCGGGGTGGAATCTTCGCTGCTGGCGACGAGGTTGGCGATTGTCATCAGTTTTGCCGGAAGTTGCTGCGCAAGCTGCGCGGCAATCCCTCGTTCCGTCTGCATGCCGGACAGCGGGTCACCGGCATACCCCTGGAGCGCGGCAGGGTGAGGGCTGTGTCTCTGCAAGACGAGGAGCTGGAGGTAGACCAAGTGGTGGTCGCTGCAGGTGTCGGCAGTGTGGCATTGCTCCGCCCGCTGGGGTTGCGACTGCCGATTTACCCACTCAAGGGCTACAGCCTCACCTTGCCGCTGGCCGACCTGACAGCGGGCCCGGAAACCAACGTCACCGATTATGACAACAAGGTGGTCTACGCCCGCCTGGGTGAGCGCTTGCGGGTTGCCGCCATGGTCGATATCGGCAGTTGGGATGCCACGCCAGACCCGGATCGGCTTGCCGGGTTGAGGCAGCTTGCTCAGGCCAGCTTTCCGCGGGCGGGCGATTACGCCGCCGCCGAAACCTGGGCAGGCATGCGTCCCGCGACGCCGGAGGGAACGCCGCTGCTGGGGGCCAGTGGTATCGACAATCTCTGGCTGAACGTGGGCCATGGCAGCCTGGGTTTTACCCTGGCCTGCGGCAGCGCTGAGGTACTGACTCAACTGATAGGCCAGCAGCAACCGGCGATCGCTCTCGATGGCATGCAGCTGGCTTCCTGAGCTCAACGAACACTCATAACAGCAGGAGATTGCCATGTCCGTGCAACGTATTCAGACCAACGACCGCCTGTCCGGCGCGACGATTTTCTCCGACCTGATCTTTCTTTCCGGCCAGGTCCCGACCGACCGCACCCAGGATGTCTTGGGCCAGACGGCCCAGGTGCTGGACAAGATCGACGCCCTGCTGGCCGAGGCCGGGTCGGATCGTGCTCATCTGCTCAGCGCGCAGATCTGGCTGAAAGACATCGAAAAGGATTTTGCCGCCATGAACGATGCCTGGAGCCGCTGGCTGCCGGTCGGCTGCGCGCCGGCACGTGCCACGGTCGAGGCGCGTCTGGCCAGCGCCGATATACGGGTCGAGATCATGGTGACAGCGGTGCGCAAGCCCGCGTAACTGCCGCAATGGCTCCATCGATGGTGTCGGCGGTGACGGCCCATCTACCGTTCGAAAAACAAAAATACGAGGACGTTGATATGCAGCAACATCGAATCATGGGTTTGTTGGCGTGCGTGCTGGGTAGCAGCCTGTTGGCCAGTCCCCTTGTCGCCGAAGAGCGCTACGTGACCATCGGCACGGGCGGGCAGACCGGGGTCTATTACACCGCAGGTCAGTCGATCTGCCGTTTCCTCAACCGCAGTGGTGCCGAGCATGGCATCAAGTGCAACGCACCTTCCTCGGCGGGCAGCGTCAGCAACATCGCTTCGATCAAAGGCGGTGACTATGACTTCGGCTTCATTCAGTCCGATCACCAGAACAAGGCGCTGACGGGGCAGGCGCCTTTCGACAGGGACGGTGCTGTCGAGGACCTGCGAGTGGTCTTCTCGCTGCAGAGCGAGATCCTTACCGTGGTCGCTCGTGCCGACAGCGGCATCCAGCGTTTCGCGGACCTCAAGGGCAAGCGAGTGAATATCGGTGTGCCAGGCTCGGGCAGTCGCGACACATTCGATGAGGTGATGCAGGCCAGTGGCTGGAGCAAGTCCGACTTCGCGCTCGCGGCCGAGCTGAAACCGGCAGAGATGGCTGCTGCGCTGGGGGACAACAATCTGGATGCCATCACCTATGTGGTCGGCCATCCAAGTGGCGCCATCCAGGAAGCGCTGACCACGGTCGATGCCCGCCTGATCCCGGTCACCGGTCCGGGTGTCGACAAACTCCTGGCCGAGGCCAGCTATTTCACCCGGGCAGATATTCCTGCAGGCCTCTACCCTGGGGTCGCTGAGCCTATTGCGTCGATTGGCGGCAAGGCCGTACTCGCCACCTCGGCAAAGGCCGATCCCGAGGTCGTCTATCAATTGGTCAAGTCGGTATTCGATAACCTGGAACGCTTCAAGCGTTTGCACCCGGCGTTTGCCAATCTGCGCGCCGAGGACATGATCAGAGCGGGACTGACGGCTCCGATGCATGAAGGAGCACTACGTTTCTACAAGGAAAAAGGCTGGCTCTAGGTCGGGTGGAGATAACCTGGCTGAGCGCTAAAACGGGCGCAGTTGAGTTTGTATAGGTAAACTGCGTGCCTAGAGACCCGCTAACAGGGTCAAGAAACCGGGCCCCTCCGTCAGTGAGGGGCTCGCCGTTTTATCAGAATGACAACGTAGGTGTACCCCCCTATGGCCGAAAAACAACTCTCCACCGAGGAACTGATCGCCCAGGATGTCGGCGCGCGTATGCCCGTCGGCCTGATGGCTCAGGTGATCACCGGCCTTGCCTTGCTCTGGTCGCTGTTCCAGCTGTGGATCGCCTCGCCACTGCCGTTCATCTTCGGTGTTGGCGTACTCAACGATACCCAGACCCGCGCCATTCACCTGGCTTTTGCCTTGCTGCTGGCATTTCTCGCCTATCCGGCGTTCAAGCGCTCGCCGCGTGATCGTGTGCCGTTGATGGATATCGCCCTTGGCCTGGTCGCCGCTGCCAGTGCCGCCTATCTGTTCATCTTCTACCAGCAGCTGGCCCTGCGCCCCGGTAGCCTGACCACGGGCGACCTGGTTACCGCCTGCATCGGTATTCCTCTGTTGCTGGAAGCCACGCGCCGTGCGCTTGGCCCCCCCCTGGCGATCATCGCTCTGCTCTTTCTCGTCTACAGCCTGGCCGGCCCCTACATGCCCGGCCTGCTTGCGCACCGTGGGGTCAGCTTCAATGCGTTGGCCAACCACCAGTGGATTACCACCGAAGGCGTGTTCGGTATCGCTCTCGGCGTATCCACCAGCTTCGTGTTTCTCTTCGTGCTGTTCGGCGCGCTGCTCGAGCGGGCCGGTGCCGGGCATTACTTCATCCAGCTGGCATTCAGCTTGCTGGGTCACTTCCGTGGTGGCCCGGCCAAGGCCGCGGTGCTGGCGTCCGGCCTGACCGGGATGATCTCCGGCTCGTCGATCGCCAACGTAGTGACCACCGGCACCTTCACCATCCCGATGATGAAACGCACCGGGTTTTCGTCGGAGAAGGCCGGTGCGGTCGAAGTGGCTTCGTCGGTCAACGGCCAGATCATGCCGCCGGTGATGGGCGCAGCAGCCTTCCTGATGGTCGAGTACATCGGCATGCCCTATGTCGAGATCATCAAGCACGCCTTCCTGCCTGCGGCGATTTCCTATATCGCGCTGCTCTATATCGTTCACCTGGAATCGTTGAAGCTCGGTCTGCAGCCCATCGGCGGTCATCAGCCCAAGCCCTGGCTACGTCGCCTGACCGGTTTCGCCTTCGGCGCAGCGCTGATCAGCGGCCTGTCGCTGGCGGTCTACTACGGCCTCGGTTGGCTCAAGCCTGCGCTCGGCGAATATGCCCTGCCGGTGATCGGCGCTCTGCTCGCGGTTGTCTACCTGGCGTTATTGAAGGTCGCTGCCAGCGTGCCGGTGCTGCCTGCCGAAGACCCCAATGCGCCGCTGGAAGAGTTGCCGCAGACCCGCGCCGTGCTGCTGTCCGGTCTGCACTTCCTGCTGCCGGTAGTGGTGCTGGTCTGGTGTCTGATGATCGAGCGCTTGTCTCCCGGCCTGTCGGCCTTCTGGGGCAGCGTGATGCTGATCATCATCCTGCTCACCCAGCGTCCGCTGCTGAGCTGGATGCGCCGCGACGGCAGCCATGACCATGGCACCTTCATCGATGGCGTGGTCGATCTGCGCGAAGGCCTGATCGCCGGCGCGCGCAACATGATCGGTATCGGTATCGCCACGGCGGCGGCAGGTATTATCGTCGGTGCGGTGTCGCAGACCGGCGTGGGCCTGGTGCTGGCCGACCTGGTCGAATTGCTGTCGATGGGCAACCTGATGCTGATGCTGCTGCTGGTGGCGGTGTTCAGCCTGATTCTTGGCATGGGCCTGCCGACCACGGCCAACTACATCGTGGTGTCCAGCCTGCTGGCGCCGGTGGTAGTGGCGCTGGGGCAGCAGAATGGTCTGATCGTGCCGCTGATCGCGGTGCACCTGTTCGTCTTCTACTTCGGCATCATGGCCGACGTGACGCCACCAGTGGGGCTGGCTTCGTTCGCCGCGGCAGCGGTGTCCAAGGGCGACCCGATCAAGACCGGCCTGGTGGCGTTCTTCTACAGCCTGCGTACCGCCGCGCTGCCGTTCCTGTTCATCTTCAACACCGACCTGCTGCTGATCGACGTCGACTTCTGGCATGGCGTGATCATCTTCATCGTGGCAACGGTGGCGATGCTGATATTCGCCGCCGGTACTCAGGGGTTCTTCCTGGTGCGCAGCCGCTTGTATGAAAGCGCATTGCTGCTGCTGGTGGCCTTCACCCTGTTCCGCCCCGGTTTCTGGATGGACATGCTGCACGATCCCTATCAGGACATACCGCCTGCCGAACTGGCTCAGGCACTCGATGGGGTGGAGGACGGTAGCTCGCTGCGCCTGCGTATTCTCGGGGAAGACGCCGTGGGTGATCCACGTGAGCTCACCGTGCTGCTGCCGGTGCCCGATGGCGCCTCGGGTCAGGAGCGTCTGGAGAAGCTCGGCCTGAACCTCTATGAGGAGGGCGACAAGGTGCTGGTGGACAGCGTCACCTTCGGCAGCATGGCAGCCGATGCCGGCCTCGAATTCGACCAGCAGATCCTCAACGTGCGGGCACCGACCGACCGCTGGATGAAGGAGCTGATGTGGATTCCCGGCTTCCTGCTGTTCGCGCTCGTCGTGCTGCTGCAGCGCCGCCGCAAGGTGGCTCAGGCGGCTTAGAACGCGGCCTCACCTCCAACAAGGCAGCTTCGGCTGCCTTGTTCGTTTATGCCCTGGCGGCGGGTTGCTAGACTCGCCGACCTGACCATGTAGACCACAAGGACTCAGCCCGTCATGTCGACGCCGCGCGTGCATTACCCCTGGTACAAGAAGGAAGACACCGACGCCTTTTTTGCCCTGTTCCAGAACAACATCGCCAACTTCGTGATCATCGCCATCAGCATGCTGGGTATGGGTTTTCCCGCCGAGATCGTGTTCGGCCAGGTGTTGCCGGGGGCTGCGGTAGCGGTGATGGCCGGTAATTTCTACTACGCCTGGAGCGCCGCGCGACTGGCGCGCAAGGAGAACCGCGCCGACGTCACCGCGCTGTCCTATGGCATCAGCACGCCGGTGATGTTCGTCTTCCTGTTCGGCGTGCTGTTACCGGCAAAGAACCTCACCGGCGACGCCGAGTTGGCCTGGAAGGTGGCAGTCGCCGCCTGCTTCATCAGTGGTCTGATCGAGGCCGCCATCAGCCTGATTGGCGGCTGGGTGCAGCGTCACCTGCCACGTGCGGCCATGCTCGGCGCGGTGGCTGGCGTCGCACTGACCTTCATCGCCGGCGAGATGCTGTTCAAGACCTTGGAAATCCCGGTGATCGGTCTGCTGGTACTGGCCATCACCATCGTCGGTCTGGTGGCGCGGGTGAGCATGCCGTTTCGTCTGCCGGCCTCGTTGTTCGCCATCGTCATCGGTACGGCGCTGGCCTACCTGATTGGCGCGGCCGATAGCGGCAAGTTCAGCGAGGCCTTCACTCACCTGGGTTTCTATCCGCTATTGCCCAACCTGGCCTGGTACGAAGGCCTGGGCCTGTTGTTCACCACGATGCTGGCGCTGATGACGGTGATCCTGCCGATCACCCTGTACAACGCCATCGAGACCATGAACAACGTCGAGGCCATGAGCGCCGCCGGTGACAGCTACAGCGTGCGCGAGTGCCAGGCGGTGGACGGTCTGGGCACCTCGCTCGGGGCGCTGTTCGGCGGTGTATTCCCGACCACCGTGTACATCGCCACCGTGGGCTCGAAGTGGATGGGCGCGGGGCGCGGTTACAGTCTGCTCAACGGCGCGGTGTACGGCCTGGCGACCATGTTCGGTCTGATCGCCTTCATCGCTGCGCTGATTCCTGTGGCGGTGGTGGCGCCGATTCTGGTGTTCGTCGGCATGTCGATGATCGCCACGGCGTTCAACAGCAACCACGCCCGTCATTACCCGGCGGTCGCGCTGGCGATGCTGCCGTATTTCGCCAACTACCTGATGACCCGTTTCAATCGGGGCGCACCCGAGGTGGTCGAGGGTATTTCCAGTGCCATTGGTGCGTTGGGACAGGGTGCGATGTTCAGTGCCATTCTGCTCGGCGCCATGTGCGTGGCGGTGATCGACCGCCAGTTCCGCCAGGCCACTGTCTTCGCTCTGGTGGCGGCCGGCATGGCCTTCGTCGGCCTGATGCATGCACCGAAGCTGGCCTGGTACGCCGCGCCGGACTTCGTCCACGGCTATCTGCTGATGGCGCTGTTCTTCGCCTGGTATGCCTGGCGCGGCGTGGAGCCGGCGGCGCCCGAGCGAGTGACCAGCGCCGACTGAGTCACTCGCCACCTTCGAGCCTGAGAGCACCCGTTTCCTGGCCCTCCAGCACCACATAGGCGCTGGCGCAGAACAGCGAGTTGAGGCGCTTCATGTCGGCGATCAGCTCCAGGTGCAGGGAGCTGGTCTCGATGCTCTGCACCACCTGGCGCTGCAGCCGGCCGATATGAGCATGCGCCAGGCGGCGTTCCTGCGCGCGGAAGCGGCGTTTCTCGCGTAGCAGCTGGCTGGCGCTGGCATGGTCGGCACTGAGAAAGACATTCAGGCCCAGGCGCAGGTTGGCCATCAGCTGGGTGTGCAGGTGAGTCAGCTCCTCCAGGCCCTTTTCGGAAAACGCCCGGCGCTGTGCGGTTTTCTCATTCTGGATCTTGCCGAGCATGCGCTCGATCAGGTCCCCGGCCTGCTCAAGGTTCACCGCCAGCTCGAGAGTTTCCGCCCAGCGCCGCCTTTCATGCTCACTCATCGCTTCGCGCGGGATCTGCGCGAGGTACAGCTTGACTGCCCGACACAGGCTGGCGACATCGTCATTGAGGCTGCGCAACTCCTTGTTCAATGCGGGTTGGTTCTGTTCCAGCACTGGCTGCAGATGGCCGAGCATGGCCTCGATCTTGTCGCCCACGCGCAGGGTTTCACGCACGGCGTTGGCCAGCGCCAGGCTGGGCGTGGTCAGGGCCGTCGGATCGAGGTGGCGCGGTCGAGCGATGCCGCTGTCGTCAGCACGGTCCGGCAGCAGCCAGTTGCAGAAGCGCGCCATCAGCCCGACGCTGGGCAACATCAGCACGGCGCGCAGGCTGTTGTAGAGCAGGTGGAAAAAGATCACCAGCTCCGCCGGGCGCCAATTCAGGCTGTCCAGCCAGTCGGCCAGCGGCTGTAGCACGGGCAGCACCAGCACCAGCCCGATCAGCTTGTAGATCAGGCTGCCCAGCGCCACGCGACGCCCGGCAGGGTTTTGCAGACTGCTGGTAAGAAAGGCCAACAGGCCGCTGCCGATGTTGGCGCCAATCACCAGGCCGATCGCTACCGGCAGGCTGATCAGCCCGGCGCCGGCCAGGGTCGCGGTGAGCAGCACGGCGGCCAGGCTCGAGTAGGTGAGCAGGGCGAACAGCGCACCGACCAGTGCGTCGAGCAGCAGGTCGCCGGTCAGTGACGCGAACAGCACGCGAATCCCGCGTGCTTCGGTGATGGGCGTGGCGGCGGCGACGATCAGCTCCAGCGCCAGCAGCATCAGGCCCAGGCCGATGGCGACGCGGCCGAGTTGGCCCGCGCGGGTCTGTCGACGCGAGAGAAAGAAGAGTACCCCGAGAAAGATCAGCAGCGGGCTGAGCCAACTGAGGTCGAGCGTCAGTACGCGGGCCATGAGCGCCGTACCGACGTCAGCTCCGAGCATGATCGCCAGGCCCGGCGCCAGCGCCATCAAGCCCTGGGCGACGAACGAGGTGACCAGCAAGGCTGTGGCGTTGCTGCTCTGCACCAGCGCCGTGACGCCGATGCCGGCGACGAACGCCAGCGGCCGGCGGCCGATGTTGTGGCTGAGTACCTTGCGCAACTGCGAGCCGAATACGCGCAGGATGCCGGTACGTACGATGTGTGTGCCCCAGACCAACAGAGCAATGGCTGACAGCAAATGCAGCAGGGTCAGCATGAATCGGCCCCCTGAAAGACGGCCGATGAGGAGTTATGGTTTCGGCCTGTATAGATGAGCATCGGCCGAAATCACTGATAAAGCCAGTCAGCCGTCGCGCAGCACCTTGAGTTCGGCGTCGTCTGCAGAGAACCCGCGCTCGAGCTTGAACTTGAGGCTGAGGTCGGTCCGCGAGTCGGCGAACTTGAGCGCTTCGGCCAGGCTGATACGGCCGGCTTCGAGCAGGGCGAACAGGTGCTGGTCGAAGGTCTGCAGACCTTGCTCAGCTGCCCGCGCCGTGGCTTCGCGCAACGCCTCCAGTTCATCGCGCTGGATCAGATCGCGGATATAGGGCGTACCCAGCATCAGCTCCACCGCTACCACGCGTTTTTGCGCGATGCCCGGCACCAGGCGCTGTCCGATCACCGCGAGCAGGTTGTGCGCCACGTCGGCCAGCACCTGCGTGCGGGCTTCGTCGGGGAAGAAGCGGGCGATACGCTCGATGGCGTGGCTGCTGCTGGTGGCATGCAGCGTAGCCACGCACAGGTGACCGGTTTCGGCGTAATGCAGCGCGTGCTGCATGGTGGCAGCATCGCGGATCTCACCGAGCATGATCACATCCGGCGCCTCGCGCAGCACGTTGCGCAGGGCATCGCCGAAGCTGTGGGTATCGAGGCCGACCTCACGCTGGTCGATGATCGAGCGCTGATGGCTGTGGAGGAACTCGATGGGGTCTTCGATGCAGACGATATGCCCGCTCTTGTGCCGATTACGGAAATCCAGCATCGCCGCCAGGGTGGTGGACTTGCCTGAGCCGGCCGCGCCGGTAACCAGGATCAACCCGCGATCCTGCATGGCCAGCTTCTCCAGCATTTTCGGCAGACCGAGCGCCTCGAAGCTGGGAATCTGGCTCTTGATCAGGCGCACCACCATGGCTACTTCGCCGCGCTGGTAGTAGAGGTTGACCCGATAACGTCCAGCGCCCTGCAGACTGACCGCCAGATTCATCTCCAGATCGCGCTCGAACTCGGTGACCTGCTTCTGGGTCATCAACTGATAGGCCAGCTGTTGCACCTCGCCGGCCTTCATGATGCGCTGACCCACCGGCTGGCTGTGTCCTTCCACTTTCATGTGCGGCGGTGCGCCGACGCTGAAGAACAGGTCCGAGCCGCCGTGCTGGTGGATCAGTTGCAGGTAGGGGAAAACGTCAGGCTGATCGTTGGCGTTGGTGTCATTCATCGATGTGCCGCACCTCGTTCGCTTTGCGGCAAGAATAGACGGCGTCTTGCCCTGTCTGTTGCTTCGTATCAAGAGAACAGGACGAATTGTCGCCCTATAGCCTGGTTGCACTGGACAGGCGTGCTTGTGAGAGCAAGAGTCAATGATCAGGGGGCAGGAAGGCGATTGCACGCCAGTGACTGGAGATCGATGGTGGGATTATGGGGGGCGGCTCTGCTGAGTCTGCTGTTGTGCGCATCGGCGCGAGCCGAGGTGTTGCACCTGGCTACGGGCGATGACTATGCGCCGTTCACTGGCAAGGCATTGCCCGGTCAGGGCATGCTCACCCAGGTGGTGCGTGCGGCGCTGGCCGAGCAGGGTTCGGCAATCACACTCGACTGGCTACCCTGGAACCGCGGTTACCTGAAGGCCAGGCGCGTTGAGTACGACGCCACCTTTCCCTACGTCCGTTCTGCAGAGCGCGAGGCGGAATTTCTCTATTCGGCGCCCATCTATGTGGCCGAGCAGTACATCTTCAGCCGGGCCGGAGATCACATCGAACTCGATGATCTGCCGACCGTGAGCGGCCGCCGCCTTTGCTATCCCCTGGGTTGGCAGCCGCCGGTAGCTATCCAGCAGCTGATTGATCAGGGCGTGCTGCATCGTCACTCTCCGCTCGGTCTGCAGGAATGCGCGCGGCTGTTGCTATTGCAACGCGATGATCTGTTTGTCGCTGATCGCAATCTGGGCGATAGCGCGCTGCGATCTACCGGCGCCGAACTGAGCAAGTTTCATCGTTCGCAGACGGCGTTTCAGAGCAATACGCTGCACTTCATCGTCTCCCGACAGCATCCGCGCGCTGCAGAGTTGATCGAGCGCTTCAATCGTGGCCTCGAAGCACTCAAGACGAGCGGCGAATATCAGCGGTTGATCGAGAGCTACGTGGAGTAGCGGGCCAGTCAGGCTAGCAACATCATGATCGCCACCAGGCTGCCCGCTGCCAGTAGCGTTTGCAGGGTGATGATGCCGGCCATCAGTTGGCTGTCGCCGCCGAGCTGGCGGGTCAGTACGTAGGCGGTCGGTGCGGTCGGCAGGGCGAAGAACAGCACCAACACTGCGCTTTCCATTGCCGGCAGCGCCAGCGCCCAGGCTACGCCCCAGGCCAGCAGCGGCATTGCCAGCAGGCGCAGCGCGCTGTTCCAGGTCAGCGCAGGGATTTCTCCGCCCAGCTGTTCGGGCTTGAGTGCCGCGCCAACGCAGAGCAGGCCCAGCGGCAGGCTGGCTGCAGCGAGCAGGCTGAGCAGGCGCTCGGTGCCGCCTGGCAGGCCGATGCCCGTGAGGTTGAACAGCGCGCCGCCGACGCAGGCGAGGATCAGTGGATTCTTGATGATCGGCAGCAGCAGGCTGCGCGCGCTGACGCCACGTTCGGCAGTCAGCGACCACACCGACAGCACGTTCACCGTCGGCACCATCAAGGCCAGCATCAGCGCGGCGAGGGTCAGGCCTTCCTGGCCAAACAGGCTACCGACCGCAGCCAGGCCCAGGTAGGTGTTGAAGCGCAGGATGCCCTGGGTGAAGGCGCCAAAACGCCCGGCGGGCCAGCCACGCAGACGACGTACCAGCAGCAGCGTCAGCCAGGCAATGCCCAGGCCGAGCAGCACTGCCAGCGCCAGGCGCGGCAAGGCCGGGTTGTTCAGCGGCGCACGGGCCAGGCTGGAGAACAGCAGGGCAGGGAACAGAATGAAGTAATTGAGGCGCTCGGCGCCTGGCCAGAAAGCTTCGCTGGGGAACTCGCGCAGGCGTAGCCAGTAGCCGGCGACTATCATGGCGAACAGCGGCCACAAGGCCAGCAACAGGTCTATCACGGCAACCCCCGATGGTGGTGAGCGCCCATCTTGGTCAGCGGCGCGGGGCAATGCAAGGCGGAGGCAGGATGAAGGTCGAACATCAGGGCGGCTGCCAGTGCGGCGCACTGCGCTATCGGGTCGATGCGCCGCTGACGGACATCGCTCATTGTCATTGCTCGATCTGTAGGCGCAGCAGCGGCGGCATTCTCACCACCTGGGTCACGGTGCCGCGCCAGGCATTTCACTGGCTGCGCGGCACGCCGAAGGCTTTCGCCTCATCGGCCAGCTGCACGCGCTACTTCTGTGGTGACTGCGGCGCGCATCTGACGTTGTTCACTTCGCTCAGCCCGAACACGCTGGATGTGACCGTCGCCACGCTGGACGAACCGGAGCAGGCCCCGGCGGATCGACATATCTGGGTAGGCAGTCGGCTGCCTTGGCTGCGATTGGACGAGCAATTGCCACGAGAAGACGAAGAGGACATTCCGTGAGCAGGTAGCTTTCGGGTTGAGTGCCACTATTTTGATGTCAAATTCTTGTTTGCTTTGCTTGTGAGCTGTGTCACATTTCTGCGCCAAGCTATATCAAGGATGTTCTTGTGCTTTCAGGGATGCGCCTCAGGCAAATTTTTCTTGCTCCATTGCTCAACAAACCTGGCGCTGTTCTGGGTTTGCTGTTGATGCTCTTCGTCGCGTTCTTCAATCCGTTCGGTCTGCGCGATGCCTCCGACCGTCATAGCGAAACCTGGCTGTTGCGCATGCTGGCGCCTTTCTACCCTGAGGCTGGGCAGGAAGACGTGGTAGTGGTGCTGATCGATGATCAGGCGCTGACAGATCTGGGTGCTAGCTGGCCGTTGCGTTATGGCGAGCAGGCGCGCCTGTTGCGGCAGTTGCTCAGCTATCAGCCCAGGTCACTATTCGTTGACCTGCTATATACCCAGCGACGTTACGACGGCGGTCCCACCGAGAGCCTGCAGCGGGTCTTGAGCAGCTTTCGCGAGCAGGGCGTGCCGCTGATTCTTGCCGATTACCACGATGCGCAGGGCCGCTCTTTGGTATTGCCCGAATTCGCCGCCATGGCGAACACCGCTCCGACCCATTGGAGCGGCTATGGCGAGCACTATCCGCTACTTTTGCCAAGCCCGCAGGGGACACTGCGCACGCCTGCGTTGCAGTTGTACCAGGCGGCTTGCCTGGAGTGGGACTGCCCGCAGGAAGGCTTCGATGCACCGCTGTTGGTGCGCTGGGGTTACTGGAGCGACGCGGGTATGCAGGACTTCGTCGACCTGACCGGTTGTGATGTGCGTGGGCAGCGGGGGGATTGGGGGCAGGTGTTCAGTATGCTGGCCGCCGATGCATTCCGTTCGCAGCGCATCGCCAGTGAGGTTGAGCGACCACAGCCTTGTCCCTACACCCGCACCCTGTATGCCAATCAGTTGCGTGACCCGAGTGTCGCCGAAGTCTTGCGTGGCAAGCATGTGCTGTTGGGGGCGCATATCCGCGGCATCCCGGATTTTGTCAGCAGCCCGGTGCAGGGGCTGTTGCCGGGCGTATACGTGCATGCGATGGCTCTGGACAACCTGCTGACGCAGGGACACAGCTACTGGCGAGCGGCGCCAGATGGTTGGCTTGGTATCAGTTTGAGCGACTGGCTGGAGATCGCCTTGCTGCTGCTGGCGGGCTTGGTGGCGCTCTGGATTCCGTCACAACCACCAGCCAAGGGTGGGCGCCTCTATCGCTGTGCGAGCCATTACCTGTTCTGGTTCGTTCTGCTCAGCAGTCTCGCATTGCTGATCAGTTTCTATCTCGCGCGCTGGCTGCATATCGCGCCATTCGACTGGCTGGGACTGCTGCTGATGATCGGCCTGTTCTACGCCTACCTGGGGGAGGCCAGGGTTGCCGAGTGGTGGCACCAGCGCAGGGGTCGCACGTCAACTGAAAGGGAGATCTAGCAATGTTCAGAGCCACAGTATTCGGGCTGTTGCTGTGTAGCGTGTCGGCATGGGCGCAGGAGCCGCTGAAAATTATCGGTTACCCGTTGGAAAAGGTCGCGCTGTATGACGAACAGGGCGAGTTTCTCGGCGATATGAGTCGTGATCAGCTCCCTGTTCCAGACGTGCAGGTGATCAGCTTCAGCGAAGCCAAGAACCTGCTGCTGATCGCCGTTGGTGAGCGCCAGGTCTGGCTTGATCCGCTGGATGTGAAACTCAATCACGGTAAGACAGTTGCCTTCGATTGCCGCAAGGTCGCCGAGACCAGCCTTCTGGCAGACAGCAAGACCAATGCGGTGATGGGCTATTCGAAGGCCTGCGGCAAGTGAATCAGGGAGTATTCATGCGTAAGGAAATGACATTGGCAATTGCCTGTTCGCTGTTGATCGGATGCCAGCAGATGCCGTCGACCGGCAATGTGCCACTTGAAGGCAAGTTCATTGACAGTCCGCGTGCTCGCCCGCTGGCACTGCAGCCGGTGACCAACAGCCCCTGGTTGAATAATGCTCTGGTTGATCGATTGGCCGGTGCCAGCGATCCGGATGAGATTCGCGGGTTCGGCAAGGTAGACCTGACCGAGCAGATGGCCCAAGTCGAAAGCTTTCAGGTCCCGGAGCTGCAGGTTTACTGCGATCAGGTGCTGAGCCGTTTGCTGGCCCACTGGCCGCATGCCAAACCAGACATCAAAGTGCGCTTCAGCGCTTCGGAGAGTTTTGGTGCGCGCGCTACCGCAGAAAATGTCATCTACCTCAACTTGGGCACTCTACAGGCCATCGAGAGCGAGGACGAACTAGCGGCGATGCTTGGCCACGAAGCGGCTCACTTGCTGCTGGGACACCTCGATCGCGAGCATTTCTTCAATCAGCAGAAGAAGTTGCTGGATGCATCGGTAACGGCGGTCAGCCTGGGCGTTACGGTGGCCGGGCTGGAAAGCCAGAAGAGCGGTACGTCACGCAAACTGGTTGTGGGTGATCCCGACGCAGTGGGCAAGACAATCGTACAAAGCAGCCTGTCAGGTACTCTGCTCAAGGCAGTATCCGACAATTTCTGGAACAGCAGCTGGACGCGTGCTCAGGAGGATGAGGCTGATTTGCTGTCCGTCGATCTGCTCAGTCGTGCGGGTTACTCTCCGCGTGGTGCGGTACATGGCATCCAGCGGCTACAAAGCTTCGAGGGTAGTAATGTCAGCCAGTTGCAGCGCTATCAGGCCATGCAGAAACAGCTGTTCAGCCAGGCGATGCAGAAGAAGGGCATCGGCGGTCTGCTCGAGCAGGGTATCCAGAGCGGGGTGACCGCTGCGCAGCTGGCAGCCGTGGATGTATGGACGGACTTTGGCAAGACCCACCAGTTGCCTGCCCAGCGGGAGGAGGCGTTGGTGCGTTATATCGCCAGCGAGTATCGCAGCGAGCGACGCAGAAGCCCGCAGCTTGCCAGTTATCAGCGACAGCTCCTTGGTGGTCAGAGCGGCAAGATTCTCGCCGGACAGGTGCTGATCAACCGTGCGACCAAGGCCCTCGACAAGGGCGATCTGAGCGAGGCGCGCCAGTTGGCCAAGGAAGTGGCGAGCGGACCGGCTGCCAGGAGCATGCGTGCACAAACCTTGCAGTTCGTCCTGGCGGTTCAGCAAAGACGTTACAAGGATGCACTCGCCAATCTGGAGCAGGTTCCAGAAAGCGAATGGCAGTATGCGTCCCTCTCCAGCTATGACCAGATCATCACGTTGTCGCTCAGTCTCGACCGGCAGGCTCAGGCCGAGCGCTATCTGCAGCGCGGTCAGGCACATTGGGGCAATCAACTGATGACGCCACTGGAGATTTCCGTGCACCTGCAGAGCGAGCGGGTCGTCCAGGCACAACAGGCCTATCAATCATGCCAAAGCGCAACGAGCAAAGGCTTGTTGGCTCAGTGCGAATCGGCGATTGGTCGCTTCAAACCTCAGCAACAGGCGCCTGCCAATCCGCTGCAGCAGTTGGGCCTGCCTTCGATGGGCAAGCTGCTAGGTAGCTGACTCAGGGCAGCTGCAACCCACCACTGGCCTTGTGCAACACACGCAGGTGTTCGCCCAATGCCACCAGGTTGGCCTCGTTGGCCTCCAGTTCGGCCAGGCGCTCGGGTTGCAGCAGGTTGCGGACTTCGTCATCGAGTTCATCGCTGAGCTGGCGCAGTTGCTGCTGGCGCTCACGGCTGCTGATTTCGAGGCGCTGCCATTCCTTCTGTTGCGGCAAGCCGTAACCGCCTTCGAGCAGTTCGGCCGGGCGGCTGAGGAAACCGCTGTTTGCGAGAATTTGTTCCAGCGCGGCACCGGCCTTGTTCAGGCTCGGATCGCCAGCGGCGCGGCCGGTCAGGTAGCGGCGCTTCAGTTCGTCCTGGGCCAGCAGCAGTTGCCGGCGCAGCGCGGCCTGCTCCAGCAGCAGCAGGGCGGCACTGGCGCGCAGGTCGGCCTCGTCGAACCACTGGCGGCGAGCCTGTGCGGACTGTTCCAGCCAGGACTCGACGCTGTCCTGCTGGATGGGCAGGCGCTGGCGCAGCACGGCGAACATGGCCTGATAGCGCTCGCGGAAGGAGTCGAAGCGATAGCCCAGACGCAGCGCCTCGCGCGGGTCGTCGAGCACTGTGGTGTCGGCCAGCCCGCGAGCATCCATCAGTTTCAGCAGGCCATTGGGCAGGATGCTGTCGAGTGCGTGCAGACGCGGATTAGCGGTGCCGCTGCGCAGCAACTTGAGGGTTTCCACCGCGCAGTTGTTGGAGACGAAGTAGTAGTCGCCGTCATAGCTCCAGTGCTGTTCGGCGGCGCGTACCACCAGTTGTTCGACCTCGTTGCGCGACAGGCGCAGCGGTACCGAGGCCAGGCTGCGCAGCTCGACCTTGGTGTATTCATCGATCACCTGCTCCAGCGGCAGGACGAACAGGCGTGAGGGGTAGACGCCGGTCAGGCCATCCCAGCTCGACAGTTGCAGGTCGCCGACGAAGGCACGATAGGACAGCACCAGGTGGTGGTCGAGATCCAGGCGGCAGTCCGGGCCACGTGGCCGGCCCGGTGCGCAGACCACCAGGCGCAGCATGCTGTGGCCCCAGCGGCTCATCCAGGCATCGTTGGCTTCAGCGAGCAGGTAGTCGACCTCATAAACGCGCTCAGGATCGAGTCGCCCCAGTGGCTGCAAGGCAAAGTCGCGCCCGGCATTGAGGTAGGGATAGTCGTTGGCGCAGTTCTCGCTGGGCGGCGTCCAGTCGAAGTGCTCACGGAAATAGCGCGCCAGCGAGGGGCGGCGGCAGGCGTAGCTGGGGTCGAGCAGGAAGTATTCGAGGTTGACCGCGACGAACTCCAGCGCATTGGTCAGCTCGTAGCTGTCCGGGCTGCGTGCGACCTGGCCGTTGTTCAGATCGCGCGCGCCATGCTGGCCGACCCGCTGCGACCAGCCAGCCAAATCGAGCAGGCGCGGGTCGTCGCTGAGGGTAAAACGCCGCTCGGTCTGGCCACGACAGTCCTCCGGCAGCCCAACCGGACCCATTGAACTGGCGCGTTGTCGGCACTGGCTCATGTGGCGGCGTTCGGCGACAGGCCAGAGGCGGGCGCGGTCGTAGAGGTGGGTCAGCTCATGCAGCAGCGTGGCCAGCAACTCCTGGCGCTGGGTGCCGTGCGGGCGATCGGTGCGATTTTCTGCAGCCGAGCCATCGACCAGCTTCGGCAGCAGCTCGGCGTTGAGTTCGATGCCGCTGAAGCGACCGACCTGACCGTAGATCTCCGAGGGCAGCCCGGCGCGCCAGCTGACCCTCACTTCTCGGTCCAGTTGCTGGACGAAGCGCGGGGGCAATGCGGCTATCGCTTCGTCCAGCAGGGCCTGGCTCGCCTGGCGTTCGGCTGCGTCTAGAGCGCTGTCGTCCAGCGTCAGACGCAGCTGCGCCTGGGCGAAGCCTGCGGCCATCGCCAGCAGCGCGCCGCAGCACCAGGCGGCGAGGTGGGTCACAGAGCGAGAATGGCTTCGGCCAGTTGCAGATCGCTGGCAGCCTGCGCTTGCGGCAACTGCTGACGGATGGTCTGCAGCGCGGCTTCCAACTGCGCACCGCGAATCTCACCGGCGCTGGCGACGAAGCTGGCAGCGTCGTCACGGGCTTGCACCACGGCCTTCATGTCGCGCAGCGAGGTGGTGGTGTCGGACGTGAAGTTGATGCTGCGATCCAGGGCGCGCACCACGATGTTGCTGGTGGCGACCACGGTTTGCGCCTGAGCGATACCGCTGAACAGGGCGCAGGCGGCAACGGCGATGACGAATGAGCGACGCATGATAAGGAGCTCCGAGAACTGCAGAACGGACGATTTGACGTGGACAGGCCGGCGCGGTTCCCCGCGACCTGGCAGGTAGGCGAAGTTTACGGGGCCAAGCAGCCCCGGTCAGCAGCGAGCCGAGTGATAGACGTGTGCAAAGTTTTCACAGGCTGAGGATGGCCTGAGCGAGGGCCAGGTCATCTGCCGTCGCCAACTCGGCATCATGACGGCGAATGTGCGCCAGGGCCGCTTCGAGCCGTGCGCTGCGGATCGCGCCAGCGCTGGCGACGAAACTGGCGGCGTCATCGCGGGCCGCGCGCAGCTGTTTCATGTCGCGCAGCGAGCTGGTCGCGTCAGAGGTGCCCTCGGCGGTGCCGGCCAGGGCTCCCCCCAGGGTATCGGTCGTCGCGACCAGGCTGCTGGCGCAGGCGGTGCCTGCCAGTCCTAATGAAAGGAGCGCTGCAATCAGGGATATCTTCAGGTGCATATGGGGTCACTCCGGTAGGGCGGGGCGCTGTTCTGCCCGCATCCGCAGCTTAGCCCAACACGGTTTCCCGCTCCATGGCTGGTTCAGCGCCAGAAGGGCTTGGCCAGTTCCTGTTCACGCTCCGCTGTGCTGATGCCGGCGTCAGCCAGTTGTTGCTGATTGAGCAGGGCAAGCTGCCGACGGGTGCGGCGGTTGCGTTGCCAGTGACGCAGCGTCGAATAGAGGCCGAGCCAGTGCAGGGACTTGCCGTGTGCAGGTTGCGAGAGCGGTTCGTGAGTGCGGTCCATGGCGTTCTCCTGTCGAGAGACAAGGTTGGCAGCTCATGTTCTCGCAAGTGCTCGTAAGCGAGCAGATACAACTGAAGGGAATTGTGCGGGGGCAGTGGCGGCTTTATGGCAACTGTACTGCTCGCTGAGGCGATGACTGTTGCAGATAAAACGAAAGCCCCACCGCAGCAGAGGCGGTGGAGCTCTCAGAAGATCCCAGATTGGGATGGAGCAAAGCGGGGTGTTAACGCCAGAACGGCTTCTGCAGTTCGACGTAACGCTGATTTTCGCTGATGCCGGCGTCAGCGAGCAGGCGGGCATCCAGTCGAGCCAGTTGACGACGGCTGACGATGCGGCGCTGCCACAGGCTGAGGGTGGCGATAACGCGGAGCAGCCAGGCCGATTTGTCGCTGGCAACGCTGTGAGTTTGAAGCAGGGCGGAACTGAGGGTACGTTCCATGGTGGTCATCCTTCCGCTTGTGGCGGCGCTGGTGTTTGCTTTCGATGGGCAAATTATCCCGAGCGCAGGAGTGGCTCAGTAGTCACAGCTGGATGAAATTGTTGTGCTATTAGATAGGTTGCTTTGTAACTGTTCGGTCAGGAATCGATGTTACTGTACTGGCCATAAGTGAAAAGACTGGGTGCAACCTGTTTTGGCGAGATTTTTAACTGGGTGCAACCCGATTATATTGATCTTTCAAGCAGTACAGTTTGAAATTGATCTGTTGTGATGATTGACCTGAAAATCAATTTTTTTGCTGGGCCCATAACCAGGAAACCCGGCACATGGCCGGGTTTCCTGTCTGACCGGTCAGGGCTTATTCCACGGCCTTGACCATGTCTTCTATCACCTTCTTGGCATCGCCGAAGACCATCATGGTCTTGTCCATATAGAACAGTTCGTTGTCCAGGCCGGCGTAGCCGCTGGCCATCGAGCGCTTGTTGACGATCACGGTCTTGGCTTTGTAGGCCTCGAGGATCGGCATGCCGGCGATCGGCGACTTCGGATCGTTCTTCGCTGCCGGGTTGACCACGTCGTTGGCGCCGAGCACCAGCACCACATCGGTCTGGCCGAACTCGGAGTTGATGTCCTCCATCTCGAACACCTGCTCGTAAGGCACCTCGGCCTCGGCCAGCAGCACGTTCATGTGGCCAGGCATACGCCCGGCGACCGGGTGGATCGCATACTTCACGGTCACGCCGCGGTGGGTCAGCTTCTCGGCCAGTTCCATCAGCGCATGCTGGGCACGCGCCACAGCCAGGCCATAGCCGGGCACGATGACCACGGTGTCGGCGTTGGTCAGCAGGAACGCGGCGTCGTCGGAAGAGCCCGACTTCACGCTGCGCTGCTCCTGGCTGCCGCTGGCTGCACCGGTATCTGCATCGGCGCCGAAGCCGCCGAGGATGACGTTGAAGAACGAGCGGTTCATCGCCTTGCACATGATGTACGAGAGGATGGCGCCCGAAGAGCCAACCAGGGAACCGGCGACGATCAGCATCGAGTTGTTCAGCGAGAAGCCGATACCGGCCGCCGCCCAGCCCGAGTAGCTGTTGAGCATCGACACCACCACCGGCATGTCGGCGCCGCCGATAGGGATGATGATCAGCACGCCGATGACGAACGCCAGCGCCACCAGGATGGCGAACGAGGTGATGTCGCCGGTGAAGGTGTAGACCAGGCCCAGACCGAGAATGGCCAACCCGACGGCCAGGTTGAGCAGGTGCTGGCCTTTGAAAACCACCGGCGCGCCCTGGAACAGGCGAAACTTGTACTTGCCCGACAGTTTGCCGAAGGCGATCACCGACCCGGAAAAGGTGATGGCGCCGATGGCTGCACCGAGGAACAGTTCCAGGCGGTTACCGGCCGGGATCGGGTCGGCCATGCCGGCGACGATTCCCAGCGACTGCGGCTCGACGACGGCGGCGATGGCGATGAACACGGCAGCGAGGCCGATCATGCTGTGCATGAAGGCGACCAGTTCCGGCATCTTGGTCATCTCGACGCGCTTGGCCATGATGGTGCCGATGCTGCCACCGACCAGCAGGCCGACGATGACGAAGCCCAGGCCTTGAACGGCCAACTCGCTGCCGAGCTTGTAGATCAGGCCGATGGTCGTCAGCACGGCGATAGCCATGCCGATCATGCCGAACAGGTTGCCGCGTCGCGACGAAGTCGGGTGCGACAGGCCCTTGAGCGCCTGGATGAAGCACACCGAGGCGACGAGGTAGAGAACAGTGATCAGGTTCATGCTCATCGATTACTTCTCCACCTGGGCCTTCGGGGCCTTCTTCTTGAACATTTCCAGCATGCGCCGGGTTACCAGGAAGCCGCCGAACACGTTGACTGCGGCCAGGGCCACGGCCAGGGTGCCCATGGTCTTGCCCAGCGGGGTGACGGTAAGCGCGGCCGCCAGCATGGCGCCGACGATCACGATGGCGGAGATGGCGTTGGTTACGGCCATCAGCGGGGTATGCAGGGCCGGGGTGACGTTCCACACCACGTGGTAGCCGATATAGATGGCCAGCACGAAGATGATCAGGTTGTAGATGCCGTCGGAAATCAGATCCATGTCACTACTCCTTAGCCGTTCTTGCGCACGACTTCGCCGGCATTGCACATCAGGCAGGCCGCGACGATGTCGTCTTCGAGGTTGAGCTGGAACTGGCCTTCCTTGTCGATCACGAGCTTGAGGAAGTCCAGCAGGTTGCGTGCGTACAGGGCGGAGGCATCTGCCGGCACCAGTGCAGCCAGGTTGGTGTGGCCGACCAGGGTCACGCCATGCTTGACCACTACCTTGTCGGCCTCGGTCAGCGGGCAGTTGCCGCCCTGGGCTGCCGCCAGGTCGATGACCACGGAGCCGGGCTTCATTTCGGCCACCGTGCTCTCATGCAGAAGCGTCGGTGCCTTGCGGCCGGGGATCAGTGCGGTGGTGATGACGATATCGGCCTGCTTGGCGCGCTCATGCACGGCCTTGGCCTGACGCTCCATCCATGACGGCGGCATCGGCCGGGCATAGCCGCCCACACCCTGAGCGCACTCACGCTCTTCATCGGTCTCGAAAGGCACATCGACGAACTTGGCGCCGAGCGACTCGATCTGCTCCTTGACCGCCGGACGCACATCGGAGGCTTCGATCACCGCACCCAGGCGCTTGGCCGTGGCGATGGCCTGCAGACCGGCAACACCGGCACCGAGAATCAAAATACGCGCGGCCTTAACGGTACCCGCAGCGGTCATCAGCATCGGCATGAAGCGTGGATAGTGGTGGGCTGCCAGCAGCACGGCCTTGTAGCCGGCGATATTGGCCTGCGAGCTCAGTACGTCCAGGCTTTGCGCGCGGGAGGTGCGCGGTGCGGCCTCCAGGGCGAAGGCAGTTACGCCGCGAGCATTCATGCGCGCGATGGTCTCGTTGCAGAACGGGTTGAGCATCCCAACCAACACGGCCCCGGCTCTGATGTGAGCGAGCTCGGCTTCGGTCGGTGCGACCACCTTGAGCACGAGGTCTGCGCCAAACGCGGCAGAGTCGTTGCCAATGGTCGCGCCAGCAGCCTCGTAAGCGCTGTCTGGAATGCTGGCGCTGATGCCGGCGCCGGCCTGGACGGTCACCTGATGACCTTGGCCGACCAGCTTTTTGATGGTCTCTGGGGTCGCGGCAACCCGCGTCTCCCCGGCATGGGTTTCGAGAGGAACACCGATGTGCACGTCTAATCTCCTGCGTGATCTTTTTTGTGAACCGGGGCACTGCGCTGGCGCGCCGGCGATTGGGGATCAGCACATAACCCGCCGGAAGGTGGCGAGCGCGGCGATTGTGCAATCGAACGCAAACCCTTACAAGAAGTTATGGAGTAAAAAGAATGCATTACTACAAGTAATGGGTCTATGAGGGATTTTTATACTGAGTGCAGCCCGCGCAGATTCGGGCCGACAGCAGATTCTGCGCAGCTTGTAGGGCAGTATAGGCAGTCACGCGCCGGATGACCGCTGGTCGAATCGGGAGGAGTGTGGAGAGTAACGAACAATCCGTTCAGAATAGTGCCATAGCCCGAAAGTAGTGGTTAGTGAGCACTTTCCCTGGTGAACTAAATGTAGTGTGACCGTATTTGCGCTACGGGTTCTATTTTTGGGCGTATCTGTTCTCTGCGAGCTAAAAGCGATCTTTCTCTAGCGATGATCATGCACCCCGATAGGCGTCGGCCTGGGCCAGGAGCCAGTCACGAAAGGCCTTCAGCGCTGCAGACTCGGCCTTGCGTTCCGGCACTATCAGGTAATAGGCGCGGTCGTTGTTTGGCACAGCTCGATCAAGGGCGATCACCAGGCTGCCCTCTTTCAGTTCGCGCTGGATCAGAAAGGGTGGGATCAGTGCGATGCCCATTTCATGCTGCGCTGCCTGGGCCAGCATGGAGAACAGTTCCAGTCGCGGGCCGGTCATGTCGCGAGCCACATTCATGCCCTGGGCGGCGAACCACTGGCGCCAGGCGTAGGGACGGGTGGTCTGCTGCAGCAGGGGCAGAGCGGCGATGTGCTCAACTGTCACCGGGGTGTCGCCCAGTAGCGCCGGGCTGCACACCGGCAGCAGGTGCTCATGCATCAGGAAATGGGCTTCGGTGCCCGACCATTCGGCGTCGCCGTAATAAATGGCGGCATCGAAGTGAGTGTCGGCGAACAGGAAGGGGCGCGTGCGGTTGGTGAGGTGCACCGTCACCTCAGGGTGCAGCTGCTGAAAGTTACGCAAGCGTGACAGCAGCCACTGCGTGCCAAAGGTCGGTACCACCGCCAGCTCGATACTGGTGGTGCCCTGGTTGCCCATCAGCGCCAGGGTGTCGCGCTCCACTGCATCGAGTTGCGCTGCCACCTTGCGACTGTAGGCGACGCCCGCTTCGGTCAGCACCACGCCGCGCCTTGAGCGGCGAAACAGCTCCACATTAAGAAAGCTCTCCAGCCCGCCGATCTGCCTGCAGATCGCGCTCTGCGTCAGGTTCAACTCGTCGGCGGCCTTGGTGAAGCTCTGGTGGCGAGCGGCGGACTCGAAGGCGACCAGGGCGGCGGTGCTGGGTATCTTGCGGCGCATATATGCAAAAGCCTCACTCATAATCGATAAATTCAGATGAATAAACTATCTCGGAGTGAGGAAAAAGCACAGATATGTGCAAATTCTGCGTTTGTCCTCTGCTCGAAGCCGGCCTAGGATCAAAGCCATTCAGGGTCGGCTGGGTTGGCCGCTCACTTCACTGCTTCGAGGGTTTTCGCAATGGCCAAGGCAAGCTTCAACTGGATCGACCCGCTGCTGCTCGATCAGCAACTGACCGAAGAAGAGCGCATGGTGCGTGATAGCGCCCAGCAGTTCGCGGACGACAAGCTGGCGCCTCGCGTGCTCGAGGCGTTCCGCCACGAGCAGACCGATCCAAAGATCTTCCGTGAAATGGGCGAAACCGGCTTGCTGGGGGCGACCATTCCTGAGGCCTACGGTGGCAGTGGCCTGAATTACGTGTGCTACGGGCTGATCGCCCGTGAAGTGGAGCGCATCGACTCCGGTTACCGTTCGATGATGAGCGTGCAGTCCTCGCTGGTGATGGTGCCGATCAACGAGTTCGGTAATGAAGCGACCAAGCAGAAGTACCTGCCCAAGCTCGCAAGTGGCGAGTATATCGGTTGCTTCGGCCTGACCGAGCCGAACCACGGCTCCGATCCGGGCGCTATGGTCACCCGTGCCAAGAAGGTCGAGGGTGGCTATCGCCTCACTGGCAGCAAGATGTGGATTACCAACAGTCCGATCGCCGATGTGTTCGTGGTCTGGGCCAAGGACGATGCTGGCGAGATCCGTGGCTTCGTGCTGGAGAAAGGCTGGGAAGGTCTTTCCGCTCCGGCGATTCACGGCAAGGTGGGTTTGCGCGCCTCGATCACCGGCGAGATCGTCATGGATAACGTGTTCTGTCCCGAAGAGAACGCCTTCCCGGATGTGCGCGGCCTGCGCGGCCCATTCACCTGCCTGAACTCCGCCCGTTACGGCATCAGCTGGGGTGCCCTGGGCGCCGCCGAATTCTGCTGGCACACCGCACGCCAGTACGTGCTCGATCGCAACCAGTTCGGCCGGCCACTGGCGGCTAATCAACTGATCCAGAAGAAGCTGGCCGACATGCAGACCGAAATCACCCTGGCTCTACAGGGTTGCCTGCGCCTCGGCCGAATGAAGGATGAAGGCACCGCTGCGGTGGAGATCACCTCGATCATGAAGCGCAACAGCTGCGGCAAGGCGTTGGATATCGCGCGCCTGGCGCGCGACATGCTGGGCGGCAACGGCATCAGCGACGAGTTCGGCATTGCCCGTCACTTGGTCAACCTCGAGGTGGTCAATACATACGAGGGCACGCATGACGTACATGCACTGATTCTTGGGCGTGCGCAGACCGGCATCCAGGCGTTCTTCTAAAGGCTCGCGCCTATCACTGATCCATGGTGCGCGTGGCGCACCCTACGGAGAAGCCTATGTCCGGTGCTCTGTCACATATCCGCGTACTCGATCTGTCGCGCGTGCTGGCTGGTCCCTGGGCCGGACAGATATTCGGTGACCTCGGTGCAGAGGTGATCAAGGTCGAGCGTCCGGGCTCGGGCGACGACACCCGGCATTGGGGGCCTCCTTATATAAAGGATGCCGAGGGTAATGACTCGCGTGAGGCGGCCTACTTCCAGAGCGCCAATCGCAACAAGCAGTCGCTGACCCTGGATTTCACCCAGCCCGAAGGCCAGCGCCTAGTGCGTGAGTTGGTCGCGCAGTGCGATGTGCTACTGGAGAACTTCAAGGTCGGTGGCCTGGCGGCCTATGGCCTGGATTACGAATCGCTGAAGGCGATCAACCCACGTCTGATCTATTGCTCGATCACCGGCTTCGGCCAGAACGGCCCCTATGCCAGGCGCGCGGGCTATGACTTCATGATCCAGGGGCTCGGAGGCCTGATGAGCCTGACTGGGCGTCCGGAAGGTGAGGAAGGTGCGGGTCCGATGAAGGTCGGCGTGGCGCTGACCGATATCCTTACCGGCTTGTATGCGACGGTGGGCGTGCTGGCCGCGCTGAATCAGCGTGAGCAATCCGGTGTGGGTCAGCATATAGATGTGGCTTTGCTCGATGTGCAGGTTGCCTGCCTGGCCAATCAGGCCATGAACTACCTGGCGACAGGTGTATCACCCAAGCGCCTGGGGAATGCCCATCCCAATATCGTGCCCTACCAGGACTTCCCCAGTGCCGACGGCAGCTTCATTCTCGCGGTGGGTAACGACGGGCAGTTCCGTAAGTTCTGCGAAGTGGCGGATATTGCGACGCTTGCCGATGACCCTCGCTTTGCCACTAACAAGGCCCGGGTTGCCCATCGTGCCGAGCTGATCCCGCTGTTGCGCCAGGCCACGGTATTCAAGACCACTGCGCAGTGGATCGAGTTGCTGGAAAAGGCCGGCGTGCCTTGTGGGCCGATCAACGATCTGCAGCAGGTGTTTGCCGACCCTCAGGTACAGGCGCGCGGTTTGCGTCTCGACCTGCCCAATGCCCTGGGCAGCAACACACCGCAGGTCGCCAGTCCGTTGCGCCTATCCGCTACGCCGGTGGCTTATCGTGCGGCTCCGCCACTGCTGGGTCAGCACACCGATAGCCTGCTGCAGAGGTTGCTGGGCATGAGTGAAATGCAGATTGCCGAGTTGCGCGAGGCAGGAGTGATCTGAGCCTTCATATATAGATGGGAGGGCGGTTGATCCGATTTACGTAATTATTTGCATACCAGGGGTTTACAGCTCGCCGTGCTGATGTAGAATGCGCGCCACTTCAGCGATGAAGCTCTTCAAAAACTTCTTGTTAATCAATAAGTTAAGTTTAAAAGAGGGGTTGCAAAGCGAGGTGAGGCGTGTAGAATGCGCGCCGGTCGACAGGGTGGAATCTTGCGTTCGGTAGAGAACAGACCTTCGGCGCCGAGCTTCTCCTTCAGCGCCTCGAAGGCCAGGCGCAGGGCGCCGTCGCCGGCCGGCTCCACGGCGTCGAGAATCAGCTGGTAGTCGCCGCGCCCCTCGAACAGCGAGACCTTGCCGCGCACCTTCACCGCCAGGCCATCGCGCAGCGCCTGGCGCACGCGCGCGGCGTTCTGCCGGAACAGCGCGCAGCGCACCTGGGCCTGGCTGTCCTTCAGGGTGAAGTAGATGTGGCCGGAGGCCGGGCGGGCGAGGTTGGAAATTTCCCCCTCGACCCAGATGCCGGCGAACACGTCCTCCAGCAGCAGGCGGGCGCGGTTGTTGAGCTGGCTGACGCTGAGGACCTCGCGGTCGAGGTTCAGGCGGGCAAAAGGGTCATTGATCATGGGGCGGCATGATAAGTCGAGAGCGATATCGGCGCGACCTTCATCAGGCGTCTTGCTGCAGGCGTTCGAGCAGCCAGGCCGCGACCGGGCCGAGCTCGCGCTGGCGCGACCAGATGGCGTCTACCGTCACCCGCCGCGGCCAGCCACTGCAGGGCAGTTCATGCAGGCCACCGAAGCCGTAGGCATCGACCAGTTGCCGCGGCAGTTCGGCCCAGCCGAAGCCCAGCCGTGCCATCTCCAGCAGCATCAGGTAGTCCGGCGCGGCCCAGCAGCGGCCGCCGCTGCCGGGCAACTCGTCCGTGTTCGCATCGTCATGGGCGACGCTGCTCAGGCGTAGCAGGCGCCAGCGCGACAAGTCATCCTGACGCACCTGGGGCAGCGTGCTCAGGGGGTGACCCTTGGCGACGAACAGCCCAAACTCGCTGCTCATTTCCAGGCGGGCGTGGGCGATATGCGGCGGATAGGTCGCTTGCGCACCAAGCAGTCCCAACTGCGCGCGGCCCTGCGTGACCAGATCGAGCACGTCGGTCTGTTCGGCGATCAGGCTCTCGAACTGCAGGTCGGGGAAGCGCTGATCCAGCTCCTGCAGGCGCACTTCGTATTGTTTCGGCTGGTAGGCGTCGGACAGTGCCAGCGTCAGGCGTGCCTCCTGGCCTCTGGCCAAACCTGCGGCGTGGCGCGCCAGACGGTCGCTGGCGCAGAGGACTTCCTCGGCATGAGCCAGCAAGCTGGCACCGGCTGCGGTCAGCTGCAGTTTGCGCGGGCCGCGTTCGAACAGTGCCACGCCCAGGTCGATTTCCAGGCGAGCGACGGCCTCGCTGATGGTCGATTGGCTCTTGCCCAGACGCCGCGCTGCGGCGCTGAGCGATCCGCAGTTGGCCGCCTGGGCGAAGGCCTGGAGGGAATCGGGGGAAATATTCATATCGGTTTTGCCGATGGCAGCTGCCTTTTGGTTGGCTGATATTCCGATGATCATAGCGCTCGTCGTCACTTATCACGAGGTTCGTTTCATGACTCAGCCCCTGCCGCGCTCATTGCGTGAGCGCATCGGTCACGCCCTGGCCTTCGAGACCATCGCCGTGCTCATCTGCGCGCCGACCATGGCCTGGTTCATGGACAAGCCGCTGCTGCACCTGGGTGTGCTGACCCTGATGTTTTCCACCGTGGCGATGCTGTGGAACATGCTGTTCAATTACCTGTTCGACCGCGCACAGAGTCGTCTGGGCTTCGAGCGCGGCCTGTGGGCGCGGGTCAGTCATGCGCTGCTGTTCGAAGCGGGCTTAATCGTCGTGCTGGTACCGCTGGCCGCCTGGTGGCTGTCGATTGGCCTGCTCGAGGCGTTGCTGCTGGATATCGTGCTGATCCTGTTCTTCCTGCCTTATACCCTGGCGTTCAACTGGATCTATGACGTGTTGCGTGCGCGCTGGCTGGCTCGGCGCGAAGCACAGGCGACTGCTGCGATCTGTCGCGGGGCTTGATTTGCCGGTGGCAGCGCCTAAGCTGCCGCCTTTCTTTGCACCCACTTCGAGCCCCATGACTGCACAACTGATCCTCGTCCCGCAGATATCCACGCTTCCCGCTCACGAGCAAAAGGCCCAAGCCATGCTGCGCTGGCTGGTCAAGCGGGAAATCGTCGAGGCGCTGCCGACCACCTGCGGACAGGGCGGCAACGGCATGGCCTACGCCATCGGGCCAGGCGCTCGGCGTATCGCCCAGCGTCCCGAGTTGCTGCCCTATGGTCAGGCGCACAATGGCCTGGAGATCATCACCAACCGCTGCATATACATGCCGACGCAGGGCTTTCTCGAAGAGGCGGGCTGCGCCGAATGCCGCAAGGAAGTGGGCGTGCCGCTGTTCGACAGCCTGGAACTGTGGTGGCCAGGGGAAACCGACAACTTCACCTGCCCGGAATGCGGGCATGAAGATGACATCAACGGCTTCCTGTTCCTGCAGCCCTGCGGGTTTTCCAACCTGGGCTTCATCTTCAACGGCTGGATGGACGCCGGCCTGCGCCCGGCGTTCGTCGAAGAATTCGGCGAACGCCTGGGCTTTGCGGTGAGGCAGGTACGGGTCGACGCTCCGGCTTGAGCAGGTGCGCTTAGGCCCGTGGGAGGGGCTTCAGCCGCGATTTGTGCTGTCTTCAGTCGCCGCTGAAGCGCCTCCCACAGGTGCTCGGCACAAGGTGGCTGCGCTGCCGTCAGGATAAGCTCAGAACTCGACGCTGGCCGACAGGCGCAGTTCACGCGGCTCGCCCACGGCGATGCGCAGGTCACCACCGCTGGACGGGTAGTATTCCTTGTTGAACAGGTTGTTGGCATTGAGCTGCAGCCTGGTTTTGTCGCCTAGCAGGCGCGTGGTTTCCCAGGAGACGAAAGCATCGGCCACGGTGTAGCTGTCCAGCCAAGCACTGTTGGCGTTATCCACCGCACGCTTGCCGACGTAACGTGCACCGCCGCCGACACGCCAGAGGCCAAGTTCGCCTCGCACCGCCAGGTCATGGCTCAGGTACAGACTGCCCATGTTCTTCGCTGCGTTGACCAGTGCATTGCCCTTATTGCTCGGATCATCAAGGATTTCCGTGTCGGTGTGGGCGTAGGTGGCGATCAGGTTCCAGCGCTCGGCGATGCGCCCGGTCAGGTCGACTTCCACACCGCGCGAACCCACCTTGCCGGCGGCTTCGGAGTTGCCGTTGTTGCTGACCACCACGTTGTGCTTTTCGATGTCGTAGACCGCGATGTCGGTGCTGAGGTAGGGCGTGATGTCGTACCTGGCGCCAATCTCGCGGCTCTTGCCCTCTTCCGGGTCATAGGCACTGGCATCGGCCAGAGTGTCCGACTAATTGGGTTTGAACGATTCGCTGTAGTTGGCATGCAGCGATAGCTTGTCCGTGGCGGCGAATACCACCCCCTACAAAAGGCAGGAAGGCCTGGCCCTGATCGCCGATCAAACGGTTATGGCTGCTGCCCAGCCCCTGAACCAGATATTGGTCGTAGCGTTGATAGAGGCCACCCAGCTTAATTTTCTCTACTCTGGAGGTTTACGTTGACAGTAAATTCGCTCCAAATTGTCGCGTAGCTGAACGATTCAGAGATTTATGACTTTTTTGTTGCGGATTGTTGTGGCTTTATTTTTTTTACGATAGCGTGCCTGCAGTTACTAGGAGATTTTTGTAGGTAAGGGATGACATGCGATTTAATCATTCGTTTAAAATTCTCACAGTCCTTATTTGGGTTGTAAATCTGTGCGCCATTTGTGCGTCCACGCTAACCTATATCTATCTGTCTTATTACACTTACAAGGAAACCGGCAGCTTGCTTTATTCGCAGGTCGTGCTGTTTTCACCCATGCTCTTGCCCGTATTGTTTGTTGGGCAAATTTATAGACTGTCCGATCAAGTATCTCCACGTACATTATTGCTTTTGTCCAATGCCTTGGCGCTGTTGGTGGTAGTGCTGGTTTATTCGCTACTGCCGACTGTTGCATTGGTTGCAATCGTTGGCGGTATTGCTATTGGTGCACTGGACGCGTTGCAGCGGGTCGGCCGAATCGTTGCCATCAAATGCTACTTCAATTCAGCAAATGTCGAGTCCACCGTTCCGTTGACCCTGACAGCGCAGTTTATTGCCGGTGGCATCGCCGGTACTGCAATGACACTGGTCAAGGGCGATATGATGCCTTGGCACGCGTTGGCAATCACTACCGCGCTGTTCTCCATAGCCTCCTTCGCTGCCTTTCTGCTACCCCGTGCGGAGCGCCCGGTTACCGTCACCATCCCTCAGTCTGCGGCGCTGATCAAAACATTTGCGAATCTTATGAGGACCAGCCCGCAACTGCGCCGCAGTTTCTGGAACTTCATTATTCTCGTCAGCGTTTATCAGGGCTTCTTCAATGTCTCGCGGGTGATTCTGCCGGCCCATGTTCTGGGTTTGTCGGAGGACTATGTGGGCTTGCTGCAAATGGTCAATAGCGTGGCCGCCTTGGTCGGCGCGATCCTTTACTACAAGGTGAGCAAGCGCGGTCATAAGTTGTCGCCCCTTTCCATGGCAGCTGCGAGCGCATTGTTCATGATGGCAGCCGCCTACGGTGGAGGCTTGACCTCCAGTTATGGAGCTTACTTTTTCTATATTTTTTTCTTTGAACTGGCATTTTTCAAGTTGCAATCCGACGTCGTGTTGGCAACTCCGGCCAATGCCATGCCTCTGGTTGCGTCAGTGCAATATGCGGGCGTTTATGCCGGAATGGTTTTAACAATAATCTTCGGTTCGTTATTGGTTGAGCATATTGGCTTGCTGTTGACTAGCATTATTTTTTCCGTGCTTTATTTTTCGGTTGCTCTAGTGTTCTCGTTGAGTTTGAAGCCGGTGGAGCAGGTTATGTAGTAAATATTTTGAATATGCACAAGGAAGTCATGAGATATGCACAGGATGGCTGCGATATTTCCGTTCGTTCGTTTTTTTGATTTAGCTAATGGGGTGACAGTATTAAACACTCTGTTGTCTTTTGCGGTCGTGGTCGTGGCGCAACAAGGACGCTTGTCTTGGGCTGCTAGTATTATTTGTTTGGCGGCGATACTAGATTTTGTTGATGGGCACATTGCAAGAACTTGGTTGGCCGCTGACGCGCCAAGGCGCGAGTTTGGCAAGCATCTGGACAGTTTTGCCGACCTGCTGAATTTCAGTGTCGTACCAGCACTTGTTCTGATCATGCTGATTCCTTCATCTCTGGCCGTACTGGCGGGTTCTGCACTAGTGCTGTCCGGTGTACTGCGCCTAGCTGTTTTCTCCATCAATCATCCTGACGCTCCGGTGGGTTATTGCGGTTTGCCGACGACCTACTCCGGTTTGCTGTTCGCGCTAGCTTTCCAGTCAGTGGCGGCAGGCAAGGTTGGCGCTGATGACGTGCTGGTGCTGATGTTTCTCATTGCCGTACTTCAGGTCATGAACCTGAAATTGCCGAAATTCAAGACCGTTCCCACGGTGGCCTTCATTACGGTTGTCTTTTCCTTCTGCAGTTTTCTCCTCTATTACGCATAACTATATGGGGCGCTTTATGAAACATGTCGTTTTGGTTGATAGCACTGTCAGTGGCCTGCTCGCCTTTGAAGCTGCCAAGCGCCTGGGTTGTCATGTGACATTTATTCACCAGCGCGATACGTCGTTTCTGACAATATCGCTCAAGGGGGATCACTCGAAAATCGAGACGTACCTTAAACACGTCGACGAATATATTCGCGTTGATTCGCTTGAGGGCGACGAGTTTCACAATCTGTTGGCAAAGCTCAACGGCATTCGAAAAATTGATGCGCTGATCTCTACGTCCGAGGCGGCGATTGTTGCCGTGGCCCGAGAAGCCGAGTTGCTCGGTACGCGTTACCCAAGCTATGAAAATCTTTGCGGCGCTGTCTATAAAAGTCGTCTGCGTGAAATATTGCGCACCCAAAACGTGCGTTCTCCTGACTTCCAGGTCTTGACCGAAAGCCAACTGGCCGAAGGCATCGCGCCTTGGTTGGCTTTGCCGTTCGTGATCAAACCCACGCGTGGTTTTGCCAAACAGTTTTCGGCGATCTGTTTTACTCAGCAGGATTTCGACGCATTCGTCGAAAATATCCGTCAAGTCCGTACTGATTCCGATCAGATGATTGAAGCCTTAGTCAGCCGCGAATACCTGGTCGAACAATACGTGAACGGTACGCTGCACTCTGCTGAAGTCATCGTTCAGGACGGGGTAGTGTCTTGCTACGCTACCACTATTCGTTTTCGCGCCGACTACAACGAGATCCTCGAGATGACAGCAACCATGCCGTCAGGTCTGGATACGGCAGCGCGGAATGAAATAGAGACCTATGTTCAGCAGGTATTCACTGCCTTGAAACTGGACGTAGGCCTGTATCACGTCGAGTTGCTCCGTGACGAAAACGGCCCATGCCTGGTGGAGATCAATGCACGCATGATGGGCAGTGTCGCACCGCAAATGTATAGGATGCTGACCGGTATTGATCCATTCGAAATGCTGATCCGTCTGCATTTGGGGGAGATCATCAAGATTGACGATTCGCTGATTGAAACTGCGGGTACCGTAGTCACGATCGCCTCGCGACATGGCGGACGGATTGCCGATAGCTATGATCCTCGAACGCTACAGCAGCTGCTGGACAAGTACGAGATCGAGTTTTGTACTGCCCATGTTGTGCCCGGTCAGCATGTGAGCGTCTACACCGGCAATATCGGAACGATCGGCCATGTCATTGTGCTCGACAGCTGCCCCTACGCGGCCGCGAAAAAGGGCAACAGTTTTCTGGCTGAACTGTCCTTGTTGTATGGCAACGAACTGGCGAAATACGCCGGTCCGGAACTGACGTAAGTCACTGTCATACCGGTTCTTGGCAGTCATAGCTGCTCACAATGGAATGTAATTACCTCTAACAGTGGAAGACGACATGCAGTCGATGACTTTAGCCGGCCCTTTCGAGTTTTCTGGTAAAGCCGGGACGCTGGAAAGCCTTGCCCCATTACTGAAAACTGGCCGCGTGCTGCCATTACTCCGGTTCACGGTCAGGAACTGGCGTAGCAAGCGACAGGCCATTCTGGATTATTGTGTAAACCGCTTCGGTGATCATTCATTGATCGTGCGCTCCAGCAGTCTGTCGGAGGATCAAGATGGCACCTCGGGGGCTGGTATGTACGATTCGGTTGGTAATGTGCGTGGGGCTATAGCATTGGAACAGGCCATTGAACGGGTAATCGGCTCATACGGGCAAGCCGGCGATTTCGATGAAGTGCTGATCCAGAGTATGGCAACTGGGGTGTTGGCGTCGGGGGTAGCGATGACTCGTGATCCGGAAACCGGCCTGCCTTACTATGTGGTCGATTATGTACCAGGTCACGAAACGGATGGCGTCACTGCCGGCACCGGTACTGTTCACTCGTTCGTGGCGCTCAAATCCCAGTGCTGTTCAGAACCGGTGGAGCTCAAGGGGTTGTTCGCCCTGCTGGCCGAAGTCGAGCAACTGACTGAGCGCGACGCGCTGGATATCGAGTTCGCGATCACCGAAGACGGGCCGCTTCTGTTTCAGGTTCGGCCGATGACGGGACAAGGCGTGGAGAACATCGATTTGCAATCGGACCAGGCGTTGCTTTCGATCCTGGATTCAGAGGTAGTGCTGCTTGAAGGGTTGGCCAGAAATACTCGAGAGCCCGAGCATAGCTTCAATGCCTTTTTGGGGCTGATGCCGGACTGGAATCCAGCCGAGATGATTGGTGTCAAGCCGCGACCGTTGGCGTATTCGCTATATAAGGAGCTGATCACTGATGTGAATTGGGCGTCGGCGCGGTTCCGCTACGGCTACCGCGACATGCGCAACAAACCATTGATGTATCAGTTCAGTGGCTCACCATACATCTGCATTCCCTATAGCGTGGAGTCGTTCATTCCAGCAGCGCTGCCGTTGTCGATCGTCAACTCGGTGGTCAAGGAGTGTTGTGAATACCTCGCAGCTCACCAGTCGTTGCACGACAAGATTGAGTTTTCGATTATTCCCACCTGTTTTACGCCACAACTGGCGGCCATGCCCGCGAGATCAATTCCAGCTTTCAACGGATTGAGCGCGGCTCAGCATGCGCTCTATCTGGCAGAACTGAAGAGCGTTACCGAACACATCATCAGCGCCGATGGGCCGTTTTTCTCGGACCTGACGCGACTCCCCCGGATTGAACAAAAAGTCGAAAGACTTGGCAGCCATCAGCAGAGCGAGGATCCGCTTCAGCGATTACGTCACGCCCTGGCTGACGCAAAGGTGGTTGGAGAAGTTTTTTCCGGCGTAGCGCGGGCGGCATTTGTTGCTACCTCAGTCATCAAGTCGCTGGAAACCATGCAGCGAATTCCTGCGGGTGTCACGGATTCGCTGATCGGCAGCGTGTACACCGTTGGACGCAAGATAGCCGACGACTTTCGAATACTGCACAAAGAAGCGTTCTTACGCCTGCACGGCCATGTACGTCCCGGCACTTACGATTTACGCGTGGCTCGATACGATGAAACCCCCGACGCCTATTTCGACTGGAATACGCCGCTGCAACGGGCTCATCGTGATGAAGGACCGCGGGTGATCAGTCGTGAAGTTCGTAATGCTGTGCAACAAGCCTTCGACGAGTGTCAGCTTCGCGTATCGGCTGAACATTTTTTCAAGTTTCTTGATGCCGCTGTCGCCGCCCGGGAGAAGGTAAAGTACTTGTACGGTGCTTTCGTCTCGCAAGCCCTCAAGGCGCTCGGCATTTGGGGAGAGAGTCATCAGTTGGGGCGCGAAGAGTTGAGTTTCGCAAGAGTTGACGATTTTTTCGGCAACCTTGAAGAGCTCCGGGTGGAGATGATTCGTGATGAGATCGCCAGCAACCGAGTGCGGTGGCAGTCGACTCAAGGTATCCGCACCCCGGTCATTGTATGCAAGCCTCAGGATTTGTTGTCTCACGCCATTGAGACATGCAATCCGAACTTCATCACCCGCAGTGCGACTGAAGCGCCAGTGGCGGTATTGCGGGCAGAAGAGACTAGCAAGCGCGACATCGAAGGCTGCATTGTGTTGATCGAGAGCGCCGACCCTGGTTTCGACTGGATTTTCACTCACCGTATCGCGGGGTTCATTACCGCTTACGGTGGCGAAAACTCTCACATGTCGATCCGTGCCCGGGAGTTTGCAATCCCCGCTGCAATCGGTGTTGGGGACGCGAAATTTCGTAGTTTGCTGTCGAGCGCACGGTTAATTCTCGATTGTGCCGAGCGTCGTATCCAGGTGCTGTCATGACCTTGATAGCCGTCACCATGCTTCGGCTGTTCGATACAGCGCGAGATGAGTGGAGGGATGCGATTGATGCGCGCTGGACGTCCTTTCTGTCTCATTGTGGGGTGCTACCTCTTTACATGCCCAATGATGCCCATGTCAGTCGTGACCTGTTGGCGCGGCTTCAGCCGCAGGGTGTGCTATTGACCGGGGGCGGTAGTTGTCAGGTGTTGTCGGGTATTACCGGTCCGCGAGATGAAACCGAAGCCATGCTGTTGGCGTGGGCCGCACAGAATCGCCTTCCAGTCCTAGGCATATGTCGTGGTATGCAGGTGATGCTCAGTCGTGCCGGGGCAACGCTAGAGCCCGTTGCATCCCACGTAGGCGAGCACGACATTGACTTTCACGGCGCGGTTCGACGGGTCAACTCGTTTCACGATTACGGCTTTTATGCAGTGCCACCTGATTATAAAGTCGAGGCAGTCAGTGAGGACGGTGTAGTCGAAGCCGTCAGCAACCCCTGCTTAGGTCATAGCGCCGTGATGTGGCACCCCGAACGTAATCAACATTGGGACAGTGCTGACCTTTCCTTGGTCCGCCAGGTTTATGGAATTTCACCATGAAGGCAATCATTCTTGCGGCTGGACGTGGTAGCCGATTGGGGGCGCTCACTGATCTGCGGCCCAAGGCATTGGTGACATTCAACGGTATGCCGTTAATCGAGCGAACAGTTCGTACTTTGCGTGCCGCTGGTATTACCGAGATCGGCATTGTTGCGGGTTATCGCAGCGATATGCTCGCGCCCTATGCTGATCGGCTGTTTATCAACCCGCTGTGGAGTACGACGGGAATTCGCCAGTCGCTTAGTGCTGCCCATGAATGGCTGGACTCGCAGGCGTGTGTGGTGAGTTACGGCGATATTTTCTATTCGCCAGAGCTAGTCAGGGCCCTGATACAAAAAGACGAAGATATTGATCTAGCATTTGATCCCCGGGCGGTGAAACTCTGGCAGCAGCGCTTCGATCAACCTCTGGATGACATGGAGCGATTTGTTATCGAGAACGGCAGGATCTGCGAAATCGGCCATCGTGCCGAGACGTTGGAGCAGATCCAAGGACAATACATGGGCTTATTCAAGCTGACGCCGAGAGGTTGGTGTGCTCTCAATGATCAACTGCAACGGTTGAGCATTGAGCAGCGTGAACAAGTTGATATGACCTCGCTGTTTTCCTTGCTGATTGAGGACGGTATACGGGTTGGCGGGACGCCGACGAATGCGCCATGGGGCGAAATTGACTGCCCTTCCGACGTGCAATTGTATGAGCGGATTTATCCACAGCTATGAGCGTATAGCTTGAACTGCCAGTAAGCTTGGTTTCCACGCGAAATTCAAATCTGCTGAGGTGTTGATAAATTTCAAATTTTGCGTAGGGATTATGATGTTTTCAGTCGCCGCTGAAGCGCCTCCCACAGGCGCTCAGCAGTTGCCATCAGGCTAAGGTCAGAACTCGACGCTGGCTGACAAGCGCACCTCGCGCGGCTCGCCCACGGCAACGCGTAGATTGCCGCCGCTGGAGGAGTAGTAACGCTCGTCGAACAGGTTGCGTACGTTCAGTTGCAGGCGGGTCTTTTCGCCGAGCAGTTGGCTGTCCCAACTGACGAAGGCATCGGCCACCGTGTAGCTGTCCAGCCAGAATGTGTTGGCGTTGTCGCCGGCACGCTCACCGACGTAACGGGCGCCGCCACCCAGTCTCCACTGACCCAACTCCTGGGGCAGATGCAGATGATGGACGAGGTAGAGACTGCCGACATTGCGCGCGGCGTTGACCAGTTCGTTGCCTTCGTTGGCCGGGTCATCGAGGATTTCCGTATCGGTGTAGGCGTAGCTGCCAAGCAGTTCCCAGCGCTCGCTGAGGCGGCCGGTGATATCCAGCTCTACGCCGCGCGAACTGACCTTGCCTGCGGCTTCCGATACGGAATTGTTGGTAACTACGACGTTTTCCTTCTCGATATCGAACAGCGCCAGGCTGGCGCCGATACCTTGAGGCAGATCGAGTTTCACGCCCAGCTCGTAGCTGCGACCTTCTTCGGGGTCGAATGCCTGGCCGGTATCGGTATCCGAGGCATTGGGCACGAAGGAGCGGCTGTAGTTACCGTAGAACGCCACCTGGTCGTTCAATTGGAAGACCAGGCCACCGAAGGGCAGGAAGGTGGTGTCTTGCCGGTCGGTGGTCGGCTTGTACAGCGCCCCTCGACCTTGCCCGACCAACTGCTCGAAGCGCTGGTAACGGCCGCCAAGCACCAGAATCCATTGCTCGTTCAAGTGCCAGTTGTCTTTCACGTAAAGTGAGCGCGAATGCAATTCGTCGCGGCGATCGCTCTGTGACAGATTGAGCAGGGAGGGTGCGGCAAGGTTGCCGTAGACCGGGTTGTAGATGTTGAAGCCGCCGACTGCCGGGCCGCGCCAGGTATCGCCACGAAAGTTGTCGACGCGTTCTGTGTCTGCACCAATTAGCAGATCATGGCGCTGACCGAATAGCGTGGCCTTGCCGATCCAGTCCCAGGCCAGATATTGGGTCTGGTTGTCATGCTCGCTACCATCGGAGCGGCGGCTGAGCGCGCCTGTAGTGGCATTCAGAACATTGGGGCGAGCTTCGGCATAGTCGTAGCGCTCGTTGTTCCAGCCATAGGTGAGGCGGCTCGACCAGTCGGCGCTGAGCTGGTACTCGGCAGTAGCCGTGAGCAGTTCATCGATACCTTCAGCCTTGGACCAGCGCTCGCTGAAACGGTCGTTATAGGAAACCTTGGCCGGCTTGCCGTTGATGATCACCGTGCCTCGATCCACCGGGCTGCTGTATTCCTTGTATTCGTAGGCGATGTTGAGGCGCAGACGTTCGCCCTCCCAGCTCAGCGAGGGCGCGATCAGGCTGTGCTCTTCTTCGCCGAAGTTACGCCAATAATCTTCGTGCTGACGCTCGGCAACCAGGCGAAAGGCCAGGCCGCTATCGGCAATTGGGCCGGTAACGTCAACTGCCAGGCTGCCTCCGCCGAAGCTGGAGCTGTCCGCGCTCAGTTGCGTGCCCCATTGGTACTGCGGTTTCTTGCTGATGACGTTGATCAGGCCACCCGGCTCCAGCGCGCCATACAGCAGTGAGGCCGGCCCCTTGAGCACTTCCACGCGTTCGGTGGTGGCGCTGAAGTTGCGTGAGAGGCTGGAGCGAATGCCGTCACGGAGGATCGACCCGTCGGCGTTGCCACCAAAGCCGCGCTTGACGAAACCATCCTGTGTGCCAGCCAGTGTGTTGCTCTGGGTCATGCCACTAACGAACTTCATCGCATCGTCCAGCGACCTGACCTGGAAGTCCTCGATAGTCTGTGGCGTTACCACCTGTACTGATTGGGCCTCATCCTTGAGTGCGACGGAGGATTTGCTTGCCGTGCTGGCGCGCTTGGCCTGGTAGCCGTCTTCTTCCAGGGCGGGCTTGGCGACCACTTCCTGGCTGGGCAGCTCCAGCTCCTGGGCCAGCAGTTGACCGGCTGGAAGCAGGCAAAGGGTAAGCAGAGTGGCGCATCGGCTACTCAAGAACGGGCGGGTAGATTTCATTTGGCACTCAAGTGCAGGTGTTTTTGAGAATCATTATTTTATGATTTTCAAGACATGACTGCCTAGAGGCATACTTTGCATTGAGTGAAATGGGCTCGCTGGGTATAATGCCGCGCTTCTTATTTTCCCGCTCGGGAGCCCGCCATGCTGCGCATCAGCCAAGAAGCACTCACTTTCGACGACGTCCTGCTCATCCCCGGTTATTCCGAGGTGCTGCCCAAGGATGTCAGCCTGAAGACCCGCCTGACCCGCGGCATCGAACTGAACATCCCGCTGCTGTCTGCAGCCATGGACACCGTTACCGAAGCGCGCCTGGCCATCGCCATGGCTCAGGAAGGCGGCATCGGCATCATCCACAAGAACATGACCATCGAGCAGCAGGCTGCCGAAGTGCGCAAGGTCAAGAAGTTCGAAGCCGGCGTGGTCAAGGACCCGATCACCATCGAGGCCGATGCCACCGTGCGCGACCTGTTCGAGCTGACCCGCCTGCACAACATCTCCGGTGTGCCGGTGCTGTCCAACGGCGACCTGGTGGGCATCGTCACCTCCCGCGACGTGCGTTTCGAGAACCGTCTGGACGCTAAAGTGCGTGACGTGATGACGCCGAAAGAACGCCTGGTCACCGTCAAGGAAGGCGCAGCCAAGGAAACCGTGCGCGAGCTGCTGCACAAGCACCGTATCGAGAAGGTGCTGATCGTCGATGACGCCTTCGCCCTCAAGGGCATGATGACTGTCAAGGACATCGAGAAAGCCAAGGCCTATCCGCTGGCGAGCAAGGACGATCAGGGTCGTCTGCGTGTTGGCGCTGCCGTCGGCACCGGTGCTGATACTGGTGATCGCGTAGGTGCTCTGGTCAATGCCGGTGTCGACGTGATCATCGTCGACACCGCTCACGGCCACTCCAAGGGCGTGATCGACCGCGTGCGTTGGGTCAAGGAGAACTTCCCGGAAGTCCAGGTGATCGGTGGCAACATCGCCACGGGCGCAGCTGCCAAGGCGCTGGTCGAAGCTGGCGCCGATGGCGTCAAGGTCGGCATCGGTCCAGGCTCCATCTGCACCACCCGTATCGTGGCTGGCGTCGGTGTTCCGCAGATCAGCGCCGTGGCCAATGTGGCTGCAGCACTGGCCGGCACTGGCGTACCGCTGATCGCTGACGGTGGCATCCGCTTCTCTGGTGACCTGTCCAAGGCCATCGTCGCTGGCGCGTCCGCCGTGATGATCGGCTCCATGCTGGCCGGTACCGAAGAGGCACCGGGCGAAGTCGAGCTGTTCCAGGGCCGCTCCTACAAGGCATACCGTGGCATGGGCTCGCTGGGCGCCATGGCGCAAGCACAGGGTTCGAGCGACCGTTACTTCCAGGACTCCTCGGCGGGTGCCGAGAAGCTGGTGCCGGAAGGTATCGAAGGCCGCGTTCCTTACAAGGGCGCGATGAGTGCCATCGTGCACCAGCTGATGGGCGGCCTGCGTGCCTCCATGGGCTACACCGGCTGCGCCACCGTCGAGGAAATGCGTACCAAGCCTGAGTTCGTGCGCATCACCGGCGCCGGCATGGCCGAGTCGCACGTCCACGATGTGCAGATCACCAAAGAGGCCCCGAACTACCGCGTCGGCTAAAAAAATCGATTTGACGCTGCTGCGCTTGGGCATGCTGCGTTGGAGAAAAACTCGAGATGCTCATTTGCTTCAGCAAACTCCGCTCTCTCGTTTCTCTCCGCCTTGCCTGCTCGTCGCTCGCGACGCGGCAAATCGATTTTACAATGTATGAATAACGGGGCTGTTCGATCAGCCCCGTGTCATTTGTGAATACCTACGAGAGACGGCCATGGCCCACGACATTCACGCCCACCGCATCCTCATTCTGGACTTCGGTTCCCAGTACACCCAACTGATCGCCCGCCGCGTGCGCGAGATCGGCGTCTATTGCGAGCTGCACCCCTGGGACATGAGCGACGAGGACATCTGCGCCTTCGCACCGCGCGGCATCATCCTCGCCGGTGGCCCGGAGTCGGTGCACGAAGCAGGTAGTCCGCGTGCTCCGCAAGCCGTGTTCGACCTGAACGTGCCGGTACTGGGCATCTGCTACGGCATGCAAACCATGGCCGAGCAGCTCGGCGGCAAGGTCGAAGGTTCCGACCTACGTGAGTTCGGCTACGCCCGTGTCGACGTGGTCGGCAAGAGCCAGTTGCTGGCCGGCATCGAAGACCATGTCGACGCCGACGGCGTGCTCGGTCTCGACGTGTGGATGAGCCACGGCGACAAGGTCACCCGTCTGCCGGAAGGCTTCCACATCCTTGCCAGCACCCCGAGCTGCCCGATCGCCGCCATGTGCGACGACACTCGCCACTACTACGGCGTGCAGTTCCACCCGGAAGTGACTCACACCAAACAGGGCGGTCGCATCCTTTCGCGCTTCGTGCTGGAAGTCAGCGGCTGTGAAGCCCTGTGGACCCCGGCCAACATCGTCGAAGACGCCATCGCTGCCGTACGCGCCCAGGTCGGCGATGCCAACGTGCTGCTCGGCCTGTCCGGCGGTGTCGACTCCTCCGTGGTCGCCGCGCTGCTGCACAAGGCCATCGGCGACCAGCTGACCTGCGTATTCGTCGACAATGGCCTGCTGCGTCTGCACGAAGGCGATCAGGTCATGGCCATGTTCGCCGAGAACATGGGCGTCAAGGTGATCCGTGCTGATGCCGAAGAGCAGTTCCTTGGCAACCTGGCCGGCGAGTCCGACCCGGAGAAGAAGCGCAAGATCATCGGTCGCACCTTCATCGATGTGTTCGATGCGCAGGCCAGCAAGCTGGACAATATCCAATTCCTCGCCCAGGGCACCATCTACCCGGACGTGATCGAGTCGGCTGGCGCCAAGAGTGGCAAGGCCCATGTGATCAAGAGCCACCACAACGTTGGCGGCCTGCCGGAGGAAATGAACCTCAAGCTGGTCGAGCCGCTGCGTGAGCTGTTCAAGGACGAAGTGCGCAAGATCGGCCTGGAACTGGGCCTGCCCTACGACATGGTCTACCGCCACCCGTTCCCGGGTCCGGGCCTGGGTGTGCGCATCCTCGGCGAAGTGAAGAAGGAATACGCCGACATCCTGCGCCGCGCCGACCACATCTTCATCGAAGAACTGCGCAAGGCCGACTGGTACCACAAGACCAGCCAGGCATTCGTGGTGTTCCAGCCGGTGAAATCGGTTGGCGTGGTCGGTGATGGTCGTCGCTACGCCTGGGTCGTCGCCCTGCGCGCGGTGGAAACCGTCGACTTCATGACCGCTCGCTGGGCGCACCTGCCTTACGAGCTGCTGGAGACCGTCAGCGGCCGCATCATCAACGAGATCGAAGGCATCTCCCGCGTCACCTACGACGTGTCGAGCAAGCCGCCAGCGACCATCGAGTGGGAGTGAAGCCAGGTCCTTCCGAGCTTCGGTAGCAATCTATAGATGCCGTGACGTGTTGATTCAGAAGAAAGTCGTCATGGTATCTGTCGGTGGCTATCGCTGGGCAGCAGAAGGCTCTGGCGGTAGGGGCAACGGTAGGCATCGGCGGCCTGATGAAGACCCTCCCGCTGCTATCGGAGCTGACGGTAAATCTCCTCCAGGGAAGCCTGCGCCATGCGGCTTTCCCTGCATCAGCAGGCCTCCTGGCCCTCGACGGTAAAGGCCGTCATGAGCCCGGTCTCAGGCAAAACTCAAGCCCTGCAAGGCTTCCGGGCGTGCTGGCCAGCATTCCAGCAATCAAAGCAGACACCCGAAGAGCGTCAGTGGTGGGTGTTCTCGCGTCAGTGAGTTTTCCCCGTGCTCTGCGTGGCTATGCGCTCTATCTGGTAAGCGGTCCGGCACCGCCCTGCGCTCCGATCAAGCAATTGAGGTGGTGCGCGCCTGGTGCATAACTGGCTCAATATCAAGAGATATCAGTAAATCTATATGTAAGTCATTATCGTTTTGATGTGTGTTTTCTGCTATGTTGCCGCCGCCAACCAGGCGGTATCGCCACGATAGAAAGATGACAAGGCAGGCCGCTGACACGCCTCTTAACCGATAAGGACCATGAGCATGACCGATAGTAAGAACGGGGTTCTCGATACACGAGCGCCCTGGCGGCGCGTTACCAGCGTTGCTCTGTTTTGCACGCCGCTGGTGGCTGCGCCTCTATACGTTCAGGCGCAAGAGGCAAGCGCAGCCGCAGAGGATGAACCCTTTCGTCTCGCGCCAATTATCGTCAACGCCAAGGCCTCGGCAGGTGATGATGCCAGCTCGGTCGTCGCTCAGGAGCTCTGGGTCGGCGGCAAGGTCGCTACCAGTATCCTCAATACCCCGGCTTCGGTTTCCGTTATCACGCAGAAAGAAATCGAACAGCGCAGTGCCAGCACCACTGAAGAAGTGCTGAAATATACGCCGGGTGTTATTACCGACTACTACAGCACCGATGACCGCAACGATTATTTCCAGATCCGTGGCTTCAATGCCACTACCTATCGCGATGGCCTGACCCTGGGCTCGATGCGTGGCGTGCGTGAAGATTCGTTCGCCTATGAGCGTGTCGAGGTGCTACGCGGCGCCAACTCCACGCTGTTCGGTCCGGCCGACCCGGGTGGCTCGGTGAACTTCGTAACCAAGAAGCCGCGCTTCGACAAGTTCGGTCAGGTCTACGCAAGCTACGGCTCGTTCAATCACAAGGAAACCGGTATCGACGTTGGCGATTCGCTGGATGCGAATCAGACTCTGGCTTATCGCTTCACCGGCAAGTTTCAGGACAGTGACCGTGAATACGATCATTCTCGTGACGACAACCAACTCGCCATGGGCGGCCTGACTTGGGCTCCGACTGCTTTTACCTCGGCGACGCTGGTCGTGGATCACCTCAAGAGAAAGAGCACGCCCAATAGCGGCGGTTATCCGATGGACAGGGAGTATGACCGTGATGAGTTCTTCGGCGAGCCTGGCTACAACTTCCACGATGTCGAGCGTACCAATATCAGCGGCAGTCTCAGTCACGACTTCGACAACGGCTTCGTACTGCGTAGCAACGTACGTTACAGCGAACTGCACGATGATTATGGTTATGCCTATCTGACCGGAGTCCGCACGGGAGACATGCTGGATCGCGCTATCCTGGGTGCAGACAATGAGGCTGAGCAGGTCAACGGCAACCTGATGCTGCAGTACGACGCCCGTTTTGGGAATATCGACAGCAGCACCACGGTCGGGGTGGAGTACGGCGACTCGTCGACCGACGAAAGCGCTGTATATCAGGGGATCGATCCCATCAGCGTTACCAACCCCGTGTACACCGGCGTTGCTTCAGGACTTTTGCCTTATCTCAACAGAAAACAGGAATACACCACCAAGTCGGTATTCCTGCAGCAGAACCTGTCGTTCTACGAACGTTTTATTGTCACGGCCGGTGTTCGTAACGACTCCATGGATCTGTCCAGCAAGGGATTCAACACCTTCAATGTTGTCCCGGAGTTTAATGACAGCGATAGCTTCTCAGAGACCTCTTATCGCGCGGCACTGACCTATATCGCCACTGACGAAATTTCCACCTACATCAGCATGGTGGAGTCCGTCGCCGTACCAGAGGTCGGCACCACCCCGGAGCGCGGAAGGCAGTACGAAGTAGGGGTGAAGTATTCGCCAGTGGCGATGAATGCGTTGTTCTCTGCTGCCATCTATGAGCTGACTCAGGAAGATGTCACCACGGCGGTTGTTCAGCAGAATGGCGTTATTGACTTGCAGAGCGTGGGCGAGCAGCGTGTGCGTGGCCTCGAGCTTGAGGCCAAGGCCGAGCTGACAGAGAACCTGAGCCTGGTTGGCGGTTACACCTACATGGATACCGAGGTGCTTCGTGGTGCACTGCAAGTGTGGAACGGGACGGGCTATGGCGCCGTATCGATCAAGGGTAATGAGCTCGTTACCGCTCCCAAGCATTCGGCTTCGCTCTGGACTTATTACAGCGTGCCGGGAACGGATATTAGTGTCGGTCTAGGCGCTCGTTATGTTGGTGCTTACCACTTCAATGACCTCAACGACAACGGCGAAAGCGATGGCACTACTCTGTTCGACGCCGCCTTCACCTACAACATCGTCAAGGGTACGGATCTGGCTCTGAACGTCAGCAATCTGCTGGATGAGCAGCACGTGGTCGGCTCCGGTACTGCTGACTACTACAACCCGGGCCGTGAGGTTACCGCCAAGCTGAGCTACAGCTGGTAAGTCGGCCCAGGCGCCCGGACGGGGCCAGTAGCCATTGGTTGGCATTGGCTTCAGGGCTCAATGAAGAAACCGGCTTCGGCCGGTTTTTTCATGGCTGCATGCTTTCAGTGTGGCAGCAGAGACAGCGTGACGGTGAGTGCGAACAGGCTCAGGCTCAGAAAACTGATCAGCAGCAGGCGTCTGTCATTACGAATCTGGCTGGTGAGTATCGCCTTGCGCAGGCGCCAGTCGCAGGCAATCGTGACCCAGCGTTTTTCCAGCAGCTGGCGCCAATCTTCATCGCTTAGCCAGCAGGCGATGTGGTGTGCCGGTAAATCCAGCGCAGGGAACAACTCCTCGCACGTCAACGGGCCCAGGGATACCTGAAAGCGCTGACCGTGACGCTCGCAATCGAGTTCAAGGCGGATTTGCGGGCGGGTATCCTGGACGTGAATGTCTTCAGGATCAGGTGTGAATACTTCGTAGGACGTGATTTGCGCCGTGCCTGGACGCAACAAGGCTCTGCGGATTTTTTCCCAGAGCAGTCGCATAAGTTTGTAAGAGGCCCAGGCGGAAAATGCGAAAAGCAGCAGGCTGATCAGCCATAGTAGGCCGCCGAGCACGATGAATAGCACTATCACGCTCAGAACCCTGTAAGCAGTGTCGGCGCGGCTTCCCAGATGAGGTAGCCCATGATCATCAGCATGATTGCGGCGAAGGGCGATGCGGCGCTTGGGGCTTCGGGGGAGGCATCGGCCGGGTTCGCTTTGGGAACGTATAGCAGAAAGGTTCCTTCCTGCTGGTTGAGCTCGACATGCTCTTGGTTGAGCACGAGATGCTCCACTTCGTAGGTGTGTTGTTCGTACTCGTAACGCAGGCGATAGACGGGCTTGAGGCTGACCATTGTGTTTTTGCCAACGCTGATGCGTGCGTTGACAAGCTTTTGATCGATGATCGCCGCTTTTACGATGTCGTGCGGGCGGCTCAGCCGGTAGCAGTCAGTCCAGATCATTTCCCCAAACGCAGCCATGAGCCCGATCCACATGAGCAGGAGCATGGGGGTTATCGCCACCATCATGATTGCCAAGGGGGCGTCGAAGAAGAAACTGTCCATGTTCTGGTGAGCGTTCCTGTGAAGTGCCCTGCGATTCTATACCGATCGGCGGTTTCCTATCTGGGCGGTATCTCGCACCTGGTGCCGCGGCAATTTGTCTTGCCGGGGCGCTCGTCTGGTCATCCATGAAAATGAGAAGATACCGCAATTGAGTATGCCCGCAGATTGCCGAGGATGAAGATGTCGTTTACCCGTAGACAAGTGCTCGCCGGGCTTGCTGGCCTGGGTGTTGCCGGCTTCGGCGCTGGCGGTGTGCGTTACTGGTTGGGGCGCCCGGAGAACGTGGCGAGCCATGACTACGAGCTGATCGCCGCGCCGCTGGATCTTGAACTGGTGCCGGGGCATGTGACGCCGGCCTGGGCCTACGGCGGTCAGGCACCCGGGTTAGAGTTGCGTTGCCGTCAGGGCGAGCGCTTGCGAGTGCGCTTCATCAACAAGCTGGAGCAGCAGAGCACCATCCACTGGCATGGTATCCGCCTGCCGCTGGAGATGGACGGCGTGCCCTACGTTTCCCAGGCGCCGGTACTGCCGGGCGAGTACTTCGATTACGACTTCATCTGCCACGATGCTGGCAGCTTCTGGTACCACCCGCACACCACCAGCGCCGAGCAGTTGGGGCGTGGCCTGGTCGGGCCGCTGATCGTCGAGGAGCGCGAGCCAACCGGCTTCCGCCATGAGCGCACGCTGAGCCTGAAGACCTGGCACATCGACGAGCAAGGCGCCTTCACCGAGTTTCTGGTGCCGCGCCAGGCGGCGCGCGAAGGTACGCGTGGACGCTTGACCACCATCAACGGTGAGTCCAATCCGACCCTCGAATTGCCAGAGGGGCAGGTGGTGCGCCTGCGTCTGATCAATGTCGACAGCACCATCACCTATCGCCTCAATCTGCCGGGTGGTGAGGCGCGCATCTACGCGCTGGACGGCAACCCGGTTCAGCCGCGCCCTTTGGGCAAGGAGTACTGGCTGGGGCCAGGTATGCGTATCGACCTGGCGCTCAAGGTTCCCGCTGCTGGAGAGGAGTTGTCCCTGCGTAACGGACCGCTGCGCCTGGCGACCTTGAAGGGCATCGCCAGTAGCGAAGTGGCCGGGGATTGGCCGCCGGCGTTGCCGGCCAACCCGATCGCCGAGCCTGACCTGTCACGTGCCGAGACATTGCGCTTCAACTTCGAGTGGGCCGCCGCGCTGGCCTCGCCGGCCGACGAGGCCGCCGGTCGCTACAAGTACTGGCAGATCAACGGCCAGGCCTGGGATATCAACGACAAGACCTGTGCCGACCGCCCGATTGCAACGCTGAAGAAGGATGGTCACTACATCTTCGTGCTGCGCAACATGGCGCAGTATCAGCACCCGATTCACCTGCACGGCATGACCTTCAAGGTGCTGGGTTCGGATCGACGCAAGATCGTTCCGTATTTCACCGACACCTACCTGCTGGGCAAGAACGAGACGGCGCGCATCGCCTTCGTTGCCGATAATCCTGGGGTGTGGATGTTCCATTGCCACGTCATCGACCATATGGAAACGGGGCTGATGGCGGCCATCGAAGTGGTGTAGGGTAGGCGCCGTTTTCAGGTCCGCCTCGCAGAGCGGTCACCCTTCGGATTGATGCAATGAAACGACCGCAGATCATCGACCGCTCGCGTGACGAGCATTTCATGCGCCTGGCGCTGGCGCAGGCGCGTTTGGGCGCGGAGCAGGGCGAGGTGCCGGTCGGCGCCGTGCTGGTGCAGGATGGCGAGGTGGTGGGGCAGGGCTTCAACTGCCCGATCCTGCGTCACGACCCCAGTGCCCATGCCGAGATGGTGGCGATCCGCGCGGCAGCGCAAGGCGTGCAGAACTATCGGCTGCCTGGCAGCACCCTGTACGTCACGCTGGAGCCCTGCAGCATGTGCGCCGGCCTGATCGTGCATGCTCGCATCGCCCGGGTGGTTTACGCCGCCAGCGAGCCGCGCGCGGGGGTGGCGATCAGCCAGGGGCAGTTCTTCGATCAGGGTTTTCTCAATCACCGCGTACGCGTGGAGGGTGGGTTGCTGGCCGAGGAGAGCGGGGCGCTGCTGAAAGAGTTCTTCAAGGCTCGACGAGGCTGAGCGTTCATACAGGGAATGAGCATGAACAAACGGATATTGAGTGTGTTGGCGCTCCTGGCTACGCCAGTGTTCGCTGAGCAATCCGGGGTGTATCTGATCGCCAGCGTGCAGCTGGGCGGCTCCAATCTGGCGCAGAGCATTTTCCTGCATGAGCCGCAGATCGCCACGCTTGAAGAGTGCCAGGAGGCCGTGCGTGTCGGCCAGCGTGATCGCGACTGGCAGCGTTATCACCACATCTTCATGCGTGATCGCTTTCAGGGCTTTACCGGTCATCTCGACTATCGCTGCGTGTTCAGTGCTCAGCGTTTCAGCGCCTGGAACGACCGCGCGCGTTACGCCCATCCCTATCTGATCAGCATCGACGAGCAGGCCAATCTGCAGGTCGAGCGGATGGCGAGTCAGGCGCAGTGTGCGACTCGCCTCAAAAGCTTGCCACAGGCTCGGCAGTCGATCAGTCGCTGTGCGGTGGGGAGTCAGGGCTTGCTCTGACTGCTAGGGTCTGTTGCCGTTTCGCGCACGGCCGCGACGGAGCCAGTTTTTGCGTGGGGCTAGGCGCGAGACGCGAAGTTTGGTCGCCCAAATGAGCCGTCGAGTAACGACGTTCCACGCAAAAACTGGCCCGTCCCTTCGGGTTGCGCGGCAAATTGCGCCATGCGTCGTTGCGGGATTTGACAAGGGAACGACCATTGCCTGCATCCCACGCCTAGCCTGGCGCAATTTGGCGCAGCAACGCGGCTCGCGTCGAAACGGCAACAGACCCTAGAGCGGCGGGGTATCTTCTTCGGGCTTACGCTTGTCGATACCGGGCAGGTGGGTACCGCTCTCGGCCACTTGCGTGCCTTCCAGCTGCGGCTGGGTTACCCAGGTGAGAATGTCGTAGTAACGACGGATGTTGCGCACGAAGTGCACCGGCTCGCCGCCGCGGGCATAGCCGTAGCGGGTTTTGCTGTACCACTGCTTTTGCGCCAGGCGCGGCAGGATCTTCTGCACGTCGGCCCACTTGTTCGGGTCCAGTCCTTCGGCTTCGGTCAACTTGCGCGCATCTTCCAGGTGGCCGCCACCGACGTTGTAGGCAGCCAGGGCGAACCAGGTGCGATCCGGCTCGACGATACCTTCCGGCAGTTGCTGGTGAACCTGGATGAAGTAGCGGGCACCGCCGTCGATGCTCTGTTTGGGGTCGAGACGGTTGGAGACGCCGACCGACTGGGCTGTGCGCTGGGTGAGCATCATCAGGCCGCGCACGCCAGTTTTGGAGGTGGCGTTGGGTTGCCACAGCGACTCCTGATAGCCCATGGCGGCGAGCAGGCGCCAGTCAACCTGGTTGGCGTGGCCGGCCTGGCGAAACATCTTTTCGTAGCGCGGCAGGCGTTTTTGCAGGTGCTGGGCAAAGGTGTAGGCGCCCACGTAGCCGAGTACGTCGACGTGGCCGTAGTAGCGCTCCTTCAGGCGTTGCAGGGTGCCGTTGGCCTCGGAGCGCTTGAGGAAGGCGTCGATCTCCTGCAGCAGGCTGTCATCCTCGCCAGCGGCTACCGCCCAACGCATGGTGTTGGTGTCGCCGAGGTCGAAGGCCACGCGTACGTTGGGGAAGTACACCTGGTTCATCGCCAGCTCGTTGGAGTCGACCAGGGTCAGGTCGATCTGTCCTTCGTCAACCATGCGCAGCAGGTCGACCACTTCTACCGCGTCAGATACCTCGAACTCCAGCTCCGGCTGTTCCAGCTTGAGGGCGGCCAGCTGTTCGGCGTGGCTACTGCCGGCCAGCACCAGGATGCGCTTGCCGACCAGGTCAGCAGGTTTGGTTGGGCGGCTCTCGCCCTGCCGATAGATAACCTGTGGTGTGACTTCCAGATAGGGGATCGAGAAGCGTGCCTGGCGCTGGCGCTGTGGCGTGTCCACCAGGCCGGCGGCAGCCATTACCGGGCCTTTGGCGAGGTCAAGGCTGGAAAACAGATTGTCGAGGTTGTCCGCAGTTTCGATCTTCAGTTCGAGGCCGAGATCGGTGGCGAAGCGCTTGGCCAGTTCATATTCGAAGCCGGTGGCGCCATTGCGATCCTGGAAGTAGGTGGCGGGGCTGTTGCGAGTGACCACGCGCAGCTCTCCCTCCGCCTTTGCCTGCTCGAGTACGCTGGGCTTGGGTTCTTCGCCACAGCCAGCAAGCATCAGGAGGGTTCCAATCGCCAACAGCCCTTTGGCGCAACGCATGCGTATCGCAGGTCGTGCAAACATCGGCGCAGTATACGCAAAGCGCAGGCGGCGCCATATCTCGACAGCGCTTCGCTTCTCTGCTAGTGAGCGTTCGTCCTTTAAGCGCCAGGCTACAGGTGCCGCAGGCCAACGCTTTAGGGTAGAATGCCCGGCCTCCAGCACACCCCTTCCCAGAGGCTGTTCCGACGATGTTGATTCTGCGCGGCGCTCCCGCCCTTTCCGCTTTCCGCCATGGCAAATTGCTCGAGCAACTGACCAGCAAGGTGCCGGCCGTGACCGGGCTGTACGCCGAGTTCGCGCATTTCGCCGACGTCACTGGTGTACTCAACGCCGATGAGGAACAAGTGCTGGCGCGGCTGCTCAAGTACGGCCCGAGCGTGCCGGTGCAGGAGCCCAGCGGCAAACTGTTTCTGACCATTCCGCGTTTCGGCACCATCTCGCCCTGGTCGAGCAAGGCCAGCGACATCGCCCGTAACTGTGGCCTGGCCAAGATCCAGCGTCTTGAGCGCGGTATCGCCTATTACATCAGCGGCGAGCTGAGCGAGGCCGACAGTGCTGCCGTCGCCGCACTGCTGCATGACCGCATGACCCAGCTCGTTCTGAATGCGCTGGAAGACGCCGCCGCGCTGTTCAGCCACGCCCAGCCCAAGCCGCTGACCGCCGTGGACGTGCTCGGTGGTGGCCGTGCCGCGCTGGAGCAGGCCAACCAGGATCTGGGCCTGGCCCTGGCCGAGGACGAAATCGACTACCTGGTGAAGAGCTTCAATGACCTGGGGCGCAATCCGCACGACATCGAGCTGATGATGTTCGCCCAGGCCAACTCCGAGCACTGCCGCCACAAGATCTTCAATGCCAGCTGGGACATCGATGGCGAGAGCCAGGACAAATCGCTGTTCGGCATGATCAAGAACACCTACCAGATGCACAACGAAGGCGTGCTGTCCGCCTACAAGGACAATGCCTCGGTCATCAAAGGCCACACCGCCGGGCGCTTCTTCCCCGACCCTGAGACCCGCCAGTACGGCGCGGTGCAGGAGCCGGTGCACATCCTGATGAAGGTGGAGACGCACAACCACCCGACCGCCATCGCGCCGTTCCCGGGCGCCTCCACCGGCTCCGGTGGCGAGATCCGCGACGAAGGCGCGACCGGCCGTGGCGCCAAGCCCAAGGCCGGTCTGACTGGTTTCTCGGTCTCCAACCTGAACATCCCCGATTTCCTCCAGCCCTGGGAAAAGCCCTACGGCAAGCCCGAGCGCATCGTCAGCGCGCTGGACATCATGATCGAAGGCCCGCTGGGCGGCGCCGCGTTCAACAACGAATTCGGTCGTCCGGCACTCAACGGCTACTTCCGTACCTTCGAGCAGGCTGTCAGCAGCCCTCGTGGCGAAGAAGTGCGCGGCTACCACAAGCCGATCATGCTCGCAGGCGGCCTCGGTAACATCCGCGAGAACCACGTACAGAAGGGTGAGATTTCGGTCGGCGCCAAGCTGATCGTGCTCGGCGGCCCGGCCATGCTCATTGGTCTGGGTGGCGGTGCGGCCTCGTCGATGGCCACCGGTGCCAGCTCGGCCGATCTGGATTTCGCCTCGGTGCAGCGCGAAAACCCGGAAATGGAACGCCGCTGCCAGGAGGTCATCGACCGCTGCTGGCAGCTGGGCGAGGCCAACCCGATCAAGTTCATCCACGACGTCGGCGCCGGCGGTATCTCCAATGCCCTGCCTGAGTTGATCAACGACGGCGGTCGCGGCGGTCGCTTCGAACTGCGCAACGTGCCCAACGACGAGCCAGGCATGGCTCCGCACGAGATCTGGTGCAACGAGTCGCAGGAGCGCTACGTGATGAGCGTGGACGCTGCTGACTTCGAGCGTTTCAAGGCCATCTGCGAGCGTGAGCGCTGCCCCTTCGCTGTCGTCGGCGAGGCCACCGCAGAGCCGCACCTGACCGTGACCGACAGCCACTTCAGCAACACCCCGGTGGACATGCCGCTGGAAGTGCTGCTGGGCAAGCCGCCGCGCATGCACCGCAGCGCCAGCCGTGAAGCCGAGCAGGGCGATGACTTCAGCGCCGCCAGCGTCGATATCGAAGAAGCGCTGGGTCGTGTGCTGCATCATCCGGCCGTGGCCAGCAAGAGTTTTTTGATCACCATTGGCGACCGCACCATCACCGGTCTGGTGGCGCGTGATCAGATGGTCGGCCCGTGGCAGGTGCCTGTGGCCGATTGTGCCGTCACCGCCACCAGCTTCGACGTCTACACCGGTGAAGCCATGGCCATGGGTGAGCGCACGCCGCTGGCGCTGCTCGACGCGCCGGCTTCCGGCCGCATGGCGGTGGGTGAGACCGTTACCAACCTGGCGGCTGCACGCATCGAGAAAATGTCCGATATCAAACTGTCGGCCAACTGGATGGCGGCTGCCGGCCACCCCGGCGAAGACGCCCGCCTGTACGACACCGTCAAGGCTGTCGGCATGGAGCTGTGCCCGGCGCTGGGCATCACCATTCCGGTGGGCAAGGACTCCATGTCCATGAAGACCCGCTGGCAGGATGAGGGCGTCGACAAGAGCGTGACCTCGCCGTTGTCGCTGGTGATCACCGGTTTCGCTCCGGTGCAGGACATCCGCCAGACCCTGACTCCGCAACTGCGCATGGACAAGGGCGAGACCGATCTGATTCTGATCGACCTCGGTCGTGGCCAGAACCGTATGGGCGCCTCGATCCTGGCGCAGGTTTATTCGCAGATCGGCCAGCAGGTGCCGGACCTCGACGACGCCGAAGACCTCAAGGCCTTCTTCGCCGTGATCCAGGGCCTCAATGCCGACGGCCATCTGCTGGCTTACCACGACCGTTCCGACGGTGGCCTGCTGACCACCGTGCTGGAAATGGCCTTCGCCGGTCATTGCGGTCTGTCGCTGAATCTCGACGCGCTGGCTGACGACAGCTCCGAGCTGCCTGCCGTGCTGTTCAACGAAGAGCTGGGTGCGGTGATCCAGGTGCGCCAGGACGCCACTCCGGAAGTACTGGCGCAGTTCAGCGCCGCCGGTCTGGACGACTGCGTGGCTGTGATCGGTCAGCCCGTGAACAACGGCGAGGTCAGCATCAGCTTCAATGGCGAACCGGTGTTCGCCGGTGAGCGCCGTCTGCTGCAGCGTCAGTGGGCCGAAACCAGCTACCGCATCCAGCGTCTGCGCGATAACGCGCAGGGGGCGGATCAGGAGTTCGATCTGCTGCTGGAAGAAGACAACCCCGGCTTGTCGATCAAGCTTGGCTTCGACGTCAACCAGGACATCGCTGCGCCTTATATCAAGAAGGGCGTACGTCCGCAGGTCGCTATCCTGCGTGAGCAGGGCGTCAACGGCCAGGTGGAAATGGCCGCTGCGTTCGACCGCGCCGGTTTCTCCGCCATCGACGTGCACATGAGCGATATCCTCGCCGGCCGCGTCAGCCTGGAAGAGTTCAAGGGCCTAGTTGCCTGCGGTGGCTTCTCCTATGGCGACGTGCTCGGCGCCGGTGAGGGCTGGGCCAAGTCGGTGCTGTTCAACGCCCGTGCTCGCGATGCCTTCCAGGGGTTCTTCGAGCGTCGTGACAGCTTCACCCTCGGGGTGTGCAACGGCTGCCAGATGATGAGCAACCTGCATGAGCTGATCCCCGGCACCGAATTCTGGCCGCACTTCGTGCGCAACCGCTCCGAGCAGTTCGAAGCGCGCGTGGCCATGGTGCAGATCCAGGAGTCGGCGTCGATCTTCCTGCAGGGCATGGCCGGTTCGCGCATGCCGATCGCCATCGCCCACGGTGAAGGTCATGCCGAGTTCGAAAGCGAGGAGGCGCTGCTGGAGGCTGATCTGTCCGGCACCATTGCGCTGCGTTATGTCGATAACCATGGCAAGGTCACCGAAGCCTATCCGGCCAACCCCAATGGCTCGCCGCGCGGTATCACCGGTCTGACCAGCCGCGACGGCCGTGTGACCATCATGATGCCGCACCCGGAGCGGGTATTCCGCGCCGTGCAGAACTCCTGGCGCCCGGACGAGTGGCAGGAAGATGGCGGCTGGATGCGTATGTTCCGCAACGCCCGCGTCTGGGTGGACTAATAGCGGCCGCGTAGCGGCCCTCTGATGACCCTCTCCCGCTCGCGGTAGAGGGTGCCCGAAGGGCGGGAGAGGGCAAAAGCGGCCGCGCACCAGTCTTCTGATGACCCTCTCCCGCAAGCGGGAGAGGGGAGCAGGGCCCGTAGCCCGGATGCAATCCGGGAAAACGCCGTCACTCCTCGCCCCGGATTTCATCCGGGCTACATAGGCCCAACCATGGCCGATGATCCCCGCGTTGTCCTTCCCGAAGTTCGCCTGGTCAAACCCGGTGAAACTCATCGTCTTTGCCGCTGCGGGCACTCGCCCGAGATGCCGAACTGTACATCCAACTGCGTCCAGGCCCTGATTCTGCGCCCCGAGCGGGAGCAGCGTCTGCTGCTATGCCGCTGTAGCCGATCCGCAAACCCGCCCTACTGCGACGGTAGCCACAGCCCGCCGGCCTCTGGTCTGGCCGACAAATGGCGGCGTTTTTTCAGCGGTCGCTGAGAACGCCACGCCCGTCGCCTGAGTCGAAGGCTGCAGATCGTCTTAATTCTACGTGTGGATTTGTGCGGGCGATCTCAAGACAACTCCATGTCAAAGTGACATCATATTGGCGTCATGGCTTGTCTGTTGTTCGGTTGCCCATCTGCGGAGAACTTGATGTACAAACTGTGTTTCTACGTGCCGGAAGCCCATCTGGAGCCGGTGAAAAAGGCGGTGTTCGCAGCTGGAGGCGGGCGCATCGGGCGTTACGACAGTTGCTGCTGGCAGGTGCTGGGTCATGGCCAGTTCCGTGCTCTGGAAGGTAGCCAGCCGTTCATCGGGCAGGTCGGCAGCGTCGAGCAGGTTGCCGAATGGAAAGTGGAAATGGTCGTTGCCGACGAGCTTATCCATGATGCCGTCAAGGCGCTGAAGAAGAGTCATCCCTACGAAACGCCGGCCTTCGATGTCTGGCGGTTGTCCGATCTGCAGTTTTGAATCGCTTCAGATAAGGCCTTCAACGCATTCCTTCGTAGGAGCCCCGCCTCGGGGCGAAGCTTTTCGATTCCGCGCGGCTCGGGTTCGCGGCGGGACGCCGCTCCTATAGGTTCGGTGCACTTTCAAGGTTTGGGTTCAGGGCCTGATTTCGATCAGCGTCCCATCCTTGACCAGGCTCCAGACCTCGCGCATGTCTTCGTTCTTCATGGCGATGCAGCCTTCGGTCCAGTCGAGCGTGTGGAAGAACCACTCCGGGTATTCCTCATCCAGCGGCGTACCGTGGATCATGATCATGCTGCCCGGCGGCACTCCGGCGTCCCTGGCCTTGGCCAGGTCGCGGGCGTTGGGGTAGGAGATGTGCAGCGACAGTTGGTACTTGTCGCTCGGCTTGCGCCAGTCGATCCAGTAGAAGCCTTCCGGTGTGCGCAGATCGCCTTCGCGCTGCTTGGCGCCGCTGGGCTGTTTGCCCAGCGAAATGCGGTAGGACTTGATGGTCTCGCCGCGTTGTTGCAGGTGCAGTTTGCGCTCGGCCTTGAGTACCAGCACCTTGTCCACGGTGCGGCTGCTGGTCGCTGGCGTGGCGCTGGCCAGGGCGTTGAAGCTGAGAGTCAGGCAAAGCAGGGGCAACAACCAACGCATCGGGAACGTCCGCAAGGGTCAACGGGGTGTGTAATGGGCACGCAGTGCTTCGAGTGGCTCATTGCGTACCGGAAAGAGATTTTGCCGACGGTCGGCGAAGAAGCATTCTAAGGTACGGCCTATGGTCGGGAAAGCCAGCTCTGACCAAGGGATTTCGCTTTCTGTAAACAGTCGCACCTCCAGGCTCTCTTCGCCCACGGCGAAATCCAGATCGACCAGCTCGGCGCGAAACATCATGTACACCTGGCTGATGTGCGGCAGGTCGAACAGGGTGTAGAGGCTGAGATCGCGCACGCGGGCGCAGGCTTCTTCGAGGGTTTCGCGGGCGGCGGCCTGCTCGATGGTCTCGCCGTTTTCCATGAAGCCGGCCGGCAATGTCCAGTAGCCGCGGCGCGGCTCGATGGCGCGGCGGCACAGCAGCACCCGGTCGCGCCATACGGGCAGGCAGCCAGCGACGATACGCGGGTTTTCGTAATGCACGGTGGCGCAGTGAGCGCAGACATGGCGCATGCGGTTGTCGCCAGCCGGGATCATGCGCGTGACGGGGTTGCCGCACTGACTGCAGAATTTCATGCCCGCTCCTCTTTTTCTGGCGTTATCTTGGCCGGCTGAGAGGTGGCCGGCAAGCCCGCTATTGCGGCCAGCCTGTCCTGTCGTCGGGGTTGGGCGCCCGCCTGCTTTCATGCCATGATGCCTGGCAAAACAAGACTCCGAGTATGCCCATGCTGGACGAGTTGCTCCATCGTGTGCGCGGTTACAGCCCGCGCCCTCTGGAGACCGAGCGCAGCTTCCCCGAGGCGGCGGTGCTGGTCCCGATTACCCGCAGTGATGAACCTGAGCTGGTGCTGACCCTGCGCGCCAGCGGTTTGTCGACCCACGGTGGTGAGGTCGCCTTTCCCGGTGGCCGGCGCGACCCGGAAGATCGTGATCTGGTGGACACCGCGCTGCGCGAAGCCGAAGAGGAAATAGGTCTGCCACCCGGCTTGGTGGAAGTAGTCGGGCCGCTCAGCAGCCTGGTCTCACGCCACGGCATTCAGGTCACGCCCTACGTCGGGCTGGTGCCGGATTATGTCGAGTACAAGGCCAACGACGCCGAGATCGCCTCGGTATTCTCGGTACCGTTGGAGTTCTTCCGCAGCGACCCGCGCGAGATGACTCATCGCATCGATTACCTCGGGCGTAGTTGGTACGTGCCGTCCTACACCTATGGCGAATACCGCATTTGGGGGCTCACGGCGATCATGGTGGTGGAGCTGGTCAACCTGCTCTTCGATGATGCGCAGATCGCCCTGCACCAACCGCCCGAACACTTCATACACCTGCGCTGACAGCGCCGAGGACTGACGAGCATGAAATATCGCCTGGGAAGCTCCCGTGTCGACGCCCATCCTGATAGCTGGGTCGCGCCAAGTGCCGACCTGATCGGCAAGGTCCGCCTGGAGGCTGGTGCCAGCGTCTGGTTCGGTGCCGTGCTGCGCGGCGACAACGAACTGATCCATATCGGCGAGAACAGCAACGTGCAGGACGGCAGCGTCATGCACACCGACATGGGTTTTCCGCTGACCCTGGGCAAGGGTGTCACCGTGGGTCACAACGTGATGATGCATGGCTGCACGGTGGACGATTACAGCCTGATCGGCATCAATGCGGTGATCCTCAACGGCGCCAGGATCGGCAAGTACTGCATCATCGGCGCCAACAGCCTGATCCCCGAAGGCAAGGAGATTCCCGATGGCAGCCTGGTCATGGGCAGCCCCGGCAAGGTGGTGCGCGAGCTGACCGAGGCGCAGAAGAAGATGCTGGAGGCCAGCGCTGCTCATTACGTTCATAATGCGCAGCGCTATTCCCGTGAGCTGGTACCTGATGACGATGAGTGATGTAGAAAAACCGGTGCGTTCGCCCTGCGTGCATGTCTGCGCGCTGGATGAGCAGGATGTCTGCATTGGTTGTCAGCGTACCGTCGCCGAAATCACCCGCTGGGGCCGCATGGACAATGCCGAGCGCCGCGAGGTACTGCAACGCTGCCTGGAGCGCGCTCGTGCTTCCGGTCTCTTAATGACTTCCTGATTCACTGTTCGAGGAACACTCATGCCCCGTATTGGAACCCCTTTGTCGTCCTCCGCGACCCGTGTACTGCTGTGTGGTTGCGGCGAGCTCGGCAAGGAAGTGGTGATCGAGCTGCAGCGTCTGGGCTGCGAAGTCATCGGTGTCGACCGTTACGCCAATGCGCCGGCCATGCAGGTGGCACATCGTAGCCACGTCATCGACATGCTCGATGGTGCAGCCCTGCGTGCAGTGATCGAGAAGGAGCAGCCGCACTACATCGTCCCGGAAATTGAAGCCATCGCCACTGCCACTCTGGTCGAGCTGGAGGCCGAAGGCTTCAACGTGGTGCCGACCGCGCGTGCTGCGCAGCTGACCATGAACCGCGAAGGCATTCGTCGCCTGGCGGCCGAGGAACTGGGCCTGCCAACCTCGCCGTACCATTTCTCCGACACCTTCGAGGACTACACCGCGGCGGTGAAGTCCGTCGGCTACCCCTGCGTGGTCAAGCCGATCATGAGCTCCTCCGGCAAGGGCCAGAGCGTGCTCAAGAGCGATGCCGACCTGCAGCGCGCCTGGGACTATGCCCAGGAAGGTGGCCGCGCCGGCAAGGGGCGGGTGATCGTCGAGGGTTTCATTGACTTCGACTACGAAATCACCCTGCTCACCGTGCGTCATGTCGGCGGCACCAGCTTCTGCGCGCCGATTGGCCATCGCCAGGAGAACGGCGATTACCAGGAGTCCTGGCAACCTCAACCCATGAGCCCGAAGGCCCTGGCCGAGTCCGAGCGCGTGGCGCTGGCGGTGACCGAAGCGCTGAGCGGGCGCGGCCTGTTCGGCGTCGAGCTGTTCGTAAAGGGCGACCAGGTGTGGTTCAGCGAAGTCTCGCCGCGCCCGCATGATACCGGTCTGGTGACGCTGATTTCCCAGGAGCTGTCCGAGTTCGCCATGCATGCGCGTGCGATTCTCGGTTTGCCGATTCCGGCGATCCGCCAGATGGGCCCGTCCGCGTCGGCGGTGATTCTGGTGGAGGGCAATTCGCAGCAGGCCAGCTTCGCCAACCTCGGAGCCGCATTGAGCGAGGCAGACACCGCGCTGCGTCTGTTCGGCAAGCCCGAGGTCAAGGGCCAGCGCCGCATGGGCGTGGCGCTGGCGCGTGACGAATCCATCGAAGCGGCTCGCGCCAAGGCACTGCGCAGCGCGCAAGCGGTTTGCGTCCAGTTGTGAGTCGGCATGCGCTGTGGTGGCTGGCGACTGTGCCACTGCTGCCATTGGCGCTGCCTCTGGCCCTGCACACCCGGCGCACGGCATTGCGTCTGCCGGTTGCGCAGGGCGAGCCAAGCGGCACCGCCGCCGCGCATTTACCGGGTGAGCCGTTACGCCTGCTGCTGATCGGTGAATCGACCGTGGCGGGCGTTGGTGTCACGCACTTCGATCAGTCCCTGGCGAATTGTCTGGCAGTCGTCCTGGCCGAGCGTCTGGGGCGGCCGGTACGCTGGCGCGCCTGTGGCGAGAATGGCATCACGGCCTCTGAGGCGCATGAACGCCTCCTGCCGCTGGCATTGGCGGAGCCGGCTGACCTGGCGCTGCTGGTGTTCGGCGTCAATGACACCACGCACCTCACACCGAGCAAGCGCTGGATACAGGCGCTCGCCGGCATGGCCGATGCGCTGGGCGAGCGGGGCTGTCGCGTGGCATTCAGCGCTGTGCCGCCCTTGCAGCATTTCAGCGCATTGCCGTGGCTGTTGCGGCAGTTGATGGGCTGGCGGGCCAGCTTGCTGGATCGTGAGTTGCAGAGCCTGGCGCAACGCCTGGGCGCGCGGCACTGCGTGCTGGACCTACCGTTCGAGGCGCATTATCTCGCCGAGGATGGCTATCATCCGTCGGCACTGGGCTACCAGCAATGGGCTGCAGGCCTGGCCGAGCGCCTCACTCCGGAGCTGCTGCGTCCGCTTTGACCTTTTCCACCTGCCAGACGCGCACGCTCTTCACCCGGTTCTCTGCGGCCTGGAGAATCTCCAGGCGGTAGGGGCCGATCTTCAGGCAGACGCTGCTGTCAGGGATGCTCTCCAGTGCTTCGGTGATCAGGCCGTTGAGGGTCTTGGGGCCGTCGCTGGGCAGGTGCCAGCCGAGGGTCTTGTTCACTTCGCGAATGTAGGCGGCGCCGTCGATGACCAGAGTGCCATCCTCCTGCGGGTGGATATCCGGGCTGCGCAGGCTGTCCTGGTTGCTGAAGTCGCCGACGATCTCTTCGAGGATGTCTTCCAGGGTGACGATGCCGATCACATCGCCATATTCGTCGACGACGATGCCGATGCGCCGCTTCTGCTTCTGGAAGTTGATCAGTTGGGTCGCCAGGGGCGTGTTTTCAGGGATGAAGTAAGGCTCGTTGCAAGCTGCCAGCAGCGAGTCCTTGGTCAGTTGGTTGTGGCTCAGCAGGCGGGCGATCTGGCGCATGTGCACCACGCCTTCGATCTGATTGATGTCGCCACGAAACACCGGCAGGCGCGTGTGCGAGGTGCTGCGCAACTGGCCGATGATGATTTCCAGGTCGTCGTCGAGATCGATGCCGGTCACTTCGTTGCGCGGAATCATGATGTCGTCGACCGTGACCCGTTCGAGGTCGAGGATGCTCAGCAGCATGCTCTGGCGATTCAGTGGCAGCTCCGAGCCCGATTCGCGCACCACGCTGCGCAGCTCTTCGGTGGACAGGCTGTCGCTGGCGCGCTTCGCCGGGTCGACGCCCAGCAGGCGCAGCAGGCCGTTGCTGATCGCGCTGGTAAGCCACACCACTGGGTAGAGTACGCGTAGCAGCAGGCTGAGCACGCGGCTGGCGGGGAAGGCAACCAGTTCCGGGCGCAGGGCGGCCAGGGTCTTGGGCGTGATTTCGCCGAAGATCAGCACGATGATGGTCAGGCCCGCCGTGGCGATGGCGATGCCGGCTTCGCCCCAGAGGTCCACCGCCAGCACCGTGGCGATGGAGGCGGCGAGAATGTTGACCACGTTATTGCCAACCAGGATGGTGCCGAGCAGGCGGTCCGGGCGGTCGAGCAGGCGGATGACGCGCTTGGCGCCGCTATGCCCTTCCTTGGCCAGATGCTTGAGCCGGTAGCGGTTGAGGCTGAGCATGCCGGTCTCGGAGCTGGAAAAGAACGCCGAGCAGAGAATCAGGAAAATCAGCAGGCCGAGTAGGTAGCTCGAATGAATGTCGTCCACGACGTCTGTCTCAGATGTGCAGGATGAATTCGCGTACCAGCTTGCTGCCGAAGTACGCCAGCATCAGCAGGCAGAACCCGGCGAGGGTCCAGCGAATGGCCTTGTGGCCGCGCCAGCCGAGTTGGTGGCGCCCCCACAGCAGAACGGCGAAAACCACCCAGGCGAAGCAGGAAAGGATGGTCTTGTGTGCCAGGTGCTGGGCAAACAGATCATCGATGTACAGCGCGCCGGACAGCAGCGACAGCGACAGCAGCAGCCAGCCCGCGAAGAGAAAGCCGAACAGCAGGCTTTCCATGGTCTGCAGTGGTGGAAAGTTGCGGATCAGTCCGGAAGGGTGCTTGTGCTTTAGCTGATGATCCTGCAGCAGCAACAGGACCGACTGGAACACGGCGATGGTGAGCATGCCGTAGGCCATGATCGAGAGCAGGATATGGGCGAGGATGCCAGGGTGTTCGTCGATTGGGTTGATGGTGCCGCTGGGCATGAACTCTGCGGCAAGGACCGTCAATGTGCCGAGCGGGAACAGGAGCAGCAGCAGGTTTTCCACCGGGATGCGCAGGCAGGCCAGCAGAATCAGGCCAATGACCGCGCAGGCGATCAGGCTGGCGGCATTGAAGAAGTCCAGGCTGAGGCCGTGAACGTCATACAGCTGATAGAACAGGCTGATGCCGTGCAGGCAAAGCGCGACCACGCCAAGCAGCGCGAGCAGACGTTTGTCAGGAATGCTGCGCTGCGTAAGGCGCAGTCCTTGGTAAGCGGCGGCGCCAGCGTAGAGGAGGGCGGCGGCGAGGCTGGGCAACAGAGGGTGCATAAATCCGTGTAAGGCGAGCCCGAAAGGCGCTGAGTGTGGCACAGAAGGGCATCAGCACGAAAGACTGCCGGCGGTGTCGGCAGCTCGGCGACTTCGCTATAATCCGCCGCCTGTCGCACACCCGGCGCGCCGGGTCGCACCTATCAAAGGAACGCGCATGTTCGAAAATCTTACCGATCGCCTGTCCCAGACGCTGCGTAACGTCACGGGCAAGGCCAAGCTCACCGAAGACAACATCAAGGACACCCTGCGTGAAGTGCGCATGGCCCTGCTCGAGGCCGACGTGGCGCTGCCGGTGGTCAAGGACTTCGTCGGCAAGGTCAAGGAGCGCGCCGTTGGCACCGAAGTTTCCAAGAGCCTGACCCCGGGGCAGGCCTTCGTGAAGATCGTCCGCGCCGAGCTGGAAGAGCTGATGGGCGCGGCCAACGAAGATCTGGCACTCAATGCGGCGCCACCTGCCGTGGTGCTGATGGCGGGTCTGCAGGGGGCGGGCAAGACCACCACTGCCGGCAAGCTGGCCAAGTTCCTCAAGGAGCGCAAGAAGAAGTCTGTGCTGCTGGTGTCGGCCGACGTTTACCGTCCGGCGGCAATCAAGCAGTTGGAAACCCTTGCGAGCGATCTCGGGGTGACCTTCTTCCCCTCCGACGCCAGCCAGAAACCGGTGGATATCGCCAATGCAGCGATCCGCGAAGCCAAGCTGAAGTTCATTGACGTGGTCATTCTCGATACCGCCGGTCGCCTGGCCGTGGATACCGAGATGATGGCCGAGATCCAGGCGCTGCATGCTGCGGTCAACCCGGTCGAGACGCTGTTCGTGGTCGATGCCATGACCGGCCAGGATGCCGCCAACACGGCCAAGGCGTTCGGCGAGGCGTTGCCGCTGACCGGCGTGGTGCTGACCAAGGTCGACGGTGATGCGCGGGGCGGTGCGGCTTTGTCCGTGCGCCACATCACTGGCAAGCCGATCAAGTTCATCGGTATGGGCGAGAAGAGTGACGCGCTCGAGCCCTTCCACCCGGATCGTATCGCCTCGCGCATCCTCGGCATGGGTGACGTGCTCAGCCTGATCGAACAGGCCGAGCAGACCCTTGATCGCGAGAAGGCCGAGAAGCTCACCAAGAAGCTGAAGAAGGGCAAGGGCTTCGATCTCGAAGACTTCCGTGATCAGCTGCAGCAGATGAAGAACATGGGCGGCCTTGGCGGCCTGATGGACAAGCTGCCGTCCATTGGTGGCGTCAACCTGTCGCAGATGGGCAGCGCCCAGGGCGCGGCCGAGAAGCAGTTCAAGCAGATGGAGGCGATCATCAACTCGATGACCCCTGCCGAGCGCCGCGACCCGGATATCATCAGCGGCTCGCGCAAGCGTCGCATCGCTCTGGGTTCCGGTACCCAGGTGCAGGACATTGGTCGGCTGATCAAGCAGCACAAGCAGATGCAGAAGATGATGAAGAAATTCACCGCCAAGGGCGGTATGGCCAAGATGATGCGCGGCATGGGCGGTATGCTGCCCGGCGGCGGTGGCATGCCGAAATTCTAGGCAAAGCAGCCACAAGCCAGGAGCTTCAAGCCGCAAGAAAGAGCTGCAGTCTGGAAATCTGCTTTTACTTGTAGCTTGTGGCTTGAAGCTTGCCGCTTTTGCTCATAGAATATGCGGCCTTTCGGGCCCAGGCCCATTTTTAATGTGTGCCTCAAGTTAGCACCGACTATAGGAACGATGTTCACATGGTAACCATCCGTCTTGCTCGTGGCGGCTCCAAAAAGCGCCCCTTCTACCACCTGACCGTGACCAACAGCCGCAATGCGCGCGATGGTCGTTTCGTTGAGCGTATCGGTTTCTTCAACCCGATCGCTGCCGGTGGCGAAGTGCGTCTTTCCGTCGACCAAGAGCGTGCGACCTACTGGCTGGGCCAGGGCGCTCAGCCGTCTGAGCGTGTTGCTCAGCTGCTCAAGGAAGCTGCCAAGGCTGCTGCCTAAGCATCTTTATGAGTACGACGCCGGCCGTCGCCGAGGATTTGATCGTTCTCGGCAAGATTGTTTCGGTGCACGGCGTCAAGGGTGAAGTGAAGGTGTACTCCTTTACCGATCCTATCGATAACGTGCTCGATTACCGCAACTGGACGCTCAAGCGTGACGGTGAGGTAAAGAAAGTGGAACTGGCCAGCGGCCGCCTTCAGGGCAAGGTGCTGGTAGCCAAGTTGAAAGGTCTGGATGATCGAGAAATCGCGCGTACCTACGCCGGCTTCGAGATCTGCGTGCCGCGTAGCGAGCTGCCGGATCTGGAAGATGGCGAGTTCTATTGGTACCAGTTACAGGGCTTGAAGGTCATTGATCAGGCGGGGCAGTTGCTCGGTGTGGTCGACCACTTGTTCGAAACCGGTGCCAACGATGTGATGGTGGTCAAGCCCTGCGCGGGCAGTCTGGATGATCGCGAGCGTCTGCTGCCCTATACGGATCAGTGCGTGCTTTCGATCGACCTGGCAGCCGGCGAGATGCGGGTCGACTGGGATGCGGATTTCTAAGGCCCATGCGCGTAGAAGTCATCACCCTGTTCCCGGAAATGTTTGCCGCCATCGGCGAGTACGGCATTACCAGTCGTGCGGTCAAGCAGGAGCTGCTCAAGCTCAATTGCTGGAACCCGCGTGACTACACGACCGATCGTCACCATACGGTGGATGACCGCCCTTTCGGCGGTGGTCCGGGGATGGTGATGAAGATCAAGCCTCTCGAGGATGCCTTGGCCAGTGCCAAGCAAGCCGCGGGAGAGACGGCGAAGGTGATTTACCTGTCGCCGCAGGGGCGCAGTCTGAATCAGGCTGCGGTCCGCGAGCTGGCACAGGAAGATGCACTGATCCTGATTGCCGGTCGTTATGAAGGCATCGACGAGCGTTTCATCGAAACGCATGTCGATGAGGAATGGTCGATTGGCGACTACGTCCTGTCCGGCGGTGAGCTGCCGGCCATGGTGCTGATCGATGCGGTGACGCGCCTTTTGCCTGGTGCATTGGGTCATGCCGATTCGGCCGAGGAGGACTCCTTTACGGATGGCCTGCTCGACTGCCCGCACTACACCCGCCCGGAGGTGTATGCGGATAAACGTGTTCCCGAAGTGTTGCTGAGTGGCAACCACGAACACATCCGGCGCTGGCGTTTACAGCAGTCCCTTGGTCGGACCTGGGAACGTCGCGCTGATCTTCTGGATAGCCGCTCGCTTTCTGGAGAAGAGAAAAAGCTGCTGGAGGAATACATCCGCCAGCGGGACGATAGTTAACGTATCGATGGCAGGCCGGGAGGCTTGTCTTAGGAGCGCAGCATGACCAACAAGATTATCCAGATGCTCGAAGCCGAGCAGATGAACAAAGAAATCCCGACTTTCGCCCCGGGCGACACCGTAGTCGTTCAGGTGAAAGTGAAGGAAGGCGACCGTCAGCGTCTGCAGGCCTTCGAAGGCGTCGTTATCGCCAAGCGTAACCGCGGCCTGAACAGCGCCTTCACCGTGCGCAAGATCTCCAGCGGTGTTGGCGTCGAGCGTACCTTCCAGACCTACTCGCCGCTGGTCGACAGCCTGAGCGTCAAGCGTCGCGGTGACGTGCGCAAAGCCAAGCTGTACTACCTGCGCGACCTGTCCGGCAAAGCCGCACGCATCAAGGAAAAGCTGTCCTAAGTTCGGACGCTTTTCTGACAAAAGCAGCCTTCGGGCTGCTTTTGTCGTTTCTGGCTTCCAGTAATCATGAGTGGCAGTGACATGACTCCAAGAGAGCAAGAGATTCAGCGGCGCATTGTGCTGTCGGAAACCCGCGTGACCAAGGCGGTGTTTCCGCCGACCACCAATCATCACAACACCCTCTTCGGCGGCACCGCGCTGGCCTGGATGGACGAAGTGTCGTTCATCGCTGCCACGCGTTTCTGCCGTTTGCCGCTGGTGACGGTGTCCAGTGATCGCATCGATTTCAAGCATGCGATACCGGCCGGCTCCATCGTCGAGTTGATCGGGCGGGTGATCAAGGTCGGCAACACCAGTCTCAAGGTCGAGGTCGAGGTGTTCGTCGAGGGGCTGTATCAGGAAGGGCGCGAGCGGGCGATCAGCGGCAGCTTCAGCTTCGTTGCCGTCGATGATCAGCAAAAGCCCGTACCGGTCTTGCCGGGCTTCGATCAGTAGTCAGCCTGCGTCTCCGGGGGCGCGCAAGCTGGCTTTCAGGCTGGCCGCTCGGGCACTCACATGGCGGCGGGGGCTTCCTGCGCACTGGGCTCGCTGACTGGTTCTTCTGATTCGATCAGTGCCATCAATGTCCAGCCGGTACCAGGAGTGAAGCTCAGAGGTTGCGTGGCGATATGCAGCCACCCATTCGGTGCGCGAGCCAGCAACAGTGTGGCTCGTTTGCCGTAGAGGGCGTTGTAGGCATTCCAGTCGAAGGTCTGGGTCAGAGTGGTGCTGCGTACTTCGTCGCCGCGCGCCAGGCGGCTGGCGAACTGCGGAAAGCTCAGTGGCTGTCCGCCCAGCGGCAACCCGCGTACCTCATCACTGCTGCGGTGCTTGTCGCTGCGCCTGCCGTCGGCGCTGGTGGGCAGGGTAAAGCGCCGGTTACCGGGGAAGTCGTGACGAAAATGCATGCAGGCCAGAGCATTGAGTTCTGCCGAGGGCGTCAGTGCCAGCAGGTGACCCAGGCCGACCAGATCCAGGTGCGCCTCGGCATGTTGCGAGGTCGGGTTGCCGAAGAAGGTGGGCAGGCCGGACATGCGTGCAGCGCGGATGTTTTCCCAGCTGGAATCGGTCAGCAAGACCTGGCTGCCCAGGCCCTGGATGGCTTTGCCCAGCGCTCGCGCGACCGGGTTCGCGCCGACGATCAGGAAACCGCTGGGTGAGGGTTCGGCGACCTTGAGCAGTCGCGCCAGAGGCCGTGCCGTCGCGCTCTGCAGGACCACGGTGCCGATGATGACCAGAAAGGTCAGCGGTACCAGCAGGTGGGCCTGTTCATTGCCCTGTTGCTCCAGGCGCAGGGCGAAGATCGCCGAGACTGCAGCAGCGACGATGCCACGAGGTGCGATCCAGGCCAGAAGGGCGCGCTCGCGCCAGTTGAGGCTGGAGCCCAGGGTGCAGACGGCGATATTCAGTGGGCGCGCGATCAGCTGGATGACCGCGAGCAAGGCCAGCGTTGCCGGGCCCAGTGCCAGCAGCGCCTGCAGATCCAGGCGAGCGGCGAGGATGATGAACAGACCGGAGATCAGCAGCACGCTGAGGTTTTCCTTGAAGTGCAGGATCGGCCTGATGTCCACGCCGCGCATGTTGGCCAGCCACATGCCCATGACCGTCACGGCGAGCAGGCCGGATTCATGCACCATCAGGTTGGCGGCGATGAAAATTCCCAGTACTGCAGCGAGGGACGCGAAATTATGCAGGTATTCCGGCAGCCAGCGTCGCCGCAGGACGATGCCGAAGGCCCAGCCCGCACCTGCGCCGAGCAGGCTGCCGCAAGCGATCACCGCCGCGAAGGTGCTCAGGCTCTCGCTCAGGGCGTTGCCTTCTGCGTAACTGACGATGAAGGCGAAAGTCACCACTGCCAGCAGAGCACCGATGGGATCGATGACGATGCCCTCCCAGCGCAGGATGTTCGCCACCGCTGATGTGGGTCGGACCACGCGCAGCATCGGGGCGATCACGGTGGGGCCGGTAACCAGCGTGAGCGTGCCGAACAGCAGTGCCAGGTCCCAGGAGAACCCCAGCAGATAATGACTGGCGACGGTGATTACCGCCCAGGTGAGCAGTGCGCCGATGGTCACCAGGCGCTGCACCACCCTGCCGATTTCGCGCCATTCCGACAGGTGCAGGGTCAGGCTGCCTTCGAACAGGATCAGCGCCACGGCCAGGGAAATGAACGGAAACAGCAGGGGGCCGAACAGCTCCTGCGGATCGAGCATGCCCAGCAACGGGCCCGCGAGAATGCCACCGAACAGCAGGAACAGGATGGCCGGCAGGCGCAGGCGCCAGGCTAGCCATTGACTGGCCAGGGCCAGCAGGCCGATGCCGCCCAGGCTCAGCAGGATATGAGTCTCGCTCATTGGATCTCCCTATCGCGGTGGGGCTGTGGAAAACTAGCAATCATATTTCGTCATGGACCCTCGATGGCAACGTTAACTCATCCTCTGATCGAACGCTTCCTCGAAGCCCTGTGGTTGGAAAAGGGACTCTCCGCCCACACCCAGGCCGCCTATCGTAGTGATCTGGAACACTTCAATGCCTGGCTCGATGGGCGCGGTCTGGCCCTGCAGCACGTCGGCCGTGACGCCATTCTCGATCACCTGGCCTGGCGCCTCGAGCAGGGCTATCAGGCGCGTTCCACTGCGCGCTTTCTCTCAGGGGTGCGTGGTTTCTACCGTTTTTTGCTGCGCGAAACGCTGATCAGTGAAGATCCGACGTTGCAGATCGATTTGCCGCAGATCGGTCGGCCACTGCCCAAGTCGTTGTCTGAAGCGGATGTCGAGGCGCTGCTGCAGGCGCCGGACCTGGATGACCCTATCGGTCTACGTGATCGCGCCATGCTCGAGGTGCTTTATGCCTGCGGTTTGCGGGTCAGTGAGTTGGTTGGGCTGACATTGGAGCAGGTCAACCTGCGCCAGGGCGTGCTGAGGGTGTTCGGTAAAGGCAGCAAGGAGCGTCTGGTGCCATTGGGTGAAGAGGCCATTGCCTGGATCGAGCGCTACACGCGTGAGGCGCGTCCGCTGTTACTGGGCGGCAAGCCCAGCGATGTGCTGTTTCCCAGTCTGCGTGGCGAGCAGATGACTCGGCAGACCTTCTGGCATCGCATCAAGCATCAGGCGCAGGTCGCAGGCATCAGCAAGGCGCTGTCGCCGCACACGCTGCGCCACGCCTTCGCGACTCATTTGCTCAATCACGGCGCCGATCTGCGGGTGGTGCAGATGTTGCTGGGCCACAGCGACCTGTCCACCACGCAGATCTACACCCACATCGCTCGCGCTCGCCTGCAGGAGTTGCATGCGCAGCACCATCCGCGCGGCTGACTGGCCATGAACGAAACCCCGCCACCGTTACCGGTGGCGGGGTTCACTCTTTTCAGTGACTGCCCTCTGGCTTGCCGGGCGGACAGGTCTTGATCATCAACTCTGGCTGGCGCAGGCGCTGGAGAGCTGCTCAAAGTCGAGAACTTCCACGTCCCCCGCGCTGTTGCGGTAGGTCATCGTTGCCGTGACCACTTCGCACTGCGGGCTGTTGGGCGTGTCGATGGAAATCACCTTGGCGATATCTAGGTTCTGGCCGTAGCGGTAGGGCGCGGCCTCGGCGCTGTGGGCGAGGCTGGTGAGCGACGCGCTGAGTGCGATGGCGGTCAGGGCGGTGGCGAACAGGGTGCGGGCTTTCATGGTGGTTCTCCTCTTGGGTGCCGCGCTCGGGCGTTGGCCGCGAGCGCTGGCTGCCAGCTGTCAGACGATGGTCAGGGTGACGTCGATGTTGCCGCGGGTGGCGTTGGAGTACGGGCAGACGATGTGCGCGCGATCCACCAGGGTTTGTGCGGCTTCTTGGGTCAGGCCGGGCAGGCTGATGCGCAGTTCCACTTCGATGCCGAAACCGGTGGGGATGGCGCCGATGCCGACGGTGCCTTCGATGAAGGTGTCAGCCGGGATGCTCAGCTTGTCGCGGGCGGCGACGAATTTCAGGGCGCCGANCCGCCCCGGATTGCATCCGGGCTACGGTTCTGGGGCAAGCAGTAGGGTGCGCCGTGCGCACCGCCAGCCATACGGCCTTCCCGTTGCGCGCAGCGCACCCTACCGTTCGGCCACAGCTTCGTGGGCCAGTTCGGCGCCATGCACACGGTTGCCGCACAAACCGAACAGTACCGCCGTAAGGCCGCCCCGGATTGCATCCGGGCTACGGTTCTGGGGCAAGCAGTAGGGTGCGCCGTGCGCACCGCCAGCCATACGGCCTTCCCGTTGCGCGCAGCGCACCCTACCGTTCGGCCACAGCTTCGTGGGCCTGTTCGGCGCCATGCACACGGTTGCCGCACAAACCGAACAGTACCGCCGTAAGGCCGCCCCGGATTGCATCCGGGCTACGGTTCTGGGGCAAGCAGTAGGGTGCGCCGTGCGCACCGCCAGCCACGCGGCCTTCCCGGTGCGCGCAGCGCACCCTACCGTTCAGCCACCGCGCCATGGGCCAGTTCGGCGCCATGCACACGGTTGACCCACAAGCCGAACAGCGCCTCCCTACAGCCGCCCCGGATTGCATCCGCGCTAAGGCACTAAAGCACGAGGTAGGGTGCGCCGTGCGCACCTCCAGCCACGCGGCCTTTCCGGTGCGCGCAGCGCCCCCTAGCGTTCGGCCACCGCGTCGTGGGCCAGTTCGGTGCCATGCACGCGGTTGACCCACAGCCCGAACAGCGCTGCGGTCACGAACATGATCAGGCTGTAGATGGCCGCCGGAATAGCCATAGTCGGGTTGTTCAGCAGCGCCGGGCTCAGGGCCAGGGCGATGGCCAGGGTGCCGTTGTGGATGCCGATCTCCATGGCGATGGCGATGGCCTGACGCAGATTGAGCTTGAGCAGCCTGGGTACGCAGTAGCCCACCGCCATGCTCAGCAGGTTGAAGGCCAGCGCCGCCCCGCCCACCGCAGGCGCGTAATCGACGAAGGTGCGCCAGTCCTTGGCCACCGCCAGCAGGATGATCAGCAGCAGGAACAGCGCCGAGATGATCTTCACAGGCTTCTGCATGCGTTCGGCGAAACCAGGGAAGTGGCTGCGCAGCCACATGCCGATGGCCACAGGACCAAGGACGATGACGAATACCTGCACCACCTTGGCGAACTGCAGCGGAATGGCCTGATCGGCAGACATGAAGTAGGCCAGCGACAAATTGACGATCAGCGGCATGGTCAGAATCGCAATCACCGAGTTGACTGCGGTGAGGGTGATGTTCAACGCCACGTCGCCGTGAGCCAGATGGCTGTAGAGATTGGCGGTGGTGCCACCCGGCGAGGCTGCCAACAGCATCAGACCGACGGCCAGTGCCGGCGCCAGACCAAAGGCCTTGGCCAGGAAGAAGCACGCCAGCGGCAACAGCAGCAACTGGCAAGCCAGGCCGATCAGCACGGGTTTGGGAAATTTGGCCACGCGGGCGAAATCGGCCAGGCTCAGTGACAAGCCAAGCCCGAGCATGATGATGCCCAGCGCAGCGGGAAGGAAAAACGTCAGCAAGGGATCGGCGGTCATTATTGTTATCGCTCCAGTTGAATCTGGCAGGATTGTGCTGAGTCAGGACCACTGCGGACAGTGGCCCTGCGAGCCAACCTTAGCCTGCTTGCAGACTACCGGGATAGAGCCTTCATATTGCCGTGGCCCCGCCGTCCACCGCCAACGCCTGGCCGGTAGTGAACGCAGCGTGGTCGCTGCATAGATAGAGCACGGCAGCTGCGATCTCCTCGACCTTGCCGATGCGCCCGACGGGGTGCATGGCGGCGGCGAACTCGGCCTTCTTCGGATCGGCTTCATAGGCGCGGCGGAACATGTCGGTGTCGATCACGGCCGGGCAGACTGCGTTCACCCGCAGTTTCTTCTTGGCGTACTCGATCGCTGCGGATTTGGTCAGACCGATCACCGCGTGCTTGGAGGCCGCGTAGATGCTCATCTTTGGCGCGGCCCCCAGGCCGGCCACCGAAGCGGTGTTGACGATGGCGCCGCCGCCCTGGGCCAGCAGCAAGGGGATCTGGTGCTTCATGCACAGCCACACACCCTTGACGTTGACGCCCATGATGGCGTCGAACTCGGCTTCGTTGCCGTCGGCCAGCTTGCCCTGTTCGATCTCGATACCGGCGTTGTTGAAGGCATAGTCCAGACGACCGTACTGCGCCACGGTGGCGTCCATCAACGCCTTGACCTCGGCATCACGGGTCACGTCGCAACGCACGAAGCAGGCCTCGCCGCCAGCCCCACGAATCAGCTCGACGGTGCCCTCACCGCCTGCCACATCCACGTCGGAAACCACCACCTTGAGCCCTTCGGCAGCGAAGGCCTGGGCGGTGGCACGGCCAATACCGGCCGCCGCGCCGGTGACCAGGGCAACCTGGCCGGAGAACGTCATGCTCATGTCTGCTTCCTCGCAACGATTCTTGTTGAATTGGCGAGGAGTCTAGCCAGCAAGCGAGACGACGAGCAGCACTATCAGGCTCTGGAGTGGCGAGTCATGCAGGGCGCTGATGGCGACTCCACCAGCGCGGTTCCGCGATCAGCGGGTAGCCCGGATGAAATCCGGGACAGATCGGACGACCTATCAGACAGCCCCGGATTTCATCCGGGCTACAGGGCTCAGCCTTGCAGTTCAGCGACTACCGCAGCCAGCGCCTGTGCCGGATCGGCAGCCTGGCTGATCGGGCGCCCGATCACCAGATAATCGGAGCCTGCATCCAGCGCCTGACGCGGGGTGAGGATGCGTTTCTGGTCATCGGCGCTGCTGCCAGCAGGACGAATACCCGGTGTCACCAGCTGCAGCTGCGGCTGCGCGACCTTCAGCGCGCTGGCTTCCTGCGCCGAGCAGACCAGGCCATCGAGCCCGGCCTCGGCAGCCAGCCCGGCCAGGCGCAGCACCTGTTCCTGTGGCGGCACGTCCAGACCGATGCCGGCCAGGTCCTGCTGCTCCATGCTGGTCAGCACCGTCACGCCGATCAGCAGCGGCTTGGCGCCAGCCAGTTTGTCCAGCTCGTTACGACAGGCCGCCATCATGCGCAGGCCGCCGGAGCAGTGCACGTTGACCATCCACACGCCCAGCTCCGCAGCAGCCTTGACCGCCATCGCCGTGGTATTGGGGATATCGTGGAATTTCAGGTCGAGGAACAGCTCGAAACCCTTGGCCTGCAACGCCTCGACCACTTGCGGACCGCTGCGGGTGAACAGCTCCTTGCCGACCTTGACCCGGCACAGCGCCGGATCGAGCTGATCGGCCAGCACCAGGGCGGCATCACGGCTGGGAAAGTCGAGGGCGACGATGATCGGGGTTTGGCAGACAGGCATGGGGTGGGTCTCGAACAGGATGAAAAACGCCGCGCATTGTAGCGCAAAGCATCCGATCACTGGTCGCGGCCGAAGTCCCTGCCCAGGGCAATCGCGCTATGCGTTCAGGGAGCCTGAGGATGCTGCATCCGCCCTACGAATCTGGCATTGCCCCGTAGGAGCGGGTTCAGCCGCGAAAGCTCAGGGTAGCCAAACGGTCAGGCTATCAGCCGCTCACGCAGACGCCCGAGCATGCCCATCAGGCTGCCCACTTTCTCCTGCTCACGCTCGTCACGCGGGACCTCGGCCAGGCGAGTGACCACCTGCTGCGGTTGTGCACGCCAGATCAAGGCCTGCTCGGCAGCGGCCTTCAGGCCCTTCTCGAACAGACCACGGCGAATCGGCTTGGGCAGGTAGCGGAAGATCTGCGCCTCGTTGACCAGACGCAGCAGCGCCTGGGTGTCCTGAAATGGCGTGACCACCAGGCTGAGCAGGCGCGGGTGAGCTTGCGCCAGGGTCTTCAGCAAGGGCGCGGTGTCCTCGCCGGCCAACTTGAGGTCACTGACCAGAATGTCCGCACCTTCGTTGTTGAGCTGCAGCATGGCTTCGGCCAGATTGCGTGCGCGTAGCAGGCGATGCCCACCCGCGACGCAGAACTCGCCAACGACGGCAAGCGTGTCCGGCTCGTCGTCCAGCAGCAGCAACGACAGCGGTGCACTCAACCCTTCGCTGGCGATAGCTTGCAGCGGCTGCGCCTGGCGAACGGCCAGCTCAGCCGCCTGGCGCAGAGTGAAGGCCATTTCCTGCTGATCCCAGGGTTTGGTCAGGTAGCGGAAGATGCCGCCGTTGTTCAACGCCTCCACCGCAGCATCCAGATCGGAATAACCGGTCAGCAGGATGCGCAGCGTGTTCGGCGCGATTTCGCGCGCTTCGGCCAACAACTGGGCCCCGCTCATCTGTGGCATGCGCTGATCACTTACCAGAACGTGAATGTGCTCCTCGCGCAGGCGCTGCAGCGCACGCAGCGGGTCGCTCTCGGTCAGCACGTCGTAGTGACGGCGAAACTGCAGGGCTAGGCTGCGCAGAATACGCTCCTCGTCGTCGACGAAGAGAATGCGAACGGGTGCGGACATCAGGCGCTCCTTTTCATGGCGACAGTAGCGGGCAGCGGCAGGCTGACGAGAAAACGCGTGCCACGCCCGGGCTCGGAGGCGACGCGAATCTGGCCGCCGTGGTCCTGGACGATCTTGTAGCTGATGGACAAACCGAGGCCGGTGCCCTGGCCGACCGGTTTGGTGGTGAAAAAGGGATCGAAGATCTTCGCCAGGACCTCGGGCGGCATGCCACGGCCGTTGTCCTGCAGCGACACATGAACACCCTGGGTATCGGCCCAACTGCGGATCTGGATGCGTCCCACTCCCTCGATGGCCTGTGCAGCGTTGGTCAGCAGGTTGAGCAGCACCTGGTTGATCTGTGATGGCGCACAGGCAATGCGTGGCAGCTCGCCGAGCTGCTGTACCACTTCGACCTTGTCCTTGATGTGATTACGGGCGATCAGCAGCGCGCTGCGGATGCAGTCATTGAGGTCGACCTCCTCACTCATGGCGCGGTCGAGACGGGCGAAATCCTTGAGGCCAACCACCAGCTCGGCGATCTGTTCCAGGCCATACAGCGTGTCGCCGTAGAGCTGCTGCAGGTCCTCGGCAAGCAGCTCCGGCGCCGCCTGCTGGCGAGCCTGTTCGGCAGCCTGCAGGGCCTGGGCGAGGCTTGCCTCGTCGCAATCCGGGTCGTTCAGGCATTGGCCCAGTCTCGCCTGCGCGGCGGCCAGTCCGAACAGTGGCTCGCTCAGCTCGCGCAGCAGTTGCACGTTGTTCTTCACGTAGCCCAGCGGCGTGTTCAGCTCATGGGCGACGCCGGCGACCATCTGCCCAAGCGACGCCATCTTCTCCGACTGCAGCAGCTGCGCCTGGGATTCCTTGAGGTCCACCAGCGCCTGACGCAATACGCGATTGCGCTGGGCAACGCGCGCTTCCATGGCCTTGAGCAGGTCAAGCACCGTCCCCAGACCGCAGTACTGGCCTTGAGCATCGATCAGGATGAAGTCCTCGGTGATCGGGTACTGCAACTGCGCGGTAACCTGCTTGGCAGCCTGTTCCAGGCTGGTTTCCAGGCTGACGATCAGCGGCGCCTGGTTCATCACCTCGCCCACCGGGTGGCGACCACGCAGGTCGCGCCCGAAGCGCTGCATGAAGATGTCCTGCAGCGTGGCGCGACTGACCAGGCCAAGCGGCCGATTGTGCTCATCGACCACCGGCAGAGAGAGAAAGGCGCGGTGTTCAGCCGCCAGGAACAGATCGGCGACCTCGTTGATATTCATCGACGCGGCGAGCGGTGTAACGGCTCGCATCAGCGATTGCAGCGCTCTGGCATGGGTCACGAACGGCCTCCCCGTGCGATCGGAAAGCCGACATTCAAACAGCGCCAAGTTGCCATCATGTGACAGACATCACGATGCCGACGCGCTAATCTGATGCACCAGTCTCAGCCCTGCACCGTTTTCAGGCTTCCGAGATATTCGGCCGCGCCTGCGGGCCACAAATCACCGGCGACAAGCCCGCTGGCATGAGCACTGCACGGCAAGTACATCCTCTTGCAACGGGTTGCAGCCATGCCCTATCAAACCACCATCGGCAGCCTGGTCTACCGCTTCGCGGACCTCAAGACGCTGCTGGCCAAGGCCAGCCCGGCGCGATCCGGCGACTACCTGGCGGGACTGGCTGCCGCTACCTACGAAGAGCGCATGGCGGCCAAGCTGGCCCTGGCCGAGGTGCCGCTCACGCGCTTTCTCGACGAGGCGCTGATTCCCTACGAGCAGGACGAAGTCACCCGCCTGATCATCGACCGCCATGACGCCGCCGCCTTTGCTCCGATCAGCCACCTGAGCGTGGGCGACCTGCGCGACTGGCTGCTGCTGGAGAAAACCGACAGCGCGCGTCTGGCAGCCGTGGCCGCCGGGCTGACACCGGAGATGGTTGCCGCCGTGAGCAAGCTGATGCGCAATCAGGACCTGATTCTGGTGGCACGCAAATGCCAGGTGATCACGCGTTTTCGCAACACCCTGGGCCTGCCCGGTCATCTGGCCGTACGCCTGCAGCCCAACCATCCCACCGACGACGTGCGTGGCATCGCCGCCAGCATGCTCGACGGCCTGCTCTATGGCGCCGGCGACGCCACGGTCGGTATCAACCCGGCCAGCGATTCGCTGCCGACGCTGATGCGCCTGTGGCAGATGATGGACGAGGTGCGCCAGCACTTCGAAATCCCCATGCAGAGCTGCGTGCTGACCCACGTCACCACGCAGATCCAGGCCATCGAAGCCGGCGCGCCGATCGATCTGGTATTCCAGTCCATTGCCGGCACCGAAGCCACCAACGCCGGCTTCGGCGTATCCCTGGCTATCCTGCGCGAAGCCCATGAAGCCGCGCTGTCGCTGGGGCGCGGCACCCTGGGTGACAATGTCATGTACTTCGAAACCGGCCAGGGCAGCGCGCTGTCGGCCGGCGGCCACCATGGCGTCGACCAGCAGACCTGCGAAGCCCGCGCCTATGCCGTAGCCCGCGAATTCCGCCCGCTATTGGTCAATACCGTGGTCGGTTTCATCGGCCCGGAATACCTCTACGACGGCAAGCAGATCATCCGCGCCGGCCTGGAAGACCACTTCTGCGCCAAGCTGCTCGGCCTGCCGATGGGCTGCGACGTCTGCTACACCAACCACGCCGAAGCCGATCAGGACGACATGGACAGCCTGCTCACCCTGCTCGGCGCGGCCGGTATCAACTTCATCATGGGTATCCCGGGTGCCGACGACATCATGCTCAACTACCAGAGCACCTCGTTCCACGATGCGCTTTACCTGCGCCATGTGCTGGGCCTGAAACGCGCACCCGAATTCGATGCCTGGCTGGCACGCATGGCCATTACCGAACCGAGCGGCCGACTGCGTGAGATCGGTAGCGGTCATCATCTGCTCAAGCAACTGCCGCACATCTCGGGAGCTGCGTGATGGCCAATGATCTGATTCAGCAAAACCCCTGGGACGAACTGCGCGCGCATACCTCGGCACGTATCGCGCTCGGCCGCGTCGGCTGCAGCCTGCCCACCCGCGAAGTGCTGAAGTTCGGCCTGGCCCATGCCCAGGCGCGCGATGCGGTGCATCGCCCGCTGGACTTCGGCGAACTCAAGCACCAACTGCATGCGGCGGGTTTTCGCACCCTGAAAGTACGCAGCAACGCCGAAGACCGGCAGACCTACCTGCTGCGCCCGGATCACGGCCGTCATCTGCATGGCGACTGCCAGGTACAACTGCTGCACGAATTGCCCGCCCCTGAAATCGCCATCGTGCTGGCCGATGGCTTGTCGGCCGTTGCCGTGCAGCGCCATGCCCTGCCGTTGTTGCAAGCCTTCCGCGAACGCTTCGACACTGACTGGGCCAACACCCCGGTGGTGCTGGCCGAGCAAGGCCGCGTGGCGATTGGCGATGGCATAGGTGAAGCCCTGCGCGCGCGTCTGCTGATCGTCATGATCGGCGAACGTCCTGGCCTGACCTCGCCGGACAGCCTCGGTCTGTACCTGACCTACGCACCGCGCGTAGGCTGCCTGGACAGCTCACGCAACTGCATCTCCAATGTGCGTCCCGAGGGTCTGCCCTACGAGCTGGCAGCACACAAACTCGACTACCTGGCGCGCCAGGCGCTGCGCCTGCAACTGAGTGGCGTGCAGCTCAAGGACGACAGCAACCTGAGGTCTGTCCTACAGGCAGACTGACAAGAACCTGAACGCGCGTTATGGTGACAGCTCCATTCCTTGTGAGGAGTCATCATGCCCTGGTACGTCTGGCTGCTGCTGGTTCTGGTATTCGGCTCGGTGATCGGCAGCCTGCTGGTGCTGCGCAGCAGCGCCAAGAAAATGCCCCTGAGCGAAGACCAGCTCGAACGCATGCGCAAGCGCGCCATCGAGCAGGAAGCCAAGGACGCACGCGAGCGTCAGCGCTAAACGCACTCGTCCCATCAGGTAACGCCAAGACTGCCCGCAACGCAGCCTGCTAGCAGGTTGTTGAAAAACGTAGGCGACGACTGCATGGATGCAGGAGCCAAAGCCGAGGTGGTTTTTCGACTGCCTGTTAGACTGCGCACCTTCTCAGGAGGAGGTGCCATGCCCCTGCATCTGCGCTTGCTGTTCCCTGCTCTCACCCTGGCCCTGGGCGCCGGCCTGGGCTTCATCCACCCCGTCGGCCTGCTGCTGGGCAGCGCATTCGCCATCACCCTGCTGGCAGGGCAATCGCATCTGCCGAACTGGCTATGGCTGCCTCTGATCCTGCTCGGCGGCATTGCCCTGGCGGCGCACCTCATACCCGGTTTCAGCCCCTGGCAGTTGTGGCAGCCACGTCTCATCAGTCACGACGCAGCTCCCTATGGCCTGCGTCTGTCCTGGGACAAGCTGCTGTTGGGCACCGCCCTGCTCGCCTGGTGGCTGGGGCAGCCACGCAGCCCTGTGATTTCGCTGAAACATGCCTGGCTGACGTGCGTCGCCACCTTGCTGCTGGTGCCGTTATTGGCCATGGCGCTGGGTCTGGTCGCCTGGCAGCCCAAATGGCCGCAGGGCCTGCTGCTGTGGCTGGCGGTCAATCTCGGCGTGGCGGTGCTGGCGGAGGAACTACTCTTTCGCGGTCTGTTGCAGACTGCCCTGATCAAGCGCCTGGGTATCTGGCCAGGCTTGCTGTTGACGGCGGGCCTGTTCGGCGCGGCCCACCTGCCCTTCAGCACACTATTCGCCGTGGTGGCGACATGCGCGGGGCTGGGTTATGGGCTGGCCTTTCACTACAGCGGCCGCCTGAGCCTGGCCATCGCCCTGCATACAGCGGTCAATCTTCTGCATATATTGCTGTTGAGCTATCCGCTACGTCTGGCGTGACGGCAATGTGATAAGGCGAGAAAATGCGTTGCAGCTCGCCTTTCGCCCTCAACTGCTCGAGCAGAGCGGCGAAGCGTTCAGGAGTAATCGGCGCGCCGGCGCGAATCATCGCATGATGGCGATAGACCTGATCGACACGCTCGGAGATCAGTAACTGCCGTGCATACTCGCGATTGCGCTCGAGGAAGTCATAGAGATTGGAGCGAGTCACCAGCGCGACATCGGCGCGCCCGCGTATCACCATCAGCAGGTTGCTGTCGTGGGAATGACCGAGGTTGGCGTTGAAGGTGTTGGTAAGGAACTCCGGGTCGCTGTTGAACTGGGCAAATCCGTAGTGATAACCACGATATAGCGCCAGGCGCTTGCCTTCGAGCTGTTCGAAGTAACCCTGGTCGCGCAGTGCCTCCTTTCTGGCGACGAACAACTCCGCATCTTCCAGCCTCATATCGACGGCTTCAGCGTCGATGTCCTGCCAGCCCCATTGCGGATTCTCGAAAATTGCCATATCGATACGCCCACGCTGCAGGTCGCTGAAGCGACGCACGATGGCGGTGGGCAACATGGTGAAGTGGTATTCGCTCTGCTCTCGATTGAGCGCTTCGAGCAGCTGCGGCAGCAGGCCACTCGAGTCATGCAGGTTGGACTTGATCACATAGGGGGGGAAGTGCGCGCCACCGACCTTGACCACGTCGGCCGCATGAAGAGGACCCACCAGCAAGAGACACAAGGCACCCAAACATCCATGAATCCAGCACCGCACATGCCGCATGTCGAGTCCCCAACAAATTCCTTCTCTCAGTGAGCTGCACACTACTCCAGTCTCTCCTGACCGACTAGATGGATTTTCACTCTACTGACACTTTGTTACCCAATGTCAGACGATAGCGCCCAAGTAGCTTAGTTAGTTCACCACTGGCCTGCAGCCGGCTCAACAATTCGGCAACTTCAGCCGGGCTCAGCGGTCCCTTGGGGCGCAGCAGCACCTGATGGTGATAGAGCTGATCCGGGCGATCGGAAACCAGCAACTCGGGCAGCATTTCCGGATGCCGATCCAGAAACAGCTCCAGATACGAGCGCGTCACTACAGCGATATCGACGCGCCGCGCCAGCAGCATGCGCAGGTTACTGTCGTGGGAATAGGTCAACAGCGCATTGAAGTTCCGCGCGAGATAGTCAGGGTCGGCGTCGAAACTGGCGAAGCCGTAGTGATAGCCGTTGTAGAGCGCCATGCGCTTGTCGCTGAAATTCTCGAAATAGTCCTGCCCACGCCCCGGTTCCGCCGCAGCGACATAGACTTCCGCATCATCGATATCCAGCCCCAAAGCCAGGTATGACGTGCCCTGCCACCCCCAGCGACTGGACTCGAAGAACATCAGATCGAAGCGTCCGCTTTCAAGGTCGCGGTAACGGCGGGTCGCCGAAGTCGGTACCAGCACGAAACGGTATTGCTGCTGCGCCGCGTTGAGTGCGCGCAACAACTCGGGCACCAAACCTTGCGGATAGGATGATTCGGGTTTGTCCAGATAAGGCGGGAAGTGATAACCGCCGACGCGCACCTCCTGCAGCGCAACGGCAGCAGGTACATGCAACAGCCACAGACAGCACAACAGGCAAAAGGCTAGTGCGCGCAAACTCGACCTCTCGTCACGGATCACAGCGCGGGAGTACCCCAACGCCCGTGTTCGAGCCAAAAACCGGCAGTTGCTACTATCCTAGCCGAATTCGCTCAGGCTTCCTTGCACACCAATGACAACGCTTCTTCTGCCAACTGATCCAGCGTCATGGGTCCCTGCGAACGGAACCAGGTATTGGTCCAACTCAGCGCACCGGTGAGAAAACGCCGCTGAATGAAGGGATCGCCCCTGAAGTAACCGGCCTCACGCGCCTCGCCCAGCACCGCCAACCAGATCTGCTCGTAGGTATCACGCAAGGCCAGTACCTGCGCCTGCCCATCTTCCGAAAGCGAACGCCATTCGTAGACCAGCACCGCCATGGCCTCGCCGGTACCGCCCATGATCGATTGCAGCTCGCAGCGGATCAGCGCCAGCAGCCGCTCGCGGGTGCCCTGCGCCTCGGCCAGTGCAGCGCGCATGAGCGCGGTGTTGTAAACGATGGTTTCCTCCATCACCGAGCGCAGGATCTCGTCCTTGCTCTTGAAGTGGTGAAAGATGCTGCCCGACTGAATACCGATCGCGGCGGCCAGATCACGCACCGTGGTGCGCTCGTACCCCTTGCTGCGGAACAGGTGGGCGGCCATCTGCAACAGCTTGCCGCGGGCACTGTCCGGATCGGTTACCTGGCCGCTGGCGACCAGTTCCTGCATCACGGCCTGGGCTCTGTGTTCGTCCACGCTGACTTCTCCCCTGGCTGCCTTGCTCGGCGATTGTTCTGATGAATTCTCTATGCTGCCGGCAAGTGCTTGTCTTGCTTGATGAAATGTATGCGGCGAGAGCTGACCAAGCAAGCGCTTGGGCGCATTTTTGGCCGAATTGCCGTCTTTCACCACTTTAAAACCAAGCGCTTGCTTGGTAGTGTGAGCTCACCTTCTCAATGTGTGACGGGCCAATTCCAATGAGCAAAACCGTACGCATCGGCTGCGCCTCCGCTTTCTGGGGCGACACCTCTACAGCAGCCGCCCAGCTGGTTCGCGGCGCCGAGCTGGATTACCTGGTATTCGACTACCTGGCCGAGATCACCATGTCGATCATGGCCGGCGCCCGCATGAAGAAGCCTGACGATGGCTACGCCCGCGATTTCGTCGAAGTGCTGACGCCGCTGCTGGGCGAGCTGGCGGCGAAGAAGATCCGCGTCATCAGCAACGCCGGCGGGGTCAACCCGATAGCCTGTGCCACCGCACTGAGCGCTGCCTGCGAGCAGGCCGGCGTGCAACTTAAGATCGCCGTGCTGCACGGCGACAACCTGCAACCCAAGCTTGGCGAGCTGGTCAAGGCCGGCACCCGCGAGATGTTCAGCAGCGCAGCGCTGCCGCCCTTCTGCGTGTCGGTCAACGCCTACCTGGGCGCGCCGGGCATCGTCGCCGCGCTCGAACAGGGCGCCGACATCGTCATCACTGGTCGCGTGGTCGACAGCGCCGTGGTCAGCGCCGCCCTGGTGCACGAGTTCGACTGGGCCTGGTCCGACTACGACAAGCTCGCCCAGGCCGCCCTGGCCGGGCACATCATCGAATGCGGCGCGCAGTGCACCGGTGGCAACTTCACCGATTGGCGCGACGTACCGGATTACGAGCACATCGGTTTTCCCATCGTAGAAGTCGAAGGCGATGGCCGTTTCGTCGTGACCAAGCCCGAGGGTTCCGGCGGCCTGGTCACGCCTCTTACCGTTGGCGAGCAGATGCTCTACGAGATCGGCGACCCGCGCGCCTATCTGTTGCCGGACGTGATCTGCGACTTCACCCTGGTCGAACTGCGTCAGGTAGGCGACAACCGCGTGCAGTTACAGGGCGCGCGCGGCCTGCCGCCTACCGATCAGTACAAGGTCAGCGCCACGCACCCGGACGGTTTTCGCTGCACCGCCAGCTTCCTGCTCGCGGGTATCGACGCCGTGGCCAAGGCGGAGCGGGTCAGCCAGGCGATCATCAAAAAGACCGAAGAGATGTTCGCCGAGCGTGGCTGGGGCCGTTACCAGGAGGTCAGCGTCGAGCTGCTCGGCAGCGAGGCCACCTATGGAGCCCATGCCCATCGCACGTATAGCCGCGAGGTGGTGGTGAAGATCGCTGCGCGCCACGCCCGGAAGGAAGCACTGGTCCTCTTCTCCCGCGAGATAGCCCAGGCAGCCACCGGCATGGCGCCGGGCCTGACCGGCATCGTCGGCGGCCGCCCTACCGTCTACCCGGTGATCCGCCTGTTCAGTTTCCTGGTGGACAAGAGTGCCTGCGCCTTGAGCGTCGAGATCGATGGCGAGCGCCAGCCGGTCGCCCTGCCCCAGGTCGATGCCTTCGACCCCATGCAACTGCGCGCGCCGGCCGCCCTCCCCGTGCCCATGGGCGAAGCGGACGCTACCGTACCGCTGATCCGCCTGGCCGTGGCGCGCTCCGGCGACAAGGGCAACCACAGCAATATCGGCGTGATGGCCAGAAAGCCCGAATACCTGGCGTGGATAGCCGCTGCGCTGACACCCGAAGCCGTGGCCAGCTGGATGGCACATACCCTGGATGCCGAGCACGGTCACGTCAGCCGCTGGTACCTGCCAGGCAGCCACAGCCTCAACTTCCTGCTGGAGAACGCGCTGGGCGGTGGTGGCGTCGCCAGCCTGCGTATCGACCCGCAGGGCAAGGCCTTCGCCCAGCAACTGCTGGAATTCCCGGTACCGGTGCCCAAGGCGCTGGCCGACAGCCTGTAGGAGCGGGGTTGCCCGCGATCAACAACGCAAAAGCATCGCCAGCAAGCTGGCTCCTACATAAACCGATGCAGGTGCAACAAGGAAAACAACAATGGCATACGACTCGGTATTCAGACCTGGCCTATTCGCCGATCAGACCATCCTGGTTACCGGCGGTGGCAGCGGCATCGGCCGCTGCGTGGCCCACGAGCTGGCCCATCTCGGCGCCCATGTGGTGCTGGTCGGACGCAAGTTGGAAAAGCTGGAGAAGACCTGCGCCGAGATCATCGAAGACGGCGGCAGCGCCAGCTTCCAGGTCTGCGACATCCGCGACGAAGACGCGGTAAAGTCCATGATCGCTAGAGTGATCGAGGAACGCGGGCGCATCCATCAGCTGGTCAACAACGCCGGCGGCCAGTTCCCCGCGCCGCTGATCGGCATCAACCAGAAAGGCTTCGAGACCGTGGTGCGCACCAACCTGGTGGGCGGTTTCCTGGTGGCCAGGGAAGTCTTCCTGCAGAGCATGAGCAAGCACGGCGGCGCCATCGTCAACATGCTCGCCGACATGTGGGGCGGCATGCCCGGCATGGGCCACTCCGGCGCCGCCCGCGCCGGTATGGAGAACTTCACCAAGACTGCTGCCTACGAGTGGGGCCACGCTGGCGTGCGGGTCAACGCCGTGGCGCCGGGCTGGATCGCCTCCAGTGGCATGGACACCTACCCCGAGTCGATGAAGAACATGATCCGCAACCTCAAGGATCACGTGCCGCTGCAGCGCATCGGCAGCGAATCCGAGGTAGCCGCGGCCATCGTTTTCCTGCTCAGCCCCGGCGCCAACTTCATCAGCGGCAACACCATCCGCATCGACGGTGCGGCCAGCCAGGGCACCCGCGCCTGGACGCTGGGCAAGGCGAGAAACAGCGAGCCCTACAACGGTTTCCATCGGGCCTATGTGCCCGATGTACTGAAAGATCAGGAGTAAGGCGATGCCCGTGATCCAATCGGAAATCGACGTGCATGGCGAAGCCTTCGCGCAGAACCGCGAAGCCATGCTGGCCGCCATCACAGCCTTCCGCGACGTCGAGCAGAAGGTGCAGGACAAGGCGCAGGAAGCCAAGGCCAAGTTCGAGAAGCGAGGCCAGTTGCTGCCGCGTGAACGCATCAACCTGCTGCTCGATGCCGGTGCGCCGTTCCTCGAGCTGGCCTCGCTGGCCGGCTACAAGCTGCATGACGACAAGGACGGCAGTCAGGCCGGCGGCGGCCTGATCGCCGGCATCGGCTACATCGCCGGCGTACGTTGCCTGGTGATTGCCAACAACAGCGCGATCAAGGGCGGCACCATCTCCCCCAGCGGCCTGAAGAAGTCCCTGCGCCTGCAGCAGATCGCCTTCGAGAACAAACTGCCGGTGGTGACCCTGGCAGAAAGCGGCGGCGCCAACCTCAACTACGCCGCCGACATCTTCGTCGAGGGCGCGCGCGGCTTCGCCAATCAGGCGCGCATGTCCGCCATGGGCCTGCCGCAGATCACCGTAGTGCACGGCTCAAGCACCGCCGGCGGGGCCTATCAGCCCGGCCTTTCGGACTACGTGGTGGTGGTACGCGGCAAGGCCAAGATGTTCCTCGCCGGCCCACCACTGCTCAAGGCCGCCACCGGCGAGATCGCCACCGACGAGCAACTCGGCGGCGCCGAGATGCACGCTCAGGTCGCCGGCACCGCCGAATACCTGGCCGAGAATGACGCCGACGGTGTACGCCTGGCGCGGGAGATCCTCGCCATGCTGCCCTGGAACCAGCAGCTACCGGCGCGTCCGGCGAAAACCTGGCGCGAACCGCTGTACCCAGCCGAGGAACTGCTCGGCCTGGTACCGGCCGACGCCAAGAAGCCCTACGACGTGCGCGAGATCATCGCGCGCATCGCCGATGGCTCGGAGTTCCTCGATTTCAAGAACGAGTTCGACAGCCAGACCGTGTGCGGCCATCTGCAGATCGAAGGCCAGGCCTGCGGTTTCATTGGCAACAACGGCCCTATCACCCCGCAGGGCGCGGCCAAGGCAGCGCAGTTCATCCAACTGTGCGAGCAGAGCAACACGCCGATCCTGTTCTTCCACAACACCACCGGTTTCATGGTCGGTACCGAGTCGGAGCAGAACGGCGTGATCAAGCACGGCTCGAAGATGATCCAGGCCGTGGCCAACGCCACCGTGCCCAAGCTCACCATCGTCGTAGGCGGTTCCTACGGCGCCGGCAACTACGCCATGTGCGGCAGAGGCCTCGACCCGCGCTTCATCTTCGCCTGGCCCAACAGCAAGACCGCCGTGATGGGTGGTGCCCAGGCCGGCAAGGTGCTGCGCATCGTCACCGAGGACAAGCATGCCAAGGAAGGCAAGGAAGCCGATCCGAAAATGCTCGACATGCTCGAGCAAGTCACTGCGCAGAAGCTCGACAGCCAGTCCACCGCGCTGTACGGCACCGCCAGCCTGTGGGACGACGGCCTGATCGATCCGCGTGATACGCGCAAGCTGCTGGGCTTCTTGCTGGACATCTGTGCCGAAGCCAACCTGCGTCCATTGAAGAAAAGCAGCTTCGGCGTGGCGCGATTCTGACCGTAGGGCGGGTGAAACCCGCAAAGCATGCGGCGGGTTTCACCCGCCCTACAGACCCATTCGATACGGAGCACAACAACAATGATCTTCACCCAGGAACACGAAGAACTCCGCCGTACCGTCCGCAATTTCGTCGACAAGGAAATCAATCCGCACGTCGATGAGTGGGAAAAGGAGGGCCGCTTCCCCATCCACGACATCTTCAGGAAGGCCGGCGAACTGGGGCTGCTTGGCATCTCCAAACCGGAGAAATTCGGCGGCATGGGCCTGGACTACAGCTACTCGATCGTTGCCGCCGAAGAGTTCGGCACCATCCACTGCGGCGGCATCCCGATGTCCATCGGCGTGCAGACCGACATGTGCACCCCGGCCCTGGCGCGCTTCGGCTCCGATGAGCTGCGCGAAGCGTTCCTGCGCCCGGCCATTACTGGTGAGATGGTCGGCTGCATCGGCGTCTCCGAAGTTGGCGCCGGCTCCGACGTGGCGGGCCTGAAGACCACCGCGCGCAAGGACGGCGATGACTACGTGATCAACGGCAGCAAGATGTGGATCACCAACTCGCCATCGGCCGACTTCATCTGCCTGCTGGCCAACACCAGTGACGACAAGCCGCACGTCAACAAGTCACTGATCGTGGTGCCGATGAAGACTCCTGGCATCACGGTGAGCCCACACCTGGACAAGCTCGGCATGCGCAGCTCGGAAACCGCCCAGGTGTTCTTCGACAACGTGCGCGTGCCGCAGCGCTATCGCATCGGCCACGAAGGCGCCGGCTTCATGATGCAGATGCTGCAGTTCCAGGAAGAGCGCCTGTTCGGTGCGGCGAACATGATCAAGGGCCTGGAACACTGCGTAGACACCACCATCGACTACTGCAAGCAGCGCCACACCTTCGGTCAGCCGCTGATCGACAACCAGGTCATTCACTTCCGCATGGCCGAGCTGCAGACCGAGATCGAGTGCCTGCGCGCACTGGTGTACCAGGCCACCGAGCAATACGTGAAAGGCCGTGACGTGACCAAGCTGGCATCGATGGCCAAGCTCAAGGCCGGGCGCCTCGGCCGCGAGGTGTCCGACGCCTGCCTGCAGTACTGGGGCGGCATGGGATTCATGTGGGACAACCCGGTGTCGCGCGCCTACCGCGACGTGCGCCTGGTCAGCATTGGCGGCGGTGCCGACGAAATCATGCTCGGCATCATCTGCAAGCTGATGGGCATCCTGCCTGGGAAAAAGAAGGGCTGAGATACGCTGATGGTTCCCACGTCGAGGCGTCGAACCGTCCGCGTGGGAACCCATAACGGGACGCTCCGCGTCGCCAAATGCATTCCCACGCGGAGCGTGGGAACGATCTAAAGGTGCCCCCCATGAGCAACCTGCCCCACTGCGAAACCCTGCTGCTCGACCTCGACAGTGGCGTGCTGCACATCACCCTCAACCGCCCGGACAGCCGCAACGCCATGAGCCTGACCATGGTCGGCGAACTGCGCGCCACGCTGGAGGCCGTGCGCCATGACATGAACGTGCGCGCCCTCGTCCTGCGCGGCGCGGGCGGCCACTTCTGCGCCGGTGGCGACATCAAGGACATGGCCGGTGCCAGAGCCCGCGGCAGTGACGCCTACCGCGAGCTGAACCGCGCCTTCGGTGCACTGCTGGAAGAGGCCCAGGCCGCGCCGCAGGTACTGGTGGCGGTGCTGGAAGGCGCCGTGCTCGGCGGCGGCTTCGGCCTGGCCTGCGTGTCCGACGTGGCCATCGCGGCCAGCAGCGCCAAGTTCGGCCTGCCGGAAACCACGCTAGGCATCCTCCCGGCGCAGATCGCTCCTTTCGTCGTGCACCGCATCGGCCTGACCCAGGCGCGCCGCCTGGCTCTGACCGCCGCCCGCTTCGACGGCACCGAGGCCCTACGCCTGGGCCTGGTGCATTACTGCGAAAGCGATGACGCCGCCCTGCAGCAGCGCCTGGACGAGACCCTGGAACAGATTCGCCAATGCGCGCCACAGGCCAACGCCCAGACCAAGGCCCTGCTGCTGGCCAGCGAACGCGAAGCACTCGGCCCGCTGCTCGACCGCGCCGCCGAACAGTTCGCTGCCGCCGTCACAGGCGCCGAGGGCGTCGAAGGCACCCTGGCCTTCGTGCAGAAGCGCAAGCCGAAGTGGGCGCAGTAACCACACCAACAACTGTAGGAGCGAGCTTGCCCGCGATCAGCTCGAACCAGGATCGCCAGCAAGCTGGCTCCTACAAAAAAATCGACAGACCGCAGCCGGGATGTAATCCGGACACCGACCAACCAGGTTGCACAGCAGGAGCACGAAGATGCCCGCATTCAACAAGATCCTGATCGCCAACCGTGGCGAGATCGCCTGCCGGGTGATGCGCACCGCCCTTGAGTTAGGCTACCGCACCGTGGCGGTGTACTCCGAGGCCGATGCCGATGCCCGCCACGTGCAGATCGCCGACGAAGCCGTGTGCATAGGCCCGGCACAGGTGGGCCAGTCCTACCTGCGCATCGACGCCATCATCGAGGCCGCGCGCAAGACCGACGCCGACGCCATCCACCCCGGCTACGGTTTCCTCTCCGAGAACGCCGACTTCGCCCGCGCCTGCGAGGCGGCCGGTATCGTCTTCATCGGCCCGACCGTAGAGGCCATCCACCTGATGGGCAGCAAGCGCCTGTCCAAGATCGCCATGCTCGAAGCCGGCGTGCCCTGCATTCCCGGTTACGAAGGCGCCGCCCAGGATGACGAGACCCTGGCCAGCGAAGCCGAGCGCATCGGCTACCCGCTGATGATAAAGGCCAGCGCCGGTGGCGGCGGCCGCGGCATGCGCCTGGTACAGGAAGCCTCCGAACTGCTGGGGCAGATCCGTACCGCCCGCTCGGAGGCGCAGAACGCCTTCGGCTCCGGCGAGCTGATCCTCGAACGCGCAGTGATCCGCCCGCGCCATGTGGAAATCCAGGTCTTCGGCGACCAGCACGGCAATATCGTCTACCTCGGCGAACGCGACTGCTCGGTACAGCGTCGCCACCAGAAGGTGGTCGAGGAAGCGCCCAGCCCGGTGATGACGCCCGAGCTGCGCCGCGCCATGGGCGAGGCGGCGGTGAAGGCGGCGGCTTCGGTCAACTACGTCGGCGCTGGCACCGTGGAATTCCTGCTCGAAGCCAGCGGCGAGTTCTTCTTCCTGGAAATGAACACTCGCCTGCAGGTCGAGCACCCGGTCACCGAGCTGATAACCGGGCAGGATCTGGTGGCCTGGCAGATTCGCGTGGCCGAGGGCCAGCCCCTGCCACTTCGACAAGACGAAATCCGCCTCAACGGCCATGCCATGGAAGTGCGCCTGTACGCCGAGGACTCGGCCGCCGGCTTCCTGCCGCAAACCGGCCAGGTGCTGCGTTGGGAGCCCGAGCTACTGGCCGGCGTGCGCATTGATCACGGTTTGGTCGAGGGCCAGGCGGTCACGCCCTTCTACGACCCGATGCTGGCCAAGGTCATCGCCTACGGCGCAACCCGCGACGAAGCCCGGCGCAAGCTGGTGCGCGCCGTGGAACAGTGCGTGCTGCTCGGCGTGAACGGCAACCAGCGCTTCCTCGCCAACCTGCTCAAGCATCCGGAGTTCGCCGCCGGCAACGCCACCACCGCCTTTATCGCCGAACACTTCGAAGGCGATCCCAGCCTGCAGCCGCACACGGCCAGCCTGGCCGAGCTGGCCATGGCCGCCGCCCTGCTCTACCAGGTCTCGGCCAATGCCCGCGCGCACCAGCCCGGCCTGTCCGGCTGGCGCAGCGCCGGCAGCGCGCCCTGGCGTTTCGTTCTCAAGCAGGGGGAGCACAGACACGCTGTGGAACTGGACGTGCTCGCCAGCGGCCCACAAGCACAGCTTCGCGTGCACTGGGGTGAGGAGCAGATGTCGTTGCGCCTACTGGCCAGCGATGGCCGTTGGCTGACCCTCGAACTGGACGGCGTGCGCCGCCGCCAGGCCTACCACATAGAAGGCGAGCATCTGTGGCTGTACGGTGAACACGGCAACCTGGAGCTGCTGGACGTGACCCACGAGCCAGCGGGCGGGCAGAACGCCGCCAGCAGCGGCGCGGTAAAGGCACCTATGGATGGTGCCATCGTCGACGTACTGATCGCCGAGGGCGCTAGCGTGAGCAAGGGGCAACTGCTGGTGGTACTGGAAGCAATGAAGATGGAGCACCCGCTCAAGGCCGGCGTCGACGGCATCGTCCGTCGCGTTGGCGTGAGTCAGGGCGACCAGGTCAAGAACCGTCAGTTGCTGGTGGAAATCGAAACGGCTTCGTAGGGTGCGCTGCGCGCACCAGGATTAACAGGCGGTGCGCACGGCGCACCCTACGACAAGAGGAACGCCCATGTCACTTTCAGGCAAGACCCTGCTCATCACCGGCGCCAGCCGTGGCATCGGCCGCGAGATCGCCCTCAAGGCCGCCGCCGATGGCGCCAACATCGTCATCGCGGCCAAGAGCGCCGAGCCGCACCCGAAACTGCAAGGCACCATCTTCAGCGTCGCAGCCGAGGTCGAAGCCGCAGGCGGCAAGGCCCTGGCGATACAGCTGGACGTGCGTGACGAGCAGGCCGTGGCGGCCGCCATGGCCAAGGCCGCCGAGCATTTCGGTGGCATCGATGCACTGATCAACAACGCCGGGGCGATCAAGCTGGTGGGCGTGGAGAAACTGGAACCCAAGCGCTTCGACTTGATGTACCAGATCAATACCCGTGCGGTGATGGTCTGCAGCCAGGCGGCGCTACCGTACTTGAAGAACAGCAGCTCCGCTGCGGGGAAGAAAAGCTCGGGCGGGCACATCCTCAACCTCTCTCCGCCGCTCAACCTCGATACCAAGTGGTTCGCCCAGCATGGCCCCTACACCGTCACCAAGTACGGCATGAGCATGCTCACCCTGGGCATGAGCGAGGAATTCAAGAAGTACGGCATCAGCGTCAACTCACTGTGGCCGAAGACCATGATCGCCACCGCCGCCATCGAGTTCGAACTGGGCAGCCGCGACGCCTTCAAGCGGGCACGCACCCCGGCGATCATGGCCGACGCGGCTCATGCGATCCTGGCCAGCCAGGGCCGCAGCATCACCGGGCGCCTGCTGATCGATGAAGACATCCTGCGCGAACGGGGTGTCAGCGACTTCGAGCAATACCGTTTCGATCCTGCTGGCGGCAGCCTGATACCGGATCTGTTCGTCGATTGAGTCAATCTTCGGCTGCTCATCGGGCCTGCAGCAAATACCGAATGTGCGCCCGAAAGAAGTCAGGCACAATGCCATCACATGCCTGGCATGTCAGGAAGCCGTATGCAGGGAAGTGCAATCTGAACCCTCCCGCCGTACCGCTGATAAAAACGCGTCGCATCGCTCGCCTGGCAGTTGCCAGGTAGCGCAGGGAGCAGTCATGAACAAAGCTTTTAGTATCGTCTGGAGCTTTACCCGCAATACGTTCGTCGTTGCCGATGAACATGCCAACCTGCACGGCAAGCGCAGTGGCGGCGCACTCAAGCTCGCAGGTGTAGTCCTTGCCCTGACGACAGCTGGAACAGTACAGGCTGTCCCGGCTATTTGCGGGGCTGGCAATAACACCATCAGCGGCAACGAATCCTACAGTTGTTATCTGTACGGCAATGACAGTCTGACCGTGAGCGAATCCGGCAGCATCACCACAGCCAATGAGTCAGCCGTTTTTAGCGATTCCGGTTTCGGCAGCATCAGCAATGCCGGGATCATCCGCAATACCGGCGGTACCTACTACCTGGACGGTTCCGGCATTTATCTAAAAGCCAGCGGCAGCAGCATCAGCAACCTGGCAGGCGCCACCATCGAGGGTTCCTTTGTCGGTATTACCCTGGATGGTCTGATGCAAACGGTGACGCTCGATAGCCTCAACAACGCCGGTACCATCACCGGAGGTACCGGTATCCTGGCGACCGGAGATGTGGGTATCAGCACCATCGTCAACAGCGGCACCATCAGCGGCATCGGTACTGATGGTGTCGGCATCGGTATTGATACCGGCACGACCATCGACTCAGTCAGCAACAGCGGCACCATCAATGGCACCCTGGCGGGCATTCAGGTCTATGACAGCGCCATCGGTGCCATCGATAACAGTGGCACCATCTCCGGAACTCAATACGCAATCAGCGACCTGAGTTTCAGTGGTATTTCCGCAATCAACATCACGGGCAATACTGCGCGCCTGGTGGGCGACGTTGATGCTGGGAACAGCCTGTTCACCCTCAAGTCAGGCGCAGTTTTCAGCAGTGAAAATGCCATCGCCGTCGACCGCTTTGTAATCGAGAACGGTGCCACTCTGAAGATGGGCGCAGGCCTCAGCACGTCCAGCACGATGGACGACGGCATCTTTGCCTTCAGCGGCTTCAGCAACGCGGGAACCCTTAGCCTGGCTGCTGGCGTCACCGGCACCATTTATGGCGACTACAATCAGGCCAGCAGCGGCGCCTTGAAGATTGGCGTGGCTGATGACAACTCCTACGGCAAGCTGGTGGTAGACGGCACCGCTACCTTGCTCAGCAATGCCAAGATCATGGTGGACGTCAGCAATCCCGGCTACTCCTTCACGGCCAGCACACTCAACGATGTACTCCTCGCCAACAACCTGATCAGTGACGGTACCTTTGCCGTCAGCGACAACTCCCTGCTCTTCAACTTCGGCGCAGTCAAGGACGGCAATACCGTCGATCTGACACTGGCCAAGGCCGAGACTGCCGGCGTGCTGGACAGCGTCATCAATACCGGCAACAACCCGGCACAAGAAGCGGCCCAGGTGCTCGATAACGTACTAGCCGAAGATCCGACTGGTGAGCTGGCGTCCAACTTCATCGGCCTGACCAGCGAGCAGGAGGTCTCCAACGCAGTCACCTCTACCATGCCCACTGTCGCCGGCAGCGCCACCAGTGCCACCAGCAGCACATTGGCCGGTATCAACCGGGTGATTCAGGCCCACCAGGACAGCAATCGCGGCCTGTCTTCGGGTGACGCCCTAAGCAACGGCAATCTTTGGATCAAGACCTTTGGTTCCTGGGCCGAGCAAAATGAACGTAGTGGTATCTCTGGCTACGACGCCAACACCAAGGGCCTGGCTATCGGTGCCGATACGGCCGTTTCCGAGACCACCCGGCTTGGCCTGGCATTCGCTTACGCACAGACCGACCTGGACAGCGACTCACGGGTTGCCCCGCAAAGCGCCCAGATCGATACGTTCCAACTGATTGGCTACGGCAGTTACGCCCTGAGTGCCGATACCGAGCTGAACTTCCAGCTGGACGCCGGGCAGAACCGCAACGAAAGCAAGCGCCACATGCCTTTCGCAGATGCCACTGCCCACGCCGACTACAACGGCTACAACGTCCATGCCGGCATTGGCATCGGTCACAACATGTACCTGTCCGAACAGTTGACCTTCGTGCCTTCGGCCCGCGCGGACTACACGTGGATAGGTACTGATTCGTATCATGAGAAAGGTGCTGGCGCTCTTGATCTGGACGTAGACAGCAACGACACCGAAGAGCTGTTGTTCAGCATCGACGGAAAACTCAACTACGCCTTGAGCGAAGCCACCCTGCTCAGTGCCAACCTCGGCGCCGGCTACGACGTGATCGACGAAAACGGCACAATCACGTCCACCTACGCTGGCGCACCCGGCGCCGCCTTCAGAACCCAAGGGCTGGATCTGGAGCCCTGGCTAGCCCGCGCCGGACTGGGTCTGATCCACACCCTGAGCGGAGGCACCGAAGTCAGCCTGCGTTACGATGCAGAGGCGCGTAGCGACTTCACCAACCAGGGTGCCTCAGTGAAAGCACGCTGGGCCTTCTGAGCACTGCGTCGCGACACAAAGGCCACGCCCAATGCCGTGGCCTTTGCGTGTTGGCGCTCAGCACCGATGAGCAAGATGAAACGACGGCGCGCACTACCTGATGAAACCCCGCTCCATCTGCAAACAGCTCGGTCAGCTGAGGTAGATATTCATCCATGCGCCTGAGCCCCCTATTCCTGCTGGCAGGAACACTACTGCTGGCAGCCTGCACCTCCTTTCCCAGCCCGGGCGAGCGGCACCAGCAAGCATCCATGCTCGCGCACCAACAGAACTGGCAGGCTCTGCAACTGCAGGGCGGTGCATTTCGCCTGCAGGCCTTTGCGCCTCAGACCAGAGGTGATGAGCTGACGATCTATCTGGAGGGTGATGGCTTTGCCTGGATCAGCGCTCGCCAACCTTCCAGTGACCCGACCCCTCTCGACCCGATTGCCCTGCGCCTGGCATTGGCGCAACCCCGAGGCAACGCTGCCTATCTGGGCCGCCCCTGCCAGTACCTGGATGCCTCTCGCCCACCCTGCCAAAGACGCTACTGGACTGACGCCCGCTTCGCCGAAGAAGTGGTACAGAGTCTTGATCAGGCTGTTGACCAATTGAAAGACCGAGCTGGCGCTCGACGTCTGGTGCTCATCGGCTACTCGGGCGGTGGAACCCTGACATTGCTCCTAGCGGCGCGGCGTCACGATGTGAAGCGCATCGTCACAATTGCCGGCAACCTCGATCATGCCGCCTGGACCCATCACCATCGAATCTCCGCCCTGAAAGGTTCATTAAACACTGCGGTCCTGCGTGCGCGTTTGGCGAATGTTGAACAGTTTCACCTGGTAGGAGCTGAAGATCGCATTGTTCCCCGTCAATTAACCGAAGCGTTCCTGGCGAGCTACCCTCCCGGCCACCGCGCGCAGCGCAAGGTAGTACGTGGCTATGATCATCGCTGCTGCTGGGCGCAAGACTGGCCTGCCCTTTGGGAGCATATCGAGGCCTGGCAGCCGGGCTCACAGGATTTCTAAACGACGATAGCGACGCAATTCGCCGATCTGCCCACCGAAGCGCGCGCCAGGGCCATGGCTGGTAAGCGCCACGCTGACTAGAGTCAAGACTCGCCTCCCATTCATGACATCCAAAGTGCGAGCCCCATGAGCCAAGCCGATCTGATTTCGCCCTTCCGCTTCCTGGCCCACCTGCCGCAGCACCTGCCGCGAGTGCCGCGCATGCTGCGCGGCCTTTACTACGCAGGCATTCGCAACCGCGAGAAGAACCTGTCGCTGGCCTGGGCCCTGCAGCGTGCAGCCGAACGCCACCCCGAGCGTCCGGCGCTGATGGATGAAAACCGCCAGCTCAGTTATCACGCGTTCAACGCCTGGGCCAATCGTCTGGCCTGGGCGTTCAAGGCCGAGGGAGTAAGCCATGGCGACGTGGTCGCGGTGATGCTGGAGAACCGCCTGGAACTGCTGGCGATCCTCGCCGCGTTGAGCAAACTCGGTGCGGTCGGCGCACTGATCAACACCACTCAGCGCGGCAAGGTGCTGGCGCACAGCTTCAACCTGGTCAAGCCCGGCTTCCTGGTGATAGGTGACGAACTGCATGGCGTCTTCGACGAAATAGCCGACCAGTTGCACACCCCATGCACTCGCCGCTACTGGATCGCTGACCAGGATTGCCTGAGCGATGCTGGCCAGGCGCCGGACGGCTGGCTCAACCTCATGCAACTGGCCGCCGCCCAGGCCGAGGACAACCCGCCGGACAGCCTGCGCGTGCGCATGAAGGACGCCTGCTTTCTGATCTACACCTCCGGCACTACCGGCCTGCCCAAGGCCTCGATCATGAGCCACGGCAAGTGGATCAAGGCCTATGGCGGCTTCGGCCACTCAGGCCTGACCCTGAGCGAGCGCGACGTGCTCTACCTGACCCTGCCCTGCTACCACAACAATGCCGTCACCGTATGCTGGAGCGCAGCGCTGGCCGGCGGTGCGGCCATCGCCCTGCGCCGCAGGTTTTCCGCCAGCGCCTTCTGGAGCGACGTGGCGCGCTACCAGGCTACCTGCTTCGGCTACATCGGCGAACTGTGCCGCTACCTGCTCAACCAGCCCGTGCACCCGGCGGAACAGGGCAACAGCCTGCGCTGCATGATCGGCAACGGCCTGCGCCCGTCGATCTGGAGCGATTTCAAGCAGCGCTTCGGCGTCGAGCAGATCACCGAGTTCTATGCCTCCAGCGAAGGCAACATCGGCTTCACCAACGTCTTCAACTTCGACAACACAGTCGGCTACACCCCCGCTACCTACGCCATCGTCCGCTACGACCTAGAGAATGATCGGCCGATCCGCGGCAACAAGGGCTATCTGCAGAAGGCCGACAAGGGCGAAGCCGGTCTGCTGATCAGCGAGATCAGCACCAAGTGGCCGTTCGATGGCTACACCGATCCGGCCAAGAGCGAGGCAGCGATCCTGCGCGACGTGTTCAAGAAGGGCGACGCCTGGTTCAACACCGGCGACCTGATGCGTGACATCGGCTGCAAGCACGCGCAGTTCGTCGACCGCCTCGGCGACACCTTCCGCTGGAAGGGCGAAAACGTTTCAACGACCGAGGTGGAGAACGTGCTCGGCGCCTTCCCAGGCGTGGAGGATGCGGTGGTTTACGGCGTGGAGATTCCCGGCACCAACGGCCGCTGCGGCATGGCTGCGCTGCGCCTGGCACAGGGCTTTGAGCTGGATGGTGCCGCGCTGGGCACCCACCTCGACGCACGATTGCCGGCCTACGCGGCGCCACTGTTCGTGCGTTTGCTCGGCGAAGTGGAGACCACCGGCACCTTCAAGTACAAGAAAGCGGATCTGAAGCAGGCCGGCTACGATCCGCGCCAGGTCGACGGCCCGCTGTTTGTACGCCTGCCGAGTTCGACGAGCTTCGAGCCGCTGGATGATGAGCTGCATGCGGCCATCGCACGGCAGGTCTATCGCTTCTGAGCGCAACCTACGCCCGAGAGGACTCGCCCCCAGGAGACCGCCAGCTCTGTAAATGCCTGCTGTCCAGGCGATGCCAATGCACGGCATCGCTCAGCTGTTCGGCCAGCAACCAGATATCACCAGTGCGAATCAGCATCTGTCGGGGTAACGCCAGCAGTGTCTCCATCACGACCAACTGCACCTGTTGCTCGACACCACTGACATGCAGGCCGGCAGCATCGAACGCCTCGAAGCATGGCATCGCAGCCAGAGGCTGGGTGTCGTGGCGCAGCGTGTGATCCTGAGTATCCAGCAGCAACAGGTGCCACTGTACAGTCACTTCGCCGATCACCCGACGACTCAACGCCAGATAACGGCCGTCCGCCGACCAGGCCATCGAGGGAGCGAGATCCGCCACGCCGCAACCGGAGGCGGTCAGGACGCACGCCCCACCTGGCAGCGCATTGCCTTCGCGCACATATCTGTCGAGTCCGAACAGCCAGGCAGCATCCCCAGCGCCGGGCGCAGCGAGCAGGTAATCACCCTGGGCACTGGCAGGCACAGGGCGCCATTGCAGACGCCAGTTGGGCAACAAACGCAACGACCAGGGATCGACCGCAATCTGCGTGATTCGATGATGCAAGCGGCCAAGCGCAACGAAGGCATCGGCCTGCTCTGCCGCCGGCGCCAGCGCCTCGAGATGCGGCAGGGGGCCGGTACCCATGGCACTGGCCCGTCTGCCGACTATCTGCTGCAGACGAATGACACCGTCCTCGAACGCCTCTAGCCTGGCGATTAGCAGCGGCTCATCGACCCTCAGCAGGCGCCGCGCCAAAACATCAGCCACAACCAGTTGATGAGGAATGGCGGGCGCCTCGGCAAAAGCGATCAAGGCCAGATAGCGCCCGCAGTCGGAAATACGGTGATCGAGACACCACAGCCCCGGCAACTGCCAGGCACCGATATGACAGGCAAAGGCATGGCGGCGACCATCACGGCTCTTGCGCAGCAGGGTCAGGCAGGGTTGCGCGTCGTCCGACATCGACGCTGGCTGCAGCGATGCAGTGCCAGCCCGCTCCCCTTCCAACTCGGTGCACAGTGTCAGACTCATAGATCGCTCAGCTTGCGGTCCATGCATCAGCGCATCGTAAAAGAGACGCCCTCCCTCCAGGCGCATGGGTGCGCCCCACTCCAGCAAGGGCTCGTCGACGAGCGACTGCCAGGGCTCTTCCAGCGGGCGCCAGCCGGAGGCTGATCGCCAAAGCCAGGAGGTGGTTTCTTCTACGGACTGGCTCTCGGCACGCGCGAAACAGACAAGCGACTGACCGTCATCGCTCCACAACACCGAAGCACCCTGTTCGAGCAACAGCCCGGTGGGCTGGTCATCCAACCAGAGACTAAAACCTGGCGCGCCTTGGCCGTCCACTGCGCTGAACGGCTCGCCACGAAGCACGTGACTGCCCCGCGGCGCATTGAAGGTCAAGCGGCCGCTGCCGTCGATTTGGCCTTGGCAACGGTGCCCAGGCGTCGGTGTGCCGACAACCACAGGCGGCTCGGTTGGCGCAGGTGAAGCAGCCGTTACTCGCGCGATGGGACGCGACCACTGATCGACTCCAACCTGAAGCTGCTCGCTCACCCGCCCATCAATGGCCCAGGCAAAGCCAGCTATGGTTCTGGCCAGCCAGGCGGTGCCATATTTGGGCAGGTAATCCGAACGGGAAGTCGGCTCCCAATCTACTTTTCTGCCATGAGATGACAAGGTGTGACGGTATCTGAAGTCTTTGCTGGTGAAGCCCAGAAACTGCATCCAGAAAAAAAGATGCACACCGCTAAAAAGCAGAGCGAACAGCCCAACGAAAAAGCCGAGGAAACCAGAAACCTCTCCCCAAAGATTAAAACTGAAGCCCAGAATCAGGCTCATCAGGGGTAACGGAAAGTGCTTGTAGAGTCCGGGATGCCCCGTAATAGCAACGACACCCAAAGCAATGATCGCCGCCTGAATAAGACCCAGTACCTGCTGCCATTGCAGGAGAATCCCCAGCGCAAGCGGAACGATAAAGCTCGCCAACGCGGCGACAATTGTTAACGCCGCAGGGCTGTCGTGCTCATCGGTATTGGCAGACATTCGGCACTCCTTTGCCAGTGATTCAGTTTGCAGGCCGCGATAATAACGGCACAGCACCCACGCGGACTTGCGCCAACCCGCAATCCCATTCATTCATGACCGCCAGGTACGGCAGTCGAGTCGGCTAGAATTACTGCTTGAACTCGAACTGCAGCTCAGCGCCTTCGATGGAGTCCCAGTAGTCGTCGACCCGTTCGTTGCTGATCAGTCGGCCACTGATCTGGAACGGGCTTTGAACTTCGGATTTCTCGCCAAACAGCGGTGGCAGAACCGGCGAGAGATCCTCGCGCGTTTCACTTTCCAGCGCCTGCTCGAACAGCTCCTGCGGCACGCTCAGATCCAACACCAGTTTCGACTCGGGCTCTGCCGGCTTGGGCTGTGGCGCTGCAGCAGGCTTGGGCTTGGCGGCGACGGGTGGTTTGGCGGGTGTAGCCACTGGTTTGGCCTCGACCGGCTCTGGCTTGGCAGCAGGCACCTTGGCCGGCGTCGCAACCACTGCCGGCTCTGGCTCGGGCTGCTGCGCAACAGGCTCCGGTTCACGCTCACAGGCGCTCAGCCAACCCAGGCACAGCAGTAGAAGAATGGACTTACGCATCATGGGACAAGATCAACTCGATCAGTAACGCGCCCATGCTCCTCCGCATGGGCGCGCCTGACAAGCCGACTTACACGACTTTTACTTCGGTGCCTGCGCGGCCAGGTGTGCAAGTTCGGCTTCGATATCCAGTTGCGGATAGTCGGCCTTCAGCTGCTCCAGCAGCCGCTGCGCCTCGTCCTGCTCGCCCGCCTTGCGCAGCTCCAGCAGACGCAGCAGCGCCTCGCGCGGCTCGCTCCGGACCACCAGCTCGGCCATGGGCGCCAGCGCAGCGCTACTGGCCATCGGTGCCTCAGCCCTATCGGCAGAGGGCGCCTGGCGTGCCATGGCCTGGCTTCTCATGCGTTCCTGCGGGGCAGCCACAGGCGCAACCGCCTCCTGCTCTGCCGCACGCTTGGCCGCCATCGGCGCCGGCGCGGCCGGGCTCATCGCAACGCTGGGCGGTACCGCATCGAACGCATCCGGCGTCTGCTCCAGCGTGCGCCAGGTCAGGCTGACACCGATCCCGACACAGGCCAGCCCAGCCACGGCCACCGACCAGCGCTGACGGCCACTACCGAACAGCCATTGGTGCAGGCGCTGCGCCCAGCCGGATTCAGCCTCGTCGGGCTGATGCGCTTCTCGGGCAGCCGCACTGGCCGCCGCCAGGATACGTGCATCCAGCTCGGCCGAGGGCTCGCCATTGCCATGGGCACGGAAATGCGCCAGCAGCGCCTGTTCGTGGTCCAGAGGTTCTCGTTCATGGGTCATGCGGACAACTCCTCGGTGGCCAGCAGCCGGCGCAATTTCTGCAAGGCGTAACGCAGACGGCTCTTGACCGTCTCGGCCGGCGTGCGGGTCAGCTCGGCAATCTCGTTCAGTTCCAGGTCGCCATGGGCGCGCAGCAGAAACACTTCGCGCTGATCTTCCGGCAAGTCGGCCAGCGCCGCCTGCAGCCGCTCACTGTCGCGACTCAGGCTCCACTGCTGCTCAGGGCCGGGCTTTGGATCGGCCTGGGCGTGCTGGCCTTCATCGTATTCGTCATGCCCGGCCTGATGACGGCCCGTCTTGCGCCAGTGGTCGATCAGGCGGTTGCGGGCGATCTGGTACAACCAAGTCTTGAACAGCACCGTCTCGCGCTGCTCGCTCTGACTGCGCACCAGGCTCATCCAGGTGTCCTGGAACACTTCCTCGGCCAGGGCGTGATCGCCACACAGGCCGAGCAGAAAGCGGAACAGGCCCAGACGATGGCGCTGGTAGAGCATGTTGAAAGCGGCGGCATCGCCGCGGCGGTAACGCCGCAATAAAGCGGCGTCGTCATCCGTGAGAGGTGCGTTCACTGCTGAGCTCGTGCAGGGGTTGAAGCCGAAGTGTGCAGGCTCTGGGCGATTTCGGCCAGTTGGATGAACTCGCCACGCAGGCCGAAGCGATCCTCGCCCTTGGCCGAGCGCGCCAGCGCGATGCTCTGCGCCAGATCGAAATCGCCGGTGTAGCGGCCGTCCTTGAGCTGCTGGGCGAATGCAGCCACCGCTGCGGCAAAGCGCAGATCCTCGCTGGCAGTCGCGACCGGCTTGGCATCGTTACGCACGATGGGCCGCTCCAGCAGACGGCTGACCGCCTCGCCTGTGGCCTTGTAGCGAATCCGCAGCCAGGCCAACTCGCCGCTCTTGCTCGCGGGCTTCGCACCAGCCTGATAACGCAAGGGCTCCAGCCAGCCTTTGGCGCCCGCCGGGACGATCTCGTAGAGCGCGGTGACGGTATGCCCGGCGCCGATATCACCGGCGTCGACCTTGTCATTACTGAAGTCCTCGCGCTTGAGTGCCCGGTTCTCGTAACCCAGCAGACGATACTCACTGATCTCGCTCGGATTGAACTCCAGTTGCAGCTTCACGTCGCTGGCCACGGTGGCGAGGGTGGAAGCGAGCTGATCCACCAGCACCTTGCGCGCTTCGCGCAAATTATCGATGTAGGCGTAATTGCCGTTGCCGGCGTCGGCCAACTGCTCCATCAGGCGCTCGTTGTAGTTGTCCACGCCAAAGCCAAGGGTGGTCAGCGAGACACCTGTCTTGCGCTTGTCGGCCGCCATTTGCTTGAGGCTATCGAAGTCGCTGATGCCCACATTGAAGTCGCCATCGGTGGCCAGCAGGATGCGATTGATGCCGCCATCGATCAGGTGCTTGCTCGCCTGCTGGTAGGCCAGCTGGATACCCGACTCCCCCGCCGTCGAACCGCCAGCGTTCAGTTGATCGATGGCAGCGCGGATCTTCGCCTTGTCGCTGCCGGGCGTGGAGTCCAGCACCACCTGGCTGTCACCGGCATAGGTAACCAGCGAGACGCGATCCTGTGGGCGAAGCTGATCGACCAGCAGCTTCAACGTGCCCTGCACCATCGGCAGGCCTTCTCGGCGATGCATGGAACCGGACACGTCGACGAGGAATACCAGATTGGCCGGCGGCAGTTCCTCGACACTGCGATCCGACGCCTTGATGGCAATGCGCAGCAGGCGCGTCTGCGCGTTCCACGGCGTCACCGCCAGTTCGGTGCTGACACCGAAGGGCGCGTCGCCCTGAGGCAGCGGATAGGTGTAAGGGAAGTAGTTGACCAGCTCCTCCAGGCGCACGGCATCCTTCGGTGGCAGTTGCCCGCCATTGAGAAAGCGCCGCACGTTGGCGTAGCTGCCGGTATCGACATCGATGCTGAAGGTGGACACAGGCGTCTCGGCGACAGCGAATACCGGATTATCGGCATAGGCCTGGTACTGCTCGCGCGATTCGTCACGGTAGCCCGGAGGCAGGACATCGGCGATGGGAGACGGTGCGTAAGCCAGGGTCGATATGCGCTTCTGGCTGGCTGCTGCAGGCATCTCGGCTGCTACAGGTACAGCCAGACGTTCACGGACGAGTGTCGCCGCTGGCTCCGAGCTGGTCTGGGCTTCCGGCTCCGGACCAGAGGCACTACAGGCGGCGAGCAGCAGCAAGGTGCTCGCGGAAAAACCGACGGCGAACGGACGAACAAGTAATGAGGAATAAGCGAACATGATGCACCTCCTGAGCAATGGCACGAGACCTTCGCTCAGGTAGACGCAGCCCCTCGATGAAACGGGTTAACCCAGGACGTACTTTCTCAGCCCTCCCAGGAACCGCCCCCCTCCTGGCACAGCTGCGTGGCCAGCATGCCCAGGGTCATCAGCGCCCTCTCCGCCTCACGGTTCCACGGAATGCCGCAGTTGAGCCGCACGCAATGATTGAACTGCTCGGTGTTGCTGAAGATCAGCCCCGGCGCGATCGAGATGCCCTGCTGCAGCGCACGCACGTGCAGATCCTTGGTGTTGACCCGCGCAGGCAGGCTGACCCAGAGGATGAAGCCGCCCTTGGGCCGGGTCATCTGCGTGCCGATCGGGAAATACTGCTGCACCGCCAACTGGAAGGCGTTGAGATTCTTGCGATATTCCTGACGGATATGCCGCAGGTGACGATCGTAACCACCATTTTCCAGATAAGCCGCTACCGCCATCTGGGTGACGCTACACGCCGAATGGGTGGAAAAGGTCTGCAGCCGCTGAATCTCGTCCTGATACTTGCCAGCGACGATCCAGCCAATGCGCACACCTGGCGACAGCGTCTTGGAGAAGCTCGAGCAATAAATCACCCGGCTGTCGCGATCATGTGACTTCAGCGCCTTGGTCGGCCCCTGCTCGAACATCAGCTCGCCATAGATATCGTCCTCTACGATCTGGAAATCATAATCGCCAGCCAGGCGCAACAACTGACGCTGACGCTCCTCGGGAATAGTGCCGCCCAGCGGGTTGGACAACCGCGCAGTCAGCACCAGCGCTTTGATCGGCCACTGGTTGGCCGCCAGTTGCAGCGCTTCGAGGCTGATGCCGGTAGTGGGATCACAGGGAATCTCGATGACCTTGAGGCCCAGCAGATCGGCCAGTTGCAGCAGGCCGTAATAGGTTGGCGACTCCACCGCGATCAGATCGCCCGGCTTGGTCAGTACGCGCAGGCTCATCTGCAGCGCATCGACGCAACCGTGAGTGATCACCACCTCGGACGGATCGACCACCACGCCGGCATCGCGCATGCGGATCGCCACCTGGCGGCGCAGCGGCTCGAAGCCGGGGCTGAACATGTAGCTGAACGCACGCGGGCTGTGAAAACGGGTGACCTTGGCCAACTGCTGGTGCAGCGCACGCACCGGCAGGTAATCGACATGCGGCACCGCGGCGCCCAGCGGGAACACGCCTTCACGACGCGACTCGGTGAGCACCTGATTGATGATGCTGGCGCGGGTGACCAGGCCTGGCCGCTCGACCTTGGCGATATCCGGCGTCGGCGCGGTCAGTGCTGGCGTCTGGTGGACGTAGAAGCCGGACTGCGGGCGCGCACGAATCAACCCCTGATCTTCAAGGTTGGCGTACGCCTGCAAAACCGTGGCATGGCTGACATTGAGCTGCGCACTCATCTTGCGCACCGAAGGCACGCGCTCGCCGGGCTGGTAGACACCGCGACGAATATCTTCGGCCAACTGCTGGGCGATGCGTTGATAGAGCAGCAGATTGGTCATAGCGGTATCCTCCGGGTCACTGGAGCATAACAGTAACCTATTGCTACACAATTGTACCGGCACAGATGCTATCTGTTTTTCTGGTACGGCATAACTTGCCGAAATCGCGCAGCGCCGTAGCCATTTTCAGCGCACAAAAAACCCCGGACTCTGCCGGGGTTTGGTCAGGTATTTCGCTCAGCGCTCGGCGCCGAGCTGGCCTCTCTCGTCGGAGAAGACGATCTCCACCCGCCGATTCTGTGCCCGACCACGCGCCGAAGCGTTTTCCGCTACGGGGAAGTCGACGCCGTAACCGGCCACCTGAATACGCTTGGCATCCACACCCAGGTCCACCAGCAGATCGGCTACAGCCTGTGCGCGTGCACGCGACAGTTCAAGATTCTCGGTAGCATCACCGGTATTGTCGGTGTAGCCCTCGATCCGCACGCGGCGCTGCGGATTGATCTGCAGGAACTGCACGAGTTTGAGCACCGTCCGGTTGGCTGCCGGCTGCAGCTCGGCACGACCGGCGTCGAACAGCATATCGCCCAGAGTCATGACCAGGCCGCGCTCTGTCTCGTTGGTGGCGAGGCTGACCATCTGCTCCTCCAGCCAGCCATTGTGCTGCTGCACGCTCATCAGCTTGGCCTCGCGCAAGGTCAGTTGCAGGCGCTGGCGCTCCAGCTCGAGCTTGGCTGCGCGCTCCTGGTTGAGGCTGATATCGCTGTGCTGTCGGGCGATCGCGGCATAGCGCTGGCTGAGGTAAGCGTAATGACGGACATCATCGCCACTGCCCCAGTAACTGGACAGACGTTCGGCACGGGCCAGCGACTCACCTGCGCGAATCACGTCCTTGGGTGCGGCGCGCAGCACACCGGGATCTTCCTTGACTGACTGGAAGCTCAGACGCGCCTCTTCCAGGGCCTGCTCGCTCGCCAACTGACTGGAGGCACAACCACTCAACAGCGCAGCGACCAGCATCAGGCCGCCCAGGTGATCAAAACCCTTCATCACATGGCTCCCAGTTGCTGGCGCAGACGGCCGATGCGGTGATTGAGCTCGGTCAGCTGTTCCCGCCCTTTGCCACTGAGGTACTCGGCCTCGGCCAGACGCGCATCCAACTCAGCCTGCTCGGCCAGCAGGCGCGCCTGCTTGTTTTCACCGTCCTGCATGGCCGCCTGTGCCTGGGCGAACTTGTCTTCAGCCTGGCGCAGTGACTCGGACTGCTGGCTAACCACACCCAGGGATTTGGTCTGCGCCAACGCCTGTTCGGTCAGCCGTATCTGCTCGATGGGAGCAGGATCGCTCGCGCAGGCCGTCAGGCCCAGCGCCAGCAGCAAGGGAAGGGTTCGATTGATCACGAAAATTTCCTACTGAGTGACGTCGCCAACCGGATCGGGCTGCATCTGCTGCGCCTTCCAAAGTTCCAGGTTGCGTTGCAGGAACTGCTCAGGCAGGCCAGCGGCGACCATTTCTGTCATCTTTCGCGCCAGTTGGCCGCGTAGCCAAGGCTCATTGCATGCCGAATTGTGCGACAGGGTTAAGTAGAGGCCTTCGCTGGAAATCGGCGGGTCCAGCACCTCCAGATCATCGTCCATACCCAGCGTCTCGGCGAGCGCCAAGCCGGGGTAGCGCTCGTAGAGCACGTAGTCGGTGCGGCCAAGCAGCAACTTCTGGAAAGCCTGGGTCAGGCTGGAGACGCCCTCGAGCTTCAGGTTCTGTTTGGCGAAGGTATCGAACTGCTGGCCAAAACTGTTGCCCACCAGGGTGTCGCCGGTATGTCCCTGCAAGTCGATCCAGCTGCCATAGGGAAATGCTTCGCCCTTGCGCACCCAGACCACGCTGGGCGTATAAAAGAACGCCGGGTGCACGTAATCCATGTGTTCCAGCCGCGGCAGAGTAATGAACGCCCCTGCAATCAGATCGACACGCCCGGTACGCACTTCATCCTGCGCTCGCGACCAGGGCCCGGTGTAGATCACATCAACCACTACGCCGAGCTCCTTTGCCAGGTGCTTGAGCAGATCGGCATTGGCGCCAATCAACTGCTGCGGGTTCTGTGGATCACGCCAAAGATAGGGGGGATATTCCGGGTTACCGGTCGCCACCAGGCGCTCGCATTTACCAACCGCCAGGGCCGCAGTCGGCATAACGACCAAGGCACACCACAGCAACAGCGACTTAAACAGACAACGCTCAGGCATTGGCTACTCTCGGTTTATGCGTTGATTGGCAGGATGAGCTTGGCACCCCGGCATCCTCTGTGTTCATGCTAGCTTAGTGGCGCCGCCGGAATAGCTCGCGATAAGGACGCGCCATGAAAAAACTGCTGCTCGCTTTGCTGCTACTGCTTCTCGCCGCCTCAGCAACGCTGTATTTCTTTCCCGACACTCAGTTGACCAGCCTGCGCCTGATAGAACAACAGCGCGCCGGGCTCAGTCACGAGCGGCTATCTGTCCGTAATCTTAACATCCATTACTACCAGGGAGGACCGGCGAGTGGCGAAACGCTGGTGTTGCTCCACGGCTTCGCTGCAGACAAGGATAACTGGCTGCGTTTTTCTCGCCACCTGACCAAGGACTATCGCGTCATCGCACTGGACTTGCCCGGCTTCGGCGACAGCGACCTGCCCCCTGGCAGCTACGATGTCGGCACCCAGGCGGAACGCCTGGCGGGTATTCTCGATGCCTTGGGCATCCAGCAAGCTCATGTGTTGGGCAATTCGATGGGGGGACACATCGCCGCACTCTTCGCAGCACGCTACCCGGATCGCGTTCGCTCGCTGGCGCTATTGGCCAACGCAGGAATCGACAGCCCGCACAAGAGCGAACTGTATCGATTGCTGACCAGTGGTGCGCCCAACCCACTGGTGGTCAAGCAGCCGCAGGATTTCGACAATCTGCTGCAATTCATTTTCGTCGAGCCACCCTATCTGCCCGAGTCGCTCAAGCGATATCTGGGCGAGCGCTCCATGGCCAAGGCTGCGCACTATGAACAGGTATTCAAGCAGCTGGTAGAGCGCAACATCCCATTGGAGCCCGAACTGGCAAAAATCCAGGCGCCCACTCTGCTGCTCTGGGGCAAGCAGGACCGGGTGCTGGACGTATCCAGCATCGAGGTCATGCAACCACTGCTACGCAAACCCAGCGTGGTGATCATGGAGAACGTCGGTCACGCCCCCATGCTCGAACGCCCCAAAGAAAGCGCCCTGCTCTACCGGCAGTTTCTGGAAGGCCTGAAGTGATGATTGCGCACTGGATGTGCAGGCAATAAAAAACCCGCTCACCAGAGCGGGTTTTTCGTTGCAGGAAAAGCGGCTTAGACCGACTTCTCCAGCTCCGGTACGGCTTCGAACAGGTCGGCGACCAGACCGTAGTCGGCAACCTGGAAGATCGGCGCCTCTTCGTCCTTGTTGATCGCAACGATGACCTTGGAGTCCTTCATGCCGGCCAGGTGCTGGATCGCGCCGGAGATACCGACGGCGATGTACAGCTGCGGCGCAACGATCTTGCCGGTCTGGCCAACCTGCATGTCGTTCGGCACGAAGCCGGCGTCGACGGCAGCGCGGGAAGCGCCGACGGCAGCGCCCAGCTTGTCGGCCAGGGCGTACAGGTGCTTGAAGTTGTCGCCATTGCCCATACCACGGCCGCCGGAAACGACGATCTTGGCAGCGGTCAGTTCCGGACGGTCGGACTTGGCCAGCTCTTCACCCACGAAGGCGGACTTGCCGGCATCGGCCGGGCCGGATACGGCTTCAACAGCGGCAGAACCGCCTTCGGCAGCAGCAGCGTCAAAACCGGTGCTACGTACGGTGATCACCTTGATGGCAGCCGAGGACTGCACGGTCGCGATGGCGTTACCGGCATAGATCGGACGCTTGAAGGTGTCGGCGCTTTCGACGGCGATGATCTCGGAGATCTGGTCGACGTCCAGAGCAGCGGCGACGCGCGGCAGGATGTTCTTGCCGTTGCTGGTGGCGGCAGCCAGGATGTGGCTGTAGCTTTTGCCCAGCTCGGCTACCAGCGGAGCGACGTTCTCCGGCAGTTGGTTGGCATAGGCAGCGTTGTCGGCAACCAGGACCTTGGCCACGCCGGCGATCTTGGCAGCGGCTTCGGCAGCAGCGCCAGCGTTGGCACCGGCTACCAGAACGTGAATGTCGCCACCGATCTTCTGCGCAGCAGCAACGGTGTTCAGGGTCGCGGCAGCCAGAGCGGCATTGGTGTGTTCAGCGATAACCAGGATAGTCATTTAGATTACCTTCGCCTCGTTCTTCAGTTTCTCGACCAGTTCAGCCACGGACTTGACCTTGATGCCAGCGCTGCGAGCAGCAGGCGCTTCGACTTTCAGGGTCTTGACGGTGGAGGCGGTGGAAACACCCAGCGCGTCCGGGGTAACGGTTTCCAGCGGCTTCTTCTTGGCCTTCATGATGTTCGGCAGCGACGCATAGCGCGGCTCGTTCAGACGCAGGTCGGTGGTGACAATCGCCGGCAGGTTCAGCGCAACGGTCTGCAGACCGCCATCGATCTCACGGGTGACATTGACCTTGTCGCCAGAAACTTCGACCTTGGAGGCGAAGGTGCCTTGGCCGAAGCCAGTCAGGGCGCCCAGCATCTGGCCGGTCTGGTTGTTGTCGCTGTCGATGGCCTGCTTGCCCATGATCACCAACTGCGGCTGCTCCTTGTCGACCACTGCCTTGAGCAGCTTGGCCACGGCCAGGGAGTTCAGCTCGTCATTGGATTCAACCAGGATGGCGCGGTCGGCACCCAGAGCCAGCGCGGTGCGCAGTTGCTCCTGAGCGGTAGCCGGGCCGATGGAGACGACGACGATTTCGCTCGCCACGCCTTTCTCCTTCAGGCGTACGGCTTCTTCCACGGCGATTTCGCAGAAGGGGTTCATGGACATCTTGACGTTGGCGAGGTCGACGCCGCTGTTGTCCGCCTTGACGCGAACCTTGACGTTGTAGTCAACCACTCGTTTGACAGCTACAAGAACCTTCATGGATTCCTCGTTACTCTCCGGTGAATAAGAATGTCGCCAAGGCGAGCCTGGCCGGTGATGCAAAATCAGCCGCAACCAACCTTTCAGCTCAGACGGCGAGCGCAAAACCGCCCGTATCTTGACCCCGCGGCCTGGCCTGGTCAATACAGCGAACTGGCCGGTCATCCGCGATGTAGTACGATTCTAACAGGCCTACAGAAAATTCAAACAAACGTTTGTATTGGCCCACTGAGAGGGTGTAGATATAATGCCCACGCCGTGCTTAGGGAGCGAGCCGCGCCCTCCAACATAAAATATCGAAGAGCCTTGAGTAGGAGATAGCCTGTGGAACGCGAATTTATGGAGTTCGACGTCGTCATCGTCGGCGCCGGCCCGTCCGGACTGTCCGCCGCCTGCCGACTGAAGCAGAAAGCCGCTGAAGCGGGTCAGGAGATCAGCGTCTGCGTGGTCGAGAAAGGCTCCGAAGTTGGCGCTCACATCCTCTCTGGCGCGGTATTCGAACCGCGCGCCCTGAATGAACTCTTCCCCGACTGGAAAGAACTTGGCGCCCCGCTCAATACCCCGGTCAAGCGCGATGACATCTACCTGCTGCGCGACGCTGACAAGGCTACCCGAATTCCTGACTTCTTTGTGCCAAAAACCATGCACAACGAAGGCAATTACATCATTTCCCTGGGCAACCTGTGCCGCTGGCTGGCCCAGCAGGCCGAGAATCTGGGCGTCGAGATCTACCCAGGCTTCGCCGCTCAGGAAGCGCTGATCGACGAGAATGGCGTGGTACGCGGCATCGTCACCGGTGATCTGGGTGTCGACCGTGAAGGCAACCCCAAGGAAGGCTACTACACCCCCGGCATGGAACTGCGTGCCAAGTACACCCTGTTCGCCGAAGGCTGCCGTGGCCACATCGGCAAGCAACTGATCAAGCAATACAACCTCGACAGCGAAGCCGACGCCCAGCATTACGGCATCGGCATCAAGGAAATCTGGGACATCGACCCGGCCAAGCATGAACAAGGCCTGGTGGTGCACACCGCTGGCTGGCCGATGGACATCATGGGCACCGAAAATACCGGTGGCTCCTTCCTCTATCACCTGGAGAACAACCAGGTGGTAGTCGGCCTGATCATCGATCTGTCCTATTCCAACCCGCATCTGTCGCCGTTCGACGAGTTCCAGCGCTACAAGCACCACCCGGTGATTGCCCAGTACCTGGAAGGTGGCAAGCGTGTTGCGTACGGTGCTCGCGCCATCTGCAAGGGCGGTCTGAATTCGCTGCCGAAGATGGTCTTCCCGGGCGGCGCCCTGATCGGCTGTGACCTTGGCACCCTGAACTTTGCCAAGATCAAAGGTAGCCACACCGCGATGAAGTCCGGCATGCTCGCTGCCGACGCCATTGCCGAAGCACTGGCAGCCGGCCGTGAAGGCGGCGATGAGCTGAGCAACTATGTCGATGGCTTCAAGACCAGCTGGCTGTACGACGAACTGTTCCGTAGCCGTAACTTCGGCGCAGCCATCCACAAATACGGCGCCATCGTCGGCGGCGGCATCAACTGGCTGGACCAGAACATCTTTGGCGGCAAGGCCCCCTTCACCCTCCACGACAACAAGCCGGATTACGCCTGCCTGAAGCCGGCCGCAGAGTGCGCGAAGATCGCCTACCCGAAACCGGACGGCAAACTGAGCTTCGACAAACTGAGCTCGGTGTTCCTCTCCAACACCAACCACGAAGAAGAGCAGCCCTGCCACCTGAAGCTCACCGACCCGAGCATTCCGCTGGCGAAGAATCTGCCGCTATATGACGAACCGGCGCAGCGTTACTGCCCGGCCGGCGTGTACGAAGTGGTGACGCAGGAAGACGGCGAGAAGAAGTTCCAGATCAACGCGCAGAACTGCGTGCACTGCAAGACCTGCGACATCAAGGACCCGGCCCAGAACATCACCTGGGTTGCGCCGGAAGGCACCGGTGGCCCGAATTACCCCAACATGTAATTCGTGCCACACGTGAAAAAGGCTCCTTCGGGAGCCTTTTTCGTTTCTGTCGAATTCGTAGGAGCGAGCTCTGCCCGCGAAGGTTTCAAGACCACGTTCTGCGAGCAGAGCTCGCTCCCACAGGCATTCAATCCTGATAGATCATCTTGCGGCTCATGCCGCCGTCGATGACGAACTCCTGCCCGGTGACGAAACCGGCCGCATCGGAGAGCAGCCAGGCGACCTGCGCCGCGACATCTTCCACCGTACCGACACGGCCGACCGGATGTTGCGCATGATCGAACACCGACAGCGGCTCCAGGCGCTGCTGCGACGGGTCGCGAGAGTCGATCCAGCCTGGACTGACGCAGTTGACGCGCACCTCCGGGCCCAGGCTGATTGACAGCGCGTGAGTGAGCGCGACAAGACCGCCCTTGCTCGCGGCATACGCCTCACAATCAGCCTCGGACTGGCTGGCGCGGGTGGAGGCGATATTGACGATGGCGCCGCGATGCCCACGCAAATATGGCGCACAGTGCTTGGCCAGCAGCATGGCGCCGGTCAGGTTGACCGCCAGCAGGCGATTCCAGCGCTTGAGGTCGAGCGACTCCAGCGGCGGCGTGTGCGGATCGGATATAGCCGCATTGCACACCAACGCATCGAGACGCCCGAACTGGCCTAGCACCTCGGCGACACCGACGCTGACCTGATCCTCCTTGGCCACATCCATGGCCACGAACCAGGCGTTATTACCCAAAGCACGTGCCACTCTGGAGCCACGCTCGCGGTCGACGTCGGCCAACACCACCTGCCAACCCTCGGTGATCAGCCAGGCACTGATACCCAGGCCGATGCCACGTGCGGCACCGGTGACCAGCGCGACACGCCCGTTGTTGGGCGTGTCATTCGTGCCCCACTCCAGCATGCTCAGAGCGCAGCCAGGCCGCGCGCCAGATCCGCCTTGAGGTCTTCCAGCTCTTCCAGGCCCACAGCGACGCGGATCAGGTTGTCGCGAATGCCTGCGTTAGCGCGCTCCTGCGGAGTCAGGCGACCATGGGAGGTGGTAGCCGGATGGGCAACGGTGGTCTTGGTATCGCCGAGGTTGGTGGTGATCGAGATGACACGAGTGCCATCGATCACTTTCCAGGCGGCATCACGGCCGCCCTTGACCTCGAAACTGACCACGGCACCGAAGGCACTCTGCTGCTTTTTTGCCAGCTCATGCTGCGGATGGCTGGCTAGCCCCGCGTAATGCACGCGCTCGACCTGCGGCTGTTGCTCGAGCCACAACGCCAGCTGCAGCGCACTTTCACTCTGTGCACGCATACGGATGCGCAGGGTTTCCAGGCCCTTGACGAACATCCAGGCATTGAACGGGCTCAGGGTGGGTCCTGCGGTACGCAGGAAACCGACCACTTCCTTCATCTGCTCGCTACGCCCCGCCACCACACCGCCCAGGCCACGGCCCTGGCCGTCGATGTACTTGGTCGCCGAGTGCATGACGATATCGGCACCGAGCTTCAGCGGCTGTTGCAGGGCCGGGGTGCAGAAGCAGTTGTCCACCGCCAGCAGCGCGCCGCGCGCGTGAGCGATTTCGGCAAGCGCGGCGATATCTACCAGCTCGGCCAGCGGGTTGGATGGCGACTCGACGAACAACAACTTGGTATTGGGTTTGAACGCGCCCTGCCAGGCATCGAGATCGGCCAGCGGCACGTAATCGACCTCGATGCCGAAGCGCTTGAGGTACTTCTCGAACAGACTGATGGTGGAGCCGAACACACTGCGCGACACCAGCACATGGTCACCGCCACTGCACAGGCTCATGACGATGGCGAGGATCGCCGACATGCCGGAGGCAGTCGCCACCGCCTGCTCGGCGCCTTCCAGCGCGGCGATGCGCTCCTCGAAGGTGCGCACGGTGGGGTTGGTATAACGCGAATAGACGTTGCCCGGCACCTCACCAGCAAAGCGTGCAGCGGCATCGGCAGCGGTACGGAACACGTAACTGGATGTCAGGTACAACGCTTCGCCATGCTCGCCCTCGGGCGAACGGTGCTGGCCAGCACGCACCGCCAGGGTGTCGAAGCCTACGCCATCCAGGTCGCTGTCGAGCCTGCCGGCATCCCATTCCTGTGTCATATCGCTACCTCAAGCAATGTAGCCCGGATGCAATCCGGGAAATCCTTTGTGATATCCCCCGGACTGCATCCGGGCTACGGACCGGGCAGGACCGCTGCCCTGCCCGCTCGAATCAGTTGTTATACAGATCGATGATCGCGCTGACGGCCTGCGATTTGACCTTGCTGGCATCGTTGCGCGCCTGCTCGATCTTGTCCAGGTAGGCTTCGTCGACGTCGCCGGTGACGTACTTGCCGTCGAACACCGCGCAGTCGAAGTTGTCGATCTTGATCTTCTTGCTGCCACTGACCGCCTCGATCAAGTCCGGCAGATCCTGGTAGATCAGCCAGTCGGCACCGATCAGCTCGCAGACCTCTTCAGTGGTCCGGCCGTGCGCGATCAGCTCATGGGCGCTAGGCATATCGATGCCGTAGACGTTCGGGTAACGTACCGCCGGGGCTGCCGAGCAGAAGTAGACGTTCTTCGCGCCAGCCTCGCGGGCCATCTGAATGATCTGCTTGCAGGTGGTGCCACGCACGATGGAGTCGTCCACCAGCATCACGTTCTTGCCGCGGAACTCCAACTCGATGGCGTTGAGCTTCTGCCGTACGGATTTCTTGCGTGCCGCCTGGCCGGGCATGATGAAGGTGCGGCCGATGTAGCGGTTCTTGACGAAACCTTCGCGGAATTTCACGCCCAGATGATTGGCCAGCTCCAGCGCCGCCGTACGGCTGGTGTCGGGAATCGGGATGACCACGTCGATGTCATGATCCGGACGCTCACGGAGAATCTTGTCGGCCAGCTTCTCGCCCATACGCAGACGCGCCTTGTACACCGAGATACCGTCCATGATCGAGTCCGGGCGCGCCAGGTAAACGTGCTCGAAGATGCAGGGCGCGTACTGCGGGTTGGCCGCGCACTGACGGGTGAACAGCTTGCCCTCTTCGGTGATGTAGACCGCCTCGCCCGGCGCCAGGTCGCGGATCAGGGTGAAGCCGAGTACGTCCAGCGATACGCTCTCGGACGCGATCATGTACTCGACGCCCTCATCGGTATGGCGCTGGCCGAAGACGATCGGGCGAATGCCGTTGGGATCACGGAAGCCGACGATGCCATAACCGGTGATCATCGCCACGACAGCGTATCCACCCAGGCAGCGCTCGTGCACGTGGGTAACGGCGGCGAACACATCTTCTTCGGTCGGCTGCAGCTTGCCGCGCTGGGCAAGCTCATGGGCAAACACGTTGAGCAGCACTTCCGAATCGGAATTGGTGTTCACGTGACGCAGATCGGACTCGTAGATTTCCTTGGCCAACTGCTCGACGTTGGTCAGGTTACCGTTGTGCGCCAGGGTGATGCCGTAAGGCGAGTTGACGTAGAACGGCTGAGCTTCGGCCGAGCTGGAGCTACCAGCAGTCGGGTAGCGCACATGGCCGATGCCCATATGACCGACCAGGCGCTGCATATGCCGCTGCTGGAACACGTCACGTACCAGACCATTGTCCTTGCGCAGGAACAGGCGGCCATCATGGCTGGTGACAATACCGGCAGCATCCTGGCCGCGGTGCTGGAGGACGGTGAGCCCGTCATACAGCGCCTGATTGACGTTCGATTTACCGACGATACCGACGATGCCACACATGTGCCACGACCCCTGCTAGATAGTTCAGGCTAATTCAGCGACCGGCGCAGCGGTTACTCCGCGCAGGCCACTCTTTTAAAGCAGATCAGCTGGGTGAGCCGACCCACCGGTAAACCACTGATCGGACCACCCCAGAATGAGGTTCTTCGACCAGTCGGCGACCATCAGAAAATGCGGCACCAGCTGTGACTGTTGCCACCACGTATCCTGTTCCACGGGTGCCAGGCTGATCAGCCCGACCAGCAGCACCACCAACAAACCACCACGCGCGGCGCCGAATACCATGCCGAGAAAACGGTCGGTACCGGACAGGCCAGTCACACGGATCAGTTCGCCAATGAGGAAATTGACCAGAGCGCCCACCAGCAAGGTGGCGATGAAGAGAATGGCACAGGCTGCAATGACCCGCGCGGAAGGCGTTTCGATAAATTCGACGAGATGCTGGGCCAGTGCGCCACCGAACATCCAGGCGACCACACCTGCGATGATCCAGGTCAGCAGCGACAGGGCTTCCTTGACGAAGCCGCGCTTCAGACTGATCAAACTAGAAATGGCGATGACGGCGATGATCGCCCAATCGACCCAGGTGAATACCACGGTGCGGCCTACCAGCGGAAAAGGCGGAGCATTTTAGCAGAGCCCGGCGCATCGGGTAACCAGGCGCTGCAAAGTCCTTCGCTTGCTTAACCCGCTTCTGGCTGGAAGCGCACGACAAAACCGCTGAGTTTGTGTTGGCGGTTGAGCTGATCACGCAGGCGCTCGGCCTCGGCGCGCTCGATCAACGGACCAACGAACACCCGGTTCATGCCGTCGAAGGCGCGGATGTAGGCGTTGTAGCCCTGACTGCGCAGCGTTTTCTGCAAATTTTCCGCTCCGGTGCGACTGGATAGACTGGCCAACTGCACCGACCAACTGATCGGCAGGCTGTTGGCGTCCAGGCGTCCTTCCGGCTTGGCAGGAGCAGTGCTCACCGCCTGTTCGGTCTTGACCGGATCGGGCTTGCTCTGCTGCGCGACAGGCGGCGGGGTCGGCTTGGGCTGCTCAGGCACCTCGACGATCTGAGGCTCCACCTCTTCGACGGGAACCGGCTCCTGCGGCAACTCCTCGGGCTCGACGACCTCGGCAGGCTGCACGATGATCTCGGCAGCAGCCGGCGCTTGCGGCATGGCCGGCGCATCCACTACCACGCGGCGCATCTCATCCTCGCGCGACAGCAGCATAGGCAGGAAAATCACCGCCAGCGCCACCAGCACCAGAGCACCGACCATGCGCTGCTTGAGCCCACTGTCCAGCATTGCCATCCCCAATCCCCTTATCAAGCCGGGCGGGCCAGCCAATCCAGGGCCTCGGCCACGCAGAAAAACGATCCGAACAACAGTATCTCGTCACCCTCTGCCGCCTGCTCGCACTGCGCATCGAGCGCGGTACGCACATCCGGGTACTGCACCACCGCCGCGCCCTGCCCCCGCAGGTGCTCGGCCAGGTCATCGGCAGAGCGTGAACGCGGCGTATCCAGCGGCGCCACGGCCCAACCAGAAACCAGACTCAGCAGTGGCGACACCACGCCGGGCAGAGCCTTGTCGGCCAACAAACCGAACACCGCCCAGCGCTGCCCGGCCAGCGGGCGACTCTCCAGGCGCTGCGCCAGATAATCGGCGGCATGAGGATTATGCCCAACATCGAGCAACAGTGTGAGTGACTTGCCTCGCCAATCCAGCGCGCGACGATCCAGACGCCCGGTTACCCGCGTGGCGAGCAGGGCCTCAACGATCTGCTGGTGATTCCACGGCAGCGGCAGAAGCGCATAGGCCTGCAACGCCAGCGCCGCGTTTTCCATTGGCAGATCAAGAAGCGGCAGCTGCTCGAGTCGCAGTACCTGGCCTTTTACGTCAAGGCCATACCAGGACCAGTCCTGCGCTTGCACGCTTAGGTCATAGTCACGACTGCGCAGGAACAGCGGCGTATCCAACGTGACTGCTTGCTGCAGCAATGGCAGCGGAGGGTCGAGGTCACCACACAACGCAGGCATGCCGGCGCGCATGATCCCGGCCTTTTCGAAGGCGACCGATTCACGGGTATCGCCCAGCCAGTCGGCGTGATCCAGCCCGATGCTGGTGATCAGCGCCAGATCGGCATCGACCAGATTCACCGCATCCAGGCGCCCGCCGAGGCCAACTTCGAGCACCACGGCATCCAGCTGAGCACGCTCGAACAGCCAGAAGGCCGCCAGCGTACCCATCTCGAAATAGGTCAGGGAGATCTCGCCACGCGCGGCTTCGACCGCCGCAAAAGCCTGGCACAACTCTTCGTCGCTGGCTTCTCGCCCCTGCACAAGCACACGTTCGTTGTAACGCAGTAGGTGCGGTGAACTGTAGACACCGACGCGCTGCCCCTGGGCGGCGATCAGACTGGCGAGAAAGGCGCAGGTAGAGCCCTTGCCATTGGTACCGGTGACGGTAACCACCAATGGCGCAGGCTTGCCCAGGCCGAGCCGCTGCGCCACCTCACGCGAGCGCTCCAGGCCCATGTCGATGGCCGAAGGATGCAACTGCTCGAGATAGGCGAGCCACTCGCCCAGGCTACGTTCGGTCATGCAGTGGCCGGCAGGGAAACCGGAGAGGGACGATTCATCATTTGCGCAAGCAGACGAGCCAGGCGCGGACGCAGCTCATCGCGCGAAATGATCATGTCGATGGCACCATGCTCGATGAGGAACTCACTACGCTGGAAGCCTTCCGGCAGTTTCTCGCGGACGGTCTGCTCGATCACGCGCGGGCCGGCGAAACCGATCAGCGCCTTCGGCTCGGCCACGATGACATCTCCAAGCATTGCCAGGCTGGCGGAAACACCACCGTAGACCGGGTCAGTCAGCACGGAGATGAACGGCAGGCCTTCTTCACGCAGACGCGCCAGGGCGGCGGAAGTCTTGGCCATCTGCATCAGCGAGATCAGCGCTTCCTGCATGCGCGCACCGCCCGAAGCGGAGAAGCACACCAGCGGGCAGCGTTTTTCCAGTGCAACATTGGCCGCCTGGACGAAACGCTCACCGACGATGGCGCCCATGGAGCCACCCATGAAGGAGAACTCGAACGCGCAAACGGCGATCGGCATACCTTCGAGGGTGCCGCTCATTGAGATCAGGGCGTCCTTCTCGCCGGTCTGCTTCTGCGCACCAGCCAGACGATCCTTGTACTTCTTGCTGTCGCGAAATTTCAGGCGGTCGACCGGTTCCAGATCAGCACCGATCTCCTCGCGGCCGTCGGCATCGAGGAAGATGTCGATACGCGCACGAGCGCCGATACGCATGTGGTGATTGCACTTGGGACAGACGTCGAGCGTCTTTTCCAGCTCAGGACGGTAGAGCACGGCATCACAGGACGGACATTTGTGCCACAGGCCCTCGGGCACAGAGCTCTTCTTCACCTCGGAACGCATGATCGAGGGAATGAGTTTGTCTACCAACCAGTTGCTCATGCTGTCATTTCTCCATAACCGTTGGTTCGGATGAACGTCTCATCGTGAAACGCCCATCTCCAGCAATTCTTTTCTGCCGCACCCGGCGCCCGTCGAAACGAGCCCATGGCGGCGTGACAGGCTAATTGACGGCCCTGCTTCAATCGCCGTCACATCGAGCATCACGCACCGCCCGCACGAATGCACGAATCTTGTCTGCATCCTTTATGCCTTTACTGGCTTCTACCCCACCACTGACATCCACGGCATAGGGGCGCACCTGGCGAATGGCCCGCGCGACATTGTCCGCATCGAGGCCGCCGGCCAGGATGATGGGTTTGGCGGCATCCTCAGGCACCAGCGACCAATCGAACGAAGCGCCCGTACCACCCGGCACGCCCTCGATGAAGGTATCCAGCAGAATACCCCGCGCACCAGTGTAGGGCGCCATGGCTGCCGCCACGTCCTCACCAGGGCGAACCCGCAGCGCTTTGATATAGGGGCGGCCAAAGCCTTCACAGTCGGCTGGCGACTCGTCACCGTGAAACTGCAGCAGATCCAGCGGCAGGCGCTGCAGCAACTGCTGCAGCTCGTCGCGCGGCATGTCGACGAACAGCCCGACAGTGGTCACGAACGGCGGTAAGGCATGCAGGATCGCAGCGGCCTGCTCGACGCTGACTGCTCGCGGGCTTTTCCCGTAGAACACCAGACCAATAGCGTCGGCTCCCGCCTCCACCACCGCCAGGGCATCCTCGATGCGGGTGATACCACAAATCTTGCTGCGTACGACCGTCACGTTCATGCCTCTCGCCATGCGGGTTCGGATGGTAACAAAGGGTTATGGCTGTCGCACGTCCGGAAGACCAGAGAGAAAATGCGGTCCCAGATAGCGCTGCGGCAATTCGAACTCCTCCGGGTAATCGACCTGTATCAGATATAGACCGTAGGGGTGCGCTGTCACTCCCCCGCTATGTCGATCACCGCGTTCGAGCACCTCGCGCGCCCATTCTGGCGACCGCTCGCCGGCACCAATGGTCATCAGCACACCCGCGATGTTACGCACCATATGGTGCAGAAAAGCATTGGCGCGGATATCCAGCACGATGAAGCGGCCATGCTCGATCAGTTGCAGGTGGTGCACGGTCTTGACCGGTGACTTGGCCTGGCAGCGGGTTGCCCGGAAGGCGCTGAAATCATGAGTGCCTACCAGCGCCAGGGCCGCTTCACGCATGCGCGCCACATCCAGCGGGCGATGATTCCAGGTCACTTCCTCGGCCATGTGCGCCGGGCGAATCGGATCGTTGTAGATCACGTAGCGGTAGCGTCGCGCCATGGCCGAGAAGCGCGCATGAAAGTGCGCCGGCATCACCTTCGCCCAGGTCACGCTGATGTCAGCGGGCAAATTCATGTTGGCGCCCATGATCCAGGCATGCAGCGAACGCTCGACAGTGGTATCGAAATGCACCACCTGACCACTGGAATGCACAGAGGCATCGGTACGTCCGGCGCACAGAATGCTGACCGGGGCACCACCAGCGACTTTGGACAAGGCAGTTTCCAGATGACCCTGGATCGACGGAACATTCGCGCCCTGGCGTTGGAACCCACGATAACGTGCGCCCTTGTATTCGAGGCCCAGAGCGATTCTGAAAAAGCCAGCGGCCGCCATTTCGGCGGCCGCTACAGGTACTGCATCAGACATGTTTCAATCAAACCATCTTGGCAATCATCTCGCGAGCTTCCTGCTGCTGAGCATCACTGCCCTCGGCAATCACTTCATCAAGAATGTCGCGGGCACCTTCGGTGTCGCCCATGTCGATATAGGCCCGGGCCAGATCCAGCTTGGTCGCGGTTTCATCGGTACCGGACAGGAAGTCGAAGTCATCATCGCCATCCAGATCACTGGACAGGCTATTGGCCGGTGCCAGCGGAGCTGCTTGCGGCTCTTCGAAATCAGTCGACAGCTGATCCAGCTCAGCGGTCACCTCGTCCAGCTGCGCGGCGAAGCTATCAGGCGCGACAGCCGGCTGAGCCGGAGTTTCATCTTCGAGCGAGAGATCGAAGTCAGCCGGCAGATCGAGATTGGCAGACGGCGTTTCTTCAGCCAGATCGATGCTCAGATCGGAAAGATCGTCAGCCGACTGGTTCAGCGGCGCATCGTCATCGAGGCTCAGCAGGAAATCATCAACTTCGTCGCTGGCTGCTGGAGCAGGTTCATCCAGGTCCAGGCTGAAGGCGGACAGATCGTCGCTCGGCCGGGACAGTTCGACCTTGTCATCATCCAGGGCCAGATCGAAGCTCAGATCATCATCGGCAGAAGCTGCCGGCGCGGCTGGCTCATCGACCAGACCGAAGTCCAGATCATCGTCCAGCGACAACGGCGCTTGCTCAGTACTGGCTGACTGAACATCACTCTCCAGATCAGCCTCCAGATCGTCGAGGCTCAGATCGAAGGCATCATCCAGATCACCACCAGTGGAAGCAGGCGCCTCAGCGGTCGGCTCATCCAGGCTGAGGTCGTCCAGATTGAACTCGCCCATGTCGTCATCGGCGGAGGCAGCGGCCGCTACGGCACCCGCCCCCGCGAAGGCAGCGATCGCCGGATACTTGGACTTCAGCTGCTCGGCTTCGGCATTCACGCCGCCGATCTCGCGCAGTTCATTATCCTGACGGGCAAAGCCTTCGCGATCACCCAGCTCGGCATAGACTTCCATCAGCTTCAGACGCAGATCGGCACGATGTGGCTCGTCATTGATGGCGTTCTGCAGCAGTTCGGCCGCCTGATTGAAGCGCCCGTAAGCAATGTAGATATCGGCCTCGCCCAGCGCGTCGCCAGTCTGCGCCGTAACGCGGTCTTCGCCAGCGCCCTGAGCGGCCTGGACAGGCTCGTCGTCAAGGCCCGCGAAGCTGTCTTCGGGCATGTCCAGATCGGAGGCGAACGCCTGCTCCTGGGACAAGTCGTCAGCCAGCTCATCTTGCAGCTCGGACTCTTTCTGGGCGTTGCGGCGCGACAGCGCCATCAAGCCGACCAGCAGGAGCAGAAGCGCACCACCACCGGCCAAACCCAGCGTCATCGGGTTAGCCAGCAGGTCATCGATGAAACCCTGCGGGGCCGGTGCAGGCGCAGGAGCAGGTGTAGCAGGTTTGGCTGCTTCGGCCGGCTTGACCGGGGCGGCTGGTTCAACGGCAGCAGCCGGCTCACTGGCCGGCTGCTGGGTTGCGGCGGCGCTGTCCTCGACAGGCGCAGCCGGTTCCTCGGAATAGTTGTAGTCAGGCGCCGCCTCCTCAGGCGGCGTAGTCGGCGGCGTTGTCGCTTGCGCAGCGGGCGGCGCGGCTTCAGGCGCCGCTGCCGGAGTTTCCGCAGGCGGCTCTTGCGTTGCAGCAGGAGCAGGAGCTTCGGGCGCTGCCGACAGGTCGGCCTGCATCTTGGCCAACTGACTGTCCTTCAGCTCCACCAGACGCTGCAACTTGTCCAGTTGGCTTTGCAGATCACCTACACGGCTCTGCAGCTCGGCGTTCTCGCGACGGGTCGAATCCAGACTTTCCTGAGTCACTGCCAGCTTGTCAGCCAGCGCCTTGCTTCCAGCCGAACCGGTATCGCTACCGCGAGTGGCCTGACCAGCCTCAGCAGCAACCAACTTAAGACTGTCGCCCGCCTCTGCAGTCGCCGGTGCTGCGCCAGCGGTGGTACGGCGAGTGGCATCCAGTTGACGCGAGGCGACGGCACGACCTTCACGCCAGGCTGCATTCTGCTCGGAGACCTGAGCGATCGCCTCGGCATTGCTGCGACTACGAATCTGCTGTTCGTCCGGCAGACGTAGCACCTGACCGCTCTTCATACGGTTGATATTGCCGCCAATGAAAGCATCCGGATTCAGGTCCTGGATAGCCAGCATGGTCTGATTGACCGAACCACCGCCAACACGCTGGGCGATTTCCCAGAGCGTATCGTTGGCAGTGGTTTTGTATTCGCTACCGGAAATGGTGCGCGATGCAGGCGCCGGCGCTGCAGGACGCGGAGCCGCAGCAGGCGCAGCGCGAGTCGGCGCAGTGGCAGGCGCAGCAGACGGGCGTGGCGCGGGCGCAGCAACCGGCAACTGCGGGGCAGCAGCTACGGACGGTTGTGCAGAATAAAGTGGCGGATCGAGCAGCAGGGTATATTCACGCAGCAGGCGACCATTCGGCCAGAGCACTTCAACCAGGAAATTGAGGTAGGGCTCACGCACGGTCTTGCTCGACGTGATGCGGATAACGCTCTTGCCGTTGGGCTTCAATACAGGGGTGAACTTGAGGTCGGTCAGAAAGTACTGACGATCAACGCCAGCTTTGACGAACTCCTCAGGAGACGCGAGGCTGGTAATCACCTCACTGGAAGCAAGGTCGCGCACCTCCAGCAATTCGATTTCCGCTACCAACGGCTGATTCAGCGACGATTGCAGGGTAACTTCACCCAACCCCAGCGCATGCGCCATACCGGAAGACAGCGCGGAAGCGGCTGCGATTGCCAGCACCAGTTTGCGAACCCGAACCATAGCGTTATCCCTTGTTTTATCTTTTTCTCGGCATGCGAGAGGGTCTTGAGAACTGCTGCCTGCCTCCGCTCCACGAGCGGCTCCCCATTCAGCAATCAACTCAGCCAGTATTGCCAAGCTAGAAAGATTCTTCAAATTTCTAGGTAAGTATCTTTTACAGATAGTGTTTTATCAATAACTCAGCTATCTGCACAGCATTCAGGGCGGCGCCTTTTCTTACATTATCAGACGCAATCCACAAATTGAGTTGCCTTGGATCGCTCACACCACGACGGATACGCCCCACGTACACCTGATCCTGCCCCACCGCATCACCCACTGCAGTCGGGTAGTCGCCGGCCTCTACCAACTCGATACCTTGCGCGACCTCGAGCAACTGCTGCACGGCACTGATATCGATATCCGAATCAGCATACACACCCAGCGCGAGACTATCGCCAAAGAATACTGGCACCAAGGCGCAGGTCGCTGCGACCGGAAGCTCAGGCAGACTCAACAATTGTCGAATCTCGGCGGCCAGACGTTTCTCCAGCTGAGCATGCCCTTGATCATCCACCTCGCCGACCTGCGCCAGCAGATTGAACGCGATCTGTCGATCCACCGTCTTCGGTTCCAGAGGGCGCCCGTTGAGCAGCTCAGCGGTCTGCCGTGCCAGCTCCTGAACACCACTGCGCCCCAGTGTGGAAATCGACAGCATGGCCGTCACCTGCAACTGCTGCGGCTTTAGCACAGGCTTCAGTGCTGCCAGTACCAACGCACAGGCAACCGCCGAAGGCGTCGGCGCACTGACGCACCACGGCTTGGTCAATGCCGGCAGCCCTTCGGCGCCGAGCTCGGGCAATACGCATGGCGCCTGATCCAGCGAAAAAGCAGCGCTCAGATCGATAACGGAACAATCGGCTGCGACCACGCGCTCCTGATGGGTGCGTGTCACTTCAGAACCTGCGGCAAAGAAAGCCAGTTGCACCTGAGTGAAATCGAAGGCATCGAGCGACCTGACCCGCACCTGCCGACCACGGAAAGAAAGACTCTGCCCAGCCGACTCGCTGCTGGCCAGCAGATGCAGATCCTTCACCGGGAACTCACGCTCTTCGAGCAACTCGACCAGCGCTTCGCCGACGTTGCTGGTGGCGCCGATCACGGCGATATTGATGGACTGACTCATGAGCGGACCTGCGACACAGAGGGAGCGGCACTGTAACTGCGCCCCATCGCCCAGGCAATCAGCTTGCGCCTCCAGAAAACACAAAGCCCCTCTGCCGAGACAGAAGGGCTTTGCTTGACGCTGGATATCAGCCTGGCGGTTAACGCTCCAGCAGAATCCGCAGCATGCGGCGCAGCGGCTCGGCAGCGCCCCACAGCAGTTGGTCACCGACAGTGAACGCGCCCAGGTACTGCGAACCCATGTTGAGCTTGCGCAGACGGCCGACCGGAACACTGAGGGTGCCGGTCACGGCAGTCGGGCCGAGGTCGCGGATGGAATCTTCGCGATGGTTCGGCACCAGCTTGACCCAGGGATTGTGCTGGCTGATCAGGCCTTCGATGTCGGCCATCGGCACATCCTTGTTCAGTTTGATGGTCAGCGCCTGGCTGTGGCAGCGCATGGCACCGATGCGCACGCAAATGCCATCGACTGGGATCGGGTTCTTGAAGCGACCGAGAATCTTGTTGGTTTCGGCCTGAGCCTTCCACTCTTCACGGCTCTGCCCGTTCGGCAGTTCCTTGTCGATATAGGGGATCAGGCTGCCAGCCAGCGGCACACCGAAGTTGTCGACCGGAAAGCCTTCGCCACGCATGGCCTCGGCCACCTTGCGGTCGATGTCGAGGATGGCGCTGGCCGGGTCGGCCAATTCATCGGCAACGGCACCGTTGATCGCGCCCATCTGCTTGATCAGCTCACGCATGTTCTGCGCGCCAGCACCGGAAGCAGCCTGGTAGGTCATGGCACTCATCCACTCCACCAGACCAGCCTCGTACAGGCCACCGAGAGCCATCAGCATCAGGCTGACGGTGCAGTTGCCGCCGATGTAGTTCCTGGTGCCGGCGTCCAGTGCCTGGTCGATCACCTTGCGGTTGACCGGATCGAGCACGATCACCGAGTCATCATCCATGCGCAGGCTGGAGGCCGCATCGATCCAGTAGCCCTGCCAGCCTGCCTCACGCAACTTGGGGAATACTTCATTGGTGTAGTCGCCGCCCTGGCAGGTCAGGATCACGTCCAGGCCCTTGAGGTCGTCAATGCTGTAGGCATCTTTCAGCGTCGCGATGTCCTTGCCGATGGCAGGGCCTTGGCCACCGACATTGGAAGTGGTGAAGAACACCGGCTCGATCAGGTCGAAGTCCCGTTCTTCAAGCATGCGCTGCATGAGCACGGAACCGACCATGCCACGCCAACCGATCAGACCTACACGTTTCATAACGACTACACCTATATAAACAGCCCGCCGGAACCACACCGGCGGGGCTGGGAAGATTACAGACTACGCAGCGCGGAGGCCACTGCATCACCCATCTCAGCAGTACCGACCTTGGTCTTGCCTTCGGACCAGATGTCGCCCGTGCGCAGGCCCTGATCCAGTACCAGGCTCACCGCCTTCTCGATGGCATCGGCGGCAGCGACCTGGCCGAAGCTGTAACGCAGCATCATGGAGACCGAGAGAATAGTGGCCAGCGGGTTGGCGATGCCCTTGCCGGCGATGTCCGGCGCGGAGCCATGGCAAGGTTCGTACATGCCCTTGTTGTTGGCGTCCAGGGATGCCGACGGCAGCATGCCGATGGAGCCGGTCAACATCGAAGCCTCGTCAGACAAAATGTCACCAAACATGTTGTCGGTGACCATCACGTCGAATTGCTTGGGTGCGCGCACCAGCTGCATGGCAGCGTTGTCGACGTACATGTGGCTCAGTTCGACGTCCGGGTAATCCTTGGCCACTTCCTCGACCACGGCGCGCCACAGCTGGCTGGACGCCAGGACGTTGGCCTTGTCCACCGAGCACAGCTTCTTGCCGCGCACGCGCGCCATGTCGAAACCGACCTTGGCGATGCGGCGGATTTCGCTCTCGCTGTAAGGCAGCGTGTCGTAAGCCATGCGCTCGCCGTTTTCCAGCACCTTGCTCTCGCGCGGCTGGCCGAAGTAGATGCCACCGGTCAGCTCACGGACGATGAGGATATCCAGGCCAGCGACCACTTCCGGCTTGAGGCTGGAGGCTTCGGCCAGTTGCGGGTAGAGGATGGCCGGACGCAGGTTGCCGAACAGGCCCAGCTGCGAGCGGATCTTCAGCAGGCCACGCTCGGGGCGGATGGCCGGATCGATGGTGTCCCACTTCGGCCCGCCAACGGCGCCGAGCAGCACGGCATCGGCGGCCCTGGCGCGCGCGAGGGTCTCGTCGGCCAGCGGCACGCCGTAACGGTCGATGGCCGCGCCACCCAGATCATCGAAGCTCAGCTCGAAGCCCAGGGCGTATTTGTCGTTGGCAAGGTTCAGCACCTTGACCGCCTCGGCCATGATTTCCGGGCCGATACCGTCACCCGGGAGAATCAGAATCTGCTTGCTCATCGTGCCCTCAAATAATCGCAATGAAGCGGCCGCACCAAGCACCCGCCTGAAAATCAATTACGTACCGGTTCACCGTACATCTGCAGGATGCGAGCATCCTGCTCGCTGGCGGAAAACAGCTCCCAGGCCAGGCCATTGATGTCAGCCTCACTACTGAAACCATCCACGCCATCGACTTCGAAGCCAACATGGCGCAATCGACCACCCTGCCCCGGCTGCTGGTTGATGGAGAAATTCAGCAACTCGGTCCGCCACATGGCGAAATGACCGGGAACGATCACACTGGCTGGCTGCCCCAGACGCCGGTCATCGTCAGCGATGGAAGCCTGCAGATCATCGACCGCCAGGGCGATATGGAAACGCTTCATCACCAACTCTCTACTTGATTGCGCCGAACAGCCAGGGGCTGCTCTGCTGGTAACCGACCTCGAACGCCTTGATCGCGTCCTGATCCTGCAGCGTAAGGCCGATGTCGTCCAGGCCATTGAGCAGGCAGTGCTTGCGAAAAGCATCGACCTCGAAGCTGTACTGCACGCCATCGGGGCGGGTCACGGTCTGCGCCTGGAGATCGACGGTCAGTTGGTAACCCTCGGTGGCCTCGGCCTGCTCGAACAGCGCATCGACCTCTTCGTCCTTGAGGACGATCGGCAGCAGGCCGTTCTTGAAGCTGTTGTTGAAAAAGATGTCGGCAAAGCTCGGCGCTATCACCGTGCGGAAACCGTATTCGTCCAGTGCCCAAGGCGCATGCTCGCGCGAAGAGCCGCAGCCGAAGTTCTCGCGGGCCAGCAGCACGCTGGCGCCCTGGTAGCGCGGGAAGTTGAGCACGAAATCCTTGTTGATCGGGCGCTTGGAGTTGTCCTGATTCGGCTGGCCGACATCCAGATAACGCCATTCGTCGAACAGGTTCGGACCAAAGCCGGTGCGCTTGATCGACTTCAGGAACTGCTTGGGAATGATCTGATCGGTGTCGACGTTGGCACGGTCGAGCGGACAGACCAGGCCGGTGTGTTGGGTAAAGGCTTTCATCATCTAGCTCCTCAGGCCTGGATCAATTCGCGAACGTCGATGAAACGACCGGTTACTGCAGCAGCGGCAGCCATGGCAGGGCTCACCAGGTGGGTACGACCACCGGCGCCCTGACGGCCCTCGAAGTTGCGGTTGGAGGTCGAGGCGCAATGCTCGCCACTGCCCAGCTTGTCCGGGTTCATCGCCAGGCACATGGAGCAACCCGGCTCACGCCATTCGAAACCGGCCTCGATGAAGATCTTGTCCAGCCCCTCGGCCTCGGCCTGCTGTTTCACCAGGCCAGAACCCGGCACCACCATGGCTTGCTTGACGGTACTGGCGACCTTGCGCCCCTTGGCCACCTCGGCAGCAGCGCGCAGGTCTTCGATGCGCGAGTTGGTGCAGGAGCCGATGAACACGCGATCGAGCTGGATATCAGTGATCGGCTGGTTGGCGCTCAGGCCCATGTACTTCAGTGCGCGGGTGATCGAGTCCTTCTTCACCGGGTCGGCTTCGGCGGCCGGGTCCGGCACGTTCTGGTCGACGGCCAAAACCATCTCCGGCGAGGTGCCCCAGCTGACTTGCGGCTTGATGTCTTCGGCTTTCAATTCGACCACAGTATCGAATACCGCATCGGCGTCGGACACCAGGCTCTGCCATTGCGCCACGGCCTTGTCCCAGTCGCTGCCCTTGGGCGCGAATGGACGGCCCTTGACGTAGGCGATGGTTTTCTCGTCCACCGCCACCAGGCCCACACGGGCACCAGCCTCGATGGACATGTTGCAGATGGTCATGCGCCCTTCCAGAGACAGGTCGCGGATTGCGCTGCCGGCGAACTCCAGCGCGTGGCCATTACCGCCGGCCGTGCCGATCTTGCCGATCACGGCGAGCACGATGTCCTTGGCGGTGACGCCGAACGGCAGCTTGCCTTCGACGCGCACCTGCATGTTCTTCATCTTCTTGGCCACCAGGCACTGGGTGGCGAGCACATGCTCGACCTCGGAGGTGCCGATGCCGTGGGCCAGCGCACCGAAGGCGCCATGGGTAGAAGTGTGCGAGTCGCCACAGACCACGGTCATGCCCGGCAAGGTGGCGCCCTGCTCCGGACCGACCACATGGACGATGCCCTGGCGCACATCGTTCATCTTGAACTCGAGAATGCCGAAGTCATCGCAGTTCTCGTCCAGGGTCCGTACCTGAATGCGCGAAACCTCATCGGCGATGGCCTCGAGGCCACCCTGACGCTCGGCCTTGGTGGTCGGCACGTTGTGATCCGGGGTGGCGATATTGGCGTCGATGCGCCACGGCTTGCGCCCGGCCAGGCGCAGGCCCTCGAAGGCCTGCGGCGAGGTCACTTCGTGAAGGATGTGACGATCGATGTAGATCAACGAAGAACCGTCGTCGCGACGTTTCACTTCGTGCATTTCCCAGAGCTTGTCGTAGAGCGTCTTGCCAGTCATCAGCCTTACCTCATCAGCGCCTTTTGAGCACATCCGCAAACTGCCTGCGTTATCACCGCCCGGCGTCAGAAGTGCACCTTATCTATGCCTGGGCGAAAATGGCCCTTCGGCTTATGGGGAGAATGCTATTGCCAGGCACGAAATAACTCAAATTCATATTTTTTATTCAATGGATTCCGAAGAGGAATGTATGCTCAGCGCTTCATTACTGACCCGGAGCGCTCCATGGATCTGGCCAACCTCAATGCCTTCATCGCCATTGCCGAAACCGGCAGCTTTTCCGAAGCCGGCGAGCGCCTGCACCTGACCCAGCCTGCCGTGAGCAAGCGCATCGCCGGCCTGGAACAGCAACTGGGCGTGCGTCTGTTCGACCGCCTCGGTCGCGAGATTGGCCTGACCCAAGCCGGCCGCGCCCTGTTGCCGCGCGCTTACCAGATTCTCAACGTGCTGGACGATACCCGTCGCGCGCTGACCAACCTCTCCGGTGAAGTCAGCGGCCGCCTGACCCTGGCGACCAGCCACCACATCGGCCTGCATCGCCTGCCCGCCCTGCTGCGCGCCTTTACCCGCGCCCATCCGCAGGTGGCGCTGGATATCCAGTTCCTAGACTCGGAGGTCGCGTACGAAGAAGTCCTGCATGGCCGCGCCGAACTGGCGGTGATCACCCTCGCCCCGGAAACACGTGAGCCGATCCGCGCCGTCGCCGTGTGGGACGACCCTCTGGATTTCGTCGCCGCACCGGAACATCCACTGGCCCGCAGCCAAGTGATCAGCCTGGCCGACGTGGCGCAGCACCCAGCCGTATTTCCCGGCGGCAACACCTTCACCCATCATATCGTCCAGCGCCTGTTCGAGGCCCAGAGCCTGACACCCAATATCGCCATGAGCACCAACTACCTGGAAACCATCAAGATGATGGTTTCCATCGGCCTGGCCTGGAGCGTGCTGCCCCGAACCATGCTCGATGATCAGGTCGCGCGCCTGCCGATACCGGGCATCCAGCTGACCCGCCAGTTGGGCTACATCCTGCATACCGAGCGCACCCTGTCGAATGCCGCACGGGCATTCATGGACTTGCTCGACAGCCAGCGCGATGATCTTGCATAGGCATCCGAACTGAGACTAACGTGGCGACATAACGACAAAAACATATCTACATGCCTCTAACGCCCGCCCCGCACATCGCGCACTCCGGAGGAAGGTACGGCCATGGCCAGATCGACTGACCAGACCCCGCCCCTGCCACATATACCGGCGATGGATCCCGCCGAATTCGAGCAAACCTGGCAAGACGCGCCGCGTTTGCTGGCTGCGCTGAACGGCGCGCACCTCGGCACCTGGTATTGGGACATTCGCAGTGGCCAGGTGAACTGGTCGCGCGGCGCCCAGGCACTGTTCGGCCTCGATCCCAATCGCCCGGTCACGCGAGAACTGCACTACATCGAGCTGATCCCCGAAGAGGAACGCGCCGACGTTCTGGCTAAATTCGACGCCATCCTCAAGGGCGAACAGATTGCCAACGCCCTGCGCCACCGCATCCGCTGGCCGGACGGCAGCCTGCACTGGCTGGAGATCACCGGCAGTCTGCAACGCGAGGCCGATGGTCGGCCGCGCATGTTCGGCGTGATCCGCGACATCAGCGCCCAACAGGAGCGTGCCGAGGCCCTGCGCGCCTCCGAGGAACGTTTCGCCAGCCTGTTCCGCCTGAGCCCGGACATCATGATGCTGGTGCGCTACGACACCAGTGAGATCGTCGAGGTCAACCAGCACTTCACCCACGCCTTCGGCTGGAACGCCAGCGACATTCTTGGCCGCACTACCCATGAGCTGAATCTCTGGGTACACGCCAGCCAGCGCGATCAGTTGCGCCAACAAGCGCCGCTGAGCCGGGAACCAGTGATTCAGGAAGTACAACTGCGCACCCGTGGCGGCGCTGTTCTCGATGGCGTGCTGTCGAGCCAGTACATCGAGCTGCAGGGCGAGCGCCTGATGCTCTGTACCTTCCTCGATACCAGCGAACGCAAGCGTGCAGAAAATGCCCTGCGCGCCAGTGAGGAAAAGTTCGCCAAGGCCTTCATGCATACGCCTGACGCGGTGGCCATCACTGACCGGGGGACCGGCCGCTTCATCGAGGTCAACCCGAGTTTCGAGCAGCAATTTGGCTGGAGCAGTGCCGAAGCCGTGGGCCGCACCTCGCTGGAGCTAGGCATCTGGGCTGACCCCGTGGATCGTCGGCGCATGCTCGACGCCGTACAGACCGGGCGCCTGAACAACCTCGAGGTACGGCTGTTCAGCCGCGACGGCAGCGTCACCAGTAACTTGCTGTTCGGTGGCGAAATAGAGCTGAACGGCACCTCCTGCCTGGTCCTCACCGTGCGCAACATCACCGAGCAGCGCGCGCAGGAGCAGGCACTCAACGAAAGCAAGCAGCGCCTGCGCCTTGCCCTGGAGTCGGCCGATCTGGGCACCTGGGACTGGCACATTCCCAGTAGTCGGCTGTTTGCCAGCGCCCGGGCCTCCCAGCTGCAAGGCCTGGAGTCGCTACCGTTCGAAGGCGCTTTCCTCGACTTCTTCCGTCAGGTACCGATGGAAGATCGACGTAGTCTGCGCCAGAGCTACCAGAGCCTGGTCGAAGAACACCGCAGCCACTATCAGGTCACCTACCGTGTGCAACTGAAAAATGGCGGCCTGCGCTTTCTCGAAAGCACTGCCAAACTGCAGCTCGACGAGGCCGGCCAACCGCTGCGCATGGTCGGCACGCTGGTCGATATTAGCGAGCGACTGCTGCGCGAACAGCGCCTGCAAGCCTCGGAAGAGAAGTTCGCCAAGGCCTTCCACTCCAGTCCGGACGCCATCACCATCACCGAACGGGACAGCGGGCGCTACATCGAGGTCAACGAAGGCTTCACCCGCATTACCGGCTACCAGGGCTGGGAGGTGATCGGCCGCACGGTGCATGAGCTGGACATCTGGGCCTACCCCGAAGAGCGCGTACGGATGATCGAACACCTGGCCCAGCAGGGCCAGGTGCTGCACATGGAAATGCACGGCCGGCATCGGGACGGTGAAGTGCGTCTGGTCGACGTTTCCGTGCAGCCCATCGAGCTCAATGGCGTGCCCTGCCTGCTGCTCACTGCACGCGACATCAGCGAACTGAAGCAGGCGCAGGCGCAAGTACAGCACCTGGCCTACCACGATGCGTTGACCAACCTGCCCAACCGCGCCCTGCTGATGGACCGCCTGACCCAGCAGATCGCCCTGCTCAAGCGCCATGATCTGCGCGGCGCCCTGCTGTTTCTCGACCTCGACCACTTCAAGCACATCAACGATTCACTCGGCCACCCCGTCGGCGACTCCGTGCTGCGTCTGGTCACCGCACGCCTGGAAGCCAGCGTGCGCCTCGAAGACACCGTGGCCCGCCTGGGCGGCGACGAATTCGTGGTGCTGCTCTCCGGCCTGGAGGGCAAGCGCTCGGAGGTCACCCGCCATGTCCGCCAGGTCGCCGACAAGCTGCGCCAGTTGCTCGCCGAACCGATGCTGCTGGACGGCCACCGCCTGCAGGTGACCCCGAGCATCGGCGTCGCCCTGATTCCCGATCACGGCAATACTCCGGCGGATCTGCTCAAGCGCGCCGATATCGCCCTCTACCGCGCCAAGGATTCCGGACGTAACGCCATCCAGCTGTTCCGCACCACCATGCAGGAAGCGGCCAGCGCACGTCTGCGTCTGGAGAACGATCTGCGCCTGGCCCTGGCACGCGGCGAATTCGAACTGCACTTCCAGCCCCAGGTGGACGCTCGTGATGGCCAGGTGGTCGGCGCCGAGGCACTGCTGCGCTGGCAGCATCCGCAACTGGGCCCCCAGTCGCCCGCGCAGTTCATCCAGGTGCTGGAAGAAAGCGGGCTGATCGTCGAAGTCGGTGGCTGGGTGCTGGCCGAGGCCTGCCATTTCTGCTCCCAGCTACTCGCGGGTGGCTTGATCGACAGCGAACGCTTCAGCCTGTGCGTCAATATCAGCCCTCGCCAGTTCCGCCAGCACGATTTCGTCGAACGGGTCGCGACCAGCCTGCGCGACAGCCAACTGCCCAACGCAATGCTCAAGCTGGAGATCACCGAAGGCATCGTCATTCAGAACATCGATGACACCGTCGGCAAGATGCTGCGCCTGAAGAAGCACGGCGTCAGCTTCGCCATGGACGATTTCGGCACGGGCTACAGTTCGCTGACCTATCTCAAGCGCCTGCCGGTGGACATGCTGAAGATCGACCAGTCCTTCGTGCGTGACGCCACCAACGACCCCAACGATGCCGAGATCATCCGAGCAATCGTCGCCATGGCGCGCAGCCTGGGCCTGGCGCTGATCGCTGAGGGCGTCGAGCAGCAAGATCAACTGGACTTCCTGCAGGCGCAAGACTGCCATCTCTATCAGGGCTATCTGTTCAGCAAACCATTGCCGCAGGAAGCCTTTCGTGAACTACTGGAAAGGCAGCGACCGTAACCGGACAGCACTCTCGGTGCGCACAGCGCATCTTACCGACGAAACAGCCGGAACCAGACTTTTGCCTGAAGTGAAAAAGGCGCCCCAAGGGGCGCCTTTTTCATCACCAGCTATCGACTCAGCTTTCCAGCGCCGGACGCTGGCTGCCGATAGGAATGCGCTTGGCCTTGGCCTCTTCCGGCACGATGCGCTCCAGCTCGACATGGAGCAGGCCATTGGCCAGGTTGGCGCCCTTGACCTCGATATGGTCAGCCAGGCGGAACGACAGCTTGAATGCACGCTGGGCGATGCCCTGATGCAGGTAGCTGATGCTCTCGGCGCTGCGGTCACGCTTGTTGCCGACCACGGTCAGCACGCCACGCTCGACCTGCAACTCCAGGTCGTCTTCCTCGAAGCCGGCAGCCGCGACCACGATGCGGTAGTGGTCCTCGCCATGCTTCTCGACGTTGTAGGGCGGGTAGGAACTGCCGGCGTCATTGCTGCGCAGGGCAGATTCGAAAAGATCGTTGAAACGGTCGAAACCGACAGACTGGCGAAACAGTGGGGCCAGAGACAGTACGTTGCTCATGAGTAATCTCCTGAAATTTCAGCAAGTGTCATATCGCGGAACCCGACTTCGGCATCCCGCAGTCACTTATCTGAGGTCACTCGGACATTTTTCAAGAGCTGGAAAATTGCTCACGACCAACAGGGCAAGAGGCACACATTCATGCCTGGCAGGCGGTGCGCACAGCGCACCCTACGGAGATGGCGCAAGCAGTTGATCGATACGCTCGCAATCCTGTTCGCGGCGCACCTCGGCGAACAGCGCGACAGCTTCCGGATAGGTACGGGTGAGCATTGCCAGCCACTGCTTCAGCCGCCCAGGCGCATAGCGTGGCGCCAGCTTGCGCCGCGCCTGCTGCCAGAAGTCGAGCAGCAGCGGCTGCAGCTCGACCCAGCTCATTTCCTCAGGCTCTTCGCCAGCTCTGACCGCCGCGATCTGCCGCGCCAGGCCTGGACGGGACACCAGGCCACGGCCCAGCATGATGTCATCCACGCCGCTGATCTCGCGGCAGCGGCGCCAGTCGTCCAGCGTCCACACCTCGCCATTGGCGAATACCGGTACGCCGACCACCTCCTGCACCCGCGCCACCCACTCCCAATGCGCTGGCGGCTTGTAACCCTCGACCTTGGTCCGTGCATGCACGACGATCTGGCTCGCCCCGCCCTCGGCAAGCGCTCGCGCGCAGTCCAGCGCACCCTCCTTGCCCTCGAAGCCCAAGCGCATCTTCGCCGTCACCGAAATCTCGGCCGGCACCGTGCGCCGCACTTCACGGACGATGGCGTGCAGCAACTCCGGCTCCTTGAGCAGCACCGCGCCGCCCCGCGACTTGTTCACCGTCTTGGCCGGGCAACCGAAATTGAGATCGATCACTGGCGCACCGAGCGTGCAGGCGAAGGCAGCGTTATCCGCCAGGCACTGCGGATCCGAGCCAAGAAACTGCACACGCATCGGCGTGCCGGCCAGGGTGCGCGCGCCGTTGAACAGCTCAGGCGCCAATTTGTGATAGGTGGCAGCCGGCAACAGCCGCTCGCTGACGCGAATGAACTCGGTGACGCACCAGTCGATACCGCCGACACGAGTCAGTACGTCGCGCAGAATCTCGTCGACCAGCCCCTCCATGGGCGCCAGGGCGATTTGCATGAGGTTGTCCGGAAAAAGGGGGCGCACAGTTTAAGGGGTCGCGCGCGGCGCGCAAGATGGGCGACACTGGTTCCTCGCCAAACAGGGAGGCTCGCCATGCGTTATCTCGCGCTGATCGTAGTGGGTATGTGCTCTTTGGGGACACAAGCCAACGAGGCTGTGCCCAGCGACATCGCCCCAATGCCTGCAGACCCGGTTGCCGATGCGCCAGCTCGCCTGATATTCAGTCGCGACAACAATGCGCCGAATGCCTGCGATGTAGAGCTCTACGTCAACCAGCAGGTAGTGGCGAAACTCGGCCCCGGCGAGCACACCAGCCTGGACCTGCCCAGCGGCGAACTGAGCGTCGCGGTGGCCATGTCGCCAGATGGCTATTGCGCTGGCCGCGGGCCGGATGTGTCGCAATCGGTACTGCTGCGCCCCGGTGAAACCCGCCAGTTCGAGGTCATGGTCGAGCCAGAGCAGGTATTTCTCGCACCAGTGATCGACTGAGCGGGCTTACAGCTCCAGCGGATAGGGCTGCATCAGCGCCTTGCCATAACCTTCGACGAACTCCGTTGGCATACGCTTGGGGCGACCGCTGGACAGTTCGATGCAGACAAAGGTGGTCTTGGCACGCAGCAAGGTCGCGCCATCTTCCGGGCGCACCAGCTGGAAGCGCCGATCCATCTTCAGACGCTGGTCGGACTCGACGATCCAGGTCGCCATCTGCAGATGCTGCCCGTCATAGGCACTGGCCAGATAATCGATCTCATGACGCACCACGGCCATGGCCCGGTCCAGGCGGCGATACTCGACCAGATCCAGCCCCAGGAACTGCGAATGCCGCCAGGCGCAGCGCTCCAGCCAACTGACGTACACCGCATTGTTGGCATGACCGAGGCCGTCGATGTCCTCGGCGCTCACTTCGATATCGATGACGAAGGGACTTGGTAGCTCCCAGTTCATGACTGTACCTCCAGGTTTGCAGCCAGCACGCGGCAAGCTGATCGATCCGATTCAAGAGCGTGGCCGCCAGCATCCCGGGCGACCGTTCGGCCAGGTGCCGCATGATACGCCGCGTAGCCTTTCCATGCAGCGCCGAGCTTTCATCGCATCATCGCCGCGCGCCATAATGCAGCGCACTCGCCTGAGAGCCCGAGAACGAGCAATTGACTGCCATCCTGCGCCTATTGATGCTTTTGCTGCTGCCAGCGCTGACCTGGGCAGAAAGCCTGCCGCTGCCGATCGGTCAGGCGCAGACACTGCCCGGTCCCTATATGCACGTCTGGGAGGACCCGGACGGCCAGGCCGACTTCATGGATGTCAGCGCACTCCCCGACTCCGCCTGGCAGGTCGTCGCCCGGCGCGATGCCAGCTTCGGCTACAGCGGCAACACCTATTGGCTGCGTCTGGATGTGCACAATCCGCACAACCGCTCGTTTGGCTGGGTCCTGCTGATCGGCAATCCCTTGCTGGATCAACTCGACGCCTACGGCCTGGACGGCAAGCGCATCTACCGCGCCGGCGACCAGCGCCCCTTTGACTGGCGCTGGGTCGCACACCGGCAACTGGTACTCCCCCTCACCCTGGAGTCTGGCGAGCAGCAGCGCATCTGGCTGCGCATGCAAACCGATGGCTCGGCGAACCTCAGCGCCAGCCTGATGACGCGCGAAGCCTTCGACCTCCAGGAACAGCGCAGCCTGTTGCTACAAGGCCTGTTCTTCGGCGCCCTGATCGCGATGCTGATCTATAACCTGAGCATTTTCTGCATCACTCGCGATCGCAACTACCTCTGGTACAGCCTGTTCGTCGCCAGCTTCAGCCTCTACCAGTTCATTCAACTCGGCTTCGCCCTGCAATGGCTGTGGCCCAACGCCCTGAGCTGGCATCAACTGAGCTTCCCGCTCAGCTCGGCACTGGCGACACTGTTCGGCATTCACTTCACCTACGGCGTGCTGGAACTGGACAAGGCCGCGCGGCCTTACCGCTGGGTCGCCAACACACTCAAGGCATTCGCCTGGTTGGTGCTGGGCATGGCGCTGTTTGGCCCCTACGCACCAGCCCTGATCGGCAGCTTCGTGCTGGTGGTCGCCTGCGCCGTGGCTGCCTTCATCATCACCCTGCTGCGCTGGCGGGGCGGTTACGCGGCCGCGCGCCTGTTCGCCCTGGGCTGGTTCGTGCTGATTGCTGCCAGCCTTGCCAGCATCCTCACCGGCACAGGGCTGCTGCCTTACTCGCTGCTGACCCTGCATGCCCAGCAGATCGGCGGCCTGATCGAGATGACAGTGTTCTCCATCGCCCTGGCCTCACGTATCCGCCACGCGCAGGAAGCAGAACGCCTGGCCCAGGCCAAACTGATCGACCAGGAACGCCGCCTGCGCACCGAGCAGACCAGGCACCTGGAACTGCAGACGCAGATCAGCGAAAGCCTGGAACAGCGCGTACAGGAGCGTACCGCGACCCTGCAGGACACCCTGCATCAACTGTCCAGCGCCAACCTGCGCCTGGCCGAACTGAATCGTCGCGACGGACTCACCGGCCTGTTCAATCGCCAGACACTCAGCGAAGAACTGGCACGCGCCTGCGCCCGCGCCGAGCGCAGCCGACAGTCGCTGGCGGTATTGATGCTGGATCTGGATCACTTCAAGCAGGTCAATGATCGCTACGGCCACCTGGCTGGCGATGCCTGCCTGCGTCATGCGGCCCAGCGCATTCAACAACGCCTGCGCAGCAGCGATCTGCTGGCACGCTTCGGCGGCGAAGAGTTCGCCGCCCTGCTCGACAGCACGGATCTGACCGGCGCACTCGATCTGGCCGAGCGACTGCGCGAGGACCTCGCGCAAAACCCTTGCATCTATCAACAAACGCCGATAGCGCTGAGTATGAGTATCGGCCTGTACGCCGGAGTACCGAGCGACCCCGGCTGCGGCGAGCAATGGCTGGAACTGGCAGACCGTGCCCTGTATAGCGCCAAGGCAAGCGGTCGCAACCGTGTAGTCAGTTACGAAGCCAGCGCCTTCAACGACGTCTGAGGCACCGTATCCAGCAACTCGAGCACGGCCTGCAGAAGCAACGGATCGCTCAGCAGACGCTGATGCCCACCCGCAGGCAGGCGCAGCAGCTGGCTGTCGAACCAGGCCTTGTGGATCAGATCGGCTTCGCTCGCCGGCACCACCTGATCATCCGCGGCATGCACGATCAGACCCGGCAGTTCCAGCTGATAACGCTGCACGTCGAGATGCGCGGCCGGGATGCCGGCGGTCTTTTCCACCTGATGCACGAAATGCGCACGCGCTTCGGCAGGCAACCCCATGAATCGAGCGAAGCCGCGCAACAGCCCCAGGATACGGCTCGGCGCGGCGATGGTCACCAGGGTCTCGCTGCGCAAGCCCATTTGCGTGGCCAGCAGCGCGCTGGCCCCTCCCATCGAGTGACCGATCACGGCGCGTAGCGGCGGCAACTCACTGGCCGCCTCGAGCAGCGCACGTGCGAACAGCACCACATTGGCCTCACGCCCCGGCGATTGACCATGGGCGGGCGCGTCCAGTGCGACGACACCATAACCCGCATCGACAAGGCCGCGAATCAGCAGCGCGAACTGGGTCGGGCGCCCCTCCCAGCCATGCATCAGCAACACTGTAGGGCCGCTGCCCCAACGCAACGCAGAGAGACCGAAACGCAGAGTAATGCGCTCTGAACTTGCCAGCAGCGGCAGCTCCCAATCTCGCGGCGACGAAGTGCGCGGCGTCATGAAACGTTCGCGCAAACGACTGGCGATCAGTTGCGGCGCCACTCTACCCAGCGTTGCATTGACACCACGGACCCAGGTCATCTGGTTCATCACCCTCTCCTTCACGCTTGATTTCACACAACTGCCGACTTGGCAGCACGCAACACCCGGTCGGACAATTCGCCAGGCCCCAAGGCCCGCGCCAGCGCCAGACCACCTATCATCAGCGCCAAGTCAGCCAGCGCCACATCGCCCTCTTCCGGCGCCCCGCTCATTTGCGCGGTCATCAACTCGATGTGTTCAGCCAGGGTCTGGCGAAAACCATCCGGCAACCGCGCAATTTCCGCCAGCGAACTCGGTAGCGGGCAGCGCTCGTCATTGTCGTCACGGTGCCTGCGCGAAAGGTAGAACGCGGCCAAGAGCACTCGGCGCTCTCTACCTGTCAGGCTCTGATCGACCTGCGCCAGTCGCTCGCGCCGCACCCGCAGCAACAGGCGAAAGGCCTCGAGCATCAGCGCGTCCTTGCTGGCGAAGTGCGCATAGAAGCCGCCGACCGTCAGACCCGCTTCCGCCATGACCTCAGCCACCGCCGGGTCACCAGGCCCGCGCTCTGCGAGCACTCGCCCTGCCGCAGCGAGAATGCGCTTACGAGTTTCACTCTTGCGTTCGCTCATGATCGCGCCCTTGATATGATGAATACAATATTACGACCATCATATTAATTTGCAAGTCAGCTGTTCGACCGCCGGTCAGCATTACCAGGCAGCCGCACCAGCATCGGAAAAAGAAGGGGCGAAAACAAAAAGGGGCCACTTCCGAAGAAGTGACCCCTGGGTCCCGCAAACGCGGCAAGAAAAATGGCGTCCCCTAGGGGACTCGAACCCCTGTTACCGCCGTGAAAGGGCGGTGTCCTAGGCCACTAGACGAAGGGGACGAAACCTTCGAACGACAAGGCCAGCACTAGGCTGGCCTTGAGTGTGATTGGTGGAGCTAAACGGGATCGAACCGTTGACCTCTTGCATGCCATGCAAGCGCTCTCCCAGCTGAGCTATAGCCCCGAAACCTTGCGGTCGGTTCGCAACACTTGAGCGCTGCGACTGGAAAATGGCGTCCCCTAGGGGACTCGAACCCCTGTTACCGCCGTGAAAGGGCGGTGTCCTAGGCCACTAGACGAAGGGGACAAAACCTTCGAAGAACAAGGCCAGCACTAGGCTGGCCTTGTCAGTGTTTGGTGGAGCTAAACGGGATCGAACCGTTGACCTCTTGCATGCCATGCAAGCGCTCTCCCAGCTGAGCTATAGCCCCGAAACCTTTCGGTCTGGCTGTAGCGCCTGAGCGCTACGGCTGGAATAATTGGCGTCCCCTAGGGGACTCGAACCCCTGTTACCGCCGTGAAAGGGCGGTGTCCTAGGCCACTAGACGAAGGGGACGCAAAACCCCTGATCGTGAACCGACTTACATCGATTCTGGCACTCCCGAAGGAGCCGAGATTGGTGGAGCTAAACGGGATCGAACCGTTGACCTCTTGCATGCCATGCAAGCGCTCTCCCAGCTGAGCTATAGCCCCATCTCGAGGACGGGGCGCATGTTAAGAGCGCCCCGAATGGCTGTCAACAACATTTTTCCTGCCAGCCCAAAGTTTTTGCCACTAGAACAATTACTTAGAGCCAACCCGACAATCAAACGCCGACCTGACCCTAGGGTACGCCGCGCGCACCGATGCTCAACGGCACGACACCTGGCGCACACAGCGCCCCTACAAAGCCATCAACCGATGGCGGCCAGCAGCTTCTCCCACTCCTTGGCCTCTTTCTTCGAGGTGCCGCCGAGCAACTCCAGCGCCTGACGCAGGCGGAAGCGCGTCAGGTCAGGGCCGAGGATTTCCATGGCGTCGAGCACGGAAACCGAGCTGGCCTGGCCGGTGATCGCCGCGAACATCAGCGGCATGGCATCACGCAGCTTCAGCTCCAGATGCTCGACCACCGCCTGAATGCAACCGGTGATGCGATCCTTTTCCCACTGACGCAGCGACTCGAGCTTCCACAGGATCAGTTGCATCAGCTGGCGCACCTGATCGGCCGAGAGTTTCTTGTGCTCGAACAGCTTGGCGTCCAGATTCAGGCCACCGGAGAAGAAGAAGCCCGCCAGCGGTGCGATCTGGCTGAACGTCTCCACCCTGCCCTGAACGTGCGGCGCGATCTTCATCAGGTAGTCGGGATTGAGCGCCCACTTCTGCACTTCGGCAGCGAAGGTTTCTACCGGCAGCTCGCGCAGCCATTGGCCGTTGAGCCAGGACAGCTTCTCCAGGTCGAAGATCGGCCCGCCCAGCGACACGCGGTTGATGTCGAAGTGCTCGATCATCTCGGCGAGCGAGAACTTCTCGCGCTCGTCCGGCATCGACCAGCCCATGCGGCCGAGGTAGTTGAGCATGGCCTGCGGCAGGTAGCCCATGCGCTCGTAGAAGGTGATGCTGGTGGGGTTCTTGCGCTTGGACAGCTTGCTCTTGTCCGGATTGCGCAGCAGCGGCATGTAGCACAGCGCCGGCTGCTCCCAACCGAAGTATTCGTAGAGCTTGATCAGCTTGGGCGCCGACGGTAGCCACTCCTCGCCACGCAGCACATGGGTGATGCCCATCAGGTGGTCATCGACCACGTTGGCCAGGAAGTAGGTGGGCAGGCCGTCGGCCTTCATCAGCACCTGCATGTCCATGCGATCCCATGGGATCTCGACGTTGCCACGCAGCATGTCCGGCACCACGCAAACGCCTTCGCTCGGTACCTTCATGCGCACCACATGGGACTCGCCTGCGGCGATGCGGCGCTGCGCCTCGGCCGGCTCCAGATGCATGCAGTGACCGTCGTAGCGCGGGGTTTCCTTGTTGGCCATCTGCTGCGCGCGCACTTCGTCGAGGCGCTCGGCTGAGCAGAAGCACGGGAAGGCATGGCCTTTGCCGACCAGCTCGTCCGAGTATTTCTTGTAGATCTCGCCACGCTCGCTCTGCCGGTACGGACCGTGCGGGCCGCCAACATCCGGGCCCTCGTCCCATTCGATGCCCAGCCAGCGCAGTGCATCGAAAATCTGCTGTTCGGACTCACGAGTCGAGCGAACCTGGTCGGTGTCTTCGATGCGCAGGATGAACTGGCCACCGTGCTGACGAGCGAAGCACAGGTTGAACAACGCGATATAGGCGGTGCCGACATGGGGGTCGCCAGTGGGCGATGGCGCGATACGGGTACGGACGGTGGTCATGAATGCTCTCGGAAGGAAGACACGAGGTTTGAATCAAGCGGGCGATGTTAGCAGGCCGACGGCCCCCGGCTCCAGCAACCCGCCACGGGTGATCGGCAAGCTGGCGATGAGGAAGTCGAGAAAGGTCTTGACCTTCATCGCCTGGAAGCGCCGCGAAGGGTAGATGGCGTACACCTCTCCCACCGGCAGGCGCGCCTCGGGCAGCAGCTCGACCAGACGCCCGCTGCGCACCGCCTCCTCACTGATCATCACCGGCAACCCGCAAATCCCGGCTCCTGCCAGCGTCGCCTCACGGGCGAAGGTGATGTTGTTGCAGGTCATCACCCGCTGGCACGGCAGATGCTCGCCCAACAGCGGCCAGTAACGCGGAGCGTCATGCTGCAGGAGTATCGCCCGATGCCCCTCCAGCCCGGCAACGCTGCGCGGCGTCCCGTGCGCAGCGAGATACGCAGGACTGGCGCACAGACGCCGGCCACTTTCGAACAACTTGCGCGCGATCAGCGTGGAGTCCTGCGGCTGGCCGACCTGGATGGCGATATCCACGCCCTCCTCCAGAGGGTCCACGGATCGCGAAGTCAGCTCCACCTCGGCGTCGATCTGCGGGTACTGACGCATGAACTCGCCCAGCACTCGCCCGAGAAACAGCTGGCCGAACTCGATCGGTGAAGTGATGCGTAGCAGTCCGGACGGCTCGCGCTGCAGTTGCATCACTGCCTGCTCGGCCTCGGCGAAGTCGAGCATGATCTGCCGGCAACGCTCGTAGTAAGCCTGCCCCACCTCGGTCAGGCGCAACTTGCGCGTGGTGCGATTGAGCAGACGTACGCCAAGACGCTCTTCCAGCAACGCGATACGCCGGCTCACCGTCGATTTCTGCATCCCCAGGCTGGTCGCCGCCTGCGTGAAACTGTGGCACTCCACCACCCGGGTGAAAATCAAAGCATCATCCAGCCCCATGATTGTTCCTCATACGCAACAAAGCATGCCAAGCCGAGAGTCTACTAGCGAAAAGGGAACGCTGTTAAATTTACTTACATTTCTCCGACGCATCCCGAGCCTCAAGCATGCCCGCCAAACTGCAACGCCGCCTTCTTGTATTCGTGATCCTGCTGGCGTTGATCGCCGGCGCCCTGCTCGCCCACTGGCTACTGATCGGTCGCTACCACGAGAGCACGGACAACGCATACGTGCAGGGCGAGATCACTCGCGTCTCCAGCCAGTTGAACGCACGAATCGAGAAAGTACTGGTACGTGACAACCAACACGTGGAGGCCGGCCAACTGCTGGCCGTTCTGGAGGACGCCGACTTCCGGCTGGCTCGCCAGCGCGCCCTCGCGGCTCTGCAAACCCATCAGGCCGAGCGCGCCCAGGCGCAGAGCAAACTCGACCAGCAGGCCAGCCTGATTGCCGCCAGCCAGGCCGACGTCGCCGCCAGCCAGGCCACACTGGACCGCTCCAGGCTCGATCTCGGCCGCGCACAGGCCCTGCGCAAACCGGGTTACGTCTCCGAAGAACGCGTCACTACCCTGGCCGCCGACAACCGCGTAGCCCGCTCGCAAGTAGCCAAAGCCCAGGCCGACCTACAGGCTCAGCGTCAGCAGATCGCCAGCCTGGAAGCCGAGCTCAAGCGCCTGGACGCACTGATTCTTTCCGCCCAGGCCGACCTGGAACAGGCCGACCTCAACCTCTCGCGCACGCAAATCCATGCGCCAATCAGCGGCCTTGTCGGCCAACGCTCCGCGCGCGAAGGCCAGGTGGTGCAGAGCGGCGCCTACCTGCTGTCGCTGGTGCCGGATCAGGACATCTGGATCCAGGCCAACTTCAAGGAAACCCAGATCGGCCGCATGCGCCCGGGACAGAAAGCCCAATTGTTGTTCGACAGCTACCCCGATACGCCGATCGAAGGCCGCATCGACAGCCTGTTCGCCGCCTCCGGCGCGCAGTTCAGCCTGCTGCCGCCGGACAACGCGACCGGCAACTTCACCAAGGTGGTGCAGCGCATTCCGGTCAAGCTGACCTTCGCCGCCGACAATCCGCTGCACGGTCTGATCCGCCCCGGTATGTCGGTGGAAGTCAGCGTCGACCTGCGTGGCGACGAACACCATGGCGGGTGATGCGCTGACCCGCCCCACGGCGGAACCCAGCCGCCGCGACTGGATCGCAGTGATGAGCGCCATGCTCGGCGCCTTCATGGCGGTGCTGGATATCCAGATCACCAACTCCTCGCTCAAGGACATCCAGGGCGCGCTGTCCGCCACGCTGGAAGAAGGCTCGTGGATATCCACCTCCTACCTGGTGGCCGAGATCATCATGATTCCGCTGACCGCCTGGCTGGTGCAGCTGCTCTCGGCGCGGCGCCTGGCGGTTTGGGTGTCGGTGGGCTTTCTGATCGCATCCTTGCTCTGCTCCCTGGCCTGGAGCCTGGAGAGCATGATCGTGTTCCGCGCACTGCAGGGCTTCACTGGCGGCGCACTGATCCCACTGGCGTTCACCATGACGCTGATCAAACTGCCCGAGCATCACCGCGCCAAGGGTATGGCCCTGTTCGCCATCACAGCCACCTTCGCCCCCTCCATCGGCCCGACGCTGGGCGGCTGGCTGACCGAGAACTGGGGCTGGGAATACATCTTCTACATCAACGTGCCGCCCGGCCTGATCATGATTGCCGGCCTGCTCTATGGCCTGGAAAAGAAGGCGCCGCACTGGGAACTGCTGAAGACCACCGACTACGCCGGCATCGTCACCCTGGGTCTAGGCCTGGGCTGCCTGCAGGTATTCCTCGAGGAAGGTCATCGCAAGGACTGGCTGGAGTCGCAGCTGATCGTGGGGCTCGGCAGCGTCGCGCTGGTCAGCCTGATCCTGTTCGTGATCCTGCAGCTCTACCGCCCCCACCCGCTGATCAACCTCGGCGTACTGCGCGAACGAAACTTCGGCCTGGCCAGCATTTCCAGCCTGGGCCTGGGCGTCGGTCTCTACGGCTCGATCTACGTACTGCCGCTGTACCTGGCGCAGATCCAGGGCTACAACGCCATGCAGATCGGTGAAGTGATCATGTGGATGGGCGTGCCGCAGCTATTTCTGATTCCGCTGGTGCCCAAGCTGATGAAGATCATCTCGCCGAAATGGCTGTGTGCCCTGGGTTTTGCCCTGTTCGGCGCGGCGAGCTTCTTCTCCGGGGTACTCAACCTGGACTTCGCCGGCGAACAGTTTCAGCACATCCAGATCATCCGCGCCCTGGGCCAGCCGTTGGTGATGGTCACGGTTTCACTGATCGCCACCGCCTACATCCTGCCGCAGGACGCCGGCTCGGCCTCCAGCCTGTTCAACATCCTGCGCAACCTCGGCGGCGCCATCGGCATCGCCCTGCTCGCCACCTTGCTCGACGCACGCGCCAAGGTCTACTTCGACTACCTGCGCGAATCCATCGTGCCGACCAACCCGCAGGTCGAAGAGCGCCTGCACCTGCTGACGCAGACGCTGGGCAGCGAACAGGCCGCCCTGGCCAAACTCAGCCAGATCGTGCACGAACAAGCGATCATCATGGCCTACAACGACGCCTTCCATTTCATCGGCATCGCCCTGGGCGTGAGCATGCTGGCAATCCTGCTGACGCGAAAGCTGCCGCAGAACATGGCAGGCGGTAGCGCGGCGCATTGAACCTACTTTGCAGGAGCCGCGCCCCGCAGCGAATCGAGAGAACACCGCAAAGCCAAAAGCTTCGCGCCGGGGCGGGGCGGGGCTCGAACAGGACCGTAGCCCGGATGTAATCCGGGGAGCCCGGGCTGCTGGCCCCGGATTGCATCCGGGCTACGCGGTCTGCGGTATCAACCTTTGTGGGAGGCGCTTTAGCGGCGATGGTTTGTCGCGGCTGAAGCCGCTCCTACACACATTCCACAGTCACCGCCCCCTGACGGAGCCGCGCCACGCGGCGAATCGAGAGAACACCGCAGAGCCAAAAGCTTCGCCCCGGGGCGGGGCTCCTACACGGCAACCCCGCGCCACGCGGCAACATCAAACCTGCAACAACCGATCCCTCAGCTTCTGAATCTCGTCACGCAACTGCGCTGCGGCCTCGAACTCCAGGTCGCGCGCCAGGGCGTACATCTTCTCTTCCAGCTGACGAATACGCTTGGTGATCTCGCTCGGCGAGCGCAGCTCGTTCTCGTAACGCGCGCTCTCCTCCGCCGCCTTGGCCATGCCCTTGCGCTTGTTGCTGCGCGAACCTGGCACCACGGCACCTTCGAGGATGTCCTTGACGTCCTTCTGCACGCCCTTGGGCACGATGCCATTGGCTTCGTTGAAGGCGATCTGCTTGGCACGGCGCCGTTCGGTCTCGCCGATGGCGCGCTGCATCGATCCGGTCATGTTGTCGGCGTAGAGAATCGCCCGGCCGTTGAGGTTACGCGCCGCGCGACCGATGGTCTGGATCAGCGAACGCTCACTACGCAGGAAGCCTTCCTTGTCCGCATCGAGAATCGCCACCAGCGACACCTCGGGCATGTCCAGACCCTCGCGCAGCAGGTTGATGCCCACCAGCACATCGAAGGCGCCGAGGCGCAGATCGCGAATGATCTCCACCCGCTCGACGGTATCGATGTCCGAATGCAGGTAGCGCACCTTGACGTCATGGTCACCCAGGTAATCGGTCAAATCCTCGGCCATACGCTTGGTCAGGGTCGTGACCAATACGCGGTCCCCTGCCGCCACGCGCAAACGAATCTCCGAAAGCAGATCATCGACCTGAGTGCGCGCCGGACGCACCTCGATCTGCGGGTCGACCAAGCCCGTCGGTCGCACCAACTGCTCTACCACGCGCCCGGCATGCTCGCCCTCATATGGCCCAGGCGTAGCGGAGACGAAAATGGTCTGCGGGCTGGCCGCCTCCCACTCCTCGAAGCGCATCGGTCGGTTATCCAGCGCAGAAGGCAGACGGAAGCCGTACTCCACCAGCGTCTCCTTGCGCGAGCGGTCGCCCTTGTACATCGCGCCGACCTGCGGCACCGAGACGTGGGACTCGTCGATCACCAGCAGCGCCTCGTCCGGCAGATAGTCATAAAGAGTGGGCGGCGGCGCGCCGGATGGGCGACCCGACAGATAACGCGAGTAGTTCTCGATGCCGTTGCAGTATCCCAGCTCGAGGATCATCTCCAGATCGAAGCGCGTGCGCTGCTCCAGACGCTGCGCCTCCACCAGCTTGTTCGCCCCACGCAGGTACTCCAGGCGCTGCTGCAGTTCGACCTTGATGTGCTCGACAGCCTCCAGCAGCGTTTCACGCGGCGTGACGTAGTGGCTCTTGGGATAGAAGGTGAAGCGCGGCAGCTTCTGGATCACCTCACCGGTCAACGGGTCGAAGGCGCTGATACTCTCCACCTCGTCATCGAACAGCTCGACGCGAATGGCTTCGAGATCCGACTCCGCCGGGAAGACATCGATCACATCGCCACGCACGCGGAAGGTGGCACGAGCGAAATCCATATCGTTGCGCGTGTACTGCAGCTCGGCCAGGCGCCGCAGCAGCGCGCGCTGATCCATCTTGTCGCCACGGTCGAGGTGCAGCACCATTTTCAGGTACTCCTCGGGGCTGCCCAGGCCATAGATAGATGACACGGTGCAGACCACGATGACGTCCTTGCGCTCGATCAGTGCCTTGGTCGCCGACAGGCGCATCTGCTCGATGTGATCGTTGATCGAGGCATCCTTCTCGATGAAGGTGTCCGAAGACGGCACATAGGCTTCCGGCTGGTAGTAGTCGTAGTAGGAGACGAAGTACTCCACCGCATTGTTCGGGAAGAACGCCTTGAACTCGCCATAAAGCTGCGCAGCCAGGGTCTTGTTCGGCGCCAGAACCAGCGTCGGGCGCTGCACTTGAGCGATCACGTTGGCGATGGAGAAGGTCTTGCCCGAGCCGGTCACGCCCAGCAGGGTCTGGTGCGACAGACCAGCCTCCAGCCCCTCGACCATCTGCCGGATCGCCTCGGGCTGATCGCCGGCAGGTTTGAAGCGGGTCACCAACTGAAACTCGGACATGCAGTACCTCGACAAATGGCTGTGACGCATCCTCTCGGACTGCGTCAAAAGCCATGAATTGCGGGGCGATTCAGCGATAGTTCCAGGTAGAGTCAAATTACCTGGCAAAAGGCCTTAATTCAGGGCTTTGCGCTGTCGCCCCCTGGATTCAGGGCCGTTATACTAACGCCCCGTTTACGCGCCCCCTAGCGCTTTTGTCGGGGACGCCTGGCCACCCACCCCTCACTCGAGTTGCCGCACCCATCATGAGTCTCTTCTCTGCCGTCGAAATGGCTCCGCGCGATCCCATCCTGGGCCTCAACGAAGCATTCAACGCTGACACCCGCACCACCAAGGTCAATCTTGGCGTGGGCGTCTACTACAACGAGGAGGGGCGAATTCCGCTGCTGCGCGCCGTCGCAGAAGCCGAAAAAGCGCGTATCGAGGCCCACGCGCCGCGTGGCTACCTGCCGATCGAAGGCATCGCCGCCTATGACAAGGCCGTGCAAGAACTGCTGTTCGGCAAGGGCGCTGCGCTGATCGAAGCCGGCCGTGTGATCACCACCCAGGCCCTGGGCGGTACTGGCGCACTGAAAATCGGCGCCGACTTCCTCAAGCGCCTGCTGCCGGACGCCACCGTGGCCATCAGCGACCCGAGCTGGGAAAACCACCGTGCCCTGTTCGAGTCCGCCGGCTTCCCGGTGCAGAACTACCGCTACTACGATCCGTTCAGCAACGGCGTGAACCGTGGCGGCATGCTCGAAGACCTGCGCAACCTGCCGGCCCGCTCCATCGTCGTACTGCACGCCTGCTGCCACAACCCGACTGGCGTCGACCTGCAGCTGGAAGACTGGAAGGCCGTGCTGGATGTGCTGCGCGAGCGCGAGCACGTACCCTTCCTCGACATCGCCTACCAGGGCTTTGGTGACGGCATCGAGCAGGACGCCGAAGCCGTGCGCCTGTTCGCCGAGTCGGGCCTGGAGTTCTTCGTCTCCAGCTCCTTCTCCAAGTCGTTCTCGCTGTACGGTGAGCGTGTCGGCGCCCTGTCGCTGGTCACCAGCAGCCGTGAAGAGTCGACTCGCGTCCTGTCGCAGCTCAAGCGCGTGATCCGCACCAACTACTCCAACCCGCCGACCCACGGTGCCACCGTGGTCGCCAGCGTACTCAACAGCCCCGAGCTGCGCGCCATGTGGGAAGCCGAGCTGGGCGAAATGCGTGACCGCATTCGCAGCATGCGCCTGGCCATGGTCGAGCAACTGGCCGCACTGGGCGCCAAGCGCGATTTCGGCTTCGTCGCCGAGCAGCGCGGCATGTTCTCCTACTCCGGCCTCACCGTGGAGCAGGTAGAGCGCCTGAAGGAAGAGTTCGGCATCTACGCCGTCGGCACCGGCCGCATCTGCGTCGCCGCGCTGAACAAAGGCAACCTGGACAGCGTTACCCGCGCGATCCACGCCGTGCTGTAAGCCCTAGTGATAAACAAAAACGCCGGCCCATGAGCCGGCGTTTTTGCATGCCCCAACAGTCACTGTAGGAGCGGCTTCAGCCGCGATCCACCACTGCTGTCGCGGCTAAAGCCCCTCCCACGACACCACCGCTGAACACCCCGAATTCTGACCACATAGATATCGCGGCAAAGTGTTGACTTCTCTTTTTTAATCAGTAACATACGCGCCGTTGTTCCGCGATAGCTCAGTCGGTAGAGCAAATGACTGTTAATCATTGGGTCCCTGGTTCGAGTCCAGGTCGCGGAGCCAAATTCAAGAACCCAGCCTAACCGCTGGGTTTTTTATTGCCTGCGGACTCTCACCAGGGACCATGTCCCAGGTTATTCGCTTCGCTCACCCCTCCGGGGCCGCGCTGAAGCGCGTTCAGTTGCGCTGTCGAGTCCAGGTCGCGGAGCCAAATTCAAGAACCCAGCCTAACCGCTGGGTTTTTTATTGCCTGCAGACTCTCACCAGGGACCATGTCCCAGGTTATTCGCTTCGCACACCCCTCCGGGGCCGCGCTAAAGCGCGTTCAGCTGCGCTGTCGAGTCCAGGTCGCGGAGCCAAATTCAAGAACCCAGCCTAACCGCTGGGTTTTTTATTGCCTGCGGACTCTCACCAGCCTGCGAAAAACCAGAAAAAACCCGCCGAGCGCAGGACGCAGGGCGGGTTCTTGTGCAACGTGAGGCCTTACAGCGTCACGGCAGCCGGCTCGGGCTCGGCGGCCATTTCAACGTCCGGCGCGACTTCGATGTGCTGCAGCTCGAGACGCTCGCTGCTCCACTGGCGAATGCGGTTGGTCAGCGCCAGGTCATCGTTCAGCTTCTGCCCGTAGGACGGGATGATGCCCTTCAGGCGCTCCTGCCACTCAGGGGTGGCGACCTTGTCGGCGAACGCCTTCTCGATCAGGTGCAGCATGATCGGCGCAGCAGTGGACGCACCCGGCGAGGCGCCCAGCAATGCGCTGATGCTGCCATCGGCAGAGGTCACCACTTCGGTGCCGAACTGCAGCACGCCACCCTTCTCGGCATCCTTCTTGATGATCTGCACGCGCTGGCCAGCATTGATCAGTTCCCAATCGGCATCCTGCGCCTGTGGGAAGTACTCGCGCAGCGAGGCCATGCGGTCTTCCTGGCTGAGCATCAGTTGACCCATCAGGTAGGTGCTCAACGACCAGTTGTCCATGCCGGCGTTGGCCATCGGCATGAAGTTGTCGGTGGTCATGCTGCTGAACATGTCGAGCAGCGAGCCGTTCTTGAGGAACTTGGTGGAGAAGGTGGCGAACGGGCCGAACAGCAACACGTTCTCGCCGTCGATCACACGGGTGTCCAGGTGCGGCACGGACATGGGCGGCGAGCCGACCGAAGCCTTGCCGTAAACCTTGGCCAGGTGCTGAGCCACGATGTCCTGGTTGCGCGTCATCAGGAACTGGCCACCGACCGGGAAGCCCGCGTAGCCCTCGGCTTCTTCGATGCCGGACTTCTGCAGCAGCTTGAGCGCGCCACCACCGGCGCCAATGAAGACGAAGCGCGCGTTGATGCTCTGCTCGGCGCCGTCCTTGGCCAGGTCGGCCACGGTCACGCGCCAGGTGCCGTCATCGTTGCGCTGCAGGTCGCGAACTTCGTGCTCCAGGTGCAGGCTGGCCTGCTCCTTGCCGATCAGCGAGTCGATCAGCTGACGGGTGATTTCGCCGAAGTTGACGTCGGTACCAATGGCCATGCGCGTGGCAGCGACCTTCTGCTGCGGATCACGACCTTGCATGACCAGCGGCACCCACTGCGCGATCTGCGCCTGGTCCTCGGTGAACTCCATGCCACGGAACAGGTTGCTATGCTGCAGCGCAGCATGGCGCTTGCGCAGGTATTCGACGTTGTCGTCACCCCAGACGAAGCTCATGTGCGGAGTGATGTTGATGAAGCTCTTGGGCTTGCTCAGCACCTCGCGTTCGACCTGAGTGGCCCAGAACTGCTTGGAGATCTCGAACGACTCGTTGATGGCGATGGCCTTGCTGATGTCGATGCCACCGTCGGCGGTTTCCGGGGTGTAATTCAGCTCGCAGAACGCCGAGTGGCCGGTGCCGGCGTTGTTCCAGCCGTTGGAGCTTTCGGCGGCTACCTTGTCGAGGCGCTCGTAGATTTCGATGCTCCAGTCCGGCTGCAGCTCGTGGAGGTAGGTGCCGAGGGTGGCGCTCATCACGCCAGCGCCGATCAGCAGCACGTCGACGGTTTTCTCGGGCTCGCGGGGCTTGGAGCAACCGATCACGCTGAGACAAAGCAGCGTCAGCAGGATTTTTTTCATGGGACAGTCCAGTTCATCGCACGACGACAACAGCCGTGCAGGCAAGGTTTCGGGCAGCGGCCGTTTGGGCCGCACATGGGCGATAGCCGCAGATCTGCGGCGCGGCGGGAGGAAGGGTGTTTCCAGGCCTCTTGGCGGGCGTATTCCGATCGCGCCGCGGACTGGAGCAATATGCGTGCCGCTGAAAGGATTCAGCAGCCCCGATGCGGCTTTCTGCCACACAGCAGATTCCAGGCTGGCGGGAACTCGCCAGATCCACGGGAGGAGCCCCCTGGAAATGGCGGAATCCCGCCCGAATCAGGCCAACAGCAGTGGCAATAGCAAGGCGGTGCCGATCCCCAGCAGGCTCATCGCCAGGGCGGCGAAAGCGCCGCACTCCTCGCCTTCCTGCAAGGCATGCGCGGTGCCGATGGCATGGGCGTTGATACCGTAACTCAGGCCACGAGCCGCCGGGTGATCCACCCCGGCCCAGCGCAGCAGCAGCGGCCCCATGGCCGTGCCGATCACGCCGGTAAGCATGACCATCACCGCCGCCAGCGAAGCGACACCGCCAATCTGCTCGGCCACCGGCATGGCAATCGGCATGGTCACGAACTTCGGCGCCAGGCTCATCACCACGCTCCAGTCGGCGCCCAGCGCCCAGCCGATGGCCAGGGTCAGCGCCACCGACAGTGCACCACCGGCCGTGAGGGTGATCATCACCGGCCAGAACAGTTGCCGGATGCGCTTGATGTTGTGCTGCAGCGGCACTGCCAGGGCCACGGTGGCCGGCCCCAGCAGCCAGGCCACGGGCTCGGCGCCGGCGCGGTAGGTGGCGTAATCCACCCCACAGAGCAGCAAGGTGGCGACGATCAGCGTCACCGATACCAGCACCGGCTGCAGCACCAGCCAGCCGCTGCGGCGATAGAGCCAGGCGGCGATCAGAAACGCCGCCAGCGTGAGGGCGATGGCGAACAGCGGATGATGAGTCAGCAGCGTCATCCCTTGCGCTCCTGACGGCGGATCAGCGTCTGCAGCAGCCAGCCGCAGAACGGCACGGTCACCAGCAGCGACAGCACCAGCGCCGTGGCGATCACCGGCAGCTCGCCGAGCAGCAGGTCACTGCTGGTCATGATCCCCGACGCCGGCACGGCCAGCAGCAGCGGCAGGTAAGGCAGCAAACCACCGGCGGCCTGCTGCAGCGGCTCGGGCACGGCGCCGCGCCACATCAGCCAGACCGAGAGCAGCAGCAGACCGATGATCGAGGCCGGCAGCATCGGCAACAGCCAGTGATTGAGAGCTACGCCGAACAACTGCAGCAATACCAGCCAGAACAGGCCACGCACCATCATGATCTCGACTCCTCCTTATGGCGCCCCCGACGAAACAGCGGACGCGGCTCGATAACCGAGCGACCATACAACACACTGAGCCCTTGCAGGCCCTTGAGTGCATCCTCCAGCGATTTGTCGGCGCGCACGGCGAAGGCATCGAAGCCGCACTGGCGCATGTGCGCCAGTTGGTCACGCAGCACATCGCCCACCGCGCGCAACTCACCGCGCCAGCCCAGACGCGTGCGCAGCAGGTAGGCCTGGCTGTAACCACGGCCATCGCGAAAGCTGGGGAAGTCGATGGCGATCAGCGGCAGGCTGGCGAGAAACGGCTGCAGCGCCTCCGGCTCGTCATCCACCTGCAACAGCAGGCCGTCGGCGCTCACCGCCCTGCCCTCCAATACCGCAGCAGGCTGCCGCTCGCGCCAGGCTGCCAACGGCAGGATCAGGGGTCCGTCACCCTCAGCGTCGAGTTGCCAGGGATCGTCGCGAACGATGCAGGCCTGGCCATCGACCAGGCGAATCAGGTTGTTCATGCCACCTCCTCGCGGCTGTACACGCGTTCCTTGAACGGTTCCAGGCCGATGCGCTGGACGGTGTCGAGAAAGCCCTCGTTCACCTCTCGGTAATCGACGTAGGTACGCACGATGCGCTCGATCACCTCGGGCACCTGTTCGGCGGCGAACGACGGGCCGATCACCTTGCCCAGCGCCGCCTGCTGGCCCTGGCTGCCGCCGAGGGTGAGTTGGTACCACTCGCTGCCGTTCTTATCGACGCCGAGGATGCCGATATTGCCGATATGGTGATGGCCGCAGGCGTTCATGCAGCCGGAGATGTTCAGGCTGATATCGCCGAGGTCATGCAGGTAATCGAGGTCGTCGAAACGCTGCTGGATGGCCTGGGCAATGGGGATCGACTTGGCGTTGGCCAGCGAGCAGAAGTCGCCACCGGGACAGGCAATGATGTCGGTAAGCAGGCCGGCGTTGGCCGTGCCCAGCCCCGCCGCCTGCGCCTCGCTCCAGAGCGCATGGAGATCGCTCTTACGCACGTCGGGCAGCACCAGGTTCTGTTCGTGGGCGACGCGAATCTCGCCGAAGCCGTAGCGCTCGCTCCAGTCGGCCAGCGTCTCCATCTGCTCGGCGCTGACGTCACCGGGCGGTGCACTGATGCCTGGTTTGGTCGACAGCACCACGCTGAGGTAGCCAGGCACCTGATGCGCCATGACGTTGCGCGACACCCAGCGGGCGAAGGCCTCGTCGCGCGCCAGGTGCGTGCCGAAGTCGAGGTCGAGGGCGTCCTGCGGCACGTAGGCCGGTTTGTGGAAGGAGGCGGCGACGCGCTGGTACTCGTCATCGGTGAGGCGCGCCGGGCCATCCTTGATCGGCTGCCACTCGCGCTCCACCTCGGCGGCGAAGGCGTCGATGCCGAGGGCCTTGACCAGAATCTTGATGCGCGCCTTGTACTTGTTGTCGCGCCGACCATGGCGGTTGTACACGCGCAGGATGGCCTCGACGTAGGACAGGCAGTCCTGCCAGTGCAGGCCCTCGCGCAGAGTCTGGGCGATGATCGGCGTGCGTCCCAGGCCACCGCCGACCAGCACACGCAGGCGCAGTTCATTGGCCTGGTCGCGGTAAAGCTGCAGGCCGATGTCATGCACCTGCACCGCTGCACGATCCTGTTCGGCCGCGCACAGGGCGATCTTGAACTTGCGCGGCAGGAACAGGAATTCCGGGTTGACCGTCGACCACTGACGGAGAATCTCGGCCAACGGGCGTGGGTCGAGGTACTCGTCGGCGGCCACCCCGGCAAAGGCTTCGGTGGTGATGTTGCGCACGCAGTTGCCGGAGGTCTGGATGGCATGCATGTCGTGCTCGGCCAGCCAGTCGAGAATGTCCGGCACGCGCTCCAGCTCGACCCAGTTGAACTGGATGTTCTGCCGTGTGGTGAAGTGCCCGTAGCCCCGGTCGTACTCACGGGCGATATGCGCCAGCGCGCGCATCTGCCTGGCTGACAACGTGCCGTAGGGAATCGCCACACGCAGCATGTAGGCATGCTTCTGCAGGTACAGGCCGTTCTGCAGGCGCAGCGGCAGGAACTCCTCCTCGCTCAGCTCGTCGGCCAGACGCCGCTGTACCTGGTCGCGGAACTGGGCGACGCGCTCGCGCACCAGCGCGCGGTCATAATCGTCGTATTGGTACATGCCGGCAGGCCTCCTGATCACGGGGCGTCGACTATGCCTGCCTGGGGTGTACCGAAAACAGCGCCAGAAAAGCCTTAAAAAACCGGATCAGATCGAGACGAGAGTGGCCGGCGCAGAGCACTGATTGGCGCGGCGCGATGTCGCAGGGCGATATCTGCATCGCTCGACATGAAGGCTCCTGGCGCCAGAAATGGCGCGGTTCGGCGGCCTGTCAGCGGTTTTACCCGGAGTACCACTAGATCATCTGATCCGCTTTTTTATCGAAAACCTGAGTCTGTTTTGCGAACAGCCCCACTCGGATCATGGCGCCAGCCTGATAAACGCCTGATGAGGGCACGACATGACCGATCTGATCCCCGTGCACAGCGTCGAGACCATCGACCCCGCCAAACCGATTCGCCTGACACCGGCCCAGGCCGGTGGCCCGATCCACACGCGCAGCTTCACCGGGCGCTTTCGCAACCTGCGCCTGCTGGGCGCCGGCCTGCTGTTCCTATTGTTCTTCGGCACCGCCTGGATCGACTGGAATGGCCGCCAGGCTGTGCTCTGGGATCTGGACAACCGCCAGTTCCATATCTTCGGCGCGACCTTCTGGCCGCAGGATTTCATCCTGCTCTCGGCGATCCTGATTATCGCCGCCTTCGGCCTGTTCTTCATCACCGTGCTGGCCGGCCGCGTCTGGTGCGGCTACGCCTGCCCGCAGAGCGTATGGACCTGGGTCTTCATGCGCGTCGAGCAGATCACCGAGGGCGACCGTGGCCAGCGCATCAAACTCGATGCCGCGCCCTGGTCGCTGCAGAAACTGGCCCGGCGCAGTGCCAAGCACGGCCTGTGGTTGGTGGTGAGCGTGATCACGGCGATGGCCTTTGTCGGTTACTTCACGCCGGTACGCCAGTTGACGCTCGACCTGGCGACCCTCGAAGTCGGCGCCACCACGGCGTTCTGGGTGCTGTTCTTCACTGCCGCCACCTACATCAACGCTGGCTGGCTGCGCGAGAAGGTATGCCGCGACATGTGCCCCTACTCGCGCTTCCAGAGCGTGATGTTCGACAGCGATACGCTGGTCATCTCCTACGACGCCGCCCGTGGCGAGAACCGTGGCCCGCGCCGCAAGGACGCCGACTACAAGGCCGAGGGCCTGGGCGACTGTATCGATTGCACGATGTGCGTACAGGTCTGCCCCACCGGCATCGACATCCGCGACGGCCTGCAGCTGGAATGCATCGGCTGCGGCGCCTGCATCGACGCCTGCGACAGCGTGATGGACAAGCTCAGCTATGCTCGCGGCCTGGTGCGCTACAGCTCCGAGAATGAGCTGGCCGGCGGCAAGACCCACTGGCTGCGCCCGCGCCTGATCGGCTATGCGGCGATGCTGGCGGTGATGATCGGCGCCTTCGTCTGGGCCCTGGCCGAGCGGCCGCTGATCTCCCTGGACGTGACCCGCGACCGTGGCCTATTCCGTGAGAACGCCCTGGGCCAGATCGAGAATATCTACAGCCTGAAGATCATCAACAAGACCCAGCAGCCACGCAGCTACGCCATCTCGCTGGCCCAGGCCGGCGACTTCGAACTGCATGGCCCGAGCACACTGAAGCTGGCGCCGGGGGAGATTCGCGACCTGCCGGTGAGCGTCGCGCTGACGGCATCGCACAATGCGGCCGGGCCGCAAACCCTGCGTTTCGAGGTACGCGACCAGGACGATTCACAAAGCCGCGTGAGCACCCAGAGCACCTTCCTGGCGCCGCTGCGCTAGCGCTTCGTCCCGAGGCGAATGGGCCACCCGCGCCGTAGCCCGGATGCAATCCGGGGGCGCACATCGAATCGCCCCGGATTGCATCCGGGCTACGGTTGCTACACACCTTGTAGGAGCGGCTGGGCGGCATTCCGTTTTATCCGCGAAACCGGCGCACCGCATCAATCGCGGATGAATCCGCTCCTACAGCCGCTGTACGTCCCCTTCACGAGGCACTGCCATGTCTGCCGCTCACCCCGTAAAGTGTTCGCCCGTACCCTTTGCGTCGGTGAACCAGGACAGGATGAAACGCTACGAAAAATTCGCCGACGAGATCGCCGAGCTGATCCGCACCGGCGTGCTCGGCCCTGGCGAGAAGGTGCCCTCGGTGCGCCATGCCAGCCGCACCTACGGCGTCAGCCCGTCCACCGTGTTCCAGGCCTACTACCTGCTGGAGGATCGCGGCCTGATCCAGGCGCGGGCGCGCTCGGGCTACTTCGTCCGCGAACACGCCAAACGCCCGCTGCACGAGCCGGAACTGACCGCCCACGCAGCGCAGACCACCGAGGTGGACGTCAGCGAGCTGGTGTTTTCCGTACTCGCTTCGTTGAAAGATCCGCACACCGTGCCCTTCGGCTCGGCATTCCCCAGCCCCGACCTGTTCCCCCTGCCGCGCCTGGCCAAGAGCATGGCGCACGCGCTGCGCAGGCTCTCGCCGCACGAGATCATCGCCGACATGACCGCCGGCAACGCCGACCTGCGCCGGCAGATCGCCCTGCGTTACATGGTCAGCGGCGTGATGCTGCCGATGGAGGAGCTGGTGATCAGCAACGGCGCCATGGAGGCGCTCAACCTCTGCCTGCAGTGCGTGACCCAACCGGGCGACCTGGTGGCCATCGAGTCGCCGACCTTCTACGCCTGCCTGCAGGTGCTGGAGCGGCTAAAGCTCAAGGCCGTGGAGATTCCCGTGCACCCGCGCGAAGGCATCGACCTGGGCGCCCTGTCGGAGAGCCTCAAGCAACTGCCGATCAAGGCCTGCTGGTTCATGAGCAGCCTGCAGAACCCGCTGGGCGCGAGCATGAGCGAGACCAAGAAGCAGGCGCTGTACGAGCTGCTGGTCGAGCATCAGGTGCCACTGATCGAGGACGACGTATACGCCGAGCTTTACTTCGGCAGCCACCCGCCCAAGCCGGTGAAGAGCTTCGACCGTGAAGGGCTGGTGATGCATTGCAGCTCCTTCTCCAAGAGCCTGGCGCCGGGTTATCGCATCGGCTGGGTGGCCGGCGGGCGTTATGCCGAGCAGATCGCCCGACTCAAGCTGATGACCACCATCTCGCCTTCGGTGCCGGCCCAGGCGGCGCTGGCCGATTATCTGCAGCACGGCGGCTACGACCGTCACCTGCGCAAGCTGCGCCACGCCCTGGAAATGCAGCAGAGCGCGATGCTGGCCTCGGCTGCCCGGCACTTTCCTGCCAGCACGCGGGTCACGCGGCCGGCGGGCGGTTACTTCCTCTGGTTCGAATTCCCCGAGCGCCTGGACTCACTGCAACTGCTGCGTCTGGCGCTTGCCCAGGGCATCAGCCTGGCGCCGGGGCCGATATTCTCCGCCAGCCAGGGGTTTCGTCACTGCGCGCGGCTGAACTACGGCCACCCGTGGAGCCCGCGCAGCGAACAGGCCATGGAAGTACTCGGGCGCCTGGTGGCGGGGTTGTTGTAGCCCGGATGAAATCCGGGAGCCGGAGCAAGAATCGCCCCGGATTGCATCCGGGCTACGGTCTTGGTGCGCACGGCGACGCACCCTTACCTTCGGGCTACTTCCACCAGTACTCGACCTGCACGCCGAAATTGGAGCCGTTGCGCGCGCTGCCGAAGGCGCCGTTCTCGGATAATGCCGAGCCGTCGGCCAACAGGTTGGCGGCTTGCTGCGCCGCGCGGTTCCAGCTGGCGTAGGTGTAGTACAGGCGAATTTCCGGACGCGCCCAGAAACCGGGGCCGGCTGGCGACCAGGTCGGCGCGATGGTGAACTTGGTCAGCTTGCGCGTGCCGCCGGGCGCCTCGACCTGATCGCGGCCGATCTCGCCGACCAGCTTGAACTGCTCGGTGAAGGCATAGCTGGTACGCCCGCCGATGGACAGCCAGTTCTGGTCCGCACCGTCCGGGCGCTTGTCCTTCTGATAGACAAGCTGCACCTGGCCGCCAAGGCGCGGGGTCATCTGGAAGTCGAAGAACTCCACCAGGCGCCAGCTGCGGTTGCTGCTGTCGAGGGTCGGATCGCCGGTGTAACCCAGCGCGGTACCCGGCCCACGACCATATTGCAGAGCGACGGTGTTGACCCCACCGAGGAAGCCCTGCTGCTTGTGCTGTGCGGTCACCGCCCAGCCGCTGTGGCTGTCGGTGCTGTCCGGTTTGTCGATGTAGCTGACGCCCACTTCCAGCTCGCCACCCGGGTTGATCTGGAAGCCGCCAACGTTGAAATCGTGGCGGTTGATGTACGGTTCCTGGTCGTAGTTGTCCTTGCGCGAGAACACGTAGCTGTACTTGAGGTCGCCGATCTTCATCTCGTCGATACCGAAACCGGTGGAGCTCTGGTTCCAGTAGTAGAAATCGGTGATGTGGATGTCGTTACGCTTGTAGAAACGCCGCCCGGCCCACAGCGAACCGCCACCCAGCGCCGGCATGTTGCTCCACTCGGCGTACATCTGGTTCATCCGCGCGAAGCCGTAGTCGCCGGTGAACTTGGGCGTGTGGCCGTACTGGTTGTACAACTGCGCCATGCCTTCGACGCTGATCACCGAGCCATCGTCCAGGCGAAACAGATCCTGGCGCAGATCCAGTTCGATGTACTGCTCGCATTCGTTACCCAGGCGGTACTTGGACTGCGCGCCCGGCAACTGGAAACACTGCTGCGTGCCGCCGGTATCCGCACCACCGATGCCGCTGCGCACGTAACCGGTGAACTCGACGGCCTGCACCTGCGGCGTGGTCAAGGCCACGGCAACGGCAACGGCCAGTAGGTAGGGTTTCGCGGGGCCGCCCAGGCGGTGCGCACCAAGGAGTTGAGGGGCAGTTTGCTGTGTGGTCTTCATCGTTGCTCCTGATTGTTTTTATTGTTACGGATGCTGCGCAATAGCCGCCGCAGCGACGGTTTTTTTCGTTTCCTTGGTGCGCATGACGCACCCTATGTGACTGGGTGCGCCGCATAACCTGGATGCAATCCGGGCTACGCGGCTAACCGAGCTTGAACTGGGCCACCTTGTTGTCAGTGGCCTGGCGCTTTCCCGGGCGCAGGCGCTCGCCACTGCTGGCATCGAACAGCAGCACGCGTGCCGGATCGAACTGCAGATCCAGGCTGCTGCCCACTTGCGGCGTGGCATCAGGCGCCAGGCGGCAGCACACCTTGGTCTGGTTGAGGCTGACGAACACCAGGGTGTCCGGCCCCGTCGGCTCGACCACCTCGACCTCAGCGCGCAGGCTCGGCAGCGCTGCTGCGGCAGCGGCCAACTGGATCTGTTCAGGACGCACCCCAAGAATCAGCTCGCGCCCTTCCAGTTCGGCCGCCGCGCCCAGCGGTAGCTCGCAGCACGCCTGCCCCGGAGCGCCGGCCGCCGAATCCAGCCGCCCAAAGCACTGGCCATCGCGCACCTGCACGCGCAGTGGGATGAAGTTCATCGGCGGCGAGCCGATGAAGCTGGCGACGAACTGGTTGGCCGGATCGTTGTAGATCTCTTGCGGGGTGCCGAACTGCTGGATGATGCCGTCCTTCATCACCGCCACCTTGTCGCCCAGGGTCATGGCCTCGATCTGGTCGTGGGTGACGTACACCGTGGTGGTCTTCAGGCGCTGGTGCATCAGCTTGATTTCGGTGCGCATTTCCACGCGCAGCTTGGCGTCGAGGTTCGACAGCGGTTCGTCGAACAGATAGATCTTCGGCCGCCGCGCCAGCGCCCGGCCCATGGCCACGCGCTGCTGCTGGCCACCGGACAACTGGCCGGGCTTGCGACCCAGCAGATGCTCGATCTGCAGCAGCTTGGCCACGCGCGCTACCTCGGCCTCGATCTCGGCCGGCGGCAGCTTGCGCATCTTCAGACCGAAGGCGATGTTGTCCTTCACCGTCATGGTCGGGTACAGCGCGTAGGACTGGAACACCATGGCGATGTCGCGATCCTTCGGGCTCATGCCGCTGATGTCGGCGCCATCGATCAGGATCGCCCCGCCGCTGATGCTCTCCAGGCCGGCGATACAGTTCATCAGGGTGGATTTGCCGCAGCCGGAGGGGCCGACCAGGATCAGGAACTCGCCGGCGTCGATGGCCAGTTCGATGTTCTTCAGGGTGTCCGCCAGGCCGCTGCCGTAGGACTTGTTGACGTTGCGCAGTTCGAGGGTAGCCATGGTTATTACCTCAACCTTTGACGGCGCCGGCCGTCAGGCCGCGCAGGAAGTACTTACCGGCCAGGATGTAGACCAGCAGAGTGGGCAGCCCGGCGATCATCGCCGCGGCCATGTCGACGTTGTATTCCTTGGCCCCGGTGCTGGTGTTGACCAGGTTGTTCAGCGCCACGGTGATCGGCTGGGTGTCGCCGCTGGCGAACACCACGCCGAAGAGGAAGTCGTTCCAGATCTGGGTGAACTGCCAGATCAGGCTGACCATGATGATCGGCACCGACATCGGCAGCAGGATGCGCCCGAAGATGGTGAAGAAGCCGGCGCCATCGAGGCGCGCGGCGCGCACCAGCGCCTCGGGAATACTCACGTAGAAGTTGCGGAAGAACAGCGTGGTGAAGGCCAGGCCGTAGACCACGTGCACCAGCACCAGGCCTTCGGTGGTGTTGGCCAGGCCGAGCTGGCCGAGGGTGAAGGACGCCGGCAGCAGGATCACCTGGAACGGCAGGAAGCAGCCGAACAGCAGCAGGCCGAAGAACAGCTGCGAGCCGCGAAAGCGCCACATGGCCAGCACGTAGCCGTTCAGCGCGCCGAGCAGCGTGGAGATCAGCACTGCCGGGATGGTGATCTTCACCGAATTCCAGAAGTAGCCGCCGACGCCGTCCCAGGCCTTGACCCAGCCGATGACGGTGAACACGTCCGGGATCGACAGCAGGTTGCCGCTGCGGATGTCGTCGGGGGTCTTGAAGCTGGTCAGCAGCATCACCAGCAACGGTACCAGGTACACCGCGCAGGCCAGGATCAGGGTGGCGTGAATGGCCAGGCGGCTGAGGCTAACCGCCCTCATCCGGCGCTTCGCGCCACCTTCTCCCGGAGGGAGAAGGACATCAGAAGATCGTCGCTGCGCGACGCTCACACTAGTCATGGCGTTTGCCTCGCAGTTCGGAATACAGGTAGGGCACCAGGATCGCCAGCACCGCACCGAGCATCAGCATCGCGCTGGCGGCGCCGAGGCCCATCTGGCCGCGGGTGAAGGTGTGGGCGTACATGAACATCGCCGGCAGATCGGAGGCGTAGCCGGGGCCGCCGGCCGTCATCGAGGCGACTAGGTCGAAGCTCTTGATGGCGATATGGGCGAGGATCATCAGCGCGCTGAAGAACACCGGGCCAAGGCTCGGCAGGACGATGCGCAGGTAGATGCTCGGCAGGCTGGCACCATCGACCTGGGCGGCGCGGATGATCGATTGATCGACGCTGCGCAAGCCGGCGAGAAACAGCGCCATGACGAAGCCCGAGGATTGCCACACGGCAGCCATCACCAGGCAGTAGACGACGCGATCCGGGTCCACCAGCCAGTCGAAGCGAAAGCCCTCCCAGCCCCAGTCGCGCAGCAGCTTGTCCAGGCCCAGGCCGGGGTTGAGCAGCCACTTCCAGGCGGTGCCGGTGACGATCATCGACAGCGCCATGGGGTAGAGAAAGATGGTGCGGATAAAGCCTTCGCGGCGGATGCGCTGGTCCAGCAGCACCGCCAGAAACACGCCAATGACCAGGCTGATGGCGATGAACAGGCCGCCGAACAGCAGCAGGTTCTGGCTCGCCACCCACCAGCGGTCGTTGTCCCACAAGCGCGCGTACTGCTGCAGCCCGACGAAGTTGTAGCTGGGCATGAAACGCGAGTTGGTGAACGACAGCAGGAAGGTCCAGCCGATGTAGCCGTAGAAGCCCACCAGCACGATGACCATGCTCGGCGCCAGCACCAGCTTGGGCAGCCAGCGCTGCAGGACGTCCAGCGGTGAGGCTTTGGTGATGACTGCGGTTGAACTCATGGGTGACTCCATTGCGTCAACGGTGGAAACAAGCCCCCTCTCCCTCGGGAGAGGGTTGGGGTGAGGGGCGGCGGTGCGCTGAAAAATCCGAGTTGCCCAAAACCCTCACCCCCGGCCCCTCTCCCAGAGGGAGAGGGGTGGAAAGCACGGCGCGGCCGATCCCGTGGCGCAGGCATGAAGGCATGCGCCAGGGATGGAAGGCTCGGAACCGGCGGGGTTTAAACCCGCACTATGGCAAGGGCCGCCTAGGCGGCCCGCAGACTCACTGCACCGCCTGGATCGCCGCCGCCAGTTGCTGGGCGGCGCGCTTCGGGTCGGCCTCGGGGTCGTTGAAGAAGTTGGTCACCACGTCGAACACCGCACCCTGCACGTAGCTGGAAGCGGCCATGCCGTGAGCCAGGCTTGGCTGCAGGCCGCCACCGGAAGCGGCCGCCTTGAAGTCAGCCATGGACTTCTGCGCGCAGGCGTCGAAGCTGCTCATGTCCTGGTCCATGCGCACCGGGATCGAACCTTTGTTCTGGTTGAAGAACGCCTGGAATTCGTTGCCGATCACCGTGCGCGCCAGGTCTTCCTGGGCCTTGCGGTTATCGGCGTCGTTCATCTTGAACATGGCCAGCGAGTCGATATTGAAGGCGAAGCTGCCCTGGGTGCCGGGGAAGGCCAGGCATTCGTAGTCCTTGCCGGCGACCTTGCCGGCAGCGGTCCACTCGCTCTTGGCCCAGTCGCCCATGATCTGCATGCCGGCCTTGCCGTCGATCACCAGGCCGGTGGCGCTGTTCCAGTCACGCCCGGCGGCGTCGGCGTCGATATAGCCGCGCAGTTTCTGCAGGGCGGCGAACACTTCGACCATCTTGTCGCCGGTCAGGGTGGCGCGGTCCTGCTCGACGAAGGCCTTGCGAAAGCCGTCGGCGCCGAGAATGCTGAATGCCAGGTCCTCGAACACGGTGCCGTCCTGCCAGGGCTGGCCGCCATGGGCGATGGCGATGAAGCCGGCGGCCTTCAGCTTGTCGGCGGCGGCGAAAAATTCGTCGAGGGTGGTGGGCGGCGTGGCGCCAGCCTTGGCGAAGACTTCGGGGTTGATCCACAACCAGTTGACCCGGTGCACGTTGACCGGTACCGCCACGTAGTCGCCCTGGTATTTCATTACCTCGATCACCTGAGGCGGCAGCAGCTCATCCCATTTCTGCTCGGCGGCGACACCGTTGAGGTCAGCGAGCAGGCCCAGCTCGCCCCACTCCTGAATATCCGGGCCCTTGATCTGTGCAGCAGCGGGCGGATTGCCGGACACGGCGCGGGTCTTCAGCACGGTCATGGCCGCTTCGCCACCGCCACCGGCCACGGCGAAATCCTTCCAGGTGTGGCCCTGGGCTTCGACCAGTTTCTGCAGAGTGTCGGCGGCGCGCTTTTCGCCACCGGAGGTCCACCAGTGCAGCACTTCGACTTCACCGGCAGTGGCGGACAGGGGCAGCAGAACAGCGAGGGAGATGGCACAGGACAGGCGAGAGATCGCTTTCATGGGATAAGACACCTTGTTGTTGTTATTCGCGAGCACGTCGTGGTGCTTGCATTGCGAATGAGTCTACCCAGCCCCCATAGCGCTGGGGGTAACAAAGGGTATTGGAACGTCACCAAGCCGTTACAAAGCAGTGCGAGCACGTGACATGGGGCGCAAGGGCGCGTTCAGCGACTCTGACGCGGCAACCAGAGGGTGACGCGCAGCCCACCGTCGCGCAGGTTGCGCAGGCTCAGCTCGCCGCCGTGGCTGTGCGCCAGGTTGCGTGCGATGCCGAGCCCCATGCCGTAGCCCTGCTGCTGGCTGGCCAGGCGAAAGTGCGGCTCGAACACCTGCTCGAGCTTCTGCTCGGGCACACCCGGGCCCTCGTCATCGACATGCAGGACGAACGCCTCGGCGTCGTCCTCGATGTGCAGATGCGCACGCTCGCCGTACTTCAGTGCGTTGTCCAGCAGGTTGCCGATACAGCGACGCAAGGCCAGCGGCTTGCCGGGATACAGATCACGCGCCGCGCCATCGAGGGTCACCCGGCCCGAGCCGAGGTAGGGTTCGGTCAGCCCATGCAGCAGGTGATTGAGGTCAACCGGCTCGATGTTCTCGTGAATGTCGGTGTCCTTCACGCATTGCAGCGCGCCTTTGACCAGCAGCTCGAGGTCGTCCAGATCACGCCCGAACTTACTCTGCAGGCTTTCGTCATCCAGCAGTTCGACGCGCAGGCGCAGGCGTGTGATCGGCGTGCGCAGGTCATGGGAAATGGCGCTGAACAGCTGGCTGCGCTCAGTCAGGTAACGGCTGATGCGCTCGCGCATGGCATTGAACGCGCGGGCCACCTCGACCACCTCGCGGCCGCCGCCTTCGGCCACTGGCTCCACTTCCGCGCCCAGCGACAGGTGCCGCGCGGTACGCGCCAGGCGCTTGAGCGGACGGCTCTGCAGATGCACCAGCAAACCGATGAACAACAGCAAAAACGCAGTGGTCAGCAAGATGAACCACAGCTGCTGGGTCGGCAGGATGGGTTCCTCCAGGCTGGTGTAGGGCTCCGGCAGCAGCGATGCGATATACAGCCACTCCCCCGGCGCCAGCTGGATCTGCGTCACCAGCACGGGTGGATTGACCGGCTCCAGGGTCAACGCGTAATGCGCCCAGGAGCGCGGTAGTTCGTCGAGTTTCAGGCCGCCGTTGAAGATGCGCAGATCATCCGGGCTGACGAAGGTCACCGAAATGTCGGCGGCGCTGCCCAGGGCCTGGCGCAGTACCTCGGTCACCGCCTCGGTCACCGCCTGCTTGCGTGGCGTGGCTGGCAGCAGCTTCATCTGCAATGGTCGGTCATTGAGGCTGACGACGAAGCGTGTGCCGCCCATGCTGCGTAACTGGTCGAGCACCAGCGGCCGGTAATTCACCGGCAGCGAACGAAAGTAACGCACGCTGGCGGACATCGAATGCGCCAGGCTGCGCGCGGTGGTGACCAGTCCCTCGAGCTGGGTGGCGCGCAACTGCGACAGCCAGATCACGCTGGACAGCGTCTGCGCCGCCAATATCGCCAGCAGCGTGAGCAGCAGCATGCGCCCGAGCAACGAACGCGGCAGCCAGCGCCGTGGGTTAACGCCCATCGCCAGCCTGCAGGCTCACCGTGGCCGCCAGTTGGTAGCCGCTGCCGCGCACGGTGCGAATCAGCCGTGGCGGCTTGTCGGTATCGCGCAAGCGCTGACGCAGGCGACTGACGGCCATATCGACGATGCGCTCCAGTGGCATCACCTCGCGGCCACGGGTGGCGTTGCCGATGGTGTCGCGGTCGAGAATCTGCTGCGGGTGATCGAGAAACAGCTTGAGCAGGGCGAAGTCGGCGCCGGACAGCATCACCTCCTCGCCGTCGCGGTGGAACAGCCGATGGCTGACCATGTCCAGGCGCCAGTCCTCGAAAGCCAGCACCTCGCCGCTGCGCTCCTGGGTGAATTGCGCGCGACGCAGCAGCGCCTTGATCCGCGCCAGCAGCTCACGCGGGCTGAACGGCTTGCCGAGGTAGTCATCGGCACCCAACTCCAGGCCGATCACGCGGTCGGCTTCGTCGGAGCTGGCGGTGAGCATGATCACCGGCACCTGGGCGAAGCGCTGGTGTTCGCGTACCCAGCGACACAGGCTGAAACCGTCCTCGTCGGGCAGCATCACGTCGAGGATCACCAGATCGGCCGACTCCGCACACAGACTCTGGCGGAAGGCGGCGCCATCGGCGACGGCGCGCACCTGAAAGCCGACGCGGCTCAGGTAGGTATCGAGCAGTTCGCGAATTTCCTGGTCGTCATCGACCAGCAGAATCGATTTGCCGGGCTGGCTCATGGTCCGCCACCTTTCTTGTTCTGGCTGTGTAACCCGGATGAAATCCGGGGTTCTATTAACGGCTCTCCCGGTTTGCATCCGGGCTATGGTCCGGCGCTTGTTGCAAGGCCACACCAGCCCCCGTCAGGCCGGGGTACTCGGCCGTCACCAGCCACACCGGAATGCCGTGAAGGTAATGGCTCATGCAACCCTTGTCGCGGAAACTCTTGGCAAAACCGCTGGCCAGAAAGCGCTCGGCGAAACGTGGCACCACGCCGCCGACGATATACACCCCACCACGCGCCCCCAGCGTCAGCGCGTCGTTGCCGGCGACGCGCCCGAGCCAGCAGCTGAACTGTTCCAGTACTTCGCCGGCCACAGGCTCGCCCGCCAGGCCAGCGGCGCTGATGGCCGCCGGCGTCGCGTGCTGCAACGGCTGACCGTCCAGCTCGCAGATGGCCCGATACAGCACCAGCAAGCCGTTGCCACTGAGCACGTCCTCGGCGCGCACGTGACCCAGCTGGCGATAGAGGACCTGCCAGAGTGCGGCCTCGCGCGGGCTGCCAATGGGCAGGTCGACGTGGCCGCCCTCGCCCGGCAGCACCCGCCAGCTGCCATCTGCTTGCGCGAGCAGCGTACCGACACCGAGGCCAGTGCCGGCACCGATCACCAGGGCCGGACGGTCTGCCTGCGCCTCCCCCGGACACACCTGCACACGCTCATGCTCGGCGATGCGGGTCATGCCCAGGGCCATGGCGGAGAAGTCGTTGACCATCAACAAACGGTCGATCTGCAACGTTTGGCAGAACGCCGCACGATCGATACGCCAGTGATTGTTAGTGAAGCGAAACAGGTCACCGCTGACCGGTCCGGCGCAGGCCAGGCACACAGAGCCTATGGCGCCCAGCGGCAAGTCCTGGGATTGCAGATAGGCAGCGATGGCCTGTTCCGGCCCTTCGAAATCGGCGGTAGCCAGAACCTGCACCGCCTCCAGTTGTTCGTCACGCCACAGGGCAAAGCGTGCATTGGTACCACCGATATCGCCGACAAGAGCCAGCTTCACGAGAACGACTCCTGAGCGAAGGCCGTTCGCTGATCGGCACCTGCAGAAAAATGAGGATGCATGGCATCGACTCCAAACCCGAATTATTTTTGTAGTTCAGACAACGCGCACCACAGTAAACCCGAAAATTACGCCTATCAACCCGCTAAAAGTTGTAATAACAACAATATTGAATACCCGCTCATAGCCCCCGCTCCGCACAACACATTCAGCCCACGGCATGATCCCGGACAATATCTGCGGCGCTGCTGCGACCTAGACTCGCACTTCGCATCTGCGCACGGCGGGTTTCACCCGCCCTACTGGTCACACGCACGGAGAGCTGCAGCATGTCACCCGATATCGTCATCGTCGGCGCCGGCCCGGCGGGCTTGTGCCTGGCACGTGCCCTGTCCGGGCACGGTCTGTCCATCGTGGTACTGGAACGCCAGTCCGAGCAAGTGCTGGCCGAACCGGCCTTCGACGGCCGCGAGATCGCCCTCACCCACGGCTCACAGGCCCTGCTCGAGCGCCTGGAATTATGGTCACGCCTGCCCACCGAGGAGATCTCCGTACTGCGCGATGCCCAGGTGTTCAACGGCCCCTCGCTGTTCGCCCTGAAGATCCGCGCCGAACAGGCCGGCGCCGAGCGCCTCGGCCATCTGGTAGCCAACCAGGCCATTCGCCGCGCCGCCTATCAGGCGGTAAGCGCATGCGCCGATGTGCAATTGCTGTGTGACACCAGTGTGCGTGCTATCGAGCAGAGCCAGAGCGAGGTGAAACTGGTGCTTCAGGACGGTCAGGTGCTGCAGTCGCGCCTGCTGGTCGCGGCCGACAGCCGCTTCTCGGAAACCCGCCGCCAGCTCGGTATAGGCGCGCAACTGAAGGACTTCGGCAAGAGCATGCTGGTGTGCCGCATGCAACATGAAGAGGATCACCGGCACGTGGCCTGGGAGTGGTTCGGCTACGGCCAGACCCTGGCCCTGCTACCGCTCAATGGCCGGCAATCGTCGACCGTACTGACCCTGCCACCGCGCGAGATCGAACGACTGCAGAAGCTCGATGAAGTCAGCTTCGCCCGCGAGATGGAACGGCGCTTCGACCGCCGCCTCGGCGCCATGCAACTGCTCAGCAGTCGCCACGCCTACCCGCTGGTAGGCGCCTATGCGCGGCGCATGGTCGGTTCCCGCTGCGCCCTGCTCGGCGACGCCGCAGTGGGTATGCATCCGGTCACCGCGCATGGCTTCAACTTCGGTCTGATCGGTGTGCAACTGCTCAGCGATGCACTGTTGGCGGCCCACGCCAAACGCCAGGACATCGGCGCAGCCGCCTCACTGGCCCGCTACGAGCGTCAGCTACGCCTGGCGACCTGGCCGCTGTACCAGGCCACTAACCTGCTGGTAGAGCTGTACACCAACGACCAGTTGCCCGCACGCCTGATGCGCGGTGCCGGCCTGCGCATGGCGCAGGGTCTGCTGCCGTTGAAGAAGGGCATCGCCCGTCATCTCACCGCTCACTAGGAGAGTGAACGAGATTGGTCGCCAATTCTGGACAATGCATCCAGAACCGATGCGCTGAAAACAGGCCCTACACCCACTGATCATTGCGTTTGCGCTTGACCCGCAGCATGGTCGGCAGGATCAGCCCGAGCAGCAGCCCGGCGCCGGCGATGCTGCCGCCATAGGCCATGTAGCGCATCAGCGCCTGCTGCTGTTCGTTGCCCAGTTGCGCCTGGGCATCGCGCAGTTGCGAACGGGTGGTGGTCAGTTCGGCATCCAGCGCGCCGCGGGCAGCCTGCAGCTCGTCGATCAGTTTCTTGCGCGAATCCAGGGTTTCCTGCATGCCTTGCACACGGATTTTCCAGGCGTCGTCGATGCCTTTGAGCTCCGCGCTGAGGTCGGCGACTTTCTGTTCCAGCTGCGGCAGACGCTCGGCCTGGCCTGGTACCGATTGCAGGTCGCGGCTGGGAATCCAGACGCTGGTGCCGCTTGCGCTACGCACCTGGCTGTAGTCGCCCTGAGTGCGCAGCAGCTCCACTTTCTCCCCGGAGACCAGGGTGCCGACGATGCGATAGCCATCGGTGGGGCCGCTGCGCACGTACGTATTCAGGCTGTCGCTGACCCAGCGCTGGTTACCAGCCGTCTCTTCGGCCAGAGACGGCTGTGCGCCGCCGAGCAGGCCACCTAGCAGCAGGCAGGCACCGAGAATGCGGGGTTGGAATGGAGCATGACGAGATAAAAACATGGGCAATCTTCACGTGGCAGTCAGACGAACCCGGCGAACGGGATGGACGTTGCCGGCCACGCGTTCAAAAACACGCTCGAGCATGATGCAGGCAGAATTCGCGACGTAGACGCCACACTAGCGGCCAATAGCCATCTATTCCTGCCGGTACGGGCCGACAGCAGACAGACACTAGCCACTTGCTTCAAGTTCACTCCAGGCAGGAGATGGTAGATGGACGGAGGCGGATTCAGCCGTTGTGGCGCTGAACGAAGGCACAGAAATCCGCCAAGGGCATCGGCCGGCCGAGCAGATAACCCTGGAACTGACTGCAACCGTTGTCAGCCAGAAACTGCCGCTGTGCCTCGGTTTCCACGCCCTCGGCGATCACCGTCATGCCCATGCTCTGCCCCAGGGCGATCACCGTGCGCACGATGGTTTCGCTGTTGGCATCGGTGAGTACGTCGCAGATGAACGAACGGTCGATCTTCAGTTTGCTCAACGGCAGGCGCTTGAGGTGGCTGAGGGAAGAAAAGCCGGTACCGAAGTCATCCAGCGAGAAGCGCACGCCATGCTCGACCAGCGCCATCATCTTGCGCGTGAGGTCCTCCATGTCATGCACGATCAGCGTCTCGGTCAACTCCAGCTCCAGGCGCTGGGCATCGATACCCTGGCGCTCGATGAGGCCGAGAATTTCGGCGACGAAACTGCTCTGCGAGAACTGCTTCTGGCTGATGTTCACTGCCAGGCCCAGGTCGCCGAAGAGCGGGTCATCCGTCCACTGACGCAGGCGCGCAGCCGTTTGCTCCAGCACCCATTGGCCGATGGGGATGATCAGCCCGGTATTCTCGGCGTGATCGATGAACTCGCCGGGCGCCAACAGCCCGCGTTGCGGGTGCTGCCAGCGAATCAGCAACTCGGCGCCGATGACCCGCCCGGCGCCATTGAGCTGCGGCTGGTAATACAGCACGAACTGCTGCTCGCGAATGGCCGCGCGCAGGTCACGATCCAGCTCCGAGCGCTCGGCGGTGTCGCTCTGCAGGATATGCAGAAAGAGGAAGAACAGCGCCATGGCCGCAGCACCCTGCACCCAGGAACCGACGATGCGCACGTCGTCCGGCAGCGCATAAAGATCGGTGGGCCGCCAGTTGGACGCGGCCAGGGCGACGAATAGCAGCAGGCAGAACAGGCACATGCCGTAACGCAGCCACAAGGGTTCATCGCGGAAGGCCATCAACGCGCCGACAGCCACCGGAAGCAGATAGAGATGCGTCGCACGCGGCGCCGTTAGGGTCGGCGGGTCGAGCAGCAGGGTCGAGGCGACGACGATAAGGATCAGCGCACCGAACAAAATCAGGTTGGCGCTGCGGGCCTGGTTGCGCAGGGTCAGCGCGAAGACCGCCACACCGCTGAGGACGATGGTCACATCCATGATGACGATGGCCCAGTAGCCGCGAGAGGAAAAGAACAGCCCCCACAGCAGGCCCATCACGATCATCACCAGGCTCGACAACATGCGCATGCGGCGCTCGCGGCGTTGGCCGACCAGAGCCAGGTCTGCACCATGCCAGAGTTTGCGAACGCGTCTGCCGAAGCTCGAGAGTGATGGCATGGTGAAATCCTGATCCGATCACTTCATTCTTGAAGCTGCGTGGCCGAATGCAAGTTTCCGGCGCAGCTTTTGACAGGCTGTCAATGCTGCCAGTGCGCCTCGCTGGCCAGTCGCTCGGCAATGAAGTCCAGCAACAGGCGCATCGCCGGCAGCATCTGCCGACGCGTGCCGTACAGGGCATGAATGCCCAGTTCAGGCGGCCGATAGTCCGCCAACAGGCGCACCAGCCGTCCTTCACGCAGCGGTGCAGCCGCCGAATACAGCGGCTGCAGGCTGATACCGGCACCAGCCAAGGTCGCTTCCAGCAATACCATCGACTCGTTGGCGCTAAGGCTGCCGGACACCGAAACGGCACTCGCCTCCCCCCGATGCTCGAACTCCCACAGACTGCGGCCGAAGTAGGCGTAGGCCAGACAGTTATGCCGGACCAGATCCTCCGGGCGCTGCGGCGTGCCGTGTCGCGCCAAGTAATCCGGGCTGGCACAGACCACCGAGCGACAAACCGCCAGGCGCCGGGCGATCAGATTCGGGTCGAGCTGATTGGTGATGCGCAGCGCCAGGTCGATGCGCGCCTCCACCAGATTGACCGCCTCACTGCCCACCAGCAGGTCGACACTGACCTGCGGGTAACGCTCGGTGAAGGCCTGCAGCGCATGCACCAGCCAGGCCTGAGCGAAAGACTGGCTGCAGGTAATGCGCAGCGTGCCGCGCGGCGCATCATCCGCACCTTGCCCCATTGCCTGCATGCGCTCGGCCAGCGCCAGCATCTCGCGGCATTGCGGCAGCATCTGTTCACCCGCGCCCGTCAGGCTCAGTCGCCGTGTACTGCGGTGCAGCAAGCGCACGCCGGCCCAGGCTTCCAGCTCGGCGAGGTAGCGCGAAACCATTGCCCGCGACATATCCAGCGCCTCGGCAGCGGCCGTCTGACTGCCCCGCTCCAGCACCTCGACGAACACCCGCGCCGCCGTCAGTCGATCCATTATTCGCTCGATTCATGCAACAAATATGGCCAGCTTACGGGGCTTTTCGCTCGCCAGGTAGCGCATAAGATGCGCCGCACCCTAATCTGCCTGGAGATTGCCATGTCCCACGTTACCCGTTTGCTCGCCGGCCTCGGCCTGCTCGCCGCTGCCAGCGGCGCCCTCGCCCAACCGCTGACACTGGACACCTACAACCCACGCGAAGCCGCTGTATTTCCGGTCAGCTCGACGCTGATCAGCGGCGAGAAGGACGCCATCCTGGTAGATGCGCAGTTCTCCAACAGCGAAGCCCAGGCGCTGGTCGAACGTATCCGTGCCAGTGGCAAGCGCCTGACCACCATTTTCATCAGTCACGGTGACCCGGACTTCTACTTCGGTCTCGACGTTCTGACCCGCGCCTATCCCGAAGCCAAGGTGCTGGCCACGCCGGCCACCGTCGCCTACATCGAGAAAACCCGCGCGCCCAAGCGGGCCTACTGGGGGCCGATTCTCAAGGACAGCGCACCAGCCCGCACCCTTGTACCCGAAGCCCTGCAAGGCAATCGGCTGGAACTAGAGGGCGAGCCTATCGAGGTGGTCGGGCATGACCCGCAGCACACCAGCCTGTGGATTCCCGGCATCAAGGCCGTGGTCGGCGGCGTGCTGACCAGCGCCAATATCCACTTGTGGGTCGCCGATGCACAGAGCGTTGAGGCCCGCCAGCGCTGGCTGAAGTCGCTGGATGAACTCGAAGCCCTGCAACCGGCCACCTTGATTCCGGGCCATTACCTGGGCCAGCCGGCGATGAACATGGCCGACCTGCGCTTCACCCGTGACTACCTGCTGGCCCTGGAGCAGGAACTGCCCAAGGCCAAGGACAGTCAGGCGCTGATCGCCGCGATGAAGGCGCGCTTTCCACGACTGCAGGATGACAGCAGCCTGGAGCTGAGCGCCAAGGTGCTCAAAGGAGAAATGCAGTGGCCGTGAAACGCCTGGTCCTGATTGCCTCTGATTCACGCGGCCTGGCTCGAGTCTTTCCGGACTATCCGGACCAGCGCCCGTGATGCTTACGCCCGACAGCGTCCATGACCTGTCGGGCGTTGCCGTTTCAGGGCCGGCAAAACCTGTACAGCCTGCACAACCGACGGCGTGACCCGACAGCCATTGCACGAACGTGCACGAAAGGGCTTGCAAAGAAGGGCAAACGGCTATACAAAAACTGTACATAAATAAATCTTGTACAGCTTTAGGTAAATCGACATGCCGTCCTACCGTGCTCCGCTGCGTGACATGCGCTTCGTGTTCGAAGAACTGCTCGACGCCTACACCCTGTTGCAAACGCTGCCTGAACAGCGTGAATTCACCGCCGATCTCGGCGGCGCAATCCTCGAAGAAGCGGCCAAGCTGGCCGAGAACGTGCTGGCACCACTCAATGGCCCCGGCGACAAACAAGGCTGCCAGTACGATCCGCAGACACGCAGCGTGCGCACCCCGGACGGCTTCAAGGCGGCCTATAAGCAGTTCGCTGAAGGCGGCTGGACGGCACTGGCCTGCACCCCGGAGTTCGGCGGCCAGGGCCTGCCGCATGTACTGAACATGCTGGTCGAGGAAATGACCTGCTCGGCCAACCTGTCGCTGGGCATGTACCCCGGCCTGACCCACGGCGCCATCAACGCCCTGACCAGCCATGGCACGCCCGAGCAGCAGGAAAAGTACCTGCCGCGCCTCATCAGCGGCGAATGGACCGGCACCATGTGCCTGACCGAACCGCAATGCGGCACCGACCTCGGCCTGATCCGCACCCGTGCCGTACCGCAGGCGGATGGCAGCTATACCATCACCGGCACCAAGATCTGGATCACCGGCGGTGAGCACGATCTGGTCGACAATATCGTGCACCTGGTGCTGGCCAAGCTGCCGGACGCACCGGACAGCGTCAAAGGTATCTCCCTGTTCCTCGTGCCCAAGGTGCTGGAGGACGGCAGCCGCAACCCGGCCTTCTGTGGCGGCCTGGAGCACAAGATGGGCATCAAGGGCTCGGCCACCTGCGTGATGAATTTCGAAGGTGCCAAGGGCTGGCTGATCGGCGAGCCGAACAAGGGCCTGAGCTGCATGTTTACCATGATGAACTCGGCACGCCTGATGGTCGGCATGCAGGGCCTTGGCGTGGCCGAAAGCGCCTACCAGATCGCCCTGGGCTTCGCTCGAGAGCGCCTGCAGAGCCGCTCCATCTCCGGGCCGAAGGCCGCCGACAAACCGGCTGACCCGATCATGGTGCACCCTGACGTGCGGCGCATGCTGCTGCGGCAGAAGGTGATGATCGAAGGCTGCCGCGCCCTCGCCTACTTCGCCGGCCTGCAGCAGGACATCGCCCACGGCGCCGAAGATAGCGAGACGCGCAGCCGCGCCGATGATCTGGTGCAGTTGCTCACGCCGGTGGTGAAAGCCTTCCTCACCGATGAAGGCTTCACCTGCGCCAACGAGGGCCTGCAGGTGCTGGGCGGCTCGGGCTTCACCGAAGACTGGGGCATCGAGCAACTGGTGCGCGACAGCCGCATTACCCGCATCTACGAAGGCACCAACGGCATCCAGGCGCTCGATCTGGTGGGCCGCAAGCTGTCCCTTGGTGGCGGTCGCGCCGTGCGCGCGTTCTTCGCCCTGGTCGAGGGCTGGCTCAAGAACAACGCCGAAGTCCCGCACGCAGCGGCTGTCACCCAGGCACTGAAACAACTGCAGCAAGCCACCCTGTGGCTGGCCAGCGAAGGCAGCAAGGATCCGGAGCAGGCAGCTGCAGCGGCTACGCCCTACCTGCGCCTATTCGGCCTGACCAGCCTGGCCTGGCTGTGGTCGCAGCAGGCCCAGTTGGCGCAGCGCCAACTCGATGCCGGCAGTTCGGAAACCCATTTCTATGCGGCCAAGATCAAATCCGCCGATTTCTTCATGGCCCGCATCCTGCCAGAAGCCGACGCCCTGCTCAGCGAGATCAAGGCAGGCAAGGCGACGCTGATGGCCTTCACTGACGAGGAGTTCGCCGCCTGATCGCAGGCGGCACCCACAAGCTGCGCAATCCGACAACCCACCTCTCCCCTTTTTGGTTGTCGGATTTTTTTATTCAATACCCGTGGCCAAACGCTGGTCACGGTCAACATCAACTGCGGAGTGATGGCTCATGGCAACCCTGACATCGCGACTCTGTTCGACCCTGCTACTGACGCTGGCGTTGGTCAGCGCCACAGTGCAAGGCAACAGCCAGGCCGACTGGCGTGAGCAGTTGCCACAGGTCAGCCTGGTTGGCAGTGGAGACTTCAGTTGGTTCGGTTTCTCGGTCTACAACGCCAAGCTATGGAGCCCGGTGCAGCAGGTGGACTTCACCCAGCCCTTCGCTCTGGAACTGACCTACAGGCGCAACATCAGTAGGGAAACCCTGGTCGACACCAGCCTCGACGAAATTCGCCGGATCAACGGAGAACCCCTCGACCGCGAGCAGCAGGCCGAGTGGACGCAGCAGATGAGCCAGGCGTTCGTCGACGTGACGGATGGCACGCGCATCACCGGCGTATTCCTGCCCGACCAGGGCTGCCGCTTCTACGTCGACGGCAAACTGCAGCACGTCATCGATGATCAAGAGTTCGCCCGCGCCTTCTTCTCCATCTGGCTCGATCCGCAGACCCGCAGTCCGAAGCTGCGCGCGGCATTGCTCGGTCTCAACCCCTGAGGTATTGCATGAAAACCCTGTTGATTGTGCTGAGCAGCCTGCTGCTGATCAGCTGTGGCCAGGTACCGGTAGAACGCTACGCCAACGAAAAACCCGTGCTGGATCTGCCCACTTACTTCTCCGGGCCGGTGCAGGCCTGGGGTATGTTCCAGGATCGCTCTGGTGAGGTGATCAAGCGCTTTCACGTCGATATCCAGAGTCGCCGCGAGGGCGACAAGCTGATCCTCGACGAACGCTTCCTGTACAGCGACGGAACTCGCCAGCGCAGGGTCTGGACACTGACGCCCGACGGCGCCGGCCGCTGGATCGGCACCGCCGACGATGTGGTTGGCGAAGCCATCGGTGAAGTGGCCGGCAACGCCTTGCGCTGGCGTTACCACCTCAATCTGCCGGTGGATGACAGCACCTACGTCGTCTACTTCGACGACTGGATGTACCTGATGGATGACGACACCTTGATCAACCGCTCGGTCATGAGCAAGTTCGGCATTGAACTCGGTCAGGTCACGCTGTTCTTCCGCCGTGGCGCTGCCACGCCATGACCCTGCACAGCCTGGGCAACGGCTACAAGGTGCTGGTGATTGGCGCCAGCGGCACCATTGGCCAGGCCTTCTGCCAGTTGCTGCGTGCAGACCCCAACTGCGCCGGCGTGCGTGAGCTGAGCCGTAGCAGCTCACCCGCGCTCGATCTCGAAGCCCCCACCAGCATCGCCGAAGCCGCCACTGCACTGGCCGGCGAAGCACCGTATCAGTTGATCCTGCACACGGCCGGTCTGCTGCACCGCGACCGTATCGCGCCGGAAAAAAGCCTGGCGGCGATCGAGGCCGATGCGCTGCAGGCAGTCTTTCAGGTCAACGCACTGGGGCCAGCGCTGGTGCTGCGCCACTTCCTGCCCCTGCTGGACAAACAGGGCGCCATGGCGATGCTTTCGGCCAAGGTCGGCAGCATCGGCGACAACCGCCTCGGTGGTTGGTACGCCTACCGTGCGTCCAAAGCGGCGCTGAACATGCTGATCAAGACCGCCGCCATCGAGCTGGCACGCAGCAAACCCAGGGCGCGATTGCTCAGCTTGCACCCCGGCACGGTGATTTCACCCTTGTCGCAGCCCTTTCGCGGCGCTGCTGCGGCGCGACCCGCCGAGCAAGCCGCCGCTGAAATGCTGCAGGTGATCGACAGCCTTGGGCCCGAGCACAGCGGTAGCTTCCACGCCTACGACGGTCAGCTCTTGCCGTGGTGACAGCAGCCAGGCAACGGGGCTTGGGCATCAGGGGCGCGGCTGCCCGGCGCCCTTGAGAAAGAACTGCTCCAGTATCGCCAGCGAACGCGCACTGGCGGCGCGGCCACGGCGCTCGGCATCGACCATGCCATAGATCAGCGACACGAACAGTTCGGTCAGCAGCTCGGCGGTGATGTCGATGCGGAAGTATCCCTCCTGCTGTCCGCGCAGAAAGAAGCTGTCCAACGCATCGGTGTAGGCGATCCAGCGCGCACCGTCCTTGTCCGGGTCGAGGCTGTCCGGGCGGTACTGGAAGATCATGAACACCAGCAATTCGCGGTGTCTGAGGTGATTCTCGATCAGATTACGCAATGCCTGCGCCACATCGGCGACCTGCAGGTCGGCGTCCTCTATCACCTGATTGAGCGCTGCCTGGCTGTGATTCATCAGGCGCTCGACCAGGCTGTCACGCGTACCGCAGAAACGATGCAAGGTGGCCTTGCTGACGCCCGCGGCTTCGGCCAGATCTTTCAGCGTCGCCCGCGGGCGGTCGACGATGGCAACGGCCAGGGCCTTGAGCAGTTTTTCATCATTGGACATCGAAGGCCCTCCGCTTGAGCAGCGCGCATTGTGCAGAAAAAGTCCCCAGACTCAACGGGGACTTACAATTTTGCTCACAGAAGATCCATATGAGTCAATATTGACTCATTTTAGCCAAAGTATGATCATTCGCGCCTTTCAGGGAAAATGGATCTCACTCCAGGTGACAGGCATGAGCAGAATTCGCGGACGTTACGTTTTTTCAGTGGTCGCTCTACTGGCGGCAATCGGCCTGGCCGGCTGCGACCAAGGCGAGCAAGGATGGGGTGAGTCGCCACCACGCGAGGTCGACGTGCTGACCGTCAAGACCGAGCCGTTCACCGTGATCGCCGAACTGCCAGGCCGTATCGAGCCGGTGCGGGTGGCCGAAGTACGTGCCCGGGTCGCCGGCATCGTGCTCAAACGCACCTTCGAGGAAGGCGCCGACGTCAAGGCCGGCGACCTGCTGTTCCAGATCGACCCGGCGCCGTTCAAGGCCGCCCTGTCCCGTGCCCAGGGCGAACTGGCCCGGGCCGAGGCGCAGCTGTTCCAGGCGCAGGCCACGGTCAAGCGCTACGAGCCACTGGTGAAGATCGATGCGGTCAGCAAGCAGGACTTCGATGTGGCCAAGGCTGCCCTGCAAAGCGCCCAGGCCGACAAGCGCTCGGCCCAAGCCAGCGTGGAAACCGCACGCCTGGACCTGGGTTACGCCGAAGTGCGCGCGCCCATTGCCGGGCGCATTGGCCGCGCCCAGGTGACCGAAGGTGCACTGGTCGGCCAGGGTGAAGCCACCCTGCTCGCCCGCATTCAGCAGCTCGACCCGGTCTACGCCGACTTCACCCAGCCGGCCGCCGATGCCCTGCGCCTGCGCGCAGCCATCGCCGATGGCAAGGTTGCCGGTGCAGCTGATCAGCCCTTGTCGTTGCGCGTCGATGGCACCGATATCGAGAGCAAAGGCACCCTGCTGTTCACCGATATCTCGGTAGATCGCAGCACGGGCCAGATCGCCCTGCGCGGGCGCTTCGACAACCCGCAAGGCGTGCTACTGCCCGGCATGTACGTGCGCGTGCTGACGCCGCAGGGGCTCAATCAGAACGCCATCCTGGTACCGCAACGCGCCGTGCAGCGTGCCGCCGACGGCCAGGCCAGCGTGATGCTGCTGGGCGAAGACGACACCGTCGAGGTTCGCCAGGTCACCACCGGCGCCATGCACGGCTCACGCTGGCTGATCGCCGAAGGCCTCGAGGCCGGCGACAAGGTGATCACCAGCTCGCTGGCCGCCATCAAGCCGGGCGCCAAGGTCGTGCCGCGCGGGGAAGCTGCCGCAGCATCCGACGCGAACGCTCCACAACCCCAGGCGCAGTAAGCCGGAGAGAACCTCATGTCCCTGTTTTTCATACGGCGCCCCAATTTCGCCTGGGTGGTCGCCCTGTTCATCTCGCTGGCCGGCCTGCTGGCCATCCCCTTCCTGCCGGTGGCGCAGTACCCCAACGTGGCGCCGCCACAGATCACCGTCACCGCCACCTATCCCGGCGCCTCGGCGCAGGTGCTGACCGACTCGGTGACCAGCGTCATCGAGGAAGAGCTCAACGGCGCGAAGAACCTGCTGTACTTCGAGTCCACCAGCAACGCCAACGGTATCGCCGAGATCACCGTGACCTTCCAGCCGGGCACCGATCCTGAGCTGGCTCAGGTCGACGTGCAGAACCGCCTGAAGAAAGCCGAGGCACGCATGCCGCAGGCCGTGCTCACCCTGGGTATCCAGACCGAGCAGGCCACGGCGGGCTTCCTGCTGATCTACGCGCTGAGCTACAAGGATGGCGGCAAGGACGACAACACCACGGCGCTGGCAGACTACGCCGCGCGCAACATCAACAACGAAATCCGTCGCGTCCCTGGTGTCGGCAAGCTGCAGTTCTTCGCCTCCGAAGCCGCCATGCGGGTGTGGATAGACCCGCAGAAGCTGGTCGGCTATGGCCTGTCGATCGACGATGTGAACAACGCCATCCGCGCGCAGAACGTGCAGGTGCCGGCCGGCGCCTTCGGCAGCACGCCAGGCTCCAGCGAGCAGCAACTGACCGCGACACTGGCGGTCAAGGGCACCCTGGACAACCCGGATGAGTTCGCCGCCATCGTGCTGCGCGCCAACCAGGACGGCTCGCGCCTGACCCTGGGCGACGTGGCGCGCATCGAGGTCGGCAGCCAGGACTACAACTTCGGCTCGCGCCAGGACGGCAAGCCCGCCGTCGCCGCCGCCGTGCAGCTGTCGCCCGGTGCCAACGCCATCCAGACTGCCGAGGCGGTGAAACAGCGCCTGACCGAGTTGTCGGTGAACTTCCCGGACAACGTCGAGTTCTCGGTGCCTTACGACACCTCGCGCTTCGTCGACGTGGCCATCGACAAAGTCATCATGACCCTGGTCGAGGCCATGGTGCTGGTGTTCCTGGTGATGTTCCTGTTCCTGCAGAACGTGCGCTACACCCTGATCCCGTCCATCGTGGTGCCGGTGTGCCTGCTCGGCACCCTGACCTTCATGTACCTGCTGGGCTTCTCGGTGAACATGATGACCATGTTCGGCATGGTGCTGGCCATCGGCATCCTGGTCGACGACGCCATCGTGGTGGTGGAGAACGTCGAGCGGATCATGGCCGAGGAAGGCCTGGCGCCAGTGCCGGCGACCATCAAGGCGATGGGCCAGGTGTCCGGGGCGATCATCGGCATCACCCTGGTGCTGTCGGCGGTGTTCCTGCCGCTGGCCTTCATGTCCGGCTCGGTCGGTGTGATCTACCAGCAGTTCTCGCTGTCGCTGGCGGTGTCGATTCTGTTCTCCGGCTTCCTTGCCCTGACCTTCACCCCGGCGCTGTGCGCGACGATTCTCAAGCCCATCCCAGAGGGGCATCACGAGAAAACCGGTTTCTTCGGCGCCTTCAACCGCCTGTTCACTCGCCTGACCGGACGTTACACCGCGCTCAACGGCAAGCTGGTGCCACGCGCAGGCCGCCTCATGTTCGTCTACCTGGGCATCGTGGTGCTGATGAGCTTTTTCTACCTGCGCCTGCCGGAATCCTTCGTGCCGGTCGAAGACCAGGGCTACATGATCGTCGACATCCAGCTGCCACCGGGCGCCACCCGTGAGCGCACCTCGGCTGCCGGCGAGGAACTGGAAGAGTTCCTGATGGGCCGCGACGCCATCGAGACCTCCTTCCTGGTGCTCGGCTTCAGCTTCTCCGGCATGGGTGAGAACGCTGCCATCGCCTTCCCGCTGCTCAAGGACTGGTCGGAGCGTGACTCAACCCAATCACCGGAAGCCGAATCGACAGCGGTCAACCAGCACTTCGCCAACCTCGACGACGGCGCCATGATGGCCGTACCACCACCACCAATCGAAGGCCTGGGCAATTCCGGCGGCTTCGCGCTGCGCCTGCAGGATCGCGCCAGTCTCGGTCGCGACGCCCTGCTCGCCGCACGCGACGAGGTGCTGGGCAAGGTCAACGGCAACCCGAAATTCCTCTACGCCATGATGGAAGGTCTGGCCGAGGCGCCGCAGTTGCGCCTGGTCATCGACCGCGAACAAGCGCGTACCCTCGGTGTGAGCTTCGAGTCGGTGAGCAGCGCACTGTCTACCGCCTTCGGCTCCTCGGTGATCAACGACTTTGCCAACGCAGGTCGCCAGCAACGCGTGGTTGTGCAGGCCGAGCAGGCCGAACGGATGACCCCGGAAAGCGTGCTCCGGCTGCACGTGCCCAACGACAGCGGCGGCCTGGTGCCCCTTAGCGCCTTCGTCACCACCCAGTGGGAAGAAGGCCCGGTGCAGATCGCCCGCTACAACGGTTATCCGTCGATCCGCATCGCTGGCGACGCCGCCCCTGGGGTGAGCACCGGCGAGGCCATGGCCGAACTGGAGCGCATCGCCGCCGAGCTGCCGGAAGGCATCGGCTACGAGTGGACCGGCCTGTCGTATCAGGAGCGCGTCGCCAGCGGCCAGGCAGTGATGCTCTTCGCCCTGGCCATCACCGTGGTGTTCCTGCTGCTGGTAGCCCTCTACGAGAGCTGGGCGATCCCGCTGAGCGTGATGCTCATCGTGCCGGTCGGCGCCCTCGGCGCAGTGCTGGCGGTGACCGCAATCGGCCTGCCCAACGACGTTTACTTCAAGGTCGGCCTGATCACCGTGATCGGCCTGGCTGCGAAGAACGCCATCCTCATCGTCGAGTTCGCCAAGGATTTGTGGGAAGACGGCTACTCGCTGCGCGATGCCGCCCTCGAAGCCGCACGCCTGCGTTTCCGCCCGATCATCATGACCTCCATGGCCTTCATGCTCGGCGTGGTACCTCTGGCCATCGCCACCGGCGCCGGCGCCGCCAGCCAGCGCGCACTGGGTACCGGCGTACTGGGCGGCATGCTCAGCGCAACCCTGCTCGGGGTGATTTTCGTGCCGATCTTCTTCGTCTGGGTGCTGTCGCTGCTGCGTACCAAGCCTCAGCAAACCGACAACCATCCCCTGCACAAAGCGGAGTAATGCGATGACCTCTCACCTCATGCTGCGCCCCGCTCTGCTGACCCTGGCCATCGCCCTTGGCGGCTGCTCCCTGGCGCCTCATTACGAGCGGCCAGAGGCGCCGGTCGCCGCTGACTGGCAGGTGGCCGACGCCAATGGCAGCCGCGCGCAAGCGCTGGACTGGCAGATCTTCATCGTCGATGCCGACCTGCGCCGCGCGGTGGATACCGCACTGAACAACAACCGCAGCCTGCGCCAGGCGCTGCTGGACATCGAGGCGGCGCGCGCGCAGTACCGCATCCAGCGCGCCGACCGTCTACCGTCGCTCAATGCCAATGTCAGCGGCAACCGCCAGCGCTTGCCGGCAGATCAGTCGCAAACCGGCCGCTCGGAGGTCACCAGCGTCTATCAGGTCGGCCTAGGCCTGGCCGAGTACGAAGTCGACCTGTTCGGCCGCGTGCGCAATCTGTCAGAGTCTGCACTGGAAACCTACCTGGCCACCGAGGAAGCGACCCGCGCCACCCAGATCAGCCTGATTGCCGAGGTGATCCAGGCCTACCTGACCCGCGATGGCGCGCTACGCCGCCAAGTGCTGGTGGAGCAGACCCTGGAAAGCCGCCTGGCCTCGCTGGAGCTGGTCAGCAGACGCCGCGAAGTAGGCGCCGCCACCGCCCTGGATTATCAGGAAGCGGTCGGCCTCGCCGAGCAGGCCAAGGCCGAACGGGAAAGCACCGAGCGCCAGCTGCGCCAGGCGGACAACGCCCTGGCGCTGCTGCTCGGCACGCCAGACGCCGGGCAACTGTTGCCGTCGACCCCACGCGACGAGCTGATGGTGCTGCAAGACATCGCCCCCGGCACCAGCTCGGAACTGATCGAACGGCGCCCCGACATTCTTGCCAGCGAACATCGCCTCAAGGCGCGCAATGCCGATATCGGCGCGGCCCGTGCGGCGTTCTTCCCGCGCATCACCCTGACCGGGTCGGTGGGCAGCTCCAGTACCGAGTTGTCCGGGCTGTTCGAGGGCGGCTCGCGGGCCTGGAGCTTCGCCCCGACGCTGTCGCTGCCAATCTTTGCCGGCGGCCGTAACCGCGCCAACCTGGATCTCGCCGAAGTGCGCCAGGACGCCGCTGTGGCCGACTACGAAGGCACCATCCAGACCGCCTTCCGCGAAGTCGCCGACGCCCTCGCCGCCACCGACACGCTGCGCCGTGAAGAAGCCGCGCGGCGCGCCCTGGCCGAGTCCAGCCGAGCGGCCGAAGCCCTGGCCGAAGCTCGCTACAGAGGTGGTGTGGATGACCACCTGCGCTACCTGGATGCCCAGCGCAGCAGCTTCAACGACCAGACCACGCTGATCCAGATCAGCACCGAGCGCCAACTGGCGCTGGCCGATCTGTTCCGGGCACTGGGTGGCGGCTGGCAACGCTAGCCTACTCACCACAACAAACGACAAGGCCACGCATCAGCGTGGCCTTGTCGTTTTCGATCAATGCGTACTCGACCTAGCCAGCTCCCAGCAAATCGTTGGCATCGAGCAGACGCCAGGCGATTTCCGGCCTTTTCTCCATCGCCCGTCGGATCGCCGCCGGAATGCTCTGCCGGGTCTTGCGACACAGTCCCGGGTGGGCATCGAAATGCATGTGGATACCACGCATGCTGCGCACCTCGCCATGGGCCGGCTCGATATGCAGGCGAATGCCCAACTGCTCGAACATACGCTGCCGCATGCGCTCGAGATCATCCAGGCTCTGCAGGTTTTCCAGACGCTCGAGCAGGCGCTGCTCCTCGCTGCGGTTCAGCAGCAAAATGCGCGTGTCGGCGCCAGGCCTGTCCAGCAGCTCGTCACGCTGACAATCGCAGGCACCCGGTGGGCAGGGAGTACGCAGGGGCAATGGTGAATTCATGGTCCTGATCATAGCCATAGCCAGGCGCGCTGCCCATCCACTCCCATCGCTTGGCTTGCCTACGCTGCAGACTCCGTTAAGCTCACAGCATTCCCCCCGATGCAAGGATGAACACCATGCTGCGCCTCACCACGTTCGCCGCTGGCCTGCTGCTTTCTGCCAACGTCTTCGCCCTGTCCCTCTCCGACCTGAGCCAGCAGGACGCCAGTGGCGGCCTCAAGGATGCCCTGATCCAGGGCGCCCAGGTGGCCGTCAAGCAACTGGGTACGCCCGGCGGTTTCAGCAACAACCCGGACGTGCGCATCGAGCTGCCCGGGACGCTCGGCAAGGCCGCCAAGACCATGAAGATGATGGGCATGGGCGCCCAGGTCGATCAGCTCGAAGCGAGCATGAACAAGGCCGCCGAGGCCGCCGTACCACAGGCCCAGGCGCTGCTGGTCGACGCTGTGAAGAAGATGACCGTGGCCGACGCCAAGTCGATTCTCAGCGGCCCGCAGGACTCGGCCACCCAGTACCTGAACAAGAGCAGCCGCGAGCAGATCCGCGCCAAGTTCCTGCCCATCGTCAAGCAGGCCACCGACCAGGTCGGTCTGGCCCAGCAGTACAACGCCTTCGCCGGCCAGGCCGCCAGCTTTGGCGTGGTCGACGCCAAGAGCAGCACGGTGGAAAGCTACGTCACTGAACAGGCGCTCGACGGCCTATTCGAGATGATTGCCAAGCAGGAGGCCAGCATTCGCCAGAACCCGGCCGGTGCCGCTACCAGCCTGGCGAAGAAGGTATTCGGCGCGCTCTGAGTGCCCTGGCGGCAGATGCTCTCCGCCGCCACGCTAGGCGAATGGCAGCATCACCCGCACCTCCAGCCCGCCCTCCGCTCTATTGCCGAGGCTCAGCCGACCGCCATGTTCCAGCACCGTGGCGCGCGCAGCCGATAACCCCAGGCCGACGCCGCCAGTGTGTTTGTTGCGTGAGGCCTCCAGACGGTAGAACGGCGCGAATACCGCCTCCTGCTGCTCCACGGGGATACCCGGCCCACGGTCGAGCACGCGGATTTCGACACCCTCATCATCGGCCTGCAGCATCACCTGTGCTTCACGTCCGTATCTGACGGCGTTCTCCAGCAGGTTGACCAGCATGCGCTTGATCGTGATCGGCCGACCGACATAGACCTGGCGCCTGGGCACCTGTATCGCCACCTCAACGCCGGAATCCCTGAAGTCGTCGACGATGGTGCGCAGCAGCTCACTCAGGTCGAAAGCCGTCGCCGTTTCGAGGCGAGCCTCATCACGAAAGAAATCCAGCGCCGAGTTGACCATCGCCTGCATTTCGTCGACATCGCTGAACAGCTTCGCCTGCTGCTCCGCATCCTCGATGAACTCGCCACGCAGCCGCATGCGTGTCAGCGGCGCCCGCAGATCATGGGAGATGGCTGCCAGCATCTGCGTACGATCATCGAGAAAGTGCCGTAGCCGCGACTGCATGGCATTGAACGCGACGATGACCTGACGGATTTCCTGAGGCCCCTCTGGCGTTATCGGCGGCGCCCTGAAGTCCACCCCGAAACGCTGCGCGCCCTGCGCGAAACGCTCCAACGGAGCAGCCAGGTAGCGGGTGGCAACCAGTGCCACGATGATGGTCGAGATCATCATCAAGACCAGATACACCAGACTGCGCGGTACCCTCTCCAGCCCCCAGATGCGAGACGCCGTGGAGAACTCCATCCAGCTGCCATCGGCCAGTTCGATCATCAGCACATAACGGCTTTCATCGCGCGGCGACGGCCAGTCCTTCGGTTCATAGGCCTCGATCCTGGCCTGCGGCCGCTGCAACAACTGCTGCAACACGTCAGCGCCGTAACGGAAAACAGAATCATCGATCGCCGGGACCTGAGCGTCACTGTGCTGCCGTAACCAGCGAGCGTTGAAGGACTCATCGCCAGCTGCATCAGCCGCCTTCTGCCTCTGCTCGGGCGGTAGCGCATCTGCAATCCGGGCAATGCCGGCCATGCGCTCCATCAATCCCGCCTCCAGCAATGGCGGTCGCGCCCATACGCCTGCCAGCAGACTGAGCAGCGAACTCAGCAGCAAGGCGGTCAGCATCGAAGCCAGGGTGGTCAGGGCGATCCAGCGCGCGACGGTGTCACGCGTCAGCCAGATACCGCCCTTTAGTCGCGACAACCACCTCATCGTTTCACCACTACACAGGGCGTGAAGAGATAGCCGATATGACGGATGGTACGAATCATCGAACTGCGCGTGGGCTCGGCATCGAGCTTGCGCCGTAACCGACTGACCTGCACATCGACGCTTCGATCGAAAGCGTCATAGGCTTCACCGCGCGCCATGTCGAGCAGCTGCTGACGACTCAGCACACGCTGCGGATGCTCGGCGAGTACCAACAGCAGTTCGAACTCGCCAGCCGAAAGGGGAATCAGGACTTTGTCTGGTGAGCGCAGCTCGCGGCGGGTCACGTCGAGCTGCCAGCCAGCGAACTCCAGGATCGGCCGTGGCCGCTCATGCAGCACGCTGCGTACCTCGCCTGTACGACGCAACACCGCACGCACCCGCGCCAGCAATTCGCGGGCATCGAAGGGCTTGCTCAGGTAATCGTCTGCGCCCAGTTCCAGCCCCACTACCCGATCACTCAGCTCGCTCATCGCCGTCAGCATGATGATCGCCATCGAGTGCTCGGTGCGCAGGCGCTGACACAGCACCAGGCCACTGTCGCCGGGTAGCATCACGTCGAGGATCACCAGATCCGGCAGTTGCCGCTCGAGCGCGCGCCACAGCGCCTGTCCGTCGGTGGCAACGTCCACGCTATAGCCGTGCTGCTCGAGAAACCTCTTCAGCAGAGCAAGAACTTCGGTGTCGTCGTCCACCAGCAACAAGCGACTCACGGCCAGCACACCCTCGATGCATTTGCGAACGCCTATCTAAAACCATCGAACGCCTGCCGTCATATATTTCAATCCGGCAACAAAGCTTCCTGTTGGCAACAGAGCGGACATCCCCGGGCAAAAATGTCTTGGCAACCTCGGCGCAGTTTCCTATCGAGGTGTTCCGCATGTCCGTCACAGCATTCGCATCCCCTGCCGTGCGTCCTCTCACGCTCGCCATGACCCTGCTGCTGGCCAGTGGTTGTGCCAGTAACCCGCCACCTGTCATCGACTCGGCGGGCTGCATCGCCACGCCGGACCATGTGGTGAACGACCCAGCCGAATCGATCAACCGTGGCATATTCGTGTTCAACCGAGCGCTCGACGACTACCTGCTCGCCCCCGTTGCCCGCGGCTACCGACAGCTGCCTGACTTCGCCCGGAGCGGGGTGCACAACTTCGCGGCCAACTTCGGCGAGCCGATGGTGTTCATCAACGATCTGTTGCAGGGCAACCCCAAGCGCTCGATGGTCACGGCCACGCGGTTCATTACCAACAGTACGGTGGGTGTGGTGGGGCTGGTCGACGTGTCGAGCCGATTTGGCCTGGAGCGTCATCGAGCCGATTTCGGCCAGACCTTCGGCGTGTGGAATATCGCCGACGGCCCAATCATCGAACTGCCGCTGTTCGGTACGGCCAACCTGCGCGACGCCACCGGACGTGTACTGGGTTTTGCCATAGACCCGTTCGGCAGCAACAGCGATACCCTGGATACGCTAGGCACCATCAGCACTGTCGGCGGCACGGTCGACGGTCGTGCGCAGCTTCTGCCCATGACCGACGCGCTGCAACAGCAGCCTGACTACTATGCGGCACTGCGCGATACCGTGGCCGAACGCCGCGCGCAGTTCGTCGCAGAAGGCAAGCTCGGTGCGGCACTGGACGCTTCGATTAACTGCGAAGCGGAAATGGCTGATGAGCAGAACTGAAGACTCGCTGCTGCTCTATCAGCGGATCAGGAATCCCGACTCGCTATCGCTGCATTGCCGGGAGATCGAATTGCGCCTGAGCGATGACCGCTGCCACCTGGTGCTCAGTCGTTACGTCGAGCTCTACGTCAGCGAATGCACGCAATGGGAAATGGTCAGCCATCACCAGGTCAGGCTCACTGATCTGCTGCGCTGGATGATTCTGCACAGCCAGCGCGTGCCGCCACGGGCTAATCCCGACGGGTGAAACACTGCTGTCCCATAAACTCGCAGGACGAAAGCCAAGCGGCCGGGCAGGTACCGCAAGACCTGCCCATGCCCATCTCACGACTCATCAGACGCCGCAGAGCCTGTCCGCTTCCGGACGCGCGAAGAAAAAACCCTGCATGTAGCGGATACCAAGCTCGATCAGCGCATCACGCTCACCAACACTTTCGATGCCCTCGGCGATGATGCGAATGCCCAAGCGCTGCGCGACCAGCACGATACCGGCGACGATGGCCTGGCGCACCGGGTCCTGATCGATGCCTCGCGTCAGGGCCATGTCCAGCTTGAGTACGTGCGGCTGGAATTCGGCCAGCAGATTGAGCCCGGAGTAGCCCGCGCCAAAATCGTCGATGGCTGTGGTGAAGCCCTGCTTGCCGTACTCGGCGAAAATCCGTTTGAGGTGCTCGGCATCATGGATCTGCTCGCCCTCGGTCACCTCGAACATCAACCGCTCACGCGGGAAGTCAAAGCGCTGCGCCGCCTCCAGCGTGGCGCGAATGCAGGTCTCGGCGCGATACACCGCATTGGGCAGGAAGTTGATGCTGAGCAGACAATCCGGAATGTCGAGCAGCCCGAGCCTGGCGGCCTGCTCGATGGCCTTGACCCGACAGGCCTGATCGAAACGGTAGCGGTTGCCATCGTTGACCCATCCGAGCACTTCACCGGCGGATTCACCATTGCAGCCCCGTACCAGGGCTTCATAGGCGAACGGCCGCTGCTCCTCGATATCGACGATCAGTTGAAAAGCCATTTTGAAATCGAAACCCAGGGCCTCGGCGTTTCGGCATTCGGCGCAACCCACAGCCCTGAATGGCTGAGGAAAGATGCTCTGGCTGACTATATCCATCGGCGCTTCCTTATAAAGCAGTCTTGGAGACTCCCACCCTTGTCATCCTAGTCAAAAGCGAAATGAAGCCACCTGTTTTTCCAAGGTCAAAGCCAGTTGTTGCAAGCCTTGCGCGGTGCGCGATGTATCGGCCACTGCCTCACTGTTCTCCATCGACATCTGTGCAATGCGCTCGACATTGCGCGCTACGTCCTGACTGGCGACCGTCTGCTCACGCAGCGCCAGGGAAATCTGATCGACCACACCGACCACGCTGGCGGAAGCCTGGCGAATGGTGACGATGGCATCACCGGCCTGGCTGGCCTGCTCCACCCCGCTGCTGACCTGCTGTACACCGATTTCCATGTTGCTCACCGCGCTGCGCGTACCCAGTTGAATCTTCTTGATCATCTCGGTGATCTCCTGGGTCGAGTTGGCGGTACGCTGCGCCAGCAAACGCACTTCATCGGCGACCACGGCAAAGCCGCGACCCTGCTCGCCCGCCCGCGCCGCCTCGATGGCGGCATTGAGCGCCAGCAGGTTGGTCTGATCGGCGATTTCCTTGATCACGTTGACGATCGAGGAAATCTGATCCGAATGTTGGCCGAGCTCGACGATCTGGGTCGCTGCGCCCTGCACCGTGTCAGCGATGCGCTGCATGCTGGCGAGGGTTTCCTGGATCACCGCGCCGCCCTCGGCCGACTGCCTGCCCGAATCGCTGGATAGGCCGTGTGCTTCCTTGGCGTTGTCGGCGACGTGATTGATGCTCACGGTCAGTTCCTCCACCGTCGCCGCCATGCTCGAAGCGGCCTGTGACTGCTCCTGGGTGGAAACCGACAGCTGGGTGGACGCACTGGAGATGTTCTGCGCAGCTTCAACCAACTGTACCGCGCCGGTCCGGATCTGCCCGATCATCTCGCGTAGCCGCTCCTGCATGGTGGCAAAGGCCTCCAGCAGCACGCCGATCTCATCATCTCCAATCCGTTCGATACGCGAATCAAGACGCCCCTGAGCAACATTACGGGCTACCTCGACCACCTGCTTCAAACGGCCGGCAATGCTACGCGATAGCAGAAAGGCCACGCTGATGGCGAGCACCGTGGCAAGCAGCCCACCGATCAGCAGGATCATCAGCGACAGGGACTTGGCCGCATTCATCGACGCCGTGCGCTGTTCCAGCAGCACATTCTCCTCGGTCTGGATCTCGCTCAGGATGCGACGCATGGCATCCATCTTGACCTTGGCGCCACCTGTCGAAACCCGCTCGATCAGGGCATCGAAGCTCTGCGTGCCCGCGCCCACCTGGCGGCGCAATTCAAGATTGCCGTTGATGTCTTCGCGACTCCATTGGTCATGCAACGCCTGCAACTCGCCGAGACGGCGCTGCTGAGCAGGGTTGTCTCTGGTCAGCTGACGCAGTTGCGCCATATGCAACTGGAAATCTCTCTCTCCGGACTCCATAGGACCAAGGAACTGGTCACGCCCGGTAATGACGAAGCCTCGAGCACCGGTTTCGATATTGATCAGGCTGGCCAGCAGGCCAGACGACTCGTTGATCACGTCATAGGTGTGGATGTTAAGCCGCACCGCACGCTCGACCTGATCGAAACCGCGCCATGTGGACAGCACCAGCAGGAGGATGATCAGCAGGACGACACCGAAACCCGCGTACAACTTCTGGGAGATGTTGAGATTGGCAAACATGTGGACCTCTGAGTCGTCAGGTAAGAACGGACAGAGGTGCGCTATTCGATCGCACCATCTGGCATTGCGCCATTATGCGTATCTATACAATAATTGTACAAATTAAATATCTCGTACAAGTTTAAGCAAATCCTGCCACATAGAAATGAAAAACCCCGCCGGGCTTTTGGCCGGGCGGGGTTTTCGTTTGCCGTTGCCGATCAGGCGCAGGCGGCTTGCATCTGGCGATGCGTATCGATGAGGTGCTGCACCACGCCAGGATCGGCCAGCGTGGAGATGTCGCCGAGAGTATCGTATTCGGCGGTGGCGATCTTGCGCAGGATACGGCGCATGATCTTGCCCGAGCGGGTCTTCGGCAGGCCGGGGGCCCACTGAATCACGTCCGGCGTGGCGATCGGGCCGATCTCCTTGCGCACCCAGTTGCGCAGTTCCTGACGCAGTTGCTCCGATGCTTCCTCGCCAGCATTGAGGGTGACGTAGACGTAGATGCCCTGCCCTTTGATGTCGTGCGGTACACCGACCACTGCGGCCTCGGCTACTTTCGAGTGGGCGACCATGGCGCTCTCGATCTCGGCGGTACCCATGCGGTGGCCGGAGACGTTGAGCACGTCGTCGACACGGCCGGTGATCCACCAGTAGCCGTCTTCGTCGCGGCGCGCACCGTCACCGGTGAAGTACATGCCCTTGAAGGTGTTGAAGTAGGTGTCGACGAAACGGTCATGGTCGCCGTACAGGGTACGCGCCTGCCCCGGCCAGGAGTCGATGATCACCAGATTGCCTTCTGCCGGCCCTTCGATGATGTTGCCCAGATTGTCCACGATGGCCGGCTGCACGCCGAAGAACGGCCGCGCAGCGGAGCCCGGTTTGAGGCCATGAGCGCCCGGCAGCGGAGTCATCAGGCAGGCGCCAGTTTCAGTCTGCCACCAGGTGTCGACGATCGGGCAACGGCTCTGACCGACGTTCTCGTAGTACCACTGCCAGGCTTCCGGGTTGATCGGCTCACCGACCGAACCGAGCAGGCGCAGGCTGGACCCATCGGCGCCTTCGACCGCGGCCTTGCCCTCGGCCATCATGGCGCGAATGGCAGTCGGGGCGGTGTAAAGGATGTTGACCTTGTGCTTGTCGACGATCTTGGCAACACGGGTGACGTCCGGGTAGTTCGGCACGCCTTCGAACATCACGGTGGTGGCGCCGTTGGACAGAGGTCCGTAGACCAGGTAGGTGTGGCCGGTGACCCAACCGATATCGGCGGTGCACCAGAAGACTTCGCCCGGCCGGTAGTCGAACACGCGCTCATGGGTCAGCGAGGCGTATACCAGGTAGCCACCAGTGGTGTGCAGCACGCCCTTTGGCTTGCCGGTCGAACCGGAGGTGTAGAGGATGAACAGCGCTTCTTCAGCGCCCATTTCCTTGGGTGCGCAGACGCTGCCTGCGACCTTCATCAGGTCTTCATACCAGATGTCGCGATGCTGGTTCCATTTGATGCTGCCGCCCGTGCGCTTGACCACGATGAGCTTCTGAACGCTGCTGGTTTCGGGGTTGGTCAAGGCATCATCGACATTGGCTTTCAGCGGCACGGACTTGCCGCCACGCAGGCCCTCGTCGGCGGTGATTACCACCTTGGACTTGCAATCGATGATGCGGCCGGCCAACGCCTCAGGCGAGAAGCCACCGAACACCACGGAGTGGATCGCGCCGATGCGCGCACAGGCCAGCATGGCCACCACGGCTTCCGGGATCATCGGCATGTAGATGGTCACCACGTCGCCGCGGTGAATGTCCTGGCCACGCAGGGCGTTGGCGAACTTGCACACTTGTTCGTGCAGTTCGCGGTAGGTGATCTCCCGGTGCTCGGACGGGTCGTCACCTTCCCAGATGATCGCGAGTTGGTCGCCGCGCTCTTCCAGATGACGGTCCAGGCAGTTGTAGGAGAGGTTCAGGGTGCCGTCGGCGTACCACTTGATGTCAACATGGTGGTCATCAAAAGAGGTCTGCTTGACCTTGTTGTAGGGCTTGATCCAGTCGATCCGCTTGCCCTGCTCGCGCCAGAAACCCTCGGGGTTGACCACGGACTGTTGGTACATGGCCTTGTAGGTGGCCTCGTCAGTGAGGGTCCGCGCGGCCACTTCGGGACGCACAGGGTAAAGAGACGCAGCACTCATGAAATCACCTCGACGGGGGAGTTGTTTTTGTATGGTGCATTTTGTATCCCCCGACCCTTCGTGAGGCCATTCGACCATGGTCTTACCGCTCTAAGACCATGGTCTTGAAGCCCTGCCCGGCACATGTGAAGCCGATTCGACGGCATCATGGATATATCAAGGCGCGCGGATAAAAAGGTTCATCGTACCCTTCGGGGTAGGCGACCTTGATTTTCAGGAAGAAGCTGGCCAGCAAGCCGCTGGTTGGAAGAATCGGGGCGGTGTGTTTTCCAGGTGCATACAACCAATCCGCTCGAACAAAACCCTCGCCCTATAAACACAAAAGGCCGGTCAAAAGACCGGCCCAGACAACAACAACGCCAGGTATCAGTTAACACTCAACCTGTCACGGTTCTTCTCCAAAGTCGCCTCGCCGATACCTTTCACCTCCAACAACTCATCGACCGAGGCGAAATTACCGTGCTCCTCCCGATAAGCCACAATCGCCTGCGCCTTGGTCGCACCAATCCCCACCAACTCACTCTGCAGTGTTGCAGCATCAGCGGTATTGAGATTGACCACAGCAACCTGCGCCACCTGCATGGCAGCCGGTTTGGCGCGTTCGGTTTTTGGGGTTTCAGCTGCGGCAGCAGCCAGAGAGAAGGAAGCGAGAACAGCGAACAGAAGGGAAGATAGACTGACTTTAAGCATGGGGAAACACTCCTTTGTTTATAAAAAACGAGGCAACCATGGCCTCGTTTTTTAAACTAGACGCTATCTCCCAGCTGTCAAATCAAAGCCTCAGCGCTCCCGGTTTCGGAGATGAATCCAGTCCACAATCTCACCTTCCGGCACATAACCATGCACCGTTTCGCGCAGCAGTATTCGCACGCGAGCGTAGTCATCCTCACTGACTGCCACCAACAACTCCTGCAAACGAGCCTTGAGCTCGTCCCAGGGCAGCATGTCCTCTTCCGCACGCATGATCATCGGATGCTCGGTCGGCTTCACAGCCTCGCCGATCAGCAACTCCTCGTAGAGCTTCTCACCCGGACGCAACCCGGTGAACTCGATACCGATATCGCCATGCGGGCTGTGCTCATCACGTACAGTCAGGCCCGACAGACGAATCATCTTTTCGGCAAGATCGGCGATTTTCACGGGCTCGCCCATATCCAGCACGAACACATCCCCGCCCTGCCCCAGCGAGCCCGCCTGAATGACGAGCTGCGCCGCCTCAGGGATCGTCATGAAATAGCGGGTGATGTTCGGATGTGTCACCGTCACCGGCCCGCCCTGCTTGATCTGCTCCCTGAACAACGGAATCACCGACCCGGAAGAACCCAGCACATTACCGAAACGCACCATGGTGAAACGGGTCTTGTTGACGTGATGAACGCCTGAATCATCAGCGAACAACACGGGCGCAGATTCACGACTCAGCGCCTGCAGCACCATCTCAGCCAAGCGCTTGGTGCTGCCCATCACATTGGTAGGCCGCACCGCCTTGTCGGTAGAAATCAAAACGAAATTGGCGACACCCGCCCTGATCGACGCCTGCGCGGCATTGAGCGTACCAACCAAGTTATTGAGCACGCCCTCGGCAACGTTATGCTCGACCATCGGCACGTGCTTGTACGCAGCGGCGTGATAAACGGTATTGACCCGCCAGGTCTGCAGAATGTCGAACAAACGCTCGAAATTACGGATAGACCCGAGAATCGGCACCAGCTTGATCGGCAGCGACTCCCGCTCGATTCGCTGCTGCAATTCGCCATGGATACTGTAGAGATTGAATTCGCTGTGCTCGAAAAGCAGCAAGGTACGCGCACCGCTCGCCAGGATCTGCCGACACAGCTCCGAACCGATGGAGCCACCAGCGCCGGTTACCAGCACGACCTGATTCTTGATGCAGCGCTCGAACAGATCTTGCCGAGGCGGTACGGCATCGCGCCCCAGAAGGTCGGCGATATCGACTTCCTGAAGGTCTTCGACCTTTACCCGCCCACTCGCGAGATCCATGAAGCCAGGGATGCTGCGTACATGGAGCGCATAAGGCTCCAACGCCTCGAGTATTTCTCGCCTGCGCGCGCGAGAAACCGAGGGCATTGCCAGCAAAACCTCTGTCACCCCCGTTTCATTGATCATTTGCTGAATATGCTTGGGCGAGTAGACGCGCAGGCCCGCAATCGTGCGAGTAGCAATACCGGAATCATCATCAATGAATGCAGCCGGGCGCATCGTTTTACCCAAACGTAACGCGGCTACCAGCTGGTTACCCGCCGCCCCTGCTCCATATATGGCAACCTTGGAAGTGCCAGACTCGATATCACGGCGGCGAGCAATTGGCTCGAACCAATCCCCGATAAAGAACTGGCGCATGGTCAGGCGCAAACCGCCCAACAGCAGCAGGCTCAGCCACCAATAATTAAAAACCATGGACCTTGGAACGAGAGCCGTCGGCCCGCGATACCAATACACCGCCAGAGACAGCACCAACGCAGACAGGGTCACCGCCTTGGCTATCGTCACAAGAGCGTCATTGCCTACGTAGCGCATTACCGCACGATACATACCCAGCCGAATGAATATCGGCAGGGCAATAGCAGGTGCAATTAAAAACAGCCAACCGTGCCCATCAAAAGGTTTTGCTGCCTGCCAATCCCCCAACCGCACTGCGAAGGAAAGCCAAAGAGCCAACCAAATCAAAAAGGTGTCGGCCAACAACTGTAACAAGCGCTTCTGGCGCCTGGGCAATCCGACTAGAAGCTGACGCAAACCATCCATAAAAAATCCTAAGCTATCCATCATTCTGCGCTCATTAGGCCCGCAACAGCTCAACGCTCAGGCATACCGGCGCGAAAATGCCGGGCGAGCGCGCCCAAGGGAATGTAGGCAAGCAAAAGCCCGAGGACACCATCCAACCAACCGTTGACGACCATCATAGCGATTGGCAACAGCCACAACAGATTGATCGCAACCACCGCCAATGTCACCGGCAAGTGCCGACCATAATGACGCGAGGCAAACTGATAAGCATGGCTACGATGAGCTTCGTATACACGCTCGCCTCTGAACAAACGATGCGCCAATGTATAGGTGGCGTCGACGATAAAAACCCCAAGCAGGATCAACCAACCCCATAACAACTCAGGGCTCGCCCACCCCGCCTGCAAGGACAAAACCCCCAATACCAGACCGAGAAAGCCGCTGCCGGCATCGCCCATGAAGATCTTTGCCGGGGGGAAATTCCATAACAAGAAACCAAATACAGCGGCTGCCAGCAGCAACGGCAGCACGACACTCTCGCCCTGAATACCGGACACAACACATAACAACGCAGCAGACAGACACACACAGATCGCCTCGCAGCTAGCGAGTCCGTCAATACCGTCCATGAAGTTATAAAGGTTGAGCATCCACACCAGGTAGAGTGCCGCAAGTACATGACCAACCCAGCCAAGTTGCCACTCACTTCCGAAAAGGGCCAACGGCGGTAATCCGCCCAACCAATAGAGCGCCCAAATGGCGGCAGTGAAGTGCCCAAGTAGACGCCAGCGCGCGGCAATGTGCCCATGGTCGTCGAGAAAGCCCAGCAGCGCCGTGCCGCCACCAGCGCCGATCAGGGCCCAGAACGTATAGTCGGTAACCTCCAGGCCAGACTCACGCGCTATAAACAGCCCCAACATGTAGACCAATACGATCGCCACACCGCCGCCTCGTGGTGTAGGGATGCTATGCGAGCTACGCTCGTTTGGTACATCCATCAAGCTGCGCGCCAAGGCATACCGGCGCAACAATGCAGTCAACATAAAGGCCAGAGCTGCCAATAGAGCGACAAGAGGCAAAAGCGTCATGGTCTAGGATTTTCCATATAGTGCACTGCGGTCTTGGCCAGCGCCTGATCGACCGAGACTGGCGGAGCCCAATCAAGCAGATTTCGAGTTTTGTCGATGTTTACCTGCAAGGAACCACAGATGCGCTGGCCAAGATCCGCACGGCCGGCCAACAAAGCGGCCACCTTGATCAAGCCCTGCGGCACCGGTAACAAACGCGCAGGACGCCCCAGAGCCAGGCCCAATCGACGCAATAGTTCAGTGGTCGACAGATCCTCTCCGTCACTTACCAGAAAGCGCTGACCAGGGGCCGCAGGATGCGACAGGCAGAGCACCAGCAGATCGACCAAATTATCCAGCGCCACCAGGCTGCGGCGATTGTCGATTGCTCCGAACGGTAACGGAACCTCTTTATTCAGCCAGCTCAGCATGCGGAGGAAATTGGCCTTGACGCCTGGCCCGTAAATCAGAGGTGGCCGGACAATAACTACCTCCAACCCCGTTTCAGCAGCCAGTGCCAGCAAACCTTCTTCCGCCTCACGCTTGGAGATGCCATAAGGATCGCAGGCCTGCGACTCGTCATCTGCGCAAAAAGCCTTGCCTGGGAGGGTCTGCTCACCATTGACCTTGATCGAGCTGACGAAGATAAAACGTCGCACACCGGCCTCGACTGCCTGCCGAGCCAGTTGCAAAGTACCCTCGACATTGACACGGCGAAACTCAGCCAACGGGTCAGCCGACTGCTCGTTCATCACATGAACGCGAGCGGCACAGTGAAATACTGCCTGCACCCCCCGCAAAGCGGCATGCCAGTCAGCGTTAGCACCCAGATCAGGCGCACGAAAGCCCTGAACCAGGGCGTCATATACCTCGCCCCGGCGTGATGCTGCACGCACCTGCAAACGCCGCGCATCGGAAGATAAGCGCCCAACCAGAGCCCTCCCGACAAAGCCCGAGGCACCAGTTACTAGGACAGACAGGCTCACCCTTTTACACCCTTATGCACACGCAATTTCTCAAGCCAGTGGATGTACTGAGCGAGCAGCAGGTCACTCATCACAGACGAGGAAAAAGACTCCCTGGCTCGATGCTGGGCGGCCTTGCCCATCGCCCTGCGCCTGTCAGCGTCGCGCAAAAGCGACTCCATCGCCAAGGCCAGGGCGCCGGAGTCACGCACAGGCACCAGCAGGCCAGTACTGCCGTGCTCCACGGCATCACTAAGTCCATAAATCGCGGTGCCGATCGCAGGGACCCCCATCGCAGCGGCCTCCAACACCACAGTACCGAAACCTTCGCGATAGCTTGGCAACACCAAAAGGTCGGCGATTGCCATAAAGCGCTCCGGCTCCGGCGAAAAGCCCGGCATCTTAACACCTGCACGACCCTGAACCGACAATGCTCCAAGAAAGGTCTCGCTATCCGTCTCCAGCGGACCAAGCAATACCAAACTTGCGGCGAGCCCTCGCTGCACTAGCTCATCGTAAGCAGACAGTAACTCGGCAATACCCTTGTCAGGGGTGAAGCGGCCAACAAACAGCAATACTGCAGCGCCGTCAGGAATGCCCAAATCATGACGCAGGGCCAGGCATTCTTCTGCTGTGAAACGGTCCGGTTCGAAACGCTCCAGGTCAATCCCCGCAAGAGAACCGCCTCCGATCACCCCAATCGACGACTCACATGCGACACCACTATCGACGATAAAACGCCGCTGGCTCGGACTATCGGCATAGCAATGAGTATTCAGCTTGGCGATCAACCAATCACTGGACTTCGACAACCAATGTTTGACGCCGCTCAACCCCACCCAGGGCTGGCCAGTAAAGGTGTGCAAGCGTATGGGGACGCCAGCAAGAAAGGCCGCAATGCTACACAGCAGGCCAGCCTTAGGCGTCGTGGAATGAACGATGTCGAAATCCTCGCGCCAAAAGAAACGCCACAGCCGCCACAAAGCTACTAGATCGCGCAGAGGATGGATCTTGCGTGGAATATCAATAGACACATAGCGCATACCGGGAAGCTGGAAGGCCAGCGTTTCATCACTCGCAATCACCGTCAGCTCGACACCTGCATCAGAGACAGCTCCCAGTTGCGCTTTCAATTGTGTCTCGACAAAGAAGGCTACCGTGGAAACACGGGCAATCTTCACTCCAGCCAATAGCGGTTCGGCATCAGACATCAGTTCGCCTCGTCATGTATGAACACCTCACCGATGTAATCTGGAATGGCGCGACTCGGCCGGTACCCCAGCACGGCCTCCAATTTCTGACAGCTGTAATGCGTACGCCCGACGAGCGAATCGACTCTGGCGTGAGTCAAGGGAAAACGCTTCAGCCAACTGCCACCTGCCGCCAAAGTCCTGGCCAGAACCTCCGGCAGTCGAATAAACGGTCGCCCTGCCCCCAAATGTCTGGCCATAGCTTCAACAAGCTCTTCCTGGGTGCAATCGTTAGATAGGTTGAAGACCTGGCCTTGGGCGGCCGGTGCGAATCCGCATAGCATCAAGGCCTCGACTACGTCGTCCACATGCACGTAAGTCGATACCGCCCCAGGTGCACCCACATAGAAAAAAAGACGCTGCTGAATGATGCGCCCCCAATGGCGCAGCGAACCATTGGGCATTCCCGGACCAAAGACATTGGACGGACGCAAAATGGAAACCGTCAGCACACCAGGCTGAGCATTGCCGATAACAAGATCATCAGCCTTCGTCTTGGTCACTTCGTATGCACCACGCGGAGCCGGTAGGCTTTCCTCAGTGATCGTACGCTCAGCACTCGCGCAAACAGGTGGGCCATAAGCGCCTACGCTACTAAGCTGAACCCAATGCAATGGACGGCCTGAAATCTTGGCCTGACGCTTGCTGGCAGCCAGCAAACGAGCAGTGGCGTCGACATGCAGCGCCTCCATCAGCGCTTCATTACGTAATTCACCAGCGCAATTGAAAACCAGCGAACAGCCTTCAACAGCAGCATCAAGATCACTGCTGCGATCAAGCAAATCAAGCTGCAGCCACTCAAGCTTCGAATTACCACCATGAGCAGATCGCGCTTGGCGTGACAACGCACGCACCTCATGACCTGCCTCAAGCAGCAAATGGGTCAGCCTTTTACCTATAAAACCAGCGCCACCAACTAAAAGAATTTTCAACTGAGCATCTCTAAATTGGCAAAGCACAGTGAAACGTATGCTTCAGGAAGGAGAAAATCAAATATAGACATTCACTGAGCGCGCGCAAAAAAATGAACCAGAAGCACCCGACGCATGAACTTCACAAACGAGAGGCTCGACCAAAGAGTCACGCCCCAGAAACTGATACCTCCAGCACGATATAAACTCCAATAGCTGGCAAGCTCACCTTTCTCCATCTCCCACAAACGCCCACTAAGCCCCGTAGCTCCGTACACGGCTTTATAGTTATAAGCCAGCGCCTGATCGAACCGATAACATTCGCCAACAAAAAAGCAAACATGAAGCCAGAGCCGATAATCTTCGCAATAACGTTGCCCGTCCGCAAAACGCTGCTCGATATTGCGCTGCACCATTACGGTAGACGTAGGAAAGCGATTGGATATCAGCAGCTGCTGCCTCGACACTCGAAGCGGCGGAGCTATATCGCCGACTATATTTTTTTGGCACCCATCACTCATTGTCACAAAATGGCTGGTCAAGATAACATCAGGATGCTCAACCATCCAAGTGTACTGCAGCTCTATCTTTTGAGGATGCCAACTGTCATCAGAATCAAGGAACGCGACATATTTTCCCTGGGCAAGTTTCCATCCTGCATTACGGGCTGTACCAGGCCCGCCATTATCAGGCAACGCGCAAACCTTTAGCCAACTGGCGCCATAGCGTGCCTGCAATTCAAATAGCACATTAACCGTGCCATCCCGACTACAATCGTCAACCAGAATGACTTCTAACGGCAGGAGCGTTTGAGAGGCAATAGACTCCACAGCACGAACAATCGAGTCAGCGCACCGAAAACACGGAATAACGACACTTACCGAAGCGTGCTCCCTGCAAATTAGCGAGAGCTCTACTTCCATCAGATCTTTATCAATCAAATCAGGCACACCGGTGCTCACAAAAAACCGTCAAGGGCGCATGAGGCGCGGAGAATGTTTTATCAAGCGCAACATGAACAGCAATATCTGCAGCGGACGCCACTCGAATTGCATCTGAATCCGGAAAAATTCCGTCAGCGTACCTAGAATATCAGTAGAACTAACTCCATCATCGCCAAACCTGCCGGCAAAAAATTCTGCCACACAGATACGAGCACCCTGCCTTACTGCACGCAGGATGAAAAGCTGATCCGCCGCAATAGGATAGAGCCGGGAATAAAAGCCTATATCCCGTTGAGCATGAAGAGCCTTCTTGTAAATAGATCCAACAGCATGCGAGGTTACGAAGGCCATTTGCCCTCGTAACCAGGAAGGGCCGGCCGGCACCTTTTTCACGATAGCCCCATACGAAACCGAGGCTGTCACAATATCTGCGCCACTTTTCGCCGCCCACAACTTATAGTTAGCAACAGCATCAGGAGCAAGAAGATCGTCCGCACCAATAACTAAATAGTATTCACCAGAACAAAGCCTGATTGCCTTATTCAAGGCATCGTAAATTCCAAAATCCGGCTCTGAGCGGCAAACCAGACGCAAATCCTTGACGCCATCCAGGATAGCTACTGTGCCGTCCGTGGATACAGCGTCCATTACCACCCACTCAAAATCCAGATCGGTTTGCGCGCGCAGCGATGCAAGCAATTCAGGCAGCACTTCGACAGCGTTGTAAGTAGCAGTGATGACACTAAGAGTAGGCTTATCACTACCCATGATTACTGCCCCCAAGCAAGAACGCCTCGTAGGCACGCTTCAGGCCGAGCTCCAGACCCACCTCTGGCTCCCAACCCAAAGCCGTGAGCTTGGCGCTATTCATAAGTTTACGGGGCGCTCCATCTGGCTTGGTTGTGTCGAACACCACACGACCAGCATATCCGACCACACTCGCAACCAGCACTGCCACCTCACGAATGCTCTGATCATGACCGCACCCTACGTTGATGTGCGAGCACATGGGGACTACCGCCCCTTGCCACTGCTCAGGTAGGAGACTCATGACATGCACACTAGCTGCAGCCATGTCATCGACATAGAGAAACTCTCGACGAGGCGTACCGCTCCCCCAAACCACGACCTCAGCATCACCTTTCAACTTGGCCTCGTGAAAACGACGGATAAGCGCCGGAATCACATGACTGTTTTCTGGGTGATAGTTGTCGCCAGGGCCGTACAGGTTCGTTGGCATCACACTGCGATAGTCGCGCCCGTACTGACGGTTATAACTTTCGCAGAGTTTAATACCCGCAATCTTGGCAATGGCATAGGGTTCATTTGTAGGTTCAAGGGCGCCGGCAAGCAACGCATCTTCGGACATAGGCTGGGGAGCCAGTCGAGGGTAGATGCAGGATGATCCAAGGAAAAGCAATTTCTGCACACCGGCCTGATGGGCGCTATGAATGACATTAGCCTCGACCATGAGATTTTCGTAGATGAACTCAGCGGGATAAGTATTGTTGGCATGTATACCCCCGACCTTCGCGGCAGCCAGGTAAACCTGGTCAATTTGATGCGTTTGAAAGTAATGCTGCACTGCTGCCTGATCGAGCAGATTCAGTTCACCACGAGCCGCTGTGAGTATATTGCTGTAACCCAACGCATTGAGATGCCTGACAATCGCCGAGCCAACCATTCCCCGATGGCCGGCAACGAAAACCGTCTGGTTAAAGTGATGCGCCACGTTCAATTCTCCACCGACACCGGCACATCGTGGCCGTACTTCTTGAGCAACGCATGGCGCTGTGCGGCCTTAAGATCTTCACATACCATCTCAGCGCACATTTCCTGCACAGTGATTTCAGGCACCCAGCCTAGCTTTTGCTTGGCTTTGGCAGGATCACCCAGCAGTGTTTCCACTTCGGCTGGACGGAAATAGCGAGGGTCAACACGCACCACGACATCGCCCACACTGAGCGCCGGCGCCTTATTGCCCTCGATAGCCTCGATGATTGCGACCTCATCCACGCCCTGCCCTTCGAAGCGCAATGTAATGCCAAGCTCTGCTGCAGACCATTCGATGAACTGACGCACGGAATACTGCACGCCGGTCGCGATCACAAAATCATCGGGCTGATCCTGTTGCAACATCATCCACTGCATGCGTACGTAGTCCTTCGCATGCCCCCAGTCACGCAGTGCATCCATATTGCCCATATACAGGCACTTCTCCAGCCCCTGGGCGATATTCGCCAAACCTCGGGTGATCTTGCGGGTCACGAAGGTTTCGCCACGACGTGGCGATTCGTGGTTGAACAGAATTCCGTTACAAGCATACATCCCGTATGCCTCACGATAATTCACGGTAATCCAGTAAGCATATAGCTTGGCTACAGCGTAGGGCGAACGCGGGTAGAAAGGTGTCGTTTCCTTTTGAGGAATCTCTTGCACCAGGCCGTACAGCTCTGAGGTCGAAGCCTGATAGAAACGTGTCTTTTTCTCCAGCCCCAACAAACGAATGGCCTCGAGAATACGCAAGGTACCCATAGCATCTACATCGGCGGTGTACTCCGGCGACTCGAAACTCACGGCTACGTGAGACTGGGCGCCAAGGTTGTACACCTCATCCGGCTGGATCTCCTGCAGAATACGAGTGAGATTGGAAGAGTCGGTTAGATCACCATAATGAAGCACAAAATTCTGATGCTCGACATGCGGGTCCTGGTAGATATGATCTACGCGCTGAGTATTGAACGATGAAGCACGACGCTTGATGCCATGTACTTCGTAGCCTTTTTCCAGCAAAAGCTCGGCGAGGTAGGAACCGTCCTGACCAGTCACTCCAGTGATAAGAGCCTTTTTCATGTTTTTAATTCCTGATTACGCATTGAAAGTTCTTGCTGAACAGCCTCTGAGCACATAGCAGATATCACATCATCAACCTTATAAGTTGCTGACCAGTTCAATTCTTGCTTAGCCTTGAGAGGATTGCCGCAACTATATTTTATATCAGACGGGCGAAACAAATCTCGATTGGTAGTGACATGATCATGCCAGTCAAGACCAAAGTAAACAAACGCCTTCCGAACAAATTCTTCAAGAGCACAGGACTCACCTGTAGCCACTACATAATCACCAGCCTGATCCTGCTGCAACATTCGCCACATTGCATCAACATAATCAGGCGCCCACCCCCAATCCCTGTAAATATCGATATTACCCAATTTCAATTTTTCTTTACTTCCGGCAGCAATACGAGCAGCTGCTCGAACAATCTTCTGCGTTACAAACCGCTCCGGGCGCAACGGTGATTCATGATTGAACAGAATGCCCGTGCTAGCATGCAAGCCATAGGATTCGCGATAACTACGTGTCAACCAATAGGCGGAGGCTTTCGCCACTGCATACGGACTGCGAGGCCAGAATGGACGCCCCTCATCAGCGCCATCCGCTCCCGTATCACCATAGCATTCGCTGGAGCCTGCGTTATAAAAACGAATAGCTGGATCAACAAAACGAATCGCCTCCAGCATATTAAGCGTTCCCTGCGCGATGCTTTCCATCGCCTCGACAGGCTGCTCAAAGGAAAGGCCTACGGACGTTTGACCAGCAAGGTTGTAGATTTCATTTGGCCGATGAGTATCAATTACCGTCAGTACACTACGAAAGTCATTGATAGCCATCGAAAACAGGCTAACTTTTTGCTTTATACCCAGACGCTCAAGATTGGTAAACGGAGCGATCATCGAATCACGCGACGTACCAATAACCTCGTATCCCTTTTCCAATAAGAGCTTTGCTAGATAGCTACCATCTTGCCCGCCGATACCACAAATCAATGCCTTCATGACAGAACCCGTTGATAGATAGCGTGAGTTTCTAGAGCGCAGCGATTCCATGAGAACTCCTTCACGCGCGCCAGCCCGAGCTGCCTTAGCTCTTCGCATTTTTCAGAACTCTGCAAGACCTCAAACAGAGCCATGGCCAATGACTCTGCAGAATAAGGATCAAACATTTTAGCAGCAGCACCTACAACTTCAGGAATAGAGCTGGTATTACTACAAACAACAGGGCAGCCATAACTCATGGCCTCCAGAGGAGGAATGCCAAAGCCTTCATAAAGGGAAGGATACACAAAAAGAGCAGCCTGCTTGTAACGCGCTGCAAGAACCTGATCGCTACCGTCCTGCTGACGAACTTGAGCAACAACATTCAGTCGTTCGATAACACTACGCTCATGGGCAGTGAATTCACCGCCGCCAAAAGCAACAAGATCAAAATTCTCTTTTAGCCATGGCTGGCTAGCATATGCCTGAAGCAATGTCTCAAAATTCTTGTAGCCACCACGCATTCCGACATAGAGCAAATATGGACGCACTGGCGCCTTCTCATCGTCAATGCAAGAGGCAGTAAGAGAAAAACCGAGGTGAACAACCGACGTTTTTTCAACTGGCACATCGAGCAAACGAACAAGATCTTGTCGCGTATGTTCAGAGATACAGATCACATGATCAGCCCTCTGGACAGCTCGGCGCTTGACGGCACAGGTTTTATCTTTCTCCGAAAAAGATTGAGGAAATAATTCGTGAATCATGTCATAAACCGTAATGACGGTACGACTGGAACGGGGAGCTGAGGGGCGGATGGAATAATAGGTTTCGTGCACAATACTGGGTCTAAGTGCCCTCATAAGCAACGGTGAAAGAACCATATTAGACGCGCGACAGAATCTTTCCGCCCCGCGGAACGCAGGCATGTGTTTCCCAAGCACGCCTAAGGAAGAAGGCGCACCTGACAAATAATTATTTATGAAGAAAGGACTATTGACGTTAACACTGCCATCATCGCCAACAACCTCTGCTAAACCTTTGGCTAACTCAAAAAAATAACGAGAAATACCACCATAGCGCTGGGAAGAAAAAATCTGGTGGTCATAGACGACTCTCATGACTTTGACACCGAGCTTAACATTTTGCGATGGTCATCCATTGTTTTTGACTTCATAAGACGGCGGAGCAAAGGAGCAGTAGCTTTCGAAAAATAAGAACTGGTAACAATACGCAACCAGTTCTTCCTTAGTCTTCGTTTCGTGAAGATATGAATCCCGTTGGCACTATAGAAATTAAGCCCCAACTTATCAGCAAGCACTTGCAGCGTCCGAAGCTGAAAAAAACCAATGTGCTGCCCCGTAGGAAGCGAGTAATACCACCATTCCGCCGGATTAGGGGGAGCACCATTATAAAGCTCAGTCGAAAAAATTAATGTATCAGCATTTGCACAAGAAAGAATTTCTTTTACATGCATAACAGGATCTATTACATGCTCCAAAACTTCCATAGCCGTTACCGCAACACATTTACCAACCTCAGCATCATATTCAAACCCACAGGCCAGCGTATTTTCACAATACTTATCAGACCAGTAAAAATCAAAGCCATAATCCCTCATCAACCTGGTCAACATTCCATAGCCACCAGCAGAGTCTAAATACCGCCCGCCGCCACGCTCTGCCATTTCCCAAAACAATAAGGATGAAAGCTTTTCGGCTATCGAAAAATTTCGTGAGACCAGCCCTGTATCAGCATCAGCAATAGCAGAGGAATAAGCTTCGCTCAGCCAATACGGCTCATGAACCTTTAGATAACCACACGATTGGCATACCATATAATCCGCATTATATTTCCCCAGCAGTACCGCAGAGAAAACATGCGCCATTTGACCCTGGCATATCGAACATTTAACTTCATCCACAGCTTTAATCCCAAATCCATATCGGCCAAATAGCCATCTAAAAAATAGAAGCAGAGCCCCACAAAAAAAATCGGCGCCCCATTACCTCTCGCAAAATATCTTCAAAAAAGTCACTACATCAAATAAACACAACCCACATTAAGAAGATTGCATATCATTACGCGACCCAACAGAGCACGACATCGCTCTAGCTATCTTTTGCCGCCACAGAACCCCATATAGAGAAACCGCACAAAGAGAATAGACTAATGCCCAAACCCATAGCATCCCCTCGATCCCATAAAGAAAGAAACCTAAAACCTTGAAAGTTACACCAAAAAAAATCATTACCATAGCAAAAAAAACCTGCTCCCTAATAAAGCCACATCCATTCAGAGCCATGGCTAACGCATGCCCTAAAGACTCTACAACCATCACAACAAAAAAAGCTCCAACCAAAGACATAGGCACGCTCAGACCACCGCCAGTCCAAAACCCGATAACATCCTGACTAAAAACCCACAGAACCCCTCCTCCAAATAAACCGATCAAAGCAGTTAAAAACAAACTCCTCCTAAATGTATGAACAATAAAAAAGCCATCTCTCCTTGTGTAAGCATCCGCATAAGCAGCCCACAGCGGCGCATTAATAATAGAGAGAGGTATACTTACGAACTGAAACAAACGCTGCACCACTGCATATATAGCCACATGCGCAGCACCTAAGACACTCGATATCAACAGAGCATCCATTCCCACATAAACAATAGAAGCCAACTGCAAAACTAAAAACAGCCCACCCACCTGAATCAAGTTATCTTTCTCAATACGCATAAAAAACAGGCCATTTTTAAAGCCAAAAAGATCCTGCCACCAAAGTCTAAGCAATAAAAAAACTCCGGAAATTTGCTGACACCCCAAAGTAGCCCACAACAGGAAAACTATCCCGCACTCATATTTAGCACCAACAAATAATAAAATAAGTGACATCCCCGCCGAAACAACACTAGCCAAATGAGACTCATAGGCTCTTTGGAGACCAGCAAAAACCCGATGAACACCACCAAAAAACAAACTAATAGAAAATATTACAGCAAAACTAAGCCCTGCATCTCTAAACTCCTCCCAGAGAGAGGAATCATCAGTCTTAATCAGTTTATCCCATGGCAAGATAGTGGCAATCAAGCTCAAGACAATCAGAACAATCACGGACACCAACAGCAGGAATAGCAAACCACCAGAAATGACATCACATACTCTTCCGCCCTCGGCATTGATTTTAGCGACCCTATTCGTTAACGCATTTCCAATTCCAAGATCCAAAAATATTAGGAGCCCTGCCAGACTAACCACAGTCATCCAGGCACCGAATCTTTCCACCCCTAAGTAAGGAATTGTCAAGCTAACAGCCAACACCATGACAAGCATAGACGCACCGCGTCCGAAAACGTTGGCAAGCATGGTCCATAAGGCCCTTCGATAACGTTCGGACCTCACCCCCTCTTCGGTGCTCTCATCAAAAGGTTTAAATCGCAAGTAGCGCGACAAGGTTAATAATCTCATCATCTACGTCCATAGGTATCTTCGAGACGTACAATATCGTCTTCACCCAAATAACTACCGGACTGCACTTCGATGATCTCTAGCGGAATACTTCCAGGATTAGCCAAACGGTGAACCTCCCCTAGGGGGATATAGGTGCTCTGGTTCTCGCTGAGCAGCAGCGTTTCACTACCCCGCGTAATTTCTGCGGTGCCCTGCACTACGATCCAGTGCTCGGCACGATGATGGTGTTTTTGTAGGCTCAGGCTCGCTTTGGGGTTGACCTGTATACGCTTGACCTTGAAGCGTCCACCCTCATCGATGCTGTCATACCAGCCCCATGGGCGGTGTACCTTACGGTGAAGGGTGTGCTCCTCGCGAGACTGCTGGTTAAGCAGGCTCACAATCTGTTTAACGTCCTGGCAGCGACTTCTATCTGCAACCAGAACCGCATCTGCTGTTTCAATCACCACGAGGTTCTCAACGCCGGCAAGTGCCACAAGACGGCTACTGGCGTGTACAAGCGAATTACTGCTTTCAGTTATCAGCACATCGCCATGAACGGCATTGCCTTCATCATTCTTAGGCGAAACATCCCACACGGCATCCCACGCACCCAAGTCACTCCAGCCGGCATTCAGAGGTAGCATTCTGATGGGAAAGCCACTACCGGGACATTTCTCCATAACGGCGTAATCGATCGATTCGCTAGGTGTTGCAGCAAAAGCTTCGCTATCAGGCCGAATAAAGGCGCCATCAATCCGCTTTTCCGTCCAGCTCTTCAAGGCAGCCTGAAGAATATCGGGTCGAAAGCTCTCCAGGGCCGCTAACCATACCGACGCCTTGAGTACGAATAAGCCTGCATTCCAGTAGTAACCGCCCTCATCCAGGTAGGCTTGAGCAGTGTCCCGGTCGGGTTTCTCTACAAAGCGCTCGACAGCTGCAACCGTCTCGCTATTAGAAGCCACCTTGATATAGCCATAGCCGGTTTCAGGCCTGTCAGGGGTAATGCCGAGAATGACGATGTTGTCCTCAAGCGCAGACTCAACCGCCCGCTGCATCGCAACGCGGAAAGCTTCGTCGTCAGTGATGGCTTGATCTGCCGGGGTAACCACGAGCACTGGATCTGTTCCTGCTTCGCGTGCAGCCAAGGCAGCCAGTGTCAGTGCCGGCGCGGTGTTACGCCCTACTGGCTCGAGCAGGAATGTCGCATTGTTGACCCCAAGCTCCCTGAGTTGCTCTTGTGCAAGAAAGCGGTGTTCTTCATTGCAAACGATGTAAGGCAAGGAAGGGGCCCCGCTCGACTCACCGCCACCTAGGAGGCGCTTTATGGACTGTTGGAACAAGCTGTCATTGCCTACCAGGCAAAGGAACTGCTTTGGAAAGCCTGACCGCGACAACGGCCACAGCCGCGTACCTGATCCGCCGCACAGCACTACTGGTTGAATGGGGTTAGTTGGCATCATGAAACGTTGAACCTGTGTGATGGGTACTTATCTAGGCAATGGCAAACCGGTTTCTTTCCGGCCCAATCAAACTCTAGATAGAGTGACAAAGCCTCAGATCTACTGGGCGCCTACGCAAAGGAATGGCAACGGCTCACCCCATCCCGGTCTCCTCATCAATGCCTGGCAACAGGATGTCCACATCACTGCTCTGGTCGACATAGCGCTCTCGCAATGCACCAGCCAAAGCACGTCTAGCTGGCTTCTCGCCATGTACCGGACGGATTTCATTTGGCCACGCGCTCATACGACTGACAAACCTTAACAACCCTGACTGATCCGCATGAGTTGAATAACCGCCTATGGTATGCACCTGAGCCCGAATGTCATAGCGTTCCCCGTCAAATTCCACATAGCAATTACGCTGGCCAACGTGCTGGCTCTGTCTCCCGGACGTACCTTCAGCCTGGCAGCCGACGCATAGCACATCATCGCTCATCACTGACCACTGCCTTCAGGTAGTTGACGATACGCCAACTGGAGCACATGCCGTTGCCAGCGATGGCAATAGCTGGCTGAGCGGTTTGCGTTAAGGCGACGATAGGCAGCTCGCTCAACTTGAAGGCGCGCTTGACCTGTTTTTGGTCGTGGCTGAAACCGAGCTTGAAGGCATTTTCGAGGACGCAGGGTATGCGGCCCACGCGGCCGACATGAGCATGGGTTGCGACCAGTGCCTTGCCGCCCAGAGAGAAGTCAGGTGCGAGGCTGCCTGCGCCTGCCCGGCCCGCAGAAGAGGTTTCGGCGCCTTGAAAGAGGCTGCAGTCAATCAGCAGCGCATGCTTATCGTCCACCTGCAGCTGATGACATGAGCCCGTCACGCCTGCTATGGCGCCGTTATGAACAATGGAGGGGTACCGCACGAGTCAATCCCTTAACGCTGGCGAATTTAAAGGGACTCGGCCCAGTAGTGCGGATGACTGTTCAGAGAATGGTAATTAACTGAACCAGCTGGAAATTTGGCAACGGCGCGCCCTGTGAAAGCCCGGTCATTTTGCCGGTTTTCCATGATTTCGCAAGCATGACAAAAGCGTGACGCCAGGCGACCGCCTGATCAGGAGAATGACACTCTCAAGAAGGAAAAAGCGCAGTCACTCGTCCTCATTGACCCGGTCACGCAGCTCCTTACCCGGCTTGAAATGCGGCACGAACTTGCCATCCAGGCGGACAGATTGGCCGGTTTTCGGGTTGCGCCCAACGCGCGGCGCGCGGTAATGCAGCGAGAAGCTGCCAAAGCCACGAATCTCGATGCGATCCCCCGTGGCCAGTGCCTGGGACATTTGCTCCAGCATGGTCTTGATGGCTAACTCGACATCCTTGGAGGACAGCTGACCCTGATGAGTGACAATTCTTTCGATCAACTCCGACTTGGTCATGGTTTTCCCTTCTTTTTCAAGCGGCTAGAAGACTCGACGGTTCGGTTGTAGCACGCGGGTCAGCTTTTGAACAGCCTAAAAAACAAGGTGTTAGCGCAATACGGGGACAGTACCGCGCCATACGACACGCAAGAGGCTCACATCGGGGACATAAAACGGTTTGCCGACCCCGGGAATGGCAAGCCCCCCTGGACGGCCGAACCAAAGCGCATCCGCACACCCAGTGATCAACGACAGGCAAAAAGCTTCGCGAGCAGCGCTTTCTCCAACCAGCAGCGCTTCATGACGGCTCCCAGACAATGGAGGGATGCACTTCTTACCAGAGCCAAACATCGCCTGGTGCGCGCGGCGCTCCCTACGGGATGCGGAAACGAAAAAGGGCGGCCCGAGGGCCGCCCTTTTTTGATGAATTACCCGAACTTAGTTCTGGTTTTCCATCTGTGCACGGATCAGATCACCAATGGTGGTCGGGCCGGTGCTTTCAACGTCTTGCTTGTTACGCAGTTCCTTCATCGCGTCTTTCTCGTCTTCAACGTCTTTCGACTTGACGGACAGGCTGATGACGCGGGACTTGCGGTCGACGCTGATGATCTTGGCTTCTACTTCGTCGCCTTCTTTCAGGACGTTGCGCGCGTCTTCAACGCGGTCACGGCTGATTTCGGAGGCTTTCAGGGTAGCTTCGATCTCGTTGCCCAGATCGATGATGGCGCCCTTGGCGTCTACTTCTTTCACAACGCCACGGACGATGGTGCCCTTGTCGTTGATGGAGACGTAGTTGCTGAACGGATCGTCTTCCAGCTGCTTGATGCCCAGGGAGATGCGCTCGCGCTCCGGGTCAACCGACAGGATGACGGTTTCCAGCTCGTCGCCCTTCTTGAAGCGACGCACGGCTTCTTCGCCGGCTTCGTTCCAGGAAATGTCGGACAGGTGAACCAGGCCGTCGATGCCGCCGTCCAGACCAATGAAGATACCGAAATCGGTGATCGACTTGATGGTGCCGGAGATCTTGTCACCCTTGTTGAACTGACCGGAGAAGTCTTCCCACGGGTTGGTCTTGCACTGCTTGATACCCAGGGAGATACGACGACGCTCTTCGTCGATGTCCAGAACCATGACTTCCACTTCGTCGCCGACGTTGACGACTTTCGACGGGTGGATGTTCTTGTTGGTCCAGTCCATTTCGGAAACGTGTACCAGGCCTTCCACGCCCTCTTCCAGCTCGGCGAAGCAGCCGTAGTCGGTGAGGTTGGTGACGCGGGCAACAACACGGGTGTTTTCCGGGTAACGAGCCTTGATGGCAACCCATGGGTCTTCGCCCAGTTGCTTCAGGCCCAGGGATACGCGGTTACGCTCGCGATCGTACTTCAGAACCTTGACGTCGATCTCGTCGCCAACGTTGACGATCTCGGACGGGTGCTTGATGCGCTTCCAAGCCATGTCGGTGATGTGCAGCAGGCCGTCTACGCCGCCCAGGTCAACGAACGCACCGTAGTCGGTGAGGTTCTTGACGATACCTTTGACTTGCTGACCTTCCTGCAGGGATTCCAGCAGAGCTTCGCGCTCGGCGCTGTTCTCGGCTTCCAGGACGCTGCGACGGGAAACGACAACGTTGTTGCGCTTCTGGTCCAGTTTGATGACCTTGAATTCCAGCTCTTTGCCTTCCAGGTGAGTGGTATCACGCACCGGACGGACGTCAACCAGGGAACCCGGCAGGAACGCGCGGATGCCGTTGACGTCAACGGTGAAGCCGCCTTTGACCTTACCGTTGATAACGCCCTTGACCACTTCTTCAGCGTTGAACGCAGCTTCCAGAACCAGCCAGGACTCAGCGCGCTTGGCTTTCTCGCGGGACAGCTTGGTTTCACCGAAGCCATCTTCAACCGCGTCCAGCGCGACGTGGACTTCGTCACCGACCTTGATGGTCAGCTCGCCTTGTTCGTTGAAGAACTGGTCGAGCGGGATGACGCCCTCGGACTTCAGGCCGGCGTGGACGGTAACCCAGTCACCGTCGATGTCGACCACGATACCGGTGATGATGGCGCCCGGTTGCATGTCGAGGGTTTTCAGGCTTTCTTCAAATAGTTCTGCAAAGCTTTCGCTCATGTTGATTCCTGTTGATCAAGGGCGGGGATTCGCCCAAACCACATTCCAGACCATGTGGGTTCGTTCATGTAAAAAGAGGCCTACGGGACAAGGACTGGTCTCCCGTATGCCTCCTTGCGAGTCCGTCAGCTTATAGCAGCTGCGACTCTCTACCCGGCAAGATCGCGATCAGCGACCTCGCTCAGAATTCGTTCAAGTACCTGCTCGATGGAAAGCTCGGTGGAATCCAGCACGATTGCATCGACTGCCGGCTTGAGCGGAGCCACCGCGCGCTGGGTATCGCGCTCGTCGCGCGCCCGTATCTCGTCGAGAAGACTCGCGAGATTAACATCATCGCCCTTGGCCTTCAACTGCAAGTAACGGCGACGGGCACGTTCCTCGGCGCTGGCGGTCAGAAAGATCTTCAGCGGCGCGTCGGCGAACACCACGGTGCCCATGTCGCGACCGTCTGCCACCAGGCCGGGCATTTCCTGAAACGCACGCTGACGCTGCAGCAGCGCTTCGCGCACAGCAGGTAGCGAGGCGACCATGGACGCGCCCGCCCCTATCTGCTCGTTACGGATGGCGTCGGTCACCTCTTCGCCTTCGAGGATGATGCGCTTGTCGATGAACTGCACATCCAGATGTGCGGCCAGTTGCTTGAGCGACTCTTCGTTGGTCAGATCGATGCCGTGGTTGCCAGCGGCGAAGGCCAGCAGGCGATAGAGCGCACCGGAGTCGAGCAGGTTCCAGCCCAACTGTTTGGCCAGCAGCGCGCAAAGCGTGCCCTTGCCCGACCCGCTCGGCCCGTCGACGGTGATTACCGGGGCGCTCATGCGTTGCCCTCTACGGCCACATTGATGCCGACTTCGGCCGCCAGAGCGAGGAAGTTGGGGAAGGAAGTGGCGACGTTGGCGCAGTCATGGATACGGATCGGCGCACTGGCGCGCAGCGAGGCGACGCTGAAGGACATGGCGATACGGTGGTCGCCATGCGCCCAGACTTCGCCACCGCCAATGGCGCCGCCTTCGATGATGATGCCGTCCGGTGTCGGCTCGGCCTTCACACCCAGCGCGACCAGGCCGTCAGCCATGACCTGGATGCGATCGGACTCTTTCACCCGCAGCTCTTCGGCGCCGCGCAACACGGTGCGACCTTCAGCACAGGCGGCGGCGACGAACAGTACCGGGAATTCATCGATGGCCAGCGGCACCAGGTCTTCCGGAATGTCGATACCCTTGAGCTTGGCCGCACGCACACGAATGTCAGCCACTGGCTCACCGCCGACTTCACGCTGATTTTCCAGGGTGATGTCGCCGCCCATCAGCTTGAGAATGTCGATCACACCAGTGCGGGTCGGGTTGATGCCAACGTGCTCGAGCACCAGTTCGGAGCCTTCAGCGATGCTGGCAGCGACCAGGAAGAATGCCGCCGAGGAAATATCCGCCGGTACTTCGATGCGCGTGGCGGTCAGCTTGTGGCCGGACTCGACGCTGGCAGTGCTGCCTTCGACGCTGACCGGATAGCCGAAGCCGCGCAGCATGCGCTCGGTGTGATCACGAGTCGGCGCCGGCTCGGTCACCGAGGTGCTACCGGCTGCGTACAAGCCGGCCAACAGCAGGCAGGATTTGACCTGGGCGCTGGCCATGGGCATTTCGTAGGCCATGCCAGTCAGGCGCTGACCGCCCTTGATGATCAGCGGCGGGCGACCTTCCGGGCCGGTCTCGATCACCGCTCCCATTTCACGCAGCGGCTTGGCCACTCGATTCATCGGCCGCTTGGACAGCGAAGCATCACCGGTGAGGGTGGTGTCGAACGGCTGCGCCGCCAGCAGACCGGAGAGCAGGCGCATGGAGGTGCCGGAGTTACCCATGTACAGCGGGCCAACCGGGGCTTTCAGGCCATGCAGACCGACGCCGTGGATGGTCACGCGACCATGGTGCGGGCCTTCGATGACCACGCCCATGTCGCGGAACGCTTGCAGCGTGGCCAGGGCGTCTTCGCCTTCGAGGAAGCCTTCGACCTCAGTAGTACCTTCAGCCAGCGAACCCAGCATGATCGAGCGGTGCGAGATGGATTTGTCACCCGGTACGCGGATACGTCCAGCCAGCGAGCTACCAGGTTTTGCCAGGAAAATCAGATCGGTCGAGTGCATAGCGTCCACATAGGCCCTGCGGGCCAGAATTTTGCTGAAATGTTCGCGGGCCACGCGGGCGCGCGTGAACACGCCCAGCAGTTGATGCCCATCCCCGGCGTCGACCGCGTCGCGCAGGGCGTCGAGGTCGTCGCGAAACGTATCCAGTGTGCGTAGCACGGCCTCGCGGTTGGCGAGGAAGATATCGTGCCACATCACCGGGTCACTGCCGGCGATCCGCGTGAAGTCGCGGAAACCACCAGCGGCATAACGGAAAATTTCCAGGTTCTCGCTACGCTTGGCCAGCGAGTCAACCAGGGTAAACGCCAGCAGGTGCGGCAGATGACTGGTGGCAGCAAGCACCTGGTCGTGATGCTCCACCTCCATCGATTCGACATCCGCGCCCAGCTCGCGCCAGAGCCCTTCGACCAGCGCCAGAGCGACCTCATCGCTGTACTCGCACGGCGTGAGAATGACCTTATGGCGACGGAACAGCTCCGCGTTGGCCGCCTCTACCCCGCTCTGCTCGGAGCCCGCAATGGGGTGGCCGGGCACCAGACGCACAGCCTTGCCGGAAAATGCCAGGCGCGCCGCACGCACGACATTCCCCTTGGCACTACCGACGTCGGTCAATACGGCATTGCCGAGATCGATCCTGGCCAGTTGGGCAAGCACCTTCTCCATGGCCAGGATAGGCACTGCCAGCTGGATGACATCAGCCCCCTGACAGGCGGCTGCAAGGTCGCTCTCGCAGCGATCGACAACGCCCAACTGCACCGCCAGGCGACACGATTCGGCGTCCAGATCGACCCCCACGACCTCCCGGCACAGGCCGCGCTCACGCAGCCCCTTGGCGAAGGAACCGCCGATCAGGCCGAGGCCGACCACCACCAGGCGGCCGATCTTAGGGGCATTCGATTGCACTGCAGTGACAGTCACGCCGACAGCACCTTGGCCAGTGCCTCGAGGAAACGCGCGTTCTCTTTCGGCAGTCCGATGGAGACGCGCAGGAAATTCGGCATGCGGTAACCGGCCATCGGCCGCACGATCACCCCTTCACGCAGCAGTGCCTGGTTGATCGCAGCGGTGTCGCGAGCAAAATCGACGGCGATGAAGTTGCCCTTGGAAGCAATCCAGCTCAGGCCCAGGGCACGCAAGCCCTCTTCCAGCTGCTGCATGCCGGCATCGTTCAGGCGACGGCTCTCGGCCAGGTAATCGACATCGGCCAGCGCGGCGCAGGCTGCGGCCAGCGCGAGGCTGTTGACGTTGAACGGCTGGCGCACGCGGTTGAGCACATCGGCGATGGCCGGCGAGCTGACAGCGTAGCCAACACGCAACGAAGCCAGGCCGTAGGCCTTGGAAAAGGTGCGCGAGACCAGCAGGTTCGGGTAGCGCGCCAGGTAATCAAGACCGTCTGGCAGCTCGTCGCCTTCGGCGTACTCGATATAGGCTTCGTCCAGCACTACCAGCACCGATTCCGGCACCTTGGCCAGGAAGGTCTCCAGTGCATCCGGGCCGAACCAGGTGCCGGTCGGGTTGTTGGGGTTGGCGATGAAGACAACGCGGGTGTTGTCGTCGATGGCGGCAAGCATCGCCTGCAGGTCGTGACCGTAATCCCTGGCTGGCACGATCTTGCCCTGCGCGCCGACTGCCTGGGTGGCGATGGGGTATACCGCGAAGGCGTAGTCGCTGAACACGGCGTTGAGGCCGGGCGCCAGATAGGCACGGGCAACCAGCTCGAGGATGTCGTTGGAGCCATTGCCCAACGTCACCTGCGCAGTGTCAACGCCGTAGCGAGCGGCCAAGGCAGTCTTGAGAGTGAAGCCATTGCCATCCGGGTAGCGGGTCAGTTCGTCCAGCTCAGCACGAATCGCTGCCAGCACCTTGTCACTGGGACCAAGCGGATTCTCGTTGCTGGCCAGCTTGACGATGCCGACCGGATCGAGCCCCAGCTCACGGGCCAGTTCATCGACTGGCTTGCCAGGCACGTAGGGGGACAGCTTTTGCACGCCTGGCTGGGCCAAGGCGATGAAATCACAGCTCATTTGCAAACCTCTTCAATCCAATTGCTCGCGGGACGCCCTGCCCTCACCCCTAGCCCCTCAGCTTTGGCATCCTGCGTCGCCCTACCTCCTGCATCCATGCAGTCGTCTCCCAAGGGGAGAGGGGAACCGAGCGGCTGCGACTGTAAGACCGCGTTCCGCAGGCCACATCCCAAATTAGAGATGCCTGCGATTCGCTCCCCTCGCCCTCCGAGAGAGGGGTTGGGGGTGAGGGGGCTTTCAGCGATCAGAAGCAATCCGCTCGCTAGCCACCCGATAAATCTCCTGCAACACAGCCTCGGTTTCTTTCAAGGCCTGATCATTCCAAAAACGCAGCACCATGATGCCTTCACGCTCTAAATCCGATGTTCTTGCAGCGTCGTCCTCACCACCGTGCTGCGAACCATCCAACTCCACCGCCAATTTCGCCGCCTCACAGTAGAAGTCGAGGATATAAGGCGGCAACGGGTGCTGCCGGCGAAACTTCAAACCGCCCAGCCGCCCCGACCGCAGGCAATACCACAGACGAACCTCGGCATCCGTGGCCGCGATGCGTAATTCCCGCGCGCGCTGCTTGTGCCATGCGGGGAGCGGTCTGTGCTCGGGTGGCATCCTTGCCCTCTCTTCAAATTGTGATGGCCCCTTCCCTCACCCCCGGCCCCCCCTCCCAGAGGGAGAGGGGAGACAAACAGAACGGCGCAGGGCTGATATCCATGTCCAAGCTAATGATCGTACTGACTGCACGTGATTGATAAAACGTTCACCGCACACCTCCCCTCTCCCTCGGGAGAGGGGCCGGGGGTGAGGGCGCCTTTACCTCAAAGCACCGCCTTCGGATACGACCCCAGCACCTTCAACGCCACGGCCTCCTGCGCGAGCTTCTCCAGCACATCCTTGATCAGCGGATCGCGATGATGTCCGACAAAGTCGATGAAGAATACGTAAGTCCACTTGCCGCTACGCGACGGGCGGGTCTCGATGCGAGTCAGGTCGATACCGTTGTTGTGGAACGGCACCAGCAACTCATGCAGCGCACCCGGTTTGTTGCGCATGGAGACGATGATCGAGGTCTTGTCGTCGCCGGTCGGCGGTACTTCCTGGCTGCCGATGATAAGGAAGCGTGTGGAGTTGTCCGGGCGATCCTCGATCTTTTCCGCCAGCTTGGTCAGGCCGTATAGGTTGGCCGCCATGTCGCCGGCGATAGCCGCGCTGTTCCACTCGCTCTTTACTCGCTTGGCCGCATCGGCGTTGCTGGAAACCGCCACGCGCTCGACGTTCGGATAGTGCGCGTCCAGCCACTTGCGGCACTGCGCGAGCGACTGGGCATGGGAGTAGATGCGGGTGATCTTGTCGGTCTTGGTGGTTTCACCGACCAGCAGATGATGGTGAATACGCAGCTCCACCTCACCACAAATGACCATGTCGTGCTCGAGGAAGCTATCGAGGGTGTGGTTGATCGCGCCTTCAGTGGAGTTCTCCACCGGCACCACGCCGAAGTTGACCGCACCGGCAGCCACCTCGCGGAACACTTCGTCGATGGCCGCCATCGGCACACTGATCACAGCGTGACCGAAGTGCTTCATCGCCGCTGCCTGGCTGAAGGTGCCTTCAGGACCGAGATAAGCGACTTTCAGCGGGTTTTCCAGCGCCAGGCAGGAAGACATGATTTCGCGGAACAACCGCGCCATTTCCTCATTGCCCAACGGCCCTCTGTTGCGCTCCATCACGCGTTTGAGCACCTGAGCTTCGCGCTCGGGGCGATAGAAGACGGGCGACTCGCCCTCCTTCAACTCCTTCATCTTCACACGGGCGACTTCTTCAGCGCAGCGCGCACGGTCGCTGATCAGCTCGAGGATACGTTCGTCGAGGTTATCGATGCGCACACGCAGCGCTTGCAGTTCCTGCTCGGAGATTACATCCGTCATTAGCCATGCTCCTTCTCGAACTCGGCCATATAGGCCACCAGCGCTTCGACCGCATCCATGCCAACAGCGTTGTAGATCGAGGCGCGCATGCCACCGACCGAACGGTGCCCTTTCAGGTTGAGCAGACCGCGCGCATCGGCGCCAGCCAGGAAAGCCTTGTCCAGCTTCTCGTCAGCCAGGCGGAACGGCACGTTCATCCAGGAACGCGCGTTATGGGCGACGGGGTTGCTGTAGAAGTCGCTGTCATCGATGGCCTTGTACAACAGGTCCTTCTTGGCGCGGTTGATGCGTTCCATGGCCTCGACGCCGCCCTGCTCCTTCAGCCACTGGAAGACCAGGCCGGACAGGTACCAGGAATAGGTCGCCGGGGTGTTGTACATCGAACCGTTATCGGCGGAAATCTTGTAATCGAGCATGGTCGGGCAGCTGGAACGGGCGCGACCGAGCAGATCTTCACGGACGATCACCACCACCAGGCCGCTCGGGCCGATGTTCTTCTGCGCACCGGCGTAGATCAGACCGAACTGCGACACATCCAGCGAGCGCGAGAGGATGTCCGAGGACATGTCCGCCACCAGCGGGATATCGCCGACCTGCGGCACCCAGTCGAACTGCAGGCCGCCGATGGTTTCGTTGCTGCAGTAATGCACGTAGGCGGCGTCTTTCGACAGCTGCCAGTCGTTCTGCCCGGGAATGGCGAAGTAATCATGCGCCTTGGCGCTGGCGGCGACGTTGATGGCACCGTAACGACGCGCCTCTTCGATGGCCTTCTTCGACCAGATGCCGGTTTCGACGTAGTCGGCCACGCCGTCTTCCGGCAGCAGGTTCAGCGGAATCTCGGCGAACTGCTGGCTGGCACCGCCCTGCAGGAACAGCACCTTGTAGTCGTTGGGCACAGCGAGCAGATCACGCAGATCCTGCTCGGCCTGGCTGGCGATGGCCATGTACTCGTCGCTGCGATGGCTCATCTCCATCACCGAGAGGCCCTTGCCTTGCCAGTCGAGCATCTCGGCCTGGGCGCGTTGCAGTACAGCGGTCGGCAGCGCGGCCGGGCCGGCGCAGAAGTTAAAAGCTCGCTTGCTCACGTCTGTCTCTCTCAGATTCACAGAACGCCACCACCAGGCGATGGCATGTCCACACTGCTTGCCGATGGGTATCGCTGCGCTCAACCCACCCTACGCCCTGTGGGAGGCGCTTTAGCGGCGACAGTCGCGGCTAAAGCCCCTCCCACGGAGCCCGACTTTATTCCTCGCTGCCTTCCTCGGCATCGGCGACTGGTGCTTCGGCGCTTTCGGCGCTTTCGGCGACTTCAGCGCCCTCTTCGCCTTCGACCAGCTCGTCCTCTTCCACCGGAGTCGGCTCCTGCACACGCTCCAGGCCAACCAGGGTCTCGTCCTTGGCCAGCTTGATCAGGGTCACACCCTGAGTATTACGGCCGGAGCTGGAGACTTCGTCGACACGGGTACGCACCAGGGTGCCCTGGTCGGAAATCAGCATGATTTCCTCGCCGTCCTGCACCTGGATGGCGCCGACCAGCTTGCCGTTACGCTCGCTGGTGACCATGGCGATCACGCCCTGGCCGCCACGACCGCGACGCGGGAACTTGCCCAGGCCGGTACGCTTGCCAAAACCACGCTCGGAAGCGGTGAGAATCTGCGCGCCAGACTCCGGAATCAGCATGGAGATCAGTTGCTGATCCTTGCCCAGGCGCATGCCGCGCACACCGCGGGCGGTACGACCCATGGTGCGCACCTTGCTCTCGGCGAAGCGCAGCACCTTGCCGGCGTCGGAGAACAGCATGACTTCCTTGGCGCCGTCGGTAATGGCGGCAGCGATCAGGGTGTCGCCCTCTTCCAGTTTCAGTGCGATCAGACCGGCGCTGCGCGGACGGCTGAACTGCACCAGCGGGGTCTTCTTCACGGTACCGAATGCGGTGGCCATGAAAATGAAGGCGCCAGTCGGTTCGGCGACCAGCTCAGGGGTTTCACCCTCGACTTCTTCGACCTCTTCGGCCTCGACCACTTCAACGGCTTCGCCTTCGATCACCACACCGTCGTCGTCCAGGTCTTCGTCGGCACCGGCGCTCTGCTGCAGCGCTTCGAGGTCGATCTGCAGCATCGCGGTGATGCGCTCGCCCTCATCCAGCGGCAACAGGTTGACCAGCGGGCGACCGCGCGCGGCGCGCGAAGCCTCGGGAATCTCGAAGGTACGCAACCAGTACACCTTGCCCTTGCTGGAGAACAGCAGCAGGGTCGCGTGACTGTTGGCGACCAGCAGGTGCTCGACGTAGTCCTCGTCTTTCACCCCGGTGGCCGACTTGCCCTTGCCACCACGGCGCTGCGCCTCGTAGGCGGCCAGCGGCTGACTCTTGGCGTAGCCACCGTGGGAGATGGTGACGACGCGCTCTTCTTCGGTGATCAGGTCGGCAATGGTCAGATCCAGGCGCGAGGCGACGATCTCGGTGCGACGAGCATCACCGAACTCGGCCTTGACCTTCTCCAGCTCCTCGCGGATGACTTCCATCAAGCGCTCGGGGCTGGTCAGGATGCGGATCAGCTCGCCGATCAGGCTGAGGATTTCCTGGTACTCGGCCAGCAGCTTCTCGTGCTCCAGGCCGGTCAGGCGGTGCAGACGCAGCTCGAGGATGGCCTGGGCCTGTTCCGGCGACAGGTAGTACTTGCCGTCGCGCAGGCCGAACTGTGCATCCAGACCTTCAGGACGGCAGGAGTCGGCACCGGCGCGCTCGACCATGGCCTCCACGGCGGACGATTCCCAGGCCGTGGCGATCAGGCGCTCCTTGGCCTCGGCAGGAGTCGGCGAGGCCTTGATCAGCTCGATCACCGGATCGATGTTGGACAGAGCTACCGCCTGGCCTTCGAGGATGTGGCCACGCTCACGCGCCTTGCGCAGTTCGTAGACGGTACGACGAGTCACCACTTCGCGGCGGTGACGGATGAACACCTCGAGCATGTCCTTGAGGTTCATGATCTTCGGCTGACCGTCGACCAGCGCCACGACGTTGATACCGAACACGCTCTGCATCTGGGTCTGGGCGTACAGGTTGTTCAGCACCACGTCCGGCACTTCGCCACGACGCAGTTCGATCACCACGCGCATGCCGTCCTTGTCGGACTCGTCACGCAGTTCGGTGATGCCTTCGATCTTCTTCTCTTTGACCAGCTCGGCGATCTTCTCGATCAGACGCGCCTTGTTCAGCTGGTACGGCAGCTCGGTGACCACCAACTGCTGGCGACCGCCGACCTTGTCGATGTCCTCGACCTCGACGCGGGCGCGGATGTAGATGCGCCCACGGCCGGTACGATAGGCCTCGATGATGCCGGCACGGCCGTTGATGATGCCCGCGGTGGGGAAATCAGGGCCGGGGATGTACTGCATCAGGTCATCGACGGTCAGCTCGGCGTTGTCCATCAGCGCCAGGCAGCCGTCGATTACCTCGGTGAGGTTGTGCGGCGGGATGTTGGTGGCCATGCCCACGGCGATACCACTGGAGCCGTTGACCAGCAGGTTCGGCACCTTGGTCGGCATGACCGCCGGGATCTGCTCGGTGCCGTCGTAGTTGGGCACCCAGTCGACCGTTTCCTTCTCCAGATCGGCCAGAAGCTCATGCGCCAGCTTGGTCATGCGCACTTCGGTGTATCGCATGGCTGCGGCGTTGTCGCCGTCCACCGAACCGAAGTTGCCCTGGCCGTCGACCAGCAGGTAGCGCAGGGAGAAGTCCTGTGCCATACGTACGATGGTGTCATACACCGCGGTGTCGCCGTGCGGGTGGTATTTACCGATCACGTCACCGACCACGCGGGCGGATTTCTTGTAGGGCTTGTTCCAGTCGTTGCCCAGCTCGCTCATGGCGTAGAGCACACGACGGTGTACCGGTTTCAAGCCATCGCGCGCATCCGGCAGCGCACGCCCGACGATCACGCTCATCGCGTAGTCGAGGTAGGACTGTTTCAGCTCGTCTTCGATATTGACCGGGAGGATTTCTTTGGCCAGTTCGCCCATGAGAAGCCTGGTTCCTTTTTTCTGGTGAAACTCCGCGTCATTCTTCCTGAACGCCATGGAGCTCGTCGCGATAGCCTCAAGCCATCAGCGACTCACGACAAATCAACGAGTTATGTCACGATTCGATGCAGTGAAGGTGGCTGTAGTCAGCCCCCTTGAAAACTGCCGGAGATTACCACAAAGCGCGCCACACACCTACCCCGCGAACCCTCATCGAGAACCGAAGCTGGCGCGACGAAAACAGGCGAAACGACCGGCCTGCAGGAGCTGATGCACGACCAATGAGAGCAAAAGCTTCGCCCCGGGGGACGGGGCTCCTACAGCGAGTAAGCTGCTGCCCGATCAGCTCAGTGCAAACGCTTGCGGCACATCAACTGCGCCAGCTTGGCGCTGTCGGGACGTTCGATCACGCCTTTCTCGGTCACGATGTAGTCGACCAAATCAGCCGGCGTCACATCGAACACCGGATTGACAGCATGCACATCCGCTGCAACCCGATGCCCCGCCACCTCCAGCAGCTCTCGACCATCGCGCTCTTCGAGCAGGATGTCTTCGCCGCTTTCCAGGCTCATGTCGATGGTCGAGCTGGGCGCCACCACCATCAGACGCACGCCATGGTGCATGGCGTTGACCGCCAACTGGTAGGTGCCGATCTTGTTGGCCACATCACCATTGGCCGTAATGCGGTCAGCCCCGACTATCACCCAGGTGATGCCCTTGGTTTTCATCAGGTGAGCGGCAGCGGCATCGGCATTGAGGCTGACCGGCACGCCGTCGCCAGCCAATTCCCAGGCAGTCAGACGCGCCCCCTGCAGCCAGGGGCGGGTTTCATCGACATAAACCTGCTCGACCAAGCCTTCCAGATACGCCGCGCGGATCACCCCGAGCGCCGTACCAAAGCCGCCGGTAGCCAGCGCACCGGCATTGCAGTGAGTCAGCAGCACCTGCGGATTGCCCTGATGCTTGCGAATCAGCTCCATACCCAACTGCGCCATGGTCAGGTTGGCCTCACGGTCGCTGAGATGAATCCCCACCGCCTCGGCCTCCAGCAGCGCCAGGATGTCGTCGCCATCCTTGAGCCTCGCCAGGCGCTCACGCATACGCTGCAGGGCCCAGAACAGGTTTACCGCAGTGGGGCGCGAGCGCTCGAGACAAGCAAAATCAGCCTCCAGCTCCTCGCGCCAGTCACCACCAGCCAGCAGCCGAGCACGAACACCCAACACCAGGCCATAGGCAGCAGCGATGCCGATAGCCGGCGCGCCGCGCACCACCATGTCGCGAATCGCGTCAGCCACCTCGGTGGCAGAATCGAAACGCAACCAGGTCTGCCGATGCGGCAGCAGGCGCTGATCGAGCAGGTACAGCGCACCATCGCGCCACTCGATTGCCTGAACCTTCTCCACCGCCAGCAATTGCTCGCGCATCGCGCACTCCATCTGTCACCGCCAAAAAGTCGCGGATTATACGCAGACCGACTGAGGCCAGCCGAACAATCCGGCACCCCCTCACGACTTCAAGCTACGCGCATTCATCTATACACTGGCGCCCTTCCTCGCATCGATCAAGCCAGACGGACAATCCCCCATGCCCGAAGCCCCTCTCGACCTGCTGCTCCTGCCCACCTGGCTGGTGTCCGTTGAGCCGGCCGGGGTGGTACTGCGCGACCATGGTCTGGGCATCCGTGACGGACGCATCGCGCTGATCGCACCGCGCAGCGAAGCCATGCGCCACCCGGTAGCGGAGGTGCGAGAGCTGCCGCAATGCCTGCTCGCCCCCGGCCTGATCAACGCCCACGGCCACGCCGCGATGACGCTTTTGCGCGGCATCGCCGACGACCTTCCACTGATGATCTGGCTGCACGAACATATCTGGCCCGCCGAAGGCAAGTGGGTCGACGAGGATTTCGTTCGCGATGGCACCGATCTGGCCATCGCCGAACAGATCAAGGGCGGCATCAGCTGCTTCTCAGACATGTACTTCTACCCGCAGATCGCCGCCGAACGCGTGCACAAGGCCGGCGTGCGCGCGCAGATCACCGTTCCCGTGCTGGACTTCCCGGTACCCGGCGCACTCAACGCTGCCGAGGCGCTACGTACGGGCCTGCAACTGTTCGACGACCTCAAGCAGCACCCGCGCATCCGCATCGCGTTCGGGCCGCACGCGCCTTACACCGTCAGCGACGACAAGCTCGAGCAAATTCGCGTGCTGGCTGACGAGCTGGATGCCGGCATTCATATGCATGTGCACGAAACCGCGCAGGAAGTGGCCGAAGCCGTCAGCAAGCACGGTGAACGCCCACTGGCGCGCCTGGCTCGTCTCGGCCTGCTCGGCCCGCGCTTCCAGGCGGTGCATATGACGCAGATCGATGACGAGGATCTCGCGCTGCTGGTGGAGCACAACTGCAGCATCGTGCATTGCCCCGAATCCAACCTCAAACTGGCCAGCGGCTTCTGCCCGGTCGAGCGCCTGTGGCAGGCCGGCGTCAACGTCGCCATCGGCACCGATGGCGCCGCAAGCAACAACGATCTCGACCTGCTCGGCGAAACCCGCACCGCCGCCCTGCTGGCCAAGGCCGTCGCCGGCTCCGCCACAGCCCTGAACGCTCACAGTGCCTTGCGCATGGCCACCTTGAATGGCGCCCGCGCACTGGGGCTGGAAACACAGATCGGCTCGCTGGAACCAGGCAAGCTGGCCGATGTGGTCGCCTTCGACCTTTCCGGCCTGGCCCAGCAACCGATCTACGACCCGGTATCGCAGCTCATCTATGCCAGCGGCCGCGACTGCGTGAAGCATGTGTGGGTTGGCGGCAAGCAGCTGCTGGACGACGGCCGCCTGACCCGCATGGACGAAAGCGAACTGATCGCCAAGGCCAGGGAATGGGGAGCCAGGATTGCCAAAAGGTAGCCCGGATGAAATCCGGGAAGAATGCAGCCGCCCCGGATTGCATCCGGGCTACGCTGACGAAACGACTGCGACAAACTGACATACATTGAACGAACCCGCGCCGCCCCACGCCCGTTCTTAAACTGGCAACATAGCGGCGATACGCTTTCCCTGCTTTGAAAGAGATGCTTATGAGCAACGTCGACCGCGCCGAAATCGCCAAATTCGAGGCCCTGGCACACCGCTGGTGGGACCGCGAAAGCGAGTTCAAACCCCTGCACGACATCAACCCGCTGCGCGTCAACTGGATCGACGAACGCGTCAGCCTGGCTGGCAAACGGGTACTGGACGTCGGTTGTGGCGGTGGCATCCTCAGTGAGGCCATGGCCCAGCGCGGCGCAACGGTGATGGGCATCGACATGGGCGAAGCGCCGCTGTCGGTCGCCCAGTTGCACCAACTGGAGTCCGGCGTCGAAGTCGACTACCGGCAGATCACCGCCGAAGCGCTGGCCGAGGAAATGCCAGGCCAGTTCGACGTCGTCACCTGCCTGGAAATGCTCGAGCACGTGCCCGATCCCTCTTCGGTCATCCGTGCCTGCCACAGGCTGGTCAAACCCGGCGGTCAGGTGTTCTTCTCCACCATCAACCGCAACCCCAAGGCGTACCTGTTCGCGGTGATCGGCGCTGAATACATCCTGCGCCTGCTACCGCGTGGCACTCACGATTTCAAGAAGTTCATCCGCCCCTCCGAACTGGGCGCCTGGAGCCGCGCAGCAGGGCTGGAGGTCAAGGACATCATCGGCCTGACCTACAACCCGCTGACCAAGCACTACAAGCTGGAAGCCGACGTCGACGTCAACTACATGATCCAGACGCTGAGGAAAGACTGATGCGTTTGCGCGCTGTACTGTTCGACATGGACGGCACCCTGCTTGACTCGGCGCCGGACTTCATCGCCATCACCCAGGCCATGCGCGCCAAACGCGGCCTGCCGCCACTGGCCGACAAGACCATACGCGACCAGGTATCCGGTGGCGCACGCGCCATGGTCGCCTGCGCCTTCGATGAAGACCCGGACTCCGCCGCCTTCGAAGCCCTGCGCCAGGAATTCCTGGAGCGCTACCAGCAACACTGCGCCGTCTTCACCCGCCCTTTCGAGGGCATCGAAGCCCTGCTCGACGACATTGAACAGGCGCGCCTGTTGTGGGGCGTCGCCACCAACAAACCGGTGCGTTACGCCGAGCCGATCATGCAAGGTCTGAATCTGGCCGAGCGCTCGGCAGTGCTGGTCTGCCCCGACCATGTCGAGCAAAGCAAACCCGCACCGGACATGCTGCTGCTCGCCTGCCAGCAGATGGGCGTCAAACCCGAGGAAGTGCTGTTCATCGGTGACGACGCGCGCGACATCGAATCCGGCCGCGCCGCCGGCTGCCGCACGGCGGCGGTGACCTACGGCTATATCCACCCCGAGGACAACCCACGCAACTGGGGCGCCGACGTGGTCGTGGACCACCCCCAGGAACTGCGTGCGGTGCTCGATCGCGCTCTGTGCAGTTGCTGATCGCGCAGGGCGGGTGAAACCCGTCACTCTCCAATTTGGCGGGCTTCACCCGCCCTACCCTCAAGAGTTCTCCGAAGGATCCTCACATGTTCGACTACACCGCCCGCCCAGACCTGCTCAAGGATCGCGTCATCCTGATCACCGGTGCCGGCCGCGGTATCGGCGCAGCCGCCGCCAAGAGCTTCGCCGCCCACGGCGCCACGGTGCTGCTGCTGGGCAAGACCGAAGCCAACCTGAGCCAGGTTTATGACGAAATCGAGGCAGCTGGTCACCCGCAGCCGGTGGTGATTCCCTTCAACCTGGAAACCGCCCTGCCGCACCAGTACGACGAACTGTCGGTGATGATCGAGAACGAGTTTGGCCGCCTCGATGGCCTGCTGCACAATGCCTCGATCCTCGGTCCGCGCACGCCACTGGAGCAACTGTCCGGCGACAACTTCATGCGTGTGATGCACGTGAACGTCAACGCCATGTTCATGCTCAGCAGCACCCTGCTGCCGCTGCTCAAACTGTCGGAGGACGCCTCCGTCGCCTTCACCTCCAGCAGCGTCGGCCGCAAGGGCCGCGCCTACTGGGGCGCCTACGCGGTATCGAAATTCGCCACCGAGGGCCTGATGCAGGTCATGGCTGACGAACTGGACGGCATCGCCAACGTGCGCGCCAACAGCATCAATCCGGGCGCGACCCGTACCGCAATGCGCGCCCAGGCCTACCCGGGGGAAAACCCGGCGACCCGCCCACTGCCGGAAGAGATCATGCCGCTTTATCTCTACCTGATGGGCCCGGACAGCAAGGGCGTCAACGGCCAGGCGTTCGACGCCCAGTGATTACCTGTCATGGCCTGCCGCCAGTCAGCGGGCCATCGCCGACAAAAATCCGCCACTGACCTTGCCAGGCGGCAGCACATTGCCAGTATCACCGTCAGGCAACCGGCAAGCACTTACCGATCAGCACTTTAAAAAACATCTAAGTGACTGACTTCACAAGACTTTAATCCAAATTGAACCACCTGGCACGAAATTCGCTCTAACCCTCTCGTCGCACCATCAGCGCCAGAGGTTCAGCTCCATGGTTCCCCCCAGCCAGTCCAACACCATCGATTTCGACGCCGCCAAGCTGCAGCGTCTCGGCTTTGCCGGCAGTCGCAATTTGCCGCTAAAGCCCGCCAGCCTGATAGAGCTGCGCCACCAATTGAGTCTGCAACTGCAGACCAGCCTGGACGTGGAACGAATCCTCACTCTGTTCTTTCGCGAGGTGCAGCGCCTGGTGCCGCTCGATGCACTGGCTTTCCAGCATCCGTCGCACGACCTGCGCCTCGAGCTGGGCGAGCGCGCCCCCCACTCGGCCGGCTATCGCCTGAGCCATGAGGGGGAATACCTGGGCGAGCTGATTTTCCGCCGCAAGCAACGCTTTGCCGAAGACGAACTGATCCAACTGGAGGCGCTGCTGGCGAGCCTGCTGTTCCCGCTGCGCAATGCCCTGCTCTACCGTACCGCGCTGCAAAGTGCGCTGCGCGACCCACTGACCGACACCGGCAACCGCATCGCCATGGACCAGGTGCTGCAGCGCGAGGTGGATCTGGCCCGCCGCAATCTGCAACCGCTGTCGCTGCTGATGCTCGACATCGACCACTTCAAGAGCATCAACGACAACCATGGCCACACGCTTGGCGACGAAGTACTGAAAGCGGTCGCTCAGACCCTGAAGAACCAGTTGCGCAATATCGATATGGTCTTTCGCTACGGTGGTGAGGAGTTTCTGGTGATTCTCTCCGGCACCAACCGCGAGGGCGCTGCGCTGGTAGGCGAGCGTTTGCGCTTTGCAGTGATGGAGCTGCAATGCCTGGATGCCGGCCGCGCCATCGACGTTTCCATCAGTCTGGGCTGCTCCAGCCTGTTGCCGGGCGAGTCCGCCGAAAGCCTGCTACGCCGCGCCGATAACGCGCTCTATGTGGCCAAGCGCGAAGGCCGCAATCGCCTGTCCATGGCAGGCTGAGAGGCCGCCCTGTGTAGCCCGGATGAAATCCGGGAATGCTCTGAAGGCAATGGCTCACTACATCCGGGACAGCAGAATGAAAAAAGGGACTCCGCGGAGTCCCTTTTTCGTATCTCAGCGCTTGCGGCCGAAACCGGGGCGCTGGCCATCACCGGCGGGCGGACGCTTGCCGGGCGTTGCCGGACGCGGCTTGCGCGCCGGACGCTCGGACAACTCGACGGCCGGGCGCGGCTGACGCTTCTTCACATCGCTCGGACGCTCCGCTACCGGCGTGCCGCGACCGTTTTCACGACGCTCGCCACTGTCCTTGCGCGGGCCTCGCGGCGCGCGCTGCTCACCATCCTCGCGGCGCGGTGCACGGCTCGGGCGAGCATTTTCTGCGCCTGCCTGGTCCTTCGCCGGGCGCAGCACACGCTTACCGCGCACCTCCACCGGTTTGGCGGACTTGCGCTGCAGGCGGTCGAGCTTCTCGCGGGTCTTTTCCTTCATCGCTGGCAGCGCCTGCGGGGTCAGGCCCACTTCGGCACTGAGAATGTCCACTTCACGCTGGTCCATCTCGCGCCAGCGACCCATGGTCAACTCGGACGTGAGGAACACCGGACCAAAACGCACGCGTTTCAGGCGACTGACCACCAGGCCCTGGGACTCCCACAGGCGACGCACCTCGCGGTTACGCCCTTCCATCACCACGCAGTGATACCAGTGGTTGAAGCCCTCGCCACCAGGCGCTTCCTTGATGTCGGTGAACTTGGCCGGACCATCTTCGAGCATTACGCCGTTCTTGAGGTTCTCCAGCATTTCCTCGGTCACTTCGCCCCGTACACGCACCGCGTATTCGCGGTCCATCTGGTAGGACGGGTGCATCAGGCGGTTGGCCAGCTCGCCGTCAGTGGTGAACAGCAACAGACCGGTGGTGTTGATATCGAGGCGACCGATATTGATCCAGCGGCCCTCTTTCGGACGCGGCAGGCGATCGAATACGGTGGGGCGACCTTCCGGGTCGTCACGTGTGCAGATCTCGCCGTCCGGCTTGTTGTAGATCAGCACGCGGCGAACCGAACCGGTGATTTCTTCGCGCTTGAGCAAGCGGCCATCGAGGGCGATGGCGTCGTTGGCATCGACACGCTGCCCCAGGGTCGCCGCAGCACCATTGACCTTGACCCGACCCTCAGTGATCCAGGTCTCGATCTCGCGACGTGAAGCAAGCCCGAGGCGGGCCAGGACTTTCTGCAGTTTCTCGCCTGCAGGACGCGGTTGTTCGTGCTCAGTCATCTTGGGCACCTCCCGGTGTAGTAGTTGATGATCGAAGGGCGCGCATCATACGCGCTGTAGAGCCCATAGGGTAGACGATACTGCGGCATTCGCCTGGTAGAAGCAGTAACACGGCACCGGATCGCAGGAGCCCCTCCCCGGGGCGAAGCTTTTGCGCACAAGCCTTGTACTATCGACGTCCCCGCCATTCGCCTCGAGACGCGGCTCCTACACGGATGGGCGCTCAATACTTGCGCCTCCCGGTCGCCTCCAGCGCAAGCAAGCGCATATCGGCCTCGGCCAACAGCGCCAGGCGCTCACTCTTGTCCAGGCGTGTCCAGCCTTTGATTTCCTCACGACTGCGGCCACAGCCCAGGCAGATATCGCGTTCGAACTCACAGACCTTGATGCAGGGACTCTTGCTCACTGGATCGCCTCGAACAGAAAGAATCGAATGCGCGCAGGATAAGGGCCTGAAACCGGCAAGAGAGATTGAAGTATTCGATACCCGGCTTAAACGCTGTCAATGCAACGATTCATCGCCGTCCAGGTCGGCCAGATCGTCTTCGACCGCTTCATCCTCTTCGTCCTCTACCAGACGCAAGTCATCGAAGTCGGTCTTGAGCCCCTGCTCCATGTCGTCCAGCTCGGCCAGCAGGCTGCGGAAGCTGGTTTCCTCACGCGGCTCGGCAGCTTCGCCGTCTTGCTGCAAGGCCAGATCGGCACGCGCCTGCAGGCCTGCCGGCACTTCGGCGTCATCATCCAGCCCCAGTTCAGGCTCCGGTTCCAGCTCGCGCAGGGCGGCCAAGGGCGGCAGTTCATCGAGGCTTTTCAGGTTGAAGTGATCGAGAAAACCCTTGGTGGTGGCGAACATCGCCGGGCGCCCCGGCACGTCGCGATAGCCCACCACGCGAATCCACTCGCGCTCCAGCAGGGTCTTGGTGATGTTACTGTTGACCGCCACGCCGCGCACGTCCTCGATCTCGCCACGGGTGATGGGCTGGCGATAGGCGATCAGCGCCAGGGTTTCCAGCAGTGCACGGGAATAACGCTGCGGGCGCTCCTCCCAGAGCCGGCCGACCCAAGGCGCGAAGCGCTCGCGCACCTGCAGGCGGTAACCCGAAGCCACTTCTTTCAACTCGAAGGCGCGCCCTTCGCAGGACTGACGCAGGAGTTCCAGCGCAGCCTTGAATTGCTCGGGCTCGGGCCGTTCGCCCTCTTCGAACAGCTCGAAGAGACGCTCGAGCGACTGCGCCTTACCAGAAGCCAGCAGAAAGGCCTCGAGCAATTGGGCCAGGTCTTTGGGGTCGTTCAGGTTCATTCGGCACGGGCTCGGACGTGGATGGCGGCGAAGGGCTCATTCTGCACCAGCTCGACCAGGGATTCCTTGATCAATTCGAGCACCGCCATGAAGGTCACCACCACGCCAAGCCGGCCCTCTTCGGCGGCGAACAGCTCGACGAAAGGCACGAAAGCACCGCCCTTGAGGCGCTCCAGCACTTCACTCATGCGCTCGCGGGTGGACAGCGCCTCGCGGGTGACCTGGTGGCTTTCGAACATGTCGGCGCGGCGCAGCACCTCGGCCATCGACAGCAACACTTCCTCCAGGCTGACGTCCGGCAACAGCTTGCGTGCGCGGGCTTCGGGCGCATCCAGTTTCGGCACGGTCAGGTCGCGGCCGACGCGCGGCAGTTCGTCGATACCTTCGGCAGCGGCCTTGAAGCGCTCGTACTCCTGCAGGCGGCGGATCAGCTCGGCACGCGGGTCGTCTTCCTCCTCCTCGGCCTCGGTCGAGCGCGGCAGCAGCATGCGCGACTTGATCTCGGCAAGCATGGCAGCCATGACCAGGTATTCGGCGGCCAGCTCCAGGCGCACCGTATGCATGAGTTCGACATAGCCCATGTACTGCTTGGTGATCTCGGCAACGGGGATATCGAGGATGTCGATGTTCTGCTTGCGGATCAGATACAGCAGCAAGTCCAGCGGTCCCTCGAAAGCTTCGAGGAAGACTTCCAGGGCATCCGGAGGAATGTACAGGTCCAGCGGCAGCTCGGTGACCGCCTCACCATAAACCAGGGCGAACGGCAGTTCCTGCTGGGCGCCGGCCTGACTGTCCATGGTTGGTATGGCGGGCTCACTCATCGACTGACGCTCCTTCAACGATAATTCAGGCCCATGGCCATGCGTACTTCGGCCAAGGTTTCACGCGCTTCGTCACGCGCGCGTTCAGCGCCTTCGGCGAGGATGCTGCGCACCAGGTCGGGGCTGTCCTCATAATCAATGGCCCGCTGCTGCAGGGGCGTCAGCTCACTCTGCAAAGACGAGCACAGCGCGCTCTTGCAGTCGAGGCAACCAATCGAGGCGCTGCGGCAGCCTTCCATGACCCAGTGCAATTGCTCGTCAGCGGAATACAACTGGTGCAGCGGCCAGACCGGGCAGCGTTGCGGCTCACCCGGATCGTCACGGTGCACCCGAGCTGGATCGGTAGGCATGCGCCGCAGTTTTTCCTCGAGCTCGGCATCACTATCGCGCAGGAATATCGCGTTGCCGCTGGACTTGGCCATCTTCTGTCCGTCCAGACCAGGCACCCGCGAAAACTCGGCAAGAATCGGCTGCGGCTCGCTCAAAATCACCTTGCCATCACCTTCCAGGTAGCCGTACAGGCGCTCCTGATCACCGAGGGTGATGCTGCTCTGCTCCTTGAGCAAGGCCCGCGCCGTCTCCAGCGCCTGTGCATCGCCCTGTTCCTGATAGGCCTTGCGCAGGTTGCTGTAGAGCTTGCCGAGCTTCTTGCCCAGCTTGCCGACGGCGGCTTCGGCCTTGCGCTCGAAATCCGGCTCACTGCCGTAGAGATGATTGAAGCGGCGCGCCACTTCACGGGCAAATTCGATGTGGGGGAGCTGATCGGCACCGACTGGCACCTGCCCGGCGCGGTACAGCAGAATATCTGCCGCCTGCAGCAACGGGTAACCGAGAAAGCCGTAAGTGGACAGGTCCTTGCCACTCTGATGCTCCTGCTGCTCCTTGTAGGACGGCACGCGCTCAAGCCAACTGAGCGGGCAGATCATCGACAGCAGCAGATGCAGCTCGGCATGTTCCGGCACCTGCGACTGCACGAACATTGTCGCGGAGCTTGGGCTTACGCCTGCAGCCAGCCAGTCCACCGCCATATCCATGACGTGCTGGGAAAGCTGGCCTGCATCGGCGTATTCGGTGGTCAGGGCATGCCAGTCGACGATACAGAAGAAGCAATCGTACTCATGCTGCAACCTGACCCAGTTTTTCAGCACACCGTGGTAGTGCCCGAGATGAAGACGACCGCTCGGACGCATCCCTGACAGCACCCGACGTTCGGAGTCGTTAAGGCTCAAACCGTTCTATCCAAAATCCAGACAAGGCCACGGAGTATAGGGCAGCTACATCCACAACGGAAAAGACGGTGTCAGAGATCGTTGAACGGCGTCGGGTCGCCGCAACCGACGCGCAGAACTTCCGGGCTGTCGTCAGCAAGATTGACCACGGTGGACGCTTCCAGCCCGCCAAAACCACCGTCGATGATCAGGTCGACATGGTGTTCGAGAATCTGGCGCATTTCGTAAGGGTCGGACATCGGCAGCTCGTCGCCCGGCATGATCAGGCTGACGCTCATCAGCGGCTCGCCCAATTGCTCCAGCAAGGCCAGCGCTATCGGATGGCTGGGTACGCGGATGCCGATGGTGCGACGCTTGGGGTGCAGCAGCATCCGAGGTACTTCGCGGGTGGCATTGAGGATGAAGGTGTAGGGACCCGGGGTGTGATTCTTCAACAGGCGGAAGGCCGCAGTGTCGACCTTTGCAAACAGCCCTATCTGCGAGAGATCGCGGCAAACCAGGGTGAAGTTGTGCTTGTCGTCGAGCTGACGCAGGCGACGAATGCGCTCTACCGCATTCTTGTCACCGATCATGCAGCCCAGCGCATAGGAGGAGTCGGTCGGATAGACCACCACGCCGCCGCCACGAATGATTTCCACGGCCTGTTTTATCAGGCGTGCCTGTGGGTTTTCCGGGTGAACCTGGAAAAATTGACTCACACTTGCTCCCAGCTCATGAAGTGACAGCGGATGGCTGTGCATGTTCGAAGCGCTCCCAGAGCGCAGTCAGGTCATCAGGCAACGGGCGATACATGCCCAATTCGGACCAGTCGCCAGGCGCATGGAAATCGCTGCCGACACTGGCCATCAAGCCGAACTCGCGCGCCAGAATCGCCAAACCTCCGACTTGTTCAGCAGGCTGCATGCCATTGACCACCTCCAGGGCATGACCGCCAGCCGCCGCGAAATCGGCCACCAGACGTCGACGCTTACTGCGAGTAAAGTCGTACTGCCACGGATGCGCCAGGCTGATCCAGGCTCTGGCCGAACGCAGGGTGGCGATGGTTTCCTCCAGCGTAGGCCAGTGCTGCTTGACGTCACCCAATTTTCCCGAGCCCAGCCACTTGCGAAACGCCTCGGCGCGATCACGCACATGGCCGGCGCGCACGAGAAATTCGGCGAAATGTGGCCGGGCCGGCGCATTGCCGCTATCGCCCAGCTCCTGCTGAACAGCCCGCGCGCCCTCCAGAGCGCCTGGCATACCTTTGGCCGCGAGGCGTCGGTCGATTTCTTCAGCACGCTGCCAACGTCCATGGTGCAAGGCATCGATGGCAGCACACAGCGCCGGCGCCTCGCGCTCGAAGGCATAGCCCAACACGTGGATGGTCGCTCCACCCCAGGTGCAGGAAAGCTCGATGCCATTGATCAGTTGCATATCCAGAGCCGCTGCTGCGCGGCCTGCTTCATCGAGCCCTTCCAGGGTGTCGTGATCGGTCAGTGCCAGCAGCCGCACGCCACGCTCGTGCGCCCGGGCCACCAGTACGGCGGGGGCCAGGGCGCCATCGGAGGCGGTGCTGTGGCAGTGCAGATCGACAATCATGGCGGCGCTTTCGTTGAGATTGATGTTTGTTATTATGCCCCACATCCGCGCCAAGGCTGTTACCGCGTGGCGAAAATGCTTCATCCCTCCCCGCTTCGACCCTAAATAAGGATTGAGATGCTCTACGCCATCATCGCCACCGACGTCGAAAACTCCCTGGAAAATCGTCTGGCCACCCGCCCTGCTCACCTCGCTCGTTTGGAGCAGTTGAAGCAGGAAGGTCGCCTGCTGCTGGCCGGCCCGCACCCGGCCATCGACAGCAATGATCCAGGCCCGGCGGGCTTCAGCGGCAGCCTGGTGGTTGCCGAGTTCGACTCCCTTGAAGCTGCCCAACAATGGGCCGATGCCGACCCGTACCGCACAGCCGGCGTGTATGCCAACGTTTTGGTCAAACCCTTCAAGAAAGTACTGCCCTGACGAAGTGCCACCCACGCTGCTTTCGCACACAAGGAATCGCGATGCGCTCGATCCCGCTGTCCCTGCTGGTCACCGTGATGCTGACCTGTGCTTCGGCACAGGCAGAAGAACAACCCGCTCAGCCGTCTGTCCCGGCAGCCACGCTCGACAGCCAGGTGTTGGAACAGCGCCTGGCGCAGAGTGAGCAACTGCGCAATGAGCAGGAAGCGAGCAGCGCCGTGCAATTGCAGCGCCTACGCCAGGAAAATCAGCGCCTGCGCTTGCAGCTCAAGGAGAGCCAGGCGCAGGCTCAACCCCGGCTGCTCAGCGAGGAACAGACCTGGTTCGCCCTGGGCGCCGCCCTGAGCCTGATCTCGATGCTATTCGGCGTCCTGTTGCGTGGCTCTCGCAAGACTCGTCGCGAGTGGATCAACTGAGCCATGAACCGCCTGCTGCTGATCGATGATGACCAGGAACTCTGCGAACTGCTTACTCGCTGGCTGACCCAGGAAGGTTTTCAGGTCACCGCTTGCCACGAAGCCGGCGGCGCGCGTCATGCACTTGCCGCACAGACGCCTGATGCGGTGGTGCTGGATGTCATGCTGCCAGACGGCAGCGGCCTGGAGTTACTCAGGCAATTGCGTGGCGAGCATCCGGACCTCCCGGTACTGATGCTCTCCGCCCGCGGTGAACCGCTGGATCGCATCATCGGCCTGGAGCTGGGCGCCGATGACTACCTGGCCAAGCCCTGTGACCCTCGCGAGCTGACCGCACGCCTGCGTGCCGTTCTGCGCCGCACCGTGCCCGCACCGGCCAGCAGCCAACTGGAGCTGGGCGATCTCAGCTTCAGTCCCAATCGCGGGGTGGTCAGCATTGGCGAACATGACGTTCCCCTGACGCTTTCCGAAAGCCGCCTGCTCGAAGCCCTGCTGCGCCAACCCGGCGAGCCGGTGGATAAACAGGCATTGGCGCAACTCGCCCTGGGCCGCAAATTGACCCTGTATGACCGCAGCCTGGACATGCACGTCAGCAACCTGCGCAAGAAGATCGGCCCGCACCCGGATGGCCGCCCACGCATTCTCGCCCTGCGCAGCCGCGGCTATTACTACGCGCAGTGAGTGCTCCCTGGCGCAGCGTAAATAACCCGCAACATTGCCTTTACCCAAGCTTTACCCACAGCTGACTGCCCTTGACCTTGACCGCCGCATAATGAGCCCATCCGGTACTTACCGGCCTCGGAACCTGTTTACGACCTGCTGCGCGTCGGCCCTGCTGCGTTGAAAACAGACTCGGAATGCTCATGTACAACAGTACACTCCGCTTCCTCGTTTGTTTTCGCCTTGCATGACTCTAGCTCGCTAGATCGTAAAACAGGTTCTCAAGACAAGGAGAATCACCATGCGCAAGACCCTTACCGCCCTGCTGCTCGCTGCCACCCTGCCGACCCTGGCATTCGCTATGCCCATGCATGACGGCGGCCCTCGCCACCATGATCGCGACCATGGCATGTTCAAGGAGCTGAACCTGAGCAAGGAACAGCGCCAGGAGTTTCGCAAACTGATGGGCGAACAGATGAAGACCCATCGCGACATCACCAAGCGCTACCTGGACAAGCTGCCGGAAGCCGAAAAGCAGGCCATGAAGAAGGAACTGGACAAAGCCCGCGCCGACCAGCACAAGGCCCTACGTGACCTGCTCAACCCCGAGCAGCAGAAAGCCTTCGACGAGCACCAGAAGAAAATGGAAGCTCGCCGCGCGGAAATGGCCGAATTCAAGGCCTGGAAGGCCGAGAAGGACAGCAAAGGCAACTGATCGACGCCCCCTAGACCCGCCGCCGCGCTCCCTGAGCCCGGCGGCTTTTGCATGAGGAATAACCGTGCGTTCACTGTTCTGGCGCATTCTGGCGACCTTCTGGCTGGGCATCGCTCTGGTGGCCGCTCTGTCGCTGCTGCTTGGCCGCGCCCTGAATCAGGACGCCTGGATTCTGAGCCTGCACCCGGGCCTTGATGATCTCGATAGCAAGTGGGTCAAGCGTTATGAACAGCAAGGGCCAGCAGCCGCCCAGGACTTTCTCGAACAGCGCAAGCGCAAGTACCGTATCGACACCCAGGTGCTTGGCGAGAGTGGCCAGCAACTGGTCAAAGGCACCTTTCCGTCCCGTGCCGCCGCCTTCGAGGCGCGTCACGGCGACGACCGTCGCTTGCCATGGCGGCGCCTGACCGCCGAATACACCAGCCCGGAAAGCGGCGAAAGCTACCTGTTCATCTACCGTATTCCACACCCGGAGCTAGCAGCCTGGCACCGTGGCAGCCTGTTCTGGCCACTGAGCGCCATCGTCATCGCCCTGGTGGTGCTAACGCTGTTCAGCCTGATGCTGACACTGTCGATCACCCGCCCGCTGGATCGCCTGCGCGGTGCCGTACATGATCTCGGCCAGACCGCCTACCAACAGAACAGCCTGGCTCGTCTGGCCACGCGCCGCGACGAGTTGGGCCTGCTGGCCAAGGACTTCAATCGCATGGGCGAGCGACTGCAAGGCTTGATCGGTAGCCAGCGCCAGCTGCTACGCGATGTTTCTCACGAACTGCGCTCGCCCCTGGCGCGCCTGCGTATTGCACTGGCACTGGCGGAGCGCGCCGATGCTGCGGAACGAGAAAGGCTCTGGCCTCGTCTGAGTCAGGAGTGTGATCGACTGGAAGCACTGATCAGCGAAATTCTTGCCCTGGCCCGCCTGGACGCTGACCCGGGTGCCGCGCAGCCCGTCGATCTGGCCGCCCTGCTCGGCAACCTGCAGGAAGACGCTCACCTGACCGCCCCGCAACAACGGCTGCAGATCGATCTCGACCCACGAGCACGCCTGGAAGGCTGGCCAGACATGCTCGAGCGCGCGCTGGACAACCTGCTACGCAATGCCTTGCGTTTCAGCCCAGCGGATCAACCTGTCCTCATCAGCGTGCAAAGCCAGGGGCACAGCGTAACGCTGAGCGTGCGCGATCACGGACCTGGGGTCGCCAGCGAATACCTGGGGCAACTGGGTAAACCGTTCTTCCGCGCACCGGGCCAGAATGGCTCCGGCCATGGCCTCGGCCTGGCCATCGCACGCCGGGCGGCGCAGCGTCACGGTGGTGAACTGCTGCTGAACAACCACCCGGAAGGGGGCTTCATCGCCACGCTCAGCCTGCCGGCAAAACAGCAGGCAAGCTGAATCGACACGCGATCAGCCCTCCCAGGCGCTGACGAAGTCTTCGACGATGACTTCTGGCGCTCGCCGCAGCTCACGCTCCGGTGTACCCAGGTAGAGATAGGCGATGATCTGCTCGTCCGCCGCCAGGCCCAGACCTTTGGCGACATGGGCGTTGTAGGCCATGTCGCCGGTACGCCAGACGGCACCGATACCCTGAGCATGGGCGGCCAGCAGCATGCCGTGCGCGGCACAGCCGGCTGCGATCACCTGCTCGGAGGCGGGCACTTTGGGGTGAGCCTGAACCCGGGCGATCACCACCACCAGCAACGGCGCGCGCAGCGGCATGCCACGTGCCTTGTTCAGCGCCTCCGGCGCAGCCTGCGCATCGGCGACCTGCAAGGCCTCGGCGAACAGCTCGCCCATGCGCTCACGCGCCTGCCCCTCTACCGTCAGAAAACGCCACGGCCGTAGCTGACCATGGTCAGGCGCACGCAGGGCCGCGCGAAACAGCATCTCGCGCTGCGTCGCATCCGGAGCTGGTTCGACCAGGCGAGGCACGGAAACACGGTTGAGTAGAGCGTCGAGGGCATCCATCGGCCACCTCCAAAAACAAAGATGGCGCATTCTCAATGCTGCAAGCTGCAAGCTGCAAGCTGACCAATGCACGGAGCGGATGTCAGAAGCCTGTCGAGCAGTAGCCCGGATGCAATCCGGGGATCGCTGGCCCCGGATTGCATCCGGGCTACCCGCTAACCTGCAGCCGCCATCAGGCTACCCGGTCAGGCGATATCACCGGTTGCACTGGCGGAGTGAGCGGCGGCAGACCGTAAGCCTTGCGCGCATCGTCGCAACGCGGGTTGTGCTCACCGTTCGCCCATGACGCTTCGAACTCGCGGCAGCTACTCGAGCGCTGTTCGTACATGGTGCAACGTACACCGCAACCGACGTCGCCCAACAGTTGCGTGCAACGTGCCGGTTTGCTCTCCGTGCCACGCATGGCGACGTAGTGGGGGCTGATCTGGATGACCTGCTCGTCCGGAACGCTACCGCCCGCGGATTGGCACTCGCCCCAGAAGAAGGACACACGAAAAAACGCGCAGCAGGCGCCGCACGTAAGGCAGGGATTAGCTTCGGACATTTGAGGAGAACTCGGAAACCGACGGACGTCGGCAGCTGGCGGCTATTCTATGCACGGCCATGCGCTTGTAAAGCCCCCCACCGTTGCGGTTTACAGCCGCTCGTGCGCAGGTAGAATGGCGCATTTTCCAACCCGCCAGAGCCCTCTACATGGCCTTGCCGACGCTGCGCATCATCGGTTTCATCATCGGCATATTCCTGATTACCCTGGCGATCAGCATGGCCATCCCCATGCTGACCCTGCTGATCTTCGAGCAACCTGAAGATCTCAATGCCTTTCTCTGGTCAAGCCTGATCACCCTGATCGCCGGGCTCGCACTGGTGATTCCCGGCCGGCCGCAGAACGCTCAGTTACGCCCGCGTGACATGTACCTGCTGACTACCGGGAGCTGGACCTTGGTCTGCAGCTTCGCCGCGCTGCCCATGATGCTGATCGCCCATATCAGCTACACCGACGCTGTGTTCGAAACCATGTCCGGCATTACCACTACGGGCTCCACCGTACTGACCGGGCTGGATGACATGTCGCCCGGCATTCTGATCTGGCGTTCCATGCTGCAATGGCTGGGCGGCATCGGCTTCATCGGCATGGCCGTGGCGATTCTGCCGCTGCTGCGCGTGGGTGGTATGCGCCTGTTCCAGACCGAATCCTCGGATTGGGGCGAAAAGGTCATGCCACGCTCGCACATGGCCGCCAAGTACCTGCTGCTGGTCTACCTGGCCCTGACCGGATTCGGTTTCCTGGCCTACTGGATCGCCGGCATGTCACCTTTCGACGCCATCAACCACGCGATGACCTCGATCTCGACCGGCGGCTACTCCACCTCGGATTCATCGTTGGCCAACTGGCAGCAACCGGCCGTGCACTGGACGGCAGTCGTGCTGATGCTACTCGGCGGCATGCCATTCATGCTCTATGTCGCCTTCGTTCGCGGCAATCGCCAGGCGCTGTTCAAGGACCATCAGGTTCGCGGCTTCATCGGTTTTCTACTGCTGACCTGGCTGGTATTCGGCACCTGGCTGTGGATCAACTCGGACCATGCCTGGCTCGACGCCGTTCGCATCGTCGCAGTGAACGTCACCTCGGTGGTCACCACCACCGGCTTCGCCCTCGGCGACTACACCACCTGGGGCAGTTTCGCCGTGCTGCTGTTCTTCTATCTGACCTTCGTCGGTGGCTGCTCCGGCTCGACATCGGGCGGCCTTAAGATCTTCCGTTTCCAGGTTGCCTACGTGCTGCTCAAAGCCAACCTGATGCAACTGGTGCATCCACGCGCCGTGATCAAGCAGCAGTACAACAGCCACAACCTGGATGAAGAGATCGTACGCTCGCTGATCACCTTCTCCTTCTTCTTCACCATCACCATTGGCGTACTGGCTCTGGCCCTGACCCTGGTCGGCCTCGACTGGGTCACTGCGCTGACAGGGGCCGCTACCGCGGTGTGCAACGTCGGTCCGGGGCTTGGCCCGATCATTGGCCCGGCCGGTAACTTCGCCAGCCTGCCGGACTCGGCCAAATGGATGCTCAGTGCCGGTATGTTGCTTGGCCGCCTGGAAATTCTGACCGTACTGGTGCTGGTCACCCGTAGTTTCTGGAAACACTGACCGATGCCCCTCGCCAGCCTGCGCATCCTCGCCTTCATCAACGGCATCTTCCTCGTCACCCTGGCGCTGAGCATGCTGGTGCCGGTGATCACCCTGCTGATCTTCGAACAGCCGCAAGGCATCAATGCCTTTCTCTGGTCGAGCCTGATCACCGCACTCACCGGCATCGCCATGATCGCTCAGGGCAAGCCTCAACAAACGCAACTGCGCCCACGCGACATGTACATGCTGACGGTGTCGAGCTGGGTGATGGTGTCGATCTTCGCTGCCTTGCCATTCCTCTTCGCCGAACGGGCAAGCGTCACGGATGCGTACTTCGAAAGCATGTCCGGCATCACCGCTACCGGCGCCACGGTATTCAGCGGCCTCGACGACATGTCTCCGGGTACGTTGATCTGGCGTTCGCTGCTGCACTGGCTGGGCGGCATTGGCTTCATCGGCATGGCCGTGGCGATCCTGCCGATCCTGCGCATCGGGGGCATGCGCCTGTTCCAGACCGAGTCGTCGGACCGCTCGGAGAAGGTCATGCCGCGCTCGCACATGGTCGCCAAGTACATGGTGCTGGCCTATGTCGGCCTGAGCACACTCGCGGTGCTGGCGTTCTGGTGGGCCGGCATGGGCCTGTTCGATGCGATCAACCACGCCATGTCGGCGATCGCCACCGGCGGTTTCTCCACATCCGACTCTTCCCTGGGTAAATGGCAGGAACCGGCGATTCACTGGGTCGCTATCATCGTGATGGTGCTCGGCAGCCTGCCCTTCGTGCTCTATGTCAGCACCCTGCGCGGCAACTACCGCGCACTGTTTCGCGACGCGCAGGTGCGTGGCTTCCTGGTGCTGCTGGTGGGAAGTTGGTTCGTGCTGGCTGGCTGGAAATGGCTCACCACCGACCTTTACTGGCTCGATGCGCTGCGCCTGGTGGCGGTGAACATCACCTCGATCATGACCACCACCGGCTTTGCCGTGGGTGATTACCACCTGTGGGGCCCATTCGCCAGCATGATGTTCTTCTATCTCGGTTTCGTCGGTGGCTGCTCCGGCTCCACCGCCGGCGGCCTGAAGATCTTCCGCTTCCAGGTCGCCTACATCCTGCTCAAGGCCAACCTCAGGCAGCTCATTCACCCCCGCGCGGTGATCAAGCAGCAGTACAACCGCCACCGGCTGGATGAGGACATCGTTCGTTCGATCCTGGCCTTCGCCTTCTTCTACACCATCACCATCGCCACCCTGGCGCTGGCGGTGGCGATGTGCGGAGTGGACTGGATCACTGCCCTGACCGGCGCTGCGGCGATGGTTTCAGGCGTTGGCCCGGGGATGGGCGAGATGGTCGGCCCAGCCGGCAACTACGCCACCATCCCCGACCTGGCCAAGTGGTTGCTGAGCTTCGGCATGCTGCTCGGGCGCCTGGAAATCCTGACCGTGCTGGTGCTGTTGTTCCCGGCCTTCTGGCGCCATTGAGCGGCTGGTGAACCCTAGCCGACCAGACCACGACGGCTGCGATACTCACCGGGCGTTTCCCCGAACCAGCGGCGAAACGCCCTGAAGAAGTTGCTCGGATCGGCAAAGCCCAGCAGATAGGCGACTTCCAGCAACGTCAGGTCGACCTGACCGAGATACTGCTCGGCCAGCTCACGGCGGGTGTCGTCGAGCAGTTGCTGGTAGCTGGTGCCCTCCTCCTGCAGACGCCGCTGCAGAGTGCGCTGCGACAGGTGCAGCGTTTGCGCCACCACCTCACGCCGTGGTTCGCCCTGGGGTAACAGGCGACACAGCACCTGACGTGCCTGATGGGTGACACGGCTGCTGCAGAAACGCGCCAGGTATTCGCCGGCAAAACGGTCATGCAGCTGCGCCAGCGCCTCGTTGGCACTGGGCAATGGTGTTTCCAGATCAGCACGCTCGAAGATCAACCCATAGTGCTCGGCATTGAACTTCAGAGGCGCCTGGAACACCTGCTGGTAGGGCGTCAGATCGACAGGTGGCGGGCCTTGCAGACGAATCTCGCGCGGGCGAATGGGCTTGCTGGTCATCCAGCGGCAAAACGCCAGACAGTACGCCAGCGAGGCCTCGGCGCTCTGCCGGGCCGGCGGCAGGCGGTCGCCATGAATGGCCAGCGTCAGCGCATAGCCGTCGGGTTGCGGCATAAAATTCAGGTCCGCACCTTCACCGATGATGCGCTGATAGCGCACCAGACGAGTGAAGCCATCACGCAGGTTGCGGCTGGACATCAGCGCGTAGCCCACGACATGGAAGGACGCCGGGCGCACCACCTGCGCCATGTTCAGGCCGATCGCCGGGTTGCCCGACAGCGCCACGGCGCGCTGCCACAGACGGGTCATGCCGTCCTGCGGGAAGCGCGCATCCGGGTCATTCAACGCGGCGTAATCCATGCCCAGTTCGGCGAACAGGCTGGTGCAGTCGACGCCGCCCAGCTCCAGCGCCTGCACGATGGCCAAGGCCCAATTGGAAGAGGTAGTTCTTTCGCTCATCGTCTTGTTCTTGTGATCAATCAGCAAGGCCATGGTTGGCGGCGCAAGGATACTAGACTGGCACTTTAAGTCAGTGGCCCGCGGAGACAGCGCATTTACACTGACAGTGACAATAACAGGAGGTGCGCCATGACCGCCCAGACCACCGAACGCTACCAGAGCTTCGCCGAGTTCTATCCCTATTACCTGCAGGAACACAGCAACCCTGTGTGCCGCCGTCTGCACTATGCCGGTAGTCTGCTGGTGCTGGCGATCCTCGCCTACGCCCTGCTCACTCAGCAATGGCTCTGGCTGCTGGCCATGCCGCTGGCCGGTTATGGCTTCGCCTGGGTCGGCCATTTCGTCTTCGAGAAGAACCGACCGGCTACCTTCGACTATCCGCTGTACAGCCTGATGGGCGATTGGGTGATGCTCAAGGATGCCTTCACCGGCCGTATCCGTTTCTGATGAAACGGATGTACGCCTCTCTACAGAACAACAAGAACGAGAACGCCCATGAACAGCCGCGCCCGCTTTACCCATATGCAAGACGGCCAGGCCGAGGACTGGGCCATCATCGCCCAGGACTTCGCCGCCTACGCCGCTCAGTTGCCTGCCCGCATCCTCGACCACCTGCGCCTGCTCGACGGCGATTTCGGTGGTTTCCCGGTGGACCGCCTGACCCACTCGCTGCAGACCGCCACCCGCGCCTATCACGACGGACGCGACGAGGAGTACGTGATCTGCGCGCTGCTGCATGACATCGGCGATACCCTCGGCAGCTACAACCACCCGGACATCGCCGCGGCCATCCTCAAACCCTTCGTCAGTGCCGAGAACCACTGGATGGTGGAGAAGCACGGCATCTTCCAGGGCTATTACTTCTTCCATCACCTGGGCATGGATCGCCATCTGCGCGAGCAGTTCAAGGATCACCCCCAGTACCAGGCGACCATCGAATTCTGCGCCAGGTACGATGCGGCCGCCTTCGACCCGGACTATGAAAGCCTGACACTGAGCTTCTTCGAGCCCATGTTGCAGCGCGTGTTCGCCCGGCCGAAGAACTCCATCTATCTGGCTGCAATGGAAAAGACCAGCGCCTGACCGCCGGCCACTGTTGCGCCACCGTTCGGCGGCCATGCTTGGCTGGCCGCCACCCCCTTGGTTATGATCCCCGCCCAGCGAGCCTCTGGCTCAGGTCTTGCAGACCAGTCAGGCGTCCAGCAGAGACGCCAGAAATCCAGCAGGGACAGTTCCAACAGATGAAGCCAGCAATCACCAGCCGTGCCAACGGGCTCCCGACGCCGCCGTTGCGTGAGTACTATTCGCGCATACTGGCCTATATCGCCACGGCCGCCAGCATCGCCGCCGGTACCTATGTCGGGCACTTCGCCTACGATATTCTGTGGATGGTGCCCTACGCCCTGCTCTACCCTCACCTGGCGCACAACCTCAGTCGCCGTTTCAAGCGCGATTATCCGCAGCAGACCGACCTTGCCCTGCTGTTCTTCGATGCCCTGCACGCCGGCGCATCCTGCGTGCTGCTGGGATTTTCCGCCGTACCCAGCCTGATGTTCCTGCTGACTCTCTGTTTCAGTGCACTGGTCGTCGGCGGCATGCGCTATCTGGGTCTGGTGCTGTTGGTGGCCGCCAGCGGCATGGCGCTGTGCGCCGCGCTGGTTGGGGTTCATCCCAATACCGACACTCCAACTGTGGTGGCGCTGGTCAGCATCCTCTTCACCACGCTGTACATCTGCATCACCGCCTACTTCGTCAACCAGCAGGGCCTGCGCCTGGCCCAGGTACGCAGCGAGATCAAGCGTGAGCAGGAAAAGGCCGCACGCCTGGCGCGCAACCTGGCCAAGTACCTGTCGCCGCAGGTCTGGGAGTCGATTTTCACCGGCAAGAAGAGCGTGCGCCTGGAAACCCAGCGCAAAAAGCTCACGGTGTTCTTCTCCGACATCAAGGGCTTCACCGAGCTGTCGGAAGAGCTGGAAGCCGAAGCGTTGACCGACCTGCTCAACACCTACCTCAACGAAATGTCAAAGATCAGCCTGAAATACGGCGGCACCATCGACAAGTTCATCGGTGACTGCGTCATGGTGTTCTTCGGCGACCCGAGCAGCAACGGCGCCAAGAAGGACGCGGTCGCAGCGGTGTCCATGGCCATCGCCATGCGCAAGCACATGAAGGTGCTGCGCCAGCAATGGCGCGCGCAGGGCATCACCAAGCCGCTGGAAATCCGTATGGGCCTCAATACCGGCTACTGCACGGTGGGCAACTTTGGCGCCGACACGCGTATGGATTACACCATCATCGGCCGCGACGTGAACCTTGCCAGCCGCCTGGAAAGCGCCGCCGAATCCGGCGAGATCCTGATTTCCCACGAGACCTATTCGCTGGTCAAGGACGTGATCATGTGCCGCGACAAGGGTCAGATCGCCGTCAAGGGCTTCACCCGCCCGGTGCAGATCTACCAGGTGGTGGACTTCCGCCGTGACCTGGGCGCCACCTCCAGCTACGTCGAACACGAACTGCCGGGCTTCTCCATGTACCTGGACACCAACGGCATTCAGAATTTCGACAAGGAACGGGTGATCCAGGCGCTCAACCAGGCGGCCGAGAAGCTGCGCGACAAGGTCATTCTCTGAAGCGAACCGCTTGGAGTGCCATTCGCGGCTGAAGCCGCTCCTACGGTGAAGCAGGCGCCGAACCTGCCTTTGTGGGAGCGGCTTCAGCCCGTAGGGCGGACCGGGACGCCGGCCGCTCGTAGCGAAGCGAACAGTCCGCCGTTTTCCGGTGCTCCACACGTACGGCGGCGTACTGCTTCGCGAGTACGCCCTACGCCTCCAGTGCCTCGGTCAACACTGGCTCACCGTCGATCAGCGCCTGCAACGCCAGAAACTCCAGCGCCGAGGCGCGCCAGGACTGCGCTGCCGCCAATTCTGCGCAACGCTTACGATCCAGCTCCAGCGCGCCCAGGCAGGCGGTGTGCAGATCATCCTCCATCACCCCACTGAGCCCCTGCTGCAGCACATCCAGCGGCCCGGCCACGGGAAACGCAGCCACCGGCGTACCGCAAGCCAGCGCTTCCAGCATCACCAGCCCATAGGTATCGGTACGCGAGGGGAAGACCAGCACCGAGGCATCCTGATAGGCCTCGGCCAACGCCTGGCCATGGCGATAACCGAGAAAGCGCACCAGCGGATACTGCTGTTGCAGCGCCTCACGCTGCGGGCCGTCGCCGACCACGCGTTTCTCTCCCGGTAGATCCAGATCGAGAAAGGCCTGCAGGTTCTTTTCCGGAGCGATGCGTCCGACATAGAGAAACACCGGCCGCACCGGACGAGTGCGCGTCTCGTCCGGCCGGAACAATCGGGTATCCACCCCTTTGCGCCACAGTTGCAGCCGTTGCAGAGCCCAGTTGGCGAACTCCTCGCGCAACCGCTCGGTGGTCACCAGCACGGCCTGACTAGGGCGATGGAACGCGCGCAGAAAGGCATAACCGAAGCGCGGCGCAATCCACGGCCAGCGGGTGCTGACGTACTCCGGGAATCGCGTATGGATAGCCGTGGAAAACGCCAGCCCACGCTTGACCAGCCAACGCCGCGCTGCCCAACCCAGCGGCCCCTCGGTCGCGAGGTGCACGCAGTCTGGACGAAAGTCGCGAATCGCCGCACCGACACGCCACAGATCCCACACCAGCGGTATCTCCGGGTACGTCGGACAGGGCACAGCGCGAAAATCGGCGGGCGACAGCAGTTTGACCTGATGGCCCAACCCACGCAGTTCGCTGACCAACGCGGCCAGGCTGGTGACCACGCCATTGACCTGAGGCGCCCAGGCGTCGGAGACGATGAGTATCCTCATGTGCCGGTCTCGAGGGCGACGGCCGGCTCCTCGCTGGCCAGTTGCGCTTCGGCCAGACGATAGAGTTCGATCTGCCCGTCCCAGTGCTCGATCAGCGCCGTGCAGGATTCCACCCAGTCGCCGCAGTTCATATATTCCACACCGCTCACCTGGCGAATCTCGGCATGGTGGATATGGCCGCAGACCACGCCCTGCAAGCCGCGTTTGACGCACTCGTGAGCGATGGCTTCCTCGAAGTCGCTGATGAAATTCACCGCCGTCTTGACCTTGTGCTTGAGGTAAGCCGACAACGACCAGTATCCGTACCCCCAGCGGCTGCGCCAGTGATTGAGCCAGCGATTGAGGGTCAGGGTGAACTCGTAGGCAGAGTCACCGAGAAAGGCCAGCCAGCGGTGATAACGGGTGATCACATCGAACTGATCGCCATGGATCACCAGCAATTGACGGCCATCGGCCGTGACGTGCACGGCCTCATCCACCAGTTGGATATTGCCCAACAGCAGGCTGGAGTAACGGCGCAGGAATTCGTCATGGTTGCCGGTGACGTAGATGACCTCGGTACCGCGCTTGCTCATGGTCAGCAGGCGACGGATCACGTTGGTGTGCGCTTGCGGCCAGTAAATGCCACCGCGCAGTTTCCAGCCATCGATGATGTCGCCCACCAGATAGATGCGGTCAGCGTGATAGCGCTTGAGAAAGGCTGCCAGGTGTTCGGCCTGACAATCGCGCGTGCCAAGGTGCACGTCGGAGATCCACAGGGTACGGACACGTTGCTTGCGGCTGGGCTTGGCGAGCTGGGCGCTGGTCATGGGCGACCTCCGGCTGGGTTTAGTCGAGCTTGAGGGGTCGCGGTGAAATGCTTGTGACAGGAAAAAGACCGTTCGATGACGCAGCATCACCTCGGCCCAGGCGTTACACTCCGGCGGTTACCGAGGAAACCGCCATGCTCCCGACCCTGTCCCTGCGTCATTACAGTCACGAAGTGCTCAGCCATAGCCACGACCATGCGCAACTGGTGTTCGGCCTGGCGGGCGAGCTGCAATTCGAAGTGGATGGTCAGGGCAGCCAGGTACTGCGCCACCATCTGGCCGTAGTACCGGCCGAAGCCCGCCATACCTGCGGCAGCCCACGTGGCAGCCAGTGCCTGGTACTGGACCTGCCGGCCAACGACTGGCTGGAACGCCAGCTCGGCCACCATGCGAACGATATCCAGCGTCTGCTGGACAAGCCCAACGCCCTGCAACTCGATGCCTCGCAGGGCCAGCTCCTCAACTGGCTGGCCAGCAGCCCGATCAATGACCCGATCATCGCCGGCCAGGGTGCGGCTTTGCTACTCGGCAGCCTGGCCTGCAGCCGCCGGCATGCCGAAGTGCCCGGCTTGCCGATGGCGGCACTGGATCACTACATCGAGCAGCACGCGGCGCATCCGCTGCAGGTGGCAGATCTGGCGCGCCTGGCCGGTCTGTCGGTGGCGCGCTTCCACGCCCGCTTCCTCACCGAGACAGGGCGCACGCCCATGGAACACATTCGCCAACAGCGCCTGCACCTGGCCGAGCAACTGCTGCGCGGCAGCGACCTGGCCGTTGGCGAAATCGCGGCCCGAGTCGGCTACAACTCGCAAAGCGCGTTCACCGCTGCCCTCTCTCGCCATCTCGGCATGACCCCGCGACAGTTGCGCCGCACGCGCTAACAACCTTATTCGCGCCCCGCCCGTGAAATCGCCCCGGATTTCATCCGGGCTACAGCGGGTTCGCCGCACGCACCCGAGATGCTAACGAGAGTCTGGCGACAAAACTCATCACTCCCGCGACAGACAGCTGCCGTCTGCGCCGCCTAGACTGCGCCGCATTATCGAGGAGTAGCCCATGCAAACCATCGAATGGCAGGATTTCGAGAAAGTGGAGCTGCGCGTCGGCACCATTCGCAGCGCCCGCCCCAATGAAAAAGCGCTGAAGCCGGCCTACGTGCTGGAGGTGGATCTCGGCGAGCTGGGCATCAAGACCTCCAGCGCCCAGATCACCGCGCACTACAGCTGTGGCGAGCTGCCAGGTCGCCAGGTGCTGTGCGTGTGCAACTTCGCCCCCAAACGCATCGCCGGCGTGCGCTCGGACGTGCTGGTCACCGGGGTGTATGACCGCGAAAACCGCGTTGTCCTCGCCGGTTTCGACCAACCATTGCCCAACGGTGCGCGCCTGGCATGACGGAACGTAACGCCCTGCTGGCGATTCACCTGGGTGCACTGCTGTTCGGTCTGTCGGGCATCTTCGGCAAACTCGCGGCGACCACGCCGAACATGATTGCAGGCGGCCGCGCACTTTTTGCCGTGCTCGCCTTGAGCCTGGCTGCGCTGCTCTGGCGCAGTCGCAACGCGATTCGCCCGAGCCTGCGGCAGATGGCTTTGCTGGCACTCGGTGGCCTGCTGCTGGGCACGCACTGGGTCACCTTCTTCGAAGCGGTGAAGGTCTCCGGCGTGGCCATCGCCACCCTGGGTTTCGCCAGCTTCCCGGCCTTCACCGTACTGCTGGAGGGTCTGCTGTTTCGCGAACGCACCCGTCCCAGCGAGTTCGCCATGGTCGGCGTGGTGTGCGTGGGGCTGATCCTGGTTACGCCGCAGTTCAGCCTGAACAGTGATGCCACAGTCGGATTGCTGTGGGCGGTGCTGTCAGGTTTTCTGTTCGCTCTGCTGTCGCTGCTCAATCGCGCCAGCACCCGTGGCCTCGATCCGGTAAAGGCCGCGTTGTACCAGAACATCACCGTGCTGCTGTGCTTCCTGCCCCTGGCCTGGCCGCTGCTGCCCAGCGTGCGCGCGGTGGACTGGCTGTGGCTGGCCATGCTCGGCATCTTCTGCACGGGCCTGGCACACAGCCTGTTCGTCGCCAGCCTGCGCGTGCTCAAGGCGCGTACCACGGCAGTGATCTTCGCCCTGGAACCGGTCTACGGGATTCTGTTCGCCTGGTGGCTGTTCAGTGAACAGCCGACGCTACGCATGCTGGCCGGAGGTGTGCTGATCGTCAGCGCCATCTTCGTTTCAGCGCGCATGGCGCGTTGAAACGAGCGGTGCGCACGGCGCACCCTACCGGTCGTTGTGGCCCAGGTCGCGGGTTGGATCGATGAGATCGCGCACCCGTTGCTTGAGCACCTTGGCCTCGGGGAAGCCACCATCGGCCTTGCGTTCCCAGATCTGCTGGCCATCACAGACGATGCGGAACACGCCGCCCGTGCCCGGCTCCAGGCTGACCCGGCCCAGCTCGTCGGCAAAGGTGCTCAGCAGCTCCTGAGCCAGCCAGGCGGCGCGCAGCAGCCACTGACACTGAGTGCAATAGGTGATGACGATTTCAGGCTTCTGATCAGGCATGGCAGCGGCTCTACTGTGGGGCTTGATGCCTATAATAACGGCCTTTGCCTCTGCTCCTGCCGGAATCCACCATGCGCCGCCTGCTTCTTTCGCTGCTCTGCCTGTTCACCCTGTCCAGCCTGCCCGTCATCGCCGCCGAACGTATCGGTCTGGTGCTGTCGGGCGGCGCCGCTCGCGGCCTGGCACACATTGGTGTGCTCAAGGCGCTGGAAGAACAAGACATTCGCATCGACGCCATCGCCGGTACCAGTATGGGCGCCATCGTCGGCGGGCTGTATGCCGCCGGCTATTCGGTGGCTGAGCTTGAGCGCCTGGCGCTGGAACTGGACTGGCAACAGGCGCTGTCCGACTCACCGCCACGCGAGGACATCCCCTTTCGCCGCAAGCAGGACGACCGCGATTTTCTGATCAAGCAGAAACTCAGTTTCCGTGACGATGGCAGCCTGGGCCTGCCGCTGGGCGTGATTCAGGGCCAGAATCTGGCGCTGCTGCTGGAGAGCCTGCTGGTACACCGCAGTGCCACCCGCGACTTCGATCATTTGCCGATCCCCTATCGCGCCGTGGCCACCGATGTGGTCACGGGTGAACAGGTGATCATGAGCAGCGGCCACCTGCCGCAGGTGATGCGCGCCAGCATGTCGATCCCGGCGGTGTTCGCCCCGGTGGAAGTGGACGGCCGCCTGCTGGTCGACGGCGGCATGGTCAACAACGTGCCAATCGACGTCGCGCGGCAGATGGGCGTCGATCACGTCATCGTCGTCGACCTGGGTATGCCACTGAAACCGGCCAAGGAACTGCTCACCGTGGTCGACGTGATGAACCAGTCGATCAACCTGATGATGCGCAAGAACTCCGAGGCCCAACTCGAAACCCTGGAGGCGGACGACGTATTGATCCTGCCTCCTCTGGCCGGTTTTGGCGTCGCCGACTTCAATCGTGGCGAACAGATGATAAACGCCGGTTATCGTGCCACGCAGATCCAGGCAGAGCGCCTGGCCCGCTTGCGTACCAGCAGCGCCGGCAACCCTGCGCTGGCCATGGCGCGCTCGCGCGAACAGCGCACACCGGTGATTCGCGAGATCCAGGTGGAAAACGACTCGAAAGTCGGCGACGCGGTGATTCGTCGGCACATTCGCCAACCCCTCGGCGAGCCGCTGGACATGAATCGCCTGCAGAAAGACATGGGCACGCTGTACGGCCTGGACTACTTCGAGCGCGTGCAATACCGCGTGGAGCCGCTGGACGAACAAGGTAGCGCGCTGGTGATCGATGCGCGTGGCAAGCGCACCGGAACCGACTACCTGCGCCTGGGGCTCAATCTGTCCGACGACATGCGTGGCGACAGCGCTTTCAACATCGGCGCCAGCTACCGCGTCAACGGCATCAACGAGCTCGGCGCCGAATGGCTGACACGCCTGCAGCTGGGTGACCGCCAGGAGCTCTACAGCGAGTTCTATCAGCCGCTGGACGCCGGCTCGCGTTACTTCGTCGCGCCCTACCTGTTCGGTGAGGCGCAGAACGTCGAAGCGATCCTGGACAACGACCCCATCGCCGAATACCGCCTTGAGCGTTACGGCTATGGCCTCAACCTCGGCCGGCAGATTGCCAACAACGGCGAGATTCGTTTCGGCATTGCTCAGGCCTGGGGCGAAGCGGATGTCCGCGTCGGCGAGCGCGATCTGCCCAGCTTCAGTTTCAGCGAGGGTTACTACGAACTGCTGTACTCCTTCGACACCCTGGACAACCTCGACTTCCCGCGCACCGGCGAGGACATCGGCCTGATGCTGCGCAAGTACGACCGGGGGCTGGGCTCGGACGAGGAATATCGACAATGGCAGCTGAAGCTGGACAAGGCCTACAGCCATGGCCCCAACACCTGGCTGTTCGGCGGGCGCTACGGACGCACGCTGGATGAGGCGGAAGTGGTCACCTCGGGCTTCATTCTCGGCGGCGCCCAAGAGCTGTCGGGCTTTCGCCAGGACTCGCTGAGCGGCCAGAACATGGCGCTGGCGCGGATGATCTACTACCGACGCATGACACCAACCTCGATGTTGCCGCTGAACTTCCCGCTTTACCTGGGCATGTCGCTGGAGCGCGGCCGCGCCTGGAACAACGACAACGCCTTCGACAGCGGCTACATCAACGCCGCCAGCATCTTCCTCGGTCTGGATACACCGCTGGGGCCGCTGAACTTCAGTTACGGCTTCAACGACGAGCGGGAAAAAGCGCTGTACCTGAACCTGGGCAAGAGCTTCTGAAACGACGAGGCCGCGCATCTGCGCGGCCTCGTCACATGACAGCGGGGTCGATCAGGCGATTTCTGCCAGCAACTGGCGAGCGGCCTTTTTCTGCTCGTCGTCACCGTGATCGATCACCTCGTTGAGGATGTCGCAGGCGGTGGCGATATCGCCCTGTTTGATATAGGCCAGCGCCTGGTTGAGCTGGGCCATATGCTCCGGATTGCCCGCCAGGTGGTCGATATCGCCCTGCAGCGCGGCAGTGGCATCGGCATCGCCGGCGAAAGCGTCGAGGAAGTTGTCATCCAGCCCCGGCGTGTCATCGCTCAGCACCATTTCCATCTCACCGAAGGCGCTCAACTGTTCGTCTTCATGATGCAGCTCGAACACCTCGGGCAGCTCCTGCAGGTTGCTGGCGAACGACGCATCGAACTCCGGCTCCGCAACAGCCTTGGGTTTGGCCTTGGCGGCAGCCGGAAACGGGCTGACCAGATCCCAGTCGGCATCCAGCGACAGATCATCGAGATTGAGCTGAAAATCAGGTTCAGTCGCAGGCACTGCCGCAGGCTGCAGCGCAGCGACAGGGTCGAGAGGTGCCTGCTGAGTCACCCGCAGATCAGGATGACGCGCCTTCAGCGCATCGATGCGTGCATCATCGAACGCTTCGGCGCGCAGCACGGCCTCCTCACGCGCGAAGCCCGCTCCATCGCCCAGCAGTGCCAGAACTTCCAATAGACGGAAGCGCAGATCGCTGCGCTGCGGGTCCTGAGCCAGCGCCTTGTTCAGCTCACCACGCGCCTCACTGACACGACCGTAGGCGATGTAGACATTGGCTGCCTCGAGCGGATCGACCGGCCCTGGCGCACGCACCGGGGCTGGAGTCGGTACTGCCTTGGCCACCAGAGCTGCGCCAACGGGAGCGGCAACCGCCGCGAGTTGTGGACGGGGCGGTTGCTGAGGCGGCTGCGCCTTTGGCTGCACCTGCACCACCGTCTTGGTTTTCTCGCCACGCCGCCGCACGGCCCAGAAAAGCGCACCGAGCAATAGCAGAAGCCCAATACCACCGGCCAGCAGTGTCGACCACCAGCCTCGTTCTGCTACCGCAGGCTCCTCGATACCGGCCGGTGCTGCGGCAATGGGCTGGGCGACCGGCTCGGCCGGCGTACGCGCAGCCAGCTCAGCCAACTGAGCATCCTTCTGCGCCAATTGCTCCTGCAACTGCTGCAGTTGCAATTGCAGTTGCGCCAAGCCTTGTTGCAGCTGCAGATTTTCCGCCGCCTGATTGGCCAGCTCCAGATCGACCTGACGCTGCTTCTCGGCCAGCAGCTCCAGGCTTCCGGTTTGCTGCGGTGCTGGCTCCAGGGCGGCCAGGGGCGCGCTCACGGGCCCTTCGGCAGTGTTTTCAGCAAGCGCAGGTGCGGCCTCGGCAGCAGCCGGGGCAGCAGTCGGCTGGGCAGCCCCCGCACGCGCCGCATCAGGCAGCAGCAGGTCGGCGCCAGCCTGTAGACGACTTGGATCGCCGCCAGCAAAGGCATTCGGGTTGAGGGCCAGAATGCCCTCCATCAGCGCCTGCTGAGATAGCGTACTGCCCTGCTCACGCAGACGCGCAGCGATGGACCAAAGGCTGTCGCCACGGCTGACCTGATGACGGTGCCCTGCAGATGCACTCGGTGGTGTGACCGTGCTGACCGGCGAGAGCGGTGCTACGGCGCGAGTGGTAGGTTGCGCAAGGGCTGCTGCGCTTGGCGCAGCCACAGCGGAGTAAGCCGAAGAGCTGGGAGGGTCCAGCAACACGGTGTATTCACGCAGCAACTGGCCATTGGGACGCGCCACTTCGACGATGAAGTTCAGGTATGGCTCACGAACCGGACGGTTCGACACCACGCGGATCACGCTACGTGACCCCTGTAGAAGCGGCGTGAAACGCAGATCATTGAGAAAGTAGAAGCGCTCGACACCCGAACGGCTGAACACTTCGGCCGGTGCCAGAGCGACACGCAGATCCTGCGCGCCCAGATCGCCCACTTCCAGCAGCTCGATTTCAGCCTCGAAAGGCTGATTCAGCGCCGAATGCAGCGTGATTTCACCCAAACCCAGCGCCGGCGCCATTCCCGAATAGAGAGCGGATCCCGACGCCAAACCCAACATCAACTGACGCACCCGAGCCATGTGACCTCCAGGGTTATCCGGCTCGAACGCCACCTCCTCGACTTCCTGTCTGAGCATCCCTTGGCCGGGAGGCTGGCGCCCTTGATAGTTTCGAAACGGGTGACAAGGTCCTTGTCGAGGCCGTCTCGAATTGCATTATGGCTACTAATTCACAAAGTAGCGGCTTGGACGCCAGTTTGCCGACGAAAGCACGGTGCCATCAAGGTAAATCAGTCAAAAATTAGGCACAGAAAAAATCCGATCAAAAATTGATCGGATTTTTGACAGTACAGACAGACTCACTTCATCAGGTTGCCGAGCACTCGAGCATGCACCTGCTGACAGCGACGCAGATCCTCCTCGTCGATGCCGGCGAAGACTTCATGGCGCAGTTGGGTGGAAATCGCTTCGATCTTCTCGATCAAAGGCTGCGCGTCCGGCTGCAACGCAATCTTCTTGGCACGGCGGTCTTCGGGTACCGCCACGCGAATGACCAGCCCCTGGCTTTCGAGACTGTCGAGCAGGCGTGCCAGCGTCGGCCCTTCCACGCCGATGCTTTGCGCCAATTCACGCTGGGTCGGCATTTCGCTGAAGCGCGCCAGGTGCAGCAGCACCAGCCAGCGAGCCTGGGACAGGCCCAGCCCTACCAGGCGTCTATCGAGTTCAGAACGCCAGGCACGGGATAGCTGGGCAACCTGCATGGCAAAGCGATGTTGATCGGGGTAAGACATGGGCAAGCGGACTCATACAAAGGTCAAAAACTAATTATTAGCCAGCTAGCCATAACCCGATGCGCAGGGCAAGCGCAGATTGCGTCACGAGCATTGCAGAATGCGACCGACTCGCAGCCCCGGCTCCAGCTCAGGCCGCTACCAAGGGACGCTTACACCTCGAACTCGGCCTGCAGTGCTGCACGCACGCAGTAGAGCACCGCCTCGTCGACCCGCCCGGCGAACAGCGGGGCGATCTCGCTGACTGTCGGCAACTCGCCCTCGCCATCGAGGAAGGCCTCCTGAATCTCGCCCAGCAGTTCCTCCGGAAGATCCAGCGCCTGTTCCAGGCTCAATTGCTGCTGGGCGATGGCCTCGGCCAGCAGGCTGTAGACGTTTTTCTCAGTGCACCCCAACTGGCCGGCGATCTGCGTCGGGGTCATACCCGCGCGAGCCAGGCTGACCAGCTCGTGACGCAAATCGGCCACCGGAGCCGGCGCGTCATCTGCGCCGCTGCCGTTGAGCACTTCCAGGAAGGCCTGGCCGTAGCGCTCCAGCTTGCGCGCGCCAACGCCACTGACCTCGGCCATATCGCTCAGCGAGCTGGGCTGGCTGCGCAGCATCTCCAACAACGTGGCATCGGGGAAGATCACGTACGGCGGTACGCTGTGCTCCTCGGCCAGCTTACGACGCAGACTGCGCAGCGCCTCCCACATTTCCCGCTCATGGCCACGCACCAGTTGGCTGGCGGCGCTGCTGGAGGCCTTGGCCGCCTGCGCCGGCTTGGGTTCACGGCGCAGTTGCAGGCTGACCTCACCACGCAGCAGTGGCCGGCAGGTCTCACTCAGGCGCAGACCGCCGAAACCGTCCAGATCGACATCGGCCAGGCCGCGGGCGACCAACTGGCGGAACAGGGTGCGCCATTCGACTTCGGAAAAGCCCTTGCCCACACCGAATACCGCCAGGTGCTGATGACCAGCGGCGCGAATCTTCTCGTTGTCACGGCCCAGCAGAATGTCCACCAGATGGCCGACGCCATAGCGCTGGCCGCTGCGATAGACGGCCGACAACGCCTGGCGCGCCGGCTCGGTGGCATCCCAGGTTTCGACGCCATCGATGCAGTTGTCGCAGTGGCCGCAAGGGTTGGGCAATTCTTCATCGAAGTAGGCCAGCAGCGCCTGACGGCGGCAGCGTGTCTCCTCGCACAGGGCGAGCATGGCATCGAGCTTGTGTTGCTCGATGCGCTTGTGACGCTCATCGCCGTCGGAATTGTTGAGCATCTGCTTGAGGAAGATCACGTCCTGCAGGCCGTAAGCCATCCAGGCATCGGCCGGCAAGCCGTCACGGCCGGCGCGACCGGTTTCCTGGTAGTAGGCCTCCAGCGACTTGGGCAGATCCAGGTGACAAACGAAGCGCACGTTAGGCTTGTCGATGCCCATGCCGAACGCGATGGTCGCTACCATGATCAGGCCTTCTTCATTGAGAAAGCGCTTCTGATTGAAGGCACGCAATTCGTTGGGCAAGCCGGCGTGATAGGGCAAAGCCGGGAAGCCCTGACTGCTGAGAAAATCGGCGACCTCCTCGACCTTCTTGCGCGACAGGCAGTAGACGATACCGGCATCGCCCTTGCGCGCCGTAAGAAAACCGAGCAGTTGCTTGCGCGGCTGATCCTTGGGCTGAATGCGGTAGAAGATGTTCGGCCGATCAAAGCTCGACAGAAAGCGCTCGGCGTTGTCCAGATGCAGACGCTGGACGATTTCCTCGCGGGTACGTTTGTCCGCGGTAGCGGTCAGGGCGATGCGCGGCACATTGGGAAAGAGCTCGGCAAGCTGACCGAGTTGCAGGTACTCAGGCCGGAAATCATGGCCCCACTGCGACACGCAGTGCGCTTCGTCGATGGCGAACAGGGCGATATCCAGGCCCTGCAGGAAGCTCAGCATGCGCGGCTGCACCAGGCGCTCGGGCGCCAGGTAGAGCATCTTGATCTGCCCGCGACGGATACGGTCGGCGATCTCGCGCTGCTCGTCAGGGCTCAGCGTGGAATTCAGCGCCACGGCTGCCACACCCAGCTCGTCCAGGGTGGCCACCTGATCATCCATCAAGGCGATCAGCGGAGAGACCACCACCGCCAGGCCCTCGCGCATCAGTGCCGGCACCTGGAAACACAGCGACTTGCCGCCGCCGGTAGGCATCAACACCAAGGCATCGCCGCCGCCGGCCACACGCTCGATGATCGCGGCCTGATTGCCGCGAAAGGCGTCGTAGCCGAAAACGTCTTTGAGAATGCGCATGGCGTGGTCGAGCATGAAGGCCTCCAAATCTAGCCGCGCATTATGCCGCAGGATCGCAGGCAACAGGGCACCTACCCGTCCGAAGCCGCTGAATCACCGTTAGTAGAGCGCCCGTGCTGGTCGCAGAGGCGGCGGTGAACTAGAATCCATCCTCGTTTATCCCCTAAGCCTCAAGGTAACCCCACGATGTCCTTCGCTGAGCAACTGTCCCGCCTGCAAGCCTTTCTCGATGCCGATGAGCTGCACGAAGAGGCGTTGGACTACGTGGCCGCCCATGGCTACCTGACCGCCCTGGCGATCTGCCCGGATCAGGTACCGGAGCGTGAGTGGATCGATGCGCTGTTCGCCGAGACGCCGAACTACCGCAGCGACGCCGAACGCGAAGAGATCGAAAGCACGCTGGTCCACCTCAAAGCCCACATCGCCCGCCAGCTGGCTGGCGAGGAAGAGCCCGAGCTGCCGTGCGACCTGGACCTCGGTGACGAGCCGGATGACTCCGATCTGCGCGGCTGGTGCATCGGCTTCATGGAAGGCGTGTTCCTGCGTGAAGCCGTGTGGTTCGAAGATGCCGAAGACGAAGTCAGCGAATTGTTGCTGCCGATCATGGTCGGCTCGGGCCTGTTCGACGAACAGACCGAGTTTGCCGAGATCGCCCGCGACCGCGACCTGGTGGACAGCATGATCGACCAGATTCCCGAACTGCTTACCGCCCTCTTCCTGCTGTGTCAGGCTCCGGAAGAAAAACCCGCACTGCTCAAGCCCCGCCACTGACCTTACCAGCCGGGGCACTGCCCCGACCGCCGCCAAGACCCGCACATGCCGCGTGACATCCAGCCAAGCCGCCATCGCAGTGTCCGCTACCTGCTGCTGACCATCGGCTGGCTGAGCGTGGCACTCGGGGTTATCGGCATCTTTCTGCCGGTGCTGCCAACCACGCCGTTCCTGCTCCTGGCGGCGGCCTGTTTCGTGCGCAGCTCACGGCGCTTCTACCTCTGGCTGGTCACCCACCCGCGCCTGGGCCCATGGATTCGCGACTACCTGGAGGGCCAGGGCATCCCGCTCAAGGGCAAGGTCTACGCCCTGGTGCTGATGTGGGCCAGCATCAGCTTCTCCTGCTATCTGGTGCCCATGCCCTGGGCGCGAGCCTTCATGCTCGGCAGTGCGGTGCTGGTCAGCCTGTACATCCTCAAGCAGAAGACCCTGCCCAATCCCTGAGTGCTCTGCGTAGCCCGGATGCAATCCCCCAGCGCCAGCCCCGGATTGCATCCGGGCTACGGGAGCCAGTCACCTCCTCGACAACCTTTTGACACTGTTTTCTCGTTCCAGCGAAGCGACCGGCAAAAAGCCGACACCTCGCCTAGACTCTGCCAATCGAGCCTGGAGACGACGACCCCATGCGACGGCTGCGCGTTCAGGGATGGCGTTGGCGGCTGCTGATCCTGTGGATCGGCGGCGGGCTGCTGGCCGCGCTGGCAGTGGCCGATTGGGACTTCGCGGTGATCGTGAAGAACGCGGAAAACCGCTATGGCAACCTCGGCCCTGCACGCAAACGCATTCTCGACTGGGAAGAGTCGATCAAGAGCAGCACCAGCCTGAACGAGGCGGACAAGCTCAACGAGGTCAATCGCTTCTTCAACCGCACCATCCGCTTCGTCGATGACAGTCAGCTCTGGCGCGAGAACGACTACTGGGCAACCCCCGTGGAAATGCTGGTCAAGGGCGCAGGCGATTGCGAGGACTACTCCATCGCCAAGTATTTCACCCTGCGCCGCCTCGGCATCCCCAGCGAGAAGCTGCGCATCACCTACGTCAAGGCACTGAACTACAACCAGGCGCACATGGTACTGACCTACTACGCCAGCCCCACTGCCGAGCCGCTGGTGCTGGACAACCTGATCAACGACATCCGCCCTGCCTCACAGCGCAAGGACCTGCTGCCGGTGTACGCCTTCAACGCCGAAGGCCTCTACCTCGCAGGCTCCAATACGCGCAAGAGCGACACCAAGAAGCTGTCTCGCTGGCAGGACATCCTGAAAAAAATGCGTGCGGAGGGCTTCGCCATCGGCGAAGGCTAGGAGGAACCCATGTCCCTACTCAAGCAGCTGTTTCTCGCCATCTGCCTGTTTCTGGTGGTGGCCTTCACCGGCAGTTTCATCGCCGGCGTGGAGAGCTCGCGCGAACAGTTGATCAGCCAGCTGCGCTCTCACGCCCAGGACGCTGCCACGGCGCTGGGGCTGTCGATGACGCCGCACGTGGACGACCCGGCGATGATCGAGCTGATGGTCAGTTCGATCTTCGACAGCGGTTACTTCGCCAGCATCCGCGTGGTTCGCATTGCCGACGACAGCGTGATCGTCGAGCGCAGCACCGAGATCAGACCTGAAAACCTGCCCGGCTGGTTCGTCGATCTTGTCGATTTGCAGCCCCAGGGCGGCGATGCGCTGATCATGCGCGGCTGGGAGCAGGCTGCCAGAGTGGAGGTGCTCAGCCATCCACAGTTCGCCCTGGCCAAGCTGTGGGACAGCGCCCTCGGCAGCCTGTTCTGGCTGCTGCTGTGTGGCCTGGTCAGTGCCGTGCTCGGTGGCTGGCTGCTGCGTACCCAACTGCGGCCGCTGGACAACATGGTGCAGCAGGCGCAAGCGATCAGCCGCCGCGAGTTCCTCACGCTGCCGCGAGTGCCGCGCACGCCGGAGCTCAAGCGTGTGGTGCTGGCAATGAACCAGATGGTCGACAAGCTCAAGACCCTGTTCGCCGAAGAAGCCGCGCGCAGCGAGAAACTGCGCGGTGAGGCCTATCAGGACACCCTCACCGGCCTGGCCAACCGCCGCCAGTTCGACATACGCCTGAGCAACCAGTTGGTGATCAACGAGCAGCATCCTGATGGCTACCTGCTACTGCTGCGCCTCAACGACCTGGGCGGCCTCAACCAGCGCCTCGGCGGCCAGCGTACCGACGCGCTGATCGCCGCATTGGGCGATCAACTCAAGCAACTGCTGGCGTTACCGGAGCGCAGCCAATGGCTGGCATCGCGCAACCGCGGTGGCGAGTTCACGCTGCTTGCGCCCGGCCTCAATGGCGAAGACGCAGAGCGCCTGGCCAGCGAGCTCAGTGAAGCCCTGAACAGTCTGAAGCAGACCGGTGCCAGTGACTGCGATCCCGTTGCCCACATCGGTATTGCCGCATTTCGCCCCGGCGAACAGAGCGAAGCCGTGCTGAGCCGCGCGGATCAGGCGCTGGCTCAGGCACAGAGCAACACAGACAGGTGCTGGGAACGCCTCGACGACTTCACCGCCCGGACCACTCAGGGCCTGCACGACTGGCGCGCCTGGATCGACGATGCGCTGACCCAGGGCAAATTGCAGCTGTATTTCCAGCCTGTCGCCGAATGCGCTACGGGCACGCTCATGCAACACAAGGTGCTGGCACGCCTGCTCGATCCGGCTGGCGAAGCCATCACGGCCGGGCGCTTCCTGCCCTGGATCGAGCGCCTGGGCTGGGCCGCGCGCTTCGATCTGGCAATGCTCGAACATAGCCTGGCCCACCTCACACAACATCCTCGCCCACTGGCGCTGAGCCTGTCTGCCGCAACCCTGCGCAATGAACAGGACAAAGCGCGCCTGCTCGATGTACTGAACCGTCATGAGGACGTCGCACACCTGATGACGCTGGAAATCGACGAACGTCACCTGCCACCGCCTGCCGAGCTGGAAGCGCTGAGCCAGGCGATTCGTGAGGCGGGTTTCAACCTGGGCCTGCAGCATTTCGGTGGGCGCTTCAGCCTGATTGGCAACCTCACCCACCTGGGCCTGGCCTACCTGAAGATCGATGGTACCTACATCCGCGCCATCGACCAGGAGAGCGACAAGCGGCTGTTCATCGAAGCGATCTTCCGCGCCACCAACAGCATCGACCTGCCGCTGATCGCCGAGATGGTGGAGACCGAAGAAGAACTTGCAGTGCTGACCGAACTGGGCATCCACGGCGCCATGGGCCGCCTGATCGGCGCGCCGGCGCCCTGGGGCAACCAATAATTGCGGGAGCCCCGCCCCAGGGGGGAGTTTCCAGAGGTTACAGGTTGTCGCACCGACTGCTTCGCCGCAGGGCGCGGCTCCTACAATGGCGTGGTTCTAAACCAGATCGTGCTCGTCGTCGCCAAGCAGGCCGCTGAGGCCCTCGATCTCGGCACGGGCGATGGCACGCTGGTCGAGCTTCTGTCGCGCGGCCTCGGGCAGGTCGGTGTAGCGGATAACACCTCGTTCGACCAGCACGCTGACCACGTCTTCCAGTACACGCACCAGCTCCAGGTCAGACTGTTTCAGGCTGTCCAAGCGCGCTTTGACCTCTTCCTTGGCCTCGAGCCAGCTATGCAGCTCTTCGCTCTCGACAGCCAGGTTCTCCGTCATCCCCTCGAAGGGTTCATGTTCGACTCGCAACAAACGCCCGGCCGCGTCGCGCTGTACGTAAACCATTGCTGCCTCCAGCAAACGCCATAAAAAAACCCGCTACTCGGAACGAGTAGCGGGCTTACTCTAGTTGAGTGCACCAACTAAGGAAACTCTGACAAGCATTTCCCCTTGCCTGAAAGGCCGCCAGCGCAGCGCTGACGGCCTCCCTTACACCTCAGGCGACCAACTGATTCTGGTCCAGCATACCCTGGATGATATCCGCAGTATTGCCACCGGAGAGGATGGTGTTCTCCAAGGTGATGGTCTGATCCACCGGTGTGCCACCTCCTGCGCTGGCGATGTTGATCACCGTACTGCCCGGATCGCTGACGAAGTCGAAGCTCAGGTACTGGGTCAACACATCGGCGCTCCCCGGGTCAGTGACGCCCTGCAGCAGCTGGGACAGATCCAGTGCATCCTCGCCATTGCCGAAGTCCTTGACGATATCGTGATAGCTGCCGCCGCGATCATCGACGTTCCACACGAAGGTGTCGTTGCCGGCACCGCCAATGAGGATGTCGTGACCCTTGCCGCCGACCAGGGTGTCATTGCCATCACCGCCCTCCAGACGGTCATTGCCACCCAGACCGTCGAGCGTGTCGTTGCCACCCAGCCCGAGCAACACGTCGCTGCCTTCACTGCCCAGCAAGGTGTCGTTGAGCGCGTCATTGCCCATCACCACATTGGGTTGCACTGCAGCGCTGGAGCCGATACCGACCACCAGACGCGCCGTGCTGACATCGCCGTCGGGCTGGGTCAGCTGATAGGTGAAGACATCTTCCCGGCCCAGGTTGGCGTAGTCGGGATCCGGCGTGTAGATATAGGCGCCGTCGCTGTGCAACAGCAGGCTACCCCACTGCCCGTCGATGGTTTTCGAGGTGCCCACGGCGACGAAGCTGCCGTTGTCCAGCACGCTGAGCGTCGCCCCCTCGCTCCCCTTGCTGTCCACCGCGCCCCATGGATGGTCGCTGTAGAGGTAGTTGTTGGCATCGGTCAGCACGTTGCCCGCTACCGCCGTGGCCGTGTCGACCAGCATGGCAGCAGCCACGGTGATCAGGGTGATGTTGTCTACCCGGACACGGAAGCTGCTGCTGTTGTTGGTGCGATCATTGACCTCGAGGTAGAGGCGATAAGTACCCTCGCCCACGCTGTTGCTGGTGACGGTAGTCGAGTTACTGGAGGCATGGGTGCCGCTCTGCACCAGCGCCCAGGCACTGCCGCTCTGCTTGTACAACGTCCAGGTGAACTGGTCTCCCGAACCGCTGCTGCTGAAGTTACTGATATTGCCCAGGTTGAAAGACACCTTGGCAGTGTTGCCCTCGGCCACCTCGAAGGTCGGTGTTGCAGCCTTGGTACTGACGCCGGCATTACGATTGCTGTCGACGAGCTGCAGGGTACTGTTCTGCACGCTGACGCCATTGGACGAGCTGATTGCGGTCACGCCCCATTTGCTACCCGAAACATCCAGGACACTGGCTTGCGTGATCACCGTGGTTTCATCGCCTGTCACGTTAGTGTTGTTGCTGGTATCGAATATCCAGGGGTTGTAGTTGGGCCCGGAAGACGCCGAATTGCTGGTATTGGAAAAGTCCGCCAGTACCTTGGTTACCGGGTCGGGCGTGACCCATTTCTGCCCGACGATCGCCTGGTTGTAGTTGTCGTAGGCATAGACCTCGCTACTGTCGGTAATGGTCAGATTCAGGTCGGCGGATACCGCATCACCGTCCCGGTCGATCAGGGTGTAGCGGATGGTATCCGTCACATCTTCGGCGATATCGTCATTGACGATGTAGGTGTAAGCCCCGCTGACCAGGTTGACGCTGAACGAGCCACCACCTGCCGTGTTGAAGGTCAGCGTATGGCTCGCCTCATCGTAGGCAGCCGACTCACTGGTGTACGTCACACCGTTGTGAGTGATCGCGGCGATTGGCTGCAGAGCCGGACCATCGGCACCGAAGCCATTGCTGCCTTCGCTGATCAGGTTGCCGGAGATCACCGTCCCCGTCACCGTGCCTTGCAGGGTGTCGTTGAGCTGATTGAGGTTGGAGACCAGGATGCCATCGGTGTTGACGCCCGCCTTGCCGTCATAAGCGATGGGGTTGAGCAAGGTCTTGTCGAGGTCACTGCCCAGCCCCATACCCAGCGCATAGGACTTGATGCCTCTGGCCGTGAGGAAGGCGATCCAGTCCGCCTCTTCGCCGGTACCGATGCCGTCGCCCAGTTCCGGGTTGTATTGACTCCCGCTGTTGTTGTTGCCCGGGTTGGCGTTGGACAGGGTTGGTTGACCATCGGAAAGGAAGTAGGAGACGTTCTGCACCTCGCTGCCGGTCAGCTTGCCGGGCGAGCCATAGGCATCCATCGCCTCGATCAGCGCATCGTCATAGTTGGTCGAGCCATTGCCGGCGTTATTGGCCAGGTCGGTGAGCCAGGCTTTCGCATCGACGGCGGTCATCCAGACTTCGCCCACCGCACTGGCGGTATTGGCAAAGGTGACGATGCGCACCATCACGTCACCGAGGTTGTCGTAGCTGTCGATCAGACGCTGCACGGCATCATTGGCCAGCGCCAGCTTGCTGCTGAAACCGCTGACACCCGACGGCGCTTCGTCCATGCTGCCTGACAGATCCAGCACGACCATCAGGTTGGTCTGGATGCCTTGCGGCTCGCTGGCAGACTTGGCGATGTCGTCGGGCGTGGCCGGCGAGTCGTCATCCACCGTGATCGTCAGGCTACCCGTGGCCGGAGCCGAAGGCGCAGCAGAGTCCCAGAGCGTGTAGGAGAAGGCCAGGTTCAGGTCGTTCTCGTCTGCCGTACCATCGACGTCTGGTGCCGGATGGTCGAGCGGCTTGAACAGCTTGAAGCTGTATTGCCCGGTATCCGAGTTGGTCAGGCTGAGGGTGAAGACCGGATTGCCACCGGCATCGAACGCACTCAGCGTCTTGCCATCAGCACTGAGCTGATAGTTGAGCGCCGAACCGCCTGAAGACAGGCTGCCAAGACCACTGGCATCCCAGGCGAAACCACCGAAGCTGTCCACCTGATAACCGAGCGCACCACCAGCCGTGGTGGCTTCACCAGCCAGGTCGTTGGGACCTCCGGCCAGCCCATGGGTCAAGCCATCCTCGTCGACGCTGCCGGAAGCCTGGCCGCCGACCGGGTCATTGCCGCCAAGCGTGAGAGTCACGGTGGCCGTGGAAACGTCGCCATCGCCGTCGGTGATCTGATAGGTGAACACCTCCGAACCGGCGCTGGCACCACTGCCGGCGCTGTAGACCAGATTGCCGCCGGCATCGATGACCAGCGTACCGCCCTGACTGCCCTGGCCGATGATCTGCACCGGCGAGACGCTTGCCTTGCCATCGTTGCCAAAGTTGTCGTTGCCGATGAGAGCGTTGATGTTGCCGACGACCTGATCGACCGCCGTGCGTGAGACCTCACCGGCAATCTCATCGTTGACCGCCATCGGTGCGTCATCACGGAAGCCCAGCACCTGGCCCAGGTCGATACTGGCCGAGGCCTGATCGTCGTCGGCATCGGTGATGGTGGCCTGCAGTCCGATCTTGTCACTTCCCAGCAGATGCAGTTCATCCGGCTGGGCAGTGGGATGAACCACGGCCCTCAGTTGCGTCAGGGTCACCAGCCCTGCAGCATCGACCCTCAGGGTGAAGACCAGCTCATTGCCGGTTTCGGTACGACCTTCGAGCACCGAACCATTGAACACCAGCTTGACCGCTTCATCGCTCTCGGTATCGACCAGCCCGGAGTCTGGCGATTTGATCACCAGTTGATAGACCAGGGAGCCAGGGCCGTCGGCACCATACTCGCCGTTGAAGGCCGAGCTGAAGTTGCGGCTGACGCTTGCATCCGGCGTACCCAGGTAGGTCTCGTCCACCTGCAGCGGCATACCCCAGGTAACGTTGGTGTTGACGTCGTTGTAGTCATAGTCGGGAGCGTCGGTGAGATCCTCCCAGTTCTGGTTGCCTGGTTCGGCGTTGTCCTGCAGATGCGAGCCGCCCGGGTTGAACTCGGCACGGTCGAACAGCACGTTGGCACCACCAGCGCCAGTCAGTGGCACCCCGCCCAGCAGGGCCTGCCAGTTGCCATCAACATCCTGCTCGAAGGTCAGCTCGGCACCATTGCTCAGCGCAGCATTGGCTGCACCATTGGGGATGATGAAGAAGCCGATCTCACTCGGATCGAGCCCATCCAGATCGAAGGTGGCGCCTGCCACCTGCGCCTTCACATCAGCCCAGATCACCTTGCCCACGGATGGATTGCCGTCGGCATCTCGCGAGTAATAGCCATAGCTGTTTTGATAACCGGCATCGCTGCCGAGGAAAGTGGCCTGCGATTCGAAGCCCGGCTGCATGGCCTGAATGGTCGGGGTGTCGTCGTCGATGTTGACCACGAGCTTGCCCTCGGCGGTATCACCATCACCGTCGGTCACGGTGTAGCCGATCTGCAACTTGATGTCGTTTTCATCCTGGCCAGCCGGATGCATCAGAGGTTTATGCAACTCCAGCTCGTACTTGCCGAGCGCCGGATCGGTCAACACCACGGTCACCAACGTGCCGCGCTCGGCACTGCTGATGGTCAGCGTGTTGGTGACGGCGTTCCAGGTCGAGGTGACATCCTCGCAGCCCAGCACGCTCGGCCCGGACAAGGCGATACCACGCAGACCATCGGAGCCGGCGTCGAACACCAGCGTGCCGGTGACCGTGGTATTCGCCCCAGTTACATCACCCTCACCACCATTGATGCCATTGGGCAGGCCTTCATCGTCCAGCGCATGGGCCGCCTGGGTGATGCAAGCGGAAGGGCCGTCGTCCTCGAAGCCGACGACCTTGCCCAGATCCAGGTTAGAGCTCCACGAGTCGCCGTCCTTGTCATAGACGGTCACACCAAGCTTCAGCACACCGGCACGAATCAGTGCCAGTTCGTCATGGTTGCTGGTCTTGCCGTGGACGATGGCTTCGTATTGCACGAGGGTCACACTGCCATTGCCGGCATTGACGCTGATCTTGAATACGGTCACGCCATCGGCGACACCCAGCACGTTGCCGTCACCGTCCTTGTAGAGGCGAATGTCGCCGCCAGCAGTGGCATCCAGCCCAGAGTCCACGCCGTCCTGACTCAGATTCAGCTGGTAACGGGTACGCGATGCGTCCAGGCCATCCGACCCCGCATCCACGGTGAGCCTGAACAGATCCTTGCCGTCGATGCTGGCGTAGCCGAGCACATCGCCGTGGCCTTGCTCATCGTTCGGCGCAACATGGCCCTGCTCGTTCTGGCTGGAACCTGTGGTGTCGACCGATTCGTCGACGTACAGCTTGGTACCGTGGCGTAACTCGAACTTGGTGAGTTTCGGGCCGTCGTCTTCGAAACCGACAATCTTGCCCAGATCCAGGCTGGCGCTCTGCGAGTCGCCGTCCTTGTCATAGACGGTCACGTTCAGTTTCAGCACGCCATCCTTGAGTAGCGCCAGCTCGTCATGGTTGCCGGTATCACCATGCGCGATGGCCTTGTATTGCACCAGGGTCACGCTGCCGTCAGCGGCGTTGACGCTGATCTTGAATACAGTAACGCCATTGGCCTTACCCAGGATGCTGCCATCGGACTCCTTGTACAGCAGAATGTCGCCACCGGCCGTGGCATTTAGCCCCGAGTCCACAGCATTGCCGGCAAGGCTCAGGGAGAACCGGGTACGGCTGCTGTCCAGGCCATCGGAACCGCCATCGGCGATCAGCTTGAAAAGGTCCTCGCCATCGACTCGCGCATACCCCAGCACATTGCCATGGTCGGGCTCATCGTTCGGCGCAACATGACCTTGCTCGTTCTGATTGGAGCCGCCTTTGCCAACTGACTCGTCAACGTAGAGCTTGACGCCATGCTCCAGCTCGAACTTGCCGATTTTCGGACCATCATCCTGAAAGGAGAAGTAGGACGAATTACCGCCAGCAAGCTCGATCTTCGCGGTACGGGTCACCGCGTCACCATCACCGTCGACACGGGTGACCTGGTACTGCAGCTGCAATGAGCCCTGGTGTTTGATCAACAGATCGACCGCCTCGTCGAAACGCTGATCGTTGTGCGGATGACGGATCGCTTCGAACAGCGTGGTCTGCAGTTGCGGCTGACCATCGACGGTGACGATGGCAATGGTAAAGACCGTATCGCCAGTGGCATCGACACCCTTGATAACCTGACTGTTGGCTGGGTCAACGAACAGCCGGATGGCACCGCCAACGGTGGCCGACAAGTTCGTGGCCAGCCCGTGGGGCGGCACCCCGGAGAAGCTCAGCGTGCCATTGAGCGAAGCCTCGCCATCAGCCCCTGCCGCCCCGCCGACGGTGAACAGCGAGGTCAAGCCGCCAGCGAGCTGAGTGGTGACCCTGGCCAGCGCACCATTGTCGTCATTGGTGTACCCCAGGTTCTGGTCATCGTTGGCGGCGTAACGATCCTGATTGCCACGGGTTTCATCCAGTGCCACTTCCAGTTGAGCCAGTGCCTGAGTGTTGACCCCTAGACTCAGCGTCGGTACATCGTCTTCGATGTTGATCACGAACAGACCGCCGACACCCTCGGGGATGCTCAGCGGATCGTCATCACCATCGGTGATCGCCAGCAGATGGGTGAAGTCGATGCCGAACTGGCCGTCGCTCGACCACAGTTCGCTGTCGTTGCCATCGGCCTGCGGATGATCGATCGGCCCCTGCAAGGTGAAGCTGAAGCTGCCATCGGCATGGATAACCAGAGTGAATACCGGATAGCCACCCACGTCTGCGGCAGCCATAGCGGTCAACGTGGTATTGAGCAGAATGCCGTCGCCATCGAAGTTTTCGCTGACCATGTAGACCAATGGTTTTTCGCCAGAGGTCAGCCCCTGCTCGTTGAGTTGCGAAGTGACCGTAGCGCCGTCTACCAGACCGAAGCTGCCAGGACCATCGGCACCGAAGGCAACCAGCGAAGCCAGCGTGCCGGCACCACCAGCAGTACTGATAACCAACGTCTGCCCGCCCTCCTGATTACCGACATTGGGTGCCGTCAGTTTATCTTCGTGCACCGTGCCACCAATGGCAGATGGCGCCTTGGCAGTCCAGGTGGCCTTGATATTGACGTCGTTGTAGTCGTTGTCGCTGTTGCCGTCGTTGACGTCTTCCCAGTTCTGGTTGCCCGGCGCGGCGTTGTCCTCGACATGGGATTTGCTGTCGGGGTTCAGCGCAGGGTTGTCGAAAACTGCTGGCGCGCCTCCGGCACCGTTGAGTGCGCTACCGTTTGCAAAGGCCTGCCACTGGCCATCGACCAGCTGGAAGGTGACCTCGGTACCGTTACTGACACCGTTGAAGGCGCCATTGGGGATGATGAAGAAACCCACGCTATCGGGGTTGAGCCCTTCCAGAGTCACGCTGCTGCCAGCACTGAGGAAGGTGGTGTTGGCCCAGATCACCTCACCGCTGACGGGTACGCCATCCGGCCCCTTGACGTAATATCCGTAGCTGTTGGAGTAGGAAGCATCGCCCCCCTTGTAGGTCAGGGTCAGGCAGTAGTCCGGCTCGCTGACCACCAACTCAGGCACATCGTCTTCGATATTGATGACGAACAGGCCAGTGGTACCCTCCGGCTGCTGCAGCGGGTCACCGTCACCATCGGTGGCGGTGAACAGCTGAGTGAAGTCAATACCGAATACGCCATCGGAAGACCACAGTTCACCGTCGTTGTCGCTCTGCTCGGGGTGGTCTATCGGTCCCTGCAGCTCGAAGTGGAAGCTGCCATCGGCATTCACCCTCAGCTCGAAAACAGGGTAATTGCCCAGGCTGTCGGCGGAAACCGCAGTCAATGTGGTGCTGACCAATTTGCCGTCGACACGGGTTTCAACCACCTCATACACCAGGTTGTCTCCGCCCGAGGTCAACCCCTGAGCGTCAAGTAACGCAGCAGCGTCGCCGCTGTTGACCAGCCCGAAAGCACCGGGGCCATCCGCGCCAAAAGAGACCAGCGAAGCCAATGTACCGGCACCACCCTCGGTGCTGACCACCCGTGTTTGAGTACCGCCATCCGGGTTGCCGGCGTTCGGGCTGGTCAAAAGGTCTTCGTGCACCGTACCGCCGAGCGCAGGCTGCTGCGGATCGACAGGCTTCAAGGTCGGCACATCATCCTCGACGTCGATGACGAAGCTGGCGCTGGCAAAGCCATCGACAATCGGATCACCATCGCCATCGGTGGCTACCAGCACACCAGAGAAATCCAGCTCCAGGCTGTTGTCACCAAGGGTTTCGGAGTCGATACCGTCCTCCTCCTCGTGGTCCAACGCGCCCTTGAGTGTAAACAGGTAGCTGCCATCGCTATTCACCTCGAGGCGGAAGACCTCGCTGCCACCTTCACCAGCCGTAGCGGTGAGCGTGGTGCCATCCGTAGACACGACGTAGAACAGCGCAACACCACCGGAGCTCAAGGCAAGTGTCTGCAGTCCAGACAGCGCACCGGGCTCCTGACTCAGGTGGAAACCACCACGACCATCGGCTCCGAAGTTGACCAGTACATCCAATGCGCCGATATCACCTTCAACCGTGCGGGTCTGCTCAGGCTCGCTGCCGGGCTCGGCATTGCCGTTACCCAAGACATCTTCGTGCACCAGCCCACTGACCACCGGCTGTTGCGGATTGGGCTGGGCCGGCAACGGCACGTCATCCTGAATCTTGATGACGAACAGGCCTTTCGCGCCTTCAGGCAGCTGTAGCGGGTCGCCGTCGCCATCAGTAGCGGTGAACAGGTGAGTGAAGTCGAGGCCGATGCCGCCTTCGCTCGACCATAGCTCGTTATCGTCGCCATCATCGCTCGGATGATCGATGGGTCCTTGCAACTCGAAGCTGAAACTGCCATCGGCGTTGATTATCAGGGTGAATACCGGGTAGCCGCCAACTTCTGCGGCAGCCGTCGCGGTTAATGTGCTAATCGGGTTGCCGTCAGGGTCCGTGGTCGTGCTGATGCTGTAGAGCATCGGCTCACCGCCAGAAGTCAGGCCCTGGGCACCCAGTACCTCTGCCACCGTTTCACTGCCCACCAGACCGAATGCACCAGGGCCGTCAGCCCCGAAGGACACCAGCGCCATCAAACTACCAGCGCCACCCTCCGTACTGATCAGCAGACGCTGACCAGCTTCAGGGTTACCTGGATAAGGTGTGTCCAATTGGTCTTCGTGCACCGTGCCGCCGACGGGAGCCTTGGTGGTCCATGCCACCTGGATGTTCACATCGTTGTAGTCGTTGTCACTGTTGCCGTCGTTGACGTCTTCCCAGTTCTGGTTGCCCTGCGCGGCATTGTCGTCAACATGGGACTTGCCAGCGGGGTTCAACGCTGGGTTGTCGAACAATACGTCAGCACCACCGGCCCCATTGATGGGTGTATCGCCGATGAAGGCTTGCCACTGCCCCTCCACGAGCTGGAAGGTTACCTCGGTGTTGCTGGTAGCGCCGTTCAAGCCCCCATTGGGAATGATGAAGAAACCAACCTCACTCGGGTCGAGCCCGTGAAGAGTGATCGAGTCGCCCTCTGTCAGACCGGTGGTGTCGCCCCAGATGATCTGACCGCTAATCGGCTCACCATCCGGGCCTTTGATGTAATAGCCATAACTGTTGAGGTATGACGCATCACCGCCCTGATACGTGATGGTAAGGCAGTGTTTGCCAGTGTCCTCAACCAACACGGGGACGTCGTCTTCCACGTCGATCACGAAGCTGCCAGGGTTGAAGCTACCTGATACTGCATCGCCGTCGTAGTCGGTGGCTATCAGCAGCTTGGAGAAGTCCAGCGCGAGGTCCTTGTCGCCCAGCAGTTCGCTATCATCTCCGTCCTTGCGTGGATGATCGATCGGCCCCGACAAGGTGAATACATAGCCACCATCGCTGGTCACGACCAAGGTGAATACCGGCACGCCACCCGCAGTCGCTGTCAGTGTGCTCGTGCTGCCATCTTCCGAGACCGCAACGGAATAGACCAACGGTTCGGTAGCCGAGGTCAGGGCCAACGCCTGCAAGTCAGTCAGCGCCTCAGGGTCGGTACTCAGCTGGAAGCCCCCGCGCCCATCAGCCCCGAAGTTGACCAGCACATCCAGCGCCCCCGGATCACCCATGAGCTGATGGGTTTGCGCGGGCAGGTTGCCGGGTTCGGCGTTGCCGATACTACCCAGGGCATCCTCATGCACCAGGCCCCCGACGACCGGAGGCTCACCTTCGCTTTCGACCAGTTCGGGACTGTCATCGTCGACCATGATGCTCAGGTTGCCGGTCGCAGGGGTGCCGTTGCCGTCCGTAATGGTGTAGGTGAAGGTAAAGAAGAGATCGTTCTCGTCGCTGCCTCCGGGCAGCGGCGGCTCGTGATCCAACGCAGCCAGCAGTTCAAATGTGTAAGTACCGGCCAACAGGTCAGTGACTTCGAGCGTGAAGACCTCCTGATCACCAGCGAAAGCCATCAACGTCAGTCCATCCAGACTCACTTCATAGCTAAGCGCCACGCCCCCCGAAGTCATCCCAAGCTCAGACAGCCCAGCCGCGCTCCAGGTGAAACTACCCGGGCCGTCAGGACCAAAGCTGTAGCCCAAAATACCGAATACCGAAGCAGCCTCACCGGGAAGATCATTTGGCCCGTCGGCAATGCCGCCTGACAAACCCTCATCGTCGACTGCATTGATAGCCTCGCCCCCGGTAGGGGCACCGTCGACCTCGAGTATCACCGCGTCATCCGGATCGACAATCGGCTCGCCATCGGGGAATTCGGGGCCGGTGCTGAGCCCTGCGGTAGGGAAACCTATCACTGGGTCGAGTGCGCCGCCGACCTCGCCGAGCAGCACGAAGGAGTGGCCGCCACCGACGCCGCCTGCACCACCACCACCCGCACCCGGGCCGGCGGCGGTGGCTTCACCTTCGAGGGTCGGGTCGACGCCGGCCTCGATCGCCGCCTGCAGTCGCTCGACGTCGGTCAGATCGCTATCGCTGGGAACGGGGGGCGGCGCATCGGCCGTCGGAGTCTGCGAGTCGGGACTGGTGGCAAGCATCTGCGCGTCGAGCGTCATGCTGCTGTCGCGCCCGAGAGTCAGTTGCTGGCCGTTGGTCATGGCAATGGCCACCGCGCCAAAGGCGCCGGTTACCAGTTGCTCGCCCGCGTAGACCCGGTCTCCTTCACTGATCGGCCGGCGCGATCCGTCGCTCGCTACCGCGAACACTTCGCCGACAACCTGACTGACGACACCAATAAGAGTAGCCATGATTCCATCCTCACTACGGCTGCCGACCACCGCCGACACGTACCTACCGAAAGGGTCAGAACACCTTTTCGAAGCCGAGGAGAAACCCAAGACAGCTGATTGAAATGGAACGGCGCAAAATCCAAAAAACGCTACTGACAAAAAAATGTCACTACAACATGCGTCGAACTACTCCATCAGATGAATCCCCGCCCTGTGATGCCTGACAACCCATTTCAGCTGCACAACCCACGGAAAATGAGGGTTTGCGCAGCTCACAGGTTCAAACAATGTGCTGCTTTTCGCAGAGTTCATAAGATTTTTTCTGAATATAGGTTGTGAAAAAAACATCTTAGGTTCTCCAAAAGTTGTTCTTAGCTCTGATGTTACAAGCCTGAAACGGTTTTACAGGCAAAAACGCCATTTTAATGGCGACAGGATAAGAACTCAGTCAGGAGAAACGCCAATGCGCACCTTGACCCCGCTATGGAGCGCCATGCTTTTGGCGACTGTTTGCAGCCAGGCGCACGCCATGAATCTCTCGGAAGCGATTCAAAGCACGCTGGACAATCACCCGGAAATCCACGCAGCCGCCAATAGTCGACTCTCATCGGATGAGGACGTGAAATTCGCGAAAGGGGGATATCTCCCAACGGTCGACCTGTTGGTCGGCTACGGTCGCGAGCAGACGGACAGCCCCAGTACCCGCGCACTGGGCGATCACAACAAGGAGACACTCAACTACCGCGATGCCGAACTTCGACTGAGACAGATGCTTTTCGACGGCTTCAATACACCCAATGAAGTGGCACGTACCGAGGCCGTGGTGAACTCACGGGCCTATCGCCTGCTCGGCACCTCCGAAAGCCTGGCCCTGCGCACCGTCGAGGTGTACCTCGACGTGCTGATGCGTCGCGAAATGGTCACCCTGGCCCGCAACAACCTGCAGGCACACCAGCGCATCAACGATCAGATCGGCTTGCGCAGCCGCCAGGGCGTTGGCAGCACTGCCGACCTGGATCAGTCCGAAGCTCGCCTGGCACTGGCGCAGAACAACCTCTACACCGAAGAGGTCAACCTGGCCGATGCCGAAGCCAACTTCTTCAGCGCCGTGGGCCGCCTGCCGGACCAGCTGGAAAGCCCGGCTTCGATCAAAGGCGGCATGCCCGCCGATCTGCTCGCCGCGCGGCAAACCGTGATGGACAACAACCCATTCCTGAAATCGGCACAGGCTGACGTCCACGCCGCCGAGAAGCAGTACGAGGTCGCCAAGTCGCCCTTCTACCCGCGCTTCGATCTGGAGCTGGCGACATCGGCCGATGACAACGTGCAGGGCGATGAGGGTCACTACAACACCTGGCGAGCCGCGGTGGTGATGAACTACAACCTGTTCAACGGCATGCGCGACAAGGCCCGGCTGCAGTCGGCGGCGCACCAGATCAACGAGTCGATGGACGTCCGCAACAACGCGCTGCGCGTGCTCAACGAGAACCTCTCACTGGCCTGGAACGCCATGGAGAACGCTCGCCTGCAAACCCCCAAGGCGCGTGATTACGCGGACTACACCTCACGGGTTCGCGAGGCCTATCAGCAGCAGTTCAGCCTGGGTCAACGCACCTTGCTCGACCTGCTCGACAGCGAAAACGAGCTGTTCACCGCCAACCGCCGTTACACCGAAGTGCGCTATGGCGAAGAGTTCTCGATGTACCGCGTCGTTGCGGCAATGGGTGATCTGCTGCGTCAGCAACAGGTCGTGGTCCCGGCGGAAGCTGTAGCCCTCACTGAAGTGAAGAGCGAGGCACGTTTGCCGGATATGAAGTAGTACCGGCTTGAGGAGTAGTAGAAATTGACCACCATGGAACTGCCAGGGGCGGCCAGTGACCCGCGACTCAGCCACGACGATCCGCTGCTGGATGGTTTGTTGATCCTCTGCCGGCTACACGGCTGCTCGGCCAGCCGTGGCACCCTCAGCGCTGGCCTGCCCATGCCGGAGCAACGCATGAGCCCCGACCTGCTGCCGCGTGCTGCGGCACGGGCCGGGCTGCAGGGTCGCCTGCTGCAGCGCGACCTTGCCAGCATTTCCGCCCTCAACCTGCCCGTCCTGCTGTTGCTCAAGGACGGTCGCTGTGCGGTCTTGCGCCAGTGGGGGCCGAAGCAGCAGGCGCAGATCCTGCCCTGCGAGACCGATGGCGGCGAACAATGGGTCAGCCGTGAACAACTGGCCGCCGAGTACAGCGGCAGGGCCTTTTTTGCCCGCCCGCGACATCAGCTGGAGGAGGCCCGCACACCGCTGGTGCCCCGCATCGAAGCCTGGTTCCGCGACACCCTCAAGCTGTCGCGCTGGCTCTACACCGATGCCGTCCTGGCCAGCCTGCTGATCAACCTGCTGGGCCTTATGGTGCCGCTGTTCGTGATGCAAACCTACGACCGCGTGGTGCCCAACCAGGCGACCGCGACACTCTGGGTGTTGGCCATTGGTCTGTTTATCGGTACCGGCTTCGAACTGCTGCTCAAGGTGCTGCGCGCACACCTGCTCGATACCGCAGGCAAGAAGACCGATGTGGTGCTGTCGGCCACCTTGTTCGAGCGCATCACCGGCATGTCGATGAAGGCACGACCGGCCACCGTGGGCGGCTTCGCGCAAAGCATCCATGATTTTCAGGGACTGCGCGATTTTCTCACTGCGGTCACGCTGACCAGCCTGATCGACCTGCCTTTCTCCCTGTTGATGCTGCTGGTGATCGGGCTGATCGGCGGGCCGCTGGTATTCATCCCGCTGCTGGCCTTCCCGATCACCGCGTTGTTCGCCTACGTTATCCAGATTCGCCTGCGCGATACCGTGCAGAAGAGCCTGCAGCTCGGCTCGCAACGCCAGGCGCTGCTGATCGAAACCCTCGGTGGCCTGGAAACGCTCAAGGCCTGTGGCGCCGAAAGCGAGCGCCAGCACCAATGGGAGCAAACCCATGGCGCCCTCACTCGTCTGGACGGCCATGCAAAATTCCTCGCCTCGCTGGCCACCAATGGCACCCTGTTCCTGCAGCAGTTCGCCGGCATGGCCACCATAGTCGCCGGGGTCTATCTGATCATCGCCGGCAACCTCAGTGTCGGTGCGCTGGTGGCCTGCTACATGCTCGGCAGCCGCATCCTCGCCCCACTGGGACAGATCGCCGGGCTGATCACCCGCTACCAGCAGGCACGCCTGACCATGACCAGCACCGATGCCCTGATGGCCCTGCCGCAGGAGCGTCAGGACAAGCAGCGGCCGCTGGATCGCACCCAGCTCAAGGGCGCCCTGGAAATCCGGCAGATCAGCTTCACCTACCCCGAGCAGAGCGCACCGGCGCTGACCAACGTCAGCCTGCGCCTGGGCGCTGGCGAGCGCCTCGGCATCATCGGTCGCAGCGGTTCGGGCAAGAGCACTCTGGCGCGGCTACTGATGGCCTTCTACAGTGCCGACGAGGGGCAGATCCTGCTCGACAACCTTGACCTGCGCCAACTCGACGTCGCGGACCTGCGCCACCAGATCGGCTACGTCGCCCACGATCTGCCACTGCTGGCCGGCAGTCTGCGCGACAACCTGACCCTCGGCGCCCGTTACATCAGCGACGCGCGCATGCTCGAAGTCGCCGAGCTCACCGGCGTGGTGGACCTGGCACGCCAGCATCCGCAGGGTTTCGAACGCCCGGTAGGCGAACGCGGCCAGTTGCTGTCCGGTGGCCAGCGCCAGGCCGTGTTGCTGGCCCGCGCACTGTTGCTCGACCCGCCAATCCTGGTGCTCGACGAACCCACCAGCGCCATGGACAACACCAGCGAAGACCTGCTGCGCCAGCGCCTGCACAAGTGGGTGCAGGGCAAGACGCTGATCCTCATCACCCATCGCGCCTCCATGCTCAGCCTGGTGGATCGCCTGGCCGTGCTGGACAACGGCCATGTGGTAGCGGACGGGCCGAAGGAAGCGGTGATCGAAGCCTTGCGCAAGGGCCGCGTCGGCCCGGCCAGCCTGTAGGAGCGACGAGCGATGCAAGCGACCCAGAGCCTTGGCAACTACTTCAGCAGCCTGCGCGAGAAACGTCAGGACACCGAGTTCATGCCGGAAGTCGAAGGTGCCATTCTGGAAGACTCGCCCTGGCTCAGCCGCGCCACGATCTGGGTGGTCAGCGCCTGCCTGCTGGCAGCGCTGGTCTGGGCGAATTTCGCCGTGCTGGAAGAGGTCACCACCGGCGAAGGCAAGGCCATCCCGTCGAGCAAGGTGCAGGTGATCCAGAACCTGGAGGGCGGCATCGTCAGTGAGATCTTTGTGCGCGAAGGCCAGGTGGTAAACAAGGGCGATACCCTGCTGCGGCTGGATGACACACGTTTTCTATCCAATCGCGGGGAAACCGAAGCGGATAGACTGGCACTGATCGCCCGTCTCGAACGACTGAGCGCAGAGGCCGAAGGGCGCGAACCGCAGCTGCCCGAGGAAATCACCCGCGACGCGCCACAGCTGGCCGAAGATCAATTGGCCCTGTACCGCTCGCGCCAGCAGCGCTTGCGCAGCGAGCAACGCACCCTGGGCGAGCAACTGCGGCAGAAGGAGCAGGAACTCGCCGAATTTCGCTCCAAGGCCCAGCAATACCGTTCCAGCCTCGGCCTGTTGCAGCAGGAGCTGAACATGTCGCAACCCCTGGTGGCCTCGGGCGCCATTTCCGAGGTCGAGGTGTTGCGTCTGCGCCGCAGCGTGGTGGAAGTACGCGGCTCGCTGGAGGCCACCAACCTGGCCATCCCGCGCGCCGAAGCGGCGATGAGCGAGATCAGGAGCAAGATGGAAGAGTCCGAGCTGGCATTCCGCGCCGAGGCCTTCAAGGAGCTCAACGAATTACGCACCGAACTGAAGAAGATCACCGCCACCAGCGTTGCCATCCAGGACAAGGTGACCCGTACCACCGTCACCTCGCCGGTGCGTGGGGTGATCAAGCAGCTCAAGGTCAACACCATCGGTGGCGTGGTGCAGCCGGGCAGCGACATGCTGGAGATCGTGCCGCTGGACGACAGCCTGCTGATCGAGGCCAAGGTCCGCCCGCAGGACGTGGCCTTCCTGCATCCGGGCCAGAAAGCCATGGTCAAGTTCACTGCCTACGACTACACCATCTACGGCGGACTCAAGGCCAACCTCGAACTGATCAGCGCCGACACCATCACCGACGAGGAAGGCAACAGCTTCTACCTGATCCATGTGCGCACCGACAAAAGCCACCTCGGTAGCGAGGAACAGCCACTGCTGATCATCCCCGGCATGGTCGCCACGGTGGACATCATCACTGGCGAGAAGAGCGTACTGGCCTACCTGCTCAAACCCGTACTCAAGGCCCGCTCGGAAGCCATGCGCGAGCGTTGAATACCTGTTGTGCATGCTGTGTAGCCCGGATGAAATCCGGGGAGGTTATGCGTCTCGACAATCAATCCCGGATTTCATCCGGGCTACGCGACATCGCCAGATGCGCCATACGTACCGAGCCCAAACCGTAGCATTCATCAAAAGCCGGTGCGCGCGGCGCACCCTACATGCCTTCACCCTTATAGATCTGCCACGGCTACGCGCGTAGGGTGCGCCGTGCGCACCTCGTTAACGCAGGTGATTGCGGATGAACACCTCTTCCCCCATCGCCGCGATCTGGCCTTCGATCAACGCATCGAAGGGCCGTAGCAATGCATCGAAACTCTGCGGTGCCTCAAGCACATCCAGCGCGGCAACGATCGCTTCGATGGTCGACAGCGCCCCTTCTGCCGGGGCCTTGCGCAGTCGGTAGCGCGAGGGTGCTGCGGCGCTCAGGCTGACTCGCGGCAATGCCATCAGCGACGGATTGAGGTGCAGCAGTTTGCGCGCCTTGCGCCAGGTACCGTCGGGCACTACCAACAGCAGCGGTTTCTCCTTGGACGCGTAGCCTGTCAGGGCGACAGCCTCTTCACCTGGAAACAGCAGGCAGGCTCGATAATCAGGCTGCGCGAGCAATTGCGGTAGATCAGCAAATACCTCACCGACGCGCAACTCGGCATTGCGCAGCCCAAGCGCAGCCAGACGAGCGGTATTGAGGGCATGACCGACTTCGCTCGGGTGCTGCAGGATAAGCACACGAGTACGACTCTCGAGGTCGGGAATCAGCGGGCAGAGACAGTGGCCAAGCGGGCGCTGGCAGCGGGAGCAGGTCGGACGAGGCATGCCGCGCAGTGTGCCAGAACACCTCGAACTCGCGTAGCCCGGATGCAATCCGGGCCCCCCAGACTGCATCCGGGCCAGGGATCAGCGGTTGAAGCGCTCCGCAAGACTGTGCAGGTAATCGGCCATTTCCTCCAGCTCGCGGCTGATGGCCGCGCCCTGATGCGCCTGCCCGGCACTGTGATCGGAAAGCTGGGCAATACGCGTGATCTGCCGGCTGATGTCCTCGGCCACGTGGCTCTGCTCTTCGGAAGCCGCCGCCATCTGCTGGCTCATGCTGGTGATGCGCGTCACTGCCGAGCTGATGCCCTCCAGCGCGTCGCGTACCGACTCCACGCTCTGCACACTGCCGCGGGAAATGTCCTCGCCCTTGCCCGCCGTGACCACCGCACGCTCGGCCCCTGCACGCAAGTCGGCGATGATCTGGTGAATCTGCTCGGTGGACTGGCGCGTACGCGAAGCCAGCGAACGCACTTCATCGGCCACTACCGCGAAACCGCGGCCCTGCTCCCCTGCCCGCGCGGCCTCGATGGCGGCGTTGAGCGCCAGCAGGTTGGTCTGCTCGGCAATCGAGGTGATCACGTCGGCCACACTGCCGATGGACTGCGTGGAGTTGGCCAGCTCGTTGACTGCCTGGCCAATATCGTTGACCGCCTTGGCCATCTGGCGCATGGAATCGAGGCTACCTACAGCCAGATCGCGCCCCTCACGTGCCAGGCGATCAGCCTCTTCGGCAGCATGCGAGGTGTTCTGCACGTTGTGTGCAACTTCCTGAATGGTCGCCGCCATCTGGTTGATGGCCGTGGCCGATTGATCGGTCTCGGCACGCTGTTGATCGAGCATCTGTGCGCTGGATTGCGACAACTCGGCGGACTGCGTGGCGCGCTTCTTGACGTTCTCGCCAGCATCTTCCAGCCGCGTCAACGCCGTCTGCAGTCGCGCCTCCTCACTGATCATCGCCATATCCAGCAACGCCTGTGCGCCACGGTTGTCGCTGTAGGTCAGCGCCACCAGGCCGCTGGTAAAGGCTTTCGGATGCTCGGCCAGCGTGCGGCGGATCAGCTGCCGGGTCCGATAAAGCTGGTAGGAACCCAGCGCGAACAGCGTCAGCACGATAAAAACCATCAGCGGCCAGCCAGAGACCACCCAGTGCGCCGCGAGGATCAGCAGCGACGCGGCGATCAGCGGCCAGGAACGCACCACATCGTACGTCCAGTATTCCAGCTTCGGCACGGGTGATTTGCCAGCCCGCAGCCGGGCATAAAGCGCTTCGGCGCGACGCTTCTGGGCCTCGGTTGGTAGTGAGCGTACCGACTCGTAGCCCGAAACCCGGCCGTTCTCGTAGACGGGCGTGACGTAGGCACTGACCCAGTAGAAATCGCCATTCTTCGAACGATTCTTGACGATGCCCATCCAGGGTTTGCCCTGCTTGATGGTGTCCCACATATGGCCGAATACCGCCGGCGGCATGTCCGGATGGCGCACGAGATTGTGCGGCTGGCCGACCAGCTCCTCGCGGGTGAAGCCGCTGATCTCGACGAAGGCGTCGTTGCAGTAGGTGATCTTGCTGTTGAGGTCGGTGGTGGAAATCAGGCGTTCATCAGCGGGGAAGGTTCTTTCCCGCTGAGTCACGGGCAGGTTCTGGCGCATCGAGGCTTCCCTGTTCGAATTGATGTTGGTACAGACGTATGGATAAGTACTAGCACAGCCTAATAACCGCGCCAGTTGTGGGCTCTAAGCCTTTCGAAGGAGAAAGACGACCCTGTTTCAGATTTGATTCAGTTGCGTCTTGAGCAAGTCGCGAAAAGTCTGAATCAGTGGCTCGCGAGTACGTCCCCGGCGCAGGATCAGCGAGAACGGTGCCTGGTAGCCAAATACCGCTGGCAGCAATACCCGCAGCTTGCCGTGATCCACCCAGGGCTGGGCGTAGTGCTCCGGCAAATAGCCGATGTAGGCGCCTGAGAGCACCAGAATCAGCTGCGCCTCCATCGACTCCACGGTAGCCGCACTGTGCTTGAAACCATGACGGGCCAGTTCGGCCTGGCTCCAGTAGCCACGACCGACCATGCGCTGCTGGGTGATCAGCTCCTCGGGGATTCGCCTCTGCTCGAACAACGCATGCCGCTCGCTGCAATACAGCCAGTGCTGCTCGCGGTACAGCGGCTGGTAGACCAGCCCGTTCATGCGCGTGGAAAAGGCGCCGATGGCCAGGTCCAGGCGGTTGTCCAGCACCGCCAGCTGCAGCTCATAAGGGCTCATCACCGACAGGTGCAGGTGCACGCCCGGGTGCTCCTGGCTGTAGGCGCCGATCACCTCGGCCAGCGGCAGGGCCGGATCGCTGACTGTGGAGTCCAGCACACCGAGGTTGAGGGTGCCGCGCAACTCGCCCTTGAGCGCTGCCGAGTAACGCTCGAAACCTTCCAGTTCGCCGAGCAGGCGCAAGGTTTCCTGGTGAAACAACTCGCCCTTGCTGGTCAGGCTGAAGCCGCCACGGCCGCGATGGCAGAGCACGATGCCGAGCTGACTTTCCAATTGGCTCATGTAGGTACTGATGGCCGACGTGGAAAGATTGAGTTCCTGCTGCGCGGCGGCGAAGCCCTGATGACGCACCACGGCGACGAAGATCTTCAGCAGTTTCAGATCGGGTAAAGCGAGGGACATGGCGGCGCACGGCAGATCAACGGAGCGCCAGTGTAGCGTCATACCAGCACCGCCGGCATCCAGGGCAGCGCTTCGTTCGGGCTATTGTAGGAGCGGATTTATCCGCGAATATCGCGGCTGAAGCCGCTCCTACACCCCCCTGTTCCAAGCCACGACCCGCGAAACTCATGGTGCGCGCGGCGCACCCTACGGGCCGATAGCGTCGTAGCACGGATGAAATCCGGGGCAGCGCATGGCGTATCAATAGTTCAGCAATCACTGAACTAAGTATTTGTTCGATGCGATTTAACCCACTCGCAGGCTGAGCCAACAATGCTGCCATAACCAGGCGCCGACTCGAATCGTCCGCCACCGGGCGCCACACCACGCCCCTTGCCAATCTGCCGCTGACCTTCGCCCTCTCCAGGAGACGGCCATGCGACTGGAAATCTTCCGCACCCTCTGGGGTTATCGCGGCAGTTGGCAGCAAGCGCTCGACGAAGCGCTCGGTGCCGGCTTCGACGGTATCGAAGCGCGCATCCCCGAGACCGCCGCGCAGCGCGCCATCAATGCCCGTCTGCTGCGCGAGCAGAACGTCCCCTATATCGCCACCCTGTTCACCTCCACGCCGGTTCTGCCGCGCCAGAGCGATAGCCCGCAGGTACACCTCGAAGACCTGCGCATGAAGCTCGACTGGGCCGCTGAGCTGAGCCCACGCCTGGTCAACGTACTGCCCGGCAATGATCGCTGGGCGCTGAGCGAACAGGTCGATTTCTTCGGTCGCGCCGCCGAACTGGCCTTGGCCTGCGGCCTTCACGTCTGTTTCGAAATTCATCGCGGCCGTTCCCTGTACAGCCCCTGGGTCACGCTGGACGTGATCCGTCAGGTCCCCGAACTGCGCTTCACCAGCGACATCAGCCACTGGCTGGTGACCTGCGAGCGCCTGCTCGACGACCCCGCCGACGACCTGTCCGCCTTCATCGAGCGGGTCGACCACATCCAGGCCCGCGTCGGCTATGACCAGGGCCCGCAGGTGCCGCACCCCGGCGCACCGGAGTACGCCGAGGTGCTGGCCTTCCATCAACGCCACTGGGAGAGCATCTGGAGCAGCCAGGAGAAGCGCGGCCTGCAGATCACCACCCTGACGCCAGAATTCGGCCCGGACGGCTACCTGCACCACCTGCCCTTCACCGATGTGCCAGTGGCCGACCTGTGGCAGCTCAACCAGTGGATGGCGCGTTGCGAGCGCCAGCACTTCCACCGTTTCACCAGTCGCTGAGGAACCGTGATGAACACCAACGCCAAGCATTTCACCGAAATCCCCGTGGTCGACATCGCTGGCCTGCTCAGCAGCGACCCGGCCACACGCCTGGCCGTGGCCGAAGAACTGGGCCGCGCCGCACGCGAGGTGGGCTTTCTCTACATCAGTGGTCACGGCATCGAGCAGCCCCTGGTCGACGGGCTGCACCACGCCGCCGAGGACTACTTCGCGCAATCGCTGGACGACAAGATGCGCCACTACATCGGCGCCTCGGCCAGCCACAAGGGCTTCGTGCCCGAGGGCGAGGAGCGCTACGGCGCCGGCAAGCCGGACCACAAGGAAGCCTTCGACATCGGCTTCGAAGTCCCCGCCGACAACCCGCTGGTGCTGGCCGGCACGCCGCTGCTGGGGCCCAACGACTGGCCCACTCTGCCTAATTTCAAGGAGGCAGTGCAGGCCTACTACGCGCGCATCTTCCAGCTCGGCCGCACGCTGTTCCGCGGCTTCGCCCTGGCTCTCGGCGTGCCGGAAAACACCTTCGACGAGATGGCCAACTTCCCGCCGTCGAAGCTGCGCCTGATCCACTACCCCTTCGACGGCGACGCCCAGGATGCACCCGGCATCGGCGCCCACACCGATTACGAGTGCTTCACCATCCTGCTCGCCGACCGTCCGGGGCTGGAGGTAATGAACGACCTCGGCCAGTGGATCGACGCCCCGCCGCGCGAAGGCACCTTCGTCGTCAACATCGGCGACATGCTCGAGGTGATGAGCGCCGGCACCTTCGTCGCCACTTCGCACCGCGTGCGCAAGGTCAGCCAGGAGCGCTACTCCTTCCCATTCTTCTATGCCTGCGACTACCACACGCAGATCCGCCCGCTGCCGCAGTTCGAGGCCGCCGGCCAGCGCTACGAGGCCATCAGCATCGGCGAGCACATGTGGAGCCAGGCGCTGCAAACCTACCAATACCTGAAGAAGCGCGTCGAGGACGGCCAGTTGCAGCTGCCCGAACGCGCCCGCGCACCGTCCAGCTTCGGCCACCTGAAGCACCAGCCGAGCGCGCTGTGACTTTCCACGCTGCCAATACAAGCCCTGATCCGGAGATTAACAATGACAACCCGTAAACCGCTGCGCACCACCACCCTGGCTCTGGCCTGCACCCTCGCCGGACTGTTCGCCACCGCCAACGCCGCCGAAACGCCCAAGACTATTGCCAGCGGCGAGCTGAAGGTGGGCATGGAAATTACCTACCCACCGTTCGAATACTACGAAGGCGACAAGGTGAAAGGCTTCGACCCGGAAGTGTCGGCGGCTCTGGCCAAGCGTTTAGGGCTGAGCGCGAGCTTCAACGACATCACCTTTCCCAACCTGATCCTCGGCCTCGACGCCGGCCGCTTCGACACCATCATTTCCGGCATGTACATCCTCCCCGAGCGCCTGGAGAAAGCCGACGCCATTCCCTACGCCAAGACCGGCGCAGCGATCATGGTGCGCAGTGACGCCGAGAAGAAACCGGCCACCCCCGAAGAGCTGTGCGGCCTGACCGTCGGCCTGCAACAGGGCACTTCGTGGATTCCGGCACTGCAGAAGGTTTCCGACGGCTACTGCAAGGAACAGGGCGCCGGCGCCATCACCATCAACCAGTACCCGACCACCTCGGAAACCTCCCAGGCGCTGCTCTCCGGCCATATCCAGGCGCACCTGGAGATCGACGCCGCCTCGCTGCTGATCGTCGAAAAATCCCGGGGCCGCATCGCCATCAGCTCCAAGGGTTCGATCTACCCGCAGGTACTGGGCATCTACGTGAAGAAGGGCAATACCCAACTGCTCGACGCCCTGAAAGCCGCGCTGGACGACTTCAAGGCCAGCGGCGAATACGCCGAACTGCTGAAGAAATACAACCTGGAAGAAGCTTGAGGTAAGTCCGTGGGCGAGTCATATCGTCATGACTCGCCCACGGCCGCTGCGTTGAATGACCGCTTCACCCCACAGGCCGATCCTTGATCCGGCCTGCCACTTTTCGGCTTGAGTCACAGGTGCCCCATATGCCGTTTGAATGGAGCTATTTCTTCTCCCTGTTTTCCATGCCGGCCTTCTGGGCGGCGTGCTGGACGGTGGTGAAACTCAGCAGCCTGGCCTGGCTGCTCGGCCTGGTGCTCGGCTTCGGCCTGGCCAGTGCCAAGCAAGCCGCCAGTCGCTGGCTCAGCGCACCGGCCGCGATCTACGTCTGGTTCTTCCGCAGCGTGCCGCTGTTGGTACTGTTGATCTTCGTCTACAACCTGCCGCAGCTCATCCCGGCCAGCGGCAAGGTATTGTCCAATCCGTTCTACGCCGGTCTGTTCGCCCTGGTACTGACCGAGGCGGCGTACATGGCGGAAATCCACCGTGGTGGCTTGTTGTCGGTAGCCAAAGGGCAGCGCGAGGCCGCCCGTGCCCTGGGTATTGGCCGGCTTGGCACCCAGCGCCTGATCGTCGTGCCGCAGGCCTTTCGCATCGCCCTGCCGACCCTGACCAACGAGTACGTGACCATCGTCAAGCTGACCTCGCTGGTCTCGGTGATTTCCCTCAGCGAACTGCTGCTGGTCGGCCAGCGCCTTTACGCGCAGAACTTCCTGGTGCTGGAAACCCTCGGCGCCGTGGCCGTGTACTACGTGCTGATCGTCAGCCTGTTCGGCTGGGGCCTGCAGTACCTGGAGCGCCATCTCGACCTTGGCCGGCGTAAACCCGGCACCCTCGCCGACGCCCAGGTGGCCAAGCTGCGCAGCGGCCTGCCACAGGTGGCGACCGGCAACGCCCGGGTTCGTGAGCCAGGCACGCCGGCGGCGCTGTACCTGAGCAACATCCACAAGCACTACGGCGACCACCATGTGCTCAAGGGCATCGACCTGAGCGTGCAGCCTGGCGAGGTGATTTCCATCATCGGCCCGTCCGGCTCCGGCAAGACCTCGCTGATTCGTACCGTCAACGGTCTGGAAAGTATCGACGAAGGCGAGATCGTGCTGTTCGGCGAGAGTTTCATCCAGGCCGGCGACCGCCCCGAGAACCGCCGCCAGCGCGAAGGTGTGCGGCGCATCGGCATGGTGTTCCAGAGTTTCAACCTGTTCCCGCACCGCACCATTCTTGACAACGTCCTGCTCGCGCCGCGCTATCACGGCCTGGGTGATACCGCCGAACTGCGCCGGCAAGCCCTGGCGCTGCTCAACAAGGTCGGCCTGCTGGCCCACGCGGACAAGTATCCGCACCAGCTCTCCGGCGGCCAGCAACAGCGCGTGGCCATCGCCCGCGCCCTGGCCATGCGGCCGGACATCATGCTGTTCGACGAGCCCACTTCGGCGCTTGACCCGGAACTGGTGGGCGACGTGCTCGCGGTGATCCGCGACCTGGCCCGCGAAGGCATGACCATGCTGATCGTCACCCACGAGATGGACTTCGCCCTGTCGATCTCCGACCGCGTGCTGTTCATGGAAGACGGTCTTGTCCAGCTCGACGCCTCGCCCGACGCCATCCGCACCGGCGACCACCAACGCGTACGCCGCTTCATTGGCCTGGAGAACGCATGAACGATATCGCCACCCTGCGCCGCGACCTGGCTGCGGCCTACCGCCTGGCTGCCCTGTTCGGCTGGGACGATACCCTCTACACGCACTTTTCCGTGCGTCTTCCGGGCGACGGCGAGCCGCGTTTTCTGATCAACCCCTTCGGCCTGTTCTTCGAGGAAATTCGCGCCAGCGACCTGATCGTGGTGGACATGCACGGCAAGGTGGTCGAGGGCAACGCCGACTACAACGTCGCCGGTTTCACCATCCACAGCGCCGTGCACATGGCCCGCGACGACGCCCATTGCGTGATCCACACCCATACCCTGGCCGGCATGGCGGTGGCGGCGCAAGACGCCGGCCTGCTGCAGCTCAACCAGATCAGCACCGAGTTTCACCAGCGCCTGGGCTACCACGCCTACGAGGGCGTGGCACTGGATCTGGACGAACGTGCGCGCATCCAGGCCTCGCTGGGCGAAAACATTGCCCTGCTGCTGCGCCACCATGGCCTGCTCAGCGTCGGCGCCAGCGTGGCCGACGCCTTCTACGTCATGTATTACCTGAACCGCGCCTGCGAGATCCAGCTCGCCGCCACCGGCGGTGGCCAGCCCTGCAGCGAGATTCCGGCGCACCTGTCGCAGCATGCCTGCGAGCAACTACAGGGCGCGCAATGGCAGCGCCAACTGCTGTGGCAGGCCTGGCTGCGCAAGCTCGATCGCCTCGACCCCAGCTACCAACAGTAGGGTGCGCTGTGCGCACCTGGATCATTTGCGCCGCCAGTCAACGCAGCTGGCACGGGGCTTACAGCTTTACTTCAAACAATTCTGAAGTAAGTTTTTGCCCCAGCCGATTTTTCCCAGCGCCTGGCCGGTCAAGACTCCGGCCACAACCAGAACGAGCCTGAGGCCCACCCATGGACAAGACCTTCCACCAGCCCCTGGGCGGCAATGAAATGCCCCGCTTCGGCGGCATCGCCACCATGATGCGCCTGCCGCATATCCAGAGCCCCGAGGAAAAACGCCAGCTCGACGCCGCCTTCGTCGGCGTGCCGCTGGACATCGGCACCTCGCTGCGCTCCGGCACCCGCTTCGGCCCGCGCGAGATCCGCGCCCAGTCGGTGATGATCCGCCCGTACAACATGGCCACCGGTGCCGCCCCCTTCGACTCACTGAACGTGGCCGATATCGGCGACGTGGCGATCAACACCTTCAACCTGCTCGACGCCGTGCGCATCATCGAGGAGGCCTACGACGAGATCGTCGAACTCGGCATCAAGCCGCTGACCCTGGGTGGCGACCACACCATCACCCTGCCGATCCTGCGTGCCCTGCACAAGAAGTACGGCAAGATCGGACTGGTGCATATCGACGCCCACGCCGACGTCAACGATCATATGTTCGGTGAGAAGATCGCCCACGGCACCACCTTCCGTCGCGCCCAGGAAGAAGGCCTGCTCGACAGCCAGCGTGTGGTGCAGATCGGCCTGCGCGCCCAGGGCTACACCGCCGAGGACTTCAACTGGAGCCGCAAGCAGGGCTTCCGTGTGGTGCAGGCCGAGGAGTGCTGGCACAAGTCGCTGGAGCCGCTGATGGCCGAAGTGCGCGAGAAGGTCGGCGGCGGCCCGGTGTACCTGTCGTTCGACATCGACGGCATCGACCCGGCCTGGGCGCCCGGCACCGGCACCCCGGAAATCGGCGGTCTGACCACCATCCAGGCCATCGAGATCATCCGTGGTTGCCAGGGTCTGGACCTGATCGGTGGCGATCTGGTGGAGGTCTCGCCGCCCTACGACACCACCGGCAACACCTCGTTGCTCGGCGCCAACCTGCTGTACGAAATGCTCTGCGTGCTTCCGGGGGTTCAGCGTCGCTGACCGCCGGCTTTTACTGCTCCGCCCGGGCGCCCCGCGAGGCGCCCGGTACATCCCTACAACAACAAATCAGGGTGCCCAGATGAATCGCGAAGAATCCATGCCGCTGCTGGATGACCAGCCGCCGGCCGATACCTCCTATAGCGTGCGTCAGTTACTGATCTTCCTGATCCCCTCGTTGCTCGGCGTACTGCTGTTTCTCACCCCCATCGTTTACGAAGAAAAGGTCACCATCGGCCTCGGCGTAATGGCTGACGCACTCAAGGCTGCCGTCAGCGATCAGTTGCCTGCCATCGCCACGGGGCTGCTAATTGTCTCGGCAGTCCTGGGCCTGTTTGGCAGTCTGCTCAAGCCACGCTGGCTTACCGAGCGTCGCGCCCTTAACGACCTTTTCGTGTTGCCGCCGCTGTGGCTCGCCCTGCGCGTGCTCGGCGGGCTGTTCGCGGCCATGACGTTCTGGCAATTCGGTCCGGAATGGGTGTGGAACGCCAATACCGGCGGGGTGGTGCTGAAAGACCTGGCGCCGGTGTTGATCACCTTCTTCCTGGTCGCCGGCCTGATCCTGCCGCTGCTGACCGACTACGGCCTGATGGAGTTCTGCGGCACCCTGGTGCGCAATGTGTTCCGCAAGATCTTCGGCTTGCCCGGACGCTCGGCCATCGACGCCATCGCCAGCTGGCTCGGCTCCGGCACCGTTGGCGTGCTGATCACCGCCCAGCAGTACCACAAGGGCTTCTACAGCGCGCGGGAAGCGGCAGTGATCGCCACCAACTTCTCCATCGCCTCGATCGCCTTCAGCCTGCTTATCACCAGCTTCATGAAGCTCGACCATCTGTTCGTGCCCTTCTACCTGACCGTGGTGGTCGCCGGTCTGGCCGCTGCCATCATCACACCGCGTATTCCACCGCTGTCGTGGAAGAAGGACGAGTACGTCGCCGGGGTCGGCAAGCAGATCAAGGAAGATGTGCCGGCCGGTACCTCGCTGCTGCGCTGGGGTCTGTTGCAGGCGGTCCGGCGCGCCAACGCCAATCCCTCGCCGGGGCAGATGGTCAAGGTCGGCGTGCACAATGTGGTCGATATCTGGCTGGGTCTGCTGCCGCTGGTAATGGCTATTGGCACGGTATCGTTGGCCATCGCCGAGTTCACTCCGATCTTCAACTGGCTGTCCGCTCCCATCGTGCCGTTGCTCGAACTGCTGCAACTGCCGGAAGCAGCCAAGGCAGCGCCAGCGATGTTGGTGGGCTTCGCCGACATGTTCCTGCCGGCAGTGCTGGGCAAAGGCATCGAGAGCGAGCTGACGCGTTTCGTGGTGGCCTGCGTGTCGCTGACCCAACTGATCTACATGTCCGAGGTCGGCGTGCTGATCATCAAGGCCAAGCTGCCGCTGAATCTGCTGGAGCTGTTCGTCATCTTCATCATCCGCACCCTGATCACCCTGCCGATCATCGCGCTGATGGCGCACTGGATCGTCGGCTAATCCATTCCCTCCCCTCTCCCCCTGGGAGAGGGGCCGGGGGTGAGGGTCTCCCGTCCCACACAGGATCCATGACATGACCACCTGCGGCGAATTTCTCGTCAAACAACTGGAAGCCTGGGGCGTCGACACCGTGTTCGGCATCCCCGGCGTGCACACCGTCGAGCTCTATCGTGGCCTGCCATCGAGCAGCATCCGCCACGTCACCCCGCGTCACGAACAGGGCGCCGGTTTCATGGCCGACGGTTATGCGCGCGTCTCGGGCAAGCCGGGTGTGTGCTTCATCATCACCGGCCCGGGGATGACCAACATTCTCACCGCCATGGGCCAGGCCTACGCCGACTCGATCCCGATGCTGGTGATTTCCAGCGTCAACGAACGCGCGCGCCTGGGGCTCGGCAAGGGCTACCTGCACGAGCTGCCCAACCAGCGGGCGATGACCGCCGGGGTCAGCGCCTTCAGCCATACCCTGATGAGCGTCGAGGAACTGCCTGGCGTGCTGGCCCGCGCCTTCGCCGTATTCGAAGGCGAGCGACCGCGCCCGGTGCATATCGAGCTGCCGCTGGACATCATCACTGCCGACGCCACGCACATGACCCTGGCGCCACGACCGACGGTGCGCCGCCCGGCGCCCAACCGCACGTTGATCCGAGAGGCCGCCGGCCTGCTCAGACAAGCCGAGCGCCCTCTTCTGCTGCTCGGTGGCGGTTGCGTATCCGCCGAGGCTGAAGCCCGCGCGTTGGCCGCTGCACTGGATGTGCCGACCGCGCTGACCATCAACGCCAAGGGCCTGCTGCAGCCGGGTCATCCGCTGCTGCTGGGCAGCAACCAGTCGCTGCGCCCCGTGCGCGATCTGGCGCTGGAGGCCGACGTGGTGCTGGCCATCGGCACCGAGCTGGGCGAGACCGACTACGACGTGGTGTTCGATGGCGACTTCCGCCTGCCCGGCCGACTGATCCGCATCGACATCGATGCCCAGCAACTGCAGCGCAACTTCACCCCACACCTGGCGATCCAGGGCGATGCGCGCGTGGCCATGCGCATGCTGCTGGCCGAGTTCGACCCGCGCGAAGCCAACGCGAACAGCCCCGGCGCCCGGCGTACCGCGGCCGTACAGGCGCGCCTTAACGAAGACTTCAGCGGCTGGGCACATTACCGCCAGCTGTTCGACTGCATCCTCGATGCCCTGCCCGACGCCCGCTTCGTCGGCGACTCGACGCAGACCGTGTACAGCGGCAACCATCTGGTCGAACTGGACGGCGCGCGGCGCTGGTTCAACGCTTCCACCGGCTACGGCACCCTCGGCTACGGCTTGCCGGCGGCCATCGGAGCCAAGCTGGCCGAGCCAGCGCGCCCGGTGATCAGCCTGATGGGTGACGGCGGCATCCAGTTCACCATTGCCGAGCTGGCCAGCGCCGTGGAAGCGCGAGTCGGCATCATCGTGCTGTTGTGGAACAACGCCGGCTATGGCGAGATCAAGCGCTATATGCAGCGCCGCGACATCGAGCCAATCGGCGTCGATATCTACACGCCGGATCTCATCGCCATCGCCCGTGGCTTTGGCTGCGCCGCCGAACGTGCGCGTGACCATGCGCATCTGACCGAGCTGCTGCGTAGCGCACCCGAAGATCGCCCTTTGATCATCGAGGTGCAGGAGGCAGCGCCCTTTCATCCCTGACTACATTGATCGCGGCTAAAGCCCCTCCCACGGAAATCGAGGTCCCCTGTGGGAGGGGCTTTAGCCGCGACATCCCCGTTCCCCCCCCCGGATTGCATCCGGGCTACGGCCATAACCACAAGATCCAGCTGTATCGCTGACTGCCGCCCACCCATACCAATAATCAAGCATCGGGGAGTCGTTCCATGTTCAAGAATCTCAGCCAGCACTTCGGCCAGGACGGCCTGGCCCCAACCGACAAGGCGCATCGCAGTCTCGGTCTCGGCGGCACCATCGCCCTGTGGCTAGGCGCCAACGTGGTGGTCACCACCATCCTCACCGGCATGCTGCTGGTGCCGGATCTGAAATTCACCCAGGCCATGCTCATCGTCCTGATCGGTTCGGGCATCGGCATCCTGCCGCTGGTACTGGTCGGCCTGATGGGCCAGCGTTCGGGCCTGACCACCATGGTGCTGGCACGCGGCAGCTACGGCGTGCACGGCGCCAAGCTGCCGTCGCTGGTCAACCTGCTGACCCTGCTGGCCTGGAGCTGGATCCAGGCACTGCTGGCCGGCATGAGCCTGAACTACGCGGTGGAGCACCTGACCGGCTACTCCAACCTGCCGCTGTTCACCATCCTCTGCGAAACCCTGGTACTGCTGATCGCCCTGCGCGGCCACCTGGGCATCGAACGAGTCGAGCGCTGGGCCGCCATCGGCATGCTCCTGCTGGCCGGCGCGGTGTTCTACGTGATGGGGCAGAAATTCGAGTTCGGAAGCCTGCTGGCCATGCCCACCGAACCGCGCAACGAGATCACCCCCGGTATTGCCTTCGATATCGTCATCGCCACCGCGTTTTCCTGGATTCCGCTGGCCGCTGACTACAACCGCAACTGCCGCAGCCAGGGCGTGGCGGGAGTCGGTACCTGGGTCGGCTATGTCGCGGCAACGCTACTAGCCATGGGCCTGGGCGCCACGGTGTCGGGCTTCTCTGTATTGACCGGTATGGAACAGACCTACGACCCGGCCGTGCTGCTGGCCGGTTTCGGCTTCGGACTGCCGGCGGCCATCGTGGTGTTCCTCTCGGTGATGACCACCAATGTCATGTGCGTGTACAGCGCGTCGCTGTCGTACCTGAACATCAGCCCGAAAACCCCGTTCTGGAAGCCGGCGCTGGCCATCGGCGTGCTGTCGATCCTCGGCTCGCAGATTCCCGGCATTCTCGACAACTTCCAGAGCTTTTTGCTGGTGATCGGCAGTGTGTTCATCCCGGCCTTTGCGGTGCTGATCGCCGACTACTTCCTGATTAACAAGGGCGACTACGCGGTGGACGAACTGCTCAGTGAAGACGGCGGCCGCTACCGTTACCTGAGCGGCTTCAACCCGGCCGCCTTCGTCGCCTACGGCCTGGGCGCGGTGCTGGCCTACTACTGGGGCTGGGTCTCGCCGCTGGCCTGGGGCGCTTCGCTGCCGGTGTTCCTGATCACCGCCGCCAGCTACACGGTGCTGCGACGCTGGGTGCTGGTGCCACGGGCGCAGCTGGCGTAGCTGGCGTAGCTGGCGTAGCTGGCGTAGCGTGATGACAAATCTGGCGGGTTGCACCCGCCCTACCTGAAACGACTGAGCCTGGCTCACTCTCGTAGGGTGCGCCGCGCGCACCAGCTTGTAATCCGGGACAGCACGATGATCGGTGCGCACGGTGCACCCTACGGGCCTGATGCATCAGCGGTGGGAGTCGCGCCTCACGGCGAATCGCACGTACGCCGCAGAATAATGGCTTCGCCCTGGGCGGGGCTCTTACACTCAGTCGATCGATTGCCGCGAGAGATATCATGAAAATCGTCAGCCGTGACCGTTGGTTCGAAGTGGAGCACCGCCACGATGGCATCTGCCTGATCCACGAGCCCTACGTGCGCCCCTTCTATCGCTGCAACATGTGGCATGTGCAGGGGCGCGAGCATGACGTGTTGATCGATTCGGGCTCCGGGCTGGTCAGCCTGCGCGAGCAACTGCCGTGGCTCACCGAAAAGCCACTGCTGGCGGTGGCCAGTCACTGCCACTTCGACCATATTGCCGGGCATCACGAATTCGATGAGCGCCTGGTGCATCCGGCCGAAGCCGATATCCTCGCCGCGCCGGACGGCGCCAATACCCTGGCCACCGACTTCGTCGGCGACGACATGTTCGAGGCGCATCCGGATTGCCCGCTGTGCTACGCCGAATACCGCGTACGAGCAGCACCAGCCACGCGCCTGATCGAGGATGGTGACGTACTGGATTTGGGTAATCGGGTCTTGCAGGTGCTGCACACGCCCGGCCATTCACCGGGTGGCATCAGCCTATGGGAAGCGCAGACGCAAACGCTTTTCTCCGGCGACATTCTCTACGACGGCCCACTGATCGAAGATGCCTACCACTCGAACCTGGACGATTACGCGCGCAGCCTGAAGCGTCTGCGCGAGCTGCCGGTACGCACCGTGCACGGCGGGCATTTCGCGAGTTTCTCGGGAGAGCGGATGCGCGAGCTGATAGACGCCTGGTTCGACGCCCATCGGCTCACCTGACAAGTTTCAGCGACGCTGACGCTCGCGGCGCAGGCGTTGCTGCTCGGCTTCACTGATGCGAATCGGCTGAGGTTGCGGGGCGAGGCCAAGGGCCTGCAGCAGGGCTTGCAGTTGTTCTTGCAGCTTGGCGAGCATGGGTACGACCTCCTGCCAAGTAAAGGGAAGAGCCAGCGGCTCACCTATAAGATTAGGCCGGGCCAAACGGATTTCAACCAGCCTCCGTCAAATCACCGGACTCTTGCGTCGATAGGGGAACACGTCGATCACCTTGCCCGCCCGAATCGCCTCCTGCAATTGTTTCCAGTAATCGGCCTCATAGAGATTGCCATGCAGCTGACTGAACAGCCTGCGCTGCTTGATATCGGCAAACAGGAACGGCGGAAATTCCTCGGGGAACACGTCCATCGGCCCCACCGAATACCAGGGCTCGGAACTCATCTCGTCCTCGGGGAAACGCGGCGGCGGGATGCGCCGGAAGTTCACCTCGGTGAGAAAGCAGATCTCGTCGTAGTCGTAGAACACCACGCGGCCATGGCGGGTGACACCGAAGTTCTTCAACAACATGTCGCCGGGGAAGATATTGGCCGCCGCCAGTTGCTTGATGGCCAGGCCGTAGTCGTCCAGCGCCTCGCGCACCTGCGCCTCGTTGGCACTTTCCAGATAGAGATTGAGCGGCGTCATGCGCCGTTCGGTCCAGCAGTGCCGTACCAGCACGGTGTCACCCTCCACCACCACGGTCGACGGCGCCACTTCCAGCAGTTCGGCGAGACACTCGGGCTCGAACTTGGCCCTGGGGAACCGGAAGTCGGCGAACTCCTGGGTATCGGCCATGCGCCCCACACGGTCGACACTTTTCACCAGGCGATACTTCTCGATCACCGTCTTGCGATCCACCGTCTTGGCGTGGGCGAAGCGGTCCTTGATGATCTTGAACACGGTGTTGAAGCCCGGCAGGGTGAACACGCTCATGACCATGCCGCGTACACCGGGCGCCATGATGAAGCGATCATCGGTGCCAGCCAGGTGGCCGATCAGGGCGCGGTAGAACTCGGATTTGCCGTGCTTGTAGAAGCCGATCGAAGTGTACAACTCGGCGATGTGCTTGCCCGGCAGGATGCGCTTGAGAAAACCGACGAACTCGGCCGGAATCGCCACGTCCACCATGAAGTAGCTGCGGGTGAAGGAGAAGATGATCGACACCTCTGCCTCGTCGGTGATCGCCGCATCGGCCTGGATACCCTGCCCTTCGCGGTGCAACAGCGGGATCGCCAGCGGCCACTGCTCCTCACGGTTGTAGATGCGCCCGATCAGGTAGGCGCCCTTGTTGCGGTATAGCACCGAGGAGAACAACTCGATGCACAGCTGCGGGTCCTTGCAGACCCAATCCGGCAGGCTGGCGCGCAGCTGCTCCTCCAGGCGCTGCAGGTCGCGCGACAGATCCTCGTAGGGCGCATCGAAACGGTAATCGTCGAAGATCGCCTGCAATGCCAAGAGTAGTTCGCCAGCAGGTCGATAGCTGCGCGTCTGCGCCGCACTGGGCTGCTTGCGCAGGGACGGTCGCGTGGTGTGGATGAACATGCAGCCATCGCTGATCTGGTCATGGCTGAACAGGCTGCAGAAGATCGAGTTGAACCAGGTTTCCGCCAGTTCGTCGTCGAAACGCAGATCGATCAGGGCGATGTAGGCGCTCTTGACCAGCGGCCACTGCGTTACGTCCAGCAGCGAAGCATCGAACCCTTGCAGCAGACGCTCGCGGGTTTCTGCGACCTTCTCTTCGTACAGGTTGATACGCGCCGCCGACGCTTGCTGAGCCTCCTGCCATTGCGCCTGCTCGAAGCGAACGCGCGCGCCATCGGTGATCTGGCGAAAATGCTCGCGATAATCGTCGAAGCCATCGAGGATCAGGCGAGCGATCTCGCTGGCCGACCATTGCTGCGCCATGGAAGTACCTCGCAAGGAAATGAGTGAAGCGAGCTTAGCCTCAAAGCCGGCCAAACGTAGCCCGGATGCAATCCGGGGACTATCGCTCAAGTCTTCCCGGATTTCATCCGGGCTACGGGATGGCACAAACCTCGTTCGAAAGCGCGATGCGGATTGCCATAACCCCGCCCAGCGGCAACACTCTCGGCCCCACCCTGTCGGATGCTTCACCGTGCGTACCGCCGATCTGTTTCGCCTGCTGCTGCTCGCCGCCATCTGGGGCGCGAGCTTCCTGTTCATGCGCGTTGCCGCACCGGTCCTCGGCAGCATGCCGACTGCCTTCTTTCGCGCCAGCTTCGGCGTGCTGGGCTTGCTCGCACTGCTCCTGCTGCTGCGCTGCGATTGGGACTTTCGCGGCAAGTTGCGTATCTGCCTGGGCCTGGGCGTGATCAATGCCGGCCTGCCTTCAGCCATGTATTGCCTGGCGGCGCTGATTCTGCCGGCCGGTTATTCGGCGATCTTCAACGCCACCACCCCTTTGATGGGCGTGCTGATCGGCGCGCTGTTCTTCCATGAGGGCATCACCCGCAGCAAGGCGGCGGGCGTATTCCTTGGTCTGCTCGGCGTGGCGGTGCTGACCCGCACCGGCCCGGTGGCCTTCGATCTGCAACTGCTGATGGGCGCCGGCGCCTGCCTGGTGGCCACCACCTGCTACGGCTTCGCCGGGTTTCTCACCCGCCGCTGGATCGGTCAGCAAGGCGGTCTGGACAACCGCCTGACCGCCTTCGCCAGCCTGGCGGGGGCCAGCCTGTTCCTGTTGCCGCTGTTCATCGGCAGCCTGACGCTGCAACCGCCGGCAAGCTGGGGCGGTATCGAGGTGTGGCTGTCGCTGGCCGGCCTGGGCCTGGTCTGCACGGCATTCGCCTATGTGCTGTATTTCCGCCTGCTGACCGATATCGGGCCGATCAAGGCCAGCACCACCACCTTCCTGATTCCGCCATTTGGCGTGTTGTGGGGCGCCCTGCTGCTGGGTGAGCCGCTGAGCTGGGACTACCTGCCCGGCGGCGTGCTGATCGCACTAGCGCTTTGGCTGGTGGTCAGGCCCAGCGTAACCAGGACGTAGGGTGCGCCGTGCGCACCTAAGCCACCGCGAAACAACCCCGGTGCGCAAGGCGCACCCTACGAAAAAGCCGCTTTACTGCTGCAGCTCCTGCTCGGTGAACATATCGCTGAACAGCATGCTCGACAGGTAGCGCTCGCCAGAGTCCGGCAGGATCACCACGATGGTCTTGCCCTGCATTTCCGGCTTCTCCGCCAGACGCACTGCCGCCACCATGGCTGCGCCACAGGAGATGCCGCAGAGAATGCCTTCCTCGCGCATCAGGCGCAGGGCCATGGCCTTGGATTCGTCATCATTGACCTGCTCGACCTGATCGACCATCGCCAGGTCGAGGTTCTTCGGCACGAAACCGGCGCCGATACCCTGGATCTTGTGCGGCGCGGGTTTGACCTCGTCACCGGCCAGAGTCTGGCTGATCACCGGCGAGCCCACAGGCTCCACCGCAACCGACAGGATCGGCTTGCCCTGGGTTTGCTTGATATAGCGCGAAACCCCGGTGATGGTGCCGCCAGTGCCCACACCAGCGACCAGCACGTCGATGGCTCCTTCGGTGTCGCGCCAGATTTCCGGGCCAGTGGTCTTTTCGTGAATGGCCGGGTTGGCCGGGTTCTCGAACTGCTGCGGCAGGTAGTAATCGGGGTTGGCAGCGGCCAGCTCGTTGGCCTTCTCGATAGCGCCCTTCATGCCCTTGGCGGGCTCGGTCAGCACCAGTTCGGCACCGAGGGCCTTGAGCACCTTGCGTCGTTCCAGGCTCATCGAGGCAGGCATGGTCAGCACCAGCTTGTAGCCGCGTGCGGCAGCGACGAACGCCAGGCCGATACCGGTATTGCCGGAGGTCGGCTCGACGATGGTCATGCCCGGCTTGAGCACACCGCGCTCCTCAGCGTCCCAGATCATGCTGGCGCCGATGCGGCACTTGACCGAGTACGCCGGGTTGCGGCCTTCGATCTTGGCCAGAATGGTCACGCCTTTGGGCCCCAGGCGGTTGATCATGACCAGCGGCGTGTTACCGATGGCCTGGGAGTTGTCTGCGAAGATACGACTCATGACGGAAGTCCTTGCGGGCAGGGAAAACCCCAAGCCTAAGCCTCCCCCTGGCACACGTCCAGCCAGCAGACCGAAAGCCGGGTGACTCGCCATTCAGTGACTGAATACTGCGTCTGCGTTCACAGCCACCGGAGCTGCGCGTTATAGTCGCACTCTGAATTTCTGCTGCGGGCCGGCCCCGCGCGTTACCGTTCCGAGGATTTTCCGATGAAGTTCGAAGGCACCCAGTCCTACGTCGCCACCGACGACCTCAAGCTTGCGGTCAACGCCGCCATTACCCTGCAACGCCCGCTGCTGGTCAAGGGTGAGCCAGGCACCGGCAAGACCATGCTTGCCGAACAACTGGCCGACGCCTTCGGCGCCAGGTTGATCACCTGGCACATCAAGTCCACCACCAAGGCGCACCAGGGCCTGTACGAATACGATGCGGTCAGCCGCCTGCGTGACTCGCAGCTCGACTCGGACAAGGTTCACGACGTTCGCAACTACATCAAGAAAGGCAAGCTGTGGGAGGCGTTCGAGTCCGACGAGCGCGTGATCCTGCTGATCGACGAGATCGACAAGGCCGACATCGAGTTCCCCAACGACCTGTTGCAGGAACTCGACAAGATGGAGTTCTACGTTTACGAGACCAACGAGACGATCAAGGCCAAGCAGCGCCCGATCATCATCATCACCTCGAACAACGAGAAGGAACTGCCGGACGCCTTCCTGCGCCGCTGCTTCTTCCACTACATCGCCTTCCCGGATCGCGACACCCTGAAGAAGATCGTCGACGTGCACTATCCCAACATCAGCGGCGAGCTGGTGGCCGAAGCGCTGGACGTGTTCTTCGATGTACGCAAGGTGCCAGGCCTGAAGAAGAAGCCCTCGACCAGCGAGCTGGTGGATTGGCTGAAGCTGCTGATGGCCGACCACATCGGCGAAGCGGTACTGCGCGAGCGCGACCCGACCAAGGCCATCCCGCCGCTGGCCGGCGCCCTGGTGAAGAACGAGCAGGATGTACAGCTGCTCGAGCGACTGGCCTTCATGACCCGCCGCGCTTCTCGGTAACGGACACTGATCTGAAACTGTAGGAGCCAGCTTGCTGGCGATCCGACGCACTGCCGATGTCACTGATCGCCAGCAAGCTGGCTCCTACACAGAGCGCCCCAAGCGGGGAATGATTCTGCAAGTGAGGGCGCAGCATGCTGCTTAATCTATTCAACGAAATGCGCGCGGCCAAGGTGCCGGTGTCGGTGCGCGAGCTGCTCGACCTGATCAACGCGCTCAAACATAACGTCGTGTTCGCCGACATGGACGAGTTCTACTACCTGGCGCGGGCGATTCTGGTGAAGGACGAACGTCACTTCGACAAGTTCGACCGTGCCTTCGGCGCCTACTTCAAGGGCCTGGAGAACCTCAACCAGCATATCGAGGCGATGATCCCCGAGGAATGGCTGCGCAAGGAATTCGAGCGCCTGCTGAGCGACGAGGAGAAGGCGCAGATCCAGAGCCTGGGCGGCCTCGACAAGCTGATCGAGGAGTTCAAGAAGCGCCTCGAGGAGCAGAAGGAAAAGCACGCCGGCGGCAACAAGTGGATCGGCACCGGCGGCACCAGCCCGTTCGGCTCCGGCGGCTACAACCCGGAAGGCATTCGCGTCGGCGATGCCGGCAAGCGCCAGGGCAAGGCCGCCAAGGTGTGGGACCAGCGTGAGTACAAGAACCTCGACGACCAGGTCGAGCTGGGCACGCGCAACATCAAGGTCGCGCTGCGTCGCCTGCGCAAGTTCGCCCGCCAGGGCGCAGCCGAGGAACTGGACCTGGACGGCACCATCGACCACACCGCGAAGGACGGCGGCCTGCTCAACATCCAGATGCGCCCGGAACGCCGCAACACGGTGAAGCTCCTGCTGCTGCTGGACATCGGCGGCTCGATGGATGCCCACGTCAAGGTCTGCGAGGAGCTGTTCTCCGCCTGCAAGACCGAGTTCAAGCATCTGGAGTATTTCTACTTCCACAACTTCATCTACGAGAGCGTGTGGAAGAACAACATGCGTCGCACCAGCGAGCGCACCTCGACCATTGACCTGCTGCACAAGTACGGCGCCGACTACAAGGTGGTGTTCGTCGGCGACGCAGCCATGGCGCCCTACGAGATCACCCAGGCCGGCGGCAGCGTCGAGCACTGGAACGAGGAAGCCGGCTACGTCTGGATGAAGCGCTTCACCGAGAAGTTCAAGAAGATCATCTGGATCAACCCCTACCCCAAGGACACCTGGAACTACACCGCCTCCACCGGTCTGGTGCGCGAACTGATCGAAGATCGCATGTACCCGCTGACCCTGCAGGGGCTGGAAGACGGGATGAAGTACCTGTCCAAGTAAGACTTCAAGCCGCAACGAAAAACGCCGCGAGCCCTCTGCAGGGTTCGCGGCGTTTTCGTAGCCCGGATGCAATCCGGGAACTCTTGTAAACCCAGGCCCCGGATTGCATCCGGGCTACGGACTGAACTCAGCGTTTGTCCGCATCATCCGGCTTGTTCAGATCCATCACCGTTTGCGCTGACTCTTGCGGTTTGGCCTCGGCAACCGGTGCGACCGGAGCGCTCACCGCTTCGACCGGCGCTTCCTTCTTGCGCAGACCGATACGCTTGAACAGCCAGCCACCCACCACCACCGGGATGAACCAGAACTTCTTCAGCAGTACCAGCAACATGGCCAGCAAACCGGTCTTGGCAGCGACCTTGCCGGCTACCAGCGCGCCGAGGCCGTATGCGGCAACGGTATCCAGATCCGGATCGAACTCGGCATAGCGCTGGCCCGGGTTGAACTCGGTCGCAGCCAGCACAGCCGGCACGCTGGCCTCGATCTCCGCCAACTGATCCATGTTGGCGACGAAGTTCAGCACCAGCACGCCCTTACGACCCAGCACGCGAATGTTGTAATTCAGGGTATTGACGTCGCTTTCGCCGAACTTCAGCTCCTTGGCCCAGTGCAGTTTCTTGCCTGCGGCATCGTAGTGCGGCTCGGCAGCCCAGCCGACCAATTGCACGGCCTCGTAGCCGTTCTCTTCACGCCAGGTGTTGGCCTCACGCATGTCGGCCTGCATGTCCTCGAGCATGTCGCCGTAGTCGATATCGGCGGCGTCCTCGTCGGACACGTAACCGCTGTCTTCGTACTCGACCGTCACACCCCAGGATTCGTCGGCCAAGGGCGATACGCCAGCCGGCAGGATCATGCCCAGCGGCGGGACGTCATCCGGTGGGTTGCCCCAACCATCGACCAGCAGACGCTGAGCGTTCTCGCCGTCGAGAAACACCAGGGTATCGGGCAGATTGAGGGTAGCAAGATCGTTGCCCAGGACGACGCGACCGGTCTTGAACTCCAGGCTGGCGACAAACTCTTCGGGACTGATGAACTGCGCTGCGTCCTCGGTCTCGATGACCTCTTCGCCGACCACAGCATTTTCTGGCTCGGTCTCGGGATTGGCGTATGCAACACAGGTGAACGGCAGGACAGCAGCCAGCACGGCTGCCAGGATCGAATCCTTGATCGGCATGGAAACTCCATAAACACAGGTGGGTAAATGTAACTGTGTATTACATTACCACGCGAATGGAACTCGACATGCGTCCCAGCGCAACTTTTTGCGATATTCCCTCGCGCCTGAAAAGAAGACCACGAAGCACCGCCCCCGCAGGCGATGCTCCGCAGTCAACCTGGCGCCGACCCTGGCTTACCGCGCGTGATCCGAACGCCAGGGATCACGCCACCTCATGCCAACTGAAAGTCGGTGATGGCCACGCTGGTGTGATCGGTTACACCGACCAGGCGGATACTGCCGCCATCTGCACCATTGACAGTCACCAACACATCGTTGCCGGCATCGGCGATTGACACGCGACTGGAGAACGTCGCGGCAGTCAGATTGAATGCGGCGATGTTGAGCAGGTCCTGCCCTCCTGCCGGGTTGGCGTCGAAACCGATGATGGTATCGTTGCCGAAGTTGGGCCCGAACATGAAGATGTCGTTGCCCTGATTGGCATACAGGGTGTCGTTGCCGGCACCGCCGATCACGATGTCGTTACCGGCACCACCATCGAGGATGTCGTCACCGTCGCCGCCGTCGAGGATATCGTTGCCGCCCTCGCCATAGAGGGTATCGGCACCGCTTCCCCCACTCAGGCTGTCAGCGCCAGCACCGCCATATAGCAGGTCATCCCCCTCCATGCCGTTGAGCACATCGTTACCTCCCAACCCTCTGAGGGTATCGTTGCCCACGCCCCCCACCATCATGTTGGCCAGGCCATTACCATTGGCTACCACGGCGTTGCTGCCAACCTGGACGAACATCTCCACGTTGGCACCCAGGGTGTAGCTGGAGGCAGTGGAATACACGGTATCGACCCCTGCGCCAGCAGCCTCGACCACCACATCGCCGGGGTTGTCGACGTAGTAGCTGTCGTTGCCCGCCCCACCGACCAGACGGTCGACTCCGGCGCCGCCATCGAGCACATCGTTGCCTGCACCGCCGGTGATGGTGTTGGCCAACGCGTTGCCGTAGCCGACGAAGTTGCCGCTGCCGATAAAGGTCAGGTGCTCGACGTTCTCGCCCAAACCATAGCTAAGCAGCGTGGTGCGCACGGTATCGGTGCCGGAGCCGACTGCCTCGATCACCTGATCACCGGGGTTGTCGACGATATAGATGTCGTTGCCCAGACCGCCGAGCATGACATCGGCGCCAAGGCCGCCATCCAGGGTGTCGTTGCCCGCGCCACCGTCGAGGATGTCGTTACCGGCCAGGCCGTTGAGCACGTCATTGCCGCCCAGGCCGAGGATATGGTCGTCCAGCGCCGTACCGTTGAGCGTATTGGCCGCATTGGTGCCCATGATCACCGCACTGGCCACCACCGCGGTAGCCGCCGAGGTCAGCGACTCGAAGGTGCCGCGGTTATCGGTGTAGCTGACCTGCACCCGCACCTGCTGGCCGGCCTGAGCCGCTGTCAGGGTGAAGGACTGCGCGGTGGCGCCAGCGATATTGCTGAAACTATCGCCGCTGCCGACCTGCCACTGGTAGGCGAAGGTCGCCCCGACCAGACCGTCGGCATCGGCGATCTGCGCGGCGGAAGCGATCAGCACCTGGCCGACGCTGGGCGAGGCGTTGCTGAGCTGCGGCAGCCCGGTGGGTGCATCGTTGACGTTGAGCACCGGCGCGGTGACCTCAGACACCAGGCTCTCCGGGTTGCCCCAGTCGTCGTTGAAGCTGACCACCACACGCAGCGCCAGCCCGACCTGGGCGTCACCGGGCTGGAAGCTCTGCCCCGTACCGACCTGCACCCACTCGCCGGCTACCAGCGCCTGCCAGGCGTAGCTGAGCACGGCGAACTCGGTACCGTTGGGATCGCTGACGGTGGCGGCCGCCAGCAGCATGTCGTCCTCGGCCGGCGTCATGTTGCTGATCGACACCGTGCCCTCGGCCGGCCGGTCGATCAACCAGACCACCTGGTCGGCGAACTGCAGCCGCTCGATATTGCGGATCAGGTCGGTGCCATCGGTGCCGACGTTATCCACCACCAGTAAGCTGTCGGTGCCGTCGAACGTCTCGATCATCTCGTAGTTGGCGAACGCGCCGCTGAACACTGCGGTGTCGATATCGCCCTCCTGATTGCCGTCGAGAATCTCGCGCACGATATGCAGCTGGCTCGGGTTGATCTCACCAGAGAACATCCGTGCCTGGATGTCCTTCATGCTGTCGACGCTGAACAGTTCGATGCTCGGGTCGAGCGTGCTGCGCACGCTGATGCGCACGTTGAGCCAGGCGTCGCCATCGATCACGTCGTTACCGGCACGCCCCTCGATAACATCGCTGCCGCCCCCGCCGAGCAGGATATTGCCGCCGCTGAACACCACCGGGTCGGAGGCATCGTGCGGGTTGTCGCGTGGCTCGGCCATCATCCCGAGTACAGCCTCCAGCCCGGCGATACGGTTCATCCCGGACAGAGTCAGCTCGTGGTTGAACAACGAGTTCTCACCGGCCGCGGTGTCATCCACGCGGTCGTCGCCGAACAACTGATCGTCGTGAATCCAGCCGGACAGCCCTTCGACCTGATCGAAGCGGTCACGCAGGATGTCTTCGAAGTCGGTGGCGAAGATCGGCGTGGTTAGATCGGAATAGGCCGCCAGGGTATTGCCCTTGTGGATCGCCCAGTCGAAGCCCCACATGCCCTCGTTACGATGGATGCCGGCGCCCTGAACCATGATGTCGTCGCCGGACTCGCCGTCGTAGTCGTTGTCGTTGCCGCCCCCCATCATCACGTCGTGACCAATGATCGGGCTGTTGAAGAACAACTCCGAGTTGTCGCCGGCCAGGGTGTCGAAACCAGCGCCGCCCTCCATCCAGTCGTCGCCCTCGTTGCCGAGGATGAAGCTGGGCCCGTCGCCGCTGAAGATGAAGTCGTTGTCACGTCCGCCGAAGATTTCCTTACCGTCCGGCCCGCCATAGATGAAATCCATGCCACCGCCACCGAACACCAGATCGAGGCCGGGGCCGGTGTGGATCACGTCGTTGCCGTCATCGCCATGGATCACGTCGGCGTCACCGATATCGGTGATGATGTCGTCGCCAGCACCGCCGAAGATATGGTCGATGCCGTAACCGCCTTCCAGGCGGTCGTTACCGCCGTCGCCCCACAAGGTATCGTCGCCTGCCCCGCCGATCAGGATGTCATCACCGTTGGTGCCGCCCAGCACCACATGGGCATCGCCGGTGTAGCGCAGGTAATTGCTGTCCGGTCCGGCTGTGGCTGGATTGTCACGAATAACCAGCGGTGCCAGGGCGTTGAGGACGGGGTTGCTGCCCACCGGATCGGCATACTGCTGACGGTTCATGTCCAGTTCGAGGATGTAGTCCACGCGCTGGAACAGCGCCCCCGGCAAGTGCGAGGCGTTGGGGTCGCCCAGGTCGGTGTTGCGCATCACCAGGGCGGCGAAGCTGTTGGCTTCCAGTTCGTTGAGCAGGTTCATGCCCTGGGTACGGCTGAGGTAGTAGAAACGGTCGCCGTTCTGCAGGTTCTCCATCTGCACTTCGAAGACGAAGTTGAAGGTGGAGCCGAGAATGCCGCCGAACGGCATGTTCTGCTCGGCCAACCCGCCGATCCAGAAGTCCACCAGATCCAGCCCGCCCTTGTTCACGGCATACTCGCCGCGTGCGTTGAGGAAGTCATCGCGGTCCGCCGGTGCGCCCGCGCCTCCCAGCACCAGAGCCATGGCGGCATCGCGCTTGGCCTCCAGGGTGGTGGCCGAGGTGATGCTGCTGTGCGTGCCGTAGGCGGCGATGAAGTTGATGATCGAGGCCGGCGTCTTGATGTTCAGGGTGAAGTCGATCCAGCTGTCGTAAGGCTTGAGCTGGGTATCGCCGGTCATTTCGTAGAACTGCGCACGGGCGTTGTTCAGCGAAGGAACCCCGGTGTCGCGACCGCGGGCGATATTGATCGCCGCCAGGTCCAACGGCAGGCCGACCAGGTTGTTGCGCAGCGCCTCGGTGACGAATTCGTCAATCTCGTTGCCGGTCTGCCGGGTCATGCCGCGGATGATCGAGCCAGCGGCCTGATCAGCGGTGAGGGTGCCGCCCTGGGTGAACTCGATGGGGTTGAGGAAGGCCTCGATCAGGCCGACGTCGCTGGACTGCATGCTGTTGTCCAGGCGCGCCACCGTCTCGTTGAGCATGGAGTGACCGAAGCGATATACCACATGGGCGAACTCGGCAACGATGGCCGGATCGATGTCCGCCGTGTTGGAGAATACGAACACGTCCACCAACGGCTGCACGGTACGGGCGAATTCCTCGAACACCAGGTGCTGGTACTGCATCTCGTTGACGAAACGCGCGGCCTGGAACAAGCGCTCACCGTTCCAGATCAGTTCATCGGCACTTGCCGGCACCTCGCTCACCGGCAGCAACAGCCACTCGTTGATAAAGGCCAGATCGCCGGTATCGAGAATGGTCTGCTTGTTGGCCTCGACCAGACGATTGTGCTCGGCGTGGAACACATGGTGCACCGCAGTCAGGCCGATATTCTCGTTGCCGCGGCCGTCACCCGTGATGAAGTGGGCATCGAGCAGTTCGTTGTCGTACTCAAGGTTACGTCCGGTCATGGGGTTGGCCACCACGGCATTGCCGGCCACCTCATCGGCATCGGCCACCAATTGCCCGCCGACTATCACCGGTACCGCGTTATGGGCGATATCGTCGAGGAAGGCATGGCCGGTGCGGACAGCCCCCTGGGTGCTGATTGGATTGTCCGGATCGCCCTCTACCTGTACTGGCGGGTTACCCGGCATGATCAACATGGCAAACCCGTTCTCGCCACGAATGAATTGGCCGTACTCGTCAGTGGCCAGCAGCGGCACGTTGGTCACGTCGGCATCGGTGAGGTTGATGCCGAGCATCTCGCGGGCCTGCGCCTTGATATCGGCCCAGGTGGCCAGGCCACCATTCTGGCCATCGAGCATATGCCCGGTAGCCATTGGCTTGCCGTCGACCATCACGTACTCGCGCAGGAACACCTGGTGTGAGGCGTGCGAGGTGTAGGTCTGGTTCTGGTCGATGAAGGGCGTCGTCTGGTTGGTGTGTTCGCGGATATCGTCCGCCGTGCCGAGAACGCCATCTGCCCCGGGTTGGTTGGTAGCGCGAGTGAGCACCATGAAGTTGCTGTGCGAACCCTCGACGTACAGCGGGTCGTCTGGCTGTAGCGGGATATATACGGTGCCACTGCCACCTTTGTTGACCAGATCCAGACCATGGTCGAAGAACTGGCCGAACAGGGTCATCCACGAGTTGAAAGGCGCGGTCAGTCCTTCGTCCGGGGCGACATTGGGGATCACTACGGTGCCGTTCTCCACCACGATGCCAAACTCGTCCAGCAGCGTATCCAGCGCCGCCGAAGCGGCAACCACCGCAGCATCGTCGGCGGCAGCCTCAGCCAGTACGGCCTGGTGGGCGGCCGTGTCGCTGGCCAATTGCGTGGCAGCTTCCTGTTCCAGCTGGCTGGCGGCCTGCGCGGCAGCAGCAGATTCGGCAGCCACCGTGCCTTTGGCATTGGCATCAGCCTGGGCCTGGGCGGTGGCGATCGCTGCACTGAGGAAGGCCGCCTGAGCAGTACCTTCGTCCGGCGTACCAATGGCCGCCATGTAGGCCTGCAGGGCCAGGCTCTGCACCTCCACCGCGCTAGCGACCACAGCCAGCGCATCGCTGTAGACCTGGGCATCCTGATTGGCCAGCGTTTGGGCGCTCGCAGCCGCCGCGCTGGCGGCCTGAGCTGCTGCCGTGGACGCGGCCAACGTAGCTGCGCTGGCCTGTACCTGGGCGCTGTTGCCAGCTGCGGCGCTTTCGGCCGTTTTCAATGTGCTGTGCGCCTGCATGACCAGCAACGCATCGGCATAGGAATTTTCCGAGCCTGCGTAATCCAGCGCCGCAATCACCGCCGCCATGTTGCCCAGGCTCTGGTCGACGATCAGGTTGCTGATGGTGCGCGGCTGCGAGTCGACCACGTAGCCGTTGGTCTGGGCATAGCTGGTGCTTTGGCTGCCAGTGGGGAAACCGGGAGGAGCGCCCGGCCCATCGATACCATTTTCTGCATCGCGGAATACCGGATCGAGCAGGCGGGGCATCAGTTGATCGGCCGAGCCATAGTACTGTTGGCCCGGAACCAGGTTGTTATAGGTGCCATCGACGGTGCGCAGACCCCAAGGCAACAGTGGGTTGCCGACCAGGTCATAGAGCGACTCGCCGGCGGCATGGGCTTCGGAAATCTTGATCTGCTGGAGAATTAAAACGAGATCGGCTTGATTGACGGTTAGAGTGGCCATCTTTGTTCCCTCAATGCTGAGTACAACTGACGTTCAGATCAGGAAAACCACATGCATACGGCAACATTGCAACGGCGTGGTCGGACGTTGGCGAACAAGTACAGAAGAGAGGGGATGTGGCAGGCAACTGCGCCGCACACCCCGCGATGGGCAGCAAGCTTCAGGCTCGCCGACCATTCAGGGTGGTGGTGGCCCGTGAAAACGCAGCGCGAATGGATCGGCTGGACTGTCCACCAATCGACTTCTGACAACGAGGCGCAAAGCCATGGTTTACCTTCCCGGATGAGCACGCCCAAAGTTGCGCGCCCTCTCCTGCGCGGGACTCCAGCACGCTCACACTCGACTGCAAGGGCCCTGCGGGGGGCCAGGTCAAGCCTAGGTCCAGCCGATGCCGGCACCGCTCTAGGGCATCGTCGCTACTCCAGTCGAGGCAGTAACCGCTATAAAAGCCACCTCGCAGCGCATCCTGGACTAGCTTGTTGAGACGGGCGTCAACTGATTGCGTCGACTGCCTGCCCAAAGCGCTTGTCACCAGCATCGGGGAGCAAGGCGAATGGCCACAGAGGCAAAGGTCGAATCAAATTCAAAGACTTTCGTCGAGCCTGCAGATCAGACCATGGTCGAATCGCCCGATACCTGGCCCAAGCGCCTCAGGCACCCGCTGGCCGGGCTCAACCGCTCAACCCAATTCATCCTGCTCGCCGCATTGATCCTGGGCCTGAGCATGGCCTTCGTGGGTAGCCTGGTCAGCCAGCAGATCAAGCTGGCAGCCGCGCACAGCGCCGGCGAAGGCGCGGCCATCTATATGGAGGCGTATCTGGACGAATATGTGCAGGAACTGGCCTCGGCCAGCACGCTGAAAGCCGAAAGCGTGCAAGCCATCGACAACCTGATGAAAGACACCTCGCTCAAACAGCACATCCTCTCGGTGAAGATCTGGCTGCCCGACGGACGCAACGTCTACAGCACCAGCAAGCGCCCGGTTTTCTACTATCACCCCGCCGGGCCCATCGCCGAGGCCATGCAAGGCAAGGTGGTAACCCGCCTGAGCCCGCTGGATCATGACGAGCATGCCTACGAGCGCAGCTTCGACCGACCGCTGTACGAAACCTACGTGCCGCTGCGTGAGTTCGGTAGCGGGAAGATCATCGCCATCGGCGAGTTCTACGAGATGGAGCACGAGATCGGCAGCATTCACCTGCAGGTCTGGGCGATCATCGCCGCTGCGACCCTGGCCATGCTGGTGCTGCTGTTTCTCATCGTCCGCCACGGTGACCGCATCATCAGCAAACAGCAGACGGCTCTGCGCCAGCAGATGCATGCACAGCTGGCGCTGCATCAGCAAAATGCCACCCTGCAACGACGCGTCGCCACCGCCAGTCAGGAGTTCGCCACGATCAATGAGCTGACTCACAGACGCCTGGGCGCTGACCTGCACGATGGTCCGGCGCAGCTCCTGACCCTGATTCTGCTACGCCTGGATGAACTGGCGGCGTTGTCAACAAGCACGACCAGCGAGCCTCTGGAGACCATCCGCAATGCCGCCCAGGAAAGTCTGCGCGAGATTCGCGGTATTTCCCGTGGCCTGGCCCTGCCGGAAATCAACGAGCTGAATCTGGAAGAGCTGCTCAAACTGGTGGTGCAACGCCATGAGCAACGCAGCGAAACCAAGGTGCAACTGGAACTCGGCAAGTTGCCCGAGACGCTGAGTCTGCCCTACAAGATCTGCGTCTACCGTCTGGTACAGGAGGCGTTGAACAACGCCTTCCGCCATGCCGGCGGCCAGGGCCAGTTGCTCAGCGCAGAGTGCAGGCAGGGCGTGCTGGAGGTACAGGTGGCGGACGCTGGCGCAGGCATCGCTCAGGGCCTTGAGGCCGCGACAGGGGCACATCGTTCGCGCCTGGGACTGGTAGGCATGCGCTATCGAGTGGAGTCTCTGGGCGGGACGTTCGAACTCGAATCGGCCCCCGGGCAAGGCACCCGGGTCACGGCCAGGTTCGATTTACGCGATGACGATAACCGCTAGGGTCTGTGCCTTCACGGTGCTCCGATGCCCACGGTCCAGGTCTTGTGGCTTTCCCAATAGCGGCGCACAGCTGCCACCGCCTCGACGCGATTGCGCGCATGCAGCTTCTGCATCACGTTGGTCATGTAGTACTTCACCGTCTTCTCGCTCAAGCCCAGCTTGGCCGCCACCTCACGATTGGTCAGGCCGTTGGCGACTTCACGGATGATCTGTTCTTCGCGGTGAGTGAGGTCTACCCCGCGCTGCTCGGTCTGGTGCTTGCGAAAATTGCTCAACAGTCGTGTCGCCAGCGCCGGGGTAATGAAGGTTTCACCCTTGGCCACGGTGCGAATCGCCTGAATCAGCTCGGGACCACTGACCCCCTTCAGCACGTAGCCCTGAGCACCGCCTTCCAGGGCCGAGTACGCATCGTCCTCGGACTCGGACACCGTCAGCATCAACACCTTGACCTTCGGCTGCGCCTTGCTGATGGCGCGCACCGCAGCGAAGGTATCGCCCGGCATGTTGACATCCATCAGCAGCACATCGGGCTGACAGCGCGCGGAAATTTCCCGCGCCTCGTCGGCGCAACCGCCCTGCTCCACCACCTCGAAGTCCTCGACCCGGCCCAGGGTCGCAGCGACCCCCTGACGCAGCATTGGATGGTCGTCGACTATACCCACCTTGATCTTGTCGCTCATCGAATATGCTCCCCGCAAGGTTTATACCCTTGTTGCCAGGGAGCCTGGCCGACGCCAAGCTCCCAGACTCGCCCCTGACTCAACCCAGCTGGAAGTCCGCCGAGGTGACCGTGGTGTGGTTGCTGACGCCCACCAGGGTGATGGTGCCGCCGTTCCCGCCGTTGATGGTCACCAGTGTGTCGGTACCGGCATCGTCGATGGCAACCCGAGCGGCGAAGTTCGCCGCGGTGACCCCCAACGCGGCGACGTTGAGCAGGTCCTGGCCACCGGCAGGGCTGGCGTCGAAGTCGATTATCCGGTCGTTGCCGAAGTTCGGCCCGAACGCGAAGATATCGTTACCCGCCCCGCCGGTGAGCACATCATTGCCTGTGCCACCTCGGATGTAGTTGTTCAACGCATTACCCATGCCGGTGAAATCGCTACTGCCAGCGAACATCAAATTCTCGACGTTGGCTCCCAGCGTGTAGCTCAGCAGTGACGTCCATACCGTATCGGTGCCTTGACCAGCGAACTCGATAACCTGATCACCTGCCTCGGTCACCCCATAGGTGTCGTTACCCAACCCTCCAGACATGCTGTCGTTACCCGCACCACCACTTAGCGCGTCGTTGCCCTCTCTGCCGATCAAGGTGTCGTCACCCGCACCACCGTTGAGCACATCATTGCCCATGCCGCCTCGAATGTGGTTGTTCAACGCATTACCTATGCCGGTAAAATTGCTACTGCCAGCGAACATCAGATTCTCGACGTGGCCTGCCAGCGTGTAGCTCAGCAGTGACGTCCATACCGTATCGGTGCCTTGACCAGCGAACTCGATAACCTGATCACCTGCCTCGGTCACCCCATAGGTGTCGTTACCCAACCCTCCAGTCATGTTGTCGTTACCCGCACCACCACTTAGCGTGTCGTTGCCCTCTCCGCCGATCAAGGTGTCGTCACCCGCACCGCCGTTGAGCAGATCATTGCCTGTGCCACCCCGGATGTAGTTGTTCAACGCATTACCCATACCGGTGAAATTGCTACTGCCAGCGAACATCATGTTCTCGACGTGGGCTCCCAGCGCGTGGCTCAGCAGTGTCGTCCATAGCGTGTCGGTGCCTTGACCAGCGAACTCGATAACCTGATCACCTGCCTCGGTCACCCCATAGGTGTCGTTACCCAACCCTCCAGACATGCTGTCGTTACCCGCACCACCACTTAGCGCGTCGTTGCCCTGTCCGCCGATCAAGGTGTCGTTACCCGCCCCCCCCACTAGCCCACAGGTGCACACCCTTTGCTTCAGTGATGATGCGCGGGCCCTTCTCGGCCAGTTGCTTGTAATCACTGAACGGCGCCAGGTGGTGGGCCTGGCTGAGGGCTTGCCAGTGGGCGGTCTTGGGGTTCTTGGCTTGCTGATTCATCTCAACACCTTGTTTGTGCGAGCCGTCTCGACAACTCGCGAAAAACGTCTGGATCGTGGGAGGCGCTTCAGCGGCGATATTCGCGGCTAAAGCCCCTCCCACAGAGCCATCAGAGGCTACGCAGCGTTACACCGACAGCAGCAGGAACTCGCGCTCCCAGGAGCTGATCACCCGCTTGAAGTTCTCGTGCTCGGCACGCTTGACCGCGACATAGCCGCGCATGAACTTCTCGCCGAGGTACTTCTCGGCCACCTTGCATGCTTCCATCCGCTCCAGAGCGGCTTCGATGGTCAGCGGCAGGCGCAAGTTACGGCGCTCATAGCCACGGCCCTTGACCGGCGCACCGGGTTTGATGCCCTCGGCCATGCCGATGTAGCCACAAAGCAACGATGCCGCCAGCACCAGGTAAGGGTTGGCATCAGCACCGGCCAGGCGGTTTTCCACGCGGCGATTCTGCGGGCTGGCTTCGGGGACGCGCAGGCCCACGGTACGGTTCTCCTCGCCCCACTCCACGTTCACCGGCGCCGAGGTATCGGGCAGGAAACGGCGGAACGAATTGACGTTCGGGGCGAACAGCGGCAACAGCTCGGGGATATATTTCTGCAAGCCACCGATGTGGTGCAGGAACAGCTCGCTCATCGTCCCATCATCATTGGAGAAGAGGTTCTTGCCGGTCTTGATGTCGACCACACTCTGGTGGATGTGCATGGCGCTGCCCGGCTCGTCGGTGATCGGCTTGGCCATGAAGGTCGCCGCCACGTCATGCTTGAGCGCGGCCTCGCGCATGGTGCGCTTGAACACGGTGATCTGGTCGGCCAGATGCAGGGCTTCGCCATGACGGAAGTTGATTTCCATCTGTGCCGGACCGTCTTCGTGGATCAGGGTGTCGAGATCCAGGTGTTGCAGTTCGCACCAGTCGTAAACGTCTTCGAACAGCGGGTCGAATTCGTTGGCGGCATCGATGGAGAACGACTGCCGCCCCACCTCTGGACGACCGGAACGCCCCATCGGCGCTACCAGCGGGAAGTCTGGGTCACTGTTGCGCTTGGTCAGGTAGAACTCCATCTCCGGCGCGACGATGGGCTTCCAGCCCTTGTCGGCATACATCTGCAGCACACGCTTGAGAATGTTGCGCGGCGACAGCTCGATGGGGTTGCCCTGCTTGTCGAAGGTGTCGTGGATCACCATCGCGGTGGGCTCGATGGCCCAGGGCACGAGGAATACGGCATTGGCGTCCGGACGGCAGAACATGTCGATGTCCGCCTCATCCAGCAACTCGTAATAGATGTCATCCTCGACGTAGTCGCCGGTCACGGTCTGCAGCAGCACGCTCTCGGGAAGGCGCATGCCCTTCTCGTCGAGGAACTTGTTGGTCGGCGAGATCTTGCCGCGAGCAATGCCGGTCAGGTCGCTGATCAGGCATTCGACTTCGGTGATTTTGCGTTCTTTCAGCCAGCTCGTGAGCTGGTCTAACTTGGTACTCATAGAGACCTCAGGGTTGTAGAACCAGCTTGAGTTATAGCGGGTTCAGCGTTGCCCCGCCTTCTCCCTGCAAGCCTCACCAAAGGCCTGAAAGAAGGCGAGATATTCGGGTGGATGCTACTAGGGGTGCGGCACCTCCGGCACCTGGCATTTCACTCCACCGAAATAAAATCGCTCACCCTTTTCCACGAACACCGAGCTGTCTGTTTCGCGGCATGGCGCGAGCCCAGCGAAGCCAGCGAGTGGCTTGTGTGTTGCCGAGCGTGGGCCTGAGCGGACGCCAAGGGGCGTTGCGCGGCCACGTACGCTATCGTGCAGGGTATGGAATGAGCGAACGGCCTGGTGAGACAGGCCGCGCGGCGCAGAAGCCGCAAAGGAAAGCTGTTGCTGCGCTGCAGCGGCCATGCTCATGACTGATCGAGCCCGCATGATGAGCAGACTCGCCTCGCTGACGAGGGAAGAGGTCGCGTGACCGATGGTCCTGGTGCAAGCGCTGACGCCGATGGTCGGCAGGCAAAACATGAGACACCCGTATTATTGCTGTTAGTGGGTTTGAACCGAGCTTAGCCTTGTTCATTTTTTTACACAATAGCTCTGTAAAAAATTGAACACACCCCACTGAGCAGCCTGAAAGATCAACGCCCGGAGCACGCTGAAAGGCCTTTAAATGCCCCAAAAATGGCCATCACGCCCCACTACAGGGCATCATGAGGCCAGCTTGACAGTAAAGTGCGTTTCGGATTGACTCACACCCATGCAGTCGCATGATTGATATATTTAACAAAAAGGTGTTGCATCATGTCGGTACCCCCGCGTGCCGTTCAGCTTAACGAAGCGAACGCGTTCCTCAAGGAACATCCCGAGGTCCAGTTCGTCGACCTTCTTATTGCAGATATGAATGGCGTGGTGCGCGGCAAGCGCATCGACCGAAACGCCCTGCACAAGGTGTACGAGAAAGGCATCAACCTGCCGGCCTCGCTCTTCGCCCTCGACATCAATGGTTCCACCGTCGAGAGCACCGGCCTTGGCCTGGATATCGGTGACGCCGACCGTATCTGCTTCCCCATCCCCGATACCCTGTGCAACGAGCCCTGGCAGAAGCGCCCCACTGCGCAACTGCTGATGACCATGCACGAGCTGGACGGCACGCCTTTCTTCGCCGACCCGCGCGAGGTATTGCGACAGGTGGTGCAGAAGTTCGACGAACTGGGCCTGCGTATCTGCGCAGCCTTCGAACTGGAGTTCTACCTGATCGACCAGGAGAACGTGAACGGTCGGCCGCAGCCGCCGCGCTCACCGATCTCCGGCAAGCGCCCGCATTCCACTCAGGTCTACCTGATCGACGACCTCGACGAGTACGTCGACTGCCTGCAGGACATGCTCGAAGCCGCCAAGGAGCAGGACATCCCGGCCGATGCCATCGTCAAGGAAAGTGCCCCGGCGCAGTTCGAGGTCAACCTGCACCACGTCGAAGACGCCATCAAGGCCTGCGACTACGCGCTGCTGCTCAAGCGCCTGATCAAGAACATCGCCTACGACCATGAGATGGATTCCACTTTCATGGCCAAGCCCTATCCGGGCCAGGCCGGCAACGGCCTGCACGTGCACATCTCGCTGCTGGACAAGAAGACCGGCAAGAACATCTTCGCCGCCGACAACCCGCTGGAGAACCAGCCGCTGCGCCACGCCATCGGCGGCATCCTCGACACCATGGCCGCGAGTATGGCCTTCCTCTGCCCCAACGTGAACTCCTACCGCCGCTTCGGCGCGCAGTTCTACGTGCCCAACGCGCCGAGCTGGGCGCTGGACAACCGCACCGTGGCCGTGCGCGTGCCGACCGGCAGCGCCGACGCCGTGCGCATCGAACACCGGGTGGCCGGCGCCGACGCCAATCCCTACCTGATGCTGGCGTCGATCCTCGCCGGCATCCACCACGGTCTGACCAACCAGATCGACCCGGGCGAGCCGATCGAAGGCAACTCCTACGAGCAACTCGAGCAGAGCCTGCCGAACAACCTGCGCGACGCGCTGCGCGAGCTGGACGACAGCGAAGTGCTGAACAAGTACATCGATCCGAAGTACATCGACATCTTCGTCGCGTGCAAGGAAGCCGAGCTGCAGGAGTTCGAGACCACCATCTCCGACCTCGAATACAACTGGTACCTGCACACCGTGTAACACCGAGAAAGCCGGCCGCAGAGCCGGCTTCTTTTTGCCTGCCAACTGCCAACCGACAACTCTGACGCTTCGCGTAGGGACCAGCGGTTCGCCACAAGGCGACTGCGCTGACATGCATCAAACCCCGGCAAACCAGACCGCCGGATACTGTTGCTTTGATCAATCGGGGAGTTACTCATGCAACGCGCTCTTGCCGCCATCCTGCTAGGCCTGAGCTGCGGCCTGGCTCAGGCCGCCGACAGCATCCGTGTCTACAACTGGAACGATTACATCGCGCCGCAGGTGCTGGAAAACTTCACCCGCGACACCGGCATCGAGGTCGAGTACCACACTTTCGCCAGTGCCGAGGAATTGGCGCAAGCGCTGGAAAGCGGTCAGCCCATCGACATCGCCGTGCCCTCGCACAATGACCTGCCAAGACTGATCGCCAGCGGCCGCATTCGCCCGCTGGATTTCAACCTGCTGCCCAACCGCACGCACCTGGACAAGCAACTGCTGAGCAAGCTGGCTGCGGTCGACCCGCAGAACCAGCACGCCATCCCCTACCTATGGGGCGCGGTTGGCCTGGCGATCAATACCCCGCAGGCCGAAGCGGCCTATGGCGGCCCGCTACCGGACAGCTGGAGCCTGCTGTTCGACGCCGAACAGAGCAAGCGCCTGGCCAGTTGCGGCATAAGCGTGCTGGATGCGTCGGATGAAACCCTGTCGTTGCTGCTCAACTACCAGGGCCGCAGCCTGGCACGCAGCGCACCGAGTCGCATCGAGCGCGCCGGAGAGATACTCGACGCTCTGCGCCCGAACCTGCGCTATGTCGACAGCGAGCGCTATATCGAAGACCTCAACAACGGCCGGCTGTGCCTGGCCATGGCCTGGGTCGGCGATGCACTGGCCGCAGCGCAGGCCGGCCAGCCAGTGCGCTTCGTGGTGCCGGACGAGGGCTCGGTACTGTTCATCGACAACCTGGTGATCCCTGCCAATGCCAGCCGCCCGGAGCTCGCCCACCGCTTCATCAACTACCTGATGCAGCCGCAGGTGATCGCGCAGATCACCGCCGAGACGCTCTACCCCAACGGCAATGCCGACTCGGCACAGTTCATCGACAGCGCCCTGCTGGAGCAACCCGGGCTCTATCCGGATCAGGACACCAAGCGCCGCCTGTATCCACTGGAGGTTCTCTCGCAGAAACATGCTCAGGTGCGTAACAACGTCTGGCAGCGCTTCCGCGACGGCAGTTGAACGGATGGCGAGGCTTGCCTCGCCAACACCGCCTGACGTCCAATAGCACCTCGCCCACCGAGGAGCTCACCATGTCGCGTCCTGCCAGCCCCCGTAAGCCGCGCGCCAGCAGTCAGGCACGGATCGCCGTGATCCTCGCGGCAGCACGCGAACTGCTGGCCGAGCAAGGCGTGGCCAATCTGTCGGTCTACACGGTGGCCGAGCACGCGAAGATTCCGCCTTCCTCGGTCTACCACTTCTTCGCCAGCGTACCGGCACTGCTCGAAGGCCTTACTGCAGACGTACACGCAGCCTTTCGCGCCTGCCTGCAGGAACCCGTCGAGCATGCCACCCTGCACACCTGGCATGACCTGTCGCGTATCGTCGAACAACGCATGCTGGACATCTACGCGCGGGACGCCGCAGCGCGCCAGTTGATCCTCGCCCAGCACGGCCTGGCCGAAGTCACTCAAGCTGACCATCAGCACGACCTCGAACTGGGCCGCCTGATGCAGGCATTGTTCGAGCGTCACTTCCCCCTGCCGCAATTACCGACGGATATCGATGTATTCGCCCTGGCCATGGAGCTGGGTGATCGCGTCTACGCCCGCTCCGTGCAACTGCACGGCGAAATCAGCCCCCGCCTGGCAGAAGAGAGCATGCGCGTTTTCGATGCCTACCTGGGCCTTTACCTGCCCGCTGCGCTGCCAAAACGAGCCACGCCGCTTATCCCGTAGGGTATCGCGGGGCCGAGTATGCACACCGCCGACATCTCGGCAATCGAGCCCTTGTGCGCCCACAGGGTTTGCAAACTCATGAACCCGACAAAAATCGAATAATTTTCGAAAATTCGATCATTCACGTCTTCTAATACCGATATTTATCGGATATAAATCGAACATCCCGCCTTGGTCGATGTCCAGCCATGGCACTCCGAGAAGGCCCTCCGGTGAAGCCGGGCTGGCCTGTGAACGAGCCAAGAGGTGCTTCATGTCCCGTATCGTTACCGTCGCTGCGACCCAGATGGCCTGCACCTGGGATACCCCCGCGAATATCGCCAACGCCGAGAAGCTGGTGCGCCAGGCAGCAGCCCGGGGCGCCCAGATCATCCTGATCCAGGAGCTGTTCGAGGCGCCCTACTTCTGCCAGAAGCCGAACGCCGACTACACCCAGCTGGCAACCACGGTGGAAGACAATCCGGCCATCGTGCACTTCCAGAAGGTCGCCGCCGAACTGAAGGTGGTGCTGCCGATAAGCTTCTTCGAGCGTGCCGGCCGCGCCCGCTTCAACAGCATCGCCATCCTCGACGCTGACGGCAGCAACCTCGGTATTTATCGAAAAAGCCACATCCCTGATGGCCCCGGCTATCACGAGAAGTACTACTTCAACCCGGGCGATACCGGCTTCAAGGTCTGGGATACCGCCTATGCGCGCATCGGCGTGGGCATCTGCTGGGACCAATGGTTCCCGGAGTGCGCACGCAGCATGGCCCTGATGGGCGCAGAAATCCTCTTCTACCCGACCGCCATCGGCAGCGAGCCGCATGACCCGAACATCAGCTCGCGCGACCACTGGCAGCGCGTGCAGCAGGGCCATGCCGGCGCCAACCTGATGCCGGTAGTGGCCAGCAACCGCATCGGCCGCGAAGAGCAGGACGGTTACGACATCACCTTCTACGGCAGCTCGTTCATCGCCAACCAGTTCGGCGAGAAGGTCGAGGAGCTGAATCAGACCGAGGAAGGCGTACTGGTGCACAGCTTCGACCTGAGCGAACTGGAGAAGGTGCGCACGGCCTGGGGCGTATTCCGCGACCGTCGCCCGAACCTATACTGGCCACTTTCGACGCTCGATGGTGAAACGCCGTCGATCTCGTAGGGTGCGCTGTGCGCACCTCACCCTCCAAACACTTTGCCGGTGCGCATGGCGCACCCTACGGAACCAGGACATGAACACGCTGACCACCACACCACGCGCCGATGGCTTTCGCATGCCGGCAGAATGGGAACCACACAGCCAGACCTGGATGGTCTGGCCCGAGCGCCCGGACAACTGGCGCAACGGTGGCAAGCCGGCCCAGGCCGCTTTCACCGCAGTGGCCAAGGCCATCGCCCAGTTCGAGCCGGTAACCGTCTGCGTGTCCGCAGCGCAATACGAAAACGCCCGCGCGCGCCTGGATGACGCCAACATCCGCCTGGTGGAAATCACCACCGACGACGCCTGGGTGCGTGACACCGGCCCGACCTTCGTCAGCAACGCCAACGGCGAAGTGCGCGGCGTGGACTGGGCGTTCAATGCCTGGGGCGGCTTCGACGGCGGTCTTTACTGGCCCTGGCTGCGTGACGACCAGGTAGCGCGCAAGATTCTCGAGATCGAAGGCTGCAAGCGCTATCGCACCGAAGGTTTCGTGCTCGAGGGTGGCTCGATCCACGTCGATGGCGAAGGCACCCTGATCACCACCGAGGAGTGCCTGCTGAACAAGAACCGCAACCCGCACCTGTCGCGTGAGGAAATCGAGGCCGTGCTGCGCGAGCACCTGGCCATCGACACGGTGATCTGGCTGCCGGACGGCCTGTACAACGACGAGACCGATGGCCACGTCGACAACTTCTGCTGCTACGTGCGTCCTGGTGAAGTGCTACTGGCCTGGACCGACGATGTGAATGATCCCAACTATCCGCGTTGCCAGGCCGCCATGCGCGTGCTGGAAAACGCGCGCGACGCCAGGGGCCGTCAGTTGACCGTGCACAAGATGCCAATCCCTGGCCCGCTTCACGCCACCGCAGAAGAATGCGCAGGCGTCGACATCGTCGACGGCAGCCAAGAGCGTAATCCGGAAGTTCGCCTGGCCGGCTCCTACGTCAACTTCCTAATCGTCAACGGTGGCATCGTCGCGCCGAGCTTCGATGACCCGAAGGACGAGGAAGCCCGTGCCATTCTTCAACGCGTGTTCCCCGAGCATCGCGTGGTGATGGTGCCAGGCCGCGAGATTCTGCTCGGCGGCGGCAATATCCACTGCATCACCCAGCAGCAGCCGGCGCCGCAAGGGCGCTGAACCATGTAGGGCGGGTGCAACCCGCCCTACATCTATGAACGCCCGGCACATGTCGGGCGTTTTCGTTAGCGCCAACTCACTCGAACGGCTGCGGCCGCGGCGTATCGTTGTTCGACGGCGGCAGGATCGGCAGGGCAAAGCTCGGCTGCTCGCCGGTCAGTGTCTTGAGGAAGGCGGTGATCTTGCCGATCTCCTCCTCGCTCAACTTACGCCCCAACTGCAAGCGCGCCATGATGTCCACCGACTCCTCCAACTTCCAATAGGCGCCGTCGTGGAAGTAGGGATAGGTCAGTTCGACGTTGCGCAGGGTTGGCACCTTGAACTTGAAGCGGTCGGCATCCTTGCCGGTCAGGCCAGCCACACCCTCGGCCGGATTGCTGGTTTCGTAGGGTTCGACCAGCCCCATCTTCTGGAACGAGTTGCCGCCCAGCGCTGGGCCGTTGTGGCAGGCGACGCAGCCGATGGACTTGAACAGCTCGTAGCCCTCCCGTTCGGTCTGGGAAATGGCCTGCTGGTCGCCCTTGAGCCACAGGTCGAAGCGCGAATTGGGCGTGACCAGAGTCTTTTCGAACTCGGCGATGGCGTCGGTCACCTCATCGAGGGTGATTTCATCGGTCTTGTACACGGTCTTGAACGATTCGCGGTATTGCGGGATCGAGCGCAGCACGTCGATGGCGAGAATATGGGTGAAGGCCATCTCCATCGGATTGGCGATGGGGCCGGCAGCCTGTTCCTTGAGGTCGGCGGCGCGGCCATCCCAGAACTGCGCCAGATTGAGACTGGAATTGAGCACCGTGGGCGAATTGATCGGCCCTTGCTGCCAGTTATGACCGATGGAGCTGGGCAGGTTGTCGCTGCCGCCCATCGACAGGTTGTGGCAGGAGTTGCAGGAAATGAAACCCGAGCGCGACAGGCGCGGATCGAAAAACAGCTGCTTGCCCAGTTCCACCTTGGCCGGATCGGTGATCTCGGCCGGTGAGATAGGCTCGACGGGTTCGTTGATCGGTACATTGGCCCAGGCGCTGGCGCCCAGGCACAACCCGACCATCAGGCTCAGAGTGCGCATGCGTATATCTCCTCGGGTATTGGCTGTTCTGGTTATGCCTTGACCATGCCCAGCGCAAACCAAGGGCGACTTGATCTGAATCAAACCGCGTACGCATCTCGCCTCAGTGGATATGTTTCATTTCATTTTGCAGGTGTTGATACCCAGTAGTGGATACACAGGGCAGAAGCGGAAGATGCCGGTTGCCAGTGGCACTACACCGATCCAGCCCCACAGACCGATCATGCCGGCCAGGCTCAGCGCGATCAGAATCAGACCTGCGACGATGCGCAGACTGCGGTCGAGCGTTCCAACATTGGCTTTCATCGAGTTTCTCCAGATCAACGTCCGCGCCGGCCTTCCAGCGCAGTAAAGATCAGCATCCCGGCGAGCATCGCCGCGACGAACAGTAGTGCCTGCCAGTGCCCAGTCAGCAGGATGGCAACGGCCGGCCCCGGACAGATGCCGGCGATACCCCAACCGACACCGAAAAGCAGGCTGCCACCAATCAGACGAACATCGAGGTCGCGACGCCTCGGCAACTGCATGGCACCGCCGAGCAGTGCCTTGGCGCGCCGCTGCGCCAAACTCAACGGCAGCGCCGCGACGCCAATGGCGCCCGTCATCACCAGGGCGAGAGACGGGTCCCAGTTACCGGCCAGATCGAGAAAGGCCAGCACCTTGGCCGGATCGGCCATGCCCGCCAACAGCAATCCAAAACCAAACAGCAGGCCGCAGGCGAATGCACTGAGTCTGACCATGTTCATGCCCCCAGCAGATGACGCAGGACAAATACCGTGACGAAACCGCTGGCCATGAAGCCCAACGTGGCCACCAGCGAGCGCGGCGACAGACGGGAAATACCGCAGACGCCATGGCCGCTGGTGCAGCCGGAGCCGTAGCGGGTGCCGATACCCACCAGCAAGCCGGCAACGATCAAGCCCAGGCTTCCCGTCTCGAACCGAATCTCCGGCAATGCCGTGAATACTCCCCAGAGCAAAGGCGCCAGAAGCAGGCCGAGAAGGAACGCCCCCTTTTCCCCTCGCCCCTCAGCACCGCGTTGCAGCAGGCTGCCGAGCAAGCCGCTGATACCGGCAACCCGCCCATTTACCAAGGCGAACACGGATGCCGCCAGGCCAATCAGGGCACCGCCAGCCAGAGCACTCCAGGGCGTGAAAGCGGCCCAGTCGATGTTCATTGCTTGCCCTCGCAGAACAGCCGATACAGGGTCTCGATCACCGCCAGCGCCGCCGGGCTGCTGATGCTATAGAAGATCTGCTTACCGTCGCGACGGGTTGCCACCAGCCCTTCACGACGCAGCACGGCCAGTTGCTGTGACAGCGTGGGCTGTTGGATACCGAGCAGCGTCTCCAGCTCACTGACGTTGCGCTCGCCTTGCGACAGCTGGCAAAGCAGCAGCAGGCGATCCGGATTGGCCAATGCCTTGAGCAGTTGCCCGGCAGCGTCGGCATTGGCTCGCAGTTGCTGGATATCGATGGATTCGACCACGGGACACCTTCACTCAATACAATATGTATTTTTATATATTGTATTTCGGGAAATTGCTAGCCCGACTGGCCGGCGGTTAAGAAGGGGCTTGAACAGGCCTTACAGGAGCGCGACTACCTGCATCAACCGATGCATGCACAGCACAAATCGTGGGAGGGGCTTTAGCCGCGACAAGAGCTCGCCGCTGAAGCGCTCCCACAAGGGGTATCGTCACTCTCCGGATTACATCCGGGCTACCACTGAAGGTATCAACGCCGGCGCACAACGGAGAACCCGCCCTACACGATAAACGCGAAAACCCGCCGAGGCGGGTTTTCTGGACGCTGCGGATGAATCAGGCGTCGGCGTCAGCAGCGGCTTGATAGGCTGCAGCGTCCAGCAGCTTGTCCAGCTCGCTGGCGTCGCTCGGCTTGAGCTTGAAGAACCAGCTGCCGTATGGGTCGCCGTTAACGCTTTCCGGGCTGTCGGCCAGCGCTTCGTTGATGGCGATCACTTCGCCACCAACTGGCGCATAAATGTCGGAAGCAGCCTTGACCGACTCCACCACGCCCGCTTCCTGACCAGCGTTCAGTTGCTTGCCAACTTCCGGCAGCTCGATGAACACCACGTCACCCAGGGCTTCCTGGGCGTGGTCGGAAATGCCCACGGTCACGCTACCGTCAGCCTCCAGGCGCGCCCACTCGTGGCTGGCGGCATAACGCAGATCGGCGGGGATATTGCTCATGTTTGATTCCTCGTAAACGGTGACGGCAAGTGGGCCGTCAGGACAATTTAGCAGGCCGCAGCGCCAGGGGAAGCCAGCACCGCGACCTGATGATTCAGATAAGGGTTTTGCCATTACGCACGAAGCCCGGCCTGACCACACGCACCGGGTACCACTTGCCGCGGATCTCCACCTCGGCACGATCCCCGGTCGCTGCCGGCACCCGTGCCAGCGCGATGGATTTGTTCAGCGTAGGCGAGAAGCTGCCACTGGTGATCTCGCCATCACCGATACCTTCGACGCGCACTACCTGGTGCGCGCGCAGCACGCCACGCTCCTCCAGCACCAGGCCAACGAGCTTGCTCGGGCAACCGACAGCACGCTGCACCTCCAGCGCCGTGCGCCCGATGAAGTCGCGCCCGGCTGGCTCCCAGGCGATGGTCCAGGCCATATTGGCGGCCAGCGGGCTGACCTGCTCATCCATGTCCTGGCCGTAGAGGTTCATGCCCGCCTCCAGGCGCAGGGTGTCGCGTGCGCCAAGGCCTATAGGCGCAATACCGGCACCGACCAGATCGTTGAGCAAGGACACCACCTCAGTCACCGGCAACACGATCTCCAGTCCGTCTTCGCCGGTATAGCCGGTACGCGCGATGAACCAGTCGCCCTCGGGCAACCCCTGGAACGGTTTGAGCTCATGGATCAGCGCGGCACGGGCCTGGCTCAGCAGTTCGGACACGCGCGCACGCGCCTTGGGCCCCTGAATGGCGAGCATGGCCAGGTCGCAACGCTCACGCAGCTGCACATCGAAATCGCCAGCCTGGGCGTGCATCCAGGCAAGGTCCTTGTCACGGGTACCGGCGTTGACCACCAGCCGATAGCCCTGCTCTTGGGAAGATGAGCTGGTGAGGTAGACGATCAGGTCGTCGATCACCCCACCCTGCTCATTGAGCATGGCGCTGTAAAGGGCCTTGCCGGGGCTCTCCAGACGGGCCACGTCGTTGGCCAGCAGACGCTGCAGAAAGGCCTGGGCCTGGCTGCCGCTCACGTCCACCACGCACATGTGCGAGACATCGAACACGCCGCACTCGCGGCGCACCTGATGATGCTCCTCCACTTGCGAACCGTAGTGCAGCGGCATGTCCCAGCCGCCGAAATCCACCATCTTGGCCCCCAGTGCCAGGTGCAGGTCATAGAGGGGGGTGCGCTGTCCCATGGGTGTCTCCTTCCGGGCTTGGCGAAGCGATTCAGACCCCCGAGAAGCTAGCTGCGTTGCCATTGCTGCGTTGCACTGGCGGCCTCGCTTACGCTTCTCGGCACGTCCGCCGGGTTACCCCGGCTCGCGAATGGCGCGCATTGTAGCCGCAAGGTTGGCGGGGGTCATCTGACCAAAGGTCGCGCGGAGCGGCGGATCGGAACGCCGACCGCTCGTAGCGCCAGCGAACAGTCCGCCAAGGTGCACAACTTGCCATCGAGCCCAATGGTGTAATGCTTCGCGAGTACCCCCTCCCAACGAGGGAACGCACACCCAGCCGTAGAGCAGGTCGGGACGAGGACCGCTGGGAACGCCTGCAGACAATCCACCACCCTCAACCGAAACCGCGTGCCGAACGACGAATCAGCAAAATCACCGGCAGCAGGCCGACCAATACCAGGGTCAACGCCGGCAGCGAGGCGCGCGCCCATTCGCCCTCGCTGGTCATTTCGAAGACTCGTACCGACAACGTGTCCCAGCCGAACGGGCGCATCAGCAGGGTCGCAGGCATCTCCTTGAGCACATCGACGAACACCAACAACGCCGCCGACAACGTGCCAGGCAGCAGCAGCGGCAGATAGACCCTGAAGAACAGCCCGAAGCTACCGACGCCAAGACTGCGCGAGGCCTCGGGCAGGGACGGACGAATACGCGCTAGGCTGGTTTCCAGAGGCCCGAAGGCCACCGCCATGAAGCGAATCAGATAGGCCACCAACAGCGCCGCCAGGCTACCCAGCAATAGCGGCTTGCCGGCACCGCCCAATACCGTGGACAGTGGAATTATCAGCTCACGATCAAGAAAGCTGAACGCCAGCATGATCGCCACCGCCAGCACCGAACCCGGCAAGGCATAGCCGAGGTTGCCCAGCGCCACACCGAAACGCACGCCGCGATTCGGCGCCTGACGCCGGGCGAAGGCCAGCAGCATGGCCACGCTGACGGTGATCAACGCCGCCATGCCGCCCAGATAGAGGGTATGCAGGATCAGCCCGGCGTAGCGCTCATCGAGGTCGAAGCGGCCGCGCTGCCAGAACCAGGCCAGCAGTTGCAGCAGCGGGATAACGAAGGCGCAGGCGAACACCAGACCGCACCAGGCGCTGGCGGCGAAGGCCTTCCAACCGTGCAACTGATACAGCGCCTTGCCCCGTGGCCGCTCGTTGGCTGGCCGCGCGGCGCCACGCGCACGGCGCTCACCATAGAGCACCAGCGCCACCGCCAGCAGCAGCAGACTCGCCAACTGAGTGGCGCTGGTCAGGCTGTAGAAGCTGTACCAGGTCTTGTAGATCGCCGTGGTGAAGGTGTCGAAATTGAACACCGAAACCGCACCGAAATCGGCCAGGGTTTCCATGACCGCCAGAGCCAGGCCGGCACCGATGGCTGGCCGCGCCATCGGCAGCGCCACACGCCAGAACGCCTGCCATGGGCTCTGCCCCAGTACCCGCGCTGCCTCCATCAGGCCCTTGCCCTGGGCCAGGAAGGCACCTCGGGCGAGCAGGTAGACGTAGGGATAGAACACCAGCACCAGAACGATGATCACGCCACCGGTAGAGCGCACTCGCGGCAAGCGCAAGCCGCTGCCGAACCATTCGCGCAGCAGCGTCTGCACCGGGCCGGCGAAATCCAGCAAGCCTACGAAGACGAAGGCCAGGACATAGGCGGGAATGGCGAAAGGCAGCATCAGCGCCCAGTCCAGCCAGCGCCGCCCGGGGAACTCGCAGAGGCTGGTGAGCCAGGCCAGACTGACGCCCAGCAGCGTCACACCCACACCGACCCCCATCACCAACGTCAGCGTGTTACCAATCAGCCGCGCCATCTGCGTCTGCCACAGGTGCGACCAGATTTGCTGATCGACCTCATGCCAGCTCAGCAGCAATACCGACAGGGGCATCAGCACAAGAACGGCGACGGCAAGAACGATGGGATACCAGCGACGCTGGACGGGATGCGGCACGCGGATTCCTCTACTACGGAAATGACGACGCCCCGGCTAGGCGGGGCGTCGCAGTATAACGGCAGCGCTGTGCTCGTCGATGATCGTTCCCACGCTCCGCGTGGGAATGCAGCGCTCGACGCTCCAGCGTCAGAAGCCAACAGGCGTGACGCGGAGCGTCACTGGTGACGTACCCACGCCGGAGCGTGGGCACGATCTCCTTTACTGCCAGCCGGCGCGATCCATCAGCATGGTCGCTTCAGCCTGACGCTTGCCCGCCACTTCGGTCGCAACCGAGTCAGCCTTGAAGGTACCCCAGGCAGCCACTTCCTCGGACGGTGCGACCGCCGGGTTGGCCGGGAACTCCTGGTTGACGCCGGCGAAGATGCTCTGCGCTTCCGGGGTGGTCATCCACTCCAGCAGCTTCTTGGCCTGTTCGGCGTGCGGTGCATGCTTGGTCACACCGGCACCGGCCAGGTTGACGTGCACGCCACGGTCGTCCTGGTTCGGCCAGAAGGGTTTGACCTTCAGATCCGGCTGCTGCTTGTGCAGACGGCCGTAGTAGTAGGTGTTGGTAATGCCCACGTCGCACTGGCCGGCGTCGATGGCCTGCAGCAGTGCGGTGTCATCCGGGAATACGTCGGTAGCCAGGTTGTTGACCCAGCCCTTGACGATCTCCTCGGTCTTCTCGGCGCCATGGGCCTCGATCAGGGTGGCGGTCAGCGACTGGTTGTAGACCTTCTTGCTGGTGCGCAGGCACAGGCGGCCTTCCCAGTTTTTGTCAGCCAGGGCTTCGTAGGTGGACAACTCTTGCGGCTTGACGCGCTCGGTGGAGTAGAAAATGGTCCGCGCACGCAGCGACAGGCCAGTCCAGCTGTCGGTGCTGGAGCGGTACTGGGCGGGGATGTTGGCGTCGATCACGTCGGACTTGGTCGGCTGCAGCACGCCTTCCTGCTCGGCCTGCCAGAGGTTGCCGGCGTCGACGGTAATCAGCAGGTCGGCCGGGGTGTTGGCGCCTTCGGCCTTGAGACGGGCGATCAGCGGGGCTTCCTTGTCGGTGATGAACTTCACCTTGACCCCAGTTTTCTCGGTGTAGGCATCGAACACCGGCTTGATCAGCTCATCGATACGGGCGGAATAGACCACCACTTCGTCGGCAGCCTGAACGGCGGTTGCCAGGGTGCTGAGAGTGAATGCAGCGAGAAGCGCGTTGCGAGCCTTCATGGGACCAGCCTCTTGTGGGTGAGCAAAGTGGCTGAATAGTAGTGAATGTTATTTGCCTTCTCAACGTAAACAGCAAGACAACACGCAGCAGTTATTACAAGTTGCGTCCGCTCAGGCCCGCGCCAATTCCGGCAGGTCACCGGCCAGCCCAAGCGCCTGACGCACGAACAGCGCCTTGGCCTCGGCCTGACCGTCCACCAGATCGAGACCGACATTGCGCAGCAGGCGCAGCGGCAAGGGGTCGGCCTGGAACAGGCGCTGAAAGCCTTCCATCGCCGCCATCATCGCCAGGTTGTGCGGCATGCGCCGACGCTCGAAACGGCTCAGCACGCGCTCATCACTGAGGTGCTCACCCCGTTCGGCGGCATGCAGCAGCACCTCGGCCAGCACAGCAGCGTCAAGGAAACCCAGGTTGACCCCCTGCCCCGCCAGTGGATGGATGGTGTGCGCGGCATCGCCGATCAGCGCCAGCCCAGGCTCCACATAGCGCTTGGCATGACGCTGGCGCAGCGGGATGCACAGACGGCGATCAGCATGCAGCACCTTGCCCAGGCGCAATTCGAAGGCCTTGCCCAGTTCGACACAGAAGGCCTCGTCGTCCAGCGCCATCAAGCGCTCGGCTTCGACCGGCACGGTCGACCAGACGATCGAGCACCAATGCTCGCCGGCAGGGCCTGCCAGCGGCAGGAAGGCCAGTGGACCATCGTCGGTAAAGCGTTGCCAGGCAGTGGCCTGGTGCGGCTTCTCGCAACGCACGCTGGTGACGATGGCATGGTGCAGATAATCCCATTCGCGCGTGGCGCAACCGGCCAGGCGCCGCACCGCGGAATTGGCGCCATCAGCCGCCACCAGCAGCGGCGCACGCAACTGACGGCCGCCTTCCAGGGTCAGCAGCCAGTCATCGCCGCTGCGGCGCAGTTGCTCCAGGCGTGTGCCGGGCAACAGACCGATCTGGCTGTCGTGCAGACGTTCGAGCAGGGCATCCTGCACCACGCGATTCTCGACGATATGACCAAGCGTCTCGGCATGCACGCTGGCGGCGGCGAAGTGAATGCTGCCGGTGCCGGAGCCGTCCCACACGCGCATCTCGCCATAAGGGCAGGCACGCCGCGCAGCGATGCCCTGCCAGGCGCCCAGGCGCTCGAGAATGCGCTGACTGGCCATCGACAATGCACTGACGCGCGGCTCAAACGGCGCCTGCGCATCGAACGGCGCCACGCTCAGCGGGCTGCCATCGACGATCAGAATCTTCAGACCGCTGTGTTCCAGCGCCAGAGCCAGGGTACTGCCGACCATACCGGCACCGACGATGATCAGATCCGCGCGCATATCACTCCTCAAACCGTAGGGTGCGCTGTGCGCACCCTGGCTTCCGATTGGTGCGCACGGCCTGGGCGGCCCCGCGACACCCTACGGAATTGCTCATAGATTGCGGGTTCCCATGCCCATGGCCTGGCGGGCGAACCAGCGCTTGGCCGGCGGCAGCAGGTCAAGGCCGAGCAACCCCAGGTTACGCCCGGCGGTCAGCAGCGGCTGCCCATTACTGAACAGACGCGTCACCTGGTCGGAGAAACCGACGGTCATTTGTTGATCGAGCTTTTGCCGTTGCTGGTAACTCTGCAGGGTGGCGAAATCGCCCAGTGCTGCCTCGCTGCCGATCAGCACCTCGGCCAGCGCCAGGGTATCGCGCAGAGACAGGTTGTAGCCCTGACCGGCGATAGGGTGCAGGCTGTGCGCGGCGTTGCCCAGCACCACCAGATGCGGGCGCACCTGCTCCTGCGCCTCGACCAGGCTCAGCGGATAGAGATGTCGCGCACCCACCTGCTTCAAGGCGCCCAGGCGATAACCGAAAGCCTGCTGCAACTCACCGAGAAAGCTCGCCTCGCTGGCGCGCAGCAGGCGCTCGGCGTCAGCGGCGGCGCGCGTCCAGACCAGCGCGCAACGGTTATCGCTCAGGGGCAGCAGCGCCATCGGGCCATCATCGGTGAAACGTTCGAAGGCCTGCCCGCGATGCGCCTCCAACGGGCTGACGTTGGCGATCAGCGCACTCTGCCCGTAAGGCTTGCTGCTGACGCCAATACCGAGTTGCTCACGCAAGCCGGAACGTCCACCGTCGGCGAGAATCGCCACGTCGCAGTCGAGGCAGGTTTCATCGTTCAGGGTGAGGCGATAGCCGTCGTCGAGACGCTGCATACCGACCACTTCGGCCGGGCAGCGCCACTCGATCACATCCTGATCCAGCGCCTGCCACAGGCAATGGCCGAGCCAGGCGTTCTCCGCTACGTAGCCGAGCGCCGGCACGCCTTCCTCGATGGCCTGCAGACGCGTGGCACCGAAACGGCCACGGTCGGAAACATGGATTTGCTGAATCGGCTCGGCACGCTGGGCAATGCTCTGCCACAGGCCCAGGCGGTCGTATATCAACCGGCTGCCATAGGACAGCGCGGTAGAGCGGGCGTCATAGCTGGGCTGGTATTCGCTGCCCGGGGCGAAGGGTTCGATCAGGGCGATGCGCCAGCCACGCTGGCGTGCCGTGTCCTGCAGGGCCAGCGCCAGGCTGGCGCCGACCAGACCGCCGCCGATGATGGCCAACTGTACCCGCGTCATCGACATGCCTCCGCCGTCAGCATCAGGCTGGCACCGAACCATTCACCAACAGCCCCGCCACCGATGAGCGCCAGATTCACACGTGACATGGGCTCAGGCCGCCTCGGTGCGCGCGGCCGCCATCAGTGCCTCGATCTCGGCAACGGTCTTGGGCACACCGTTGGTGAGAATCTCGCAGCCCTTCTTGGTGACCACCACGTCGTCCTCGATGCGCACGCCGATGCCGCGCCATTTCTTGGCGACCTTGTCGTTGTCGGTGGCGATGTAGATGCCCGGCTCCACGGTCATCGCCATGCCGACTTCCAGCACCCGCCATTCGCCGCCAACCTTGTAGTCGCCGACATCGTGCACATCCATGCCCAGCCAGTGGCCGGCGCGGTGCATATAGAAAGGTTTGTAGGCTTCGCTGGCGATCAGCTCGTCGACATCGCCCTCGAGCAGGCCCAGTTCAACCAGACCGGCAGTGATCACCCGTACCGTGGCTTCGTGGGCCTCGTTCCAGTGCTTGCCCGGGGCGATTTCCTTGAATGCGGCTTCCTGCGAAGCCAGCACCAGCTCATAAATAGCCTTCTGCTCGGGGGAAAACCTGCCGCTGACCGGGAAGGTACGAGTGATGTCGCTGGCGTAGCAGTCGATCTCGCAGCCGGCGTCGATCAGCACCAGGTCGCCGTCCTTGAGCACCGCGTCGTTCTCACGGTAGTGCAGGATGCAGGCATTGCGGCCGGCGGCGACGATACTGCCGTAGGCCGGCATCTTCGCTCCACCCTTGCGGAACTCGTAGTCCAGCTCGGCTTCCAGGTGATATTCGAACAGCCCGTCGCGACTCGCCTGCATCGCGCGTATGTGGGCACGCGCACTGATCTCGGCCGCTTCCTTCATCACTTTCACCTCGGCAGACGACTTGTAAAGGCGCATGTCGTGCAGCAGATGGTTGAGGGCGACGAATTCGTTTGGCGGCGTCGCGCCCTGGCGCGCCTTGGCGCGGATATGGTTGACCCACTCCATCAGCCGATGATCGAACTCCTGATTGCTGCCGATGGCGTAGTAGACACGCTCGCGACCTTCGATCAGCCCCGGAAGAATGTCGTCGATGTCGCCAATGGGGAAGGCATCGTCGGCGCCAAACCGGCTGATCGCACCGTCCTGGCCGGCACGCAGACCATCCCATAGCTCGCGCTCCGGATCGCGTTCACGGCAGAACAGCACGTACTCACCGTGCTCGCGCCCAGGGATCAGCGCCATCACCGCTTCCGGCTCCGGGAAACCGGTGAGGTACTGGAAATCGCTGTCCTGACGGTAGACATGCTCGACGTCACGGTTGCGGATATACACCGGCGCCGCTGGCAGAATGGCGATGCTGTTGGGTTCCATCTGCGCCATCAGCGCCTTGCGCCGACGGGCATATTCGGACTTGGGGATGCTGATCAAGGCAGGCTCCGACGAACAATCAGTGCAGGGACGGTTTGGCAGCAGGCGCCGCAGGCTTGGCGCACTCGGTGAACAGCAGCAGTGGCGCGACCCGCAGGTATTCCATCACCTCCATGTAGTCGCTCTCGCCATCTTCCGATTCTTCCAGTGCACTCTGCACCTGGGCGATGGCGGAGAGATCCTGCAACACTTCCATGGCTTCGGCACTCAGCGCATCGTCGCGAGCGGTCAGGCCGAAGCCACCGAGAAAGCCCTGACACCACTGACCCAGAGCGACTGCGCGCTGCGCCAACGGGGTTTCGTCATCCGGCAACAGCAGCACCACGGTGACGTCTTCGCTGCACAACTCACCCTTGACCATTTCCTGCAGACCGATCAGCGCCTGGCGCACGCTGTCCTGCGGCTCGCCACCGAGCAGGTCGGCAGCGTCGAGCAGCCAGGCATCGGCATCGAAGCCGGCGCCGGCACAGCTGCGGCCCAGCAGCAGGCCATGCAGTTCGGCAGGGGAAACGGAATGCCCGGCGCTGCTGAGCAGGGCGGCGAAGGCGGCGTAGGGAGAGCTTGGAATCGACATAGATAGCTAGGCGCCAGACGGCGCAATCTCTAGAATGGAGGCCTCGTATCCTAGCACCGGCAGACGCGGCAAGACCATCCGAGGCCGCCGGGGTGATGCCGTCATCTGCATCACACCACTGCTATCTGGGTTTGACCCCTAACCGGGACAGGCCTATACAGTCCAGCCAGCCATCCCATAGCGAGAGCCCATGGAAGACGCCGATCTGCACGCATTGACCGCCAAGCTGGAACTGCTGATCCAGCGTGTCGAGCAGCTAAAGGCTCACAACCGACTCCTGCTGGCGAATGAACAGGCCTGGCGCGAGGAACGCGCCCATCTGATCGAAAAGAACGAAATGGCCCGGCACAAGGTCGAATCGATGATTTCGCGCCTTAAAGCCCTGGAGCAGGACTCATGACCCAGTCGAACACCGTGACCGTCCACATTCTGGACAAAGAATATTGCATCGCCTGCCCGCAGGACGAACGCGCCAATCTGGAAAGCGCGGCTCGCTACCTGGACGGCAAGATGCGCGAGATCCGTACCAGCGGCAAAGTGATCGGTGCCGACCGCGTCGCCGTGATGGCAGCCTTGAACATCACCCACGACCTGCTGCACAAGCAACAACGCCTGGATCAGGACGCCAACTCCACCCGCCAGCAGGTGCGCGATCTGCTCGATCGTGTCGACCATGCGCTGGCCGACGACCCGAGCGCCTGAGCGCCGTCATGCCTGCCAGTTCGTCGCAGGCCGCCCCGCAGACCCTCTGTTCGGGTATACTGGGCGCAACTTCCTGGGGTGTGCGCCAGTCGGTGATGTCCCTGAGCCGATACGCACAACCACGGGGGTTGCACGTTGGGGCCGGTGTGCATGTCCGCCTGACGGAAAGCCTTAACGCCTCCTGCAACCTCCACCTTGAACTTTCGGGTTCAAGGGCTAAACCGACAGCGGCACGCCGGGAAGTCATCATTTCCAGCAGTGACCTTCAGCGCTGCTACCCGCCTCGTCCAAGCCCCAATTCATGACTACGCCAGCCACGATCAGTCGCCCGCAACTGCGCCGCGTGCTGCGTCAGCGTCGTCGCGCGCTCAGCCGCAGCCAGCAACGTCTTGCCGCACGCAACCTGTATCGCCAGTTGGCACAAAGCCCGCAGTTTCGCCGCGCCAGGCATATCGCCCTGTACCTGCCCAACGATGGCGAAATCGACCCGAGGCCTTTGCTGGCCGCTGCACAGAAGCGCGGCAAGCGCACCTACCTGCCGGTACTCAGCGCCTGGCCGCGCACCAAGATGGTGTTTCAGCGCGTCACTCGGCACGAGAAACTGGCGGGCAATCGCTTCCGCATCCTCGAGCCACGCACACAGCCCAAGCGCCAACGCAAGGTCTGGGCGCTGGACCTGGTGCTACTGCCGCTGGTGGGCTTCGATGATCGCGGCGGCCGCCTGGGCATGGGCGGCGGCTTCTACGACCGCAGCCTGGCTTACCTGCGCATGCGCAAAAATTGGCACATGCCGACACTACTGGGCCTGGCGCATGAATGTCAGCACGTGGAGGAACTGGCGATGGCCAGCTGGGACGTACCCTTGCAGGCAACGGTGACGGACAAGGCGTGGTATTGAATCGAAAGATGCGGCACCGCGTTCCCTGCGGCGCTTACGCTGGCAGCCCGCGAATCAGGGCTGCTGCGTTACATTGATCGGAGCGTCGCTCTGGCGCTCCCAAAAGCTCTGGGTGTAACCCGTGGTAACCACGCCCAGGCTGAACAGTACGACGAGAACCCACAAAAGATCTGGCTTGCGTTTCATCTATTGCCTCCCCCTTCAAGGCAATGCGCGCGTTGGTCGCGCGTTATTGTTGTGTGCAATACGACGGCGCCAAGCTTTAGCCGGGCATTGTCCGTCAGCGCCAAGCACTGTGCAATTTCTGGCGCCAACCGGCCGTCGGAGATATCCCTCAAACGAGCGTCCGCTTACGGACAGACCTGCAGGAGCAAAGTTCATGCCTTATTGGCTGATGAAGTCCGAACCCGATGAATTGTCCATCCACGACCTGCAACGACTGGGCAAAACGCGCTGGGATGGCGTGCGCAATTACCAGGCGCGCAACTTCATGCGTGCGATGAAGCCCGGCGATCTGTTCTTCTTCTATCACTCCAGTTGCCCGCAACCCGGCATCGCCGGCATCGCGCGCATTGCCGGCGAGATCTACCCGGACCCCACCGCACTGGACCCGCAAAGCCATTATCACGATCCCAAGGCCAGTACCGAGAAAAATCCCTGGAGCGCCCTGGACGTCGAGTTCGTCGAGGCCTTCGACGAGGTGCTGGCGCTGCAGCAACTGAAGAACAATCCGCTACTGGCCGAACTGGCATTGGTACAACGTGGCAGTCGCCTGTCGGTGATGCCGGTGAGCGATGCCGAATGGGCAGCAATTCTCGCCATGCGTTGAGTAGCATGCGGCACTGTGCTATCACCACACAGAGCCAAGGAGTTTTTTCATGCCGGCATCCTCCGCCTGGCCGGCGCGACTTGCGCTGGCGTTCCTGTTACTGGTGCTGAGCGGCGCCAGCGTCCTGCTTTGGCGTCAGATCGAAGCCGTGCAGCAGCAGCGCGTCGATGAACGCATCGGCTACCAGGCACGCAGCCTGGCACGTCAGCTGGAGAGCACGCTGCACCTGGAAGTGGCCAGCCTCGAACGCATCGCTCGCTTGTGGAACAGCCTGGGCCGCCTGCCGCGCGCCAGCTGGGACGAGGAGGTAGAGCGCGCAATACGCGGCTTTCCCGTCTATCAATCAATCCAGTGGGTTGGCGATGATCTGCGCATGCGCTGGCTGCTACCGGTAGCCGGCAACGAAGCGGCGCTGAATTTTCGCCTGCACCCTGAGCACCCCAACTACCCGCTGGCGATGGAAGCTCGCGAGAGCGGCGAGCAGCGCTTTTCCAACAGCTTCGACCTGGTCCAGGGTGGACGCGGCTTCGTCCTCTACACACCGCTGTACCGCGAACAGGACGGCAGCAAGGTGTTCGACGGTTTCCTCCAGGGCGTTTTTCGCGTCGAAATGCTGATGCTGCAGTTGCTCACCCAGATCGATCGCGAAGCCTTCAACCTCGAGCTGCTGGAGAACAGTCATAGCTTGTTCCGTCATGGTGCAGCGGACACCGATGCGCGGCACAGCCTGCAACTGGGCCTGAGTCTGCTCAACAATCAGGACTTCAGTCTGCGCCTGAGCCCTACCGAACAATTGCTCGATCAACTCGAGTCGCCCCTGCCCGGCGTGGTACTCGGCGCCAGCCTGGCGATCAGCCTGCTACTGGTGGCCGCCCTGGCCCTGGCGCTGGAAAACAGCCGCCGTGCCCATGCCCTGCAACTGGCCAACCGCCGCTTCAAGCTGGAGGCCGAACGCCGCGAAGAGACCGAGCAGCGCCTGCGCGAAAACCGCGAACGCCTGCAGCTGGTGCTCGACCTGACCGACTCCAGCCATGACGGTCTGTTCATCTTCGATAGCAGCACCCGCGAACTGCTGCACATGAATCAGGCCACCTACGCCACGCTCGGCTATCGCCCGGAACAGTTCGCCGAGCTGCTGCGCGATGATCCGGAAAAACTCCTGCCAGGCTTCCATCGCTGGCTGGAGCAGGCGCGCCAGGCGCAGCGCGACAATCTCTCGCGGATATTCCAGCGCGAGCTGATCCGCCGCGACGGCAGTCGCCAGCCTGCCGAGATCAACACCCAGTTGGTGCAGTTGCATGACCGCGAATACCTGATCGCCGTTTCCCGCGACAATAGCGAGCGCCTGCAACTGGAAGCGCAACTGCAACGCCTGTCGCAGCTCGACGGTCTTACCGGGCTGTACAACCGCCGCTACTTCGATCAGCAACTGCTGGCCGAATGGCGCCGCCTGCGCCGTCTCGGCGCGCCCCTGGCGCTACTGATGCTCGATATCGACCACTTCAAGGCCTACAACGATGCGCTCGGCCATCTCGCTGGCGACGACGCGCTGCGTAAAGTCAGTGCAGCCCTGCGCGAAAGCCAGCAACGCGAAGGCGACACGGCCTGTCGCTATGGCGGCGAGGAATTCGCCATCATTCTCGCCAACACCAACCTGGAGGGTGCCGAACAGGTCGCCGCACGCATCCATGCGGCCATCGCCGGCCTGGATATCCATCACCCCGCCAGCCCATTCGGTCGGCTGACCCTGAGCATCGGCCTCACGGTGGCCGACCCGGTGAGGGACGAACAACCAGGCGAACTGCTCGCCCAGGGTGATCAGGCGCTGTATCGTGCCAAGCATGAGGGTCGCAACCGAACCTGCCTATGGCAGCCCCCCGCGCTTGACCTGCATCAAGCCCCCTGAGGCGCATCTGGCAGACAATGGAAATGTCGTGAAAGCCTCCAGCTATGGGGCGCTACAGGGAAGCTGAGATGACCAACGCAAAACGCCGCCTGCCCTATTTGATCGCCGTCGGCGTCGCCGTCCTGGCCGCCGTGGCCTGGTGGCAGCTGCGCCCGACAGGCCTGGGCGAGGGGTTCGCCAGCGGTAACGGGCGCATCGAAGCCACCGAAGTGGATGTGGCGACCAAACTCGCCGGGCGCGTCGCCAGCATCGAAGTCGACGAAGGTGACTTCGTCGAGCCCGGCCAGATTCTCGCCCGCATGGACACCCAGGTACTCGAAGCCCAGCTGGCCCAGGCCCGCGCCCAGTTGCGCCAGGCAGAGAATGGCCAGATCACCGCCGCCAGCCAGATCAGCCTGCGCCAAAGCGAAAAACTTGCCGCCGAGGCCGTGGTGCACCAACGCCAGGCTGAGCTGGATGCCGCGCGCAAACGTCACGCACGCAGCGCCACGCTGGTCAAGCGCAACGCCCTGCCTCAGCAGACTCTGGATGACGATCTGGCCCGCCTGCAGAGTGCCGAGGCCGCGCTGGCCGCCGCCCGCGCTCAGGTCAGCTCGGCCGAGGCCGGCATAGCTGCAGCCCAGTCGCAGGCCATCGAAGCGCAATCGGCGACCGAAGCGGCCCGCGCCAGCGTCGAGAGGCTGCAGGTGGACATCGACGACAGCCAGCTCAAGGCTCCACGCGCCGGCCGCGTGCAATACCGCGTCACTCAACCCGGCGAAGTGCTGGGTGCCGGCGGCAAGCTGCTCAACCTGGTGGATCTGACCGACGTCTACATGACCTTCTTCCTGCCCGAGCGCCAGGCCGGCCGCGTCGCGTTGGGCAGCGAGGTGCGCCTGGTGATCGACGCCGCGCCGCAATACGTGATCCCGGCCAAGGTCAGTTATGTCGCCAGCGTCGCCCAGTTCACGCCGAAAACCGTGGAAACCGCCAGCGAGCGCGAGAAACTGATGTTCCGGGTCAAGGCGCGCATCGACCCCGAGCTGCTGAGCAAGCACCTGCAACAGGTCAAGACCGGCGTACCGGGCATGGCCTACCTGCGCCTCGATCCTGACGCCGAGTGGCCCGCGCATCTGGCGATCAAGGTTCCGCAATGAACACGCCGGTCGCACGCCTGAGCGGCGTCGGCCTGCGCTATGGCCAGACCCACGCCCTGCAGCAGATCGACCTGGCCCTGCCAGCCCGTCGCATGGTCGGCCTGATCGGCCCGGACGGCGTCGGCAAGTCCAGCCTGCTGGCGCTGATCGCCGGGGCGCGCAAGCTCCAGGAAGGCAACGTCGAGGTGCTCGGTGGCGACATGGCCGATGCCAGCCACCGCCGCCGCGTCTGCCCGCATATCGCCTATATGCCACAGGGCCTCGGCAAGAACCTCTATCCGACGCTCTCGGTGTTCGAGAACCTGGATTTCTTCGGCCGTCTGTTCGGCCAGGACGCTGCCGAGCGCGAACGGCGCATCGACGACCTGCTGCGCAGCACCGGCATGGCCGCCTTCCGCGAGCGTCCGGCCGGCAAGCTGTCCGGCGGCATGAAGCAGAAGCTCGGGCTGTGTTGCGCGCTGATCCATGACCCGGATCTGCTGATCCTCGACGAGCCAACCACCGGCGTCGACCCGCTATCGCGCAACCAGTTCTGGGAGCTGATCGCGCGCATCCGTGAACAGCGCCCGCAGATGAGCGTATTGGTGGCCACCGCCTACATGGAGGAAGCCGAGCGCTTCGACCACCTGGTGGCGATGGACGCGGGCCACATACTCGCCGAAGGCAGCCCGGCCGAATTGCGCGCCCAAACCGAAAGCGCCAGCCTGGAGCAGGCCTTTATCGCCCTGCTGCCCGAGGAACGCCGGCGCGGCCATCAGCAGGTGGTCATTGCGTCCCTGCAAGACAGCAACGAAATCGCCATCGAAGCCAAGGGCCTGACCATGCGCTTCGGTGATTTCGTCGCCGTCGATTCGGTGTCGTTTCGGATCCGCCGTGGTGAGATTTTCGGCTTCCTCGGCTCCAACGGCTGCGGCAAGAGCACCACCATGAAGATGCTCACCGGCCTGCTGCCGGCCAGCGAAGGCGAGGCGCTGCTGTTCGGCCAGGCGGTCGATCCGCGCGACATGGCCACGCGCAAGCGGGTCGGCTACATGTCCCAGGCATTCTCCCTGTACGGCGAGCTGACGGTGCGGCAGAACCTGGTGCTGCACGCCCAGCTGTTCCATGTACCGACCGACGAGATCGAGCCGCGCGTGGCGCACATGGCGGCACGCTTCGACCTCGGCGAAGTCATGGACATGCTCCCCGAGCGATTGCCACTGGGCATCCGCCAGCGCCTGTCGCTGGCCGTGGCGGTGATCCACAAGCCGGAGATCCTGATCCTCGACGAGCCCACCTCGGGCGTCGATCCGGTCGCCCGCGACGGCTTCTGGCAACTGATGCTCGACCTCTCGCGCCAAGACGGCGTGACCATCTTCATCTCTACCCACTTCATGAACGAAGCGCAGCGCTGCGACCGCATCTCGCTGATGCACGCCGGCAAGGTGCTCGACAGCGATACCCCGCAGGGCCTGATGGCCAAACGCGGGCTGGACAGTCTGGAAGCCACCTTCATCGCCTACCTACAGGAAGCGGTTGGCGAGCAGCCGGTGAACACGGCACCGCCGCTGGAGCAGGCACCACCGCCACAGCGTCAACGTTTCAGCCTGCGCCGCCTGCTCAGCTATGCCCGCCGCGAAGCACTGGAGCTGCGCCGCGACCCGATTCGCGGCGGCATGGCCCTGCTGGGTACAGTACTGCTGCTGTTCATCATCGGCTATGGCATCAGCCTGGACGTGGAGGACCTGACCTTCGCCGTGCTGGATCGCGACCAGACCACCACCAGCCAGCAATACCACCTCAACCTGTCCGGCTCCCGCTACTTCCTGGAGAAGGCGCCGCTCTCCGACTACGCCGAGCTGGAACGGCGCTTGCGGGACGGCGATATCAGCCTGGCGGTAGAAATTCCGCCGCACTTCGGCCGCGACCTCAAGCGCGGCGCCAGCCCACAGATCGGCATGTGGATCGACGGCGCCATGCCAACCCGCGCCGAAACCATCAAGGGCTACGTCACCGGCCTGCACCAGCACTACCTGAGTGAGCTGGCGCGCAGCTCGTCACAACCGCAGGCAGCCAACGCCGCCGAGCTGGAGGTGCGCTATCGCTACAACCCGGACGTGGAAAGCCTCGAGGCCATGGTGCCGGCGGTGATACCGCTGCTGCTGATGCTGATTCCGGCGATGCTCACCGCGCTTGGCGTGGTCCGCGAGAAGGAACTGGGCTCGATCATCAACCTCTACGTCACCCCAGTTACCCGCCTGGAATTCCTGCTCGGCAAGCAGCTGCCCTATATCGCCCTGGGCCTGTTCAACTTCGTCCTGCTGGTGCTGCTGGCGGTCACCGTGTTCGACGTGCCGCTCAAGGGCAATCCGCTGACCCTGCTGGCCGGCGCCCTGCTCTACCTGGCCTGTTCCACCGGCCTCGGCCTGCTCATGTCGACCTTCACCAAGAGCCAGATCGCCGCCGTATTCGGCACCGCCATCGTCACCTTGCTACCAGCTATTCAGTTTTCCGGGTTGATCTACCCGGTGGCCTCGCTGGAGGGCGCAGGCGCGGTGATTGGGCAGCTCTACCCGACCTCGCAATTTCTGGTGATCAGCCGCGGCATCTTCTCCAAGGCGCTGGAGCTGCAGGACCTGGCCAGCTACTTCTTCGCCCTGATGCTGACCATCCCGCTGCTGACCCTGCTCAGCGCCAGCCTGCTGCGCAAACAGGAGGTCTGATGGAACGCCTGGCCAATATCCTGTACCTCGGCATCAAGGAGCTGCGCAGCCTGCAGCACGACCTGGCGCTGGTGCTGCTGATCCTCTGGGCCTTCAGCATGGGCGTCTACTCGGCCGCCACCAGCATGCCGGAGAGCCTGCACAACGCCGCCATCGCCGTGGTCGACGAAGACCAGTCGCAGCTCTCCGAGCGACTGATTCAGGCCTTCCAGGAACCCTATTTCCGTACCCCGGAGCGTATCGACCTGAGCGAGATGGATCGCGGCATGGATTCAGGGCGCTACACCTTCACCCTGAACATTCCGCCGAACTTCCAACGCGACGTGCTCGCCGGCCGCAACCCGGCAATCCAGCTCAACGTCGATGCCACCCAGGTGAGCATGGCCTTCACCGGTGCCGGCTACATCCAGAACATCGGCGCCAGCGAAGTTGCCGAGTTCGTCCGCCGCTACCGTGGCGAGCTGCAGCAGCCGGCCGAGCTGGCGCTGCGCATACAGTTCAACCCGAATCTGACGCGTGCCTGGTTCGGCTCGGTGATGGAGGTGATCAACCAGATCACCATGCTGTCGATCATCCTCACTGGCGCGGCGCTGATTCGTGAGCGCGAGCACGGCACCGTGGAGCATCTACTGGTGATGCCGGTGACGCCGCTGGAGATCATGCTGGCCAAGGTCTGGTCGATGGGGCTGGTGGTACTGACGGCGGCGACGCTGTCGCTGCTGCTGGTGGTGCAAGGCTGGCTGCAGGTGCCGATAGAGGGCTCCATCGCGCTGTTCCTGGTCGGCGCGGCGCTGCATCTGTTCGCCACCACCTCGATGGGCATCTTCTTCGGCACCGTGGCGCGCTCGATGCCGCAGCTGGGCCCGCTGATCATCCTGGTGCTGCTGCCATTGCAGATCCTCTCCGGTGGCACCACGCCACGCGAGAGCATGCCGGAGCTGGTGCAGCAGATCATGCTGGCGGCGCCGACCACTCACTTCGTCGCGCTGGCCCAGGCGATTCTCTATCGCGGCGCAGGGTTCGCGATCGTCTGGCCTTACATGCTGGCCATCGCCGCCATCGGCACGCTGTTCTTCGTCGCGGCGCTGACGCGCTTTCGCAAGACCCTGGCGCAGATGGCCTGAACAAACTGTAGGGGCGGCTTCAACCGCGAATCACTTTGGCCTTCACCGCCGAAGCAGCGCCCGAACGCCAAGGGGATTCGCCGTTACTGGATGATCAGATTGTTGAACAGCAGGTCTTCGACGATGGGCTTGCCCTCTTCGCTGTTGATAGCATCCTGCACCCTCTTCAACGCTTCCAGGCGCAGATTCTCACGGCCATCGGGAGCGTTGATGATCTCGCTGGTCTGGGCCGAGAACAGCATCACCATCTGATGACGGATCAGCGGCTCATGCTGCTTGAGCTTCTCCTCGGCCTCGGTGCCGGTCACCCGCAAGGACACATCGGCCTTGAAAAACTTCAGACGATTGCCCTGATCCGCCAGGTTGCCGATCAGGGCCGGGAACAGGTTGTGATAAATCGTCGTCGGCGCCTCTTCCTTCTCTTCCGAAGAGGCCAGGGCAGGCAGGCAGATCGACAGGCTCAGCAGCAGGGCGGTCAACAGTTTCACGTTCGGCACTCCATCGGGGATGTGCCTAGCATAGCCATCCACAGGCCAGCACCCAAGCCCGGCGCTTATGCCGACCTATCAGGCATCGGCATGCTCGTTGACCCTCGGCGGGCGCTTTCTACACTGCAAGGCACCCCGCAAGAGGAATGACCTTGATGAAAGCCCTGCTGTGCAAAGCCTTCGGCCCCGCCGACACCCTGGTACTGGAAGACCTGCCAAGCCCCGAACCGAAAAAGAACGAGGTGCTGATCGAGGTGCAGGCTGCCGGGGTCAACTTCCCCGACACGCTGATCATCGAAGGCAAATACCAGTTCAAACCGCCCTTCCCCTTCGCCCCGGGCGGCGAGGTAGCCGGCGTGGTCAAGGCCGTTGGCGAGAAGGTCAGCCACCTGCGCGTCGGTGACCGGGTCATGGCGCTGACCGGCTGGGGCGGCTTCGCCGAAGAAGTCGCCGTACCGGCCTACAACGTGCTGCCGGTGCCCAAGAGCATGGACCTGACCACCGCAGCCGCCTTCGGCATGACCTACGGCACCTCGATGCACGCCCTCAAGCAGCGCGCCAACCTGCAACCGGGCGAAACCCTGCTGGTGCTCGGCGCCTCCGGCGGCGTCGGCCTGGCGGCGGTGGAAATCGGCAAGGCCATGGGCGCCAAGGTCATCGCTGCGGCGAGCAGCGCCGAGAAACTGGAAGTGGCGCGCAAAGCCGGCGCCGACGAGCTGATCAACTACAGCGAGCAGAGCCTGAAGGACGAAGTGAAGAAACTCACCGGCGGCCAGGGCGTGGACGTGATCTACGACCCGGTGGGCGGCGCACTGTTCGAGGAAGCCTTCCGCAGCATCGGCTGGAACGGCCGCTTCCTGGTAGTGGGTTTCGCCGCCGGCGGTGGCATCCCGGCCCTGCCGGCCAACCTGCCTTTGCTCAAGGGCGCTTCGCTGGTCGGCGTATTCTGGGGTTCATTCGCTCAGCGCCAACCGCAGGACAACGCCGACAACTTCCAGCAGCTGTTCGCCTGGCATGCCGAAGGCAAACTCAAGCCGCTGGTCTCGCAGACCTTCCCACTGGAGCGCGGCGGCGAAGCGATCGATGCCCTTGGCCAGCGCAAAGCCGTCGGCAAGGTGGTGGTGGAAGTCCGGTAGGGTGCGCCGCGCACCGAAGCTATTCGCAATGACGTAAACAGGGCCGCCCTCGGGGCGGCCTTTTCACTCAACCTCGTGGCGCGTAGGCGAACACGTCGGCGCGCATCTGGTGCGCGTCCATCCCCGCTTCGACCAGCGCATCGAGCGTGGCGTAGACCATCGCCGGTGAACCGCTGGCGTAGACGTGCAAGGCCTTGAGATCCGGGAAGTCCTCGCGCACCGCTTCGTGCAGCAGACCGCAACGACCCTGCCAGCCGCACTGGTCGCTGACTACCTGGTGCAGGAACAGATTGTCCAGCTGTTGCCACTGCGCCCAATGTGGCAGTTCGTAGAAATCCTCGGGCCGACGCGCGCCCCAGTACAGGTGCACCGGATGGGTGAAACCCGCCGCGCGGCAATGCTCGATCAGGCTGTGCATCTGGCCCATGCCGGTGCCAGCAGCGATCAGCACCAGCGGGCCATCGGGCAGGTCGGCGAGGTGGGTATCACCGTAGGGCATCTGCACGCGAGCCATGCCGGTGCTGCGCAGATGTTCCAGCAGGGCAATGCTGCTGTCTTCGCGGGCGAGGATGTGCAGCTCCAACTCACGCCCGGCGTGCGGCGCCGAAGCCAGGGAGAACGCCGCCATCTCGCCATCCGGGCGCTGTAGCAGCAGGTACTGCCCGGCGTGATAACGCGGCGCCTTGCCGGCTGGCGTACGCAAGCGCACACGGAACACGTCGCCACCCACTTCCTGGCACTCGATCACCTGGCAGCTCAGTTCGCGCACGGGCAACTCACCCGGTGCCAGCACGCCGTCCCAGTGCAGCACGCAGTCTTCCAGCGCTTCGGCCAGGCAGGTGAAGAACTCACCATGATCCAGCTCGGCGTCGTTCTGCCTGACCCGACCCTCAACCAGCAGCGCGGCGCAGATATGGCAGTTGCCGTTGCGGCAGCTCTGCGGGCAGTCGTAGCCCAGGCGACGGGCACCATCGAGGATGCGCTCACCCGGCTGCAGCGCGAGAGTGATACCGGAAGGTTGCAGGGTGACGTTCATCAATCGATTCCCAGCTCGCTCCAGAGCGCGTCGACGCGCGCCACTACGGCAGGGTCCTTCTCGATGGCACGGCCCCACTCGCGAGTGGTCTCACCCGGCCACTTGTGGGTGGCGTCCAGCCCCATCTTCGAGCCCAGGCCGGAGATCGGCGAGGCGAAGTCGAGATAGTCGATCGGTGTGTTGTCGATCATCACCGTGTCGCGCTTGGGGTCCATGCGCGTGGTAATCGCCCAGATCACGTCATTCCAGTCCCGTGCGTTGATATCGTCGTCGGTGACGATAACGAACTTGGTGTACATGAACTGTCGCAGGAACGACCAGACACCGAGCATTACGCGCTTGGCGTGGCCCGGGTACTGCTTCTTCATGGTCACCACCGCCATGCGGTAGGAACAGCCTTCCGGCGGCAGGTAGAAGTCGGTGATCTCGGGGAACTGCTTTTGCAGGATCGGCACGAACACCTCGTTCAGCGCCACGCCGAGGATCGCCGGCTCATCTGGCGGCCGGCCGGTGTAGGTGCTGTGATAGATCGGATCGCGGCGACGGGTGATGCGCTCGACGGTGAACACCGGGAAGGTGTCGACCTCGTTGTAGTAGCCGGTGTGATCGCCATAGGGGCCTTCCGGCGCGGTCTCGCCCGGATGGATAACGCCTTCTAGCACGATCTCGGCACTGGCCGGCACCTGCAGCTCGCTGCCACGCGCCTTGATCAGCTCGGTGCGATGGCCGCGCAAGAGGCCGGCGAAGGCGTATTCGGAGAGGGTATCGGGCACTGGCGTCACGGCGCCGAGAATGGTCGCCGGATCGGCACCCAGTGCGACACAAACCGGGTAAGGCTTGTCCGGGTGCTTCTGGCACCACTCACGGTAATCCAGCGCGCCGCCACGGTGGCTGAGCCAGCGCATGATCACCTTGTTGCGGCCGATCACCTGCTGGCGATAGATACCGAGGTTCTGGCGTTCCTTGTTCGGGCCCTTGGTGATGGTCAGGCCCCAAGTGATCAGCGGTGCCACGTCACCCGGCCAGCAGTGCTGGATCGGCAGTTTGCCCAGGTCGACGTCGTCGCCCTCCTCGATCACTTCATGGCACGGCGCATCCTTGACCACCTTGGGCGCCATGGAAATGACCTTCTTGAAGATCGGCAGCTTGCTCCAGGCATCCTTGAGGCCCTTGGGCGGCTCGGGCTCCTTGAGAAAGGCCAGCAGCTTGCCGATCTCGCGCAGTTCGGACACCTCTTCGGCGCCCATGCCCAGCGCCACGCGCTTGGGCGTGCCGAACAGGTTGCCAAGCACCGGCACGTCGAAGCCGGTGGGCTTTTCGAACAGCAGCGCCGGGCCGCCCTTGCGCAGGGTGCGGTCGCAGATTTCGGTCATTTCCAGAACGGGCGATACCGGCGTCTGGATGCGCTTGAGTTCGCCGCGTTTTTCCAGTTCACGGATGAAGTCGCGCAGGTCGCGATACTGCATGCAGGAGCCTCGTGTCGGACAGGCAAGAGTCGGCCGCAAAGTTTAGCGCCGAAGTCGGGCTTTCAGAAGCGCCCATGAAAGTAACGGACAGCAAAAGGCCGGGTTTCCCCGGCCTTTTGGCAAGACGTGATGTCTTACTTGCGCTTCATCGACAGGAAGAACTCATCGTTGGTCTTGGTCGCTTTCAGCTTGTCGATGAGGAACTCGATGGCCGCAATCTCATCCATCGGGTGCAGCAGTTTGCGCAGAATCCACATGCGCGACAGCTCTTCTTCACCGGTCAGCAGTTCTTCGCGGCGGGTGCCGGACTTGTTGATGTTGATCGCCGGGAACACGCGCTTCTCGGAAACACGGCGATCGAGGATCAGCTCCATGTTGCCGGTGCCCTTGAATTCCTCGTAGATCACTTCGTCCATCTTCGAGCCGGTTTCCACCAGCGCGGTGGCGATGATGGTCAGCGAGCCGCCTTCTTCGATGTTACGCGCGGCACCGAAGAAGCGCTTGGGCTTCTCCAGGGCGTGGGCGTCGACACCACCGGTGAGTACCTTGCCGGAGCTCGGGATCACGGTGTTGTAGGCACGCGCCAGACGGGTGATGGAGTCGAGCAGGATGACCACATCCTTCTTGTGCTCGACCAGGCGCTTGGCCTTCTCGATCACCATTTCGGCAACCTGGACGTGACGGGTCGGCGGCTCGTCGAAGGTCGAGGCAACCACTTCGCCGCGCACGGTGCGCTGCATTTCGGTCACTTCTTCCGGGCGCTCGTCGATCAGCAGAACGATCAGGTGGCACTCGGGGTTGTTGCGGGTGATGTTCGAGGCGATGTTCTGCAGCATGATGGTCTTGCCCGCTTTCGGCGGGGCGACGATCAGGCCGCGCTGGCCCTTGCCAATCGGCGCGCAGAGGTCGATCACACGGCCGGTGATGTCCTCGGTGGAGCCGTTACCGGCTTCCATGGTCAGGCGCTTGTTGGGGAACAGCGGCGTCAGGTTCTCGAACAGGATCTTGTTCTTGGCGTTTTCCGGACGGTCGAAGTTGATGCTGTCGACCTTGAGCAGGGCGAAGTAACGCTCGCCTTCCTTCGGCGGACGGATCTTGCCGACGATGGTGTCACCGGTACGCAGGTTGAAACGGCGGATCTGGCTGGGCGAGACGTAGATATCGTCCGGGCCGGCCAGGTAGGAGGAGTCAGCGCTACGCAGGAAGCCGAAACCGTCCTGGAGGATCTCCAGCACGCCGTCACCGGAAATTTCCTCGCCGCTTTTGGCATGCTTTTTCAGCAGGGCGAAGATGATGTCCTGCTTGCGCGAACGAGCCATGTTTTCCAGGCCCATCTGTTCGGCCATGTCCAGCAGTTCGGCAATCGGCTTTTGCTTGAGTTCGGTCAGATTCATAGGAATGACGTGATCATCGAGAGGAGAAGAAAGCTGTTAGCTTGAGAGGCCGCGCCGCAGAGAAGGCGACAGGATCGCGAACGAGTTCGTATAGGAATGAATCGGCGACGGCGTGCAGAGAGCTGCATGGAGGATGCAGCGGGGTCGAATTTAACACCGTGAAAAAACAGCGTCTAGCCCCGAAAACGAAAAACCCCGCAAATTGCGGGGCCTTCACCAGGCAACGTAGGGTGGATGACGCTTTTCTCATCCACCACTTGCGATGCCATGGTGGATCGATGAAGCGTGATCCACCCTACTGCTTACGACTCAGATGTTGCTGTCGAGAAACGCCGCCAGCTGCGACTTGGACAGCGCGCCGACCTTGGTTGCTTCGACGTTGCCGTTCTTGAACAGCATCAGGGTCGGGATACCACGCACGCCGTACTTCGGCGGGGTTTCCTGGTTCTCGTCGATGTTCAGTTTGCAGATCTTCAGCTTGCCCTGGTATTCCTTGGCGATCTCGTCGAGCACCGGTGCAATCATCTTGCACGGGCCGCACCACTCAGCCCAATAGTCGACCAGAACCGGACCTTCAGCCTGGATGACGTCCTGGTCGAAGCTGGCGTCGCTGACGTTGGTGATGAATTCGCTCATGAGGAGTCTCCGTGATTCGGAAGCAAAAAAGTGGCGCCATCATAGCCCGGCTTGAGTGACACCGAAAGGCACTGACGATTGAGCCTTTCAATAGCGCTGCATGTACGCCTCAATCGCCCAACGTGGTGAAGGCAATGCCGGTGCGCAGCGCGGCGGCGCGGATGTGCTGCTGCATGGCCTTTTGCGCCGGGCCAGCGGCATGCCGCGCCAGGGCCTTGAGGATCTTGCGGTGCTCCTGCCAGGTCTCCATCGCTCGCTCCGGACGGATGAACGGCAGCTTCTGGCTCTCCAGAAAGATATCGGCGCTGGAGGTGACCAGGGCAAACATCGCCTGGTTGCCACTGGCGGCGAGGATGCGCTGGTGGAACTCGAAATCCAGCCGCGTCGCCTGCTCGAAGTCGCCCGCGCGCAACTCACGGCGCATCTGCTCGACGTTGTCTTCGAGGATATCCAGCTCCCCGGCGGTCATCACGCCAGCCGCCAGGCCACAGGCAAAGCCCTCCAGCGCGAAACGCAGCTGGAAGGTATCGGCCGCCGACACCTGCGCGGCGAAAGGCCAGACAAATCCACCGGATGCCTTGACCCTGCTTGCCTCCTGAACGAACACACCCTTACCGGCCTGCACACTGACCAGGCCCAACGCGCTGAGCGACGACAGCGCCTCACGCAAGGATGCCCTGCTGACGCCCAGGCGTTCGGCCAGATCGCGCTGCGACGGCAGCGCATCGCCGGGGCGATAACCTTCTTCCTCGATCAGGCGGCGGATTGCCTGCAGGGCGTATTCGGGTACCGCGCGGGGAGCAGAAGCATTCATGACTGTTCGGGCCGGTCAGTCCAGTGAAGTCGCCTTTGTACGGCCAGAACACCGTTCCAGGCAAGCGACGCCCCTTTGTGGAACAGCCCATCGCGCGGACGCACCGAGATGGCTCAGGAATACTTCTGACCAACTGGTCAGTTACGCCAACTGTTCAGACCAGTAAGACCTTGTTTCCACTCGTCTGGAACGATGAAAGCCCTTATTTCATTGAACTTGGCACAGCCGATGCACTGCACGAGCCAGGCAAAACGCTTCAGTTTTCGTTCATTCATCGGGAGTTCGACATGCGCAAATTTCACCGCACCCTGCTGGGTACCCTGTTCGCCGCCCTGGCCTTCGGCGCCAGCACCGCTCACGCCGATGCACTCGAGGACATCAGCAAGGCTGGCGTGCTTAAAGTCGCCGTGCCGCAGGATTTTCCGCCGTTCGGCTCGGTCGGCCCGGACATGAAACCGCGCGGCCTGGATATCGACACCGCGCAACTGCTGGCCGACAAGCTGGCGGTGAAGCTGGAACTGACCCCGGTCAACAGCACCAACCGTATCCCCTTCCTCACCACCGGCAAGGTCGATCTGGTGATCTCCAGCCTCGGCAAGAACCCAGAGCGTGAAGCAGTGATCGACTTCTCCGCCGCCTATGCACCCTTCTACCTCGGCGTGTTCGGCCCGGAAGACGCCGCCATCGCCAGCCTCGACGACCTGGCCGGCAAGACCATCAGCGTCACCCGGGGCTCCATCGAGGACATCGAACTGAGCAACGTCGCCCCGAAAGGCGCCACCATCAAACGCTTCGAGGACAACAACTCGACCATCGCCGCCTACCTCTCCGGCCAGGTGGAACTGATCGCCAGCGGCAACGTGGTGATGGTGGCCATCTCCGAGCGCAACCCCAAGCGCGTGCCGAGCATGAAGCTCAAGCTCAAGGATTCGCCGGTGTACGTCGGCGTGAACAAGAACCAGAGCACGCTGCTGGACAAGGTCAACACCATCATCACTGCCGCCAAGGCCGATGGCAGCCTCGATGCGCTCAGCCAGAAGTGGCTGAAGCAGCCGCTGCCGGCCGGCCTCTGAGCCCGGAGAGCTGAGCCATGGCGTACCAGTTCGACTTCGCCGCCGTCCTGCAGCACAGCGATCTGCTGCTGCAGGGCGCGGCCTTCACCCTCGGCCTGACGGCGATCGGCACCCTACTGGGGGTCGGTCTCGGCATCGTCGGGGCGATACTGCGCGCCTGGCGCATCCGCCCGTTCGACCGGATTTTCGGCGTCTACGTGGAACTGATCCGCAACACGCCATTCATCGTCCAGCTGTTCTTCATCTTCTTCGGCCTGCCCTCGCTCGGCGTACGCCTGAGCGAGTGGGAGGCCGCCATTCTGGCGATGGTGATCAACCTCGGTGCCTACTCCACGGAGATCATCCGCGCCGGTATCCAGGCCATCCCGCATGGCCAGCTCGAAGCCGCCGGCGCACTGGCCATGAGCCGCTTCGAGACGTTCCGTCATGTGGTGCTGCGCCCGGCGCTGGGCAAGGTGTGGCCGGCGCTGTCGAGCCAGATCATCATCGTCATGCTGGGCTCGGCGGTGTGCTCGCAGATTTCCACCGAGGAGCTGTCGTTCGCCGCCAACTTCATCCAGTCGCGTAACTTCCGCGCCTTCGAAACCTACCTGCTGACCACCGCGCTGTACCTGCTCATGGCCATCCTGATTCGCCAACTGCTGGCCTGGTTCGGCCGCCGCTTCATCATGGGAGAGCGCTGATGGACTTCACCCTCTGGGACATCCTGCGCAACCTGCTCACCGGCCTGCAATGGACACTGCTGCTGTCGCTGGTGGCCTTCGTCTGCGGCGGTATCGCCGGCCTGCTGGTACTGCTGGCCCGGCTGTCGCCGCTTTCTGCACCGCGCATCCTTGCCCGTGGTTACATCGAACTGTTCCAGGGCACGCCGCTGCTGATGCAGTTGTTCCTGGTGTTCTTCGGTATCGCCCTGCTCGGCATCGACGTGTCGCCCTGGCTGGCGGCAGCCACCGCACTGACGCTGTTCACCAGCGCTTTTCTCGCCGAGATCTGGCGCGGCTGCGTCGAGTCGATCACCCGCGGCCAATGGGAGGCCGCCGAAAGCCTGGCCATGAGCCGCCTGGAAACACTGCGCCATGTGGTGCTGCCGCAGGCCCTGCGTATCGCCGTGGCACCCACCGTCGGCTTCTCGGTACAGGTGGTCAAGGGCACTGCGGTGACTTCGATCATCGGTTTCACCGAGCTGACCAAGACCGGCAGCATGCTGGCCAACGCCACCTTCGAGCCCTTCATGGTCTACGGCTTCGTCGCCCTCGGTTACTTCCTGCTTTGCTACCCGCTCTCGCTCGCTGCATACCGCCTGGAAAGGAGGCTGAATGTCACTGCTTAACGTCACCGCCCTGCACAAGTATTACGGCGACAACCACGTGCTCAAGGGCATCGACCTCAAGGTCGAAGAAGGCGAAGTGGTCGCCATCATCGGCCGCAGCGGCTCGGGCAAGAGCACCTTCCTGCGCACGCTCAATGGCCTGGAGTCGATCAACGACGGCGTGATCGAAGTCGATGGCGAGTACATCGACGCCGCCCGCGCCGACCTGCGCAGCCTGCGGCAGAAGGTCGGCATGGTGTTCCAGCAGTTCAACCTGTTCCCCCATCTGACCGTCGGCGAGAACGTCATGCTGGCACCGCAGGTGGTGAAGAAGACCTCGCGCGCTGAAGCCGAGAAGATCGCCCGGCAGATGCTCGAACGCGTCGGCCTGGCGGAGAAGTTCGACGCCTACCCCGAACGCCTGTCCGGCGGCCAGCAGCAACGGGTAGCCATAGCCCGGGCCCTGGCCATGTCGCCCAAGGTGCTGCTGTGTGACGAGATAACCTCGGCGCTCGACCCCGAGTTGGTCAACGAGGTGCTGGCGGTGGTCAAGCAACTGGCCAGCGAGGGCATGACCCTGATCATGGTCACCCACGAGATGCGCTTTGCCCGCGAAGTGGGTAACAAGCTGGTGTTCATGCATCACGGCAAGGTGCACGAGATCGGGGACCCGAAAGCCCTGTTCGCCGCCCCGCAGACCGAAGAGCTGCGCAACTTCATCGGCTCGGTGAACCTGTGAACGCGCCAGCGCCCCTGGCGCTGCGCATCGAGCCGCTGACCCGCGCAGCCTTCGCGCCTTTCGGTGACGTGATCGAAACAGCCGGCGCCAAAGCCTTCCCGATCAACGCCGGCACCACCACGCGCTACCACGACCTGGCGGAGGTGGAGCTGGCCGGCGAATCACCAAGAACCCTGGTGAATATCTTCGAGGGCAAGGCCTGGCACGCGCCCATCGCCATCCGCATGCTCGAACGCCACCCGCTGGGCAGCCAGGCCTTTTATCCGGTGGACGGCGGGCGCATGCTGATCGTCGTCGCCCCGCCCGGCGAGCTGGACGAGTCGCAGATCCGCGCCTTCGTCAGCGCGCCAGACCAGGGTGTGAACTACGCCCGCGGCACCTGGCATCACCCACTGCTTTGTCTGCAGCACCCCGGCCGATTCATCGTGGTGGACCGCGGCGGCGAGGGTCACAACTGCGACGAGCAGGTGTTGAAACAGCCACTGAGCGTGCTGAACCTGCAGCAATCACAGGTCTAGACCAGTTTCATGCGACATCCGTATGCGTTGGCTCATGCGCTCAGTCGTGGCACGATGGCGCGGAAATCGAACGAGATGCCGTAATCATGCCCAAAGCCCCTGCCGAAAGTTTCCCCCTGATCGCTGCCATCGACCTGGGTTCGAACAGCTTTCATATGGTGCTGGCCAAGGCCGACAATCACGAAATTCGCATCCTCGAGCGCCTCGGCGACAAGGTGCAGCTGGCCGCCGGCCTGGACGACGAGCGTCAGCTGAGCGAGGAAGCGATGCAGCGCGGGCTCGACTGCCTGCGCCGCTTCGCCCAGTTCACCACCACGCTGCCGGAAGGCGCCGTCCGTATCGTCGGCACCAACGCCCTGCGTGAAGCGCGCAACCGCGCCGTATTCATTCGCCGCGCCGAGGAAATTCTCAACCATCAGGTCGAGGTAATTTCCGGCCGCGAGGAAGCACGCCTGATTTACCTGGGCGTCTCCCACAGCATTGCCGACACCCCCGGCAAACGCCTGGTCGCCGACATCGGCGGCGGCAGCACCGAGTTCATCATCGGCCAGCGCTTCGAGCCGCTGCTGCGCGAGAGCCTGCAGATGGGCTGCGTGAGCTTCACCCAGCGTTACTTCAAGGACGGCAAGATCACCCCGGCGCGCTACGCCCAGGCCTACACCGCCGCTCGTCTGGAACTGATGGGTATCGAACAGGGCCTGCGCCGCCTCGGCTGGGAAGATGCCGTCGGTGCATCCGGCACCATCAAGGCAATCGGCCTGACGACCAAGGCTGCGGGTCTGAGCAATGGCGAAATCACCGTCGAAGGGCTGGCCTGGCTCAAGCGCAAACTGTTCAAGCTCGGCGAGGTGGACAAGATCGACCTCGACGGCATCAAGCCGGACCGCCGTGGCATCTTCCCCGCCGGCCTGGCGATTCTCGAAGCCATCTTCGACGCCTGCGAGATTCAGCGCATGAGCCACTCCGAAGGCGCCTTGCGCGAAGGCGTGCTGTATGACCTGCTCGGCCGCCACCAGCACGAGGACGTGCGCGAACGCACGCTGGCGGCTTTCATGGAGCGCTACCACGTTGATGTCGACCAGGCCGCCCGGGTCGAGGCCAAGGCACTGTCGGCGCTGGACAAGGTGTCCGCCGATTGGGGCCTGACCGACGACTGGCATCGCGAACTGCTGAGTTGGGGTGCCAAGGTGCATGAAGTGGGCCTGGACATCGCCCACTACCAGTACCACAAGCACGGCGCCTACCTGATCGAGCACTCGGACCTGGCCGGCTTCTCCCGTCAGGACCAGCAGATGCTCGCCTTGCTGGTACGCGGCCACCGTCGCAACATTCCCAGGGACAAGTTCGCCGACTTCGGCGAGGAAGGCGTGAAGCTGATGCGCCTGTGCGTGCTGCTGCGCTTCGCCATCCTCTTCCACCATATTCGCGGCACGCAGAGCATGCCCGAGGTGCAGTTCAAGGTTGGAGAGAACAGCCTGGAAATCGTCTTTCCGGAAGGCTGGCTGGCCGCCAACCCGCTGACCCTGGCGGACTTCGAAGCTGAAGCTGAATGGCTCAAGCGTATCGATCTGACGTTGAGCGTGCGCTGATACCCCGGTGCGCATGGCGCACCCTACGGGTGGCAGCCTGTAGCCCGGATGCAATCCGGGGGCTCGAAAACCGAAATAACCGTTGTTCTATGAGGTCGACAGCACGCTCTCCCGTGGCCTGATCGCCAGCGATCAGGCGCTCATCGGCGCAGGAAGTGCTTCGCAAAGCTACGGCACGCAGCCTCAACCCTCACCCGGCCTGCGGCCACCCTCTCCCAGTGGGAGAGGGTCATCAGATGGCCGCAAGCGGCTTTTCTAGCGTGCGATGATCACCGGCGCGGTCAGCTTCTCCAGCAGCCCGGACTGAGCGCTACGTGGATTCTGGTTGCCGGTGGGCTGCTGGCGCAGGTAGCGGCCATCGGACTGCAACACCCAAGCCTGGGTGTTATCGGTCAGGTAGCTTTCAAGCTCCTTCTTCACCCGGGTGATGAGCTTCTTGCCCTCGACCGGGAAGCAGGTCTCGACACGCTTGTCGAGGTTGCGCTCCATCCAGTCGGCACTGGACAGGTAGATCTGTTCGTCACCGCCATTGAGGAAGTAGAACACCCGCGTGTGTTCGAGGAAGCGGCCGATGATCGAGCGCACATGGATATTGTGCGACACCCCGGCAATACCCGGTCGCAGGCAGCACATGCCACGCACCACCAGGTCGATCTTCACCCCGGTCTGGCTGGCCTTGTACAGCGCACGGATGATCTTCGGATCGGTCAGTGAGTTGAACTTGGCGATGATCTGCGCCGGCTTGCCCTCGGCAGCGGCCGCAGTTTCCTTGGCGATCAGTTCGAGCAGGGTCTTCTTCAGGGTGAAGGGCGCATGCAGCAGCTTCTTCATGCGCAGGGTCTTGCCCATGCCAATCAGCTGGCTGAACAGCTTGGACACGTCCTCGCCCAAGGCCACGTCGGCGGTGAGCAGGCTGTAGTCGGTATACAGCTTGGCGTTGCCGGCGTGGTAGTTGCCGGTACCAAGGTGGGCATAGCGAACGATTTCGCCATTCTCGCGACGCAGAATCAGCATCATCTTGGCGTGAGTCTTGAAGCCGACCACACCGTAAATCACCACTGCACCGGCAGCCTGCAGGCGGCTGGCCAGGGCCAGGTTGGATTCTTCGTCGAAGCGCGCACGCAACTCGATCACTGCGGTGACTTCCTTGCCGTTACGCGCTGCTTCCACCAGGGCGTCGACGATCTCCGAGTTGGCGCCAGAACGATACAGGGTCTGCTTGATGGCCAGCACGTGCGGGTCCTTCGCCGCCTGACGCAGCAGGTCCACTACCGGGGTGAAGGACTCGAAGGGATGCAGCAGGAGGATGTCCTGCTTGCTGACCACGCTGAAGATGTTCTCGGCGTTCTGCAGCAGCTTGGGGATCACCGGGGTGAACGGCGCGTACTGCAGGTCCGAGTGGTTATCCAGGCCAGTGATGCTGAACAGGCGGGTCAGGTTGACCGGGCCGTTGACCTGGTACAGCTCGCCCTCGGTCAGGCCGAATTGCTTGAGCAGATAATCGCGCAAGTGTTTCGGGCAGCTGTCGACCACTTCCAGGCGCACCGCATCGCCATAACGACGACTGAACAGCTCGCCACGCAGGGCACGCGCCAGGTCCTCGACGTCCTCGGTGTCCACCGACAGGTCGGCGTTGCGGGTCAGGCGGAACTGGTAGCAACCCTTGACCTTCATGCCCTGGAACAAATCATCGGCGTGGGCATGGATCATCGACGACAGGAACACGTAGTTGTCGCCAGGGCCGCCAACGTCTTCCGGCACCTTGATGATGCGCGGCAGCAGGCGCGGCGCCGGGATGATGGCCAGACCGGAATCGCGACCGAAGGCATCGACGCCTTCCAGTTCGACGATGAAGTTCAGGCTCTTGTTCACCAGCAACGGGAAAGGGTGCGTCGGGTCGAGGCCGATGGGGGTGATGATCGGCGCGATCTCGTCGCGGAAATAGCGACGCACCCAGGCCTTGAGCTTGGTGGTCCAGTAACGGCGGCGGATGAAGTTGATGTTGTGCTTGGCCAGCGCCGGGAACAGGGTGTCGTTGAGGATCGCGTACTGGCGGTCGACCTGCTCGTGCACCAGTTCGCTGATTCGCGCCAGCGCCTGGTGCGGCTGCAGGCCGTCTGCGCCAGCCTGTTCGCGGGCGAAGTTGATCTGCTTCTTCAGGCCGGCGACGCGAATCTCGAAGAACTCGTCGAGGTTGCTGGAGAAGATCAGCAGGAATTTCAGGCGCTCGAGCAACGGATAGGACTCGTCCAGCGCCTGCTCCAGCACCCGGATATTGAACTGCAGCTGCGACAGTTCACGGTGGATGTACAGGCTGCTGTCATCCAGGCTGGGAGTCGGAGCCGGCGGCGGGGTTTCCACCACGGGCGTCTCGGCGACCACCTCGACCTGAGGCGGGTTGTTGTCGAGCACTTCGCTGTTGAGTCCTTCGCTGTTCATCGCTGGGTTCCTGAGGGCGTCATCGCCCTTGTTTTAGCAGTTCTGCCGCCCGTACGGCGAAATAGGTGAGGATGCCATCGGCACCAGCACGTTTGAAGGCGGTGAGTGACTCCAGTATGACCGCCTCGCTGAGCCAGCCGTTCTGGATCGCCGCCATGTGCATGGCGTACTCGCCGCTGACCTGGTAGACGAAGGTCGGCACCTTGTAGGCATCCTTCACCCGCCAGAGGATGTCCAGGTAGGGCATGCCGGGTTTGACCATGACCATGTCGGCACCTTCGGCCAGATCGGCGGCCACTTCATGCAGCGCCTCGTTACCGTTGGCCGGGTCCATCTGGTAGCCGAGCTTGTTGCCCTTGCCGAGATTGGCGGCCGAGCCCACGGCGTCACGGAACGGGCCGTAATAGGCGCTGGCATACTTGGCCGAGTAGGCCATGATGCGCACATTGACGTGGTCAGCCAGTTCCAGCGCCTCGCGGATCGCCTGCACGCGGCCGTCCATCATGTCCGACGGTGCCACAACCTGGGCACCGGCCTCGGCATGCGACAGCGCCTGCTTGACCAGGGCATCGACGGTAATGTCGTTCTGCACGTAGCCGGAGTCGTCGAGAATGCCGTCCTGACCGTGGGTGGTGAAGGGGTCGAGCGCCACATCGCTGATCACCCCCAGTTCGGGGAATTTCTCACGCAGGGCACGAATCGCGCGCTGGGCGATGCCGTCCGGGTTCCAGGCCTCGGCACCGTCGAGGGATTTCTTCTCCAGCGGCGTGACCGGAAACAGCGCCAGCGCCGGAATGCCCAGCTCGACCCAATGCTCGGCTTCCTTGAGCAGCAGGTCGATGGACAGACGCTCGACGCCCGGCATCGACGGCACGGCTTCGCGACGGTTCTCGCCGTCGAGGACGAACACCGGCAGAATCAGATCATCGACGCTCAGGCGATTTTCGCGCACCAGACGGCGGGAGAAATCATCGCGGCGATTACGCCGCAGGCGAGTGGCAGGGAACAGACGATTGGCGGGGGTAACGCTCACGGCAGACTCCAGAGCCCGCACGGGCGGGCCAGTGTGACAGGTTATAGAACCTGTGCACGATTTCGCGAGCTAGAGCTGTGCCAGGCAAAAACAGGCGAGGAGGCGGAGTGTGCCCCAGCACATGAGCAGTCTGAGCCTGTTTCTAACGCAGCAGAGCCGACGCGCAGCAGATCGTGGATAGGTTCTACGAACATTATGACCAAATGATGACGACCAAATGACCGCGTGCGACGGCACGTCGCACAGCCAGTCGCGCATTGTGGCATGGCACGCCACCTTCCGGGTTTCCCATGGTCAGAGTAGTCTTCAGCACCTGCATCGTTGAGCTCACGGCATGCTCCAAGATCTTATCCGCCAGTTTGGCTACCCGGCACTGGTACTCGGCACCTTCCTCGAAGGCGAAGTATCCCTGCTGCTGGCGGCCTACATGGCCGTGCGCAACGTGCTTGAGATCGAATGGGTGGCGCTGTGCGCCTTTCTCGGCACCTTCGCCAGCGACCAGTTGTGGTACTACCTCGGCCGCCGTCACGGCCGCGCGCTGCTGGCACGCAAGCCACGCTGGCAACCGCTGGGCGAACGCGCCAGCGCGCTGATCCAGCGCTACCCGGATCTGTGGGTGCTGTGCTTTCGCTTTCTCTACGGCCTGCGCACGGTGATGCCGCTGACCATCGGCCTGTCCGGCTATCCCTGGCGCCGCTATCTGTTGCTCGACGCCATCGGTGCCGGTGTATGGGCTGGCGGCATCAGCCTGCTGGCCTACAGTCTGGGCAATGCCATGGGCGGATTGCTGGAAGAACTGCGCAACTACCAGGTCATCCTGCTCGCGGCTGTGGTGTTGTTGCTCGCCCTCGCCTGGCTAAACCGCTGGCGTCAGCGCCGACGCGGCTGAACGCAGTAGGGCGTACCGGCCGGCGATCCGCTCGCCGCGGGCATTACGCCATTGCAGGCTCAGGTCTCATGCGCCAACGGCGAACTGTTCGCTTCGCTACCAGTGGCCGGCGTTCCGGTCCGCCCTCCGCGCTGCACCAGCCATAATCCGAGCAGGCTGATCAGGCTGTAGCCAGCCAGGCAACTCCAGACAGCTGCATTCATGACCAGCATGTCCAGATCACCGGCCAGCCACAGCAGGGGCAGATTGGCCGCCAGGCGCAATAACTCGAATCTCGACGCCCAGGCACGATTCTCCAGCCACATGCCGATGCTGCAAAGACCCAGGGCCACCCACAGGCACGCCAGCAGCACAGCGCCGATTGCAAGCGAGTCACCCTGCGCCAGCAGCCACACGCCGGCCAGCAGGTAGCAGACGAACTGCAGCAACGCGTAGAGCTGCGCGCCACGTCCCAAAGGCACCTCGAACTTGCGGAAATTGCGCAGATCCGCCTTGGTCTGCGGATAGCGTGCCGCCACGTCGGCAGGACGCCAGCCGGTGGGCATGAACCAGATGCGCAGCCGGTCCCACCAGGAACTGGCGCGTTTGGCATCGCGCCACAGACCGGCATACACCTGCAGGTTGGCCCACAAGGGGTTCCAACTGGCCAGCGGCACGGTCACACCGAAGATCACCGGCTCTTCGTCGAGCTCCTCCTGGAAGGTGCCGAATATTCGATCCCAGAGAATGAACACACCGCCGTAATTGCGATCCATGTAGATAGGGTTCTGTGCATGGTGCACACGGTGGTTGGACGGGGTGATGAACAGCCACTCGAACCAGCCCAGCTTGGGGATATGCCGGGTATGCACCCAGAACTGGTAAAGCAGGTTCAGGGCCGCGACGCTGAAGAACACCAGCGGCGGCACGCCGACCAGCGCCATCGGCAGGTAGAAGATCCAGCCGAAGATGAAACCGGTGCTGGTTTGCCGTAGCGCAGTGGAAAGGTTGTAGTCCTCGCTCTGGTGGTGCACCGCATGGGCGGCCCAGAGCACGTTGCGCTCATGGCCCAGACGGTGGTTCCAGTAGTAGCAGAAGTCGTAGAAGACGAAGGCGAAGAGCCACACCCAGAGGCTGCCTTCGGACAGTTCGAACAGCGCCAGATGCTCCCAGGCGAAAGCGTAGGTCAGCAGGCCTACCACCTTGGTGAGAATCCCGGTGGCCTGCGACAACACGCCGGCACTGAGGCTGTTAAGGGCATCGGCCAGGCGATAGGTGCGCATACCGCGCCAGCGGTCAGCGAGCAATTCCAGGCCGATCAGCAGGAAGAAGAAGGGCACTGCGTAGAGAACGAACGCCATATCGTTGTACTTGTGTCGGGAATGAGCTGTTATTCATCCTATGCGCAGCTTCGCCAGCATTCGCGGCGGCAAATGACAGCCCGAGTGGCATTTGGCGACAACCCCAGAATTGGTAATACCCGCGCCCGCTTCACGGTCGCGTTTTTCCTCACCAGGAGTCGAGCATGAGCAAGAAAGTGGCAGTGATTCTGTCCGGCTGTGGCGTCTACGATGGCGCCGAGATCCATGAAAGCGTGATCACCCTGCTGCGCCTCGACCAGCGTGGCGCCGACGTGCAGTGTTTCGCCCCCAACGTGCCGCAGTTGCACGTGGTCGACCATTACAGCGGCGACGAGATGGACGAGACGCGCAACGTCCTGGTGGAGTCTGCGCGCATCGCCCGCGGCCAGATCAAGGACGTGAAAGAGCTGCATGTGGCCGAGTTCGACGCACTGATCCTGCCCGGTGGCTTCGGCGTAGCGAAGAACCTCTCCGACTTCGCCACCAGTGGCGCCGGCTGCACCGTACAACCGGACGTCCTGGCCGCCTGCAAGGCCTTCGTCGATGCCGGCAAGCCGGTCGGCCTGATGTGCATCGCACCGGCCCTGGCGGCGAAGATCTTCGGCGCCGGCGTGGTCTGCACCATCGGCAGCGACCACGACACCGCCGCCGCCCTGACCCAGATGGGCGCCGAGCACCATGAGTGCGAGGTCAGTGAAATCATCGAAGACAGCCAGCGCAAGCTGGTGACCACACCGGCCTACATGCTCGCCCAGTCCATCGCCGAAGCAGCATCGGGCATCAACAAACTGGTCGACCGCGTGCTGGAACTGACGCACCACTGACTGACGCTATGCCGGGACTTTGTAGGGTGGGCAGGAAGGCGTTCCGCTTGAGCTTCAGTATCGATCAGTGTCGGCTGAAGCCCACCCTACAAAGTTCAAGGTTCCAGCCTACCGGCTAGCACCCTATTACAGGGCGCATCGGTCATTGGTCAGGGCAGTCCGGCCGCGCCGCTGGTCAAGCCGTTCCGGCTGCGGCAGCGTGGCGGCAGGATTTCCCGGAGCCCCTGCCATGTCCCAGCCCTTCGTCCTCAGCCCCGACCTGCAACAGGCGGTGGCCAGCTTCTTCCAGCGTATTCCCTTCAATCAGGTGCTCGGCATCGAGCTCGATGAACTGAGCCCCGAGCGGGTGACCATGCACCTGCCGATGAAGCCCGAACTGATCGGCAACTTCGTCCACGGCATTCTGCACGGCGGGGTTATTTCTTCGCTGCTAGACGTTTGCGGCGGCGCCATGGCGCTGATCGGCGCCTTCGCCAATCACCAGCACCTGCCGCCGGCCGAACGCATGAGCAAGCTGTCCAAGCTCGGCACCATCGACCTGCGCATCGATTACCTGCGCCCGGGCCGGGGGCAGCGCTTCAGCGCCACGGCCACACCGCTGCGCGCCGGCAACAAGGTGGCAGTGATCCGCATGGAGCTGCACAACGACGAGGGCGTGCTGGTAGCGGTGGGCACTGGCACCTATCTGTGTGGCTGACCGAGCCCGCCATTCCCGGATTTCATCCGGGCTACAACGCTGAAAATGGGTTTGCCATACGCCCCGTAGCCCGGATGCAATCCGGGGCAGCTATCGACTCAGCCGCGTGAGAATTCGATCCAACGCATTGGCGAACGCCTGCCGGTCCTTTTCCGAGTACGGCGCCTGACCACCGCCCACCTGGCCCTGCTCGCGCAGGTCGGTGAACAGATTGCGCACCGCCAGGCGCTCGCCCATGTTGCGCTCGTCGAACTCGCGACCACGCGGGTCGAGCGCGGCTACACCCTTCTTCACCAGGCGGTCGGCCAGCGGCACGTCGCTGCAGATCACCAGCTCGCCGGGCACTGCATGCTCCACCAGATGATCATCAGCTGCGTCCGGCCCGCTGGGCACCACGATCAGTTTCACGCAGGCGAAATTCGGCCGGGCAACGGCCTGGCCGGCGACCAGCACCACTTCTAAACCTCGTTTGAGGGCGAACTTGACCACCTGATCCCGCGCCGCCCGAGGGCAGGCGTCGGCGTCGATCCATACGCGCATGCAGCAACTTCCGCAGAGAAACCAGCGCCCAGTATGCCAGCAGGCGCGCGGTTCAGGCCTGGTAGAACGGCTCGCAGCGCTCACGCACGGCGCGCGACAGGTTGTCCTCGGCCAACTCGATCAGATCCAGCTCCACCTCGTCCGGCAGCAGCTCGGCGACCAGTGCCGCCAGGCGACGCTGGCCACTCATGTCAGCACCGGAAATGGCCAACAGCAGCCGCGGCTGCGGGCCGATGGCTGGATCGCGCAACGCAGCGAGAAAGGCCTCACGTACAGCAAGTTGGGCACAGGCCGCTGAAAGTGCCTGCTCCAGGGCGGGGTGACGCAGTACAGCCAGCGCCAGATCGGGGCTGTCGGCGTAATGAGTGGAGTGGATCGAAGAGGACATGCGCGCACTCGGCAAAGGGATTGGAAGCAGCCTAGGTGCACTGAGACTCGCTGTCGTAGCGGCGGTTCACGCTATGACGCAACGAGGGCGGGCAAAGCTCGCCCTCGTGTATGCCTGATTCGGTTACCTAGGCCTGCTCGGCCATGCGCCGACGCTCCCCCAGCAGGCTACGCCCATACAGCAACGCGATGCCGGCCAGCGCCAGCCCCTGAGCCGACAGGCTCCAGGCATCGGCATGAATGCCAAGCCAGTCGAACTCGAAGAAAGCCACCGGACGCGTGCCGAGCACGCCAGCCTCCTGCAGCGCAGCCACGCCATGGCCGGCGAAGACCACGGACAGCACGCACAGCAGCACCGCATTGACGCCGAAGAAGGTCGCCAATGGCAATTTGCGCGAGCCACGCAGGATCACCCAGGCCAGGCCGATCAACAGCACCAGAGCGGCAGCGGCACCAGCCAGAACGGCGCCATGGCCGGCGGGCCCCGCCTGCAGCCAGAGGGTTTCGTAGAACAGGATGACTTCGAACAGTTCGCGATACACCGAGAAGAACGCCAGCACGGCGAAGCCAAAACGACCACCGCCACCGACCAGGCTGCTCTTGATGTAGTCCTGCCAGGCAGCGGCGTGGCGACGGTCATGCATCCACACACCGACCCACAGCAGCACCACACTGGCGAACAGCGCTGTGGCGCCTTCGAGCAGCTCTCGCTGAGCACCGCTGATGTCGATCAGATAGGCCGCCACCGCCCAGGTCGCGACACCGGCGAGCAGTGCCAGGGCCCAGCCGATGTGCACACTGCGCACCGCCTGCTGCTGCCCGGTGTTACGCAGAAAGGCGAGAATCGCTGCCAGCACCAGAATGGCCTCAAGCCCCTCACGCAGCAGAATCAACAGGCTGGCGAAAAAGCTCAGGCTATCGTCCATCGCGCCATCGGCCAGCAGCGCAGCAGACTTGTCCAGCTCGGCCTTGGCCTGCTCCAGTGCCTGGGCAGCCTGCGCAACACTCGCGCCATCCTGCAGCGCCTGCCGATAGGCCATCAGAGCGCGCTCGGTGGTCTTGCGCTGCAGGGCATCGAGGTTGTCGAGGGCGCTTTCGACCAGTTCGAAGCCTTCCAGATAGGCGCCTACGGAGAGGTCATAGGCCTGCTCGCGATCACCTTCGCGATAGGCCTGCAGGCTGCGCTCCAGGGTCGAGCGGGTGTAGCCGATCAGTTGCTGCGGGCCGCGCTGTTCCAGCACCGGATGCGCGCGCTGAGCGCGGAACGCGGCGACATCGCCACCGGCGGCAGCAATTTCGGCGGGCGTGCGCCCTGCAAGCTCGCTCATGGCGAAGCGTGTCTGGCCCTGCGTCTGTGCTGCAGTGAAACCGGCGATATAGACCGCCAGGTCCCAGCGTTGACGGTCGTCGAGCTGATCGGCGAAGGCCGGCATATCGGTACCTTCGATGCCCAGGCCGAGGGTGTTGTAGAGATCAAAGAGGCTCAGCCGGTCCAGACGTGCGACATCACGCAGATTCGCTGGCGCTGGCTCCAGGCCGATGCCGGCAGGCCCGTCACCCAGGCCGGTATCGCCGTGGCACACCGAGCAGTGCTGAGCGTAGAGCGGCGCACCACGCTCCGGGTCCGGTGTCAGTACCGGGCTCTGCGCCACCTGATAGAGCTCGGCCAAACGAGCGCCCAGTTTGCGCGCGGCGCCAGCGACTTCCTCGCCCGGCTGGCGCAGGGCAATCGCCTGACGCAGATTGGCAACGCCCTGCTCCAGCTCGGCGCGGCCGGCCTGAGCGGGCAAGGCGACGATCAGGCCCTGCAGCACATCGAGAAATTCCAGTTGTTCCTGGTATTCGCCAGCATCGACGACCTGGCCGCCCGCGACGGTGGCCGGGTAATCAGCGCCGATGTAACCGATCAGGTGCAGTGCCTGTACGGCACCATCGAGAGGCTCGCCAACGGCGAGAAAGCTGAGACAGGCCAGCAAGGGCAGCATCAGCCAGGAAAGGGGGAAACGAAAGCGGATCATCAATGCATCCCAAACGAGAATGGGTGACATTAAATTGTTGCTGGCCTAACGATCGAGCACAAGAACTATCTGAAATATCTGGTAACAATCAGCCGAACGGAGCATAAGCAGCGATTTCTCAGAGCAGCATCGACCGCCAGGCGGTCGATGCCAAACGAGGCTCAGACCGCCGCGCGCTTGACGGTCGCCAACAAGCCCGCAGCGGCGGCGAACAGCGCGGCAAAACTGCGATTCATTACTCGCTGCTGACGGGGAGTGCGCAGCAGACGCAGGACGCGCGAGGCGAGGCCGGTATAGCCGGCCATGACGATCAGATCCACGATGATCATGGTCACACCCATCACCAGATACTGCGCCACCAGCGGCGCATGCGGATCGATGAACTGCGGTAGCACCGCGAGCATGAAGACGATCGCCTTGGGGTTGCTGAAGTTGACCAGAAAGCCGCGCAACACCAGAGCCAGCGGCCGGCCGATGGGACGTTCGGCCGTGCCAGTATCCAGGTCGCTGGGCAACGCGACCCACTGTTTGTAAGCGAGGAACACCAGATAGGCCACGCCGAACCACTTGATCACGCTGAAGGCCAAGGCCGAGGTAGCAAGAATGGCGCCCACGCCCGCAGCGACGATGGCGATCTGCAACGCCAGACCGAGCTGCAAGCCGAGCGCGTTCCAGTAACCACGCAAGAAGCCGTACTGCATACCGGCAGACATCGACGCCACTGCACCGGCACCCGGCGACAGGCTGATCACCCAGCAGGCGACGAAGAAAGCGAGCCAGGTTTCCAATGCCATGATGCGTACCTCGAGAAGCTGAATTCAGGGGAAGAGCAGCACAGCCTACTCCTGCTCCAGCGACTCGACCAGCCGGTCAGCGCCAGCGGCGCACCGACTTCTGGAAGAACAGGCTGTTGGGCACCTGCAACACGGCGCCGACAGCCTCCTCACTGAGATCCTGCAGGGTGGTGTAGAACAGGTTGATGGAGATCACCTTCCCTTTCACGCCCGGCTTGTCGGCGCTTTCGATGACCTCGACGGTATCCCCCAGGCGAAACGGCCCCATGGTGAAGATCAGCAGCGCGCAGAACATGTTAGACAGCACGCTCCAGATGGCGAAGAACGCCACCGCGGCGACAGCGGTGAAACCGGTCAGCGCCGTCCACAACACCGTCGCCGAAACCCCCAGGCGCTCGAGCACCATGAGCAGCGCGCTGCCCATGATCAGCCAGCGCACCAGGCCCCGCAGCGGCTGCAGCACTTCGGCCGGCAACAGGCTGTAGCGCGCCCCAAGGCGACTGATGGCGCGGGTAAGAATGCGCTGAGCGAGCCAGGCCAGCAGGATGATCAGCAACACCTGGCCGGTACGAATCAGCGGGTCGCGCCAGGCCGCCAACAGTTCAAGCTGTTCCATTACTCGGCTTCCTCCAGTTGCTGCTGCAACGCCTCCAGGGTTTCCAGCGCCAACAGCCAGGCCTCCTCGAGTTCGGCCTCGCGGGCCTTGAGCTGTGCCTGTTCTGCAAGACACTCGCGCAGTTCGTCCTTGCGCGCGGACTCGTACAGACCGCTGTCACTCAACCGGGTTTCCACGGCGGCGAGCTTTTCCTGCACCTTGCCCAGCTCCTGTTCGAGCTTTTCCGCCTGTTTCTTGTGCGGGGCCAGTTGCTGGCGCAACGCCGCAGCAGCCTGGCGCTGGGCGCGCTTGTCGGTCTTGTCCGCCGCCCCTTCGACCTGCGCACTCGGTGGTGCCTGACGCTGACGGTAATCGACCAGCCAGCGCGCATAGTCATCGAGGTCGCCGTCGAACGGCACTACGCGCCCTTCAGCAACCAGCAGGAACTCGTCGGTGGTGCTTTTGAGCAGATGGCGATCGTGCGATACCACCACCACGGCGCCCGCGAATTCCTGCAGGGCCATGGTCAGCGCCAGGCGCATTTCCAGATCCAGGTGGTTGGTCGGTTCGTCGAGCAGCAGCAGATTGGGCTTGCCCCAGGCGATCAGCGCCAGGGCCAGACGCGCCTTCTCCCCACCGGAGAAATTCACCACCGGCTCGTCGCAACGCGGGCCACGGAAGTCGAAGCCGCCGAGAAAATCGCGCAAGGTCTGCTCGCGCTCGCTGGGCGCCAGACGCTGCAGGTGCAGCAGCGGGCTGGCCTTGTCGTCCAGCGCATCGAGCTGGTGCTGGGCGAAATAGCCGATCACCAGGTTCTCACCACGGCTCAGGCTGCCGCTCAGCGGCTGCAGTTCGGCCGACAGGTTCTTGATCAGCGTCGACTTGCCCGCGCCGTTGGGGCCGAGCAGGCCGATGCGCGCGCCCGGCACCAGGCTCAGCTTGACCTGCTGCAACACGGTCTTGTCACCGTAACCGAGGCGGCCTTCACTGAGGCTGAGTAGTGGCGTGGAGATCTTGTCGGCTTCGCGGAAGACGAAGTCGAAGGGCGAGTCGACATGTGCCGCGCTCAGCTCCTCCATGCGCTCCAGGGCCTTGATCCGGCTCTGTGCCTGACGCGCCTTGGTGGCCTGGGCCTTGAAGCGGGCGATGTATTTTTCCATGTGGGCGCGTTGCGCCTGCTGCTTCTCGTAGGCCTGTTGCTGCTGGGCCAGACGCTCGGCACGGGTACGCTCGAAGGCCGTATAGCCACCACGGTACAGCGTCAGCTTGCGCTGCTCGACATGGGCGACGTGATCGACCACGGCATCGAGAAAATCGCGGTCGTGGGAGATCAGCAACAGGGTGCCGGGGTAGCTTTGCAGCCAACCTTCCAGCCAGAGAATCGCATCCAGATCCAGGTGGTTGGTCGGTTCATCCAGCAGCAACAGGTCGGACGGGCACATCAGCGCCTGGGCCAGGTTCAGGCGCATGCGCCAACCGCCGGAGAAGTCGCCGACACGGCGGTCCATCTGCGCATTCTCGAAACCCAGGCCGGCCAGCAGCTTGCGCGCGCGGGCATCGGCGGTATAGCCGTCGGCGCTGTCCAGTTCGCTGTGCAGGCGGGCGATGGCGGCGCCGTCGTGCGCCTGTTCGGCGGCAGCCAGTTCGGCCTGCACGCGGCGCAGGTTGTGATCGCCGTCGAGCACGTAATCCACCGCCAGACGATCGAGGGTGTCGACCTCCTGGCGCATATGGGCGATGCGCCAGTCACCGGGCAGCAGGCAATCGCCGGCATCAGGTGTCAGCTCTCCGCGCAGCAGGGCGAACAGGCTGGATTTACCGGCGCCATTGGCACCGATCAGTCCGGCCTTGTGGCCGGCGTGCAGGGTCAGCTCGGCGCCTTCGAGAAGGCGCTGCGGGCCACGCTGTAGAGTGAGGTTCTGGAGTCGGATCATAATGGCGGCGGAGTCTACCAAATCGCCCCGGAGGCCGCGTGCAGGATCTGTGGAATTTCGCCCTCGAACTCTACGCCAGAGCAGGCGTGGAACAGGCCTGCCTGGAGTTGCAGGAAGCGGGTAACGACGTTTGCCTGCTGCTGACCGGCGCCTGGTTGCAGAGGCGTGGCGTGCGCTGCCTGGATGAACGCCTGCAAGCTCTGCAGGCATTAGCCGGCCCGTGGCAACGCGAGGTAGTCACGCCCTTGCGTCAGGTACGCCAAGACTGGCGCGCGAACGCAGGCCAGGATGCGGAACTCGCAGCCTTACGTGAGCAGGTCAAGAAACTGGAACTGCAGGCCGAACGGATATTGCTCGATCGTTTGCAGGCGCTGGCCGAGAACTGGCCAGACGAGGCAGGCGACAACGATTGGCTGGTGCGCCTGGCTGAAGGGAACAGCGCCACGCTGCAGGTGCTGCGCGGCGCCGTTGATCCCCCTTAGGACGCGCTCGGAGTACCCGGGGCGGTGGCTCCATTGGTCGTCGCAGGAGCAGCAGGGGCTGCCGGAGCAACCGCTGCGGCGGCTGGCTTGGCCGGAGCCTTCTTCGCCGGCGCCTTCCCAGCGACTGGCTTCTTCACTACAGCCGGCTTGCTGGCTGGTTTGCTCGCGGGTTTTGCAGGCACAGCCTTGGCAGCCGGCTTAACAGCGGGCTTGGAGGCAGGTTTACTGGCCGCTGCGGGCTTGGCCGGTGCTTTTGCCGCAGCAGGCTTGGCGGCTGGCTTGGCGACGGGTTTGCTCGCCGGTTTGGTGGCAGCCGGCTTGGCCGGGGCTTGCTTCACTGGTGCCTTCGCAGCAGCCGGCTTCTTCGCCGCGACCGGTTTGCTGGTCGGCTTGACGGCTGGAGCAGCAGCTTTCGCTTCACGCACATCCAGCGCCTTGCCGGCCGCTTCCTTAACTTTGCCAACACCCTGCGCCAGCTTCAGGCTTTCCTGAGCATCACGCTTGAGCTGGGCGATGTAGGTGCGGGTTTCGCTCTGACGGGCCTTGAGCGCATCGAGCAACTCCTCCAGCTCGGCGACTGCATCCTTGGCCTTGCCTTGCGCCTTGGCCTTGCCGGCAACAGCGGCGTCCTGCAGTTTACTGCGAGCCTTGTGCAGTTTTTCCTGAGCCTTGCCGCGCTGTTTCTCCAGCTTGGCAAGCAGCTTCTCGGCGTCGATCAGCGCTTGCGAGCAAGCATTTTCCAGGTGCTCGAGCAGGCTGGTAGACAGTTGGTGCAGCAGGTGCAGCGGGGTAGTGATGGACTTCTTCTTGGCCGACATGGCGCGCCTCCTGGCGGATGTGAACGCGACCATACTAGACGCAGCCGCGAGGGCTCGCCATAGGCCTTTTAGCCATGACAGCAAAGGCACTACTCGCCTGGCATAATCGGCAGCATCTTGATCGGGAGACATCGTCATGAGCCGCGCCGTACTAGCCGCCCTCGCTATCTGTTGCAGCCTGGGCGTGCAGGCTGACCAGCACGAGCAGGATCTGGCCTACAGCCTCGGCGTGCGCCTTGGCGAGCGCCTGCATGAAGAGGTGCCAGACCTGCCGCTGAGCGAGCTGATCGAAGGCTTGCGCCAGGCCTACGAGGGCAAGCCCCTGCGACTCGACGCCAGCCGGATCGAGCAGCTGCTCGATGAGCACGAAACGCGTATCGAAGCCTCACCGCAGCGCCATAGCAGGGCCATCGAGGCGCAGCAGCGTTTTCTCGCCGAACAAAGCCGCCGCCCTGACGTGCGGGCAATGACCAACGGCGTGCTGGTGACCGAGCTCAGCCCCGGCAACGGTCCCACACCCACCGCTCGCAGCCGAGTACAGGTGAGCTACCGAGGCGAACTGGCGGACGGCAGCGTCTTCGACGAGAGCAGCACACCGCAGTGGTTCCGCCTGGACAGCCTGATCGGCGGCTGGCGCAGCGCGTTGCTGCAAATGCCGAAAGGCGCTCACTGGCGCCTGGTGATTCCGTCGGATCAGGCTTACGGGGAGGAAGGCGCGGGTGACCTGATACCACCCTATGCGCCACTGGTGTTCGATCTACGCTTGCTCGACGTGGCCGACTGAGCGTCGGCCTGTCGGCCTGATACCGATCCGACAAGACGCGGCCCTGCGTAGGAACCCCGCCCCGGGGCGAAGCTTTTCAAGTGCGTTCAAGTGCGCACCGTCCTGATTCGCAGCGAGGCGCCGCTCCTACAAACTTGATGCGTCGACGCTTAGCTGATTGGCATCAACCTGAAGGCCCGGAGTGCTCCGGGCCATTGCCAGCACGAGTTCAGAGCGCTTCGGCGGCCTGTTCCTGATGCGCGTTGTGCAGCACTTCGATCAGGCAGTCTTCCAGTTCGAAGCGCTCGTGCAGCAACTGCCCCAGATGATTGAGCTCCGCCACCAGCGACGTGCTGTCGCGGCAATCGCCGTTGTCGCAGTGATCGTTGAAGGTCAGCGCGACCGCCGTAATGGCTTCGATGCGTGGGTAGATCTGCTTGGCCAGTTCCAGACCACGCTGATCATTGAAGGCCTTGGCCTCGTTGGTCAGCTGCTCGTAGACCTCAAAGTGTCCAGCAGACACGTAGTCCACCAGCAACTCGCAGAACCCCTGCAGAGACTCACCGTTGATGGCTGGCGCCTGCGGCGCTTTGGTAAGGGCGGTGTAAGCCAGCACAAGTTCGCGGCGTTCACCAAGCCAGCGGTCAATCAACTGGTGAACCCCACCCCAACGTTCCTGTGCGTTCTGGCAACTCTCAAGCATGATGAACCTCGCTTCCCTTATCGATAATGCCTGTTATACGTCCGCTCCCGAGACGTTATTCTGTCAATCGGTGCTTGGCCTTGGGAAGGCAACCGCAAAATGGCATTTTTCCGGCGGTGCGTGCGAGCCAGATTATGCCCGTGGGCACCCACCATCAAGGCATCGCCGCGAGAAAGTTTCATACGAGCGTTTAATCTCGAAGCCACGACCCGCGTGGCTTCGTGCAATTCGCATTCTCAATTGCGACGCAGCAGCTGGAACAGGCAAAACCCGAGCATGCCGATGAAACCAAGCAGGCTCCACTCGGGGATGCTCATGCCGAACAGCGTCCAGTTGACCTCAGCACAGTCCGCCGTACCACGGAACACCTTGCTGACGATCTCCTGCAGAGGAAAAGCCTCGATCATGTACTCAAGACCCGGCAGGCAAGCTTCGAGCTGGTCGGCTGGCACGCTCTGCAGCCAGATCTGCCGGCCGGCGGTAGCGGCACCAGCACCGGCAAACAGCAAGGCCAGCACGGCGTAGATGCGGCGGCCGAAACTACCGGGGCCATGGATCGCTGCGATCAGGCAGACCACGCCGAACAGAATCACGCAGATACGCTGTAACACGCACATCGGGCAGGGTTCCAGCCCGACGACATGTTCCAGATAAAGGGCAACCGCCATCAGCATTACGCAGCCGATGAATGCCAGGAAAAACAGGGGACGCGGGCTGGCCAAGTGCATGGTGGCTCCGGGAGGGAAATCGAGGGCAGTACGGTAGAGGAAAGCGAGGGCGCCTTTCAAGGCGCCCCATGAATCAGAGCAGGCTATTCATCATGCCCGAACGCCCCTCCGTCCGCACAGCGAGCCAGCTGTGGCAATCGGCCGCATCCGTTCAGACTGTCACGCCCTGCGGTTGCGGCAGCGGCGGCAAGCCCTGATGCAGCAGGCCGAGACTTTCCAGCAACAGCTGATTGCTGCGTTCCAACTCGCCCAGTTGCGCCAGCAGACGCGCCAGCTCTGCGCAGGTCTCCGGGTGGCGCTCGATTTTCAGACTGGTCTCGAAATAATCACGCGCCTTGCCCCACAACTGGTTCTGCAGGCACAGGCGGCCCAGGCTCAGCAACAAGGCAGGGTCCTGCGGATGCTGCTTGAGCCAGAGCTCGGCCGTTTGCAGCTGACGCGCCGGGTCGGCGCCACGCAGCACACCGTAAAAACGGGCCAGACGGCTGTCGTAACCGCGCTTGAGCGCGCTACGCAGAACCTCCTCGGCTTCTTCCTGCGCCCCCAGTCGACGCAGTTGCTCGACATAGGTGGCGATCAGCTCAGGCTCCTGACGCAGCGGCGCGGAGAGTTGCTGCCAGGCTTGTGTCAGCGGCTGCAGTGCGGTTTCGCCATGGCCCTGACCAGCCAGGCCGGCATCGGCCAGGCGACCGCGCCAGGTCTCGCGCTCCAACTCATCGAGTTCTGCTGCAGGCAACGCCTTTTCCTTGCGCAACTCGGGCAGCAAGCCGAGCAGCGCCGACCAGTCCTGACGCTGCAGATACAGGCGCTGCAGCTGACGCAGCACCAGATGGTGCCCCGGGTGACGCTCACGCATGACCTGCAGGGTTTGCAGCGCCGCATCAGTGTCGCCACGGTTGCGTTGCAGCTCGGCGTGGGTCAGAGCGATCGCCAATTCGGCCTGGGGTTGCTTGTTCAGTGCGCGTTCGAGCAATGCGTCGCTCTGCTCGTGTTCTCCAAGCTTGCTGGCGGCCCGAGCAGCGCCAAGGTAGTACATCAATGGCTGACTGTCGGCTTCGGCGGCACGGGTCAGCTGGCGCTGGGCACGTGCCCAGCGACCTTCGGCCAGATCGAGCATGCCCTGCTCGGAAGCCAGGCGCACACGACGGTTGCGATGCAGGCGCGACCAGGGGTTAGCCAGCCGCGTCGAACTGAGCAACAAACGCAACATCCACTTGATCAGGTAGTACAGCACCACCACGACCACCAGCAAGCCAAGGAACGCCCACAGGCCGGACTGGTAGCGAAAGCCCTTGTAGGCGAACAGCACATAACCGCGATCAGCCTCGATGGCCAGACTGAGCAGATACAGCCCGGCGGCGACGACCAGCAATAACAGAAGCCAGATCAGGCGTCTCATTGCGCCTCCTCGGCCGCAGCGGCCCCCTGCCGGCGTTGCGCCTGTTTGCGTTGCAGGTAGGCCTGCAGCGCATCGAGCGACTCGCTCAGGTCCGGCACCTTGACCTCGATGCTGGCGTCAGCCAGCTCGGTGAAGCGCTGGCGCAGCGCACGGCTGTCCGGGTTGTCCAGGTTGAAATGGGCGTCGAGGATTTCCTCGGCCTGCTTCAGCGACTGCTTGTACACACCGGTCTGACCATGCAGCGCAGCCCATTGCGCCTGTTCCAACGCCAGCGACAGACTCAGGCGAACCTGCGACAGGCTTTGCCCGGACAGCAACGGACGCACGTTGCGATCGGCGTCGAACTCGATGCGGAAGTAGTCGGAGAGCTTCTTCACCCACTCGCTCCACCAGGCACTGCCGTCGCCTTCGGCTGCCAGATCGGAGAGCACGTCGCCCTGCCCTTCGAAGGTCGGCGCCAGGGGATTGAGCGTTGCCGCCTGCTCACGCAGGGCACCCAACTGCAGGAACAGACCGACACGATCCGGGCGCGCCGTGGTGCGCAGGGCTTCGAGACTACGGCTGAGCTGCTCGCGCGCAGCGAAGGCGGCAGGGTCGTCCTGCTCGCGGAGAATTTCATCAGCGGCCAGCACCAGCGCTTCGGCGCTGGCGACATCCTGCAGCGCGGACAACCTCAAGGTGGCCAATCGCAGTAGGTGTTCAGCCTCATCCAAGCGCCAATCCTGGCGACTGCCATCGAGCACGCTTTCCAGGCGCTGACTCATGCGCTGCTGATCGCTCTGCAGGTTGGCCAGCAGGCGGCGACGCTCGTCCAGTTCAGCCGCACTGGGCAGGGCGGACAGGCGCGAATCGAGGCGCTGAGCCAATTCGTCCACTTTCTTCGCGCTGTCGTCGCGGGTGCGCTGCAGGTCTTCGGCCTGCTGCTGGTCCCGGCTCTGCATTTCATGCAATTGCCAGAGGCTCCAGCCGCCGGCACCTGCACCTGCCAGACCAATCAGCAGGGCGAACGCGGCAAGGCCGCTACCACCGCTGCGCGATGCCTTCACCGGTGGCGGTGTGGGTGTGGGTTTCACGGCTTCGTTGGCCGGTTTTTCTTCTGGCGTGTTCGGGGTGGATGCTTCGCTCACGTATCCGTCCTTTTAGAGGGCGGCAGCCGGAAACTGCTCCAAAGCTGCCTGCAAGGCCGCGGCACTGGCGCCGCGACAGTCCACAACGATCTGTGCACCCGCAGCGTGAGCCTGTTCGGCGACACGCGGGCTGGGTACGAACAAGGGTAGCCGAGCCAACGCCGGCCAGTCATCGCCGGCTAGCTGCAGCAGATGTTCAAAACCCTGCCCACTGCTGACAACCAGGCCATTCAGGCGTTCCGCTCGCACCTGTCGGCTCAGCTCCCCCGACGCGTACTGTGGCAGCACGCGGCGATACAGTGGCAGATAGTCGACCGTCACGCCTTGGCCGCGCAAGCGCTCGGCGAGTAATTCTCGGCCACCCTCGCCACGCAGGATCAGCACGCGCGGCGTAGATGTCGCGATAATGGCCTGCTGCAATGCAGGCAGAGCGAGCAACGCTTCGCTGTCATCGCCCGAGCCTGGAAAATGCACGCACAAGCCTTGCTCGGCGAGTACCGCAGCGGTAGCGGCGCCGACACTGAACCAGGGCAGATCGGGCGTCGGCGCTCCATGCTGCGCCAGGCGCTGCAGGCCAATCCGGGCTGCCGGTTTGCTGACCACGATCACCGCGCAGTAGCGCTGCAACTCGGCAAAGGTGCTGCGCTGCTCGGGTGTCTCGTCCAGCGTCTCGATGGCCAGCAGCGGCATGCAGTGGCTGGCGATCCCCTGCGCGGCCAGGGTCTGCGCCAGCGCCGCACAGTCCTCGGCAGGACGGGTCAGCAACAGGCGCCAAGCGCTCAAGGGTGACCGGCCTCACCGTATACGGCCTGGAGAATGGCATCGGCCCCTTGTGCCAACAGCGCCTCGGCGACACGCACTCCCAGGGCTTCGGCATCGCTACTGGCGGCGCGATCTTCGGCACGCAGCAACAGACCACCGTCAGGCTGACCGACCAGGCCGCGCAGCCACAGCTGATCATCTTCGAGCAGGGCATAGCAGGCGATGGGCACCTGGCAGCCGCCGTTGAGATGCTTGTTCAGCGCGCGCTCAGCGGTGACACGTAGCGCGGTTTCACGGTGATGCAGCGGCGCCAGCAAGGCATGCACGTCGCTGTCGGCACTGCGGCACTCGATGCCCACCGCGCCCTGGCCACCGGCAGGCAGGCTGTCCTCGGCGCTGATCGAACTGCGGATACGATCCTCGAACCCCAGACGGATCAGACCGGCAGCGGCGAGGATGATCGCGTCGTACTCGCCGGCATCGAGCTTGGCCAGGCGGGTATTGACGTTGCCACGCAGGAACTGAATTTTCAGGTCAGGCCGGCGCGCCAACAATTGAGCCTGACGGCGCAGGCTGGAAGTACCGACCACGCTGCCGGGCGGCAACGCATCGAGGCTGGCATAGGTGTTGGAGACGAAGGCGTCGCGCGGGTCTTCACGCTCGCAGATGCAGTACAGGCCCAGCCCTTCGGGAAAGTCCATCGGCACGTCCTTCATCGAGTGCACGGCAATGTCGGCCTCGTTTTCCAGCAGTGCGGTTTCCAGCTCCTTGACGAACAGCCCCTTGCCGCCGATCTTCGCCAGCGGCGCGTCGAGCAGCTTGTCGCCGCGGCTGACCATGGGCACCAGACTGACCTTCAGACCGGGATGAGCCTGCTCCAGACGAGCTTTAACATGTTCGGCCTGCCACAGGGCCAGGGCGCTCTTACGGGTGGCGATGCGAATTTCGCGGGACATGGGGCAATTCCAGAAAACCGATTGCCGCGAATCATAACAGGCTCGCCCGACGCCGGCTGAAGGAGGCGGCCATAGGCCGCAGCCGACGTGCCCTCTAGAGAGCCTGCATCAGTTTACGTACACCAGCCACATGGCGGCGGCTGACCACCAGCGAATCGCCGTCCAGACCTTTGAGGAAGAGTTGAAAGTGTCCAAGCGGGGTGCGCTGCAGGCGCTCGATGCGCTCACGCGCCACCAGCGCATTGCGGTGAATACGCACGAAACGGTCACCGAACTCGTCTTCCAGCGCCTTCAACGGCTCATCCAGCAGGACTTCGCCGCCTTCGTGACGCAGGGTGACGTATTTGTGGTCGGCGATGAAGTAGACCACATGATCCAGTGGAATCAGTTCGATGCCCTTGCGAGTGCGCGCGCTTATGTGGGTGCGTGGGCCTCCGCCAGTCTCCGCTGCGGGACGAGTCAGGGCGGCCAGCTGCACACGATTGGGCCGCTCGGCCTTTTTCAGCGCTTCGCTCAGGCTCTCCGGGCGCACAGGCTTGACCAGATAGCCCACCGCGCTGACCTGGAAGGCTTCCAGGGCGAATTCATCATGGGCCGTGCAAAAGATCACAGCCGGCGGCGCTTCGCGCTCACACAATTTGGCAGCGACCTGCAGGCCGTCGAGGCCAGGCATGCGGATATCCAGCAGGACCACATCCGGCTTGAGGCTATCAATCAGGGTCAGGGCTTCCTCGCCGTTGCTCGCGGCGGGCTCCAGGACCCGGTAACCCTCGAGCTCACCGACCATGCGGCTCAGGCGCTCGCGGGCAAGGGGTTCGTCATCGACGATCAGGACATTCATATTGCTCTGGCTTCCTGCGTGAGTCTCGCACAAGGATAGCGTAGACAGCTGTAATGACGGCCGTCACGGCGCTCCACGCTGAGACTCGCGCGCGGCCCAAAAAGTGCCGCCAGGCGCGCATCGATATTACTCAGCGCTTGGTGCGTTCCCCGTGACGGGTGCTGCTCGCCCCGCTCTTCATACGGATTGCTGACACACAAGCTGAACACACCTTCCTGGTAATCCGCTTCGACCCGCACCAGGCCACCTTCGATAAGCGGCGCGATGCCATAGATCAGCGCATTCTCCAACAGAGGCTGCAGGGTCAGCTGGGGAATCGGCAGATCCTCCGGCACACCTTCTACCTCCCACTGCAACTGTAGTCGCTCGCCGAGCCGATAGTGCTCGATCGACAGATATCGTTTCGCCAGCTCCAGTTCCTCCTTCCACGGCACCAGCGTGCCAGGTTTGGCCAGGCTGGCGCGAAACAGATCTGACAGGTCCAGCACCGCCTGCTCGGCCTTGTAAGGATCGAGCGTGACCAGACTGGCGATGCTGTTGAGGCTATTGAACAGAAAATGCGGTCGAATCCGCGCCTGCAACGATTCGATCCGCGCACGCAGCTCGGCCTGTTCCTGCCGACGCCATTGGCTCTGCAGATAGAAATAGCGTAGCAGCAGTGCGGACATGATCAGGCTGATCAACGCATGACGCAGATAAAGATTTACTTCACCATTGCGCGGTAGCGGCCCGCCCAGCTCGTAATAGTCGGCCACGGCCGTACAACTCAGGGTCAGCACCACCACCAGCGCACAGCATAGGCCGCCAGCCAGCGCCGGCCGCAGGCGCGCCAGCAAGGGCCGCAATCGACACAGCACGGCAGCCGACAGCAGCACGATCCACTGCACGAACAGTGACGTCAGGGCCAGGCGTACCCAGTCGAAACCCGGCGTCATCGGCTCGGCGAGCACCAGCACCAGCACCAGCAACTCGGCCAGCAACACCATGCTCAGCAGCGCTTCTGGCTGGCACAGTTCCGGGACGAAAAAGTCGTCGATAGCGGCGTTGTATTTTTTCTTGGCAGAGGATTGTGTGTGCATCGACGCAGTTTCCTTGTCGCCCTGCGAACCGGCAAGCCAGGCGGCACCAGCCGGACAAAATAAAGCACTGAAATGCCGCCTTCCGGACAAAATTGTGAAGCAGCCGACAACGCCATCGAACGCCCAACGGCGAACGTGGCCCGGCGAAACGCCTGCGGACCCTGTTATTATCGACGCACTTTGTCCGCCATGCTGGCCGCCGATGCGGCTTGCCCGATCCCGAGCCCAAATCATGAGCAGCGAAAAAACCAACCAATCCTGGGGCGGCCGCTTCAGCGAGCCTGTCGACGCCTTCGTCGCCCGCTTCACCGCCTCGGTCGAATTCGACAAGCGCCTGTATCGCCACGACATAATGGGCTCCATTGCCCACGCCAGCATGCTGGCCAAGGTCGGCGTACTCTCCGATGCCGAGCGTGACGCCATCATTGATGGGCTCAAGCAGATCCAGGGCGAGATCGAAGCAGGCCAGTTCGACTGGCGCGTCGACCTGGAAGACGTGCACATGAACATCGAGGCACGCCTGACCGACCGTATCGGTGTCACTGGCAAGAAACTGCACACTGGTCGTTCGCGCAACGACCAGGTGGCCACCGATATCCGTCTGTGGCTGCGTGACGAAATCGACCTGATCCTGGCCGAGATCAACCGTCTGCAGCAGGGCCTGCTGGGCCTGGCCGATGCCGAAGCGGACACCATCATGCCGGGTTTCACCCATCTGCAGACTGCGCAGCCGGTGACCTTCGGTCATCACCTGCTGGCCTGGTTCGAGATGCTCAGCCGCGATTACGAGCGCCTGGTCGACTGCCGCAAGCGCACCAACCGCATGCCGCTGGGCTCGGCGGCGCTGGCCGGCACCACCTACCCGATCCAGCGTGAAATCACTGCACAATTGCTCGGCTTCGATGCCGTTGGCGGCAACTCGCTGGACGGCGTATCGGATCGCGACTTCGCCATCGAATTCTGTGCAGCCGCTTCGCTGGCGATGATGCACCTGTCGCGCTTCTCCGAAGAACTGGTGCTGTGGACCAGCGCCCAGTTCCAGTTCATCGACCTCCCGGATCGTTTCTGCACAGGCAGCTCGATCATGCCGCAGAAGAAGAACCCGGACGTGCCCGAACTGGTGCGCGGCAAGACCGGCCGCGTGTTCGGCGCCCTGACCGGCCTGCTGACCCTGATGAAAGGCCAGCCGCTGGCCTACAACAAGGACAACCAGGAAGACAAGGAACCGCTGTTCGACGCCGCCGACACCCTGCGCGACAGCCTGCGTGCCTTCGCTGACATGGTCCCAGCGATCAAACCCAAGCGCGAGATCATGCGCGAAGCCGCGCTGCGCGGTTTCTCCACCGCCACTGACCTGGCCGATTACCTGGTACGCAAGGGCCTGCCCTTCCGCGACTGCCACGAGATCGTCGGCCACGCCGTGAAGTACGGCGTCGACAGCGGCAAGGACCTGGCCGAGATGAGCCTGGACGAACTGCGCCAGTTCAGCGACCAGATCGAGCAGGACGTGTTCGCCGTGCTGACCCTGGAAGGCTCGGTGAATGCCCGCAACCACATCGGCGGCACCGCGCCAAATCAGGTGCGTGCTGCTGTGGTGCGCGGTCGCGAACTGCTGGCCAGCCGCTAAGCGCGGCTCGGCGAGAAACGGGAAAAGGAGTTCCCATGCCTGAATTACTGCTGCGCGGCTTGGCGCTACTGGCCGAGATCGCGCTTGAAGTCATCATCGGCTACGTCTTCTACACGACCGGCTGGCTGGCGCTGCGACTGCTGACATTAGGGCGCTACCCGCGCCTGCCGCTGCGCGTGACCGACCCGATGGGCTCACGCACTGCCTGGGTCGCAGCGTTCGGCTTCCTCTGCCTGGTTGGCCTGCCCCTGACGTGGCTGACCGTCACTTACAGCTGAACGCTGCCACGAGACATTTCCATGCCTATAGACATCCGCCCCGCCACCCCTGACGACGCCGAGCTGATCCTGCGCTTCATCACCGAGCTGGCCATCTATGAAAAGGCCGAGCACGAGGTGAAGACCGACGCAGCCGGCATCCGCGACAGCCTGTTCACCGAAGGCAGCACCGCCCACGGCCTGATCTGCGAGAACGACGGCCAGCCCATTGGCTATGCCGTTTACTTCTTCAACTACTCCACCTGGCTGGGCAAGCACGGCCTCTACCTGGAAGACCTCTACGTCAGCCCCGAGGCTCGCGGACTGGGCGCCGGCAAGGCGCTGCTGCGCCACCTGGCACAACTGGCCGTGGAAAGAGGCTGCGGCCGCTTCGAGTGGTCGGTGCTGGACTGGAACACCCCGGCCATCGACTTCTATGAAGCCTTCGGCGCCCGCCCGCAGAGTGAATGGACGACCTATCGCCTGACCGGCCAGGCCCTGCAGGACTTCGCCGCAGGCTGAGCAAGCCAGCGCCTGGCTGGGGCAACACCTCTGGCCTAAGGTAAGTACACCTCCACCTGCCCTGGACCATCATGCGCACACTCCTTGCACTGCTCAGCTTTATCGCCCCGGCACTGACAGCGGCGACACCGGTCACCATGCCCGTCAATGCATCCTGGCACATGCAGCTCGATGGCAAACTGCAAACACCTAATCGTCTGGTCTATGACATCGACCTGTACGACACGCCCACGCAAACCATCACCAATCTCAAGGCGGGTGGCCGTATCGTCATCTGCTATTTCAGCGCGGGCACCTGGGAAGAGTGGCGCAGCGACGCTCAGGCCTACCCCACGGCGGCGCTGGGCAAAGCATTGCCTGATTGGCCTGGCGAGCGTTGGCTCGACTATCGCCGTGACGATGTACGCCAACTGCTCGCCAAACGTCTGGACCTGGCTGTCGACAAGGGCTGCGACGCTGTCGATCCGGACAACGTGGACGGCTACAGCAATGACAATGGTCTGAGCCTGACGGAAGCCGAGCAAATAGACTTCAACCGCTGGCTGGCCAGCGAGGCGCACAGCCGCGACCTGAGCATCGGTCTGAAAAATGCCGTGGAACTGCTGCCTGAGCTTGGCGACCACTTCGACTTTGCCATCAACGAGAGCTGCTATCGCTATAACGAATGCGGGGGCTACAGTCACATGCGCAGCCAGGGCAAACCGATCTTCATTGCCGAATACCGCACCCTCAATACGAATCTTTGCAGTCGAGCCGCGAATTCCGGCTTTCGTCTGCAATTCTTCAAAGTCAGCCTGAAGGGCGTCGGCGTACCCTGCGACTGAGCCTGCTTCGGAGCACGAGAGAAACCATGAGCCAAAACAACGAGCAAGAAGACGAAGACTTCGCCGAAGCCACCCTGATTCAGGCCATCGAAAACCAGTTGGAAAGCGGCGAGCCCGCTGCCGCCAAGGCGGTTTACAACAAGCTGACGCTGGTCGGTTACGAGCGTGAGGAGATCCTCGAGCTGATGGCGCTGGTCCTGGCTCATGAAGTCGACGCCATGCTGCGCGAGGATCGTCCCTTCGATGGCGCCTGGTACGAGCAGGCCCTGCGCGCCCTGCCGGAGCTGCCGGAAGAAAACTGAGCAAGGCTTGATCCAGGCCAATGGCCGGACTGGCAAGCAGATTGCTACTGTCAATGCCAACTCCGACCAGGAAGGCACCGTCTGCGATGGCCTGTCAGTCGACCCGCGCTCTTGCTCTGCTTGTCTTCACGCTCTGCTTGAGCGGCGCGTGCATTGCTCGGGCCGAAACGCCGCGTATTGGTGCCGAGGATGACTGGTACCCCTATACCGCTCTGCGTAATGACAGGATCGAGGGCATGTCGGCAGACATCGTCCGCGCAGCTTTCCGTGCCAGCGGAACGTCCATCGAGCTGGCACCCTACCCCTATTCACGTTGCATGGAGCTGGCGCGCTCAGGCAGCCTGGCAGGCTGCTTCAACACCACGCCTGACGCGCACATCCGCGCGGAGTTCCTGTTACCGCAGGAGGTGTTGTTCAGCGACGACATTCTGCTCTGGGGCCATGCGGGGGATGCGGCAATAGATAATCTGGACGCCATCCGCGGCAAACGCGTGGCAGTCACCATCGGTTATACCTACGGCGAGCACTTCGACAGCTATGCGGATATCCAGCGCATTGCGGTGCGACGCGATATCAATGGTTTTCGCATGCTGCAGCGCGACCGCGTGGACTACGTCATCGCCTTTCGCGGCACTACCAACGCACTGCTGCGCGACAACCCGGAACTGGCCGGCCAATTCAAGGCGCTGACCAGGGTGCATCGCCCGCGACTCTACCTGACCTTCTCGCGCCACCATCCGCAGGCTGCTGCCTTGCTGCGAGACTTCGATGCCGGCATGCGGCGCATCAGGCAGGATGGCACCTACCACCAAATTCTCACCAACTGGCAGCTCAGCGATGGGCAGAGCTCAGTACATGGCTCTACACTGCAAGAGCGCCATAACGACAAGACGGAGTCACCATGAAGTCATTCACCGCTGACCTGATCGACGAGCTGGAAATCCTCGCCCTGTACAACCTGGACAATCATCAGGAGGGGCTAAAGGTGCATAACAACGCCTCATTCAAGGCGCAAGCCGCCATCACCCGTCTTCACGAAAAAGGCCTGGTGAACCAGGCCGACGGCGGCTACCTGACCAGCCTGGGCATCGATGCCGCCGAGCATGCACAGGCGCTGCTGACCATTCTATCGACCCGCCAGACCACCTCCGCTTGATCCAAGCCGCCCGCTGGCCGCCCTTCAGGGAAAGGCGCGGCGGGCGATATAGCGTCAAAGGCACTGCACTGGCGAGCCTACCGCTGATAGGCTTGCCGCATCTGCAGTAGAGTTCGAGCATGACGCGCACGCAGGAAATACGCCCCGATATCGATGACGGCATCGACCGCAAGGTGCTGACGCAACTGCGCGCGCGCTTTCTGCAGATCAATCAGGGTCGCCTGCAGCGGGCCATGGAAGCGCTGTCCACGCGGCAACAACTGGTCCTCAAGCTGTTGCCGCTGCTGCTGCACGTCAATCATCCACTGCTGCCCGGCTATGTCTCGGCCAGCACACCGGCCGGTCTCAGCGGCTTCGAGCCGGATGATGCCAGCCTCGCTGAAGTCCAGCGGCTGACCCGTTCCTTCGTTTATAAACCGCGCCGTGGCCAAGGCGCGGCGCCGTTGCATGGACTGTTTCTGATGGGCAGCCTGGGCACCGTGGCACAGGCCGAACAGAGCGATATGGACCTGTGGCTGTGCCATTCGCCCAACCTCACGGCGCAGGAACTGCAGGACCTGCGCAAGAAGTGCGATCAGCTGGAAAGCTGGGCCGCCACCCAGGGCGCCGAGGTGCATGTCTTTCTGGTCGACCCGCAGCGCTTCACCCAGGGTGCGCGCGAGGCGCAACTGAGCTCCGACGACTGCGGTACCACTCAGCATTATCTGCTGCTCGACGAGTTCTATCGCACGGCCATCTGGCTCGGCGGTCGTACGCCGCTCTGGTGGCTGGTGCCGGTCTACGAGGAAGCGCGCTACCACGACTACTGCCGCACCCTGCTGAGCAAACGCTTCGTACGTGCCGAGGACGTACTCGACCTCGGCAACCTGGCGCATATCCCACCGGAAGAGTTCATCGGCGCCGGCATGTGGCAGCTGTACAAGGGCATCGAGTCGCCCTACAAATCGGTACTCAAACTGTTGCTCACCGAGGTCTACGCCAGCGAGCATCCCAAGGTCGAGTGCCTGGCGCTGCGTTTCAAGCGGGCGGTGTTCGAAGGCCGCCTGGACCTCGACGAACTCGACCCCTACATCGTCGTCTACCGTCGCCTGGAAGAGTATCTGAGCGCGCGTGGCGATCAGGAAAGGCTGGAGCTGATTCGCCGCTGCCTGTACCTGAAGGTGAACAAGAAGGTCAGCCGCCCACCCACGCGCGGCCGTGCCAAAAGCTGGCAACGCCTGCTGCTCGAGCGCCTGACGGCGGAATGGGGCTGGCAGAGCCGCCAGCTCAACGTGCTCGACAGTCGCAGCCAGTGGAAGGTGCGCCAGGTCGCCGCCGAGCGCCGCGTGCTGGTCAACGAGCTGACCTACAGCTACCGCTTTCTCTCGCAGTTCGCCCGCAGTGCCGAGGCCGGCAGTTCGTTGAACACCCGTGACCTCAACGTGCTGGGCCGGCGCCTGTACGCCGCCTTCGAGCGCAAGGCTGGCAAGGTGGAGTTCATCAACCCCGGCATCGCCCCGGACCTGGCTGAAGACACCCTGACCCTGGTCCAGCACCCCAGCCCAGAGGCACCCAACGAATACCAGTGGGCGCTGTTCAACGGCAGCCTGGGAGCCCAGGAGTGGAGCGACTTTGCCCCGCTCAAGCGTTCGCGCGAACTGATCGAACTGCTCGCCTGGTGCCATCGCAATGGCGTCATCGACAGCAGCACGCGCCTATCGCTGCATCCGGGCAGCAGCGACCTGACCGATTTCGAACTGTCCAACCTGATCGGCAGCCTGCAACAAAGCTTCCCCTTGCCGCAGCCCAGCGTCGAAGAAGCCGCCCTGCTGCGCGCCAGCATCCCCAGCCAGGTGCTGTTGCTGGTCAATGTCGGGGTAGACCCGCTCAGGCAGCACAGCCAGATGAATGTACACATGACCACCGGGCGCACCGATGCGCTGGGCTATTCAGGGGTACGCGAGAACCTGGTACTGACCCTCGATCAGGTGGTGCTCAACAGCTGGAACGAACTGCAGGTCAGCCGCCATGACGGCACCGACGCTCTGCTCGACTGCCTGCGCGACCTGCTCAACAGCTTGCCGATCGGCGGCCCGCAACCCCAGGTACAGGTGCGCTGCTACTGCCGTAATCGTGCGCAACCGATCGCAGAACGCGTCGACGAGCTGCTGCGCGACCTGCTCAATACCTATGCCGAAGGTCGCCAGTCACGCTATCTGGTGCAGGTACGCCAGCATTACCACGTATTGCAGCTGACACCCGGCCAGGTCAGCCACGCTGCTCTGGGTGACCTGCCGGCACTGCTGGAGCACCTTGGTGCCGAGCAGGAGCTCTACAGCCCCCTGCATCTGGACCGCCATGCCCTCGATGGCGACGACCTCGCACTGATCCTGCCCATGGGCCGCCCGCAGTGCATACAGGTGTTCTACCGCCTGCACGAAACCAGCGGCGACGCGGAATTGACCCTGCTCGATGAACGCAATGCACTCTGGCGTCGGCGCCTGCCATTTCGTGATGAGCAGAGCCTCCTGACACCGATCCATCGCTTCCTGCAGTCATTGCTGTATCGGCGCAATGCCATGCTGCCGCTGGATGGCGCCGACAACCAGCCGCCCCTGGAAATTCTCTACTATCAACTGCTACCAGCGGCACCATTACGCGCTCAGCGCCTCGAGCGCAGACCGGCGCCCGAGGCGCAGGTCAGCCATCCGTTCTACGATGTGCAGGCCATCGTCGAGCCAGGCGACGGTCGCCAGCGCCACGTCACCCTGTACTGCAACCATCGCGAGTTTTCCGAGCTGGAGTACGGCCGCGAGCTGTATCGCGCCGTGGCGCAACACATCCTCTCTCAGCGTGCCGGCGGCGAGCGCTATCCCTGCTACATCACCGACCTGGATCTGTCCGCCCTGCTGGCCGGACAACAGGCACAGACCGTGCACTACCTGCGCTACAAGAGCGAACTGGAGAATGCACTGAACGCGGCGCTGCAGCAGGCCTAGTATCGCGACATGGATGTTCTGCAGCTGTCCGCGGGCACCACGCAGGAGGGGCAAACCCGCGATTGGTGCACTGGTCCAACAGCGGGTTCCTGTGAAAAGGCGCAAAGCTGCGCCCTCAAGGCTTAGCGGTCGTATTCGCCGGCTGCTTCCGGCTGGTACTCGACGGCCAGCAGGGTCAGCTTGAGCTGCTTGCCACCTGGCGCCGGCCAATCGATGTGCTGACCGACGGACAGACCGAGCAAGGCGCTGCCGACTGGCGCGAGGATGCTGACCTTGCCTTCGCCGCCAGCATCCTGCGGATAAACCAGGGTCAGGTGATAGTCCTTGCCGCTGCTCTCCTCGCGGCAGTGCACGCGCGAGTTCATGGTCACCACACCGGCCGGCACCTCGTCGTGCCCCACCACTTCGGCACGATCCAGCTCGGCCTGCAGCGCTGCCGCGCCAGGACCGAACTCGTCCAGGCTGTCGAGCAGGCGCTCCAGACGCTGCAGATCGAGGCGAGTAATGGTGATGGTCGTTGTGCTGTTCATGATGCCGGGCGGACTCCTTGCGTAAACCGTAAAAAAGCAAAACCCCGCCCGAAGGCGGGGTTCAGCTGAATGTCTGCCGACCCTAACACAGCCGGATAAATAAACAAGACCGCCGGGTCAGTGCGCCCGTTTGCGCTCGCGCAACCGCTGCTCGGCGGCCTGGCAGATCAAGCGCCTTCGCGCGTTATCGGCTGCGCCCCAGTCGAGAATCTCTTGCAGGGTACGACCACAGCCGAGGCACTGCTCATGCTCGTCGAGGCAACACTGGCGCCGACACGGCGAATCCAGCGGCTTGTGCGCGGGGTCAGAGCTCATCGAACTCCAGCTCGGTGCCTGACTGCTCGAGGGTGATGCGCACCAGCATTTCACCGAGCTGCTCGTCGCTGGTGTCGCAGATCCAACGGCCGTCGGCCTCGTCGTAGTCGAAGTGGAAGCCACCGGAACGCGCCGCCAGCCACAGCTGACGAATCGGCTCCTGACGGCTGAAGATCAGCTGGCTGCCATTGTCGAAACGCACCGTGAGCACACCGGCGCTATTTTCCAGATCGACGTCCAGACCGCTGTCGTCGAAGATGTCCTCCACCGCCTGCTGGGTGGCATCGACCAGATCATGAAAGCGGGCTTCGCTCAGGCTCATCGGGGTGTCCTCACAAGATGCAGCGACTGCAGAAAAATTAGGCGAAAACGCAAGACCAGAGTAGCGGCCTAGGCGCAAAGGTGGCGACGGTACTCGCCCGGACTCATTCCCGTCCAGCGACGAAATGCGCGCGCCAACGAACCCGACTCACTGAAGCCGACCAGAAAGGCGATTTCTGCCAGCTCCAGCGCGGGGTCACGCAGGTAGTGCAACACCAGTTGCTGGCGGGTTTCATCGACCAACTGGCTGAACGACAGCCCGCCCTCACGCAAGCGCCGCTGCAGGGTCCTGGGGCTCAGCGCCAGGGTAGCGGCAATGGCCTCCAGATCAGGCCCCTGTTCCGGCAACTGGCGCGCCAGCTCCAGGCGAGCCTGATCGAGCACGCTGTTGCCTTGATTGAGTTCGGCCAACAGGCGATCAGCGTAGGCATCGAACATGCCACGCACCTGAGCATCGGCCTGGTTCAGCGGCACCGCGAGCAAACGTTTGGGAAAGATCAGGGCATTGTCGGGTTGATCGAACAGCACCGGGCAGCGAAAGATGCGCGCGTGCTCAGAGGTATCCGCCGGCGCCGGATGCTGGAAGCGCACCTCGGTCGGCGCGATGTCCAGACCGCTGATCCAGCGTCCGAAACTGACCCAGCCGGCCAGGGTTTCTTCACTCAGCTGGCGCTGCTGCTGCACCAGCAACGGCTGCCAGCTGTGGGCGACCAGTGGCTCGCTGTCGGGCCGAGCGGGCTCGTCGTCGAGCACGACCTGCCCCAGATTGCCAACCAGCGAGGCATAGCGCGCCTGGCGGTGCAGCGCGTCGGCCAGGGTTGCGCAGCTCATGATCAGGTAACCGAGCACGCCGTAATAACCCGGCCGTACCGATTCCCCCAGATGCAGGCCCAGATCCGGGTCGCCGGTCAGGCGCACGCCTTCGCCCAGCAGCGTCAGATAAGTACTGGCCGCGATGCGCTGATCGCGCTGGCTCAGAGCTTCAGGGCCGAGCTGGGCATGGGCAAGCAACGCCTCGGGGGCGACCCCCTGGCGCTGCAGGTGTTCGACCAGGCCTTGCAGGTAGGCCACAGAGACCGAGCCGGCCAGAATCGCAGGATTGTCCATCGGGGCTCCTCGTTACTCGCCGCATGCTAACCCAAGCCGGCACGAATGCCTCCGGTGGACGCACGCAAATCGAGCCGGCGCCCCGCCAGGCGGGCGCCGGGCGCATAGGCAAGGTGGCAGGGGGTCGGTATACTCCGGCGCAATTCACGCTTATTTCAAGGACTGCCCCATGAAGCGACTGACCCTCGCGCTCCTCGCCGCCGTTTGCCTGCTGGCCGGCTGCGGTCAGAAAGGCCCGCTGTACCTGCCGGGCGACGACAACGCCGGCAACAGCCGAGACCGTTTCGAACTCTGACAGGAGCTGCACCATGGAAGCCTTCAACTACCGCGACGGCGAGCTGTTCGCGGAAGGCGTTGCCTTGTCTGCGCTGGCGCAGCGCTTCGGCACGCCCACCTATGTCTATTCCCGCGCCCATATCGAGGGGCAGTATCGCGCCTATGCCGATGCCCTGGCCGGCATGCCGCACCTGGTCTGCTTCGCAGTCAAGGCCAACTCCAATATCGGCGTGTTGAACGTGCTGGCGCGCCTCGGTGCCGGCTTCGACATCGTTTCCAGCGGTGAGCTGGAGCGCGTGCTGGCCGCCGGCGGCGAGCCGAGCCGCATCGTCTTCTCCGGCGTTGGCAAGAGCCGCGACGACATGCGCCGCGCGCTGGAAGTCGGCGTGCACTGCTTCAACGTCGAGTCCAGCGTCGAGCTGGAACGCCTGCAGAAGGTCGCCGCCGAGCTGGGCGTCAAGGCGCCCGTCTCGCTGCGCGTCAACCCGGACGTGGACGCCGGTACCCATCCGTACATCTCCACCGGCCTCAAGGAAAACAAGTTCGGCATCGACATCGAGCAGGCGGAAGCGGTCTACGCCCGTGCCGCCGAACTGCCGAACCTGGAAGTGATCGGCGTCGATTGCCATATCGGCTCGCAGCTGACCACCCTCGAGCCCTTCCTCGATGCCCTGGATCGCCTGTTGCTGCTGATCGACAAGCTGGCCGCGCGCGGCATCACCATCAAGCATCTGGATCTCGGCGGCGGCCTCGGCGTGCAGTACCGCGACGAGCAACCGCCGCTGGCCGGCGACTACATCACCGCCGTGCGCAAGCGCCTGCAAGGCCGTGACCTGGGCCTGGTGTTCGAGCCGGGCCGCTTCATCGTCGCCAACGCCGGCGTGCTGCTGACTCAGGTGGAATACCTCAAGCACACCGAGCACAAGGACTTTGCCATCGTCGATGCGGCGATGAACGACCTGATCCGCCCCGCCCTCTATCAGGCGTGGATGGAGGTGTCACCGGTTCAGCCGCGTGAAGGCGAGTCGCGTAACTACGACCTGGTCGGGCCGATCTGCGAGACTGGTGACTTCCTGGCCAAGGATCGTCAACTGGTGCTGGCCGAAGGCGATCTGCTTGCCGTGCGCTCGGCCGGTGCCTACGGCTTCGTCATGAGCTCCAACTACAACACCCGCGGCCGCGCCGCCGAGGTGCTGGTAGATGGCGAGCAGGCTTACGAGGTGCGTCGTCGCGAGACCGTCCAAGAGCTCTATGCCGGCGAAAGCCTGCTGCCGGCCTGAGGGCGACGTCATGCTATTGCGCTTTACCAAGATGCACGGCCTGGGCAATGACTTCATGGTCCTCGACCTGATCAGTCAGCACGCCCACGTGCAACCCAAACATGCCAAGCAATGGGGCGACCGCCACATCGGTGTCGGCTTCGACCAACTGCTGATCGTCGAGCCGCCGAGCCACCCGGATGTCGACTTCCGTTACCGCATCTTCAATTCCGACGGTTCGGAAGTGGAGCAGTGCGGCAACGGCGCACGTTGCTTCGCCCGCTTCGTACTGGACAAGCGCCTGACCACCAAGAAGGTCATTCGCGTCGAGACCAAGAGCGGCATCATCGAGCTGCGCGTGCAGAACGACGGCCAGGTCTGCGTCAACATGGGCGCACCGCGCCTGGAGCCGGCACAGGTGCCATTCCAGGCCGAGCAGGCGGCGCTGACCTATCGCGTCGATGTCGAGGGCCAGAGCGTCGAGCTGGCTGCGCTGTCGATGGGCAACCCGCATGCCGTGCTGCGCGTCGACGACGTCGACAGCGCACCCGTGCACGAGCTGGGGCCGAAGCTGGAACACCATCCGCGCTTCCCGCAACGGGTCAATGTCGGCTTCCTGCAGATACAGGATCGCAACCGTGCACGCCTGCGCGTGTGGGAGCGTGGTGCCGGCGAAACCCTGGCCTGCGGTACCGGTGCCTGCGCGGCGGCCGTCACGGCAATTCGCCAGGGCTGGATGGATTCGCCCGTGCAACTGGAACTGCCAGGCGGCAAACTGTCCATCGAATGGGCAGGCGAGGGTCAGCCGGTTATGATGACCGGGCCCGCTGCCCGCGTATACGAAGGACAGGTTCGCCTATGACCGACCAGCAGGATTCGCCCAAACCGCTCGATTCGGAAACGGTCGCGGCCTATTTGCGCCTGCACCCGGAGTTCTTCATCGACCATGAAGAACTGATTCCCGAGTTGCGCATTCCGCACCAGCCCGGCAACGCCGTGTCGCTGGTCGAACGCCAGGTCAAGCTGCTGCGCGAGCGCAACATCGAGATGCGCCATCGCCTCGGCCAACTGATGGACGTGGCGCGCGACAACGACCGCCTGTTCGACAAGACCCGTCGCCTCGTGCTGGACCTGCTCGATGCCGGCAGCCTCGAGGAAGTGGTCGGCGTGGTCGAAGACAGCCTGCGCCATGAATTCCAGGTGCCCTTCGTTGGCCTGATCCTGTTCAGCGACAACAAGCTGCCGGTCGGTCGCTCGGTCAGCTCGGCCGAGGCGCATCAACAGGTCGGCGGCCTGCTCAGCGGCGGCAAGACCATCTGCGGCGTATTGCGCCCGCACGAGCTGGAGTTTCTCTTCGGCAAGGAAGACGCGCCGCAAGTCGGCTCCGCCGCCGTGGTCAGCCTCAACCATCAGGGCCTGCATGGCATTCTCGCCATCGGCAGCGCCGACCCGCAGCACTACAAGAGTTCGCTCGGCACCCTGTTCCTCGGCTATATCGCCGAAGTACTGGCACGTGTCGTGCCCGGTTTCTCCACACCGCTGCGTTCGGTACGCTAGTAGGCCGTTGAAAAACGTAGCCGACGACTGCATGGATGCAGGAGGTAGAGCGAAGCAGGAAGCCCGAGCCGAGGCAGCCAGTGCAATACCGATGGCGGCCCCGCAAAAACAGCCGGAAAACGACCGGGGTCGCGTCCGACTTTACGTGTTGTAAATGAGCATTTTTGGCGGGGGCGCCTAGCCTGGGCTCGCACGCGAGGCTGTTTTTAACGCAGCAATGGCAACGTAGGTAGTTTTTCAACGGCCTGCTAGGTCGTGTAGGGTGGATGACGAAGCTCATTCACCTTCGGCCCGTTCGGAACCCGACACGTGACACTTGAAGCCCATCTCGACGCGTACATCGAGCACCTGCGCCGCGAGCGCCAGGTGTCGGCGCATACCCTCGACGGCTATCGGCGCGACCTCAGCAAGGTGCGGGCATTCTGCGAAGCCGAAGGCCTGAGCGACTGGGCCGGGCTGGACACACGCAACCTGCGCCGCCTGGTCGCCCGCCTGCATCAGCAGGGCCTGGCAAGCCGCAGCCTGGCGCGCCTGCTTTCGGCCACCCGCGGCCTCTATCAATATCTGTTGCGTGAAGGCCTGTGCCGTCACGATCCGGCGACTGGCCTGAGCCCGCCAAAACGCGAGCGCCGCCTTCCCCGCACCCTGGACGCCGACCGCAGCGCGCAACTGCTCGACGGCGCGGTGGAGGACGACTTCATCGCCCGCCGCGATCAGGCCATGCTCGAGCTGTTCTATTCCTCGGGCCTGCGTCTGTCCGAACTGGTCGGGCTCGATCTCGACGGCCTGGACCTGCCAGCCGGCCTGGTGCGCGTACGCGGCAAGGGCAACAAGGTGCGCGAGCTGCCGGTCGGCAGCATGGCGCGACAGGCGCTGGAGCAGTGGTTGCCGCTGCGCAAGCAGGCCAACCCTAGCGATGGCGCGGTATTCATCAGCCAACAGGGCCGTCGCCTGGGGCCTCGTGCCGTGCAACTGCGCGTGCGCCAGGCCGGCGTGCGCGAGCTGGGCCAACACCTGCATCCACACATGCTGCGCCACAGTTTCGCCAGTCATATGCTGGAGTCTTCGCAGGATCTGCGCGCGGTGCAGGAGTTGCTCGGTCACGCCGATATCGCCACCACTCAGATCTATACCCACCTGGACTTCCAGCACCTGGCCAACGTCTACGACCAGGCCCATCCACGTGCCAAGCGCAAAGGCGGTTCCGAATGAGCATTGAACTGATCACCTTCGACCTCGACGACACCCTGTGGGACGTCACCCCGGTGATGCAGGATGCCGAAGCCGCCCTGCGCAATTGGCTGGCCCTGCATGCACCGCGCCTGGGCGCGGTGCCGGTCGAGCATCTGTGGGCGGTACGCAGCCGTCTGCTCGAGGCTGACCCGATGCTCAAGCATCGCCTCAGCGAGCTGCGCCGGCGCATTCTGTTTCACGCCCTGGAGGACGCCGGCTACCCGCACAGCGAAGCGCAGACGCTGGCCGAAGCGGGATTCCAGGTCTTTCTCAGCGCCCGCCACCAGGTCGAACTGTTCACCGAGGTACACCCGACGCTGGAGGCTTTGGCCGAGCGCTTCATGCTCGGTGTGATCACCAATGGCAATGCCGACGTGCGTCGCCTGGGCCTGTCGGATTACTTCCAGTTCGCCTTGTGTGCAGAAGAACTGGGCATCGGCAAACCTGACCCGAAACCCTTCCGTGAAGCCCTCAGCCGCGCAGGTGGTGTGGCGGCCGAGCGCGCCGTGCACATCGGCGATCACCCCAGCGACGACATTGCCGGTGCCCAGGCAGCCGGGATGCGTGCGATCTGGTTCAACCCGCAAGGGCGAGCCTGGGAAGGCGAAACCACGCCGGACGCGCAGATCGCCAGCCTGGCCGAGTTGCCAGCACTGCTGGGCAGCTGGACGCGTTAATGCCGCCCCCCTTGTAGGAGCCCGCTTGCGGGCGATCAGGACGTCGGCAAGTGGATCGCCCGCAAGCGGGCTCCTACGAGATGCCGGCGCGGGCATACTGCGCCCCCTTGATCTGCACCGCCCCGGATTGCCGCCAGGGATGGCGGACACAAAAAACCCGCCACATGGGCGGGTTCTCGCAGCGAGCCGTCCTCAGATGGGGCGGCTGCCGTATTTGCTGTCGGGCTTCTTGGGTGGGTCGGCGACCACGTTGGGCTCCACCTCCTGCACCTTGCCACCACGGGAGAGAAACTCTTCCATGGCACGCGCCAGGGCATCGCGCTCCTTCTGCTTGGCTTCGATGCTGGGCAACTCATCGACTTCAACGGCTTTGGCCTTGCTCTTCTTGCCGCTGGCTACGACCGCACCATCGCCCTCATCGTCGCTGCTGTCGCCGTCGTCGGCAGCAGCCAGCTCCTCACCATCGTCCTCGTCAGCCCCTTCCAGGTCGTCTTGTTCCAGGTCTTCGTCGCTCATGTTCAACCTCATGACTTGCGAAAAGCAGGTTAGTTATAGCCCAGTCGCACGATGTGCACCGCACGTCCGGAAAAAATTCAAATAGCCTCGCCATGCAAGGTCGCCACCACTCGCCGAACACCGCCATGATCGCGATGCTCACCGAGGTAGATCCCCTGCCAGGTCCCAAGCGCCAGCTGTCCCTGCTGTATCGGCAGCTGTAGCTGAAAGCCCAGCAGACTGCCCTTGAAGTGCGCCGGCAGATCATCCGGCCCTTCGTAATCGTGCTCGTAGCCCGCCTCACCCTGCGGCACCAGACGATTGAAGAAGCGCTCGAAATCGCGGCGTACCGCGGGGTCGGCGTTCTCGTTGACCGTCAGCGATGCCGAGGTGTGCTGCAACCACAGATGCAACAGACCAACACGTACCTGCGCCAGTTCCGGCAATGCTGCCAGCACCTCTTCGGTCACCAGATGAAAACCGCGTTCACGCGGACGCAGGCTGATGATGCGTTGCTGCCACATGCCGCTCTCACTCTCGATGGCTCCAGCGCGCGCATTCTAGCGTGCTGCCAGAAAAAACAAAGGGCGCCCGAAGGCGCCCTTTGCGATTTACCGGAGGATCACTTGTTGGTGAATTCCGGGTAGGCCTCCATACCGCACTCGGCGATATCGACACCTTCGTATTCTTCTTCTTCGCTGACGCGCAGACCGATCACAGCCTTGATGATGCTCCACACGATCAGGCTGGCGATGAAGACCCAGGCGAAGATGCTGCCGATACCCAGCAGCTGAGCACCCAGCGACGCATCGCTGTTGGTCAGGCAGACAGCCAGCAGACCCCAGATACCGACCACACCGTGCACGGAGATGGCACCAACCGGATCGTCGATCTTCAGCTTGTCCAGACCGAGGATGGCGAACACCACCAGCACACCACCCACGCCGCCGATCAGAGTCGCCTGCAGGCCGCTCGGAGTCAGCGGTTCGGCAGTGATGGCCACCAGACCAGCCAGAGCACCGTTGAGCGCCATGGTCAGGTCAGCCTTGCCGAACAGGATGCGGGCAACGATCAGCGCGGCAATCAGGCCCCCGGCGGCTGCCATGTTGGTGTTGACGAACACCTGAGCGACAGCGTTGGCATCTTCGATGGTGCTCATCTTCAGCTGCGAGCCGCCGTTGAAGCCGAACCAGCCCATCCACAGGATGAAGGTGCCGAGCGTCGCCAGCGGCAGGTTGGCACCCGGGATGGCGTTGACCTGGCCATTGGCGCCGTATTTGCCTTTGCGTGCACCGAGCAGCAGGACACCCGCCAGAGCAGCGGTGGCACCGGCCATGTGAACCACGCCGGAACCTGCGAAGTCGAGGAAGCCCGCTTCGTTGAGGAAGCCCGAGCCCCATTTCCAGAAGCCCTGAACCGGGTAGATGAAGCCGGTCATGACCACGGCGAACGCCAGGAATGCCCACAGCTTCATGCGCTCGGCAACAGCACCGGAAACGATCGACATGCAGGTCGCGGCGAACACCACCTGGAAGAAGAAGTCCGAACGGGCCGAGTAGTAAGGTGCATCGTCGCCACCGGCAAGTACCGAGTCGACGCTGTTTTCGTCACCGATCAGGAAACCCAGGCTCGGCAGGATGCCGCCTTCCGGGCTGGAGTACATGATGTGATAGCCGATCACCAGGTACATGACGCTGGCAACGGCATAGAGCGCCACGTTCTTGGTCAGGATCTCGGTGGTGTTCTTGGCACGCACCAGGCCGGATTCGAGCATGGCAAAACCCGCTGCCATCCACATCACCAGGGCACCACAGATCAGAAAGTAGAAGGTATCGAAGCCGTACTGCAATGCAGTCAATGCTGTGTTATCCATTTTTCACCTCTTGCCGGCGCTTTTGTTGTGCGCTGTTCGGTTGAAACGTCCAGGTTGGCTCAGGACGCGTTCCGCATGCTTTACAGGTCGTTGCCACGCTCGTACTGGATCACCGGAACCCCTGCGCCATGAGGCGACCAGGCATTCCCATCACTAGGCCAAGCGCAAGACCTCAAGAGGGTCTGGCACAGCAGAGCGGCGAAGGCATCGCCAGCTCCGGCTTTGGCCCTCGAAAACAGCGTAAAGCCAGAATTCGAGGACAAAAGGGCTCCTAGCCCTGCGAAAGTTCGCAGAGTCATGGGTTTACTCCTGGGGCGTGGGGTTCGGAGGCTTGTTAGATCGCGTCGGTATCGGTTTCGCCGGTACGGATACGAATCGCCTGTTCCAGGTTGACTACGAAAATTTTGCCGTCGCCGATCTTGCCGGTGTTGGCAGCCTTGGTGATGGCCTCGATCACGCGATCGAGCTGATCGTCAGCGATGGCCACGTCGATCTTCACCTTGGGCAGGAAATCGACCACATACTCGGCACCGCGATACAGCTCGGTATGGCCTTTCTGGCGGCCGAAGCCCTTGACTTCGGTGACGGTAATGCCCTGCACGCCGATCTCCGACAGCGACTCGCGCACGTCGTCCAGCTTGAACGGCTTGATGATGGCAGTGACTAGCTTCATGAAACTTTCTCCCGTGTAAGGTGGACTTGCCCCAGGAATTGCGAACCCGACTCAAGTCTAAGCGCAGTGTCTGGCTTTTGTAATGCACCGACCGCTCCAGCCTGGCGTGGTCGATACCCACCAACCGCTCCCGACGAAACACTCCCCCGCTTCGCCTGCAGCACCAGAACTGCATCGGTGCATGCGTCGCTGGGGTCTAAGCAGAAAGCTTGCCAGCTCACGCAAAAGCACTATCTATCAGGCCTTTAACAGCTTCCAGCCACAGTGACCGGTCATTCACACCGAATGTGGCGCACTAATTTGGTGCATCGATACATTCCATGATGCTCAAAATCGTGCAGTCGCCACTCAGCGGCCCTGCACCTACCTGCGTGCTACACTGCCGACCGTCTGTTTACGGAACCTGATCATGCTGCCGCCGAAAGCCTTGCTCGATACTCTCAGTAGCCACGCCTCGCGTCTTTTCAGCGGCGACAGCCCGCTGCCGCGCGCCGAACTGGAAGCGCAGTTCAAAGCCCTGCTGCAGAGCGGTTTCAGCAAGCTAGATCTGGTCAGCCGTGATGAATTCGACAGCCAGATGGTGGTCCTGGCCCGCACCCGCGCTCGCCTCGAGGCGCTGGAAGCCAAGGTCGCCGAACTGGAAGCCAAGCTGAACCCGCCCGCCGACTGAACCGACGGAACATTGAGAGCGCAGGCGACGACGGTTTAACCCCTTGTCGCCAATGCAGAGTGTTTTCAATGACCGCCCAGGCGGGCCTGATCAAGGAGTGATCATGTCCCTGGCCATCGTCCACAGCCGCGCCCAGGTCGGCGTCGAAGCACCGGCCGTCACCGTCGAAGCTCACCTGGCCAACGGCCTGCCCTCACTGACGCTGGTGGGCCTGCCGGAAACTGCGGTCAAGGAGAGCAAGGATCGCGTACGCAGCGCCATTCTCAACGCCGCGTTCGAGTTTCCCAGTAAACGCATTACCTTGAATCTGGCGCCCGCCGACCTGCCCAAGGATGGCGGCCGCTTCGATCTCGCCATCGCCCTGGGGATTCTCGCGGCCAGCGGCCAGGTGCCGGCTCACTCTCTGGATGAATGCGAATGCCTGGGCGAACTGGCGCTGTCCGGTGCGGTGCGCCCTGTGCAGGGCGTATTGCCGGCCGCCCTCGCCGCGCGCGCAGCCGGGCGCACCCTCTTGGTGCCACAGGCCAATGCCGAAGAAGCCAGCCTGGCATCGGGGCTGAAGGTAATCGCCGTCGAACATCTGCTGCAGATCGCCGCGCACCTCAACGGCAGCGCACCACTCGAACCCTACGCCGCCCAGGGTCTGCTCAGGCAGAGCCTGCCCTACCCGGATCTGGCCGAAGTGCAGGGCCAGTTGGCCGCCAAGCGTGCATTGCTGGTGGCCGCAGCCGGCTCGCATAACTTGCTGCTCAGCGGCCCACCCGGTACCGGCAAGACGCTGCTGGCCAGCCGTCTGCCCGGTCTGCTGCCGCCGCTGGACGAGAGCGAGGCGCTGCAGGTCGCTGCAATACATTCAGTAGCCAGCCATCTGCCGTTGCAGCACTGGCCGCAGCGCCCCTTTCGCACGCCGCACCACAGCGCCTCTGGGCCGGCATTGGTGGCAGTCGCCCGCAGCCTGGCGAAATAACCTTGGCCCATATGGGAATCCTGTTCCTCGATGAGCTGCCGGAATTCGATAGAAAAGTGCTGGAAGTGCTGCGCGAGCCGCTGGAAAGCGGCCACATCGTCATTGCCCGAGCGCGGGACAAGGTGCGTTTTCCTGCGCGTTTTCAGCTCGTTGCCGCCATGAATCCCTGTCCTTGTGGCTACCTGGGCGACCCGAGCAACCGCTGTCGCTGCACACCGGAACAGATCCAGCGCTACCGCGCCAAGCTGTCCGGGCCATTGCTCGATCGCATCGACCTGCACCTGACGGTCGCCCGCGAAACGACGATATTGAACGCCGCACCGCAGGATGGCGAAAGCACCGCACAAGCAGCAGCGAAGGTCGCCCGGGCTCGTGAGCGACAACTGCAACGCCAAGGGGTGGCCAATGCCTTTCTCGATTTGCCCGGCCTGCGTCAGCACTGTGCATTGAGCAGCGCGGATCGTCAGTGGCTGGAAAGTGCCTGCGAACGTCTCGGCCTGTCGCTACGCGCCGCGCACCGTGTGCTCAAGGTAGCGCGCACGCTGGCTGATCTGGCGGATCAGCAGCAGATTGACCGCGCTCATCTGGCCGAAGCACTGCAGTATCGCCCCGCTGCAGGATGAATCAGCGGAAGCGCTCGACTTCCTGACGCAACTGGGCGGCTAGGCGATCCAGCTCGCGCGCGGTATCGGCCAGGTTGGCCACCACTTCACGCTGCTCGCCATTGGTTTGGGCGATGCTCTGCAAGTTGGCGCTGAGCACGGTCGCGGTGCTGCTCTGCTCGCTGGTAGCGGTGGTGATGGCGGCGAATTGCTCCCCGGCCTCGGCGCTCTGCTCACTGATCTGCGCCAGTGCCGCCGCCACCTTGGCGTTACGTTCCAGGCCATCCTGCATCAGCTGTCGGCCGTGCTCCATGGTGGCGATAGCGCTGCTGGTCTCGCTCTGGATGCTGCCGATCATCGTGGAAATCTCGTTGGTCGCCTCGCGGGTACGCCCGGCCAGATTGCGCACTTCGTCGGCGACGACGGCAAAACCACGGCCCTGCTCGCCGGCCCGCGCTGCTTCGATGGCAGCGTTGAGCGCCAGCAGGTTGGTCTGGTCGGCGATCGCGGTGATGACGCTGACGATACCGCCGATCTCCTGAGAGCGCTGGCCGAGGCCGTTGATCGCCTTGGAGGTTTGCTCAAGTGCTTCGGCGATCTGCACCAGCGCTTCGGAAGCCTGATCCATCGAGGTACGCCCGATACGGGTCTGTTGGGCGTTGTCGCTGGCCAGTCGCTCGGTGCTGCGCATGTTGTCGGCGATGTTCTGCGAGGTGGCGCTGAACTCCTCCACCGCGCCGGCCATGCTGCTGATCTCGCCGGATTGCTGGTCGATCCCCTGATAGGCATCGCGCGACAGCGTGGACATCGCCTGCGAGCGCGCGCTGACATCCTGAGCAGCGCTGCGAATACCCGCCACCATGCTCGCCAGCGCTTCGCCCATACGATTGAAGCTGCGCGCCAGCTCGCCGATTTCGTCATCACTGGATTGCGCCATACGCGCGCCAAGATCACCGGCGCCAAGCGCCTGTGCCTGCTGTACCAGGTCGCCCAACGGGCGCAGTTTGCGGCGCAGCAGCCAGACCACGGCAATGACCGCCAGCAGCAGCGTCAGTGCGCTGCCGATGGCCAACTGGGTACCGACACGCCAGGTGACAGCCTGAATTTCCTCGCGCGGCATGCTCGCCAGCACCATCCAGGGTCCGCCGGCAAAGGGCATGGCGACGCTGTAGAACTCATCCTGACCATCGCTCCAGAAACCGCCTCTACCGCTGTTGGCGACCAGCGTGCTGAGCGATTCGGGCAGGCTGCTCATCGCCGCTGCACCGGCCGGTGCCACCAGCCACTTGCCCTGCTCGTCGAGCAGCGCCAGCGAGCCGGTACTACCGATACGGAAATCGGTGAGGTTGCGCATCTGCAGGTTCTGCGCATCGGTGTAATCGAAACCGACGAACAGCACAGCGATGACCCGCCCGCCGGTGTCGCGCACCGGGGTGTACTGAGTCATGTAGTAGCGATCGAAGAGCAAAGCCCGGCCCACGTAATTCTGCCCGGCCAGCAGGCGCTGATAGGCCGGGTGCTGATGATCAAGCGCCGTTCCCAGAGCACGAGTGCCATCCTGCTTGGTCAGCGAGGTGGTGATGCGGATGAATTCGCTACCGTCACGCACGAATACCGTGGCCACACCCGCAGTCATGCGCGTGAAGTCATCGACCTCGGTGAACTCGTTGTTCAAGCGCGTAGTCCCCAGGTAAAGCGCAGGTGTCTGCAGGCTGCCGACGCTCACACGCTCTTCACTGCGCACCTGCAAGCCACTGCTGAAGCGCTGCTCGAAGAGTCCGGCCAGACGCTGCGTGCTCTCACGCAGGCTGCCATGGAAGGTTTCGAGCTGGTCGGCCAGCAGCCCCGCCTCGCTGCCCAGGTGCTTTTCGCGAGTGACCAGATTGGCCTCGTTGAGTGAACGCAGGGCAAACAGGGTGCTGACGCTGATCAGCAGCACCAGCACCAAAGCCAGCATGGCAGCCAGTTGCAGGGCTATACGAGAGCGAGGAGGATTCATGAGGGCTCCAGGTGTGCGCCCATGAGCATATGGGCAGATAACTCAGACAATTTCGGCACCACCCAGTCGTCATATGACTCGGCGAAAAGGCGCGAGGATACTTGAGCATTCAGCTCGGTCAATATCAAAGCGCCATACGGTCGTCATTTATTATCAAAACAGCGCTACAGAGCGATGGCTGATAGTTTTTATCGATCACTCAATAGATGATGGCACTCATGCCTACAGAGAGCATCCTGGCCACACTACAGTCGACCTGCCCGGTCTTTGATGGCCGTCAGAGTCCTGAGCGGTGGCCATGATCGTTCAGCGCAAACGCTCGACCTCGGGCAGTGCCAGCGCGGCGACCTCCGCCAGCAAGTAGTCACGCAAACGCTGCAGACGTGCCTGCGCACGATGTCCACGCGGCCACACCATGTAGTAGCTGTCACCACTGAATACCGCCGTCGGCCAGGGCACACCGAGCCGGCCGGCGTTCACGTCCTCGGCCACCATCAGCAGATCACCGATGGACACGCCATAGCCGCGCGCCGCCGCAACGATGCCCAATTCGAGCATGTCGAACAGCTGCCCGGTCTTCAGCGGCACCTGTTCGACCAGGCCTGTAGCCTGCAACCAGCGCCGCCAGTCACGGCGATCCGGCGTCGGGTGCAGTTGCTCCGCCGCGCGCAGCCGCGCCAACGACCAGGGACCGACCTCAGAATCACCGGCAGCGCACACCGGAATCAGCCATTCCTCGAATAGCAGGACGCTCTCCCACTCATCTGGAAACTGACCATCGGACAGCAGCACGGCACAGTCGAAGGGTTCATGGCGGAAGTCGACCTTGTCCACATCCATCCAGGCGCTGGTGAGCTGCACTTCGCTGTCCGGGTTGGCCAGACGAAAGTGCGACAGCCGCGCCAACAGCCAGCGCATGGTCAGGGTCGACGGTGCCTTCAGGCGCAGCACCTCGTCGTCGGCGTGCAAGACAGCGCTGGCGCGCTCCAGCGCATCGAAGCCCTCGCTCAGCCCCGGTAGCAGGGCACGGGCCGGATCGGTCAGGTGCAGGCTGCGTCCACGGCGCTCGAACAGACGGCAGGAGAAGTAGTCCTCGAGTGTGCGGATATGCCGACTCACCGCGCTCTGCGTGATCGCCAGCTCTTCGGCGGCGCGGGTAAAGGAGGCATGCCGGGCTGCGGCCTCGAAGGCGCGCAGGGCGTAAAGCGGAGGAAGACGACGCGTCACTGCATAGAACCATGAGTTTTAATCATGCCTGGCATGGCTATTTTCCTTTTGTGAGCAATCGACAAGAACCACAGAATAACGGTCATTGCTCATCTCCTGACAGCCAGGCGATGCTCCCCCTGCCGAAGTTTTACTCATCATGAAGATTTTCCTTGGTCACGAGTTGGGTGCGCTGCTGCGTCTGGCCGGCCCGCTGATCTCCGCACAGTTGGCCCACGCGCTGATGATTTTCACCGACACGCTGATGATGGCCATGCTCGGCCCGCAGCAGTTGGCAGGCGGTGCGCTGGGCGCCACGTGCTATTTCATCTTCTCGATCTTCTGCACCGGGGTGATCGCCGCGGTGGGCAGCCTGATCGCCATTCGCCATGGTGCGGGCGATCCGGCAGGTATCACGCGTCTGATCCGGAACGGCCTGTGGCTGGCCATGCTGTTGGGTATCGTCAGCGCGCTGTGTCTCAACGGTCTGGGCCCGCTGCTGCCGCATCTGGGTCAGGACCCAGGCGCTGCCAGCCAGGCCATGGATTTCCTGCGCCCGCTGTCGCTGGCCCTGCCTGGCTACCTGTGCTTCATGGCGCTGCGCGGCTTCACCAGTGCCATTGGTCATCCCGGCCCGGTGATGGCCATCAGCATCGCCGGTACCGCTGCCAATTTCGTCATCAACTACGCGCTGATCAAGGGCTGGTTCGGCCTGCCCAACCTGGGCCTGAGTGGCATCGGCATGACCACTGCGCTGGTCAGCAGCGCCATGGCCCTGGCATTGGCGCTGTACATCCTGCTCTCGCCGACCTATCACCGCTACAAACTGCGGAGCGGCATGGGCCGCCCACAACGGGCGGAAATACGCGCACTGCTGCGCCTGGGCCTGCCCATTGGCGGTACCTACGCCGCCGAGCAGGGGCTGTTCACCTTCGCCACCCTGTGCATGGGCGCGCTGGGCAGTGTGCAACTGGCGGCACATCAGATCGCCATGCAGACGGTGGCGCTGGCGTTCATCGTGCCGCAAGGGCTGTCCTATGCGGTGACCTTCCGCGTCGGCCTGCATTACGGCGCCGGGCATCTGCATCTGTCGCGCCTCAGCGGCCATCTGGGCATGTTCCTGGGAGCGGCGTTGATGCTGCTGTTCGCCCTGCTGTTCTGGCTGCTGCCGGAGTGGATCATCGGCCTGTTCCTCGACCGCCACGATCCGGCCTTCGCCGATATCGTCACCCTCGCGGTCAGCCTGCTGGCGATAGCCGCCTGGTTCGAGCTGTTCGATGGTTTGCAGAGCATCGCCATGGGCGCGATCCGCGGGCTGAACGACGGCCGCACCACCCTGCTGATCGGCCTCACCGGTTACTGGTGCGTGGGCGCACCGCTGGTCTGGCTGTTCGCCTTCGCCCTTGGCTGGGGTGCACAAGGCGTCTGGTGGGGCCTGGCTGCCGGCCTGGCGGTAACGGCGAGCGGTCTGGTGCTGGGCTTCCAATGGAAGACTGCGCGCCTGCAGCGGCCACTTGCGGTGGAAGGCGAGACCTGCCTGTCGTAGCCCGCAGGCAAGCAGGGGGCGTGTGCCACATATTCCCCGACTGCGGATCAGCCGCCGCCGAGCAGAGGCTGGCGCAGGCCGAACACCAGAAAGCGTGCCAGTTCCGCCAGAGGTATGGCCTTGCTGATCAGGTAACCCTGCACCTGATCGCAACCAAACTGGCGCAGCATGTCGAGCTGCTCGATGTTCTCCACCCCTTCGGCCACCACCTCGAGATTGAGGTTGTGCGCCAGATTGATCATCGCCCGCACCAATTGGCGGTTCTCGGCACGCTCGCCCATACCGCCGACAAAGCTCTTGTCGATCTTCAGCAGGGTGATCGGCAGGTTGTTGAGATGGACGAAAGACGAAAAGCCGGTGCCGAAGTCGTCCAGCGAGAAACGCACGCCGAGCCGCCCAAGCTCCAGCATGGTCTGCTGCACCTGATCGCTGCGGCGCATCACCGCAGTTTCGGTCAATTCGAACTCCAGCCACTGCGCATCGACGCCACGTTCTTCGATCAGGCGGCTGAGGGTCGGCAGCAACTGGCTGTCCTGAAACTGGCGGAACGACAGGTTGACCGCCATGTGCAGTGCCGGCAAGCCGCGCCCACGCAGCCACTGCATATCGCGCAGGGCACGGGAGATGACCCAGTAACCGAGCGGTACGATCAGCCCGGTTTCTTCGGCCAACGGTACGAATTCATTGGGCGAGAGCAGCCCTCGCTCGCTGTGCTGCCAGCGCACCAGGGCCTCCAGACCGACGATGCGCCCGCTCTTCAGGCACAGACGGGGCTGGTAATGCAGCTCCAGTTCGTCACGGCGGAGCGCACGGCGCAGCTCGCCTTCCAGATCGGCCTGGCTGCGTGCGCTGCGGTTCAGGCGTTCGTCATAAACATGAAACACGCAGCCTTGCTGATTCTTGGCCTGCTGCATGGCGATATGCGCGTGCCACAGTAGCGGATCGGCGCCCTCGCCCGCGCGGGCATGCGCCAGGCCAAGGCTGCAGCCGATCAGCAGACTCTCACCGTCCACCCAGTAAGGCTCACCCAATACCTCGGTGACACGCTCGGCGAGGCGCTCCACGCGCTGCGGATCGCGGCGTGCATCGAGCAACAGAGCGAATTCGTCGCTGCCCAGACGCGCGATCTGATCGCAGGGCTGCAGCAGCCCCTTGAGCCGCGCCACCACCTGCAGGATAAGGCGGTCTCCGGCTTGGTAGCCGAGGGCATCGTTGGCGTGACGGAAGTTGTCCAGATCGAGATGACCCAGCACCAGGCCACGGCCGCCACACTCGGCCAGACGCGCCGCGAGCAGGGTCTGGAAGCCCTGGCGATTGGCGATGCCGGTCAACGGGTCCTGTTCGGCCAGGCGCTGCAGAGTGTGCTTGAGGTTGCCCTGTTCGCGCACATAGCGCAGGCAGCGGCGCAGCACATCGAGGTTGAGGCTGCCGCGCACCAGCCAGTCGCTGACACCAGCAGGCTCTTCGACGGGCTCCTCGTCGAGCAGCAGGACGATGGGCAAAGGGCACTGACGGGGTTCGGGAAGGCGATCCGGGGTACTCAGCAGCAGACCACTGGCGTGATCATCGAACAGACTGCTGGCCGCCTCCCAGGACGGTGCGGTAATCAACGGGAACGGGCTGCCCAGGGCGCTCAACTGCTCGCGCAACAATTCGGCCCAGTCCGGCGTTTCAGCCAACAGAACCAACCGCAAGGGTTCGACGAGCGTGGACAAGCAACCTCCCCCAATGACCGCAAGAATGATGGCGAATCGCGTCGCCTGAACGCGCCGTAATCGGCGTCTAATCAATCACATCCGTGCGAAAGGTGGTGCACATCCTGAGGTATAGCCAGTAAACCGACAAGTGGAACCAGAGTACTGGAATAAAGTGATTAACCAAGTGCATGGCTATGCAATTTCGTGCGCTAGGCCACAGTTCCAGACGGTCGCGGCAGAAGTCGCCAGGCCTGTTAAAATGCGCGGCCCTTTTTCTGCGAACGACCCCATGTCCCGACTGAACCCCCGGCAACAAGAGGCCGTGAACTACGTCGGCGGCCCGCTTCTGGTGCTCGCCGGTGCAGGTTCCGGCAAGACCAGCGTGATCACGCGCAAGATCGCCCACCTGGTGCAGAACTGCGGCATCCGCGCCCAGCACATCGTCGCCATGACCTTCACCAACAAGGCCGCGCGCGAGATGAAGGAGCGCGTCGGCACCCTGCTCAAGGGCAGCGAGGCGCGCGGCCTGACCGTGTCCACCTTCCACAACCTGGGCATGAACATCATCCGCAAGGAATACGCACGCCTGGGCTACAAGCCCGGCTTCTCGATCTTCGACGACGGAGACATCAAGGCGCTGCTCAGCGACATCATGCAGAAGGAGTATTCCGGCGACGACGGTGCCGACGAGGTGAAGAATCTCATCGACAGCTGGAAGAACGACCTGATCCTGCCCGACGAAGCCCTGGCCAAGGCGCGCAATCCCAAGGAACAGACTGCCGCCATCGTCTACCTGCACTACCAGCGCACGCTCAAGGCCTACAACGCAGTGGACTTCAACGACCTGATCCTGCTGCCGGTCAAACTCTTTCAGGAGCACGCCGACATCCTGGAGAAATGGCAGAACCGCATCCGCTACCTGCTGGTCGACGAATACCAGGACACCAACTCCAGCCAGTACCTGCTGGTGAAACTGCTGGTGGGCATGCGCAACCAGATCACCGTGGTCGGCGACGACGACCAGTCGATCTACGCCTGGCGCGGCGCACGGCCGGAAAACCTGATGCTGCTCAAAGAGGATTATCCCTCGCTGAAGGTAGTGATGCTGGAGCAGAACTACCGCTCCACCAGCCGCATTCTCAAGTGCGCCAACACCCTCATCGCCAACAACCCCCACGCCTTCGAGAAGCAGCTGTGGTCGGAGATGGGCATGGGCGACGAGATTCGCGTGATCCGCACCCGCAACGAAGACGCCGAGTGCGAACGAGTGGCGCTGGAAATCCTCACCGAACACCTGCGCACCCAGCGCCCCTACAGCGACTTCGCCATCCTCTATCGCGGCAACTACCAGGCCAAGCTGATGGAGCTGAAACTGCAGCACCACCAGATTCCCTATCGCCTGTCCGGCGGCACCAGCTTCTTCGCCCGCCAGGAAGTGAAGGACCTGATGAGTTACTTCCGCCTGCTGGTCAACCCGGACGACGACAACGCCTTCTTGCGGGTGATCAACGTGCCGCGCCGGGAGATCGGCTCCGCCACCCTGGAAAAACTCGGCAACTACGCCAACGAGCGCAAGATCAGCATGTATGCGGCCGCTGGCGAAATGGGCCTCGGCGAGCATCTCGATGCGCGCTTCACCGAGCGCCTGCAGCGCTTCACCCGCTGGATGGATCGGGTGCGCCAGGAATGCGCGCAGAACGACCCGATCGCCGCCATCCGCAGCATGGTCATGGACATCGACTACGAGAACTGGCTGCGGCAGAACGCCTCCAGCGACAAGGTGGCCGACGCGCGCATGGGCAACGTCTGGTTCCTCGTCGACGCATTGAAGAGCACGCTGGAGCGCGATGAAGACGGCGACATGACGATCGAAGACGCCATCGGCAAACTGGTGCTGCGCGACATGCTCGAACGCCAGCAGGAAGAGGAAGAAGGCGCCGAGGGCGTGCAGATGATGACCATGCACGCCTCCAAGGGCCTGGAGTTCCCATCGGTGTACATCATCGGTTTCGAGGAGGAGATTCTCCCTCACCGCTCCAGCATCGAGGCCGACACCATCGAGGAAGAACGGCGCCTGGCCTACGTCGGCATCACCCGCGCCAAACGCAACCTGGCGCTGACCTTCGCCGCCAAGCGCAAGCAGTATGGCGAGGTGATCGACTGCTCGCCGAGCCGCTTCCTCGACGAGCTACCGCCGGAAGACCTGGTGTGGGAAGGTCTGGAAGAGGCGCCGGTGGAGGTCAAGGCGGCGCGCGGCAACGATGCCCTGGCCAATATGCGGGCGATGCTCAAGCGCTGAGGTCGTGGCTGACTGGTGTATGGTCGGTTTATTCGGTGGGCTGAAGCCCACCCTACGGACTGGCGATCCTCTTCAGCGGTGTAGGGTGGGCCGGGCGGCGATCCGCTTCAGCCCACCACTTCGATGCCACTGGCACCCTCGCCATATTTGCCAGTCAGAAAGAAGATACCGCTCAGACACAGGGGCTGGAACCATGCGCACATTCACGCTCGACATCGATGCCCTGATTCAGCTGATCAATGGCCGTGAACAGCAGGAGAACTGGCTGGATCTGGAAAGCGGTAGCGTCCTGACTCTGGCGCCGGAAGATCACCACAGCGACGAGCGCCAGCAAGTGGAACTGAATCCGGATCGCTACACCCAGATACCCAACCTTGACGTCCCCCAGCGCGTGGCCATGCGTGAGTCCTTCCTGTTCACCCTCGACGACCTGCACGCCCACCCTCTGCTCAGCGCCGCGCTGACCGGCCGCAGGCCGCTGCGCGCGTTCGACTACGAAATCGAGGCCTTTGCAGCGATTCGCGAACAGTGGCAGGCCTACGAGCTCAAGCAACTGCGCGAGTACACGCTCAACTGGCTCTACGAGCTGGGTCTGGAACCTGCGCCGGACAAGCTGCCACTGGATACGCGCGGAATCCCCAGGGACATTCTGCGCCGCCTGACCAAAAGCGCCTGAGCGGAGCACACCCCCGGATTGCATCCGGACTACAGCTGGCCGCGGCCAACAACCTGTCTAGCCGGTCAATTGACCACGACTGTCGGGCAGGCTGCGGTTTCACTACACAATGCAGGGTGTTTTGAGCGAAAATCCGCAGCTTTTCTGCTCAACCAGAGGATCGACCGTGGAGTCGTTGAAACAGAAGATTCGCAGCGAAGGCATCGTGCTGTCCGAGCATGTACTCAAGGTGGACGCCTTTCTCAACCACCAGATCGATCCGCGCCTGATGCAGGAGATCGGCCACGAGTTCGCCCAGCGTTTCGCCGGCCAGGGCATCACCAAGATCGTCACCATCGAGGCCTCGGGCATCGCCCCGGCAGTGATGGCAGGCCTGGAGCTGGGCATTCCGGTGATTTTCGCGCGCAAGTTCCAGTCGCTGACGCTCAAGGACGACCTGCTGATCTCCAAGGTGTTCTCCTTCACCAAGCAGACCGAAAGCACCATCGCCATTTCCGCCCGTCACCTGACCGCCGCGGACCGCGTACTGGTGATCGACGACTTCCTCGCCAACGGCCACGCCGCCAAGGCGCTGATCGACCTGATCCAGCAGGCCGGCGCCCAGATTGCCGGTATCGGCATCGTCATCGAGAAGTCCTTCCAGGACGGCCGCAACCTGCTGGAGAGCGAGGGTTACCGTGTCGAATCGCTGGCCCGCGTTGCCGCGCTGGAAGACGGCCAGGTGCGCTTCCTCGATTAAGCCCCGCGAGTGGCTTGCAGCCCCGCCAGCAGCAAACGCTGGTAGAGGGCTTCACGCACCCCGTCCGGCGCCTCCAGGCTCATGCGCCGCAGGTGCTCGGCATAGGCTGCCGGCTCCGGCGTATCGAGCGTGGCCTTGCCCAGCTCCAGCACCTCGGTCAGGCGCAACTTGCTCTTGAGCCAGCTCAGCGCCCGCAGCAGGTCCTGCTCCACCGCGCTGAAATCGCTGCCCAGCGGGTATTCGGCGAACAGCGACGAATGCTCCGCGCGCAGCGCTTGCAGGCGTTCGGGCAGGTTGTTGCCGAAGCGCTCATCGAGCCGGAAATCCGCTGGCAGCTTGCCGGCCTGCTGCGCCTGCTCGATCAGCCCGTTCTGGAAGCGTGAATCGCTGATCTTGAGTAGTGCCTCGATCACCTGCGCGTCGGTCTTGCCGCGTAGATCGGCGATGCCGTATTCGGTCACCACGATATCGCGCAGGTGCCGGGGGATGGTGGCGTGGCCATATTCCCAGACAACGTTCGAATTCACCTCACCGCCTGACTCGCGCCAGCTGCGCAGCAGCAGGATCGAGCGCGCATCCTCCAGCGCATGGGCCTGGGCGACGAAGTTGTATTGCCCGCCTACGCCGCTAAGCACCCGACCGTCCTCCAGTTGATCGGCCACGCCCGCACCGAGCAGGGTCATGGTGAAAGCCGTATTGATGAAGCGTGCATCACGGCGCTGCAGACGCTTGAGTTCCTCTTCGCCGTACAGCTCGTTGATGTAGCGGATGCCGGTCATGGCAAAGCGCTGCCGTTCGCTGTCATCCAGCTCGCGCAGACGCCGGTAGAAGCTTTCCGGGCCAAGGAAGAAACCACCATGCAGCACCACGCCGCCCTGCGCGCTGCCGAGACTGGATTGCAGGCGAGCCTGGGTCTGGGGATCACCGAGATCCGCTGCGACGCGGCTACCGTCAAGCCACTGCAACTCGCCCGCCTCCAGTTGCATATCGCCCAGCAGCAGACCGCTATCGCGCAGCCAGGCCAGATCGCTCGACTGCAACTTCGTCGGCAGTCCCGCGTCGACCAACGCCTGAACGCTATGCGGGCGACCGTGTTCATCCAGCGCACCGTTACAAGCCAGACGCTGCAGGCGCAGATCCGGGTAGACCCGGCGCCTTAGCAGACCGGCCTCGGCCAGTGCCAGCAAGCCGTTGACGAACATTTCGCTGCAGCCATAGAGCCCATGATCGAGCGGCCCTATACCGCCATTGGCGGCGATTTCACCCGCCCACTCATCAGCACGCAGTGCCTGCAACAGCGCGCGGTAACGCGCATTGTCGTCCTGCCTGGCGATCATTGCGGCAGTCAGGGCATCACCCATCGCACCGATGCCGATCTGCAGGGTGCCGCCGTCGCGTACCAGGGTGCTGGCGAACAGGCCGATGCAATGATCCTGCAGGGTCACTGGCATGTTCGGTGTGGAGAACAGCGTGGTGCGCTCGTCCTCGTCGATATGGATATCGAAGGTATCGCGCGGCACCTGGGCATCGCCGGCCATGTAGGGCAGGTCGCAGTGAATCTGGGCGACGCTGAGCACGGTCTCGCCAGCCGCGCGGCGCTTATCCAGCAGCGGCAGCAGATCGAGAGTGACGTCCGGGTTGCAGCTCAGGCTGAAATACTCGGGCTGCGCGGCGTCGACGGCCACCAGCTGGGCGACCAGATTCAAGCCCTTGGCATTGAGGTCACGGGCGACATGACTGTAGTTGCTGCTGATGTAGTCCTGCTGCGCCGGCTCACATTCGAGCAGGCTGCCCGGCTGGAAGAAGAACTGCTCGACGCGCACGTTGGCCGGCAGCTTGCCACGGTGCAGGTCGGCGAGAAAATCCAGCTCGGGATAATTGCCGTAGACCCGATCAACGAAAGGTTCGAGAAAGCGTCGCTGCAAGTCCTGGGCGGCACGCGGACGCGCCAGGCACAGTGCGGTGTAGATGGTCAGTTGCCGCTCGGGCATCTCCCGCACCCGTGCATACAGCGCGTTGACCCAGCGATTGGGCTTGCCCAGACCGAGCGGTAAACCCAGATGAATCGGCCCAGCGATCTCGCTCAGTACGCGGTCGACGGCTTGTTCGAGGGTACAGGTATGCGGCATATGACGCTCCTCGGGACATCCATGACGAATGGAGTTTGGACTGTATAGCCGCGTGCCGCTGCCATAAACGAAAAAACCGCCCGGAGGGCGGTTTTTCAGGGAAGAGACGGGTCTTACAGACCGGACATCTTCTTGATCGCTTCGCGCAGTTCGTCGTCCGAGCAATCAGCGCAAGTGCCTTTCGGCGGCATGGCGTTGATGCCGGAGATGGCCTTGGCCAGGATGCCGTCGAGACCGCCCTGATGGTCGGCACGCTCTTTCCAGGCAGCGGTGTCGCCGATCTTCGGTGCATCCAGCACACCGGTGGCGTGGCAGGCATTGCAATGCTTGGCGATGATGTCATCAGCGGTACGAGCACCACCACCGGCGGATGCGGCGACGGTTTCGACGCCCTTGCACTCTTCGCCCATGATGCACACGTCGCCTACAGGCTTGAGGCGCTCGGCGATGGCTTCATCAGTCGTGGCCTGAGCAGTCACTGCCCACAGGGCCAATACGGCAGCCGGTACTGCCAGCATTTTCTTCATCAGATTCACGGTACACCCTCTTCGTGGCTAGTCACGCCCGCGGCCACGGTTTCGCGAGCGGGCGACAGTATAACGGCAAGCGGGCCTGGCCGAAACAACCCATATTGTCGCAGGGTTATTGATCAGAAGTTCGCTGGCGTGGTGGCACTGATCAACCGCGCCGGTACATCGAACGGATTGCGGAAGCGATGCGGCTTGCTGCTTTCGAAGTAATAGCTGTCGCCAGGTTCGAGAATGAACACCTCGTTGCCAACGGTCAGCTCCAGCTTGCCCTCGACCAGCATGCCAGCCTCTTCGCCTTCGTGGGCGTACATTTCGTCACCGGTGTCGGTGCCGGCCGGGTAGGTTTCGTCGAGGAAGGAAATGGCGCGACTCGGGTGGGCCTTGCCAATCAGCTTCATGGTGATGGCGCCACTGCAGATATCGGTCAGTTCGGCGGCACGATAGACCACCTGGGTCTGGTTCTCCTGCTCCATGTCGAGCGAGAAGAATTCCACCAGCGACATGGGAATGCCGCCGAGCACCTTTTTCAGCGAACTGATCGAGGGGCTGACGCTGTTCTTCTCGATCATGGAAATGGTGCTGTTGGTGACGCCCGCCCGCTTGGCGAGTTCACGCTGGGATAGGCCTTTGAGCTTACGAATCGATTGCAGTCGAACGCCGACGTCCAATGCTGGAATCCCCCTTGGGATAAGAGACGAAAAAGTGTCCGTATCATGGCATAGCGTTCGGAATTTACAACACTTGCGTTCACCCTTCGCTTACACCCCCCAGAAAACCCGTTAAAAGGCCGCGAGCTAGAGCCATGCAAGGCGCAACGACCCACAGGAGTAAAAGCCGAAGGCTGGCCCGAAGGGAGAGCGCCAGCGAATCAAACAGGGGAGGATCGGTCGGAGTCGCGCTCGACTGTACGAGCTGTACATGAGCAATGCGACCGGGCTGGCGAACCAGCCGGTTTTTAACGCAGCATGGCCGACGCGCAGCAGTCTTTTAACGGGTTTCAGCCCCCGAGATAGAGCAGCGGCACTCGCCGCAGGTTGCAGAAAATCTGATAGGGAATGCTGCCAGCAGCCATGGCCACGTCGCTGGCCAGCACCTGCTTGCCCCATAGTTCGACACGGCTGCCGAGGCCGGCCTGCGGCAGATCGGTCAGGTCTACGGTCAGCATGTCCATCGACACGCGGCCGATCAGCCGGGTCAGTTGACCGTCGACCATCACTGGCGTGCCGCTCGGCGCATGACGCGGATAGCCGTCGGCATAGCCCATGGCGACCACACCGACGCGAGTCGGTCGCTCGGCGACGAAGCGCGCGCCATACCCCACCGGCTCGCCGGCCGGCAATTCGCGTACGCTGATAACCTTCGATTCCAGCGTCATTACCGGTTGCAGGCGCGCGGCCTGCTCCTGAGCCTGCTCGAACGGCGTGGCGCCATACAGCATGATGCCGGGGCGCACCCAGTCGCTTGGCACCTGTGGCCAGCCGAGCACGGCCGGTGAATTGCGCAGGCTGACCTCGGCACTCAGACCCTCGCGCGCCTGCTGGAACACCGCCAGTTGCTCGGCCGTGCGCTCGCACTCGGGCTCGTCGGCACGGGCGAAGTGGCTCATCAGCACGATCTTGCTGACCTTGCCGCTGGCCAGCAGGCGACGATAGGCGGCCTGGTAATCGGCCGGATGCAGACCGACACGGTGCATGCCGCTGTCGAGTTTGAGCCAGACGGTCAGCGGCTTGCTCAGTTGGGCCTGCTCGATGGCCTCGATCTGCCACTGCGCATGAATCACGCACCACAGGTCATGCTGGTCGATCAGCGCCAGCTCGTCAGCCTCGAAGAAGCCTTCTAGCAACAGGATCGGCGCAGCAATCCCCGCCTCGCGCAGTACCAGCGCCTCTTCGATGCAGGCCACAGCAAAGCCGTCGGCCTCGGCTTCGAGTGCCTGCGCACAGCGCACCGAGCCATGCCCGTAAGCATCGGCCTTGACCACGGCGAGGGCGCGGGCGCCGCTCAGTTCGCGGGCCAGGCGGTAGTTATGGCGCAGGGCATCGAGGTCGATCAGGGCACGGGCAGGACGCATGTTCGTTTTTCTCTCAATCATTCGCTGAGGCGACGGTTTTTCGTAGCCCGGATGAAATCCGGGGCCATGCCGGCGCAGGTTCCCGGATTGCATCCGGGCTACACGCAGGTAAATCGTCATTCAAAAAAAACCCGGCGGGGGAGCCGGGTGAAAAGCCAACACAAAAAAATTCCGGGAGAATTTTTTGACGTCGCTTGCGACGGCCCGGAGGGTTGCCGCCATGGATGGCAGGCAACAAAAAGCTGTAGCCACCTCAGACGGCAGCCACCACACACATTTCCACCAGCACTTCGGGCTTGTACATCTTCGCTTCGACGCAGGCGCGGGCCGGCGCATTGCCGTCGGCGACCCAGGCGTCGTACTCGGCGTTGAGGCCGTCGTAGTCGGCCATGTCCTTGAGGAAGATGGTCAGCGAGAGGATCTTGCTCTTGTCGCTGCCGCCCTCGGCCAGCATCTTGTCGATGTTGGCCAGGGTCTGGCGGGTCTGCTCGCGGATGTCACCGGCGAAGTCGTCAGCCAACTGGCCAGCGAGGTAAATCGTGCCGTTGTGGATCACCACTTCGCTGTAGCGTTTGGCCACATGCAGGCGCTGAATCGACATAAGGGTAAAGCTCCTTGAGTTGCGAAAGCGCGAAGGCTATCAGGTGCGCAGCGGCTGCGGTGCGCTCTGAACTTCACGCGCCTTGCGCGAGTAACGCGAGATATCCAGGCCATCGGCGCTGATCTGCGGACGTTTGTTGGCCATCAGGTCGGCGAGCAGGCGACCGGAGCCACAGGCCATAGTCCAGCCCAGGGTGCCGTGACCGGTGTTGAGGAACAGGTTGCGGAAGGCGGTGCCACCCACGATCGGCGTGCCATCAGGTGTGGCCGGACGCAGGCCGGTCCAGAAATCAGCGCGTTGCAGATCACCGCCTTCCGGGTAGAGGTCGGAGGTGATCATCTCCAGGGTTTCGCGACGACGCGGGTTGAGCGACAGGTCGAAACCGGCGATCTCGGCCATGCCGCCGACGCGGATGCGGCCATCGAAACGGGTGATGGCGACCTTGTAGGTCTCGTCGAGAATGGTCGAGGTCGGCGCCATGTCAGCATTGGTGATCGGTACGGTCAGCGAATAACCCTTGAGCGGGTAGACCGGCGCACGCACGCCCAGCGGCTTGAGCAGTTGCGGGCTGTAGCTGCCGAGGGCGAGCACATAGCGATCGGCGGTTTCCAGTTTGCCGTCGATCCACACGCCATTGATGCGGTCGCCCACGGCGTCCAGACGCTGGATGTTCTGGCCGAAACGGAACTCGACGCCGAGCGCCTTGGCCATGTCAGCCAGCTTGGTGGTGAACATCTGGCAGTCGCCAGTTTGGTCGTTGGGCAGACGCAGGGCACCGGCCAGCTTGTGCTTGACGCCAGCCAGGGCCGGTTCGACGCGGGCGATGCCGTCGCGGTCGAGCAGTTCGAACGGTACACCGGAAGCTTCCAGTACAGCGATGTCCTTGGCGGCAGCATCGACCTGAGCCTGGGTGCGGAACAGCTGAGTGGTGCCGAGCTGGCGGCCTTCATAGGCGATGCCGGTTTCGGCACGCAACTCGTCGAGGCAGTCGCGGCTGTACTCGGACAGGCGCACCATGCGCTCCTTGTTGATCGCATAGCGGCTGGCGGTGCAGTTGCGCAGCATCTGCGCCATCCACAGGTACTGGTCGACGTCACCAGTGGCCTTGATCGCCAGCGGAGCGTGTTTCTGCAGCAGCCACTTGATGGCCTTCAGCGGCACGCCCGGAGCGGCCCAGGGCGAAGCGTAGCCCGGAGAGACCTGGCCAGCGTTAGCGAAGCTGGTTTCCAGCGCCGGGCCATTCTGACGGTCGACCACCACCACCTCGAAGCCCTGACGGGCGAGGTAGTAAGCACTGGCGGTACCAATCACACCGCTGCCGAGAACCAGAACACGCATGTTTTTCTCCCCGCCGCGCCCAGAGCGCGTGCGTTACAGGCCATTGTTGTAGATGGGCGCAGTATAGGAAGAGCCGTGCAGTGCTTTTCACCATATACATAGCTATATTTGGCGAGAATTCTTGGCAAAAAGCCGTTTTACAGAGGCGGATTCCCCATGAGAACCCAGCATCAAAGCCGTCGTGAACTGGACAAGATTGACCGCAACATCCTGCGCATCCTGCAGGAGGACGGGCGCATCAGCTTCACCGAACTGGGCGAGCGCGTGGGGCTGTCGACCACGCCCTGCACCGAGCGCGTACGGCGCCTGGAGCGCGAAGGCATCATCATGGGCTACCACGCCCGCCTCAACCCGCAGCACCTCAAGGCCAACCTGCTGGTATTCGTCGAGATCAGCCTGGACTACAAGTCCGGCGACACCTTCGAGGAATTCCGCCGCGCCGTGCTCAAGCTGCCGCACGTGCTGGAGTGCCACCTGGTCTCCGGCGACTTCGACTACCTGGTGAAGGCACGCATCAACGAGATGGCCAGCTATCGCAAGCTTCTCGGCGACATCCTGCTCAAGCTGCCGCACGTGCGCGAGTCGAAGAGCTATATCGTCATGGAAGAGGTGAAGGAGAGCCTGGCGCTGCCGGTGCCTGAGTGATCCTGCGGGCGCGGGCTCTGCCACTCGTGCCATGGAGACGGTGAGTGAAGGGCCAAGCGGGACTCAACCCAAGACCATGTAGATCGCCACCGCCACCATCAAACCACCGAAAACAAGGCCCTGTATCCGCAGGGATTGGTCTGATGTGAATCGCCCAAGAATCACCCGCCCGCCATATATCCAGGGAAAATGGCAAACGATCCCTACCAGCAGGAAAGCTCCGGTCAGCACTGCCACCTGTGGAGCCAACGCCCGGTCCGGCCGGAGGAACTGGGCAAACATGACTGCCACCATCGAGTGGATCTTGACGTTCAGCAGCACGGCAACGATGCCGCTGACCAGCCCCATGCGCTCCACGGTCTGAGCCTTCTTGCCAGGTGCAGCAGAGCGGAAGAATCCCCAGGCCAGATACAGTACATAGGCCGCCCCCGCCCACAGCATCACCGTATGACTTTGTGGGTATTGCAGTAGCAGCGCCCCAAAACCGAGCCCGTACAGCAGACATAGCAGAACATTGCCGACTTCAAACCCCAGCCAGAACGGGACTGTGCCTCCCACCCCAAAACGTGCCCCGGACAGCGCCAGCACCGTGTTGCCAGGCCCCGGACTGATCACCATCGGCACCGCATACCCCAGAAAAACCGCAACAAGCTCCGGCGAAATCACAACCTCCCATTTCCTAATCGATTTCAGGGAGTTAACCGTCGTTTGCAGCAGCGGGGAAATGATCTAATCTCGGGCATTGGATAAATACAGCTAATGGAAGAGGCTCATGCGCCGTCTGCCGCCGCTGGGGGCCGTACGCGCGTTCGAAGCTGCCGCCCGCCATCTGCATTTCACCCGCGCTGCCGACGAACTGGCGGTGACGCAGGCCGCCATCAGCCATCAGGTGCGTCTGCTGGAAGAGTGGCTGGGCCAACCGCTGTTCGAGCGCCGTGGCCGGATGCTGGCCTTGACGCCCACCGGGACCGCCTACCTGGCGGACCTGACCCCGGCGCTGGAGCGTATCGCTGCCGCCAGCGCCACTGCTCGCCGCCCGGCCAATGGCCCAGTGCGGATGACCGTTCTGCCGTCGCTTGCCGCACGCTGGCTGGTGCCGCACCTTCCCGCCTTTCAGGCAGCCCATCCAGAAATTGACCTGCAATTGACCACAACGACCGACCTGTGGGACGGCAGGGACACTCGCTTCGATCTTGGCCTGCGATCCGGACCCGGTGGCTGGCCCGGTCTGAACAGCGCCCTGCTGGCCACCGAAACGCTGACCCCGCTATGCAGTCCGGGCCTACGCAAGGCCCTGCCCGCTTCCTGCACGCCACCAGATCTGCTACGCCATCGCCTGCTGCATGACACCCCGAAAGGGAATTGGGGCCGTTGGTTCAGTGCCGCCGGATACCCGGATCTACCAGTACCCGCGGGACTGAACCTGACCGATTCCGCCATCACTCTTCAGGCCGCCGCCGATGGACAGGGCATTGCACTGGGGCGGCTGTTTCTGGCCACGGCCGACTTGCGCGCCGGTCGCCTGGTAATGCCCTGCCCGGAACAGCGGATCGCCAACGACTATGCCTACTGGCTGGTCTGGCCGCCACGCCATGACGCCAACCCGGCCATCACCGCCGTGAGGGAATGGATACGCTCGACTGCACAGGCTGAAAAAACAGGGGCAGAGCAGGCTTGAAACAGCAGGCAGCCAAAGCATTGGTGGACCGGTGCAGCACGCCTCCCTTGCATGGCGAGGCTCGTACCATCACCTATACCAACCGCTGCCGAGTGGTGGCGATCAGGCGATGCACCTGACGCTCGACTGCCGGCTCGATGGGCTGCTCCGGGCCACGCCCATGCGGGCAAGGCAGGTTCGCCGTGGTACCGAACAGGCGGCAGATCAGCGGACGCTGGTCATACACCTCGCAGCCCTTCGGCCCCAGGTGCACGCAGTTGTATTCGGCCAGCGCCGCGTCATGTTCGGCGTCACTCTTGACCGGCAGGCGTGCCAGCTCCTCGGACGACGCAGTGACCGGCCCGCAGCAGTCGTGGCAGCCTGGCACACAATCGAAGCGCGGGATCTGGCGGCGCAGGTGGTCGATCTTGCGGTCGGTGCAACTCATGCTCGGGCGCCTTGAAATGAAGGGGCAGTTTACAGCGCCCGTAGGCCGAGCGTAGCCCGGATGCAATCCGGGAACCGCTGCGCTCAACCTGGGCAAGCCGCGATACCCAGCGGAAAACCCGCTTTTTTCCGCTGACCTCTTGGCGTCGGACAGATCACGCGCTTATGCTGCGTTGAATTTTCCACACAACAAAATCAGGATTTCGCACATGAACGCCCGCGTTCACCAGCCCGTCCACAGCCCGCAGCATGCCGCTTCCTATTACGCCGCCAGCATCAATCGCCAGCAGGCCTACCCGCCCCTGGGCGGTGAACTGCAGGTGGACGTGTGCATCGTCGGTGGCGGCTTCAGCGGCCTGAACACCGCTATCGAGCTGGCCCAGAAGGGCCTGTCGGTGGCGCTGCTGGAGGCGCGCAAGATCGGCTGGGGCGCCAGCGGCCGCAACGGCGGACAACTGATTCGCGGTGTTGGCCATGATGTCGAACAGTTCGAATCAGCGGTCGGCAAGGACGGCGTGCGTCAGTTCAAGCTGATGGGCCTGGAGGCGGTGGAGATCGTGCGCAGCCGCGTCGAGCAGTTCCAGATCGACTGCGACTTGACCTGGGGCTACTGCGACCTGGCCAACAAACCGGCGCACATGGAGGGCTTCGCCGAAGACAAGGCCGAGCTGGAAAGCCTCGGCTATCGTCACGAACTGCGCATGGTGTCGAAGGAACACATCCATGAGGTGGTTGGTTCGGACAACTATCACGGCGCCATGATCGACATGGGCTCGGGCCACCTGCATCCGCTCAACCTGGCGCTCGGCGAAGCCGCTGCCGCCCAGTCGCTCGGTGTGCAGCCGTTCGAAGACTCGCCGGTGACGCGCATCGACTACGGCAGCGAGGTGCGCGTGCACACCGCCAATGGCCAGGTGCGCGCCAAGTACCTGGTGCTGGCCTGCAATGCCTACATCAACGGCCTCAACCCGACACTGAGCGGCAAGGTGCTGCCGGCCGGCAGCTATATCATCGCCACCGAGCAACTCTCCGAAGAGCAGGCGCGCCAGCTGATCCCGCAGAACATGGCGCTGTGCGACCAGCGCGTGACCGTCGACTACTACCGCCTCTCTGCCGACCGTCGCCTGCTGTTCGGCGGTGCCTGCCACTATTCGGGACGTGATCCGGCCGATATCGCTGGCTACATGAAGCCGAAGATGCTCAAGGTGTTCCCGCAACTGGCCGACGTGCGCATCGACTATCAGTGGGGCGGGATGATCGGCATCGGCGCCAACCGCCTGCCGCAAATCGGCCGACTCAAGGATCAGCCCAACGTCTTCCACGCCCAGGCCTACGCCGGCCACGGCGTCAACGCCACGCACCTGGCCGGCAAGCTGCTCGCCGAGGCCATCGCCGGCCAGGAAAGCCGCGGCTTCGACCTGTTCGCCCAGGTGCCACACATGACCTTCCCCGGCGGCAAGCACCTGCGCTCGCCGCTGTTGGCCATGGGCATGGCCTGGCACCGGCTGAAAGAGCTGCTGTAGGGTTCGCGGCTGAAGCCGCTCCTACGGCAGCGGAGGCGCCGAGATTGCATCCGGGCTACAGCTTCCAGAACGGCAGATTCGCCTCGCGCTCGGCCTGGGCGCGGCTCAGGCCGATATCGCGCAATTGCTGGTCATTGAGCTTGAGCAGCATGCGGCGGGTGTTCAGGCGCCGCCAGAAGGCCGGCCAGTCGCGGCCGAAATAGCGAACCTCGCCCTCGTGCGTCGCAATCCGCACGGTCTCACCCACTGCTACGAAATCTGTATTGCTGAACCCGGTCATGGCTGTTCTCCGCTGTCTTCTGTCATGGGAGATCAGAATGCCGTCAGAAAAAAAGTCATGACAGATTCAAAAAACTCTTATTAACTCCATACAGATTCCGTCGACTTTCCCCTGAATGGGAATTTCCGCACCGATCTGTACTGGTTTCATTTCATAAACCCCACACAAGCCGGACGACTGCCATGACGCTCTATCTGAATCTGGCCGAGCTGCTCGGCACCCGCATCGAGCAGGGGCTTTACCGCCCCGGCGACCGCCTGCCGTCGGTACGCAGCCTGAGCCAGGAGCACGGCGTCAGCCTCAGCACGGTGCAGCAGGCTTACCGCCATCTGGAGGACATGGGCCTGGCTTCGCCGCGGCCGAAGTCCGGCTACTTCGTGCCACTGGGACGACAGATGCCCGCGCTGCCGCAGATCAGTCGCACGGCACAGAGGCCGGTGGAGGTTTCGCAGTGGGATCACGTCCTGGAACTGATCAGTAGCCCTGGTCGCCATGAGGTCCTATCGCTGGGCCGCGGTCGTCCGGATATAAGCGGCCCGACGCTGAAGCCGCTGCTGCGCAATCTGTCACGCCAGGCGCGTCGGCAGGACCCGGACGTTCTCACCTACGGCAACATCCGCGGTGATATTCGCCTGCGCGAACAGATCGCCCGGCTGATGCTCGACTCCGGCTGCCAGCTGGAGGCCGAAGACCTGGTAGTCACCACCGGTTGCCACGAAGCACTGTCGGCGGCGGTGCGCGCCATCTGTCAGCCCGGCGACATCGTCGCGGTCGACTCGCCGAGCTTCCACGGCGTGATGCAAGCGCTCAAGGGCTTCGGCATGAAGGCGCTGGAGCTGCCCACCGACCCGCTCACCGGGATCAACCTCGATGCCCTGGAAATGGCCCTGGAGCAGTGGCCGATCAAGGCCATCCAGCTCACGCCGAACTGCAACAACCCGCTCGGCTACATCATGCCCGACGCCAACAAGCGCGCCCTGGTCGCCCTGGCGCAACGCTTCGACGTAGCCATCATCGAGGACGACGTCTACGCCGACCTCGCCTACAGCTACCCACGCCCGCGCAGCATCAAGTCCTTCGACGAGGACGGTCGCGTGCTGTTCTGCAGCTCCTTCTCCAAGACTCTGGCACCGGGCTTGCGCGTCGGCTGGATCGCTCCCGGGCGCTATCTGGAGCAGGTGGTGCACATGAAGTACCTGGGCACCGGCAGCACCGCCCAGTTGCCGCAGTTGGCCATCGCCGAGTACCTCAAGGACGGGCACTACGAACCGCACCTGCGGCGCCTGCGCGCGCAGTACCTGCGCAACCGCGACCTGATGGTGGATTGGGTCAGCCGCTATTTCCCGGCCGGCACCCGGGTCAGCCGCCCGCAGGGCAGCTTCATGCTGTGGGTGGAGATGCCCCAGGGCTTCGACAGCCAGAAACTCAATCGCGCCCTGCTGCCGCACAAGATCCAGATCGCGCCGGGCAGCATCTTCTCCGCGGCGGGCAAATACCGTAACTGCATCCGCCTCAACTACGCCGAACCGCCGAGCGATGTGATCGAGGCGGCGGTGAAGCAGATCGGCGCGACCATCGCCGAGTTGATCGAAGAGGCCGACCTGCAGCACACCCAGGCGCCTGGGCAACAGCGCTGAAGCGGCTCAGGAACGCGCCACGCTCGCCGTTTCCATCTCGCTGAAGGCGCCACGCCGGCTGGCGAGGATGATGAACACGAAGGCGCCGGTGGCCATCAGCAACGGCAGCGCATGGCTGCTCAGCCACTGGCTGACGGCGCCGGTGGTGAGTGGTCCGATCAGGCAGCCCAGGCCCCACAACTGAGCGACATGGGCATTGGCGCGCACCAGCTCGTCGTCACGATAACGCTCGCCGATCATGATCAGCGACAGGGTGAACAGGCCGCCGGCGCTGGCACCGAAGGCCACCAGCACTGGCCAGATCAGCTGTGTATGCAGCAACGGCGCAATCGCCAGGCTGGACACCAGCAGCACGATACCGCAGCCACGGAACAACAACTGCCGCGACATGCGGTCGGCCAGCCAGCCGATGGGCAGCTGCAGCACCGCATCGCCCACCACCACGACGCTGACCATCAGCAGAGCCACCTCCTGGGTGAAGCCCTGGCGCAGGCCGTAGATCGGCAGCAGGGTCAACATCATCGCTTCGAAGGCTGCGAACAGCATCACCGCCCAGGCAATCGCTGGCAGCTTGCGGCAGAACACCAGCAGGCCGCGCCCCGAAGCGCTGTGCGCATCCACCCTGGGTGCGCCGGTGCGCCCGAGCAGAATCAGCGAACCGCCGATCAGCAGGCAAACGCCCGTCCAGAAACCGGCATCGGTGGCCGTGCCGAGCGCCGTCAGCAGCAACGGGCCACTGAGCTGACTGAGGGCATAGCCGGTGCCATATAGCGCTACCAGGCGACCACGCCACTTCTCCACCGCCAGTTGGTTGATCCAGCTTTCGCCGAGGATGAACACCACAGTCAGGGCCACACCGATGAACAGGCGCAGGCCGACCCAGACCGCGTAGTTCTGCACCAACGCCAGCCCCGCCACCGACACCGCGCCCAGCAGCAGACACAGCTGCATCAGCCCGGTAGTGCCGAAGCGCGCGGCCAGACGGCCAGCCAGCGAAGCGCCGAGCAGCACGCCGACCGCAGGCGTGGCCGCCATCACGCCAATGGCGAAGGAATCGTAGCCCCAGCTTTCCAGGCGCAGCGAAACCAGCGGCATGGTCACGCCCAGTGCTAACCCGATGCTGATGACCGCCGCACAGACGGCGAAATAGGTGCCCCAACGCATTGCCAGACTCCTTTATGTCGTGGCCCTGAAACAAAAGGCCATGCTCCGATCCTGTGTTGCCTGCGCGGCTTGGAGCAAGGCGTAGGGTGCGCCGTGCGCACCTGGGCTTACCACCCACCTCTGCTCAAGGTGAGAAATGGCTGGTGCGCGCGGCACACCCTACGAATCCAGGCCATCGCACGCTCGGTGGCAACGGCTGGATCTCATACGGTATTGATCCATAACCAAACAAAACGGCCGGACCTCCCTAAGGAAACCCGGCCGCAGGTGTGGCTCACAGGGAGCCGGCCCCGAAGGGCGGACCTCAGGAGAGCCAGAAGACTCTCCTTCAAAATAGATTTCCGGCCAAATTCAGCGCCGAAAAAGATCTTCTGGGCTAAGGCCAGACAAGGCGCCCCGGAGCTTTCAAGCGCAGCGTACTGCAGTACGTGAGCATTGAAAGCGAGGACGCAACGCCGTATGGCCGACGACCAGGAGATCGCCCCGGTGCCGCTACAGTTTGATCCAGGTGGACTTCAGCTCTGTGTACTTGTCGAACGCATGCAGCGACTTGTCGCGGCCGTTGCCGGACTGCTTGAAGCCGCCGAACGGCGCCGTCATGTCGCCGCCGTCGTACTGGTTGATCCACACGCTGCCGGCGCGCAGTGCCTTGCCGACCAGGTGGGCGCGCGACAGGTTGCTGGTCCATACCGCTGCGGCCAGCCCGTAGACGGTGTCGTTGGCGATGGCGATGGCTTCGTCCTGATCGTCGAAACCGATCACCGACAGCACCGGGCCGAAGATCTCTTCCTTGGCGATACGCATGGCGTTGTTGACGCCGTCGAAGATGGTCGGCTCGACGTAGGTGCCGCCGGTTTCTTCCATCACCCGCTTGCCGCCGGCCACCAGCTTGGCGCCGTCGTCATGGCCGGCCTGGATGTAGCTCAGCACGTTATTCATCTGCGTGGTATCGACCAGCGCGCCGACGTTGGTCGCCGGGTCCAGCGGGTTGCCCGGTTTCCAGGCCTTGATGGCCTCGACCACCATGGGCACGAAGGTGTCCTTGATGGAATTCTCCACCAGCAGGCGCGAACCGGCGGTGCAGACTTCGCCCTGGTTGAAGGCGATAGCGCTGGCAGCCGCTTCGGCAGCGGCCTGCAGGTCCGGCGCGTCAGCGAAGACGATGTTCGGGCTCTTGCCGCCGGCCTCCAGCCAGACACGCTTCATGTTCGACTCGCCAGCGTAGATCATCAGCTGCTTGGCGATCTTGGTCGAACCGGTGAACACCAGGGTATCGACGTCCATGTGCAGGGCCAGGGCCTTGCCCACGGTGTGGCCGAAACCTGGCAGCACGTTGAACACGCCCGCTGGAATGCCGGCCTCGATGGCCAGTTGGGCGATACGGATACCGGTCAGCGGCGACTTCTCGGACGGCTTGAGGATGATCGAGTTACCAGTGGACAGCGCCGGGCCAAGTTTCCAGCAGGTCATCAGCAGCGGGAAGTTCCACGGCACGATGGCGGCGACCACGCCGACCGGTTCGCGGGTAACCAGGCCCAACTCGTCATGGGCGGTGGCCGCGACTTCGTCGTAGATCTTGTCGATGGCCTCGCCGCTCCAGCGGATGGCATTGGCGGCGCTACCGACGTCGATGCTCAGCGAGTCGCTGATCGGCTTGCCCATGTCGAGGGTTTCCAGCAGCGCCAGCTCCTGGCCATGCTCTTCGATCAACTCGGCGAAACGGATCATCACCTTCTTGCGCTTGGCCGGGGCCATACGTGACCACACGCCGGATTCGAAGGTGGCGCGGGCATCCTTGACCGCCACGTCAGCGTCAGCCTGGTCACAGCTGGCCACCATGCCGAGCAGGCGGCCATCGACCGGGCTGATGCATTCGAAGGTGGCGCCAGACTCGGCGGCGCGGTACTCACCATGCACGAATGCGCGAGTTTCGATGGTCAGGGTCTTGGCACGCTGTTCCCAGTCGGCACGAGTCAGGCTAGTCATTCCGGCATCCTCTCAATGGGTGGAAGCGGCGTCCGCGAGGGCGCGCACTGTCAATAATTCTGCAAGGCCAGATCGCTGGCCAAATCCTGTTCGACACACTAAACCAGAGGGCTGTGGCTTTTCAATATTTTTGACACAGCCCGGCAAAAGCCCTTGTCATGTTCGTTTTTTTAAACATAGACTGCTGCCACGACTTTCCCGCGATGGCCATGCTGGTCGCGCGGTTGCCGCCACCGACACAACGGAACAGCCAGATGAACATCGAGCAGATCGTCGACTTCGCCCAGGCCGGCACGGCCGCCGAGCACTATCGCCCCGCACCGGAAAAAGTGCTCAAGGGCGACCCCGAGCAGAGCGTGCGCAACCACTACAGCAGCCCCTGCGGCCAATTCAGCACCGGCATCTGGGAAGGCGCCGTGGGCCAGTGGACGGTGAGCTACACCGAGCACGAGTACTGCGAGATTCTCCAGGGCGTTTCCGTGCTACGTGATGCCGATGGCAATTCCAAGACCGTACGCGCTGGCGACCGCTTCGTGATTCCCGCCGGTTTTTCCGGCACCTGGGAAGTGCTCGAAGCCTGCCGCAAGGTCTACGTGATCTTCGAACCCAAGTAAGTACCTGACTGGAAAACGCCAGACAGGTTCCCGCCCCCGAATCCTGTTGTTGCTTGTCACCCTTTGGCCCGCCTGATGCGGGCCTTTTTCTGTTCGTTGCAAAGCCGGCATGACGCGCCTGATGCATCGGTAGCCCCGCTGCGCAAGGCGCCTACACGAAACGCCCGGCAAAAAAAGACCCGCACGCAGGCGGGTCTTGGTCACGGCGGGCACGCACCAGGCGTGCCCTGATCCTGGGCTCAGGCCAGTTCGTCGAAGCACTCGGCGACGATGGCGATGCCTTTTTCCAGTTGCGCATCAGGGATGGTGACGGGCATCAGGAAGCGGATGACGTTGTAGTAGGTACCGCACGACAACAGGATCAGGCCCTTGTCGCGAGCACGGGCGACGATCTTGCCGACCAGTTCGGCCGCCGGCTTGCTGTGATCACCGCCCTCGAACAGCTCGATGGCGACCATCGAACCCAGGCCGCGCACGTCACCGATCACCTTGTGTTTCTCGGCGATGGTCTTCAGGCCCACCTTGAGCTTCTCACCCACGGCATTGGAACGCGCCAGCAGGTTCTCTTCGTCGAACACCTTGAGCACGGCCAGGGCCGCAGCGCAGGCGATCGGGCTGCCGGCGTAGGTGCCGCCCAGGCCACCGGGGGCGATGGTGTCCATGATCTCGGCCTTGCCGCACACGCCGGAGATCGGGAAGCCGCCGCCGACGGACTTGGCGAAGGTGGTCAGGTCCGGCACCACACCCAGTTGCTCGGTGGCGAAGAAGGTGCCGGTACGGCCCGCGCCGGTCTGCACTTCATCAGCGATCAGGAGGATGCCGTGCTGGTCGCACAGAGCACGCAGACGCTGCATGAAGGCCGGCGAGTTGACGTAGAAACCACCCTCGCCCTGCACCGGCTCGATGATGATGGCGGCGATGTCCTGCGGCTGCGCGTCGTTCTTGAAGATGCGCTCGATGCTGGCGATGGACTCGTCCTCACTCACACCATGCAGCGGGCACGGCGCCTGGGCGCGGTACACACCAGCGGGCATCAGACCCATGCCAGCGGAGTACGGCACGACCTTGCCGGTCAGCGACAGGGTCATCATGGTGCGGCCGTGGTAGGCGCCGGTGAAGGCGATCACGCCAGCGCGGCCGGTGGCGGCACGGGCGATCTTCACGGCGTTTTCCACGGCTTCGGAGCCGGAAGTGACCAGCAGGGTCTTCTTGGCGAAGTTGCCCGGCACGCGCTTGGCGATCTCTTCGCACAGCTCGATGTAGGGCTCGTACGCCAGTACCTGGAAGCAGGTGTGGGTCAGCTTGGTCAGTTGCTCCTGAACGGCAGCGATCACCTTCGGATGCAGGTGGCCGGTGTTCAGCACGGCGATACCACCGGCAAAGTCGATGTACTCGCGGCCTTCCACGTCCCAGACGGTGGCGTTCTCGGCGCGCTCGGCGACGATCGGGTGGATCTGGCCGACACCGCGCGGTACGGCGGCGGCACGGCGTTGCAGCAGGGATTCGTTGGTCTTGCTCATGGTGTCCTCATGGCCGTCATCGGGCGGCTCGGTTGCAAGGAAATGCCTCTGGAGGTGGTTCGCCGCAGCATACGATGATCGACTGCGTCGGGCCGCCGGAGGCGGGGGAAATTCTGGCTCGCTACAACCGCGCAAGGCGCGTCGCGAGCGATGGCCGGGCTAGGCGGCGCAAGCGGGACAAGCGGAGTTGGCTGTAGCCAATGAGCATTTTCCCGTTTGCGCCAACGACGTCCGGCCGAGTGCAGCAGCGACTAGATGCCGCCCAGGCACATGTACTTGATCTCGAGATAGTCCTCGATCCCGTACTTGGACCCTTCGCGGCCCAGACCGGACGCTTTCACGCCGCCGAACGGCGCGACTTCGTTGGAGATCAGGCCGGTGTTGATACCCACCATGCCGTACTCCAGCGCCTCGGCCACGCGGAACACGCGGCCCAGGTCGCGGGCGTAGAAGTAAGACGCCAGACCGAACTCGGTGTCGTTGGCCATGGCGATCACCTCGGCCTCGTCCTTGAAGCGGAACAGCGGCGCCAGCGGGCCAAAGGTCTCTTCCTTGGCCACGGCAGCGGTTTTCGGTACGTCGAGCAGAATGGTCGGCTCGAAGAAGGTGCCACCGAGTGCGTGCGGCTTGCCGCCCAGGGCCAGCTTGGCGCCTTTGCCCACGGCGTCCTCGATGTGCTCCTGAACTTTGGCCACGGCCTTCTCGTCGATCAGCGGGCCGGTGGTGGTGCCGTCTTCCAGACCGTTGCCGATCTTCAGTTTGCCCACGGCGGCGATCAGCTTCTCGGCGAAGGTATCGTAGACGCCGTCCTGCACATAGATGCGGTTGGCGCAGACGCAAGTCTGACCGTTGTTGCGGTACTTGGAGATCAGCGCGCCTTCGACGGCGGCGTCCAGATCGGCGTCATCGAAAACGATGAACGGCGCGTTACCGCCCAGCTCCAGCGACACCTTCTTGATGTCCTGAGCGCATTCGGCCATCAGCTGACGACCGATCTCGGTCGAGCCGGTGAAGCTCAGCTTGCGCACGATGGGATTGCTGGTCAGCTCGCCACCCACTTCGCCGGCGCTACCGGTGACTACGCTGAGCACACCTTTCGGGATACCGGCACGCTCGGCCAGCTCGACCAGGGCCAGGGCGGAGAACGGGGTCTGCGAGGCCGGCTTGATCACCATGGTGCAACCGGCGGCCAGTGCCGGGCCGGCCTTGCGGGTGATCATCGCGGCAGGGAAGTTCCACGGGGTGATGGCTGCGGTGACGCCGATCGGCTGCTTGATCACGATCAGACGCTTGTCCGGCTGGTGGCCCGGGATCACGTCACCGTAGACACGCTTGGCTTCTTCGGCGAACCACTCGATAAAGGAGGCAGCGTAGGCGATCTCGCCCTTGGCTTCGGCCAGCGGCTTGCCCTGCTCCAGGGTCATCAGGCGACCGAGGTCATCCTGGTTTTCCATCAGCAGCTCGAACCAGCGACGCAGCTTGTTCGCACGCTCCTTGGCGGTCAGCGCACGCCAGGCCGGCAGCGCCTTCTCGGCAGCCTCGATGGCACGGCGGGTTTCAGCACGGCCCATCTTCGGAACGTGGCCGATGATCTCGCCAGTCGCCGGGTTGTTCACGGCAATGGTCTGACCGCTGTCGGCGTCCAACCACTGGCCATCGATATAAGCCTGTTGGCGCAGCAGCTGGGGGTCTTTCAGTTGCATGGCAGTCTCCTTCAGTTCCGACACCCGGGCGTCGGCGTAAGTCGTTGGAGTCACGGGCAGAGCCCGCAAGGCCGAAAAGGAGCCGTGCGGGGCCTGGTAATGGATTCAGAGCCGTTGAACGTGCGAGGGTTCAGAATGACTGAACACGCCGTTTGAAATCTCAAACGAATCCTAGGATCGGCAGGGGTAAAGGGCAATAGGCGGCCGGTCAAAATCCTTAAAATAATGGCAGAAACTTCTGAAATACAGGTTCTGGCGGCCCAAAAGTGTAAAGTCCGTTCTGAATAATGCACACTCATGCAGAATGGACGCTAACCGCCGAGATGCGTATGATTGCGCCCCGCAACGCATCCGTAGCTCAGCTGGATAGAGTACTGCCCTCCGAAGGCAGGGGTCGTGGGTTCGAATCCCGCCGGATGCGCCATTTTAGAAGCCCGCCAACGTGCGGGCTTCTGCGTTTTTGTCGTTCCCTCGGCGCTTACATCGAGCCTCATTACCCCATAGGATTGGCGCCAGGTTATGTAGGGAAGACATATGGACATTCTGCTGCTGATCGCCGGCGCCTTCGTGCTGCTCTTCATCTATTGCTGGCGACGCTCGCGCACCAGGCATCTCGCGCGCAAGAAAGAGCGCAGCGGCCTGAGCGGACAGGACTCCAGCCCTGGTTTCGGTGACGGGGGCTTCGACTCGGGTGGCGATGGCGGCGGCGGTGATTGACCCACCGGCCTCGCCTCAGATCACCCCCAACGTCAGTGCCTTCAAGGTCGCTGCCGCGCGCGTCGAACACTGCAGCTTGCGGAACACACTCTCGACATGGGTACGCACCGTACTCGGGCTGATGCCCAGGTCACGCGCCACTTCCTTGTTGCTCGCCCCGGTGCTGATGCGCTGGAGGATTTCCGTCTCGCGTTCGCTGAGCAGACCGTTGCCGGGCTTGCTGACCATCGGCGCCTGTTCACCATGAGCAGCGCTGATTACCGCCTGACAGGCGCGTGGCTCGAAGCGGCCCTGCTCGGCTTCATCCAATAACATGCGGGCGGCATCAGCGTCGCTGAAGGCCGCGCGCCAGGGGCGTTCGCCGCGCAGTGCCAGCCAGGCCAGGGCGGCGCTCAGCAGGCGGTGTTCGGCGCTCAGGGCGTCGCCACTCAACGAGCGGAAATAGCCGCTGCCATCCAGGCGTTCGTAGGCATGCGCGGCCAGTTGTCCGGCTTGGCTCAGGCCACCGATCTGGCTGCAGGCGCGGTGCGTCCAGTAGGGCACCAGGCGCACCGCCTCGAGATCACCGTCGAGCAGCGGGCCGGGCGTACTCCAGATGCGATTGGGCACTGCCGCCCGCCCCAGGCCGTGGATCAGCGCCGCCTTGGCGAGTAGTTCGATGCGCGGCTCGGGTAACCCCCATAGCCGAGCAGCGTCGCGCACCAGGCTCGCGGCCTGGCGTGAATAGCCGGCCAGCCAGGGCAGTTTGAGGTCGATCACGTCGCCCACCAGGGTCAGGGAAACCTCCGGCCCGTTGGCAGGCTGCACGCCCTCGGGTGTGCGCAGCGCTTGCAGCCAATCCGCTGCGTGGCGGCTGAGCAGATCGACGAGAGCAGCGGGATAACGGCGATCGCCCTGAGCGCCGATCCACTCGAGCGCCGCGTCCAGGCCGTGGGCACGCGAGAGGATTTCCAGATCGCCCGCCAACACAACCTGATACACCACCGGCGGGACATCGGGGTGACGCAGGCCCAGCGGGCGACCGCTGCCGTCGAAGCACTCGAAGATATGGCGCAGACCTCGCTCGACCTCCACCCCCAGCGCCAGGGTGCGGGCGATATCGCCGGCGATCTCGCAATGCACCTGGGCCAGCGGCGTGGTGCGCAGCATGGCGCGTTGGCCGGCGGCATCCAGGGTTTGTGCCAGCATGGCGCGGCGGCCGCCGACGTCGTCACCGAGCAGATGCATGAAGCCATCGGCGTTGGCGGTACAACCGGACCAACGCAGCAGCGCCACCTGCCGGGCCGCATCGATTTGCGCCTGATCGCCGCCACCGGCCTGCACCAGCCATTGCGCCAGGCGCGCGGTACGCCGCGACTGATCGATGGGCTGGCCCATGCTCAGGTCACCGACCATGGCCAGCGCCAGCATGACGTCTTCCAGCGCGACGGCGTCATTCACCTTGCAGCTCTCCTTTATTTGCAGGCCTCGGATAAACGACCGATACCGGGACACCGGCGCATTATCGACACTGAACTCCCCCAAGCACAGGAGATTCAATCATGTTCAATACCAAGCCGCTGATCCTCGCCCTCGCCATCGCCAGCCCCTTCTTCGCAGTCAATATCCAGGCCGCCGAGGCCAAGCCTTCGGTGGTGATCGTCCACGGCGCCTTCGCCGACGGTTCCGACTGGGCCAAGGTCGTGCCGCTGCTGCAGGATAAAGGCATCAAGGTGACCGTGGTGCAGAACCCGCTGACCTCGCTGGCCGACGACGTCGCCGCTACCCAGCGCGTGCTGAACAATCAGGATGGCGACGTGGTGCTGGTCGGCCACTCCTGGGGCGGCACGGTGATCAGCCAGGCTGGTGGCGACGACAAGGTGCGCAGCCTGGTCTATGTCGCGGCGTTCGCACCGAATGCCGGCCAATCCACCGGCGAGCTGTACGGCGGCTATCCCACCGCGCCGGGCTCGAGCCAGATCGCGGCCGACAAGAACGGCTTTCTCTACCTGACGCCACAGGGCATGGCTGCCGATTTCGCTCAGGATCTGCCAGCCAAGCAGACGGCGATCATGACCGCCACGCAAGGCCCGATCCGCGCGGCGGCCTTCGATGACCGTACCAGCGTCGCGGCCTGGAAGCAGAAGCCGTCCTGGTACCTCGTCGCCAGCGATGACCGCATGATCGTGCCGAAGATGCAGCGCGACTTCGCCAAGAAGATCGGTGCACAGACCACCGAGGTCGTCGCCAGCCACGTGCCGCAGCAGTCGCGCCCGAGCGATGTGGCCAAGGTGATCATCCAGGCAGTGGAGAAAACCCAGGCCGCTGCCAAATAAGGGCGTAGCCGCCTGAATGAAAAATGCCGCACCTTTACGGGTGCGGCATTTTTCGTTGCAGCGTGCCGATCAGCTCAGCGCGTCACGGCTGTGCACGCCGTCGACCAGACGCTGAATGCCCAGCGGGTTTGCGTTCTGCAGCGCCTCCGGCAGTACCTCGTCCGGGTAGTTCTGGTAGCACACCGGACGCAGGAAGCGATGGATCGCCAGGGTACCGACCGACGTACCACGAGCGTCGGACGTTGCCGGGTACGGGCCGCCATGGACCATGGAATCGCAGACTTCCACGCCAGTCGGGTAACCGTTGAGCAGCACGCGGCCGGCTTTGACTTCCAGCAGCGGCAGCAGGTCGCGGAAGGCGGTGAGGTCTTCACGCTCGGCGATCAGGGTCGCGGTCAGCTGGCCGTGCATGCTCTGCAGGGCACGGGTCAGCTCGGCGCTGTCGGCGACTTCGACGACGATGGTGGTCGGGCCGAAGACTTCTTCCTGCAGTAGGTGGTCGCCTTCGAGCAGCATGCTCACGTCGGCCTTGAACAGCTGCGGCTGCGCCTGGTTACCGGCCTGCTCGTTGCCCGCCAGGTGAGTGACCTTGGCATGGCCTTTGAGCTGCGCCACGCCACCGGCGTAGCTGCGCAGGGTGCCGGCGTTGAGCATGGTCTGCGCCGGCTGCGCGCCCATGGCATCGGCCAGGCCGGCGACGAACTCACTGAACTCGGTGCTGCGAATGCCGATGACCAGGCCTGGATTGGTGCAGAACTGACCACAACCCATCACTACCGAACCGGCCAGTTCCTTGGCCACGGTGGCGCCACGCGCCTTCAGGGCGCCCGGCAGGACGATCACCGGGTTGACGCTGGACATCTCGGCGAACACCGGGATCGGCTGCGGACGGGCAGCGGCCATGTCGCACAGGGCGCGACCGCCTTTGAGCGAACCGGTGAAGCCAACAGCCAGGATGGCCGGGTGTTTGACCAGAAGCTCGCCGACACCGCCGCCAAAGATCATGTTGAACACGCCCTTGGGCATGCCGGTTTTCTCGGCCGCGCGGATCACTGCATCGGCCACGCACTCGGCAGTGGCCATGTGGCCGCTGTGCGCCTTGAACACCACCGGGCAACCGGCGGCCAGGGCCGACGCAGTGTCGCCACCGGCGGTGGAGAAGGCCAGCGGGAAGTTGCTGGCACCGAACACGGCGACCGGGCCGACACCGATCTGGTACTGACGGATATCCGGGCGCGGCAGTGGCTGACGATCCGGCAGCGCGCGGTCGATGCGCGCACCATAGAAGTCGCCACGACGCAGCACCTTGGCGAACAGGCGCATCTGGCCACTTGTACGACCACGTTCGCCCTGGATGCGGGCAGCCGGCAGTGCGGTTTCGCGGCAGACCAGAGCAACGAAGTCATCACCGAGAGCATCGATCTCGTCGGCAATGGCCTCGAGGAACTCGGCGCGGCGCACGGCCGACAGGTTGCGATAGATCGGATAAGCAGCGGCGGCAGCCTGGGCTGCAGTGTCGACTTCTTCCGGCGTGGCCTGGATGAAGGTATATGGCAGCGCTTCACCGCTGCTGGCGTCGAGGCTTTTGTGCTCCACGGTGCCCGCGGCGCGGCGCTCACCGCCAATGTAATTGTGGCCAGTCAGACTCAGCATGGCGTTCTCCTGTCAGGAGGGACGGCGACGCCGCCCCGGGACAATGAATGAGGCCTCGACTTTTTGGGTCGAGGGGTGACAACTCTACTTCAGTTGTCAGACATATGATAAGTGATAACTTCGGAATTCGTCCCCTCATGAGGGCGCAATCCGCAATCCGCCGAGCGGAATTTCGACCCGACAGCCTGCCGCCGGGCCGCAAAAACCTTACAACCGACGCACCTCGCCGACCTTCACGGCGGGTTGGTGAATGCGGATGCCATTGCGCAGCGGCTCGCCCAGCGCATCGAGACTGATCTCGAAGGTATCGCCCGGCTGCGCCTTGATGCCGTCGGCGAACGACAGCGTCGCGGTGCCGAAGAAGTGCACATGCACATCGCCGGGACGCAGGAACTGGCGATACTTGAAGTGGTGGTACTCGAGGTTCTCCAGGCTGTGGCACATGTTGTCCTCACCGGAGAGGAACTCCTTCTCCCACAGCACCTTGTCGCCCCGACGAATACGGCTGATGCCGGACAGGTGACGCGGCAGCTCGCCGATCAGCATTTCCGGGCCGAAGGAACAGAAGCGCAACTTCGAGTGGGCCAGGTACAGGTAGTTCTTGCGCTCGACCACATGGTCGGAGAACTCGTTGCCAAGGGCGAAGCCGATGCGATACGGCTGGCCATCGTCGCCAATCACATAGAGGCCGGTCAGCTCGGGCTCCTCACCGAAGTCCTCGGCGAAGTCGGGCACCGGGAAGTCCTCGCCAGGGCGAACCACGATGCTGCCATCACCTTTGTAGAACCACTCCGGCTGCGCGCCTTCGCTGCCTGCGGCCGGGCGACCGCCGGCCATGCCCCACTGGAACATCTGCATGGTGTCGGTGAGCTTGCCTTCGGCCTGCTGCGCCTCGACCTGCTGGTGCATCTTGTCGCGGGTGGAGGCGCTGCCCAGGTGGGTCAGGCCGGTGCCGGACACCAGGCAGTGCGCCGGATCGGCGTGATCCAGCGGCGCCAATACACGGCGCTGCTCGATCAGTTCGGCATAGACCGGGCCAGGCTCGACGCCCAAGCGCTCGATCTCGGCGATCAGGCCATGGCCGTTACGGATCGCCTGCAGCGCCAGCTCACGGGTCGTGGCCACACCCTTTACTACGCTGACGCGCGCCTCACCGACGACGCCGACCTGACGCTGGCCCTGCTCGTTCTCAAACTGAATCAGCCGCATTGCAGCACTCCTGCCGTTTTTTCTGTTGTTCTTGTGCGTCGCGTTTGCGACGTTGCTGGCGGGCACTTTAAAAACTGCCCGCAGTGCTGCCTAATGAAAGCTTCTGATTAGGTGATAACTTTTCGTCATCCCCATGCTGCCTCCTCTGACCTACATCGTTTCCCGCCTGCGTATTCGCCAGTTGCGACTGCTGATCGCCCTCGACGAACTGGGCACTCTGCATCGCGCGGCCGAGCGCATCGCCATCAGCCAGCCGGGCGCGACCAAGGCGTTGCACGAAATCGAGACGACCTTCGGTACGCCGCTATTCACACGCTCGGCACAGGGACTGCAAGCCAATGACCTGGGGCGTTGCGTGATCCGCTATGCGCGGCTCATCCACTCGGATCTGGCGCACCTGCATGAGGAAATGCAGAGCATCCTGCAAGGTCATGGCGGCCACCTGGCGATCGGCACCATCGCAGGCTCGGTGCCGCTGGTGCTGCGCGCACTCACCAGCCTGCGGCAGATACAACCGGACATCTCCGTGCAGATCGTCGAAGACATCAGCCCGCGCTTGCTCAAGCTGCTCGACGAAGGCCGCCTGGACCTGGCCATCGCCCGAACCAGCGGCAGCCAGCACCCGGACGACTACGAATGCCTGAGCCTGCACGCCGAACGCCTGGCGCTGGTGGCCGCGCCGCAGCATCCGCAGCAGGCAAACCCGGCACTGAGCCTGACCGATCTGAGCGACTACAGCTGGGTGGTCTACCCCACCGGCACGCCGATGCGCACGGTGCTGGAGCGCGAGTTCGGCGAAGCCGGCCTGGAGTTTCCCCGTTACCCGCTGGAGACCTCCTCGACCTTCACCATGCTCAGCCTGCTGCAGGAAGACCCGCAGTTGGTGGCGGTGATGCCCCACTCCATCGCCTGCTCCAGCGAGAGCTTCGGCCTGCTGCGCCGCCTGCCACTGGACCTGCAGGCACGCAACGAGCCGTGCTCGATCATCCACCGCCGCGGCAGCAGCCTGTCGCCACTGGCGAGCCTGCTGCTGGAGCACCTGCGCAGCGAGCAGGACGCCCTGTACGAAGGCACCTAGCCCGCCACTTACATGGACTGGCGCAGCAACTCGGCGTAGTCCTCGGCACTCGCCAGACGCGGGTTGGTCTTGTGGCTATGGTCAGCCAGCGCACCTTCGATGATCGCCGGGAACAGCGACTCGTCCACGCCCATCTCCGCCAGCCCCGAAGGCATGCCGAGGCGACGGTTCATCTCACGAATCGCCGGGATGATTTCCTCGGCACTCCCCAGGCCCATAGCCTGAGCGATGCGCTGCAGTTTCTGCTCATCACGCACCGAGTCAGACTGCGCATTGAAGGCGATAACCGCCGGCAGGAATACCGCGTTGAGGGTCCCGTGGTGCAACCTTGGGTTGATGCCACCCAGAGCGTGGCTGAGGCTATGCACGCAGCCGAGGCCCTTCTGAAAGGCCAGGGCGCCCTGCATCGAGGCGCTCATCATGTTCAATCGCGCTTCTCGGTCACCAGGCGTACGGGTTGCGCGTTCGATATGTCGCCATGCGCGCCACAGGCCGTCCAGGGCGATGCCATCGGCAGGCGGATTGAACGCCGGCGCCATGAAGGTTTCCAGGCAATGGGCGATGGCATCCATCCCCGTGGCAGCAGTCAATTGTGCAGGCAGGCCGAGAGTCAGCTCAGGGTCGCAGATAGCTGAACGCGGAATCAGATAGGGCGAGATCACGCCAACCTTGCGACCATCATCAAGAATCAGGATGGCACCACGACCGACTTCGCTACCCGTGCCGGCAGTGGTGGGGATAGCAATCACCGGCGCAGTGGCTGCGGTGATACGGGCCAGCCCGCCTTCGATCACGGCGAACTGCTTCAGCGGGCCTTCATGGGTGCCGCACACGGCGACGCCCTTGGCCAGGTCGATGGAGGAACCACCGCCGACTGCGATGATGCCATCGAAGCCCCCGTCGCGATAACGCGCCGCCGCCGCACGCACCACGCCTTCGTTCGGGTTCGGCGGCGTCTGGTCGAAAACTTCCGCAATAGCAGGGTCGGCTAACTGCCCCAGAACCTTGTCGACGATACCTGCGGCCTGCACCCCCGTATCAGTCACGATGAAGGGCCGGGTGATTCCAATGCGCTGACACTCGGCGGCCAACTGGCCGAGGACGTCATAACCGAACTGGACTTGAGTGAGGTAGTTGATCAGTGCCATGGGGGAGCCTCTGCTTGTTTTTGTAATAGCAGGCAGCGGAAAACGTCGAGTAAGATCACTCGGACATTCTCACGGATAGCCTTGCCGCCCAGGCAAACTATGAGATAGAGGCGCTCCTGACTAATGAGAGGCGCTGATACTGCTATAAGGGAAAGCTATACATGCTGCCATCCGTCTCCTCCATTTTTTCCCGCCTGCGCTTCCGGCAACTGCGCCTGCTGATCGCCCTCGGCGAACAGGGCTCATTGATCAAAGCCGCAGAACTGATCTCAATCAGCCAACCCGGGGCGACCAAGGCGTTGCAGGAAATAGAGACCACGCTGGGCGCGCCGCTGTTCGTACGCACCAATCGCGGCCTGGAGGCCAATGAGTTGGGACACTGCGCGATTCGCTACGCCAAGCTGATCCAGACAGACCTGACTCACCTGCGCGAAGAAATGCTGGGTATTCTCCAAGGCCACGGCGGACGCCTGTCGGTCGGAGTGATCATGGGCGCGGTACCGTTCATGACGGATGCGTTGACCCAGTTGCTGGAGGCGCACCCGGATCTGTCCGTGGAGATAGTCGAAGACACCAGCGCGCGGCTGCTCAGCCTGCTCGATCAAGGCCGCCTCGATCTGGCGATCTGCCGCACCAGCATCAGCCGCCAGCCAGAGCACTACGACTGCATCGATGTGCGTGACGAAACCCTGGCCGTGGTCGCCAACCGTGATCATCCGCTAGCCGGACGCACACAACTGGAGCTGGCCGATCTGGCTGATAGCCGCTGGGTGGTCTACTCGGCCAACATGCCGATGCGCCTTTCACTGGAGCGGGAATTTCAGCAGGCGGGGCTACGCTTCCCCCTGCAACTGCTGGAAACCACCTCAGCCTTCACCACACTGTCGCTTCTGCAGAAAAATCCAGAGTTGGTCGCCCTACTGTCGACCGACGTGGCGCGCTTCTGCACGGGCTTCGGCATGACCTGCATCCTGCCGCTGAGCCTGAAAAGCCGGAGCGAGCCGTACCAGTTGATCACCCGGCGCGGCGTGAGTCTGTCCTCGATCAGTCGCCTGTTCATGGCACAGCTCACCTCAGCGCAGGACGAGCACAGACTGCAGTGACGAACCTGCCCATGTGGGTGGGTTAGCGACGCAGAAGACGAATCGACAGCTGCCTCGCCAGTGGGCTTCACGTAACCCACCAGACGATGGATCGCGTGGCAGCTATGGTGGGTTACGCCGCGGCAAAGGTCGTGTAACGACTCAGCTGCGTGACAAGCGGCTAACCCACCCGACGACGCCCCTACGTAAGCTAGAGCAGGCCGCGCGCGGCCAGGCTGCTCATCAAGGCGTTGAGACCAAACTGCCAGACCGGTGCCTTGTCGCTATGGTTAACACTGTTATGCAGGGCGCCCAACTGCTCGCTGCTGATGATCACGCGATCAGCGAGCTTGTGGGTGAAACCCGCGCCAGGGGCATCACGGTCCTCGGTCGGAGCGAACAGAGTGCCGAGGAACAGCAGGAAGCCATCCGGATACTGGTGATTGCGGTTGAGCGCCTGACCGACCAGATCCAGCGGATCGCGGCTGATCTTGTCCATGGAGCTGCTGCCTTCGAGCACATAGCCGTCAGTGCCCTCGACGCGCAAGCGAACCACCGTATTGCGCACGTCATCAAGGCTGAATGTATCGTCGAACAGGCGGATGAACGGGCCGATGGCACAGGACGCGTTGTTGTCCTTGGCCTTGCTCAGCAGCAGCGCACTGCGGCCTTCGAAATCCCGTAGGTTGACGTCGTTACCGAGGGTCGCGCCCAGCACCTCGCCACGGCTATTGACGGCCAGCACGACCTCCGGCTCCGGATTGTTCCACACCGAGCCAGGGTGGATGCCGATCTCCGCGCCGCTACCAACGGCGGCCAGCACAGGCGCCTTGGTGAAAATCTCGGCATCCGGGCCGATCCCCACTTCCAGGTATTGCGACCATAGGCCCTGCTCCTGCAGCAGCACCTTGACCTGCTGGGCCTTTTCCGAGCCTGGCTTGATGCTGGCAAAATCCTCGCCTAGCACATCCCTGACCTTGGCCCGAACGCCTTCGGCCAGGCTGGCATCACCACCGGCACGCTCTTCGATCACGCGCTCGATCATGCTCGAAGCAAAGGTCACACCCGCCGCCTTGAGCACCTGTAGGTCGGCAGGCGCCAGCAGACTCGGCAGCTCGGGATTGAAGCCAGTACCACTGTTACCCAGCAAGGCCTCGACACTGCACAGCGGCGTGCCGCGCAGACTCTGCAACCCGGCCAGCAGACCCTCCTGCTCGAACAGCCCACTCAGGGTCGGCGCCAATGTGGACAGATCATAGACACCATCCTCACGCAGCAGGATCGGCGCCGGGCCGGCGTACTCTCCGGGCAACCAGGCCCGGCCGACGAGGGTTCCGCGCAAGCTATCGGTAGGCAAGGTGTTGCTGGGTGTGAGGCTGAGAGCGTAGGGCATGGCGGAGTCCTTCTTCTTATGCGACTGGAAATGCCCGCAAGGCACCCTGGGTGCGGTCAGGCCGGCTGACCATATCTCTCCATTCGCGATAACCACCAATGACTAATAGTCAGTCCGCGATATGATCCGGTTATCGAGTACTCCCGAGCACAGCGGCCATGAACCAAACAGGCAATCTCCCGACCCTTCACAACTGGCTACGCTTTCGCCACCTGGCGCTGATCGACAGCCTGGCGCGCACCGGCAATATGCACAGCAGCGCGCAGCAACTGGGGCTGAGCCAGCCGGCGGTAAGCAAGATGCTGCGCGATATCGAAAGCCAGTTCGGCTTCACCCTGTTCGAGCGCCTCAACCGCGAGCTGCCAGCCACCGAGCTAGGCGCCGAGGTGGTTGCCTATGCGCAGCGCGCGCTGAATGACTGCCAGACCTTCAGCTATCGCCTGGAAAGCCTGCGCCAGGGTGGCCACGGCTATCTCAAGGTAGGTGCGATCTTCGCCGCTACTGCCCATGCCTTGCCCGAAACGCTGCTGCGCCTGAAAGGCCGACGGCCGCTGCTGACCATCGAGCTGCTGGAAGACACCAGCGATCACCTGCTCAAGCTGCTGGAGCACAAGCAGCTGGATCTGGTGGTCGGTCGCTTCACCGACCACCAGCAGCGCCAGCGTTTCGACTTCACCGCGCTGGCCGAGGAGCCCTTCATCCTCATCGCTCGAGCCGAACATCCGCTGTGCAATCGCCAGCAGGTCTCGCCATCGCAACTTACCGAATGGCCCTGGGTGCTCTACCCACTCAACACCCCACTGCGCCAGTCGCTGGAACAATCGTTCAGCGATGCGGGCGTGAGTCCACCGGCCAACGCCATCGAGACGACCTCCGTACAAACGACGCTGAAAATGCTCTGCAACAGCGACACCCTGGCACTGTTGCCAGAGGCGGTGGTACGGCAGAACCTGCTCGATGGCAGCTTGAAACAAATCCAGACGAGCCTGGCGCCCTCTCCGCTGGCCTATGGCGTGCTGCTGCGCAAGGACGAGCCCGTATCCTCCGCAGCCCGCGACTTCATTGACGCCCTGCGCACCGTCATCCGCGATGAATCATCAGCGAATAACCCCTAGTTATGACTCGATGAAAAAGCCTCATTAGACACCTCCCCGAGAGTTGCCTAGCTTCGGCCAGGCTTTGATTCCACGCCGTGCCGTCTGCCTGGCCGACTTGTTCAAGCGGAACCTAGCTGCACCTCACTCAAAATAACTTCAATAGGTGAACTTTCATGATCAAGCTAAGCACTCTGCTTCGCCCGCTCAGCATCGCCCTCGGCTTTTCCCTTCTGGGCGCCCCAGTTGCAGCCATGGCTGAATACCCGAACAAGCCCATCCAACTGATCGTGCCGTGGGCCGCTGGTGGCGGCAGCGACTCTGCCGCACGCGGCATCGCCACCGCACTGGAGAAGGAGCTGGGCGTCACCATCAACGTCGTCAACCGTCCCGGTGGCGGCAGTGTGGTGGGCCACACGGTCATGGCCAGCGCCAAACCCGACGGCTACACCCTAGGCTTCGTAACCGGTGAGCTGAACATGATGCACTGGCAGGGGCTGACCAAGATCACCCACGAAGACTTCACCCCCCTGGCCATGACCAACTACGACTACCCCGGCGTACAGGTCAGCGCCGATGCACCGTACAACAATGTCGAAGAGCTCCTGAAGGACATTGCCGACAAGCCCCAAGGCACCTTTAAGGCCTCTGGTACCGGCCTGGGTGGCATCTGGCACGTGGCCTTCGCCGGCCTGCTGATGGATCGCGGCATCGAGCCCAACAAGGTCACCTGGATTCCCAGCCAGGGCGCCGCACCGGCCATGGTCGAACTGGCCGCTGGCAGTATCGAACTCGTCCCGTCCTCAGTACCCGAGGCACGCTCGATGATCACAGCCGGCAAGGCGAAGGGCCTGGCCATTCTCTCCCCTGAACGCAATCCGGCTTTCCCGGATATCCCGACGATCAAGGAAAGCATCGGCAGCGAATACTCGCTGGGTGAGTGGCGCGGTGTCGCCGGCCCTAAAGGCATGGACCCTGCCGTGGTAGCCAAGCTCGAGGACGCCCTAGAGAAGGCCTACAACAGCGAGTTCTACCAGGACTTCATGAAGCGCCAGGGTTTCGGTGTCGAGTGGCACAAAGGCGCTGATTTCAAGGCGTTCCTGGTCGAGAACAACGCGTACATGGGCGGCATCATCGAAAAGATCGGCATGAAGAAATAAGCCAGATTTTCGATACGGCGCCCCTTCGGGGTGCCGTTTGCCTTTACTCGGTTGTATGAGAGCTCATCCATGAAAGACCTTCTGTTCGGTCTGATCTTCATCGCCCTGGGTCTGGGTGTATGGCTGATGGCCCGCGAGTTTCCGGTAGTGCCCGGCATGCAGTACGGCGCCGATTTTTTCCCCACGCTGATCGCCATAGGCATGGCCGTCGGTGGGGCATTGCTCAGTTTCAGCGCCGTACGCCAGCTGCGCGCTGAAGGTACTGACGGCACATTCGGGATCGGCCTGCCGCCACTGGGCGTGTTACTGCCTTGCGCACTGGTCGTGGCCTACATCTACCTCAGCGAAGTCATCGGCGCCGCCCCGATGATGCTGTTGATCATGCTGACGCTGCTGATCCAGCGTGGCGTACGCCTGATGCCATCTCTGGTCATCAGCCTCGTGGCCACCGCAGTCATCAGTTTCTCCTTCGGTCACCTGCTCAAGGTTCCATTGCCCATCGGGCCCCTAGGTTTCTGAGGAGCCATCCATGAACGCATTACTCGACGGCATTCTGCTCGTCTTCAATTTCCAGACGCTGCTGGTGATCCTGCTGGCCGCTCTGTTCGGTGTCTTCGTCGGCGCCATTCCGGGCCTGTCCGCCACCATGGCTGTCGCGCTGCTGGTCCCGATCACTTTCGCCATGGACCCGACCGCTGCCATTGCGGCAATCATCACCACCGCAGCCATGGCCATCTTCGCCGGCGACATTCCAGGCACCTACCTTAACATCCCGGGAACACCTGCCTCTGCCGCCTATGTTGCCGACTCTGCGGCTCTTGGCAGGGCGGGACGAGCGCGTGAAGCACTGGGCCTGAACCTTACCTGCTCGGTGATCGGGGGCCTGACCGGAACACTGGTGCTGGTCATGATCGCCCCTTCCCTGGCCGAATTTGCCCTTAACTTCAGCTCGTACGAATATTTCTGGCTGGCCGTACTCGGCCTGGGCAGCGCGGTATTCATCTCCACCGGCTCGGCGGTAAAAGGCTTCCTGTCGTTGATGGTCGGCCTGCTGCTGGCCACGGTCGGCCTGGACATGGTCACCGGCGCACCGCGCTTCACCTTCGATGTGCCCGACCTGATGGGGGGCATCAACTTCATCCCGGTAATGATTGGTTTCTTCGCCATGTACGAGGTGATGAAGCTCTATTCCATCCCCCGCGACAAGACGCGCGAGCAGGACGTGGCGCAAACCATCGCCCCCCAGCATGGCAGCGTCTTCGGCCTGGTGCCGACGCACCTCAAGCGCTACTGGAAGAACGTGATTCGCGGCAGCAGCCTGGGTGCCTTCATCGGCGCGCTGCCCGGTGCCGGCGCGGACATAGCCGCCTGGATCTGCTACGCCGTCAGCAAGAAGCGCTCGAAAACCCCCGAAGCCTACGGCAAAGGCCATGTCGAAGGGTTAGTGGATGCGGGCTCCGCGAACAATTCGGCCGTCGCGGGTGCCTGGGTCCCGGCGCTAGTGTTTGGCATTCCAGGCGACTCGATCACCGCCATCGTCATTGGCGTGCTGTACATGAAGGGCATGAACCCCGGCCCGACCATCTTCATGGACAACAGCGCCATGGCCTACGGCCTGTTCACCGCGTTCTTCGTCGCCAACCTGATCCTGTTGCCGATCGGTTACCTGGCCATCCGCAGTGCCCATATCTTCGCGGTGACGCCGACACGTGTGCTGATGCCGATCATCCTGTGCTTCTGCATCGTCGGAGCCTTCGCCATCAACAACAGCCTGACCGATGTGTGGATCATGCTGGTCTGCGGCATCGCTGCCTACCTGATCGCCACCGCCGACTTCCCCATCGCCCCCGCAATTCTCGGCTTGGTGCTGGGCAACATTCTCGAAACCAACTTCATGACCTCGATGATCAAGGCCGACGGCAATCTGCTGGCCTTCGTCGAGCGCCCGATCAGCATCGGTCTGGCCCTGCTGGTACTGCTGGTGGCCCTGTTCCCGGTGCTCGCCAAGTACTGGCGCATGCGCTATCCGCGCGCCCTGTCCTCACCCAAGGAAGCCATCGAATGAGCCGCATCGCCCCGGAACAACTGGAACACTTCATCAAGCAGCTCTTTCTCGGGGCAGACGTCAGCCCCGACGTCGCCACGGTGGTCAGCCGCGTGCTGGTCGAAGGCGACCTGCTCGGTCACCACACCCACGGCGTGAAACTGGCCCAGGGCTACCTCAAGGACCTGCGCGCTGGCCAGGCCAAAGGCAACGCCGAAAGCCTGCAGGTCATCCGCCAGACACCGGCGGCACGGCTCTACGACGCCGATTACCTGCTCGGCCCGTACTGCGTCGAACAAGCGCTGGACTTCACCGCCGCGGCCGCGCGTACCTTCGGCATCGGCGTCGCGAGCATCCGCCGCTCGCACCATATCGCCTGCCTCGCCGCCTACCTGCAACGCTATACCGAACAGGATCTGATCGCGCTGGTGTTGACCTCCGATCCGGCGGTGGCTTCGGTGGCGCCGCACGGCGGCCTCGACCCGGTATATACGCCCAACCCGCTGGGTATTGGCATTCCCACCGGCGAGAAGCCGATTCTCATCGACGTCAGCATGTCGACCATCACCAATGGCCTGGTGAACAAGACTCACCAGGCCGGCGGCCAGCTGGAACACGCCGCGCTGATCGGCCCGGATGGCCAACCGACCCGCGATACCGCGGCCTACTTCGGCACGCCGCCGGGCGCGATCCTTCCGCTGGGCAGCCTGGAGTTCGGCCACAAGGGCTTCGCCCTCGGCACCATGATCGAGGCGCTGACCGCCGGCCTGGGTGGTTTCGGGCGCAAGGATGGGGTCAAGCAATGGGGCGCTGCGGTGACCGTACTGACCTTCGACCCAGCGTTCTTCGGCGGCGTCGATGAGCTGAAAGCCGAGATGGATCACTTCGTCGGCGCGTGCCTGGAGAGCCGCCCGCGCGTGGCGCAAAACCCGGTGCGCATGCCGGGTCATGCCGGCATCGCGCGCCGCGCCAAAGCCTTCGAACAGGGTCTGGAGTTGCCGGACGATGTGCTGGCGGCGTTGCATGGGGCAGCGAGCGAAGCCGGTTACGGATACCCCTTCTGATAGCGCAAAGAGCGCTCGGATAGGCTCACCGAAACGTAGCAACAACCGGGACGTAGATGACTCAGCTCTCGTCCCGGAAATTCCCCGGCACGCCCACCGTGATCAGTGGACGAGCAATTCAGACTGCCGATCGCTCCACCGGCGGCAACATCTGCGCACTCTCGCGCAACAGAGCCAACACGCTCCTGGCGGCAGGAGACAGCAGTTCCTCGTTCTTGGTGATGATGCCGTAGGCCATCAGGTTGCGATTGAGGTCCTCCTCTATTCCGGCATCCAGTTCGGCGATCGCCAGCATGCCGTAGCGAGCATAGTGCGCCACCACTTCGCGCGGCAGCACAGTGAGCATGTCGTTCTGCTCCAGTAGCGTGGTCACCATCAACAGGTTTTCAGCATTCACCACCTTGCTCGGCGGGTACATGCCGACGTGCTGGAAAAGAGCATCGAACTCATGCCGCAGCACGCTACCGGAAGGCGGCAGCACCCAATCGGCAGCGTGCAGGTCCTCGCGCGACAGTACGTGGTTGATCAGTCCTGCCCGCGCACAGACGCACAGCGGCTCCTTGTACAGGGGCTCGAAACACATGCCGGTCTGGGCACTGTCGGCAAAGAAACGCGCGACCAGAAAATCTAGTTCACCATCGTTGAGAATCGCCATCAGATCGAGGCTCGACCCGGTCCGAATACTCAACTCCAAGTTCGGATGGCTCTGCTTGACTCGTCGCGTCAGCTCCGGAAGCAGCTCGGCACAGGGAGTGAGAATGGTACCGATGCGCACATGCCCGCGTTGCCCGCCGCGCATCGCACAGACCTCATCGAAGGCATCCTCGAGGCTGGTCTGGATTCTCCGTGCATGACGAATCATCGCCTCGCCATAGAGCGTCGGTACCACGCCACGGGCATGCCGCTCGAACAGCGCCACGTCCAGGCCATCCTCAAGCTCTTTGAGCAGCTTGGAGATGGCCGGCTGGGAGATTCCCAGACCTTCGGCGGCACGGTTGAGGTTGCCGGTATCACCCAGCGCCACCAACAAGGGAATGTGCCGACTCTTCAGCCGGGCCCGGACAAACCAACTGCTATTGAGAGGCTTCATAAAGAATAAGGTATATCCATTTGGATATGGAGATGGCGCAATTACATATTTGTTGATGATCCCTCGTCTGTCTACTCTCTACCCTCAGAATTACAGATGTCGCACTACCCGTCTGTTTTCCGCCGAGGCTCTATTGCGGGCCTATGCGCTAGAAAATGCCCTTATAAAAATAACCGGAGAGGCACCATGAAACTCACTGATACCCCTTACCGCCTAGGCAGGGGCCTCGCGGCCCTGGCCTTGATCCTGAGCTCGACCAGCGCACTGGCGAAAGAGGAATGGAAGTTCCAGATCAACGTCAATGCGGGCGATGACGAATTCCGCATCGCCCAGGAATGGGCCAAGAGCGTCGGCGAAAAGACCAACGGCGAAATCCTCATCGAGGTGATGCCAACCGGCACCATCGTCGGCAACAACGAGACCCTGGACGCCGTTGGCGCCGGCATCATCCAGGGCCACATCACCGACCCTGGCTACTTCTCCGGCAAGAATCCGGCCTTCGCCGTCTACGGCAACATGGTCGGTGCCTGGAGCGATACCGCGACCTTCCTCGATTACATGCGCAACGGCGGTGAGGACGGTTATAACCACTTGGTCGAGCCTTACAACGTACACCTGATCCGCGCCGGTGCCGTCGGCGTCGAGTCGCTGATCACCAAGCGACGCATCGAAAAACTCGACGACTTCAAAGGCCTCAAGGTCCGAGCCCCGGAGGGCATGGTCTCGAACGCCTTCAAGCTGATCGGCGCAGCACCGGTGAACCTGCCGACCTCCGAGGTCTACACAGCACTGGAAAAGGGCGTGATCGATGCCGCCGACTACACCGTGTTCGCCACCAACTATCAGCAGGGCTACCACAAGTACGCCCCGTTCGCGATTTACCCCGGCTTCCATTCGATGCCGATGAAGGATATCTCCATCAACAAGGCCACCTGGGATGAGGTCAGCGACGAGCAGAAGCGCATTCTCGAAGAGTCGGTGGACGCCTTCACCGCCCAGTTGATCGGCGACCTGCAAACCAAGGACGAAGAGCAGGTCGCAATCGCCAAGCAGAAAGGCGACGTGACCCTGACCACGCTCCCCGCCGAAGAGCTGAAGAAATTCCGCCAGATTGCCCGCGCCGAGTGGAGCGCCTGGCGTGATCGCAGCCCTGAGGCCAAGGAAGCCGTCGACTCGATCCAGGCCTACCTGCAGAGCAAAGGCCTGCTCTGACGCCCCTCTCCAAACCACACTCAGAGCACACAGCCCCGGCTACGGTCGGGGCTGACGAGGAGCTTTACATTGAAACTGCCGCAATCACCGAGCGACGGTCCTCTTCCCGTCACAGAACCCGTACCTGGCCAGAACCGCTTCGACCAGATCATCCAGCGTATCGGTCAGGCTGTCGCCTGGCTGGTGTTTGTCGCCATGCTGGTCAGTGTTTATGAAGTGATCATGCGCTATGGATTCAATGCCCCCACAGAATGGGCTCACGAGACCACCATGTTCCTGGTCGCGACCATCTTCGCCCTGGGCGGGCCTTATGCGCTGGCGACCAACAGGCACATCCAGATTCGCATCCTGCTCGACCGCCTTTCGCCGCAAAAGCGCTCCTGGCTGGATCTGCTGAACCTGCTCCTGGGCATCCTCTTCTGCCTGGCCATCGGATACGCCGCCTGGATTCTGGCTTTCAACGCCACTCATGCACCGGACGGCAGCTGGCGCCTGGAAACCTCAGGCTCCTCCTGGAACCCGCCGCTACCCGCCTTCATCAAGATCATCATCCTGATCTCGATTGCCCTCATGGCGCTGCAGCAGGTCGTACGCATCAGCCAGCACTGGCGCAAGAACCCATGACCCCGGAATCGCGCCATGAGCATTGAAATCGCAACTTATCTGATCATTTTTGCCATCTTCGGCCTGCTGATACTGGGCCTGCCCCTGGCCTATGTCACCGGCCTGGTGGCGGCGATCTTTACCCTGGGCTGGTTCGGCCCGATGGCAGTTCCCCTGGTCGCCAGTCGCATGTTCGGCTTCATCACCGAATACTCCCTGGTCGCCGTTCCCATGTTCGTCTTCATGGCCGGGCTGCTCGACCGCTCCGGCCTGGCCCGGGACCTGTTCAACTCGATGCGTTTCTTCGCGGGCCGTCTGCCCGGCGGGGTCGCGGTGCAGACGCTGGTCGTGGCGTTCTTCCTGGCTGCCATCTCCGGAATCATCGGCGGTGAGATCGTCCTGCTAGGCCTGCTCGCACTGCCACAGATGCTGCGCCTGGGTTACGACAAACGCATCGCCATCGGTGTGGTGTGCGCAGGTGGCTCGCTCGGCACCATGGTGCCGCCATCGATCGTACTGATCATCTACGGTCTGATCGCCAGCGTCTCGATCGCCGACCTGTTCAAGGCTGCGGTAGTACCGGCGTTTCTGCTGATGGGTTGCTACATGATCTACGTGGTGGTGATGTGTACGCGCTATCCGCAAATGGGCGGTGCCAATCTCGAACAGGATAGTCATACCCCACGCCTCACGGTCGCCGAGGCCTTCAGCGGCATGTTCTACCCGGTGGCCATTGCCGGTCTGGTACTCGGCAGCATCTACGGCGGCATCGCCTCGGTCACCGAGGCCGCAGCCATGGGTGCGCTGGGCGTACTGCTTGCGGTGATCGTGCGCGGTGAGTTCACCGTCAAATTGCTTCAGGGCAGCCTGACCCAAACGCTGGAAACCTGCGGGATGATCGTCTGGATAGGCATCGGTGCCGCCTGCCTGGTCGGGGTCTACAACCTGATGGGTGGCAACCGCTTCGTCTCCTCGGCGATCACCGGCCTGGATGTAGCGCCCTTCGTCATCATCCTGGTGATGATGCTGATCTTCCTGGTGCTGGGCATGATCCTCGACTGGATCGGCATCGCCATGCTCTGCCTGCCAATCTTCGTGCCGATTGTCGTGCAACTCGGCTACGACCCGGTGTGGTTCGGCATCCTCTTCGCCGTGAGCATGCAGGTGTCATACATCTCGCCCCCCTTCGGCCCGGCGGCCTTCTACCTGAAAAGCGTGGCCCCACCGGACATCAGCCTCACCGACATCTTCAGGTCGATGGTGCCGTTCATCTTCATCCAGCTGTTCGTCCTCGGCCTGTTGCTTTACATGCCGGCGCTCTCGACCTGGCTGCTGTAACCCTCTCCCTTTTCGATCAACCCGAAAGGCCCTGAGCGGCCTTTCGCACCCTGGCAGGTTTTTCTCATGACAGACAAACGCCCCCTCCGCTCCGCCCAGTGGTTCGGCAGCGCCGACAAGAATGGCTTCATGTACCGCAGTTGGATGAAGAACCAAGGCATTCCGGACCATGAATTTCAGGGCAAGCCGATCATCGGCATCTGCAATACCTGGTCCGAACTGACCCCCTGCAATGCTCACTTCCGCAAGATCGCCGAGCACGTCAAACAGGGCGTACTCGAAGCCGGTGGCTACCCTCTGGAGTTCCCGGTGTTCTCCAACGGGGAGTCGAACCTGCGCCCGACCGCGATGCTGACCCGTAACCTGGCCAGCATGGATGTCGAAGAAGCGATCCGGGGCAACCCGATAGACGCCGTGGTCCTGCTGACCGGCTGCGACAAGACCACGCCGGCCCTGTTGATGGGCGCCGCGAGCTGCGACGTCCCGGCCATCGTCGTAACCGGCGGCCCCATGCTCAATGGCAAGCATCAGGGCAAGGACATCGGTTCCGGCACGGTGGTCTGGCAGCTCAGCGAAGAGGTCAAGGCCGGCAAGATCTCGATCCATGATTTCATGGCCGCCGAGGCGGGCATGTCGCGCTCGGCGGGCACCTGCAATACCATGGGCACGGCCTCGACCATGGCCTGCATGGCTGAAGCCCTGGGCACCTCGCTGCCACACAACGCCGCGATTCCCGCGGTCGACTCGCGACGCTATGTGCTGGCTCACCTGTCGGGCATGCGCATCGTCGAAATGGTCAATGAAGACCTGCGCCTGTCGAAAATTCTGACTCGCGAAGCATTCGAGAACGCGATCCGGCTCAATGCTGCAATCGGTGGCTCGACCAACGCGGTAATCCACCTCAAGGCCATCGCCGGGCGCATGGGTGTCGAGCTGGAGCTGGACGACTGGACTCGTGTGGGGCGTGGCACGCCGACCATCGTCGACCTGCAGCCCTCCGGCCGCTTCCTGATGGAGGAGTTCTACTACGCCGGTGGCCTGCCTGCCGTCATTCGCCGACTCGGCGAGAACGGCCTGCTGCCCAACCCGCAGGCGCTGACGGCCAATGGCAAGAACCTGTGGGAGAACTGCAAGGATGCGCCGATCTATGGCGACGATGAGGTGATCCGTCAGCTCGACAATCCATTGCGCGCCGATGGCGGTATCTGTGTGCTGCGCGGCAACCTCGCGCCCAAGGGAGCGGTGCTGAAACCCTCAGCAGCGAGCCCGGCACTGATGCAACACCGTGGCCGCGCGGTGGTCTTCGAGGACTTCGACGACTACAAAGCGCGGATCAATGACCCGCAACTGGACGTCGATGAAACCTGCGTTCTGGTCATGAAGAACTGCGGCCCAAAGGGTTATCCGGGCATGGCGGAAGTCGGCAATATGGGCCTGCCACCCAAGGTTCTGGCCAAGGGCATCACCGACATGGTGCGTATCTCCGACGCCCGCATGAGCGGAACCGCCTATGGCACCGTGGTGCTGCACGTAGCCCCGGAGGCTGCGGCTGGAGGTCCATTGGCGGTGGTACGCAACGGTGACTTCATCGAGCTCGATTGCGCCAACGGGCGTCTGCATCTGGACATCCCCGAAGCGGAATTGCAGGCGCGTCTGGCGGCCTGGCAACAACCACAGGGCCTGCTCTGGGACGGTGGCTACCGCCGCCTCTATGTCGATCACGTGCTGCAGGCCGACGAAGGCTGCGATTTCGACTTTCTGGTTGGCTGTCGCGGCTCTGCCGTACCGCGGCATTCACATTGAGTCGATCCAGCCTCGAGGCAAGCGAGGCGCGTGCAAACCCGGCCCCGCGAAAGTAGGGCCGGGGAAAGCTCCGGTCTATGCAGACATGAAGAAGGGCGCCTCGGCGCCCTTCTTCATGTCTGCAATAAAAAACCGCCTCGTACCGCAATCGTGGGGGAGTACGAGACGGAGGGAAAACTAGGCGCGAATGCGCTCGGCCAGCGCACGCCAGTGCGGCGCGTGGATCAGGTCGGGGGTCAGCTCTTCCAGGCTGCTACAACCTAGCAGGCCCAGGGTGCGATCCAGTTCTGTACGCAGAATCTCTAGCGCGTGCGCGGCGCCCGGCCCCTTGCCGGCGGCCAGGCCGTACAGGCCGGCGCGGCCAATCAACACGCCGCTGGCGCCCAAGAGCAGCGCCTTGGCGATGTCGCTGCCGCGACGGAAGCCGCCATCGAGGAAGATTTCCATCCGCCCCTGGTTGATGCGTGCCACCTCCGGCAGTGTTTCCAGCGCCGAGACCGCGCCGTCGAGCTGACGGCCGCCGTGATTGGACAACACCACGCCGTCGACGCCGTACTGCAGGGCCAGGCGCGCGTCATCCGGGTGGATCATGCCCTTGACGATCAACTTGCCGTGCCAGATGTCGCGCAACCAGGCGATATCGTCCCAGCTCAGAGTCGGGTCGAGTTCGGCGGCCAGCGCGCTGGCTGCCCCTTTCACCGAATCCTTGCCAGGCGGTAGCAGGTCACCGAGGTTGCGAAAGCGCGGCACGCCATCGGGCACCAGCACGTCCCAGATCCACTCGGGGTGACACAGCACATCGAGGCGGTTGCGCAGGTCCAAGTGCAACGGTTTAGCGTAATTGCGCTTGTCCCACTCGCGGTTGCCGAAGATGGCGCTGTCGGTGGTTACCATGATGGCTTCCAGGTTCAGCCGTTTCACCCGCTCGACCAGCTTGGCCACGTGGTCACGAGTCCGATACAGGTAGATCTGCATCCAGGCGCGGATGCCGTCAACAGCGGCGATGTCCTCGATGGAGGTGGTCGAGGCATTGCTCAGCACGAAGGGGATGCCGGCGTCTGCCGCAACGCGAGCCAGGTGCAGGTCGCCGTCACGGGTCAGCAGGCCGTTGAAGCCGGTCGGGCCGATCATGAACGGCAGTTGCGAGGTGCACCCGAAGAAGCTGCGCTCCAGGCTGCGCTGGCCGACATTGCGCAGGGTGCGCGGCTGCAGGGTCACGCTCTCGAAGATCGAGCGGTTGCGCTTGAGGGTGAACTCATCGTCCGCCCCACCTTCGACGTACTCGAAGGAGAAATTGGGCAGGCGGCGACGGGCCATCTCGCGCAGCTCTTCGATGTTCTGCGCACGACGAAAATCGCGCCCCGGATACAGGCGTCGTTGCATGATTGTTTCTCTACAGGTTGCGAACAAGAGTTAGCGAGGGAATGCCTCTGCTCTCGGGAAAGCCCTTACGGACGCTTCAACCCTCTCCCCCAGCCCCTCTCCCGCATGCGGGAGAGGGGAGCAAAGGGCAGTCTCAGCGCTGCCAGGCCACTACTTCCTGGCACTGCTCACCAAGCCCACTGATGCTCAGGCGCATGCGGTCGCCGGCCTTGAGAAACTGCGGCGGCTTCATGCCTGCGCCCACGCCCGGCGGCGTGCCGGTGCAGATCACGTCGCCCGGGTTGAGCGTCATGAACTGGCTGATGTAGCTGACGATCTCGTCGATGGAAAAGATCATCGTGCGGGTGTTGCCGTTCTGCCGGGTCTCGCCGTTCACGCTCAGGTGCATGTCGAGATTGCGCAGGTCGGCAATTTCGTCGGCCGTGACCAGCCACGGGCCGATGGGCGCGAAGGTGTCGCAGCCCTTGCCCTTGTCCCAGGTGCCGCCCCTTTCGAGTTGGTAGGCACGCTCGGACACGTCGTTGACGATGCAGTAGCCGGCAACATGCTCCAGCGCCTGTTCACGCTCGACATATTGCGCCTTGCGGCCAATGACGATGCCCAGCTCCACTTCCCAGTCGGTCTTCTGTGCACCGCGCGGAATGATCACCTGATCGTTCGGCCCGCAGATGGCACTGGTGGCCTTCATGAACAGCACGGGCTCGCTGGGCACCGGCAGGTTGGATTCCTTGGCGTGATCGGCGTAGTTCAGGCCCACGCAGATCAGCTTGCCGACATTGGCGATGGGGGTGCCGATACGCACGCCCTCCTCGACTCGCGGCAGGCTGGCCGGATCGAGCGCACGCAGCTCATCGAGCGCCTTGGCGTCGAGCGTCCGCGGGCTGATATCGAGCACATGCTGCGACAGGTCGCGCAGGCTGCCGTCGGCAGCGACCAACCCCGGCTTCTCTTGGCCCGGCGGGCCATAACGCAACAGTTTCATGCCTTTTCCTCTTCCTTGTAGGCACGTACACGCACGCCGTTGATTTCACCCAACACATCGAACAGGCGCGGTACGTACTTGTCGCCATGACCTAGTGCCTTGGCCAGCATGAAGGTCTGGTACACCGCATCGGACACGATGCCGGTGGTCGGCGTCATCTTGGTCAGCTCGGTGTAATAGCGCATGTCCTTCTCGCAGTTGGCCAGGGCGAACTGCTGCCCGGAATCGTCGCCATGCAGGACGTAGGGAATGATCCGCTCGAAGGTGCGGCTGTAACCGCCGCTCATGCTGCAGATCTCGGCGAACGCAGCCAGGTTGATGCCGTTTTTCGCCGCCGTGCAGAAAGCCTCGGCGAGGATGGTGGCATTGCCCTGGGAAATGAAGTTGTGGATAACCTTGGCCTTGTGACCCGAGCCCAACGGGCCAAGGTAGTGGATGGTCTCGGAGAAGCATTCGAGCACCGGACGCACCCTGTCGAGTACTTCGGCATCGCCACCAGCCAGTACGTTGAGGCGCCCTGCTATAGCATCCTTGGGCGTACGGTTGACCGGCGTATCGAGGTAATGGCCACCCTGTGCAAACACTTGCGCGGCCAGCTCGGCGGTGCGATTCGGATCACCCGTGCTGCAATCGACGACGATCTGCCCCGGGCGCAGGCCAGCGAGGATACCGGTCTCGCCTGCCAGAGCGCGGCTGACTTCCGCCGTGCCTGGCAGACACAGCAGCACCACGTCGACGGCACGCGTCAGCTCGGCGGCGTTGGCGTATTCGTGGGCGCCCTTGCTGACCAGATCCTCGACCGGCTGGCGGTTACGGTGCGCCGTGACAGCGAGGCTGAAGCCCTTGTTCTGGATGTTGCTGGCCATGGCATGGCCCATCAACCCGAGGCCGATGAACCCAACATTGATAGCGGTCATGAGACTCCACCTTGCATGTGGCGGCGATGCCCGGCACATGCGGTGCCGAGCAAGGTCGCAAAGGGTTACTGAGCGTTGCGCACCTTGGCGATCTCGGCGTTCATTTCGGCCATCAGCTCAGGGCCATATTCGGCCACCAGCTTCTCGACGGTCGGACGCACCTGCTCACGCATGCGCTCGATTTCCTGAGGCGCGACTTCGTTGATCTGCATGCCATGCTTGGCCAGCGCTTGGCGCGAGCTGACGTCCATTTCGCGGGAGACCTTGCGTTCGTAGGCCTGGGCTTCCAGAGATGCGCTGCGTACCAGCTCACGCTCGGTTTCGTTGAGCTTGTCCCAGGTACGCTTGCTGAAGATCGCCACCAGTGGATCGTAGAAGTGGCCTGTCAGCGACAGGTACTTCTGCACCTCGTAGAACTTTGAAGTCTCGATAGCTGCCAGCGGGTTCTCCTGGCCATCCACGGTGCGGGTTTCCATCGCGGTGTAGAGCTCGGTGAACGACAACGGCACCACGTTGGCACCCAGCGTACGGAAGGATTCGATGGCAGTAGGTATCTGCTGCAGGCGCAGTTTCAGGCCCTTGAGGTCCTCGACCTTCTCGACCGGATGCTTGCTGTTGGTGACGTGGCGGAAGCCATGATCCCAGTAACCCAGGCCGATCAGGCCGTGCGGTTCCAAGGTGGTCAGCAGGTTCTGCCCGGCTGGGCCGTCGAGCACTGCGTCGACCTCTTCGGTGTCCTGGAACAGGAACGGCAGACCATACAGGGCGAAACCCTTCTCGATACCAGAGAGCAGGCCGGGAGTTACCAGCGTCATGTCGACAGTGCCGCCCTGTACGGACGAGATCACCTGCGCATCGCCACCCAGAGTGCCGCTGGCGAAAACCATGACCTTCATCTTGCCGCCGCTCTTCTCCTTGATGATCTCGGCGAATTTCTGCGCGCCCAGGCCGTGCGGGTGATCCTTGGCCTGGACGAAGGCGACCTTGAAGTTGTGGCGATTGATCTCTTCGGCAGCCTGAGTGGCGGCAGACAGCAGCAGGGCCGAAGAGCAAAGCAGTGCGGCGAGGGCTTTAGGGATGAACGTCATGGTGTTTCCTCTTGTTTTTATTGCCGCCACGCATGGCGGGGAAATGGGCGAAACAGCCCGTTGCGCATTCACCGTCAGAACACGACGAATGCGGCGTTGTCGATCAGTAGAGCCACTGCGCGGGTATCAGCAGCAATTGCGGGAAGGCCAGCAGCAGGCCGATCACCAACAGTTCGGCGAGCAGGAAGGGCAGCACACCGCGAACGGTGGCGACGAAGTCGATCTTCGCCACACCGGCCACCACGTTGAGCACCAACCCCACAGGCGGAGTGATCAGCCCGATGGCGCAGGTCATGACGAAGATCACGCCGAAGTAGATCGGGTCGATACCGGCCGCGACCGCCACCGGCATCATCACCGGGGCCAGGATCAGGATGATCGGTGACATGTCCATGGCCATGCCGATCAGTACGATGATGGCGACGATCAGCAGCATCAGCAGACGCGGGCTGTCCATCAGCGGCTCCAGCACCTCGACCACCGAACTCGGCAGGTCGGCGACGGTGATCATCCAGGCTGCGACCATCGCCGAGGCCACCAGGAACATCACCATCGAGGTGGTCATCACGGAAGACACCAGCACCTGGTACATGCTTTTCCAGGTCAGCTCGCGGTAGATCACCAGCGACACGAACAACGCATAGACAGCAGCCACCACCCCCGCCTCCGTGGGCGTGAAGATCCCGGCGCGCAGGCCAACCAGGATGATTACCGGCAGCAGCAGTGCCCAGATACCTTCGTAGAACGCCTTGGCGACCTCTCGCATCGGTGCTCGCGGGCGGGTAATGAGCGTCTCGCGGCGCGAGATGATGGCCCAGGCGAGACACAACGAAGCGCCCATCATCAGACCGGGAGCGATACCGGCGAGAAACAGCTTGGTGATCGACACGTTGGCCGCAACGCCGAACAGAATCAGGCCAATCGAGGGCGGCAGAACCGGGGCAATGATGCCTGACGCAGCGACAAGACCACCGGCGGTCGCCCTGTCATGCCCCACCTTGACCATCATCGGCACCAGCAGCGCGGCCAGTGCAGCGGCATCGGCCGCGGCCGAGCCCGACAGGCTGGCCAGCACACAGGCCGCCAGGATGGTGACGTAGCCAAGCCCGCCCTTGATGTGGCCGACCAGGGCGATGGCCATGTTGACGATACGCCGGGACAGACCACCGGCATTCATCAGCTCACCAGCGAGCATGAAGAAGGGCACAGCCATCAGCGGGAAACTGTCGGCACCGTTTACCAGCCCCTGGGCGACGATCTGCGCGTCGAACAGATCGAGGTGATACATCATGGCCAGTGCGCACAGGATCAGCGCATAGGAGATGGGCACGCCAATGGCCATGGCGCCCAGCAGAGACAGCACGAATATCGCGATGATGACCATCACATCACTCCGATTCTTATTATGAAATTGAGCGCCAGCGACAGGCCGGCGAAATGCCGGAAAGCGCTACTGATGCAGCTCCGCAGGGAGATCGGGGCGCGGTATTTCGCCACCCGCTGCCAGGCGGGCGACTTCGTAGAGATGAATCAGGCAGGCCGAGATACCGAAGAACACACCGGAGCCGTAGAACAGGCCCATCGACCAGCCAGCGACCGGCGATGGCACGTTCCAGTTGATCTCCATCTGCTGCCAACTCCCCCAGAAGAACAGCCCCGAGCAGGCCAGCATCAGCAGTTGGGACAGGATCAGACAGCCGCGCTCCCCCCAGCTCGGCAGCGCCCTTAGCGCCAGGTCCACGCTCATGTGACCGCGCTCGCGCAGCAGCACCACGGCGCCGAGGAACGTCAGCCAGACAAAGGCCCAACGCGAAATCTCTTCGGAAATCAGGATGCTTTCGTTGAAGCCGTAGCGCAGCACGACGTTGCCGAATACCAGCACCACCATGGTCACCAGGCAGATGATCGCCAGCACCTTGAGCAGGGTGAAATAACCGTCGACGAGCTTATGCATGACGGCACTCCAGCAGACGGACGATGGCGGCGTACAGGCAGGAAGTCGGCTGGCAGCCAACGCTCCCGGAAGGATGGGAATGATCCATCTGGAAAGCCTCACATTGTTGTTTTTGTGCGCTGACAAGCAGCCGTGTGAGGCCGACACTAACATCACAAATTATTGCGTGCAATGTTCATTTTTGTCAGTATCGCGGCCAGACGATCACAACAACAACGAGAACGCGCCATGCAACTCATCACCAACAGCCAGACCGTGGTTATCCTCAGCGACCAGGATTCCGTAGCCGTCGCCCGCCGAGCCCTGGCGCGTGGCAGCCGTGTGGAAAGCATCGCCCTGAACGCCCTGGACGACATTCCCGCCGGGCACAAGATCGCCCGCCGTGCCATCGCCGCCGGCGAAGCCGTGCTCAAGTACGGCCAGGTCATCGGCGTGGCCAGCCAGGACATCGCCGCCGGCGCCCATGTACACACCCATAACGTGTCGATGCCGCAGAGCCACGCCAACAACCAGTTGCCGCCGCCCATCGCACGTACGCCAGTGCTGCCGCCGGAGCAGCGCCGCCGCTTCATGGGCTACCGCCGCCCGGACGGGCGCGTCGGCACGCGCAACTACATCGGCATCCTGTCCACGGTGAACTGCTCGGCGACTGTCTCGCGTGCGGTGGCCGCGCACTTCAACGGCTCGGAACTGCTCAAGCGCTACAACATCGATGGCGTGGTGGCGCTGACCCACGGCAGCGGCTGCGCGATCAACACCGAGTCGGAAGGCTTCAGGTTCCTCGAGCGCAGTATCTGGGGTTACGCCTGCAACCCCAATGTGGCGGGTGCACTGGTGATCGGCCTGGGCTGCGAGACCAATCAGGTCAGCTCGCTGATGAAGCGCTACAACATCAGCGAGGGGCCGAACTTCCGCGTCTTCAACATCCAGAATGCTGGCGGCACCCGCGCCAGCATCGCCCGCGCCATCGAGCAGGTGACCGAGATGCTCGAAGCCATCGGCCGCCTGGAGCGCACCTCGGAAAGCGTCGAACACATCATGGTCGGCATGCAGTGCGGCGGCTCCGATGGCTACTCGGGCATCACCGCCAACCCGGCGCTGGGTTATGCCGCCGACCTGCTGGCCCAGCACGGCGGTACCGCCATCCTCAGCGAAACCCCGGAAATCTATGGTGCCGAACACCTGCTGATAGCCCGGGCGATCAGTCATGAAGTCGGCCAGAAGCTGCTCGACCGCCTGACCTGGTGGGAGCAATACACACGCATCAACGGCGCCGAGCTGAACAACAACCCCTCGCCAGGCAACAAGGCCGGCGGCCTGACCACCATCCTGGAGAAATCCCTCGGCGCAGCGGCCAAGGGCGGTACCAGCTCGCTCAACGGCGTGTACGAGTGGGGCGAGCCAATCACCGAGCGCGGCTTCGTGTTCATGGACAGCCCCGGCTACGATCCGGTGTCCGTGACCGGCCAGGTAGCCTCCGGTGCCAACATGATCTGCTTCACCACCGGGCGCGGCTCGGTGTCCGGCTTCAAACCCGCGCCGTGCATCAAGCTGGCCACCAACACCGAGATGTTCCGCAAACTCGAGGAGGACATGGACATCAACTGCGGTGGCATCGTCGACGGTGAGCTGAGCATCGCCGAAGCCGGGCAGAAGATCTTCGACATCCTCATCGAGATCGCCTCGGGCGAGCCGTCCAAGAGTGAGCTGTACAACTACGGCGATAACGAATTCGTGCCGTGGCAGGTGGGTGCGGTGACCTGATTTGCTGGGCGAGGCGGCGCACCCTGAGACGAAGGGTGCACCGTGCGTACCACAGGCCGAACGACCTAGGCTTCGATCCGCTCCAGATACGGCACTGCAGCGATCTGGTTATGCTCGCGGAACTGCGCCAGACGCTGCTTGACCTTGTGCTCGGCGATCACCAGGTGTTCCTCCATGCTCTGCGCCGCCAGATCGGGGCGACCGGCCTGCAGGTTCTCGAAGATGCTCAGGTGCTCGCGGAAGAAGGGTTCTTCATCGGGGAAGTAGCTCTTGTCCAACAGGATGTGCTTACCCGACAGCAGCAACGAGTGGGTACGCCGCAGGATCTGCAACATCTGCCGGTTGGGGCAGCAGCCGAGGGTTTCAATGTGCAGGTCGCTTTCCAGTTCGTCGAACTGGCGACTGTCCATGTCCGGGTAGAGCGCCATGGCCTGGTGCAGACGCTCGATGTAACCCTCGATCCGCTCGGGTTCGATGAACTCCGCAGCGCGCACCAGCACGTAAGGCTCCAGGCGTCGGCGCACCTCATAGAGTTCGCCGAGTCGCTCCTCGTTCCACTGCCCGAGCTGCCAGCGCGAGCGCTCGTCGCGCTCGACCAGGCCCATCAGCGACAAGCGCGTCAGTACCTGGCTGGAGACCGTACGGCTGATGGCGTAGTGGCGAGACAGTTCGAGTTCGTTGATGCGATAGGTGCCGAACAGCGACTGGTGCAGCAGGTCGCGTTCGATCTGATCGTAGACGGACTTCCAGGTTTCCGTCTTGCGCGGGGCCTGAGTGCGGTCATCCGTCAGTTTGAAATCGCTCGCCTCCAGCGTGCGCCGCAACACCTTGCCAGGCTGCGCCCCGACCAGATAACCACGACCGTCGAACGTGCAGACCAGACCTGCCTGATGCAGATTGAGCAGCGCCTGGCGCACAGGTGAACGGCTCACACCGAACAGATCCGCCAGGGGGCCTTCGAGCAGCAACGTTCCCGACTTGAGGCGACCTTTGCGGATGCTCGTTGCGATGAGTTCGAACAACTGATCGTTGAGATGCTTCTTCATTATTGTTTTCGGGTCGTATGTGGGAAGGGGAAGAACCGCAGAGCGCCATACCCCGCAATACTCCTACATATGACAGCCTCATACAAAACAGCTATTGCATGCAATGTTCTTTATCGACAACTCGTTGCACCATGACGACATGCGCCACCCGATGTGCACGCCCTCACAACGAGCGCAACCGGTGATCCCCTGTGCCTCGCAAGCGCAAGCAGCCGTTCGGTCACAACCCGTTGATGTCGTGCTTTCGCTTGTGCCCCAACAGCGAGCCCCCTGTTTCAACCTGAGCTCGAGGGCACTCACCGTCACCCTCGAACTCGCGTCAGGCCAAAGGCGCCTGAAGCCGCTTAGCGGCTGAGCATGAAGGTTTCGAACTCGAGATCGTCCAGCGCCTCGTTGAGACGATACAACCCGAGGAGCACGCACAGCAGCAGCGACAGGGTGAAACCGTAGCCGAAGAACGTCGGGCCAAGCATCTGGCTGAACAGGGTCAACGCACCGTTCGCCAGGACGAAGAGAACGCAGAGTTCGAGGACGATGGCGCGCTTGTCCAGATAGAAAAACACGTTGAGCAAGGCCATGAACACCACCTGAATGCTCACGCCGATCACGTCGATGTAGAACAGCGGCAGGTAGTAGTGCGAGATGCCCAGCCAGGACAGCAACTGCGGCGCGAGCAGAAACAGCAGAACCAGGGTCAGCCCCTGGACCTTGCAGATTTCCATCAGGCCCTGGCGAATCGCCAGGATCATCTGCTCCTTGAGCCAGCCGATGTGTTGCAGGGTTTCCCCGCCGCGAATCGCGTCATAGACCCGCTCGTACCACTCGGCGAAGTCGGTTTCGATGCGCACCAGGAACACCGCCATGCCGGGGATGATCGACAGGTAGGCAAGGAAGATCGGCAGGTCATAGAGGATCGATGCCCGCAACGGGCCGATCACGGCTTCGGAAGTCGAGGGGTTGAACCAGAAGATGAACTTGTCGATCCAGATGCCCAGGTTGTAGCAGAGCCCTGTCAGCAGCAGGCTGCCGAACACCTGGCGACGCTTGAGGAAATCGAACGCGACCAGGCGCTCGGCCGGGTACTCGCGAAGGATGTCGAAGAGGAAGATGAACAGCAGGCTGGAGTGGCCGATCAGCAAGCCCAGCAGCAAGCCGTCGATATTGAGAAAGCGCAGCAGATAGGCCGAGGCGACCATCAGCGAATAGCCGAGAAACATCACCCCGAGGATGCGGTTATAAGCCTTCATCCCGGACAGGAAGATGATCACCAGCCACAGGTTGCACAGCACCACGAAGTTGGCCATCACCAGCAGGCGATAGGAAAACGACTGATCGAACAGCAAGCCCAGCACGCAGATCGCCAGCAGCCCCGAGACGATCGTCACCAGCAGCAGGATGCCTACCAGGTTGGGCAGGATCAGGTCCAGGCGCCGTTCGAACAGCCGGTCGGAGACGAAGCGGGTGAAAAACAGCTGCAGCCCGCCGGTGAGGATCAGCGACGTGGCCATCAGGTACGTCACGGTGACCAGGAACTGGCCGATCAGCGTTTCCGGCAGCACCGCCCCCAGGCTCAGTACGCCGATGAGCATCACGCTGATGATCGACAATACCCAAGGGCCGGAACTGATCAGGCCGGCATACAGGTAAGCGCGCATCGTCGATGTGTAGGAGTCCCTGGACAGGATCTTCCTCAGTTCAAAGCCTATACCCGCCATTACGCGCTCTCCGTGCCTTCGCGATACAACTCGCGATAGCGCGCGAGCATCAGTTCTTCGGTGTAGTAACGGCGCACGCGCTCCAGGCCGACAGCCTGGGCCGCCTTCCAACGCTCGGGATCGCGTAACAGCGAGAGGATGGCGCGCGAGGTGGCCTGCGGGTCGGCAATCGCCACGACTTCACCCGCCGTGCCGAGTTGGCGATCCTCCTCACTGGAGCCTTCGACCAGCTCGCGGCACGACCCGACGTCACTGGTCACCACTGGCGTGCCGGCCGCCCAGGCCTCGAGCACCACCAATGGCTGCGCCTCGCTGATCGACGTCAGCACCATAACGCCCAGTTGCGGCATGACTTCGCGCACCTGGCGAAAGCCGAGAAAACGCACCTTGTCCTGCAACCCCAGACTGGCCACCAGGCTATGGCACTCGGCCGCGTAGTCCGGATCTTCTTCTTCCGGCCCCACGATCCAGCCCTCGGCCTCAGGGATGACGCTGACCACGCCACGAATGGCGCGGATGAAGGTTTTGACGTCCTTGATCGGCACCACCCGCCCAACCAGGCCGGCCACCGGCGGCACGCCTTCTGGCCGGCTGAGTAGCGCCTGATCCCAACTGGCCAGATCGATGCCGTTGGGGATGACCCGAGTACGCTCCGCGGGAGCGCCGTCGAGCACCTGACGCCGCCTGTTGCCCTCGTACAGCGCGATGATCGAATGTGCGGATCGATAGGTGATCAGCCCGATACGCTCGAAGAAGCGAATCCACAGCCTGCGGATGTAGCTGACCTCCGCATCGAGGCCGGTGCTCAGGCGCTCGTCGGGGCTTTCGGCGATCCAGCCCGCCTGCGCCAGATCGATCTTGCGTTCCTTGGTATAGATGCCGTGCTCGCTGAGCAGGTAGTAGCAGCCCCAGCGGCGCTGCAGGACGCTGCCCAACATGCCCGCATACCCGGTAGAGATGGAATGCAGCATGCGCGCGCGCGGCAGCGTTCTGGAGACCTCAGCCAGCATGAACAGCGGCGCCTGCATGGAGCGCAGCGTCCAGAAGTAATTGACGAATGACGGATCGGCGCAGTGCTGGGTATAGCCGTCGACGATCGCATCCCAGCTGGCACGACTTTGCAGGAAGGCCTCACGGCCGATGCGCCCGGCAGCCAGGGTGTCGACGAATGCATCGCCCTGCTCGGCGCTGGGCTCCTCCGGGTTGTGCAGGAAACGGTGCACATCCAGCATCAGCTCGGCCAGCTCCTGGCTCGCCCGCGTACTGGTGGTGGGAATCGAACTCCAGGCATCTTCGAGAAAATGCTCCTGGATGTGCACCACGTTGTCCGGGATGGCGTAGTGACGCTTGCCGTAGGCCTCCTTCTGACCGCCGATGAACAACACCGAGAAGGTCAGCTCAGGCAGCCCCAGGATCAGCTGGTTGATCCAGCTCGACACGCCCCCGCGCACGTAGGGCCAGGTTCCCTCGAGCAACAGGCAGACATCGACGCTCTGCACGTCGGGAACAGCGGATTTCTCACTCATAACCAGTATCTTGCCAATGCCGCGAAGGGGGGACGTTGCAACAGCTCGGCCGGCATCGTCGCCAGCATGTCTGGAATTTCCTCATAGCGTTGACGCAAAAATGCGATCTCGGCCCGATACGGCGCCAACTGCACCGCATCCATCCCGGCCTGCGCGGATTGATCGAACTGCGCCAAGGCCTCGTCGAGATTGCCCTGCTCCATGGCGATGCGCCCGGCCAGCAAGTGCAGCTCACCACCCGAGTTGCCCTGCAGCGCCGCCATCACATGACTCCAGGCCTGCTGCAGCACGTGCTCCAGAACACTGCCCTGAGCCAGGCCTACATAGGCGAGTTCCCAGTACCAACGCGCCAGTTCGGCGTGCAGCGCGATCTTGCGATCCGTGCTGGCGCTCTCCATGTTTGCCAAAGCCTGTTCGATACGCTGGTTGATTCGGCTTTCACGTTGATCGAGCATCGAGTAAGCCAGCAAACGCACATCGTCAGATGGATCGCGCAGCGCCAGCTTGAGAATCGGGATGGCCTCCTTGCTGCGCATGCGGCGTGTGGCGAAGATCGCCGTCAGGCGCTGATCGGGGTCAGGGGCATGACGCAACACATCCTGCAGCCCGCCATCGCTGAACATCAGCTCACGCTTGCGCTCGCGCGGCCGGAAGGGCAGCTCGGGAACGGCGGTCGCCTCCCAGGACTGCACCTTGCGCTTGCGCGGCAAGTAGAGGGCAGGAAACAACGCCAGCGCTACGCCGATCATCCCGATCAGGGGGATGAAGAACGAGACGCTGAAAATGAACAGCAGGCTCCAGGGCAAGGGGTAGCGATAGCGGCGCGGCAGCAGCAGCCAGATCCCGGCAGCCAGCATGGCGCTTCCCAGGCCATGCGCCGAGGCATAGAGCAACGCGGCTTGAGGAATCGGGAGATCGCTGACCGCGCTGGCCCAGCTCCCGACCTCAAGCAGCGCGGCGCCGCTAAACAGCCACTTGCTGATCATTCAATGCACACTCGTTGAAGAGGAAGTGTCGCAATGCATCGCGCTCATCACCGCCCTCGAACAGGAACTGATGCGTCTGTATGCCCAGCGAATCAAGATCTCGGCCCTGGCCGAAGCGTTCTGCGAAAAGCTGCCTGATACGCACCAGATAGCCCTGAGCGCCCTCACCCGAGGTCAGCGGCAACAGCACCAGCACGAGGCGACTGCCGCGCCCATTGATGACCTTGAGCTGGACATCGAGACCGCGCTGGCTGCCCTCCAGCAGACGCTGAATCTCTTCTCCATTTTCCTCGGCGAGTTCGAACGCATAGAGGCTGGCCGGCAAGTCGTGGTCGCGCGCATCGCTCAGCGAGCGCTTGAGCAATTGCGAGTAGTGCTGGGCGTCGGCGTCTGGCAGTTGCAGGGCCTGCGCGTCGCTCATCAACAGGTCGGCGATATGCCCGGACAGAATCGCCAGCAGGCTGAAACTGCGCTCGTGGAACATGAAGAACGGCATCTGCTGAATCGCCAGAACGGCCAGGATGCGGCCTTCGGTGTCGATCAGCGGCACACAGACCTGCAACGCGGAATGACGGGCGCCTTCGCCACGATCCAGCACCTCGGAGCGCACACTGACCAATTCACCGCGCTGCAGGCACTGGCGCAACAGCACATCCTTGCCATTGAGCTCGCCCATTTCCCCCAGCGTGGCCAGCGGTTGGGGGTCGACCTGAGCGTTGTCCATGACTCGATAGAGCCCCGCGACTCGCAGCGCCCCATATTGGGCAAGCAGGGAAATGACCGTATCAGCCAGGGTCTTCAGGGCGTCGCGATCACCCGGCAAGGCACGCAGCTGTTCGCGCAAGCTGAGCAGTGAGCTGCGCAGACTCTGGTCGTTGCCCGCTACGCGTTGTTCCAGGCGGTCGTGCGAGATGCGCAGGATATGGTGGGAGCGGGTAAATTCATCGAGCCGCAGCTGGCGGTACTCGTTGGCCAGACTGAGCCGCTCGAGACGGCGCTCCCAGATGTCGCGAAACTCCCCGACCAGCATGCTGCAAAGCAACATGCCGACGATGAAGGACGCCGGGATCTCCAGATAGAGCGCCCACCCCGACAGCCGAAACACGAACAGCGCAGCAATCAGCAATGCAGCACTGAACAGCCCCTGCAGGAATCCGTAACGAACGCCGAGCAGGATCGGTACGAGAATCATCCAGGGGAACGACGCCACCACGAGCAGAGGGTCGTCCGGCGATAGCCAGTAGCCGAAACCTAGGGCGAGGAGGCTCAGCAGGCAGGTTTCCCACCAGGAAACACGGCCACTGGCCCTCGGCGCAAGTATGAAATCCTTGTGGGCAGACTGCATCGTCATTACTCGAAGTCGAGGTTACCGACCAGCTCACGCAGCACCTTCTGCGCCGCCCCCGCCAGACTCTCGCGCGACCAACCCGCACGGGCGCCACTCGAGCTCCAGACCACGCGACCGGTCGCCGGCTCCAGCACCTGCAGACTGACGCCCACGGCAGGTTCACCATCGAGGCCATTCTTGTACTGCCACTCCTCGACGCTACCGGTGATCACGTAAGCCAGGCGTTGTTGGCGAGCCCAGTCGAGCGCCTGGATCTGGCGCTCACGGTCGTCCTGCAGCAACAGGTCCTGCCGCGGTGTCTGGGGATACATGAGCGGGCGTACGCCCTCTTCCGCCAGGATGCTGATCAGGATCTGCTCGGCGCGCTCACCGGCCTGCGGCGTCTGGGCGTAGTTGACCAGTGGCGCGACGCCCCAGGCGGCGGCGCGCGGCAGCGTCTGGCCACTTTCGCGGGTGAAGCTCGAGCACCCGGTCGCGAGTGCTGCAATGACCACCAGGGTCAGGCAACGGATGATTTGCATCGTCATTCCTCCTTTGAGAATCCTTGCTTAGCGCCCAAAGCGGGTGCTGTAGGTAATACCCATGGACCCACCGGCATCACCCTCTCCACCACGGGGAGCGGATTGATAGCCGAGGGTCACAGCCAACTCGTCATCACCGAACAACTCGACGCCAACCCCCAGGTTGATGCCGTAGTTGAACTGCTTTTCCGTCCACTGCCAGCCGGCAATGGTGTCGACCATCCAGGTGAACTGTGGACGGGTTCGATTCAGTGCGCCGGGGAAGCCTCGGCGCCAGGTGCTGGCGACATACACCTGGCCGTAACGATCCTGCATGAGCTCCTCGCCCGGGATCGTCGCCCCTGGCGTGGTATCGAAGGGTATGTAGGCGCCTCCGTTCGCGCTCAGAAGCTCACTGGGAACCTCGCTCTCGACACTGTTCTTCTGGTAATCGAGGCCGGTGCGCAGCAGCCAGGAAGGATCGTCGAAGAACAGCATGTGCCCCCATTCGACGGATACGCCATTGCCAGTGCCGAGCGCATCGCCGCTTCTCGAGCTGTAGCGGCTGTGCGTGATCGACCAGCTCAGCTGGTCACGCGCCGAAAAGCCGTGCTGACCCCTAAGGCCCAGGCCGTCACGCATACCCAGGGCGCGCAACAGCCCGGTGTCATCGGCTTGCCTGTGCCAATCCACGGCGATGCCCAGTTCGTCGCGCGAACTCAGACGCCAGGTCCGCTCGACGCCCAGGCCATGGCGGTCATCGTCATCGCGCAGACTGCTGTCGAGGTACAGACTGAGGTCGCCATCGGACAGCTCTCGACGGGTATGCAGCTTGAGATTGCGCTCGTTGCCCATCACCGCGCTGTCCAGGTTGGCGCTGTCATAGCGCATCTGGTCGAGTTGCAGATCGGCATACCAGTCGTCGCCCAGATTGCGCGCGACGCGCAAGCGAGGCCCGGAGAGATCCAGGTCGCCGAAGTCGGTCTTGTGCCACCCCAGCTGAATGCCCTGCGGTGAGCGTTCCAGCATGCCGGTGGCCTGATAGAGCAGTTGCTGGCGAATGGACGCGGGCTGCTCGTCGCCCTGGGCGCTGAGTGCGGTGGCCAATGCCTCGCCGTCATGCCCCAGGCGCGCAAGAACCTCGACCTGATGTGCCACGTCCAGGCTGCCGCGCTGCAGAAGACGCTGCATCTGCTCACGGTTATCGCTGCGCAGCGCCTGCTGAATCTGATCGTAGTTGCCTGGCTCGAGGCCGCGTGCAGCCCCCCACGCCAGCCAGTCGTCCTTGAGCGCCGCCTGGTTGCCGGCGTCCAGCCGCTCGAGAAAATGTTCGAACCAGAGTTGCAGCGTCGCCTGTTCGCCATTCCACAACTGCCTGGCCTGCGCCAGCGACACCAGCGAGCCCTGGCTACCGGCGAGCAGGCGCAGGTACATGGCATAACCTTCCGGCGTCGCGATGATGCGCGTGCGGTCCATATCCTTGAGCAATTGACGACGCAGGCGCCAGGCCAGGTCGGCATAACCGGCAGCCTCGGCGGCATCGGCGTAAGCAGCCAGCACCAGACGATCAGATGGATTGGACTTGAGGTGCTGACGGAACCAGAGCAAGGCCTCGCGTGTGTTGTTGAGCATCATGTGGCCGGTCGCATAGGGCAGCCACAAACGACTGTCAGCGACAGCTCGCGAGCGCCATTGCGGCAGCAGCGCTGCGAGGGCATCGCGCTGGGCATTGTCGATGTAGAACCAGAGCATGCGCTGCCGTACCAGGTTGTCTTCCGGGAACTGAGCCAGGGCTTGCTTGTAGAATGCGTTGGCCTGCTCGTATTGCCCGTCCTGGGCTGCGAGCGCTGCACGGGCGAGCCAGTAGTGCGAACTGTCACGGCCCGCCGGCGACTGCTCCGCTTCAGCCAGCAACGCTCTGAGCGTATCCCAATCACGCAAGGTCTCGGCCAGCTGCAATGCCATGGTCAGCCGCGCCAACCTGCCGGTACGCCGCCAGCTTTCGACGAGGACCTGCAGGGCGCGACGCGGCTCTTTGTCCCAGTAGATTCGTATCAGGCGATCTTCATCGTCCCTGTCCAGCGGCACGTCGAGGCTGACCAGGCGCTCGTATGCCGCGCGAACATCGGCATCACGCTCGAGCTTCCAGGCAAGATCAGCACGCAACTGCCAGTACTGCGGGTCATCCACCGCGCTCGCGTCCACGGCGGTCAGTACCGCCCAGGCCTGCTGCGGTTGAAAGAGGTTCCAATGCACCTTGGCCCAGCGGATACGGTCTTCGGTGGTCAGGCTCGTGCGCTCAGCCATGCTGGCCCAGAGTTCAGCTTCCTTGTCGAGCTGCTGAGTGTTCTCCAGCAGCATGCGCAGGCGCTTGCGGGCAAACAGATGATTGGGGTAGCGCTGCAGATAAGCTCGCAGCCAGGATTCCGCATCTTCAGGAGTGCCGCGGACCTCATGGCTGTATACCAGCGTGTCCACTTCCTGATCCGTCATCTGCCGCTGACGGTCGATGGCCGAGAGCGTACTGACCACCTGATCGAAATCGAACAGCTGCAATGCATAGCGCCAGACACGCTCACGCATTGCCGGGTCTTCCTGATGGGCGAGCATCTGTACCCAGTAGTTCAGTGCCTGCTGGGTATGACCGGTCCACTCAGCCAGGCGTGCCAGCTCCGCCATCAACTCGAAATCATCGGGAGCCTGCTCCAGCAGTTGCGGTCCGAGCTGCCAGGCACGCTCGATGGCACCGGATGCCAGGCTGAGGCGGAAGTCGGCATCGAGTGCTCGATGATCATCGGATTTCAGGCTCAGCCAGCGCTGAACGAACGTCTCGGCAAGATCGAAACGCTGCGCCGCCTGAGCCGCGTCCACACCTTCGGCAAGCCAATCCAGCGACTCTTGCTCGGCATTCAACTCGCCCAGATGCTGAGCCAGCAGCTCCGCGGCCTGCGCGGAATGGTTGGCGGCACGCAAGGCGTTGAATGCCTCACGCAGCAGCTCGAGCCGCTTTTGCGCATCGGGCTCTGCCTCAGCCAACTGCAGATAGAGCTGAGCAGCACCACTCTGGTCATTGTTCGCCAGGCTCCACAGGGCGGCCTCGCCCAGCCAGTGCGTGCGTCGCTCGGCATCACGCTCGGCGAGTGCCTTGTAGGACGTCACGGCAACATCCAGGCCACCGATCTCCAACGCGTAACGCGCTGTACGCTCCAGCATGGAGTTATCCAGGTCAGCGATGTTCAGCGACCGCAACTCAGCGATCAGCTGTGCACGCTGCGCATCGCTGATACCGTTCGGATCGGCCTGAGCCCTGAGGATATCCAGCATCACCACATAGAACGGCGTAATGGCCACAAGGCGGCCTTGCAGCTGCTCGAGGTACTCGCGGGCGCGCTTGAAGTCACCGACCTGAATCAACTGATCGATCAGTCTCAGCCGCAGCTGGTCATCTTCAGGGTGTGCCTTGATCAGCAACTCGGTATAGCTGATGGCAACCGCGTCAGGCGCCGTATCAGCGGCCGGCAGGAATACATCCTCGCTCTTGTAGGACAGCGCCAGCAGCGCAATCACGAAGAGCGCGACCAGCACGATCATCCATGGGTTGAGCAGGCGCGTCTGGCGCTCACGTTTACGGGTTGCAGATAAGCTTTCCATCTCTCACCCGCTTCATTGGCAACTCGAAGTGCCAGATACCTTTGTCAGCCCTCGCCTGAAAGCGACTGCCCCCCACCTGTACCTGACACGCCTTGTCCGAGCGAACGCTGAATGTCAGCGGGAATTCTCCCTCGAAGGAAAACGTGACGTTTCTGTCATCGTTGTAACGCCAGGCAGTCAGCGGGATGTTGGCCTCTTCCAGAGACGGACGCGGATCACGCGTTTCGCGCAGCGCCAGCACAACCTCGGGCCCACTGAGATGCACGTACCGTCCCTGTGGCAAATCACGCACGCCCGCAACGCCCTCGGAGCGCGACAGATCGGGCCAGCCCAGCGCCGGATCGAGACGCAGCGTACGCATGCCCACCAGCCCTCTGATCAACCAGGCGCCATCGCTGCGCTTGGCCAGACTCGCTCGGTAGAGGCCCTCTACGCGCTGGATGTAATCGCTCATCCAGAGCGACAGCGGCTGGCTGTCGACCATGGCCTGATAGGTCTGCTTCATCACCCGAATGGAGGCCTGCTTGGTCCCCGAGTAGAAGTGGTAATACAGATGAAAGCCGCGCAGGCGGCGCGGGCTGTCGGTCAGCGCGAAGGTTTCCTGCACGCCACGGAAGCCGTAGTAGGGCCCCGTCCATAGATTCGTATAGACGTTCTCGTTGATCACCGGCGCGTAGAAGTGCAAGCCTCCGGAGGTCGGACGAATCAATGGATAGAGGCCGGTCAGCGAAGGGTAGGCATTGGTCAGAACCGTGTTGCCGCCGTTGACGTTGGGCAGACCGCTTTCATAGGCCAGCTTGAGCGTCTCGGCACTGGGCATGGCATCGCCCGACCAGAAGATCATCTTCACCGGCTTCTCAGGTGTGGTCAGGCGCTGATTGATGTAGTCGCGCGCGCCCACGACCTCGCGCTGCATGTCCAGCGTCTTGTAGCCCGGAATGGCCATCATGTAGCCGTACTGCGCCTCGAAGTCTTCACGCTGGGACGCCTTCTCCGGCTGCCAGAAGAACGGGTGACTGAAGGTGTGGCTGGCGACTTCGACCTTGGGATCGGCAAAGATCTTGCGGGCAATCGGCTCCAGCTCGCGAGCCAGGTGCGGATACATGCCCTTGGGGCCGACCTCGCCTTCGATCACCGACACCGAAGTCAGTAACGGATAGGGCGTGATGAAATCATCCAGTACCTGGATACCGGAGTAAGGAGTACCGGTTACTTCAGCGCGCGAAACGAAACCATCGCCATCGAGGTGCACAGTGGCGATACGCCGACCGTTTTCCGTCGTCGTGTCAGGCCTCGGCAGAGGGGGCAAGGCAAAGGCACGCTGGAGGAACGCGAAGGGGTCGACGATCCAGCGACGGTGATCCAGCCCCTCCTCGAATACATAAGGCGTCAGCACGTATCCACCCCAACTGCCCGTAGCGACAGGCACATAGCGCCTCTCACCGCTACGCAGAGCCACAGCGGCCTGGGTCACGTCAGGATTGGTAACCGTCAGCGCGGGCAGCTCCCGGGTACGCAAGCGCATGGGCGCCTCGAACCCACCGACCAGCGCGGCATCATGCGATTCCAGCACGGCGTCATCGGCAATCGGCTGCGACAGGGTGCGAATGCCAAGACGGCTGAGCAGGCTGTCGTTGTCCAGCGGCAGACCGGAAAAGAAAGCCAGCGGCACCTGTTCATCGAGCCGCTCATTCAGCCAATCCTCGAAGACGTCGCGCTTTTCCGGGGCGCCACTGGTCATCCATACCACGACGCCGGCATACAGTCCCTTGAGCGAACGCTGCGGCAGCGACGCGTCTGCAGGCCAGTAGTCGACGCGATATCCCAGGTACTCGAGCAGCCCGCCAAGATGGATATGGCCCGGGTTGTCCTCGACTTCGCCTTCCCGAGGGTCGTAGACCAGACCGATACGCCGTGGCTGGACCTCGATGGAACTCATCCCCAACGCGTTCAGTGCGGGCGACGTGATGTAGGGAATGAAGCCCTCACGAACCAGGCGCGCAGCAAGTTCGCGAGACGCCTTGCGCTGCTCCGGAGGCAGGTATTCGATCGCCACGACCGGGATGCCTTTCGACCTTGCGGCATCGAGGTGTGGCAGCAACCAGTCGCGATCACGCTGGGGCACCTGACGATAACCGCCACTCGCAGCATCCCATCCGGCATACAGGGACTCTACGGCTACCGCGGCAGCGACGCCGGGCAGCTCAGGCAGAACATCGAAACCGCGGTTGAAGAACAGCTTGAGCGCAGGCTCACGGCGGTGCATCTGCTGCAGCAGACTCTTCAATGCCAGACGCTGCGGCTCCTGAGATTCCCTGGGCTGAAGGTGGAAGCTATCCAGCGTATCGAGAAAAACGCCGTCATAGCCTTGCCCTTTCAGAGCACTGGCTCGGCCAAGGAGATAGTCACGCCAGGCGGATGCCTCGAGATCCATGACCTGACTGTTCCAGGCACTGTTTCTGATGCTGCTCGCAGCATCACTCAAGCCAGCTGCGGCGAGATCGCCATGGTATTCACCAACCGATAGGTAAGCGAACACCGTGCGGCCCTGGGCCTTGAGATACGCGAGGTCGGAAGCGGAGACATGTCCGGGCTCAACCACCACCCATTCGAACTGTGAAAGCTCGGGTAACGGCGGCTCATCGGCGTACCAGAAGGCGACGCTGGAGGGTTGGGCAATTGCTGTACTAGAGAAAAACGCAACGGCAAGGCTGAAAAGCCCAGCTATTCCCTTTGAGAATTTCAACTGATCAACCCACTGAACTGGAAAGCGCTTGCACGCCTACTTCTCACAGAAACCTCTGGCGAGGCGTCCCCCCGTCACTTGCTGAAACCCTAGTCGACCCCCGGACCTCGAGCACAATCGTGACGCTTGTTATGTATCGGCATTGAATCAGCCCACTCAACAAACTGTCAATTTTCTGATATTCAACTCAGACAAGCGGCATATAATCTCAAAATAAGTCAATTAAATGACTACTTTTGAACGATAGATGCGCCAAAATAATAGCCATTTGGCATCAATCCGAGCAATCCTGCGCCAGAGACTCGACAATTCTCGCTTCGTTATTGCACGCAGATGTGCAGCTACACCCCTCAGCACTGCCGGACTCTCAGACCGGCGTGCTGGCCTGCATCGAGGTGCGCTGCGCGAAAGCCTGCTGGAAGTCCGCCAGGCCAGGATGAGCCGCGCGCCAGTCGAGGTCGGCGAAGCGGAAATCCAGATAGCCCAGCGCACAGGCGACGCCAATCTGCGCCAGGTCGAGCGGGCCCTGAAGTTGTCCGACATGGCGCTCCAGCTCTACCAGGGCGCGCTGCACCTTGCCCAGCTGGCCATCCAGCCAGGCCGCCCACTGCAGCTTTGCCGGGCGCACACCGCGCTCGTAACGCGCGAGCAGGGCCGCGTCCATCAGGCCGTCGGCCAGTGCGGCCAAGCGCAGTACCTGCCAACGCGCCGCATCGCTCGGCAGCAGCTTCTGGCCCTGGTGCAGGGTATCGAGGTACTCGCAGATCACGCGGCTGTCGTACAAGGCCTCATCGTCATCCGTCAGCAGCACCGGAATCTTGCCCAGCGGGTTGAGGGCATTGACCCGTTCGTTGAGCGTGGTCGGCAAAACGGCGGTGTCGAGCAGCTCGATTCGGTCCAGCAGGCCGGTTTCCGCGGCCAGCACGCGAACCTTGCGGGCGAAGGGTGAAGCGGCGGCGTAGATCAGTTGCATGGGCAGATTCCTGGGGCGCGTGAAGAGAGAGCCGATTAGCGCTCGCACTAAAGCACAGTTCGCACGCCAAGATCATCCGGCCAAGCCGGCTCACACACCACCAAAGTCGCACCAGCCGATCACCGCTGCCCCGCGTGGATACGGCACAATCAGCCATCGCAGGAAAAGGACAGGCCGATGCTGATCGATGAAGAACTGACCCTGAAGAAGCTGGAGGTCTTTCTCGCCTTCATGCGCAGCGGCAACCTGGCGCGCGCCGCCAGCGAGCTGCAGACCAGTAACGTCAGCGTGCACCGCGCCATTCACTCGTTGGAAAGCGCGCTGCGCTGCCCGCTGTTCAAGCACGAGGGACGCAACCTGATTCCGCTGGAGAGCGCCTATGTGCTGGAGGAAAAGGCCCAGAAGCTCATCCAGGACACCCAGGAAATGGTGCGCCTGACCCGCGAGGCGGCGGGCTTCGGCGCCGAGCGCTTCAAGCTCGGCGCGCTCTACTCGCTGACGGTGAAGACCGTGCCGCAACTGATCATGGGCCTGAAGCTGCGGCGCAGCGAGTTGAACATCGACCTGGTGCTCGGCTCCAACGTCGACCTGCTGTACAAGCTGAAGAACATGGAGCTGGACGCCATCCTCATCGCCCTCGACGACAGCGTCAGCGACCCGGATTGCGAACAACTGGCGCTGTTCTCCGATGACATCTTCCTCGCCACACCCAATGACTCACCGTTTGCCGATCACGCCGAAGTGGATCTGGCCGCTCTACGCGATTCGACCTTCATCACTCTGACCCAGGGCTACGCCACCTTCCGCGATGGCGAGCGGGTGTTCAAGCAGGCCGGCTTCGAACCCAAGGTGGCGATGCAGGTGAAGGATATCTTCACCCTGCTCAGCATGGTCAGCTCGGGCGTCGGCTATGCCCTGCTACCGGGACGCGTGGCGGCGGTGTACGAGAACCGGGTGAAGTTGATCCCTCTGCAGGCCAAGTACCACCTGCAGCAGCATATCGGCGTGGTGTTCCTCAAGGCCAAGGAGCGCGATCCGAACCTGCTGGCGCTGCTGGCCGAATGCCGGATGTACAGTCGGCAATCTTAGGAGCCGAGAATGAACTTATCCGCAGGTGTGGCACGGCTGTAGGAGCCGGCTTGCCGGCGATCAGGGCAAGAGTATCGCCCGCAAGCGGGCTCCTACATGATCACGGTGGCATAGAAAAAGCCCGCCACAAGGGCGGGCAAAGGTCAGCCCAGAAGGCCTCGCATCAGAAAGTAGAGCAACGATGGACCAAGCAGGCAGCCCAGGGCGGTGTAGAACGCCGCCGTCAGGCAGCCGTAGGGCACCAGCTTCGGATCGGTTGCCGCCAGGCCACCGGCCACGCCGCTGGAGGTGCCCATCAGGCCGCCGAAGATCACCGCGCTGCGCGGATTGTTCAGGCCGATATAGGGCGCGATGAAGGGAGTGGCCACCATCACCAGGATCGCCTTGATCAGGCCGGCGGCAATCGACAAAGCCATGACGTCGGAGCTGGCGCCGATGGCTGCACCGGTCACCGGGCCGACGATATAGGTCACAGCGCCGGTGCCGATGGTGGTCAGGCTGACCACGTCGGTGTAACCGAAGGCCATGGCCACCGCCACGCCAGCGATGAAGGAGGTGAACACGCCGACGAACAGCGCCAGCACACCGGCAAAACCGGCGCGCTTGAGTTCTTCGACGCTCACGCCGAAGCCGGTGGCGACGATGGCGAAGTCACGCAGCATGGCGCCGCCGAGCAAGCCGATGCCGGCGAACAGAGGAATGTCCACCAGGCCCTTCTGACCACCGGTGTAAGCGCCGCCGATGTAGGACAGCAACAACCCGAGCAGGATGGCGATGGCCGAGCCGTGCAGGCGGCCCTTGGTGAACTTGTCGGAAATCCAGTACGACACCCACATGGTGATACCGATGATGGCGAAACCGCTGAGCAGGCTGTAGCCGGTAATGACTTTCATCAATGATTCGTACATGGCAGTCACCGTGGCGCTTTGGTCAGGGAGGGAGCAGCGTCGGTTTCAGGCTTCTTTTGCCCGATCCGGCTGAGCGCGGGGACCAGCGCAAAACCGATGGCGACGGCAGCAGTACCGGCGAGAATCGCCATGGGCCCACCTTTGAGGGCTCCGTAGACGTTCTGCTGGGCGGCCATGGCGACCACGATGGGGATGTAGATGGCGCTCCAGAACTCCACGCCCTGTTCCGACTTGCCGGTGAACAGGCCACGCTTGCTCAGGTAACTGCCCAGGAAGATCAGCAGCATCATGGCGATGCCGACACCGCCGACGTTGGCGGGGACGCCGATGAGTTTGCCCAGCAGCTCTCCGATGAAGATGCCTGCCAGGGTGCAGAACGCCAGAAAGGCGACACCGTAGATGATCATTGTTGTTGTCCTCGGTTCATATCGAAGTTGTTGTTCTTGTGCTTCGGTAAACGCTACGGCTCAGTGGTCGCGGCTTACCTCCTGACGCAACATGGCGTCGAGTGTATCCAGACGTGCGCCCTCGAAGGCGATTGCCTGGCCGGCGTCGAAGACGCGCCGGGCGAGCCCGCTCAGCACGCCGCCGGGTGGCAGTTCCAGGTGTAAGCGCACGCCGCGTTCATAGGCGGTGACGAGCGTGGCCTGCCAGTCGACGACACGGCTCATGTTGTAAGCCAGATCGTCGCTCAGGGTTTGCGGATCACGGATCAGGCGCGCCGAGCTGCTGCTCAGGTAGCGCACCTGCGGCGTGCGCAATTCGACGCCAGCAAAAGCGTCAGCCAGCGCCCGCGCTGGGCCGTCGAGCAAGACGCAGTGCGACGGCACGCTCATGACCAGACGCTTGGCCATACCGGCACCAAGCGTGCGAGCGCGCTCGGCCACCGCCGCCATGGCGACATCGCTGCCGGCGATCACCAGTTGGGTTTCGGCGTTGATATTGCCCAGGTACACCGGGCCGTCGGCGTCGGCCAGCAGGCGTTCTATGCTGGCCTGGTCGAGGCCGAGGATGGCGGTCATGCCATAGCCACTGGGGTAGGCGCGCTGCATCAGCTCGCCACGCAGGGCGACCAGGCGCACGGCATCGGCAAAATCCAGCGCACCGGCTACCACTGCAGCGGCATAGGCGCCAATGGACAGGCCGGCCACATAATCGGGGCGATGGCCGCGTTCGCCCAGCAGCCGCGCGGCGGCCACGCCGGCAATCAACAGGCAGAGCTGCACGGCGCGGGTGCTTTGCAAGGCTTCGGCCGAATCCAGCAGGCGTACATCCTCGCCCAGCGCGGCGCTGGCCTGCTCGATACAGGCCTGCACTACCGGCGCGGCGGGCAAGGCCTGAAGCATGCCGGGCTGCTGCGCGCCCTGCCCGGGGAAGGCCCAGAGCGTACTCACGCCGCCACCTGCTGCAGTTGCCAAGGGTCGCGCACCAGCAGCGGCCCGTTCTGGGTTTTCAGCAGGACGCGCGGCGCCTCGCTGGCCCACTCACGCAGCGCCACAGCGCCGTAGGGAGTTTCCAGTTGCAGGTCGATACGACCAGGTGCCTCGTCCAACATGGCACACAGCGCGCGCGCCGAGTCGCGCGACAACTGCTGAGCAGCCCGCAGCGACAGGTCGAGATCGCTATCCGGGTGGGCGGCGCTGATACCGCTGGCCAGCTCGAAGCCCAGGCTGCCGGTCACGCCCCAGGCCAGGCCCAGTGCATCGAAACGTGGTGCCAGTTGGCTCAAGACTCGCAACGCCGGCCAGTGTGGCTGAGCGTGGCTACGCCAGCGCCCGGCCCGGGCCACGGCCTGTGGGCTGACCAGACGGCTGATCTCGCTCACGCGCATCCAGGTGGCATGCCGCTGTTCGCGCGCCACGCCGCGGATACCCACCGCGACCCAGCCGGATTCAGCCGGCGCACGGCGCACCACCACCGGCACATGCCCGCCCAGGGCGGCGCGAGCCCAGGCCGGCGTCTCCTGCGGCAGGTGCTCAGGAAGCAGGCCCCAGAGCAGATCATGTGGACGGGGTGTGGGGTGCATGGTGTCAATCTCCGGGTTATTGGCATTTCGCTTCTGGTTGACGGGTTACAGGCGCCCTGCGGCTGACCTCGGACGTAGGGTGCGCCATGCGCACCGATTCGGTTTCTGGTGCGCACAGCGCCCCCTACGGCGGCCGTTCACACCCCGTTCACCACTGCGCGCGCAAGGCCTCACGCACCTGCGTGGAGGCCGCGCGGTTGGCGGCGCCCAGGCGGTTACGCAAGTCGCGCGGGCTGCCTGCGATAGCGGCCAGGGCACGGCTCAGGGCGTCCTGCACGCAAGCCAGGTCGGCGGCCGTCGGCTGCGTCACCTGCTCCACGTCGAGCACCTCGGAGAGCAGGCCAAGCGAGGCGTAGTTGTCCAGGTCGTAGGCCATGGGCGGCACGCTGGCGGCCAGCGCCTCCAGCTCATCGACGCTACGCAGGGTGATGCGCGCGGCCGCGGCCTTGCCCATGGCATGCACCATGACTCCGGCATCGCTCAGGGCGATCAGGCGGTTGGCCTGGTAGCCGTGGGCGAGAAAGGCGCCGGACATGGCCTTGCCCACCAGCAGGCCGATCACCGCGTGCCCGGCCAGGCGGGCACGGGCATAAGCGTCCACCGCGCCGGCCAGTGCCTGATGGATGCCATAGGCCTCCTCACGCCGGCCGTAGGCCTGGCTGGGCACGTCGACGATGGCGATCAGCGCCCGTTTGTGCGGGTTGCCGCGATCTGCCTCGATGGCTTCGTCCACCGCCTGTGCCAAACCCCAGCCTTCGAGCAGGCCAACCTCGCCGTTGCGGGCGCGGGGGAAGGGATTGTTGGCATCGGCGATCACGGCGATGTAGCGCACCGCCTGACCGGCCAGTTCACCATCGGCCACGCGTAGCGAGGCAGGCAAACCTTGTTGCGGCTGGGCAGCGCCGGTTAGCGCCTGAAACCAGTGCAGGCCGCGTTGTTCCTGTGCAGTTGTCATGTTCATGCTCCCTGGTAGGCGCTGCGCACGGCAGCGGCATCGGCCTGGACGGAAGTGTCGACGGCGCGCAGGCGCTCGAGGAACCAGGCGTGGCGACGGCTGCGTTCCTGCGCTGGTTTGCCCTGGCCGAACAGCCCATGCAGTTCGCCGCGGATCGCCTCCACGTCGTCGCTGACATAGCCGTCGACCAGGCCACTGGCGTAACGCTGTTCGCCGCCGGTTAGGCTCCAGATGAAGGGACGGTCACGCGAGTCGTACTCGTCCAGCCCGGCTTCCTGTTCGATCACCTGCGGGCCGTTGAGGCCCAGGCGCGCCTCACGGGTCACCAGCAGGTAGCTGCACAGCCCGGCAGCGATGGACATGCCGCCGAAGCAGCCGACCGGGCCGGCCACCAGGCCGATCACCGGCTGAAACTCTCGCAGTTCGACGATGGCGGCCTGGATCTCGGCGATGGCCGCCAGGCCCAGGTTGGCTTCCTGCAGGCGTACGCCGCCGGTTTCCAGCAGCAGCACGGCGCGGCTCGGCGTGCCGTTGCGGTTGTCTTCGGCGGCCAGCTCCAGGGCACCGGCAATCTTCGCCCCGCCTACTTCACCCAGACTGCCGCCCTGAAAGGCGCCTTCGATGGCGATGACCACCGCTGGCTGACCATCGATCAGCCCCTTGGCCACCACCACACCGTCATCGGCCTGCGGCACGATGCCCTGCTTGGGCAGCCAGGGCGACATCAGCCGAGCGAAGGGGTCGAGCAGCTCGCGGAAACTGCCGGCATCGAGCAGTGCGCGGGCACGCTCGCGGGCACCGAGTTCGGTAAAACTGCGCTGCGCCAGCAGGCGCGCAATGTCTTGCTCAGCCATGGTTCAGTTCCTCCAGGCCCTGTTCCAGGCGCAGGCGCACCACACCCGGCGTGGCGCCGAAATCATGAATGGAGATGTTCAGCGCGGGCAGCTGCTGCTCGCGAAACATGCGCTCGAACAGCAATTGCCAGCGCGGCGCACTGCCGTTCACCGAGGTCACCACCTGGATCGCCAGGGTGCCGGCCTGGCCGGGTTCGAGCAGCACCTCCAGGTCGCCGGAGCCGACGCAACCCACCAGCGCGCGGCTCTGCGCCGGTTGCCCGGCGGGAAATTCAAAGGACAGGGTTTCCATTTCACAGACTCCCAAGCTGCGCCGGCAGGCCATGCTGCAGGCGGTCAAGGAACAGGGTGGCGGCGAGCAGATCGGCAGCGCCGCCGGGCGAGGCGCGCAGGCGCAACATGTCGCGTTCGAGGTCACGCAGACGGCGACGTCCGTCGAGGCTGGCGCAGCCGCCAGCGGCGAGCACCGCGCGGGCACCGCTCTGCATGCAGCTCAGCCCGGCCACGCCGGCGCGGTAGAGCACACAGGTGTCGGCCAGCTGGGTCATGATCGCCAGCAGCGCATCGAGGCGGGCGTTCTGCTCGCCTGCTCCGGCGTCTCGGCTGCGCGCCAGTTGCGGCAGTGCCTGCTGGATCACCGCTGGGAAGCCAAGCTGCGCCTCCTCACGAGCGCCATGCACGCCGTAGAGACGGCACACCTGCGCACCATGGCTGTCGCCAGTGACCGGTGCGGCGCGGTCATCGAGAAGCGCCAGACGCGCGGCACGCAGGGCGACCTGCGCTGGCGCCCGCTCACGGGAATCCAGCGCGGCAGCGGCACTGAGCAGCCCCAGCGCCCAGATCGCGCCACGGTGAGTGTTGACGCCGCCGGTGACGCGCAGCATCTCCACCTCGCCTTCGCGGCCGATACGGCCGACGTCTTCACGCAGCGTCTGGTCGATCTCGCCGCGTTGCTGCGCGGCCTCGGCCATGGCCTTGAAACTCGGCCACAAGGCCAGCGCCGAGGCGTGCATCAGGCCCAGGTGCAAATCCGTGTGCGCGCCGCTGCCGCGACGGTCGACCAGCCCCGGCTTGGGCGACAGATCGGCCTCGTCGATCAGTGCGTCGACAGCCAGGTCCGCCAGCCAATCTCCCAATGAAAGCTGGGGCTGAATTGCAGTGAGTGCATTCATCACCAGCTCCTGAACTTGGCGGGCGGGTTGTAGAGGCCGCCCGACCACTCGACCAGCTCGGCGATGCTCTTGGCTGCGAGCAGTTCGCGAGTGGCATCGGTGCGGCGGATGCCGAGATCCTCGGGCAGGGCGATCAGCCCTTCGCGGCGCATGCGCGCGGTGTCTTTCGGGTCATGACGCAGGCCGATGGCGGTGACGCCCGCTACCGCCGCGATCATCGCCTGGCGCTCTTCCAAGGTGCGCGCCTTGTACAGGTAGGCGATGCCTTCCTCGGTGAGCAGGTGGGTCACGTCATCGCCGTAGATCATGATCGGCGCCAGCGGCATGCCGACCTTCTTAGCCATGTCGACGGCATCGAGTTGCTCGACGAAGGTGGGCTTGCCGCCTTCCTGGAAGGTCTCGACCATCTGCACCACCAGCTTCTTGCCGCGCTCGAGCAGCGGCGCGTCGCTGTCGGCCGGGCGCATGTCCAGCCAGGCAGGTGTCGAGTGACGGCGACCGCGCGGGTCGTGGCCCATGTTCGGCGCACCGCCGAAACCGGCCAGACGACCACGGGTGACGGTGGAGGAATGGCCCTCGCCGTCCACCTGCAAGGTGGCGCCGATGAACAGGTCGACCGCGTACTGCCCGGCCAGCTGGCACATCATGCGATTGGAACGCATCGAGCCGTCGCGACCGGTGAAGAAGACGTCCGGGCGCTGGGCGATGTAGCCCTCCATGCCCAGCTCGGTGCCGAAGCAGTGCACGCTCTCGACCCAGCCGGTCTCGATGGCCGGGATCAACGTCGGGTGCGGGTTGAGCGTCCAGTTGCGACAGATCTTGCCCTTCAGGCCCAGCGATTCGCCGTAGGTGGGCAGGATCAGTTCGATGGCGGCGGTGTTGAAGCCAATGCCATGGTTGAGCGACTGCACCTTGTGTTTTTCGTAGATGCCACGGATCGCCATCATCGCCATCAGCACATGCACCGGCTTGATATGGCGCGGGTCGCGGGTGAACAGCGGCTCGATGTAGAAAGGCTTGTCGGCCACCACCACGAAGTCGACCCAGGACGCGGGAATGTCCACGCGTGGCAGCTCGTCGACGATCTCGTTGACCTGGAAGATCACGATGCCGTCGGAGAAGGCCGTGGGCTCGACCAGCGCCGGGGTGTCCTCGGTGCTCGGGCCGGTGTAGATGTTGCCGTGACGATCGGCCTGAAAGCCCGCGACCAGCGCGACGTTGGGGATCAGGTCCACCAGCAGGCGCGAATACAACTCGATATAGGTGTGAATGGCGCCTACTTCCATCTGCCCGTCTTCGAGCAGTTGGCCGATGCGCAGGCTTTGCGGCCCGGCGAAGGAGAAGTCGAGCTTGCGGGCGATGCCGCGCTCGAACAGGTCGAGATGCTCGGCGCGGCTGACGCTGGGCATGATCATGTGCAGGTCGTGCAGACGGCCGGGATCGGCCTTGGCCAGCGAGCGGGAAAGAAAATCCGCCTGCTTTTGATTGTTGCCTTCGAGCACCACGCGATCACCGGGGGCAATCAGTGCCTCAAGTGCAGTGACTATCTTGTCGCTGGGCAGGACCACGCCATCGGCGAGGTTGCGCACCTGATCGAGTCGCCGGGCTTTTTCAGCGCGACGACGCGACCACTGCGGCGGTGGGGATATTGTTGTTGTCATTGAAGACTCCACGAGTTCCGCTGTCGTGGAGGCACATTAGGAGCGTGACCTTGTGGTCATCAATCAAGCAGCTCGCGCAATCGTTACGCCCAAGTTAACGATTGCTCAAGCGCGGGTGTCAGCGGTGCCATCCAGCTCCGAGCGCGCCGGCATTCTGGCTACTTCAAGCCGATCACGACCACGTTGCTTGGCCTGGTAGAGCAGCTTGTCGATGCTGTTGAGAAAATCCAGCGGGCGGTCGTGGGCGCCCGGCACCAGGGTGCCGACACCGAGGCTGATGGTGAGCAGGGACGACACCGCAGAACGCTCGTGGGCAATGCGCTGCTGGCGCACCTGCTGCCGGCAGCGCTCGGCGATATGGCGGGCGGCAGCCTCGTCAGTCTCCGGCAGCACCAGCACGAACTCCTCACCACCGAAGCGCCCGACGAAATCCCGTGGCCGGCTGGCCGCGCGGCTCAGGGCCTGGCCAACGCTCTTCAGGCAATCGTCACCCTGGATATGGCCGTAGTGGTCGTTGAACTGCTTGAAGTGATCGATATCCAGCAGGATCAGCGACAGCGGCTGCTGGGTGCGCTGGGCATTGGCCCATTCGGTGGCCAGCACGCTGTCGAACATGCGCCGGTTGGCCACGCCAGTGAGGCCATCCTTGTAGGAGTATTCCTCCAGCTGCTTCTGCAGGGTCAGCAGCTGTTCCTCGGTCTTCTTGCGCTCGCTGATGTCGAACATGAAGCCGATCAGCGAATCCACCTCGCCGTTGTCGTCGCGCATCACATGCACCACGTCGCGAATCCACACGTAGTCGCCGGCGGCGGTCAGTGCGCGGTAGTCGGCCTCATGATCGACGCCGTTCTGTGACTGCGCGATGCAGAATTCCACCACCTTCTCGCGGTCGTCCGGGTGCATGCGCGTCGCCCAGTCCTCGGCACTGACCCAACTGGCCTGCGACCAGCCCAACAGCGTCTCGATCTGCGGGCCGATGTAGGCGAAGGTCATGGTCTTCCAGTCGATCTTCCAGGGAATAGCCCGGGTCGACTCCAGCAGGGTCTTGTAGACCGCCTGATCAGTTACTTCGCTCATGCCCGCCACCTCAGCCCGACTAGCGCTTGTTTATAGCGCAAAAGCGGGTCTCCAAGGTGACGAACTAGAGAATGGCTATCAGGCCTCTTTGGCTTGCAGGCCCGCGTACAGGCGGGTCAGCTCGTTGAGCTGGCGGAACAGCGAATCGGTGCTGACGGTGATCACGGTCGGCACGAAGTCCTGCGAGGCGTGCAGGTCGATGCCTTTGAGGGTGAAGCCCCAGTGGGCACGGGCGCGACGCTGGGCGTTGGCGATTTCCTCGTTCGGCGTACCGCGGGCTTCCAGCTCCTTGAGGATGGTTTCGAAGTCGCTCACTGCCTTGTCCAGCTTGGCATCCAGGTCTGGCGCCTGCACATGCCAGGACTTGGCCATGTAGAGCATGGCGATGCGCTGGGTCTGAACGCGGGCCCAGCCGGTGCGGTGGACCGATGCGCCCATGGCGCCCAGGTGCTTGCCCATCAGCTCACTGACGGTCTGCGTCTGCTGCAGCAGTTCCTCACTGGTGGCGAACATCTGGGCGGCCTTGGCCTGCTCCGGTTTGGCTTCCAGCTGCTGACGGTAGGTAGCCCAGGTGCCGTCGATCCTGGCCAGCGCGGCCTTGATCTCGGCGTTAGGGGCATATTCGGTAAGCGCTTTGTGGCTGGCATCGAAACGCTGGATGGTTTCCTGCAGCTGGCGCTGGGCGGCATCCACGCGCACATCGGCACCGATCATCAGGTAGTTCTTGGCCATGCGCTGGGTCAGCGAACGCTGCAGACCGGCCATGTTCATGGCTTCGGAATCGCTCAACTGCGCCAGGCTGGGCACGCTGACCAGCGCGGTGCAGGCAAGCAGGAGGAGAGTCAGGTACTTCTTCAACACGTCGGTACTCCAAAATTCGAGAACAAGGCAATGCACCGGAAGCACAAGCCACCGGAACGGGTTGAACCCTTTGAATGCGGGGTTTTTATTGGAATGCGAGAGGGCAGATACGACGGGCGCCGGGCCCACACACTGCGGAGAGGGGGGCGATGATAGCTGCTAAAACGCCATCATTTCTGTGCGACCAGTCAAAAAGCGGATCAATGGTCAAATCAGCTGACTGGCATCGGGTCCGGATGTCCTTTTCCTGAAGGCCAGTACCCTGCAGCAAAAATGCCTGCGCCCAGTGGCCAGCCGCTCGGGAATTAAAAAAGGTTCTTCGCATTTTTGCGGGGCGGATACGCTTGACACCGGACTGGCAAGTTTGTGTGCGTCTTGCTTGCTGACTTAGCACTATCTATTACCGCGTGCGCTGAGCGTTTGGGTTGCGCCCCTTACGGGCGCCACACCTTTCTTGCTTGCCCAAGAAAGGTGTGCCAAAGAAGGGCACCCCGACATCCGGGTTTCGCTGCGCGAAACTTCCCTCGCTCCGGTGCCGCTCCGGGGGCCGGCTTACAAGGGCCATCCCTGGCCCTTTAAGCCTCTCGCCGCATCCATGCGGCTCGCTCCCCTACGCAACACCTTCACTCGGCCTCCTGAAGGGGACCAGTTCGCGAGCCTGCGTAATCTTTGCGGAATTGGAATTGGCGGCGTCTGGCCTTTGCCTTTGCTCTTCAACTGCGATGGTGTAGACGACGCCCAAGTCCCCTTCAGGAGGCCGAGTGGAATCGCCACGTAAGGGGTTGAGCGACATGGATGTCGCGAGAGCTGCGATGGGCCAGGGATGGCCCTTCGCAGCGTGCCCCTGGAGTGGTGATGGAACGAGGGAACCCCGGCGCAGCCGGGGCCGTATGTAGGGGTGTGTTTCTTTGCTTACTTTCTTTGCACAAGCAAAGAAAGTTAGTCGCCCGTAAGGGGCGAAACCCATCAGATCAGACGATCTCGCTAACGGAGAGTGCCAAGTCATGTACAGCTGACACGTAATTGCCAGTCCAGTGTCAACCCGGACGTTCCCCAAGCTATGCGAAGAACCAAAAAAAAAGCCGTCAGTCGCCAAAAAAAGGGGAGGGCGACCGACGGCTGAGGAGAGGCAAGCGATCAGGACAACAGACTGACCACGCTGGAACGGCTGATATTGGCCTGGGCGACCACGGTCTGGGTCACCGCCGCGTAGCTGCTGGGGCTGCGACGCATCAGGCTGAACACTTCACCGGCAAACTCCTTGGCCCATTCACGCTCGTTGTGATCGGCATGACGGGCGAGAAACTCGCGAATTTCCTCCTGACGATGGCTGAGTTGCTCACGCAGCGTGCCGATCCGGTCCAGCGCCGCCACCACTTCGTCCAGTGCCCGGCGCAGTTCACGGGCACCATCGAGGCGCGCGGCGTCGGGCAGGCGCAACATCTGCTCCTCGTGGCTGACCACGGCCGCTTGAGCCTGGCTCGCCAGCTTGCCCTCACCCTGCACGCGCAGCTCGCCCTTGAGCTGCTGCCACTCACTCTCGCGGGCGCTGAATTTCAGCGCCCCGCCATTATCGACTTCAGCGCGGATGCCCGCCGGACCGAGACCGGCGTTGAAACGACGGAGAATCTGTTGCTCGCTCAGGCCCTCGTCGAGCACCACCGCCAGCGGCTCGGTCAGCTTGCGTCCGGCGCTGAACAGCAGGGTTTCCTTGCCGGCCTGCTGCACCGCAGCAATGGAGTCCAGCCCTTGCAGGCTGAAACGGCTGCGCACCGGCTCGCTGAGACGCAACTTGAAGCTGGCATCCAGCGCTTCGCCGGAGCGCTGGCTGCGTTCGGCGAGCAGCTTGCGTACCTGTTCCAGCTCACGCTTGATGCCGTCGCGCTCACCGGCCTGGGCATTGCTCAGCTCGCGGCTGAGACTGAGCTTGAGCTGACCGAGTCGCCCGGCCAGTTCGCCGAGGTAACTGTCGGCCGCCTGCATCGAGGTCAACTGCTGGTTGAGCTGCAGATTGAAAGTGGCACTCTTGCCACGCGGCGGTGACGCAGGCTCAGCAGGCAACTGCTTGCGCTGGCGCTGCACGGGCTGCTCGCCCTGCACCGGGCGGCGGGCCTGCGGATCGAGCGCCGTGACGACCGGGAGCTGTGTATCGACCTTGATCACCGCAGGCTCCTTACAGCAGGCTGAACAACGACATCTCGTTGATCTTCAGATACGTCTTCTGCGTCGCGCCGAGCGCCAGCTGGTAGTTGTTCAGGTCGATGGTGGCGCCAGCATAGTCCAGCTGCGACAGCTCGCCTTCGATCTTCTGGTTGACCAGCGACACATCCTCGTTGCTGTCGGTCAGAAGGGTCAGTGCGTTCTGCCGCCCACCGAGGTCGGTGATCGAACCCATGACGCGCCCATGAGCGTCATCCAGTGCGCCGAGGGTGTCGGTGATCTGCTGGCGCACGGCCGGATCGGTGGCGTCCAGCGCCGGGTCCTGCAGGGTGTTGATCAGGCCACGCAGCTCGTTGAGCATGCCCACCCCGGCGCCGAAGACGCTGGCCGCCGTGACGTTCTCGTCGACCAGCACGCCGTTGGCCACGGCGGCCTGACGGTGCTTGTCGTTGCCGGTGATGCTGTAGGCCTGGGTGGCCGCATCGAAACCCAGCGCCGGGGTGTCACTGAGGGTGCCGGAGAACAGATAGCGCCCCTCCTCGTCACGCACGTTGGCGAAGCTGAAGATGGTGTCTTCGATAATCGACAGCTCACCGGCCATGGCAGCCAGGTCTTCGCTGGTGTTGGAGCCGTTGGCCGCCCACAGCAGCAGATCGCGCACGTTGAGCATCGCGTCGGAAGTGGACTTGAGGTTGGCTTCCTGAGTCGAGAGGCTGCCGGAGACGTTGGCGATGTTCTTGCGGAACTGCTCCAGGCTCGCTTCCTCACGCTCGACACGCAGCACGCGCACGCTGGCGATGGGGTCGTCGGACGGCAACAGGATGCGCTTGCCGGTGGCCATCTGCTGCATCAGCTTGCCCAACTCGGCAGAACTGCTGTTCATCGAGTTGTGCATCAGCGAGGTGATCTGCGAATTGGTGATGCGCATCATGGCTGAATCTCTCTAAAAGCCGCTTCAGAACGCGGCAAGCATGTCATCGAACAACTGGTTGGCGGTGTTGATCACCTTCATGTTGGCCTGGTAGGCCTGCTGGTAGGTCATCAGGTTGACCGCCTCCTCGTCCAGGCTCACAGCGCTGACGCTGTCGCGCTGTGACTGCGCCTGCTGGGTCACGGCGGTAGCGGACTTGAAGTCAGCCTGGTTCTGCCGACTGTCGCTGGCGACCCTACCGAGCAGGCCGGCGTAGGCATCGTTGAGGGTGACCTGGCTGCCGTCCAGGGTAATGGTCTGGTTCTTCAGGTCGAGCAGATCCAGCAGCACTTCGTTGTTGCCGGTCTCCCCCGCCACCGAAGAGAACGCCAGCTGTTCGGCGGTCAGCGGTTCGATACGCAGCAAGGCGGTGGTGCTGGCGGGGTCATAGACGAACAGCGGCTGGCCGGGGTTGCCGTTGAGATCGAAGCCTGTGGCGAGCACGTCGTTGACCATCTGCGCCAGCTGGCTGGCCATGTCGTGCAGGGCGTCCAGGTTCGGCCGCAGGCTGTTGTACTCGACGTCATACAGGCCGCCGAACGCGCCGCCGAAACCATCCTGACGCAGCGGGAAGCTGGTGCCGGCGAAGGCCAGGCTGACTTCCTGCTCACCCGTGGCGGTCATCGCCACCTTGAGCTGGCCGGCGGTCGGACCGGCCACCAGCGGCTGACCGTTGGCCAGGGCGACGCTGACCGAGCCGTCCGGGGTCTCGTTGACGCGCAGCTTGGCGAACTGGCTGAGTTCGCCGATCAGGCTTTCACGGTGATCACGCAGTGCGGTGCTGTCACCCTTGACCGACTCGGTCTCGACGATCTTCTTGTTCAGCAGCGCGATGTTCTCGGTCAGGCCGTTGATCTCGGTGGCCATGGCGGTGCGCTGCTCCTGCAGCGCCTTGACCTGCGCATCGATGTTGCTGCTCAGACCGTTGAAGCGCTGCGCCAGGTTGCCGGCCTCGCTGATGATCTGCTGACGCAAGGCAATGGAGCCCGGCGTGGCGCTGGCTTCACTGAGCGCGGCGAAGAACTGGTCGAGGCCGGCGCTGATGCTCGAACCGGTGCCGGACATCAACGCTTCCAGCGCGGTCAGGTACTGCTGCGAGGCACCGTAGAAGTTCTCCTCGGTGGTCGCGCGCCACAACTGCTGGTTGTGAAATTCGTTGGTCATGCGGCGAATGCTGATCACCTCGACACCGCCGCCGACGCTCAAGCCACCCTGCCCGGCCAGCGACCCGGTGATGGTCTGTAGGCGGCTGAAACCGGGCGTATTGACGTTGGCGATGTTCTGCCCGGTAGTGGCCAGGGCGACCTGGCTGGCACGCACACCGCTGTAGGCGATCTGGTTGAGGATGCTCACGACTTAGGACTCCTGACGCTCGAAGCGCATCGGCTGAGCGAAGGCCGCCAGACGCGGCGCACGGGCATCGTCGGCAGCGGATTGGGCTGTTACTGAAGACAGGGCGACGGAATCTGCGGTGGACTTAAATCCGTCGCGCGTCAGCACCTGCTTGCTGGCGACAGCACCGAGCAACAGGCCACTGTCGGCACTCAAGGCACTGGCCAGTTGCTGGCGGGTCTGCGCGCTGAGCGAGGTCTGCTGCTGTACTTCGTTCTTGACCGGTGTTTCGCGGCTGGCCAGATCGCCGAGAATCTTGCGCGTGTAATCGCGGGTTTCCTGGAAGGGAATGCGCTCGATCCAGGCACCGGTAGCGATCTCGCCACTGCGCGGGTCGCCGTTGACCTTCAGCCATTCGTCGACGCGGCCAGGGCCGGCGTTATAGGCAGCCAGCGCCAGCGCCTGATGGCCGTCGTAACGCTGCAGCATCTTGTCCAGGTAGGCGCTGCCCAGGCGCTTGTTGTACTCGGCATCAGTGGTCAGGCGCGCTTCGCTGAACGGCAGGCCGAGTTCGGCGGCCATCTCCCGCGCAGTGTCCGGCATCAGCTGCATCAGACCGCGTGCACCCTTGGGCGATACGGCATCGATACGACCGGCAGACTCCTGCTGGATGACGCGATCGACCAGCGCAAGAAAGCCTGCCGAGCCCTTGTCCCAGGCCTTGCCCAGCCCATCGACGCCGCGCTGCCAGGTCGCGCGCAGCGGCTCCAGCAGGCTGCTGGAGGAACGCTGCGGCAGTTCCGCAGAACGGGCAGCGGCTGCGGCCACCTCCAGATCCGGCGCCTGGGACGCCGCGCCGGACAGTTGCTTGACCAGCATGTCGGCGATGCCGGTCTGCTTGCGCCCGGCCAGGGTCTCGGCCAGCACCTCGTCGTAGAAGTCGCGCATGGTGTCCATCTCGCGACTGCGCATCGGGTTGCCTTCGGCGAGCACGTCGCTGGCCTTGCGCATCTGCTTGAGGATCTGTTGCAGGAACAGCGCCTCGAACTGCTCGGCCGCGGCCTGCAACTGCTGTTCACGGGCGGTGCCGATGCCATCGGCGCTGCCACGGTGGCTGTTCATGTGTTGGGCGAGGGAAACGATGCTCATGGCTCAGATCACGATCAGTTCAGCGTTGAGGGCACCGGCCTGTTCCAGCGCCTGGAGGATGCTCATGACATCGTCCGGGGTGGCGCCGAGGCTGTTCACGGTGTTGATGATGCTGTCCAGGCTGGCGCCGTCAGGCCACTTGAACATGGCGTTCTTGTCCTGACTGACAGCCACATCGGAGCGCGGCACCACGGCGGTCTGGCCGCCGGAGAAGGCATTGGGCTGGCTGACCTGGGGGTTCTCGCTGATAGTCACGGTCAGCGTGCCATGGGCCACGGCGGCGGCCTTGACGCGCACACCCTGGCCAACCACCACGGTGCCGGTACGACTGTTGAACACCACACGCGGCCGCTCGCGGCCCTCTTCCACCTCCAGGCCTTCGAGCATGGCCATGAAGCCGATGCGCTGGGTGCTGGTAATGGGTGCGCGAATGGAAATCTTGGTCGAGTTCAGGGCGCTGGCGGTGCCGCTGCCGAAGCGGCCGTTGACCGCTTCGACCACCCGCGCGGCGGTCTGGAAGCTGGGCTGGCGCAGGTTGAGCATGACGTCGTCGCGGGTGCTGAAGTCGCTGGGGATCATGCGCTCGACGGTGGCGCCATTGGGTACACGACCACTGTTGGCGGAGTTGATCGCCACGCTGGAGCCGCTCTGCCCAGTGGCATTGAGGCCGCCAACGACGATGGCACCCTGGGCCAGGGCATAGGTTTCGCCGTCGACGCCCTGCAGCGGGGTCATCAGCAACTGGCCGCCACGCAGGCTCTTGGCATCGCCCAGCGAGGCGACGGTGATATCCACGGTCTGCCCCGGGCTGTAGGACGGCGGAATTTCTGCGGTCACGGTTACCGCCGCGACGTTCTTCAGCTTGGGATCGACGTTCGGCGGCAGGTTGATGCCGAACTGCTTGATCATGTTCGCCACCGACTGGCTGGTGAAGCGCACCTGGTTCTTGTCGCCGGTGCCGTCGAGGCCTACCACCAGGCCATAGCCGATCAGCTGGTTGCCGCGAATGCCTTCGATGTCCACCAGGTCCATCAGCGGCACGGCCTTGGCCAATAGCGGCCAGCTCAGGACACAGGCGACGAGAATACGTTTGATCATGGTCTGGGCCTCAGAGCGGGAACAGCGGGCTGGTGAAGAAACGCGTCAGCCAACCGGCCGAATTGCTGTCGCTGAGCACGCCGCGCCCGGCGTAGGAGATGCGCGCGTTGGCCACGTTCTGCGAGGACACCTGGTTGGTGCGGTTGATGTCGTCCATGCGCACCAGGCCGACCAGGCGGATGTATTCGTCGCCCTGGTTCAGGCGCAGGGCCTTCTCGCCCTTGATCAGTAGCGTGCCGTTGGGCAGCACCTGATGCACGGTCACCGCGATGGAGCCGCGCAGGGTGTTCTGCTGCGAGCTGCGCGCCGAGCCATTGAAATCGCGCTCGGCCTCGGCGGAGCTTTCCAGACGGTCGTAGGTATTGCCCAGCACCGTGGGAATACCGACGGACACGCCCGAGCTCTTGCCGAAGCTGGTGCCGGCGCTCTTGCTCGACTGGGTGGACTCGTCGAGCACCACGGTAAGGATGTCGCCGACCCGCACCGCACGCTTGTCGCCGATCAACGAGCCGCTGTAGCCACTGCGAAACAGCCCGCCACCAGTGCTCGGTGGCACGCTGTAGTCCAGTTGCAAGGGTTCGTACTGGCTCGAGTCTTCGTCGGGCAGCATCTCGTTGAAGCTGGCGCAACCACCCAGGGTCAGGAGCAGAGCGAGCGGGATCAGGCGCTTCATGGCAATCACACGGTCTGGTTGAGGAACTGCTGCATGCCCGACGCGGCGTCGAGCACCTTGGCGTTGGCCTCGTAGGCGCGCTGGATGGAGATCATCGCCACCATCGCCTCGACCACCTGCACGTTGGAGCCTTCCAGCACGCCCTGCTTGAGGTTGCCCAAGCCTTCTTCGCCGGGCACGCCCTCGACCGGCTCGCCGCTGGCCACGGTTTCGCGGTAGAGGTTGCCGCCGAGCGCTTCGAGGCCACTCGGATTGGTGAAGCTGACCAGGGTGATCTGGCCCAGCTCCGAAGGCAGGGTATCGCCGGCCAGCACGGCGGTGACGATGCCGTCGCTGCCCACGGTGAAGCGGCTGCTACCGGCCGGCACTTCGATGGCCGGCGTCAGCGGCAGGCCCTGGGAGTTGACGATCATGCCTTCGGCATTGAGCTGCAGTTGGCCGTTCTCGGTGTAGTAGATGTCGCCGTTGGGCGCTTCCACCTGGAAGAAGCCGGCGCCGATGATGGCCAGATCCATCGGCTGGCCGGTGGTCTGGATGCTGCCTTCGGTGAACACCTTCTGCGTGCCGGCCACGCGCACACCGCTGCCGAGCTGGATGCCCGAAGGCACGGTGTTGACCTCATCGGCCTGCGCACCCGGCTGCAGTTCAATGGCGTAGAACAGGTCCTCGAACACCACGCGGTCGCTCTTGAAGCCATTGGTGTTGACGTTGGCCAGGTTGTTGGCCACGGCGCTCATGGCCTTGTCCTGAGCAGCCAGGCCGGTCTTGCTGACCCAAAGTGCGGAACTCATGTCGTGTCTCCTCTATACCTGTAGCCCGGATGCAATCCGGGGAAATCGTTCCCGGATTGCATCCGGGCTACGTAGTGGTGTTCTGTCAGCGCTCCATACCGACTGACGTCGAATCCTCGACGCTACGCCGTATCTGTAGGAGCGAGCTCGCTCGCGATCAGGGGCAGCGGGTTCGCCAGCAAGCCGGCTCCTACCCTCGCCCCCTCATCAACTGCCGCGAATCATCCGGTTGCCGGCTTCGGACAGGTCCTCGGCGGCCTTCATCATCTTCACCTGGGTCTCGAACAGGCGGTTCAGGCTCATGGTCGCCACCAACTGATCGATGGCGCCGACGTTGCTGGCCTCCAGGTAACCGGAGACCAGCACCGGCGTTTCCATGTCCTCGGCCGGCTGACCGTCGGTGCGCGCCAGCAGGCCGCTGGCATCCTTGGTCAGGTCGGCGGCGTCGACATCCACCACGCGGATGCGATCAACCTCGGCGGTTACGAAGTCACCACGCGGGATCACCGAAACGGTGCCGTCACGACCAATGTGCAGGCTGTCGTACTCGGGCAGCACGATGGGGCCGCCCTCGCCCAGCACGGCGCGGCCGTTCAGGGTCAGGCGCAGCTCGGCATCGACCTGCAGCGCGCCGTTGCGCGTGTAGCGCTCTGCACCGCCATCGCCTTCGACGGTGAACAGGCCACGGCCCTGGATCGCCACGTCGAGATCACGGCCGGTCGCCATCAACTCACCGGGGGCGAGGTTGACGCCGTTGTTCTTCACCCGCACCAGGTGCCGGCTGTCGTAGCCGTAGCCTTCCACGGCGACGGCCTGGGCTTGCTCCAGGTCGGCACGAAAGCCGGGCGTGTTGACGTTGGCCAGGTTGTTGGCGCGCACTGTGAGCGAGCTCATGGTGCGGCTGGCGGCAGTCATTGCGGTATAACCGAGACGGTCCATGGGTCAGCCTCAGATCGCGCCGAACAGCACTTGGGTGAGTTCCTTGTTGGTGGTCAGCACCTTGGTGTTGGCCTGGTAGTTGCGCTGGCCCTCCATCAAACCGACCAGTTGCTGGGTCAGGTCGACGTTGGAGTTCTCCAGCGAACCGGCCACCAGCTCGCCGAACGGACCGACACCCGGCACGCCGATCAGTGCAGCGCCGGAATCGGCGGTCTCCACCCAGGCGGTGCCGCTGATGTTCTTCAGGCCGCCAGCATTGGCGAAGGTGGCCAGCGCCACCTGGCCCTGGAGCATGCGCTGGCCGTTGCTGTAGTTGGCGTAGACCATGCCGTCCTTCTCCACCGCCAGACCGGTCTGCTCGCCTGCGGCATAGCCGCTGGCGCGGTTGCTGGTGACGACGAAGTCGGAGCCGTACTGGCTGGAGTTGCTGTAGTCGATGGCGATGTTCATCGGGTCGACGCCCGGCAGGGCGAAGCCGACGTTGACCGGGCCAACCGGCGCGGTGAGCGTGCCGTTGGTGCCGAAAGTCAGTGCCTGCGGGCCGCCGACAGCGGTGTTGCCCTGGTAGTAGTGGGCATCCCAGGTGTTGGCGCCAGTCTTTACGAAGTACTGGGTCAGGGTGTGTTCCTTGCCCTGGGAGTCGAACACCTTGGTGGTGTAGGTGGAGTTGTAGGTATTCACGTCCGCCGGGTCGAACGGCGCAGTGGCCGGCACGGTCTGGTTGGAGTCCAGGTTCATGACGAAGGCCAGGGTGTCGGTGGCGCGGGCCGGCAGGTTGGCGTTCTGCAGTTGCAGGTCGCCCATGGCGCCGACCAGCAGGTTGCCGGCGGCGTCCACTGGATAACCCTGCAGGGTCTGCCCGGCAGCGTTGACGATGTTGTTGTCCTTGTCGGCGCCGAACACGCCGGCGCGGGTGTAGCTCAGGTCGCCGTTGGTATCACGGGTGACGAAGAAGCCACCGCCGGAGATGGCCAGGTCCAGGCTGCGCCCGGTGGTCACCAGGGACCCGCCCTGGCTGATGCTCTGAGTGGTGGCCAGCACTTCCACGCCCATCGCCTGGCTGTCGGCGTAGATGCTGCCGAACTCGGTGCGCGAGGACTTGAAGCCGGTGGTGCCGGCGTTGGCGATATTGTGGCTGATGGTGTTGAGCTGTTCGTTGACGGCGCTGAGGCCGGTCATGGCGATGTTGAAACTCATGGCGACTGGACCTTTGAATTGAACGAGTAGGAGGGTTCAGAGCAGACCGGCGGTCTGCGTCTGGCCGAATTCGGTGATGTTGTAGAAGGGCACGGTGCCAACGCCGACGACTTCCAGCACAGGCCCTTCGGCGCTGACGCGCACCTGGGTGACGCGACCGGCCACCTCGACCTTGGGGTACTCGCCGCTGTCGCTCTTGACCTCGACCTTGTAGCTGCCCGGCGCCAGGCCAAGGGCCTCGGGGTCCAGCTCGAAGGGCACGCGCCCCGGCGCCTGGCTGCCAAGCGCGATCTCCTTCTTCACGCCATTGCTGTCGGTGACCACCAGAGCCAGCGTGCCGGCGGCATGCTCCAGGTTGATCTCACCCTTGACCTTGTCCGCACCCAGCTCCAGTTGCTCGGTCGCTACCTTCACTTCCTGGCCGACCAGACCAGCGGCGGTGAGGGTCTGCAGGTTGTCCAGCAGCACCAGGTTGCTCTTGCTCAGCGAGGCCATGTTTTCCAGGCTCTTGACCTGGCTCATGGCGGCGAACTGATTGAGGAACTCAGTGCTGTCCACCGGTTTGGTCGGGTCCTGGTTCTGGATCTGCGCGACCATCAGGGTGAGAAAGTTGTTTTCCAGCTGGGTCGCGTCGCTGACGTTGACCGACTGCTTCACCGCCTCGTCGATGCTGTAAGCGGGATTGTTCTGGCTGTTATTGCTGACCGTGGTCATCAGGATTCTCCGAGCTTGAGCAGGCCCTGCTGCATGCTTTTCAGGCGATTGAGCACTTCGACGCTGGTCTCGAAGCTGCGGGTGGCCGACATCATGTCGGTCATCTCTTCGATCTGATCGATGTCGGCGTAGAACACGTAGCCCTGGTCGTCGGCCAGGGGATTGTCCGGCTCATAGCGGCGCACCGGTTCACGACCGGCGGTGACCACATCGAGCACCTGCACATGGGCGCCGCCCATGCCTGCGCTGCGGGTCAACTGGTCGTTGTTGTAGACGGCAGCGAACACCGGCTTGCGTGCCTGATACACGTCCTCGGCGCTGGCAGCGGCCGAATCGGCGTTGGCCAGGTTGCTGGCCACCGTGTTGAGGCGCACGGTCTGCGCGTTCATCGACGAGCCGGCGATGCGGTAGATGGAGTCGAAAGCCATGATCAACGCCCCTCGATGGCCTGTTTCAGGCCACGGAATTTCATGCTGAGAAAGGTCAGGCTGGTCTGGAAGTCCATGCTGTTCTTGGAGAACGCGGCCTGCTCCACACTCAGCTCGACGCTGTTGCCGTCCTGTGACGGCTGGGTCGGTACGCGGTACTTGAGATCCGCGCTGCTGGCGGCGAATGCGGGCTGCGAGTCGAGCTGCCGCATCTCGCCAGCAAAATCGATGTCACGGGCGAGAAAGCCCGGGGTGTCTTCGTTGGCCAGGTTGGCAGCAAGGATTTCGCTGCGCTGCATACGCAGTTCGATCGCTCGCGAATGCAGGCCCACCACGTCATCAATCCGTATACTCATTTACCGGTACCCTTAACCCAAGGTTGTGCCCAGGTGCCTTCAGCACAAAGCGTGCCCAACCCAGTAGAGAGCCGTATCACATTGATTTTAAAGGCATTTAAAAGACATAAAGACGACTTCCGCGTCGCCTTCCTTCCGCATCGAAGCGCGGCCTGGAGGAAAAGCGGAAAGGGCTTTTCCGCCTGGGTGTCGACGTTTTTCCTCCTTGCCCTGCTGCCGCTGAGCGCTGCGTACGGCGAGACCGATGCCACCAGCCAGATCGACCAGGCCGTGACCGCACACATGCAGCAGATGCTGACTGAAGAAGCCAGGCGTCAGGCCTGGCAAGGGCAGCGCCACAGCCTCGATATCACCCTGCTCAATAGCGCCGAGCGCCTGCCGGCCTGTACCCAGGTGCTGAGCGTGACAGTCAGCAGCGACGATCCCTCTCCCCTGTCACGTCAACGCCTGGACCTGAGCTGCGCCGATGCGCCCGGCTGGAGCGTCACGGCCCTGGTGCAAGCCAGCGTGTTCCTGCCGGCCGTGCATGCCGCCCGCGTGATCGAACGCGGCCAGACCATCACCGCCGAACAGCTGCAACTGCAGGAAGTGAACGTCGGCAGAGCCTCACGCGGCTTCTATAACAGCGTCGACGAGGTGATCGGCCAGGGCGCCAAGCGTCGCCTGCGCGCCGGCCAGTTGATCGCGCCGAATCTGCTCGCCGCGCCCCTGCTGATCCGTCGCGGCCAGCAGGTGACCATCATCGCCAGCCAGGACGGTATCTCCGCGTCGGCCACCGGCGAAGCCCTGGCCAATGGCCGCGAAGGCGAGGTGATCCGCGTGCGCAACCTCGGCAGCCAGAAGGTGATCGAAGCACAGGTCGTGGAAGAAGGAGTGGTGACCAGCATCTTCAGGTAGGGTGTCATGCCACGTGGGAGGCGCTTCAGCGGCGAGCGGCTCTGGCAGATCGCGGCTAAAGCCCCTCCCACAAGTATGTAGGGCGGGTGCAACCCGCCACCGTTAGATGGCTCCCACGCTCCGCGTGGTAGCCCCTGTATGGGCGCTCTGCGCCAGTTCACGGTGTGCGTCTGTATTGCGGCAGACGCGGAGCGTCTGGGCTGCGTTTCCACGCGGAGCGTGGGAACGATCACCCGCCACCATCATCAGCCGGGTTTCTAGATGGCTCCCAAGCTCTGCGTGGTAGCCCCTGTATGGGCGCTCTGCGCCAAGTCACGGTGTGCGTCTGTCTTGCGGCAGACGCGGAGCGTCTGGGGCCGCGTTTCCACGCGGAGCGTGGGAACGATCACCCGCCACCATCATCAGCCGGGTTTCACCCGCGCTACGCCCAGCCTTCCAGACGCATGGTCGCGCGCACCAAGCGCTGCTCTTCCTGCTCGATCTCCTGCAGGTTGTCGCGGATGCTGTTGATGTGGTCGCGCGCGGCGCGCTGCGCCTGTTCCGGCAGGCGTTCGATCACTGCGTGGTACAGCCGCGAATGCTGACGGTCGATCTGCCGCTTCTGCGCCGGGCGGTGGTAAAGGTTGTTCACCGAGGCGAATACGGTGCTCAGCATCAGGTCGGTCAGCGACTGCAGGGTGTGCACCAGCACCGGGTTGTGCGAGGCCTCGCAGATGGCCAGGTGGAAGGCGTGGTCGAGACGCGCATGTTCGCGCGGGTCGACCGGATTTTCCTGCGCATGGGCCGCCAGCATTTCTTCGTAACGCCGGGTCAGCAGGACGAAATCCGCCTCGGTGCCACGCAGCGCCGCCAGGCGCGCCGACTCGCCTTCGAGCAGACCACGCACCTCCAGCAGGTCGTACAGGGTGCGCGGTTGCGAGTTGAACAGGTGCATCAGCGGGCTGGCGTCGCGCTCGCCGCTGAGCTTGGCCACCCGCGAATCACGGCCCTGAGCGGTGTCGATGATGCCGCGACCGCGCAGCACCTTGAGCCCTTCACGCAGCGCCGAACGGGAGATACCCAGTTTCTCGCACAGGCGCCGCTCCGACGGCAGTGGCTGCCCCACCTTGAGCACGCCGTCCACGATCAACCGTTCGATACGCTCGGCCACCACATCGCTGACCTGTCGCCGTGCGACGCCTTGTTGCCCGTCCATTCGCCACCTCCGCAGAACTGGTCGTACCAATTTTTAAGGACCACCTTAGACCCTGTGGATGTCGACAGGCAAGCCACGCGGGATAAGACCTTAGCCCCATCCATGGTGAAAGCCTGACGAAAGAAACTGGTCCTACCAGCATCAAAGAGGATGGACGTAAAAATGCTGGCGGCCTAAACATGCGGCCCAAGGTCGCGGCATGACCGCCAATAACAACAACGTCCACGATTGAGCCTGCCATGAGCATTCTGTACGACGAGCGCGTCGACGGCGCGCTACCCACGGTCGACAAGGCCGCCCTGCTGGCGGAGTTGCGCCAGCGCCTGCCTGACCTCGACATCCTGCACACCCAGGAAGACCTCAAGCCCTACGAGTGCGACGGCCTGTCCGCCTACCGCACCACGCCGATGCTGGTAGTGCTGCCCGAGCGCATCGAGCAGGTGCAGCAGTTGCTCAAGCTCTGCCACGCCCGTGGCGTACCGGTGGTGGCGCGCGGCGCCGGTACCGGCCTGTCCGGCGGCGCACTGCCGCTGGAAAAGGGCATCCTGCTGGTGATGGCGCGCTTCAACCAGATTCTCGAGATCAACCGCGAAGGTCGCTTCGCCCGGGTCCAGCCCGGCGTGCGCAACCTGGCGATTTCCCAGGCCGCCGCGCCCTTCGACCTGTATTACGCCCCCGACCCGTCCTCGCAGATCGCCTGTTCCATCGGCGGCAACGTCGCCGAGAATGCCGGCGGCGTGCACTGCCTGAAGTACGGCCTGACCGTGCACAACCTGCTCAAGGTCGACATCCTCACCGTCGAGGGCGAGTTCATGACCCTCGGCAGCGAAGCTCTGGACGCCCCCGGTTTCGACCTGCTGGCGCTGTTCACCGGCTCCGAGGGGATGCTCGGCATCGTCACCGAGGTCACCGTCAAGCTGCTGCCCAAGCCGCAGGTGGCCAAGGTGCTGCTGGCGGCCTTCGACTCGGTGGAAAAGGCCGGGCGCGCGGTCGGCGACATCATCGCTGCCGGCATCATTCCTGGTGGCCTGGAGATGATGGACAACCTGGCCATCCGCGCCGCCGAGGACTTCATCCACGCCGGCTACCCGGTAGAGGCCGAAGCCATCCTGCTGTGCGAACTGGACGGCGTGGAAGCCGACGTGGCCGACGACTGCGAGCGGGTGCGTGAGGTGCTGGAAAAGGCCGGCGCCACCGAAGTGCGCCTGGCCCGCGATGAAGCCGAGCGGGTGAAATTCTGGGCCGGCCGCAAGAACGCCTTCCCCGCGGTCGGGCGCATCTCGCCGGACTACTACTGCATGGACGGCACCATCCCGCGCCGCGAGCTGCCCGGTGTGCTGCGCGGCATCGCCGAGCTGTCCGAAGAGTACGGCCTGCGCGTGGCCAACGTGTTCCATGCCGGCGACGGCAACATGCACCCGTTGATTCTTTTCGATGCCAACGTGCCTGGCGAGCTGGAGCGGGCCGAGGCCATCGGCGGCAAGATCCTCGAACTCTGCGTCAAGGTCGGCGGCAGCATCACCGGCGAGCACGGCGTGGGGCGCGAGAAGATCAACCAGATGTGCGCGCAGTTCAACAGCGACGAAATCACCCTGTTCCACGCAGTGAAGGCGGCGTTCGACCCCAGCGGCCTGCTCAACCCGGGCAAGAACATTCCCACCCTGCACCGCTGCGCCGAGTTCGGCGCCATGCACGTGCACCACGGCCAACTGCCCTTCCCGGAACTGGAGCGTTTCTGATGTCGCATGATTTCGACGCCAGCGCCGCGTTGCTGGAACAGGTCAACCACGCGCTCAACAGCGCCACGCCGCTGCGCATCCAGGGCAGCGGCAGCAAGGCCCACCTGGGCCGCGCCACCAGCGGCGAGGTGCTCGACACCCGGCTGCACCGTGGCATCGTCAGCTACGACCCGACCGAGCTGGTACTCACCGCTCGCGCCGGCACGCCACTCACCGAAATCGAGGCGGCGCTGGAGGCCAACAACCAGATGCTGCCGTGCGAGCCGCCGCACCTGGGCGATGGCGCCACCCTCGGTGGCATGGTCGCTGCCGGGCTGTCCGGCCCGCGCCGGCCCTGGGCCGGATCGGTGCGCGACCAAGTGCTCGGCACCCGCGTGATCACCGGCCAGGGCAAGCTGCTGCGCTTCGGTGGCGAGGTGATGAAGAACGTCGCCGGCTACGACCTGTCGCGCCTGATGGCCGGCAGCTTCGGCTGCCTCGGCCTGCTCGCCGAAGTGTCGCTCAAGGTGCTGCCCAAGCCGCGTCAGGTGCTCAGCCTGCGCCTGGAAGTGGACGCCCTGCATGCACTGAACAAGCTCGCCGAGTGGGGCCAGCAGCCGCTGCCGATCAGCGCGGCCAGCCACGACGGCGCAGCGCTGCACCTGCGCCTGGAAGGTGGCGAGGGCTCGGTACAGGCCGCACGCCAGCGTCTCGGTGGCGAAGAGATCGACAGCGGTTACTGGCAGCAGCTGCGCGAACAGCGCCTGCCGTTCTTCAGCGGCAGCGGCACGCTCTGGCGCCTGTCGCTGCCGGTGGGCAGCGGCCTGCTCGACCTGCCCGGTCGCCAGATGATCGACTGGGGCGGCGCGCAACGCTGGCTGAAGACGGACGCCGATGGCGAGCTGATCCAGCGCGTGACGGCCAAGCTCGGCGGCCATGCCACCTGCTTCGCTGCCGGCCAGACGCAACCTTTCCAGCCGCTGGCTGCACCGCTGCTGCGCTACCAGCGCCAGCTGAAGAACCAGCTCGACCCCCAGGGTATTTTCAACCCTGGCCGCATGTACGCCGAGGTATAAGACGTGCAGACCAATTTGAGTGAACAGGCCAAACGCCTGCCGCGCGCCGAGGAAGCTGAACGCATCCTGCGCTCCTGCGTGCATTGCGGCTTCTGCAACGCCACCTGCCCGACCTATCAGTTGCTCGGCGACGAGCTGGACGGCCCACGCGGGCGCATCTATCTGATCAAGCAGATGCTCGAGGGCAACGAAGTCACGGCCAAGACCCAGCAGCATCTGGATCGCTGCCTGACCTGCCGCAACTGCGAAACCACCTGCCCGTCCGGTGTGCAGTACCACAACCTGCTGGATATCGGTCGCGAAGTGGTCGAGCAGGCGGTGCCGCGGCCGCTGAACGAACGCCTGCTGCGTCAGGGCCTGCGCGCTGTGGTGCCACGACCGGCGCTGTTCAGGACGCTGACCCAGACCGGCCTGGCCCTGCGTCCGCTGCTGCCGGCCGCGCTCAAGGCCAAGCTGCCGCGCGAGATTCGCCCAGCCAAGCCGCGCCCGGCGCAGCAGCACACCCGCCGCGTACTGATGCTCGAAGGCTGCGTGCAGCCGGGGCTGTCGCCTAACACCAACGCTGCTACCGCGCGCGTGCTGGATCGCCTCGGCATCAGCGTCACGCCGATTCGCGAAGCGGGTTGCTGCGGCGCCGTGGACTATCACCTCAACGCCCAGGAAGCCGGCCTGCAACGTGCGCGGCAGAACATCGACGCCTGGTGGCCGGCCATCGAGGCCGGCGCCGAAGCCATCGTGCAGACCGCCAGCGGCTGCGGCGCCTTCGTCAAGGACTACGGCCATCTGCTCGCCGGCGATCCGGCCTATGCCGCCAAGGCGGCGCAGGTCAGCGCATTGGCCAAGGATCTGGTCGAGGTGCTGCAAAGCGAGGCGCTGGAGAAGCTGCAGGTACGCGCCGAGCAGCGCCTGGCCTTCCATTGCCCCTGCACCCTGCAGCATGCGCAGAAGCTTGGCGGCGCAGTGGAAGGCGTGCTGAGTCGCCTTGGCTTCGGCCTGACTGCCGTACCGGACGGCCACCTGTGCTGCGGCTCGGCCGGCACCTATTCGCTGACCCAACCAGAGCTCTCCAGGCAACTGCGCGACAACAAATTGAACGCCCTGGAAAGCGGCAAGCCCGACGCCATCGTCACCGCCAATATCGGCTGCCAGACCCATCTGGACGGCGCTGGCCGCACACCGGTGAGGCACTGGATCGAAATAGTCGAAGAGGCCATGCACTGATCGCCGTAGCCCGGATGAAATCCGGGACAACGAACGCCGTAAATCCCGGATTACATCCGGGCTACGAAACCACGAATACGAGGTATGCCATGCAACAGAAAGCCGTACTCAGCCAGAACGAAGTCGCCCAGATCCTCCAGGCGGCCCGCAGCGAAGCGCAGCAACAGGGCTGGGCCGTCGCCATCGCCGTGGTCGATGACGGCGGTCACCCGCTGGCCCTGGAACGCCTCGACGGCTGCGCGCCGATCGGCGCCTACATCGCCACCGAGAAAGCGCGCAGCGCCGCCATTGGCCGCCGCGAAACCAAGGGCTACGAGGACATGGTCAATGGCGGGCGCAGCGCCTTCCTCAGCGCGCCGCTGATTACCTCGCTGGAGGGTGGCGTGCCGGTCCTGGTGGACGGCCAGGTGGTGGGCGCCGTCGGCGTGTCTGGAGTCAAGGCCGAGCAGGATGCGCAGGTGGCCAAAGCAGGTATTGCGGCCCTTTAAACATGCGGCGCAGCCGCCAACTGATGCCCTTCTCCCTCCGGGAGAAGGTGGCACGAAGTGCCGGATGAGGGGCTTTTGCAACGCAGCCGCCAACCGATGCCCTTCTCCCTCTGGGAGAAGGTGGCACGAAGTGCCGGATGAGGGGGCTTTTGCAACGCAGCCGCCAACTGATGCCCTTCTCCCCCTGGGAGAAGGTGGCACGAAGTGCCGGATGAGGGGCATTTGCAACGCAGCCGCCAACCGATGCCCTTCTCCCCCAAGGGGGAAGCTGCCACGAAGTACCAGATGAGGTTTTTTTGCAACGCAGCCGCCAACTGATGCCCTTCTCCCCCTGGGAGAAGGTGGCACGAAATACCGGATGAGGGGCATTTGCAGCGCACCGCCATAACCCCTCACCCCCAGCCCCTCTCCCAAAGGGAGAGGGGAGCGAATAGACAGGAGAACAGAAAAATGACCGAACGCGTGCAATGTCAGCGCCTGCAGGTAGCCGCCGAGCTCAAGCAGTTCATCGAACACGAAGTGCTGCCCGGCAGCGGTATCGAGGCTGCGGCCTTCTGGAGCGGTTTCGACGCGCTGGTGCACGATCTGGCGCCACGCAACCGTGCGCTGCTGGTCGAGCGCGACCGCCTGCAGACCGAGCTGGACGCATGGCATCGCACCAACCCCGGCCCGATCCGCGACATGAACGCTTACCGTGCCTTCCTCGGCACCATCGGCTATCTGCTGCCACAGCCAGAGAAGGTCAAGGCAACCACCGCCAACGTCGACAGCGAAATCACCAGCCAGGCCGGCCCGCAACTGGTGGTGCCGGTGATGAATGCACGTTACGCGCTGAACGCTGCCAACGCCCGCTGGGGCTCGCTGTACGACGCCCTTTACGGTACCGACGCGATCAGCGAAGAGGGTGGCGCGAGCAAGGGCCCCGGCTACAACGCAGTACGCGGCGCCAAGGTGATCGCCTTCGCCCGCGCCTTCCTCGACCAGGCGGCGCCTCTGGCTAAGGGCTCGCACGCCGACGCCAGCGCCTATGCCGTGGTCGCCGGCCAGTTGCAGGTCACCCTGAGCAGCGGCGCGCAGGCCTCCCTGGCACAGCCGGAGAAATTCGTCGGTTTTCAGGGCGATGCGGTCGCACCGAACGCGGTGCTGCTGAAGAACAACGGCCTGCACTTCGAGATCCAGATCGACGCGGACAGCCCCATCGGCCGCACCGACGCAGCGGGCGTCAAGGACGTGCTTATGGAAGCGGCGTTGTCGACCATCATGGACTGCGAGGATTCGGTGGCCGCCGTCGACGCCGCTGACAAGGTGGTGATCTACCGCAACTGGCTGGGCCTGATGAAAGGTGACCTGGCCGAGGAACTGGACAAGGGCGGCAAGCGCATCACCCGCCGCCTCAACCCGGATCGCACTTACACCGGCGCCGACGGCAGCGAACTGACCCTGCACGGTCGCTCGCTGCTGTTCGTGCGCAACGTCGGCCACCTGATGAGCAACCCGGCCATCATCGATGGCGAAGGCCATGAGATTCCCGAAGGCATCCTGGATGCCGTGGTCACCAGCCTGATCGCCCTGCATGACCTCAAGCGTCGTGGCAACTCGCGCACCGGCAGCGTCTATATCGTCAAACCAAAAATGCACGGCCCGTTCGAAGTGGCCTTCGCCAACGAGCTGTTCGGTCGCGTCGAACAGTTGCTGGGCATGCCGGCCAACACCCTGAAGATGGGCATCATGGACGAGGAGCGGCGCACCAGCGTCAACCTCAAGGCCTGCATCGAGGCCGCCAGCGCGCGCGTGGCCTTCATCAACACCGGTTTTCTCGACCGCACCGGTGACGAGATGCACACCGCCATGGAAGCCGGCGCCATGCTGCGCAAGGGCGATATGAAATCCAGCGCCTGGATCCAGGCTTACGAGCGCAACAACGTGCTGGTCGGCCTGGCCTGCGGGCTACGGGGCAGGGCGCAGATCGGCAAGGGTATGTGGGCCATGCCGGACCTGATGGCGGCCATGCTCGAACAGAAGATCGGCCATCCGAAAGCCGGCGCCAACACTGCCTGGGTGCCCTCGCCGACCGCTGCCGTGCTGCACGCCCTGCACTACCACAAGATCGACGTGCAGGCGGTGCAGAGCGAGCTGGAGCTGATCGACCTGGCCAGTCAGCGCGACAGCCTGCTGAATGACCTGCTCAGCGTACCGGTCAGCGCCGAACGCTCCTGGAGCGCCAGCGATATCCAGCAGGAGCTGGACAACAACTGCCAGGGCATCCTCGGTTACGTGGTGCGCTGGGTCGAGCAGGGCGTGGGCTGCTCCAAAGTGCCGGATATCCACAACGTCGGCCTGATGGAAGACCGCGCCACATTGCGGATTTCGGCTCAGCACATCGCCAATTGGCTGCACCATGGCGTGGTCAGCGAGGCCCAAGTGCGCGAGACGCTGCAACGCATGGCGCAGGTGGTCGACGGACAAAATGCCGGCGATCCGGCCTACTGGCCAATGGCACCGGGCTTCGAGAAATCCCATGCCTTCCGAGCCGCCAGTGACCTGGTGTTCAAGGGCCGCGAGCAGCCGTCCGGCTACACCGAGCCGCTGTTGCATGCCTGGCGTTTGCGTTTCAAAGAGGAGGTTTGAGCATCTCACCGATCATGTAGGAGCGGCGCCCCGCCGCGAAGCAGGAGAAAAGCTTCGCCCCGGGCGGGGCTCCTACACAAGGGGGTTAACAACCGTGGATGGCTCTTGACGCCTCCACGGAGCAGTAGCAAGCCCTGACGGTTTCTGACCGTCGGGGCTTTCGAGCATGAGCGCGACGATGGGGGCTCCCTGCCGTCGTAGCTCGCGGAAAGGTCGGTGCCGTGGCGCCCGGCCCTTCCAGATGCGTGGCGCCGGGTGTCCCCGGAAAATTGTGGTTCACAAGAAAAAGAAGGAACCAACCCATGAGTCAAACGCTGCTGTCCATCCTGGCCTTCGTGCCACTGGTGCTAGCGGGTGTACTGCTGATCGGCTTTCGCTGGCCAGCCAAGTACGCGATGCCGCTGGTGTTCGTCCTCACCGCCGTGATCGGCCTGCTGGCCTGGGACATGTCCCTCAACCGGGTCATCGCCTCCAGCCTGCAGGGGCTGATTCTCACAGCCTCGATCCTGTGGATCATCTTCGGCGCGATCCTGCTGCTGAACACCCTCAAGCACTCCGGAGGTATCTCGGCGATCCGCCGGGGCTTCTCCAATGTCAGCCCGGATCGCCGCGTGCAGGCGCTGATCGTCGCCTGGCTGTTCGGTTGCTTCATCGAGGGCGCTTCCGGTTTCGGCACCCCGGCTGCCGTGGCCGCACCGCTGCTGGTAGCCCTGGGCTTCCCGGCACTGGCTGCGGTGGTGCTGGGGATGATGGTGCAGTCCACACCTGTCTCCTTCGGTGCGGTCGGTACGCCGATTCTGGTGGGTGTCGGCGCCGGCCTGGATAGAACCGGCATCACCGAACAACTGGTGGCCACCGGCAGCACCTGGGAAACCTTCTTCCACCTGATCTACTCGCGCGTGGCCATCACCCACGGTCTGATCGGTCTGCTGATGCCGCTGATCATGGTGATGATCATGACGCGCTTCTTCGGCAAGAATCAGAGCTGGAAGGAAGGCCTGGCCGTCGCACCGTTCGCCATCTTCACCGCCTTTGCCTTCTCCCTGCCGTACATGGCTGCCGGCGTGTTCCTCGGCCCGGAATTCCCCTCGATGATCGGCGCTCTGGTCGGCCTGGCCATCGTGGTGCCGGCCGCCAAGGCCGGCTTCCTGCTGCCGAAGGAAACCTGGGACTTCGCTGATCCCAAGGACTGGCCGTCCGACTGGATGGGCAAGATCGAGATGAAGCTCGACGAGGTGGCCGGCAAGGCGCCGATCTCCGTCCCCATGGCCTGGGCGCCCTACCTGTTGCTCGCCGTGTTCCTGGTGATCTCGCGTACCTTCCCTGAGGTGAAGGCAGCCCTGATGAGCCTGAGTTTCGGCTGGAAGGATATCCTCGGTGAAACCGGCGTATCCGGCACCATCGAGCCGCTTTTCCTGCCGGGTGGCATCCTGTGCATGGTGGTGCTGGTGACCTTCTTCCTGCACCGCATGCGCTTTTCCGAGCTCAAGGCGGCAGTGGGCGAGTCGAGCAAGACCCTGCTCGGTGCCGGCTTCGTGCTGATCTTCACCATTCCCATGGTGCGTATCCTGATCAACTCGGGCGTCAACGGCAGCGACCTGATGTCGATGCCCGTGGCCATGGCACAACTGGTGGCCGACAGCGTCGGCGGCGTGTATCCGTTCTTCGCGCCGGCGGTCGGCGCATTGGGCGCCTTCATCGCCGGCTCCAACACCGTGTCCAACCTGATGCTGTCGCAGTTCCAGCTCAACGCGGCGGAGCTGATCGGCGTATCCGGGGCGATGATGGTGGCGGTGCAATCGGTCGGTGCAGCGGCGGGCAACATGATCGCCATCCACAACGTGGTGGCGGCATCGGCGACCGTTGGCCTGCTCGGACGCGAAGGCATCACCCTGCGCAAGACCATCCTGCCGACGCTCTACTATCTCGCCATGGCCGGCGTGATCGCGCTGGTGGCGATGTATGGCATGGCGCTGACCGATCCACTGATGAGCAGTCGCTGACTTCTGGCGGGTCGTGCACTGCACGACCCGCCTTTGGTTGGCCACTGGCTGGCAGCGATTGCCGCCGGCCGGCTTGGCGCATCAGTGCAATTGCGGTAGCTTGCGTCGCGCAACACCGTGAGATTGGCCTGAGGTTTTTATGAAAAAGTGGCAATGCGTGGTCTGTGGACTGATTTACGACGAGAGCCAGGGCTGGCCGGATGACGGCATCGCTCCCGGCACCCGCTGGGAAGACGTGCCAGAAGACTGGCTATGCCCTGACTGCGGCGTCGGCAAGATGGATTTCGAAATGATCGAAATCGGCTGATCACGTCTGGTTTTCACAAAACGGCGACCCTCGGGTCGCCGTTTTCGTTTGCCGCGACGCCCCGTAGGGTGCGCCGCGCGCACCACGAGTCGCCAGTACAACAGCCGGTGCGCACAGCGCACCCTACGCAGGACAGCCCGTACCCGCGGCGCAAGTGTAGCCTTGTAGCCCGGATGCAATCCGGGGATGGAGGACTGCGGCGTCGGCAAGATGGATTTCGAAATGATCGAAATCGGCTGATCACGCCTGGTTTTCACAAAACGGCGACCCGAGGGTCGCCGTTTTCGTTTGCCGCGACGCCCCGTAGGGTGCGCCGCGCGCACCTCGAGTCGCCAGCACAACAGCCGGTGCGCACAGCACACCCTACGCAGGACAGCCCGTACCCAGCCGCAGGTGCACAGGTGCAGAAAAAATCGCCAGCGCCATTTAATTAGCGCCATAAGCCGGTCGCCCTTCACTTACAGCAGGCAATCACAGCCAGCTTCACTCAACTGAAGGAATTATCATCATGGCTCTGTCGATTCATACCAACTACTCCTCGCTGATCACCCAGACCAACCTGGGCAAGACCAACAACGCCCTGAGCACCAACCAGCAGCGTCTGGGCACTGGCCTGCGCATCAACTCCGCTGCCGACGACGCCGCCGGCCTGCAGATCGCTACCCGTCTGAACGCCCAGTCGCGCGGCATGGACGTGGCCATGCGCAACACCAGCGACGCGGTATCGCTGCTGCAGACCGCCGAAGGCGCCTTCAGCGAAATGACCGATATCGTTCAGCGCATGAAAGACCTCGCCACCCAGTCCTCCAACGGCACCAACGCCCAGGCTGACCGTGACGCCCTGCAAGCCGAATACGACGAGCTGGGTAAAGAGCTGGCCAACATCATGACCAACACCAGCTACGCTGGCGATGCCCTGTTCGGTCTTGACGGTGCTACCGGCAAGTTCGGTGCCGCCGCCGTGACCTTCCAGATCGGCGCCACCACTGCCGAAACGCTGGAACTGGACGCTACGACTCAGTCCGCTGCCCTGGGTACCGCCCTGGACGGCCTGTCCAGCAACTACACCACCCCAGGCACTGCCGGTACCGAAATCGCCACCGCCGCTGGCGCCAACACCATGATCGACACCATCAACACCGCTCTGGACGACATTGGCGCCATGCGCGCCGCCTTCGGTGCCAACATCAACCGCCTGAACCACACTGCCAACAACCTGGCCAACATGAAGGACAACACCGACATGGCCAAGGGCCGCATCATGGACGCCGACTTCGCCAAGGAAAGCGCCAACATGAGCAAGAACTCCATGCTGATGCAGTCGGGCATCTCCATGCTCAAGCAAGCCGGCCAGATGCCGGGCATGGTCATGTCCCTGCTGGGCTGATCCCGCGTCATCCAGGCGCAAAGGATTGCGCCGCTTCCCCCCAACGCCCCGCTCCAGCGG
>NZ_LR733264.1:0-2099302 GCF_902506495.1 Pseudomonas sp. 8O
AAACCCCAGATCGCCAACGCGGTCTGGGGTTTCTTCTTTGTGCGCCGGAAAACAACGCTTCGCGTAGGGTGCGCTACGCGCACCACCAATGACGCCGACATGCCGGTGCGCACGGCGCACCCTACGGGGCTGGCGGCGCTTTATCGGAATCAATAAAAGGCCGCCTTGAAGGTGGTCTTGTCGCTGTTGGTTTTGGTTGCTGGCTCTCTCGGGTGGATCTTGCTCTGTGGTAGTTATCTTTCCTCTATGCGCTTTCTTCTGCTCCCCGTTTTCTATGCAAGCTGAAGCCTCGTCGTTATCATGCCAGCCTTGTTCTTAGCGGGGCCTGGCATGCTGGAATTGTTGAAACTTCTACAGGACGGTCGATTCCATTCCGGTGAAGCCCTGGGGGCGAAGCTTGGGATAAGTCGCAGCGCCATCTGGAAGCAACTGCAAGGCCTGGAGGCCGAACTGGGGATCGAGGTGTTCAAGGTTCCAGGTCGAGGCTATCGGCTGTCTTCGCCCATAAGCTTGCTCGATGCAGAGAAAATATCCCGTGGTGCTGATGACTTGGAGTGGCCAGTCACAGTCGAGCCCAGTGTGGACTCCTCGAATGCCGAGATATTCCGCCGCCTCGATGCTGGAGCGCGTGCGCCTTTCGTTCTGCTTGCTGAGCGCCAGACTGCTGGGCGTGGTCGGCGGGGGCGCGTTTGGGCCAGTCCTTTTGCCGAGAACCTTTATTGCAGTATCGCTCTGCGTGTAGACGGTGGCATGAGTCAGGTGGAAGCCTTGAGTCTGACTGTGGGGCTTGCTGTCGCTAAGGCCCTGCAATCCTGTGGCATCGACGGCGCGCGCCTCAAATGGCCGAATGATGTTTTGGTCGATGGTCGCAAGATATCCGGGATTCTCCTGGAGCTGGCCGGGGATCCGGCAGATGTCTGTCATGTTGTGATTGGAATTGGTATCAACGTCAATATGGCGGTCGATGCGCCCGCTGTTATCGACCAGCCCTGGACCTCAGTGCGTCAGTGCCTTGGGCGGATGCTCGACCGTAATGAGTTGGCCGCCGAGTTGTTGCTGCAGCTTCGAGATTGCCTTTCCATTCATTGGCAGCGCGGGTTTGCCGGTTTGCGCGCGGAGTGGGAAGCGTTGCATGCATGGCGCGGACGCCCTGTGGCGTTGATGGCAGGAAATAATGCGACTCTGGGTGTCGTGCTTGGGGTTGATGAGCGAGGCGCTATCAGGCTGAGCGTAGATGGCGTCGATCGCTCCTTCAGTGGGGGCGAGTTGAGCCTGAGGTTGCAACATGATTCTTGAGCTCGACTGCGGTAATAGCTTTATCAAGTGGCGGGTGATCTCCGTGGATGGAGCGCAGCGCCTTCTTGCTGGCGTGGTCGACTCCGATGCCGCGCTCTTCGACTCGTTGGCTGCTGCGCCTGGGTTGCGGGTAAGTCGCTGTCGCCTGGTCAGTGTGCGTAGCGATGCCGAGACTGAACAGTTGGTTGCGCGCCTGCGTGAGTCCCTGGGTGTGGATGCGGTCTGTGCTCAATCTGCCAGTCAGGTCGGGGTGGTGCATAACGGTTACGAAGACTTCCGGCGTCTTGGTCTGGATCGTTGGCTGGCTGTGCTGGGTGCCTATCATCTAGGACAGCGCGCTTGCCTGGTGGTGGATCTTGGAACGGCGGTAACCGCAGACTTCATATCGGCCGATGGTATGCACCAGGGTGGTTTTATCTGTCCTGGGTTGCCGTTGATGCGTGATCAGTTGAGTACGCACACTCGGCGTATTCGCTACGACCGTCAGGTGGCGCTTGCTGCTCTGCAGGAACTTGAGCCAGGGCGCTCCACTGCCGAGGCTGTCGAGCGCGGTTGCGTATTGATGTTGCGCGGTTTTGTTGCCGAGCAGTTGCTGCAGGCGCAGGCTCGTTTTCCCGAGGGCTTCGAGGTCTTTCTGACTGGAGGCGATGCGGGCCTGGTGCGAGATGTGGTCCCGGGAGCGCAGGTTGTTCCTGATCTGGTATTTGTCGGACTGGCTATCGCCTGTCCCTTGAGCTGAGGCGAGCATGCGCTGGATTCTGCTATTGCTCCTGCTGCTTAACGCCTTCTATTACGTCTGGCATCAGCAGCAGGCCCCCTTGCGTGCCAAAGAGGTGGCTCCGGCAGGTGCTTATCAGGCGGCGCGTAAAGATATCCGGTTATTGAGTGAGGCCGATGCGCCACGCTCGCGTGCGGATTCGCCGGCGCCGGCTGATGCGGCTGCTCCAGAGGCGGCTGTTTGCCTTTATCTCGGGAGTTTCGAGGAGGAGGCGAGGGCTAGGGTCGTGGAGCAGCGTCTACTGAGCTTGGACATACAGGCTGAAGTGCGCGGTGTCGATGCGGCGGCAGGTGTCGAGTATTGGGTTTATCTGCCGCCTCTGGCTTCCCGGCAGGCCTCGCTGAGGCAGTTGCGTGAACTGCAGGCTCGGCGCATCGATAGCTACATCATCACTCAGGGCGATCTGGCGAATGGCATATCGCTCGGCATATTCCCTCGCAGTGACTCAGCCGATAGCGTCATGCAGCGTTTGCGTGACGTGGGTTACGAGCCGCAGATTCGCGAGCTCTCGCGTGCGCATCGCAGTTTCTGGGTGCGTGTGGCTCCAGAAAGTCGGCGTTTGGCTGACGAATTTTTGCTTGGGCGGCTCGCAGGTGACTTCGAAGGTTTGCAGCATCAATTAATGCCTTGTGAAGGCGTTGCATTGCTCCAGTAGTTTGCATAGAATGGCGCCCGCTTCGCAGGGTGGTCAAAGTTGGTTCCCGACGAAGATGTTGTCAAAGTAGCTAACCTCAAGATTTTAATGAGAAAAAGCTTGACAGCAGGGTGGCAGATCTAGAAAATGCCGCCTCACTTTGGAGGGGTTCCCGAGCGGCCAAAGGGATCAGACTGTAAATCTGACGTCATCGACTTCGAAGGTTCGAATCCTTCCCCCTCCACCAGATTCAGCGTGAGCTGCAAGCTCCGCGGGTATAGTTCAGTGGTAGAACCTCAGCCTTCCAAGCTGATGATGCGGGTTCGATTCCCGCTACCCGCTCCAGTTTGTGGTTGGCGCAACAGAGTTTGGCTCATGTAGCTCAGCTGGTAGAGCACACCCTTGGTAAGGGTGAGGTCAGCGGTTCAAATCCGCTCATGAGCTCCATCTAATGAAGGCAGATATGAAAGTATCTGCCTTTGTTTTAATGGCGGCATGGCTTGCTCAATTCTTCGCTAGGAGACGGTCAAGATGGCTAAAGAGAAATTCGAACGTAACAAACCGCACGTCAACGTCGGCACCATCGGTCACGTTGACCACGGTAAAACCACTCTGACCGCTGCTCTGACCCGCGTCTGCTCCGAAGTTTTCGGTTCGGCCAAGGTTGACTTCGACAAGATCGATAGCGCTCCGGAGGAGAAGGCTCGTGGTATCACCATCAACACTGCACACGTGGAGTACGATTCGTCCGTACGTCACTACGCGCACGTTGACTGCCCGGGTCACGCCGACTACGTGAAGAACATGATCACCGGTGCTGCCCAGATGGACGGCGCGATCCTGGTCTGCTCGGCTGCCGACGGCCCGATGCCGCAAACTCGTGAGCACATCCTGCTGTCCCGTCAGGTTGGCGTACCGTACATCGTTGTCTTCCTGAACAAGGCTGACATGGTTGACGACGCTGAGCTGCTGGAGCTGGTCGAGATGGAGGTTCGCGACCTGCTGAGCACCTACGATTTCCCGGGTGACGACACTCCGATCATCATCGGCTCCGCGCTGATGGCTCTGAACGGCCAGGACGACAACGGCATGGGTACCACTGCGGTGAAAACCCTGGTGGAAACTCTGGATACCTACATCCCTGAGCCGGTTCGTGCCATCGACCGTCCGTTCCTGATGCCGATCGAAGACGTATTCTCGATCTCCGGCCGCGGTACTGTGGTTACCGGTCGTGTAGAGCGCGGTATCGTCCGTATCCAGGAAGAAATCGAAATCGTTGGTCTGCGTCCGACCACCAAGACCACCTGCACCGGCGTTGAGATGTTCCGCAAGCTGCTGGACGAAGGTCGTGCTGGTGAGAACTGCGGCGTGCTGCTGCGCGGCACCAAGCGTGATGAAGTCGAGCGTGGTCAGGTTCTGGCCAAGCCGGGCACCATCAAGCCGCACACCAAGTTCGAAGCTGAAGTGTACGTTCTGTCCAAGGAAGAAGGTGGTCGTCACACCCCGTTCTTCAAGGGCTATCGTCCTCAGTTCTACTTCCGTACTACTGACGTGACCGGTTCGTGCGAACTGCCGGAAGGCGTTGAGATGGTAATGCCGGGCGACAACATCAAAATGGTCGTCACCCTGATCAAGCCGATCGCCATGGAAGATGGCCTGCGTTTCGCGATTCGCGAAGGCGGCCGTACCGTTGGTGCTGGCGTGGTTGCCAAGATCGTCGAGTAATCGGTTGATCTGTTCCTCTCAGGCCGGCATAATGGTCGGCCTGATTTTGTTTTAGGTCAGTAGCTCAATTGGCAGAGCGGCGGTCTCCAAAACCGCAGGTTGGGGGTTCGATTCCCTCCTGACCTGCCATTTTCTAACGAATCTGGCGTGTCTTTCACAGGATCCTCTCGAATGAATGTTAAGGCTGAAGCCAAAGACTCTCGCTTTGATCTGGTCAAGTGGCTGGTTGTCGCTGCCCTGGTTGTTGTGGGTGTTGTGGGTAATCAGTACTTCTCTGCTGAGCCGGTTCTGTATCGTGTTCTGGGTTTGGTTGCGTTGGGTGCTGGTGCTGCTTTCGTGGCATTTCAGACTGCTCGTGGTCAGGCGTTCGCGGTACTGCTGAAAGAGGCGCGCGTCGAGATTCGTAAAGTCGTTTGGCCGACCCGTCAGGAAACCATGCAGACCACTTTGATCGTGGTTGCAGTGGTCCTGGTGATGGCGCTGCTGTTGTGGGGTCTCGATTCCCTGCTCGGTTGGCTTGTTTCCCTGATTGTTGGTTAAGGGTGTCTCGTGGCTAAGCGTTGGTACGTCGTGCATGCTTACTCGGGTTACGAGAAGCATGTGATGCGCTCGCTCATCGAGCGCGTGAAACTGGCTGGTATGGAAGATGACTTTGGCGAGATTCTCGTTCCCACCGAAGAGGTGGTCGAGATGCGCAATGGTCAGAAGCGCAAGAGTGAGCGCAAGTTCTTCCCTGGCTATGTTTTGGTGCAGATGGAAATGAACGAGGCGACTTGGCACTTGATCAAGGATACGCCGCGCGTCATGGGTTTCATTGGTGGTACGGCCGACAAGCCGGCGCCGATCACCGAGAAAGAAGCAGAAGCCATTCTGCGTCGTGTCGCCGATAGCGGTGACAAGCCCAAGCCGAAGACTCTGTTCGAGCCGGGCGAGATGGTGCGAGTTGTCGATGGCCCGTTCGCCGATTTCGGCGGCGTGGTCGAAGAAGTGAATTACGAAAAGAGCCGCATCCAGGTTGCTGTGACCATCTTCGGTCGCTCCACCCCGGTCGAGCTGGAGTTCAGTCAGGTCGAGAAGGCATAACTGACATAAGCATCCCTCACCCCGCAGCCTTAGGCTGCGGGGTTTTGTCGTCACTGGGATAAATGCGTAAGTAACCTCGGGGAGCCGTCAGGCGTTCGAACCCGAAATTGGAGTAGCTAATGGCTAAGAAGATTCAGGCTTATATCAAGCTGCAGGTTAAAGCCGGTCAGGCAAACCCGTCGCCACCCGTCGGTCCCGCTCTGGGTCAGCACGGCGTGAACATCATGGAATTCTGCAAGGCGTTCAACGCCAAGACTCAGGGCATGGAACCTGGTCTGCCGACTCCTGTGATCATCACCGTTTACAGCGACCGCAGCTTTACCTTTGAAACCAAGAGCACCCCGGCATCGGTACTGCTGAAGAAGGCTGCAGGCCTGTCCAGCGGTTCCGCTCGTCCGAACACCGTTAAAGTAGGCACCGTTACCCGTGCTCAGCTGGAAGAGATCGCCAAGACCAAGCAGGCTGATCTGACTGCCGCTGACCTGGATGCGGCCGTGCGCACCATCGCCGGCTCCGCTCGTAGCATGGGCCTGAACGTGGAGGGTGTGTAATGGCTAAGTTGACCAAGCGCCAAAAGGCCATCGCGGCCAAGGTTGAAGCCGGCAAGGCCTACACCTTCGAAGAAGCTGCCGGCCTGCTGGCCGAGCTGTCTGCCGTCAAGTTCACCGAGTCCTTCGACGTCGCTGTGAACCTGGGCGTAGATCCGCGTAAATCCGACCAGGTCGTACGTGGCGCCACCGTTCTGCCGAACGGCACTGGCAAGACCGTACGCGTTGCCGTGTTCACCCAGGGTCCGGGCGCTGAAGCTGCTCTGGCTGCCGGTGCCGACAAGGTTGGTATGGACGATCTGGCTGCCGAAATGAAGGCAGGCGATCTGAACTACGACGTGGTCATCGCTTCCCCGGACGCCATGCGCGTCGTTGGCCAGCTGGGCCAGGTACTGGGCCCGCGCGGTCTGATGCCGAACCCGAAAGTCGGCACCGTTACTCCGGACGTCGCTACCGCTGTCAAGAACGCCAAGGCTGGTCAGGTGCGTTTCCGTACCGACAAGAACGGCATCATCCACACCTCCGTTGGCAAGGTCGGCTTCGAAGCCGCTGCGCTGAAGCAGAACGTGGAAGCCCTGCTGTCCGACCTGAAGCGTCTGAAGCCGTCGACCTCGAAAGGCATCTACGTCAAGCGCGTGACCCTGAGCACCACCATGGGTCCGGGTCTGATCATCGATCAGGCTTCGCTCGACGCGTAAGTGATTGGGCCGGTAGCCGTGAGCTGCCGGCTTTGAAAAATTGGGGTCCCTGCCTGGCGGGGGCTATCCAAGACCGTAGGTGACTCGCGTTTTAAATGTCAGGTTCGCCTGATGGCCTACGCAGATGGTGCTCCCGATTCGTTACCGAATCAGACACCAAAACGCCGCCGAACTCCGGTTCGGCGATACGGTAAAAACCAGGAGTAAACCCGTGGCAATTAAACTCGAAGACAAGAAGGCCATCGTCGCTGAAGTCAACGAGGCTGCCAAAGCCGGTCTGTCCGCTGTCGTGGCTGATGCCCGTGGCGTGACTGTCGGCGCAATGACCGGACTCCGTAAAGAGGCCCGCGAAGCTGGTGTGTACGTGAAAGTCGTGCGTAACACCCTGCTCAAGCGCGCCGTTGAAGGCACTCAGTTCGACGTGCTCAACGACGTGTTCAAAGGCCCGACCCTGATCGCATTCTCCAACGAACACCCGGGCGCTGCTGCTCGTCTGTTCAAGGATTTTGCCAAGGGTCAGGACAAGTTCGAGATCAAGGCAGCTGCGTTCGAGGGCAAGTACCTCGCAGCAAACCAGATCGACGTACTGGCAAGTCTGCCGACCCGCGACGAGGGCATCGCCCAGCTGATGAGCGTTATTCAAGGCGCCACCAGCAAACTCGCTCGCACTCTGGCAGCCATTCGCGACCAGAAAGAAGCTGCTGCTGCCTGAGGCGGCGTGAGCTCTTTCGAAATCAAACGTTTAATTTGATGGTCGCGTAGGCCGTCACCCCAATACAGGAATTGATAGTCATGTCTCTGACTAACGAGCAAATCATCGAAGCAATCGGCCAGAAATCCGTTATGGAAATCGTTGAGCTGATCAAGGCGATGGAAGAAACCTTCGGCGTTACCGCTGCTGCTGCTGCCGCTGCAGGCCCGGCTGGTCCGGCTGCTGTTGTTGAAGAGCAAACCGAGTTCAACGTTGTTCTGGTTGAAGCCGGCGAGAAGAAAGTCAACGTGATCAAGGCAGTTCGCGAGCTGACCGGTCTGGGCCTGAAAGAAGCCAAGGAGAAGGTTGACACCGCTCCTCAGGTCGTCGCTGAAGGCGTTTCGAAAGAAGCTGCTGAAGACGCCAAGAAGAAGCTGGAAGAAGCTGGCGCTAAAGTCGAAGTCAAGTAATTTCGACTTTGCGTCTCCAGCCCAAGCGTTGAGCGAAAGGCTGATGGCTGGTGGCTTTTGCCACCGGCCTTTTTCCGTTCTAGGTTGGCTGTTCAACAGCCGACCTGGAGCCGAAAAGATCCCGCCCGAGAGGCGGTCGCAAACCGAGGGTTTGCACGATTTTCTGGTCACCGCCGCCGGCGCTGGCCAAACAAGCAGGTGACCAAGCTGGGGAACGCTGATGGCTTACTCATACACTGAGAAAAAACGTATCCGCAAGGACTTTAGCAAGTTGCCGGATGTCATGGATGTGCCTTACCTCCTGGCTATCCAGCTGGATTCGTACCGCGAATTCCTGCAGCAAGGGGTGAGCAAGGAACAATTCCGCGACATCGGCCTGCATGCGGCCTTCAAATCGGTATTCCCGATCATCAGCTACTCCGGCAATGCCGCTCTGGAGTACGTCGGCTATCGCCTGGGCGAGCCGGCGTTCGACGTCAAGGAGTGCGTCCTGCGTGGCGTGACCTTCGCCGTGCCGCTGCGCGTGAAAGTGCGCCTGATCATTTTCGACAAGGAATCGTCGAACAAAGCGATCAAGGACATCAAAGAGCAAGAAGTGTACATGGGCGAGATTCCGCTCATGACCGAGAACGGTACCTTCGTCATCAACGGTACCGAGCGCGTCATCGTGTCCCAGCTGCACCGTTCGCCGGGTGTGTTCTTCGACCACGACCGTGGCAAGACCCACAGCTCGGGCAAGCTGCTGTACTCCGCTCGCATCATCCCTTACCGCGGCTCCTGGCTGGACTTCGAGTTCGATCCGAAGGACGCGGTATTCGTGCGTATCGACCGTCGCCGCAAACTGCCGGCTTCCGTCCTGCTGCGCGCACTGGGTTACAGCACTGAAGAAGTGCTGGATGCCTTCTATGACACCAACGTCTACCACGTGAAGGGCGAGAGCCTGAACCTGGAGCTGGTTCCACAGCGTCTGCGCGGCGAAATCGCCGTCCTCGACATCAAGGACGGCAGTGGCAAGGTGATCGTGGAGCAGGGCCGTCGTATCACGGCTCGCCACATCAACCAGCTGGACAAGGCTGGTATCAAGGAGCTGGAAGTTCCGCTCGACTACGTCATTGGCCGTACCACTGCCAAGGCGATCGTGCACCCGGCTACCGGCGAGATCATCGCCGAGTGCAACACCGAGCTGACCGCCGACCTGCTGGTCAAGATGTCCAAGGCTCAAGTGGTTCGCTTCGAGACCCTGTACACCAACGACATCGATTGTGGTCCGTTCATCAGCGACACGCTGAAGATCGACAGCACTACCAATCAGTTGGAAGCGCTGGTCGAGATCTACCGCATGATGCGTCCCGGCGAGCCGCCAACCAAGGATGCTGCCGAGACCCTGTTCAACAACCTGTTCTTCAGCGCCGAGCGTTACGACCTGTCTGCCGTTGGCCGCATGAAGTTCAACCGTCGTATCGGTCGTACCGAGATCGAAGGTTCGGGCGTGCTGAGCAAGGAAGATATCGTTGCTGTACTGAAGACCCTGGTCGACATCCGTAACGGCAAGGGCATCGTCGACGACATCGACCACCTGGGTAACCGTCGCGTACGTTGCGTCGGCGAGATGGCCGAGAACCAGTTCCGCGTTGGCCTGGTGCGTGTAGAGCGCGCGGTCAAGGAACGTCTGTCGATGGCCGAAAGCGAAGGCCTGATGCCGCAAGACCTGATCAACGCCAAGCCGGTTGCGGCGGCGGTGAAGGAGTTCTTCGGTTCCAGCCAGCTCTCGCAGTTCATGGACCAGAACAACCCGCTGTCCGAGATCACCCACAAGCGCCGCGTTTCCGCGCTCGGCCCAGGTGGTCTGACCCGTGAGCGCGCAGGCTTCGAAGTCCGCGACGTACACCCGACTCACTATGGTCGTGTGTGCCCGATCGAAACGCCGGAAGGTCCGAACATCGGTCTGATCAACTCGCTGGCTGCCTACGCCCGCACCAACCAGTACGGCTTCCTGGAGAGCCCGTACCGCGTGGTCAAGGAAGGCAAGGTCACCGACGAGATCGTATTCCTGTCCGCCATCGAAGAGGCCGACCACGTTATCGCCCAGGCGTCTGCGACCCTGAACGACAAGGGTCAGCTGATCGACGAACTGGTAGCCGTACGTCACCTCAACGAATTCACCGTCAAGGCGCCGGAAGACGTGACCCTGATGGACGTGTCGCCGAAGCAGGTCGTTTCCGTCGCTGCCTCGCTGATTCCGTTCCTCGAGCACGACGACGCCAACCGCGCACTCATGGGTTCGAACATGCAGCGTCAGGCTGTACCGACCCTGCGTGCCGACAAGCCGCTGGTAGGTACCGGCATGGAGCGCAACGTCGCCCGTGACTCCGGCGTCTGCGTCGTGGCCCGTCGTGGTGGTGTGATCGACTCCGTCGACGCCAGCCGTATCGTGGTTCGCGTCAACGACGACGAAGTCGAAACTGGCGAAGCCGGTGTCGACATCTACAACCTGACCAAATACACCCGCTCCAACCAGAACACCTGCATCAACCAGCGTCCGCTGGTGAGCAAAGGTGACAAGGTTGCGCGTAGCGACATCATGGCTGACGGCCCGTCCACCGACATGGGTGAACTGGCGCTGGGTCAGAACATGCGTGTTGCGTTCATGCCGTGGAACGGCTTCAACTTCGAAGACTCCATCTGCCTGTCCGAGCGCGTGGTCCAGGAAGACCGCTTCACCACCATCCACATTCAGGAACTGACCTGTGTGGCGCGTGACACCAAGCTCGGCCCAGAGGAAATCTCCTCTGACATCCCGAACGTGGGTGAAGCAGCTCTGAACAAGCTGGACGAAGCCGGTATCGTCTACGTCGGCGCCGAAGTCGGCCCAGGTGACATCCTGGTCGGTAAGGTCACCCCGAAAGGCGAGACTCAGCTGACGCCGGAAGAGAAGCTGCTGCGTGCGATCTTCGGTGAGAAGGCGTCTGACGTTAAGGACACCTCCCTGCGTGTGCCGACTGGCACCAAGGGTACCGTCATCGACGTTCAGGTCTTCACCCGTGACGGCGTGGAGCGCGATTCGCGCGCCCTGTCCATCGAGAAGATGCAGCTGGACGAGATCCGCAAGGACCTGAACGAAGAGTTCCGCATCGTCGAAGGCGCGACCTTCGAGCGTCTGCGTTCCGCTCTGGTTGGCGCTATCGCCGAAGGCGGCGCTGGTCTGAAGAAAGGCACCGCGATCACCGACGAGTTCCTCGACGGTCTCGAGCGTGGCCAGTGGTTCAAACTGCGCATGGCCGACGACGCCCTGAACGAGCAGCTGGAGAAGGCTCAGGCCTACATCTCCGACCGCCGTCAGATGCTCGACGACAAGTTCGAAGACAAGAAGCGCAAGCTGCAGCAGGGCGATGACCTGGCTCCGGGCGTACTGAAGATCGTCAAGGTCTACCTGGCCATCCGCCGTCGCATCCAGCCGGGTGACAAGATGGCCGGTCGTCACGGTAACAAGGGTGTTGTCTCGGTGATCATGCCGGTTGAAGACATGCCGCACGACGCCAACGGTACTCCGGTCGACATCGTACTGAACCCGCTGGGCGTTCCGTCGCGTATGAACGTCGGTCAGATTCTCGAAACCCACCTGGGCCTCGCGGCCAAGGGCCTGGGTGAGAAGATCAACCGCATGCTCGAAGAGCAGCGCAAGATCGCCGAACTGCGCAAGTTCCTCGCTGAGATCTACAACGAGATCGGTGGCCGTCAGGAAAACCTCGACGAGTTCTCCGATACCGAGATTCTCGAGTTGGCGAAGAACCTCAAAGGCGGTGTACCGATGGCGACTGCCGTGTTCGACGGCGCCAAGGAAACCGAGATCAAGGCCATGCTGAAGCTGGCTGATCTGCCGGAGAGCGGCCAGATGCGCCTGTTCGATGGTCGTACCGGTAACCAGTTCGAGCGTCCGACCACCGTCGGCTACATGTACATGCTCAAACTGAACCACCTGGTGGACGACAAGATGCACGCCCGTTCCACTGGTTCCTACAGCCTGGTTACCCAGCAGCCGCTGGGTGGTAAGGCGCAGTTCGGTGGTCAGCGTTTCGGGGAGATGGAGGTCTGGGCACTGGAAGCCTATGGCGCCGCCTACACCCTGCAGGAAATGCTGACCGTGAAGTCGGACGACGTGAACGGCCGTACCAAGATGTACAAGAACATCGTGGATGGCGATCACCGTATGGAGCCGGGCATGCCCGAGTCCTTCAACGTACTGATCAAAGAGATCCGTTCGCTCGGTATCGATATCGATCTGGAAACCGAATAACACGACGTGAATCGGCAGCGGGGCTAATCCAGCTCGCTGCCCGCTCCGCCAGGAGGAAAGGCCTTGAAAGACCTACTGAATTTGCTGAAAAACCAGGGTCAGATCGAAGAGTTCGACGCCATCCGTATCGGATTGGCCTCGCCTGAGATGATCCGTTCGTGGTCGTTCGGTGAAGTTAAAAAGCCGGAAACCATCAACTACCGTACCTTCAAACCAGAGCGCGATGGCCTGTTCTGCGCCAAGATCTTTGGCCCGGTCAAGGACTACGAGTGCCTGTGCGGCAAGTACAAGCGCCTCAAGCACCGCGGTGTGATCTGCGAGAAGTGCGGCGTTGAAGTGGCCCTGGCCAAGGTTCGTCGTGAGCGCATGGCGCACATCGAACTGGCCTCGCCGGTCGCCCACATCTGGTTCCTGAAATCGCTGCCGTCCCGTATCGGCCTGCTGATGGACATGACCCTGCGCGATATCGAGCGCGTGCTCTATTTCGAGAGCTACGTCGTGATCGATCCGGGCATGACCACCCTCGAGAAGGGCCAGCTGCTGAACGACGAGCAGTACTTCGAAGCCCTCGAAGAGTTCGGTGACGACTTCGACGCGCGTATGGGCGCCGAAGCCGTGCGCGAGCTGCTGCACGCTATCGACCTGGATCACGAGATCGGCCGCCTGCGTGAAGAGATTCCGCAGACCAACTCCGAGACCAAGATCAAGAAGCTGTCCAAGCGCCTGAAGCTGATGGAAGCCTTCAAGGACTCCGGCAACCTGCCTGAGTGGATGGTGCTGACCGTTCTGCCGGTTCTGCCGCCGGATCTGCGTCCGCTGGTACCGCTGGACGGCGGCCGCTTCGCGACTTCCGATCTGAACGATCTGTATCGCCGCGTGATCAACCGTAACAACCGTCTCAAGCGCCTGCTCGACCTGTCGGCGCCGGACATCATCGTGCGCAACGAAAAGCGCATGCTGCAGGAAGCCGTCGACGCTCTGCTCGACAACGGCCGTCGCGGTCGCGCCATCACTGGCTCGAACAAGCGTCCGCTGAAGTCGCTGGCCGACATGATCAAGGGTAAGCAAGGTCGCTTCCGTCAGAACCTGCTCGGTAAGCGCGTGGACTACTCCGGTCGTTCGGTTATTACCGTCGGCCCGACCCTGCGTCTGCACCAGTGCGGTCTGCCGAAGAAGATGGCCCTCGAGCTGTTCAAGCCGTTCATTTTCGGCAAGCTGGAAATGCGTGGTCTGGCGACCACCATCAAGGCTGCCAAGAAGATGGTCGAGCGCGAGCTGCCGGAAGTGTGGGACGTTCTCGCTGAAGTGATTCGTGAACACCCCGTACTGCTCAACCGTGCGCCGACCCTGCACCGTCTGGGCATCCAGGCGTTCGAGCCGGTACTGATCGAAGGTAAGGCTATCCAGCTGCACCCGCTGGTCTGTGCCGCGTACAACGCCGACTTCGACGGTGACCAGATGGCCGTTCACGTGCCGCTGACGCTGGAAGCCCAGCTCGAAGCGCGTGCGCTGATGATGTCGACCAACAACATCCTGTCGCCTGCCAACGGTGAGCCAATCATCGTGCCGTCGCAGGACGTTGTACTGGGTCTGTACTACATGACCCGTGAAGCCGTGAACGCCAAAGGCGAAGGTCGTGTATTCGCCGACCTGCAGGAAGTCGACCGCGTATTCCGCGCCGGCGAAGCCTCCCTGCACGCCCGTGTGAAAGTGCGTATCAACGAGGTCATCAAAGACCGCGACGGCAGCATCACCAAGAACACCCGCATCGTCGACACCACTGTCGGCCGCGCGCTGCTGTTCCAGATCGTACCGGCCGGCCTGTCTTACGACGTGGTCAACCAGTCGATGAAGAAGAAGGCGATCTCCAAGCTGATCAACCAGTGCTACCGCACCGTTGGTCTGAAGGACACCGTCATCTTCGCCGACCAGCTGATGTACACCGGTTTCGCTTACTCGACCATCTCCGGTGTGTCGATTGGCGTGAACGACTTCGTCATCCCGGACGAGAAGGCGCGCATCATCGACGCCGCCACCGAGGAAGTGAAGGAAATCGAATCGCAGTACGCCTCCGGCCTGGTTACCCAGGGCGAGAAGTACAACAAGGTGATCGACCTCTGGTCGAAGGCCAACGATGAAGTGTCCAAGGCGATGATGTCCAACCTCTCGAAAGAGCCGGTTGTCGATCGCGAAGGCAAGACCGTCGAGCAGGAGTCTTTCAACTCCATGTACATGATGGCGGACTCCGGTGCGCGTGGTAGCGCCGCCCAGATCCGTCAGCTGGCTGGTATGCGTGGCCTGATGGCCAAGCCGGACGGCTCCATCATCGAAACGCCGATCACCGCGAACTTCCGCGAAGGTCTGTCGGTTCTGCAATACTTCATCTCCACCCACGGTGCTCGTAAAGGTCTGGCGGATACCGCACTGAAGACCGCGAACTCCGGTTACCTGACTCGTCGTCTGGTCGACGTGGCGCAGGATCTGGTGGTGACCGAGATCGATTGTGGCACCGAGCACGGTCTGCTGATGACGCCGCACATCGAAGGCGGTGACGTCGTCGAGCCGCTGGGTGAGCGCGTACTGGGTCGAGTGATCGCCAAGGACGTGTTCAAGCCAGGCACCGAGGACGTCATCGTCCCGGCCGGTACCCTGATCGACGAGCAGTGGGTCGAGTTCATCGAGCTGAACAGCGTCGACGAAGTGGTCGTGCGTTCGCCGATCACCTGCGAAACCCGCTTCGGCATCTGCGCCAAGTGCTACGGTCGCGATCTGGCCCGTGGTCATCAGGTCAACATCGGTGAGGCGGTCGGCGTTATCGCTGCCCAGTCCATCGGTGAGCCGGGTACCCAGCTGACCATGCGTACCTTCCACATCGGTGGTGCTGCAAGCCGTACTTCGGCTGCCGACAGCGTCCAGGTGAAGAACGGTGGTGCGATCCGCCTGCACAACCTCAAGCACGTCGAGCGCGTGGACGGCAACCTGGTAGCGGTTTCCCGCTCCGGCGAGCTGGCCGTGGCTGACGAGTTCGGTCGCGAGCGCGAGCGCTACAAGCTGCCGTACGGTGCCGTGATTTCTGTCAAGGAAGGCGACAAGGTCGACGCTGGCGCCATCGTCGCCAAGTGGGACCCGCACACCCACCCGATCGTGACCGAAATGAAGGGTACCGTGACCTTCGTCGGCATGGAGGAGGGCATCACCATCAAGCGTCAGACCGACGAACTGACCGGTCTGACCAACATCGAGGTTCTCGATCCGAAGGATCGTCCGGCTGCTGGCAAGGACATTCGTCCGGCCATCAAGATGGTCGATGCCAACGGCAAGGAGCTGCTGCTGCCGGGTACCGACGTTCCCGCTCAGTACTTCCTGCCAGCCAACGCCCTGGTCGGTGTGGCTGACGGTGCGCAGATCGCGGTCGGTGACGTTATCGCCCGTATCCCGCAAGAGACCTCGAAGACCCGCGACATCACCGGTGGTCTGCCGCGCGTTGCCGACCTGTTCGAAGCGCGTCGTCCGAAGGAAGCTTCGATCCTGGCGGAAATCAGCGGCACCATCTCGTTCGGTAAAGAGACCAAGGGCAAGCGCCGTCTGGTCATCACTCCGACCGATGGCAGCGATCCGTACGAGGAGCTGATTCCGAAGTGGCGTCACCTGAACGTCTTCGAAGGCGAACAAGTGAATCGCGGCGAAGTCATCTCCGACGGTCCGAGCGACCCGCACGACATCCTGCGCCTGCTGGGTGTGAGCGCGCTGGCCAAGTACATCGTCAACGAGATCCAGGACGTTTACCGTCTGCAGGGCGTGAAGATCAACGACAAGCACATCGAGACCATCCTGCGTCAGATGCTGCGTAAGGTTGAAGTCAGCGAGTCCGGCGATTCGTCCTTCATCAAGGGCGATCAGATGGAGCTCACCCAGGTTCTGGGCGAGAACGAGCGTCTGGCCGAAGAGGACAAGTTCGTCGCCAAGTACACCCGCGTACTGCTGGGTATCACCAAGGCGTCGCTGTCCACCGAGTCGTTCATCTCGGCAGCGTCCTTCCAGGAAACCACTCGCGTCCTCACCGAGGCGGCGGTTACTGGCAAGCGCGACTACCTGCGTGGTCTGAAAGAGAACGTGGTCGTGGGTCGTCTGATCCCGGCCGGTACCGGTCTGGCCTATCACAGCGAGCGCAAGCGCAAGCGTGATGCCGACAAGCCGGTACGTGTCAGCGCCAGTGAAGTGGAAGCCGCACTGACCGAAGCGCTGAACTCCAGCGGAAATTGAGTCAAAGCCCCGCTGGTTCGCTAGCGGGGCTTTGCCTTGACTGGGGGTGTGAGTCTCTTTAGACTCATGCACCCCTAAATTTGGCAGGGCGCTGTGCTCTGCCATCTTTATTTGTGAGCGTCGAAAGACAACAGTGGAGCTAGTAGATGGCAACTATCAACCAGCTGGTACGTCAGCCGCGTAAGCGTATCGTCGAGAAATCCGACGTGCCTGCGCTGCAGAACTGCCCGCAGCGTCGTGGCGTGTGCACTCGCGTGTACACCACCACGCCGAAAAAACCTAACTCGGCACTGCGTAAAGTATGCCGCGTGCGTCTGACCAACGGTTTCGAGGTTTCCTCGTACATCGGTGGTGAAGGCCACAACCTGCAAGAGCACAGCGTCGTGCTGATCCGTGGCGGTCGTGTAAAAGACCTTCCGGGTGTGCGCTACCACACCGTGCGTGGTTCGCTGGATACCTCCGGCGTCAAAGACCGTAAGCAGGGTCGTTCCAAGTACGGTACCAAGCGTCCGAAATAAGGCCGCTTGAATCTTTATATTTAGTTGAGTCGATAAGAGTAAGGTCGGGCGCGGCTTTTGCCGAAAGTCCCGGGCTAACCTGAAGACCGTTTGAGGGCTTATCATGCCAAGACGTCGTGTAGCAGCAAAACGTGAGATTCTCGACGATCCGAAGTACGGATCGCAGATTCTCGCCAAGTTCATGAACCACGTGATGGAAAGCGGCAAGAAGGCCGTGGCCGAGCGCATCGTTTACGGTGCTCTGGACACAGTCAAAGCACGCAAGAACAGCGATCCCCTGGAGATCTTCGAGAAAGCTCTCGACGCCATCGCTCCGCTGGTCGAAGTCAAGTCCCGCCGTGTAGGCGGTGCTACCTACCAGGTTCCGGTCGAAGTTCGTCCGTCGCGTCGTAACGCTCTGGCAATGCGCTGGCTCGTAGACTACGCCCGCAAGCGCGGCGAGAAGTCCATGGCTCTGCGTTTGGCTGGTGAGCTGCTGGATGCTGCTGAAGGCAAAGGCGCTGCTGTCAAGAAGCGTGAAGACGTGCACCGTATGGCTGAGGCCAACAAGGCTTTCTCGCACTACCGCTTCTAATTCCGGCTCTACTAACCTTGCGAGGGCTTTATGGCTCGTAATACAGCAATTAACCGCTACCGTAATATTGGTATCTGTGCCCACGTTGACGCGGGCAAGACCACCACTACCGAGCGGATCCTGTTCTACACAGGTCTGAGCCACAAGATGGGCGAGGTGCATGATGGCGCCGCGACCACCGACTGGATGGTTCAGGAGCAGGAGCGTGGTATTACCATTACTTCTGCTGCTATCACCACCTTCTGGAAGGGTTCGGTTGGTCAGTACGACAACTACCGCGTAAACGTCATCGATACCCCCGGTCACGTTGACTTCACCATTGAAGTAGAGCGCTCGCTGCGCGTACTCGACGGTGCTGTCGTTGTGTTCTGCGGTACTTCGGGCGTTGAGCCGCAGTCCGAAACCGTATGGCGTCAGGCCAACAAGTACGGCGTTCCGCGTATCGTCTACGTGAACAAGATGGACCGTGCTGGTGCCAACTTCCTGCGCGTCGTTGGTCAGATCAAGAACCGTCTGGGTCACACTCCGGTACCGATTCAGATCGCCATCGGTGCAGAAGAGAACTTCGAAGGTCAGGTTGATCTGATCAAGATGAAGGCCATCTACTGGAACGACGACGACAAGGGTACTACCTATCGTGAGGAAGAGATTCCTGCCGAGCTGGTAGAGCTGGCCAACGAGTGGCGCTCGAACATGGTTGAGGCTGCTGCCGAAGCCAACGAAGAGCTGATGAACAAGTACCTTGAAGAAGGTGACCTGTCCGTCGAGGAGATCAAGGCTGGTCTGCGCGCTCGTACTCTGGCGAGCGAGATCGTGCCGGCTGTCTGCGGTTCTTCGTTCAAGAACAAGGGCGTTCCCCTGGTTCTCGATGCCGTCATCGACTTCCTGCCTGCTCCGACCGAGATTCCTGCGATCAAGGGTATTCACCCGGATCTGGCTGACAAGCCGAAAGAGGAAATCGCCGAGGCTGATTACGACGAGCGTCATGCTGACGACAACGAGCCGTTCTCGGCTCTGGCGTTCAAGATCGCTACCGACCCGTTCGTGGGTACCTTGACCTTCGTTCGCGTCTACTCGGGCGTTCTGGAGTCTGGCCAGTCGGTCATCAACTCCGTGAAAGGCAAGAAAGAGCGCGTTGGTCGTATGGTGCAGATGCACGCCAACCAGCGTGAAGAGATCAAAGAAGTACGCGCTGGCGACATCGCTGCTCTGATCGGCATGAAGGATGTCACCACGGGTGAAACCCTGTGCGATCCGGACAAGCAGATCATCCTCGAGCGCATGGACTTCCCGGAGCCGGTCATTTCGGTAGCTGTAGAGCCGAAAACCAAGGCTGACCAGGAGAAGATGGGTATCGCGCTGGGCAAGCTGGCTCAGGAAGACCCGTCGTTCCGCGTCAAGACTGACGAAGAAACCGGTCAGACCATCATCTCCGGTATGGGTGAGCTGCACCTGGACATCCTCGTTGACCGCATGAAGCGCGAATTCAACGTCGAGGCCAACATCGGCAAGCCGCAGGTTTCCTACCGTGAAACCATCACCAAGGACGCTGTCGAGATCGAAGGTAAGTTCGTTCGTCAGTCCGGTGGCCGCGGTCAGTTCGGTCACTGCTGGATTCGTTTCTCGACTCCAGACGTGGACGACAAGGGCAACATCACCGAAGGTCTGGTATTCACCAACGAAGTCGTAGGTGGTGTGGTTCCGAAGGAATACATCCCGGCGATCCAGAAGGGTATCGAAGAGCAGATGAAGAACGGCGTCGTTGCCGGCTATCCGCTGATCGGCCTGAAGGCTACCGTGTTCGATGGTTCCTACCACGACGTCGACTCCAACGAGATGGCGTTCAAGATCGCTGCCTCCATGGCGACCAAGCAGCTGGCCCAGAAGGGTGGCGGTAAGGTGCTTGAGCCGATCATGAAGGTAGAAGTGGTAACTCCTGAGGACTACATGGGTGACGTGATGGGTGACCTGAACCGTCGTCGTGGTCTGATCCAGGGTATGGAAGATTCGGTGTCCGGTAAGGTTATCCGTGCCGAAGTTCCGCTGGGCGAGATGTTTGGTTACGCTACCGACGTCCGTTCCATGTCCCAGGGTCGCGCTAGCTACTCCATGGAATTCTCCAAGTACGCAGAGGCTCCGGCGAACATCGTCGAAGCGCTGGTTAAAAAACAAGGCTAATCCCGCCCTTTAAGTAAGAGGTTTACTGTCGTGGCTAAGGAAAAATTCGAACGTAACAAACCGCACGTCAACGTCGGCACCATCGGTCACGTTGACCACGGTAAAACCACGCTGACCGCTGCTCTGACCCGCGTCTGCTCCGAAGTTTTCGGTTCGGCCAAGGTTGACTTCGACAAGATCGATAGCGCTCCGGAAGAGAAGGCTCGTGGTATCACCATCAACACTGCACACGTGGAGTACGATTCGTCCGTACGTCACTACGCGCACGTTGACTGCCCGGGTCACGCCGACTACGTGAAGAACATGATCACCGGTGCTGCCCAGATGGACGGCGCGATCCTGGTCTGCTCGGCTGCCGACGGCCCGATGCCGCAAACTCGTGAGCACATCCTGCTGTCCCGTCAGGTTGGCGTACCGTACATCGTTGTCTTCCTGAACAAGGCTGACATGGTTGACGACGCTGAGCTGCTGGAGCTGGTCGAGATGGAGGTTCGCGACCTGCTGAGCACCTACGATTTCCCGGGTGACGACACTCCGATCATCATCGGCTCCGCGCTGATGGCTCTGAACGGCCAGGACGACAACGGCATGGGTACCACTGCGGTGAAAACCCTGGTGGAAACTCTGGATACCTACATCCCTGAGCCGGTTCGTGCCATCGACCGTCCGTTCCTGATGCCGATCGAAGACGTATTCTCGATCTCCGGCCGCGGTACTGTGGTTACCGGTCGTGTAGAGCGCGGTATCGTCCGTATCCAGGAAGAAATCGAAATCGTTGGTCTGCGTCCGACCACCAAGACCACCTGCACCGGCGTTGAGATGTTCCGCAAGCTGCTGGACGAAGGTCGTGCTGGTGAGAACTGCGGCGTGCTGCTGCGCGGCACCAAGCGTGATGAAGTCGAGCGTGGTCAGGTTCTGGCCAAGCCGGGCACCATCAAGCCGCACACCAAGTTCGAAGCTGAAGTGTACGTTCTGTCCAAGGAAGAAGGTGGTCGTCACACCCCGTTCTTCAAGGGCTACCGTCCTCAGTTCTACTTCCGTACCACTGACGTGACCGGTTCGTGCGAACTGCCGGAAGGCGTTGAGATGGTAATGCCGGGCGACAACATCAAAATGGTTGTCACCCTGATCAAGCCGATCGCCATGGAAGATGGCCTGCGTTTCGCGATTCGCGAAGGCGGCCGTACCGTTGGTGCTGGCGTGGTTGCCAAGATCGTCGAGTAATCAACGATCTGCGGTATGGAAAAGGGCCCTTCGGGGCCCTTTTCTTTTGGATTGGTTAAAAGTTGACACCCCCAGGGGGCATCCGTACAATTGCGCCTCCCTCGAGCGGGCGTAGTCCGTCTGTGGGGATTAGCAGCTTGGAATCTGAGGTCAAAATGCAAAACCAACAAATCCGTATTCGGTTGAAGGCTTTTGACCATCGCCTGATCGATCAATCTACCCAGGAAATCGTGGAAACCGCGAAACGTACTGGTGCTCAGGTGCGTGGTCCGATTCCTCTGCCTACTCGTAAGGAGCGGTTTACCGTTCTGGTCTCCCCGCACGTCAACAAAGACGCGCGCGATCAGTACGAAATCCGCACTCATAAGCGTGTTCTGGACATCGTCCAGCCGACGGATAAAACCGTTGACGCGCTGATGAAGCTTGACCTTGCGGCAGGCGTGGAAGTGCAGATCAGCCTCGGCTAAAACCTGGCGGTTTTAGTCGTGTAACGCTCTGAAATGGGCGGCCATAGCGGGTGAAAGCCCCGTACACTCATGAGGTTTACAACATGACTATTGGTGTAGTCGGTCGTAAAGCGGGTATGACCCGTATTTTCACCGAAGAAGGTGTCTCCATTCCGGTTACGGTCATCGAGATCGAGCCGAATCGCGTCACCCAGTTTAAAACCGAAGAATCCGATGGCTATCGCGCAGTGCAAGTCACTGTTGGCGAGCGTCGTGCTTCGCGTGTCACAGCAGCTCAAGCTGGCCACTTCGCCAAGGCGAACGTCGCGGCGGGTCGGACTGTTCTGGAATTCCGTCTTGAAGAAGGCGACTACCAGGCTGGCGATCTGATCAACGCTGAAATTTTCCAAGCTGGTCAACTGGTCGATGTGACCGGTCAGTCCAAAGGTAAAGGCTTTGCCGGTACCATCAAGCGTTGGAACTTCCGCGGCCAGGACAACACTCACGGCAACTCCGTGTCCCACCGTGTTCCGGGTTCCATTGGCCAGTGCCAGACCCCGGGTCGCGTATTCAAGGGCAAGAAGATGTCCGGCCACATGGGTGCTGAGCGCGTTACCGTGCAGTCCCTGGAAGTCGTGCGCGTAGACGCCGAGCGTAATCTGTTGCTGGTCAAGGGTGCCGTTCCTGGCGCTACTGGCGGCGACGTTATCGTTCGTCCGGCTGCCAAGGCGTAAGGGGAGAATCTGAGATGCAATTGAATGTAAATGGCGCTCAGGCGATCGAAGTGTCCGAAGCGACCTTCGGTGGCGAGTTCAACGAGACTCTGGTTCACCAAGCAGTTGTGGCCTACATGGCTGGCGGCCGTCAGGGTACCAAAGGTCAGAAGTCCCGTTCCGACGTATCCGGTGGCGGTAAGCGCCCCTGGCGTCAGAAGGGCACTGGTCGTGCTCGTGCTGGTACCACTCGTGGTCCGATCTGGCGTGGCGGTGGTGTGACCTTCGCAGCGTCCACCCGCAACCATGATCAAAAGCTGAACAAGAAGATGTATCGCGCAGCTCTGCGCTCCATCCTTGCTGAGCTCGTTCGTACCGACCGTCTGGTCGTGGTCGAAGACTTCGCCGTTGATGCGCCGAAGACCAAGACCCTGCTGGCCAAACTCAATGGCCTGGGCCTGACCGACGTGCTGATCGTATCCGACGCTGTCGATGAGAACCTGTACCTGGCTGCCCGCAACCTGCCGCACGTTGATGTACGTGACGTCCAGGGTTCCGATCCGGTCAGCCTGATCGCGTACGAGAAGGTGCTGGTCACCGTTTCGGCCGTGAAGAAATTCGAGGAGCTGCTGGGATGAACCAGGAACGCGTATTCAAAGTGCTGCTTGGCCCGCACATCTCCGAGAAGGCCACGGTTCTGGCTGACAAGCAAGGTCAGTTCGTTTTCAAAGTCGCTACCGATGCGACCAAGCTGGAAATCAAGAAGGCTGTCGAAGGCCTGTTCGGCGTGAAGGTTGAGCGCGTTACTACTCAGAACGTTCTGGGTAAGAGCAAGCGCACCGCTCGCGGTCTGGGCAAGCGTAACGACTGGAAGAAGGCAGTTATCTCCCTTCAGCCGGGCCAAGAACTCGATTTCACCAGCAGTGCTGAGTAAGGAAGGGGTGCATCATGGCAATCGTTAAATGCAAGCCGACTTCCGCTGGCCGCCGTTTTGTGGTCAAGGTGGTCAATCAGGAGCTGCACAAAGGCGCTCCGTACGCTCCGCTGCTCGAGAAAAAGTCGAAGTCCGGTGGTCGTAACAACAATGGCCGTATTACCACCCGTCATATCGGTGGTGGTCACAAGCAGCATTACCGTCTGGTCGACTTCCGTCGCAACGACAAGGATGGCATTCCTGCCACCGTCGAGCGCGTGGAATACGACCCGAACCGTACTGCTCACATCGCTCTGCTGAAATACGCTGACGGCGAACGTCGCTACATCATCGCTCCGAAGGGCGTTTCTGCTGGCGACCAGCTGATTGCGGGCATCATGGCTCCGATCAAGCCGGGCAACAGCCTGCAGCTGCGCAACATTCCGGTAGGTTCGACCGTTCACGGTATCGAGCTGAAGCCGGGCAAGGGTGCTCAGATCGCTCGTTCTGCTGGTGCTTCCGCTCAGCTGATCGCTCGTGAAGGTGCCTATGTGACTCTGCGTCTGCGCTCCGGCGAAATGCGCAAAGTCCTGTCCGAGTGCCGTGCGACCCTGGGCGAAGTCTCGAACTCCGAGCACAGCCTGCGTTCGCTGGGTAAGGCCGGTGCCAAGCGCTGGCGCGGTGTTCGTCCGACCGTTCGTGGTGTTGCCATGAACCCGGTTGATCACCCGCACGGTGGTGGTGAGGGTCGTACCTCCGGTGGTCGTCATCCGGTGTCGCCATGGGGCTTCCCGACCAAGGGCGCGAAAACCCGTGCTAACAAGCGCACCGACAACATGATCGTCCGTCGTCGCAAGTAAATAGAGGGATACGACAGTGCCACGTTCTCTGAAAAAAGGTCCTTTTATCGATCTTCACCTACTGAAGAAGGTCGAAGCGGCGGTGGAAAAGAACGAACGCAAACCGGTTAAGACCTGGTCGCGTCGTTCCATGATCCTGCCGCAGATGGTCGGTCTGACCATCGCTGTGCATAACGGTCGTCAACATGTCCCAGTTCTCGTGAACGAAGACATGGTCGGCCACAAACTGGGCGAATTTGCCGGCACGCGTACCTATCGTGGTCACGTTGCCGACAAGAAAGGCAAGCGTTAAGGGGTTTGGAAATGGAAGTAGCCGCTAAGTTGTCGGGCGCTCGCATCTCCGCCCAGAAAGCTCGCCTGGTCGCCGACCAGATCCGCGGGAAGAAGGTGGGCGAAGCGCTCAACCTGCTGGCTTTCAGCAGCAAGAAAGCCGCCGAGATCATGAAGAAAGTGCTGGAGTCGGCCGTTGCCAACGCCGAGCACAACGAAGGCGCAGACGTTGATGACCTGAAGGTCAGCACCGTTTTCGTCAACGAAGGGCGTTCGCTTAAGCGCATCATGCCGCGTGCCAAAGGCCGTGCTGATCGCATCGTCAAGCGGTCTTGCCATATCACTGTCAAGGTTGCGGACAAGTAACGGAGTCGATCAGATGGGTCAGAAAGTACATCCCGTTGGCATCCGCCTGGGAATCGTCAAGGATCACACTTCGGTTTGGTATGCAGATGGTCGCACTTACGCCGACTACCTGAACGCCGACCTGAAGGTTCGTGCATACCTGCAAGACAAACTAAAAAGCGCGTCCGTTAGCCGTATCGACATCGCTCGCCCGGCTCAAACCGCACGCATCACCATCCACACCGCTCGTCCCGGCATCGTGATCGGCAAGAAAGGTGAAGATGTTGAGAAGCTGCGTCAGGACCTGACCAAGCAAATGGGTGTGCCGGTGCACATCAACATCGAAGAGATCCGCAAGCCGGAGCTCGACGGTATGCTGGTTGCACAGAGCGTAGCTCAGCAGCTGGAGCGTCGCGTAATGTTCCGTCGCGCCATGAAGCGCGCTGTACAGAACGCCATGCGTATTGGTGCCAAGGGCATCAAGATCCAGGTGAGTGGTCGTCTTGGTGGCGCTGAAATCGCCCGTACCGAGTGGTATCGCGAAGGTCGTGTGCCCCTGCACACCCTGCGTGCAGATATCGATTACGCCACCTACGAAGCGCACACCACTTACGGTGTGATCGGCGTCAAGGTTTGGATCTTCAAGGGTGAGGTCATTGGTGGCCGCACTGAAGAGCTGAAGCCGCAAGCGCCCGCTCCTCGTAAAGCTGCTAAGAAATAAGGAGTACGCATCATGTTGCAACCAAAGCGTACGAAGTTCCGCAAGCAGATGACCGGCCACAACCGTGGTCTGGCTCAGCGCGGTAGCAAGGTCAGCTTCGGCGAGTTCGCGCTGAAGTCTGTAGCCCGCGGTCGTCTCACCGCCCGTCAGATCGAGTCCGCTCGTCGTGCTCTGACTCGTCACGTAAAACGTGGCGGCAAGATCTGGATTCGCGTATTCCCGGACAAGCCGGTTACCAAGAAGCCTCTCGAAGTGCGGATGGGTAAAGGTAAGGGTGGCGTCGAATATTGGGTAGCCCAGATCCAGCCAGGCAAAGTCCTGTACGAGATCGAAGGCGTTTCCGAAGAGCTGGCGCGTGAGGCTTTCGCCCTGGCTGCTGCAAAGCTGCCGCTCGCCACCACCTTTGTTAAGCGGACGGTGATGTGATGAAAGCGACCGAACTTCGTGAAAAAACCGCACAGCAACTGAACGAGCAATTGCTCGGTCTGCTGCGCGACCAGTTCAATCTGCGCATGCAGAAAGCAACTGGCCAGTTGGGGCAGTCTCACCTGCTCTCGCAAGTTAAGCGCGACATCGCTCGTGTGAAAACTGTGCTCAACCAGCAGGCAGGTAAGTGATCATGGCTGAAGCCGAAAAAACAGTCCGTACGCTGACCGGCCGTGTTGTCAGCGACAAGATGGACAAGACCATCACCGTTCTGATCGAGCGCCGTGTAAAGCACCCGATCTACGGTAAATACGTCAAGCGTTCGACCAAACTGCACGCTCACGACGAAACCAACCAGTGCAAGATCGGCGACAAGGTTTCCATTCGCGAAACCCGTCCGCAGTCCAAGACCAAGTCTTGGGCTCTGGTTGAAGTCGTCGAACGCGCAGTTGACGTCTAAGGGCTAGGGGTCGGAGAAATTTTATGATTCAGACTCAATCCATGCTCGATGTTGCTGACAACAGTGGTGCACGTCGCGTTATGTGCATCAAGGTGCTGGGCGGCTCTCATCGTCGCTACGCCGGCATCGGCGACATCATCAAGGTCACCGTCAAGGAAGCAATTCCGCGCGGCAAAGTGAAGAAAGGTCAGGTCATGACCGCAGTGGTTGTTCGCACCCGTCACGGCGTTCGTCGTGCCGACGGTTCGATCATCCGCTTCGACGGCAACGCTGCTGTTCTGCTGAACAACAAGCAAGAGCCGATCGGTACCCGTATCTTCGGGCCAGTGACCCGTGAACTGCGTTCCGAGAAGTTCATGAAGATCGTCTCGCTCGCCCCTGAAGTGCTTTAAGGAGATCCGACATGCAAAAGATTCGTCGTGACGACGAGATCATCGTGATCGCCGGCAAAGACAAAGGTAAGCGCGGTAAGGTGCTCAAGGTTCTCGCTGACGACCGTTTGGTCGTCGGTGGCATCAACCTGGTGAAGCGTCATACCAAGCCGAACCCGATGTCGGGCGTTCAAGGCGGTATCGTCGAGAAAGAAGCGCCTCTGCACGCTTCCAACGTTGCCATCTTCAACTCTGAAACCAACAAGGCTGACCGCGTTGGCTTCAAGACCGAAGACGGCAAGAAAATTCGTGTCTTCAAGTCCACCCAGAAGCCGGTTGGCGCTTGAGAATCCGTAGGTAAATACCATGGCACGACTGAAAGAGATTTACCGGAAGGAAATCGCGCCCAAGCTGAAGGAAGAACTGAAGCTGGCGAACGTGATGGAAGTTCCGCGCATCACCAAGATCACCCTGAACATGGGCCTGGGCGAAGCGATCGGTGACAAGAAGATCATCGAAAACGCTGTTGCCGACCTCGAGAAGATTACCGGTCAGAAAGTCGTTGTGACTCATGCCCGCAAGTCGATCGCAGGTTTCAAGGTTCGTGAAGGTTGGCCAATTGGCGTCAAGGTCACTCTGCGTCGCGAGCGTATGTACGAGTTCCTGGATCGTCTGCTGTCCATCTCCCTGCCGCGCGTGCGTGACTTCCGCGGCCTGAATGCCAAGTCCTTCGATGGCCGTGGCAACTACAGCATGGGCGTGAAAGAGCAGATCATCTTCCCGGAAATCGATTACGACAAAATCGATGCGCTGCGTGGTCTGGACATCACCCTGACTACCACTGCCCGTAACGATGATGAAGGCCGCGCTCTGCTGCGTGCTTTCAACTTCCCGTTCCGCAACTGATCGGAGTCTGGATAATGGCCAAGACAAGCATGAAGAACCGCGAGCTGAAGCGTCAGCAGACGGTTGCCAAGTACGCCAAGAAGCGTGCTGAGCTGAAAGCCACCATCGCTAATCCGAACACCAGTCCGGAAGCGCGTTGGGAAGCCCAGGTCGCACTGCAGAAGCAGCCGCGTGACGCCAGCGCCTCGCGCCTGCGTAACCGTTGCCGCATCACCGGCCGTCCGCACGGCGTTTACCGCAAGTTCGGTCTGTCGCGTAACAAACTGCGTGAAGCCGCTATGCGTGGCGACGTACCGGGTCTGGTGAAAGCCAGCTGGTAAGGTAAAAGCGAAGCCGGCCTAGTGCCGGCTTTGTCTTTTTATGAGCAAGCCCCTTTTGGGGCTTGATTCATTTTTGATCGGTCTCTAGAATGTCCGGCTCTCCTGAGCCTGGTATTTCCATGCCGAGCTTTTGGATGATCCCACAGCCCTCGGGCTGTTCTTTTTGTATCAGGAGCGTCTAGCCCATGAGTATGCAGGACCCGTTAGCGGACATGCTAACTCGTATCCGTAATGCCCAGATGGCTGAAAAGTCCGTCGTAAGCATGCCTTCTTCCACTCTGAAGGTAGCAGTAGCCAAAGTTCTGAAAGACGAAGGTTACATTGCGGGTTATGAAGTCAATGGTGAAGCCAAGCCACAACTGTCCATCGAGCTGAAGTACTTCGAAGGCCGTCCGGTCATCGAGGAAGTCAAGCGCGTGAGCCGTCCTGGCCTTCGTCAATACAAATCCGTCGATGACCTGCCGAAGGTTCGCGGCGGTCTCGGTGTTTCCATCGTCTCCACCAACAAAGGTGTGATGACGGATCGCGCTGCGCGCGCTGCCGGTGTCGGCGGCGAAGTGCTCTGCACCGTGTTCTAAGGGGGGATAAGCATGTCTCGCGTTGCTAAGAACCCCGTTGTGCTGCCTGCCGGTGTCGAGATCAAACTCGCCGGTCAGCAGCTCTCGGTTAAGGGTGCCAAGGGCGCTCTGGAACTGAACGTTCACTCGTCCGTTGAAGTGATCCAGGAAGGTAGCGAACTGCGTTTCGCTGCTCGTAATGGCGATCAGCAGAACCGCGCTATGGCCGGTACTACTCGCGCCCTGGTGAACAATATGGTCATCGGTGTCAGCCAAGGCTTCGAGCGTAAGCTGCAACTGGTCGGCGTGGGCTACAAAGCTCAAGCCAAAGGCCAGGTGCTGAACCTCGCACTGGGCTTCTCCCACCCGATCGACTACGAACTGCCGGAAGGCGTCGTGGCCGAAACCCCGAACCAGACCGAAATCCTGATCAAGGGTATCGACAAGCAACTGGTGGGTCAGGTGGCTGCGGAAATCCGTGACTTCCGTCGTCCTGAGCCCTACAAGGGCAAAGGCGTTCGTTACGCGGATGAAGTTGTCCGTCGTAAAGAAGCCAAGAAGAAGTAAGGGGCTGAGAAATGACCGACAAAAAAGTTACTCGTCTGCGTCGCGCTCGCAAAGCACGCTTGAAAATGCACGAGCTCGAAGCCGTGCGTCTGTGCGTGTACCGCTCTTCGCAGCACATCTATGCCCAGGTCATCTCGGCCGACGGCAGCAAGGTTCTGGCCAGCGCCTCTACCTTGGACAAAGCACTGCGTGATGGCGCCACCGGCAACGTCGACGCAGCCAAGAAAGTTGGTGCGCTGGTTGCTGAGCGTGCGAAAGCCGCTGGTGTGACCCAGGTGGCATTCGACCGTTCTGGCTTCAAGTACCACGGCCGCGTCAAGGCGCTGGCTGATGCTGCTCGTGAAGGCGGGCTGGAGTTCTAAGTTATGGCAAATAACGACCAAAAGCGCGACGAAGGCTACATCGAGAAGCTGGTTCAGGTTAACCGCGTTGCCAAGACCGTAAAGGGTGGCCGTATCTTCACTTTCACCGCGCTGACCGTGGTGGGTGATGGCAAGGGTCGCGTCGGTTTCGGCCGTGGCAAGTCCCGCGAAGTTCCGGCTGCTATCCAGAAAGCGATGGAAGCCGCTCGTCGCAACATGATCCAAGTTGATCTGAACGGCACCACTCTGCAGTACCCGATCAAATCCGCTCACGGCGCCTCCAAGGTGTTCATGCAGCCGGCTTCGGAAGGTACCGGTATCATCGCCGGCGGCGCTATGCGTGCCGTGCTGGAAGTGGCTGGTGTGCAGAACGTTCTGGCCAAGTGCTACGGCTCGACCAACCCGGTGAACGTGGTTCATGCCACTTTCAAGGGTCTGAAGACCATGCAGTCTCCAGCGTCCGTTGCGGCCAAGCGTGGCAAGAGCGTCGAGGAGATTCTCTAACCATGGCTAATACCGTCAAAGTGACTCTGATCAAGAGCACCAATGGCCGTCTGGCCAATCACAAAGCTTGCGTCAAGGGCCTGGGCCTGCGTCGCATCGGTCACACCGTAGAGGTTCTGGATACTCCGGAAAACCGCGGCATGATCAACAAGGCTTACTACCTGCTGAAGGTGGAGGGTTAATCATGCAACTGAACGATCTGCGTTCCGCGCCGGGTGCCCGTCGCGAGAAGCACCGTCCGGGCCGTGGCATCGGTAGCGGTCTGGGTAAGACTGGTGGCCGTGGCCACAAAGGTCAAACCTCCCGCTCCGGTGGCTCCATCGCTCCGGGCTTCGAGGGTGGTCAGCAGCCGCTGCACCGCCGTCTGCCGAAGTTCGGCTTCGTCTCCCTGAAGGCTATGGATCGCGCTGAAGTGCGTACTTCCGAGCTTAACAAGGTAGAGGGTGTTGTAACTCTGCAGGCTCTGAAGGATGCCAATCTGGTAGGCCATCACGTACAGCGTGTGAAAGTCATGCTGTCCGGTGAGGTTACCCGTGCGGTCACCCTGAAAGGTATCGCCGCCACCAAGGGTGCGCGTGCGGCTATCGAAGCAGCTGGCGGTAAGTTCGAGGACTAAATGGCTAAGCAAGGTGCTCTCTCAGCGCTGGCAGGTGGCGGGTTGTCCGAACTCTGGGCTCGTCTGCGTTTCCTGTTCCTGGCGATCATCGTCTACCGGATAGGTGCGCACATCCCGGTTCCTGGCATCAACCCAGACCGACTGGCGGATCTGTTCCGGCAGAATGAGGGGACCATTCTTAGCTTGTTCAACATGTTTTCCGGCGGCGCGCTGGAGCGGATGAGCATCTTTGCGCTGGGGATCATGCCGTACATTTCGGCATCGATCATCATGCAACTGATGACCGCCGTCAGCCCGCAGCTGGAGCAGTTGAAGAAGGAAGGTGAAGCTGGCCGTCGCAAGATCAGCCAGTACACCCGCTACGGCACTCTCGTCCTGGCGTTCGTTCAGGCCATCGGTATGTCCGTTGGTCTGGCTAGTCAGGGCGTAGCGTTCTCGGTCGATTTCGGCTTCCACTTCGTGGCGATCACCACTTTCGTGGCGGGCGCGATGTTCATGATGTGGCTGGGCGAGCAGATCACCGAGCGCGGTGTCGGCAACGGTATCTCGATGCTGATTTTTGCAGGCATCGTGGCCGGTCTGCCGTCGGCGATCGGGCAGTCTTTCGAGTCTGCTCGTCAGGGCGATATCAATATTTTCGCTCTGATCGCCATCGGCCTGCTGGCAGTAGCGATCATCGGTTTCGTGGTGTTCATTGAGCGTGGTCAGCGTCGCATTGCGGTGCACTACGCCAAGCGTCAGCAGGGCCGCAAGGTCTTCGCTGCGCAGACCAGCCACTTGCCGTTGAAGGTGAACATGGCGGGCGTAATCCCGGCCATTTTCGCCAGCAGCCTTCTGCTGTTCCCGGCCTCGCTGGGTGCCTGGTTTGGTCAGTCCGAGGGTTTGGGCTGGCTGCAGGACATTTCGCAGGCTATCGCTCCTGGTCAGCCGTTGAACATTCTGCTGTTTAGTGCAGGGATCATTTTCTTCTGCTTCTTCTACACAGCGCTGATGTTCAACCCGAAAGACGTAGCGGAAAACCTGAAGAAGTCCGGTGCCTTTATTCCGGGTATCCGTCCGGGTGAGCAGTCTGCACGCTATATCGATGGCGTTCTGACCCGCTTGACCATGTTCGGTGCTCTGTACATGACGGCCGTGTGCCTGTTGCCCCAGTTCCTGGTGGTTGCAGCCAACGTTCCGTTCTACCTTGGCGGGACCTCGTTGCTGATCGTGGTCGTGGTTGTAATGGACTTCATGTCCCAAGTGCAATCGCACCTCGTGTCTCACCAGTACGATTCCCTGATGAAGAAAGCCAACCTGAAGGGCTATGGCAGCGGCATGCTCCGCTGATCCACCCGTAAGGTTCGAGGAGTTGGTAATGAAAGTTCGTGCATCGGTGAAAAAGCTGTGCCGTAACTGCAAAATTATCCGTCGCGAAGGTGTCGTGCGGGTGATCTGCAGCGCAGAGCCGCGTCACAAGCAGCGCCAAGGCTGAGTGTGAACCACGCGTGATAAGCCCGGCAGCTAGTGCGCTGCCGGGTTGATTATTTGTTATTACAGCGTTAATATCTCGCGCCCTATTTCTTGGCTTCCGGGGCGTAGGTAGCTGTCAATTGGAGTTCCACTGAATGGCCCGTATTGCAGGCGTTAACATTCCGGATAACAAGCACACTGTTATCTCGCTGACCTACATCTTTGGTGTTGGTCGCACCACTGCACAGAAAATCTGTGCCGCTACCGGTGTAAATCCGGCTGCGAAAATCAAGGATCTGACTGACGAGCAGATCGAACAGCTGCGTGGCGAAGTAGCCAAGGTGAATACCGAAGGCGACCTGCGTCGTGAAGTGAATATGAAGATCAAGCGCTTGATGGATCTGGGTTGCTACCGTGGCCTGCGTCATCGTAAAGGTCTGCCGGTTCGCGGTCAGCGTACCAAGACCAACGCTCGCACCCGTAAGGGCCCGCGTAAGCCGATCCGCAAGTAATCGCATTCGCGAATCGACAGGAATTTAGTCATGGCAAAACCTGCTGCTCGTACTCGTAAAAAAGTCAAAAAGACAGTGGTTGATGGCATCGCCCACATCCACGCGTCTTTCAACAACACTATCGTGACCATTACCGACCGTCAGGGTAACGCCCTGTCCTGGGCTACCTCTGGTGGTTCGGGTTTCCGCGGCTCGCGTAAGTCGACTCCGTTCGCTGCCCAGATCGCCGCCGAGCGCGCTGGTCAGGCTGCACTGGAATACGGTCTGAAGAACCTCGACGTCAACGTCAAAGGTCCAGGCCCAGGTCGCGAATCCGCCGTGCGTGCTCTGAACGCCTGCGGCTACAAAATCGCCAGCATCACCGACGTGACGCCAATCCCGCACAACGGGTGCCGTCCGCCGAAGAAGCGTCGCGTGTAATCAGGAGACAGTGAGAAATGGCTCGTTACATTGGTCCCAAGTGCAAACTGTCTCGTCGTGAAGGCACCGATCTCTTTCTGAAGAGTGGTGTTCGCGCGCTTGAATCTAAGTGCAACATCGAAGCAGCCCCGGGTATCCACGGCCAGCGCCGTGGCCGTCAGTCCGACTACGGCACCCAGCTGCGTGAGAAGCAGAAAGTTCGTCGTATCTACGGCGTACTGGAGCGTCAATTCAGCGGTTACTACAAGCAAGCTGCCAGCCAGAAAGGCGCCACCGGCGAAAATCTGCTGCAACTGCTGGAGTGCCGTCTGGACAACGTGGTTTACCGTATGGGTTTTGGCGCTACTCGTGCCGAGTCCCGTCAGCTGGTTTCGCACAAAGCGATCAGCGTCAACGGTCAGACCGTAAACGTACCGTCCTACCAAGTTAAGGCTGGCGACGTCGTTGCTATTCGCGAGAAATCGCGCAATCAGCTGCGCATCGCTCAGGCTCTCGAGCTCTGCGCCCAGCGTGGCCGTGTTGAGTGGGTAGAAGTAGACGCCGAGAAGAAGTCTGGTGTGTTTAAGAACGTACCGGCTCGTGGCGATCTGTCCGCCGACATCAACGAGAGCCTGATTGTCGAGCTCTACTCCAAGTAAGGGCTAGAAAATAGGTGCATCCATGCAGATTTCGGTAAATGAGTTCCTGACCCCCCGTCACATCGATGTGCAGGAGGTCAGTTCGACCCGCGCCAAGATCACCCTCGAGCCCCTCGAGCGTGGCTTTGGCCATACCCTGGGCAACGCGCTGCGTCGCATCCTGTTGTCCTCCATGCCTGGCTGTGCAGTAGTCGAGGCCGAGATCGATGGCGTACTCCATGAGTACTCCGCGATCGAAGGTGTGCAGGAAGATGTAATCGAGATCCTGCTCAACCTGAAAGGTCTGGCTATCAAGCTGCACGGCCGTGACGAAGTGACCCTGACTCTGGCTAAGAAGGGCCCGGGCGTAGTTACCGCTGCCGATATTCAGCTGGATCACGATGTCGAAATCGTCAATGGCGACCACGTAATCGCCAACCTGGCCTCCAATGGCGCGCTGAACATGAAGCTCACCGTGGCTCGTGGTCGCGGCTATGAGCCGGCTGACGCGCGTCAGAGCGACGAAGATGAAAGCCGCAGCATTGGTCGCTTGCAGCTGGATGCTTCGTTCAGCCCTGTGCGTCGGGTTGCTTACGTGGTGGAAAACGCCCGTGTCGAGCAGCGTACTAACCTGGACAAACTGGTTATCGACCTGGAAACCAACGGTACTCTGGACCCTGAAGAGGCTATCCGTCGTGCCGCGACCATCCTGCAGCAGCAGCTGGCCGCGTTCGTCGACCTCAAAGGTGACAGTGAGCCAGTGGTGGTCGAGCAGGAAGACGAGATCGATCCGATCCTGCTGCGTCCTGTCGATGACCTGGAACTGACCGTACGTTCGGCCAACTGCCTCAAGGCAGAGAACATCTACTACATCGGTGACCTGATTCAGCGCACCGAAGTAGAGCTGCTCAAAACCCCGAACCTGGGCAAGAAATCCCTGACCGAAATCAAGGATGTTCTGGCTTCTCGCGGTCTGTCCCTCGGTATGCGCCTCGACAACTGGCCGCCGGCAAGTCTGAAGAAAGACGATAAGGCCACTGCCTGATCGTCATCATCACCGAACGAACAAGTTTGGTAAGGAATTGAACCATGCGTCATCGTAAAAGTGGCCGTCACCTCAGCCGCACCAGCGCTCACCGCAAGGCCATGTTCCAGAACATGGCGGTCTCGCTGTTCGAGCACGAGCTGATCAAAACTACCCTGCCGAAAGCCAAGGAACTGCGTCGCGTTGCCGAGCCGCTGATCACCCTGGCCAAGGAAGACAGCGTTGCCAACCGTCGTCTGGCCTTCGACCGTACCCGTTCGAAAGCCATCGTAGGCAAGCTGTTCAACGATCTGGGCAAGCGCTACGCCACCCGTAACGGCGGCTACCTGCGCATCCTCAAGTGCGGTTTCCGCGCTGGCGACAACGCTCCGATGGCTTACGTTGAACTGGTCGACCGTCCGGTCGGCGGTTCGGTAGAAGCTGCCGAGTAAGTTGCTGGTTGTACAAGAAACCGGGCCTCGTGCCCGGTTTTTTGTTGCCCGTGATTTGTCGAGCCGGAGGTGGCTAGTCAGTGGTGTGAATATTTTTCCGCACGTATTGTTTGATATTGTGTACGTCATGGGGCTCGGGTAAGGTGCGGCTGTCTCCGCTTCGCCGCTGTGCCGGCCCCAACAAGAACAATTGCTGATCATGTCCGAACCTACTGCTTTGAGTCTCATCCCTCCTGTCGTAGTCCTGACCCTCGCCATCTGGCTGCGTCGCCCCATCCTTGCCTTGCTGGTCGGTGCCTGCAGCGGTCTGTTGCTGCTCTCGCCCCAGGATGCGCTGGGTAGCTTCGCGGAAATCTCGCTGAAGGTGATGCAGGACGAAACCATCGGTTGGCTCATCCTGGTGTGCGGCAGCTTCGGTGCGTTGATCGCCCTGCTGGTGCGTACCGGTGGTGCCCTGGCCTTCGGTCGCAGCGCGCTGAAGCTGGCCAAGGGGCGTCGCTCCTCGCTGTTGATGACTTTCGTGCTCGGCGTGGTGATCTTCGTCGACGACTACCTCAATGCCTTGACGGTGGGCGAGACCATGAAACGCGTCACCGACCGTTTCAGTGTTTCGCGCGAAAAGCTGGCTTACGTGGTGGATTCCACCGCTGCACCGATCTGCGTACTGGTTCCGCTGTCCACCTGGGCGGTGTTCTTTGGCGGCCTGCTGGAGAACAATGGCATCGCCGAGAGTGGTCAGGGCATCAACGTCTATATCCAGGCTATTCCCTACATGCTCTACGCCTGGGCTGCGGTGCTGCTGGTGCTGCTGGTGGCTGCCGGGCTATTCCCGGATATCGGGCCGATGCGCAAGGCCGAGTTGCAGGCGCGCCACGGCTCCGCCGGTGCCATGCACGTTGGCGAGCTGAGCCCCGAGCACAATTACTCGATGAAATCACTGGAAGAGGAGTTCGAGGGGGCCGACAAGGAGGGGGGCAAGCTGCATAACTTCCTGGTGCCGCTGGCCATGCTGGTCGGCTTCACCGTGTATTTCGACATCGACGTGTGGATGGGCATGATCGCCACCATGTTGCTGACTCTGCCGTTCTATCTGGTACAGCGCTTGATGCCGCTGTCAGAGATGCTCGATCAGATGGTCGACGGCTTCAAGACGATGCTTCCGGCCATCGGCATCTGCGTGGCGGCTTTCGTCTTCAAGGATGTCTGCGATCAACTGATGCTGCCGCAGTACGTGGTCGAGACGCTCAAACCTTACATGACGCCGCAGATGCTGCCGGCCATGGTGTTCCTGTGCATGGCGGTGCTGTCGTTCGCCACTGGCTCGTCCTGGGGCATCTTCGCCGTGACCATCCCGATCGTCATGCCCCTGGCCTACGCCCTGGGTGCGGACATTCCATTGGTGATCGGTGCACTGATGTCGGCCGCCGCCTTTGGCAGTCAGGCCTGCTTCTACAGCGACTCCACTGTGCTGGCGGCACAGGGCTCGGGCTGCAACCTGATCAGCCATGCGATCACTCAGCTGCCTTATACGCTGGTCGCCGCCGCAGTGGCTTTTGTGGGCTTCATTATCGTCGCCTGAATCTCGTTGCTCATCCTTGGAAAAGCGGGCCCTGGTTGCCCGTTTTTTCATGGCGTGCTCGAAAGAAAATAACTATCGAGTCGTTATGCTTCATGAATTGGTTCGCTTGGCAAAGCGGGTCTAGGCTTGTCCCATCGTTGGTCGCACTTGCTGGGACCGACCCGATGAGGAGAAGGAGAGAACCATGTCGAACCAAGGTAAATGTCCGTTCAACCACGTCGCTGGTGGTGGCACGACCAACAAAGATTGGTGGCCCAACCAGCTGCGTGTGGATTTGCTCAATCAGCATTCCGACCGATCCAATCCGCTGGGTGAAACATTCAACTACGCCGAAGCTTTCAAGAAGCTCGATTACAAGGCGCTCAAAGCCGATCTGGTCAGGCTGATGACCGACAGCCAGGACTGGTGGCCCGCCGACTTCGGTCACTACGGGCCGCAGTTCATCCGCATGGCCTGGCACTCTGCCGGTACCTATCGCACCACCGATGGCCGCGGCGGCGGCGGCCGTGGCCAGCAGCGTTTCGCGCCGCTCAACTCCTGGCCGGACAACGTCAACATCGACAAGTCGCGTCGCCTGCTGTGGCCGATCAAGCAGAAGTATGGCCAGTCCATTTCCTGGGCCGACCTGTACATCCTCGCCGGTAACGTCGCGCTGGAATCCATGGGTTTCCGCACCTTCGGCTTTGGTGCCGGTCGCGAAGACGTATGGGAGCCGGATCAGGACGTCAACTGGGGCGCCGAAGTCGCCTGGCTGGGTGTCGATCCCAAGCGCGTCAATGATGAACGCGAGCTGACCGCACCCTTTGGCGCCACCCACATGGGTCTGATCTACGTGAACCCGGAAGGTCCCAATGCCAGCGGCGACTACATGCTGGCGGCCAAAGACATTCGCGCCACCTTCTATCGCATGGCGATGGACGACGAGGAAATCGTCGCCTTGATCGCTGGCGGCCACACCTTTGGCAAGGCACACGGCGCAGCGCCGGAGTCGCACAAGGGACCGGAGCCCGAGGCCGGACCTATCGAAGCCCAGGGCCTGGGCTGGACCAGCAACTTCGGCAGTGGCTTCGGCAAGGACACGGTTTCCAGTGGCCTGGAAGTGACCTGGACGAAGACGCCGGCACTGTGGAGCAACAACTTCTTCGAGAACCTGTTCAAGTTCGAATGGGAGCTGACCAAGTCGCCAGCCGGCGCAAAGCAGTGGGTAGCCAAGGATGCGCCGGAGATCATCCCGGACGCGCACGTGCCGGGCAAATTCCACAAGCCGACCATGCTCACCACCGACCTGACCCTGCGCTTCGATCCGGAGTTCGGCAAGATCTCCAAGCATTTCTATGAAGATCCGCAGGCCTTCGCCGATGCTTTCGCGCGTGCCTGGTACAAGCTGACCCACCGCGACATGGGGCCGAAAGCCCGTTACCTGGGCCCGGAAGTGCCGAAAGAGGACCTGATCTGGCAAGACCCGCTGCCTGCTGCCACCCACAACCCGAGCGCTGCCGATATTGCCGATCTGAAAGCGAAGATCGCCGCTTCCGGGCTGTCGGTTGGTGATCTGGTGTCCGTGGCCTGGGCTTCGGCCTCGACCTTCCGCGGTGGCGACAAGCGCGGTGGTGCCAACGGTGCGCGCCTGGCGCTGGCACCGCAGAAGGATTGGGCCGCCAACCAGCGGGCGATCAAGGTGCTGCCGAAACTGGTGGAAATCCAGCAGGCATCCGGCAAGGCCTCCCTGGCTGACGTGATCGTGCTGGCCGGTAATGTCGGTGTCGAGTTGGCTGCCAAGGCTGCCGGTGTGACGGTAGACGTACCCTTCGCGCCGGGGCGTGTCGATGCGCGCCAGGATCAGACCGATGTCGACTCCTTCGATGTACTGGAGTCTGCTGCCGATGGTTTCCGCAACTACAGTAAAGGCAGCCTGGGTGTGCCCACCGAGGCGATGCTGGTGGACAAGGCGCAGTTGCTGACGCTGACCGCACCGGAGATGACTGCACTGGTCGGTGGTCTGCGTGTGCTGGGTGCCAACCACGACGGCAGTCAGCATGGCGTGTTCACCGACAAGGTCGGCGTGCTGTCCAATGACTTCTTCGTCAACCTGCTGGATATGGGCACCGTATGGAAGGCCGCCGATGACAGCAACGAAGTCTTCGAAGGGCGTACACGCAAGGATGGCCAGGTGAAGTACACCGCCACCCGCAACGACCTGGTGTTCGGCTCCAACTCGGTGCTGCGCGCCTACGCCGAGGTCTATGCCAGTGCCGACGGCAAGGAGAAGCTGGTCAAGGACTTCGTTGCCGCCTGGACCAAGGTGATGAACCTGGATCGTTTCGATCTGGCCTGAGCCTGAGTGGCGCACCGGTGGTGCGTCAGTAAACCGCAACGCCTCCCTCGTGGAGGCGTTGTGCTTTTGCTTGACCGAACCGGGCCTCAGGCGGAGCATTGCCCTCTGCTCACGAACGCAACAAGGATTGCCGGCATGAAAGGCCATACCGAAGTCATCGACTATCTCAAGCATCTGCTCAAGGGCGAGTTGGCCGCGCGCGACCAGTACTTCATCCATTCGCGGCTGTATGAGGATTGGGGCTTCAGCAAACTCTACGAGCGCATCAACCACGAGATGGAAGAGGAAACCCAGCACGCCGATGCCCTGCTCAAGCGCATCATCTTTCTTGAGGGCGTGCCGGACATGGCACCCAACCCCTTCAAGTACGGGCAGACCGTGCCCGAAGCGCTGAAGCTGGATCTGGCCCTGGAATACGAAGTACGCGCTGCCCTGAGCAAGGGCATCGAGCTGTGCGAGAAACACCAGGATTATCAGACCCGCGACATCCTCCTGGTCCAGCTCAAGGATACCGAGGAAGACCACGCCTACTGGCTGGAGATTCAGCTGCAACTGATCGACAAACTGGGGCTGGAGAAGTACCTGCAGAGCCAGATGTAATGTAGGGTGCGCCGTGCGCACCGATACTTAGGCTGAGGTGCGCGCGGTGCACCCTACGGTGGGTTGTCCATCATGAAAGAGCCCCGCATGTGCGGGGCTCTTTCGTGTCAGGCGCGGTCGCGTTCCAGCAATGGCTTGAGGAAGTGCCCGGTATGCGATGCCGGGTTGTCGGCCACGTCTTCCGGTGTGCCGGTGGCTATGATCATGCCACCCTTGGAACCGCCCTCAGGGCCAAGATCCACCAACCAGTCAGCGGTCTTGATCACGTCCAGGTTGTGCTCGATCACCACCACGGTGTTGCCGTGGTCGCGCAGACGGTGCAGCACATCCAGCAGTTGCTGGATGTCCGCGAAGTGCAGGCCGGTGGTCGGTTCGTCGAGGATGTACAGGGTCTTGCCGGTATCGCGTTTGCTCAGCTCGCGACTCAGCTTGACCCGCTGCGCCTCGCCGCCGGACAGGGTGGTCGCGCTCTGGCCCAGCTTGATATAGGACAGGCCGACGTCCATCAGCGTCTGCAGCTTGCGGGCGATGGCCGGTACAGCGTCGAAGAAGGTGCGGGCCTCCTCGATGGTCATGTCCAGCACTTCGGTGATGCTCTTGCCCTTGTACTTCACTTCCAGGGTTTCGCGGTTATAGCGCTTGCCCTTGCACACGTCGCACGGCACGTAGATGTCCGGCAGGAAGTGCATCTCCACCTTGATCACGCCGTCGCCCTGGCACGCTTCGCAGCGCCCGCCCTTGACGTTGAAGGAAAAGCGGCCGGGGCCGTAGCCGCGCGAGCGCGATTCCGGCACGCCAGCGAACAGCTCGCGAATCGGTGTGAACAGGCCGGTATAGGTGGCCGGGTTGGAACGCGGCGTGCGGCCGATCGGGCTCTGGTCGATGTCGACCACCTTGTCCAGGTGCTGCAGGCCGTCGAAGGAATCGTGCGGCGCCGCTTCCAGGGTGGTCGCACCGTTCAGTGCCGTGGCGGTCAGCGGGAACAGGGTGTTGTTGATCAGCGTCGACTTGCCCGAGCCGGACACGCCGGTGACGCAGGTAAGCAGACCTACCGGAATCTCAAGATCGACATTGCGCAGGTTGTTGCCTCGTGCGCCCTTGAGCTTGAGCAATTTCTTTTTGTCGCGCGGGGTGCGCTGCGCTGGATAGCGGATCTTCTCGCGGCCGGACAGGTATTTGCCGGTCAGCGAGTCGGGGTGATTCATCACCTCGTCCGGCGTGCCTTCGGCCACGATGCGTCCGCCGTGTACGCCAGCGCCCGGTCCGATATCGACCACGTAATCGGCCATGCGGATGGCGTCTTCGTCGTGTTCGACCACGATCACCGTATTGCCCAGGTTGCGCAGATGGTTGAGGGTGCCCAGCAGGCGTTCGTTGTCACGCTGGTGCAGGCCGATGGATGGCTCATCGAGGATGTACATCACGCCCACCAAGCCGGCACCGATCTGGCTGGCCAGGCGGATACGCTGCGCTTCGCCGCCGGACAGGGTGTCGGCGCTGCGATCCAGGGTCAGGTAGTCGAGGCCGACATTGACCAGGAACTGCAGGCGTTCGCGGATTTCCTTGAGGATCTTCTCGGCGATCTCGCCGCGACGGCCGGTCAGGTGCAGGTTGGCGACGTAATCGCAGGCGTCACCGACCGGCAGGCCGGTCACTGCCGGCAGGGTCTTCTCGCCGACCCACACATGTCGCGCCTCGCGGCGCAGGCGCGTGCCACGGCAATCGGGGCAGGGCTGGGTGCTGAGGAACTTGGCCAGCTCCTCGCGCACGCTGGCCGACTCGGTCTCGCGGTAGCGCCGTTCGAGATTGGGGATGATGCCCTCGAAGGGGTGCGAGCGTTTGACGATGTCGCCGCGGTCGTTGAGGTACTTGAAATCGACACTCTGCGAACCGCTGCCGAACAGAATGACTTTCTGGTGTTCGGCGGCCAGCTCGTCGAAGGGCTCTTCAAGGCTGAAGCCGTAGTGCGCGGCCAGCGAACCGAGCATCTGGAAGTAGTAGACATTGCGCCGATCCCAGCCGCGTATGGCGCCTTCGGCCAGGGTCAGTTCGCCATTGACCAGGCGCTTGACGTCGAAGAACTGCTTCACGCCCAGGCCATCGCAGGTCGGACAGGCACCGGCCGGGTTGTTGAAGGAGAACAGCTTGGGTTCCAGCTCGCTGATCGAGTGGCCGCAATGCGGGCAGGCGAAGCGCGCGGAGAAGATGATCTCTTCGCCCGGCTCATCATCCATGGGGGCGATCAGGGCGATACCGTCGGCCAGGCCGAGCGCGGTTTCGAAGGACTCGGCCAGGCGTTGCTGCAGGTCTTCACGGACCTTGAAACGGTCCACCACCACGTCGATGGAGTGCTTCTTCTGCTTATCCAGCTTGGGCAGCTCGTCCAGTTCGAACAGCTTGCCGTTGACCCGTGCGCGGACGAAACCCTGGGCGCGCAGCTCCTCGAATACCGACAGGTGTTCGCCCTTGCGCTCGCGGATCACCGGCGCCAGCAGCATCAGCTTGCGGCCTTCCGGCAGGGTCAGCACCTGGTCGACCATCTGGCTGACGGTCTGCGTTTCGAGTGGCACATCGTGATCCGGGCAGCGCGGAATGCCGGCGCGGGCATAGAGCAGGCGCAGGTAGTCGTAGATTTCGGTGATGGTACCGACGGTCGAGCGCGGGTTGTGCGAGGTGGATTTCTGTTCGATGGAAATCGCCGGTGACAGGCCTTCGATGGTGTCGACATCGGGCTTTTCCATCATCGACAGAAACTGCCGGGCATAAGCCGACAGCGACTCGACGTAACGGCGCTGGCCTTCCGCGTAAAGGGTATCGAAAGCCAGAGAGGACTTGCCGGAGCCGGACAGACCGGTGATCACGATCAGTTTGTCGCGCGGCAGGGTCAGGTCGATGTTCTTCAGGTTGTGGGTACGGGCCCCACGAATCAGAATATTGTCCACTTAGGGAACCTCTAAAAGCTATCTGCGTTGCAAGCGCTGCGTTGAAAGCCGGCTCAGAATGCTCATTTACAGCTCGTAAGCTGCGCTTCTTCGCCTACTTTCGCCTTGCGCTAGCTGCCTCGCTAACGCTTTTACAGGCTCCCTACAACGGCCTCGCTGGGCGGGCGGAAAACGGTCGAGTATAGGGCCTGGCGCTACCCTGCGGCAAAGTGTGCGCCTGTGCCGAAACGACGACGGCTGCTAGAATCGCCGGCTGATTTCCTCAGGGTTTATTCGATGCACGATCCGCACAGCGAGCGCATGAGTAGTAGCGAGACCCGCGCGGCCGGCGGCCTGGCTATGGTGTTCGCGTTTCGTATGCTGGGTATGTTCATGGTGCTGCCGGTGCTGGCCACCTACGGCATGGATCTGGCGGGCAGCACGCCTGCGCTGATCGGCCTGGCCATCGGTGCCTATGGCCTGACCCAGGCTGTGCTGCAAATTCCCTTCGGCATGCTCAGTGACCGTATTGGCCGGCGCCCGGTGATCTACGCCGGCTTGCTGATTTTTGCTGCAGGCAGCGTGCTGGCGGCCAATGCCGATTCGATCTGGGGCGTGATCGCCGGGCGTGTGCTGCAGGGCGCCGGTGCGATTTCTGCAGCGGTAATGGCGCTGTTGTCGGATCTGACCCGTGAGCAGCATCGCACCAAGGCCATGGCCATGATCGGCATGAGCATTGGCCTGTCGTTCGCCGTGGCCATGGTCGTTGGTCCGCTGCTGACTCGCGCCTTCGGCCTGTCCGGTCTGTTCTGGGCGACGGCGGCGATGGCGTTGCTCGGCATTCTGATCGTCGCCGGCATCGTGCCGAAAGACGCTGGCCCGCTGCAGCATCGTGAATCAGGCGTGGCGGCGCAGGCGCTGTGGCCGACCCTCAGGCACACCGACCTGCTGCGTCTGGACTTCGCCATCCTGGCTCTGCATGCGGTGCTCATGGCCAGTTTCGTCGCCTTGCCGCTGGCGCTGGTGGAGCAGGGCGGGTTGGTCAAGGAAGAGCACTGGTGGGTGTATCTCACCGCGCTGTTGATCGGTTTCTTCGGCATGGTGCCGTTCATCATCTATGGCGAGAAAAAGCGCCAGATGAAGCGCGTGCTGCTCGGTGCCGTCAGCGTGTTGTTGGCTTGCGAGCTCTACTTCGCCTTCTTCGGCAGCAGCCTGCGGGCGCTGGTACTGGGTATCGTGGTGTTCTTCACCGCCTTCAACCTGCTCGAAGCCTCGCTGCCGTCACTGGTCAGCAAGGTGGCGCCGGCAGGCGGCAAGGGCACTGCGATGGGCGTCTATTCCACCAGCCAGTTCCTCGGCGCAGCCCTGGGCGGCATTCTCGGCGGCTGGCTTTACCAGCACATAGGCCTGAGCAGTGTGTTCATCGGCTGCGCCGCGCTCTGTGCAATTTGGCTGGCTATTGCTGTTACTATGCGCGAACCGCCGTACGTGACCAGTTTGCGCCTGCCGCTCGATGCCGCGGCACTGGCCGATGTCGGACTGGTCGAACGCCTCAAGGCAACGCCGGGAGTGGCGGACGCCGTGGTGGTGGTCGACGAAGCGGCCATCTATATCAAAGTCGATACCCAACAAGTGGATCGCACGACGCTGGAAAGCCTGATCATATCGGCACCGGCGGCGTGCCGAGTCTAGGAGAACGTTATGGCCCGTGGGGTTAACAAAGTCATTCTGGTCGGTACCTGCGGCCAGGACCCGGAAACACGCTACCTGCCCAGCGGCAACGCGGTCACCAACCTGAGCCTGGCCACCAGCGAGCAGTGGACCGACAAGCAGACCGGGCAGAAGGTCGAGAAGACCGAATGGCACCGCGTCGCCCTGTTCGGCAAGGTCGCCGAGATCGCCGGCGAGTACCTGCGCAAGGGTTCGCAGGTGTACATCGAAGGCAAGCTGCAGACCCGCGAGTGGGAAAAGGACGGCATCAAGCGCTACACCACCGAGATCATCGTCGACATGCAGGGCACCATGCAGCTGCTGGGCGGTCGTCCGAGCGGTGATGAAGGCGGCGCTCCGCGTCAATCGCGTCCGGCCCCGCAGCGCGAGCCGCAGCAGGCCCCGCGTCAGGAGCGTCCTGCGCCGCAGCAGGCTCAGCCAGCGCCTGACTACGACAGCTTTGATGACGATATCCCGTTCTGACGCGTGATACCGAGCTGATACGAAAACCCCGAGGCTAACCTCGGGGTTTTTCTTTAAGGCCTCAGATCAGGCCTTCTGCCTTGAGCGCCTCGATCACTTTCGGGCGTGCAGCGATGCGCGCACGGTAGGCCTGCAAGCTTGGCCACGGCTCGAGTGAGAATCCGACCGGAGCGGCCCAACCCAGTACGGTGAACAGATAGCCATCGGCTACGGTGAAATGCTCACCCAGCAGGTATTCGCGCTCCCCCATCTCCATCACGAGCCAGTTCAGACGCTTGCTCAGCAGCGTCTTTGCTGCGGCTTTCCAGTCTTCGCTCTGGGTCGGATTGAACAGGCTGCCCATCGGTTTGTGCAGTTCTGTGGAGATGAAGCTCAGCCAGCTCTGCAACTGGTAGCGCGCTTCGCTGCCATTGGCTGGCGCCAGGCCGCTTTCAGGCTTGAGGTCGGCGATGTACTGCGCGATAGCCGCTCCTTCGGTCAGTACCTTGCCGTTGTCCAGTACCAGGGCGGGGATATAACCCTTGGCGTTGATCTGGGTGAAATCGGCGCCCGACTCGGTGCGCTTGGTTTGAAGGTCAACCGCTTCCATCTCGAATTCGATACCGGCTTCGCGCAGGGCGATGTGTGGCGAGAGTGAGCAGGCGCCGGCTTTGTAGTAAAGCTTCATGCGAGATTCCTTGTGTTCATGGGTGGAGGGTGGGCGCGAAAGAGCTTACTCTTTGCTTTCTTTTGAGCAAGTACCCACCTACTGGTAAGTATTGGAGTCACTGCGATGCCCGATGACGTCCGCCTCGGCAATGTATTCAGTGGCGTTTGCCCAGCGCGCCATGTGCTCGCAGTGATCGCTGACAAGTGGTCGCTGCTGCTGATCCACGCGCTGGCGCATGGCGGCACCTTGCGCACCGCCGAGTTGCGTCGGCGTGTCGAGGGCATCTCGGAGAAGATGCTGATTCAGACGATTCGCCGCCTGGAGCGCTTTGGTCTAGTCGCACGCCAGGCCTACGCCGAGGTGCCACCTCGCGTGGAGTACTCGTTGACGCCGCTGGGGCATTCGCTCAGCGAGCCGATTCGCGCCATCGACCACTGGGTGGAGCGCAATGTCGCCGAGATCGCCCGGGCGCAGCAAGCCTTCGATCAAGCCGGAGAACCTGCTACCGATCCACTGCAGCGCGTGATTGCAGGGTGACGACACCGGGTAAAACCAGCAGAATATCGGCCATCATCGCCGCCACACCGGCTGGCAGAACAATTCTGGAGTCACCCGAGCCACCATGCGAATGCGCCTGATGCTGCTGGGCGGCGGTAGCGCCCTGGGGCAAGCGCTGATCCGTCTTGGCGCCGAGGAAGATATCGGCTTCCTCGCGCCACGCCCGCCGGAAGACGGTTGGGACGCCGCCAGTCTGACCGAACTGCTCGACGAGACCCGCCCGGATGCACTGATCAACCTGGCCTACTACTTCGACTGGTTCCAGGCCGAGTCGGTGGTTGAGTCGCGCCTGCATACGCAGGAGCGCGCGGTGGAGCGTCTGGCAGAGCTGTGCCAGCACCATTCCATCGTGTTACTTCAGCCGTCCAGCTATCGGGTCTTCGATGGTTCGCGGGTTACTGCTTACAGTGAAAAGGAAGAGCCGATCCCCCTCGGGCTGCGTGGCCAGGCGTTATGGCGTCTGGAGCAGAGCGTGCGAGCGATCTGTCCGCGTCATGTGCTGCTGCGCTTTGGCTGGCTGCTCGATGACAGTCGTGAGGGGCTACTGGGGCGCTTTCTGCTGCGCGCCGAGCGCGACGATGCCCTCTATCTCGCCGATGACCGGCGCGGTAACCCGACGCCGGTGGACGATGCCGCGCGGGTGATTCTGGCGGTGCTCAAGCAGCTCGATTGCGAGTCGCCCCTGTGGGGCACCTATCACTACGGAGGCCATGAAGCGAGTACGTCGCTGAGCCTGGGGCAGGCGGTACTGAGTGAGGCGCGTCACTATCGCAGCAATCTGGTCGAGGATGTCGCGCCGCAAGCGCACGCCGCTCGTCCGGATGCAGTCGATGAGCCGCAGCACGCCGTGCTGGCCTGCAAGAAGATTCTTCACACCTTCGGCATCAAGCCGCGCGCTTGGCGCTCTGCTCTGCCGAGCTTACTGGATCGTTACTATCGCCATGGCTGAATTTCTCGTAACGGGTGGTGCGGGCTTTATCGGTTCAAACCTGGTCGACGCCTTGCTGGCCGCTGGGCACGGAGTGCGCGTGCTGGACAATCTGTCCATGGGCAAGCGCAGCAACCTGCCGCTGGACAACCCGCGTTTGCGCTTCATCGAGGGCGACGTCGCCGATGCCGAGGTGGTCGCGCAGGCGGTCGCTGGTTGCGCAGGTGTGGCGCATCTGGCAGCGGTAGCGTCGGTGCAGGCTTCGGTGGATGATCCGGTGTCCACGCACCAGAGCAATTTCATCGGCACCCTGAATGTCTGCGAGGCCATGCGCCAGCATGGCGTGCGACGCGTGGTCTATGCCTCCAGCGCGGCCATCTATGGCAACAACGGCGAGGGCGTAGCCATCGACGAAGCGACCGCCAAGGCGCCGCTGACGCCCTATGCGGCCGACAAGCTGGCCGGCGAGCACTACCTGGATTTCTACCGCCGCCAGCATGCTCTGGAGCCGGCGGTGTTTCGTTTCTTCAATATCTTCGGGCCGCGCCAGGATCCATCATCGCCGTACTCCGGGGTGATCAGCATCTTCACCCAGCGCGCGCAGCAGGGGCTGCCGATCAGCGTCTTCGGTGATGGTGAGCAGACTCGCGATTTCTTTTATGTCGGTGATCTGGTCGTGCTGTTGATGCAGGGCTTGCTCAGCGAGCAGGTGGTGAGTGATCCGCTCAATGTGGGGTGGAGCCAGGCGGTAAGCCTCAATCAATTGCTGGCTGAGATCGGCGTGCTTTGCGGCGGTTTGCCGCCGGTGACGCACTTACCGGCACGCGCTGGCGATATTCGCCATTCGCGTGCTGACAATGCGCGCTTGCAGGCTCACTACCGCATGCCAGAGCAGACGCCGCTGCGTGAAGGATTGCGCCAACTGCTCGGGCTGTAAGCTGCCGGAAACGTGAGGCGCCGCGACGGTTAGATCCCGTGGTTGTGCCGTTCCGTATGCGCTGTGCGCGGCGAAAAATGCGCCTTCATCGGTGCGCGCGGCGCACCCTACGCATAGCCGGGCTATCGGCGTGCTATCCGGAGCACGCACCGTAGGGTGCGCCGTGCGCACCAAAGGTAGCTCGGGCTGCGCATCGGGGAAATGAAAAAGCCGGCATCTGCCGGCTTCTTCATTTCTGCGAGGGCTGTCAGAACTTGTAGCCCAGGCCGACCATGTAGATGAGGGGGTCGACGTCCACGTCGACCTTGGCCCGTACGCCAAGCGCAGTGTTGTCGACGTAAGCGGTGGTGTCGATATCGATATAGCGCACCTGTGCGTTGATCATCAGGCTGTCGGTCAGCATGTAGTCGGCGCCTACCTGCCAGGCGAGACCCCAGGAGTTCTTGGCGCGGAAGTTGTTGAAGCCATTGGCGCTGGCAGCGCTGCCGACGTGCTCGTCGAAGATCCAGGTGTAGTTGATACCGGCGCCAACATAGGGCTGGAAGGCCGACTTGGCGTCCAGCGGGTAGTACACCAGGCTCAGGGTCGGTGGCAGGTGCTTGAGCGAGCCCAGCTTGCCATTGGCTGCATCGAGGACGGTGCCTTTGATCTTCACATCGTGTTCGAACGGCGTTGCCGCCAGCAACTCGATGCCCAGATTGTCGGTGAGCATGTAGGCGAAGTTCAGACCCAGCTGAGTATCACTGTTCAGGGTTGCCTTGCCGCCCAGGTCGGTGCCGGCGAGACCGCCACGATCGACCTTGACGCTGGACGAGTCGGCCTCCGGATTGACAGTTATAGCGCCTGCACGGATGAGGATGTCGCCAGCCTGGTGGGCTTGGGCGACGGGGGCGGCGATGGCCAGGGCCAGCAGCGAGGCAGTGAACAGTGATTTGTACATAGCGAGCTCCAGTTCGAGTCGGTTGTGTCTTTGGCTGAAATCAATGCTAAGCCAAGCAACAATCCACTTTTTGACCTGGCTCAATAGATCGGCGCGCTCTGTTGCGGTGTTTTGTCCATTGCTTCGAATGCGTCTGTAGATGATAATGTTTCTCTTTTTGAAGCAAGCCTGTCTGTCGAGGACCCTCTGCGCATGAATCGCTTCCCCCTCCGTTCCCTGGCCGTGGCACTGATGCTCAGCAGCGGCTCGCTGCTTGCCGCGCCGCTGGATGCTGCGCTTGACGAAAGCCAGCGCCTGGCCGCCGAGGCGAAAGCCTCTCAGGGCCGTGTCGAACAGCTGGATGACGCCAGCCGCGAGATGCTCAATGAGTACCGAAATGCCTTGCAGCAGGCTGAGGCTTTGAAAGGTTATAACAGTCAACTTCGTGACCTGGTCGAAGCCCAGCGTCAGGAGTTGGCCAGTTACCAGAAGCAGCTCGATGGCATCGAACGTACCCAGGAAGCGGTGAGCCCGCAGATGGTCAAGATGGTCGAGGTACTGGGCGAGTTCATTGCCGCGGATCTGCCGTTCCTGCCTGAAGAACGCGAGGATCGCCTGGCTCAGTTGCAGGATCTGTTGCCGCGTGCCGACGTCAGCCTGGCCGACAAATATCGCCGAATCCTCGAGGCCTACCAGATCGAGAGCGACTACGGTCGTACCCTGGAAGCCTGGCGTGGCGAGCTGAACCAGGCCGATGGCGGCTCGCGTAGCGTCGAGTTCTTGCGTCTGGGCCGCAGCATGCTCTATTACCAGACCCTCGATGCCCACGAGAGCGGCTGGTGGAACCCGCAGACCAAGGCCTGGGAAGTGCTCGACGGCAGCGCGCGTCGTCCGCTGACCCAGGCCATCGCCATTGCCCGTCAGCAGCAGGCGCCCGCCGTGCTGTCTCTGCCGATCAAGACCCTGGCCGAGGAGGCCGCACAATGAGTCGTCGTGTTGTAGCCGTACTGGCGCTCAGCCTGTTGCCGGCACTGGCCGCAGTGGCCGAAACCCTCAACCCTGATCAACTGCTGCAGCGCATTCGCAGCGAGCGCGCTGCCGAAGTCAGCGCCATGCAGGAGCGCGAGCAGGCGTTTCTCGCCAAGCGCAGTGAGCAAGCGCAACTGCTGGCCGCTGCCCGCTCTGCGCTGAATACCCAGAAAGCCGAAAGCGAGCGTCTGAAAGCCGAGTTCGATCGTCAGGAGGCCGAACTGGCCGAGCAGGAAAAACTGCTGGCGCAGCGTGTCGGTCACCTCGGTGAACTGTTCGGTGTGGTGCGCCAGAGTGCCGGTGATGTTGCCGGGCAATGGCAGGATAGCCTGCTCAACGCTCAGTATCCGGAGCGTCTGAAGCGCCTCAAGGCATTGGCTGAAAGCCGCTCGCTGCCGTCCGCCGAAGACCTCGACGGCTATTGGATGCTGCTGCTCGAAGACCTGGCTGCCAGCGGCCGTATCGAACGCCTGCAGTTGCCGGTGGTGAATGCCGATGGTTCGCGCCAGGAGCAGCAGGTGCTGCGTGTCGGCGCGTTCGCCGTATATGGCGAAGATGCCTTCCTGCGCTACGACGCCGATGCCGGGCAACTGGTGGCGCCGCCGCGTCAACCGTCTGGCCTGGGCCAGGTCAAGGACTACCTGAGCAGCACCGATGCACTCGCCACGCTGCCCATCGACCCGAGCCGTGGCAGCCTGCTGGCGCAACTGCAACAACAGCCGACCCTGTGGGATCGTCTGCAGCAAGGCGGTCTGGTCGGCTGGGTGATCGTCGCGCTGGGTGCTTTCGGCCTGCTTCTGGCCGTGTGGCGCATGGTCTATCTGGGCCGCGTTGGCAGTGGCGTCAAGGCACAGATGCATGACCTCAGCGCACCACGCAATGACAACCCGCTGGGCCGTGTGATCGGTGTGCTGGGCGCCAAGCCGCAACTGGCGGACCTGGAGACGCTGGAGCTGAAGCTCGACGAAGCGATCCTGCAGGAGACGCCGCCGTTGGAGAAAGGCCAGGGCCTGCTCAAGCTGCTCGCCGCCGTGGCACCGCTGCTCGGCCTGCTGGGCACCGTGACCGGCATGATCGTGACCTTTCAGGCCATCACCCAGAGTGGTGGCGGCGATTCGCGCCTGATGGCAGACGGTATTTCCCAGGCGCTGGTGACCACCGTGCTCGGTCTCGTGGTGGCCATCCCGCTGCTGTTCCTGCACAGCCTGTTGGCCAGCCGCAGCAAGGGCCTGATCCAGATTCTGGAACAGCAGAGCGCCGGTCTGATTGCCCTGCACCTGTCGGGAGCGCCGCGCCGTGACTGATCTGTTCGCCTTCTGGCTGCGTGCAGTCGACAGTGCCTATGCACTGCTCGACTTCATGGGCGCCGGCGGCGTGGTGATGTGGGCGCTGGCGGTGCTCTGCGTGGTGTTCTGGACCCTGGTGTTCGAGCGTTTCTGGTACATGCGCAGGATTTTTCCGCGCTGGGTGCAGGAGCGCCGCGAGGCCTGGCAACAGGTGCTCGCCGATGACAACGGCAACTGGCAGCGCGCCGTGCGCCTGGCCTGGCTGGCGCAGGCGCGTCAGCAACTGGCGGCGCCGCTGCGCCTGGGCAAGACCCTGGTGGCGCTGTATCCACTGCTGGGGTTGCTTGGCACGGTGCTCGGCATGATCGCCGTGTTCGATGTGCTCGCCCTCAACGGCACCGGTAACCCACGCGGCATGGCCGCAGGCGTCTGGCAGGCGACCCTGCCGACCATGGCCGGCATGGTTCTGGCCATTCCTGGATTGTTCAGCCTGGCGCGTCTCGAACGCGAAGCCAGCCAGGCCATCGAGCGGCTGGCCGACCAGCTGCGTCACGACTGAGATCGCCCAACATGAGAATGCGTCGTCACCACCAGCAGGACGAAGACACCGGTATCGACCTCACGCCGATGCTCGACGTGGTCTTCATCATGCTGATCTTCTTCATCGTCACCAGCTCCTTCATTCGTGAGTCAGGGGTCGAGGTGCAGCGCCCGCAGGCGGAAACCGCCAGCCCGCAGGACAAGGGCAACATCCTCATCGCCGTGACTGCTGACGGGCAGATCTGGATGGACAAGCAGCCAGTGGACATCCGCAGCGTGCGCGCTCACGTCGAGCGCATGCGCGTCGATCAGCCGGAAGGCGCCGTGGTGGTGCAGGCCGATCAGGATGCGCGTACCGGCCTGGTCGTCCAGGTGATGGATCAGGCGCGTCTGGCCGGCGTGCAGGATGTTGCCCTGGCTGCCGGTAGCGGAGTCAACTGATGCGCCTGCCGCTGTCTTTCCTTGGTGCCTGCCTGATGGCCCTGGGGCTGTTCGCCCTTATGCTGTACATGGTCGCGCCGCCGAGCGCCAAGGTGAACCAGGACCCGGTCAGCGTGGCCAATTTTGTGCGCATGGACGGTAACGCCAGCGAGACGGCCACCCGTACCCGTCAGCAGGCACCGCAGCCGCCGCAGCCGCAAACGCCGCAGCCGCCCACGCCGCCGACGCCGCAAACGGCCACGCCGAATGCCAACCTGCCGGCGCTGGATATCCAACTGCCCAGCCTGGCCAGTGGTATTGCCGTCAACAGCGCGCCGGCACCGAGCCTTTCCGGCCTTGCTCCGGGTGCTCCGGCTCCGACGCCGCCGAGCGAGGCCGCCGAATCCGGCGGGCAGATGGGCGGCATGGAGAGCGAAGTCATGCCGCTCAACGACGTGCGTCCGGAATACCCGCGTTATGCGCTGCAGCGTGGCATCGAAGGTTTCGTCAAACTGGCTTTCACCATCAATCGCTCCGGCAACGTGGAGAACATCCGCGTGCTGGAGGCCAACCCGCGTAACGTTTTCGAGCGCGAAGCGCGCCGTGCCGCATCTCGCTGGCGCTTCGCGCCGCGTACCGAGGGTGGCCTGGCGGTGGACCGCGAAGCGGTTAAAACCCTCTACTTCCGTCTGGAAAGGAGCTGACCATGTACCGTTGGTTGTTGCTCGTGATGCTCAGTGCTGCGGCCGTGCCTGGCATGGCCCAGCAGACCGTGGACCCGGCCGTGTTCAAGGCACTGAACACGGCGCAGGCCGCGCAGCAGAAGGGTGACTATGCCGCCGCAAGGCGTGCGCTCGATGGCGTCCAGGCCAAGAGTGGCAGTTTCGAAGAAGCGCTGGTCTGGCGCAGCAAGGCCTATGTGGCCTGGTCCGCCGGCAACAACGGCCAGGCCATCGACTGGTTGGACAAGGCCGTGCGCAGCGGCAAGCTGGACGCTGAGATGCTGGCTGGCGAGCGCCTCAATCTGGCCAAGCTCAACCTGGGCGAGCGCCGCTACGCCAAGGTCGTCGAGTTGCTGGCGCCGAATCAGGCCAGCGCCTCCGAGGAGGTGTTGCAGATGCTGGTGCAGGCCTACCAGGGCATGAACCAGCCGGCCAAGGCGTTGCCGCTGGCCGAGCGCTACGTGCAGGCCAATCCCAATGCGGCGGACATCTGGCTGCAGTTTCTGGTGGGGGCCAACGCCGATCTGAAACGCTACGCCCAGGCTGAGCGCTGGCAACGTCAACTGCTGGTGCGCCAGCCGAATGATGCCAAGGGCTGGCGCCAACTGGCCGGTCTGCAGCAGATGGCTGGCAGCAACGACAAGGCGCTGGCGACCTTGCGTGCGGCGCACAGCAAAGGCCTACGCTTCAGCGAGTCGGAGCTGGACAATCTGGTGTTGCTCGCCGGTGCTGCGGATCAGCCCTGGCAGGGCGCCAAGCTGCTCGCCGGGATGCTCGACAGCGGCCTGCTGGCCAACACCGCTGCGCGCCAGGAGCGCCTGGGTCTGTTCTGGTGGCAGGCGCGTGATCGCTCCGCTGCAGTGCGCGTGCTGCGGCCGTTGGCCGAGCGAAGCGGTAACGGCAAGCACTGGCTGTACGTCGCTCAACTGGAGCTGGAGCAGTCGCGCTGGCAGGCCGGCCTGGATGCGCTGGCGCGAGCCGAACGTGGAGGTGCCGAGCGAGCCAAGGTGCGTTCGTGGCGGCAATGGGCCGAAAGCGAGTTGCGTTTCGAGCGGGAGAACCGGGTCGCCAGTCGCAGTTGAGTCGTTCGTCGGTGCGCGCGGCTCACCCTACGCGGGTGGCCGCCGCCCGTAGGATGCGCCGCGCGCACCAAGTAAAAAGCCAGGCCCCAGGGTCTGGCTTTTTTCTTGGGTGGCGTATCTGTAGGCGTTCCGATTTATCCGCGAGTCATTTCGCGGCTGAAGCTGCTCCCACAGCCACACCTACGAATGCCCGGCAGGGCTCAGCTATCGGGCAGCTCGTAGGCGTAGATCTTGTTCGCTTCCATCTGGTAGCCGACCTCGGCCAGTTCGCTGCTGACGTGCTCGGTTTTCAGCGGTCCTTCCACCCAGAACGGCTGGTACAGCGCGTCGAGCAGTACACCGAGCTCGCTGGTGACATGCACGATCTGGTTCGATGGTGGTGGCGGCACGTGGATGCAGGCGCCGAAGTAGGGCACCAGCAAAAACTCCACTACCCGGCCTTCATCGGTCACGTCCAGCGGCACGATGTAGCCGGGCAGTTTCACCTGCTGGCCATTGAGTTCCTTGACCACCGGTGCGGCTGGCGATTGTTGCATCGCGGCCGGGCCGGACTCGGCCAGGGCGTCGGCCAATTGCGATAGATCATGGATCGGCGCGGGGTCGATGACCTGCGGCGGAGCATCCGGCGGAATCAGCTCGGACCAGGTGAGTTCGCGCACATCAGCGGCGGCCAGCGGCAGTGCCAGGGTCAGCAGCAGGGTGGCGAGCAGGGGGCGGGACATGAGGAACCTCGTAGTAAGAGCGCCTGCGCAGTGTACGACAGGCGCTCTCAACTTTCCCTTAGAGCCTTGTTCACGATCTTGCGAGCTAGAGCGATACAAGGCAAAAACAAGGGAGGAAGCGGAGTGTACTTTTGTACATGAGCATTCCGAGCTTGTTTTTAACGCAGTAGCGCCGACGCGCAGCAGATCGCGAACAGGCTCTCAGAGCCTGATCGACAGCCCATCGGCCAACGACTGCCGATAGGCCCGCCAGGCCGGTACGCTGCCCATCGCCACGGCTGCGGCGAGAATGCCACCCAGCAGTTTCCATTCGTAACTCGACGGCGCATTGAGTGCCAGGTACAGGCCGTAATTGGCCTGCACGAAACCCTGGCTGCTGGCTATGCCCAGATAGAGCAGCGCGACACCGAAGGCCACGCCGGCCAGCGCCAGGGTGAAGGCCTCCAGCACCAACAGGCTGGCGATATGCCAGGGACGGGCGCCCACCGAGCGCAGGATGGCCATTTCCCGGCGACGCTCGTTGAGGCTGGTGAGGATCGCCGTGAGCATGCCGATCAGACCGGTCAACACGACGAACAGCGAGACCACGAACAGCGCCTGCTCGGCGGTGCCCATCAGGCTCCACAGTTCCTGCAGCGCGACGCCCGGCAGGATCGCCAGCAGCGGCTCGCCGCGGAATTCATTGATTTCCCGTTGCAGGCTGAAGGTGGCGATCTTGCTGTTGAGACCGAGCATGAGCGCGGTGATCTGCTTGGGTTGCAGGTCCATGGTGCGGGCTTGATCGGCGCTGATCTGAGCAGCACCGCGTGCCGGCATGCCGTTCTGCCAGTCGATATGCAGCGCCTCCATCCCGGCCAGGGAGATGTGCAGCGTGCGGTCGACCGGTGTCCCGGTGCGTTCGAGGATACCGACCACGGTGAACGGCTTGTCGTCATGCTTGACCAGGCTGATGGTGGCGACGCCGTGTGCCAGGACGATCTTCTCGCCGAGGCCGTAGCCCAGCGCCTGCGCCACCTCCGCGCCTAACACCACTTCGAAGGGATCGTCGGCAAACTCGCGGCCCTGTGCCAGCTTCAGCGCCTGGCTGCGGGCGTAGCGGTAATGCTCGAAATAGGCGGTGCTGGTGCCCATTACCCGATAGCCGCGGTGCGAATCGCCAAGGGAAATGGGAATGGCCCACTTCACCTGACGGTGGTTGGCGAAGTGTTCGAAGCTGTCCCAGCGGATGTTGTTGGTGGCGTTGCCGATGCGAAACACCGAGTACAGCAGCAGGTTCACGCTGCCCGAGCGGGCACCGACGATCAGATCGGTGCCGCTGATGGTGTTGGCGAAGCTGGCACGTGCCTCGGTACGTACGCGTTCGACGGCCAGCAGCAGGCACACCGAGAGTGCGATGGCGAACACGGTGAGCAGGGCGGTGAAGCGGCGGTTGGCCAGGCTGGCCAGGGCGATACGAATCAGGTGCATCTCAGACCTCGACGGACTTGGCGGCGCGGTTCAGCTCGCTCAGCGAGATACTGCGGTCGAACAGCGCGGCCAGGCTCTGGTCGTGGCTGACGAACAGCAGGCTGGCGCCGGCAGCGCGGCATTCGGCGAAGAGCAATTGCAAGAAGGCCTCGCGGGCGTCGAAGTCCAGTGCCGAGGTCGGTTCGTCGGCGATCACCAGCTCCGGTTGGCCGATCAGCGCGCGGGCAGCGGCGACGCGCTGTTGCTGGCCGATGGACAGCTCGTCGGCGCGGCGGCCGAGCAGGTCGGCGCGCAGGCCGAGGTGGTCGAGCAGCGCCGCGGCGGCCGCATCGATGCTGCCATGGCGCTGGCGTGCGCGTTCGGCACGCAGTCGCGAGAAGCGGCAGGGCAGCTCGACGTTCTCGCGCACGGAAAGAAACGGCAGCAGGTTGAACTGCTGGAAGATGTAGCCGGTGTGATCGACGCGAAAACGGTCTCGGGCGCCGGCCGAAAGCTGGCCCAGGTCCTGGCCGAGCAGGCGGATATGGCCGTTCTGCGCCCGTTGCACGCCGCCGAGCAGGCCGAGCAGGGTGGTCTTGCCGCTGCCGCTGGGCCCCTTGAGAAACAGGGTCTCGCCACGCGCCAGGGTGAAATCGGGAATATCCAGCAACTGCGTCTGGCCGGGCCAGGCGAAGCCGAGATCGGCGAGTTCGATCAGAGGTTGGGTCATGGTTTCTTCGAATCGTCGTTCATGAAAAGCCGGGCATGGTGGCCTGATTGTGTTAGCAGAACTCGAGGATGGCATTCATACCTCCTGAGCAGGTTTTGCGGGAGGCGCTTTGGCAGCGAGCTTTTTCGCGGCTAAAGCAGGTCGCCACCTGGCCCTCCCACAACGCTGGCGTGGTGGGTGAAACGAGCGCCAGCTACGCGCCCCGGTCCACCCTACGGCATCAGAAAGACAGGCGTGGCTGGGCTGGAGTCAGCTCCACGCCCTGCTGGCCGTTCGGGCCGATCAGTTGTACCTGAATCTTCTCGGTGGCGGGGAAGCGTTTGAACAGCTCGGCCAGATCCAGTTGTTTCAATTCGTTGGCCTTGGCGCATTCGAAGCGATAGTGCGCGTGGATATCGCTGTGTTCGCTCTCATGATCATGATGGTCGTGGTCGTGGTCGTGGTCGTGGTCGTGGTCTGCGTCGGCGAACAGTGGGCTTTCCAGTTCGACCAGGGTGGCCTTACAGTCGCCGCTGGTCAGGGCGAACAGGCTGATGGGCTGCTCCAGTTCACGTTTGGCTGCCGCGACCTTGGCCTTGTCGGCATCGCTCTTGGCGGCATGTTCGAAGCCGACCAGGTTCATCGCCGGACTTTCGAGTTGCAGCTCCAGCAGGTTGCCGTCCAGCGCGGCATTGAGGCTGGCAACGCCGTGCTCGTGAGCACCCAGGCTGTCGTGGGAATGTTCATGGTCGTGATCGTGGCTGTGCTCTTGCGCCTGGGCGGCGACCAGGGGCAGCAGGGCGAAGGGCAGGGCGAGCAGCAGGTGGCGCATGGTTGTCTCCAGCGTAGGTACGATTCGATTGTTACGTTATAACAACTTTCGTGGCGAACTGGCCAGTCTGCCGCTGTCATGGGAGCATGCAAGATCATGACTGGAGGCTGAACATGGTGCGAATACGTGGGCGCATTGGCGACTGGCCGGTGGACCTGACGCTGGAGCTGGATGCCGAGGATTGGGCGCAATTTGCGCAGCATGTGGCGGTTACGCCGGCCGCCAATGTGGTGGCAGCGACTCCCATGACGGATGCGGGTGATGCGCTATGGCAGACCGCATTGCAGCTGGTACGCGATGCGGGGCAGGTCGAAGGGCCACGGCTGATGGCGCAGCTGGCTGCGCTGGCGGGTGGCGAAGCTGCAGGCAAACGCCTGCTGGTGCGTCTGCGTCATTGCGAGCAGATCCGCATGGAAACCGGTGCGGATGCGCCGATCTATCACTGGGTGACGGAGTAGGGCTTGCGGCCCGCTCTGGCCCTTCGTCGGGTGCGCTGCGCGCATCAGGCATTACCTGCTGGACCTGGCGAGATTCCGGTGCGCATGGCGCACCCTACAAAGGCCATCCGTGGCAGGCCAACGTCTCGCCTGAGTGGTCCGTAGGCTGAACACCGCGCGCACCGGGCAGGCCTGGAGAGGCCTGCGGTGGCACACCCTGCGTGAAAAACCCTAAGATCAGTAGATCGCCTGATACAGCTTGCGGCGGTAGGTGGTGACCAGCGGGTGGTCGCCGCCGAGCAGGTCAAACACCTGCAGCAGGGTCTTGTGCGGCAAGCCGTCGCTGTAGCTGCGATTGCGCACGAACAGCTTGAGCAGGCCGTCCAGTGCCGCTTCGTACTGTTGGCGCGCCAGTTGTTGCACGGCCAACTGATACACCGCTTCGTCGTCCTCGGCGTTCTGTGCCAGACGGCTTTTCAGTGTGGCGGCGTCAGGCAGGTCGACGGCCTGGCGCAGGAAGGTCAGCTGCGCCTTGGCACCGGCCAGCGCCTGCTTGTGTTCGTCGCCCTTGACCGCGTTGAGGACGGTTTCCGCTTCGCCCAACTCGCCGCGTTCGGCCAGGCAGCGCGCGTAGAGGATCAGCGCGGCCGCATGCTCGTTGTCTTCCGTGAGCACCTGCTTGAGCAGCGCTTCGGTTTCGGCAAAGCGTCCTTCGGCGAACAGCGCCTGGGCGACTTCCATCGGGTCGGCAGCGGCGGGAGCTGGTTCGGCGACATGGGGTTTGAGCATCTCGCGGATCGCCGCTTCCGGCTGCGCGCCGGCGAAGCCGTCCACCGGCTGACCGTTCTTGAACAGCACCACGGTGGGCAGGCTGCGGATGCCAAAGCGCATGACGATGTCCTGCTCGATATCGCAGTTGACCTTGGCCAGCAGCAATTCACCGGCGTACTCCTCGGTGATCTTCGCCAGCATCGGCATCAGCGCCTTGCACGGTGCGCACCACTCGGCCCAGAAGTCCACCAGCACCGGTTTGTGGAAGGAGTTCTCGATCACCAGTTGCTCGAAGCTGGCGGCGCCGGAGATGTCGAAGATGTAAGGGGAGTCGCTCATGGTCGGTCTCGAAAAAGAAGGGCAATGGCTTATTAATGCGGGCGGGTGGCTGGCGAAACAAGGGGGCGCCGATATTGCCTGTAGCCCGGATGCAATCCGTGGATGGCCGGCACCCTGTTTCCCGGATTACATCCGGGCTACGTCGGTCGTCGCGCATGATACAGGCTGACTTCGCGGAATTGCGCCGGCTCGGCCAGGTCCGGCCAGGTGCAGCCATCCAGCACTGTCAGGCGCTGGTAGAGCGGATGCTGGAAGTCCTTGACCCGCGAATCGGCCACCAGCGCCTGGCGCCCGCGGCTTAAAAAGTGATCGAGCAGTGGAAGGTTGGCACGATCGTAAAGCACGTCGGCCACCAGGATCAGGTCGTAGCGATCCGCTTCGGCGAAGAAATCTGCCGAGTAGTTCAGCGTCACACCATTGAGCTCGGCATTGGCACGGCAGGCGGCCAGCGCCACGGGGTCGAGGTCGCAGGCTACCACTTCGGCGGCACCGGCCTTGGCTGCGGCGATGGCGGCCACACCGGAACCTGCGCCGAAATCCAGCACGCGTTTGCCACGCACCCACTCGGGGCGCTCGGCCAGCCAGCGCGCCAGCACCAGGCCGCTGGCCCAGCAGAAGCACCAGTAGGGCGGCTCTTCGAGAATGCGCCGGGTTTCCTCGGGGTTGAAAGCGCGATCCATGTTGCTGGCATCGATCAGCCACAGGGCGATATCGGTACCCGGCAGGGTTTCGGCCACCAGGCGGGCATCGCCGAGCAGTTCGCTGAGTGCTTGCTGAAGCGCTTGGGGTGGCCTCATGGCGCCGGCACCAGATGCAGCGCGCCGAGGTCCTGATCGCTCAGTTCGGCGATGCTGCGCGCCGGCAGACGTTGCACCAGGCGCCCGGCGTGACTGACGCGGCCGCGCAGTTCCAGGCGCAGATCCTGAGGCGGCTGCTGCGTGTTCAGCGGCAGATGGAACGGCAGCGCTTCGCCGTTGCCACGCAGATGAACCTGGCCGAGCAGGGCACGCGGCCTGCCGCGCATATCCACGCCCAACAGTGCCAGGTCGACATCGGCGCCAGCGGCGACGCCAAGCAACTCGCCGCGCAGACCAGGGCCCAGAGTCGGCGCATCGCTGCGTTCTACCGTTGCAGGTGCTGGCATAGGCGGCGCAGTGTTCGTGGGCTCGCTGGCGCAGGCGGCAAGCAGGCCGCTCAGGGCCAGTGGCAGGAGGGGCAGGTATCGGTTCATGGCATGTACGGCTCTTGGAGGTGCGTCCCCATAGCTTAATTTGTCTTGCTGCCTCTATGCGCTACCATGACGCCTTTGCCGCCACTAGCCCGCGCCTGCCATGCATTGTCCCTTCTGCGCCGCCAACGACACCAAGGTCATCGATTCCCGTCTGGTCGCCGAGGGCGACCAGGTCCGCCGCCGCCGTGAATGCGTGGCCTGCGGCGAACGTTTCACCACCTTCGAAACCGCCGAACTGGTGATGCCGCGCCTGATCAAGCAGGACGGCAGCCGTCAGCCCTTCGATGAAGAGAAGCTGCGCGCTGGCATGCAGCGTGCGCTGGAAAAACGCCCGGTAAGTGTCGAGCGCCTGGAAGAGGCCATCGCCCGCATCAAGCAGCAACTGCGTGCCACCGGCGAGCGCGAGGTGAAGTCGCTGGTGCTCGGCGAGCTGGTGATGACCGAGCTGAGCAAGCTCGACGAGGTGGCTTATATCCGTTTCGCCTCGGTCTACCGCCGTTTTCAGGACCTCAACGAATTCCGCGAGGAAATCGAACGCCTGGCCCGCGAACCGTCGAAAAGCCGATGAGCGAGCGCGACCACATCTTCATGGCGCGTGCCCTCAAGCTGGCGCGCAAAGGCCTCTACTCCACTCATCCCAATCCGCGTGTCGGCTGCGTCATCGTGCGTGATGGCGAGATCGTCGGCGAGGGCTGGCATGCCCGTGCCGGTGAGCCGCACGCCGAGGTGCACGCCTTGCGCCAGGCCGGCGAACGGGCGCGCGGTGCCACGGCCTACGTCACACTGGAGCCCTGCAGCCACCACGGGCGTACGCCACCCTGCGCTGATGCGCTGGTCGCCGCTGGCGTTGGCAGGGTGGTCGCGGCGATGCAGGACCCCAATCCGCAGGTCGCTGGTCGCGGCCTGTTGCGCCTGGCCAATGCCGGTATTGAAGTGCTGTCCGGCGTGCTGGAAAGCGAGGCGCGAGCACTCAATGCTGGTTTCATCAAACGTATGGAGAGCGGGTTGCCGTTGGTGCGGGTCAAGTCGGCGATGAGTCTGGATGGTCGCACGGCCATGGCAAGCGGTGAGAGTCAGTGGATCACCGGCCCGGCGGCGCGTGCGGAAGTCCAGCGCTTGCGCGCGCAGTCCAGCGTGGTGCTCAGCGGCGCCGACACCGTGCTGGCGGACGATGCCCGGTTGACTGTGCGCCCTGACGAGCTGGGGCTGGGTGTCGAAGCCACCTTCATGGCCGCTTCGCGGCCGCCGCTGCGGGTGTTGGTCGATGGCCGTCTGCGCGTGCCGCTGAGCAAGGCCTTCTTCCAGGTCGGCCCGGCGCTGGTGGCCACCTGCGCGGCCGCCGCCGCGCGTGATCGCTATCTGGTCGATGGTCACGAACTGCTCGCTGTGCCGGGCAGCAATGGCCATGTCGACCTGCGCAAGCTGCTGCTGGAGCTGGCTGGCCGTGGCGTCAACGAAGTGCTGGTCGAGGCCGGGCCGCGTCTGGCCGGAGCCTTTGCCCGTGCCGGGTTGGTGGACGAGTACCGCATCTTCATCGCGCCCAAGCTGCTGGGGTCCAGTGCGCGGCCGCTGTTCGAGCTGCCGCTCAACCGCATGGCCGAGGCGCCGGAACTGCAGATTCTCGATATTCGTGCTATCGGCGACGACTGGCAGATCACTGCAGTGCCCAAGGCCAGGTAGAGTGCGCCGTGCGCACCGCGGCCGCCGCAGTTTTCTCCAAGTCTCCCTTGCCCGGTGGCAGCGACTCGAACGGGCGCGGGAGCAGGCGCTGGCCTGGCAAATCGGCGGTTAGCCCCGGTGCGCACAGCGCACCCTACGGGACTGAAATTACCGCTTTTCGTAGGGTGCGCCGTGCGCACCGCGGTTGCCGCAGTTTTCTCCAAGTCCTCCCTGCCTGGTGGCAGCGACTCGAACGGGCACGAGACCAGGCGCTGGCCTGGCATATTGGCGGTTGACCCTGGTGCGCGCAGCGCAACCTACAGGCCATGCAGCGCAGCGATAAATATGGTAAAACGCCACGCGGTCATTTCAGATGACCGCAACGTTCTCAGGGCGGGGTGAAATTCCCCACCGGCGGTAATGGTTTGCAGAACCTAGCCCGCGAGCGCTCGCCACGGCACCTGCCGTGCGAGGTCCAGCAGACCCGGTGTGATTCCGGGGCCGACGGTATAGTCCGGATAAAGAGAGAGCGGGATTCCCTCCACGGGCGCCTCGTGCGTGTCCGCGAAATCCCTATCGATCGGCATTGCCCTGTTTTTGACCAAAACAGGAGTTCGTCCATGCTGTTCAGAAATACCTTCAACGTGAAACCGGAGGGCTTATGTTCACCGGCATAATCGAAGCCATCGGCAGCATTCGCGCCATGACGCCCAAGGGGGGCGACGTGCGTGTCTACGTGGCCACCGGCAAGCTTGATCTGGGTGACGTCAAACTCGGCGATAGCATCGCCGTCAACGGCGTGTGCCTGACCGCTGTGGAACTGCCTGGCGACGGCTTCTGGGCCGACGTCAGCCGCGAGACGCTGGCGCGCACCGCCTTCGTCGATCTCAAGCCCGGCAGCGCGGTGAACCTGGAAAAGGCCCTGACGCCCACCAGTCGCCTCGGCGGGCACCTGGTCAGTGGCCACGTCGACGGCGTTGGCGAGATCGTCTCGCGCGCCGATAACGCCCGCGCCGTGCAGTTCAAGGTGCGCGCCCCGCGTGAGTTGGCCAAGTACATCGCACACAAGGGCTCGATCACCGTCGACGGCACCAGCCTGACCGTCAACGCGGTCGATGGCGCCGAGTTCGAGCTGACCATCGTGCCGCACACCCTGGCCGAGACCATCATGGTCGACTACCAGGCCGGGCGTAAGGTCAACCTCGAGGTCGACCTGCTGGCGCGTTACCTGGAGCGCCTGCTGCTCGGCGACAAGGCCGCCGAACCCAAGGCCTCGGGCCTGACCGAAAGCTTTCTCGCCGAACACGGCTACCTGAAGAATTGAGGAGACGCCCCGATGGCGCTCAACACCGCTGAAGAACTGATCGAAGACATCCGCGCCGGCAAGATGGTCATCCTCATGGATGACGAGGACCGTGAGAACGAAGGCGACATCATCATCGCCTCCGAATGCGTCACCGCCGAGCACATCAACTTCATGGCCCGCTTCGCCCGTGGCCTGATCTGTATGCCGATGACCCGCGAACGCTGCGAGCTGCTCAAGCTGCCGCTGATGGCGCCGCGCAACGGCTCCGGCTTCGGCACCAAGTTCACCGTCTCCATCGAGGCGGCCGAGGGCGTGACCACCGGCATCTCCGCCGCCGACCGCGCGCGCACCGTACAGGCTGCCGTGGCACGCAACGCCGTGGCCGAGGACATCGTCAGTCCGGGCCATATTTTCCCGTTGATGGCTCAGCCCGGCGGCGTATTGGCGCGTGCTGGTCACACCGAAGCGGCCTGCGACCTGGCGCGCATGGGCGGTTTCGAACCGAGTGGGGTAATCTGCGAGATCATGAACGACGACGGCACCATGGCGCGTCGCCCGGAGCTGGAGAAGTTCGCCGAAGAGCACGGTCTGAAGATCGGCACCATCGCCGACCTGATCCACTACCGTCTGATCCACGAGCGCACCGTCGAGCGCATCAGCGAACAGCCGCTGGACACCGAACTGGGCCAGTTCAACCTGGTGACCTACCGCGATGGCGTGGAGAACACCGCGCACATGGCGCTGACCCTGGGCACCATCTGCGCCGAAGAGCCGACTCTGGTGCGCGTGCACAACATGGACCCGCTGCGCGACCTGTTCATGGTCAACCAGCCGGGGCGCTGGAGCATGCGTGCAGCGATGGCGGAAGTAGCCAAGGCTGGCAGCGGCGTGGTGCTGCTGCTGGGTAATCCGCTGACCGGGCCGGAGTTGCTTGCGCTGATCAGCCGTCAGCAGCCGGCCAATCCGGCGACCTACAGCACGGTGGGTGCCGGCTCGCAGATTCTGCGCGACCTTGGCGTACGCAAGATGCGCCTGATGAGTTCGCCGATGAAGTTCAACGCGATATCCGGCTTCGACCTTGAGGTTGTAGAATACCTGCCTTCTAAATAAGAAGCGGCTCGACAGAGCCGCATCTGATGACCCTCTCCCTCCGGGAGAGGGTGCCCGCAGGGCGGGAGAGGGTGTTGTGGCCAACGCCTAACCCTCTCCCTACGCGGGCCGCCCCTGCCCCTCTCCCATTTATGGGAGAGGGTAGCTAAAGCACGTAGCCCGGATGAAATCCGGGAAGATCGGCACACTGGCCCCGGATTGCATCCGGGCTACGCAGCCAAACGAATTTTATTTTCGGAGCGCACCGCCGCTCCGGCTCTTTAACCCATGTGAGACCCGTCATGACCCTGAAGACCATCGAAGGTACCTTCATCGCCCCGAAGGGCAAATACGCCCTGGTGGTAGGCCGTTTCAACAGCTTCGTCGTCGAGAGCCTGGTCAGTGGCGCCATCGACGCCCTGGTTCGCCACGGCGTGAGCGAGAGCGATATCACCATCATCCGTGCGCCGGGTGCCTTCGAGATTCCGCTGGTTACCCAGAAGGTCGCTCAGCGTGGCGAGTTCGCGGCAATCATTGCCCTGGGCGCGGTCATTCGTGGCGGCACTCCGCACTTCGAGTACGTCGCAGGCGAGTGCACCAAGGGCCTGGCCCAGGTTTCCATGGAATACGGCGTACCGGTCGCCTTCGGCGTCCTGACTGTCGACTCCATCGAACAAGCCATCGAACGTTCCGGCACCAAGGCGGGTAACAAGGGTGCCGAAGCTGCGCTGTCTGCCCTGGAAATGGTCAGCCTGCTGGCGCAGTTGGAGGCCAAGTGAGCAACTCCGGTAACGGCCAGCCGGCCAAGAAGGGCCCCAGCGGCAAGATCCTCGCGCGCCGTGAAGCCCGCACCCTGGCCATGCAGGCCCTGTACTCCTGGCACATCGCCGGGCAGCCGCTGAACGAGATCGAAGCGCAGTTCCGCGTCGACAACGATTTCAGCAAGGTCGACGGTGCCTATTTCCACGAGATCCTGCACGGCGTGCCGCGGCAGAAGACCGAGCTGGACGAGGCCTTCACGCCCCTGCTCGATCGCCCGCTGGGAGAGATCGATCCGGTCGAGCTGGCCATCCTGCGCCTGTCCACCTACGAGCTGAAGAACCGCGTCGACGTCCCCTACAAGGTGGTGATCAACGAAGGTATCGAGCTGGCCAAGGTGTTCGGTGCCACCGACGGACACAAGTTCGTCAACGGCATCCTCGACAAGCTCGCGCCCAAGCTGCGTGCCGCCGAAGTCAACGCCAACAAGCGGTGAATGAGTTCGAGCTGATCCGTCGCTACTTCGCCGCCGCCCGTTGTGCTCAGGGCGGCGACGGAGTGGTTCTCGGTATTGGTGATGACTGCGCACTGCTGGCGTTGCCCGCCGGTGAACAGCTGGTGGTTTCCACCGACACCTTGGTCGCCGGGGTGCATTTCCCCGAAGCCTGCGATGCCTTTCTTCTCGGTCAGCGCGCGCTGGCTGTTTCCGCCAGTGATCTGGCCGCCATGGGCGCTACGCCGCTGGCCTTTACCCTCGCCCTGACCCTGCCGAGCGCCAATGAAACCTGGCTGGCCGAGTTCGCTCGCGGCCTGCAAACGATGGCGCAGAGCTGTTCGCTGGCGCTGGTCGGTGGCGACACCACGCGGGGCCCGTTGAGCCTGACGCTGACCGTGTTTGGCCGTGTGCCGTCCGGGCAGGCGCTGTTGCGTAGCGGCGCCCAGGTTGGCGATCTGCTCTGCGTCGGTGGCGAACTGGGTGATGCCGCTGGCGCCCTGCCGCTGGTATTGGGTCAACGTGAGGCAGCTCCTGAAGTCGGCGAGCCCTTGCTGGCGCGTTACTGGTCGCCGCAGCCGCAACTGGCCCTGGGTCAGGCCTTGCGCGGGCGGGCCACGGCCGCGCTGGATATTTCCGACGGCCTGTTGGCCGACTGCGGGCATATCGCCAAGGCCTCACAGGTCGCCCTTGAGATCGAGCTGGCGCGTGTTCCGCTGTCTGCAACGCTGCGCGCTTTCGCCGGTGAAGAACAGGCTCGGATCTGTGCGTTGGGCGGCGGCGACGACTACCGCCTCGTCTTTACCCTGCCACCAGCCCTGCTCGCCGACCTGCAGGCCGATTGGCCTGATGTACGGGTTATCGGCCGTATATTGGCCGGCTCTGGGGTACAGTTGCTGGATGCTGCCGACCAGCCCATCGATCCGCCGCGTGCCGGCTACCAACATTTCTGACAGGACGGAGTGCGCGTGACCGATCACCCCAACCAGGTTCCCGCCGAATACGTACCGCCTTCGGTGTGGCGCAATCCCTGGCACTTCATCGCCTTCGGCTTCGGCTCCGGCACCCTGCCCAAGGCGCCCGGCACCTGGGGCTCACTGGTGGCACTGCCATTCGTGCCGTTTTGGCAGATGCTGCCGGACTGGGGCTACTGGCTGATGCTCGGCGTGACCATGCTGTTCGGCTTCTGGCTGTGCGGCAAGGTTGCCGACGACCTGCGCGTGCACGATCACGAAGGCATCGTCTGGGATGAAATGGTCGGCATGTGGATCACCCTGTGGTTGGTGCCCGAGGGTTGGGTCTGGTTGCTGCTAGGCTTTCTCATGTTTCGTCTGTTCGACATCGTCAAACCCTGGCCGATTCACTGGATCGACCGCCACGTACATGGTGGTGTCGGCATCATGCTCGATGATGTCATTGCCGGGGTCTTTGCCTGGTTGGCGATGCAAGGATTGGTCTGGGGCTGGGCCAATTATGGAGCCGGGCTGGGTTTCTAAGGAGTGCGCATGCGCATGAGGCAAGTCTGGCTGGGGATGCTGCTGATGCTCTCTGCCTTGTCTGGTGCCCAGGCTCAGAGCGAGCTGCCAGGTGAAATACGCCTGGCCAGTGAGATCTGGGAGGCCTATACCGAAGCCGATGGTAGCGGTCTGGGCTGGGATGTGATGCGTGAGGTGTTCGAGCCGGCAGGCGTCCGTCTGGATATTCACAGCGTGCCATACACCCGTTCTGTCGGGTTGGTGCAGCGTGGCGAAGCCGATGCCTGGGTCGGTTCCTATCGTGACGAGGTCGAGGGGCCGGTGTTCTACCCCAAGCACCCCTATGATCGTGATCAGATCGTCGCACTTGGCCTCAAGGACAAACCGGTGCCGACCCTCGACAGCCTCGGCAAGTACCGGCTGGTCTGGGTGCGAGGCTACGGTTACGAGGAATATCTGCCGAATGTGCACGACTACCGGGAAGTACAGCGGCGCGACGGTATCCTCGGCATGCTCGAACTGGGCCACGCGGATTTCTATATCGATGCCCGTCCCGAGGTCGACTACGTGCTGAGCCGGGCCGCCAAGCCGCAGCAATACCGGGTGACGAATCTGACGCAGTTGCCGCTGTATCTAGGTTTTGCCGATACGCCACGCGGTCATGCCCTGGCCGAACTCTTCGATCAGCGTATGACGCAGCTGATCGCCAGCGGTGAGCTGCGGCCGATCTTCGAGCGCTGGCAGCAACCCTATCCCTTCGACTGAGCCGGGAGGCCTTCATACATGCAACGTCGTCACTGTCTCGCCGCGCTGGCGCTGCTATGTGCGAGTTCTTCCTGGGCGGCCTCTCAGGTTCAGGTGGTCGGCCTGTTTCCCGGCGCGGCGGTGGTCAATGTCGATGGTCAGCGCAAGCTGGTGCGGATCGGACAGACCGGTCCGGGCGGGGTAGAAGTAGTCAGCGTCGACAAGCAGGGCGCAGTGCTGCGTGTCGATGGCGTCGAGCGTGCCTATCCACTGAGTCGTGAATACAGTGCCGGTTTCGCCGAGCCGGTAAGGAAACGCTTGAGCATCGCCAAGGGCATCGGTGGACATTACTGGGTGGCCGGTTCGGTCAACGGCCAGACGGTGCAGTTTCTGGTCGATACCGGCGCCACCTCGGTGGCGCTCAACGATGCGCATGCCAAGCGTCTGGGTATCGATTACCGGGTCAGTGGTCGGCCTTTGCAGGTCAATACCGCCAGCGGCGTGGCCCGTGGCTGGCGAGTGATGCTCGACCGGGTCAAGATCGGCGATCTCGAGGTGCTCGGCGTCGAAGCTGTGGTGCTCGAAGGCGGCGCGCCGCATGAGGCGCTGCTGGGCATGAGCTTCCTCGGTCGGGTGGGCTGGCGCGAGGAGCAGGGGATGCTAGTGCTGGAGTCCAAGCTATGAGAATCAGCCCAAAGTCTGCTGCGCGTCGGCACTGCCGCGTTAGGAGCAGGCGGGAGCGCCAGCCCGGTCGGAGGCCGTTTGCGGCCAACGCGCCTCAGCGCGGCCCCAGAGGGGCGAGCGAAGCGAGTACTGCTCATTTACAATCAGTAGACTCCGCTTCCTCGCCTACTTCTGCCTTGCATTGCTCTAGCTCGCGAGACTTTGAACTGATTCTGATCGTGCTCATTGACCGTTTCGATACTGATGATCGGCAATTCTGACTGACCCGCCAGCGAGGGCTGCTGATACAATGCCGGCCCTGTTTCGTACTCATTGCCAGGAGTATCCGGTGTCCGTCGTGTTCGTCGCCGCCTCCCAACTGCCCACCCCCTTCGGTGTGTTCATCATGCACGGCTTCCTCGACGAGGCCACCGGCAAGGAACATGTCGCCCTGACCTTCGGCAACGTCGCCGACGGTGCGCCGGTGCTTGGCCGTCTGCATTCCGAATGCCTGACCGGCGACGCGCTGTTCAGCCTGCGTTGCGACTGCGGTGCGCAGCTGCAGGCGGCGCTGCAGGCCATCGCCAACGAAGGCCGTGGCGTGCTGCTGTATCTGCGTCAGGAGGGCCGTGGCATTGGCCTGCTGAACAAGATCCGCGCCTATGAGCTGCAGGACGGCGGTGCCGATACGGTGGAAGCCAACGAGCGCCTGGGTTTCGGTGCCGACCAGCGTGATTACGCCATCTGCCTGCCGATGCTCGAGCACCTGGGTATCGACAGTCTCAAGTTGATGACCAATAACCCGCGCAAGGTCAAGGCGCTGGGCGACATGGGCATCGCCGTGGATCATCGTGTTCCGCTGCAGATTGCGCACAACCCCTACAACAAGCGCTACCTCGCCACCAAGGCCGGCAAGCTCGGCCATATGCTGGGCAATCAGCACCAGGGCGAGACCGAGGAAAGCCTGTGACCCGAGGCCAGGTAAAGCGCCGTCTGGCGCTGGCCTGGTGGCGTCAGCTGGGCGTGGCGCTGGCGCCTCTGTTTGTGTTCAACCTGCTGTTTGGCGGCGGCGGTCCCACGGTGCTGGCCATGCCGCTGTTCATCGCCGGCATGGCTGCGATGTTCGTCAGCCTGCCGTTGTTCTCCGCCTACAAGCGCGCACTGATCGCCACTGAAAAAGCACTCGACAGCGACGACGAGCCCGCCGCCTGGCTGGAGCTGGATCGCGTACGTTTGCGCGCCTTGCTTGGCGCTGCCCTGCCTGCGTGGATCGCGGCGCTGGCGGTGCTGGCTGGCCTCGAGGCGATCCCGCTGGTATTGCTGGCGCTGTCGTCCATCGTGCTGCACGGTCTCTACCGCATACCTCGCCAGTTGGGCTGATGCGCACGCTGCTGCTCACGCTTTGCCTGCTGGCGCTGGCGCTGGCGCTGCCGCTGGCAGCCGCCGAGCGGGTGATCAGCCTGGCTCCTTCGCTCAGTGAAATCATGCTCGATCTGGATGCTGCCGACCTGCTGGTTGGCGTGCTTGAAGGTGATGAGCGTCCTGCCGCGCTGGCGCATCTGCCAACAGTTGGCCGTTATGGCCAGCTGGAATTCGAGCATCTATTGCAGCTGGCGCCGGATCTGATCCTCATCGCGCCTGGCAGCGTGCCACCGGCGCAACAAGCGCAGTTGCAGCGCTTTGGTATCGACCTGCTGATCGTCGAGCCGCAGCGTCTCGAGCAGCTCGGGGAAGCTTTCGTGCGGATTGGCGAGCGAGTGGGCCGGGCAGAGCAGGGGCAGCGCTTGGCGGCCGAATTTCGCGCTGAGCTGGATACGCTGCGCCAGCGCTACCGGCGCGAGCAGCCCCTGACGGTGTTCTACCAGGTCTGGCACCAACCGCTTTACACCATTGGTGGCGAGCAATTGATCGGTGACGCCTTGCAGGTCTGCGGCGCGCGCAACCTGTTTGACGATCTAGCGCAGCCGGCGCCGCAGGTCAGCGTCGAGGCGGTGTTGGCGCGTGATCCGGACGTCATTCTTGGCGGCAGCAATGCCGAACTCACAGCCTGGCAGGCCTGGCCGCAGCTGCATGCAGTGCGCCAGGAGCAGGTCTGGGCGGTGCCGGACAAGGGCTTGGAGCGGCCCAGCCGGCAGATGTTGGGTGCCATCGAGCAGTTGTGTGAGCGGATGGCGGGGGCGCGGTAGCCCGAAGCCCTTGGTGCGCACGGCGCACCCTACAGCGCTCGTAGGGTGCGCCGTGCGCACCAAGGTCAGAGTTGCGGCGTCCAGGTTACGGCGAAGAGCGCAGTGCGGCCGGCGCTGTTGTAGCCAAGACGGCCATTGGGTGTGCTGTAGGTCGCTTCTGCGTAATCCTTGTCCAGCAGGTTATCCAGCTTCAGGCTCAGGCCCAGCTCTGACGTGGCCTGCCAAGCGGCGCGCAGGCTGAGCAGGCCGTAGCCGCTCATGTCGCGCTGGTTTTCGGCATCATCGTAGCGACCACTGATCGCACGCCAGCCAGCACCGAGTGAGACATCGCCGAAGCGGCGGTCGACATCCAGGCTCAGCGTGCGTTTGGCCCGGCGCTGCAAGGTATGGCCGCTGTTGCGGTCACGTGGGTCGATCAAGGCCAGAGCGAGATTGGCCTGCCAGCCGAACAGCTCCTGCTGTACGGCCGCTTCGAAGCCATTGATCCGCGCAGTCTGGACGTTCTGCGGAATGAAATTTTCGTCCAGGACGATGGCATCTTCGATGTCGGTTCGATACAGGGACGCCTGCAATGAACCTGTGTCGCTGTAGCGGCTGCGCCATTGCAGCTCGTAGCTTTCGGAACGCTCGGCTTGCAGGCCGGGGTTGCCGTACCACTGATCGTAGAGGTCATTGAAAGTCGGCGCACGAAAGCCTTCGCTATAGGACAGGATCAGGTCGTTGGCACTGTTCAGGGGCAGGGTCAGTGCCGCGTTCCAGGTGTTCTCACTGCCGAACTGCTGGTTGTCGTCGTGACGAAGCCCCAGCTCGGTCGAGAAGGTATCGCCGGTGTAGCGGTGCTGGACGAAGGCCGCTCGGTTCCAGCGTGAGTCCTCGGCGAAGACCGCGCTGCTGTGCAGGCGATCCTCGTACCAGTCGCCACCGACCAGCAGTTGCTGGTTATCGCTGAGCGTCAGGGTATTTACCCAGCTCACAGAGTCGCGATAGGTGGTGTAGGTAAAGAATGAATAGTCTGGCGCTGCCGGCGAGTCATCACCGCTATCGCGCTGGTCTTTGCTGTGGCCTATTTCCAGACGGCTGTTCCAGCGCTCGTTGAGCTGGCCATCGATGAAACCGGAAAGGCTGCTGACCTGAAAGTCCGTTGTCGGAAGCAGCCCGGTAAAGACGTCGTCGTATTCCACCTGTCCGCGCTGATCGAGTGCGCTGAAGCCAACCTGCAAATCCTCATTGAAGCGGTGCGACAGATTCAGGCTGAGCGAGCGGTTGCGGTAGGCGTCGTCGTCGCCATTGGCGCCGAAACCGTCGCGGGTCGCGTCAATGCCGGCTGTCTCGTCCAGGGCGGCGCCGAGGTGAAAGCGAGTGCGCTCGTCACCGCCGGAGAGGCCAAGGCTGCGCTGGTAGGTGCTGTCGCTGCCAGCCGCCAGGCGCGCGTAGGGCTTGAGGCCAGGGCCGTCGCCCTGGCGAGTGAAGATCTGAATCACCCCACCAATGGCGTCGGAGCCGTAGAGTGCCGAACGGGCGCCACGGACCACTTCGATGCGTTCGATTTGTTCGGGAGCGAGAAACTCCAGGCTGCTGGTGCCGCTGGAGGCCGCCGCGATGCGTTGCCCGTCGACCAGCACCAGGGTTTGTGCCGTGCTGGTGCCACGCAGGAACACGCCAGTCTGGCTGCCGGCACCGCCAGTGCGGACCACGCTGAGGCCTGGCACGCGTTCCAGCAGTTCGACAACGCTGCTGACTTGCAGGCGTTCGATATCCTGGCGAGTAAACACCGTGGTGGCGGCGGTAGCTTGCACTTGCGGTTCTGCCAGACGCCCGGAGGTGATTACCAGTGGTTCGCTTGCGTAAGGCTCGGCAGCCAGCAGGGCAGCAGGCATGAAGCTGATGGCCAGAGCCAGACGAGACAGTTTCATTTTCTTTCCTCAACGGTCGGCAGACGTTCGAGGAGGGCAGGCGCAAGCGCGGGCAGGGCAGCGCTTGACCGTGTCGCCCTCCGCAACACCAGTCGCACCGCCTTGGCCGGTCTCCGGGCTGTCGACCCGCGTCCGCCTTCCCAGGCCTGGCCCAGTGGCTGTTGAACGCGGCGCAAGCTCAGCGCTTGCTGTCGATTACCGTTGCGGGGGCAGCGTCGGCATCGCACCGACTTCCCGTTCAGCAGACCGTTGAAAACTACCTGCGTTGGCAATACTGCGTTAAGAACGGCCTCAAAATGCTCATTTACAACTCGTAAACTCCGCTTTTTCGGCCGTTCTTGCCTTGTCTTGCCTGCCTCGCCTACGTTTTCAACGGCCTGCTGACGCCGCTTGCGCAGCGCACCCAGGCGGAACATGAATGGCGCGCACCTTAGTGCGCGCGAGTATGAATGACAAGCAAGCCGCGCTCATTCAGCGATGAGCGGGCTTCATGCTCAGGCCTTGAGCAGGCTCAGGCGTTGACGTACCGCGCGTTCGATACCCGCGTCGTCGAGGCCGCATTCGGCGAGCATCTGGCTGGGTTTGGCGTGTTCGACATAGTAGTCCGGCAGGCCCAGGTGCAGCACCGGTACCTGGCGATTTTCTGCAGCGAAGAATTCGCTGACCGCGCTGCCGGCGCCGCCCATGATGCTGTTTTCCTCGAGGGTCACCAGCAGCTCATGGTTGTCTGCCAGCTCGCGTAGCAGGGTTTCGTCCAGGGGTTTGACGAAGCGCATATCGACCACAGTGGCATCCAGCGTTTCACCCACGCGCAGGGCTTCGGCCAGTTGCACGCCGAAGGCCAGCAGGGCGACGCCCTTGCCCCGGCGGCGCACTACCGCTTTGCCGATTTCCAGCGGCTCAAGGCCTGCATCGAGCGGTGCGTTGGGGCCGGTGCCGCGCGGATAGCGCACCGCTGCCGGGCCGTCGAACAGGTGGCCGGTGGTGAGCATGCGGCGCAACTCGTTTTCGTCGCTCGGAGTCATCACCAGCATGCCGGGGATGCAGCGCAGGTAGGACAGGTCGAAGCTGCCGGCGTGGGTCGGACCGTCTTCGCCGACCAAGCCGGCGCGATCGATGGCGAACAGCACGTCGAGGTGCTGCACGGCGACGTCGTGGATCAGTTGGTCATAGGCACGCTGGAGGAAGGTGGAATAGATCGCCACCACTGGCTTCGCGCCCTCACAGGCCATGCCGGCCGCAAGGGTCACGGCGTGCTGCTCGGCAATGGCGACGTCGAAGTAGCGCTCGGGGAAGCGCTCGGCGAAGGCCACCAGATCCGAGCCTTCCTTCATCGCCGGGGTGATGCCGACCAGACGGTTGTCTGCCGCAGCCATATCGCACAGCCACTGGCCGAACACGTTGGAATACTTGGGGCCAGCCGGCTTTTTGGGAGCAGCGCTGGGGGTGACGGGTTCGAGCTTGGTGATGGCGTGGTAGCCGATGGGGTCGACCTCGGCCGGGGCGAAACCCTTGCCCTTCTTGGTCACCACATGCAGGAACTGCGGACCGTCGAGGTCGCGCATGTTACGCAGGGTGGCGAGCAGGGTGGGCAGATCGTGGCCGTCGATGGGGCCGACGTAGTTCCAGCCCAGTTCCTCGAACAGGGTGCCGGGCACCAGCATGCCCTTGGCGTGTTCCTCTACCTTGCGCGCGATTTCCCAGGCACCGGGCAGGCGCGAGAGGATCTTCTTGCTGCCTTCGCGCATGCTGGCGTAGGTGCGGCTGGAGATGATCTTGGCCAGGTAGTTGGACAGGCCGCCGACATTCTTGGAGATCGACATGTCGTTGTCGTTGAGGATCACCAGCATGTTGGCGCCGACGTCGGTGGCGTGGTTCAGCGCCTCGAAGGCCATGCCGGCGGTCAGTGCGCCGTCGCCGATCACCGCCACGCTCTTGCGCTTCTCGCCCTTCAGGCGGGCAGCGATGGCCATGCCCAGGGCGGCGCTGATACTGGTGCTGGAGTGACCGACGCCGAAGGTGTCGTACTCGCTCTCGCTGCGGCGCGGGAAGGCGGCCAGGCCATCCTTCTGGCGCAGGCTGCCCATGCGCTCGCGACGGCCGGTGAGGATCTTGTGTGGGTAGGCCTGATGGCCGACGTCCCACACCAGACGGTCATCGGGGGTGTCGAAGACGTAGTGCAGGGCGATGGTCAGTTCGATCACGCCTAGGCCGGCACCGAAGTGCCCGCCGCTCTGGCCGACGCTGTAAAGCAGGTACTGGCGCAGTTCGTCGGCGAGGGTTTCCAGGTCCGCTTCGGCCAGGCGGCGCAGCTCATCCGGCGTGTTGGCGCTGTCCAGCAGCGGCGTCAGCGGGCGCTCGCGGGGGATCTCGTGGAAAGTGGTCGGCATCAGGCGAATCGTTATAGGTGTAAAAAGATGCGGCAGTTTACCCGAAAAAGGTGGCTGCAAGCTTCACGCCCCGTGCGACAAGCCAGCGTCCTCGCACGGGGCCCCTACCAGGTATCGACGAACGGCCGCTTGCGACCCTCGCGCCGCACCGGGCGCGGTGTGGCTGCCAGCCCGCGCAACAGCCAGGCGCGGCTGTCAGCCGGGTCGATCACGGCGTCGATCTCCAGATAACTGGCCATGTTCAGCGCCTTGCCGTTTTCGTAGGCCTTGGCCACCAGTTTGTCGAACAGCGCCTGACGCGCGTCGTCGTCTGGCTGAGCTGCCAGTTCCTTGGCAAAGCCCAGGCGCACCGCGCCCTCCAGGCCCATGGCACCGAATTCTCCACTGGGCCAGGCGGCGGTGAATAGCGGCGAATGGAAGCTGCCGGCAGCCATGGCCTGGGCACCGAGGCCATAGCCCTTGCGCAGCACCAGGGTGAAGAAGGGCACCGTGAGGCTGGCGGCGGTGACGAACAGACGCGAGACGTGACGCACCGTGGCCTGCTTCTCTGCCTCCGGGCCGACCATGAAACCGGGGGTATCGCACAGTGAAACGATGGGCAAATCGTGTGCCTCGCACAGTTGCAAAAAGCGTGCAGCCTTGTCGCCGGCCACTGCATCGATGGCGCCGCCCAGGTGTGCGGGGTTATTGGCGATCAGGCCGAAGGGCTTGCCCTCGATGCGGATCAGCGCGGTGATCAGGCCGGGTGCGAACTGACGGCGCAGCTCCAGCACGCTGCGGTGATCGGCCAGCAGTTCGATCACCTTGCGGATGTCGTATACGCGCAGACGATTCTCCGGGATCACCTGGCGCAGTTCGCGGGCATCGCTGCACTGCCAGTCGCTGAGCGGGCCCTGGAAATAACCCAGGTACTGCTTGGCTATGGCGACCGCTGCGGCCTCGTCTTCGACCTGCACGTCGATCACGCCATTTGGGCCCTGAACACTGGTCGGGCCGACCTGCTCGGGTTTGAAGCTGCCGAGGCCGCCACCTTCGATCATCGCCGGGCCGGCCATGCCAATGCTGGCGTTACGCGTGGCGATGATCACGTCGCAGCAGCCGAGCAGCGCCGCATTACCGGCGAAGCAGCGACCGGAGACGACACCCACCGTCGGTACCAGGCCGGAGAGCTTGGCCATGCCGACAAAGGTGTGGCAGTCCAGCCCGGCCACGCCGACGAAATCGGTATCGCCCGGCCGCCCGCCGCCGCCTTCGGCGAACAGCACCACGGGCAGGCGCCATTGTTCGGCCAGGGCCAGCATGCGGTCGGTCTTCTTGTGGTTCATCACGCCCTGGGTGCCGGCGAATACCGTGTAGTCGTAGGCGATGGCCATGCAGCGCGCGGCCTCGGCGCCGAACTGCGCAGCGCATACCGTGCCGATACCGGCGACCAGGCCATCGGCCGGACTCAGCTCCTGCAGTTCCTCGGGCGAGCGCCGACGGCGCTGGGCGGCCAGGGCCATGGCGCCGTATTCGATAAAGCTGCCGTCATCGAGCAGGTCCGCCAGGTTCTCCCGAACCGTTCGATGGCCGGTCTTGCGCCGCTTGGCCACCGCTTCGGGGCGGCGCGCGTCGGTCAGGCGCGCATGGCGTTCCAGCACTTCAGCCAGATCAGCGCGGATATGCGCCAGGTCAACCGCCTGCTCACCGTAGGCGTCGAGGCCGTCCACCTCGGCTGGCTCCACGAACAGCAGCGCCTGGCCTTCGCCGATGGCGTCACCCGGCGCCACGGTCAGCGCGCGGACGATACCGCTGTGCTCGGCCTTGACCTCGAATTCCATCTTCATCGCTTCCAGCACGGCGATGGGCTGGTCGGCGGCCACGGCGTCACCCTCGGCGACCGACAGGCTGACCAGCACGCCGGTGCTGGGTGCATTGAGCGCCAGGGTGCCGGGCGGTGCATCGACAGTATCCTTGGCACTTTGTGCAGATGCGGCGCAGGCGAAGTAATGATGTGGATGCGCCTGTTCGCGGGCGGCGAGCAACTCGCCCAGGTGACGCTCGACGTAGGTGGTGTCGACCCGGTTGGCGATCACCTCGTCGCGCTGCAGCAGGTTCTGCAGCAGGTGCAGGTTGCTCGCCACGCCTTCGATGCGGAACTCGCACAGCGCCCGGTAGGCACGGCGCAGGGCGCCGGGGTAGTCGCCGGCGTTGGCGATCAGCTTGGTCACCAGCGAGTCGTAGGCCGGGCTGACGGCGTAGCCGGCATAGCCGCAGCCATCCACGCGCAGGCCGGGGCCGGAGGGCGGTTGGTAGGCGGCGAGCACACCGGCCGCCGGGCGCGCGGTACCGTCGGCGAGCAGGGTTTCCAGGTTCAGGCGCAGCTGCACGGCACAGCCTTTCGGCGCGGCCGGAGTGAGCAGGCCCAGCTCGTCCAGGCTTTTACCGGCGGCCAGGTGCAGTTGTGTGTGCAGCAGGTCGACACCGGTGATCTGCTCGGTAACGGTGTGCTCCACCTGCACGCGCGGGTTGGCTTCCATGAAGTAGAAGCGCCCCGGCTGGTCGAGGTCGAGCAGGAACTCGAAGGTTCCGATGCCGCGATACTGCACCTCGGCCGCCAGGCGTAGTGCGCTGGTGATGATCGCGTCACGGGTGGGCACATCCAGATCGGGACTGGGTGCAATCTCCACCAGCTTCTGGTGGCGGCGCTGCAGGCTGCAGTCGCGTTCCCACAGGTGGCTGACCGCGCCGCTGCCGTCGCCGAGCACCTGCACTTCGATATGCCGGGCGCGGCGCACGCGCTTCTCCACGTACAGTGCGCCGCTGCCGAAGGCCCCCTGGGCCTCGGAGGTGCAGCGGGCGAAAGCCTCGGCCAGTTGCGCGGCATCGTCCACCGCTCGCATGCCGCGTCCGCCGCCACCGGCCAGGGCCTTGAGCATCACGCTGCCGTGCTCGGCGAGAAAGTCTGCGGCCTGCTCCAGCGTCACCGCCTGGTTGATGCCGGGCACCAGCGGCACCGCACAGCGTTCGGCCAGGTCGCGGGCGGCGGCCTTGTCGCCGAACAACTGCAGGGTTTCTGGCGAGGGGCCAATGAAGGTCAGCCCGGCTGCCTGGCAGCGACGGGCGAACTCGGCGTTCTCGGCGAGAAAGCCATAACCGGGATGGACGGCGGTGCAGCCCTGCTCGCGGGCAATGGCGATCAGCTGGTCCATATCCAGATACGCGGCCACGCCTCGCCCTGCGAGCGGCACTGCCAGATCCGCCTTGCGTGTGTGCAGGCAGGCACCGTCATCTTCGGCATACACCGCGACACTGCGGATGCCGAGATCGGCACAGGCCTGGGCGATGCGGATGGCGATCTCGCCGCGGTTGGCGATCAGCAGGGCGGGGAAGGGCATGGCGGCTCCAGACGTCTTGTCGTTATGGAGCCATCTTAGGAGCCTGGTCGCAGGGGTAAAGCAAGCCTTATGCGGCGATCATGGCGACATAGATTGCAATGATGGGGCGAGCGAGTGGATTTCGCGGCTGAAGCCGCTCCCACAAGAGCGGACTAGCTGCGCCGTTCGACTATGTAGCGCGCCAGCTCGCGCAGCGGTTCGGCGCTGTTGTCGAACGGGCGCAGCATGTGCAGGGCCTGGTCGCGCAGCTCTAGGGCATAGTCTTTGGCCGCGTCGAGGCCGAGCAGTGCAGGGTAAGTGGGTTTGTCGTGGGCTTCGTCCTTGCCCTGGGTCTTGCCCAGGGTGGCGGTGTCGCTCTCCACGTCGAGGATGTCGTCCTGCACCTGGAAGGCCAGGCCGATGGCGCGGGCGTATTGCCGCAGGGCCTTGTGCGCGAGCTCGTCGGTATTGCCACTGGCCAGGGCGCCGAGCGCCACGCTGGCCTCGATCAGCGCGCCGGTCTTGTGCCGGTGCATCACTTCCAGCGCCTGCTGGTCGAGCCTCCGGCCGACCGAGCCGAGGTCGATGGCCTGGCCGCCGACCATGCCGGCCGGGCCAGCAGCCTGGCTCAGCAACTCGATCATCTGCAGTCGCGTCTCGGCATCCTGCGGATTGCGTCGGCGGTCGGCGAGCACTTCGAAGGCCAGGCTTTGCAGACCATCGCCGGCAAGGATGGCACTGGCTTCGTCGAAGGCCTTGTGGGTAGTCGGCTGGCCGCGACGCAGATCGTCGTCGTCCATCGCCGGCAGATCGTCATGCACCAGCGAGTAGGCGTGAATCAGTTCCACCGCACAGGCGGCACCATCGGCACGTTCGAGATCACCGTCGAGGGCTTCGCAAGCGGCATAGACCAACAGAGGGCGCACGCGCTTGCCACCGTTCATCACGCTGTAGCGCATGGCCTGGTAGAGGCGCTCGAGCTCCGTGCGTGGTGCTTGAAACAGCGTTTCCAGTGCCGTGTCGACGCGGGTCTGGCAGCGTTTCTGATACGCCGCGATCATGCGGGCTCGTCCGTGTCGAAGGGCGCGGGCTGCAACTCGCCGTCGCGCTCGAGCAGAATCTGCACTTTCTGCTCGGCCTGGGCCAGGGCGGCCTGGCATTCGCGGGTCAGGCCGATGCCCTGTTCGAAGGCGGTCAGCGAGTCTTCCAGCGACAGCTCGCCGCTCTCCATGCGCTCGACCAGCGTCTGCAGTTCGGCGAGGGAGTGTTCGAAGTCGGGGGCGGCTTTCTTGCGGGCCATGGCGGCGGGTCTCGGGCAGCGTGGAAACCGCGCGACACTAGCAGAGGTGCGCCACTCGGGCAAATCAGCGGGGCAGCAGGTGTGCTGGCCGAGGGCGCAGTCCGGGATTGGGGCCTGAGTAGGGTGCGCCGCGCGCACCGCCGTGGAACCCTGGTGCGCACGGTGCACCCTGCGGCCTATCCCAGGTAGGTGCTCCAGAAGTAGTAAAGCGTCATCGTGCTGCCGACCAGGATGACGAAGCTACGCAGCAGTGCCGGTGGTAGTTTTTCGCCCAGTGCGCCGCCGGCATAACCACCCAGGGTGGCGCCGGTGAGCAGGATCGCCAGCTCGTACCAGCTGACTCGGCCGGCGATGACGAAGGTCAGGGTGGCGATGCTGTAGATCACTGCCGAGATCAGGTTCTTCAGTGCGTTGGCGCGGGCCAGCGGGTGACCTTCGATGGAAAAGGCAGCCAGTTGCAGGATACCCATGCCGGCGCCGAAGTAGCCGCCGTAGATCGATACGCCAATGTGCGCACCCAGCGACAACGGCGTATGTGGCGGATGCTCGGCTGCCTTGCGGCGTGCCGCCAGCGCGCGACCCAGCCAGGGGCTGGCGGCGAACAGAGCGGTGGCCGCCAGCAACAGCCAAGGGATCAGCACGCGGAACACGTCATCGCCACCCGCCAGTAGCAACAGGCCACCGAGCAGGCCGCCAGCCAGCCCGGCCAGCAGCAATGGGATCAGGTAACGCCCCAGCGGGCGCAGCGAGGCACGTGCAGCCCAAGCGCCGGCCAAGCTGGCCGGCCACAGCGCCACGGCGTTGGTGGCATTGGCCGTCACCGGCGGCAGGCCGGCGGCGAGCAGGGCCGGGAAGGAGAAAAAGGTGCCGCCGCCGGCCAGGGCATTCATGCCCCCAGCGGCGAAACCGGCGAGGGCCAACAGCAGCAGATCGAACAGAGTCATCAGGCAGGCTCGCACGAAAAAGGTGCAGCATAAGACCTGAGGTATTACTCAGCCAGCCCGACCATTGGCTCAGGGCGTATCGTCGCCCATGCCGTCATTGATCGGGATGCCCAGCTCACGCATCTGCTCGATCAGATGAGCGCGAGTATCCGGCAGGTTGAGCATGCTCACCTTGCGCAGTTGGGCCACCTCATCGGAGCTGTAAGGCTGGTAATGCGCCGGCATGCTCTTGCCGGCCATGCCGTCCTCGCGCAGCAGCCAGTTGAGCAAATCGGCCAGTTGTGCGTCGTTGAGCGCCGATTGCGACATGCCGGGCACGCGCACCAGGAATTCACGCCCGCCCTCGACCTTGAGAAAGTGGCCGACGAAATCCTTCATGTTCGGCGTGTCGTTGGCCTTCGAGCCCGTGCCGTCGTCCAGGTGGCAGCCGGCACACTGCAGCTGGTAGTTGACCGGCGTGCTGTACTGGGCCTGGGCAATGGGCTTCTGTTGCTCCTCGTTGCCGGGAGCAGGCCGCTGGTCCGGGTTGGGAATGGCGCGAGCCATGACCAGAGGGGCGACCATGGCGCAGGCCAGTCCGATTATGAATGCACGCATGGTCGCCCCCTGTCTCACACTGCGACGCCTCGGATTACGGCAACCGTGCAGTTGTAGATGCTCGACTTGGCGGCCAGGCACCAGTTGATGTCGTTGTTGTTGAACGGCCGGTACAGCGGCTCCTCGCTGTCGTTGCGGGTACAGGCGCACTGAGCGCAGCTGTGCTTACCGCAGCAGTCGTTGTAGGCAATGATGTAGTCCTTGTCATCGCCCGGGTTGCGGCAGGTGCCGATCCAGGTAACTTGCGATACTTCGGTGCCCGGTGGGCAGGAGGTCACGGTGCCGCCGCAGCAGCTGCACAGGAAGCCGTCGATGGAGCAGTAGCGCCAGTAATCGCAGCTGTTGGGGTCGCCTGGGTCACCGGCTTTCGGTGCCTCGGCGGCCAGCGCCTTGCTGGTGCGGTCAATGGGCAGCAGCACCGGCAGAGCGGCACCGGCGACCATCAGCGAGCCGAGGCGACCGAGAAAGTTGCGTCGTGAGGTGGTGTTGGCCACATGGCGAGTGGAGCGTTCGAACAGGCGGTCTAGCAATTTCATGTCAGGGCTCCCTGGCTCAGTGGTTGTGCGCGCCGTGGGCGTGCTGGCTGTTGTGCAGGTACTGCTGGAGGGTGGCGCTACCCAGGTGCTCGGTCTCGAACAGGCTGTCGAGGTGCTCGCGGGAGTTCACCAGGCCCTTGGCGCGCAGCACGCCAGCGTTATCGATCAGGGCCGCATAGGGCAGTTTGCCGATCTGGTAGGTCATGCCCACTTCGGGGCTTACCACGTAGGTGGCGTCTTCCAGCTTGTGTTCAGCTATCAGGGTCTTCTGCGCATCCATGTCGCCGTCGCTGACGTAGAGCACGTCGAGACGATGGGCTTGTTCCTTGGCGATGGACTTGATCGACGGCAGCAGGGATTTGCAGATCGGGCAGGTGGGCGATAGGAAGAACAGCAGCTGCGCCTTCTCGCCGGCATAGCCTATGTTCACCGGACGCCCGCTGCGGTCGGCGGCAGTCAGTTGCGGTGCGGGCTCGTTGACGGCCACGCCTTTGTCGACCATGAGCGCGCCGGCTGGCGCCAGGCGACCATGCAGAACACCGATCTGGCGTACCAGCCCCATGACGGCGAAGGCCAGGGCAATCAGCAGGCACCAGAGCAGAATGTTAGAAACGATCAGAGCTTCCATGATTCACCTTCCAATGAGTTTGAGCAGACGGGGGCTGTTGGCCATCAAACCATCAGCAGCGGCGTAGATCAGCAGGGCCACGGCACTGGCAGCGATGACGACGAAACCGTCGAACACGCCCAGACCACGGCTCAGTGGAGCGAGACTGGCGACCAGTGCCAATCCCACCAGAACGGCATTGCGTGCCAGCAGCACCGGGCGAATCGGCTGCGCTTGTTGTGGCCCGGCGCAACCGCAATCGATATCACGTCGGCCACGCCAGAGGTTGATGGCTATGGCCAGGGCGTAGCCCGCGAGCAGCGCAGCAGCAGCGAGGGCCGCAACCTGACGAGCCGCTGGAACCAGCAGGGCGAAGGCCAGGGCCGCCTCGATCCAGGGTAGAACCCGAGCCACGGGGCGCACCAGGGCTTGCGGCAGCAACTGGTATTCCTCCAATTGGCTGGCGAAACGAGCCGGTGCGCGCAGTTTGTGGGTCGCGGCGCTGGCCAGGATCACCGATACCGCGAGTGCGGCAGCGATGACGAATATCGGATCGGGTTGCATGGCTGCACCTCGTCAGTGACTGAGTATGTGAATCGCGGTCTTGGCGATGCTTTCCACGGTTCCGGTATGTTTGCCGCTGGTCAGGTCGAAGACCTCAAGTCCGCCGACCACATTGGCGCCGAGTAGTCGCGGCTGGTCATCGGTGGTCGCTTGCAGGCTCCAGATCGGCGCCGGGGCTTCCATAGTGCCGATTCGCTTGCGCGTCTTCAGGTCGTAGACCCAGATGATTGTGCTCGGATCTTCCCATTTCAGCGGTTCGTGGGCGTCGTGCATCAGTGCGTACAGGCGATTGAGCTTCGGCGCTACGGCAATCAGTTGCCAACCGCCCGGCGCCCAGCCAGCTTTCTTGTCGGCGGCTTCGCTGACCAGCTCCCAGGCCGGAATGATCTTCGGCTTCTCGCCAGAGAAGTCCACGGCGCGCACGGTGCCGGTGGTAGTGACGAAGTAGTAGGTATCGCCCACTGCGTAGGCGCGCTCCACCAGCTTCTCGGCGTTCGGGTCGAAGAAGGCGGTGTGGGTGCGTGCGCTTTCCTGGCCGGCATCGTCCAGTGTTACCACCTGCAGATTGCCGTCGCCGCACAGCGAGGCGAAGCGGCGTGTGCCGACCGGGTAGTTGAGTACGCAGCCTGGAATCGAGATCTCGCTGACCACTTTCTTGGCTTGGGTGTCGACCACCGTCACCGAGGTGGAGGGAGTGAAATTGTAGATGTAGATGAAACGGTCATCCGAGCTGGCTCCCAGAGCGTGGCGTTCCGGCAGCATCACAGCGCGCTTGTTCGGGATTTCCACTTCCCAATCGGGAGAGAGGGTGCTGGTGTTCCAGGCGGTGAGCACGTCGGTGCGGATGCCGCGAGTGCCGCGCGAGTAGAACAGGTCGGCGGTGTACAGGTACTTGCCATCGTGGCTCAGGGTCGAGGGTGCGGCGAAACCGGTGCTTACCATGCCAAGCATGCGCTTGCTGTCCGGATCGACCACGGTGATCCGCCCCGTCACCAGGTTCTCGAATTCGGCATCGACGATGTAGGCGCGGTGCGGCGACGGCGGGAAGGGCAGGGTTTCCTGGCCGATGGTGTCACGGGGAAGCTCGGCATGGGCGCCGAGCCCCACCAGGGACAGACCCAGCGCCAGGGCGGTCTGTTTGATGATCCGAGGTGTTCGCATGGAGTTCTCCTTGTTGTCGGGAGTGCGGGGTATTGCCGACGGAGTCGAGCGCAGTCGGACTGAATGGCGGGTGAGCATGCAGGCGTTCTCCGAGGGCAAATGATTCGGGATGGGCATCGCCACGATCCTAAAAACGCAGCTAACTGGCTTGTAAGCGCCTGCAAGAAACTTGTATTTGCCTGCCAGCGTGCAGGCCTGGCAGCGGCGTGCGATGGGAGGTCGAGCGATCTGGCAGGCGTAGGCAAGTGAATGGCAGGCAGATGAAAGAGTGCGAGAGGGGCAGGGAATAGCGTCGGGGTCTGTCAACTTCACTCACCACTCTGGGGCAACTCATGTCCAAGCTACCCGCCTTCCATCTCTCTACTCTCGCGCTGCTGCTCGGTGCCGCATTCCCCGCCGGTGCAGTGGAGCTTTACGCCGATGCCGACACGCGCGTGCAGGCCAATCTCGAAGCCGTATTCGGCCTCTTTCACAGCCGTGAGAACTATGCCCCGAGCGGGCGCCTGGAAGAGGGCAGTTCCTCCTGGCGCGAGGGCTATGTCAAGTATGGCCTGAGTTTTGATCAGGGCCTGGCAGGCGTGGGCAGCTCCTATGGGGCACTCTCCATGCTCAGTTCCGCTACCTGGGGCGATGGCGATGCCGCTGGTTTCTCCGATGGCTCCGAGCGCACCACCAAGATCGAGGATGCTTACCTCGGCTGGCGCTCGGGAAATCTCTTCGAGGCGCTCGGCGAGGACGGCGTGGACGTCTCCTTCGGTCGGCAGAACGTCATGGTCGGCGATGGTTTCCTGATCAACGGTGATGCGCTGAACATCGGCAAGGGCCTGGCTGACGGCGAATTCAGTCGCGGTGGTGCTTATTACCTGGCGGCGCGCAAGGCGTTCGATCAGACCGCAGTGCTGCGTCTGGGCGATCAACAGGGCTGGCGTGGCGACCTGATGTGGCTGAAGTCCGACAACCGTGCGCAGGCCAAGACCGAACTCTACGTCGGTACGCTGGAGCATGTAGCTGATGCCGGTACGGTAGGCCTCACTTATATCCGCACGCGTGATGTCGACGAGCGCTACGCTTCGCCCTCGCAGCTCCAACGCAAAAGCATGGAGACCTATAGCCTGCGCGCGGCGGGCAACGCCGGCGTGGAGAACCTGTCGCTGTCCGGCGAGTACGCCATGCAGGATCGCGACCAGGGCACCGACGAGAATGCCTGGTACCTGGAGGCCGGCTGGACCTTCGCTGATGTCGCCTGGTCGCCGACGCTCAGCTATCGCTATAGCCGTTTCTCGGAAGGTTACGACACGCTGTTCTACGGTTTCAGCCGTGGCTATGGCACCTGGTTCCAGGGTGAGGTAGCGGGCAACTACGCCGGGCCGTTCAACACCAACAGCCGTGTGCATCACGTCGGCCTGCGTGCCAGTCCGTTGGAGAACCTCAGTGTCGGCGCGCTGTGGTTCGACTTCGATACGCTCGATCGTGAGCGTGGTGATTTCTCCGGCCGCGAGCTGAATCTCTACGCTCAATGGGGACTGACCGAAAATTTGGTGATGATGCCGGTTGTGGGTCTGTATCAGCCGAAGAAAAGTGCCGAGAACGGTGGCGCCCAATTGGGTAACAACGACCGCAACCTTTACAGCCAACTGGTCTTCGCCTTCCACTTCTGATACCCGACACACGTGCCTCGCCAGTGCTTTATAGCGAGGCATGGCGGCCTCTGAGTCGCGATGTCACGGTGCAACGATTACGAGAATTATCTATTATCTCGCCTTATTCCCATCGAAGCGGTCTATCCATGAAGGTGCCGAAGAAACGTCGCAATCGCTATAACCCGATCAGCGAAGATTTTCACAAGGAAGAGTTTCCGTTCTATTGGCTGGTGCGTGTTCACGCCCGCTATTCGATGAGCATGGAGAGGCTGCTGAAGAAGGTCGATCTCGACATTCCTCGTTGGCGCGTTCTCAACATCCTTTACGAAACCCAGGATGCGAGTATTTCGGAGATTTCCGAGTTCGCCGTGGCCAAGCTCTCCACCATCACCAAGATCGTCTACCGGATGAAGGACGACGGTCTGGTCGATACCCGCCAGAGCGATCTCGACGGCCGCGTGACCCAGGTGTCCATCACGGAAAAAGGCCGTCAGGCCTACTTCGCCATGCATGAGGTCACCGCAGAGCTGTTTCATGCCGGTTTCAAGGGGATGACCGAAGCGCAGATTCGCAAGCTCAATCAGACCCTGGCGAGCATGTTCGACAACTTGTCCGAGATCTGAGCCGCCGAGTCAGCCATGCAAGAACGTATGGCCTGCCATCTGGCGGTTCAGGGCGTCGGCCCGATAGGCGCGCGGCGACACGCCGTAGCAGTGCTTGAACACGCGCGAGAAATGCGCCGAATCGGTGAAACCCCACTTGTAGGCGATGGTGGTGATCGGTAGCGCCTGGCTGCCGGTGTCGGCCAGTTCCCGCGCGCTGCGTTCCAGGCGCTGGCGCTGGATGTAGCGGCAGATGCTGTCACCGTCGATCTCGAACTGGCGGTACAGCTTGCGCACCGACACGTTCAGCTTCGCCGCCAGCTCGGTCGGTGTCGGCGCATTCGGTAGCGACTCGCTGATGATCTTCTCCGCCAGGCGGCGCAGTGGGCGGCCCGGTTCGAGCAGTTGCTCGTCGTGGAAAGCCGGTGGCAGCAGGGCGATCAATGCGTTTTGTAGGGCGGAACCGTAGTGGTTCTGGGTGGCCGAGCTGAGTTCGCCATTGGCGATCTGCTGCAAGATGCCTTGTAGCAGGTGTCCAGTCGGGTTTTCCTGCTCCAGCTTGCCAAAGCGTCGAGCTGTTACCGGCAGCAGAGGGTCGACCATATCCCGGCATAGGTGTACCGACAGTTGGCGGATCAGCCCTTGCGGCTTCATCTCGAAGGTCTGCGCCGAATCGAGCAGGGCCATGTCGCCGGGGTGCAGCACGAACTCGCGATCACCCTGGTCGATGGCCATCACACCCTCGCGCTGCATCACCAGGAAATAGTAGCGATCATCGGCGCGGGCACTGTTACCACGCTGGCGGTTGATGGCCAGGGCGTTGGTGCTGATATCGGCGATTTCCAGGCCGCCCAGGTCGATGCGCTCTATCTCGCCGATGAAGGTTGTGTCATGCCAGGCTGGTCGGGTTTCAAAACGCCCACAAACGCTGTGAACGCTATGGTTCCAACGTTCGAAATCACGGGATGTATGCACGCTCATGAGGCAGCCTCGCTTTATTCTTGGTGTTTTGGTGCGCTGTTTGTGTCGTTTCTGCACACTTGGCAAATAACGTGAATATTCAAGCATTTTTTGAGCCAGAAACCGCCATGTGATGTCGTATTGAGATCGGTGGCGGGTTCCGTGCGGGCGGTCGAATGCCGGCGCGTCCGCGCGTCAGTGAGCCGACTCGGGGGCATGTGAGAATGGGGGCTTGGCGGGGGGAGGAACGGGCCGCCGAGAGTGGCTGGCGGCCCGTTTGCAGCCTGTCAGTAGCGGATCATCACCGATTTCAGTTCGGTGTAGTCGTCGATGAAGGCGCTGCCGAATTCACGACCGGTGCCGGAGGCCTTGATGCCGCCGAAGGGCACCGAGGGGTCGAGGAAGGTATGCATGTTGACGTACACCGTGCCGGCCTCGATCTGCGGGATCAGACGCAGCGCGCGCGACAGGTCGTTGGTCCACACGCTGGCGGTGAGGCCGAACGCCGAATCGTTGATCAGTGCCGGCAGTTCCTCGACCTCGTCGTAGGGCAGCACGCAGAGGATCGGGCCGAAGGTTTCTTCGTGCAGCAGGCGATCCTGCGGCCCGTTGGCCAGCACCACGGTCGGCTCGACGAAGTAGCCGGGGCGTGCCAAGGGGTTGCCGCCGCAGACCACCTGGCTCTGCTCGCGGGCCAGTTGCAGGAATTGTGAAACCTTGTCGAACTGCGGCTTGTTGGCCAGCGGGCCGAAGTTGACGCTCTCGTCCAGCGGCGAGCCAATGTTCATGCCGTGCAGCGCCGCAGTGAATTTCGCCAGGGTCTCGTCGAGGCGCGAGCGGTGCACGTAGATGCGCTCCGGCGCGGCGCAGACCTGGCCCTGGTGTACGTAGCCGGTCTGGATCAGGCCAGCCACAGCGCCGTCGATATCGGCGTCGGGCAGCAGCGCGGCGGCGTTCTTGCCGCCCAGCTCCAGGGTCACGCGGGTGAGGTTGGCGGCCATGGCGCTCTGGCCGACCTTGAGCCCGGTGGGCACCGAGCCGGTGAAGGACACCTTGGCCACCTGCGGGTGTTCGATCAGGCTGGCGCCGACCTCACCAGTGCCGTTGACCACGTTGAATACGCCCGCCGGTACCCCTGCATCGATGGCCAGTTCGGCCAGGCGCAGCAGAGTCAGCGGAGTGAACTCGCTGGGCTTGAGTACCAGGGTGCAGCCGGTGGCCAGGGCGGCGGCGATTTTCCAGATGCCGATCATCACCGAGAAATTCCACGGCACGATGCCGGCCACCACGCCCACTGGCTCGCGGCGGGTGAAGGCGGTGTACTGCTCGCCAGCCGTGGAGGGGAACGACGGGCTCATGGTCTCGCCGTTGATCTTGGTCGTCCAGCCGGCGTAGTAGCGCAGGAAGATGGCGCTCTGGCCGACTTCGAACATGCGCGAGAGGTGGATGGACTTGCCGGAGCAGAGGGTTTCCAGTTGCGCCAATTCCTCTCCATTGGCCTCCATCAGATCGGCCAGGCGATTGAGCACCACGCCGCGCTGATAGGGCGAGGTTTGCGCCCATTCGCCCTTGAAGGTACGGCGAGCGGCGGCGATGGCCGACTCGACCTCGTCGGCGGTGGCGCAGGTGATCTGCGCGATCACTTCACCATCGGCCGGGTTGACAATGGGGATGCGCTTGCCCGATGTGCCGGCGCGGTGCTGACCGTCGATGAAATGGGCATGGTTGCGCTGAAGGAACTCGCGCACCTGAGGCAGTAACTGGATTTCGCTCATGGAGGACTCCGGGGAGGGGCGGCCCGAGGTTCTGGGCCTCTGTGGCCGGCTGGGGTACCCGGGCGCCGATGGGCTCGGGCCGGGAATATCTGGGCGCTATTCATAGCACCCGACCAGCGAGGGAAAATTGATCATGGCGGACAGCTTGTTGTAGATGCCTGCCACTCTGGCGCCGTCAGTGCCGGGCGGCCCTGACTCGCGCCCAGGCTTCGTCGAGTACCTGCTTCTGTCGGGGCGGCAGGCTTTCCAGCAGGTAGCTGCGGCCCTGCTTGATCCTGGCAGCCCAAGTCTTGTACCTGGCTGCCAGGTGGTGCAGCGTCAGCCCCTGAGGAAGCGCTGCGCCAAACCCAGTTGCGACTCGGCCAACTGGTGCAGTGCCTGGCTGATCTCGTTGGTGCGCCCGGCCTGCTGACTGCTGCGTTCGGTAAAACCGGCGATCTCGGTGATCTGCTGGTTGATCTGCTCGGCGACCTGGCCCTGCTGCTCGATGGCGGCGGCCATCTGCAGGCTCATGCCGCTAATCTGCGCGACCTCGGCGCAGATACGTGTTAGTGCCTGGCGCGCCTGCTCGACGTCGGTGCTGGCGCGTACTGCCGCCTGCTCGCCGCGCTGGGCGGTGGCCAGGGCGGTGCCGCTGTCCTGACGCAGGGTTTCGAGCGAGCGCTGAATCTCATGGGTCGATTCGCGGGTGCGCGAGGCTAGGCTGCGTACTTCGTCGGCGACCACCGCGAAGCCCCGTCCTGACTCGCCAGCGCGGGCGGCTTCGATCGCCGCATTGAGGGCCAGCAGGTTGGTCTGCTCGGCGATGCTCTGGATCACCTCGGCGACGCCGCCGATGGATTCGATGGCCACAGCCAGGCTGCCGACCGCCTGACCAATCTCGCCCACCGAGTGACGCATGGTCTGGGCCGAGCGCTGGCTGTCATCGGACAGACGTTCGCCATCGCGAGCCAGTTGGTCAGCGTTCTGTGCGGCCTGCGCGGTGTGCTGCAGGTTACGCGACAGCTCCTGGATGGTGGCGCTCATCTGGTTGATCGCGGCAGCGGTCTGCTCGGTCTCGCGCACCTGGCGATCCAGGTGCTCGACCGAGTTTTCCACCACATCGGCCGAGGTCTGCGCCTGCTGGCGCAGCACCACGCTATTGATGCAGATACGTGACATCACCGTGGTCATACGCGCGCGCTGGCTTTCCAGAGCCATGGCCAGCAGGCTGACCGGGCCGGGTTGCTGGGCGTGCAGTGGTGCCAGCAGCGAGTCGCTGAAGGCCTGGCCATGCTGGGCGAGGAGGGCGCGGATCAATTGACGCTGGCGCAGCGCTGGCTGCAGGCCGGCGAGCCCCAGCGCGAACAGCAGCGGCAGGCCCGCAGTGGCTGGTAAGTAAGCCAGCAGTGTCGCAAGCAGCGTGGCAAGCCCAAGCGCCAGTTGCAGACCGTGCCCTGCCAGCAGTGCGACGAGACGCTGACCCGCATTCCACGGCGCCTGGCCCCGTGCCAGACGCGTATAGAGGAACTCGGCACGGCGTGCCTGTGCCGGCTCGATGGGCTGGTATACGGTGCCCAGCGCCGCCAGCTTACCGTCGTCGAACAGCGGGACCACGTAGAGGTTGCGCCAGTCCTGGTCGCCCTGCCTGTGGCGGATCATCACCGGTGCGGTCCATGGCACGCCGGCACGTAGGGCGCGCCACATGCTGGCGACCACCGATGTCGGCATGCGTGGATGATTGATCAACTCGTGGGGTTTGCCGACCAACTCGTGCTCGGCGTACCCGCTCATGTTCAGGTAGGCGGCGTTGCAGGTGAGCATAACGCCCTGTGGATCGAGCCGGGAAATCGGCGGTTCCTCGAAACCCGTTGGTGTGTTGACGGCAGTTTGCATGGCACGACTCCTCGGCTGTGACCCGTTGTGGCCTGCCTATGCAGGCCGTGCGATTACCAGTCCATGCTCCGTTCGGCGCGCATCTTGCGCACCATGGCGTCATAGAACTTGGTGGCGAAACCGCTCTCGCGGATCAGCATCGCGGTGAGGTTGGAACATTTGGCCGCGATGCCTTCTTCCAATGGGTTGTCCTCGCCGCCCAGGGCACCGGCAGCGCATTGATTCTCGGCGGCGCGTTGCACCGTCCAGAGCAGGAAGAAGGTCTTCTCGATGCTGCTTTCGCCTACCGCGATGCCGTGGTTGCGCAGCACCAGCACATGCTTGTCGCCGAGGCTCTCGATCATTCGCGCCTTCTCGTCATCGAACAGGGTGATGCCCTCGAAGGTGTGGTAGCCAATGCGGCCATAGAGCTGGGCGCCGTAGAAGTCGTCGTGGGTAAAACCGCGCTTCTTCTGCACCACGGCAGATATCGGCGTGGTATGGGTGTGGATCACGCACTGGATGTCTTCGCGCGCACCGTGCACGGCGCTATGCAGGGCGAAGCCGGCGGGGTTGCCGTCGTAGGGCGAGGCCTCCAGTTTCTTGCCGTGCAGGTCGACCTTGAGCAGGTTGCCCGGCATGACTTCGCTGTAGTTCAGGCCGAATGGATTGACCAGGTATTGGTGAGCCGGGCCGGGCAGGCGCGCGGAGATGTGGTTGAAGATGGTCTCGGTCCAGCCGAACCAATCGACCAGGTGGTAGCAGTAGGCGAGCTTGACGCGCAGCGCCCATTCTTCGTCGCTGCAATGGGCGGGTTTGCTGAAATCGGTCATGGCGGTCATGGCGAAGTCTCGTATCAAGGTGTGGGGGAATGGACGTGACCGGGTGCGCTGCGGAAGCGCGCCAGGGCGAGGATGTCCTGAGTGGTGGGCATGGCCAGGCCCTGGTAGCCGGCCAGTTCTACGACCGCATCGCCGATGGCGGCGAGTTCAAGTGGGCGGCCCTGTTCGTAGTCCTGCAGCATGGACGTGCGTACCGCGCCCATGCCGGCACCCAGCTCAATGAATGTCTGCGGATCGAAGGCGATGCGTGCACCGTAGGCGGCTGCCGTGAGCAGGGTTTCCTGAAGGATTTTGCCGACCACCGTTTTCAGCTCGGCCTGGCCGTACAGCTCTTCCAGGGTCGCGCCGGTCACCACTGACAGCGGGTTGGAGGTGATGTTGGCGATGATCTTGGTCCACAGCTGGTCGCGGATGCGCTCGGTGGCGCGCGCTTCGATACCGGCCGCAGCGATCAGTGCGCGCACCCGCTCCAGGCGTTGGCTCATCTGCCCATCCGGCTCGCCGAAGATCATCAGGTGCGGGTTGTTCGAGCGCACCACGCCGGGAGCGCTGCTTTCGGCAGTGATGAATACCACGCAGCCGAGCACGTGGCGCAGGTCGAGACTGGCGCTGAGTGCGCCGTCAGGGTCGACCGCCTCGACGCGGCGGCCGGCGAGGCGCCCTTCGTGGCCGTGGAAGTACCACCAGGGCACGCCGTTGACCACCGGCACCACCACGGTGTCGGGGCCGATTAGCGGTGCCAGTTCGGGCAGCAGGCCGACCAGGGCCGGCGCCTTGGTGCAGATGAACAGCAGATCCTGTTGACCGAGTTTGCGGCAGTCATCGCTGGCGCTGACCTGTACGCGGTGTTCGCCGTCCAGATCGGTCAACTGGATGCCGCTGTCGCGCAGCGCGGCGAGCGTCTTGCCGCGCGCCAGCAGGCTGACCGGCTGGCCGCTTGCGACCAGGCGGGCGGCGAGGGTACAGCCGATGGCGCCGGCACCGGCGATACCGACGCGCAATAGCTTGGAATCAGGCATGCGTGTGTTTCCTTGCGAGCTGACGACGGCGCCCGCCAGGCGGGCGCCGTGGGTTCAGGTGGAGAGCATTTCCTGATGCTTGCTGGCCAGGCCCAGGTAGGCTTCGATCACGCGCGGGTCGTCTGCCAATTGGGCGGCCGGGCCCTGCATGGCGATCTGGCCGGTTTCCAGCACGTAGGCGTAGTCCGCCACGCGCAGGGCGGCGCGGGCGTTCTGCTCCACCAGCAGGATCGACACGCCCTGCTGGCGCAGAGTGGTGATGATGCGGAAGATCTCGCGGGTGATCAGCGGCGCCAGGCCCAGGCTCGGTTCGTCGAGCATCAGCAGCTTGGGTTTGGCCATCAGTGCGCGGCCGACGGCGAGCATCTGCCGTTCGCCGCCGGAGAGGGTGGCAGCGAGCTGCTCACGGCGTTCCCACAGGCGCGGGAACAGCTCATAGACTTCCTTGAGCGTCTGGCCGTGATCGCGCTGGCCGCTGCGATGGCGCTGGAATGCGCCCAGCAGCAGGTTGTCGGCGACCGTCATACTGCTGAACAGCTCGCGTTTCTCCGGCACCAGGCCGAGGCCACGGGCGACCATCACCTCGACCTCCGGCACGGCTTCCAGGCTGCCATCGAAGGCGACTCGGCCGCGCGAGCCAAGCACGCCCATGATGGCCGAAAGCAGGGTGGTCTTGCCGGCGCCATTGGGGCCGATCACGGTGACGATCTGGCCCTGGCCGACGCGCAGGCTGGCATTGGACAGCGCCTCCACCTTGCCGTAGGCGACGCTCAGGTCGCTGATGTCGAGAACGGGGTTGGCCACCTGGTTCTGCGCTTGCTGCAGGTTATGCATGGGCATGTTCATCACTCCGCTCCTCCGAGATAGGCTTCCAGCACGGCCGGATCCTTCTGCACTTCGGCCGGCAGGCCGAAGGCGATGCGCTGGCCGAACTCCATCACCACCACGCGATCGACCAGGCCCATCACGAAGTCCATGTCGTGCTCGACCAACAGGATCGCCATGCCTTCGCTACGCAGGCGGCTGAGCAACTGGCCGAGTGCTTCCTTCTCCTTGTGGCGCAGGCCGGCGGCCGGCTCGTCGAGCAGCAGCAGGCAGGGGTTGGCGCACAGCGCGCGGGCTATTTCTAGGATGCGTTGCTGGCCCAGCGCCAAGCTGCCGGCTTCCGCGTACAGGTAGTCGCCGAGGCCGACACGCTCGAGCTGGCGTCGAGCTTCGCCGAGCAGGCGTGCTTCCTCGGCGCGATCCAGACGCAGGGCCGCGGCGAGCACACCCTTGCTGCCGCGCAGGTGAGCACCGAGTGCGACGTTCTCCAGCACGCTCATCTCCGGCAGCAGCTTGACGTGCTGGAAGGTACGGCTCATGCCCATGCGCGCGATGCGCCGTGAGGGGATACCGTTGATGCGCTGGCCACGGAACAGCACCTCGCCGGACGAGGGGGTGTCGACGCCGGAGAGTTGGTTGAACAGGGTGCTCTTGCCGGCTCCGTTGGGGCCGATAAGGGCGAGGATCTCGCCAGCGCGCACATCGAGATTCATCGCGTCGTTGGCCACCAGGCCGCCGAAGCAGCGGGTCACGTCGCGTGCTTCCAGCAGCACCTCGCCGTAGGCCGGTGCTTCGCGCTGCGGCAGCTCGTTGGCGTCGTCGTCGATGGTGCGTGCGGCACGGCGGGCTTTCCAGCTGTCCGGTAGCAGGCGTGTCAGCAGCGGCCAGAGACCGCCGGGCGCGCGCTGCATCAGCAGCACGATGGCGATGCCGAAGACGATCACCTCGTAGTTGCCGGTATTGCCCAGCAACTGCGGCAACAGGTCCTGCAGCCACTGCTTGAGCATGGTCAGCACGCCGGCGCCGAGCAGGGCACCCCAGACACTGGCGACGCCGCCGATCAGCGCCATGAACAGGTACTCGATACCCATGTGCAGGCCGAACGGCGTGGGGTTCACGAAACGCTGGGTGTGCGCGTAGAGCCAGCCGGAGAGGGCGGCGAACAGCGCCGATATGAGGAAGATCACCATCTTCGTGCGAAAGGTGTTTACGCCCATCGACTCTGCCATCAGTTGGCCGCCCTTGAGCGCGCGTATGGCACGGCCTTCACGCGAGTCGAGAAGGTTTTGCGTGATGAGCATGGAGCACAGCAGGATCGCCCAGATCAGGTAATAGATCTTCTCGCCCTTGTCCAACGCCCAGCCGAACAGGGAAATGCTCGGCAGGCCGCTGACGCCAGTGTGTCCGCCGAGCGACTCCAGGGTGCCGAACAGGTAGTACAGCGACAGGCCCCAGGCAATGGTGCCCAGCGGCAGATAGTGGCCGGACAGTTTTAGCGTCATGGCGCCGAGTACCAGGGCCACGATGGCGGTCAGGGCCATGCCCACCAGCAGGGTCAGCCAGGGCGAAGCGCTGGCCCAGGCCAGCCAGGTTGGCAGGTCCTGCACGGTGGTCAGGTAGGCACTGGTGTAGGCACCTAGGCCGACGAAGGCGGCCTGGCCGAAGCTGGTCATGCCGCCGACACCGGTGAGCAGTACCAGGCCGAGCACCACCAGGGTGTACAGGCCGATGTAGTTGAGCAGGGTGACGTAGTAGGGCGGCAGCACCGCTGGCGCCACGGCCAGGACGGCGATCAGCATGAGGATCAGGTAGCGCGGTTTCATTCATCGTCCTCCACGTGACGGCTGGTGAGGGAACGCCAGAGCAGGAAGGGGATGATCAGGGTGAAGACGATGATCTCCTTGTAGGTGCTGGCCCAGAACATCGAGAAGGCCTCGATCAGGCCCACGGCGAGTGCGCCCAGGGCTGCAACCGGATAACTCACCAGGCCGCCGATGATGGCGCCGACGAAACCCTTGAGGCTGATGACGAAACCGGAGTCGAAGTACAGGGTGGTGATGGGGGCGATGAGGATGCCCGACAGCGCGCCGATGAAGGTTGCCAGGGCGAAGGTAGCCTTGCCCGCCAAGTTCGGTGAGATACCCATCAACCGGGCGCCCATGCGGTTAACTGCGGTGGCACGCAGGGCTTTGCCATACAGGCTGCGTTCGAAGAACAGGAACAGGCTGATGATCAGTGCCAGGGACACGGCAATGACCCACAGGGTCTGGCTGTTGAAGGTCACCGGGCCGAGCGTCAGGCCGGCCTCGGAGAAGGGCTGAGTACGCGCGCCTTCGGGGCCGAATAGCAACAGGGCAATACCAACCATGGCCACGTGTACGGCAATGGAGACGATCAGCAATACCAGAGCGCTGGCAGAGGCCAGCGGTTGGAACACCAGGCGGTAGAGCTGCGGGCCGAGCGGTACTACCAGTGCCAGCGTAAGCAGTGCCTGCAATGCCATGGGCAGCTCTGCCAACGGCAGGCTGCGAATCAGGCCGACCATGGCCAGGGCGTAGGCGAGCTTGAGCACGATGCGTTTCGGGAAGCGGAAGCTGTGGCTGGCGCGGGCCGCGTCATACAGGTCCATGGCGCAGTCGGCCAGGGTCAGCGTCATCAGCAGCCATACCAGTGCGGTGGGCTGGCCAGCCTGCAGGGCTGCCATGGTCAGGGCACCGTAAGTGACGAACTCGCCCAGGGGGATCAGCAGGATACGCGTCACGGTGAAGACCAGCAGGATCGACAGCGCCAGCAGCGCATAGATGGCGCCGTTGGTGATGCCGTCCTGGCCGAGCAGCAGGGCAATTTGGAAATTCATGTCGGAAACTCTTGTTGCGGTATGGGCATGCGGGTTGGTGCGGCTCGGGCGTAGGGTGGATGACGCTTTTTTCATCCACCTGTCGGTACCGGGCCAGGCTCCATCCGGTGGACAGAAAAGCGCTGTCCACCCTACGGGGCTTGACTCCGCGATCAGTCGCGCTTGAGCAGCGTCCAGGTTCCGTTCTTCACCTGGATCAGCTCACGGCCGCGCTCGTCGAAGCCACTGTGATCCTCGGGGGTCATGCTGTAGACGCCTTGAGTGGCGGCGAACTCGTGGGTCGCCTCCAGCGCTTCGCGCAGGGCTGAGCGGAACTCGGGCGTGCCGGGTTGGGCCTGGGCGGCGGCGGCCGGAATCGCCTGTTGCAGCAGCAGGCCAGCGTCGTAGGTATTGGCGCCGAAGGTGGCCGGTTTGCTGCCGTTGAGCTTCTCGTAGGCCGTCACGTATTCCCCAGCGATGGCCTTGGACGGATGGCTGTCGGGCATCTGATCGAGCACCAGCATCAGGCTGGCGGCGAGGATGGTGCCTTCGACCTTCTTGCCGCCGAGCCGGAGGAAGTCTGGCAGGGCCGCGCCGTGGGTCTGGTACATCTGGCCGCGGTAGCCCTGGTCGAACAGTGTCGTCTGCGGCAGTACCGCGGAGCTGCCTGGGGCCGCCACCAGCACCGCGTCAGGGCGTGAGGCGAGAATCTTCAGGCTCTGCCCGGTCACGGAGGTGTCCTGGCGCTGGAAGCGCTCGCTGGCCAGCAGCTTTATGCCGTGCTCGGCAGCCATCGTGCCCATCACCTTCGACCAGTTTTCGCCGTAGGGATCGGCTGTGCCGATGAAACCGAGCGTCTTCACGCCGCGGGTTTTCATGTCCTCGACCAGGGCCTTGGCGATCAGGTCGTCGTTCTGCGTGGTCTTGAATACCCACTTCTTCTGCTCGGTCATCGGCAACACCACAGCAGCAGTACCGACCGGGGCCAGCAGCGGTACGCCGGCTTCGGCCACGAACTGAATCACGCCCATGGCATTGGGCGAGCCACTTGGGCCGATGATTGCGTCGACATTTTCCTCGCTGATCAGCTTCTTCAGTGCTTTTACGGTGGCGGTTGGGTCGCTGCCGTCATCCAGGGCGATGTACTTCACCTGTTGGTCGCCGGCCTGAGTGGGCAGTAGCGGTACGGAGTTCTTCTGCGGTAGCCCGACCAGGGCGATGGGGCCGGTAGAGGAGGTGATGACACCGACCTTTACCTCGGCCTGTGCGAAGGAGGCGCAGACGGCGCTGAGAAGGAGGGTGGACACAGCTCGTTTGAAGTGCATGACGTACTCCGAGGGTTGCAAGGCTATTTGGAGAGACAGGGGCCGGTCGGGCATGGGCCATCGAGTCCTATGCGCGAATGGTGTGCCGTCTTCTTTTTGTTCTGGCGCCTTGTGGGCGCTGCCGGTGGTTTACCCGTCCGACATGACCCGAATTGCACCTCTCGTGCCAGAACGGCGTGCACCGACCTGTCGCATCACCCTGTTCGGCCGCGAATCAAGAGCAGGGCTCGGCCTCCAGGAGTGGTGCCGAGACGATCCTGTCGCGAGGGTGACGCGGATCACCCCATGGCCGATTTCATCGGGTCTTGAGGGGCTTTTTCAATGCTAGATAAATCCGTTTTTTTGAGCTTTTTTTGTCATTGAAAAGTGGCGTTTTTTGCATTTAAAAATGGTGTCTGGAGAGTGTATTTTCTGTGCGATTATCGGCCGTTATTGCGGTTCGGAAAAGATCACTGAAAAACTAGGTGTGCGTTGATAAAAGCTCTCATATTGTTTTTAAGTATTTGTTTTTATTTGATTTATATGTGATTTATGCAGGAATGTTACAGGTTTTTAGTGTTACCAAACTGCACGAGAATGGTGCTTGTGATGGTGAAAATGCACCGAATCTACACACTATTTTTAAGCGATAATTCAATTGACAATTCACGTAATTCTTCCGATTCTGAATTTACGCAAGCCGCTCCTCTGATACGGCTCGCTTTTCAATAGGAACGGCAGTGGTGAAGCAGATGGCAATAGTGGTCGAGAAGCTGAAGCTTGGTGGGCAAGGTCCGCGTGTGATGGTGAAAGACACCATCGATGTGGCCGGTCATCCCACCCGTGCTTCCAGTCGTGCTCTTGAGCATGCGCCGGATGCCGAGCGTCATGCCGATGTGGTTAAGGCGTTGCTCGATGCCGGTTGTCAGCTGGTTGGCAAGACCAGCCTGCATGAGTTGGCCTTTGGTACTACCGGACTCAATGCCTGGATCGGTACAGCGGAAAATCCGCGCTATCCCGGACGCATTCCAGGAGGCTCCTCAAGTGGTTCAGCTGCTGCCGTTGCTGCGGGCCTGTGTGATTTTTCCCTGGGTACCGACACCGGCGGTTCGGTGCGTATTCCTGCTGCCTGCTGTGGCGTGTTCGGCCTCAAACCCACCTACGGCCGGATCAGTCGTGCCGGAGTGATGCCGGTGCAGACCTCGCTGGATTGCGTCGGCCCCTTCGCGGCCGACATCGAGACACTGATCAGTGCGATGAAGGTCATCGACCCTTCCTTCAAGGCGCTGCCGGACGTGGCTGGCATCCGCATCGGGGTGGTGCCGGTGCAGGCCAACCACGAGTTGCAGGACACTCTGGGCGCCGTGCTTGAGGCTGCTGATTTTGAGCTGTGCGAGATGCCGCTGCCTGGTATGCCAGCTGCCTACGACGCGGGTCTGGCCGTGATCAACCGGGAAACCTGGAATGCCTGCGGACACCTTGTGGAAACCGGCCTGGTCGGCACTGATGTCGCCGCCCGGCTGCTGGCAGCGCGTGATACCCGTGACGCGGCCCTGGTTGACGCCGAGCGTTGTCGCGCCGCGTTCACTGCCGAGGTGGACGCCGCCCTGGCGCAATGCTCGATTCTCGCCCTACCGACCATGCCGGATTACCCGGCGCTCGTTGCAGATGCTGCCGACACCCGCGCGGCCATCGGCATGACCGCTTTCGTACGTCCCTTCAACCTGACTGGTCACCCGGCCTTGAGCATCCCTTTCGAGGGCGCCTCGAAGCTGCCGGTAGGACTACAACTGGTCGCTGCCAAAGGCGCGGACGAACTGCTTCTGGCAGTCGCCCGCGAATTATTGCAGCGCCTCGAACAATAACCATGTCCATCCTGGAGAAGCCCATGTCTTCCCTAAGCCAGCTGGATCACCAGCGCCTTGCCCCGATTACCGCAAATGAAGCCTTTCAGTCGCTGCTGGTCGATATTCGTGAGCGCGCCCAACGTGAAGAGTTCGACCAGCAGAAATACATCTCCCATGACGTGATCCAGCGTTTCAAGGAGCTCGGTGTCTACCGTGCCCTGGTGCCTACGCGCTTCGGTGGCGATCAGCGCAGCCCCATGGAGTTTTGCGAGATGGTGGAGGAGATCTCCGCTGCCGACGGTTCTGCCGGCTGGGTGGCCAGCTTCGGCATGAATCCTGTGTACCTGGCAGCGCTACCCCTGGCAACGCTGGAGAAACTCTATGCCGATGGTCCGGACGTGGTGTTTGCCGGCGGTATTTTTCCTCCACAACCGGCCGATCTACATGAAGGCGGCTTCAAGGTCAGCGGACGCTGGCGTTTCTCCAGTGGCTGCAAGGGGGCCAGCCTGATCGGCGTCGGCATCAGCCCAAAGAATGGCGAGACTCTGGGGCTGCCGCGCCTGGCAGTGATGCCGAGCGAGAAGGTGACGATCGAGGAGACCTGGAATGTGGTGGGCCTGATCGGTACCGGCAGTCATGACGTGGTGATCGATGGCGTGGTAGTGCCCGAGGAGTGGACATTCGTCCGTGGCGGCCCGTCCAACCTCGACGAGCCCATGTTCCGCTACCCGTCGTTGTCCTTCGCCACACAGGTGCTATCCGTGGTCGGCCTGGGCGTGGCCCGTGCTGCCCTGGACTATCTATCCGGCATGGCCAGCGGCCGCTTCTCAGTCACCGGTGCGCCAGCCCTGGCTGATCGCCCACTGGCGCAGATGCAGATGGCCAAAGCAGAAGCCGAACTGCGCGCCGCCCGCGCCTGGTTCTACGAAGCCATGGAAGACGCCTGGGACAGCGTGGTTGCCGGTACGCCGGCGAGCATAGAGCAGACCAACCTGCTGCGCTTGTCCTCGACCCATGCCACCCGTGTGGCGGCCGAAGTGGCGCGCACCGCGCAGATGCTTTCAGGGATGACCGGTGTCTATCGCGACAACCCGTTGTCGCGCTTCGTCAACGACACCCTGGTGGTTACCCAGCACGCCTTCATGGGCGACATGACCTACCAGAATGCCGGTGCGATCTTCTTCGGCAACAAGCCACTGCCTGGCTACCTGTAATCGACAACTAACGATCGGTGAATGTGATGACTGAGAAAAAAGCCCTGCGCGTCCTGTTCTGCATGGGCATCAACCAGAACTTCTTCGACGCCCCGCGCGAAGAGCAACTGGAAGTCTGGGCTGCGTTCAGCGCCATGTGGAATGGCATCCACGACCTGCCTGGTGTGACGGTCTACGGCAACATGGATGACGACCAGAGCATGGTCGGGCCATCCAGCGGTTACCCCTGGACCACCTACCTGCTGGCCGACGTGCCGGATATCGAAAGCGTCCACGCCGCTTGCAACCTGTTCCGCACCACCGCTGTGGGCACCGGCCCTTACAAGTTGTGGCGCTACTGCAAGGTGGAAGCGCGTACCGGTCGTGAACTGATCATCCAGCGGGCCTGAGCCATGAGCCAATCCCTCGAAGCCCGCCTGTACCGGCTGGAAAGCGAGCACGCCGTGCGTTGCTGCATGAACCGCTACATGGTGCTGTGCGATGCACTCGATGCGCGCACCCCGCTGGACGAGTTGGCCGGGCTGTTCACCACCGACGCCGTCTGGGAGGGCAAGGGCGCCAAGTACGCCAAGAGCTTCGGCGGCTACCGGGGACGTGAGGCGATCCGCGCGATGTTCGCCGGCTACATGAGCGAGCCGGCGCACTTCGCCCTCAACGTGCACTTCCTCTGCTCGGAGCTGATCCGCGTGGAGGGTGACGAAGCCAGCGGCAGTTGGGTGATGTTGCAGACCTCAACCTTCGCCAGTGGCGCTTCGCATCTCAATGCGGCGCGCCTGACGGTGCGTTTCCGTGAAGAGGAGGGCGTCTGGCGCATGGCCCATTTCCAGACCGAGAACCTGTTCGGTCGTCCGGTCGAGGCATGGAACAGCGATGCCCACCTGCCCGTGCCGGGCAAGAACCAACAGACGTAGGGTGGGATTTGGCCCACCGCAGAAAGGCCAGACGTGGGCTGAGGCCCACCCTACGAAGAGAGCGCCACCCGAAACTTCGATTTTCGGACAAGGCGCGCAAAAGAAATTGTGAGTCGGCACGTGATGCCGAGGAGGAGTGATCGTGACCAACCTGATCGAAACCGTGAACCTGGCCGCCACCCCGGCCGACCTGGTGCTGCACGACCGCGTGCACACCTCCCTGTACACCGATGCGCGTCTGTTCGACGAAGAACTGGAGAAGGTGTTCTACAGCACCTGGGTGTGGGTGGCGCATGCCAGCGAGATTCCTGACAACGGCAGCTACAAGAGCACGTACATCGGCAAACAGCCGGTGATCGTGGTCCGCGACCGCAAGAAGGATGTGCACGTGCTGCTCAATCGCTGCCGTCACCGTGGCGCCACTGTGTGCGAGCACAAGAAGGGCAAGACCAACAGCTTCGTCTGCCCTTACCACGGCTGGAGTTACGCGCTCGATGGCAGCCTACGTGGCGTGCCGCACCCGGAGAGCTACGCCGACTGCCTGGACAAGGGTGAACTGCCGCTTGTGAGCCTGCGCGTCGAGCAATACAACGGCATGATCTTCGCCACCTTCAAGGACGACATCGAACCGTTGGAAGACTTCCTCGGCGCGGCCAAGAAGTGGATCGACCTGTTCATGAAACAGGGAGCTGGCTACGGAGTGAAAGTCTCCGGTGAGCATCGTTTCCGCTTCCCCGGCAACTGGAAAATCCAGCTGGAGAATACCACCGACGCCTACCACTTCCCGCTGGTGCACAAGTCGTTCCTGTCCTCGGTGGACGAGCAGACTCTGGAGCTGTTCGATTTCGTCAAAGGCCCCGGTTATGTCGAGGATCTCGGCAACGGCCACAGCGTGATGGTGATGATCCCCGATCTGGTGGATCTGGAAGCAGACCTCGACAAGCCGATCCCCGAGCGCTTCGAAACGCTGGCGCAGGAACTGCGTGACGAGGGCATCGACGAGCAGCAGGTGCGCCGCATCGTCCGCGCCGTCGGCGGTTCGGGCTTCAACCTCAACCTGTTCCCCAATGTCGCCTGCTCCATGGCGTTCTTCCGCGTGCTGCAGCCGGTCTCGGTAACAGAGACCGAGATCCACCACGCAGTGATCACCATGGACGGCGGCCCGGCCGTGGCCAACCGCTACCGCCTGCGCCTGCACGAGCACTTCCAGGGGCCGATGGGCTTCGGCACACCGGACGATTCCGAGGCCTGGGAGCGCGTACAGAAGGGCGCCCAGGCCGGCAGTGACCTGTGGATCATGCTCAACCGCGGTCTGCCCGGCGAGAAGCCAAGCGAAGACGGCCTGGTCAGCGACGTGAGCGCCGAGACCGGCATGCGCGCGGCTTACCAGCAGTGGAAAAAGATGATGTCGGCCTGAGTCTTTTCGCCCCTCTCGTCGCGATGAGAGGGGGCTGCTGCTCAGCTGCGTAACGCACTTATCTGAAGAGAACGAATATGAATATCGAGCTGCTCAACCACGTCAGTGCCTTTATCTGGCAGGAAGCGGACATGCTGGATCACGGCGAATTCGACGCCTGGCTGAACCTGTGGGCCGACAAGGGCACCTACATCATCCCCATCGATCCCAACGAGACCGACTTCGAGAACACCCTCAACTACGCCTACGACGATCACCACATGCGCCAGTTGCGCGTGCAGCGCCTGATCGGCGGCGAGTCCATTTCCACCAGCCCGCGTGCACGCACCGTGCGCAGCCTGTCGCGCTTTCGCGTGCTTGGCGAGGAAGACGACGTGGTCACCGTGCGCTGTGCGCAGAATCTGCGCGAGTTTCGCAAGGACGTGCTCAAACACTACACCGCCGACCTCACCTTCCAGCTCAAGCGTGACGGCGACAGCTTCAGGATCCAGCGCAAGCTGATCCAGTTGATCAACTCGACCGATACCCTCGCCGGTATCGGCTACATCCTGTGAGGGCCCGTCCATGAGCGGCTGCGCGTCGGCGATACAGCGTCATCAACGGCTTCGGAATGCTCATCTACAGCTCGTAGACTCCGCTTCCTCAGCCCTTTCTTCCTTGTCTCGCGCTAGCTCGCGCGCCCATGAACGGGCCCTCGGGGGTGAGGCATGACTCAGGTAGCCCTCGTCACCGGCGCCGCCCAGGGGCTCGGTCTGTCCATCGCCAGCCGCCTGTATGCAGCCGGTTATACGGTGGTGATCACCGACCTGTCGCTCGAAAGTGCCCAGGCCGCCGCCGACCGTCTCGACCCGAGCGGCCAGCGCAGCCTGGCGCTGCAGCTCGACGTTGCCAGCAAGGCCGACTTCGAGACCGCGCTGGCCGCCGTGCTGGCCCGCTGGGGCGAGCTGCACGTGGCGGTCAACAGCGCCGCAATGACCCGTACCACGCCGGTCATGCAGATCAGCCCCGAAGAGTTCGATCAGGTCATGAGCCTCAACACCCGCAGCATCTTCCTCGGCTGCCAGGTGTTCGGTGGGCACATGGCCGGCTCTGGCTACGGGCGGATCATCAACATGGCCTCACTGGCCGGGCAGAACGGCGGCACCGCTACGGGTGCGCACTACGCCGCCTCCAAGGGCGCCATCGTCACCCTGACCAAGATCTTCGCCAAGGAACTGGCCGGCGCCGGTGTGACGGTCAACGCCATCGCCCCCGGCCCCATCGAGTCGCCCGCCGTGCATGCGGCGGTGCCGCCGGAGCGCATGGCCGGGCTGCTCGCCAATATCCCGGTGAAGCGCCTCGGCGATGCCGACTTCCTTGGTGACCTGGTGGTGCAACTGGCGCGCCCGGAAGCCTACTTCACAACCGGGGCGACCTGGGACGTGAACGGCGGCCTGTTCATGCGTTGAATCCCGTTCGCTGTGGCCCTTCGGCTGCAGCGGACAAGCGAAAGAATGCCGCGCGTGCGAGCTGCGGACTGTAACGAACGAGAAAAATCAGCACCCCGAAGGGTGCGGGAAGGTCGGTATGACTGAGCAAGTGTTGAACCTGGTGGTACGCAAGCGGCAGGAACAAGGCGAGGGCGTGGTGATCCTCGACCTCGCCGATCCGACGGGCAGCGATCTGCCGGCCTTCGAGGCCGGTGCCCATGTCGATATCCACCTCAAGCCCGGGCTGGTGCGCCAGTATTCCCTCTGCGGTGACCCGGCCAACGCCGCTGTATACCGCCTGGGTGTGCTGCGCGATCCGGCTTCGCGCGGTGGCTCGGTAGCGGTTCACGACCTGCTCACCGAAGGCTCCAGCGTCAGCGTCGGCACGCCGCGCAACCTGTTTCCTCTGGCCGCTGGCGCCAGCCGTTCGATCCTTATCGGAGGCGGTATCGGCGTTACCCCGATGATCGCCATGGCGCACCAGCTGACTGCCCAGGACAGCCCGTTCGAGCTGCACTACTGCGGTCGCTCGCGTCAGCGCACAGCCTTCCTCGACGAACTGGCCAGCGCCGGTTTCGCTGCCAGTGTGCGCACTCACTTCGATGATGAAGGCGATGCGCAAAAGCTTGATCTGCCGGCTGTGCTCGGCCAGCCGGGCGCCGGTGTGCACGTCTATGTGTGCGGTCCGTCCGGTTTCATGGACTGGGTCATCGAGGGGGCGCGCCAGGCAGGCTATGACGAGGCACACATCCACCGCGAGTATTTCCAGGTGGAAGTCGACGCTAGTGGCGCCGGTTTCGAAGTGGTGGCCCAGCGCAGCGGCAAGACCGTTCAGGTCGCCGAAGGCCAGACCATTATCGACGCCCTCGCCACCGTCGGCATCAAGGTGGAGATCTCTTGCGAGCAGGGCGTTTGCGGTACCTGTTTGTGCGATGTGCTGGACGGCGAGCCGGATCATCGCGACGTCTACCTGACCGATGACGAGAAGGCCGCCAACGACCAGATTCTGGTCTGCTGTTCGCGCGCCAAGTCAAAAAAACTGGTGCTGGATATCTAAGAGGCGAGGGCAAGATCATGGTTGATACCACAGGTTTCCGTAACGCCATGGCGCTGCTGGGCGGCGCCGTTTCCGTGATTACCACCGACGGCGTTGCCGGACGCTGGGGCTTCACCGCCTCGGCCGTGTGCAGCGTTACCGACCAGCCGCCGACGCTGCTGGTGTGCATGAATCGCTCATCTTTCTCCAATGGCCACTTCAAGCAGAACGGTGTGCTCAGCGTGAACGTGCTGAGTGCCGAGCTGAAGGACATTTCCGGCGTCTTCGCCAGCCGCGACCTGGACTCCGAACAGCGTTTCGCCCAGGCCAGCTGGAGCACCCTGGAAAGCGGCGCGCCTCTGCTGGACGACGCCCTGGTCAATTTCGATTGCCGCATCGCGCAGGCGCATGAGGTGGGTTCGCACACCATCTTCTATTGCGAGGTACTGGGTATTCGTAACGGCAAGAACCAGGACGGTCTGGTGTATTTCAACCGTGCCTATCACCGTTTGGGCGAGCAGTCGCGCTCGGCCTGCTGAGGCGCCGTAGGTGGGTATTGGCCCTCCCGCCGTTTTGCCAGTGCACAGGGATTTCCGAAGTAACTTCGGAAATGACGGATGAAGTGTCATTTCATCCTGAAGCATGTAGTACCCATTAATAAGAAATAACTGCCCGATATTCATGGGTAGAACCTTGCTACGACCTTTTTGCAGTAAGTGGTTATAAAAACAACACTGCGGATTAACTGCCTTGTTTGAGTTGTCTGCTAATTAATCTGCTTCCACTCATTGTGCTTTGCACAAGTAACAAAGGATCAAAACAATGATTCAGAATAACTGGCTGGCCGGCAGCTTGGGCGCTGTTGGCCTGATGGGCATGTTCGCGTCTATTTCCGCGCAGGCGGACTTCTTCGATGATCGAAACGTCAGTCTCGGCTTGCGCAATTTCTATATCGATCGCGACTTCAAACAGCATGATGCGCCCAAATCGCGTATTGGCAGTTGGACTCAGGGTTTCGATTTTCGCGCCATCTCCGGATATACCGAAGGCACGCTGCAATTCGGACTCGACGTCTCGGCGCAATATGCCTATCGCCTGGATGGCGGTGGTGGTCGCGGCCCGGACACCATCATTCCCTATGATGACAGCAAGGGCGAGCAGGTGCGTGACTATGGCCGTGCCGCGCTGACGGCCAAGATGCGTTATTCCAAGACCGAGCTGAAGGTGGGTGAGCACCGCCCGATGCTGCCGGTGGCCTTCTATGACGATTCGCGCCAGCTGATCACCACCTACCACGGCTTCATGCTGGAGTCGCGTGAAGTGGACAAGCTGACCCTTACTGCCGGCCGGTTTACCGAGATCAGCAGTCGTGAGTCGTCCAACCGCGAGAAGATGTACCTGTTCAACGGGCCGGATATCCAGCGCCGCAGCGATGGTCTGAACTTCGGCGGTGCCACCTACGCCTTCACTCCGTCGTTGTCTGCTACTTACTTCTACGGTCAGTTGGAAGACATCTACCAGCAGCAGTATCTCGGCGGTACCTACAACGCCGACCTGGGTAACGGCTTCGGGCTCAAGACTGACCTGCGCTACTTCGACAATCGTGAGGACGGCAAGGCACTCTACGGTGACATCGACAACCGCTCCTACGGCGCGATGACCACCCTGCGCAAGGGGGCCCACGCTGTCGGTGTCGGCTACCAGCGCATGCTTGGCGACAGTACCTTCCCCACCCTCAACGGCTACGCACCGCAGCCGTACCTGGTGAACTGGTCAACCGTCGCCTTCGTCAAGCCCAACGAGAGCTCCTGGCAACTGCGCTACGACCTGGACTTCGCCAGCTATGGCGTACCTGGGCTGAAGCTGATGACCCGCTACCTGCGCGGTACCGGTATCGACCGTGGCAGCAACGATCTGGATCAGAACGTGGAGAGTGAGCGCAACATCTTCCTCAGCTACGTGGTGCAGAGCGGTCCCCTCAAGGGCGTAGGTTTCGAGTGGCGCAACATCGACGTGAAGACCCGCTACGGCAATGGCGCGGCGTCGGGTGCTGACTACAAGGAGAACCGCCTGATCACCTCCTACACCTTCAAGTTCTGACCTGCGGCGGGGTCGGATGCAGATCCGGCTCCGCCTGCATTCAACGGTTGCGAGAAGACGATGCGACTCTACGAACTGATCACCTTCACCCTGCGCGTGCGCACCCCGGCCGAAGCACTGAAGCGCCTGCGTGAGACGCTCGCCGAGGTGCGCGATGGCTGCATGCTGATGGGCTGCTGGTCGTCCGAAATCGGCCCACTGAACCAGATCGCCGTGTTACGCGGTTTCCGTGACGAGACGGCGCGGCAGGCTGAGCGCGAGCGCTTCCTGCAGGCACCCGATGCCTTCGGTATCGAAGCCTTCATGCTCGACATGAAGGTGGAGAACTACACGCTTTTCCCCTTTCTCGAACCCCTGGCGCCCGGTCATCACGGGCCGTTCTACGAGCTGCGCGAATACAACCTGATTCCCTCGGGCCTGGCGCCTACCATGGCAGGCTGGGAGAAGGCAGTCAGCTCGCGCACTGGGGCCGGTTACTCAGCGGTCTATGCAGCGTTCTTCGCCACCGACGGGCGCACCCCGCGCTACCTGCACATCTGGCCGTACGCGACCCAGGAGCAACGCCTGGATGTGCGCTCTCGTGCAGTGGCGGACGGTGTCTGGCCGCCGGAGAACTCCGGGCCGCAACTGCGCGAGATGCATTCCACCCTCTATCTGCCGGCGGCGTTCTCGCCGTTGCAGTAGGGCAGGGACTCTTTCATGCCCGTCTCCCTCCTTGCGGGCTTTTTTCTTCCTCCGCGCTTAGCGCTGGTGCGCGCGCGACAGCTCGTCGACCAGAGTCAGGCAGTGATCGAGCGCCGGCGAGGCGTCGCCGATACGCCGGCTGATGATGATCGGCGAGGTGGCCTGCGCATCCTGCAGCGGCGCGTAGTCGATGTCGGCGCGGTGCAGTACCTGCACCGAGGCCGGTACCAGGGTGATGCCGATGCCGGCGGCGACCAGGCCGATGGCTGTCTGCAGCTCGTTGGTCCACTGCGCCACGCGAATCTGCAGGCCATGGGTGGCAAACAGCGTCAGCACATGGTCGGCGTAGCTCGGGCGTGGGTTGCCCGGGTACAGCACGAACGGCTCGCGGGCCAGCTCGGCCAGGCTCACCGGTCCCGGCAGCAGCGGATGCCCGGCGGGCAGCGCGGCGACCAGGGGGTCGAGCCTCAGCACCTGCTGCGAGATGGCCGCATCGTTGATGTGGATACGGCCGAAGCCGACGTCGATACGCCCGGCCTTGAGTGCTTCCACCTGTTGCAGCGTGGTCATTTCCGACAGACCCAGTTCCAGGCCGGCGTCACTGCGCAGACGGCGAATCAGTTCCGGCAGCACGCCGTAGAGGGTGGACGGGGCGAAGCCGATACCGAGCCAGGCCTTCTCGCCCGAACCGATGCGCCGGGTGCTATCGCAGACCTTGGCCAGTTGCTCGAGCAGGGCATTGGAGTGCTCGTGGAAGAAGCGCCCGGCTTCGGTCAGGCGCAGCGGCCGGCCGCGTTCGAGCAGGGCCACACCGAGTTCGTCCTCGAGCTGCTGGATTTGCCGGCTCAGTGGTGGCTGGGCGATGTGCAGGCGCTCGGCGGCGCGGGTGAAGTTGAGGGTTTCGGCGAGCGCCTGGAAATAGCGCAGGTGGCGAAGCTCCATGGGCGACTGTCCTCTGAGGTTGACGATACCTTCAGGGTATTGTTGCAGACAAAATCAATATTGGAACCTCTCAAAAGGCAGGATCAATATCAGTCCATAGATATGAGCAACCTGATGGGTATTGAAATGAGCCACGCCGCGATCGAGTCGCTCGAAGCGATCATCGTTGACCTGCCGACCATCCGCCCGCACAAGCTGGCGATGCACACCATGCAGAACCAGACCCTGGTGATCCTGCGCCTGCGCTGCGCCGACGGTATCGAGGGCATCGGTGAGGCCACCACCATCGGTGGCCTGTCCTATGGCAACGAGAGCCCGGACAGCATCAAGGTCAATCTGGATCGTCATTTCGCGCCGCTGCTGATCGGCCAGGACGCCAGCAATATCAACGCCTGCATGCAGCGCATCGACCGCGTGGTGAAGGGCAACACCTTCGCCCGCTCGGCCGTGGAAACCGCGCTGCTCGATGCCCAGGGCAAGCGCCTCGGCCTGCCAGTCAGCGAGATCCTCGGCGGCCGCGTGCGCGACAGCCTGGAAGTGGCTTGGACCCTGGCCAGCGGCGACACCGGCAAGGACATCGCCGAAGGCGAACAGATGCTCGAAGCCCGTCGCCACCGCATCTTCAAACTGAAGATCGGCGCCGGTGAGGTGAGCAAGGACCTGGCCCACGTCATCGCCATCAAACAGGCCCTCGGTGAGCGCGCCAGCGTGCGTGTCGACGTCAACCAGGCCTGGGACGAGGCGGTGGCCCTGCGTGCCTGTCGCATACTCGGCGACAACGGCATCGACCTGATCGAGCAGCCGATCTCGCGTCATAACCGCGGTGGCCAGGTGCGCCTGAACCAGTCCAGCCCGGCGCCAATCATGGCCGACGAATCCATCGAATGCGTGGAGGACGCCTTCAACCTTGCACGTGACGGTGCTGCCCCGGTGTTCGCACTGAAGATCGCCAAGAACGGTGGCCCGCGCGCCGTGCTGCGTACTGCCAGCATCGCCGAGGCAGCCGGCATCGGCCTGTACGGCGGCACCATGCTCGAGGGCAGCGTCGGCACCCTGGCTTCGGCCCATGCGTTCATCACCCTGAACAAGCTGGCCTGGGATACCGAACTGTTCGGCCCGCTGTTGCTGACCGAAGACATCGTCACCGAGCCGCCGCTGTACCGCGACTTCCACCTGCACGTGCCGCGCCTGCCCGGCATTGGCCTGACCCTCGACGAGGAGCGCCTGGCGCGCTTCCGCCGTTCCTAACCCCGCGCGAAGGAGGAGAGCTCTCATGCTGTTCCACGTGAAGATGACCGTGAAGTTACCGGTCGACATGGACCCCGCTCAGGCGGCCAAGCTCAAGGCCGACGAGAAAGAACTGGCGCAGCGCCTGCAGCGCGATGGCAAATGGCGCCACCTGTGGCGCATCGCCGGCCACTATGCCAACTACAGCGTGTTCGACCTGGCCAGCGTCGAGGAACTGCACGATACCCTCATGCAGTTGCCGCTGTTTCCCTACATGGAGATCGAGGTGAACGGCCTGTGTCGTCACCCGTCTTCGATCCACCAGGACGATCGCTGATCAATCTTCCAGTCGATAAAAACAAGATGAGGAAATAATCATGAGCATCAAACTGTCGCATACCGAAAGCGTCCAGAACTTCTTCAAGGAAGTCAGCGGCCTGACCAACGATCAGGGCAGCCCGCGTATGAAGGCGCTGATCAATCGCATCCTGCAGGACAGCATCCGCATCATCGAGGACATGGAGGTCACCACCGAAGAGTTCTGGAAGGCGGTGGACTACCTCAACCGCATGGGTGCTCGCAGCGAAGCCGGCCTGTTGGTCGCCGGTCTGGGTCTGGAGCACTACCTGGATCTGCTGCTCGATGCCAAGGACGAGGCGGCCGGCCTCACTGGTGGCACCCCGCGCACCATCGAAGGCCCGCTGTACGTGGCCGGTGCGCCGATGACCGAAGGCGAAGCACGGATGGACGACGGCACCGACCCGGGTACGCCGATGTACCTGCATGGCCGCGTGGTCGATAGCCACGGCAAGCCGGTTGCTGGCGCCATCGTCGATGTCTGGCATGCCAATACCAAAGGGACCTATTCCTACTTCGATTCGAGCCAGAGCGATTACAACCTGCGTCGACGCATCGTCACCGATGCCGATGGCAGCTACCGCGCGCGCAGTATCGTGCCGTCCGGTTATGGCTGCCCACCCGAAGGCACCACGCAGGAGCTGCTCAACCAGCTTGGTCGCCACGGCAACCGCCCAGCGCACATCCACTTCTTCATCTCCGCACCTGGCTATCGTCACCTGACCACGCAGATCAACCTGGCGGGCGACGAGTACCTGTGGGACGACTTCGCCTACGCCACCCGCGAAGGCCTGATCGGCGACGTGACCTTCGTCGAGGGTGAAGCCGCTGCACGCGACCGTGGCTTTCAGGGCAATCGCTTCGCTGAAGTGAACTTCGACTTCCAGCTGCAGAGTGCACCCGTACCGGATGCCGAACAGCGCAACGCGCGCCCCCGGGCCTTGCAGTAAGACCGGGTCGCCAACCACCCCGATCAATAGCCGGCCTTGGTGCCGGCTTTTTTTATTCCGTCTCACCCTAGGGACGGGGCGAGGAATCGGGCTGGGAGCCTGGCGGGCTTTGCGGCATGATCGCAGCATGTCCCTTCGGTGCCCGCGATGAACATCGACACCCGTATCAAATTCCGCCACCTGCTGTGCTTTCTCGAAATCGCTCGCCAGCGCAGCTTCGCCAAGGCGGCCGATGCCCTGGCGGTCAGCCAGCCGGCGATTTCCAAGACGCTCAAGGAACTGGAGGAGATCCTCGAGGCCAGCCTGTTCGAGCGGGGCAGGAACGGGGTGAGTCTGACCGCTGCCGGCGTGGCCTTCATGCGTTACGCCGGGCCCTGCGTGCAGGCGCTGCGCGATGGGGTGAACAGTCTTCGCGAAGGTGAGCACGAGGCCGGCCAGGTGCGAGTCGGTGTGCTTTCTACTGTAGAGAGCCTGCTGATTCCCGAGGTGGTGCGACGCCTACATCAGCGTCACTCGGCGCTGGTGGTCAGCGTGGCCACCGGGCCGGGTGCCTACCTGCTCGGTCAGTTGCGCGTTGGCGAGCTGGACCTGGTGGTCGGACGCATGACCGACAGCCCGGACATCCAGGGCCTGACCTTCGAGCATCTGTACAGCGAGTCGATGAGCCTGGTGGTGCGCCCCGGTCACCCGCTGCTGGCCGCAGGCGCCGCCACACTGGGGCGGCTCGGCGATTACCCGCTGGTGTTGCCGACGGCGGGCACCACCATCCGCAAGCACGCCGACAGCCTGTTCGTGCAGTGCGGGGTGACGCCGTCGCGGCAGCGCCTGGAGACCCTGTCGCCGGCGTTGAGTCGGCGCTACGTGCTGTCCGGCGATGCGCTGTGGGTGGCGCCGCAGGACGCAGTGTGCCTGGACGTGCAGCGTGGCGAGCTGGTCGAGCTGCAGTTGGGCGTGCAGGAACCAGGCGGCTCGGTGGGCATCTGTCGCAACAGCGCGCTGGCACTGCCGCTGGCTGCCGAGCAGTTCTGCGCTGCGCTGCGTGAGGTGGCCGAAGCCTACCGCGAAGGGTTGTTTGCATAACCACCTGGTTATGGTTTGGCGGTGTCTTTTCAATATTCCCCGCGTCTGCTTTGTCGGAAACTGTGCTTCAGCCTGATCCCAGGTCGACTCCACAATACTCACAACAGGAGCGCACCATGCCTGCCGAGGACAACCGCCGTTTCGTCATTCGTGACCGCAACTGGCACCCCAAAGCCCTGACGCCCGATTACAAGACCTCCATCGCCCGTTCGCCGCGCCAGGCGCTGGTGAGCATCCCGCAGTCGATCTCCGAGACCACCGGCCCGGACTTCTCGCACCTGAAGTTCGCCGAGCACGACAACGACCTGCTGCTCAACTTCAACAACGGTGGCCTGCCCATCGGCGAGCGCATCATCGTTTCCGGCCGGGTGATGGATCAGTACGGCAAGCCGATCCCGCATACCCTGGTGGAGATGTGGCAGGCCAACGCCGGCGGCCGCTACCGGCACAAGAACGATCGCTATCTGGCGCCGCTCGACCCCAACTTCGGCGGTGTCGGCCGGGCACTGACCGACAGCGAAGGTCGCTATATCTTCCGCACCATCAAGCCCGGACCCTATCCGTGGCGCAACAACCCCAACGACTGGCGCCCGGCGCATATCCACTTCTCGCTCAATGGCCCATCGATTTCCACTCGCCTGATCACCCAGCTGTACTTCGAGGGTGATCCGTTGATTCCGCTGTGCCCGATCGTCAAGTCCATCGCCAACCCGGATGCGGTACAGACGCTGATAGCCAAGCTCGACATGAGCACGGCCAACCCGATGGATTGCCTGGCCTACCGCTTCGATATCGTGTTGCGCGGCCAGCGGAAGACCCATTTCGAGAACAAATGAGGAGGATGCCCCATGCCTGTTGAATTGCTGCCGGAAACTCCCTCGCAGACCGCCGGCCCCTACGTCCATATCGGTTTGGCCCTGGCCGCCGCCGGCAACCCGATCCGTGAGCAGGAAATCTGGAACCAGATGGCGAGGCCCGAAGCCCCGGGCGAGCACATCGTGTTGGTCGGCCATGTCTATGACGGCAACGGCCATCTGGTGCGCGATGCTTTCCTCGAACTGTGGCAGGCCGACCACCAGGGCCAGTACGACGAGGATTACGACCCGTCCAAAGCGTTCAACGGTTTCGCTCGTACCGCCACCACCTTCGACGCCGGCAGTGAGTGGACCGCTTACACGGTCAAGCCGGGCGTGGTGAACAATGCTGCCGGCGTGCCGATGGCGCCGCACGTGAACGTCGCGCTGTTCGCCCGCGGCATCAACATTCACCTCAACACCCGCCTGTACTTCGAAGACGAGGCCGAGGCCAACGCCAAGGATCCGGTGCTGAACCTGATCGAGCAGCCACAGCGCCGCGAGACGCTGATCGCCAAACGCTGCGAAGTGGACGGCAAGCCGGCGTACCGTTTCGACATCCGCATTCAGGGTGAGGGCGAGACGGTCTTCTTTGACTTCTGAGTTGTGCTCGCAGACCTTGCGCTTCATCGAAGCGCAAGGTCTGCATCTGGACGATGCCCAGCAACGGACGCTCGCCCGCCTGACCGATTGGTTGCAGGCGCGCATTCGGCCGTCTGGCTGGCGGCGCCGGCCTGCGGCTGGCGCTTACCTGTGGGGCGGTGTCGGTCGTGGCAAGAGCCTGTTGCTGGCGGCCTTGTTCGAGGCCGCGCCAGTTGCCAGCAAGCGCCGTATGCATGTCCATGCGCTGCTGCAGGACGTGCAGCGCCGTCTGCTGGCGCATGCCGGCCAGGCTGATCCGCTGCAGCGCGTGGCCGACGAACTGGCCCGCGAGGCACGGCTGCTCTATCTCGATGAATGCCATGTCCATGACATCGGCGATGCAATCCTGCTCGGGCGCCTGTTGCAGACCCTGATCGAGCGCGACTGCATCCTCCTGTTCAGCTCCAACTACACCCCGGCGCAGTTGTGTCCCAACCCGCTGTATCACAGTCGTTTCAAACCGTTCGCCGAGCTGCTGCAGCGCCGCTGCCTGGTGCTGCAGATGGAGGCCGGCCCTGACTACCGTGCCCACAGCACGCGGCACTGGGGACTTTACCTGCAAGGCCCTGCCAGATTGCTGGAGGCGCGGCTGGCGCATCTGCCGGCCACGTCTCAGTTGCTTGTGCAGCGCCGTACTCTGGCACTGCGCGGCATGGATGAACGAACGATCTGGCTGGACTTCGCCGCACTGTGCCGGCAGCCGCTGGCCAGCAGTGACTACCTGCAGCTATGCCAGCGTTTCGCGCACATCGCCATCGGTGAGTTGCCCGCACTGGGGCGTTGCACGCTGGACGAGCAACAGCGTCTGATCAACTTCATCGACATCGCTTACGACCGTGCGTGTGAACTCTGGCTGCAAGGCGAGCGCCCTCTCGATGTGCTGTGTGCAGGTGTCTCGCACGGCGACTTTTCCCGTACTCGCAGTCGCTTTGCGCAACTGCGCCAAGAACAAGCGGAGAGCCTGGCATGCTAGCGGTTCTGAGCATTACCGCACCGATCTTCATCCTCATCGGTCTGGGCTTTCTCTCGGCTCGCGTCGGGCTCGTCAATCGGGAACAGGTGCGCGGCATGGGCACCTTCGTCATCTACTTCGCGCTGCCTGCGCTGGTGTTCAAGGCGCTAGCCGAGCGCAGCCTGAGCGAGGTGCTCAACGGGCCTTATCTGGCAGCTTATGCGATGGCCTCGCTGAGCCTGTTCGGCATTGGCCTGCTGGTGGCGCGACGTTGGCGCGGTCTGAATCTTTCCAGCAGTGCGATCCTGGCCATGGGCATGGCCGTGCCCAATAGCGGTTTCGTTGGTTACCCCATTGCGGTCATGGTGATCGGCCCCACGGCGGCGCTGGCCATGGCGCTGGGCATGCTGGTGGAAAACCTGCTGATGGTCCCTCTGGCTCTGGCGCTTGCCGAAGCCGGCCAGCAGGGCGGGCGCGGCTGGACGGTGGTGCGTGAAACGGCGCTGCGCCTGCTGCGCAATCCGCTGATCATCGCCATCGTGCTGGGTCTGGTCATGTCAATGCTGGCGCTGCGTCTGCCGACGGTTCCGGCACGTGTCATCGACATGCTGGCCGCAGCCTCGGCCCCGGTGGCACTGTTCGTAATCGGCGCCACGCTCAACGGTATGAAAGTCGGCGGCATGGCGGCGGATCTGGCCCAGACCTCCATCGGCAAATTGATCCTGCATCCGCTGCTGATGTTCGCGGCTTTGGCGCTGGTGCCAGGCATCGACCCGACGCTGATGGTGGCCGGCCTGCTGTTCGCCAGCGCGCCCATGATGAGCGTGTTCCCGATTCTCGGCCAACGCTTCGGCCTGGAGGAGCGCTGCGCTGCCTCGCTGGTCGGTTGCACCGTGCTCGCCTTCTTCAGCGTCAGCATCCTGCTGGTGTTGCTGCGCTGGCAGGGCCTGTTGCCGGGCTGAGAGTTGGTGGTGCGCGTGGCGCACCTTGCGTTCAGGCATGGCGCCTGTGGGAGGCGCTTCAGCGGCGAGGCGTCGCCGATACGCCGGCTGATGATGATCGGCGAAGTGGCCTGCGCCTCCTGCAGCGGCGCGTAGTCGAGGTGCGGAACGGACGATGTGCGCGTGTGCGCAGGTGCGCCAGTCGAGGCTTCGGGAACGCGGATGTGCAGGAAGACAGCTCCGCTTCGACGCAGGTGTGCGGTTCTGGCAGAGCTGTATTGCGATTGTCAGCTATTACTCTGGGTGAATTTCTCGTAATACAGATGGCCATTGTCCAGGCCATTCTCTTCGAGCCAGTGTTTGACCGAGTCGACCATCGGCGGTGGACCGCACAGATACATGTCGAACGCCAGGGCGCGCAGGGCCTCAGCGTCCATATGTTCGATCACGTAACCGCGCTTGCCCTGCCAGTTCTGCGCCTCGTCGCTGATCACCGGGGTGAAGCTGAAGCCGGGAATGCGCTCGGCGTAGCCCTGGATACGCGATAGTTCGCACAGATCCGCCACCTGACGTACGCCGTAGTACAGCTGTACCGGCTGGCCGCAACCGCCGCGTTCGGCCAGTTCATCGAGCATGCCGAGGAAGGCGGACAGCCCGGTGCCACCTGCTACCAGCACCAGTGGCCGTTCGACATGGCGCAGGTAGAAGGTGCCCAGGGGCGCTTCCAGATGAATTTCGTCACCCACCTGACAGCGTTCGCGGATGTAGTCACTCATGACCCCGTGCGGCAGCAGGCGGATTAGAAACTGCAGCTTGTTGTCCGCACCCGGCCGGTTGGCGAAGGAGTAGGAGCGGCGGGCGTCAGTGCCGGGCACGTGCAGGCGCGCGTATTGTCCCGGCAAGAAGTCCAGCTGCTGGCTGTCGCTGCCGTCCAGATGGAGGATGGCGGTGGTCGGTGAAACCTGCTCGATGTGGCTGACCACGCCGCGCCACTGCACCGCTTGGGCGGTGCTGCAGCGGCTGGCATCGAAGTCGAAGTAGAAGGCGGCGTCCGATTTCACACGGGTCTGGCAACTGAGAATCCGGCGCTGGGCGAGGTCCTGTGGCGAGAGGGCTTCCTCATCCACATAGTCCATTTCGTAGAGACCCGACTCGCAGCGGCCCGCGCAGGTTCCACACACGCCTTCACGGCAGTCCAGTGGGATGTTGATGCCGTTGCGCAGGGCGGCATCGAGCAGGATTTCATTGTCCTGCACGGGGAAAAACAGGGTTTTGCCGTCGGCAAAACTGAAGGCGACCTTGTGCGTCATGAGCTGTCTGTCCGGCTGTTCAGAGGTGGTAGAAATCGAGCACCGCGTTGATGGTGTCGTTGAGCAGCACGATGTGCTTGCGGGTGATCTTCCAACTCTCGCCGTGCGGTTTGAGGTGATAGGTGGCGTAGCCGAAGAACTGGTCGCTCGCGCCGAGGCGGTGGAACAGCGTCTGCCAGTTGGTCTTCACTTCCAGTTGGCCGTCTTGAGCCTCGGCGATACGCACGTTGCTGATCATGTGCAGGGTGCGCGGCATCGGAATGGTGGAGGCGGCTTTGCCGGTGCGAATGCGGAACACGCGGTCTTCCAGGCCCGAGCGGTTGGCGTAGTAGATCAGCGACATACTGCGCTTGGGGTCCTGGGTGTAGGTGTGCTCGCTTTCCCATTGCGGCAGGTGGTACTCGCACTGCTCATCGAACAGGTCCAGGTAGGCATCCCAATCCTGTGCGTCGCACAGCACCGATTTTCGGTAGAGAAACTGCTCGACCTGGTATTGCAGTTGCGCGTTCATCATTGCACCTCCTTCAGGCTCAGAGCTTTCTTGGCCAGACCTTCGAGCAAAAAGCGCTGCCAGCTGCCTTGCTGGTTCACGTAGAGGCCTTCGTGGGTTGCCTCGGTGCCGGTCATCACAGGTTTGATACCGAGGGTTTCGCTGTTGGCGGTGGGGCCTGTGCGCCACTTGTCGTAGCCGCGCGAGATGTCGCTCCAGCGCTCCAGGCGTCCCTGGAAGCCGCGCTGCTGTTCGCGAAACTCCACCAAGTCATCCGGTGTACCCATGCCTGAGACGTTGAAGAAGTCTTCGAACTGGCGGATGCGGCTTTCACGGTCGGCGTCGGATTCACCCTTCACGCCGATGCATTGGCTGATGACTTCAGTCTTGTTCCAGGCCAGCGGACGGACGATGCGCAACTGGGAGCTGATCTGGTCCATGAAGAACAGGCTGGGATAGATGTTCAGGTTGCGCAGGCGATGCATCATCCACTCGGCGCGGGCCTTGCCATAGGTTTCGACCAGACGTGGCATGACGCTCGCATAGCCGGGACGCACGCTGGGGTTGGGCATGTCACTGAACAGCACGCTATGGCCGTTGTGGAAGGAAAACCAGCCGTCGTCGGTCTGCGCATCACCAGCACCGAGTTTGCTGTAGTCCAGGGTCTGGCTGGTGGTGCCGGCTTCGGCGTTGACCTGCTGGCGGTGTTGTACGGTGGCCACGTAGTTGTAGTGCACGGTACTCACGTGATAACCGTCCAGGCCGTTCTCGTTCTGCAGTTTCCAGTTGCCGTCGAAGGTGTAGGTGGAGCGTCCCGGAATGACCTCAAGTTCGCCGGTGGGGGATTGCGCCACCATCATGTCGAAGAACACACGGGCGTCGCCGAGAAAATCTTCCAGGCTGTCGCTGGCGGTGACGTCGAGACTGATGAAGACGAAGCCCTTGTAGCTCTCGATGCGCGCCTTTTTCAGGCTGCGCGTGGCTTTGTCGAAGCCCTCCGGGTATTCGCCCGGCGCCTTGACCTTAACCAGACGGCCATCGCTCTTGTAGCACCAGGCGTGGAAGGGGCAGGTGAAGGTGGACTGGTTGCCCTTGCTCACGCGCGTCAGCGTGGCGCCACGGTGCTGGCAGGCGTTGACCAGAGCATGCAGTTGGCCATTGCCGTCGCGGGTGATGATGATCGGCTGGCGGCCGGCGCGCATCGTGATGAAGTCGTTCGGCTTGGCAATCTCGCTCTCGTGGCAGGCGTAGATCCAGTTGCGTTCGAAGATCAGCTCCATCTCCAGATCGAAGAGTTCTGGCTTGGTGAACATGTCGCGGGCGATACGGAACACGCCCTCATCAGGGCGGAAGTCCAGGCAGCCGCTTATGTAGTCTTTCCACTGTTCAATGCTTTTGTTGGAGGTATTCATGGCGTCGCACCTTGCACGTCAGGCAATTCGAGATGCCATTAGAAAGAGTGCGGCAAATGCCGGTCTATCCGCTTAGTTGACGAAGTCGGGCCGCTTATTTGGTAGGGATGACAGAACCTGGAGTTTGGTAGCCCTTGGTAACGCTCCGGGGCAATTGCGGGCGATGGGGTAACGCTTTGTCGGCGTTGACCTGCTGTCAGGGAGTAGAGCGTGGTGAGCGGCGATGCGCGTTGATCAGCGTCGCTGCCTCGCCTGCAGAGCGGCCTCCGGCGGGTTAAAAAGCTTCGAAAATGCTCATTTAACCTGTTAAAACTCCACTTTTCGCCTGTTTTTCTGGGCAACGTCGGCATTGCGCGGATTACTTGGCCAGAGCTTTCAGGGATGCCGACAGGTGAGGGTTCACCGAGTCTGGCCGAAAAGTGCGCGATTACTATCCGTTTCTTTCGGTTCGCTGTCAGGCAGGTCTTGATGGCATACCGCTTGCGTTGAATGCATCGAGTGCGTCGTCAGAACGCGCCTGCCTATTGCCGTGTCGAGAGTTGCGTGATGAATAGCCCCTCCCAGCATTATCGAGATATCTCCGCCGATCATTACGATCTAGCCGGAGCCCGTGCCTGGATGGCCACTGTTTGCGGGCCGCATCATCTATATGTGGCCCGGCCTGAGTGCATTGAGTTTCACCACAGTGGCAACGTGCTGCCTTCGATGTCGACGACACTTGGTTATGTCGAGTACGGCACGGATGTCACTATCGGCATCGGTGATGGTCATGCGCTGAACTGTTACAGCCTGAGTCTGCCGCTTAGCGGCGAACAGGAGTTGGAAAAGGGCGGTCAGCGACTGCTATCGGACCGAGGCTGTGGTGTGATCGTCTCGCCTCATGAAACGCAGCGGCTGACCATCGCCGGCAACTGCCACAAGCTGCAAGTCGCCATTGGCCGTGCGGCCATGCAGAAAACCCTCGAAGAACTGCTGCAGCGTCGGGTGGATGCTCCGCTATGTTTCGAGCCGCGAATGAATGCCTTGAAGGGTGCGGCTGCCGGCTGGTGGCGTATGGTTCGGCACCTGAGCGACGAGCTGGAGCACAGTCGCGACCTTTACGGACAGATGCTTTTCACCCGTGATATCGAAAGCGCTCTGATCAAGGGCTTGATTCTTTCTCAGCCGAGCAACTACGCCGACGAACTGCGTGAACGTCTGGCGCTCAAGTTGCCGCATTATCTGGTGCGTGCGCGTGACTTCATTCATGCCCATGCCCGCGAGCAACTGGCGCTGGATGATGTCGAGCAGGTAGCAGGCGTTTCCCGCTTCAAGCTGTTCGAGGGGTTCAACCGCTACTTTGGGCAGACGCCCATGGCGTACCTGAAAAAATACCGTCTGACAGCCGTGCGCCAGGAGCTACTGGAGGATCGCTTTGCGCGCAATATTTCGGTTATCGCCATGGCCTGGGGGTTCAATCATCTTGGGCGCTTTGCCAGCGAGTACCGCAAGTTGTTTGGCGAAACGCCCACGATGACCCAGCAACGCCTGGAAGCGTTGCGGCGGTCATGAGGTACCAGCTGCAGGTTGTCACGCGTCCTTGCGCACTCGGTCGGCCCGTACTCAGGCTGCGTTGCGGGCGAATACCTCCCTGGCAGCGCTCAGGCCATTGAGGGCAGCCGGGAAACCGGCGTAGACGGCCATCTGCATCATGATCTCGACGACCTCCTGACGGGAAACGCCAACATTCAAGGCTCCCTGAATGTGAACCTTCAGTTGCGGGCTGGCGTTGCCCAGTGCGGTCAGTGCTGCCACCACGGCGATTTCCCGGCTGCGCAGATCCAGTCCAGGGCGCGAATAGATATCGCCAAAGGGAAACTCGATCAGGTAGCGGGCGAAGTCCGGAGCAATGTCGCCCAGGCTGTCCAGTACCTGTTCGCCGGCTTCTCCATCTATTTCACGGAGTTTCTCCAGTCCGCGCTGGTAACGGCTTTGTGTGGTCATCGGGCAGGTTCTCCTCAGGGTTGAAGGTTGAGCTATGGCATGGTTCGAGCGAGTGGTAGTGCTCGATCTTCTCCTGCAGTGCCGCGACGCAGCGATTCATGGCCTCAAGTTCGATCTGTACTTCGGCCAAATGCGTTTGCAGCAAGTGGCGACGCTGGGAAATGGTCGAGTCCCCGGCGCTGCGCAGGCCCGCGAAGGCCAGCATCTTGCTGATTGGCATATGGGTCGTGCGCAGACGCAGGAGGAACTCGATCCAGGCGATGTCCGCCGTGCCATAGCGCCGCTGCCCTCCTGCTGCGCGAGCAATGGGGCTGATCAGGCCGATGCGCTCGTAATAGCGCAAGGTATGCGCGGTCAGGCCGGTGCGTTTCGCGACGTCGTCGATGCTGAGATGAGATGCCATGCAAAGGAGCCTATTGGTTTGAGCGCGCTCTAAGTCAATACCCTGTTTTGTGCCACTGGCAACCCGGTACGCTGAAACTGCCGTAGCTGCGGCTGTGGCAGCGAATTGCGATTACCGCACAATGGTTCGATAATCGCCTGGTGCTGTCCATTCCGTTTCGGAGGCCCCATGAGCGAAACCCGTCCGCCGCTTACCAGTCTTGCTCCGCCACCCTACGTGTCGCCGGCCAAGCGTATCGAGGAGTTCGCCGGCGATCCCAATTTCATGACCTCCCTGGCTCGCGGCCTGGCGGTGATCAATGCCTTCCAGGAGCGCAAGCGTCACCTGACCATCGCCCAGATCAGCCACCGTACCGAGATTCCTCGCGCCGCCGTGCGCCGCTGCCTCTACAGCCTGATGAAGCTGGGCTACGTCACCACCGACGGGCGTACCTATTCGCTGCTGCCCAAGGTGTTGACCCTGGGCCATGCCTACCTGTCGTCGACGCCTTTGGCGGTGTCCGCCCAGCCCTACCTCGACCGCCTCAGCGAGCAACTGCACGAGGCTTGCAACCTGGCCACCCTGGAAGGTGAGCAGGTGTTGTATATCGCCCGTTCGGCGATTCCGCAGCGGCTGATCTCGGTGGATCTCAGTGTCGGCAGCCGCTTGCCGGCCTACTGCACTTCCATGGGCCGCATCCTGCTGGCCGCGCTGGACGACGACCAGCTTCAGGACTACCTGGCTCACGCCGAACTGCAGCCCAAGACCAGCCGCACCTTGCACACTCCCGAGGCGCTATGGGAATGCCTGCAGCGCGTGCGTCACCAGGGCTGGTGCGTCGTCGATCAGGAACTGGAACAGGGCCTGCGTTCGCTGGCAGTGCCGGTGTATGACTCTGCCGGCCACGTGCTGGCGGCGATGAACGTCAGCACCCACGCCGGCCGCGTGCCGGTCAGCGAGTTGGAGAAGCGCTACCTGCCGCTGATGCTCAGCGCCAGCCGCGAGCTCAGTAGCCAGTTGTTCCGGCCGGCCTGAGCGGCCGCCTCGACGCTTGCTCGTAGGCGCTGCGCTCCGGGGCGAAGGTGCGTTGTCTGCTCGATCGCTTTCGCCCCGGGGCGGGGCTCCTGCAAAGGCTGCGGGGGGCGGTCCTGCTACGCCAATTCACGAAACCGGGCGGTAATCGCCCGCAGCGATATTCGTCCAAGATCCGATTGCCTAAGCTCGTCGAGCCGCTAACCTGCTGCGGTCAACCGTTGATCGGTTTGTGATCAGGTATGGGCCATTTGCCTGTATCTATGGTTCGAGCGAGGAGGGCTGCCTTGGCCCGTCAGTACCCGCTACTCAAATAACAATGATAAGAGTGCCGTGAGTCATGGACTGTCGCCTGCTGAACGAGAAGAGTCGGCTGTTCGCCAACGCCGACCCCTATGCGGTATCCGACTACGTCAACCAGCATGTCGGCTCGCACTGCATCCGCCTGCCCAGCAGCGGCCGTCTGGCCGCCAGCCTCAGTCATCGCAGCTTCGCGAGTCTTGACCTGTGCCGTATCAGCTACGGCGGCAGCGTGCGCGTCACCTCGCCGGCGCTGGAGACCATCTACCACCTGCAGGTGCTGCTACAGGGCCACTGCCTGTGGCGTGGCTACAGCCAGGAACACTACTTCACCCCCGGCGAACTGCTGTTGATCAACCCGGATGATCCGGTCGACCTGACCTATTCCGACGATTGCGAGAAGTTCATCGTCAAGCTGCCGGCCCAGTTGATCGAGCGCGCCTGCAGCGACAACCACTGGCAGCGCCCGGCCGATGGCGTGCGCTTCGCCTCGCGCCACCAGCTGCAGCAGCTCGAAGGCTTCACCAATCTGCTCGGTCTGGTCTGCGACGAGGCCGAGAGCGAGCAGTCGCTGCCATCGGTGCAGGAGCACTACACGCGGATCATCGCCAGCAAGCTGCTCGGCCTGCTGGGCAACAATGTCAGTCGTGTGGAGTTGGCCGAGAGCAACCCTTCGTTCGAGCGCCTGGTGCAGTTCATCGACGACAACCTCAAACAGGACATCAGCCTCGAGCAGCTGGCTCAGCTGGCCCATATCAGCCCGCGCTCGCTCTACGGGCTGTTCGACAAGCATCTGGGCACCACGCCCAAGCACTACATCCGCCAGCGCAAGCTGGAGCGGGTGCATGCCTGCCTCAGCGATCCGTCGGCCAAGGTGCGCAATATCACCGAGGTGGCGCTGGACTACGGCTTCCTTCACCTTGGCCGCTTCTCCGAGAGCTACAAGAGCGCCTTCGGCGAACTGCCCTCCGATACCCTGCGTCGCCGCGAGTCCTGATTTCCCGCCTTCTCGGTGCGCGCGGCGCACCCTACGGCCGATGAAGCGTCGCGCAGGCCCCGTCATCTCTGGCTTCTACGACCTTGGTCGCACCCTGCAGAAAACGGATAAAGGTCCTGCACGAACTGGATATTGTCGGACAATCAGGCGGCATAGCCTTGGAACCGTTGAAACAATAACAACGGAGCCATGGCCATGAACCTGGGACTCGACTACCTCAATAGCCTGCTTGAAGAAGACAAGGACAAGGGCATTTTCCGCTGCAAGCGCGAGATGTTCACCGACCCCCGGTTGTTCGACCTGGAGATGCAGCACATCTTCGAGGGCAACTGGCTGTACCTGGCCCACGAGAGCCAGATCCCCAACGTCAACGACTACTACACCACCCACATGGGGCGCCAGCCGATCTTCATCGCGCGCAACAAGGACGGTGAACTCAACGCCTTCATCAACGCCTGCAGCCATCGCGGCGCCATGCTCTGCCGCTTCAAGAGCGGCAACAAGGCCAGCTACACCTGCCCGTTCCACGGCTGGACCTTCAACAACAGCGGCAAGCTGCTCAAGGTCAAGGATCCCAAGGAAGCCGGCTACCCGGACAGCTTCAACTGCGACGGCTCCCACGACCTGAAGAAGGTCGCCCGCTTCGAGTCCTACCGCGGCTTCCTGTTCGGCAGCCTTCGTGAGGACGTGGCTCCGCTCGAAGAGTTCCTCGGCGAGTCGAAGACGATCATCGACATGATCTGCGACCAGTCCAGCGAAGGCCTGGAAGTGCTGCGCGGCTCCAGCACCTACGTCTATGAGGGCAACTGGAAGCTGCAGGCGGAAAACGGCGCCGACGGCTACCACGTCACCGCCGTGCACTGGAACTACGCCGCCACCCAGCAGCAGCGCAAGCTGAAAGAGGCCGGCGACGATATCCGCGCCATGAGCGCCGGCGGCTGGGGCAAGAAGGGCGGCGGTTTCTACTCGTTCGAGAACGGCCACCTGCTGCTCTGGACCCGTTGGGACAACCCCGAGGACCGCCCGCTGTTCGCCGACCGCGAGCGCCTCGCCGCCGAGTTCGGCGAGGCCCGTGCCGACTGGATGATCGGCCACTCGCGCAACCTCTGCCTGTACCCCAACCTGTACCTGATGGATCAGTTCGGCTCGCAGCTGCGCATCGCCCGCCCGCTGTCGGTGGACAAGACCGAAGTGACCATCTACTGCATCGCGCCCAAGGGCGAGAGTGCCGAGGCCCGCGCCCGTCGTATCCGCCAGTACGAGGATTTCTTCAACGTCTCCGGCATGGCCACCCCTGATGACCTGGAAGAATTCCGCGCCTGCCAGCAGGGCTTCGCCGGCCGCGCGATGGAGTGGAACGACATGTCCCGCGGCGCCAAGCACTGGATCGACGGCGCCGACGACTCGGCCAAGGAGATCGACCTGCAGCCGTTGATGAGCGGCGTGCGCACCGAGGACGAAGGTCTGTTCGTGCTGCAGCACCACTACTGGCAGCAGCAGATGATCCAGGCAGTGAAGAAAGAACAGGACCAACTGATCCACGTGGAGGGTGCGTAAATGAGCCTTTCCTATGACGCCGTGCGCGACTTCCTCTACCGCGAGGCGCGCTACCTGGACGACAAGCAGTGGGATCAGTGGCTGGAGCTGTACGCCCCGGATGCCGAGTTCTGGATGCCGGCCTGGGACGATGCCGATCAGCTGGTTGAAAACCCGCAGACCGAGATCTCGCTGATCTGGTACGGCAACCGCGGCGGCCTGGAGGACCGGGTGTTCCGCATCCGCACCGAGCGCTCCAGCGCCACCATCCCGGATACCCGCACCTCGCACAACATCAACAACATCGAGATCGTCGAGCAGGAAGAGGACCTCACCAAGGTGCGCTTCAACTGGCACACCCTGAGCTTTCGCTACAAGACCGTCGATCACTTCTACGGCAGCAGCTTCTACACCCTGGATACCCGCGGCGAGAACCCGCTGATCAAGGCCAAGAAGGTGGTGCTGAAGAACGATTACGTCAGACAGATCATCGACGTCTACCACATCTGAATCCGCTGCAGCGCTGCCGGCGGGGCCATTGGCTCCCGTCGCGGGCTTCTGCACGCCGCCAACCGCATAGCGAGGTGCGCCATGAGCCACAAGATCGCACTGAATTTCGAAGACGGGGTGACCCGCTTTATCGACGCCAACCTGGGTGAGACGGTGGCCGACGCCGCCTATCGCCAGGGCATCAATATCCCGCTGGACTGCCGCGATGGCGCCTGCGGCGCCTGCAAGTGCTTCGCCGAAGCCGGCCAGTACGACCTCGGCGAGGAATACATCGAGGACGCCCTGAGCCAGACCGAGGCCGAGCAGGGCTACGTGCTGACCTGCCAGATGCGCGCCGAGAGCGACTGCGTGATCCGCGTGCCGGCGTCCTCGCAAGTGTGCAAGACCCAGCAGGCCAGCTTCGAGGCGGCCATCAGCGCGGTGCGCAAACTGAGCGACAGCACCATCGCCCTGTCGGTCAAGGGCGAGGCCCTGAGCCAGCTGGCCTTCCTGCCGGGGCAGTACGTCAACCTGCAGGTGCCGGGCAGTGAGCAGAGCCGTGCCTACTCCTTCAGCAGCCTGCAGAAGGACGGCGAGGTCAGCTTCCTGATCCGCAACGTGCCGGGCGGGCTGATGAGCAGCTTCCTGAGCAACCTGGCCAAGGCCGGCGACAGCATCAGCCTGGCCGGCCCGCTGGGCAGCTTCTACCTGCGCGAGATCAAGCGCCCGTTGCTGCTGCTGGCCGGTGGCACCGGCCTAGCGCCCTTTACCGCAATGCTGGAGAAGATCGCCGCCGAGGGCAGCGCGCATCCGCTGCACCTGATCTACGGCGTGACCCACGACCATGACCTGGTCGAGCTGGACAAGCTGGAAGCCTTCGCCGCGCGCATCCCCGGCTTCAGCTTCAGCGCCTGCGTGGCCAGCCCCGAGAGCAGCTACCCGCACAAGGGCTACGTCACCCAGCACATCGAACCCAGGCACCTCAACGACGGCGAGGTGGACATCTATCTGTGCGGCCCGCCGCCGATGGTCGAGGCGGTCAGCGCCTACATCCGCGAACAGGGCATCGCGCCGGCCAATTTCTATTACGAGAAGTTTGCTGCCAGCGCCTGAGAAGTTGGCTCCCCTCTCCCTATGGGAGAGGGGTCGGGGGAGAGGAGGGGCAAACGCCACCCTCTCCCCAGCCCTCTCCCGCAAGCGGGAGAGGGGGTAGATAGCGGATACCCCGGATTGAGGTGGGCAAGATGAACAAGCGTTTCCAAGACAAGGTCGCCGTGGTCACCGGCGCCGCCCAGGGCATCGGCCGACGGGTCGCCGAGCGGTTGCTGGATGAGGGCGCGCAGGTGGTGGCGGTGGACCGCTCCGAGCTGATCAATGAACTGGCCGAGCAGGTCGGTGTGCTGTGCCTGACCGCCGACCTGGAGCAGGCCGGCGACTGCCAGGGCGTGATGCAGGCGGCGGTCGAGCGTTTCGGCCGCCTGGACATCCTGATCAACAACGTCGGCGGCACCATCTGGACCAAGCCGTTCGAGCACTACGAAACCGCGCAGATCGAAGCCGAAGTGCGTCGATCGCTGTTCCCCACGCTGTGGTGCTGCCACGCCGCATTGCCACAGATGCTGAAGCAGGGAAGCGGTGCCATCGTCAACGTCTCCTCCATCGCCACTCGTGGGGTCAACCGTGTGCCCTACGGCGCGGCCAAGGGCGGCGTCAACGCACTAACTGCCTGCCTGGCGTTCGAGACTGCCGAGCGCGGCATTCGCGTCAACGCCACCGCCCCTGGCGGCACTGAGGCGCCGCCGCGACGCATCCCGCGCAACGCCGCCGAGCCGAGCGACCAGGAGAAGGCCTGGTACCAGCAGATCGTCGATCAGACCGTCGAGAGCAGCCTGATGAAGCGCTACGGAACCCTCGACGAGCAGGTCGGCGCGATCCTCTTTCTCGCCTCCGACGAGGCCTCCTATATCACCGGCGTGACCCTGCCGGTGGGTGGCGGGGATCTCGGCTAGTCCCCTGATCGCGTAGGAGCCGGCTTGCCGGCGATCCATCAACTGCATCGCCCGCAAGCGGGCTCCTACAAACATCAACCGAGCAGTTCACAACAAAAACAAAACCGAGAACCGATGCCATGCGACAGATAGACGTTCACCCCGTTATCGACAACGCGCGTTTTTCCCGCTTTCACTGGATGGTCATGGCGCTCTGCGCGCTGCTGCTGATCTTCGATGGCTACGACCTGTTCATCTTCGGCGTGGTGCTGCCGTCGATCATGCAGGAGTGGAACCTGACCCCGCTGGAGGCCGGCGCCCTGGGCAGCTACGCGCTGTTCGGCATGATGTTCGGCGCCCTCGGCTTCGGCACCCTGGCCGACCGGGTCGGGCGCAAGAAGGGCATCGCCATCTGCTTCGTGCTGTTCTCCACGGCGACCATCCTCAACGGCTTTGCCTCCAGCCCCACCGAGTTCGGCATCTTCCGCTTTATCGCCGGGCTAGGCTGCGGCGGGCTGATGCCCAACGCCGTGGCGCTGATGAACGAGTACGCGCCCAAGCGCCTGCGCAGCACCCTGGTGGCGGTGATGTTCAGCGGCTACTCGCTGGGCGGTATGCTCGCTGCCGGCGTCGGTATCTACATGCTGCCGCGCTTCGGCTGGGAATCGATGTTCTTCGCCGCCGCCGTGCCGCTGCTGCTGTTGCCGCTGATTCTGTGGAAGCTGCCGGAGTCGGTGGGTTTCCTGGTGCGCCAGGGTCGCCATGAGCAGGCCCGCGCGGTGCTGGCCAAGGTCGAGCCGGGCCTGCGGATCGACGCCGCCGACCAACTGCAAATGAGCGATGGCAAGGGCCAGGGCGTTGGCGTATTCGAGCTGTTTCGCGACGGTCGTGCGCTGCGCACCCTGTGCCTGTGGCTGGCGTTCTTCTGCTGCCTGCTGATGGTCTACGCGCTGAGCTCCTGGCTACCGAAACTGATGGCCAACTCCGGCTACAGCCTGGGTTCGAGCCTGTCGTTCCTGCTGGCGCTGAACTTCGGCGGCATGGCCGGAGCGATCCTCGGCGGCTGGCTGGGCGACCGCTTCAACCTGGGCAAGGTGATGGTGGCCTTCTTCGTCGCCGCCGCCGCCTCGATCAGCCTGCTGGGCTTCAACAGCCCCACGCCGGTGCTCTACGGGCTGATCTTCATTGCTGGCGCTACCACCATCGGTACGCAGATTCTGCTGTACGCCGGTGCCGCACAGTTCTACGGCCTGTCGATCCGCTCCACTGGCCTCGGCTGGGCCTCGGGCATCGGCCGCAACGGCGCTATCGTCGGCCCACTGCTCGGTGGTGCGCTGATGGCGATCAACCTGCCGCTGCAACTGAATTTCATCGCCTTCGCCGTGCCCGGGGCCATCGCTGCCCTGGCCATGGCGGTGTTCACCCTCAGCGGCCAGCGGCGCCAGGCGGCAGCGACCGCGGCGCTGGTGTCTGCCAAGGCCTGAGCCGCATGCCGAGCCCCTGCCTGTGAGCAGGCAGGGGCCCGTCGTTCCGACACCGAGCGCCTTCCGCTGCCGGAAGGCCACACTGACTTGCGAGGCTGACATGCAGGCTTTGCTGCGCGACTGTTCTCTGCCCGCCCTGGTGGCCGGGCTGCTCGCCACCACCATCTCCTACGCAGGGCCGCTGGTGCTGATCTTCCATGCCGCGGAAAGCGCCGGCCTGTCGCAGGCGCTGCTGTCTTCCTGGGTCTGGGCGATTTCCATCGGCAGTGGCGCGTTGGGCCTGCTGCTCAGCCTGCGCTACCGCACGCCGGTGGTGATCGCCTGGTCGATCCCCGGCAGCGCGCTGCTGGTCGGCGCCCTGCCGGAACTGGGCCTGAACCAGGCCATCGGCGCCTACCTGGTGGCCAACCTGATCCTGCTGCTGATTGCCCTGAGCGGCAGCTTCGACCGGCTGATCGCCAAACTGCCCGGTTCCATCGCTGCTGGCCTGCAGGCCGGCATTCTGTTCGCCTTCGGCATCGAGGTGTTCAAGGCGCTACCGGAGCAGCCGTTGCTGATCGTCAGCATGTTCGCCACCTACGTGCTGCTGCGCCGAATCGCGCCGCGTTATGCGGTGGCCGGCGTATTGCTGGTGGGCGCGGCGCTGACCCTGCTCGGCGGCCAGCTGCGCAGCGAGGCGCTGGTGCTGGAACTGGCTACGCCGCAGTGGATCGCCCCCGAGTTCAGCCTGGCCGCCAGCCTCAACCTGGCGCTGCCGCTGGTGCTGGTGGCGCTCACCGGGCAGTTCATGCCGGGCATGGCGGTGCTTCGCGGCGCCGGCTATGACACACCGGCCAGCCCGATCATCGGCGCCAGTGCCATTGGTGGCGCGCTGTTGGCGCCATTCGGCTGCCACGGCCTGAACCTGGCGGCGGTCACCGCCAGCCTCTGCACCGGCCGCGAGGCTCATGAAGACCCCAAGCGGCGCTACATCGCCGCAGTGGCCGGCAGCCTGGCCTACCTGCTGCTGGGCATTGGTGGCGCCACCCTGGTGTCGCTGTTTGCCGCCTTTCCCGCCGCGCTGATCGCCGCCCTCGCGGGGCTCGCGCTATATGGCGCGTTCAGTGAGGCGCTGGCGCGCAGCCTGAACGAGCCCAGGGAGCGCGACGCCGGGCTGTTCACCTTTCTGGTGACGGCCTCCGGGGTGAGTTTTCTCGGTTTGTCGGCGGCCTTTTGGGGCCTGCTGTTCGGTCTCGCCGCACACCTGCTGTTGCGAGCACGGCAGCAATCGCCAAGCGCCATGAGTAACCCGAGGGCCGCGCCGGTGCGCGAGTGAACAGCGCTATATCCGCGTCTGGACCGGCTTTCGTAGGGTGCGCCATGCGCACCAACCATTGCCACATCGCGCGTATCAACAGTTGCCGTCTGTATTGGTGCGCACGGCCTAGGCGGCCCCGCGACCCCCTACAAACCGCGATATAGCTCCAATCGACCCGATCCATCTACCCCCAACCGGCTTCCCAATGGCTGCCGGGCGGGTTTCTGCAACCTCGATAACAACAAGAGCACGCTACCGATGAAACACAGCCCACGCCTTTGCCTGCTGTCCACCGCCATTGCCGCCTGCCTGCCGAGCCTGAGCCAGGCTGGCGAGGGAGGGTTTATCGAAGACGCCAGTGCCACGCTCACGGCGCGCAACTACTACTTCAGCCGCGACTTTTCCGACATCGTCGGCCCTAACCGGCAGTCCAAGGCCGAGGAGTGGGCGCAGGGCTTTATCCTCAACGTCAAATCCGGCTACACCCCTGGGCCGGTGGGGTTCGGCGTGGATGCCATCGGCCTGCTCGGCCTCAAGCTCGACAGTAGCCCGGATCGAGTCAATACCGGTCTGTTGCCAACCCGCGAGAGCGGCAAGGCCGCCGACGACTACAGCCGCCTGGGCCTGGCAGCGAAGCTGCGTGTGTCCAGGACCGAGCTGAAGGTGGGCGAATTGCAACCCAACCTGCCAGTGCTGACCTATTCCGATATCCGCCTGCTACCGCCCAGCTACCAGGGCGTCAGCGTCGTCTCCAACGAGTTCGCCGGGCTGACCCTGCAGGCCGGGCATCTCAATTCCACCAGCCTGCGCAACGAGGCTGGCGACGACAAGATGCTCGCCATGCTCGGTCACCTGCCGCAGCGCGCGGCGACCAGCGACGCTTTCAACTACGCCGGCGGCGACTATGCCTTCAACGCCGGGCGCACCACCGCCAGCGCCTGGTACGCGCAGCTGGAAGACATCTACGACCAGCGCTTCCTCGGCCTCAAGCACAGCCAGCCGGTTGGCACCTGGACCCTGGGCGCCAACCTCGGCTTCTACGACTCGGCCGAAGACGGCAAGCAGTTGCTCGGTGAGATCGACAACCAAGCGCTGTTCGCCCTGCTGTCGGCCAGGCACGGTGGCCACACCTTCTATGTCGGCTACCAGGCGATGTTCGGCGATGACGCCTTCCCGCGCGTATTCGCCAACGTCAGCCCGCTGGGCAACGAGGTGCCGACATTCGAGTTCGCCTCGGCCGACGAGCGTTCCTGGCAGTTGCGTTACGACTACGACTTCGCAGCCATGGGCGTACCGGGCCTGGTGGCCGGGGTGCGCTACATCCGCGGCGACAACGTCGATGTCCAGGCCACCAACCGTGGCGGTGCGCGCTACGAAGGCAAGGACTGGGAGCGCGATCTGGATATCGGCTACACGCTGCAGAGTGGCGCGCTCAAGGGGCTCGGTGTGCGCGTGCGCAACGTCACCGCGCGCTCCAACTACCGCAGCGATATCGACGAGAACCGCCTGATCCTCAGTTACACCTGGAACCTGCTGTAAGGCGCTGTCAGCACCATTAATCAGGAATGGTTCGATAATCGCACGATAAGGCGATTATCGGATTGTTCCGCCGCATGGCGCGCCCTAATCTGAACTCACCGCCACCCCTGCCCGGTGGCACCTGCAACCCAAGCGAGAACAACACGATGGCCGACATCATTACCCTGGGCGAAGCCATTTCGCGCCACGTCAACGACGGCGACTGCGTCGCTCTCGAAGGCTTCACCCATTTGATCCCCACTGCCGCCTCCCACGAGCTGATCCGCCAGGGCAAGAAAGACCTGCATCTGGTACGCATGACCCCGGACCTGGTCTACGACCTGTTGATCGGCGCCGGTTGCGCGCGCAAGCTGACCTTCTCCTGGGGCGGAAACCCCGGTGTCGGCTCGCTGCATCGCCTGCGCGATGCGGTCGAGAAGCAGTGGCCGAACGCCCTGGAAATCGACGAGCACAGCCACGCCGACCTGGCCAACTCCTACGTCGCCGGTGCCTCCGGCCTGCCGTTCGCCCTGCTGCGCGCCTATGCCGGCTCCGACCTGCCGAAGGTCAACCCGAACATCAAGTTCATCGACTGCCCCTTCACCGGCGAGAAGCTGGCGGCTACCCCGGCGGTGCGCCCGGACGTCACCGTGATCCACGCGCAGAAGGCCGACCGCAAGGGCAACGTGCTGCTGTGGGGCATCCTCGGCGTGCAGAAGGAAGCGGCTCTGGCGGCCAAGCGCTGCATCGTCACGGTCGAGGAAATCGTCGACGACCTCAAGGCGCCGATGAATGCCTGCGTGCTGCCGAGCTGGGCGTTGACCGCCGTTTGCCACGTGCCTGGCGGCGCGCACCCGTCCTATGCCCACGGCTACTACGAGCGCGACAACCGCTTCTATCAGGCCTGGGACCCGATTGCCCGCGACCGTGAAACCTTCAGCGCCTGGATCGATGAATACATCCGCGGCACTCAGGATTTCGCCCAGTTCCGGGAAAAGATCGCCCAAGCCAAGATTGCGGAGGCCAAGTGATGAGCCACTACAGCACCAATGAAATGATGACCGTCGCCGCCGCCCGCCGCCTGAAGAACGGCGCGGTCTGCTTCGTCGGCATCGGCCTGCCGTCCAAGGCTGCCAACCTGGCGCGCCTGACCTCCTCGCCAGACGTCGTGCTGATCTACGAATCCGGCCCCATCGGTGCCAAGCCCAGCGTGCTGCCGCTGTCGATCGGCGACGGTGAGCTGGCCGAAACCGCCGACACCGTGGTGCCCACTGGCGAAATCTTCCGCTACTGGCTGCAGGGCGGGCGCATCGACGTCGGTTTTCTCGGCGCGGCCCAGGTCGACAAGTTCGGCAATATCAACACCACCGTGATCGGCGACTACCACAACCCGAAAGTGCGCCTGCCCGGTGCCGGCGGCGCGCCGGAGATCGCTGGTAGCGCCAAGGAAGTGCTGATCATCCTCAAGCAGTCGCATCGCACCTTCGTCGACAAGCTGGCCTTCATCACATCGGTCGGTTTCGGCGAGGGCGGCGACCACCGTCAGCAGCTCGGCCTGCCCGGCAAGGGCCCGGTGGGTATCATTACCGACCTGTGCATCATGGAGCCGGAAGCCGGTAGCAACGAGTTCATCGTCACCTCGCTGCACCCGGGCGTGACCCGCGAGCAGGTGATCGAGAACACCGGCTGGGCCATCCGTTTCGCCGACGACCTGGCCGTGACCGAGGCGCCGAACGACACCGAGTTGGAAGCGCTGCGCGCCCTGGAAGCGCGCACCGCCGCCGCCCACGGCCAGGCCGGGGGTGAGGAATGAGCCGCGACGTATTCATCTGCGACGCCGTGCGCACGCCGATTGGGCGCCTCAATGGCGCCCTGTCGGCGGTGCGAGCCGACGACTTGGCGGCGATTCCGCTCAAGGCGCTGGTCGAGCGTAACCCGCAGGTCGACTGGTCGGCAGTCGATGAAGTGTTCATGGGCTGCGCCAACCAGTCCGGCGAGGACAACCGCAACGTGGCGCGCATGGCGCTGCTGCTCGCCGGTCTGCCGGAAACGGTGCCGGGCGTGACTCTTAACCGCCTGTGCGCCTCGGGCATGGAAGCGGTGGGCGCCGCCTTCCGCGCCATCGCCACTGGAGAAATGGAGCTGGCCATCGCCGCTGGCGTAGAGTCCATGACCCGCGCACCCTACGTGATGGGCAAGGCCGACAGCGCCTTCGGCCGTGGCCAGAAGCTGGAAGACACCACCCTGGGCTGGCGCTTCGTCAACCCGCTGATGAAAGAGCAGTACGGCGTCGACCCGATGCCGGTCACTGGCGACAACGTCGCCGAGGATTACGGCATCAGTCGCGCCGATCAGGATGCCTTCGGCCTGCGCAGCCAGCAGCGTGCGGCGGCGGCTCAGGAGAGCGGTTACTACGCCGAGGAAATCGTCCCGGTAGTGATCAAGACCAAGAAGGGCGAGATCGTCGTCGACCGTGACGAGCACCCGCGTGCCGACACCACCGCCGAAGGCCTGGCCAAGCTCAAGCCGGTCAATGGCGAAGGCAAGACCGTCACCGCCGGCAACGCCTCGGGCCTCAATGACGGCGCCTCGGCGATGATCCTGGCCTCTGCCGAAGCCGTTCAGAAGTACGGCCTCAAGCCGCGCGCCAAGGTGTTGGGCATGGCCAGCGGCGGCGTGGCGCCACGCATCATGGGCGTCGGCCCGGTACCGGCGGTGCGCAAGCTGCTGGCGCGGCTGAACCTGAGCATCGAGCAGTTCGACGTGATCGAGCTGAATGAAGCCTTCGCCGCCCAGGGCCTGGCCGTCACCCGCGACCTCGGCCTGCCGGACGATAGCGCCAAGGTCAACCCGAATGGCGGCGCCATCGCCCTCGGCCACCCGCTGGGCATGAGCGGCAATCGCCTGGTGCTCACCGCCGCTCACCACCTGGAGAAGACCGCCGGCAAGCTTGGTCTGGCGACCATGTGCGTGGGCGTGGGCCAGGGGTTGGCGCTGGCCATCGAGCGGGTGTGAACCTTGTGGGAGGCGCTTCAGCGGCGACGCCTTTAAGCCGTCGCGGCTAAAGCCCCTCCCACAGACGCCCCTCCGTGCGCGGCGCCGCCGGTTGATGCCACACTAGCCGTACATTTTTCCCAGGAGCGTTTCGCTCGTGAGCAACCAACTCTTCGATGCCTACTTCACCGCCCCGGCCATGCGCGCGATCTTCTGCGACGCCGGTCGGGTGCAGGGCATGCTCGACTTCGAGGCCGCGCTGGCGCGGGCCGAGGCACGTGTGGGGCTGATCCCCGCCGAGGCCGTGGGGCCCATCGAGGCCGCCTGTAAAGCTGAACTCTACGATTACCCGGCGCTGGCCCAGGCCATCGCCACCGCCGGCAATTCCGCCATTCCACTGGTCAAGGCCCTCGGCAAACGTATCGCCACCAGTAATGCCGAGGCCGAACGCTACGTGCACCTCGGCGCCACCAGCCAGGACGCCATGGACAGTGGCCTGGTGCTGCAACTGCGCGCAGCCATCGAGCTGATCGAAAGCGATCTCGCCAACCTGGGCAATGCCCTCGCGGCGCAGGCCGAACGCCATGCCGACACGCCGTTGCCCGGGCGTACCTGGTTGCAACAGGCCACCCCGGTGACCCTGGGTATGAAGCTGGCCGGCGTGCTCGGCGCCATCACCCGCCATCGTCAGCGCCTGAGTGAACTCAAGCCGCGTTTGCTATGCCTGCAGTTCGGTGGCGCCTCCGGCAGTCTGGCGGCGCTCGGCGAGCAGGCCTGGCCGGTGAGCGAAGCACTGGCCGATGAGCTGCGCCTGAACCTGCCCGAGCAGCCCTGGCACACCCAACGCGACCGCCTGGTGGAATTCGCCAGCCTGCTCGGGCTGATCGCCGGCAGCCTGGGCAAGCTCGGCCGCGACCTCAGCCTGCTGATGCAGACCGAGGCCGGCGAAGTCTTCGAACCCTCGGCGCCGGGCAAGGGCGGCTCGTCCACCATGCCGCACAAGCGCAACCCGGTTGGCGCTGCGGTGCTGATCGGCGCCGCCACCCGCGCGCCGGGCCTGGTGGCGACGATGTTCGCCACCATGCCGCAGGAGCACGAGCGCAGCCTGGGCCTGTGGCACGCCGAATGGGAAACCCTGCCGGAGCTGTGCTGCCTGGTTTCCGGCGCGCTGCAGCAGGCGCTTTTGGCGGTGCCTGGGCTGGGGGTGGATGCCGCGCGCATGCGTGCCAACCTCGAACTGACCCAGGGCCTGGTGCTGGCCGAGGCGGTGAGCATCGCCCTGGCCCAGCGCATCGGCCGCGACGCCGCCCATCATCTGGTCGAGCAGTGCTGCCGCCAGGCGGTGCAGCAGGGCGCGCACCTGCGTGCGGTGCTCGGCGCCAATGCCGAGGTCAGCGCAGAGCTGTCCGCCGCCGAGCTGGAGCGTCTACTCGATCCGGCCCATTACCTGGGACAGGCCCGCCGCTGGGTGCAGCGGGCCGTCGCCGAACACCAGCAATTTTCGCGTTAGGAGCTATCCATGCCTGCCGTACGTCTCGCCGATGGCGACCTCAACTACCAGCTCGAAGGGCCGACCGGTGCGCCGGTGCTGGTGCTGTCCAACTCCCTGGGTACCGATCTGCACATGTGGGATGTGCAGATGCCGACGCTGACCCGCGATTTCCAGGTGCTACGCTACGACACCCGTGGCCATGGCCAGTCGCTGGTGACTGAAGGGCCCTATAGCATCGAGCAACTGGGCCGCGACGTGCTGGGCCTGCTCGACGCGCTGGATATCGCCAAGGCGCATTTCTGCGGGTTGTCCATGGGCGGGTTGATCGGCCAGTGGCTGGCGCTCAACGCGCCCGAGCGCATCGCCCGCCTGGTGCTGTGCAACACCGCCGCCAAGATCGGCACACCGGAGGTGTGGAACCCGCGTATCGACACCGTGCTGGCCGGCGGCGCGCAGGCCATGCGCGATCTGCGCGACGCCTCGATCTCGCGCTGGTTCACTGCCGGTTTCGCCGCCGCGCAGCCGCAGCAGGTCGAGCCCATCGTCGACATGCTGGCGCAGACTGCGCCCGAAGGTTACGCCGCCAACTGTGCAGCGGTGCGCGACGCCGATTTCCGCGAGCAGATTGCCGATATCCAGTCGCCAACGCTGATCGTCTGCGGCAGCCTCGATCCGGTGACCACCGTCGAGCACGGCCGCTTCATGCAGCAGCGGATAGCGGGTGCGAAGCTGGTGGAGTTCCACGCCGCGCACCTGTCCAACGTCGAGGCTGGCGTGGCTTTTACCCAGGCGCTGCTGGATTTCCTAACCACCTGATCGCACGTTTTTCTGTAGGAGCGAGCTTGCTCGCGAAGCTTTTTCGCTCGTGATGTTCGCGAGCAAGCTCGCTCCTACAAGAGCATTTTTCCACGGAGCAGAAAATGGACGAAAAACAACGCTACGAAGCCGGCATGCAGGTGCGCCGCGCGGTGCTGGGCGACGCCCATGTCGACCGCAGCCTGGAGAAGCTCACGCCGTTCAACAGCGAGTTCCAGGAGATGATCACCCGTCACGCCTGGGGCGATATCTGGACTCGCCCCGGCCTGCCGCGCCACACCCGCAGCCTGATCACCATCGCCATGCTGATCGGCATGAACCGCGAGGGCGAACTGAAACTGCACCTGCGCGCAGCGAAGAACAACGGCGTGACCCGCGACGAGATCAAGGAAGTGCTCATGCAGAGCGCGATCTACTGCGGTATCCCGGCGGCCAATGCCACCTTCCACCTGGCCGAGGAAGTCTGGGACGAATTGGGCGTGGAATCACTGGAAGACTGATTCGTACGAGCAATGGGGCGCTACCCGGACCACGCATCCGGGTGGCGCTTTTTTATGCCTGCCATCCATGGCTGGCCGATATCAGACCGTGGCCGCGTGGCGTCCGGCGATATAGCCAAAGGTCAATGCAGGGCCGAGATTGATGCCGCCCGACGGGTAGTGCCCACCCATGGGGCTGGCCATGTCCGTACCTGCTGCATACAGCCCGGGTATCGGTTGGCCTGTGCCATCGAGCACCCGCGCATGCCCATCGGTGCGCAGCCCGGCGAAGGTGCCGAAGCAACCCGGTTGTACTTTCACGGCATAGAAGGGGCCATGCTCGATAGGGGCTACGCAGGGGTTCGGACCGTTGTGCTTGGCATCGCCACTGCGACGGTTGAACGCGGTGCTGCCACGCCCGAACAGTGGGTCTTCGCCACGGCGCGCATGCTGGTTGAACTCGTCGACGGTGGCAACGAGCCCGATCGGGTCGATGCCACAGGCCTGCGCCAGTGCTTCCAGGCTCTGGCCGCGCTTGAGGTAGCCATTGCGGATATGTGGCCACAGCGGTACTGGCGCCGGGCGAGCGAAGCCGAGGCCGTAGCGGCGCTGGAAGCGGTGGTCGCAGATCAGCCAGGAGCAGGCCTGCTGATCCTCGGGAATGGCCTTGAGCATGGCGTCGACGTAGTCGTAGTAACCGCCAGCCTCGTTGACGAAGCGCTTGCCGTTTTGCAGCACGCCGATGATGCCGGGCTTGCCGCGGTCGATGATGTGCGGGAAATGGCCGACGCTGCCGTCGGCGTAGGGCACCTTCGAAACCGGCGCCCAGGCCACCGGCGAGCGCAGGTCGTCGGCCACCTGGCCGCCCGCTGATTCGCCCAGGCGCAGGCCGTCACCGGAGCAACTGGCAGGCGGCAGGGCGAGGTTGTCGTGGCCGCTGGCATCGCGCGGGAATATCGCCTTGCGGCGTTCGGGGTCGTTGGGAAAACCGCCGGCAGCCAGTACCACCGCTTTGGCGCGGATAGTCATTTCCTCACCGGCGTGCAGCACCATGGCACCGCATACGTTGCCGTCTTCGATCATCAGGCGCTGCGCGGGCGTGGACACCATCATCTGCACACCCAGATCCTGCGCCGAGCGCGCCAAGCGTGCGATCAGCGCCACGCCATTGACCAGGTGCATGGCGCGTCCGTAGTGGGCCAGGTGATAGAGATGGGTGGTGAAGCGCCGGATCACGTGCAGCAGCGCCTTGGGTGAACGGGTCATGTTGAGGAAGGCTGCGAGATCGGCGCCGGCCATGATCGGCATGCCCATGAAGGAGGTCTCGCGCATGGTCTTGCGCAGGCGCGGCAACAGGTCGAGCACTTCGCGGCCATCGTAGGGCGCGGCGATGACCTGATGGCCACCGCTGGCGGCACCGGGCGTGTTGCCGTGCATATCGGGGATGCCGTTGCCGTCGACGAACTGCAGGGCAGTGTGCTGCTCGAAGAACGCCACCATCTCGGGGCAGTGCTGCAGAAAGGCGTCCACCAACTCGGCGCGGTAATGTTCGCCCAGCTCGTTACGCAGGTAGGTACGCGGTTGCTCGATGTCTTCGACGATGCCGGCGCGTCTGGCCAGCGGGTTACGTGGCGCCCACAGCCAGCCGCCGGACCAGGCGGTGGCGCCGCCCAATACCGGGTCCTTTTCTACCAGGATCACCCGTTTGCCCAGGTGCGCGGCGCTGACGGCGGCTGCCAGGCCGGCCGCGCCGGAGCCAATCACCAGCAGGTCGCAGTCGAGTGGGGCGTTGGCCATGGCAGATCTCCGCATTTGTTATTTATTGGAACTTGGTTCCGAATTTTATGTGGCGACTACCGGGGCGCCAAGCACTGTCGGATGATTTGCCCGGGAAGTCGTGCGGTTAGCGGTCATTTATTGTCGGTGTAGCCGGATGCAATCCGGGAAAGGGCCGCGATTGTGTCTTGCTCGTGAGCAGCAGCGGTGGACAAGCTTCGCGTTGTCCACCCGACGGCCTTGATGATCAAGGCCAGTTTCTCGGCCTCAGGTACGAAAGCGGCCGATGCGCAGCTGCAATTCACCGCCCAGTCTGGCCAGTTCGGCGCTCGATAGCGCGGTCTGCTCGGTGGCGCTGGCGCTCTGCTCGCCGATGCCGCGTACGTTGTCCAGGCTGCGGTTGATCTCCAGGGCAACCGCACTCTGCTGTTCGGCCGCGCTGGCGATCTGCTGGTTCATCTGCTCGATCAGTGCGACCGCCTGATTGATGCGCGTCAGGCTCTGGCCGGCCAGCTTGACGCTGCTCATCGCGTCCTGGCTCAGCGTCTGGCTGGCCTGAGTCTGGGTAACGGCCGTTTGTACGCGGCTCTGCAGGCTGGTGATCAGCGCCTCGATCTCGCTGGTGGAGTCCTGAGTACGGCGCGCCAGCGCGCGTACTTCATCGGCGACCACGGCGAAACCGCGGCCTTGTTCACCGGCGCGTGCGGCCTCGATGGCGGCGTTGAGCGCCAGCAGATTGGTCTGCTCGGCGACTGCCTTGATTACATCCAGCACGCTGCCGATGCGTTGACTCTCGCCTTGCACCAGGCCAACCGTCTGCCCGGTATGCGCCACTTCGCTGGCCAGGCGTTCGATCTGCTCGACTACTCGATGCACCTGGCGGTCGCCATCACGGGCCTGCAATTCTGCCTGTTGCGCGGCCTGCGATGCCTGCTCGGCATCACCGGCCACCTGCTGCACGCTGGTGACCATCTGTTGCATGGCGCAGGCCGTCTGGCTGGACTCTTCGCTCTGCTCGCGCACACCCGCGCGGGTCTGTTCGCTGACTGCCGAGAGTTGCTCTGCCGCAGCGGCAATCTGTGTCGCGCTGCCACCGATCTGCTCGATCAATTCGCGCAGGTGGTCGCGCATGGTTTGCAGTGCGCCCAGAAGCTGACCGACCTCATCACGGCTCACGACGATACGACTGCCACTGAGATTGCCGGCCGCGACCTGCTGGGCCAGCAACAGGCAGTGTTGCAGCGGCCCGACGATCAGGTGGCGGATAAGCCAACTGGCGAGCAGAGCCAGTAGCAGTGCTGCAGTCGTGAGCAGGGCAAGGGTTTGCAGGGAGGTGCGGTTGCCTGCTTGCATGGCGCGTTGCTGGTGCTGCTGCAGGTCGTTGCTATGCTGCAGCATGCCTTGCGCCAGGTCGGCCAATTGGCTGCGACTGCGCTGCTCGGCCTCGCGACTATGGCGATAGTGCTCGAAGGATTCGCGATAGCTGTCGAGTGCGCGCAGGGCCTCGTCCAGGGATGCCTGCTGCAGGGCGGCGAGTTGCGCGCGCAGTTGCTGAGCTGCCTCGGTCATGCTGGCGAAGCGCGTTTGCCAGAGATCGGCATCGACGTTGTCAGCGCTGCGGATGAACTGGCTTTCCGCCAGGCGCAGCTGCAACAGGGTGTGGCTCAGGCGCGCCGCCGCTTCGGCCTGGTCGACGCTGCTCTGCGTGCCCGTTTCGCCATCGTACAATCGATCGCGAATCAGGTTGAACTGGTCCTGGGTGACCATCTCGAACTGGATCAGCGCTTCGTCGGCGCGAATCGCCATGCCGGTCTGTGCGGTGCTTGCCTGAGACTGCGCCGCGCGCAGTTGAGCGAATTGCTGCAGGTAGGCGTCATTGCCGTGCTGCAACAGCTGGAGTTGCTCGGCGTCGGTGGGTAAGTCAGCCAGCTCTGCGGCGATGCGCGCATGTTGCTCGGTGATGCCGGCGTCATGACCAGCCAGCGGCGCCAGCAGGTAATCCTTCTCCTGCAAGCGCAGTTGCAGGATCTGTTGCTTGATGTCCGCCACCTGGAGCGACTGACCGGCATGCCCGAGAATCTCGCTGGCTGTGCGCCAGCCACCCAGGGCGACTGCCAGGGTCAGCAGCATGACCAGTGAGAAGCCCAGCAGGAGTTTGTGCCCGACCTTGAGGTCGGCGCTACGTTCGATAATCCAGCGCATGGGGGTACTTCCTCGAACAGTTGCACATCAAAAAAAGCCCGTCACGAGGACGGGCTGAACGTGCCGTAACACTAGGAGTCACTTGTGCAGCGATGTCGCGTGATGCTTACAGAATCGACAGCGGGTAGTTGATGATCAGACGGTTCTCGTGCAGATCCTGGCCCACGTCGCGGCGCACGTCGGAGTTACGCCAGCGGATGCTCAGGTTCTTCATCGTGCCTTCCTGAATGGTGTAGGCCAGCTCGGATTCACGACCCCACTCTTCGGCATCGGTACGGCCGCCGGTGTGGATGTTGGAGCCGCTGACGTAGCGGTTCATCAGGGTCAGGCCCGGGATGCCGAGGCCGGCGAAGTTGTAGTCGTGGCGAACCTGCCAGGAGCGCTCCTCAGGGTTGTCGTAGCTGTTGGTGAAGCCGTCGTTGACCAGGGTGCCGCCACTGGCGCCGTCGATGCGCATGAACTTGGTGTCACCGCTCAGTCGCTGGTAGGCCAGCATGAAGGTGTTGTTGCCGGTCTTGGCCGTGAACGCGCCTTGATAGACCTTGTTGTCCAGATTGCCGGCCTTGGCCGCGCCTTCTTCCTTGCCGGTGACATAGCCGAGGTTGGCACCCAGTACCCAGTCACCGACCGGTTGGCTGTGGGTCAACTGCACGTAGCTTTGCTGGTAGACGTCTTCCAGGCGGGCATGCCAGACGCCGACCATGGTGTTGTTGCCATTGAAACGGTACTCACCACCGCCGAAGTTGAAGTCGTCGCCCTTCACACCGCCGAACGACATGTCTTCACGGCTGGCATCGTTGCGCTGGCTGTTCTTCCAGAACTGGCCGCCGTACAGGGTCAGGCCATCGATCTCGTTGGAAGTCAGCTGGGCGCCCTGGAAGGTTTGCGGCAGCGAACGACCGTCGTCGGCGCGCAGGATCGGTAGCACGGCGAACCATTCGCCGACCTTCAGTTCGGTCTTGGAAATCTTGGCCTTGGCGGCCACGGCGGTGCGGCCGAACTGGTCGGCGGCCTGGCCATCATCGTGGATCGGCATCAGTTGGGTGTTGGCTGCGCCACGGTTGCCATCCAGCTTGATGCTGTAAAGGCCGAGCACATCGAGACCGAAGCCGACGGTGCCCTGGGTGTAGCCGGAGCGGGCATCGAGGATGAAGCTCTGGGTCCAGCCTTCGGCCTGGCCCTGGCGTTCACCGCGAATCACCGGATCGGTGCCGTTGAGGTAGTTGCGGTTGAAGTAGTAGTTGCGCAGGCCGAGGGTGACCTTGGCGTCTTCGACGAAGCCGGCGGCCTGAACGCCGACCGAGAGGCTGGAGGCCATGACTGCAATGGCGATTGCGCTGGGAGCGAGGTACAGGGTTTTTTTCATTGTTATCGTTTCCTTTTTCAAGGTTGAAAGCTCCCCTCCGCAGCGGCGGATACGCTTCTACATCGGGGAGAGTGGTGGCAGTTATTCGGGGTTCAGCGGCGTTCGTCTGAATGCATCGCGAGTTCTCAGTTCAGCCAGCGCACCAGGCACAGGGTGATCGATGGGAAGAGCACAAGGATGACCACGCGCACGATGTCCGAGATCAGGAACGGCACGATGCCTCTGAAGGCTTCACTCATGGGGATATCGCGCGCCATGCCGGCAATCACGTACACGTTCATGCCCAGTGGCGGGGTGACCATGCCGATTTCCACCACCATCAGGGCCAGGATGCCGAACCAGATGGCCTTCTCGGTCTGGTCCAGTCCATAGAAGTCCAGCCCCATGATCACAGGGAAGAAGATCGGGATGGTCAGCAGGATCATCGACATGGTGTCCATCACGCAGCCGAGGATCAGGTACAGGACGAGAATTCCGGCCAGCACCAGGAACGGCTGCAGACCTGCGCCGCTGATGGTTTCGGCGATGAAGTTGGGCAGCTGCGAGATGGCCAGGAAGGCATTCATCACATCGGCGCCGAGCAGGATCATGAAGATCATGGCCGTGGTCACGCCGGTGCCCAGCAGCACCTCCTTGAGTTCGGCCAGACGCATCTTGCCCAGGGTGAAGGCGAAGAACCCCGTGCCCACGGTGCCGATGGCTGCAGCTTCGGTAGGGGTGAACCAGCCACCGTAGATCCCCCCGAGCACCACCAGGAAAATCAGCAGTACCGGCCACACCCCCTGCTGCGCCTGCAGTCGCTGTTTCCAGCTCGAGCGCTCCTGCGCTGGCCCGGAGTCCGGGAACAGGCGCACATAGATGGCAATGGCGATCATGTAGCCGATGACGGCGAGAATGCCCGGCACGAAGGCGGCCATGAACAGCGTGGAGATGTTCTGCTGGGCGAGAATGGCGTAGATCACCAGCACCACCGAGGGTGGGATGAGAATGCCCAGGGTGCCGCCGGCCGCCAGGCAACCCACTGCCAGCGAATTGGAGTACTTGTAGCGACGCAGCTCCGGCAGGGCCACCTGGCCCATGGTCGCGGCGGTTGCCACCGATGAGCCACAGACCGCGCCGAAGGCTGCGCAGGAGCCGATGGCGGAGATCGCCAGGCCACCGCGCCAGTGCCCGACCATGGCGGCTGCGGCACGGAACAGGCCGGTAGCCAGGCCGCCACGCGAGGCGAACTGCCCCATCAGCAGAAACAGCGGGATCACCGACAGGTCGTACACGGTGTAGCGGGCGTAGGCCACCGTCTTCAGGTAGTTGAGCAAGGGGTCCCAACCGCTGATCGAGACGTAGCCGCCAATACCGGTCAGCAGCATGGCGATGGCGATTGGAATGCGGATGGCCAGCAGAACCAGGAGGAAGGCGAGGAAGAGTCCGCCCAATGCGACGCTGCTCATTGTTGGCCTCCCTCACCGCGCAGGTCGAGCCAGGCGGTGTACAGGGAAACGACGGCGAGTAGGGCGAAAGAAGGCGCGAAGGGGGTCATCGACCACCACATCGGAATGCCCATGATGATCGACTCCTCACCGTTGCGGTAAGTATCCAGGGTGCCGATTATCGAGCGCCAGGCCAGCAGCGCTGCACAGGCGGCCATCAGCAGGCAGCCGAGCGTGTCGAGATAGCGCCGGGTGTTGGCCGAGGCGCGCAAGGTGAAGGCGTCGACGATGACATTGTTGCGACGCAGCTGGCACAACGGCAGGAAACTCACCACGGCAATGCCGCAGCCCATCTGCACCAGCTCGACGTCACCGAGCAGTGGCGCGTCGAACAGGCTGCGCATGGTGATGCTGTAGGCCGACAGCAGGGTGATGGCGACCAGCACCAGGCCGCCAGCCAGTGCCAGCCAACGGGCCAGGACATCGAGCAACTGGCCGAACGGGCGCGTGCGCTGAGGCTGCCCGGGCAAGGCAGGGTTTTCGATCATGAGAGGACTCCGCAAGACCGGCACCGCAGGTGCCGGCCAACACAACGAGGGTTAACGATCAGTGCGGCAGCTTGGCGTTGTAGCTTTCGATCAGGTCGCGCACTTCTTGCAGCAGCGCAGCACCGTTGTCGTTGCCTTTGCTCTCGACTTCCTTGATCCAGTCGTTGTCCAGCTTGCGGCCGATGGCCATCCACTTGGCCTGTTCTTCGGCGGGCAGTACGTAGATCTCGTTGCCACGCGATTGCGCCAGCTTGTGCCCGGTCTCGATCACGTTGGTATCCCAGATATGGCCGGCCTGGCGTGAGAGTTCACGGCCGCTGTTGGCGTCGATGATCTTGCGCAGGTCATCGGGCAGGCTGGCGTACTTGGCCGGGTTCATCGCCAGTACCAGCGCGGTGTGCATCAACGCTGGCTGACCCGGCGCCATTTCGGTGTGGTACTTGACCAGTTCCTGCAGCTTCAGTGCAGGGACCACGTCCCAGGGCAGCACGGCGCCGTCGACCACACCCTTGGACAGCGCTTCCGGCACCTGCGGTACCGGCATGGCCACCGGGGTGGCACCGAGCATGGAAATCAGCTTGGTGGAGATGCGGTTGGCCGAGCGCAGTTTCAGGCCACGGAAGTCGGCCAGGCTGCGCACCGGCTTCTTCGCCGTGTGCAGCAGCGCGCCATCGGTCAGGTGAGTCGCGAGCAGATGCACGTCGGCGAACTCCTTCTGCCCGTGGGCTTCGAGGAAATCCCACATGGCCTGGCTGCTGGCTTCCGAAGAGCGGCTCATGAACGGCATCTCGAATGCCGATGCCAGCGGGAAGCGGCCGCTGGTGTAGCCAGGCAGGGTCCAGACGATGTCGGCGACGCCGTCACGCGCCTGGTCGATCAGTTGCGGCGGGGTGCCGCCCAACTGCATGGAAGGGTAGAACTGAAACTGGATTCGACCATTGGATTCGGCGGTGATCTTCTCTGCCCAGGGCTTGAGAAAGTCGGCCTGGGTCACCGAGTGCGCCGGCAGGAAGTGGTGAACCTTGAGGGTGACCTCGGCCTCGTCGGCGTTGGCCCAGGTCATGACGCTGGTGGCAAGCAGCGTCAGCAAAGCCTTGGAAAGCTTGTGCATCGCAAATGTCCTTTCTTATTCATTGTTAGTAGGCGATTCAGGTACAGCCAAATTCGGCTGCAATACTGCCGCCGCTAGGATTCGCTGCTCGCATGGTGCGAGTTAGCGAGGGGCTATTCAATTCGATTAACGACTTAGTGTGCGATAAACGAACGAATTGCGTAGGCCTGGGACGTGCCAGTGGCGCGCCGGGCGATTATCGATCAAGGGCTCCCGTGCGAGGGCCAGGGTGCACCGTGCGCACCAATGGCCCGCAGTTTGGCTGGGTGCGCGTGGCGCACCCTACGGCTGAGCAATGAGTCATTCGATGGCTTCGTAGGGCAGGCCGACGTAATTCTCGGCGATGGTCCTGCGGCCGGCTTCGGAGCTGACGAAGTAGTCCAGTTCGGTCTCCTGCATGCGGCGGCTGAAGGCATCGGTGTCGGGAAAGCGATGCAGCATCGAGGTCATCCACCAGGAGAAACGCTCGGCCTTCCAGATGCGCCGCAGGCAGATTTCCGAGTAGCGTTCGAGCAGGTCCACACGGCCCTCGCGGTAGACCTTGAGCAGGATGCGGTACAGCGTGCTGACGTCGCTGGCGGCCAGGTTCAGGCCCTTGGCGCCGGTCGGCGGAACGATGTGCGCGGCATCACCGAGCAGAAACAGACGACCATACTGCATCGGCTCGACCACGAAGCTGCGCAGCGGCGCGATGCTCTTTTCGATCGAAGGTCCGGTGACCAACTGGCTGGCGATCTCGTTTGGCAGGCGGCGTTTGAGTTCGTCCCAGAAGCGCTCGTCGGACCAGTCTTCGACCTTCTCCTCGGCGCCCACCTGCACGTAGTAGCGCGTGCGTGTCGGCGAACGCATGCTGCACAGGGCGAAGCCACGCGCGTGGTTGGCGTAGATCAGCTCCTCATGCACCGGCGGGGTGTCGGCAAGGATGCCTAGCCAGCCGAACGGATACACCCGCTCGAACTCCTGAAGTACCCCAGCCGGGATGGATTGTCGCGATACACCATGGAAGCCATCGCAGCCCGCGATGTAATCGCACGTCAGGCGCTGCGTGCGGCCCTCATGCTCGAAGGTCAGGTAAGGGCGCTCGCCCTTGAGCTCGTGCAACTGCACCTGGCTGGTGTTGTACAGGGTGACGGCGCCGCTGGCCTGGCGTGCTTCCATCAGGTCGCGAGTGACTTCCGTCTGGCCGTAGACCATCACGCTCTTGCCACCGGTCAGCCCCTTGAGGTCGATGCGCTCGCAGCGGCCATCGAAGGCCAGCTGGAAGCCATCGTGCGGCAGGCCTTCGCGATCCATGCGCGCGGCCACGCCGGCCTCGCGCAGCAGGTCGACCATACCCTGTTCGAGCACGCCAGCGCGGATGCGGCCGAGCACGTAGTCGGGGCTCTGGCGTTCGAGGATGACATTGTCGATGCCGGCGTTGTGCAGCAATTGGCCGAGCAGCAGGCCGGAGGGGCCAGCGCCGATGATGGCGACCTGAGTGTTCATTATTGTTCTCCAGTACGTGATCGGCTGTATGTCGATTCACAGGCTCAGGTCTGTATTTTTTGTGGATACATGCTTGGTTAGAAGGCAATATCGAAAAGGATTCTTGGACTTTTCGATGATTTTAAGAGCCCGCTCATGACTGCTTCGAAAGCTCCCCTGGTGCCGGTATTCAAGCTGTACGGTGAGACGGCCGAATGGCCGACCCCCGACCTTATCCACTGTGAATCGATTCCCGAGCGCAGCCAGTTGCACGGTTGGGAAATCAAACCGCACCGTCACGCTGACCTGCTGCAGTTGCTCTATGTGCAGTCAGGTGAAGCCGAGCTGGAGGTGGAGGGGCAGGTGCGCCTGGTGCGCAGTGCTTCGCTGCAGGTCGTGCCGGCGCTGTGCGTGCACGGCTTTCGTTTCTCGCGTGATGTTCAGGGCTATGTGCTGAGCCTGGCGCGGCCGCTGGTGGAGCAACTGGCCGCGCCGCTGGGCCAGCAATGCTTGCAGAGCCCCATGTGCTATGAGGTCGGCGAGCAGCGCCGTTATCTGGACGCCTTGTTCGAGTCGATCAGCCAGGAGTACGGCCGTCTGGAGCCAGCGCGGGAGCTGATGCTGCACTCGCTGATCAGTGTCCTGCTGGTTGCCATCGCGCGCCGGCAACTGGCGCGAAGCGAGGCGCAGGAGCCTGCCGATGGCCGAGGGCGCGAGCATGTGCAGGCCTTCGTGCATTTGCTCGAAGTGCACTTTCGCGAGCATCTACCGATCGAACATTACGCCTCGCGCCTGGGGATCAGTGCCGCTCACCTCAATGCGCTGTGCCGGCGGTTGGCCGGGCAATCCGCATTGCAGCTGATCAATCAGCGTCTGTTGCTCGAGGCCAAGCGCTGTCTGGTGTACACCACCATGACGGTGAGCCAGATTTCAGACAGTCTGGGTTTTTCCGAGCCGGGCTATTTTTCCCGTTTCTTCAAGCGTGGCAGCGGGCTTTCGCCCAAGGCATTTCGCCTGCATCGCTGAGCAGCGATGCAGGCGAAAGAGAGGCAGGCACCGAAGGCACCCGCTGGGGAAGGTCAGGGCTTGGCGATGCCGACCGAGTCCGGGGAAATTTCGATGGCCTTGGCCTTGTACATCGACCAGGTGGTGACCGACTGCCAGCGCTTGAGGAACTCTTCAGCTTCGGCGCCGTTGAGGTTCAGGCTCTGCGCGCCGAAGTTCTTCAGGAAGCCCTGGAACTCGGGGTTGGCAACGGCCTTGGCGTAGGCGTCGACCAGCTTCTGCTTGACGTCGTCCGGGGTGTCCTTGTGCACGAAGGCGCCCCAGAACGGGCCCCACGGCAGGTACTCGGCGATGGCCGGCAGGGACTTGGTGATCGGCTCGACGCCCGGCAGTTCCGGGGTTTCCTCGGTGGCGAACACGGCCAGGGCCTTGAGCTTGCCGCTGCGTACCAGTTCGCGGGCGGCGGCCAGGCTCAGGGGCATGAAGTCGATGTGCTTGCCCATCAGTGCAGTGATGCCGGGGCCGTCGCCACCGAAGGTCACTTCACGCACTTTCAGCTCGTCCACCGCGTTGATCATCGCGCTGACGGTGCTCGGCAGGCCGCCGGCGCCGGTGGAGCCCATGCGCAGGGTGTCCGGGTTGGCCTTGGCGGCGGCCATCAGTTCGGCCATGTTGTTGAACGGCGCGTCGGCGTTGGCGGCGATCACCACCACGTTCTGGCCGATGATGTTGACCGGGTAGAAGTCGGCGTAATCGAAGTCGGCGAGTTTCAGCACTTTATAGAGCTGCGGGTTCTCGGCGCCGAGCAGGACGGTGTAGCCGTTAGGACGCTGCTGCATGACGTGGGTGCTGCCGATGACGGCGGTGCCACCCGGGCGGTTGTTGAGGATGAACTTGCCGCCCAGCTCTTTCTCCACGTACGGAGTCAGGCTGCGCATGACGTTGTCGGTGGCGCCGCCTGCACCCCAGGGAATGACCGCCTGGATGCTGCGCTCGGGGTATTCGGCGTGGGCTGGCAGGGCCATGGTGAGGGCGCTGAGTCCGAGAGCGGCGCCAGTCAGTAACGATTTGAACATGTGGAGACTCTCCATCGGTTGTTGTTGTGAGCCCCTGTCGGCCGGGGCACGCCTTGGAACCTGGGTATCAGCCGCGCGCCGAAGCGGGGCTGAGCTTGCTCTTGAGTTTCTTCAGCAGCGGGGTGTTGCCCAGCAGGATCAGCACCACCGCGGCGCTGAGGATCAGCGACAGCGGGCTGGTGACCAGCCCTTGCAGCAGCTCCACCGGGTTGTCACCGGCCGAGGACATGGCCTGGCGGTACGAGGTGTCCATCAACGGGCCGAGGATGGCGCCGAGAATGATCGGACCCATCTGGAAGCCGAAGATCTTCAGCAGATAGCCGAGCACCCCGAAACCGAGCATCCAGTACACCTCGGTCATGCTGCTGTTGATCGAGTAGGTACCGACCACGCAGAGCACGAGGATCAGTGGAATCAGCACGGCCTTGGGCATTTCCACGAACTTGGCGAAGAGCTTGATGCCCATCAGGCCGAAGATCATCAGAAACACATTGGCCAGCAGCAGGTTGCCGACGGTGAAGTAGAAGATGTGCGGGTTTTCCACCATCAGCATCGGGCCGGGGTTGAGGCCATGCACCACCAGGGCGCCGATGATCACTGCGGTGACTGCATCACCGGGCATGCCCAGGGTCAGCATCGGCACGTAGGCGCCACCGACCGCCGCGCTGTTGGCGGTTTCCGGGGCTACCAGGCCTTCGTAGGCACCCTTGCCGAACGGCCTGGACGGATTTTTCACGGTGCGCTTGGCATGGTCATAGGCCATCAGCGCCGCGATGTCGCCGCCGACGCCCGGCAGCACGCCGACGATGACACCAATGATCGAGGTGCGGATCGACAACGGGAGGAATTTCAGCACCATGGCGAAGGACGGCAGGATCTTGTCCACCTTCTGGCGGACTACCGGGCTGTCGAGGTTATGCAGTTGATAGAAGGCCTCGGCGACGCCGAACAGGCCGATCATCAGCACCACGTAGTGGATGCCGCCCATCAGTTCGACCTGGCCCAGGGTGAAACGCCCTTGCGCAGTGACCGGGTCCATACCCACCAGGCCGATCACCGCGCCCAGGCCGGCGGCGAAGATGCCTTTTGCCAGCGAGCCTTCGGCCAGGCTACCGACCAACAGCAGGCCGATGGCGGCGACCAGGAAGTAGTCGCGCGGGGCGAAGCGCAGGGCCAGTTCGCCGATCAGCGGTGCCGCGCTGGCGAGCATGATGGTGCCGACGATACCGCCGACCACCGACATCACGGTGCTCAGGCCGATGGCGCGACCGGCTTCGCCCTGTTGTGCCAGTGGGTAGCCGTCGAAGGCCGTGGCCACCGAGGAGGGCGCGCCGGGGATGTTCAGCAGGATGGCGCTGCGTGAGCCACCGTAAACGCCGCCGATGAAGATGCCGACGATCAGCGCCAGTGCATCGTTGACATCCCAGGAGAAGGTGAAGGACACCAGGATGGACACTGCCATGGTCACCGAGAGGCCCGGGATGGCGCCGATATAGATGCCGGCAAAGGTGCCCAGCGCAGTCAGCATCAGCAGCTGCGGATCACTCCAGGCCATCAGCAGGTAGGAAAGGGTATCGCTCATCTCGAGTGCCTCGTTATGGCAGGTAAACGCTGAACGCCAGGCTGAACAGCAGATAGATCAGCACCAGCAACACAGCTGCGATCAGGATGGCGTTGAGTACGCGGCCTTTGCGCAGGTAAACGATCGACAGCACCAGAAAAAGGAAGGTGCTGACGTAGAAACTGACCCACTGGATCGCCGCCAGATACGCCACGGCCAGCAGGCCGAAGACCAGTGTGCGGCGCGGGAAGTGGGTGTCGCGAAACTGCTGGAAGGCATCCAGCCAGCCGCTGCAGTCGGGTTTGGCCTTGCCGATCAGTTCGACGCCGATCTTCACTGCGGAGAAGATCATCACCAGCGCGACGCCGATGGGAAATGCCCCAGGGGAATTGATCGAGGAGAAACCGGAAATCTGGTAAGCCAGGTAGAACACCACCAGGCTCGTCAGCACCAGCAGGACACAGAAGGTGCGCTCGCCGACCAGCATCTTGTCTGTCTTGTTCATGCTATCGCTCCGACAGGGTTGGGGAGGGGGTGGGGCTGGTCAGGATTCGCACGCAGGCTGCCGTTTGGCTGTCAGCGCGCTGATCAGGCGCCGCCAGGAGACCTTGCGCATGCCCTGATGGGCAGGGGCGAGGACGGGCATGGCCAGAGTGGATAGAGAGGACCAGTCGTCGAGCAACGAGCTGGGCGCCGGACGAGGAGCGATCCTCGCTGTGGCGTGGGTGGCCGGGGCACGCAGGTGCATAGGCTGTGACATGACAATTGACCTTCTTATATTTATTGGCTGCTGAAACATTCGAAGCGTGATGCACCAGGCAGAAGATCACTTCGGTTTCAGGCGTGGTAGGAATAGTGGGCCGACCAGGCTGGCCATTTCAATTCGCTAAACGGGGTTTTGTTCGATAACCGAACAAGAACGAACCGGTTAGTACATTGTGCGTCGCGCCGGCAGTATCGCGCGTCCGTGGCCCAGCATCCAGAGGCAGGCGCCGGTCTGGCTCGCGTCACCGGACGCTTGTCTCTTAGAATCGGCGCAAATTTTTCAGGACATTCTCATGGCCGGCAGTCAGATCGAACGCGCGCTCAGCCTTCTCGAAAGCCTCACTCGCGATGCCCGTGGCATGCAGATGCAGGCCCTGGCCGATGAGCTGGATATTCCCAAGAGCGCTACGCATCGCATGCTCGCCGAGCTGATGCGTCTGGGCTATGTGCGCCAGGATGCGCTCACCAGTCGCTATCGGCTCTCGACCAAACTGGTAGCGCTGGGCTTTCGCTATCTGGCCAACAGCGGCGCCGATGTGGTGCAGCCGATTCTCGATGGTTTGGCTGAAACCAGCGGCGAGCTGGTGCGCCTGGGAGTGATCGAGGGCGAGCGCCAGACCTGGATCGCCAAGAGCCAGGGGGCTCGCTCCGGTTTGCGTTACGACCCGGACATGGGGCGTGACGCACCGCTGTTCTACACCGCTTCCGGGCATGCCTGGCTGGCCAGCATGAGCGACGCAGACGCTCTGGCGTTGGTGGCGCGGCAGGGTGTCGCCGACCCTGCCGACTTCGGCCCCAATGCGCCGCGTAACCAGCAGGAACTGCTGCAGCGCCTGGCCCTGGCGCGCCAGCAGGGATACGCCTGGGTGATGGAAAGTTCGTCGCTGGGTACCGCTGCGCTGGCCGTTGTGGTGCGTCACCCCGTCGAGGAACGGGTAATCGGCGTGCTCAGCATTGCCGGGCCCAGTGCGCGCCTGTCGCTGGCGCGTATCGAGCAACTGGCGCCTGAGCTGCTGGCCGCCGCCGACGAGCTGTCCGCCGCCAGCCCTGCTTCCGAACTGTTCGCCTGATCGATTGGAAAGCGACACGCCCACCTCATCGTAGGAGCGGCTGGGCGGCACTCCGCTTCAGCCGCGAATCAGCGTCCTTCGTGGCTCCGTCGCGCCGGCATCTGATCTGCGGGCTGATGCCGGATCCGATGCTTCCGTCGGTTCTGGTGCGCACGGCGCACCCTACGGACTGAGTCGGCACGGGCGCAATGCATCGAGTGATGCGACTCCCGGTTTGTAGGGTGCGCTGCGCGCACCGGCTTCAACTTCTTCCTCTCGCCGACTTCCGATCAAGGGCAATCCGTTAGCCCCAATTCGCGCTTGCGATTTTTATGGAACTGAGTTCTAAATTAAAAAAGAGGCGCTGCAGGACCTCCCAGGCAGCGCCCGTGCAAATACGACAAAAAGAGGATCAACGCGTGATTTCCCCCCTGCGTATTGCCCTGATCGGCGCTGGTGTCATGGGCCGTCAGCACCACCAGCACCTGCAGAATCTGGCCGAAGCGCAACTCTGTGCCATCGCCGATCCCGGCCCTCAGGCCGCCGAGTTTGCGGCGCAATGCGGCGTGCCTTTTTTCGCCGATCACCAGCAGATGCTGGAGCAGGTGCGGCCTGAAGCAGTGATCGTTGCCAACCCCAATGCGCTGCATGTCAGTACGGCGCTCGACTGCATTGCAGCGGGCGTGCCGGTGCTGCTGGAAAAACCGGTGGGCGTCCACCTGGACGAGGTACGCGAGCTGGTTGCGGCCAGCGAACGCAGTGGCGTGCCGGTGCTGGTGGGGCATCATCGCCGGCACAATCCGCTGATCGCCCGTGCCCGCGAATTGATCGAAGAGGGCGCTCTGGGCCGACTGACCACGGTGACCGCGCTGTGGCAGGTGCAGAAACCCGACAGCTACTACGACATCGCCTGGCGCCGTGAAGCCGGTGCCGGAATGCTGCTGACCAATCTGATTCATGACCTCGATCTGCTGCGACACTTGTGCGGCGAAGTGCGCCAGGTACAGGCCATTACCAGCAATGGCGTGCGCGGTTTCGCCAACGAGGACAGCGCGGCGGTGCTGCTGCAGTTCGAAGGTGGTGCGCTGGGCAGCCTGACTGGTTCTGACGCCGCCGCGGCGCCCTGGAGCTGGGAGATGACATCGGGCGAGAACCCGGTCTACCCGCGCCAGGCCGATCAGCCCTGTTATCTGCTCGCCGGTACCCGCGGCGCCCTGAGCATTCCGCAGCTCAAGCGCTGGCATTACAGCGAGGCGGGTGCCGGCTGGCACCAGCCGCTGCAGCAGGTGCAGGAGCACTTCGACGCAGGCGAGGCGCTATACCGCCAGTTGCAGCATTTTGTCCAGGTCGCCCGTGGCCAGGTTCAGCCGCTGGTCAGCGCTGCCGATGCCGGTCGCACCCTGGCGTTGGTCGAGGCCATTCGCCAGGCGGCGGAAAGCGGCCAGGCCTGCGTCCCCGAAACCCTCTGAGCAGAGAATCATCATGAGCGAACGTATTCTTTCCCTGGCCGCCCTGACCGTGCTCGAGCTGTCGCCGCCGGAAATGGTCGAGGTGGCGGCGCGCGCCGGCTATAGCCATGTTGGCTTGCGTCTGGTGCCGGCCACACCGGAGGAACATCACTTCCCGCTGGTGGCCGATGCCGGTCTGCGTACGCAGACCCTGCAGCGTTTGCGCGATACCGGCATCCAGGTCCTCGATGTGGAAATTCTGCGCCTGAAGGCGCAAACCCGCGTCAGCGACTTCGAGGCCATCCTCGCTGTAGGCGCCGAGTGCGGTGCCAGTGAACTGCTGGTGGCCGGCAATGACCCAGACGAAGCGCGGCAGACCGACAACTTCGCTGCGCTCTGTGATCTGTCCGCGCAGTACGGCCTACATCCGCACCTGGAATTCATGCCCTGGACCGACGCTCGCGACCTGACCCAGGCGGCGCGTATCGTCGCTGCGGCGGGGCGAGCCAATGGCTGCGTGCTGGTCGATGCCTTTCACTTCGACCGTTCTGGCTCGCGCCTGCAGGATCTGGCGGCCGTGCCCACCGAGCGCCTGCGCTACGCTCAGTTGTGCGACGTGGCCGGGCCTCGTCCAGATGACATGGAGGAGATCCTGCGGCAGGCGCGCAACGAACGGCGCTTCCCCGGCGACGGCGACTGCGATCTGCTCGGCTTGCTGCGAACCCTGCCGACGAACATCCCGCTGAGCCTGGAAATTCCGACCCGGCAACTGATGGAACAGGGTGTCAGCGCATTGCAGCGAGCCCGCATGGCGCTGGAGAAGACCCGGCAGTTGCTCGACCGTCAGTCGTGATGCAGTCAGCGCCTGCCGCAGTGGATGTAGGCGTTGATCCGTCGTGGTCTGTATAGTTAGTTGTCTTGCTATCTTTTTGCGGCGAGTCCGCCTTCCGGGTATTTCATGAGTCTCACTCCATTGTCCGGTGCCAATCACCCGCTCAAGGGGATCGGCCTGATGGTGCTGGCGACCTTCCTGTTCGCCAGTCACGATGCCATGTCCAAATACCTGTCGGGTTTCTATCCGATCATCCTCATCGTCTGGGCGCGCTACCTGGTGCACACCTTGCTGATGGCCGGCATCTTCCTGCCGCAATCCGGCTTGCGCGTGCTGCGTACCAAGCGGCCTGGCCTGCAGGTGCTGCGCGCGCTGTGCCTGCTGGGTGTGAGCCTGCTGTTCACCACGGGTCTGATGTTCATCCCGCTGGCCGAGGCGACCTCGGTGATCTTTCTGGCGCCGCTGCTGGTCACGGCGCTATCGGTGCCCTTGCTCGGTGAACGCGTCAGCGCGGGCCAGTGGGCTGCGGTGATCGTCGGCTTCGTCGGGGTCCTGATCATCGTGCATCCGGGCGGCAACCTGTTTACCCCGGCTGTGCTGTTGCCGCTGAGCGCGGCGTTGTGTTTCAGCTGCTATCAGATCCTCACCCGGCGTCTCAGTGAAGTGGACAGCGCGACCACCAGCAACTTCTTCGCCGGCCTGGTCAACACGCTGGTGATGAGTCTGCTGGTGCCGTTCTTCTGGCATGTGCCGAGCCTCACGCACGGTCTGATGATGCTGGCGCTGGGCGGCTGTGGCATGGCCGCGCACCTGCTGCTGACCCACGCCTTCCGCCATGCCGCGCCGGCTTTGCTGGCGCCGTTCGGCTACGTGCAGATCGTCTTCGCCGGGCTGCTGGGGCTGCTGGTGTTCCAGCACAAGCCGGATACCACGGCGATGATCGGTATTCTCATCATCTGCCTGAGTGGTTTGGCGGCTGCCTGGCAGAACCGGAAACAGCCCCGGAAGTGATGATGTTCGATTATCGAACGGAAAACTAACCAGTTCGTTCATTTTGAATTGCTGATCTCCCCGACCCTGCCAATAATCCAGGCTACGAACAATCCATGAGCGCCGACCAACCGGCCGAGTGAGGGCTCATGAGCGCGTCTCGCCTCCCTCACTTTGCCCGCCACGGCGCCGCCTCAGCCCGGAGCCGTCTATGCAGCGTTCAATTGCCACCGTTTCCCTCAGCGGTACCCTGCCCGAGAAGCTCGAAGCCATTGCTGCCGCCGGCTTCGACGGTGTGGAAATCTTCGAGAACGACCTGCTCTACTACGACGGCAGCCCCAGCGAAATTCGCAAGCGCTGCGCCGACCTGGGCATCGCCATCGCCCTGTTCCAGCCATTTCGCGACTTCGAAGGCTGCCGCCGCGACCGCCTGCAGCGCAACATCGACCGTGCCGAGCGCAAGTTCGACCTGATGCAGGAACTGGGCACCGACCTGGTGCTGGTGTGCAGCAACGTCGCTGCCGACTCGCTGGGCGACGATGAAATCCTTATCGACGACCTGCGCTTGTTGGGCGAGCGCGCAGGTGCGCGCGGCCTGCGAATTGGATACGAGGCCTTGGCCTGGGGCCGTCACGTCAATACCTACCAGCAGGTATGGAATCTGGTTCGTCAGGCCGATCACCCGGCCGTCGGGGTGATCCTCGACAGTTTCCATACGCTGTCGCTCAAGGGCGATCCCGCAGCCATCGCCGATATCCCCGGCGACAAGATCTTCTTCGTGCAGATGGCCGATGCACCGATCCTGGCCATGGACGTGCTGGAGTGGAGCCGCCATTTCCGCTGCTTCCCGGGGCAGGGCGAATTCGATCTGGCCGGTTTCCTCGCGCCGATCCTGCGTACCGGCTACCGCGGTCCGCTGTCGCTGGAAATCTTCAACGATGGTTTCCGTGCCGCGCCGCCGCGTCAGAACGCCGCCGACGGTCTGCGCTCGCTGCTCTATCTCGAGGAAAAGACCCACAAGCGCCTTGAGAAAGAGGGCCATCAGATCGAGCCGGGCGTGCTCTTCACCCCGCCTGCGGCACACCGCTACGACGGCGTGGAGTTTCTCGAGTTCGCCGTCGACGAAGCCGTCGGCGCGCGTCTATCCGGCTGGCTGGAGCGACTGGGCTTTGCCCATGCCGGCCAGCATCGCTCCAAGAGCGTCAGCCTGCTGCGTCAGGGCGATATCAATATCGTGCTCAACGCCGAGCCCTATTCCTTCGCCCACAACTTCTTCGAGTCGCACGGCCCGTCGCTGTGTGCCACCGCGCTGCGGGTGAAGGATGGCGCCGCTGCGTTGCAGCGCGCCTGCGACTATCGGGGCCAGCCCTATCGTGGCCTGGTCGGCCCCAACGAGCGGGAAGTGCCGGCAGTGCGCGCTCCCGATGGCAGCCTGATCTATCTGGTGGAGCAGGCGGGAGCAGGTCAGACCATCTATGACACTGACTTCAGCCTGAATCAGGCGGCCGAGACCAGTGGTGGCCTGCAGCGCATCGACCACATGGCGCTGGCACTGCCGGCCGAGTCGTTGGACAGTTGGGTGCTGTTCTACAAGAGCCTGCTGGATTTCGAGGCAGACGACGAAGTGGTCCTTCCAGATCCCTATGGCCTGGTGAAAAGTCGCGCGATTCGCAGCCGTTGCAGTTCGATCCGCCTGCCGCTGAACATCTCGGAGAACCGCAACACCGCCATTGCCCATGCTCTGTCCAGCTATCAGGGCTCCGGCGTGCACCACATCGCGTTTTCCTGCGAAGACATCTTCGCCGAAGTGGCGCGGGCCAAGGAAGCGGGTGTGCCGCTACTGGAAATTCCGCTGAACTACTACGATGATCTGGCCGCGCGCTTCGATTTCGACGACGAGTTCCTCAGCGAGCTGGCGTACTACAACGTGCTCTATGATCGTGATGCCCAGGGTGGCGAGTTGTTCCACGTCTACACCGAGCCGTTCGAGGAGCGCTTCTTCTTCGAAATCATTCAGCGCAAGGGCGGCTACGTGGGCTATGGCGCGGCCAACGTCGCGGTGCGTCTGGCGGCCATGGCCAAGGCGCGCAGCGGTGGCTTGAAGCGTCCGCGGTTATAAGTGGGTGCAGGTGGCAGCCTGTCCGGTTGCCGCTGCGGCCTGCCATAATCCGCTCCACCAATACCTATAAAAAAGACCATTGCCGTATGACCGAAGCCGTTGCCAACCTGACCACTCAACCTCTCGAGGTGGTGCGCAAGGTACGTAAGAACAACCCGGAAAAAACGCGCGAGAGCATTCTCCAGGCCGCCATCACGGAGTTCGTTCAGCAGGGCCTTTCCGGCGCCCGTGTGGACGCCATCGCCGAGCGTACCGCTACCTCGAAGCGGATGATCTACTACTACTTCGGCAGCAAGGAACAGCTCTATCTCGAGGTGCTGGTCAAGCTCTACGGCGATATCCGCGGCACCGAGAGTCGCCTCGATCTGGCGTCCTTGCCGCCGGTGCTGGCGATCCGTCGGCTGGTGGAGTTCACCTTCGATCACCATGACCGCAACGTCGACTTCGTGCGCATCGTCAGCATCGAGAACATCCACTACGGTGAGTACGTCAAGCAGTCGCCGGTCATCCGCCAGATGAGCAACGTGGTGCTCGATACCCTCGGCAAGACCCTGCGTCGCGGCGAGCTAGAGGGCGTGTTCCGCCCCGGTATCGATGTGCTCGATGTACACCTGCTGATCAGTTCGTTCTGTTTCTACCGGGTGTCCAACCGCCACACCTTTGGCGAGATCTTCCAGATCGATCTGCCCGACGAGCAGGTCAAGCAGCGACACAAGGCGATGATCTGCGAGGCGGTGCTGCGTTATATCCAGGGCTGAAGATCGGTGCGGATATGAAAAGGGCCCTGGCCGCGTTGTCGCTGCCAGGGCCCTTTTTGCATGAGTGTGCTCAGAAACTGGCGAAGTGCGCCTGCATGCGTTCGGCATCGGCCGGGCGGCCACTGAACAGTTCGAACGCCTTGACCGCCTGGAACACCGCCATGGTGCCGCCATCCAGCGTGCGGCAGCCAAGGGCGCGGGCGTGGCGCAGCAGTTCGGTTTCCAGCGGGAAGTAGATGATCTCGGCGACCCACAGCCCGGCATGCAGCAGCTCCACCGGCAGCGGTGTGCCCGGCAGTTTGGCCATGCCCACCGGCGTGGTGTTGACCAGTCCGTCGGCAGCGGCGACTTCACCTGTCAGGTCTTCGCCCGCGATGGCGCGCTCGGCGCCAAAGTGAGCGTTGAGATTGTCCGCCAGGACCTGGGCGCGGCCGGGCTCCACCTCGAAGATGCACAGGCGTTCGACGCCTTCGGCGAGCAGGGCATGGGCCACGGCTGCGCCGGCACCGCCTGCGCCCATCTGCACCACGCGACGGCGCGCCACGTTGGGCAGGCCACGGCGCAAGCCCTCTGCGAAGCCCAGGCAATCGGTGTTGTGGCCGACACGCTTGCCGTCCTTGAGCACCACGGTGTTCACCGCGCCAATGCCACGGGCCTCGCTCGACAGCTCGTCGAGCAGCGGGATGATCGCCTGCTTGGCCGGGAAGGTGATGTTGAGACCGGTAAAGCCCATGTGCTGCGCAGCATCGAGCAGGCTCGGCAGCGCATCGAGGTCGAGGCCCAACTGGTCGAGGTCGATCAGACGGTAGAGGTAGCGCAGCCCCTGCGCATCGCCTTCGCGTTCGTGCATGTCGGGCGTGCGGGAGGCCTGAATGCCTTTGCCGATGAGGCCGGCGAGAATGCCGCTGGTAACAGAGGACATGGTCTTAACCCTTGAGCGATTGAGCGAAGTACTGCAGGCCCAGTCGGTAACCCTGACTGCCGAGCCCACAAATGACACCGACGGCGATCGGCGAGACGAAGGAGTGATGACGGAACGGCTCACGCTTGTGCACGTTGGACAGATGCACCTCGATGACCGGCAGTTCGCTGGCCACCAGGGCATCGCGGATGGCCACCGAGGTATGGGTCCAGGCTGCCGGATTGATCAGGATGCCGGCGCAGCGCCCGCGCGCGGCATGAATCCAGTCGAGCAGTTCGCCCTCATGGTTGGTCTGGCGAAACTCGATCTTCAAGCCCTGTTCGGCGGCAGTATCGGCGCAAAGCCGGGAAATGTCGGCCAGGGTTTCATGGCCATAAGTGGCTGGTTCGCGGGTTCCGAGCAGGTTCAGATTGGGGCCATTGAGTACAAGAATGCAGGGCGTCATGGGGTATCTCTTGTTGTTGTGACGTGACTGCGAGAAAAATGTACTAACTGGTTAATTCAGTCAATTCAGTGGTCGCTGAGTAAGCATGCAAGAAAAAGCCTGGCGCCCTCGGTCAGGGCGTCAGGCTCAGTAAAATCAAGGGTTGTGGAAGATTTCGGCAAGGCCGAAGGGTGCTTGCAAAGTGGGCGATTATCGCCCGGTGCCTTAGCTGTTTTCGCCAGCCTGCGCCACCTGGTTGCGGCCGCTGTGCTTGGCCAGGTACAGGCCTTCATCGGCCTTGATCACCAGGCTTAACGGGTCATGCTCCGCTGAGGGCCGGATGGTGGCGATACCGATGCTCACACTGATCGGAGAGCCGGGCTTGGGCAGGTCGTGGGGAATGCCCAGTGCTTCGACAGCACGACGGATCTTTTCTGCCTGCAGGCGCGCGCCGCCGGCGGCGGTGCCTGGCATGATCACGGCAAATTCTTCGCCGCCGTAGCGTGCGGCCAGATCAGAGGCGCGTGTGCAACTGCCGCGCAGCGACTCACCGACGCGGCGCAACACTTCATCGCCGGCGACGTGGCCGTGCTGGTCGTTGTAGGCCTTGAAGTAGTCGACGTCGATCATCAGCAGCGACAGTTCGCTCTGATCACGCAAGGCGCGGCTCCATTCGATTTCCAGGTATTCGTCGAAGTAGCGGCGGTTGGCCAGGCCGGTGAGGCCGTCGGATTTGATCAGGCGCTGCAGCACCAGGTTGGTATCGAGCAATTGCTGCTGGCTTTCGCGCAGGGCGCGGTAAGCCTCGTCGCGCTGCAGCAGGGTCAGGTAGGAGCGCGAGTGGTAGCGGATGCGTGCGAGCAGCTCGATCACGTCCGGCAGCTTGACCAGGTAATCGTTGGCCCCGGCGGTGAAGGCGGCGCTCTTGACCTTGGGGTCTTCCTTGGTCGACAGCACGATGATCGGTACATCGCGCAAGCCGGGCGCCGCACGATACTGGGCGAGCAGTTCGAGTCCGTCGACACCAGGCATGATCAGGTCCTGCAGGATCACCGTCGGCTTGATCTGCTGGGCAACGCTCAGCGCCTGATGCGCGTCGGAGCAGAAGTGGAAGTCGATGTCGCTCTCTTCACTCAGCGCACGCCTTACGGCTTCGCCGATCATGGCCTGGTCGTCGACCAGCAGCACCATCATCGAGTAGTCGGGCAAGCCGTAATGATGATTGGAGTTCCCTTGAGGCCGTTGCATAAGTGCGTCTCCGCCTTTGTCTTCGTAGGTTGCGCGGCTGCTTTGGCCGCGAGTTGGCGTTCTCAGCCCAGGCGCTCGAGCAGGCGCGCCGCAATTTTGTGCAGAGGCAGCACTTCGGCTGCGGCGCCCAACGCCACAGCGGCCTTGGGCATGCCGTAGACGGCGCTGCTGGCCTGATCCTGGGCGATGGTATGGAAGCCGCGTTCGCGCATCAGTTTCAGGCCCCTGGCGCCATCGCGCCCCATCCCCGTCAGCAACACGCCAATTGCATCACCTCGCCAGTAGGTGGCCACGCTCTCGAAGAATACATCGATAGAGGGCCGGTAGACCTGATCGGTCGGCTCGCGTCGGTACACCAGGCGCCCCTCCGGCGCCAGGTACAGGTGATTGTTGGTGCCGGCCAGGAGCACGGTGGCCGGTTGCAGCACTTCGCCCTCTCGGGCCAGGCGCACCGGCATGTGCGATTCGCTGCCGAGCCACTGGGCCATGCCGGCCGCGAAAACTTCGTCGACATGCTGCACCAGCACGATGCTGGCGGGAAAATCCGGTGGTATCTGCCGCAGCAGCTCCACCAGCGAAGCCGGGCCGCCGGCCGATGCGCCGATGGCCACCAGGCGTTTGCCGCGGTTCTCAGTGCTGCGCACGGGTGTCGGTTTGACCGAGCGTGAGGTCTTGTGGCCGATCATCCAGGCGATGTTGTGGATCTTGCGTCTTACCGTCGCGGCATCGAGCACTTGTTGCGGGCCGAGCGACGGCGCGGCGACCACATCCAGCGCACCGGCACCCATGGCATCGAATACCCGCGACATGTTGCGTTCGACGTCCGAGGTGACGATGAGGATGGCGCAGGGCGTGTCGTGCATGATCCGCCGGGTCGCTTCCACGCCGTCCATACCGGGCATGAGCATGTCCATCAGCAGCAGGTCGGGCAGGTCGTCGCGGCAGCGGCTGACTGCCTCTTCGCCGTTGCTGGCAACCCAGATCAACTGGTATTCGGGCTCTGCCGCCAGGGCGCGGCGCAGGGCTTCGACTGCCAGGGGCATATCGTTGGCAATGGCGATCCTCATTCGCGGGCCTCACCGATCAGGGTTTGTACGGCATCCAGCAGCGCTTCGTCATGGAAGCTGGCCTTGGCCAGGTAATAATCGGCGCCGGCCTCCAGGCCGCGACGACGATCCTCTTCGCGGTCCTTGTACGACACCACCATTACTGGCAGAGAGCGTAGGCGAGGGTCCTGGCGCACGTGCGTGACCAGCTCGATGCCGTCCATGCGCGGCATGTCGATATCGGTGATCAGCAGATCGAAGGTCTCGGCGCGCAGGGCGTTCCAGCCGTCCATGCCATCCACGGCGACCGACACCTGATAGCCACGACTGAGCAGCAGCTTGCGCTCCAGTTCGCGCACGGTAAGTGAGTCATCCACCACCAGCACACGCTTGCTGACAGCCTGGCGCGCATGGCTGGCATGGTCGACGCGCTCCAGATGACCGGTGCCGAGCAATTTGCCCACCGAGTTGAGCAGGTCGTCGACGTCGAGGATCAGCACCGGCGTACCGTCGTGCAGCAGGGCGCCGGCGGCGACGTCGCGCACCTTGCCCAGGCGCCCATCGAGCGGCATCAGCACCAGGGTGAACTCGCCGAGGAAGGCTTCGACCGCCAGGCCGTGGTATTGCTCGCGGTCGCGAATCAGCACGATGGGAATGCTGTCATCGTCACCCTGTTTCTCGTTGCATTGCAGCAGCTGTGCGGCGGAGATCAGGCCGACATGCTCGTCCTCCAACCAGAAGTGCTGGCGTCCCTCGAGCTGGACGATGGCGCTGCGCGGCAGGCGCAGCATGCGTTCGATCTGCGCCAGCGGGAAGGCATAGGCCTCGCCGCCGATGGTCACCACCAGCGCGCGCACCACCGAGAGGGTCAGCGGTAGTTCGAGGTGGAACAGGCAGCCCTGATCAGGGTTCTGCAGCAGGCGCACATTGCCGCGCATGCGGCGAATCTCGTGTTGCACCACGTCGAGGCCGACACCGCGACCGGAAACCTCGGTGACCTGCTGGCTCATGCTGAAACCAGGCAGGAAGAGGAAGGCCAGCAGCTCTTCCTCGGTCATCTGCTCGACCTGCTCGGCAGTGGCGAAACGACGCTTGATCACCGCCTCGGCGACGCGCTCGAGGTCGATGCCGGCACCGTCGTCACTGACTTCCAGCACCAGCATGCCGGCATGATGACGGGCGCGCAGTTGCACCACGCCTTCTTCCGGCTTGCCCTTGCGGGCGCGCAGCGCCGGTGGCTCGATGCCGTGGTCGACGGCGTTGCGCAGCAGGTGCGTCAGGGGGGCTTCCAGGCGCTCCAGCACGTCGCGGTCGACCTGAGTGTTGTCGCCCTCGATCTCCAGACGCACCTGTTTGCCCAGCGAGCGACCCAGGTCACGCAGCATGCGCGTGTGCCCGGTCAGCACATCGGCGAACGGGCGCATGCGCGAGGCAAGTGCCAGGTCGTAAAGCTGTTGCGTGCGTTGCCCGCCGTACCAGACGAAGTCGTCGAACAGTTCCTGGTGGGCCTGCAGCTGTTGTTGGCATTCGATCAGCAGGTTGCGGCTCTCGGCGAACAGCGCCTGGGCGGAGGCGTCCAGGTCGGTCCCCAGTAGATGCTCGCGCAACGTCTCCAGGGTGCGCCGTGCCGACTCCTGCTGGCGCTTGAGGCGATGCAGCGAATCGTTCAGCGGCTTGGTGCGCTGGAACTCCACCAGCGATTTGCCGGACAGGTCGATCAGGTGGTCGAAGCGTTCGGCCGACACCCGCAATACGCGACTGATGCGTTCGTCGGCCTGCGGCTCGGCTGGCTGCGGGCTGGGCGCAATGGGCGTTTCGTGCGGGCTGGCCGGGGTGGCTTCGGCGGCAAACGGGGTGCTGTCACCAGGCTGCACGCGCAGTGTCGGCACGGCATTGCCAAGCAGCACCTGCAGGCGTGTGGTGACGGTTTCCACCCGCGCGTCCAGCTCGGCGTCCTGCTGTGCCTGGCCGATGCGCAGGAGCAGGTCGGAACCTTGCAGCAGGGCGTCGATATGATCGGGCAGCAGGCGCAGCAGGCCTTCCTGGGCGGCGACCAGCAAGTCCTCCATTGCGTGGGCGACCTGCACGCCATGGTCCAGGCCGACGATGCGTGCCGCGCCCTTGAGCGAGTGCGCGGCGCGCATGCAGGCTTCCAGCTGGCCGGCGTTGGTCGGGTCCCGTTCGAGAATCAGCAGGCCGGTGTCGAGCACCTGCTTCTGCGCCTCGGCTTCCAGCCGGAACAGGTCGAGCAGCGATGCGTCCCTCATCTGGTCCGGTGTCACGCGAGGCTCCCGATCATGGTTTGCAGCAACTGTTCGTCGTCGAGCAGGGTAATGCTCTGTTCCTGCCATTGCAGGACGCCCGCAGTGAAACGGCTGATGGCGCGCTTGTCGTCATGTTTGGCGCTGCTGATACGTGTGACAGGGATGCGCTGGATGCCGCTGACCTCATCCACCGGCGTCACCAGCGGGCCGCTGTCGCTCTCCAGTATCAGCATGCGCGGAATCACCCGTCGCTCGCCACGGCGCGCATCCTGCTGCGTGTCGAGATCGAGCAGTTCGGCCAGCGACAGGCAGGCGACCAGGGTGCCGCGTACGTTGGTCACGCCCAGCAGGCCACGGCTGTTACGGTGCGGCAGCACGTGGATCGGCGAGACCGGCATCACCTCGGCCAGGCAGCGCGTGGCGATGGCCAGCCATTGCTCGCCAAGGCGGAAGATCAGCAGTGAGCGCTGCGCGCCCTGAACTTCCTCGGTTCCGCTCTGGGCGTAGTCGTCATCGCCACGTTCCAGTGCACTGCCGTAGCGGTCGAGCAGGGCGATGGCCGCTTCGCCGTAAACTTCGCAGTTGCGGCAATGGATATGCCGCTCCAGCTGCGGGCAGCGCTTGTCGCCGAACACGCCAATGCGGTTCCAGCAGTCGTCTACGGCTGTTTGGCTGTGCAACAGATCCTGATCAGTCACGTTCGCCTACCTCGGGGTTCTGCGCGCGTCGATACAGGCGTAGGGCGCCAGTCTGATCGCCTTGCGCTTCCAGGTGCGCGGCCAGATGGGTGAGTGCCTCGCGGTGTTGCGGTTCGAGATAGATCGCCTTGCGGTAGTAGGCGCACGCCTGGTCGCCCTGACCTGCCGCGTCGCAGAGCAGACCCAGCCAGTAATAGGCTGCGGCGCTGGGGCCGTTTTGCTGCAAATGCTCTTCGCTGCGCTGGCGCGCCTCGTCGGTGCGGCCGGCGTTGGCCAGGTTGGCGACTTCGCTCCAGACATCCACTGCCTGTACGTTTGGTGCCGCTGTGTCCAGCGCTCTGCTCGCGGAGCGTGGCCTGCTTGGCTGGATGGCGCGCGTCGGTATGGCCACAGCTGGGCGCGAACGACTGGCGGGTGCCCGCGTCGGCACGCTTATGACCGGTTGGGCCGGGGCCATGCGAAAGGCAAAGGTCTGCTGGCGGCCCAGCGCCTGCAAACCGTTCTGGCTGGCCAGGCTGGCCTCGGCGGGGCCAATGAACAGTGTGCCGCCTTCCTGCAGCTGGCGCTTGAGCAGCTCCAGCACGCGCACCTGGGTCGGGCGGTCGAAGTAGATCAGCAGGTTGCGGCAGAAGATGAAATCGTGGCTGGGCTCGCCGGCGAACAGGCTGGGGTCGAGCAGGTTGCCGGTGCGCAGCTTGACGCACTTGCGTACTCGCTCGTCGAGGAGAAAGCCACCGGAGTCCTGCTCATGGAAGAAGCGATCACGAAAGGCCAGGGCATCACCGCGGAACGAGTTGCGCCCGTAGAGGCCCTTGCGAGCCTGCTCCAGCACCTTGTCGCTGACGTCCAGTGCCTCGATCTGGAACTGTTCGGCGGCAAAACCGGCATCGAGCAGGGTCATGGCGATGGAGTAGGGTTCTTCACCGCTGGAGCAGGGCAGGCTGATCAGGCGCAGCGGCCTGGCCCCATGCAATTGGGCGTGACGTTCCTGGGCCAGACTGGCCAGCGCGTTGAACGATTCCGGGTAGCGGAAGAACCAGGTTTCCGGCACCACTACGGCTTCCACCAGCGCCTGCTGCTCGCGTGGCGAGCCGCCGAGGGTGGTCCAGTAGCCTTCCAGGCTCTGCTGGCCGAGGGCGTTCATGCGCTGGCGTACGGCGCGTTCGATCACTGTGCGGCCGACCGATTCGGCTTCCAGGCCGATGCGGTTTTTCAACAGGCGTTCGATATGCTCGATCATGCCGTCAGCCCTGCTGCGTCGGTTGGAACAGCAAGGCGCGTACCTCGTCGTCGAGCAGCCCGGCGACCTCGATACGCTGGATCATGCCCCGGGCGTCGCGTTGCAGTGGCCCCAGGTAATCGGCCTGACCCGCTTCCAGGCCGCTGGCCTTGAACGCCTCGCTGGGCAGCCGCAGGGTGTCGGTGGCCTGCTCCAGGATCAGACCGAGCACCGGAGATTGCTCACCCAGCTGCATGTCGAAGCGCACCAGCACCAGCCGCGTACTGCTGCGCGGCAGGGCGGGGCGACCCAGCACGCGGCGGCTGAGATCGATCACCGGGGTCACCCGGCCGCGATGCTCGAACAGCCCGGCAACCCACTGCGGTGCTTCGGGTACCTTTTTCAGGCGGCGCAGCGGCAGCACTTCGACCACCTGGCTGGCGGGCAGGGCGTAGCGATCGTCACCGAGCTGAAACTGCAGGTGCAGTTCCCCGGCTGATGCTTTGCTGGAAGCCGGCATGTTCAGACCTTGAAGCGGCTGACGCCAACGCGCAGGTTGTTGGCCACCTGGTTGAGTTCATCGATGGCGGCGCCGGCCTGGCGCAGCGAATCGACGGTCTGGCTGCTGGCTTCGCCGAGCTGCACCAAGGCCTGGTTGATCTGTTCGGCGCCGGTGGACTGTGCCTGCATGCCTTCGTTGACCATCTGGATGCGTGGCGCCAGGGCCTGTACCTGCTGGATGATCTGGCTGAGCTGGTCGCCCATCTGTGCCATCTCGCCGATGCCGCGGCGCACTTCTTCGGAGAACTTGTCCATGCCCATCACCCCAGCCGATACGGCGGACTGGATCTCGCGCACCATTTGTTCGATGTCATAGGTGGCGACGGCGGTCTGGTCGGCCAGACGACGCACTTCCACGGCGACCACGGCGAAGCCCTTGCCATATTCGCCGGCTTTTTCCGCCTCGATGGCGGCGTTGAGTGAAAGCAGGTTGGTCTGGTCTGCCACCTTGACGATGGTGGTGACCACCTGGGTGATGTTGCCGGCCTTCTCGTTGAGGATCGACAGCTTGCCGTTGACTACGTCGGCAGCGCCCATTACCTGATGCATGATCTCTTCCATGCGGGCCAGGCCCAGCTGGCCGGTGCCGGCGAGAATCGAGGTCTGCTCGGCGTTATCCGATACCTCGCCCATGGTGCGGACCAGATCGCGCGAAGTGGCGGCGATCTCCCGTGAAGTTGCGCCGATCTCTGTAGTAGTGGCGGCTGTTTCGGTGGCCGTGGCCTGCTGCTGGCGCGAGGTGGCAGCAATCTCGGTGACCGAGGTGGTCATCTGCACAGCCGAACGCTGTGTGTTGCCGACCAGGTTCTTGAGCTCGCCGACCATGCTGTTGAAACCCAGCTCGATGGCGTTGAATTCGTCGCGCCGGTGCAGGTCGAGCTTCACTGACAGGTCGCCGCTTTCCAGGGATTTGAGGGTGGCGACGATGCGGTTCACCGGTTTGGTGATGGCGTTCATCAGCAGCCAGCCGCACACGGCGGAGACGAGGATGGCCAGGAGGATGGCAATCAGCAAGCCTGCTTCCATGATGCGCACCGCACCACGAATTTCGTGCGCGGCGGCCTCGGCCTGGCTGCGATTCATCTCGATCAGCTCGCTCAGCAGGCTTTCGCCTTTGTCCCACTCGGGAAACACGCGTTCGGCACTGAACTGACGAGCCTGCTTGAGTTCGATGCTTGGCAAGCTGTCGAGCAGTTGCCCGTGGCGGTTCAGATACTGACGCTGCACCTGACGGAATTGCTCTGCCAGAGCAAGCTCCTGCTCGTCCGCCGTGGCGCTCTGGTAACGACCGAATTCCTCATCGAGCGCCTGCTCCAACGTGGCGAACTGGTCGCGGTAGGTGTCGAGCACGATGGTAACGTCTTCATCGACGGCACGTAGCAGCAGGCGGCGGGTGTCGAGCATGTGACGGGACCAGAGCTCCTGCGCCTTGCTCGGATGATAGAGGCCCGGGATAGAGCCGTTGCGAATGCCATTGGCCTCTTTCTCGATCTGCACCAGGCGAAAATAAGAGGCGCCAGCCAGCAGAACCAGAATGGCGATGATCAGCAGGAAGCTGACAATGATTCGATTACGTACGGTCAGGTTCATCATGTCCATTGGGCCTGGCAGGTCAGTTTTGCTAATCGATTACAGCACACCGGCGTGTCGCCGTTTTGCCTGGGTGTAACGAATGTGTACCGGTTGCCTGGCGAAAGGCAATAAAAAAGCCGGCTTGTGGCCGGCTTTTCGGAGGTGGTCAGGGCTTATTTTTGGTAAGCCGCGACTGCCTTGTTGATCAGGCCGCGGGCTTCTTCAGCGCCGCCCCAGCCTTCTACCTTGACCCACTTGCCCTTCTCCAGATCCTTGTAGTTCTCGAAGAAGTGCTTGATCTGCTCGATCAACAGCGCGGGCAGGTCGGTGTATTCCTGAACGTCCTTGTACAGAACGCTCAGCTTGTCGTGCGGAACGGCAACCAGCTTGGCGTCGCCGCCCGCTTCGTCGCTCATGTGCAGTACGCCGACCGGACGGGCGCGGATCACCGAACCCGGAGCAACCGGATAAGGGGTCACGACCAGCACGTCGAGGGGGTCGCCGTCGTCAGCCAGGGTGTGCGGGATGAAACCGTAGTTGGCCGGGTAGAACATCGGGGTGGCCATGAAACGATCGACCATCAGGCAGTCGGTGTCGTGGTCGATTTCGTATTTGATCGGCGCGTGGTTGGCCGGGATTTCGATGGCAACGTAGATGTCGTTCGGCAGGTCTTTACCAGCCGGGATCTTGCTGTAGCTCATGGGGGAAACTCCCAGGGAGGGCCAAAAAAGTGGGGCGCATTATAGGCGTATTCGCCAGGCGTTACTACGGTGGCCTACTCAGCCATTGGTCGCGTTTTCGACCGCCCTGTAGTCGGGGTGTTCCGCCTGCAGACGCTGCAATCGCGCCAGGCTGTCCTGGCGGTAGAACAATGCCAGTTGCCGGTAGACCTCGGGGAAGGCGTCAGCCAGCAGATCCGGTGCGCTGAAGAAATATTCGCTGGTCACCGCGAAGAATTCCGCCGGGTCTTCGGCTGCGTACGGGTCGATGGCGGTTTCGGTGTCGGGGTTGGCGTCCAGCTCGGCGTTCAGTGCGTCATAGGCACTCTGCATGGCATTGGCCCAGTCCTGCACGCGCATGTCGCGGTGCAGCGGCGGCAGGCCATTGGCGCCGCCTTCGAGCATGTCCAGCTTGTGTGCCAATTCGTGGATCACCAGGTTGTAGCCTTCCCAACCGCCGCTGGCCTCGACGCCGGGCCAGGCGAGGATCACCGGGCCTTGCTGCCAGGCTTCGCCACTGCGGGCGTCATCCCATTCATGTTCGATGCCACTGGCGTCGCGGTGGCGCTGTGGGCTGAGGAAGTCGTCCGGGTAAAGGACGATTTCGTGAAAACCCTGGTACCAGTCCAGATCACCCAGGTGTAGCAGTGGCAACTGTGCCTGAGCTGCCAGCAGCAGTTGCTCGACTGGCCCGAGTTCCAGGCTGGGCATGGCGGTCAGGTGCTTGTCATGCAGAAACAGTACGGCGCGCTCGCGCAGATGGTGCTCTTCGCGTTCGTCGAGGCCGTCGAGAATTGGCAGGCGCCTGCGTACTTCGGCCCAGTGGGCGGGGTCGACAGGGTTGTTTTCGAGGGTGCGCCGACGGCGCCAGGCCTTGAAGGACCACATGCATGCGGGCTCGTTGGGATGACCACGCCACCATAAGGGCGCCAAGGCCTGGCTACAAGTCGGCACAAAGGCTGCAATGCCACTGGCAGCTTCGCTGATGCAGGAGGACTGAGCATGGCGCTGCAATTGCTGGAACACCCTGGAATCACGCTGGCGTTCGGCACTGGGCTGGACTTGCCGCAGCAGGCCGCGCGCGCTCGGGCGATGTGGCTGGCCGGTCGCCAACAACGTCCACCCTTGTTGCTGGTCGTGCTGCTTTGGGCGCGCCATTGCCCCGATGTGGTGCAGCGCCTTGAACATCATTTGGATGCCCTGTTCGCCGATTTTCGCTGTACGCCTGAGGGCTGGAGTGAAACCCAGGCCGTGCGACAGGTGCTGGCAGCCCTGAATCTCCAGCTGTTTCGCCAGCAGCAGGCCGGGCAGGGCGTCGCCGACTTGCATGCCGGTGTGCTTTTGATGCAAGGCGATGAGTTGCAGTTTCTGCAGGCGGGCAGCGTCGGCCTGGCGCGTGCGCACAAAGGCGCCCTGCAAATCCTCGCGGGGCGCGAGGGACAGGCGCTCGGCGCCCAGGCCGAGCTGGCGCTGGTTCAGCACAGCCTGGTGCCAGGCTACGGCGAGTATTTGCTGCTGGCGCCGCAACCGCTGCTCGATGTGAGTGATCTGCAAGGGCTCTGTATCCAGGCGGAGGGCGCGCTTGGCGAGCGGCTGCAGCCGCTGTTGCAGGCCCCCGGCGCCGCAGTTCTTCTGCGCGTGGGCGAAACCCAGTGCCTGACGCCGGCGCCGTCCGCGCCGGCGCGCCCGGCGTTGACGCAGATCACCTGTGGCCAGCAGCTCGATGGCTGGACACTGTTGCGCCAATGTCCTTACGGGCCGCCCGGGCGGTTGTATGTCGGGTGTGATGAGTCCGGGCGGGAAGCCGTGCTCTGGTTCGCCGAGGAAGACGCAGGCGAAGCCTTCTGGCAGCGCGAGTGGGCGTTGCGGCGCAGTGCACAGCAGGCGTTACCGCAGGTGCTGTCGTCGCATCAGGCGCGCAGTCACGCGTATCTGGTACTGGCCAAACCGCCCCGCGGCATGCGCAATCTGTTCGATTGGGTGGCCGCCCATGGTGCGCCGGATACACAGACGCTGATGGGGATAGTGACGCAACTGATCGCCGCCGTGCGTTCGCTGCAGCGCCGCGGCATGCAGGGGCTTTGGCTGAGTCCCAGGCAGATTCTGCTCGGTGATGACGGGCGCGTGCTGTTTCTGCCTGGAGCGGCTGTCATCCTGCCCGGCGTTGCGCGTCAACCTGTGCCTGAACAGGCTGTGCCACTGGCGCCGGAGTTGCGCAGCGGCCGTGCGCTGGATGGTCGTGCTGACCAGTTCGCCCTTGCGTCGCTGGTCTACTGGCTGATGTCCGGGCAATGGCCGGAGGCGGCGCGCAGCGACGTCGGGCCCGGTCACTGCTACGTGCCGTTGGCGACCTTTAGCGTGCATGTACCGCAAGGCTGGGATGGTGTGCTCGCCCGTGCCCTGGCGCCGCAGCCACAGGCACGTTTCGATGCACTGTCGGAGTTTCAGCTGGCATTGCAGCAGCCGCTGCAGGCGCGTCGCAGTCAAGCGCTGCGGCGGGTGCCCTTGCAGCCGGCACGCCTGGCTGTTTTAGGTCTGGTCACGTTGCCATTGCTGTTCGGGCTGCTGCTCAGTCTCAGCGGCTGACGGACAGCCGCTGCGCTTGCATTCGATCAATCGGAGTTGATCGGCAGCACGTAGTTCTTGAACTGCTCGTCCTCGACGAAGCCGATGGACTCGTAAACCTTCTGCGCCACCTCGTTGTCGCGGCTGGTAGCCACGCGCATGCGCACGGCGTTGGTTTCCCTGGCCATCTGCTTGGCAGTGTGCAGCAGGCGGTCGGCAACCAGTTGGCGGCGGGCATCCTCGGCGACATAGATGTCGTTGAGAATCCACACGCGCTTGAGCGACAGCGAGGAATAGCTGGGGTAGAGCTGGCAAAAGCCGAGCAGCTTGTCTTCATCGTCGGCCAGGGCCAGGTAGATCACCGACTCCTTGCGGCGCAGGCGCTTCTCGAGGAACTTGCGCGACGACTCGGGGTAGGGCAGTTCGTTGTAGAACTCGCGGTATTTGACGAACAGCGGGGTCAGCAGGTCCAGGTGCTCCAGGGTGGCTTGGACGATGCGCATGGCGGGCCTCGGCTTCTGTGATTGAAACTGGATGGACGATGCAGCTGTTGTGCCAGCAAGCCAGTCGATGCTGCCTCAAAGCCAGTTGAATGTGCAATCAAAGCAAGCGTTTGATTTTCGCCTGCCGGGCAACTTGGTTTGCGCATCTCTGTCTGAACAGGGCGCAGCAGCCGCCTGGCGGGTGCTGTGCTAACCTGCCGCCATCGCTTTAAGCCCTATGATCAGGGCGCGTTCAGAGGTCATCAATGCACATTCATATTCTCGGCATCTGCGGCACCTTCATGGGGTCGCTGGCCGTTCTGGCCAAAGAGCTTGGCCATCGCGTCACGGGCTCCGATGCCAACGTCTACCCGCCCATGAGCACTCAGTTGGAAGCCCAGGGCATCGAGCTGATGCAGGGCTACGACCCGGCGCATTTGCAGCCGGCGCCCGATCTGGTGGTGGTGGGTAACGCCATGAGCCGTGGCAACCCGGCGGTGGAATATGTGCTGAACAAGGGCCTGCCCTACGTTTCCGGCCCGCAGTGGCTGGCCGATCACGTGCTGCAGGGGCGCTGGGTGATGGCGGTCGCCGGTACCCACGGCAAGACCAGCAGTTCCAGCATGCTCGCCTGGGTGTTGGAGCACGCCGGCATGAGTCCGGGCTTTCTGATTGGCGGCGTGCCGCAGAACTTCGGCATTTCCGCGCGGCTGGGCGACACGCCGTTCTTCGTGGTCGAGGCTGACGAGTACGACAGCGCCTTCTTCGACAAGCGCAGCAAGTTCGTCCATTACCGTCCGCGTACGGCCATTCTCAACAATCTGGAATTCGACCACGCCGATATCTTCCCGGACCTGGCGGCCATCGAGCGACAGTTCCACCATCTGGTGCGCATCATTCCCGGCGAAGGCCTGGTCATCCACCCTGCCAGCGAAGCCGCACTGGCGCGAGTCATCGAAATGGGCTGCTGGACACCTGTGCAGACCACCGGCGAAGGCGGGCAATGGCAGGCACGCCTGCTCAGCGCGGATGGCTCGCGCTTCGAGGTGAGCTTCGACGGTAAGGTCGAGGGTACCGTGCAGTGGGACCTGACCGGTCAGCACAACGTCGCCAACGCCCTGGCCGTGCTCGCTGCAGCGCGCCATGTCGGCGTGGTGCCGGCGCTGGGCATCGAGGCGCTGGGTCAGTTCATCAACGCCAAGCGGCGCATGGAGAAGGTCGCCGAGGTGAATGGCGTGACCGTCTTCGATGACTTCGCCCATCACCCGACCGCCATTGCCACCACCCTGGACGGGCTGCGCAAGCGCGTTGGTGACGACACTCAGGTGATCGCGGTGATCGAGCCGCGCTCCAATTCGATGAAGCTTGGCGCTCATCGCGATGGCCTGGCCGAGTCGGCCGAGCAGGCCGATGCGGTGTTCTGGTACGCCCCGCCGAATCTCGGCTGGGACCTGGGCGCGACCGTTGCCGGAGCGATCAATGCGACCCAGGTGTGCGATTCGCTGGAGTCGATCATCGACGGCGTGAAGGCCCTGGCGCGCCCCGGCACCCAGGTGGTGATCATGAGCAACGGCGGCTTCGGTGGTTTGCATGGCAAGCTGGCCAAGGCCCTGGCCTGACGCTGGCAGTAGGGCGGGTGAAACCCGCCATGGTTCAAGTCCCGGCGGTTCGCACCCGCCCTACGCGGCATAAGCACGCGTAGCAGTCTTGAGAGTGAATGTATGAGCGGTCCCGATAGAGTTACCCTGGCCATGACCGGCGCCTCCGGCGCGCAATATGGTCTGCGCCTGCTCGATTGCCTGGTGCAGGAGGATCGCGAGGTGCACTTCCTGATCTCCAAGGCCGCGCAACTGGTGATGGCCACCGAGACCGACGTGGCGTTGCCGGCCAAGCCGCAGTCCATGGCGCAGTTCCTCACCGAATACACCGGCGCGGCGCCGGGGCAGATTCGTGTTTACGGCAAGGAAGACTGGATGGCCCCGGCCGCCTCCGGCTCCGGTGCGCCGACGGCCATGGTGGTGGTGCCCTGCAGCACCGGCACCTTGTCGGCCATCGCTACCGGTGCCTGCAACAACCTGATCGAACGCGCCGCCGACGTGGCATTGAAGGAGCGCCGCCAGTTGATTCTGGTGCCGCGCGAGGCGCCGTATTCGAGTATCCATCTGGAAAACATGCTCAAGCTGTCGAATCTGGGCGTGACCATTCTGCCGGCTTCGCCTGGGTTCTATCACCAGCCGCAGACGCTGGATGATCTGGTGGATTTCGTCGTTGCGCGCATCCTCAATTGCCTGAATATCCCTCAGGACATGTTGCCGCGCTGGGGCGAGCATCATTTGGTGACGGATGACTAGCAGTGTGCGCCTGCTCTTATGCGCCGTGGCGCTGCTGAGCCTGAGCGGCTGTGCCACCGTGCGCACGCTGGATGCGGCCAAGCCTGGTGCGCCGGTGGTCTATGCCGGCACGCGACTGGATTGGTATGCGATCAATGGCGGCTGCTGCCCGCTGGATCGTTTCGGTGCCGAGGCGCCTCGTTATGCGGGGCTGGATCTGCCGGCCAGCGCGTTGCTCGATACCCTGTTGCTGCCGTTTTCGCTGGCTACTGCCCTGGGTGTCAGCCTCGGTGTCAGCGGCGGGTTGTAGCCCTGATGCAATCCGCGATGGTGCCGTGACTTCGTAGGGTGCGCTGTGCGCACCGAATCTCGGCTGCAGTGGTGCGCCCTAAGGTTGTAGGCTGGGATGTCATCCGGGAAAGCCCGGTGCGCTTGGCGCACCCTACATGGACGTGACGCCGTTCAGCAGGGTTCGGTTTCCACTTCCTGGCACACGTCGATCCACTCGGCGTCCACCAGCTCGGCCATGCGCTGCGGGGCGATACGCACGGCGCTGTGGGTGGCGCCGGCGGCTGGCAGCACTTCGCTAAAGGCCAGCAGCGAGCGGTCGCAGTAGATGCTGAGCGGTGTGGCCAGGCCGAACGGGCAGACGCCGCCGACCGGGTGGCTGGTCAGTTCGACCACGGTCTGCGCATCGAGCATGCGCGCCTTGGCACTGAAGCATTCCTTCATCTTGCGGTTGTCGATGCGCGCGTCACCGCGGGCGACGATCAGCACGTCCCGTTCGGCGATGCGAAAGGCCAGGGTCTTGGCGATTTGTCCCGGCGATACACCATGCGCCTCGGCAGCCAGCGCCACGGTGGCGGTGCTGGACTGCAGTTCGATGATCGCGATATCGGGCGCCTTGGCGGCGAAGAAGGCGCGTACAGAGGCCAGGCTCATGAAACGGTCCCCCAGGGCTGTCGAGGTGGGCATGGCACGACGGCCAGTCTCTCGCTGGCCAAGCGCAGCCCCCTTCCTGGGGTGCTGGTGTGGTCGTGACCACGGCGAAAAAACAAGCGGCCATGCTCGCGCTGCATGACCGGCACGTCAAGGCCCGATGGCGTCAGTTTGCCAGCAGATGTGCTGTTTTTACCGCCTCAACGAGCCTGTAGCGACCTTTTTCGTCTTGCGTCACCTTGCCCATGGCCACTTCGGGGTCATGGGTGAACACCAGCCGGCCATCACGCGAAAACAGGTCACTGAGCAGCGCTTGCTTTTCCTCGATCAGGCCTTCGGGGAAGCGGTCGTAGCCCATGGTGATCGGCAGATGGACCCAGGGCGCGCCGGGAATCAGGTCGCCAGGAAACACCACCGGTCCGTCCGGCATGGCTATTTCCGGCAGCAGTTGGCCTGGCGTGTGGCCGTCGCTCCAGTGCAGGCGCCAGTCGGGGCCGAGCAATTCACAGTGCTCGGTTTCGTCGATCAGTTGCAGGCGGCCGCTGTTTTCCAGGAGATCGAGCAGTTCCGGAATATAGGAGGCCTTATCCCGGGCGTGTGGGTTACAGGCACGCTGCCACTGACGTCGGCCTGTGATGAAGCGCGCGTTGGGGAACAGCAGGCGTGCGGGCTGACCCTCTTGCCAGGCAGCGAGCAGGCCACCGGCATGGTCGAAATGCAGGTGGGTGAGCACGACGATATCGATATCGGCATCGCTCAGGCCGACGGCGGCAAGGCTGTCGAGCAGTACGTGACGGTCTTCCTGTACGCCGAAGCGCTGCTTGAGCTCCGGGCTGAAGAAGGCGCCGATGCCGGTCTCGATAAGAATGTTGCGCTCGTTCTCCTGCACCAGCAGGGCACGGCAGCCGAGGTCGATGCGGTTCAGTTCGTCGGCCGGCATCCAGCGTTGCCAGAGAGCCTTGGGCGCGTTGCCGAACATGGCGCCGCCGTCGAGTTTCTGGCTGTTGCCGGTGAGGGTGGTCAGGGTTCGCATGGGTGTTCTCTTGTTCTTGTCTGGGATTGCGTGGTGGATCGGTGAAGCGTGATCCACCCAGGGTGGATCACGCTTTCTACATCCACCGGCTCGTTTGTTCCAGGCTAGCGTTCGATGGCCAGCGCCACGCCCTGGCCGCCGCCGATGCACAGGGTAGCCAGGCCACGGCGGGCATCGCGGCGCTGCATCTCGTGGATCAGGCTAACCAGGATGCGGCAGCCGGAGGCGCCGATGGGGTGGCCGAGGGCGATGGCACCGCCGTTGACGTTGACCTTGGCGCTGTCCCAATGCAGCTCGCGGCCGACGGCGATGGCCTGGGCGGCGAAGGCTTCGTTGGCCTCGATCAGGTCGAGCTGTTCCAGGCTCCAGCCTGCCCGCTCCAGTGCCTTGCAACTGGCGAATACCGGGCCAATGCCCATCACCGCCGGGTCGACCCCGGCGCTGGCGTGGGCGGCAATGCGCGCCAGCACCGGCAGTTGCAATTCATCGGCCTTCTCGGCGCTCATCAGCAGTACGGCAGCGGCGCCGTCGTTGAGGGTCGAGGCGTTGCCGGCGGTCACCGTGCCGTCGTTCTTGAAGGCCGGGCGCAGCTTGCCGAGGCTGTCCAGGCTGGTGCCGGCGCGCGGCTGTTCGTCCTGGGCAAAACGCAGCGGTTCGGCGCCGCGTTGGGGAATTTCCACGGGGACGATCTCGCTGGCAAAACGGCCGGACTCGATGGCTGCCTGGGCGCGCTGCTGCGAGCGCAGGGCGAAGGCATCCTGTTCGGCGCGCGTGACGCCGTACTGCTCGGCCAGGTTCTCGGCGGTGATGCCCATGTGGTAGTTATTGAAGGCGTCCCACAGACCGTCCTGGATCATCGTGTCGATCAGCCCGGCATGACCCATGCGCAGGCCGCTGCGGGCGCCGGGCATGACGTAGGGCGCCAGGCTCATGTTCTCCTGGCCGCCGGCGATGATGATCTCGGCATCGCCACCACGAATGGCCTGGGCACCGAGGATCACCGCCTTGAGGCCGGAGCCGCAGACCTTGTTCAGGGTCATGGCCGGCACCGTATGTGGCAGGCCGGCGAGCAGCACGCTCTGCCGGGCCGGATTCTGCCCTGAGCCTGCGGTAAGCACCTGGCCTAGAATCACCTCGTCGATCTGCTCGCCTGCAATGCCTGTGCGGGCGAGGAGTTCACGGATCACTGCCGCGCCCAGCTGCGGGGCTGGAATGCGGCTCAACTCGCCCTGGAAGCTGCCTATGGCAGTACGGCAGGCGGCGACTATCACGACTTCACGCATAAAGGTTCCTCGTCGGTTGGGCATGTCCCAGCCGAGACTTGAATAAAAAAGCGCGGCGCCGAAGCGCCGCGCAACACGCTCAACCCTGTAGGGCGGGTGAAACCCGCCCTACGTTCAAAATTGCTCGGCAGCCAGGCCATACAACGACTGGCTACCACCACGAATGCTCGCCTCCAGGCTCAGGGTGCGCGGCAGCAGGCGGGCAAAGAAGAACTCGGCGGTAGCGAGCTTGCCGCCGTAGAAGGCTTCGTCTTCACCCAGTTTGCTTTGCGCCACGGCCGCCATGCGCGCCCACATGTAGGCGTAGGCGACGTAGCCGAACAGGTGCAGGTACTCCACCGAGGCGGCACCGACCGAATTGGGATCGCTCTTGGCCTGCTCCAGCAGCCAGCCGCTGACCGCTTCAAGACGTTCCAGCGCTTCCACCAGGCGCTCGCCGTGAGGCGATTCGTGAGCATGGGCGAAGTCGCGCACTTCGCCGGCGAACAGGCGCAGCGCGGCGCCGCCGTTGGCCACCACCTTGCGCCCGAGCAGGTCGAGCGCCTGAATGCCGTTGGTGCCTTCGTAGATCTGCGCGATGCGCACGTCACGCACCAGTTGCTCCTGGCCCCACTCGCGGATGTAGCCGTGGCCGCCGAACACCTGCTGGCCGTGCACGCAGCTTTCCAGACCAGTGTCGGTGAAAAAGGCCTTGGCCACCGGCGTCAGCAGGGCGACCAGGGCTTCGGCGTTCTGCCGCTCGTTGGCGTCCTCGGCGTACTTGGCCAGGTCGAGTTGCTGGCCGACGTAGCAGGCGAAAGCACGACCACCTTCGTTCAGTGCCTTCATGGTCAGCAGCATGCGACGCACATCAGCGTGAACGATGATCGGGTCGGCGATCTTGTCGTGATTGACAGGGCCGGTGGCGGCGCGGCTCTGGATGCGTTCGCGGGCGTAGCTGACGGCCGACTGGTAGGACGCCTCGGCGCAGCCGATGCCCTGGATGCCAATGGACAGGCGTTCGTAGTTCATCATGGTGAACATCGCCGCCAGGCCCTTGTTGACCTCACCAATCAGGTAGCCGGTGGCCCCGTCGAAGTTCATCACGCAGGTGGCCGATGCCTTGATGCCCATCTTGTGCTCGATGGAGCCGCAGCTCACGGCATTGCGCTCGCCCAGACTGCCGTCGGTACCCACCATCACCTTGGGCACCAGGAACAGCGAGATGCCCTTCGGCCCAGCCGGTGCGTCCGGTAACTTGGCCAGCACCAGGTGGATGATGTTCTCGGTCAGATCCTGCTCACCGCCGGTGATGAAGATCTTGCTACCGGTGATGCGGTAACTGCCGTCGGCCTGCGGCTCGGCGCGGGTGCGGATGATGCCCAGGTCGGTGCCGGCATGGGCCTCGGTCAGGCACATGGAACCGGCCCAGCGGCCTTCGTACATCGGCGGCAGGTAGGTGGTTTTGAGGTCTTCACTGGCGTGGGCGTCGATGGCCAGGCAGGCGCCGGAACTCAGCGCCGAATACAGCGCGAAACTCGAGCCAGCGGCGTAGAGCATTTCCTCGAAGGCAACGGCGAGCATCTTGGGCATGCCCATGCCGCCGTACTGCGGGTTGCCGGACAGGCCGACCCAGCCGCCTTCGGTGTAGGTGGCGTAGGCCTCGCGGAAACCGGCTGGGGTGCGCACGTCGCCATCGACCCACTGCGCGCCTTCCTCGTCGCCGCTGCGGTTGAGCGGGGCGATCAGGCTGCCGGTGACCTTGGCGGCTTCTTCGAGGATGGCGTCGGCGGTGTCGGCATCGACGGTTTCCGCCAGGGCCGGCAGACGTGCCCACAGGCTCGGCGCCTGGAAGACTTCATGGAGGACGAAGCGCATATCGCGCAGCGGGGCGTTGAACTCGGGCATGGTGCAACCTCGACAGCAGTGGCGCCGCGACAAGCGCGGCGCGTGTGGAACGAAAAAACGTTAGCAGGCCGTTGAAAAACGTAGGCGAGGCAGCCAGTGCAATACCGATGGCGGCCCCACAAAAACAGGCGAAAAACGGTCGGAGTCGCGCTCGACTTTACGAGCTGTAAATGAGCATTTTGATCGGACTCGCGCACGAGCCTGTTTTTAACGCAGCAATGGCAACGCAGGTAGTTTTTCAATGGTCTGTCAGTCGGCTTCGGCCGGTTCGTGCGGCTTATCCTTGACGCTGGTGAATTTAAGCAGATGGGTACGTTCTACCAGGATGTACAGCGCTGCACCCGCAGCCAGGCCCCAGCCCGCGCCGTAGACGGCGAGCACCACACCCATGGTGCCGGCGATGCCGCGCTCGGTGTTGTTGTTGAGTTGCTCGAAGCCGACCATCAGGCAGATGTAGCCGGTGAGAATCAGCGTCAGCGACAGGGCGATCGGCAGCACCGGTTGGAAGAAACTGACCAGCGGCAGCATGAACAGCGCGGCGAAGCCGGTGATCCAGAACGTGCCAGCGCCGCTGTAGATCGAATCCATCGCCTTGCGTCCGTATTTGTAGCGTTCGGCCATGGTTGCCGCCACCGCCGTCCACAGCGGACCGGCCAGGCCCGGGTAGGGTGCGAAGAAGGCATGCAGGGCGTTGCGGATGGCGGTCACCAGATGCACGCGGTCGACGTTGTTTTCGATCACCTCGTCGGTGCGCAGTTCATCGGCGCGTTGCATCAGCGACTGACCAACGATGATGTCGCCGAAGGCAATCACATAGGCGATCACCGCCGTGGGCACGGCCAGCAGGAACACGTCCAGGCCGGGGAAACCGACGCTGAACGGCAGGTAGTTCCACATCTCGGCGAAGGCCGGCGCGGTGATGCCCCATTTCACGTCCGGCATCTTGTACTCGCCCACGCCGATGCCGATGAAAATGGCGATCAGCATGCCTGGCACCATGCCGTAGTTGACGATCTTGCGCGCCATCGGCACTCGCTCGGTCAGGCCCTTGAACGACACCGAGAACATCAGGTACAGGCAGATCAGGCTGCCCAGCACCAGGGAGATCGGCGTGTTGGCCAGGCGGCCACCGGCGCTGATCTCGCCCATCAGTGCGGCGATGCCGGCGCCGATGATGATGCCGCCCTTCATCGAGTTGGGGATCAGCCGCACCAGGGCGCTGCCCAGACGCGTGACGCCGAGCACGAGGAAGATCACGAACACCAGGAACTGCAGGGCGAACAGCGCCTGGATGGCCTGCGGGCCCGGCTCGAAGTCGCCGAGAAACAGCAGCACCACGGGGATGCCAGGGGTGATCCAGCCGGGTACGAAGGGCACGCCGAGCAGCGCCGGCAGCATGAAGCCGATGCCACACACCACCACATAGGCCAGGGCCACGTCATAGGGCAGGCCGAGGTATTTCTCCAGCAGCGGGATCATCGCCAGGCTGACCACGAACATGATCAGCGCCTGCAGCATCTCCGCCGTTTCCCAGCGGTAATGCACGAAGGGCAGGCGCACCTTGAACGGCCCGAGGGGCCAGTGCGGTTGTTCGTCGCCGTCACGGCGCTTGAAAATTTGCATGAGGGTTCTCCGTCGGCCGCCAGGGCCGGTTCTTGTTGTTGTGCAAACGGTTCATTCACCCCTCTCCCACCGGGAGAGGGGCCGGGGGTGAGGGCCGCTTCTACAGCGCCTTGGCCATATCGCGCAGGACGAACTTCTGGATCTTGCCGGTGCTGGTCTTGGGCAACTGGGTGAAGACCACGGTCCTGGGCACCTTGAAGCCGGCCAGGTGGTCGCGGCAGAAGGTCATGATCTCGCTGTCGCTGGCTTGCTGACCGGTCTTCAGGGTGATGAAGGCGCAGGGCGTCTCGCCCCATTTCTCGTCCGGGCGCGCCACCACGGCCGCCTCCAGCACGGCGGGGTGGCGATAGAGCACGCCCTCGATTTCGATGGTGGAGATGTTCTCGCCGCCGGAGATGATGATGTCCTTGAGGCGGTCGCGGATTTCCACGTAGCCGTCGGCATGGCACACGCCCAGGTCGCCGGTGTGGAACCAGCCGCCCTCGAAGGCCTCGGCGGTGGCGCTGGGGTTCTTCAGGTAACCCTTCATCACGGTGTTGCCGCGCATGAAGATCTCGCCGATGGTCTGGCCATCGCGCGGCACCGGTTCCAGGGTTTTCGGGTCGGCGACCATCACCCCTTCAAGAGTCGGGTAGCGCACGCCCTGGCGCGCCTTGATGGTGGCGCGTTCCTCCAGCGGCAGTTCATCCCACTCGGCATGCCAGGCGCACAGGGTGACCGGGCCGTAGACTTCGGTGAGACCATAGACGTGGGTCACGGTGATGCCCATCTCTTCCACCGCACCGATCACCTTGGCCGGTGGTGCGGCGCCAGCCACCATGGCCTTGACCGGATGATCGATGGCGGCCTTGGCTTCGGGCGGCATGTTGACCAGGGCATTGAGCACGATGGGCGCGCCGCACAGGTGGGTGACCTGCTCGTCGCGGATCAGGGTGAGGATCTTCGCTGGGTCGACGCGGCGCAGGAACACATGCACGCCGGCCAGGGCGGTGATGGTCCAGGGGTAGCACCAGCCGTTGCAGTGGAACATCGGCAGGGTCCACAGGTAGACCGGGTGGTTGCCCATGGCCCAGGTCATCTGGTTGCCCATGGCGTTGAGGAAGGCGCCACGGTGGTGATAGACCACGCCTTTCGGGTTACCGGTAGTGCCGGAGGTGTAGTTGAGGCTGATGGCCTGCCACTCGTCCGCCGGCCACTGCCAGGCGAACTCGGGGTCGCCTTCGGCGAGGAAGGCCTCGTAGTCCAGATCGCTGACGGCCTGGCCTTCGCCGTACTCGGGGTCGTCGACATCGATTACCAGCGGCGGGTGGTAGAGCATGCCGATGGCGGCGTGGATCACGTCATGGAACTCGCGGTCGGCGATCACCACCTTGGCCTCGCCATGCTGCAGCATGAAGGAGATGGCCTCTGCATCCAGACGTACGTTGAGGGTGTTGAGCACTGCGCCGATCATCGGCACACCGAAGTGCGCTTCGAGCATGGCTGGGATGTTCGGCAACATCACCGCCACCGTATCGCCCTTGCCGATGCCACGGCCGGCCAGCGCCGAGGCCAGGCGCCGGCAGCGCGCGTAGGTTTCGGCCCAGTCGCGACGAATCGAACCATGCACCACTGCCGGGTAGTGTGGGTATATCGCCGCAGTGCGTTCGATGAAGCTCAGGGGGCTGAGGGCGACATGGTTGACGGCGGCGCGGCCGAGGCCCTGCTCGTAGATCGACATGGCGGATACACCTTTGGCTGATTGTTAGCTCTGGTTATTCCGGTAATGATGCAGGCATTACCGAAGCTTTCTGGCGGTAATTTATAGGTCATTTCTTTTTTTTATGGAAGTTGTACCAAGGTTTTATAGAATAATTACTATATGAGTCTTTCGAGTGATCAGGCGGCCGTGCCGCTGCAGGCCTGGCTGCGTATCCAGCGCGAAGCGCCATCCCTCAACGAGCGGGCGGCGGCTTTGCGCCGCGCCGTGCTGGGTTGCCCACAGGTGCGCCAGGCCTGGTACCTGACCTGGCAGCCGGCCAGCCGTACCTATGCCCAGGACGACGGTGGCCCGCGCCTGCCGCCGGGGCAGGGCGATCCTCTGGCCGCCAGCGATCAGGAGTTGTTCGAGGCGCTGACGACACAGCCCTGCCTGAGCCTGGAAGCAGTGCGTCAACTGCCCTGCTGGCTGGCCGGGCGACTGCGCCGCGCCGCGATTCATCACGGCCAGGCGCTGGCGCTGAGTCTGGAGGAGGGTGGTGCCGGTCTGTTGCTGCTGCAGGTGGACGAAGACGCCGGTCTGCAATGGCTGCCCTGGCTGCGTGAGCTGCTGGCGCAACTGATCGCGCTGTCCGGCGGTATGGCGCGCAGCGCGCCGCTGCTATCGGCAGATCCGCAGCCGGCGCTGCTGCTCGATGAACAGGCGCGCCCGCTGGAGTTCAACCACGCGTTGCTGGCGCTGCTAGGCGAGCGCGCGTTGGCGCAGGTGGGCGCGCTGTTGCCGGTGAATCATGTGCCGCTGGTGCGTGCCTGTCTGGAGCAGGCCCGTGCCATCGAGGCGGTGGAGGCGCAGGACGGCGAGCGCATCCTGATCTGGAGCTTCATCCCCGACCTCGCCGAACGTCGCGTGCTGGCACGCTGCCGCGAAGCGACCCAGGAAATTCGCGAGCAGCGCGAAGCTGCGCGCGCACGCAGGCTGTATCGGCTGATCACCGAGAACACCACCGACCTGATTTCCCGGCATACGCCGGACGGCGTGTTTCTCGATGCCACGCCTGCAAGCTGGACGTTGCTCGGCTACTGGCCGGAAGAGTTGCGCGGCATGGCGGTCGACAGCCTGCTGCATCCCCAGGATCAACTGCAGCAGGCCAAGCAGGCGCGCGAGGCGCTGGAGCAGAACGGTTATCACACCATGACCTACCGCATCCGCCACCGCGACGGCCACTACCTGTGGTTCGAGACCGCCAGTCGCGCCATCCGCGAGACCTACACCGGCGCGGTGGTGGAGGTGGTCAGCGTTTCGCGCGATATCACCGCGCGTATCCATGCCGAAGAGAACAAGCGGCGTCTGGAGGACGAACTGGCACACACCACGCGTTTGATCACCCTGGGCGAGCTGGCGTCGGGCATCGCCCATGAGATCAACCAGCCGCTGGCGGCCGTGGTCAACTACGCCAGTGCCAGCCAGCGCTATCTGCAGGGCGTCGGCGGTGATCCGGCCGGTATCGACAAGGTGGCTCAGGGCCTGGCGCGCATCACCGAGCATGCCAACCACGCCGCGACGGTGATCAGGCGTCTGCGTGCCTTCCTGCGCAAGGGCCAAAGGCGCATGCAGGCGCTGAACCTGGCCGAGGTGGCACGTGAGGCCGTGCGTTTGTGCGCCTGGGAGGCGGGCGCGGCACAGGTGGCGGTCAGCGACGCCTTGCCGGACAATCTGCCGCTGGTATTCGCCGACCGTGTATTGCTCGAGCAGGTGTTGCTGAACCTGCTACGCAATGCCATCGAGGCGAATCGCGACCAGCATCCAGGCAGCGCATCGCAGATACGCCTGGAGGCTCGTGAAGGCAACGGCAGCCTGACGATCAGGGTGATCGACCAGGGACCGGGCGCCAGCGACGAGCAACTGGGCAAGCTGTTCACGCCGTTCTACACCAGCAAGGCGGACGGCCTGGGGCTGGGTCTGTCCATGAGTCGCAGTATCATCGAGGGTTTTGGTGGGGCGCTGGAGGCATTGCCGGCCGAGGGTGGCGGGTTGTGCCTGGAGTGTCGTTTGCCGCTGGGCAGAGAGGATTAGGTTGATCTGTAGGAGCCGGCTTGCCGGCGATCAGGATTCGTGGCGCGACGCGAATCGGCGGAGTGTTCGCTGGCGCTCCTGAATCCGCCCTACGAGCGGCCGAGTCACGGATAACAACAAGAGGAGCTGCACTGGGATGCAACAACTGGTTTATGTGGTCGATGACGACCAGGGCATGCTCGACTCGACCCTCTGGCTGCTGGAGTCGGTAGGCCTCAAGGGCGTGCCGTTCACTAGCGGTCGCGCCTTTCTCGAGGCCTGCGATGCGCTGGCCAATGCTTGCGTGCTGCTCGATGTGCGCATGCCGGGTATGGGCGGCCTGAACGTGCAGGAGGAGATGCGTGCGCGCGGCATCGACCTACCGATCATCTTCGTCAGCGGCCATGCCGACGTACCCATAGTCGTGCGCGCGTTCAAGGCCGGCGCGGTGGATTTCATCGAGAAGCCCTACAACGAGCAATTGCTGCTCGACAGTGTGCAGCAGGCGCTGGAGCGTCGTGCGCCTCCGGTCCGGCTGGATCCGCGTCTGGCCGAAGTACAGGCACGGCTCGATCAACTCACCCCGCGCGAGCGTGACGTGCTGTTGCCATTGGTGCGCGGCTACACCAACCGTGAAGTGGCCGAGCAACTCGATATCAGCGTGAAAACCGTCGACCTCTATCGCTCGCGGGTGATGAAGCGCATGCAGGCCGAAAGCCTGCCGGAGCTGGTGGGCATGGCGATTGCCGCCGGTCTGGTGGACAGCCTGGCGTTGCGTGAGCCGGCGCGCGCCTGAGTTTTCAGGCTGAGCCCTGGTGCAGGTCGAGGGTGGCTCGGCCATAGGCACCGATCTGTTCGACCGGCTGCGGGACGCCATACAGATAACCCTGGAAGTAGCGACAGCCCAGGCGTAGCAGGGCATCGCGCTGTGCCTGGCTCTCTACGCCTTCGGCGATGACGCGTAACTCCAGCGCCTGACCCAGGGCGAGAATGGTTCGCACGATGGCGGTGTCGCTGGCATTGTCGAGCAGATCGCGAACAAAGCTGCGGTCGATCTTCAACTGGTCGAGAGGCAGACGCTTCAGGTAGCTGAGCGATGAGTAGCCGGTGCCGAAGTCGTCCAGCGAGAAGCGCACGCCATGGGCTCTGAGCTGGACCATCTTGTTGATCAGCGCTTCGATATCCTGGACCAGCTGACTTTCGGTCAATTCCAGTTCCAGCCTGTTCGGGTTGGCTCCAGTCTCCTGCAGTGCAGCGAGCACGTCGGTGACGAAGTCCGGATGATGGAATTGGCGGGCGCTGACGTTGATCGCCACGGTCAGCGCGGCGCGCTGCGGGTCATTGGCCCATGTGGCGAGTTGCTGGCAGGCCGTGTGCAGAATCCAGCGGCCCATGGGCAGGATCAGTCCGGTGCTTTCCGCCAGCGGGATGAATTCGCCGGGTGGCACCAGACCGCGCTGCGGGTGTTGCCAGCGCACCAGCGCTTCGGCGCCGAGCAGCTCACCCTGTTCATCCACCTGCGGCTGGTAGTGCAGGAGCAACTGATCCTCGCTCAGTGCGCGGCGCAGTTCGTGCTCCAGGGTGGCGCGGGCGGCCAGCGCCTGCTGCATGCGCGGGTCGAAGAAGCACAGGGTATTGCGCCCGGCGGCCTTGGCTTCATACATGGCCAGATCGGCGTGCTTGAGCAGCTCCTCGGGTTTGTCGTGGGGTTGCGAGAACAATGCGACACCAATGCTGGCGCTGCCGCTGTGGCTGTAGCCTGGCAGCTCGAATGGCGTAGACAGCGCGCGCAGTAGTTTGTCGGCGACATGCTCGATAGCCGTGATGGCGGCCTGAGGCTCGGGGTCTAGGTTCTCCAGAATCAGTACGAATTCATCGCCGCCGAGGCGCGACAGGCTGTCTTCGAGGCGTACCTGATTGAGCAGGCGGTCGCTGACCTGTTGCAGCAGCAGGTCGCCCATGTCGTGGCCGAGGGTGTCATTGAGTTGCTTGAAGTTGTCCAGATCGATGAACAGCAGTGCCCCCTCATGCCGACTGCGCGCGCAGCGGGCAATGGCAAACTGCAGGTGTTCGAGCAGCAGGCGGCGATTGGGCAGGCCGGTGAGCGCGTCGTAATAGGCGAGCTGATGGATCTGTTCGAGGTTCTTCTTGTGCTCGGTGATGTCGGTGGAAATGCCGCACAGAGCGTAGATGCCGCCATCGGCCGCACGCAGCGGCAGCTTCACCGAAAAGTAGGTGCGCTCGTTACGGCCGTATCGATCACGGTTGGTTTCCTCGCTCTCGATGCGCTCGCCAGCCAGTACGCGTCGGTCGTTGATGCCCAGGGTTTGCGCCGTGTCACTGTCGAAGAAGTCGGCATCGCTATGGCCGATGACCTGTTCGGCGCTGCGTCCGAACAGCTCGCAGACCTTGCGATTGGCGTACTGATAACGCAGTTGTGGGTCCTTGATATAGATATGCGCCTCGACGCTGTCGAGGATGGTATTGAGGCGCTCCTCGCTGGCCTTGAGGTGTCGGGTCTTGTCCGTGACCTGGCGGCGCAACAGCAGGCTGCCGCCAATGGCCAGTGTCAGCAGCGCGGCGAGCAGCATCAGGCCCCACCAGAACAGGACGGGAACGCTACGCTGCTGAGGTGCGCCACTCCAGCGCTGCAGCACCTGAAAGTAGGGAGAGCCGGGTGCTGATTGCCAGCTTTGCAGGTGCCGGTCGATGGCGCTGAGCAGCTCGCCGTTGGCACCCTTGCGCGTGGCGTAGAACAGCTGTGCGGGCTGGAACATGATCGGTGTCGCGCTCAGGCGGTAGTCGGCGGCGTGATAGTCACCGAACAGCTGATTGGCCACCACGGCATCGGCCTGTTCGGCAAGCACCATGGCAAAGCCCTGGCTCAGGTCGCTGAGCGGAATTATCTGCGCCTGCAGGCCGAAGCTGTCGAGCAGGCTCTGCAGATACTGGTATTGAATCGACCCCTCCAGGGCGGCGATACGCAGGCCGCGCAGGTCGAGCACGCTCTGCAGGTGCAGCTCTTCGTGGCTGTACAGCTGTGACCAACTGAATAGCGAAGGCACCTGGTGGAAGTCCATCAGCTGTGCGCGTTCTTCGCTGAAGGCGACGTCCGGCAGCAGATCTATCTCGCCGTCCTGCAGCATCTGCAGACATTGCTGCCAGGCACAGGGCACTGTCTGCAGCTGCCAGCGTTCCTCCTTGGCAATGGCCTGCAGCAGTTCACCGAGAATGCCCGATGGCTGTGCGTTGCCATCGGCAAAGATCTTTGGCTCGTTGGCGTATACGCCGACCCTGACCGTTCGTGCCTCAGCGGCGATGCTCCAGGCGCAGCCCAGCAGGCACAGGCACAGGCACAGCAGCAGGTGAACGAGGCGGGGTGAAGGGAGCGGCTTCATGCGCGGGTCGACTTCCATGGGCAAAGTTCCAGCAACCTGTTCTGCAGTATGGCCGCCTGTGCCGAGTATGCGAGCTCAGGACGGTGCTCAGTCGGCCCAGCCGCGATAGACGTGGGTCATGGGCCTTGGCCCCTTCAGGTAGCCGGTATCCAGCTGGCGGATATGGAAACCACCGGCGGTGATCAGCGCGGGTATGTCGCGGTCCAGGTGGCAGCCCCCGGCCAGCGGCTTCCAATACGGCGTCAGGCGTTTCTGCCAGCGCACCACAGGGAGATCCGGCGCCAGGCCGTGTTCGCAGAACAACAGACGACCACCGGGTTTCAGTACCCGGCGCATTTCCCTGAGTGCGACCACCGCATCGGGGATGGTGCACAGAGTGAAGGTACAGACGATATCGTCGAAGCTGGCGTCCTCAGCCTGAATCTGGCCCAGCTCCAGGGCGATCATTTCCACCGGCATCTGGCAGCGCGCGGCGCGGTCGCGGGCCAGGCGCTGCATGTCGGCGGACGGGTCGACGCCGACGATCACCTCGACGCGCTGCGGATCGTAGAAACTCAGGTTAAGGCCACTGCCGATGCCGATCTCCAGTACTCGGCCTTTGGCCAGCGGCACGATCTGCGAGCGTGCCTTCATCACTGCACCCATGCCGCAGGCGAAATCGATCAGATACGGCAGCACATGGCGGTCATAGAGGCCCATGGTTCAGGCTTCGTCTTGCTCGACGTCGTCATCGTTGTCGCCGCGATAGGCAGCGAAGCACTTGAGGCTGTGGCTAGCCTCGTTGCCTTCGATGAGCCAGCTGTCGTCCGCTTCGCTGTACCGCGCGGCCTGCACCGAAGCCAGGGAAAACTTCCACAGGCGACGTTCGCGGCCATCGATGCAGTGCACCTGCAGCAGGGGTTTGGCAGAGCTGTCGCTGCCCGCCGTACCGGCGCTGATCTGCGCCAGCAATTCGGTGTCGAGGTCGAACTGCCAGGCATACAGACCATCGATCTCCAGCATGTCGGCGTCTTGCAGGGCCTCGATCAGGCTTGTCGGTTTCATCGCATCACCCACGGCATCAGCGCCCCAGGCGGCGCAGGTCGGAAGACTCTATCACGCGCACGCCGTCTTCCTCTTCCAGTGCCAGGCGCCACAATGCACGGGCCAGGGCGCAGGCGTCGATGCCCCGGTACTTGCCCGGCAGCCAGCGCAGCAGCGGGGCTGCCAGACGCTCGCCGAGACGAAATTCGTGCCGCGCACCGAGCAGCAGCGACGGGCGGGCGATGGTCAGTTGCGGCCAGTCCATGGCCTTAAGCGCCTCTTCGGTCTCGCCCTTGACGCGGTTGTAGAACACCTTTGATCCGGGGTTGGCGCCCAGGGCGCTGATCACCACCAGATGCCGTGCGCCCAGCTCGCGAGCGCGGCGAGCGAAGGCCAGCACCAGGTCATGGTCGACGGCACGGAAGGCTTCCTGCGAGCCGGCCTGCTTGATGGTGCTGCCCAGGCAGCAAAACGCGGTATCGACCTGGCCGGACAACTGCGGCAGCAGCGCTTGCAGGTCGCCCACCGGGTTTTCCAGATGAGGGTGCGTGGCCAGCGGCCGGCGGGTAGGCGCCAGCACGCGGGCGACCGTCGGCTCGCTGAGGAGGCGGTCGAGCAGGTGTTCACCGGTGAGTCCGGTGGCACCAGCGAGAAGGATGTGCTGCGGGGTCAGGTACATGCAATTGTCTCTTGTCCGTTACAGTTCAGCTTAGTCCTTTGCCGGACCACTGGCCATGGCACTGAGCGCTCGCTCGGCCTGGCTCTGGCGCAGGTTACGCCAGTGCTGGAGTACGCCGCGTGGCGCCCAGATCTGCGGGTCGGAAGGTTCGAAGCCGTCGCTCTGCTCACGCTCGGCGACGCGTTCCTTGGCCAGCTCGAAGGCACGCTCGAGGTTGTCGGTCTCGCCCAGCGCCTCGGCGAACAGGGCACGCCCGAAGTAGGTGAAGTCGTTTTCCTCGCTGCAGCCGAAGGACACCCGATCGGCGCGTGCGGCGGTCATTACCAGAGTCTTCTCGTCTTTCAGTGGCGGGATGAAACCGCCGGAATAGCAGGCAGAGATCACTACCACCTTGTTGCGCTGCTTGAGCGGAGCGAGCAGAGCGGCCAGCTCGCTGGCGGGCAGGTCGGCCAGCTGCAGGCGTGGCTGGTCGAGATTGAGCTCGTGACGGCGCGAGCCGTGACTGGTCAGGTAGATGAAAATCAGGTCTTCGTCGCCGCTGCGCTTGGCCAGGGCCTGAACCGCGCGGGTGAGATTCTCGCGGGTGGCCAGTGGGCGGTCGGCGAGATGGTCGCGATGGTTGATCAGGCTGATGCTGCCATAGGCGCCGAAGCGCTCGCGCATCAGCCGGCTGACGTAGTCGGCTTCGCGCATGAATACGCTTTGCTTGCCGTCGCCGGCCAGAGTCAGTGCATAGAGTTCGCGCGCTGGTGTCGAGGCTGGAATGGCGGCGATGGCTTCATCGAGCAGGTGCCCTTGCTGCAGCAGGCCCAGTTCGAGGCTGTCAGGCAGCACCTGGCCCTGTTCGTCACGCACCAGGCGGCCGCGTTGCCAGGTGCCGGACTGGCGGCTGCCATCGGCCAGGGTCAGGGTGCCTTCGCCGCTGTACTCGCCACCCGAGAAATGCCCGCGGTAGGCGCTGCCATCGGTCAGGGTGAGCAGGCCTTCGCCTTCGTACTGCCAGTCGGCGAATTCGCCGAGGTAGCGGGTGCCTGCGCCGTCGGTGTATTCACCGGGGCCCTGCATCACGCCCTCGATGAAATCCCCGGCCCAGGTTTCGCCGCTGGCGCTCTGGTAGCGGCCCTTGCCGTGGAATTCATCATTCTGGAAACCGCCGCTGTAGTTGTCGCCATCGGCATTCTGGTAACTGCCTTGGCCACTGAGCAGCCCCTGGGCGAACACGCCGCTGTACTGGTTGCCATAGGCATCGCTGCGCACGCCCTGGCCTTCTGGCTGACCATTGACGAACTGGCCCTGGAAGCTGCTGCCGTCGGCCGTCTCCAGTTTGCCCAGGCCATGGAAGCGGTCATTGAGAAATTCGCCCTGGTAGCGCTGGCCGCCCTGTTCGAGCAAGCCTGCGCCACTGAAACGGTTGCGTTCGAAACCGCCCTGATAGCGACTGCCATCGCTGTAGGTCAGGGTGCCCTGGCCATGGAACATGCCTTGGTGGAATTCCCCCAGATAGTGTTCGCCACCAGGGCCCTGCCATTCGCCGCTGCCTTCGAGCATGCCGTCCTTGAACTGGCCGACGAACCAGCTGCCGTTGCGGTAGTCCAGGCGCCCGGGGCCTTGCAACAACCCATCGACTATCTCGCCGCGATACTGGCCGCCGTCCGGCAGCGTGGCATTGGCCGGCAGCAGCGGGCGCGCTTCCTCGCAACCGGCGAGCAGCAGGGACAGACAAAGAGGCAGTAAGCGCAGGGCAAGGGGATTCATGACGGACGTCCAGGTCGGTGCTTTGCCCGCAGTATGCCGCAAGCCTGGACGCTTGCGTTGCCGAGTCTCACGCTTTGCTGATGCGAGAACGCTCCCGCCCCGGCGGCTGCCGCCGGAAACGGGAACAGTCAGGGTCAGACGAAGCAGAGGGTCAAGGGTTCGGCAATATAGGCCGGCTTTTCCTGGCCTTCGATCTCCAGTACGGCGCGGGCCTTGAGCAGCCACTGGCCGGGGTTCTTCTCGGTGGCGTCGGTCAGGGTTACCGTCAGACGCACCTTGGAGTCAACCTTGACCGGCTGGATGAAGCGCACGCTGTCGAGGCCGTAATTCACCGCCATCTTCAGGCCCTGCGGCATGATCATGATCTTTTCCATCAGCATCGGCACCAGCGACAACGACAGGAAGCCGTGGGCGATGGTGGTGCCGAAGGGGGTCAGCTTGGCCTTTTCCGGGTCGACGTGGATGAATTGGTGATCGCCGGTGCACTCGGCGAACTGATTGATGCGCTGCTGGTCGATGGTCAGCCACTCGGACTTGCCGAGTTCCTTGCCAACATAGTCCTTGAGCTCTGCTACGGGTACGAACGGCATAGTTCCTCCTTGAGGACACGGGTGTTTTTATTGTGTGCGTGAAACCGTTGCGGCCTAGATCATCACGGGGCCGGCAGCGGGTCAAGCCTGCCTTGATTGACTGAATGGCACGGCATAGGCCAGCCTGACGAAGCAATACAGGGGCCAGCGAGGGGGCATCGCGCCTATAATGGCCGACATGCCTCAACAGATGCCCGGAATCCCCTCTGGTAGGTCGCTGAAAAACTACCTACGTTGCCATTGCTGCGTTAAAAACAGGCTCGTGCGCGAGTCCGATCAGAATGCTCATTTACAACTCGTAAACTGCGCTTTCTCGCCTGTTTTTGCGGGGCCGCCATCGGTGTTGCACTGACTGCCTCGCCTACGTTTTTCAGCGGCCTACTCGCGAGCGGAAACGCGGCCATCGCTCGTCTTCTGGAGACCTCAAACATGCTGCTTCGCGGCCTTTCCTGGCTGGTGCTGTGCCAGTTGCTGGGTACCGTTCTCAATGTCCTGCTGTTACCGATGCTGCCGGGGCCTATCATCGGCATGCTGCTTTTGTTCGTCTTTCTCATGCTGCGCGGCGAGGTGGGGGAACCGCTGAGCGTCGCGTCCAGTAGCCTGCTCAAGTACCTGCCGCTGATTTTGGTGCCACCGGCCGTGGGCGTGATGGCTTACGCCAGCGACATCGCCGCCGACTTCTGGGCGGTGGTCGGTGCGCTGGTGCTGTCGCTGCTGGTGTCGCTGGCCTTCGCCGGCTGGCTGATGCAGAAACTGATCGAGCGTCAGCAGCGCCGGGAGGACGTATGAGTCCCGATTGGCAGGGTGCCTGGCAGGCGCTGACCCATCACCCGTTGTTCGGCATCGGCATCACCCTGGGCGCTTATCAACTGGCCATGGCCGCCTACGAGCGCACCCGCTGGGTATTTCTGCAGCCGGTGCTGGTATCGATGCTCACGGTGATCGGCATTCTGTTGTTGTGCGGTCTGAGTTTCGCCGAGTACCGGGGCAGCGTCGCGGCGCTGACGCTGTTGCTTGGCCCGGCCACCGTGGCCCTGGCGGTGCCGCTGTATCTCAATCTGCGGCGGATTCGCCAGCTGTTCTGGCCGATCATCCTGACCTTGCTGGTCGCAGGCACCTTCGCCACCGTGCTTGGAGCGGGGCTGGCCTGGCTGTTCGGCGCCGAGCGACTGATGCTGATGAGCATGGCGCCCAAGTCGGTGACCTCGCCTATCGCCATGCTGGTGGCCGATCAGATTGGCGGTATCGCGGCGCTGGCGGCGGTGTTCGTGATGATCACCGGGGTCATCGGCGCCATAGTCGGGCCGTCCATTCTACGTCTGTGCAGGGTTCATCATCCGGCCGCGCAGGGCATGGCGCTGGGTATCACCGCGCACGCCGTGGGTACGGCGCGAGCGCTGCAGGAGAGCGACGAATGTGGTGCTTTCGCGGCTTTGGCGATGAGCCTGATGGGGGTGATTACCGCCGTGCTGTTGCCTCTGGCGATTGCTCTGCTGCTGTGAGAGCCTGCCAGGCGATCACTGATGCCCTGGCACCACTGCATTGATAACAGGCTGTGAAACCATGAATCTGCCGCTGTTCCCTCTCAATACCGTACTGTTTCCCGGCTGCGTGCTCGACCTGCAGATATTCGAGGCGCGCTATCTGGACATGATCAGCCGCTGCATGAAACAGGGCAGTGGCTTCGGTGTGGTGTGCATCGTCGAGGGGGATGAAGTCGGCGAAGCCGCCAGTAGTTTCTCCGCTATTGGCTGCGAGGCATTGGTGCGCGACTTTCAGCAGCGCACCAATGGTCTGCTGGGGATTCGTGTCGAAGGCGGGCGGCGTTTTCATGTCGAGCGAGCTCAGGTCATGCCTGACCAACTGACCGTCGCCGAGGTGCAGTGGCTGGAGGAGCAGGCAAACAGCCCGCTGCAGGCCGAGCATGCCGATCTGGCCGCCCTGCACGCTGCCCTGGCCGAGCATCCGCTGGTGGCTGGCCTGGGCATGACGAGCGTGGTCGCCGGGCAGCAGCAGTTGGCCAATCAGCTGGCCTATCTGCTGCCACTGGAGCCGGCGCAGAAACTGCAGTTACTTCAACTCGATGACCCGGCCCTGCGCCTGGAACAACTGCACGCCATGCTGGAAATGCTCCAGGGCAATGCCTGAAGCGACGCGTCAGTAGGAATAACGCAGCAGCGCGGTGGACAGCTGCCAGGTCGCCATGGCGCCCAGTACCGCGAGACAGGCCGGCAGGACGATCCACCACAGGCGCGCCGGTAGCGCCGGCAGCGTTTCCTGGCGCTGACACAGCGCCAGGCTAAGGCCGCAGACGGCTGAAGCCAGCAGGGCGCCGGCGATGATGTCGCTGGGCCAGTGCACGCCAAGGTAGACCCGCGACAAAGCGATCGCCAGAGCCGGCAGGCATGCCACTACCAGCCAGGCCAGGCGCAGTCGCGCCGATTGACCGCGGCCGGCCAGCACTCCCAGCACCAGGAAGAAGGCAAAGGCTGCCGAGCTATGGCCGCTGGGAAAGCTGAACGTGGTCAGTGGCTCACTCAATACGTCGGGGCGCGCCCGGGCAAAACCATGCTTGAGGGTGGTGTTGCCCAGGGCTGTGATCAGTAGCGTCGAACCGGCGAACAGCAGGTGATGCCAGCGGCGAGCCAGCAGCAATAAGGTGCACAGCACCGCTGCTGCTACAAGCTGGATATGGAAGTCGCCTAGTCGTGTGATGGTGCCGATCCAGCGATCGAGATGTGCCTGGCGTTGTTCCTGGACCAGCGTCATCAGGCCTTGATCCAGTGCATCGAGATGCGGCCAGCCAATGACGATGGCTATCAACAGCAACAGGCTGAGGCCGCCGCCCAACAGGCTGGCGCGCGGTTTTTCCGCCAGGCTGGCCTGAATGGTCAGCAGCAGGATCAAGCCAATACCGGCCAGCAGCACCGCTGCTTCGGTCCAGAAGCCTTCCGCCATTGGCAGGCGCAGGGCGGCACCGGTCGCCCAGCCCGGCAACAGGTAAGCCACCGCCCAGCCGGCTGCCGCCACCAGGCTGACCAGAATGAAGCGCAGCAGTGGCATGTTCAGCATGCCGGCTACCAGCGGCAGCATGGGGCGCAGCGGGCCGATGAAGCGACCGACCAGCAGACTGGCCACGCCGTAATGGCGGAAATAGAGCTCGGCGCGCAGGAGCCACTGCGGGTGGTGACGCAACACCGGCAGGCGGCCGATGTTGTGCTTGAAGCGTCTGCCCAGCGAATAGGAAATCATGTCGCCACACAGCGCTCCGGCGTAGGCCAGCAGCAACGTCTGCCACAGCGTCAGTATGCCGCTGCCGGCCAGCAGGGCGACGCTGAACAGCAGCACCACGCCGGGCAGCAGAATACCCACCAGTGCCAGGCACTCGAGCAGAGCGATAAGGAAGATTGCCAGGCCCAGCCATTGCGGGTTGCCACTCAACCAGGTGGTCAGGTTGTCCAGCCAGGCGCTCATCGTTCTGCTCCCGAAACGCTCAATAATTGATAATCACGCCCTTCGACCTGCCCACGGCGCAGAGGGTTGCGTGTGCAATGGCGGGCGTAGGCAGCATCAACGAAACGGTAGGGCAGATGTTCGTCGCGGCCCTTGGGAATACCCAGTCGTGCGCACTGGATGATCGTATGCGGTCGTTCTCCGACATCCTCGACGAACAGCTGCTGTGGGTCGAAGCGGCGCGCATCCCAGTCCGGTACTTTCAGGCCCAGCGCCTTGCACAGTAGTGTCTGTCCGGCGCACAGGCGTTCGGGGGCGCGGGGCTGGCCGAGGCTGCTCGGGTTGTTGCGTTGCATAGCCGCCAGGGCATCGGGGCCGCTGAAGGCATCGACCCAGGGATGCGCGGATTTGATCAGCACCGCGTTGCCGGGCCCATGGGCACTGAAGTTCAGCGAATCGCCGCCGCGCGCGTAGTACATATAGATGTGCCCGCCATCAGCGAACAGTGCCTTGCGCTTCTCGGTGTAGCCGAGCGATGCGTGGCTGCCCTTGTCGACCAGGTAATAGGCCTCGGTCTCGATGATCCGCGCGCTCAGCCACAGCGCGCCGACGCGATGGCGGATGACCTTGCCGAGCAACTCGCGGGCCAGCAACTGCGCGTCGCGATCGAAGAAGGTATCGGGCAATGGCCTGGCGTCGGGCCAGGGCACACTGAGGGTGGGTTCGACTGCTGTCATCTGTCGTATGGGGGCTTGGTCTCGGGCGGCGAGCATAACAACAAGAAGCTTAAAAATGCCTGAACGTTCCTGCTCCCGTCGTGCCCATGTCTGCCCCTTGGCGCGTTACACCCGCGACGTCCGGCATTGCCCAGCATTCAGCACCTGGCGGACGAGCTGCCTACCGCTTGCCAGACGCCGCTGGGCGTGGACTTGCGAGCCCGCTATAATCAGCCCCTTTTTCCAATTGCCAGACCTCCGCCGCCATGACCGAGTCCGTGCACGACTACATGACCCGCCTGGGCCAGGCCGCCCGCCAGGCCTCGCGGGTGCTCGCCCGCGCCAGCACCGCGCAGAAGAATCGCGCGCTGCAGGCGGCTGCCAACGCCCTCGACGCCGCTCGCACCGAGCTTGCCGCCGCCAACGAACTGGACTTGGCTGCCGCCCGCGCCAACGGTCTGGAGCCGGCCATGGTCGACCGCCTGGCGCTGACGCCAAAGGTGATCGACAGCATGATCGAAGGGCTGCGCCAGGTTGCGACCCTGCCTGACCCGATCGGCGAGATTCAGGGCATGCGCTACCTGCCGTCCGGTATCCAGGTCGGCAAGATGCGCGTGCCGCTGGGCGTTATCGGCATCATCTACGAGTCGCGTCCGAACGTGACCATCGATGCGGCCAGCCTGTGCCTGAAGTCCGGCAACGCTACCATCCTGCGTGGCGGCTCCGAGGCCATTCATTCCAACCAGGCGATTGCCCGCTGCATCCAGCAGGGGCTGGCCGAGGCCGATTTGCCGGCGGCTGCCGTGCAGGTGGTGGAAACCACTGACCGCGCTGCCGTCGGTGAGCTGATCACCATGCCCGAATACGTCGACGTCATCGTGCCGCGCGGTGGCAAGGGCCTGATCGAGCGCATCAGCCGCGACGCCAAGGTGCCGGTGATCAAACATCTGGACGGCGTTTGCCACGTTTACGTCGATGTCGCTGCCGATCTCGACAAGGCCATCCGCGTCTGCGACAACGCCAAGACCCAGCGCTACTCGCCGTGCAACGCCATGGAAACCCTTCTGGTGCACCAGGCCATCGCCGCGCGCGTGCTGCCGCCGTTGGCCGCCATCTACCGCGACAAGGGCGTGGAGTTGCGCGGTGATGCCGCCACCCGCCAGCTGCTCGGCAGCGATGTGCTTCAAGCGAGCGAGGACGACTGGTTCGCCGAGTACAACGCACCGATTCTGGCGATTCGCATCGTCGATTCGCTGGATGCGGCCATCGAGCACATCAACCATTACGGCTCCCAGCACACCGACTCGATCATCACCGAGAACTTCAGCGATGCCCGGCGCTTCCTCACCGAGGTGGATTCCGCTTCGGTGATGATCAATGCCTCGACCCGCTTTGCCGATGGTTTCGAGTACGGCCTGGGCGCGGAGATCGGTATCTCCACTGACAAGCTGCACGCACGCGGCCCGGTTGGCCTGGAGGGCCTGACCAGCGAGAAGTACGTGGTCTTTGGCGATGGACACATTCGCACATAAATGAAACGGATCGGCGCCCGACGCATCGGCCTGCTCGGCGGTACCTTCAACCCGGTGCATATCGGGCATCTGCGTGCCGCACTGGAAGTGGCCGAGTTCATGGCGCTGGACGAGCTGCGTCTGATTCCCAGCGCCAGACCGCCGCATCGCGACACGCCGCAGGCAACGGCCGAGCAGCGTCTGGCCATGGTCGAACTGGCGGTGGCTGGCGAGATGCGGCTGACGGTCGATGACCGCGAGCTGCGCCGCGACAAACCGTCGTATACGGTCGACACGCTGGAGTCGGTGCGCGCCGAGCTGGCGGCGGACGATCAGTTGTTTCTGCTGCTCGGCTGGGACGCTTTCTGCGGCTTGCCGAGCTGGCATCGCTGGCAGGAGTTGCTCGAGCATTGCCACCTGCTGGTATTGCAACGGCCGGATGCCGACAGCGAGGCGCCCGAGGCGCTGCGCGATCTGCTGGCCGCGCGCAGTGTCAGCGACCCGCTGAGCCTGCAGGGTGCTGGCGGGCAGATCAGTTTCATCTGGCAGACTCCGCTGGCGATTTCCGCCACGCAGATTCGCCACTTGCTGGCAACCGACCGCTCGGCGCGATACCTGCTGCCGGATGCGGTACTGGCCTACATCCAAGCGCACGATCTGTACCGTGCGCCCCATGCTTGAAACGTCGCGCATGTGCGCTGGCGTCCATTACACGAGGCAAATGAGTCATTTATGAGCAAGCAGAACATGCCCAGCGAAGAGCTGGTCAAGATCGCCGTGGCGGCGCTGGAAGAGATCAAGGCGACCGACATCACCGTGATCGACGTCAAGGACAAGACCAGCATCACCGACTTCATGGTGATTGCCAGCGGTAGCTCCAGCCGTCAGGTCAAGTCGCTGGTGGAGAACGTGCTGGAAAAGGTCAAGGAGCAGGGCGTGCGCCCGATCGGCAGCGAAGGTCTGGACAGCGGCGAGTGGGCTCTGCTCGACCTGGGCGACATCGTCGTGCACGTGATGCTGCCTACCGCGCGCCAGTTCTATGACCTCGAACGCCTGTGGCAAGGCGCCGAGCAGAGCCGCGCTCAGCACAGCGCCGAGTAAGCGCAAACCGTGCGGATCAAACTGATCGCCGTCGGTTCGCGCATGCCGCGCTGGGTCGAGGAGGGCTGGCAGGAGTACGTCAAGCGTCTGCCTGCCGAATTAACGCTGGAACTGGTGGAAATCCCCCTCAATACCCGCGGCAAGAATGCCGACATCGCCCGCCTGATCCGTCAGGAAGGCGAGGCCATGCTGAGCAAGGTGCAACCCGGCGAACGTATCGTCACGCTGGAGGTCCATGGCAAGCCATGGAGCACCGAGCAGTTGGCCGCGGAGCTGGATCGCTGGCGTCTTGATGCGCGCAACGTCAACCTCATGGTCGGCGGCCCGGAAGGGCTGGCGCCGGAGGTCTGCGCGCGTAGCGACCAGCGCTGGTCGCTATCGCCACTGACCCTGCCGCATCCGCTGGTGCGTATCCTGCTTGGCGAGCAGATCTACCGAGCCTGGACCGTGCTGTCCGGCCATCCGTACCACAAGTGATCACCTAGTCATGCCGCAGCCGATTCGCCTCAAGGATCACGAAAAGGACGCTCGCCTGGTCAAGCGCCGGGTGCTCGTCGGCGGCGCGGTGATCATCCTGCTGACCTGCGTGCTGATCTTGCGCATGTACTACCTGCAGGTGATTCAGTACGAGCATCACAGCACCCTGGCGGAAAACAACCGCATTCACGTGCAACCGTTGCCCCCGACTCGTGGGCTGATCTACGACCGCAATGGTGTGATCATCGCTGACAACCGGCCGAGCTTCAGCCTCACCGTGACCCGCGAGCGCGCTGGTGACTGGCGCGGCGTGCTCGATACGGTGGTCGAGGTGCTGGAGCTTTCCGAGGAAGAGCGCGCGCTGTTCGAGCGTCGGGTGCGCCAGGGCCGGCGCCCGTTCGAGCCGGTGCCGATCCTGTTCGAACTGTCCGAAGAGCAGATCGCTCGCATCGCGGTCAACCAGTTCCGCCTGCCGGGCGTTGAGGTGGCTGCGCAACTGGTGCGGCACTATCCGCAGCAGGAACACTTCGCTCATTCGGTCGGCTACGTCGGGCGCATCAACGAGCAGGAACTTCAGCGTCTCGATCCGACCGACTACGCGGGCACGCACCATATCGGCAAGACCGGTATCGAGCGTTTCTATGAGGAAGAACTGCACGGGGAAGTCGGCTACGAAGAGGTCGAGACCAACGCCCGTGGTCGCGTGTTGCGTGTGCTCAATCGCGTCGATCCGAAGCCGGGCAAGGACATCGTCCTCAGCCTCGACGTGAAGCTGCAGGAGGCTGCGGAGAATGCGCTTGGCGGTCGCAGAGGCGCAGTGGTAGCCATCGATCCGAACAACGGCGAAGTGCTGGCGATGGTCAGTCAGCCGAGCTTCGACCCAAACCCTTTCGTCACCGGCATCAGCTTCAAGGCCTATGGCGAGTTGCGAGACTCCATCGACCAGCCTTTATATAACCGGGTATTGCGCGGTCTCTATCCGCCGGGGTCGACCATCAAACCCATGGTCGCCGTGGCGGGTCTCGATGCGGGTGTGGTCACCCCCACTACTCGGGTGTTCGATCCCGGCTTCTATCAGTTGCCCAATCACAGCCACAAATACCGCAACTGGAACCGTAACGGTGACGGCTGGGTCGATCTGAACCTGGCCATTGCGCGCTCCAATGACACCTATTTCTACGATCTGGCGCACAAGATGGGCGTCGACCGCATGCATGACTACATGAGTCGTTTCGGCCTCGGGCAGCGCGTGGCACTGGACATGTTCGAGGAAACCGCCGGCCTGATGCCTTCGCGGGACTGGAAGCGGGCGCGTTATCGCCAGCCGTGGTACCCGGGCGAGACGCTGATTCTTGGCATCGGCCAGGGTTACATGCAGACCACGCCACTGCAGTTGGCGCAGGCCACCGCGCTGATGGCCACGCGCGGCAAGTGGATTCGTCCGCACCTGGCCAAGAGCGTTGACGGCCGCCAGCCTGTCGACCCCAACCCGATCCCGGATATCGTCCTGCGCGATCCCAAGTTCTGGGACTATGGCATCCATGGCATGGAAGAGGTACTGCACGGTGCCCGCGGGACGGCGCGCAAGGTCGGTGATAGCGCCGTCTATCGCATCGCCGGCAAGAGCGGTACGGCGCAGGTGGTGGCGATCAAGCAGGGCGAGAAGTACGACCGTAACAAGATACAGGAGCGCCATCGTGACCATGCGCTGTTCATTGGCTTCGCGCCTGCGCAGAAACCGCAGATCGCCGTGGCGGTGATGGTCGAGAACGGTGAGTCAGGCTCTGGCGTTGCTGCACCCGTGGTCAAGCAGGTGATGGACGCCTGGCTACTGGATAAGGAGACCGGTCAGCTCAAGGCCGAGTTCGCGTTGCCCACGCCTGCCGAGGTCAGTCAGCGATGATCAGTAATTTCGACCGTACCCTGTCCGATGAGGACGTACTGCGTCGTCGTGCCAGTCTGTTGCAGCGTATGCATATCGATGGCTGGTTGCTGTTGCTGTTGCTGATTCTGGGTGCCGGCAGCCTGTTCATTCTCTATTCGGCCAGTGGCAAGAATATCGACCTGCTGCTCAGGCAGGCATCGTCCTTCGGCCTCGGCATGGTCGCGGTGATCGTGATCGCCCAGTTCGACCCGCGCTTCATGGCGCGCTGGGTACCTCTTGCTTACGTGGCGGGTGTCGCCTTGCTGATGGCGGTGGAGGTGATGGGCCATACGGCGATGGGGGCGACACGCTGGATCAATATCCCAGGCGTGATCCGCTTCCAGCCCTCGGAGCTGATGAAAATCATCATGCCGATGACCATTGCCTGGTATCTGTCACGGCATAACCTGCCGCCACGTTTCAAACATATCGTCGTCAGCCTGACGATGATCGGCATCCCCTTCGTGCTGATCCTGAAACAGCCGGACCTTGGCACCTCATTGCTTATTCTCGCCTCGGGAGCCTTCGTGGTGTTCATGGCTGGCCTGCAGTGGCGCTGGATAATCGGTGCCGCCGCTGCCGTTGTGCCGATCGCGGTGGGTATGTGGTACTTCGTCATGCACGACTATCAGAAGCGGCGCGTGCTGACGTTCCTCAACCCGGAAAGCGATCCGCTGGGGTCGGGCTGGAACATCATCCAGTCCAAGGCTGCCATCGGTTCCGGCGGCGTATTGGGCAAGGGCTGGCTGCTGGGTACCCAGTCGCACCTGGATTTTTTGCCGGAAAGCCACACGGACTTTATCATTGCCGTGCTCGCGGAGGAGTTCGGCCTGGTCGGCGTCTGTCTGTTGTTGCTGCTGTATCTGCTGTTGCTGGCGCGTGGCCTGGTGATTACCGCCCAGGCGCAGACGCTGTTCGGCAAGTTGCTGGCAGGGGCGCTGACCATGACCTTCTTTGTCTACGTATTCGTCAACATCGGCATGGTCAGCGGGCTGCTGCCGGTGGTTGGGGTTCCGCTGCCCTTCATTAGTTATGGCGGAACCCATCTGGTCACGCTGTTGTCAGGCTTCGGGATATTGATGGCGATCCACACTCACAGAAAGTGGATCGCTCAGGTTTGATTTTGGGGGTTTTGAGTCAATGCATTCTTTGCGTAGTTGGGCTGCTCGTACGTTCATCGGAGTCGGCGTCGCCGGCGTGCTCGGCACAAGCGTCCAGGCGCTGGCTGCCGATTACGACGGCTCGCCGCAGGTAGCCGAGTTCGTCGAGGAAATGACCCGTGACTATGGCTTCGCCAGTGAGCAACTGGTCAGCCTGTTTGCCGAGGTAGAGCGCAAGCAGGCGATTCTCGACGCCATTTCGCGTCCGGCTGAAAAGGTCAAACCCTGGAAGGACTATCGCCCGATCTTCATCACCGACAAGCGTATCGCCCAGGGTGTCGAGTTCTGGAACAAGAACCAGGCGGCGCTGGAGAAGGCCGAAGCCGAGTACGGCGTGCCGCCGCAGTTCATCGTCGCCATCATTGGCGTGGAAACGTTCTACGGCGGCAATACCGGCAGTTGGCGGGTGATGGATGCACTGTCGACCCTGGCCTTCGACTACCCGCCGCGTGCGCCGTTCTTCCGCAAGGAACTGCGTGAGTTTCTGTTGCTGACCCGTGAGGAACAGGTCGACCCGATCACCCTCAAAGGCTCTTACGCGGGTGCCATGGGCCTGCCGCAGTTCATGCCGAGCAGTTTCCGTGCTTACGCAGTGGACTTCGACGGTGACGGCCATATCAACATCTGGAGCAACCCGACCGACGCCATCGGCAGTGTTGCCAGCTATTTCAAACGCCATGGTTGGCAGGCCGGCGGTCAGGTCGCCAGTCGCGTCGAAGCCAGCGGTACTCGCGTCGAGGAAGGCCTGACGCAAGGCCTGGATCCGGTGAAGAACGTAGCCGAGCTGCGCGAGCTGGGCTGGAAGAGCGGAGACAAGCTGGCCGAGGATTTACCGGTGACTGCGTTTCGTCTGCAAGGCGCGGAAGGTGACGAATACTGGTTCGGTTTACCCAACTTCTACACCATCACCCGCTACAATCGCAGCGTGATGTATGCCATGGCGGTCAACCAACTGGCCGAACTGCTGGTCGAAACGCGGGGTAATCGATGAGTGCGTCCAAACTGCTGCCGCTGGCAGCCTGCGTAACGGCGGCGCTGTTGCTGGCAAGCTGCTCTTCCAAGCGTGCACCGCAGCCAGCAGTGACGCCCGGTCAGTCTGCCGGTATCTCTGGCCCGGAGGATTTCAACCGACCACACAGGGATGGCGCACCCTGGTGGGACGTCGACGTCTCGAAGATTCAGGACGCCATCCCCATGCCACATTACGGGCCGGTCAAGGCCAGCCCCTATGTGGTGTTCGGCAAGCAGTACTACCCGATTCAGGATGCCCGTCGCTACCAGGCGGTCGGTCCGGCTTCCTGGTACGGCACCAAGTTCCATGGCCAGGCCACTGCCAACGGCGAAACCTACGATCTGTACGGCATGACCGCAGCGCACAAGACATTGCCGCTGCCCAGCTATGTACGAGTGACCAACCTCGAGAACGGCAAGGTCGTGATCCTGCGGGTCAATGATCGTGGGCCGTTCTACTCGGACCGCATCATCGATCTGTCCTTCGCTGCAGCGAAGAAGCTCGGCTATGCCGAGAAAGGCACTGCGCGAGTCAAGGTAGAAGGCATCGACCCACATGAGTGGTGGGCACAGCAGGGCCGCCCGGTCCCGCTGGTACTGGCCAACAACCAGCCGGCCAAGGCTGCCGTTGCTCAGCCCGTGGTGCAGCCTGTGCCGCAGGTCGTCGAGCAGTACGCGCCGCCGCCCGCGCAGCACGCCGCTGCGGTGGTGCCCGTGCAGATCGACGCAAAAAAAAACGATTCACTCGGAGCCTCTGGCCTGTATCTCCAGGTGGGAGCCTTCGCCAATCCGGACGCTGCGGAGCTGCTCAAGTCCAAGCTGAGCCAGACCAGCAGTGTGCCGGTGTTCATCAGCTCAGTGGTTCGCGACCAGCAGATCCTGCATCGGGTCCGAATGGGGCCGATCAGCAACCAGGGCGAGGCTGAGCAGCTGCAGAGCAGCCTGCGCCTGGCCAACCTGGGGCAGCCCACGCTGGTGCGCGCCGACTGATGGCAACTTAACCGGCTTTTGCCGGACTAAATCCGAGGCTCGCCTTGATAGCGAGTCGAAAGATGGCCCTTCGGGGCCGTACAACCCAAGCAATGATTTTTCGAGAGACGGATGAACATCACCAGCTTCGTGCAACGTGCTTCACTGGTACTGACCCTTCTGGCCGCGCCACTTGCAATGGCCAACCAGCAGGTGGTGCCTGCGGCGCCGCAACTGGCCGCTAAATCCTACGTTCTGATGGATGCCGCCAGCGGCAATATCCTGGTCGAGAACAATGGTGACGAGCGCCTGCCGCCCGCCAGCCTGACCAAGCTGATGACCGCCTACATCGCCACCCTGGAAATCCGTAACGGCAAGATCGGCGAGCAGGATCTGGTGACCATCAGCGAGCACGCCTGGCGCACCGGCGGTGCCGCCTCCGGTGGCTCCACCATGTTCCTGCCGCTGAACAGCCAGGCGACGGTCGACGACCTGCTGCACGGCATCATCATCCAGTCCGGCAACGATGCCAGCATCGCCATCGCCGAGTACATCGCCGGTAGCGAAGATGCCTTCGCCGACATGATGAACGTCACCGCCGAGCGCCTCGGTATGAAGAACAGCCACTTCATGAATGCCACCGGGCTGCCGCATCCCGAGCACTACTCCAGCGCTCATGACATGGCCATTCTGGCCCGCGCGATCATCGATGAAGACGCCGAGCATTACGCGATCTACTCGCAGAAGGAGTTCCTCTGGAACAACATCAAGCAGCCCAACCGCAACCTGCTGCTGTGGCGTGACCGCACTGTCGACGGCCTGAAGACCGGCCACACCCAGGAAGCCGGTTTCTGCCTGGTGGCCTCGGCCGTGCGTGATGGCGCGCGCATGATCACCTCGGTATTCGGTACCGACAGCGAGCAGGCCCGCGCAGCGGAAACCCAGAAGCTGCTGACCTACGGCTTCCGTTTCTTCGAAAGCCGTACCTTCTACCAGAAGGGCGCAGAACTGGCGCAGGCCACCGTCTGGAAAGGTGCTGCGAATCAGGTCAAGGCTGGTCTGGCTGAAGACCTGACCATGACCTTGCCCAAGGGGCAGTTGGAAAAGCTGCAGGCCAGCATGGTCCTCAACCCGCAGCTGATCGCGCCGATCCAGCAGGGCGACGTGATCGGCAAGGTCGAAGTCAAACTGGGTGATGAAGTGGTGCGCAGTACTGACCTGGTAGCGCTGGAATCGGTAGAAGAGGGCGGTCTGCTGCGTCGCCTGTGGGACAGCATTCGCCTGTTCTTCTTCGGCCTGTTCAACTGATTTAGCCTGGCCGCTCCAGCTCGGGGCGGCCCTCTTACGGACGGGCCACAAGCCCGCTGATGCCATGACCGATAACGATGTTCAACCGCCAAAAATCGAATTCCCCTGCGAGCGTTACCCGATCAAGGTGATCGGTACCGCCGGTGAGGGTTTCTCCGACCTGGTGATCGAAGTGATCCAGCGTCACGCCCCGGATCTGGATGCATCCACGCTGGTGATGCGCGACAGCCGCAACGGTAACTTCCTTTCTGTTCAGGTGCTGATCACTGCCACCGGTGTCGAGCAATTGCAGGCGATTCACGTTGACCTGCGTGCCACCGGCCGCGTGCACATGGTGCTGTGATACCCATGCCCGAGCTTGTCGTCCGTCATCTCGGGCTGGTCGACTACCAGCCCACGCTGGAGGCCATGCGCCAGTTGACCCGTGAGCGCGATGCACAGGCCCCGGACGAGATCTGGTTGCTGCAGCATCCCAAGGTGTTCACCCAGGGCCAGGCTGGCAAGGCCGAACATGTGCTTGCGGCGGGCGATATTCCGGTGATCCAGGTCGAGCGAGGTGGGCAGGTGACCTATCACGGTCCTGGCCAATTGGTCGCCTATCTGATGCTCGATCTGCGTCGCCTCGATCTCGGCGTGCGTGAACTGGTGACTGCCATGGAGCAGAGCCTGGTCGAGCTGTTGGCCAGTTATGGTATCGAGGCTGCGCCCAAGGCGGATGCGCCGGGCGTATACGTGGCAGGAGACAAGATCGCCTCACTGGGCCTGCGCGTCAGCCGTGGCTGCTCGTTTCATGGCTTGGCGTTGAACGTCGATATGGACATGTCACCCTTTCTGCGCATCAATCCGTGCGGTTATGCCGGGCTGAAGATGGTGCAGATGAGTGACCTGCTGCCATCGCCACCGGCCTTCGACGAGGTAGCGCAACGTCTGGAACAGGCGCTACGCAAAAGGTTGGGTTACGCGTAGCGTTTCAGCGGCTCGATATTCGCGGTTTCTCGGTGCGCGCGGCGCACCCTACGGATGATCGCGCCAAGCATAGGGTGCGCTGCGCGCACCAATGAGGCGACAGCATGGCGCACCCTGACTGTCAGCAACGAAAAAGGGACGCCGAGGCGTCCCTTTCGTTTGCCGTGAAGACCTGTTTCAGTTCAGATTCAGCGCCGGAATCAGGCTGGCGTTGATCTCCTGGCCGGGCACCGGTACGGGTGCGGCGAGGCCCAGGTTGTTCTTCTCGAACACGCGATCAGCGCGGTAGCTGGAGCGTACCAGCGGGCCGGCGGCGACTTCCATGAAGCCTTTCTCCAGGCCGATGTCACGGAAACGATTGAACTCTTCAGGGCTGACCCAGCGTTGCACCTTGAGGTGGTTGCGTGTGGGTTGCAGGTACTGGCCGAGGGTGAGGATATCCACGCCGATGGCGCGCAGGTCATCCATGGTTTCCAGGATTTCCTCGTCGGTTTCACCCAGGCCGAGCATCAGGCTGGTCTTGGTCAGCACATCGGGACGGTGCTTTTTCGCGTGTTCGAGCACCTTGAGGGTCTTCTCGTAGCCGGCGCGCGGGTCGCGTACCACGTAGGTGAGGCGTTTGACCGTCTCGACGTTCTGCGCGAAGACTTCGAGACCGGAGTCGACGACGCGCTCGATGGCCTGGTGATCGCCATCGAAATCCGGGGTCAGGGCTTCGACCACCACCTGCGGGGTGTTTTCCTTGATTGCACGCACGCAGGCTGCATAGTGGCCGGCGCCGCCGTCTTCCAGATCGTCACGGTCCACCGAGGTCAGCACGATGTAACGCAGAGCCATCAGCTCCACCGACTTGGCGGTGTTCTGCGGCTCTTCCAGATCCAGCCAGCCATTGGGATTGCCGGTGTCCACGGCGCAGAAGCGGCAGGCACGGGTGCACACCGAGCCCATCAGCATGATGGTGGCCGTGCCGTTGGACCAGCACTCGCCCATGTTCGGGCAGTGCGATTCCTGGCAGACGGTGCTCAGGCGATGTTCGCCGACGTTGCGCTTGACCGCCTCGAAACGGCTACCGCCAGGCGCCTTGACCCGCAGCCACTTGGGCTTGGGTTCGAAAACCTGGGGTTCGGCCGAGGCGCGGCGCTTCTGACCATCCTTGATCGCGGTGATGCCTTGGGCGGTGCGAAATTTTTCGCCGCTGGCGACGGATTTGGGCGAGGAGGTGTCGGACATCGGAAATCTGGGCTCCGGTAGAGGCTCCGTGGGCAGGTGGCTTTTGGCCGCCGGCCAGTCTATCACAGAAGGTGTATGCAGACGCTGGGGCCGCCTGTCGACAAAACACCGGAAAGGCGTTTCCGGGGGCTTTGCTGCGACAGGTCAGCAATACACTCGCCAGTGATGGCAAGACCTTGGTGGGCCAGCGCCTGGATTCAGCGTGTACGCAGCTGTTGCAGCAATTGGGTGTTGGGGTAGCCATCGGCTGGCCAGTTCAACTGCAGTTGCAGGGCGCGAATGGCCTTGCGCGTATTGGCGCCGATGATGCCGTCGGCCGGGCCGGGGTCGAAGCCGGCCTGGGCCAGCAGTTCTTGCAACTCGACACGTTCACTACGCCCAAGTTGACGCTCACCCCGAGGCCATTGCCCCTTAATTTCGCTGGCGCGCAGCAGGTTGTCGGCGAGCAGGCCGATGGCCAGCGCGTAGGACGTGGAATTGTTGTACTTGAGGATGCTGCGGAAATTGTCCAGCAGCAGGAAAGCCGGGCCTTGGTGCCCGGCAGGCAGCTGCAGGCTGGCGCGGGAGCTCGCCGCTGCGCCTGTCGGTGCCAGTGGCCTTACGCCGAGCTCTGCCCATTCGGCCAGCGTGCGGCGTTGATCCGGGTCGGCCAGGGCGTAGTCGAAGCCGCTCGGCAGGTTCACTTCGAACCCCCAAGGCTGGCCACGCTGCCAGCCGGATGCCTGCAGATAGTGGGCGGCTGAGGCCAGGGCGTCGGTTGAGGAATTCCACAGGTCGCGCTTGCCGTCGCCGTCGAAATCGACCGCATGTTGGTTGTAGGTGGTGGGCATGAACTGGGTCTGGCCCATGGCGCCGGCCCAGGAGCCGATCATGCGTTCGCTGGGTACATCACCGTTCTGCAGGATTTGCAGTGCGGCCAGCAACTGAGCACGCCAGAAGCCCTGGCGGCGACCGTCATAGGCCAGTGTGGCGAGGGAGCGGATTACGCTGTGGCTACCGATGTTGTTGCCGAAGTTGCTCTCAAGACCCCAGATGGCCACCAGGATCTGCGCTTCGACGCCATATTGCTGCTCGATGCGTTGCAGCACGGTGTTGTGTTGGGCCAGCAATACCCGGCCGCGACCGATGCGGCTGGAGGAGACGGCACCATCGAGGTATTCCCAAACCGGGCGTGTGAACTCGGGCTGGCTGCTGTCTGCCTTGAGCACCGCAGGGTCAGGGGTGACGTCAGCGAATACGCGATCGAACAGCGCCGCATCGATGCCGGCGGCAATCGCTTCGCCACGCATTGCCTGCTGCCAGTCGGCGAAACTGGGCAAGGGGTTTTCGGCTGTAGTCTGGAGCGCTGCGGGGGCTGTGGCGCTAGGCAGGTTTTCCGCCGGGGCCTGGGCGCAGGCCGCCAGCAGCAGAAGAGGAAGCAGAGCCAGGACGCGACGAGGAAGCTGGTGTGGCATGTCTATCTCAGGACGTTTAAGCAGGCGGTTACCTTAGCATGCTCGGGCAACAGTCAGGGCTATCAGTGAATCAACATACCCCATAAAGCAAGAAGCCTCCCAAGTGTGGGAGGCTTCGCGGCGGTAGCTGCCTTTGCCTTTCTGCGGTCGTTCCTGGCGGGAGCGAAACAGTGGCTGGGCGACGATGGATTTGGCCTTGTTCGGCCGTTTGCCGGTTTTCTTGCTCATGGCATTTCCTCATGCAGGCTGGCCTGCGCCAATGCAGGCGGCGAAGACTATGCGCCGCTGTACAGAAAATGTCCAGACGGGGGCGTAGGGCGGGTGCAGCCCGCCATCATCGGGTGGCGGGTTGCACCCGCCCTACGGAGAAAGACGCAGCCGTTGCCCGGAGAGTTGCAGGGTTAGCATGGCCAGGTTGCTCCACGGATCACCGGGCGCCTGGCCCTTGATCTGCGCGTCGATCAACTGTGCTTGTTGCAACAGCTCGCCCCAGCGTTTGCTGCTGTGACGCTGCAATGCTTTGGATACCAGCGGCCTGCGTTTGTCCCAGACGGGCGGACGGGCGCTGGAGAAGGCCTTGTCCAGCGGTATGCCCTGGCTCTGCTGGTGGGCGATGCCGGCCAGCAGGCGAATCTCGCGGGCCAGAGCCCAGAGGATCACCGGGGTTTCCACGCCTTCGCCGCGCAGGCCTTCGAGCATGCGCAGGGCATGTGCGGCGTCGCCACCGAGGGCACAGTCGATCAGACCGAAGACATCGAAGCGGGCGCTGTCGGCCACCGCAGCCTGCACGGTTTCGGCATCGACCTGATTGCCATCGGCGAGCAGCTTGAGTTTTTCCACTTCCTGGGCGGCGGCCAGCAGGTTGCCTTCCACTCGTGCGGCGATCATTTCCACCGCATCGGCGCTAGCGCTCAGGCCCGCCTGAGCCAGGCGCTGACGAATCCACTGCGGCAACTGGTTGGCGTCTACCGGCCAGATCTGGATGAACTGGCTGACTTGGCCGTCGATCAGCGCCTTGGCCCATTTGGATTTCTGCGTGCTGCCGTCGAGCTTGGGTAGGCTCAGCAGCAGGACGGTGTCCTCGGGCGGGCGGGCCAGGTATTCGAGCAGGGCGGCTGTGCCCTTGTCGCCTGGCTTGCCGGAAGGCAGGCGCAGTTCCAGCAGGCGCTTTTCGGCGAACAGCGACAGGCTGGCACCCGCTTGCAGCAGGTTGCCCCAGTCGAAGTTGGCTTCGGCATTGAACACCTGGCGTTCGCCGAACCCCTGCTGGCGGCAGGCATTGCGAATGGTGTCAGCGGTTTCCTGGCACAACAGCGGCTCGTCGCCGCTGATCGCATAGACAGGTGCGAGAGCGCCTTGCAGGTGTTTGCTGAGTTGCGCGGGGGCAAGCTTCATCGAGGTGATGTCATCAGACGGGCATGGCGTCGGGCCGCAGTTGCGGCCCTTGGGCCTTTAGCGGGACGGCAGTTCGATCGGCGACTGCTGTGGTGCGACCTGGCTCTCGCGAGCCCGGCGCTCTGCTTCCAGTGCTTCGGCTTCGGCCTTGGCGCGGGCTTCGGCGGTCTGTTGCAGTTGGTCCAGTCGCTCGGGCGTGATCTGCTGCAGGCTGAACATCAGTTGCTGGATCATTTCACGGCGCAGCTCGCTGCGCAGCTGAGCCGCTTCCTGGTCGGAACCGGCCAGGTTGTTGTCATCCTGCTGGTAGTAGTTCTGTACTTCCACCTTGTTGCCGGTCAGCAGCAGGTTCTTCGCACCGCGGATCTCGTATTCCAGGCCCATGGTCAGCTCGTACTCGGCGGTACGGGCGCCGCTGCTGTAGCTGGCGCCGCGACGATCTTCGGTTTCACGGCTGATCACCAGCTTGTAGGGCGCGCCGGAGTAAACGCGAACGTCGTTGTCTTGCAGTACTTCACGTACTTGCTGCACGGTGTCACCGTAGGCATCGCGCGCGCTGACGTCGAGTTCCTTGAGGGCGAACTGCACATCGCCAGTGCCACGCAGCTGGAAGCCGCATGCGCTGAGCAGGCCGGCCAGGCCGATGACCAGCAGATTCCGTTTCATCATTCTCATATCCCCTTGGCGGATCACGGCGCCACACATGTGTGGCGCCGAGCTTAATCAGTTGGCGACTATGTTGACCAGCTTGCCCGGTACCACGATGACCTTGCGAATGCTCAGGCCTTCGGTGAAGCGCAGCACGTTCTCGTTGGCGCGGGCGGCAGCTTCGACGTCCTCGCGGCTGGCGCTGGCCGCCACGATGATCTCGCCACGCAGCTTGCCGTTGACCTGTACCACCAGGGTCAGGCTGTCCTGCACCAGGGCGGTTTCGTCGACCTGCGGCCACTGCGCATCGATCACGGCATCGGCGTGACCCAGGCGTTGCCACAGTTCGTGGCTGATATGCGGGGTGATCGGCGCGAGCAGCAGGGTGACGATCTCCAGGCCTTCCTGCACCAGCGCGCGATCCTGCTCTGTCGCGGTGGCGGCTTTTTCCAGTACGTTCATCAGCGTCATCACCTGGGCGATGGCGGTGTTGAACTTGTGGTGCTGGCCGATATCGTTGCTGGCCTGCTTGATCGCCAGGTGAATAGCGCGGCGTACAGCCTTCTGCTCGTCGCTCAGGCTGGCGGCATCCAGCTTGCCCGGCAGACCGGCGCTGACATGGCCCTGAGCCAGGCGCCAGACGCGACGCAGGAAGCGGTTGGCGCCTTCGACGCCGGCATCCGACCATTCGCAGCTCATGTCGGGCGGCGAGGCGAACATCATGAACAGGCGGCAGGTGTCGGCGCCGTACTGGTCGATCATGTCCTGCGGGTCGACACCGTTGTTCTTCGACTTGGACATCTTCTCGGTGCCGCCGATTTCCACTGGCAGACCGTCGCTTTTCAGCTTGGCGCCGATGACCTTGGCCTTGGCGTCACGCTCGACCTCGACATCGGCCGGGTTGAACCAGTCCTTGCCGCCATTTGCCAGGGTGCGGTAGTAGGTTTCGGCGACCACCATGCCCTGGGTCAGCAGGTTCTTGAACGGCTCGTTGGAGCTGACCAAACCTTCATCGCGCATCAACTTGTGGAAGAAGCGCGCGTACAAGAGGTGCAGGATGGCGTGCTCGATACCGCCGATGTACTGGTCCACCGGCAGCCAGTGGTTGGCCGCCTGCGGATCGACCATGCCGCCTTCGTAGTTCGGGCTGGCGTAGCGAGCGAAGTACCAGGAGGACTCCACGAAGGTGTCCATGGTGTCTGTTTCGCGTTTGGCCGGGGCGCCGCATTTCGGGCAGGTGCATTCGTAGAATTCCGGCATCTTCGCCAGTGGGCTGCCGGCACCGTCCGGCACCACGTCTTCGGGCAGCACGACCGGCAATTGGTCTTCCGGCACCGGTACGTCGCCGCAGCTGTCGCAGTGGATGATCGGGATCGGGCAGCCCCAGTAGCGCTGGCGGCTGATGCCCCAGTCGCGCAGGCGGAACTGGGTCTTGCGGGCGCCGTGCTCGCGGGCTTCCAGATCGCCGACGATGGCGTCGAAGGCGGCGCCGAAGTCCAGGTTGTCGTACTTGCCGGAATTGATGGTGGTCAGGCCGGCCTTGTCGCCATACCAGTCCTGCCAGGTGCTGGCGTCGTAGTCCTTGCCCTCGCCGGTGTAGACCTGCTGGATCGGCAGGTCGTACTTGTTGGCGAATTCGAAGTCACGCTCGTCATGCGCCGGCACGGCCATCACTGCGCCTTCGCCGTAGCCCCAGAGCACGTAGTTGGCGACGAACACCGGCAGCTTGTCGCCGGTCAGCGGGTGGATGACAAACTGGCCGGTGGCCAGGCCTTTCTTCTCCATGGTGGCCATGTCGGCCTCGGCCACGGAGCCGGCCTTGCATTCGGCGATAAAGGCGGCGATCTGCGCACTGCCTTCGGCGGCGCGCTGGGCCAGCGGGTGCTCGGCGGCAACTGCGACGTAGGTGGCGCCCATCAGGGTGTCGGGGCGAGTCGAGTAGACCTTGAGTTGTCCCTCGATACCCACGCTGGCGACGTCGTAGTCGAAGACGATGTCGGCACCGAAGCTCTTGCCGATCCAGTTGCGCTGCATGGTTTTGACCTGCTCGGGCCAGCCATCGAGCTCATCCAGGCTGCTCAGCAGCTCTTCGGCGTAAGCGGTGATCTTGAAGTAGTACATCGGGATTTCGCGCTTCTCGATCAGCGCGCCCGAACGCCAGCCACGGCCGTCGATGACCTGCTCGTTGGCCAGTACGGTCTGGTCAACCGGGTCCCAGTTGACGGTGCCGTTCTTGCGGTAGATCACGCCCTTTTCGAACAGGCGGGTGAACAGCCACTGCTCCCAGCGGTAGTAATCCGGCTTGCAGGTGGTGACTTCGCGTGTCCAGTCGATGGCCAGTCCCAGCGATTTGAGCTGGGACTTCATGTAGGCGATGTTCTCGTAAGTCCATTTGGCCGGTGCCACCTGGTTCTTCATCGCGGCGTTTTCCGCCGGCATGCCGAAGGCGTCCCAGCCCATCGGCTGCAGCACGTTCTTGCCCTGCATGCGCTGGTAGCGCGCGATCACGTCACCGATGGTGTAGTTGCGCACGTGCCCCATGTGTAGCTTGCCGCTGGGGTAGGGGAACATCGACAGGCAGTAGAAGGTGTCCTTGCCAGGCTGTTCGCTGACGACGAAGGATTTCTGCGCGTCCCAATGGGACTGCGCGGCGGCTTCTATTTCACGGGGCGAGTACTGTTCGTGCATGGCTCTGGCGCTGAAGGAATGGGGCTTGCGGAAAACGTCGTAGCATACATGAGCGCCGTCTATCGAGGGAAACCCAGATTGTGCTGCGTCCGCCGTTTGTCGCAGCGCCGGGCTGCGTGCGGGGCCTTCGCTAAGCTTTATTCAAGGCCCGCGGTTGTCGGGGCTCGCGAGGTGTTAGATGGCGGATGCACGGCAAGTGGAGCGGAGGGGTGGCCTTTACGAGCGACTGCTGCAAAGGCTTGCCCTGGCGCTGGAGGAAGCCGATACCGCCAGCCGCCTGCATGCCGAGCCGCTGCGCGAGCTGGAGCTCGATGGGTTGAGCCCGGCGGAGCTGGACCTGATCCGTGCCTATCTCAACCGTGACCTGAACTGGTTGCGTGGCTGGCATGCGGCGGCCGAGGAGCTGGCGCTGATCCAGCGCCAGCCAATGCGCGTGGGCAAGGGCGTTTCTGCCGGCCCTATGGCCAAGGCAAAACCCCTGCTCAAGCGGCGCCAGGCCTTGTGTTGTGCTCTCTGCGGTACGCCGGTGACCTGGCAGCGAGGGCAGGATGCCCAGGCCTGTCAGGCCTGCGGCTCGAAGTTGTTTCGTAGCGGTAATCCCCGCTAGCTGCCTCGCCTCGGACTTCCTGCATCCATGTAGTCGTCGCCTGCGGTTTCAGCAGCCTGATAGGCTTGGGCGCCCAGGAGGTGCCTGATGCCGATTCGCTACATCCTCAAACAACTGTTGATGCCGCCAGGCGTCCTGCTGCTGCTGATGCTGCTGGGCTGGTGGCTACGCCGCCGGTTTCCCGGGTGGCGATGGCCTGTTTCGCGACGGGCTTTTGCGGGCTCTGGCTGATGAGCCTGCCGGCGGTGATGCAGTCGGGGGCTCGACTGCTCGAGCGTGAGCCGGTGCTGGAGGAGGCGCAATGGGCGACGCTGGCGCAGCGTGCCGACGCTATCGTGATTCTCGGTGCCGGGCGTGAGCAGAACGATCCGGGCTGGGGGCGCACCGATCAGCCCGGTCTGATGGCGTTGGAGCGACTGCGCTATGCAGCTCGCCTGGCACGCGCGTCCGGCCTGCCATTGGCTGCAACTGGTGGCCTGCATTACGACCAGCCACCCAGTGAAGCGGCGTTGATGGCCGATGCCATGCACCGGGACTATGGGCTGCAGATACGCTGGCTGGAGGAGGAGAGCCGTACCACCTGGGAAAATGCTCAACTGAGCGCTGAGCTGTTGCAGCCTCAAGGCGTTCGTCGTGTGGTGCTGGTGACACAGGCCTGGCACATGCCGCGTGCGCGCTGGAGTTTCGAACAGGCCGGCTTCGAGGTGATCACGGCGCCGATGGGCTATCTCAGTGCCGGCTATGAGCGCCCGTTGGGCGGCTGGTTGCCGGAGTCGAGCGTGATCTGGCAGAGCAGTCAATTGCTCAACGAAGTCATCGGGTTGTTGGCGTACCCCATCGTCTACGGGAAGCAGTAGGGCGTACTCGCCGCAGGCTGTACGCCTGCGGATTCTGCGTTCCGAGGGCTGATTTACGGTCCTGATTGAGGGCGTGCGTGATTCCTGTAGGAGCTGGCTTGCCAGCGATCCTGGGGCACTTGGCCGCACTGATCGCCAGCAAGCTGGCTCCTACGAAAAGCGCATCGCCCGGATGCAATCCGGGCGACCTTCGCTGCCGCCGCTTCTATACCGTCTTGGCCATGCGGCTGGCCAGCAGTGCCCAGCCCAGCAACAGGGCGCAGAGAATCGCCAGCGGCCAGATGCGCCATTGCAGATAGGGCGTGAGCCCCTGCATGGGCAGCACTTCGCCGTAGAGCACGCCTTGTTCGAACTGCGCTAAGCCGAACTGGATACGTCCTTGCGGGTCGATTACCACGGTCATGCCATTGTTGGTGGCGCGGATCATCCAGCGTCCGGCCTCCAGTGCACGCATCTGCGCCATCTGCAGGTGCTGCAGCGGGCCGATGGAGGTGCCGAACCAGGTGTCGTTGCTCACCGTGAGGAGGATCTCGCTGTCCGCTGCCAGTGCTGCGGCGAACTCCGGGTAGACCACTTCATAGCAGATGAAGGGCGCAATGCGATGCCCCTTGGCCAGCAGCGGTGGCTGGTCGGCCGGGCCGCGGGCGAAGTCGGACATCGGCAAGTCGAAGAAGGCGATCAAGCCGCGCAGCACTTCTTGCAGAGGGACGTATTCGCCAAATGGCACCAGCTTCTGCTTGAGGTAGGTGCCCTGGCCTTCGCCAAAGCTGGTGATCGCATTGTAATAACGCAGCTCGCCACGTTCGTTTGACTGGCGCACCGGCACGCCGCTGATCAGTGCACTGTTACGATCACGGGCGAAGCGATCCATCACGCCGATATAGCCTTGGGCCATGTCCTTGAGCACCGGGATCGCCGTTTCCGGCCAGACCAGAATGTCGACTCGCTCGGTGCTGAAACTGAGGTCGCGATACAGCGCCAGCTGCGCGTTGAGGTGGGCCGGGTCCCACTTCAGGTTCTGCTCGACGTTACCTTGCACGGCGGCAACCGTAAGGCTGTTGCCTGCGGCGCGGGTCCAGTGGTGATCCTTCAGCGCCAGGCCGACGATCCAGGGGCTCAGCAACAGGAGCAGGGCGCAGGCGTAGCGTGGTTTGTGCTTGCGCAGGCGCTCCAGATTGATGATCAGCGCTGCCGACAGGGCGATGACGAACGACGAAAGCCACACGCCGCCGACCGGTACCAGGCCGCTCAGCGGGCCGTCGAGCTGGCTGTAACCGGCATAGAGCCAGGGAAAACCGGTGAGGAACCAGCCACGAAACACTTCCTGTGCGACCCATAGCGCGGCGAACGCCAGGGCGTCGGCCAGTGGTGCTTCGTTGCGGCGTATCCAGCGCGCCCATAGGGCGCCAGTCAGGGCGAACAACAGGCCCAGGCCGGCGACGAAGCCCAGGGTGAGAATGCCGGCCAGTGCCGGTGATGCAGCACCGTAGTCGTGGATGCTGACATATACCCAGCTGGTTCCGGCGGCGAACAGGCCAAAGCCGTAGCTCCAGCCGCGCAGCGCTGCCTGGCCGGGGCGCAGATGGCGCAGGCCGAAATACAACAGGGCAATGGAAAGCACGGCCAATGGCCAGAGATCGAAAGGCGCGAGCGCCAGGGTGGTCAGGGCGCCAGCGCCGCAGGCGAGCAGGTGGCCGGGCCAGCCCGGGCGAGTGATCCATTGCAACATGAGCAGATCCTTGGAATCGGGGTGGCGCAAGGGTAGGGGCAGGCAGTGGCGGGCGGCAAGTGGTAGCCCGGATGCAATCCGGGGAGGCTCGGTTGCCATCCCCGGATACCAGCCGTCAGCGGCTGACTGGGGTCAGGCGCAGCAGGTGGATGCGGCGGCTGTCGGCGTTGAGCACGCGGAAGCGGAACTCGCCGATCTCGGTGACTTCGTTGCGCTTGGGCAGGTGGCCGAAGGCACTCATCACCAGGCCACCGACGGTGTCGTACTCATCGTCGGAGAACTGGCTGTCGAAGGTTTCGTTGAAGCTGTCGATGGGCGTCAACGCCTTGATCAGGTAGTCGCCGGAGGGCAGCGGCTTGATGTAGCCGTCTTCCTCGACATCGTGCTCGTCCTCGATGTCACCGACGATCTGCTCGAGTACATCCTCGATGGTCACCAGGCCGGCGACACCGCCGTATTCGTCGATGACCACGGCCATGTGGTTGTGGTTGGCGCGGAACTCGCGCAGCAACACGTTCAGGCGCTTGGACTCGGGCACGAAGGTGGCCGGGCGCAGCAGGTCCTTGATGTTGAAGTTGGGTTGTTCACCCTGCAGGATCAGCGGCAGCAGATCCTTGGCCAGGAGAATGCCGATGACGTCGTCGAGGCTCTCGCCGATCACCGGGTAGCGCGAGTGCGCCGCGTCGATGATGGCGGGCAGGAACTCGCGGGGCGTCTGGCTGGCCTTGATGCTGATCATCTGCGAGCGCGGCACCATGATGTCGCGTACCTGCAGGTCGGCGACCTGAATGGCGCCTTCGACGATGGCCAGTGCTTCGCTGTCGAGCAGCTTGTTCTGGTGGGCTTCGCGCAGGACTTCCAGCAGTTCCTGGCGGTTTCTCGGCTCATGAGCAAAAGCCTGGGTCAGCTTGTTGAACCAGGACTTCTGCTCGTTGCTCGATCGGTCTTCGCTCATGGCGTTTTACTCGGGGTCCTTGTCAGGAGGGGATTCGTCGTCCGCATACGGGTCGGGATGACCCAGTTCGGCGAGCAATTGTCGTTCCAGTTCTTCCATCTCGAGGGCTTCGTCTTCCTCGATATGGTCATAACCCAGCAGGTGCAGGCAGCCGTGGATCACCAGATGTGCCCAGTGCGCCTCGGGTGTCTTGCCTTGCTCGGCGGCTTCTCGCTCGACCACCGGCACGCAGATCACCAGGTCGCCCAGCAGCGGAATGTCGAGGATTCCATCGGGAATCTCGGCCGGGAAGGACAACACGTTGGTGGCGTAGTCCCTGTGCCGCCAGGTGTGGTTCAGCTCGCGGCCTTCGGCCTCATCGACCAGGCGGATGGTCAGCTCGGAATCGGCCGTGCGCTGGCGCAGCGCCAGTTCGCACCAGCGGCGCAGCTGTGCTTCGTCCGGGTGCTGGCCGTCAGTGGCCAGTTGCAGGTCGAGCTCAAGCATCGTGGCCGTCGACCTTGCCGTGCAGGCGCGCGTCGTGGCGCTCGTAGGCTTCGACGATGCGCTGCACCAGCGGGTGGCGCACCACGTCCTTGGGCTTGAAGTGGGTGAAGCTGATACCGGGCACGTCACGCAGTACCTCGATGACGTGCGCCAGGCCGCTCTTGGTGCCGCGCGGCAGGTCGACCTGGGTGATGTCGCCGGTGATCACGGCGGTAGAGCCAAAACCGATACGGGTGAGGAACATCTTCATCTGCTCGACGGTGGTGTTCTGACTCTCGTCGAGAATGATGAAGCTGTTGTTAAGGGTGCGGCCGCGCATGTAGGCCAGTGGCGCGATCTCGATCACCTGCTTTTCGATCAGCTTGGCCACGTATTCGAAGCCGAGCATCTCGTACAGCGCGTCGTACAGCGGGCGCAGGTAAGGGTCGATTTTCTGCGCCAGGTCGCCGGGCAGGAAACCGAGCTTCTCGCCGGCCTCGACCGCCGGGCGCACCAGCAGGATGCGTCGCACCTGTTCACGCTCCAGCGCGTCCACCGCGCAGGCTACGGCCAGGTAGGTCTTGCCGGTACCGGCTGGGCCGATTCCGAAGTTGATGTCGTTGTCGAGGATCGCCTTGACGTAGAGCTGCTGGTTGGCACCGCGCGGCTTGATCACGCCCTTCTTGGTGCGTAGGGTCACCTGCGGCAGGTTGCTGGGGCTGACCAGCTCTTCGACGCCGGATTCCTGCAGGTACAGGTGCACCAGATCGGGAGACAGCTCGGTGGCCTTGGTTTCGCGGTACAGCTTGCGCAGCAGGGTTTCGGCGGCCTGGGTCTTTTCGGTGCTGCCGAGCATCTCGAACTGGTTGCCACGGTTGCGGATTTCCAGGCCGAGGCGCTCTTCGATCAGGCGCAGATGCTCGTCGAACTGGCCACAGAGATTGGCGAAACGGCGAGCCTCGAAAGGTTCGAGGGTAAAACGATGAGGTTCTAGAGAGGCGTTCAAGGTGATGGTGTGATCGTCACTTGTCTGGGTATGGAAAGGCAGCATAACGCCGGTCGCCCACAACGCAAAGTGTGGGCAATTACGGCTTTAGTTGAGGGTGTTGGCATCCAGCAGGGTGCCGCGCAGAGAGTGGGGCAGGGCGTCGTCGATGTGGACGTCGACGAACTGGCCGATCAGGCGCGGATTGTCGCAACGGAAATTGACGATGCGGTTCTGCTCGGTGCGGCCCTGGAGCATGCCCGGGTCTTTCTTCGAGTAGTCGCTGACCAGGATGCGTTGCACCGTGCCAACCATGCGTCGGCTGTTCTCGAAGCCGTTCTGGTTGATGCGGTGCTGCAGCAGGGCCAGGCGTTGCTTCTTCACCTCGTCCGGGGTGTCGTCGACCAGGTCGGCGGCCGGTGTGCCGGGGCGCGAGCTGTAGATGAAAGAGAAGGAGAAGTCGAAACCGACGTCTTCGATCAGCTTCATGGTCTGCTCGAAGTCCTTCTCGGTCTCGCCGGGGAAGCCGACGATGAAGTCCGAGCTGATCAGGATGTCCGGCACGGCAGCGCGCAGCTTGCGGATGCGCGACTTGTATTCCAGGGCGGTGTGGTTGCGCTTCATCGCCGCGAGGATGCGGTCGGAGCCGGACTGCACCGGCAGATGCAGGTATTTGACCAACTGCGGGATCTCGGCGTGGGCCTGGATGATCGCGTCGGAGAACTCCAGCGGGTGACTGGTGGTGTAGCGGATGCGCTCGATGCCGTCGAGCGCCGCCACGGCATGCAGCAACTCGGCGAAGTCGGCGATATGGCCATCTGGCGCTTCGCCCCGGTAGCCGTTGACGTTCTGCCCGAGCAGGGTGATTTCCTTCACGCCTTTCTCGGTAAGGGAGGTGATTTCCATCAACACGTCGACCAGCGGTCGGCTGACTTCCTCGCCACGGGTATAGGGCACCACGCAGAAGGTGCAGTACTTGCTGCAGCCTTCCATCACCGAAACGAAGGCGCTGGGGCCGTCGACGCGCGGTTCGGGCAGGCGGTCGAATTTCTCGATCTCGGGGAAGCTGATGTCGACTTGCGCGGTCTTGGTCAGGCGTGCGGCATCGATCATCTCCGGCAGGCGGTGCAGTGTCTGCGGGCCGAAGACCACATCGACATAGGGTGCGCGGTCGCGGATAGCCGCACCTTCCTGGCTGGCCACGCAGCCGCCGACGCCGATCACAAGATCCGGGTTGGCTTGCTTCAACTCGCGCCAGCGGCCTAGCTGGGAGAACACCTTGTCCTGCGCCTTCTCACGGATCGAGCAGGTATTGAGCAGGATCACGTCGGCGTCTTCGGGTTTTTCCGTGACCTCCAGGGCCTGATGCTCACCCAGCAGGTCGACCATGCGCGAGCTGTCGTACTCGTTCATCTGGCAACCGTGGGTTTCGATATAGAGCTTCTTGGTCATGGCACTGTCTGAGGTGGTTAAAAAATGACCGCGCATTATAGGCGTGTGCCAAAGTGGATGCCACCGCTCAGTTCCCGTAGCCCGGATGCAATCCGGGGTCTTGCGTCGTCCGTCCCCGGATTGCATCCGGCTACGCATGCGGCGCTGTGCTATCCTGCGCCCCCCCGTTTTTCCTCACTCCGAGTCTTCATGAGCAAGCGCGATCCCATCTACAAGGTGATTTTCCTCAACCAGGGCCAGGTGTACGAGATGTACGCCAAGCAGATCTATCAGAGCGATCTGTGGGGCTTTCTGGAGGTAGAGGAGTTCGTCTTCGGCGAGCGCAGCCAACTGGTGGTCGATCCCAGCGAGGAGAAGCTCAAGGCGCAGTTCGAGGGTGTGGTGCGCAGCTTCGTGCCAATGCACGCGATCATTCGCATCGACGAGGTAGAGCGTCTGGGCACGGCGAAGATCAGCGAGGCCAAGGGCGGCGGCAACGTGATGCCGTTCCCCATGCCGATGCCGGATAAATAAGAGCAGGCCCGTAGGGTGCGCCGCGCGCACCAGTGTTTTAGGGCAGCGGCGCGAAGGGCGAGCGACCTTCGGCGGTCTGCAGCTCCAGCAGGTAGCTGCGGAAAATCTGCCCCAGCACCTGGCTGGCGATTTCCAGTTCATCGCGGCGCATCTGCGCCGATACCAGATCAGCGCTATCCATGGCTTCGTCCGAGCCATTGACCGATGCCATCTTCAACACGATGTAGGCCTGCACGTTGTTGGCCGGTACGCCTTCGCCACGGAAGAACATGGTGCCCAGGCGCAGCTGCGCTTCTGCATGGCCCTGCAGTGAGGCGCGTTCGAACCAGGTCAGGGCCTGCTTGAGATCGCGTGGGGTGCGTTTGCCGTCGTAATAGTACTCACCCAGCTCATAAGCGGCCTGCATGTTGCCGGTGCGCGCCATTTCCTGGCAGCTTGCCAGGGCATCGGGCATTTCTTCGGGGGAGGCGTTCAGCGCGCAGCTGCCACTGGCGGGGATCAGCAGGGAATTGCCGCCTGCAAACGCAAACAGCGGGAGGAAAAGCAACAGGCAGCCCAGTGACAGGGTGCGGCCGGTGCGGTTCATCTGGATAACGGGACCTCGGCAGTTCAGGTCGGGTGACGTGCCCGGTCGGCGCAGAACGTGCCGACCGTCGCATTATGGAATAACCGCGGGCTGGTTACAAAGGCTTTACCAGGCTGTCGAAAAACTACCTACATTGGCAATACTGCGTTAAAACCGGCCTCACAGCCAAAAGCTGAACGCGCTTTAGCGCGGCCCCGAAGGGGTGAGCGAAACGAATCAAATGCTCATTTACAGCACGTAAGCTGCGCTTTTTCGGCCGCTTTTGCCTTGTCTTGCCTTCCTCGCCTACGTTTTTCAACAGCCTGTTACCCGGTCTGTCGTTTCGCGCTCCCCGGCAGGCTCAGCAGCAGCCAGGCCAGCAGCGGATAAGCCGGCGCCAGCAGCACGTGAAACAGGTCGATGCGGCGCAGTGGCCCGATCACTCCGTTGGTGCCGACCGCCAGGCCGGCCAACAGAAACAGGCCCACCACCACAGCTGCACTGATCACTGGCGCGCGGCGTGGCCATTGGACCGCGCCGGCATAGAGAATCAGTACCAGCGTGGCCAGGTTCAGCGCCAGGCGGTAGTCCTCCAGGTAGCCAAGCTGGCGGAACAGTTCGAAGAATGCACACAGCCCGAGCAGGATGCGCCCCCAGTTCGGCCGGCTCCAGGCCCAGCCGCGCCCCAGCGCCAACGCAGCAGCGCCGAGCAGTGGCAGGCCGAGAAAGCTGCTGGCCTGGCTCAGCCACAGGTGCGCGGGCTGCCAACTTGGGTCGAAGCCGTAGCGAATCACACCGACGCTGGCCGCTGCGGCCGGCAGCAGGAAGCCGAGCAGTGCGCAGAACAGCGCCGGCTGGTCGCCCTCGCCGTAGCGCCCGCGTGCCCGACCGACAATCCAGACGCAGGCGGCGCAGGCCAGTGCCAGTAACGCATCACTGAAGGCGGTGCTGTACTGCATCAGGCTTTTTTCAGCTCGGCGAAGGCGCGCTCGGCGGCAGCAAAGGTGATTTCCAGTTCCGTGTCGCCGTGGGCAATGGAGGTGAAGCCCGCTTCGAAGGCGCTCGGGGCCAGGTATACGCCGCCGTCCAGCATCAGGTGGAAGAAACGGTTGAAGCGTGCGCTGTCGCTGGCCATCACGTCGGCGAAGGTGACGATGTCGTCGGCGCCGCTGAAGTACAGGCCGAACATGGCACCTGCCTGGGTGGTGACGAAGGGAATGCCGGCGGCATCGGCGCGCTCCTGCAGGCCGGCGAGCATGCGCGAGGTGTAGTCGGTGAGCTCGATGTGAAAGCCCGGGCGGCTGATCAGCTTCAGCGTGGTCAGGCCAGCGGCCATGGCCAGCGGGTTGCCCGACAGGGTGCCAGCCTGGTAGACCGGGCCGAGCGGAGCGATGCATTCCATGATCGCGCGCTTGCCGCCGAAGCAGCCCACCGGCATGCCGCCGCCGATGATCTTGCCGAAGGTGGTCAGATCCGGGGTGACGCCGTAGTGCGCCTGGGCACCGCCGAGGGCGACACGGAAACCGGTCATCACTTCGTCGAAGATCAGTACCACGCCATGCTTGTCGCACTGCTCGCGCAGGCCCTCGAGGAAGCCTGGCGCCGGCGGCACGCAGTTCATGTTGCCGGCCACGGGTTCGACGATGATGCAGGCGACTTCCTGGCCGACCTGCGCCAGACACTCGGCCACGGCGTCGATGTCGTTGAACGGTAGGGTCAGGGTGTGCTTGGCGAAAGCCGCAGGCACGCCGGCGGAGTTCGGCACGCCCTGGGTCAGTGCGCCAGAGCCGGCCTTGACCAGCAGGCTGTCGGAGTGACCGTGGTAGCAGCCCTCGAACTTGATGATGCTGTCGCGGCCGGTATAGCCACGGGCCAGGCGGATGGCGCTCATGGTCGCCTCGGTGCCGGAACTGACCATGCGCACCATCTCCATCGACGGCACCAGGCTGCACACCAGCTCGGCCATCTCGGTTTCCAGAGCGGTCGGTGCGCCGTAGGACAGGCCGTGCTGAAGCTGACGACGCACCGAGTCGAGCACTTCGGGGTGGCTGTGGCCGAGGATCATCGGGCCCCAGGAGCCGACGTAGTCGACGTAGCGCTTGTCGTCTTCATCCACCACGTAGGCGCCTTCGGCGTGCTTGAAGAACAGCGGCGTGCCGCCGACGCTGCGGAAGGCGCGCACCGGCGAGTTGACACCGCCGGGGATGTGTTTCTGGGCATTGGCGAAGAGGATTTCTGAACGGGACATGGCAGGTCTCTCTGGAAACGAATCAGACGAACAGCGCGGCAAAGGCGCGGGCGCGGTCTTCCACCTCGGTGGCGGAGTCCGCAGCGAACAGGGCGTGGATCACGGCGACCATGCTGGCGCCGCGGGTGATCAGGCTGGGTGCGGTGCCCAAGGTCACGCCGCCGATGGCGACGATGGGTTGGGCAAAACGCGCACGCGCCTCGTCCAGCAGCTCCACGGTGGCAGCCGGAGCGCCGGGTTTGGTGTTGGAGTTGAAGAAGCGGCCGAAGGCGATGTAACTGGCGCCCTCGGCGACGGCGCTCTCGGCCAGTTCCAGTTGGGCATGGCAGGTGCCGCCGATCACGGTGTCAGCGCCGAGGCGGGCGCGGGCGGCGGCCAGCGAGCCGTCGCTCTGGCCCAGGTGCAGGCCAACGCCCAGGCGGGCGGCCAGCTCCAGGTCGTCGTTGATGATCAGCGTAGCGCCGTGGCGCTGGCACAGTTCGGCCAGGGCCTGGGCTTCGTCGAAACGGCGCACGGCATCAGCGGATTTATCGCGGTATTGCAGCAGGCGTGCGCCACCGACCAGCGCCGCTTCGGTGTAGGGCAGCAGCTTGCCGCCGGCCAGCAGTGGTGTGTCGGTGATGGCGTATAGACCGCGCAGGTTCACGAACGGCTCTTCATTGCAAAAAATCCAGCGGCAGGCGGCGCGGTACGTACTGGCCATGGCCGGGTTGTTCGGCATCGCGCAGGGTGCGCCAGGTGTAATCCAGGGCGCTCTTCACGGCGCTGACCAGTTCCTCGCCCAGCGCCAGGCGACCGGCCAGGGTACTGGCCAGGGTGCAGCCGGAGCCATGGTAGCTGCCCGGCAGGCGTGCGCAGGTGAAGGTATGACGGCTGCCGTCGCGGCTGTACAGGCGGTTGTGCACTTCGGCTTCGTCGCCGTGGCCGCCGGTGATCAGCAGGTGCTCGATATAAGGCAGAAGCTTGTCGGCACACTCGTCGGCGTTGCCTTGCGGCAGTTCGGCGAGGATGCGCGCCTCCGGCAGGTTCGGTGTGGCGATGGTGGACGCGGCGAACAGGCGCTCGCGCATGGCATAGCCGACGTCATCCTTGCCCAGCGAGCCGCCGCCGCCCGCGCGCAGCACTGGGTCGCATACCAGCGGTACGCCCGGCAACTGGCTCATCACTTCGAGCACGGTGTCGACCATGTCCACCGAGCCGAGCATGCCCAGCTTGACGGCGGCGACCGGCATGTCGGCGATCACCGCGCGAGCCTGGGCCAGCACCCAGTCGCGGTCGAGCACACGGAAGTCGGAGACGTTGACGGTATCCTGCACGGTCAGGGCGGTCACCGTCGGGGCAGCGTGGCAGCCTTGAGCCAGCAGGGCTTCGATATCGGCCTGCAGGCCGGCACCACCGCTGGGGTCGTGACCGGACATGCAGAGCACTACGGGGCGGAAGTTTGGCGTTTTCATGGTGCGCGAGCTTATCACTAACAGGTCGTCAGTCGCTGCATGCCATGCCGGGCGCTCGAGCGTATTGCGCCGGTGCAGGTGTATCAGGGTTTCAGCCAGCAGCATGACAATCAGCAGGTGCAGCGCGAGGCGTTTTTCGATCTGGCGCGTTCGCTGTGGCGCGAGGCGCTGGCCGAGCAACTCCAGCAGGCGATGGACGCCGAGCTGGAGCAATGGCGCTGCTCGGCTTTCAGTCGGCCATGGATCTGGCGCCAAGCCCCTGGGGCATCACTTCGCCGCGATGCCTTCGATCTGGACCTATGGCGGCGTGTTTTCCCTGCAGTATCTGGTCGAGGCCATAGGTGAAGCGCTGCTTAAACTGCCGTCTGAATCTGGAAAAGCGACCCAACAGTCCCTAGAGTAGGGCGATTCGAATATAAGTCTGCCGTGCGTGACGGTGCCATCTGATGGGCTAATGGGGGCCTGGGCACCGTTCGACAGGGTTCTGGAGTCGTATGTACCGGCTGCTCCTGCTCATCGTGAGCTTCGTTTTTTCCTCGCTCGTGGGCGCCGTTACCTTCGACGAACAGACGCGTGCACTGCCGCTGGGGCAGAGCATGTACGTGTTCGAGGACGTACGTGGCGACGCCAGCATCGACGATGTTGCCTCGCTGGCCGTGCAAGGCAGCTTCCGCCTGCATGACAAGCCCGTGCTCAATGCCGGCTATTCGCGTTCGGTGTTCTGGCTGCGGCTGGACCTGCACTACCTGCCGCAGCTGGCGCTGGGCCCCCGCAACTGGTTGCTGGAGCTGGCCTATCCGCCGCTCGATCATCTGGAGCTGTATCTGCCGAGCGAAGCGGGCGGCTTCGCCTTGGCTCAACGTACCGGCGATGCCTTGCCCTTCGACAGCCGGCAGATCCGGCAGAACAACTACCTCTTCGAGTTGAACCTCGAGCCAAACCAGGAAAAGCGCATTTATCTGCGCCTGGAAAGCCAGGGTTCGATCCAGGCGCCGTTGACCCTGTGGGCGCCCAATGCCTACCTGGAAGAGCAGCCCGCGCGAATCTACGTGCTCGGCATCATCTACGGTGTGCTGCTGGTGATGCTGGTCTACAACCTGTTCATCTTCCTCAGCGTGCGCGACACCAGCTACCTCTATTACATTCTCTACATAGCCTCGTTCGGTCTGTATCAGGTCTCGGTCAACGGTGCCGGCATCGAGTATTTCTGGCCCAACAGTCCCTGGTGGGCCAATGCCGCGACCCCCTTCCTGATCGGCTCGGCCGCCTTGTTCGGCTGCCAGTTCGCCCGCAGCTTCCTGCACACCTCCGAGCACAGTCCCTGGGTCGACCGCCTGTTGTTGCTGCTCATGGCCTGTGGTGCCGTGGTGATGATCCTGGCACTGAGCGTCAGCTATGCGACCGCACTGCGTCTTGCCACCTACCTTGCGCTGTTGTTCACCGTGGTGATCTTCGCCGCCGGGGTACTGGCCTGGCTGCGCGGCATGCGCGTGGCGCGCTACTTCATCGTCGCCTGGACCGCCTTTCTCATTGGCGGCCTCGTCAACACGCTGATGGTGCTGGGCTACCTGCCGAATGTCTTTCTCACCATGTACGCCAGCCAGATTGGCTCGGCGCTGGAGGTGGGCCTGCTGTCGCTGGCGTTGGCCGACCGCATCAACGCGATGAAGGAAGAACGTACGCGCATCCTCCAGGAGGCCGGACGCAAGCTTGAAACGCTGAACCAGGAACTGGCTGACAGCAACCGCTTCAAGGACGAATTCCTCGCCACCGTCACCCATGAGCTGCGTACGCCGATGAACGGGGTGATCGGCTCACTGGAGCTGATGCAGACGGTGAAGATGGACATCGAACTGGAGCAGTACCAGAAGACCGCAGCAGCGTCCGCGCGCGACATGATGCGCATGGTCAACGACATCCTCGCGCTCACTGAGCTGCAGGCCGGCAAACTCTACCCGCGACGTGAGACGTTCAGCCTGCGCGGGCTGTTCGATGGCCTGCGTGCCCAGTATGCGTCGCGCGCCGAAGACAAGGGGCTGACGTTCGCCCTGGAGCTGGATGACAACCTGCCCGATACCCTGGAAGGGGACGCGACCAAGCTGGCGCAGGCGCTGGGCTATTTGTTGGACAACGCCATCAAGTTCACCAGCGAGGGCGGCGTGACGTTGCAGGTCGGCCGGGCCGGCAACGTGGGGAGCAACCTGCCACTGAGTGTGGTGGTCAGCGACAGTGGTATCGGTTTCGTCCATGAGGGCGATCTGTATCAGCGTTTCCACCAGCTCGACGGTTCAATGACCCGCAAGTACGGCGGTTTGGGCATTGGCCTGGCGATCTGTCGGCAACTGGTCGATCTGCTGGGCGGCAGTCTCAGTCACGAGTCTCAGTCGGGGCAGGGCAGTCGTTTTCGCCTCGATGTGCCGCTGACTCTGCCGCTGCAACCACAGGCCAACGATGTACGCCCGGCACGGCCGCGGGGTGGTGCGCTGCAGCGCCAGGCACAGCAATGCACGGTACTGATCGTCGAGGACAATGCGATCAACCAACTGGTTACCCGCGGCATGCTGCTCAAGCTCGGCTACCGCGTGCGCACTGCCGACAACGGTGCCGAGGCGCTGGAGTTGCTGCGCGGCGAGACGGTGGATGCGGTGCTGCTCGACTGCCAGATGCCGGTGATGGACGGTTTTGCCACCTGCCGCGCACTGCGCGCCCTGCCGGGCTGCGCCGAGTTGCCGGTGCTGGCGATCACTGCGCACAGTCACAGTGGCGACCGCGAGCGCTGTCTGGCTGCGGGCATGAGCGACTACCTGGCGAAGCCGGTGAAGTTCGACGAGTTGCGCGTGCTGCTGCATGACTGGGTGCTGTGCCGCCCGGCGACGGTTTCCGGTGGCGCCGCTCCGGTCTGACTCTTCTTCGCAGGGCGTAATCAAGTCGCTCCGCCCTGTAGGAGCCGGCTTGCCGGCGATGCTTGGCGCCTGTCAGATCGATGATCGCCAGCAAGCTGGCTCCTACAAGTGCAGCTTTGCACGAGCAACCTCTTTCCCGATTCGGCGGCAGGTTTGGCCGGATCGCCCCTTTAGCCATGGTCTGAATCCTGATTCACTGAGCGTAGATGAATCAGGATTCAGACCATGGCTTATCGCACCACCGAAGCTCGACTCGACCGCGACCAGGCGTTGCGCGCGCGTATTCTCGACTGCGCCTTGCTACGGGTGGCCGAGGGCGGTTTCGCCGCTCTGACCATGCAGGCGTTGGCCGACGATGTCGGCATCGCCACCGGCAGCCTGTATCGCCACTTTCGCAGCAAGGGTGAACTGGCCGCCGAAGTCTTTGCCAGCGCCAGTCAGCGTGAGGTGGATGCTCTGGCCGCTGCCTTGCGCGGGCCGGGCCGCCCCAGTGAGCGCCTGCGCATCGGCCTCGAGCAGTTCGCCGCCCGCGCCTGGCATAGCCGCCGCCTGGCCTTTGCGCTGATCGCCGAGCCGGTCGACCCCGAAGTCGACGAGCAGCGCCTGCTCTATCGCGAAGCCTACGCCGAACTGTTCAGTGACCTGCTGGAGGAGGGCGCCGCTGCCGGCGAGTTTCGAGTCGAGCCGATCAGCCTGATGGCGGCCTGTCTGGTCGGCGCGATTGCCGAGGCGCTGGTCGGGCCGCTGTCGCCACCTGCCCGTGCCGCTCGCGAAGCGGGCCAACCCACTCTGGAGCTGGCGCAGGTCAGCGCCAGCCTTGCCACCTTCTGCCTGCGCGCCGTCGGCGCCGAGGAACCCACGCGATGAAACCCAGTCTGCATGCCGAAACCCATGAGGTGTTCAATCAGGTACCAAGCCTGGACGGCGCCAACCTCTATCACCTCGACCTACCGTTGCAGGAGTGGATTCGCCGCTACGACGGCGCCTGGGCCCACGAGCGCCTGAGCGCCTATGGCGCCCTGGCCGGCGGGCCTCTGATGCAGGCCGGCTTTCTCGCCAACGAGAACAAGCCGGTGTTCAAGAGCCACGATCGCTATGGCAACCGCATCGATCTGGTGGAGTTTCATCCGGCCTATCACGAGCTGATGCGCACGGCGGTCGAGCACGGCCTGCCGTCGCTGCCCTGGACAGATCCGCGCGCCGGCGCTCATGTCGCCCGCGCCGGGCTGACCTATATGCACAGCCAGGTCGAAGCGGCCAGTGGCTGCCCGCTGACCATGACCTTCGCCGCTGTGCCGGCCATCCGCCTGCAACCCAACGTGGCGGAGCAGTGGCTGCCGAAGATCCTCTCCAGCCAGTACGACCCGCGCAACCTGCCGATGGAGCAGAAGTCCGGCGTCACCATCGGTATGGCCATGACCGAGAAGCAGGGCGGCACTGATGTGCGCGCCAACACCACGCGGGCCTATCCCATCGGTCTTGGCGGGCCGGGACAGGGCTATGAGCTGGTGGGGCACAAATGGTTCTGCTCGGCGCCCATGTGCGACGCCTTTCTCACCCTGGCGTACACCGACAAGGGGCTGTCGTGCTTCCTGCTGCCGCGTCACCGGCCGGATGGCACGCGCAACGCGTTCTACATCCAGCGCCTGAAGAACAAGCTGGGCAACTGGGCCAACGCCTCCAGCGAGGTGGAATATCGCGGTGCTTTCGCCTGGATGCTCGGCGAGGAAGGGCGCGGCGTGCCGACCATCATCGAGATGGTGGCCATGACCCGCTTCGATTGCATGGTCGGCTCCAGCAGCCTGATGCGCCAGGCGTTGACCCAGGCCGCGCACCACTGCGCGCATCGCCAGGTCGGTGGCAAGCTGCTCGCCGACCAGCCGTTGATGCAGAACGTGCTCGCCGACCTGGCGCTGGAGAGCGAAGCCGCGCTGGCTCTGTGCATGCGCATGGGCGGCGCGCTCGATCATCAGCATGATGAGCAGGAAGACAAATTTGCCCGTCTGGTCACTGCCGTGGGCAAGTACTGGATCTGCAAACGCGCGCCGGAAATGATCTACGAGGCCAGCGAATGCATGGGCGGCGCCGGCTATGTCGAGGAAACCATCATGCCGCGCCTGTATCGTGAAGCGCCGGTCAACTCGATCTGGGAAGGCTCGGGCAACGTGCAATGCCTGGACGTGCTGCGCGCGTTGTCCAAGGAGCCCGGCGTACTCGATGCGCTGTTCACCGAGCTGGGTGATGGCCACGGTGATGCCCGTCTGCAGGCGCATATCCAGCGGCTGAAGGCCGATTTTGCCGATACCTCCGACATCCAGTACCGCGCCCGCCAGCTCACCGAAGACATGGCCGTCGCGCTGCAGGCCAAGCTGCTGCTGGAGGCGGGCAACGCCATCGTCTCCGATGCCTTTATCGCCAGCCGCCTGGAAGGTCGCGGTCGTGTCTACGGCACCCTGCCGCGCGGTGTTGACGTCGAGGCGCTGCTGGCGCGCAGCACGCCGGATCTGCTTTGATGCAGGGGCGATCTTTAACAAGGAAAAGTTGGTAGGTTTTTAGCGGCTGATTTTTCCCTTCAGGAGCAATTGGTTGCGCTAAGTGTGTTCCCCGCGCCAGCGGGGATGAACCGACGATGTAAAGCTGCTCAAGTCCCAGAGCCTGATGTTCCCCGCGCCAGCGGGGATGAACCGTTACTAACGAAGTCGTCAAGATCGAGGTCAGTGTGTTCCTCGCGCCAGCGGGGATGAACCGCCGGCATAACCTCGAAGGAGAACCACCATGCATTGTTCCCCGCGCCAGCGGGGATGAATCGGGGAGTCACACCGAGCATTCGAGGTTTGCGCGTGCTCCCAACACCAGCAGGGATGAGCTTGGAGTGATGCACCTGGTGCGCTGTTTTTTAGCCGGGCAGGCGAGTAATCTTGCGGCCGATGGTTCTGCGTGCACGCCTGTGGCGCGGATGAAAAGGGAACAGGGTGCGGCGAATCTCGCCAATGCCCTGGCTGCCCCCGCAACTGTAAGCGGCTAACGATGCCCTGATGCCACTGACTTCGGTCGGGAAGGCGGGCGAAGTGTCAAGCCGTGAGCCAGGAGACCTGCCATCGACAACGGGCGTTTCGCCCACTCCCTCATCCGAATCGTCGCGCGGTGGGCGCGGCAAAGGAACTCGCATGCATATCGAACCGGACGTCGTCGAAGGCGCCAAGATCCTGCTTAGCTACGCAACGGCCGTCACTGCCTTCGGCCTGACCGCCAAACTCGCCCTAGACAGCGTACGCAACAACGGCGGTGTCGCTGCCCTGGCGCTCCGCAGCCTGCTGACCACCGCCCTGGTGTTCTGCTTTTTCGAAGTGTTCCCGCATCATGCGGTGGGCGTTTCCGAGGTTCATCTGATCCTCGGTTCGACCCTGCTCCTGCTGTTCGGTGCCGGTGCCGCGGGCATTGGCCTGGCGGCAGGTCTGCTGCTGCAAGGGCTGCTGTTCGCCCAGTTCGACCTGCCGCAGTACGGCATGAACGTCACCACGCTGTTGATTCCGCTGTGGGGCATCAGCCTGCTGGCCAAGCGCATCGTCGCGCCGGGCACCGCCTACATCGATCTTTCCTACAAGCAGGCGCTGGCGCTTTCGACCGCTTATCAGGGCGGCATCGTCGCCTGGGTGGCGTTCTGGGCCTTCTACGGCCACGGTTTCTCCAGCGAAAACCTGGCGGCCGTGGGCAGCTTCGGCCTGGCCTACATGAGCGTGATCCTGATCGAGCCGCTGATCGACCTGGGCGTGCTGGCCGGTGCCAAGGCGCTGTCGCGTTTCAGTCAGGGGCCGCTGTTCAACGTGCGTCTGCATCAGCCGGCCTGACCTCGTCGCTCTGACGGTCATGCGCTAAGAAGCGTTCTGGATGATGAAAGCCTGTGCTGCATGCCTGCCCTCATCCGGCGCTTCGCGCCACCTTCTCCCAAAGGGAGAGGAGCATTAAGGAAGGCGTCGCTGCGCGACTTTTGCGCTAACGGCGGCGCTGCCAGATCATCTTGCCGGTATTGCTTTCGGTGACCAGGTACTGGTCGCTGAAGCGGTAATAGGCGGCGGGTTGATAGTCGGCGGCGCCTGTCAGGCGCACCATCAGCATGCCGTCCTGGCTGCGCCAGTGGCCGCTGTACTGCACCTCGCCAGGGCTGTCGTAGTTCCAGTCGTTGCCGCCGCCTACCGAGCGAGTCCACTGCGTGACGCTGCCATCGGCGTTCAGTTGCAGGGTCATCACTGTATTGAACGAGGCGAAGTTGGCGCCGCCGCTGTTGATGATCTTCTCGTGTACCCAGGTGCCGATAAGCGCCGGCTCCTGAGCGCCGGCAGTGGACGGCGTCGCCGCTATGACTACCGCTTCACGCTGAAAGAGAGCCTGGCGCTCCAACACTTCGCCGTTGCGTGGATCGCGCGCGGCGATGCTGGTATTGAGCATGGCATTGGCATAGGTGGCGTTCATGTTGGCCAGTAGCAGTCCGGTCTGTGGGTCGTTGATTTCGGCACGCAGCAGCTTGCCGTCGTAGCGGCCTTTGACGATCAGGCGCAGGCGCTGGCTTTCCACATACTCGCCTTCCACCAAGGCGCCGCTCTGGCGCAGGATCAGCTCGCTCGGCTGGCCGTCGAGGGTTGCCCGGTAATGACCGTCGAGTTCACCGGCCTGAATGCTTGAGCATGAGGACATGGCCAACAGCAGAACGATTGCACGGGGCATGATGGTGACCTCTGACGAGTTGATCCAAGCCTAGTCGCTAGCAGTGATGCGCGAGGCCTGTCGCGCTATGTTTTCGTCACCGTATGCAGGCAAGATAGGGGCGTACGTTCAGTCAGGAAGATGCACTGTGAAAGCCTGCTCAGATGATTTCATCATTGCCCACACCCCCGAAGAAGCGGTCGACCGTCTCGCCGCCCTGCACCAGGAAGCCACCGGTGCGTTGAGCCAGGCGCTCAAGCGTTACCTCAAGGAGCGCATCCGCCCCGATGCCAGCGAGCACTGTCTGTTCCGCTACCCCGAATTGCGCCTGACCTACCTGTGCCAGGGCGAGGTGCCCACTACCGTGCGCGCCTACGCCAAGGTGCAGGTGCCTGGCACCTACGCCATCACCGTGACCCAGCCGGCGGCCTTCCGCAAATACCTGCTGGAGCAGCTGAGCCCGCTGATGAACGACTTCACCCTGCGTGTGGAAGTCGGCCGCAGCCAGCAGAACATTCCCTATCCGTACGTGGTCGAGGGCGGTGATGAGCTGGCTGGCAGTGGCGTGACCGCCGCCGAGTTGGCGCGCGTATTCCCCAGCACCGACCTGTCCGCCGCCACCGACGGCACCGCCGATGGCCTGTACGACTGGGAGAACATCGATCCGCTGCCGCTGGCGCTGTTCGACGCGGCGCGCACCGACTTCTCCCTCAAGCGCATCCAGCATTACACCGGCAGCGACTGGCGCCACGTGCAGCCGTGGATCCTGCTGACCAACTATCACCGCTACGTCGATCAGTTCATTCGCCACGGCCTGGACATGCTGGTGGGCGACTCGCGTTTCACCCGCATGGTGTTGCCGGGCAACGTGGTGATCGAGCGCGGCATGGCCGAAGGTGAGATGCAGGCGATCATCGAGAACGTGGTCTGGCACCGCTACCAGATGCCGGCCTACCACCTGCAGGCCGAGGACGGCCACGGCATCACCCTGGTCAACATCGGTGTTGGCCCGTCCAACGCCAAGAACATCACCGACCACCTGGCCGTGCTGCGCCCGCATTGCTGGCTGATGATCGGCCACTGCGGTGGCCTGCGCCAATCGCAGACCATCGGTGACTACGTGCTGGCCCACGCCTACATGCGCCGCGACGGCATTCTCGACCGCGTACTGCCGCCGCATATCCCGCTGCCGGCATTGGCCGAGGTACAGCAGGCGCTGCAGGAAGCCGCCAAGCTGGTGACCGGCGAGCAGGGCGACGAGCTGAAGAAGCGCTTGCGCACCGGCACCGTGCTGACCTACGACGATCGCAACTGGGAACTGCGCTGGGCCCAGGAGCGGCCGCTGATCAACCTGTCGCGCGCCGTGGCGGTGGACATGGAAAGTGGCACCATCGCTGCGCAAGGCTATCGCCTGCGGGTGCCCTACGGCACGCTGCTGTGCGTATCGGACAAACCCCTGCACAGCGAGATCAAGCTGCCCGGCGCGGCTGGCGCCTTCTACGAACGCGCCGTGACCCAGCACCTGCACATCGGTATCGCGGCGCTGGAGCTGATGCGCAGCCAGCTCAATTCGCTGCACTCGCGCAAGCTGCGCAGTTTCGACGAGCCGCCGTTCCGCTGAGGTGCAATCCGACGCTGAAGGCTTGAGCGCGGCCAGCAGGCTGCTGTCGCGCTCAGGTATCTGTTTGTCAGCGGTGCGCACAGCGCACCCTACGCCATTCAGCCACCGTTGGTCGGGGGAACTCAGGCGGCGACCGGCGCCTCGTCACGCAGCAGTTCGGCCAGCGCTGCGCGGTCGATGTTGGCGCCGCTGAGCACCACGGCCACGCGCTGACCGGCATTGAGCTCGCGCTCTTGCATCAGGGCGGCGAGAGCAGCGGCGCCGGCGCCTTCGGCGAGGTTGTGGGTGTCTTCGTGATAGGTGCGGATGGCGGCGCGAATTTCCTCGTCGTCGACCCGCACGATGCGCGCGGCGCCGGCGCGGATCATGTCCAGCGCCAGTTGCTGCGGCTGGCGGCAGGCCATGCCGTCGGCCAGGGTGTCGGCGCGGTCGGTCTGCACCAGGCAGCCCTGCTCGAAGCTCTGCGCATAGGCGTCGGCGCCGCTGGCGACCACGCCGACGATCTCGGTGTCGAGGCCAAGCAGGTCGCGGGTGCGGATCATCCCGCAGATGCCCGAGCCGAGGCCGATGGGCACGTACACCCGGCGCAGGTTCGGCACCGCCTCCAGTAGTTCCAGCGCGTAAGTGGCCACACCACGCACCAGATCCTCGTGCAGTGACGGCACCCAGTGCAGCTCGTCGCGTTCGGCCAGGCGCGCGGCCTCGGCGCGGGCTTCGTCGAAATCGCGACCATGCTCGATCACCTCGGCGCCGAGAGCGCGCATTGCCGCGTTCTTCTCGCGGGCGTTGCCGTGCGGCACCAGGATGCGGATCGCCAGACCGGCCGCGCGCGCTGCCAGCGCCAGGCTCTGACCGTGGTTACCACGGGTGGCGGTGACCAGCCCGCGCACCTGCGGCTTGCGGCGTAGCAGGGCGTCGATATAGACCAGCCCGCCTCGCACCTTGAAGGCTGCGGTCGGCGCGTGGTTCTCGTGCTTGACCCACACCTCGCAACCCAGGCGCTGGGCCAGCAGTGGCCAGGCCAGTTGCGGCGTTGCTGCCATATGGCGGTGAACCAGTTCAGCGCTCTGGCGCAGTTGGGCAAGGTCGAACATGGCAGGCACTCCAAGTGATGTTGACCTGGATGCTAGTGCGGCGCATTGTATGGGTAAATCTTTATATTGCATGGCAAGCAATGTGGCTTCCTGATCTTCAAGACAACGCCCTTCCGACGTATCTTGCGCTGGTCGAGGCCATTGCCGCTGCCATCGGCCGTGGCGAGCTCAAGCCCGGTGAGCGCCTGCCGCCGCAGCGACGCCTGGCCTGGACGCTGGGCATCAATCCGAGCACGGTGATGCTCGCCTACCGCGAGGCGGCGCGTCGGCACCTGGTCTCCGGTGAGGTCGGGCGCGGTACCTACGTACTCGCCAGCAGCCACGAAGCGAGCCTGTTCCGCCTCAAGCAGCCGGCCGCACAGGGCGAGCTGATCGACCTGTCGACCAACGTGCCGGTGCATGACCCGGACAACCGTGACCTCTCTGCCAGCCTCGTCGCTCTGGCAGCACGTGGCGATCTGGATGCGCTGCAGGCCTACCCGTCGGCAGCATTGGTCGAGCGCGCGCACCTGGCTGGCGTCACCTGGCTGCGCCGCCGTGGCCTGGAGTTGGCGCCGGGTGGCCTGTTGCTCTGTGCCGGTGCTCAGCAGGGCGTGTCGGCCGCGCTGCTGGCACTGTGCGAGGCAGGCGAGCCGATTCTGGTGGAGCGCTACACCGCCCCGGGGATCAAGGCCGCCGCGCGCCAGTTGCGTCTACCACTGCATGGCGTGGCGATGGACGAGCACGGCATCCTGCCCGATGATCTCGACCGCCTGGCTCGCGCCACCGGGGCTCGTGTCGCGGTGCTCACGCCCTGTTTGCAGAACCCAACCGGCGCCAGTCTCGACGCCGAGCGCCGCAAGGCCATCGCCGAGGTGGCGCGGCGGCGCGGGTTGTGGATCGTCGAGGACGATGTCTACGGCGTGCTGGGCAGCGAGGCGCCGCTGGCAGTGCAGCTTCCCGAGCGCTGCCTGTTGATAAGCAGCCTGTCCAAGAGCGTCGCGCCGGGGTTGCGCCTGGGCTTTATCGCGGGCGCGCCGGAGCTGCTCGAACGCATCGACCCCGAGGCCCAGGCCACGCGCTGGGCGGTGACACCGCTGAGCTTGGCCTTGGCGTGTGAGTGGATCGAGAGCAGCATTGCCGATCAGCGCCTGGCCTGGCAGATCGGCGAGCTGCAGCAGCGCTGGCGCCTGGCTGCGCGCGTGCTCGGCCCGCGCATGCCGCAGGGCAGGGCGGTGGCGCCGCATTTGTGGCTCGATGGCGAGCCTCCGGCCGGTTTGGCTGAGGCCTGCCGGCAGCATGGCGTGGAAGTGGTGCCGGCCGAGGTGTTCGCGGTCGAGGCCAGTCCGGGGAACGCCGTGCGTGTAAGCCTTGCGGCGGCAGCCAGCCGGGTCGAACTCAAGCGGGCGTTGGAAGGGATAGTGGCTGCTTGGCCTATCAGCTGAACGTCATATGCAGGATCGGGAAGGGCCGGCCGCCGCCGTCCAGGCGCGAGCGATCGGTCACCACGAATCCCAGGTGCTGGTAGAACCCTACGGCCTGCGGGTTCTGTTCGTTGACGTCGACCCGAGTGGCGCCCAGTTCGTCGATGGCATGGCGCATCAGCCGCTTGCCCACGCCCTGACCGTGGCAGGCCGGATCGACGAAGAGCATTTCCACCATGCCCTCGGTCGTACCGAGAAAACCCAGTATCCGCCCCGTTTCGTCCCGCGCGCAGGTCAGTTGCACGGCCGGGAAATATTGCTCGCGCAGCAACGGCTTGATCACCTGCAGGTCGCTTTCCGGGAGGAAGTGGTGGGTGGCGCGCACGGCCGCTTCCCAGATGTCCACCAGGGTGGGCAGTTCTGCATCGGTGGGGGTGTCGAGAATCAGCATGCTAATTGGTATCGGTAGGAAAGCGGGGGATGGAGTATACCCGTCGGTTGAGTGTCTCAAGGCCTCTCAACCCTGTAGGTGCGGATTTGTCCTTGGCGCGCAACATCCAGGCAATAGGTAGGAGCCCGCTTGCGGGCGATCCTTCCGGGCCTATGATCGCCGGCAAGCCGGCTCCTACACCCACGTTACGCCGACAGCTTTCGCCCGTGCTGTCATTTGCTGGCGTCGAGTACCACGCGATAACGCGCCTTGCCGCTGCGCAGGTGGTCGATGGCGGCGTTCACCTGGCTCATGGGGAATTGCTCGACCTGCGGCAGGATCTGATGCCGCGCGCAGAATTCGAGCATGGTCGCCATGCTCGAGGGCGAGCCCACCGGCGAGCCAGACAGGCTCTTCTGCTGCGGGATCAGGTTGAACACGTGCACCGGGATGGCGCTGGGCACGATGCCGACGAAGTGCAGCCGGCCCTTGCCGCGCAGGGTGCCGAGCAGGGCGATCCAGTCCAGGTCGGCGCTGGCGGTGACCAGAAGGAAATCCAGGCTACCGGCAATCGCCTTCATCGCTGCACTGTCGGTAGAGGCCACCACCTTGTGTGCGCCCAGGCGTTTGGCTTCGTCCTGCTTGTTCAGCGACGAGGTGAAGGCTGTTACCTCGCAGCCCCAGGCATTGAGAAAACGCAGCGCCAGGTGGCCAAGGCCGCCGATTCCGACCACGCCGACGCGGTCGGTGGGCTTGATGTCGAACTCCAGCAGTGGGCTGAACACCGTGGAGCCGGCGCAGAACAGCGGCCCGACCAGGGCCGGGTCGAGGCCGTCGGGCAGCGGCACGGCCCAGGCCCAGTGCGAACGCAGGCGGTCGGCGAAACCGCCATGGCTGCCGACGATGGTCGGCTTCACCGAGCGGCACAGCTGGTGCGAGCCTTCCATACACGAGCCGCAGTGCATGCAACTGCCCTTGTACCAGCCGATACCGACCCGTTGCCCCAGCTTGAGGCCGCGTGCCTGCTCGCCAAGGCGAACGATGGTGCCGACCACCTCATGGCCGGGTATGAAGGGATAGCGCGCATTGCCCCATTCGTTGTCGATCATCGACTGGTCGGAATGGCAGATGCCGCAATACTCCACCGCCACTTCCACCTCTTCGGCGCCAAGCGGGCCAGGGTCGTAGCTCAGGCGCTCCAGCGGTGCCTTGGGTGCGGTGGCGGCCCAGCCGCTGAAGGTGGCGAGTTCGGCACTGTTGCTCATCGGTGGCTCCTGAATGCAGGGGGTGAATCAGCAGCTTAGTAGGTCTGGCTGGGCGTGGAAGCACCATCAGCGGCGCTTATCGTGGGTTACACTGCGCAGCCCAGTTTCATCGAAGTCCGCCGCATGTCTCGCCCACGTCTACCTGCCAATCACCGCCCTGCCGCTCCCCGGCGCGTCGCCAAGGCGCCGCCTGCCCAGCCGCGTTTGCTGGTGTTGAACAAGCCGTTCGACGTGCTCACCCAGTTCAACGATGAGCAGGGCCGTGCCACGCTCAAGGATTTCGTCGAGGTGCCTGGCGTCTATCCGGCAGGGCGCCTGGATCGCGACAGCGAAGGCCTGCTGCTGCTGACCAACGATGGCCGCCTGCAGGCGCGTATCGCCGACCCGAAACACAAGCTGCCGAAGACGTATTGGGTGCAGGTGGAAGGCGAGCCGAGCGCTAAGCAACTGCAGCAGTTGCGCGATGGCGTGACGCTCAATGACGGCCCGACCCTGCCGGCCGAGGCGCGGTGCCTGGACGAGCCCGAGCTGTGGGAGCGCAACCCGCCGGTACGCTTTCGCAAGAGCGTGCCGACGGCTTGGCTGGAGCTGGTGATTCGCGAGGGGCGCAATCGTCAGGTACGGCGCATGACTGCCGCCGTCGGCCTGCCGACCCTGCGCCTGGTGCGCGTGGCCATCGGCCCCTGGTGTCTGGACGGATTGCAGCCCGGTCAGTGGCGCGAGGTGCCGGCGTTATTGCCATAGGGAGCATCATTGCAGGCGAAGTTGGTGCGCACGGCGCACCCTACTGCCGGCGGTGTCCCTGTAGGGTGCGCCGCGCGCACCAGGGTCACGCCGATTGTTCCCGAGTCGCCGCTGGATGGGTATAGGGGGAGAATGGCGGCGGCCGCGGTGATCAGTGAGGCGCACCGCGCAGCGGACGTTTTGTCGCAGAGGCCGGCCCAGCGAGCATGACCTGAATCAATAACCGGCCTTGATCACGGCGATACCTTTGTTCAGCACTTCACGCCAGGCTTGGCGCACGTCTGCGTCGCACTCCTTGTCGTGCTCGCCGATGGTCGCCAGCAGCGCGTCGAGCCACAGGTCGTAGAGTTCGGGGCGAATATCCAGATGTTGGCGCGAGTGCGATTCGCCGAGGGCACGCAGCTTGGTGTCAGGCATGCCGCGGGCGTGCATCACCAGGTTGAGAATGCCCTGGCGCAGCAGCTGCTTTTGCGCGCTCATGTCGGTGTCGACGAACTTCTCGCGGATCAGCGGCGAGCTGGCAAGGAAGTGGCGGTAGAAACTGTCGAAGAAATCCGGGCTGGCGCAGCAGCGTCCATAGCTCTGCATCACCAGATTGGCGGCGCTCATGTGTGACTCCTTGGGTAGGCGGCAGGTCGCATCGAGACGATGCCCTGTAAACGATCATATCTAGCGCGGGTTAATGCGCTCGTTCAACCGTGAATGCCGCGTGCGGTCTCGATGATATAAGTGATGATCGGCTTGGCGAGGAAGGCGAACAGGCACAGACCCAGGCCAAGGAACAGGATGGCGGTGCCCAGGCGACCGGCCTTGGACTTCTTCGCGAGGTCCCAGATGATGAAGAACATGAACAGCATCAGGCCGCCCACCAGGACGTACATCATCAGGGCTTCAAATTGTTCGGTTTCCATGGTGCCTCGTGATTCGGACGGAAAACGCAGGGCGGGAATTATACGCGCCCTGCCCTGGTGCGCGGCATGATCCGCTTCACCCTGCGACTTTCAGTCGCGCAGATGCTGCAAGGGCAACTGCGTGCTGGAGAGAATCTGCTGCAGCACGAAGCTCGAGCGCACGCTGGAAACACCGTCGATACGGGTCAGGGTGCCGAGCAGCAGCTTCTGGTAATGATCCATGTCCGGTACCACCACCTTGAGCTGGTAGTCGGCGTCCATCCCGGTCACCAGGCAGCACTCCAGCACTTCGGGGCATTTGCGGATTTCATCCTGAAAGTGCTCGAAGCGCTCGGGGGTATGCCGGTCCATGCCGATCAGCACGTAGGCGGTCAGGCTCAGGCCAAGTTTCTTGCGGTCGAGCAGGGCGACCTGGCCGGTAATGTAGCCGTCGTCTTCCAGCTGTTTGACCCGACGCGAGCAGGGCGAGGGCGACAGGCCAATGCGTTCGGCGAGTTCCTGGTTGGACAGGGCAGCGTTGCGCTGCAATTCGGCGAGAATGTTCAGGTCGTAACGGTCGAGTTTGTCCATTTTTAAACTGGCTCATTATTGGATTGCGCTAGATAGTGCTCCTTTAGTTGTTAATTGCGCAATTGGTAAGTTTGTAAGCAATCTTAGCAATCTTATTTCGCAGCCCAAGGCGTAAGCTTTCTCTCAGTTTCACGGCCCGGACGACAAGTCCTACCGGCCTCGCCCAACCAGGTGAGCCGGCGCCGACGGTCCTACCGGATCGCACCGGCACCCGGGTCCGCACTGCCCAACCAGGCGGGCGACGAAAGCGGCGACAGCATCGCCAGCACCGGACAGATTTCCCGAAGGGGCCGCAAGGCCCCTTTTTATTGCCTGGGATTTTTGCTGCTTGAGGAATACTGAAAGGCAGGGGAGGGCATCGATATCAGCGCTGGACCACTTCCGACGGATCAGCGTGTACCAGCACTTCGGCGCGTGGATATTGCTCATGGATCGCTTTTTCCACGGCCTCGCAGTGCGCATGTGCGTCGGACAGGCTCATCTCGCCCGGCAGCTCCAGGTGCAACTGGACGAACCAGCGCGTACCAGAAATACGCGTGCGCAGGTCATGGGAGCCGAGCACGCCGGGGACGGCATTGGCCAGCTCGTACATGTGCCGAGTGGTTTCGCTGGGGAGTTCTTCATCCATCAGTACGCCGATTGCACCGCGTACGATGCTGATGGCGCTCCAGAAGATGTAGAAGGCGATGCCGATGGCGAAGATCGCATCCATCTGCAGCCAGCCGAAACGGGTCAACAGCAAGGCGAGAAGAATACTGCTGTTGAGCAGGATGTCGGAGCGGTAGTGCAGCGAGTCGGCATGAATCGCGGTGGAGCCGGTCTCGCGCACCACTTTGTGTTGGAACATCAACAGCGCGACAGTCAGCGCCAACGACAGCAGCATGACGGCGATGCCGAGGCCTTCGGCCTCCAGCGGCTGTGGCGCTTGCAGACGCTCGATGCCTTGCAGGCCAATGAGGATGGCACTGATACCAATGAACAGCGCCTGGGCCAGGCCGGCCAGCGCCTCCGCTTTGCCGTGGCCATAGCGGTGATCCTCGTCCGCAGGGCGCAGGGCGAAGTGCACGGCGATCAGGTTGATCAGCGAGGCGGCGCTGTCGAGCAGCGAATCGGTGAGGCCGGCCAGCAGGCTGACCGAACCACTCAACCACCAGGCAATCGCCTTGGCCAGCACCAGCGTCAGCGCTACGGTCAGCGCCGCGCGAGTGGCCAGGCGCATCAGCCTGGCATGCTGCGGGTTGTGCATGGACTCAGGCAGCCGGGCGCAGGCCGTAGGCGGCCAGTTGCTCAGCACTGCCGCTGTGCTGGATCAGGCGCGTGTCGTCCAGCGGCAGTTGGTGGCCGGTGCTGGTTTCGATCAGCGTCTTCAGCGCGTACTGGTCGACCTTGCCGTCTTTGCCGATCAGTTGCTTGAGCTCCTGCGGGTCGACTTGAACGGTCTGGCCTTCGGGCAGGTAGATGGCGCCGGTGGCGAAGTCCACGGCGAAGGCGATTAGGCCCGGAATCACGTAGAACAGGATGCCGATGGCGTTGGCCCCGGCGATTACCGGGTCGATCCGGCCTTCGATCTGGCCACGCCGATCAGGGTAGAAGATCGAGCCACAGGCGGTCAGTTGAGCGAGCAGGGTAGCGGCGACAACGCCGACAATAACGCGGGATTTCGTGCGCATGAGCACCTCCAGAAAAAAGTGGCGCAACTATACCAAGGCGATGATTGCAAAACTGCAGGGCGCTGTTTCAGACCAGCAAGTTGACAGGCGGTTCGCCGTTATAATCGCCGGTCTGCTGTGGAGAAATGATGAACACCCTGCCTATCGATTCGCTGCTGCCTGATTTGCGCGCTGCGCTGAGCGCCCGCCACGAAGTGGTGCTGGAAGCGCCACCCGGCGCCGGCAAGACCACCCGCGTGCCGCTGGCATTGCTCGATGCGCCCTGGCTGGCCGGGCAGAGCATCCTCATGCTCGAGCCGCGTCGCCTGGCAGCCCGCGCCGCTGCCGAGCGTCTGGCCAGCGAGCTGGGCGAGCGGGTGGGTGAGACGGTCGGCTATCGCATTCGTCTGGACAGCAAGGTAGGGCCGAACACGCGCATCGAGGTGGTCACAGAGGGCATTCTTGCCCGTCGTCTGCAGGATGATCCGGCGCTGGACGGCGTCGGCCTGGTGATCTTCGATGAATTCCACGAAAGAAGTCTGGACGCCGATCTGGCCCTGGCACTGACCCTCAATGGCCGCGCCATGTTTCGCGGTACCGACAGCGGCGAGTCGCCGCTCAAGGTGCTGCTGATGTCCGCCACTCTGGAGGGGGAGCGCCTGGCCGCGCTACTCGGCGATGCGCCGGTGCTGCGCAGTGAGGGCCGCATGTTCCCGGTGGATATTCGCTGGGGCGCGCCGCAGGCGCCCGGTGAGTGGATCGAGCCGCGCGTGGTGCAGACGGTGCAGCAGGCGCTGGCCGACGAGCCGGGCAGCCTGCTGGTGTTCCTGCCGGGGCAGGCCGAGATTCGCCGCGTGGCCGAGCAACTGGGGGATGTCCTGGGAGGTCGCGACGACATCCTGCTCTGTCCGCTGCATGGCGAGCTTGATCTGTCCGCCCAGCGCGCCGCCATCGAGCCAGCGCCCGCGGGCAAGCGCAAGGTGGTGCTGGCCACCAACATCGCCGAGACCAGCCTGACCATCGACGGTGTGCGCGTGGTCATCGACGCCGGCCTGGCGCGAGTGCCGCGTTTCGACCCGGCCAGCGGCATGACGCGGCTCGACACCCAGCGCATTTCCCGCGCCTCCGCCACCCAGCGCGCGGGGCGTGCCGGCCGCCTGCAGCCGGGCGCCTGCTATCGGCTGTGGTCGCAGGCGCAGCACGAGCAGCTCAGTTCCTATTCCGGTGCAGAAATCCTTGCTGCTGATCTGGCCGGGCTGGCCCTGCAACTGCTGCGTTGGGGCGTGACGCCACAGGAGCTGAGCTGGCTCGACGTGCCACCGCCGGCCGCTTACGCACAGGCGCTCGATCTGCTCGGCCGCCTCGGCGCCCTCGATGAACGTGGTGCGCTCAATGCTCACGGCCAGGCCATGGCCGAGCTGCCGAGCCATCCACGTATTGCCCATCTGCTGCTGCGCGGCCAGGCTCTTGGCCTCGGTGCGCTGGCGTGCGACCTGGCGGCGGTGTTGTCCGAGCGCGATATCCTGCGCGGCGGTGGCGCCGACTTGCACAGTCGTCTGGCACTGCTTGGTGGCGAAAGCCGCGCCGTGCGCTCGGCCCAAGGCGGCGTGCAGCGCGCCCGGCAACTGGCGAAGCAGTTCCACGGATTGCTTAGAGGCCGGTCGGTAAGCCAGGCCGTGGGCGACCCCGAGCACCCGCGCTGGCTCGGCTGTCTGCTGGCCTTCGCTTACCCCGACCGCATCGCCCAGCAGCGCCGCGCCGGTGGCGCCGACTATCGCCTGGCCAATGGTCGCGCCGCGCAGTTCGGTGAAACCGATGCCCTGATGAAGCACGAATGGCTGGTGGTCGCTGATCTGGGCAGCCGCCAGGGCCAGCGTGAGGAGCGCATCTACCTCGCCGCCGATCTCGACCCGGCGCTGTTCGAGCGTGAGCTCGCCGAGCAGGTCGAGGCGCTGGACGTGCTCGACTGGGACGAGCGCGAAGGCGTGTTGCGCGCCGAGCGCCAACGCAAGGTCGGCGAACTGGTGCTGGAACGCCAGGCGCTGGCTGCGCTGGACGAGGCCGCGCGCAGCCGTGCGCTGGTCGGCCTGGTGCGGCGCAAGGGCCTGGAGCTGCTGCCCTGGACGCCCGAGCTGCGGCAGTGGCAGGCGCGAGTGGCGCTGCTGCGCGAGTTGGACATCCAACAGCAAGGGCAAAGCGAATGGCCGGACCTGTCCGATGTCGCGCTGCTGGCCAGCCTCGAACAGTGGCTGACGCCCTACTTGGGCAAGGTCAATCGCCTCAGCCACTTCGCAGGCCTCGACCTGCCGTCGATCCTGCAGACGCTGCTGCCCTGGCCGTTGCCGCAGCGCCTCGACGAGCTGGCACCGCGTGCGTTGAACGTGCCGTCCGGTTCACGCATCGCCATCGACTACACGGAGCACCCACCGGTGCTCGCCGTGCGCCTGCAGGAGCTGTTCGGCCTGGCCGCCACGCCGCGCATCGCCGGTGGCCGCCTCGGTCTCAAACTGCACTTGCTGTCACCAGCGCGGCGGCCGGTGCAGGTGACCCAGGACCTGGCCAGCTTCTGGGCCAATACCTACCTGGATGTAAAGAAGGATCTCAAGGGGCGTTATCCGAAGCATTATTGGCCGGATGACCCGCTGATTGCCGAGCCCACCGCACGGGCCAAACCGAGAAAATGAGAAGTCGATGCTGACCCTGGATGTCGGGCCCTTGGCCCTTGGTGTATCCCATGTGCTGCTGTTTGGCAGCCTGCTGCTGGCCACACTGGTTGGCTGGTTGATCGGTCGTCGCCACGGCTGCAATCCGGAAAGTCAGTTGTTCCGCATGCTCATGCTGGGGCTGCTGGTGGCGCGGCTGGCGTTCGTGCTGCTGTATGCCGAGTACTACCGCGATGAACCTTGGCGAGTGGTGGATATCCGCGATGGTGGTTTCATCGCCTGGCCAGGCGTGCTCGCAGGGCTGGCGCTGGGTGCCTGGTATCTCTGGCGTCACGCACAATTGCGGCGGCCGTTGGGGGTGGCGATGAGCGTCGGGCTGGCACTGTGGCTCGGCGGCAACCTGATGTTGCATGCGCTTGAGCAGGGCACGCGGTTGCCCGGTCTGCAGGTGCGGGATATGCAGGGTGAGCCGGTGAACCTGCGTGACTACGCCGGTCAGCCGCTGGTGATCAACCTGTGGGCGACCTGGTGCCCGCCATGTCGGCGCGAGATGCCGGTGTTGATGCAGGCGCAACAACGTGAGGCGGCTATCACCATCTTGTTCGTCAACCAGGGGGAAAGCGCTGCGCTGGTGGATGAGTTCCTCGCCGCGCAGCAACTGAGCCTGGACAACCTGCTGCTCGACGAGCAGGTGCAGCTGGGTCAGTTGGTGGGCTCGCGGGCCTTACCCACCACGCTGTTCTACGACGCCGAGGGCCGACAGGTCGGCAGTCATCTGGGCGAGCTGTCGCATGCCAGTCTGGAGCGGGCACTGGCCCGATTGCGGGAAGATTGAAGCGTCAATTCAGCCACAGATCCTCGCCGGCATCCTGCAATTGCTGATACACCCGATCCAGGTTCTCGCGCAGGCGCTCGGCATCAGGCGCTCGTCGTGAATAGATCAGCCGCAGCGGCAGACGCTGTACCTCGACGAAGGGCAGTTCGCCCATGCCCAGTGTGCGTTTGGCCTGTTCGACGGGGGCCTGATAGTCCAGCAGGTAGTCGCCGCGTCGGCGCGCCAGCATTTCCAGGGCTGAGGTGTGGTTAGCGGTACGGTGATGAGTGATATTGCGCGCCGGATCTTCCAGCCATTGATTGACGTCCTGCCAGTAGCTGTAGCCGGTGATCAGGATCACCCCGCGATCCTGCAGATCATCCGGAATGCGCGGTGCAGGTGTGTCGTGGCGAAAATACAGGTTGAGGGTGATCTCCCCCAGCAGATGCTTGCCTTCGAGGGTGTGCTCTACCAGCTCCGGCTTGCCTGAGGCGCCGGCCCAGATATGTATGCTGCCGTCGAGCAGGCCGCTGTAGAGGCGGGCACCGGGGTAGGCGCGAAAGTCTGCCTGGTATCCCGCCTCGTCGAGCAGGCGTGCGGTCAGCTCCAGGCCTGAACCACTGGGCTGGCCTTGGGCGTCGGTATAGGAAAAGGGTGGAAACTCGTAGTAACCCACGTGAACGCGTTGCTTTGACTCGGCAGCATGAGCGGCGTGCAGCCATAGCAGGACGATGAATATCAGGCAGAAGCGTCTTGGCATCCGGGTATTGCGGCTCTTGGCCGTCATTTGTTGTTATCGAGTGGTGCCCCACGAGCATGGACAAGTCGCGGTGGACTTGTCCAGTTCTGCACGTTTATTCCTGACTTGGCAGGAAAAAGCGACCGATCACCGGCAAATGGTCGGAAATGGTCAGGGTATCGCGCTGGCGAACCTGGCTGGCGAAGGGCGTCAGGCGCGGGCTGTAGAACAGGTAGTCGAGAGTGCGATCCGGGCCGCTGGCGGCGGGATCATTGGGGTAATGGGTGTACCACCTGGCCTGATCCTCGCCGCTGGCCTGTTGCAGGCTGGGGATCATCGGGTAGCGCTGGGCCAGGTCCTGCAGTTCGCTGTCGGCTGCGTACCAGCTACGTTGATCCTCCGGCAGATGCTGGAACTGGCCGGGCGGCAGCAGGTTGAGGTCGCCGCCCAGCACCCAGGTCTTGTCGCTGTTTTGCAGCTGCTGGAGCAGGCCGTCGGTCATCTCCACCTGGCGCTGCATGGTGTCCGCGCCCTGGGCGAAGGCATCGAAATGGGTATTGATCGCGACCAGTTCGTCGCCGCCACGAATCGGCAGGTAGCTGACCAGCAGGGCGCGCTTGAGCTGGAACTGACGGCTCAGCAGGTCGCTTTCCAGCATGGGCAGTTGCAGGCGTTCGGCGCGGGCGATCTGGAAGCGGCTGAGGGTGCCGAGCTTCATGCCGACGCTGCCGAGGATGCGCGGGTGCGGGACGAAGCCGGCCTTCCAGTAGAAGGCCTGGGTGCTGCAGGGGTAAAGGTCGCTCAGGCGCGCCTGCAGCAGGGCCAGCTGATCCTGGTAGTCGCTGGCCCTGGCGTTGTCGTGCAACTCCTGCAGCAGCACGACATCCGGTTGTTCGTCGCGCAGCACGCGTACCACTTCATCCAGGGTGACAGCCAGATCGGCGCTGCTCGGGCGCTCATCCGGGCCATCGCCGCCGGGTAGGTCGTACCAGAACACATGGCCTTTGCCGGCCAGGTACTGCACGTTCCAGGTCATCACCTTGAGTGCCTGACCGGGTTGCAGCTGGGCGACTTGGCCAGTGCATGACACGGCTGCCTCCTCACGGGGGAGCGGGCGCCAGGTCAGGCTGTAGACCAGCGCAATCAGCACCGCGAGTAATGACAACACAATGAGCAGGAGCAGACGAAGCGGGCGGGGCAGGGACATGGCGAAACGGGCGGCTATGCTGGAAGGAGGCGAGGATACCTGACTGCGGCCTGTCGGCCCAGGCATGCGCGATCCTGCCGGGAGGTTGCGATGAACCAGCCGCTGATCGCCCAGCGTGGCCCCTACGCGGTGGATGTGGAGGCCGGGCGGGATTATTTCTGGTGCCGTTGCGGGCACAGCGCCAGCCAGCCATTCTGCGATGGCAGCCACAAGGGCAGCGGGCTGACGCCACAGAAGTACCATGCCGAGCGCGCCGAACGGGTATTTTTCTGTGGCTGCAAGCACACGGCCACGCCCCCCTGTTGCGATGGCAGCCATAACAGGTTGTAGTGTCGGCGAGGCCAGGGCAGCGGGAGCAACGCATGTATCGCAAGGTATTCGCCAACAAGGTGTTCGACCGCAAGGTCGTACTCATCACGGGAGGTTGTGCCGGCATCGGTCGCGCCCTGGCGATGCGCCTGGCCCAGGCTGGTGCGCGGCTGGTGATTCTCGATCTGCAGCAGGCGTCGCTGGACAGCCTGGTGCAGCACCTGGCCGATCATCACAACGCCGAGGCTCTGGGCCTGCTCTGCGACGTCGCTGACGCCGAGGCGGTGCAGCGCGCGGTGGCGCTGGCGGTGGAGCGTTTCGGCGGCATCGATGTGCTGGTCAACAATGCCGGCATCACTCATCGCAGCACCTTCGCCGAGACCAGTCTGGAGGTCTTCCAGCGGGTCATGGCGGTCAACTATTTCGGTGCGCTCTACTGCACCCAGGCGGCGCTGCCCAGCCTGATTGCTCGGGGCGGGCAGATCATCGTGCTCAGCTCGCTATCGGGCATCGCGCCGTTGCTCTATCGCAGCGCTTACAACGCCAGCAAGCACGCGCTGCACGGCTTGTTCGAGACACTGCGCTTTGAGCTCAAGGGCTCGGGTGTGAACGTGATGCTGGTGTGCCCTGGCTTTACCGCGACAGATCTGCGCAAGAATGCCCTGGTCGGTGACGGCTCGGTGGCCGCCCAGCCACCCTTGGCGATGGGCAAGGTGGCTTCGCCGCAGGATGTCGCCGAGGCCATCTACCATGGGGCGCTCAAGCGTCGGCGTCTGTTGGTGTTGTCCAACGTCGATTGGCGTGCCCGGGTGCTGGCGCGCTTCTTCCCGAGGCTGTTCGAGCGGGTGCTGCTACCGCGGCTTTCCGGGTTGCGACCACAGCGTTCGGGGCGCAATTGATGCGCCTCTGGCTGCTCGCACTGCTGGTCCTGGCGCCTCTGTGCCGTGCTGGCGAAGGCGAACCCTTGCGGGTGATCACTGACCTCTGGCCGCCCTTTCGCATGGAAGACGAGAACGGTCAGTTGCAGGGGCTGGATATCGATCTGCTGGCCGAACTGTCACGGCGCACCGGGCTGCGCTTCGACGTGGAGCGGGCGCCCTGGGCGAGAGGGCTGGCTGCGCTGGAGCAGGGCAAGGCTGACCTGATGACCGGGCTGGCCAGGACGGCGGAGCGTGAGCGTTATATCCAGTATCTGGATGCGCCGTACTACGCGTGCTCGCCGCGTTTCTACGCCAATCCGGTGCTGGCCACGCGCCTGGACGACTACGAGAAGCTCCGCGGGCTGCGCATCGGCTATGTGCTGGAGTCGGTATACTTCCAGCCGTTCGATGGCGATCAGGCGTTGAACAAGGTCGGTGTCAGTAACGAGAGCCAGTTGCTGCAGATGCTCGTGCGCGGCCGTATCGACGTGCTGGTGGGCACCGACTGCCAGGTCGACTACGCTTTGCTGACCCCCGAACTGGGCGGTCGCATCGTCAAGGCTGCCTACCGTCCCGAGGCGCGCACCGATCTCTACATCGGTTTTTCCCGTCAGCGCCTGGAGCGTCTGCCGCAACTTGCGGCTGCGCTGGAGACCCTGCTACGCGAGGGTTGGGTAGCGCGAGCGGCTCGGCGTTACCAAGTGGTGGTGGCGCATCAATAGCAGGCCCGGTCAGCCATGATCGTGTGGCTCGACGTATAGCTCGTACATCAGCTCCATATCCCAGTAAGCCGCCTCGATCTTGTGGCCGTCGAGGTCTCTGACGAAACAACCGTAGTAGGGCTCGCCGTAGTCCGGGCGCGGGCCTGGCTGGCCTTCGTCCGTGCCGCCGGCTGCCAGCGCCGCCTCGTGAAAGGCATGTACCGAGGCCTTGTCCGGGGCGACGAAGCCGAAGTGGCTGCCGTTGCCGAGCGTCGCCGGCTGACCATTGATTGGCGTCTGCACCCAGAACTCCGGGTACTCGCGGCCGAAGGCCACTGCCCCGGGATGGCGCATGATTTCCCGGCAACCGAGAGTGGCCAGCACCTTGGCGTAGAAGGCGCTGGCGGCGTCGAAGTCGTTGGTGCCGATGGACACGTGGGACAGGATGCTGGGATTCGTTTCGCTCATGGCGCTCTCCTTACACTGGCCAAAGCTGCAAGCCTAGCAGGTCGTTGAAAAACGTAGGCGAGGCAGCCATTGCAAGGCAAAAATAGGCGAAAAAGCGGAGTTTACGAGCTGTAAATGAGCATTTTGACTGGGCTCGCACGCGAGCCTGTTTTTAACGCAGCAATGGCAACGCAGGTAGTTTTTCAACAGCCTGCTAGTCACTGTTCTCGCTATTCGCCGCCTGCTGCGGTTCGAGCAACATGAAAAGGCGAAATAGCACCACGATGGCGAACAGTTGCAGGAAGCCGTTGCCGGTCTGATGCAGCACCCATAGCAGGGTGTCGCTCTGACTCGGTTGCGTCCACCAGTCGAGCAGCCACAACGGCACCAGCACGTTGGCCAGGCAGGCGAACACCGGCCAGAAGCGCCCTTCGGTCAGCGTGAAGCTGGCCTGCAACGCGCGTAGCGGCGGCTCCTGGCGCAGTACCAGAATCAGTTCGGAGAAGGCCAGGCGCATCATGATCCAGATGCCCGGCACGATGAACAGCGACAGGCCGAGCATGATTGCCAGGGTGCTCAATCCGGTCATCAGGGCGAAGGCTGGCCACAGTTGCAGGCCGGCCGCGAACAGCGGCGCGTTGGCGGGCGTCTGGCCGATGCTGCGCGCATGCAGGAAGAGAATCAGCGGCGCGGCATACAGCGGGTAGAAGAGAATGCCGAGCAGCACGCCATAGGCCGGGTTGGCACCTTCGCCGAGCTGGGCGGCGAGGATCGTCTGGGCGATGGCTTCGAGCAGCAACAGCGGCAGGGTCAGGCGGGCAATGGCCAGCAGGTTGTGGCTGGAGAAAAACCAGGCGTCGCGCAGGACGGACAGAGGCTTCATCGGCAGGTTACCAAGTGTGTGGGCGTGGGCGCTGTAGCCGTTCGCCGGGGCAGTCGAATGAGTTCAAGGGTACTCCAGCTGCGCGTTGGGCAGTGCGGCGAGCAGACGCGGTAGTTCGTTACCAGGCACTTCCAGGGTCAGCTCGGGCGGGCCGGGTGAATACAGCAAAAAGTCGCAGGCCAGCACCGCACGGTCGATCAGCAGGGTGATGCTGGCGTCATGTCCGAACGGACAGGCGCACATCGGCACGCAGCCGGTGCGCTCGATCAGTTCCTCGTCGCTGGCGATGCGCGGGCGACTGCCGAGCAGCGCTTTGAGCCTGGCCCAGTCGGCGCGGGCGCCTTCGACGCTGATCAGCATTGCGTATCTCTGCGGCCCCAGGCGCAGGAACAGGCTCTTGCTCTCCACGCCGCGCAGCCCAAAACGCTGGCGCACGGCGTGTGCGGTGGGGTAATCCAGCACTGGCTCGTGTTCGACCAGTCGATGAGCGATATCCAGGCGTTGCAGCAGTTCGAGATTGCGCTGGCAAAGCAGTTGTAGAGGCGTCATGGCGGCAAGGATAGGGTCTGCGCCGCGCCTGGGCCAGCCCCGGCCGCATCCGCGGCCCAGCTCTGGCATACTGGCGGCTTCGTTGCCCCCGAGGACTCCCGGTGAAGAAGATCGCCGTATTCGCCGATGTGCAGAACCTCTACTACACGGTTCGCCAGGTCTATGGCTGCCACTTCGACTACAGCGTGCTGTGGGCCGAGGTCAGTCGCCGTGGTGTGATCGTCGAAGCGTACGCCTACGCCATCGACCGTGGCGACGCCAAGCAGCAGCAGTTCCAGCAGATCCTGCGCAAGCTCGGCTTCACCGTGAAGCTCAAACCCTATATCCAGCGCAGCGACGGCTCGGCCAAGGGCGATTGGGACGTCGGCATCACCATCGACGTGCTCGATGCCGTCGAGCGCGTCGACGAGATCGTTCTGGCCTCTGGCGATGGCGATTTCGACTTGCTGCTCGAGCGCGTGCGCAGCCGTGGCGTCGAGGCCATCGCCTATGGCGCGCCCGGGCTGACGGCGCAGTCGCTGATCCGTGCCGCCAGCTTGTACGTGCCCATCGAGGGTGAATTGTTGCTGCGTAATCACTGAGAACTTGTAAGAACCTGTTCACGATCTGCTGCGCGTCGGCCCTACTGCGTTAAAAACAGGCTCGGAAAGCCGCTTGCGGCTAACGCACTTCAGTGCGACCCCAAAGGGGCGAGCGAAGCGAGTAATGCTCATTTACAGCTCGTAAAGTCGAGCGCGACTCCGACCGTTCCTCGCCTTTTTTTGCGGGGCCGCCATCGGTGTTGTATGGCTCTAGCTCGCGAGATTGTGAACAGGTTCTAAGTCTACTGCGCTCGGCATCCCGCGCTTCGGCTGTGCTCGCAATGCTCATGTATTTCAATACACTCCGCTTGCTGCGCGCAGGCGAAACGCGACCTGCCATCGCTCGCGACGACTTCTTCACCAGTTCTGAGGTTTTACGTGGAATCCATCGCCGTCATCGACTTCGAAACCACCGGCGTGTCGCCGAGCCAGGCGCGCGCCACCGAGATCGGCGTGGCGATCATCGAGGACGGGCGCATCGTCGACCGCTACCAGAGCCTGATGAATAGCGGCGCCTGGGTGCCGCCATTCATCGAGCAGCTCACCGGTATCAGCAACGCCATGCTGCGCAACGCGCCGCCATCGGATCAGGTGATGAACGAGGTGGCCAACTTCATCGGGGAAAGGCCGCTGCTGGCGCATAACGCGTCCTTCGACCAGAAGTTCTGGGACGCCGAACTGGCGCGTGTGCGCCGTCGTCGTGCGCAGCCCTTCGCCTGCTCGCTGCTGCTATCGCGGCGCCTGTTGCCCGAGGCACCTAGCCACAAGCTGGGCAACATCAACGCTTGGGCCGGCTTGCCGGATACCGGCCGTGCTCACCGCGCCCTGGCCGATGCCGAGATGGCAGCGAACCTGACGTTGCATCTGTTCGGCCTGCTGCGTGAGCGCCATGGCCGGCACCAGGCCGACCATGCGTTTCTCTGCCAATTGCAGAATCTTTCGGCGGCCAAGGTACGGGCGCTGCTGGCCGCGGCGTAGCCTGGATTACATTCGGGCCACGCAGTACGCCGCTTCTTGTGTAGGAGCCCGCTTGCGGGCGATCCGCTGCCAATCGCCCGCAAGCGGGCTCCTACAAGCGGGTTGGCACGGGTAAACTACTCGCCAGTTCTTCTACTTCCTGCGGTTACCCTTCATGACCTTCGCCTCCCTCGGTTTGATCGAGCCGTTGCTGCATACCCTTGCTGATCTCGACTACCAGACGCCGACCCCGGTGCAGACTCAGGCCATCCCAGCCGTACTCAAGGGCCGTGATCTGATGGCCGCGGCGCAGACTGGCACCGGCAAAACCGCTGGTTTCGCCCTGCCGCTGCTGCAGCGTCTGACCCTGGAAGGCCCACAGGTCGCCAGCAACTCCGTGCGCGCGCTGGTGCTGACGCCGACTCGCGAACTGGCCGAACAGGTGCTGCAGAGTTTTTTGAGCTACGGCCAGCACCTGCCGCTGAGCAGCTATGCAGTTTACGGCGGGGTCAGCATCAACCCGCAGATGATGAAGCTGCGCAAGGGTGTCGACGTGCTGGTGGCCACACCGGGGCGGCTGCTCGACCTGTATCGGCAGAACGCGGTGAAGTTCTCCCAGTTGCAGACCCTGGTGCTGGATGAGGCCGACCGCATGCTCGACCTGGGTTTTGCCCGCGAGCTGGATGAGCTGTTCAGCGCACTGCCGAAAAAGCGCCAGACCTTGCTGTTCTCCGCCACCTTCTCCGATGCCATCCGGCAGATGGCCGGCGAGTTGCTGCGCGACCCGTTGTCAGTGGAAGTAAGCCCACGCAACGCCGCCGCCAAGAGCGTCAAACAGTGGTTGATTCCGGTGGACAAGAAGCGCAAGAGCGAGCTGTTCCTGCACCTGCTGCAGGAAAACCGCTGGGGCCAGGTGCTGGTGTTCGCCAAGACCCGCAAGGGCGTCGATCAGCTCGAACAGGAACTGCTGGCCATGGGCGTGTCTGCTGATTCGATTCACGGCGACAAGCCGCAGCCGAGCCGCCTGCGAGCACTGGAACGCTTCAAGGCCGGCGAGGTGCAGATTCTGGTGGCCACCGACGTGGCCGCGCGTGGCCTGGACATCGACGACCTGCCGCTGGTGGTCAACCTCGACCTGCCGATCAATGCCGAAGACTACGTACACCGCATTGGCCGCACGGGGCGTGCTGGCGCTACGGGGGAGGCGATTTCCCTGGTCTGCGCCGACGAGGTGGATCAGCTGGCGGCGATCGAGAACCTGACCCAGCAATTGATCAAGCGCGTCGACGAGCCGGACTTCATTCCCGATCACCGCGTACCGCAGACGGCGGTCGGTGGCCAGGTGCTGAAGAAACCGAAGAAGCCCAAGCAGAAGCTGATCCCAGGTGCGGCCAAGCCTGCCGGCAAGGGCAATATTCACCTCGGCCGCTGGTTCGAGGAAGAGGACGCCAAGCCCAAGGCCAAGGCGGTGCGCAAGGTGCCGAGCTTCGGCAGCAAGCCCAAGGGCGGCAAGAAATAGGGGGGCTTGCCATGTGGGAGGGGCTTTAGCCGCGACAGTGCGTAGGGCGGACAACGCGAAGCTTGTCCGCCAATGAGGCTCAGGTGTTCTGGCCGATGCGCCACAGCACGCCGCTGGGATCGAAAACGATGAACTCGCGCATGCTCCAGGGCTGATCCTGCGGCGCGACCAGCCGCGTGTCGAACCGCTCATCCAGGCGGGCTGCCTGAATTTGCGCCCACCAGGCATCGACTTCTTCCACCAGCAGGTGCATGACGAAGTTCTCCGCCTGTTCCTTCACGTAGAAGTTCTGCAGCAGGAAGGCGCAGTGCTCGCCGTGGCTGAAGTAGGCCAGCTGTTCGTCCGCCCAGCCGAGCTTGAAGCCCATCGTCTGGTAGAAGTCCTTGCTCAGTTCGAAGTCCCGTGCCGGGACGAAGGTTTTCAGTTCAAGGCTGCGCAGCATGTAAATCCCTTTTTCGTCAGAGCCGTAGCCCGGATGCAATCCGGGAGCACCTGGCACCGGCCCCGGATTGCATCCGGGCTACGGCGGTTTCATCGAGCCGGTTGCGCTCGTGCCGCCACGGCTGCAGCGGTCATGTCGTAGATCACCAGGCACACATGCTCTACCGGCTGGCCGGCCAGCGGCAACAGTGTGACGTTCTGGTACATGAAATCGGCCTGGCCGGTGATCGGCTGGTAACTCTTGAAACGCATCAGGTACGGGCGTTGCTGCCACAGGCTGAAAGCGCGGGTGCCCAATTGCACCACGCTTTCCACCTTGCGCTCCAGCCAGGGGCGGTCGATGTCGGGGAACAGCTCGAACAGCGAGCGCCCCTGAACCTGGTCCGGCCCCAGCCCGGAGTGGTTCTCCATGAAGGCATTCCACACTTCGACGCGGTATTGGCGGTCGAGCACCACCACGCCGACGTCGATGCATTGCACGATGTCGAGCAGCCAGTGAACTTCCTTGATATCGATCTGTGCGGGCATCGCCTCAGTCCATCAGGTAGCCGATCTTGTCGGTCAGGCGTTTGATCGAATCTTCGGTGAACAACAACAGCAGGTCGAAGTGGATGGCATGGCCTTCCAGGCTGTAGCTGATCTCCACGGCCAGGGTCTTGCGCCAGCGCTGGCGGTTGACCTGGATCAGTTGGTCGAGACTGGCATGCTGGCCAAGCAACTGCGGGTGGCCCTGGGAGAAGCGTAAGTCGAGTTGCTCGGCGACGCCGGCCAGGCAGGCGCCGATCAGGATGCTGGCCAGGTCCAGCAGCATTTCCGAGGTTTGCGCTTCGTTCTCCGGCTGCCAGCCGAGCAGGCGCGCCATGTCGTCCACTTCCGAGTCATGGAACAGCAGCAGCGCCTCGCCGGCGATGGCCTCGCCGATGAAGCCCTGGCAGATGGCGCTGAAGCGCTCGCCGCGTTGCGCGTCGAGCAGGGTCATGTGCAGTTCGCTGACTTCGAAGATGTTCACCTGCGGCACCGGCAATTGCACGAACACACCCAGTACCTTGGCCAGTAGCGCGGCGGCGCGGCCCATGGCGACGTTGCTGACTTCGCGCAGGGCATCGCGGAAGCTGACCTTGAGTTCCGACAGCGCAGCGGCCTGGGCCTGCGCCGCTGGTGTGGCCTGCGGGTCGAACAGCTTCAGGTCGATCAGTGTCTGGCGCAGGATCTCGGGGTCGGCGGGTTTCTTGATGAAGGCCAGGGCGCCCAGTTCACGTACGCGGCGTACGGCTTCTTCCTGCACGTCGCCGGACACCACGATGACCTGGCTGCTGAGCCCTTCAGCGCGCAGTGCGGCCAGGGTCTGGTAGCCATCGAGCACCGGCATGGTCAGGTCGAGCAGCATGACCTGGCCCAACCCCTGGCGGATCGATGCCAGCGCCTCTTCGCCGTTGCTGGCCTGGCTGAGGGAAACCGACCACTCAGCCGGCAGCGCGCGGATCAATTGCTTGCGCGCCATGTTGGAGTCGTCACAGACCAGCAGCGGGATCACGTTGGGGGATTACCTGTGTGGGAAGCGCCAATTCTGAGCATAGACGCAGCCCGTAAGGCGTCACGACGGCTTCAGCGCTTTTTCAGCGCGCGATGTATTTAGCGTTGTGATCGTTTTCGTAGGAGCCCGCTTGCGGGCGATTGATGGATCGCCCGCAAGCGGGCTCCTACGGTTTCAACCAGGCCAGCAGACCTTGCGCCGCCACCCGCCCGCTGGCGAAGCAGGCGGTCAGCAGGTAGCCGCCGGTGGGCGCTTCCCAGTCGAGCATCTCGCCGGCGCAGAACACGCCGGGCAGGGTCTTGAGCATCAGGCCTGCGTCCAGCTCCGCGAAGGGCACGCCGCCGGCGCTGCTGATTGCCTCGTCCAGCGGTCGGGTGCGCACCAGGGTGATTGGTAGCGCCTTGATCCACGCTGCCAGTGCGGCTGGATCGGCGAAGGTTTCAGCGGGTGCAAGCTCGCGCAGCAGGGCGGCCTTCACCCCATCGAGGCCGGCCTGGCGATGCAGATGCTTGGCCATCGAGTGTTTGCCGCGTGGTTTGGCCAGCGCCTGTTGCAGCCTGGCCAGCGGCATCTGCGGCAACAAGTCGAGGTGAATCACGGCCAGGCCATCGGCCTCGATGGCACGACGGATATCGGCGGAAAAGGCGTACACCAGGCTGCCTTCGATACCGCCTGCAGTCAGCACGAACTCGCCGATGCGAGGCGCCTGGTCGGGCAGGCCAAGGGCTACGTTCTTCAGCGGCGCACCGGCGAATTTCTCCCTGAGGTGATCGCTCCAGCCGGCGACCTCGAAACCGCAGTTGCTTGGCTTCAGCGCTGCCACCTCGACGCCGCGAGCTTGCAGCAGGGACACCCAGGCGCCATCGGAGCCCAGCCGCGCCCAGCTGCCGCCGCCCAGTGCCAGCAGGCAGGCATCGGCGGCCAGTGCGCGCTCACCATCCGGGCCAGCGATACGCAGGCTGCCATCGGCGTTCCATCCCAGCCAGCGGCTGCGCGTGTGGATGACTACACCCAGTTCGCGCAGGCGGCGCAGCCAGGCGCGTAGCAGCGGCGCGGCCTTCATGTCGCTAGGGAATACGCGGCCGGAGGTGCCGACGAAGGTGTCTATGCCCAGACCATGAATCCAGGTGCGCAGGGCATCGGCGTCGAACTCGCGCAGCAGCGCCGCGACGTCGGCCTGACGCTCGCCATAACGACCAATGAAGGCGTCCCTGGGCTCGGAGTGGGTGATGTTCATGCCGCCGACGCCGGCCAGCAGGAATTTACGCCCCACCGAGGGCATGGCATCGAACAACTCCACGCGCACGCCGCCCTGTGCCAGCACTTCGGCAGCCATCAGCCCGGCAGGGCCACCGCCGATGATGGCGACGTGATGAGCGGTGGGCAGGGTGGCTGTGGTCATGGCGGCAGGATGGTCAGGGAACGGCTGCGCATTCTACCAGGCAGTTGAAAAACGTAGGCGAGGCAGGCAAGACAAGGCAAAAACAGCCGAAAAAGCGCAGTTTACGTGCTGTAAATGAGCATTTTGACTGGGCTCGCACGCGAGGCTGTTTTTAACGCAGTATTGCCAACGCAGGTAGTTTTTCAGCAGCCTGGTACCCGAGTGCTCCCCGGCCTTGTCATTTGCTCAGGCTTAGGGCAGGTTCTGGTCGAACCTTTTCGGCTGGAGCCCGTTATGTCCCAGATCTGCCCCGACATCGATCCCGATGGCCTGATCGAATATTCGGTGGTCTACACCGACCGCTCGCTGAACCATATGTCGCAGTCGTTCCAGGGCGTGATGCGCGATATCTCCGCCACCCTGAAACAGGTCTACAACGCCCATGCCGTGGCGGTGGTACCGGGCAGCGGCACCTATGGCATGGAAGCGGTGGCGCGGCAGTTGGCGACCGCTCAGAAGTGCCTGGTGATCCGCAACGGCTGGTTCAGCTACCGCTGGACGCAGATCTTCGAGATGGGCCGGATTCCCGCCGAGGCGCGGGTGCTCAAGGCGCGCCCGGTCGCTGACGGCCATCAGGCCGCCTTCGCCCCGGCGCCGCTGGACGAAGTGCTGGCTACCATCGCCACCGAGAAGCCGCAGGTGGTGTTCGCCCCGCATGTGGAAACCTCCTCGGGCATGATCCTGCCGGACGACTACCTGCGCGCGGTGAGCGACGCGGTGCACGCCGTCGGCGGCCTGTTCGTGCTCGATTGCATTGCCTCCGGCACCCTCTGGGTGGACATGCAGGCCTGTGGCATCGACGTGCTGATCAGCGCCCCGCAGAAAGGCTGGAGCGCCTCGCCTTGCTGCGCCCTGGTGATGATGAGTGAAGCGGCTCAGGCGCGTGTCGAATCGACCCAGAGCACCAGCTTCGCCTGCGACCTGAAGAAGTGGCTGCAGATCATGCAGGCCTACGAGCAGGGCGGTCATGCCTACCACGCCACCATGCCCAGCGACGCCCTGGCGCGTTTCCGCGATGCCATGCTCGAGGCCAAGACCCTCGGTTTCGACCGCGTACGTCAGCAACAGCAGGAACTCGGTGACCGGGTGCGCGCACTGCTGGCGGCGCGTGGCTTCAACAGCGTCGCGGCCAAGGGCTTCGAAGCGCCAGGGGTGGTGGTCTGCTACACCGACGACGCGCAGATCAAGACCGGCGCCAAGTTCGCCGCCATCGGCCTGCAGATCGCCGCCGGGGTACCGCTGCAATGCGACGAACCGGCGGACTTTCAGACCTTCCGCCTCGGCCTGTTCGGGCTGGACAAACTCGGCAACATCGACCGCACCGTGGCCACTCTGGAGCAGGCGTTGGATAAAGTGCTGGCCGGCTGACCTGGGCTGGGTTTGTCAGCGAATCCTCACGGCCTGCAGCGTGTAGCTCAGTGGCAGGCGCTCGGGCCGGGTGCGCAGACGCCATTCGCCGTCTGCGCCCAACTGCATCTGCCCGGGCAGGGCTTCCCAGGGCAGGCAGTCGTGTTCTTCCAGCGCGGTGAGCGTCATGCCGTGACGCAGCAGGGCCGAGATGATCTCACCCAGGCCGTGATTCCATTCGTGGGTAACGCTGGTTGTGAGCGTCGCTTCGGTCTGCACGTAGGTTTGCTCGTCATCCCAGACCAGCGGCTCGCGGTGTTCGAAGTACGGATGGGCGATGCGCAATTGATCCTCGCACGTCTCGTCCAAGCTCAGCAGAACGGGATGCGCCTCACGCAGAAAGAGGCGCCCACCGGGCTTGAGCAACGCTGCAACATTGCGCGCCCAATCATCGATGCGCGGCAACCAGTTGAGGGCGCCGATGCTCGTGTAGACCAGGTCGTATCGCCGCTCGCCGAGCGCCTGTGCCGCATCGTAGACCGAGGCCTCGACGAAGTGGATGCGCTGCAGGCAGGCGTCAGCCAGGCGGCGGGCCTGCTCCAGCGAGGCGCAGGAGAAGTCCAGGCCGGTAAGCCGCGCGCCCAGGCGGGCCAGTGACAGGGTATCGGTGCCGATATGGCATTGCAGATGGAGCGCTTCCAGCCCTTGGATATCTCCGAGGCGAGGCAGATCGAAGCGCACGACATCGGACAGGTGTTCGGCCGACTCGATGAATTTCTGCACCTGATAGTCGGGCGAGGCCGCGTGCAGTGCGGCGCGTTCGTTCCAGTTGGCCTTGTTCAGCTCGAATGAGTCATCCATGACGCTGTTTCCATATAGGGATAAAACACGATTATGCCGAGGTGTCGTCAGGTGTGCTCGTCAACCCAACCCACGCGCCGCCCACACCTTCGCCGCGCTGTGGTGCAGGATGCCGTGGCGGCGGGCGAGTGCGACGTGGTCCTTCGAGTAGCCGCCGCCGATCACCCCCAGCACCGGAATGTCGCGGCCCAGGCAGTGCTGCAGCACGGCTTCGTCACGAGCCGCCAGGCCTGCGTCAGTAAGTTGCAGGTAGCCCAGGGCATCGTCCTTGTGCACGTCGACGCCGGCATCGTAGAGCACCAGGTCCGGTTGGTAGATCGGCAGCAGGTAATTGAGTATGTCGTCCACCACCTTCAGGTAGTCCTGGTCGCCCATGCCGCGCGGCAGGGGGATGTCCCAGTCGCTCTGCGCCTTGCGTGCCGGGAAGTTCTGCTCGCAATGCAGCGACACGGTAACGGCATCCGGCTCGTCTTCCAGCAGCCGCGCGGTGCCGTCGCCCTGATGAACGTCGCAATCGAAGATCAGTACCCGGTGCACGCGGCCAGCTTCGAGGAGGTAGCGGGCGATCACCGCCAGGTCGTTGAAGATGCAGAAGCCTGACGGAAAGTCGTAGTGCGCGTGGTGCGTGCCGCCAGCCAGGTGGCAGGCCAGGCCGTGACGCAGCGCCAATTCGGCGGTCAGCAGCGAACCGCCCACGGCGCGCACGGTACGTCGTGCCAGGGCATCGCTCCAGGGCAGGCCGAGGCGGCGCTGGTCCTCGTATGACAGCTCGCCGGCCATGTAACGGGCGATGTAGTCGGGGCAGTGAACCAGGGCGAGAACCTCCGCCGGGCACAATTCGGGGCGTTGCAACTCGGCATCGGTGGTCAGGCCAGTGTCGACCAGGTGATCGCGCAGCAGACGGAATTTCTCCATGGGGAAACGATGCCCGGCCGGAAAGGGCGGGCTGTAGTCCTCGTGGTAGACCAGCGGTAGCGGCATAGAGTAAGCGCTCATCGAATCGACGCCATATGGTCGCAGCCAATCGAGGCAATCTCCATGCCTCTGATCGAAACCTTCTTCGAGCGAAAGTTGACTTTCTGCACTGACGTCCACTCGCCCACAGCACCGGAGAGGGCCGGTGCTGTGGGAATGGCCTGGTGGGCAATGCCCCTGGTGTTGTAAACGGCGACCGAACCGATAGGCACAGTAGTAGGTACGGTGATCTCCGTCAGGGCACGGATGATGCAGGCAGTGGTACGAGCTGCCTTATTCTCCCGGCCATACGCGCATCACGCGATAAGGCGGTTTGCCGCTGTCGGTGCCACCGGTGAAGGCCGGGGTTTTGTATAGCTGATTGACCGAGATATACAGCCAGCCGTCGTGACCGACATGTACGCTGTCCGGCCAGTCCAGTCGGGCGTCGCGTACCAGCGGCTTGAGCGTGCCATCGGTATCGAGCAGGTCGATGCCGTTGTCGTTGAGATTGGTGAAAAAATGCCGGCCCTTGGCGTCGGTGCCGGCGCCGTCGGAAACGGGCTTGGCACCGACTCGCTGGATGGCAGCCGCGATTTGCTCGTCGCTGGCGCCGTCACGCAGCAGCTTGCTGGGCAACGAGTACCAGCTTTTGCCGCTCATTGCACCGAAGTACAGGGTGGCATGGTCGGCCGACAGGGTGATCGGATTGACCGCCACGTTGGCAGGTTTGCCCTGGAACTGAATCGGCACGCCGCCGATGACCATTCTGGCGTCGGGCTCTGCTTGCAGCGCGGCATGGCCGCTGAAGCGCCGCGTCTTGCCGCTGCTGATTTCCACGGCGATCAGGCCGGGGTTGGCAATGTCCGCCAGGTAGATCCAGCCAGCGTTGTCGTCGACGGCCAGATCCTGGATGAAGCTGCCTTTGGGCGCGATATCGGCAGGCAGCTCAATGCGATACAGCTCATCGCCAGTCGCCACATCGAAGCCCCACAGACGTGTTTTGCCCAGGTTCAGGCCCATGTCGGTTATCCACAGGCGGTTCTTGCCATCGATGGCGATACCCAGCGGCGTATCGATCTGCGCATCGTTGGCAGCGGCGGTGCCGCGTTGCACCGTGCTGGTGGGCCAGGGTTTGTAGCTGTCGCGGCCAGTGATCTCGATCAGTTGAGCGGCTGCGGGCGCCCCCAGGGGATGGACCGTGGCAAACACCCGGTTGTCCGCGCTGGGGGCGACGTTGCCGGGGCGGATCGGTAGTTCGGCGATCACTTCCAGGTCGCCGACCTTGGCTGCAAGGGCCGAGTTGAAGAACGGTATGGAAAGAGCCAGCAGGGTAGCGCTGGCTGCCCGGCGGATGGGGCGAGAAAGAGACGTCATGACAGGTTTCCTGTTGTGCGCTGGGAAAGGCGAATGCGCTACACAAGCGTTATTCGCCGTTGCGGCGTAGTGAGCGGCACTGGACATGATGCGGCCCAGGCTCTGTGGGCCTGGGCCGCTAGCCGTTACTTGTAAGCACCAGCCGAGTAAATCAGCTCGTAGCTGTGACTATAGATTTCCAGAATGTTGCCAAAGGGATCTTCCATATAGACCATGCGGTATGGCTTCTCACCAGGAAAATACTCGCGTACGGGCATGCGCTGCTTGCCACCAGCGGCAACTATCTTGGCGGCAAGTCCTTCAACGTCTGGATCTTGAACGCAGAAGTGGAAGATACCGCTCTTCCAGTATTCGAAGTTGTTTTGCGGCCTTTCGGCATTGCGAAACTCAAATATCTCTACGCCGATTCGATCACCTGTTGACAGGTGCGCAATACGGAACGCCCCCCAGCCGGCACCAAATACATCAGTACACATGATTCCAATAGCTGAATCGTCCTCAGTAATCGTGGTCGGAGGCATGATCAGGTACCAGCCCATGACTTCAGTGTAGAACTTCACGGCGGCATCTAAATCAGTGACCGACAGGCCGAGATGAGAAAAGCTACGCGGGTAGACAAGTGACATAACCTGTACCTCTTAATCGTTGGTGATGTGGCTAGTCTAGGAAGGCAGTCCCATAATGAAAACAATCATAAGATTATTGTCTTGATAAGAGATTGTTATGCTAAGTCCGCAATGGCTACGCACCTTCGCCGCCCTGATCGAACAGGGCAGTTTTACACGCTGCGCTGAGCACCTCGACCTGACCCAGGCTGCTGTGAGTCAACATGTACAGAAGCTTGAGGAAAAGCTTGGCCCATTGCTGATACGCCGGCCTCGTCAGCTCGAACTAACTCCTGCTGGGCGAGCGTTATTGAGCTACTGCGAGGAAATCAACGCAGCCGATCAGCGCCTGCACAAGCGCCTATCCGAGCATGATGACAAGCACGGAGAGATCGGTTTGATCTGTCCCGGCAGCATCGGACTGGCCCTTTACCCCATTCTGTTGAATTTGCAGCAGGCGAATCCCGGTCTGATCATTCGACAACGTTTTGCCCCGGATAGAGAGGTGCTCGAAGCAGTGCTGGATAATCGCTTCGAGTTGGGCCTGGTCACGCTCAAGCCTGACGACCCGCGTCTTTGCATGAGTCGCTTCACCGAGGAGCCGCTGGAGCTGATCGCACCCGCCTCAGAGCGAGTCGAAGGTTGGGAGGATCTGAGACGCATAGGCTTCATCGATCACCCAGATGGCCGCGCCATGGGTAGTCGTCTGCTCAGTCGTTACTACCCTGACGAATCAGGTATCGGCAGTCTTCCCTGTCGTGGCTTTACCAACCAGATTGGTCTGATTCTTGAGCCTGTTGCACGAGGGTTGGGCTTTACGGTGTTACCGCGCTATGCACGTTTGGCGTTTCAACGCCCAGAAAGTATCCAGGTCATCGAGGGGCCACGGTTAGTAGAGGACACTCTATGGCTAATACATCGCGCCGAATGGCCACTATCTACTCGGGCAGAGCTGGTCGTTCAAATACTGAGGGCGCAGATTAAAGGTCTGTGACCGCGGAACTACTCCTGGCAAGCAGGTTTCCCGTTGGACGGTAGACGTTCAGGCAATGAACTGACCTTCTGCGTTGGCAGCTTCGACAGTGCGCCTTTGAGATAGGTATTGGGATCATGCCCATTCATCCGCGCCGACTGGATCAGGCTGATGATCGCCGCCGCGCGTTTACCGCTGCGCAGCGAGCCGGCAAACAACCAGTTCGAGCGTCCAAGAGCTTATGGTCGAATCTGGTTCTCGATTTGGTTGTTGTCGATGGGTACCGCTCCATCTTCCAGGTAGCGCGTCAGCGCTACCCAGCGTTTGAGGCTGTAATCCAGGGCTATGGCCGTTGCTGATCCGTTGGGCACAAGATCACGCTGGGCAAGCATCCAGTCATGTAGCGCTTTGAGGATCGATGAAGCCTTGTCAGCAAAGATGAAAAAGACTGGCCCTGTTGAACGTCTTTCAATCGGCGCACGAAAGTCGTCACAGCACGTAGAACAGAATCGCCACGAAGTGCAGCAGGCTGCCGGCCATGACGAACAGGTGCCAGATGCCATGCCAATGGCGAAAGCGACTGTCGTAAGCGAAGAAAATGATGCCCACGGTGTAGAGCACGCCACCCGCCGCCAGCCATTTGAAACCTGTCATACCCAGGGCAGCGATCAAGGGTTTTACCGCCACCAGCACGATCCAGCCCATCACCGCGTAGATGATCAACGACAGCACGCGTGCTTCGGAGCGGGGTTTGATTTCCTGCAGCATGCCGATCAGCGCAAGGCTCCATACGATGCCGAACAAGCTCCAGCCCCAGGGACCACGTAGGGTTACCAGACAGAAAGGGGTGTAACTGCCGGCAATAAGCAGGTAGATCGACAGGTGATCGAGTTTTTGCATCACCCGTTTCGCCGGGCCGCGCATGCTGTGGTAGAGGGTGGAGATGCTGTACAGCAATATCAGGGTGACGCCATAGATGGCCACCGCGACGATCTTCCAGAGATCGCCCGTGGAGCTGGCCAGTGCCAGCAGCCATACCGCACCGATGGCTGCAAGCACAGCGCCGATCAGGTGGCTCCAGGCGTTGAATTTTTCTCCGTGGTACATGCTATCTGCCGTCTTCCGTTACGCCTGGCTTTGCCAGACCTTTTCTGCGCGGGTTTTCGTATGACAGCTCGCCAGCCATGTAGCAAGCCCCGTAGTTGGAGGGCGAGGACCTCCGCTGGAGACCGTTCGGGACGATGCAGTTAAGCATCGGTGGTCCGGCCGCTGTCGACCAGATGCTCGTGCAGCATGCGGGAAAGGCGGGCTGTAAGCGGCTTACAATAAGTGCACATCGAGTCGACGCTATATGGTCGCAGCCAATCGAGACAATCGCCATGCCCCTGATCGAAACCTCCACTGAGCGCCTGCTGCTGCGCACCTGGCGCGACAGTGATCTGTCGGCGCTGGTCGCACTCAATGCCGATGCCGAGGTGATGCGTCATTTTCCCGCGCCTATGGATGCCGAGCAGAGTGCACAACTGCTGGCGCGCATCCGTGCGCATTTCGATGAGCACGGCTTTGGCTTCTGGGCTTTGGAGCGGCGTGACACTGGCGAACTGATCGGCGTCACCGGCCTGGCACAGGTCGGCTTCGATGCGCCGTTCGTACCGGCTGTGGAAATCGGCTGGCGCCTGGCGCGGGCGCACTGGCGTCAGGGCTATGCCCGCGAGGCGGCGCGTGCTGCCCTGGCCGTGGCCTTCGAGCGGCTTGGGTTGGACGAGGTACTGAGCTTCACCGTGCCGGCGAATCTGCCGTCACAGGCGGTGATGCGCAGCATCGGTATGCAGCGCGACGAGAGCGGCGATTTTCTCCATCCGCGCGTGCCGTCCGGTCACCCCTTGCAACCGCACGTGCTCTATCGCATAAGCCGCGAGCGGTGGGAGGCGCAGCGATGACGGACGTGCTCGCCTATCACCAGCTCAGCAAACACGCCCCCGAGCGCTTCGCACCGGGGCCGGGGCAACTGGACTGGGCGAACCAGCCAGCGCCCTTTCGCCGTTACGAGGGGGCTCGGCTGATCGAGCTGTACCACCGCCCGCTGGAGGAAGGGCCGGCTTATGACTCAGCTTTCGCTGGACCGCATAGGCCGCCCGCGCCGCTGGGTCGCACCAGCGTCTCGCAACTGCTGTACGACAGCCTGGCCATTTCCGCCTGGAAGGAGGCCGGCGGCAGCCGCTGGGCGCTGCGGGTAAACCCGTCGTCTGGCAACCTGCACCCGACCGAGGCCTACCTGTTGCTGCCGCCGGGAGTCGTGGATGAGACTGGTGTGCTGGCACATTACGCGCCGGATCTGCATGCGCTGGAGGTGCGCTGCGACCTGCCTGCGCCGCTCGGCCAGCAGCTTGCCAACAGCCTGCCGCCGGGTGGTTTTCTTCTTGGCCTGAGTAGCATTGCCTGGCGCGAAGCCTGGAAGTACGGCGAGCGCGCCTACCGCTACTGTCAGCACGATCTCGGCCATGCCCTGGCTGCGCTGGCCATCGCCGCCAGCGTGCAAGGCTGGCAGGTGCGTATGCTGCATGGCGTGGCCGAAGTGCGTCTGGACGGCCTGCTGGGGCTGGATGATGAGGGCTTTCATGAGGCCGAACACGGCGACTGTCTGCTGTGGATCGGCCCGGTGCAGACGATGGAGTTTGCGCTGCCCGAGCCCCTGCTGACCGGGCTGGCGCAGCTTGAGCGGGCCGGTGTGCCCAATCGTCTGTCACGCGACTATCGCCACTGGCCCGAGCTGCAGCGCATACATGGGCTATGCCGTGCACCGGCACGTCCTCGCGCCGCCTGGAGCGTAGATGTTGCTGGTGTTCGCAATGACAACCCCGGCCTGCCCTTGAGGCCCATCCTGCATCGCCGGCGCAGTGCGCAGAGCATGGACGGCCGCAGCGGTATTCAGGCTGCACTGCTGCTGGCCTGGCTGCGCCGCCTGATGCCGGTGCAATCGCCGGTGCCGTTCGCCGTCACCGGTGAGCCGAGCGAGATCGACCTGCTGCTGTTCGTTCATCGTGTGCAGGGCCTGGCGCCCGGTCTGTACTGGCTGGATCGCACGGGCAGCGGCGTGCAGTCGCTGCGCGAGGACTATCTGTGGCAGCGGGTGGACGACGAACTGCCGCTGTACCGTCTGCTCGAAGGCGATGCCCGTGGTCTGGCGGGCTTTCTCAGTTGCGGTCAGGACATTGCCGCCGACGGTTGTGTGGCCCTGGCCATGCTGGCGCGGGTGGAGAGCACTGTTGCCAATGGCAATTGGCGTTATCCCCGGCTCTACTGGGAATGTGGCCAGATCGGCCAGTTGCTCTACCTGGAAGCTGAGGCGGCGGGGCTCTCCGGAACGGGAATCGGCTGCTATTTCGACGACGCTTTGCGGGAATTGCTCGAAGATGCCGACAGCGGTTGGCAAAGTCTTTACCATTTCACCCTTGGCCGCGCTGTATGGGATGAACGCCTGACGTCCCTGCCGGCCTATTCCCAACCGCGATTACCAGACCGTTGAAAAAACGTAGGCGAGGCAGGCAAGACAAGGCAAAAACGGCCGAAAAAGCGCAGTTTAGTATACTAAATGAGCATTTTGAGGGCGTTTTTAACGCAGTATTGCCAACGCAGATAGTTTTTCAACGGTCTGTTACCCCTGCACGAGGAGACAATCCATGACCCAGGTACTCGACGATCTGGTCGCGCTGCTGAGCCTGGAACAGATCGAGGAAAACCTGTTCCGTGGCCGCAGCCAGGATCTCGGTTTTCGCCAGTTGTTCGGTGGCCAGGTGCTTGGCCAATGCATTTCCGCCGCCAGCCAGACGGTCGAGGAGGCGCGCCACGTGCACTCCATGCACGGCTACTTCCTGCGCCCGGGCGATGCCAGCCTGCCGGTGGTTTATCAGGTCGAGCGCACCCGCGATGGCGGCAGCTTCAGCACCCGTCGCGTGGTGGCGGTGCAGAAGGGCAAGCCGATCTTCTTCTGCAGTGCCTCGTTTCAGTATGACGAAGAGGGGTTTCACCATCAGAGCGAGATGCCGGGCGTCCCCGGCCCCGAGGACCTGAAGTCGGAAACCGAGCTGGCGCGCATGGTCGCGCCGATGATTCCCGAGCGCATGCGCGAGCGTGCGATCAGCGACAAGCCTATCGAGATTCGCCCGGTTACCCTGATCAACCCCTTTGCCCCGCAACCCTGCGAGCCGGTCAAATACGTGTGGTTCCGCGCCGCCGGCGAGCTGCCTGACGACCCGCAGCTGCACAAGTACCTGCTGGCTTACGCCAGTGATTTCAACCTGCTGACCACCTCGATGCAGCCCCACGGTGTGTCGGTGTTCCAGAAGTTCATGCAGGTGGCCAGCCTTGACCATTCGCTGTGGTTCCACCGCAACCTGCGTATGGACGACTGGCTGCTGTACGCCATGGACAGCCCCTGGGCCGGCAATGCCCGTGGTTTCTCCCGCGCCAGCATTTACAACCGTCAGGGCGAACTGGTGGCCTCCGTCGCCCAGGAAGGCCTGACCCGCGTGCGTGAGGACTGGAAGTGAAGACACTGCGTGAGGCGCGTCACTGGGTGTTCGACATGGACGGCACTCTGACTCTGGCGGTGCATGATTTTCCGGCGATCAAGCGGACGCTGGGCATTCCCCAGGAGGATGACATTCTCCATCACCTGGCGGCGCTGCCGGCGGAGGAGGCCGCGCAGAAGCATGCCTGGCTGCTGGAGCATGAACGCGAGCTGGCGGTAGCCTCGCGCCCGGCACCAGGTGCCATCGAGCTGGTGCGTACCCTGAGCGAGCGTGGCTGCCAGCTCGGCATCCTGACCCGCAATGCTTACGAACTGGCGCTGCTGACGCTGCAGGCCATCGGCCTGGATGACTGCTTCGCCACGGCGGACGTTCTCGGCCGTGATGAAGCTCCGCCCAAGCCTCATCCGGGCGGATTGCTGCACCTGGCCGAGCGCTGGAGTGTCAGGCCGCGTGAGCTGGTAATGGTCGGCGACTACCGCTTCGACCTGGAGTGCGCCCAGGCCGCCGGTGCGCGCAGCGTGCTGGTCAACATGCCGGACAACCCCTGGCCGGAGCTGACCGAGCTGCACGCGCAGGATTGCGCGCAGCTGTTGGCGGGGCTGGGCTGAGCGGCGAGGTCTCAGTTATTGACGGCGTGTTGCGGGCTTGTGACTGATGCGGTGTCCATGCCCCGAGCCTGAGCGAGAATGGGTTGCCAGTCGCTGCGCCATTGCGTCAGTGCCGCGCCATCGCCGCGAAATACCAGGTCGAGAAAAGCCAGGCTCAGGTCGGCCGTGGCTGCCTTGGTCTTGGCGTTGAGAGAGGGGCCGCCGGTGAACGAGCGATCGGTGAAGATGCTGTGGGAGCCATCGCGAAATACCGCCAGCAATTTGGTCGGGTTGGCCACCGCATCGTAGATTGCCAGGCGGTCATCCGCGCCAGAGCGATAACCCGGAATCTGGATCACGTCATCGGTGGCGGTCACATGCAGGGTCGGTACCGAGACCTGGCCGAGCACCGCTGTCAGGTTTTTTTCACCATAGAACGGCGGGGCCGAGATGATCACCGCGGCGGCAAAGCGAGGATCGCGGTAGCTGATGACCTGGCCATCCCTGACCACCTGCGCCCCTGCCGTGAGCAGCGCCGTGTTGGCGCCGTAGGAGTGCCCGGCGATGACTATACGTTGTGGGTCGACCGCAGCGCCCATCTTCCCTGTCGCAGCGGAAAGCATCTGGTCGAGGGCGAAGCTCACATCGCTGGCACGGGCCATCGCTTCGCTTTCCTGGGCGGCATCGTGCAGGCGCTCCACCACGGCGAACGGGTTACCCCGCCACAGCGCGGAATCACTGCCGACATGCTGCACGTGCAGGCTGGCGACGCCGTGGCTCGACCAGTGCTTGCCGAGGTAGCTGTAGCCTTTGCGTGAGCCGCCGATGCCATGGGAGAACACCACCAGCGGCACGCTGGCGCCTGGCTGCACGTTGACCGGCCAGTAAAGGCGTACCGGAACGGCGCGCGAGCGGGTCTGATCGAGCCAGTCGAAATCGCTGATTTCGTAGGCCGGCTCCTCTGCTTCGGTGGTGTTGGCCGTGGCCGTATTCGACACGGCCAGCATGGCCAGCAATGCGCTTGCCAGCATCTTCCAGCCTCTGCGTCGTGGTTGTGCGACGAAGTCGGCGGAGTCGGCAAGTTCGTCGCTGCTGGCTTGGTATTTCAGAGTCGAGTTCATCGTGGTACGGATTCCCTGGCGGCTGTTCAAGCTATGGAAAGAGTTGGTAGGGCTTGGTGATCCGCAAAGGCGCGGCGGGAAATGACATGCCGGTGAGGCGTTCGGATTCGTTCCACAGGCGTCTGGCCATACCCAGGTCCATTGCCTGCAGAGGCGTTCTGGCGAGGACGGGATAACCGCGGGTTTCGCTCAGCCTGTTCGGGCCGTAGTAGGCGCCGCCCTGAGCTTGCGGGGCGGTAGCGGCGAACAGCGTCGGCAGCGCGCCCTGAGCCGCTGGCTGGAACAGGAACCAGAGCAGGCGCCGGGCACTGCCGGCCGCGCTCCACTTGCCGGCGCCATTGGGCAGCAGTTCGGTACGTGACACACCCGGATGCGCCGCGATACTGCGGATACCCCAGCCAGCCGCGTTGCTGCGGCGTTGCAGTTCCAGGGCGAACATCAGGCAGGCCAGTTTGGATTGGCTGTAGGCGACCATCGGCTTGTAGTCACGGGTGGATTGCAGGTCGCTCAGGTCGATGGCGCCTTGCCTGGCAGCGATGCTCGAGAGGCTGACAACGCGCGGCTGATCGCCCTTGCGCAGCAGCGGCAACAGTTGGGCGGTCAGGGCGAAGTGACCAAGGTGGCTGGTGCCGAATTGCAGTTCGAAGCCGTCGGCCGTCTCCTGGCGCTGCGGCGTCATCACCCCGGCGTTGTTGATCAGCAGGTCGATGTGGCCATCGGAGTCGCCAAGGCGTTTGGCAAAGGCGTCGATGGAATCGAGGCTGGCCAGATCCAACTGCTCGAAGCAGACGTCTGAACCCGGAGTGAGTTGGCGGATCTGCTCGACGGCAGCCGCGCCACGCGAAGGGTTGCGGCCGGCGAGTATCACCCGCGCTCCCGCTTCGGCCAGGGCTTTTGCGTCTTCGAAGCCGAGCCCACCGGTGCCGGTGATGACGGCGGTGCGACCGTGTAGCGAGGGAATATCGGAAGTGGTCCAGTTGGCCATGATCGTTGCCTTGCCTCAGAATGGGGCGCTAATCTGAATACGTAAATAATTGCACTGGGTGCAAACATTAGTGCACTCAGTGCAATTATCGCAATAGGCTATTGGAATGTCCGAATCTCTCCCTCCCGAGGGCAATGCGCCTGCCGAAGGCCTGCGAGAGCGCAAGCGCCGGGCCACTCGGCAGCGTATCGCCGAAGTCGGGCTGCAGTTGTTTCTCACAAATGGTTACGAAAGCACCACGCTCGACGCGATCGCCGCCGAGGCTGGTATCTCGCGGCGTACCTTCTTTTCCTATTTCAAGTCGAAGGATGACGTCATCCTGTCCTGGCAGGAGGCCGGCTGGGCCAGCATCCACAGCGAGCTGCTGCAGGTTTCGCCGGATATCGCGCCGCTGGATGCCGTGCGCGATGTATTGGTGAGTCATATTTCCCGCTACACCACCGAGCAGATGGCGGCCATCGACCGACTGATGCGCTCCAGCGAGTCGCTGCTGGCACGCAAGCAGGCGCATTACGCCGAGCAGGAGAGGCAACTGTTCGCCACGCTCTGTGAGGTATGGCGCCAACCCGAGCGGCGCATGACCCTGCGGGTGGTGGCCATGGCGTCTCTGGGCGCCATGCGCCTGGCGATCCAGACCTGGCAGGAGCAGGTGGGGCAGCCCAAGCCCGTGGCCAGTTATCTCGAGGAAGCGTTCGAGACGCTCAAGTCCGAGCTCTGACCGACTGACCCAGCAAAAAAACGCCCCCGCAAAGACTGCGGGGGCGGCGCGTTGGATAAGGTCGTCCTTGAAGCGGGTTACGCGCGGTCAACCTTGTGGGGCGTTGCTCCCCGTATTGCTCCAGCCACCACCCAGGGCCTTGTACAGCTCCACTTCGCTGCTGAGCTGGGCCAGGCGGTCTGCGATCAGTTGCTGGCGCACGCTGAACAGCTGACGCTGGGCGTCGAGCAGGGTCAGGTAGCTGTCCACGCCGGTGCGGTAGCGGCGTTCGGCCAGGTCGTAATAGGTCTCGGTGGTTTCCAGCAGGGCACGCTGGGCGTCCAGTTGCTGGCGGTAGGTGGTACGTGCGGCGAGGCGGTCAGCGACTTCCTGGAAAGCCACCTGAATGGCTTTCTCGTACTCGGCGACGCGGATATCGCTCTGCAGTTCGGCATAGTCGAGGTTGGCGCGCAGGCGGCCGGCGTTGAAGATCGGCAGGCTGATCTGCGGCTGGAACAGCCAGGTGCCCGAGCCGCCGTCGAACAGGCCGGACAACTGGCTGCTGGCGGTGCCGGCATTGGCGGTCAGGCTGATGCTGGGGAAGAACGCCGCACGCGCCGCGCCGATATTGGCATCGGCGGCCTTGAGCTGGTACTCGGCCTGCAGCAGGTCGGGGCGACGCTGCAGCAGGTCGGCGGGCAGGCCAGCCGGTACCTGCTCCAGCAGTTCGGCGTTCAATGCCAGACCTTGCGGCAGGTTGGCCGGCAGGCCGGTGCCGAGCAGCTGAATCAGGGCGTTGCGATCCTGAGCGACCAGGCGCTGGTACTGCGCCAGGCTGACGCGGGCGCTGTCCACCGAGCTGCGTGCCTGGCTCAGGGCCAGGGCATCGGCGACGCCGACGTCGAAGCTGCGCTGGGTCAGCTGGTAGCTTTCCTCGAAGGTCTTCAGGGTGTCCTGGGTCAGTTGCAGCAGCGCCTGATCCGCCTGCCATTGCAGGTAGGCGTTGGCGACGCTGGCGACCAGGCTGATCTGCGTGCTGCGCGCGGCCTGTTCGGTGGCCAGGTACTGCTGCAGGGCCTGCTCGCTGAGGCTGCGGATACGACCGAAGAAGTCCAGCTCCCAGGCGTTGACGCCCAGGGTCGCGCTGTACTGACCGCTGGTACGGGCTTCACCGGTCTGGCTCAGATCGGCCGGCAGGCGCTGGCGAGTGCCGGCGCCGTCGGCGGAAACCGAAGGCAGCAGATCGGCGCGCTGGATACGGTACAGCGCGCGATAGGCTTCGACGTTCAGTGCAGCGACACGTAGGTCGCGGTTGTTCTCCAGTGCCACCTGTACCAGTTGCTGCAGCGCCGGGTCGCGGAAGAACTCGCGCCATTGCAGGTCGGCCGCCGCACGGCTGCCTTCGCTGGCGGCGCTGCCATAGGCTTCGCCTTGCGGCCAGTCGGCGGCCACCGGAGCGTCAGGACGTTCATAGTCGGGAATCAGGCTGCAGCCGCTGAGCAGAGCGGCGGCCACGGCCAGGGACAACAGGGACTGCCTCATTGCAGTACCTCCTTCTCGTTTTCACGGGTCGGCTCGGGGCGCTTCTTCTCGAAAATCGAGCAGACCACGACGTAGAACAGTGGAATCCAGAAGATCGCCAGGATCATCGCGCTGAGCATGCCGCCGATCACCCCGGTGCCGATGGCGTGCTTGCTGCCGGCGCCGGCACCACTGGCGATGGCCAGTGGCAGACAGCCGAGGATGAACGCCAGCGAAGTCATGATGATCGGGCGCAAGCGCATGCGGCAGGCTTCGATGGCCGCTTCGGCGAAGGTCATGCCCTGTTCGTACTGCGCTTTGGCGAACTCGACGATGAGAATCGCGTTACGCGCCGACAGGCCGATGGTGGTGAGCAGGCCAACCTTGAAGAACACGTCGTTGGACAGGCCACGCAGCTCGGTGAACATCAAGGCGCCAATGATCCCCAGCGGCACCACCAGCATCACCGCGAACGGGATCGACCAGCTCTCGTACAGGGCTGCCAGGCACAGGAACACCACGATGGCGGAGATCACGAACAGTGCAGTGGTCTGCGAGCCTGCCAGGCGCTCCTCGTAGGACAACCCGGTCCAGGAGTAGCCGACGCCCTGTGGCAATTGCGAGGCGATTTCCTCGACGGCGGCCATGGCATCACCGGTGCTGTAGCCAGGCGCCGGAGCACCGAGGATCTCCACCGCCGAGACGCCGTTATAGCGCGCCAGCTTCGGCGCACCATAGGTCCATTCACCGCTGGCGAAGGCGCTGAACGGCACCATGCGGCCCTGGTCGTTGCGCACGTACCACTTGTTCAGGTCTTCCGGGCTCATGCGTGCTTCGGATGTGCCTTGCAGGTAGACCTTCTTCACTCGACCGCGATCGATGAAGTCGTTGACGTAACTGGCACCCCAGGCAATCGACAGGGTGCTGTTGATGTCCGCCAGCGACAGGCCGAGGGCGCGGGCGCGCTCGTCATCGATCAGCAACTGGTACTGCGCCTCGTCGCGCAGGCCGTTGGCGCGCACGCTGTCGAGCACCGGGTGCTGGTTGGCCAGTTGCAGGAATTTGTCACGTGCCTCGTTCATCACCTGGTGGCCGACGCCCGCCTGATCCTGCAGGAAGAAGTTGAAGCCAGTGGCGTTACCCATCTCCATGACCGCCGGCGGGGCGAAGGCGAACACCATCGCATCGCGGAAGCTGAAGAAGTGCATCTGCGCACGTTGCGCCAGCGCGGCTACGCCATTCTCGGCGCCGGGACGTTCACCCCAGGGCTTGAGCATGATGAAGGCCATACCGGAGCTTTGACCACGGCCGGCGAAGTTGAAGCCGGTGACGGTGAACACCGACTTGACCGTGCTCGCCTCGTCTTCCAGCAGGTACTGGCGCATTTCGTCGACCACCACCTGGGTACGCTCGGCACTGGAGCCGGACGGCGTCTGCACCTGGGCGAAGAGCACGCCCTGGTCTTCCTCGGGGAGGAAGGCGGTGGGGATGCGGGTGAACATCCACGCCATGATGATGACGATCACCAGGTACAGCAGCAGGTAGGGCGCCTTGCGCTTGATCATGCCCGCAACGCCGCGCTGATAGGCATTGCTGCCGCGCTCGAAGGTGCGGTTGAACCAGCCGAAGAAGCCGCGCTTGGCCTCGTGGTGATCGCCATCGATGGGCTTGAGCAGGGTGGCGCACAGCGCCGGGGTGAAGATCAGCGCCACCAGCACCGACAGAGCCATGGCCGAGACGATGGTGATGGAGAACTGCCGGTAGATCACCCCGGTGGAGCCGCCGAAGAACGCCATCGGCAGGAACACTGCCGAGAGCACCAGGCCAATGCCCACCAGTGCGCCCTGGATTTGCCCCATGGACTTGCGCGTCGCTTCCTTGGGCGATAGCCCATCCTCGCGCATCACCCGTTCGACGTTTTCCACCACCACGATGGCGTCGTCCACCAGCAGGCCGATGGCCAGGACCATGGCGAACATGGTCAGGGTATTGATGGAGAAACCGAACGCGGCAAGTATGCCGAAGGTGCCGAGCAGTACCACCGGCACCGCCATGGTCGGAATGATGGTGGCGCGCAGGTTCTGCAGGAACAGGAACATCACCAGGAACACCAGCACGATGGCCTCGAACAGGGTGTGCACCACCCCTTCGATGGAGGCCGAGATCACCGGCGTGGTGTCGTAGGGGAAGACCACTTCCATGCCGGCCGGGAAGAACGGCTCGAGATTGGAGATGGTTTCACGCACCGCCTTGGCGGTATCCAGGGCGTTGGCGCCGGTGGCCAGGCGAATCGCCAGACCGGAGGCCGGCAGGCCGTTGAACTGCGCGTTGATGGCGTAGTTCTCGCCGCCCAGCTCGACCTTGGCGATGTCACCCAGGCGCACCTGGGAGCCATCGGGCTGAACCTTGAGCAGAATCTTGCGGAACTCTTCCGGGGTCTGCAGGCGCGTCTTGCCGATGATCGTGGCGTTGAGCTGATTGCCCGGTGCCGCAGGCAGGCCGCCGAACTGGCCGGAGGAAATCTGCACGTTCTGCGCCTGGATGGCGCTGCGCACGTCAACTGGAGTCAGCTGGAAGCTGTTGAGCTTGGCCGGGTCGAGCCAGATACGCATGGCGTACTGCGCGCCGAACACCTGGAAGTCGCCGACGCCCTTGGTCCGTGAGATCGGGTCCTGCAGGTTGGAGACGATGTAGTCCGACAGGTCTTCACGGGTCATGCTGCCGTCTTTCGACACCACGCCGATGACCATCAGGAAGTTGCGCACCGACTTGGTCACGCGGATGCCCTGTTGCTGGACTTCCTGTGGCAGCAGCGGGGTGGCCAGTTGCAGCTTGTTCTGCACCTGGACCTGGGCGATATCCGGGTTCACCCCCTGTTCGAAGGTAACGATGATCTCCATGCTGCCGTCGGAGTTGCTCGACGAGCTGACGTAGCGCAGGCCGTCGATACCGTTGAGCTGCTGCTCGATCACCTGCACCACGGTGTCCTGCACCGTCTGCGCCGAGGCGCCCGGGTAGCTGACCTGGATGGCAACGGCAGGTGGCGCGATGCTCGGGTACTGGTTGATCGGCAGCTTGAGGATGGACAGGCCACCCGCCAGCATGATCACCAGGGCGATCACCCAGGCGAAGATCGGCCGGTCGATAAAGAATCTGGACATTCAGTACTTCTCCGTTAGTCCTGGCCGCTGGCTTGTTCGGCGTCTTGGGCAGGCTGTTCGGTGTTGACGTTGCCGGCCGGCACGGCCTTGACCTCGGCGCCAGGCTGCACGAACTGCAGGCCCTCGGTGATCAGGCGGTCGCCTTCGTTCAGGCCTTCCTCTACCAGCCAGGCACTGCCTGCGGTGCGATCAGCCTTGAGTACGCGCAGTTCAACCTTGTTGTCGGCACCCACCACCATCGCCGTGGGTTCGCCGCGCTGGTTGCGCGTCACACCCTGCTGCGGGGCGAGGATGGCGTTCTGCTTGACCCCGGAGAGCAACTCGGCATGTACGAACATGCCCGGCAGCAGCAGGTGGTCCGGGTTGGGGAACACGGCGCGCAGGGTCACCGAGCCGGTGCTTTCGTCCACTGCCACTTCGGAGAATTCCAGGGTGCCTTCATGGGCGTAACGGCTTCCGTCCTCCAGTTTCAGCGCGACCTTGGCGGCGCTGTCGCTGGCTTTCTGCAGGCGACCATCGGCCAGGTCACGGCGCAGACGCAGCAGTTCCTTGCTCGATTGGGTGACGTCGACGTAGATCGGATCGAGCTGCTGGATGGTGGCCATGGCGCCCGCCTGGCCATTGCTGACCAGCGCACCTTCGGTTACCGCAGAGCGGCCGATGCGACCGCTGATCGGCGCCATCACCTTGGTGTAGCGCAGGTCGATGCGCGCCTGCTCCAGTGCGGCGTCAGCCTGCAGGGCGGCGGCGCGAGCTTCATCATAGGCCTGTTGGCTGACGGCCTTGTCGGTGACCAGCAGCTTGTAGCGATCAGCCAGGGACTTGGCGGACAGCTGCGTGGCCTGGGCGCTCTTGAACGTGGCTTGGTAGGTGGCTGGGTCGATCTGGTACAGCTGCTGACCCGCCTTGACCTCGCTGCCTTCGGTGAACAGGCGCTTCTGAATGATGCCGTTGACCTGTGGGCGCACCTCGGCGATGCGATAGGCACTGGTGCGGCCTGGCACTTCACTGGTCAGTGCAAAGGGTTTGGCTTCGAGCGTTACCACTCCGACTTGCGGGGTTTGCTGGGTCTGTGGGGCGCTGGATTCCTGGCAGCCGGTGAGACTGAGCATTGCCACGGCGATGGCGGAAACCAAGACAGCGAAGGCTGGCTTCGAGTGCATCTGAGAACCTCGTTTTTATCGAATCATGGCCCAAGGGGCGAAGGGGACGAAGGCAGGGGAAAAAATCGATGGAGGAATATACTTACGTACGTGAATGTTTGTAAATGCCTAAAGCTGCCTGCATACTCTCGCCCGTCCTTCCTTACCGAAGGGTTACGGCAAAGCGACAGTAGGTGACAGATGGCCAGAAGAACCAAAGAGGAAGCGCAGGCGACGCGGGTGCAGATACTCGATGCCGCCGAGCGGGTGTTCCATGCCCAGGGCGTTTCCCGTGCCTCTCTGGCGGAAGTGGCGAAAGAAGCCGGCGTCAGCCGCGGCGCTATTTATTGGCATTTCGAGAACAAGATCGATCTGTTTCAGGCGATGCTCGAACGTCTGCGCCTGCCGCTCGAGGAACTGGCGCGTGCCAGCGAGAGCGAGGACGAGCCTGATCCACTGGGCTGCATGCGTGAATTGCTGGTCAAGGCCCTGACGCGCCTGGCTTGCGAACCGCAGACCCACCGCACCCATGACATCCTGCGTTACAAATGCGAATACACCGGTGAGCTGCTCGGCCTGCGCGAGCGCATGCAGGCGCTGAGCCTGGAGTGCGATCAGCGTATCGCCAAGGCGCTGAGCAACGCGGTCAACAAGGGCCAGCTGCCGAGCGATCTGGACTGCGCGCGCGCAGCCGTCTGTCTGCATGCCTATATGGAAGGTATCGAGTCGAACTGGTTGCTGGTGCCCAACTTCGACCTGGCACAGCAGGCGCCCGCGCTGGTCGACACCGCGTTGGACATGCTGTGCAGTCCGGCATTGCGCCTGATGACGGTCAGTCAGCTGCCTGACGAGAGGTAGGGTGCGCTGCGCGCACCAGGGGTTAGCCCGGTTGTTCGGTGCGCACAGCGCACCCTACGCTATCGCAATCAGGGCTGAGATTCAGCTCGCTTGACGTTGCGCGGGCCAGTCGGGCAGGTTGTGTGGCGCACGCACGCGGGCTTCCAGCCTGACGACGAACTGGCGGGCTTCCTCTTCGCTGCGAAAACTCACGCAATGCTGATCCAGTCGAACCTGCCACAGGCATTCGCCGCCCTGATTGCGTGGCTGAACGAGAACTTTCATGCGAACCACCTCCTTGAGCTGCGACGAGTCGCCAGTGCTTGTTGGGGACAATCAGGATAGTTCGCTTGCACGATTTTTTTCTGATCTGAGTCAAATGACCGACCAGCGTGATGGCCGCTTCGCGATAAGCGGTACCGCGAAGGCAACGTGACTGGGTCAGGCGACGGGGCTGAAGCAGAGAGGTAGGGTGCACTGTGCGCACCAGGTACTAGCCGGTTTTTTCGGTGCTCACAGCGCACCCTACGACATCGTAATCAGGGCTGAGATTCAGTCTGTAGGGTGGGCGGTTTTCCGTTTCAGCCCACCACACCGACTCACCCCGTGCGACCCAGCCCCGCATCGCGCCTCAGAACCCTTCGAGCACGATCTTGCCCTTGGCCTTGCCACTCTCCAGCAACGCATGGGCGCGGCGCAGGTTGGCTGCATTGATGGTGCCGAAATGCTCACCGAGGGTGGTCTTGATCACGCCGCTGTCGACCAGATCGGATACTCGTTCCAGCAGACGATGCTGCTCGATCATGTCTTCGGTCTGGTACAGAGAGCGGGTGAACATCAACTCCCAATGCAGTGACAGGCTCTTGCGCTTGAGTTGCATCACGTCCAGTGGTTGCAGTGGGTCGTCGATCAGCGCCAGGCGCCCCTGAGGCTCCAGGGATTCGACCAGTTGTGCGTAGTGCTGGTCGGTTTGGGTCAGGCTGGCGACATGGGTGACTTGGCCGATGCCAATGCGCGCCAGTTCCTCGCTCAGCGGCTTGCTGTGATCGATCACATGATGTGCGCCCAGCTCACGGACCCAGGCCTGGGTTTCCGGGCGCGAGGCAGTGCCGATCACGGTCAGGCCGGTCAGGTGGCGTGCCAGCTGGGTGAGGATCGAGCCAACACCGCCGGCGGCGCCGACGATCAGCAGGCTCTGGCCCTGATCGGCCGAACCCTCGGCAACCTGCAGGCGCTCGAACAGCAGTTCCCAGGCGGTGATGGCAGTCAGTGGCAGGGCCGCAGCTTCGGCGAATGACAGGCTGCTTGGCATATGGCCAACGATGCGTTCATCGACCAGGTGCAGTTCGCTGTTGGCACCGGCACGGTCGATGGCACCGGCATAGAACACCCGGTCGCCGGGCTGGAACAGGCTGACTTCGCTGCCCACGGCCTGGACGATACCGGTCGCATCCCAGCCCAGCACTTTGGCGGCGCCGTTCTCCGGTTTGACGCCGAGGCGGATCTTGGTATCGACCGGGTTGACCGAGATGGCCCGAACCTCGACCAGTAGATCGTGCGGGCCCGGAGTGGGGTCGGCCAGCTGTATGTCCTGCAGTGCTTCGGGATGGTCGGCAGGCAGGGATTGGTAGTAAGCGACGGCTTTCATGGAAATGGTCCTCTGTGAGATATCAGGTAAGGGGTTGCAGCGATAGCAGATCGATGCCCGCAAGCCGCTCGCCGAATGCGTTGGTGAAGTATAGAAAGTGGGGCGCTGCGCGATGCTGGTCCAATGCCTCGGCGTCGCGCCATTGTTCGATCATCACGAACTGGTGCGGGTCCAACTTGTTGCGGTGCAGCGCGTACTGCAGACAACCGGGCTCTGCGCAGGTGGCCGTGACCAGGCGTTGAAGGCCTGCGGCCACTGCCTCGGCATGACCTGGCAGGGCCTTGATGGTGGCGATCAGTGTGAGAGCAGTGGTCATGGCTGGCTCCGGTGGGGTATTGGAGTCATGCTCGTTTATTTGTGTGGCAAGAAAAAGCAGCGGGTAATAGAGTCTCTTTCATCATTATTTTGAAAGTGAACGGCCATGCTGCGTTTCGACGACCTGCAACTCTTCGTACGTACCGCCGAAACCGGCAGCCTGTCCGCTGCGGCGCGGCAGCTGGATGTATCGCCAGCGGTCGCCAGCGCCGCCCTCAAACGTCTGGAGCAGCAACTGCAGGTGCGCCTGCTGGCGCGTTCGACGCGCAGTCTGCGCCTGACGCCCGAGGGCGAGCTGTATCTGGTGCATGCCCGGCTGGCGTTGCAGAGCTTGGAGGAGGGACGTCAGCAACTGGTCGGCAGTCAGGAGGGTATTTGCGGCGTATTGCAGCTTTCTGCGCCCTCGGATCTGGGGCGTAACACGCTGTTGCCCTGGCTCGACGAGTTCCAGGGCGAGCATCCGCAACTGCAACTGCGCCTGCTGCTGGCAGACCGGGTGACCGACCTGTTTCGTGAGCCGGTGGATATCGCCCTGCGCTACGGCGCACCGGAGGATTCAAGCCTGGTGGCGCTGCCGGTAGCACCGGACAATCGTCGGGTGCTCTGCGCTTCACCTTCCTACGTTGCCCGGCACGGTTCGCCGCAGAGCGTGGAGGAGCTGCATCAGCACAACTGCCTGCTCTATATGCTGCATGGCCGTGCGTATGATCGCTGGCGCTTTCAGGACGGCAAGCGCGAAGTGCTGATGAACGTCGCGGGTGATCGAGTCTGCGACGATGCCGATGTCACTCGACGCTGGGCCGTGGCCGGGCGGGGTGTGGTGTACAAGTCCTGGCTGGATGTCGCCGAAGACGTTCGCGAAGGACGCCTGCAGGTGCTGCTGCCGAACTGGCTGGGCGAGCCGACGCCTTTGTATCTGGTCTGTGCGCACCGTGCTCAGTTGAGCAAGGCGGTGCATCTGTTACGTGAATTCGTGCAACTGCGCTGCCAGCGTTTGCTGGACGCTGCGCCATGGCGTTAGCACTCGACGCGATAAAGCCCTGAGGCACGGTAGGGCTGCATTACAAACCGGCTGCATGCAACTGTTCGCCTGATGCACGTCAGTGCGGCCCCGAAGTGGCGAGTGGCTTTTATGCGTGTCTACCCATTGCCTGCCGGTACTGCTGCGGGGTAAAGCCGGTGAGTTGCTTGAACTTTCGGCTGAAGGCGCTGTGGTCGGTGTAGCCGCATTGCAGGGCGATATCGGTGATGGGCAGATCGGTCAGCAGCAGACCATGGGCATGCTCAAGTCGGGCCTTGCTGATCATCTGTCGGGGCGTGAGATGGAAGACGCGTTTGCAGTAGCGCTCCAACTGGGCAACGGACAGGCCGGCGATATGGGTCAAAGTCTCCAGGGTGATGGTTTCGTGGAAATGCTGGCGAATGTGTTCGTCCACGGCGGCCAGGCGCTCGTAGGCGGGATGGCTGGCACTGGCCGACTGCAGGTCCACGGAGATGCCCACCAGCCCGATTATGCGTCCGCTGCGGTCGTGCAGCGGGCGTTTGTGGGTCAGGCACCAGCCAGGTTCGCGGCTGCCGTAGAGATGCAGCTCCAGCTGGTCTTCCAGCATCTGCCCCTGTTGCAGAACACAGCGATCCTGCTCGGTGTAGCCGGGGCCTAGCTGGGCGGGAAAGACCTCGGCACTGGTCTTGCCCAGCAGGGGGCGCAGGTCCTTCAGCCCGCAGCGTTGAACCAGGGTGCGGTTGGCCAGCAGGTAGCGTGCCTGGGTGTCCTTGATGAAGATCACCGCATTGGGGATCGCATCCAGCATGGGCAGCAGCAGTCTGGCGCTGCCCAGCAACTCTTCCATGTTCTTCGGGTGCGTCTGCTCGCTCTGCGCGAACAGGGCACCGAGCGCGTTTTGCGACATTTTCCTTTCTCCAGCGGTGGGGCCTGTTGACGACCGTCCGGCAGGTTGCCCCACGGCCATGTCTGCTGTCGAGAGGCACTCGGCGACATCGCGCGGGATGGGCGTTTTGTGCCGATTTCGTCATGGTGGCCGAGGAAAAGTATCAAGCCCAGGCACGCTTTGCCGGGCCAATCTATGGCCGCTGCAGATAGCGGAGGTCTTTGGCCCGGCTCCTGGCGGGTGCCTGAATCGTCTCCGAATCAAGACACTGCAGCAGACTCTCTCCAGCCCATCCAAAACATACAAGAGGGCGGCACCATGTCTGGAAAGTTCAAGAAACAACTGTCTCTGACGGACCTCACCTTCATTGGCCTGGGGGCCATCTTCGGTTCCGGCTGGCTGTTCGCTGCCAGCCATGTATCCGCCATTGCCGGTCCGGCAGGCATCATCTCCTGGTTTCTCGGCGGCTTTGCAGTGCTGCTGCTGGGCATCATCTATTGCGAGCTGGGCGCGGCGCTGCCACGTGCCGGTGGAGTGGTGCGCTACCCGGTGTTTTCCCATGGTCCACTGCTGGGCTACCTGATGGGATTCATCACGCTGATCGCCTTTTCCAGCCTGGTGGCGATCGAGGTGGTGGCTGCACGTCAGTATGCAGCGGCCTGGTTTCCCAGCCTGACCCAGTCCGGCACCAGCAATCCGACGCTGCTCGGCTGGCTGCTGCAATTCGCATTGCTGTGCCTGTTCTTCTGGCTCAACTACCGCAGCGTGAAAACCTTCGCCCGCGCCAACAACCTGGTCAGCGTATTCAAGTTCATCGTGCCACTGCTGGTCATTGGTGTGCTCTTCACCTTCTTCAAGCCCGAGAACTTCCAGGTACAGGGCTTTGCCCCGTTCGGGCTGTCGGGTATCGAGATGGCGGTGTCGGCCGGCGGCATCATCTTCGCCTACCTGGGCCTCACGCCGATCATCTCGGTGGCCAGCGAGGTCAAGAATCCGCAGCGCACCATCCCCATCGCGCTGATCCTCTCGGTGCTGCTCTCCACGGCTATCTATGTTCTGCTGCAAGTGGCGTTCCTGGGTGCCGTGCCGACCGAAATGCTGGCCAACGGCTGGGCCGGTATCTCCAAAGAATTCGCCCTGCCATACCGCGACATCGCGCTGGTACTCGGGGTGGGCTGGCTAGCCTATCTGGTGGTCGCCGATGCCGTGGTTTCGCCCAGTGGCTGCGGCAACATCTACATGAATGCGACGCCGCGAGTGATCTATGGCTGGGCGCAGACCGGCACTTTTTTCCGCATCTTCACTCGCATCGACGAAGCCTCTGGCATTCCGCGTCCGGCGCTGTGGCTGACCTTCGCCCTGTCGGTGTTCTGGACCCTGCCATTCCCCTCCTGGGAAGCGCTGATCAATGTGGTGTCCGCCGCGCTGGTACTGAGTTATGCGGTAGCGCCGGTCACGGTGGCTGCGCTGCGCCGCAATGCGCCGGATATGCCGCGCCCGTTTCGTGTGCGTGGCCTGGCGGTGATGGGGCCGCTGTCCTTCGTGATTGCCGCGCTGATCGTCTACTGGTCCGGCTGGGGCACCGTGTCCTGGCTGTTGAGCCTGCAGATTGTGATGTTCGTGATCTACCTGCTGTGCCGCCGCTTCGTGCCGACCGAGCACCTGAGTCTTGCCCTGCAGGTGCGCTCGTCCGCCTGGCTGATCGGCTTTTACGCCGTGACGCTGCTGCTTTCCTGGTTGGGCAGTTTTGGCGGGCTGGGAGTGCTCGGTCATCCCTATGACACCCTCAGCGTGGCGCTCTGTGCCCTGGGCATCTACCACTGGGGCGCTGCTACCGGTGTACCGGCCGAGCTGATTCGCCTGAGCGGCGAGGACGAAAGTGAGGAGGGGGATGACGTCGATGTGGTGCCAGCCCCAACGCTGTTGCCTAACCGCGTCTAGTCAGCATTGACCGGAAGGAGTACGGCCATGACGGAACTCGTCAATCTCAGCCTCGATCAGGTGCACGCGCTCGCGTTGCGTGCCCTGACCGTCAATGGCATGGGCCAGGATCACGCCCGCGCCATCGCTGACACCATCACCCAGGGGCAGCGCGATGAGTGTCATTCCCACGGCTTGTACCGTGTGCTGGTGTGCGTGCACTCGCTGCGCTGCGGCAAGGTGGACCCGCTGGCACAGCCTCGCGTGAGTCGCCCGGCGCCGGCCATCGTCCGCGTCGATGCGCAGCGGGGCTACTCGCTGCTGGCTTTGCAGACCGGGCTGCCGCTATTGCTTGAGCAGGCCCGCGAGCTGGGCGTGGCGGCGCTGGTGATCCGCAACTGTTTCCACTTTTCCGCGCTGTGGCCGGAGGTGGAAGCCATTGCCGCCGAGGGACTGGTGGGCTTGGCCATGACCCCGAGTCATGCCTGGGTGGCGCCGGAGGGCGGCAGCCAAGGGGTGTTCGGCACCAATCCGCTGGCATTTTCCTGGCCACGCCAGGGCCGTGAGCCCTTCGTCTTCGACTTCGCCACCAGCGCTATCGCCCGAGGCGATATCGAGCTGCATGCGCGCCAGGGCAAGCCGATTCCCCTGGGCTGGGGGCTGGATGCCAACGGGCAGCCCAGCACCGATGCCCGCGCTGTACTGGAAGGCGCCATGCAGACTTTCGGCGGTCACAAGGGCTCGGCCCTGGCGGCGATGATCGAACTCATGGCCGGGGCACTGATTGGTGACCTGACCAGTGCCGAGTCGCTGGCGTTCGACGCTGGCGCCGGGGCGACGCCATGCCATGGCGAGCTGCTGCTGGCGTTCGATCCGGCGCGTTTTCTGGGCAGCGAACTGGAAGCCGGACGGCAACGCGCCGAGGCCCTGTTCAGCGTCATTACCGAACAGGGCGCGCGCTTGCCCTCACAGCGCCGCTTCGCGGCCCGCCAGCGCAGCCAACAGGCCGGCGTCTGGGTAAGCCGGGCGCTGCTGGACGATATTCAACGGCTGATCGATCAGCCTCATTCCCTGACCTGACGGACCTTGCCATGAAGCGCATCCATGTCATCGATTCCCACACCGGCGGCGAACCCACGCGCCTGGTCATAGACGGCTTTCCCGAACTGGCCGGCAGCACCCTGGCGGAGCAGCGCGACACCTTGCGCGCGCAGCACGACCGCTGGCGCCGTGCCTGTCTGCTAGAGCCGCGCGGCAACGACGTGCTGGTGGGCGCGTTGTACCGTCCACCGGTTTCGCCCGGCGCAACCTGCGGGGTGATCTTCTTCAACAACGCCGGTTACCTCGGCATGTGCGGCCACGGCACCATCGGCCTGGTGGCGTCCTTGCAGTACCTGGGCCTGATGGCCCCTGGCGAGCACCGCATCGACACACCGGTGGGCACTGTCAGCGCCATGCTGCACGAGGACGGTAGTGTCACCCTCGGCAACGTGCCGGCCTATCGCTATCGCCGTCAGGTACCGGTGGACGTGCCGGGACACGGCGTGGTCCACGGCGACATCGCCTGGGGCGGCAACTGGTTCTTCCTGGTCAACGACCACGGCCAGACCCTGCACCTGGACAATGTCGATGCCCTCAGCGCATACACCTGGGCGCTGTTGCAGGCCCTGGAGGCACAGGGCATCGGCGGCGAGGGCGGGGCGCCTATCGACCATATCGAGTTGTTCGCCGAGGACGACGAAGCGCATAGCCGCAATTTCGTCATGTGCCCCGGCAAGGCTTATGACCGTTCGCCCTGCGGCACTGGAACCAGCGCCAAGCTCGCCTGCCTCGCCGCAGACGGCAAGCTCGCTGCCGGGCAGACCTGGGTCCAGGCCAGCATCACCGGCAGTCGCTTCGAGGGGCACTACCAGTGGGAGGGCGAGCGTATTCGCCCCTTTATCACGGGACGCGCCCACCTGACCGCCGACAACACCCTGCTCATCGATGAGCAGGACCCTTTCGCCTGGGGCATCTGAGCCCTCTTCGCCAAATTCTCAATCCCTGCTCAAGGAGCGACAGCATGAATATCGATATCTTCCGTGGCTGCATTCCCGCCCTCATGACGCCCTGCACCGAGGCACGTCAACCCGACTACGATGCCCTGGTTGCCAAGGGCCGCGAACTGATCCAGGCCGGTATGAGCGCCGTGGTCTATTGCGGCTCCATGGGTGACTGGCCGCTGCTCAGCGAAGCGCAACGTCAGGAGGGCGTGGCGCGTCTGGTGCAGGCTGGCGTGCCCACCATCGTCGGCACGGGGGCGGTGAATACCCGTGAGGCGGTATCGCATTCCGCACACGCAGCCAGGGTGGGTGCCCACGGGCTGATGGTGATTCCGCGTCTGCTCTCCCGTGCGGCCTCGCCGGCGGCGCAGAAGGCCCACTTCAGCGCCGTGCTGCAGGCGGCGCCGGAGCTGCCTTCGGTCATCTACAACAGCCCGTATTACAGCTTCTCCACCCGCGCCGATCTGTTCTTCGAATTGCGCGGGCAGCACCGCAACCTGATCGGCTTCAAGGAGTTCGGCGGCGCGGCCGACATGCGCTACGCCGCCGAGCACATCACCTCCCGCGATGACGACGTGATTCTCATGGCCGGTGTCGACACCCAGGTGTTCCACGGTTACGTCAACTGCAACGCCACCGGCACCATCACCGGCATCGGTAACGTGCTGCCTCGTGAAGTCCTGCAACTGGTCGCCCTGAGTCGCCAGGCTGCCAGCGGTGACGCCCGCGCGCGGCGCCTGGCCCTGGAACTGAGTGCTGCGCTGGAGGTGCTCTCGTCCTTCGACGAAGGCTGTGATCTGGTGCTGTTCTACAAGTACCTGATGGTGCTCAACGGCGACCGCGAGTACCGCTTGCACTTCAACGAGAGCGATGCCCTCAGCGACTCCCAGCGCCGCTATGCCGAGCAGCAGTACAGCCTGTTCCGCCAGTGGTATGCCAACTGGACTGTCGAACACAACCTCGCGTGAGTTCGCCCGCCCCGCCAGCTATCGATACGGCGGGGCCAACCCCTGAACGCTAAGGATGCACCATGACTCTTACAGGCAAGATGCTGATCGGCGGCGCGGCTGTGTCCGGCGTCGGCAGCGCTTTTCACGCCATCGACCCCGCTACCGGCCAGACCCTTGAGCCCGCCTACCACGGCGCCACTCGCGCGCAGGTGGAGCAGGCTTGTGCCCTGGCCTGGGCCGCCTTCGATGACTACCGAGAGACCACGCCGTCAGCCCGTGCGGCCTTCCTGGAGGCCATTGCCGAGTCCATCGAAGCCCTGGGCGAGACGCTGATCGAGCGGGCCATGGCCGAGACCGGCCTGTCCCAGGCGCGCTTGCAGGGTGAGCGTGCGCGTACCTGCCAGCAACTGCGTACCTTCGCCTGCACCCTGCGCGCGGGTGAGTGGCTGGACGTGCGTATCGACCGCGCACAACCCCAACGTCAACCCCTGCCTCGACCCGACATGCGCCAGCGCCAGGTGCCACTGGGGCCGGTGGCGGTGTTCGGCGCGAGCAACTTCCCTCTGGCGTTCTCCGTGGCCGGTGGCGACACCGCCTCGGCGCTGGCGGCAGGCTGTCCCGTAGTGGTCAAGGCCCACGGCGCTCACCCCGGCACCAGTGAGCTGGTCGGGCAGGCGGTGCGCCAGGCAGTGACGCGCTGCGGTTTGCCCGAGGGTGTGTTTTCGCTACTGTTCGGCGCCGGGCGCGAGGTCGGCCTCGGCTTGGTCGGTGATCCGCGCATCAAGGCGGTCGGCTTCACCGGCTCGCGCAGTGGCGGCCTTGCCCTGTGTCAGGCGGCCCAGTCCCGGCCCGAGCCGATCCCGGTCTACGCCGAGATGAGTTCGATCAACCCGGTGCTGCTGTTTCCGGCAGCGCTCAAGGCGCGCGGCGAGGAACTGGCCCAGGGCTTCGTCGCTTCGCTGACCCTGGGCGCCGGTCAGTTCTGCACCAATCCGGGCCTGCTGCTTGCCCCGCGCGGTGCGGCGCTGGATGCGTTTCTCGTCGCGGTGGCTGAACAGCTCAGGCAGTGTCCGGCGCAGGTGATGCTCACGCCGGGTATCCACCAGGCATTCAGCGCCGGTGTCGAGGCGCTGGCTGCACATCCTCAGGTGAGGCAGGTTGCCAGCGGGTTGCCGGGAGACGGGCCGAACCGCTGCCAGGCACAGGTGTTCCTCACCGATGCCGAGTCTTTCCTCGCCGACCCTGCTCTGCATGGCGAAGTCTTCGGCGCGGCGGCGCTGCTGGTGCAGTACGACGACGCGGCGCAGGTTCGCCGTCTGCTTGACGCGCTCGAAGGCCAGCTCACGGCCACCTTGCATCTGGACGCTGCCGACTTCGATGCGGCGCATGCCCTGTTGCCGACCCTGGAACTCAAGGTCGGTCGGGTGCTGGTCAATGCCTGGCCGACAGGTGTGGAAGTGTGTGACGCCATGGTTCATGGCGGGCCGTTCCCGGCCACCTCGGATGCGCGCTCCACCTCGGTGGGCACGGCCGCCATTCGCCGCTTCCTGCGGCCGGTATGCCTGCAGGGTTTCCCGGATGAGCTGCTGCCGTTGGCCCTGCGCGACGCCAATCCGCTGGGGCTGCGGCGATTGATCGACGGCGAAAGGGAGGTCTGATCGATGAGCGATCACCTGTCGGTCGATGTCGATGTCGATGTGGCTGTGGTCGGCGCCGGTATCATCGGTGTCGCCTGCGCCCTGCAACTGGCGCGTCAGGGGCTGCGGGTGCAGGTCTTCGACCCGGATGGCGTGGGCCAGGGTGCCTCGTTCGGCAATGCCGGGCACCTGGCCACCGAGCAGGTGTTCCCGATTGTCGATTTCTCCATCCTCAAGCGCCTGCCAGCCATGCTCCTCGACCCGATGGGGCCGCTGCGTCTGGACTGGACCTATCTGCCGCAGGCAACGCCCTGGTTTCTACGCCTGCTGCTAAATCTGCGGGCTGCGCCGTTCGCACGCACCGTGGCCGGGCTGCGTGCGCTCAACGAGGCCAGTCTGAGCGCCTGGCGGCGCACCTTGCAGGCTATCGGACGACCAGAGCTGTTGCGTGAGGACGGCTCGTTGCTGGCCTATGAGCAGGAGCAATCGCGTCCGGCGCTGCTGGCCCTGCAGGCACGCATGCAGGCGCAGGGGGTCCCGGTCGATTACTGGGACGCGGCGGCCGTGCGTGCGGCGCTGCCCACACTCAGCGATGGCATGCGCGGTGGGTTGTTCTTTCCCGCCACCGGGCACTTCATCGACCCCTACCGGGTGGTGGGTGAACTGGCTCACGCCGCCCAAGCACTGGGCGTGGTGTTCCATCAACGCCGGGTGGTGGACGGGCACCTGTTGCCGGACGGCGTTGCGCTGCACTTCGATGGTGGTGCACTTCGCGCACGCCGGGTGCTGCTGGCCTGTGGAGCCCATTCGGCGGCACTCACCGCGCGCCTCACCGGCAGGCGGGTGCCTTTGGATACCGAGCGCGGCTATCACCTGATGTTGCCACGGGAGCAGGGGCGCTTACCCTTCGCCGTCACCTCCTTCGAGCGCCGCTTCATCATGACGCCCATGCAGGACGGCCTGCGCCTGGCGGGCACCGTGGAGTTCGCCGGGCTCAACAAGCCTGCGAACATGGCCCGTGCCTGGCAGTTGCAGCGTCTGAGCGAGGGGCTTTTTCGCGATGAACTGAACCTCGAGGGAGCCAGTCCGTGGATGGGCATGCGACCGTCGTTGCCGGATTCGCTGCCAATCATCGACCAGGTCGAGCAGGGGCGTGTCTTGCTCGCCTTTGGCCATCAGCACCTGGGCCTGACGCAGGCCGCCATCACAGCCGAACACATTGCCGGGCTTGCTCGGGGGCAAGTGCTACCGGGGCTTGCGGCCTATCGGTTGGGGCGCTTCGGTGGTTAGCTGACGGCGGCACGAATCGCACGATCACGGGCCGGTCGGTGCCGGCCCGATCATGTTGAACGCGGATAAGTCCCCACTCCCATTACTTTGCTAGACTCTCGTACACAATGCCTGCGGCAACGCACCGCAGTGTCGCGCTGCCATCCTCTGTTTAGAGTCGCGCCCCATGAAACTGGCCCGCAAAGACCGCTCACTGACCGCCTGGGTGCTGTACTTCAGCATCCTGTTCAGTGCGTTCGTCTGCGCGATCAGCCACGGCCAGATGGCCGGCATGCAGCTCAGCGGTCTGGACGGCCAGTACTGCTCGTTCGATGGCAACTTCGGCGCCGGCGCCGACCTCGACGGCTCCGGCATCGTCGCGCCCAACCCGGCCACCGGTTCCAACTGTGCGCTGGCCAGCCTGTTCAGCGCGATCATTCTCGCCGCCTTCTTCGGCCTGCTCGGGCTGCTGTCGACCAGCCGCGCGCTGCCTGGCGTCGGCCTCGCCGTCCGCCACCCCGTCCGCTACCTCTGGCCCTCGGCCAATCCCCGCGCCTCCCCGTTGCTCGCCTGATTCCGCCCGAGCCGTCGCCTGCCGACGCACCATAACAATCGAGCGAATACCTGCTGCCACCCGTGCATGCCCAGTGCATGGCGGCTGGCGCAGTTTTCAGGGGAGACACCCATGCGACGCCCATTTCTTTTCGGCCTGCTGGCGCTGAGCTGCGGCCTGGCCCAGGCCGACCACGTGCAACTACCGGACGACACCGTCACCGGCCAGCAACGACCCGACCCCACCGCGCCGACCATCGAGGAGAAGCGCGCCGAGTTCGCCCATATTCCCGGCGGCGCCAGCCTGGTCGACGCCGAGACCTACAAGAGCGGGCGCAGCAGCACCCTGCAGGATGCCCTCGGCCTGGCCACCGGGGTGTTCATCCAGCCGCGCTTCGGTGCCGAGGAGGCACGCCTGTCGATTCGCGGCTCCGGCCTGCAGCGCACCTTCCATGGCCGCGGCCTGCTGCTGATGCAGGACGGCGCGCCGGTCAACCTGGCCGACGGCAGCTTCGACTTCCAGACCATCGAGCCGCTGGCGGCCAACCACGTCGAGGTGCTGCGCGGCGCCAACGCCTGGCGCTACGGTGCGGCCAACCTGGGCGGGGCGATCAACTTCGTCACCCCCACCGGCAAGACCGCGGCGCCGGTCGATCTGCGCGTCGAGGGCGGCAGCTTCGGCTACCAGCGGCTGTACGGCGCCTTTGCCCAGGACTTCGGCGCCTGGGATGGCTTCGTCAGCATCGCCGACTACCAGCAGGACGGCTTTCGCGATCACGCCAGGCAGGACAACCAGCGCTACTTCGCCAACCTCGGCGGGCGGATCAACGAGCGCCTGGCCACCCGCTTCTACCTGACCCATGTCGAGAGCGACTCCGAGCTGCCGGGAAGCCTGACCAAGGCGCAGCTGCGCCGCGATCCCGAGCAGGCCTCGGCTGCGGCCCTCGGTGGCGACCAGAAGCGCGATTTCACCCTCAACCGCCTGGGTAACATCAGCACCCTGCAACTGGACGGCGGGCACAGCCTGGAACTGTCGAGCTTTTACAGCGAGAAGTCGATGTTCCACCCGATCTTCCAGGTGCTGGATATCGACAGCGAGGACTACGGCTTGCGCCTGGCGCACAAGTGGCAGGACGCCCAGGGTTGGCGCTGGGTCGGCGGCGTCGAGGTCAACCACGGGCGTAACTGGGATTCGCGTTACCTCAACGTAGGCGGGCAGAAGGGGCGCAAGGTCAACGAACTGCACCAGACCGCACGCAGCCTGAATGCCTTCGCCGAGCTGGAAGTACCGCTGGCCGAGCGCTGGGCGCTGATTGGCGGCCTGGCCTGGCTGCATCAGCAGCGCGACGTCGACGATCGGCTCAAGTGCAACGCCTTCGTCAGCGGTTTCTGTCTGGCCCAGGATGAGTCGTTCAACAAGACCTATATCGGTCGCATTGGCCGTATCGGCCTGCGTCATGATCTGGACGACGGTCTGCAGCTGTTCACCAACTTCAGCCAGAGCGTCGAGCCGCCGACCTTCAGCGAGCTGACCGGCGGCCAGGTGGTCACGGCCAACGACGCGCAGAAGGCCAATACCCTGGAGTTCGGCATGCGCTGGATGCGCAGCAATCTGGAGCTGGACGTGGCGGTCTATCGCAGCGAGATCCGCGACGAACTGCTGGCGCTCAACGACGCCGACGGCAACGCGCTGGGCACCATCAACGCCGACCGCACCCTGCACCAGGGCATAGAGCTGGGCGGCGCGCTGACCCTGGGCCAGTTCGTGCTGCGTGGCCAGTACCTGCTCAACGATTTTCGCTTCGACAACGACGATGTCTACGGCGACAACCGCCTGGCCGGCGCGCCGCGCCAGTTCGTCAAGGGCGAGGCGCTGTGGCAGCAGGGTGGCTGGTACGCCGGGCCGACCTTCGAATGGGTGCCGACCCACTACAACGTCGACCACGCCGAGAGCCTGTATGCCGACGGCTACGCCATCTGGGGGCTGAAGGCCGGTTACCGGGCGCGCGAAGGGCTGGGCTTCTTCGTCGAGGGTCGCAACCTGTCCGACAAGACCTACGCCGCCACCACCGGGGTGATCGCCGACGCTCGCGGCCAGGACAGCGCGCAGTTCCTGCCCGGCGACGGCCGCGCCGTTTATGCCGGCCTGGAGTGGCGGCTTTGACAGCGGCACTGCCGGCGCAAGAACTGCCGCGTCTGACCTGGCATCAGCGCCTGTTGCGGCTGCTGCCGTGGCACAGGCGCCTTGCACTACTAGCCTGCCTGGGCGTGTTCAGTTGGGCGGGCAGTGGCATGCTGCACCCGCTGATGGGCTACCTGCAGCCGCGCCCGCAGACCATGGCCGCACCACAGCAGGTAGTACCGCTGGATCACCTGCGCAGCCCGGCGCAGGTCCTCTCCGCAGCGACCATCGAGCGGGTACAGGCACTGCGCCTGCTGGTCCTGGCCGGCGAGCCTTACTACCAGGCGCGTCTGCCGGGTGAACCGCTGCCGCGTTACTGGCATGCGCGTAGCGGCCAGGCCAGCGATGTGGCTGCGGCTCATGCCGAACACCTGGCGCGGCACTATCTAGGCAGTGACGAGCCGCTGAGCTATGTCGACAGCGTCGAGCGCTTTACCAGCGAGTACGCCTTTATCAACCGCTTGTTGCCGGTCGCGCGGGTCGATACCCAGCGCGATGATCGACTGCGGGTGTATGTCGACCTGTTCCATGACCGTCTAGGCACCCTGGTGGATCAGCGCAAGGCCTGGTTCAGCGCCTTCTTCCAGACCTTGCACAGCTTTCGCTGGCTGGATGCGGCGGGGCCGTTGCGTCCGCTACTGATGGTCCTGCTGCTGGCCTCTATCCTCAGCGCGACGCTGTTCGGCATCACGCTGTTCGTCGCGCGTCGCCGCGCCCGCAGCTTCAGTCGCCGGCTACATGGTTGGTGGGGCCTGGGGCTGGCGGCCGCGACCCTGAGCTTCGCCAGTAGTGGCGCCTGGCACCTGCTGCACAAACAGATGGCCGAGCCGTGGCCGGTCGCCTATGCCCCTAGCTTCGACGTGGCCCGGCTGGATAAGGCACCCAATGCCGAGTGGCTGCTGCAGGGCGAGACACTGTTCGGCCTGAGCCTGCTGGAGCTGGACGGTAAACCGGTCTGGCGGGCTCAGGGGCAGCAGTTCGGCATGATGCCGAGCCTGCACTATCTGGATGCCGACGGGCGTGAGCTGGATATCGATGCGGCGCGTCGTCATGCTCGCCAACGCCTCGATCATTACGCTGCCGGCCTCGGCTTGGGCGAAATGCAGAGCCTTGAGCTGCAATCGCAGTTCGATCACGAATACGGCTTCGTCTTCAAACGCCTGCCGGTGTTCAAGGCCACTTACACCGACGTGCGACACACCGCTTTGTATGTCGACCCGCTGGACGGCGCGCTGGCCAGCCGCGTCCAGGACGCCGACCGGCGCGAAGGCTGGATCTTCGCCTACTTGCACAAGTGGGAGTTTCTCGCCGGCCTGGGTAATGGCTACAAGCATCTGCTGCTGGGCCTGGTTGCGCTGGCGCATGTGCTACTGGCGCTGGTCGGCCTGAGCCTGCTGCGTCGGAGAGTGCGCTGATGGCGACCTGCGAATTCCTTCCGCCACCCTCACCGACTGGAGATGGAAATGAATAATGTCTCGTTCTACAACCTGGCCTGGCGCTGGCACTTCTATGCCGGGCTGTTCGTCATCCCGTTCATGATCCTGCTGTCGATCACCGGGATCATCTACCTGTTCAAACCGCAGCTCGATACCTGGATGTATGCCGACCTGATGCAGGTGCCGGTCGCCGAGCAGCGCCTCAGTGCCGATCAGCAACTGGCTATCGTTCGCGAAGCCTATCCGCAGGCGACGGTCAGCAAGTACCTGCCGCCCGCTGCACAGGATCGCAGTGCGCAGTTTGTGATCAATCGGGACGGCCAGGAGCTGAACCTGTTCGTCGATCCCTACAACGGCAGCCTTCTCGGCGCCCAGGACGCCCTGTGGAACCTGCAGGCGGTGGTGCGCAAGCTGCACGGTGATCTGCTGATCGGCACCGTTGGTGACCGGCTGATCGAACTGGCCGCTGGCTGGGGCATCGTGCTGGTGGTGTCCGGGATGTACCTGTGGTGGCCACGCGGCAGCAGTGGGGCGGGTGTGTTGTGGCCACGTCTGAGCGCGCGAGGGCGCCTGTGGTGGCGCGACCTGCATGCGGTGACCGGCTTCTGGGGCAGCGCACTGCTGCTGTTCATGCTGCTCACCGGCATGACCTGGACGGGCTACTGGGGCGCGCAGTTCGCCGGTGCCTGGAATCACTTTCCCGCCGCCATGTGGGATGACGTGCCCAAGTCCGGGCAACTGACCGGCAGCCTCAACAGCAGCAGCCAGCAAACCGTGGCCTGGGCGGTGGAGGTCACGCCGCTGCCAGCGTCCGACCCGCATGCCGCGCATCACGGCCATGCCGGGCATCAGGCCGCAGCGGCCTCCACCAGCCTGCTGCAGCATGTGGTCGACAGCGCCGCCGAGCGCGGTGTTCAGCCCGGCTACAGCATCAGTCTGCCCAAGGGCGAGCAGGGCGTTTACACCGTCGCGCTGTTTGCCGATGACCCGCGCAACGACGCCACGCTGCATTTCGACCAATACAGCGGCGCAGTGCTCGCCGACGTGCGCTGGAAGGACTACGGCCCAGTGGCGAAAACCGTGGAAACCGGGGTGATGCTGCACGAAGGCAAGCTGTTCGGCCTGGCCAACCAGCTGCTGATGGCGGCGGTCTGCCTGCTGATCATCTTCAGTTCCGTCAGCGGCCTGGTGCTGTGGTGGAAACGCCGCCCGGCCGGACGCTTCGGTGTGCCGCCGCTGCGCCACGACCTGCCGCGCTGGAAGACCGCCATCGGCGTGATGATCGTGCTCGGCGCGATCTTCCCGCTGGTCGGCGCTTCGCTGCTGCTGGTCTTCGTTCTTGACTGGCTACTCTCGCGCTTTCGCCAACTGTGGCCATCGACCCGGCCGCTGGCATGAATGAAAGTGAACAGTTTGATCGTCGCAAGACGTTATAGGCTCGACCCATGATTCGATTCCAAACCAGGAGGCAACACCCATGACCCTGAAGAAAACCCTGCTCGGCCTCACCCTGCTGCTGCCGACGCTGTTGGTGCAGGCCCACGAGTACGAGGCAGGCCAACTGCATATCGACCACCCGTGGTCGCGCGAGATGCCGCCGGTGGCACCGACTGCTGCTGCTTATTTCGTCATCCACAACAAGGGCAGCGAAGCCGATCGTCTGCTCAGCGCCAGCACCCCGGTGGCCGGCAAGGCTGAACTGCACGAGCACGTGCATGCCGATGGAGTGATGAAAATGCAGCAGGTGCAGGACGTGGCCATCCCCGCCGGTGGCGAGGTGAAGTTCGAACCCATGGGCTACCACGTCATGCTGTTCAACCTGAAACAACAGGGCAAGGACGGTGAGCGCTTCCCGCTGACCCTGACCTTCGAGAAGGCCGGTGCTGTGGAGGTCGAAGTTGCCGTACAGAAAGATGCACCGGCTGGCCATGAACATGGCGACGCTCACGACCACGGCAAGCATCAGCACTGATGCTGTTCACGGCACGCAGACGCACGCTCGCCGCCCAGCTTGGGCTGCTGGCGTTCGTCCTTATCGTGCTGGCGCCCCTGGCGTCGCAACTGCGTGCCGAGCCCACTGACTGGCGCTGGCTGAACGAGCTTGGCTGTCATGAGGGGGCGGGCAGTGTGCCGGTCTCGCTCGACAGGGGCCTGCCGGTGCTGCAGGCGGATGCCTGCGGCTACTGTTCGTTGTTCTCCCACTGCCCGGCGCTGGCCGAGGACAGCTTGCCGGTTGCAGGGTGGCTGGGGCCGCTTCATCAAACGGGCAGCGTGCAGCCGACGCAGCCACTGCCTCGCGCTCATTTCCCACACGCGTTGTCACGCGCACCGCCGATGCGCGCCTGAAGTCACCCTTCCCATGAGGCAATGAGCAAGCCTCTTCGCCAATCGACTTTTCAGGTATTCGCATGTCCGTTTTCTTCGTTTCGGGCGCTGTTTCCGTGCGCCCTCGTTTTCCCCTTTCCGCCTTGGCTGTCGCTTGCGGCCTGTGTTCCATCACGGCCCTGCAGGCTGCCGAGGAGCCTGTGCACGAACTGCCGCCCAGCGTGATCACGGCGATCCAGCAAAGCTCGCCGCTGACCGTTGTGGCCGATCCCAAGGACCCGCGTCAGCCGGTGCCGGCCAGCGATGCGGCGGATTATCTGAAGACCATTCCCGGTTTCTCCGCGATCCGCAGCGGCGGCAGCAACAGCGATCCGGTGCTGCGCGGCCTGTTCGGCTCGCGTCTGCTGCTGCTCACCGATGGCGGGCAGATGATCGGCGCCTGCCCGGGCAGGATGGACGCGCCCAGTTCCTACATTTCGCCGGAAACCTACGATCTGCTGACCGTCACCAAGGGTCCGCAAACCGTGATCTGGGGCCCGGGCGCTTCGGCTGGGGTGGTGCGCTTCGACCGCGAGCCGGAACGTTTCGGTGAGCTGGGCACGCGGCTGCATGCCAGTGTGCTGGCCGGCTCCAATGGCCGCTTCGACCGCCTGATCGATGGCGCCGTCGGCAGCGATCAGGGCTACCTGCGGGTGATGGGCAACCGCTCGCAGTCGGACGATTACGACAACGGTGACGGCGACACCATCGCCTCGCGCTGGGACAAGTGGAACGGCGACGTGGCCCTGGGCTGGACGCCGGATGCCGATACCCTGATCGAGCTCAGCGCCGGCCGTGGCGATGGCGAGGCGCGCTACGGCGGTCGTGGCATGGATGGCACCCAGTTCAAGCGCGAAAGCCTCGGCCTGCGCATCGAGCGCAGCAACCTCGGCGGTGTGCTGGATAAGGTCGAGGCCAAGGTCTACTACAACTACGCCGACCACATCATGGACAACTTCCGTCTGCGCGCGCCGGACCCGAGCAGCATGATGGCCGGGCCGATGGCGGCGCAGGTCGACCGTCGCACCCTGGGCGCACGGCTGGCCGCGACCTGGAAGTGGGACGACGTCGAGCTGATCACCGGCGTCGATGCGCAGCGCAGTGAGCACCGCCAGCGCAGCTCCAGCGGCGGCATGATGGGCATGCCCTATGTCGACGCCGATCGCTTCCCCTGGGAAAAGGACGCGCTGATGCACAACTATGGCGTGTTCGCCGAAGCCACCTGGCGCCTGGCCGAACGTGATCGGCTGATCTCCGGCGCACGCCTTGATCGTGCTTCGGCCAAGGACTACCGGCAGAACTTCAGCAACATGATGGGCATGACCACGGCCAACCCGACGGCGGGCGAGACCCGTGCCGATACCCTGCCCAGTGGTTTCGTGCGCTACGAGCACGACCTGTCCGCCTCGCCGACCACCGTCTATGCCGGCATCGGCCACGTGCAGCGCTTCCCCGATTACTGGGAGCTGTTCTCCGCCGGCCTCAACGGCCCGGCCGGCGCGGACAACGCCTTCGCTGGCATCGAGCCGGAGAAGACCACCCAGCTCGATATCGGCATCCAGTATCAGGACGACAAGCTGCAGGCCTGGGCCTCCGCCTATGCCGGGCAGATCCGCGACTACATCCTGTTCGACTACCGTGGCATGAGCACCCAGGCCGACAACGTCGATGCGCGCATCATGGGCGGCGAGTTGGGTGTGGCTTACGCCTTCGATTCCAACTGGACGGCCGACGCGACCCTGGCCTACGCCTGGGGCAAGAACAGCTCTGACGGCGAAGCACTGCCGCAGATGCCGCCGCTGGAAGCGCGCCTGGGTCTGACCTACCAGCGTGACGACTGGAGCGTCGGTGCGCTGTGGCGTGTGGTCGACGGCCAGGGCCGCATCGCCGAAGGGCGCGGCAACGTGGTGGGGCAGGACTTCGGCGACAGCGCCGGCTTCGGCGTGCTCTCGCTCAATGGCGCCTACCGCGTCAGCCAGCAGGTCAAGCTCAGCGCCGGTGTGGATAACCTGCTCGACAAGCGCTACGCCGAGCACCTCAACCTGGCTGGCGATGCTGGTTTCGGCTTCCCGGCCGAAACCCGTATCGATGAGCCGGGCCGCACCCTCTGGGCCAAGGTCGATTTCGACTTCTAAGCCTTCGCTAGTCCGGCGCTACGAACCGTAGCGATCCTCTCGTAGGAGCCCGCAAGCGGGCGGTTGGCGCTTGCACAATGCGGATCGCCCGCAAGCGGGCTCCTACGTTTGGCCGGGCACGGCGCCCACCTTTCCCGGATTGCATCCGGGCTACTATTTTGCGTGGGCTAATAGAGTCTTAAGGTTCAGGCGCCAGAGTAGTCCCCGCAGACACACTTTCCCCTGCATCGAAGAGGACTCCACCATGCGTAAACTGCTTCTGCTGTCCCTGGCTCTGGCCAGCCCGCTGACCTTCGCCGCCACCGAATGCACCACCGCCGACAAGGCTCAGTGGCAGGATCAGGACAAGTTCCAGGCCGACCTCAAGGCTCAGGGCTACGAGATCAACAAGTTCAAGGTAACTGACGGCGACTGCTACGAAATCTACGGTTTCAACAAGGACGGCAAGAAGGTCGAGATCTACTTTGACCCGGTCAGCGGTAACGCCGTCAAGAGTGACGTGGAAAGCTGATGAGCGCACCGACCACGCGCTTGTGGGACCCAGTGGTGCGCTTGTTCCACTGGTCCTTGGCCGGCGCTTTCCTGGCCAACTACTTCTTCACCGAAGAGGGTGAGGACTGGCATCGCTGGCTCGGCTATTACGCCGTGGCCTGGCTGGCGATTCGCCTGGTGTGGGGTTTCGTCGGTACGCCGGCGGCGCGCTGGGCGGATTTCTGGCCCAGCCGTGCGCGTTTGAGCGAGCACCTGCGCGCACTGGTTTCCGGGCAGCCGTATCACCGCCTGGGGCATTCGCCGCTGGGCGCACTGGTGATGCTCCTGATGATGACGCTGATGCTCGGTCTGGGTGTGACCGGCTTTCTGATGGAGGAGGTCGATTACTTCTGGGGCGCGGACCTGCCGCTGGAAATCCATGAATTCTGTGCCAACGGTCTGATGGCGCTGGTCGGCCTGCATATCGCCGCGGCCCTGTTCGAGAGCTATCGGCTGCGCGAGAACCTGCCGCTGTCGATGGTGACCGGCAAGCGGCGCAAGCTGGAACAGCACTGAGGCATCGCGGATTTGCCCTTCGTTCAAAAGCATCGCCCGCAAGCGGGCTCCTACAGGTTCGCGGTGTTGTAGGAGCCCGCTTGCGGGCGATCAGTGCTGCCGTCGATTCAGGCCAGGCGCGCGTCCAGGCTGTTCTGCGCCAGACGCTTGGCCTGGGCTTCGGTCATGCCCAGGTGTTCGTGCAGGGCGGCGAAGTTCTCGCCGACGTAGCCGCCGAAATAGGCCGGATCGTCCGAGTTCACCGTCACCTTCACGCCGCGCTCGAGCATCTCGAGGATGTTGTGCTGGCCCATGTGCTCGAACACGCAGAGCTTGATGTTCGACAGCGGGCAGACGGTCAGCGGAATCTGCTCGTCGATGATGCGCTGCATCAGGCGTTCATCCTCGATGGCGCGCACGCCGTGATCGATGCGCTTGATCTTGAGCAAACCCAGCGCTTCCCAGATGTATTCGGGTGGACCCTCCTCGCCGGCATGCGCCACCGCGTGCAGGCCCTCACTACGAGCCTTGGCGAACACCCGCTCGAACAGTCGGGGCGGGAAGCCCTTCTCCGAACTGTCGAGGCCGACGCCGATGAAGGCATCGCGGAACGGCATGGCCTGCTCCAGAGTCTTGAAGGCTTCTTCTTCGGGTAGATGACGCAGGAAGCTGAGGATCAGGCCGTGGCTGATGCCCAGTTGCTTCTCGCCGTCGAGCAGCGCCTGCTGAATACCGCGCAGCACCACCTCGAAGGGAATGCCACGGTCAGTGTGGGTCTGCGGGTCGAAGAAAGGTTCGACGTGGATGACGTTCTGCGCCTTGCAGCGTTGCAGATAGGCCCAGGTCAGGTCATAGAAGTCCTGCTCGGTGCGCAGCACGTTGGCGCCGGCGTAGTACAGGTCGAGAAATTCCTGCAGGTTGTTGAAGGCATAGGCCGCGCGCAGGGTCTCGACATCGGCCCAGGGCAGGGCGATCTGGTTGCGTTCGGCCAGGGCGAACAGCAGCTCGGGCTCCAGCGAGCCCTCCAGGTGCAGGTGCAGTTCGGCCTTGGGCAGGGCGTTGAGCCATTCGGGCATGGTCGGTTCTCGTTGTCAGGCTTGGGTAGGGTAGAAGTTTAACCCTTTGATCGTTCCCACGCTCCGCGTGGGAATGCCCTTGCAGACGCTCCGCGTCTGAGGGACGCAGAGCGTCCCGGGCTGGTCTCCCACGCCGGAGCGTGGGAGCCATCATCCTCCCTACGCTTCCTCGCGCCGATAGGCATTTATCGTTCCCACGCTCCGCGTGGGAATGCCCTTGCAGATGCTCTGCGTCTGAGGGACGCAGAGCGTCCCGGGTTGGTCTCCCACGCCGGAGCGTGGGAGCCATCATCCGCCCTACGCTTCCTCACGCCGATAGGCGTAGGTGTCGGCGAAGCGCGACAGCAGGTACGCGGCGCTGGTCACCGGCGAATACTTGGCCGGATTGTCCGTGCTGGAACAGTTCGGCAGGCAGTCGATCAGCGTATCGGGATGCGGTTCGGCGAAGAACGGCATGGAGTAGCGATCTACCCCTAGCGGGCTGATCACCCGATGCGGCGTGGAGGTGTAACGGTCGTTGCTCCAGCGGGCCATCATGTCGCCGATGTTGACCACGAAGCTGCCGGCAATCGGCGGCGCGTCGATCCACTCGCCTTCGCGCGCGCGCACCTGCAGGCCACCGGCATCGTCCTGGTAGAGCAGGGTGATGCAGCCGTAGTCGGTATGCGCGCCGGCGCCTTGCTGGGAGGCCGAGCTGGCGGTGTGGCGCGGTGGATAGTGGATCAGGCGCAACACGCTGATCGGCTCATGGAAGCGCGCGTCGAAGAAGTCGTGCTCGATGTCCAGCGCCATGGCCATGGCGCGCAGCAGGGTCTTGGCCAGCTCGTGCATGTCGGCGTAATGCTGTTCCATCAGCGCAGCCCAGCCGGGTATGTCCGGGTGGCGATTCGGCCCGCGCAGAGGTTTGCCGGCCAGCACCTCGGGGTGATCGGCGGGCATGTGGAAACCCATGTCGAAGGTTTCCTTGAGGTCGCTCGGCTTGCTTGGGTCGAGCTGCTCGGTGGCAATCGCCCCGTAGCCACGGTGGTGGGTGGTCTGGGTGATATCGATCTTGAGTTTTTCCTCGGCGGGCAGGGCGAAGAAGCGCTTTGCTGCACCGAGCAGGGCGTCGATGCGCTCGCTGCCGATGGGGTGGCCGACGATGTAGAAGAAGCCCCAGTCGCGGCAGGCGCGGTCGATCTGCTCGGCCACGGCGGGCCAGGCCGAGGCGTCGTCGGCGTAGAGAGGGGCGATGTCGATGATGGGGAGGCTGTTCATAAAAGCTCCGGGGTGTTGCTGCGAGTCTTCTCGTACCCAGGGCAGCGAAAAAGGACGCTTCTGGTGAAGCGTCCCCTTGATGCGGTTCTGCCAATGGCAGGGACGGCATCGGTAGTTGCCGGGTGGCGGGTTGCACCCGCCAGCCACTTACTTCGGTATTTCGGCCTTCACGTTTTCCACGTAGTAGTTCATCGAGGCCAGTTCTGCGTTGGTCGCGCTCACGCCTTCGGCGATGCGCACCGCGCCGCTCTGATCCTTGATCGGGCCGGTGAAGGGGTGGAACTTGCCGCTGCGAATGTCGGCGATGATCTGCTCGGCCTCGCTCTTCACATCAGCCGGCACCAGGTCGCTGATCGGCAGTTCGATTGTGTCTTCTGCCAGGCCGCCCCAGAAATCTTCGGATTTCCAGGTACCGTCGATCACCGCCTGGGTGGATTTCACGTAGTGCGGGCCCCAGTCGTTGACGATCGAAGTGAGCACGGCTTTCGGCCCGAAGTGGGCCATGTCCGAGGCGTAGCCGACGGAGTAGATGCCACGGCGCTCGGCGGTCTGGATCGGTGCAGGGCTGTCGGTGTGCTGGAACATGACGTCCACGCCTTGATCGATCAGCGCGTTGGCAGCGTCGGATTCCTTGCCCGGATCGAACCAGGTGTTGACCCACACCACCTTGATCTCGGTGCCCGGGTTGTACTTGTCCAGCGCCAACTGGATGGCGTTGATGTCGCGGATTACCTCGGGGATCGGGAAGGAGGCGACGTAGCCGACCTTCTTGGTCTTGGTCATCTTCGCTGCGAGGAAGCCGCCGACGTAGCGACCTTCATAAGAGCGCGACAGGTAGGTACCGACGTTCTTGTCCTGCTTGTAGCCGGTGGCGTGCTCGAAGGTGACCTTGGGAAATTGCTTGGCCACCTTGATGGTCGGGTTCATGTAGCCGAAGGAGGTGGTGAAGATCAGGTCGAAACCGCCCTTGGCCATGTTGCGGATCACCCGCTCGGCGTCGGCACCTTCCGGCACGTTCTCGACGAAGCTGGTGGTGACCTTGTCGCCCATTTCCTTGATCAGCATTTGCCGGCCCTGTTCATGCTGGTAGGTCCAGCCGTGGTCGCCGATGGGGCCGATGTAGACGAAGCCGACCTTCAGCGGATCGGCGGCGGAGGCGCTGAGCATGGCGCCAAAGCCCAGGGCGGCGACGAGGGTGCGCAGCAGCGGTTTCTTGCTCTTCTTGTGCATGGTGGGTGCAGCTCCAGTCTTGGTGTTGGGGTGGCCGTTGGTTGGCTGATCCCTTGACTGCAAAAAGCTGACCAAAAGGACAGATAGCCGTACTGAAAGCCTTTGTGGGCAAGAGCGGAGAATGGTGTGGAGCGCTATTGGTGCGATGGGCGTGCAGATGCTGCGTTGTGGTGCGATTGCCCTGCTGCAAACCTTAGGGTGCCGCACGGCGCACCCTACGGTTCGGGATCAGGCGTTGACCAACTGCTTCGCTGCCTGGCGGTGATCGGCGATCAGCTGCGCCACGTCCAGCCCCTCGATCTGCCCATCGATGACGCGCCAGGTGCCGCCGATCATCATCCGGTCGGCACGGTCGGCGCCGCACAGCAGCAGCGCGGAGAGCGGATCGTGGCTGCCGGAGAAACGCAGCTCATCGAGCCTGAACAGCGCCAGGTCGGCCTGCTTGTCCACCGCCAGCTCGCCGATATCGCTGCGGCCCAGCAGCTTCGCCGAACCCTTGCTGGCCCAACCAAGCACGCGTTGCGGGGTGATCTGTTCGGCGCCGTAGCGCAGGCGCTGGATGTACAGCGCCTGGCGCGCTTCGAGGATCATGTTCGAGGCATCGTTGGAGGCCGAGCCGTCGACACCCAGGCCCAGCGGCGCACCGGCGGCTTCCAGCTCGACACTGGGGCAGATGCCTGAGGCCAGGCGCATGTTGGAGCTGGGGCAATGGCAGATGCCGGTGCCGGCAGCGCCCAGGCGGGCGATTTCGTCGGGGTTGAAGTGGATGCCGTGGGCCAGCCAGGTGCGCGGACCGAGCCAGCCGACGCTGTCCAGATAATCCACCGTGCGCAGGCCGAAGCGTTGCAGGCAGAAGTCCTCCTCGTCGAGGGTTTCGGCCAGGTGGGTGTGCAGGCGCACGTCCAGTTCGTCGGCCAGTTGGGCGCTTTGGCGCATGATGTCCTGGGTCACCGAGAAGGGCGAGCAGGGCGCCAGGGCGATCTGGATCTGCGCGCCGTCGCCGCGCTGGTGGTACTGGCCGATCAGGCGCTGGCTGTCGGCCAGGATCACCTCGCCCTGCTGCACCGTCTGTTGCGGCGGCAGGCCCCCGTCGGCTTCGCCCAGGCTCATGGAACCACGGGTGAGCATGGCGCGCATGCCCAGTTCGCGCACTGCCTCGACCTGCACATCGATGGCATTCTCCAGGCCGCCGGGGAACAGATAATGGTGATCGGCAGCCGTGCTGCAGCCGGACAGCAGCAGCTCGGCCAACGCCACCTTGCTGGCCAGGGCGAGTTTCTCCGGTGTGAGGCGCGCCCAGACCGGGTAGAGCGTCTTCAGCCAGGGGAACAGCGGCTGGTTGACCACCGGCGCCCAGGCGCGAGTGAGGGTCTGGTAGAAGTGATGGTGCGTGTTGACCAGGCCCGGCAGCACCACGTGCTCGCGTGCATCGAAGGTTTGGTCGCAGGGTGTTGACGGCTGCTGGCCTTTGCTGAGCACTTCAGCGATGCGGCCATCTTCGATCACCAGGCCGCCGGTAGCGTCCAGGTCGTTGGCGGTGAAGATGGCGAGAGGGTTCTTGATCCAGATACGGGTAGCTGCCATGAGCAGGCTCCTCTGAGGTTGATGTCAGGTAAGCCAGCTCAGTGTTGACCCTGTCTGCTGATCCAGGTGCGTCGGAATCGACGTGCGGCGAAGATAACTGACCTCGGGGTCAGCATGCAATGCGCCTCAGGCGCGCAGCGGGCAGGTCGTTGCCAGGCGCTGCTGCAGTTCGCTGCGCAATTGCTGCAATTCACCGATGCGTCGCTCGATCAACGCCAGCTTGTCCTGCAGCAGTTGGGTCACGGATTGATCCGGGGCGCTGGCCTGCCACAGGCCGCCGACATGCTGACTGATCTCGCCAAGACTGAAACCCAGGCGCTGCGCGGTCTTGATATAGGTGACCAACTGCACCATCTCGGCGGGGTAGTCTCGGTAGCCGTTGGCAGTGCGCCGCGCGGTGATCAGCCCGCGTTGCTCGTAAAAACGCAGGGTGTCGCGGCTCACCTCGCAGGCTTCGGCCAGTTCTCCGATACGCATCGTTATCGCTCGTTGGAGTATTGACCTTGGAGCATACTCCAGGCCTTAGCTTGGGTGCTCCTTCGATGACTGGAGCAACACCCATGTGGACCCCCGAACACTATCGCCGCCTGGTGCGGGCCAGCGGCTGGTACGACCTGCTGGTGACCGCGGCCTTTGTCACGCCCTGGAGCTTCATGGCGCTGCACGGCCTGCTGCAGAGCCTGCATCACGGCCTCGGCCTGCCCGACATGCTGCCGCCCTTCGAGCCGATGCATATGCTGATGGCCAACCTGATGGGCTCGATCGTCTGCGTCTGGTCGGTGCTGCGTATTCGTGACCCGCAACTGGTATTCGGCCGCTATGACGCGGCCGGTCGCCTGTTGTTCTCCACCTGGCAGGTGTACGCATTGATGCAGGGTGCGACGCCGCTGATCGCGATCTTCCTGCTCTTCGAACTGGCCTGGGGCGTGGCGCAGTTGTGGCCGGTCAGATTGCCGTAACAAGCTTTTCGCGGCTGAGGCCGCTCCTCCGGGGCATGTTGTTTCTGTAGGAGCGGCTTCAGCCGCGATGAACGGTTACTGCTATACAGAACCAGTCAAGATCAGGAGGCAAAGGAATGCTTCGTCCAGACAAACCGCATGCAGATGCACTACGCCGAGGACGCTTTTCCGAACCTGGTCGCGTCTACTTGCTGACGGCTGTGCTACATGGGCGCGAAGCGCTTCTGCAGGATTTCGCACTCGGGCGGTTGTTGGTCGCCGAGTTGCGCGATGCTCATGAGAATGGCCTGGCGCACTCCCTGGCATGGGTCGTGATGCCTGATCATCTGCATTGGCTGGTGCAGCTGGAGCGCACACCCCTGGATGAGCTGATGCGTCGGATAAAAGGCCGCAGCGCTCGACGGATCAATCAGTATTTGTCGCGTTTAGGCCCGTTATGGCAGCACGGCTTCCATGATCGGGCTTTGCGCCAGGAAGAGGACTTACAGACTGTCGCACGATACGTGATTGCCAATCCTGTGCGGGCAGGCCTGGTAAAGCGGGTGGCGGATTACCCGCTATGGGACACCGTGTGGCTGTAGAGCTTATCGCGGCTGAAGCCGCTCCTACGGGGCGTACGCTGTGTGTAGGAGCGGCTTCAGCCGCGACTATTGAGCCTCAATGCCCCGCCCGCCACGGCTGGCCCAGCGATACCGGTGCATACAGCCGGGTCTTGATCGCATCGCGCGACAGCAGCACCAGCACCACGATTGTGGCGACGTAGGGCAGCATGGCCAGCAGGTTCGACGGGATCGACAGGCCAATGCCCTGCGCCACCAGATGGAGGATGCTGGCCAGGCCGAACAGGTAGGCGCCGAGCAGCACGCGCAATACGCGCCAACTGGCGAACACCACCAGCGCCAGGGCGATCCAGCCGCGCCCGGCGGTCATGTTCTCCGCCCACATCGGCGTGTACGCCAGCGACAGGTAGCCACCGGCCAGGCCGGCCATGGCGCCGCCGAACAGCACTGCCAGGGTACGCACGCGCAGCACCGGCAGGCCCATGGCGCTGGCGGCGTCCGGGTTCTCGCCGACGGCCTGGATGATCAGGCCGATGCGGCTTCTCATCAGTACCCAGGCCACCAGGGTGAACAGGGCGAAGGACAGGTAGATCAGCACGTCCTGGGCGAATAGCATGCGCCCGATCAGCGGGATGTCAGACAGCAGCGGGATGACGATGGGCTCGAAGCCGGTCAGCGGCTTGCCCACCCAGGCTGCACCGACGAAGGTGGACAAGCCGACGCCGAAGATGGTCAGGGCCAGGCCGGTGGCCACCTGGTTGGCGTTGAAACCCAGCGCCACGGCGGCGAACAGTAACGACAGCAGCATGCCGGCGGCAATCGCCAGCAGCACGCCCAGCCACAGGCTTCCGGTGCTGAAGGCGACGATGAAGCCGATCACCGCGCCGAACAGCATCATGCCTTCCTGGCCGAGGTTGAGCACGCCGCTCTTCTCGCACACCAGCTCGCCCAGGGCCACCAGCAGCAGCGGCGTGCCGGTGCGCACCATGGCATAGAAGATATTGGTCAACAGATCGAGATCCATGGGGATTTCCTTTGTGTATAGCTTTGTAGGAGCGAGGGGGACGCCCAGTGCTTGCTCGCGATCAGTGTCGGCAAGGATCGCGAGCAAGCTCGCTCCTACAGGTTCTTTGTCAGGCCATGGCCTCGGTGTTGTTTTTGGCGTCGCGCTTCACCCATTTCCACTTCAGCCGAGGTCGGTAGAGGATCAGCACGTCGCAGGCCAACAGGTAGAACAGCATCATTCCCTGGAACAGTTGGGTGATCGCCTGCGGCAGGTTGAGGTTCATCTGTGCGTTCTCGCCGCCCAGATACAGCAGCGCCATCAGCAGGCTGGCGAACAGAATGCCGAGTGGGTTGAGGCGGCCGAGGAAGGCCACGGTGATCGCCGCATAGCCGTAGCCGGGCGAGACCTGCGGCACCAGCTGGCCGATGGGGCCGGCCACTTCGCCGACGCCGGCCATACCGGCCAGTGCGCCGCTGACCAGCAGGGCGAACCACACCAGGCGCCTCTCGCGAAAGCCGACGAAGCCGGCGGCGCGACTGTCCAGGCCCAGTACCTTTATCTGAAAGCCGAGAAAACTCTTGTGCAGCAACACCCACACTGCCACCAGGGCCAGCAGCGCCAGGTACAGGCCGCCGTGCAGGCGACCGTCCTCGCTGACCAGTGGCAGGCGGCTGGCATCGCCGAACATCGCCGATTCGGGGAAATTGAAACCGGCCGGATCTTTCAGTGGGCCATGCACGAAGAACAGCAGCAGGTTCAGCGCGATGTAGTTGAGCATGATGCTGGTGAGGATTTCGTTGGCATTGAACTGCGTGCGCAGCCAGGCGGTGAGCCCGGCCCAGGCGGCGCCCGCGCAGGTGCCGGCCAGCACCACCGCCGCCAGCGCCCAGCGGCTGTCCCAGTCGATCAGTTGCAGGGCCATGGCGCTGCCGGCCAGGGCGCCGATCAGCAGTTGGCCCTCGGCGCCGATGTTCCAGATGCGCGCCTGGTAGGCCACCGCCAGGCCGAGGGCGCACAGCAGGATCGGCAGCGCCTTGACCAGCAGTTCGGACACGCCATACCAGTCGCTGATCGGGGCGATCAACAGGGTGTGCAAGGTTTCCAGCGGATCATGGCCAAGCAGGGTGAACAGCAGCACACCGCTGATCAGGGTCAGTACGGCGGCCAGCAGCGGCGACAGCCAGAGCATGGGGCGCGACTGCTGGCCGCGCGGTTCCAGGGATAACAGCATGACGGGCTCCGTCAGCAGGCCGCAGCAGCGGCGGGTTGATCGAATTCACCGGCCATCCAGCGGCCGACCTCCACGGGGCAGACCTGAGCGGTGTTGGTCAGCGGCGACAACCGCCCGCTGCACAGGGCGCCAATGCGGTCGCTGATCTGGAACAGTTCGTCGAGGTCTTCGGAGATCACCAGGATCGCCGCGCCGGCATCGCGCAGGGCGATCAGGGCACGGTGGATGGCGGCGGCGGCGCCGACGTCCACGCCCCAGGTCGGGTGCGCGGCCACCAGCAGCTTGGGCTGTTGCAGAATTTCCCGGCCGAGGATGAATTTCTGCAGGTTGCCGCCGGACAAGCTGCGCGCCGCCGTGTCGGCATTCGGCGTTTTCACCGCGAAGCGGCGGATGATCTCCTCGGCCAGTGCGCGCACCTTGCCACGCTGCACCAGGCCGCCCTTGACCAGGCCCTGGCCGAAGGCGGTGAGCAGGGCGTTGTCCACCAGGCTCATTTCCGGTACGGCGCCATGACCGAGGCGTTCGGCCGGCACGAACGCCAGCCCCAGCTGGCGCCGTGCATCGGGATGCAGGTTGGCCACCGGCGCCGCATCGATGCTCACTCGCTCACGTTCGCCACGCGGAAGGCGGGCTTCGCCGCTGAGCAGCGCGAGCAACTCGTCCTGGCCATTGCCGGCCACCCCTGCGATGCCGACGATCTCGCCGCTGCGCACTTCCAGGCGAATGTGCTCGAGCGAGCAGCCGAAGGGATCGGGGTTGTGCCAGCTGAGGTCATCGACGCGCAGCCGTGGCAGGCCGCCGCTGACCTTCGGGTAGCTGCTCTCCAGGCCCTCGGCATCACCGACCATCAGTCGCGCGAGCTCCAGGTCCGAGCGCTCGGCCGGTACGCAATGACCGGACACCCGGCCGCCGCGCAGCACCGTGGCGCTCTGGCACAGGGCACGCACCTCGCCGAGCTTGTGGCTGATGAAGAGGATGCTGCAGCCCTCGGCGGCCAGCCGGCGCAGGGTGACGAATAGCTCGTCGGCCTCCTGCGGGGTGAGCACCGAGGTCGGCTCGTCGAGGATCAAGAGTTTGATGTCCTGCATCAGGCAGCGCACGATTTCTACCCGCTGGCGCTCACCGATGGACAGGCTGTGCACCAGGCGCGTCGGCTCCAGCGCCATACCGTAGCGCTGCGATACTTCGCGGATCTTCGCCTCCAGCTGCTTCGGCGTGCCGGCATCCGCGCCCATGGCCAGGGCGATGTTCTCGGCCACGGTCAGGGTCTCGAACAGCGAGAAATGCTGGAACACCATGCCGATGCCCAGGCCGCGCGCCATGGCTGGGTCGCGCATCGTCAGCCGCTCGCCCTGCCAGCGGATTTCGCCGCTGCTGGGCTGGGTGACGCCGTAGATGATCTTCATCAGGGTGCTCTTGCCGGCACCGTTCTCGCCGAGCAGGGCGCGGATCTCGCCGGGGGCGATGGCCAGGTCGATACGATCGTTGGCCAGGCAACCGGGGTATTGCTTGCTGATGGCCGTCAGTTGCAAGCGTGTGGCATCGGGTGAGGCAGGCATGGAAAACGCTCATGGCAATAACTGAGCGGGGCTAAAGCAAAAACTTGGCCAGGAGGTCAGAAAACCTGTCAGCTGCGTTCTCGCCTGCTGCAAACGTTGATCCATGCGCAGGATTGGTGCGGTCCGCCCCGCAGGGTGCGCCATGCGCACCGCATTCGAGCGCTTGTCGCAGGTGACATTGGTGCGTACGGCGCACCCTACGGTCGTGGCCGTAGCCCGGATGCAATCCGGGAATTTCTCGAAGTAACAGCCTGCGGCCACCAGAAAAGCAAGTAGCCTGGCTTGAGCGCATCGATACCCGGGGCGGCTGTTGATGATGGGTTTCGTGATGCTCAATCCATCTTGCGATTGCCACGTCTGCGCTTGGGCTTCAGAGAAAGACAGCGATCAGAATGAGCAACCACAGCAATGCGCCGGGGATGATGAACAGCAGGTTCAGACCGCTGATAGACGCGTTGGTCTGCCCATTGTCATCGCCGCTCGCCTGGTTGGCCTGTTGCTGAATCAGCGCCAGGGGAATGGCCGGAACCATGACGACGCCGATCGTCAGCAGCAATTCAAGAGCACCGCCTGGACCATCGGTTCGTGTCAGGCCATCGCTGACGAGTGTCAGTAGCACATAGGCCCAGGCGGTGCCCGAGTAAGCCCAGGGCGCCTGGCCCTGGCGCTTTTTGTGCTCGTTGATCTGGCGGCATAACGAGTGGGTGAAAAAAATCTGAAAGATAGAACGCGCCGCCGGCATGATCCTTTTAGGCAGCATCGCGGTGCGCTGACTGTCCCACTGTTTGTAGAACCAGTAGATCGAGTACAGGCCGAAGGTGGTGAAGTACAGCAAGTAGAGCTTGTTCTGTGAGGTGGCGAAGAATGCGCCACGGGAATGGGACTGTTCGTCCAGCAGCTCTGCTTTGGGTGTCTGATACAGGTTGTCCATTGACCGAGTCCCGAGTAATGGTGGTGGGAGGCTCGCATCCTGCGAGTGTTCAGAGGGCGGCAGAGTATACGGATGTCACGACGTTGGGGCGTGTGCTATGGCGCGAAATTGCTTGCCATCTCAATTTAAGGTGATCGTTCTCACGCTCTGCGTGGGAATGCGGGGTTCGACGCTGCAGCGTCCACCAGCAGGCAGCGGTATATCCAGGCCCGGTAGCGACGCAGAGCGCCTCAATATTGCTCCCACGCAGGCGCGTGGGAGCAATCGTTGCTCGGCCCGAATAGTGCGGGCCGAGCAGGTGACGCTGGCGCTTACCAGGGCAGTGCATTGCCCTGGTAGTCCATGTAGCGCAAGCCGGATTGGCCGACGGCGGAGCTGACTTGTTCGACCATGCCCTTGCAGCTGCTGTCGATATCCAGCGGAGCGTCGGCGCCGCCCATATCGGTGCGTACCCAGCCCGGGTGCATCAGCAGCACGCCGAGTTTTGGGTTGTCCTGAGTGCGCACGAAGCACTGCACGAGGTGGTTGAGCGCGGCCTTGCTGGCGCCGTACAGCGGCATGCCCAGGCCAGCGCCGGCCTCGATGCTGCCGAGGATCGAACTCATGAACACGATCAGCCCGTGCTCGGCGGCCAGGTGCGGTAGTAGGCGCTCGGCCACGCGCAGCGGGGCGACGGCGTTGGTCAGGAACAGTTGGCCCATTTCCTCGGCGCTGGCCTGTGCAGTGCTGTGGTGCTCGGGGCCGGCAACCCCGGCGTTGACGAAGATGACGTCGAACTGCTGGTCGCTCAGGCGGTTGGCCAACTGCTCGAGACTGTTCGGATCGGTCATCTCCAGTTGCTCCACGCGTACTCCGGGCAGCGCCTGCAGCGGTGCCTGCTGCGTGGCGCTACGCACGGTGGCGGTGACGCTCCAGCCCTGGGCGGTGAATTCACCGGCCAGACCAAGGCCGAGGCCACGTGAGGCTCCAATGATCAGGATGGATCGGGGGGCAGTCATGTCAGGCTCCATGGCGGATGAGAAAGAAGATCAGCATAGCGAATGTCGATCCGATAAGCCCGGTACAGCCACTGGCTAAAGCGGCCTGGTCTCGGGTGGGATTTGTCGAGCGCGTCCGCCTCTGATTCGCGGCAGGGCGGCGGCCCTGCACACCCTGTGCGTTAGCCGTCATTCTGTCAGCCAGGCGCCCTGGCTGCGGCCGTGACCAGTCTGCTGGTCGTACTGCCGCTCCTGTTCGGCATGGCGCCGCAGGATGGCGTTGGCGCGCTGGTTGGCTTGCTGTTGCAGCTCGGCGCAACTGGGGTATTCGGACGTCTGCAGCAGGGCGGCGTCGATCTCGGCGGCGGCAGCCTGGCCGATGCGGTAATGGCCCAGCTCATGTTCGCGCAGTGCACCGAGGTACTGCTCGAATCGCTGGCGCTGCTGGGCGTCGCCGCCGCCGAGACGGGGCAGGGTGATGGTGGCGTTCAACCGGGTACGGGTGAGGTCGATCTGGCAGCGGCCGTCACGTTGCTCGCGCCACCAGAAATTCCACTGCACCCGCCAGCGGGTGTAGGCGTGGTAGATCTGGCCGTTCTGGCGAATCGGCGAGGCCTGGTTGAGGGCGCGGCTGAGGGATTGGCCAGAGTCCACCTGCAGGTCGTAATACTGTTCCTGCACACGCTCTTGCACCTCGGCATGGGCCGGCAGGCAGAGCCACAGCAGCGACAGAACTGTAAGGATCGTCCGCTTCATGGCGCCTTCAGGCTTTCGCGGCCCCGGCTGATATCGCCCAGCAAGCGTTCCAGCGTGGCACGCTCGGCCGGCACGACGGCCAGTTGCAGGCGTGCGCCAGTGGCGTCGTAGTCCTCGCTTTCGATCAGGCTGTCGAACTCGTTCAGGCGCGCCTTGAACACGGGCAGCTCGGCGAACTGCAAATGACAGGTGAAGGATTGGCGCAGCACCAGTTCGCGCCGCTCGCCGGCCTGCAGGCATTTGGCCGCGCTGCCGCCGTAGGCGCGAGCCAGACCGCCGGTGCCGAGCTGAATGCCGCCGTACCAGCGGATCACCAGCACCGCCACCTGATCGCAGTCCTGCCCCTCGATGGCGGCGAGGATCGGCCGCCCCGCCGTGCCGCCTGGTTCGCCGTCGTCGTTGAAGCGGTACTGGTTGCCGACCTTCCACGCCCAGCAGTTGTGCGAGGCGGCCAGGTCGCTGTGGCTGTCGATGAAGGCTTGCGCCTCGGCCGCGCTGGCAATCGGCGCGGCGAGGGCGATGAAGCGGCTCTTGCGAATCTCCTCGCGGTATTCGCAAGGGCCGAGCAGGGTGAACGCCATCAGGCTTTGGCGGCAGGTGTCAGGCCGCAGCCCTTGAGGATGACCTGCACAAGCTGGTCGGATGCTTGCTCGAAGTCCTGCTTGGTCAGGCGCGAGCTCTGCTTCACGCGGCAGATCTGCGAGGCGAAGTCGGCATAGTGCTGGGTGCTGCTCCATAGCAGGAAGATCAGGTGAAGCGGGTCGACCGGGTCCATCTTGCCTGCGGCGATCCAGCCTTCGAACACGGCGGCACGACCACGGAACCAGTCCAGGTAGTTCTGGTTGAAGTACTGCGACAGGCATTCGCCGCCGCTGATCACTTCCATGGCGAAGATGCGCGAAGCCTTTGGCTGGCGCCGGGAGAATTCCATCTTGGCGCGGATGTAACGCTCCAGCGCTTCGGCCGGGTCGTCATCGACGCTCAGATTGTTGAAGGTGCTGTCCCACAGTTCGAGGATGTTGCTCAGCACCGCCAGGTACAGCCCCAGCTTGTTGTTGAAGTAGTAGTGCAGATTGGCCTTGGGCAGGCCGACGTTCTGCGCGATGGTATTCATGCTGGTGCCCTTGAAGCCGTGCCGGGCGAATTCTTCCTCGGCAGCCTTGATGATGGCTTCTTCGTTCTTCTGGCGAATGCGCCCGGCGGGCTTGCCGTTGGCGCTGTGGGCGGGGACTTCGAAGGTCATGGGGCGATTCCGAACTGATCAGGGAGCCGAGCGATTGCACAGATACCCCAGCCTTGGCTGGGTGACAAGCATTACGGCGTGAAAAAGCCCGTTTGCGTCGGGCGTGTCACCCTGCGCAGGCGATCTGCCCGCTTTTTCTCTTCGAGATGGGGCATTTGCCAGTACGCACCTCAGGCTTCGGCCAGGGCGTCGAGAAAGCTCTCCAGCACCAGGTGCGCGCGGCGGCCCTTGCGCGTTACCGCTGCCAGGTTGATGTCGTAGTAGCGCGTGGACGCCTTGAGCGCGCGCAGGCGACCCTGCTGCACCCAGGCCTGGGCGTAGTGGTCGGGCAGGTAGCCGATATAGCGCCCGGTCAGAATAAGGAAGGCCATGCCCTCGCGATCCGAAGCGCTGGCGGTGCAGTTCAGCGCCTGGTAGTGGCTCTGAACCTCCGGCGGCACGCGGAAGGTCGGGGCGATGGCCTCCTGGGCGTTGAGCCGTTCGTCCTCGAGCTGCTGGTCATCGACGTAGAACAGCGGGTGGCCGACGGCGCAGTAGAGCAGCGAGCGCTCGTCGTACAGCGCCTGATATTCCAGGCCGGAGAGGGCGCCGACCTGCGGCACCACGCCGATATGCAGACGGCCGTCGAGCACGCCCTGTTCCACTTCCGAGGGCGGCGTCATGCGGATGTGGATGCGCACGTCCGGCCCTTGCACCTTGAGGCGCGCCAGGGCATTGGTGATGCGCATGTGCGGGATGGTCACCAGGTTGTCGGTCAGGCCGATGTTCAGCTCGCCGCGCAGGTGCTGGTGCAGGCCGTTGACCTCGGTGCGAAAGCTCTCCAGCGCCGCCAGCAGCTGCAGCGTGCTCTGGTAAACCTCGCGGCCTTCCTCGGTCAGGGCGAAGCCGGCGCGGCCGCGCTGGCACAGGCGCAGGCCAAGGCGCTGTTCCAGGTCGCTCATCTGCTGGCTGATGGCCGAGCGACCGATGCCCAGAGCGCTTTCCGCCGCGGAAAAACCGCCGCATTCCACGACGCTGCGAAACAGCTTGAGCAGGCGGATTTCAAAGTCGCTGACCTGGGCCAGCGGATCGGGACGACGGCTGCTCATTTGTTTAGTAGACCTTGAACTGAAGATAAGAAGAGTGTTGTTTTACTGACTCTATGCCCGTGGCACCTTTGCTGGCAACTACCCTGTAGGAGCCGGCTTGCCGGCGATCATCGCCCGCAAGCCGGCTCCTACATCCGATTGCCTGCCCGAGTGAGGCTCCCAATGAACATGCCGCAGACCGCAACCCCGTCCCTGGCCAGCCAGCTCAAGCTGGATGCGCACTGGATGCCGTTCTCCGCCAACCGCAACTTCCAGCGCGACCCGCGTCTGATCGTGGCGGCCGAGGGCAACTGGCTGACCGACGACCAGGGTCGCAAGATCTACGACAGCCTGTCGGGTCTGTGGACCTGTGGCGCCGGTCACTCGCGCAAGGAAATCCAGGAAGCCGTGGCCAAGCAGCTCGGCACCCTCGACTATTCGCCGGGCTTCCAGTACGGCCATCCGCTGTCGTTCAAGCTGGCCGAGCAGGTCGCCGACCTGATGCCGGGTGATCTCAATCATGTGTTCTTCACCGGTTCCGGCTCCGAGTGCGCCGACACCGCGGTAAAAATGGCCAAAGCCTACTGGCGCCTCAAGGGCCAGGCCTCCAAGACTCGCTTCATCGGCCGTGCCCGTGGCTACCACGGCGTCAACATCGCGGGCACCGCGCTGGGCGGCATCGGCGGCAATCGCAAGATGTACGGCCAGCTGATGGACGCCGACCACCTGCCGCACACCCTGCAACCGGGCATGGCTTTTACCAAGGGCATGGCCGAGACCGGCGGCGTGGAGCTGGCCAACGAGCTGCTCAAGCTGATCGAACTGCACGACGCTTCCAACATCGCCGCGGTGATCGTCGAGCCGATGTCCGGTTCGGCCGGTGCTATCGTGCCGCCGGTGGGCTACCTGCAGCGCCTGCGCGAGATCTGCACGCAGCACAACATCCTGCTGATCTTCGACGAAGTGATCACCGGCTTCGGCCGCATGGGCAAGTGGAGCGGTGCGGAATTCTTCGGCGTGACCCCGGACCTGATGAACGTCGCCAAGCAGATCACCAACGGCGCCATCCCGCTGGGTGCGGTGATCGCCAGCAGCGAGATCTACAACACCTTCATGCAGCAGCCGTCGCCGGAGCACATGATCGAGTTCACCCACGGCTACACTTATTCGGCGCACCCGGTTGCCTGCGCCGCTGGCCTGGCGACCCTGGAGCTGCTCAAGCGCGAGAACCTGATCCAGCAGTCCGCCGAGCTGGCGCCGAAGTTCGAGGCTGCGCTGCATGGCCTGAAGGGCACCAAGCACATCGTCGACATCCGCAACTGCGGCCTGGCTGGCGCCCTGCAGATCGCCCCGCGTGACGGTGATGCGGTGATCCGTCCGTTCGAGGCCGGCATGGCCCTGTGGAAGGCGGGTTTCTACGTACGCTTCGGTGGCGACACCCTGCAGTTCGGCCCAACCTTCAACGCCAAGATGGAAGACCTCGACCGCGTCTTCAACGCCGTTGGCGACGTGCTGAACAAGCTGGATTAAGAGCGAACGCACCCATTTCTGTAGGAGCCCGCTTGCGGGCGATGTTGTAAAACGGATCGCCGGCAAGCCGGCTCCTACCCACAATAATTACGTCTAGGAGCTTCCCCATGAGCCATATCCCTCACCTGATCAACGGCGAGCGCATTGCCGGCAACGGTCGCAGTGCCCCGGTGTACAACCCATCTACCGGCGACTCCACCAGCGCCGTCGGCCTGGCTGATCGCGCCACCATGCAACTGGCCATCGACGCCGCCAAGGCCGCCTTCCCGGCCTGGCGCAACACCCCGCCGGCCAAGCGTGCGCAGATCATGTTCCGCTTCAAGCAACTGCTGGAGCAGAACGAGAACGAGATCGCCGCGCTGATCAGCGCCGAACACGGCAAGACCCTCGAAGACGCCGTCGGTGAACTCAAGCGCGGCATCGAGAACGTCGAGTTCGCCTGCGCCGCCCCGGAAATTCTCAAGGGCGAGTACAGCCGCAACGTCGGCCCGAACATCGACGCCTGGACCGACCTGCAGCCCATCGGCGTGGTCGCCGGCATCACTCCGTTCAACTTCCCGGCCATGGTGCCGCTGTGGATGTACCCGCTGGCCATCGTCTGCGGTAACTGCTTCATCCTCAAACCGTCCGAGCGTGATCCCAGCTCCACCCTGTTCATCGCCGAACTGCTGAACCAGGCCGGCCTGCCCAAGGGCGTGCTGAACGTGGTCAACGGCGACAAGGATGCGGTCGATGCGCTGATCGAAGCGCCCGAGGTCAAGGCCCTGAGCTTCGTCGGCTCGACCCCGATCGCCGAGTACATTTACAGCGAAGGCACCAAGCGCGGCAAGCGCGTGCAGGCCCTGGGCGGCGCCAAGAACCACGCCGTGCTGATGCCCGATGCCGACCTGGACAATGCCGTCAGTGCCCTGATGGGCGCGGCCTATGGCTCCTGTGGCGAGCGCTGCATGGCCATCTCCGTAGCCGTGTGCGTGGGTGACCAGATCGCCGACGCGCTTGTGGACAAGATCGTCCCGCAGATCCAGGCACTGAAGATCGGTGCCGGCACCTCCTGCGGCCTCGACATGGGCCCGCTGGTCACCGCCGCGGCGCGTGACAAGGTCAAGGGCTACATCGACGCCGGGGTCGAGCAGGGCGCCAAGTTGGTGGTCGACGGCCGCGACCTGGTGGTCGCTGGCAACGAGAACGGTTACTTCGTCGGCGGCACTCTGTTCGACAAGGTGACACCGGAGATGACCATCTACACCGACGAAATCTTCGGCCCGGTGCTGTGCATCGTCCGCGTTGGCAGCCTGGAAGAAGCCATGCAGCTGATCAACGATCACGAGTACGGCAACGGCACCTGCATCTTCACCCGTGACGGTGAAGCGGCACGCCTGTTCTGCGACGAGATCGAAGTCGGCATGGTCGGCGTCAACGTGCCGCTGCCGGTGCCGGTGAGCTACCACAGCTTCGGTGGCTGGAAGCGCTCGCTGTTCGGCGACCTGCATGCCTACGGTCCGGATGGTGTGCGCTTCTACACCCGCAAGAAGGCCATCACCCAACGCTGGCCGGCGCGCAAGAGCCACGAAGCGGCGCAGTTCGCCTTCCCCAGCAATGGCTGAGTGAGCTGATGCGTTGAACGAAAAGGCCGATCACGAGATCGGCCTTTTTATTGGTTGCAGTGTCGTGGTGATCGGGCTTCCGGCAGGAGCGCCTTCAGCCGCGAAAAATCTGGCAGCCACTTGGGAGTTGCGTGATCGTTCCCACGCGGAGCGTCACGGGCTGCATGCCCACGCGGAGCGTGGGAACGATCAGAACCTGTAGGAGCGGGGCTGCGAGGCTTCGAAAAGCTTCGCCCCGGGGTGGGGCTCCTACGAACGCTGCCGTGGAAGCCTTATCTGGTTAAACCGTCAGCGGGAGAGGCGATGGTTCTTCCGCAGGTCGACCAGATCCTGATAGGTGCAGGCTTGTGGCGCCGGTCCGGTCAGGTCATAGCAACGCTGGCCGAAGCCCATCGGCCAATAGGCGATGCCGACCGGAGGCCAGAAGATCGAGGCAACGCGGAAGCGTGTTTTCAGGCGGCCACTCTGGATGACATGGGATTGCTTGTCCTCCAGCCGATAAGGTACGCCTCCGGCTGCACCCCATGAAAATGGGCGTGTCTTGATCAGGCCCTGGTTGTGGAGAGTTGGGCGCTCATTGACGATGAGCGCGCTATCGTCGGGGAGCTTGACCCAGGTGGCAGTGGAGCAACCGCTGACGATCAGCGCGGCTGCCAGCATGGCGGCAGACTTGAGGGAAGACATCCGGATTACATCCTTGTCGTGAGTGCTGATAGGGGCGCGTACTATAAAGGCTTATAGCCATCATGGAAGTGCCGAATGTCCACTACAGGTGGATAACTGCAGGGCATTAAAGAAAAAGACCAGTCTTGTGACCGGCCTCCCTGTTTTCAGGCGAACGTGCTGTTCGCTGCCAGCGCTCGCCGCTGGATGGAGCTGCGCCCTGCACGAGGCGCCGGTCACTGCGCCTGATCGATGGCCTCCTGCAGGCGCTGCGTGTTCGCCGCATTGGCCTGGTCGATCTGCTGCTTGAGCTGCTCCATCTGCTGCTGAGCCAGTTTGGCCTGCTCAGCCTGGAGTGTCGCCGTAGCGGCCGTCTCACCGGCGCCGCAGCCGCCCAGGGTGAGTAACAGGGAAAAGGTACAGAAACGGCGCAGGTGCATCATGGAGTCCTCGGGCAAGCTCGTGCGGTAAGCGATAGATTGGCGCATTCATGCCGGTTTGTGTGTGCCGGCTGCCGCAAACCGAAAGTGCTGATTCGAGTACGCCATGCCGTTCGTTGCATATCGTCCATCCACGCCCTCTGGTAAAACAGCCGGCAGATAGAAAAGGGAGATGCACGATGACCGAGCCATTCATGCTGGATCTACACAGGTGCCTCGAGCGCCTGGGTTACTCGTCGGCACCGCCACCGACTCTCGACACCTTGCGCGAACTGCAGGCGCGGCACACCGCCGAGTTCCCCTTCGAAACCCTGGCGAGCATGCTGCGCGTGCCGGTCGAGGTCGAACCCGCCGCGATTCAGGACAAGCTGCTGCGCCAGGGCCGTGGCGGTTACTGCTTCGAACTCAACCGCCTGTACTTGCTGCTGTTGCAGGCGTTGGGGTTCGACGCGCGCGGGCTGACCGGCCGCGTAGTGATGGGCGGCCCGGAGGATGCCCTGCCGGCGCGCACCCATATGCTGGTGCTGGTGACGATCGATGGCGTGCGCTACATCACCGACGTTGGTTTCGGCGGCATGGTGCCGACCGGTCCCCTGCTGCTCGATAGCGAGGCCGAACAGGCCACGCCGCATGAGCCCTATCGGCTGACGCTGGTGGACGGTACCTACACCCTGCGCGCATTGGTGGCGGGTAGCTGGCGGGCGATGTACGTCTTCGATCTGCAGAAGGTGGCGGATATCGATTACGTGGTGGGCAACTGGTACGTGTGCACCCACCCGGATTCGCCCTTCCTCGGCCAGATGATCGCTGCGCGCACCGGCCCAGGCTTACGCAAGACCCTGAATAACGGCAGCTTCGCCATTCACCGCCTGGGGCAGGCGAGCGAGCGAGTGCAGTTGCAGAGTGTCGATGAGGTGCTGAGGGTGTTACGCGAGGAGTTTGGCATTCAGGTGCCGGAGCATCCTGAGCGGCGGGAGATCATCGAGCGGTTGATTACGGGGGCGTGAAGGCAAGGCCGCTGGTATCGCCTCGCTCTTATGGGAGGGGCTTCAGCCGCGACCCGAAGCCACCCAAATCTGTAGGAGCGGCTTCAGCCGCGAAAATCTCGGAAGCCTCGAAAGCCTGCTGAGATTGCTGATGGACCGCGATCAGCAAGTAGCCCGGATTTACGTAGGGTGGACAACGCGAAGCTTGTCCACCGTTTCATTCAGGGACAGGACGCGTTCGCCCAGTCGGTTGGTCTGGTGTTGCAGACACACCTGCCCCCGCTCTAGCTGCATGCACTCTTGGCTTTCGCCCGGCCCTGGCAATCAGGCCAGCGCGGTGCGCTGCCGACCTTCTACCCGGCGCTTCAGCGCAGCCCCTTCGACGATCTCCAGCCCACCACCTTGGGCGCGGGCGGAGCGGCCCCAGTCTTCCAGCAGCTCCATGCAGGCATGGTCGATGTAGCTGACCCGCGCCAGGCTCAGATGCAGTCGTGTGCCCGGCTCGACACTGGCCAGCAGCTTGGCCAGTTGTGGCACACGGAGGAAGGTGGCGGCGCCGCTCATGCGCAGTTCGGCGCTGTTCGGGCCGGTGGGTACCAGTTTCACGCGCAGGCGTGAGGCGCTCCAGACCAGTTTCAGCAGCGTCAGGCCGAAGCCCATCAGCACGCCGGTCAGCAGGTCGGTGAAGACGATGCACAGCGCCGTGGCGGCGTAGATGAACACCGGGGCACGGCCGTACTGGCCGAGGTTGCGCATGGCCTTGGGGTCGACCAGTTTGCAGCCGGTGTACACCAGTACCGCGCCGAGGCTGGCCACCGGGATGCTCTGCAGTACGACGGGCAGCAGAGCGACCAGGGCCAGTAGCCAGGCGCCGTGGAGGATGGTCGAGGCGCGGCCGCGTGCGCCGGCCTGGACGTTGGCCGAGCTGCGCACGATCACGCCGGTCATCGGCAGGGCGCCGACCGCACCGCAGAGCATGTTGCCGATGCCCTGGGCGGAAAGCTCGCGGTTGAAGCGCGCACGCGGGCCATCGTGCATGCGGTCGACGGCAGCGGCAGACAACAGCGTCTCGGCGCTGGCGATAAAGGCCAAGGCGAGGGCGGCGATCAGCAGTTGCGGATCGGCCAGGCTGGCCAGACCTTGTGGGGTGATCCAGTCGATGGCATCGCCGAGATTGGCTGGCAGTTCCACGCGCTTGACCGGTAACGCGAGCCACAGGCTGGCCAGAGTGGCGAGCGTCACGCCGACCAGTGCGCCAGGCAGAAAGCGCAGCGGTGCCGGACGAAAACGCTCCCACAGCCAGATGCTGGCGATGGTGCCGAGGCCCACTGCACCTGCGATCATGGCGTTGCTGCCGATCAGGCTCAGCGCATCACGCACGGCGCCGGGGAAGGCCAGCAGGTTGTCCAGGCCGGAGGCCTTGGGCGCGGCATCGATCATCACGTGCACCTGCGACAACACGATGAGGATGCCGATGCCGGCGAGCATGCCGTAGACCACCGCCGGCGCGGTGACGCGAAACCAGCCGCCCAGGCGCAAGGCGCCGGCGACCAGCTGGATCAGTCCGGCCAGCAGCAATACCGGGCCTAGCGCGGCCATGCCGTGAGTACGCACCAGTTCGAACACCAGTACGGCGAGGCCGGCAGCCGGGCCGCTCACCTGTAGTGGCGCTCCGGCGATGAAGCCGACTACCAGGCCGCCGATGATGCCGGTGATCAGTCCCTTGGCCGGTGGCATGCCGGAGGCGATGGCGATGCCCATGCACAGCGGCAGGGCGACGAGAAAGACCACCACGGACGCCAGCGCGTCCCGTGGCAGTGTGCGAAATACATTCATGGGGAATCTCCTTGCCCATCTCGCGGGCAAAAGCAGCCCGTGCCCGCGCGCTCTGTTCGCGCAGGCTCGGGGGAAACGGATAGATCAGGCGCTGGCGTAGCGGGGTTGCGGGGTGGCGCAGGGCTGCTCGTCGCCATCGAGCGCGAGGAAGTGGCCCGAGGCGGCGTCGTAGGCGCGGATGCCGCCGCTGTCGATGTCGTAGACCCAGCCATGGATCTGCAACTGGCCGCTGGCCAGACGGGCGGCGACGGAAGGGTGAGTGCGCAGGTGGTCGAGCTGGGCCACCACGTTCTCTTCGGTCAGCACGCCGAGGGTTTCATGGGCGCTGCCGCAGTTGCAGTTGTCCGCTACCACACTGCGGGCCACCTCGGCGTGACGCAGCCAGGCGCGTACCGTGGGCATGCCGTCGAGGCTATCCGGGTTGAGCACCGCCTTCATCGCGCCACAGTCGGAATGGCCGCAGACGATGATGTGCTGTACGCCGAGCGCCAGTACGGCGTACTCGATGGCAGTGGATACGCCGCCGTTCATCTGTCCGTAGGGAGGTACCACGTTACCCACGTTGCGGGTGACGAACAGGGTGCCGGGGTCGCTCTGGGTGATCAGCTCCGGCACGATGCGCGAGTCGGCGCAGGTGATGAACATCGCGCTGGGCGATTGCGCCGAGGCAAGACGCTTGAACAGCGCCTGCTGCTGCGGGTAGACCTCCTGGCGGAAACGCCGAAAACCCTGCAGCAGTTGTTGCAGGGCGGCCTGAGCGTTGTCCTTGGCGACGGGGCGCAGGGTGTTGCCGGTTCGGGAAGCGGTTGAGTTCATCGTTGCATCTCCTGTGATTTTCATCGGTGACGTTCTCGACTGCCAGCCAAACGCCTGTGACCAGTCGGTCACTTCCAGGGCAACGATAAGGATTCTTACTTAATCAAAACTGAACGAGAGGCTCTAAAACGCCACTATGCGGGTAATGCTGTTCACAGAAGAAATGATCGGACGCGATCAGTCCCCTTGCCCCTCTGGGAAGAGGCTCAGGGAGAGGGGAGCTAAGCGCACGCAGCCTTAAGTGAATAGCATTGCACTTATGCGGGCACTTTCAGGGGCTTGGCCCTTGTGACGGCCGGGCGGGAAATGGGGGATACGAATGAGCAGTACGGCTACTCGAGCAGCATGGGTGCAAGTGTCAGAAGCTGACGCCTGGCGGGCCACCTGCGGATGCAGATCAGCCCGCTTGGCGAGGCCTGATCGTGGGGACTTACTGCTCGCCCTTCATCGCACCACTGAGGCCGAACATCAACACAAGCAGGTTGGCGTCCGGTTTGGCGGCGGGTTGTACCTGCTTGCGCAAAGGTGCGGTTGAGCAGGGTTGCACAGCGGTGCAGGCCTGTGCTTCCAGTACGCGGGGGCCGGGCTCCTGCCAGGCTGCGGCAGCGATTGCCGTTACGCTGAGTGCGAGGCCAAGGAACAAACCTCGTGCTATTTCTAATTTCATTTTGCTAACCCCTTGAAAGCGCTGCCAAACGCTGTTCGCTAAACCTAGATCACCCATTGCCTTGTCGTCGTTTCATGCGACGAACGGTCTTAGCGCGTAGCTGACACCAGCCGGGGCTGTGGTGGGACACGGGCCTTGTTGGGTGGTTCAACAATGGTGCGGGTAACGTATCGACGTAACCTTAGGTGCCTGTTACGGCCCCCTGTAACAGCCGGCCCTGGCAGTCGCAGTCGCCTGCAGCTTTTCTTGCTACCCAGCGCAAAGGTGCAAGGTAGAGCCACTTCCTGGTGGGGATGATGCGGATGGAACGAGGTGTTGCGGATAAAACACTGCCGGCTCTGGGCCGGCAGCCGTTTACTCACGCAATAGACGTGCCGAGGCCCTTGACGCCACCGGCGAAAATCTGGCGATAGCCCTGCAGCAGTCGCTGCCAGTCGTCGTCGGACCAGGGGCTGTGACGTCGTAGTTGAGACAGGTCGTGCTGAGCGGCCCGGGCGCGAGTCAGGCGGCGCCGGCTTTTCTCCAGATCCAGCAGGGCAACCTGCGGCGTTTCGTCGACAAGGTTGACGAAGATATGTTTGGCATACAGGCAGCCGTGCTGCCAGCGCCCCAGGTGCATACGCGCCAGAGTCGCGCCAACAAGTTGCAGCAGCTGGGCATGTACGGCTTCGCCACAGGCTTCGCGGCCGCCTTTGGCGTACCAGCTTTCGATATCCATGAAGCCTTCGAGCTCTGCGGTCACCAGCAGGCCGCGCCAGCCTTGCTGTGGGTCGTGTTGGACGCCGCAGTAGATCAGCTGGGGAACGGGCACGCCGAGTGCATCCAGAGCCAGCAATGCACTGCGTTCGCGCAGTACGGTCGGGCGTCCTTTTGGGTGCAGCAGGCTGCGATAGATGTGGCCGATCTGTTTCTTGGCGTAGAGCACGCCGGTTTCATCCAGTAGGCGCTGCACGCCACTCTCGCCGCCACGGCGAACGTTGGGCTCTTCGACCCAATCACCTTGCTGTTGCCACCAGTGTTGGAATGCCTGCTGAGGGATTTCGCTCGTACTGCAAAGGGCCATATTTTTGTTCTTCTATTGGAGGTTGGCGCAGCGCCCGTCTCGTGAACGGCTGCTACGTCGTTCAGGGTGGTAACGAAACATATGCAAGCAACGTTCCCGAGTCCACCGGCAATGAAATCGAATTTTTCGATCTGTATCGCTTTTCATCGGGAATAAAAATTTTCCGGGAGAAATTTTTAACGTCGCGTAGCGACGGCCCGCAGGGTGGCCGCCATGGATGGCAGGCCAAAAAAAAACCCCGCGACTGGCGCGGGGTTCTTTGTGCTGCGTGGGTGCCGGTCGGCTTACATCATGCCGCCCATACCACCCATGCCGCCCATGCCACCCATGTCAGGCATGGACGGAGCCTTGTCGTCAGCCGCTTCGGCAACCATGGCCTCGGTGGTGATCATCAGGCCGCCGATGGAGGCAGCAGCCTGCAGGGCCGAACGGGTGACCTTGGCCGGGTCGAGAATACCCATCTCGATCATGTCGCCGTAGGTGTCGGTAGCGGCGTTGAAGCCGAAGTTGCCCGAACCCTGCTTGACCTTGTCGACCACTACGCTCGGCTCGCCGCCGGCGTTGGCAACGATCTGACGCAGCGGCGCTTCGACAGCGCGGCGCAGCAGAGCGATACCGACGTTCTGGTCTTCGTTGTCGCCTTTCAGCTCGTCGATGGCCAGCAGAGCGCGAACCAGGGCCACGCCGCCGCCAGGTACCACGCCTTCTTCCACGGCAGCGCGGGTAGCGTGCAGGGCGTCTTCAACGCGGGCCTTCTTCTCTTTCATCTCGACTTCGGTGGCAGCGCCAACCTTGATCACGGCAACACCGCCAGCCAGTTTGGCCAGACGCTCTTGCAGCTTCTCTTTGTCGTAGTCGGAAGAGGTTTCTTCGACCTGCTTGCGGATCTGTGCAACGCGGGCTTCGATGTCGACCTGGGCACCAGCACCATCGATGATGGTGGTGTTGTCCTTGTTAAGCACGACGCGCTTGGCGTTACCCAGGTGCTCCAGAGTGGCGCTTTCCAGGGACAGGCCAACTTCTTCGGAGATCACGGTACCGCCGGTCAGGATGGCGATGTCCTGCAGCATGGCCTTGCGGCGGTCGCCGAAGCCCGGAGCCTTGACGGCAGCGACTTTGACGATGCCGCGCATGTTGTTGACGACCAGGGTAGCCAGGGCTTCGCCTTCGACGTCTTCAGCCACGATCAGCAGCGGACGGCCAGCCTTGGCAACGGCTTCCAGAACCGGCAGCAGTTCGCGGATGTTGGAGATCTTCTTGTCGACCAGCAGCAGCAGCGGGCCTTCGAGCTCGGCAACCATGGTGTCCGGCTTGTTGATGAAGTACGGCGACAGGTAGCCGCGGTCGAACTGCATGCCTTCTACGACGGACAGTTCGTTTTCCAGGCCCGAGCCTTCTTCAACGGTGATGACGCCTTCTTTACCGACCTTTTCCATGGCTTCGGCGATGATGTCACCGATGGAGTGGTCGGAGTTGGCGGAGATGGTGCCTACCTGAGCGATGGCCTTGGTGTCGGTGCACGGCTTGGCCAGCTCTTTAAGTTGGGCAACGATGGCGATGGTGGCCTTGTCGATGCCGCGCTTCAGATCCATCGGGTTCATGCCGGCAGCGACGGATTTCAGGCCTTCGTTGACGATGGCTTGAGCCAGAACGGTAGCGGTGGTGGTGCCGTCACCGGCCGCGTCGTTGGCCTTGGACGCAACGTCCTTGACCAGCTGGGCGCCCATGTTTTCGAAGGCGTCTTTCAGTTCGATTTCCTTGGCAACCGAAACACCGTCTTTGGTGATGGTCGGGGCGCCGAAGGATTTGGCCAGCACCACGTTACGGCCTTTCGGGCCGAGGGTGGCTTTGACGGCGTCGGCCAGTACGTTGACGCCAACGAGCATTTTCTTGCGGGCGGAATCGCCAAACTTGACTTCTTTAGCAGCCATGTTGATCAGTCCTCAAATTCTTGAAGGTTAAAACGGAGATTCGTGGGAATCAGGCTTCGACGACAGCGAGGATTTCGTTCTCGCCCATTACCAGCAGGTCTTCGCCGTCGACCTTGACGGTGTTGCTGCCGGAGTAAGGGCCGAATACCACCTTGTCACCGACCTTGACGGCCAGCGGACGGACTTCGCCGTTATCCAGAACCTTACCGGTACCGACGGCAACGACTTCACCTTGGTTCGGCTTCTCGGCGGCCGAACCCGGCAGCACGATGCCGCCTGCGGTTTTGGTCTCTTCTTCGCTGCGACGGATCACGACGCGGTCATGCAGAGGACGAAGCTTCATTGTCGATCTCTCCTAACAATTGAATGGCCAACTTGCCGACTCTTGATTGGTCGGCGGGTTTGTAAAATCCGGCGAGGCCGGGCGCGGCACGCTGGGCGCACCGCGAAAGTCGGACTGCCTCAGAGGGCAGGCACCTTGCGGTGACTGCTACATGTGGGCGGGCAAGTGCATTTCAAGGGGAGGAAGTGAATTTTTTTGCGCTGCAGAGGGGGCGGCACTCGCGGCAAGCACCGCAGCCTGACGACTTTGCGTAGGAGTCGGCTTGCCGGCGATCAGCCAGAGAGAGATCGCCGGCAAGCCGGCTCCTGCAGGTGCTGTAGGGATCAGTCGCGGCGCTCGTAATCGCCTTCGAGCACGTTGGGCCGAGTCTGTCCGGAGCGAGCGGCGGCATCGTCGAAGAAGGCACGTTGACGCAGGGCCTGCTCCTCGGCGCGGCGACGAATCTTGCCGACCAACAGGCGACGGGTGAAGGGAATCAGGCAGAGCACACCGAATATGTCGCTGATGAAGCCCGGCAGCAGCAGCAGGCCACCGCCGACGGCGATGAGCAGGCCTTCGAGCATTTCCTGCTCAGGCAGCTCGCCACGCGAGAGTTTTTCACGGGCGCGCCAGGCAGTGGCGACGCCGGCAACGCGCAGCAACACGCTACCTAGGATGGCGGTGCCGATCACCAGCATGAGCGTGGGCAGCACGCCAATGGCGCTGCCGACCTTGATCAGCAGGGCCAGTTCGATGATCGGAAACAGCAGGAAGAGGAATAGAAACGCGCGCATTTTCAGAGGGTCCTTGACGGAAGCGAGCTTCCAGTAGGAATTAAGTATGGGGTAATGGCCTGAATTCAAGCTGAAGGCGTACCGCTGGTCGGCCAGCTTTCGGCTCGAGCCAGCTGCACCAATGCCTGGCGCACGGCGCCGGGATTGCTGCAGGGTGCGGGAAAGGGCAGCCAGTACAGGCTCTGGCCGATGCGCAGATGAAAACCTTCACTGTCGACACCGGCCATCTGCGCGGGTTCGTGTTGCGGCAGGCCGGCCAGTTCGACGTAATGCGCGATGGCGCTGGCGTGGTCGTCGTTCATGTGCTCGACCATGCTCGCTTCGCTGCCGTCTGTCGCAAAGGGATTGGCCAGGGCGACGTGGTCGAGCCAGTGAATGGCGCCAAAACCGCCGATGAAGCGCCAGCGCACTGGCTCCAGGCGCCAGAAATCGAAATCATGCGCCCGATGGTAGTCGCGCGACTGGGGGAAAAAACGGTAATAACGCTGTGCGGCCGCTTCGATTGCGTCTTCGTCATGCAACTGTCGTGCTTCGGCGAGCAAAGTGAGGCGGCCGACCGCCTGCACATCCTCTGCGCCACGTTCGCCGACCAATAGCGAGCATTTGGCGTTCTGCCCGAGATTATGGGTGTGCTGGGCGATGCGGCTGATCAGGATCAGCGGCCGGCCCTCGGCGTCCAGGCAGTAGGGCACCACCGATCCGAAAGGGAAACCCGGCATGGCCTTGGAGTGGGTGCTGAGCACGCCACGGTATTCCTTGAGCAGCAATTCTCGTGCATGCTTGCCGGCTTTCACGCTCACCTTATGACTCCTCGCAAAGAATCCGTCAGAAACGGACAGACGCCCTAGCATAGCGGTTAGCGGGCATCAGCGGGGTCGGTAAATGCTGCACCTTGAGGGGATAAAGCGATGCAACTGAAAGACAAAGTCATCATCATCACTGGCGGTTGCCAGGGACTGGGCCGCGCCATGGGTGAGTACCTGGCAGCCAAGGGCGCCAAGCTGGCGCTGGTCGATCTGAACCAGGAAAAACTCGACGAAGCCGTGGCTGCCTGCAAGGCCGCCGGTGGCGATGCCCGCAGCTACCTGTGCAACGTGGCCGATGAAGAGCAGGTGACCCATATGGTCGCCCAGGTGGCCGATGACTTCGGTGCTATCAACGGCCTGGTCAACAACGCAGGCATCCTGCGCGATGGTCTGACCATCCGCGTGAAGGATGGCGAGATGACCAAGATGAGCCTGGCGCAGTGGCAGGCGGTGATCGATGTCAACCTGACCGGCGTATTCCTTTGCACTCGCGAAGTGGCGGCGAAGATGATCGAACTGAAGAATGAAGGCGCGATCGTCAACATTTCCTCGATCTCGCGTGCCGGCAACATGGGGCAGGCAAACTACTCCGCAGCCAAGGCGGGCGTAGCTGCCGACACCGTGGTCTGGGCCAAGGAACTGGCGCGTTACGGCATTCGCGTAGCGGGCGTGGCGCCGGGCTTCATCGAAACCGAGATGACCGGCAGCATGAAGCCGGAAGCCCTGGAGAAGATGACCTCGGGCATTCCGCTCAAGCGCATGGGCAAGCCGGCCGAGATCGCGCATTCGGTGGCCTACATTCTGGAAAACGACTATTACACCGGTCGTATTCTGGAACTGGACGGCGGCCTGCGCCTGTAATTCACCCGGCCTGAACGAAAAACGCCCCGACTGGTTCGGGGCGTTTTTCGTTTCCGACAGCTGGTGCGCAAGGCGCACCCTAATGGCGGCGTTCTGTTTGCTTTTCGTAGGGTGCGCCGTGCGCACCGCAGCTTTCAATGCGTGCGAGCGACAGCGAAACGGCTCAGCTCCACCAGCGCCTCGCGATATTCCCCGGCCGGCAGCACTTCCAGGCAGGCAATTGCGCGTTCGGCGTAGTCGCGAGCGAGTCTGGCGGTGTAATCCAGAGCGCCGGCGGCATCCACGGCGGCGCGGATGCTTTCCAGGTCTTCGATACCGCCTTTCTGAATCGCGCGGCGCACCAGTGCTGCCTGTTCCTCGGTGCCTTCACGCATGGTGTAGATCAGCGGCAGCGTCGGCTTGCCCTCGGCGAGATCATCACCGACGTTCTTGCCCAGCTCGGCTGCGTCGCCTTTGTAGTCGAGCAGGTCGTCGACCAGTTGGAAGGCGATGCCCAGGTGATCGCCGAAGGTGCGCAGGGCTTCGCGCTGTGCTTCGTTGGCGCCGGCCAGCGCGGCGGCGGCATGAGTCGAGGCTTCGAACAGCATCGCGGTCTTGCCGCGGATGACTTCCATGTAGGTCTCTTCCGTGGTGCTGGCGTCGCGAACCTTGGACAGTTGCAGCACTTCACCTTCGGCGATCACGCGGGTGGCGTGGGAGAGAATCTTCATCACCGGCATGGAGCCGAGCTCGACCATCATTTCGAACGAGCGTGAATAAAGGAAGTCGCCCACCAGTACGCTCGGTGCGTTGCCCCACTGGGCATTGGCGGTGCTACGGCCGCGGCGCATATCGGACATGTCGACCACATCGTCATGCAGAAGGGTGGCGGTATGCAGAAATTCGATGGTGGCGGCCAGCAGGCGCAGGTCGTCGGCCTGGTAACCCAGCGCGCGACCGCTGAGCAGCACCAGCAGCGGGCGCAGGCGTTTGCCGCCAGCGGAAATGATATAGTCGCCGATCTTTTCCACCAGCGGCACGCGGGAAACCACCTGTTGGCGAATGATGCCATCGACGGCGGTGAAATCGTCCGCTACCACGCGGTAGAAAGCCTGGGGTTGCATCGGCGACAGGTGCTCCTTTGAGGTTGCGCGGCATGCTAGGTGGCGGGGTGGGGGCTGTCAAGGCAAGTGCCTGTGGGCCTTGCGAAGCGGTCTGCGCTTGCGTACAATCGCGCACCCTGAACTTCCCCCTGGGCATTTCCCTGCCTTACGCAATTGCAAGGGTGTCACTTCCGGCCCCAAGCAGCCATGCCAGCCAATAACGACTTTTCTAAAGCGCTGGGTGAGCAGGATCAACGGAGATTTACCATGTACGCAGTAATTGTTACTGGTGGCAAGCAATACAAAGTCACCGAAGGCGAATTCCTCAAGATCGAGAAGCTCGAAGTCGCCACCGGCGAAGCCGTGACTTTCGATCGCGTTCTGCTGATCGGCAATGGCGACGACGTTCAGATCGGCGCTCCGGTCGTAGACGGCGCTAAAGTGGTTGCCGAAGTCGTTTCGCAAGGCCGTCACGACAAAGTGCGTATCATCAAGTTCCGCCGTCGTAAGCACCACATGAAGCGTCAGGGCCACCGTCAGTGGTTCACTGAGATCAAAATCACCGGTATCCAGGCCTGATTCGTCGGCCCCGATCCTTTATAGGAGTATTGACTCATGGCACACAAAAAAGCTGGCGGTTCTACCCGTAACGGCCGCGATTCCGAAAGTAAACGCCTTGGCGTGAAGATGTATGGTGGTCAGGTCATCAAGGCCGGCAACATCATCGTTCGTCAGCGCGGCACCGAGTTCCATGCCGGTTTCGGCGTGGGCATGGGCAAAGACCACACCCTCTTCGCTAAAGTCGAAGGCGTGGTCAAGTTCGAAGTGAAGGGCGCTTTCGGCCGTCGCTACGTGAGCGTCGTTCAGGCCTAATCGCCTACGCGCTGGAAAAGCCCTGTCCGTAGGACGGGGCTTTTTTATTGGCCCGCCGTCCATGGCGGCATCCCTCCGGGCCGTCGCAAGCGACGTTAAAAAACGCTCCAGGCGTTTTTTTTGTTTCTGTATCCTTGGGTTCTTGCCCGATCACCCGTAACGCCACGCTGTTCGCGTGGGGTCATCCGGCAAGGGCCTTTACGTTGTTCTGTTGACCCGCAGCGCTTGCGGGAGGCGTATCCATGAAATTTGTCGACGAAGTTTCGATTTTTGTAAAAGCCGGTGACGGCGGTAACGGCATGATGGCCTTCCGTCGCGAGAAATTCATCGAGAAGGGCGGCCCCAACGGTGGCGACGGTGGCGACGGTGGCTCGGTATTCCTCGAGGCCACCGCCAACCTCAATACCCTGATCGATTACCGCTACACGCGTAAATTCAACGCGCAGAATGGCGAGAAGGGCGGCAGCACCGACTGCACCGGCGCCAAGGGCGAAGACCTGATTCTGCCGGTGCCGATTGGCACCACGGTGATCGACGTGGCGACTCAGGAAGTGATTGGTGACCTGGTCAAGGCCGGTCAACGCCTGATGGTCGCCCAGGGCGGCTGGCACGGCCTGGGCAACACCCGCTTCAAGTCCAGTACCAACCGTGCGCCGCGCCAGACCACGCCGGGCAAGCCGGGCGAGTCGCGCGATCTCAAGCTTGAGCTGAAAGTGCTGGCCGACGTCGGCCTGCTCGGTCTGCCCAATGCCGGCAAGAGCACCTTCATCCGCGCCGTTTCCGCTGCCAAGCCGAAAGTCGCCGATTACCCCTTCACCACCCTGGTGCCGAACCTGGGCGTGGTCAGCGTCGATCGCTTCAAGAGCTTCGTCGTCGCCGACATTCCGGGGCTGATCGAAGGCGCTTCGGACGGTGCCGGCCTGGGTATTCGCTTCCTCAAGCACCTGGCGCGTACCCGCCTGCTGCTGCACCTGGTGGACATGGCGCCGCTGGACGAGAGCGATCCGGCCGAGGCTGCACAGGTCATCATCGACGAGCTCGGGCGCTTCAGCCCGGCGTTGGCCGAGCGCGATCGCTGGCTGGTGCTGAACAAGATGGACCAGGTGCCCGAGGACGAGCGTGAGGCGCGCAAGGCCGATATCGTTGCCCGTTTGAACTGGCAGGGTCCGGTTTACGTGGTTTCGGCCATCAGCCGCGACGGCACCGAGCGTATCAGCCGCGACATCATGCATTACCTGGAAGTACGTGCCGAGCGCATCGCCGAGGACCCGGTATTCGCCGAGGAGCTGGCCGAGCTGGATCAGCGCATCGAAGACGAGGCGCGTGCCCGTCTGCAGGCGCTGGACGATCAGCGTGCGCTGCGTAAATCCGGTGTGCGCAGTGTCGATGATATCGACGAGGACGATGACTTCCTCGACGAAGAAGACGACGATGGCCCGGAAATCATTTACGTCCGGGATTAAGCAAATTTCTAACGCCGCTTAATTGCGGCGTTTTTGTAGGTGGGGTGGACCCCATCATTTTCTGGCTAAGGTTGGAAGATCATGCGTGACAAGGTGACCGGCGCGCGGCGCTGGGTGGTGAAGATCGGCAGTGCGCTGCTGACCGCCGACGGGCGTGGCCTGGATCGTGCTGCCATGGCGGTGTGGGTCAAGCAGATGGTCGCGCTGCGTGAGCAGGGCGTGGAACTGGTGCTGGTGTCCTCCGGCGCTGTGGCGGCCGGTATGAGCCGCCTGGGTTGGACCAGCCGACCCAGTGCGATGCATGAGTTGCAGGCCGCTGCCGCCATTGGCCAGATGGCCCTGGTGCAGGCTTGGGAGTCGAGCTTTGCCGAACACGGTCGCCGTACCGCACAGGTGCTGCTGACGCACGACGATCTCTCCGACCGCAAGCGCTATCTCAACGCGCGCAGCACCTTGCGCACCTTGGTGAATCTCGACGTGATCCCGGTGATCAACGAGAACGACACCGTGGTCACCGATGAAATCCGCTTCGGCGACAACGACACCCTGGCCGCGCTGGTGGCCAACCTGGTGGAAGCCGATCTGCTGGTGATCCTCACCGACCGCGACGGCATGTACAACGCCGACCCGCGTCACAACCCCGATGCCGAGCTGATCTTCGAAGCCCGCGCCGATGACCCGGCACTGGATGCCGTGGCCGGTGGCGTCGGCGGTGCGCTGGGGCGTGGCGGCATGCAGACCAAGTTGCGCGCCTCGCGTCTGGCTGCGCGCTCTGGCGCGCATACGGTGATCGTTGGTGGTGCCATCGAGCAGGTGCTGGCGCGACTCAAGGCTGGCGAACGTTTGGGCACGCTGCTGGCCCCCGAGCGTGGCTTGCTGGCGGCGCGCAAGCAGTGGCTGGCGGGTCACCTGCAGACCCGTGGCACGCTGGTGCTGGATGCCGGCGCGGTCAAGGCGCTGAGCCAGGATCGCAAGAGCCTGCTGCCGGTCGGCGTGAAGGCTGTGCAGGGTAGCTTCCGCCGTGGCGAGATGGTGGTCTGCGTATCGCCTGACGGCCGTGAGATCGCGCGCGGCCTGGTCAACTACAGCGCGCTGGAAGCACAGAAGATCATTGGCCAGCCATCCGATGCCATCGAGAAGCTGCTCGGCTATGTCGATGAGCCGGAGCTGGTGCATCGGGATAACCTGATTCTGGTTTAGAGGCGAAAGGAGCAAACCATGCGTCTGTTCAAGGGATGTCTGCTGGGCCTGCTGATGCTGCCCGGCCTGGCACTGGCCGAAACCATTGGTGAAGTGTCGACGGTGTTCAAATGGGTCGGGCTCAACGACAAGATCGTCGTCGAGGCCTTTGATGATCCCAAGGTGGACGGTGTGACCTGCTACCTGTCGCGTGCCAAGACCGGCGGGGTGAAGGGTGGTCTGGGTCTGGCCGAGGATCGTGCCGAAGCGTCCATCGCCTGCCGCCAGGTCGGCCCCATTGCATTCAAGGGCACGCTCAAGGACGGGGAGGAGGTGTTCAAGGAGCGCACTTCGCTGGTGTTCAAGACCATGCAGGTGGTGCGTTTCTTCGACAGCAAGCGCAACACGCTGGTGTATCTGGTATACAGCGACCGGGTGATCGAGGGTAGCCCGCAGAATGCGGTGACAGCCATTCCGATCCTGCCCTGGGGCCAACCGTAGGGTGCGCCGTGCGCACCGAACATCCCATGCATGAAGGTGCGCAAGGCGCACCCTACGTCTAAAAGAAAACCGCCCCGAAGGGCGGTTTTTTCATGCGCCATGATCAGGCGCTGGGGGTATCCAGCTGCAGGCGCTGGTTCGATTGCGTTTGCACTTCGTGGTAGCGCTCGGCGTCCTTGGACAGAACATCGGCCATGGCCGGGAAGATCTCGTCCAGCTTGCTGCGCCAGTCGTCGCTCTTGGCCTGCTCGGGGAAGCAGCGGTGGATCAGGTCGAGCATGATCGACACGGTGACCGAAGCGCCCGGCGAGGCGCCGAGCAGAGCCGCGATGGTACCGTCGGCTGCAGCCACCAGTTCGGTGCCGAACTGCAGCACGCCGCCGTTCTTGCTGTCCTTCTTGATGATCTGCACGCGCTGGCCAGCGACTTCCAGGCGCCAGTCCTCGGCCTTGGCTTCGGGGTAGAAGCCGCGCAGGGTGTTCAGGCGCTGCTCCTCGGACTGCATCACTTCCTTGATCAGGTAGCGGGTCAGGTCCAGGTTGTCGCGCGCCACCGCCAGCATCGGCCCGAGGTTGTTGGGGCGTACCGACAGCGGCAGGTCGAGGAACGAGCCGTGCTTGAGGAACTTGGTGGTGAAGCCGGCGTAGGGGCCGAACAGCAGGGATTTCTTGCCATCGACCACGCGGGTATCGAGGTGCGGCACGGACATCGGTGGCGAGCCCACGGCAGCCTGGCTGTAGACCTTGGCCTGGTGCTGTTTGACGATTTCCGGGTTGTCGCAACGCAGCCACTGACCACTCACCGGGAAGCCGCCAAAGCCTTTGCCTTCCGGGATGCCGGACAGTTGCAGCAGCGGCAGCGCGCCGCCGCCAGCACCGAGGAAGACGAACTTGCTCTTGAGCTTGCGCGTGGCGCCGGAGCGGGTGTCCTTGATGTCCACCAGCCAGCCTTCACCGTCGCGCTTGAGGTCGGTGACCTTCTGGTTGCAGGTGACCTTGGCGTCGGGCTGGGTAGTCAGGTAGGCGAGCATCTGCTCGGTGACCGCACCGAAGTTGACGTCGGTACCGGCCTGCACACGGGTCATCGCCAGCGGCTCGTTGCTATCGCGGCCCGGGATCAGCAGCGGCGCCCATTCGGCGATGGTGGCGCGATCCTCGGTGTACTCCATCTCGGTGAAGGCGTGATGCTGGCGCAGCGCCTCGAAACGCTTCTTGAGGAAGGCGATTCCGCTGTTGCCGCGCACGAAGCTCATGTGCGGGACCGGGTTGATGAACGTTTTCGGCGAGTTGATCGCGCCTTTTTCGATCAGGTAAGCCCAGAACTGCTTGGACTCCTCGAACTGGGCATTGATGTTCACCGACTTGTTGATGTCGATGCTGCCGTCTGCGCCTTCCGGGGTGTAGTTCAGCTCGCACAGCGCGGCGTGACCGGTGCCGGCGTTGTTCCAGGGGTTGGAGCTTTCCACTGCGCCGGACTCGCGCAGCTCTACCACTTCCAGCGTGATGCCGGGGTTGAGTTCCTTGAGCAGCACGCCCAGGGTCGCGCTCATGATGCCAGCGCCAACCAGCACCACATCTACGCTTTGGTAATCGTTATGCGCCATTAACCTCTCTCCAAGAAAACTGCACCAGATGGACGGCCGTTCGGCCTTTCAGGGCGATACCGGCAGACTCAGGCGTAATGCCCTGTCGTTCGGCGGGGAGGGTCAAGGCTGGGATTTGCGGACGCAAAACTGTTCATTTGTTCGCCACACTCTTGTGAAGTTGTAAAAACCGTTTTTTCACGCTCTTTTGGAGCGGTGAACCTCAAAAGCTCGACTGCCTCGGCACGCTTTTGCCCGTGCAAATCATGCAACGCATGGCTGCTATCGGCTCTGCATATGGGCTGAAAGCGGCTGGCCGGAAGCGGCAGCTCGAAGTGGGCGACTCTCTGGGGCGGGGCGATGACGTTGCATCGGCGAGGTCGTGCGGCCCGATCAGGAGACGTCCTTATAATCGGGGCGCGATTATAACGGTGAATGAGGGGAAATTGGTCGCCCCTGCGTGACTTTTATTCTTCCGCCGGTCAGGCCGCCAACGGGCGAGCGGCTGGTGCGTGTGTGACGACCGGGGTGATCCGGGCACCGGCGGGCAGGTGGCAGCCCAACCAGGTGATGCTCGGCTCGTGAACTTCCACCCAGCCAGCCTGGCTCGGGTGTTCCTGCATCTGCCGCAGGGCGCGGCAAAGACCCTCACCATCGATCAGGGCAAAGTGGCGTATCGGGCGAGCGCGGCTGAACAGGCGGCGCAAAAGCATGGCGAAGGCTCCAGCGAATTGACAGGTGCCTTTATGCCAGGGCGCGGTGACAGGCTGATGACAGGAACCGCGACGCTGTGCTGACGGTCCTATGCGGCAATACTGTCGGCCTCAGGCCGCGGTGGGTATACTGCCGGCCACTTTTACCTCACTCGGAGAGATGAGCATGCTGCACCGTGCGTTGATCGCCTTGCTTGCTGCCGCCAGCCTGACTCTGGCCGGTTGCGCCCTCAGCCCTCAGCAACTCACCCCGCAACCCAAGCTCACCAGCTCGCTGACCGCTGTGGGTCAGGGCCAGCCGGTGGTGGTGCGCGTGGTCGACGGCCGTCCTTCGCCGGTGCTTGGCACCCGCGGCGGCCTGTATCCGGAAACCAGTTCCATCAGCGTCAGCCCCGAATATGTGCTGCCCAGACTGCAGGCTGAGGCCGAGGCTGCTGTACGTCTGCTTGGCTTCACCCCGTCGGCCAACGCCTACAACGCGCCGCAGTTGACCATCACCCTGGCGGAACTGAAGTATCAGTCGCCCAAAGAGGGTATGTACGTCACCGAGGCAGATGTCTCGGCCTCCATTCGTGCCGACGTGCAAGGTGGCAGCCGCCGTTATACCGGCCGTTACGGTGCCTCGTTGAACCAGCGCTTCGGCACCGCACCGAATCAGCAGACCAACACCAAGCTGGTGGGTGACGTGCTCAGCGACGCGCTGACCCGCGCGTTCAAGGACCCGACCATCGGCCAGGTTCTGCTTCAGTAATTGCTGGCGACGCTACGAAAAACGCCCCGCATTGCGGGGCGTTTTCATTTGCCCTGGGGCTTCATGCCGCTTCCGCGTAGAACTCTGGCAGGCTCATGCCGGTACGGTTGTCGATGTCCGGCAGGTCGTAATGCTCATGGCCGCCAAGGGCGCAGTACACCAGCCAGTGCTGGTCCTGCACGTTGAAGGAGAGTTCGTCGACCACGGCGTCCACTTCATCCAGCGAGTCGATCAGGTAATCGCGATCCAGCGGTTGTGAATTAAGCATGGCAGGTCCTCCAGGGACGTTGGGTTTTGGCTCCAGTAACAGTCGTGACTGTTTGGTCACTATTGGAGATACAAACCCTAGGCCAGGCATATGACAGTTTTCAGACGATTTCGGGATAGCGGGCCGCGTTCGTCGGAAACGAACCTTATAAAAGCGCTATTTCAGTACACTGCGCGACGACTTTTCGAGGGCTGAGACGCACCGTTTCTCGGTCGAAATCCCCATTCTGGTGCAGTGGCGAGGTTGCTGCACCATGCTGTTCCCGAGGTGTTGCATGTCGCTGCAGGTGTTGTGGTCGCTGTTCCTCGCCCATCCGGCCGGAGCGGTCAATTCGTTGGCATTGTTCTTCGCTGTAGCGGGTGCCTGGCTGTGTCTGATGACCCGCGTGCGTGAGCAGCGCGGCATGGCGCGAGTGCTGGCTCAGGGCGAGCTGGATGAAGCCGAGATTCAGGACGAGCGCACCGTGCGGATCAATCGCTTCTTCTATCGTTTCGGTGCCGTCTGCCTGGGCGCAGCCCTGATACTGTCCTGGGCCAGCACGCGGCTTTGATGCTTGAGCGATAAACGAAAACGGCAGCCTGATGGCTGCCGTTTTCGTTTGTAGCGCAGGGTTTTTACAGGGGGAGCCCCGCCTTGATCCGGTACTGGTTCCGCACCGGATTGGCGTACTGAAGAATCAGGAATGGTTTTTCTTCGGCGCTGCAGGCGACCAGGCGTTTGTTCCACTGAGCTTCGGCCTTGGCCAGTTCCGCGGCATCGAACATGTCGCTTGCCGCTGGCACGTTCAGCTCGGCCTCGCGGCCTTCCCACATGGCGTAGGCCAGGTAGTGTACGGGGAACAGGCGATACTGGCCGAGAATGTGACGATCCATCTCCTGTGCAAGCTGCTTGGTGTCTTCCAGGCCAGCGACAGGCGGACTGAAGTGCAGGTGCACGCGCCCTTTGTAACCGGTGATGCCCAGGGCGATGCTGGCGTCGTCTTCGCCCGGCGCCTTGGTGTAGCTGCCTGTGGTGGCACGCACGCACAGTTCGCGGGCCTTGGCCAGGTCGCAAGGATCGTACTCGTAGCTGATCGACACCGGGATCAGGTTCAGCGACGCGATCACGTCTGCGAACGGCTCGTCCTTGCGGCTCATGTGGAACATCTTGAGGATTGCCGAGTCGGTACGGTCGTCACCGTCCTTGGCGCGGCCCTCGGCCTGGGCGATCCAGATCGACTCGCCATCTTCGCGAATCGAGTGGTTGATATAGGCCGAGAGCAGTTGATAGGCCGCCAGCTTCTCGCGTCGCCCGCTGATCGAGCGGTGCACGATGAAACTCTTGTTCAGGCGCATCAGGTCGCTGACGAAGGGACGCTGCAACAGGTTGTCGCCGATGGCGATACGTGGCGTCTGCAGGCCGGCATGGTAGACGGCGTAATTGACGAAGGCCGGGTCCATGACGATGTCGCGGTGGTTGGCCAGGTACAGGTAGGGCTTGCCGGGCTGCAGGTGTTCCAGGCCGGAATAGCTGATGCCATCACTGGCGTGCTCGATGGTGCGGTCGATGTAGGGCTCGATCTTCTCTTGTAGCTTGGTGACCGAATCGACGCTGGCGAACTCGCTGCGCAGCCGTGCGGCGATCAGCGGCTTGAGCAGCCAGCCCAACGGCCCGGCCAGGCGCGGGAAGCGAAAACGGGTGAGGGTGCCGAGAAACGCCGGGTCGGCAAGCAGGCGCGCCAGTACGGGGCGCACTTCTGCATCGGCATAGGGTCGGATGGCATCGAATGCGCCCATCATGCTCTCTTGTTCTAGAACGGCTAAGGTTGAAAGGGTGTCTGCTTAAACAGGGTGAGCAGTAGACCGGCGATTATACCGCCAAGTCACAAGGAGGCCGCGATGCTGGAAAGCGAGTCATATTATTGCCCTTATTGCGGCGAACCGGCCGAGGCGCTGCTGGATCTGTCCGGCGGGGACCAGTCTTACATCGAAGACTGTCCGGTATGCTGTCGGCCGATTCAGTTCGAGTTGCGTACGGACGGCACCGAATGGGAGTTGGACGTTCGCGGGGAGAACGACTGATGCAACGAATCTACGAACCGGAAAACCTCCTGGAAGGGCAGATGCTGCTGGACATGCTGGCCAGTGAGGGCGTCGAGGCGCACCTGCTCGGGCAGCATCTGGTCGGCGCGGTGGGTGAGTTGCCGGCATGCGGGTTACTTGGTTTGGTCGTCGCTGATCCTTACGCCGAGCGGGCGCGTACGCTGATCGCTGAGTACAATGCGGCGCAACCTGTGCCTGGCGATGAGCCAGAGTCCTTTCAGGGCGTGTTGCTCTGTTGACGCGCCCCCTGCCTGTCGAGTCGTGTCATGTGTGGACGTTATGCCCTGTTTCGCTGGTCGCCCGCTTTTGCGGCGTTGCCCGGTTTTCCCGCTGACCAGAAGCCCCACTGGAACCTGGCACCCAGTGGCCAGGTGCTGATGCTGCGCGCTGGCGAGCAAGGGCTACACGCGGCAGCGGCGCGTTGGGGGCTGACGCCGGCCTGGCTCAAGGATCTGTCCAAGACGCCGGCCCATGCGCGTGCCGAAACCCTGGCCGAGCAGCCGATGTTCCGCGAGCCCTTTCGTCAGCGCCGTGCGCTGCTGCCGGCCAACGGCTTCTATGAATGGCGCGGGGGCGCACGCAAGCGGCCTTACTGGATGAGCAACGGTGACCCGCTGATGTATTTCGCGGCGTTGTGGGAGCTTTATCCGGTGGGCGGGCAGGAGTACCTGAGCGTGGCGTTGATCACTCAGGAAGCCGCTACGCTTCGGCGGCCGTTGATTCTTGGTGAACACGAACAGGCATTGTGGTTGAGCAATGACACGCCGCCGCAACAGCTGACAGCTTTATTGGCCAAGCCGCAGATAGCGTTGCGTGAGCGCGCGCTGGCAACGCTGGTCAATGATCCACAGCTGGATGCGCCGGAGTGCCTGACGCCGGCTTGAGCTTGCGTGGGGTGTCGCGGTACAGCCGGGGTTGGGCGCACTGCGACTGATGCGAAAGCGGTTCGCGCGGCGCACCCCACTGGCGGTGACCCCCTCACACCTTGAACTGGTTGATCAGCCTGCGTTGCTGTTCGGCCAGCTTGGTCAGTTGGGCGCTGGCCTGACTGGCTTCGTTGGCGCCGCCGGCCACCTCGTTGGCGACCTGGCCGATGTTGGTGACGTTGCGGTTGATATCCTCGGCCACGGCGCTCTGCTCCTCTGCCGCGCTGGCGATCTGCGTGTTCATGTCATTGATCACCGACACCGCCTGGGTGATGGACTCCAGCGATTGAGCGGCCTGGTTGGCGTGCTCCACGCTGTCGTCGGTCTTGCTCTGGCTCTGCTCCATCACCTTGACCACTTCGCGCGTGCCTTGCTGCAGCTGCTGGATCATGTTCTGGATTTCTTCGGTGGCTTGCTGGGTCTTCTGCGCCAGATTGCGCACCTCGTCGGCGACCACGGCGAAGCCGCGACCCTGTTCACCGGCGCGGGCTGCCTCGATGGCGGCATTGAGTGCCAGCAGGTTGGTCTGCTCGGCAATGCCGCGAATGGCGATGAGGATGGCGTTGATGTTCTCGCTGTCCTTGGCCAGGTTCTGCACCACGCCCACAGCGCGGCCGATCTCGCTGGCCAGGGCGGCGATGGCCGTGGAGGTTTCCTGTACCACCTGCTTGCCCTGATTGGCCGCGCGGTCGGCGTGGTTGGCCGCCTCGGCAGCATGAGTGGCGTTGCGCGCGACGTCCTGGGCGGTGGCAGTCATCTCATGCACGGCAGTGGCCACGAGTTCGATCTCGGCCAGTTGCTTCTGTACACCCTGGTTGGTGCGGATGGCGATGTCGGCAGTGTGCTCGGAGGAGTCGCTGACCTGCTGCACCGACGTCACCACGGAGGCAATCATGCTTTGCAGCTTGCTCAGGAAGGCGTTGAAGCCGGCTGCGATCTGTCCGAGTTCGTCCTTGCGATCAACTTGCAGGCGCACCGTCAGGTCGCCGTCGCCTTTGGCAATGTCATCGAGCATGCCGACCATCTGCCGCAGCGGACGGGCGATGCCGTAGCCGACGAACCAGATCACCAGCAGGCCCAGGCCGGCGATCAGCAGTCCCACCAGCGCCATGCCCAGCGTGTCGCCGTTGCGTTGGGTGACAAGCTCAGCCTGTAGTTGGCGCAGGTCAGCCATCACAGTGTCCAGCGGCAGCACCAGCATCAGCACCCAGCGCGTGTCAGTCTGGCCGATGGTGAAGCTGAGAAACAGCTCGATGTGGCTGTCGGCGGGATCATCCTCGACATGCACGTCGTATTTCGGCAGCCCTGGCTGCAGGCTGCTCAGGTTGGCCAGCTCATTGGCGTCGAGCAGCTCGGTGGCGGGCTCACCGAGTTTTTCCGGCGCCTGGGTCGAGGCGACTATGCGGCCATTGCTGGCGATCAGGGCGATCTCGCCGGCGCCGCCATAGAGCAGGGCGTCGGCCTTGACCAGCAGTTCCTGAATGAAGTTGACCGCCAGGTCGGCGCCGGCGATACCACGAAACTCGCCGTTGACCAGAATTGGCGAGGTAAAGGAGGCGAGCATGGTCATCTTGCCGCCGACATCGTAGGGAGCCGGATCGATCACGCAAGGGCGTTTACGTTCCTTGGGGCACAGGTAGTACTCGCCGGCGCGCACACCGGTCGGTAGTAGCTCCTCGCTTTCGGTCGAGCCAATGGCATCGACACCAAGGCTGCCGTCGGCATTGCGGTACCACCAGGTCAGGAAGCGGCCGGTGCCGTCGTAACCATTCTCCTTGCTGCCGGCATACATATCGTCGCTGGCGTCGAAGGCGTTTGGTTCCCAGCCCAGGTAGCTGCCGAGCAGTTTGGGATTCTGTGCTGTGGTTTCATGTACCAGGTTGGCAAGTTCTTCGCGGCTGATGCTGAGCAGTGGGCTACCGCCGGTATCGGTCATGCCGAGCATGGCATTGACCCGCGCCAGATCGGCTGTGATCTGCAGGGGCGCTTCCAGTTCTCGCTGGATCTCGCTGACCTGAGCCTGCGCCAGTGAGGAAAGGCGCTGTTCGATACTCTGCTCGAGCAGTGCCTGGGTGCGTTGCTGTACCAGATTCTGGGTTCGGTCGCTGGCGAACAGGGCGTAGAGCACCAGCGCCGCGACCACCGCCAGCACACTGGCTCCGGCGAGAAATGCGACGGAAAACTGGATCGACTTGAACTTCATGGGAGCTCCCGAGCGCAGTGTGTCCTGTTACGGGCTATCGGCCGTGGCAGGGAAAAACCTTAATGGGCTGATGCGAAACATCTGGCTGCTGCTGCATTCAGCAAAGATGGCGCACGGCCATCGCGCAAGTGACGCGGTTGCTCGTACTACCTGGGCGGCCTAGCATAGGACGTTCGATTCAAGGAGGTGGCTCGATGAACAAGGTTCTATATCTGAGTGGCTTGGCGGTGGCGGTGCTGCTGGCTGGTTGTCAGGCCGTCAATACCACCAGTGGTGGTGCGGTTGGTGTGGAGCGCAAGCAGTACATGTTCAGCATGCTGTCAGCCGAAGAAGTCAATCAGATGTACGCGCAGTCCTATCAGCAAACGCTGAGCGAGGCCTCGGGCAAGGGCGTGCTGGACAAGAGCAGCGCTAACGCCAAGCGTCTGCAGACCATCGCCGGTCGTCTGATTCCGCAGGCGCCGCGTTTTCGTCCGGATGCGGCCAACTGGCAGTGGGAGGTCAATCTGATCAAGAGCCCCGAGCTCAATGCCAACTGCGGTCCGGGCGGCAAGATCATTTTCTACAGCGGCATCATCGAGCAGCTAAAGCTGACTGACGATGAAATCGCCGCGATCATGGGCCACGAGATGGCGCATGCCCTGCGTGAGCACAGCCGTGAGGCTATGTCCAAGGCTTACGGTATCGAGGTGGCCAAACAGGGCGCCAGTGCCTTGCTCGGACTGGGTGAGAGTGGCATGGCACTGGCCGATACCGTGGTGCAGTACAGCCTGACCCTGCCCAACAGCCGGGGTAACGAGAACGAAGCCGACCTGATCGGTCTGGAACTGGCTGCCCGTGCGGGTTACAACCCGAATGCGGCCATCAGCCTGTGGCAGAAGATGGAGGCCGCCGGTGGTGGTGCGCCGCCCGAGTTCATGAGTACTCACCCATCGTCCAGCAGTCGAATCGCTGCACTACAGGCGGCGATCCCTAAGGTGATGCCGCTGTACGAGCAGGCCAGAGCCGGGCTTTAATTTCGGACCAAGGAACGGCGCGACGTGATGGCTCACGGCGCGCCGTTTGCGTTTCAGGGCAGGGCGGTTTCGGCAAGTGGGCGGGTTTGCAGGCCCAACTGGGCGCGGAAGCTTTCCATGTCGAACATGGTGCAGATTTCCTGGACTTCGTTAGCGGGGGTGAGCGTCCAGAACGCCATGGCCGAGATGCTCAGCACCTTGTCGCTGGGCGGGTAGCCCAGCGCCGGTTTCTGGATGGTGCCTATCAGCGTGCTCCAGGTCACCACCTTGTAGCCCTCGGCGATGCACTCCTCGACCACCACCTGCAGGTCCGGCATTGCAAGGCGGATTTCCTGCACCATCTGCACGAAGCCGGCGCTGCCAAGTGGCCGGCCAATGAATGAGCTTTTATAGAGAAAATCGCGGCTGTGCAGTTGTTCAGCCAGCGCCAGGCGTCCCTTGTTCCAGGTCAGGTCGATGTGCTGGCACACCACCTTCTTGCGATCATCCAATGACATGCTGCCCTCCTGACTGCAGGCCTGAACCAGTGATGTGGCACTTTAGCATCAGGCAGGAGGGGGCTGGGATTGGCCGAAGTGCCGGTCTGTTGACGTCGGCGATTCGTCAGGTCAGGCCGCTCAGCTTCAACGCCTGGTAGCCGGCATAGATTGCCAGAGCGGCGAAGGCGCAGGCGGCCAGACGCCGGATCAGGGTCAGCGGCAGGCGATCGGCCGCGAAATTGCCCGCCAGTACCACCGGCACGTTGGCGATCAACATGCCCAGGGTGGTGCCGACCACCACCAGGATGAAGTGCGGGTACTGCGCGGCCAGCATCACGGTCGCGACCTGTGTCTTGTCGCCCATCTCGGCGAGAAAGAAGGCGATCAGGGTGGTGAGGAAGGGGCCGTATTTCTTCAGGCCGGATGCCTCGTCGTCGTCGAGTTTGTCCGGTACCAGGGTCCAGGCTGCCACGGCGACGAAACTGGCAGCGAGAATCCAGCTGAGAGTGGCGGGGGAGAAGAAACTGGCGACCCAGTTACCGACTGCGCCAGCGGCGAAGTGGTTGGCCAGGGTGGCGACGACTATGCCCCAGATGATCGGCCAGGGTTTGCGAAAACGGGCGGCCAGCAGCAGGGCGAGCAACTGGGTCTTGTCACCGATTTCGGCGAGAGCAACGATCAGGGTGGGGACGAACAGCGATTCCAGCATCAGGTTTCCTACAGGGGGCGGGTCAACACGGCTTATGACACGAACGACCTTCCCGCCCCGGGTATAGGTTGTGCGTGTCATAGGTCTTGTCAAACCGCAGGCCTCTCTGTGAAGGCCTTGGGTCGTATACGCCATGCTCTGCGGAGCAAGTGTGTTGACGTATACCGGGCGAGCAGGGCGCTCGCGGGAGACTACTCCCCTAGGACGGGCGCAATTGTGCCCAAGCGCCGCGTTGGGAGCAACCTCAATTCAGCGTCTGGCGCTGTAGATGCGGAAGCCGTCGGCGTCTGCCAGGGTGCGGCAGGGGCCGAGATGACGTTCGATCAGTGGCGGGTATTTGAGGAAGCTGTTGGCCACCAGGCGTAGCTCGCCACCTTTTACCAAGTGGCGAGCCGACTGGCTCAGCAGGTTCTCGCTGGCCTGGTAATCGGTGTGTACACCCTGATGGAACGGCGGGTTGCTGACGATGGCGCTGAGTCCCTCGGGCGCCGATTCGATGCCCGTGCCGGCGATCAGGTGGGCTGACAGGCCATTGCGCGCGAGGGTCAGTCGGCTGCTTTCCAGTGCGAAGGCGTCGACATCCAGCAGGCTCAGCTCGCTGTCTGGATAACGTCGTTTGAGCGCGGCGCCGAGCACGCCAGCGCCGCAGCCGAAGTCGAGCATGTGGCCGCTGGGCAGTTCATCCAGGTGCTCCAGCAGTAATGCGCTGCCGCGATCCAGGCGGCCATGGGCGAATACGCCGGGCAGGGTAACGATCTCCAGTGCGCCGTCAGCCAACTGCAATGGATAGCTCTGCGCCAGAGCGTGCAGGTCCGGTACTGCTGGCGCCTGTTCCACCTCGACGCACCAGAGTTGGCAATGTCTCGCGCTGTCGAGCTTGCGCGGCTTGCCATGGACGGCCAGCTGTTTCGCCGCGCGTTCGATACCGCCACGTTTTTCACCGACCAGGTACAGCGTTTTGCCTGCCAGGCGTGAGGCCAGTGTTTGCAGCAGGTAGTCAGTCAGCTCGCGTGACTTGGGCAGGAACAGCACAGCGGCGCGGTAGTCGCCTTCCGGCATGCGTGTGTCAAAGTGGCTGCGACCGGCAAAGCGCGCAGCGAGCAGTGCCTGATCGCCCGCATTCCAGTTCCAGCCATGTGCCTGCGGCAGGGCGCCAAGCAGGTCGTCAGCCGGCAGACCTGCCAGCAACAGCTCGTCACTGAACAGCTCGGCCTGGCGCAGGAGAACTTCGCTTCGCGGGTCCATGGTGCTTCCTGAAATCTGTGATGCGGAAAAGTAAGAGGGGCGGGAGCGATCTCGGCTCGCGAAATCTGGGCATCGCTGTTAACGCGCAGTGCTGGCCCGTCGCTCCCTGAAAAAAGCTGCGCAGCTTACCCGACGACTCGCAGCGGCGCACCGGCGAAGAAACCAGCGGCGTTTTCCACGACCTGGCCGACGATGCGCTGGCGCGCTTCCTGGCTGCCCCAGGCGCTGTGCGGGGTGACGATCAGGCGGGGAATGTCGGCAGCCAGCAGCGGGTTGCTGTCCTTCGGCGGCTCCTGCAGCAGCACGTCGGTCGCCGCGCCGCCCAGATGGCCACGGCGCAGGGCATCGGCCAACGCCTGTTCATCGACCAGACCGCCGCGTGCGGTATTGATCAGGAAGGCGCGCGGCTTCATCAGTGCCAGCTCCTCGGCGCCGATCATGTTGCGCGTCTGTTCGTTGAGCGGGCAGTGCAGGGTCAGGGCATCGACCTGGGGCAGCAGTTCGTGCAGCGGCAGGCGATCGGCTCGCGCCGGGCGGCCGGGCAGTTGGCCAAGCAGCACGCGCATGCCGAAGGCTTCGGCCAGACGGGCGACGGCGCCGCCCAGTTCGCCATGGCCGAGCATGCCCAGAGTCTTGCCTTCGAGTTCGACGATGGGGTGATCGAGCAGGCAGAACTGGCTGGCCTGCTGCCAACGACCGGCGGCGATGTCGCGCTGGTAATCGGGCAGGCGCGTGGCCAGGGCAAGCAGCAGCATCAAGGTGTGTTGTGCCACGGACGGGGTGCCGTAGCCCTGGCAGTTGCAGACGGTCACGCCATGGGCACTGGCGGCTTTCAGGTCGATGTTGTTGGTGCCGGTAGCGGTTACCAGAACCAGTTTCAGGTCAGGGCAGGCGGCGAAGGTGGCGGCGTCCAGCGGCACCTTGTTGCTGATGGCGACCTGGGCACCTTGCAGGCGTTCGGCGACCTGATCCGGACGCGTGTGCGCGTGCAGGGTCAGCTCGGCGAACGCCTGATGCAGCGGTTGCATGTCGAGGTCGCCAAGGTCGAGGGAGGCATGGTCGAGGAAGACGGCGCGTGGACTGTTGCTCATCAGCTGTACCTTTTCGCAGGAGGGTCGCAAGAGTAGATTGGCGAGCCTACCAGACCTTCAGCGTCGATGCGGAGCCACCATGTACTGGACTGAATTTCTCACCGTTGCCCTGATTCACCTACTGGCGGTGGCCAGTCCGGGGCCGGATTTCGCCATTGTCGTGCGCGAGAGCGTTGGTCATGGTCGCCGCGCAGGACTGTTCACGGCCTTCGGCGTGGGCACCGGGATTCTGGTGCACGTCACCTATTCGTTGCTCGGTATTGGCCTGATCGTGTCGCAGTCCATCGTCCTGTTCAACGCGCTGAAATGGCTGGCAGCTGCTTATCTGCTGTATATCGGCATCAAGGCCCTGCGCGCGCGCCCGGCCGACCCGGCCAGCGCCGAGCTGAATCTGGCAGCAGGCGAGCGCAGCGGGCGTGGCGCCTTCGTCACGGGGTTCATCACCAATGGCCTGAATCCCAAGGCGACGCTGTTCTTTCTTTCACTGTTCACCGTGGTGATCAATCCGCATACCCCGGTGGCCGTTCAGGCCGGCTATGGTCTCTATCTGGCCTTGGCCACGGCTTTCTGGTTCTGCCTGGTGGCCTGGCTGTTCAGCCAGCCACGCGTGCGCGCCGGTTTCGCCCGTTTGGGGCATTGGTTCGATCGACTGATGGGGGCGGTACTGGTGGGGATCGGTGTGAAGCTGGCGCTGACCGAAATGCGTTAACGAAAGAGCCCCGCAACTGCGGGGCTCTTTCGTGAGGGCTGGCTTACAGCAGTTCGATGGCCACTGCGGTGGCCTCTCCGCCACCGATGCACAACGACGCGACCCCACGCTTGCCGCCCTTTTTCTGTAGCGCGTTGATCAGGGTGAGGATGATCCGCGAACCGGTGGAACCGACCGGATGACCCTGGGCGCAAGCACCGCCGAACACGTTGACCTTGGCATGGTCCAGGCCGTGTTCGCGCATGGCCAGCATGGTCACCATGGCGAAGGCTTCGTTGATTTCGAACAGATCGATCTCGTCCTTGCTCCAGCCTGTCTTCTTCAGCAGGTTGCTCATGGCGCCGATGGGCGCCAGGGTGAACTCGCTCGGGTCCTGACTCTGGGTAGCATGGGCAACCACCTTGGCCAGCGGCTTGAGACCGCGCTTGGCGGCTTCATCAGCGGTCATCAATAGCAGCGCGCTGGCGCCATCGGAAATCGAGCTGGCGTTGGCGGCGGTGATGGTGCCGTCTTTCTTGAAGGCAGGTCTGAGCGCAGGAATCTTGTCCAGGTTGGCCGTCAATGGTTGCTCATCATCCTTGACCACCACTTCGCCCTTGCGCGAGGTGACGGTGACCGGAACGATTTCAGCGTCCAGCGAACCGTCCTTGATCGCCACCTGCGCGCGGCGCAGCGATTCGATGGCATAGGCGTCCATTTCCTCGCGGGTGATGCCGTACTGGTCGGCCGTTTCCTGAGCGAAGGAGCCCATCAGGCGACCTGTGCGCGCGTCTTCCAGGCCGTCGAGGAACATATGGTCCTTGATTTCGCCATGACCCATGCGCAGGCCGGTACGCGCTTTCTCCAGGACATAGGGCGCGTTGGACATGCTTTCCATGCCGCCGGCGATCATTACCTGGTTGCTGCCGGCCTTCAGCGAGTCGAAGGCCATCATCACCGCCTTCATGCCCGAGCCGCACAGCTTGTTGATGGTGGTGCAACCGGTGGCAGAGGGCAGTCCGGCATTGAGCGACGCCTGGCGGGCCGGACCTTGCTTGAGGCCAGCGGGCAATACGCAGCCCATGATCACTTCCTGCACGTCGGCTGGCTCGATACCGGCGCGCTTGACTGCCTCACGAATGGCGGCAGCGCCCAGCTCGACAGCTGGTACGCTGGCCAGGCTGCCCTGAAAACCGCCCATGGGAGTACGGGCGCCGCTGACGATGACGATATCGGACATGGTGTTACCTCGAACGAAAGTGTGGCTCGGTGAAGTCTTTTTCTAGACTGGCGTGTTGATCTGATTCTACCCTGTGACCAAAAGTGGCCATAGGGTCACGTGGCAAATCATTCTTTGGGCTGATTTCGCTATGCAGGAGCCGCTCTAGAGTCGCTGCATACCTATTCCTCGCGTGCCTCAAGGTGACTTCATGCTGCAGACTCGACTGATCCCTCCCGCCAACAACGCCCACGCCTATCCGTTGCTGATCAAGCGCCTGCTGCTCTCCGGTAGTCGTTACGAGAAGACCCGCGAAATCGTCTATCGCGACAAGCTGCGTTACAGCTATGCGACCTTCAACGAACGTGTCGCGCGCCTGGCCAACGTGCTCAGCGAGGCAGGGGTCAAGGCCGGCGATACCGTGGCGGTCATGGATTGGGACAGCCACCGCTATCTCGAATGCATGTTCGCGATTCCCATGCTCGGCGCGGTGCTGCACACCATCAACATTCGCCTGTCGCCGGACCAGATCCTCTACACCATGAACCACGCCGAAGACCGCTTCGTGCTGGTCAACAGTGAGTTCGTGCCGCTGTACAACGGCATTGCCGGGCAACTCACCACTGTCGAGAAGACCCTGCTGTTGACCGATGGCGAAGACAAGAGCGCCGAACTGCCAAACCTCGTTGGCGAGTACGAGAGTCTGCTGGCCGCAGCAAGCCCGCACTACGACTTCGCCGATTTCGATGAGAACTCGGTGGCTACGACCTTCTATACCACTGGCACCACTGGTAATCCCAAGGGCGTGTACTTCACTCATCGGCAACTGGTGCTGCACACCATGTCCATGGCAACCACCATGGGTGGCCTGGACAGCATTCGCCTGCTTGGCAACGACGATGTCTACATGCCGATTACGCCGATGTTCCACGTGCATGCCTGGGGCGTGCCGTACGTGGCCACCATGCTTGGGGTCAAGCAGGTATATCCCGGCCGCTACGAGCCGGACATGCTTTGCCGTCTGATCAAGGAAGAGAAAGTCAACTTCTCGCACTGCGTCCCGACCATCCTGCAGATGGTGCTGAGCGCGCCGGGGGCTCAGGGCCATGATTTCGGTGGAATGAAAATGATCATTGGCGGCAGTGCGCTCAATCGCTCTCTTTACGAGGCGGCCAAGGCGCGCGGCATCCAGCTGACCGCGGCCTATGGCATGTCCGAGACCTGTCCACTGATCTCCTGTGCCTATCTCAACGAAGAGTTGCGTGCGGGGGGGGAGGACGAACGCACCACTTACCGTATCAAGGCCGGTATTCCGGTGCCGCTGGTTGAGGCCGCGATCATGGATGCGGACGGCAAATTACTGCCGAGCGATGGCGAATCCCAGGGCGAGCTGGTGCTGCGTGCGCCCTGGCTGACCCAGGGCTATTTCCGTGAACCCGAGAAGGGCGAGGAACTCTGGGCCCACGGCTGGCTGCACACCGGCGATGTGGCGACCATCGACGGTATGGGCTTCATCGAAATCCGCGACCGAATCAAGGATGTGATCAAGACCGGTGGCGAGTGGATTTCCTCGCTGGAGCTGGAGGACCTGATCAGCCGTCACGCTGCGGTGCGTGAGGTGGCGGTGGTGGGGGTGCCCGATCCGCAGTGGGGCGAGCGCCCGTTTGCGCTGCTGGTACTGCGTGAAGAACAAGGGCTGGATGCCAAAGACTTGAAGGAACATCTCAAGCCTTTCGTCGAGCAAGGCCACATCAACAAGTGGGCGATTCCCACGCAGATCGCCCTTGTTACTGAAATTCCCAAGACCAGCGTCGGCAAACTGGACAAGAAGCGCATTCGCGTCGAAATCGCCCAGTGGCAGGAGGCTGGCAGCGCGTTCCTGTCCACGCTGTGAGGTGCGAACTGGCTGGGCGGTGAAAGTGACCGCTCAGTCAAACAAGCGTTTGGCTTGCTAATTGCTGTTTCACGTCCATGCTTGGCTAGGGGCAGGGCCTGAAACCTGCGAGCCAGAGTGCCTGGGGGCTGCAAATCACACTTTCGAGGGATCAAGCAGTACCACCTGCTGGCTATAGTCCAAGCATCCATAACAAAAAACACATGGAGTAGCGTCGATGACAACAAAAACAAAACCCTACTGGCGCCTGGCAAAACTGCCGCTGGCCGTCAGCCTCGCTTCCACCCTTGCCGCTCCGGCATTCGGCGTCACTTTCAATATCGGCGAGATCGAAGGGCAGTTCGACTCGTCGCTGTCGGTCGGTGCTAGCTGGTCGACCCAAAGCGCGGATAAAGACCTGATAGGCGTGAACAACGGTGGTCGTGGTCTGTCGCAGACCTCCGATGATGGTCACCTGAACTTCAAACGTGGTGAGACCTTCTCGAAAATATTCAAGGGTATTCATGACCTTGAACTGAAATACGGTGACACCGGCGTATTCGTGCGCGGAAAGTACTGGTATGACTTCGAGTTGAAGGATGAAAGTCGTCAGTTCAAGGACATCAGCGACAGTAATCGCAAGGAGGGCGCCCAGTCCTCTGGCGGTCAAATACTCGATGCATTTGTCTATCACAACTATGCAATTGGTAACCAGCCTGGCTCCGTACGCCTGGGTAAGCAGGTCGTAAGCTGGGGTGAAAGTACCTTTATCGGCAACAGCATAAACTCCATCAACCCAATTGATGTGTCAGCGTTCCGTCGTCCTGGTGCGGAAGTCAAGGAAGGTTTGATTCCAGTTAATATGTTTTACGTCTCGCAGAGCCTGACAGACAATCTTTCTGCTGAGGCGTTTTACCAAATCGAATGGGATCAGACTGTTATCGACAACTGCGGTACATTTTTTTCCCAGGCAGATATTGCCGCTGACGGATGCGATGACAATCTTCGAGTGTTGAACAAACGTTCCACTTTGAGCGGTCCTGCGCTTGCGGGATTGTCCGCCTTTGGCGTCGATGTAAACGAAGAAGGTGTTCGTGTAGCTCGCGCAGGTGATCGCGATGCCCGTGATAGTGGTCAGTGGGGTGGTGCCTTCCGCTACTTTGCCGAAAATATCGACACGGAATTTGGCCTTTACTTCATTAACTACCACAGTCGTGCGCCGATTTTCAGTGCTACAGGCGCACCTGCATCCCTTTACACAGCTGTGGCAGCTAGTCCGCTTGCTCCGCTTATCATTGCCGGTAATTCCTCTTACTTTATGGAGTACCCAGAGGACATCCAACTTTACGGCCTTAGCTTCTCCACCACGCTACCTACGGGAACTGCTTGGAGTGGCGAGTTCAGCTACCGTCCCAATGCGCCAGTGCAATTAAACAGTACAGATATTCTGTTCTCTGGCCTGACGCCTTTGCCTGGTCGTAGTGGGGTATCTTTGCTGCAAGGGGTTCCTGGGCAGGATCAGCATGGCTATCGTCGCAAAGAGATAAGTCAGTTCCAGACGACCTTTACTCACTTCTTCGATCAGGTCATGGGTGCATCTCGCTTGACTCTGGTGGGTGAGATTGGCGTTGTTCATGTTGGAGGCCTGGAGAGCAGTTCAGATGTTCGCTACGGGCGTGATCCCGTTTATGGTCCGGGACCTCTCGCCGGTGCAACTTGCCAAGGGTTGAACGCCAGCACCGTTGCTGGTGCGGGAGCCGGCGCTTCTTCGGCGAACGTTTCTAAGTACTGTGAAGACGATGGTTTTGTCACCAGTACTTCCTGGGGCTACCGCGCCCGGGCCATTTGGAACTACCCGAACGCTATCGCCGGCGTCAACCTGAACCCCAGCGTCGCCTGGTCTCACGACGTAGATGGTTATGGCCCCAATGGACTGTTCACCGAAGACGCCAAAGCGGTCAGTCTGGGTCTCAACGCCGAGTACCAGAACACTTACACGGCCGACCTGTCGTACACCAGCTTCTTCGGCGGCAAGTACAACACCTCGGTTGACCGCGATTTCGTCGCGCTCAGCTTCGGTATGAACTTCTAAGCGGCCAGGAATTTCGAGGAATCATGATGCAAATGAAAACAACAAAAAAACTGTGGCAAAGCGGTGTCCTGACCCTGTCTCTGCTGGCGACCAGCGTGATGGCGGCAGTGTCGCCCGACGAGGCGGCGAAGCTGGGCAACACCCTGACTCCAGTCGGTGCCGAGATGGCAGGTAATGCCGATGGTTCGATCCCGGCCTGGACCGGCGGTTTGCCGGCCAACGCCGGTGCGGTCGATCCACGTGGCTTCCTGGCCGATCCGTTCGCCAACGAGCAGCCGCTGTTCACCATCACCGCGCAGAACGTCGACCAGTACAAGGACAAGCTGACCCCCGGCCAGTTGGCGATGTTCAAGCGCTACCCGGAAAGCTACAAGATGCCGGTTTTCCCGACGCACCGTTCGGCCAGCCTGCCGGCTTCGGTGCTGGAGGCGACCAAGCAGAACGCGGTGAATACCAGGATGGTGGAGGGCGGCAACGGCCTGGAGAACTTCCAGACCGCCAACCCTTTCCCGATCCCGCAGAACGGTCTGGAAGCGATCTGGAACCACATCACCCGCTACCGCGGTGGCAGCGTGCGTCGTCTGGTGACCCAGGCGACGCCGCAAGCGAACGGTTCCTACTCGCTGGTCTACTTCCAGGACGAGTTCACCTTCCGTGATGCGCTGACCGACTTCGATGCGAGCAAGGAAAGCAACGTACTGTTCTACTTCAAGCAGCGTGTGACGGCTCCGTCGCGTCTGGCCGGTAACGTACTGCTGGTGCACGAAACCCTCAACCAGGTGAAGGAGCCGCGTCTGGCGTGGCTGTACAACGCCGGTCAGCGTCGCGTGCGTCGTGCTCCGCAGGTGTCCTACGACGGTCCGGGTACCGCCGCTGACGGTCTGCGTACTTCCGACAACTTCGACATGTACAACGGTGCGCCGGATCGCTACGACTGGCAGCTGGTCGGCAAGAAGGAGATCTACATCCCCTACAACGCCTACAAGCTGGACTCGCCGAGCCTGAAGTATGCCGACATCATCAAGGCTGGCCACATCAACCAGGACCTGACTCGTTACGAGCTGCACCGCGTATGGCACGTGACCGCGACCCTGAAGTCGGGCGAGCGTCACATCTATGCCAAGCGTGACTTCTACATCGACGAAGACACCTGGCAAGCCGCTCTGATCGACCACTACGACGGCCGTGGCACCCTGTGGCGTGTAGCTGAGGCGCATGCCCAGTACTACTACGACAAGCAAGTGCCGTGGTACACCGTGGAAACCCTGTACGACCTGCTGTCTGGTCGCTACCTGGCCCTGGGTATGAAGAACGAGGAGAAACAAGCCTACGACTTCAACTACAAGGCGTCTGGCAGCGATTACACCCCGGCTGCTCTGCGTCAGGCTGGCGTTCGCTAAAACCTGCCTCAGGCAACACGACGAAGCCGGCCTTGTGCCGGCTTTTTCGTTACGGACTGTAGCGGGCGCTTCAAATGGCCATTGCAAGTCGCTAGGCTGGGTTCAGATCGAGCCCGCCGGTGCATATAGAAGACTTCCAAGAATAGGCCGATGACAGATTTCTCCCGCTCGCCAGGTTTTCCCTACACGCCGGCCACACCGGTTGAAGCGCGTTTCTATCGTCCGCCACTACCGGCAGGACATATGCCGCGGCCCAGGCTGTGTGAGCGTCTTGAGGAGGGCCTGCAAGGGCGATTGCTGCTGGTCAGTGCGCCAGCAGGTTTTGGCAAAAGCTCACTGGCCATCGAGTTCTGCGAACGACTACCCGATCACTGGCACAGCCTCTGGCTCGGGCTGAGCGAGCGCGATCATGATCCGGGGCGATTCCTCGAGCGTCTCCTGAATGGGCTGCAGCAGTTCTACCCTGGCCTCGGCGAGGAAGCGCTCGGGCTGCTGAAGATGCGCCAGCGCCATCAACCCTTCGCATTCGAGCAGTGGCTTGACGGTTTACTCGATGAGCTGACCCAGCAACTCGATGATGGTCAACCACTGTTGCTGGTGCTGGACGACTACCATCTGGCGCAGGGGCCGGTGCTGGATCGTTGTCTGCAATTCTTCCTCAACCATTTACCACCTGGTGTGCTGCTGTTGGTCACCAGTCGTCAGCGACCTGACTGGCACCTGGCGCGCTTGCGTCTGTCGCGACAGTTGCTGGAGCTCAACGAGCAGGATCTGCGTCTGACGGCTGCCGAGCTGGACGCGCTGTTGGCAAGTCAGGGCGCGCGCCTCGAGAAGGAGCAGGTCACCGGGATTCTGCAGCGCAGCGAGGGATGGATCGCTGGTTTACGCCTCTGGCTGTTGGCTGTCGAGGAACTGGCGGAAGCTGGCGAGGTGCTTCAACTGCACGGTGGTGAAGGGCTGATCCGTGAATACCTGCTCGAGGAAGTCATCGAACGGCAGCCCGCCGAGGTGCAACAGTTCCTTTATGACACCGCCTGCATGGAGCGCTTCTGCGCTGAGCTGTGCGATGCGGTTCGTGACAGCCATGACAGCGCCGCAATCATCCGTCATCTGCAGGCCAATCAGGTGTTTCTGGTGCCGCTTGATGAACAGGGGCACTGGTTTCGCTATCACCACCTGTTCTCCGACTTGCTCAATGCGCGCTCTGCCGACGGATTGAGTCGTTCGCACGGTAGCGCCCACCTGCGTGCCTGTCGCTGGTTCGCTGCGCAAGGCATGCTGGATGCCGCCATCGAGCAGGCGCTGCTGGCGGGGCAGGCCGACGTGGCCGCCAGCCTGGTGCAGAACCTGTCCGAGGAGCAGATGCTGGCGGAACAGAACATCGCCATGCTGCTGCGCTGGAAAACCAATCTGCCGGACGATCTGCTGGCCAGCACACCACGACTGATCATGCTCTATGGCTGGGCACTGGCATTGGCCTGCCAGCTGGATGCCGCCCAGGAACTGCTTGATCAGCTCGCACGCTTCCTGCCGGCTGCCGAGCCTGCCGCCCAGCGCAGTCTACTGGCGCAATGGCAGGCACTCGATGGGGTCATCGCCCGTGGCCGTGGCGATGGAGCGCGCGCCGAACTGCAATGCAGCGAGGCCTTGGCTGGTTTACCGGCGGAGCGTTACGGTCCGCACTTCATGTGCCTGTCAGCGTTGTCCAACCTGGCCATGGTGCGTGGCGATCTGTGGCGTGCGCGTGGGCTGAACCGCGACGCCCTGGAGCTGGCGCAGCGTATCGACAACCCTCTGCTCGAGGCGCTTGCCCATTACGAGCGCGCCCGCGTGCTGCAGGCCCGTGGTGAGGTGCTGCGCGCGCAGGAGGAGGTGCATCAGGGATTGCTGCTGGTGCAGCGTCTGCCGGCGCAGCGTAGTTACTCGGTGCGGGCGCGCTTGACGATTTATGAGGGCTATCTGCTCAGTCTGCGTCTGCAGCCTCAGGCCGTGGAGCGCTTACGGGGGGGGATTGCCGAAGCCAGGGCTTGCCGCGACGTCGGTGCGTTGATTGGCTATTGCGTGCTGGTCAGCCTGGAAGGGCGTGATGGACGGCCCGCCGAGGCGTTTGCCCTGCTGGGTGAGGCCGAACGTTTGATGCATGTCTGGGATGTGCCGGCGATCTACTACCTGGCGATGATCACGCTGATCAAGTGCGAGCTGTGGCTGCGGCAAGGACAGGTCGAGTTGGCTGCTGCCTGGTTGCCTCAGTTGGCGGAGACCTATGGTGAGCAGGGGCGGGCACTGGCGCCGGAGTTTCACCCGCAGCTGGCGTTGCATATCGATCTGCAGCAGGCGGCTCTGGAGCGCTTGCAGGGCGAGCTGGGGCATGCAGAGCGCCGTCTGCGTGCGTTGCAACAGCGTGCACAGGGGCTGGGTGGTCAGTTGGTCGCCCTGGCGGCACAGGCGCAGCTCGCCCAGTTACTGAGGCAGACTGGGCGAGAGCGGGAGGCGCAGCAACAGCTCGATAGTTGTCTGGATCTCGCTCAGGGTGGTGCGCTGCTACCTTTCATCGAGCTGTTGCAGCATCAGCCGCAGTGGCTGCGCGAGCGTCTGCTGTTGCGCTCGGAGTGTCCGCTGCGCGACGCGCTGCTCGCCCAGTTGCCGGTCAGTCGGGAGGCGGGCGAGGAGGAGGTCGCAGAGGCGGGCGCCCTGGCGGAAAAACTCAGTGGTCGCGAGTTGGCCGTGCTGCAGTTGATCGCGCGCGGCTGTTCCAATCAGGAGATCAGCGAGCGTCTGTTCATCTCCCTGCACACGGTCAAGACCCATGCCCGTCACATCAACAGCAAGCTCGGCGTCGAGCGGCGCACTCAGGCGGTAGCGCGGGCCAAGGGCCTCGGTCTGCTGCGCTGATCTGGGCGTTGCAGCAGCCGATCAAGACGGTGCTTGGCTCAACCTAGGTTGGGCGGTGTTTGGCGCCCACTCATGCTCTGATCACGGATACCTATTGCAAGAATCAAGGTATCGCGCATGTCTGCCAATAGACTGTCTCTGCAAACGCCGTTGGCTGCCGGCTTCTCACGTCTTGGGTTCGGTTCTTTGCCGTTGGAGCGTTTGAAATCGCGTTATGGCAACGCGACTCAAGGTTCTCGCTATGTCGAGATCGACGGCTTCAATGTCCATTACCGTGACGAAGGGAGTCGTGACAAACCGGCGTTGGTACTGATCCACGGCGTCGTCGCTTCGCTGCACACCTGGGACGGGTGGGCGCAGGCCTTCGCCCCGCATTACCGCATCATCCGCTTCGACGTTCCGGGGTTCGGCCTCACGGGGCCGGCGCGCGACGGCGTCTATTCGGTCGAGCGCATGATGCATGTGCTCGGTCAACTGCTCGATTACCTGCAGGTGGGCAAGGCGGATATCGCCGGCAACTCCCTTGGCGGCTATATCGCCTGGAACTTCGCCCTTGCGCAGCCACAGCGCGTCGGCAAGCTGGTGCTGATCGACCCGGCCGGCTATCCCATGCACAAGGTGCCGTGGATGATCGCTGCGGCCGCGCTGCCCGGTGCTACTGTTGCCATGCCGATGTGGATGCCTCGCGTCTTGATCGCCCGGGGTATCAAGGAGGTCTACGGTGAGCCAGGGCGAATCAAACCAGGTGTGGTCGAGCGCTACTACGACTTGTCGCGACGGCCCGGTAATCGTCGCGGCATGATGGATATCTTCCGCGTGCTGCTGAAGGTCAACAAGAACGAGCTGCACACGACGCCAGAGCGGGTCGCGCTGATCAAGGCGCCAACCCTGCTCATGTGGGGCGATCGCGATCGCTGGATCTCACCCAAACATGTGCTGCATTGGCAGCGCGATCTACCGGGTGTTCGGGTCAGGGTCTATCAGGGTGTCGGGCATATCCCCATGGAAGAAATTCCCGAGCAGAGCGCGGCCGATGCAATGAGATTTCTGCTGGGTTGAGTTTGCCCTGGAGAGGCCCAGAGAAAATCCGGGCCACGAAAAAGCCCGGACAGATTCCGGGCTCGTTTGTGTTGCGTGGCAGGTGCTGCGTTTCAGGCGGCTCCGGCCTGAATCAACGGGGCACCGTCAAACTCCTCGCGGGTGGCGTGCAGCAGATCCAGGTTGTTGTGTTCCCAGGGATGGAAGCCGTCCTTGAAGAAGTCCAGATAAGCGTTGATCAGCGGGCGGAACACGCCTTCTTTGCCCCACATCCAGCGGATGCCGTCACGCCAGACGCGCCAGTTCCACAACAGACCGTCCACTTTGAGCATGTGTGCCAGGCCACGGGTGGTATCGAGCACGAAGAAGAAGGTGCCCATGAGCATTGCCCGGCGCAGCAGTTTGCGGCTGCCGCACACCTGGTTGTAGACGTCGAAAGCCACCGCCTTGTGCTCGGTCTCCTCGAGCGCGTGCCAACGCCACAGACGAGCCAAGGCCGGATGAGCATCGGCCATGTACGCGTCATTTCTCAGCAAACCATCGGCCATGATCGCGGTGATGTGCTCCAACGCTGCGGTTGCAGCCAGCTGGCGTTGTGGCGAGAACTTCTTCTGGGTGTAGCGGATGCGCGTCCGGGCGCGTTTCTCGATGCGTTCGACGTTGTAGCCCAGGTCGCGCAGGCGCTGGCTGTACTCCAGATGTTCACGACTGTGATGGCCTTCCTGGCCGATGAAGCCGCGAATCTGTTCATCGAGTACCGGGTCGTCGATGCGGTCGCGGAACTGGCGCACCGAGTCGATGAAGAAACGCTCGCCGTCGGGAAACAACACCGACATGGCATCGAACAAATGGGTCTTGAAGGCATCGCCGCCGTTCCAGTGGCGCGGCAGCGGGTTGGGCAGATCGAAATCCATGTGTCTTGGACGAATCTGCAATCCTTCCGGTGTAGTGCTGGCCATGAGAACTCCATCGTGCTGTTTGACGGGTTCCCACTATGGTCGTCATGCGCCGCTGGGCACAGGTTCGTAACAGCCAAGGTGACAGTCATATCCGGCCAGTGCGTTATTCCAGTAGAAAGTTGGGGCAGCAGCAGGGCAACGAGCATGGATTCGCTGAGCTAAGGTTCGCAATCGAGAAGGTCATTTGCGGCCAGTCACCAGAACAACGAACTCATGAAACAAGCCCTCAACTTCACCGCCGAACTGGTTCCCGTGGCCTACGCCGAGGCATTGCTGGCGCTGGCGGAAGAGTTCGGCCTGGCGCGTGCCGAGATGTTTGCTGCCGCACGGGTCCGCCCTGAAGTGCTTGGCAGTCCTAATGGTCGACTGTCCTTTCTCGACTTTCATCTGCTGACGCAGACCGCCTTGGAGCGTTGCGGCGAACCGGCGCTTGGCCTGGTATTGGGCCAGCGCCTGAACGTCTCGACCCACGGCATACTCGGTTACGCAGTGCTGTCCAGTGCCAACCTGGGCAAGGCGCTGCAGTTCGCCCTGAAGTACTACCGGGTGCTCGGCCTGGCATTCGAGCTGGAACTGGTGGAGCAAGAGGAGGATATGCAGTTGCGTGCGCTCGAGTCCTTTCCCATGGGGGCGCAATCGCGCTTCGCCGCCGAGGGCCTGTTGACCAGCATCCATACCATTGCGCGCTTTCTTGTGGGGGAAGAGTTGCGGGGCTTGGCCGTTGGTTTCGCGTATCCCACGCCGGACTACGCTGAGCGCTATGCCGAGGTATTCGGTGTGGCCGCGCAGTTCGAACAGCCCTGGCACTGGCTGCGCTTGCCCCGCCACTACCTGCTACGGCCCATGGCGCTGGCCAACCCGGCCACGGTGCAGATGTGCGAGCAGCAGTGCGAAGCGCTGCTGGCCAGCCTCGATGTGCAGGATGGCCTGCTCACGCGGGTGCGCCGATTGTTACTGGCGCGTCCCGGAGATTTTCCCGACCTGGAAAGCGCCGCTGGTGCCCTGCATACCAGCGGCCGCAGCCTGCGCCGGCACCTGGCGCAGCTGGGCACCAGCTATCAGCAGGTGCTCGACGACGTGCGCAAGCGCCTGGCCCTGCAGTACCTGACCACCACGCATTTGCCGCTGTATGAAATTGCCCAGTTGCTGGGTTTCAGTGACCCGTCCAACTTCCGCCGTGCATTCCGCAAATGGACCGGCAAACTGCCCGGCGATTACCGCGCTGAGGAATGAGGAGAGGTCTGTATGGATGACTGCAGTTCTCAGGTGTGCAGCGGAATGTCGGCGCGCTGAGATTAAGGTGGCGCCAGGCAGCAGTTGACGCAATGGCGTAGCTGCCTAATAATTGTCAGTAACACGGCCCCTGTCGGTTGATGCGCTCCGGCGCTGAGATTGCTCAGGGGTTTTTTATTACCTGCGATTTACCAATCTCTCGCCTTCCAGTCATCGTCCACGCCCATCCGATCAAGCCCAAGACCCAGGTGTGTCAGGTTTGGAAAGTCATTTTCCAGCAACGCTTTCAGCCGTGCACCCCAGCTCGATGAGGGATTGATGATTTTCATCAGGTGTTGGGTCATGCACAGCAGCATGAAGGGACGCGCCTGCCGCTGAGGATCGTTATGAAACGCTGCCAGTGAAGGTACTTGACCCACTGGCGGCAGTTTCGGCTGATCAACGATGTTGCGATTCCACAGCCGGCTATGGTGTGCGCATACGTTGCGCAGGTAGTTCAGGCTGCGCAGCCAGCTGGCGAAGATGCGGCCATTGCTGATGTTGTACTGCGACGAAATGGCGTCCTGATCCGCTTCGGTCATGCCATCGTATAGCGTAGACAGCGTGCCGAAATCCCAAACTTCACACGCCACCCAAACGGCCAAGGGGAGGCCGTACTTGTCTTTGTTGTGGCGTATGAAATCTTCTTTGGAGCGGTTGATCAGCGCCGCATGCTTGCTCAACCAGCCATGATATTTGGTCAGCCCTGTCTTGCTATCCAGCTTGCTGGAGAAACTTTCGTGAAACAGCTCCGGCTTCAGGTAGGCGAACTTATGGTGCTTGCCCAGACCATGGGAAATGTCGACGCGAAGGGCGATTTCAACGCGCTCCAGTGCGTCTAGGACGAGCAGCCGCAGTTTCTTATCGAACACATACAGGTCGACAGCATTCTGAAAGGTTGTACCTGGGCGGAAGTCGTCGAGCGGTAGTCGGTCTTGTTTGACCTTTTTGGGCTTTTTCCCGTTATGTGGATCGAGCGGACAACAGAGTTCTGTTCGTTCGCGGAAGGCAAACCAATAGCCGCTTAGCCGGTAATATCCGATGCGCTCCAGGTAATCCAATGCCTTGGCATTATCCGTGACGGTCATACCGCGAGCGATTAGTTGGTCGAGCTGTTCCTGGTAGCTTTTCCAAGGTTTTGGATATATCTGGGGTTGGTTGGACATGGCAGATTGGGCACTATCTGAAAGGTTATGGGTTTATTACAAACGTTAGAATAGGTTACACGAAATTGGTATGGTTTCTCTTTAGGCAGTAAGTGGTTATGTCTGGCTTTCCTAGTGGGTTTTTAAGTATTCCGTGAGAGTAGTCGGGATGATAAAGCCTGGGTTGTGAGTAGATAATTTCTGCTCTGTTTCCTAAGGCCGGGAAAGCAAGCGCCATCGCTAGGGCGTGAGGCTTTGGTCCTAGCGGAATCAAATCAATGTTGTGCGCAGTCTCTTTTCCGATGCTTATTATCCAGTCCAATGCCGCAAACATGTCCATTGCATGTATTCTTTTTATTTCTGTTTGATATTCAAGGTTTGGTGCGAGTTCGTGTAATAAAGCCCAGCTTCTTCTGAAGCCTGGGGAGCCTGGTGGGAATGGGAATAGAAATTTTGGTGATTTGCCGCGATGCTGTTCGAGTAGCTCGGCAAGATTAAATGCCATGTATCCTACACTTATGACAGCGGTAGAGTCGCCACCGGCAGATTCTATGCGAGAAAAACCAGGAAGAGCCGCTGGTGGTTCTGCGTCTTCAGTTAGCTGGCCTTCTTTATAACCTTCGGGGCGCGTATAGCAAACAACCAAGTCTTTGACATTTTGGTTGGCTAACAGGCGTTTTATTGCAAATAAAAAGAATCTTTTAGGAAGGGAGCTTATGTCGATGAGTATTGAAGATTGGGGTTCTGATGCTACGTTAGAAATAATTCTATTCCATACGCTTGCCTCTGATAACAAGCTTGCTTCAATTATCTCAAGTCGGTTGGTAAGTGATTTCGCAATTTTACCTTCGTGGGTTTTTATGATTTTATTGATTTCAGCAGTGAAACGGTTGTCAGGGTCTGAGATTTTTAAGCAGTAGTGTTCTTGTGTGTTTTCTTTGTCAGAAAGCCATTCCGCTACGGCTGTGCATCTTGGTTCAAAAGATGCGCAAAACAGCCCTTTCCATTGACGTACGCCGACTTTTGGTAGTATCCAATCGATATCTCCCCAGGGGCGTATATTAGCGGCCGACGTAGTCATTTAAAAAGCTCGCTCTGTACAGGTGGATCAGCGTCTTCTGATTTTCTATCTTTTGAGTTGGTGTTTTTCCCCGCGAGTACATCAGTAAGCTCTTGGGTTGAAGTATAAATAGGCTCTTTTGTTCTAACATGCGGTATGCGAAAATACGGGCATAGCAAAGGGTTAAGGTACCACTTAATTCTAGGCATGCCGTCAGGGCTTTTTGTCGTGTGCTCTGATTCGATTAGATCACCTTGATCTCTGCAACTTTTTAATAAGTATGTTAATGTGTTTGATTGCTCGAACTCACTCTTGTATAGAGAAAATCCTGTGTGGCCGGGGTTAGATAGGGCTCGATCATTTCGAATAGCTGATGAGAGCCATGCGCCAATAGCCGTTATGAAGGCTAAGCGTTTATCTCCATCAGTTCCTTCTCTTAATTTCTCGGCCCATATTCTGCTGGCCTCGTAGATTCCAATTACTTGCTTATTCATATCGATGGATGGCAGGCTTGTTTTTTGAAGCTCTTCGTCTGGTGTGCTTCTTAGCCATGCAGCCCAAATCGCTCTGCATATGGTCATGAATGCAAGAATGTTCCATCCAGATAGGTCAATAATATGTCTTTCGCCACTCCAAATTAGCATTTCTCTTGCGTCGCCTGCAATTTGGACTAAGGCTGCTTCGTTTCTTTCTTTTTTCCAGTATGCTCTTTCTTTCCAGGTAAGAATTTTATCTAGGTCGCTTAATAAATAAATTTTCTCTTTTTGCTGTTTTCTTTGCCTGAGCCAGACTTCGCCAAGCTTTGCGTCTAGAGGGTCAGTGCGCCAAGTTTTTTCAAGTGCTTCTTTCCACTCTTTTGACCAGTTACTTGGTATGTTTAAAAGTGGTGGCTTTTCCTTTGCGTATATTTTTGCGCGTTCCGTTGGGGTTAATGTTTTCCCAAAGACTGCGTTAAGGAGTTTTTCTTTACTGATGCTCTCTATGTTAAATCCATATGCGGTTAGTCTTCGGTGGAAAACGTCCGTTGCAAAGTCGCTGAATGATATTCCGAGAGATGCGTTCTCATGTCTTTTGAGTATTTCATCAATATCTACTATCGAGTAATCCCGCATGTTTTCAAGATGGGCACCACTTCCCCAGACTGAAACGTCTGAGTTCCATGCATAGTGGCGAGTCCCGACACGATAGGCTACACGACCATCCCTGAGGGCTAGAGCCCTATTAATGACTTGGCGGAAGATGTTGGAATTTCCAGACGATCTTTCTAGCTCGTACAGTTCTTCGTGCTGATCAATTCGTAAGTATACAAGGGTGTTTTCAGGGATTACACCTGATTGCCTTAGGGCTTCTGCTAAGGCCGCAGCAGGCTCACCGATGTCAGTTTTGGTAGACTCTACTTCAGGGGGAAGTTCGTCTACGTTAAAATTGAAGTACTTTCTATATTCCGTTATTCGACTGCTTATCTTTTTTTCTATTTGCTCAAAATCATGGCAGCCCTGAAGGTAGTCATACCAAGCGGGGGAGGACGTGATTTTGTTGGTTAGAACCTGCTTTGACTTTTGGGTCCAGGTGACGGGGAGTTCGTCCTTAAGAACTCCGTCAACCATTTGCTCTTCAGCTAAGTACTTCACATTCGCTATAAGATCTTGCACTAATATGTAATTGATGTAGTCGGCAAATGTTGTGGCTGCCCAGTGCTGCCTTTTTTCAATGGGTTGTTCTGATAGTCTAGAAGCAACTATTCGGGCGTTATCTCTGATTAAGTGTACGCCGGCCGCTATAAAGGATTTATAGTTGTTTGGTGCTGGATATTTTTGCCCTGATCTAGAGTAAGCTACCCTCGTTCTCGTATTGAGTAAGCTTAACAGCATGCTCTTGCCGCTGCCTTGGCGGCCTTTAATGACAACGTTCCCTGTTCCAAATAGCACCTCTGAGTCAGAGGCAATTATCGGGCTGAACATTTTTACGAAATCGTTAGGTGCAAGTATTTCTGTTACCCAAAGATCGTGGAAAGGGTTGTCGAATCGATTCATTTGACTACCTTTAGTTCTCGTTCAGACCTTGGGAATAGAGGCTTCCAGGTTGCACTTGTCTGGTGGAATATGGGTGGCGTGTTATTGGGGCAATTACTATACATTACTACAAGGCTGCCGATTTTTTTCCATCCAAACTCATCGCCGTCTAGAGATGACTCCATTTTTTCGTACCCTGACTTTAATGTTGTCCTTAGTTTTGGGAAGAGGTTGGGTTCGCCAGGGGTGGGGGTCGGGCCGACCAAGCATGAGTCGCTCAGGATTGAAACGGGCCTGTAGGTTATATTTGGATTTTGGAGTTCAGCGATTTTCTCTTTTACTGCCCTATCGCCGGGAGCGCAAATAATTAGGGGTATTACAATAATTGGGCCATTAAAGTTGGCTGATGCAAACTTTAATGCGCGGCAAAGCTGGCCGCCTGATCCGACAAAGTCTTCAAGAAGCGCCAGGTATTTAATTCCTTTGCTGTTGCGATAAGCTTCAATCTTTTCTGGGCTGGCGAGTTCCTTAAGGCTAAGCCAGTCTGGTCGAAGGCTTTGCCCTTCAAGGCCGGTTATATGCAGGAAGCCATTTATTCTTAGGCTGTCAGTTACTGGGCATGGCCAAGTGGCTTTGAGCTCGAGGTTAAGGGCTTTCGAGGCATCTTCGCTGAATATATCGATCCTGGCTAGATCGATAATCCATGGCTTTATTATATGTTCGCTGGCGCAGCGATAAAGCTCTTCGAACTCCTGTTGGCCTGCAAAAAATAAGTATTCGATGGATCTAAATGCATTCCAGATGTCTTCATCTGACTCAAAACAATCTAGCCAAGTGTTTAGTCGAACCATGAAGTCTCTGCTGACGCGTGGAGATATTTTCTTGGTGGGTTCGAACTGGTGAAAAAGGTGGGCGGCGAGTGTCTCGTATAGTCCGCGTAACCTGCTTGCTCGTGCGGCGCGCCCTTCATATATTGGGTGGTGCTCTCTTTGTAATTTTTCAATTGTATCAAGGGTGCTTGTCATTTATGTTCCCTTGAGAGTGCGTCTTTAATCATTTTTCCAATTGCAAACCCCATCGTAGGGGGGACGGCATTGCCCACGAGGCGAAACTGCTCGTCAATTGGTCCGTGGAAGACATATGAGTCGGGGAACTTCTGTATGCGAGCGGCTTCTCTTACGCTGAAGCCGCGGTGCTCGTTTGGATGCAAGAAGCATCTGGGGTCCCCAAAGCGAGAGTCTACCGTGTGTGATGCGCCGTTCGAGAGAGGGCGTCGGTATTTTCCGTTGAACGTGTTAGTTAGATCTACAGAGTCCTCAATTTTTCTGAGGTATCCTTTTTTAATTAAGGACTTGATGTCAGTTGTGACTTTTCTTTGCAGATTTAGATACACGTCTCGCGGTGTCACAGGATCTGCATCGCCGAAAGATCGCCTTCTAATTCTTCGTCGTAATTTCATTATGCACTGTAGAATTTCCCTTTCCTCAGGTGTGGTATCTCCGAACACTTCAGGAATATTCCATGTGTGTACTGATGCTTCGCCACCTCTAACGTTGCAAAGCTTTTGTCCGGGTTTTATCTTGGTTGCAATTTTGTATTCTGAGCCATCGATCAATAATGATCTGGGTTCATGGTTGGCGAGAGTGGAAACATTTCTTAGTGCATCGCCCAAAGTTGAATGGTTCTGCTTTTCAATAACCGGTGTTAGCTCGAAATGCTTTTCCCAGGCTATTAGGAAGGCTCTTTTTCTGGACTGGGGGGCACCAGTGTCTCGCGCATCTATTATGAGTGTGCTGGTTTTGTAGCCGGCGGCGTTTAATTGAGCGTGCGCGCGATCCCAGTGGGCTTTATGGTCGCCCTGTAGTATTCCTAGTACATTCTCAAAAACCATTGCTTTGGGTTTCGCGTTTATTCCGATTTTCACGGCAGATTGGAGTAGGTGGTTTCTTGGGTCATCAATGTCCCGCTTCCCTACAGTAGAGAAACCTTGGCATGGCGAGCCAGCAACAACCACATCACAATAAAGTTCACTTGGTAGTTGCCCGTTGGATAGATCCCAGACGTGAGCATGGTCACCAATATTGGTTCGGTAGTTTTCAACTGCAAGTGGCCATATATCGAATGCTGCAATAGGGCCGAAGCCTGCTTGGATAAACCCGAGGTCAAGTCCTCCGCAGCCTGAGAACAGGCTTAAAAAACTTAGGCTGCTTTTTTGTTCTTGGGCTTCTGAGATCATTTCGAGTTCATAGTGTCTGGTGGGGCGGCAAAAAGTGTGCGCGCATTAGCTTGGTCGAGAGTATACCGGCCTGCGTGGTCTGGGCCCAGACGTGTTCGCCTAGGTAAGCTTCCGGGCAAGATCTTCCGTCCTTGGGTGGTAGTAGCGCATCAGCATCCGTGTGTCTTGGTGTCCGGTGATTTTGGTCAGCTCATGCAGCGGAAATACCTCGGCCAGGCGTGAGGTGGCTTCGTGGCGCAGGTCATGAAAGCGCAGATCCAGCAGATACGGATCGTCGCTGATTTTCTTGTCGATCTTGGCCTGGGAAAGCTTTTTCTGTTTGAGATGAAGGCTTAGCCCTTGTGCGTAGGCGCTGCGTGCATCAACGATGGCGTCCGCGAAAGCCTTGGTGATTGAGTCCGGCCGGCTTCTAAAACAGCGGCCGTCGTCGCGTTTGGTGAGACTTTCCAGTATCTCCACCGCCTTGCTGGATAGGGGGATGCCACGGGCGGTTCCGTTCTTGGTCATGGGCAGTAGGGCAACCCGCTTGACCAGGTTTACGTTGCTGCGCAGCAGGCCGGTTATCTCGCTTCGGCGCATCGCCGTTTCCACGGCGAAGGCGACGATCTTCGGCAGCTCGGCCGAGCGCGAGTGGCGGCAGATTATTTCCAGCTCATCCAGGTGCTCGCAAATCAGTTTGCCGTCGCGCAGTGTCCAAACGTCTGCGCTCCAAATGCGTCTATCCCTGGCGTCATCAACACTGGGTTGGCGAATCAGCTCCACGGGGTTGCTCAAGGACTCCATGCGCCACTCTTTACGCGCGATGGTGAAAACATGGGATATCAACGCAAGCTCACGGCGTACTGTAGCCGCTGCCAGACCCTCTGCGAGACGTTGATCGCGGTAGCTGGCCATGTCGGCGCCGCGAATACTGGCCAGCGATCTCAGGGCCAGTGGGTGGCGTTGCAGGGCCTGGATGCGTGATAGCTCGGAATCGCTACTGCGTTTCTTGCTAGTCACCTGCTCGGCGTACATCTCCAGGGCTTTGGCGACGGAGGTCGATTCCGCTTCATTGCGGCTGACGAATACGTCGGCGTCCATTTCGCGCTCGATCATTGTTGCCCAAGCCTTTGCCTCTGCCTGGGTGTTGAAAGTGCGGGTCTGTTGGGGCCACCCTTTACGCCTGATTTGGGCGTGCCACTGGTATAGGCCTTTCTTCCTGATCGTCGCCATCGTCAATCGCACTGTGCCAAAAATGTGCCATTAACCCTACAGGAACACCCATGGAAGCCGCAAAAGCTGCGTTAATACGAGAAACCTTCCCTGTCGGCCCTTTGCAGTGCAACTGCACCATCATCGGCGACCCGATTACGAAGAAGGCCATCGTGGTCGATCCGGGTGGCAATCCCGATCTGATCATGGCGCGTCTGGAGGCTCATGGCCTCAAGGTGGTGAGCATCATCCACACCCATGCGCACCTCGATCACTTTCTTGCCTCGGGGCAGATGAAGGAGAAGACCGGTGCCACGCTGCACCTGCACAAGGAAGATCAGTTCCTCTGGGACAATCTGGAGATGCAGTGCAGCATGTTCGGCGTGCCTTACACGCCCGTGCCGGCGCCGGATCGCTGGCTGGCCGATGACGAGGAGCTGGCCTGCGGCTGCGGTGTGGCGCTGCATACACCCGGGCACACGCCGGGTTCGATGAGTTTCTGGTTCGAGGATGCCAAGCTGCTGATCGCTGGTGACACGCTGTTCCGTCGCGGCATCGGCCGTACCGACCTCTGGGGCGGTGATTACGCCACTATCGAACGTTCGATCAAGCAGCGCCTGTACCGCCTCGATGAGGACGCCATCGTGGTCACCGGCCATGGCCCGGATACCCGCCTCGGTGATGAAATGCGTGAGAACCCCTTTATTCGCGCGTGACAGGGCACTAATGGCCGCGCTGGAACTCAAAGAGCCATCATCCACCGTTCATGGAGATTCCTTCATGTTCCGCCTTTCTTTGATTGCCCTCTGCTCGTCCGCGCTGCTAATCAGCGGCTGCGCCTCGCAGAACCCTTATGACCAGAGCGCGCCGAGCTCCAACCGTACCGCCACCTACGGTGGTATCGGTGCGTTGGCCGGTGCGGCTGCCGGTGCGCTGATCAACCATGACAATCGCGGCAAGGGCGCCTTGATCGGTGCTGCGGTGGCCGGTGCCGCAGCGGCGGGTTACGGCTATTACGCCGACAAGCAGGAAGAAGAACTGCGTCGCAGCATGCAGGGCACAGGCGTCGAGGTGCAGCGCCAGGGCGATGTGATTCAGTTGATCATGCCGGGCAATATCACCTTTGCCACCGACTCGGCGCAGATCGCCAGCAGCTTCTATCAGCCGCTGAACAACCTGGCCAATTCCTTCCGCCAGTACAACCAGAACAGTATCGAGGTGGTCGGGCATACCGACAGCACCGGCTCGCATAGCCACAACATGGGGCTGTCGCAGCGTCGTGCGCAAAGCGTGGCCGATTATCTGCTGGCGCAAGGGGTCGACCCCAGCCGCATGAGTACTCGTGGTATGGGGCCGGATCAGCCAGTGGCCAGTAACGCTACCGTCGAAGGGCGTGCGCAGAATCGCCGTGTCGAAGTGACACTGCGACCGCTGCCAGGCGTGCAGTAAGGTACGTATCGGGCTGATCTGCTTTGCGTCGCAGTTCTGATATCCACAGGTTGATAAGCTTGGGCGGAACTTCACCGCGCCTTGGCGGCTCGAAGTCTGCGGCATGTCTGCCCGATACCAGAAGAAATCCTAAGGAAAATTTATGAAGACCAGGCGTAATCTGATCGCAGCAACTGCGCTCATGGCCTTGCTGGCCGGCTGTACCACCAACCCTTACACCGGCGAAAGCCAGGCCGGCAAAGCCGGTATCTATGGGGGGATCGGCGCAGCGACTGGTGCGGTGATCGGTGCTGCGACTTCGAGCAAGAAGGATCGCGCCAAAGGCGCGCTGATCGGTGCGGCTGTCGGTGGTGCCGCCGGTGGCGGTTACGGCTATTACGTCGATACCCAGGAGGCCAAGCTGCGGCAGACCCTGCAGGGCACTGGCGTGCAGGTGCAACGCAACGGCGATGACCTGAAACTGATCATGCCGGGCAATATCACCTTCGCCAGCAACTCGGCGGATATCTCCAGCAGCTTCTACCCAACCCTCAATTCGCTGGTGCTGGTGTTCAAGGAGTTCAACAAGAACGGTGTGAACATCGTTGGCCACACCGACAGCACCGGTTCGCAGGCGCTTAATCAGAGCCTGTCGCAGCGTCGCGCTCAGAGCGTGGCCAACTACCTGAGCGCCAATGGTGTGCCGGGTCAGCGCATCTCTGCATACGGTGCCGGCCCGAGCCAGCCGATTGCCAGCAACGCCACCGATGCTGGTCGTGCGCAGAACCGTCGTGTCGAGATCAACCTGCGTCCGCTTTAAAAGCTCGCCACGTTGTAATGAGAGCCTCCCTTTGGGAGGCTTTTTTATGTCGCTGACATTCACCTCTGTGGACGTTTTCGCCGAGGTGTCAGAAGGCGTTTACGGCCATGTTCGTGACCGCCCGTCGTGTCCCTTCTGGCAAAAGGCCACTCATTCAAAACCTGACTAGACTGCTTGCTGTGGTTCTGTGATGTCCGCGTGCGGATGCACCGTGCGCGTTGGTTCTGGATGACCGAAGGAGAGCGAATGGACGACAGAGCTGTCGAGCAGCCGCCAAGGCCCTGGACGCCGCTGCTGGTTGCGCTTGGTCTGCTACTGGGGTTGGGTGGCCTGATTTTCTGGCAGTGGAATACTCTGCAGGAGCGTGAGGACGAGGACAGTTACCGCCGCTTTCAGTTGGAGGCTCAGGACGTAAGCCAGCGGGTGCTTGCGCGTATGCGCACATACGAGATGGTCTTGCGCGGCGTATCCGGTCTGATGATAGGCAGTGATCAGGTCTCGCTCGTCGAGTGGGAACGTGCTCTGGATCAGTTGCAGGTTCAGGATCGCTATCCCGGTATTCAGGCCGTGGCCTGGTCACGTTATCTGCTGCCGGAGCAACTGGCTGACTTCGCCGCCGAGGTAGCTGCTGACGGTCGCCTCGACTATCAGATCTTCCCTTCCGGTGAGCGTGGGCATTATCTACCCATTGATTACGTCAGCCCCGTGGATTGGCGTAATCGTCGCGTGCTTGGCTTCGATATGCTCAGCGAAACAGTGCGGCGTACGGCTATCGAGCGTAGTGTCGAGACCGGCGAAGCCAGCCTCAGCGCGCCGCTGATACTGCGTCAGGAGGTCGATGTAAACGTGCAGTCTGGCGTACTGCTCTACCTGCCGGTGTTTCGTCCGGGTTTACCCGTCAATACCGTCGAGCAACGTCGTTCTGCATTGCTGGGAATGGTACATGGCGCTTTTCGCAGTCATGACCTGATCGATGGGATTCTTGGCGCTCAGAGCCGTTTGTTCGACATCATCCTGAAAGACCTGCAGACGACCGATTTGCAGCTGATAAGTGGTGAAACCAAGACCAATGGTTGGCAGCCGAGATTTCGCAGTCAGCAGGAGTTATCCCTGTATGGCCGCACCTGGGCGCTTGAGGTGATCGGCACCCCTGAATACGAACGCAGCCTGGTTGATCGCAGCAGCATGCTCGGTCTTTGGGCGGGGCTGGCTGCGACGCTGTTACTGTCGATTCTGGTCGGCGGTTTTCTCTATCAGCGTGAGCGCAAGTTGCAGATCAGTGAACGGGCTGCCGTGGCCCTGCGCGAGCGCGAAGAGCGCTTTCGTCTATTGGTCGAACGGCTGCCGGTGGCGACCCTGCTCTGTGATGACAGGGGCCGCATCGAAATGGCCAATCGCAGTGCTGCCGAGCTGTTCGACTGCCCGCTCAATGCCTTGCCGGGTGAGACCGTGTTGCGCGTGCTGCCCAATATCGAATCGCCGAAAGACCTGCAGGAGCAGTTGGCCGAGAGTGACGAACGCATGGTGCGCACGTTACGCGGTGAGTCGATTCCGGTCAGTATCAGCCTCAATCCGCTGCACGAGGGCAGCAGCTACCTGATCAACCTGGTGGACCTGCGTGCACGCAAGGTGGCCGAGGAGCGCTTCCGTCTGGTGGTCGAGGCGTCGCCCAATGCCATCGTGCTGGTCGATGCCCTGGGGCGTATCGCCATGGTCAATCGACAGACCGAGCTGCTGTTCGGTTACGAACGTCAGATGTTGCTCGGCGAGCCGGTGGAGATGCTCCTGCCGACGGCGCAGCGTGGCAGTCATGTGGCGCTGCGCCGTGGTTACCAGGCTATGCCTGAACCGCGCCGCATGGGCGGTAACCGCGAGCTGTTCGGGCAGCACCGTGAAGGTCGCATGATTCCTCTGGAGGTCGGCCTGTCGCCAATCCGCAGCGGCGATGAAAACCTGGTGCAGGCGGTGGTCATCGACATCAGCGAGCGCAAGGCGGCCGAGCAGAAACTGCGTGAGCAGGCCGAGCAGCTGTTGTTGGCCAACCGCTACAAATCCGAGTTTCTCGCCAACATGTCCCATGAGCTGCGCACGCCGCTCAATAGCATCCTGATTCTCAGCGATCAACTGCGCCAGAATCTGGCGGGCAATCTGACCGAGAAGCAGGCCAAGCACGCCGATATCGTGCACCGCGCCGGCAGTGATCTGCTGCAACTGATCAACGATGTACTCGACCTGGCCAAGGTCGAGTCGGGACGCATGCAGCTCAAGCTGGAACCGATCAACATGCAGGACGTGCTGGTGGAGCTCGATGCCAGTCTGCGCCCGATGGCCGAGCTCAAGGGCTTGCGCCTGCACACCCAACTGGAAGCCGGCGTGCCGCGCGTCATTCATACCGACCGCGTACGCCTGCATCAGATCCTGCGCAATCTGCTGTCCAACGCGCTGAAGTTCACCGATCAGGGCGAGGTCACGCTGAGCGTCAGCAGTCAGGGGCGCCAGGAGGATGAGCGCGAGCTGCTCTGCTTCAGCGTGCGTGATACCGGCATTGGCATCGATCCGGCCCAGCACGAGCAGGTATTCCAGGCTTTTCAACAGATCGACGGTTCTACCAGTCGGCGTTTCGGTGGTACCGGCCTTGGGCTGGCCATCACCCGTCAGTTGGTGCTCGCCCTGGATGGCGATATCAGCCTGCAGAGTGCGCCGGGGCAGGGGTCTACCTTCACCGTCAGATTGCCGGTGCAGGCTGGCTCACTCAGTGTCGAAGCGCCGCTCGAGGGGCCGCTGCGTGCCGGTGACGGCCCGCCACTGTTGATCATCGAGGATGATGCCAATTTCGCTGCTGTGATCGCCGAGGAGGCTCATGCTCACGGCTTCTCCAGCGTGCATTGCCGCACCGGGCTGCAGGCGCTGGGGCTGCTGCAGCAGGAGTCGTTCAATGCGGTGATTCTCGACATCCTGCTGCCTGATCTCAGTGGCTGGCAGCTGTTCCGGCGTCTGCGCGCCCAGCCGACTCATCGGCATACGCCAGTGCACATCATTTCCTGCGTTCCGCAACCGGTGGGTTGGAACGACGATGGCACGCGCTATCTGGTCAAGCCCATCGGTCGCGATGAACTGGAGCAGGTGTTCATCGAGCTGCAGCACGGCGCGCAACAGGAGCAGGCATTGTTGTTGGTGGAGGATGTCGAGGTAGAGCGCGAGCACTACCGCGAGCAACTGACGGAGCTGGGCTTTCAGGTCATCGCCTGCTCCGATGGTGAGCAGGCACGCGAGGCCTATGCGCAGGGCCAGTTCTGCGCGCTGGTGATCGATCTCGATCTGCCGGATCAGGACGGTTTTGCCCTGCTCGACAGTCTGAACCAGTTGCGCCCGTTTCAAGGTACGCGCGTGGTGATCAACACCGGTGTGGACGTTACTCAGCAGACCCTGCAACGGCTGCGGCGCTACAGCGCCGTCGTGGTGCGCAAGCATGGCGACGACACCGACGCGCTGTGCCAAGCGGTTCAGGGCTTTCTCGTTGACGTGCGGGCGCCGCAACCGGCCCATGCACGGCTCAACCTGTTACAGGGAAAGCGCATCCTGCTGGTGGATGACGACGTGCGTAACGTCTATGCGCTGACCGCACTGCTGGATGAAGTGGGGCTGCGTGTCAGCTCCGCCAAGGACGGCCTGGAGGCCATCGCCAGTTACCAGCGCGATCCCTTCGACCTGATTTTGATGGACATGGCCATGCCCAATATGGACGGCTACACCGCCACGCGTCTTCTCAAGCAGGAGCACGGCTGCGTGATCCCCATCATCGCGCTCACCGCTCACGCCATGAAGGGCGACCGGGAAAAATGCATCACTGCGGGCGCGGACGACTACATGGCCAAGCCGATCAAGCGTGATGAGCTGCTGGCACTGCTGGAGCGCTGGTTGGCTATGCCGACCATGCTTTCGTCTGGCGATGGACTACCCTGATGGCAGGAGTGACTGGTGCAAGGGCAGATGGATAGGGGAGTGACGATGGCCCAGGCGCAGAGCAAGAACGCCGCCGTACCCGCCAGGCAGGTTCTGCTGGTGGTGGATGACCGCATGGAAAACCTCGAGGCCATGCAGGCGCTGCTCGAAGATGGCGAGTGGCAGCTGCGCTGTGCCAGCTCCGGCGAGGAGGCTCTGCGCTGTCTGCTCGAAGAGGATGTCGGACTGGTGCTGCTCGACGTGCAGATGCCAGGCATGGATGGCTTCGAAGTCGCCCGGTTGATGCGCGGCAATCCGCGTACGAGGCTGACACCGATCATCTTCGTTTCCGCCATTTCGCAGACTCACGATGCCGTGTTGCGAGGCTACAGCACTGGCGCCGTGGACTTCGTGCTCAAACCGTTCGATCCCACTGTGCTGCGCCACAAGATTCAGAGCCTGCTGGAGCATGAGCACAATCGCTGCGAATTGCAGGCGCTTTCCCAGCAACTGGAAAGAGCGAGAGCTTTCAACGCCTCGGTGCTGGCCAATGCCGCCGAGGGTATCCTGGTAGTCGGCGAGGACGGTCGCATCCAGTTCGCCAACCCAGCCATGGCCCAGATGCTCGATGGCGAGGTAGGCGATCTCGAGGGCGTCGAGCTGCTGTCGTTTCTCAAGAATCCCGCCAGCGAAGACGGCTGGCAGCAATCCGAGTTCTACCTGCACTTCAAGCGTGAGGCGACCTACCGCGTACACGAAGCGATGATGCGCACGTTCAAGGGCGGTTGCCTGCCCGCGGCGTTGTCCTGCTCGCCGCTACCGCGGCAGCAGCGCGCCATGGTGGTTATCGCCCTGGACATGTCGGTGGTGCGCAATCTGCACGCGCAGCTGGAGTCGCAGGCAGTTACTGACGCGCTGACCGGTCTGCTCAATCGCCGTGGCTTTCATCAGGCGCTGGAATCGGCGCTGGCGCGTATCGAACGCAGCGGTCAGCGGGTCGCGGTGCTGTACCTGGATCTGGACGGTTTCAAACGCATCAATGACTCGCTGGGCCATGATGTCGGCGATCAGCTGCTGCGTCGTGTTGGTGAGCAGCTCAAGGCTTGCTTGCGCCCCTATGACAGTCTGGCACGCATCGGCGGTGACGAGTTCACTGCGCTACTGGACAACCTCGGCCATCCCGAGGATGCAGCCAAGGTCGCTGAGAAGCTGATCGAACTGGTTTCGGTTCGGCACACCCTCGATGGTGTGGATTTCACCCTTGGCGCCAGCGTTGGCATCGCCTGCTTTCCAGAGTGCGGGCAGAGCGTCGAGGGCCTGCTGCGCTCCGCCGATATGGCAATGTACGAAGCCAAGCGCGCCGGTCGCCAGCAGTACCGCTTCTTCTCTCCAGAAATGAACGGCCGCGCGCGTTCACGGCTGATGCTCGAAGAGAGCCTGCGCCACGCCATCGAGAACGATGACTTCGTGCTGGTCTATCAGCCCCAGTTCCATCTCGATAACGGGCGCCTGCGCGGCTTCGAAGCCTTGCTGCGCTGGCAGCATCGTGTTGCGGGCACTGTCGCACCGAACGTATTCATTCCACTGCTCGAAGAAACCCGCCTGATCAATCGTCTTGGCGAATGGATCTTCCGTGAGGGCGCCAGGCAGTTGGCGGACTTCAAGCAGCAGTTCGGTGAGGACATGGTGCTCAGTCTCAATGTCAGCCCGGTGCAGTTCGGTATGCCGCAACTGGTGACGGACCTGCAGCGTGTACTCGACGCCCACGGTCTCAAGCCCAGCCAGTTGGAAGTGGAAGTTACCGAGAGTGCGCTGATGCAGGATCTGGAGCTGACCCAGGCGCAGCTGCGTCATCTGCGTAAGCTGGGGGTGAAGATCGCCATCGATGATTTCGGCACCGGCTACTCGTCGCTGGCGTACCTGCGGCATTTCGAACTGGACACGCTGAAGATCGACCGCCTGTTCATCTCCAACATGCTCGACTCACCGCGCGACGCCGCAGTGGTCAGCACCATCATCGATCTGGGGCGTCATCTGGGGCTGGAAGTCATCGCCGAGGGCGTCGAAACCCAGGAGCAGCGCGAGTGGTTGACGCAACACCATTGCAGCATCATGCAAGGATTTCTGGTGGCGCCGGGTGTGTCGGCCAGCACTGCCATGCAGGTGCCGGCACAACTGGACTGGAGCAAGCTGCCACTACCACGCGGTGAATGAAGCGCCCAGGACGTTTCAGGCTTGCTGATGCAGGCTGGCGAGCTCAGCGTCCTTCTCTTCCCACAGGCGATTGACCCACTGCTGGAATGCCAGACGGTAGTCATCGTCCTGATCGTAATTGCGGCCGATGAATTCGCGCGGAATCTCGACCTGTTTGAAAAACACCTGCACGGCATCCAGGCGGCCACAGAGCAAGTCCCAGAAGCCTGGCACACCATGTGGGTAATGAATGGTGACGTTGACGATGGCGTGCAGTTGTTCACCCATCGCGTCGAGCACGAAGGCGATACCACCCGCCTTGGGCTTGAGCAGGTACTTGAAAGGCGACTGCTGCTGCGCATGCTTGGCAGGAGTCAGGCGGGTGCCCTCGAGGAAGTTGAATACCGCCACGGGGTTGGTCTTGTAACGCGCGCAGGCCTTGCGCGTGGTGGCCAGGTCCTGGCCGCGCTTTTCCGGGTACTTGGCCAGGTATTCCTTGCTGAAGCGCTTCATGAAGGGAAACTCCAGCGCCCACCAGCACAGGCCGATCACCGGCACCCAGATCAGCTCCTGCTTGAGGAAGAACTTCAGTAGCGGCATGCGCTGGTTGAGCAGGTACTGCAGCACCAGGATGTCCACCCAGCTCTGGTGGTTGCTGGTCACCAGATAGGAATGACGGGTATCGAAGCGCTCCAGCCCCTGAACCTTCCATTCAATATGGCCAACCAGGCGCATCCAGAACTTGTTGATACCGATCCAGCTTTCGGCGATGCGGTGCATGACGAAGCGCAGCGCGCGCTGGATCGGCGCGAACGGCAGCAGCAGCTTGAGCAGGGCGACGAAGAACAGCGGCCAGCACCAGAACAGGGTGTTCAGAGCCAGCAGCAGGCTCGCGATCAGGCCGCGCAGCGGCGCGGGAAGAAAGTGCAGCATCGGGCGAACGCCTCCATAAGCAGGCTGCACGCCCGGCGGGCAGCCTGAGAAAGGGGCTTTCTCTGCGCCCCGTATCAGTCGAAAGAGCTGCGGCGTTCCTTGCAGCGAGCAGGTTCGGCGCCAAGGGTAACGGTTGTGCACTGACCTGCAAGTGCCAGTGCTGACTCGTGGGTTTCGGTGGCTCGTAGGGTGCACCGTGCGCACCGGCTATTCTGGCCGGCGCTTTCTGCTAGACCCCTACGGCCTCTCTAGCTTGGCAGATCGGCCGCCTGAATGGCCGTCAGCGCGATGGTGTAGACGATGTCGTCGACCAGCGCACCGCGCGACAGGTCATTCACCGGCTTGCGCAGGCCCTGCAGCATTGGGCCGACGCTGATGCAGTCGGCGCTGCGCTGCACCGCCTTGTAGGTGGTGTTGCCGGTGTTCAGATCAGGGAACACGAACACCGTGGCGCGACCGGCTACCGGGCTGTTCGGCGCTTTCTGCCGACCGACGCTCTCGATGGCCGCTGCGTCGTACTGTAGCGGGCCGTCGAGTAGCAGGTCGGGGCGTTTCTCGCGGGCCAGGCGGGTGGCAGCCCGTACCTTTTCTACCTCCTCGCCGCTGCCGGAATCACCGGTGGAGTAGCTGAGCATGGCCACGCGCGGCGGGATGCCGAAGGCCTGCGCCGAAGCGGCGCTCTGCAGGGCGATCTCCGCCAACTGCTCGGCGTTGGGATCAGGGTTCACCGCGCAGTCGCCGTAGACCAGTACCTGATCCGGCAGCAGCATGAAGAACACCGAGGACACCAGGTTGTAACCCGGTGCGGTCTTGATCAGTTGCAGCGCCGGGCGAATGGTGTTGGCGGTGGTGTGGATGGCGCCGGAGACCAGGCCGTCCACCTCGTCCAGCGCCAGCATCATGGTGCCCAGCACCACGGTGTCTTCCAGTTGCGCCTCGGCCATCGGCGCGTTGAGGCCCTTGCCCTTGCGCAGCTCGACCATCGGCTCGACGTAGCGACCGCGAATCAGATCCGGGTCGAGAATTTCCAGGCCTTCCGGCAACTCGATACCCTGCGCGCGGGCCACTGCATGCACGTCTTCCGGCTTGGCCAGCAATACGCAGCGGGCGATGCCGCGCGCCTGGCAGATGGCGGCTGCCTGCACCGTGCGTGGCTCGCTGCCCTCGGGCAGGACGATACGCTTGGCTGCAGCCTTGGCCCGTTGCACCAGTTGGTAGCGGAAGGCCGGGGGCGACAGGCGCAGCTCGCGCGGCGTGCCGCAACGGGCGCTCAGCCAGTCGTGATCGATATGGCCGGCGACGAAGTCGGAGACCTTGCCCGCGCGCTCGCGGTCATCCAGGGGGATTTCCTTGTTCAGGCGGTTGAGGTGGGTGGCGGTATCGTAGGAGCCCGTGCCCACGGTCATCACCGGCAGGCCGCTGGCCAGGGCGCCCTGGCACAGTTCCATGATGCGTGGGTCGGGGGCGAAATCGCTGCACAGCAGCAGGCCGGCCAGCGGCACGCCATTCATCGCCGCGAGGCTGGCAGAGAGGATGATGTCGTCGCGATCACCCGGCGTCACCACCAGGGTGCCTGGTTTGAGCAACTGCACGCTATTGGCCACGGCTCGGGCGCAGAGCACGATCTTCAGCATGCGCCGTTGCTCGTAATCGCCAGCGTTGAGGATGCGCGCGCCGAGCAGCTCGGCGATGTCCTTGGTGCGCGGCGCGTTCAGTTCCTCCTGCCAGGGAATGCAGCCGAGCAGGCGGAAGTCCTGGCTCTTGAGCAGTGGTGAGAGTTCCAGCAGGCGCTCGGCAAAGGCGGTGATGCCATCTTCGCTGCGCACCTTGTTGAGAATCACGCCGAGCACCTTTGGGTCCTTCGGCCCGCCGAACAGCTGCGCCTGGATTTCGATGCGGTCGCACAGCTCGGTGAGGCTCTCGTCCTCAGGTGCGCTGACCAGGATCACGTCGGCATCCAGGCTCTTGGCCAGGTGGAAGTTGACTCGCGCGGCGTAGCTGGCGTGGCGCGTCGGCACCATGCCTTCGACGATGACCACGTCCTTGTCGGCGGCGGCCTGCTGGTAGAGGCTGATGATTTCCTCCAGCAGCTCATCCAACTGACCGTCGCCGAGCATGCGCTCGACGTGGCTGAGCGGTAGCGGCTTGGGCGAGTTCAGGCCGTGGGTGCGGGCGATCAGCTCGCTGGAGCGCTCCGGGCCGAGGTCGCCGGCATGCGGTTGGGCAATGGGCTTGAAGAAACCGACCTTGAGGCCGCTGCGTTCCAGCGCGCCGACCAGGCCGAGGCTGATGGAGGTAAGGCCGACACCGAAACCGGTGGGGGCGATGAAGAAGGTATGCATGAGAAAGCCTCAGTCGAGCAGGGCAAGGGTATCGAGGGCGATCTGCCGCTCTTCATTGGTTGGTACCACCAGCACGCGCGGGTGACCGTCGGCGTGAATGGCACCGGCGACGCCGCGTACGCAGCGAGCATTGGCCTGGGCATCCAGCTGCAGCCCGAGCAGGCCGAGGTGATCCACGGTCTTGCTGCGGATCAGTGTCGAGTTCTCGCCGATACCGCCGGTGAAGATCAGGCCATCGAGACGGCGCAGCGCGCAGCTCATCGCCGCCAGCGATTTGGCCAGGCGATAGCAGAACACCTCGATGGCCAGGGTCGCGCCGGCATGGCCCCGCTCGCGGGCCTGCTCCAGCGTGCGCATGTCGTTGGACAGGCCGGACAGGCCGAGCAGGCCGCTGTCCTTGTTGAGCATGCTGTCGATTCGCTCCAGACTCCAGCCCAGGGTGCGTGCCAGGTGGCCGTGCAGGTTGGGGTCGACATCGCCGCTGCGTGTGCCCATTACCAGGCCCTCCAGCGGCGTCAGGCCCATGCTGGTATCGCGGCTGTGGCCATTTTCCACGGCGCAGGTGGAGCTGCCATTGCCAAGGTGCGCGACCAGCCAGCTGCTGGCGTCGAATGCCAGGTCGCTCATCTGCGCTGCCTTGCGGCTGACATAGTGGTGACTGGTGCCGTGGAAGCCATAGCGACGCACGCCGTGTTCGGCGTAGAGCGCCTGTGGTACGGCGTAGCGGTAGGCGTGTTCGGGCAGGCTTTGGTGAAAGGCGGTATCGAACACCGCCACCTGGACCAGGTCCGGGAACAGCTTCATCGCCGCCTCGATGCCCTGCAGATTGGCAGGGTTGTGCAGGGGCGCCAGCGGCGCGACTTCGCGGATGGCCTGCAGGCTTGCGGTGTCCAGACGAGAGGCGCCGGAGAAATGCTCGCCGCCATGTACCACTCGGTGGCCGATGCCGTGCAGTTCGCCGGCTGCGGCCTGCTGTACCACAGGTAGAAGATGAGACAGGGCCAGGCGGTGGTCGGCGCCCGGCAGGACCAGGCTGTCCTTTTGTTCGCCTTGTTGCCAGTGCAGCACCGCCTCGGGGCTGCCAAGACGCTCGGCCAGGCCGCTGAGCATGAAGATTTCCTGCGCTTCGTTGACCAGGGCGAACTTGATCGACGAGCTGCCGCAGTTGATCACCAGAATGTTGCGTGCAGACATTTAAGCTTCCTTGGATTCATCGTGCGATCGATCCGTGGCGCACCAGCCACACGGGAAGAGGCTTCCCTGCTTGAGTTGGCGCTGCTCGGGATCGAGTACCCAGGGCCGATTCTGCCAGGGCGGTTGGTGGCGTACATGCTGAGTATGGCCACAAGACAAGACTGCCACCCAGTCGCCGTGATCATCCTGACGAAAATCAACGATACGCACGGCCCGTTTGTCCGGGCTCGGGTCGCAATCCAGGCTGGCCTTGGTTAAACTTGCCCGTTCATTTATCTTTCGCAAAAGGTCTCCCCATGCTGATCGCCGCCAACAAGGCCGTCTCCATCGACTATACCCTGACCAACGATGCCGGTGAGGTGATCGACAGTTCCGCTGGCGGCGCGCCGTTGGTGTACCTGCATGGCGCAGGCAACATCATCGCCGGTCTCGAGAAGGCCCTGGTTGGCAAGCAGGTTGGTGATGAGCTGGACGTTTCCGTCGAGCCGGAAGAAGCCTACGGCGAATACAGTGCCGAGCTGGTCGCGACGCTGAGCCGCGCTATGTTCGAAGGCGTCGACACTCTGGAAGTGGGCATGCAGTTCCACGCTTCGGGCCCGGACGGCAGCATGCAGATCGTTACCATCCGCGATATCGACGGCGACGACGTGACTGTCGACGGCAACCACCCGCTGGCTGGTCAGCGCCTGAACTTCAAGGTCAAGGTCGTAGGCGTGCGTGAAGCCAGCGAAGAAGAAGTGGCTCATGGTCATATCCATGGCGAAGGTGGTCACCACCACTGAGTCGCCTGTCAGGCGACTTGCGGTCGTTCCGACTGGATTAACCGCTGCTAAGCTCAAGCTTGCGATGAAGGCGCCTCAGGGCGCCTTTTTCATGCATGTCGGCGTGCTCATCCGCAGCCGCCTTGATGATTTACGGGGGCCTTGCGCCCGCTGCACTGAATTCGCTGAGGAAGTTCGTCATGAGTGCCTTTCACGATCTCAATCTGCGTGCGCTGGACGGCCAGGAACTGCCGTTGGCGCCCTACAAGGGCCAGGTGGTGCTGGTGGTCAACGTTGCCTCCAAGTGCGGCCTGACGCCTCAATACGCCGGGCTGGAAAACCTCTATCAGCAGTACAAGGGCAATGGTTTCACCGTGCTGGGCGTACCCTGCAACCAGTTCGCCGGTCAGGAGCCCGGCAGCGAAGCGGAAATTCGCGATTTTTGCACCCTCAATTACGGCGTCAGCTTCCCGCTGGGTAGCAAGCTGGAGGTCAACGGCCCCGGTCGTCACCCGCTCTATCGCTTGCTGGCCGGTGAGGGGGCCGAGTTTCCAGGCGATATCACCTGGAATTTCGAGAAGTTTCTGGTCGGCCAGGACGGCCGTGTGCTGGCGCGTTTCTCGCCGCGTACCACGCCGGACGATCCGACGTTGATCCAGTCCATCGAAAAAGCCCTGGGCCTCTGAAATAGCGACGCCTGCGCCCTCTATGCCGGGCGCAGGTGAGGCTAATCGGCCAAACCCGCGGTCATTTCCCCTTGCGCTCTTGTTCGCATCGTCATCCGGTTGCTTAATCGGCCGACATGCCGAGGAGTGCCCCATGACCAGCTTTCCCAACGAGCAACTGCCTGCCATGGCCTCACCGGCCGAGTTGCGCGCACTGATCGAGAGTCGACGCGCAGTGCGTCGTTTCATGCCTGAACCGGTGCCCGAGAATGTGATTCGCGATTGCCTGGAGCTGGCCGTGCTGGCGCCAAATTCCTGCAACCTGCAGCCCTGGAGTTTCCAGGTGATTCGTGATCCGGCGCTGCTGGCGCAATTGCACCCGATATGCATGAGTCAGAACGCCGCCCGTGCGCCTCTGATCATTGCTGTGCTGGCGCGCCCGGATACCTGGCGTCAGGCCTGTCGCAACATCATCGATTACTGGCCGGAAGCTGAAGTGCCGGCGCGCATCCGCCGCTTCTACAGCAAGACCGCGCCGTTCCAGTACAACCAGGGCCCGCTGGGCTTGCTGGGGTTGTTCAAGCGTCAGCTGGTGCGACTGATGGGTGTGCGCAAACCCCTGATGCGCAAGCCCAACAGCAAGGCCGACATGCGCCTGTGGGCGGTGAAGTCCACCGCGCTGGCGGCCCAGAACCTGATGTTGGCCTTTCAGAGCCACGGCTATGCCACCTGTCCGATGGAAGGTTTCGACGAGGTGCGTTTGCGTCGTGTGCTCGATATCCCTCGTCATGCTATCCCCATCATGTTGCTGGCCGTCGGGCGGCAGGGCGAGAAGGGCGTGTACAACCCGCGGCTGCGCTTTCCGCTGGAGCAGCAGGTGATCTGGCGCTGATCTGGATCAAGTTGTCACGTCTTGAATACGGCGTAATCGTCCTTATCTAGTCTTCATCTCGGCGAGTTTCTTTTTTCGGGGATTCTGTCCCGGCCCGCCACTCTGGAGGAATGACATATATGCGTATCGATCGTTTGACCAGCAAGCTGCAACTTGCACTCTCCGATGCCCAATCCCTGGCGGTGGGCATGGACCACGCCGCCATCGAGCCGCTGCACCTGATGCAGGCGCTGCTCGAGCAACAGGGTGGTTCGATCAAGCCGTTGCTGATGCAGGTTGGCTTCGACATCAACAGTCTGCGGCAGGCCCTGACCCGAGAACTGGATCAGCTCGGCAAATTGCAGAACCCCACCGGCGACATCAACCTGTCGCAGGACTTAGCGCGCCTGCTCAACCAGGCCGACCGCTTGTCACAGCAGCGTGGTGACCAGTTCATTTCCAGTGAGCTGGTGCTGCTCGCGGCGATGGACGAGAGCACCAGGCTGGGCAAGCTGCTGCTCGGCCAGGGTGTGTCGAAGAAGGCCCTGGAAAACGCCATTGCGAACCTGCGCGGCGGCCAGGCGGTCAACGACCCCAACGTCGAGGAGTCACGCCAGGCGCTGGACAAGTACACCGTCGATCTGACCAAGCGCGCCGAGGAGGGCAAGCTCGACCCGGTGATCGGTCGTGACGACGAGATTCGCCGCACCATCCAGGTGTTGCAGCGCCGGACCAAGAACAACCCGGTGCTGATCGGCGAGCCTGGCGTGGGCAAGACGGCCATCGCCGAAGGCCTGGCCCAGCGCATCATCAATGGCGAAGTACCCGATGGTCTGAAAGACAAGCGCCTGCTGTCGCTGGACATGGGCTCGCTGATCGCTGGCGCCAAGTTCCGTGGCGAGTTCGAGGAGCGCCTGAAGGCGGTGCTCAACGAGCTCTCCAAGCAGGAAGGGCGCATCATTCTGTTCATCGACGAGCTGCACACCATGGTCGGTGCCGGCAAGGCCGAAGGCGCCATGGACGCCGGCAACATGCTCAAACCGGCTCTGGCCCGTGGTGAGCTGCACTGCGTCGGTGCCACCACGCTGGATGAGTACCGCCAGTTCATCGAAAAGGACGCCGCGCTGGAGCGCCGCTTCCAGAAGGTGCTGGTGGACGAGCCGAGCGAGGAAGACACCATCGCCATCTTGCGTGGCCTGAAGGAGCGCTACGAGGTGCACCACGGCGTGACCATCACCGACGGCGCGATCATCGCCGCGGCCAAGCTCAGTCATCGCTACATCACCGACCGTCAGCTGCCGGACAAGGCCATCGACCTGATCGACGAGGCCGCCAGTCGCATCCGCATGGAGATCGACTCCAAGCCTGAGGAGCTGGATCGCCTGGATCGTCGCCTGATCCAGCTTAAGATCGAGCGCGAAGCGCTGAAGAAGGAAGACGACGACGCGGCTCTCAAACGCCTGGAAAAGCTCAAGGAAGACATTGCCCGGCTGGAGAAGGAATACGCCGACCTGGAGGAAATCTGGAAGTCGGAGAAAGCCGAAGTTCAGGGCTCGGCGCAGATCCAGCAACGTATCGAGCAGGCCAAGACCGAGCTCGAGGCCGCACGGCGCAAGGGCGACCTCAACCGCATGGCCGAATTGCAGTACGGCATCATTCCGGATCTGGAGCGCAGCCTGCAGATGGTCGACCAGCACGGCAAGAGCGAGAATCAGCTGCTGCGCAACAAGGTCACCGATGAAGAGATCGCCGAAGTCGTTTCCAAGTGGACCGGTATTCCGGTGAGCAAGATGCTCGAGGGCGAGCGCGAAAAATTGTTGAAGATGGAAGGGCTGCTGCACCAGCGTGTGATCGGCCAGGACGAAGCGGTGGTCGCTGTTTCCAACGCCGTGCGCCGCTCGCGTGCCGGCCTGGCTGACCCGAACCGGCCGAGCGGCTCGTTCCTCTTCCTCGGCCCGACCGGGGTGGGCAAGACCGAGCTGTGCAAGGCGCTGGCCGAGTTCCTCTTCGACACCGAGGAGGCGCTGGTGCGTATCGATATGTCCGAGTTCATGGAGAAGCACAGCGTCGCTCGTCTGATCGGCGCGCCCCCCGGCTATGTCGGCTACGAAGAGGGTGGTTACCTGACCGAGGCGGTGCGCCGCAAGCCTTACTCCGTGGTGTTGATGGATGAAGTCGAGAAGGCTCACCCGGACGTGTTCAACGTGCTGCTGCAGGTACTGGAAGATGGTCGCCTCACCGACAGCCATGGCCGCACCGTGGACTTCAAGAATACGGTGATCGTGATGACCTCTAACCTCGGCTCGGCGCAGATCCAGGAGCTGGTCGGCGATAGGGAAGCGCAGCGCGCGGCGGTGATGGATGCGGTGAGCAGCCACTTCCGTCCCGAGTTCATCAACCGCATCGACGAAGTGGTGGTGTTCGAACCGCTGGGTCGTGAGCAGATCGCTGGTATCGCTGAGATCCAGCTAGGACGTTTGCGTGGTCGTCTGGCCGAGCGCGAGCTCAGCCTGGAGCTGACGGCGGAGGCGCTCGACAAGCTGATCGCCGTCGGTTACGACCCGGTGTACGGTGCCCGCCCGCTCAAGCGTGCGATCCAGCGCTGGATCGAGAACCCGCTGGCGCAGCAGATACTCTCCGGTGCCTTCGCTCCCGGTGCGGTAGTGCATGCCAAGGTCGAAGGCGAGGAGATCGTCTTCGCCTGATCGGTTGCTGCGTTAAACACCAAGGCCCGCCAATTTGGCGGGCCTTGGTGTTTGTAGGAGCCGGCTTGCCGGCGATGCTCTACCGGCTGATCGCTGGCAAGCCAGCTCCTACGGGATTTGCGGCTGACCACACGGTTGGCTCAACACGGCCGTAGGGCGGATGTCGCTTTTTACATCCGCGGCCATCGTGGATCGATAAAGCGTGATCCACCCTGGAGGTAACGCCTTAGCAACAACCACCCCAATGCTTCTTCTTCGAGGTATGGCCGATGCCGGGATTGAAGGTGTTGGTCGGGTCGAGCTCGCGGTAGAACCCCGCCAGCGCCGGCTTGGCCACGTACAGATGGCCGACGTTGTGCTCGGCCGGATACTCGGCGCGGCGTTCGTCCAGCAGCTTCCACATGCGGTGCTCCATCTCGATCGGGTCGACGCCCTTCTTGACGATGTAGTCCTGATGGAACACATGGCAGAAGAAGTGCCCGTAGTAGAGCTTGTGGATGATCTGCTCTTCCATCTCCTGCGGCAGCGTCTCGACCCAGTCGCGGTCGTTGCGGCGCAGGGCGATGTCCAGGGCGAGGATGTCCTCGACGCTACTGCGGTGTGACTCGCGGTAACGGATCGCCGCACCGGCAATGGCGAAGCGATGGAGGAAGGCCTTGCGGCCTTCCTCGGCGTCGCACTCGAAATAAGCGCCGCTGGCGCTGTTCGCGAAGTACTCGCTGAGGAAGCTGCGGGTCTGCTCCAGCGTGTCGTTGGACACCCGCACCAGCAGGTGATGCTCGTAGCGATCACGATATTCGCGCATGCGCGCCGGCAGGTGGCTGGGCAGCTGGTTCATCAGGACCTGGATCACCTTGTCGGTCACCCCGCGCAGGCCAAAGCGTTCGAAGAAGCCATCGACCCGGCTCTTCATCGCGAAGGCGGCCGGCACCTTGGATGTGCCGAAGGTGTCGATCACCAGGAAGGTGTCCTTGCCGTATTTTTCGCCGATGTCGAAGGCGGTGCGATGGATGTATTCCCCGGCAATAGGCAGGCGCGGCAGCCTGGCCAGCAGGTGACGGCGCACTTCGGTGAGGTCGTGCGGGTCGTTGCTGCCGATGTAGAACACCGTGCTCGGTTCCTTGGGGAAGGTATCCAGGCGCACGGCGAACAGGCACAGTTTGCCGGCCGAACCGGAGGCCTCGAACAGGCGCGACGGGTCGGCGTTGAAGCGCGCCGGAGTGTCGGCATCGACATCGCGCACGTGTTCGCCATAGCGAGCGTCGGAGGCCTTGGCGGTTTCCTCGTTGTGTACCTGCTGCGGTGTGTAGTCGCCGCTCTGCAGGCGGGTGAGGATTTCCTCTGGATCGTTGCCCAGCTCGATCCCCAGGTGATTGACCAGCTCCAGCGAACCGTCATCTTTTACCTGCGCGTACAGCGCCAGCTCGGTGTAGGCCGGGCCGCGACGCACCAGGGCGCCGCCAGAGTTGTTGCAGACGCCGCCTAGCACCGAGGCGCCGATGCAGGACGAGCCAATCACCGAATGCGGTTCGCGATTCAGCGGCGCCAGCGCCTGTTCCAGGCGGTCGAGGGTGGCGCCGGGCAGGCACACCACCTGCTCGCCATCGTTGATCAGTTGTACGCCGGTGATGCGCAGGGTGCTGATCAACACGATCTCGCGGTCGTAATCGGCACCGTCGGGGGTGGAGCCGCCGGTAAGCCCGGTATTGGCGGCCTGCATGATGACGATGCGGTCGGCCGCTACGGCCGCCTGCAGGATGCGCCATTGCTCCAGCAAGGAGCCCGGGCGCACCACCGCCAGCACGTTGCCTTCACCCGTACGGTGGCCCTTGCGGAAACGCCGTGTGGCTTGTTCGTCGGTCAGCACGTGGCTGCTGCCGACGATCTGGCGCATCTGTGCCAGCAGAGCGTCACGGGTGATGGAGGCGGCAGCAGTCATTGGCTCAACGCTCCTTTACCAGCAGATCCGGAGTGATTTCGGCGATGGACTTGGCACCGGTCAGCACCATGGCCACGCGCATTTCCTTCTCGATCAGGTCGAGCAGGTTGCTCACACCGGCGCCACCGGCAGCGGCCAGGGCGTAGAGGAAGGCGCGGCCGAGCAGCACGGTGTCGGCGCCAAGGGCGAGCATGCGCACTACGTCGAGGCCGGTGCGGATGCCGGAGTCGGCGAGAATCTTCAGCTCGCCCTTGACCGCGTCGGCGATGGCCGGCAGGGCGCGGGCGCTGGACAGCACGCCGTCGAGCTGACGACCGCCGTGGTTGGAGACGATGATGCCGTCGGCGCCGAAGGTCACGGCATCTCGGGCGTCTTCGGGGTCGAGGATGCCCTTGATCACCATCGGGCCGTCCCAGAAGTCGCGGATCCATTCCAGGTCCTTCCAGGAAATCGACGGGTCGAAGTTGGCGCCCAGCCAGCCGATATAGTCGGCCAAGCCGGTCGGATTGCCGCGGTAGGCGGAGATGTTGCCCAGGTCATGCGGTTTGCCCATCAGGCCGACGTCCCAGGCCCATTGCGGGTGAGTCATGGCCTGCAGCATGCGGCGCAGTGCAGCGTTCGGGCCACTCATGCCGGAGTGCGCGTCACGGTAGCGGGCGCCGGGCACGGGCATGTCGACGGTGAACACCAGTGTCGAGCAGCCGGCGGCCTTGGCGCGCTCCAGTGCGTTCTTCATGAAGCCGCGGTCTTTCAGCACGTAGAGCTGGAACCACATCGGCCGATCGATGGCCGGGGCCACTTCCTCGATCGGGCACACTGAAACGGTGGACAGGGTAAAGGGAATGCCCTTGGCCGCTGCTGCCTTGGCGGCCTGCACTTCACCACGACGAGCGAACATGCCGGTCAGGCCGACGGGTGCCAGGCCTACCGGCATCGACATCTTCTCACCGAACAGCTCGGTGGACAGGTCCAGCTCGGACATGTTCTTCAGCACGCGCTGGCGCAGTTCGATGTCCGACAGGTCGGCGACGTTACGGCGCAGGGTGTGCTCGGCGTAGGCGCCGCCATCGGCGTAATGGAACAGGAAGGGCGGCAGCCTGCGTTGAGCGGCAGCGCGATAGTCGGTCGAGGCAGAAATGATCATGGGCTCATCCTGTTGCTGAAAAGGGGAAGCGTAGCCTGACGGCAAATGCCCCGACGATGTCGGGGCGGGCACTAACAGTCGATCAGCGGGTCATCAGCGGATCGCTGACACCCAGCACATAGATCGCGATCATCGCGATGATGCCGGTGAACAGCAGGTAGTACAGCGTCGGCCAGATGGTCTTGCGCAGGGTACTGCCTTCACGGCCGAGCAGGCCAACGGTGGCCGAAGCCGCTACCACGTTGTGGATCGCCACCATGTTGCCGGCGGCGGCGCCAACGGCCTGGACCGCGACGATCAGCGCGCTGGAGATACCCAGGCTGCTGGCCACGCCGAACTGGAACTGGCTGAACATCATGTTGCTGACGGTGTTGGAGCCGGCGATGAAGGCCCCCAGGGCACCGATGCTCGGGGCCAGCAGCGGATAGATGCCGCCAACACTGTCGGCCACCCAGCGCGCCATGAGGATCGGCATGCTGGCCAGCTCGGCGCCGTTGACGCCGGAGTTGATCAGGATACGCACCATCGGCACGGTGAACAGCAACACGAAGCCGGCGCTGAGCAATACGCTGGACGACTCTTTCACCGCCTTGCCCAGGTCACGTGCCTTCATGCCATGCAGGAAGAAGGTGGCCAGCACCACGGCAACCAGAATGCCGCCCGGCAGGTACAGCGGCTGGAAGTTGGCGCTGACGCCGGCTTCGCCCATCAGGTCCGGGAAATTCACCACTACCGCTTTCAGCGCGTTGCCCACTTCCGGGAATACACGGCTGATAACCAGCAGGGCGCCGACCAGCACATAGGGTAGCCAGGCGCGCAGTGCGCTCATCGGTTTGGCGGTCAGTTCGTCCAGTTTCATCTCGACGGTGCCCAGCCACTCGCTCGGCCATTTGTCCGCCGGGGCGAAGTCCCAGGTCTTCTTCGGCACCAGGAAGCCAAAGCGTGCGGCGCTGGTGACGATGGCCAGGCCGATCAGGCCGCCCAGCAGCGACGGAAATTCCGGGCCGAGGAAGACGCCGGTGAATACATACGGTACGACGAAGGCCAGCCCGGCGAAAATCGCGAACGGCATGACCTCCAGGCCAGCTTTCCAGCTTTTCTCCTGACCGAAGAAGCGCGTCAGCATCATCGCCATGATGACCGGCATGACTACGCCAACGGTGGCATGGATGATCGCCACTTCACTGGTGATCAACTGCAGGAACTGCGCCCAGGACGAACCCTGCTCGACCAGCTGTGCACCGATGGTGGCGGTATCCAGGCCGGTATTGAGGCCGACGATGATCGGTGTACCGACGGCGCCGAAGGATACCGGCGTGCTTTGTACCAGCATGCCCATCAGCACGGCTGCCATCGCCGGGAAACCGATGGCCACCAGCAGCGGTGCAGCGATGGCGGCTGGCGTACCGAAGCCCGATGCGCCCTCGATGAAGCAACCGAACAGCCAGGCGATGATGATCGCCTGGATGCGCCGGTCAGGGCTGATGGTGGTGAAGCCGGCACGAATGGCGGTGATGCCACCGGAGTGCTTGAGGGTGTTCAGCAGCAGGATGGCGCCGAAAATGATCCACAGCAGGCCGAGGGTGATCAGCAAGCCTTGCAGGGTGGAGGCCAGGACGCGGTTGAAGGTCATGTCCCAGGCGAACAGGCCGACAGCGGCAGTCACCAGGTAGACCAGCGGCATGGCGTGTTTGGCCGGCCAGCGCAGACCGATCAGCAGAACGGCAGCGAGCAGAATCGGCGAGAACGCCAGCAGGGCGAGAATTCCGTTGGACATTGAGTCTTACTCCACACGAACGCGCAGCTGGCGCGGCAGGGATGAGGCGTGATCGAACAGGCTTGCAGCGCGTAGGGCTGTCATGGCATGACCTCGATGGTTTGTTGTTCTTGTTGGTTAAATTGGTAATACCAATTTACAAAACAGCGGGCTCAGGTTAAAAGTTGCTCAATGGACTGTCAAATCGGGAGGCTAAGACTTTGGTCGTAGTGTGCTTGCTTGTTCAGCGAAGAAGGGCGCTATAGGCTTGCCCTGTCGGGCCTTCAGCCTGGTCAAACCAATGGAGATGTGGGTGATGGAAGTAGGTCAGGTGCGGCAGCGTCGTCTCTCCGATGACATCGTCGCGCAACTGGAAACCATGATTCTCGAGGGCACCTTGCGTGCCGGTGAGAGACTGCCTGCAGAGCGTGCGCTGGCCGAGCAGTTCGGTGTGTCTCGTCCGTCCCTGCGTGAAGCGATCCAGAAACTGGTGGCCAAGGGGCTGCTGGTCAGTCGTCAGGGTGGCGGTAACTATGTCGCCGAATCACTCGGCTCGACCTTCAGTGACCCGCTGTTGCAACTGCTGGAGCACAAGGAAGACGCTCAGCGCGACCTGCTGGAATTTCGTCACACGCTGGAAGGCTCTTGCGCCTACTACGCGGCCAGGCGTGCCACCGATATCGACCGCCAGCGTCTAACCGAAGCGTTCGAAGCCTTGCAGGATTGCTACGCGCGAGTTGGCAAGGTGACTCGCGCCGAAGAGGGCGCTGCCGATGCGCGTTTTCACCTGGCGATCGCCGAGGCCAGCCACAACGCCGTTCTGCTGCACACCATTCGTGGCTTGTTCGACCTGCTCAAGCGCAACGTGGTGACCAACATCGGCGGCATGTATGCCCAGCGCGAAGAGACCCGCGACATGCTGATCGGGCAGCATCGCGCGCTGTACAAGGCGATCATCGAAGGTCGCGCGGAAGACGCCCGCGAGCTCTCCAATCAGCACATCGACTATGTGCAGGAAGTGCTCTCGGAAGTGCAATTGGAGGCGCGGCGGGTGGAACGGGCGCAGCGGCGCGGGGCTGTCAGGCCGTAGGTACGCCCTGCGCACGGCTGCTGGCCCTCGTTGCGCTAATCCGGTTATGACTCGAAGGGAGATTTTGGTGCGCATGGCGCACCCTCAGGGATGTTGCGGCCGAGGCCGCAGGGTGCGCCGCGCGCACCGCACCGGCGGCGGCCTGCCTGCGTTCCGCTTCGCCCTACGTCTTGAGCTTTTCTTAAGGCTTGAAGCTTGCAGCTGCTCTTAGTCGTCCTTGCCCTTGCTGCGCATCGCGCGCTGAACCTCGCGGTCGGCGTCACGTTCCTTCTCGGTGTGGCGCTTGTCGAAGTCCTTCTTGCCCTTGGCCAGGGCAATCTCGCATTTGACCAGATGCTGCTTCCAGTACAGCGACAGCGCCACGGCGGTGTAGCCCTTCTGCTGCACGGAGCCGAACAGCTTTTCCAGCTCGCGTTTGTTCAACAGCAGCTTGCGCGTGCGGGTCGGGTCGGCGATGACATGGGTGCTGGCAGTTTTCAGTGGCGTGATGTGGCAGCCCATCAACCAGGCCTCATCGTCCTTGAGTAGCACGTAGCTGTCGACCAGCTGTGCCTTGCCGGCACGCAGGCTCTTCACTTCCCAGCCGGACAGCACCAGGCCGGCCTCGAACTTGTGTTCGATGAAATAGTCATGCAGCGCCTTTTTGTTCAGCGCGATGGTGCCTTGAGGATGTTTCTTTTGCTTAGCCATAGGGCGCGCATTATAGGGAGTCGTCCGCGCCTGCGCTATGGGGCTCTCCTGGCCGGTTGCCGGCTTACGCTTGAGCCTGCCGGGTGAATCTCCGACAATGCGCGATCTTTTTTTCCCGCAGTATGGGGTCTTGGCCGCAATGGCGAGCGACAACGTTTCGATTCATGGTGCCTGGGCCAGTCGCTGGGTGTTCATTCTGGCAGCGACCGGTTCGGCGGTCGGTCTCGGCAATATCTGGAAATTCCCCTACATGACCGGGGTCTACGGCGGCGGTGCGTTCGTCGTCATGTACCTGTTCTGCATCGCCCTGGTGGGTGTGCCGATCATGCTGGCGGAAACCCTGATCGGTCGCCGTGGCCGGCAGAGCCCGGTCAATGCGATGAAGAGTCTGGCGATCGAAGCCGGAGCCTCGAAGCACTGGTCGCTGGCTGCGCTGATGGGGATGGTCGCCGCGCTACTGATTCTGTCGTTCTACAGCGTGGTCGCCGGTTGGTCGCTGGATTACATCATCGGCATGGGCCGTGGCGACTTCACCGGCATCAGCGCCGATGGGGCTGGTGCGGCGTTCGGCGGTCTGACTTCCGATCCGTGGCGGCTGACCCTGTGGCATAGCCTGTTCATGCTGATCACCGCGTTCGTCATCGCCAAGGGGGTGGTGGCGGGTCTGGAGCGCAGCTTGCGTATCATGATGCCGCTACTGTTCGTGCTGTTGCTGGTGCTGTTGGGCTACAGCTTTACCACCGGGCATTTCCGCGAAGGTTTCGACTTCCTCTTCCATTTCGACCCGAGCAAGGTGCAGGACGGCATTCTGGCTGCCATGGGTCATGCCTTCTTCACTTTGAGCGTGGGTGTGGGTTCGATCATGGTCTATGGCGCTTACATGCCGAAGAAGGCTTCGATAGGCGCTACGGTGCTGACCGTCGGCGTGCTCGATACCCTGGTGGCGCTGACTGCGGGTCTGGCGCTGTTCCCCATCGTCTTTGCCGCCGGCCTGGAGCCGGGTGGTGGGCCGGGGCTGATGTTCGTCACCCTGCCGATTGCCTTCGGCAATATCGCTTTCGGTCAGGTGATGGGGTTGATCTTCTTCGTACTGGTGGCTGTTGCAGCATGGAGTTCGTCGATCTCCATGCTGGAGCCGGCCGTAGCCTACTTCGTCGAGAAAACCGGGCGTAGCCGCGCGCAGGTAACCGCCGTGCTGGCGCTGCTGTGCTGGCTGGTGGGGATGGGCACGGTGCTGTCGTTCAATCTTTGGGCCGAGGCCAAGTTCTTCGTCTTCGCCGAGGACGGTTTCCATCTGTTGCAGTGGGGCGCTGAGGGCGGCAAGACGTTCTTCGACAGCATCGATTACCTCACCAGCCGTATCCTGCTGCCGCTGGGCGGGCTGTCTTTCGCCATGTTCGCCGGTTGGGTGCTGAGCCGTGATGCTGTGCGTGAAGAGTTGTCCATCAGAAGCCCGCTGCTGTTCAATCTGGCCCTCTGGCTGATTCGCGTCGTGGCGCCAATCGGCGTGCTGATCGTTTTCATCGCGGAGCTGAGCAAGTAAATGGCTACTCGAATCCAGCGTTCGGCGTTGCTGCCGTACCCGGCTCAGGCACTGTTCGATCTCGTCAACGATGTGGCCGGTTACCCGCAATTTCTGCCCTGGTGCAGCGCCAGTGAGGTATTGGAGGTCAGCGAGACGCACATGCTGGCCAGCCTCGAAGTGGCCAAGGGTGGCATCGGCCAGCGCTTCGTCACGCGTAATGTCCTGCAGCCTGGGCAGCGTATCGAGATGAACCTGCAGGAAGGGCCTTTCACCAGCCTGCATGGCGTCTGGGAATTCAAGGCGTTGGGTGACAAGGCCTGCAAGATCAGTCTGGACCTGACCTTCGACTATGCCGGGCCACTGGTGCGTGCCACGCTGGGCCCGTTGTTCAATCAGGCGGCCAATACCATGGTCGATGCCTTCTGCCAGCGAGCCAAACAGCTGTATGGATAAGCCCAGTATCGCCATCGAAGTGGTCTATGCCCTTGCCGAACGGCAGAAGCTCCTGCGTCTGTCCGTACCGGCAGGCACCACTGTACGCGAGGCCGCGCTGCGTTCTGGTATGCAGCAGTTCTTTCCGGAGCTGGATCTGAGCCAGGCGCCACTGGGTATTTTTGGCAAGGCGGTAGGCAAGCCGGAAGAGCGAGTGCTGGAGGAAGGGGAGCGAGTCGAGATCTATCGGCCGTTGATCGCCGACCCGAAGGAGGTACGCAAGCAGCGTGCGGCCAAAGCCAAGGCCAGGGAAGAAGGCGAAGAGTCGAACTGACCCAGCAGGTCGTAAGGCGGTAGATATGAAAAAGCCCAGATTCGCTCCGGGCTTTTTCGTGTCCGCGTGTTACTGCGGATCGGTGTCCAGCGGCTCGGGAATCGGGACCGGAACGGTTTCGACCTGATCCACCTCACGCTGAATCTGCTCCAGCAAAGAGCCTGGCGCCGGCGGGGTTTCGTCCTGTGGTTTGGCTTGCGGCTGCGCACTGCTGGTGTCGCTGCCTTCGCCCATGATGGCCTGGTCACGGCTGACGCCGGGCATGAAGTCGCCGGCCAGACCGACCAGTTGGTCGCTGCCGTCGAATACCAGACTGACGCGTTCCTGCAGGCGCTGACCACCGCCAGGCTGGAGGCTGTACAGATAATCCCAGCGATCGGCATGGAAGGTGTCGGTGATCAACGGGTTGCCCATGATAAACCGCACTTGGCGTCGGGTCATTCCCGGGCGCAGCTGGTCTATCATGTCCTGTGTCACGACATTGCCCTGTTGAATGTCGATCTTGTAAACCCCGGGGAATGAACAACCGGCGAGTGCGAAGAGCCCGGTCAGCGACAGGCTGGTCAGCAAGAGCTTGGTTTTTTGCATCGGAGGGTGACTTCCACTATCTTGGGCAACTTGAACCCCGGATCATACCCGTATTGAAGGGTGCTGCGAAGCAGCATCCATGAGAAAGCAGACCATGGTTGAAAATAACGAACTGCGCAAAGCTGGACTGAAGGTGACTCTGCCGCGAGTCAAAATCCTGCAAATGCTCGATAACGCCGAGCACCGCCACATGAGTGCGGAGGATGTCTACAAGGCCCTGATGGAGGCGGGTGAGGACGTTGGCCTGGCCACCGTGTACCGCGTGCTGACTCAGTTCGAGGCTGCCGGCCTGGTGGTGCGTCACAACTTCGATGGCGGTCATGCCGTATTCGAGTTGGCTGACAGCGGCCATCACGACCATATGGTCTGCGTCGACTCTGGTGAAGTGATCGAGTTCTTCGACGCCGAGATCGAGAAGCGCCAGAAGGAGATCGTCAAGGAGCACGGTTTCGAGCTGGTCGATCACAATCTGGTGCTGTACGTACGCAAGAAGAGCTGATCCTTCTGCGGCAATGAGAAAGGCGACCCTCGGGTCGCCTTTTTTACTTTGCCGTGGCCCGGATTGCATCCGAGCTACGTTGCGTCAGGCAGCCTGGGCGCTGGTGACCATCTTGCGGGCGTGAGCCAGGGATTCTTCGGTCAGGTCGACGCCGCCGAGCATGCGGGCGATTTCCTCGACGCGGCCGCTCTCGTCCAGCTTGCTCACGGCGGTAGACGTGGCATCTTCGCCGCGACGCTTGTGCACGAACAGATGCTGATGGCCCTGCGCGGCGACTTGCGGCAGGTGGGTGACGCACAGTACCTGACCGCGTTCGCCAAGGCGGCGCAGCAACTGCCCGACCACTTCGGCGGTCGGGCCGCCGATACCGACGTCCACTTCGTCGAACACCAGGGTCGGTACGCGCGAGGTCTGTGCGGTGATCACCTGGATCGCCAGGCTGATACGTGACAGTTCACCACCGGAGGCTACCTTGGCCAAGCCGCGTAGCGGCTGGCCAGGGTTGGCGCTGACCAGGAACTCCACTGTCTCCAGGCCGCTGGCATGCGGTTCTTCGCTGCTCATGGCCTGGAGCTGGATATTGAAACGGCCGCCGGGCATGCCCAGCGCCTGCATTTCTTGCGCAACTGCTGCGGCCAGGCGTTCAGCGGCATTGCTGCGTAGTGCGCTGAGTTCGGCTGCCTTTGCCTGGTAATGGCGTTCATAGGCTGCCAGCTCTTCGGCCAGGCGTTCGCTGGCCTGGTCGTCGGCATTCAGGCCCTCAAGCTCTTCGAACAACTGCTGCTGCAGGGCGGCCAGTTCGGCTGGTTGAATGCGGTGTTTGCGTGCCAGGGTGTAGATGGTGTCCAGGCGCTCTTCGAGAAACTGCTGACGCTCCGGGTCGGCGTCGAAGTGATCGAGGAAGCGATTCAGCTCGCCGACGGCTTCTTCCACCTGGATCTGTGCGCTGGCCAGCAGGTTGCTGGCTTCGTTCAAGGCGCCGCCCTGGCCACCAAAGGCGCCCAGGCGGTTGAGGCTGGCGGTCAGTGCAGACAGCACGTTGCCGGCATCGCTCTCGCTGCACAGGTCGAGCACCTGGCGACAAGCCGCAAGTAGCGCTTCAGCATTACTCAGGGCCTTGTGCTCCTGTTCCAGCTGTTCCAGTTCGTTGTCGCCCAGCGCCAGATTTTCCAGCTCTTCCAGTTGGTAGCTGAGCAGTTGGTGGCGCGCGCGTTGTTCGTCGCCCTGACTGGAAATACGTTCCAGCTCGTTGCGCGTCTGCTTCCAGCGCTGCGCGGCGAGTTGCACCTGGCGCGCGAGATCCTGGCTACCGGCATATTCGTCGAGCAGGCGACGGTGGGTATCGGTCTTGAGCAGCGACTGATGCTCGTGCTGGCTGTGGATATCGATGATCAGCTCGCCAAGGGCCTTGAGGTCGGCCTGCGGGCAGGGGCTGCCGTTGATATAGCCGCGCGAGCGGCCTTCGGCGGTGATCACCCGACGCAGGATGCACGGGCCGTCGTTGTCCAGATCCCGCTCGGCGAGCCAGGTGCGGGCTTCGGGAATGTCCGCCAGGTCGAAGCTGGCGAGAATGTCAGCCTTGTCTGCGCCTGGGCGTACCACGCCGCTGTCGGCGCGATCACCCAGGCACAGGCCGAGAGCGTCGAGCATGATCGACTTGCCGGCACCAGTCTCGCCGCTGATGGCGCTCATGCCGGCATCCAGCTCGAGATCCAGGTGGTCGACGATGGCGTAGTTGTGAATGGACAGGTGCACCAGCATGGCGAACGCTCCCGAATTGATGTCTGGTTATTTATACAGTGTTTTTTCTTTCTCTGGCAATCCTCCCTATTGCCCCTTGAAACCTGTGGAATTGACTCCATATAGGCGGCAGGAGCGCGAGTCGATATCGCGCCAGTTTTTTCGAGAGGAGAAAGGCATGGCTGACGAACAGACCCTGGATACGCAGAATTCCGAGGCGCAGGCAGCAGAAGCTGTGGCGCCTGGTGACGACCTGGCTGCTCGCGTGCAAACGCTGGAAGAGCAACTGGCCGCTGCGCAGGATCAGTCGCTGCGCATGGCTGCCGACCTGCAAAACGTGCGTCGTCGCGCGGAGCAGGATGTAGAGAAGGCACACAAGTTTGCGCTGGAAAAGTTCGCTGGCGATCTGCTGCCGGTAATCGACAGCCTGGAGCGCGGCCTGGAGCTGTCCAGCCCTGACGACGTATCGATCAAGGCCGTGCGTGAGGGCATGCAACTGACCCTCAAGCTGTTCCATGACACCCTAGCTCGCTACAACCTGGAAGCCATCGACCCGCATGGTGCGCCGTTCAACCCGGAGCATCACCAGGCCATGGCCATGGAAGAGAGCGTTCATGCCGAGCCGAACTCGGTGCTCAAGGTGTTCCAGAAGGGCTATCTGCTCAATGGTCGCCTGCTGCGTCCGGCCATGGTCGTGGTCAGCAAGGCGCCAATGACGCCGCCGCCGAGTATCGACGAGCAGGCTTGAAAACAGCCGTAACGACCCCATTTTTAAGTCAAGCGTTTTAGTGCTGCCGGCGCCTTAGAAACGAGGCGACGGAAAAATCAAAGTTTCGGGAGAATATTCATGGGCAAAATTATCGGTATCGACCTGGGGACCACCAACTCCTGTGTCTCCATTCTGGAAAATGGCAACGTCAAGGTCATCGAGAACGCCGAAGGCGCTCGTACCACGCCGTCCATCATCGCTTACGCCAACGACGGTGAAATCCTTGTTGGCCAGTCGGCCAAGCGTCAGGCTGTGACCAATCCGCACAACACCCTGTATGCGGTGAAGCGTCTGATCGGTCGTCGCTTCGACGAAGAAGTCGTGCAGAAAGACATTCAGATGGTGCCGTACAAGATCGCCAAGGCTGACAACGGTGACGCCTGGGTCGAAGTCAACGGCCAGAAAATGGCACCGCCGCAAATCTCGGCTGAAATTCTCAAGAAGATGAAGAAGACCGCCGAGGACTACCTGGGCGAGCCAGTCACCGAAGCGGTCATCACCGTTCCGGCCTACTTCAACGACAGTCAGCGTCAGGCCACCAAGGATGCCGGTCGCATCGCTGGTCTGGACGTCAAGCGCATCATCAACGAGCCGACTGCGGCTGCGCTGGCCTATGGCATGGACAAGGCCAAGGGTGACCATACCGTGATCGTCTATGACCTGGGTGGCGGTACCTTCGACGTTTCCGTGATCGAGATCGCCGAAGTCGATGGCGAGCACCAGTTCGAAGTGTTGGCCACCAACGGTGACACCTTCCTTGGCGGTGAAGACTTCGACATTCGTCTGATCGACTACCTCGTCGACGAATTCAAGAAAGAAACCGGCATGAACCTCAAGGGCGACCCGCTGGCCATGCAGCGCCTCAAGGAAGCCGCCGAGAAGGCCAAGATCGAGCTGTCCTCGAGCCAGCAGACCGACGTCAACCTGCCGTACATCACTGCAGATGCCACCGGTCCGAAGCACCTGAACGTGAAGATCTCCCGTTCCAAGCTCGAATCGCTGGTCGAAGACCTGGTACAGCGCACCATCGAACCTTGCCGTATCGCGCTGAAGGATGCCGGTGTCGACGTCGGTTCGATCAACGATGTGATTCTGGTCGGTGGTCAGACCCGCATGCCGCTGGTGCAGAAGCTGGTGACCGAGTTCTTCGGCAAGGAAGCGCGCAAGGACGTCAACCCGGACGAAGCCGTTGCCATGGGCGCAGCGATTCAGGGCGCCGTTCTGGCCGGTGACGTCAAGGACGTGCTGCTGCTCGACGTATCACCGCTGACCCTGGGTATCGAAACCATGGGTGGCGTGATGACTGCGTTGATCGAGAAGAACACCACCATTCCGACCAAGAAGTCGCAGGTGTTCTCCACTGCCGATGACAACCAGAGCGCCGTGACCATTCACGTGCTGCAGGGTGAGCGCAAGCAGGCCGCACAGAACAAGTCGCTAGGCAAGTTCGACCTGGCCGAAATTCCGCCGGCTCCGCGTGGCGTGCCGCAGATCGAAGTGACCTTCGACATCGATGCCAACGGTATCCTGCACGTTTCCGCCAAGGACAAGGCCACTGGCAAGCAGCAGTCCATCGTGATCAAGGCCAACTCCGGTCTGTCCGATGATGAAATCGAGCGTATGGTGCGCGACGCCGAGGCCAACGCCGAGGAAGACCGCAAGTTCGAAGAGTTGGCCACTGCGCGTAACCAGGGCGATCAGTTGGTGCACGCCACCCGCAAGATGCTCACCGAGGCTGGCGACAAGGCCACTGCCGACGAGAAAGCGGCCATCGAGAAGGCCATTGGCGAACTGGAAGTGGCCGTGAAAGGCGACGACAAGGAAGCCATCGAGGCCAAGATGAACGCACTGTCCGAGGCCACCACGCCGCTGGCGCAGAAGATGTATGCCGAGCAACCACAGGGCGGTGCCGCCCAGGCTGACGCTGGCGACGCCAAGGATGCCGGTGACGACGTGGTCGACGCTGAGTTCGAAGAGGTCAAGGAGAACAAGTAAGGGATGCGGCCTGCTCGGCGGGCCGCCTCTTCTTTACGCTCCACCGTCGCTCGCGACGGGCAGGATTCGCCGCGCGGGAGCCTTCTCCCGCGTCGGCGTATCTGGAGCTCACGAATCTGAGAGTGCAGCACAACTATGGCAAAACGTGATTATTACGAGATCCTGGGGGTCGAGCGCGGCGCTAGTGAAGCCGAGCTGAAGAAGGCCTACCGGCGCCTGGCGATGAAATATCACCCGGACCGCAACCCGGACGACAAAGACGCCGAAGAGAAATTCAAGGAGGCCAACGAGGCCTACGAAGTACTTTCTGACGCGGCCAAGCGTTCGGCCTACGACCAATACGGCCACGCCGGGGTCGACCCGCAGATGGGCGGCGGTGGTGGCGCTGGTTTCGGTGGCGCCAACTTCTCCGATATTTTCGGCGACGTGTTCAGCGACTTCTTCGGCGGTGCTCGCGGCGGCTCGCGTGGCGGTGCCCAGCGCGGCTCGGATCTGCGCTATACCCTGGAGCTGGATTTGGAAGAAGCGGTGCGCGGCACCACCGTGACCATCCGCGTGCCGACCCTGGTCGGCTGCAAGACCTGCGATGGCTCGGGTGCGAAGAAGGGCGCCAGTCCGGTCACCTGTACCACCTGTGGCGGCATCGGCCAGGTGCGCATGCAGCAGGGCTTCTTCTCGGTGCAGCAGACCTGCCCGCGCTGCCATGGCAGCGGCAAGATGATCACCGACCCTTGCGGCAGCTGCCATGGTCAAGGTCGTGTGGAAGAGAGCAAGACGCTGTCGGTCAAGGTGCCGCCAGGTGTCGACACCGGTGATCGCATTCGTCTGTCCGGCGAAGGTGAGGCCGGCACGCATGGCGGTCCGGCCGGTGACCTGTATGTGGTGGTCAACGTCCGTGAGCATGCGATCTTCCAGCGTGATGGCAAGCATCTGTACTGCGAAGTGCCGATCAGCTTCGCCGATGCGGCGCTGGGCGGCGAACTGGAAGTGCCGACCCTCGACGGTCGGGTCAAGCTGAAGATTCCGGAAGGTACTCAGACCGGCAAGCTGTTCCGTCTGCGTGGCAAGGGCGTGGCTCCGGTGCGCGGTGGTGCGGCGGGTGATCTGATGTGCCGCGTCGCGGTGGAAACGCCGGTCAACCTGAACAAGCGCCAGCGCGAGCTGCTCGATGAGTTCCGCAAGTCGCTGCAGGGTGACGATTCCCACTCGCCCAAGGCCAGTGGCTGGTTCGAGGGCGTGAAGCGCTTCTTCGGCGACGTTTAATCCCAAAGCGCCCCGGTGATGCCGGGGCGACAGCTTGGAGCTGATGTATGCAACGTATTGCAGTGATGGGCGCCGCCGGGCGTATGGGCAAGACCCTGATCGAAGCTGTCAATCAGGCCGAGGGTGCCAAGCTCAGTGCCGCCATCGACCGCGCCGACAGCAGCCTGATCGGCGCCGATGCCGGCGAGCTGGTCGGGCTGGGCAAGATCGGTGTGACCCTGGCGGGCGACCTGAGTGCGGTGGTCGATGATTTCGATGTGCTGATCGACTTCACTCACCCGTCGGTGACGCTGAAGAATCTGGAAGTCTGCCGCCAGGCGGGCAAGGCCATGGTCATCGGCACCACCGGCTTCAGCGTGGAAGAGAAACAGCAGCTGAGCGAAGCGGCCAAGCAGATTCCTATCGTCTTTGCCGCCAACTTCAGCGTTGGTGTCAACCTGTGCCTGAAACTGCTGGATACCGCTGCCCGTGTATTGGGTGATGACGTGGATATCGAGATCATCGAGGCCCACCACCGCCATAAGGTCGATGCGCCATCCGGCACCGCGCTGCGCATGGGTGAAGTGGTTGCTGATGCCCTGGGGCGTGATCTGCAGAAGGTCGCTGTCTACGGTCGTGAAGGTCAGACTGGCGCGCGTGAGCGTGAAACCATTGGTTTCGCCACCGTGCGTGCCGGTGACGTGGTGGGTGATCACACCGTGCTGTTCGCTGCCGATGGCGAGCGCGTGGAGATCACTCACAAGGCCTCCAGCCGCATGACCTTCGCCAAGGGCGCGGTACGTTCGGCGCTATGGCTGCAGCAGCGTTCGCCTGCTCTGTACGACATGCAGGACGTATTGGGCCTGCGTTGACGCAAATGTGTGACTGAGGCGTCTTATCGGGTGGACCGAAAAAGGGTTTTCCTGTAAGCTTCCTGTTTTAGTGTGTCCACTAAAAGTTACGCAGAATGGCTCAAATAAAAAAGCGGGATGACCTTCACACGTCATCCCGCTTTTTTACAACCTGCGTTTGCTTCAAGCCTTGATCGAGACGGAGGTCTTCTTGACTAAGCCAGCCCCCAAACCTGCCATTCTGGCCCTTGCTGACGGCAGCATTTTTCGCGGCGATTCCATCGGGGCCGATGGCCAGACGATCGGAGAGGTGGTGTTCAACACCGCCATGACCGGCTATCAGGAAATCCTTACCGATCCATCCTATGCCCAGCAGATCGTTACCCTGACTTACCCGCACATCGGCAACACCGGCACCACGCCGGAAGATGCCGAGTCCAACCGCGTTTGGGCCGCTGGCCTGATCATTCGTGACCTGCCGCTGATCTCCAGCAACTGGCGCGACAAGCAACCGCTGGACGAATACCTGAAGGCCAACGGCACCGTCGCCATCGCCGGTATCGATACTCGCCGGCTGACTCGCATCCTGCGCGAGAAGGGTTCGCAGAATGGCTGCATCCTGGTCGGTGACGACGCCACGGAAGAGAAAGCACTGGAGCTGGCGCGCAGCTTCCCGGGCCTCAAGGGTATGGACCTGGCCAAGGTGGTCAGTTGCACCGAGCGCTACGAGTGGCGCGAAAGCACCTGGAACCTGCAGTCCGACAGCCATCCGGAAATTCCGGCCAGTGAGCTGCCTTACCACGTGGTCGCCTACGACTACGGCGTGAAGCTGAACATCCTGCGAATGCTGGTCGAGCGTGGCTGCCGCCTGACTGTGGTACCGGCGCAAACTCCGGCCAGCGACGTGCTGGCGCTCAATCCTGATGGTGTGTTCCTCTCCAACGGTCCTGGCGATCCCGAGCCGTGCGACTACGCGATCAAGGCGATCAAGGACGTTCTGGAAACCGATATCCCGGTATTCGGCATCTGCCTCGGCCATCAGCTGCTGGCCCTGGCTTCCGGTGCCAAGACCCTGAAAATGGGCCACGGCCACCACGGCGCCAACCACCCGGTGCAGGATCTCGACAGCGGCGTGGTGATGATCACCAGCCAGAACCACGGTTTCGCCGTGGACGAAAGCAGCCTGCCAGGCAACCTGCGTGCGATCCACAAGTCGCTGTTCGATGGCACCCTGCAGGGCATCGAGCGTACCGACAAGGACGCCTTCAGCTTCCAGGGCCACCCTGAGGCTAGCCCAGGCCCACACGATGTCGCCCCGCTGTTCGACCGCTTCATCGAAGCCATGGCCAAGCGCCGCTAAGCCCGCCGACTGACCTACGGATTCGAGAGAGAAAAAATGCCAAAACGTACAGACATCAAAAGTATCCTGATCCTCGGCGCCGGCCCCATCGTCATCGGCCAGGCCTGCGAGTTCGACTACTCCGGCGCCCAGGCATGCAAGGCGCTGAAGGAAGAAGGTTTCCGCGTCATCCTGGTGAACTCCAACCCGGCCACCATCATGACTGACCCGTCGATGGCGGACGCCACCTACATCGAGCCGATCAAGTGGGCCACCGTGGCCAAGATCATCGAGAAGGAGCGCCCCGACGCCCTGCTGCCGACCATGGGTGGCCAGACCGCGCTGAACTGCGCGCTGGATCTGGAGCGCCATGGCGTGCTGGAGAAATTCGGTGTCGAGATGATCGGTGCCAACGCCGACACCATCGACAAGGCTGAAGACCGTTCGCGCTTCGACAAGGCGATGAAGGACATCGGCCTGGCCTGTCCGGTATCCGGCATCGCCCACAGCATGGAAGACGCTTACGGCGTGCTGGAGAAGGTCGGCTTCCCGTGCATCATCCGTCCGTCCTTCACCATGGGCGGCACCGGCGGCGGCATCGCCTACAACCGTGAAGAGTTCGAAGAAATCTGCGCCCGCGGTCTCGACCTGTCGCCGACCAGCGAACTGCTGATCGACGAGTCGCTGATCGGCTGGAAGGAATACGAGATGGAGGTGGTCCGCGACAAGAAGGACAACTGCATCATCGTCTGCTCCATCGAGAACTTCGACCCGATGGGCGTGCACACCGGTGACTCGATCACCGTCGCGCCGGCACAGACCCTGACCGACAAGGAATACCAGATCCTGCGTAACGCATCCTTGGCGGTGCTGCGTGAGATCGGCGTGGAAACCGGCGGCTCCAACGTGCAGTTCGGTATCTGCCCGAACACCGGCCGTATGGTCGTGATCGAGATGAACCCGCGCGTCTCCCGCTCCTCGGCGCTGGCTTCCAAGGCCACCGGTTTCCCGATCGCCAAGATCGCTGCCAAGCTGGCTGTCGGTTACACCCTCGATGAGCTGTCCAACGACATCACTGGCGGGCGCACGCCGGCGTCGTTCGAACCGGCCATCGACTACGTGGTGACCAAGGTACCGCGCTTTGCCTTCGAGAAATTCCCGAAAGCCGACGCCCGCCTGACTACCCAGATGAAGTCCGTGGGCGAAGTCATGGCCATCGGCCGTACCTTCCAGGAGTCCATGCAGAAAGCCCTGCGCGGCCTGGAAGTGGGTGTTGCCGGCTTCGATCCGAAGCTCGACCTGAACGACCCGGAAGCCGAAAGCACTCTGCGTCGCGAGCTGACCGTGCCTAGCGCCGATCGTATCTGGTACGTGGCCGATGCCTTCCGCGCCGGCAAGACCGTCGCCGAAGTCTTCGAGCTGACCCGTATCGACGAGTGGTTCCTGGTGCAGATCGAGGATCTGGTCAAGGACGAGGCCGCCGTGCAGACCCTCGGTCTGTCGGCCATCGACCGCGACCTGATGTTCAAACTCAAGCGCAAGGGCTTCTCCGATGCGCGCCTGGCCAAGCTGCTGGGTGTTTCCGAGAAGAGCCTGCGTGCCCATCGCCACAAGCTCAAGGTGCTGCCGGTGTACAAGCGCGTGGACACCTGCGCCGCCGAGTTCGCCACTGACACCGCCTACATGTACTCGACCTATGAGGAAGAGTGCGAGGCCAATCCGTCGAGCCGTGAGAAGATCATGATCCTCGGTGGCGGCCCCAACCGTATCGGCCAAGGTATCGAATTCGACTACTGCTGCGTACACGCTGCGCTGGCCATGCGTGAAGACGGTTACGAGACCATCATGGTCAACTGCAACCCGGAAACCGTCTCCACCGACTACGACACGTCCGACCGCCTGTACTTCGAGCCGGTGACCCTGGAAGACGTGCTGGAAATCGTCCGCGTCGAGCAGCCCAAGGGCGTCATCGTCCAGTACGGCGGCCAAACCCCGCTGAAGATCTGTCGCGCGCTGGAAGAAGCGGGCGTGCCGATCATCGGCACCAGCCCCGAGGCCATCGACCGCGCCGAAGACCGCGAGCGCTTCCAGCAGATGGTTCAGCGCCTGAACCTGCGCCAGCCGGCCAACGCCACTGCGCGCAGCGAAGACGAGGCTCTCGCTCTGTCGAAGGGCATCGGTTACCCGATGGTGGTGCGTCCTTCCTACGTACTGGGCGGCCGGGCGATGGAAATCGTCTACCAGGAAGAAGAACTCAAGCGCTACATGCGCGAAGCGGTGAAAGTCTCCAACGACAGCCCGGTGCTGCTCGATCGCTTCCTCAACTGCGCCATCGAAGTGGACGTGGATGCGGTGTGCGACGGCGAGACCGTGGTGATCGGCGCGATCATGCAGCACATCGAACAGGCCGGCGTGCACTCTGGTGACTCCGCCTGCTCGCTGCCGCCTTACTCGCTGCCGATGCACATCCAGGACGAGATCCGCGACCAGGTCAAGAAAATGGCTCTGGAGCTCGGCGTGGTCGGTCTTATGAACGTGCAGATGGCCGTGCAGGGCGAGGACATCTACGTCATCGAGGTGAACCCGCGCGCCTCGCGTACCGTGCCGTTCGTCTCCAAGTGCGTCGGCGAGTCGCTGGCCAAGGTGGCTGCGCGCGTCATGGCTGGCAAGAGCCTGGCCGAGGCCGGTTACAGCAAGGAAATCATCCCGCCGTTCTTCAGCGTCAAGGAAGCGGTGTTCCCCTTCGCCAAGTTCCCCGGCGTCGATCCGATCCTTGGCCCGGAGATGAAGTCCACCGGTGAAGTCATGGGTGTCGGTGACACCTTCGGCGAAGCTTTCGCCAAGGCCCAGTTGGGTGCCAGCGAGATTCTGCCGAACTCCGGTTGCGCCTTCATCAGCGTACGTGAAGATGACAAGCCGGAAGCCGTTCAGGTCGCCCGTGATCTGGTCGCGCTGGGCTTCGAAGTAGTCGCCACTGCCGGCACCGCCAAGGTGATCGAGGCGGCTGGTCTGCCAGTTCGTCGGGTGAACAAGGTGACTGAAGGTCGCCCGCATGTCGTCGACATGATCAAGAACGACGAAGTGACCCTGATCATCAATACCACCGAGGGGCGTCAGTCGATTGCTGACTCCTACTCGATCCGTCGTAACGCCCTGCAGCACAAGATCTACTGCACCACCACCATCGCGGCGGGTCAGGCGGTCTGTGAAGCGCTCAAGTTCGGCCCGGAGAAGACTGTGCGCCGGCTGCAGGATCTGCATGCAGGAATCAAGGCATGATCAAATACCCAATGACCGTCCAGGGCGCTCGCGCCCTGGAAGAAGAGCTGGCGCACCTGACCAAGGTGGTTCGCCCGAAACTCAGTCAGGACATCGGTGAAGCCCGCGAACTGGGTGATCTCAAGGAAAACGCCGAGTACCACGCCGCGCGTGAGCAGCAAGGTATGGTCGAGGCGCGTGTGCGTGATATCGAAGGTCGTCTGCAGAACGCAGTAGTCATCGATGTCACTACCATCGAGCACACCGGCAAGGTGATCTTCGGCACCACGGTGGAAATCGCCAACGTCGAGACTGACGAAAGCGTGACCTACCAGATCGTTGGCGAAGACGAAGCCGACATCAAGCAGGGCAAGATCTCCGTCGGTTCACCCATTGCCCGTGCCCTGATCGGCAAGAACGAGGGTGATGTGGTGGCGGTGCAGACCCCCAGCGGCCTGATCGAGTACGAGATTGTCGAAGTCCGTCATATCTAAACCGCAACAACCGTCTCGGGCGGCTGCCGTCAGTTGGCAGCTCGCCCAGACCCTCTGGGTGGGCGGTTTGTGGTTGTTGCAGTTCGTCATTCTGCCGGCCATCGGCCAAAGCGGTCTGGCGCCTCTGCTGGTGCAGGAGATAGCCACGCGGCTGGTGCCGCTGCTGGTCGGTCTGACAGCGGTGTGCGTTGCGCTGCAGGCTTTTGCCTTGCTGCGCAGTGAAGGTCTATCGAGCCTGTTGCGGGATATGCGTGGGCAACTACTGCTGACCGTTGCGGTCATGGCCCTGAGCTACTTCGCTGTGTTGCGCTACTGGCCCGAGGTCGAGTACTGGCTGCGCTTCAGCTATCTGGTGATGGCATTTTGCGGGTTGCTGCTGGTGCTGCAGCCCGTGCCGGGGGCGCCGGTCAGGCGCTAACGGCGCGTGCAGGCGCGAATTCATTCGCGATCCGGGCGCGCCATGCTTGCCCGTGATCGCGATGCAAGCGCCTCAACCCTGGTAACGGATAACGTTGGACAGGTTGCGATTCGGCTTGGGGTTCTTGCGATAGAGCAGGGCGACCTTGCCAATCGACTGGACCAGTTCCGCGCGTCCGTTCTCGCACAGGGCTACAATGGCCGCCTGGCGATCCTCGCGTTCGGTGAGGCGCAGCTGTACCTTGATCAGCTCGTGATCGTTCAGGGCGCGGTCCAGTTCGGCCAGCACGCCCTCGGTCAAACCATTGTCAGCCACGATCAATACAGGTTTCAGGTGGTGGCCGATAGATTTGAATTGCTTCTTCTGCTCTTGAGTGAGCGGCATAATCGTTAGTACCTAATTCGGTCTGGAAAACGGCGCCTATCTTACCCGAGCCCGCGCAGTTATTCATGACCCGTTGAGTCAGAGGTTTCAGTGGCACGTTCCAAGACCAGCCAGCGTTGGCTGAAAGAACATTTCGATGATCCATACGTGAAGATGGCGCAGAAGGACGGCTATCGTTCGCGCGCCAGCTACAAGCTGCTGGAAATCCAGGAGAAGGATCGCATTCTGCGCCCGGGCATGACCGTGGTCGACCTCGGCGCTGCGCCAGGCGGCTGGTCGCAGGTCACCAGTCGAGTGATCGGCGACAAAGGGCGACTGATCGCTTCCGACATATTGGAGATGGACAGCATTCCCGATGTCACCTTCATTCAGGGTGATTTCACCGATGACGCTGTCTTTGCGCAGATTCTCGAGGCCATTGGCGAAAATCCGGTGGACCTTGTTATTTCCGATATGGCCCCCAATATGAGTGGGGTAAGAACCGCCGATCAGGCGCGCGCGATGTATCTGTGCGAGCTGGCGCTGGATCTGGCCGGACGTGTGTTGCGTCCAGGTGGCGATTTTCTGATCAAGATTTTCCAGGGTGAAGGTTTCGACGCCTACCACAAGCAGGTGCGTGAGACCTTCGACAAGGTGCAGATGCGCAAGCCGCTGTCCTCGCGTGATCGCTCCCGTGAGCAATATATGCTGGCGCGTGGCTTTCGCGGCGTATGAGTTGAAACGGTTGTCCGCCCTGTCGGTCTCAGTGGCAGAAACCTCATAAAGGGTTACAGACGGCGCCTGCGGGACGCGGGCGTTTGGTGTAAGTTAGTCGGTATATCATTGGTCGTCATGGGAAGCCCGCTTCGCCACGAGGCCTGCTTCAGAGGGTAGCTAATTGAACGACATGGCAAAGAATCTGATCCTGTGGCTGATCATCGCGGCGGTGCTGGTTACCGTGATGAACAACTTCTCCAGTCCGAGCGAGCCGCAGACCCTGAGCTACTCGCAATTCATCGAGCAGGTAAAGGAGGGGCGCGTCGAGCGCGTTACCGTCGATGGTTACGTGATCACCGGCAAGCGCACCGATGGCGAAGGTTTCAAAACCATTCGTCCAGCGATCCAGGACGGCGGCCTGATTGGCGACCTGATCGACAACAACGTGGTCATCGAAGGCAAGCAGCCTGAGCAGCAGAGCATCTGGACTCAGTTGTTGGTGGCGAGCTTCCCGATTCTGGTGATCATCGCCGTATTCATGTTCTTCATGCGCCAGATGCAGGGTGGTGCTGGTGGCAAGGGCGGGCCGATGAGCTTCGGCAAGTCCAAGGCGCGTCTGCTCTCCGAAGATCAGGTCAAGACCACCTTCGCCGATGTCGCCGGTTGCGACGAAGCCAAGGAAGAAGTCAGCGAGCTGGTCGAATTCCTCCGCGATCCGGGCAAGTTCCAGCGTTTGGGCGGTCGCATCCCGCGCGGCGTGCTGATGGTTGGCTCGCCGGGTACCGGCAAGACCTTGCTGGCCAAGGCCGTGGCCGGTGAGGCGAAAGTGCCGTTCTTCACCATTTCTGGTTCCGACTTCGTCGAGATGTTCGTCGGTGTGGGTGCCAGCCGTGTTCGCGACATGTTCGATCAGGCCAAGAAACACGCGCCGTGCATCATCTTCATCGACGAGATCGACGCCGTGGGTCGCCATCGTGGCGCTGGCATGGGTGGCGGTCACGACGAGCGTGAGCAGACCCTCAACCAGTTGCTGGTGGAGATGGATGGCTTCGAAATGAATGACGGCATCATCGTCATCGCTGCCACCAACCGTCCGGACGTTCTCGACCCTGCGCTGCTGCGTCCTGGCCGCTTTGACCGTCAAGTGGTCGTCGGCCTGCCGGATATCCGCGGTCGCGAGCAAATTCTGAAAGTGCACATGCGCAAGGTGCCGATGGGTGACGACGTCAATCCGGCGGTCATTGCACGTGGTACTCCGGGGTTCTCCGGTGCTGATCTGGCCAACCTGGTCAACGAAGCCTCTTTGTTCGCCGCTCGCTCTGGCAAGCGCCTGGTGGAAATGAAGGAGTTCGAACTGGCCAAGGACAAGATCATGATGGGCGCCGAGCGCAAGACCATGGTCATGTCCGACAAGGAGAAGCTCAATACCGCCTTCCACGAGGCAGGCCACGCCATCGTCGGTCGTCTGGTGCCCGAGCACGATCCGGTCTACAAGGTTTCCATCATTCCGCGTGGTCGTGCCCTGGGTGTGACCATGTTCCTGCCGGAAGAAGATCGTTACAGCCTCAGCAAGCGCGCGCTGATCAGCCAGATCTGCTCGCTGTTCGGTGGTCGTATCGCCGAAGAAATGACCCTGGGCTTCGATGGTGTCACCACTGGCGCCTCGAATGACATCATGCGCGCCACTCAGCTGGCCAAGAACATGGTCACCAAGTGGGGGCTGTCCGAGAAGCTGGGCCCGCTGATGTATGCGGAAGAAGAGGGTGAAGTCTTCCTGGGTCGCAGCATGGGCAGTCAGGCCAGCAATGTGTCCGGAGAAACTGCCAAGCTGATCGACGAGGAAGTGCGTCGCATCATCGATGAATGCTACGCCACGGCCAAGAAACTGCTGGTAGAGAACCGTGACAAGCTCGATGCCATGGCTGAAGCGCTGATGAAGTACGAAACCATCGACGCCGAGCAGATCGATGACATCATGAATGGTCGCGAGCCTCGTGAGCCTCGCGGCTGGGATGGTGGCGGTGACTCCGGTGCTCCGCAAGCCAAGGTCGACGAACCAGATCGTTCTGAAAAGCCCATTGGTGGGCCGGCGGCCGAGCACTAAGGTTTCATATGTCTCAAGCGCAACACCTGAGCCGGCTGCCCTGTGGTAGCCGGCTTCTTGATTTGTCCCGTCCGCAAGTGATGGGCATCCTCAATGTCACCCCCGATTCTTTTTCCGACGGTGGGCGGTTCACGGCGCGCGATGCTGCGTTGCGTCACGCCGAGCAGATGGTCGCCGCAGGCGCGACGTTGATCGATATCGGTGGTGAATCCACCCGCCCTGGGGCGCGAAGCGTTTCGCCGACCGAGGAGCTGGAGCGGGTCGCGCCGATGGTCGAAGCCATCGCCCGTGAGCTTGACGTGATCATTTCCGTGGATACCTCGACGCCTGCAGTCATGCGCGAAAGTGCAAGGCTGGGCGCGGGGCTGATCAATGATGTGCGTTCGTTGCAGCGTGATGGCGCTCTGGATGCGGCGGCAGACACTGGTTTGCCTGTGTGTCTGATGCATATGCGCGGTGAGCCCGGCAACATGCAGGATGATCCGCAGTATCCGGATATCGTCGCTGAGGTGCGTGACTTTCTCGTCGAGCGCATGGCTGCCTGCGCGACAGCCGGTATTCCCGCTGAGCGGATCCTGCTCGATCCGGGCTTTGGTTTTGCCAAGACCCTGGAGCACAATCTCGCCCTGTTCAGGCGCATGAGTGAGCTCTCTGCGCTGGGGCGGCCCTTGCTGGTTGGTGTCTCGCGCAAGAGCATGATCGGCAAGGTGCTCGGTCACGAAGTTGGCGGTCGCCTCTACGGTAGCCTGGCATTGGCTGCTCTGGCGTTGACCAAGGGCGCACATATTCTGCGTGTGCACGATGTCGCCGAAACGGTGGATGTGGTGCGCATGATCGCTGCGGTTGAAGCGGCGCAATAACAAGGAAAGCGTTATGGCTAGAAAATACTTCGGCACCGACGGTATTCGTGGTCGCGTCGGCCAGTTCCCCATTACTCCGGATTTCATGCTCAAGCTCGGTTGGGCTGCTGGCATGGCGTTTCGCAAGCAGGGCAAGTGCCGCATTCTGATCGGTAAGGACACGCGTATTTCCGGCTACATGTTCGAGTCCGCCCTCGAGGCGGGGCTGGCTGCCGCAGGTGCGGACGTGCAACTGCTCGGGCCTATGCCGACGCCAGCCATTGCCTATCTGACGCGCACTTTCCAGGCCGATGCCGGCATCGTCATCAGTGCTTCGCACAATCCGCATGACGATAACGGCATCAAGTTCTTTTCCAGCGAAGGCACCAAGCTTCCGGACGATGTGGAGCTGATGATCGAGGAGTTGCTCGATCAGCCGATGACCGTGGTCGAATCTGCCGGTATCGGCAAGGCTTCGCGGATCAACGATGCCTCGGGGCGATACATCGAGTTCTGCAAGGGCAGTGTGCCCAGTGGCACCAGCTTCAAAGGCATGAAGATCGTCATCGACTGTGCCCATGGTGCTGCCTACAAGGTTGCGCCTAGCGTGTTTCGCGAGCTGGGTGCGGAGGTTCGAGTCATCTCGGCGCAGCCCGATGGGCTCAATATCAATGATGCTTGTGGCTCCACGCACATTGCAGCGCTGCAGGCTGAAGTAGTCGCGCAGCAGGCTGATCTGGGTATCGCCTTCGATGGCGATGCTGATCGCGTGCTGATGGTCGACCAGTATGGTGCGGTGGTCGATGGTGATGAACTGCTGTTCATCATTGCGCGTGATCTGCAGGAGCGTGGGCGGCTGCGTGGTGGTGTGGTCGGCACGCTGATGAGTAATCTCGGGCTGGAACTGGCTCTGGCCGATCTGAACATCCCATTCATTCGCGCCAATGTGGGCGATCGTTATGTGATCGCTGAATTGTTGGCGCGCAACTGGCAGCTCGGTGGCGAGAATTCCGGGCATCTGGTGTGCTTCCAGCACACCACGACTGGCGATGCGATCATCGCGGCCCTGCAGGTGCTGATGGCACTCAAGCGCCGAGGCCAGAGCCTGGTTGATGCACGCAGCGATCTGAAGAAGTGTCCGCAGGTGCTGGTCAATGTGCGTTTCTCCGGTGCGCTCGATCCGCTCGAGCATCCTTCGGTGAAGGAAGCCTGCGCGCGGGTGACCGAGAGCATGGCTGGGCGTGGTCGAGTGCTGCTGCGCAAGTCCGGCACCGAGCCATTGGTGCGAGTGATGGTCGAAGGTGACGAGGAAAGTTCGGTTCGCGGCTATGCCGATGAATTGGCTAAGATTGTTGCCGAGGTCTGTGCTTGATTGAGCTTGCTACCGAGGGTGCTCTTGGGTAACATCTGCGCCCTCTTTGATCGACGAGGTAAAACATGCGTCGCGCCTTAGTCGCTGGTAACTGGAAAATGCACGGTACCCGCGCAAGCGTCGCAGAGCTGATCGAGGGGTTGCGTCAGCAGGAATTACCTGCCGATGTGGATGTCGCTGTGTTTCCCTCCAGTCTTCACATCGCTCAGGTCGCCGAAGGCCTGAATGCTAAAGCTGTGAAGGTTGGGGCGCAGGATTGTGCGGCACAAGTAGAGCAGGGTGCATTGACCGGTGAGCTGGCAGTCAGTCAGTTGGTCGATGGCGGTTGTGAGCTGGTGCTGGTTGGTCACTCGGAGCGTCGCCTGATTCTGGGTGAAAGCGATGAAGTGGTCGTGCGCAAATTTGCGGCCGTGCAGGCTGCAGGCTTGACCCCTGTGCTCTGTGTTGGTGAGACCCGCGAGCAGCGTGAAGCGAATGCAACGCTGGATGTAGTGGGTGGCCAGTTGGCCGCAGTGATCGATGCGCTGAGTGTCGATGCGCTGAAGGGCGCGGTAGTGGCCTATGAGCCTGTATGGGCCATTGGCACTGGGTTGACCGCTACGCCTGAGCAGGCTCAGGAAGTGCACGCAGCTATCCGCGCGCAAGTTGCGCGGCTCGATGCTGGTGTCGCGAGTGGGTTGAGAATTCTTTATGGCGGCAGTGTGAAGGCCGCCAGTGCTGCCGAGTTGTTCGGCATGCGGGATATAGATGGGGGGCTTGTAGGTGGCGCCTCTCTGAATGCGGATGAATTCGGTGCGATCTGTCGCGCTGCAGGAAACTGAAGAATGCTGGAAACAGTCATTGTTGTTCTGCACCTGCTGGGTGCGATCGGGGTTGTAGTGCTGGTGCTGTTGCAGCAGGGTAAAGGCGCTGACGCGGGTGCGTCGTTCGGTTCGGGTGCTTCGGCAACTGTATTCGGAAGCCAAGGTTCCTCTACCTTTCTGAGTAAGTTTACTGGTATACTCGCCGCGGCTTTTTTCATTACCAGCTTGGGTTTAGCGTTCTTTGCTAAAGAAAAAGCTGATGCACTGACTCAGGTTGGTCTGCCAGATCCAGCGGTTCTGGAAGTTCAACAAAAACCGGCTGTCGAAGATGTGCCGGTGCTCGAAGAGCAAGTTCCAGCGTCCGATGCTTCGGATGTGCCGGAAGCTCCAGAGCAGTAACAGTTTTGCCGAGGTGGTGGAATTGGTAGACACGCTACCTTGAGGTGGTAGTGGCCATAGGCTGTAGGGGTTCGAGTCCCCTCCTCGGTACCATACTCAAGAAAGCCCGCAGTTCGCGGGCTTTCTTGTTGCTGGAGTGTTTGGTTGACCCTCGCCAGGGGGTGGCCGTATAATTCCGGCCCAGCTTTGACGCGGGGTGGAGCAGTCTGGTAGCTCGTCGGGCTCATAACCCGAAGGTCGTAGGTTCAAATCCTGCCCCCGCAACCAGTTTCAGCAGGCCCCTTTTCAGGGGCTTTTTGTTAGCTGAAAGACAGTGTCCGTTGGTATTTACGGCGGATTGAAGGGATGGGCGTTTCGCCCATTTTTTATTTGCACAGCATGCACGAGGGCCGTTAAGTGTCGAGCAAGCTAGAACAGTTGCAGGCCTTGTTGGCCCCAGTAATCGAAGCGCTCGGTTACCAATGTTGGGGCATCGAGTTCCTGTCGCAGGGGCGTCATTCGCTGCTGCGTGTCTATATCGATAAAGCCGATGGCATCCTGATCGATGATTGTGAAGTCGTCAGCCGTCAGCTCAGTGGTGTACTCGATGTCGAGGATCCGATTACCTCGGAGTACACACTGGAAGTTTCTTCTCCTGGCATGGATCGTCCGTTGTTCACCCTCGAACAGTTTGCGACGCATGCCGGTGAACAGGTGAAGATCAAGCTGCGTTCGCCTTTCGACGGGCGTCGTAACTTCCAGGGCCTCCTTCGCGGTGTGGAGGAGCAGGACGTGGTGGTTCAGGTGGATGACCACGAGTATCTGTTGCCGATCGACCTGATCGACAAGGCCAATATCATCCCCCGATTTGATTGAGATGCGGATTCTGTGGCGCTGCTGGACTGCCGATTGTCGGCGCAGCGCGAGCGACACAGATGGCGCGAAGGTAGCGCGGCGGCTCACGAAGATAGCGCCAATGGCGTGAACGTGACGCGGACTGCGCAGAACCAATGGATTGCGAAAGGCGAGGCGTACGATGAGCAAAGAAGTACTGCTGGTTGTTGAGTCGGTATCCAATGAAAAGGGTGTACCGGCCGGCGTGATTTTCGAGGCGCTGGAGCTGGCTCTGGCGACCGCCACCAAGAAACGTTTCGAGGACGAAGTCGATCTGCGCGTGTCGATCAACCGTCAGAACGGTAGCTACGAAACTTTCCGACGCTGGACCGTGGTCGACGAGTCCGAGTTCGAGGACCCGGCCTACCAGGTGACCGAAGATATGCCGCAGGCCGTCGAGGCCAACGCCAAGATCGGTGCCGTGCTCGAAGAGAAGGTCGACTCCATCGAGTTCGGGCGCATCGCCGCGCAAACTGCCAAGCAGGTCATCGTGCAGAAAGTGCGCGAGGCCGAGCGTGCTCAGGTCGTTGACGCCTACCGCGAACGCCTGGGCGAGATCATCTCCGGCACCGTGAAGAAGGTCACCCGCGACAACGTCATCGTTGATCTGGGCAACAACGCCGAGGCGCTGCTGGCCCGTGAAGACATCATCCCGCGTGAGACTTTCCGCGTGGGTGTGCGTCTGCGTGCTCTGCTCAAGGAAATTCGTACCGAGAACCGCGGTCCGCAGCTGATCCTGTCGCGTACCGCTCCGGAAATGCTGATCGAGCTGTTCCGCATCGAAGTACCGGAAATCGCCGAAGGGCTGATCGACGTCAAGGCTGCCTCCCGTGATCCGGGTTCGCGCGCCAAGATCGCCGTGCGCTCCAAGGACAAGCGTATCGACCCGCAGGGCGCCTGCATCGGTATGCGTGGTTCGCGCGTCCAGGCCGTTTCCGGCGAACTGGGCGGTGAGCGCGTCGATATCGTGCTATGGGACGACAACCCTGCACAGTTCGTCATCAATGCCATGTCGCCGGCTGAAGTGGCTGCGATCATCGTCGATGAAGATGCCCATGCCATGGACATCGCCGTTGGCGAAGACAACCTGGCCCAGGCCATTGGTCGTGGCGGTCAGAACGTGCGTCTTGCCAGTCAGTTGACCGGCTGGACCCTGAACGTGATGACCGAAGCGGACATCCAGGCCAAGCAGCAGGCAGAAACCGGCGACATCATGCAGTCCTTCGTCGACGAGCTGGAAGTCGATGAAGAACTGGCTCAAGTCCTGGTCGAAGAGGGTTTCACCAGTCTCGAAGAGATTGCCTACGTACCCATGGAAGAAATGCTCAGTATCGATGGCTTCGACGAGGAGATCGTCAATGAGCTGCGTGCACGGGCTAAGGATCGTCTGCTGACCAAGGCGATCGCCAACGAGGAGAAGTTGGCCGATGCCCATCCGGCAGATGATTTGCTGGAACTGGAAGGCATGGACAAGGCGCTGGCTCTAGAGCTCGCGCTGCGCGGCGTGATTACCCGTGAAGACCTGGCCGAGCAGTCGATTGACGACCTGCTCGACATCGACGGCATCGACGAAGAACGTGCCGGCAAGCTGATCATGGCCGCCCGAGCCCATTGGTTCGAATAAGCGGTTGCGGCCTGAGGAGAAAGATGCATGACGCAAGTCACGGTTAAAGAACTGGCCACAGTGGTCGACACCCCGGTTGAGCGCCTGCTGCAGCAGATGCGTGAAGCTGGCCTGTCCCACGACAGTGCCGAACAAGTAGTGACCGATAGTGAGAAACAGGCCCTGCTGGCCCATCTCAAGAGCAGTCACGGCGACAAGGTCGAAGAGCCGCGCAAGATCACCTTGCAGCGCAAGACCACCAGCACCCTGCGCGTTGCTGGCAGCAAGACCATCAGTGTTGAAGTGCGCAAGAAGAAAACCTTCGTCAAGCGCAGCCCGGAAGAGATCGAAGCCGAGAAGCAGCGCGAGCTGGAAGCGCAGCGCGCCGCTGCCGAGGCTGAACGCCTGAAGGCCGAAGAAGAAGCCAAGCGCAAGGCTGACGAAGAAGCCAAGCGTCAGCCTGCCGCTGCTGCGACCGATGGCGCTGCACCTGCTGCTGCGCCGACGCCTGTCAGCGAGCCGGTGGTTGCTGCTCCGGTCGTTGAGGTCGAGCGCAAGAAAGAAGAAGTGCGTCGTCCTGAGAAGGCGCGCTCTGATGAAGACGAACGTCGCGACCGCAAGCACACCCAGCATCGTCCTGCTACCAAGGAGAAGGCGCCGGCTCCACGCGTCGCTCCGCGTAGCGTCGATGAAGAAAGCGACGGTTTCCGTCGTGGTGGCCGCGGCAAGTCGAAGATGAAGAAGCGCAACCAGCATGGCTTCCAGGCTCCGGCCGGTCCGGTGGTGCGTGAAGTGGCCATTGGCGAAACCATCACGGTGGGCGATCTGGCTCAGCAGATGTCGGTCAAGGCAGCCGAAGTCATCAAGTTCATGTTCAAGATGGGCACCCCGGCTACCATCAACCAGGTGCTGGACCAGGAAACTGCCCAGCTGATCGCCGAAGAGTTGGGCCACAAGGTCAAGCTGGTCAGCGATACCGCCCTGGAAGATTCCCTGGCCGAGTCGCTGAAGTTCGAAGGTGAAGCCTTCTCCCGTGCGCCGGTCGTGACCGTCATGGGCCACGTCGACCACGGTAAGACCTCGCTGCTCGACTACATCCGTCGTGCCAAGGTGGCTTCCGGTGAAGCGGGTGGCATTACCCAGCACATCGGTGCTTACCACGTCGAAACCGAGCGTGGCATGGTCACCTTCCTCGATACCCCGGGTCACGCTGCGTTTACCGCCATGCGTGCGCGTGGTGCCAAGGCGACCGACATCGTCATCCTGGTCGTCGCAGCTGACGACGGCGTGATGCCGCAGACCCAGGAAGCCGTACAGCACGCGAAAGCAGCTGGCGTGCCGATCGTGGTTGCGGTGAACAAGATCGACAAGCCCGATGCCAACCCGGACAACATCAAGAACGGCCTGGCCGCTCTCGACGTGATCCCGGAAGAGTGGGGCGGCGATGCACCTTATGTGCATGTGTCGGCCAAGATGGGTACCGGCATCGACGAGCTGCTCGAAGCCGTACTGCTGCAGGCTGAAGTCCTCGAGCTGAAAGCCACTCCGTCGGCCCCGGGTCGTGGTGTGGTGGTCGAATCGCGTCTGGACAAGGGCCGTGGCCCGGTGGCCACCGTGCTGGTTCAGGACGGTACCCTGCGTCAGGGCGACATGGTCCTGGTCGGCGTCAACTATGGCCGCGTGCGTGCCATGCTTGACGAGAACGGCAAGCCGATCAAAGAGGCCGGTCCGTCCATTCCGGTCGAGATCCTCGGCCTCGATGGTACGCCGGATGCCGGTGACGACATGACTGTGGTCGCCGACGAGAAGAAGGCCCGCGAAGTTGCCCTGTTCCGTCAAGGCAAGTTCCGTGAGGTCAAGCTGGCCCGTGCTCACGCCGGCAAGCTGGAAAACATTTTCGAGAACATGGGCCAGGAAGAGAAGAAAACCCTCAACATCGTGCTCAAGTCCGATGTGCGTGGTTCTCTGGAGGCCCTGCAAGGCTCGCTCAGCACCCTGGGTAACGACGAAGTGCAGGTGCGTGTGGTCGGTGGCGGCGTCGGTGGTATCACCGAGTCCGATGCCAACCTGGCGCTGGCTTCCAACGCCGTGCTGTTCGGCTTCAACGTCCGTGCTGACGCCGGTGCGCGCAAAATCGTCGAGGCCGAAGGCCTGGACATGCGCTACTACAACGTCATCTACGACATCATCGAAGACGTCAAGAAGGCGCTCACCGGTATGCTCGGCAGCGATGTTCGCGAGAACATCCTGGGCACCGCCGAAGTGCGTGACGTATTCCGTTCGCCGAAGTTCGGCGCGGTTGCAGGTTGCATGGTCATCGAAGGCACTGTCTTCCGTAACCGTCCGATCCGCGTCCTGCGTGAAGACGTGGTGATCTTCGAAGGTGAGCTGGAATCGCTGCGTCGCTTCAAAGACGACGTCGCCGAAGTGCGTAACGGCATGGAGTGCGGTATCGCGGTGAAGAGCTACAACGACGTCAAGGTCGGCGACAAGATCGAAGTGTTCGAGAAAGTCCAGGTGGCTCGCAGCCTGTAATCGCGAGTCGCAACACGCAACGCCCGGCCCCGCATTCGCGCGGCCGGGCGTTTGCCGCTTTTGAGTCCGCTGGCGAACAGACAGCGGACGAAGTAAAGGTAAGTAGAAAATGGCCAAAGATTACAGCCGTACCCAGCGTATCGGCGACCAGATGCAACGCGAACTGGCCCAGCTTATCCGGCGTGAGGTCAAGGATCCGCGTCTGGGGCTGGTGACCATCACCGCAGTCGACGTCAGTCGTGATATCGGTCACGCCAAGGTCTTCATCACCGTCATGGGGCAGGATGATGCCGAGGCGATCAAAGAGAGCCTCAAGGTACTCAACGACGCGGCCGGTTTCCTGCGCATGCAGCTGGGCAAGGCGATGAAGCTGCGCAGCGTGCCACAGCTGCACTTCCACTACGACGAGAGCGTCCAGCGCGGTGCTCACCTGTCGGCACTGATCGAGCGTGCCGTGGCGGAAGATCGTCTGCACGACGACACCGCAGGTTCCAAGGAGTAAGGCGTGGCGCAGGTCAAACGTATTCGCCGCAAGGTCGACGGCATCATCCTGCTCGACAAGCCGCACGGTTTCACGTCCAACGCCGCGCTGCAGAAGGTGCGTTGGCTGCTCAATGCCGAGAAGGCCGGCCATACCGGCAGCCTCGACCCGTTGGCCACTGGTGTGTTGCCGCTGTGCTTCGGTGAGGCAACCAAGTTCTCCCAGTATCTGCTCGACGCTGACAAGGGCTACGAGACCGTCGCTCAGTTGGGCGTCACCACGACCACTGGCGATGCCGAAGGCGATGTCATCGAGCGTCGTCCGGTGACCGTCGGTCGCGCCGAGATCGAGGCGCTGTTGCCGCGTTTTCGCGGTGAAATCAAGCAGATACCGCCGATGTACTCGGCGTTGAAGAAGGATGGTCAGCCACTCTACAAGCTGGCGCGTGCGGGTGAAGTAGTGGAGCGCGAAGCGCGTTCTGTTACTATTGCGCGCCTGGAACTGCTGGCCTGCGAAGGCGAGCAGGCCCGTCTGGCGGTCGATTGCAGCAAAGGCACCTATATTCGTACGCTGGTCGAGGATCTTGGCCAACTGCTCGGCTGCGGTGCACATGTCGCCGAGCTGCGCCGTACCAAGGCGGGCCCGTTCGACCTGACGCGTACCGTGACGCTGGAAGAACTGGAGGCCGCACACGCCGAAGGTGGTAACGAGGCGCTGGATCGCTTCCTGCTACCGGCCGATAGCGGTCTGCAGGACTGGCCGCTGCTGCAGTTCTCCGAGCACAGCGCGTTCTACTGGCTGCAAGGGCAGCCGGTGCGAGCGCCGGAGGCACCGAAGTTCGGCATGGTGCGGGTGCAGGATCACAATGGTCGCTTCATCGGCATCGGTGAAGTGAGTGACGATGGGCGTATCGCCCCGCGTCGATTGATTTATACCGGTGCGTAGCACCGAACGGTTCGGCCGAGAGGGCTGAAAGCCTGATGCTGACGATGTCGTCATCAGGTGCTGCGAGGGTGGCTGTTAGTAGGCACGGTCATACCTCTTTTAAAAACACGGGAAGCGATTCCCGGCCTATTGAGACTGCTTCGGCAGTTTCCAGATGAGAGGAAGCCAACATGGCACTCAGCGTTGAAGAAAAAGCCCAGATCGTTAACGACTACAAGCAAGCTGAAGGCGATACCGGTAGCCCGGAAGTGCAGGTTGCCCTGCTGACCGCCAACATCAACAAGCTGCAAGGCCACTTCAAGGCCAACGGTAAAGATCACCACAGCCGTCGTGGTCTGATCCGTATGGTTAACCAGCGCCGTAAGCTGCTGGACTACCTGAAGGGTAAAGACGCCAGTCGTTACAGCGCCCTGATCGGTCGCCTGGGCCTGCGTCGTTAATAGACGCGAGCTGCACAAGTTGGAAGCTGGGAGTCCGGCGTCGCGGGTGGGGAGAGATCCTCACCTCGTGGCGCTGGGCTTCCAGCTTTTGGCTTTTCGAGGGATGCATCGGGTCCGACTCCCGCGCTTCTTTCCAATTTCCCCCAAGGCAACAAAGAGAAGGAAAACACCGTGAACCCGGTAATCAAGAAATTCCAGTTCGGTCAGTCGACCGTTACCCTCGAGACTGGCCGTATCGCCCGTCAAGCCTCCGGCGCAGTGCTGGTCACCGTTGACGACGACGTCAGCGTGCTGGTTGCCGTAACCGGCGCCAAGACTGCCGACCCGAGCAAAGGCTTCTTCCCGCTGTCCGTGCACTACCAGGAAAAGACCTACGCTGCCGGCAAGATCCCAGGTGGTTTCTTCAAGCGTGAGGCGCGTCCTTCCGAGAAAGAAACCCTGACCTCGCGTCTGATCGACCGCCCGATCCGTCCGCTGTTCCCGGAAGGCTTCCAGAACGAAGTGCAGGTCATCTGCACCGTGGTTTCCACCAGCAAGAAGACTGATCCGGACATCGCTGCGATGATCGGTACCTCGGCTGCCCTGGCTATCTCCGGTATTCCGTTCAACGGCCCGATCGGTGCTGCGCGCGTTGCCTTCCACCCGGAAGCCGGCTACCTGCTGAACCCGACCTACGAGCAACTCAAGGCTTCCAGCCTGGACATGGTCGTAGCGGGCACCAAGGACGCCGTACTGATGGTTGAGTCGGAAGCCAAAGAGCTGACCGAAGACCAGATGCTGGGCGCTGTACTGTTCGCCCACGACGAATTCCAATCGGTCATCCAGGCTGTTACCGAGCTGGCTGCCGAAGCCGGCAAGCCGACCTGGGACTGGCAGCCGAAAGCCGAGAACACTGCTCTGCTGAGCGCTATCCGTAGCGAGTTTGGTGAGGCAATTTCCCAGGCTTACACCATCACCATCAAGCAAGACCGCTATGCGCGTCTGGGCGAGCTGAAAGATCAGGTCGTTGCCAAGTTCTCCGGTGAAGAAGGTCAGCCTTCCGCTGGTGAAGTCAAAGAAGCCTTCGGCGAAATCGAATACCGCACCGTGCGCGAGAACATCGTCAACGGCAAACCGCGTATCGATGGCCGTGACACCCGCACCGTGCGTGGCCTGAACATCGAAGTCGGTGTACTGGACAAGACCCACGGTTCGGCGCTGTTCACCCGTGGTGAAACCCAGGCGCTGGTGGTTGCCACCCTCGGTACCGCGCGTGACGCGCAACTGCTCGATACCCTTGAAGGCGAGCGCAAAGACCCCTTCATGCTGCACTACAACTTCCCGCCGTACTCGGTTGGTGAGTGTGGTCGCATGGGCGCCACTGGTCGCCGCGAAATCGGTCACGGCCGTCTGGCGCGTCGTTCGGTTCAGGCCATGCTGCCGGCTGCTGACGTGTTCCCGTACACCATCCGTGTGGTTTCGGAAATCACCGAGTCCAACGGTTCTTCCTCGATGGCTTCCGTCTGCGGCGCTTCCCTGGCGCTGATGGATGCTGGTGTACCGATGAAGGCACCGGTTGCCGGTATCGCCATGGGTCTGGTCAAGGAGGGCGACAAGTTTGCCGTTCTGACCGACATCCTCGGCGACGAAGATCACCTGGGCGACATGGACTTCAAGGTTGCCGGTACCGCCAATGGCGTTACTGCACTGCAGATGGACATCAAGATCCAGGGCATCACCGAAGAAATCATGGAGCAGGCGCTGGAGCAGGCGCTGGAAGCTCGCCTGAACATCCTTGGCCAGATGAACCAGGTCATCGCCCAATCGCGCAGCGAGCTGTCGGCCAACGCGCCGACCATGATTGCGATGAAAATCGACCAGGACAAGATCCGCGACGTCATCGGTAAAGGCGGCGCCACCATCCGTGGTATCTGCGAAGAAACCAAGGCTTCGATCGACATCGAAGACGATGGCTCGATCAAGATCTTCGGTGAAACCAAAGAAGCTGCCGAAGCTGCTCGTCAGCGTGTTCTGGGCATCACTGCAGAAGCCGAGATCGGCAAGATCTATGTCGGCAAGGTCGAGCGCATCGTCGACTTCGGTGCCTTCGTCAACATCCTGCCGGGCAAGGACGGCCTGGTGCACATCTCCATGCTGAGCGATCAGCGCGTGGAGAAGGTCACCGACGTGCTGCAGGAAGGCCAGGAAGTGAAGGTTCTGGTGCTGGACGTGGATAGCCGCGGCCGTATCAAACTGTCGATCAAGGACGTAGCTGCTGCCGAGGCCTCTGGCGTCTAAGCACGGTTCGCCTGTTCGAACGAGAAGGGCTCCTGCGGGAGCCCTTTTTTGTGCCTGATCGTCAGGGAGAGCGCAGTTGCCCTTAACCTGCGCCAGCGATGCATTCATGAGGTTATGCGGTCATGCCGGGCACCTCGAATCATGCAAATTGCCCGAGAGTTTTTGTGCGACTCGGCGAAATGCAATCAAAAGCATATTTTTTATATATATTAAGTGTTTGTTTTTAAAGGGATTTATTTTATTTCAGAACCTGGCACAGCCCCTGCAACAGCACTGGTGAACCTGCAACCAGGAGTTGGTTTGCAGATTGTCTGGAATGTACAGGAGTCGAATCATGAAACAGCCAATCAACCGTTTTGCCGCTACCGCCCTGACCGCTGCCGTGCTGAGCATGTCGCTGGCCTCGGCAGCCTTCGCCGCACAGCCGACCATGCTGGCGGCCAATGACACTGTGGATAAAGCCGAGCAGGCGGTATCCGACACCTGGATCACCAGTAAAGTGAAGTCCACCTTCGTCGCTGACTCGAACCTCAGCGCGCTGGACATCAAGGTCGAGACCAACCAGGGCGTTGTTTCCCTGTCAGGTGTGGTCGCAACCGACGCCGAGCGTGATCTGGCTATCGCCAAGACCAAGGAAATCGAGGGTGTGCGTGACGTGTCCGCCGATGCCCTGAAGACCGCTGACTGATAGTCGAGCCGGCCGGGCTAGCGCCCGGCTCTACCTTCTGTCACTGGGAGAATGACCATGAATAGCGACATCATCAAAGGCAAATGGAAGCAGCTCAGCGGTCGCATGAAGGAGCGTTGGGGTAACCTGACCGATGACGACCTGGACGTCGCCGAGGGCCACAGTGAATACCTGGCTGGCAAGCTGCAAGAACGTTACGGCTGGACCAAGGAAAAGGCCCAGCAAGAGCTGCGCGATTTCAGCGACAAGCTCTGAGCACGGATTGCCGGGTAAAGGATGCTCACAAGAACGGATAGCTGCAGAAACGGATGTATTTTTCAGCCCGGATGGCTACAGGCAGGACGCCTGATCAGCACGGACAGCGATAGGCATGGAAGCGCGAAGGCCCCGCCGGTGTGACCGGCGGGGCCTTGATTTTTTGTGCCGGGTGCTCGAGATGCTTCAGGAACGTGCGCCCTGCATGCAGTGTTACGTCAGCTACCGCGCTTGCTGCGGATCTCGGTCAGGCGGCCGCCCTCGAAGCGGAGAAAGTGGTACATGCCGCTTTTCGGGCCGTAGACCCACTCCTCGACGCTCACCTCATTGCGAAAGCCGTAGTTATCGACCACTTCCTTGTAACCAAGAAAATCGCGGCTGGAAGGCTCGCCACATTTGTTCAGCACCTCTGCGGCGGGCGCTGTCTTGCTGACCAAGGCGCTACCGCAGCGGTAGGTGGAGGACGCCTCAGCCATAAGGGGCAGACACAGCAGAGTGAGCAGATAGCTGAATTTGCGCATGAGAACCTCCTGCTCAGCGTTCGCGACGACGTTCGATGGTGGTCAGACGGTTACCCTCGAAGCGCAGGATGCTGAGCATGCCGTTGCTCGGGCCGTATACCCATTCCTCGATCATGTACTCACGACGATCATAGGAGCCCAGCGTGTAGCCGACCGGATCACGGTGCACCGGTGCGCCACATTTGCGCTCGACCTCGAACGTGCGGTCGCCAAGGCTGACCAGGGAGCTGCCGCAACGCAGCGTGTCGGCCTGCGCGCCGATGCTGATCAGGGCGGCAACCAGGGTGGTGAGCGTGGTGATGGATAGGCGGCGAATGATCATTGGCTGTCCAGGTGCAAGGTGGTGAACACGCGGCCATCGGCTTCGGGTTCACCCAGATTGGCATCGATCAGGTAGACGCGTTCATCGTACAACCCACCTTGTTCAACCAGATAATCCTTGATCGTTGCAGCACGTTGCTGAGCCAGTTGGCGCAACAGCAGCTTGCTTTGAGCCCAGGAGTCCAGCACCGCCTTGCGCATGTTCTGCTGGCGTTGCTCGCTGTCCAGCTCGCTCCATTCGGCAGGCGGCTGCTGCTTGAGCCGCGTGCGATAGATGCCTTCGAGCAGCGCGGCCTGTTCGTCTTCAGCGACCGTCAACTCATCGGGGCTGGCGGGCACCTTGTCACCGCGGCGTTGCAGCACCTTGTACCAGGTTTCGCGAAATTCGCGTTGTAGGCGCTGTTCGGCCAGCAGCGGGCCGTCGGCACTCTGCGCGGCCTGGCCTTCAACCTCCAGGCGCAGATTCGGGCGTTCCTCGAGCGCTTTGGCCAGCGTGTCCAGCGCCTGGCGCGCGTCTGCCTCCAGCTCTGCAGAGCCAGCGACGAACGGCACGGTGCTGAGATCGACGTTGCTACCACCTACCAGCCCTGCGATGAACTTGAATGGCGCCTGGGCTGCGCGTAACACCAGATTGCGCAGGGTCTGCCAGACGATGGGCATGACGCTGAACTGCGGATTGTTGAGATCACCCTGTACCGGCAACTCGATGGCGATGCGCCCCTGGGTGTCCTTGAGCAGGGCGACTGCCAGGCGAATCGGCAGGTCCACTGCGTCGGGGCTGTCGACGCGTTCGCCCAGCTGCAGGTTTTCCACCAGCACCTTGTTCTCGGCATTTAGCTGGCCCTTCTCGATGCGGTAGTGCAGGTCGAGGTTGAGGCGGCCCTTGCGGATGCGATAACCGGCGAATTTGCCGGAGTAGGGGGTGACGGTGGTCAGCTCGACATTCTTGAAGCTGGTGGCGATATCCAGGCTGTTGAGCGGATCGAACGGCGTCAGCTTGCCCTTGATGCTCATTGGCGCGTAGCGGTCGACCTTGCCCTGGATATCGACGCTGGCGGCTTGCGGCTTCTGATTGTCGAGTACGCCGATGCGTCCGTTCATCTGCTGAACGGCGGTGGCAAAGCTGGGTGTCAGGCTGAAATCGGCGAAGTTGGCCGAGCCGTCGTTGATGGCCACGGCGCCGATACGGATAGCCAGCGGCTTGCCCGCATCGGTCTTGTTCTCGTTCTGTGCCGGCGGCTGCGGCACGATCAGCTCGCTGACGTTGGTGGTCAGGTTCTCGTTGATCACGAAGCGTGCATAGGGCTGATCCAGCTCCACGCGCTCGATGGCCAGGCTTTCACCGTGGCGATAGTCGAGGCCATTCACCCGCACCTGTTTCCAGCGCACGAAATCACGTTCGCGCAGGGTATCCAGGGTATGCAACTGATCGACCCTGGCGCTGCCGGTGACGCTGAGCGCCAGCGGCTCGGTGCTCTTGAGCTGCACGTCGAGGTCACTGCCGAGCAGGCCGCTGCGCAGCTCCAGGCGAATGAAGGGGCTCAGATAGGCCTGCGCCAGGCGCAGGTCGATGTCCTGGGTGGCGACCTTGAGCTGAGCACTGGTCGGGCTCAGTTGCACGTTGCCGGCCGCCTGCAGCTTGCCTTGCTTGCCCAGGCCGGTGTCGAGCCTGAGGTCGAAAGGTTTGTCGCCGATGCTGTCGAAGTTCTTCAGGTCGAGGTTCAGCGGGCCGACCTCCACGGCCACTTCCTGCTGCGGTACGCGGTCGGCCAGGTGGGCCTTGTAGTCGCGCAGTTGCACATCTTGCAGCAGTACTTGCCAGGGCTTGCTTTCGCCAGCCTGCTCCGTGGGGGCGGCAGCCTCGCTCTTGGCGCTTTCGGGTTTGGCGAACAGTTTCTGCCAGTCCAGTTGGCCGTCGGCTTCGCGCGCCGCCCAGGCCTCCAGGCCCTGGCTGCGCACCTGGCCGACCACCACCTGCTGCTTGGCCAGGTCGAGGCTGGTGTTGTCGATATCCAGGCGTTGCAGGCGTACCAGCGGTTTGCCTTGCGGATCGTCGATGGCGAAGGGGGCCAACTGCACCTTGATCTTGCTCAGTTGCAGTTCGGTGCCGCTGGACAGGTCGAGGCGATAGTCGCTGCTGAGATCGACCTGGCCCTCCTTGAGCACCAGCGGCAAGGCGTCGCGCACGTAAGGCCAGAAGGTGCTCAGGCGGCCATCGCTGACGCTCAGGCTGCCGCTGGAGGTGATCGGCGTCAGGCTGACCTGGCCGCGCCAGTCTATCCTGGCGCCTTGCGGGCCACTGGCGGTCATGGTCATTTCCGCGTTGTCGCCGGCCAGGGTGCTGAGGTTGTTGAGTTCCAGGTCGAGTGCGTCATAGGCGAATTCGACCGCCTCGCTCGGGCGCAGGTCCTGGAAGCGCAGTGACTTCTCGCGTAGACGAATGCTGTCGATGCGCAGCGGGAAGGGCTCCTCGCCGCTCTCTGCCTTGGGCTCCGCCTGGCTTTCCGGCAGTCGGAACAACTGGGTGAGATTGAGCGTACCGTCCTTGTCGAACAGTATCTCGGTGCGCGCGCCGTCGAGTTCGACGTCGCTCAGGTGCAAGGCACCGCTCCACAAACTGTCGCCCTGCAGGTTGGCGTAGAGGCGCTGGAAGCTCAGTTGCTCCTGGCCGCTCTCGCCGACACGCAGGCCCCAAAGGCTCAGTTCGAGCGTGAAGGGGTTGAGCTGCACGCGCTGCAGTGAGGCGGGCACCGTGGCGTACTGCGCCAACTGCTGGTTGGCGATACGCAGGGCGATGCCCGGCAGGATCAGAAAGCCGATCAGGCTGTAGAGGAAAACGGTGATCAACAGTGCGCTCAGTGCGCGCTTCAGTCCTTTGGGCATGGCTTGACGTCATCTATCCAGACGAGGAGACGATTTGGAGTATGGCACGACGGTTCAGTTCCGGTCGTTATAGCCGTATTCGTGGTGAATGATTTTCCCGTTTCACAGATGCAGGATCAGGGTTTTAAGGGGTGGTTTGGCGTCTTGCGAAGGAAAGTCCGGCGCAGGGGCTATCACCTGGCAATCCTGCACCGGGCGGCCGAGCTTCTCGGCGCAGCGCAGCACTTGCGTGCGCCAGTCGTTCATCTCCACCTTCGCCAGGTTATTGCTGCACACCAGCGTGCCGCCGTCGGCAGTGGCCAGGAGTGCCGGTTTGAGCAGGCTTTGATAGTCGCGCAGCAAATCGACGGTGCCAAAAGCGCTCTTGGCCCAGGCGGGCGGGTCGAGGAAAACCAGGTCGAACTGGCGCGGCTGCAGGCGCGGATAGCTCGGCAGTTTTTGCCCGCGGCGGCTGCTGATCGGTAGATCGGCCAGCTGACGAATCGCCGGAAAATAGTCGGACTGGATGAACTGCATGGCGGGTAGCTCGGGATTGAGTGCGCCGTTCTCGCGGCCCACGGCGAGGTTGCCCTGGGCGAAGTCGAGGTTGGTCACCTCGCGTGCACCGCCCGCTGCGGCGCACAGACCGACGCCGCAGGTATAGGCGAACAGGTTGAGCACGGACTTGCCGGCGCTGTTGGCCTTGATCCAGCCACGGGCGTTACGCAGGTCGAGAAACAGCAGCGGGTCCTGTCCGGCATGCCGACCGCGTACGCGGTAATTCAGCCCCCATTCGCGGCCGACCATATCCTCCAGTGCCGCATCGTCGGCCTGGAATAGGCTCGTGTCGCGATCGATCCGCGAATTGCCCTTGGAGCGGTCGTTGTAGACCGTTAGCAGCGGCTGTCCCAGATGGGTTTCGACGCTGTCGATGATGTTGTGCAGATCACTGGCTGCAAGCGGCTGATGAAAGCTCTGCACCAATAGCTGCGGGCCGTAGCGGTCGACGGTCAGGCCGGGTGCGCCTTCCTGACTGCCGTGGAACAGCCGGTAGCAGTCGGTGCCCTGGGCGTGCAGGTCTGCGAGCAGGTTTTCGCGAGTGGCGAGGGCGGCGCGCAGCGCCTGGTCAAGAGAAGGCATGCGCGGCGTCTCGGAGGAAGGAAAGGGCAGCAGTCTAGCAAGAAAAGCCGCTGCTCGAGAGCGTGGCGCATGCTGGCGGCGGGTCGTACCCGCCCTACGAGATTGGCAGCAGACGACGGTGGGCGCGCTGTGCGGCGCTGTTACGAATCGCCCAGCGCAGCAGCGAGGCGGTGCGTTGTACGCTGCTGCGAATCAGCGGACGGCGCCAGGGAGCCTGATGTTCGCCGAGCAGATCGCTGGCCCAGTCCGGCAGCAGGTCAACGCCGGCCTGCATCATCAGGTTGCCGAAAGGTTTGGCGAGGATATTGGGCATCGGTGCGGCATACAGCAGTCGCACCACTTCGCGGGTGCGCTCGTCACACAGCAACTGCGTATGCATGTGCTCGAGGTAGTCGCTGATGGCCTGGCGCGACGTGGGCACGTCCTCTGCGCCGAGGCGCTCGGCGATCAACGCCACTTCGCGGTAGTAGCGATCCTGCTCGGCAACCGCTAGCTGCGGGTCGACATAACGCAGGTAACCGGCGAGAAACTGGCTGACCTCGGAGACATGCACCCAGGTCAGCAGCTCGGGATCGCTGGCGGCATAGGGGCGGCCGTCCGGCGCGCTGCCGATCACCTGCAGATGGATGGTGCGCACCTTGTCGATCAGTCGCTCGGCGTCATGCAGGCCACCGTAAGTGGTGCCAGCGATGAACAGGCTGGTGCGGCGCAGGCGGCCGAGCATGTCCTGGCGGAAGGTGGAGTGGTCCCACACGCCGGCAAGCGCCAGCGGGTGGAGCATCTGCAGGAGCAGGGCGGAGATGCCGCCGACCATCATCGCGGTAAAGTCGGCGTGGACTTTCCAAACCATCGACTCGGGGCCGAACAGGCCGGCATCACCGCGCGGCTGGTCGAGGTCGAGCACGCCCAGCGAAGCGCCGGTGAGGCTGTGCACCTGTTTTTCGATCTGACGACGTAGGCTTTCCATGGCGCGCAGTTTCAGCGCTTGGCAGGCACAAGACAAGATGCGCCCGGCCCTTTCAGGCCGGGCGCGAGGCTCAGCGGTTGAGGCGCTGATCGATCAGGCTGTCGACCACGCTCGGGTCGGCCAGGGTCGAGGTATCGCCCATGTTCTCCAGCTCGTTGCAGGCGATCTTGCGCAGGATGCGCCGCATGATCTTGCCCGAGCGGGTCTTGGGCAGACCCGGCGCCCACTGGATCAGCTCCGGCTTGGCGAAGCTGCCGATCTCCTTGCCGACCAGGGCTAGCAGATCCTTCTTCAGCTCGTCGGACGGCTCTTGGCCATTCATCAGGGTGACATAGGCGTAGATGCCCTGGCCCTTCACGTCGTGCGGGTAGCCGACCACTGCCGCCTCGGCCACTGCATCGTGCAGTACCAGCGCACTTTCCACCTCGGCGGTGCCGATGCGGTGCCCCGAGACGTTGATCACGTCGTCCACGCGGCCGGTGATCCAGTAGTAGCCGTCCTCGTCGCGGCGTGCGCCGTCACCCGTGAAGTAGTAGCCGGGGTAGGGCTTGAAGTAGGTGTCGATCATGCGCTGATGATCGCCGTAGACGCTGCGGATCTGGCTCGGCCAGCTGGCCTTGATCGCCAGTACGCCAGCGCCAGGGCCGTCTATCTCCTTGCCCTGTTCGTCGAGTAGCACCGGCTGCACGCCGAAGAAGGGACGGGTGGCCGAGCCCGGCTTGAGGTCGGTAGCGCCGGGCAGCGGGGTGATCAGGATGGAGCCGGTTTCGGTCTGCCACCAGGTATCGACGATGGGGCAGCGCATGTCGCCCACCACATGGAAGTACCATTCCCAAGCTTCCGGGTTGATCGGCTCGCCCACGGTGCCGAGCAGGCGCAGGCTGCTGCGCGAGGTGGCCTTCACTGGACCTTCGCCCTCGCGCATCAGCGCGCGCAGGGCAGTGGGGGCGGTGTAGAAGGTGTTGACCTGGTGCTTGTCGATCACCTGCCAGAAGCGCGAGGCGTCCGGGTAGTTGGGTACGCCTTCGAACATCAGCGTGGTGGCGGCGTTGGCCAGCGGACCGTAGACGATGTAGCTGTGCCCAGTAACCCAGCCGACATCGGCGGTGCACCAGTAGATGTCGCCCTCGTGGTAGTCGAACACGTATTTGTGGGTCATCGCCGCGCCGAGCAGGTAACCGCCAGTAGTGTGCAGCACGCCCTTGGGCTTACCGGTGGAGCCTGAGGTGTAGAGGATGAACAGTGGATCCTCGGCGTCCATCGGCTCGGCCGGGCAGTCTGCACTGACTTCCTTGAGCGCCTGGTGGTACCAGAGATCGCGATCTTCCACCCAGGCGACGTCGCCCTGAGTGCGCTCGACCACCACCACGGTGGACACGTTCGGGCAGCTCTGCAAGGCCTTGTCGACGTTGTTCTTCAACGGTATGTACTTGCCGCCGCGTACGCCTTCGTCGGCGGTGATCACCGCGCGGCAGTCGGCATCGAGAATGCGGTCACGCAAGGCATCGGGGGAGAAACCGCCGAACACCACCGAATGCACCGCGCCGATGCGCGCGCAGGCGAGCATGGCGTAGGCCGCCTCGGGAATCATCGGCATGTAGATGCATACCCGGTCGCCTTTCTTCACGCCACGGCCCTTGAGCACATTGGCCAGGCGACTGACGTTGTGGTGCAGCTTGTTGTAGGTGATGTGCGCTGATTCAGCCGGGTTGTCGCCTTCCCAGATGATGGCGATCTGTTCGCCGCGCTGTTGCAGATGGCGGTCGATGCAGTTGTAGGCGACGTTGAGCTGGCCGCCCTTGAACCACTCGGCGCTGCCCTGTTTCAGGTCGCTGCTGTGGACCTGATCCCAGGGCTTGAACCAGGTGAGAAAGGCCTTGGCCTGCTCGGCCCAGAAGGTATCGGGTTGCTCGACGGACTGCTGGTACAGGCGCAGATAGGCGTCGTTATCCAGGTGTGCACGCTGGCGCACCGCGTCGGCCACGGGGTGACGGGTGATCTCGAACATGGCGGGGTCCTTGTAATTGTTTGTCCGCAACAGGCACAAGGGTGCACCCAAGCAGGTGCTTGGTTCAAGGGGCGATGTTCCAGGGAAAGGGCGTAGTCGAGGCGACGAAAGCAGGGACGCAGCCCAGCGCTTGGCGCCGGACTGCGACAAGAGGTGGGATCAGCCGCGATGATGCTCGCGGAAATGGGCGATCAGACCCTGGGTCGAGGCATCCGATGCGCTACTGTCGAGCTGGCCTGTCAGGCGCTGATAGACCTCCTTGCCCATCTCCTTGCCCAGCTCCACACCCCACTGGTCGAAGGCATTGATGCCCCAGATCGCGCTCTGCACGAATACCTTGTGCTCGTACAGCGCTACCAGCGCGCCCAGCTCGAACGGCGCGATGCGATTCATCACCAGGATGTTGCTCGGACGGTTGCCGGGGATCACCTTGTGTGGCGCCAGGCGCTGCACGTCGTCTTCGCTCAATCCCTTGGCGCGCAGTTCGGCTTCGGCCTCTTCGCGCGTCTTGCCCTGCATCAACGCCTGGGCCTGCGACAGGCAGTTGGCGAACAGCCACTGGTGATGGTCGGAGAGCGGGTTGTAGCTGTTGACCGGGACGATGAAGTCCGCCGGGACCAACAGGCGGCCCTGATGCAGCAGCTGGTGGTAGGCATGCTGGCCGTTGCAGCCGACGCCGCCCCAGATGATCGGCCCGGTGGCGATGTCCAGTGACGTGCCGTCCTGGCGCACGCTCTTGCCGTTGGACTCCATGTCCAGCTGCTGCAGGTGCTTGGTGAAGTTACGCAGGTAATGATCATAGGGCAGGATCGCGTGGCTCTGCGCACCCCAGAAATTGGTGTACCAGATGCCCAGCAGGGCCATCAGCACTGGCATGTTCTCGGCCAGTGGTGCTTGGGTGAAGTGCTGGTCCATGGCGTAGGCGCCGGCCAGCAATTCCTTGAAGTTGGACACGCCGATGGCCAGGGCGATGGGCAGGCCGATGGCCGACCACAGCGAGTAACGCCCGCCGACCCAGTCCCACATGGGGAAGATGTTCTCTTCGCCGATACCGAACTCGATGGCGGCCTTGCGGTTGCTGGTCACCGCGATGAAGTGGCGGTGCAACTGCTCTTCCGGGCCGCCCATGGCCAGGTACCAGTCGCGCGCGGCCAAGGTGTTCTTGAGGGTTTCCAGGGTGCCGAAGGACTTGCTGGAAACGATGAACAGGGTGGTTTCCGGATCGAGGCGGGCGGTCAGCTCGCGGAATTCGCTGCCGTCGATATTGGCCAGGTAGTGGCAGCGCACACCGCGCTGCGTGAACGGGCGCAGCGCTTCGGAAACCAGTTGCGGACCGAGGAACGAGCCACCAATGCCGATGTTGACCACTTCCTTGATCGGTTTCTCGCTGTAGCCGCGCCACAGGCCGCTGTGAATGCGACTGACCAGCTCGGTGACCTGATTCAGAACGCGATGGACCTCGGGGATGATGTCATGGCCGTCGACCAGCAGACGGCGGCCGATCGGGCTGCGCAGCGCCGTATGCAGCGCGGCGCGGCCTTCCGAAGCATTGACCTGCTCACCGTTGTACAGGTTGGCGATGGACTCCTGCAGACCGGCCTGCTCGGCCAGTTGAATCAGCAGCTCGAGGCCGCGCTCATCGATCAGGTTTTTCGAGTAATCCAGCAGCAGCCCGCAGCTGTCGAGAGAAAAACGCTGGTAGCGCCTTGTGTCCGCAGCGAAGGCCTCGCGCATGCTGAAACCGGCCATCTCGGCACGATGTTGCTGCAGGGCCTGCCAGGCGGGCAGGGTGGTGACGTCTTGAGGCTGCTGGTAATAGGCCATCGGAGCTCCTGATCCACAAAAGCAAAAGGCCCGGATCGATCCGGGCCTCTGAGAGTTTAACCGGCTGCCTTTGCAGGCAGCTACTGGCGTGGCAATTCAACCACCAGATTGTCTATCAGGCGGGTGTTACCCAGCTGTGCGGCGGTCAAAATCACCAGGTGATGGTCGTCGAGCTGTGCCGGACGCAGATTCACCGCATTGCGGATTTCCAGGTAATCGGGGATGAAACCAGCGGCGCGTTGTTGCGCCTGAGTGCTGTCGATAAGCCGTGCGTAGTCGCGAGCGCCACGGCGCAGTTCTTCGGCAATCGTTTGCAGGCCCCGATACAGCGCAGGGGCGGTGGCGCGTTGTGCTTCGCTGAGGTAACCGTTGCGCGAGGACAGGGCAAGGCCGTCCTCGGCGCGTTGAGTCGGCGCACCGATGATCTGGATCGGCATGTTCAGGTCCTGCACCAGTGCGCGGATTACCGCCAGTTGCTGGTAGTCCTTCTCACCGAAAACGGCCAGATCAGGCTGGACCATGTTGAACAGCTTGGTCACCACCGTCGCGACGCCTTCGAAATGCCCCGGACGACTCGCGCCGCAGAGGCCCTCGGAAACACCGGGCACGCTGACGCGGGTCTGGTCACCCATGCCGTGCGGGTAGATTTCCGCGACATCGGGGTGAAACAGCAGGTGGCAGCCGGCCGCGAGCAATTTTTCCTGGTCGGCGGCGAGGGTACGCGGATACGTATCCAGGTCTTCGCCTGCACCGAACTGCAGTGGATTGACGAAGATGCTGGCGACTACGAAGTCAGCACGTTGGGCGGCGATTTCCACCAGCGAAACATGACCCGCGTGCAGGTTGCCCATGGTCGGCACGAAGCCGATCTGCTTGCCCTCGGCTCGTGCCTGGGCAACGGCTGCGCGCAATTCGCGCAGGGTTTTCACCATGTTCATGCGGAGAAACCATGTTCGGCTGCAGGGAAGCTAACGTCCTTGACGGCCTTTACGTAAGCGCTGAAGGCACTCTGAATGCTATTTTGGCCTTCCATGAAGTTACGCACGAACTTCGGTGCGCGGCCCGATAGCGACAGCCCGAGCATGTCGTGCTGCACCAGGACCTGACCATCGGTGGCGCTGCCAGCGCCGATGCCGATCACCGGAATCTTCACCGCCTGGGTGATTTCTGCGGCCAGTTCGCTCGGCACGCATTCGAGCAGCAACATGGCAGCGCCGGCCTGCTCCAGAGCCATGGCATCGGCGCGCATCTGCCGTGCCTGCGCCTCCTGGCGGCCCTGAACCTTGTAGCCACCGAGAATGTTCACCGCCTGCGGGGTCAGGCCCAGATGCGCGCACACCGGTACGCCACGTTCGGCCAGCAGACGGATCGGCTCGGCCAGCCAGCCAGCGCCCTCCAGTTTGACCATATGCGCGCCGGCCTGCATCAGCTTGGCGCTGTTGTGCAGTGTCTGCTCGGTGGTGGCGTACGCCATGAACGGCAGATCGGTGACGATCAGTGCGCCCTGGTTGCCGCGTTTGACGCAGGCAGTGTGATAGGCCATTTCCTCGACGCTGACCGGCAGGGTGCTGTCGTGGCCCTGCAGGACCATGCCCAGGGAGTCGCCGACCAGCAACACGTCGACACCCGCCTGGCAGGCCGCATGGGCGTAGGTAGCGTCATAGCAGGTCAGCATGGCGATCTTTTCACCGTTCTGCTTGAGGCTCTGCAGGGTGGTCAGGGTAACGTCAGGCATTTCAAGGGTCCTCGCTCAGGCTCGGTATACCGCTTCTATCTGGCTGCAATCCGGCCTGGATTGGCATCAAAGGTGCGTCCGGCGCAGGGCGACGGGACGCCTATAGTCCTGATGGGGGCAGGCGAAGTCAATTGCAGGTGTTACCCGGCTGTTACTGGCGTTACCGCCAAGGCGCGGGATGTCGGGGGGGGCGCAAGAGGCCGCCCTGTGGGATGCGCTTCAGCGGCGAGCTTGTCGGGTCGCGGCTGAGGCCCCTGCCACAGAGGCCGGCTGGGCTACTCGGCCAGGCGTTCCAGGCCTGTAAATGGGCAGTCTTGCAGCATCGCATCGAGGCTGCGGCCATCCGGCATTTGCAGCTCAGCGGCCAGTTCGGCCAGCGGATAGAGCACGAAGGGGCGCGCCTGCATGTGGTAGTGCGGCACGGTCAGACGCTCATCGTCGATCAGGCGCTCACCGAATAGCAGGATGTCCAGGTCCAGTGTGCGCGGCCCCCAGCGCTCGGCCTTGCGCACGCGGCCCTGCTCTTGCTCGATGCGTTGCAGCGCATCGAGCAACTGCCAGGGCTGCAGCTCGGTATCCAGCGCCGCCACGGCGTTGACGTAACGCGGTTGATCCGCCGGGCCAAGTGGATCGCTGATGTAGAACGACGAATGAGCCTGCAACTGGCTGTGCGGCAACTGCGCGATGGCATGCAAGGCCGCGCGCAGCTGTTGCAGCGGTTCGGCCAGGTTGCTGCCGAGGCCGATGTAAACCCGCTCCATCACTCGCCGCCGCTTTCGTCGCTGCGCTTACGGCGATTGTTGTTACTGCGGCGACGTTTGCGCGGCGCGTTGCCGGTGCTTTCGCCTTTGCCTGCGAGGTCGCGAATCATCTGCCGACGCTCGCTGTCGTTGGCGTCCTGATAGTCCGTCCACCATTCGCCCAGGCCGCCGGTGTCTTCCCCGGCCAGTTCGCGCAGCAGGAGGAAGTCGTAGCCGGCGCGGAAACGCGGATTTTCCAGTAGCAGGTCGGCGCGTTTACCGCTGCGGCGCGGCAGGCGCTCCTGCATGTCCCAGATCTCGCGAATCGGGATGGTGAAGCGCTTGGGTACGGCGATGCGCTGGCACTGCTCGGCGATCAGTTCATGGGCGGCTTCCTGCATCGCCGGAATCGGCGGCATGCCCTTGTTCTGCAGTTGCAGTACGCGGGCCGGCAGCGCAGGCCACAGTAGTGCGGCGAAGAGAAAGGCTGGCGTGACCGATTTGCCGTCGTGGATGCGGTCGTCGGTGTTGATCAGCGCCTGGCGAATCAGCTTCTCGGTGTACTGCGGATTCTGCTTGAGCGCCGCACCGCTGGCCGGGAAGAGCTGGGCAAACAGATCGTGCTCGAGCAGCAGGTCGAAGGTGTACTCGGCATAACCGGCGAGGAACAGCTTGAGCACTTCGTCGAACAGACGCGCTGAGGGAATGTCGCGCAACATTGGCGCCAGACGGCGAATCGGCGCGGCGCTGTGCTTCTCGATCTCGAAGTCGAGCTTGGCGGCGAAACGCACCGCACGCAGCATGCGCACCGGGTCTTCCAGGTAACGCTGTTCCGGGTCACCGATCAGCCGCACCAGATGGTTGCGCACATCGTGCATGCCGCGGGCGTAGTCGAGGATATGTTCCTGGGTCGGATCGTAGTACAGCGCATTGATGGTGAAGTCGCGGCGCTGGGCATCGTCTTCCAGCGTGCCATAGACGTTGTCACGCAGGATGCGGCCGCTCTCGTGGCGCGATGCCAGATTGCTGTTCTCTTCCTCATCACCCTGAGGGTGATTGGCGCGGAAGGTGGCCACTTCGATGATCTCGCGACCAAAATGAACGTGTACCAGCTTGAAGCGGCGGCCGATCACCCGTGCGTTACGGAATTCGGCGCGGACCTGTTCGGGCGTGGCACTGGTGGCCACGTCGAAATCCTTGGGGTCAATATCCAGCAGCAGGTCGCGTACACAGCCGCCGACCAGATAGGCCTGGTAGCCGGCCTTCTGCAGGCGCTCGACCACGCTGATGGCGTGACGGCTGATCTCGTTGCGCTTGAGCGGGTGTTGGCTACTGCTCAGCACTTCGGGAGTGCTGCGTGGACGTGGGGCACGGCGCAGAGGTGAGTGGAAAGATTTGAACAGCTTTTTCAGCATGGGATGCACTGTTTGGAGTAGTGGTCGGCCTGCTGCGCATGCGCTTGAAAATCAAATTGCGTGAGCATCACGGCGTTAAAAGCAGTTTGCTTCGGCAAGGTTTTTCAACTGCATGCGAAACGATGACCGCATGTTTGCAGCGGATTCTAGCATCGTGTAGGGAGAAGGTGTGTAGAAGGGCGGCAGGCGGGGATTCGAGGACCGGAAGCTACTGGGGGAGCCGAAGCTCCCCCCCAAGTTGGTGCGTGCTATGTTTTTATTGTTATTGAGGGCCTGTTGTTTTTGTTGTTCGGCCCTTCCCGGCTTGCCGTGGCTTACCGGGTGCTCCCTAGAGAGGGGAGCCAATAGCAAACGGATTTCTTTGGACGCTGATGCTGCCTTAATCAACCAGTTCCGGCGCTGCCTTGAGGCAGTTTTATTGTTCTCAGTCTGGTCGCTGGGGCGAACCCCTCACGGCAACTCCTCTCCAAAAGAATCAGTTAGCTGCGCCTCCGTACCTTGTTGTTTTTGTTGTTCTGGAGTCGTTACGTCTTGTTCTTATTGTGTAGGGCATTGCTTGTTATTGTTGTTGTGCCAGAGATAAAGCAGATGCCGTGCCAGTTTTTACGAATCCTTGTAAATCAAGGGTTTGCGGCAATCATGGGTGTTCGGTGGGGGAGAAAAAGGCCGGGCTTTCGTTACCGATAGACCCGGCCTTTGTTACGAGATATTGAAACGGTAACAACTTGTGGAACCCGTGCGCGGGCAGGTTGTCACCGAGGCCGTGGCGTCAAGGGCCGCTGGTCACACCGGATTTGCGTCGCGGAATGCCCAGGCGTTGACGCCGTTCCCACAGGCATTTGCGACTGATGCCCAATTTGCGGGCCAGCTCGGTCTCGGTCATGTGGTCCTGATGCTCGAGGACGAAGTGCTGGAAGTAGTCCTCCAGTGACAGATCCTCGGTAGGTTCGTGGCTATTGCCACTGCTCTGTCCGCCTGCCACCGGCAGGCCGAAGTCCTCGTCATCCAGATCGTCCAGCTCGATGTCGATGCCCAGCAGGTCCGCGGAAATTTCCGCACCCTCGCAGAGAATCACCGCACGCTCGATGGCGTTCTCCAGTTCACGCACGTTACCCGGCCAGGGATAGTGGCGGATCGCCTGCTCGGCGTCATGAGCGAAACGCAGCGGCTCGCGGCCCATGCGTGTGTACTGGCGCACCAGGAAGGCCTGGGCGATTTCGATCACGTCGCTGCCTCGTTCACGCAATGCTGGCAGCTTGAGTGCGATGACGTGCAGACGGTAATAAAGGTCTTCACGGAACTGGCCGGTCTTGGCCAGTGTCTTCAGGTCGCGGTGGGTGGCGGCGATCAAGCGCACATCCACTTTCTGCGACTGCACCGACCCGACCCGACGAATTTCGCCTTCCTGCAGTACGCGCAGCAGGCGCGCCTGAGCTTCCAGCGGCAACTCGCCAATCTCGTCGAGGAACAGCGTACCGCCATCGGCCGCTTCGACCAGGCCGGCGCGTCCGGCACTGGCGCCGGTGAAGGCGCCTTTCTCGTGGCCGAACAGCTCGGACTCGATCAGGGTTTCCGGAATGGCGGCGCAGTTCACCGAAATCAGCGGGGCCTTGGCGCGCTTGGAAAGGTTGTGCAGGGCGCGCGCAACCAGCTCCTTGCCCGTGCCGGACTCACCCTGCACCAGCACATTGGAGTCGGTGGGGGCTACCTTGCGAATCTTGCTATAGAGCTCCTGCATGGCCGCGCAGGAACCGATGATGCCGATCTCGCCATTGGCGTTATCCACCACCTTTTCGGTATTGCCGCTGCGCGCGTTGCTGGCGGCAGTAGGTGCCGGTGCGCTCTTGGCTTCCTGGCGGTCACGCAGGATGCGGGCGACGGCCTGCAGCATTTCGTCGTGGTCGAAGGGTTTGGCGATGTAATCGACCGCGCCCATCTTCATCGAGTCCACCGCCGAGCGCAGGCTGGCGTAGCTGGTCATGATCAGCACCGGAGTGCCTTCGGCCAGTTTGATCAGTTCGGTGCCTGGCGCGCCGGGCAGGCGCAGGTCGCTGACGATCAGGTCGAAGGTGGGAATGCTGTAGCGTTCCTGGGCTTCCTGTACTGAGCCAGCTTCGCTGACCTGGTATTGATTGCGTTCGAGCAGGCGGCGCAAGGCAGAGCGGATAATGGTTTCGTCTTCGACGATAAGAATATGTGGCATCAATTCGGTCTCTCGACGGTCACGGAGGTGCCATTGGCAGCCTCTCTCGCTGTTTACATCGCTACGGACGTCGCCTCGACATGCCTTGGCAGGGTGACCCGAATTCGAGTGCCCAATTGGCGCTCGGGGTCAGCCGGGCTGTCGATTGTTATCTGTCCATAATGCTCTTCCACGATCGAATAGACCAGCGCGAGGCCCAGGCCGGTCCCCTCGCCGGGGTCCTTGGTGGTGAAGAAGGGTTCGAACAGGCGGTCGATGATCGCTTTGGGAATACCGCTGCCTTCATCCTCGACGATCAGGTCGACGGTATGTTCGCTGGCTTCGCTGCGCACGCGGATGGCGCCGCCCGGGGGCGAGGCGTCGCGGGCGTTGGACAGCAGGTTGATCAGTACCTGGGCCAGGCGCTGCGGATCGCCACAGGCCCAGTGCTGCGGGTCGCAGAGGTTGTAGAACTGGATGTCGAAGTTGCGCTTGTTCAACGACAGCAGGCCGATGGCGTCCTGCGCCACGTCGGCCAGGCACACCGGCTCGTCGCTGCGTTGGTGGCTGCCGGAGTGGGCGAAACTCATCAGCGACTGGACGATGCGCGATATGCGTTTGGTCTGTTCGAGGATCTGCCCGCTGATTTCGGTCAGTTCGGCGTCGGTCTCGCGCTCTTCGCGCATATTTTGCGCCAGGCAGGCGATACCGGTGATGGGGTTGCCGATCTCGTGGGCCACGCCAGCGGCGAGGCGGCCGATGCTGGCCAGGCGCTCGGAGTGCACCAGTTTGTCTTCGAGCATCTGGGTTTCGGTCTGGTCCTCGACCAGCAGCACCAGACCGCTGTTACCGGGCGCCAGGGGCTCGTTGATGGCCGCCTTGTGCAGGTTGAGCCAGCGGATCTGGCCGTCGAGCGCCAGGTGCTGCTTGTGCAGGTGCTGGTCGGGACGTTCGATGAAGTCTTGCAGCAGGCTCTGCCAGGGTTCGCTCAGGGTGCTCAGGCGCGAGCCGACGATGCGTTGTGCGGGAATATCGGTGAGCTCTTCCATGGCCCGGTTCCACATCAGAATTTCCTGGTCCTTGGCCAGCGAGCACACCCCCATCGGCAGCTCTTGCAGAGTCTGACGGTGGTAGCGGCGCAGGGCATCGAGCTCGGCGGCCAGACCGGTCAGGCGCGACTGGTAGTCTTCCAGGCGGCTTTCGATGAAATGGATGTCCTCGGTGACATAGCCCTCGCTGCCGGATTTGTAGGGCAGGAAGGTTTCCACGATGTCCTGTGCCACGCTCGGTCCCATCAGGCCGGACAGGTTGGCCTCGATGCGGTCACGCAGGCGGCGCAGGGCGTAGGGGCGGCTCTCGTCGAAGGGCAGATGCAGATCGCGCAGGGCCTGCTCGACTTCGCGTTGCGCGGTCTTGGCACCAAGCGGCTTGGCCAGTTGCGCGGCAAAGTCCTGCGGTGACACGGCGACCAGCTCGCGCCGTTGCGGGCGGCGCACGTTGTCCACTGCGCAGGCTTCGGCGGCGCTCTTTTCCTCGGGGCTGGCTTCGGTGAACAGCGACACCAGGGTGAATACCAGTACGTTGGCGGCGAGCGAGGCGATGGCAGCGAGGTGCCAGCTGGCGTCGTCGAGCACATAGATGACGTTGAACAGTGGCAGGTAGAAACCTTCCAGGTTGCCCAGCAGCGGCAGCAGCATGGTCAGCGCCCAGACGCTGATGCCGGCCAGCAGACCGGCGATGAAGCCGCGGCGATTGGCCGTTTGCCAATACAGTACCGAGAGCACGCCGGGCAGGAACTGCAGAGTGGCGACGAAGGCGACGATGCCCAGATTGGCCAGGTCCTGCTGCGCCCCCAGCAGCAGGTAGAAGCCGTAGCCGGCCATGATGATGCAGGCGATCAGCGTGCGGCGTGTCCACTTCAGCCAGCGGTAGATGTTGCCCTCGGCCGGTGGCTGGTAGAGCGGCAGTACCAGGTGGTTGAGGGCCATGCCCGACAGCGCCAGGGTCGAGACGATGATCAGGCCGCTGGAGGCCGACAACCCGCCGACATAGGCCAGCAATGCCAGGGTCTCGCTGTTGACCGCGATACCCAGGCCCAGGGTGAAATATTCCGGGTTGGTGGTCGCCCCGAGCTTGAGGCCGGCCCAGAGGATCAGCGGCACGGCCAGACTCATCAGCAGCAGGAACAGCGGCAGGCCCCAGCTGGCGCTGACCATCGCGCGCGGGTTGAGGTTCTCGGTGAAGGTCATGTGGTACATGTGCGGCATGACGATGGCCGAAGCGAAGAACACCAGCAGCAGGGTGCGCCACGGGCCTTCCTGCAGCGGCGTGTGCAGCGTGGCCAACGCCGCCTGATTCTGTACCAGCCACAATTCCAATTCACGTGGACCACCGAACACCTGGTAAAGCGCGTACCAGCCGATCACGCCCAGGGCGACCAGCTTGACCAGCGACTCGAAGGCGATGGCGAACACCAGGCCCTCGTGTTTCTCACGGGTGGCGATATGGCGCGCGCCGAACAGGATGGTGAACAGGATGATCAGGCCGCAGTAGCTCAGCGCGACTTTTTCCTGCAGTGGCTCGCGGCTGAGGATGCCGATGGAGTCGGCCACCGCCTGGATCTGCAGGGCCAGCAACGGCAGCACACCGATCAGCATGAACAGCGTGGTCAGTGCGCCGGCCCAGGTGCTGCGAAAGCGGAAGGCGAACAGGTCGGCCAGCGATGACAGCTGGTAGGTGCGGGTGATGCGCAGGATCGGGTAGAGCAGCACCGGCGCGAGCAGGAAGGCCCCGGAGACGCCGAGGTAACTGGCGAGGAAACCGTAGCCGTACTGGTAGGCCAGCCCCACCGTGCCGTAGAAGGCCCAGGCGCTGGCATAGACACCTAGCGACAGGGTGTAGGTCAGCGGGTGGCGGATGATCCAGCGGGGGATAAGACCGTGTTCACTGACCCAGGCGACGCCGAACAGCACCAGCAGATAGCCGGCGCTGATCAGGATCAGCTCGCTCAGGCTAAAGCTCGTCAGCATCGCGTTGGCTCTGAAGAATGAAGGTGACGACGATCAGGATCAGCCACAGCAGATAAGGCCGGTACCAGGCGCCATTGGGGTCGATCCACCAGTCCATGATGGCCGGGGAGAACAGGTAGATCCCCACTACCAGGATCAGAACCAGTCGGTAGATATACATGTGACATCTCGTCGAAAGATGCCGCGATGGTAAAGGATGCCGCGCGTTCCAAGCCACAAACTTGAAGCCGGAGGATGGAGGGTGCGCCGCGAGCATCGAGGTCGTGCCAGGTTCTCTGGGGAGGCACTGGTACGCATGGCGTACCCTACGGTACCTCGCGTAGCCTCTCTCGAATCGTCTTGTGATGCCTCTCGTAGGGTGCGCCGCGCACACCGAGGCCTTACAGCGCGTAGCCCGGATGCAATCCGGGGATGCCTGCACCATCGTTCCCGGATTGCATCCGGGCTACGGCTACTTCAATTGCGCTTCGGCCAGGGTGCGGCTGCGTGGAATGCGTGTGGCGTCCCAGTTGGCGATGCCCCAGGCCAGCAGCTCGCCGGGGCTGGCGCCTTGCAGCTCGGTGGGTGGCTGCTGGCCCAGCGCCCGCAGGGCGCGCAGCAGCAGAGGACTGGCCTGGTCGGCCGGCAAGGGCGCGGAGCGATAACTCTTGCCCAGTTTGTGCCCGTCCGGCTGGATGATCAGCGGCACGTGCAGGTAACGCGGCTGTCGCAGCCCGAGCAACTCCTGCAGATAGAGCTGGCGCGGGGTCGAGTCGAGCAGGTCGGCGCCGCGCACTACGTCGGTAACACCCTGCCAGGCATCGTCCAGTACCACCGCGAGCTGATAGGCGAACAGACCATCGCGCCGGCGAATCACGAAGTCGCCGACGTCACGGCCCAGGTGCTGGCGAAATTCACCCTGCACGCGGTCGATGAAGTGGTAGTCCAGCTCCGGTACGCGCAGGCGGATGGCGGCGTCGTGATCAGGATGGCAGGCGTTACGGCAGAACCCCGGATAGATGCCGGCGTAGCCTTCCAGTTGCTTGCGTGAGCAGGTGCACGCATAAGCCAGGCCCTGACTGAACAGGCGGGCGATCACCGCTGCGTATTCGTCATGCCGCTCGCTCTGGCGCACCAGTTCGCCGTCCCACTCGAAACCGTAGGTCTCCAGCGTGCGCAGGATCGCATCCTGTGCGCCAGGTATTTCCCGTGGCGGATCGAGGTCCTCCATGCGCAGCAGCCAGCGGCCGCCAACGGCGCGGGCATCGAGGTAGGAAGCGAGGGCGGCGACCAGCGAACCGAAGTGCAGGTAGCCGCTGGGCGTGGGGGCGAAACGCCCGATATAGGCAGTGTTCATGGAGGCAAGGCCAGAAACAGAGCGGGGCGCCTAAGCGCCCCGTCGTCAGATCAGGAACCGATCTGCTTTTCCTTGATTTCCGCCAGCGTCTTGCAGTCGATGCACAGAGTCGCAGTCGGGCGGGCTTCGAGGCGGCGAATGCCGATTTCGACGCCACAGGAGTCGCACCAACCGTAATCGTTGTCTTCGATCAGTTGCAGCGTCTCGTCGATCTTCTTGATCAGCTTGCGCTCGCGGTCACGGGCGCGCAGTTCCAGGCTGAATTCTTCTTCCTGGCTGGCGCGGTCGGCCGGGTCCGGGAAGTTGGCCGCTTCGTCCTGCATGTGGTGCACGGTACGGTCGACTTCCTGCATCAGCTCCAGCTTCCACTTATTGAGGATGCTGGTGAAGTGAGCGCGCATCGGCTCGCTCATGTATTCCTCGCCCTTCTTCTCTTGATAGGGTTCGAAACCACGAATCAGCTGGCTGGTGCTTTTGGCTTTTTCTTTTGTGGGCATGGATGACGCCTCTCACTCTTTCTAATCCATCGCGCAGGTTATTCCATTGCCAGGCGTTTGTCCGGCCCTGCGACTGCAAGCCGGCGAACTTACCAGATCGAATCGGGGCGCGCTACTCCCGGTTGTCTCTGCCCTGTCCGGGCTGTGAACGAAATCTGCATGGGACTGGCCAGTAAGCGTAGCGGCGCTTTGACGCCCTTGCCGCGGGCTGAAGCTGCCCTGCTAGAATCCGCGCCTCGCAACCCAGAAGACAGACCCATGGCTCAGCTCTACAGTGCGCGCAGTCGCGCCATCGAACCCTTCCATGTGATGGCCTTGCTGGCGCGTGCCAACGAATTGCAGGCGGCTGGTCACGATGTGATCCACCTGGAGATCGGCGAGCCGGACTTCACCACCGCCGAGCCGATCATCCGTGCTGGCCAGGCCGCGCTGGCTGCCGGGCATACCCGTTACACCGCTGCTCGCGGCCTGCCGCAGCTACGCGAAGCCATCGCCGGCTTCTACGCCGAACGTTACCGGTTGAATGTCGACCCGCAGCGCATTCTGGTGACGCCCGGCGGCTCTGGTGCGTTGCTGCTGGCCGCCAGCCTGCTGGTCGATCCTGGCAAGCACTGGTTACTGGCCGACCCCGGCTACCCGTGCAATCGCCACTTTCTGCGACTGGTCGAGGGGGCAGCGCAGCTGGTGCCAGTCGGCCCGGACGTGCGTTACCAGCTCACCCCGCAACTGGTGGAGCGGCATTGGGACTCGGGCAGCGTCGGTGCGCTGGTTGCGTCGCCGGCCAACCCGACTGGCACCTTGCTGCACAGGGACGAGCTGGCAGCCCTGTCGACCTGTCTCAAGCAGCGCGGCGGTCACCTGGTGGTAGACGAGATCTACCATGGCCTGACCTACGGCTGTGATGCACCGAGTGTGCTGGAAGTGGATGACGACGCCTTCGTACTCAACAGTTTCTCCAAATATTTCGGCATGACCGGCTGGCGTCTGGGCTGGCTGGTGGCGCCCGAGGCGGCCGTGCCGGAGCTGGAAAAACTGGCGCAGAACCTCTACATCAGCGCGCCGAGCATGGCGCAGCATGCCGCACTGGCCTGCTTCGAGCCGGCCACGCTGGCGATCCTTGAAGAGCGTCGTCACGAATTCCAGCGCCGCCGCGACTACCTGCTGCCGGCGTTGCGCGAGCTGGGCTTCGGCATCGCCGTGGAACCGGAAGGTGCCTTCTATCTATATGCGGACATCAGCGCCTTCGGCGGCGATGCCTTCGCCTTCTGCCGGCACTTCATCGAAACCGAACACGTGGCCTTCACTCCGGGCCTGGACTTCGGTCGCTATCAGGCCGGGCACCATGTGCGCTTCGCCTACACGCAGAATGTCGAGCGCCTGCAGCAGGCGGTCGAGCGTATCGCTCGTGGCCTGAAGAGCTGGAAGCCCGATGCGCTTTGACCCGCCGCTGGAAGAAGGGCGCCTGCTGCGTCGCTACAAGCGCTTTCTCGCCGATATAGAGACTGCCAGCGGCGAGCAGATGACCATCCACTGCGCCAACACCGGCTCGATGCTCAATTGCATGAGCGAAGGGTGCCGGGTGTGGTTCAGCCGCAGCAATGATCCCAAGCGCAAGCTGCCGGGTAGTTGGGAGATCAGCGAAACGCCGCAGGGGCGTCTGGCCTGCATCAACACCGCGCGAGCCAATGCGCTGGTGGAAGAGGCGCTGCGTGCCGGGCTGATCACGGAGCTGGCCGGCTTTACCGCGTTCAAGCGCGAAGTGCCTTACGGGGTGGAGAACAGCCGCGCCGACTTTCGTCTGGATTACCCGGATGGTCAGGTCTACGTCGAGGTCAAGAGTGTCACCCTGGGCTTCGATGGCAGCGACGTGGCGGCCTTTCCCGATGCGGTGACGCAGCGCGGCGCCAAGCATCTGCGTGAGCTGGCTGCGCTGGCGCGTGCCGGTGTGCGGACCGTGCAGCTGTATTGCGTGAACCTCTCCGGTATCCGCGCTGTGCGTGCTGCCGAAGAAATCGACCCGACTTACGCTGCAGGCTTGCGCGAAGCCAAGGCTGCGGGAGTTGAGGTGCTGGCCTACGGCGCCGAGCTCAGTCCCGAGGGGATCGCCCTGGTTCGCCGGCTAGAGGTACTGGGATAGGGTGCGCCCTGCGCACCGGCTATTCGCAACACACTGTCCGAATGCATCGCGACATCATCAATATCGCCCGGTGCGCATGGCGCACCCTACGGCACGTCGTGCTGCTTCTCTCGAATCATCTTGCGATGAACCCCCGTAGGGTGCGCCGCGCGCACCGGCTTATGCTTCGCTGGCGCGGTGCGCACGACCTGGGCTGCCCAGCGACTCCCTATGGCGCGATCCAGATCCCGTTTGCATCTTCCCTGCACTTAAGCATCTGCAGTGCCTGCCCCTCGCAGGGGCCCGCCACGCATTCGCCGCTCTCGATCAGAAACAGCGCGCCATGGGTCGCGCAGCGGATCAGGCTGCCGCTGTCATCGAGAAAATCGTCCTTCTGCCATTCCAGTGCAATGCCGCGATGCGGGCAACGGTTGAGATAGGCATGTACCTGCCCGTCCCTGCGCACGGCGAGCAGGGGCCGTTGGTCAATCACAAAGCCCCGGCTCTGACCTTCGACCAGTTCGTGTGGGGCGCACAAGCGAATCATCGCGGTTTCCCGTTAGCGTGGAAGTCGCTTAGTGGCGACCTCTGATGACCTTCTCTCTCTGGAGAAGATGGCGCGTAGCGCCGCAAGAGGAACTGATTATCCCGCAAGAAGAAAGAGGGCGCATCCATGCTCAGGTACGACGGCGTGGCCGGCAGTGTCTGCGGCAAATCCTTCAGCAGATGCCTCGTGATACCGGGCATTCGTCAGGTGAGATGATCTTCAATAGGGGCTAAGCCTGCCCACGGTTGGCGGCGTTGCAATGATTGGGGTGGCAGATTACTGCTCTATATAAGTGATTATCATGTAGATTATCGATATGTTCTGTTGGTGCTGGCCTGGCGTCAGTGCCGCAAAGAGACTGGCAATCGCCCGCGAGAAGGACTGTTCCCCATGAGTACCGCTCCAACTGCTGCCGTTCAGGCGGTCAATCTTTATCAGGCCTGGCAAGCGCTACGCCTGGAACAACCACGCCTGCGCGCCCGCGAGGCGGCAGCACAGTTGGGCGTGAGCGAGGCCGAGCTGACCGCAAACCGTGTGGGCATCGATGCACAGCGGCTGCGTCCGGACTGGGCCGAATTGCTGCCGGCTTTTGCTCAGCTGGGGCATGTGATGGTGCTGACTCGCAACGAGCACTGCGTCCATGAACGCAAGGGGCTGTATCGCGAGGTGAGTGTTTCCGCATCTGGGCAAATAGGCCTGGTGGTGTCTTCCGATATCGACCTGCGTCTTTTCCTCGGTGGCTGGGCCAGTGTGTTCGCCATCGCCGAGGAGACCGCCAAGGGCACCCAGCGCAGCATCCAGGTGTTCGACCAGCAGGGCGTTGCCGTGCACAAGGTCTACCTGACCGAACGCAGTGAGCTGAGCGCCTGGCAGCCGCTGATCGAACGCTTCGCTGGCGAGCAGAGCGCCGAATTGCAGTTGCTGCCGCCGCCTGCTGCGCCGCTGCGCAAGGTCGACACCGATGTTGACAGTCAGGCGTTGCGTGAGGGCTGGGCGACGCTGCAGGACACCCACCATTTCTTCGCTCTTTTGAAGAAGTATGAGGTGGCCCGTACCCAGGCGCTGCGCCTGGCGGGCGAGCAATGGGCACAGCCGTTGGCGACCTCTGAGTTGACGGTGCTGATGGAGCAGGCCGCTGCCCGTGAAGTGCCGATCATGGTGTTCGTCGGCAACCGCCACTGCATTCAGATTCACACTGGTCCGGTGCACAACCTGCGCTGGATGGACAGCTGGTTCAACGTGCTCGATCCCGACTTCAACTTGCACCTGCAGACGCGCGGTGTGGTCGAGTTGTGGCGCGTGCGCAAACCCAGTTTCGACGGCGTGATAACCAGCCTGGAGGCCTTCGATGCCGATGGCGAACTGGTCATTCAGCTGTTCGGTGCACGCAAGCCGGGCATGGCCGAGCGTAACGACTGGCGCGAGCTGGCCGAATCACTGTCTGTGCTGGCCTGAGCCGAGTGTGCCGGTCTCCCGTTGGGGCCGGTCGATGTCACGTTCGAGGAGTCGAGATCATGCGTCTTGCCAATATCCTGGGCGGTCTGGCGGCCGTCCTGCTGTTTCCCAATGTGGTGCTGGCAGCCGAGCCGCTGCCGCAGCGCTGGGTGAGTTCCGGCGGTGCGCTGAGCGAGTGGGTGGTGCTGCTCGGAGGCGAGAGCAAACTGGTGGGCGTCGATACCACCAGTCGTCATCCTGCCTCGCTGGCCAAGCTGCCCAGCGTCGGTTATCAACGCCAACTGGCGGCCGAAGGTATTCTGGCCCTGCGCCCGGATCTGCTGCTTGGTAGTGAAGAAATGGGTCCGCCGCCGGTGCTCGCGCAACTGATGGCGGCAGGCGTACGCATCGAGCGCCTGACTGCCCGGGCTGAGCTGGACAGCCTGCAGGCCAATCTGCAGCGCATGGGCCAGTTGCTCGGTGATGAGGCGGCAGCGCAACGCGCCTTCGCTGATTACCAGGCGCGCTTGCAGACCCAGCAACAATGGGTTGAGCAGGCCCAGCGCAGCCAGGAGGCGCCCGGTGTGTTGCTGTTGCTCGGGCATGCGGGCGGCAGCCCGCTGATTGGCGGTATTGACACTGCTGCCGACTGGCTGATCCGTCGTGCCGGCGGACGCAATCTGGCCAGTCACAATGGCTACAAGGCGTTGTCCAGCGAAGCGCTGCTGGCGCTCGACCCGCAGGTCGTGGTGGTGGCTGATCGTGCTTTGGAGGGTGACGCGGCCAGGCAGGCCCTGCTGCAGCAGAACCCTGCCTTGGCCGGTACGCGTGCGGCGCGCGAGGGACGTTTGCTGGCGCTGGACCCGACCCTGCTGGTCGGCGGTCTTGGGCCGCGCGTGCCGGATGGGCTGGCGATGCTCGCGGCAGGCTTTTATCCTGCTAGCCCATCTCCGATAGCCGAAGCCAAGCGCGAGCCATGACCTCATCTTTTTCGACGCGCCCATTGTTCATCGCACTGGGCCTGTTGCTAGTGCTCGTGCTGTGGCTCTCGCTGGCGCTCGGGCCGGTCGGTCTGCCACTGGGCGATACCATGCGTGCTGCGTTGCGTTTGCTGGGCCTACCTCTCACGGCGGATGCGTCGGTACAGCAGGCCGAATTGATCCTGTCGCAGATACGCATGCCGCGCACCTTGCTCGGGCTGGCCGTAGGCATGGTGCTGGCACTCTGTGGCGTGGCGATGCAGGGGCTGTTTCGCAATCCATTGGCCGACCCCGGTTTGGTCGGCGTTTCCAGCGGCGCCGCGCTGGGCGCTGCGGTGGCCATTGTCGGCGGCGCCGCATTCGGTGGTTTACCGGAGGCCTTCGCGCCCTATTTGTTGTCGGCCTGTGCCTTCGTCGGTGGCTTGCTGGTCACGGCGCTGGTCTATCGCCTGGGCCAGCGTGACGGGCAAACCAACGTGGCGACCATGTTGTTGGCGGGCATCGCCTTGACCGCACTCGCGGGGGCGGCCATCGGTCTGTTCACCTACCTGGCGGACGATGCGACCCTGCGCACCCTGACCTTCTGGAACCTGGGCAGCCTCAATGGCGCCAGTTACGCACGGCTCTGGCCGTTGTTGCTGGCCACGCTGGCCGTGGCGCTGTGGTTGCCGCGACGGGCACGGGCGTTGAACGCGCTGCTGCTGGGCGAGTCGGAGGCGCGTCATCTTGGTTTCGATGTGGAGAGCCTCAAGCGCGAGCTGGTGTTCTGCACTGCACTGGGTGTCGGTGCTGCGGTGGCGGCCGCCGGCTTGATCGGTTTCATCGGCCTTGTGGTGCCGCATCTGATGCGCTTGCTGGTGGGGCCTGATCATCGCCTGTTGCTCCCTGCATCCGCGCTCGCCGGTGCGAGTCTGTTGCTGCTGGCCGACCTGATCGCGCGCCTGGCGCTGGCCCCTGCGGAGTTGCCGATCGGCATTGTCACGGCGCTGATTGGTGCGCCGTTCTTTCTTTATCTGCTGGTGCGGGGGCGAAGCTGATGCTGCGGGTTGAACAGCTGGAAGTCCGCCGCGGCCAGGGCGTGGTGCTCAGTGGCATCGATCTGCAGTTGCACCCCGGCGAAGTGCTGGGTGTGCTGGGGCCCAACGGCGCGGGCAAGAGCACTTTGCTGGCGGCGATGACCGGCGAGCTGCCGGCCAGCGCCGGGCAGGTGACGCTGGATCAGCGCGCGCTCGATGACTGGGCCGGGCCGGAGCGGGCCAGGCGTCTGGCCGTGTTGCCGCAGAGTTCCAGTCTGAATTTCGCCTTTCGTGTCGAGGAAGTGGTCGCCATGGGCCGCCTGCCGCATGACAGCGGGCGCGTGCGCGACGCGCAGATCGTGCAGCAGGCGTTGCTGGCAGCCGATGCTGTTCACCTAGCGGGGCGCAGCTACCTGGCGTTGTCCGGCGGCGAGCGCCAGCGCGTGCACCTGGCGCGGGTGCTGGCGCAGCTGTGGCCGGGCGGCGAGGGGCAGACCCTGCTGCTCGATGAGCCGACCTCGATGCTCGATCCGCTGCATCAGCACACCTGCCTGCAGGCGGTTCGCCGTCTGGCCGAATCCGGCGCGGCGGTACTGGTGATCCTCCATGATCTCAATCTGGCCGCGCGCTACTGCGATCGCCTATTGTTGCTGGAACAGGGCAGGGCGCATGCGCTGGGTACCCCTGCCGAAGTGTTGCGTGCCGAGCCCCTGCAGGCCGTGTTCGGTCTGGAAGTGCTGGTGCAGACTCATCCCGAACGCGGCCACCCGCTGATCGTCGCGCGCTGAATCTTGGAAACCCCGATGCGAGTCGTTCTGTTGAGCTGTCTGATGCTGCTGGCCGCCTGTCAGAGTCGAAATGTGCTGCCACCGCCGGCGCCGCTCGCTCCACTGGGGCATGAGCATGCCGATCTGGGGCGTATCGTCGATCTGGTCAGCGGGCAGAGCGTCAGCCCTGAGCAACTGCTGAGTCGTCTTGCGCCGGCTCAGCGGGTACTGGTCGGCGAGCAGCACGACAATCCCGATCACCATGCCTTGCAGCTCTGGCTGTCGCGCGAGCTATCCAGGTTGCGCCCGCAGGGCAGCGTGCTGATGGAGATGCTCAACCCCGATCAGCAGAACAAGGTCGATCAGGCCCAGAAAACCGTGCGCGCAGGGCAGGCGATTACCGATCCGTTCGACGCCCTGGCCTGGCAGCCGGGATGGGGCTGGTCGCTTTACGGGCCGCTGGTGTTGCATCAATTGCGTCAGCCCTATCCCTTGCTCGCGGCCAATCTGGATCGTACCGAGATCATGCAGATTTATCGCCAGCGGCCGACGCTTGCGGGGGAGCGCTCAGGTGCAGCCGAGGTGCAGGCGCGTTTGCTGGCCGATATCCGCGAGTCGCACTGCGGCCTGCTGCCGGACAGCCAGTTGCCGGCGATGCTGGCCGTGCAGCAGCAGCGTGACCGGCGCATGGCCGAGGCGCTGATGGCGGCGCCGCAGCCAAGCCTGCTGCTGGCCGGCGCCTTTCATGCGCGCAAGGACCTCGGCGTCCCCTTGCATCTGGCCGACCTTGGCGCGCAGGCTGGCAGCGCGGTGCTGATATTGGCTGAAGTCGGTCGCTCGGTGGACGCCTCCATGGCCGATTACGTCTGGTTCACTGCCGCGCAGCCGGAGCAGGATCACTGCGCCAAACTGCGACCCTAGCCGCCTTTCGTGAGCTGCCTGCACGGTATCCTCGGCGCTTTGCCGATTCGGAGCCTGGCCTATGTCCACAGACGTTCGCGACCTGCTGCAAGGTTATTTCAACGCCCTCAATGATCGGGATATCCGCGCCTGCCTGTCGCTGGTCAGCGACGGACTGATTCTGGAGCCCAATCAGGGTTTCACCGAGCATGGGCGCGATGCATTCGCGGCTTTTCTGGAACGGCAGCTGCATTGCTATCGCGAGATGATCGAGTCGCTGGTGATCCTGGTCGAACCACAGGGGCGACATGCGGCCTGCGAGTACCGCGTTATCGGCGAGTACCTGGCTACCGATGATGGCCTGCCGGAGGCCTGCGGGCAGCGTTACGAGATGCGCGTCGGCGCCTTCTTCGAGATCCAGGACGGGCTGATCGCACGCATCAGCCTGCATTTCAATTTGCCGGACTGGCTGGCGCAGGTCGACGACTGAGGTCCGCTGCGGACGTTGTGCCGGGTGCAGCAGGGCACACTTTCGGCCAGGCAAAAAAAGACCCGGCAAGAGCCGGGTCAATAACCGTGATTAGCCTGATGAGGAGATAATCTGAAGAGTCCGACTGAATGGTCTCTTTAGCTTATCGGCTGATCTCGCGACCAGTTGAGATAATAATAACAATTCTCATTCCATAGTCAATGCCCTTTTGAGAACTTTTCTCAGAAAGTTTTTGCCGGGCTCATAAATGCAAAACCCGGCTCTGGGCCGGGTTCGCTGATGCGGGTGGAGACTCAGGATTCCCCAGGCAAGCGCAGTTGAGTGACTTCCTTGTTCAGCAGATCGATGCGTCGAGCCATGCTCTCGATCAGGCTGTGAGCGATGCGCGGGTTGCTTTGCATCAGGCTGAGGAATTGCTCCTTGGGAATCACCATGACCGTGCAAGGTTCGCTGGCGACCACCGTGGCGCTGCGCTTCTCGCGAGTGAATACCGCCATGGCGCCGAAGATTTCGTCCTTTTGCACATCGCCGACCTTCTGGCCGTCGACGTAGGCCTCGGCGTGGCCCTCGATGATGATGAACACGTGGTCGGCTTCATCGCCCTGATGAATCAGCTCCTCGCCGGCAGCGAAATGCTGGAAGCCGGTCGCCGGACGGATCTCCGGTTGTTTCAGGCGTGCCAGTGCGTCGGACAGCAGAGCGGTGTGGCCGATCAGATATTGAATGAACTGTTCCTGGCGCTGCTCGCTGGCATAGATGTGCTGGAACGTTTCGCTGCGCGAGTAGGGAATCAGGCTGATGGGTTCTTCACTGCTGTAGCGGCAGGAGGGGAGGTCGATGCCCTGGCGCAGGCCGACCAGATCGCCCTCCTGCAGATAGAACAGCGGGCGTTCATCAACCAGCGCATGCAGCAGCCCGTTCTCGATGATGAACAGCTGGTTGCCAGGCAGTACCTGAGCCAGATCATCGACACGCTCCAGACGTAGCGGCTCACCCGCGGGTTGCAGCCCTTCCAGCAGCTGAGTGGGGATACTCTGCAGGCGATTGATCAACTGATCGGCGTAGGCCGGTTGCTCCCCGAGTAAATACATAACCGTAATTCCTTGAACTGGCTGGACTGGCTGACCACACGAAGGTCCCTGAAACAATAGGCTGTGCGGCTCTTCGAGTAAATCACCTTGCGCTGGTGTTGTGAGCTAGCTCTTGTTGTGGCCTTGGGCTTCGTCCAGCTTGCCGTTCAGTTCGGCCTTGTGTGCGGGGGGGAGCTCACTCCAATGCACATTGAGCAGAGCTCCCTCGATGGCGTAAAGCAGCACCTTGGATGCGCGAAAACCGCGCGCTCTGACTGCGCGATAGGCTCCCACAGCGCCATAGCGACGCAGGTCGTTGGCGCTGTGAATCCCCACGGCGTGCAGCCACTGCGCCGAGGTCTTGCCCAGGTTTTTCAAGTGTTGCAGTTCGTCGTTCATCGGGCCTCCATGCGTGCGGGTGAAAGGTTCACGTTGGCGTGCCTGCCAAAAAGTGTAGCGGCCAATTGCCTGAGTGCTTCGCGTCGTCATTCGTAGAGGTCTACTTGGTGCGATAGCGCAGGCGGGTACCGAAATTGACCGACATGAGAATCTCGTCAGCGGTCAGTTCGACGGGGAAGTAGGCGCCGGAAATCTGCGCGTGGGCCAGGCTGGCGCCTTCGATCCTGGCGTTACGGAAATCCAGGCCGCGCAGGTCAGCCCCACGGAAGTAGGCATCGGTGAAATTGACGGCGTCGGTGTCCATGTTGCGCAGATCGAGCCCGCGAAAGTCGCCACCGGACAGATCGACTTCCACGCCCTTCGGCTTCTGTGCATTGAAGCCCTTTACGTCGTCGTTGTGCAGGAGGTGGTAGAGCGGATGATCAAGCTGGCGTGGCTGACTCATGGCGGATACCGGTTATGGCTTCACCGGCAGTATAGAAGTCCTGCCAGGGTTTGCCTGGCAGGGCGTGCCAACTGCTTGGGGCGATGCTCAGATCCCAGGCAGTCGTTGGCGAATCCGCTCGACCAGGCTGTCCAGGCTTGCGCTGTCATGTGTGTCGACGCGCTTGCTGTGGCTCTGTTCCTCGTCGTCGAGCGGCTCGCGGCTGGCTTGCTGGGCCTGGATCACTTCCAGCGTCGCATCGGACGGATCCTGGCCTTCGCTGCGGCGCTGCTCCAGCCAGCTGGCGATCACGGCTTGCGGCGCATGGCAGTCGAGAATCAGGAAGGGCGCGCCGGTCTCTTCGGCTATTTCGCTGGCGGCCTGGCGTTGCGCTGCCTTGAGATAGGTTGCGTCGATCACCACGGGGAAGCCTGCCAGTAGTGTCTGGCGCGCCAGCTGATGCAGGCGCTGGTAGGTCGCCTGGCTGGCGTCAGCGCTGTAGATGCCGGCGGCCAACTGATCCTTGCCTTCGGCGCTCTGCTCGCCGAACAGGCGCTTGCGCTCGATGTCGGAGCGCAGGCGGATGGTGCCCAGCGCTTCCACCAGACGCATGGCGACGTGGCTCTTGCCGACTGCCGAGACACCATGGGTGATGGCCAGGAAAGGCGATGGAATGGCGCTGTAGCTCTCCGCCAGTGCGGCATAGCCACGGTACTGACGCAGGATCACCGCCCGCTGCACCGAGTCCTGTTCCTGCCCCAGGCGGAACAATGCGACTTTGCCGCGGACCATGGCGCGGTAAGCCTTGTAGAAGTTCAGCAGTTGCAGGGCTGCATAATCGCCAGTGCGTTCCAGCCAGCCGCTTATGAAGCGTCGGGCCAGGCACTTGAGGCCGCGGTCTTCGAGGTCCATGGCCAGGAAGGCGATATCTGCGGTGACGTCGGTGAAACGGAAGGGCTCGTTGAACTCGATGCAGTCGAACAGTACTACGCGGCCGTCGATCTGGGCGGCGTTACCCAGGTGAATGTCACCGTGGCATTCGCGAATGAACCCCTGCGCCTTGCGTTCGCTCAACAGTGGTTGCAGGCGTTCGTAGCTGGACTGGGCCCACGCCTCGAGGGCATCGAGTTGCTGCAGGTCTGCCTTCTCGCTGAGCATCGGGCGAATCTGCTCGAAATTCTGCTGCACCGGAACCATGACCGCTTCTGCACTACCCAGCGGATGTTCCTGCGGCACCTGCGGTGCGTCCAGGTGAAAGGTGGCGATCTGTTCGGCCAGGGCGTCGATATGAGCGTCGTTCAGCTCGCCGCGTGCCTGAATGGCGCTGAGCAGTTGTTCCTGCGGGAACTGGCGCATTTTCAGTGCGTATTCGATGGCGGGGGTGCTGCCGTCGAAGCTGGGAGCATTTTCACTACCACCGATCGGCAATACGTCCAGATACAAATCCTGGGTCAGGCGCTGGTTGAGGCGCAGCTCTTCTTCGCAGAAATGACGACGTGCATCCAGCTCGGTGAAGTCGAGAAAACCGAAGTTGACCGGCTTTTTGATCTTGTAGGCGTAGGGGCCAGTGAGCAAAATCCAGGAAATGTGGGTCTCAATGACCTGAAACCCATCCACGGGATGCGGATACAGGGCCGGGTTCTGCAATGCGGCAATCAGGGCTTGGCTCACGTTCGATCCTTGTTCTAGACGCTGTTCGAGCTGGGCATTATGGCCGCTGTGAGCTGCTCTGCAAACCATCCAGGCGGCCTGCTGGCCCCCATGTAAAGTGCGTATAATCCCGCCATGACTCGAAAACGCTCCCCCCGCTCAAACAAAAAATCCCGCTCATCCAGTATGCGTCCCTGGTTTGCCTGGGGCCTCAAGCTCGGTCTGGTTGGCCTGGTGATCCTGGCTGGCTTTGCCGTTTATCTCGATGCCGTGGTGCAGGAGAAGTTCTCCGGCAAGCGCTGGACGGTGCCCGCGAAAGTCTACGCCAGGCCGCTCGAACTCTTCGTCGGGCAGAAGCTGGCCAAGGACGATTTCCTGCGTGAACTCGATGCGCTGGGCTACCGCCGCGAGAGCGCAGTCAATGGGCCGGGCGCAGTGTCGGTGGCCGGTAACAATATCGAGCTGCACAGTCGCGGCTTTCAGTTTTATGAAGGTGCCGAACCGTCACAGAAGGTGCGCGTGCGTTTCTCTGGCGATTACGTTGCCGGTCTGACCCAGGCCAACGGCGGCAATCTTGCCGTGGCACGCTTGGAGCCGCTGCTGATTGGCGGGCTTTATCCGGCGCATCAGGAGGATCGCATCCTGATCAAGCTGGATCAGGTGCCGGCCTATCTGATCGATGCGCTGGTGGCGGTCGAGGATCGTGACTACTTCGATCACTTCGGCGTGTCGCCCAAGGGCATTGCCCGAGCGATGTGGATCAACGCCACGTCCGGGCGCCTGGTGCAAGGCGGCAGTACTCTGACCCAGCAGTTGGTGAAGAACTTCTACCTGACCAACGAACGCACCCTGGTGCGTAAAGCCACCGAAGCGATGATGGCGGTGCTGCTCGAGCTGCACTACGACAAGCGCGAGATTCTCGAAGCCTATATGAACGAGGTATTTCTCGGGCAGGATGGCCAGCGCGCGGTGCATGGCTTCGGTCTGGCCAGCCAGTATTTCTTCAGTCAGCCGGTTTCCGAGCTGAAGCTGGAGCAGGTCGCGCTGCTGGTGGGCATGGTCAAGGGCCCCACCTACTTCAACCCACGGCGCAATCCCGAGCGAGCGCTGGCGCGCCGCAATCTGGTGCTCGATCTGCTTGCCGAACAAGGTTCGATCACCCCTGAGGAAGCGGCAGCAGCCAAACAGAAACCGCTCGGCGTGAGCTCGCGCGGCAGCATGGCTGACAGCTCGTTTCCGGCGTTCCTCGATCTGGTCAAGCGTCAGCTGCGTGAAGATTATCGTGAGCAGGATCTGACTGAAGAAGGCCTGCGTATCTTCACCAGCTTCGATCCGATTCTGCAGCTCAAGGCCGAAGAGGCGCTGGCCGAGACGCTCAAGCGCCTGGCCGGGCGCAAGGGCGTGGATGAAGTGCAGGCCGGTATGGTAGTGACCAACCCCGAGACCGGGGAAATTCAGGCATTGATCGGCAGCCGCCAGCCACGCTTTGCCGGCTTCAACCGTGCGCTGGACGCCGTAAGGCCGATCGGTTCGCTGATCAAGCCGGCGATTTACCTGTCTGCATTGGAGCGTCCGAGTCAGTACACCCTGACCAGTTGGCTGGAGGATGAAGCGTTCTCCATCAAGGGCCAGGATGGCCAGGTCTGGACGCCACAAAATTACGACCGCAAGGCTCATGGCACCATCTACCTGTATCAGGGGTTGGCGCAGTCCTACAACCTGTCCACGGCCAAGCTCGGCCTGGAGATCGGCGTGCCCAATGTGCTCAAGACGCTCGAGCGACTGGGCGTCGAGCGCAAGTGGCCGGCCTATCCGTCGATGCTGCTTGGTGCGGGGGCTCTGACGCCGATGGAAGTGGCAGGTATGTACCAGACTCTGGCCAACGGAGGCTTCAATACGCCCTTGCGTGGCATTCGCAGTGTGCTGACAGCCGACGGCGAACCGCTCGGTCGTTATCCATTCCAGATCCAGCAGCGCTTCGATCCGGGTGCCATCTATCTGGTGCAGAACGCCATGCAGCGCACCATGCGTGAAGGCACTGGTCGTTCGGTATACAGCCAGCTGCCCAGCTCGCTGAACCTGGCGGGCAAGACCGGTACCAGTAATGACTCCCGCGACAGCTGGTTCGCTGGCTTCAGTCAGGATCTACTGTCGGTGGTGTGGCTGGGGCGTGACGACAACGGTCCGACCCCGTTGACCGGCGCGACCGGCGCCCTGCAGGTCTGGACCGGGTTCATGCGCAAGGCGGATCCGCTGCCGCTGGATATGCCGATGCCGGACAACGTCACCCAGGCCTGGGTGGATCGTCAGACGGGTCTGGGCTCGGCTTCGGGCTGCCCGAATGCGGTACAGATGCCTTATATTCGCGGCAGTGAACCTGCCGCCGGTTCCGCGTGCGGTATCCAGGCGCCAGTCGATTCGGTGATGGACTGGGTGCGAGGCTGGTTGGAATAACGGCCGGGTCGAGTGATTCGGTGTGACCTAAGAGGATTGGATGTGAACAAGAAGTGGCTTGCCACTATGCTGGCAACGGCGGTGTTGAGTGGTTGCAGTACGGTGCCGCAGGGTTCGATCCCGGTGATCGACGCCGGCTCTCCGCTGTCTTCGGGCGGGGCTGGCCCGGCGACTGGTCCGGGGCCTGCAGCTGCACCGCAGCGTATCGAGGAAGATTCCGGTGTAGTTGTGATGGTGCCGCAGGGAGCTGTCTCGACGCCGTTGCAGACCGACTCTCAGCCGATCACCTCCAGTGGCGGACTGACCTTCGACCCGCCCGTGCCCAGTCAACCGTCTGCACCGAGCCAGGGCAGCTTCGGCTCTTCGGCGCCGAGCATGCCTAGCGGCATTCCCAGTGGCGGCGGCCTGGCTGCAGACGAGCAACTGGATGGCCCGGTTCTCGCGCTGCTGACCACCGCTCAACAGCAGCAGGGCGGTGGCGATCTGAATGGCGCCGCCTCCAGTCTGGAGCGTGCCCAGCGCATCGCGCCGCGTGAGCCGCAGGTGCTTTACCGTCTTGCCGAGGTTCGCCTGGCGCAGGGCGATGCTGCCCAAGCCGAGCAGTTCGCCCGTCGTGGCCTGACTTACGCCAACGGTCGTCCGGCGTTGCAAGCCAGTCTGTGGGACCTGATCGCGCAGGCTCGCGAGCGTCAGGGGGATCCTGCTGGTGCTGCCCAGGCCCGTGAACGCGCACGAGTCAACCTCTGATGGATGCTCGCGCAAGCGCACTGGCCGAACACCTGCTGCTGATCGAGCGTGAGTTGCGTGTGCAGGGTTGGTGGCAGGAGGAGGCTCCGAGCGCCGAGGCCCTGGCCAGCCCGGAACCGTTCTGCGTCGATACGCTGGCGTTCGAGCAATGGCTGCAGTGGATTTTTCTGCCGCGTATGAAGGTTCTGCTGGAAACCGGCGCCGCGTTGCCCTCGGTATCAGGCATTCAGGCCATGGCAGAGATGGTCTATCAGCAGCAGCCGAGCACTGCGCGTCGGTTGCTTGAGCTGCTCGGCGAGTTCGATCGCCTACTTACGCGCACGCCTTGAGGGCGTGCGCGTCGTCCATTATTTGCAGTTTTCTGCGATGGACTTTTTCAGCTCGGTGATGCGTTCCTGCCGTTCGTTCTCGTCAATGCGGCGAACCTCGCCACCGTCCTCGATGCGCAGGCGAGGATTGTTTTCCAACTGAGCCAGGTTGGTGCGGGCGTTCTCACAGTACTGCCTGCGCTCGGCTTCCTGCTTCGCGACATCTTCCTTGACCTTCTTGTCGATGGCAGCCTGTTCGGGGTCGAGCTGCTCTTCGATGCTCGGCGCCGGTGTGCTGGGCGCCTGACGGGGAGGTGGGGCGGCGGTATTGATGGTCGTGGCTTCTTGGCCTTGCGGAGGTTGCGCGCCGAAATGGGTCACGCCTTGGTCATCTACCCACTTGTAAACCTGGCTGGCCATGGCGGCCGTGCTCAAAGCGAGCATCAGGGTGCCAGTAAGAATCATGTGGCGCATGCTGTTTCCTTTATCGAGAGCGGCGGTACTGAAGGTTACTATAACCAAAAGTCGGCAATCTTCATTCTGCGCTGCGTCACAGCAGCAGGTTGAATAATAGGTTAGCCATCTCTTGACTTGCCCTCGCCGAACCCGAACAATCCAGCCTTCCCCCGTAGTGGAGTCCGCCGCAAGCGTCCTCCAGCTCGGGGAAAAGAGGCGCTACCCGCGCCGAACCGTGACACCCGCAACGCGTTACCTCGCGCTGGGAGGGTCGGCCCCGCAAGACCATGGGCTGCTCCGTTACTCGTCAAGCTGATGTTCCGAATCCACGATCACCGTCGTGCGTGTCCGCTGACAGTAAGACCTACTTAGGGCTACCCGTTGTCGGGTGGCATACTGGCGTTCAAGAGGTGAACAACGTGGAGCTTTTATCCGGCGCTGAAATGGTCGTCCGCTTCCTGCGTGACGAAGGCGTTAAGCATATCTATGGGTACCCCGGTGGTGCTCTCCTGCATATTTACGATGCCCTGTTCAAAGAACCGGAAGTGACTCACATTCTGGTCCGTCATGAACAGGCAGCGACCCATATGGCTGACGGCTATGCCCGCGCCACCGGCAAGGCCGGTGTGGTGCTGGTGACCTCTGGCCCCGGCGCGACCAATGCCATCACCGGTATTGCCACCGCCTACATGGACTCCATTCCGATGGTGGTGATCTCCGGCCAGGTGCCGAGCGCCATGGTCGGCACCGATGCCTTCCAGGAAACCGACATGGTCGGTATTTCCCGTCCGATCGTGAAGCACAGCTTCATCATCAAGCACCCGTCGGAAATCCCCGAAGTGCTGAAGAAGGCGTTTTACCTCGCCGAATCCGGTCGTCCCGGTCCGGTCGTGGTCGACATTCCGAAGGACATGGGTGATCCCACCCAGAAGTTCGAGTACGTCTATCCGAAGAAGGTCAAGCTGCGTTCCTACAGCCCGGCGGTGCGTGGCCACTCCGGCCAGATCCGCAAGGCTGCCGAGATGCTCCTGGCCGCCAAGCGTCCCGTCATGTACTCCGGTGGTGGCGTGATCATGGGCGGTGCTTCTGCGCCGCTGACCGAGCTGGCGCAGATGCTCAACCTGCCGGTGACCAACACCCTGATGGGCCTTGGTGGCTACCCGGGTACCGACCGCCAATTCATCGGCATGCTCGGTATGCACGGCAGCTACACCGCCAACCTGGCGATGCACCATGCCGACGTGATCCTGGCTGTCGGTGCGCGCTTCGATGACCGTGTGATCAACGGTGCGGCCAAGTTCTGCCCGAACGCCAAGATCATCCATATCGACATCGACCCGGCTTCGATCTCCAAGACCATCAAGGCCGACATCCCGATCGTTGGCCCGGTGGACAGCGTGCTGACCGAGATGGTCGCCATCCTCAAGGAAATCGGCGAAACCCCGAATAAGGACACCGTTGCCAGCTGGTGGAAGCAGATCGAAGAGTGGCGTGGTAGCGGCCGTCTGTTCCCTTACAACGAGGGCGACGGTTCGATCATCAAGCCGCAGACCGTGATCGAAACCCTGTGTGACGTGACCAAGGGCGATGCCTTCATCACCTCCGATGTCGGTCAGCACCAGATGTTCGCTGCGCAGTATTACCGATTCAACAAGCCCAATCGCTGGATCAACTCCGGCGGCCTGGGCACCATGGGCTTCGGTTTCCCTGCTGCGATGGGCATCAAGCTGAACTTCCCGGAAGCCGACGTGGCGTGCGTCACCGGCGAGGGCAGCATCCAGATGAACATCCAGGAGCTGTCGACCTGCCTGCAGTACGACCTGCCGGTGAAGATCGTCAACCTGAACAACGGCACCCTCGGCATGGTTCGCCAATGGCAGGACATGCAGTACAACAGCCGTTATTCGCACTCCTACATGGAGTCGCTGCCGGACTTCGTCAAACTGGCTGAGGCCTATGGCCATGTCGGCATGCGCATCACTTCGCTGAAGGACCTCAAGCCCAAGCTGGAGGAAGCCTTCGCCCTGAAGAATCGCCTGGTGTTCCTCGACATCGCGGTGGATTCCAGCGAGCACGTCTACCCGATGCAGATCAGAGACGGTGCGATGCGTGACATGTGGCTGAGCAAGACGGAGCGGACCTAAGATGCGACACATCATTTCCCTGCTGCTGGAAAACGAGCCGGGCGCTCTGTCGCGCGTGGTTGGTCTTTTCTCCCAGCGTAACTACAACATCGAAAGCCTCACCGTTGCGCCAACCGAGGATCCGACGCTGTCGCGTCTGACCCTCACTACCGTTGGTCAGGATGAGGTGATCGAGCAGATCACCAAGAACCTCAACAAGCTGGTCGAGGTGGTCAAGCTGGTCAATCTGTCGGAAAGCGCCCACATCGAGCGCGAGCTGATGCTGGTGAAGATCAAGGCCACCGGCGCTCAGCGTGCCGAGGTCAAGCGTACTACCGACATCTTCCGCGGCCAGATCGTGGATGTGACCAGCAGCGTCTACACCGTGCAGCTGACCGGTACCACCGACAAGCTGGACAGCTTCATTCAGGCCGTCGGTACTGCGTCGATCCTGGAAACTGTACGCAGTGGTGTCACGGGCATCGCGCGCGGCGACAAGGTACTGAGTATCTGATCGCTGTGGCGAACAAAACCCCGCTTGGTGCGGGGTTTTTTATTGCTCGAATTCAGCGTTGGCGATTCCAGAAGGCCGCGATCAGCGGATCCTTGAGGCGCTTTTCCAGTGCGAACAGACCAATGTCATAGGCGGTGAGCGGTGGCTGGATATCGTAGATACGGATGCGGGCAGTCAGCGGGCTGTTGTCCAGCACGATCTGTGGCACCACCCCGATACCGAAGCCCAGACTGACCATGCTGACGATCGCTTCGTTGCCGCTGACCTGGGCATAGATGCGCGGTTTGATGTTGTGGCTTTTCAGCCAGCGGTCGGTGCGTGTCCGGGCCAGGCCTTCCTCGGAGAGAATCATCGGCACGTCCTTCCATCTCTCCGAAGTTGGGTTGCGCAGTTGTTCTTCGTTCAACAACTGGGGAGCCTGTGGACCGATGAAGCGCAATTCCGAGCGCGTGATCGACTGAAACTCCACTCCGCTCGGCAGGCTGTCGGGGAGGGCGCCAATGGCCAGGTCCTCCAGTCCTTGCTGCACCCGTTCGACGGCTTTCGCCGGGTCGCCGGTATGCAGTTTCATTTCGATGCGTGGGTAGTCCTGGCGAAAGCTGCTGAGAATGTCATAGAGGAAGCTGTAGCTTGCCGTGACCGAGCAATACAGCGACAGCTCGCCGTGCAGATTCAACTGGTCCTGCATGAAGGTCTGGCGAATCGCCTGCCAACCATTGATGACCTCGCTCGCGTATTCGCGAAACTGCTGGCCCTCGCGAGTCAGGCGGACCGAGCGGTTGTCGCGTACGAACAGCGCGGCACCGAGTTCGTCCTCGAGCTGTTTGATGCTGCGGCTGAGCGCGGAAGGGCTGACGTGCTGTTCGCGGCTGGTTCGACCGAAGTGCAGGTTGTCTGCCAGGGAGAGAAAAAGCCTGAGGGAATGGCTGTCCATTTATGTTTCATATATCGGCATGTTGTGTTGCAAATATATCATTTTACGCAATGGTGAGGATCACTTAAGGTGTCTCCGTCGTGGTGCCTCGCACCCCATCCCTTTCGATTCAAAAGAGCCAAGAACATGAAAGTTTATTACGACAAAGATTGCGACCTCTCCATCATCCAGGGCAAGAAAGTCGCCATCATCGGTTACGGCTCCCAGGGCCACGCCCAGGCCTGCAACCTGAAGGATTCCGGCGTCGATGTCACCGTTGGCCTGCGTAAAGGCTCCGCTACCGTTGCCAAGGCTGAAGCTCACGGCCTGAAAGTTGCCGACGTGGCTTCTGCCGTCGCTGCCGCTGATCTGGTCATGATCCTGACCCCGGACGAATTCCAGGGCCAGCTGTACAAGAACGAGATCGAGCCGAACATCAAGAAGGGCGCCACCCTGGCCTTCTCCCACGGTTTCGCCATCCACTACAACCAGGTCGTTCCGCGTGCCGACCTCGACGTGATCATGATCGCGCCGAAGGCTCCGGGCCATACCGTACGTACCGAGTTCGTCAAAGGCGGCGGCATTCCTGATCTGATCGCCGTTTACCAGGACGCCTCCGGCAATGCCAAGAACGTCGCGCTGTCCTACGCTTCGGGCGTTGGTGGTGGTCGTACCGGCATCATCGAAACCACCTTCAAGGACGAGACCGAAACTGACCTGTTCGGTGAGCAGGCCGTTCTCTGTGGTGGCACCGTCGAGCTGGTCAAGGCCGGTTTCGAAACCCTGGTCGAAGCTGGCTATGCGCCGGAAATGGCCTACTTCGAGTGCCTGCACGAACTGAAGCTGATCGTTGACCTCATGTACGAAGGCGGCATCGCCAACATGAACTACTCGATCTCCAACAACGCCGAGTACGGCGAGTACGTGACCGGTCCGGAAGTGATCAACGCCGAATCCCGTCAGGCCATGCGCAACGCCCTCAAGCGCATCCAGGACGGCGAGTACGCCAAGATGTTCATCAGCGAAGGCGCCACTGGCTACCCATCGATGACTGCCAAGCGTCGTAACAACGCCGCTCATGGTATCGAAGTCATCGGCGAGCAGTTGCGCTCTATGATGCCGTGGATCGCTGCCAACAAGATCGTCGACAAGGCCAAGAACTAAGGTCTGCGATGTGCGAAAGAACGCGGCTATATGCCGCGTTTTTTCATTCTGTGGCGAGGCTTCTGGTATAAAGCCAGCTCGATGAGCGGCGAACTGAGTTCAGTCGCCCCGTTCGAAATTCGTCAAACCCGTTGCAAGGTGCTGTTCATGAGTGAAGGTCCCGAGGATCAAAAGCCGGCTGGCGACAACCTGGAAAGCCTGCTGCCGATCGACGAGCACATAGAGGAAGAGCAGGACGCGGAAGGGCGCAAGGTGCGTCACCGTGGCATCTACCTGCTGCCCAATCTGTTCACCACGGCAAACCTGTTCGCCGGTTTCTACTCCATCATCAACGCGATGAATGGCAATTTCTACGTGGCTGCCGCCGCGGTGTTCGTCGCCATGGTGCTCGACGGTCTGGATGGTCGCGTGGCGCGCCTGACCAACACGCAAAGTGCATTCGGCGCCGAGTACGATTCGCTCTCGGACATGGTGGCTTTCGGCGTTGCACCGGCTCTGCTCGCATTCGAATGGGCGCTGGGTAGCATGGGCAAGGTGGGCTGGATGGTCGCCTTCATCTATGTCGCTGGCGCGGCATTGCGCCTGGCGCGCTTCAATACGCAGATCGGCAGCGTCGACAAGCGCTACTTCATCGGTCTGGCCAGTCCGGCTGCCGCGGGTGTCGTTGCCGGAACGGTCTGGGCATTCAGCGACTTCGGCATCAAGGGCTCGAACATGTCCTTCGCCGTGGCGCTGCTCGTTGCCGCCGCTGGCTGCCTGATGGTCAGTAACATCAAGTACTACAGCTTCAAGGACCTGGACCTGAAGGGGCGCGTGCCCTTCGTGGCCATTCTGGCCGTGGTGTTGGTGTTCGCGGTGGTGTTCAGCGACCCACCCCGTATCCTGCTGCTGATCTTCCTGGCTTATGCGGCTTCCGGCCCGATCCAGTACCTGCTGCAATTGCGTCGTCGAAAATCTGTCTGACGCTGCTGTAATTTCCTCTGCGCTCCGTGGTCTACAGTTCGTTTCTCGAACTGTAGTCGCGGAGTCGTTATGCTCATCCGAGTTCCTCCTTCCTCTCGGGCCCTCGAGTCCGAAGTCACCCCCGAGTCGGTCTATCTCTCTCGTCGCAAGCTGATGCAGGGCTCGTTGGCGCTGGCGGCCATGGCTGCTATGCCGGGTCTGGCCAGTGCTGACGCTCAAGGTGTCTATGCCGATGTTGAGCCGTCGAAGGCACCGGGGTGGTTCGACGAGAAGCTGGCAGGCGCACGCTGGCAAGCAATCACTGCCAAGGGTGAAAGCATCACGCCCTTCAAGGATGCCACGCACTACAACAACTTCTATGAGTTCGGCACGGGTAAGGGCGACCCTGCAGCCAATGCCGGCAAGCTGCAGGTCGAGCCCTGGACGGTAATGGTCGATGGCGAGGTGAGCAATCCGGGGCGCTATTCCATCGAGGATCTGGTCAAGCCGCATGCATTCGAAGAGCGCATCTACAGGCTGCGCTGCGTCGAGGCCTGGTCCATGGTCATACCCTGGCTGGGCTTTCCTTTGGCTGATCTGCTCAAGCAGGTCGGGCCAACCTCGGCGGCGCGCTATGTGCGCTTCGAAACGCTGGTCGATCCTGAGCGCATGCCGGGCCAGCGCTCGGGTTTTTCGCTGATCGATTGGCCCTATGTCGAGGGGTTGCGTCTGGATGAGGCCATGCACCCGTTGGCTTTCATGGCCGTCGGCATGTACGGACGTGTTTTGCCTAACCAGAACGGGGCTCCCTTGCGCCTGGTAGTGCCTTGGAAGTACGGGTTCAAGAGCATCAAGTCCATTGTGCGTATCAGTTTGGTAAGTGAGGCACCCCAAACCACCTGGGAGCGCATCGCGCCGAACGAGTATGGTTTCTACGCCAACGTCAATCCGCAGGTGGACCACCCGCGTTGGTCGCAGGCGACCGAGCGGCGCCTGCCCAGTGGCCTGTTCAGTCCGAATGTGATCGATACCCGGATGTTCAATGGCTATGAGGAGGTCGCTGGTCTCTACACGGGGATGGATCTGGCGAGGTACTACTGATGCGCTACAGGCTCTGGCGTGTCGGCGTATTCCTGGCTGCATCGGTACCGCCGCTGTATTGGCTGTACTGCGCCGTCTTCAATCTGCTGGGGCCTGACCCCGGCAAGGTGCTGGTTGATAACCTGGGGCTCGGTGCTCTGATCCTTCTGCTGATCACCCTGGCGATGACGCCTTTGCAGCAGTTGACTCGCTGGGGAGGCTGGATTGCCGTGCGGCGACAGCTAGGGCTCTGGTGCTTTACCTATGTCGTCCTGCATCTATCTGGCTATGCCCTGTTTATCGCCGGGTTGCGTGTGGAACTGGTGCTGCGCGATCTTTCCGAGCGGCCCTACATAATCGTGGGGGCATTGGCTTTTATTGGCTTGCTTGCCCTGGCGGTTACTTCCAATCGCTTCAGCATCAGAAAGCTGGGCCGTAAGTGGAAGACGCTGCATCGTCTGGTTTACGCCATCCTGCTGCTGGCCTTGCTGCATATGCTCTGGGTGGTGCGGGCTGATCTGGGGGAGTGGCTCGCTTACGCGTTGATCGGTGGCGCGCTGCTGCTGATGCGTCTCTCCGCTGTCGCGGGCGCATTACAGAGAGCAGGCGTCCTTTTTCGAGAGAATCCAAAGAAAATTGAAATATAAGCTTGACGTGCATTCTGCTGGCGGTAGAATGCGCGCCACTTCAGCGATGAAGCTCTTCAAAAACTTCTTGTTAATCAATAAGTTAAGTTTAAAAGAGGGGTTGCAAAGCGAGGTGAGGCGTGTAGAACGCGGTACAGAACGTTTTCGATAGTCATGGCATTGATCCTTGTCGGTGGGGTGGTGATGGATTGGCTTGCTAATCTTTTGTGCGCTAACCGTTTCCATGGAGCGAACTATATTGCGCAAAACATTAGCGCGCAAGATAAATAAATGGAAGATTTGGTTATATGCTTTCCGTTTATTGGAATAAGTGTGGAGTGAGGGTGTGCATAAGGTGGGTCCGCTCGAGCGGGGATTGAGAGGTATGTCGTCCCGCTGATGCGCTGTCTGCTAGCTGGTCGGCTGTCTGGGGCGCCATCTGTGGTAGGCTGTAGCGATTTTCATCGGTCCGTCGTTCGACAGGAGTGTCCATGTCCCTGACCCGTATTTCCATTGCCCTGGCGCTTGCACTGGGCAGTAGTGCCACCCTGGCGGCTGATCCCGATCAGGTCATTCGTCAGACGCTGAAGTCGCTCGACGGCAGCTTGCCGATCGAGGCCATTGCCGAGAGCCCGATGCCCGGTGTCTATCAGGTTCAACTGCAAGGCGGTCGTCAGCTATACACCAGCGCTGATGGTCAGTTCCTGATTCAGGGCTATCTGTTCCAGGTCAAGGACGGCAAGGCCGTGAACCTGACCGAGATCGAAGAAAGCCGCGCCGTGGCCAAGCAGATCAACGCCATTCCGGCCAAGGAGATGGTGGTGTTCGCGCCGAAGGATCCGAAGACCCACATCACCGTGTTCACCGATACCGACTGTGGCTATTGCCAGAAACTGCATAGCGAAGTGCCGGAGCTCAATCGTCTGGGTGTCGAAGTGCGTTATGTCGCCTTCCCACGTCAGGGCCTGAACAGCCCTGCGGCCAAGGAGCTGGTCAGCGTCTGGTGTGCCAAGGATCAGCAGGACGCGATGAATCGCGCCAAGACTCGCCAGAGCGTAGCCGATGCGTCCTGCGATAATCCGGTGGCCAAGCAGTACCAGCTCGGTCAGATGATCGGGGTCAATGGCACGCCGGCCATCGTTCTGGCTAACGGCAAGATGATTCCGGGTTACCAGCCGGCGCCGCAGCTGGCCAAGATTGCGCTGGAGTCGAACTAAGAACCTATCCACGACCTGCTGCGCGTCGGCTCTGCTGCGTTAAAAACAGGCTCGGAATGCTCATTTACAATTCGTAAACTGCGCTTCCTCGCCTGTTTTTGCCTTGCATAGCTCTAGCTCGCGAGGTCGTGAATAGGTTCTGTGCACCGTGGATTGACTAACAAACAGCCGCTTCGTAAGGTGCGGCTCTTTATCTGCGGCCGGGGCATGCTCCGGCCGTTTCGTGCAGTGCTGATGGGGAATTGAGTGTGAAGCCGGTCAAAGTGGGCATCTGTGGGTTGGGCACCGTTGGTGGCGGTACGTTGAATGTACTCAAGCGCAATGCCGAAGAGATTACTCGGCGCGCCGGTCGCGGCATCGAGATTGCCCAGATCGCCATTCGTTCGCCCAAGCCTCAGTACGACACCACCGGCATTACCATGACCAGCGATGTGTTCGAGCTGGTGAACAATCCCGAGATCGACATCGTCATCGAGCTGATCGGCGGCTACACCCTGGCCAAGGAGCTGGTGCTCAAGGCCATCGAAAACGGCAAGCATGTGGTTACCGCGAACAAGGCGCTGATCGCCGTGCACGGTAACGAAATCTTCGCCAAGGCGCGTGAGAAGGGTGTGATCGTCGCCTTCGAAGCCGCCGTGGCTGGCGGTATCCCGGTGATCAAGGCGATCCGCGAAGGCCTGTCGGCCAACCGCATCAACTGGCTGGCCGGCATCATCAATGGCACCGGCAACTTCATCCTGACTGAAATGCGCGAGAAGGGCCGTGCCTTCGAGGACGTGCTCAAAGAAGCGCAGGCGCTGGGTTATGCCGAGGCCGATCCGACCTTCGATGTCGAAGGCATCGATGCCGCGCACAAGCTGACCATCCTGGCGTCCATCGCCTTCGGTATCCCGCTGCAGTTCGACAAGGCCTACACCGAAGGCATCACCAAGCTGACCACGGCCGACGTGAACTACGCCGAGGCGTTGGGCTATCGCATCAAGCACCTGGGCGTCGCTCGTCGCACCGAGGCGGGCATCGAGCTGCGCGTACACCCGACGCTGATCCCGGCCGACCGTCTGATTGCCAACGTCAATGGCGTGATGAATGCGGTGATGGTCAACGGCGATGCGGTTGGCAGCACCCTTTATTACGGCGCTGGCGCCGGCATGGAGCCAACCGCTTCGGCGGTGGTGGCTGATCTGGTGGACGTGGTGCGTGCGCTGACCACTGATCCGACCAATCGCGTGCCGCATCTGGCCTTCCAGCCGGACTCGCTGTCCGACCACCCGATCCTGTCGATCGAAGAGTGCGAAAGCGCCTACTACCTGCGCATCCAGGCCAAGGATCATCCGGGTGTGCTGGCTCAGGTGGCGAGCATCCTCTCCGAGCGTGGTATCAACATCGAATCGATCATGCAGAAGGAAGTCGAGGAGCAGGACGGTCTGGTGCCGATGATCCTTGTGACTCACCGTGTGGTCGAGGCGCGTATCATCGAAGCCATTGCCGCCATGGAGGCGCTGGATGGCGTGACCTCACCGGTCATGCGCCTGCGCGTCGAACAGCTCAATTAATCCCGTGTCCACCTGCAGGCCTCTGGTCTGCGGGTGCTGCAGAACGAAGGTTTATCCCATGCGCTATATCAGTACCCGCGGTCAGGCGCCGGCCCTGAATTTCGAAGATGTGCTGCTGGCTGGCCTGGCCAGCGATGGTGGCCTCTACGTACCGGAAAATCTGCCGCGTTTCACCGTCGAGGAAATCGCTTCCTGGGCGGGCCTGCCCTATCACGAGCTGGCTTTCCGGGTGATGCGCCCGTTCGTCGCCGGCTCCATTGCCGATGCCGACTTCAAGAAGATCCTCGAAGAAACCTATGGGGTGTTCGAGCACAACGCTGTCGCGCCGCTGCGTCAACTGAACGGCAACGAATGGGTCCTGGAGCTGTTCCACGGCCCGACCCTGGCGTTCAAGGATTTCGCCCTGCAACTGCTCGGCCGTCTGCTCGATCACGTACTGGCCAAGCGCGGTGAGCGCGTGGTGATCATGGGGGCTACCTCCGGCGACACCGGTTCGGCTGCCATCGAAGGCTGCAAGGCCTGCGACAACGTCGACATCTTCATCATGCACCCGCACAACCGCGTGTCCGAGGTGCAGCGCCGGCAGATGACCACCATCCTCGGCGACAACATCCATAACATCGCCATCGAGGGCAACTTCGATGACTGCCAGGAGATGGTCAAGGCCAGCTTCGCCGATCAGGGCTTCCTCAAGGGCACTCGCCTGGTGGCGGTCAACTCGATCAACTGGGCGCGGATCATGGCCCAGATCGTCTACTACTTCCATGCTGCGCTGCAGCTCGGCGCGCCGGCGCGTTCCATCGCTTTCTCGGTGCCGACCGGCAACTTCGGCGACATCTTCGCCGGCTACCTGGCACGCAACATGGGTCTGCCGGTCAGCCAGCTGATCGTCGCCACCAACCGTAACGACATCCTGCACCGCTTCATGAGCGGCAATCAGTACGTCAAGGAAACCCTGCACGCGACGCTGTCGCCGTCGATGGACATCATGGTCTCGTCCAACTTCGAGCGTCTGCTGTTCGACCTGCACGGTCGCAACGGTGCGGCCATTGCCAGTCTGATGGACCGCTTCAAGCAGGGCGGCGGTTTCAGTGTCGACGAAGATCGTTGGACCGAAGCGCGCAAGCTGTTCGATTCGCTGGCGGTGAACGACGAGCAAACCTGCGAGACCATCACCGAGGTGTATCGGGAGTGTGGCGAACTGCTCGACCCGCATACCGCCATTGGCGTGCGTGCCGCGCGTGAATGCCGCCGCAGCCTGGCTACGCCAATGGTGGTGCTGGGTACCGCGCACCCGGTCAAGTTTCCAGAGGCGGTGGAAAAGGCCGGCATCGACGCCGTGCCGGCGTTGCCTGCGCACCTGACCGATCTGTTCCAGCGTGAAGAGCGCTGCACGGTGCTGGCCAATGACCTGAAGGCCGTACAGCAGTTCGTTGCGGCTCACGGGAATCGCGGCAAGCCGCTCTGAGGTCTCTGTCCTGATGAAACCGGCGCCCCAGTGGCGCCGGTTTCGTTTGTGCGGGGCTCAAAGGGCGAAGATCAGAGCCAGAAGCGCCATCAGGATGATCAGGATCAGCCAGATCAGGGCGTTGAGGCGGCTGGCGCGAACGACGCCAGCGCCACGCAGGTGCACCGGGGGATCGTCTTCCAGGTACTGATCGATACGGCGTTCGGCTTCCTTCTGGTCGTTAGCCAGGTACTCGCTCAGCAGGTCGATGGCTGCCTGACGTTGATTGGCATGCACGAGCTGGCGTACTGCGGGTGGAAGTTCGTTCATGGCGCTGTCTGTCTCTCGGGTTGGCGGGGGCAGGGTCATAACTGCGACCCGGTTAGCGCTTTTTTTCGTGCGCAGTGCGAGCGTCTGCGGTTTAATTCGACACCTCGCGAATGGAAGCGTTTTGCTCGAGTCATGGATGAGCCCAAGTGCCTGTCTCTCTTCTTTACCCATTCTTGTCTGTTCTTCGGCTTTTTGCGCCGAGGATTGCGCCTGCGCGCTTATCTGACGAACGGCATCACATTTATTACATGTGATTACTTTACGGTTCACATGTAAGGGTCTAGGCTGCGATTCATGGACAACAAATCATCAGCCCATTACCAGCGTCTTTATCGTCAGCGTCTGCGTGAGCAGGGGTTGGTCAAGAAGGAAGTCTGGATCTTGCCCGAGCATGCGCCATTGCTGGTCGCGTTCGAGCGCAAACTGCGCCAGCCACAGTCGCTGCTGGCTTCGATGGAGAAGGAGGAGGGTATGAGCATGCCTCAAGTTTGGACCGCCCAGGCGCTGCATGAAGCGCTGGCGGCAACGGAACTGTTCCAAAGCGGTCAGGCCGGCGTCGAGCTGATTCAAGGCGCTGACGCCAGTCTGCACATCACCATGCGTGAGTACGGCGATCTGCCGCTATTCATCGCCGTGTTCGGTGAACAGATCATCGTCGAGGCGCTGCTCTGGCCGGCAGCGGACGTCAAGGATGCGGCGACCTTCAACGAAGAAGTGCTGCGTACCCACAAGTTGTTCCCGCTGTCGTCCATCGGCCTGGAAAAAATGGTCGACGGGCGTGACTGCTACACCATGTTTGGCGCTCTGAGTTCGTCTTCGACCCTGTCCGATGTGGTGTTCGAGATCGAATTGCTGGCGGATAACGTGATCAAGGCCACCGAGGCCTATGAAGGCTTTCTCAAGACCGGCGCCTGAGAGGAGATGAGACGATGAATGTCTGGAGCAAAATGCTGACGGCGCTGCGTGGCGGCGCCAATGAAGTAGGTGAGGCGGTGGTCGATGGTCAGGCCCTGCGTATCCTCGATCAGGAAATCCGCGACGCCGATGTCGAGCTGCGCAAGTCCAAGGAAGCGCTGGCCGAGATCATGGCCAGGCACAAGCTGGCCAGCGATAAGGTGACCAAGAGCGCGGTGAGCATTGCCGAGTACGAACAGTACGCGCTTAAGGCGCTGGACGCGGGCAACGAAACCCTGGCCAAGGAAGTCGCTGAGAAGATCGCCAACTTGGAAGTCGAGCAGGCCGGCGAGCGCGAGCAGGCCGAAGGCTTCGCCGCCAGCGTGGCGCAGCTGCGCAAGGCCGTGACCCAGGCCGAGGGCAACATCAAGCGTCTCAAGCAGCAGGTGGATACGGTCAAGGCCACCGAAAGCGTGCAGAAGGCGCAAATGGCCGTGGCCCAGCGCTACGGCGGCTCGCAAGCCAAGCTGCAGACCGCGGTCGAGTCGCTCGAACGGATCAAGCAGAAGCAGGCCGAGCGTGCAGCGAAGATGGAGGCTTCAGCCGAGCTTGCTGCCACCAGCGCGCCGGACGATTCGCTGGAAGCCAAGCTGCGCGCGGCCGGCATCAAGGCCGACAACGCCAGCGCCGACAGCGTGCTGGCGCGTCTGAAGGACAAGGCCAAGTCCTGATCAGGGCGCATTGAGCGACAGGCGCGAGTGATCGCGCCTGTCGTATGGATTCGGGAAAAGGAAAGCTATGGAACTCTTCCTGCAGACGGCTCTGTCATTCCCCACCGCCATCTACAGCTTTCTGCTGTGCGTGGCGGTCATCTACTGGCTGGTGGTTGCCGCCGGCTTGCTCGAGGTCGATTTGCTCGACGTCGAAGCCGATTCGATGATGGAGGGCAGCGGTCAGACCGAAGGCCTCGCCGGCTTGCTCTACAAACTCAAGCTCGATGGCGTGCCGGTCACTCTGGTGTTGACGCTGCTGTTCTTCTTTGCCTGGTTCGCCTGCTACTTCATCGAACTATGGCTGCTGCGTCACTTGCCGTTGGGCATTCTGCGTTACCCGCTTGGGCTGGTGGTCATCGCTGGCGCCTTCGTGCTGGCGGCACCGCTGTGCGCGGCGATCTGCCGGCCGCTGCGGCCGCTGTTTCACAAGGTCGAGGCGATCAGCAGCAAGTCGGTGCTGGGCCAGGTGGCCGTGGTGCGCAGTGGTCGCGTCACCGCCAATCATGGTGAGGCGGTGCTGGAAGATGGCGGCGCTGGTCTGATCTTGCGGGTACGTGCCGACGAAGCCTTGGGCTTCAAACGCGGCGACCGCGTGGTGCTGCTCGAATATCTGGCGGCCGAACACGCCTATCGCATCATCACCGAAGAAGAGTTCCGAGGCGTTTAGCCTCTGCCCACAATCCGTACGTAACACAGGGCAGGCAGAGTGGGGCATTACCCAACCTGCCTGCACAACTAGCAAAGGAGTAGAGCTGTAATGGAAAACGTCATTCCCTTCATCGTCGGGGCAGGGCTGGTCGTCCTCTTCATCATTGCCCTGATTGCCCTGTTCAAGGCCTTCTACATCAAGGTTCCGCAAGGCACCGCGCTGATCGTCAACGACATGAGCTCGACGCCCAAGGTGCATTTCACCGGCTCGCTGGTATACCCGGTGATCCACCTCAAGGAGTTCATGAAGATCTCCCTGATCACCCTGGAAGTCGACCGTCGCGCGAAGGATGGCCTGATCTGCCGCGACAACATGCGCGCCGATATCACCGTGGCCTTCTACCTGCGCGTCAACGAGACCCAGGAAGATGTACTCAAGGTGGCCAAGGCCATTGGCGTGGAGCGCGCTTCCGACCGTGGGGCAGTCAACGAACTGTTCAACGCCAAGTTCTCCGAAGCACTGAAGACCGTCGGCAAGCAGTTCGATTTCGTCCAGCTGTTCGAGAATCGCCAGGACTTTCGTGATCGTATCGTCGAGGTGATCGGCAACGATCTCAACGGCTACGTGCTCGAAGACGTGGCCATCGACTACTTGGAGCAGACGGCCAAGCACTCGCTGGACCCGAGCAACATCCTCGACGCCGAAGGTATCCGCAAGATCACCGAGCTGACCGCCGCGCAGAACGTCATCACCAACGAACTGGAGCGCAACGAAGAGCTGGCGATCAAGAAGAAGAACGTCGAGACCCGCGAGGCGACCCTGTCGCTGGAGCGCCAGCAGGCCGATGCCGAAGCGCGCCAGAAGCGCGAGATCGAAACCATCCAGGCTCGTGAGCAGGCCGAGACGCTCAAGGTCAAGGAAGAAGAGCGCCTCAAGGCCGAGCAGGCCCGTATCCAGACCCAGCAGGAGCTGGATATCCGCGCCGAGAACCACCAGCGCGAAGTGGAAGTGGCCCAGCAGAACCGCCAGCGTGCCGTGGTCATCGAGGTGGAAAAAGTCACCCGCGCCAAGGACCTGGAAGTGGTATCTCGCGAGCGCGAAGTCGAGCTGCAGCGCATCGAGAAAGAAAAGGCGCTTGAGGAAGAACGCAAGAATATCGCTGGCGTGATTCGCGAGCGCGTCGCGGTCGAGAAGACCGTGGCCCAGGAAGAAGAGCGCATCAAGGAAGTGCGTGAAGTGTCCGAAGCAGAGCGCATGAAGCAGGTCACCGTGCTCAATGCCCAGGCCGAAGCCGAGCAGGAGCTGGTGCGCCAGGTCAAGCAGGCCGAAGCCGACGAAACCCGTTCCAAGCACAAGGCGGTGGAAATCAACAACCTCGCTCAGGCCGAGCTGGAAGCGGCGGCCAAGAGCGCCGAAGCCAAGAAGAAAATGGCCGAAGGTATCGAGGCCGAGCGCGCTGCACCTGGCCTGGCCGATGCGCGCGTACGTGAAGTCACCGCTGCGGCCAAGGAGAAGGAAGGTCTGGCCGAGGCTCGCGTACAGGCCGAGCGCTTGATCGCCGAAGCCAAGGGCGAACAGGAGAAAGGTCTGGCACAGGCGCGCGTCATCGAGGCGCAGGCTGCTGCCAAGGAAAAAGACGGCCTGGCCGACGCCAAGGTACTGGAAGAGAAACTCGGCGCCCAGGCGCGCGGCGAAGAACAGCTGGGCGCGGCCAAGGCCAAGGCCACCCAGGATCTGGGCATGGCCGAAGCGCAGGTGCTGCTGGAGCGCCTGAACGCCGAAGCCGAAGGTCTGGGCAAGAAGTTCGGTGCTCTGGATTCGCTCAGCGACAACGCGCGTGCTCACGAAGAGTTCCGCATGCAGCTGGAGAAGAGCTTCGAGGAAGCCATGGCCGCCATTGCCGCCAACAAGGACATCGCCAAGGATCAGGCCGAGGTACTGGCCACCGCGCTGGCCAAGGCGAAGATCGAGATCGTCGGCGGCGAAGGCGACTTCTTCAACTCCTTTGCCAAGTCGCTGTCGGTGGGCAAGGCCATCGAAGGTGTGGTGGGCAAGAGCCCGGTGGTGCAGGACGTGCTGTCGCGCTTGCTGGCCGGCAAGGCGGCGCCCGCAGCGCCAGCGGCGGCGCCAAGCTCAGGCCCTGAGTCGGTCTGAGACCTTCATCCTGGGAGGCGCTTTAGCGGCGACAGTTGCGGCTGAAGCCCCTCCCACAGTGTCTACCCTTTGATCGAACAGGGAATATGCGATGTCAGAATCAAGAGACTACCTGGAGATGACCTTCCGCTCGATCCAGTGCTTCAGCAATGACGGTCGCCTGGATGCGCAGGAACTCCAAGCGCTGCTGGAAATCGCCGAGCGAGATGACGTAATCGACGACAACGAGGTGCGGGTGCTGCGCAAGATCATTGCCCAGGTGCGCCCAGAAGAGATCGATGTGGCGCTGCGCGACAAGATCGCCATCGTCGAGCAGAAGATCGGCGCCTAGCAGGTAGGGTGGACAATGCTCTTTTTGTCCACCATTGACGAGATCGGTGGACACGCTTCGCGTTGTCCACCCAGGCAACTCTCCCAGCTTGTTGGGTGGACTTCAGCCCACCAAGTTGGCCTTGAATGGTGAGCTGAAGCGGAGCGCCGCCCGGCCCCTGCGCGGATGCCGCCCGGCCTAACCTGCCAGCCCTTCTCCAGAGGGGCTTTTCAGATGCAGCAGATTCAGGATGACTACGATGTCGGATGCACACACACAGGACGTATTGGACAAGGCCGTCGCCGAAGGCGGCGCTTACGAGGTGCTGCACAGGCGCCTGCAGGAGCAGGGCCAGCGCCTGCGTGGCTTGACCGAGACGCTCAACGGCCAGCGCCTGGTCGAGTTCGGCAGCAGTGCGATGGAGGCCATCGGTCGGGTGCGTATTCGCACCGAGAATAACTGCATCGCCCGCGATATCGTCCAGGTCGGCGAGTGCCTGCTGTTCGGCTACAACGTGTTCCTGGGGCTGAAGAAGGAAACCGGCGTCGCCGATGTGTTCTCCCTCTACCGCCTGGTGGAAACCCCTGACGGCTTCGATGCCGAATCGGTGCCGCTGGACGGCAGCTTCCTGGCCCAGGCCAGCTTCGTCGCCGATTTCAACGAGCTGTACACCTACTACAAGAACACCCGCCTGCTGCAGTTGGCCATTCGTGACGGCAAGCTGCTGGCGAGTTTCCAGATCGGTGAGCGGATCACCGACATCCGCGTGTTCCGCTGGTCCATCTCTACCGACGGTAAGGATGTTCGCTACATCGATAACCGTGGCGAGCGCGATATCGCGCTGCCGGCGCCGTTCGATTTCGAATGGCAGAAGACCAACCGCGAGATGGTGGTCATGGGTCGCCATCCGCATGTGAACATCCTCGACACCCTGTTCGTCGAGACCGTCGGTGGCGACCTCACCATCAAGGTCGAGAACAACACCCAGGACGGCCAGGGTATCTACCGCGAGGCGGTGGTCGACAAGACTCAGTCGCTGGACGACGCGCAGATCGAATATGCGCGCCTGGGCAGCCTGATCCTGCTCAAGGTGCTGCCGTACCGCGAAGAGCAGTGGCGCTACCTGGTATTCAACAGCCTGACCCGCCAGGTCGAGCGTATCGATGCCATCGGCCTGGCCTGCGTGCAGCTACCGGAAGACCACGGCATCATCTTCCCTGGCGGCTACTACCTGCAGAACGGCGAGTACAAGACCTTCGAGCAGCCCATGGGCGGCATGCGCTTCAAGCGCTCGGTGCGTTCGCCCAACGGCGAGGACGTGCAGTACATCTTCTACCACCCGGAAGAAGGCCGCTCGGCGCTGTTCACCTACAACATGATCAATCGCCAGTTGCAAAACCCGATCTTCGGCCACGGTTACGCGCGCCTGGAAGATGGGCGCATGGTGATCTTCGCCGCCGAGGGCAGCGAACCGACCCGCATCCACCCGATGCAGATCTGGCAGACGCCGTTCGAGAGCGAGGACCATGCAGCGCGCCAGCCAGCACGCAGTGGTTTCTTCGGGCGCATCGGCAATGCCGAGCTGGTGCGTGGCGTATCCGACCTGCTGAATCTGAGCCGCGAGATCGACAGCCGCGAAGTGTCGGTGGCGCGCTACACCCAGCTGTGCCAGAACACCCGTCGTCTGTTCGACGTCTACCACTGGCTGGGCGACGCCCAGTGCGCCGAGCTGGCACCGCTGCTGCGCGAAGTGGCCGCCACTTCCGAGCTGGTCCTCGACGAGTTCGAGAAGGTCGAGAGCATTCGCCAGCAGTCCAGCCGGGCCATGGCCGAGGCCGAGTCGCGACACAAGAGCCTGCTCTCGGGCCTGCTGGTGGACAGCTGGGATGAGGTGCAGCACTTCGTCGAGGCGCTCAACGCCATCACCGCACAACGCGGCCAACTGCTGACCATCCGCGACTACCGCTACATCGACGTGGCGCGTATCGACGCCATGGAGACCGAGCTGCTCGAAGCGCAGGAGCGCGTGGCCGGCGCCACCTCGGCCTTCCTCGCCAGTGATGCGGCGCTGCAACCCTATGTACAGCGGCTGGGCGAGCTGGACGCCCTGGCGCAGAAGGCCGAGACCGTCACCCAGCTCAATGAACCGCTGGTCGAGATGCAGGAGATGGCCGGCAACCTCGACATGCTGTCGAGCCTGATGGCCTCGCTGAAGATCGATGACGCCACCCAGCGCACCCGCATCGTCGAGTCGATTTCCGAAGTTTACGCACGGCTCAACCAGGCCAAGGCGCGTGCCGAGCAACGGCGCAAGGGGCTGGGCTCGGCCGAGACCGTGGCGCAGTTCGGTGCCCAGTTCAAGCTGTTCAGCCAGGGCATCACCAACGCCCTGGCGCTGGCCCAGGACCCGGAGAAATGCGACGAACAGCTGTCGCGCCTGCTGGTGCAACTGGAAGAACTGGAAAGCCAGTTCGGTGATCAGGAGCAGTTCCTCAGCGATATTCTCGGCAAGCGCGAAGAGCTGCTGGAAACCTTCGAGTCGCACAAGCAGAGCCTGCTCGACGAGCGTCAGCGCCGCGCCCAGGGCGTGCTCGACGCCGCCCAGCGCATCCTCGACAGCCTCGTCCGGCGCACCGCGCGCCTGACCCAGATGGAGGAACTCAACGCCTTCTTCGCCGCCGACCCGCTGATTCTCAAGCTGCGCGAAATGGCCGAGCGCCTGCGCGAGCTCAAGGACAGCGTCAAGGCCGACGACGTCGAGGCGCGCCTGAAGGCCGCCCGCGACCAGGCGGTGCGGGCACTGCGTGACAAGAGCGAGCTGTTCGAAGAGGGCGGCAACGTCATCAAGCTCGGCCCGCGCCACCGCTTCAGCGTCAACACCCAGGAACTCGATCTGACCCTGATGCCGCGCGGCGATGCACTGTACCTGCACCTGACCGGTACCGATTTTCTCGAGCCGCTGCGCGATGAAACCCTGGAGGGCCTACGCGACTACTGGCAGGTGTCGCTGGAGTCCGAATCACCCTCGCTGTACCGCGCCGAATACCTGGCCGGGCTGGTCCTGGACGCCGCCCTGGGCGGGCGTGAAGGGCTGAACCTGGATCTGCTCAAGACCCATCTGGCGCAGCCGGATGACCTCACCCGACTGATCCGCGACTTCGCCGCGCCGCGCTACAAGGATGCCTACGAGAAAGGTATTCACGACCACGATGCCGCGCTGATCCTCATCCAGCTGCTGCCGCTGCGCGAAAGCGCCGGGCTGCTGCGCTATGCGCCGGCTGCGCGAGGCTTTGCTGCGCTGTTCTGGAACCGCTGGGGGCAGGATATCGAGGCCGAACTGTGGCCCGAGCGCGCGCGCAGCAGCCTGCACCTGCGGCAGATGTTCGGCAGTGAAGACGGCGTGCTGCGCTTGCAGGAAGAGATCGCTGCAGCCATGCAGCGCTTCCTCGCCCAGCACCCGCTGACGGTGACGGCAGCGCAGCGCCAGGCGGCCGCGGCCTATCTGGTCGAGGAGCTGGCGGCCAAGCCCATCGAGTTCACCTTCAGCAAGTACGCCCGGCAACTGCTCGACACCCTGCAGCAGCGCATGCAGGCCAGCCATGTCTGGGACGACTACCGCGCCGCGCTGGACAACCTGCGCGGCCGGCCGGTGCAGCGCTGGTCGCTGGCGCAGACCTGGCTCGATGGCCTCTGCGCGCAGGACGAAGCACTGGCCGAGCTGGTCGACTACATTCCCGAAGCCGTGGCCATCAGCCTGCTGGACGACGAGTTCCCGCGTCGCTTCACCGAAGTCGACCTGCGTTTCACCGTCAGCGGCCTGCTCGGCGATCACCCGCGTGTGCAGGGTGGTGCCCTGGTATTGGCCATCGACGATTACTTCGCCCGCCTGCAGCAGCACCGCGGCGACTTCGTGCCGCAGTTGCAGCGCTACCAGGCGCTGCGCCAGGAAGTCATCAACCGCGAGCGCCAGGCCCTGCGTCTGTCCGAGTTCAAGCCACGGCCGCTGTCGTCCTTCGTGCGTAACAAGTTGATCAACGATGTGTACCTGGGTTTCATCGGCGACAACCTGGCCAAGCAGATGGGCACCGCTGGCGAGAACAAGCGCACCGACCTGATGGGTCTGCTGATGCTCATCTCGCCGCCCGGCTACGGCAAGACCACGCTGATGGAGTACGTGGCGCACCGCCTGGGCCTGATCTTCATGAAGATCAACGGCCCGGCCCTGGGCCACGAGGTGCGTTCCATCGACCCGGCGCAGGCGCCGGACGCCACTTCGCGCCAGGAGCTGGAGAAGCTCAACCTGGCGCTGGAGATGGGCAACAACGTGATGCTCTATGTCGACGACATCCAGCACACCCACCCGGAGTTTCTGCAGAAGTTCATCTCGCTCTGCGACGGCACGCGGCGCATCGAAGGCGTATGGAAGGGCAAGACCAAGACCTACGACATGCGCGGCAAGAAGTTCTGCGTGGTGATGAGCGGCAACCCGTACACCGAGTCCGGCGATGTGTTCAAGATCCCCGACATGCTCGCCAACCGGGCCGACATCTACAACCTGGGTGACACCCTGGGTGGCATGCAGGAAGCCTTCGCGCTGTCCTACATCGAGAACAGCCTGACGTCCAACCCGGTGCTGGCGCCGCTGGCCACCCGCGACATGGCCGACGTCTACCGCTTCGTCGCCAAGGCCGAGGGCAAGCCGTTCTCTGCCAACGAGCTGTCGCACACCTACAGCGCCGCCGAGATCAACGAGATCACCTCGACCCTGCAGCGCCTGATGCAGATTCGCGATGTGGTCGGCCGGGTCAACCAGCAGTACATCGTCAGCGCCGCGCAGGCCGACAGCTACCGCACCGAGCCGCCGTTCAAGCTGCAGGGCAGCTACCGCAACATGAACAAGATGGCCGAGAAGATCAGCGCGGTGATGAACGACGCCGAGCTGCTGCAACTGATCGCCGACCACTACCAGGGCGAGTCGCAGCTGCTCACCACCGGTGCCGAGGAAAACCTGCTCAAGCTTGCCGAGCTGCGCTGTAACCAGACGCCCGAGCAGGCCGAACGCTGGGCGCAGATCAAGCGCGACTTCATGCGCAACAAGGCCATGGGCGGCAGCGACAGTGATGTCGGTGGCCGCATGGTGGCGCAGCTCAATGATCTGGTCGAGAGCGTGCGTGGCCTGGGCTCGGGCAAGTCGTCCGGCGAGACGCCGAGCATTCCCTGGGAGCAGCTGCTCGCCGGCCTGGACAACCTCGGCAAGCTGCGTCCGCAGGTTGAGGTGGTTGCGCCGCCACAGCAGGGCACGCAAAAATTGCTGGAAAGCCTGGCTGATAGCCTGGAAAACAGCTTCCTGCCGCTGGTCAAGGCGATGGACAAGAAAATCGACATCGATTTGCGTACCCACAACCGCATGCTGGAAATCTCCACCCAACTGCGTGACCTCGGCACGCTGCTCGGGCACGAGCAGCGCAACGACGTCTCGGATGACGAGGCGCCGTGAGACGAGGCTGGCTGACCGAGCTGCGCCCGCTGCTGGTGATCAGCGGCGTGATGCTGCTGGTGCAACTGGTCAATGGCGCCTTCGCGGGTGCCTTGAACGTCTGGGGGCTGCTACCCCGGCATGTCGAGGCGCTGCCCGGTATTCTCTTCGCGCCCTGGCTGCATGGCAGTTGGGCGCATCTGCTCAGCAACCTCAGTGGTCTGCTGGTGCTCGGCAGCCTGGTGCTGCTGCGCTCGCGTCGCGATTTCTATTTATCCAGCGCCTTCATCATCCTCGGCAGCGGGGCGCTGGTCTGGCTGTTCGGTCGTACCGGCCTGCACGTCGGTGCCAGCGGCTGGCTGTTCGGCTTCTGGGGGCTACTCCTGGCGCGCGCGTGGTTCGAGCGCAGCCTGCTCGATCTGCTGTTGGCGGTGCTGGTGTTCTTCCTTTACGGCGGCTGGTTCTTCGGCCTGCTGCCGCGTGCTGGCGTTTCCTTCGAATACCACCTGGCGGGGGCTTTCTGCGGTGTTCTCTATGCCGCGCTGAGCCGTCGTAAATATCGTTAAAAGGGACTTTAAATGGATTTCAATCGACTCGATCAGCAACTGCGTGACAGCCTGGCCGACCTGCGCCTGAGCAATGAGGAGCGTGACGAGCTGCGCCAGCTGGGCAGTGAACTGAGCAGTGACCAGGTGCGTTTCATGCGCAACCGCGCCTTCGCTCTGGCCCGTGAATTGATGCGTGAGCCGGAGAACGTCGAGCCAGCGCTGAAATGGCTCGAGCAGGTGATCAAGACCCTCGACAGCGCCGGCAGCGCGCCGCGCGTGGAGCATGCCAGCGCTCACTTCAGTCCGGGCGAGAGCTGCCGGCGCAAGATTCGTGAGCTGTGCCGCCAGGCGCGCAAGAGCGTGGATATCTGCGTCTACACCATCTCCGACGATCAGCTCAGCGAAGAGGTGCTCGCCTGTCATGAGCGCGGCATCGCCGTGCGGGTGATCACCGACAACGAAAAACAGTTCGATGTCGGCAGCGATATCCAGTGGCTGCGTGACAAGGGTGTGCCGCTGCGCATCGACGCCGGGCCATATCACATGCACCACAAGTTCGCCCTGTTCGACGGCCGCTTGCTGCTCAACGGCAGCTTCAACTGGACGCGCAGCGCCACCACCAGCAACGAGGAAAACCTGCTGGTGATCGACCACCCGCAGCTGCTGGCAGCCTACAGTCGTGAGTTCGAAGCGCTCTGGGCACGTTACGCAGGCAACTGATGAATCATCCTCACGCTCGCCAGCTCCTCGGCTTCTACCGCAGCTGCTACCTGGCCGACAGCCGCGACCTGGACCTGGACAACGTCGGCAAGCTGCCTGCCAACCGCTGGGCCTGGCTCGATGGGCTTGAGGAACTGGCCAGCGGCGGCATACCGCTGTTACCGCTGTCGGCCGAGCTGGGGCGTGCTTTGGCCGAGGCGCAGGCGCTGTATCAGCGTGAGCTGCAACTGGTCTATGGCGTGCTGCCGATCTGTGGCCGCCTGCAACTGGAGGGCGGTGGTTCGCAGACGATCTGCGGCCCGCTGTTCTATTACGAGGCGAGCCTGCAACCGACGGCGGACGGGCAGAGCCACTTGCTCGCCATCGACCCGCAGCAGGTGCATGGCAACTGGCGTCTGCTGCGCCGTCTGTTCGATGAAAGCGGCAACGCCAGCCTCGATGGTCTGCCACTGCCGATGGCAACACTGGATGCTGCCGCGCTGGGTCAGTTGCTCGCCTGGGTGGCGCGCAATACGCAGGTGCGCGAGGTCAGCGAGGCCGCTGGTTTCCCGCAGTTGGTGAGCGGCGAGGTGTTGGCCAAGGCTCAGCGGCGTCGCAGTTTGTCGCTGCAGGCGGGTGCCTTCGTCGCGCTGGTACCGCGCGGTAGCGGTAGCCGTGGCATCGCCCATGAGTTGCAACTGCTGCAGGACGCCGAGCGACTGTCACCTGCCTTGTTGCAGCTGTTGGGCGAAACACCCCCTGTGCAGGCGGTGGGCTCGACCAGCAGGCCGCAGCGTCTGCCGGCGCAGCTCAGCACTGCCCAGTGCCAGGCGCTGGCCAATGCCGCGCGCCACCCGCTGAGCCAGATTTCCGGACCGCCCGGTACCGGCAAGAGCTACAGCCTGGCCGCGCTGGCGCTGGATCGCTATCTGCAGGGTGAGAGCGTGCTGCTGGTCAGCCGCAGTGCCCAGGCGGTGCGCGTGATCGCGCACAAGTTGCGTGAGGATTTCGGCCTGCGTGACGGCGTGCTCGAAGGCGACGGCCAGAGCCTGCGCCAGGCCCTGCGCGAGCGTCTGGAGCGGTTGCTGCAGGGCGAATTCGAATGGGTATCGGAACAAGCCGAAGCGCGTCAACGCAGCGAGCTGGAAGTGCTGACCGAGGCCGAGCTGCGCCTGTCGGCAGATTTTCGTAAGCGCTGCGAGCAGGCTGTGCGCTGGAGCCGCCTGTTGCTGCGCGCCGAACGTGGCAGCCTGGCCTTCTGGCAGCGCTGGTTGCAGGTGCCCTGGGTGCGCAGGCGTATCGGCAGCAGTGTGCGCCCCTGGGCATTGCTGGATGAGTTGCGTGATTGCCAGCAGCGCCGCCAGCTTCTGAGCCGTGAGCACCTCAATAGTCATCGCGCCCTGAACCTCAAGCGCCTGCTGGTCAGCGACCGCGCGCTGTTCGTGCGTTACAACCAGGCCATTCGCGCGCGCAGCTCACAGCGTCAACTGGCCTTGTTCGAGGATATCGACCCGGCGCGCCTGCTGGCTGCCTTTCCGATCTGGGTGGTGACCCTGGACGAATTGCACCGCCTGCTGCCACTGCGTCCGGAATTGTTCGATGTGATGGTGATGGACGAGGCGACGCAGTGCGACATCGCCTCGGCGCTGCCGGCCTTCCAGCGCTGCAAGCGTGCCGTGGTCACCGGCGATGCGCGCCAGTTGCGGCACATCTCCTTTCTCTCCCGCGTGCGCGAAACGCAGCTGCTGCAGCGCGCCGGCCTGCAGGCCGAGGAGCGCGAGGCCTGGAGCTACCGCGACAACAGCGTGCTGGATCTGGTCGGCCTGCAGCTGGCCAGCCAGGAGGCGGTGGTTTTTCTCGATGAGCATTTCCGCAGCCGCCCGGCGCTGATCCGCTTCAGCAACGAGCTGTTCTACGACCAGCGTCTGCGGGTGATGAAGGAGCGCCCCGGCGTTGATGCCTGCGACAGCCTGCAACTGCTGCGTATCGAGGGCCAGCGCGGGCGCAACGGTGCCAATGAGGCGGAGGTCGAGCGGGTGCTGGCGCTGATCACGGCGCATCTGGCCGAATACCAGGGTAGCCCGCTCAAACCTAGCATCGGCGTACTGTCACCGTTTCGCGATCAGGTCGAGCGCATCCGCACGCGTATCGGCGAAACGCTGCCGTTGGAGCAACTGCGCGAGTTTCGTCTGTTGGTGGATACGCCATACGGCTTTCAGGGCGAGGAGCGCGACCTGATGATCCTCAGTTTCGCCATCGACCGCGAATCGAGCCAGGCGGCCAGCTACCTGAATCGTGCCGATCTGTTCAATGTCGCCATCACGCGTGCCCGCGAGCGCCAGGTGCTGCTGTTCAGCGGTGACGAACGCCAGTTGCCGGCCATGCATCTGTTGCGCCGCTATCTGGAATTCCTGCACAAGCCTGGTGTCAGTTGGCAGGCGGGGGCTGTGGAAGTCGCCCGGCAGAACCTGTGTCAGGCGCTCGAAAGTCAGGGCGTCAGCGTGTGGAGTCACTATCCGCTGGCCGGACAGGTGCTGGATCTGTTCTGCCGCCGCGGCGAAAAATGCCTGGCCATCGACCTGATCGGTTTTCCGGGGGAGGGCGAAGGCTTTCTCGAGCTGGAGCGCTACCTGGTGCTGGCGCGCGCCGGGCTGGAGACCTTGCCGCTGAGCTACGGTCTATGGCGTGAGGCACCGGAGCAGGCGTTGCAGGCGGTACTGGCGCGACTCTGACGCTTCTTCGCGGGCTTTCTTGACGCGCGCGGCGATCGTGGCCTAGGCCTTGGTTAGGTAGACCATCAATGTACCGGGGGACTCATGGCGCTGCGCAACGCTGTTCAACTGATCACCTATCCCGACCGCCTGGGGCGTAACCTCGGGGAGCTTTACCAGCTGTTGGAGCGGCACCTGGGTGACGCGTTGGGCGGGGTGCATATCCTGCCGCTGTATCCGTCCAATGCCGACGGTGGATTCTCGCCGCTCACGCACATGGAGGTTGATCCACGTTACGGCGACTGGGCGGATGTCGAGCGCATCTCCGCACGCTTCGACCTGTGCGTCGATCTGGTGATCAGCCACATCGCGGACGAGTCGCCGGAGTTTCTCGATTTCGTTGCGCATGGCCAGGACTCGCCCTACGCGGATCTCTTCGTTCAGGTCGATCGCTTCGGCGAAATCAGCCATGACGACCTGGCCAAGATCCATATCCGCAAGGAAAAGGAGCCTTTTCGCGATGTGCGACTGGCCAACGGTGAAACCTGTCGGGTCTGGTGCACCTTCACCGAACGGCAGATCGACCTCAATTACGACTCGCCGAAAACCTATCAGCTGATGGAACAGTACATGGCCTTTCTCGCGGCGCGCGGGGTCAAGCTGTTCCGTCTGGATGCCTTCGGCTACACCACCAAACGCATTGGCACCAGCTGTTTTCTGGTGGAGCCGAACGTGTACCGCATCCTCGAGTGGTTCCGCGAAACCGGGGTCAAATACGAGGCCGAGATGCTGCCGGAGGTGCATGACCACATCAGCTACCAGTACGCCATCTCGCGGCGGCAGATGCGCCCGTACGGCTTCGCTCTGCCACCGTTGGTCCTGCATGCACTGCTCAGCGGCAGCAGCCGCTACCTCAAGAACTGGTTGCGGATGTGCCCGCGCAACCAGATCACTGTGCTCGATACCCACGACGGCATCTGCATTCCGGATGTCGAAGGCATGTTGCCCGAGGCGCAGATCCAGTACCTGATCGATGAGGTCTCGACACGCAGTGCCGACCCCATCATGCGTCGCTCGGCGGTGAACGTGCATAGCGTCGGGGCCATCTACCAGTTGACCTGCACCTTCTACGAGGCGCTGATGCGCAATGACGAGGCTTATATCGCCGCACGCGCCATCCAGTTCTTCGTGCCGGGTATCCCACAGGTTTACTACGTTGGCCTGTTGGCTGGCTGCAACGACTTCGACCTGCACGAGCAGACCGGCGAGGCGCGCGACGTCAATCGTCATTACTACAGCCTCGAGGAGGCCGAGCAGGCCTTGCAGCAACCTTTGGTGCAGCGTCTGCTGGCGCTGATGCGTTTGCGTTGTCAGCATCCGGCTTTCGAAGGGCGTTTCGAGCAGAACTACTCGGCTGACGACCAACTGCTTCTGGCCTGGCGTCATGGCGAGCATTACTGCCGTTTGCATCTCGATTTGAGCAGCCTGCAAGCGATCATCGACTACACCGATGAACAACTGAGTATCTGCCGCATGACCTGTTGAAGGTCGGCGTGGGTCATGCTTTCGCGTTAGACTTGCGCTCTTTCGACCAGCCAAGAAGCCCGCCATGGCCCTGCCATCGACCACCTACAAGATCGAACTGAACCTCACCGACATGGATCGCAGCGTTTATGAAAACCTGCGGTTCACCGTCGCTCGCCACCCGTCCGAGACCGAAGAGCGCCTGGCCGCGCGGCTGATTGCCTATGCGCTGTTCTACCACGAGCAACTGGCGTTCGGTCGCGGTCTGTCGGATGTCGATGAGCCGGCGCTGTGGGAAAAGAGTCTGGACGATCGCGTGCTGCACTGGATCGAAGTGGGTCAGCCCGACAGTGAGCGCATCACCTGGTGTTCGCGGCGTACCGAGAAGTTCAGCCTGGTGGCCTATGGCAACCTGCGCGTATGGCAGACCAAGTGCCTCGACCCTGTGCGCAGCCTGAAGAATATCAATGTGGTCGCGCTCGGCCAGGAGGCACTGGCCGACCTGGCGCTGGACATGCCGCGTTCGCTGAACTGGAGCGTGATGATCAGCGATGGCGAGTTGTTCGTCACCGACGAGCGCGGTCAGCACGAGATTCCCATTGAATGGCTCGCCGGCGAGCGTTGAACCTGATGCTGTAGGGCGGGTGCAACCCGTCATATCACCTGTGGCGGGTTGCACCCGCCCTACACGAAAAGACCCAAGATGCGTATCGAAGCCCGTCCCTTACCCGCCCAACTGCCTGATCTGGGCAATCTGCCGCCTTTGCTGACCCGTCTCTACGCCGCCCGTGGTGTGCAGTCCGCCGAAGAGCTGGACAAGGGCCTGGCGCGGCTGATTCCGTACCAGCAGCTCAAAGGCATCGATGCGGCGGTCGAACTGCTGGTCGAGGCGCTGGCGCAGCGTCAGCGCATCCTCATCGTCGGCGACTTCGATGCAGATGGCGCCACTGCCAGTTCGGTCGGCGTGCTCGGCCTGCGCCTGCTCGGTGCGGCACATGTGGATTACCTGGTGCCGAACCGCTTCGAGTACGGCTACGGCCTGACCCCGGAGATCGTCGCCGTTGCGCTGCAGCGCCAGCCCGACTTGCTGCTGACCGTGGACAACGGCATCTCCAGCGTCGACGGCGTGGCGGCGGCCAAGGCCGCCGGGTTGACGGTGCTGGTCACCGATCACCACTTGCCAGGGCCGGAATTGCCGGCCGCCGATGCCATCGTCAACCCGAACCAGCCAGGCTGCGATTTCCCGAGCAAGGCCATGGCCGGTGTCGGCGTGATGTTCTACGTGCTGCTGGCGCTGCGCGCTCGCCTGCGCGAAACCGGCTGGTTCGCCAGCCGTGCGGAGCCCAATCTGGGCGAGCTGCTCGACCTGGTGGCACTGGGTAGCGTCGCCGACGTGGTGCCGCTGGATGCCAACAACCGCATCCTGGTGCACCAGGGCCTGGCGCGCATTCGTGCCGGGCGGGCGCGGCCTGGCCTGCGCGCGATTCTCGAAGTCGCCGGGCGCGACCACCGCCGTATCACCTCCACCGATCTCGGCTTCATCCTCGGGCCGCGCTTGAACGCGGCCGGGCGCCTGGATGACATGAGCCTGGGCATCGAATGCCTGCTCTGCGACGACGAGGCCCTGGCTCGCGACATGGCGGTGCAACTCGACCAGCTCAATCAGGATCGCAAGGCCATCGAACAGGGCATGCAGCGCGAGGCGCTGGCCCAGCTCAAGGATCTGCCGGTGGCGGACATGCCGTTCGGCCTGTGCCTGTTCGAGCCGGACTGGCACCAGGGGGTGATCGGCATCCTCGCCTCGCGCCTGAAGGAGCGTTATCACCGCCCGGCCATCGCCTTTGCTGATGCCGGCGAAGGCATGCTCAAGGGCTCGGCGCGTTCGGTGCCGGGGCTGCATATCCGTGATGCGCTGGATGCCGTGGCGGCCAAGCATCCCGGGCTGATCAGCAAGTTCGGCGGGCATGCCATGGCCGCGGGGATGTCGCTGCCGCAGGAAAATTTCGGCGCGTTCGCCGTCGCCTTCGACGCCGAGGTACGCCGCCAGCTGTGCGAAGACGACCTGACCGGCCGCCTGCTTTCAGACGGCCAGCTCGATGCCACCGAATTCCATCTGGAACTGGCCCGTGCCCTGCGCAACGCCGGGCCCTGGGGACAGCACTTTCCCGAACCGCTGTTCCATGGCGTGTTCCAGATCGTCAATCAGCGCATAGTCGGTGAGCGTCACCTGAAGCTGGTGCTCAAGACCGAATGCGGCAGCGTGCAACTCGACGGCATCGCCTTCAACATCGACCGTGAGGTCTGGCCCAATCCGACGTTGCGCTGGGCCGAAGTGGCGTACAAGCTCGACCTCAACGAATTTCGCGGTAACGAGACGGTACAGTTGATGGTGGCGCATATCGCCCCGCGTTGATCGTGGCGGCGATGAAACTCGGCGTTACCAATATGCCAGGCTGATTCTGACGAACTCTGCTAGAAACTCTCGTCAATTCAGCCGATGTCGGTTGAGGCGCATTCGGAATTTCCCTGCACTATCCGGGGTCGGATGTACCGGAGCCTACTTTTTCAGGAGCGTTCGCGATGAACACCAGTAATCTGCTCGACCAACTGCTCAAGGCCGGCCAGCAGGCCATGCAAAAACCTGCTGCGAAGGGCTCCCAGGGGCAGCAAGCCGGTGGTTTGGGTGGCCTGCTCTCTGGTGGAGGCCTGGGCAGCCTGCTCTCGGGCGCGGGCGGCGGCGCGCTGGCGGCCGGTGCGGTCGGCCTGCTGCTGGGCAACAAGAAAGCGCGCAAGATGGGCGGCAAGGCGCTGACCTATGGCGGCTTGGCTGCTCTCGGTGTGATGGCGTACAAGGCCTACGGCAACTGGCAGGCGCAGCAAGCCCAGCAGGGCGGCGCGCAGCCGGTCGAGCCGCAAACCCTGGATCGTTTGCCGGCGCCGCAAGTCGAGCAGCACAGCCGCGCCATTCTCAAGGCACTGGTGGCGGCGGCCAAGGCCGATGGCCATGTCGACGAGCGTGAGCGTCAGTTGATCGAAGAGGAGCTGGGCAAGCTGGCGCAGGACGCCGAACTGCAGACCTGGCTGCACACCGAACTGAACAAGCCGCTCGACCCGGCTGATGTGGCGCGCGCCGCAGCGACCCCGGAAATGGCCGCCGAAATGTACCTGGCCAGCGTCCTGATGGTGGATGAAGAGCACTTCATGGAACGCGCCTACCTCGAAGAGCTGGCGCGTCAGCTGAAACTGCCGCTGGAGCTGAAGGCCGAGCTGGAAACCCAGGTGCGCTCGCTGCCGGCCGGTGCCTGAGTCGTCTTCTCGTTTCAGTCCGCATGCCGGGCATGGCCCGGCATCGCCTCATAACCATGATCGCTCAGGTAGGCTTCGACGGCCGCGCTAACCGTTGGTTGCAGGTGCCTTGGCTGATCCTCATGCAGCAATCCGAAGCGTCGCAGCTTGTCCTTGAGCGGCCCCTTGACCTCCGCAAAGTGCAGCTCGATGCCGATATCCGCCAGCGTCCGTTCCAGGTCGCCGAGCATGTCGGCAGAGGTCACGTCGATGCTGGTAATCGGCTCGGCTGCGATCACCACGCGACGCACCGGTGCGGGAGCTCGCTCCAGCGCCTGCAGCAGGGATTGCTGGAAGAGCTCGGCATTGGCGAAGAACAGCGGGGCGTCCCAGCGAAACAGCAGCAGGCCGGGTATCTGTCGTGCATCGGGGTGTCGCTTGATGTCATGGAAACCACGAATGCCCTCTACCTGGCCGAGAACGGTGTAGTAAGGGCGCCAGCCATCCCAGAGAAACTCGATCACCGCCAGCACCACGGCAATGCCGATACCGGGGATGACACCGAAGGTCACCACGCCGGCAAAGCAGGCCATCGACAGCCAGAACTCCCATTGCTGCACGCGGAAGATACGGCGCAGGTCGGTGACCACGAACAGACCGATGACCGCGGCAATCACCACCGCGGCCAGCGCACTGGTGGGCAGGTGCTGCATCAGATCCGGGGCCAGCACCAGCAGCAGGGCGACGCTCAGGGCGCCGACGATACCGGCGACCTGGGTCATCGCGCCTGCAGCTTCGGCGACCGGCGTGCGTGACGAGCTGCTGCTGATGGGAAAACCCTGAAACAAACCACCGGCCAGGTTCGCCGCGCCGAGACCGATGAGCTCCTGATTGGGGTCTACTGGGCGTCCGGTACGGGCTGCGTAGGTGCGCGACAGCACGCTGGTGTCGGCGAATGCGACCAGGGCGACAGCGAGGCCGCCCAGCACCACGCTGGCCAGATCGACGCCGCTCAGCCAGGGCAGGGTGAAACTGGGCAGCCCCTGTGGCAGTTCACCTAGTACCTGTACGCCCTGGGTATCGAGGTCGAACAGTGCGACCGCCACGGTTGCCAGAGTCACGGCGATGAGGATGCCGGGCAACTGCCTGAAGCGGCTCAGCAGCAGGATCAAGGCCAGTGTGCCGGTGCCGACGAGCAGGCTGTAGAGGTGGACCTGTCCCTCGATCAGCGCGCTGGCGATTGCCCGGAGGTCGCTGAGCGGACCCTGGCTGTCGATGGAAAAACCGAACAACTTGGGCGTCTGGCTGATCAGCACACTCAGCGCGATACCGTTCATGTAGCCATAGCGGATGGGTTTGGACAGCAATTCGGTGATGAACCCCAGACGCAGCAGCCCGGCAATCAGGCAAGTCAGGCCGGCCACCACGGCCATCATGCTGGCCAGGGTCACCGCACGCATCGGGTCGCCGCCTGAGAGCGGCAGCACCACGGCGAGAATCAGCGCCGCCAGGGCCGAGTCCGGGCCGAGCACGAGAATACGGCTGGGGCCGAACAGGGCGTAGGCCAGCAGCGGCACGATGGTCGCGTACAGACCATAGATGCCTGGCACGCCGGAGGCCTCGGCATAGGCGATGCCCACCGGCACCAGCATGGTGGTCAGCACCAGGCCGGCCGCAATGTCCTTCGGCAGCCAGGCCAGGTGATAGCCCCTGAGCGTTTGCAGGCCCGGAAGCCAGCGTAGCCAGCCGCGCTGTTGCGAAATGGCAGGAAGCGGCGTGTGTGGCTTGCGTGCAGGCGCTGGTGGCATCGCGGACGGGCTCGAGCAGGAATGCCTACAAGTAAAGCGCAGAGCACGGGTGCTTCACCATAGCTGCCAGTCGATGGGCGCACATTCAGCCGCTGCCTCAGACCAAAAGATCATTCATCCCCGCACCCGGCTTGTTCTAGGCTGTTGGCCAACGACAAGAACGACACGCGAGGATGCTTATGTCGCAACTGCCACTGGATGCATACGACTATCTGATCGTCGGCGCCGGCCCTGCCGGCTGTCTGCTGGCCAATCGGCTTTCCGCCGACCCTGGCGTCAGCGTGCTGCTGATCGAGGCGGGCGGGCGCGACAACTATCCCTGGATTCATATCCCGGTCGGCTACCTCTACTGCATCGGTAACCCGCGTACCGACTGGTGCTACGACACCGAGGCCGATCCCGGCCTGCATGGCCGCTCGCTGAAATACCCGCGTGGCCGTGTGCTCGGTGGCAGCTCCTCGATCAACGGCATGATCTACATGCGTGGCCAGGCGGCGGACTACGATGGCTGGGCTGCGGCGGGCAATCCCGGTTGGACCTGGCGTGATGTGTTGCCGCTGTTCAAACGGTCGGAGAAACATTTTGCTGGCACCAGCGAATGGCACGGCGGCGATGGCGAGTGGCGGGTCGAGCGCCAGCGTCTGTCCTGGGCGATTCTCGAGGCCTTCCGTGATGCAGCGGCGCAGAGCGGTATCGCCAGCGTCGATGACTTCAACGGCGGTGACAACGAAGGCTGCAGCTATTTTCAGGTCAACCAGAAACGCGGTGTGCGCTGGAATGCCTCCAAGGCCTTTCTGCGCGATATTCGCCAGCGCCCCAATCTGCAGGTGCTTACCGGCGCCGAAGCTGAACGGCTGGAGCTGGAGGGCGGTCGCGCCCGTGCGCTGCATCTGCGTTGTCAGGGGCGGGCGCTGCGCATTGCGGCTCGCCGCGAGATCATCCTGTGTGCTGGCGCCATCGGTTCGCCGGCCTTGCTGCAGCGTTCCGGCATCGGCCCACGGCCGCTGCTCGAACGCCTGGGCATCGGCGTGCACCATGAGCTACCAGGCGTCGGTGAGAACCTGCAGGATCACCTGCAACTGCGTTTGATCTATCGAGTCGAGGGCGTGAAGACGCTCAACCGCATCGTGGCTACGCCCTGGGGCAAGCTGGGCATGGGCCTGGAGTACCTGCTCAAGCGTAGCGGCCCCTTGTCCATGGCGCCCAGCCAGCTCGGCGCTTTCGCCAAATCCGACCCCGGCCAGGTGCGCGCCAACCTGCAGTATCACGTGCAGCCATTGTCGCTGGAACGCTTTGGCGAGCCCTTGCACGATTTCCCGGCCTTCACCGCCTCGGTATGCAACCTGCGCCCGCACAGCCGCGGCAGCGTCCAGATCGCCTCGGTCGATGCCAGCGTCGCCCCGCTGATTCGCCCCAATTACCTCAGTGACGAGCGGGATCTGCAGGTGGCGGCCGACGCCATTCGCCTGACCCGGCGCATCGTCGCCGCGCCCGCCCTGGCCGGCTACCGGCCCGAGGAATACAAGCCGGGGCCGCAGTACCAGAGCGAGGAAGACCTGCAGCGCGCAGCGGGCGAGATCGGCACCACCATTTTCCATCCGGTCGGCACTTGCGCCATGGGGCAGGGGCGCGATGCCGTAGTGGACGCCCGCCTGCGCGTGCACGGTATCGCCGGTTTGCGCGTGGTCGACGCGTCGATCATGCCGAGCATCACCTCGGGCAATACCTGCTCGCCGGTACTGATGATCGCGGAAAAGGCCGCGCAGATGATCGCCGCCGATGCGCGAGCGGCGATAAGCATGCTGCCGCAGCGCGAGCCTGGTTGCGCGGTGAGCGCGTGACCGCTCGATCCGAAGTGCCCTGGCGGGCGAGGCTGACGGTGTGCTCTGGTAGCATTGGGCGTTGATGAATGGAGGCGAACATGGCTCTGCGTGTAGCGCTGATCGGGTTGGGCTTGCTTCAGGTCGCCATGAGCGTTGTAGCTGGCGATCTGGCGTTGGACCAGCGCGCCTTGCTCCTGGAGGACAGCCGGTTGCCGCGTGAGGCGGCCCTGGATCGTCTGCAGCAGGTGCGCTTCGCCTTTCGCGAGGCGTCGCCTGAGGCCGGCGAGTGGCCGCTGTGGTCGCGCACCTATGGCATCCAGGGGAGCTGGGACGACGCCGGCCTCGAGCGCCGCGGCGAGGGGCTGCTGATGGGGATGGATCGTGCGCTGGGTGGACAGTGGATCGGCAGTGTACTGGGTGGCGTGACGCGTGCCCGGCTGGATCATGATCAGGGTCATGGCCGCACCGATAGTCGTTACCTTGGGGTCTACGCCGCGACCCGGGTATACAACCAGTTGGGGTTTCGGCTCGGGTTGCTGCACGGCTGGCATGAGCTGGATCGGCGTGATAACGCGCGCAGTTGGCAGCTGTTTGGCGAAAGCAGTTACGCCATGGACTATCGCGATTTCACCTTGGAGCCATTTGCCGGCCTGGCGTTAGTGCATCTGGATGCCGACGCCCGGCGTTTCGACGGACTGCGCCTGGCCTCGGCGCACGAGCAGGGTAGTTACCTGACGCTTGGCTGGCGCCTGGCCGCGCCCTGGTACTGGCAACAGCGCAAGTGGGTAGGGCGTGCCAGTCTGGCGCTGCGGCAGAACCTGGGCAGCGACCGCTTGCGTGACGAGGCGGTCGACGGCCAGGGCGCACTCCAGCAGATGCACAGTCGTGAGTTCGAGCGCAGCAGCCTGCGTCTTGACCTGAGCCTGGATCATGAACTCAGCCGCAGTCTCTACCTGGGCCTGACCTATGCGGGCCATTACGCCGAAGACGCGCGCGACAACGCCTTGGCAGCGCGCCTGAGCCTGAAGTTCTGAGCGCGCCCCGCCGGTCAGTCAGCGGGCTGCCAGGGGGCTTCGAGTCGGGTATACTCGCCGGCTTTTCAGAAACTTTGCGGTCACGGCTCTTGTCGTGCTCGGCCAGGGCAGCGCATTAGCCGCTCGGGCGAGCCGGATTGAGCCTTTTCGCGTCTTTTGCCCGAGAGCGCCGACTACCATGGAAATCAATCCGATCCTCAACGCCATCAAGGACCTGTCCGAGCGAACCCAGTCAATTCGGGGGTATCTTTGACTACGATCACAAGCATGATCGTCTGGTCGAAGTAAACCGCGAGCTGGAAGACGCCAGCGTCTGGAACAAGCCCGAGTACGCGCAAGCCCTGGGCCGCGAGCGCGCCATGCTGGCTCAGATCGTCGAAACCATCGACGACCTCACCGGCAGCCTGACTGATTCCAAAGATCTGCTGGAAATGGCCGCTGAAGAAAACGACGAAGGCGCCGTGAACGACATCGCCGCCGAAGTCGAGCGCCTGCGCGAAATCCTCGAGAAGCTGGAATTCCGCCGCATGTTCAGCGGCGAGATGGACCCGAACAACTGCTATCTGGACATCCAGGCCGGTTCCGGCGGCACCGAGGCCCAGGACTGGGCCAACATCCTGCTGCGCATGTACCTGCGCTGGGCCGACAAGCGCGGCTTCGACGCCACCATCATCGAGCTGTCCGAGGGTGAAGTCGCCGGCATCAAGGGCGCCACCGTGCACATCAAGGGCGAGTATGCCTTCGGCTGGCTGCGCACCGAGATCGGCGTGCACCGCCTGGTGCGCAAGAGCCCGTTCGACTCCGGCGCCCGTCGCCACACCTCGTTCTCGGCGGTGTTCGTATCGCCCGAGATCGATGACAAGGTCGAGATCGACATCAACCCGTCCGATCTGCGCATCGACACCTACCGCTCCTCCGGTGCCGGTGGTCAGCACGTCAACACCACCGACTCGGCGGTGCGTATCACCCACGTGCCGACCAACACCGTGGTGGCTTGCCAGAACGAACGTTCCCAGCACGCCAACAAGGACACCGCCATGAAGATGCTGCGGGCCAAGTTGTACGAGCTGGAAATGCAAAAGCGCAACGCTGCTTCGCAGGCGCTGGAGGACAGCAAGTCCGATATCGGCTGGGGTCATCAGATCCGTTCCTACGTGCTCGATGACTCGCGCATCAAGGACCTGCGTACCGGCGTCGAGCGTAGCGACTGCCAGAAAGTCCTCGATGGCGACCTCGACGGCTACCTCGAGGCCAGCCTCAAGCAGGGCCTCTAAGCCCAGCAACCCATCCGTGGGCGCCGGCTAGCCGGCGCCTGCTCAAATCTTGTACGACACGCCAGGCAGATAAAGCGACCATGAGCGACCAACAACTCGACCAGAACGAACTGCAACAGGAAGAAAACAAGCTGATTGCCCAGCGCAAGGAAAAGCTTGCTGCCGTCCGTGAGCAGGGCATTGCCTTCCCCAACGATTTCCGCCGCGACCGCCTGTGCGCCGACCTGCAGAAACAGTACGAGGGCAAGAGCAAGGAAGAGCTGGAAGCCGCAGCCATCCCGGTCAAGGTGGCCGGGCGCATCATGCTCAACCGTGGCGCCTTCATGGTCATCCAGGATACGTCCGGGCGCCTGCAGGTCTACGTCAACCGCAAGACCCTGCCGGCCGAGCAGCTGGAAGCGGTCAAGCACTTCGACCTGGGCGACATCATCGCTGCCGAGGGTACCCTGGCCCGCTCGGGCAAGGGCGACCTGTACGTCGACATGCAGAACGTGCGCCTGCTGACCAAGTCGCTGCGCCCGCTGCCAGACAAGCACCATGGCCTGACCGACACCGAGCAGCGCTACCGCCAGCGCTACGTCGACCTGATCGTCAACGAGGAAGTACGCCACACCTTCCGTGTGCGCTCGCAGGTGATCGCGCACATCCGTCGCTTCCTCAACGAGCGCGGTTTCCTCGAAGTGGAAACCCCGATGCTGCAGACCATCCCCGGCGGCGCCGCGGCCAAGCCGTTCGAGACCCACCACAATGCGCTGGACATGGCCATGTTCCTGCGTATCGCCCCGGAGCTGTACCTCAAGCGTCTGGTGGTTGGTGGTTTTGAAAAGGTCTTCGAGATCAACCGCAACTTCCGTAACGAAGGCGTTTCGACCCGGCACAACCCCGAGTTCACCATGCTCGAGTTCTACCAGGCCTACGCCGATTATCGCGACAACATGGACCTCACCGAGGAGCTGTTCCGCGAGCTGGCCCTGGCCGTGCTGGGCAGCACCGACGTGCCGTATGGCGACAAGGTGTTCCACTTCGGCGAGCCGTTCGTGCGCCTGTCGGTGTACGACTCCATCCTCAAGTACAACCCGGAGATCACCGAGGCTGACCTGGGCGACGTCGAGAAGGCCCGCGCCATCGCCAAGAAGGCCGGCGCCAAGGTGCTTGGCCACGAAGGCCTGGGCAAGCTGCAGGTGATGATTTTCGAAGAGCTGGTGGAGAGCAAGCTGGAGCAGCCGCACTTCATCACCGAGTATCCGTTCGAAGTGTCGCCACTGGCGCGTCGCAACGACGACAATCCCAACGTCACCGACCGCTTCGAGCTGTTCATCGGTGGTCGTGAGATCGCCAACGCATACTCCGAGCTCAATGACGCCGAAGATCAGGCCGAGCGCTTCCTCGCCCAGGTGGCCGAGAAGGACGCCGGTGACGATGAAGCCATGCACTACGACGCCGACTTCGTCCGCGCCCTGGAGTACGGCATGCCGCCGACGGCCGGTGAAGGCATCGGCATCGACCGCCTGGTGATGCTGCTGACCAACTCACCGTCGATCCGCGACGTCATCCTGTTCCCGCACATGCGTCCGCAGGCTTGATGCCAGACAGAAAGCCGCCTTCGGGCGGCTTTTTGCTACTTGCCTTTGCACTTTTCACGGCGATTTCACCGGTCGCCCGGGCTGTAAGCGAAACGGAGCCTTTTGCTTGCCTGTCCAAGCCATTACTCTCCCTGTCATAACCAGAACCCAGAGGGTCGACCCACCTTGAGCCCCGTGCCCGCGTCCCCGAATGCCACCCAGGCAGCCAATGCCGTCGCCGAAAGCGTCCAGTACCAGGGCCGCAAGGCCAGTCGCCAGGGCAGTGAGCAGCGCCGCCAGGCGATTCTCGATGCCGCCATGCGCATCATCGTGCGCGATGGCGTGCGCGCCGTGCGCCATCGTGCGGTGGCGGCCGAGGCGCAGGTACCCTTGTCGGCCACGACCTACTATTTCAAGGACATCGATGACCTGATCACCGATACCTTCGCCCAGTTCGTCGAGCGCAGCGCTGCGCAGATGGCGGCCTTCTGGGCCAGTACCCAGGGTGCGCTGGAGGAGATGGTCGGGCGCCTGGATGGCAGCGAGCAGGCGCGTCGGCAACTGGCCGACGAGATCGCCGCTCTGGCGGTGCAGTACGTGCAGCGCCAGTTGCGTGAGCGTCGTGATCACCTGATCGCCGAGCAGGCGTTCCAGCAGGAAGCCCTGCTCAACCCACGCCTGCGCGAGCTGGTGCGAGCCCACCGGCAGATCCTGCAGCAGGGTGTCACCCACTTCTTCGAGGTGCTGGGCTCGCGCCAGCCCGAACAGGATGCCGTGCTGTTGACGGCCACCATCGTGCGGATGGAGTATCAGGGCCTGCTAGACGGTGTAGAGCGCCTGGACAGCCAAGGAATGCTGGCCATCCTTAAACGCTACATGAATCTGGTTCTGGGGTTGTAAACCGTCGATCATCGGGTCGAACGGCCTTCACAAGGAGAGCGAAATGAAAGCCTGGCGCGCATTGGTCGCCCTGTCCTTCCTGCTGTTGAGTGGTTGCCTGGTCACCTTCAAGGACCCGATTCCGGCCAACGAGGCTGCGCCCATACCACTGCTGGGCGAATGGACCCGGCAGGACGAGTGGGGCGACCAGCTGTTTCTGGAGATCACCCGTGCCGGCTCCAACCTCTACCTGGCGCGTATCTATGAAGGCAGCGCGGACAACGAAAGCAGCTTCGAGGAGTTCGGTTTCACCGTCGCTCATCATGGCCGCCGCTGGTACCTCTCGGCGGGCTTGCCGAAGAGCCTGGGCGCCAACTTCGCCATCGCCGGTTTCGAGTTGACCAGGGACAACGAGCTGGTGCTGTACAACCTCGACACCGACCGCATTCTCCAGGACATGGAAAAGGGCCTGCTGGAAGGGCAGACCGTCTCCATGCCCGAAGCTGACGGTGCATTGATCACCAGCCCGCTGGACAAGGTGTTCGCCTACCTCGACGACCCGGCCAATGCCGACCTGTTCGTCGAGGTGGCGCGCTATCAGCGGGCCGCCGAGTAGGAACTGCAATGAACAGCCAGCAAAAACTGGACGACTACCAACTCTGTATTCGTGCCCTCAGTGACCGCATCGTCGACGCGCAAACGCCCATCCGCATACTCGATGCGGTGAAGTGGGACGACGGCATCCGTGACGGCTTTCTCAAGGCCAAGGGCAAGCAGCTGCCAGCCGTGGATCGCGACTACTACCTGAGTCGGCCGCTGGCCTTCGATGCCACCGCGAAGAAGCAGGAATTTCAGAACATCGAGCGCGATATCACCCGCCAGCTCGGCCAGTTCAACCCGGTCGGGCAGATCATGCGACGCATGTGCAAGGAATACCGCATGGTCATCCGCATGCTCGAGGCGCGTGGCACCGAGGACTTCGGCCTGATCAGCCAGGAACTGTATGGCGCTGCCTCCGACGCCTTCCATGCTGGCGATCCGACCTTGGCCGACCTGGGTCTGATGCTTTCGGACTACCTCAACAACATCGCCGCGCGTGGTGATCTGGAAGACGAGGCCAAGACCCTCGGGGCCAGTGATGCGGTGAATATTCTGCAGCAGCGCCTGGCCGGGGTGTTCGGCGACGACACCATTCGCGTGTTCGAGTCCGACGGTATCCTTGCCGATGCTGCCGCCGGCGCCGACTACATCAAGATCCGCAGCGATGCGCGTTTCAACGAACGTGACGTCAAGGCGCTGGAGGTGCACGAAGGGCTGGTGCACGTCGGCACTACGCTCAACGGCCTCAACCAGCCGATCTGCACCTTCCTGGCCAAGGGCCCGCCCTCATCGACGGTGACCCAGGAGGGCCTGGCAATTCTCATGGAGGTGATCGCCTTCGCCTCCTACCCCACGCGTTTGCGCAAGCTGACCAACCGCACCCGCGCCATCCACATGGCCGAGGAGGGCGCAGATTTTCTCGAGGTGTTCGAGTTCTTCCGCGAGCAGGGTTATGGCCTGGAAGGCGGCTACAGCAATGCCAGCCGGGTGTTTCGCGGCTCGCTGCCGACGGGGCTGCCGTTCACCAAGGATCTGTCCTACCTGAAGGGCTTCATCCTCATCTACAACTACATCCAGCTGGCGGTGCGCAAAGGCAAGCTGGAGCAGATTCCGCTGCTGTTCTGCGGCAAGACCACCCTGGAAGACATGCGCACCCTGCGCAAACTGGTGGACGAGGGCCTGGTGCAGCCGCCCAAGTACCTGCCACCGCAGTTCCAGGACATGAACGCACTATCGGCCTGGATGTGCTTCTCCAACTTCCTCAACCATTTGAGCCTGGATCGCATCGAAGCGGACTACGCCAACATCCTCTGAATCACACCGTACCTAGGGTGCGCCGCGCGCACCGCTGCCGCAGCGCATCGTCAGGTTTACAACGTCGTGGCCCACCCCGGAGACCCGCAAGTGCCCAGCCATCAACTCGAATACGAAATCCTCGGCGCTTCGGCGCAATCGGTGGAGATCATCCTCGACCCTGGCGAGACGGTAATTGCCGAGGCCGGTGCGATGAACTACATGACCGACGGCGTGCGCTTCGAAACACGCATGGGTGACGGTTCGTCCAGCGGTCTGCTGGGCAAGCTGTGGAGCGTCGGCAAGCGCATGCTCACCGGCGAGTCGCTTTTCATGACCCACTTCAGCAATGGCGGGAAAACCCAGGCGCGGGTCGCCTTCGCCGCGCCGTATCCGGGCACTGTGGTGCCCATCGACCTGGCGAAGGTCGGCGGCCGGCTGATTTGCCAGAAGGACGCTTTCCTCTGTGCCGCACATGGCACCCGCATCGGTATCAGCTTCGCCAAGCGCCTGGGTGCCGGCTTCTTCGGTGGCGAGGGCTTCATCCTGCAGAAGCTCGAAGGCGATGGCCTGGCCTTCGTGCATGCCGGCGGTACGGTGATTCGCAAGGAGTTGAACAACGAAACGCTGCGTCTGGATACCGGCTGCCTGGTGGCCTTCAGTAGCGGTATCGACTACGACATCGCCCTGGCCGGCGGCCTCAAGAGCATGCTGTTCGGCGGCGAAGGCATCTTGCTGACCACCCTCAAGGGCACCGGCACGGTGTGGATCCAGAGTCTGCCGTTCTCGCGTCTGGCCGAACGTGTCTATGCCGCGACCGTTCAGGCGCGCGAAGAGGTACGCGCGGGTGGCAAGTAGCCTGCGAGCACTGGCCTTGCTGCTGGCCAGCCTGTGCTTGGCCGGTTGCAGCGGCCTGTTGTTCTACCCGGAACCTGGCCTGCCCATCACTCCGGCTCGCGCCGGCCTGGAATACCGCGATATCGAATTGCGCGCCGCCGATGGCACGCGCCTGCATGTCTGGTGGCTGCCGGCCAAGGCCGGAGTGAAGGTCAAGGGCACGGTGCTGCATCTGCATGGCAATGGCGGCAATCTGGCCTGGCACCTGGGCGGCGTTCACTGGCTGCCGGAACAGGGTTATCAGGTGCTGATGCTGGATTATCGCGGTTACGGTCTGTCCGAAGGCAAGCCGCGACTGCCGGAGGTCTATCAGGATATCGATGCGGCCTTCGCCTGGCTCGAACAGGCGCCGCAGGTGCAGGGCTTGCCGCTGTTGGTGTTGGGGCAGAGCCTCGGTGGCGCGTTGGCCGTGCACTACCTGGCCGAGCATCCCGAGCGTCGCTCAGGCGTGCAGGCTATGGCGCTCGATGGTGTGCCAGCCAGTTATCGCGACGTGGCCCGCCATGCCCTGAGCACGTCCTGGCTGACCTGGCCGCTGCAGGTGCCGCTGTCCTGGTTGGTGCCGGATGGTGACAGCGCGATTCACAGCATCGATCGACTCGAAGGCTTGCCGCTGCTGATCTATCACAGCATTGACGATACGATCGTGCCGCTTTCCAATGGCCAGCGTTTGTATCAAGCTGCGCGCCCGCCACGCGTCTTTCAGGCGACCCGTGGCCTGCACGTGCAAACCTTTGCCGAGCCCGCCTGGCGCCAGTCGCTGCTGGCGTTCTTCAGCGCGCCGCAGGCTTTTGTCGAACGCCAGGGGCCGGCTACCGAATCCGCAACAGAGAGTCCGCAATGACCGAACGTAATCCCATTCCCCTCATCTTCACGGGTGTCGCCAGCATCGTCGGCACCATCGGCGTGCTCTGGTACTACGGCTACGTGCATTTCGCCAAGCCGGAAGATGCGCTGCTGCTGTCCGATTTCACCATGCTCAAGACCGTACCGGGTGAGGATTACAAGGTCTCGCTGAAACCGGCCAACCAGGTGGCGCAGTGCATCGACGGCGTGCTGGTGTTGTTCGATCTGCAGCAGAAGGGGCTGACCGGTGTGCTGGTGGACAACAAGAAGCAGGCTGTGCGCTGCATGGGCCAGGAAACCCCGGGGCTGGAGCAGTAAGGTCCGGCGCTGAAAAGAAGGTTCTTCGCATAGTTTGGGTAACGTCCGGGTTGACACCGGACTGGCAAGTTTGTGTGCGTATTGCTGACGGGCTTAGCACTATCCATTACCGAGTCCACTGAGCATTTGGGTTGCGCCCCTTACGGGCGCCACACCTTTCTTGCTTGCCCAAGAAAGGTGTGCCAAAGAAGGGCACCCCGACATCCGGGTTTCGCTACGCGAAACTTGATTCGCTTTGCTCACCCTTCGGGCCAGCCTGCGGCTGTTACTTCGCTTCGCTGCGTTTCCTCATTCCGGCGCTGCTCCGGGGGCCGGCTTACAAGGGCCATCCCTGGCCCTTTAAGCGGGGCCGCCATCGGTATTTCGCCGCATCCATGCGGCTCGCTCCCCTACGCAACACCTCCACTCGGCCTCCTGAAGGGGACCGGGCCGCGAGCTCGCGAAATCTCCGGAAGATCAAAGTCGGTGGCGTTTGGCTTTTGCTCTTGAAAACCAGGGTTTGCCTTCGTTTTGCGGGTTGCCGATGAAGTGCCCTTTGAGCACTTCCCATTTCTTGCCCAGGCCGGGCACGCGGCGCATCTGGAAACCGGCCTCGTTCAGCGCCCGGCGCACCACGCCGGCGCTGCTGAAGGTGCCCAGGGTCGCGTTCGCTGCAGACAGCCGGGCCAGTTCGGCGAACAGTCCGGGCGTCCACATCTCAGGGTTTTTCGCCGGGTTGAAACCGTCGAGAAACCAGGCGTCGATGCGCGCATCCAACAGCGGTAATTGCTCCCTCGCGTCGCCGATCAACAGGGTCAGCATCACCCGACCACCGGCCAACAGAAGGCGCTGGAATCCGGGGTGAATGGCGCGGTATTGAGTCAGCAGTTCTGCGCTGAATGGCGCCAGCTCCGGCCATAGGGCCAGGGCGCGCTGCAGGTCGTCGTGACGCAACGGGTACTTCTCCACGCTGACGAAGTGCAGGCGGGCACCGGCAGGCGCCTGTTGCTCGAACAACTGCCAGGCGCAGAGAAAATTCAGCCCGGTGCCGAAACCGGTCTCTCCGATATTCAGGCATTCGCCATCGGTGAGAGCGGCGAAGCGCGCCGCCAGATCGTTGTTGGCGAGGAAGACATAGCGCGTCTCTTCCAGGCCGTTTTCCTGGGAGAAATAGACGTCGCCGTAGCTGCGCGACAGAGGCTGGCCGCGCTCGTCCCAGTCGAGCTGGGCGTGATGGGTGTCTGGCATGGGAGAGGTCCGCTGGATCGTGATGCGATTCTACCGTGCTCGGGTACCTCGGCGCTGGGACAAGGCGCCGCGGCTGCAGGCAAAAGCGGGCTTCATCCGTTACTCTGTGAGGATCGTTTCCAGGGAGGTTGCCGCATGTTCGAATCCGCCGAAATCGGCCGCAGCATTGATAAAGCCGTGTTCGAGGCCGAAGAGCCGGCGCTGCGCGAAGCGCTGTTGGAGGCACAGTATGAGTTGAAGCAGCAGGCGCGTTTTCCGGTGATCGTACTGATCAACGGCGTCGAAGGTGCCGGCAAGGGCGAGACGGTGAAACTGCTCAACGAGTGGATGGACCCGCGGCTGATCCAGGTCAGCACCTTCGATATACAGACCGACGAAGAGCTGGCGCGGCCGCCGGCCTGGCGCTACTGGCGGCAGCTCCCGCCCAAGGGGCGCATGGGCGTGTTCTTCGGCAATTGGTACAGCCAGATGTTGCAGGGGCGGGTGCACGGCAAGTTCAAGGACGCGGTGCTGGACCAGGCCATCGACGGTGCCGAGCGCCTTGAGCGCATGCTCTGCGACGAGGGTGCGCTGATCTTCAAGTTCTGGTTTCACCTGTCCAAGAAGCACATGAAGGCGCGCCTCGAAGCGCTCAAGGAAGACCCGCTGCACAGCTGGCGCATCAGCCCGCTGGACTGGCAGCAATCGAAGACCTACGACAAGTTCGTGCGCTACGGCGAGCGTGTGCTGCGCCGCACCAGCCGCGACTATGCGCCCTGGTATGTGGTCGAGGGCGTCGATCACTATTACCGCAGCCTCACCGTCGGGCGCATTCTGCTCGAAGGCTTGCAGGCGGCGTTGGCCAATCCGCAGCGCACCCAGCTGCAACCGCATGCCGCGCCGCTGGTTTCCAGTCTGGACAATCGCGGTTTGCTGGCCAGCCTGGACATGACCCAGGCACTGAGCAAGGACGAGTACAAGGAGCAACTGGCCACCGAGCAGGCGCGTCTGTCTGGCCTGATGCGCGACAAGCGCATGCGCAAGCACGCTCTGATCGCGGCATTCGAGGGCAACGATGCCGCTGGCAAGGGTGGCGCCATCCGCCGTGTGACCGGTGCGCTCGACCCGCGCCAATACCGCATCGTGCCGGTGGCGGCGCCGACCGAGGAAGAACGTGCCCAGCCCTATCTGTGGCGTTTCTGGCGGCACATCCCGGCGCGCGGCAAGTTCACCATCTTCGACCGCAGCTGGTATGGCCGCGTGCTGGTGGAGCGGGTCGAGGGCTTCTGCAGCCAGGCCGACTGGCTGCGCGCCTACGGCGAGATCAACGACTTCGAGGAGCAACTGGCCAATGCCGGCGTGATCCTGGTGAAGTTCTGGCTGGCCATCGACCAGCAAACACAACTCGAGCGCTTCAAGGAGCGCGAGCAGATCCCTTTCAAACGCTTCAAGATCACCGAAGAGGATTGGCGCAACCGCGACAAGTGGGATGAGTACGGCGATGCGGTGGGTGACATGGTCGACCGCACCAGCACCGAGATCGCGCCCTGGACCTTGATCGAGGCTAACGACAAGCGCTTCGCCCGAGTCAAGGTGCTGCGCACCATCAACGAGGCCATCGAGGCGGCGTTCGCCAGGGATTGAAGCGGTAATCGCGGCTAAAGCCGCTCCTACGGTATTCACTGCACTGTGGGAGCGGCTTCAGCCGCGATTTTTGTGTCGATCCCAAAGCCCCGGATTACATCCGGGCTACGTCCCTGCATCGCCTCGTATACGCCAGATCAATGATGGTCGCGCCCTGGGATCGGCTGGATTTATCTTCACGCCATTCGCCATCCAATAACAACGAGGTGCGTCATGCGTGAAGTGGTGATCGTCGACAGCGTCCGGACCGGCCTGGCCAAGTCCTTCCGCGGCAAGTTCAACATGACCCGGCCGGACGACATGGCCGCCCATTGCGTCGATGCGCTGCTGGTGCGCAACGGCATCGACCCGAAACTGGTCGATGACTGCATCGTCGGCGCCGGTTCCAACGAGGGGGCGCAGGGCATGAACATCGGCCGCAACGTCGCCGTGCTCTCGCGCCTGGGTAATCCGGTGGCGGGCATGACCCTCAATCGCTTCTGCTCCTCGGGCCTGCAGGCTATCGCCATCGCCGCCAACCAGGTGGCGTCCGGCTGCAGCGATATCATCGTCGCCGGCGGCGTCGAGTCCATCACCATGACCCTGAAAAGCATGAACATGGACAATCTGTTCAACCCGCTGCTGCAACAGGACAACCCCGGCATCTACTACCCCATGGGCAAGACTGCCGAGATCGTCGCCAATCGCTACGGCATCACCCGCGAAGCCCAGGACGCCTACGCCCTGCAGAGCCAGCAGCGCACCGCACGGGCTCAGGCCGAAGGTCTGTTCGCTGACGAAATCGTGCCGATGACGGTGAAGTATCTGGTCGAAGACAAGACCACTGGCGAGAAGAAGATCGTCGACGGCGTGGTCGAGGCGGACGACTGCAACCGCCCGGATACCACCCTGCAATCCCTGGCCAAGCTGCAACCGGCGTTCGACCCGGCTGGCAGCGTCACCGCCGGCAATGCTTCGCAATTGTCCGATGGCGCCTCGATGACCCTGGTGATGAGCCTGGAAAAGGCGCTGGAACTGGGCCTGACGCCCAAGGCCTACTTCCGCGGCTTCACCGTTGCCGGTTGCGAGCCGGACGAGATGGGCATCGGCCCGGTGTTCTCGGTGCCCAAGCTGCTCAAGAGCAAGGGCCTGAGCGTGGCCGACATCGACCTGTGGGAGCTCAACGAAGCCTTCGCCTCGCAGTGCCTGTACTGCCGCGACACGCTCGAGATCGACAACGAGAAATACAACGTCAATGGCGGCTCCATTTCCATCGGCCATCCATTCGGCATGACCGGCTCGCGCCAGGTCGGGCATCTGGTACGCGAGCTGCAACGCCGCGAATTGCGTTACGGCATCGTCACCATGTGCGTGGGCGGTGGCATGGGTGCCACCGGGCTGTTCGAGGCGTATCACGGCTAAACGTAGGGTGCGCCGTGCGCACCGGGTGGTTTTCCGTTGGTTGGCGGTGCGCACGGCGCACCCTACGGGTCTACGGCATCGTCACAATGTGCGTGGGCGGTGGCATGGGCGCCACCGGGCTGTTCGAGGCGTATCGCGGCTAAACGTAGGGTGCGCTGTGCGCACCGGGTGGTTTTCCGGTTGTTGGCGGTGCGCGCGGCGCACCCTACGGTTTGAACGATGCGCTGTTTATACTCGCGCTCTGCCCTGTTGACGGAGCGCCTGCCGATGCCATTTGCCGAAAACCTGATCGCCTTCACTCTGGCGGCCACGCTGCTGACCCTGACGCCAGGGATCGACACTGCGCTGGTGCTACGCACTGCCGCAGTCGAGGGCCGGCAGCAGGCGTTTCGCGCAGCGCTGGGCATCAATGCCGGCTGCTTGCTTTGGGGCGCGGCGGTGGCCTTCGGACTCGGTGCGCTGCTGGCGGTTTCCGAGTTCGGCTACAACCTGCTCAAGTATTGCGGTGCGGCTTATCTGGCCTGGCTCGGGCTGAACATGCTGCTGCGCCCGCGTACCTCGCTGGCACCCGCACAATCGAGCGGCACTCCCGATGCCAACTGGTTCCTGCGCGGTCTGCTGGGCAACGTGCTCAATCCCAAGGTGGGGATTTTCTACGTCTCCTTCCTGCCGCAGTTCATTCCGCAGGGGCAGCCGCTGATCACCTGGACATTCGCCTTGGTGGGTATCCATGTCGCGCTCAGCCTGGTCTGGGCGCTGCTGCTGATCGGTGCCACCCAGCCACTCGGCCACTGGCTGCGGCGCGAGGCGGTGATCAAGTGGATGGATCGCAGCACCGGGCTGATCTTTGTCCTGTTCGCTGCGCGTCTGGCCTTGAGTCGGCGCTGATTCTGGACGCGGCCTCTTCATGAGGTACGCTGCGTCGATGCAACAGAAAACCAGGCGGTGACGATGGATCGGTTTCAGGAAATGAGGGTGCTGCTGGCAGTGACCGAGGCCGAGAGCTTCGCCGGTGGCGCCAAGCTGCTGGGCATTTCGCCGCCCAGCGTGACCCGCGCCGTCGCGGCGCTGGAGGCACGTCTCGGCACGCTGTTGCTGGCCCGCAGCACGCGCAGCCTGCGTCTGACCGAAGCCGGCCAGCGTTATGTCGAGGACTGCCGACGTATCCTGCTGGAGCTGGAAGAGGCCGAGGAGCTGGCCGCCGGAGGCAGTGTACGACCACGCGGGCGGCTCACCGTGACGGCGCCGGTAATGTTCGGCGAGTTGTTTCTGATTCCGCGCATCGCCCAGTACCTCGACACCCACCCGGACGTGGAGGTCAACGCGCTGCTGGTCGATCGTGTGGTGAACATGATGGAGGAGGGCATCGACGTTGCCGTGCGCATCGGCTCGTTGCCCGAGGGCGATCATCCGGCGTTGCAGGTCGGGCAGATCCGCTCGGTGGTGTGCGCCTCGCCAGCCTTTCTCGACCGCGTCGGGCGCCCGCGTCACCCGGATGAGTTGCGCGACGCTCCCATCGTCATGTCCAGTGCCAGCACCCTGCTGTCGCACTGGCAGTTCGTCGGCGCGGACGGCCCGTTCGGCTTCATGCCGCAGGCACGCTTCACTGTCAGCTCCAACCAGGCGGCAATCAGCGTGGCGCGCCTGGGCTGGGGCTATACCCGCGTGCTGTCCTACCAGGTGGCCGCCGCAGTGGCGCGCGGCGAGATCGAGCTGGTGCTCGAGGCGTTCGAACCGCCGGCTTTGCCGGTGCACATCATTCACCAGGGCGGTCGCCAGGTCTCGGCCAAGGTGCGCACGTTCGTCGACCACTGCGCTGCCAGTTTTCGTGCCGACCCGGCGTTGCATGCGGCCGGCGCAGCGCCTGTTTCATGAACGCTCACCGCGAGATGCAGGTGTTTCTCGTCGTGGCCCAGGCGGGCAGCCTGGCGGCTGCTGCTCGGCAGTTGCAGCTGTCGCAGGCCACGGTGATGCGGACCGTGGCAGCGCTGGAGAGCCGTCTGGACAGCACCCTGCTGCTGCGCGGGCCACGCGGTGTGAGCCTGAGCCCGGCGGGTGCGGCTTTCGCCGATAGCTGCCAGCGCATCCTGCTGCGGGTGGAGGAGGCCGAACGTTCCGTGACGGGCCTGCATGCCAACCCCGTCGGACAACTGACCCTGGCCCTGCCGCTATTGATGACGCATCAGGTGCTGACCCCCATCGCGGTCGACTACCTGGCGGAATTTCCCGAGGTGAGCCTGACCACCCTGGCGCGCGAAGAGTCGCCCAGGTTGCTGGAGGATGGCATCGATCTGGCCGTGGTGGTCGGCCATCTGCCCAGTTCGTCCGGTTTCGCCGTGCCGTTGGGATGGGCGCGACCGCTAGTATGTGCGGCACCTGCGTATCTGCAGCGCTGGGGCTGGCCCGCCAACCCGCAGGCTTTGCATGCGCACCGCACCATCGCTCGTTCTTCGACCGGCCATGCGGGGGAATGGCGCTTTGTGAACGGCGCGGTGAAGCTCGCGCCACGGTTGACCTGCAGCACGCCGCAGGCCGCGATCCGCGCTGCGCTCGCCGGTTTTGGCCTGACCCGCTGCCTGAGCTACGAGGCCTATCAGGAGTTGCAGAGTGGGCAGTTGCAGGCGGTGCTGGAAAACTTTGCCGCAGCGCCCGTGCCGGTGCAGCTGTACTACCGCGAAGGGCGCCGGGCTGCAGCGCGGGTACGCAGCTTCCTCGACTTCGCCGTGCCACGTCTGCGCGTCCATCCGGCGTTTCAGGCCTGAAATGAGGTAATTGCAGAAAGTGAAATAGTGGATTGTCCTTTGTGGTGATTCTTATCGGGACTGGATGAGGCGAACATGGCCCCATCGTCGCGAAGGCCAGTCGTCTCGCGGTGACCTTATCCAATCACGCTCGAAGGAGTCATCGCCATGTCCCGTCCCGCCATCAAGCTCTACAACTTTCCTCGCTCCGGCCACGCCCACCGCGCCGAGCTGATGCTGTCGCTGCTGCAATTGCCCACCGAGCTGATCTTCGTCGATCTGGCCAAGGGCGAGCACAAGACGCCGGAGTTCCTGGCCATCAACCCCTTCGGCCAGGTACCGGCGATTGATGACGGCGGCACCATCATCAGCGATTCCAACTCCATCCTCGTCTACCTGGCCAAGCGCTACGGTAATGATGACTGGCTGCCGCAGGAGCCCGCCGCCGCCGCTCGCGTACAGCGCTGGTTGTCCGTGGCCGCTGGGCCGGTGGCTTTCGGCCCTGCCGCCGCGCGCCTGGTTACCGTATTCGGCTACTCGTTCAACACCGAAGAAGTGATCAACCGCGCTCATGCGCTGTTCACCGTGATGGAAGGCGAGTTGGGCGAAACCCCGTTTCTAACCGGTGACAAGCCGAGCATCGCCGACGTCGCCAACTACTCCTACATCGCTCATGCGCCGGAGGGCAACGTCTCGCTGGAGCCCTACCCGAACATCCGCGCCTGGCTGGCCCGCATCGAGGCGCTGCCAGGTTTCGTGCCGATGCCGCGTACAGCCGCCGGTCTGCAAGCCTGATACACAGCCGCTGCCGGGTACCCCGGCAGCACCTCTGAAGGAGGGCGCAGCATGCAACAGCTCCCCAGCCATCGGCACTCGCCCTGGCATGCCGGTGAAAAGCAACTGCAGGAAAAGGTCGGCGTCGGCGAACGCATGGAAGTGCTCGGACAGAAGGTGATCCGCGACTACATGCCGGATCAGCATCGTGAGTTCTACCAGCAGCTGCCGTTCATGATCGCCGCTTCGGTGGATGGCAGCGGCCAGCCCTGGGCCACTTTGATCGAAGGCGAAGAAGGGTTCGTCACCTCGCCCGATCCCCGTCACCTGTCGTTCGACCTCGCCGCCATGGCGCTCGACCCGCTCGATCCGGCCACGCCCGGTCTGGGCAGCGGCGAGGCCATCGGCCTGCTTGGCATCGAGCTGCATTCGCGGCGGCGCAATCGCATCAACGGGCATATTCATCAGGCGTCGGCACAGCGTCTGGACATCACCGTGGAGCATTCCTTCGGCAACTGCCCGCAGTACATCCAGCTGCGTCATTACCGCCGCGTACCCGAGCGGGGCGTCGAACGCCTGGAGGCGACCGAACTGGATGCGCGCACTGCCGAGATGATCCGTAGCGCCGACACCTTCTTCGTCGCCAGTTACGTCGAGCATGCCGATGGCCGCCGCTCGGTGGATGTCTCGCACCGGGGCGGGCGCGCCGGCTTCGTGCGGGTAGAGGGCAATCGCCTGACCATCCCCGACTACGCCGGCAACCTGTTCTTCAACACCTTGGGCAACCTTAGCGTCAATCCGCGCGCTGGCCTGCTGTTCGTCGACTTCGCCACGGGCGACGTTCTGCAACTGGGCGGACGCGCCGAAATACTCCTCGACAGTCCGCTGATAAACGTCTTCGAGGGGGCCGAACGGCTATGGACACTCGACGTCGAGCAGGTGGTACTGCGCCCGGCGGCGGCCTCGCTACGTTGGGCCTTCGAGGAATATGCACCGACCAGCCTGATGACCGGCACCTGGGCGGAAACGGAGGTGCGCCTGCGCGAACGCGAGCAGCGCAATCAGTGGCAGCGCTGGCGCGTGCAGCGCCAGCAGCAGGAGAGCACCGATATCCGCTCGTTCGTGCTGGCGCCGGAGCAGGGCGCTGCACCGCGCTTCGCCGCCGGTCAGCACCTGCCGATTCGCATCACCACCGCCACGGGCGACACCCTGCTGCGCACCTACAGCCTTTCCAGCGCGCCGTCGGATGGCCAACTGCGTATCAGCGTCAAGGCGCAGGGCCTGGTCTCGCGGCACCTGCACGAGCAGATCCAGGTTGGCGATGTGCTGGAAGTACGTCCGCCGCTGGGCAGCTTCACCCTTAATAGCGACACCAACCGGCCGCTGGTACTGATCGGTGCCGGTGTCGGCATCACGCCGTTGCTGTCGATGCTGCGCGAGCAGGTGGCGCTGAGGCAGGGCAAGCGCATCCACTTCTTCCAGGGCGCACGGAGGCTCGCTGACCTGCCGTTCCAGGCCGAGCTGCGTGAGCTGGTGCAACGTGCCGATGGCCTGCTGCACGTTCACCGTGCAGTCAGTGCGCCGGAGCAGGACGCAGTACTCGGGCGCGACTACGAGCAGCACGGGCGCATCGAGCTGGCGCAGATCAAGGCGGCACTGTCGTTCGACGATTACGACTTCTACCTGTGCGGCCCGGCCGCCTTTACCCAGGCGATTTACGACGGCCTGCGCGATCTGAACGTTGCCGACGCGCGCATCCATGCCGAGGCGTTCGGCCCCTCGACGCTGACGCGTCGCACGGATGGGCAGGTGACGACCTTCATGCAGCCGCCAGCGGCAACCGAGCCAGTGCCGGTGTATTTCACCACCTCGAGCAAGGAAGCGCGTTGGACGCCGGATAGTGGCAGCCTGCTGGAACTGGCGGAAAGTCGTGGCCTGACCCCCGAATTCAGCTGCCGTGGCGGTTCCTGCGGCACCTGCAAGACGCGCCTGGTCAGCGGCCAGGTGCATTACCCGAACCCGCCAGCCGAGCTGCCGGAAGGCGATAGTGTGCTGATCTGCTGCGCGGTGCCGGCACAGGGTGAGGATGGCGTGCAACCCCTCGTGCTCGATCTGTGAGAGGGCCGAGTCGATGAGCATTCGATCTGAACGTCGTGATATCTGGCCAGATCTTGAAACAGGCGATGCGCGCGGCTCGCCAGGAAGTCATGAGCACTGCGAAATGGAGGTCGGCTATCTGGCATCGCAGTTGTTACTGCCGCGCGAGTTGCCCAGGTATGCCCCTGGCCGCTCGAGGTTCTGGCTGCATATGGTGCGGTGCCTGCGCTATTGGCCGTCGAGGGATTGTCGGGGCTTGCGGGTTGCTGGCGGGGATGCTTCGGTGGCTCGGTTGGGGGCGCAGTGTGCGCTGGGCTGAGTGCTCGTCTGAAGCTGTTGCCGTTTCGCTCGAAACGGCAACAGCCTCTGCTTAGCCTTGCAGCTGCGCGCTTTCCAGCGTTTTGCGGTAGGCATCGGCTTCGTCCTGCGACGGGAAGATACCCACCAGCTCTCCATTCTGAATCACATCCCAGACCACCATCCCCATGGCACGGGCTTCACGGGAAAGATGTTCGTTGTCACGCTCATGCACGATCACGTTCATGCTTGTCTCCTCGAAATACGAATGCGGCGATATGTCGCAGTTCGTTTATACGCCTCGTTAGCAAGCTAATTAAACCGGGGATTTGGCAAAGGACTGTTGCATCTGCGCAACGAGCGAAACGGCGTTTCGGTTGTCCGCGGGTTCGGCACCACGTGCCAAGCAGCGGCGAGGTCGCCGCCCAGAGACTGTCGAATCACGAGATCGGTGGGGGGATTAGCGCGCTGCGCGCCGCGCCATCCGACGCCGATATTGGCGAGTGCGGAAGAGGTCTTTCACCTGCTGCGTCACCAGCGCCCACAAGGGGGATACGCCGGGCTGGGAGTCCCGGCCTTGGCTGAGCTGGTGCAGCTGATACTTCACCACTGCCATGTTCGCCAGCGAGGCCAGCACCTTGTTGTTCCAGGTAATCGGCGGCAGCTGGGGAGCGCTGCCGAGGCCGAGCTGCCAGTCACGCGGCAGGTTCGGGTCGATGGCCAGGGCTGTGCCGATGCCGACCATCTCGATACCGCTGTCCACCACTTCCTGTGCAACGGGGGCACGGCGGATACCGCCAGTGACCATGATCGGCATGTTCGCCACTGCACGAATCTCACGGGCGAACTCCAGGAAGTAGGCTTCGCGCGCCAGGGTGCGGCCATCACGGGCCTGGCCCTGCATGGCCGGCACCTCGTAACTGCCGCCGGACAGCTCGACCAGATCCACATTCAGTCCATTAAGTAGGCGCACCACCTGCTGCGCGTCCTCGGCGCTGAAACCGCCGCGCTGGAAGTCCGCCGAGTTGAGCTTGACCGCCACGGCGAAGCCCGGCGACACCACGGTGCGCACCTCCTTGACGATCTCCAGCAGCAGGCGCGCGCGGTTTTGCAGCGAGCCGCCCCATTGGTCGTTGCGCTGGTTGGTCAGTGGCGACAGGAACTGGCTGAGCAGGTAGCCGTGCGCCGCATGGATTTGCACGCCCGTGAAGCCGGCCTGCTCGCCCAATTGTGCGGTGCGGGTGAAGCGCTCGATCACGTCCTGAATCACCGCCGGGGGCATTTCCTGCGGTGTGGCGAAACGCTTGGACAGGTTGCCCAGCTCCAGCGCTACGGCCGAAGGCGCCCAGGTTGGCTGGCCCAGGTTGGACTGCATCTGCCGGCCGGGATGATTGATCTGCAACCAGAATTGCGCCCCTTTGGCGCGGCCGATACGGGCCCAGCGTTCGAATCGCGCCAGCTGTTCGTCGTCTTCCAGCACCACGCCACCTGGCCCGGTCATGGCGCGGCTGTCGACCATCACGTTACCGGAGATGAGCAGGCCGGTGCCGCCCTCGGCCCAGGCCTGATAGAGGCGCATCAGGTGCTCGGACGGTGCGTGGTTGGCGTCTGCCATGTTCTCTTCCATCGCCGCTTTGGCGATGCGGTTGGGCAGGGTCGAACCATTGGGCAGGACAAGGGGATCGAACAGGGTCATGGGCGCTTCCTCGGTTGAGCCAGCGCTGACCTTAACTTTAAAGTTCACTTTAATGTCAATGGGTTTCGCACGCGACGTCGAAGCGTTGCCGCGCCGCCAACGTTTTTCGTAGGAGCCGGCTTGCCGGCGATGCTTTGTGCTTTCAAGCAGATCGCCGGCAAGCCGGCTCCTACAGATGTAGCGAGCACTCGCTTATTTCTTCGCGCGCTTGGGCGTCTCGCTCGGCTCGCTCAGGTTCATCTTCGACAGCACCCGCTTGGCGTTGCTGGCGCAGTCGATATCATCGGGTTTGCTTTCGATCTCGTCGATCAGCGCCAGCAGGTGCGTCTTGCTCTGTGCCAGACGCTGCTCCAGCGCTTCGATGTCCTTCACTTTTGCCTGCAGGGTATCGAGCAGCTTGCCGTGTTCCCACTGCGACAGATCCTGCGGCAGCAGGGTGCGCAACTCGTCCAGGCTGAAGCCGGCCTGCTGTGCGGTGGTGATCAGGTTGAGCACCAGCACGGCCTGTTCCGGGTAACTGCGATAGCCGTTGGCTTGGCGCTCCACCAGCTTGAGCAGGCCGATGCTTTCGTAGAAGCGAATGCGCGAGGCCGCAAGGCCTGTGCGTTGCGCCAGTTCGCCGATCTTCATTTGGGTAATATCACCGTGGCAGGAGTGTGGTGAGCTCAAGGTTAACTTTAACCTTCGGCTCTGGCCATGAGGCTGCAACACTGGCAGAGCGTCTATGCTTGCCGAGCCCCCTGATCAGAGCCGCTCTTGAACCGCATCCTCTCCAGCAGGTACAGCCCGTGAAGCACTCGATACTCATCGCCGCGCTGCTCTGCCTGCTGATGGGGGCGCTTGCCAAGGCCGAGACGTATCAGCTCGTCACCGAGGAATGGGCGCCCTACAACTACCGGGAGAACGAGCACATCACCGGCATGGCCACGGAAGTGGTGCGGGCCATCATGGCGCTGACCGGCGACGACTTCGAGATCAGGATGAGACCCAGCATGCGTGCCTCTCGTGTACTGCAGACTCAGCCCAGAACCATCATGTATTCGATGTTTCGCACGTCAGAGCGCGAGTCCTTGTTCAAGTGGGTCGGGCCCATCGCCGAGGAGTCCATCTACCCTTACCAGTTGGCCGCTGCAGCGCAGCCGATCCACACGCTGGAGCAGTTGTTGCACACCCCACGTATAACCACCCGGCACGCCGGACTGGTGCCAACGATGTTGGCGTCGATGGGGTTCGACAACCTCGACACGAGCGCAACGGAGAGTGAGCAGCTCTACCGCATGCTGTTGGCCGGTCGTACCGAGGTCATCATCGGCGACACCGACGCCGGCGTGGCCTACTACAGTCGCCAGCTGGGTATCGCCCCGGGCACTCTCAGGCGAGTGCCCATCGAGCTGTATCGCTCCTCGCTGTATATCGCCTTCAGCCGCGACAGCGACGATGCGCTGGTCGCGGCCTGGGCCGCTGCTCTGGCCAAGTTGCGCAGCACGGGGGAGCTGACACGTATCCAGCGCCGCTACGAACGTCGCGACGATCAGTGACCGGCTGAAACGCCCTGATCGATGGCCAGGTCGGCACCGGTGATCGACCGCGCCCCAGGCTGGCAGAGGAAGAACGCCAGTTCCGCCACTTCTTCCGGCTGGATGAAACGCGCCTGATCACCCTGTGGATATTTCCCCAGCAACTCCCGGTAGTAGGCGTCCGGATCGCCATTACCGTAGTGCTCGGCCTGGAACTTGAGCATCGGTGTCTCGATATCGCCAGGCGAGACGGCGTTGCAACGCACGCCGTAAGGTGCCAGATCCAGCGCCAGTGCCTTGGTGAACATGCTCAGGCCGCCCTTGCTGGCGCTGTAGGCGGCAGCATTGGGGTTGCCCTGGCGTCCGGCGTCGCTGGAAATATTGACGATGGCGCCTCGCGTCTGGCGCAGGTGAGCAATGGCCGCAGCGCACATGAAGAAGCTGGCCTTGAGGTTGACGTCCAATACCAGGTCGAAATCCTCCTCGCTGAAGGCTTCCACCGGCCCTTCGCGCCACACCCCTGCCGCATTGATCAATGCATCCAGTCGGCCAGCTGCTTCGATCACTGCCGTCACCACTGCATTGCAGTTGGCAGGCTTGCGAATATCCGCCGTCAGGCTGCCGACCAGGGCGTGGCGCTGGCCCAGCTCAGCCAGACCGGTAGCGTTGGCGTCGGTGGCGAACACCGCCCAGCCACCGGCCACGAAGCGTGCCACCAGCGCACTGCCCACGCCGCCAGCCGCGCCGGTGATCAGCACCACGGGGCTGATTTTGGGCTCGGTACTCATGGGGCCTTGTCCTCGATCAGGCAGTTGCCGCCATCGACCACCAGCACCTCGCCGGTGATGTAGCTGGCTTCAGGGGAGGCGAGGAAGGCCACGGCTGATGCCACTTCCTCGGGGCGGCCGGCACGGCCTATCGGCACATAGGCCGCGGCGCGCTGTTCATGCGGCGTGCTCGAGCCCGTGGCGATCCAGCCCGGCGCCACGGTGTTGACCGTGATGCCCTGGCGTGCGACCTCCAACGCCAGGCCCATGTTCATGCCCACCATACCGGCCTTGGCGGCGCTGTAGGCCGCCTCGCCGGGATTGCCGCCACGCGTGCCGGTGGTGGAGCCGATGTTGACGATCCTCCCGTAGCTGCGCGTCTGCATGCCGGGGAGCAGGGCGCGGGTGAGCAGGAAGGCACTGGTCAGGTTGCGGGCGAGCGAGAGATTCCAGACCTCCAGGCTCATGCTGGAAAGCTCCGCGAACGGCTCGGGGCTGCCCTGCATCGCCATGCCGGCGTTGTTCACCAGGATATCGACGTGCCCCCACAGCCCTTCGGCCCAGGCGGCGAACGCCTGCACGCCGGCTTCGTCGGTAAGGTCGACTGCCCGGCCCTCGGCTGCGAAGCCTTCGGCGCGCAATTCGGCGACGCGCTCGGCGATGCGCGCACTGCTGGCGGTGACGATCAGCTTCGCCCCTGCCGCGCCCAAGCGCCTGGCGATGGCCATGCCGATGCCGTGTTCGCTGCCGGCACCGCTGATCAGTGCAACCTGGTCGTTCCAGTCCTGTTTCATGCAAGGCTCCCATCGGGTTGTCGATGGCTGGAAACTAGAGGGAATGAGCTGATAAAGAAAGACGACAGTCATCAGGTAAATTGACAACGATCATGATTTGGAGCTGATGCGTCAGCGCATGGCTGGACAACCGTCGCGTGGCTAGGGCGCGCGGATATCGCTGCGACCGGGTTGTCCGGTCGCAGCGGGGCGATCAGATCGCCTGACCGCCGGATACCTCGATGCGCTGGGCGTTGATCCAGCGATTCTGCTCGCCGAGCAGGCTGGCGATCATCGGGCCGATGTCGTCCGGCACGCCGACCCGACCCAGCGCCGTCATGTCCGCGAACACCTTGTTCAGGTCCGGCATGTCACGTACGGCTCCACCCAGGAAATCCGTTTCGATGGCGCCGGGCGCCACGGTGTTGACTGCGATACCCCGGCTGCCCAGCTCCTTGGCCATATACAGGCTCAGCACTTCCACTGCGCCCTTGACCGCCGAGTAGGCGGAGAAACCGGGATAGGACACGCGGGTCAGCCCGGACGAGATATTGACGATACGACCGCCATCGGCCATCAGTGGCAGCAACGCCTGGGTGAGGAAGAACACTCCTTTGAAATGCACGTTCACCAGGGCATCGAACTGAGCTTCAGTAGTGTCGGCAATCGACGCCATGTCGCCATGGCCGGCGTTGTTGATCAGGTGGTCGAAACTGTCGCGTTGCCAGGTCTCGTTAAGTGCCTGGCGCAGGCGTTGTACGAAGGCCGGAAAGGTGCTGACGTCGCCTGCGTCGAGCTGCAGGGCGACCGCCTTGCGTCCCTGGGCCTGGATGTCGGCAACCACGGCCTGTGCGGTGTCGGCCTGGCTGTGATAGGTGACGACGACATCGATGTCCTGACGCGCGATGTTCAGCGCAGTGTTGCGGCCGAGGCCACGGCTGGAGCCGGTTACGATGGCGATCTTGGTCATGGTAAAAATCCTCTCATGGGTGAACGGGATTTCATTGTGTGGCTCGTGGCGCAACCCCGTCGTTACCGAAACCTCGACGCTTTTTGCCTATTTCTCCAAGAGGAAAAGACATGCTCTGGATCAGCATCAGGAGCCTACGATGAGCGCAGCGCTGCTGGAGGTTGTGCGCGGTTATCTGAATCGACATGGCCAACCCGGCGGGCTTGCCCAAACGCCCATTCCCGGCTTGACCATCATTCGCACGTCAGAGCCCAGCGGGCTGGATTACGCCATCACCCGGCCTCTGGCCTGCCTGGTGTTGCAGGGCAGCAAGCGCGTCATGATGGGCACCCGGAGCTTCAACTTCAGCGCCGGTGATTCGCTGTTGATCACCGCCGACGTACCGACGGTCAGCCAGATCATCCAGGCGAGCCACGAGGTCCCGTATATCTCGCTGGTGATCGACCTCGATCCTGCACTGCTCACCGAATTGATGGAGGAGATGAAGGCGGTGCCGAGTGCGGAGCTGGAGCCCATCCGCATCGAACCGACCGATAGCGAAGTCGCCGAAGCGGCACTACGCCTGATGCGACTGCTCGAGCGCCCGGCTTCGGCGACGGTGCTGCATGCGTCGCTTGTGCGCGAACTGCATTACTGGTTGCTGGCTGGCCGGCATGGCCCGGCGATCAGTCGCCTGGGCTGGCCGGACGGCCATGCGCAACGCATCGCTCGGGCGGTGAAGGTGCTGCGCACCGAATTCACCCGGCCGCTGCCGGTGGAGCATCTGGCGTCCGTGGCCGGTATGAGTCCGTCATCTTTTCATCACCACTTTCGCAACCAGACATCATTGACGCCGCTGCAATTTCAGAAACAGCTGCGTCTGATCGAGGCGCGTCGCCTGATGACGGGGGAGGGCGCCACCGCCAGCAGTGCGGCGTTCGCGGTGGGTTACGAAAGTGTGTCGCAGTTCAGCCGGGAGTACCGCCGGCTGTTCGGCCTGCCGCCGGCGAGAGACGCCAGTGTCGCTTGCTGACACGAGCAACCGCCTTGCTCACACCTGTCTCAGGGGAAAATCCGCAGGTTCGAAGTGTTCTCTTGCGTCCATGCGAATCCCCCGCAGGCTGCGCATCTCCAGATAGGACGCGTACAGGGGCTCGGCGAAGTAGCTGATCAGGATCGAGCGGCGACGTGTGCCGAGCCGGTTCAGGCTGCCGGCGTGTATCAGGTCCACATCGAACACCAGGATGTCGCCGGCCGCACCCGCAAGCTGCACTGAGCGGGACTCGTCGTTGAAATCGAAGGGGGGCTCGCCGGCAGGCGGACGGTGGCTGCTCGGGACGATACGGGTGGCGCCGTTGTCTGGGCCGTAGTCATCGAAGTAGACCATGGCATTGACGATATCACCCGGGCGCTGCGCCGACAGATCGCGATGCAGTTGCTGATGACCGCCACCAGCCAGTGGCTCGCGGCCCTCCACCTGCGTGAGGAAGAAACGTTCGCCGATCAGCTCGCCGACCACTGCCAGCAAGTGTGGCAGGCGGCACACAGCCTGAATCGTGGCGTCGTCATCCAGCAGCGAGTGATGCCAGTCTGCGCCACGCGGTACCGGCCACTGATCCGAGGGGGTAATGCCCGCATCGAACACGGTGCGCAACCCATCCAGCCACCCTATAGGAACCGCCTGGCGTAGCAACGCATAGCCGTCGTGGTGGAGTTGTTCGCGGTCCGTCATGGTCAGGCTCCTGTCATCCATGCATCCCGAAGAAAACAGGTGGAAGTCGAAGAGGCAAGCCAGTTCTTCAATGCATGACTCTCCGTCTGCAAATTCAGCCGCAGGCCATGACCAAGACTGAATACAATGGCGCCTGAACTTTCCGCGCCATGCACATGGCTGTACCGAACGAGGAACGCCCCATGGCATCCGCAGACAAACAGAAGAAGCGCGCCCAACGGGCCAAGACCAAAGCCAGGCAGAACCGCATGGGCAAGCCCAAGGCGCAGGTCAATGTCGTCCATCCGATTCTCGCCAACCCGTTGATCAACGAGCCGTTCGATGATGTCGAGATCGACCTGAGCACCTTCGATTTCAAGGATATCGAGGAGAATGGCTTCGACCCCGCGCATTTCGATGACCTGTTCCAGGCCATGAAAGCCGGCGAAGGCATCAGCCTGCTCGCCCTGTGCCTGATATTCCTGCAGTACCCGGTGCTGGAGCTGGTGGTCGCCGAGGAGTCGGAAGAGGCCGCGACCGACTTCATGATGGGCCTGCTGATCGTCTACCGCGGCATCTTCCACGATGAAGACGAAGACGCCGCGATCACCTGGATCGGCAGCGACGCCTTCCAGAGCGCCTATAACGAAGCGTCGCTGATCCTGCAGAAGAAGAACGCCCGCGCCTGATTCATTTCGGCAGTCAGCCCTTCAGCGCCGCCTCGATTCTGGCAATGTCGATCTTGCTCATGGTCATCATCGCCTCGAAGGCGCGTTTGGCCGCTGCGCGATCGGGGCTGGCGATGGCGGCGCTGAGGAGGCGCGGGGTGATCTGCCAGGAGACGCCCCATTCGTCCTTGCACCAGCCACATTCACTGGCCTGGCCGCCGTGGTCGATGATCGCGTGCCACAGGCGATCCGTCTCGGCCTGATCGTCGGTGGCGACCTGAAACGAGAACGCCTCGTTGTGCTGGAATGCCGGGCCGCCATTCAGACCCAGGCAGGGAATGCCCATCACGCTGAACTCCACCGTCAACACATCGCCCTGCTGGCCACTGGGGTAGTCACCGGGCGCATGGTGGACCGCCAGCACGGCGCTGTCGGGAAAGGTCTTGGCGTAGAAGGTCGCAGCCTCCAGCGCGTCGCGGTCGTACCAGAGGCAGATGGTGTTCTTGCTGGTCATCCTGAGTCTCCCGCCATGGGTTGAGACTCAGCAGTCTAGACGGCAGTGACGCGCTGGCTTGTCCTTGCCTGTTCGTCGTTACGGCTGCGGTTCTGTCATCCAGAACATCGGGAACTGATCGAAGGGGTAGTGCTTGCCATCGTAGCGGACGGTGGTACTGACCTTGCGTAGCACGGGTTCCTGCCAGCCTGCGCGAACCTGAGCGGTTAGCACCAGGTCGGCATAGCCATGGGCTTGCTTCGACCCAAGGCCCAGCGTCAGGTCGGCTCGCTCCGATTGGAAGTCACTATCCGTGACACAGGACGTGCCCTTTAGCGTCGTCCACGAATACAGATAGGTGGCAAACACCGGCCTCAGCCGAGGCCCTTGCGGCACTACCAGCGTCAGCAGGTCATTGAAGCCTGCATCCGGACAGCTCGCCCCGCGCGCGACACTGCGCACCACTACACCGAACGCGCGAACGCCTGGCGCCAGGTGATAGCGCGCGGTATCCAGCCACAGGCTACCGGCATCTATTTCCAGTGCGGCATCTTCGCCAAGGTAGTCGTCATAACGTTCGCGCAATTGCCCGCTCTGCGTGTCCACCTTCGCCACCAGCCAGTTGAGGTTGCGCTCGCCCGCTGGCGTGGCGTCCTCGGCGTCACGGTAAGCCAGGGTCACCACGGACAACGCCGGATCATCCGGCCAGGGCTTGCAGGCAGCCGCCACCAACGGCCCGTCGCCGCGCCCGTCAGGGGGCGTCCAGCCTTGTTGTCCCAGTTGGGTCGCCAGTGAGTCCAGCAAGGAAGCGTCGCAGGGCTGTGGCTGGCGCGTGTCGGCGTGAGCGAGGGAGAGCAGGCAGAGCGCGAAGGCGGAGACGATGCTGCGTAAACGGTCCATGTTGGTGAGTCCTTGTTCGACCCCATTCGTCTGAGCGGAAACCGCAGGTGTGGGGTGTGGCGACTTTACGCTGAAAGATGGGAGAGGGTGGAGTAGCTGGACTATGTGGGAGGCTGCTATCGGCCAAAAGCGGTCATTCCGGAGGAGAAATAGTCTCTCCACTTTTCACCGTTGCGCTTGACCCTATTCCCTCCTTACGGCTACATGCGCGTACTGATCAAAAAACCAAGGAAGATCCCCACATGCCCCGCCTGGTCTGGCTGCGCGACCATATGCAACACAGCGACACCCTGGCGCAGTGGCTGCATCAGCAGTTCGTATACGAGTTTATCGAGCAGCCCTTGGCCGACTGGCAGCGCGAATTCGCGGAAGGCCAGGGCAACGGTGATTGGCAATGCCTGATCGCACTAGAGAATGACCAGCTACTTGGCGGTGCTGCACTCGCCGTCAACGATCTGCCCGAGCGCCCGGAGTTGGGTCCCTGGCTCGCCTGCGTCTTTATCGCTCCGCAGGCAAGGAAGCGAGGCTTGGCGGAACAGTTGATAGAAGGCATCTGCGCCGCCGCAAAGGCCAACGGCACCACACGGCTGTACCTGCACACCCATGATCGCAGCGACTACTACTCCAAGCGTGGATGGCAGGTGCAGGAATTTTTTCAGGCCTGGGGCAAGGAGCAGCGGTTGATGCTGCTAGATCTCTGAACTCGCCTAGGTTTGAAGAAGAAGGTAGAGAGCAAAAATCTGGGAAAGCGGATGCTCGCAACAGGGATGAACAGGCCAGTAGCTGTTGATGCAGGAGCATCAATATCGTGGTCTGTCCCCAATTGTTTCAGTCCCCAATTGTTTCAATTGTTTCGCAATTGTTTCGCCAATTGTTTCGCTTCGCTTTGCCAATGGTTTGCCCTTGCTGCTTTGGATCATGTTTAGAAAGACCGGCGGTATTTACTTGAAACTCAATGTCGGCATGGGATGGCTCGCGATAATTGCCATTATTTCCTGAGTCGTCTACAAGCTGCGCCAATGCATGGACGATCGTATCTGTAAGCGGGATGGTATTCATAAGCCTCTCACCCTTTCCCTGCGGCTGACTATCCGAGTGCCAGCGAATGTGGTGCGTTGAACTGATGTGACTCAACAAATCTATCGCGCATCAGCAGTGCAAAGCGTTGTTCTCTATACCTATTCATTTTCTAATTTATGCCTTGGGTAATACTTTCCGATCCGCGGCCATATCCTCGCTAAAACCATCTGGTACAGGCTTAAAACCTGAGGCTGGCGAGCGGTGGCTGGACTGGAACTGGCGCAGGCTCAATACGTCGATTTCACCTGTAATGCAGTAGTCGTGGTTGCCACCCTTGACGCGCAATATGTCGCGTTTCCAGCGGTCCTTGTATGGGGCGCGGATACGGCTATCACCGAAGCGGCGGTTGTTGCACTGGATGATGTAGGCATGAATATCTAGGGCGGCAGACTCCACCAGCGCATTGAATGTGTCGGTGTCGCTGTTCCACTCTGGGACAAACAGCGCATCGACCTGGCCGCGTAGGTCAGCGCGGTAGCGGATATTCGTCAGCTCGCTACAAATCATGATGGCAAAGCGGAATTCACCATGCTGGATGACCGGAGGCTTTTGCCACTGCTGTTCTTGAGCGGGCTTCAGCTGTAGGCCAGCCAGACGAAAGAGTTCTTGCTCCTCATGGAATGCTGGACGTTGTTTATCCTGGCGATAGAGCATCAGCGAAGGGAACCCAAGACCGTCGTGGGTGAGCGAAGCCCAAACCTGGTGGCGTACATACTTTTTCGGCGCGTGGAGGTACTCGACCCCGGTGATCAAAGATATGCCACGGCCCTTGAGCTTGTCGGCGATACGCATAAACCATTGGGGTGGTAATGCCACTTCCGGGAGGATCAAGTAACCGGCGCCGTCAGGCCGAGAGATTAGTTCGTTGATCAGGCGATTGATCCGTTGGTAACGGTGCAGACCGTCCGGGTCGGGCAATCCCATGATCGCGGCGGTAAAGCTTTCATCTTTGGTTTCCAAGCTCGCTACAGCGATGGTCTGCTTGGCTTTGGGATCTCCGTCGGGGATATACAACACCTGCTTTTTGTCGAGGTGCGGCATCTTGTGCTCAGTCAGCTCAAAGCCTCGTAGTGCCTGCACCACCAGCCCCAGGGTCTGGCGGCTGGAGGCAGCAAAAGGAGTGGGCACTATGAGGTAGAGCTCATTGAGGCTGAACGGTCGAGTGGCAAAGGTAAGTCCAGGCGGTGTACCGCGTTTAAACCTGAGCCAATTCGCCAGCGTGGCTATGCCGTCGCTCATCTCATCAGGCAGCAATTTCTCTAAGTCAGCAGTTGTGAGGTTTTTACGGAGTGGAATACCGCGCTGGCTGACCATTTCCTGAGGAAGGCCTGCAAAGCGAAGGGGAATATGGGCAAGGTCGAAGCTGAACATACGAGCTTGAAGCTTCTGTATGTTCTGGCTGGTGATGTTCATTGGCCTGTCCAGGAAGTTACTCCAGATGATGAAGGCAAGGCTCTCCATATGGCTTGTCATCTGGTTCTTCCAGGCGGTAGCCCCCGACTTGCTTAGGCGGGAAGGAAAAGCTGAAACGATGCTCTGCGCTGTAACTTCCCAGATAGATCGTTTCCACAAATGTCGGGCTTCGGCTGGCACGTCGGTCACGGTCAGACTTTTGATCTCCAGAGTGCAGTCATTTTCAACTTTGTTGATTAGGCCAGTGAGTGCGCTGATGATCTTGTCTAGGTACTCAAAATCTTCACAGGCCGTAGCCATACGGATGATACGTGGCAGGTATTGAGCCAGCTCGAAGAACTTCGCCGGGGTCAGCAGATGCTCAATGACTGCGGCGAAAAAGGCATGACGGTGTGCTTGCCAGTCCTCTGGGGGGATATCACGTTCGAAGGCTTCGTAGTTGCGGAGGCTGAGTGCAAAGCCAGCTCGGTGCAGCGTCAGAGCATCAGTTTTGCGTAGGTTGTCTGCTTGCTCACCGGCCAGGTTGGTAGCTTTGAGCAGATCCGTTGCCACGGTGTTGGGCGAATTCGGCAGGTCCGGTAAAGCGCGCCATTCGCTGGCACGTTGGTTGATCTGTTCGGAAATGGCGTTGACCAGAGCGGTGCCTGCAGAGCCCCCAAGTATGAACAGCTTGTTTTTGCTGTTTTCAAAAGCGATGCGGTCCTTTTTGAGATAGTCAGGCTTGAACAGGATGCTGCCTTTATCTTTTTTGAGCAGATCCTTTCCGCCGTCGCGACTAAAAATCCACTCCCAAAACTGCTCGGTGCTTTTGATGTCGCTGGCGTTTTCCATGACCAGCAGAATGTCATCCACATAACGACCGTAATAAAGCGGTACCACTTGTTGCTCGATGAACTGGTCGAGCTTGAGTAGCGCGGCGTTTGCGACTACAGCAGACGCAGGCAAACCGACGGGTAAACCTTTTTTCAGCGGTGTTTCTTGTGCCCAGGCCAACAAGGCGGAGATGAACAGGCGGTTAAGTTTTGACTGCGATTCGCTCAGCTCAATTTGGGCTAACTTGAGGAAGCTATCATCGAGCATAAAGCCGGGGCTTAGCTCGTGATAGAAACTGCTTACATCGGCTGTCAGGGCTAATACTTTTTTCTTCTCGCTCAGGGCAGTGCGCATCGCCTTGATGCCACCGTCGCGCCACTCGCGAAAGGGCCTGAGGTAAGGTTTGAAGGAGCCAAGTGCCCACGTGTTGATCTCGTCATGCCGGTTACGACGTAGGCGGCTGCCAAAGACGTTGCTGCTGAGCTGCTTGTCGAAGAGACCGCCGACTTCCATCATCCAGAGCGATGACAGCACGTGAAAGTCGATGCTGCAGCGGGCCATGAGGCGGAATACGGCGGTGGGTTGATTGCCGGCCTCCGTCGCGCTTAGCCACTCAGCTTCCGGTGAGGCGAAGATCAGGCTTTGATCCTTCTCTGCCTTCTCTGGCCGGATTTCTTTGGGTGCCAGCGTCCAAGTGCCGAGAAAATCGGGCTCTTTCACCCAATCCTCGCTACTGGCTTCAATCTGTTCTTTCAGACGAGCAAGGTTTTTGCCCAGATCATCTTCATAGTCGACGATGTCGAACAGCGAGGGGTTGGTTGAGTAGTAGAGGTCAACCTTGGCCTTGCGGTAGGCAAGGCCAAGGTCGGAAAGCGATACCGATATTTGAGCGACGTCCATTTCTTAACCTTCGGCAATCCTGAGATATCCCGGATATTACCGAATGCACGCATGACTGGGCGAAAGTAATGCAAAGTGCTCGATCTCTACTAAAAGGTTGTCATGAATAGACTACCGGACTACCCATAGGCAATTTAACGGGCAGCTTTTGGCCGGTAGGCGCCTGTCGTGACAGGCTGTAACTGGCCAGAGCAGCGAACACTATTTCCGTTTTTAAGCCATGTCTGCGGCGAATACACAAACGCCGCGAGCTACGTGAGGCCGCATTTGAATAATGCGATGAACTACCCAGCCTGACTATTCGATTCGTTGAACTGGGATGCTCGAGAATCGGCTACGAGAGTGATGAACTCACGCACCCATCTGAAGCCGGCGTGTCCGTCTGACCGCTCATGCCAGAACATGCCAATCGCAAAACCTTCCACCGGCAATGGCGGGGCTACGCACAGCAACTGCTCGTCGCGACCTTCTACAAGACGTCGTGGCACCAGGGCCACACAATCCGACTGCGCGACCAACTCCGGTACTGGAAGAAATGACGACGCAGACAGGACTACGTTACGCCGCAGCCCTCGCGCTACCAAGGCGTTATCCACCGACGTAGAGAAGCCTCCGCCGCGTAGTGACACCACCACATGTTCCAGCTGCGCGAACTCATCCACCGTCAGGTCCGCGCGCAGGCTTGGATGCCCACGACGTCCAATCAGCACATAACTCTCATCGTAGAGGTGTTGCGAGTGGAGTGCTGGCGGAGCCCCGTTCATGTTTATCACGGCCAGATCCACTTCGCCGCGGGTCATCTGCAGCTCCAGCTGTGGTACGTCCAGGATGCGCAGTGCGATACGGACACCCGGCGCTTCGGGTCGCATGGCGACGACGAGATGCTTGATCAAGGCCGCCTGCACGTAATCCGTGCAGGCGATTGATACCGTCAGGCTCGCCGTCGCAGGCTCGAAATTCAGGTGAGTAGTGACGGTGGCCCTTACTTGGTCAAGTGCTTGGCGAAGCGGCACCAGCAGCTCCAAGGCTTTGACGGTGGGGGTCATTCCACGCTGCGCGGGGACCAGAAGAGGGTCATTGAAGACATCGCGCAGACGGCTCAACTGCGCGCTGACTGCTGGCTGGCTCAAATGCAGACGGGCGGCGGCCCTGGTCACATTCTGCTCGATGAGAAGGGCCTCCAACGTCACAAGCAGATTGAGATCAAGGCGTCTGGTATCCATCGAACTTATGCTAGCAGGAAAATTTTGCGATTTCACAGAGGGTCCGAGCCCCGCGACACTCCAGCGACATTACAGCGGAGCCGTCCTTCATGTCGAAAAAAGTACTGATCATCTATGCCCATCCCGAGCCTTCGTCGCTAACGCGGCAACTGGTGGATGTCTCTGTTGAATGCTTGACTGCGCAAGGGCACGAGGTCCTGCAATCCGATCTATACGCCATGGGCTGGAAAGCAACGTTCGACGAGCACGACTTTCCCGATCGAGCGAACACTCAGCGGCTATCGTTTGGCGCAGAGTCTGCTCACGCATATCGTCATGGCCGCCAGACCGCCGACGTAGCGGCAGAGCAAGACAAGGTCATTGCGGCAGATGCCGTGATCTTTCAGTTCCCGCTTTGGTGGTACGGTATGCCGGCCATCATGAAGGGATGGATAGATCGTGTTTGGGCAGCCGGACTTGCCCACAACTTCAAGGACGCAGGCAACACCTATCGCTACGGAGATGGGGCCTTCAAGGGCAAGCGGGCCATGTTGTCAGTCGCTGTCGGTGGCCCCGCAGAAGATTACTCGCCGCGCGGTATCAACGGACCACTTGAGCAATTGCTGTTTCCGATCACGCACGGCTCGCTCTACTTCCCAGGGTTCGATGTGCTGCCTACGTTCGCCGTATACGGCACTGGCCACTTGACTGCCGTCGGTGCTGACGCGGCCAAGGAGGCTTGGCGCAGCCGTCTGGAGGGTTTGTTCGAGGACGCGCCGATACCCTTCCGGCCCCAGAATGGTGGGGACTACACGCCCCGCAACGAGCTTGAACCGCATGTGGCCGTGGGCCAGACGGGGATAACGGCGCATGTTGCTGATGGCGAAACAACTCAGCGGCAGCAGCTGGAAACGGAGGGGGCGTTATGAAAACCTTCGTGATTCTGACTCGCCGCGCTGATGGAGCGGCAGATGACTTCAAGCGACTGGCGAAACCGGAGGTATTGCATGTTTGGCAAGGCTTCGCCGACGGCATTGTTCGCGCGGTCCATGGGCTGGCCGCTGGCCCCGGTGCAGCGTTTGAGCTGGAGTCCGCCACCTTCGAAGAGGCGCGCGATTACATCGAGGCGCTGCCTTACGTTCAAGAGAATCTGCTACACGTGCAGTATTGCGCGCTCAAGCCTTTCTCTGACTACGAGAGACTCGTTTCCGCCTGATTAACGATCAGCGCAGATCAACTCCGTTTGCACGGCGCTGCATGCTGCAGCGATTTGCTCGCAGCATGCACGTTGCGCCAGGCCGGGACTCGTTTGATGTGAGGTGGGCCCGTACTGAGTCAGACGGTGCCCGTACGCTGTGCTCTATCCAATCGATGTGAATCAGTTCCGCGGAGCAGCCCTTAGGGTCCCTCGATCCCGCCGATAAATCTGCTTTCTGCTGGTATTGTGCAGATCCAACTGCACCTGGGCGGTCAGGCTTAAAAGCATGCAAGCCAATTTCTGTGGATCAGAGCATGAATAAACTATCTGAGATGCATGCTTTCGTTGCGGTAGTGGACAGCGGGAGTATTTCCGAGGCCGCTCGTCGTTTGGGCACGGCCAAGTCGATGGTTTCTCAGCGCATTCAGCAACTCGAGAAACGTCTAGGATGCATCCTGCTCGAGCGTGGCCGGCAGACTCGCCTGACTGAGTCGGGTGAGGTTTTTTACCGTCATTGCACCGGAATTCTCGCTGACATAGAAAATGCCGAGAATGCAGTTCTGACGTCTCAGTCGAGTGTCCGTGGGGATTTGCGCATCGCTGCTCCGATGGCTTTCGGCATGAGATATCTGACGCCGATTTTGGCCTCTTTTTCCAAGCAATATCCTGAGTTGTCTCTGGACGTTGAGTTCGACGACCGGCGCGTCAACTTGCATGAAGAGGGCTTTGATGCGGCGGTGCGTATAGGCGAGTTGCCGGACTCTTCCCTGGTGGCCAAGACCATTACTCCCAACCGCCATATCATCTGCGCCAGCCCTGACTATCTGAATGCACATGGCACGCCACAGACACCACAAGACCTGGCTCAGCATTTCGCCTTGCTCTATGTCAATCGCGAACCACATGGCATGTGGACGCTACCGGTGAACGACACATTGGAGTCATTTCGTGTGCGCTGCCGAATGCGCACCAACTGTGGTCATCAGCTCATGGAAGCGGCGAAAGCAGGCCTCGGTCTGGCTATATTGCCCACCTTTCTGGCCGCGCAGGCCATCGTGGACGGTGAGCTGATAGAGGTGTTGGAGCCTTATGCTCCGCGAGGCGGCAATATTTCTGTGGTCTATCGCCAATCGCAAAAAGGCTCGCACAAGCTTCACGCACTGAGCAGCTTCCTTAGCGAGCAGATCGGCAACCCGCCAATATGGGACCAGATGCTGGCAACCAGTTCGCAATCCCGGCAGTGAGTCGTTCGAGAAAAACGAAACACCGATTCGATTTTTCCAGGCTTATGGAGAGGGTCTCTCCGACTTATCCTTTTTTCAGCTGAGCGCGCTGTACGCGAAAGGATCAGTGTCAACGTTCCATACCCCTCGCCGTGGCGTGTTTGCCAGGATGTATTCGGCTAACCCGTGTGGTTTGGTGCGTGGAACCAGGCCTATTGGCAGGCCGGTAAAGGCTTATGGCTAGGCTACCGTTCAGAGCAACGATTATGAGATTGCCTGAAATTGCAGGTGCAAGCGTCAGTCACTGCGTTCACCCCGGTCCTCGAGCGGGCATTCACCTGGTAATCGAAGCAATGGGGGAGAGGCTTCGTGTAGCGCCCGGCTTTCGCTCAATCCAGCGACTTGAGCCGTGGCCGTCTTAGTTGATCAGCCCTTGATCATGGCTCCAGCGCTATCCGTTAACCCTGCGCCGCCCTGGCGGCTTCTCCGGAGCAGGCCCGCTCTGCGCATCCATACTGACTGGAACCGTGTGATATCACGATCACTCGCTTCGGTCCTCTTATTCGGTGGCACAGATCCATCAAGCCGCTCAAAACAATAATCGAGGCCTCCTTCAATGGCTATCAGCTACAAGCCGGAGCTGCAGTATTCCGGCTTTCAGGACCTAAGCGATCAGGTTCGCTTCCAAAGCACAGAAGGTAAAATCTGGTTTGGTGAGCAGCGCATGTTGCTGATGCAGGTGTCGGCGATGGCTAGTTTGCGCCGTGAACTCATCAATACCCTCGGCATCGAGCGCGCAAAAGGGTTCTTCATGCGCCTTGGCTACCAATCCGGGCTCAAGGACGCCGAATTGGCCCGCAAGCTCAGGCCAAACAGTCCGGAACTGGAGATGTTCCTGGTTGGACCGCATTTGCACTCCTTGAAAGGCATGGTCAATCCGAAACCCATCCAGTTGGAACTGGATCAGGAGACCGGCCACTTCTATTGCGAGCTTGAATGGGTTGATTCATTCGAGGTCGAGACCTGCCTGACGGAGGTGGGTGTGATGGATGAGCCGGTTTGCTGGTCCTTGCTGGGCTACGCATGTGCGCACTGCTCTTCGTTCATGAAACGCGAAATCATCATTCAGGAAACGAGCTGCCGCGGGTGTGGTGATGAGCGCTGCATCATCATAGGGAAACCCGCTGAGGAATGGGAGAACGCAGCAGAGTTCAGAAAGTACTTTCAAAGCGACCCCATCATCGAGGAGCTGTATGAACTGCAATCGCAGGTCAGCTCACTGCGCACGAGCCTAGAGAAGCAGGAAGGCCAGTACTACGGTATCGGGCGCTCCCCTGCCTATATGAAGGTCTGCAAGACGATCGACAAGGCAGCCAAGGGCAAGATTTCGGTCCTGTTGCTCGGAGAAACCGGTGTCGGCAAGGAGGTCATCGCTCGCAGCGTGCATCTTCGCAGCGATCGCGCCGAGCAAGCCTTTGTCGCGGTGAACTGTGCTGCCATTGCGCAGGACTTGATCGAGGCTGAACTGTTCGGCGTTGAGAAAGGCGCTTATACCGGCGCCAATCAGACCCGCCCGGGGCGCTTCGAGCGCGCTAGCGGCGGGACCATCTTTCTGGACGAGGTGGTAGAGCTGACGCCCAGAGCGCAGGCGACCTTATTAAGGGTGCTGCAAGAGGGGGAACTCGAACGTGTGGGGGGCTCTCGGACCCATAAGGTCGATGTGCGAGTCATTGCGGCCACCAATGAGAGTCTCGCCGATGCGGTCGAGGCAGGCCGGTTTCGCGCGGATCTTTATTATCGCCTGAACGTTTTTCCGGTTCAGGTCCCCCCTCTGCGTGATCGGCTCGAGGACCTGCCGCTGCTGGTCGAGCACTTTCTAAGCAAGTTTCATCTGCAGTATCACAAGCGCACGCTAGGTTTGTCGGACAAGGCACTAGAGCTGTGTCTAAGTTACGCGTGGCCTGGAAATATCCGCGAATTGGAGAATGTGATTGAACGCGGCGTCATCTTGACTGACAGCAACGAAACCATAGGACAGGACGCGCTCTTTGCGGTTTTCCCGAAGGCCGGCACTGTGCGTGGTGATCGTCTTAACGCCGATGGCGCGCTGGTTCAGGCTGAGGACACAGCAAGCTCGGCCGATTGGGTCACGCAAATCTTCGAACGAAACATAAGCCTGGAAGCTGTAGAAGAACAGCTGATGCGACGGGCAATGGACCATGCTCAGCAAAACGTTGCGCAAGCCGCTCGAATCCTGGGATTAACTCGACCTGCGCTAGCTTATCGTCTTAAGAAAAGCGACATCCTTGATGAGGAGGCAACTGAGTAATTTCAGTTGCCTTCTCGGACGGATCCAATCGATTGCGAATTTTTGTGGCATTAACCAATTGATCAATGGGCTGCCATGATTTATCAAATGATGAATTCAACCCTCTTCGATAAACAGTGGATTTGAGCTGAACCCCGCCAGCTACAAGTCTATCCTGCTGATAAATATAGCTTTTCTCCAAGTTTTGCTGCGATGGCATACCCTTTGCTGTAGTCCTGCCAGTTGCTGGGTATGTACCCCGTACTTAGCGACGTGTTTGTTCTTACGCATCACAAATGGTAGTTAATCGGAGAAAACCCATGATCACCTCTAAAATTAAATCGCTCGCTGCAGCAATTACGCTCGCTGCGTGCATTGTGACTGTTACTCCTGCGGTCGCGCAGTCAACCAGCGAAGCACAGTCTGCGGCTTCACTTTCGGTAGTCATGGAGTTTCTGGCCAATACTGCGCCCGATAAGGTTGAGGCAGCTGCCGAGAAGCTGGCAGCTCCGGACGCCACTTATGTTTCTCTCAACTTCGATAACCCGGAATTAAGGAAAATCTTGCCTTGGACTGGCACAAACAAGGGCCCGAAAGCCTTTAGTTCATTATTCCTGCAGGTCCAGGATTACTGGAAAATCGAAGACTTCACCATCAGCACTAAAATCTCCTCCGGAGAAGATGTGGCGATTTTCGGTAAGTTCACCTACCGGTCCGTGGCGGTCGACCAGGTATTCACTTCGCCGTTCTCCATCCATGCCAAGGTGCGTGACGGCAAGATGACCTATTTCCAGTTCATGGAAGATACCTACGCGTCTGCCAGTTCCTTCCGACAGTCTGGCTCCTGGACTGTGAAGACCTCTGCGAACGCAGCCCCCTTTGCGGTGGGTGCGGATTAACGATTTTGATCGCGAGGACCAAGCCTTGTGTCGGCATCCCAGAGAGTGAAAACACTCCTGGCGTGCCGGCAGATAGCGCCCAGATGAGGGAGCGCATCATTGCCAAGCTCTCGCTATGCGCCGTTTCCAGAGATGCCGTTGGCGCCAGCCAGGGTGACCTGATGGTCGCCGAACGGATTGCTGCCATGCGGGGACAGGGCCCGATAATTCACACCAGGCAAACCCAGGAGTTAGCCATGAGTATTCATACCCCGCACACGTCCAGGCATGCGTTGAATTGGGTCGGCGGCGAGTGGATGGGCTCGGATACGATCCGTGGATCCATCAACCCTGCCACCTATGAGGTCATAGGTACCTATGCCGAAGGGGGGGTTGAAACCGCTGAAGCGGCCATCGTCGCGGCGAAACGCGCAATGCGCGAGACCGATTGGGTACACGACCGCAAGCTGCGCGCGCGCGTGCTCGACAATCTTGCAGACGCGTTCGAACGCAATCGGGGCGAACTCATCAAGATCCTCTGCACCGAGAACGGCAAGATTCAACGCGAGGCCAGCTTCGAAGTCGATCTTTGCGCGTCGTCACTGCGATATTTTGCCGGCATCGTGCGCACTGAGGCCGGACGGGTCGTGGACTCCAAACCGGGCAGAATCGCGATGATGGTGCGCCAGCCGATGGGCGTGGCGGGAATCATCGTGCCTTGGAATTCCCCGATAATCCTGACGGTACGATCACTCGCCCCTGCATTGGCGGCCGGCTGTGCGGTAATCGTCAAGGTGCCGGGCAAGAGCGCGCAGATCGCCTCGACCCTGTCCAAGATCTTCAGCAACGTAACGGTACTGCCCCGCGGCGTGATTAATGTCTTTACCGACGAGACTGGCGATGGAGCCAAGCATCTCGTCACCTCGCCGGAGGTGCCGATCATCAGCTTTACCGGTAGCACTGGGACCGGCAAGGCGATCGCGCTCAGCGCCGCACCGCACTTCAAGCGAGTTGGACTGGAACTCGGCGGTAAGACGCCATCGATCGTGTTCGACGATACGGATCTCGATCTTGCGCTACCCATCCTCGAAAAGTCAGTGACAGTGTTTGCGGGCCAGTTCTGTGTGACGGGTCAACGGGTGATTGTGCAGGAAGGGATCGCCGACGAGTTTCGCAAACGCTTTGCCGAACGCCTGCGCGCGGTAAAGGTCGGGCCTGCGGCAGACCTGTCGAGCGACATGGGCCCGATGATCGACCGCGAGAACGTCGAGCGCGTCGATATCCTGGTTGAGCGCGCCATTGCGCAGGGCGCGGAGGTCATTGTGCGAGGTGGTCCGGTGGCCGAAGGCCCGCTGTCGAAAGGCGCATTCTTTCGCCCCGCGTTTCTGGAGGTGAGCGATCCGACGATGCCAATCGTCCAGGAAGAGACGTTCGGGCCGGTGGTCACCATGCAGAGGTTTGCTACGGAACAGGAGGCCGTTGCGTTGGCCAACGACAGCATCTATGGCTTGGGAGCGAGCATCTGGACGCGCGATCTCTCCAAGGCGCTGCGGATCGCGCCGCGGATCGAAGCGGGTATGGTCTGGATCAACGAGTGGGGCGCACTCGGCGAAGACACCGAGGAGGGCGGTTCCAAGCAGTCGGGGCTCGGCCGTCTGAACGGTGTGGCTGCGATCGAGGACTTCACCGAGATCAGAACGATCACGCTCAATCCAGGACTGATGGATAACTAAGTGTGGCCTGATGCCGGGGCGCTATAACGTCAGCATCGGGGGCAGATATCTCCAACTTCGCCTTCGGCGGTCAAGATGTCGTGCCACAGGGCAATCATAAGCGTCGATTGATTTTGGCTGGCAATAAATGTCACGCATTTGGACCTCCAGCTCTTCTGACTTCTCCATCCGTGAGGCCATGAAGCGGGATCAAGAAACGGGCGTCAGTTGTAGTAGATATGTGCCGGTCGAGTCAGTTTGTTCCTGCGAGGGTTTTCGTGAATTTTGGCGGCGCACAAGCATCGGAAATATTTCTCAAATAACTATTATGGTGTCGGTTGTGTTGAGAGCACACCAGTTGACTATCTCATAAGTAATACGAAACTCATGAATTAACCACCCGATCTAGGAGCGCGAGCTATGAGCGAAAGTATCGATACGGGTATTATGTTGAGTAACAGTAGCGTCGGTCGCCCTGACCGTGCAGAACAGGCAAGACGACTGTTGATGTTGCTAATGGAAACGGAAAGAGCAATTTATCGTGATCCTGATATCGCATCGACTTACCTTAATCAGGCAATTAGCTTGCTGACAGTCACCAGGCATAACAAACACAACCCATACAAGCCTCGCGGAGGGTTGGCGAGCTGGCAGATGTCGCGCGTAGATAAATTCATAAATGACAATATCAGTAGCAGTATACGGACAGTCGAACTTGCCTCATTGCTCAGTTTGAGCGCCAGCCATTTTACACATGCCTTCAAACAAACGACCGGTATGACCCCTTTGGTATACGTAGCGACTATGCGTGTGAAGGCTGCGCAGCAATTTATGCTTTGCTCCATGCATTCCTTAAGCGACGTTGCGCTAAGTCACGGCTTCTGTGATCAGGCACACTTTTGCCGTGTATTTAGGCGGGAAACAGGGTTGTCGCCGCAAACGTGGCGAAAGTTATATGCCTCCAACGCCTGACTATCCAATCCGTCATTTGACAAAGGTCACCACTGCATCATGAGTGGGGGAAGTCCGGTTATGTAATGGGATGCTATTTAATATTCTTGAGGTTTCACTTGATCGTCCTGCTCGTGGTGTATCTGTTCATGCCCATGGCCACGCGCGTGTTTGCAGGCTGGCTGAGGTCTCACAGTCGGGTGGGCGATCTTGAGGCAGGAAAAAACTCGGCAGCTTTCAACTACCGGCGGTTTGCGCGGCACCGCCAACCTGGCTCCTTCGGCTGTGCCGATGCCTCGTACTGGTCGCGGCACTTTACGAACAGACTAGCCGCCAGGGCACAATGCTGTGTTCGGCTCAGCTCACCCACCGTTGCCGTGCCCAGCCACTCAAGCCATCCACCGCCAGCACCAGCAGCAACATGGCCAGGATCACCGTGGCCGCCTGCGCTTCCTGGAACAGGCTGAGCGACACGTAGAGCATCTGCCCCAGGCCGCCGGCGCCGACGAAGCCGAGCACGCTGGCCATGCGGATGTTGTTTTCCCAGCGATACAAGGTGTAGGCCACCAGTTGCGGCCAGACGCCGGGCAGGGTGCCGTAGCAGAAGGCGAGCATGCGTCCGCCGCCGCTTTCGCGGATGGCGTCGGCCGGTTCGCGTGGGGTGTTTTCCAGCGCTTCGGCGAACAGGCGGCCGAGCACGCCTGCGGTGTGCAGGGCCAGAGCCAGGGTGCCGGCGTTGGGGCCGAGGCCGGCGGCCAGCACCATCAGCGCCGCCCATACCAGCTCGGGGATGGCGCGCAGGGCGTTGAGCAGCAGGCGTGTGAGGTGCAGGGCGACACCGCCGAAGCGCCCGGCTGCCGGAAGCGCCAGGGCCAGGCCGAGCAGGGCGGCGAGCAGGGTGCCGATGGCGGACATGGCCAGGGTTTCCAGCGCGCCACGGCCGATGGCCTGCAAGTGTGCACTGGAGAAGTCCGGCTGCAGGAAGCTGCTGGCGTACTTGCCCATCTGCGCCAGGCTGTCGCCGGCGACCAGGGCGCCGAGGTCGATGCCCAGATAGAGGAACGAGGCAGCCACCGCGCCGAGCATGGCAGCAAGCAGAATCAGGTTGCCGGATCTCATGTCAGCCTCACGCGCAGCAGGCGGCTGAACTGGTCGGCCAGCAGTACCAGCAAAAGGAAGGTGAGCAGCATGCTCGCCACTTCGCCGCCGGCGAACATGCGCAGCGACAGGTCGATCTGCTGGCCCAGCCCACCCGCGCCGACGAAGCCCATCACCACCGAGGCGCGAATGGCGCACTCCCAGCGGTACACGGTGTAGGAGAGCATCTCTCCCGCAGCGTTGGGCAGCACGCCGTAGGCGAAGGCGGTCAGGCGGCTACTGCCGGCACCCAGTAGCGCGCGCGTGGGGCGGGCGTCGACCGACTCGAAGATTTCCGCATACACCTTGCCGAGCATGCCGGCGTAGGTGATGGCGATGGCCAGCACGCCGGCAGTGGGGCCGAGGCCGACGGCGCGCACGAACAGCAGTGCCCAGACGATCTCCGGCACGCTGCGCAGGAAGATCAGCAGACCGCGCACCGGCCAGCGCGCCAGATTCGCCCACCAGGCCGGGCGGCCACCGCGATGCACGGCCGACAACGACAGCGCGCGGCTGGCCAGCAGCGCGGCAGGGACGGCGATCAGCAGGGCCAGGCTCATGCCGGCGGTGGCGATGGCCAGGGTTTCCAGGGTGGCTCGGCCGAGCAGGGCGAGGAACTCGGCGTCATGTGCAGGCGGCCAGAAACCGGCGAGGAAGTTGCCCATGGCGCGGGTGTTGTCGCCATCGACCAGCACGCCCAGGTCCAGTTCGCTCAGACTCAGGCCCGGCCACAACAGCAGCAGCGCCAGTACGCTGATCAGCAGGCGCGGCAGGGCGGCGGGGTCACGTGGGGCGGCGGTCAGCATCGCGGGATATGCACCGGCTGCGGCTGCACGGGTGAGCTGGGCGTGGCCTGCAACTGCTCGTTGGCGTACAGGGCTTGCAACTGTTCGGGCTGCACCTGCGCGGCCGGCAGGTCGAAGGCGATGCGCCCGCCGCGAATGCCGATCACCCGGGGGAAGTGCGCCAGGGCCAGGTCTACGGCGTGCAGGCTGGCCAGCAGGGTCATGCCGCGCTCGGCGGCCTCGCGATTGAGCACGGCCAGCGTATGACCGGCCAGCACTGGGTCCATGGCCGAGACCGGTTCGTCAGCGAGAATCAGCTCTGGCGCCTGGTACAGCACGCGGGCGATGCCGACGCGCTGCAACTGGCCACCGGAGAGCTGGTCGCAGCGCTGGTAGAGCTGCTCGCTTATATCCAGCCGCGCAAGGGCGGCCTGGGCACCGTTGGCATCCAGCGGATGCAGCAGGTTGATCAGGCCCTTCGCCAATGACCACTGGCCAAGCTTGCCGGCCAGCACGGCGGTGACCACGCGCTGACGCGGCGGCAGCGGCGGTGCCTGGTGGATCAAGCCGATACGCGCACGCAGGCGTTGGCGTTGGCGGGCAGCCAGGCGCCAGGGGTTGTGCTGTAGCAAGTCGATCTCGCCGTGCGTGGGTTGCAGGCTGGTGGCCAGCAGGCGCAGCAGGGTGGTCTTGCCGGCGCCGGAGGGGCCGATGATGGCCACCCGTTCGCCGGGATTTACCTGCAGATCGATGTTTTCCAGCGCCACCTTGCCGTTGGCGTGGGCCAGGCCCACGCCACGCAGGGCGATGCTCACTTCAAGAGGCCAGCGGCGCGAGCGGCTTCTTCGATGCCTTCGTAGTTTGCAGGCTGGGTCTCGATGAAGCGGCTGGCGGCCTGCAGGTCGAGAATCGCCTTCTGCTCGGGCTTGGCCGGGTCGAGGGCGAGGAAGGCGCTCTTGATCTTCGCCTGCAGCGCCGCATCGAGGTTGCCGCGCACGGTCCAGTTGTAGTCGTAGTAGGTCGGGGTGGTGGCGAAGACCTTGACCTTGTCGGTGTCGACCTTGCCGGCGTCGACCAGCTTCTGCCACACCGAGGCGTTGAGCACGCCGGCATCGGCCTTGCCGGCCTGCACCCAGGCAGCGGTGGCGTCGTGGGCGCCGGAATAGGCCACGCGGCTGAAGAAGTCTTCCGGCTTGATGCCGTCCTGCAGCATGAAATAGCGCGGCATCAGGCTGCCGGAGGTCGAGGACACCGAACCGAAGGCGAAGGTCTTGCCTTTCAGATCCTGCAGGGACTTCACCGCTGGATCGGAGGTGATGAACTTGCTGGTGAACTCGGCGTCCTGCTCACGCTGTACCAACGGCACGGCGTTGCCGGTCTTAAGGCGCGCCTGGACGAAGGTGAAACCGCCCAGCCACGCCATGTCGATACGGTCGGCGGCCAGCGCTTCGACCACGGCGGCGTAGTCGGCCACTGGCACGAACTCCACCTTCATGCCCAGTTCCTGCTCCAGGTAGGCGCCCAGCGGCTTGAACTTGCGCAGCAGTTCGGTGGGGGCTTCGTCAGGGATGGCCGAGACCTTGAGGACGTCGGCGGCTTGCGCGAATACAGCAGATACGGACAGGGCGATGCCGGCGGCGAGCGCCAGGGTGTTCTTGAACATGTCGGATTCTCCGGTTCAATAGCGGGGAAGGCGCGCGGAGTATAGTGGCCTGGCGCTGCCGATGCAGCCCCGGCAGCACACAACTGACTCCGAGGTTAAGATGCGGGTCTGATCTTCATTGCCTGGAGTTGATCGATGACTGCAACGCTTCCCGCCCTGGCCTTCGCCGGGATTGGTCTGATGGGCCTGCCGATGACCCGCCGCCTGCTCGCCGCAGGCTACCCGCTGACCCTCTGGAACCGCACGCCGGACAAATGCGCGTCGCTGTTGGCGCAGGGGGCACATCGCGTGGAGAGTCCCGCCGAGCTGTGTCGCGATGCCAATGTGGTGATGCTCTGCCTGGCCAACACCGAGGTGGTGCGTGAGGTGGTGTTCGGTCCGGGCGGGATCGTCGAGGGCGCGCGGCCTGGGCAGTTGCTGGTGGACTTTTCCAGCCTGGAGCCGGCTGCTACCCGTGAGATGGCCGCCGAGCTGGAGGCGCGTACTGGCATGCGCTGGGTGGATGCGCCGGTTTCCGGGGGTACGCCTGGCGCCGAGGCAGGCACGCTGGCGATCATGGCTGGCGGCCGCGAAGAGGACCTGGAGCGCGTGCGCCCGGTGCTGGCGCATCTGGGCCAGCGCCTGACGCGCATGGGCGAGGTGGGCGCCGGGCAGGTGACCAAGGTGTGCAACCAGATGATCGTTGCCTGCAATGCGCTGGTGATCGCCGAGGTGGTGGCGCTGGCCGAGCGCTCCGGCGTCGATACCAGCCTGATCGCCCCGGCACTGGCCGGTGGTTTCGCTGACTCCAAGCCGCTGCAGATTCTCGCGCCGCAGATGGCCGCCAGCCAGTTCGAGCCGATCAAGTGGCACGTGCGCACGCTGCTCAAGGACCTCGATACGGCGGTCAAACTATCTCGCGAGCAGGGCAGCGCCACGCCCATGAGCGGCTTGGCCGCACAACTGATGCGCCTGCACGGCAGGCAGGGCAACCTGGAACGCGACCCCGCCACCCTGGTGGAAATGCTGCGGGAGCAATGCCCATGAAGATCGCCGCCAACCTGTCCATGCTGTTCACCGAGTTGCCGCTGCGCGAGCGCGTACTGGCGGCGATGACTGCAGGTTTCGAGGGCGTGGAAATTCAATTTCCTTACGAACTGCCGGCGGTCGCCCTGAAAGAAGTGCTGGAGTTGACCGCGCTGCCGTTGGTGTTGATCAACGTGCCGGCAGGCGATCTGATGACGGGCGGCCCCGGCCTGGCCAGCGTGCCGGCGCGACAGGCACAGTTCGATGCCGCGTTGCAGGAGACGCTGACCTACGCCGCCATGGCGCGCCCGGCCTGCATCAACGTGCTGCCCGGCCGCCTGGCCGAAGGCGTGAGCCGCGAGCAGGCGCTGGATTGTCTGGCCGCGAACCTGCGCAAGAGCGCCGAGGCCTTCGCGACGTTGGGCATTCGCGTGCTGGTGGAGGCGATCAACCCCATCGACATGCCGGGCTTTCTGATCAATACGCCGGAGCATCTCGATGAGCTGCTGCGCGCAGTGGATCACCCGAACCTGGCGGCGCAGTACGACCTCTACCACATGGCGCGCCAGGGGATCGACGTGGCCGCAGGCATGCATCTGCTGGCCGGGCGTATCGGCCACGTGCAGTTCGCCGATGTGCCGGGGCGCGGTGCGCCGGGTACAGGTGAGTTGGCATTCCCGCCGTTGCTGGGTGCGTTGCGTGACAGCGGTTACAGCGGCTGGCTGGGCGCCGAGTACAAGCCCGGTGAGGCGGGCACGCAGGCCAGCCTGGGTTGGTTGCAGGCGTTCAGGGCTTGAGTGCGTGGCGTGCCTTGGTCGCGGCTGAAGCCCCTCCCACAAGGGCTGCACAGCTGCTTGTAGGAGGCGCTTCAGCGGCGAGCCTTTGCTCTGGGGCGAAGGCTCAAGACCGTGCCGCCACCCGCTCCAGCGGCCGGTAATGTGGGGGGAAGAGGGTCACGATTTCTTCCAGCGGTATGGGTTTGCTGAACAGATAGCCCTGGACCTGATCGCAGTCGCGCTCCTGCAGGAACGCCAGCTGCTCGGTCGTTTCCACGCCCTCGGCGACGACCTTCAAATGCAGGGCGTGGGCCATGGCGATGATGGCGTGGACGATCTCGCGATCCTGATTGGAGTGGGCCACGTCCTGGATGAAGGAGCGGTCGACCTTCAGGGTATCCAGCGGTAGGCGGCGCAGGTAGGCGAGCGAGGAATAGCCGGTGCCGAAGTCGTCGATGGACAGGCTGACGCCCAGCGCGCGGATGTTTTCCAGCAAGCCGATGGCGCGGTTGATGTTGCTCAGCAGTGCGCTCTCGGTCACCTCCAGCTCCAGACAGTGAGCGGGGCAACGGGTCGAGTTCAACAGCTGTTCGATGCGGCCAGGCAACTGGTCGTTGGCCAGGTTCAGCGCCGAACAGTTGACCGCGATCTTCAGACCCGGATAGCCGAGGCGGTCCAGGCTTTTGAGGTCGAGACAGGCACGGCGCAACACCCAGTTATCGAGCTGATCGATGAAACCGTTTGCTTCGGCGATGGCGATGAAGCGCTCCGGTGTGAGCAGGCCGTGCTGTGGGTGATGCCAGCGTACCAGGGCTTCGAGTTTGCTCAGCGCGCCGCTGCGCAGGTCGATGATCGGCTGGTAGTAGAGGAGCAGGCCGTTGTCCTGTTGCAGGGCCTGGCGCAGGTCTTCTTCCAGCTGCAGCTCGAACGAGGCTTTCTGCTTCAGATGCGGGTTGAAGAAATGCACGACGTTGCGCCCGCTGCCCTTGGATTGGTATAGCGCCAGGTCGGCGTGCTTGAGCAGTTCTTCGGCGTTGCTGCCGTCCTGTGGGAACAGGCTGATGCCGACGCTGGTGGTCATTACGATCTTGCGGCCGGCCAGGCCAATCGGCTCCTTCATGTGCTCCAGCATGCGCGCGGCCAGCGCGCGCGGGGCGGAGTTGCTGTCGAGGCTGGCGACCACGCAGAACTCGTCGCCACCGAAGCGCGCGATGATGTCGCGCTCACGCAACGCGCTGCGGATGCGCTGTGCCACCACGCGCAGCAATTCGTCGCCAGCGTCGTGGCCGAGGCTGTCATTGATGCGCTTGAAGTGATCGATATCGAGGAACATCACCGCCAGGCTGCGGCCGGTGACGGCGTGTTCCTCCAGGGTGGCGGCGAACACCCGGTTGAAGCCGCGGCGGTTGAGCAGCTCGGTCAGGGGGTCGAAATGTGCCACCTGCTCCAGCGAGGCCTTGGCCTGATCGAGCTGCACCAGCAGGGTATTGACCCGTTGCAGGTCGCGCTCCTTGTCGTCGAGCTTGCGGCCGATCCAGGCCGCGGCCAGGCTCAGGCTGAGAATCAGCAAGGTGATGGAGGCGACGATCAGCACCAGTTGCACGCTGTTGTCGGCGCTGCGCAACTGCAGCGGCGTGCCGTCCGGTACTACCAGGTTGAGCGCGGCCATGCCGGTGTAGTGCATCGAGGCGATCGCCGCGCCCATCACCAGCGCTGCCGAGTACCTCATCCAGCGTTGGCGAAGCTGCGAGCCGTGGCGCACATAACGGTTGAGCAGCAGCGCGGCGAAGCTGGCGCTGACCGCGATGACGATGGACAGGGTGAACAGGCCGCCGTGGTAATAGGCCTGCGCGTGCGAGCGGATCGCCGCCATCCCGCTGTAGTGCATGGCGCTGATACCCAGGCCGATGATGCTGGCGGCCAGCAACTGGCGGCTCAGGCCGGGACGCGGCATGGCCATGTAGTACACGGCGAGGAGTGCGGCGGCCAGGGCCACCAGCAGCGACAGCGCGGTGGTGGCGAGGTCATAGCGAATGGCGACAGGCGCCTGGAACGCCAGCATGCCGATGAAGTGCATGGACCAGATGGCGCCGGCCAGGCACAACCCGCCAAGCAAGCCCCAGACCAGGCGCATGCTGCGCCTTTGTACCTGATCGAGATGTTTGGCGATGGTCAGCGTGCTGAGGCTGCCGACGCTGGCGATGACGTATGACAGCGCCACCAGCCAGGGATCGTGTTCGCAATCGAGCAGGAGCTGGCCCTGCTCGGGCAGGTCGGCGAGAAAGCGGATCGATAGTCCTTCCATAGTCACCCCGCTTGGCGGCGGCTTGCGTGCCCTGTTCAGTGAAGCACAGGCACGCCCGTACCACCTATTTTCCGTAATCGTTGAGCGAGATCACCCGGGTCTTGCCGATGCGGTGGCGATAGATTTCGCGCAGGTACTTGATCGCTTGTTTGACGCTTTCGCGCGACAGGCGAATGTCGTTGATCGAGACGAACTTCTCGGCGTCGTGGATCAGCTCGCGGTACTTCTTCTCGTACATCGGTTTGATCGCGTACCAATTGGTGTCGAGGATCTTCGCCGGGTCTTCGTGCTCGTTGAGCATGGCGTCGAGCTGCGCTTCGTTGAAGCGCTCGGAGACGATGAAGTCGAGCATGGCGTCGTCCAGGCTGTCGTCGAAGCGGTACTGGTCGCGGGCGAAGCAGCGCTTGATGTAGGCGACGATCAGGGTCAGGAAGTCGTCCGACAGGCACGGGCTCTTGACGATCAGGGTGGTCAGCGACAGGTTTGCCGAGGCACCGATCACCAGCGCATAGCGCTTGAGCGTGGTGTTGGGGAAGAGGTTGTTGAGGTGGGTCTTGAGCCGGTTCAGGTCCATGTAGGACAGCTTGTAGTCCTTGGGCAACGAGACGATGGACACCACCGAGGAGCAGTTCTTGAAGAAGTGCAGGTCGCTCAGTTGCGTGGCGTCGTAGCCGCTGGATTTGTATTGCTCCAGCGCCTGGCGATAGCGCTTGGACTCGATCGGCAGCAGGCTGATGCCTTCGATGGCCTGGGTGACCTTGTTGAAGTGCGGCAGGTCGATGGAGCGGAAGAACAGGTCGTCGATGTTCAGGCGGGGTGGGCTTTGTTCCTTGTCCAGCACGCGGAATTTTTCCGAGAGCTGGGCATGCTGTTCGGGCACCACGGACTCGGCGTAGGCCACGGCCACCGGGCCGGCCAGGCTCATGAACAGGTCGTTGGCGTCGAGGCGGATGGTCTCGCCGATGTCGATGCCGGCGCGGCGGAAGTAGTTCTGGTCGTAGTCGCTGGTCACCGCCTGGGCGGTGAGGATGTTGAAGATCTGCTGCGAGATGTACTGGTTGGCGTGGCGCTCCATGGCGGTCACGTCGATGTTGTGGATGCTGCCGTCACCGCTCTCTTCGGCGTAACGCATGATGTCGTTGGAGATCAGCATCATCGCGTTCCACGGGCGGATGCGGCGCATCACGCTTTCGGCGCTGTTCTGCTCGTTGTCGAAGTTGTAGGAGAAGTCCCATTCCTCGGCCAGGTACTTGCACAGCAGGCGTCCGGCATTGATGTGCAGGGCCTCTGACATCTCGCTGCGCTGGTCGGAAATGTTCGGCAGGATGCAGATGCCGCTGGTGAAGATCGGTTCGAATACGAAACCACGTTCGCGCTCGGCCTCGCCATCGTCCGGCGTCTTGCTGTCGAAGGTCTTGCTCATGTAGGCGAACTGTTGTGCCAGGCCAAACTCCGAGGCCATGCCCGAGCCGGTGCCGCCGCCGGCGCTGAAGATATAGAAGTACAAGCGCGACTGGTTGGCCTTGATCCCGCAGGAGTCGATCAGATAGCTGTGGATGAACTTCCAGTCTTCGTTGGAGAAGCGCTGGGTGTCCTTGTTGAGGATGATCTTGGCCAGGTACTGACCGAGGATCGGCGCATTGCCGGCCCCACCGGCATGCACTTCGGACAGGTCCATGATCTTCATCTTGCTGTAATCGTCGAGAAAACCGCTCATTTCGCCTTTGCGCGAGAAGCGAATGCGTCCGGCGATGTCCTTGTCCAGGTCGCCGAGCATCACCAGCGGCTCGATCAGGAACACCGGCTTGCTGTTCTTGCGCGGCGCGCGCAACAGGTTGCTGCGTATCCAGCGGCTGGGGCGCGAGGCCTGCTCGATGGCGGCAGTGGCTTCGCTGTGAAACTCTTCCAGGTAGAACTGGCGTGCGTTGTAGACCAGGGATGCGACGTCCAGTGCGATGTTCGAGCCGCAGCGGCCAAGGCCGATCAGGCACACCGAGGGAAACTGCTGGATGCGGCTCGACTCGCCCTCGTCCAGCGGCTCGCCCAGCGGGAACACCATGTTGCGCAGGCCGTCGAGGTTGTCGAGGATGCGTTCGATATCGCGTTCGGTGAAATACAGATACTGCTCGCCGCTAACGCTGTGTCCCGGCAGTGCGGGCGGCGCCAGCAGGTTGTCGGCGATGTCGGCCAGGGTGGCTTCCTTTGCGGGGGCTACGGCGTCTTTTTTAGTTTTCATCGGTGACAGTCCGGCGAGTCAGTGGGGTATTGGCCATTGGCCATAACATGACCAACCCCATAGGTTCTAGCACGGAAAAAAGTACTTTGCCTTATTCCCCACAGATATGAGCTGCTTTGGCCGATCAGCCTCATCGCTGCGCATCAGGCAAGCGAATGGCAGTGGCACTACCCGCGAAGGGCGTACTCGCCGCAGGCAGTATGCCGCGAGTGAGCGGCAGCAGAGATGGCGCCCCCTGGGGCAGGGGCGCCGGGCGTACTTCGGAGGTAGGGTGCGCTGTGCGCACCAATCGCTGTAAGCCTCAGGGCACCAGCAGAATCTTGCCGTCACGCTCGCCGCTGGCGGCTGCCGCCACGGCGTCCTTGATGTGCTCCAGGTCATAGGTGGCGGCGACGCGGGTCTTCAGTTTGCCGCTGGCGATCAGTTGCACCAGCTCGCCGAACACCTTCATTTGCTGCGCCGGGCTGGCGTTCTGGAACCACTTGGCTAGCCAGAAGCCGCGCAGTGTCACGTCACGGAACACGAAGGAGGCTGGCGAAACCTGGCAAGCCTGGCCGCTCATCATGCCGTAGTTCACCAGCACACCGCCGTTGGCCAGGACCGCTGCGAGGTTGTCGGTGCTGACGCCGCCGACTGCGTCGATACCCAGGCGCACCTCGGCGCCACCAGTGGCTGCACGCACACGCTTGGCCAGGTCCGGGCCGTCCACCAGTACCAGATCACCGCCTTCAGCCTCGACGCCGGCAATGGCCGAATCACGGCGTACCACGTTGATGGTCTTGAAGCCGCGCAGCTTGGCCAGTTGGATCAGGTAGCTGCCGACGCCCGAGTTGGCGGCGTTCTGGATCACCCAGTCGCCCGGCTTGAGGTCGACGAACTCGCTGAGCAGCAGCGAGGCAGTGGGTGGGTTGACGGTCAGCATGGCCAGTTGCAGCGGGTCGGCATCCGGCAGCGGGATGAGTTTTTCCGCCGGAGCATTCAGCGCCGTGACCCATGTACCGCAGCCGACCGGCAGCAGCACGGTCTGGCCGACCTTGAAGTTGCTGACGCCCTCACCGAGCGCCTCGACCTTGCCCACACCTTCGTTGCCGCCCACGGCTGGCAGCGGCGGCAGCATGCCGTAAGCGCCGGTCAGGGTCAGTACATCGGACGGGTTGATCGGTGCAGCCAGTACCTTGACCCGCACTTGCCCGGCCGTGGGCTCAGGTAGCTGCAGTGGCACCGCGCTGATCACGTCTTGCGGCACCGGGCCGCGTTGTTGGTATTCGGCTTTGAGCATGGTCTTGGTCTCCTGAAGGCAGGCGCAAAATGCGTGCAGCCAGTCTAGCCGCGATAGGGCAAAGCGGAGTGAATCGGCCGGCATCCATTCTGGTTATGAGGGGCGCATGGGGTCTATGCTCTGGCAGGGTCATTGCCGGAGGTGGCATGTATAGATGGTGGATGGTGGTGCTGTTGTCGTGCTGGGCTGTAACGGCGACGGCGCAAGTGCTGCACGTCGGCTTCGGCACGCACAAGCCGCCTTATATCTTCGAAGGTGAGCCGCGTGGCCTGGAATATGAACTGGTTGAGCGCGCCGCGCACAACGCGGGTTTCGAAGTGGCCGCCTATTACGCGCCGATAGAGCGCCTGCACCTGATGCTGCGCCGCGGCGAGATCGACGCGATTGCCACCACTCATGAGCGCAGTGGCGTGCAGGCCTTCTATTCGGACGTTTACATTCATTACCAGAACGTAGCGGTGGCGCTAGCCAAGCGCGGATATCGCATCGAGCAGATCGCCGACCTCGGCCAGTATGCCGTCAGCGCCTTCCAGCGCGCGCGGCTGCTGATGGGGCCGGAGTTCGAGCAGATGGCCATGAACAATCCGCGTTATCGCGAGGAGGCGCTGCAGATCAATCGCAATCGCCTGCTCTACAGCGGCCGCACCGATGTGGTGGTGGGCGAAAAGCGCATCATCCGCTATCTCGACCGTGAGGTCGCCGATCAGGTCGACATCCATCAGCCACTGGACTGGTTCGATATTTTCCCGCCGACGCCGTACCGCGTCGGTTTTCGCCGTGACGAACAATGTCGGCGCTTCGATGAGGGGCTGCGTATGCTCAGAGAGTCCGGCGAATACCGCCGTATCGAGCAGCGCTACCTGACGGACTGAAACCTGAGGAAACTTTTGCGGGGCTGCCACGGCTGAGGGGCTGTTGCACTATGGCCGCCTGTCTGACGCATGGAGACGCCACGATGCCGCGCCTGAAACCCCTCGCCGCCCTCGGTCTGCTCGCCCTGTTCGGTTATCAGTACAGCTTCGCCGAAGACCGACAACTGAGCTCCGAACTGGGACCGTTGAACGTTCATACCGTCGCCGAAGGTCTGGCCAACCCCTGGGCCGTTGCCTTTCTGCCGGATGGCCAGGGTTATCTGGTCAGCGAGCGGCCAGGTGCCTTGCGCCGGGTAAGCGCTGAGGGTGACGTGTCCGAGCCGCTACGCGGCGTGCCCAAGGTCTTCGCCGTCGGCCAGGGCGGCTTGCTCGACGTGGTGCTGTCGCCTGACTTCGCCGAAGACCGCCTGGTTTATCTGTCCTACGCCGAGGAAGGCGACGGCGCGGCAGGTACGGCTGTCGGGCGTGGCAAGCTGTCGGCCGATGCCAGGGCGCTGGAAGGTTTCGAGGTGATCTTCCGCCAGCAACCGAAGCTGTCCAGCGGCACGCACTTTGGCTCGCGGCTGGTGTTCGACCGCAACGGCCATCTGTTCATCGCCCTGGGCGACAACAACAATCGCCCCACCGCGCAGGACCTCGACAAGCTGCAGGGCAAGCTGGTGCGCATCTTCCCGGACGGGCGCATACCCGAGGACAACCCCTTCGTCAGCCGTGACGGCGCGCGTGAGGAAATCTGGTCCTACGGCCACCGCAACCAGCAGGGCGCAGCGCTCAATCCCTGGAGCGGCCGCCTGTGGACCCACGAGCATGGCCCGCGCGGCGGTGACGAAATCAACGTTCCTGAAGCGGGCAAGAACTACGGCTGGCCGCTGGCGACGCACGGGGTGAACTATTCGATGCTGGCGATTCCCGAGGCCAAGGGCAAAACCGTGGAGGGCACCGAGCCGCCGCATCACGTCTGGAAAAAATCACCTGCGATCAGCGGCATGGCCTTCTACGATGCCGAGCGTTTCCCGGCCTGGCAGCACAACCTGTTCATCGGCGCGCTTTCCGGCCAGGCGCTGATTCGCCTGCAGCTCGATGGCGACAAGATCGTGCATGAGGAACGTTTGCTGGAGTCACTGAACGCACGGGTGCGCGACGTACGGCAAGGACCGGACGGCTATATCTACGTGCTGACGGATGCGCCGAAAGGGCAGTTGCTGCGCCTGGGGCTGGCGAGCGAATAATGAGGGAGGGGCTGGGTGCGCATCGCGCACCCGAAGCGATCACTTCTTGCTGATGGTGATCTGGCGCGTGCCGCCGTAAGTCTGGCCGCTGACGCCCTTGGCGATCTGCTGGATCTCGCCGCCGCCCTGCAGGAAGGCAGCAATCTGCGCCTCGATGGACTCGCGGGTTTCCACGGCAGGGGCGGGTTTGCTGACTTTGCTGGAGGAGGACTTCACGCGCAGGGTGGCCATGACCTTGATCTCTTTCAGATGGGCGGCCGATCATTATGCCTGAAGCAGCCCCTTTCTGCTTGGTTAATCGCCGTGATGAATAGCGTAATGCTGCGTCTCATCCACTTTTCGCGGCAACTTATGGCTTGTTTCCCAGGCACTTATGCCACCATTCGACCGGCTGTCGTTTTGCCATGCGGCCAGCCCGGTCGCGCGTCAACTCGGGTAGAATGGCCGGCTGTTTTGGTGAGGTGAAACGCGATGGCCTTGATTGGGCGGATGAATTCTTTGCAGGTGGTCAAGCACACCGACTTCGGTCTGTACCTGGACGGTGGTGCGGATGGTGAAATCCTCCTGCCCAAGCGCTACATCCCCAAGGACACGCCGAGCGAAGTCGATGACTGGCTCAACGTGTTCCTCTACCTCGACAGCGAAGACAAGCTGATCGCCACCACCCTGAAACCGAAGATCCAGCTCGGTGAGTTCGCCAGCCTCAAGGTGGTGGATATCAACCGCGTCGGCCTGTTCTTCGACTGGGGCCTGCCCAAGGACCTGCTGCTGCCGCATTCCGAAGAGAAGCGTCCGCTGCAGATCGGCGACTACTGCGTGATCTACCTCTACCTGGACAAGCGCACCCGCCGCCTTACCGCCACCGCACGCCTGGACCGCCACCTGGACAAGGTGCCGGCCAACTACCAGGTCGGCCAGGAAGTCGACCTGCTGGTGGTCGAACGTACCGACCTCGGCTTCAAGGCCATCATCGACGGCAAGCATTGGGGCCTGATCCACAAGAACGAGCTGTTCAAGTTCATCCGCAGCGGCATGCGCGAGAAGGGCTACATCAAGGAGCTGCGTGCCGACGGCAAGATCAGCCTGAGCCTGCAGCCCATCGGTCACGAAGCCGCCAGTGGCCTGGCCGAGCAGATCATCGAACGACTGCGCGCACAAGGCGGTGTGCTGGCGCTGGGTGACAAGAGCCCGCCAGAGCTGATCTCCGAGCATTTCCGGGTCAGCAAGGGCAACTTCAAGAAGGCCATCGGTGGCCTCTACAAGCAGGGCCTGATCCGCATCCACGACGACCGCATCGAACTGCTTGACAGCTGACGTCACAGCGACTTGAGCGCGAGCGTGGCAACTCGCATAATGCCGTCGTTTTCCCGCCGGTGTAGCTCAGTCGGTAGAGCAGCGCACTCGTAACGCGAAGGTCGTAGGTTCGATTCCTATCTCCGGCACCATGTCCAGCAAAGGGTCAGCTTCGGCTGACCCTTTGTCGTATCAGCGCTGAAAATTCCCTCGCGCTGCTGTCAAAGCCGGTGTGATGATGATTTCGGCTCAGGCGCTTGACGTCTGGCCCTGACTCGCAGGGGAGGTGCTCATGTTCATTCGCTCGCTTGTACTGATTCTGGCTGCGTCGTTCGCCAGTGCTGCGTTCGCCGATCAGCCGCAGACCATTCGCGTCATTCCCAAGAGCTACGTCAGCCCCGGCGCCAGTGGCAGCGTCTCCGGTTCGTCGAGTTATCAGCAGCACAATCTCTACGGTGGGCAGCGTCTGCCGCAGGGCAGCGTGCGTCAGGAAAGCCGCTACGGCAGTTACTCCAGCGAAAGCCGTGGCGGCATTCGGCAGAGCACCGAATACCCGGGCGGGCTGATCATCGAGCGCCAGCCGGGCAGTGGCAGTTATCAGCAGCAGCGTAGCCGCTGACGCCTCAGTTGCTGGCGGCAGTCTTGTTCGGGCTGCTCGGGGCATCGGCGATCACCGAGCGATTGCGCCCCTCGCTCTTGGCGCGATACAGGCATTCATCGGCGCGCTGCAGCCAGCTTTCCCAGTGCTCGCCACTGTGCAGAATGGCGCCGCCGATGGAGACGGTTACCGCGCCGCCCGGGCTTTTCAGCTCCTGTGCGACCCAGCTGAGCAGATTCTGCGCCGCGACCTGCAGGCCCGCCAGCTCGGTATTGGGCAGCAACAGGAGAAACTCCTCGCCACCAAAGCGGAACAAGCGATCTTCCTTGCGTGAACAGCGCTTGATCAGCTCGACGAAGGCTACCAGCACCTGGTCGCCAACGTGATGGCCGAAGCGGTCGTTGATCTGCTTGAAGTGATCCAGATCCATTACCAGCAGGCCGTAGCTGTCGCTGTGGCGGCGATGGCTGGCCATGGCGATCTTCAGTTCTTCGTTCATCGCCCGGCGGTTGCGTGCGCCGGTCAGCGGGTCATGAATGGCCAGCAGTTGCAACTGGTCGCGTTGGTTGCGGGTGCGGAAGGCGAAGATGAAGCTGAGCACGCTGGCCATCATGCAGGTGACCAGGAACGACACCATCTGGTAGTGGCTTTCGAACACGCTGTCAGGTACCAGCAGGGCATGGCTGACCAGACTGACCAGCACCAGCGCAGTGGCCAGCAGGGCCTTGCCAGGGGTGACCATGAAGAAATTGAAGAGGATCAGCGGGTAGATCCAGAACAGGCCGTTGACCCCCAGGTTGATGGCGATCAGCGTGGCGCCGACAGAGAACACGGCCGCCAGGTAGATACCGGGTTTGACCGTGTCGCGGGTGACCCAGGCATAAAGCACGGCGAACAGCGTGGACAGAACGATGATGGTGTCGGCAATGCCGACCAGGTAGTTGCCCTGGAGCAGGCGGTAGACGGCATAAGGCGAGATGCCGATGACGCCGAACAGACCCATCAGGGTGATGATCGACAGCTGGAAATCGTTGCGCAGGCGCTTCAGCAAACGAGCGGTCTGGGTAGCCATAGCATTTCTTTTCGTTGTTATGGAACAAGCATGCAGAGCTTTGACCGCGTATGGCAAGGGGCATTCCTGAGCAAAGTGCCAGTATTTTTGCCCAGGGCGACAGGCTGCTCAGTGGATGCGCAGCGAGATTAGCGATTTGGTGCGCTGATAGCGGGTCAGCCGTTCGGCCAGCTCGGTCGGCAGGCTTTGACAGTCCTCGAAGCCCAGGCGCTGATAGAAGCTGCGCAGCTCGGGATGGCAGAACAGCCAGACGGGTTCGGGATGCAGTGCCAGGCTGTGGCTGAGCAGCGCAGCCGCCACGCCTTGACGTCGCCGCGCGGGGGCAACGAACAGGCCGGTCAGCCACTGCCCGCCCGCCAGTGGGCGCAGGCTGAGGGCGGCGACAATCTCGCTGGCGCTTTGCGCCACCCACAGTTCATCCCCTGCCTGGCTGCGCATCGGCGAGCGGTGGTCGCGGTAGAACTTGTCGACCAGAGGTCGTAGCTGCAGGGGCAGATGGCGAAAGTGCGGTGTAATCATGGATTCAGTGGCGGCTCATTTGACCATCGCATTTTGGTTAACGGTTGCGCATTTACGACCTGGCGGGCGGTGACAGCTCGTTCGCGTCGCCGCATCATGGACAATCGCATTTTGCTAAAGGATTCGCCGCGTGTCTCAGCCTTTCCCCGTATCCGTGGTGTTCGCTGCGCAGAGCGTTGCCGGCCAGGTACGCACGCACAACGAGGATGCCCTGGCCTGCCGTCCCGATCTGGGGTTGTGGGCGCTGGCCGATGGCATGGGCGGGCATGAGCGTGGCGAGGTGGCCAGTGCCCTGGCGCTGGAGGAACTGGTGGGCGCCGTGCAGCAGGGCGAGGAGCTGCTTGCAGCGGTGCATGCCGCCCATCTGGCAATCGTAGCGGCGGCGCAGCCCGTTGCGGACGAGGCTGGCATGGGCAGCACCCTGGTTGCCGTGCGCCTGGACGGGGAGGAGTTCGAGCTGGCCTGGGTCGGCGACAGCCGCGCCTATCGCGTCGGCAGCGAACATATCGAGCAACTCAGTCACGACCACAGCTGGGTCCAGGCCATGGTCGACGCCGGCCAGATGAGCGCCGAGGAGGCGCGTGAGCACCCGCGTCGCAACGTGATTCTGCAGTGCCTGGGACAGGTCGGGCAGATGCCTGATGTCGGTCTGCTGCGCGCCCGGCTGGCGCCGGACGAACTGCTGCTGCTGTGCAGCGACGGGCTGACCAACGAGCTGGACGACGCGGCCATCCAGCACTGTTGCGCCGAAGCGGCCACGCTGGAAACGATGGTCGAGCAACTGGTGGGGCTGGCTAATAGCCATGGCGGCAGAGACAATATCAGCTGCATCGTCCTGTGCCTTGGCCCAGCTGCCGAGCACCGCGAAGCGCCGACCCCCGGTCTGCTGCGCAAGCTGTTCAAGTCCCTCCAACCCTGAGCGCCAGTCGAGCCGCATGAGCCAGCCTTCCATCAGCGTACCCGGTTACAGCATTCATCATCGCCTCGGCAAAGGCGGCATGGCTGAGGTCTATCTGGCGACCGAGCAGGCGTTGCAGCGCCAGGTGGCGCTCAAGGTGCTGCTGCATCGCGAGGACGCCGCCTTCACCCAGCGCTTCATCAAGGAAGGCCATACCGTCGCCTCCCTGCAGCATCCTTCGATCATCACCATCTACCGCATCGACCAACTGGACGACGGCCGCCATTTTCTCGCCATGGAGTACCTGGCTGGCGGCGACCTGGCTCAGTACAAGGGCCAGCGCCTGGAGCCGGCGCGTGCGCTGCGCATCGCCCGGCAGATCGCCAGCGCCCTGGCGCTGGTACACGACAAGGGCCTGGTGCACCGCGACATCAAGCCCGGCAACATCCTGTTTCGCGACGATGGCACCGCCGTGCTCAGCGACTTTGGCGTGGCCAAGGACCTGCAGCTCGACAGCGAGCTGACCCAGTCCGGCATCGCCGTTGGCAGCCCGGCCTACAGCAGCCCCGAGCAGGCGCAGTGTCAGGCACTGGACGCACGCAGCGACATCTACAGCCTCGGCGTGATCCTGCTGGAGATGCTCAGCGGGCATAACCCCTTTCGCGGCGGCAACTACACCCAGACCCTGATGAACCAGTTGCAGCTGGAGGCGCCGCCGCTGCCGGAGCCTCTGGGCGAGTTGCAGTGGCTGCTCGACCGCATGCTGGCCAAGGACCCGGAAGATCGTTTCGCCGACTGCCACGTGCTGCTGGCCAGTCTCGATGAGCTGCAGGATGTCGAGCAGGACCAGACCCGTCTGAGCCCGGCCGTCAGCCTGCCGCCTCGTCCATCCCGGCGGCGCTGGCTGCCCTGGGCCGTGCTCGGTCTGTTGTTGCTCGGCATGGGTAGCGCAGGCGGCTACTACTGGCAGTTGCAGCAGCGCATCGCCGGGTTGCTTGGGCTGGCTGAAACGCGCTTGAGCGAGGGGCACCTGTTGACCCCGGCGCAAGACAACGCCGACTACTATTTTCGCCAGACGCTGGCCCTGGATGCAGACAACCGGCAGGCCAGCGACGGCCTGCAGCGCGTACTGCAGGCCCGCATCCAGCAGTATCTCGACCTGGCCGAGCAACGCCTGGGCGAGGGCTTGCTGATCCTGCCCGAGGACGACAGCGCGGTGCATTACTTCCGTCAGGTGCTTGGCTGGGAACCGGACAACCTGCTGGCTCTGGCTGGCATCAATCGCGTGGCGCAGCGGTTCATCGAACAGAGCGAGGCGGCCTATGCGCGGCGTGAATACAACCTGGCGCTGGAACAGATCAAGCAGGGCCTCGAGGCAGAGCCCGACAACGAACGGCTGCTGGCCCTCTATGACAGCCACGAGCAGCGCGTGCGTCAGGCGGCGAACCGCCCGCGCAGCGCACAGCCGGCCCAGCAGAACCCGATCAAGCGCTTGCTGAACAACCTATTCGACTGACCCGAGGCGACCACGATGCTAAGACTGCAGTTCCTGGATAACCGCCAAGCGCCGGTCTGGCTGACTGATGAACGCCTGACCATCGGCCAGGACAGCCGCAACCAACTTGTGCTCGGCGATACCGGAATCGCCAGCTTCCACGCCGAGATCCGCCAGGATCACGGCTACTACTACCTGAGCGATGCCGGCCAGGGCGCCACCTGGGTCAACGACCAGCGCGTCGGTACCCGTTTTCAGCTGCGCGACGGCGATCGCCTGCGGCTGGGCGCCGTCGAACTGCAGCTGGTCGACCCGGCGAAAAGCGCGGCCAGGCCCGAGGCCGCTGCGCCGCGCTGGTTTCTGCAGGTGATCCAGGGCGAACACCAGGGGCGCAAGTTTCATGTCCACGGCTCGATGACCTTCGGCCGTTCGAGCAAGTGCGAGCTGTGCTTCAGCGATCTGGAACTGTCGCGCCGGCATTGCGAGTTCTTTCTCAAGGACGACGTGCTGGAGGTCAAGGACCTTGCCTCGGCCAACGGTGTGCTGGTCAACCAGCAGAAGGTCCGTACCGCCGTGTTGCAACCGGGCGATCAGTTGAAGATGGGCACGGTGACGCTGCTGGTGATCGGGCCGAAGGTGAGCGTAAGCGATGCGCCCGACGAGGATGCCACCCAGTTCATGCGCGTGACGGACTTGCCGCCAGCGCTGGCTGCCAAGGCGGCTGGCGGCGCCACGCAGATCGCCCCGGTGCCGCAGGTGGCGCGCGCCAGCGTCAAGGCTGCGCCGGCGGCGGCCAATCCACTGCGAGCAGCTCAGGCCAAACCCGCGCCCGTTGTCGTGGCGCCTGCGAACAGTGCGGGCAAGCTGTGGCTGGGTGGGATCGTACTGCTGCTGATCGGTGTGGGCCTCGGCGCCATCTCGATGCGCTTATTGGGCTGAGGCATACGCGCATTGGTGCGCACGGCGCCCCCTACGGGTGGTTGCCGTACGGTGACGTTTGACGCAACTCTGCCGTAGGGTGCGCCGTGCGCACCGAATGCACCGAGACACGCTACACCTCAAGCCGGTGTCAGGCGCCGCCGTTCGGCGTGGATTTCCGGCAGGTCGCTGCGGCGCAGGTAAATGCGCAACGGTTCGCTGAGGTTGACCCGGTCGTCGATGCGCTGTTCCTGCAACCAGGCCAGGCGCTGGCGATCCAGACGCATCAGTTCGCCTTTGGCGCTGCTCCATACGTATTCGCAGGTAGGGGTGATGGTTTCGGCCGGCACGTCGAGGCCGAAGCTGTCTTCGGAAAAACGCAGCAGGTACTGGCCGGTCTTGGCATTGAAGCCGACGAAGCCCTGCAACTGGTCGGCGGCCTGGCAGATATGGGCTGAGCTGATACTCATGGCAAACCTCGGAGTCCTGTGGGGTTTGCACGCAAAACGAATGGTTCTGGTTATCGGCGCAGCCTAATCGCTGGCGTTGTCACCCGCGTTGTCGTGGATCAAGAAACGGCCGGGAGCGGTCTTTGATGTCGCTGGCGCCAGCCCTACAGGAACGGCTGGCGTTGCAGAGCCGGCAGCACCTGATCACGCAGCAGCGGGGCCAGGTCATCGGGCAGGGGCAAGGTGGTATCGAGCCAGCGCAGCTCTTCCAGCTCGGCGGCCGGCTGCACCGCGTGGGGCAGGGCAGCGCGATAGATGTCTGCCTGCACCCAGGTATCGGCCTCGTTGGCGGCTGGCGCCTGGAACTGGCCGAGCGGTCGCAGTGCACCGGCCTGCAGTTGCAGTTCCAGCTCTTCGAGCAGCTCACGCGCGAGCGCCGACAGCGCGTCTTCGCCCGGTTCACGCTTGCCACCTGGCAGCATGAAGAATCGGGTGTTGCGCTTGCGCACGAGCAACAGACGACCTCGTGCGTCGAACAGGCAGGCGGCGGCGATATGCAGGGTGGTTTTCATGGGGGTGTGGCCTTTGCATGCCTGGCTGCGAAAATTTATCGACGATGCCGCGGATGGCTCGGCTGGTGTAGGAGCGAATTTATTCGCGATTGTGCCGCGAATTTCGCGAATCAATTCGCTCCTACAGCGTCAGGCTGGGGACCTGGCGAACATCAGCCGGCCAGGCCGACGTAAACGTTCTGCACGTCATCGTGGCCGTCGATGGCTTCGAGGAAGGCTTCGACTTCTTCCATCTGCTCCGGCGTCAGGCTGCTTACCGGGTTTTTCGGGCGGTAGCCGAGCTTGGCCGAGTTGACGGTGAAACCCTGCTCCGGCAGTGCCTTGCACACGGCGTCGAGGTCGGTCGGATCGGTGATGAACAGGGTCGAGCCCTCGTCATCGGGCACGAAGTCCTGGGCACCGGCTTCGATGGCGGCCAGTTCCGGGTCGGAACCCTCTTCGCTGCTGGCTTCGATCAGACCAACGTGGTCGAAGTCCCAGCTGACCGAGCCGGATGCACCGAGCTGGCCCTTGCGAAACAGCACACGGATCTCGGCCACGGTGCGGTTGACGTTGTCGGTCAGGCACTCGACGATCACTGGTACCTGATGCGGGGCGAAGCCCTCGTACTGGGTGCGCTCGTAGTTGATCACTTCACCGGACAGACCGGCGCCTTTCTTGATGGCGCGCTCGAGGGTGTCCTTGGGCATCGAGGCTTTCTTGGCCTGGTGCACGGCCAGGCGCAGCTTGGGGTTCATGTCCGGGTCGGCGCCGTTCCGCGCGGCGAGCATTATTTCCTTCACCAGCTTGCCGAAGATCTTGCCTCGGGCGTTGGCGGCGGCTTCTTTGGGTTTGGCTTTCCACTGGGCGCCCATCTGGGGTCTCCTGGCCGATAGGTGAGAGGGTGTCGCGGTGCGCAGAGGCGGCCGGACGATCACTTAGGCTGCGGATTCTAGTGCCTTGCGGCGCCGGCGGCACGCGCAATTTCCCGGATGGTGTTTTTGCGGCAGGGGAGGGCCGACGCAGCGAGGCTGCGCCGGCAGGCTGGAGCTCAGGCGTCCGGTGAGTGGCTGCCGAGCAGGGTCTGGCCGTGCTTCTTCTCGCGCTTGGCCATGCGTTTCTCATGCGCCGTTTTCAGCGGTTTCTTCTTGCCTTCTTTGTGTGAATCCATGCTTTTGCTCATGGTCGCGTCTCCGGGAAGCAGTTCATTGACTGGGGGGATGCGTTCGGGTCACTGCCACCTCCTCGGCCCCTGTAGCCGACTGCAATGCAATATCGCCTTTCAAGCATAGCTGGCGGGCAACACTCTGTTGCGAATCGTGGGTCGTCACGCTGTTCGGTTTTTCTATGCTTGGTCTTCGTCGTCACTCGCTCGAGGAACTCACCATGCCCCGTTTACTTCAGCTTTTCACCGCCGCGCTCGGCCTGCTGGTATTGCTGGGCGGCGCCCCAGTGCTGGCACACGCGGACGCCTTGCGTATCGGCATCATCGGCACCGGCAATATTGGCGGCGCGCTGGCGCGATTGTGGGTCGAAGCGGGGCATGAGGTGATGATTTCCTCGCGCAATCCCGAACGCCTGCAGCCGCTTGCCAGTGAGCTGGGCGAGCGTGCCCGCGTCGGCACCCCGCGTGAGGCGGCGGCCTTTGGCGAGGTGATTCTGCTGGCCGTACCCTATGGCGCGACGCCGCAGGTCGGGCGCGACTATGTCTCTGAGCTGGCTGGCAAGGTGGTGCTGGACGCTGGTAATCCCCGTCCGGGACGCGACGGGCCGATGGCCGAGGAGGCGGTCGAGATGGGTGCCGGATTGGCCTCGCAGCAGTTTCTGCCAGGCGTGCGCCTGGTACGCGCGTTCAATGCCATCTCTGCGCACAACCTGCGTAGCCAGGCCCATCGCAGCGGCGAGAAGCTGGCCATCCCGCTGGCCGCAGATGACGAGGCGGCGCTGGAGGTGGCGGCGCGTCTGGTGACAGATGCCGGCTTCGATCCGGTGATCGTCGGGCCGTTGTCCAGTGCCAAGTCTTTCGATTTCAACAGCGGCGTGTCGGCGCGCATGCCCACCGCGCGTGAGCTGCGCGAATTGCTGGGGTTGTGATGGCGCTTGCCTGGCTTGCTCGGGCCAGGGAACATGACGGCCCTGCGCAATCATCAAAAGGAGTTGTTCATGTCGCGTCGGATGCTGATCTCGGCTCTGCTGCTGGCGGCGGGAATGGTCCAGGCAGCACCCGAGCAGGTGCCGCTGTACCGGGAAATCAAGGACTGGGTGATCGCCTGCGACAACCTGCGGGCATGCCAGGCGCTGAGTGCCACGCAAGGCTTTGATTACACGCCATTGAGTCTTCATCTGCAGCGTGCTGCGGGTGCGCAGGCGCCGTTGGCGTTGTCGCTGCACCATGCCGGGCGAGGTGGATATGCACCGCTGCAGCTCGATGGTCACGCATTATCCAGTGCCGGTCGCCTGCGCCTGGTGGACGAGGATGGTGAAACACTGCTGGCGGCCGAGGGGGCCGATGCCCAGGTCGTGCTGGCCGAATTGCGTAATGGTGCGCAGCTGCGTATGGCAGGCGATGGCGAGCACCAGGCGGTGGTGTCGCTCAGTGGGCTGTCCGCCGCATTGCTGCTCATTGATGCCGTGCAGGGGCGGATGGATACCCGCACGGCGTTGTACCGGTCGGGTACGCGCCCTGACAGCGAGGTGCCGGCGCCGCCGCAGGCGCCACGTCTGCGTGCCTATCCTGGCGTTGCACCACTGAGCGAAGTCGAACAGCATGACATCGCCCGGCACCTGATGGCCGCGACTCGCAGCCAGTGGTTCGAGGAGGGCATGACAGACGAGCCTGAGGCCGAGGCCTTCGCGCTCAACGAGCGCGAGGCGTTGGTCATCATTCGTACCTGGTGTGCGGCCTACAACTGCGATTTCGCGGTCTATCGCGTCAGCCGTCAGTCGCCGTATGTAGAGCAGGACATGCAGATCGATCCGCTGCCGTTGGGGCACGATGGGTTATCCGGCTGGGTCAGTTATCAGCCGCAGACAGGCGAGCTGGCTTACCTGCACAAGGGGCGTGGCATTGCCGATTGCGGCGAGTCGGGTAGTTGGCGCTTCGATGGCGAGCGTTTTCAGTTGGCCTTGTTCAGCTTCCTGAACCGCTGTGCGGGGCGTAACCCCGGCGAGTGGCCGCAGCTGTGGAGGGTGATCGAGCCCTGAGCTGGCGTGGGTAGTTGGGCGCACCAGGGCTTCAGGCAGTATCGGGTCACGATCCAGGAAGCGGTGCGTACGGCGCACCTTACGGGCGGGGGATCTATAGGTAGCGCCAGATCAGCTGCACACCCGCCATGAGAATGCCCAGCCGCGCGATACGGTAGAACCACAGGTGGTTGACGCGCGATTGCAGCCACAGGCCGCTCCATACGCCCAGCGGCACGATGGGCGCGAGCATCAGGCTCAGCAGCAGATTTTCCTCGGTGAACTGGCCCAGCGCCGCGTAGGGGAACAGCTTGGCGGCGTTGGTCAGCAGGAAGAACAGGTTGATGGTGGCGACGAAGCGCACCTTGTCCAGTTGCTGCGGCAGCAGGTGCATCATCACCGGCGGGCCGCCCGCGTGGGCGACGAAGCTGGTGAAGCCGGCCAGGCTCGACAGCAGTGTGCCGCGCCCTTTGTGCAGCGGTCGTGGCGCCTGTTTGCCAACCACCAGGCCGAGCCCGACGAACGTGATGGCGATGGCGCCGATCAGCAGGCCGATGGCGCGTTCGTCGAACAAGCCGAACGTCATCGAACCGATGGCGATGCCGATCACCGCGCCCGGCAGCATGACCTTGAGGTTGGCCATATCCCACTTGCCCCAGTAGGCCTTCAGGCCCACCACATCGGCCAGGCAGAGAATCGGCAGCATGACCGCCACCGCCTGTTTCGGTGAGGTGGCCAGTGCCAGCAACGGCACGGCGATGCCGCCCAGGGCGCCGCCGAAGCCGCCCTTGGACAGCCCGGTGAGAAACACTGCCGGCAGGGCGAACAAAAGGAAATCGTGCAGAGTCATGGGTTTGGCGTAACGCTACGGAGGCGCGCAGGTTAGCAGCCGCCAGTGGCTGTGTGGCTTTTTTCCTCGGCGTCTGTGTCTTTCTGCTGTTGGGGGGAGGCTGCTCTAATGCCGGCTCACTCAACCTGAGGTTTGTGCTCATGACACCCAAGGATCTACTGCTGGCGCTGCTGGTGATCGTCGTCTGGGGGCTGAACTTCGTGGTGATCAAGGTTGGCCTGCATGGCATGCCGCCGATGCTGATGGGCGCTCTGCGCTTCATGCTCGCAGCCTTTCCGGCGATCCTCTTCGTGCGGCGGCCGCAGGTGCCGCTGCGCTGGATGCTGGCCTATGGCATGACCATTTCAGTGGGGCAGTTCGCCTTTCTCTTCTATGCCATGTACGTCGGCATGCCGGCGGGTCTGGCGTCGCTGGTGCTGCAGTCGCAGGCCTTCTTCACCCTGTTCTTCGCCGCGCTGTTTCTCGGCGAGCGGCTGCGTCGCAGTAACCTGTTCGGTTTGCTGGTGGCGGCCAGCGGTCTGGTATTGATAGGTCTGCAGGGCGGGCAGGCGATGACCCTGGCGGGCTTCGCCCTGACCATTGCGGCGGCCTCGATGTGGGCGCTGGGCAACGTGGTCACGCGCAAGCTGGGCAAGGTCAATCTGGTCGGCCTGGTGGTCTGGGGCAGCCTGATTCCACCGCTGCCATTTCTGGCCTTGTCGCTGTGGCTGGAAGGGCCGGAGCTGATCGGTCAGTCGCTGCGCACGCTCAGCCTGGATTCGCTGCTGGTGCTGGCTTACCTGGCATTCGGCGCCACCATTCTCGGCTACGGGCTTTGGAGTCGCTTGCTTTCGCGCTATCCGGCCAGCCAGGTGGCGCCGTTCTCGCTGCTGGTGCCGGTGGTGGGTATCAGCTCCTCGGCACTGTTGCTCGGCGAGCGCCTCGGCAGTCTGCAGATGGTCGGTGCGGCGTTGGTCATGGCCGGGCTGCTGATCAACGTCTGGGGCGGGCGTTTGCTCGATAGCTGGCGCCAGCGCGAGCCGACGCTGCCGTAGGGTGCGCTGTGCGCACCGCTTCCAGAATCGTGACCCGATATTCTCTGGAACCTTGGTGCGCACTGCGCACCCTACAACGACAGGCTCAGTCTTGCGGGCGTTTGCTCGATGGCTGGCGCCGACGCGAGCCGACAAGGCGTCACGAAATGCTGAACCGGATGAGCGCTGCTGTCACGAGCGGGGGACGTGAACCGAAGAGCCGCGCTGGCGACTCTTCGGTCTAGTCAGGTCAGTCCTGGCGGCTGGTGACTTCCAGCAGGTGGTAGCCGAACTGGGTCTTCACCGGGCCCTGCACCACGCCGACCGGCGCGCTGAAGACGACGGTGTCGAATTCCTTGACCATCTGGCCGGGGCCGAACGAGCCCAGGTCGCCGCCGCTGCGGCCGGACGGGCAGGAAGAATTGTCTTTGGCCAGTTGGGCGAAGTCGGCACCGCCTTCGATGGCGGCTTTCAGTTCGTTGCACTTGTCTTCGCTGGCAACCAGGATGTGGCGGGCAGTGGCGCGGGCCATGGGAGTACCTCCTATCAATGAAGGTGCAGAGCCTAGCGCAATCGTCTCGACAAGCAAACGGTAGGCCGTTCGTCCATTTCTCAGGAGTCGCCTCGGAGTCTGGCTTGTCCCATTTTCTGTAAGTGGGCATGTGCCCTGAACTCGGGTTTCACTGAGGAGACGTGCAGATGAACACCCTGAGCATCGACGGTTGGCGTAAGGCCGACAATGACAGCAAATCCATTCCCATCGGTACCCTGCAGTTCCATGTCAGCGAGGCGGAGCACTTGCGCCTGGAACGGGCTGAGGAAGAGCTGCAACACAGCGGGCTCAGAGACACCATGATCGACGCCGACATGCAGACGCTGGAGCTGGTCATGCCGGACGGCTTCGGCCCGCTGAGCGAATGCAAATGGCGCGTATACATCGGCGGCGAGGAGGGGCGGGGCCAGTTTCATCTGGTCGGCTACAGTGCCGAAGATGGCTGCCTGATCTACAGCAATGCGGTGATGGTCGACCTGTTGGGTTGACCGGCACAGGCAAAACCTTGCCCCGCGGTGGCAAGCCGCTGCCGCGAATGGATGCGCAACCCGCGTAATGACGGGCCTGCAGTGGCTGGCCCGGAATCTGCTTTGCATGAGGCGAACGGATTTCGCGGAGGCCTCATGACCAGTATCAACAACAGCATGCCTGCCATGCTCAGCTACTACGGCAGTCAGCTCAACAATCGCTCGAGCGCAGGCAGTGGCGACACCGGCGACCAGGCCAGTCAGGACCCGCTGGCCGACCTGCGGCGTTTCGCCCTGCAGGTGGTGGCGCGCAGTGATGGTGGACTGTTGCGTGCGATGAATGGCGGCGCGGCGCAACCCGGCAATGCCGTGCAGCCCACTGGCGACAGCCAGCCGGCGACCCCTTCGGTGATTCAATTGCCGGACGTGATGCAACTCGATCGCGACGATGCCGCCTCGCTGCTGGCGCAGGTACAGAAGATGGTGGATGCCGGCATGGAGGGCAGCGTGCGCATCTCCGGCTACAACGGCGACCAGCAGACCGACTCGCTGGAGACCTACCGTCAGTGGTTGCAGGAGAAGGGTGGGGTCAGCATCTACGTCTGATCCGCACCTGTTCAGCCCAGAACGGGCTCTACGTCCTCTCGGGTGATCACCCGGTTACGCCCGGCGCGTTTGGCCGCATAGGTGCGCCTGTCCGCCGCCAGCATCAGCTCGTCCAGTGATTGCCCGTCCACCCCGAAGCAGGCCACGCCGGCGCTCAGTGTCATGCGCAGCGTGGTCTCATCCACCGCCAGCGGCTGTGCCGCCAGGCGTTCGCGCAGGCTCTCGGCGATTTCACGAGCTTGCGTCGCCGTGCTGCCTGGCAGCAGCACCGCAAACTCCTCGCCGCCCAGGCGGCAGAACAGATCGTTGACCCGCAAACGCTGCGCCAGCACCGTGGCGAAGTGAACCAGGGCGCGGTCGCCGACCTCGTGGCCGAAGCGGTCGTTGATCTGCTTGAAGTGATCGATATCGACGAATACCAGCGAAAGCGGCGTGCCATTGCGCAGCGCATGGGCACGCTCGCGCTCGAATACCTCGGCCAGCTTCAGCCGGTTTGGCAGACCGGTCAGGGAATCTGTGGTCGCCTGATCGGTCAAACGCTGCTCGTTGAGGAGGCGGCTGCGCTCGTAGATATGCGCAAAAATCATCACTGCCAGGCTGGCCAGGCCAAGATTGGCGATGATCTCGATGTTTTGCAGCAATTGATCAGAGGCAAACCGCCGGCTGAAGACGAACAGGCCGATGCCGACGAACAGCACCGAGCCGTACATGCCCAGACGCAGCCCCAGCAGCAGATAGCAGATGATCGGAATCGACTGTATCCAGGCGAACACCGCGAAGGTGGTGTGGGTCTGAGCCAGCGCCAAAATCATGATGCTGAAGAACGGCAGCAGGTAAACCGCGGTCAATAGCTGCAAGTTGTGCGTTCGGTCGACGATGGTCAGCAGATACAGCGACACAGCGGCGTAGCCGATCTCCAGACCGGCCAGCAGCCAGTTGTCGTGCAGCAGATTGACCACGGAGAAGAACAAACCACCGCTCAAGGTGATCCATAGCAAGGCCTTGAGGACCAGGCGACGATGTTGTTCGTTCTTGGCGAAGTAACCGGGCATCAGTGTTCTCGGCGGGAGAGGCAAGTGCGCAAATTGTTCGATGACGGCAGATGGCGTCATGCAGGAACCCTGCCGTTCGGCCGCGATGCCAGTGCATGCGGGCGTTTGATGGGACCAGGAAACCGGCCATGATCCTGCGCCGGAAATTGCGTCAGAATCACGACGTTAGTTGGGAGAGGACGGTATGACAACAACAAGGGGCATATGGGGATGGCAACGCTGCCTGTTGGCGCTGCTGCTGATGGGCTTTTGGGGCGCGGCTCAGGCCGCTGAGGACCTTGCGCTGATCGAGACGATCAACAGCTATCGCAGCGAGGTGCAACGCTGCGGCGTGCAGGCCTCCGAGCCACTGCCACCGTTGACCAATGACCCACGCCTGATCCTGCCTGCCAATGGCACCGCGGATCTGCAGGATTCGCTGAGCGCGGCCGGTTATCCGTTGGTCAACGTACAGGCCATCACGCTCTCCGGCCCGCGCAATGCGCAGGCGGCCATGCAGGCCTTGAGCGAGAGTTTCTGTCGTGTGTTGCTCGATCCGCAATTCATCGACATCGGTGTCAGCCAGCAGGATCGTGACTGGCGCATCGTGCTTGCACGGCCGCTGCTCAGTGCGCGCCTGCAAACCTGGCAGACCGAGGGGGAAAGTCTGCTGTTGCTGATCAACTCGGCCCGCGCCGAGGCGCGCCAATGCGGTGACCAGCGCTTTGCCGCTGCCGCGCCGCTGGTATGGAACGCCGAGCTGGGCAACGCTGCCGAGAGCCACAGTCGGGCCATGGCCAATGGCAACTTCTTCGCCCACCAGGGGCGTGACGGCCTGACGCCGGGTGACCGCGCGGAGCTGGCGGGTTACAGCGGTAGCAAGGTTGGCGAGAACATCGCGGCGGCTCTGGATAGCACCGCCAAGGTGGTCGAGGGCTGGCTGGCCAGCTCCGGGCACTGCGCCAACATCATGAACCCGGAGTTCAGCGAACTAGGCGCTGCCTACGCCAACGACCCGCAGAGCGATGCTGGCATCTACTGGACGGCGCTGTTCGGCGGCGAGTGAATCCGTTTCGCACTTTGGCCATTTGCCACTGCAGCACCCACGGAGGCTACGTATAATCCGCGCCCTTCGATTGGCGCCTCGTGCCGAGGTGATCCATGTGGTTTGAGGGTGTTGCATGGTTCGTGTGTTTTTCCAGGCCCAGCTGGTTGGCCTGTTGTTGTTAATGGGCGGTTGCAGCATTACCGAGCGCTCCGCGCTGGTCAGCGACCGTCTGAGTCCTGCGCCTGGGGAGCCGGCGGCCTATCTGGTTGGCGCCGTTGGCCCTGATGGGGTGATGGCCGCCACGGCGCAGAACCAGCGCCTGCTGTTTCGGCTGCGCGGCTCGGAAGAGGGCGCCGCTGCAGTCTGGATCGACAATGGCATACGCCAGACGCCGAAGGACATCCAGGACGGTTCGGCCAGCGCCAGCGTATTCGTGATGCCACTGAAACCCGGCGATTACGAGCTGTACGACTTCCAGTTCTTCTCCACCACGAGTACCGGTTACGGCACCTACTACTCCTCGATGCAGGCGCGGGAGAAGTTCGTCGTGCCCATGCGCCTGGAGGCCGGCAAGGCCTATTACATCGGCGAGTACCGCTCGCGTTGCATCACCGGCAGCCTGTGCCTGTTCGTGCAGCGCGAGCGTCTTGCGCGTGACGAAGCCATCGCGCGCCAGCAGTTCCCCGCATTGCCCGAGCTGCAGCTGCTGCCCTTGCAGCTGGAGCGGGCGAAACCGTTCATCCTGCCCGAAGCAGCCAATTCTTCATCCCGGACGAAGGACCGCCCCACACCATGAAACCGTTTCGTTACCTGCTGCTCGCCAGCGTATTGCTGTCGGGTTGCGCCGCGACTCATACCTTGCCGTCTACCGAATTGCGTTACGGCGAGTCCTACCTGCCGCCCATTCATGTGATGAGCAACGACCCGCTCAAGGGCGGGGAAATCCGCAACAGCCTGCGCGCCACGGGGATGTTCGAGGACGTGCTCGCCGGCCAGGCGCCGGGCGATGCCTACGCGGTGCGCGTCCAGGTCGCGCAGGAGCGTGACCACGCCGCTTTCCCGCTGGTGCTGCTCAGTGCCGCGACCCTGTTCCTGCTGCCGCTGCCCAGCGACGCGGATACGCGCATGGATTTCACCCTGCTCAAGGGTGAACGTACGCTCAAACGCTACAGCTACGAGAATCGCACGCGCGCCTATTTCTGGCTGCTCGACCGAGGCGACGAGGCGAACGCGGAGCACCTGCGCCGCATCACCCGCTCCTTTGCCCGCGACGTCCAGCAGGACGATCTGATGCAGGCTGGGGTGGCGCAATGAGAATGTCCGTCAAGGTTGTTTTACCGCTGCTGGTAATGTTGTCGCTGCTGAGCGGCTGCTCCACCACGCTACCGCCGCTCGAGCATCGGCAGGTCGAACCGTTCGTGCCGGTCGGGCTGCGAGTGTCCATGCTCACCACGGGGCGCAAGGGCGACACCAGCAACCGCCAGGTGGTGCAGCGTCTGCAGCAGTCCGGCAGTTTTTCCTGGCTCGATGAAGGCATCAGCCGTAACGGCTACAGCCTGCTGATCGTCGAGCCGGCAGGCAAACGCGCCAACACGGGTGTCGTCCTGTTGGGGGCGCTGACCTTGCTCACGCTGCCGTTGCCGGTCAGCTACGAACAGCACCTGCGCGGTACCGTGTTCAAGGATGGCGTACCGATCAAGTCCTACGACTATCGCCGCGATGGTTGGGGGGTATTGGCCTGGTACGTGCCCATGCCCTTTGACCGCAACAAGCGCGACATGCTCGACGAACTGCTTGGTGACATCGAGCGCGAGCAGACGATTCCCAAGCAGCGCTGATAGCTCGGCGTATCAGTTGACGCCGAACACCTGGGCCAGGTGCTGCTCGTAGCGCGCCACGTCGCGCTCGATGTTCGGCACCTTCATCACGTCGTTGCAGATGAAGGTGGGCAGGCCGCTCATGCCGAGGAATTCGTTGGCCTTGTGGAAGGGGAAGTACACCGCGTCCACGCCTTTGCCTTCGAAGAAATCGGTCGGGTCCTCGAAGGCCTGTACCGGGGCGTTCCAGGTCAGCGACAGCATGTACTGCTTGCCCTGGATCAGGCCGCCGCTGCCGTACTTCTGCGAGGCGTCGGAACGGGTACGGCCGTCGCTGGCATAGAGGCTGCCGTGACCGGCGGTGAACACCTCATCGAGGTACTTCTTCACTGTCCAGGGTGCGCCCATCCACCAGCCGGGCATCTGGTAGATCACCACGTCGGCCCAAAGGAATTTCTGCACTTCTTCTTCCACGTCGTAGCCGCCGTCGATGAAGGTGGTCTTGACGTCGAAGCCGGCGCGGTCGAGGAAGGCCAGCGCTGCGTCATGCAGGGTGCTGTTGTATTGGCCGTGGGAGTGGGCGAAGGCTTTGCCGCCGTTGAGCAGGAGGATCTTTTTCATGGGGGGTTCTCCAAAAATGTGGCGGCAGGTTATCCAGTCCTGCGCGTGCGAAACACCCCGGAACGGTCAAATGATTATTGACTGAAAGTCATGAAAGGCTTGTCGAATACTGCATTATGGTGAGGCATCTTCCCACATCGAGGAACCTGCTCCATGTACGGCTTCATCCTTCACGCTCACACCAGACCCGAACAGGCCGAGGCCTTCGAGCAACTGTTCCGTGCTTACGTCGAACCCAGTCGCGCCGAGCCCGGCTGCATCGAATATCACATGCTGCGCGACGCGCAGGACCCAACGCTGTTCATCTTCTACGAGGTGTGGGCGTCACGGGAGGCGCTGGCCGAGCACACGGCCCTGCCGCACATGCGCGAGTTCCATGATCAGCGTATGGACTACCTGCGTCGTGATGTCGAGATTCGTGAAATCGAGATGCTCAGCCCGGCCCGGTGAGGGCGTCGCTGAAAACCCGGTGCGCATGGCCTTGGCGGCCCCGCGACACCCTACGGAGCGTGTCGCGCTTGGTGCTACGGAGCATGCCACTCCTGTAGGGTGCGCCGTGCGCACCGAGTCCCAAGCATGCCGAGTGGCGACCCGAATTTGAGCCCGAAACACTGGCGCTGCGGCCGTTCAAGCCCGTTCGGGAGCGGCAGACCGCTTTCGGCCCATCTGCTTGCTGGCCATGCTCATCAGGCGCTGAAAGGTGGGGCAGCTCAGGTGGTTGTCGGCCGGGCACAGCGCTGCATGGCGCAGCCCGTCGCGAATGGCGGACAGGCGGCGAATGGTGTGATCCAACTGCTCTGCCTTGCGCTCCAGTTGCTCACGGTCGATGGCAGGGCCGCCCTCGGCTGCCAGCATCTCGGCGATAGCGTCCAGTGAGAAACCAGCCGTGCGCCCGAGTGCGATCAGCGACAGGCGCTGCAGCACCGACTCGGCGAAGACCCGCTTCAGGCCATTGCGCCCGATGGAATGGATCAGCCCTTTTTCTTCGTAGTAACGCAAGGTCGAGGCCGGCAGACCTGACCAGCGCGCGACCTTGCCGATATCCAGCTCTTTCATTGCTTGACCTCAAGTCGACTTTAACTGGCAGCTTTGTTTTGAAGGCTTTTCAGATAGGTTAGATGGAGGTGTGTATGGCAGTCGAGATCATCATGCTGGGTATTGGCGCAACGCTGTTGATGGACCTGTGGACGTTGGCGCGCAAGCGCTGGTTCGGTGTGGCGGCGCTGGATTACGCCTGGGTCGGACGTTGGTTGGGGCACATGGGGCATGGACAGTTTCGCCACGCAGCGATTGGCAAGGCGCCCACACTGCGCGGTGAGCGTGCGCTGGGTTGGGGCGTTCATTACCTGACCGGGTTGTTGTTCGCCGCGTTGTTCCTGGCCTGGGTTGGCGAAGCCTGGCTGCAGCGTCCCACGCTTGCGCCGGCTCTGGCCTTTGCTGCGCTCAGCGTGGCTGCGCCCCTGCTGCTGATGCAGCCGGCGTTCGGCATGGGCGTGGCCGCTTCACGCACGCCGCAGCCCTGGCGGGTGCGTGTGCGTGCGTTACTGACCCATCTGGTATTCGGCCTGGGCCTTTACCTGATGGGGCTGTTGGCTCAGTGGCTGTAACCCGGCTTCTGGCGAATGGTCTTGAGCAGGTCGTCCGGGCTGATGTGGCCGACCACCTGAGTGGCGGCGCTGCCTGGGTGTGGCAGGTCGAGGATATGGCCCTTCATCTTGCCGATCACGTGCATCTCGCACGGCTTGCAGTCGAACTTCAGGGTCAGCACTTCATCCCCATGTACGAGCTGCATCGGCGCCACCTTGGTGCGTACGCCGGTCACGCCCTTGGCCTGTTTCGGGCACAGGTTGAAGGAGAAGCGCAGGCAATGCTTGGTGATCATCACCGGCACTTCGCCGGTTTCCTCGTGGGCCTCGTAGGCCGCGTCGATCAGCTGCACGCCATGGCGATGGTAGAAGTCGCGCGCCTTCTGGTTGTAGACGTTGTAGAGGAACGACAGGTGCGACTCCGGGTACACCGGCGCCGGGTCGGTCTCGGCCTTGCGGCTGCCGCGTGGGTGAGCGGCGACCCGCGCTTCTGTCAGCGCCTCGATGGCATCGCGGCGCAACGCCTTGAGCTGCGAGTTGGGTACGAAGAACGCCTGCGGCGCATCCAGCGTTACACCCTGGGCGTGGTAGATGGTGGTGCCGAGCTGGGTGAGCAGGTCGCGTAGGCCATCGAGCGCCTGCTCCGGTTTGTTGGCGACGCCGAACGGGCCGGGCAGGGCGACTTCGACGCTGATGCCTTCTTCGCTGGTGGCGGTGAGCGTGAGTGCAGCTTCGCGCAACTCGGCCTTCCAGTTCACGCCGATACGGCGTTCGGCGCTGGTGCGTTGCAGCGCCTGCTGCCAGTTGTGGTCGAGGTTGCGGCTCAGCGGATGGTTCGGGCGCAAGCGGAACAGGCCCTCGGGCATCTCGTTGGGCTCGACGCGGTAACGGTAGCGCTTCTCGCCGTCGTCCTCGAACTCTGCCTTCAGTTCGGCGATATTGGCGCGGAACCCCACTACCTCGCGCTTGACCAGCACGTTGAGGCCGTCGCCGTTGGACAGCGGCTCGTGAGTGACGGCGATCAGGTCGCGCTTGCCCACTTTCTCGACAAAGCCCACAGACAGCCCGGTGAATGTGGGCGAGTCGAAGGCGCCGATGTCCACCTTGCGCTCAGTGACGAAGTAATCGGTGCTGCCGCGATGGAAGGTCTTGTCCGGGTCGGGCACGAAGAAGTGCGCGGTACGGCCGCTGGAGGCGCGGGCCAGGTCCGGGCGGTCTTCGAGGATGGCGTCGAGCTCGCGGCGGTAGTGGGCGGTGATGTTCTTCACGTAGGCCACGTCCTTGTAGCGGCCCTCGATCTTGAACGAGCGCACGCCGGCCTCGACCAGGGCGCGCAGGTTGGCGCTCTGGTTGTTGTCCTTCATCGACAGCAGGTGTTTCTCGTAGGCGATCACGCCGCCTTTTTCATCCTTGAGGGTGTAGGGCAGGCGGCAGGCCTGCGAGCAGTCGCCACGGTTGGCGCTGCGCCCGGTTTGCGCATGGGAGATGTTGCACTGGCCGGAGAAGGCCACGCACAGCGCGCCGTGAATGAAGAACTCGATGGCCGCGTCGGTGGCGTTACTGATGGCGCGGATTTCCTGCAGGTTCAGCTCGCGCGCCAGCACCAGCTGGGAGAAGCCGGCCTGGTCGAGAAATTTGGCCCGCTCCAGCGTGCGGATATCGGTCTGGGTGCTGGCATGCAGCTCGATGGGCGGAATATCCAGCTCCATCACCCCCATGTCCTGCACGATCAACGCATCCACGCCCGCGTCGTAGAGCTGGTGGATCAGCGCGCGCGCCGGCTCCAGCTCATCGTCATGCAGAATGGTGTTGATCGTGGTGAACACCCGCGCGTGATAGTGGCGGGCGAACTCCACCAGCCTGGCGATATCGCTCACTTCGTTGCAGGCATTGTGCCGCGCGCCGAAGCTCGGGCCGCCGATATAGATGGCGTCGGCGCCATGCAGAATGGCTTCGCGGGCGATCTCGACATCACGCGCAGGGCTGAGCAGTTCCAGGTGGTTCTTGGGCAAGGACATGGTGTTTTCTTTTATCAGGCTGGCACACGGGCAAGGCGGGCATTGTACCGGGCTGTTGGCCTGTGGGCACTCGTCAGATGCCGGACGGCTGGCAATACGCACCGATGGCGGTACAGTAGCGGCCTTTTTCAGGCGGAGGCGTGGCGATGGACAACAGAGGGTTGGAGAAGCTCGATCAGTGGCTGCTCAAGTATGGCAACGATGACTCGATCCTGTCCGCCAGCGAGCTGGACGGTTATTTCGCCGCGATCGTCTCTGGGCCGCGTCAGGTCGCGCCTGCCGTCTGGTATTCGGCGATCTGGGCCGACCAGCCGCCGCAATGGCCGAGCGACAAGGATGGCGAACGCTTCATGAAGCTGGCCGTCGAGTTGATGAGCGAGGCGGCCTACATGCTCAGCGAGGAGCCGGATGACTACGAGGCAATCTTCCTCGCCGACGATAACGGCAAGGGCGAGAAGCTGATCGTTTCCGAGTGGTGCGCAGGCTACTTGCGCGGCGCTGTGGTTGCCGGTTGGCTGGAGGAGGCACTACCCGACTCGGTGCAGGCCGCGCTGGCGCTGATCACCCTGCATGGCGATGAAAGTGGCAGCGAGACGCTCAAGGCCATGTCCGACGCCGAATACGAGGCCAGCACGGCGATGCTCGAACCGGCCGCTGTCGAGCTTTACGAGTACTGGCAGCAGAACTTGCAGCCGGTGCTACCGGTGCGCCGTGATGACGCCAAGGTCGGGCGCAACGATCCGTGCAGCTGCGGCAGCGGCAAGAAATACAAGCAGTGCTGCATGCGCTGACCGGTTGTCGTCAACCTGCCTGGCGAGCGAGCCCCGATGTCGTGCTCAGCTTCAGTGCGGGTCCTCGGTCATGGGCAGCAGTTCGGACCGCGCGCCGAAAACCTGCATCACGTCACTCACCGACATCCACCAGTCGTCATGCCACTTGAGTACGCGCATGCGTTTGTCTGCGGTGTTCAGCTGTCGATAGCTGGGCGGGCTGGAGCTTCTTAACAGGTTCGGCAGCAAGACCTGGCAGAACCAGCTGCGCAGACGCTCGGCGCGTGAGCTGGTGCTGCTCAGGCTCAGGCGTAGCAGGTTTTCCAGGTCGATCATGGCTTGAGGCGCTTGCTCGTTGCCGAAGAGGATGCCCTCCGGCCGGCAATGCAGCAGCAGGGCGGTTTCTTCATCCGCCAACTCCAGGGCCTGGCAAACGGCCTGTGCGGCGAACCAGAAGCGGCCGTCGGCGGCGCGCCGTACGGTGAAGCGGATATCTTCGAAGATGAGGTGGATCGAACTGGTCATGGCGCCCTCCCTGGTGCATGAAACAACGGCTTGTCGAATGCAATGAAACCATGAATTTCATTTAATATACAACTGACTGTTCAATCAAGCATGGAAGCGGAACTTAACGTCCGCGTCCATGACCGAGAAAACCGAATTCGCCCAGCGCCTGCGTGGCGCCATGATTGCGGCTGGATATCCAGATCGCCCTGCTGTGCTCGAGCGCGAGTTCAATTCGCGTTACTGGGGCCGTTCCGTAACCTTCCAGGCAGTTTCCCGCTGGCTGCGTGGCGAGGCGATACCGTCGCAGGACAAATTGCAGGTCCTTGCCGAGTGGCTGCGTATCGAACCGCAGGTACTGCGCTTTGGCGAACAGGCCGGCGCTGCCGTGCGCGAGCAGCGTGGCCGTTGGGAAGATCCCAAGTTCTATCAGGAACGTGAGGTCATCGAGGCCTTTCTCGCTCTGCCAGCAGCACAGCGCAAGGTGGCACGCGAAGTGGTGATGGCCCTGGCTGTTGCAGCCAAGGCTGACTCCGGCAAGAAGCCTGGCTGAGGCCCTGCCTGAAGTCAGTCGTGGTCGTGGTTGTCAGTTACCTGCCGGCAATGCGTACCTCGCCTGACGCCGGCGAGTGAGCAGACGCCATGTTCACCCCAGCAGTTCGGCAAACGCCCTGTCCGCTTCCAGCACCGCCGGCAAGGCTTCGAACAGCATGGTCAGGTCGACTTCCTCGAATAACGGGCCTTCCAGATTCTGCTTCGCTTGTTCGCTGACGCCGTCCAGCTCGATGGTTTGCGCGACGATCACCGACTGTGCGACCAGGCGCGCGTAGCGGCCGTCACCGGGCGCCTGAGTCGGCCGTGCCTGATAGGCAATGGCGTGCTGGATAAGCGCAGGCAGCTGCCAGCGGCGCGCCAGTTCAGCGCCCACTTCCGGGTAGCCGAAGCCCAATTGCAGGGTTTCCTCGGCGGCGTGGGCTGCGGCTTCGCGTTTGGGGTGACGGTTCATGCGCCTGGCGAAATCCGGCGCGCCGGTCTGGATCAGCAGTTCGCCAATGTTGTGCATCATGCCGCAGGTGAAGGCCGCGTCGGTGTCCAGCTTCAGCTGCTTGGCCAGGCTGCGGGCGATACTGGCGACGCGAAAGCTGCGAATCCAGAAACCCTTGAGGTCGAAGCCGGTATCGACCTGAAACGCACCCGTCATCGCCGAGGCCAGCACCAGCGTGCGCAGGGTGTTGAAGCCCAGGCGCATGGCGGCGTCCTCGACGCTCACGGCTTCACGAGCTCCACGAAAACGCGGCGAATTGGCCAGGCGCAGGACCTTGGCGGCGATGACCGGGTCACGCTCGATGTTGCGCGCCACGCTTTCCAGGCTGGAGGAAGGGTTGTCGAACTGTTGGATCAGATCCTGCGCAACCTTGGGAATACTGGGCAGGGTGTGCAGTTGGGCGAACAGACTCTCTATGTCCATGGCAACTCCGATACGTACGAACGCTGCAGTGATGGCTGATGAAAAGTGCTCCTTGAGCATAGCTGTGCCTATCGCTGCAGCCAGTCCCATAACCGCTATCTAGAGCCTTTTTCATGGGTGTTACCCGATTGAAACACCAGCCCCGAGGGGCTGGCATGTCGGGGAGGGCTTACTGACGCGGTGCGGTGCTGGTTTCGGCCGCTGCAGACCACACGCGGTAGCGCACTTCGACATCCTTCGGCGCGTAGATCACCAGTGGTAGCTTGCTGTTGTAGCGCACCAGTTGCGGCTCACCGCCAACGCGTACGAATGCCTGCTTGCGGCTGCCGTCAGGGCAGGCCATCAGGGTGCTCATGGCAGGGCCGACCTGGCCCAGTTCGTAGTAGGTGTAGCCCCAGCCTTCCACGGTTTTTTCCTGCCACTGGCCGCCCAGGCGTTGCGGGTTGCAATCCACTTCCAGGGTCTTGCCGGCGATGATCTCTACCTTGTGTTCGGCTTCGTTGGCTTGCGCCGGTAGTTCGATCACATGGCGGTTATAGCCGTCGGCAGCGGCGGGGTAGGGCTTGAGCGCTTCCGGGGTTGCCGCGCAGGCAACCAGCGGCAGCGCGCAAGCGAGGGAGAGCAGTGGCAGTTTGAGTCGGTTCATGATGATTCCTTGCTGAAAGGCCTTCTGGCCTGTCCGTGGTTGGGAAATCGCCTGATCGGCGGAGCAGCACTGACCTTCGTGAATAGGCCAATTTCCCGTGCTTTTCAAGAAGTTTCAGGGCGCCTCGGCTGAGGGTTTCAGCTCGGCGGGCAAGGCTTGCTGAAGGTAATCCATGAACAGGCGCACCTTGGGCGTCAGCTCGTAGCGGTCGCGTACGCACAGGTAATAGTCCAGCGCAGCGCTGGTAGCCCGGCTGTCCGTTGGCGTGGCCGAGGAGAACAGTTCGACCAGTTCACCTCGAGCCAGATAGGGGGCGGCGACAAAGGACGCCAGTCGGGTGATGCCGCCGCCTGCCACGGCGCACTGCGCCAGGACATCGATATCGTTGCTGCTCATACCCACTTTGACCTGGGCATCGAAATGCACGCCCTCGCGGACGAAGCCCCAGCGCAACAGGCGTCCGTCGGTGGCGAAGCGAAACAGCAGGCAGTCGTGGTCGCGCAACTGTTCGGGTTCGCTGGGGTGTCCGGCGCGTTGCAGATAGGCCGGTGCGGCGCAGAAGCGTGTCTGCGCGGTGGCAATGCGCCTGGCCACCAGGCCCTCCTGCAACTGCTGTGCGATGTGGATGCTGATATCCACGCCTTCCTGGACGTGATCGACAGTGGCGTCGGTGGTCAGCAATTCGCAGCGGATAAGCGGATGTTGCGCCATGAAACCGGGGAGCAGCGGAGCCAGTACGTGACGACCGAACGCTGCGCTGGCAGCAATGCGTAACTGCCCGCGTGGCTCGTCCTGCAGGTCGGCGATGGCTGCGCGAGCGAGTTCCAGCTCCTGAAGCACAGCTTGCACGCGCTCGAAATACAACGAGCCAGCGTCGGTGAGTGCCAGCCTTCGGGTGGTACGGGTGAGCAGGCGCAGGCCGAGGCCCTGTTCCAGACGAGCGATATTCTGGCTCGCTGCGGCTGCGCTGATACCCAGCAGACGTGCGCCGGCGGCGATGCTGCCGCTCTCCACGGCCTTCACGAAACTTTCCAGGCCGCGCAGGGTATCTGTGCCTTTGCTTTCCAATGTGTCATTCATTCGTAAGTTGATCTTGATACTCAACTTACCTTTCGCCCTCTACCGCCGCAATCATCTTCATCGCTAGAGTGCCCGACACTTTCATCGAACAGGGAACCTGAGCATGTCCGATCTCGACCTCGCTGCAACCACCAGGCGCAACTGGAAACTGCCAGCCCGCGCCATGCCCGTGGCCTTCGCCTTCTTCATGTCGGGCATCATGGCCATGCTCATGTCGCTGGTCATTACTGCTGCAAACCGGGGCATCGGCGAGGGTTATCTGCAGGCGGTATTGGGCGCCTACAGCCTGGCGATGCCGGTGGCGTTTGTCTGTGTGATGCTGGTGCGGCCGATCGTGATCAAGCTGGTGAGCCTCACGGTACGGGCGTCCTGAGTAGTGCTACGCCGCCATCCAGGGGGAGGGCTTCAGGATTGGCGCGGGCGACAAGGCAAGGGCAATCGGTGGGCGCCTTGCTGGGCGCACACGGATACGAGGTGCTGTGATCAGGCGAATACGAAGTACTTGCGCACTGTTTCCACTACTTCCCAGGTGCCTTTCATGCCGGGCTCCACGACGAAGATGTCGCCGGCCTTGAGGTGGATGGGGTCCATGCCGTCCGGGGTGATGATGCAGTAGCCTTCCTGGAAGTGGCAGTACTCCCACTTCACGTACTCCACGCGCCATTTGCCGGGCGTGCAGATCCAGGTACCCATGATCTTGCTGCCGTCTTCGGAGGTGTAGGCATTGAGGTTGACGGTGTGCGGGTCACCTTCGATGCGCTCCCACTTGCAGGCATCGACGACGGGCATCGGCTGGGTATCGCGCAGAACGGTGATCGGTTTGTTGGCCATGGGGCGCTCCGGTGAGAGATCAAAGGGGCGTTCACCATAGAGCGGGGGCGGGGCGGTCGATTGCCTGGGGTCGACACGGGGCTGCTCATTCGCGCAGTGCGCGGGGCTTTCTATCGCTGAAAAAAACAAGGCCGGCTTATCAGGCCGGCCTTGTGGGGCTGCGTTTGGCATCGAGTCATACGACGTTCTCGATCAGGTCATCAGGAAGGTATCAGGCGGTGCGGCTTTTGATCAGACGATCCGAGCCACCTTCGGCGACGCGGTTTTCGATCAGACGGTCCGAGCCACCTTCGGCAACGCGGTTCTCGATCAGACGATCCGAGCCACCTTCGGCGACGCGGTTTTCGATCAGACGGTCCGAGCCACCTTCGGCAACGCGGTTCTCGATCAGACGGTCCGAGCCACCTTCGGCAACGCGGTTCTCGATCAGACGGTCCGAGCCACCTTCAGCAACGCGGTTCTCGATCAGGCGGTCGGAGCCACCTTCGGCAACGCGGTTCTCGATCAGACGGTCGGAGCCACCTTCGGCAACGCGGTTCTCGATCAGGCGATCCGAGCCACCTTCGGCAACGCGGTTCTCGATCAGGCGGTCCGAGCCACCTTCAGCAACGCGGTTCTCGATCAGACGATCCGAGCCACCTTCAGCAACGCGGTTCTCGATCAGGCGATCCGAGCCACCTTCGGCAACGCGGTTCTCGATCAGACGGTCCGAGCCACCTTCGGCGACGCGGCTTTCGATCAGGCGATCAGAGCCGCCTTCGGCGACTACAGGTTGGGCGGAAGAAGCGGCGAATACGTTGGCTGCCAGTACGGAGAGGGCGAAGCCGAGGATCAGTTGGCGTTTCATGGTGTGGTGCTCCAGCGGTGTTGTGGTTGGGTATGGAGCAGATGTTACGCACTGGATTTTTTCAGAGAACTTCATTGGCATGATGGTGAACATCGATGCGACTGATGCTTGCTGTAAGGACCGAGATAGAAGGGTCCAAGCGCATTTTGGGGCGCTGTTCGGCCCCTAGGCAGGCCACGGCCGTATCGGCCGTGGCACATGGGCTACCTGATGAAGGTGGCGCCGCGTGTGTTGACGAACAGGGAATAGATGCCATGGCTGCTGGCCATGAACAGGCGATTACCTTTCTCGCCACCAAAGCACAGGTTGGCGCAGCGTTCCGGCAGTGAGATATGACCGATGGCCTTGCCCTGCGGGTTGAACACGCGCACGCCATCAAGCTTTTCCGGATCGCTCTCGGCCGAGCCATTGCTGCCCCAGCCGCACCACAGGTTGCCGAACTCGTCGCATTTGATGCCATCCAGCGCACCGGTGTCGGTGGCTTCGATGTGTTTGCGGCGTTGGCCGAGGCTGCCGTCGTCGTTCACCTGATAAGCCCACACCAGGCGGTGCGGCTTGGCGCGGCCCTCGACGATGTACAGGGTCTTCTCGTCGGGCGAGAAGCACAGGCCGTTGGGGCCGGCCAGATCCTCGATCACACGGGTGACCTGCTGCGTTTCGCCGTCGATGCGATAGACCCCATGGGGCAGCTCCGGCTCGATCTTGTAGCCCTCGTAGAAGTTGCCGGTCTGGAAGGGCGGGTCGGTGAACCAGACCGAGCCGTCGCGCTTGACCACCAGGTCGTTCGGCGAGTTGAAGCGTTTGCCCTCGAACGCATCGGCCAGCACGGTAATGCTGCCGTCGTGTTCTGTGCGGGTGATGCGCCGGCCAACGTCCTGAGTGGTCGAGCCCTCGCAGGCGATAAGCCGGCCCTGGCGGTCGCGCACCAGGCCATTGGAATAGTTCGATGGCTGGCGGTAGACGGCCAGCGATTGGCTGATCTCGTCCCAGCGCATGATGCGGTTGTTGGGGATGTCGCTGACCAGCAGGTAGCGACCGTCACCGAACCACACCGGGCCTTCGGCCCAGCGGATGCCATCGGCAAGCTTTTCCACGCTGGCGTTGAACAGGCGCAATTGCAGGAAGCTGTCATCCAGCGCCTTGACCGCGCCGGATGGGTAGCGCAGATCGAGAGGCTGCGAGGCGTTTGCCAGTTGCGGCAGCAGAGAGGCAGCGCTGGCGGCGGCAGCGGAATAGACCAGCGACTGCTTGAGGAAATGACGGCGTGAGCCGTCGGGGCGTTGTTCGTCATTCATCGTGAGGTTCCTTGTTGTTCTTGTTGATCGCGGATGCGACCTCATGAACTTATATGATGTATGACAACTGTGAAAGTGCTTCAATTCTGCCATGAGCGCCTAACAGTCCAAAATCACCTGTCTGCATGATTCTGTCTGGCTCGTGCATTAGGTGGTGGCGGCGCTGACTCGGCTTTGTCATATGATGACTTGCGCAAGGTGCCTCCTTTCCCGAATGAGCGTGGCTGTTTCAAGGCGTGCCACGTCAAGTCAATGCTCAGCGGCATCGGTCATGAGCTATGATGCGCGCCCTTCGTCCTCGCGCCCCTGTCATCATGTCCGGCAATGCCCTCTATACCGACCTGTCGGGTTACTACGATCTGATGTGCGCGGACATCGACTACGCCGCCCAAAGCCACTGTGTGCACCGCCTGCACCAGCTGTTCGGCAACGGCGGCAAACGTCACCTCGATCTGGCCTGTGGCACCGGCCCGCATGTGCGTCACTTTCTCGATGCTGGCTATGTCAGCAGCGGCCTGGACATCAACCAGCCGATGCTCGACCGCGCCGCCCAGCGCTGCCCCGAGGCACGCTTTGCCCGGCAGGACATGTGCGGTTTTCAGGTCGACGAGCCGCTGGACCTGATCACCTGCTTTCTCTACTCCATCCACTACAGCGCCAGCATCGAGCGGCTCAAGGCCTGTATCGCCAGCGCGCACGGCGCCCTCGCAGCCGGCGGAGTGTTCTGTTTCAACGCCGTGGACAAGCAGTGCATCGACAACGCTTCGTTCGTTTCCCACAGCGCGCGGCATGCCGAAGGACAGTTCCGCTTCAGCTCCGGCTGGTACTACCTCGGGGAAGGCGATGCGCAGGCGCTGCGCCTGCGTATCGAACGCAGCGTCGCCGGGCAGACCGAGGTCTGGCACGACGAACACCCGATGGTGGCGGTGAACTTTGCCGAGCTGCAGAGCCTGCTGGCGCCGTATTTCGAGGTGCAGGTGCTGGAGCACGACTATCAGCGCCTGGCGCCGTGGGATGGCAGCTCCGGCAACGCGCTCTTTGCCTGCACCAAGCGCTGACGCGAGGCCGCGTCATCCTCTGCCTGGCCATCGCCTCACGCCAGCTCCTCGACGCGCTCGGCTTGCAATGAACGCTGCAGCTCGGCCACCAGCGCATCGACCGTGGCCAAGGCCTGTTTGACGGATTCGGCGAGCAGTTCACCGCCGACTTCCTGGCCTTCGATGGCAATCTGGTGCACGCGGGTGATGCCGATGAAGTCGAGCGCGGTGATCAGGTTCGGCTCCAGATGGTTCATGTGCGCCATCTCGCCACCCAGGTCGAAACCGACGCCGCCGCGCGCCGTGAGGATCACTGCATGGCGCGGCCGGTCGGCCAGCCTGGGTACATAGGGATCAAGCGGGTTGCTCTCATCCACGTCCACGGTGCGGCCGGGACGTACCACCTGGTCGATCCACGCCTTGAGCGCGGCGGGCATGCCGAAGTTGTACAGCGGCGTGCCGATCACCAGCACGTCGGCGGCGATCAGTTCATCCACCAGGCGATCGCTTTCGGCCAGGGTGTCGTGCATCCAGGCCTCGCGTTTCGGCTCGGGCGTGAAGGATGAGGCGATCCAGTCATGGCTGATGATCGAGGGCGGATTCTGACCGATGTCGCGGTAGGTGACGACGTCCTGCGGGCGGCGCGCCTGCCACTGGCTGATGAAACGATGGCTGAGGTTGCGGCTGTGCGAACCGTGTTGATCCTTGCCGGCGAGACCGGGGCGGGCGCTGGCGTCGAGATGCAGAATATGGGGCATGATGAGTCTCCTGCTTGAATTTGAATTCATCTGTGATTAGCAGCAGACTCAGGCTAAGGTCTCACCGTTCGCGCGACAAACGATCAATATTTTTCGCAATGAATGAGGAAAACTCAGGCATGAGCCGGCGCCGACTCCCTCCGCTTTCCGCCTTGCGCGCCTTCGAGGCGGCTGCACGCCATGAAAGCGCCAAGCAGGCTGCGGAAGAACTTTCCGTTACCGCCACGGCGATCAGTCACCAGATTCGCGCGCTGGAAGACGCCCTCGGCGTCGCGCTGTTCGTGCGCAAGCCGCGTCAGCTGGAACTGACCATGGCCGGGCGCGAGTTGCAGCAGGTGCTGGAGAGCGCCTTCGACAGCATCGGTGCCACGGTCGAACGCCTCAGCGCGACGCCCAGCCGACAGGCCATCACCCTCAGCACCACGCCGGCCGTGGCCGTGCGCTGGCTTTTGTCCTGGGTATGCATGCTGCGCGACTCCCATCCCACTATCGACCTGCGTATCCACGCCTCGCACGAGCCGGTGGCGCTCGATGGCGTCACCGCCGATATCGCCATTCGCTACGGCGACGGCCGCTGGCCTGGCCTGGTGGCCGAAAAACTGTTCGACAACACCTTCGTCCCCGCCTGCAGCCCGTTGCTGGGGCTGCACGATGCTGCTGAGCTGCCCAGGCATGCGCTGATTCACTTTCGTAACCAGGCGGCGATTTCCTCGCCGATGGACTGGGCCATCTGGCAGAAACACGCTCAGGTGCCGGGGCTGGATGTCGGTGCCGGGCTGGTGTTCTCCGACGAAACCCACGCCGTCTCGGCTGCCATTGGCGCCCAGGGCGTGGCGCTGATGAGCCGGCAATTGATCGAGGACGAGTTGAAGGAGGGACGACTGGTGCAGCCCTTCGGCCCGGAACTGGAAGGCAAACCGTTCTTTCTGGTGTACCCGGAGAGCCGTCGGAACGACCCGACCATTCTCGCGGTGCGGGAGTGGATCATGGCGGTGCCGGGTGGGTTGTGTTCGATCTAGAGGCAGCGGCCGGCATTTGCCTGGCAAATACCGAACCCGCTAGGTGCCAGGTCGGGACTCATATAGTTTTGTCATTACCGCCCATTGCAGAGCTGGCGCCTCCTCCAGCATCAACGCCCCGACGTTGAGTTGAACCTGTGTCGGGTCGTTGCCGGCGTAAGCGACTGCCTCGTCGATGGCGAGCTTCCAGTCATCCTCGGCAAAACCAGCGCCGACCAGGATGGCGCTTCCGCTCGCTGCGCGCTGGTCGGCTGCGAGAAGGCGTGACATGTACCAGAAGTCATCGGACGCGCTGAGAAACAGCTTGCCGCGGTTGTTGTTGGCGAACGGTACTTTCAGCTCGATGTAGTGGTAGCCATTGCCTGCCGCATCGCGCACCCACAAGTCGCATTGCTTGGTTGCGCGATCCATCTGCCCGCGTCGCTGATCCAGCCAGACCTTGTACTCGACACCCACATCCGTCTGCGGCTGCAGCCTGAAGCGTTCGGTCAGCCAGAGGTATAGCTCGATCTTGAGCCAGCCCTCGAAGCCGTTGCGCAGTCTGGATAGCTGGGGCAGTGCTGGTGCGCGGTGCGCTTGCAGGTCGTTCAGAAACGCCTGGAAGGTATCGGCGACATGGGTAATGCCGGGCATCGGAACTCCTGAGCGTTGAACCGCGATTTCCAATCAGCGGCCAGTGGGCTGAAGGTAATAGGCATCCCACAGCTTGTTGCGGAATTTGTTGGTGGGATCGACGCGCCTTTTCAGCGCGAAGAATTCCTCGGCGCGGGGATAGGCTGCGAGAAATTGCTCGCGGCTGGCGTGGATCTGATAGGGCAGGTAGTAGCTGCCCTGGTGGGCGATGGCGAGGTCGATCAGCTGTCGTGTCCAGTCGCCTACGGCGGCGCGCTCGCTGGGCGAGACGCCCTGTCGGTAGTAGATCACCAGTGCGAAGGTGTCTTCGCGGGCCCAGGCCAGCAGCGTACCCGGGTCGGCCTTGGCATGGCGGATGGAGATATTGGCGACCTTGACCTTGTGCGCTTTGAGCACCGCTTTCATCCCAGCGACGAAAGACTCCAGTTGAGCTTCGGGAACGAAATACTCCTGTAGCACGTAGCTGTAGTCAGGGCCGGAGATTGGCTGCAGCTCGCGCACATCCAGGCTGGCCTCATGGTTGCGCCATTGCACTTGCGGTCGTTTGAGCAGCAGCGGGTCAACGACGCTTTCACGCACCTTCGCACCGCCATTGCTGCTGGCCACTGCCAGCGCGGCGCGCATGGCCTTGTAGTCGCGGTCCAGCGGTACCAGGCGCTGCGTGACGGTCAGCGGCGCGTCCGTACGCAGGTAGGACACGGCACGAACGCTGTCGTAGTCGTCCGTATAGAGAATGCCGTTGTGCATCACCATGTCCGGGTTATCGACGACCTGGCTGGCGAAGAACTGCGCATAGTCGCTGAGCGGCATGAGCTGCGTCTGACGCACCAGCTTGCTGTTCTCCACCAGCGGCAAGGTGGCTTCGACGATGACGCCGAGCCCGCCGTAACCGCCTATGGCGCCATGGAACAGCTCGCTGTTGTGCGTCGGGCTGGCCTCCACCACCTGACCGTCGGCCAGCACCAGGCGTAGCGAACGAACGCCGAGCACCAACGGCCCCTGGCCGACGTAACGGCCATGGGCGTTTACGCTCAGTGCGCCGCCGACGGTGAAGTTGGCGTAGGACTGCATGATCTGCGGCGACAGGCCGTGCGGGTCGATGTATTCGAGCACGTCGCGCCAGGTGATGCCGGCCTGCACGCGGATTTCCCGGCGCTGCGCGGAAAACTCCAACACCTTGTTGAACTGGCGCATGTCCAGTTGCAGAGCCTGCTCGGTGGCGGTCTGCCCACCCATGCTGTAGCGCCCGCCGCCAATGGCGATGGGGCCGGAATGCCCGCGCACTGCCTCGACGATCTGCTCCAGTTCGGTAGGCGCCAGCACCTGTGCCACCTCGATGGGATTCATGCCGGTGACGTCGTTGACGGTCTCGGTGGCGTGCGCGTAATGGCACAGGAACAGCAGTAGGACGAGGGCGAGGCGCATGGAGCTTCCTTGTTCGCAGCGGAAAACGGATTGCCTTGGCGATAGTGCGTCGTGGCGTGTTCAGGTGGCAATCGCCAATGGCCACTTATGTGCTGCAGTGCGAGTGGATAACGCTTTTTTCAGCCGTGTGTTCCCTCGGTTCATCATCGTGGCGCAGCGCCAACCGGCTGCTGTGCTGCCCGCTGATTCGGCCAGCTCAACAGCGAGCTATGCGTCATTTACGGGCGCACGGGCGAGGAAATTCGTAACTGGCGGGGCATGAAACGGGCCGAGAAGATGGCCACCGAGCAGAAAGCGGCAGCGTGGGTGGAGATGCTAAAGAAATACTTCTAGATATCAAATGAAAAGAATTATCATGCGCGCCCGTTAATCAATCACCACTGTCTGGATGCGTGCTGAGATGTTCTCCCTTTCACGACTAACCCCTGTTTCGCTGGGCTTTTCCGTTCTACTGACAGCCGGCTTCGCCTGCGCCGCCCCGGCTAATCTGCCTGAGACCGTGGTCTATGGCGATGTCGACGAGGAAGCCGATAACCCGCGCGTCAAGGAGGTCAGTACCGCCACCCGCACGGCCACGCCGGTGCGTTACGTGCCTCAGGCCATCGACGCGCTGAAGACGAGCAATGTGCTGAACTATGGCATCAACGATCTGGGCAAGGCGCTCAGCGGCCTGCCCAACGTCAGCAGCGGGGCGGATACCCGTTTCGACAGCCTGCGCATTCGTGGCTTCGATGCCAGCAACGACTTCTACCTGGACGGCGTGCGCGATGACAGCCAGTACGTGCGCGACCTGCATAACATCGAGCGCATCGAAGTGCTCAAGGGGCCGGCAGCCGTACTCTATGGGCGTGGCAGCCAGGGCGGTATCGTCAACCGCATCAGCAAGGCGCCCGAGGCCGGGCGCCGCTCCACGCTCGAGGCACAGGGCGGCAGCGAAGACCTGCGCAGCCTGTACGCCGACCTCAGTGCCGACCCTACGGACACCATCAGCCTGCGCCTGAACATGGGCAATCAGGACAGCAACAGCTTCCGTAACGGCGTCTCCAGCCATCGCCAACTGTTCGCGCCGTCCATGAGCTGGCAACTGGCGCCTGAGCTGAACTGGCTGGTGCAATACGAATACAGCCGCTTCGACCGCACCCCGGATCGCGGTATTCCCGGCGTTGGCGGGCGCCCGGCGGACGTCAAGCGCGGCACCACCTATGGCGACGACCGTGATTTCATCGACGACAAGACACAATCGCTACGCTCCAGGCTCACCTATGAGCTGGGCGACAACTGGCAGCTACGGCAGACCACCAGCCTGTTCAAACTCGACAGCGATTTCGACAACACCTACCTGACCGGCTTCAACGCCAGCACTCAGCGCGTGACCCGGCAACGCTGGCAGCAGGATCTGCGCACCCGCAACCTGTTCAACAACCTGGAGGCTGAAGGCACTGTCGATACGTTCGGTTTCGAGCATCGCTTGCTGACCGGTGTGGAAATCGGCAGCCAGCGCCGTGACCCGAAACTCTACAGCGCAGGCCAGGCCGTACCCGCGCTCGACCTGTACAACCCGGATCGCAGCCAGAGCCACCGGGGCGCCATGGCGCTCTCCAGCAACAACCACAGCGAAGTCGAAAGCCGTGGCCTCTACGTGCAGGATCAACTGCGCATCAACGACCAGTGGCAATTGCTGGCCGGCCTGCGTTACGACGAATTCGAGGTGGCCACCACCAATAAGCTGCGCAACCTCAAGGAAGAGCGCGACAACCACGGCCTCAGTCCCCGCGCCGGTATCGTCTGGACGCCGCTGCAGCATCACTCCTTCTACGCCTCCTGGAGCAAGACCTTCTCCCCGGTCGGCGGTGGTTTGATCGGCATCACCCCGGGCGCCTCGGGCAATGGCAACGAACTCGACCCCGAACAGACCCGGCAGAAGGAAATCGGCGTCAAGAGCGACTGGCTGGACGAGCGCCTGAGCACCACCCTGGCCGTGTACGAGCTGGAACTTTACAACCGCCGCACCCGCGACCCGAACGACCCGACCCTGACCATTCTTACCGGCCTGCAGCGCTCGCGCGGTATCGAACTGACCGTAACCGGTCAGCTGGTTGGCAACTGGTATGTGCGCGGTGGCATCGGCCTGCAGGACGCCAGCATCGTCAAGGACAACAACGGCCTGGAAGGCAACCGCGTCAGCAACGTCGCCAAGCGCAATGGCAGCCTGTTCATCACCTGGAAGCCCGAGCTGGGCTGGTACGCCGAAACCGGCGTGATCCTGGTGGGCGAGCGCTTTGCCGACAACCAGAACACCACCGTACTGCCTGGCTATGGCGCGTGGGACGCCCTGGCCGGCTACCGCCACAAGGACTGGGACGTGCGCGCGGCGCTGAACAACATCACCGACCGCACCTACTACAGCTCCGCCACCAGCGCCGGGCAGATCCAGCTGGGTGAGCCGCGTAACCTGGTGGTCAGCGCCAGCTACTCGTTCTGACCGGGCCAGAGCCCCTGTCGTAATGCTTTATCAGCGTTGAACGTCGAGACCGAGCAACCCCTGGTCCGCGCAGTGCGCGGGCCGACCTTCGTCACATTCGACCCAGACGGCCACCGACTGCGTGTGTGCATGCGCGATGTCGGCTGGCCGCCGCAGGTGATGGCGCTCGGTGTTTAGTGAAGCCCCCACGCCTGGCGTGGGGCATCGCCTCAATGCAGCGCGCGTGAAGGCAGGCGCTCAGCGACCAACTGCTGAGCCTGGAGGGCGAGCGCGTCGAGGTGTGTGTCACGCTGTTTTTCCGCCTGTTGCATGGCGCGCTGGCCGTGCTGCTTGAGCAGGTAGGCGTGAATCTGCCTGACCTCCGTGGAGGCAAACACCGGCGCCAGGTCGGCGACGGCCACCATGCCGCTGGAGCGATAGTCGCGGCTGCTCATCACCACCAACGCACCCTGAGCGGCCAGCACCTGCAAGCCCAGGGCCTCGAACAGCGGCACCTTGTCTGCCACGCAGGCCAGCTCCAGGTGCGGGCGTCGCTCCAGCACGCGTTGCAGCAGCGCCCGGCCGATGCCCTGAGTGCGATGCTCGCTGAGTACCGCCAGATAGGCGAGGGTGCAGGCGGCGGCATCGTCCGGGCTCGGCAGATACAGGGCAAACCCCAGCACACGGGCCGGGTCTTCATCGTCCAGCGCCAGTAGCAACTGCACGGGGCCTTCGGCCTCGCCGTTCATGGTCTGCAGGTGCAGATGCAGCTCATAGCCGATCACGTACTGGTACAGCTGATACAGCGGATTGCTTGGCAGCAGCGGTACTGCGCTGACATCGGCGAAGTAGTCCACCACCATCTGCTGCACCTGGCTCTTCAGTGACTCGGGCGGCGGGCTGCTGAGGTGGGAAAGGGTGAACATCGGTATATGGTCCGCTGGAAAATGCGTGGGCCGTGGATTGTAACCTGCGGGCCGCCTTGCTCGGGCGCGATGATCGCTCTCGCGCTCGGCGTTGCCCTGCGTCGCGGATGCCATTGTTCGACCTCGATCCATCTGTTCCCTCTGGCCGTTGAGCGCCTCGGGTAACATGGCGGCGCAGCGAACTCGGACCCAGAAGAACCTTATGCCATCGCCAAAACGAAAATACTCAGCTGTGGAGCGCGAGCTGATCCGCACCCTGACCCTTGCCTGTGAAACGGCAAAAAGCGAAATCGTCGGCTTCCGGTGGCTGACCCATGACGTGGACTACGAGCGGTTTCCGCAGAGCCTGCGCGTGACCTGGATGTTCGACAGCGAGGCGAGCAGGGCGCGCGCACTCGCCAGTGCGGACAAGGCGCGAATGTTGGCGCTGACGCAAGCCGCTTTCGATGAAGTGGGCATCAGCGTTTCCAGCATCGCTGAACACGTGGCGTTTTCGGTCGAGCAGCCGGCGAGGGGCAAGCGTGGCCAAGGACATTGAGAATCCCTGCGTGTCGCTGTGTCAGCTCAACAGTGAGTTGTGCGTCAGTTGCGGGCGCACGCGCGAGGAAATCCGCAAATGGCGCGGCATGAAGCGCCCCGAGAAAATGGCCACCGTGCAGAAAGCGGCGGTACGGATGAAGGCGATTGCCAAGAAGAAAAGCAAGGGCTAGCGATCAATCCCTGCGTGTCGCTGTGCCAGCTCAACAGCGAGCTGTGCGTCAGTTGCGGGCGCACCCGCGAGGAAATCCGCAAGTGGCGGGGCATGAAGCGGCCCGAGAAAATGGCCACCGTGCAGAAAGCGGCGGTGCGGATGAAGGCGATTGCCAGGAAGAGAGGCAAAGGCTAGCGAGTAATCGGCGACTACAGCGCAGTCTGGAAGACGATCTGTTCGACGCGCTATTCAACGATACGCAGGTTGTAAGTGCGCTCGGCGCGCAGCCCCACGCACTGCGTTCCATAGGTTCCCACCGAAATGTGAACCTGATAAAGGCCAGCCTGGGTCGGGATTCCCGCGACCAGGGCCTGTGCTTCACGATCCTGATGCCCGATCCGCAGGCCTGCCGGCAGCGGCGTCTGGTCGCTGATATAGAAACCATGAACGGGCGTTGAAGCGTTGGTGATTTCGATGCGCTGTCTGTAAGGCACTCCCACTTGGCCGTCCGGCAAGTGCTCGGGCAGGAGTCGAGGCTCTACCCTGGCAGCGCAGCCGGCGAGGGTACTTCCGAGCAACAAGGTCTCGCAGCCGGCGAGCAGAGCGCAGAGCAAGATGCTCGATAGTGTTCTAAGCAGCATGAACATCCATCACACCGCCCGCACGTATCAGCGGGCCTGTTCGCCGAAGAGATAGTCCACCGCAACGAGTCGATCCAGCGAGTTGCCGTAATGAAAGGTGAATGGTCGTCCGGCAGCGATGACTCGCTCCAGGCAGACCGACTCGAACTGGCCAAGGTCGGTGGTGGTCGCACCGCCGCTGTGTACGACATCACCCAGCTCACCGAAGAAGAACACCAGCTCATCGGCTTGTTTGTTACGGGCATTGGGGCTGGTGATCAGCTTGTATGCGTAGTGGCCATCAGCGACTGCCTGATCGAGATCGCTCTTTCCGATACGCATGGACGAAGGCAGGCGGAAACTCTGCAGCCCCAGAAGTTGATTGAGCATGCTGGTGCTGCTGCTCTCGCCAGGGAGGTTCAGCTGGTAATCGATGTGCGGCAGGGGGCTTTCCAGCCCCAGCGTGACCTGGCAGCGCACCTGGCTGGATTCGTACAGGCGGATACCTGGCTTTTCCTGCTCCTGATAGGTCAGGCGCGGCGTGTCGAAGGAGCTGATGCGGCTGGTGAATAGCGGGCGCATCTTGTTGGCCTTCTCCTGCAGCATTCGCGCGGCGTCGGAGAGGGGACCACCCTCGGCCTGCTCTGGCTCCTGCTGCTTGATGTGCAGCCGCACCTGTTGCGCCTCGGTGCGTGCTTTGAGCACATCGTTGAAATAGGTGGTCAGGCTGGCTTGCTGTTGCTGGCCCAGGACACCCTCCGGGAAGGAGACGGCCACCACCTTGCCGCTGTCGCGCGTGCTGAGCGCTGCCTGGCTGCCGTCGATGCCTGCGTTTTTCAGGCCATCGAGGATCGCGTGCTCATATGCGGCGTCAATTCCCCAGCCACTGGTAACGGGCTGCTCGAAATGCAGCACCAGGCGTTCTTCCTTGCAAGCGCCAAGTAATGCCAGTGAGCCAAGCAGCATGATGCGACGAACGTTCATTGGACCTCTCCTTAGGTCTGAAAATGGGCTGCGCATGATACCGCTCGTCTCACATCGGGAAAGGGAAGCGCTCCACGACTGTGGCATTGCCGCGAAGCGTGGAGAGGATCGAATCGATTAGAGGAGGGGGCTAGGAAAATGAATCTGTTCTCTTTCCTGCAACTTCATAGGCTGAATTGTGCGATCACATCGTCTGATGACATGACCTCGGCATATTCGGCGCCCAGTATGGCCAACGTCAGCTCGTACACAGTCGAAGCATCCCAGCAGGTTCCACCTGGTCCTGTTACAGGTACGGCGGTTGTAGCATCTGACGGGAGGATGATGCTGTACCCGAGCGCTTTGCCTGCGCGGATGGTGGCATCCATGCTGTTATGGATCACAACGCCCGTCAGCACGATGCGATTTGCGTTCATGCCCTTCAGCGCGGCATCCAATTGGGTGCCTATGAACGCGCAGTTTTCATTCTTGATGATGACGGCTTCGCCCTCTATCGGCGCGACTTCCTGTTTGATGCCATTCCAGGGGCCGTGAACGTAATAGCTGGAGGTGGGCGTCTTTTCATCGTGCTTTACGTGAAGAACTGGCCAGCCGTTTGATCGCCAGAATTGCAGGAGACGTTGGATGACGGACAAGTAACCGGGATGACTTTTACCATCCCATACGGGCTGGTCGATGGCGTCCTGAACGTCGAGGATGATCAAGGGGATTGGGCTGGGCATGTCCGGCATTTGACGTCGTCTCCTTACGATGAAGGCGTAGCGTGCTGCAGTGTTTTTCTATCAACAACCATGGCAGTCCCGAGCTCAACTTCCTGCAGAAAGCTCTCCAGAATCTTGCGGCTTTGCGCCAGTTCTGCCGCTTTCTGATCGGCCACGCGGATCTGTTCGTGCAGCACGTCACGCAGCTCATCGCATGGCTCGAAGGCGAGGCCTTCGCCTCTCACGCACGGCAAGAACTTCAAGATGGTCGCCAGGGTCATGCCGGCTGCGCCCAGCAACCTGATGCGTTCGACCGTGCGTAATTCTTCCAGGGCGTAATCGCGGTAGCCGCTGGCTGTGCGCCTGGGCTTCAGCAACCCTTCGGTTTCGTAGTAACGGAGCATTCTCACACTCACGCCAGAACGCCTGGATAGCTCACCTATTTTCATCGCTTGCTTCGCCTTGACTCTGACAGTGCTGTCAGGGTCGATGATAGGGGCTCGATCAATCGAGCACCATCAGGAGCCGTTCTCATGGCGATTCACCCGAACCCCTATCCGTCCTACATCGATGGACAACCCGTCGGCGCTTCACCGCTGAACCCGCTGGCTTTCGCCGGTTTTGCCCACTTCACCGCGATGCAGGTCAGACGCTCCAGAATCAAGGGGCTGGATCTTCACCTGCAGCGGCTGCGTGATGCCTCTCTGAAACTCTTCAACCGTGCGCCTGCTGAAGCGTTGCTACGGTCGTACATTCGCACCGCGATCGAAGAAGGCGCGAGCGACCAGTCACTGACCGTCACCGTCTTTTCACCTCACGGCGAATTCACGGCAGAGAGCATGGAGGTTGAACCTGCCGTGTTCGTACGCACGGCCGCGCCGTCCGATGGGCCGCAAGGTCCGTTGCGATTGGGTGTCATCGAGCATGAGAGGCCGCTGGCGGCAATCAAGCATGTCGGTGAAATCGGCAAGACCCATTACCTGCACCAGGCCATACGCGAGGGTTTCGATGATACGGCCTTCGTCAATCAACGTGGGCACCTGAGTGAGGCCACGATCTGGAACCTGGCGTTCTGGGATGGTGAGACGGTGATCTGGCCTGAGGCCAAGATGCTCAAAGGCACCATGATGGGCATGGTTCAGCGTCAACTTGCCCGCCTTGGCGTGCCACAGCGTTGTGAAGTCATCACGCTCGAGCGGGTGAAAGAGCTCTCTGGTGCAGCCGTGATGAACTCATGGACACCGGGGATTCCGGTCACCGCCATCGCCGCTCATACGCTCGCTGAGGCAGGGCCGTTCATCGAGCTGCTGCACAAGGCCCACCAGGCTGAGCCGGCCGACTTGCCCTGAGATTGGCGCAATGCGGGCAGGGTGGATGACCCTGTGTCCATCCACCCGCTGAGTGGCCATTGTCAGGCAGGACGGTAAGGCATCCACGTGTCGCCTTGCCAATGCAGCAGCGACAGCCCCTGGCGGTTCTCGCGCCTTGGGTGGTGCCCGGCGGGTCGTTCGGCTTCGCGCAGTATCGGCACCACGTCGGCGGTGATCCAGCGGCGGATGCAGCGGTTCTCCGGGTGGTAGTAGTGGATCAGTGCGGCATAGACGCCGGATTCGCTGATCAGCCGTGTCGTCTCCGGTTGGCCGTGGGTGTTGAGCACCACGGCATCGAGTAGCTGGTCGGCCTCGAGCGTGCGTGTGGCGCGTTCGTCCAGATGGGGCTGGCCGATCAGCCGGCCAAGATCCGTTGCGCAGAACCAGCATTGCCGTTCGATCAGCTGCGCGCGCAGTTGCCTGCGGTGGCGGGTGAAGGTGTGGGGGATCAGGATTTCGTTGGGAAGGGCGGGGATTGCGGGTGATACGGGTTGAATCGACATGTCCATTACCTCTGGAAGCTTTCTTAGGGCTTGATTGGAGTCGGGAGCTAAGAAACCCACCAGAGACGGGCCGGACGTATTCCCCTTTCGGGTCTTGTATTAGCCCACTCCCGACAGCACGGAGTTTTTCTGCGGGCGTGGCAAAGCCGCGAACGCAAAAAAGCCGCATAGCTATCGGGTGCGGTATACCGCTCTGGTAAGGCGTTTCTTAGGCGCCGTCGTCAGGGTAGGGGAAGTGTGCGGAAGTGGTCAAGGATGGCAAGATTTGTAGGGTGGATGACGCTTTTTTTCATCCACCATCAGCGATTGTCCGGCTACTCGCTACGGAGTGAACCCGCCGCTGATGTGGTGACTTGGATACCGGTTCCGCTCTTACAGCGGCTTACTTTTGGCAGACGCCCCAAAAGTAAGCAAAAGGTCTCTGCCCCTGCCATCCGGCCCGACTTCGTCGGGTTCCCTCGCTTCATCGTCGTTCCAGGGGCCCGCCGCGAAGGGCCATCCCTGGCCCATCGCGGCTCTCGCGGCATCCATGCCGCTCAACCCCTTACACAACGATTCCACTCGGCCTTCTGATGGGGCGTTTGGCGTCGCTTGTGAGATTGGTACTACAGAACCTATGAGCCAAAGCATTGCGGCAAGGCCGCAATGCTTTGGCTCTGCTTTTTGGATTTGCCTACACGGACAGTTCAGGCGACTCGGTTTCCGAATCCCGTCAGGAGGCCGAGTGGAGGTGCTGTGGAGAGGGGCGTTTGGCATGGATGCCAAACGAGGAACGATGGGCCAGGGATGGCCCACCGTGACGACCCTCGGAACAGCGCCGGAGCGAGGGGAGTTGAGCGCAGCGAAACCCGGATGTCGGGCGCGCTTTCTCTTTGGTTACTTTCTCTTTCGCGCGAGCAAAGAGAAAGTGACTCGCCGTAAGGGCGAAACCAGTAGAGGAGGGTGACGTAGAAAATAAATCTGTCACCTTTCTTCAGGCTTCGTATGGCTGCTACGTGCAAGGGGCGTTAAAGGTGCGTTAAATTTGCGAGCAGCAGTGCATACACCAGCAAGCAAAGGTCAGGGGTACATGAGATGGGCTGGAACGACTACATAGATGACTCGCCAAACGCTGGTGAATATCAAAATCTACCTGAGGAAGCTCGTAGTGAGCATTCTTCAGTTTTTGATCCTGACAATCGCTGGATTCAGAACGCCAGCCGAGAGGAACAAATTATCGCTATGCGGTCATGGTTCCTTCTGCGCTATGAAGATCCGGCTAACTGTACCCCTTACGAGAGCCGAGAAGGTGGGTATCAGTTCATCTGTGGCGGGCCATATGATCCCAATGAGGTGATACAGGAGCGTTTCAGCGAATACGTACCTTATGAGGTCATGGAAAATGTCATCTCAGAGTTGCATGGCATGTATGGAGATGAGTGGGCTGGCATTGATCACGGTGATGATTGGGAGGAAGAGTTTTACGATCAAGCCCTCTCATTTGAAATCATAGCGCGTAGCGATCCAGAGCTGATGATCAACAATCGTATCGATGACATCAGGTCAATCTTGAGCGGTACACCCGAACATCTACATCATCTCATCGCACCAGTGTGCTTCGGTTCAGTCATCACCGCCTTAGAGTGCTATTTGTGGGATACGGCTAAGTATTGGTGTGATAACGAGGAAAGCGTCCTACACAAATTCCTCAAAGATAATCCGGACTTCAAGAATCAAAAATTCACCATTGCTGATGTGCTTGAGCAGGCCAAGTCAATGGAAAAAATCAAGGAAGCCCATGATTTGCATTTGCAGACGTTCGTGTGGCACCGCCTTGATAAAGTTAAGCCGATGTTTATGAGCGCTTTGGGGATTCAATTTCCCGAGATTGAAGAGCTAATGCGAGCTGTGATCAAACGCCATGACGTCGTTCATCGCGGAAGTCGAGACAAAGACGGGGTAAGCTTTGAAGTCAGTACCGCTGAAGTAGAAGAGTTGATTAACACTGTTCTATCGTTCTCACAGGCGTTAGAGGTAGAGTTGCATAAAGCCTTTCCACCAGCCACATTGCTTTTTCTACCTTAAACTCTCCTGAAACTCCCCATCTGATCTGATGCCGCCATTCTGGCGGCATGAAAACACTCCTCGCACTCAATATCGACCTCTCCGCCGCGAAGATCCTCGGAACAGCGCCGGAGCGAGGGGGAGTTGAGCGCAGCGAAACCCTGATGCCGGGCGCGCTTTCTCTTTGGTTGCTTTCTCTTTCACGCGAGCAAAGAAAAAGTAGCTCGCCGTAAGGGCGAAACTGGTAGAGGAGGTGTACGGAAAAATAAATCTGTCCCCAATATCCCAATTAGTCGTCATCATTTGGCGCTTTTATTAGTTGACGATTGTAATGCTTGTCAAATTCCTTGAGTATATTTGGGCTATAGAATTTCTTTTTTTGTCCTTTCTCATTGGAGGGGTCTAATAGTCTTGTTTTACATAGCTTTTCGTCTTGTTCGAGAGCTTTCTTTAGAGCGTAGAAATCTTTGTTGAAACTAAAGTTTGTGTAGCGATTTGTTAGCTTTGCTTTTAAGTTATTGAAGCTCAGAGGATATCTGTCCATGATGCTCTCTTCTTCTATTCTTATTGGGGTTGCATCTTCAGATCGACTCAAGCGAACCTCTGCGTTTCCTTTCTCGGTATTTTTATGTAGACGCATGTCTATCTTTACTAATAAGCTGTAGTTGTCCCCTTCTTTGCTTGGGTTCTTCATTGCGTCGATCATTGAAAGTAGCTTTTTCTCCTGCTGGGAAAGAACTATTCCTTCAGCTACTCCGAAATTTCTTACAAAAGCCAGTGGCATTAGAAAAATATGGTATTGGGAGAAGTCTACACCAAACCATTGCCGGGCTAGCGCTATGTAGTTCACCAGAGAGGCTGTTGCTATTTCTTGTATCTTAAGTTCTACGGCGCCTGTCTTGTTGACTAGGTGTATGGAGTTGTCTCGAATCTCCGTAAGAAGTTCTAGGTTTGAAAATACTGCTTGTGATATGTCATCTTTGTAATCGTTTTTTAGCTTGCGGCATGCCTTGTAAAGCCCAATGGATACTGGGTTTCCCGATCGGTTAAGTTTTCTATATTTTTTCTGTGACTTATCGCCGTTGGCTAGGGTTCGCTTTTCATACTCAAAAATCGAGCTGACTTTGTTTTTCTCAAGTTGAAGGATGCGGGCCTTGAGAAGTAGTTCCCAGCTATTAATGGCTAGGATGGAAAAGGTTTCTTCACGATAGAAGAAATTTGGTTTGTTGTAAGTTTCGATGGCCGCGAGCATCGCGTCTATGGACTTTTTTAGCAGTAGCTTTGACCTGGACTGCATTCGCGTACTCCAATAAAAAAGCCCCGCACTAGGCGGGGCTTTCTATTCAAACTTCAACCCCAACATCCCTGGCAGGTGTAGGGTCAATTTACTCTGATGTCAGCGAGCCATCAATCCCAGCTCAACGCCCCACCAGTCTGATACTCGATCACGCGGGTCTCGAAGAAGTTCTTCTCCTTCTTCAGGTCCATGATCTCGCTCATCCACGGGAAGGGGTTGGTGGTGCCTGGGTACTCTTCCTTCAGGCCGATCTGGGTCAGGCGGCGGTTGGCGATGAATTTGAGGTAGTCCTCCATCATCGCGGCGTTCATGCCCAGTACGCCGCGCGGCATGGTGTCACGCGCGTATTCGATCTCCAGCTGGGTGCCCTGCAGGATCATCTGGGTCGCTTCGTCCTTCATCTGGGCGTCCCACAGGTGTGGGTTCTCGATCTTGATCTGGTTGATCACGTCGATGCCGAAGTTCAGGTGCATGGACTCGTCACGCAGGATGTACTGGAACTGCTCGGCGGTGCCGGTCATCTTGTTGCGGCGGCCCATGGAGAGGATCTGGGTGAAGCCGCAGTAGAAGAAGATGCCTTCCAGTACGCAGTAGTAGGCGATCAGGTTTCGCAGGAACTGGCGGTCGGTTTCCGGGGTGCCGGTCTCGAACTTGGGATCGGAGATCGAGCGGGTGTACTTCAGACCCCAGGAGGCTTTCTTCGCGACGCTCGGGATCTCGTGGTACATGTTGAAGATCTCGCCTTCATCCATGCCCAGCGACTCGATGCAGTACTGATAGGCGTGGGTGTGGATCGCTTCCTCGAAGGCCTGGCGCAGGATGTACTGGCGGCACTCGGGGTTGGTGATCAGGCGGTACACGGCCAGGACCAGGTTGTTGGCAACCAGGCTGTCAGCGGTGGAGAAGAAGCCGAGGTTGCGCATGACGATGCGACGCTCGTCTTCGGTGAGGCCGTCTGTGCTCTTCCACAGCGCGATGTCGGCGTTCATGTTCACTTCCTGCGGCATCCAGTGGTTGGCGCAACCATCCAGATACTTCTGCCAGGCCCAGTCGTACTTGAAGGGTACGAGCTGGTTGAGGTCGGCGCGGGCGTTGATCATCTGCTTGTCGCCGACCTGTACGCGCGCGGAAGCGCCTTCGAGGTCGTCCAGGCCTTCCTGGATGTCGAGGTCGTTCAGGGCTTTCTTGGCGCGAGCGATGGCCTCGGAGTCGTTGGCGTCGACGGCGCGAGCCTGCTCGACCGAGCCGGCAGCTTCGCTGTCGAGCTTGTCGAAGTTGGTGCCGGCGCTCTGTGCGTTGGCGTTGCTTGCGGCGGCTGCTTCTGCGCCGTCTTCCTTGTCGAATTCATCCCAGCTCAGCATGGCTTGGCTCCTGCGTGAGGGCCGGTGAATAAACCGGCCTGTATGGATATACAGATAATTTGAATTATGTTCCGTTGCGTGATGCGCGCAAGGGTGAAACGGGTACCACTGGTCAGCAGACGGTGGATGGCTGGCTGACCGTTGCCCCTCGACCCGGAGGAGGAGGGGCGGGAATTTGGTGGGGAGCGGTGGCCCTGTAGGAGCGGATTTATCCGCGAGCTTCGCGGCTGAAGCCGCTCCTACGGAAAGAGCCTTCCCTCTCCCTGGTTCGATCTGTGTGTTGCTCTAGCTTTTAATCCAGCTATCGAGCGTGCAGCTGAGCGAGTGAGCGCTAGGCGCCTGGTAGGTCGGAGCCCCTGAGCGTACGCATGTACGTGATGGGGGCCGGCCTACCAGGCAACGACGCGGGCGCCGCTCAGATCCACGCGAAAGCCTTACTGACAAGCTTCGCAGTCGGGTTCGTCGATGGCACAGGCTTTTGGTACGGGCGCCGGGGCCGGTGCAGCTTGTTGCGCCGGAGCCTGGGCCTTGGCCGAGAAGCCGTCATCACCACCAGCAGATACCGCGTTGAGCTTGCCGGTGTTGATGGTGGACTTCTCGGTGCTGGTGGCGGCCAGGGCACGGAGGTAGTAGGTGGTTTTCAGACCACGGAACCAGGCCATGCGGTAGGTCACGTCCAGCTTCTTGCCCGAGGCGCCGGCGATGTACAGGTTCAGCGACTGCGCCTGGTCGATCCACTTCTGGCGACGGCTGGCAGCGTCGACGATCCACTTGGTTTCCACTTCGAACGCGGTGGCGTACAGGTCCTTGAGGTCCTGCGGGATGCGCTCGATCTGCTGCACGGAGCCGTCGTAGTACTTCAGGTCGTTGACCATGACGCTGTCCCACAGGCCGCGGTTCTTCAGGTCGCGCACGAGGTAGGGGTTGATCACGGTGAATTCGCCGGAGAGGTTCGATTTCACGTACAGGTTCTGGTAGGTCGGCTCGATGGACTGCGACACGCCAATGATGTTGGAGATGGTCGCGGTCGGCGCGATGGCCATGATGTTCGAGTTACGAATGCCTTTCTTCACGCGCTCGCGGATCGGCGCCCAGTCCAGCGATTCGGACAGGTCGACGTCGATGTACTTCTGGCCGCGGGACTCGATGAGGATCTGCTGCGAGTCCAGCGGCAGGATGCCTTTGCTCCACAGCGAGCCTTCGAAGGTGCTGTAGGCGCCGCGCTCTTCGGCCAGGTCACAGGAAGCCTGGATGGCGTAGTAGCTGATGGCTTCCATCGACTTGTCGGCGAACTCGACGGCAGCGTCGGAGCCGTAGGCGATGTGCTGCAGGTACAGGGCGTCCTGGAAGCCCATCAGGCCGAGGCCGACCGGACGGTGCTTGAAGTTGGAGTTACGTGCCTGGTCGACGCTGTAGTAGTTGATGTCGATGACGTTATCGAGCATGCGTACAGCGGTCTTCACGGTACGGCCGAGCTTCTCGATGTCCAGCTTGCCGTCGGTGATGTGGTTGACCAGATTGACCGAACCCAGGTTGCAGACGGCGATCTCGTCCTTGTTGGTGTTCAGGGTGATCTCGGTGCACAGGTTGGAGCTGTGTACCACGCCCACGTGCTGCTGCGGGCTGCGCAGGTTGCACGGGTCCTTGAAGGTCAGCCATGGGTGGCCGGTCTCGAACAGCATCGAGAGCATCTTGCGCCACAGGTCCTTGGCCTGGATGGTCTTGTACAGCTTGATCTTGCCGTACTCGATCAGGGCTTCGTAGTACTCGTAGCGCTCTTCGAAGGCCTTGCCGGTCAGGTCGTGCAGGTCCGGTACTTCGCTCGGGCTGAACAGGGTCCACTTGCCGTCTTCGAAGACGCGCTTCATGAACAGGTCCGGAATCCAGTTGGCGGTGTTCATGTCGTGGGTACGACGACGGTCGTCACCGGTGTTCTTGCGCAGTTCGAGGAATTCCTCGATGTCCATGTGCCAGGTTTCCAGGTAGGCGCAGACCGCGCCCTTGCGCTTGCCGCCCTGGTTGACCGCCACGGCGGTGTCGTTGACCACTTTGAGGAAGGGCACGACGCCCTGGGATTTGCCGTTGGTGCCCTTGATGTAGGAGCCCAGCGCGCGCACCGGGGTCCAGTCGTTGCCCAGGCCGCCAGCGAATTTGCTCAGCATGGCGTTGTCGTGGATGGCGCCGTAGATGCCCGACAGGTCGTCCGGCACGGTGGTCAGGTAGCAGGAGGACAGCTGCGGACGCAGGGTGCCGGCGTTGAACAGGGTCGGGGTCGACGCCATGTAGTCGAACGAGGACAGCAGGTTGTAGAACTCGATGGCGCGGTCTTCGCGGTTCTTCGGCTCTTCGATGGCCAGGCCCATGGCCACGCGCATGAAGAACACCTGCGGCAGTTCGAAGCGGATGCCGTCCTTGTGGATGAAGTAGCGGTCGTACAGGGTCTGCAGGCCCAGGTAGGTGAACTGCTGGTCGCGCTCGTGGTTCAGCGCCTTGCCCAGCTTCTCCAGGTCGTACTCTTTGAGTTTCGGGTCGAGCAGCTCGAACTGCGCGCCGGCTTCGACGTAGGCCGGCAGGGCCTTCGCGTACAGCTCGGCCATCTCGTGGTGAGTGGCGCTGGTGGTGATGTTGAGGAAGCTCAGGGCCTCGGCGCGGATGTTGTCCATCAGCAGGCGGGCGGTGACGTAGCTGTAGTTCGGCTCACGCTCGACCAGAGTACGGGCGGTCATCACCAGGGCGGTGTTGACGTCTTTCTCGGCAACGCCGTCGTACAGGTTCTTCAGGGTTTCGCGCTCGATCAGCGAACCATCGACCTCGGCCAGGCCTTCGCAGGCTTCACGAATGATGGTCTGCAGGCGGCCCATGTCCAGCGGCTGCAGTTCACCGCCTGCGGTGGTGATGCGGATGCTCGGGTGCGGCTGGGCGATGTCGCTGCCGGCATTGGCGCTCTTGCGCTTGTTGGCCTGGGCTTCGCGGTAGATCACGTAGTCGCGGGCGACTTTCTGCTCGCCGGCGCGCATCAGGGCCAGTTCGACCTGGTCCTGGATCTCTTCGATGTGGATGGTGCCGCCGGACGGCATGCGACGTTTGAAGGTGGCAGTGACCTGCTCGGTCAGGCGCGCGACGGTGTCGTGGATACGCGACGAAGCGGCTGCGGTGCCGCCTTCTACTGCGAGGAAGGCCTTGGTGATGGCGACGGTGATCTTGTCATCGGTGTAAGGGACGACAGTGCCGTTGCGCTTGATCACACGCAGTTGGCCGGGGGCGGTGGCAGCCAGATCCTGGGAGGATTCAGCGGCCTGCGGCGCCACGGCCTGCGGGTTCTCGCGAGTAGTGTCGGTATGCATGGAGATCTCCGTGTTCTGTAATTTTTGGTTGGACGTCACGATTAGAAACCGTGCCCTGTCCGCCGTTCATTCCATTAACAGGCTGTTGAAAAACTACCTGCGTTGGCAATCCTGCGTTAAAAACGACCTCAAAATGCTCATTTACAACACGTAAACTGCGCTTTTTCGGTCGTTTTTGCCTTGTCTTGCCTGCCTCGCCTACGTTTTTCAACGGCCTGTGAACAACTTGGCCGCACGCGGCAGCGGGGCCGGGTACGGGGTGTTGCAAGAGCGGGCAGGGTGGGCACGACTTCAATTGCCGTCCTGGCGCATAAGTCACAGCGGGGCATTACCACACCCCGCCTACTACATATAGTGGTCGACTGGCGGATAAGACCGCTGTCTGACCGGCTCACGCGCAACGTCTAGCGTTGCTGCGTGGCTGTAACCCAGGCCAGGCCTGGATCAGGGCAAAACGGTTAGCCGGATCATCTGGGAAACCCTGTGAAAAGGGCTTGCGCGATTCGTTCTTTTTGTATCCGGTTTTCTGTGGCAACCCAATATCTGGTGTGTGCCACTCGATAGGGATACAAGATAGTGCGCTGTTGGAGGCATTGCAAGGCGCTAGAAAAAGAACTGCCTGTGGATAAGCTGTGAGTGCCTTGTGGGTGTTAACAGCGTAGCCCGCGTGTTCTCTGGCTCTGGCTGCTGATGACCGTTCGTCGCCCCTGGAAGAAGGTTTTCAGCGACGTGGCGAAGCTGTTCGGCGGTGCACAGAGTACTACTATATATAGTGCTCTTGGCATGTGCTGTGCTTAACCAGACACCAGGTCCGGGCGCTGGTTTGTCGCTCGCGCCGAGACACGCTCAGCCCCTAGAATGGCCGCTGTGTTTGCGGCGCTTGCCGGTATGCAAAGGGGAAAGGGTGTGGAACAAGAAGCGTGGCAGATTCTGATCGTCGAGGATGACCAGCGCCTGGCGCAGTTGACCCGCGAGTATCTGGAGGGCAACGGCCTGCGTGTGTCCATCGAAGCCGATGGCGCGCGTGCGGCAGCGCGGATTCTCGCCGAGCAACCGCACCTGGTGATCCTCGATCTGATGCTGCCGGGTGAAGACGGCCTGAGCATCTGCCGCAAGGTGCGCAGCGGCTACAAGGGGCCGATCCTCATGCTCACCGCGCGCACCGACGACATGGATCAGGTGCTGGGCCTGGAGATGGGCGCCGATGACTACGTGTGCAAACCCGTGCGCCCGCGCGTGCTGTTGGCGCGCATTCGTGCGCTGTTGCGCCGCCGCGAGGGCAGCGAGAGCGAGCGTGACGAGGGTCAGCCAAGGCGTCTGCAGTTCGGCGCGCTGGCCATCGACAGCGCCATGCGCGAAGCGTGGCTGGGCGAGCAGGGCATCGAGCTGACCAGCGCCGAGTTCGACCTGCTCTGGCTGCTGGCGGCCAACGCCGGGCGCATCCTGTCGCGCGAGGAGATCTTCAACTCCCTGCGCGGTATCGAATATGACGGTCAGGACCGTTCCATCGACGTGCGCATTTCGCGCATCCGCCCGAAGATCGGCGATGACCCGATGCATCCACGGATGATCAAGACGGTACGCAGCAAGGGCTATCTGTTCGTCGCCGAGGCCGCCGAGGCGCTGCCGTTCGGTGATGCGCCACCGATCCTGCGCGATTGATCGGGCAGCCATGAACTCGATCTTCCTGCGCATCTATGGCGGCATGCTCGCCGCGCTGGTGCTGGTTGCGCTGCTGGGGGTCGGCACCCTGCACCTGGTCAACGAGGTGCGCGGTGATCAGTATCGCGAAGGCCTGGCGCGCGGCACCTTTCGCCTGATGGCGGACAACCTGCTGCCGATGAACGAGGTGGAGCGCAAACGCGCCCTGGTGGTGTGGTCGCGCCTGCTCGGCATTCCGCTGGAACTGCAGGCCCTGAGCGAGGTGCCGCTGGAAAGCAGCGAGCGCAATCGCCTGCAGCGCGGCCACGTGCTGGTGCAGCAGACCGGCCCGCATTCGGCCAAGGTCTATGGCCTGCTCGATGGCAAGCAGCCGCTGCTGTTGACTGGCGAGATCCAGCAGATCAGCGAGCAGTTGGCGCGGGCCACCAACTACCTGTTGATCGACGAACTGGTTCGCTACCCGGTGCATGAGCAGCCGCAGCGCCTGGCCGAGCTGAAGGCGGCCAAGCAGTTCGGCTTCGACCTGCAGCTGGTACGACTCGAAGAGGCCACTATCGACCCCGACCAGCGGCGCCGCATCGACGAGGGCGATACGGTGATGGCGCTGGGCAAGGGCGGCGACTCCATCTACGTGTTCTCCGGCATCGTCGATACGCCCTGGGTGCTGGAGATCGGCCCGCTGTACCAGATGAACCCTTATCCGCCGCAGCTGCTGGTGTTGATCGGTGCGCTGGGCCTGAGCCTGATCGGCTTGATCGTCTACCTGCTGGTGCGCTCGCTGGAGCAGCGCCTGCGTGCGCTCGAAGGCGCGGCCACGCACATTGCCAGTGGTCGTCTGGATGCGCGGGTGCCGGCTCGCGGCGCGGACTCGGTAGGACGCCTGGCCAGCAGCTTCAATGCCATGGCCGAGCACTTGCAGACGTCCCTGAGCACCCAGCGCGAGCTGGTGCGCGCAGTGTCCCACGAGCTGCGCACGCCGGTGGCGCGGCTGCGTTTCGGCCTGGAGATGATTGCCGATGCGCCGAACGAAAGTACCCGGCGCAAATACATGGACGGCATGGACAGCGATATCCAGGACCTCGACAAGCTGGTCGACGAGATGCTGACCTACGCGCGCCTGGAGCAGGGCTCGCCGGCCCTGAACTTCCAGCAGGTGGAGCTCAAGGCGCTCATCGATCAGGTGATCGACGAGTTGGCGCCGCTGAGCAACAAGGTGCGGGTGGAGTGTGGTGCGGTGCTCAGCGTGCAGGCCGAGGGCGCCTGCTGGGTCGAGGCCGAGCCGCGCTACCTGCACCGTGCGCTGCAGAATCTGGTGAGCAACGCCATGCGCTATGCCGAAGGCAAGGTGCTGATCAGTTGCCAGGTCGGCTACAAGCGTTGCCGCATCGACGTCGAGGATGACGGGCCTGGCGTGCCGGAAGAAGCCTGGGAGCGCCTGTTCAGCCCCTTCCTGCGTCTCGACGACAGCCGCACGCGGGCCTCTGGCGGGCATGGCCTGGGGCTGTCCATCGTGCGCCGGATCATCTACTGGCACGGCGGTCGGGCGCAGATCGGTCGCAGCGACAGCCTCGGCGGGGCACGTTTCAGCCTGGTGTGGCCTCGGCGGCAGGGGGAGTAAGGCGCGATTGCGTGTCGGGCTCGGTGCGCACGGCGCACCCTACTGCTCCCGGATTTCATCCGGGCTACGCCGCGACCGCCGCCCGACCGATCCACCATGGTGCCTGGGTGGTGGATGGGAAAAGCGTCATCCACCCTACGTAGCGCACTGTGCAGTGACCGTAGGGTGCGCCGCGCGCACCGGGTTTCCATCTATGACAGGCTGCCCCGTGGTCACGCCGCCACGGCCACCAGGCTCAGCACCTTGTTATCGAACAGCACGAACTGGCCATCCAGCTCGGCGCCCTCGCGCCAATCGGGATGCAGGTCGATCAGCAGGCGCAGGCGCGCGCTGTCGTGGTCGATCTCCAGCAACTCGGCGTCATGGAAATAGAAGCGCGACAGGGTCAGCGGGTAGAGCGCCTTGAACAGGCTTTCCTTGAGCGAGAAAGTCAGGCTGATGCGCGCGGCGCGGGTCTCGTCGTCCAGGTCCGACAGGCGCTGCAGTTCGGCTGGAGTGAGGATTTCGCTCTGAAGGCGCTGGGCGCGCTCGGCCGGCAGCAGGCGCTCGACGTCCAGGCCCAGGGCGCGCCATCGATGGTCAGGCGCGACCAGTGCAGCCGCCCAGTTGTCGCCGTGGGTGATGGATCCGACCACGCCACTGGGCCATTGCGGCGCGCGGTCTTCGCCGACTGCCGGAACACTGGCTTGGCCGGTCACGCGGCGCAGCGCTTCGCGGGCGCACAGCCGCCCGGCCAGGTATTCGGCCTGCCGCTTGGCCACGCCGCGCACCGGGGCGATGGCGCAGCGCGCGAAGTCATCCTCTGTGAGCAGGGCCGGGTCGAAGTGCGTGCTGATCAGCTGCGCGCCGGCAAGCGCATTTGGCAGCGGGTTGTGCGTGTCGAGAGGGCTGCAGCAGGCGGGGTGGTGAGCGTTCATGGGCGCGATTGTGCCGCGCGGCGGACCGTGCAGTCATCCGCCGTTTACATTTCTTTGCAGCCAGGTAACAAAGCTAAACGGACGCTTGCCCTGGCTTTTGTCAGACTGCGCTGGCATTCCCCAGGGAATGCAGGTGAGGTTGTAGTCAGTGCGAAGGCACTGACGTTTTCTCCGAGTTCGAGAACGGTAGCCCGATTGGGCTACCGTTTTTTTTCGTCTCTCATTTGCTGCTGTGGCAAAAGGCCTGGTGAGCAGTCGATGTCTGAGGTGTCACCAGTTCGTAGGAGCCGGCTTGCCGGCGATAGCTGCGCTGATGTACGGGATCGCCGGCAAGCCGGCTCCTACAGCATCCTTTGTCTGGCGGCGCGGTACACCGAGGATTCGGCGGCATTGTGGTGCACGGCGCACCCTACGCAATGCCGAAATGCGAGGGTGGATCACGCATCACCGATCCACCGCTTTGGTGGATGTAAAAAGCGACATCCACCCTACGCGACCCTCCCGGCCCTTCGTGTGATCGCCAAGGCGTTCGCATTTGCCCTGTGGCTTTCTTGGGGGGATTTGCAGTCAAATGCCTGTGCGGGCAAATCTACCCCCGCGAGGACCATGGACGATGACCCAACAATCGCAGTTCGCCCTGCTCGGCAAGAAGCGTTTTCTGCCGTTTTTCGTGACGCAATTGCTCGGCGCCTTCAATGACAACATCTTCAAGCAGTCGCTGATTCTCGCCATCCTCTTCAAGCTCAACACGGGCGCCGACCGCGATCTGCTGGTCAATCTCTGCGCCTTGCTGTTCATCCTGCCGTTCTTTCTGTTCTCCGCCCTCGGCGGGCAGTTTGGCGAGAAGTTCGCCAAGGACGCGCTGATCCGCAAGATCAAGTTCGCCGAGATCGGCATCATGCTCGTCGGCGCTGCCGGAGTGCTGCTGGACAACCTGCCGTTGATGCTCGCCGTGCTGTTCGCCATGGGCACGCAGTCGGCGCTGTTCGGCCCGGTGAAGTATTCGATTCTGCCGCAGCACCTGAAGGAAGAGGAGCTGGTGGGCGGCAACGCGCTGGTGGAAATGGGCACCTTCCTGGCGATTCTGGCTGGCACCATCGGCGCCGGCATCATGATGGCCAGCAGCAGTTATGCGCCCATCGTCGCCGGTTCGGTAGTCGGTGTGGCGCTGCTCGGTTACCTGGCCAGCCAGGGCATTCCGCGTGCGGCGGCGGCGATGCCGACGCTGCCGCTGGACTGGAACATCTTCCGTCAGTCCTGGGTGATCATGAAGCTCGGCCTGGGCCAGCGTAAGGCGGTGTCGCGCTCGCTGGTGGGCAACTCCTGGTTCTGGTTTCTCGGCGCGATCTACCTGACGCAGATCCCGGCTTATGCCAAGGAGTGGCTGTACGGCGACGAGAGCGTGGTGACGCTGATCCTCACTGTGTTCTCGCTGGGGATCGGCCTGGGCTCGATGCTCTGCGAACGCATGAGCGGGCACAAGGTGGAGATCGGCCTGGTACCGTTCGGCTCCATCGGCCTGACCCTGTTCGGCATGTTGCTGTGGTGGTTCTCTGGTGGTTTCCCGCAGGGCGCCGCGCCGCATGACTGGCTGGCGCTGCTGGGCTACGGCCAGGCCTGGTGGATTCTCGGCTGCATCCTCGGCATCGGTCTGTTCGGTGGCTTCTATATCGTGCCGCTGTATGCGCTGATCCAGTCGCGCACCGCCGAGCATGAGCGGGCGCGGGTGATCGCGGCCAACAACATCCTCAATGCGCTGTTCATGGTGGCCTCGGCCATCGTTGCGATCCTGTTCCTGAGCGTCGCCGGGCTGTCGATTCCGCAGCTGTTTCTGGCCATCTCGCTGATGAACATCGCGGTCAACAGCTACATCTTCAAGATCGTCCCCGAATTCAGCATGCGCTTTCTCATCTGGCTGCTGGGGCATTCGATGTACCGGGTCGAGCACAAGGGCCTGGACGCAATTCCCGACGAGGGGCCGGCGGTGCTGGTATGCAACCATGTGTCGTTCGTCGATGCGCTGCTGATCGGTGGCGCGGTACGGCGGCCGGTGCGCTTCGTCATGTACTACAAGATCTACGACCTGCCGGTGCTCAATTTCATCTTCCGCACCGCCGGTACCGTGCCGATCGCCGGGCGCAACGAGGATCTGCTGATCTACGACGCGGCGTTCAGGAAGATCGCCGAGTACCTGCGCAACGGCGAGCTGGTGTGCATCTTCCCCGAAGGCAAGCTGACCGCTGATGGTGAGATCGATGAGTTCAGGTCGGGTGTCGAGCGCATTCTCGAAGAGAACCCGGTGCCGGTGATCCCCATGGCGTTGCAGGGCTTGTGGGGCAGCTTCTTCAGTCGCGATCCGCACAAGGGCATCTTCAAGCGCCTGTGGTCGCGGGTGTGCCTGGTGGCCGGTACTCCGGTTGCGCCGGAGCAGGCCAAACGTGAGGCGCTGCAGGCGCAAGTGGCGGCCTTGCGTGGGGATTGGCGATAGCGAACTGTAGTGTGGGAGGGGCTTCAGCCGCGATTCGCCGCTAAAGCGCCTCCCACGAAGCTGGATTCCGGCTTTTTCAGTGGCTCATCTTGAGACCGATCAAGCCGCAGACGATCAGCGCCACGCTGGCCAGGCGCAGCAGCGCCATGGATTCGCCGAACAGGATGATGCCGGCTATCACCGTGCCCACGGCGCCGACGCCGGTCCAGATGGCGTAGGCGGTGCCCAGCGGCAATTCCTTCATGGCCAGGCCCAGCAGGCCCAGGCTGACCAGCATGGCGCAGACGGTGAGCAGAGTGGGCAGCGGGCGGGTGAAGCCTTCGGTGTATTTCAGGCCGATGGCCCAGCCGACCTCGAACAGGCCGGCGAGAAACAGAATGATCCAGGACATATGACCTCCAGTAGGTGCTGAAGGGGCCGTCCCCGGATGAGCCACCCTGGCGTCAGGGTGCGGAGGTCGTCCTCGCGTGCGCCATTATTGTGCATATCGGCGCATCCGGGGCAAGGTGCCCCGGATTGGTGCGAGGTGTCCGGTCAGTTGGCGCCTTTCTCCTGCCCCCGGTCCATCCGCCGATAAAGGGTCGCCAGCAGTGGGCCGGACAGGTTGTGCCAGACGCTGAACAGGGCGCTGGGCACGGCGGCTAGCGGGCTGAAGTGGGCGCTGGCCAGGGCGGCGCCAAGGCCGGAGTTCTGCATGCCGACCTCGATCGACAGCGTCTTGCGCTGCGCCAGCGACATGCCGAACAGGCGTCCGGCCAGGTAACCCAGGCCCAGGCCGATACCGTTGTGCAGGATCACCACGGCCATGATCAGCAGGCCCGATTCGGCGATCTTGCCCTGGCTGGCGGCGACCACCGCAGCCACGATGGCGACGATGCTCACCACGGAAATCAGCGGCAGCACCTCGACGGCGGTCTTCACGCGTTCGCCGAGCAGGCGCTGGGCGATCAGGCCGAGGGCGATGGGCAGCAGCACCATCTTGAGGATGGAAATGAACATGGCGCTGAACGACACCGGCAGCCATTCCGACGCCAGCAGCCAGATCAGCGCCGGGGTGACGAGCGGGGCGAGCAGGGTGGTGACGGCGGTGATCGACACCGACAGCGCCAGGTCGCCACGGGCGAACCAGGTGATCACGTTGGAGGCGGTGCCGCCCGGGCAGCAGCCCACCAGGATCACTCCAACGGCGATTTCCGGCGGCAGGGCAAAGGCCTGACACAGCAGCCAGGCGGTGCAGGGCATGATGATGAACTGGGCCAGCACACCAAGCAGCACCGCCAACGGGCGCCGGGCGACTTCCTGGAAGTCCGCACCCTTGAGGGTCAGGCCCATGCCGAACATGATCAGCCCGAGCAGGGGGACGATCCAGGCAGTCAGCGGCAGGAACCAGCCGGGCTGGAAGAACGCCATGACGGCGAACAGCAACACCCAGATGGCGAAGGTGTTGCCGATGAAACGGCTGAGGGCAATCAGTGCTTGCATGGCGGATTTCCTGGCAGGTTCGGAAAAGCCGGCAAGCCTACCAGAAGTGTCCAGCGCACCAGAACTGCAGGAGCCGGCTTGCCGGCGATGCTTTTCCAAGGAGTGTCGATAGAACCGATCGCCAGCAAGCTGGCTCCTGCAAAAGCCCTAGAGCGGCTCTTCATCCGCCGGGTAACGGCTGGCGCCGAGGCTTTCCTTGATCTTGCGCAGGTGCGGCTGGAAGTCCACGCCACGGCGCAGGGTGACGCCGGTAGCGAGCACGTCGAGCACGGTGAGCTGGATGATGCGCGAGGTCATCGGCATGTAGATGTCGGTGTCTTCCGGCAGCGGAATGTCCAGGCTCAGGGTGCTGGCCTTGGCCAGGGGCGAGCCGGCGGCGGTGAGGCCGAGCACCGAGGCGCCGTTCTCGCGGGCCAGGCGCGCCACTTCCACCAATTCGCGGGTGCGCCCGGTGTAGGAAATGATCACGAACAGATCACCGGTGTGCGCCACCGAGGCGATCATGCGCTGCATCAGCACGTCGGAATGCGCCGACACTGCCAGGTTGAAGCGAAAGAACTTGTGCTGCGCGTCCAGCGCCACCGACGCCGAGGCGCCGAGGCCGAAGAAATGGATCTGCCGCGCCTGGATCAGCAGGTCGACGGCGCGGCTGACGTGCTGCGGGTCGAGGCTCTGGCAGGCGGTGTCCAGCGAGGCGATGGTGCTGCCGAAGATCTTGCGGGTGTAGGCCTCGGGGCCGTCGTCGGCGGACACCGCGCGGCTGACGTAGGCGGCGCCGCTGGCCAGGCTCTGCGCCAGTTGCATCTTCAGTTCCGGGTAGCCGTTGGCGCCGAACGAGCGGCAGAAGCGGTTGACCGTCGGCTCGCTGACGCCTGCGGCCTGGGCCAGTGCGGCGATGCTGAAGCGCGTGGCCTGCTGCGGATCGTGCAGGATCACTTCGGCGACCTTGCGTTCGGCCTTGTTCAGGTCGTCAAGGCGGCTCTGGATCTGTTCCAGCAAGTTGCGCACACGGTCCATAAGGGCTCCTAAACAGGCGGTTGAACGGGCTTGGCGACAGGCGATGGGCGGTAAGACAACCGGCCTATCCTACTGATGCCGCCCCAAGGTCACCACTGACTTATCGGATGTCGTGAATAATGTTGTTGCTATCACAACATTTTTCCTTGATAAAAGCAGTATCACCCGGTATTTCTAGTGCATCTTGATAAAAGAACAAACTCATGCCCGCGATGAAGCTTGAATCCTGCACCTTTGCCTTGTTCGGCGCGCTGGGCGATCTGGCCTTGCGCAAGCTGTTTCCTGCGCTTTACCAGCTCGATCGCGCCGGTTTGCTGCACGATGCCACGCGCATCCTCGCCCTGGCCCGTGAAACGGGGGAGCCGAGCGGCCACCTGCGCGCCATCGAGCAGGCGTTGCGCCTGCACGTGCCAGCCAAGGAGCTGACGGAAACCGACATGGCGCGGTTCCTGGCGCGTCTGAGCTACCTGAGCATGGATTTCCTCAAGCCTGAGGACTATTCGGCGCTGCTCGAGCAGGTCAGCCCGCAGGATCAGCTGATCGCCTACTTCGCCACGCCCGCCTCGGTGTATGGCGGCATCTGCGCCAACCTGGCCGCCGTCGGGCTGGCCGAGGGCACGCGGGTGGTGCTGGAGAAGCCGATCGGCCATGACCTGGCGTCCTCACGTGCGGTCAACGATGCCGTGGCCCAGGTGTTCCCGGAGAACCGCGTCTATCGCATCGACCATTACCTGGGCAAGGAGACGGTGCAGAACCTCATTGCCCTGCGCTTCGCCAACAGCCTGTTCGAAACCCAGTGGAACCAGAACCACATCTCCCACGTGGAAATCACCGTAGCCGAGAAGGTCGGTATCGAAGGGCGCTGGGGCTACTTCGATCAGGCCGGGCAGTTGCGCGACATGATCCAGAACCACCTGCTGCAGCTGCTTTGCCTGATCGCCATGGACCCGCCCAGCGACCTGTCCGCCGACAGCATCCGTGACGAGAAGGTCAAGGTGCTCAAGGCGCTGGAGCCGATCAGCGTCGAGCAGCTCGGCCAGCGCGTGGTGCGCGGCCAGTATGTGGCCGGCAGCAGCGATGGGCGGCCGGTGCCGGGGTATCTGGAGGAAGAGAACTCCAATACCCAGAGCGACACCGAAACCTTCGTCGCCCTGCGCGCCGACATCCGCAACTGGCGCTGGGCCGGCGTGCCGTTCTACCTGCGCACCGGCAAGCGCATGCCGCAGAAGCTGTCGCAGATCGTCATCCACTTCAAGGCGCCGCCGCACTACATCTTCGCCCCGGAGCAGAGGCAGCTGATCGGCAACAAGCTGATCATCCGCCTGCAGCCGGACGAGGGTATCGCCCTGCAGGTGCTGACCAAGGATCAGGGCCTGGACAAGGGCATGCAGCTGCGCAGCGGCCCGCTGCAGCTGAGTTTTTCCGACACCTACCGCAGTGCGCGCATTCCCGATGCCTACGAGCGTCTGCTGCTGGAAGTGATGCGCGGCAACCAGAACCTGTTCGTGCGCAAGGACGAGATCGAATACGCCTGGCAGTGGTGCGATCAACTGATCGACGGCTGGCATCGCCTCGGCGAGGCGCCGAAGCCGTACACGGCCGGCAGCTGGGGCCCCATGGCGTCGGTCGCGCTGATCACCCGCGATGGCAGGAGTTGGTATGGCGATCTCTGAACTGAAACTGCCGCCAGGCGTGCAGGCCTGCCCGCACGCTGGTGCCGAGCAACTGGCCCAGGCATTGGCCGTGCGCGTGGCCGATGCGCTGCGCCAGGCCATCACCAGTCGCGGCAAGGCCACCCTGGTGGTGTCCGGCGGTCGCAGCCCGGTGCCGTTCTTCGAGGCGCTGGCGCAGCAGCAGCTGCCCTGGGCGCAGGTGCTGGTCAGCCTGGCCGACGAGCGTTGGGTGCCGGTGAATCACGCGGGCAGTAACGAGGCGCTGGTGCGTCGTCATCTGCTGCGTGGCCCGGCGGCCGAAGCCCGTTTTCTCAGCCTCTACCAGGTCGCTGGCAACCTCGAACAGGCGGCCGAGCTGGCCGATGCTGCGGTCGCCGAACTGGTGCCGATCGACGTGCTGGTACTGGGCATGGGCGACGACGGTCATACCGCGTCGCTGTTCCCGCATAGCCCCAATCTGCACCAGGCACTGCAGCCGGACTGTGCGCGCCGCGTGCTGCCGATGCTCGCCCCGAGCGAGCCGGCGCAACGCCTGACCCTGACCCTGCCGGTGCTGGCCAGCGCACGGCTGCCGCTGCTGGCGATCCAGGGCCAGGCGAAACTGAACACCCTGAGCGCGGCGCTGATGCCGGGTGAGACCGCCCAACTGCCGATCCGCGCGTTCCTCAATTCTCCTCTTGAAATCCATTGGTGCTCCTGACATGACCAGCCTCGACCCAAGCCAGCGTGTGCGCATGGCCGACAAAATCGCCGAGATCGACCGCATCTGCGCGCAGGCGCGGATCATGCCGGTGATCACCATCGCCCGTGAGGCGGATATCCTGCCGCTGGCCGATGCGCTTGCCGCTGGCGGCCTGCGCGTGCTGGAGGTGACTCTGCGCTCGGAGCATGGCCTGGAGGCGATTCGTCGCCTGCGTGCCGAGCGTCCCGAGCTCTGCGTTGGCGCTGGTACCGTATTGGATGAAGACATGCTTGCCGCAGCGACCGCTGCCGGTGCGCAGTTCATCGTCACGCCGGGCAGCACGCGCGAGCTGTTGCTGGCCGCGCTGGACAACCCGCTGCCGCTGCTGCCTGGTGTGAGCAGCGCGTCGGAGCTGATGGTCGGCTACGCCCTGGGTTATCGCCGCTTCAAGCTGTTCCCGGCTGAGGTCTGTGGCGGTGTCGCGGCGCTCAAGGCGCTGGCCGGGCCTTTCGGCGGGGTGCGCTTCTGCCCGACCGGCGGTATCACCCCGGACAACCTGCAGCGCTACATGGCGCAGCCCAATGTCATGTGCGTGGGCGGCACCTGGATGTTCCAGCGCGAGTGGGTGGAAAACAGCGATTGGGCACGCATCCAGCAATGCAGCGTCGAGGCGCTGCAGTTGCTTGGTTGATGCGCGCGTAGCGCCGCCAACGCTGGCGGCGCCGTTGCATAATGCCGCAGTCGCTTAAAATCTGTGCCGTCGTGGTCGCCTGGTACGTCAGCTGATCCCTCGTGCTGGCTTCAACAAAAACAATTCTCCAGCGAAACCTGAAACATCCGCAGTCGGAGAATTGTCATGAACACCTGGTTCGCTAATCTCAGCGTTACCCGCAAACTCGCGCTCGGCTTCGGCCTGGTGCTGGTGCTTACCCTGGCTCTGGCCTGGACCGCCTGGAGCGGCCTGGGCAGTGTGATCCAGCGCAGCACCTGGATGAGCGAGATCACCCAACTCAATGCAACGCTGACCAACCTGCGTATCGCCCGCCTGCAGTTCATGCTGGCAAAGGGCGACGCAGCCAGTACCGAACGTCTGCTGACCAACCTGAACATCTATCTCGAGCAGCAGAAGAAGCTGCTGGGGACCTTCACCAATCCGGTCAACGTCAAGCTGCTGCAAGAGCAGTACCGCTACAACCAGGACTACCAGCGTTCACTGGCGGGTATGCGCGCAGCCTACACGGCCGTCGGGCAGGCACGTGGCCAGATCCTTAACGAAGACCAGCAACTGGGCGAGCTGCTGGGCGCGATGCGGCGCAGCGTGGAGCTGCTGCCGGAATACGACGGTCGTCGCTTCGAGCAACTGCAGGCGCTGACGCTCACTCATGGCGAGCTGCTGCGTCTGCGTTATCTGCTCGAACGTTATGACAGCGCACCCGATGCACAAACCGAGCAGGCCCTTGCCGAGCGCATAGCCACTGCCCGCAACAGTCTCAATGCACTGGAGCAGGTTTTCGGTAGCGCCCAGCAGGATGCGGTACGGCGTATTTCCACTGCGCTCGGCCAGTTCGAGCAGACGGTGCAGGCGTTCAAGGCTGCCACTGCCGCTATCGCCCGTACCCGCCAGGAAATGACCGATCAGCAGGGCGAGATCGTCCGTATCAGCGAGACGCTGTACAGATTCCAGATGGAGCGCATGGCCATCGAAAGTGCCCAGGCGCGTAGTCTGCAGATTGGTGCCACGCTGCTGGCCCTGCTGTTCGGCGTACTTGCCGCCTGGGTCATCACCCGTCAGATCACCCGACCCTTGCAAGATACCCTGGGCGCGGTGCAGCGCATTGCCGACGGTGACTTGACCGCCAGCGTGCGGGTCGACCGCCGCGACGAGATGGGCCAGCTGCAGCAGGGCATCCAGCACATGGCCACGACCCTGCGCGAGCTGATCGGCGGCATCCGCGACAGCGTTACCCAGATCGCCAGCGCCGCCGAAGAGCTGTCGGCGGTCACCGAGCAGACCAGCGCTGGCGCCAACAGCCAGAAGAGCGAGACTGACCAGGTGGCCACCGCCATGCATGAGATGTCCGCCACTGTGCAGGAAGTGGCGCGCAACGCCGAGCAGGCCTCGCAGGCGGCCAACGACGCGGACGGCCAGGCGCGGCTGGGCGACCAGGTGGTAGGCGAGGTGATTTCGCAGATCGAGCGTCTGGCTGCCGAAGTGGGGCGTTCTTCCGAGGCCATGACCGGCCTGCAGCAGGAAAGCGACAAGATCGGCAGTGTGATGGACGTGATCAAGTCGGTGGCCGAGCAGACCAACCTGCTGGCGCTCAACGCCGCCATCGAGGCAGCGCGTGCCGGCGAGGCGGGGCGCGGCTTTGCCGTGGTCGCCGATGAGGTGCGTGGCCTGGCGCAGCGTACGCAGAAATCCACCGAGGAGATCGAGGCGCTGATCGCCGGCTTGCAGAGCGGCACCCAGCAGGTGGCGGCGGTGATGCGCAACAGCCACAAACTCACCGACAGCAGCGTCGAGCTGACGCGCAAGGCCGGCGACTCGCTGGGCAGCATCACCCTTGCGGTGTCCAACATTCAGTCGATGAACCAGCAGATCGCCGCCGCTGCAGAAGAGCAGAGCGCCGTGGCCGAAGAAATCAGCCGCAGCATCCTTAGCGTGCGTGATGTCTCCGAGCAGACCGCGACTGCCAGCGACGAAACGGCCAAATCCTCGGCCGAGCTGGCGCGCCTGGGTGGCCAGCTGCAGTCCATGGTCAGCCGCTTCCGCGTTTGATTTGAGTTGGAGTCGGTGCGCGCGGCGCACCCTACGGGAATTGCGCCTTTCTACCTGTAGGGTGCGCCGCGCGCACCGAATACGCCGAGATGCGCCACCGTAGGGTGCGCTGTGCGCACCACCGACTATCCTGAATCTGCCGGCAAGGATTCAGGAGACAGGGAATGTCCAACTACCGCCGCGCTCGCGATGCGGGCGCCTGCTATTTCTTCACGCTGGTAAGCCATCAGCGCCTCCCGGTGTTGACCGATGCGCCATTGCGCGCAGCCCTGCGCCGCGCCATCGAACGCGTCCGTCTACACCGTCCGTTCGTCATCGAGGGCTGTGTGCTGTTACCAGACCACCTGCATTGTCTTTGGCGCATGCCTCAAGGAGATGCAGATTTCGGGTCGCGCTGGTCGATGATCAAACGCCTGACATCCCAGGCAATCGCGATCCCTGGAGCGGTCAGTTTGAGCCGTAGCCTGCGCCGCGAGTCGAGGCTGTGGCAGCGGCGTTTCTGGGAGCATCGCATTCATGATGGCGACGATTACCAGCGGCATATGGATTACCTGCATTTCAATCCGGTGAAGCATGGCCTGGTCGGTCGTGTGGCGGATTGGCCGTGGTCGAGCTTTCATCGGTTGGTGACGGAGGGCGTATATCCGGCCGATTGGGGCGGTGATGCAGTGGTGGACAACGGTGAGTACGGCGAATGACGCGGTGCGCGTGGCCTGGGCGGCCCCGCGACACCCTACGGGTAGCGGCAGTGTTCGTAGGGTGCGCCGCGCGCACCAACTTTTTTCAATGTGCCTGTCGATTCTTCCGTCGCCTATTCGACTACTGCATAGAACCCCACTCTGGGTTCACTGTCAGCCGTAGGGAGACACCCTGCGCGCGACTTCGACTCGAACAAGGAGAAAGGCGATGCGTTTCATGGTGATTGTCAAAGCGACGGCCGATTCCGAAGCCGGTCTGGTGCCCAGCGAAGAGCTGCTGACGGCCATGGGCCGTTACAACGAAGAGCTGGCAGCCGCTGGTGTGATCCAGGCAGCCGAAGGTTTGCACCCGAGCTCCAGGGGAGCACGGGTGCGGTTCTCCGGGGCGCAGCGCACAGTGATCGACGGCCCCTTCATGGAAACCAAGGAGCTGGTAGCCGGTTTCTGGATCTTTCGGTGCGAATCGCTGCAGGCCTGCATCGACTGGGTCAAGCGTTGCCCCAACCCCATGCCTGGCGAATCCGATATCGAGATTCGACAGATCTTCGAGGCCGAGGATTTCGGCGCCGAGTTCACCCCCGAGTTGCGTGAGCAGGAAGACCGTATTCGCGCGCGCATGAGCAGTGAAAATCAAGGAGCGTAATGATGAAGATTCATGCCTATCTGATGTTCGATGGCCAGTGCGAGGCCGCCTTCAACCGCTACGCCGAGGTCTTCGGCGGTAACCTGGAGATGATGCGCTACGCCGACAGCCCTGAGGATATGGAGGTTCCGGCCGAGTACCAGCAGCGTGTCATGCACGTCTGCCTGACCGTTGGCGATCAGTTGCTGATGGCCTCCGACAATCTGCCGCAGTACCCCTATGAGGGGATCAAGGGGTGTTCCGTTTCCCTGCAGGTGGACAACGTGCCGGAGGCCGAGCGCCTGTACGAGGCATTGTCGGCCGGCGGTTCGGTGCAGATGGAGCTGCAGGCGACCTTCTGGGCGACCCGCTTCGCCATGCTTACCGACCGTTTCGGCGTGTCCTGGATGATCAACTGCATGGTCGATAGCCAGCAGGGTTGAGCCTGTTCTATGCCTGTTGCCACCCAGATGCCTAAGTCGGCTTTGGTGCGCACGGCGCACCCTACGACGGGTGCGGATGCAGTTCTGGGGAAGGAGCATGTGCCTTCGCGGCTGAAGCCGCTCCTACCGAGTGAATGAGCTCCGTAGGAGCGGCTGGGCGGCATTCCGTTTCAGCCGCGAAGCGCTTTTCAGCTCACCAGCGTCAGCGGCTCGGGCTCTTCCTGCACCTGCACGCCGGAGAGAAACTCCTCGCCCCAACGGCGAATGTCGTTGTAGCAGACGATGTCGAACAGCTCGCGCAGGCGCGCCTGGGCTTCGCTTTTCGGCAGGTTCAGCGCCAGGTAGCAGGTCTGCGCAAGGTCGGCCGGATCGTGCGGGTTGGTCAAAAGTGCGCCCTTGAGCTCGGCGGCCGCACCCGCGAACTCCGATAGCACCAGCACGCCACGTCCACCCAGCAGGCCCTGGGCGGCGACGAATTCCTTGGCTACCAGGTTGAGGCCATCGCGCAGTGGGGTGATCCACATGACGTCGGCCATGGCATACCAGGCGCTGACTTCCTCGAACGGCAGGCTGCGGAAGAAGAACTGCAGCGGCGTCCAGCCGATGCGGGCGAAGCGGCCATTGATACGGCCGACGGCCTGTTCGATCTGCGTCTGCAACTCGTCGTAGATGGTCATTTCCTTGGCCGCCGGCACGCAGACGGTGACCAGGGTGACCTTGCCGATCAGCTCGGGGTTATCGGCCAGCAGGCGCTCGTAAGCGTTGAGCTTTTCCAGAATGCCTTTGGTGTAGTCAAGCCGTTCCACCGAGAGGATCAGCTTCACGCCTTTCATTTCCTCGCGCAGCTGGCCCATCAGCTCCTTGATCTTCGGCGCTTCCAGCGCATTACGTACGCGCTCGATGTCCAGCCCGACCGGGTGCGCGCCGAGTTTGACCTGGCGGGTGCCGGTATCCAGTGCGGTGGTCATGCGCTCCAGTCCTACGGCGCAACCATAGGTGATGAAGCGTGGGGCGCAGTTCTGCCGCTCCAGGGTCTTGAGCGGGAATACACCACGGGCGACGTCGACGAAGTTTTCCACCTGCCGTGGGATGTGAAAACCGATGTAGTCGCACTGCAGCAGGCTGCCAACGATCTGCCGGCGCCAGGGCAGCACGTTGAACACGTCCGCCGAGGGAAAGTAGGTGTGGTGGAAGAAGGCGATGCGCAGGTCCGGGCGCAGCTCGCGCAGGTAGGCCGGCACCATCCACAGGTTGTAGTCGTGCAGCCAGACGATGGCGCCCTCGGCGGCCTCCAGCGCCGTACGTTCGGCGAAAGCGCGGTTGACCTTGAGGAACACCTGCCAGTCGTCTTCGTTGAAGGTGGCGCGCTCCCAGAAGGTGTGCAGGGTCGGCCAGAAGGCTTCCTTGGAGAAGCGCTTGTAGAAGATGTCCACTTCTTCCTTGCTCAGTTTGACCCGCGCCGCGGTGAGCTTGGGATAGCGTTCGGCGTCCACCGTGGTGTGGCTGTCGAACGGCTCGTCGCCATCCTCGTGCACGGCCCAGGCCACCCAGGAGCCGGGGCGGCCATCGCCGAAGAAACTCAGCAGGGTGGGGATGATGCCGTTGGGCGAGGTCGGGCGACGGCGCTGCAGCTTGCCGGCGTCATTGCGGTATTCCTCATAGGGCAGGCGGTGATAGACCATCACCAGCTCGGCCTTGCCCGGCTGCGCGGCCTGGCGGCGTTCGGCAGCGATGCCGTGCTCGCCGAGAAAGCCAAAGTGGGCGAAGGCTTCGAGAATGCCGCCGCAGCCAGGGCGAGTGGCGTGCAGGGTGCGCGAGTGGCTGGCGGTGGCCTCCAACAGGGCGGTTTCCGACTGACCGACGCACACACCGTGGAAGCTGGCGCTGAGCATGGACAGGTCGTTGAGCGTATCGCCGGCAGCCAGTACCTGATCGTGGCTCAGCTCCAGCCAGTCGGCCAGAGCCTGCAGGCTGCTGCCCTTGTTCACGCCCCTGGGCAGAAAGTCCAGGTACAGCTCGGCGGAGTAGAGCAGGTCGCAGCCCAGCTCATCGGCGATCTCGCGCAGCGCCGGGTTGGCCGCCTGTTCAGGTGTGCAGAAGTAGGAGCAGCGGCGCGCCTGCGGTACGTCCTGGCGCTCAAGGCCGAGCGGCTCGATGGCGCTGGCCACCTGGGTTTCTCCGGGCCAGCGGGCGTCGACCACGCTCTGCAACGGCTGGATCGGTTGCAGGCTGTCGCCATGTACCAGCGTCGCGCCGACGTCGGCGATGATGTAGTCAGGCTGCGGCAGCGTCGGGTCGGCCAGCAGCGGCAGCACCGCCTCCAGGCTGCGCCCGGTGACGTAGGCGAGCTTGATCTCGGGATGAGCGGCGATGGTCTGATAAAGGCTCAGGCGATCCTCGGGATCGCCAGCGAGAAAGGTTCCATCCAGGTCGGTAGCAAGTAGCATCGTTGTTTCTCCAGAAGTGGCCGGTACGGCTCGGCGCGAATGCGAGCGGCCGACGGGCCGGGTTTCTGGCTGCTTGGGGTAGGCTCGCGGCCTTGCCGAAACAGCCATCCTTCAACAGGCTGTTTTTCAACAGCCTGCCAGGTGTTCAGGAGGCGTTGGGGGAAGGTTCCTCCGTGGCTTCGTGGTCTTGTGGCGGTGCATCGGGCATCAGCTCCAGCACCGTGGGGCTGGTACGCAGCATGGGTACGAAGTGCGCGGCGTCGCCGCTGACCAGATCGCTGACATGGCGCAGCCGGTAAAAGGTGTAGGCGGCCAGCAGGCCGAGGGTGCTGGCGAAATACAGCGGCAGTGCGCCGGCGCCCAGTTGTTCCATCAGTACGCCGGCCAGCAGCGGCCCACACACCGAGCCGATGCCGTTGACCATCAGCAGGCTGGCGGAGCCGGAAAGGATCTCGTCGCTGTGCAACTGGTCGATCAGTTGCGCCACGGCGATGGGGTAGATGGCGAAGGCCAGGCCGCCCCAGATGAATATGGCGCCGAGCAGCAGCGGGCCGGCTGGCAGCAGGCTCATGATCAGCGCCAGGGCGACTGCCAGTATCACGACCCAGAGCAGCACCTGGCGCCGGTCGTGGCGATCGGAGTAGATACCGATGGGCCATTGCAGCAGGGCGCCGCCGAGAATGGTCGCGGTCATCAGCAGGCCGACGCCGGACGTATCGAAGCCGGCCAGGCTGGCGTAGACCGGCGCCATGCCCCAGAAGGCGCCGAGTGCCAGCCCGGACAAACCCGCAGCGACGATGGCCAGCGGCGCGATAGTCCACAGTTGGCGCAGGTTGCTCGGCGGTGTCTCGGGCAGACTTGGCTGTGCCTGGCGGGTGAGGGTAATGGGCATCAACGCGGCGCTGATGAGGATGGCGGCGATGGCGAACAGGGTGAACTGCACCGGGTCGGCCAGGTGCAGCAACTGCTGGGCCAGCGCCAGGGCACCGAGGTTGACCGCCATGTACACGGCGAACACCTGGCCGCGCTTGTCGTTGGGTGCCTGGGCGTTGAGCCAACTCTCGATGACCATGTACAGCGTTACCAGCCCCAGGCCGTAGAGCACGCGCAGAAGCAACCAGACCCAGGGATCGATCAGCAGCAGATGGAGCAGGGCAGCGATGGCGGCCAGTGCGGCACAACAGGCGAACGCGCGAATGTGCCCGATACGTTTGACCAGCGGAGTCGCCAGCCAGGTACCGAGGAGGAACCCGACGAAGTACCCGGACATGATCAGTCCGAGCATCGTGGTGGAGTAGCCTTCGGCGACGCCACGCAGGGTCAGTAGGGTGTTGAGCAGACCATTGCCAAGCAGGAGTAACGCGACCCCGCTCAGCAACGAACTGATGGGGGCAATCAGGGACCACATGCGAACTACCCTAGGGAACTGTGCCCCTGATGGCAAGCATGAAGTACGCCATGTTTTTTGTGATTGTTTTTTATCTATTTGATTTTTAAGGATTATTTTTACTGATAAACGGTCGTGCAATATTTTGGCGGCAAACTTGGCCCCATCATGGTGCTTCGTTCGCGATTTGCAGGGGCATCAGCGGCTGCTCCGAGTCCTGCAATGTGCGGTTGAGACGAGTGATGAAATCGTTGATTTCCTCGCGCTCGCGACGCTCGGTCAGATGGCGCTCGGCGGTATCGCGCACGCTGCGTGCGTGGCGCAGCAGGTCGGCGCGTTGCTGCGTGCTGGCGGGGCGATGCAGCAGGTTCTTGAAGGCCTGCAGCAGGCTGACCAGTACGCTGACATCCGCCGCACCGTAGGCGCGTATCGGCCCCAGCAGTTGCAGCAGCAACTGGTCCAGCGACAGTTCCTGGTAGCACAGCCGTGGTGGCTCGTCAGGCAGGCTGGCGAAATCTCGCTCGGACAACGCCAGGCGCCGACTCAGCAGCACGCTGAGCAGGTCCACCGTCTTGATCGCCGTGCCGGGATCGTTGATGCCGGGGCTCAGCGCCTTCACGGCGATTTCCGACATCTGCCGGCAACCGAAGAGGTAATGGGTGCTGGCGTACTCTTCGATGAAGAAGTCGAAGCAGTCGAGCAGTTGCTGGCAAACGGCCTCATCCAGCGGACGTTCCAGGCAAAACAGCGGATGCCCCTCGCTGACGAAGAAACCACGGTGGGCGAGTACCGTCATGCGTACCTGATGGCGACGCAGCAGCGTGTTGACCTCTTTGACGTTGAGTTCCTTGAAGTAGCCGTTGCGCTGCGCATTGACGGTTACCCATTCGCGGTCGTCCGGCCACTGTGGCGCGGCGTCGCGCGAGGCCGGGCCGCCGCTGCAGGCATCGAGCTTTGCCAGGCTGGCGTTGTAGAGGTTGCTGAGGATGTGCTCGACCTGAATCGACTGCGAGATCGAACGGATGAAGTGCACGAACAGACCCAGGCAGGTGATGCCCAGCACCAGGGTGATCAGCACGCCGAGGCTCGGCACACGGTCGCTGTTGCCCTGTTCGATGGTGGTGATCAGCAGCAGTGCGTAGAGGATGCTGCCGAGGTAGATGCCCAGGGTTTTCTGGTGGCCCTTGCTGCTGATCAATCCCGGAATCACCCGTGGCGAAAGCGATGCCGCAGCATTGTTGAGCACCACCATGACCATCGAGAAGCTGAACACCATCAGCGACAGAATGCCGGCCACCAGGGTGCCGAGAATCAGCCTGGCGTTGTCGGCGTTGCGCACCAGGCCAAGATCGAAATGCCCCTTGAGCGTCATCATCCAGGGCTGGTATTCGATGGCCATGGTCAGCAGGCACAGCAGGAAGAAGCCGATGGCGATCAGCGTCGGGTAGAACGCCAGGCTGTGGATGATGCGCTGGTAGGCGCGAAAGAGAATGTTGCTGGGTACGGCCATTGGCGAATCCGTCGTGAATGGCGATGACCGCACTATAGCCGTGAAGTGGGCAGGCGGCGGTCTTTGAGACTACCGCCTGCGGACTCAGTTCACGCAGACCCGGGCGATGGCGTCGGCCAACTGATCCAGTCGGCTGGCGTCCAGCCCGGCGACGTTGGCGCGGCCACTGCCGACCATGTACACGCTGAATTCCTCACGCAGGCGTTGCACCTGCAACGGCGACAGACCGGTGTAGGAGAACATGCCGCGTTGCTCGGCTATGTGCGCGAAGCGCTCGCTCAGACCGTGCGGTGCCAGTGCCTCGACCAGGCCGTGACGCAGGCTGGCGACGCGCAGGCGCATGTTTTTCAGCTCGTCCAGCCACAGCGCCTTGAGTTCTTCGTCGCCGAGAATCTGCGCCACCACGGCGGCGCCATGGGCCGGCGGCGTCGACCACAGGTTGCGGGCAATGGACGCCAGCTGGCTGCGGATGTCGACGAGCTTTTCGGCGTCGCCGGTGCAGACGATCAGCGCGCCGGTGCGCTCGCGGTAGAGGCCGAAGTTCTTCGAGCAGGAACTGGTGATCAGCAGCTCCGGCAGTTCGGCGGCGAACAGGCGCACGGCCCAGGCGTCCTGCTCCAGGCCATCACCGAAGCCCTGGTAGGCGAAGTCGATCAGCGGCAGCAGTTCACGCGCCTTGACCACTTCCAGCACACGCTTGAAGTCGCGCGGGGTGAGGTCGAAGCCGGTGGGGTTGTGGCAGCAGGCATGCAACAGCACCACGTCGCCCTTGGGCAGGTGGGTGAGGGCAGCGATCATGGCCTCCACGTCGAGGCGATTGTCGGCGCCGACGTAAGGGTAGTGACCGACCTTGAGCCCGGCTTCGGCGAACAGGGTTTCATGGATCGGCCAGGTCGGATCGCTCAGCCAGATACCGCGCCCCGGCAGACAGTGGCGGATGAAGTCACCTGCCAGGCGCAGGGCGCCGGTGCCACCTGGCGTTTGCGTCGCGGCGGCACGCTGCTCGGCGAGCAGGGCCGAGTCAGCGCCCAGCACCAGTTGGCTCAGCAGCGTGCCGAATGTCGCGTCGCCGTGACCACCGATGTAGGTCTTGGTTTGCTCGATATCGATCAGGCGCTGCTCGGCAAGCTTCACCGCACGTGGGATTGGCGTCAGGCCCTGAGCGTCCTTGTAGACGCCGACGCCGAGGTCCAGGCGCGCCGGGTTGCTGTCGAGGCGATAGGCTTCCATCAGGCTGAGGATGGGGTCGCCCGGCACGCGGGTGACCTGGGCGAAGTGGCTCACTTGCGGCCCTCGGCGCTGGCTGCCAGCACATCGGTACGTGCGGCCATGATGAAGTCGTTGCGGTGCAGGCCGCGCATTTCGTGGCTCCACCAGGTGACGGTGACCTTGCCCCATTCGGTGAGCAGAGCCGGGTGGTGGCCGACTTCCTCGGCGATGGCGCCAACCGCGTTGGTGAACGCCAGGGCGTGGCGGAAGTTTTTGAACAGGTACACGCGCTCCAACTCCATGTGGTCGCCGCGTACCTCGATGTTCCAGTCGGGGATCTCGCGGATCAGCTCGGCCAGTTCTTCATCGGTCACTTTCGGCGCATCGGCGCGGCAGGCTTCGCATTGGGCTTGGGCAAGGGACATGAGGCTCTCCTGATTATTCGTAGCCCGGATGAAATCCGGGGCCATGTCTGTGAACGATCCCGGATTGCATCCGGGCTACTCATCTGGGGTGTTCGACGCAGTGAAGACACGAAGCGTTTCCTGTGCAGGATAAAGGCTGCGTGAACCACTGCCCGTTCGCATAAACGGGCGAGGGGCTAAAAGGCTACGCCGCTTTCGGCGGAAATTTCGGCGCGTGCAAGCCCAACTGCATGGCCTGATGCACCAGCGCCATGATGTCTTCATGAGCCAGCTCGAACAGGCGCTTGAGCTCGGGCAGGACGAAGTACACCGGCTGCAGGATATCGATGCGATACGGTGTGCGCATCGCCTCCAGCGCATCGAATGCCTGGTGCTCGGGGGCGTCGGACAGGGCGTAGAGGGTTTCCTTCGGCGACGAGAGGATGCCGCCGCCGTAGATGCGCCTGCCGGCCGGGGTGTCGAGCAGGCCGAACTCGATGGTCAGCCAGTACAGCCGCGCCAGGTAGACACGTTGCTCTTTCGTGGCCTTGAGGCCCAACTTGCCGTAGGTATGGGTGAATTCGGCGAACCAGGGGTTGGTCAGCATGGGGCAGTGACCGAAGATCTCGTGGAAGATGTCCGGTTCCTGCAGGTAGTCCAATTCTTCGGGCGTACGGATGAAGGTGGCAACGGGAAACTGCTTGCTGGCCAGCAGCTCGAAGAAGGTCTGGAAGGGGATCAGCGCCGGTACTCGCGCCACGCGCCAACCGGTGGTGGACTCGAGCACCCGGTTGATCTCACCGAGCTGCGGAATCCGCTCCATGGGTAGACCGAGCTGCTCGATGCCGTCCAGGTATTCCTGGCAGGCGCGGTTCTGAATGACTTCCAGCTGGCGAGTGATCAGGGTGTTCCACACCTGATGTTCGCTTTCCGGGTAGTGGATAAAGCCACTCTCGTCCGGGTCCCGGGCCAGGTACTGCGTACTCTTCATCGCTGCCTCCTTGAGGGGGCTGTTGTTCTTGTCTTGACCCAAGCATGCCGACGATTGTTCGGGTTGAAATGGTGCCCATAAGCAGCGCTGCCCGGCATTGCGCTCAGAAACTGTAAAATTTTTATTACGATATTGCCGGTATGGCGATTTATCGGCTTGCTGCTGTGCTCTGCTGTCACATATTCTTGACGGAAATTATGCCGCCATCGTTGATTTCTACGACTCGGCGGCCACAACAACAAGATCAAGACGCTGTTCACGGCCTCACGAGCTAGAGCGATACAAGGCGAAAACGAGAGAGGAGCGGCCGGGGTCGCGGGCGACTGTACTTTTGTACATGAGCATTACGACCGGGCTGGCGATCCAGCTCGTTTTTAACGCAGTAGCGCCGACGCGCAGCAGGCCGTGGATGGCGTCTAACAAGAGCCTGAGCCATGCGTATCAAGGTCCACTGCCAGAACCGTGTCGGCATCCTGCGTGACATCCTCAACCTGCTGGTCGACTACGGCATCAACGTCGCCCGTGGCGAAGTCGGGGGTGAGCAGGGCAACGCCATCTACCTGCACTGCCCGAATCTGATCAATTTGCAGTTCCAAGCGCTAAGGCCGAAGTTCGAGGCCATTGCCGGCGTGTTCGGCGTCAAGCGTGTGGGGCTGATGCCCAGCGAACGGCGTCACCTGGAGCTCAATGCGCTGCTCGGTGCGCTGGATTTTCCCGTGTTGTCCATCGATATGGCCGGCAGCATCGTCGCCGCCAACCGCAGCGCCGCGCAGTTGCTCGGCGTACGCGTGGACGAGGTGCCGGGCATGGCACTGTCGCGCTATGCCGAGGATTTCGATCTGCCCGAGCTGGTTCGCGCCAACAAGACGCGGATCAACGGGCTGCGGGTGAAGATCAAGGGCGATGTATTTCTCGCCGATATCGCGCCGCTGCAGAACGAACACGACGACAGCGAGGCACTGGCCGGTGCCGTGCTGACCCTGCACCGCGCCGACCGCGTCGGTGAGCGCATCTACCATGTGCGCAAGCAGGAGCTGCGCGGCTTCGACTCGATCTTCCAGAGCTCGAAAGTCATGGCGGCGGTGGTCAAGGAGGCGCGACGCATGGCGCCGCTGGATGCACCGCTGCTGATCGAAGGTGAAACCGGCACTGGCAAGGAATTGCTGGCGCGCGCCTGTCACCTGGCCAGCCCGCGCGGGCAGTCGCCCTTCATGGCGCTCAACTGCGCCGGCCTGCCGGAATCCATGGCCGAGACCGAGCTGTTCGGTTACGGCCCCGGCGCCTTCGAAGGCGCACGCCCGGAAGGCAAGCTCGGTCTGCTGGAGCTGACCGCCGGCGGCACGCTGTTTCTCGACGGCGTTGGCGAGATGAGCCCGCGCCTGCAGGCCAAGCTGCTGCGCTTTCTGCAGGACGGCTGCTTCCGCCGCGTCGGCAGCGACGAGGAGGTGTACCTAGACGTGCGGGTGATCTGCGCCACCCAGGTCGATCTGTCCGAACTCTGCGCCCATGGCGAGTTCCGCCAGGACCTCTACCACCGCCTCAACGTGCTCAGCCTGCACATCCCGCCGCTGCGCGAATGCCTCGACGGCCTGGCGCCGCTGGTCGAGCACTTTCTCGATTCCGCCAGTCGGCAGATAGGTTGCGCGCTGCCGAAACTGGCGCCGCAGGCCTTCGAGCGCATGGCCCATTACCACTGGCCGGGCAACGTGCGGCAGCTGGAGAACGTGCTGTTCCAGGCGGTTTCGTTGTGCGATGGCGGTACGGTGAAGGCCGAGCATATCCGCCTGCCAGACTACGGCGCGCCGCAGCCGTTGGGCGAGTTTTCAGTGGAAGGCAGCCTCGACGATATCCTCGGCCGTTTCGAGAAGGCAGTGCTGGAGCGGCTATTCCACGACCATCCCAGCAGCCGCCAGTTGGGCAAGCGCCTCGGTGTTTCCCATACCACCATCGCCAACAAGCTGCGGCAGCATGGCCTGGGCAAGGAGTAGGGTGCGCCGCGCGCACCAATGGCTCCGCTGGTCCTGGCGGATGCCCGCAAATTTCGGTGCGCATGGCGCACCCTACGTCTGCCATTTTTGGTGCGGGCGCACCCTGCGCTCAACGCCCGCCGCGCCAGGCTGCGGCCACGCGCTCGCGCATGGTCCGTCGGTCTTGCAGGCCGACGATGACCTGCTCGGCGAGATGCAGCCAGTAGGGATCGGCCGTAGCCTGAACCACCGAAAGGCCGGAGGCGAGATTGGCCCAGGCCGGTGGCAGGCGCCCGTGACGCAGGGCGAAGCCGCCATCGCGGTCGCGCGCCAGGTAGCGCACGCGGGTGATGCCGGCCAGCAGGATACGGCCGTAGCACATCAGGCAGGGTTCGAGGCTGACGTAGAGCGTCAGGCGCCCACGGTCGATCTGTGCGTGTTCGGCTTCGAGCTGGTCGAGCACCTGCATCTCGGCGTGAGCGGCGCTGCTGTACGCCGCAGCGAACACCTGATTCCGACCGCTGCACAACAGCTCACCTGCGTCATCCACCAGCAATGCACCGACCGCGTAACAGCCTTCCTCAAGCGCCAGCAGGGCCTGTTCGCAACAGAGCCGGGCCCAGGTGTCATCGACATGGGTGCTGGCTGGTGCCTGCTGCAGCAGGGCGAGGTACTCCGGGTTCATGGGTGCCTCCAGGGCCAAAAAGGCGTCGCGTGAGTATGGCCTGCCCTGTGACTGGCGCCCTAGGGTCTGTACGAAAAGTCGTCGAGCGAAGGTCAGGCAATACCGATGGCGGCCCCGCAAAAACAGGCGAAGAACGGCCGGGGTCGCGTTCGACTTTACGAGCTGTAAATGAGCATTCTGACCGGGCTCGCACACGAGCCTGTTTTTAACGCAGCATCACCGAGCGCAGGCACTTTTCGTACAGACCCTACGACCTTGGTGCAATAGGCAGGGCATGGGGCTACGGCGACACTGAGGCCGTCCCGATCATCCTGCGTGATTTGGGTGCAAGCGTTTCCGCATTCCTCTCGAGGAATGCCTTGAATGGGCGGGCGACCAAATTGGTCGCCCTTTTTTTTACCCGTGATTTCGCCTGGCGCTATACACCCTGGTTCAGCCGGTCGATCAGCGCCCGCACGCTGCCCGGCAGCGCATCCAGCTCACGCACCAGCATGCTGCGTTCGCGCACCGCCCAGGCTTCGTCCAGCTGCAGGATGGCCAACTGCATGGTGCGGCTGTGCCGACGTGCGGCCGACTCGGGGATAATGCCGATGCCGACGCCGCCTTCGATCATCCGACAGATCGCCTCGAAACTGGAGACCTGGATACGCAGGGCCAGGTTGCCGCCGAGTTTCTCCACCTGTTCGCGCAGGAAACTCAGCAGGGTGCTGCCCTCGTGCAGGCCGATGTGTTGGTAGGCGAGGGTGTCGCCGAGGCTGACCGTCTGCCGCTGCGCCAGGGCATGACCCAGCGGCACGGCCAGCACCAGGCGGTCGGTGCTGAAGTGCAGTACCTGCAGGCCGGGCGCCTGCACCGGGCCGGCGATGATGCCCAGATCCGCCGCGCCATCGAGTACGCCACGCACGATGTCGCGGCTCAGGCGCTCCTGCAGATCGACGGTGACGCCGGGGCGTTCGGCGAGAAAACCGGCCAGCACCTCGGGGAGGAACTCGGTCACCGCCGTGGTGTTGGCGAAGATGCGCATATGCCCGGCGGCGTCGGTGCCGTATTCGGTGAATTCACTCTTCAGGTAATCCACCTGGCGCATGATCAGCCGCGCATGCTGCAGCAGGCGCTGACCGGCCGGGGTCAGCTCGACACCACGGCTGTCGCGGTACAGCAGGCGGCTGCCGAGCTGACCTTCCAGTGCCTTGATCCGTGCGCTGGCGGCGGCCGGCGAAAGGAATGCCTTGCGCGCGCCCTGGGTCAGGCTGGGCGACTCGGCGATATGGATGAACAGGCGCAGGTCGGGCAGATCGAAATGCATGGTGGCCATTTCCTGAGGTCATTCGTAGGAGCCCGCTTGCGGGCGATCACTGGCGATCTGTAAAGCATCGCCCGCAAGCGGGCTCCTACAGGATTAGCGTTAAGCATATCCGAACGCCGGTTTAAATAAATGCGGATTCTCTGAACGCAAGCGGCGTCGCATGCTACAGCTCACACAAGAACCGAGCTGGAACCTGCCCCATGAGTGATTCTGCTTTTTCCGCCTGGATCGGTCGTAGCGAAGAAGTTCACGACCAACTCAGCCGCAACCTGGTCAAGCACATCGCGGCTACCTTTGGCGAAGTCACGCCGGCCCATGGCGAGGCGCTGCCGCCTTTGTGGCATTGGGCGTTCTTCCAGGAGCCGGTCGCCGAGAGCGGCCTGGGCGAAGACGGCCATCCGGCGCGCGGTGGCTTCCTGCCGCCGGCCGACAACCGCAATCGCATGTGGGCCGGCGGCCGTATCGAGTTCATCCAGCCACTGCGCGTGGGTGGCGAAGCCAGTCGGGTATCGACCATCAAGCACATCGAAGAGAAACATGGCCGCACCGGCGCGCTGCTGTTCGTCACCGTGCAGCACGACTACCTGCAGGACGGCCAACTGGCCATCCGCGAGGAGCAGGACATCGTCTACCGCGAGCCCAGCCCGCCCAAGGCCAGCAGTGGCGAGCCGCTGGTCGCCGGTGACTGGCGCGAGGCGGTCACGCCGTCCAGCACCCTGCTGTTTCGCTACAGCGCAGTGACCTTCAACGGTCACCGCATCCATTACGACTGGCCCTATGTCACCGAAACCGAAGGCTACAGCGGCCTGGTGGTGCACGGCCCGCTGACCGCCACCCTGAACCTGCGCGCCTTCTGCCGCGCCAACCCGCAGGTGCGCCTGCGCCGTTTCGCCTATCGCGGCCTGCGGCCGCTGATTGCGCCGCAGCCGTTCGAGGTCGGTGGGCGCATCAGCGGTGAAGGCCTGGCTGAGCTGTGGGCGGGCAACGAGGCCGGCCTGGCGCAGCGCGCCGAGGTGCAATTCGACTGATTGTGTAGCCCGGATGCAATCCGGGAAATCGCTCCCGGATTGCATCCGGGCTACGGCTTACCGAGGAACTGTGATGAACGCCTACAACAACGAAGAACTCAATGCCATCCGCGAAGGCGTGCGCGCCCTGTGTGCGGAATTTCCCGCCGAATACTGGCGCAAGATCGATGAGGAGAAAGGCTTCCCGGAAGCCTTCGTCAGCGCCATGACCGAGGCCGGCTGGCTGTCGGCGATGATCCCGGAAGAATACGGCGGCTCGGGCCTGGGCCTGGCCGAGGCGTCGGTGATCCTCGAGGAGGTCAACCACTGCGGTGGCAACTCCGGCACCATTCACGGGCAGATGTACAACATGTTCACCCTGCTGCGTAACGGCAGCGAGGAGCAGAAGCGCTACTACCTGCCCAAGCTGGCCAGCGGTGAGCTGCGCCTGCAGTCGATGGGCGTCACCGAGCCGACCACCGGCACCGACACCACCAAGATCAAGACCACCGCCGTGCGCCAGGGCGACAAGTACGTGATCAACGGCCAGAAGGTGTGGATCTCGCGCGTCCAGCATTCCGACCTGATGATCCTGCTGGCGCGCACCACGCCGCTGGCCGAGGTGCAACGCAAGTCCGAAGGCATGTCGATCTTCCTGGTCGATCTGCGCGAAGCCATTGGCAACGGCCTGACCGTGCAGCCGATTGCCAACATGGTCAACCACGAGACCAACGAGCTGTTCTTCGACAACCTGGAGATTCCCGCCAGCAGTCTGATCGGCGAAGAGGGCAAGGGTTTCCGCTACATCCTCGACGGCCTCAATGCCGAGCGCACGCTGATCGCCGCCGAGTGCATCGGCGATGGCCGCTGGTTCATCGAGAAGTCCGCGCAGTACGCCCGTGATCGTGTGGTGTTCGGCCGCCCCATCGGGCAGAACCAGGGCGTGCAATTCCCCATCGCCGAGGCGCACATCGAGATCGAGGCCGCCGACCTGATGCGCTGGCGCGCCTGCGAGGAATACGACGCCGGGCGCAATGCCGGTGCCGCCGCCAACATGGCCAAGTATCTGGCGGCCAAGGCTAGCTGGGAGGCGGCCAACGCCTGCCTGCAGACCCACGGTGGCTTCGGCTTCGCCAACGAGTACGACGTCGAGCGCAAGTTCCGCGAAACCCGCCTGTACCAGGTCGCGCCGATCTCCACCAACCTGATTCTGAGCTACGTGGCCGAGCATCTGCTCGAGCTGCCGCGTTCGTTCTGACTGTAAACGTAGGGTGGATCGGGGCGCGTAGCTGTCGCTTTTACATCCACCACCTGCATGACGGAAGACGCATCGCGGTTTTCCGCCCTACGAATTGGAGAGCATCAAGATGAGTCAGCACACCCAGGCATTGGCTGGATTCCTCGCCAAACTGTCCTACGAGCAGATTCCCGAGCACGTGCTGGATCGCACCGAAGACCTGTTCCTCGACTGGCTGGGCTCGGCACTGGCTAGCGAGGGCGCGCGGCCGATTCCGCTGTTCGAGGCCTACGCGCAGAAGATGGGCCCGGCCGACGGCCCGGCGCGCATCCTGGTCAACGGTCGCGGCACCTCGGCGTACTTCGCCGCGCTGGTCAACGGTGCCTCCTCGCACCTGGTGGAGCAGGACGACCTGCACAACAGCTCGGTGCTGCACCCGGCCACCGTGGTATTCCCGGCGGCCCTGGCGGCCGCGCAGGACCTCGGCAAGTCCGGTCGCGAGCTGCTGCTGGCCTCGGTGGCCGGCTACGAGGCGGGTATCCGCATCGGCGAATTCCTTGGCCGCTCGCACTACCGCATCTTCCACACCACGGCCACCGTCGGCACCTTGGCCGCTGCGGTGGCCGTGGGCAAGCTGCTGGATTTCGATCAGCAGCAGTTCATCCATCTGCTTGGCAATGCCGGCACCCAGGCCGCCGGGCTGTGGGAGTTCCTGCGCGATGCCGCCGACTCCAAGCAACTGCATACCGCCAAGGCCGCCGCTGATGGTCTGTTGGCGGCGTACTTCACCGAGCAGGGCCTGACCGGCGCGCAGAACATTCTCGAAGGCGAGCAGGGCATGGCCGCCGGTATGTCGCGCGATGCCGACCCGAGCAAGCTGTCGGACCGTCTCGGTCGGCGCTGGGCGCTGGTGGAGACCTCGTTCAAGTTCCACGCTTCCTGCCGTCATACCCATCCGGCGGCTGACGCGCTGCTCGATCTGATGCAGCGCGAAGGCCTGCGTCACGAGCAGATCGAGCGCGTCATCGCCCGCGTGCATCAGGGCGCCATCGATGTGCTCGGCCGCGTGAAGGTGCCGCAGACGGTGCACCAGGCCAAGTTCTCCATGGGCACCGTGCTCGGTCTGATCGCCGTGTATGGCAGCGCGCAACTGACCGAGTTCGCCAACCTAGCGTTGCAGGACCCAGCGGTGGCCGCCTTCCGTGACAAGGTGCTGATGCGCCTCGACCCGGAGGTGGATGTGGCCTACCCGCAGCGCTGGCTGGGCCGCATCGAGGTGCTCACTACCGATGGCCGAACCCTGCGTGGCGCCATCGACGAGCCCAAGGGCGACCCCGGCAACACCCTCAGCCGCGTCGAGTTGGAAGACAAGTTTCGCCGCCTGCTGGCCTTCGCCGGCAAGCGCAGCAGCGATGAGGCGGGTGTGCTGATCGAGCGGGTCTGGCGCCTGCGCGAGATGGACGATCTGCGCCACCTGGTGTGATGAGAACAGCCAATCTGTGGGAGCGGATTCATCCGCGAATGCAATGTGTTAGGCGCTGCAGTTGTGTGGGATCGACATACGTCTTCGCGGATAAAGCGGTACGCCGCCCGCCGCTCCTACAAGGATGCTGTGGCGCCTGAGTAAATGAGGTTTTCGACATGACTCAAAGTAACCCCCGTCCACTGGATGGCATCACCGTGGTCAGCCTGGAGCACGCCATCGCCGCGCCGTTCTGCACCCGCCAACTCGCCGACCTCGGCGCGCGGGTGATCAAGGTCGAACGCCCCGGCAGTGGCGATTTCGCCCGTGGCTACGACGAGCGGGTCAGCGGCCTGGCCTCGCATTTCGTCTGGACCAACCGCTCCAAGGAAAGCCTGACCCTCGACCTCAAGCAGGACGATGCGATGCAGGTGCTCGGCAGCCTGCTGGCCAGTGCCGACGTGCTGGTACAGAACCTGGCACCGGGTGCCGCCGCGCGCATGGGCCTGTCGTTCGAGGCGCTGCACGAACGCTTTCCCACGCTGATCGTCTGCGACATCTCCGGCTACGGCGAGGGCGGCCCGTACGAGCAGAAGAAAGCCTACGACCTGCTGATCCAGAGCGAGGGCGGCTTTCTCTCCGTTACCGGTGGGCCGGGCGAGGAGGAGATGGCCAAGGCCGGCTGCTCCATCGCTGATATCGCCGCTGGCATGTATGCCTACACCGGTGTGCTTTCGGCCCTGATGCTGCGTGGCAAGACCGGTGTCGGCAGCCGCGTCGACGTGTCGATGCTGGAAAGCCTGGTGGAATGGATGGGTTACCCGCTGTACTACGCCTACGACGGCGCCACGCCGCCACCGCGTGCCGGTGCCGCACACTCGACCATCTATCCCTACGGCCCTTTCCCGGCCGGTGACGGCGGCACGGTGATGCTCGGCCTGCAGAACGAGCGCGAATGGGCTGCGTTCTGCGACAAGGTGCTGGAGCAGCCGGCGCTGGCCAGCGACGAGCGCTTTTGCGCCAACTCCAAACGCTCGGCCAATCGCAGTGAGCTGCGCGCCATCATCGTCGAGGCCTTCTCGCGCATGAGCGCGGCGCAGGTCATCGAGCGCCTGGAGCAGGCGCAGATCGCCAATGCCCAGGTCAACGACATGGCTGGCGTCTGGGCTCATCCGCAACTTCAAGCGCGGCAGCGCTGGCGCCAGGTCGACAGCCCCAGCGGCAGCCTGCCGGCGCTGCTGCCGCCAGGGCGCAACAGCGCCTTCGAACCGCGCATGGACGCCATTCCGGCGCTGGGCCAGCACACCGATGCACTGCTCGCCGAGCTGGGTTATGCCGCCGATGACATCCAGCGCCTGCATCAGCAGGGGGCCGTATGAGTCCGACCGTAGCCCGGATGCAATCCGGGAATTTCTTGGCTGCCATCAGACCGCTCCCGGATTTCATCCGGGCTACGCGCCGCAAGTCGCTGCGTAGGGTGGACGACGCTCTTTTCGTCCACCAGTCGCCTGTGTTCGAAGAGGGTAGATCATGAGCAATCCGATCATTCGCAGTGCCCTGTTCGTGCCGGCGAGTCGCCCTGAGCGTATTCCCAAGGCGCTCGCCGTCGGCGCCGATGCAGTCATCGTCGACCTGGAAGACGCCGTGCAGGAGAGCCTCAAGATCGAGGCGCGGGCCAATCTCGATGCCTTCCTGACGGCCAATCCCGAGGCCCGTCTGCTGGTGCGCATCAACGCGCCGGAGCATGCCGGCCATGGCGCCGATATCGAACTTTGCGCACGCCATGCCGGTGTCGTTGGCGTGTTGCTACCCAAGGTGGAAAGCGCTGTGCAGGTGGCGCGGGTGGCTGCTTGTGGCAAGCCGGTGTGGCCGATCATCGAGAGTGCGGCGGGGGTGCTGGCGCTGGCGCAAATCGCCCGCGCGGAAGGCGTCGAGCGTTTGTCCTTCGGCGCGCTCGACCTGGGGCTGGATCTCGGTCTGAGCAGCGGCAGCGCAGCGGCCGAACGCATTCTCGATCAGGCCCGTTACGCCTTGCTGCTGCATTCGCGCACAGTGGGCCTGGCAGCGCCGCTGGACAGCGTATTTCCCGCCATCGAGGACCGCGACGGTCTGGCCCGTACGACGCGTGATGCGCGCGACATGGGCTTCGATGGTTTGCTCTGCATCCACCCGACCCAGATCGAAATCGTCCACGACGCCTTGCGCCCGGCGGACCAGGAATTGGCCTGGGCGCGTCGCGTAATGACGGCGGCCAGCAGCGGCGAAGGCGTCTTCGTGGTGGACGGCCAGATGGTCGACGCCCCCGTACTCGGTCGCGCTCGTCGCTTGCTGCAGCGCGCAGGAGAACCGTAGGAGCCCGCTGGCGGGCGATGCATCTCAGCAGATCGCCGGCAAGCCGGCTCCTACAAAAAACGGCTGGCTGCCGAGGCAGTCAGCCACCTTGTAACCACGTACCGACCTACAACAACAACGAGGTAACGTCATGTTCAAACTCACCGCCAAGGCGCTCGCCTGCGCCGCCATCCTGTCCTGTGCCGGTCTGGTCCAGGCTGCCGATGAACCCATCCTCATCAAGTTCGCCCATGTGGTGGCGGACAATACGCCCAAGGGCCAGGGGGCGTTGCTGTTCAAGCAACTGGCTGAAGAGCGCCTGCCAGGCCGGGTGAAGGTGGAGGTCTACCCCAACTCCTCGCTGTTCGGCGATGGCAAGGAAATGGAGGCGTTGCTGCTTGGCGACGTGCAGATGCTGGCGCCGTCGCTGGCCAAGTTCGAGCAGTACGCCAAGTCGGTGCAGATCTTCGACCTGCCGTTTCTGTTCGACGACATGGCCGCGGTCGATCGCTTCCAGGCCAGCCCTGAGGGGCGTGGTCTGCTGACTTCCATGGAAGACAAGAACATCACCGGCCTTGCCTACTGGCACAACGGGCTGAAGGTGATGTCGGCCAACAAGCCGCTGCGCGATCCGGCCGATGCCCGTGGCCTGAAATTCCGCGTGCAGGCTTCCGCTGTACTGGAAGAGCAGTTCAAGGCGGTGCGCGCCAACCCGCGCAAGATGAGCTTCGCCGAGGTTTATCAAGGGCTGCAGACGGGGGTGGTCAACGGCACCGAGAACACCTGGTCGAACTACTACAGCCAGAAGGTGCACGAGGTTCAGAAGTACATGACCGACTCCGATCATGGCCTGATCGACTACATGGTGATCACCAACACCACATTCTGGAAGGGGCTGCCGGATGACGTGCGCAGCGAGCTGGAAACGATCATGGCCGAGGTTTCCGTCGAGGTGAACAAGCAGGCTGACGAACTCAACCGCACGGCCAAAGAGGATATTGCCAAGGCTGGCACCACTGAGATCATCGAGCTGACCCCGCAGCAGCGCGCCCAATGGCGTGAGGCGATGCGCCCGGTGTGGCAGAAGTTCGAAAAGGAGATCGGCGCCGAGCTGATCCAGGCGGCCGAGAAGTCCAACCAGGGTTGATCGTTCACCCTGACATGAAAAAGCCCGGTGCTTGCACCGGGCTTTTTTTGTCGCGGCTAAAGCCCCTCCCACAATATTGGAAGGGCATAGCCTTTTGGGTAGGCGATGGGGTATGGCTAAAGCCGCACGCCGTTCAGCTTTACCTCAGACCAGCACCATCGTGTGGGAGGGGCTTCAGCCGCGACTTGGCAGCCGAGCTTCAGAGCCCGGCCTCCTGCATCCACTTGGGCTTAGGGTAACGACGATCGGATTTGCCGGCCTTGAGGATGGCGCCTGGCACCTCGTGGCCGATCAGGCCGGGCAGGGAAGCGGCAGCGTCGAGCAGGGCATCGAGGTTCACGCCGGTGTCCAGGCCCATGCGCTGGAACATGTGCACCAGGTCTTCGGTGCAGATATTGCCGCTGGCGCCCGGGGCATAGGGGCAGCCGCCGAGGCCGCCGAGTGAGGCGTCGAAGCGGTCGATACCGGCATTCAGTGCCGCCAGGGCGTTGGCCAGGCCCATGCCACGGGTGTTGTGGAAGTGCGCGGTGAATACCGCCTCGGGCCAGCGTTGCAGGGCTTCGCGGCAGATGCGCTCGACCTGCGCCGGGTCGGCCATGCCGGTGGTGTCGCACAGGGTCACGCCCTGTACGCCGATCTCCAGCAGACGCTGGATCAGGCCATAGACGCGGGCTTCGCTGACCTCGCCTTCGAACGGGCAACCAAAAGTGGTCGACAGCGAGGCGTTGATGAACACGCCGCTGCCACGGCTGACCTCGATGATCTCGGCGAACTGCGCCAGCGACTGCTCCGGCGTCATGCGCAGGTTGGCCAGGCCGTGGGTGTCGCTGGCGGACATCACCAGGTTGATCTCGTCCACTTCGCACGACAGCGCGCGTTCGCAGCCCTTCACGTTGGGTACCAGCACGGTGTACTCGACACCGGCCACGCGTTGGATGCTACGCATCACCTCTTCGGCATCGCGCAGGTTGGGAATGGCTTTGGGCGAGGTGAAAGAGGTGACTTCGACCTTGGCCAGGCCAGTGTGGGACAGACGGTCGATCAGGGCGATCTTGTCTTCGGTCGGCACGAAGGTGGCTTCGATCTGGAAGCCGTCGCGGGTGGCGACGTCCTGGATGTAAAGGCGTTTGCTCATGGTGTGATCCTGGTTGTTGATCGTTCCTCACGTCGAGGCGTCGAACCGTTCGCGTGGGAACGCATCTTGCGACGCTCTGCGTCGGCTGTTGTTAGGGGCGGACGCAGAGCGTCCTGAGCGGTGCTCCCACGCAGAGCGTGGGAGCTATCGGTCGTTAGATGATGCCGCGCTCGCGCAGGCCGGCGACCTGTTCCGCGCTCAGGCCTAGGCCGGCGAGGATGTCGTCGTTGTGCTCGCCCAACTGCGGGCCGCCGGTGCCGATACGGCCCGGTGTACGGCTCAGCTTGGGCAGCACGCCCGGTACCTTGAGCGGGCCGACACTGGTCTGCACCTGCTCGATCATCTGCCGCGCCAGGTAGTGCGGGTCCTGCACGATGTCGGCGGCGGTGTAGGGATAGCCGGCCGGTACGCGCGCGCCCTTGAGGGCTTCGATCACTTCATCGCGGCCGCGCTGCGCGGTCCATTCGGCGATGGCACCGTCGATCAGCTCGGCGTGCTGGCTGCGCCCGTCGTTCTGCGCCAGGCGCGGGTCATTGCCCAGGTCGTCGCGGCCGATCAGGCTCATCAGGCGCTTGTAGATGCTGTCGCCATTGCCGGCGATCAGCACGTAGCTGCCGTCGTTGCAGGGGTAGGAGTTGGACGGCGTGATGCCGGGCAGGGCGCTGCCGGCCGGCTCGCGGACGTAGCCGAAGGCGTCGTATTCGGGGATCAGGCTTTCCATCATGGCGAACACCGACTCGTACAGCGCCACGTCGATTTCCTGGCCTTCGCCGCTGCGCGCACGCTCCTGCAGGGCCAGCAGTACGCCGATCACGCCGTACAGCGATGACAGCGAGTCACCGATGCTGATGCCGACGCGCACCGGTGCCTGGCCGGGGTAGCCAGAGAGGTGGCGCAGGCCGCCCATGGCTTCGCCGATCACGCCGAAACCGGGCAGGTCGCGGTAGGGGCCGGTCTGCCCGTAGCCGGAGATGCGCAGCATGATCAGGCGCGGGTTGATCGCCTTCAGCGCCTCGTAGCTCAGGCCCCAGCCTTCCAGCGTGCCGGGACGGAAGTTCTCCACCAGCACGTCGGCCTCACTCACCAGGCGACGGACGATGTCCTGCGCTTCGGCCTGCTTCAGGTCGAGGGTCAGCGAGCGCTTGTTGCGCGACTGCACGTGCCACCAGAGCGAGGTGCCGTCCTTGATCTTGCGCCATTTGCGCAGCGGATCGCCGACGCCCGGCGGCTCGATCTTGATCACCTCGGCGCCGAATTCGCCGAGCATTTTGCTGGCGAAGGGACCGGCGATGAGCTGGCCCATCTCGATCACCTTGAGCCCCTGCAGGGCCATGTTGCTGTTATTGCTCTGAGTCATGGCTGCACCTGATTTGCCTGTGCGTTTCTCGTGGTGCGCAGAATGGCGCAGCGCAGCGGTGCCGACAATTGCCCAATGGCCAAGCTAGGCTTCGCGTATCGCGAAGTGGCATGCTGTAAATCAGCTTTCTGGCAGCTTCGCTTCGCCAGGCACGAAATGGAGACCCTGATGCGCCGCATCGATTTCGTCACTCTCAAGCTGTTCGTCGCCATCGCCGACGAGCGCAGCCTGACCCGCGCCGCCGAGCGCGAGCACCTGGCCCTGGCAGCGGTGAGCAAGCGTGTCAGCGACCTGGAAAACCAGCTCGGCATCACGCTGCTCTATCGCCAGCCCAAGGGCGTCGAGCTGACCCCGGCCGGTCACGCGCTGCTGCACCACGCGCGCAACATGATGGACAACCTCGAACAGCTCAACGCCGACCTCAGCGAGTTCAGCGAAGGGGTCAAAGGCCATGTGCGCATCCACGCCAACACCTCGGCGGTGATCGAGTTTCTGCCCGAGGATCTGGCCAGCTTCAGCCGTCTGCACCCGCAGGTGAAGATCGACCTGGAAGAGCGCGTCAGCAGCGAGACCATCCGCGCCGTGCGCGAGGGGCTGACCGATATCGGCATCTTCGCTGGGCATGTGCCGGCCGAGGACCTCCAGGTGTTCACCTACCGCCATGACCAGCTGGTGCTGGTCACTCCGCGTGAGCATCCGCTGGCCGAACGCGACGGCCTGTTCCTGCGCGAGGCGGTGGGCTACGACTTCATCGGCCTGCAGCAGGACGCGTCCTTGCACGGCCTGCTACAGCACTCGGCGCACAGCCAGGGGGTGGCCCTGCGCCTGCGCATCCAGGTGCGCAGCTTCGAAGCCATCTGCCGGATGATCCACACCGGCATGGGCGTCGGTGTGTTGCCGGATCTGGCGGTGCGCACCTATTTGCCGGCGCTCGATGTGCGGGTGATCCCGCTGCACGATCCCTGGGCCCGGCGCGAACTCAAGGTGGCGGTGCGCAATCAGGACAACCTTTCGCTGACCGCGAAGCAGATGCTCGATCACCTGAGAAACAGTGGCGCGGCAGGGGAGGGTTCTGCGCTGCCTTCGTGAATGCCGAAGGCTCGGTTGTCCAAATGTGAATTTCAGCGTGGGGGGACGGCGGAGTAGAGTCCGGGCCAATCGACGGCGATCCGCCCTCGACGCTCAGACAAAAACAACAGGAGCTTTCCATGAAGTTTTCTTTCGTCCGTCGTGGCCTGGCCGGCGTGCTCGCCGGTTGCGCGCTGCTTGGCGCACTCTCGGCACACGCAGCCGATCCGATCTTGATCAAGTTTTCCCATATCACCGCTGACAGCACGCCGAAGGGCCAGGGCGCGCTGCTGTTCAAGAAACTGGTGGAGGAGCGCCTGGCCGGCAAGGTCAAGGTCGACGTCTACGCCAACTCCTCGCTGTATGGCGATGGCAAGGAAATGGAAGCCCTGCTGCTCAACGAAGTACAGATGCTGGCGCCGGCACCGTCCAAGCTGGAGCAGTACACCAAGCAGCTGCAGCTGTTCGACATGATGTTCCTGTTCGATGACGTCGCCGCCGCGCAGCGCTTCCAGTCTTCGGACAAGGGCAAGGCGCTGCTCAAGTCGATGGAGAGCAAGGGCATCACCGGCCTGGCCTACTGGCTCAACGGCATGCGTCAGCTCACCGCCAACAAGCCGCTGGTGGAGCCGGCCGATGCCCGTGGGCAGAAATTCCGCGTGCAACCGTCCGACCTGCAGGCCGCGCAGTACAGCGCCCTGCGCGCGGTGCCGCGCAAGATGGCCTTCGCCGAGATCTACCAGGGTCTGCAGACCGGCGTGGTCAACGCCCAGGACAACCCCTGGTCGAACATCTACTCGCAGAAGTACTTCGAGGTGCAGAAGTACATGACCGAGTCCAACCATGCCATCGGCAACTATCTGCTGATCACCAACACCCAGTTCTGGAACGGCCTGCCGGCGGATATCCGCAGCGAACTGGAACAGATCGTCGACGAGGTGACCGTCGAGGTGAACAAGCAGGCAGAGGCGCTGAATACCGAAGCGCGCCAGGCCATCGTCGCCACCGGCAAGAGCGAGATCATCACCCTGACGCCCGAGCAGCGTGCCGTCTGGCGTGACGCCGTGCGCCCGGCGTGGAAGAAGTTCGAGGCCGAGATCGGCAGTGATGTGATCGAAGCCGCGCAAGCCGCCAACCAGCCGTAAGCCTTACAGTCGCCCCGGGCCCACGCACCCGGGGCGGCCTCTCATTCGCCGTCGCCTAAGACGGCGTTTGCCAATGACGAATATCGCGCCGGTCCTTGCTCGGTTAGATTCGCCTCACTCCTTAAAACCACAACAATGCTCGGAGATGCCGATGAACGCCTTGCGGCGCGTCTGGGAGCACTTCGAGGAAGGCTTCATCGCTTTCCTCCTGGCGGCCATGACGCTGATCACTTTCGTCTACGTGATCCTCAACAACTTCTACACCCTGTTTTATTGGCTGGGTGACTATTTCGGCGGTAACGAGTTTTTGCTCGGTATCGGCGACGGGTCGTGTACAGCTTCTACCGGCGACTTAAGGAACAGGGGAAACCAGGCAAAGTAGCGGTCGTCGCCTGCATGCGGAAATTGCTTACCATCCTCAATGCGATGCTCCGTGATCAGGCTCATTTCAGGCCTCAAGTGGCTTGACGCTGAACACGGTTGCTCGCCCGTAAGGGGCGAAACCCATCAGGTCAGACGGCGTGCTAATGGATAGTGCCAAGTCATCGACAGCTAACACTTAATTGCCAGTCCGGTGTCAAGCGTATCCTCTCCGCGAGAATGCAAAAAACCATAAAAAAACCGGGCATTAGCCCGGTTTTTTGTGCGCTTGCCAATCAGTCGCGACGACCTTCCACCGACTTGCCGGAGACGGTGCCTTCCTTGAGCATGATCTGGTATTCCTTGCCGTCGGTCTCCACCTGATGCAGGCGCACCAGCAGGTGGCCCCAGTCCTTGGCGAACCACAACACGGTCTTGCGGGTGCTTTGCGTGGGGTCCCGCACGCGCTCGACCTTGATCGCGTCGATCAGGCCGGCCTTGGTGCGTACCACTTCTTCGCCCAGCACACGGAAGTCGTAGGTTTCGATCTCATCACCGTCGACCACCTGATAGCTCACGCTCTTCTTGCCGGCCGCGACGTCCTGTTGCAGGGCGATCTGGTAGGTGGACTTGTCCAGCAGGCCGCGATTGAGCGGGAAGCGCACGGCGTCACCACGGTCGGTGCCGATCACTTGCTTCTGTTCCCAGTCGAAGTCCTGCTCGACCTTCTTGCCTTTGCCCAGGCCGCTGCGATTGAGGCGGTAGGTCAGTGGCATCAGGGTCTGGTTGTCGACCCGGAAGGTGCTTTCTTCGGTGAGGCCGGCGACCAGCATCGACGCTTCGAAGTTGAGGGTCCAGCGGCCGTCATCTTCGCGCTTGAGGCTACGCTCGGCGCTGCCACTGACCGGCAACTGCTTCCAGTCCGCGGTGTAACTGGCGGAGAAGGGCTGCAGATCCTCGGCAAGGGCGGGCAGGCTGAACAGTGTCAGGGCGAACAGCAGGGCACGACGCATAGAGTCTCCTAGGTTCGAATCAGGTGGCCGCTGGCGGGCAGCGGCTGGCCATCCAGCATTGCGCCTTGAGCGTCAAGACGCAAGCGACCTTCGGCAAACCAGCGTACAGCCAGAGGGTAGATCTGGTGTTCCTGAATGTGCACGCGGCGGGCCAGGCTTTCGGCCGTGTCGTCTGCCATTACTGGCAACACAGCTTGTACGACCAGAGGGCCACCATCGAGTTCCTCGGTGACGAAGTGCACGCTGCAGCCGTGTTCGCTGTCGCCAGCTTCGAGAGCCCGCTGGTGGGTGTGCAGGCCTTTGTGCCTAGGTAGCAGTGAGGGATGGATATTCAGCAGGCGGCCTGCATAGTGCTGAACGAAGCCGGGCGTGAGGATGCGCATGAAGCCGGCCAGCACCACCAGATCAGGCTGGTGGGCGTCGATGGCCTGGATCAGAGCGGCATCGAAGGCTTCGCGGCCGTCGAACTGCTTGTGGTCAAGCAGTTCGGTGGCTATCCCTGCCTGTTTCGCCCGCTCCAGGCCATAGGCACCGGCGCGGTTGCAGATAACCGCGGCGATGCGGGCCGGATTGCCGTCGTGGGCAACGCTGTCGATCAGCGCTTGCAGATTGCTGCCTGACCCGGAGATCAGGACGACGACATTGCAGGGCATCAGTGGGCTTTCAGGTTGTTCAGCTGAACCTGGGCTGCACCTTCTGCAGCTTCGGTGATCTGGCCGATGACCCAGGGTTGCTCGCCGCTGGCACGCAGGCTGGCCAGGGCAGTTTCGACCTGATCCTGAGCGACGCAGATGACCATGCCGACGCCACAGTTCAGGACGCGGTGCATTTCATGCTCGTCGACGTTGCCTTTTTCCTGCAGCCAGTCGAACACGGCCGGGCGATTCCAGCTGGCGACGTCGATCACCGCCTGGGCGCCTTGCGGCAGTACGCGCGGGATGTTGTCCAGCAGGCCGCCGCCGGTGATGTGGGCCATGGCCTTGACCGCGCCGGTGTCCTTGATCAGCTTGAGTAGCGGCTTGACGTAGATACGGGTCGGCGCCATCAGCAGGTCGGCCAGGGCCTTGCCGTCCAGCTGCACCTGCTCGATGTCGGCGCCGGAGACTTCGATGATCTTGCGGATCAACGAGTAGCCGTTGGAGTGCGGGCCGGAGGAGGGCAGTGCAATCAGGGCGTCGCCAGTGACCACCTTGGAACCGTCGATGATTTCGCTCTTTTCCACCACGCCAACGCAGAAGCCGGCCAGGTCGTAGTCCTCGCCTTCGTACATGCCCGGCATCTCGGCAGTTTCACCGCCGACCAGAGAGCAGCCAGCCAGTTCGCAGCCAGCGCCGATGCCGGTGACCACGGTGGCGGCCACATCGACGTTGAGCTTGCCGGTGGCGTAGTAGTCGAGGAAGAACAGCGGCTCGGCGCCGCAGACCACCAGATCGTTGACGCACATGGCGACCAGGTCCTGGCCGATGCTGTCGTGCTTGTTCAGGTTCAGCGCCAGGCGCAGCTTGGTGCCGACGCCATCGGTACCGGACACCAGGACGGGTTGCTTGTAGCCGGCCGGGATCTCGCACAGGGCGCCGAAGCCGCCCAGGCCACCCATGACTTCCGGACGCGCAGTGCGCTTGGCCACGCCCTTGATGCGCTCGACCAGGGCTTCACCGGCATCGATGTCGACGCCTGCGTCCTTGTAGCTGATGGAGGGTTGCTTGCTCATAGATCCGGGCCTTTGGATGGGGAGTTCGTGTAGGCGCCGACGTGGCGCAGGCTCATCCAAGGAGCCCGGCGCGCGTACCGGCTGGCGGAGGCGCGCGATTTTATCAGGCTTGCCCGGTAGCGGCCACTCGCGTGCATGCGCTTCGTCGCAGGCACGGGCTCTGGTTGCCGGGGCTTGAGCGGCTGTTTAAGGTATAGGCCTTTGTGGCCGCCCTCCGTGCAGCCATCCCTTGCGAGAGTCCGCCCCAATGCGTTTGCCCATCCGTCTGCTGTTCTTCTGTCTGTCGCTCCTGAGCCTGCCGGCATTGGCCGCGCCGGTTACCGGTCTTTATCAGGTGCGTGAACCCGTGGCGGATCAGCAGCCGGAAAGCCGTGACGCGGCCATGCAGAAGGCCCTGCAGACTCTGGTGCTGCGTTTGACCGGTGATGCCAAGGCGCTGCAGAGCGCTGGGCTGGAAGGTCTGCGCAAGGACCCGCAACAGATCGTCAGTCAGTACGGATATGAAGGTGACGCGCTGTTGGTCGAGTTCGATCCAGCCAGCACCGATCACCAACTGCGCCAGGCAGGCCTTGCCCTGTGGGGCGCCAACCGTCCGGCCATTCTCACCTGGTGGCTCAACGAATCGCCGGAAGGCAGCCAACTGGTTGGCGAAAGCCAGAGTGCAGCGGCGTTGCTACGCGATGCTGCTCAGCATCGTGGCCTGCCGCTGCGTCTGCCGCTGGCGGACCTGAGCGAGCAGGCGCTGGGCAATGCCGATACGTTGCTGGCCAACGATCCGCAAGCACTGCGCGAGGCCTCCGAGCGCTATGGCGCCGATGCTTTGCTGGCCGTGCAGGCGACCGAGAGCAGCGGCAACTGGCAGGCCACCTGGCGCCTGTGGTTGGGCGACGAACGTGAACAGGGCAAGGCCGAAGGCGCTGATCAGGCTGCGCTGGCCGATGCCGTGCTGCTGGCGGTGGCCGAACGCCTGGCCCCGCGTTTTCTGGTCAAGCCTGGTGCTGCGCAAAGCCTGACGCTGGTAATCGAAGGTGCAGACCTGGGTCGTTTCGCGGCGCTGGAGCGCTTGCTCGAACCCTTCGCCGCGCGTTTGCAGGAGATCGATGGCCAGCGCCTGGTCTATCAGGTCAGTGCCAGCCCGGAGCAATTGCGTGCGCAACTGGCATTGGGGCAGTTGCAGGAAGTCAGCGAGCCGCTCGATGCCGCTGAGCCGGTAGAGAACCCGGGGGCCGCTACAACCGAGGCTCCGCAGGTGAAACCGCGCACCGATCAGTTGCGCTTTCGTTGGTAGAATTCCTGTCGGGTAGACCACAGCCCAGTTCCGCGGCGCCTTACTGGCGCCGTTTCGCATCGAGGACGCGAGCATGACCGATTCCACCCGTTGGCTATGGATGGCTGGGCTGTTCCTGCTCGGCTGGCTGCTGTACCTGTTACACCCGATTCTTTCCCCGTTCCTGATCGGTATCCTGCTGGCCTATCTGGGCGACCCGCTGGTCGACCGCCTCGAGCGGCACCGCCTGTCGCGCACCGGCGGCGTAGTGGTGGTGTTCACGCTGTTCGCGCTGGTGCTGCTGATCCTGTTGCTGGTGCTGGTGCCCATGCTGGGGCGACAGCTGGTGCGTCTGTACCAGCTGGCGCCGGAAATGCTCGACTGGCTGCAGGGTACGGCGTTGCCCTGGTCGCAATCACATCTGGGTTTGCAGGATGACCTGCTGCAGATCGACCAACTCAAGCAGGTCTTCACCGATAACATCGGCAAGACCACCGATGTGCTCAAGATGGTGCTGGCTCAGGCCACGTCCTCGGGCCTGGCGCTGCTGGCCTGGCTGGGCAACCTGCTGCTGATTCCGGTGGTGAGCTTCTACCTGATGCGCGACTGGGATGTGCTGGTCGAGCGCCTGCGTCGCCTGCTGCCGCGCCAGCGCGAAGGGTTGGTAGTCAAGCTGACTGGTGAATGCCACGAGGTGCTCGGTGCCTTCCTGCGTGGCCAGTTGATGGTAATGCTGGCGCTAAGCATCATCTACGCCTCTGGCCTGATGCTGGTGGGGTTGGAGCTGGGGTTGCTGATCGGTGTGCTGGCTGGCCTGGCGAGCATCGTGCCCTACATGGGCTTCATCGTCGGCATCGGTGCGGCGTTGACTGCCGCGTTGTTCCAGTTCGGTCTTGAGCCCTATCCGTTGATCGGCATCGGTGTGGTGTTCATGATCGGCCAACTGCTCGAAGGTATGGTCCTGACACCCATGTTGGTGGGTGATCGCATCGGTTTGCATCCGGTCGCAGTGATCTTCGCCATCCTCGCTGGCGGCCAGCTGTTTGGCTTCACCGGCGTGCTGCTGGCCTTGCCAGTTGCTGCAGTAATCATGGTTCTGCTGCGCCATGCCCATGATTTGTATAAACTTTCCGGCCTTTACGGAGAGTCCAACAGCGGTTCTGACGAACCGCCGAGCCCTGCATGAAACCAATCCAGCTGCCTCTGGGGGTGCGTCTGCGTGACGACGCCACCTTCGCCAACTACTACCCCGGCGCCAATGCCGCCGCCCTGGGCTATGTCGAGCGTCTGTGCGAGGCCGATGCCGGCTGGACGGAAAGCCTGATCTATCTGTGGGGCACTGAGGGCGTGGGGCGCAGCCACTTGCTGCAGGCCGCCTGCCTGCGTTTCGAGCAGCGCGGCGAAGCGGTGGTGTACCTGCCGCTTGGCGAGGTGGTGCAGCATGGCCCGGAGTTGCTCGACAACCTCGAGCTGTGTGAGCTGGTCTGTCTCGATGATCTCGATGCAGTGGCTGGCCGCAGCGACTGGGAAGAGGGTTTGTTCCACCTGTTCAATCGTCTGCGTGACAGCGGCCGGCGTCTGTTGCTGGCCGGCACCATGTCGCCGCGCGAGTTGCCCATTCAACTGCCCGATCTGAAGTCGCGGTTGACCCTGGCGCTGGTCTTCCAACTGCACGAGCTGTCTGATGAGGACAAGCTGCGCGCCCTGCAGCTGCGTGCCTCGCGTCGTGGCCTGCAGATGAGCGACGAGGTTGGCCGCTTCATCCTCACCCGTGGCGAACGCAGCATGAGCGCGCTGTTCGAGCTGCTGGAACGCCTGGATCAGGCTTCGCTGCAGGCCCAGCGCAAGCTGACCATTCCCTTTCTCAAGGAAACGCTGGGCTGGTAGCGGCAAGCTGCAAGCCAACACGCGTCGGTCGGCGCATCGCTCTGCCTGTCCCCAAGCCCCGCTACATGCTCGATTCAGAGTCCGGGCGGCCCTTGGTGCGCGCGGCGCACCCTACGACGGAAACATGTAGGGTGCGCCGTGCGCACCAATAAGCCCCCTGAATAGCGCGGCTTGCGGCTGTTGCTTATTCCCCCGCCAGCTTGCGATCGTACTGAAAGCGCCAGCGGGTATAGAGCAGGGCGCAGCAGAACAGGCCGAAGCTGATTACCGCCTCCAGCGCGCCGAACAGAGCACGCGCCGGATCGATGGCGGCCAGTACGCCCTGGATGAAATAGATATTGACCACGAAGCAGGCCCAGGCGTGGGCACGGGCGTTTCCCATCAATATCCCGGGGGCGAGCAACGCCAGCGGCAGCAGCTGAATGGCCAGCACCACGCCGACCCGCGCGCCATGCAGATCGGCGAAGGCCAGATTCCACACCAGCAGCAGGGTCAGCAGGGCGATGAAACTGAACAGACTCAGTGCTCGACTGAGTTTGACCCGTGGCTCCAGCCATTCGAGGCTGGGCAGGGGTTTCTTCGCTCGGGCCACGTTCAGCGCTCCAGTTTGCTGGCGGTTTGCGCCAGGCGTTGACCCAGTGCGCGGCACAGGGCTGTTTCATGCTCGTCCAGCGCGCGTTTGCCGTCACCACCAGCATGGTGACTGGGGCCGTAGGGCGTGCCGCCGCCGCGGGTTTCGAGCAGGGCCGATTCGCTGTAGGGCAGGCCGCAGACCAGCATGCCGTGGTGCAACAGAGGCAGCATCATCGACAGCAGGGTGGTCTCCTGGCCGCCATGCAGGCTGGCGGTGGAGGTGAACACGCCGGCTGGTTTGCCAACCAGTTCGCCGGTGAGCCACAGGTTGCTGGTGCCATCGATGAAGTACTTGAGTGGTGCGGCCATGTTGCCGAAACGGGTCGGGCTACCCAGGGCCAGGCCCGAGCAGTTCTTCAGGTCGTCCAGGGTGGCATACATGGCGCCGTCCTCCGGCACGCTCGGCGCAACGGCCTCGCATTCGCTGGATACCGCTGGCACCGTGCGCAGACGTGCTTCCAGGCCGGCCATCTCGACACCACGGGCGATCTGCCTGGCCATCTGCGCGGTGGCGCCGTGGCGGCTGTAGTAGAGCACGAGGATATAACGCGCGCTCATGCCAGCAGCTCCAGCACTTTTTCCGGTGGGCGGCCGATCACGGCCTTGTCGCCAGCGATCAGAATCGGGCGCTCGATCAGTTTGGGATGCTTGACCATGGCCTCGATCAACTGCGCCTCGCTCAAACCGGTATCGTCCAGGCCTAGTGCCTTGTACTCGTCTTCGCCGCTGCGCAGCAGTTCGCGGGCGCTGATGCCCAGCTTGCCGAGCAGGCTCTTGAGTTCGCCAGCGCTGGGTGGTGCTTCCAGGTAGCGCACTACCTGCGGTTGCAGGCCGCGGGCTTCCAGCAGCTCCAGAGCACCGCGAGATTTCGAGCAGCGCGGGTTGTGGTAGAGGGTCAGGTCGGTCATGGTGGCTCGCATCCGGCTTGAGGTGGCGGCTATTCTAACCGCCTGGTGCGCGGATGCACGCAAACCGCTGGGTCGCTTTGCTGCGACCTTTTCACGCGGCGCACTGTCTGTAAGGTTTGAGAGCTAAGGAGAGGGCATGCGGGTTCGTTTTAAGGACTGGCTGGGGTTCTGGCTGAGTCTCTACAAGCGTTTCGTGGAGAACCGTGGCGCAGGCAATGCGGCTGCCTTGACCTACACCACCTTGTTCGCCGTGGTGCCGATGATGACCGTGACCTTCGCCATGCTTTCGGCGATTCCGGCATTCAAGGACGTGGGCGAGGACATCCAGGGTTTCATCTTCAATAACTTCGTGCCTTCCACTGGCGAGACGGTGCAGGAGTACCTGCGCGAGTTCACCACTCAGGCGCGGCAGTTGACCTGGTTCGGTGTGGGGCTGCTGGCTGTCACCGCCTTCCTCATGCTGGTGACCATCGAAAAGACCTTCAACGTGATCTGGCGGGTGCGTCAGCCGCGCCGCGGTATGTCCAGCTTTCTGCTGTACTGGGCGATCCTCAGCCTCGGGCCGTTGCTACTGGGGGCAGGTTTTGCGATCAGTACCTATATCGCCTCGCTGTCGCTGATTTCCGGGCCGGATGCCGTCTTGGGCGCCAAGACCCTGCTTGCCTTCGCGCCGCTGCTATCGAGCATCGCAGCCTTTACCTTGCTCTATGCGGCGGTCCCGAATACTCGGGTGTCCTTGCGCCATGCGTTGCTGGGTGGTTTGTTCAGCGCCGTACTGTTCGAAGTGGCCAAGGCACTGTTCGGCCTATACGTGCGCCTGTTTCCCGGTTACCACCTGATCTACGGCGCCTTCGCCACGGTGCCGCTGTTTCTGCTGTGGATCTATCTGTCCTGGTTGATCGTGCTGCTGGGCGCCGAGCTGGTGTACGGCCTCTCGCAACCACGGCATTGGCGCCGCGAACCCATCCCCAAGGGATTGATTCTGCTAGTGGTGCTGCGCCTGTTGCTCAAGCGTCAGCAGAAGGGTGAAGTCCTGCATTACGGCGATATGCAGCGTGCTGGCTGGCGTTTACCCGAGGACGAGTGGAGTCAAGTGATGGACTTCCTCGAGCGCGAGCACCTGGCATGCAAGGCCAACGGTGGAGGTTGGGTGCTGTGCCGTGACCTGCATAATTTTTCCCTGCATCAACTACTCGAGTGCAGCCCTTGGCCGTTGCCAAGCCTCTCGCAACTGCCCGCTCAGCTTGACGAGCCCTGGTATCCGGCATTGCGCGAGGGAATGGAACGCATGCAAGCGGAGCGCGAGGAGCAGTTCGGCGCCAGTCTGGCGGACTGGTTGCCGGGGAAGGGCTGAGGAAGCGTAACGGAGGGTGACGAAAAACGTCACTTTCAGGCATTGCCCAGGCCTGATGCGCTCTGAGCAAAGGCGTGGCGGCAATGAATGCGTTGTAGAAGGGCTGGCACGCTTCTAGCAAATGCCAGGTCAGTTGCTATCGAACTGCCAGCAAGGCAGGGATCGCTGAGGACGCAGGCAGTAATGACGGTAAAAAACAGGGTAATCCACCTTCACCGACGCGATCCGCAGGAAGCGCTGACGCGGCTCAACCGAATCACTGGGCTGCACTTCGCACGTTGGCCGGAGTCGCTGCTCGAGCATGTTGCTGCCGAAAACCTGCAGCCAGACGCTGACGACTCAAATCCGCAGGTTGCGCCCAGCTCCGGAGTTTCCTCAGGCTGAAAGCGAAACCCCGCGTCGATGCGCGGGGTTTGATGTTCCAGTTCTGTCTCAGGCCATGGCCTGGCGGCTCTCGCTGTTGACCAACTCGACGGCTTGAACGAAGAATTCCTCGACTACCAGGCTTTGCGCCGGCACCGCCGAGCGCAGGCGCACCTGCATGTCTTCGATCTTCAGCCGCACCGGCATGCGAGCGATCCCTGAGAGCAGGATCTTGCCATGGGCATTGACCTTGCCGTGGTCGACATTGACCTCGCGACGCTTGTCTCCATCGCGATAACTCACCAGCAGTGACACCGGCAGATTGGCCAGCCCCGGCAGTTGCAGCCAGGTGGCGACGTTGTATTCGGCTACGCGCCCCTCGTAGGGCGTGACCAGCAGGCGAGCGGCGTCTACGATGCGCGAGGGCACGGAGCCAATCAGCTTGTCTTGCGCTTGGGACATGGTGAAATTCCAGGCTAGGTGAGACGTTAGTACCGGGAATTATAAGCAGCCACCTGCTGGCGAAACTGTGCACTCGGCGGACAGACCGCGTGACTGGAGTCGCAGTTTCGCGTATCAGGCCAGGCGCAGCGGGTGACGAGTAACCGATGAGGTCTGCAGGTTGCTTTCGGGGAGAGGGAGGATCGCCTGATTATGCACGCTGACCAGTTGCAGCCAAAGGTGCTCGCCGGAGGCGAACTGGCCGTTGGGCAGCCACAGGCCGTGGTGCCAGCCGTTGCCCGGTGCCGGGGTACTCTGCAACACGCCCGGATGAGTCTGCGCATTGGGGGCGCGTCGCAGCCAGACCGGCCGTGGCAGGCCTTTCAGATAGCGCAGCCCGAGGTGCAAGCCTTCGCTATTGAGATGACGCCAGCGCACCAATGCCAGAGTCGGTGTGCCATTGGTAAGCAGCAGAACCAGTTGCCCGACCTGCAGTTGCCCGCCCTCGTTGGCGTTGCACAGCAGGCGCGCACCGCCTGGGCTGGCATCGAGAATCTGTGCCTCGGTGCGTTGTGGCAGCTTGTCCAGCAGTTGCGCATGAATGGCTGGCAGGCCGACCACCAGGCTGCATTGTCCGTCCAGTTCGGCGCGTTCATGGCGGCGTTGCTGGCGTCCCAGCCAGTGCTGACGTACTCGTTCAAGCAACTGACGCTCCTGCGTGCTTTGCAGTGGCGCTGGTTCATGCAGCGCGATCAGCAGAGCTCCCAGTTCGAAGCGGCGCAGGTTGGCGGCCTCGCCTTCGATACGTTGTTCGAAACTCAGGCAGGCCTGTGATTCGCTGAGGTCGACTACCGGACCTTCGATTTCGTCTTCCTCGTCCCACGCTTGCAACCTGGCCAGGGCGGCCAGAGGCGCCAGTGCGCTGAAAAGAGTCAGGCATTCGCCTTCATCGAGGTGGAAGGGGTTGCTCAGGGCCAATAGCAGCATCTGCTGGTAAAGGCCTCTCAGGGTGCTGGCCGGCTTCGGCTCGAAGGCCGCAGCCACTGGCTCGTCCAGACACTGCTGATGCTCGCCGATCCAATACAGCAAGTGGCTGTCGCGCCAGAGCGCTGCGGGTGGCTCCTGGTAAAGCTGATAGTGGCGCAGCAACTGCTGGGCAAGGAAGTGCTGGGCCATGTACAGGCACCAGGCCAGGTGCGGCATCGATGGTTGACGCCCCTGCAGGATTTGCAGCAACAGGCGTTTGAAACCGATCGCCAGCTCGCCGCAGAAACGCACGAACAGAGTGCTTGGCGGATGCTGGCGATTGGCAAGGCCGGCGTAATGGCGGTACTCGTCACTGAAGTTTTGCAGCGCACGTTGCCTTTCCAGTAAGGTCAGGGCGCTGCGATTGAGCGAAAACAACAGGCCCAGTACGTGTTGCAGGCCATTTTCCTGCTCCAGGTGACGAGCCGTCGCGAGTCGCTGGACGATTTCCGCCGGCGATACGCTGTTGTCCTCGCGGATGTCCGGTACTTCCAGGCGCAGGGCATCCAGCGTCATATCAACCCCGGGTGGACGAGGATCGAGTACATGGGCTTAGGGCTCCGGAATGTCGGCAAGGCTGTTATGGGTATCTGCGCCGCTCTGCTGCTGACGGCTTGTGCCGAAGATTACGGCCTTGATCAGCATGGACGAAAGGTAACGGCTGAGAGCTTGGATGGCCAGTGGCTAGTCATTAATTATTGGGCTGAATGGTGCGCACCGTGCCGCACGGAAATTCCCGAGCTCAACGCCTTGGAAGAAGAGCTGAAGAACCAGTCGGCGCGAGTGATCGGCGTCAATTTCGACGCCCTGCAGGGCGATGACCTCAAGCGTGCAGCGGACAGTTTTGACATTCGGTTCACCGTGCTGGCGCAGGACCCGGCGGCGCGTTTCGAGCTGCCGCGTAATGACGTGCTACCGGTGACCTATATCGTCGATGCGGACGGCAAGTTGCGCGAGCGCCTGGTCGGTGAGCAGACCTCGGCGGGCTTACAGGCGCATCTCAAACAGTTGCGCGGGCAGTAACGACTAGAAAAATCGCTGCGACATGCAGTCGCAGTAATAGGTAGCATGCTAAGCTTTTGCTCCGGCCGAACCTGCGCCGTGCTTCATGAGTCTGCCTGATGTCCGCTACCCATCTTACCCGTGGCAGCGCCGGTTATCGGCGCGCCACTCTGGCGCTGTTCTGTGCCGGTTTCGCTACCTTCGCCATGCTCTACTGCGTGCAGCCGCTGCTACCTCTACTGGCGGCGCACTTTCGTGTTTCTGCGGCCAGCAGCAGCCTGGCGCTGTCGCTGACCACACTGAGCCTGGCGCTATGCCTGCTGGTATCCGGTGCGCTGGCCGAGAGCTGGGGGCGCAAGCCGGTCATGGCTGCGGCGCTGGGCCTGGCAGCGATGCTGGGTATCGCCTGCGCACTGGTAGAAGAGTGGGGCAGCCTGCTGATTCTGCGTGCGCTGCTGGGACTGGCGCTGAGCGGTTTGCCGGCGTTGGCCATGGCCTATGTCGGCGAAGAGTTCGACCCCGAAGCGCTTCCGGCGGCGATGGGGCTGTATATCGGCGGTACGGCGTTGGGTGGGTTGCTCGGTCGCCTGCTGGCCGGTCTGCTCAGTGACCTGGGCGGCTGGCCCTGGGCGCTCGGCGGCATTGCCGGGCTCGGCTTGCTGGCGTTGGCGCTGTTTATCTGGCTGTTGCCGCCCTCGCGGCATTTCACGGCTCAGCCGCTGTCCTTGCGCGGGCTGCTGCGCAACTTCGTCCTGCACCTGAGTAACCCGCGTCTGCGCGTGCTGTTCGCTTTGGCCTTTCTGCTCATGGGCGGTTTCGTTGCGCTGTTCAACTATGTCGGCTTTCGTCTGGCCGGAGCGCCATTCAACCTGTCGGCGACGGTGATCGGTCTGCTGTTCACCGTCTACCTGCTGGGTATCTTCAGCGCCGGATGGGCAGGGCGTCTGGTCCCACGCTTCGGCGCACGCCAGGTGCTGCATGGCGGCATCGGTCTGATGCTGCTTGGGGTGGCCCTGTGCGCAGGGCCGTGGCTGAGCGCTGTGGTGATCGGGCTGGCGCTGTTCACCCTGGGTTTCTTCGCGGCTCATGCGGTTGCTAGCGGGCAGGTTGGTATCCATGCACAGGGGGCCAAGGCGCAGGCCTCGGCGTTGTACCTGTGTGCCTATTACCTCGGCTCCAGCCTGGTGGGCTACGTCGGTGGTTATGTCTGGGAGCACGCCGGCTGGCTGGCGTTGTTGGCTGTTCTGGCCTCGTTATTCGTCGCCGCTGGGGCTCTGGTACGGCGTATCTAGGCTGTTTGCCGCTCGTTCAGTGCAGGTTCAAGGAGGGTTCAGCAGGGATTCAGTAGCCTTCCCGCAGACTTGTTGCCGAGTTGATCAAAACTGCAACGAGAGGAATGATGCAATGAAAATCACCCTGAACCGTATCGCATTCGCGACCTGCCTGGCCCTGGGCGCAACCGCTGCTCAGGCCAATGACAATTTCGTCGGCCTGACCTGGGGGCAGACTGACAACAACATCCAGAAGTCCAACGCGTTGAACGCCAACCTCGGCAATCCCAAACTGGACAAGGTGATCAATGGTGAGGGCACCTGGGGTGTCCGCGCTGGCCAGAAGACCGATGATGTCCGCTACTACGCGGCTTACGAGAATGTCTCCGACAGTCACAACGGCTACAAACTGCGCCAGCAGAATCTGCTCGGCAGCTACGACATGTTCGTACCGCTGGGCAGTAACAACACCAAGCTGTTCGGTGGTGTAACCGCCGGCCTGGTCAAGCTCGAGCAGGAAAGCCGCGGGTTCTCCCGTGACAGCGACATCGGATTTGCTGCAGGTTTGCAGGCCGGTATCCTGCAGGAACTCAACAGCAATACATCGATCGAAGCCGGCTATCGTTACCTGCGTACCAACGCCAGCACGGAAATGAAACCGCATGGTGAAGGCAAGGCCGGGTCGCTGGATCTACATAGCAGTGCGCAGCTCTACCTCGGCGCCAACTTCGCCTTCTGATGGCGACTTGGCATTACCAGGCCGGGCATCTGCCCGGCCCTTTTACACCTTAAATCAGGGAGAGTCTCATGAAATTGCTGGTGGTGGAGGATGAGGCGTTGCTGCGTCACCATCTGTTCACTCGCCTCAGTGAAAACGGGCATGTGGTGGATGCCGTGCGCACCGCCGAAGAAGCATTGTACCGAGCTGAGTCCTTCAACCATGACCTGGCCCTGGTCGACCTCGGTCTGCCCGGTATGAGCGGTATCGACCTGATCCGTGAGCTGCGCAGCCAGGACAAGAACTTTCCAATTCTGATCCTTACCGCACGCGGCAACTGGCAGGACAAGGTCGAAGGCCTCTCCTGCGGTGCCGACGACTATGTGGTCAAGCCGTTCCAGTTCGAAGAGCTGGAGGCACGCCTGAACGCGCTGCTACGACGTTCTTCCGGGTTCACCAAGTCGACCATCGAGGCAGGGTCCCTTGTGTTGGATCTCAATCGCAAGCAAGCCACAGTCGATAAACAGTCATTGCAACTGACCGCCTACGAGTATCGCATCCTCGAGTACCTGATGTTGCATCACCAGCAGGTAGTGGCCAAGGAGCGCCTGATGGAGCAACTCTATCCAGGCGACGACGAGCGCGATCCCAATGTCATAGAGGTATTGGTGGGCCGTTTGCGGCGCAAGTTGGAGGCCCCGCTGGGCGGCAAGCCGATAGAAACCGTGCGTGGTCAGGGCTACATGTTCAACGAGCGCTGCACGTGAGTCGAGCGCGCGTCGTTCTATGCAAGCTGCGCATGCGTCTCGGTTCGCTACGACTGCGTCTGATGTTGGCCAGCGCTGCGTTGGCGATGTTGTTCATGCTGTTGCTGATGCCGGTGCTACAGGGTGTGTTTCTCATGGCCCTGGAACAGACCGTGGAGAAACGTCTAGCCTCTGACGCGGCTGCACTGATATCTGCTGCGCGCATCCATGACGGCCAGTTGCACATGCCGGACAAGATGCCCGACGAGGAATTCGACAACCTCGACTCGCACCTGCTGGGTTTCATCTTCGACCGTGAGGGCCAACTGATCTGGCGCTCACGCTCCTCAATCGACGAGTTGGTGCGCTACCTGCCGCGTTACGACGGTCGCGGCCACGAGTTCATCCGCATTCGCGACGACAGCGGCCAGGAATATTTCGTATACGACGTGGAAGTGGATTTTCTGCGCGGCGACCAAACCGCGCTGAGCATCGTGACCATGCAGCCGACGCGCGAATACCAGGGGCTGTTCAACGGTTTTGCCTGGCAGTTGCGTTTGTGGCTGGGCATGGCCTTGCTGGTGTTGCTGGGCCTGCTCTGGTTCGGCCTGACCTGGGGCTTTCGCAGCCTGCGCGGCCTCAGCGATGAACTTGATGGCGTGGAGGCGGGTACTCGCCAGCGCCTGAGTGACGAGCATCCACGCGAGCTGCTGCGCCTGACCAACTCCCTCAACCGTCTGCTCGACAGCGAGCGGCGTCAGCGCGAACGTTATCGTGACTCGCTGGAAGACCTCGCCCATAGCCTGAAAACGCCGCTCAGCGTGCTACAGGGCATCGGCGAAACCCTTGCCGTGCACTCCGAAAATCGCGAGCAGGCACAGCTGATGCAGGCGCAGATCGAGCGCATGAGTCAGCAGGTCGGCTATCAGCTGCAGCGCGCCAGCCTGCGCCGCAGCGGCTTGGTACGCCATCGCGAGCAGGTCTGGCCGGTGCTCGACGGCTTGTGCCGCTCGCTGGACAAGGTCTACCGCGACAAGCGCGTCGAAGCGACCCTGGAGGTTCCCGAGCACAGCCAGATCACCATGGAACGTGGTGCGCTGATGGAGCTGCTCGGCAACTTGCTGGAGAACGCCTACCGCCTCTGCCTGAATCGTGTACGCGTCAGGCTGCAACCCCTGGCCGGAGGTTGCCTGATCACCATCGAGGACGACGGCCCCGGTGTACCGCAGCAGCAGCGTGCGCGGGTACTACAGCGCGGCGAGCGTCTGGATGCGCAGAACCCGGGGCAGGGCATCGGCCTGGCGGTGGTCGAAGACATCGTCGAAAGCTACGACGGCGAACTGAGCCTGGACGACTCCGAACTGGGTGGCGCCTGCTTCAGGGTACGCCTGTACGACTGAATACAGCCGCTGCTGCCTAAGGACTGGCAAAATACTCGGGCGACTATGAAGGGCACACGTCTCTAGAGTTGCGTCGCGAAGCGCTCCACCGCGTTTACCACGAGCTTTGCACCATCCTGAATTTCGGTGATCACCTGGCCGGCTTGGGCGGAAAGCTCCAGGCCCAACTCGGCCTGAGTCTTGCCTCGGTCGATCAGCTCTACCGCGCGTTCGGTCAGTTGCTGGTTCTGACCGACCACTTGGGCGATTTCCTCCGTCGCGGAGCTGGTACGTGAAGCCAATTGGCGAACCTCATCGGCCACCACGGCGAAACCACGACCCTGCTCACCGGCACGCGCCGCTTCGATGGCAGCGTTGAGGGCCAGCAGGTTGGTCTGGTCGGCGATGCTGCTGATGTTCTTGACGATGGCTCCGATCAGTTGGGATTGCTTGTCCAGTGCCTCGATGCCCTGCGCGGCCTCCTGCATGCGAGCGGCCAGTTCGCGCATGGTGTCGAGCATCTGCTGCACCACCGACGCACCGTTCTTGGCGCTGTCATCCGTGCCTTTCGACGTCTCGAAGGCAATGCTGGCGGCCTCGGCGATGGCCGCTTCGCGGTTGACCTGGTCGGTGATCACAGTGGCGAACTTGACCACCTTATACAGGTTGTCGTGGGCGTCGGTGATAGGGTTGTAGGAGGCTTCCAGCCAGACTTCGCGTCCGTGACTGTCCAGACGTTTGAAACGACCTGTAGCGAATTCGCCACGGCGCAGTTGCTCCCAGAACCGCTGGTACTGTGGAGAGTTGGCTTCGGCGAGGTCGCAAAAAATCCTGTGATGTTTGCCCTGAATCTGCGTCAGGCTGTAGCCCATCGAATCGAGGAAGCGTTGGTTGGCGGTAAGCACCTCACCGTTCAGGTTGAATTCGATGACGGCGGTGGAGCGCTGCAGCGCGCTGATCAGGTTTTCGTGCTCGCGCGAGGTCTCGATGGTACGCGTCAGGTCGCTGGCATAGATCGAGAAGCGCTGCACCCGGCCCTGGCTGTCGCGTAGCGGCTGCAGGATCGAGCGCAGCCAGGCTTCTTCGCCGTTGCCGCGTTTCAGGCGGATGACCCCGGCCAGATGTTCGCCGCGCTCCAGGGCATGGCGTACCCGGTGGTGGAAGTCCAGGTTGTGCACATGTTCCGGGATCAGCTCCAGCAGGGGGCGGCCGCGCAGTTGATCGGCGCGGTAGAGCATTTCCTTCTCGAAGTTGGCGTTCACCGACTCGATGCGCCCCTGTGGATCGAGAATCAGCGCGAGCATCTCTTGATCGAGGCTGGTGCGCACCTGTTCGACCGAGGACAGTTCTTCGCGTAAGGCTTGCAGCTCTTGTTTCAGGCGGGTCGCGAACATTGGCAGAATCTCTGAGTAGGTGCTGAGGCTGTGTCGGCACTGCGGTGCAATTATTTAGGGCGAAATGACCGAGCGGTCGACGCATAGGTTACGGCGTGTGGCAGGCTGAGCGTCGCCGTCGATTCGCCGTTTCAAGCCTCTTGCGCCCTATACGCCCCTGGCGTCAGCCCCGTCCATTTCTTGAAGGCGCGATGAAAGGCCGAGGGTTCGGAGAAACCGAGTTGTTCGGCGATGTCCTGAATCGCCAGTTCATCGCGGCCCAGGTGGTAGATGGCCAGGTCGCGGCGCAGGTGGTCCTTGAGTTCCTGAAAGCTGGAGCCTTCCTCGCGCAGGTGACGTCGCAAGGTTTGTGGGCTGGTGTGCAGTTGCTGGGCGACCTGTTCCAGGTCCGGCCAGGTGCGACAGTCGCGGCCGAGCAGGCGACGAATCTGGCTGATCAGGCTGTCGCCGCCGTCGGGGCGGGCCAGCAGGTCGGCGGGGGAGTGCTGGAGGAATTGCTTGAGCGTGCGTTCGTCCTGCAGCAACGGCATGACCAGGTAGCGGGCGTGGAACAGCAGGCTGGTGCAGCCGGCGGCGAAGCGGCGGCTGCCGGGGAACAGCAATTCGTACTCGGCGGCATGCTCGGGCTCGGGGTAGGCGAAGGTGGCTTCTTCCAGGCGGATGCGCTGGCCGATCAGCCAACTGCCGAGGCGATGCCAGATCACCAGCAGGCTTTCCACGAGAAAATGATCCGGGTCCCACAGTGGGCTGTCGTCGACACTCAGCCGTGCCCAGTCGCCTTCGCGTTGCAGGCTGATGCTCGGTGCGTGGGGAAACAGCCCGTAGAACATCGCGCCACGACTCAGCGCCTTTTCCAGGTTGCGGCAATGGATGATGGCGTGGCCCATCATGGCGAAGGTGCCGCGTTTGCTCGGCTGGCGGCCGAAACCCAGGTACTCGTCGTCCAGCGCTTCCCACAGCAACTGCATCAGCCGGGCGAACTGTTCGGGGGCGATGCGTGCGCGTGGCTCGACCAGAACAGCGGGCTGGATGCCAGCCTGACGCAGGATCAGGTCGCAGGCCAGGCCGTGGCGATCCGCGCCGCGCAGGGCAGCACGGACGAAGTGGCTGGCGATGGTGCGTTCGCGCATGCTGGGCTTCCGATAACGAGGGTGGTCGATGGTAGGCAGTTGCTCCCGACCAGGGCAAGCCAGCCGAGCGATTGGGTCAACCGAGGCTGAGCGCATGGGTCATTGAGGGGCTGCGGAGCGGCCCTTAACCTCAAGGGCATAACAACAGCGGAGGACCCGCCCCATGCAACGCAACCATTTCGACACCGAACACAACCTGTTCCGCGACGCCTTCGCGGCATTTCTCGATAAAGAGGTGGTGCCGCATCAGGAGGAGTGGGAGGCCGCCGGGGTGGTCGACCGCAGCGTGTGGCGCAAGGCCGGCGAGATGGGCTTCCTACTGCCCTGGGCGGATGAGGAATACGGCGGCGCGGGTCTCAAGGACTTTCGCTATGAGCAGATCATGTGCGAGGAACTGGCGCGCATCAACGAACCAGGTTTTATGATCCCGCTGCACTCGGCGCTGTGCGGCCCCTATATCGCCGAGTACGGTAATGTCGAACAGAAGGCGCGATTGCTGCCGGGCATCATCAGCGGTGAAACCATCCTCGCGGTGGCGATGACCGAGCCGTCTGCCGGCTCCGATCTGGCTGGCATGCGCACCACGGCGGTGGATAAGGGCGACCACTGGCTGCTCAACGGCTCCAAGGTATTCATCTCCAACGGCTATCTGGCCGATGTGGTGATCGTCGCAGCCAAGACCGACCCGGCCAACAAGCACGCCATGGGCTTGTTCCTGGTGGAACGCGGCATGCCCGGTTTCGAGCGCGGCAAGAAGCTGAAGAAACTCGGCATGCACAGCCAGGACACCGCCGAGCTGTTCTTCAATGACGTCAAGGTGCCGAAGGACAACCTGCTGGGCGATGCCAAGGGCGGCTTCTTCTACCTGATGAACATGCTCGCCCAGGAGCGTCTGACCAATGCTTGCGGCGCGGTGGCCGGCGCTGAGGCGGCATTGCAGACCACCATCGAGTACGTCAAGGAACGCCAGGCCTTCGGCCGCCCGGTGGCGCACTTCCAGAACACCCGCTTCAAGCTGGCCGAGATGCGCACCCAGATCGATGTGGCTCAGGTTTTCACCGACCGCTGCGTGCTCGACCACAACCAGAAGAAGCTCAGTGCAGAAGTCGCCGCAGAGGCCAAACTGTTTACCACCGAGCTGCTGTGCAAGGTGGTCGACGAGGGCGTGCAGCTGCACGGCGGGTGGGGCTACATGTGGGAGTACCCGATCTGCAAGATGTACGCGAACGCGCGTATCCAGCGCATCTTCGCCGGCACGTCGGAGATCATGAAGGAAATCATCAGTCGCGGGATGAAGTTGTAACGGTGTAGGGCGGGTGCAACCCGCCACGAGCGCTCTGTGGTGGGTTGCACCCGCCTGCGAGAGGCTGTGGTCTATCGTCAGTAACGCTCGCATTGCAACGAGCAGGTGAACCCCAAGGACAAGAAGGTAACCTTCCATGACCCTGCAACTGCCTCTCGAACGCTTCGACCACTGGCTGGATCGACAACCCGACGCGGTCTGGCTGCGCCAGCCTGTCAATGGCGTATGGCACGACTTCACCTGGCGCCAGGTCGACGAGCAGGCGCGCCGCTTGGCCAGCGCGCTGTTGGCGCTGGGCTGCGTGCCCGGCGAACGCGTCGCTCTGCTGGCGAAGAACTGCGCCGAATGGTTCATCAGCGACCTGGCGATCCAGCACGCCGGGCTGGTCAGCGTGCCGCTGTATCCGCTGCAGGCGCCTGAACAGATCGCCTACGTGCTGGAGCACGCGGGCTGCAAGGTAATCCTGGTTGGCAAGCTGGATGAGCCGGACAAACTGGCCACCGGCATCGCGCCGCATATCACCCGCATCGCCATGCCTTATCCGACCATGCCCGCCGAGCATCAATGGCATGCTTTGCTGGCGGCGCATGAGCCGCTGCTCGGCGCGCATCTGCAACGCGGCGAGGATCTGCTGTCGATCCTCTATACCTCCGGCACCACCGGGCAGCCCAAGGGCGTGATGCTCTCGGCCCACGCCATGGCGTTCTCTGCGGCCAACGCCACGGCGGAGCTGAACATGACGCCGCAGGATCAGTTCTTCTCCTACCTGCCGCTATCGCATGCCGCCGAGCGCTTCCTGGTCGAATTCAACAGCCTCTACTGCGGCGCACCTGTGGCCTTCGTCGAGTCGCTGGAGACCTTCGCCAGCGACCTGCGTCAGGTGCGTCCCACCGTGTTCTTCTCGGTGCCACGGTTGTGGACGCGCTTTCAGCAGGGCGTGCTGGAGAAATTGCCGGCGCACAAGCTCGACCGGCTGCTGCGCGTCCCGCTGCTGGGGAGGCTGGTGGCGCGCAAGGTGCGCGCGGGGCTGGGGTTGGACCGCGCACGCATTCTGGTATCCGGCGCGGCGGCGATTTCCACCGGGCTGCTGGAGTGGTATAGGCGCCTGGGCATGACTATTTGCGAGGGTTACGGCATGACCGAGCACTTCGCCTACGGTTGTTTCAATCGCCCCGGGCAGGTGCGTTTCGGCACCGTGGGCAGACCGATGCCGCATCTGGAGGTGCGCATTGACGCCAGTGGCGAGATCCTGCTGCGCAGCGAGACCCTGATGCAGGGTTACTACCGTGAGCCTGAGAAAACCGAGGAAACCCTCAGGGACGGTTGGTTGCACACCGGTGATCGTGGCCAGCTGGACGAGGCGGGCTACCTGCGCATCACTGGGCGAGTGAAGGACATCTTCAAGACCAGCAAGGGCAAGTACGTGGCGCCGGCGCCCATCGAAGGCGAGATCGCCAAGAGTCATTGGGTCGAGCAGGTGTGCCTGATGGGCAGCAACCTGGATCAACCGCTGGCGCTGATCGAGCTTTCACCTGCGGCCCACCAGCAACCACGCAGCTTGCTCGAACAGTCGTTGTCCGAGCATCTGCATGCAGTCAATCAACGGCTGGAGGCGCACGAGCGTGTCAGTCATTTCTATCTGGTCAGCGAGGCCTGGACAGTGGACAACGGCAGCATGACGCCGACCATGAAGATTCGCCGCAATGTGCTGGAAGTGCGGTATGCCGAAGCAATTGCAGCGATGCCCGGCGATGTCGTCATCGTCTGGGAAGGCTGAGTCGCCTACGCCACTTTTTCTTATCTGGAGTCACCATGTCTGGCCCGTTGTCATCGCTGAAGATTCTCGATTTTTCCACGCTGCTGCCGGGGCCGTTCGCCTCGCTGCTGTTGGCCGATATGGGCGCAGAGGTACTGCGGGTGGAGTCGCCCACGCGCATGGACCTGGTGCGCGTGCTACCGCCGCACGATGGCGGAACCTCCACCAGCCACGCTTACCTCAACCGCAACAAACGCAGCATCGCCCTCGATCTAAAGCGGCCCGAAGCGGTGGAGGTGGTCAAGCAACTGGTCAGCCAGTACGACATCGTGCTCGAACAGTTTCGTCCCGGCGTGATGGACAAGCTGGGCGTCGGTTACGAGGCGCTCAAGTCGATCAACCCACGGCTGATCTACGTGTCGATCACCGGCTACGGCCAGAGTGGGCCTTATCGTGATCGCGCCGGGCACGACATCAACTACCTGGCGCTGGCCGGTATCGCCAGCTACACCGGGCGCCGCGACAGCGGCCCGTTGCCGCTCGGCGTACAGTTGGCCGACCTGGCGGGCGGCTCGCTGCATGGGGTGATCGGCCTGCTTGCGGCTGTGGTGCAGCGTCAGGTCACCGGTCAGGGACAGCAGGTCGACGTGAGCATGACCGACTGCGCCTTCAGCCTGCATGGCATGGCGGGCGCTGGTTACCTCGGTGCCGGCGTCGAGCCTGGAATGGAAAACCAGGCGCTCAATGGCGGTAGCTTCTACGACTACTACCGCACGCGCGACGGTCGCTGGTTCTCCGTCGGCAGCCTGGAGCCACAGTTCATGCAACAGTTCTGCGCCGCCATTGGCCGCCCCGAACTGGCAGCACGCGGCCTGTCACTCAAGCCCGAGGATCAACGCGCGCTCAAGCGCGAGATCGAGATCGAGTTCGAGAAGCGCGATTTCGCGCAATGGTGCGAAGTCTTCGCCGCGCTGGATGCCTGCGTCGAACCCATGTTGCCGCTATCCGAGGCGTTGCAGCATCCGCAGATCAAAGCCCGTGGATTGGTCGTCGAGGTGCCGCGCGAGGGGCTGCCCGCGCAATCTCAACTGGCTTGCCCGCTGAAGTTTTCTGAGGGCTTGGCGCCGCCCCGGCATGTCGGGGCGGCGGTTGGCGCACACACCGCCGAAGTGCTGGTGGAGTTGGGTTATGACGCCGAGCGAATTGCAGCGCTAAGTGAGGCGCGCGTGTTCGGTTGAACCCGCTTAGGATGGGAGCCTTTATCGCAGCGGAGCGTCAGGCATGAACGGAATTTCAGGGAGGATGGCGGGCGTCGTATCGGGCTTGGCAATGTATGTGGCCGTTACCCTGGCACCCGTGCAGGCCGCTGAGAATTCAGAGGATCCCTGCCAGCAAGGCAGCGCCATGGCCGCCTTCATGTGTCAGGGACCTGTCTGGAAAGCCGCCGAGCAGGAGCTGCAAGGCACTTATGATCGCGTGATGGCTTCGCTCAAGCAGTATGATCCGGCGCTCGCCAATGAACTACGGGACGCCCAGCGTCTGTGGATCAAGCTTCGCGAGCAGGATTGCAGCCTCTACGCCCGCAACCGCGTGCAAGGTTCGCCCTGGACCGGGTTCTGGGAGTCGGAGTGCCATGCCGAGCAAGCACGTGCACGCACTCAGTGGCTGCAATCGTTCGAGGGCTAGAGGCCGCTAGCGGTGCGTCGGCGCCCGATCACTCCTGGCGCTGCTCACCACTGAAGGTCAGCGTCACCTTGCAACGCCGGCAGTAGTAGCGGCGGCCCTTGGCGACCAAGGCGTGACGCTGGGCCGAGAAGGGGAACTCGCCATCCGCGCAGCTGCAACGATAGATGAATCGACTGACCTTGCGCCGCTCGACTTCGTAGCTGTGGCAGCGATGCGGCGGCAGCTCGTAGACGCCGCGCATGATCAACTGCCATTCCTCGCCATGCGGCTGAATGCGCGGGCCGAATAGCTGGTGGGCGATCATGTGAGCGACTTCGTGCGGCACTGTCTGGTGCAGGAAATCCTCATGGTTGGCCCGATACAGCTGCAGGTTGAAGCGCAGTTTGTTTTCCGTCAGGTGCGCGACGCCCGCCTTCTGCCCGCGTAGCTTGAAGCTGATTTCGGGGCGGGCAAAGCGTTGCTTGAAGAAGGTTTCGGCCTGCTGGTAGCAGGCTTCGACGCGGGCGTGAATATGTTCGGGCATGAGCGGGTGCAGGTACTGGCTGAGCGCCGATTATGCCGTAAGCCGGGAGCCTGTGCCGCTTGCCAATGAAAAGGCCGCCCGAAGGCGGCCTGTAGGTTAGCTGCTAATGACTATCAGCTGGTGTAGACCGGGCCGACGCCCATGCCCCAGAGAATGACCGAGCTGGCGATCATCGCTACCAGCACGACCAGGCCGACCGCCAGTACGGAACTGGAGAACATGAAGCCCTCGTCCTCAGGAATGTTCATGAAGGTCGGTATGCCGACATAGAGCAGATAAACGGTGTAGCAGATCGCGACCGTGCCCACGACCATGCCCAGCCACAGATGCGGATAGAGCGCTGCGAGCCCTCCGATGAACAGCGGGGTGGCTGTATAGGCCGCGAATACGACGCACTGGCTCAGGCTGGGATTGGCGTCGTAGGTACGTGCCATCCAGTGGATGAAGGCGCCCATCACGGCTACCCCGGCGAGCATCGCCAGGTAGGACATGATGGTCATCACCATCGCACTGCCTTCGGTAAGCATCACCGGTGCTCGGTCACCAATCGCCCAGCCAACCTGGGTGGTGCCGATGTAGGCTGAAATGGCGGGAATTGCCGCAAGAATCAGCACGTGAGTCAGGTACATGTGGCTGATGGATTCTTCCTCGCCACGGATTTCTTGCCATTCTTGATCGGGATGGGTGAAGAGCCCCCAAACGTGGTGGATCATGCCAGACACCTCCTCTTTCTTATGACGGTCGCCCCCCAGCGAACGCCCGAGGCGCGTGTACAGCGCCACCGGGTGTCGGGCCGAAATCTATGCGACCTTATGTCGCAGTATAGGCAGGGCCTGGAGCAGGCGTGGTGTCTGGCTTTAGAGCAAATCGCTCTCTAGAAGTCAGCGGTAATAGCGCTCAAGAATTTCCATGGCCAGGTTTATCGACTGCAACCGCTCTGTGCTGCCGCCTCGGTCCGGATGATGCTCGCTGACCATTTGTCGGTAGCGCAGCTTGATGCGTGGCAGATCGAGTGTCCGTTCATTGGCCAGTTCGAACAGCTCGAGTGCGGCCTGCTTTTCTTCACCGCCCTGCATGCGTGTCCAGAAGCTGGTGAGCAGACGCTCGACGTCGCGCTCGTCGGTGCCCTGCAGGTTGCTCATGTCCAGGTAGTAATCGCGCAGTCCGTCGCGCTCACTGAGCGCTGCGTTGCCTGGCTGATACGGCAGCAGGCGGATACACAGCGGGCTGATCTGCAACTGGTTTAAGTTCTCCTCCCACAATCGCTCGCGCAGGCGATAAAGCGCGTTGAACAGCAGGAAATGAGTGCGAAACAGCACCAGCTTGTCGGCCAGGGGCAGATTGGGTATGTGGCCGCTGTGGCGGTCTTTCAATTGCTGTATCAGGGTGTATTCGGCAATGCCGTCCGGTGCTGCCTGCAGCAATTGCAGTAGCTGCTCGGCGAGGTCCAGGCTGGGGTCGAGATCGTCGTTCATCGGCCGAGACTAGCATTTCATTGCTATCGGGGTAGGGGCGCGGCGCCATTGTGCGTAAAATGTCGCGCTTTCGTTCCCACTCCCTCGGATTTCGACGCACCATGGGCACCCTTTCGGTCAACCAGAACAAACTGCAGAAGCGCATTCGCCGCCTGGCCGGCGAAGCCATCACCGACTTCAACATGATCGAGGATGGCGACAAGGTGATGGTCTGCCTGTCCGGCGGCAAGGACAGCTACACCATGCTCGACGTGCTGCTGTACCTGCAGAAGGTGGCGCCGATCCAGTTCGAGATCGTCGCGGTGAACATGGACCAGAAGCAGCCCGGCTTCCCCGAGCATGTGCTGCCGGCCTATCTGGAATCCGTCGGCGTGGCGTACCACATCATCGAGAAGGACACCTACTCGGTGGTCAAGGAGAAGATTCCCGAGGGCAAGACCACCTGCTCGCTGTGCTCGCGTCTGCGTCGCGGCACCTTGTACACCTATGCCGACGAGATTGGCGCGACCAAGATGGCGCTGGGGCACCACCGCGACGATATCCTGGAAACCTTCTTCCTCAACATGTTCTACGGCGGCACGCTCAAGGCCATGCCGCCCAAGCTGCTGTCCGACGATGGCCGCAACGTGGTGATCCGCCCGCTTGCCTACTGCGCCGAGGCCGATATCGAGGCTTACAGTCAGCTCAAGGGATTCCCCATCATCCCGTGCAATCTGTGCGGTTCGCAGGAAAACCTGCAGCGTCAGGTGGTCAAGGAGATGCTGCAGGAGTGGGAGCGCAAGAGCCCAGGTCGTGTCGAGATCATGTTCCGCGCCCTGCAGAACGTGCACCCCTCGCAGTTGGCCGACCGCAACCTGTTCGATTTCAAGAGCCTGAAGATCGACGACAGCGCCACGCCGCGTTTTCTCGATGTAATGAGCCTGTAAGGCGCCGCCGTAGGGTGGATCACGCTTCACCGATTCGCCGTGTATGGGGATTGGTGGATGTAAAGGGCGACATCCACCCTACGTAAGACATCGCGGCTAAAGCCCATCCCACGGTTCGCGTCGTTTGTGGGAGGGGCTTTAGCCGCGACGCTTTCGCCCTTGCCAGGCTGCAAAGGCCTGGAGTATGGTTCGGCCATCGCTTTGGAGAATTCCATGTCCGCCAGCCTCAACCTCCTGTCCATGCTGCAAGCCGGTGCCACGAGCGCCGCGCTGGCTCGTGCGCAGGCGCTTGTGGCGGCAGCGTATTATTTCTTTGGGTATTGGTTTAGCCACAGGCGCGCCTGATACCCCACAGGCGGCCTGAGACACCAGGGTCGCCACCAGAGACGTTTTCCAGAAAACCCCCGGTCGGCAACCCGACCGGGGGTTTTGTTTTTTCCGGCCGAAAAACGGCCACAGATCGAGGACTCACAGATGAACCGTTATTACCGCAACTACCGCTACGACTGGCGATTTAGCAGCGTCACCACCGCCCTGACACCTTTGCAACGAACACTCAGTTAGCGCCGCCGCGGTATCGACCGCGCCGGCCAAGGAACCGCCAGATCATGAACAGCTCCGCTCAACTCGCTTCCACCGTCACCAGCATCGCCCGCCGCAGCGCCCAGCCGCTGCCCAGCCCCGCTGTCTTGCGCCAGCGCCTGCCGCTGCCCGCCGCACTTGCCGAACGTATTGCCGCCGACCGTGACGCCATTCGCGCCGTGCTCGATGGCCGCGACTCGCGCCTGCTGGTGGTAGTCGGCCCCTGTTCCCTGCATGACCGTACCAGCGCCCTCGAATACGCCGAGCGCTTGGCCGAGCTGGCCCCGCAGGTCGATGACCAACTGCTGCTGGTGATGCGCGCCTACGTGGAAAAACCACGCACCACGGTGGGTTGGAAGGGGCTGTTGTACGACCCGCATCTCGATGGCAGTGGCGACATGGCCGAAGGCTTGCGCCAGTCGCGGCAACTGATGCTGGATATCCTCGCTCGCGGCCTGCCGCTGGCCACTGAGCTGCTGCAGCCGATGGCCGCCGGTTACTTCGATGATCTGCTCGGTTGGGCGGCCATCGGCGCACGTACCAGCGAGTCGCAGGTGCATCGCGAGATGGTCAGCGGCCTGGATCTGCCGGTGGGCTTCAAGAACGGCACCGACGGCAGCGTTGGCATCGCCTGCGACGCCATGCGTTCGGCGGCGCACCCGCATCAGCACTTCGGCATCGATGACCTTGGTCACCCGGCGCTGTTGCAAACTACCGGCAACCCGGACACCCATCTGGTGCTGCGTGGTGGCCACGGTGCGCCGAACCATGACGCTGCCAGCGTCGGCGCTGCACGTGAGGCACTGCAGCGCCAGGGGATAGCGCCGCGCATCATGGTCGACTGCAGCCATGCCAACAGTGGCAAGGACCCGCTGCGCCAGCCGGCTGTATTGGAGTCTGTGATCGACCAGCGCCTGGCCGGTGATGCCAGCCTGCGCGGTGTGATGCTGGAGAGCCACCTGTTCGACGGTTGCCAGGCGCTTTCCGGCGAGCTGCGTTACGGCGTGTCGATTACTGATGGCTGCCTGGGCTGGATCGCTACCGAAGCAACACTGCGCCAGGCTGCCGAGCGTTTGCGCGGGTAGGGCGAGTGCAACCCGCCAATCCGGGACTGGCGGGTTGCACCCGCCCTACGTGAGCGTCGCCGCTGTGGGACTTGAGTGTTCTACGCGCTGCGTGCAGGCTCTGTCATCCGTTTCATGAAGGGTTCGATTCATGCGTGATTACAAGTGGCTGCACGAGTTCTGCCTCAACCGTTTCGGCTCGGCCAAGGCATTGGAAGCCATGCTGCCGCAGCCGCGCAGCGACGCCGAACTGCGTGCGCTGAGTGACGACCGCTACTTGTCGCTGATCAGCCTGCGCATCTTTCGCGCCGGCCTCAAGCACAGCCTGGTGGACGCTAAATGGCCGGCGTTCGAGGAAGTGTTCTTTGGCTTCGACCCGGAGAAGGTGGTGCTGATGGGCGCCGAGCGCCTGGAGAACCTGATGCAGGATGCGCGGCTGATTCGCCACCTGGGCAAGCTCAAAAGCGTGCCGCGCAATGCTCAGTTCATCCTCGATGTGCGGGCTGGACGCTTGTTGGGCAGTCCCTCATCCGGCGCTGCGCGCCACCTTGATCCACAGGGATGTGGTGAATGCAGTACTCCCGCCGGCGACCACATGGATGGGGGAGGTAGGAAAAACGCCGGGAGCGTTTTCGAGAGCGGGAGCTGCCTCCCTGAGGGAGAAGGGCATCAGACTGGGCCTGCGGCCCATTTCTCTTTTGGCGCGCTGATTGCCGATTGGCCGGTCAGTGACATCGTCGGGTTGTGGAAGTATCTGGCCAAGCATGGCAGTCAGCTTGGCGGTCTGTCGGCGCCGCGCTTCCTGCGTATGGTGGGCAAGGACACCTTCGTCCCTACCGATGACATGGTCGCCGCGCTCAAGGCCCAGGGCGTGATCGACAAGGCACCAACCAGTTTGAAAGACCTGGCTGCCGTGCAGGCTGCCTTCAACCAGTGGCAGGCCGAAAGCGGGCGGCCGCTGTGTCAGCTATCGGTAATGCTGGCGCACACGGTCAATCACTGAGGCTGTCGTTGAGGGCGTCCAGCCATTCCTTGGGCACGTCACGCTTCATCGCCAGTTGGCACTGCTGGCTGTCAGGGTCGAAGACGATCACCGCCTCGCCCTTGTCCAGGGCACGGCGTACGCGTTGCACGCGGGTTTCCAGCGGGGTTTCATCGCCGTTGTCGGTGCCGTCACGGGTGACGAAGTCTTCGATCAGGGCGGTGAGGGTGTCGGCTTGCAGCAGGTCAGCGGGGATCAGCACAACGAGTGACTCCAGTTATTGGCGCCCATGATAGAGCCAGAGGCGCCGTGCTGCGAGTTCTCTCAGTGCACCATGCCGGGTCGTTTGAGGTGGCGCTCCAGCGTGCTGTAGAGCAGCGCGCTATCCAGCGGTTTGCCGAGAAAATCGTCCATGCCGGCATCCAGGCCGTGCTGGCGGTGCTCCTCGAGGATATGCGCGGTCAGCGCGATGATGGGCACGGCAGCGAGATGCTGGCTGCGCTCCAGGCGGCGAATCTGCCGGGTGGCTTCAAAGCCGTCCATCACTGGCATTTCGCAATCCATCAGGATCAGGTGCACGGCAGCCGGGTCGCGACCATATTCGTCCACCGCCGCCTGGCCGTCGGTTACCAGGCGCACGCTGTAGCCACGTTTTTTCAAAAAGCCCTGAACCACCAGTTGGTTCACTGAATTGTCCTCCGCCACCAGAATGCAGGGGGCTTCGCTGTTGTCGCTGCGTATTTCTCTGACCAACTGATGTACCTGTGCTCTGGGTTCTTCATACAGCCCGTTCAAGGCCTGGCGCAGTGCGTTGATCGCCACTGGCTGGGCCAGGTGTTGCAGGCGTAGTTCGTGGCTTGCCGGCAGTTGCTGGCAGGCCTCGGGCGGGCAGACCAGCAGCACGCGCTGTTGCGCCTGCAGCTTGGGCCTGAGTGAGTCAAGCCAGTGGTTGACGCCACCTGGCCAGGGCGCCATCAGCACCAGCAGTGGCGGCGCCGCGAAATCCTCCAGGTAGTCCTGCAGGCGCTCCGGCGTCTGGCAGCGCTCGGTACGCATGCCCCAGCGTCCGAGCAGGCGGCTCATGGCATCCAGACCAAGGCCGTCGAGCGAGGCGAGCAGGGCGGTGCGTCCGGCGAGCAGGCGGCTGAGTTCGTCGGGTGCTTCCTGTTCGGCCAGCAGCGGCATGTCGAAAGCGAAGCGAGTGCCCTGGCCAAGAGTGCTCTGCACCTCGATTCTGCCGCCCATCATCTCCACCAGCTCCTTGCTGATGGCCAGCCCCAGACCGCTGCCGCCATAGCGGCGGGTGGTGCTGGAATCGCCCTGAGCGAAGGATTCGAACAACTGCGCCAGTGCCTGCTCACTGATGCCGATACCGCTGTCGCTGACGGCGATCACCAGATGCGGGTTGCCATGGCTGTCGCTACGGCGGCTGACGCTGACCGCCACATGGCCTTCGGCAGTGAACTTCAGGGCGTTGCTGAGCAGGTTCATCAGGATCTGTTTAAGTCGCGTCGGATCACCCTGAATGCGCCGTGGCACGCCGTTCTCCAGGCTGACGTAGAGGCGTAGGCGTTTATCCAGGGCCTGGCCGGTGAACAGGCTGAGTGTCTCGGAAATCATGTCTTCGAGATCGAACTCGATCTGCTCCAGACTGAGCTTGCCGGATTCGATGCGGGCGTAGTCGAGGATGTCGTTGATCACTGCCATCAACGAACTGCCGGAGCTGGAAATGGTGTCTACGTAGAAGCGCTGGCTACGATCCAGAGGCGTTTCGCGCAGCAGCTGCAGCATGCCTAGCACGCCGTTGAGCGGGGTGCGGATCTCGTGGCTCATCTTGGCCAGGAAACGGCTCTTGGCCTGGCTCTCGAAGGCGGCTTGCTCGGCTGCACGGCGCGACTGGAAGCCTTCTTCCTTGAGCAGGTTGATGCGGTCGGCAAGACCGATGGACAGGGTGATCAGCTCGATGGTCACACCGATTTTCACCACCGTGGCGCCGAATACGCCGAACACTTCCAGCCCCAGGGAGCCAGTGGTGGCCTGGATGAAGGCGAACAGCAGGATGGCCCAGGCCAGGGTGTAGTAGGAGCCATAACGCACGCCGCGACGCCATACGTAGAGGCCGGTCAGCAGCAGGATCAGCGACACCAGCGATACGGTAACGCTGGCCAGGATGTTCCAGGCGGCGAAGCCGATCAGTGGCACCGACAGCAGGCAGCCGACGCAGATCAGCATCAACAGACGCAGGCCGGTATCGAGGCGCGGGAAATACTGGCGTGCGTGCAGGAAATGGCGGCTGAACTGGATGGCCGTAAGGCAGTGCAGGTACATCAGGATGTAGATGCTGACCGACTGCAAGGCCACGTGCTCGGGTAGCAGCTTGAACAGCATGCCGTCGAAGCAGGCCGCGAGCAGACCGACGTTGAGGTTATAGGCCAGGTACCAGAGGTAGGCCGATTCGCGCAGCGACAGGTAGAGGAACAGGTTGTAGCAGAACATGGCGAACAGTACGCCGTAGAACGCGCCGTTGAAGCCCATCAGGTTTTCCTGCGCCGCCGCGCTGGCACCGTAGGTGGCGAAGAACAGCGGCACGAACACCGTGCTGCTGGTTTCCACGCGGATCAGCAGGGTGCTGACACCAGGCTCCAGCTGCATGGGAAACCAGAAGTTGCGCACCTGTACCGGCCGCTGGGAGAAGGCGAAGCTATCGCCGCTTTCCTGCTCCAGACGCTTGCCGTCGGGTCTGATCAGGTGAACCTGAAGATGATCGAGCAGCGGATAATTGACTTCGAGATAGCCGCCCAGCTCATGCTCAAGCGCATTGACCAGGCGAACCTTGAACCACCATACGGATGCGTTCTTGCCAAGGTTGGCGTGTTCGCCGCCGGGGTTACGGAAGGCATTGTCATCCAGTGCCCGCACCTGCTCGACGCTGAGGGTGCCGTCCACGTCTTCGTAGTAGCCGGTGTAAGGGCCCAGGGATAGACGCATGTCATCGCTATCGAGCGGCGCAGGCGTAAGGGCCCAACTTGGGCAGGCAAGCCAGAACAGCAACAAGGCCAGAAAGACGCGAGGCATCCGTGAACCTCAGAAGGCCATGAGAGATGGCCGGAGTGTCATGTTCAACGTCGCTTGGCGACGGCCCGAAGGTTGGCCACTGACGCAGGCCAGAAAAAGGGGAGCTGATGCTCCCCTGTCGTCCTTTCGTGTCACTTTGCCTTTATGCGCTGAACCCTTCAAGCGTCCCGATCATGTTGCCCGACCAGGCTGTCCACAGGTGGGACACGGGTATCGCTTTCCATCTGCGCATCGTGCTCCAGCTGATGGCTGAAGCGCTCCAGCGAGCCCTGCGCCGGCTGGGCGTCACTGGCGAATACCGGCGGGCTCATCATGTAGGCGGTGAGCAGGCGGCTGAGTGCCTTGAGGCTGTCGATATGGGTGCGTTCGTAGCCATGGGTAGCGTCGCAGCCGAAGGCCAGCAGCGCCGTGCGAATGTCATGGCCAGCGGTGACCGCTGATTGCGCGTCGCTGTGGTAGTAGCGGAACAGGTCGCGCCGTACCGGTACTTCCTGCTCGGCAGCCAGACGCAGCAGCTGGCGTGACAGGTGGTAGTCATAGGGGCCGCCGGAGTCCTGCATGGCCACACTGACAGCATGCTCGCTGGACTGCTGGCCCGGCGCGACCGGGGCGATGTCGATACCGACGAATTCGCTGACATCCCAGGGCAGGGCAGCGGCGGCGCCTGAGCCGACCTCCTCGGTGATGGTGAACAGCGGGTGGCAGTCGATCATCGGTTGCAGGCCGTGGTCACGAATCGCCTTGAGCGAGGCCAGCAATGCGGCGACGCCGGCCTTGTCGTCGAGGTGACGGGCACTGATATGACCACTTTCGGAAAATTCCGGCAGCGGGTCGAAGGCGACGAAATCACCGACGCTGACGCCCAGTGAATCGCAATCGGCGCGCGTGGCGCAGTAAGCGTCCAGGCGCAGTTCGACGTGATCCCAGCTCACCGGCATGGTGTCTACGGCGGTGTTGAAGGCGTGCCCCGAGGCCATCAGGGGCAGCACGCTGCCGCGAATCACGCCGTTGTCGGTGAACAGGCTGACACGGCTGCCCTCGGCGAAGCGGCTCGACCAGCAGCCCACTGGCGCCAGGCCGAGACGGCCGTTGTCCTTGATCTCGCGAACGATGGCGCCAATGGTGTCCAGGTGCACGGAAACGGCACGGTCGAAACGCTCGTACTCGCTCTGGCGCCCGCGCAGGGTGGCGCGGATGGTGCCGCGGCGGGTCAGCTCGAAGGGGATTTCCAGCTCTTCGAGACGCTCGGCGACGTAGCGCACGATGGTGTCGGTGAAACCGGTAGGGCTGGGGATGGCAAGCATCTCCAGCAGTACCTTCTGCATGTAGTCGAGATCGGGTTCGGGTAGTTGTTGCATGCAAGCTCCTCGGCGTTGGGTTTTCCCCTCTCCCAAATGTGGGAGAGGGCCGGGGGAGAAGGCTCAGCTCGGTGTCTGGCTGAGGGGGAACAGCAGGTCGACGAAGCGCTCGGCGGTTGGCTGCGGTTCGTGGTTGGCCAGGCCGGCGCGTTCGTTGGCTTCGATGAACACGTACTGCGGCTGGTCGGCAGCCGGTACCAGCAGATCGAGGCCGACCACGGGGATTTCCAGGGCGCGCGCGGCTTTGATGGCGGCGTCACGCAGGGCCGGGTGGAGGATCGCAGTGACATCCTCCAGGGTGCCGCCGGTGTGCAGGTTGGCGGTCTTGCGCACGGCCAGGCGTTCGCCAGCTGGCAACACGCTGTCGTAGTCGAGGCCGGCACCGTGCAGGGTGCGCAGGGTTTCTGCGTCCTTGGGGATGCGGCTCTCGCCACCAGTGGCTGCCTGGCGACGACGGCTCTGCGCATCGATCAGCTTGCCGATGCTGTGGCGGCCATCGCCAATGATTTCGGCTGGGCGGCGAATGGCTGCGGCCACCACCTCGTAGCCGATCACCAGCACACGCAGGTCGTGGCCTTCGTGGTAACTCTCCAGCAGCACGCGCTGGTCGAATACTCGGGCGCGCTCTATGGCTTCCTGCACCTCGCCCGGCGTACGCAGATCGACCGCCACGCCCTGGCCCTGTTCGCCGTCGACCGGCTTGACCACAACCGAACCATGCTCGGCGAGAAACGTGGCGTTATCTTCAGCACTACCGGCCAGGCGTTGGGCCGGCACGCTGAGGTCGGCGCGCGACAGGGCGCGATGAGTCAGGCGCTTGTCCTGGCACAGGGTCATGCTCACCGCGCTGGTCAGGTCGCACAGCGATTCGCGGCAGCGGATGCGTCGGCCGCCGTGGCTGAGGGTAAACAGTCCGGCATCGGCGTCGTCCACCTGCACCTCGATGCCGCGGCGCAGTGCCTCGTCGACGATGATCCGCGCATAGGGGTTGAGCTCGGCCTGTGGGCCGGGGCCGAGGAACAGCGGCTGGTTGATGCCGTTCTTGCGCTTGAGGCTGAAGGTCTGCAGCTCGCGGAAGCCGAGTTTGGCGTAGAGCTTCTTGGCCTGCTTGTTATCGTGCAGCACCGACAGGTCGAGGTAGCTCAGGCCACGGCTCATGCCGTGTTCGATCAGATGCCGGACCAGCACCTCGCCGACGCCTGGGCGGCTGCATTGCGGGTCGACTGCCAGGCACCAGAGGCTGCTGCCGTTTTCCGGGTCACGGAAGGCTCGCTGATGGTTGAGGCCCATGACGCTGCCAATCACCGCGCCGCTGTCTTCATCCTCGGCCAGCCAGTAGGTCGGGCCGCCCTCGTTGTAGGGCGTGAGTTTGGCCGGGTCGATCGGCAGCATGCCGCGGGTCTGGTACAGGCAGTTGATTGCCTGCCAGTCTGTGTCGTTCTGCGCCCGGCGGATACGAAAACCACGGAAGCTGCGACGCGCTGGGCGGTAGTCGGTGAACCACAGGCGCAACGTGTCGGAAGGGTCGAGAAACAGTTGCTGCGGCGCGTAGGCCAGCACCTGATGCGGCGCGGCCACGTACAGGGCGATATCGCGCTCGCCGGGCTGTTCGCCCAGCAGGGATTCGGCCAGGGCGGTGGCATCGGGGTAGGTGTGGCCGATCAACAGGCGGCCCCAGCCGCAATGAATGGCTTGTGGCTGGCTGGGCTGACTGGTGTGATCCTCGGCCAGGCGTGCCTGCAGACGCTCGTAAGAGGGTGTCTGGCCGCGCAGCAGGCGTTGGTTGAAGGCAGTGGAGCGCATGGAATAGTCCCTGTCCGTGTTCACGACGTCCGGTCCGAGCCGGATCGTCATTGAGTCGCGACAAATCCCGGCTTGACCGGGCTACGACCATTGATCCTGCAGGAGCGGCCCGAGGGCCGCTCCATGTGAGTTACAGACCCTGTTCGCTCAACCACAGGTTGAGCGCCGCCAGTTGCCACAGCTTGGAACCGCGTAGCGGGGTGAGCTGGCTCTGCGGGTTGGTCAGCAGCTGATCGAGCATGGTCGGGTTGAACAGACCACGATCCTGGCTGGGGTCGAGCAGCAGGTCGCGCACCCAACCCAGGGTGGCGCCCTCCAGGTGCTTGAGACCCGGTACCGGGAAGTAGCCCTTGGGCCGGTCGATCACCTCGCTGGGGATGACTTTGCGCGCCGCTTCCTTGAGCACATGTTTGCCGCCGTCAGGCAGCTTGAACTGCGCCGGAATGCGCGCCGACAGTTCGGCCACGCGGTAGTCGAGGAACGGCGTGCGCGCCTCCAGCCCCCAGGCCATGGTCATGTTGTCCACGCGTTTGACCGGGTCATCGACCAGCATCACCGTGCTGTCCAGGCGCAGGGCCTTGTCTACCGCTGCACTGGCACCGGGCATGGCGAAGTGCTCGCGAACGAACTCGCCGGCCATGTCACCAGTCAGCCAGGCAGGCTGCACGCAGGCCGCGTATTCGTCGTGCTCGCGGTCGAAGAAGGCGGCGCGGTAGGCAGCGAAGGCATCGTCTGCGCCATCGACCTGCGGGTACCAGTGGTAGCCAGCGAACAGCTCGTCGGCGCCCTGGCCGCTCTGCACCACCTTGCAGTGTTTGGCCACTTCACGTGAGAGCAGGTAGAAGGCGATGCAGTCGTGGCTGACCATTGGCTCGCTCATGGCGCGGAAGGCCTGCGGCAACTGATCGAGAATCTCGTGCTCGCCAATGCGCAACTGGTGGTGGCGGGTGGCGAAGCGCTGGGCGATCAGATCCGAATACTGGAATTCGTCACCACGCTCGCCGCCGGCATCCTGAAAACCGATGGAGAAGGTCAGCAGGTTCTCCACACCGGCTTCGCGCAGCAGGCCGACCAGCATGCTCGAATCGACGCCGCCGGACAGCAGCACGCCGACGTCCACGGCCGCGCGCTGACGAATCGCCACGGCTTCGCGCATGGTGTCCAGCACCTGCTCGCGCCATTCTTCCAGACCGTAGCCGGTTTCATCGCCTTGTGGGCCGAATTGCAGCGTCCACCAGGTGTTCTGCTCGACCTTGCCGTCGGCGTCGATGCGCATCCAGGTGGCCGGCGGCAGCTTCTCCACGCCCGCCAGGATGGTGCGCGGTGCCGGCACCACGGCGTGAAAGTTCAGATAGTGGTTGAGGGCGACGGCATCCAGCGTCTTGGCGATATCGCCGCCTTGCAGCAGGGCCGGCAGCGACGAGGCGAAGCGCAGGCGCTCGCCGGTACGCGACAGGTAAAGAGGTTTGACGCCGAGACGGTCGCGGGCGATGAACAGGCTTTGCTTGTCACGTTCCCAGACGGCGAAGGCGAACATGCCATTGAGCTTGGGCAGCAGCTTTTCGCCCCATGCGTGATAGCCCTTGAGCAGCACCTCGGTGTCACCGCCGGAGAAGAAGCGATAACCCAGCGTCTCCAGCTCGGCGCGCAGCTCGGGGTAGTTGTAGATGGCGCCGTTGAACACCATGGACAGGCCGAGATCACTGTCGATCATCGGCTGGCCCGAAGCTTCGGCCAGATCCATGATCTTCAGCCGGCGATGGCCCAGGGCGATGGGGCCCTGGCTATGAAAGCCATGGGCGTCGGGGCCACGAGGGGCCAGGTGGTGGGTGATGCGCTCGACTGCCGCCAGGTCCGCGGGGCGTCGATCAAAACGTAGTTCTCCAGCTATTCCGCACATAGTTCCTTACCGGTGTTGCCGTTGGGGAGTGGCTCGTGGTCGAGCCTTTTACACCAAAACAAAAAAATGCTTTCATGTCAAAGTTTTGGTTGTTATGAATTGGTGCTTATGACCGATAAAAAAGTTCCTGTTGAAATAGATTTGTCATCTGTCATGGCCTTCGAGATGCCCCTGTTCCAGGCTCTGCGGCGCTTGCAGCAGGCGGGTGAGGTGCATGCCAAGCGTCTGGCTCGCTTCGGCGGACTGACGCCCATGCAGTTGATGGTGCTGCAGGTGCTGGCCAGCGAGACGCGGATGACTGCCAGCGTGCTCAGCAGTCGCGTCAGCCTCACTGCGGCGACGCTTTCCGGTCTGCTCGATCGTCTCGAGGAGCACGGCCTGCTGCAGCGTCAGCGCGATGATCAGGATCGTCGCCGGCAGTGGCTGCTGATCAGTGCTGCCGGGCGTGAGTTGATCCGGCAGGCGCCGTCGTTGATGCCGCCAGAATTCAACCAGCGTTTCGCCGCACTGGCCGATTGGGAGCGCCATAGCCTGACAGCAGCGCTATTGAGGGCGGCCGAGTTGTGTGGAGAGATGGAATGAGGTGGGCGGTGAATCCGTCTTTTTCAGAAAAAATTCAAGCAGGGTGTTGACTTAGCATCGCCGCCTGCATAAAGTGCGCGCCTCGCTAAGGCACATGGGTGATTAGCTCAGCCGGGAGAGCATCTGCCTTACAAGCAGAGGGTCGGCGGTTCGATCCCGTCATCACCCACCATAGCCTTAGAGAGAAGGACGAAAGTCCACCGACGCGCAGCGGTAGTTCAGTCGGTTAGAATACCGGCCTGTCACGCCGGGGGTCGCGGGTTCGAGTCCCGTCCGCTGCGCCATTATTTCCCAGATCGATGTTTCATCGATTTGAGATGGCAGAGTCCGCAAGGGCGCCATCAGATGCAATAAAGCTTCAAGAGTTTTCTGGACGAAAGTCCAACCGACACGCAGCGGTAGTTCAGTCGGTTAGAATACCGGCCTGTCACGCCGGGGGTCGCGGGTTCGAGTCCCGTCCGCTGCGCCATATACGAAACCCGCTGATCGCAAGATCAGCGGGTTTTTTATTGGCCGCCGTTTGTGCGGCTGCTTCTCTGTGGCAGGCGTTCAAGCGGCAAGCTTTGCGTGCTTGTCATCGGCTAAAGCCGCTCCCACGCAGACAGCTCCTGGCCAGTGTCGATGGCCATTTCTCCTGCCCGCGACTTTTCGTCATATTGCCTTCATACCGCCGCTCTAGCCTGATGGGCATGCACCTTGTGTCGTCGTTGAATGGATCATGCGGGAGGGTCGAGTAATGGATGATTATCAGGAAGAACTGCTGGAGCTGAGCGCCCTTGAGCAGGGCGCAGTGGATGGCGTCGAGGACGCTACCGAGCTGTAAGGGCCTGTCCAGGCCCTGCTGCGCGTCAGCACTGCTGCGTTGAAACAGGCTCGTGTGCGGGGCCGATCCGGATGAGGCGCTGCTCAAGCGGCTGCCGCTCGCTCTAATGGCCCGGATGCAATCCGGGGCGCGGCATTCCCGGATTTCATCCGGGCTAATCAGGCTCCGGGCAGAGACGTTGAGTTTTGCTCAGGGCGACAGGGCGTCCAGCACCTGGCCGATGGCTGTTTCCAGTCCGGCGACGGGTTCTTGCTGATTGTCTTCGATCAGTACCAGGCGGCTGCCGCCGTCGCTGATCGCCTTGGCCAGATCGGCTGGCGGCTGGCGCTGGACAAGCACGGCAGCGACGTCGTTGTCCCTTAGCTCGGCGCTAAGCTGCGCCAGGGTTTCAGTCGTCCATTCGGCGTCCGTCGCCACGCTCAGCTCGACAAGGTCAAGGTTGAGGCCGTCGATCAGGTAGTCGAAGTGATCCGACAGGCTGGCCACACTCAGGTTATCCAGCTCTGCCAGGCGGCTTTCGCTGGCGGCGCTGAGTTTGAGCAGGCGCTGCTTGAGCGTCGCCAGGTTGGCCTCGATCTGCGGTTTGGCCTCAGGTGCCAGGCGGTTCAGGTCGGCGGCGATCACATCGGCCATGCGTCCCAGGTTGTTGATGTTGAGCCAGGGCTGGCTAGCCAGGGCGTCACCGCCGTCGCTGCGCAGGGCTATGCCGGGCAGGGCGCCGTCCACCGGACGTGCGCCGTCAACTTCGACGATGCGGATGTTGCTGCGCCGCGCCAGCGGGTAGAGCGGGTCGTCCGGCCACAGCGAGCGCAGGCCGATCACGGCGTCGGCGTCGCGCGCGGCCTTGTCCAGTGCGCCCGCGCCACGGCCGGCGAAGTACGAGGGTTGGCGGCTGGCCGGCAAGTTGGCCGGGGCGGCGCGTTGCAACTGCACGGCGCTGCCGTCGAGCAGGCTGGCGCCGAGACCGTAGGTGATCGGCAGGCTGGCGAGAATGCGCACGGGCTGTGTTTCGGCGTGCAGCGGGCCGGCGAGCAGGGCGCAGGCGGCGAGGGCAAGGCTCAGGCGTTGCAGGGTCATCCCAGGTTCCCTTTCAGGCTAGGCAGTGTGCCGCGGGCGATGGCGGCGGTGGCGAAGGCGAGGCCGGCGACCATGATGATCGCGGCGCCGGAGGGGACCGGCAGCTCCAGGGCGATCGGCAGAAAGATACCGGCCAGTGTGCTGCAGGTGGCGATCAGTACCGATAGCCAGAAGAAGCCCTTCAGTGATTGGCTGAGCAGTCGTGCCGCGGCAGCCGGGATCACCAGCAGGGCGCCGACCAGGATGGCGCCGATGACCTTGACTGCAGCCACGGTGACCAGCGACACCAACATCACGAACAGGTAGTCCAGCGGCTTCACCGCGACGCCACGCACGCTGGCCAGTTGCGGGTTGAAACTGGCCAGCATGATGCGGTTGTACAGCGGCAGTGCCAGGCCCAGCACCAGCAGCGAGACCAGCGCCAGCACCGCCAGGTCCTGGGCGTTGACCGTCAGCACCGAGCCGAACAGTACGTTCTCCAGGATATGGATGTTGATCTTGCCGGCGAGCACCAGCAGCAGGCTGGCGCCGACTGCCAGCGACACCGAGAGGAACACGCCGATCAACGTATCTGGCGCCAGGCCGGTGCGGTTGCGCAGGTAGTTGAGCAGGATGCCGAACAGCAGGCAGTAGCCGAACAGGCTGCCGTAGGGGCCGGTGTAGGGCTCGCCAAGCAGGATGCCGATGGCCACGCCGGTCAGCGCGGCGTGGCCGACCGCTTCGGAGAAGAAGGCGAAGCGCTTGACCACCACCAGCGTGCCGAGGCCGCCGAGCACCGGGCCGATCAGCAGACCGGCGAGCAGGGCGTTGACCACGAAACCGTAGGCCAGAGCCTCGGGCAGATAGCCGGCGCTGGCCCAGGCCTGGATTGCCAGGCGGATGTCTTCGAAACTCATGACGAGGCCTCTTGCTGGCGCGGATGGCTGGAGAACAGTTCGAGCAGGCGCTCGGGGGTCAGCACCTGCTGCGGCGTATCGTCGAACAGCACGCGGCGGTTGAGCCCGGTGACGCGGTCGGCGAGGCGGCCGACGGCCTGCAGGTCGTGCTCGATCCACAGCACTGTGGTGCCGGCCTGGCGCCAGTCGCGCAGCAGTTGCTCGAACACCTGGACGCCGGGCTCGTCCAGCGCCGACATTGGCTCGTCGAGCACCAGCAGCTGCGCCTCGGGCACCAGGCCCTGGGCCAGCAGCACGCGCTGGCGCTCGCCGCCGGACAGCGCGCCCATGCGCCGCTTGCGCTTGTCCAGCATGCCGACCCTTGCCAGCGCCTGCTCGATGGCCGGGGCGTGGCGCCGCGACAGGCCGAGGAAGGCCGGGCGGCGTTGGCACATGGCGGCCATGAAGTCATCCACCGTCATTGGCAGGCCGCGATCGAATTCCAGCGCCTGCGGTACATAGCCTATGGTGCCGGGGCTGGCCGGCCAGTGCAGGCGAAGCTCGCCCTGGTGCGGCATCTGCCCGAGCAGGGTCTTGATCAGCGAGCTCTTGCCACCGCCGTTGGGGCCGACCAGAGCGTGCACGCTGCCGGCGCGCACCTGGAAGCTGACCTTGTCGAGAATCCGCGTGCGACCGAGGTTGAGGTCGATGCCGGAGAATTCGATGCCGGGGCCCTGCAGGCGCGGCGGCGCGGTTTCGAGGGCGGTCATACGCCTTCGTCCTGAATGGCGCGCACCACGGTGTCGAGGTTGCGCGCCATTTCCTCTTCGTATTTTCTGGCGGTGTACTCGCCGTAGGAAATATGCGTCAGCGGGTAGATCTTCACGCCAGACTCACGATGGATGGTGTCGACGTAGCTGGAGGGGAAGTCCATCTCGGAAAAGATCACCTGCACGTCCAGTTCCTTGAGCTGGTCGATGGTCTTCTTCAACTGGCTGGGGCTCGGCTCGATGCCGTGGGCCGGTTCGACCACGGCGGTGACCTCCAGGCCAAACTCGCGCAGCAGGTAGTCGTAGGCGGCATGGATGGTGGCCACGCGCAGCTCGCTGCCCTTGGCGTCGGTCAGCTTGCCCAGAGCCTCGGCGCGCAGGCCGCGCAGGCGCTTGCCGTAGGCGCGGGCGTTCTGGATGTAGAACTTGGCGTTGTCCGGGTCGAGCTTGCCGAGTTCGCGGGCGATGTTGTTGATCTGTGCGATGGAGGCGGTGATGGAGAGGAAGGTGTGCGGGTTTACCACCTTGCCGGCGCCGCGCGCGGCCTGGCCGGTGGCGGCGAGCAGGGGCACGCGGGCGTTGGCCTCGATCACGGGGACGTCCGGCTTCTCGCTGACGGCGATCATGCGGTCGGCAAAGTCGTCATGGCCGACGCCGTTGAGCACCACCACGTCGAGCTCGCCGATGCGCTTGATGTCCTCGGCGCGCGGCTCGTACGCGTGTGGGTTGAAGCCGGCCGGGATCAGCGGCACCACGTCGGCGCGGTCGCCGACGATATTGCTGACGTAGCTGTAATAGGGGTGCAGGGTGATACCGACACGCAGGCGGTGGTTGTCGGCGCTGGCGAGCACGGGGGCGAGGGCGGCGCCCAGGCTCAGTAGCAGGCTGGCCAGCAGGCGGCGGGAGACGAAGCGAGAGGGCATGGAGGGGTTCCCGATATTCAGTGGCGATGCTGGCGGGTGACGCCGGCGTCGTATTGGCTGGCGACCTGGCGCCAGCCGGCGGCGATCAGGGCATCGGCATGCAGGTTCTGTGGGGCAACGACATCGCTGGAGCGGTTGAGCCAGATGTCGGCATCCGCTGGGCTTGCCAGCAACAGAAAGGAGCCAGCGACGGCGCTGTCGCCGCTCAGACCCTGGTAGGCGTAGTCATCGCCGACATGCAGCAGCTGCCAGACGTGGTGGCCGCGGGTGGCGGTGCTGGAGTCGTTGGTGAAGGGCGGAATGCCTTCTTCGGCCAGTTGCTGCGGCTCGGGCAAGGTCTGCAGTTCGTCCTGCAGCATCAGGATCTCGTCGAGGGCTACGACCAATTCGGTATGGATACCTTGCTCGGCAGCGTTGAGGTCGCGGCGGGCATCGATCTGGTGGGCGGCGACGCTTTCTTCCTCGTGACTCTCGCTGCGCAGGCTGATGACTGTTGCGGCCAGCAGGATGATCGACAGGCTGAGGACGGCTACCCACAGGCTTTCATGCCCGGCGCCAGCCGGGCGTACCACTTGGGTGGTCATTGGCTGGCGATTTCCGTGTGGTCGATTTCCACGACGTGGCCGGGGCCGGCGTCGAACAGTACGTAGAACTCTCCGTCCGGGCGCTTGAAGCTGAGCCTGGAGTCATCGCCGAGTTTGCCGGGCACCAGCACCTCTTCTTCGTAGCTGATCACGTCGAGAGTCACGCCGGGGGCACCACTGCCGTCGGAGAAGCCGCCGGTGCAGACGATTTCGCCGGTGCCGTGCTCCTCGCATTCGCAGATCGGGTTGTGCGCGAGAGCCAGAGGGGACAGGCCGGTACAGAGCATCAGCAGACCGATGCGGGCGCTTTGGATCATGGTTTGTCTCCTTGTTGTTTCAGCCAGGCGAGGGTGGCGGGCGAAGCCTCGGCCAGCGGGATGGATGCCTGATGTACTGTGCCGTCCCAGCCCTCGGCGGTGATCCACAACTCGGCGTCGGGCTTGGTGCGTGGCGGTATGGGAATGCTCGTGCCCATGCGATAGGGGCTGCCGAAGAATAGCCCCCCGGCAGCGCGCAGGCTGCGCGGCTTGCCGATGCGCAGGTAGACCACCTTGACCTGGCTGATGCACGCCTGGCACAGCGCGGCGTTGAAACTCTTCATATAGCCGGCCGGACCTTCCAGTTGCGGCGGCTGGTTGCGGAACTCGGCCAGGCGCAGGCTCCAGGGGCCGACCTGGACTTCGCCGAACTCACGCTCGCCGAGGCCGCTGGCGCCGCGGAACAGCGCGACATCCTGAAAGTACTTGGGCATGAAACCCAGCGGGATCAGCACCAGCAGCACATTAATGTGGAAGCGCCACTTGTACCAAAAACGGCCCAGAGCGGACGGGGCGGGGGCGATTGCGGCCTTGCTCATGGGCGGCTCTCCGAGATTTCACGGGTGGCGACGATCGGGACCGGCTTGGCGGCGCGTGCCGGCCGCTTGACCGCAGCGACCGTGGCCTGGGCGGTGCGCTTGGTCCAGATCAGCAGGCCGCTGAGCACCATCATGCTCAGCAGCAGGCCGAAGACGAACCACAGCAGCTTGACCCACAGGCCGCCGAAGTCGCCGGTGTGCAGCGGGCGCATGGACTCGGTGACGAACTCCAGGCCCGAGCGGTCGCTGAGCAGGCGGGTGGAGTCGATGTCGCCGTTGTAGGGGTTGATCGAGGCGGACTGGAACATCAGCGGATACCAGCCACGGCCCCAGACCGAATAATGGCCATAGGCATAGCCGGGCAGGCTGACGAAACTTGGCTCGAGGCCCGGGATGATGTCTGTGGCCTTGAGCACGGCGGCGTCCAGGCTGATACGCGGCACTTCGGCGGCGCTCGGCGCCAGCGGCACTTCCTCGCGCGCCACCACCGGCGGTACGCCTTCGGTGGAGATCGACACGTGGGTATCGCCGAGAATTGCCTGGATCAGAAACCAGACGCCGGTGATGGAAATGACCGCGATGAACCAGATCGACCAGATGCCGGAGAGGCGGTGGAAGTCGCCCCAGAAGATGCGCGCACCCTGGCCCACGCGCAGGCGTGGGCTGAAGAAGCCTTTCCAGAACTTCTTGTAGACCACCAGACCGGTGATCAGCGACAGCAGCATCGGCAGACCCATCAGCGACACCAGGTACCAGCCCCAGCTGTAGCCGTTGGTGAACGGCACCAACCACCAGCCATGCAGGGCACGGGTGAACTGGCGGAAGTCGAACTCCGGGCTGACGCCCTGGATCGCGCCGCTGTAAGGGTTGACGTACAGCAACGGCGAGCTGCCGTCGGGATAACTGACACGCGCGGTGAGGGCGAAGTGATCTTCGTCCGGGCGGCCGATGGATTGCACGATCAGCTCCGGCTCGGCACGATTGATCGCTTCCAGTACCTGGCCGAAGCTCAGGCGCTGTGCATCATCGGACGGCTTGCTGGCGCGCACGTCCGGGTTGGCCAGCCAGACGATCTCCTGGCTGACCGTTGCCAGGGTGCCGGTGACACAGATGATCAGCAGGAAGAACCAGACCGGTAGGGCCAGCCAGCTGTGGACGAGAAACCAGAGTCTGGAGCGGGATTTCTTGGACATGTTCGCGGGGTCGTTGGCGCGCACGGCAAGGCCGGCGCGGAATGAAAGGAGTAAGAAGCGACCGCAAACGCGGATGAAAAGGATTCTAAGTTGCGAACGCTTGGTGATCAAGGTTGCTGTTTGATCAGCTTGCTCTGCGCTGCGCGCGGCGGTAGTCGCCCGGCGTTTGCCCGAGCCAGCGTTTGAAGGCGCGCTGGAAGGCTTCGGCCGAGGCAAAGCCGAGCAGGTAGGCAATCTCGCCGAAGGCCAGCTCGGTATCGCGGATATAGGCAGTGGCCAGGTCGCGGCGGGTGTCGTTGAGGATGGTGCGAAACTGCGTGCCTTCCTCGGCCAGCTTGCGCCGCAGTGTCCAGCTCGGCAGCTGCAGGCTGCGCGCGACTTCCTGCAGATCCGGCTCGTGGCCGTGCAACAGCGGGCCGAGCAGTTGGATGACCCGTTCGCGCAGGCTGCGTGTGCGGGTCAGTTGCTCCAGTTCGCGTTCGCAAAGCTCCAGTAGGTGCCGCCAGGTGCCAGGGCAATGTTGTGGGTTGCGCAGGGCCAGGGTTTCGCTGCTAAGGCGCAGGCGATTGGCCCCAGCGCTGAACTCCACGGGGCAGCCGAACAGCGTTTCGTAGCGTTCGCCGTAGTCCGGTGCAGGAAATTCGATCTCGACCTTTTCCGGTGTGATGGATCGGTCGACCACCTGGCTCAGGTTGGTCTGCCAGCCGGCCAGCACCGAATCCACCACGAAACGGTTGTAGGCGTTGTACGGACTGATGGAATAGAAATGCAGCCAGGCGCCGCGGGCATCTTCGCGCAAGTCCGAGCGACCACGATAGTTGGCGGCGTAAAGCGGCTCGAAGCGGGTCAGGGTGCGTGCTGCTTCGCGCAGATCAGGCGCCTGCGCGGCGCAGATGCCGGCCAGGCCAACCTGGCTGAGGTGGCTGTGCCGCCCCATTTCCAGCCCCAGCGCGGGATTGTTGCACAGGGCAATGGCGCTATGGCCAAGGCGCATGAAGCGTGGAATCGACAGGCGTGCGCGCGGCTCGCTCAGGCGTGCGGCATCCAGACCAAATTGCTCGAAGAGGGGTTCGGGGCGCTGACCCTGTTCGCGCAGTGCGTCGGCCAGCGCCTGAGTGAAGCCGACGGAGAGATCGCCGAGGCGAACGCGTGATGCTTTTATAGCCATAGATTGATCAGTTGCGCGCCGCGCTCGCTGGCGGCTCGTTCGCTGCGTCCGGCATCGAACACCATTGCCTGGGGCTGACCGCTACGCTCCCACAATCGGCCGCGCAGGTGGACTTTCACTCCCGCACGAATGCCGTGGGCCTGTAACTGTTCGGTGAGGTCGACGTCGTCCGTCTGGCCATCCAGGTCGCTGGGCATGGCCAGCAGCTCTACTGCCTCGCCATCGATTGCCTTCGCCTGGAGTTGGTCGAGAGTGCCGCCTAGCAGTACGCCAAGCCGGCCTGCCGGAGTCTCCAGTACCTGCAGGGCGTCTGGCGACTCGGTGGCGAGTGCGCCGGCACTGAAAGCGTGGCGTTGTGGCTGGCCCTGCGGGTTGCCGGCCCGATCGAATACCAGGCTGACGTTGTAAAGCGGGCCGCGGCCGACTTCGAGGTGACCCCGTTCCACGCGGGGCTCGGGCAGAACGATGGAGCCTGCAACCAGGGTGATCTGGTAATCGCGGGCCAGATCGCCAAACAGCTGTTGGTAATCACGCGCCATGGCCTTGGCCTTGGTGCGCAACATGGCGTCGTCCAGGCGTGCGTCGCCTCCGGCACTGAACAGCGCACCGAGAAAGTCCAGCGGATTGCTCGCCGCCAGCCAGTGCATGGCCTGGCGGCGCTCGGCGGCACGATAAAGCTCTTCCTTCTCGCCGACGGCGAGCAGCCAGGTGCCGATATGTTCGGGCAGCACGACGACGGTGCGTTCGTTGAGCATGCCCAGGTCGCGGGCGTGGTCCAGATAGGCGGCCAGCTTCAGGCGCAGGCGCGCGAGGCTCTGGTAGTCGGCGGCGAACAGTTCCGGCTGGATGCCCAGCAGATTGCCGCGCGGGCCGGGTTGGCCGATATCCAGCGCAACCTGGCTGCGCAGGTCGGACAGGTAATGACTGGTGGGGCGCTGCGCGATCCAGTGGGCGTAGCTGCCGAGACCGGTCAGCAGGACGAGCGCGAGCAGGAGGGTGATCAGTAGGCGCATTGGTTCTTTTCGGTTTGATTGCGGTGCAGGTTAGGTCGGTCGAGCCGCGCTGCCAAGATCTATTGCTGGTTTTGATCATTATCTTGTTAGTTTCGATCATTGAGCATGGCTGGCAGCCTCTTTATCGTCTGGCTCCATAACCGACCGCGTGACCATGAGACCGCGGCAATCCGTGAACTGCACCGCGATGTGGAGAATTCCATGACTGCTCGTTACCCGCACCTGCTGGCCCCGCTCGACCTCGGCTTCACCACGCTGAGCAACCGCACGCTGATGGGCTCCATGCACACTGGCCTGGAAGAGAAGCCGGGCGGCTTCGAGCGCATGGCGGCCTACTTCGCCGAGCGCGCCCGTGGCGGCGTCGGTCTGATGGTCACCGGTGGCATCGGCCCGAACGAGGAGGGCGGCGTGTATTCCGGCGCGGCCAAGCTGAGCACGGTGGAAGAGGCCGAGAAGCACAAGATCGTTACCCAGGCCGTGCACGAGGCGGGCGGCAAGATCTGCATGCAGATCCTGCATGCCGGGCGTTATGCCTACAGCCCCAAGTCCGTTGCGCCGAGCGCCATCCAGGCACCGATCAACCCGTTCAAGCCGCGCGAGCTGGACGAGGAAGGCATCGAGAAGCAGATCCAGGACTTCGTCAACTGCGCCGCGCTGGCCCAGCAGGCTGGTTATGACGGCGTCGAGATCATGGGTTCGGAAGGCTATTTCATCAATCAGTTCCTGGTCGCCCACACCAACCAGCGCACCGACCGCTGGGGCGGCAGCTACGAGAACCGCATGCGCCTGCCGGTGGAGATCGTGCGTCGCGTGCGCGAGGCGGTCGGGCCGAACTTCATCATCATCTACCGCCTGTCGATGCTCGATCTGGTCGAGGGCGGCAGCACCTGGGACGAAATCGTGCTGCTGGCCAAGGCCATCGAAAAGGCTGGCGCGACGATCATCAACACCGGCATCGGCTGGCACGAGGCGCGTATCCCGACCATCGCCACCAAGGTGCCGCGTGCGGCTTTCACCAAGGTCACCGCCAAGCTCAAGGGCGAGGTGTCGATCCCGCTGATCACCACCAACCGCATCAATACCCCGGAAGTTGCCGAGCAGGTACTGGCCGAGGGCGATGCCGACATGGTGTCGATGGCGCGCCCGTTCCTTGCTGACCCGGATTTCGTCAACAAGGCCGCCGAAGGCCGCGCAGACGAGATCAACACCTGCATCGGCTGCAACCAGGCCTGTCTGGACCACACCTTCGGCGGCAAGCTGACCAGTTGCCTGGTCAACCCGCGCGCCTGCCACGAGACCGAGCTCAACTACATCCCCACCGCCGCGGTGAAGAAGATCGCCGTGGTCGGCGCCGGCCCGGCCGGGCTGGCGGCTTCCACCGTCGCCGCCGAGCGCGGCCACAGCGTGACCCTGTTCGATTCGGCCAGCGAGATCGGCGGCCAGTTCAACGTGGCCAAGCGCGTGCCGGGCAAGGAAGAGTTCTTCGAGACCCTGCGCTACTTCAAGCGCAAGCTGGAAACCACTGGCGTCGACGTGCGCCTGAACACCCGTGTGTCGGTGGACGATCTGCTCAAGGGCGGCTTCGACGAAATCATCCTGGCCACCGGTATCGCCCCGCGTACGCCGGAGATCCCGGGGATCGAGCATGCCAAGGTGATCAGCTACCTGGATGCGATTCTCGAGCGCAAGCCGGTCGGGCAGAAAGTGGCGGTGATCGGTGCCGGCGGTATCGGTTTCGACGTGTCCGAATTCATCACTCACCAGGGCAAGGCCACCAGCCTCGACCGTGATGAGTTCTGGAAGGAGTGGGGCATCGATACCGCGCTTGAGGCGCGTGGTGGCGTGGCGGGCGTCGAGGCGCATCCCCATCCGGCGGCGCGCCAGGTGTTCCTGCTGCAGCGCAAGAAGTCCAAGGTCGGCGATGGCCTGGGCAAGACCACCGGCTGGATTCATCGCACCGGTCTGAAGAACAAGAACGTGCAGATGCTCAACAGCGTCGAGTACGTGCAGATCGACGATGCCGGCCTGCATATCCGCATCGCCGGCGGCGAGCAGCAGGTGCTGCCGGTCGATACCGTGATCGTCTGCGCCGGTCAGGACCCGCTGCGCGAGCTGCAGGAAGGCCTGGAGAGCGCCGGTCAGCGCGTGCATCTGGTCGGCGGCGCGGATGTCGCTGCCGAGCTCGATGCCAAGCGGGCGATCAACCAGGGCTCGCGCCTGGCGGCTGAGCTCTGATCGACGCAACGCCCCGCTTAGTGCGGGTAATACTGTTCACTCAATAAACGGTCGAGCGCGATCAGTCCCCTCGCCCCTTTGGGGATAGGGTTAGGGCGGGCCGCGTTCGGAGAGGGGAAAACTGGCAGTTTTGCGGTGTTTTCAGCCCTCTCCCCCAGCCCCTCTCCACTAGGCGTGCCCCCAATAAATGGGAGAGGGGAGCCAAACGCGTGCAGCCCTAAGTGAAAAGCATTACGCCCAGTGCGGGGCGTTTGCTATCTGGCCTGACAATAACAAGGAGAAGCCGATGTCTCTCAATGCCCAGCTACACCCTGCCGCTGCGACCAGTCTCGAACGCTGGCACCAGTTCGTTGCCGCCAAGGACCTGAGCGCCTTGCCCGAGTTGCTGCACCCTCAGGCCGTATTCCGTTCGCCCATGGCGCACACCCCGTATCCGGGCGCGCAGGCGGTCAATCTGATCCTCAATACCGTGCTCAAGGTGTTCGAGGATTTCGCCTATCACCGCGAACTGGCTACTGCCGACGGCCTCAGCGTGGTGCTGGAGTTTTCCGCGAAGGTAGGCGGGCGCGAATTGAAGGGCATCGACATGATTCGCTTCGACGACTCGGGACGAATCGTCGAGTTCGAGGTGATGGTGCGCCCGATGAGCGGGCTGCAGGCGCTCGGCGCGGAAATGGCGCAGCGCCTGGCGCCCTTTCTCGCAGCCGCCAAGGGCTGAGGGGCGCTCTACTTGAGAACGCCCACCTCACGATAGAAGCGCTCCGCGCCGGGATGCAGCGGAATCGGCAGGCCGCTGGTCGCCCGTTCCAGTCTGATGTCCCTGGCGGCTGGATGCGCTTCGGCCAGTCTGTCGAGGTTCTCGAAGAGCAACTTGGTCATTTGATAGGCCACGGCGTCGGAAACGCTGGTCTGGCTGACCAGAACGTTGGTGATGGTCGCCGTCGTCACGTCGTTGGCCTGGCCCTTGTAAGTGCCAGCAGGAATGGTGCCTGACTGATAGGCGCTGCTGCCGATACGTGACACCACTTGCTCTGGAATGGCGACGAAGGTGATTGGTACGCGTTCGGCCAGGTCGCGAATCGCCGCCATACCCAGGCCGGCCGACTGTAGGGTGGCGTCCAGTTGGCCTTTCTCGATCAGTTCGACCGATTCAGCGTAGGGCTTGAATTCGACGTGGCCCATATCCGCGTAGCTGAGACCCGCAGCCTTGAAGATGGCCCTGGCGTTGAGCTCGGTGCCCGAGCGCGGCGCCCCGACGGAAATACGTTTGCCGCGCAGATCCTCCAGGCTGGTGATCCCCGATGCCTTGCTGGCGACGATCTGGATGTAGTTCGGGTAGATCCCGGCGATGGCGCGCAGGCGGTCACGCGGGGCTCTGAAGCCAGCTTCTTCATCGCCTTTCCAGGCATCGGCAACGGAGTCGCCCAGGGCGAAGGCCAACTGGCCGCGGGCGATCTGCAGCAGGTTGAGGTTCTCCACCGAGGCCTTGGTGGCCCGCACGCTGGCGGTCGAGTCTGCGATGCGCTCGCTGTAAAGGTCGGACAGGCTCATGCCCAGCGGGTAGTAAACGCCGCTGGTGCCGCCGGTGAGGATGTTGATCGAGGTCGGATCGGCGTGAGCGTTGGGGCTATTGGCCAAAATCGCGGCAGCGGCAAGCAGGCCAAGGCGCTTGGCTAAGTGCATGGGGATTCTCCGTTATTGTTATTTTTTGGCTAAGACTGCGTCAGTGATGCGCAGGCAGTTTTCTGGTGCCGGGAGAGGCACCCGCGAAGCGGATTGAGGGATGAGGGTTGGCAGTGAAGTAATGACGGAACATGGCTGACCTCTTGTCTTTTTTATCAGTCCGCCCACGCGACATGCGCGTGGGCTTGCATGTCTCAGAGCAGGTGACGTGCCAGGTTGTCGGACCACCGGTCTAGAGCGGGCGGATCCAATCATGCTGACTGAGGTAGGCGAAAATCCGCTTATGTGGTGGGGATAAAAAGCAAGAATCCGCCGGTCTTGCCGTGCTTGGCAGGCGAGGGCTCATCCCGCTGGATCGGGTCGCTGGCCGCTTTCGTACTTTTCGGCCTTGTCACATTTTTGCGCTAAGCGGTGGTCTATTCGGCCTGGATCGCAGAGTGAGTGCCAACCCAGTCACATTGCTGTGGTCGGGTTTTCCCCTAGACTTGCCTCAGATATCAGGGACGATATCAGTGCCAGAGTATGCGCTGCTCTGGCACGCGACTATGCGCGCGCGTATTCCCGGTTGGTCCAGAGGGTCCTCAATGAGCATGCAGAACAAGCCGCAGATGGTGGAAGCCGTGATGTTCTTCAGTGAACGCGGTATCTGCAAACAGATGATGTTCCCTGAGTTCGAAGCCTTGCTCGATGGCGTGGTGAACATGCCCGAGTTCGCTGACGAACAGATGCGCGCGGTATTCGTGGTGATCAACCCGCGACTGCTGGTCAGGGCGGCGGTATTCTTCTTTCTGGATTTCGACGAGGACGGTCGCCCTGACAAGGGCTGGAACATTCCTCTGCAGCACCTGGCCGAACGTGCTGGCCGCGGCCCGGACCTCGGTGCCGGGCCGATTCGTCTGGCTTGTCGCAGTCAGTGCCCGGTGTCCTGGCACCAGATGCACCTGTGGGACCCCAGCCTGGCGCCGGGGCAAAACGATCTGGTATTGCTGCGCGATGCAGTCAAACGCAATCAGCTCGGGCTCTTGATCGAAGACGACAGTGCCCAGTCGGTGGTTACCGAGCGTTTGCAGGTAGCTTCCGAAGATAAATGGTATGCGCCCGATCCGGCCAAGGAAGTGGCCGAGCAACTGGCGCAGAAGATGGATCATGAACATCGTGCCAAGACCGCGCAGCTGATTCAGCAGCAGCGCCTGCGTATCACCAGCCTGACCCAGCAGCATGAAGAGGAACTGGCCAAGTTCAAACTGGCCAGCGAGGAGCAGAGCAAGCATCTGCAGGCGCAGATCCATGGGTTGCATCAGGCGTTGCGCCAGCAGGAGGAGCTCAACGCCAACCTCAAGGCGCAACTGGCCGCCCAGGCCGAAAGCTTCCAGAGCAGCCGTGAGGACATGACTCAACAACTGCGTGCCCTCGAGCGTCACGGTCGTACCGAGGGCGATATCCTGCGTGCGCAGTACGAGGGTGAAATGCGCGCCAAAGTCGCTGCGGCCGTGGCGGAGTACAAGGAACAGATCGCCATACGCGACGTCGAACTGGCCTATCGCAACGAGCTGGATGCCCAGTTGCAAGCGGAAATCGAACGCCTCAAGCGTGAGCGCGATGCATTTGCCAGTCAGGGCGGTGACCAGGTGCTGGATCGTCTGGCCAAGCTTGGCGTGGTGTTCGTGGTGTACCATCCCGGCGCCGGGCACCTGACCATTCCCCTGCAGGATGTCGCCCGCTATCAGGACAACCCCATGGCCTACGCCGCTGGCAAATGCTTCGTTTCCGAAGAGCAGTATCGTCACTGGTTGGCGCATTATCAGCAGCCCAGCTGCGACGCATCCTTGCCCAGTGGGGAGCGCTGCGCCATTCCCATCGACCGCGTCGATACGCCCAGCCGTTTCACTTTGGGTGATTCGAACTGCTGCGCGCGGCACAAGGCCAGTAGCCGTCTGCGTACTGTCGGCTGATTTTGCCCATACGCATTCCCCCCTGGCGCCCTCAGGCGCCACTACAACCTCTGCAACTGGACTGGCTCGAGGCCGCTGGCGTCGAGCTCGCCTGTCTGCGCCTGGATCTTGTCGACCCACTGGTGTCTGGCAACAAGTGGTTCAAGCTCGCGCCCTATCTTGAACAGGCCGCTGCGGCCGGTGCGCAGGGGATGATCAGTCTGGGTGGTGCACACTCCAATCATTTGCATGCGCTGGCAGCGGCTGGCCGGCGTTTCGGCTTCGCCACCGTCGGTCTGTTGCGTGGTGAACCGCACCAGACCCCGACCGTCGATGATCTGCAGCGCATGGGCATGGCGCTGCACTGGCTGGGTTACGGCGGTTACCGTGCGCGCCATCAGCCGGACTTCTGGGCGCCCTGGCTCGCCCGCTATCCGGGGTTCCAGGCGGTCGGCGAGGGCGGTCTGGGCCTTCAGGGCGCTAGAGGCTGCAGCTCTCTGGTGGCAATGGTCGAAGCGCAGTTGGCAGATATCGGCTGGTCTGATTTCGATGCCTGGTGGCTGGCTACGGGGACCGGCACCACCCTGGCCGGTGTGCTGCTGGGTGATGTTCGGCGCAGCGTGTTCGGCGCGCAGGCCGTACCGAGCGACCACGGCGTCGCCACTCAGGTCGCCGGGCTGCTGGACGAGGCCGGGGCGTCGGAGCGTCGCTACCAACTGATTGACGCCGCGCGCGGCGGTTTTGCGCGCCTCGACGAGCCACTGCGCCAGTTCATCCTGGAAACCGAGCAGGCCAGCGGTGTACCGCTGGATCCCGTGTATACCGGCAAGGCGCTCATGGCGCTACGCGATTTCTGCAAGAGTGGTCAACTTGCGCGCGGCAGTAGGCTGATATTCATTCATACTGGCGGCTTGCAAGGGCGGCGGGTGTTGATGGGCGCCAGCGCCGACTACACTCAGGTCTGACCAGCGGAGCCTGGAAATCCTCATGAGCGAACCCCTTACCCCCGAACAACTGCGCAGCCTGACGCCGCTCAACGCGCTCTCCGAGCAGCAGTGGCGCGAGTTGCGTAGCCAGTTGGTGCCGCAGCCCCTGCTGGCCGGGCAACTGCTGTTTCGCCAGGGCGATCAGGCCCGTCTGACCTGCTATCTGCTGGCCGGCGAGTTGCAGCTGCAGGATGCCGAGGGCAGGACGCAGAGGGTGCAGGCCGGCAGCGAGATCAGTTGCCATCCCCTGTCACCCGGTCTGCCCAGATTGCATGACGCCCGTGCCTTGAGCGATGTCAGCGTGTTGATGATCGACAGTGCCACGCTCGATCGCCTGCTGACCTGGCGCCTTGCGCATCAGGACCTGTTGCTGGCGTTGCAGCAGAGTGGTGCTGATGTCGAGTGGCTGGAACGGCTGCTGGAAAACCCCTTGTTTGCCAAGGTGCCGCCGGCCAACGTGCAGAACATGCTCGCTCGCCTGCAGAAAGTCGAACTGGCGGCTGGCAGCCAGATTATCGAAGAGGGTGCCACTGGCGATTGCTGCTATTTTCTGGAAAGCGGCCGCGCCGAAGTGATCCGGGGCGCTGGTAGCGAGCACCAGGTGCTGGCGGAGCTGGAGGTTGGCGCCTGCTTCGGCGAGGAGGCCCTGCTTGCCGACCGGCCGCGAAATGCCACGGTGACCATGGTCGAGGCCGGCAGTGTGTTGCGTCTGGATCGTCAGGATTTCTTTGCCCTGCTCAAGGCGCCGGTGGTAGCTGAGGTATCGCTGGGTGAGGGCGCCAGGTTGCTGACGCAGGGCGCGCAGTGGCTCGACGTACGCCTGCTGGAAGAGTACGAAAAGGCGCATGCGCCGCAAGCGCTGCATATGCCGCTGCAGCTGTTGCGTCTGAAGGCGCGCCTGCTGGACCGGTCGCGCACCTACCTGTGCTACTGCGACAGCGGCAAGCGCAGTAGCGGCGCGGTGTTTCTGCTCTCGCAACTGGGGTACAGCGTTTACGCCTTGCGCGGTGGACTGGATGCCCTGCCGGCGGTGCAACGCGATGCGCTGCTCTGTGAAAGCGGTGCAGGGTATCTGGCACGTTCCGGCGGGCGTACCGAACGCAGCCGTTGATCGGCGCAGGCTCTGGAGCAAGCGTAGCCTGGATGAAATCCGGGGATTGCAGGCGCATGCGTCCCGGATTGCATCCGGGCTACGAGTGCGTCGGCCACTGATCGTTGACCAGAAAGATCCGCTCCGCCTCTCGCCAATCCCCGGCATGATCCTCCTCCAGTCGTACCAGCAACTGCGCCTGAGCATCCGGGCGCAACGTGCTCAGCCACTGCTTCAGCATTTCATCGGACCAGGCCTCATCGGCATTCACCAGCGCCGGCGCCAGCCAGGCCAATCTCGGTAGCGGCTGCCAGTGCGCGCCTGGCTTCGTCGCGGCGAAGTCATTCCAGTCGCGCTGATGCAGCCAGCGCCCCCGGCAGTGTTCGGGCGTGGCGCCGCGAGGCGGGGAGGAGTCGTCGGGCCAGGGATAGAACAGGTAGCCGCCGAGCCAGAAGGCGGATCGGGTTTCGCCCAGTTGCAGGTCGTTCAGCGCTCCCCGTGCCTCGCGGCGCGAAGAAAGGGGTAGTTGATGCTGTGCGAGATGACTCAGCTTCAGATCGAGCCGATCATGACTGCCCGGGCCGAGCCAGTCAGCGGCATCGCTGCCGTCCGTGCCGAGATAGAACTTCACCGCCAATTCAAGATGGTGTTCACCTTCGTCGTCACGCAGCAGCAGGTCCAGCTCGCCCAGGGTCTGGCCGTTCTGGCGGATCGGCAGGTTGGCGGCGATTACCTCGACATCTGGCGCAGCATGCAGGGCGAACTGCCACAGGCGTTCATAATAGAGGCCGAGGCGGCGTACAGGTTTTGCGGCCAGCCAGGCGTGCAGACCGCCGGCGTCGTTGTCCTGCTGCACGAGCCAGTCAGCCAGCCGCTGCGGTTGCCGCGTCCAGCAACTGGCCTGCAGCGGATGACGCTGGACTTTCGTGGTCTCACCCAGCATGGGGGGGGAGAACAGCGCCCAGGCCAGGTCACGCACGGCCGGGGTACGCAAGCCCAGCAGCAGATCGTGCAGCGAGTCGGGAGCAGTCATGACCCGAGCATAGCGCAGTAACAGTGCTGGTTTGCTGCCGCCCGGGCCTTTGACCGATAATCCCTCTTCGTTTCTTATCTGTCTGGCGGGAGTCCCATGGAGCAATTTCGCAATGTCGGCATCATCGGGCGCCTGGGTAGTACGCGGGTGCTGGAAACCGTGCGGCGACTCAAGCGCTTTCTGATAGACCGCCACCTGCATGTGATCCTCGAGGACACCATCGCCGACGTGCTACCGGGACACGGCCTGCAAACCTCCTCGCGCAAGATGCTTGGCGAGGTCTGCGACCTGGTGATCGTCGTCGGTGGCGACGGCAGCATGCTCGGCGCCGCCCGCGCCCTGGCCCGGCACAAGGTGCCGGTGCTGGGCATCAACCGTGGCAGCCTGGGCTTTCTCACCGATATTCGCCCTGACGAGCTGGAGCTCAAGGTGGCGCAGGTGCTCGAAGGCCAGTACCTGACCGAGAATCGCTTTTTGCTCGAAGCCGAGGTGCGCCGCCAGGGCGAAGCCATCGGCCAGGGCGATGCGCTCAACGACGTGGTGCTGCACCCCGGCAAGTCGACGCGAATGATCGAGTTCGAGCTGTATATAGACGGTCAGTTCGTCTGCAGCCAGAAGGCCGACGGCCTGATCGTCGCCACACCCACGGGCTCGACCGCCTATGCGTTGTCCGCTGGCGGGCCGATCATGCATCCCAAGCTCGATGCCATCGTGGTGGTGCCGATGTACCCGCATACGCTGTCCAGCCGCCCCATCGTGGTCGACGGCAACAGTGAGCTGAAGGTGGTGGTGTCCTCGGACATGACCATTTATCCGCAAGTCTCCTGTGACGGCCAGAACCACTTCACCTGTGCACCGGGCGATACCTTGCATGTGGCCAAGAAGGCGCAGAAGTTGCGCCTGATCCATCCGCTGGATCACAACTACTATGAGGTCTGCCGCACCAAGCTCGGATGGGGCAGCCGCCTGGGAGGGCAGGACTGAATGTCCCTCGACCCCCATCGTGGCTATGACCTGATCGGTGATATCCACGGTTGTGCGCAAACCCTCGAACGCCTGCTCGAGCGGCTGGGTTACAGCCGCCAGGGTGGCGTGTGGCGCCATCCGACGCGCATGGTGATCTTCCTCGGAGACCTGGTCGACCGCGGCCCCGGCATTCGCGAGGCCCTGCACCTGGTGCACGACATGGTGCGTGCCGGTCAGGCGCTGTGCATCATGGGCAACCACGAGTTCAATGCGTTGGGTTGGAGCACGCCAGCCCCGCCGGGCAGTGGCCGTCAGTACGTGCGCGAACACAACCCACGGCACCAGCGCCTGATGCGCGAGACATTGGCGCAGTTCGAGGATCATTCGCAGGAGTGGCGCGAATTCCTGCGCTGGTTCTACGAGATGCCGTTGTTCATCGATGCCGGACGCTTTCGCGTCGTTCACGCCTGCTGGGATGACGAGCTCATCACTCCGCTCAAGGCGCAATTTCCCGATGGCTGCATCGACGAACACTTCCTGCAGGCCTCTGCCGTGCCCGGCAGCTTCGCCAACATGGCACTCGATCGCCTGCTGCGTGGTACCGACATGCGGTTGCCTCATGGCTTGACGCTCACCAGCGGTGACGGCTTCACCCGCTCGTACTTTCGCACCAAATTCTGGGAAGAGGATCCGCAGACCTACGGCGATATCGTCTTCCAGCCCGATGCGTTGCCGGAGATGGCTGCGCAGACGCCGCTAACCGAGCTGCAGAAGGATGAGCTGCTCAGGTACGGCGCGCATGAGCCGCTGCTGTTCGTCGGTCATTACTGGCGGCGTGGCAAACCGGCGCCGATCAGGCCCAACCTGGCCTGCCTGGATTACAGCGCGGTGGTTGGCGGTCGCCTGGTGGCTTATCGTCTGGATCAGGAAACGCGCCTGGAGGCGGGTAAATTCGTCTGGGTCGATGTCGACCCTCAGGAGGCGCCGCGATGACGGCTGTGGTTGTGTTGCGCTTGCCGCTGGATCGCGATTTGAGCGGTTTCATCGCTCTGCTGCAGCGTTTGCGTGTGCCGCACCGGGTATCGGAAGAGGGCGGCGAGCAGGTGCTCTGGGTGCCGGGGCAGGAGCTTGCGGAGCAGGTGCGTGAACTGTACGCGCGTCACCCGCAGGGCGATGATGCCGGAGAGCTGCCCCCAAGCGTCGCCCCTGTCCGCGAGAGTTTCGCTACTCAGCTACGGCGCAGCCCGGTCACGGCGCTGGTGTTGCTGACCACCTTCATCGTCTTCGCGGTGACCCTGGCGGGCGAGAACTTTTCCACCATTCGATGGCTGAGCTTCGTCGATTTTCGCCTCGACGGTGAGCACATCTATCTGACCTATCTGGATGCCACCCTGGGCAGCGGTCAATGGTGGCGCCTGATCACGCCGATGCTGATCCACTTCGGCTGGCTGCATCTGGCGATGAACAGCCTGTGGTACTGGGAACTGGGGCGGCGCATCGAGTTTCGCCAGGGCGCCATCGGCCTGCTCGGGCTGACCCTGCTGTTCGGCCTGGCATCGAACTTCGCCCAATACTGGTGGGCCGGGCCGTCGTTGTTCGGCGGGTTGTCCGGCGTACTTTATGGCCTGCTAGGGCATTGCTGGATCTACCAGCGTCTGGCACCGAACGCTGCCTATCGGCTACCGCCTGGCGTGCTGGTGATGATGCTGGCCTGGCTGCTGATCTGCATGACCGGCATCTTCGAGTTATTGCAGTTCGGCGCCATCGCCAATGCCGCGCATGTCGGCGGTTTGCTCACCGGCTGCCTGACCGGGCTGCTTGGCGGTATGCTGGCCCGACGTGGCGCTTGATTCGACTTTTTGACCTGTAGGGCGGGTGCAACCCGCCAATGCGGTGTTTCGGCTGGTTTCACCCGCCCTACGATTCAATGGAGAGCTGTATGTCGTCCTTTCTCGATGCGATTGAGAACATCACCCCGGAAATCTACGAGAGCCTCAAGCTGGCCGTGGAAATCGGCAAATGGCCAGACGGCCGCAAGCTGACCCAGGAGCAGAAGGAGTTGAGCCTGCAGGCGATGATCGCCTGGGAAGTGCAGAACCTGCCGGAGGAAGAGCGCACCGGCTACATGGGCCCGCAGGAGTGCAGCAGCAAGTCCGAGCCGGTGCCGAACCTGCTGTTCAAGTCCTCGGATACCTTGCACTGATGAGCGAATTGGGACGTGGCTCGCTGAGCAAGATGAAGGCGCACCTGGGCGCACCGGTGCAATACGCCTTCCGTCTTGGCGACGAAGAAGTACCGGTCAACCCGCTGGTGGGCAAGCATCTGCGCCTGGAATACCTCGGCGCCATCCATTGCACGCACTGCGGGCGCAAGACCAAGACCAGCTTCAGCCAGGGTTATTGCTACCCCTGCATGCAGAAGCTGGCGCAATGCGACGTCTGCATCATGAGTCCGGAGAAGTGTCATTACGATGCAGGCACCTGCCGCGAGCCGAGCTGGGGCGAGCAGTTCTGCATGACCGATCACATCGTCTACCTGGCCAACTCCAGTGGTGTGAAGGTCGGCATCACCCGTGCCAGCCAGGTGCCGACGCGCTGGATCGACCAGGGTGCGACCCAGGCGTTGCCCATCCTGCGCGTGGCCACCCGGCAGCAGTCCGGTTTCGTCGAAGACCTGCTGCGCAGCCAAGTGGCGGACAAAACCAATTGGCGCGCGCTGCTCAAGGGCGACGCCGTACCGGTCGATCTGCTGGCCATTCGCGAGCAGTTGTTCGACAGCTGTGGCGCGGGCATTGCCGAGCTGCAGCAGCGCTTCGGCCTGCAAGCCATCCAGCCGCTGAGCGCAGCCGACGTGCTGGAGATTCGTTACCCCATCGAAGCCTATCCGGCCAAGATCACCAGCTTCAATCTGGACAAGCAGCCCCTGGCCGAAGGTACCCTGCTCGGCATCAAGGGCCAGTACCTGATGTTCGACACCGGCGTGATCAATATCCGCAAGTACACCGCCTATCAGCTGGCCGTCCACGAGATCGCCGCCTGACCACCACCTTGCAGCTTGCGGCTTGAAGCTCGCAGCTGCCTCGAAGAGGCTCCGCCATGCGCACCGAACAATCCAAGACCATCTACCTCAAGGACTATCAGGTTCCCGACTACCTGATCGACGAGACCCACCTGACCTTCGAGCTGTTCGAGGATCACAGCCTGGTGCACGCGCAGCTGGTCATGCGGCGCAACCCCGAAGCGGGTGCTGGCTTGCCGCAGCTCGTGCTGGATGGCCAGCAGCTGGAACTGCTGGAGCTCAAGCTCGATGACCACGAGCTGGGTGAAGGTGATTACACCCTGACCGACAGCCACCTGACCTTGCAGCCGACCCAGGAACGTTTCGTGGTCGACAGCAGCGTGCGCATCCATCCGGAAAGCAACACCGCGCTGGAAGGCCTGTACAAGTCCGGCACCATGTTCTGCACCCAGTGCGAGGCCGAGGGCTTTCGCAAGATCACCTTCTACCTCGACCGCCCGGACGTGATGAGCACATTCACCACCACGGTCAGCGCCGAGCAGCATGCCTACCCAGTGCTGCTGTCCAACGGCAATCCGATTGCCAGCGGCAGCGAGGAGGGCGGTCGTCATTGGGCCACCTGGGAAGACCCGTTCAAGAAACCGGCCTACCTGTTCGCCCTGGTCGCCGGCGACCTCTGGTGCGTGGAAGACAGCTTCACCACCATGAGCAGCCGCGAGGTCGCGCTGCGCATCTACGTCGAGCCGGAGAACATCGACAAGGTGCAGCACGCCATGGACAGCCTCAAACGCTCGATGAAGTGGGATGAGGAGGTCTACGGCCGTGAATACGACCTGGACATCTTCATGATCGTCGCGGTCAACGACTTCAACATGGGCGCCATGGAGAACAAGGGCCTCAACATCTTCAACTCCAGTTGTGTGCTGGCCAAGGCCGAGACTGCCACCGACGCCGCGCATCAGCGCGTCGAAGCCGTGGTGGCGCACGAGTACTTCCACAACTGGTCGGGCAACCGCGTGACCTGCCGCGACTGGTTCCAGCTGTCGCTCAAGGAAGGCTTCACCGTATTCCGCGACAGCGAGTTCTCCGCCGACACCCACTCGCGCACCGTCAAGCGCATCGAGGACGTGGCCTACCTGCGTACCCACCAGTTCGCCGAGGACGCCGGCCCAATGGCCCACCCGGTGCGCCCGGACGCGTACATGGAAATCTCCAACTTCTACACCCTGACCATCTACGAGAAGGGTTCGGAAGTGCTGCGCATGATTCACACCCTGCTCGGGCCGGAGCTGTTCCGCAAAGGCTCGGACCTGTACTTCGAGCGCCACGACGGCCAGGCCGTGACCTGCGACGATTTCGTCAAGGCCATGGAGGATGCCAGCGGTATCGATCTGACCCAGTTCAAGCGCTGGTATACCCAGGCCGGCACGCCGCGTCTGGAAATCAGCGAGGCCTATGACTCCGCTGCGCAGCGCTACAGCCTGAGCTTCCGCCAGAGCTGCCCGGCCACGCCGGGGCAGAGCGAGAAGCTGCCGTTCGTCATCCCTGTAGCGCTCGGTTTGCTCGATGCCCAAGGCAACGAACTGCCACTGCGTCTGCAAGGCGAGAGTGCCGTGCAAGGGACCAGTCGCGTGCTGTCGGTGACCGAAGCCGAGCAGACCTTCACCTTCGAGGCTATTGCCGAGAAGCCGCTGCCATCGCTGCTGCGTGGCTTCAGTGCGCCGGTCAAGCTCAGCTTCCCCTACAGCCGTGACCAGTTGATGTTCCTCATGCAGCACGATTCGGATGGCTTCAACCGCTGGGAAGCCGGCCAGCAGCTTTCTGTGCAGGTCCTGCAGGAACTGATCGGCCAGCACCAACGTGGCGAAGCCCTGGTGCTGGATCAGCGCCTGGTCGCTGCGCTGCGCACCCTGATCGAGGACGAGTCTCTGGATCAGGCCATGGTCGCGGAAATGCTCTCGCTGCCGGGGGAGGCTTATCTCACCGAGATCAGCGAAGTGGCCGATGTCGAGGCCATTCACGTCGCGCGCGAGTTCGCCCGCAAGGCGCTGGCCGACGCGCTGTTCGCGCCGCTGTGGGCGCGCTACCAGGCCAACCGCGAAGTCTCCAAGGCCACGCCTTACGTGGCCGAGGCGGCGCACTTCGCCCGCCGCAGCCTGCAGAACATCGCGTTGTCCTACCTGATGCTCAGCGAGAAGTCTGAAGTGCTGGCGGCCTGCGTCGATCAGTTCGACAACGCCGACAACATGACCGAGCGCCTGGCGGCCCTGGCCGTGCTGGTCAACTCGCCGTTCCAGGAGGAGCAGAGCAAGGCCCTGGCCATGTTCGCCGACTTCTTCAAGGACAACCCGCTGGTCATGGATCAGTGGTTCAGCGTGCAGGCCGGCTGCCCGCTGCCGGGTGGTCTGGAGCGTGTGCATGCGCTGATGCAGCACGTAGCCTTCACCCTGAAGAACCCGAACAAGGTGCGTGCGCTGATCGGTGCCTTCGCCAACCAGAACCTGATCAACTTCCACCATGCGGACGGGGCGGGCTATCGTTTTCTCGCCGATCAGGTAATCACCCTCAATACCCTCAATCCGCAGATCGCTTCGCGCCTGCTGGCGCCGCTGACCCGCTGGCGCAAGTACGGTTCGGCGCGTCAGGCACTGATGAAGGCCGAGTTGGAACGCATTCTCGCCTCCGGTGAGCTGTCCAGCGATGTCTATGAAGTGGTGAGCAAGAGCCTGGCCTGAGGCTGATGCTGCTCAGGTAGGGCTCTCGAAGTAGGCCTGGTAGGAGCCCCTGCCTCGGGGCGAAGCACTTTTAGTCCCTCTCGCCGGTTCGCGGCGGGGCGCCGCTCCTACAGATTCGGTGTGTCGACGCCTGAGTGAATGGCAACAGGCCTGAAACGGGTTTTGCTCCATAAAAAAGTGTTACCGATCTCTGGTTGGTAACACTTTTTTGTTACCCAATGAAATATGCATGCAATTCGTTATGCCTTTGCACACTTAAGTTCGGGCTTCGTCGCTTGACAGCGAGGTGATCTTCGTCCCTCTGCTGCGCCGCAAGGCGCGTGGTAAGTGGCATAAAGCGTCGGATCGTAGGACAAAGTGCGCCAGTTTTTCTGACGTATTGGTCAGTGGCTGATCAGTCACGAAAAGAAACTGGCCAACAGCTCTTCCAAGCCTGTTTGCGCTGATACACCTGTTTGAATTGGCACCATGGTTGCAGTACCGAGCTGGATCTGACCGCGTGCGAGCGCGCGCTGGTCGCTGGAACATGTCGCTGCAAATAAAAACAGAAGCCGTCGTCAGTACGGCAATCGCGACCCGGATACGGGATCGCCCAAAAGAATGATCTGTCCACGGAGTGAGTCTCGATGGAAATTAAGTCCCGCAAGCCCGTTCTACGTTTTGCCCCGGCCAAGGCCGGCTTTGCGTTCGCTGGCGTTCTGCCTTTGCTGGTCGCCGCCCAGGCTCAAGCGGTGGAGTTCAGCTTCGCCGACAACGAAATCACCGGTTCCATCGACACCACCGTCTCCTACGGCCAGCTGTGGCGCGTACAGGGTCAGGACAAGACCAACGACGACATCAACACCAACGACGGCAATCGCAACTTCGATACCGGCCTGGTTTCCGAAGTGTTCAAGATCACCAGTGACCTTGAAGCTTCCTACCAGAACTACGGGGTGTTCATTCGCGGTACTGCGTTCTATGACACCCAGATCATGGACAAGCGCAACGATTACTACGACAACAACTCGCCTGGCCAGCCGAGCCAGAGCGCGCCGCGTGATAACAGTTTCACCCGCGAAACCCGCCACAAGGCTGGCCGTGATGCGCAGATCCTCGACGCCTACGTTTATGGCAACTGGGATGTGGGCAACATGCCGGTTTCCGGTCGTCTGGGTAAGCAGGTATTCAACTGGGGTGAAGGCCTGTTCTACCGCAACGGTGTAAACACCACCAACCCGGTCGACGCCGCCAAGTTCCGTCTGCCTGGCTCGGAAGTCAAGGAAGTGCTGGTGCCGGTGGAGGCGTTGAGCTTCAACCTCGGTCTGACTGACAACCTGTCGATGGAGACTTTCTACCAGTTCAACTGGAAAGAGACCGCCATCGACCCGGTGGGGACCTACTTCTCCGAGACCGACCTGTTTGCTGATGGTGGTAATACTGCCTATTCGACTCAGCAAGCCCTCATTCCGCTGGGTGGGCTTTATTCCGGTTTAAGCGCTCTGGGAACAGGTGGCCTGCAAGGCGGTCGTACCGTTGACGGTAATGGCAACATCAAAGTGGCCAGTGTTGGCCCGGATATCAATGCCAAGAACGACGGTCAGTTTGGCGTCGCGTTCCGCTATATCGCTGAAGAACTGAATTCCACCGAGTTTGGTTTCTACTTCGTCAACTACCACGCCAAAGAGCCGACCATTTATGCCGACCTGGGTGCGTACACCGGCCTTGATCTCGGCGCTATTGCTGCTCAGGCACAAGGGGCGCTGACCCCTCAAGTGCAACAGGCGGTGGCAGCTCAGGCAGGCGTTTCCGTTGCCACCCTGCAAGCTGTGCTGGCTAACCCGGCCCTGAACCCCGCGCTGGCCACTGCTTACTCGAATGCTCTGACCAATGCCGTGACGAACGCCACTGGTGGCCTTGCCACCATCGACGTGGCCAACCAGGTCAACGCGCGTCGCGAGTATGTGGAAGACATCCGCATGTACGGCTTCAGCTTCAACACCACGGTCGGTAACGCTTCGGTGTTCGGTGAGCTGTCTTACCGTCCGAACCTGCCGGTTGGCATCGCCGCTACCAACGACCTGCTCGGCGATCTGTTGACCCAGGCGCCTCAGCTGGCTGGCGGTGGTCGTGTGAACATCGGTGGTCAGCAAGTGCAGCTGGGCGACCAGATTCACAACTACACCCGCGTCGAAGCATTCAATACTTCGCTGGGTACGATCTACAACTTTGGTCCGAGCTTTGGTTTCGACTCGTTGTTCGGTGTGGCTGAACTGGCTTCGGAGCACCTGCGTGGCGACAGCCTGCAGTACAACTCGCGCAACGGCACTCGCTACTACGCCGGTCGTGGTAACGGTTCCTATATTTCCGGCTACGACCGCGACGACCAGGTCAACAAGAACGCCTACGGCTACACCCTGGTGCTCTCCGGCACCTGGAACGACGTTTACGCTGGCGTGAACCTGTCGCCGTTCGCCGTGTTCAAGCATGACTTCGAAGGCAACTCGCACCAGACCGGCAACTTCATCGAAGGGCGCAAGGCGTACACCCTCGGTATGCGCGCCAGCTACCTGAACAGCCTGGAAGCCGAGATCCAGTACACCGAGTTCTATGGCGCTGGTCAGAACAACGGTGCGCGTGATCGCGACAACATCGGGCTTAACGTCAAGTACTCCTTCTAACGAGGGCGTCTACAAATTGCTGCGCTCGGCCATGCTGCGTTGGAACCAGCCTCAAAATGCTCATGTACTGCTCGTACACGCCGCTTTTCGACTGGTTTCGCCTTGCCTGGCCTTCGCTCGCTGCTTTGTAAACACCCTCTGTACCTATAACCAGAAACACGCCGGGCGCCCGCGGGTGCCCGACAATACTCTTCACGGAGAATTACCCATGCTGAACAAGCACAGGCTGATGGCCGTAGCCGTTGCGCTGGCGTTTTCTGCCGGTTCTGCGCTGGCTGCCGTTTCCCCGCAGGAAGCCGCCAAGCTCGGCGATACCCTGACTCCCTTCGGCGCCGAGAAGGCTGGCAACGCTGCCGGCACCATTCCGGCCTGGACCGGTGGCATCACCCAGGCACCGGCTGGCTACACTCGCTCGGGCCAGCACCACGTCAATCCGTTCCCGGAAGACAAACCGCTGTTCACCATCACCGCAGCCAACCTGAGCCAGTACGAGGCCAATCTGACGCCGGGTCAGATCGCCATGTTCAAGGCTTACCCGGAAACCTATCAGATGCCGGTGTACCAGACCCGCCGCTCCGGCTCCGCGCCGCAGTGGGTCTATGACAACACCGTGAAGAACGCCACCAGCGCCAAGCTGGTCGATGGCGGCAACGGCTTCTCCGATGCCTACGGCGGTATCCCGTTCCCGATTCCGCAAAATGGTGTCGAGGCGCTGTGGAACCACATCGCCCGCTACCGCGGTACCTACATCGTGCGTCGTGCCTCGGAAGTGGCAGTACAGCGCAATGGCGCCTACTCGCTGGTCACTTCGCAGCAGGAAGCGCTGTTCAAGTACTACCTGCAGAACGGCTCCTTCGCCGACCTGAACAACATCATGTTCTACTACCTGTCCTTCACCACCAGCCCGGCGCGCCTGGCCGGTGGTGCAGTACTGGTTCACGAGACTCTGGATCAGGTCAAGGAACCTCGTCAGGCCTGGGGCTACAACGCTGGTCAGCGCCGTGTGCGTCGTGCACCGAACCTGGCCTACGACACCCCGATCGCCGCGGCTGACGGTCTGCGTACCGCCGACGACACCGACATGTTCAACGGTGCCCCGGATCGCTATGACTGGAAACTGGTGGGCAAGAAGGAAATCTACATCCCGTACAACAACTACAAGGTCACCAGCCCTGACGTTAAGTACAAGGATCTGCTGCAGGTCGGTCACCTCAACCCGGCTCTGACTCGTAACGAGCTGCACCGTGTGTGGGTCGTCGAGGGCACGCTGAAGTCCGGCGCCCGCCATATCTACTCCAAGCGTACCCTGTTCCTCGACGAGGACAGCTGGCAGGCTGCGGTGGTGGATCAGTACGACGGCCGTGGTGAGCTGTGGCGCGTTTCCATCGCCTACCTGAAGAACTACTACGACCTGCCGACCACCTGGTCTGCACTCGATGTGTTCCATGACCTGCAGGCGCGTCGTTACCACGTGCAGAACCTGGACAACGAAGAGAGCAACACCATCGACTTCACCCAGGCCACTCCCGACGACGGTTATTTCAAACCGGCCGCACTGCGTCGCCGCGGCACGCGATAATAGTCGTGTAGTCTCATGCGAAGGCCGCTACAGTAGTAGCGGCCTTTTCGTATCAGCTTGGCGAATAGGCTTCTATCACGCGGGTTTTGCCTTAACAAAACATAACGTCGCGCCAATTGTCAGGGCTTTCCGAAGCTCGCTAGGATGGGCGTGATCAGTAGTACCGCCTATAACAAGAAAGGGGGAAGGTATATGAGTGAGCCCGTCATGCGGCGCACCCAGTCCGGTCTGGCGCCCATCCTGGCGCGCAAATCGGCGCTCCGTGTCCATTCGCCGCTGGCTAAAGCGCTCTCGCTGTGCAGTGTGCTTTCCATTCTGGCTTTCGCTGCCGCACCCTTGCAGGCCGAGACCTCGGCTGCGGCTGATGCTGGCTACGCCATCGAGTCTCCCAAGGCCGTGCACAGCCTGTTGCTCGATGTGGCCAATACCGGTGAGCGCCTGGTTGCCGTTGGCGACCGTGGCCACATTCTCTATTCCAACGACCAGGGGCAGAGCTGGAAGCAGGCCAAGGTGCCGACCCGCCAGATGATGACGTCGCTGTTCTTCGTCGATGCCCAGCATGGCTGGGTGGTCGGTCACGATGCGCAGATTCTCGCGACCACCGATGGCGGCCTGACCTGGACCAAGCAGTACGAGGACCTCGAACTCGAAGCGCCGCTGCTGGATATCTGGTTCAAGGATCTTCAGACCGGTTACGCCGTGGGCGCTTATGGCGCGCTTCTGGAGACCACCGATGGTGGCCAGAACTGGGAAGACGTCAGCGACCGTCTCGACAACGAAGACGCCTATCACCTCAACGCCATTGCCGCCGTGAAGGACTCCGGTCTGTTCGTCGTCGGTGAGCTGGGTCTGATGTTCCGCTCCGCAGACTGGGGGCAGACCTGGGAGCGTATCGAGGATCTGCCCTACGAGGGTTCGCTGTTCGGCGTGATCGGTACCGATCAGCCAGCCACACTGCTGGCCTACGGTCTGCGCGGCCACCTGTTCCGCTCTACCGATTTCGGTGACAGTTGGCAGCAGATCACGCTCAATACCCCGAACAATGGCCCGCTGGAGTTCGGTCTGGCCGATGGCGCGCTGCTCAACGATGGCAGCGTCGCGGTCGTCGGGCACGGTGGCACTGTGCTGCGCAGCAAGGATCACGGCCAGACCTTCAGCCTGATCAACCGTCCCGACCGCCTCTCTCTGGCCGGGGTAGCTGCACTGGATAACGGCAACCTGATCCTGGTGGGGCAGGGCGGCGTTCACCTCGCCGCCTCGACTGGCGCCGATCTGGGCCAACAATAACAAGCCGGGAGCCTTTGCATGACCAAGCATCAACAACAGCCTGCTTCCTTCCTCGAGCGGCTGATTTTCAACAATCGCCCGGCGGTTATCCTGATCTGCCTGCTGATCAGCATCTTCCTGTTCTATCAGGCTGCTCAGGTACGCCCGCAGACCAGCTTCGAGAAGATGATTCCGCTGGGGCACCCCTATATCCAGAAGATGCTCGAACACCGTAACGACCTGGCCAACCTGGGCAATACGGTGCGCATCTCGGTGGAAGCCACCGACGGTGACATCTTCAGCAAGGAATACATGGAAACGCTGCGGCAGATCCATGACGAGGCGTTCTACATTCCAGGCGTCGACCGTTCCGGTCTGAAGTCGCTGTGGAGTCCGAGCGTGCGCTGGACTGAAGTGACCGAAGAAGGTTTCGCCGGTGGTGAAGTGATCCCGCAGACCTACGACGGTTCCACCGACAGTCTCGAGGATCTGCGCAGCAACATCCTCAAGTCGGGTCAGATCGGGCGCCTGGTGGCGAACAACTTCAAGTCCAGCATCGTCGATATTCCGCTGCTCGAGTCCTACCCGGACCCGAATGATCAGAGCAAGCTGATCAAGCTGGACTACCAGCAGTTCTCTCACGAGCTGGAAGAGAAGATTCGCGAGAAATACGAAGCGCAGAATCCCAAGGTCAAGGTGCACATCATCGGCTTCGCCAAGAAGGTCGGTGATCTCATCGATGGTCTGATCGGTGTGGCACTGTTCTTCGCCGTGGCCATTGGCATTACCTTCGTGCTGCTGCTGTGGTTCACCCACTGCTTCAAGAGCACCATGGCGGTTGTGATCACCACGCTGATCGCGGTGATCTGGCAGCTTGGTCTGCTGCATACACTGGGCTTTGGTCTCGACCCCTACTCGATGCTGGTGCCTTTCCTGGTGTTTGCCATCGGTATCTCTCACGGCGTGCAGAAGATCAACGGGATCGCCATGGCATCGGGTGAGGCGACCGACGCGCTCTCCGCTGCACGTATGGCCTTCCGTCAGCTGTTCATCCCGGGTCTGGTGGCGTTGCTGTCCGACGCGGTTGGCTTCGTGACCTTGTTGCTGATCGACATCGGCGTGATCCGCGAGTTGGCCATCGGCGCATCGATGGGCGTGGCGGTGATCATCCTCACCAACCTGATTCTGCTGCCGGTGGTGATTTCCTATATCGGTATCGGCAATCGTGCGGTGAAGAAGAGTCGCGAGGAGGCTGCCAAGGATCATCCATTCTGGCGCGCCATTTCCAACTTCGCTCATCCGATGGTGGCACCGATCTCCGTTGTCGTTGCCGTGGTGGCGTTGGCCGGTGGTGTCTGGTACGGCCAGAACCTGAAGATTGGCGACCTCGACCAGGGCGCACCGGAGTTGCACCCGGATTCGCGCTACAACCTGGACAACGACTTCGTCATCCGTAACTACTCGACCAGTTCCGACGTACTGGTAGTCATGATCAAGACCGGCCCTGAAGGCTGCTCTACCTATGACAGCCTGGCCGCCATGGACGAGCTGATGTGGAAGATGGAGAACACCGAGGGTGTGCAGTCGGCGATTTCCATGGTCACCGTGTCCAAGCAGGTGATCAAGGGCATGAACGAGGGCAACCTGAAATGGGAAACCCTGTCGCGCAACCAGGACGTACTGAACAACTCGATCGCCCGCGCCGACGGCCTGTACAACGCCGACTGCTCGGTGGCACCGGTGCTGGTGTTCCTCGAGGACCACAAGGCCGAGACACTGTCGCGCGCCGTGGCTGCTGCCGAAGCGTTCGCCGCGCAGCACACCACTGACGAGCTGCAGGTCGTGCTGGCTGCCGGTAATGCCGGTATCGAGGCGGCTACCAACGAAGTGATCGCGGCGTCCGAGACCACCATGCTGATCGCGGTGTACGCGGCAGTGAGCATCATGTGCCTGCTGACCTTCCGTTCGCTGGCTGCGACCCTGTGCGTGATCCTGCCGCTGGTGCTGACGTCGGTGCTGGGTAATGCGCTGATGGCGTTCATGGGCATCGGCGTCAAGGTCGCTACCCTGCCAGTGATCGCGCTGGGGGTGGGTATCGGTGTCGACTACGGCATCTACATCTACAGCCGCCTGGAGACCTATCTGCGCCAGGGCATGTCGCTGCAGGAAGCCTACTACGAGACGCTTAAGTCTACCGGTAAGGCGGTGCTGTTCACCGGCGTCTGCCTGGCGATCGGCGTGGCGACCTGGATCTTCTCGGCGATCAAGTTCCAGGCCGATATGGGCCTGATGCTGACCTTCATGTTCCTCTGGAACATGATTGGTGCGATCTGGTTGCTGCCGGCCCTGGCTCGCTTCCTGATCAACACCGAGAAAATGCGCACCAAGGCTTGATGCCTGTCGCGTAGAACGAAAACCGCGGCCCTCGGGCCGCGGTTTTTTATGGGCTATCGGAATATTTCCGATGTGCACTTTGTAGGAGCCAGCTTGCTGGCGATCCGGTCATTGCTGCGCATGGGGTGTATCGCCGGCAAGCCGGCTCCTACAGTTCTGTGCATCGGCTGCAATCCGTAGGCATCTGGCACGTTGGCGTTTTCGCCGTGATCCGAAAGTGCTGGTTTGGGGTTCGCTTCGACGCCCGCGATCGTTTGACCGTAGCAGCGCTAGCGCGGGTACAGCGGCGGCAGCGCGCTGCTTTCCTGCGGCGCTGCGCTTGGCTCCTGTGCGGCAGGCAGGTTGCGAATCGCCTTCCACAGCTCCTCGCCTTGCCATTGCTGGCCAACTTCGCTGTACAGCGCGCCGTTGAGACCGTCCAGCGCGTCCGACAGCGGTACGTAGCGCGCGGCCATATCGGCGAGGGTTTCCGGTTGTTGGCGAGCCCAGGCGTCGAGTGCATGACGAGTGGCCTGGGCATCGCCGGCCTGGCAGGCGCGCTTGATGTCGTCGAGCAGCGTGCGTGGGCTGGGGCCGTTCTGCGCCGCGCGCTGGATCGCCGGTTGCCTGCGGGCATGCCACCACAAGCCGAAGCCGAGCAGCGTGGTCAGGCTCAGCACAGCGCAGGCCAGCTGCCATGGCCACAGTTGCGGCCCCTCGATGACCTGGGTCGTTACCATCGGCGTATTGGGTTGCTCGTCGTTCTGCAGTTGCGGGTTCTCCGCGACCTGCAGCGTACGGGCGGAGAGGGTGGTGCGCTCCAGCGTGTCGGTCTGGGTGTTCCACCACATCACTTCCAGCGGCGGCAGATCGAAACTGCCGCTGCGATTGGGCACCAGCGCCTCGCGTTCTTCGCGGGTGCCGATGATGCCGTTCTCACTCTTCTGGTCGCTCATCTGCGGCTGATCCGGGTAGCGCCGCAGGCCGTCGACCTGGGTCGCCGGTAATGGCGGCAGTTGAGCGCTGGAGAGGCCATCGACCTTGAGAATCAGGCGACGGGTCAGGGAATCGCCGACCTGGCTCTGTTCGGGTTGCGGGTTCCAGGTTTCCGCCAGGCCCAGGGCGCGCGCCGGTAGCCAGGGCACGTCAGCCGGGTAGTCCGCCGGCTTGGGTTTGACCTGTAGAGGAATGTCCGGTGATTTGACTCGCGAGACCTTGCCCGCGCGCGGTCCGAAAGGCAGAAAGTCGTTGTTGCGCGAGCGGTCGACCAGGGTCGCGCTGAAGGTCTGGCCCGGGATCAGCAGTTGGCCGCTGCGCTGCGGATAGATGGCGTACTGCAATTCGATCACGCCGTGCAGCACGCCGCCGATGCTCTTCTCGTAGGTGCGGGGTTCGCCCAGTTGTTCGACACGCGCATCCGCTATGCGCAGGGGCGTCAGGCTGCTGTCGTCGTACATGGACACCGAGTGGTAAATGCGCAGGGTCAGCACGGCCTGGGCCTGAACGTAGACATCCTCCTGATCGAGGCTGGCATCGATGAATACCGGTGCCAGCTGTTCGCCATTGCCGGCACTGACGGCTGCCTCGACGGTCAGCGTGATCGGCAGGGTTTCGGCGTCTTCCAGGCGGATCGCAGGGATCGTCACTTCGCCGTTGCGCCGTGGCTGCAGGGTCAGGATCCAGCGAGTGCTGGCGCGCGGCGTATCGCCGATGCTGCTCAGGCGATTGACCTGGCGGCTGCCAAGCACCTCGAAGTCTTCCTCCAGCGGCTTCAGGTCGGGGCGGCCGAAGCGGGTCGGGTCGGTCGATTCCAGCGTCAGCACCACGGTTTCGCCTTCACTCAGGCGTGTGCGGTCGACGCTGGCGAAAAAGGCTTCGGCATGGGCCTGCCCCGCGAGCACTAGAAGAAGCAGGAAGACCAGACGCTTCATCGATTCGAGTCCTGACGCTGTTGCTGTTCATACCAGAATTTGCGCCGCAGCAGTTCGGCCGGGTCATCCGGGATCTGCCGCAGCCATTGTTCCAGCGCTTGTCGGCGTTCGGCCGCCGTGCCCAGATCGGCTTCCGTTAGGGGTTGCTCAACGGGCTCGGCGTCGCCTGGGGGTTCACTGCTGGTGCTGGGTTGGGTGTCTTCCCCGGAGCCATTGGCGCTGCCCTGTACTTCGCTGTTTTCACTGTTCTCGCCAACACTGCCTGGTTGGCTGGGCTGCGTGGCAGTACTCTCGGCGGGCTGGCCGGCCGACGATTCATTCGGCTGCGATTGCTCGTTGGCTTGTTCCGGCTGCTCGGCCGAATCATCCTCGCCGGATTGCTGCTGATTTTCGCGCTGACGCAGCGCTTGCTCCACCAACGCCTTGTTTTGCTGTGCCGCGGCCAGCTCCGGCTGGCGCTCCAGGGCCTGCTCATAGGCATCCAGCGCGGCCTCCAGTTCGCCGGCCTTGGCCAGGGCATTGCCACGATTGTAATGATCGGCTGCGCTGTCGCCCTTGGCGAAACGCTCTGCGGCGGCGGCATAATCCTCGGCCTCGTAAAGCGCCTTGCCTTGCCACTGCGGATCGACGAAGCGTTGCGCGGCCTCGGCCGGACGTTGCGTCTGCAGCAGGCGCTGGCCCTGCTGATCAGGGCGCAGCCAGAGGTCGTCGAATTCGAAGGCATGGCTGCTCTGTGGCGGCAGCATCAGCAGCAGTGGCAGGCAGAACAGCCAGCCGCGACGACCAGCGCAGGCGGCGAGCAACAGCAGCGGCAGCAGGAACCAGTAGCCCTGGTCGACATGACTGTCGAGCTGTGTCGGCTCACCCGCTGCGCGCATGGCCTGCGGGCCGTCGAGCAGGCCCAGGCGGCGCAGGTCATCGTCGTCCAGGCGGCTCGGCGCATAGCGGCCGCCATGGGCTTCAGCGGTTTCCCGCAGGCCGCGCGCATCGAGGCGCGGAATCAGGATGGCGCCGCGCGAATCCTTGAGGAAGCTGCCGTCTTCCTGCACCACCGGCGCGCCTTCGCGGCTGCCCACGCCGAGAATCAGCAGCGGTACCGAGCGCTTTTGCAGTGCTTGCTGGATGCCGCTGCGTTCCGCTTCGTCGAGGGCGCTGGTGATCAGCAACAGGCGACCCTGGCCCAGTTGCGCCTGGTCGAGCAGTTGCAGTGCGCGGGCCACAGCCAGATCGGCGCGCCGCCCCGGCTCCGGCATCAGTGAGGGTTTCAGTGCCTCCAGCAGGTTACGGCTGGTGGCCAGGTCATCGGACAGTGGCACCAGGCTGTGCGCGCTGCCGGCGTAGACGATGATCGCCGTCTGCGTATCGCGACGCGCTTCGAGCAGGTCGAACACTTTGCGCCGGGCCTGCTCCAGTCGATTGGGGCGGCCGTCGGTGGCGAGCATCTGCGGCGTCAGTTCGAGCAATATCAACAGTGGGTCGGCAGGTTTCTGGTTGCTCTGCTCGACGCGCTGCCAGCTGGGCCCGAGCAGCGCCAGTATGGCCAGCAGCCAGGCCAGGCCGAGCGCCAGCCAGGGTAGCTTGCTGGAGCGGCCACTGCCCCCCTTGAGCAGCACCTGATGGAACGCCGCCGGCAACAGCAGTTGCCAGCGTCCGCTCTGACGCTCGCGATGCCACAGGCGCCAGAGCAACCAGGCCAGCAACGGCACGGCCAGCAGCCACAGTGGGCGCAGCCACTCAGGCCAGAGCAGGCTCATGCACGCCTCCGCAGCCGCTGCAGCAGGTCGGGCCACAGCATCTGGCCGACCAGTAACAGCGAGCCCAGTAGCGCCAGCGCCAGCGGCCAGGCATAGAGCGCCAGGGCCGGACGGGCTAGGGTCGGTTGCTGGGCGACCGGTTCGAGGCGGTCGAGGGTCAGTTCGATCTGCTGCAGCTCGGCCTGATCGCGCGCGCGGAAATACTCCCCACCCGTGACGTCAGTGATCGCGCGCAGGCTGGTTTCGTCCAGATCCAGGGCGCTGAAGCCGAAGCTGCCGAAGGCACCGCTTTGCTGCGGATCGGCGCCGATGCCGATGGCATAAATGCGCACGCCTTCATCGGCGGCCAGTTGCGCGGCCACCATCGGATCGATCTCGCCACCGTTATTGGCGCCGTCGGTGATCAGCACCAGCACGCGGCTTTGCGCCGGGCGCTGGCGCAGGCGTTTCACTGCCAGGCCGATGGCATCGCCGATGGCGGTGTTCTTGCCGGCGATGCCGATCATGGCTTCGTCCAGCCAGGTGCGTACCGTATGGCGGTCGAAGGTCAGCGGTGCCTGCAGATAGGCCTGGCTGCCGAACAGGATCAGGCCGACCCGATCGCCACGGCGGCCTTCGATAAAATCGCCGAGCAGGCGTTTGACCAGTTCCAGGCGGCTGATTGGCTCGTCGTCCCACTGCATGTCGGCGTAATCCATGGAGCCGGAGACATCCACCGCCAGCAGCAGGTCGCGGCCGCTGGCGGGCAGTGGCAGGGGGTCGCCGACCCACTGCGGCCGTGCAGCGGCGCACAGCAGCAGGCACCAGAGCAGCACCAGTGGTGCTTGCTGACGCCAGCTGGGCAGAGCGGCGCGGGCGCGGCGCCCGCTCAGGGCCTGCAGCTCGTCGAGAAAGCCGACGCGCAGCGCTGCGTCGCCACTGTCGGCTGGCGGCAGCAGCAGGCGCAGCAGCCAGGGCAGCGGCGCGAGCAGAAAGACCCAGGGCCAGGCGAACTCAAACATGCTTGCGAATCCAGATGGCGATGGCCTGATCGAGCTCCACAATGGCTTTGTCGCTCAGGGTGCACTGTGGCCTGTAGCCGCCATCGACCAGGATCATCCAGCGGGTCAGGCCCGCCGCCGGGCAGCGGTTATCGAGAAACGCCAGCCAGGCGCGGCTGCTCAGGGTGTGGCTGGCGCTCTCGGGATAGCGTTCGCGGCACAGGCGCTTGAGCAGGGCGTTGAGCTGCTGCAGCCAGGGGCCGGCCGGGGCGCCGTCATAAGGTTTGCTCAAGCGCGACAGTTCATCGAGCGCCGCCTGGCGCAGCGGGTCGAGTGGCTGCTGCGTAGCCACCTTGGGTGCGCGTCGGCGCCAGTTGCGCAGCAAACGCCACAGTCCCCAGCCGAGCAGTGGCAGCAGCACGGCCAGCAACCACCAGCCCGGAGCCGGCGGCCACCAGAGTACGGCGGGCGGATCGATCAGCGGCTGCAACTGGTCGATGGGGTTCATAGCGACTTTCTCGAATGCAGGGTGCTGAGCTGTTCCTGCAATTGCTCGACCAGTTCGAACTGTGTGCTCAGCGGCAGCAGCGGCACGCCGAGCTTTTGCGCCAGACGTTGCCAGCGCGCCTCGCGGGCCTGGGCCTGGGCACGATAGGCCTGGCGCAGGTCAGCATTATGGCTGTCGAGCTCCAGCTGTGCGCCGTTCTGGGTAAAGCGCAGCAGGCCTGCGGCCGGCAGGGCGTGATCGAGCGGATCGGACAGCGGCAGCAGCAACAGATCGGTATGGCGCGCGAGCAGCGTCAACTGCTGCTCGGCGTTATCGCTGAGGGCGCGCTCATCGCACAGCACGATCACCAGGCTGCCCGGGCGCAGGACTTCGCGAGCGCGACGCAGGGCCAGGCCGAAGTTGTCGCGGCCGGTGTTGGCCTGGCTCTCCGGGCCGAGCGCCTGGTTGGCGCGGGCCAGCAGGTTGAGCAGTTGCAGCAGACTCTGCTTGCTGCGCCTTGGTTTGACTTCGTGATGGTCGTTATCGGCGAACACCAGGCCGCCGATGCGGTCGTTATGGCCCAGCGCGGCCCAGCCGATCAGCGCTGCGGCGCGTGCGGCCAGCACTGACTTGAAGCACTGGCCGGAGCCGAAGAACAGGCGCTGGCTCTGCTCGGTGATGATGAAGATGGGGCGTTCGCGCTCTTCATGGAACAGCTTGGTGTGCGGCTCCTGGGTGCGTGCAGTGACGCGCCAGTCGATGGTGCGCACGTCGTCGCCCGGTTGATAAACGCGCACCTGGTCGAAGTCCACGCCGCGACCGCGCAGCTTGGAGTGGTGCAGGCCGATCAACGGGCTGCGCCGGGCAGGTGTCGAGAACAGCGGCACCTCATGCACCTTGTGGCGCATGTCGATCAGCTCGCCGAGGGCGATATGGATGCCGGGTTGGCTGGCCGGGGTTTGCATGGGCTTCAGCCCGTAGCCCGGATGCAATCCGGGGAGGCAGCGTGATCAGCCCCGGATTGCATCCGGGCTACGTGGGACAGGCGCATGGGGCGCAGCTGCATCAAGCCACCGCCACCACGTCGAGGATGCGCTGGATCACGCGGTCCTGATCGACGCCCGAGGCCTCGGCCTCGAAGGACAGGATGATGCGATGGCGCAGCACGTCGAACAGCACCGCCTGGATATCCTCGGGGCTGACGAAGTCGCGTCCGGCCAGCCAGGCGTGGGCGCGTGCGCAGCGGTCGAGGGCGATGGAGCCGCGCGGGCTGGCGCCATAGGCGATCCAGTCGGCCAGCTCGGCATCGAACTTGGCCGGCGTGCGGCTGGCCATGACCAGTTGCACCAGGTATTCCTCCACGGCATCGGCCATGTACAGGCCGAGGATTTCCTTGCGCGCGGCGAACACAGCCTGCTGGCTGACCCGGTGCTCGGGCTTGGCCTCACCGTTGAGCGCATCGCCACGGGCCTGGGCAAGAATCTTGCGCTCCACCGCCGCATCGGGAAAACCGATCTTCACGTGCATCAGAAAGCGGTCGAGCTGCGCTTCCGGCAGCGGGTAGGTGCCTTCCTGTTCGATGGGGTTCTGCGTGGCCATGACCAGAAACAGCGGCGACAGGTCGTAGGTGCTGCGGCCTACCGAGACCTGGCGCTCGGCCATGGCTTCGAGCAGCGCCGATTGCACCTTGGCCGGGGCGCGGTTGATCTCGTCGGCCAGCACCAGGTTGTGAAAGATCGGCCCCTGCTGGAATACGAAGCTGCCGGTTTCCGGGCGATAGATTTCGGTGCCGGTGATGTCCGCCGGCAACAGGTCGGGGGTGAACTGGATGCGATGGAACTCGCCCTCGATACCCTCGGCCAGCTCCTTGATCGCCTTGGTCTTGGCCAGGCCGGGGGCGCCCTCGACCAGCAAATGGCCGTCGGCGAGCAGCGCGATCAGCAAACGCTCGATGAGCCTTTCCTGGCCGAGAATCTGAGTGGAGAGAAATTGGCGTAACGCGAGCAGCGCTTCACGGTGTTCCATCGTCGGGCTCTTCTGGCGGATGGGCGGGGCTTTTCACGGCCGCGCGTGCAGACCGCCGACTTTAATGCATTTGCGGCTTCAGCCGCTATCTGCGGCGCGGGTCATGAACAGTCTGGCAACAGAAATGCGAGGGGCGTCGCCAACGCTGAAATGCCCGCCCTTGGCGAGGGCGGGTCATATAGCCGGGGGCGACGCTATTGCCACTGCGCCAGGAGCCGGCGCTGGGCGAGCAGAGCGCTGTCCTGCGTGGTGGGCGCAAACTGTACGGTCTGCCCCGGCAGGCATTGTGCCAGCCGAGCCACGGCCTGTGGCGTCAGGGCGCCGAGGCGCGGGTAGCCGCCGATGGTCTGGCGGTCGTTGAGCAGGATGATCGGTTGGCCATCCGGCGGCACCTGCACGGCGCCCAACGGGATACCTTCGGAGATCATCGAGCCACGCTGGCATTGCAGCTGCGGGCCGTTGAGACGAATGCCCATGCGGTCGGCGCGCTGGTCGATCAGCCATTGGCTGTTGAAGGCATCGAACAGACTCTGGCCGCGGAAGTCGCCGATCTGTGCACCCAACACCAACTGCAGACGTGGCGCATCCCGGTACTCGGGGATGAACTCGGTGGGCATCTGTCGCGTTGCGCTGGCGCTGCCGGGCCAGGCCAGCGAGTCGCCGACAGCGATGGCGCGGCCATCGCCCTGCAGGCCACCAAGGCCTTCGCGCAACATGCTGGCGCAGCTGCCCAGCACCAGCGGCGCCTCAAATCCACCTGGCGCAGCCAGATAGGCGCGCGCGCCCTGGCGCGGCTGAGCGAAACTCAGGCGCTGGCCCTTGCGCACTTCGAAGCTGCGCCAGGACGCCAGCGGCTGGTCGTCCAGCCGCGCACCGAGGTCGGCACCGGTCACTGCCAGGGTGGCGTCGCGGCTGCATTCGAAATCGGCATTGCCCAGGGTGATCTCCACCACAGCGGCAGTCAGCGGGTTGCCCAGCAGCCAGTTGGCCCAGCGATGGGCGATCCAGTCCAGGGCTCCGCACTGGGTCACGCCGAGGTGGCGCACGCCGAAACGGCCACCATCCTGCAGTTGAATGAAAGGGCTGCTGCGCAATACGCGCAGGCCGCCATCGATAGCACTCATTGACCGGTCTCCAGCGGACTGTCGTCGCCGCCCAGGCGGATGAATTCGGCGCGCTCGATGGGTACGAAACGCACTCGGTCACCGGGTTGCAGCAGGCTGTAGCCTTCGATGTCGCTGCCGAACAGGCGACTCGGCGTGCGCCCGATCAGGTTCCAGCCACCGGGCGAAACCACCGGGTAGGCGGCCGTCTGCCGTTCGGCGATGCCGACGCTGCCGGCGGCGATGCGCTTGCGCGGCGTGCTCAGGCGCGGCGCGGCGAGGATTTCCTCGACCAGGCCCATGAAGGCGAAGCCGGGCGCGAAACCCAGGGCGAATACCTGATAGGCATGACCGCTGTGCCGGGCGATCACCTCGGCCTCACTGAGCCCGCTGCGCCGAGCCAGCAGTTGCAGCTCAGGGCCGACGCTGCGGTCGTACCAGGTGGGCAACTGATGCTCGCGGCCGCCTTGCAGATCGGCAGGCTGCAAGCCATCGAGTGCTTCGGTGACCTTCGCGCGCGCCTGCTCGCTGTCGAGCTGGCACAGGTCGTAGTGCAGCAGCAGCGTGGTATAGGAGGGCACCAGGTCGATCAGCGCGTCGCCGAATGCGTCGTGCAGGCGCGTGCGTGCGGCCAGCATCCACGGCATGTTGGCTTCATCGATAACGTCGAACAGGCGCAGGATCAGGCTGTCGATGCCGGCGACTTCCAGCCTGGCGTTGGGCGCCTTCATGCCTGAACCAGGCTGTCGAAGGCCTGGCGGATGCGCCTGACGGCGGCGACCGAGCTGGCGTTGTCGCCATGCACGCACAGCGTCTGCGCGGCCAGGTGCAATGCGCTGCCGTCGCTGGCCTGCAGTGCCTCGCCACGCGCCAGGGTCAGCGCCTGGCTGACGATCACCTCGCTGTCGTGATGCACGGCACCCGGCAGGCTGCGGCTGACCAGGAAACCGGCGGCATCGTAGGCGCGGTCGGCGAAAGCCTCGAACCACAGGGTCAGGCCGAATTCCTCGCCCAGCGCCTGGGCGGCACTGTTGTCGCGGGTGCACATCAGCATCAGCGGCAGTTGGCGGTCGTACCTGGCCACGGCGCTCATCACCGCGCGCAGGGTGGCGGGTTTGCGCATCATGTCCTGATACAGCGCGCCGTGCGGTTTGACGTAGCTGACACGCGTGCCCTGGCTGCGGCAGATGCCTTCCAGCGCACCGATCTGGTAGAGCATCAGGTCTTCGACTTCCTGCGGCGTGCAGTCCATCGAGCGACGGCCGAAGCCGACCAGGTCCTGATAGGCGGTGTGCGCGCCGATGCGTACGTCATGGGCCACGGCCAGGGCCACGGTCTTGCGCATCACGCTGGGGTCCGAGGCGTGGAAACCGCAGGCGATGTTGGCGCAGTCGATGTAGGGCATTACCTCGGCGTCCAGGCCCATGGTCCAGGCGCCGAAGCTTTCGCCGATGTCACAGTTCAGAAGCAGATCGTTCACGCGGGAGCTCCTCAGGCAGGCAGCCGGTAAGCCGGTGCTGGCGCGGCTTGCGACGGCTGTAGCCGTCATCCATGGCTGTCATTTTTCAACGGCCTGCCGGAGGCGTCCAACTAATTAAAGCGTGCGCCCGATATAGGAAAAGTCGATGAGGCTCAGGCCAGGCGGAACTGCCTGGCGCTGCGTCCCAGTGCATCGACCTGGGATGACAAGCCCTCGGTATGGCCGCCCAGGGTATGGCGCAGGTCCTTGCTTTGCCCGGTATGCACGTGGATGGTTTCCATCTTGTCGGCGATGTCCTCGGTGGTGGTGGAGACTTCCTCGATGGCCACCACGACCTGGTTCATTTCGCCGGTCAGGCGCTCCATCGCCGAGGTGATGGCGCTGATGGCGTCGGCCACCTGAGCGGCATGTCGCTCGCTGTCGGCAGCCAGGTTCAGGCCGTTGCTCATCAACTGGTGCATGTGTCGGGTCTGTTGCTGGAACTCGCCGACGATGGCGCTGATGTCGGTGGTTGCCGAGACCGTTTTCTGCGCCAGCGAGCGCACCTCATCGGCCACCACCGAGAAGCCGCGCCCGGCATCGCCTGCCCGGGCCGCCTCGATTGCCGCGTTGAGGGCGAGCAGGTTGGTCTGGTCGGCAAGGCTGTTGATCACATCGACGATGCCGTTGACCCGCGCGCTGCTGTGGCCGAGGGCATCGACCTGGCTGTGTGTGTCCTGAATCAGCTGCGCCAGACGACTCATGCTGTCGACGCTGGCGGCGATCACTTCGCCGCCGTTACGTGCGGCATCGTAGGCGCTGGTGGTGGCGGTGCCGACTTGCGCCGTGCGCTGCGCCATGTCGTTGAGGGTGGCGCTGATCTGATGCGAGGCCGAGGCGGCCTGCTCGGTCTGCATTTCCACCTGGGTGCTGTTATCACCCAGCTGACGCATGGCATCGCCCAGGTGATGGTGCAGGCGGCTCAGCTCGCCGTTGGCGCGCACCACTTCGGCAACGATACCGCCGATGCCCTGGATCATGCGGTTGGCGGCGTCGGCCAGTTGATTGAATTCGTCATGCGGGTTGCTGCCCACCGGCAGTTTGCCGGTGAGATCGCCGGAGGCGACCTGAGTGAGCAACTGAATGACGTTGCGCAGGCGGCTGACCAAGGTGCGTGACGCCTGCAGCAAGGTGAAGCAGAGCAGGGCGGCAACGGCGAGGAAGCTCAGCCCCATCATCCACAGTGCGGACAGGCGGGCCTGCTCGGCTTCCTGGGTGCGGCGCAGCAACAGGCCGCTCTGCAGCGCTTGTGCCTGCTCTTCGATACGCGTCTGCAACTGCTCGCCCAACTGGCGCAGGCGCTGATTGGTCGCGTTGATGCGCTCGATGTTGCCATGGATATCCGTGAACGCCTGGGCATAGCCCTGCACGTTCTTGCCAATCGGCGTGTCCTGCCATTCAAGGTCTGCGATCTGTTCCTGCAATTTGCCGATGGCCGTCAGGGCAATCTGGGCGAACGCCGGGTCGAAGGTCGACAGGTAGTCACGCTGGCTGCTCAGGGCACTGCTAATGAAGGGTTTGATCAGGTCGAAACTGATCGCCTCCAGAGCCTTGCCTTTTTCCGTCAACGTCTTGCGCTGGCCTTCAAAGGGGGTCAGGCCCAGGGCCTGATTGAAGCTCAGCCACTGGCGCTGCTGGGCCAGTTCCTCGAGCAGCACGGCCTGGATCTGCTGGGCGTGTTGCAAGGTCTCGCCGTCTTCCAGCGCTTGGGCTTGCGTCAACAGTTGTCCGATGAGTTCTTGCAGCTCATCGAGACCGCTGTCGAACTCTGCCAACAGGTCTGGGGTGATCTGTTGGCGCAGTGCGTTCTGTTGCCACCAGCGGTTCATCAACTGGGTACTGGCGCTGGCATAGGCTGCCGCCTGTTCCCTCGCCTGCAATGCACTGCTGACACTGTGGCTGGCCCATAACGAGGCGGCGGCCATGAGGATCAGGCTGATCAGGGTGAGCGCGACAAGGGCGCGGAATTTTTGTTGCCAGGACAGTAAAAAGCTCACGTTAACGCCTCGCCATCTTCTTCGGGATGATGCTCAGGAATCGGCAAGTTGTCATACAACTTGATTAAAAGTCTATGGCCGTCTTGTTTCCCGAGAAATGCGAACGGGGCCGCAAGGGCCCCGTGATGAGTTGAGTGCTTACCAAAGCGCCAGGGTGTAGCTGAGAATCAGGCGGTTCTCGTTGAGATCGTTGCCGAAATTGGAGCGAACGGTGGCGTTACGCCACTTCAGCCCCAGGTTCTTCAGCGGACCGTTCTGTACCACGTAGGCGATATCGGTATTGCGTTCCCATTCCTTGCCTTCGCTGCTGCGCCCCGCCACTTCGACGTTGTCGCCGGAGATATAGCGGGTCATGAAGGTCAGACCGGGGATGCCGATGCTGGCGAAGTTGTAGTCGTAACGAACCTGCCAGGAGCGCTCCTCGGCGTTGGCGAAGTCGTTGATCTGCACGAAGTTGACCAGGAAGGGGTCGCTGCTGGCGATGTACGGGAACGGGTCGTCACCGCTCATGCGCTGGTAGCCGGCACCGAAGGCATGACCGCCCAGGCTGTAGGTGAACATGGCGCCGAAGGCCTTGTTGTCGAGGTCGCGGAAGTTGCCGTCCTCGCGGCTTTGCGAGTAGCGCAGGTCGGTTTTGAACGACTGGCCATCGCCCAGCGGCAGCACATGCACCAGGGTGCCGTAGTACTGCTGGTAGATATCCTCGAGGGTGCCGTAGTGCAGGCCGGTGGTCAGTTGCGGGGTGATCTTGTACTCGCCGCCGCCGAACACGAAGGAATCACTGCTGCCGCCGATGCGGTTGCCGGTCATCTCGGTGTAGTCGGTGGAGCTGTTGGCCTTGATGCGGTTGATCTTGCCGCCCTGCAAGGTCAGGTTGTCGACTTCCTGTACGTTGAGCAGCGCGCCCTGGAACGTCTGCGGCAGCAGGCGTGAGTCGTTGGCCGAGACGATCGGGCTGCGAAAGTGCAGGGCGCCGACTTTCAGCGTGCTGTTGGAGAGCTTCACCTTGCCGGTCAGGGCGAGCTTGGAGTACTCGTCCTGCGAGCCGCCGGAGCCATCGGCAGGGAGCAGGCCGCTGCCAGCGGTGCCGTCACCGGAGTCGAGCTTCACACCGAGCATCCCCAATGCATCGATACCAAAGCCGACGGTGCCCTCGGTGTAGCCGGACTCCATGCGCAGCAGAAAGCCTTGCGCCCATTCCTCGGCCTTGTCACGGGCGCCGCTTTGACGGAAATCACGGTTGAAGTAGAAGTTGCGCATCTCGACGCTGGCCTTGCTGTCAGCGATGAAATCGGCATGCGCGAGGGTTGGCAGGCCGCCGCTGAGCAACAGCGCGGATGCCAATGAGTAATGGGGTTTCATGGTGCAGTGTCTCCTGTTGGGAGCGCGCAGCCGACGAGAGCGGCTGCTTCGCAGAGCGCGTTTTGAATGATGTTGTTGTGGTCTGCGCGGAGCGCGGCGCCATTCTTCAAAGCGTTGTTCGGCTGCGTCCAACGAGAAAAAACAGGGGCCAGCGATAGGAAAATTCATCGGTTGCGGGAAAAACCTCTGGCATACAACCTGCTACGCCTGAGGCTGCGTGGGCGCTGCAAATCAGCCCCTGAGAAGAACATTGCGAAGAGGCGGTACGGCATGAATCTGAGATTTCTCGAGACCTTCGTCTGGGTGGCACGGCTCAAGAGCTTCCGCCTGACAGCCGAGAAGCTGTTCAGCACCCAGGCGTCCATTTCCAGCCGCATTGCCGCGCTCGAAGATGAACTCGGTACCCGTCTTTTTCTGCGTGATTCCAAGGGCGTATCGCTGACCCCGGAAGGGCAGAAGGTGCTCGAATATGCCGAGCGCATGATCGACACCATGCAGGCCTTGAAGCAGTCGATCAGCGACACCGGCAACATACAGGGGCGTATTCGCGTCGGGGCGATGGATACCGTCATTCACACCTGGTTGAGTCCGTTCGTAACACGGGTGATGGAGCGCTACCCTGCAGTAGAGATCGAACTGACCGCTGACACCGCGCGCAACCTCAACGAGCAATTGCTCAAGGGCTATCTGGATATCGTGTTCCAGACCGACATGGTCAACGGCGACAGTGTGCGCAACCTGGAACTGGCTGCCTTTCCGGTGCGTTGGATCGTTCCGACCGGTTCGCTGTACCACCGCAGCTATGCCTCGATGGAGGAGCTTGCACGCGAGCGCATCATCACCTTCTCGAAGAATTCGCGACCGCATCAGGACATTCTCAACTTGCTGCATGCCGGCAGCGTCAGCGCGCCACGTATCAACTGCGTCAATTCCATCGCCGCGATGACGCGCCTGGTGCGCGACGGTTTCGGTATCGGCGCGCTGCCGCCAGCGCTGGTACATGACGAGCTCAAGCAAGGCCTGCTGAGCATTCTCGACGAAGTGCCCGAGCCACCGCCCTTGCCGGTGGTTGCCACCTGGCGCACGGGCGTGGGTCTCGAGCTCAGCGAGGACATCATCGCCCTGGCCTGCGAAGCGCTGGACGTCTACGCCGAGGAAATGGGCGAGGCCTGCATGGCACGGGTCGCACCAGCGCCGGAACAGCAAAGCGCCTGATTAACTTCCATTCGCTGGTCTGCGGGCCCGGAAACGGCTGCCCGCTGCTGGTGCATTTGGCGCGAAAACGCCCCTTTTCATCCCATAACGATTTCCGATCATGCGCCTCCGGTTTTTCTAGTTGGACAGGGTAGGGCGATGCGCTGAGACTCGAAATCGTCTTCCAGCCGCGCCTTGCGGCGCACAAAAAACAATGAACAGGAGAGCACCATGAAAAGCATCGCATCGCGTTTCGCCATTACCGCTCTGGCTTGCGCACTGGGCTTCGGTGCCCAGGCCGCCGAGCGCTGGAACATGACCGCCGAGAACCCCGATGGCAACTTCATCACCACCGTGGCCAAGGAGTTCGCGCAGGATGTGGAAAAAGCCAGTAACGGCGAACTGCTTATTCGCGTGCACGCCAACTCGGTGCTGTTCAAGCGCCCCGAGGTCAAGCGCGCCGTACAGACCGGCCAGGTGCAGGTGGGTGACGTACTGATGTCGGTGCTGGGCAACGAAGATCCGATCTTCGAAATCGACAGCGTGCCGTTTCTGGTGCGCAACTACGAGCAAGCCCAGGCCCTGTGGGACGCGAGCCGCCCGGCCGTGGAAGAACGCCTGGCCAAGCAGGGCATCAAGCTGCTGTACGCCATGCCCTGGTCGCCGCAGAGCATCTTCACCAAGACGCCGATCGCGAGTATGGATGACTTCAAGGGCATGAAATTTCGTGCCTACAACCCGGCCACTTCGCGCATGACCGAATTGATGGGCGCAGTGCCGACCGTGATCCAGACCGGCGAAATCCCGCAGGCTTTCAGCACTGGCATGATCAACGGCATGCTCACCTCGCCGACCACCGGCGTGGACTCCCAGGCCTGGGATTTCTCTTCTTATTACTATGACGTCAAGGCGTTCATTCCGAAGAACTTCGTCATCGTCAACGCCCGCGCCTTCGCCCGGCTGCCGGAAGCGACCCAGGCGGCCGTGCTGGCAGCCGCCGAACGTGCCGAAAAACGTGGCTGGGCGATTGCTCAGGAGAAGACCAGTGAGCTGGTCAAGACCCTGGCCGACAATGGCATGCAAGTATCCGAGCAGGCCCCGGCGGCGGTGGAGAGCGGCTTCGAGCAGATCGGCCAGAGCATGACCGATGAGTGGCTCAAGCGCGCCGGTGCCGATGGCAAGGCGATTCTCGATACCTACCAGCCTTGACTCTGCTGCCCGCCGCTATCCTGGCGGCGGGCTTTTTCTCGTGGCTTGCCCAGGGAGCCCGTTGTTCATGACCCCACTGCACAAGCTCTACACCCTGTCCGGATGGTTGTCCGGCGTGTTTCTCGTCCTGATCTGCGTGTTGGTGGTGGCGCAGATCGTCGCCCGCCAACTGGGCAGCATGGTGCCTGCCGCCGATGAGTTCGCCGCTTACGCGATGGCGGCATCGGGCTTTCTCGCCTTGCCCTACGCCCTGCAGCGCGGCGCGCACATCCGTGTGGAGCTGCTGTTGCGCCTGCTGCCCGCTGGTGGCCGCCGTGTAGTCGATGTACTGGCCACGCTGGTCGGGTTGGGGATCGCTACCTATATGGCCTGGTACTGCGCGTTGTTCGTGCTGGAGTCCTATGAGTTCAAGGAAGTGTCGTCCGGCCTGTTGCCGATTCCCATGTGGCTGCCACAGCTGCCGATGCTGCTGGGCACGCTGATTCTGGTGGTGGCGATGGCCGAGCGCCTGGTGCTGAGCTGTCAGGGCAAGCGCTTCGAAGCTGTCGAAGCCGGTACGGCGATGAGCGAGTGAGCCCGCTGGCTCGACCCTTAATTGCGGCCAGCGCCGCACTGCATTCGTGAGTGAACCCGTGGACTACACAATCATTACAATCACCCTGCTGCTGGCGCTGTTCGTGCTGCTTGGCGGCGGCGTCTGGGTTGCCCTGTCGTTGCTTGGCGTCGGCATCATCGGCATGGAGCTGTTCGGCGGTGCGCCGGCCGGTTCGATCCTCGCTTCCACCAGTTGGGCGTCCAGTGCCAGCTGGACCTTGACGGCCCTGCCGCTGTTCATCTGGATGGGCGAGATTCTCTATCGCACGCGCTTGTCCGAAGACATGTTCAACGGTCTGGCGCCCTGGATGCGCGGCCTGCCGGGGCGCCTGCTGCATGTCAATGTGTTCGGCTGTGGCCTGTTTGCGGCGGTCAGCGGCTCTTCCGCAGCCACGGCGGCCACCATCGGTCGCATCTCCCTGCCCGAGCTGAAAGCGCGCGGTTACCCGGAGTCCATCGCCATGGGCTCGCTGGCCGGTGCCGGTACGCTCGGTTTGCTGATTCCGCCGTCGATCATGATGATCGTCTACGGGGTGGCGGCGCAGGTGTCGATCTCGCGCCTGTTCATCGCCGGCATCCTGCCGGGCCTCCTGTTGCTGGCGATCTTCAGCGGTTACCTGATGCTCTGGTCTGCCTGCAATCGCAGCAAGCTGCCGGAAGAGGGCGAGCGTCTGCCGTTCATGGACAAGCTGCGCAAGGCCAGGCTGCTGATTCCGGTGCTGGGCCTGATCATCGCGGTGATCGGCTCGATCTATGGCGGCATCGCCACGGCCACCGAGGCTGCTGCTGTTGGCGTGGTCGGTGCGCTGCTGATCGCGCTGTGCTCCGGAGCGCTGACCCGGGAAACCTTCATGGCCAGCCTGATGGGCGCGGTGTCCACCTCGTGCATGATCTTTTTCATTCTGCTCGGTGCGGCGTACCTGACCTCGGCCATGAGCTTCACCGGTCTGCCGGCGGCGCTGGCCGACTGGATCATCGCCAAACAGCTGTCGCCGTACCTGTTGCTGCTGGCGCTGACGTTGTTCTTCATTGCCCTGGGCTGCTTCCTCGACGGCATCTCGATCATCCTGCTCACCACCGCCGTGATTCTGCCGGCGGTGCAGGCTGCCGGGATCGATCTGCTGTGGTTCGGCATCTTCGTCATCCTGGTAGTGGAAATGGCGCAGATCACCCCGCCGGTAGGCTTCAACCTGTTCGTCATTCAGAACCTCACCGGACGTAACCTGGGCGCGGTGGCGCGTGCCAGTTTCCCGTTCTTCCTCCTGCTGGTGCTGGCGGCGATCCTGATCACCTTGTTCCCGCAGATCGTGCTGGCGCTGCCCGAGGCGATGCGCGGCGCCTGACCTCTCGCCATGGCCCGTTCGCGCTCCAGTGGCGGGCCATGGGTTTTCTTTTTGCACCGCGCCGGTGCAGCCTTGAAAGAAAATGTCGCAGCGCCGCAAGCGGTTGCAGGCCATCCCTCGTTAAGCTCGCTGGTTATATGTGACCCATCGGTCGCTCTCTTCACGCCGGTCTGCATGCGACTCGCAAGTGTCATCGTCGCTTCATGGACTAACGTTGAACTAATACCTCACGGCAGCGATGTCGAACCACCAGCCTAATGGAGCAAAACCATGGCGTTCTTTACGGCGGCCAGCAAAGCCGACTTCCAGCACCAACTGCAAGCGGCCCTGGCACAGCACGTGAGTGAGCAGGCGCTGCCACAAGTAGCCCTGTTCGCCGAACAGTTTTTCGGCATCATCGCCCTCGAGGAATTGACCCAGCGACGTCTGTCCGACCTGGTCGGTTGCACCCTGTCGGCCTGGCGCATGCTGGAGCAGTTCGATCACGCCAAGCCGCAGGTACGCACCTTCAACCCCGATTACGAGAAGCACGGCTGGCAGTCCACCCATACAGCGGTGGAAATCCTCCATGGCGACATCCCGTTCCTGGTCGACTCGGTGCGCATGGAGCTCAATCGCCACGGCTACAGCATCCATACCCTGCAGAACAGCGTGTTCAGCGTGCGCCGTGACAAGAACGGACAACTGCTGGAGATCCTGCCGCGCGGCACCCAGGGCGAGGGCGTGCTGCAGGAAGCGTTGATGTTCCTGGAAATCGACCGCTGCTCCACCTCCGCCGAGCTGAAGACCCTGGAAAGGGCCATTCACGAAGTCTTCGGTGACGTGCGCATGAGCGTCGCCGACTTCCAGCCGATGAAGGCCAAGGCGCGCGAACTGCTGGCCTGGCTGGATCGCGCCAAGCTCAAGGTGGACAAGGCCGAGCTGGATGAAATCAAGGTCTACCTGAACTGGTTGCTGGACAATCACTTCACCTTTCTCGGCTACGAGGAATTCACCGTCGTACCGACCGCCGATGGCGGCAGCATGGTCTACGACGAGAAATCCCTGCTCGGGTTGTCCAAGCGCCTGCGTACCGGGCTGTCGGCCGAGGAGCTGCATATCGAAGCAGAGGCGGTGGCCTACCTGCGCGAGCCGCAGCTGCTGTCCTTCGCCAAGGCTGCGGTACCGAGCCGTGTGCATCGTCCGGCCTATCCGGATTTCGTCTCCATCCGCGAACTCGATGCCAAGGGCAACGTGGTCAAGGAATGCCGCTTCATGGGCTTGTACACCACCTCGGTGTATGCCGAGAGCGTCTGGAACATCCCCTACATCCGCCGCAAGGTGGACGTGATCAAGCAGCGTTCCGGCTTCGACAGCAGTGCTCACCTGGGCAAGGAACTGGCCCAGGTGCTGGAAGTGCTGCCGCGCGACGACCTGTTCCAGACCCCGGTGGATGACCTGTTCAACACAGCGCTTTCCATCGTGCAGATCCAGGAGCGCAACAAGATTCGCGTGTTCCTGCGCCGCGATCCCTACGGTCGCTTCTGCTACTGCCTGGCCTATGTGCCGCGTGACGTGTACTCCACCGAAACCCGCATGAAGATCCAGCAGGTGCTGATGGAGCGTCTGCAGGCCACCGATTGCGAGTTCTGGACCTTCTTCTCCGAATCGGTGCTGGCGCGCGTGCAGTTCATCCTGCGCGTCGACCCGAAGAACAAGACCCAGATCGACCCCGTGCGTCTGGAGAAGGAAGTCATCCAGGCCTGCCGTTCGTGGAAGGACGACTACGCCAGCCTGATGGTCGAAAGCCTCGGTGAAGCCCAGGGCACCAACGTGCTGGCCGAATTTCCCGGCGGCTTCCCGGCCGGCTACCGCGAGCGTTTTGCCCCACATTCGGCGGTGGTGGACATGCAGCACCTGCTCAGCCTGAGCAACGACAAGCCGCTGGTGATGAGTTTCTACCAGCCGTTGGCCCAGGCAGGGCAGCAACTGCACTGCAAGCTGTATCACGCCGATACGCCGCTGCCGTTGTCCGACGTGCTGCCGATTCTGGAGAACCTCGGCCTGCGCGTGCTTGGCGAGTTCCCCTACAAGCTGCGCCGCAATGACGGCCGCGAGTTCTGGATTCACGACTTCGCTTTCACCTATGCCGAAGGCTTGGACGTCGACATCCAGCAGCTCAACGACACCCTGCAGGACGCGTTCATTCATATCGTCGGCGGCGATGCCGAGAACGATGCGTTCAACCGCCTGGTGCTGACCGCTGCAATGCCCTGGCGTGAAGTGGCGCTGCTGCGTGCCTACGCGCGCTACCTGAAGCAGATCCGCCTTGGCTTCGATCTCAGCTATATCGCTGCGACCCTGATCAACCACACCGATATCGCCAAGGAACTGGTGCGTCTGTTCCGCACCCGTTTCTACCTCGCCCGCAAGCTCACCGCCGAGGACCTGGAAGACAAGCAGCAGAAGCTCGAGCAGGCCATTCTGGCTGCGCTGGACAACGTCGCCGTGCTCAACGAAGACCGCATCCTGCGTCGCTACCTGGACCTCATCAAAGCCACCCTGCGCACCAACTTCTTCCAGACCGACGCCAGCGGCGCCGCCAAATCCTACTTCAGCTTCAAACTCAGCCCCCGTCTGATTCCGGATATTCCGCGTCCGGTGCCGAAGTTCGAGATCTTCGTCTACAGCCCGCGCGTCGAGGGTGTGCACCTGCGCTTCGGCGACGTCGCCCGCGGCGGCCTGCGCTGGTCGGATCGTGAAGAGGACTTCCGTACCGAAGTGCTCGGCCTGGTCAAGGCGCAGCAGGTGAAGAATGCGGTGATCGTGCCGATGGGCGCCAAGGGTGGCTTCGTGCCGCGCCGGATGCCGGTTGGCGGTTCGCGTGACGAGGTGCTGGCCGAGGGCATCGCCTGCTACCGCATCTTCATCAGCGGCCTGCTGGATATCACCGACAACCTCAAGGACGGCGAGGTAGTGCCGCCGCAGAACGTGGTGCGTCACGACGCCGATGACCCCTACCTGGTGGTGGCGGCGGACAAGGGCACTGCGACCTTCTCCGATATCGCCAACGGCATCGCTGCCGAATATGACTTCTGGCTCGATGACGCCTTCGCCTCCGGCGGTTCGGCCGGCTACGACCACAAGGGCATGGGCATCACCGCCAAGGGCGGCTGGGTTTCGGTGCAACGCCACTTCCGCGAGCGCGGCATCGACGTGCAGAAGGACAACGTCACCGTGATCGGTATCGGCGACATGGCCGGCGACGTGTTCGGCAATGGCCTGCTGCTGTCGGAAAGCCTGCAACTGGTAGCGGCCTTCAACCATATGCACATCTTCATCGACCCGAACCCGGACGCCGCCAGGAGCTTCGTCGAGCGCAAGCGTCTGTTCGAGCTGCCGCGTTCGAGCTGGGCCGATTACGACGCCAAGCTGATTTCCGACGGCGGCGGCATCTTCCTGCGCAGTGCCAAGAGCATCGCCATCACCCCGCAGATGAAGGCGCGCTTCGACATCGCCGCCGACAAGCTGGCGCCCACCGAGCTGCTCAATGCGTTGCTCAAGGCGCCGGTCGACCTGCTGTGGAACGGCGGTATCGGCACCTACGTCAAATCCAGCAAGGAAAGCCACGGCGACGTCGGCGACAAGGCCAACGACGCCCTGCGCGTGGACGGCCGCGAACTGCGTGCCAAGGTGGTAGGCGAGGGCGGTAACCTGGGCATGACCCAGCTCGGCCGCGTCGAATTTGGCCTGCATGGCGGCGCCAGCAACACTGACTTCATCGACAACGCTGGTGGCGTGGACTGCTCCGACCACGAAGTGAACATCAAGATTCTGCTCGGTGAAATCGTCTCGGGCGGCGACATGACCGAGAAGCAGCGCAACAAGCTGCTGGCCGAGATGACCGATGATGTCTCCGAACTGGTGCTGGGCAACAACTACAAGCAGACCCAGGCGCTGTCGCTGGCCGAGCGCCGCGCCCGCGAGCGTGTCGGCGAGTACAAGCGCTTGATGAACGCGCTGGAAAGCGCCGGCAAGCTGGATCGCGCCCTGGAGTTCCTGCCCTCGGACGAAGAACTGAACGAGCGCGCCACCAACGGCCAGGGCCTGACTCGGCCGGAGCTGTCGGTGCTGATTTCCTACAGCAAGATCGACCTCAAGGAATCGCTGCTCAAGTCCCTGGTGCCGGACGACGAGTACCTGGCGCGCGAGATGGAAACCGCCTTCCCGGCGATCCTCACCGAGAAGTTCGGTGACGCCATGCGCCGTCACCGCCTCAAGCGCGAAATCGTCAGCACGCAGATCGCCAACGATCTGGTCAACCACATGGGTATCACCTTCGTGCAGCGCCTGAAGGAGTCCACCGGCATGAGCGCAGCCAACGTCGCCGGTGCCTACGTCATCGTGCGTGACCTGTTCCGCCTGCCGCACTGGTGGGCGCAGATCGAGGCGCTGGACTACAAGGTATCGGCTGATCTGCAACTGCAGTTGATGGACGAGCTGATGCGCCTGGGCCGTCGCGCTACCCGCTGGTTCCTGCGCAGCCGCCGTAACGAGCTGGATGCCGCGCGCGACGTGGCGCATTTCGCACCGCGCATCGAAGCGCTGGTCGGTCGCCTGGATGAACTGCTCGAAGGCCCGGCTCGCGAGCAATGGCTGGCACGCTACCAGAGCTTCGTCGAAGCCGGCACGCCGGAAGAGCTGGCCCGTGTGGTCGCCGGCACCAGCCATCTGTATACGCTGCTGCCGATCATTGAAGCGGCGGATGTCACCGGTAAAGACACCAGTGAAGTGGCGACTGTCTACTTTGCCGTTGGCGGCTCCCTGGAGCTGTCCTGGTACCTGCAGCAGATCACCAACCTGCCTGTGGAGAACAACTGGCAGGCGCTGGCCCGCGAAGCATTCCGGGATGATCTGGACTGGCAGCAGCGTGCGATCACCGTGTCGGTGTTGCAGATGGCCGATGGTCCGCAGGAAATCGAAGCGCGCGTGGCCCTGTGGCTCGACCAGCATCAACGCCTGGTCGACCGCTGGAAGGCGATGCTGGCCGAACTGCGTTCGGCGACCGGCACCGACTACGCCATGTACGCGGTAGCCAACCGCGAGCTGATGGACCTGGCACAAACCGCCTGAGCCGCCCGCTGAAATAAAAGAGCCCCGCCAAGTGCGGGGCTCTTTTTTTTTGCTGAGCGGTATTCACACGCTTGCGTAGCCCGGATGCAATCCGGGGATTCTTCCGCTCTTGCCCCGGATTACATCCGGGCTACCGCATCGTTGTCGGTGCGCGCAGCGCACCCTACGACGAACAGGGTACGCCATGCGCACCAGGCCCCAGCGTGGTGGTGCGCCGTGCGCAACATTGGGTTTCGCCAGCCCCTCAGAGTGGGTCGCGTTCGGAGAGGGGAGGCAGGTGCGTGGGACCTTATGTGAGCGGCATTACGCCAGGCGCGGGGCTTGTTCGTTTTGCTGTGCTTGCGTAGCCCGGATGCAATTCGGGGATTCTTCCGCTCTTGCCCCGGATTACATCCGGGCTACCGCATCGTTGTCGGTGCGCGCAGCGCACCCTACGACGAGTAGGGTGCGCCATGCGCACCAGGCCCCAGCGTGGTGGTGCGCCGTGCGCAACATTGGGTCCCGATCAGCGCAGCATCTGTTCCACCAGGCGTTTCTCCTCGGCAAGCTCGCGCTGACGGGCATCGATGCGCGAGGCTAGCTGGAAGTTATTGCTGGCGCGGCGCTTGGCGTAATCCAGCTGTTCGATGGCCTGGTTGTAGTCGCCGACCAGGGCGAAGAACTCCGCGCGCGCCTGATGCAGGCCGATGGTATTGCCGCTCAGGCCACGAACCTCGGCAACCTGGTACCAGACGTCCGGGTCCTTGGCGCGGGTCTTGAGCAGGTCGTCCAGCGCACGTTCGGCATCGGCGACGCGCTGCTGCTTGAGCAGCAGGTCGATGCGCGTCTGCTGCAGCGGATAGTTGCTCGGGTAGAGGGTGAGCATGCGTTTCTGCCTGCGCTCGGCTGCATCCAGGCGATTGGCTGCCATATCCAGCTCGATCTGCGCCAGGTTGTAGGTGATGTCGTCCGGGGTCTTGCCCAGCAGCGGCGCCAGGGTCTCACCAGCCTCGGCGAGTTGGCCGGTTTTCATCTGTGCCAGTACCAGACCATAGCGCGCTGCATCGAGGCCTGGGTTTTCGTCGAGCATGGCGCGAAAGCGCTTGGCCGCGACGCCCGGCGTCTCTTCATAGGTCAACTGCACGCGGGCGCGCATCAACTGGTAGCGCAAGCTGTCTTCACGGCCCGTGGCCGGGTATTGCTCGGCGCGGTTGCGGGTGTCGGCGATACGTGATTCCGACACCGGGTGAGTCAGCAGAAATTCCGGCGGCTTGGCGTCATAGCGGTACTGGCGCATCAGTCGTTCGAACATCAGCGGCATGGCGCGTGGGTCGTAGCCGGCTTTTTCCAGGTTGACCAGGCCGATGCGGTCGGCCTCCTGCTCGTTCTGCCTCGAGAAACGCCGCTGTTCCTGAATGGCCGCCGCCTGGGTCGACATGATCGCTGCCATGCCGGCATCGCCGGCGCCGGCCGCCGCGGCGACAATGCCGGCGAGCATGGCCGCCATCAGCGGCAATTGCATGCGTTGCTGGGCCTCGACGCCACGGGCGAAGTGGCGTTGCGACAAGTGCGCCAGTTCGTGGGCCATGACCGAGGCGTACTCGGCTTCGGTCTGGGCATAGAGGAACAGACCGCCGTTGACCCCGACGATCCCACCGGGGGCGGCGAAGGCATTGAGCTGCGGGCTGTTGAGCAGGACGAACTCGAGACGGCGGTCCTGCAGCTGACTGGTTTCCGACAGGCGATAGACGCTGGACTCGACGAAATCCTTCAGTTGCGGGTCGTCCAGTTGCGAAACCTGGCCACGCAGTAGGCCGAGCCAGGCACGGCCGAGCTGGTGTTCTTGTTGTGGCGAGACGATCGAGGAGCTGGCGTCGCCTAGCGACGGCAGATCACTGGCACCCGTGTGGGCGGCGAACAGGCAGGCCAGCGTCAGCAGGGTGGGGCGCAGAAAAGTCATGCACTCAGGGCTCTTGGGCGGCAAAGGGGTTACTGTAGCCGGCCAGCTACTGCGCTGGCCAGGGCTGCGGCGGCTTGGGTATCCTAGCCGACCTATCAGGAGTAGATGATGACAGACGTACCGGCCTTCGATGCCGAACTCGACGCCTGCGGGCTGAACTGCCCGTTGCCCTTGCTCAAAGCCAAGCTTGAGCTCAATCGCCTGGCCAGCGGCGCCGTGCTCAAGGTCAGCGCTACCGACGCCGGTTCGCAGCGCGACTTTCGCGCCTTCGCCAGCCTGGCCGGCCATGCGCTGCTGCATGAAGAGGTCGACTCGGGTATTTATCGTTACTGGTTGCGTAAGGCCTGAGCCATGGCTCGTCATGACGGGCCAGAAAGATAACGGACGCGCCCAATGTCACCCAGTTGAGCGTCGATGCAGCGAATAGGCAGGAGCAGCGCCCCGGGCGGAGCTCATACGCAAAGCTGTTTTGGCGGGCTGTCTGATCGGTATTACGGACGCGCCTCTTTTGCAGATTAAGGATCATTGATGGTCAAGGTTATTCGCGACTGGCTGCATCGCTACTTCTCCGATGAACAGGCTGTAGTGCTGGCAGTGCTTCTGGTGCTGGGCTTTGCCGTGGTGCTGACGCTTGGCGGTATGCTTGCGCCGGTGCTGACCGGTCTGGTGCTGGCCTTTCTCATGCAGGGGCTGGTCAACGGTCTGGAGCGCCTGAAGGTGCCGCAGGTGCTGGCGGTCTGGCTGGTTTTTACCCTGTTCATGGGCGGCCTGACGGTGTTCATGCTGGTGTTGATGCCGCTGCTCTGGCAGCAGTTGAGCACGCTGTTCAATGAACTGCCGCGCATGGCGGCCGAGTGGCAGTCGGTGTTCCTCCTGCTGCCGGAGCGTTATCCGAACCTGATCAGCGATGCACAGATCGTGCAACTGATCGACAGCATGCGCGGTGAGGCCGGCAAGTTCGGCCAATGGGCACTGTCGTTCTCCCTGTCCAGCCTGCCGATGCTGGTCAGCGTGATGATCTACCTGGTGCTGGTGCCGATCCTGGTGTTCTTCTTCCTCAAGGACCGCGAGCAGATCGGCCAGTGGTTCCGCAGCTACCTGCCGCGCGAGCGTGCGCTGATCACCCAGGTCGCGCAGGAGATGAACCAGCAAATTGCCAACTACATCCGTGGCAAGTTCATCGAGATCATCATCTGCGGCGTGGTTACCTACATCGCCTTCGCCTACCTGGGGCTCAACTACGCGGCCCTGTTGGCCCTGCTGGTCGGCCTGTCGGTGGTGGTGCCTTACATCGGCGCGGTGGTGGTGACCGTGCCGGTGGCGCTGATCGGACTGTTCCAGTGGGGCTGGAGTGATCAGTTCCTCTACCTGATGGTGGTCTACGGCATCATCCAGGCGCTCGACGGTAACGTGCTGGTACCGCTGCTGTTCTCCGAGGCGGTCAACCTGCATCCGGTGGCGATCATTTGCGCGGTGCTACTGTTCGGCGGGCTCTGGGGCTTCTGGGGCGTATTCTTCGCCATTCCGCTGGCGACCCTGTTCAAGGCTGTGATCAACGCCTGGCCGCGTATCGAACCTGCCTGATCGGGCCTGTGGGAGCGGCTTCAGCCGCGAAATACGCAAAAGACCAGTTACCCAAGCCCAATGAAAAAGGCCGCATTTGCGGCCTTTTTCAGGGCAACGAGGCTTTGACAGCGATGCCGTAGGGCGCGCCGTTTAGCCCTTATGCAGCGCTTCGGCGGCTGCCAGCACCTTGTCGACATGGCCGGCGACCTTGACGTTGCGCCACTCTTCACGCAACAGGCCATCCTTGTCGATCAGGAAGGTGCTGCGCACGATGCCCATGTATTCCTTGCCGTAGTTCTTCTTCAGTTGGTACACGCCGAACAGATCGCACAGCTGATGCTCTTCGTCGCTGATCAGCTCGAAGGGGAACGCTTGCTTGCACTTGAAGCTTTCGTGTTTCTTCAGGCTGTCCATCGACACGCCGAAGATCAGCGTATTGGCCGCCTTGAACTGCTCGAAGCGAGCACTGAAGTCCATGCCCTCGGTGGTGCAGCCCGGGGTCGCGTCCTTCGGGTAGAAATACAGCACGACCTGCTGGCCCTTGAGGGCGGACAGCTTTACCTGCTGGCCACTGGTGGCCTCGGCCTGGAAGTCGGCAACGGCTTTGTCGAGTTCAACGGACATGGAAACTCCTTGCATGCGGCTATCAGGGATTCTGCGGGCGCCAAGGTTCGATCAAGGCATCCAGATTCAGCGCATCGGCGAAATCGAGGAACTGATCGCGCAGCCAGCTGATCTGCGTGCCGGCCGGCAGCGTCACGGTCAGGGTGGCGTTGAGCATGGTGCCGCCGGTCTGCGGCGCCTGGTAGGTGTCGCAGGTCAGGGCTTCCAGCTCGACGCGGTGGTCGATGAAGAACTGGCACAGCTCGTTGAGAATGTCCGGGCGATACACGGCGCTGACGTAAGCCACATAAGGCAGCGCCTGCGGGCGCACTTCGGCGGCGGCGCTGCGCGCCAGGTCCACCGTGAAGTCATGCTTCTTGGCCAGCAGCGGCAGGCTCGACTCCAGGCGCGCCAGTGCATCCCAGCTACCGGACACCTGCAGCACCAGGGCGCTGAATTCACCGTGACGGCTCAGGCGAGTGCTGATCACCGCGCAACGGTTCTCATGGCTGTTGCGGCTGAGCAGGTTGGTCAGGGCCATAGCATCGCGGCCGAGAGCGCTGATGACGAGGAATTGTTCGCGAACGAGGGGGGTGGACATGCAGCCTTCCTAAAGCGATGAACGGTCCACGCACGAGAAGCCGCAGACCAAAGACAGCAGGTTAGCGAAAAGCACCGCCGAGGGGAATGGCGAAGCCTTGTGCATCGGACGACGGCCTGCGCTACTGGCAGGCCGTGGAAAAACGCAGGTAGTGTGCAAACGACCTGATAAGCCCGTGTCCGTTGCTTGTGCCGGATTGGTGGCACCAGTACCATTACCGCTCAATTTTTCCGGCAGGAGCGGTTGCATGATTGCGGGCAGTATGGTGGCACTGGTCACGCCCATGGATGCGCAGGGTGGTCTGGATTGGGAGGCCCTGAGCAAATTGGTGGATTTCCACCTGCAAGAGGGCACCAATGCCATCGTCGCGGTCGGCACCACCGGTGAGTCCGCCACGCTGGAAGTGCCCGAGCACATCGAAGTGATCAAGCGCGTGGTCAAGCAGGTTGCCGGCCGTATCCCGGTGATCGCCGGCACCGGTGGCAACTCCACCCGTGAATCGGTCGAGCTGACCCGTGCCGCGCAGGAAGTCGGCGCCGACGCTGCCCTGCTGGTCACCCCGTACTACAACAAGCCGACCCAGGAAGGCCTGTACCTGCATTTCCGCCACATCGCCGAAGCCGTCTCGATCCCGCAGATTCTCTACAACGTGCCGGGCCGTACCGTGTGCGACATGCTGCCGGAGACCGTCGAGCGCCTGTCGAAGATCGACAACATCATCGGCATCAAGGAAGCCACCGGCGACCTGCAGCGCGCCCAGGACGTGCTGGATCGCGTCAGCAAGGATTTCCTCGTCTACTCCGGGGATGACGCCACTGCCGTCGAACTGATGCTGCTGGGCGGCAAGGGCAACATCTCCGTCACCGCCAACGTTGCGCCGCGTGCCATGAGCGACCTGTGCGCGGCTGCCATGCGTGGCGAGGCGGCCATCGCCCGCGCCATCAACGACCGTCTGATGCCGCTGCACAAGGCACTGTTCCTCGAATCCAACCCGATTCCGGTGAAATGGGCGCTGCACGAAATGGGTCTGATGAGCGACGGTATTCGTCTGCCGCTGACGTGGCTCAGCCCGCGCTGTCACGAACCGCTGCGCCAGGCCATGCGCCAGTGCGGTGTATTGGCTTAACTCAAGGATTCTACGCATGAAGCGACTGGCCGGATTTTCCGCCCTTGCTCTGATCGTCTCCAGCACCAGCGGTTGTGGCTGGCTCTGGGGTGAAAATGGCTACTTCCGTGATCGCGGTAGCGACTACCTGGAAGCACGCCAGACCGCACCGATGCAATTGCCGGCCGACGTCCAGGCCAAGCGCCTCGACCCGTTGCTACCGATACCTGCCCAGGTCGCCAGCAGCACTGCGACTCCGGCCGAATTCGAAGTGCCGCGCCCGCAAGGCCTGCAGGTACGTGCCGACGAGCGCGAGTTCAGCCTGCAGCGCAGCGGCGATTCGCGCTGGGTCGTGGCCCAGCGCGTGCCGGCCGAAGTCTGGCCGCTGGCGCGTCAGTTCTTCGAAGACAACGGCTTTCGCATCGCCAGCGAGCGTCCGCAAACCGGCGAATTCATCACCTCCTGGCAGCGTTTCGATGAGCTCTCCACGAGCATGGCGCGCAGCCTGAGCAGCCGCGTTTCTGGCGTGGCGTCGGACGCCGAAACCCGCGTGCGCGTGCGCATCGAGCCGGGCGTACAGCGCAACACCAGTGAAGTCTTCGTCACCAGCGCCGAGCGTCCTGCCGGCAGCACCGCCGATGTCGATTTTGCTGCCCGTAGCGGCAACGCCAGCCTCGAAGCTGCACTGCTCGACGAAATGCTGGTGAGCATGACCCGTGGCGTGGAGCAGGGCGGCTCGGTATCGCTGCTCGCCGCGCGCGACTACGATGCGCCCAGCCGCGTCAGCCTGAGTGAAGACGGCAACGGCAACCCGGTGCTCAACCTCGGCGCCGATTTCGACCGCGCCTGGTCCGGCGTCGGCCGTTCGCTGGAGCTCGGCAACGTGCGCGTCGACGACCTCAACCGCAGCCTTGGCCTGTACTACATCAACATGGCCGAGGGCGCTCAGATCAACGAAGAGAAGCCAGGCTTCTTCGGTCGCATGTTCGGCAGTGAGCCGAGCAAGGAAGAGATCGAAGCCCGTGCCGAGCGCTACCAGGTGCGCCTGACGCCGGTTGGTGATGGTGTCCAGGTCACCGTGGAAAAAGACCTCAACACCATTGCCCCGGCCGACGTGTCGCGCCGCGTGCTGAGCCTGATCCAGGATAATCTCGGCTGACCGGCGCCAGCAGGCCGTTGAAAAGCGGCCTGCAGCGCGCTCCAGCCGTTAATCGATGGGCGAAACCTGCAAAGGTTTCGCCTTGTTAGTGTGAAAGTCGCGTAGCGACGTCTTCCTTCAGTCCTTCTTCCTCCGGGAGAAGGTGGCGCGAAGCGCCGGACGAGGGAGGGCATGCCGCGAAGGCTTTCATCATTCGGGATGCCTCTCGCGGCATACCCGTTTGCCAGAAACGGAAATGCCGACATGAGCACACCCACCACCCTGAGCCTGAAGAAGATCTACTCGGGCAAGGTCCGCGACCTCTACGAAATCGACGACAAGCGCATGCTGATGGTGGCCACCGATCGTCTGTCGGCATTCGACGTCATCCTCGAACAACCGATTCCGGAGAAGGGCAAGATCCTCACCGCCATCTCCAACTTCTGGTTCGACAAGCTGGCTGGCGTGGTGCCGAATCACTTCACCGGTGACAAGGTCGAAGACGTCGTGTCCGCCGCCGAGCTGCCACTGGTCGAGGGCCGCGCGGTCGTCGCCAAGCGCCTCAAGCCGGTTGCCGTTGAGGCCATCGTGCGTGGCTATATCGTCGGCTCCGGCTGGAAGGAGTACCAGAAGAGCGGCACCGTCTGCGGCATCGCCCTGCCGGCCGGCCTGAAAGAAGCGGCCAAACTGCCGCAACCGATCTTCACCCCCTCGACCAAGGCCGCCGTGGGCGATCATGACGAGAACATCAGCTTCGCGCAGTGTGAAGCCATCATCGGCGCCGAACTGGCTGCCCAGGTGCGTGACACCGCGATCAAGCTGTACACCACGGCTGTCGAGTACGCCGCTACCCGCGGCATCATCATCGCCGACACCAAGTTCGAATTCGGCCTGGACGAAGACGGCACCCTGACCCTGATGGACGAAGTGCTGACCCCGGACTCCAGCCGCTTCTGGCCGGCCGACAGCTACGCCGAAGGCAGCAACCCGCCGAGCTTCGACAAGCAGTTCGTGCGCGACTGGCTGGAATCCACCGGCTGGAACAAGCAAGCTCCGGCCCCGGCTGTACCGGCAGACGTCGCGCAGAAAACCGCCGACAAGTACCGTGAAGCGCTTACTCGCCTGACCGCTTGAACCTTGCGAGAGAAGGCCGGGCATCCCCCGGCTTTTTCACAAGCGTCTGATAGAACACGAAAATTTTTCAAAATAAGCTTCGCCAAAGCGCATTCAGCTGTTATGATTCGCGCCGCTTGGGAAGATGCCGGAGTGGTCGAACGGGACGGATTCGAAATCCGTTGTGTCAGCAATGGCACCTAGGGTTCAAATCCCTATCTTCCCGCCATATCTCAAGCCTAAGCCCCTGAAATTCCTAGAGTTTCGGGGGCTTTTGCTTTCTACGGCATGCAAGGTGTCGAAGAAGTGTCGTAAGCCGGTTGATTCCACTACGGCAGCTAGCATAGATTTGCGACTAATAGGTCCGGACGGATCTAGGCTGCGCAGGTTTTGTACAGCACCCGCATCACATGCCCGGTTTGGGCAGCGGTTTCCTTCTCTACTTATAGAAGGAGCTTGCATGGCAAGCCTTCTAGGCAATAATTAAGCTTGAAACTCAACTGCAAAATCTCAACAGGCCAGCCATGTAAATTACCATGCTGGTAAGGTGGGTAGATATGACTTCTGCATGTTGAGACTCCAAAGGTAAAAGTCACTTCTCAGGGAGTAAAATAGTGAAACGGATCTTCTTCTATATATCAATATTGTTGGTCTCTTTTTCGGCTCAATCGGAAGAGTATTACTGGAAGTACATATCCGGTTATGCGATCGGGAGCTTTACTAGTCCTTATTATGCGTGTTCCGCAGGTGTGGCATCCACTTGGTTCAATGGAAAAAAAGAACTTGTCGACGTGGTGTTCACAACCCCAAATAAGACTCATGCATATTGTCACTTGAGGTTAAGCCAGTGCAGTGGTACTAAGTGCGGAAAGTGGTACACACCAACGCCTGCATACTCTATTGACGGATACTATATTGCGGCAGTTAGATATGGGAATGGCTGCTATCCAGGCAGAGTGTACGACGATATACTAGGGCGCTGCGTAGACCTTACCCCAGGCTTGCAATCTGGAGGTGGCAACGACCCTTGTCATGTAAGCAATAACGGCCCGGGAGTCTACGCGGGTAACCCTATAAACTTTGCTTCCGCCAATAAATATGAGCAAGTGAATTTGTACAGGGCTCCTGTCGGAGTGCTTGAGTTTTCGGTTCACTATAATAGCGCGCAGCTAGCGTGGTCTCATACATACTCTGATCGTTTATATGTGCATGGGACGCGTACCTATGTTGTGCTCGGTGATGGGCGAACACTTAGCTTTGCAGGTGTAACCGGCCAAATGCGTGCTCATGAAAGTGTGGATATGCTGCGAAAGGATACAAACGAGTGGACTCTTTCGCGAGATACTGGCGAGAAGCTATTTTTCGATACATATGGCCGACTAATAAAAATTAAAACCGCTAATGATGAGCTGGCATTGAGCTATGCTGCTTCACCATCTGTGATAACCGTTAGCTCCATGCATGGCTATGAGATTACCCTTTCCAGGGATGGTTACGGGAAGTTAATTTCAATTGAAACTCCACAGGGGACTGCAAGTTTTGAGTATTACTCTGACAAAATAACAAGAATTAACAAGTCTACAGGTGGCGCCTCTACAAATATTCAGTTTCACTATGAGCAAACACACAAAGGCTTGCTGACAGGGATTACCGATGAGCGTGGTATCCGTTATGTGACCTGGGCTTATGATGCTCAGCGGCGCCCCATTCTCAGTGAAAACGCTGCAACTGGTGGGGCGACTCATATCGAGTATGCAGATGACGGGAGCGTTACCGTTGTTAATCCGTTAGGAAAAAGAACAAAATATACCTTCCAAATATTTTTGAATATACTTGGAGGGGCTGGAGTAAAAAGAGTTACATCAATTGTAGGCGAGCCCTCGCCTAATTGCCCTGCGTCAAATTCAAACTACACATACGATGCACGCGGCCTACTTGCAACTAAAACTGACAAAAAAGGAGTTCTGACCAGCTATACCTATAACTCACGTGGTTTAGAAGCGTCGCGTACAGAAGCCATTGGCACACCACAAGCTCGAACTATTACGACCGAATGGCACCCTGAATTTTTCTTGCCAGTAATGATCACGGAACCTGATCGAACTACCCAGTACACCTATGATACTCAAGGGCGGCAAACGAGCCAGTCCGTAACCCAGCGCTGACAGCAGAAGGAACTGAACAATGAACATCTTGCATCGCTTCAGCGTGCTGTCGTTGGCTCTGGCTGCCGTTCTAATTGCCGCCGATGCTCAAGCATCCACACGCAGTTGGAGCTACACATACAATAGCCAAGGCCTGATCGAGACTGCCAACGGCCCGCGTACCGACGTTTCGGACATCACCACCTACGCCTACGATTCCCAGGGCCGTCTGACGACAGTCACCAACGCCCTGGGTCATATCACTCAGCTTTCGAACTTCGACACTTACGGCAACCCCCAGACCCTGGTGGATGCCAATGGCGTCACCACGTCCTTGAGCTATACGCCTCAAGGCTGGCTGGCCTCCATCAGTACCGCTGGCAGCACCACCAGCTTCGAACATGACGCCATTGGCCAGATCACCAAAGTCACCCGAGGTGATGGCAGCTGGCTGGCGTACACCTGGAGCGCGGCGCGGCGCCTGACAGCGATCAGCAATAACCTCGGGGAAACGGTCGAGTACGACTACGACGCCATGGGCAATCGCACGGCTCAGCGCCTAAGCGATGCCAGCAACAATCTCACCCAATTGCAGACCTGGGCCTACGACGAGTTAGGGCGTCTGCTGCGCAGTGTGGGCGCAGCTGGTCAGACCCAGCAGTACGGTTACGACCTCAATGATAATCCCACGTTGAGCCGAACGCCCAAGCAGCACAGCACGACCAGCAGCTTCGATGCCCTCGATCGCCTGGTATCGAGTACCGACCCGCTTAACGGGGTGACTCAGCTCGCCTATGACGCTCAGGACAACCTGACCCTGGTGCAGGACCCACGCGGCGTCAGCACGCGCTATGAATACGACGGTCTGGGCAACCTGACCAAGCTGATCAGCCCGGACAGCGGTACCACCACCTATAGCCATGACGCAGCAGGCAACGTCATCAGCAAGACCGATGCCCGAGGCGTCGTCACCCTCTACGCCTATGACGCGCTGAACCGTCTGGTCTCCCGCCAGTACCCAGCCAACCCAGCCTTGAACGTGCAGTACCACTACGACATGACGGCCGAGGGCAATCATGGCATAGGGCGCATGACGGCCATTCAGGATGCCAGCGGCGTAATCGGCTATCACTATGATGCCCGTGGCAATCTCACCGAACAGTTGCGCTCGATAGACGTTGTCGGGGCGGATCATTACGACAGCCTGGGCTACGGATATGACGGCGCCAATCAGCTCACCCGGATCAACTACCCCGTTGGATTCAGCATCATCTATGCCCGCAATGGCGCTGGACAGGTTGGCCAGATCCAGCTGCAAGTGGGAGACCTCAACCCAACCGCTCTCGTAAGTGAGATCCAGTACCTCCCCTTCGGCCCCCTGAAAAGCCTGACATGGGCCAACGGCGTGAGCCTGTCGAGAACCTACGATCAGGACTACCGCCTGACCCAGCAGCAGGTCGCGACCTGGACAAGCACCTACGGCTACGATGCCAACAGCAATATTGAGAGCCTGCAGAGCAGCTTGCTAGGTAATCTCAGCTACGGCTACGACGCCCTGGATCGCCTCACTTCGGAGCAACGCGCCGACCTGCAGCAGGGCTATGCCTATGACGCTGTTGGGAACCGTATAAGCAAAACGGCCACGCCCATCGCCAATGGCAGCCCACAACAGGGATCAACTATTCCGCTCAGCTATGCGGCTAACAGCAACCGACTCGCTGCAATAGCGGGAACGCCAGTAACCAGCGATGCAGCCGGCAACCTGACGCAAGATCGCCCTGATCGACAACTGGAGTACGATCAGCAGAATCGGCTGTCACGGGTAAAGATCGGCGGTGCAACGGTTGCCGAATACCGCTACAACGCCCTCGGGCAACGCACGCACAAAATTACCACCAGCGGAACAACTGTTTTTCTGTATGACCCCAGCGGCCAACTGCTGGAAGAACGGAGCATCAGCGCAGCAGGGCAACAACAAAATAGTCAGTTCTACATCTGGCTGGACAACCTGCCAGTGGCCGGTATCACCGTAACCTATGCCGCCAACGGCAGTATTGCATCGAGTACCCCCTTCTACCTGCATATCGATCATCTGGGTACGCCGCGATTGGCCACCAATCAGAGCCAGCAGCCCGTCTGGAGTTGGGTGTCCGATGCCTTTGGCGTGGGCCAGACAACGGGAAGCCTTGCCATCAACCTGCGGTTTCCGGGGCAGTACTACGATCAGGAAAGCGGGCTGCATTACAACTACTTCCGCGATTACGACCCAGAGATGGGGCGCTATGTTGAGAGTGATCCAATTGGGCTAATGGGGGGGCTGAACACATATGGATACGTCTATGGAAATCCACTGAAGTATTCTGACCCCAAAGGGCTTGCAGTAGCAGCACTTTGCTTTGTACCTGGAGTAGGCTGGGCCACTTGTAGCGCTCTAGCGAAAGCAACCGCAACGGCATGTGCTTACATCGGTACAGCTGTTGGGGGAGCCTTACTTGGTGGTTATCTGGCGAATGAGGCATCACAGAGCGATGATAGCGAGGGTAACACTAACCCATATGATGGTCCCGTAGATGAACCGGTGGTCGTTGTTGATAAAAATGGTAATGCCATTCCAGTTGGGACTGGGCAGAGTGCCAAAAGCTCACCAAATGGTGACTACCAACAAGTCGTAGGGGCAGACGGCAAACCTACGGGAGATCGACTTGATCGAGGGGGACATAGAACTCAATCTGACCCTCGTGCTCAAGGCCCTCACGGGCACAGGCCAGGAGTGACAACTCCTGATGGCAACCCTCACCTACCGATTTATTAACTATGCCTATATTTAACTACGACGACATCGTTAAAGTCATAGACACCGCACCGATTAATGCACGCCCAGGAAGTAAGGCTTGGGTCGTTGGAGTCTTTGAAACTCGCAGAGGCGAGTTTTTGAAATCATTCCCAGAAGGGGTGGTATATACAATCGAATTTGAAGATGGCTCCTCAACGGAAGTAGCTGAGAGCGACTTAGAACTTTATAGCGATAGTCAAAGCTAACGGACTGATGGCTGTATTCATCGTTATGAGGCCGTTCTTCCCCTTTCGGCTTAGAGCTATCAAATTAAGCTGATGAGGTTTTTAGATTGAGGCTGCACATGTAGAAACACAAAAGCATGTGTCGAAAAAGTGTCGAAATCACTGGGCACCAACCGGCAATACTAGGCAGTAGGATTGATGCGCAAGCCCCGATTTCGCTGGCTTTGGGCAACGATGGGCAGCAACGGGCACCCGCCAAAACGGGTTCAAATCTCCATCTTTCCCTCCATATCCAAACCAAGACCCCGAACCGTATTACGCTTCGGGGCTTTGTCGTTTTCGGGTCTTCACCTTGGCCTACCGCAAATGGTCGAACGCCCTCGAAGCAACGCCCGCCGCGCTACAAAGCGCGAGCTGGTGCACATTTCTGCAAAGCGTTTATTGGCGCCAACTCCGTCAGTTTTGGCGCGCTGTTCGGCGTTTCGCTTGGGAAATTCCTTAGCGGTGAATGGGCGGATAGATTTTGCTGTTGGCTATGTTTCAAAGGGTCAAAAAAATAGCGACAGTATGGTGACGGATGGTCGTTAACTGCCGCTGAGTGTGCCGATATTCTCCGCCTCAACGCTCGAAGCGATGCCGGCACGGTCATGGATAGATCGGGCGTAGACCAGCGTTTCACCCTCGGAGTACCGCCCCCATGATCGATCTGTCCACCTGGAACCTCACTATCCCTGTCGGTGTTCCTGCCACTGTCATTTCCACCCCCGTTCTGGCCGGTGGGTATCAGGACCACTACTTTCAGTCGAAGGAGGGCAAGTTGTTTTTCTGGGCGCCGGTCAACGGCACCACGACTGCCAACTCGACCTATCCGCGCAGTGAGTTGCGCGAGACGTTCGCCAACGGCGCTCTGCGCAACTGGCCCTATCGCGCCGCAGATAACGTGCTGACCGCTAAGGTGAGAATCACTCAGGTGCCGTCGAATGGGCTGATCGCCTTTTCCCAGATCCATTCGAAGAACAGCACCTCGCCCCCCATGATGTTGGGCTATCAATCCTTGTCACCCACTGGCTATGGCAATGTGGTGATTTCGTTTCGGGGCAATCCGGCCAGTAGCAATTCCACCAAGATCGTGCTGTCGAGCAAGATCAAGCTGAATCAGGATTTCAGTTATGAGGTCTTTCTGGCGAAGAACGGCAGGCTGACGATTGGCCTGGTCGAGCCGGGTGGCGCGGTCAAGACCTGGAGCGGTGTACTCAACTCGGCCTGGGCCAGTCACAACCTGTATTTCAAGGCGGGCGTTTACACGCTCGACAACAACGGCAATGAAACCAGTGCCGGGGCCGCCGTATTTTCAGCGTTGAAAGTCGAGCATCGTTAGTCTCCCGGCCTGCACTCGGAGCGGGGTGAGTGCAGGCCTTTCGGCCACGTCTGGCGCTGGTCAGTTGGTGCAGGTGGGGGCGTCTGCGCTGCTGCTGGTGCCGGTCAGGGGCTGGGATATCTGCAGGTGGCAGTTGCGCCGCACGGTGTTGTCGAGGATCTGGCTCTGCAGCGGCAGCAGGTCGCCGATCAGCAGGTTCTGCAACAGCGGGTTGGCGCGGTACTGGTTGCTGCCCAGCACGGTATTCTGCATGCCTTCCACGCGGATCATGGCTTTGCCGATGCTTTCCAGGGTGTTGCCGGTGATGACCAGTTGGCCTGCGGTGAGCTGCTCGTTGCGCAGGCTGATGGCGTATTCCGGGGTGGAGTGGATGCGGTTGTCGATGATCAGGGCGCCGCTGAGCCCGCCGGCGTCGATGGCGCTGAGCTGGTTGTTGGCGATCAGGTTGTTCTCGATCAGCAGCCCGGTGCCGCCGTTGATCTGCCGCAGCATCACGCCGTAGCCCTTGGACGCGCCGAGGCGGTTGTTCTCTATCAGCAGGGCGCCGCTTTGCTCGCTGACTTCGATGGCGCTCTTGCCGGTGTGCAAAATCAGGTTGTTCTGAATGCGCCCGCTGCTGCTGCCGCCGATGCGGATACCGCTGTTGTGCTTTACGCCGTCGATGCGGTTGTCTTCGATCAGGAAGCGGCTGTTGCCCAGGTCGATGCCGTACTGCTGCAGGTGGCTGAACTGGTTGTTGCGGATCAGAGCCTCGCTGTGGCGCAGCTCCAGGGCGCTGGCCATGCTGTCGAAGCGGCTGTTGTCGATCAGAATGCGCGCCGCCGGCCGGGTGGCGGACTGCTGCGCGCTGATGCCGCTGCTGATGCCGCGGGAGAAGTTGGCGTTGTAGCCGATCTTGACCAGATGCGAGTCGACAACCCGCAAACGGCTGCCGGCCCAGTTCATGATGAAGGGGCGGGTAGGGCGGTCGGTGGCCAGCGCGCGGCCGTCGCTCCAGCTTTCCAGGCGCGAGCCCTGCACCTGCAGCAAGCCCTGGTTGATCAGTGCGGTGCCCGACGGGCCGAAGAGGTAGAGCACCTGGTCGTCGACGAGCAGGGCGGCGTCTTCGGCAATCATCAGCGGGTAGCTGAGCAGATAGCCGTCTTCATGCTTACGCAGAACCCTTGGGTCGTTCAGTTGCGCGTGCAGTTGCTCCAGGCTGACGCTGCCACCGCGGATGACCACGGCGCGCGGGTGTTGCGCCTGGTAGCCGGCGATGGCACGGAACAGGCCGTTATGCACGAACGGCTCGAACGGCCAACTGCCCGCCTGCGCCGAATACATCGGCTCCAGGCTGGCGTTGCCGCGCTGCGAAGGTGCCGGCAGGTCGAAGGCCGGTGGCTGGCTGTGCTGCATGATCTGCTGGCGGGTGCGCTGTTGCTGCTGCTGTTGCCATTGCGGGTCCAGCGTGTGCAACGCCGCCGGGCCGCCGAGGGCGCTCAGGCTGCAGGCTGCGCAGGCCGTCAGCAGCAGCGCGCGGGAGAGGGTCAGTGCCTGGGACATGGTGGCATCCTGAGTCAGTTGAGCTGGGGGTAGAGCGGTTTCAGATCGCCGCCCACCTGGCTGTAATGATTGATGGCTTTGCCGTGTGCCTGGTACAGGCGTGCGGCCCATTGGTGCTGCGGATAGCGAGTGAGAAAGGGCAGCACCCAGACCATCTTGTGCGGGCCGACTTCGCTCTGGCGCTCGGTCAGTTCCGCCAGGGTCTTGGGCTCCAGCGCGGCGCGCGCGGCAAAGTTGGCCAGGCCGGCGAGTTTCTCGCGCTCCTGCTCGGTGAGTGGGCGACCGTTATGTTCGGCAGCCTCCACCAGCAGCATCAGCGGCACCAGGGCGTAGTGGCTGTAGTCGGCAGCCAGGCGGCCGCGAGCGACCTCCAGGGGCAGGTACTGGTAATCGCCCTCGCCGGGGGTGAGCTGGGTGAAGGCGCGGCGCAGCGCGACATCGGCCCAGGCCAGGGCGCGGTCATCGTCGAGCAGCATGGCGGTGGCGGCCACGGCCCAGGCGGCCCAGTAGTCGTGGTTGTTGAAGTAGATGCCGCTGTCGTAGCGGCGCGGCTCGTACTCGGCCATCACCTTGGCCGACAGCTCGCCCAGCCAGCGCGCCTGAACGGCGCTCAACTGATAGCGCTGATCGCTCAGGGCCTGGACCTTGAGCAGTGTCGAGGCGATGGCAGCCAGGGCCCATTTGCGCGAGGCGACACCGGTCTTGCTGGCGTCGGCGCTGAGCAGCGCCGATTTGCCGGCCCAGGCATCGAGCCACTGGTTCAGGCAGGCCAGGGCGGTGGTGGCTTCATCGGCCTTGCGGGTGCGCTGGAACACCTGAGTCGCTTTCACCAGGCCGCCGATGTAGTGCTTGACCTGCTGGCGGATGCGCTCGGTGTCCTTGCTCTGGCGCGCCACCAACCGCGATTTGCTGGCGTCGCTCTGGTCGTACTTGCTGTCCAGTTGCAGGTGCCCGGTGTAGGCCGCAGGCGGCTTTTTCGGGCAGCTCGCGTTGCGGTAGTCGCCCGTCATCTGCGCCGCCACGTTCGGCGCGTGGTTGCTCCAGATCGACTGCGTGGCGCTGGCGCTCATGGAGCCGGCGAGCAGCACCAGCATGGCCGTCAGGCGGCCGGGCGACATCCTCACAGACATAGCTTGGTCTCGATCTGGAAGGGTTGCTCCACGACCTGGGTGGGTTCGAGCAGCACCGAGAGCAGGTTGGCGTCGCGGAACTCCGCAGCGCGGCTCAGCTCCAGGTAGTACTGGCCGCCGGTGACGATGGCCTCGCGGCGGAACCACACCTTGTCGCGCGTGCCGTTGTCGTAGTAGGTGATGATGTAGAAGTTCTTGATGTTGGGGTCGCTGATGCGGATGTCGAGCACCGCGTCGCGGCCCTTGAGGTCCTTGAGCTGCGCACCGGCGTTGCTGAGCAGTTCGAGACGATCGTTGAGGCCCATGGCCGGGCGTTCGAGACGCGCTTCGAGCAGGCTGTCGCTGGCCTTGCAGCCGCCGTTGACCGCCGGGATCAGCTGGCGGTACATCAGGTCGCCATCGAGGCGGTAGTTGGCCGGCAGCTCCCAGATGATCAGCTTGGGCGCCTTGTCCGGGGCGTAGTTGGACGACAGCAGGTATTCCAGCAGCGAGCCGTCCTGGCCCGCGCCGGGCAGGGCGTAGTTGATCAGGTCGCTGCTCAGGTACTGCTTGAGAAATCCGTCGAAGTTGAACTGCTTGGTCTCGTCTTCACGGGCGGCGGAGTTACTGGTACCGACCAGGACGATTTCCGGGTCGGGCTGGTCCTCGAACAGCAGGGCGGCGTCGTTGTCTTCCGGCACGGTCTGGTAGCCGGGCACGAACTGATAACCGAAGTGGTTGCCACAGATCGCCGCCAGGCCGAGGTTGAGGGTGCCGTCCTTGGACAGGGTCAGGGTTCGCTCGGTGGTGTAGCCCTTGCGCGGGAGTTGCGCGTAGACCGGGTGCTGGCGAATGGCGTCGGCAGTAACCCGGGCGGTGGCCTCTGCGCCTACCGGGGTCCAGTGGTGGTCGCGGCGGAAGAAGAAATCTTTCGGCGGCTGTTCCACCAGAGTCATGATGTCCGGGACGATGGCGCCGCCGTCACGCATCTGCTGCAGGAACTTGCGCAGGTTGGCGCTGGCACGCGCGTAGTCGAAGCCATGCATCTGACCTGGCTGCAGCTGGGCGCGATGCATCAGGCCGCGCGTCGGCTGCACGGCCACCGCCACCTGGGTGCCATGGCTGGCGAACGCACGCATCAGGCGGGCGAACTCTGGCTGCATGGCTGGCGGAATGCCGAACTCGTTGGTCAGGTCGACCTCCGAACGAAACAGCCAGCGATCACTCCCCGGCACGATCTGCTTGAGTGACTTCATGTTGCCTTCGGCATATTCCTCGGGCGCACTGAGTTGCGGGCAGATCAGGCATTGCAAATCCGTGCATTCATCGGTCTTTTCGCCCTGCGCCGCAGCGGAGGCGTTCTGTACGCCTGCTGCGATCAGGCTGCCGATGGCCAGTAGAAAATAGTGCTTCATGCTCGTTGGGATCATCGTCCGCTCACTTGTTTGGCCGGCCGTTCAGGGTTCATTCGCTGGGGTCGATGCTGTTGGCCAGGGTTATCGCGCGGTAGCCGTTGGCTGCGGGTAGCAGGGCATAGCTGTAGGAGCGGCCCTTTTTCAGGAACAGCTCGTCGAAACCGATCAGTTGTTCGCTGTCGGCATAGGCGGCGAAGGCGATCTTCAGCTCGTTGACCATGCGGCTGCCGGTCTGGTCGCGCTCGATGGTGTCGACCACCACGTGCTGCCCGTCGACGGTCTTCAGCGCTGCCGGCTTGTCGGTGAGGTTGTAGAAGGCGATCTGCGCCTTGCGTGGTTCGTTGACGAACTGGTCGGCGATCAGCAGCAGCTGGCCGTCGCGGTAGATCACCGTGCTGGCGGTGTTGGCCTTCAGCTCATGCTCGATCGCCTGGTTGGCCACGGCGATGCGCTGCTTGCCCGGCACAACGAAGCGATAGCCACCGAACTGCCCGCCGGTGACGACCTGGGGTTTGTTCTTGCCGCTGAGGGTGACTTCGATGTTGCGTTCGCTGAGGTTGAGTACCCGCACGAAAGCCGAGTTGGCCGGGGCCACCGGATCGTAAAGGTCGGCGTTGCCGTCCTGGGCTTGGGCGGCGGCGCTGGCGATCGTCAGCAGGATGATCAGGGCGCGGGAAATGAAGGCAGGCATGCGACGGTACCTCGGTCAGTGTTGGGCAGTGTCTGGCGTAGCCAGGGGCGAAGGAATCTGACGCTGGGCGAGCAGGGTGCGCAGGGGGAATTCCCAGATCACGGTCTGCAGCTCAGTGCTTTTCGCGGCTGGGCCGGCGAGAAACTCGTTCATCGACTGGAACGGGCCGCGGGCCTCCAGTGCGACGCTTACCAGGTCGCGCTGCAGGGCCTCTTTGAGAAAACCGACGAAGTTCCAGTCATCGATGCGTGTGTAGCTGGTGCCGACTAGCGCCAGTGACACGGCCTCTTCGCCGAACAGGCTGTCGGCGAGGTCGTTGCGGCTCTGCTGCAGGGTTTCGTAGAGCTGGATATGCACCGGCTCGAAATAGCTGGGCGCCAGCCTGGGGTCGAACTTGAGGTAGTTGAGCAGGTCGCCGGTGACTTCTTTTTCGCTGACCGCCTGGGTCAGGTAAGGGGTCTCGCCCTGCAGTTCAGGGAACTGCGCGGCCAGGGTTTGCGCTGCCAGTTCGGCCCCCCTCGGGCTCCAGTGGGTATCGTTACGCAGGAACAGCTGCTCATTGGCCGCCGCGTTCTGGTAGGCGCTGCGCAGGTCCACGGTGTCGATGCCGTGTTCGTGCAGGCGCTGGCTGAAGTGCTGGTACAGGTCGCTGATCGGCTGCGAGGGGGCATAGGTGGAATGTACGGCGTAGGTGTCCAGCTTCATCGGAATGGGCAGGACGATCAGCCGCGCGCCCTGTTGCGCCAGTTGCGCGCGTACCTTGTCGATCAGCACGAGCTGTCGCTCCAGGTTGCCCTCGAGGTCCCTGGGCTGCAGGTATTCCTGATTGGTGAACAACCAGCCGTCACGCCCCAGTACCACGCCGCTGGCGCCTTCACGAAAGATCGCGTGCTGGATGTTGGCCCACAGCTCGACGGACGGGTCGCGCAGGAACAGGCGCTTGTCGTAGAACTGCTCGAACTTGCGCACCAGTTTGCCGTCGAGAAACAGCGACACAGCCTGGGTCTGCGTGCCGGCGAAGGCGAACACCGTCGGCAGCGAATACAGGAACATGGCGCACAGCATCACGCAGAAGAGAATCCCGTTGATCTTGCTGGCCGAGTTCATCACCGGAAACATGGGGGCATCCTCAGAACTGGAAGTACAGGAAGGGTGAGAAGGAGTTCGCGGCCAGGCGCGTCAGCGTCAGCAGGAAGCCGACCCACAGCAGCAGGGCGCTGAAACCGCTGACGTGCTGCATGAAGTACTGGTCCTTGTGCGTGCCGGCGTAGTAGCGAATGTTGATGCCGCCAGCGATGACGATCCACAGCAGGGCGATCAGGGTGAAGGTCATGGTCATGGCGGAGGTGCCGAACCAGTAAAGGTCCAGCGAGCCGATGCCATTGAGGCCGATCAGCGCCTGATAGACCTGCAGCGCTTGCGGCAGGTTGCCGGTGAAGAACAGCGGCATGCAGGAAGCCAGCACGAACATGCAGCGGGCGTTGCGCCAGAAGTTGTAGGGCGTGTTGACCTTGGTGGCGATGCCCAGCTTACGTTCGAGCACCATGGCTATGCCGAAGAACAGCCCCCAGAAGATGAAGGCGAAGCTCGGCCCGTGCCAGAGCCCGGACAGCACCATGGTGATGACCAGCCCGACGAGCATACCGGTCAGGCGCTTGCGTACCAGCGGCATGTACACGTAGTCGCGCAGGAAGTCGGCCAGGGTCATGTGCCAGCGCTGCCAGAACTCGGTGATGCTCTGCGCGATATAGGGCTGGTTGAAGTTCTCGGCGAAGCGAAAGCCCATCATCATGCCCAGGCCGATGGCCATGTCGCTGTAGCCGGAGAAGTCGAAGTACAGCTGCAGGGCCGAGATAAACAGGCCGAACCAGGCGTCGGCCATCTGCAGTTCGCCACCGCCGCCAATGAACAGGGTATTCATCGGTGCCAGGGAGTCGGCGATCAGCACCTTCTTGATGAAACCGAGCATGAAGCGACAGGCACCCAGGGAAAACAGCTCCAGCGAGTGGGTGCGGTTCTTCAACTGCTTGTCGATCAGGCTGTAACGCAGGATCGGCCCGGCGATCAGTTGCGGGAAGAGGGCTATATAGGCGGCGAAATCGACGAAGCGATTGGTCGGCTCGGCATTGCGTCGATAGATGTCGACGATGTAGCTCAGCGCCTGGAACACATAGAAGGAGATGCCCAGCGGCAGGATGATGTGTTCCAGGGTGAAGGTATTGATGCCCAGCGGTTCCAGCACCGCCACCAGCACGTCGGCACCGAAGTTCGCGTACTTGAAGTAGCCGAGCGTGGCCAGGTTGCCGATCACGCCGACGGTCAGCAGGCGAAAGGCGATCTTCTTCTCGCCGGCATCGATCCGCGCCTTGATGCGCAGGCCGAACCAGTAGTTCCAGTACGAGATGGCGACGAACAGCAGCAGGAAGTCCGGACGCCACCAGGCGTAGAACAGGTAGCTGCCGAGCACGATCACGTACGAGCGCCAGTGGTCCTTGGCTATGTAGTAACAAAGCAGGAACACCGGCAGAAACAGGAACAGGAAGACGTTGGAGGCGAAGATCATGCTAGCGCTGCTCTCGGTCAGTAAGTCAGGGTTATGCCCAGCGTCAGTTGATAGTCATCACCGATTTCCAGCGCACTGCCGGCCTTGAAGTAGCTCAGGCTGGCCAGGGTGTTGAGCTGTACCCGCTTGCCGTCGTAGGCCAGCGGGAACATGCGCCAGTAGTGGTTGATGTCCAGCACCTGGCCCAGATGGGACGAGCCGGTATCGCGCACCACGCCTTCGGTGGTGGTGCGCAGGGGCAGCTGCGCCGAACGGTTGCGCAGATGCAGATCGCTGATGCGCAGATCCAGCGCAGTGCGGTCGGTGGGCTGGGTTTCCAGCACGATGCCGTAGAAGGCCAGGTTGCTCAGGTTGACGCTGACCAGGTTGCTGACCAGGCGACTGCTGTAGCTCAGCGGATCGTTGCGCCGGTCGGACTGGATGCGGTTGAGGGTGAAACCGTCGCTGCCGCTGTCGTCCGGGCGATCGGTGATACCACCACTGATGCCCACGCGCGGTGTCCATGGCAGCGTTTCGAAGCGCTTGCCGACATCCGCTACCACGGCCCAGCCGGTCTTGTCGCCGCTGTCGCGCAGGCCATTGTTCTGCGTGGTTTCCTGCCTGCCGTCGAGTGCCGCGACTTCCAGGTGGTAGTCGCTGACCAGCGAGGTCAGGTGGCGGGTGTCACCATGCAGGAATACGCCGTAACGCAGGCCGTCGAAGTCCTGGCGATCATCGGGCGAGCTGCCCGAGTAGTCGTCCTCGTGCAGCAGGCGCGCGCCGATCCAGTGATCGGCATGCCAGCGCCAGGCGTACTCGGCCATCAGGTAGCGAATTTTCTTGTCGCGCGGGTCGAGGCGGTTGTCGTCGGAGTTGTAGTAGTAGAACTTCTCGGCGATGGCGACGAAGCCTTTGCCGAAGCTGTCGTTGTAGTCCAGGCGCAGGGCTTCGATGCTGTCGTCCCACCAGATGCCGAAACGATCACTGAAGCGCTGGCGACCGAAAGTCGCGGAGAAGCGCGGGTCGTCGCCCAGCAGGTTGCGGCGTACATAGAACTCGCGGGCTTCGCTGTAGGCATGGCGCCGGCTCGACAGGTTCTCGTCGTTGCCCTCGTCGCTTTGCAGGGCATTCGGATCGGTGTCGTAGTTGAGCCACAGGCGGCCGAAGGCTTCCCACTTGGCCCAGCGTTGTTCGGGGGAGTACCAGCGATAGGACGGTTCGTAGCGCAGGCTGAAGAAGCTGCGACGGTCTTCGCCCAGGCGCGTTTCGTCCGGCCCGTAGCCGGTACGCAGGAACAGCTTGTGCGTCAGCAGCGAGGTGACCGGTTCCAGCTCGGGCGAGGCGATGCTGGTTTCGTCTGCGTGCAGCAGACCGAGCGGCAGGCAGGCGAGCAGCAGGGCTGCGCGGCCAAGGGTATTGGGAGCGCTCACAGTATGGATTCCTCGATAAGACGGTTGCCTTCGGCGGCGGCTATATCGCGCTGTTCAGGCGTGAGCCGGGTGCTGAGCGAGTGCATCAGATCGGTGGCGCGCTGGTCGCCCAGCTCGTGGGCGGCATAGGCGAAGCTGTAGGCCTTGCCGTTATCGCGGCAGATGGCGCGGCCGTAGGTATAGAGGCGAGCGATGCGCAGCAGGGCGTTCACCGAACCCTGGCGGGCTTCTGCCATGTACAGCGCCAGGGCGCGATCCTGATCGGGCTCGTCCAGCCCGCCCTGGCTGTACAGGTCGCCTTCGAGCAGCTGTGCTTCGGGGTACTGCTCGGCCTGCAGCTCGGTGATCAGGCGTTGGCTCAACTGCGGATCGAGGGTGCGCCACAGCACCATGTGCAGGCTGGCGCGCAGTGCCTTGATGCGCTGCGGGGTGATCGGGTTTTCCCGTTCGGCCATGCTCAGGGTCAGGCTCTCGCCCTGGCGTTGTTCCAGGCGCTGGATCAGGGCCAGCACCGGCTCCGGGCCGTAGCGGTCCGGTGCGGTCATGAGGAAGCTGGCTTTGCTCAGCATGGCCGGACCGAAATCACGCTCGATGGCGTTGTCCAGCCACTGCAGCACTTCGCGGTCGAGCTGTTCGACCAGGCTGGCATGGGCCTTCGCCTTGAGCTCGCGGGCCTGTTTTTCTTCGTCGTTCTGCGCGCGGGTGGTCGGGCGGTTGTTGTTGTAGGTGCTGATCTCGATGTTGCGGATGTTCGCTACCTGCTGGGCAATGCGGTGCACCAGGTCGACGGGCAGGGCGTTCATGCGCGGCACCAGGCGTTCGGCGAAGGCGCGAAACAGCACGTTGCGCTGCTCACCAAGAAACTCGTAATAGCGCTGCACGGCGCGCGGGTCGCTTTCCACGGCCAGCTGGAACCACTTCTCGGCTTCGCTTCTTTCACCGTAGCGGGCTGCCGCCACCGCTCGGTACAGCGGCGCGTGGCAGTAGATCAGGCAGGCGCGGTCATAGAGCTCGATCAGGCGGGTAACCTCGTCCTGCTTGAACAGCTCGGGGTAGACCAGGAACACCTCCAGGCGCGTGTCGACGGCGATGAAGTCTCGCCCAGCGGTAAAGCGGCTGAGGGCCTGACGCATGTACGCGCGATTGGCTTCGCGCCAGCGCGGCTTGTTGTCCACCAGCCGGGCGAGGGGGATCAGCGCGCCGATGTCACCGCGGCCATCGGCAAAGGCCTGCTTGAACAGGTCGATGGCCTGCGTGGTATTCGCCGGGCTGCGGCCGGCCAGCACTTCGCCGAGCAGGCGCGTTGCGCCCAGGTCGCCACGCGCGGACAGATGGCGCAGGTCTTCTTCGACCTGTGCCTGGCCGTCCTGAAACAGCGCATAACGGACCTGTTCGAGGCTGCGCGCCGCATGCGCCGAGCTGGCGAGAGCCAGCATCAGGGCAGTTGTGCAAAGAAGGTATCTGACCGGCATGGCGACCTCAGAACGTCCAGCGCAGGGGCAGGCCGAGCTTGAAGTCGACGGCCGTCGGCAATTGATAGGCGCTGCGCGGCAACGCCTGATCAGGCTTGATGGTCAGCTCGACCATCTGCCGTTGGTCGTCGACGCGGCTGGCGATGATTTCGCCGCTGTAGAGGGCGTCGCTACCCAGCACACGCATCTCGACCGCCCGCACGCGCTCGATCTTGTCCATGCGATCGAACGGCACGCTGGCCTTGACGTTCAGCGGCTGGTCCTGCGGCAGCAGATGCACCAGTTGCTCCTGCTTGTAGGCAAAGCCGTCCATGCGCGGGCGGGGGAAGTACAGGCTGCAGTCGCAGGGGCTGGCGATCACCGTCTCGACGGTCACGCGGCCGAGCAGGGCGGCTGCATCCTGATCGGAAAGGCTGGCCAGGGCGGCGATGTCCGTCGGGCTGGTCAGGCTGCTGGCCAGTTGCGTGGACACGCTGGCCAGCGGCTGGCCGGTGCTCACGCTGGTCTGCTCGGGGCCGATCAGGTACTTGAGGTTGCCGTTCTCCGGCATGCTCACCACGTAGGCATTGGCGCTGACCACCGCCTGTGCGGCCGGCATCTGGAAGAACAGCAGGTAGCTCTTGTAGAGGATCAGGCTCAGTGCCGCCAGGCCTGCGCCGAGAAACAGCATCGAACCCAGCGCCGCCTTCAGGCGTTCCGTGGGCGTGCGCGAGCTGGCCTGTTTGGTCTTGCGCTCCTTGATGTAGTTCTCGCGCTGCATCACGTTGAACAGGCCGTTGATGTCGGCGATGTCGCCGGACATGTAGGCCGAGATGATGTAGCGCAGGATGTCGCGCTTCTGCCGATCCAGTTCGACGAACTCGGCGCCCACTTCATGGCCGCGCTGGGAGACGATCTTCAGCTTGGTGTCGATGTTCAGGTCGATATTGTTCAGCTTCAGCTTGATCGAGCCCTGGAACAGGCTGCCGAGCTTCAGCGGCTGCTCGTGGGACAGACCGATGCCGCCCAGGGAGATGTCCAGGATCTCGCATTCCACGCCGTTCAGGCCGTGACCTTGCAGGCTGATGCGGGCGGGAATCTTGGCGCGGACGAACTGGCGCTCATCGATCGCTTCGTGAACAACATTTGCAGGTAAGACAGTGGTGCTACTCATAGCATTCGCGCCTTTACTTAAGGTTGCGTGAGTTCTAGCAGGACCGAAATGACCCCGAAGAAGATGGCAATGGAGGACAACAACATCGTCTTCGACGTCCATCGATTAAGGGCCGCATCGAAACTGACGCTGCCATTGCTGAGCGTGGTCTTTTGCCGGGTCCAGCTCTGCTGGTCCATGTGGAACATGGTGTAAACCTTCATCACCGAGCCGACGATCTGGTTGTAATACAGAACGAAGGGGTACATCGGATGCACCGGGTGCTTGGTGAAGAAGAACAACAGCGTTACCAGGGTGCGCGACAACAGCACCCAGAACAGGTACAGCAACAGGTACTGGATGCCGAACAGCAGGCCGGCCACCACCGAGGCGCTCAGACCCATCAGGCAGGTCCACATGGACACGCGCTGGTCGTACAGCACGTACATGGTGAACAGGCCCAGGCGGTCGAGGCCCAGCAGTCGGGTGGCGCGGAAGTTCTGCCGCAGCGAGTTGCCGTACCAGCGGTACATCAGTTGCCGGGTCGCGCGCAGGAAGCTGTTGTCGGGTGGATGCTCCACCGTCAGGGTGTGGCTGTCGGGCACGTAGAAGGTGTCCCAGCCGGCGCGCATCAGGCTGAACCAGGAGGACTTGTCGTCGCCAGTGAGGAACTGGAAGCGCCCCAGTCGCCAGTGATCGAGGAAGTCGGCTTCCACGTCCTTGATGAATTCCGGGTTGGTCATCACGCTGGCGCGGAAGAACGACAGGCGCCCGGTCATGGTCAGCACGCGTTTGCTCAGTGCCATCGAGCACATGTTGATGTGCCGCTGGACGAAGCGCATGGTGTGCCATTCCTGCATCAGCCGGCTGCCTTCCACCTCGCAGAACTCGTTGGTGGTGATGCCGCCGACGCTGGGCAGATAGGCGAACATGCTGACGGCGCGCTCGACGCAGCCGGGCAGCATCATGGTGTCGCCATCGACCACACCGACCACGGCGTTCTCCAGCGGCATCTGCCGGGACAGCGCACGAAAGGCATGCGCCAGGCCGTCGCGTTTGCCGGTGCCGCGGGCGCGTATGATGATCAGCTTGATGTCGTCGCGGTCGCGGACTTCCTGACGCATGATGTCCTTGATGAAGTTCTCGTCGCCTTTCTCCACGATCGAGGCGATGACGGTGCAGGGCACTGGCATCCGTTGCACTTCCTGAAACACCGACTGGTAAACCTTGAAGGTGGTGTGGGTCGGGATGCGGAAGCTGGTCACCACCATGAACATGTGTTCGGGCAGTGCCGCGGCCCCCATGCGTTCGACGGCCTTGCGCATCCGTGGGAAACGCCAGTGCAGGAAGTACATGCCGCGCAGGTAGTGAGTGGCGGCGTTGCCGTAACGCCACATGCCCAGTGCGCCGATCAGAAAAATGAATTTCTGATGCGACGGGTCGAGGTAGCTCGGGTCGACCATTTCCGAGGCAAGTGCGAGCAAGGCGATCAGGCATAGCCAACCGCACAGCTTGCCGAAACCGGATGAGGTGTCGACCCCATTGAATAACCTAGGCATGTGACGTGCTTCCTCCAGTGAAGCCGTGTACGAGCGTCAGCCGCTGTGACGCCGAAAGTCGCTAGCTGATCGTGGCGTCGGTGCGGCCGTAGACATCCTCGAAGCGCTCGATGTCGTCCTCGCCCAAGTAGCTGCCGGACTGGACCTCGATGATCTCCAGGGGAATCTTGCCGGGGTTGGCCAGGCGGTGAACGGCGGCGATGGGGATGTAGGTCGACTGGTTCTCCCAGAGCAGGAAGGTCTTGTCGTCACAGGTCACCCGCGCGGTGCCCGAGACCACGATCCAGTGCTCGGCACGGTGGTGGTGCTTTTGCAGCGACAGGCTGGCGCCTGGTTTGACCACGATGCGTTTGACCTGAAAGCGGTTGCCACTGTCGATGGAGTCGTAGCTGCCCCACGGGCGATAGACCTGGCAATGGTTCTGCGCCTCGGCGCGCCCGTCGCAGGTGAGGGTATTGACCAGTTGCTTGACGTCCTGCACGCGATCCTTGTGGGCGACCATCACGGCGTCCTTGGTCTCCACCACCACCACATCCTTAAGGCCGACCAGGGTCACCAGCTTGCTCTGGCTGTGAGCCAGGCAGTCCTGGCTGTCATGGATCACCACGTCACCAGAGCGGCTGTTGCCCTGGTCGTCCTTGTCCTGGACGTCCCACAGTGCGGACCAGGAACCGACATCGTTCCAGCCTGCCGCGAGCGGTACCACGCAGGCGCGATCGGTCTTTTCCATCACCGCGTAGTCGATGGAGTTGTCCGGGCAACACTCGAAGGCGCTGGGGTCGATACGGATGAACTGCAGGTCGCTCTTGCTGCGGCTGAGCGCCAGCTGGCAGGTGTCGTAGATGTCCTGATCGTGGCGTTGCAGCTCTTCCAGGTAGCGGCTGCAGCGGAACAGGAACATGCCGCTGTTCCAGACGTAGTCACCCTGCGCCACGAATTCGCTGGCGGTGGCCAGATCGGGTTTCTCGACGAACTGCTCGACTGACAGAACACCACCTGGCAGCCCGGATCGCTCGCCGGTCCTGATATAGCCGTAACCGGTTTCAGGGCGCTGGGCGGGGATGCCGAACAGCACCATCTCGCCCTGTTCGGCAGCCTTGCGAGCCACGCCGAGTGCGCTGTGGAATACCGGCAAGTCTTCGATCACGTGATCGGCCGGCAGAACCAGGAGCAGCTCGTCGCGGCCGGCGGCGAGCAAGTGCATGGCGGCGATGGCCACGGCCGGCGCGGTGTTGCGGCCGAACGGTTCCAGCAGAATCGTCTGCGCCTCGTTGCCGATAGCGGCAAGTTGCTCGCTGACGATGAAACGATGTTCCTCGTTGCACACCACGATAGGCTTGTTGATGCCCTCGATTGCCAGGCGGCCGAGCGTCTGCTGAAACAGGGTTTCGCTGCCAGTGAGGGCCAGGAACTGCTTGGGATATAGCTTGCGCGAGAGAGGCCAGAGTCTGGAGCCACTGCCGCCGGACAAAATCAGAGGAATCATGCTGTCACTCCTTGTAAACATCGATTCGGATCGTATGGGCAGTGAACTGGCGACACGCCATGACCAACCAAGCGGCACCTGACCGGTGCCGCCTCTGTTCTTGTTAGGCTCTGTACGAAAAGTGCCTACGCTCGGCGGCTTTTCGAAAAGGCCCTAGATTGCTGCTACCAGCAGATACCTTCCTTGTTGGCTTGGGTGGCATGCGCCATGAACCCCACGAGATCGACGATCTGTTTGTCGTCGCCGACGCTGTTCATGACCTCGGCGAAGCGCTGTTCGCCGTTGCCGATGATCAGCACGTCGGACTGCGCGACCACCTCGTCGAGCTCCTTGCACAGCAGCGAGGAAACGTGGGGGATCTTCGATTCGATGTATTCCTTGTTCGCACCGAACACCCGGGCGTACTCGACGTTGCTGTCGAATATGCGCAGTTCGTAGCCTTTGCCGATCAGCATTTCAGCCAGTTCGACCAGAGGGCTTTCCCGCAGGTCGTCGGTGCCGGCCTTGAAGCTCAGGCCCAGCAGGCCGATGCGGCGCTTGTCATAGTGGGTGACGATGTCGAAGGCCTTCTTCACCTGGGCGGCGTTGCTGCGCATCAGCGAGCCGATCAGCGGCGTTTCCACGTCCAGGCTGCCGGCGCGGTAGGAGAGGGCACGCACATCCTTGGGCAGGCACGAGCCGCCGAAGGCGAAGCCGGGCTTCATGTAGTACTTGGAGAGGTTGAGCTTGTGATCCTGGCAGACCACATCCATCACTTCGCGGCCGTCGACGCCGGCTGCCTTGGCGATGTTGCCGATCTCGTTGGCGAAGGTGACCTTGGCCGCGTGCCAGACGTTGCAGGTGTACTTGATCATCTCCGCCACTTCGATGGACTTGCGGATGATCGGGGCGTCCAGCTCGCTGTACAGCTCTTGCAGAAGATCGCCAGACTGTTCGTCCAGTTCTCCGATCACGGTCATGGCCGGGAAGTCGTAATCCTTGATCGCCGTGCTTTCACGCAGGAATTCCGGGTTGGTGGCCACGCCGAAATCGACACCGGCTTTCTTGCCGGACGCTGCTTCGATCAGGGGGATCACCACGTTCTTTACCGTGCCCGGCAGGACCGTACTGCGTACGACCACGGTGTGGCGTTCCTGCTTGTCGCGCAGGGCGGTACCGATCTGCTTGCACACCGATTCCATGTAGCCGAGATCGAGGTCGCCATTGCGCTTGCTCGGCGTGCCCACGGCAATGAAGGACAGTTCGCTGGCCAGCACTGCGGCACCCACATCGGTGGTGCCACGCAGCAGGCCGGAGTTGACGCCAGCTTCGAGCAGTTCGGCGAGGCCGGGTTCGACAATGGGGGACTTGCCTTGATTGATCAGGTCGATCTTGGTTTGCGAGACGTCGACGCCGATGACCTCATGGCCGCGAGCCGACAAGCAACCGGCGCATACGGCGCCTACATAACCCAATCCAAAGATGCTGATTCTCATAGGTCCCTCTCTCATATAAATGAGTTAGCCGGTTTGAATTGGCCAACATCCGTGTTCATTAAGTACGCCACTAAGATTGCGTAATGGTGACTGCAATCGAATAGGGGTGCTCGAATTGGCGCGGATACTAAGTTGGCTGTTTTGGCATTTCAAGCAAAACCTGAACCAAAAGTTTTGAATTGTTTTTTATTGTCAGGATTTAATTTTTTTATCAATAAAAACAAATACTTATATTTGCTGTTTTTTGGGCGCCAAAAAATAGTTGCAGCTTTTTAGTGTGTTATTTTTATGGCGCCATAAAAACATTATCTTTTGTGCTTAGTTGTATGGCGCTGCAGTAAGGTTCTGCTCGGAAGTTGTGCATGAGTGCGCTGTGCCGTGTTCAACGCTGGGAGCGGGAGTGCTGATTAGCCGTCATGCGAATAGACAGGGGAATTTCGAAGGGCGACAGCTTGCGTTGGAGAGCTGCTCCGCTCTGTGAGTCATGCCACGTAATTGAGGCTTGGCACAGTGCCACTGCCTGAACTACTCTCCGGTCACCGGGCTAACGAAGTGGCCAACAGGCAGGATGCCGACCCCATACACTTCGTTAGCTCGGTATTCCTTCCGCTGAGCAATGTGGCGCGAGTGGAAAAGCAAAGCCCTCCGCGAGAGGGCTTTGTCGTTTCTGCAAGACGCCTTGCGCGTCTGCTGCCTGTCAAGAGCATCCCTGCCGTCTTTCCATTCCCGCCCTAAGCATCGTTGCTGGTTAGCCTAGGCGATATCTGGCGTTTTGCCATGTATTCCAGGGAGGTTAGGCGTCAGCTGGTGCGCTGCACCTGCGCCTTGTCGGGTTTGGCGGCGATCAGGTGTTCTGGCAGGTCGAGCAGGTCGGTGTCGTAGGTCTCCAGCGGTGGCGGGCGGCGCTCGAAGCGGGCACCGAGTACCAGCAGGCAAGGTGTGAGCAGCAGCGTCAGCACGGTGGCGAAGGCCAGGCCGCCGGCGATGGCGCTGGACAGTTGCGTCCACCACTGCGTCGAGGGCGCGCCGAAACCAAGGCTCGGGGTGAGCAGGTCGACGTTGATGCTGAGCACCATGGGCATCAGGCCGAGGATGGTGGTCACCGCGGTGAGCAGCACCGGACGCAGGCGCAGGCTGCCGGTTTCCAACGCTGCTTCGCGCGGCTCCAGACCCTGGCGGCGCAACTGATTGTAAGTGTCGATCAGGATGATGTTGTTGTTCACCACGATGCCGGCCAGGGCGATCAGGCCCATGCCGACCATGACGATGCCGAACGACTGACCATTGACCAGCAGGCCTATCAACACGCCGGCGGTGGACAGGACGATGGCCGACAACACCAGTGCTGCCTGGTAGAGGCTGTTGAACTGTGTCACCAGAATGATCGCCATGAGGAAGATGGCGATGACGAAGGCGGTCATCAGGAAGGTGGCCGCCTCGCGCTGGTCGGCATCCTCGCCGGCGAACTTCACCTTGACCTCGGCCGGTACATCGCCGAGCGCTTCGCGCAACGCCTTGAGGCGTTCGTCCAGGCGCGCACCTTCGGCCAGGTCGGCCTGCAGGGTGATGGTGCGGTCGCCATCGACGCGGCGCAGGGTGCCGACCTTGGGCGCAGGCTGCAGGTCGACGAAGTTGCTCAGCGGTACCTGGCCGGCCGTTGTATTGAGGGTCAGGCGGCCGAGTTGGTCGAGCGAGCGCCAGTTGCCGGGCAGGCGCACGCGGATGTCCACTTCGTCGGTGGCATCTTCGGGACGGTAGGTCGCCAGTTTCAGGCCGTTGGTGATCATCTGCACGGCGTTGCCGACGCTGAGTACGTCCGCGCCGAAGCGCGCAGCGGCCTCGCGGTCGACCTTGATTCGCCATTCGATGCCGGGCAGCGCACGGTCATCTTCGATATCGGCGAAGCCGCCGAGCTTCTGCATTTCCCCGCGGATACGCTCGACCCACTGCTCGCCCAGTGCCGGGTCCAGCGAGCTGATCTGCAGCTTCACCGGCTTGCCGTCGGTGGGGCCCTGTTCCTGCTTGCGGAACTCCAGCACCACGCCGGGAATACCGGCGGTGCGCTGGCTCATTTCGGCGAGGATGTCCTTGGCCGGGCGGCGCTGATGCCAGTCGACGAACTGGAACTGCAGGGTGCCGATCACATCGGCACCGAGTTGGCCGTCCGGCTGCGCCAGAGAGCGCGCATACAGTGCCTTGACCTCGCGCATGCCCAGCACCTGGTTTTCCACTTGCTTGAGCAGGGCGTCTTTCTCCTGCACCGACAGGTCGCCACGTGCACGCAGCCAGATCTGTGCACTTTCCGGTTCGACGTCAGGGAAGAACTCCACGCCATGGTTGAAGCGGCCGTAGCCGACATAGATCAGCGCGATCAGCGCGAGCATGCCGAGCAGGGTCAGGCCGGGGCGCTTGAGCAGCTTTTCCAGCAGGCGGCGATAGGCACTGCCCGCGCGGCTGGCGCTCTGTGCCTGCGGCCGTGCCTGGCCGCCGGTGACGGCGCCGAGCACTGGCAGAAACACCAGGGCCATGGCCAGCGATGCCAGCAGGCAGAGAATCACCGTGGCCGGCAGGTACTTCATGAACTGACCGACCACGCCCGGCCAGAACAGCAGCGGCAGGAACACCACCAGGGTGGTGGCGGTTGAGGCGATCACCGGCCAGGCCATCCGTGTTGCGGCATTGGCCCAGGCCTGACGAGGCGTCTGGCCCTGGTGCAGGTAGCGGTCGGCCAGCTCGGAGACGACGATGGCTCCATCCACCAGCATGCCGGCCACCAGGATCAGGCTGAACAGCACGACGATATTGAGGGTGAAGCCGAGCATCCAGATCAGCAGGATGCCGCTGAGGAAGGCTCCGGGAATGGTCAGGCCGACCAGCAGCGCCGAACGCATGCCCATGCTCGCCACTACCAGGATCAGTACCAGGACGATGGCGGTGAGCACGTTGTTGAGCAGGTCGCCGAGCATGCTCTGCACTTCCTGCGACTGATCCATGATGTAGCTGACTTCAACGCCCGGCGGCAGCAGGGGTTTGGCCTGCTCCATCAATGCCTTGACCTGGTCGATGGTCTCGATGATGTTGGCGCCGCTGCGCTTGGCCACTTCCAGCACGATGGCCGGCTGGCCGTTGATGCGGGCGAAGCCGGTGGGGTCCTTGAAGGTGCGGCGAATGGTGGCGACATCGGCGAAGGTGACCACGCTGTCGCCGACTACCTTGATCGGCATGCGCATCACGTCTTCGAGGTCTTCGATGACACCGGGCACCTTCATGCTCATGCGGCCTGCGCCGGTATCCAGGCTGCCGGTGGCGACCAGGCGGTTGTTGCGGCTGACCAGGTTGAACAGCTCGTTGTAGTCGATGCCGTAGCTGTCGAGCACCTGGGGGTCGACGACGATTTCCAGCAGGTCCTCGCGGTCGCCGCCGATCTCCACCGACAGCACTTCGGCGATACCCTCGATGTTCTCCTTCAGGCGCCGGGCGATATACACCAGCTCGGTTTCGGCAATCGGCCCGGACAGCCCCACCGACAGAACCGGGAACAGCGCCACGTTGACTTCGGTGACGGTCGGCTCGTCGGCTTCTTCTGGTAGCTTGCTGCGCGCGGTATCGACCTTTTCGCGCACATCGGCCAGCGCCACCTTGGCGTCGAAGCCGGCGTCGAACTCCAGGGTAACCGAGGCGTGCCCTTCGCTGGATACCGAGCGCATTTCCTTGACGCCCTCGAGACTGCGCAGCTCCTGCTCCAGTGGACGCACCAGCAGGCGTTCGCCGTCTTCCGGGCTGATGCCTTCGAGGGTCACCGAAACGTAGATGATGGGAATGACCACGTCCGGGTTGGATTCCTTGGGCATGGCGATGTAGGCCACCAGCCCGCCGCAGAGCAGGAACAGCAGGACCAGGATGGTGGTACGGCTACGGTCGAGTGCAGCAGCGATCAAGGCGTGCATCTCAACTGCCCTCGGCCGCGAGTTGCGTGCGTACCTGCTGACCGGGCTGGACGAAGCCCTGGCCGAGGGTGATCAACGCTACCTTCGGCGGCAGGCCGCTGACCCAGGCGCCCTGGTTGTCGACGCTGATCAGTTGCACTGGGGTGAACTCCACGCGCTGCGCCTCGTTGACCCACTTGACGCCGTGGCGGCCGCTTTCATCCAGGCTGAGCAGGGCAGGGGACAGGCGATGGGCCATGGCTTCGCCGGTCTGGATGTGCAGGGTGGCGCTGGCGCCGGCCAGGCGCAGGCTGTCTGGGTTGTCCACCTTGACCTCGATGCGGAAGCTGCGCGAGCCGGGGTCGGCAGCTGCGGCGATAAAGTGCAGTTCGCCTTGCAGTGTACGGCCATCGAGCAGTTCCACTTTTACCGGTTGGCCCAGTTCCAGCTGGGTGACCTGCTGCTGGGCAATCTGTGCGCTGACCTTGAGGCGGTCGATATCCACCAGGGTCAGCAGACTCTGGCCGGGCTGGACGAAATCGCCCAGCTCGACCATGCGCTGGTCATAGATGCCGGCAAACGGCGCCTTGATCTTGGTGTTGCGCAGTTGCAGACGGGCACTGTCGAGTTCGGCGCGTGCCTTGGCCAGCTCGCTTTCCAGGCGCATCAGCTCGTTGGCCGAAACCAGGCTGCGTTCGCGCAGGCGCTTGGCCGCGGTGACGTCGCTCTGACGCTGGCGCACATCGGCCTCGCTGCGCGCGACCTGGGCCGGGCGGTCGTCTGGCGAAATGCTCAGCAGCAATTGATCGGCTGCGACGCGGCTGCCCTTGTCCTGATCCAGGTTCTGTACGCTGCCGCTGACCTGGGCGCGCAGTTCCACTCGGCGCCAGGCTTCGACCTGCCCTTGCACCACATGTTCGCGCTGCATGGGTTGGGCTTCCAGCCATTGAATTTCGACGCGCGCCAGATCGTTGCTGGTGGCGGGTTGGTCGGGCTCGACATCGTCGCGAGCGACGAAACGCTCGCCGCTGAACAGCCAGGCCAGCAGCAGAACTGCGATGACGATGGCGATGATCCAGGGACGCTTGCTGAGTTGGGCGAACATGTGGGTTTACTCGCTGAGTGCAGGCGCTGCATGCAGCGCGGCGGCCTGGCCTTGCAGGCCGGCAATGATGAAATCGGTGACGCGCTGGAAATAGGCATCCAGCTCGATGGGTTCGGCCCAATGGGCGAAGCCGCCGGAGGCGATACGGGCCATCACGCCATTGACGCAAGCCTCCACGCCCCACAGCAGGCGTTGGCAATCCGTGGGGGAGAGTGTCAGTTCGCTGAAGCTGCCTTGCAGCAGTTGGTTGAACAGGGCCATGTACTGACCTTCCAGCTCGAGGAACTGTTCACGGTAGGGCGCGTCCAGGCGTTCCTGAAAGGCGGGGCGGTCGCACAGCAGGCAGAGCTGGGCTTGCAGTGGGTCGGCCAGCAGTTGTTCGAAGGCGCGGCGAATCACATGGCGCATGGCTTCGCGAGGCGGAGCCCGGTTCGCGGTCTCACGCAGTTCGCTCAGATGCTGGCGCGAGCAGTCCAGCACCAGGCGCGCGTAGAGCGCCTCCTTGCTGGAGAAGTGCTTGTACACCGTGCCCTTGCCAATGCCGGCGTGACGGGCCACCTCGGCGATGGTGACGCGATCCCAGGATTGCTCCTGAAACAGCTGGCGAGCGGATTGCAGCAGGGCGTTTTCCCGCTGCTGGAAAAGTTGATCCTGGTAGCGCATGGCGGTTCCGGGTTTTGTGACCGGTGGTCATGCTATGACTGTTGGTCACGGCGCAGCAAGACGGGAGTTGTAACAAGTCAATTGGCGGACTAATGCCGATCAGATGAGGTTCCCCAGTGCGCTGCGTGGCTTGGGGGGAAACCGATACGCGTGGCCTGTGGCACTGCGCAACTGTAGGAGTCGGCTTGCCGACGATGCTTTTCTTCAGCTGGACTGATGATTGCCAAAGCGTGGATCGCCAGCAAGCTGGCTCCTACACACTCACCTTCACCTGTTTAACTGACTGAGATTTTGGCGTTGCGCCTCTGTCTTGGTCGTCGCGGGGCGCTGCGCCTGCAGTACCGTCGGTTTTGTAGCGGCGCCTAGCGCGCCACGCTGACGCCTTCGAGGCTGGCGAAGGAGGTGTCCTTGGCAGTGAGCAGGAAGTCGCGCATGAACGGCGCGTCGAGCATGTCGGTGCGGATCGCCGCGTAGAGCGTGGCGAACAGCCCTTTTTCGCCCAGGCGCTTGGCGCTGACGTAACCGCGCGAGCTGTACTCGTGCAGTGCCCAGTTGGGCAGGCCGCATACGCCACGACCGCTGGCCACCAGTTGCATCATCATCACCGTCAACTCGGAGGTGCGCACCTGGGCCGGCTCGATATCGTTGGGTTCGAGAAAGCGCGTGAAGATGTCCAGGCGATCGCGTTCCACCGGGTAGGTGATCAGGGTTTCCGTGGCCAGATCCTGTGGCTGGATGCAGGCCTTGTGCGCCAGACGGTGCTGTTTGGCCACGGCGAGCATGGCCTCGTAGGTGAACAGTGGCACATAGGTGATACCGGCCAGCTCGATGGGGTCTGACGTCACCACCAGGTCCAGATCGCCTCGGGCCAGGGCGGGCAGTGGGGCGAAGGAGAAGCCCGAGGCCAGGTCCAGCTCCACTTCCGGCCAGGCATCGCGGAACTGATCGATGGTCGGCATCAGCCACTGGAAGCAGCTGTGGCATTCGATGGCCATGTGCAGGCGACCGGCAGTACCGCCGGCCAGGCGCGCCAGATCACGTTCGGCGCCGCGCAGCAGGGGCAGGGTGGCATCGGCCAGTTGCAGCAGGCGCAGGCCGGCGCTGGTGAAGCGCACCGGCTTGGTCTTGCGTACGAACAGCTGCAGGCCGAGGCGTTCTTCCAGCTCCTTGAACTGGTGCGACAGCGCCGACTGGGTCAGGTGCAGGCGCTCGGCGGCCTCCACCAGGCTGTCGGTTTCGCGCAGGGCGTGCAGGGTTTTCAGGTGGCGTAGCTCGAGCATGGCGGGTCTCTGCGAGGAGTTCATTCATCCAATGTCGTGGCCGGATGAAAATCGTTCATACAGCCTACATGAGTAAATCTATAGATCAAGGCGAAAATCTTGAGTTTGTCTCACTCGGCATCGATGCCGAGAATGTCGCCATCTCGATTGATTCTGGAGTTTCACGACATGGCCCTGTCCCATTCCCTCGGTTTCCCGCGTATTGGCCGCGACCGCGAACTGAAAAAAGCCCTCGAAGCCCACTGGAAAGGTGAGTTGGACGAAGCCGGCCTGCGCACCGTTGGCCAGCGCCTGCGCGCCGAACACTGGCAACTGCAGAAGGATGCGGGCATCGACCTGCTGCCGGTGGGTGACTTCGCCTGGTACGACCAGGTGCTCGGTCATTCCCTGGCCTTCGGTGTGATTCCCGAGCGTTTTCGCCCGGCCGATGGCAAGCCGACGCTGGATACCCTGTTCGCCATGGCCCGTGGGGCCGTTGCAAACAAGAGCGGTGGCACTTGCTGCGGAGGTGCCCACGCCCAGGAAATGACGAAGTGGTTCGATACCAACTACCACTACCTGGTGCCGGAATTCAGCGCGGACCAGCAGTTCGCCCTGAGCTGGGAGCAGTTGTTCGAGGAGGTGGATGAAGCGCATGCCCTCGGGCACAGCGTCAAGCCCGTGCTGATCGGTCCGCTGACTTATCTATGGCTGGGCAAGGCCAAGGGGGGCGACTTTGACAAGCTTGAGTTGCTTGAAAGCCTGCTGCCGGTCTATGGCGAGATCTTCCAGCGTCTGGCCGCACAGGGCGTGGAGTGGGTGCAGATCGACGAGCCGATTCTGGTGCTCGATCTCCCGCAGGCGTGGAAGAACGCCTTCGAGCGCGCCTACAACCTGATCCAGCGCGAACCCTGCAAGAAGCTGATCGCCACCTATTTCGGCGGCCTGGAAGATAACTTGGGCCTGGCCGCCAACCTGCCGGTCGATGGTCTGCATATCGACCTGGTGCGTGCGCCGGAGCAGTACCCGACCATCCTCGACCGCCTGCCCGCCTATAAAGTGTTGTCGCTGGGTGTGGTCAACGGGCGCAACGTCTGGCGTTGCGATCTGCAGAAGGTGCTCGAGGTGCTGCGTCACGCTCACGAACGCCTGGGCGAGCGGCTGTGGGTTGCACCGTCCTGCTCGCTGCTGCACAGCCCGGTGGATCTGACGCGCGAAGACAAGCTCGATGCCGAGCTGAAAGGCTGGCTGGCCTTTGCCGTGCAGAAGTGCCAGGAGGTTGCAGTGCTTGGCAAGGCCCTGGAGGCGCCGGAGGATTCCGTCGTACAAGCCGCACTACAAGCAAGCCGGGCGGTGCAGGCCGCCCGCGCTGCATCGACGCGCATCCACAAACCCGAGGTGCAGGCGCGCCTGGCAGCGACCCGTCCGCGTCATGCCCAGCGCCAGTCGCCATTCGCCGAGCGCATCGAGCGGCAGCGTGAGTGCCTGCAACTGCCGTTGCTGCCGACCACCACAATCGGCTCATTCCCGCAGACCTCGGCGATTCGCTTGGCGCGGCAGTCGTTCAAGCAGGGCAAGCTTAGCGCTGCCGAGTACACCGAGGCCATGCACAGCGAAATTCGCCATGCGGTGCAGGTGCAGGAGCGCCTGGGCCTGGACGTGCTGGTGCATGGCGAGGCCGAACGCAACGACATGGTCGAGTACTTCGCCGAGCAACTCGACGGCTACGCCTTCACCCGCTTCGGCTGGGTGCAGAGCTATGGTTCGCGCTGCGTCAAACCGGCGGTGATCGTCGGTGACCTGAGCCGGCCCAAGGCCATGACCGTGGAGTGGATCACCTACGCCCAGGGCCTGACCGACAAGGTGATGAAGGGCATGCTGACCGGCCCGGTGACCATGCTGATGTGGTCGTTCCCGCGCGAGGATGTTTCCCGTGAAGTGCAGGCCAGGCAACTGGCGCTGGCGATTCGTGATGAGGTGGTAGACCTGGAAGCAGCCGGCATCAAGATCATCCAGATCGACGAGGCCGCGTTCCGCGAAGGGCTGCCGCTGCGCCAGGCCGCCTGGCAGCACTATCTGGACTGGGCCACCGAAGCCTTCCGCCTGACCGCCAGCGGCGTGCGTGACGAAACGCAGATCCACACCCACATGTGCTACAGCGAGTTCAACGATGTGATCGAATCCATCGCGGCGATGGATGCCGACGTGATCACCATCGAAACCTCGCGTTCGGACATGGAATTGCTGGAGGCCTTCGAGAAATTCGCCTACCCGAACGAAATCGGCCCGGGGGTGTACGACATCCACTCGCCGCGCGTGCCCGACAGCGCCGAGATGGCCGGGCTGTTGCGCAAGGCGGCACGGCGTATCCCGCTCGAACGGCTGTGGATCAACCCCGATTGCGGCCTGAAAACACGTGCCTGGCCGGAAACCGAGGCCGCGCTGGTGAACATGGTGGCCGCAGCCAGGCAGTTGCGCGCCGAGCTGGCCTGATTCCCGCCAGTCGCGGCTGAAGCCCCTCCCACGGTTAAGCAGGAGGGGCGCTCGCGACGCTCTGGGCTGGGCTTCTGGTCACCTGCAGAGCAACCGTTCGTCCTCCTTCATCAAACTGTCATGCATGTGTGGCAGCGCTATCGAATGACTTTCATCAGACTCGCGTTCCAATGGGGTTCTGCGTTTCTGGTGTTTTCATGCGTGCATTAATTTTCCTGGCCGCGTTGCTTTGTGGCCTGCCGTCTTTTGCGGCCAATCGTTGCGACCTGTCCGAGCCGACCCGTTATGCGGATGTCGGTGAAGTGCGCCTGGCTTATCAAAGCATCGGCAGCGAGCGCGATCCGGCTCTGCTGCTGGTGATGGGGCTGGGCGGACAGTTGATCCACTGGCCTGACGAGGTGGTCGAGCGCCTGTGTCAGCAGGGTTTTCGCGTCGTGCGCTTCGACAATCGTGACGTGGGGCTGAGCACCTGGCGACGGCCGGCGCCGAGCATCAACCTGCCTTACGAGGTGCTGCGCTATCGCCTGGGCCTGTCGCTCGGTGCGCCTTATCACCTGCGCGACATGGCGGGCGATGCCCTGGGCTTGATGGATCGCCTGGGCGTCGACAACTTCCATGTGCTGGGCGCGAGCATGGGCGGCATGATCGCCCAGCACCTGGCCGATCTGGCGCCGCAGCGCGTTCTCAGTCTGACGCTGGTGATGACCAGTTCGAGTGCTCAGGGATTGCCTGCACCCAGCGATGCGCTGGTGTCGCTGCTGGCGAGGCGTGAGGCGGGGAGTCGCGAAGCGGCGTTGCAGCAGCAGGCCGACTTGCTCGCGGCCCTGGGCAGCCCTTCGGTGCATGATGACCGTGCCTTGCTCCTGCATCAGGCCGAGCAGGCTTATGACCGCGCCTTCAATCCCGAAGGCGTACAGCGTCAGTTGCTGGCGATTCTTGCCGAGTCGAGTCGGGTCGAGCTACTCAATCGTCTGACAGTGCCGACGCTGGTGGTGCACGGTACGGCCGATCCGTTACTGCCGGTGATGCATGGCGTGCACGTGGCGGCGCATATCAAGGGCGCGGAGCTCAAGTTGATTCCGGGCCTGGCGCATCGCTTTCAGGATGCCTTCAAGGAGCCTTTGCTGGCCGCGGTGTTGCCGCATCTCGCGGCGCATCGGGGGGATTTGGGCCTGGCGCATCTGTAAGGGGCGAGCGCTCAGAGCTCCTGATTGTGCTTGATCGCTTCGCGGCGTTGCAGATGGTCGATGTGCTCGCTGCTGTGGCGTAGCAGCTTGTCGGCCATGGTCATGCGCTCGATATAGCGCGTGATGCTCTGCTCAGCGTCATGGCGGGAGATGAAGGGGCCTTCCAGTGTGCCTTCGCGAGTGGCGAAGAAGTATTGGCCGTTGACGGCGCTCAGACGTGAACTGCGGTAGTGCGTGCCCGGTTGGGGGTCGATATCGCGTTGGCCGAACATGGTGAGAGCTCCATCTGCAGGTTCTGGATAATCTGAGTCTACTGTGGCCAATGCGGCGTGCTTGGCAAAACGACAGATGGTAGATTTTGGCAGCCTGTTAGCGTCTTTTAGCGGATTTTATGGATTATTGGCGCCGGTCGGCTGGCGTTATGCGGATGCTGAGCAGTACAGTTTCGCTCGGCAACCGGGCTGAACTGTTGCTGTGTAGGTGTGTATGCCTCTCCTAGAATGCTCTGCTGCGGTCGACATGCTCTGTTGGCCGCCTGCCAGAGGTTGCCATGCACATTTCTTCCGGCCGTTGGATGTACGGCCTGCTGCTCGCCCTGATCACTTCCGTGCTCTGGGGCATCCTGCCCATCAAGTTGAAAGAAGTTCTGCAGGTGATGGACCCGGTGACGGTCACCTGGTATCGCCTGGCCGTGGCTGGTTCTCTGCTACTTGCCTATCTCGCTGCGAGTCGCCGGTTACCGCGTTTTCGGCCGCTGGGACGCAAGGGTGGTTGGCTGCTGGCACTGGCTATCGGCGGGCTGACGGCCAACTACGTGCTGTATCTGGTCGGGCTCAACCTGCTCAGCCCCGGGACCACGCAACTGGTGATCCAGGTGGCGCCGATACTGCTGCTGATCAGTAGCCTGTTCGTCTTTCGCGAGCGCTTCAGCCTGGGCCAGGCGGTTGGCCTGATGGTCATGCTGCTGGGCTTCGGCCTGTTCTTCAATCAGCGCCTGGGTGAGCTGCTGACCTCGCTGACCGCCTATACCACCGGCGTGCTGACCGTGCTGGCGGCTGCCTTCGTCTGGACCTTCTACGGCCTGGCGCAGAAGCAACTGCTGACCAAGTGGAATTCGGTGCAGGTGATGATGGTGATCTACCTGGCGTGCGCGCTGCTGCTGACGCCCTGGGCGCAGCCAATGCAGGCACTGGAGTTGAGCCCGCTGCAGGGCTGGCTGCTGCTGGCTTGCTGCCTGAACACACTGGTCGCCTATGGCGCCTTTGCCGAGGCACTGGCGCATTGGGAGGCTTCGCGGGTCAGCGCGACCCTGGCGCTGACGCCGCTGGTGACCTTCGTCTCCGTGGCCCTGGCCTCGACCTGGTGGCCGGACCACGTGCTGCCCGAGCAGGTCAACTGGATCGCCTACGCAGGCGCCGTGGTGGTGGTGCTGGGCTCGGCGCTCACCGCCCTCGGCCCATCGCTGATGGCCGCTCTGCGGGCGCGCAAGGCCAGGCGCCTGGCCTGATGCCGGTCAGATAAGACGTAATGTTTGGCACGGATGACCTTTGTAGGGTGCGCCATGCGCATCAATGAAGGCAGCACCGGTATTTCGGTGCGCGCGGCGCACCCTACCTAGCCGTATCCTGACACTTGAGTGACTGGCATTAGTCGCCAGGCTCAGTGACGCTGGCGCCGGTATCCCGGTGCCGCGGCATACCCTACGCATGTGTTTCCTGCAGGGCGGGGTTCAATCCAGCGGCAGCTCGGTGGTGCGTTTGACCTCGCTCATGGCGATGTGCGAGTGCGCTTCGTGCACGTGCGGGCGTTGCAGCAGGTGGTCGCGCAGGAAGCGCTCGTAATCGGCGATGTCCTTGGCCACGACCTTGAGCAGGTAGTCCGAACCGCCGGCCATGCTGTAGCACTCCAGTACCTGCGGGTAGCCGACCACGGCCTGCTCGAATTCATCCAGATTGCCGCGACCGTGGGCCGACAGCTTGATGTCGACGAACACCGTGATGCCGAACCCCAGGCGCTTGTGATTGAGCAGGGCGACCTTGCGTTCGATCAGCCCTTCTTCCTGCATGCGATGAATGCGTCGCCAGCAGGGCGATTGCGACAGCTCGACTTTCTCGGCGACCTCGGCGGCAGAGAGGTCGGCATCGTGCTGCAGCAGGCGGAGAATCCGGCGGTCGATGGGGCTGAGCTTGTCCTGCATGATTGTTTCCAATTTATTGTGATTGTTGGAAGGATCATGCGAAGTATCGCCTTCGCTACTCGAAAATAGAAAGAAAAAAGCGGAACCCTCCGGTCATGATTTAGGCAAATTCACAGCAGCGATCCTGCCGTGGAAACCAACGGAGCGTGTTTACCGTCGCGCTCCTCGTGCTCGCCATAAAAATAAAAGGAGCGCTCCATGTCACTGGCCGAAATCCGCCTGGATGACAAATATCGTCTCGCTACTGGTCACCTCTACCTGACCGGCACTCAGGCGCTCACCCGCCTGCCCATGCTGCAGAAGCAGCGTGACGCCGCCTTCGGACTCAATACCGCCTGCTTCATCTCCGGCTATCGCGGCTCGCCCCTGGGCGGCCTGGACAAGAGCCTGTGGGACGCGCGCGAGTACCTCAAGGAAAACCACATCCACTTCCAGCCCGGAGTCAACGAAGAGCTGGGTGCGACGGCGGTATGGGGCAGCCAGCAAGCCAACCTGTTCCCTGGCGCGCGCTACGACGGCGTGTTCGCCATGTGGTACGGCAAGGGACCGGGCGTCGATCGCAGTGGCGACGTGTTCAAGCACGGCAACTCGGCCGGTGTCTCCAAACACGGTGGTGTGCTGCTGCTGGCCGGTGACGACCACGGCTGCAAGTCCTCGACCATCGCCCACCAGAGCGAGCATGCGTTCATCGCCGCGTCGATCCCGGTGCTCAATCCGGCCAACGTCCAGGAAGTGCTGGACTACGGCATCATCGGCTGGGAGCTGTCGCGCTACAGCGGCTGCTGGGTGGCGCTGAAGACCATCGCCGAGAACGTCGATTCCTCGGCTGTGGTGGACGTCGATCCGCTGCGTATCCAGGTGAAGATTCCCGAGGATTTCCAGCTGCCGGAAGACGGCGTGCACATCCGTTGGCCCGATCCGCCCCTGGCGCAGGAAAAGCGCCTCAACGTCTACAAGATCTACGCCGCGCGCGCCTTCGCCCTGGCCAACAACCTCAACCAGGTCAAGCTCGATTCGCCCAACCCGCGCCTCGGCATCATCACCACCGGCAAGTCCTACCTCGATGTACGCCAGGCCCTGGATGACCTCGGCCTGGACGAGGCGCTGTGCGCCAAGGTTGGCCTGCGCGTGCTCAAGGTCGGCATGAGCTGGCCGCTGGAGCCGGTGTCGGTGCACCAGTTCGCCGAAGGCCTGGACGAAATTCTGGTAGTGGAAGAAAAACGCAGCATCATCGAAGACCAGCTCACCGGTCAGCTCTACAACTGGCCGGTGGGCAAGCGCCCGCGCGTGGTCGGCGAGTTCGACGAGCAGGGCAATTCGTTGCTGCCGAACCTGGGCGAGCTGACGCCGGCGATGATCGCCCGGGTGATCGCCAAGCGCCTGGCGCCGATCTACAGCAGCCCGACCATCGAAGAGCGCCTGGCCTTTCTCGATGCCAAGGAAAAGGCCCTGGCCGCGCCCAAGCACAAGACCGTGCGCACCCCGCATTTCTGCTCCGGCTGCCCGCACAACAGCTCGACCAAGGTGCCGGAAGGCAGTCGCGCCCTCGGCGGCATCGGCTGCCACTACATGACCCAGTGGATGGACCGCAGCACTGACACCTTCACCCAGATGGGCGGCGAGGGCGCGACCTGGATTGGCCAGGCGCCGTTCACCGACACGCCGCACGTGTTCCAGAACCTGGGCGATGGCACCTACTTCCACTCCGGCCACCTGGCCCTGCGCGCAGCCGTGGCAGCCGGGGTCAACATCACCTACAAGATTCTCTACAACGACGCGGTGGCCATGACTGGCGGCCAGCCCATCGACGGCGAACTGCGCATCGACCAGCTCAGCCAGCAGGTGCATGCCGAGGGCGTCAAGCGCATCGCCCTGGTCAGCGACGAGCCGGACAAGTACCCGACCCGCGCCACCTTCGCACCCGGTGTGACCTTCCATCACCGTCGCGAGCTGGACGCCGTGCAGCGTGAGTTGCGCGAGGTCAAAGGCTGCTCGGTGATCCTCTACGACCAGACCTGCGCCACCGAGAAGCGCCGTCGGCGCAAGCGCGGCAAGCTGGTCGATCCGGCCAAGCGCGCCTTCATCAACCCGGCGGTGTGCGAGGGTTGTGGTGATTGCAGCGTCAAATCCAATTGCCTGTCGGTGCTGCCACTGGAAACCGAACTGGGGCGCAAGCGCGAGATCGACCAGAGTGCCTGCAACAAGGACTTCAGCTGCCTGGAGGGCTTCTGCCCGAGCTTCGTCACCGTCCACGGCGGCAGCCTGCGCAAGCCCGAGGCCGTTGGCCTGAGCGCGCTGTTCATCGCCTTGCCGGAGCCTAAGCAACCGGCCCTGAGTCGCCCCTGGAACATCCTCCTGCCTGGCGTTGGCGGTAGCGGTGTAACCACCGTCGGTGCGCTGCTGGGCATGGCCGCGCATATCGAAGGCAAGGGCTGTACCGTGCTCGACCAGGCCGGCCTGGCGCAGAAATTCGGCCCGGTGATCACCCATATCCGCATCGCCGCGCAGCAGAGCGACATCTACGCCGTGCGTATTGCCGCCGGGGAGACCGACCTGCTGCTGGGCTGCGACCTGGTGGTGTCGTCCAGCGAAGAGTCACTGGCCAAGCTCAACGACAAGATCGCCCATGCGGTGATCAACAGCCATGAAGCGGCTACTGCCGAGTTCACCCGCAACCCGGACGCCCAGGTGCCCGGCGCGGCCATGCGCGAAGCGATCAGCGAGGCGGTGGGCGAGGGCAAGACCCGCTTCGTCGACGCCACCCGCCTGGCCACTCGCCTGCTCGGTGACAGCATCGCCACCAACCTGTTCATGCTTGGCTACGCCTACCAGCAGGGTCTGGTGCCGGTATCGGCCGAAGCGATCAACAAGGCCATCGAACTCAACGGCGTGGCGGTTCAGCTCAATCAGCAGGCCTTCCTCTGGGGCCGTCGTGCCGCGCATGACCTGGCTGCGGTGGAAAAACTCGCCGCGCCCAAGGTCGTCGAAGCGCCGCATTGCAGCACACTCGACGAGATCGTATCCGACCGCGTGCAGCGCCTGACTGCTTACCAGAACGCGACCTATGCCGAGCGCTATCGCGAGCTGGTCGAGCGCGTACGCAAGGCCGACAGCGATGCCGAGCAGCGCCTGAGCAAGGCCGTGGCGCGTTACTACTTCAAACTCCTGGCCTACAAGGACGAGTACGAAGTGGCGCGTCTGTACAGCGATGCCACCTTCCGCAAGCAGCTCGAAGCCCAGTTCGAAGGCGACTACCAGTTGCAGTTCCATCTGGCGCCGAGCTGGCTGAGCAAGCCCGATGCGGTCACCGGCCAGCCGCGCAAGCGTAGCTTCGGCCCGTGGATGCTCAAGGCGTTCGGCGTGCTGGCGCGCTTCAAGTTCCTGCGTGGCAGCGCCCTCGATCCGTTCGGCCACAGTGCCGAACGTCGCCTGGAGCGCGAGTTGATCGAGGAGTACGAAGCCAACGTGGCCTACCTGCTCGCCGAGCTCAATACCGGCAACTACCGCACGGCGGTGGCGCTGGCCGAGATTCCCGAGCAGATCCGCGGCTACGGCCACGTCAAGGAAGCGGCGCTGGCCAAGGCGCGCGAGCAGGCGACGCAGCTCAAGGCGCGCCTGACCGTCAGTGAGATCGCTGCCGTGCAGCTGTTCGAACCGGCTGCCTGAACCTCAACCGATCCCCTTTGCCACCCTCTCCCGTGCGGGAGAGGCGCGGCTTTTTACGACCCGATAACCGAGGTAACCCGATGTCCGTCTTCACTCACGTCGACTTCGATCAACACGAACAGGTGGTCTACGGCCACGACAAGGCCAGCGGCCTGAAAGCCATCATCGCCATTCACGACAGCACCCTCGGCCCGGCACTGGGCGGCTGCCGCATGTGGAACTACGCCAGTGACGAGGAGGCGCTGCGCGACGTGCTGCGCCTGTCGCGCGGCATGACCTACAAGTCGGCGCTGGCGCGTTTGCCGCTGGGGGGCGGCAAGGCGGTGATCATCGGCGACCCGCACACCGGCAAGAGCGAGGCGCTGTTTCAGGCCATGGGCGATTTCGTCGACAGCCTGGGTGGGCGCTATGTCACTGCGGCAGACTCGGGCACCGGCGTGGCCGAAATGCGCATCATGGCCGAGCGCACCCGCCACGTGGCTGGCGCCGGGCAGCGCGAGGCATTCGGCGGTGGCAGCCGTGACGGCGATCCGTCGCCCTCGACCGCCTATGGTGTATTCATCGGCATCCAGGCTGCTGTGGCGCATCGCCTTGGCCGCCAGGATCTTACGGGCGTTCGCGTGGCGATCCAGGGCGTGGGGCAGGTCGGCTTCGGCCTGGCCAAACCGCTCAAGGAGGCCGGCGCGCAGCTGTGGGTGACGGACATCGTCGAGGCCAACGTGCAGCGCGCCGTCAGCCAGCTTGGCGCCACTGCGGTCGGCCAGCATGAGATCTACCGTCTCGATGTGGACGTGTTCGCACCGTGCGCGCTGGGCGCGATCATCAACCTGCAGACGCTGGAAGCCCTGCGCGCGCCGATCATCGCCGGTGCGGCCAACAACCAGCTGGCCGACGCCAGCCTGGCCGAGCTGCTGCGTCGCCGTGAGTGCCTGTACGCGCCGGATTACGCGATCAATGCCGGCGGCATCATTGATGTCTGCTACGAACGCACCGGTGGCAGCGCCGCGCAGCTCAAGGCGCATATCGAAGGCATCGGCCCGACACTGACGGAAATCTTCCAGCGCTCCGAACGCGAAGGTGCGACCACCACCGCGATTGCCGACCGCATGGCATTGGAGCGTTTGCGCGGTGGCCGTCCTGCAACCGCCGCCAAGGCTGTGGCTCAGGGCTGGCAGCGTTAGCAGCGAGCGGCGCGCGACATGACAAATGCGCGCGCCGCCGCTAAGATGCGGCCCGGCCTTAGCCAATACGGCCCTGTCCCCTTAGTTCAACGGATAGAATAAGCCCCTCCTAAGGGCTAGATGCTGGTTCGATTCCAGCAGGGGACGCCATCTTCGTTTCTCTCCCTCGCGTTCAGCGAACGCTCGTCGCAACGCGCCGTTCTATACGTACTCCTCGATCACCTGCAGCCATGTTGGTCATCCGCTGATGCCACTGCGGCGTGATGCCGTGCGGCCATTTCAATTGTCGGCAGAGGATCGCCATATCAAGGCGTCTCGCCATTATTGCAATGAGAAGTGTTTGCATTCAGGATTGGCGCTCCTTGCCAAGAGCCTGACCTCACATGGAATGTTCTCAACAGTCATTGCCGGCCTCGGGCCGGAGAGGTTTTCGACCGTCCTTTGCCGCGAATGCACCTGCTTATGGCCATGCTGTTGCGGTCATCGACCGCAAGGCCTTGCTGGCTGCCTATCAGGCTCAGCGTCATGCGTTGCTCAATCTGGCGACGCGGGTACTGGGGTGTCGCAGCAGAGCCGAAGATGTCCTGCAGGATGCCTTTCTCAAGCTGTGGGAGGGCAGCCTCAATCTCTCCCGGGTGGAGGCGCCCGAGCGTTATCTGAGTCGCCTGGTGCGTAACCTGGCCATCGACCATCTGCGCCGTTTGCAGCTGGAGCAGCGCTACGGTGCTGCCGCCGAACTGGCGGATCTGCAGCCTTCGGAAATCTCCCCGGAGCAAGCTGTGGGCGGGCAGCAGGCGGTGCGCCAGTTGCTCGATGCGCTGGCGGAGCTGACCCCGCGCATGCGCCGGGTATTCAAGCTCAGTCAGCTCGATGGCCTCACCCAGCGCGAGGTGGCGACTCAACTGGGTGCGTCGCCAGCGCTCATCAATCTGATTCTGCGCGATACCCTAGGGCATTGCCGTGTTCGACTCGACGGGCAGTGTTCGCGTAACTGTCCCCTGGCCAAGAGGTTCTGAATGAAGCTGCTGCGTCTGGTTTTCCACGAATATCGCTGGTCCATCGCGCTGGTGCTGGGGCTCAGCCTGAGCAGCGCATTGCTCAGCGTGGCGGTGATCGCCTTCATCAATCAGCGCATGCTCACGCCGGCGAGCAATCCGGGCGCGGCACTGGGGCAGTTCGTCGCCTTGCTGGCCTTGCTGCTGGTGCTGGCCTCGGCAGCGCAGCTGTCGCTGACGGCGCTGGGTCACCGCTTCGTCTATCGCATGCGCCGGGCGCTGGTGAAGCGGGTGCTGGACACGGCCGTCGAGCGCCTGGAGATCATCGGTGGCTCGACCATCATCGCCAGCCTGTCCAGCGATATTCGCAACATCACCCTGGCCTTCGTGCATCTGCCCGAGCTGATCTACGGCAGTGTGCTGACGCTGGCGGCATTCGCTTACCTGGCCTGGCTGTCGCCCGGTCTGTTCGTCACCACACTGCTGTGGATGAGTTTCACCCTCGGCATCGGCTGGTTGCTGGTCGGGCGTCTCAATCACCACCTGCGCATGCTGCGTGAGTCCGAGGATCGTCTGTACGGCGATTACCAGGCGGTGATCGACGGACGCAAGGAACTGACCCTCAACCGCGACCGCGCGCAGCGTCTTTACGAGGACGAGTTCGACCTCAGCGCCCGCGCCTATCGTGATCACGTGACCCTGGCCGACCGTTACCACGGCCTGGCCAGCAACTGGGCCAACATCATGGTGCTGGGCACCATCGGCCTGGTGTTCTACCTGGCCAACGGCCTGGGCTGGGCGTCCACAGCAGTGGCCTCGACCTACGCGCTGACCATTCTGTTCATGCGCACGCCGCTGGTGTCGGCGGTCGCGGCGATCCCGGCGCAGATCGCCGGACGCGTGGCGCTGGACAAGGTCGAATCGCTGGCGCTGGCACCGCATGTGGAGGCCTTCGAGCATCCGGCCGATCCCCTGAGCGGCCAGTGGCAGGTGCTGGAGTTGCACGAGGTGGAATATCGCTATCCGGCGCAGGATGGTGAGCCCGGCTTCGACGTAGGGCCGGTCAGCCTGCGCCTGCAACGTGGTGAGACGGTATTTCTGGTCGGCGGCAACGGCAGTGGCAAGTCCACCCTGGCGCGTCTGCTGACGGGCCTGTACATCCCGCAGCGCGGCGAGATCCGCATCGATGGCCGAGTGCTCGGCGCGCAGGAGTGGCCCGCCTACCGTCAGCTGTTCGCATCGGTCTTCACCGACTACCACCTGTTCTCGCAGCTGCTTGGCCCGCACGGCGTGGCAGCGTCGGATGAAGAACTCGATCACTGGCTCGGCAGCCTGCACATTCGCCACAAGGTGCAGGTGGCGGCGGGGCGCCTGCGCGACACGCGCCTGTCCGCCGGTCAGCGCAAGCGTCTGGCCTTGCTCCTGGCGCTGCTCGAAGCGCGCGACATCCTGCTGCTCGACGAATGGGCCGCCGATCAGGATCCGCTGTTCCGTCAGGTGTTCTATCGCGAGCTGCTGCCGCAACTGAAGGCCGCAGGCAAGACCGTATTCGCCATCAGTCACGACGATCACTACTTCGACCAGGCCGACCGCCTGCTGAAGATGGATGGCGGGCAGCTCCACGAACTGCAGGGTGAGCAGCGGGCCCGGGCCAGCCGCAACGCGCTGCTGGAGATCGGTGGCCGCGCCCATTCCTGAGCACTGGCTACCCTCACTGCGCCCGCATCATGCGGGCGCAGTCGTTTTAGCGAAGTGATTTCCCATTCCCCAGGCAATTGCCCTAAACATTCCTTCCTCTCGTTCGTCAGTGTTAATGAGAATGTTTTCCAGTCATTCCGGCTGGCGAACCACCCATTCAGCACGCAGATATCGGGAGGATTTATGGGGCTCGTTCATGACTATATCGGGGTTGGCTTCGGGCCCTCGAACCTGGCACTGGCCATCGCCACCGAAGAGTTCGCCCAGCGCAGTGGGCGAGAGCCCAGCGTCTGCTTCATCGAGCGCAAGCCTTCATTCAGCTGGCATGAAGGCATGCTGATCGACGGCTCGAGCATGCAGATCTCCTTCCTCAAGGATCTTGCCACCCTGCGCAATCCGGCCAGCCGCTTCACCTTCATCAGCTACCTCAAGGCATGCGGGCGCCTTGAGGACTTCATCAACCTGAAGACCTTCTACCCCAGTCGTGAGGAGTTCAACGACTACCTCGGCTGGGCCGCCAATGCGTTCGCCGGGCAGGTGCATTACGGTGAGGAGGTGACCAGTATCGAGCCGTTCTACAGCGCGGGTGTCTGTGCCGGTGTCGAGGTGGTCGCGCGCGGCAGCGACGGGCAGAGCACGCGTCGCCGCGCGCGCAACCTGGTGCTGGGTATCGGTGGCGTGGCGCAGATTCCGGCGGCCTTCGCCGGCAAGACTGACCCGCGCATCGTGCATTCCTCGCGCTACCTGGGCGCCCTCGATGCCATGCTGGGCGATGGCAGTCGCCCGCGGCGTATCGCCGTCATCGGTGGCGGGCAGAGCGCCGCAGAAATCTTCCATGACCTGGCATGCCGCTTCCCGCAGATCGAGGCCAGCCTGCTGGTGCGCGGCGGCAGCCTCAAGCCGTCTGACGACAGCCCGTTCGTCAACGAGATCTTCAATGCCGACTTCACCGACCGCATCTTCGCCCATAGCCCTGTGCAACGCGCGCAGATGCTCAGCGAGTACCGCAACACCAACTATTCGGTGGTCGACCTGGAGCTGATCGAGAAGATCTACCACCTGTTCTACCAGCAGAAGGTCCGTGGTCAGCACCCTCACCGCTTGCTCACTCACCGTGAAGTCACGGCCGTTGCCGTCGACGACAACGCTGTGGAACTGAGCCTGCGCAACACCCTGGACGGCGACCAGCACAGCGAGCGTTTCGATGCGGTGATCCTCGCCACCGGCTACCGCCGCGACTACCACCGCACCCTGCTGGCGGGCATCGCCGACTACATCGAAGGCGAAGCGGTCGACCGCCAGTATCGCCTGCCGCTGCGGTCGGACTGCCAGGCGCAGATCTTCCTGCAAGGCGGCTGCGAGGGCAGTCATGGCCTCAGCGACACCCTGCTGTCGGTGCTGGCCATGCGCTCCGAGGAGTTGGTCAGCGCGATGTTCGTCGAGTCCGCCGGCATGCAGGTGCGCGATTCGCTGCGTCTGGCCGCAGGGTCGCTCAGCTAGTCGGCTGACGCAGTTTTTTCCTTCTTCCGCGAGCGGTTCGGCAGTTACTGCCGGGCCGTACGCAGGCACGAGTTTTCACGGGTGACGAGATGAGATCGATGGTGGATCAGGCGCAGCATTTTGCCGATATTCTGGATTATCACGCCGAGCACGCGCCGGGCCGTGTGGCCATCCGGCATATCGTGGCGGATCAGGGCGAGCCGCTGCTGACGACGTACGCCGAACTGCGCGAGCAGGCGCTGGCCGTCGCCGGCCTGCTGCAGCAGCGTATGGGCTGTCAGGGTGGCGAGCGTTGCGTGCTGATGCTGCCCAGCGGTGCCGATTACGCCGCCGCCTTCTTCGGCTGCCTGTATGCCGGCGTGATCGCGGTGCCGGCCTTTGCGCCGGAGAACAACCGGCAGATGCATATCGAGCGCCTCACCGGCATCCTGCTCGATGCCCAGCCCTCTGTGGTGCTGGCGCCGCGCGAGGTGATCCTGCGTTGCCAGGCGGCATTGCAACCACTGCTCGTGCCTGGCGCGGCGCTGATCGCCATCGAGGATGTCGATGCCCGCGACCGCGCCGGCTACCAGCCACGCCTGATCGCCAGCGATGCGCTGGCCTTCCTGCAATACACCTCGGGCTCCACCCGTGCGCCCAAGGGCGTGATGGTCAGTCACGCCAACCTGCTCGCCAACGAGCGCAGCATGAGCCGGGGTTTCAGCGCCGCTCGGGAGGAGTCCTGGGTCAGCTGGCTGCCGCTGTATCACGACATGGGCCTGATGGCCGGGCTGCTGCTGCCGATCCTGCATGGCGGCACCCTGACGCTGATGGCGCCGAACTTCTTCCTCGCCCGGCCGACGCGCTGGTTGCAGGCCATCAGCCAATACGGCGGCACCTTCTCCGGCGGGCCGGATTTCGCCTATCGCCTGTGCACCGAACGCGTGCCGCAGAGCAGCCTGGAAACGCTCGATCTGAGCAGCTGGCGCCTGGCGTTTTCCGGCTCCGAGCCGATCCGTCTGGACACCCTGCAGGCCTTCAGTCAGCGCTTCGCGGCAGCGGGGTTCCGCGCCCAGGCGCTGGCGCCGAGTTACGGCCTGGCCGAAGCGACGCTGTATGTGTGCGTCGATGCTGCCGAGCGTGAACCGCAGGTGGAAGCGTTCGCCGGCACGACAGCGGGCCAGGCGGACAGCCGCCTGCCGGCCTGTGGCTGGAGCGATGCCGAGCACCCGCTGCGCATCGTCGAGCCGCAGACGCTGGAGGTGCTGGGGGACGATCAGGTCGGCGAAATCTGGGTCGCCGGGCCGAGCATCGCCCAGGGCTACTGGCGCAATCCCGAGGCGACCGCCGAGGCCTTCGTCGAACGTGATGGTCAGCGTTGGCTGCGTACCGGCGACCTGGGCGTGGTGCGCGAGCGTCAGTTGTTCATCGCCGGGCGCCTGAAGGACCTGATCATTCTCAATGGCCAGAACCATTACCCGCAGGACATCGAGCAGGCCCTGGAGCAGGACATCGAGCTGCTGCGCCAGGGGCGTATCGCCGCGTTCGCCGTCACCGACGAGCAGGGGCAGGAGGGTGTCGGCCTGGCGTTGGAGATCAGCCGCAACGTGCGCAAGCTGATCAGTGCCGAGATGATCTGCCAGCGCATCGCCGACGGGATGGGCGAGCGTTTCCAGCTGGCGCCGCAACTGATTCTGCTGCTCGAACCGGGCACCTTGCCGCGTACCACCAGCGGCAAGCTGCAGCGCTCGGCCTGCCGCAGTGGCTGGCAGAACGGCAGCCTGGCGACCTTCGCGCAGTGGTACAAGGGGCGCCTGCAAGGGGCCGATGCGGCCAGTCCGGCGTCGCAAGCCGGCGCCGTGCTGCCGCAGGTGCTACACGCCTGGCAGGAGGTGCTGGGTTGCACGGACCTGGAGCCGGGCGATCACTTCTTCGCGCGCGGCGGGGATTCGGTGGGCGTGATGCAGGTGCTGGCGCGTCTCAACGCCGAGCTGGGGCTGGAGTTGCAGGCCGACAGCCTGTTCGAGCGGCCGCGCCTGGGGGAATTCAGTGCCTGGGTCGCGGCGCAGCCGCGTACGACGCGGCAGATGCCGGCACTGCTGGGCGAGGCGCGTGATGCACAGTGCGCGCAATCCTATGCGCAGCAGCGCCTGTGGTTTCTCGAGCGCTTGCAGGGTGACGCCAGCGCCTACCGGCTGGGCGGTGAACTGCGCTTTCAGGGCCGGCTCGACGAGACGGCGCTGCAGCGCAGCTTCGATGACCTGGTCAGTCGCCACGAGAGCCTGCGCACGCGTTTCGTCGCTGGCGAAGAGGATGGCGTACCGCTGCAGCGCATCGATCCGCCCTTTACCGTCGACCTGACGCGTTTCGATCTGCGTGGCGAGGTAGATAGCGAAGCTGCACTGGCGCGCCTGCGCGATGAACGGATGAACCTGCCACTGGATCTGCAGCAAGGCCCCTTGTGGCACCTCGCCCTGGTGCGGATGGGTGAGGACGATCAGCGCCTGCTGCTGGTGATGCATCACATCATCTGCGACGGCTGGTCGATCCAGGTGCTGATCCGCGAGTTCGCCCAGCTCTACGCCGCCCATGTCCTCGGCCAGGCGGCGAACCTGCCGGCACTTCCGGTGCAGTACGCCGACTACGCGCTCTGGCAGCGGCGCTGGCTGCAGGCGGGCGAGGGCGCGCGTCAGCTGGACTACTGGCGGCGTCAGCTGGGCGATGAGCAGCCGTTGCTGCAACTGCCTGCCGACCATCCGCGCCCGGCTCGGCAGAGCCATCGCGGCGCGCGCCACGCCATTCGTCTCGGTGATGCGCTGAGCCAGCGCCTGCGCGCGCACGCCGCAGATCAGGGCATCACCCTGTTCATGCTGCTGCTGGCCGCCTTCAAGGTGCAGCTGCAGCGCTACAGCGGTCAGCGCGACATCCGCGTTGGCGTGCCCAGTGCCGGGCGCGTGTGCCGGGAAACCGAGGCGCTGATCGGCTTCTTCGTCAACACCCAGGTGCTGCGCAGCGAGTTCGGCGGCGAGCACCGCTTCGCCGATGTCGTGGCCCAGGTTCGGGCAGCGGCCCTCGGCGCGCAGGATCACCAGTTGCTGCCCTTCGAGCAACTGGTCGAGGCGCTTGCGCCGCAGCGCAGCCTGAGCCACAACCCGCTGTTTCAGGTGAAGTTCACCCAGCAGTTCGCCCTGGCCCAGGACCTGGCCCTGCCCGAGGTGACCCTCAGCGCGCGCCAACTGGACGAGCAGGCCGCGCACTTCGATCTGGGGTTGGACATCACCGACCTGCCCGAAGGTATCGAGGCCGCCTTCACCTATGCGCAGGATCTGTTCGAGGCGCCGCGCATCGCTGGTTTCGCCGCCGATTTCGAACATCTGCTGGAGCAACTGCTGGCGCAGCCACAAGCGCCACTGGCCAGCCTGCAACTCGCGGCACAGCCTTCGCAGGTCGTGGGCGTCGAGCGCAGGTTCGCCGCTGCGCAGGTGCTCGACCTGTGGCAGCCGCAGGTGCACGGCGAGGCCGTGGCACTGATGCACGACGGCGTGCCCTGCAGCTTCGCCGCACTGGAAGCCCAGGCCAATCAGCTGGCGCAGCACTTGCTCGCCCTAGGCGTTGTGCCGGAGCAGCGCGTCGGCCTGTGCCTGCAGCGTTCGCCGGCTTTCGTCATCGGCCTGCTGGCCGCGCTCAAGGTCGGCGCCGCCTTCGTGCCGCTCGATCCGGCCTGGCCGGCGCAGCGCCAGGCCTTCGTCCTGGCCGACAGCGCCTGTGTCGTATTGCTCGGTGAAGCCGCGTCGGCGCAATCCTTCGCCGGCCCACAGCTGGACTTCAGCGCCGATGCGTCGTGGCGCCAGCGGCCCAGCGATGCGCCAACGGTGCCGGTGCATCCGCTACAGGCGGCCTACCTGATCTACACCTCCGGCACCACCGGCCAGCCAAAGGGCGCGGTGATCAGCCATGCGGCCCTGGCCGACTACGTGCAGGGCTTGTTGGAACAACTGGCACTGGCGCCTGAGGCGAGCATGGCGATGGTCTCCACCGTGGCGGCCGACCTGGGCCATACCGTCCTGTTCGGTGCGCTGCTGTCCGGGCGGACCCTGCACCTGCTGAGCCCGGAAAGCGTGGCCGACGCCGATAGCCTGGCGGACTACCTGAGCACCTGGCAGGTCGGCATTCTCAAGATCGTGCCGACTCATCTGGCCGGCCTGCTGCAGGCTGGCGTTGGGGTGCGGGCCATCCCGTCTCATGCCCTGATCTTCGGCGGCGAAGCGCTGCCGGCCGAGCTGGTGAAGGAGGTCAAGCGCCTGCGTCCGCAGTGCCGGGTGATCAATCACTATGGCCCCAGCGAAACCACGGTCGGCGTGCTGACTCACGAGGTCACGGAAGCCGAGCTGGCAGCCCTGGACGGCGTGGTACCGATTGGCCGGCCATTGCCCAACGTCCGCGCGCTGGTGCTGGACGCTGGCATGACGCCGCTGCCGCAGGGTGCGGTCGGCGAGCTGTACCTGGGTGGGCCTGGCCTGGCGCGCGGCTATCTCGAGCGTCCGGGGCTGACGGCGGCGAGTTTCCTGCCCGATCCCTTTGCCAACGGTGAGCGTCTATATCGCACCGGCGACCGTGCGCGCCTGCTGGCCGACGGGCGTATCGAATTTCTCGGGCGCGGTGATGATCAGGTCAAGGTGCGCGGTTATCGCGTTGCCCTCGGCGAAATTGTGGCGCAGTTGCGCGGCCTGGCGGGCATCGCCGATGCCCATGTGCAGCTGGACGAACGCGGCCAGTTGCTCGCCTACGTGGTCGCGCAGGAGTCTTCTCTCGACCCCGCGCAGGTGCAGGCGCAGCTTGCCGAGCGCCTGCCGGACTACATGCTGCCGAGCCATGTGCTGCTGCTCGAACGCTTCCCGTTGACCGCCAATGGCAAGCTCGACCGTCAGGCGCTGCCGCAGCCACAGGCGGCAGAGCAGGGCTTCGAGGCGCCGCATGAGGGCGTCGAGACGCAACTGGCGGCGCTCTGGCAGCAGGTGCTGAAGGTCGAACGTGTCGGCCGTCGCGACAACTTCTTCGCCCTCGGTGGCGACTCCATCCTCAGCCTGCAGATCATCGCCCGTGCGCGGCGCCAGGGCATTCGTCTGACGCCCAAGCAGTTGTTCGAGAAGCAGAGCATCGCCGAACTGGCGCAGGTCGCCGTCCTCACCGAGGCACCGGCGACGCCCGTGGGAGCGAGTGCCGAGGTGACGCACAGCTTCGCCCTGACGCCGATCCAGGCGCGCTTCTTTGCCCAGCCCCCGGCGCGTATCGGCCACTGGAACCAGTCCTTGCTGCTGGCGGTGGACGAGCCGCTCGACGCCCGTGCGCTGGCCGAGGCACTGGCGGCCGTGGTGCGTCATCACGCCAGTCTGCGCCTGAGTTTCCAGCAGGATGCGCAGGGTAACTGGCAGCAGCGTTATCGTGATGCACAGCCGGCGCAGGAGCTGCTGTGGGTCTGCCAGGTGGCCGCCGCCGACGACCTGCCGGCGCTGTGCGACGAAGCCCAGCGCAGCCTCGATATCGAGCGCGGCCCGTTGCTGCGCGCGGTATTGGCGCAGTTGCCGGACGGGCGCAATCGCCTGTTGCTGGCTGTCCACCATCTGGCGGTCGATGGCGTGTCCTGGCGCGTTCTGCTCGACGATCTGCAGCAGGCCTACACGCAGCGACTGGCCGGACAGGTGGTCAGCCTCGCAGCGGTGGTCGCGAGCTTCCAGCAGTGGTCGGCGCATTTGCAGGCCCTGGCCGGCAGTGCGGACCTGGCGGCGCAACTGGAGTACTGGCAGGGCTTCAGCGCGGCCGAAGCCTGCCTTCCCTGCGACCGACCCGAAGGCAGTGCCAGGATCGCCGATGCTGGCCAGTTGCACTTGCAGCTCGATGCAGCCACCACCGCGCGCCTGCTCGGCGAGGTGCCGGCGGCTTACCGCACGCAGATCAACGACGTGCTGCTGGCGGCGCTGGCCCAGGCCTTGTGGCAGTGGAGCGGGCGCCGACGCACGGTGATCAGCCTGGAGGGCCATGGCCGCGAAGGCGATCAGCTCGACCTGAGTCGCACGCTCGGCTGGTTCACCAGTCTCTATCCGGTCGCGCTGCAAACCGGTGATGACCTCGGCGCTACCCTCAAGCAGGTCAAGGAAGGGTTGCGTCAGGTGCCGGACAAGGGCATCGGCTACGGCGTGCTCAAGTACCTGGCCAAGGCCCCGTTGGAGGAGTTGACGGGCGAGGGGCTGACCTTCAACTACCTGGGCCGTTTCGATGACGAAGCTGCTGCACGCTGGCGTCTGGCCGACGAAGCGAGCGGTGCGCCACGCGACGGCAGCGGCCCGCTGGCCAATGCCCTGGCCATCGACGGCCAGGTAGGTGGCGGTTGTCTGCAACTGGCGCTGACCTACAGCCGTGCGCGCTTCGAGACGCGCAGCGTCGAGCGTCTGCTGGCCCTCTACGAACAGGCGCTGCGGCAACTGATCGAGCATTGCTGCGCGCCTGGTGCCGGTGGCCTGACGCCTTGCGATTTCCCCCTGGCAACGCTCGGCCAGGCGCAGCTCGACGCGCTGCCTCATGCGCCGCAGCAGATCGAAGACCTGTTCCCGCTGGCACCGATGCAGCAGGGCATTCTGCTGCACAGCCAGCTGGAGCAGGGCAGCGGCATCTACCTGATGCAGGACCAGTACGCCGTGGCCAGTGCGCTGGACGTGGAGGCCTTCACTCATGCCTGGCAACAGGTGGTGCAGCGTCACCCGGCGCTGCGCACGGCCTTCTGCAACCTCGACGGCACGCCGCATCAGCTGGTGCTGCGTCAGGTGCCGTCGCCGGTGCAGTTCCTCGACTTCAGCGAACTGCCGCGTGATGAAGCCGAGGCCAGGTTGCAGGCGATCCTGCGCGAGGAGCGTCAGCGTGGCTTCGACTTCACCCAGGCGCCTTTACTGCGCCTGCGCCTGGTGAAGTTCGCCGAAGCCGATCTGCGCATCGTGCAGAGCCATCACCATGCCCTGATCGACGCCTGGTGCCGGGGCCTGATGCTGGCCGAGTTCTTCGCCCAGTACCGCGCTCGCCTGCTCGGGCGCAGCCTGCAACTGCCGCCGGCGCGGCCCTATCGCGACTTCATCGCCTGGCTCGCACGCCAGGACGAGGCGGCCAGCCGCCGCTACTGGCGCGATGCGCTGGCCGGCTTCGACACGGTCACGCCGCTGCCTTATCGCCGCCAGCAGGGCGAGGCGGGCATGCATGACGTCAGCCTCGCGCTCGATGCCGGGCAGACCCGCACGCTGGCCGAGCAGGCGCGTAACCATCAACTGACCGTCAACACCTTCGTCCAGGCCGCCTGGGCGCTGTTGCTGATGCGCTACAGCGGGCGCGATGACGTGCTGTTCGGCGTCACCGTAGCCGGCAGGCCCACCGAGCTGGAGGGCATCGAAGAGGCGCTGGGGCTGTTCATCAATACCCTGCCACTGCGCGTTCGAGTGCCGGGCGAGGCAGTGACTGGCCTGCACCTGCTGCAGGCGCTGCAGGCGCAGAACGCCGGCATGCGCCAGCATGAGCAACTGTCCCTGGCCGAGGTGCAGAACCTTGCCGGCACGCCGCGCGGCCAGCCGCTGTTCGACAGCCTGTTCGTGTTCGAGAACGTGCCGCTCGGTGGTGAAGTACAAGAGGCGGTCGAGACCTACCGCATCACGCCGCTGGCCAACCGCACCCACACCAACTATCCGTTGACCGTGGTGCTGCTGCCGGGTGCCAGCCTGACCCTGCAACTGAGCTTCGACACCCAGCAGTTCGCCGTGGCCGACATGCAGGTGCTGGTGGAGCATTTCCGTCGTCTGCTGTTGCAGCTGAGCGAGGCGCCGCAGCGTCCGTTGAGCGAGCTGCGCCTGCTCGATGAAAACGAGCGCGACGCCCTGTGCCGACTGGGCCAGGGCGCCATGCAGCCGCACTGGTATGCGCAGAGCTACCTGGCGCGTTTCGAGGCGCAGGTGCAGCAGCAGGGCGCACGTAGCGTCGCCCGCTGCCAGGGGCAGACGCTGTCCTACCTCGAACTCAACGAGCGGGCCAACCTTATCGGCCATGGCCTGATCGAGTGCGGTGTGCAGTTCGATGACGTGGTGGCGCTGTATGCACCCCGTGGTCTGCCACTGCTGAGCCTGATCATCGGCGCCTTCAAGGCCGGTGCTGCCTACCTGGCGCTTGACGAGCGCCATCCGCCGGCGCGCAGCGCGCGCATGCTGGCCAGCAGCGCCGCGCCGGTGCTGATCACCCTGCGCGAGCAACTGGCGCAGGTTCAGGCGATGCTCGCCGAACTGCTGCAGCCGCCGCGCGTGCTGGTCTATGAGGACGTGCTGGAGCATGGCCGCCGCGACAACCCCGGGCGCTACGCCGGCCCCGAGCACCTGGCTTACCTGATCTACACCTCCGGCTCCACCGGCGAGCCCAAGGGGGTGATGGTCAACCAGCGCGGCATGCTCAACAACCAGTTGGCCAAGGTGCCTTACCTGCAACTCGGCGAAGCGGACGTGATCGCCCAGACTGCCGCCACCGGCTTCGATATCTCGGTCTGGCAGCTGCTCACCGCGCCGCTGTTCGGTGGCGCGCTGGAGATCATCCCCGATGCCATCACCCACGATCCGCAGGCCTTGCTCGCGTGCGTCGCTGATACCGGGGTGAGCGTGCTGGAGGCGGTGCCGGCGGTGATCGACGGCATGCTCGAAGCTGCGCCCATGGCGCTGCCGGCACTGCGCTGGCTGTTGCCCACCGGCGAGGCGCTGAGCCATGAGCTGGCCACGCGCTGGTTCGACCGCTACCCGCAGGTGCCGATGATCAACGCCTACGGCCCGGCCGAGTGCGCCGATGACGTGGCGCTGTACCGCCTGAACGCGGCGCCGGCCCGTCGGCAGTCCATCGCCATTGGCCAGCCGACCGACAACAACCGCCTGTACGTGCTGGGCGACGACCTCGAGCTGCTGCCCGCTGGCGTGGTCGGCGAGCTGTACATCGGCGGCACCGGTGTGGGCCGTGGCTATGCCGCGCGCCCGGGGCTGACGGCCGAACGCTTCGTGCCCGACCCCTTCGGCGCACCGGGCGAGCGCCTGTATCGCAGTGGCGACCTGGCGCGCTGGAATGCCGAGGGCCAGCTCGAATACGTCGGCCGGGTGGACTTCCAGGTGAAGATCCGTGGCCAGCGCATCGAGCTGGGCGAGATCGAAGCCTGCCTGCTGGCCAGTGCGCCGCTGCGTCAGACCGTGGTGGTCGCCCACGAGGGAGCAGCCGGTACGCAGCTGATCGCCTATGGCGTGGCCGAAGCCGGCCAGAGCATCGATCAGCAAGCCTTGCGAGCGGAGCTGGCTGCGCAGCTGCCAGCCTTCATGGTGCCGGCGCAGATCATGCTGTTGCCGCGCCTGCCGCTCAACGCCAACGGCAAGCTGGATCGCCGCGCGCTGCCGGCACCACAGGTGCAGGCACACAGCTTCGAGGCGCCACAGGGTGAGCTGGAACAGCACCTGGCACAGCTCTGGCGCGACCTGCTCAAGGTGGAGCAGGTCGGCCGTCACGACCACTTCTTCGAGCTCGGCGGCCACTCGCTGCTGGCCACCCGCCTGCTGGCGCTGATCCGCGAGACGCGCGGCGTCACGGTGCCGCTGGCGCAGGCCTTCGAGGCCACCACCGTGGCCGCCATGGCCAGCCTGATCCGCACCCTGGAAAGCCAGGCCCTCAACGATGAACGGCTGGATGCGCTCGACGACCTGATGAGCGCTCTGGAGGAAATTCAGTGAATCTGTTGCATGACAAAGCCCTGCTGCTGTCGCGTCGCTTTCTCGGCCTGGGGCCACTGCAGCGCCGTGCCTTCCTCGACAAGCTGCGCGAACAGGGGCTCGACGCCTCGGCGCTGCCGATCCCAGCGGGTGCGGCCGATGCCGAAGGCAGCGTGCTGTCGTACGCGCAGCAGCGCCTGTGGTTCCTCGAACAGCTGCAGCCGGGCAACAGCGCCTATCACCTGCCGGGCGCCCTGCAATTGCAGGGGCCATTGGACGAGGCCGCGCTGCTGGGCGCCTTCGGTGATCTGGCGCAGCGTCACCCGAGCCTGCGCACGCGCTTCTTCGCCGATGCCGACGGCAATCCGCGTCAGTGCGCCGAAGCAGCGCCGGCACTGAGCCTGGAGCCGCTGCAGGGCGATGACTTTGCCGCCCTGGCGCGTGAGTTCGCCCAGCGCCCGTTCGATCTCGAGCAGGCGCCGCTGTGGCGCATCGGTTTGCTGCGCCAGGATGAGCAGCGGCATGCGCTGCTGGTCTGTCTGCACCACATCATCGCCGACGGCTGGTCGATCCAGCTGCTGTTGACCGAACTGGCGCAGTTCTACCGTGCGCGCGTGCAGGGCGAACCTGCCGCGCTCGCCGAGCTGCCGCTGAGTTACGCCGACCATGCCCTGTGGCAGCGTGCCTGCCTGGATGCCGGCGAAGGCGAGCGGCAACTGGCCTACTGGCGCGAACAACTGGGCGACGAACAGCCGTTGCTGGAGCTGCCCTGCGATCATCCGCGCCCGGCGCAGCAGAGCTTTCGTGGCGCGCGCCTGGCCTTTCGCGTGGAGCCCGCGCTGGCGGCGCGCGTGCGCGAACTGGCCCGGCAACAGGGCTGCACGCCGTTCACCGTGTTGCTGGCGGCCTACAAGGTGCTGTTGCAGCGCACCAGCGGGCAGCGCGACCTGCGTGTTGGCGTGCCCATCGCCGGGCGTACGCAGAGCGAAACCCAGGGGCTGATCGGCTTCTTCGTCAACACCCAGGTGCTGCGCAGCGAGCTGAGCGGCGAGCAGAGTTTCGAGCAACTGCTGGTGCAGGTGCTGCGTACGGCGCAGGGCGCCCAGGCGCATCAGACGCTGCCTTTCGAGCAACTGGTAGAGGCGCTGGCGCCCGAGCGCAGTCTCAGCCACAACCCGCTGTTCCAGGTGCTGTACAACCACCAGCAGCGCCCGCAGGACAGCCTGCAACTGACCGCCGACCTGCGTGCCGAGCTGATCGCCCTGGACAGCGGCAGCGCCCAGTTCGACCTGGCCCTGCACACCTGGGAAGGCCCAGGCGAAGAGCTGGCCGGCAACTGGAACTACGCCCTGGATCTGTTCGAAGCAGCCACGGTCGAGCGTCTGCATCAGCGCTTCATCCGCCTGCTGGAGCAGTTGCTGGCACAGCCGCAACTGGCCATCGGCGAGCACCGCCTGGACGATGATCAGGATCGTCTGGCGCTGACCAGCTTCAACGCCACCCGCGTCGATTACGGCGCGGTCGAGCCGGTACATCGTCAGTTCGAACGCCGCGTGCAGGCGCAGCCGCAGGCCATCGCTCTGGTGTGCGGCGAGCAGCGTTTGAGCTACGCCGAGCTGGACCTGCGCGCCAACCAGTTGGCTCATCATCTGCAAAAACTTGGCGTGAACCGCGACAGCCTGGTGGGTGTGGCGGCGCTGCGTTCGGTGGAGATGGTGGTGGCGCTGTACGCCATCCTCAAGGCCGGCGGCGCCTATGTGCCGATGGACCCGGAGTACCCGGCCGAACGCCTGCGCTACATGCTCGAAGACTCTGGCGTCAGCTTGCTGTTGAGCCATGACGCGGTAATCGACAGCCTGCCGCAGGTGGGCGGTGTGCAGGTGCTCAACCTCGATCATCTGGATCTTTCTCAAGAGCCGCAGACCGCGCCCGAGGTGGACATTCACCCCGAGCAACTGGCCTACCTGATCTACACCTCCGGCTCCACCGGCAAGCCCAAGGGCGCCGGTAACAGCCATGCGGCACTGTACAACCGCCTGGCCTGGATGCAGGAGGCCTACAACCTGACGGCTGAAGATCGGGTGCTGCAGAAAACCCCGTTCAGCTTCGACGTGTCGGTGTGGGAATTCTTCTGGCCATTGATCAGCGGTGCGCGCCTGGTGATGGCGCAGCCGGGCGATCACCGCGACCCGGCCAAGCTGGTCGAGCTGATCGCGCGTGAAAAAATCAGCACTCTGCACTTCGTGCCCTCGATGCTGGCGGCCTTTGTCAGCCATGGCGAGCTGCACGGCTGCGACAGCCTGCGACGCATCGTCTGCAGCGGTGAAGCGTTGCCGGCAGAGCTGGCCAGCAGCACGCGGCAACTGCTGCCGCAGGCCGAGCTGTACAACCTGTATGGCCCGACCGAAGCGGCCATCGACGTGACCCACTGGCGCTGCAGCGGCCAGGAACGGCGCAGCGTGCCGATTGGTCGACCGATCGCCAACCTGCAGATCCATATCCTCGACGAGCGTCTCAATCCGCAGCCGATTGGTGTAGCCGGCGAGCTGTATATCGGTGGCATCGGCCTGGCGCGCGGTTATCACCGCCGTCCGGGGCTGACCGCCGAGCGTTTCGTTGCCAGCCCCTTCGGCGACGGCGAGCGCTTGTATCGCAGTGGCGACCTGGCGCGTTGGACCGAAGAGGGCGTGCTGGAGTACCTGGGCCGCATCGACCATCAGGTGAAGCTGCGTGGCCTGCGCATCGAGCTGGGTGAGATCGAAGCTGCACTGCTGGAGCATCCGGCGCTGCGCGAAGCGGTGGTGTTGGTGCGCGACCAGCAACTGGTGGCCTATGTGGTCGGCGGCGATTACGACGAGAGCGAGCTGCGGGCGCGGCTTAAACAACTGCTTCCTGAGTTCATGCTGCCGAGCCATGTAATGCAGCTCGAACGCCTGCCGTTGTCGCCCAACGGCAAGCTGGAACGCAAGGCGCTGCCGGAGCCGCAACGCATCCAGCGCGACTACCAGGCGCCGTGTGCGGGAATTGAAAGCCAGTTGGCGACCATCTGGCAGGAACTGCTGGGTGTGGAGCAGGTAGGGCGCGATGACAACTTCTTCGAGCTGGGTGGCGATTCCATTCTCAGCCTGCAGATCATTGCTCGTGCCCGCCGTCAGGGCATCGAGCTGACGCCACGGCAGCTGTTCGAACGCCAGAGCATCGCCGAGCTGGCTCAGGTCGCAACCCGCAGCGCCGAGGCACCGAGCTGCATCATCGACAGCCAGCGCGACATCCCGCTGACGCCGATCCAGCACTGGTTCTTCGCCCAGCCGATGAACAATCGTCAGCACTGGAACCAGTCGGTGCTGCTCAGCGCGCGCGAGCCGCTGCAGCCGCAGCGCCTCAACGCTGCCCTGCAGGCCGTGCTGGCGCAACACGATGCCCTGCGCCTGCGTTTCCAGCAGCAGGGCGACGCTTGGCGCCAGCGCTATGCGGCCGAGGCCGAAACGCTCGAACTGCGCGTCGAGCGCTGCAGCCTGGCCGAGCTGAGCGCGCTGTGCGATGAGGTGCAGGCCAGCCTCGATCTGAGCCGTGGCCCGCTGTTGCGCGCCGTGCTGGTGCAGTTGCACGAGGGCGGCGAGCGGCTGTTGCTGGTGGTTCATCACTTGGTAATCGATGGTGTTTCCTGGCGCATCCTGCTCGATGACCTGCAGCGCGCCTACGCGCAACTGGGCGTGGGCGCTGCTGCCGATCTGGGGCGCAAGAGCAGTGCCTGGCAGAGCTGGAGCGAGCGCCTGGCGGCCTATGCATCCAGCCCCGAAGTGGCCGCCGAACGTACCTACTGGCAGGCGCTACCGACTGATCGCGGGTTGCCCTGCGAACACCCGCAAGGGCACAACCTGACGGCCTGCGCCGAGCATTTGCAGGTGCAGCTCGACCCCGCCACCACCGAGGCGCTGCTGACACAGGCACCGGCGGCGTACCGCACGCAGGTCAACGACCTGCTGCTCAGTGCGCTGGCTCATGCCCTGCGTGACTGGAACGGACAGGCGCAAACCCTGATCGCCCTCGAAGGCCATGGCCGCGAAGCGCTGTTTGAGGATCTGGACCTGAGCCAGACCCTGGGCTGGTTCACCAGCCTCTACCCGCTGTTGCTGCAGGCCCGTGATGACTGGGATGCGACCCTCAAGGGCACCAAGGAGAATCTGCGTCAGGTGCCGCACGGTGGCATCGGTTACGGCCTGCTGAAATACCTGCAGGGCGATGACCTGCCTGCGCTGGATGACGCACTGCTGTTCAATTACCTGGGGCGCATGCAGGCGAGCGGGCAGCTGTTCGACCTAGCTGAGGAAGTGTCCGGCGCGCAACGCGACGCCAGCGCGCCGCTGGCCTGTGCCCTGGCCCTGGACGGTCGCGTCACGGGCGGCTGCCTGCACTTCACCTGCACCTTCAGCCATGAGCGCTTCGCCCGCGAACGCATCGTCGAGCTGCTCGAAGCGTACCGCCGCGCGCTGGTCGAGCTGGTGCAGCACTGCCGTACACAGGCGGCTGTCACCCCCAGCGATTTCCCCTTCGTGCCGCTCGGCCAGGCCGATCTCGACAGCCTGCCGCTGCCGGCTCGGCAGATCGAGGACATCTATCCGCTGACGCCGATGCAGCAGGGGCTGCTGTTCCACAGCGAACTGCAGGTGGCCGATGGCGCCTACGTCAATCAGCTCAGTCTGGAGGTCGAGGGCTTGCCGGTGGCGCGCTTCAAGGCCGCCTGGGCGGCTGCGCTGCAGCGCCATCCGCTGCTGCGCGGGGCATTTTTGCGCCTGGGCGTCGATCAACAGGCGGTGCAGCTGGTGCAGCGCGAGGCACAGCTGACGATTCGCGAGTTGGAGGGCGCCGACCTCGACCTGCAAGCACTGCTGCGCGAGGAGCGCGAGACGCCATTCGATCTGACGCGGCCGCCGCTGATGCGCCTGGTGCTGGTACGCCTGGGCGAAGGGCGTCATCAACTGATCTGGACGCTGCACCATATCCTGCTCGATGGTTGGAGCAGTGCCGCGCTGCTGGCGCAGGTGCTGCAGGACACACGCGGCGAGGGCGGTGTGCAGGCGCTCGGGCATTACCCGGATTACCTGGCCTGGCTGCAACGCCAGGATATCGCCGCCAGCGAGGCGTTCTGGCGTGAGCAGTTGCAGGGCTTCGATGAGCCGACGCTACTGGCCGGCAGCCTGCGCAATGAGCTGTCTGCCGGCGGCAGCGGCGTGCATGTCCTGAACCTGCCGCGTGCTGAACTCGAAGCCTTCGCCAAGGCTCGACGCATCACCCTCAATACCCTGATCCAGGCGGCCTGGACGCTGCTCCTGCAGCGTTATTGCGGGCGCCGCCAGGTGGCCTTCGGCGCCACCGTAGCGGGGCGGCCGGCGAGTGTGGCGGGCATCGAACACATGCTTGGCCTGTTCATCAATACCCTGCCGGTGGTGCAGGCTCCGCAGCCACATGAGCCGGTCGGTGACTGGCTCGACGTGCTGCAGGCGCACAACCTGGCGCTGCGCGAGCACGAGCAGGTGCCGCTGTTCCGCTTGCAGCAACTGGCCGGCCACGCCGGGCGCGAGCTGTTCGACACCCTGCTGGTGTTCGAGAACTACCCGGTGGATCAGGTGCTGCAAGGGCAGGGCGCTGGCCTGCGCTTCGCCAACCTGCAAGCGCACGAGCAGACCCATTACCCGCTGAGCCTGGCGGTAATGGCAGGCAACGAACTGCAGGTGCACTGGCATTATCAGCGCGCGCATTTCAGCGACCGGCAGATCACCGGCATGAGTCGCCAGTTCGAACAGCTGCTACACGCCCTGTGCGCCGATGCGCAGCGCTGCATCGGTGAACTGCCCTTGCTGGATGCAAGCGAGGTGGCCGAAGTCGAGGCCTGGAATGACCCGGCAGCGGCTCCGAGCACCATTCAGCTATTGCCAGAGCGCATCGCCGAACAGGCGCGCCTACGCCCGACTGCCATCGCTCTGGTACATGGCCAGCAGCGCCTGAGCTTCGCCGAGCTGGAAGCCCGCGCCAATCGCCTGGCTCATCAGCTGATTGCCCGTGGCGTCGGTGCCGAGGTGCGCGTCGGTGTGGCCCTGGAGCGCGGCATCGAGTTGTTCGTCGCCCTGCTGGCGGTGCTCAAGGCTGGCGGCGCCTACGTGCCGCTGGACCCGGACTACCCCGGCGAGCGCCTGCGCTACATGCTCGAAGACGCCGGGGTGAAGCTGCTGCTGAGCCACCAGGCGGCCTTGCCACGCTTGCCCGAAGTGGCCGGTATCGAGGTGCTCGACCTCGATCATCTGGAACTGAGCGGCGAGTCGTCAGAAGCGCCCGCGATAGAGATTCATCCCGAGCAACTGGCCTATCTGATCTACACCTCCGGCTCCACCGGCAAGCCCAAGGGCGTGGCCGTGCCTCATGGCGCCATCGCCCTGCATTGCCAGGCCATTGGCGAGCGTTACGAACTGACCGCCGAGGATCGTGAGCTGCATTTCCTCTCGGTCAGTTTCGACGGTGCCCACGAGCGTTGGCTCACGCCGCTGAGCCATGGTGCGCGGGTGGTAATCCGTGACCAGCAACTGTGGAGCGTGCAGCAGACCTACGACTGCCTGATCGCAGAAGGCATCAGCGTGGTAGCACTGCCACCGAGCTACCTGCGCCAGTTGGCCGAGTGGGCCGAGCAATGCGGCCAAGCGCCCGGGGTGAAGACCTACTGCTTCGCCGGCGAAGCCTTCAGTCGCGAGCTGTTGCAACAGGTGATCCGCAGCCTGCAACCGCAATGGATCATCAACGGCTACGGGCCGACCGAAACCGTGGTGACGCCAACCCTGTGGCGAGTGCCGGCGGCCACGGCCGATTTCACCACTGCTTATGCACCGATTGGTGACCGTGTGGGCGTACGCCAGGGTTATGTGCTGGATGCCGACCTCAACCTGCTGCCGGTCGGTGTGGCTGGCGAGCTGTATCTGGGCGGCTTACTGGCGCGTGGCTATCTGGATCGACCGGGCGCTACCGCCGAGCGTTTCGTGCCCAATCCGTATCGCCCCGGTGAGCGCCTGTACCGCACTGGCGACCGTGTGCGCCTGGGCGTCGATGGCCAGCTGGAATACCTGGGCCGGCTGGATCAGCAGATCAAGCTGCGCGGCTTCCGCATCGAAATCGGCGAAGTCGAGGCGGCGCTGAAAGCCTGTGCCGGCGTGGGCGAAGCGCTGGTGGTGGTCAAGGGCAGTGCTGCCGGTAAGCGTTTGGTGGGCTACGTCAGCGGCCAGGGCTTGAGCGAGAGTGAGCTGAAAACGCAGCTAAAGCAGCGCCTGCCGGCGCATATGGTGCCGAGCCATATCCTGGCGCTGGAGCGTCTACCGCTGCTGCCCAATGGCAAGCTGGACCGGCAGAGCTTGCCCGAGCCGCAGGTGGAGGCGGGTGCTTACCAGGCGCCGCGTACCGAGCAGGAACGACTGCTGGCCGAGCTGTGGAGCGAGTTGCTGGAACAGCCGCGCATCGGCCGTGACGATCACTTCTTCGAACTGGGCGGCCACTCGCTGCTGGCGACGCAGCTGATATCCCGCCTGCGCCACGCGCACGGTCTGGATCTGCCGCTGCGCGCCGTGTTCGAGGCGCCGCTGCTCAGCGATCTGGCCAGGCAGCTGGAACAAGCTGGAAGCGCCGTCGACCTGCCTCTGCAGGCCAGAGGCGAGCGGGCGCAGGCGCCACAGTCCTTCGCTCAGCAGCGCTTGTGGTTCCTTCAGCAACTGGAGCCGAGCAGCAGTGCCTATCATCTGCCGGGCGTGCTGCGCCTGCGCGGTGAGGTGGACCAGCAGGCGCTGCAGCAGGCCTTCGAAGCGTTGGCCGAGCGTCACTGGATTCTGCGTACCACCTTCACCCAGGACGCTCAGGGCCAGCCGCTGCAATGCATACAGCCGCAGGCATCGGTGAACCTGGAGATGCTCCAGGCCAGGGGCGAGCACGCCTTCCAGGCCATGGCGCGGGCATTCATGGAAAAGCCTTTCGAGCTGCAGCAGTCGCCGCCCTGGCGTGTCGCCCTGGTGACGCTGGAGCCGGGCGAGCAGCGCCTGCTGCTGTGCCTGCATCACCTGCTGTCCGATGGCTGGTCCGTGCAGGTTCTGCTGGCCGAGTTCGCTGCCCTGTACAACGCCGCCCGCACTGGCGTGGCGGCTGAACTGCCGGCATTGATTGTGCAATACGCCGATTACGCGGCCTGGCAGCGTGAGTGGCTGGCCGGCGGCGAAGGTGCGCGGCAACTGACCTACTGGCGCGAGCGACTGGGCGACGAGCAGCCACTGCTGGAACTGCCCTGCGACCACCCGCGACCGGCGCGGCAGAGTTTTCGCGGCGGGCGGGTGCATTTCCGTCTCGGCGCGGCGCTGGGTGAGCGCCTGCGCGAGCTGGCCCAGGCGCAGCACGCGACGCCCTTCATGTTGCTACTGGGCACCTACAAGGTGCTGCTGCACCGTATGAGCGGGCAGCGCGACCTGCGCGTCGGCGTGCCCATCGCCGGGCGTACGCGCACCGAGGTCGAAGGGCTGATCGGCTTGTTCGTCAACACCCAGGTGCTGCGCAGCGAGATTGCTCCGCAGCAGAGCTTCACGGCGTTGGTCGAGCAGATCAGGCGCACCAGCCTGGACGCCCAGGCGCACCAGGAGCTGCCTTTCGAGCAACTGGTCGAGGCGTTGCAGCCCGAGCGTAGCCTCAGCCACAACCCGCTGTTCCAGGTGGCCTATGACCACCAGCAGGTGCGCCACGAGGCACTGGGGCAACTGCAGGATCTGCACGCCGAGGTGCTGACTCTGGCCGATGGCGGCAGCCAGTTCGACCTGGCGCTCAACACCCAGGAAGATCGCCACGGTCAGTTCAGCGGCAACTGGAACTACGCCCGGGATCTGTTCGAGGCGGCCACGGTCGAGCGTCTGCACCAGCGTTTCATTCGCCTGCTGGAGCAGTTGCTGGCACAGCCGCAACTGGCCATCGGCGAACACCGCCTGGACGATGATCAGGATCGTCTGGCCCTGACCAGCTTCAACGCCACCCGCGTCGATTACGGCGCGGTCGAGCCGGTACATCGTCAGTTCGAACGCCGCGTGCAGGCGCAGCCGCAGGCCATCGCCCTGGTGTGCGGCGAGCAGCGTTTGAGCTACGCCGAACTGGACCTGCGCGCCAACCAGCTGGCCCACCATCTGCAGAAACTTGGCGTGACTCGCGACAGCCTGGTGGGCGTGGCGGCGCTGCGTTCGGTGGAGATGGTGGTGGCGCTGTACGCCATCCTCAAGGCCGGCGGTGCCTATGTGCCGATGGACCCGGAATACCCGGCCGAACGCCTGCGCTACATGCTCGACGACGCCGGCGTCAGCCTGCTGCTGAGCCACGACGCGGTGATCGACAGCCTGCCGCAGGTGGGCGGTGTGCAGGTGCTCAACCTCGATCATCTGGATCTTTCTCAAGAGCCGCAGACCGCGCCCGAGGTGGACATTCACCCCGAGCAGCTGGCCTACCTGATCTACACCTCCGGCTCCACCGGCAAGCCCAAGGGCGCCGGCAACAGCCATGCGGCGCTGTACAACCGCCTGGCCTGGATGCAGGAGGCTTACCAGCTCACGGCTGAAGACCGGGTGCTGCAGAAAACCCCGTTCAGCTTCGACGTGTCGGTGTGGGAGTTCTTCTGGCCATTGATTAGCGGTGCGCGCCTGGTGATGGCGCAACCGGGCGATCACCGCGACCCGGCCAAGCTGGTCGAGCTGATCGAGCGCGAGCGCATCAGCACCTTGCACTTCGTGCCCTCGATGCTGGCGGCCTTTGTCGGTCATGGTGACTTGCACGGCTGCGACAGCCTGCGCCACATCGTCTGCAGTGGCGAAGCGTTGCCGGCAGAGCTGGCCGGCAGCACGCGTCAACTGCTGCCGCAGGCCGAGCTGTACAACCTGTATGGCCCGACCGAAGCGGCCATCGACGTGACCCACTGGCGCTGCAGTGGCCAGGAACGACGTAGCGTGCCGATTGGCCGACCGATCGCCAACCTGCAGATTCATATCCTCGACGAGCGTCTCAACCCGCAGCCCATCGGTGTGGCAGGGGAGTTGTATATCGGTGGCATCGGCCTGGCGCGCGGTTATCACCGCCGTCCGGGGCTGACCGCCGAACGCTTCGTTGCCAGCCCCTTCGGCGACGGCGAGCGCCTGTACCGCAGTGGTGACCTGGCGCGCTGGACCGAAGAGGGTGTGCTGGAATACCTGGGTCGCATCGACCATCAGGTGAAGTTGCGCGGCTTGCGCATCGAGCTGGGTGAGATCGAAGCTGCACTGCTGGAACATCCGGCGCTGCGTGAGGCGGTGGTGCTGGTGCGCGACGTGGCGGGTAGCCCGCAACTGGTGGCCTACGTGGTCGGCGATACGTTCGAGGAAGAAGCGCTGCGCGCTCAGCTCAAGCAGCGTTTGCCCGAGTTCATGGTGCCGAGCTACTTCGTAGCGCTGGAGCGCCTGCCGCTGTCGCCCAATGGCAAGCTGGAGCGCAAGGCGCTGCCGGAGCCGCAGCGCATCCAGCGTGACTACCAGGCGCCGCGCCCCGGGCTGGAAAGCCAGCTTGCAAACATCTGGCAGGAGCTGCTGGGTGTGGAGCGGGTAGGGCGTGAGGATGATTTCTTCGCCCTCGGCGGTCATTCGCTGCTGGCCACGCAGCTGGTGTCGCAGATTCGTCGTCAACTGCAGCGTGAGCTGCCGCTGCGCGCCGCCTTCGAAGCCAGCACCCTCAGTTTTCAGGCCTTGCAGCTGGCGGCCGCCGACGCCGCGCCTGGCTTCGGCCTGCAGGCCCGCCAACGCGCAGCGCGCAGCCCGCAGTCCTTCGCTCAGCAGCGTCTGTGGTTCCTTGCCCAGCTGGAGCCCGACAGCCTGGCCTACCACCTGCCTTGTGCCGTGCGCCTGACGGGTGAGTTGGATATCCAGGCCCTGCAACGCAGCTTCGACAGCCTGGCGCAGCGTCATGAAAGCCTGCGCACCACCTTCGCCAGCGGCGACGCGGGTGAGCCTTTGCAATGTGTGCAGCAGCCGACTGCGGTCGGCCTCGAGCGCCTGCAGGCGCCGGACGAGACGCAGCTGCGACAGCAGGTCGATACCTTCAATCAGCGCCCCTTCGACCTCGAACAGAGCCCGCCCTGGCGTGTGGCACTGATCGAACTGGGCCCGCAGCAGCACGTGCTGCTGCTCTGCCTGCATCACATCATCGCCGATGGCTGGTCGATCCAGGTGCTGCTCGACGAGTTCGCCGCGCTCTATCGGGGCCATGCCGAAGGGCAGCCGGTGGAACTGGCGGCACTGCCGATCCAGTACGCCGACTATGCCCTGTGGCAGCGCGATCATCTCGCTGGCAGTCGCCTTGCCGAGCAGGTGCAGTGGTGGCGTGAGCAGCTCGGCAATGAACAGCCGCTGCTGGAGCTGCCGGGGGATCGGCCGCGTCCGGCCGTGCGTCTGGGGCAGGGGGCGCGGCATGCCTTCAGCGTGCCGGCCAGCTTGGCCGAGCGACTGCGCGAGCAGGCGCAGTTGCATCAAGTCACGCCGTTCATGCTGATCCTGGCGGTCTACCAGGGCCTGCTGTATCGCCTGACCGGCCAGCATGACCTGCGCGTCGGCGTGCCGGTGGCCGGGCGCACCCAAGGCGAGAGCGAGGGGCTGATCGGCCTGTTCGTCAACACCCTGGTGATTCGCAGTGAAGTGGATGCGCAGCACTCGTTCGTCGACCTGCTGCGTCAGGTCAAGTCGCGGGTGGTCGGTGCCCAGGCCCACCAGGATGTGCCCTTCGAGCAACTGGTCGATGTTCTGCAGCCGGAGCGCAGCCTTAGCCACAACCCGCTGTTCCAGGTGGCTTACAACCATCAACGCCAGGACCATCGTGCGCTACAGGCGCTGCCCGGCCTGCAGTGTGAAAGCCTCGACTGCCAGGGGCAGAGCGCTCAGTTCGACCTGGTGCTGGGCACCCTCGAACAGGCGGATGGCCGCCTCGAGGCCTACCTGGATTACGCCACCGATCTGTTCGATGCCTCCAGCGTCGAGCGTCTGGCCGGCCAGCTCCTGCGCCTGCTCGATGGCGCCTGCCGCATGCCGCAGGCGTCGCTGGCTGATCTGCCCTTGCTGGGCGAGGCCGAGGTAGCCGAAGTCGAAGCCTGGAACGACCCAGAACCGCTTCCGAACAGCATCCAGCTATTGCCAGAACGGATTGCCGAACAGGCACGCCTGCGCCCGACGGCCATCGCCCTGGTACACGGCCAGCAGCGCCTGAGCTTCGCCGAGCTGGAAACCCGCGCCAATCGTCTGGCCCATCAACTGATCGCCCGTGGTGTCGAAGCTGAGGTGCGCGTCGGTGTGGCCCTGGAGCGCGGTATCGAGTTGTTCGTCGCCTTGCTGGCAGTGCTCAAGGCTGGCGGCGCCTATGTGCCGCTGGACCCGGACTACCCCGGCGAGCGCCTGCGCTACATGCTCGAAGACGCCGGGGTGAAGCTGCTGCTGAGCCACCAGGCGGCCTTGCCGCGCTTGCCCGAAGTGGCCGGTATCGAGGTGCTCGACCTCGATCACTTGCCGGTGAATGATCAGCCGGAGCAGGCGCCCGAGGTGAATATTCACCCCGAGCAACTGGCTTATCTGATCTACACCTCCGGCTCCACCGGCAAGCCCAAGGGCGTGGCGGTGCCTCATGGCGCCATCGCCCTGCATTGCCAGGCGATTGGCGAGCGCTATGAACTGACGGCCGAGGATCGCGAGCTGCACTTCCTCTCGGTCAGTTTCGACGGTGCCCACGAGCGTTGGCTCACGCCGCTGAGCCATGGTGCGCGGGTGGTAATCCGTGACCAGCAACTGTGGAGCGTGCAGCAGACCTATGACTGCCTGATCGCCGAGGGCATCAGCGTGGTGGCCTTGCCGCCGAGCTACCTGCGCCAGTTGGCCGAATGGGCTGAGCAATGCGGTAAAGCGCCCGGGGTGAAGACCTATTGCTTCGCCGGTGAAGCCTTCAGCCGCGAGCTGTTGCAACAGGTGATTCGCAGCCTGCAACCGCAGTGGATCATCAACGGTTACGGGCCGACTGAAACCGTGGTCACGCCAACCCTGTGGCGAGTGCCGGCGGCCATGGCCGATTTCGCCACTGCTTACGCGCCGATTGGTGACCGTGTCGGCACACGCCAAGGTTATGTGCTGGATGCCGACCTCAACCTGTTGCCGGTCGGTGTGGCTGGCGAGCTGTACCTGGGTGGGTTGCTGGCGCGGGGTTACCTGGATCGACCGGGCGCCACCGCCGAGCGCTTCGTGCCCAATCCGTATCGCCTGGGTGAGCGCCTGTACCGCACGGGCGACCGCGTGCGCCTGGGCGCTGACGGTCAGCTGGAATACCTGGGCCGGCTGGATCAGCAGATCAAGCTGCGCGGCTTCCGCATCGAGATCGGCGAAGTCGAGGCGGCGCTGAAAGCCTGCACCGGCGTGGGCGAAGCGCTGGTGGTGGTCAAGGACAGTGCTGCCGGTAAGCGTCTGGTGGGTTACGTCAGCGGCCAGGGTCTGAGCGAGAGTGACCTGAAAGCGCAGCTCAAGCAGCGCCTGCCGGCGCATATGGTGCCGAGCCATATCCTGGCGCTGGAGCGCCTGCCGCTGCTGCCCAACGGCAAGCTGGACCGGCAGAGCTTGCCCGAGCCGCAGGTGGAGGCGGGTGCTTACCAGGCGCCGCGTACCGAGCAGGAACAGTTGCTGGCCGGGCTGTGGACCGAGCTGCTCGGTATTGGTCAGATCAGCCGCGATGCCCAGTTCTTTGCCCTGGGCGGCGACTCGATCCAGTCCCTGAGCCTGGTGACACGGCTGCGCAAGGCCGGTTGGGAGCTGACGCCCAAGGCGGTATTCCAGCATCCGCGCCTGGTCGATCTGGCGGCGGTGCTGACACCCGTCAGCACTCAACCCGCGATGGTGCCGCGCGCCAGTGGCTCACTGCCGCTGACGCCGATCCAGGCGCATTTCTTCTCGCTGCCCATGGCCAACCGTGCGCACTGGAACCAGGCATTGCTGCTCGACGTGCGTCGACCCTTGCAGACCGCGCCTCTGCAGCGTGCGCTGCAGGGGCTGATCGAGCATCACGATGCGCTGCGCCTGGCCTTCCGCCAGGATGAAGCGGGCAACTGGCAGGCCTTCTATCGGGACAAGGAGCAGGCCGAGCGTCTGTTCTGGCAGCGCCGCATCGACTCGGACGCAGTCCTGCAGGCGCAATGCGAGGCTGCCCAGCGCAGCCTGGACCTGCAGCACGGCCCACTGCTGCGGGTGCTGCTTGCGGACATGCCCGATGGCGGCCAGCGCCTGTTGCTCGCCGCTCATCACCTGATCATCGATGGCGTTTCCTGGCGCATCCTGCTGGATGATCTGGCCCGCGCCTACCAGCAGGCTGTGGCTGGCCAGCCGGTCGATCTCGGTGACCGGCCAGGCAGCTATCAGGCCTGGGCCGAGCACCTGTGGCGCCACGCGCAGGGAGTGCCGCTGTCCAGCGAGATGGACTACTGGCAGGCGCAGCGTGCCGGCCAGCGTTTGCCCGTGGATGACCCGGCCGGCGAGGCGAGCCATGCCCAGGTGCAGACCTGTACCTGGCAACTGAGCGAAGCGCAGACCCGACGTCTGCTGCGCGAGACTCTGCAGCAGCAGGATGCGCGTATGGACGAAGTGCTGCTCGCCGCGTTGGCCGAAGGGTTGCGCCGCTGGGGCGGCCTCGATGACAGCCTGATCGCCCTGGAAGGTCATGGGCGCGAATGGCTCGACGAACAGGCTGAGCAGGATATCGGCCGTACGCTGGGCTGGTTCACCAGTCTCTACCCGCTGCGTCTGCAAGCGCAGGAAACGCTGCCGCAGACCCTGGCCGACGTTCGCCAGCGCCTGCGCGGCGTGCCCAACAAGGGCCTGGGTCATGGCCTGCTGCGCCACCTGGGTAACGCGGAACAACGCCGCAGCCTGGCCGAGCTGGGCGAGCCCGAGATTGCCTTCAACTACCTGGGGCAGTTCGACGCGCAGCTCGGCGATGGTCACTTCGCCCCCGCCAGCGAGTCGCCGGGCACTCTGGTCGATCCGGCCACGGCGTTGACCCAGGAGCTGGAAATCAACGGCCAGGTGTTCGCCGGCCGCCTGAGCCTCAGTTGCCGCTTCAGCGCACAGCGCCATCGCCTGCAGCGTATCGAGGCGTTGCTGGCGGCGGTGGGCGATGCGCTGCAAGCCCTGATCGACGACACGCCGGCCGCGTCTGCAACACGGCAGGAAGCCCCGACGGCTGCCGCGCCCAGCCCCTTGCTGCGTCTGAACCAGGCGGATACCGGGCGGCCCGCGCTGTTCTGCGTTCACCCGGTCAGCGGCACGCTGGTCGGTTACTACCCCTTGGCCCGCGCCCTGACGCCGCACTGGCAGGTGTTCGGCCTGCAGAACCGGCAATTGCTACAGCCGTCCTGGCGTGATCAGAGCCTCGAACAGATGGCCCGCGATTACGTCAGGGTGATGCTGGAAACCCAGGCGCAGGGGCCTTACCACCTGCTCGGCTGGTCGATGGGTGGCGCCCTGGTGCTGGCCATGGCCCGTCTGCTGGAGCGCCTGGGCAAAACGGTGGCCTTCGTCGGCCTGGTCGACGGCTATGTACCCGGTGCCGGTCTGGCTCGCGCACCACGCGCTGACGTGGCAGAGGCGTCGGTCACGGGCGACGACGACTGGCAACAGTTGCTCGCCCTGGAGCGGCACATGCACGCACTGGCCGCGCAATACCGGCACATCCAGCCGTTGCGCAGCCCGGTGCAGGCCTGGTGGGCCGCGCACTCGCCGGAGAACAACCGCAACGGCGAGGCACTGTTGCAGGCCGCGCTGGGCCACGAGTTGCACCTGTCGAGCTGGGTCCAGGCCGACCACCTGGGCATCGTCCGCGATCCGTCCTTTATCGAACACCTGGGCCGGCAACTGGCCGTGCTCGATCAATCGTCACGGCCACTGGGCCTGGAGAGTCACGATCATGCAAATTGAACCGCATTACGATCCGCTGCCGATGCCTGTCGCGCTCGATCTCGCCCCTGAGACCACGCTGCGCGGCGCCGACTATCGCTTCGCCAGCACGGCCAGGCTGCAGCACCAGAGCGAGGTGGAGTCCAACGCGCGCAGCTATCCCAGGCGCATCCCGCTGGAGCTGCGCCGCGCCGAGGGCATCCACGTGCAGGACAGCGAGGGACGCTGGTTCATCGATTGTCTGGCCGGTGCCGGCACCCTGGCGCTGGGGCACAACCATCCCGTCGTGTTGCAGGCCATTTGCGGCCTGCTCGATGGCAAGCGGCCGCTGCACACGCTGGACCTGATGACCGAAGCCAAGGACGAGTTCATCAATGAACTGTTCGCCTGCCTGCCGGCCGAGTTCGCCCGCGATGCGCGCATCCAGTTCTGTGGGCCGGCCGGCACCGATGCAGTGGAGGCGGCATTGAAGCTGGTGCGCACGGCTACCGGGCGTAGCCAGATGCTGGCTTTCCACGGCGCCTACCATGGCATGACCCAGGGCGCCCTGAGCCTGATGGGCAGCCTGGGGCCCAAGCAGTATCTGGACGGCATGATCAGTGGCGTACAGATGCTGCCGTACCCCTACGGCTACCGCTGCCCGTTCGGCCTGGGCGGTGCCGAGGGCGAAGGGGTCGGCCTGCATTACATCGAGAATCAGCTGTGCGATCCGGAAAGCGGTGTGCTGCCGGCTGCCGGCATGATTCTCGAGACAGTGCAGGGCGAGGGCGGGGTGATCGCCCCGTCCGCCGACTGGTTGCGCGGCATTCGGCGCATCACCCGTGAGGCCGGCGTGCCGCTGATTCTCGATGAGGTGCAGTGCGGTATCGGGCGTACCGGCAAGCTGTTCGCCTTCGAGCATGCCGGCATCACACCGGACGTGCTGGTGCTGTCCAAGGCCATCGGCGGCAGCCTGCCGCTGGCGGTGGTGGTCTACCACAAGGATCTCGACCGCTGGCAGCCAGGCGCGCACGCCGGCACCTTCCGTGGCAACCAGATGGCCATGGCGGCAGGCGCGGCCACCTTGCGCCTGATCCGCGAGGAGCGCCTGGACCAGCACGCCGCCGCCATGGGCGAACGCCTGTGTGCTCACCTGCAGGCACTGCAGGTGCGTTACCCGCAGATTGGCGAGGTGCGTGGCAGGGGGCTGATGCTCGGGGTGGAAATGGTCGATCCACAGGGCAAGGCGGACGCCATGGGCCATGCGCCGCACAACCGCGCGCTGGCCTCGGCCGTGCAGCAACAGTGCCTGCGTCGGGGCCTGATTCTGGAGGTGGGCGGTCGCCATTCCAGCGTCCTGCGCCTGCTGCCGCCACTGATCATCACGGCGGCACAGGTGGATCAGGTGGCAGAGATCTTCGCCAGCGCCCTCGACGCTGCGGTCAACCATTAAGAACGCTTCACCGTCACTCCCGCGAAGGCGGGAGCCTATTCGATGTGGGCTCCCCGCCTGAGCGGGGAATCACAGCCATTTAATCGGCTACCTAATCAATCGATAGCAGAACGTGCCCCTTTAACGGGTGATGGCAGGGTTGTATCAAATTGCCATCTAAATGATAAAAATTACTATTTAGTTTTGCATTGATATTGGTTAGGCTAGCCAGCGTTTTTTTGACAGGCCAGCGGATTGGCTGGCGGTATCGGGGAGAAGATGATGTCGAAAGCAGTGCAAGGTGCTGGACGTTTTCAACTGAAGTGCCTGGCCGTGGTGATTGCTGCCACATGCCATGGCGTGGTTCAGGCGCAGGAGAGCGATGAGGCCAATCAGGTGACATTGCCTGCGCAAACGGTCACCGGTGAACTGGACCGCCCACAAGGCCCGGACTACGGCTACAAGGCCGAGAAAAGCCTGACCGCCAGCAAGACCAGCACGCCGCTGTCGGAGACGCCGCGTTCGGTGTCGGTGGTGACGCGCAAGCGCATCGAAGACCAGAAGTCGCAGAGCCTCACCGATGTACTGGGTTACGTACCGGGTATCTTCGCGCCGCCATTCGCTGCCGGTGATGGCCTGGCGGGTGATCTGTTCTTCATTCGTGGCTTCAACGCCACCGACTACGGCTATGGCCTGCTGCGTGACGGTTTGCGCGTGCAGGGCAACCGCTACGACACCACCAGCGAGCCTTATGGCCTGGAGCGGGTGGAAGTGTTCCGCGGGCCGACCTCGATTCTTTATGGCGAGAACGCGCCGGGTGGCCTGGTCAACCTGGTGAGCAAGCGTCCGACCGCCGTCCCGCAGGGTGAAGTGCAGCTCAACTACGGTTCCAACGACCGTCGTCAACTCAATCTGGACGTGTCCGGGCCGCTGAATGACAGCGGCAATGTGCTGGGCCGCGTAGTGATGGTCGGTCGCGAGGCCGATACCCAGGTCGATCACGTGCAGGACAACCGCATCTATATCGCCCCGTCGCTGACGCTGAACTTCGACGACTTCAACAGCCTGACCCTGCTCTCGACCTACCAGAAGGACCGCACCAAGCTGGAGCTGGGCCTGCCGGCGGCCGGTACGCTGCTGAATAATCCGAATGGCAAGCTCGACAAGGACACCTTCCTCGGTAACGAGGACTGGAACACCTTCGAGCGCGAGGTGTGGACCCTGGGTTACGAGTTCACCCATCGCTTCAATGACGACTGGCAGTTCCGCCAGAACTCGCGCTACATGCAGTCGCGCATCCAGCGTAACGAGATCTGGCCGGGCGCACTGAACAACGCGGGCTTCGGCACCAACGTGAGTTCGCAGGCTTACGACCGCTACAACAAGTCCATCACCTATTCGCTGGATAACCAGCTCGAAGGCAAGTTCGATACCGGTGCTTTGCAGCACACGCTGCTGGTCGGCGCCAGTTTCGACCGTACTTCCTTCAACCAGGACTGGAGTGCAGGGTTCGGCCCGTCGATCAACGTATTCAATCCGGTGTGGACCAGTGAGCCGACCACGCCGTTCACCATCCAGAACTCGCAACTCGATCAGCAAATGACCGGTCTCTACAGCCAGCTGCAGAGCAAGTACGAGAACTGGATCTTCCTGCTTGGTGGTCGTTTCGATACGGTGGACAGCCAGTATCGCAACAAGCGCGATGCCAGCAGCCCTGTCAGCAATGCCGAGTCCGATCTGGATTACACCGACCGCGACTTCACCTGGCAGACCGGAGTGATGTACCAGTTCGAGAATGGCCTGTCGCCCTACGTCAGCTATTCCACTTCGTTCGTTCCGGTGCAGCAGACCACCAGCGCCAACGGGCCTCTGGATCCGATTACCGCCGAGCAGTACGAGGTGGGTCTGAAGTACGAGCCCAAGGGCTGGAACACCATGTTCACTGCTGCCGTATTCGATCTGCGTAAAGAAAATGACGTCTACTTCGAATCGGCCATCAATGACTACCGTCAGGTCGGTGAGAGCCGTTCCAAAGGTGTCGAGCTGGAGGTCAACAGTGATATCAGTGCCAACCTGAATGTCACCGCCGCCTACACCTACACCGATGTACGGATTACCAAGGATGCGCCGGGCTCGCTGCTCGAGGGCAACCAGATGACCGGCGTGCCGCGCAATCAGGCGTCGATCTGGGCCAACTACCGCTTCCTCGATGGCGCGCTGCGTGGCCTGCGTCTGGGCGGCGGCGTGCGTCACTTCGACAGCACCTTCGCCTACACCGCCGAGAGCCTATACGGCAAGTTGGACACCGGCGACGTGACCCTGGTCGATGCCGCCATCGGCTACGACATCGACGAGAACTGGTCGGTCGATCTCAATGCCAAGAACGTCTTCGATCAGGAGTACGTGGCAGGCTGCAACAACGCTGGGCGCTGCTACTGGGGCGACGAGCGCACCTTCCTCGGTAGCGTATCGCTGCGCTGGTAAGCGGCAACCGAGTGGGCAAACCAAGGCGAGGGGGCACCCCTTCGCCTTTTTGCATAGGTAAGGACAACGGATGACGAGTTTGAGTCGCCCCGGGCAGCCAGCCACTGCACGCGGGCTCGGTCACGCCGGCCTGGCGCTGTTGGGGCTCGCGCTGCTGCTGGCCATGCTGCTGTGGCAGGGCGTGTTGCGCCATCCCTGGCCAACCGCCGAGGCCTGGTTGGCGCCGCTGTCGTCGACGCCATCGCTGGAGGGGCTGCTGCTGTGGTGGACCCAGCTGCCACGCGCCTTTGCCGGAGTGCTGGTGGGCGCCTGCCTGGGCGTTTCCGGGGCGATCATGCAACTGATCACGCGCAACCCGCTGGTGTCGCCGGATCTGCTCGGCATCACCGCCGGAGCGCAACTGGGCGTGATCCTTGGCATGCTTCTGCCCGGCGCCCTGGGCCTGCCGCTGGTCTTCGTCGGTGGTCTGTTGGCGGCGCTGTTTACTTTCCTCATGGCTGGCGGCTGGAACACCTCGCCGCTGCGCCTGACCCTGGCCGGGGTGGCGGTGGCGCAGACCTTCGCCGCACTGATCGCGTTGTTTCTCAGCCTCAACGACCAGGCCGCGATGGTGGTATCGCTGTGGAATACCGGTTCGCTGCAGCAGTTGGGTTGGGGCGCGATGCACCCGGCCCTGTATCTGCTGCCGCTGATTGCCCTGGCCCTGCTGGTGCTGATGCGGCCGATGAACCTGGCCGTGCTGGGCGATGGGCAGATGCGCGCGCTGGGGCTTTCGCCGGCCTGGCTGAAAGGGCTGAGCATCGTCCTTGGCAGTTTGCTGGCCGCGCTGGCGATTCATCTGGCTGGCCCCTTGGGCTTCATCGGGCTGATCACGCCGAACCTGTTGCGCTTTGCCTTTGCCGTGGTGCGACCTTCCCGGTTGATCCCCTTGTGCGCAATCTGGGGCGCGCTGCTGACAGTACTCGCCGATGCGCTGGTGGCGGCGGTGGAGCCCTGGTTCCAGCTGCCGCTGGGGGTGCTGTCGGCCATTCTCGGTTCGCTGGCGATTCTCTTGCTGCTGCGCTACGGCCGTAGCGCGCCGGTGGCCTCGGTCACGGCGAGCATGCCGGGCGAGAACCGGGCTATGCGCCTGCCGCTGTGGGCATTCGTCATGCTTGCCGTGCTGATCTGCCTGGCGCTGCTGGTGGGCGGTACCGCGCAGGGTGAGTCGGGCGTCTGGGCGTTCTGGCAGCGGGTATGGATGGGCGAGCCCATGGCCATGACCCTGCTCGATCTGCGCTTGCCGCGCCTGCTGGTGGACATGGCCGCCGGTGCACTGCTGGCAACCGCCGGCATGCTGTTGCAGGCGGTGACGCGCAACCCGCTGGCCGGCCCGGAAATTCTCGGGGTGAGCCAGATGGCAGCGCTGGTGGTCTTGCTGGCGCTGATCTTCATGCCCGAGCTGGCAGTGGCCTGGCGCTTCCCGCTGGCCTGGTTGGGGGCCGGCCTGGCGCTGGTGATCGTCATCGGCCTCAACCTGCGTCATGGCCTGGAGCCGCTGCGCGTGACGCTCACCGGCTTTGCCATCAGCGGTGTGGTGCTGGCCCTGGTGAGCCTGCTGATGGCGCAGTTCACCAGCAATATCGCGCAGGCGCTGATCTGGATGGTGGGCAGCAGCTACGGGCGCACCTGGGGTGATCTGCAGGCCATGCTGCCCTGGCTGGTGATTGGGTTGGCGCTGTGCGCGGCGACCACGCGCTGGATGGATCTGCTGCAGTTGGGCGATGGCGTGGCCGGCAGCCTCGGGCTGTCAGTGCCGAGCCGGCGGGTGCTGCTGATCGTGCTGGCCAGTGCGCTGATCGCCGCGGCCGTGGCGGTGGTCGGGCCGGTGGCGTTCATCGGTTTGCTGGTGCCGCACGGCGTGCGTTTGCTGGGCTTTCATCGTGCCCGTCAACGCCTGCTGGCGGCGCCGCTGCTGGGCGCGACGCTGCTGGCCTCGGCCGATCTGCTCGGGCGCGTGCTGCTCGCGCCGCTGGACATTCCGCTGGGGATCGCTACGGCCGCCATCGGTGCGCCGTTGTTTCTGCTGTTGCTCAGCCGTGTCTATTTCAGTGACAAAAGGAGCTAGTGCCGTGGCGATGCGTCTTGTCTGTTGCCTGCTGCTGGTCTGTCTGGCGCACGGCGCCTGGGCGGCCGATGCACAACTGGTAGCCCGGCAGTCGGCCGGTGTTGGAGACGCGCCGCAGCGGATCGTCAGCCTCGATGAGCTGAGTACCGAGTTGCTGGTATCGCTGGGGATCGAGCCGGTCGGGGTGGCCAACCTGGCCAGCTATCGCCGTTACATCGGCATCGGCAATGACCTGCTCGAAAGCAGCGTGGCGCTGGGCAGTGCGCAGCAGCCCAATCTGGAGGCCATCGCCCGGCTCGAGCCGGATCTGATCGTTGGCGTGGCCTACCTGCACCTGCCGTTGTTCGAGCGTCTCGACGGCCTGGCGCCGACACTCATCTATCAGGTGTCACTGGCATCCACTGGCTACGATGGCGTGGCCATCGGCGAGGCCATGCTGGAGCATCTTGGCCGCTTGACCGGGCGGCAGGCGCAGGCCGCTGCCGTGATTCGCGAAGGCCGGCAGGCGTTGGCTGCCGCGCGTCAGTCCGTTCGCGAGCGCGACCTGCAGGGCGAGCCGGTGGCCGTGCTCTATCCGCTGGTGCAGCAGGGCAGTTTCATTGCCCTCAACCAGCAGACACTGATCGGCAGCCTGATGAACCGCCTGGAGGTGCGCTCGCCCTGGACCTTGCGTTCCGCACACAGCCTGCACCGGCGCATCGATATGCGCCGCTTCGCCGGTGAGCCGGGGCTGCGCGTACTGTTCATCGGTGGGCAGGAGCAGGCGCCGTTCTTCGCCAGCCCCCTGTGGAAAGCCCTGCCGGTTGCCCAGCAGCAGCGTTATGCCTTTCTCCCCACGCCTTACTGGACCTTTGGTGGCCCGCGCTCGACGGCCGCCATCGCGACCCAGGTGCGCGAGGCGATCGAGGCGATGATTCGTTGAATTTTGTCCCCGGCCATTCGTCCTTTAAGAGGAGCCTGGCGACCATCGATATCGCTCAGGGGCAAGCCATTTTCACAGAGGTCATCGCATGAGCTTCGACAACGAGAACGCGCGCTTTCTGGTCGTGATCAATCATGAGCAGCAGTATTCCATCTGGCCCGAGTACAAGGCCATTCCCGAAGGCTGGTCCGCCGTGGGCGTGTCCGGCGACAAGGCGACCTGCCTGGCCCATATCGAAGAGGTGTGGACCGACATGCGCCCGCTGAGCCTGCGTCAGGCCATGGCGTGAACAGCGACCTGCGGGGAGCGCGACGATGAATCAAGTGACCGATCTGGCGCAGGCCGCCCTGAGCATCGAGGCCGGCCTGCCCATGCGCGTCAGCCCGCTGCAGGCCGGGCAGGGCCTGCACGAACATCTGCCAGCTCTGCAGCAGTTGGTGGCCGAGCATCTTGAAGTGAGCGGTGGGCTGCTGTTCAGTGGCTTCGCCGATGTCGATGTGGCCAGCTTCCAGCAGTTTGCCGGCGCCTTTGGCCATCCATTGCTGAGCTACGAGTTCGGCTCCACGCCGCGTAGCCGGGTGAGCGCCGGTGGCGTGTATACCTCCACCGAATTTCCTGCTCATCGGCCGATTCCGCTGCACAACGAGCAGGCCTACACCACCGAATGGCCGCTGCGCATCTGGTTCTATTGCGCCCAGGCGGCCGAGCAGGGCGGCGAGACACCGATTGCCGATAGCCGTGAAGTCTTTCGGCGCATCGATCCGGCCATCCGCCAGCGCTTCGCCGAGCGCGGCCTGCTCTATGTGCGCAATTACGGCAATGGTCTGGATCTGCCCTGGCAGCAGGTCTTCAATACCGAAGATCGCCAGGAGGTCGAGCGTTACTGCAGCGCTCGCCGTATCGACTTCGAATGGATCGGCGACGACGAACTGCGCACGCGTCAGCTTTGCCAAGGCGTTGCCCAGCATCCGCGTACCGGTGACTGGGTCTGGTTCAACCAGGCGCACCTGTTCCACCTGTCGGCCCTGGACGCCGATACCCAGGAAGTGCTGATCGACGCGGTCGGTCTCGAGGGCCTGCCGCGCAATGTCTACTTCGGCGACGGCACGCCCATCGAGGCAAGCCTGCTGGACGAGGTGCGCGGCGTACTCGACGCCTGCACCATTCGTTTCCCCTGGCGTGACGGCGACATCCTGATGCTCGACAACATGCTCACGGCCCATGCCCGCGATCCCTTCAAGGGGCCGCGCAAGGTGGTGGTGGCGATGGCCGAGGCCTATGGCCAGGAGGGTTTCCAATGAATGCATTACCGCTGCCTGACGGGCGTGTGCTGCAAGGTGAGTCGCGCGAGTCGGCGATCTGGCTGACCTGCGACGGCCGGCCGCTGATGCAGCTACGCATGGGCGAAGCAAACACCCTGCAGGTGCTGGAAGTGGCCACGGCCGATCTGGCCGATGCGCTGTGGTGCGCCAGCTATTGGTGGTTCGCCACTCATCCGCAGGTGGTGCGTCTGCTCTGGCAGGGGCTGGATCAGCAGGCACTGCACGCCTGTGGTGACTGGCTGCGCAGTGATGCCGGTGCGCAGCTTGCGCACGTCGAGCGCGGCGTGTTCTGGCAGTTGCCGCAGCCCTGGTTGCGCCAGGCGCTGCCGCCTTATCCGCAGCAGATGGTGATGAGCGACGGCAAGCGCCATCCCCGGCGCCGGGCCAAGCCCCAGGGCGAGGTCTACCGGCGCTTCGATGCGCAGTTGGGCGCCTGGATATCCCTGCGTACGCTGGACATCGACCAGGACCTGGAACGCTTCAATCGCTGGCAGAATACGCCGCGCGTCCTGCATTTCTGGCAGGAGGGCGGCAATCTGGCGCAGCACCGCAGCTATCTCGAAACCATCGCTGCCGATCCGCATGTCTACAGCCTGATCGGTTGTTTCGATGACCAGCCCTTCGCCTACTTCGAGCTCTACTGGGCCAGGGAAGACCGCATTGCGCCTTTCTATCGCGTGGACGACTATGATCGCGGCATTCACATGCTGGTGGGTGAGCAGGCGCATCGCGGGCCGCACAAGGTGGCCAGTTGGCTGGCGGCGCTGACCCATTACGCCTTTCTCGACGATCCGCGCACAGGCCTGGTGGTGGCCGAGCCACGTGCGGACAACGCGAAGATGATCGGCTATATGCAAACGCTGGGTTACTACCGGGAAAAGGAGTTCGATTTTCCTCACAAGCGCGCGGCGCTGATGGCGATCGGTCGCGAGCGCTTTTTCGACGGCGGGGTGCTGTATTGAACGCATCGGGAATCGCTCAGGGTGATTGAGGCACTGGCGCCGTTGTTCATCGGCGATTTCTCCTCTTATCGGGACACCCTGGTGCTGCACGACGACCCACGGCCCTCGGTGCCGCTGCGCGAACTGCTCAGCGACGAGGGGCTACCGGTGCTGCTGGCGCGTTTCGGCGAGTCGTACACCGGCGGTGACCGCCGCGCGCTGCTGTCGCAGTGGTCGAAGCATTATTTCGTGCGCCTGATCCCGCCGGTGGTGGCCGCTGCGCTGGTGCTGAACCGGCGCCTGCCGCTGCATCTCGACGACATGGACGTGGTGCTCGATGCGCAGTACCTGCCACAGGCGTTCAAGCTGCGCGATGCGGGTGAACCGTTCGCCCCTGGCGATCCGTTCGAGCGTTTCGCCCATCTCCAGCACGACCATCTGGCGCCATTGATTCAGGCATTCACCGCGCAGGTGAAGATCGCGCCCAAGGTGCTCTGGAGCAACGCCGGCAATTACTTCGAGTGGATTCTGACGGCGCTGGGCAAGGTACTGCCTGCACCCGTGCTGGCTGATGGTTTCAGCCTCCTGCAGGCGACCCTGCAGTCTGATGGACGGCGCAACCCGCTGTATCAGCCGGTGCGTTATGTCGAGCTGCAGGGCGCTGCCCTGCCTTGGCGGCAACGGCGGGTGTGCTGCATTCGCTATCTGCTGCCCGAGCTCGAACTGTGCGAGAACTGCCCGCTGCTCGATGAGCCTCCAGCACAGGCAGTTGGTTCGACGCCTTGAGGCGTGCCGCTCAGTGCAGGTAGCTGATCGGCGAACCGTCTGCCGGATTGGCCATCACGCCCATGGGCACTCCGTAGATGCGCTCCAGGGTTTCACCGTGCATCAGCTCGGCCGGGCTGCCTTGCGCCAGCAGACGGCCGCTGTGCAGGGCCAGCAGGTGATCGCAATAGCGCGCGGCCATGTTGATGTCGTGCAGCACCACCAGCACGCCCAGTCCCAGCTCGCGGCTGAGGTCGTGAACGCGTGAGAGGACTTCCACCTGGTGGGCGATGTCCAGCGCCGAGGTGGGTTCGTCGAGCAGCAGGTAACGGGTGTTCTGCGCCAGCAGCATGGCCAGCCAGACGCGCTGGCGTTCGCCTCCGGACAGATGATCGACCAGACGATCGGCAAATACGCCGGTATCGGTGAGGTCCAGGGCGCGCTCGATGTGCGCGCGGTCTTCGCTGCCCAGACGGCCAAGGGCGCCATGCCAGGGATAACGACCGAAGCCCACCAGCTCGCGTACGGTCAGGCCGTCGGTCTGCGGTAACTGCTGGGGCAGGTAGGCCACCTGCCGGGCGAAGTCGCGCTGGCCCCAGGCCGGCAATGGTTTGCCATCGAGCAGGATGTGGCCGCCGCTGGGAGACTGCTGGCGGGCGAGCAATTTGATCAGGGTGGACTTGCCTGAACCGTTGTGGCCGATCAGGCCGACCATGCGTCCGGCATCGATGTGCAGGCTCAGGGGATGCAGCAGGGTGCGTTCAGGAATGCTGAAACTGACGCTTTGCAATTCGAACATGAAGCCGTCCGCTGTGGGGTTGCGAAGGGCGTCAATCTAATTCAAACGCTAATCGTTATCAATTTTGTGGTGCCTGCCGTATTCCCGATCCGCAGGGTGCGCTGCGCGCACCGCTGTTGGACAATAGGCTCGTCTGATGGACGAGCCCCCGAGATTCAGGCCTGACGCTGCTCTTGCGCCATACAGGCAGCGGCAGTGAACAGCACGTCGGTGGAGGAGTTCAGTGCGGTTTCCGCCGAATCCTGAACGATGCCGATGATGAAGCCGATGGCGACGATCTGCATGGCCACTTCGTTGGGGATACCGAACAGGCTGCAGGCCAGCGGGATCAGCAGCAGCGAGCCGCCGGCGACACCCGAAGCACCACAGGCACTGATCGAGGCCAATATGCTCAGCAGCAGGGCGGTGGGCAGGTCGACGGGGATACCCAGGGTATGCACCGCTGCCAGGGTCAGGACGGTGATGGTGATTGCCGCACCGGCCATATTGATGGTGGCGCCCAGCGGGATCGATACCGAATAGGTTTCCTCGTGCAGGCCCAGACGCTGGCTCAGTTGCAGGTTGACTGGGATGTTGGCGGCCGAGCTGCGGGTGAAGAAGGCGGTGATGCCGCTTTCGCGCAGGCAGGTGAACACCAGCGGATAAGGGTTGCGACGAATCTTCCAGTACACCAGCGCCGGGTTGACCACCAGGGCCACCAGCAACATGCAGCCGACCAGCACAATCAGCAGGTGCAGGTAGCCGAGCAGGGCGTCGAAACCGGACTCGGCCAGGGTCGCGGCGACCAGGCCGAAGATACCCAGTGGTGCCAGGCGGATCACCAGTTTGACGATGGCCGTAACGCCATTGGACAGGTCGCCCAGTAGCTGCTTGCTGCTGGCGCTGGCATGACGGAAGGCGAAGCCGAGGCCGATGGCCCAGGCCAGAATGCCGATGAAGTTACCCTTCAACAGGGCATTGACCGGATTGTCGACCACGTTCATCAGCAGGGTCTTGAGCACCTCGCCGATGCCGCCGGGGGGCGTCAGCTCAGCGGCCTGGCTGCTCAACACCAGCGACGACGGGAAGGCGAAGCTGGCAATCACCGCCACCAGGGCAGCGCTGAAGGTACCGATCAGGTACATCAGCAGGATCGGGCGAATGTGGGTCTGCTGGCCTTGCTGGTGGTTGGCGATGGACGACATCACCAGGATGAACACCAGGACCGGCGCCACCGCCTTCAACGCCGAAACGAACACGTTGCCGATGAAACCGACAGACAGCGCTGCCTGCGGGGCGATGACGGCAAGGGCGATACCTGCGAGCAGGCCGATGATGATCTGCGTCACCAGGCTGGTGCGGTTGAGAAGCTGCAGGGCAGGGTGGATGGCTTGGGACATCGCGTGGTTCTCTGGTTGCTGGGCGTGTGGCAATGGCCGTCGCGCCTGGGTCGAGAGGGCTTTCAGCGCAGCCTGTGGAAGGGCGTCCGAAAAATAGCGCGCGACTCTAGCACAGCCCCACGCTGCTTCGAGGCAGCGGCAGGCATCTGGACGACAGGGTGCAAGCCGGTGTCGCATCTCGGCAAGCTTTGCCTGCTTGAAATATCGAACGACTGGTGCGTATTTTGTACGCATCGTCGCCGTCAGGCGGTATTCGCGTCATTCAAGGACAACAAAAGATGAGCACTGCCAGCCGCCAGGCACTGGAAACCCTGCTGCAGGGTATCGATGAGATCGATTGCGTAACCCCGGACCTCAATGGCGTTCCGCGCGGCAAGGTGATGACGGCCGAGGGTTTTCTTGAGGGACGGCGCCTGCAGCTCGCTCGCGGTGTGCTGCTGCAATGCATCATGGGCGGCTATCCGCCGGCACGTTTCTACGGTGGTGACGACGGCGATCTGGTGCTTAACGCCGAACCTGGCCAGATACACCGTCTGCCCTGGAGCGAGTCGCCGCGCGCACTGGCCATCTGCGACGCGGACGAACTGGACGGGCGTAGCTCCGGGCTTTCCACTCGCGGTCTGCTCAAACGTGTACTTGCACGCTACGCCGAGCATGGCTGGCAGCCGGTGGTGGCGACCGAGCTGGAGTTCTTCGTGTTCGCCGCCAATCCCGATCCGCAGCAGCCGTTCCAGCCGCCATTGGGGCTGGATGGACGTCGCGAGGATGGCGGTTCGGCGTTCAGCGTCAGCTCCGGCAATGGTCTGCGGCCTTTCTTCGCCGAGGTCTATCGCTGCATGGAGGCATTGGGGCTGCCGCGCGATACCTTCATGCACGAGATGGGCGTCAGCCAGTTCGAGATCAACCTGCTGCATGGTGACGCGCTGCAATTGGCCGATCAGACCTTCCTGTTCAAGCACTTGCTCAAGGAGGTCGGCTTCAAGCATGGCCTTTCCGTGGTCTGCATGGCCAAACCGCTGGCGCATACCCCGGGCAGCTCCATGCATATCCATCAGAGCGTGGTGGAGCAGGGTAGCGGTCGCAACATCTTCAGCGCGGAGAAAGGCGAGGCGACAGCGGCTTTTTATCACTTCATCGGCGGTCAGCAGGCGGCGATGGCCGATTTCACCCTGCTGTTCGCACCGCACGTGAATTCCTATCAGCGTCTGTGCCATCCCTATGCGTCGCCGAACAACGCCTGCTGGTCGGCTGACAACCGTGCTGCGGGGCTGCGTATTCCGGCCAGTGCCCCGGTGGCGCGGCGGGTGGAGAATCGCCTGCCGGGTGCCGATGCCAATCCTTATCTGGCCCTGGCTGCCAGCCTGGCAGCCGGGCTGCATGGCCTGGCGCGCGAACTGCAACCCAGTGCGCCGATCCAGGGTGAGTTCGAGGTGCCGGAAGAATTGGCGCTACCCTGTACCATGCACGCCGCGATCGAGCGTCTGAAACGCAGCGAGCTGGCAATCGAACTGTTCGGTGCGGAATTCATCGAAGGTTACATCGCCAGCAAGACCCTGGAGCTGACCAGCTTCTACGATGAAATTACGCCCTGGGAGCGTCGTGTTCTCGCCGCACAGGCGTGACGCCATTCCCGGTTACCGTACAAGGAGCTTTACCCGTCAATGCGACTGATCTGGAAGTCATTCCGCTCGCTGTACTTTGCCACTTTGCTGATGTTGCTCGGCTCCGGCCTGCTCAGTACCTATCTGGCGTTGCGTCTGGCCGACACCGTGGATGGTCTGTGGGTCGGTGCACTGATGGCGGCCAACTATTTCGGCCTGGTACTGGGTGGCAAGCTGGGGCATCGGCTGATCGGTCGGGTGGGTCACATCCGTGCCTATGTGGCCTGCGCCGGGGTAGTCACCGCAGCGGTGCTCGGCCATGGCCTGGTGGAGTGGCTGCCGCTTTGGCTGTTCCTGCGCGTGCTGGTAGGCCTGGGCATGATGTGCCAGTACATGGTGATCGAGAGCTGGCTCAACGAGCAGGCTGAAGCCAGGCAGCGCGGCCTGGTGTTCAGTGGCTACATGGCGGCCTCCTATCTGGGGCTTATCCTTGGCCAGCTGGCTCTGGTCATACACCCGACGCTGGGGCTGGAGCTGCTGATGCTGGTCGCCCTGTGCTTTGCGCTGTGTCTGGTACCGGTGGCACTGACCCGGCGACTGCACCCTGCGCCTTTGCATCCGGCGCCGCTGGAGCTGCGTTTCTTCCTCAGTCGCGTGCCGCTGTCGCTGACAACCATCGCGGTGGCCGGTCTGCTGATCGGCTCGTTCTACGGTCTGGCACCGCTGTATGCCACGCGGATGGGCCTGTCGACCGAGCAGGTGGGTCTGTTCATGGGCAGCTGCATTCTCGCCGGCCTGCTGGTGCAATGGCCGCTGGGCTGGCTATCCGATCGGCATGACCGTGTGCGCCTGATTCGCGGCTGCGCGGTCTTGCTGCTGCTGACTGCCTTGCCGCTGGCGGCACTGCCAGAGGTCTTTCTCGGCTTGCTGTTCTGCGTCGGCTTTCTGGTCAGCCTGATGCAGTTCAGCCTCTACCCACTGGCGGTGGCCTTGGCCAATGACCACGTCGAGCCTGAGCGCCGTGTGTCACTGACGGCCATGCTGCTGGTTACCTTCGGCGTGGGTGCCTGCATTGGTCCACTGCTGGCCGGTGTGCTGATGCGTTTCTACGGCGCCAACATGCTCTATGTATTCTTCAGTGTCTGCGCGTTGATTCTGGTCTGGCGCATTCGTCCTGAAGTGGTGACCCATTTGCATCAGGTCGATGATGCGCCGCTGCACCATATGGCCATGCCGGGTAACGTCACCAGCTCGCCGCTGGTCGCTGCGCTCGACCCGAGGGTCGATGAGCAGGCGGTGCAGGAGCAGATGCAGGAACCAGCCGCTGCTGCGGCAGCGGCTGAAGAGGATCAGCAGAAAACGCAGGCGGGCCAGTAAGGGCTGTGGGCGTCAGAAGGGGCCGTCGCTCTCGGTGCGACGCGCCTCGCGCTGCAACTGATAGACGAAGCGCTCGACCTGGCGTTGCTCCAGGCCGTTCAAGCGATGAAAACGCGTGCCGACGAACGTCATGTCGACCTTGTCCTCGTATTGCACGTGACGTAACTCCACGGCGCAGGTCATGTTGCCGAATGGCAGATAGGCAGTGAGTCGCTCGTGTACCTGGCCATTGCTCAGTTGCTGACTGAGGTTGCCGGCGAAACGCAGTTTGCAGCCGGTGGCCGAGATGTCCAGCAGATGACCTGACAGCGGTTCGCGCAGCTTGTCGCCGCTGAGTACGACCTTGACCAGATCGCTTTGCTTCAACTGCGCACGGAAGGCGCTGCGGCGCTGGTGATAGATCACTTCGGTGGGCAGCGGTGCCCAGTAGCAGGGGGCTCCCTCGAGTTCGCCAAGCTGCACGTCGTGATCACAGGTCCAGGCTACTCGTACCCCGTCGCGGAATGCCTCGACGTTGAAGGTTTCGCCTTGCTTGAGAAAACGTTCGCCATCGGTAGGGATGATCTCGTCCAGCGCTAAACGCGCACGGTCTTTATCGATTTCGACGAGGTAGCTTTGAAAACGCTGGCCACGATCCTTGAACTGGATAACCAGGGGATCATGGTTCTGTTGCAATTGACGCAGGGTGGCAATGATCTCGACGGATGTCTTGAGCACCTTGGGCGGTTGAGGACCGCTCTCGTCGTTGAACGCACTGGACACAGTTCGGAACTCTCCGAGTCATGGACTACAACGGCACTAGAATACTGGCAGAGTGCCTGCATGTCCCTGTGCTTTTTGTTGGGGGGATGGCTCAGGCCTGGCTGAGCGGCCTTTGCTGCGCGATTCTAGCGGCACTGCCGCGGCTGTCATAGAGGCCGGGAGTCTCTGCGCCACGCAAAATGCCAAGGACGCTGCCGACCGAGGCCTGGTTGGCGCGAATCAAACGGCCATTGCGCAGATTGGCCTCCTGACAGCGCTGCAGGAGAGCGGACAACTCTTCACTGCGCGCCAGCAGTTGATCGCCGACGGAGGACTTGCTCGCCAGCGCTGAGAGCCCTTCGCGATCAGCACTCAGACCGGCGTTTTGCAGCAGACGACTGCGCTCGCTGCCATGCTGCTGAAGCAGGGCAAGCAGCGGTTGTTTTTCGCTGAGCAGGCTATTCAGGAGCGGTAGGTCGCGTTCGGTAAGGGCCTGGAACTCGCTATCGATCAGCTCAAGCAATTGCTTTGCAGTGCCGATATCGTTGGTGAAGAGGTCAAGCAAGGCTGTGTCGTTCATGGCGGGCTCTTGGGGGTCGGGCGTCCAACACCCCCAGCGCAGCCCTGAGACTAGCGCTGGGATTCGAAGTCGAGCAGTTTCTGGGCGACACGTTTGCTGTCGACCTGATAGCTGCCATCAGCGATGGCCTGTTTCAGCTGGGCCACACGCTCCTTGTTGACGATGGGCTGATCACGCAGCTTCTCGCCGATTGTTTGCAACTGCTGTGCCTCGCGGCTCAGTTGCACCGATTCGCCGCTCTTGGCGTTGGTTTGTTCATCGTTACCGATGGCAGACGCCTGGTTCGGCTGTGCCGACTCATTGCGATTGCCAGCCTGAGTCGCGCCGGTACGCCCCGCATTGGCGGGCGTATTGGCATTGTTCAGCCGGTTGAAGTCGATGACCATGATGCAGAACCTCGGACGATATAGTGGACGCTTGCCATGCTTCTCGGCTGCAGCCGGGAAAACTTTAGGATTAATTTCATAGCGTCGTTGAATAGTGTAGGGAATCGCCACGCTTTTGCGCTACAAGAAACATGCCTACATGGCTACTTCCACCTGACCAGGGCCAACCACTCGGGCTCGAACGACTCGCTGCGAGCGCAGGTTGCGTACATTGATCTGCTCACCTGGAGCACCGTCTGTCAGGGCTTCGCCGGGCATGCGCACGTTGACCGTGATACCGCGAGCGCTGATCACCACCTGATCGCCCCGACGAATGACCTCGGCTACTTGCAGGTGGGTAGAAAGAAGAATCTGGTCACTACCGAGCTGTCGTGTCAATTTCTTGCCGATCGCCTGGTTCAGGTCGGTGAGAAAGTTCTGCCCCAATTGTCCGACATCGCGTTCAACCAGGCTCAGATCCGCAGCCTTGACTACGCTCATGCGCTTGAGGGGGCGAGTCAGTACGACGATTGGGCGATACAAACGCACTTCAGCCGGCACGAATACGGTCCACGGGGCGCTGCCGTCGCAGCGCACCCGCGTGGTGACACGGCCCAACGGCTGCGCCGGGCTCTCCAGCGTGGTCGTCAGCGGCTGATCGCACAGCGGCAGACGCAACCGCGGGTCGAGACGGTTGACGCGAATCTCATGGCGGCCCTGAATTTCGCTACGCTGTAGATATTCAGTGGTTGCCTGCTCAAGAAAGGCCTCGGTGGCGCCGATAAGTTGCTCAGTGCTGGTAAAGGTGGCAGCCGCCGTAGCGCTGTAGCCGAGTGTCGGCAAAGCGAGTAAAACGGGCAAAGGCGCAAGGCACTTTGCCAGTAGCTGACGGAATGATGACGTTCTCTGCTTCATAAGCAATGCAAAGCAAGCCCCGTGCCGCCTGCTAGGCTCAATGGGGTAGGCGTTACTAGACAAGAAGGAGTCCGGGCATGGCCGGGTTGATGGATTCGGTTAACCAGCGCACTCAGCTGGTGGGGCAGAACCGCTTGGAGTTGTTGCTGTTTCGCCTGGAGGGCCCACAGCTTTACGGTATCAACGTATTCAAGGTGAAAGAGGTACTGCAGTGCCCGAATCTCACCATCATGCCCAAGTCCAGTCCGGTGGTGCGGGGTGTGGCCAATATTCGTGGGGGCACCATTCCGATTCTCGACCTTTCCATCGCTACCGGCAGTGCCGCTCTGGAAAATCTGAAGACCAGCTTCGTGATCATCACCGAGTACAACACCAAGGTGCAGGGTTTTCTGGTGCGCTCGGTCGAGCGTATCGTCAACATGAACTGGGAGGAAATCCATCCGCCACCCAAGGGCACCGGGCGCGATCACTACCTGACAGCGGTCACGCGGCTCGACAAGCAGTTGGTCGAGATCATCGATGTCGAGAAGATTCTTGCCGAAGTCGCGCCGACCTCGGAAGTGATCTCCGCTGGCGTGATCGATGAACAGGTGCAGAGTCAGGCAGTGACCAAACATGTGCTGATCGTCGATGACTCCTCGGTGGCACGCAAACAGGTTTCGCGCTGTCTGCAGACCGTTGGCGTCGAGGTTACGGCTCTGAACGATGGCCGTGAGGCGCTCAATTACCTCAAGAAAATGGCGGACGAGGGGCATAATCCTGACAAGGAACTGCTGATGCTGATTTCCGACATCGAGATGCCCGAGATGGACGGATATACGTTGACTACGGAGATTCGCAGCGATCCGCGCATGCAGAAGCTGCATATCCTCCTGCATACTTCGCTTTCCGGTGTGTTCAACCAGGCGATGGTGAAGAAAGTCGGCGCTGACGACTTCCTCGCCAAGTTCAAGCCAGATGATCTGGCGGCGCGGGTGGTCGATCGCATTCGTGTATCGGATGGGGGCTGAAGGGTGACCTTCGGCGAATGTTATGGTTGCAGAGGCGGCACTAGTGTCTTCAGGTAATTTGGATTTCGAGCAGTTCCGGACTTTCCTGGAAAAGGCCTGCGGTATTCTGCTTGGCAGCAACAAGCAGTACCTGGTCTCCAGCCGTCTGAACAAGCTGATGGAACAGAACGGTATCAAGACCCTGGGCGAGCTGGTGCAGCGCATGCAAAGCCAGCCGCGCGGAGGGCTGCGCGAGCAGGTCGTAGATGCCATGACCACCAACGAGACCCTGTGGTTTCGTGACACGTATCCCTTCGAGGTGCTCAAGAACCGCGTGTTGCCGGAGTTGATCAAGGCTTATCCGGCCCAGCGCCTGCGTATCTGGTCGGCAGCCTGCTCGTCCGGTCAGGAGCCTTACTCGCTGTCGATGTCCATCGATGAGTTCGAACGCACCAATCTCGGTCAGCTCAAGGCAGGTGTGCAAATCGTTGCCACCGACCTTTCGCCGTCGATGCTGGCCAATTGCAAATCCGGCGAGTACGACAGCCTTGCCATGGGGCGAGGCCTTGCACAGGAGCGTTTGCAGCGCTATTTCGATCCCAAGGGACCGGGGCGTTGGCAGGTCAAGGCTCCCATCAAGAGCCGTGTCGAGTTCCGCCCACTGAATTTGCTGGACAGTTACGCGGCATTGGGCAAGTTCGACATCGTCTTCTGCCGCAACGTGCTGATCTACTTCTCGGCAGACGTGAAGAAGGACATCCTCACGCGCATCCACGCCACCTTGAAACCGGGCGGTTATCTGTTCCTCGGCGCCTCCGAGGCACTCAATGGCCTACCGGACAAGTACCAGATGGTGCAGTGCAGTCCGGGGATCATCTACAAGGCCAAATAGGCGCAAGGCATGTTTGGTATCAGCAGCGGGAGGCCTTTGGCCTCCCGTTTGCGTTTCTGGGCTCTGAAAACCATGGGCCCGGTAGGGTGCGCCGTGCGCACCAGTGGTTTTTGGTGTGATGGTGAAGAGGGGCGGTGCGCACAGCGCACCCTAGGGTCGGGCCGGCGGCAATCTGCCCGATCAGCTTTGCCGCTTCCTTGCCTGGGGGCGGTAATACTTTGCCGCTTTGCCGCATTCGATCCTTCGATTTAATCTCAAGCCATTGATTTATAAGGATTTAAATATATGGCACAGCCTTTGCTCTATCTCTGGCAACAGTGATCAGACGGCCCTTGTGGCAAAGGTTCAGAGCATGAGCATCAACTTCGGCAGAGCACTCGGCATCCATGAGCAGGCACTCGGCTTTCGCGCCCAGCGTGCCGAGGTGCTGGCGAACAACATCGCCAACGCCGATACGCCGAACTACAAGGCTCGTGATCTGGACTTCGCCAGTGTGCTGGCCGAGCAGAACAGCCGCATGCAGCGTGGCGGCGTTGCCCTGAATCGCACCGACACTCGCCACATCCCGGCCGATGGTGTGAAAAGTGGCGATGCTGAGCTGCCTTATCGCACGCCGTTCCACGCGTCGCTGGATCAGAACACCGTCGACCTGCAGATCGAGCAATCGAACTACGCCGAAAACGCGGTGCAGTTCCAGGCCAGCTTCACCTTTCTCAATAGCAAATTCAAAGGGCTGACCACTGCCCTGCGCGGCGAATAAGGAGCGCGACCATGTCCCTTGCCAGTGTCTTCAACATCGCCGGAACCGGCATGAGCGCCCAGAGCACTCGCCTGAACACCATTTCCAGCAACATCGCCAACGCAGAGACCGTTTCCTCGAGCCTGGATCAGACCTACCGCGCTCGCCACCCGGTGTTCGCCACCGTCTTTCAGCAGGCACAAGACGGAGGCCGTGGCTCGCTGTTCGCCGAGCAGGATGAAGCCGGTCGCGGTGTGCAGGTGCTGGGCGTGATCGAGGATCAGGGCAGCCTGATGCCGCGCTATGAGCCTGATCATCCGATGGCCAACGCCGATGGTTATGTCTTCTACCCGAACGTCAACGTGGTCGAGGAAATGGCCGACATGATTTCCGCCAGTCGTGCCTTCCAGACCAACGTTGAAATGATGAATACCGCCAAACAGATGCTGCAGCGCGTGCTGACCCTGGGTCAGTAAGACGAGACGAGGAAATCAGGGTATGAGCACCGTAAACGGCACGAGCTCGGTACTGGATCAGTACCAGCTCAAACAGGATGCACCGAAAAGCAATGACCTCGGCAAGAACGAGTTCCTCAACTTGCTGGTGGCGCAACTCAACAACCAGAACCCGCTGGAGCCTCAGGGTAACGGTGAGTTCATCGCCCAGTTGGCGCAATTCAGCCAGGTCGAAGGCATCGAGAAGCTCAACACCAGCATGGGCTCGATGCTCTCCAGCTTTCAGTCTTCGCAGGCGTTGCAGGCGTCTTCTCTGGTCGGCCGCAAAGTGATCGTGCCGAGCGAGAAGGCCGTGGTCGATACCAGTGAAAGCTTCAAGGCCAGCACTGTTCTGCCGGTCAGCAGCAGCAACGTTTACGTCAACGTCTATGACAATTCCGGGGCGTTGGTTACCCGCGTCAATCTCGGCGAGCAGGAAGCCGGCAACGTCAGCTTCATCTGGGATGGCAAGGATTCCGATGGCAACGTGGCGCCGCCGGGCACGTACAAGTTCGAGGCGCAGGCCACCTACGGTAGTGAGACCAAGGGGCTGTACACCATGCTGCCGGCCAACGTCGACAGCGTCACCCTGGGCGGCAGCGAGCTGATGCTCAATCTCGCCGGCCTGGGCAGCGTTCCGCTTTCTCAAGTGCAGGTCATCGGCCAATAACTATTGCCGCCGGCAGTTCCGGCAAAGGAGTCTTCCATGTCGTTCAATATTGGTCTCAGCGGCCTGCGTGCCGCGACCAGCGACCTCAACGTCACCGGCAACAACATCGCCAACGCCGGTACTGCAGGTTTCAAGCAGTCGCGTGCCGAGTTCGCCGATGTCTATGCCGCTTCCGTTCTGGGTACCGGCAAGAATGCGCAGGGCAGTGGTGTACTACTGGCAGACGTATCGCAGCTGTTCAACCAGGGCAATGTCAACTACACGAACAATGCTCTGGATCTGGCCATCAATGGCAATGGCTTCTTCATGACCAGCAACAACGGTGAGATTGGCTATACCCGCGCCGGTTACTTCGGTACGGATCGCGATGGTTATATGGTCAATAACTTCGGTTACCGCCTGCAAGGTTATGCGGCTGATGACAGCGGCAATATCCTGCCGGTGCAGTCTGACCTGCGCATCAGTGCAGGTCAGCAGGAGCCCAAGGCGACCACCAGCGTTACCCAGCGCCTCAACCTGAACTCCAATGCCGTACGGCCCGCTAACGCAGGAACCATGGCGGCACCGACGTTCGACCCGAGCGATTCGAAGTCCTTCAACTGGTCCACTTCGACCAATATCTACGATTCACAGGGCAATGCTCACGTGATGAGCCAATACTTCGTCAAGAACGAAGCGCCGGCCAACAACGGCTGGGTGATGCATGTGCTGGTCGATGGGGTCAACCCGCGCGACCCATCCAGTGATCAGCCATTCAGCTATGCGGTGAACTTCGATGCCGTCGGGCAGCTGTCGACACCTGCGTTCACCCCGCTGGCCAGCACGCCGGCCAACCCGGCCCTTGATGCGCCGGCCATTCCGGGGGGGACGCCCAATGGCATCTTCGCTCTGGCGGATACCGATTGGGTGCCTGCCGAGGAGGATCCGGGTAATCCGGGAACTCTGGTGCCCAACGGTGCTGAGAGTGAGGCTTTCACCTTCGACATGCGCGGCTCGACCCAGTACGCCGCCTCCTTCGGCGTCAACGCCGTCAGTCAGGATGGCTACACCACGGGCCAATTGGCGGGTGTCGAGATCGATGACACCGGGGTGATCTTCGCCCGTTACACCAACGGCCAGTCCAAGGTGCAAGGGCAGGTGCTGCTGGCGAACTTCGCCAACGTCCAGGGGCTCACTCCTGTCGGCAAGACGGCCTGGGCGCAGTCGTTCGAGTCCGGTGAGCCGGTCATCGGCACGCCGCGCAGCAGTACCCTGGGTGCTCTGCAGGCTGGTGCGCTGGAAGACTCCAACGTCGAGCTGTCGGATCAATTGGTGAACCTGATCGTGGCTCAGCGCAACTACCAGGCCAACGCCAAGACCATCGAAACCGAAAGCGCCATCACCCAGACCATCATCAACCTGCGTTGATGAGTCGGGGCTGAAGCAAAGCGGCAAGCCTGGCTTGCCGCTTTGCCGTTGCAGGGCCGGCAAAACCCCGCCGCTGGCTTTTCTTTATGATTCTTTCATATCTGTAAAATCCTCTAAAATCAGTACCTTGTATTTGTTTTTCGAGACTGGCACGGCGTTTGCTATAGTCAATGCAAAGAGCCAAGGGCGTGTCGCCCACTCGGAGAGTTTCCATGGACAAGATGCTGTACGTCTCCATGACCGGAGCGCAGAACAACACACTGGCCCTGCGCGCCCACGCCAACAACCTGGCGAACGTTTCCACCTCGGGTTTTCGTCGCGATTTCGAGCAGGCGCGCTCCATGCCGCTGTTCGGTGAAACCCACCCGGCGCGTGTATTTGCCATGAGCGAACGTCCGGCTACGGATTTTCGCCCGGGCTCGCTGCAGGAAACCGGTCGTGACCTGGATGTCGCCATTGGTGGCAAGGGCTGGATCGCCGTGCAGACACCTGATGGCAGCGAGGCCTACGTACGTACTGCCAGCCTGAATATCGATGCTCTGGGCGTGCTGCGTACCGGCAATGGTTTGCCGGTCATGGGCAATGCCGGGCCGATTGCCGTGCCGCCAGAGCAGAAGGTGGAGATTGGTCAGGACGGCACCATCAGCATTCGTGCGCTTGGTGAAGATCCCAACGTATTGGCTGAGGTCGACCGCATCAAGCTGGTCAACCCTGATCCGAAAAGCATGGAGAAGGGCACCGATGGCCTGATCCGCGTCAAGGGCCGGCCCGAGGTAGAGGCCGATGCGACCGTTCAGGTGACGTCGGGTTTCCTCGAGGCGAGCAACGTCAATGCCGTTGAAGAAATGACCGCGATCCTCTCCCTGTCCCGTCAGTTCGAGCTGTCGGTAAAGATGATGCGCACCGCCGAGGACAATTCGTCGGCCATGGCGCGGGTTTTGCAAATTAGCTAATTACCAGCACGCGGCGCCGTAAAACCGGCGTCCGAGGAGAATCGATATGCTTCCGGCACTGTGGGTCAGCAAGACCGGTTTGTCCGCTCAGGACATGAACCTGACCACCATTTCCAACAACCTGGCCAACGTGGCGACCACTGGCTTCAAGCGTGATCGCGCGGAATTCGAGGATCTGCTCTATCAGATCCGTCGTCAGCCGGGTGGCCAGTCCAGCCAGGACAGCGAGTTGCCCTCAGGTTTGCAGCTCGGCACCGGTGTGCGGGTGGTGGGTACGCAGAAGATCTTCACCGCCGGCAGTCTGCAAACCACCGAGCAGCCGATGGATATGGCGGTGAATGGTCGTGGTTTCTTCCAGATCCTGCAGCCCGACGGCACTGTTTCCTATACCCGTGATGGCAGCTTTCACCTGAACTCCGATGGACAGATCGTTACGTCCCAGGGGTTTGCCCTGGAGCCGGCGATCGTGCTGCCGAACGAAGTGCGCACCTTCACCGTCGGCGAGGACGGCACTGTCTCGGTGACCACCACCGGCAATCCGCAGCCGCAGATCATCGGCAATATCCAGCTGGCCGACTTCGTCAACCCGGCTGGCCTGGAGGCCATCGGTAACAACCTGTTCCTGGAGACCGGTTCCAGTGGCGCGCCGCAGGTGGGCAACCCCGGCCTCAACGGTCTGGGCACCACGCTGCAGAACACCCTGGAAAACTCCAACGTCAGCGTGGTGGAGGAGATGGTGAACATGATCACCACCCAGCGCGCCTACGAAATGAACTCCAAGGTGATTTCCACCGCCGATCAGATGCTGTCCTTCGTGACGCAGAACCTCTGATTTCTTGACACTGTTGTGAACGCCGCGAGGTAGTGGTTATGAACCGGCAAATTCTCTGTTTACCCCTGTTGGCTGGCCTGCTGCTGGCCAGCGGCTGCGTGGCGCCAACAGCCAAGCCGGATGATCCCTATTACGCGCCGGTGTTGCCGCGCACGCCGTTGCCGGCTGCGCAGAACAATGGTTCGATCTATCAGGCCGGCTTCGAAAATGGTCTGTATGACGACCGCAAGGCCTTCCGTATCGGGGACATCATCACCATTACCCTGAACGAGCGTACCCAGGCCAGCAAGAATGCCAACAGCAATCTGCAGAAAGACAGCAGCGGAACCCTCGGCGTACCGAATCTGTTCGGCATGACCGTCGCCCCGGACAACCCGCTGCGCAGCCTCAGCGCCCTGGGTATGACCAACAACAATCTGAGCCTGGATTCGAGCTGGAATTCCCAGCGTGACGCCACAGGCTCTGGTCAGGCAGGGCAGAGCAACAGCTTGTCCGGTTCGGTCACCGTGACCGTCGCTGAAGTGCTGCCCAACGGCATTCTGGCCGTACGTGGCGAGAAGTGGATGACGCTCAATACCGGCGATGAACTCATGCGTATCTCCGGCCTGGTTCGTGCCGACGACATCTCCACTGACAACACCGTGTCTTCCACGCGGGTTGCCGATGCGCGCATCACCTATTCCGGGACTGGCGCCTTCGCCGATGCCAGTCAGCCCGGCTGGATGAGTCGTTTCTTCATGAGCCCGCTGTGGCCGTTCTGATCTCGGGGTGCTGTAGATGAAAACCTGGCTGACTCATTCTCCGTCCCTGTTACTCGAGCACCTGTCCAATTGGTACGCGCGAGTGACGACCGGCGGCTCGGCGCGCAAGGCCTTCGCAGTGACTTCGGTTACCAGGCGAGGGGGGCGAGCTCATGGCAGTGAGTCGACACAAGCCGGGGCGTGCCGTCGACAGTTCGCGGTCGCTCATCGCGGCTATCGCCGCCGTGGCGCCAACGACTGGCTGCTGCTGGCAACCATGCTGTCGTGTCTGTTGTTGAGCTTGCCGACCCAGGCCGAGCGTTTGAAGGATCTGGCATCGATCCAGGGTGTGCGTAGCAACCAGTTGATCGGCTACGGCCTGGTGGTCGGCCTCAATGGCAGCGGCGACCAGACCACACAGACCCCCTTTACCGTGCAGACCTTCAACAACATGCTGGCGCAGTTCGGCATCAAGGTGCCGCCAGGCGGCAACGTGCAGTTGAAGAACGTCGCAGCCGTGTCGGTGCATGCCGACCTGCCGGCGTTCGCCAAGCCGGGGCAGACCATCGATATCACCATTTCCTCGATCGGTAACGCCAAGAGTCTGCGCGGTGGCAGTCTGCTGATGACGCCGCTCAAGGGCATCGATGGCAACGTCTACGCCATCGCCCAGGGCAACCTGGTGGTCGGTGGTTTCGACGCCAGCGGCGCCGATGGTTCGCGCATCACCGTCAATGTGCCGTCTGCCGGTCGTATTCCCGGTGGGGCGACCGTCGAGCGTCCGGTGCCGAGTGGTTTCGATCAGGGCAATTACCTGACGTTGAACCTCAACCGCCCCGATTTCACCACGGCGAAGAACATCGTCGATCAGATCAACGACCTGCTTGGCCCTGGTGTCGCACAGGCCATCGATGGCGGCTCGATTCGCGTCAGCGCACCGCTCGATCCGAACCAGCGCGTCGACTATCTGTCGATCCTCGAAAACCTGCAGGTCGAGGCGGGTAAAGCGGTGGCCAAGGTCATCATCAACTCGCGTACCGGCACCATCGTCATTGGCCAGGACGTCAAGGTACAGCCGGCGGCAGTCACACATGGCAGCCTGACCGTGACCATCACCGAAGACCCCATCGTCAGCCAGCCCGAGGCATTCTCCGGTGGCCAGACCGCGGTAGTGCCGAATTCGCGCGTGGGTGCCGAGGAAGAGGCCAAACCGATGTTCAAGTTCGGCCCTGGTACCAGCCTGGACGAGATTGTCCGTGCAGTTAACCAGGTAGGCGCAGCGCCGTCCGACCTCATGGCCATCCTGGAGGCGCTCAAGCAAGCCGGCGCCCTTCAGGCTGACCTGATCGTGATTTAAAGAGGCACAACGTATGGACTCTCGACTTTCAGCCGGTCTGCTCGGCAACGGTAAAAGCCCGATCGACAGCGGTGCCTACACCGACCTGAACCGCCTCAACCAGTTCAAGGTGGGCGGTGACACCGAGCAGAACATCCGCAAGGTTGCGCAGGAGTTCGAATCGCTGTTCCTTAACGAAATGCTCAAAGCCATGCGTTCGGCCAACGCCGTGTTCGGCGAGGGCAACTTCATGAACAGCAACGAGAGCAAGACCTATCAGGATATGCACGACCAGCAACTGGCGGTGACGCTCTCCAAGGAAGGGCGCGGCATCGGCCTGGCTGACGTGCTGGTGCGGCAGATGTCGAAGATCAAGCAGCCGTCGAGCCGCCCAAATCCCTTCGCGCAGATCGAGCAGCCGGTCGCGGCCGTGAGCGAGTCGAAGGCTGACCAGGTCGCCAATAGCGAAGGCTTTCGTGATGATGTGGCGATGCTCAATCGCCGTCGCCTCTCTGTGCCGGGCAAACTGGCGGATCGCCTGTTGGCTGGTATCGTGCCATCGGCTGCAGAAGGCGAGGGCAAGGCCCTGGCTGGTAGTGACTGGATTCCTGCGCAGGCCAGCGCCGCACCCAAGGATCGAGGCCTGAGCCTTGGCAATAGCGATGCATTGACTGGCCGTCGTATTGCTCAACCGCCGTTGGCGCCGGGCAAAGCCGCATTCAGTTCACCACAGGAGTTCGTCGCCACCATGCTGCCGATGGCGGAGGCCGCTGCCGAGAAGATCGGTGTCGACCCGCGTTACCTGGTGGCCCAGGCCGCGCTGGAAACCGGTTGGGGCAAGTCGATCATCCGCACCCGTGATGGCGAAAGCAGCCACAACCTGTTCGGTATCAAGTCCCATGGCAGCTGGGAGGGCGACTCGGCCCGCGTGCTGACCACGGAATACAAGGGTGGCAAGGCGGTCAAGGAAGCAGCCAGCTTCCGTGCCTATGACTCCTATGCGCAGAGCTTCGACGATTACGTCAGTTTCCTGCAGAGCAACGGTCGCTACGAAAAAGCGCTGAGTGCTACCGAGACCCCGGAGCGTTTCGTCAAGGAGCTGCAGCAGGCTGGCTACGCCACCGATCCGAACTATGCGCGCAAGATCTCGCAGATCGCTCGCAAGATGCAGACCTATCAAGCAATCGCCGCTGCCGATAGCGCCACCACAAGGACTTGAGGTTGAATCATGGCTGACCTATTGAACATAGGCCTTTCGGGCCTGGCGGCGAACAAGACTTCGCTGGCTGTTACTGGCCATAACATCACCAATGTCAACACTCCCGGGTTTAGCCGGCAGGACACAGTACAGGTCACGCGTACGCCGCAGTTCAGTGGCGCAGGTTATATTGGCTCGGGGACCACGCTGACTGATATTCGCCGCACCTATAGCGAGTTCCTCACGGCACAGGTGCGTAGCAGCACGGCATTGGGTTCCGATGTCGAAGCGTACAAAAGTCAGATTGAGCAACTCGATTCCCTGTTGGCGGGTACCACCACCGGCATCACGCCGTCGCTCAAAAGCTTCTTTTCTGCATTGCAAACAGCAGCAGAAGACCCAGCGAATATTCCCGCTCGCCAGTTGGTGCTGTCCGAAGCCGAGGGCTTGGCCAAGCGTTTCAACATGGTGTACGAACGCGTCAGTGAGCAAAACGATTTCATCAATAAACAGCTCTCGGCGGTCACTGACCAGGTTAACCGTCTGGCTTCTTCGATTGCCGGTTATAACGATGCCATCGCCATTGCATCGGCTAATGGCCAGCAACCCAACGATTTGCTCGATGCGCGCGACGAAGCCATTCGTCAACTGTCGACCTTTGTTGGCGTCACGGTCGTGCCGCAGGACGACAACACGTTCAACCTGTTCGTTGGTTCGGGGCAGCCACTGGTAGTGGGCAGTACCGCCAGCCGCTTGGAAGTTGGTCCCGGGCAGAGCGACCCGATGCGCTACGAGGTGTCGTTTGTCAGTGGCAACTCCAAGCAGGCCATCACCGATCTGGTAACTGGTGGCGAAATGGGCGGGCTACTCCGTTACCGTTCCGAATCGCTGGACCCAACCCTGAACTCCCTCGGTCGACTGGCCCTGGCGGTGACTGATCAGGTTAATACCCAGCTTGGCCAAGGGTTGGATCTGAAAGGGCAGGTGGGGACTGCGCTGTTCGGTGACTACAATGATGCGACTCTGGCCAGCCTGCGAGTGCGTGGCTATGCGACGAATACCGGTAATACACAACCCGCGCTGAACATTACTGATACCAGCGTATTGACGACCAGCGACTATCGTTTGGATTTTGACGGTACCTCCTATTCGGCGATACGCATGAGCGATGGCCAGTTGATGACGCTGAACCCGAACCCCCCCGGGACTTACCCCGCGAGTTTGACCTTTACTGACTCTGCTGGGCGCAGCCAGGGGTTCAGTGTGGCACTCGAGCAGGCTCCGAATGCTAATGATCGGTTCATTCTGCAGCCTACCAGGCATGGTGCGAGCACTATCAGCGTGACGCTGGACCAGTCTGATCAACTGGCTTTCGCAGCCCCCGTGCGTGCCGAGGCCGGTTTGCAGAACCGGGGGACTGGGGTGGTCAGTCAGCCTGATCTGCAATTCAATGGCTCGGCGATTAATCCAGCCACCTTGTCGGCGGCCCTGCCTGTAGGGCTGACCTATGATGCGGCGACGAGCACGTTCAATGTGCCGGCTGGCGCTACGCTAACCCGCATCAATGCCGATGGCACGGCGGCAACGCCAGCGGCATTCCAGAGCGGCCAACAGAACCTGTTCGAGTTGCAGCTTTCGGATGGCAGTACGGTGCGCATGACGCTGAGTGGCCGCCCGGAAAATGGTGACACCTTTAATGTTGCCTTCAATCAGAGTGGTGTGTCCGATAACCGCAACGCGTTGAAGCTGGTCGACCTGCAGAATAAGCAAACCATCGGCGTCGACCCCAATGTCACGTCTATTGCTACCGGAGCCAGTTTCACCGATGGCTATGGCGACCTGGTTGAGCGCGTCGGCACCTTGACTGCTCAGGCGCGCCAGGACAGCACGGCCACCTCCGCTATCCTCAAACAGGCGACGGATAACCGGAACTCGTTATCGGCGGTGAGCCTCGATGAAGAGGCGGCTAACCTGATCAAGTTCGAGCAGTACTACAATGCATCGGCACAAGTGATTCAAGTTGCTCGCTCGCTGTTCGATACCCTGATTGGTGCTTTCAGGTAAACCAGAAGCCACTGCCGAATTTAGGGCGTAGGCTGCCGCGAGCCGCCACGTCGAAGAAGTACACGAGGGTGTTTTTACATGCGAATCTCCAGCATACAGGCCTTCAACAACGGTGTTCAGGGACTGCAGCGTAATTACGCCGATGTGACGCGCACCCAGCAGCAGATCAGCACTGGCAACCGGATTCTCACGCCGGCAGATGATCCTGTGGCGTCAGTGCGCCTGCTGCAACTAGAGCAGCAACAGAATGTACTGAGTCAGTACAAGTCCAACCTGGTCGCCGCCGACAACAGCCTGACCCAGGAAGAAGTGACCCTCGCTTCAGCCCATACCATTCTGCAGCGTTTGCAGGAGCTGACTGTCCGTGCTGGCAACGGCAGTCTTGGTGAGCTGGAGCGCCAATCCATTGCCGCCGAGCTGAAGGAGCGCGAGGAAGAACTGTTCGCTCTGATGAACACGCGTAACGCTCGGGGTGAGTACATCTTCTCTGGCTTTCAGGGCAAGACGCAGGCTTTTGGGCGTGATGACAGCGGCAACTACAGCTATCAGGGCGACGAAGGTCAGCGCCGGTTGCAGATTGGTAGTTCGCTGGACATACCGATCAGCGACAATGGCAAACGCATTTTCGAGAACATCATTAATGCTGACCGCCTTGATCGAACGCTGGACGTTTCGGCGGCGCCTGGTTCGACCCTGAGCGTTTCCGCGCCGCTGGTGCAGAGCGAGGTGGCATTTACCGGTAATCCGCCGTTCCCGGATGCGGGCATCGAGATAGTCTTTGGTAACCCCGATGCGCAGAGTTATGAGATTTTCGAGGCCGGCACCACAACGCCAGTGCTGGGCAGCGGCCAGCTCGACGATGACCCGGACGAAGCCGATCAGGTGACGTTCCGTGGAGTGACTCTTCAGGTTGATGGTGCAGCGGTAGGCGGGGAGCGGGTGACCGTCACGCTGGACCCGACTCGCCAGAAACAGGGGGTGCTGGATACCATCGTCAACTTGCGGCGGGTCTTGGAGAATCCAGCCAGCACCAGTAGCGAAATTCGTGACGCAGTGGCTGCCGGTATGACCAACCTGGATCACGCTGCGGTCAATATAGATAGCGTGCGTGGCGAGATTGGTGCGCGACTGAATGTGATCGACACCACCCTCACCGACAATGAAGACGTGACGTTAGTTAATAAAAGCGTCCAGGCGGATTTGCGCGAGCTCGACTATGCCGAGGCATTGTCGCGGTTGTCATTTCAATCGATTATTCTCGAAGCGGCACAGCAGAGCTATGTGAAGATCAGCAGCTTGAATCTGTTCAATAAGCTTTGATCGATCGAGATGTCTGTAGCGGCAATCGCCGCAGTACACTACCGACCCCTTCTGTTGGCGATCCTCGTACGCTGTGCTTGTACTCTCCTCCTCAGCACGTCCTCTCTATTATCATTACTGCGTGTTTTAAGTGATTACACGAGGATAAGATTTTGTCTGTCCTGGTCAATTGCTTGAGCGTAGGGCCTGTGAGGTGGCGGTTGTCTTGAGCCAGGTTGGCAAATAACTTGCTAGATATGGTCGAACGACCCTTGCTTGCCAAAAAAATGACGGGTTCAGCGTTTGGCGGCCCTGGAGAATTGGATGAAAGCTGTGATTTTGGCTGGTGGGTTGGGTACTCGGATCAGTGAAGAGTCCCACCTCAAGCCGAAGCCGATGATTGAGGTAGGCGGTAAGCCGATCATCTGGCACATCATGAAGATCTATGCACATTACGGTATCAATGACTTCGTGATCTGCCTCGGCTACAAGGGGTATGTAATCAAGGAGTACTTTGCCAATTACTTCCTGCATATGTCCGACGTGACCTTCGATATGGTTGAGAACAGCATGCATATCCATCAGCGCCACGCCGAGCCATGGCGTGTCACGCTGGTCGATACAGGAGAGCACACCGGTACCGGCGGTCGACTGCGTCGGGTGCGCGATTATGTGGGTGATGAGGCTTTTTGCTTCACCTATGGCGATGGCGTTTCCAATGTCGATATTCCGGCACTTATCGCGTTTCACCGTCAGCACGGCAAGCTAGCTACGGTTACTGCTGTTCAGCCGCCCGGTCGCTATGGTGCGCTGGATGTTCAAGGGCAATCGGTCATCGGCTTTCAGGAGAAACCCCTGGGAGATGGTGGCTGGATCAATGGCGGGTTCTTTGTGCTGGAGCCCCAGGTTCTGGATTACATCAGCGGTGACGCTACTGCTTGGGAGCACGAACCCATGCGTGGACTGGCACGTGACGGTCAGTTGATGAGTCACCTGCACCGCGGATTCTGGCAACCTATGGATACGCTGCGTGATCGTGTCCTCCTCGAAGACCGCTGGAAGAGTGGCCAGGCGGAGTGGCAAGTGTGGCGCTGAACCGTGCATTCTGGGCCGGACGTAAAGTCTTTCTGACCGGGCATACCGGGTTCAAAGGGGGATGGCTAGGGCTCTGGTTGCGTGAGCTGGGTGCAGAGGTTTACGGCTACGCGCTGCCACCAGCAAGCGCTCCGTCACTGTGGCAGGCCGCGAACCTAGAGGCGAGCATTGCCGGGCGCTTCGCCGATATTCGTGACGCCGACCAACTGTGTCGGGCGCTTAAGGATTTTGGGCCGGAACTGGTCCTTCATCTGGCCGCGCAGCCGCTGGTGCGGGAGTCCTACCGTACGCCTGCCGACACCTATACCACCAACGTCATGGGCACGCTCAACCTATTGGACGCGGTGCGTCAGTGCGATGCCGTTCGTGCGGTTGTCGTGGTAACGACCGACAAGTGTTACGACAATCGCGAGTGGGTCTGGCCATATCGTGAGCAGGATGCGCTCGGCGGGCATGACCCATACAGCAGCAGCAAGGCATGTGTCGAATTGCTCTGTGCGTCCTACCGCGAGTCCTTCCTGCGCAAGGCAGGTGTTGCCCTTGCTACGGCGCGCGCAGGCAATGTCCTCGGTGGTGGCGATTGGTCGCCAGAGCGGTTACTTCCCGATATTCTGCGCGCCTGGCAGCAGCGGGAAACCGTCACCTTGCGTCATCCCCACGCCACGCGTCCCTGGCAGCATGTGCTCGACCCTTTGAAGGGCTACTTGTTGTTGGCGCAGGCGCTGATCGAAAGGGGCGATGCCTGTGCTTCCGCCTGGAACTTTGGCCCTGATGCCGATGGTATTAGCACTGTTGCCGATATTGTCGGGCAGCTTGCGCAGCAATGGGCCGGTGATGCGCGCTGGGAGCTGTGCCCTTCACCACAGCCCCATGAAGCAGAGTTGCTTTCTCTTGATTCATCCAAAGCCCGTCAGCAACTTGGCTGGCGGCCATCCTGGTCACTTAGCACGACCCTGACCCAGACCCTTGCCTGGCATCAGGCCTGGCAAGCCGCAGATGACATGCAGCAATTCAGCCGTGCGCAGATCGCGGCCTATGAAGGCGAAACCTTATGAGTGACAGTGCAGCGCAACAGTTGCGCGTGCAGATTGCCGAGCTGGTCGGGCGTTATGCGCAGTTGCAGATGGCGCCGAAACCGTTCGTCGCGGGGCAAGACAGTGTACCGCCATCCGGCAAGGTGATTGGCGCACCCGAGTTGCAGGCCATGACGGAAGCCGTTCTGGATGGCTGGCTGACCACTGGCCGTTTCAATGAGGCCTTCGAGCGGCGTTTAGCCCGTTATCTGGGGTGCCGCAGTGTATTGACGACCAACTCCGGCTCATCGGCGAACCTGGTGGCGTTTTCCGCTCTGACCTCGCCACGGCTAGGTGATCGTGCCATTGGTAAGGGCGATGAGGTCATCGGAGTGGCGGCGGGATTTCCGACAACGGTCAATCCCATCCTGCAGTTCGGGGCCGTGCCGGTATTCGTCGATATCGAACTACCCACCTACAACATCAATCCGCAATTGATCGAGGCGGCTATTGGCCCGCGGACCAAGGCCATCATGTTGGCCCATACGCTGGGTAATCCATTCAACCTGAAAGTGGTTCGCGAGCTGTGCGATCGCTATGGCTTGTGGTTGATTGAAGATTGCTGCGACGCCTTGGGTGCAACCTTCGAGGGTAAAGGCGTTGGCACCTTCGGCGATATCGGTACGCTGAGTTTCTATCCTGCTCACCACATCACCATGGGCGAAGGCGGTGCGGTCTTCACCAACAATCCGCTGTTGAAACGCATCATGGAGTCGTTCCGTGACTGGGGGCGCGATTGTTATTGCGCACCAGGTCAGGACAATACCTGCAACAAGCGTTTCTGCTGGCAATTGGGCGATCTGCCCGAGGGCTATGACCACAAGTACACCTACTCGCACCTGGGCTATAACCTCAAGATTACCGATATGCAGGCGGCTTGTGCATTGGCGCAGATGGACCGACTGGATGATTTCATTGCGGCCCGCCAGCGCAACTTTGCCTGGCTCAGCAAGCGTCTGCTCAGTTGCAGCGAGCATCTGATCCTGCCGCAGGCAACCCCAGGTAGCGATCCGTCCTGGTTCGGTTTTCCCCTGACGCTACGTGATGGCAATCGCCATTCACGGGTTGAGCTATTGCGTCACCTCGATGCTCAGGGGATTGGCACGCGGCTGCTGTTTGCCGGCAACCTGACTCGTCAGCCATACATGAAAAACCAGAACTATCGGACGTGTGGCGAGTTGCTGGTCACCGACCGGGTCATGAAGGATACTTTTTGGTTAGGCGTCTGGCCTGGTTTGACTGACGATCATCTGGACCATGTAGCGACGCAGTTAGAGGCCTGGTTTGGCCTTGGAGACGCACGATGAATGCCCATCTGACGAGCGAGAAATCCATGTCTTCCTCCTTTGCCCTGCCGATGTTCGTGTTGGAAATGGCCAACAACCATATGGGTGATGTCGGCCATGGCATCAAGGTCGTTCGCGCCTTTGGCGAGGTTTGTCGGCGCTTCCCCTATACCTTCGCGTTCAAGTTGCAGTATCGCGATCTCGACACCTTCATCCATCCGGCGATGCAGGGGCGTGATGACGTCAAGTACATCAAGCGTTTCAGTGAAACGCGCCTGTCTCGCGAGCAGTTCGATGCCCTGGTGACGGAGATCCGTGCCAATGGTTTCCTGGCCATGGCCACACCCTTCGACGAGGCTTCGGTGGATCTGATCGAGGCCCAAGGGCTGGACTGCATCAAGATCGCTAGCTGTTCGATGACAGACTGGCCGTTGCTGGAGCGGGTGGTCCAAAGCGATCGGCCAATCATCGTTTCTACTGCCGGTTCTGGCATTGATGAGATTGATCGGGTTATCAGTTTCCTGGCTCACCGTGAAAAAACCTTCGCCGTGTTGCACTGCGTCGGTGAATATCCGACGCCAGACGCCAACATGCATTTATCGCAGATCGACTACTTGCGTCGACGCTACCCGGACGTCCGTATCGGCTTCTCCACTCATGAGAATCCTGATAACACTGACATCGTCAAAATCGCCTTGGCCAAAGGCGCGCAGATATTCGAGAAACACGTCGGCCTGGCCACTGCGCAGTACCCGCTGAATGCCTACTCGGCCAGTCCTGAGCAAGTGCAAAAGTGGTTGGAGGCGGTGCAAACCACCTTGCAGTTGTGCGGTGAAGGCGAGCAGCGCTTGCCAATTAATCCGACCGAGCAGGCTAGCCTGCAATCGCTGCGCCGTGGTGTATTCGCGCGCCGTGCGGTTGCTGCTGGTGAGGTGGTGCAGGCCAGCGACGTCTACTTTGCTTTCCCTCCCCGGGAAGGCCAGTTGACTGCTAACGATTTCTCCAAGTACAGCATTTTCACTGCCTCCCAGGCGATTGCTGCAGATGCACCACTGCATGGTGGTAACACACAGGTGCGTGGCATTCGCGACAAGGTCTGGGACATCGTGCAGCGCGTCAAGGCGCAACTGCGTGATGGACATGTGGTGGTGCCGGGGCGGATCACTCTGGAAATTTCCCACCATTATGGATTGGATCGCTTCGATGAGTTTGGCTTGAGCATGCTGACCATCGTCAACCGGGGCTATTGCAAGAAATTGCTGTTGCTGTTCCCTGGGCAGCGCCATCCAGAGCAGTACCACCTTGAGAAGGAAGAGACCTTTCATGTCCTGCAAGGTGAGGTAAGCCTGGTTCTCGATGGTGTCGAGCGTATCTGTGTGCCCGGTGACGTGGTCACAGTGGAGCCCGGTGTGCGTCATGCATTCAGCTCGGCGGGCGGCGCGATCATCGAAGAGATTTCCTCGACCCATCTGCGTAATGATTCTTTCTATACAGACGAAACGATCAACGCCAATCTCGACCGCAAGACCCTTCTCAGCTATTGGATGGACTGACGTGCCAACTCCTTATCGCGTTGCCGATTACATTGCCGATTTCATCGCTGACCAAGGGGTCGAACACGTATTTCTGTTACCTGGCGGCGGCGCCATGTTTCTCAATGATGCCGTCGGCAAACACCCGCGCCTGGAAGTCGTGGCCTGTCTCCATGAGCAAGCGGCGGCGATTTCTGCTGAGGCCTACTGCCGGATCAACGAAAATCTGGGCGTATGCATGGTCACCACAGGACCTGGCGCAACCAATGCAGTGACCGCGGTGGCCGGTGCCTGGATCGAGTCGGTACCACTGCTGGTGGTTTCCGGTCAGGTCAAGCGTCAGGATATGTTGCGTGGTGCGCCGTTGCGGCAGAAGGGCGTACAGGAAGTGGATATCGTCAGCGTGGTGGGGCCGATCACCAAATACGCGGTCACCGTGGAGCGTCCTGAGGACATCCGACGAGAGTTGGAACGCGCGGTCTTTTTGGCGCGCGATGGCCGTGCCGGTCCGGTCTGGATCGACGTGCCGCTGGATGTCCAGGGCGCCCCCATCGACCCCTCTAGCCTGGAAGGTTGGCAGCCTGATGACGTACCTGTCGAGTCTCTGGACGTGGCGTTGTTGGCACGTTTACGCAGTCTGCTCGATGCTGCCGAGCGTCCGTTGATCCTAGCCGGGCATGGCGTTCGCTTGAGTGGTGGTGCCAAGGCTTTTCGCCAACTGGTCGAGACGCTGGGCGTACCGGTGGTTACAACCTGGAACGCCATGGATCTGCTGCCTTACGAGCATCCGTTGTATGTGGGGCGTCCTGGTGTGGTAGCCCTGCGCGCGCCGAATTTCGCGGTGCAAAATGCCGATCTGCTGATTGCCATTGGTTGCCGCCTCGACAACATCATCACGGCGTACGCGCCGCGCGATTTCGCTCGTTCCGCACGTAAGGTCATCGTGGATGTGGACGTCAACGAGATCGAGAAACTCGATATGGACATCGAGGTGGCTATTGCCAGTGATGCCAACAACTTCATTTCCGCCCTGGGGCCTTACCTGGGGAGCGTCGAGTACCGCCGCCCGCAATGGCTCGAGCGCTGCGCTGACTGGAAGGCCCGCTACAGTGTCAATGACGGCAAGCCGTTTCCGGGCGAGGGGCCTATCAGCCACTTCCAGTTTGCCGATGCGCTTTCCGACGCCGTACCAGCCGATACCCTGGTCAGCACCGGCAGTTCCGGGTTGGCGGTGGAGGTCTTCTATACGGTGTTCCGCAATCGTCCCGGTCAGCGCGTGTTTCTCACCTCTGGTCTCGGTGCCATGGGCTATGGTCTGCCAGCCGCCATTGGCGCCTGCTTCGCCAATGGCCGCAAACCGATGGTGGCGGTGGAAAGCGATGGAAGTCTGCAGTTGAACATCCAGGAGCTGGCCACCTTGCGTGGTTTCAACTTGCCGATCTGCCTAGTGGTGATGAACAACGGCGGCTACGCCTCGATCCGTAACACCCAGCGTAACTACTTCGAAAGCCGTTATGTCGGTACCGGCCCTGAGGCCGGGTTGTGGATGCCCGATCTGCAAGAGGTGGCGCGTGCCTATCAGTTGCCGTTCATGCGCATCGATGATGCCGCTGAACTGGCCAAGGGCTTGCGCGAAGCCATGCTTCAGCCACGCCCGATGATCGTGGAAGTGATGCTGATGAATGATGAGGCACTGAGCCCGAAGGTCGCCGCCATACCCAAGTCGGATGGCTCGATGACCTCGATGCCACTGGAGGACATGAGTCCATTGTTGCCGCTGGAGGTTCTGGAGGCGGAAATGGACGGCAGGCTCACCCAGGTATCGCGCCAGGTCGTTCGATGAAAACTCATATCCTGTTCGATTTCGACGGTACGTTGGTCGATTCTGCTCCGGCTATTCTCGCCTGTTTCAGCCGAGTGTTGCAGGCTCATGGGTTGTCTGCTTGCCGTGCCATCGATGCTGGCCTGATCGGGCCACCCTTGCGGCAGACCCTGGAAATGCTGAGTGGCCGGAGTGATCCTGAATTGCTCGATGCTCTCAGCGCTAGCTTCAAGGACATCTACGATACCGAGGCTTGCCTGGAAACACTTGCATACGCCGGCTGCCAGGCAACCTTGGAACGCTTGCACGAACAGGGGTTTACCCTGGCTATAGCGACGAATAAACGCCTGTTACCTACGCAAAAAATTATTACTACCCTCGGCTGGGACGGTCTGTTTGCCGAGGTTTTCGCCAGTGACTCCTACCCCGGGCGCTATGCCGACAAGACGGGCATGATCGGCGCATTGCTGCACGATGGCGCGATAGCGCCGCAGGCGGCTATCTATGTCGGGGATACCGAGCACGATGGCCTGGCGGCTGCGGCCAATGCAGTAGATTTCTGGCCGGTGGCCTGGGGCTATGGCCATTTTGCCAGCCAGGAGCAGCCGTTGCAGTCGCCGCAGCAGTTGCTGGAGCGACTGGTGAGCGCATGAGTTCGATAACTGCGACGTCACCTCTAGCCAGCGCATGTCCCTGTTGCTGTGCCGCCGTGGCATTGTTGCCCAGCCCAGCCTACACGCGCTGCATGGGCTGTGGGCACCGCTGGCGTCTGCCGCTAGATAAGACCGGGGCAGGCTATTACGAGGCGCTAGTGGCGCGCAACGACCCGCAGGCGCCCTGGTTCAAGCGCAAACTCGCCGACCGCGTGGCCGTGCTGTCCTCGTTACTGGAAGCTGGAGTTCAGCGGGTTCTTGAAGTTGGTTGCGCCGAAGGTGATTTGGGTGCGGCAATCAAGGCACGTTTTGCTGTCGCCTATGACGGCGTGGAGCTTTCCCGTGACTGGGAGCTCGCCAAGCAGAAGCTGGATCAGGTTTTTCAGACCCCTGCCTGTCAACTGCATTCGTGTTCCTATGATCTGATTGTTTCCTTCCACGTACTGGAACATATCGCCCAGCCCGAGCAGGAACTTGCAGCCTGGTCGGGGCTGTTATCGTCCAATGGACAACTGTTGATTGAAGTGCCCAACCAGGCAGGCCATCCGCTATTGGCCAATGACGGTAACCCCGAGCACCTGCACCAGTTCACGCCAGCGTCTTTAACCCTCTTGCTGGCTCGCTGTGGCTTTGTCTGCCATGAGCTATCTACAGGGCATTACGAGTCGCCGGTCTACTCGGACTCGATTCGGGTTGTTGCCCGGCCTCAGCCCACTGCCGACAGCCAGCAACGTCTGCTGTTAAAGCGCTTTCACGAGAGGCTTGGCGGTCCGTTTTTCGTCTACGGCATCGGCGGTGATTTTCTCAATTACGTGGCGCCACTGGTTGAGTTACTTGAAATTCAGGCTTTGCTGGATTCGTCGCCGGCCAAGTGGGGGCAACAGGTCGGTCTCCATGTTGTGGGCGCCTACGATCCCAATGAACACGTAGAGTTACCGATACTTGTCTGCTCCATCAGATTCGCGGCTGATATTAGGCAACACCTGCTTTCCATAGGCATTGCTCCGGCGCGGATCATCGGTCTTGAGAGCATTTATGAAAGTCCCTGAGCCCATCCTCCGCGAAGACCTGAGCAGCATTCTTGCAGCGCCCCTGCCTTGGGAGTCGCTATATGGCCGCACGATCCTGGTTACGGGTGCCTCGGGTTTTATTGGCGGTCACATCGTTGAGACGCTGGCCTGGCTCAATCGCTGCCAGCCCCATGCCGGGCTGCGCATTTATGCGCTGGCACGCGATCTGGGCAGGTTGCATCAGCGCTTACCCTGGCTCGACATTCCTGGCGAGCTGAGCCCTGTGATCCAGGATATCCGTCAGCCTTGCCACCTTGATACACCGCCGGACATCATCATTCACGCGGCTAGCCCGGCAAGTCCCAGGCATTACCTGCAGCGGCCGGTGGAGACCATTGGCGCCAATACCGATGGCACCCGGCATATGCTCGACTTGGCCCGGAGTGGGGCGGCCCGTGTGCTGTTCCTCAGCAGTGGTGCGGTCTACGGCGACAACATATTGCAGGTCGACGCTATGCGTGAGACCGATTTCGGTAGCGAGGACCCCTTGGGGCCGCGCGCCTGTTACAGCGAGAGCAAGCGTCTGGCCGAGACGCTTTGCCGGGCCTACCACACCCAGTACGGCGTCGACGCCCGCATCGCACGTATCTCCCATTGCTATGGACCGGGCATTCGTCTGGACGACGGCCGGGTCATTGCCGATCTGCTTGTCGATGTGCTGAACGATCGGGATATCCAGCTTGACTCGGACGGCAGCGCCTCTCGCCCGTTCTGCTATGTCTCCGATACCGTCCTGGGGCTGTTCCATGTGCTGCTGAACGGTGAGGCCGGGGAGGCCTACAACGTCGGGGAAACCCACGAGACCAGCATCCTGGAACTGGCGCACATGATGATCGCCGCCGCCGGCAAGACCGACCGTCTTCATGTTACCGCCAAGGCCCGCAGTCCTTTGGCGCCTGCGGCACGCAGCTCGGGGCATTTCGATATCGATAAGATCCGGGCACTAGGTTGGGTTCCGCGCGTCAATCTGGAAGCTGGCTTGTCCAGACTGCTACGGGTGAACTGAGTATGTCTGATAATCAGGACACACGGCCGACGCTTATTGGCTACCTACCCCCGCTAGAGGGGATCCGCAAGACGGGGGCGAACTACCTGGGGCACTCTCAGTTCATCAATATCGGCGATATTGCTTACGCCCATGCCGGGGCCTTGTTGACCTCAGGGCGCAATTTCAGTGCTTGGAACTTCCGTATGTCAGCGGAGGAGGTCAACGAGAAATTCTCGAAAGTCGTGTTCTTTGTGCCTTGTCGCATTGCGAACGCTCCGTTTGATGAGGATGGGTATCCCTACGAGCTTGCGACTCAGTTCATTGAGCGCCTTCGTATCCCGTTCTTCAGTCTTGGCGAGTCGATCCAGACTCGAAGCTATGACTATGACCCGGTTTTTCATAAGTCTCTCTCGCCCAAGGTTGTTCGCTATCTGAAAGTCATTGCTGAAAAGTCCCCAATTGTTGGTACGCGTGGTGACTACTCCGCAGACGTACTGCACAAGCTGGGTATCAGGAATGCCGTTCCTTTGGGGTGTCCTTCGCTGTATCTGAACGGGCCGTCCCTTCGCGATTCCCTTCTGCATGTGCCTCAGGCTCCCGAGCGGGTGGCGGTGTGCTACTCCAACTATCAGGGGAATCCGCACAGCAGGATCGCAGACTTCGTCCGGATGGCCGATCACGCCGGCTACCACTACGTCGAGCAGGCGTTCGGTCTGATGGCTCAGGCGTTGTATTACCCGGGGAAGGTAACGGGAGCGGATATCCATGCCGCGCGGACGAACTACCAAGATTTGGCACCACTGCTTTCCCTGTTGCGTAAAGGGCGCATGCGCTACTTCACTAACTACAGCCTGTGGAAGGAGTTCCTGGCCTCGATGGATTTTGCTTTTGGAGCCAGGATGCATGGCCTTACCCCAGCCATTCATGCGGGTAAGCCCGCCGTTTTCATCGCCCACGATGCACGGGTTAGAGAAATGTGCGAGTTTTTCTCGCTGCCTTTCGTTGCCGAGCACGAGTTGCCTGAAACGTTGAATATCGACTTCTTTCTCTCCCGTTGCAATTATTCGGAAACCAGCAAGCGCTATCAGGTCGCTTACCGGAATTTCGTGCAAACGCTGCGCTGCCACGGGCTGGGTGACAACATCGATGTCTCAGGCCAAATTATCGATAATTGGGCGCCTGAGCCTGATGCACAGGTAGTCGAAGAGGAGAGCCAAGTGCGATGCAGCTCGGATGAACTCATGTTTCTGGAGCAGCAGATCGAGATATGTGCCGCCATTCCAGATGATGTATTCAACCGGCTCGCCCAGATCAAGACCATCGCCCACGATTGGTACCTTTTCCGTTCAAGTAAAGGCGCAATGTGATGCCACTACAGCGGCAATGGGATCCCATTCAACAACAAGCCATTGATGCGACTCTATGAGACCTTGTGAACTTTGTGCTGGCGAAGATTTGGACCTTATCCACCGTCAGCACTTCCTGTTTCCCGGGCAGGTGCAACCCGTGCACTACGACGTCGTGTCTTGCCGGGCGTGTGGCTTCGCCTTTGCCAGCGATATTCCCGATCAGTCCGTGCTGAACAGTTTCTATCAGGAGTCCGAGCACCATCTGCATCAGGAGGTGCCTGCAGGGCTATCACGCATCCATGACGACTTTTTCGCGTTCGTTCAGCGGCATGTCCCATTGTCGGAGTCGGTGCGGGTGTTGGACATCGGTTCGGGCATGGGCCACTTCCTGTCCCGGTTCAAGGCGGCGGGCCTCGTCGACCTACTGGGCATCGAGCCGAGTCCGACTGCTGCACGCTTGGGCATGGAGGTTCACGGCCTCGAGATTCGCACGGAAACCATGGATACCCTTTCTGCCACTCATCCCTTTGACTTGGTCAGTCTCTGTGGTGTGCTAGAGCATATTGCTGATCTGAAACGCAGTGCAGGGCAGCTATCTGAGTTGGTTGAAGAGGGCGGGCATCTATTCATTGCCGTTCCCGATGGGGTTTCTTTCGGTGCTGTCCCGCCTGCTGAGGCGTTTCTCGAATTTGCGTTGGAACACATCAACTTCTTCAGCGAGACCAGCCTCGACAATCTGCTCCGTGGCGCGGGTTTCGAAAAGGTAGACGTCATCTCTCAACACAATGATTTCTACGACAACCATTACCTGCTGGCCCTCTATCGTAAGACCGGCAGCCGGATGGAAACACCCAGTATCGACCGGGTATCGGCGAGCAGCCTGCATCGATACGTGGCGTTCTCGCAGGAGAAACTGGCCTGCGTGGAAGCGCTTGCCAGGCAGTTGGAGGATAGCGGGGAGCCAGTGGTTATATGGGGCGCTGGTTCTCTGACAAGTCGCTTGCTGTGTGACACTCGTCTAGCCCATGTGAACCTGCGTGCGGTCATCGACCGGAATAAAAGCCTGCAGGGTAAATCCTTGCTGGGTGTTGCTATTTCAGCACCGGAATCCGTACTGCAGCATGCGGGTGCCACGGTCTTCATCGCGAGCACGACCTACGCTGATGAGATAAGACGCATGCTCCTTGATCAGTATGCCTGGACCGGACGCATTATCAGCCTCGCCCCGGAGGGCATCGTAAGCCGATGAACACACTAACTCAGCTACGAGATGCCCATGAAGCGGGGAAGACTCGTAAGCAAGACTATATCGAGGCCATCCATGCCCGGCATAGCAGCCTGTTCGAGTATTCGGCGTTTATTGCCGAGACCGATGTGGAGGCTGTACGCATCCAGCATGACGGTATCTACGTTCGTTCCCGGTCTCAGCAAATCGAATTGGTGCTCGACCCCCAGGACCAGCATCTAGTGCCCTACACCCTCATGAACTTCCGGTCATACGAAACTACCGAGACCGAGTTTCTCAAGTCGGTTATCCAGCCCAATGGCACCTTTCTGGACATAGGTGCCAATTGCGGTTGGTATTCGCTCGCCTTGGCTCGCCATTGCTCCTCGGTACAGGTGCATGCGTTCGAGCCGATACCCCATACCCACGAGATCCTCTCGCGGAACATCCTGCACAACGGCTTGAGCAATATTGAGACGCACCGCCTTGCCTTCTCTAATCAGGAAGGCCCTCTGGAGTTTCTCCATACACCTCTATGCTCAGGCGCAACCTCGCTGGCCGTGGCGGGGCAGCCTGGTGACCAGGAGACTTTAGAGAGGATTCCCTGCCTGGGCACGACACTTGACCTGTTCTGCACGCGCCATGGCCTGGCCCCGCAAATCATCAAATGTGATGTCGAGGGGGCTGAGCTCATGGTGATGCAGGGCGGCGAAGCGACCATCGCCAGCCACAAGCCGGTGATTCTCATCGAGTTGCTGCGCAAGTGGGCGCGGCAGTTCGACTACCACCCGAATGATGTCGTGCAGTTGCTCGGCAGGTATGGCTACCGCGCCTACACCCTGGGGGCCGCCGGACTGAAACCCTGTCCTGTGATCAATGAAGACACGCCAGAGACGAACTTCATCTTTCTCCATGTGGAGCAGCATCGCCATATAGCCGGCGATTGCAGCCCAGAGACAGCGCCATGAGCTTGTCCGTACCGCCGCTCACAGTTGCCCTGCTGACTTACAACCGGCTGCACTACCTGAAAGAGTCCATCGAGGCGATCCTCACTCAGAGCTACCGCGAGTTTGAGCTGCTGGTGCTGGACAACTGCAGCACCGACGCTACCGGCGCATATATTCTGGGCTTGCAAGATCCGCGGATTCGCTATGTGCGTAACTCCGCCCACTACAGCTCTGTGGAGTTCAACTGCTGCTCTGCCTTCCACATTGCCATCGGCAAGCGTGTGATCGTGACCCATGACGACGACATCATGGAGCCCGATATGCTGGCGCAGCAGATGGCGTTTCTGGATGCCAATCCCGAAGTGCGCCTGGTCTGGAGCGCCGTCAGCGATATTGATCAGGATGGCCTGCCGATAGCGGGTAGTGTTGCCGAGCGGACGGAAGATCGCGTGTTCGCTCCCGGGCAGTATATCGCCAGCTTTCTCAAGGAGCGGCTCTGGCCAATGCCCAGTGGCGTCATGCTGGAGCGAGCGTACCTGCCCAAGGTTTATTCGATGGCGTTGCCGTTTCGCGTCTTGCGGCAACAGGAAAATCCGATGGATGTAGCGGGAATCGCCGATGTGTTGCTGCCTGCTCGTGTCAACAGGCGCCATTTTATCGGGTTCATCGGTTCGCCTCTGCTCCGACGCCGTGTCCACACGAACCAGTTCTCTCATGTGGCAAGCCTGTCGCGTCCGGGGGTATATCTGTATCGGCGCCTGAAGAAGGTTGCCAGCGAGGTGCCCGGAGGGCGACCGGACGCCTTGCATTTCGATGCGTTCGTGGAGCGGTTCGAGATTCAGGAAGCGATCACCACGCAGGAGCGGTCTCTTGTCAGTAAACGCACTGCGGATAAAATCGCTCGGGCGGCCCGCAAGCTGAAGGCTACCGCCGATGTTTCCATCGACGCATTTCTTGCCGGCCTGCCGGTTGTAATGCTGCACAGCCTGCTCTCGCCGGCGGAGCGCTTTGACAGGTTGCAAACGTTGTCGGCGGAGGGGCACGGCAGTGCCACCCGACAACTGCTGCGCTGGGCGCAGCGGCATGCAGCCGATCCCGCTTCGAGTATTCTGGCGGCCGTTGCAAGGCGGCGGATCATCGTGTTCGGCAGCGCTTTTATCGCGGCACTGCTGGTGCTCGAGGCGCGCAAGAATGCTGGCGAGGTGGTCGCGTGCCTGGACTCCAATGTCAACCGACAGGGCAGGAGGCTCTTGGGTGTGCCTATCCAGCCGTTGAGTTGGATGCGTGATAATGTCCTGCCAGGGGATGTCATCGTGATGAGCTCCGAACGGGACCACGAGCATTACATCGAGGCCCTCATCAGGCAGAACCTTGCCAGCGAGGTGCTGATCGTTTCCTGGAAAGACCTAGTGGACGTGCCTGTGCACGCTGTGGTGTCTGCTGTTGCGGAGCCGATGGACTCTGCTGGTCTTTCAACACGCGGTTCGCGGCCGATACTGGAACGGATCTGAGCCTGGCCGGGATACAAGACGGATTGATATCCGCGCCCGTTCAGTCGCCAATCGACAACCAAACAAAATTTGATAGCTCCAACCTAGGTGGGAACAGCATGACGGACTGGGCTTTGATCGCGGGGGGCCGTTGCAAGCAACCCTGGCAGGTGGGAATTGCCGGCTTCGATACGAATGCCCAACAGGTGTTCCTGTTGTCCGAAGATGATTGGGGCAGCCTCAAGCAGCAGATGCCGCTTGAGCCCTTGGCGAGCTACGCACGAGGCAATGGTCTGTCCTTCGAGCGCCTCACCCATGCAGCGCTTGCCGGGTGCGATGGGCTGTTGCTGATCGCTAGCGAGTATCGCGATCAGGTAGTGCTCAGTCCGGCTCCCGGACAGCGTCGTTATCTGGTCTTGCAGGAGTGCTCCGAGCGGGACGGCTTAGAAAACGAGGCAACCTTCGCCAAGCTGTTTCTGCCAATGTCGGTCCATCATTATGATGAGCGACTGATCTCCCTCAACCCTCATACCCTCACCGATCCTGCTTGCGCGGATTCTGCACAGTGGGCGATCGCCCGGGATGCCGACGAGCGTGACTACTCTCGGCTATACAGTCGCTCGGCGGATTTCTGGATTCATCGCGTGACATCAGCCGTCGCCGCCGATGCCGCGACAGTACGCGGTGACGAACCACTGCTCAGCGTTATCATCCCGACCTATAACTACGGGCGCTTTCTCGGGCAGTGCATTCAATCGGTGCTGGACCAGGGGGTGGATGACATCGAGATTCTGGTGTTGGACAACGCGTCCACCGACGATACCTCGCAGGTCATGAGTGCATTTGCCGGTGATTCGCGTGTTCGCTACATGCGCAATCGTTATAACTATGGGCCAGGTTTCAACTGGCGCAATGGTATGTGGATAGCCAAGGGGCGCTACATTACTTTCTTATCGGCGGACGACTACTTCAACCCTGGTCATCTTTCGAGCCTCCTGCCAACCCTGGAGCGGCAGCCCCATGTCGCAGTGGGTTATACCAGTATCCGCTGGGTCGACGGGAGTGGGCAGCCCCTGAATCAGCCCCGTCATCCGGGGTACCGCAATGGCGACTATGTGGGTGGGCGTAACGAAGTCGCTGACCTGCTGATCCATGATTGTTACATGGCGCCTTCCGCCGTCATCTATCGCCGAAAAGCCTTCTGCAGCACCTGGCGACCGGAGAAGACCTACAGTGCCGGCGACTGGGAAATGGTCGTGCAGATGGCCGAGCGTTACCCCGACTTTGTTTACGTGGATGCCCCCGGGGTCAGCTATCGCTGGCATGGCGGGCAGGAGTCGACTCGTTTCTACGCCTCATCCGAACCTTTGGCTGCGCACCTTGCAATTGTTCAGGGCGTGTTCAATCGCAATGCGGAACGTTGCCTGAGGGGGCGCGAGCGTGAGGTGGCGGCGCACATCAGTCGCCGGCTTGCCCTGTATCCAGAGGAACAGCATTCGGCGTTGGGTCAGCAAGCCCGCCAGCTCTGTGAGCGCCTGGAGGATTTGGCTCGTCTAGGGGAGGAGGCACTTTTCTCCATCATCCTGACCACTTACAACCGCCCCGGATTGCTCCGCCATGCCCTGGCCAGCCTGGGCGAACAGAGCCTGCGCGACTTCGAGGTGATTTTGGTCAACGACCATGGTGATCCGGTCGAGTCGCTGCTGGCGGAGTTCGACTTTCCTATCACTTACCTCTACCAAGGGCGCAACCAAGGGCTGTCGGCGGCGCGTAACGCGGGGCTCAGGCTGGCGCGGGGGCGCTACATCTGTTACCTGGACGATGACGATCTCTATCTGCCCGAGCACCTCGCGTGTCTGGCTGACGCGTTCGAGCGCCAGCCACAGAGCGTGGTCTACGCCGGGGTCGAGTACATCAGCGAGCGACTTGAGGGGGATACGCGCATTGAGCTTGGTCGCCAGGCACCTTTCTCCCACGAGATCTTCGACAGAGAGCGGTTGTTCGTCCAGAACTACATTCCGGTCAACACCTGGGCTCATCCGCGCAGCATGCTGGCAGAGGTCGGTGAGTTCGATACCAGCCTGACGGCGTTCGAGGACTGGGACATGCTGCTGCGCCTGGCGGCCCGCTATCCCTTCGTGCATCTGCCTGGCGTAACCGCCGAGGTGCATTTGCGGGACGCACCGAATACCGGGTCGGACCACATGCTTGGACGTGAGCAGAAGAACTTTGGCGCTCTGTATCAGGAAATGTACCGCCGCCATTCTGATCTTGGCAGCGATAGGGTACGTGCTGGCCGCGAGGAAATGCTGGGACGTTTCGGTTTAGGCGATGGTACTCGGCAGCCGCGCAAGGCTGGTTTGCAGGACTGGTTGCAAGCGCGAGAGCTAAACTCGACTCAACAGCGGTTGGTGGACGAGCGCCTGCAGGAGCATGCGGGTGGTCCTTGCATCGGTGTAGTTGTGCTGGACCTGAAGGGCGACGATGAGGGTGTCGTACGGACGTTGGAATCCCTGCATCCGTCTCGCAATGGCTACGCCAATCTTTATCCGTTGCTTCTATCCGTCGGCCAATCGGCGAAGGACTGGCAAGGCCATAGGATCAGCGTGACCTCCGACACCTGGGTGATCACCCTTAATCAGGTGTTACAGGAAGCAGAGTGCGATTGGCTGGTGCTGGTCAATCCCGGCGAGACATTCACAGTCAATGGTCTGCTGATGGCGAGCCTGGAGTTACTGACGGCTCCCGATTGTCGAGCGGTGTACTGCGATCAGGTATACCGCCAGGACAACGCAGGACTGGGTGTCGGTTTCCGTCCAGCATTCAATCTGGACTACCTGTTGAGCTTTCCCGCTGGTATGGCCCATCACTGGCTGTTCCGTCGAGATATTCTGCTTCAGGCTGGTGGGTTCGATGACACGCTGCCCCGTGCCATCGAGCTGGACATGATACTTCGGCTCATCAATGTTGGCGGCCTTGCCGGGCTAGGTCATATCGCTGAGCCGCTGCTGATTACCGATGCGCCGGTGCTCTCGGACGTTGAGGATGAGCGTCTGGCGATCCTGCGGCACCTGCAGTTGCGGGGCTATGAGTCGCCGCAGATAGACTCGATTCAACCGGGGCAGTATCGCATTCGTTATGAGCATTCCCGGCGGCCCCTGGTGTCGGTGCTGCTCCTGGCGGGCAGTCAGTTATCGCAGCTGCAGCGCTGCGTGGAAAGCTTGTTGGAAAGTACTCGCTATCCACATTACGAACTGCTGTTGATAGAGAGCGACCCATCGGCGAGTGAGGTTCGTGACTGGCTGACCGCGCTGGCTGGGTTGGGTGAGGCCCGCTTGAGGGCGGTTTGGCCGGATGAGTCGCAGTTGCGTGCAGCCGCAGCTCTGAATTTTGCGGCGGTCCAGGCCAAAGGCGATTTTCTGCTGATGTTGTCGCCGGAAACGGCGGTGATTGACGATCAGTGGCTGGACGAGTTGGTCAACCACGCTCTTCGGCCGGAAGTGGGGGTGGTCGGCGCCAAGCTAATTGCATCGGATGGCTCGATTCGTCATGCCGGCCTGGTTCTCGGGCTGGATGGGCCGGTGGGATTTCCGTTTGTGGGCGAGGGGCTGGACGCGCCCGGTTACATGCAGCGCCTGCGGGTGGATCAGGATTACAGTGCTGTCAGTCGCGAATGTCTGATGATCGGCCGTGAGCTCTACGCTGAGTTGGCTGGTTGTGCGGATGATCTGCCCGATCGTTACCTCGATACTGATCTTTGCCTACGAGCGCTCCAGGCCGGCTATCTCACTGTGTGGGCGGCCAATGCGAAGCTAATGCTGGACGCCAGCTCGATGCCAACTGCCAGTGCAGAGGAGCAGGATGCCTTGTATGCACGCTGGTTGTCCGTGCTGGCCAGGGACCCTGCGTACAACCCGAATTTTTCCCTGGTGCAGTCCGGTGGATTCAAACTTGCCGATCCCGGCCTGGCTTGGCGCCCGTTGGAGTCTTGGCGCCCGTTGCCCCGGGTCCTTGCGCATCCGGCTGATCTCTTCGGCTGTGGTCATTACCGGATCGTCCAGCCATTTAAGGCGCTAGAGGATGCCGGTCTGGTTGAGGGTGCCATGTCCACCAGTCTTCTGCCGCTGACCGAGCTGGAGCGCTTCCAGCCCGACGTCATTCTGTTACAGCGTCAGGTCGGTGCTGAGCGACTGGCAGCTATGCAGCGAATGAAGGCGTTTTCATCGGCGTTCAAAGTCTACGAGCTGGATGATTATCTACCCAACCTGCCGCTGAAAAATGCCCATCGTCAGCATATGCCCAAGGATATCCTGCGTTCGTTGCGTCAGGGCTTTGCGTGTGTTGATCGCTTGGTGGTCTCCACCGAGGCGTTAGCCGAAGCGTTTGTCGGCATGCATGAGCGGATCAGGATCGTCCACAACAGGTTGCCCAGCCACTGGTGGGGTAATTTGCAAAGCTGCCGTCGAACCTCTGCCCGGCCTCGAGTCGGCTGGGCCGGGGGAGCAGGTCACAGCGGCGATCTAGAGATGATCGTCGATGTCGTCAAGGAATTGGCCAGCGAGGTGGACTGGGTGTTTTTTGGAATGTGCCCAGAGGTAATTCGACCCTTCGTAAAAGAGTTTCACTCAGGCGTTGATATCACCCGTTATCCCCAGGCTCTTGCCGCGCTGAATTTGGACCTTGCCCTCGCGCCTGTTGAGCAGAATCTATTCAATGAGTGTAAGAGCAATCTACGCTTGCTGGAGTATGGCGCCTGTGGCATCCCGGTGATATGCAGTGATGTACGCTGCTATCAGGATGGGCTGCCCGTCATGCGGGTTAAGAACCGCTTCCGTGATTGGGTTGACGCCATACGCATGCACATAACCGACCTTGACGCCTGTGCCCAGGCGGGTGATGCATTGCGCAGTGCCGTGCACTGTGACTGGATGCTTGAAGGGCCGGGCCTACAAGCCTGGCGGACAGCCTGGCTTCCTGACTGAACAGGTTCCCGCATCAGGCCGCTTTCGAGCGGCCTGATGCGTTTTCAGATGTGGCTAAAGCTGGGCCTGATCGTGCCGATAGACCTGACGTGAATTAGGAGTGCGTTGGCGCTGTCAAGGCAGGAAGAAATTTTTTTTCACTTGGCCCTAAAGCTCCTGCCGCACAAGCCGATAAGCAATACGAATGCGAACTCAATGGCTGTCTGAGAACTGCAGAATCGGGTTTCGCAGCCTCAGACAAACAAGCTAGGTCCGATGGAGGACATACATCATGGCTCTTACAGTCAACACGAACATTGCTTCCCTCAACACTCAGCGTAACTTGAACAGCTCGTCCAAGGCGTTGGACACCTCCTTGCAGCGCCTGTCCACGGGTTCGCGTATCAACAGCGCCAAAGACGACGCTGCCGGCCTGCAGATTTCCAACCGTCTGAGCAGCCAGATCAACGGCCTCAACGTTGCAGTGAAGAACTCCAACGACGGCATCTCCATGGCGCAGACTGCTGAAGGTGCTTTGCAGCAGTCCACCAGCATTCTGCAGCGCATGCGTGACCTGGCCTTGCAATCGGCCAACGGTTCCAACAGTGACGAAGAGCGTAAGGCGCTCAACTCGGAAGTTACCGAGCTGAAGAAGGAACTGAACCGTATCTCCAATACCACCACATTCGGTGGCAAGAAGTTGCTGGACGGTTCTTTCGAAACCACTACCTTCCAAGTGGGTAGCGCAGCAAACGAAACCATCAGCGTCAAGATTGACGAGATGAGCACCGACTCGTTGACCGGCAAGTACTATGAGGGCGATGTCGCGGCTGTCACGGGTACTGCCACGGCTTCTGGTACCGCGTCGGTATCGATGACCGTAGATGGCAAGACCGTAACCGTTGAAACCACCATTGCCAGCGGCACTACTGCTGTTCAGGCTGCCCGCCAGTTGGGCGCGGCAATCAACGATGCCAACCTGGGTGTGGGTGCTTTCGTCGACGACACTGGCGCGATGAAAATCATCTCGCAAGACAAGGATGGCAGCAACGAATTGACCGCTCTGACCATCACTGGTGCTCCTGCTGGCCTTACCACTGGTGCCTACACGGCTGCCACGGCGGTAACGACTGACAAGATTTCCGACATTGATGTCAGTAGCGTGCAGAACTCTCAGGAAGCGGTATTGGTCATCGATCAGGCGATCCAGTCAATCGATTCCCAGCGAGCAGACCTCGGTGCGGTGCAGAACCGTTTCGAGAACACCATCGGCAACTTGCAGAATATCGCGGAGAACGTGTCGGCAGCTCGCGGCCGTATCCAGGATACTGACTTCGCTGCCGAAACTGCTAACCTGAGCAAGAATCAGGTGCTGCAACAGGCCGGTACGGCTATCCTGGCCCAGGCCAACCAGTTGCCACAGGCCGTACTCAGCCTGCTGGGCTAAGTCGACAGGCGGCGCCAATGGGGGGAAAGGCATGACCTTTTCCCCCATTGCCTCGTTGTGAGGAAAAAGAAATGAACATTGACTCAGTGCATGATTGGCTGAAGCCGGCAGCGGCACAAGGGCAGTCTGTCAAGACTCGTCCAAGTGAGCTTTCCGACTCTGTGGCCAAGGAATCGCTGTCGCCAGGCAAAGATTCTGTTGTAGAACCGGAGCGTGATGCTGCTGCAATTACCCGTGCAGAGGTAGAAGAGGCTGTCAGTAACATTCAGGAGTTCGTTCAGTCTGTTCGTCGTGACATCAACTTCTCGCTGGATGACGGTAATGGGCGAGTCGTGGTCAAGGTTACGGACGCCGGCTCGGGAGATGTTATCCGACAGATTCCGTCCGAAGAGGCGCTTCGCCTTGCAGAAAACCTAACGGAAGTACGCAGCTTGCTGTTCAATGCAGAGGCATGATGCGCTGGTATGGTTCTTGAATGCTTGAGTGCATCGGCGCGTGATAAGCGTGCTACTGCCAATTTCATGACGAGGTAATCACTATGGCGACTATCGGTGGGCTCACCACAGGCCTGAATTCAGGACTGCCCATTGGTGATCTAGTCACTGCGATGGTTAATGCGGAGAAGGCACCCAAGGAAGCCCAGCTCGATCGCCTGGATAAAACCACGACGACCAGGCTTTCCGCCTTAGGGCAGCTGAATTCGGCGCTTAGTGAATTTCGTACTGCGCTTAAGGACCTCAACAACGCCAGTCTTTTCGAAAAGCGCTCGGCTACTTCCTCCAATACCTCTGCCTTGACCGCCACGGCGAGCAAGACGGCGAGTGCCGGTAGTTATCAGATTGAAGTCAAAGGTCTGGCCACCGCCAGTAAAGTCGCTACCGCGGCTCAGACCTCGACATTCAAAGTAGAGTCTGATCAGGTCTTGAATATCAAGCTGGGCGCTGATGATGCCGGCCTCGATGTAAAGATTGCCGCTGGATCTGACCTAAATAGCACGCGCGATCAGTTGAACGCCGCGCTCAAGGATAAGGGCATCACGGTAAGCGCCGTGACTGATCCTGCGACAGGTACCTCGCGCCTGGTCTTCGGCAGTAATACGACCGGCGTAGGCAAAGATATTATTGTCGCGGGAAAGGGTGGCTATGAGGCGCTTGATGTTGACGGTCGCGTTAGCTTGGCGGATGGAAATGGGGCGACTGACAATGAGAGTGCTGGTTACATCGTCAAGGCTGCCAATGCGGAGTTCACTGTCGATGGCCTCGCGCTAAGCAGTGCGACCAACAGCCCCGCCGATGCCATTTCAGGTGTGACTTTCCAATTGTTAGCGAAAACTGAGGCTGACAAGCCTCTGACGCTTACAGTGGGGCAGGACACGACGGCTGTTACGTCGAATGTAAAGAAGTTTGTTGACGCGTATAACAAGCTTATAAGCACCAGCAATTCGCTGACCAGCGTCGTCAAGGTGGGGGAGGACGGCACACCGCTTACTGGCGGCTTGGTGGGTGATGCAACCGTACGTACGCTGGTAAGTGGGGTGCGCAACGAGCTTGTGGCGCTCTCTGGCGGTCAGGGCAACATTCGGGCATTGGCGGATTTGGGTATCACCACTCAGCAGAATGGTACCCTGAAGATCGACGATGACAAGCTCAATGATTCTCTGAAAAACAACTTTGATGACATGGCCTCATTCTTTACGGGTGACCAAGGGCTGATGAAGCGTCTCGACAATCGCGTCGGGTCCTACAACCAGGCTGGCGGGATTCTCGAACAGCGGATGGGTGCTTTGCGGAGTACGCAAAGTGACATCAAGCAGCAGCGTGATGATCTGACCCTGCGTGTTGATAAAATGCAAAAGCGCTTGGTCGCACAGTTTACTGCGATGGAGTCGCTGATCGGTCAATTGAACAGCACCAGTGGCCAGTTGAGTTCTGCCCTGAACAACCTGCCTGGTGTCGTGAGGAAAGACTCGTGAGTAACCCAATCGACACGTATCGGCAAATAAAGACACATCAGGATGTGACGCCTTATCGTGCGGTTCAGTTGTTGCTGGAGGGGGCACTGGCGCGTGTATCTTTGGCGAGGCGCGCCAAACTTGAGGGCAATCATGAGCAGCGCGGGATGGCAGTGGGCAGTACGCTCAGTATCATTGGCGTTCTGCAGGCCAGCTTGGACAAAGAGCTGGGAGGCGAAATAGCTCAGAACCTTGATTCGCTCTACGACTACATGACGCGACGTCTAGCCAGTGTCGCTGTGGACGATACGCCCCGTAACCTGGATGAAGTCGAGTCTTTGCTGGCTGTGCTGAAGGATGCCTGGGACGCTATCGAGCCTGATGAGACAACTGCTCCCACCTGATTTTTCTAAAGTTTCTTGAGTGCGCGTCGATATCTAAGGTATCAACCATATAGGCGCAGATGTCATGAATGCGATGGCGGCTCTCAAGCAGTATCAAACCGTAAACAATCATGCACAGGTCTTTGAAGCCAGCCCTCATCGACTGATCCAGATGTTGATGGAGGGTGGTCTGTCTCGTATCGCTCAGGCACGTGGTGCCATGGAGCGAGGCCAGACAGCGCTGAAAGGTGAATTGATCGGCAAGAGTATTGCCATCGTCGCGGGACTGCGCGAGAGTCTCGACCATCAGCAAGGTGGCGAGCTGGCCGCTAACCTCGATAGCCTGTACGAATACATGATCGCCCGTTTGACCGAGGCCAATGTGAGCAACGAGCCGGAGCTTCTCGAGGAAGTTTCAGGGCTGCTGCGTAAAGTCAAACAGGGTTGGGATGCCATCGCTCAGTAGTGAGTGGGCATCGGAGGAGAAGCAAATGAGTTCATCCGTCCAGCGTTTGCAAGCGACCGGTTCGGCCCTGCGCGATGCTCTGGCCAAACAGGACTGGGCCGCGATTGGCGAGCTCGATCTACAGTGCCGCATGGTAGTCGATGCGGCTATGGTCGATAGTGATGACGAAGAAGAGCTGCGCAGTGGGCTGGAAAATCTGCTGTCACTGTATCGTGAGTTGGTGACCGTTTGTCAGACCGAGCAGCAGCGTCTGGCTGGCGAATTAGTGCAGCTCAATCACTCCCGCCAAGGGGCCAAGGTTTATCAGCTTTTCGGCTGATAACAGCGTGTTTACCGAGTTTAACCAGCAGGTTCGGCTCGGTTGTCCTCTCTCTCCATTTTCGTTCTCCTGCTTTTTTATCGGCTGCCACTACCCGGCTCTGCAAACAGATGCTTAGCTAATTACACTGGTGGGCGAAAAAATTACGCCATAAAATTGACTGGCTTCAATTTTTTGACTTTACTAGTGGCTCATTGCCGGTGTGCGTCGAAGATCTGGCGCGCAATTTCCCTCACTTCTCGGGTCAGACAAGCACAAGATGTGGCGTGAAACCAAAATCCTGTTGATCGATGACAATGCTGCGCGCCGCCACGAGTTGGCGATCATTTTGAGTTTTCTTGGGGAAGAGCATCTGGCCTGTACCAGCCAGGATTGGCGTACTGCTGTGGCCGAGCTCGCTTCCAGTCGCGAAGTGCTCAGCGTCTTGCTGGGCGATGTCGAGACCAAGGGGGGCGCGCTCGAGCTGACCAAGCAGATTGCTGGCTGGGATGAGTTCCTGCCGCTATTGACGGTTGGCGACTCAAACATCGTCGAGTGGCCGGAAGATTTGCGCAGACGTGTGCTGGCCACCCTGGAGACTCCGCTCAGCTATAACAAGCTGCTCGATTCGCTGCACCGTGCCCAGGTCTATCGCGAGATGTACGATCAGGCCCGCGATCGTGGTCGGCAGCGCGAGCCCAATCTGTTCCGCAGCCTGGTCGGTACCAGCCGCGCCATTCAGCAGGTGCGGCAGATGATGCAGCAGGTCGCCGACACTGAGGCCAGCGTGCTGATCCTTGGTGAGTCCGGGACCGGCAAGGAAGTGGTAGCGCGCAATCTGCACTACCACTCCAAGCGTCGCGAGGCACCGTTCGTGCCGGTCAACTGCGGCGCGATTCCGGCCGAATTGTTGGAAAGTGAGCTGTTCGGTCATGAGAAGGGCGCCTTCACCGGGGCTATCACCAGTCGGGCAGGGCGCTTCGAACTGGCCAACGGCGGCACGCTGTTTCTCGACGAGATCGGTGATATGCCGCTGCCGATGCAGGTCAAGTTGCTGCGCGTGTTGCAGGAACGCACCTTCGAGCGTGTGGGCAGCAACAAGACGCAGACCGCCGATGTGCGCATCATTGCCGCCACGCACAAGAACCTGGAGAGGATGATCGAGGACGGCAGTTTCCGTGAGGACCTGTATTACCGCCTCAATGTCTTCCCCATCGAGATGGCGCCACTGCGCGAGCGTATCGAAGATATCCCGCTGCTGATGAACGAGCTGATTTCGCGCATGGAGCACGAGAAGCGTGGCTCCATTCGCTTCAACTCGGCCGCCATCATGTCGCTGTGTCGCCATGACTGGGCAGGCAACGTGCGCGAGTTGGCCAACCTGGTAGAGCGCATGGCGATCATGCATCCCTATGGGGTGATCGGGGTGGGCGAGTTGCCGAAGAAGTTCCGTCATGTCGATGACGAGGATGAGCAGCTTGCAGCCAGCTTGCGCGATGAAATGGAAGAGCGCGCTGCGATCATGGCCGGTCTGCCGGGCCTCGATACGCCAGCCATGCTGCCGCCGGAGGGGTTGGACCTGAAAGACTATCTCGGCAATCTGGAGCAAGGGTTGATTCAACAAGCGCTGGATGATGCCGGTGGCGTGGTGGCGCGTGCGGCCGAGCGCCTGCGTATTCGTCGTACCACCCTGGTCGAGAAGATGCGCAAGTACGGCATGAGCCGTCGCGAAGAAGATGGTCAGGACGAGGATTGACGTGGCTGGGAGCGGCCGCGCAGCTCTACAAGTCATGATCCCGTAGAGCTGGTGCGCATGGCGCACCCTACTGGAAATTGGTCACCCGAAAGCCGGAGCTTTGACGCGAGCTCCGGCTTTGTTTTTTCAAGTGATTGATAAATAAGAATAAAAAAGTAGGCACGGGGATTGCTAAAGCTCTTGTATCCGACCGTCTTCTGACGGTGCGTCGTACGAGAGAAGCAGATGGAAGCCAACCGTCGTCCTACCGAGTCAGCCGAGCCAGGCGCATCTGCGCCGCTCGAACACGCCAGCCGCGCAGGACTGGAGCAGGCCTTTGCCCTGTTCAATCAGATGTCCAATCAGCTCAGCGAGTCCTACAGCCTGCTCGAGGCGCGGGTCAATGAGTTGAAGGGGCAACTGGCACTGGTCAGTGCTCAGCGTATGCAGGAACTGGCGGAGAAGGAGCGCCTGGCCCATCGCCTGCAAAGCCTGCTGGATCTGCTGCCCGGCGGTGTGATTGTCATCGACGGTCAGGGCGTCGTGCGTGAGGCCAACCCCGTCGCGCGTGCACTGCTCGGACAGCCACTGGTGGGTATGCTCTGGCGCCAGGTGATCGCTCGCAACTTTGCGCCGCGCGAAGACGATGGTCATGAAATCTCCATGCGTGACGGTCGCCGTCTTTCCATCGCCACACGTTCTCTGCACGGGGAGCCGGGGCAGCTGGTGCTGCTGACCGACCTGACAGAAACCCGTCGCCTGCAGGATCAGCTTTCTCGTCATGAGCGTCTATCGGCGCTGGGGCGCATGGTCGCCTCTCTCGCGCATCAGATCCGTACGCCACTCTCCGCTGCGCTGCTTTATGCAAGCCACCTGAACGAGCAGGTACTGCCAGCCGAGCAGCAGCAGCGCTTCGCCGGGCGCTTGAAGGAGCGGCTGCACGAGTTGGAGAACCAGGTGCGCGATATGCTGATCTTCGCCCGGGGTGAGCTGCCGTTGCCGGATCGCCTGTCGCCGCCTGTCTTGTTCGATGCGCTGCGTGCGGCTGCCGATGCACATGTGGGCGATATGGCCGTGCGCTGGCAGTGCGATGTGCGCGACGGCGAGCTGATGTGCAATCGCGACACGCTGGTCGGCACCGTACTCAATCTGATCGACAACGCCATTCAGGCTGCCGGGCGTGATGCGCGTCTGAAAATTCATCTATATCGCCGCGACAGCCAGCTGCGCCTGTGCGTCAGCGATAACGGGCCAGGCATGAGCCGGGAAACCCTGGCGCGCCTGGGCGAACCCTTCTTCACCACCAAGACCACTGGCACCGGCCTCGGGCTGGCGGTGGTCAAGGCGGTGGCACGTGCTCATCAGGGCCAGCTGCTGCTGCAATCGCGTGCGGGTCGTGGTACCTGCGCCATCGTTTCCTTGCCGCTGCAAGGTGCAGCGCCTCACTCGAATCAGGAGTAATCCATGGCTACCAAAGTCCTGCTGGTTGAAGACGATCGCGCGCTGCGCGAAGCCCTGGCCGATACCCTGTGCCTGGGCGGGCATGATTATCGGGCGGTCGATTGTGCCGAGGCGGCGTTGGTCGCGTTGACCGAAGAGCCGTTCGGGCTGGTGGTCAGTGACGTCAACATGCCGGGTATGGATGGTCATCAGTTGCTGGCGCAGATTCGTAGTCGTTATCCGCAACTGCCGGTATTGCTGATGACGGCCTTCGGCGCGGTGGAGCGGGCGGTGGATGCCATTCGCCAGGGCGCCGCTGATTATCTCGTCAAACCGTTCGAGCCGCGCACGTTGCTGGAGCTGGTGGCCAGGCATGCACTCGGAAAATTGACGGCGGGAGATCGTGATGGTCCGGTAGCGCTCGAGCCGGCCAGCGTGCAGTTGCTGGAGCTGGCGTCCCGCGTGGCGCAGAGTGATTCGACGGTGATGATCACCGGCGAGTCCGGCACCGGCAAGGAAGTGCTGGCGCGCTATATCCATCAGCAGTCGCCGCGTGCATCCGGGCCTTTCATCGCCATCAACTGTGCGGCGATTCCCGACAACATGCTTGAGGCCACCTTGTTCGGGCATGAGAAGGGCGCATTCACCGGTGCGGTCACTGCTCAGCCGGGCAAGTTCGAGCTGGCTGACAGCGGCACCATTTTGCTCGACGAAATTTCCGAAATGCCGCTGGGGCTACAGGCCAAGTTGCTGCGTGTGCTGCAGGAGCGTGAGGTAGAGCGGGTCGGGGCGCGCAAGCCGATCGACCTGGATATTCGTGTGCTGGCCACCAGCAACCGTGACTTGGCCGGTGAGGTGGCAGCGGGGCGCTTCCGTGAGGATCTCTATTATCGCCTGTCGGTCTTCCCTCTGGCCTGGCGACCGTTGCGTGAGCGGCCTGCCGACATTCTGCCGCTGGCCGAACGACTGCTAGCCAAGCACGTCAAAAAAATGAATCAGCCTCACGTGAGGCTGTCCGAGTCGGCTGCGCGAAGCCTGGTGCAGCATCAGTGGCCGGGCAATGTGCGCGAGTTGGACAACGCCATTCAGCGCGCATTGATCCTGCAGCAGGGTGGTGTGATTCAGGCGCAGGATCTGTGCCTGCATGCGCCCATCGGCCAATCGGTGCAGGGGACGGCTCCGCGCCTGGCAGTGGTGCCGAGCGTTGCGCCGCCAATGGCGCAACCGGTTGAGTCGCCGAGTGCGGTCGATGCCGGCGCGTTGGGCGAGGATCTTCGCCGTCGCGAGTTCCAGGTCATCATCGATACCCTGCGTGCCGAGCGCGGTCGTCGCAAGGAGGCTGCCGAGCGCCTGGGCATCAGCCCGCGAACCTTGCGTTACAAGCTGGCGCAGATGCGTGATGCCGGCATGGATGTCGAGGCGTATCTGTACGCCAGCTAGTTGTGCTGTGCTGTGCTGTGCTGTGCTGTGCTGAGCGGGGGGAGTGGGTACGGCTGATATGGTGGCCTGGGTCCCCGCCTTCGCGGGGATGACGGTGATAGAAAAACCGAGGTCATCCCCGCGCAGGCGGGGATCCAGCTGCGGTGCTCAGGTTGTCCTGGCTTGTATGAGTGATTATTTTTTTCGTTCGGGTTTGAATTGATCGCTGAATAGGCCTCCATACTTATGGAGGGCGCAATCTGCAAAGGACTGCAGCATGAAACAGCCAGCCGTTTACATCATGGCCAGCCGGCGTAATGGCACGCTCTATACCGGGGTTACGGCGGATCTGCTGCAGCGTGTCTGGCAGCATAGAGAGGGAGTGCTTGAGGGCTTTACACGCCGCTATGGCGTGAAGTTGCTGGTGTGGTACGAGCAGCATGAAAGCATGAGTGGCGCGATAGCCAGGGAGAAGGCGATCAAGAAATGGAATCGTGTCTGGAAGTTGCGTCTGATCGAAGAGCAAAATCCGCAGTGGCAGGATCTCTGGTCGGAGATTGTTGGTGATTCGGCTCCTGCCGCTGGGTCCCCGCCTTCGCGGGGATGACGGTAGTTAGCCTAATTTATCTGCGTGTCCTCGGTCTGATTCCCATAAGCCGCCTGTAGCTGCTTTGTTGGCACCCTTGTTGCAAATACCCCTGCATAGCGCCGCTAGTGTCAAAAAGCGGGCAGTGGAGGAAGTCATGAGCCAAGGTGTCGAATTCAATCGCTTGATGCTGGAAATGCGTTCCATGCAGGCTGAGGCCATGGCGCGTCAGAAACCTGCTGTGAGCGAGCCAGTGCAAGGGGCGCCGAGTTTCTCGGAAATGCTCGGCCAGGCGGTGAACAAGGTCAACGAGACCCAGCAGGCTTCCAATAAACTGGCGACCGCTTTCGAGATGGGGCAGAGCGGGGTCGACCTGACCGACGTGATGATCGCCTCGCAGAAAGCCAGCGTATCCTTCCAGGCCATGAACCAGGTGCGTAACAAGCTGGTACAGGCGTATCAAGACATCATGCAGATGCCGGTCTGAGGATTGATTCATGGCTGAAGCAGCAGTAGCAAACGTACCGGCCAAGGCCGAGCCGGGTGAGCCCAAGAAGCCCCTGCTGGGCCTCAGCTTCCTGGAAAACCTCGCGGAGATGTCGGTGCTGCGTCAGCTCGGCCTGTTGGTCGGTCTGGCTGCCAGCGTGGCGATCGGTTTTGCCGTGGTGCTCTGGTCGCAGCAACCGGACTATCGTCCGCTGTACGGCAGCCTCAATGGTATGGATGCTTCCCAGGTGGTCGATACCCTGACCACTTCCGGCATCGATTACACCATCGAACCCAACTCCGGCGCGCTGCTGGTCAAGGCTGATGATCTGGCGCGTGCGCGCATGCGCCTCGCTGCTGCTGGCGTGGCGCCTACCGATAACAGCGTCGGTTTCGAAATTCTTGACCGTGAACAGGGCCTGGGTACCAGCCAGTTCATGGAGGCGACCCGGTATCGCCGTGGCCTCGAAGGCGAGCTGGCGCGTACGGTTTCCAGCCTCAATAACGTCAAGGCGGCGCGGGTGCACCTGGCTATGCCCAAGGCGTCCGTTTTCGTGCGTGATGAGCGCAAACCGTCTGCCTCTGTGTTGGTCGAGCTGTACCCGGGACGTGGGCTGGAGCCCAGCCAGGTCATGGCGATCGTCAACCTGGTGGCGACCAGCGTGCCTGAGCTGGACAAGGGCCAGGTCACGGTGGTCGACCAGAAGGGCAATCTGCTTTCCGATCAGCAGGAATTGTCCGAGCTGAGCATGGCCGGCAAGCAGTTCGACTACACCCGCCGCATGGAAACGTTGTTCACCCAACGCGTGCACAACATTCTGCAGCCAGTGCTGGGCACCGGTCGCTACAAGGCGGAAGTATCGGCTGACGTGGATTTCAGCTCGGTTGAATCCACCTCCGAAATGTTCAATCCGGATCAACCCGCGCTGCGCAGTGAGCAGCAGGTCAATGAACAGCGCCAGAGCAGTCTGCCGCCGCAGGGCGTGCCGGGTGCTTTGTCCAATCAGCCACCGGGTCCGGCTGCCGCTCCGGAGCAGGCTGCTGGTGCGGCTGCACCAGCAGGCCCGGTCGCCGCGGGTCAGCCGCTGGTCGACGCCAATGGCCAGCAGATCATGGACCCGGTAACCGGCCAGCCGATGCTGGCACCTTACCCGGCAGACAAGCGCGAGCAGTCCACCCGCAACTTCGAATTGGACCGGTCGATCAGCTACACCCGTCAGCAGCAGGGGCGTCTGCGTCGGCTCTCGGTGGCGGTGGTGGTGGATGACCAGGTACGTGTCGATCCGGCCACTGGCGAGAGCAGCCGAGTGCCGTGGACGACCGATGACCTCGCGCGCTTTACCCGTCTGGTCCAGGATTCGGTGGGCTTCGATGCCAGCCGCGGCGACAGCGTCAGTGTGATCAACACTGCCTTCACGGCCTCGCTGGGCGAGGAAATCCCCGATATTCCGTTCTACACCCAGCCCTGGTTCTGGGACATCGTCAAGCAGGTGCTCGGCGTGCTGTTCATCCTGGTGTTGGTATTCGGTGTGCTGCGCCCGGTGCTCAACAACATCACCGGCGGCGGCAGGGGCAAGGAGCTGGCAGGTTCCGGCGATGTGGAACTTGGCGCAATGGGAGGTCTGGACGGCGAGCTGTCCGACGACCGCGTCAGCCTCGGTGGGCCGCAGAGCATCATGTTGCCGAGCCCCAGCGAGGGGTATGATGCACAACTGAACGCTATCAAGAGTCTGGTAGCGGAAGATCCTGGCCGCGTCGCCCAGGTCGTGAAAGAGTGGATCAACGCCGATGAGTGAGAATCGTACCGCTACCAAGCTGAACAAGGTCGACAAGGCTGCGATTCTGCTGCTTTCGCTGGGTGAGACCGATGCCGCACAGGTGTTGCGTCACCTCGGGCCGAAGGAAGTGCAGCGCGTCGGTGTGGCCATGGCCGGCATGCGCAATATCCATCGCGAGCAGGTCGAGCAGGTAATGGCCGAGTTCGTCGATATCGTTGGCGACCAGACCAGCCTCGGTGTGGGTTCCGATGCCTATATCCGCAAGATGCTCACTTCTGCGTTGGGTGAGGACAAGGCCGGTAATCTGATTGACCGCATCCTGCTCGGCGGCAGTACCAGTGGCCTGGACAGCCTGAAGTGGATGGAGCCGCGCGCCGTCGCTGACGTGATCCGCTACGAGCACCCGCAGATCCAGGCCATCGTCGTCGCCTATCTCGATCCGGATCAGGCTGGCGAAGTGCTCAGCCATTTCGACCACAAGGTGCGCCTGGACATCATCCTGCGCGTGTCCTCGCTCAATACCGTGCAGCCGTCCGCGCTCAAGGAGCTCAACCAGATCCTCGAGAAGCAGTTCTCTGGCAGCGCAAACACCACACGCGCCACCATGGGCGGCGTCAAGCGTGCGGCGGACATCATGAACTTCCTCGACAGCTCGGTGGAAGGTCAGCTGATGGACTCCATCCGCGAGGTGGACGAAGACCTGTCGACGCAGATCGAAGACCTCATGTTCGTCTTCGACAACCTGGCCGATGTCGACGACCGTGGCATCCAGGCACTGATGCGCGAAGTCTCGTCCGAGGTGCTGGTACTGGCACTCAAGGGCGCCGACGAGGCAATCAAGGACAAGGTTTTCAAGAACATGTCCAAACGCGCAGCCGAGTTGCTGCGCGACGACCTGGAGGCCAAGGGGCCGGTGCGCGTCAGCGACGTCGAAGGGGCGCAGAAAGAAATTCTCACCATCGCCCGGCGCATGGCCGAAGCCGGAGAGATCGTGCTCGGCGGCAAGGGTGGCGAGGAGATGGTTTAAGCCATGGCTGCCAAGGAGCCCGAGAGCGAGCTGATTCGCGCCAAGGATCTCGGCGCGTTCGACCGCTGGGCGTTGCCCAGCTTCGATGCGCCGGGTGAAGAACCGGCAGCAGCCGAAGCTGTTGCTGATGAACAGGCGCAGCCTCCGGCCGAGGTCGAGGAGCAGGACGCAGCGCAGATCGAAGAGGTCGCACTCGAAGATGTCAAACCGCTGACGCTCGATGAGCTCGAAGCCATCCGCCAGGATGCCTACAACGAAGGCTTCGCCACGGGCGAGAAGGACGGCTTCCATGCCGGCCAGATCAAGGCCAAGCAGGAGGCTGACGCGGCCTTGGCGCTGAAGGTCGGCAGCCTGGAAACGCTCATGATGCAGTTGCTCGATCCGATTGCCGAGCAGGACCAGCAGATGGAAGTGGCCATGGTGCGTCTGGTCAGCCATATGGTGCGCGAGGTGATTCAGCGTGAACTGAGCACCGACTCCAGTCAGATTCGCCAGGTGCTGCGTGAAGCGCTCAAGCTGCTGCCGATGGGGGCGGGCAACGTACGCATTCAGGTCAACCCCCAGGACTTCGAAGTGATCAAGGCGCTGCGCGAGCGTCATGAGGAAAGCTGGCGCATCCTCGAGGATGACAGTCTGCTGCCGGGCGGTTGCCGTATCGAGTCGGAGCATAGCCAAATCGACGCCAGCGTCGAGACGCGCATGGCGCAGGCACTCAAGCAACTGTTCGAGCAGCAGCGCGCGCAGAGCACCCAGCCGCCGGAAGCGGACATCAATCTGGACCTGGACCTGGATCGCGACGATGCGCGTTGACCGCGTGAGTTTCGCCCGGCGTCTGGAGGGCTACAGTGATGCGATCAGCCTGCCTAGCCAACCCATACTCGAAGGCCGCCTACTGCGCATGGTCGGTCTCACCCTGGAGGCCGAAGGGCTGCGCGCAGCCATAGGCAGCCGCTGCCTGGTCATCAACGAAGACAGCTACCATCCGGTTCAGGTCGAGGCCGAAGTGATGGGGTTCTCCGGGGGCAAGATCTATCTGATGCCGGCGGGCAGTCTGGCGGGTATTGCGCCGGGTGCGCGCGTTGTGCCATTGCCCGATGCCGGGCGCTTGCCCATGGGCATGTCCATGCTTGGCCGAGTGCTCGATGGCACTGGCCGCGCCCTGGATGGCAAAGGCGGGATGAAGGCCGAGGACTGGGTGCCGATGGATGGCCCTGCCATCAACCCGCTCAATCGCGACCCCATCAGCCAACCTTTGGATGTCGGCATTCGTTCGATCAACGGCTTGCTCACTGTCGGACGCGGTCAGCGTCTGGGCTTGTTCGCCGGTACCGGCGTGGGCAAGTCGGTGCTGCTGGGCATGATGACGCGTTTTACCGAGGCCGAGATCATCGTGGTTGGGTTGATCGGTGAGCGCGGGCGTGAGGTCAAGGAGTTCATCGACGAGATTCTTGGCGAAGAAGGTCTCAAGCGCTCCGTGGTTGTGGCTTCTCCGGCCGATGAAGCGCCGCTGATGCGTTTACGTGCGGCGCAGTACTGCACGCGCATCGCCGAGTACTTTCGTGACAAGGGCAAGAACGTTCTGTTGCTGATGGATTCACTGACGCGCTATGCCCAGGCCCAGCGTGAAATCGCTCTGGCTATCGGTGAGCCGCCAGCGACCAAGGGCTACCCGCCATCGGTGTTCGCCAAGTTGCCCAAGTTGGTCGAACGCGCCGGCAATGCCGAAGCCGGCGGCGGTTCGATCACCGCGTTCTACACCGTGCTGAGTGAAGGCGATGACCAGCAAGACCCTATCGCCGATGCGGCACGTGGTGTGCTCGACGGGCACTTTGTCCTGTCACGCCGTCTGGCCGAGGAAGGGCACTATCCAGCGATCGATATCGAATCCTCGATCAGCCGGGTCATGCCGCAAGTGGTGCCGCCCGAGCAGCTCAAGCAGGCGCAGCGATTCAAACAGTTGTGGTCACGCTATCAACAGAGCCGCGATCTGATCAGTGTGGGGGCCTATGTTCCCGGTGGCGATGCGGACACTGACCTGGCCATCGCCCGCCAGCCGGTCATGGCTCAATATCTGCGTCAGGGTCTGGACGAAAGTGTGGGCATGCCACAGAGTCGTGAGCAGTTGGCGGCCTTGCTGGGGCAATGATGGCGTTGATCAAGGTGTTTTTCGTCATCGCTGAGGTCGTGCATCGATGAGTCTCAGTCGCGCCAAGCGCCTGCAGCCGGTCGTCGAGATGGCAGAAAAGGCCGAGCGCGAGGCCGCGCGCCAACTCGGGCATTGCCAGGGGCTGGTCGGCCAGGCCGAAGCCAAGCTGGGTGAGCTGGAGCGTTTCCGTGGTGACTACCAGCAGCAGTGGATCAGCGAGGGTAGCAAGGGCGTTTCCGGCCAGTGGCTGATGAACTATCAGCGCTTTCTGTCGCAGTTGGAGACGGCAGTCGGCCAGCAGCAGCAAAGTCTGGAGTGGCATCGCGCCAATCTTGAAAAGGTGCGTGCCGTTTGGCAGCAGCGCTATGCGCGTCTCGAGGGACTGCGCAAACTGGTACAGCGCTACATCGATGAAGCCCGATTGGCCGAAGACAAGCGCGAACAGAAACTGCTCGACGAACTGGCGCAACGCCTGATCGACCGTGGCGAACCCTGAATAGAGGTTGTTTCGTTGCCGACCAGATGCTACACCTTCAAACGTGAACTGCCCTATCTGGCAAAGTCTCGACAAAGGAGTAGACATGGCCATTACCTCGCAGCCCTCGGCAGACGGGCAAGAGCTGACCATTGTGATTCGAGGACGCTTCGACTTCGCCTCCCACCAGGAATTTCGTGACGCCTATGAGCGCGTCGATCAGACGCCCAGGCGCTATCAGGTCGACCTGCGCGACACCAGCTATCTGGACAGTTCGGCATTGGGCATGCTGCTGCTGTTGCGTGACCATGCTGGCGGCGATTCGGCGCAGATCAGCCTGCTCAACTGCAGCAGTGACGTGCGCAAGATCCTCGCCATCTCCAACTTCGAGCAGCTGTTCAAGATCAGCTGAGCATGCCTGAGCGTCTTGCCATCCTGATCGCGGAGGACAACGCGGCCGACCGTATGCTGCTGTCCACCATCGTCAGTCGTCAGGGCCACCGTGTCCTGACCGCCAGCAATGGCCTGGAGGCGGTGGCCCTGTTCGAGCAGGAGCGCCCACATCTGGTTCTGATGGATGCGCTGATGCCGGTGATGGATGGTTTCGAGGCGGCGCGACGGATCAAGGATCAGGCCGGCGAGGCGCTGGTGCCGATCATCTTCCTCACTTCGCTGACCGAGGGCGAAGCGCTGGTGCGTTGTCTGGAGGCCGGTGGCGACGACTTTCTCGCCAAGCCCTACAACAGGGTGATCCTCGAGGCCAAGATAGGTGCGATGGATCGTCTGCGCCGATTGCATGACACGGTATTGAAACAACGCGACCTGATCGCTCGGCACAATGAGCACCTGTTGCGCGAGCAACGCGTGGCCAAGGCGGTATTCGACAAGGTGGCGCATTCCGGCTGTCTGGATGCGCCTAATATCCGTTACATGCAGTCACCCTACGCGCTGTTCAACGGTGATTTGCTGCTGGCGGCGTACAAGCCGTCTGGCGGCATGCACGTGATGCTGGGCGATTTCACCGGCCATGGTTTGCCGGCGGCTATTGGCGCGATGCCGCTGGCCGAGGTGTTCTACGGCATGACTGCCAAAGGCCATGCCCTTGCCGAGGTCCTTCGCGAGATCAACGCCAAGCTCAAGCGCATCCTTCCTGTAGGCGTTTTCTGTTGCGCCACCGTGCTCAACATCAGCAGCAAGCGAGGCTTGCTCGAGGTGTGGAGTGGCGGGTTGCCGGATGGCTACCTGCTACATGGCGATGGTCGCCCGCGTCAGTCATTGGTGTCACGCCATCTGCCCCTGGGAATCCTCGAGCCAGCGGCGTTCAGTGATCGCTGCGAGGTCTATCCGCTGGCGCCGGGAGATCGTATTTTTCTGCTCAGCGATGGCGTGCTCGAGGCCAGTGACCAGCAAGGGCAGCTATTCGGCGAGGCCCGTCTGCTCGAGCTTCTGGAGTCCAATCGTCAGCCGCAGGCATTGTTCGAAGAAATCCAGCAGGCACTGACGGCGTTCCGTGGCGAGCAACAGGATGACGTCAGCATGGTTCAGGTCGGCTTGGCCGAAGACGATGAGCGTCCTCGCCCACTGGCATTTGCCGACAGTGGTCAGAGCAGCGTGATGGACTGGTCAGCCAGTTTCGAGTTTCGTGCACTGAGCCTGCGTCATTTCAACCCTCTGCCATTTTTGCTGCAGCTGCTGCTGGACGTGCGGGCGTTGCGGCCGCGTGGTGGAGAGCTGTATACCGTGCTTGCCGAGCTCTATTCCAATGCCCTGGAACATGGGGTTATGGGCCTGGATTCCTCACTCAAGCAGGATGCCAGTGGTTTTGCCGAGTACTACCGGGAGCGACGGCTGCGTCTGGCCTCCCTGCAGGATGGCTATGTCCGATTTCATGTGCAGATGCTGCCGGAAGCAGGGGGAGGGCGTCTGATCGTTCGGGTCGAGGACAGTGGCCCCGGATTCGATCCGGTCACTGTCATGGCACTCGGTGACGAAGCCCTGTGTGGTCGCGGTCTTGCCCTGGTACGTCAGCTCAGTGATGGTTTCCAGATCGCCCCGGTTGGCCAGGGAGTCAGCGTGGAGTTTTGCTGGTCCTCTGAGGCATAATGCGAGGCTGTTGTTCAGGGGGTGACACGGTGTCCGATATCCATCTCGACGATGCCGTCCTGGCGGCCCTGCAGGACGTCATGGAGGACGAATACCCGATTCTGCTCGATACCTTCGTGGCCGATTCCGAGGAGCGTCTGCGTCTGTTGCATGAAGCTACGGCTGAGGGTGATGCGCAGGGCCTGCGCCTGGCTGCGCACAGCTTCAAGGGCAGCTGCAGCAACATGGGGGCGGTGCTTCTGGCCAGCTTGTGCAAGGAGCTCGAGGACGCGGGGCGGCGCGAGGCCCTGGAGCCGGCTCCGGCCCTGATCGAGCAGATCGAGCGCGAGTTCGCCATCGTCCGCATCCTGTTCAAATCCGAGCGCCAGCGCTATCGCGTCTGAGAGCCTGCTTTTAACGCAGCAGACATTGAACATACTCTGACGGCTTTCCCCGAGTTGGCCCGCCCTTTGCTCTGATCCTGTCACGACCCATCAGACGGAGAGCGTCCATGTCCGTGTTGCCCGACCTACGCCTGCAGGCTACGCCTGAGGTGAAGAGCAAAGCGAAGCAGCCGGCCAGAGCGCCGGAGCCCAGCAAGAACGGTGCTTCCAGCTTTGCCGAGGTGTATGCCAAGGAGCGTCAGGCCAAGCCTGGCGAGCGCACTGGCAATACCGACAAAACCAGCCAGGAACAGAAGTCTGCGCCATCAGCAGGGGAGCCCGATGCCGCTTCAACTGCCGCCGAGCAGCCTGCGGTTGCCGCCCCCGGCAATTCCTTGCCGACGCAGGAGGGTGCTGAAGAAGAACTCGATCCGTTGCTGGCAATGGCGCTGGGCGGTATCCAGGCTCAGGTAGACGACGCGCCGCTAACCGAGGCGTCGTCGGAGCTGCCGGCGCTGGTGATTACCGGCGCAGGCAGCGATGGCGCCGAGACTGCCGAGCCGGCGCTGGAGGAAGAAGCGCTCGACCCGCTGGCGCTGCTCAAGCAACCGGCGCAAGAGGCGAGCAAGGCCCAGTTGCCGCAGGACGCCGCGATCAAGAGCGCGCGTGTGGCGACCAGCACGGACTTCGCCGCAGCCATGGCGGCCATGGGCAAAGGCGAGGCGTCAGTGGAGAACACTGAAGAAGCGACCCTGGATTTGCCGCTGGAAAGCCTGGCCAAGGAGGCGCTGGAGAGTCTCAAGGATAGTGCTCAGCCCACTCGACCCGATCAGTTCGTCAGCAAGCTCAATGCGCTGACGCAGGCATTCAATCATCAGGCGGGTGCTACGCAGCGTCTGCCATTGGTGCCTGGTCAGCCGGTCGCCATGCAGCAGGGCGGCTGGAGTGAGGCGGTGGTGGATCGCGTCATGTGGCTTTCCAGCCAGAACCTCAAATCGGCCGAAATTCAACTGGACCCGGCAGATCTTGGGCGTCTCGAAGTGCGCGTGAACCTGTCTCAGGACCAGGCCCAGGTGACGTTTGCCAGCCCCAATGCCGGGGTGCGTGAAGCGCTGGAAGGGCAGATGCATCGTCTGCGTGAGCTGTTCGCGCAGCAAGGCATGAACCTGGCCGATGCCAATGTTTCCGATCAGTCGCTTAACCGTGGTTGGCAAGGGCAGGGCGAGGGTGGTCGTGGTGGTTCCGGCTCGCGTGATGGTCTGCTTGCCGGTGACGAGTTGCAGCCTGGTGTCCATCAGGAAGTGCGCAGTGAGCACGTGACCACTGGCCGTGGGCTGGTCGACTACTACGCATAAGTAGCGGCCAGGTACTGTATCGACACTGGGCAATGCCCGAAGACCGGTGTTCCTCCGCTAGACTTGCATTCGCCCGGGTTGCCGAAAGGTGCTCGGGCGAATGCATTTTGGGTGACAGCAGGGAGCTGGACCTGTTAAATCCGCAGCCCAGAGTTAGACAAGCCTGCTCATATGCTGGCATAACACTTGCTCTTAACCCTTTGAATGCGGAAAGAACGTAGGTACTGACGGATTATTGGCATGGCTAAGAAAGAAGCGGCACCGGCTGCCGACGGACAACCCGCCGGCAAGAGCAAGCTCAAACTCATCATCCTGATCGTGGTGGGCCTGCTTCTGGCCGTTGGCCTTTCCGTGGGCGGTACCTGGTTCATTCTCAGCAAGGGCGACAAGAGCGAGGCGGCTGAGCCGGCAGAGGCCGCGGCACCGGCGGCTCCAGTGCGTCAGCCAGCCATCTACCAGGATCTGATGCCGGCCTTCGTGGTCAATTTCAATCACCAGAATCGCACCCGCTACCTGCAGGTCAGCATGGCCTTGATGAGTCGCGATACTGCCGGCATGGAAAAGCTCAAGGTGCATATGCCGGTATTGCGTAACCGTCTGGTGATGCTGCTCTCCGGTCAGGATTTTGTCGCGCTGCAAACGCCGCTGGGTAAGGAGATGCTTCTGCAGCAGGCGCTGGCCAGCGTGCAGGAACTGGCGCAGAAGGAAACCGGCAGCACTGTGGTCGAGCAGGTGCTGTTCACCAATTTCGTGTTGCAGTAGCGGGAGCCGAAGATGGCCGTGCAAGACCTGCTTTCCCAGGACGAGATCGATGCGCTGTTGCATGGCGTCGATGACGGCCTGGTCGAGACCGAGGACGCCGCGGAGCCTGGGAGCGTCAAACAATATGACCTGACCAGTCAGGATCGTATCGTCCGTGGGCGTATGCCGACGCTGGAGATGATCAACGAGCGCTTCGCCCGCTATACCCGCATCAGCATGTTCAACCTGTTGCGCCGCTCGGCTGACGTTGCCGTCGGTGGCGTGCAGGTGATGAAGTTCGGCGAATACGTGCATTCGCTGTACGTGCCGACCAGTCTCAATCTGGTGAAGATGAAGCCGCTGCGCGGCACCGGTCTGTTCATCCTTGACGCCAAGCTGGTGTTCAAGCTGGTGGACAACTTCTTCGGCGGCGATGGGCGCCATGCCAAGATCGAGGGCCGTGAATTCACCCCCACCGAGCTGCGCGTCGTGCGCATGGTGCTCGACCAGGCCTTCGTCGACCTGCGCGAAGCCTGGCACGCGGTCATGGACATCAACTTCGAGTACGTCAATTCCGAGGTCAACCCGGCGCTGGCCAATATCGTCAGTCCGAGCGAGGTGGTGGTCGTGTCCACCTTCCATATCGAACTGGACGGCGGCGGTGGCGACCTGCATATCACCATGCCGTACTCGATGATCGAGCCGATCCGCGAGATGCTCGATGCCGGCTTTCAGTCCGATGTCGACGATCAGGACGAACGCTGGATCAAGGCCCTGCGCGAGGACATCCTCGATGTCAGTGTGCCGCTGGCCGCCACCGTGGCCCGTCGCCAACTGAAACTGCGCGACATCCTGCATATGCAGCCGGGTGATGTGATCCCCGTGGAATTGCCGGACAACGTGGTCATGCGCGCCAATGGCGTGCCGACCTTCAAGGTCAAGCTCGGTGCGCACAAGGGCAATCTGGCCCTGCAGGTACTGGAACCAATCGAACGCCAACGCTGAGGCGCTGGCACCTCCGTAGGGCCACCAGGCCCGAAGCGAACGAATAGCAGAAGCCAGGCGAGGAACCACGATGGCAGACGAAGAGAACACCTCCCCCGAGGAGCAGGCACTGGCCGATGAATGGGCCGCAGCGCTGGCCGAGGCAGGTGATGCCGATCAGGACGATATCGATGCCATGCTGGCCGGGCAGGGTGCCGCTCAGGCGGCGCAACCTGCAGCGCCGCGTGCGCCGATGGAAGAGTTCGGCAGCGCGCCGCCTACCAGCAACCTGCCGGTCAATCTGGATGGGCCCAATCTGGACGTGATCCTGGATATTCCAGTGTCCATCTCCATGGAGGTGGGCAACACCGATATCACGATCCGTAACCTGTTGCAGCTCAATCAGGGCTCGGTGATCGAGCTGGATCGTCTGGCCGGTGAGCCGCTCGACGTGCTGGTCAACGGCACGTTGATCGCCCATGGCGAAGTGGTGGTGGTCAACGAGAAGTTTGGCATTCGCCTGACCGACGTGATCAGTCCCAGCGAACGTATCAAGAAGCTGCGCTGACCATGGCTCGTCTTCTCGCTCTGTTTCTGAGCATGCCCCTGATGGCCATGGCTGCCGAACCTACCGGCAAGGCGGCGACGCCCATGGCTGGCAGCGACATAGCCGGCCAGCTCGGTCAGTTGCTGCTCGGCCTGCTGCTGGTGATCGGTCTGATCTTCCTGCTCGCCTGGCTGCTGCGTCGTGTGCAGCAACTGGCTCCGCGCGGTGGTCAGGTGATCAAGCTGCTGGCGACTCAGGCGCTGGGCCCGCGTGATCGCCTGGTGCTGGTGCAGGTGGGCAATGAACAGATATTGCTGGGCCTGTCTGCCGGGCGGATCACTCCGCTGCACGTGCTCAAGGAACCCGTGCACCTGGCCGACGCCGAGCAGGCCACACCGGAATTCGCTCAGCGCCTGATGGAGCTGCTGGGCAAGGATCAGAAGGACAAATCCTGATGCTGCGTTTGTTGCTGGTGCTGGTGCTGAGTCTCGCCGCATCACTGGCGTTCGCCGAAGACCCGCCTGGCGCCAGCACGCTGATTCAGCAGGGCAGCAGTCCGCTATCGATCCCGGCCATTACCCTGTCGACGGACGCGGAGGGCCAGCAGGAGTACTCGGTCAGCCTGCAGATTCTGCTGATCATGACGGCGCTGAGTTTCATCCCGGCGTTCGTCATGCTGATGACCAGTTTCACCCGCATCATCATCGTCTTTTCCATTCTTCGCCAGGCGCTGGGCCTGCAGCAGACACCCTCGAACCAGATACTGGTCGGCCTGGCGCTGTTCCTGACGATGTTCATCATGGCGCCGATTTTCGACCGGATTAACACCGATGCGTTGCAGCCTTATCTGAACGAGGAGATCGTCGCTCAGGAGGCGCTGACTCGGGCAGAGGGGCCGATCCGCGATTTCATGCTGGCGCAGACTCGCGAAAGCGACCTGGAGCTGTTCGTGCGACTGTCCAAACGCACCGACCTGGCCGGCGTCGAGGACGTGCCGTTGACCATTCTGGTGCCGGCGTTCGTCACCTCCGAGCTGAAGACCGCGTTCCAGATCGGCTTCATGATCTTCATTCCGTTTCTGATCATCGACATGGTGGTCGCCAGTATCCTCATGGCGATGGGTATGATGATGCTTTCGCCGCTGATCATCTCATTGCCGTTCAAGATCATGCTGTTCGTCCTGGTCGACGGCTGGGCGCTGATCATGGGCACCCTGGCCGCCAGTTTCGGCACGTTATAGCGAGGCCTTTGATGACTCCCGAGGTTGCGGTTGACCTGTTTCGCGAAGCGCTATGGCTGATCGTCCTGATCGTTGGTCTGGCGGTGGTGCCCAGTCTGGTGGTGGGGCTCATCGTGGCGATGTTCCAGGCTGCCACGCAGATCAACGAGCAGACACTGAGTTTTCTGCCGCGTCTGATGGTGATGCTGATCACCCTGATCTGGGCCGGACCCTGGCTGGTGAGTCAGCTGATGGAGTACACCCAGACGTTGATCCAGAACATTCCGTACCTCATAGGCTGAGGGGCTGGGCGCGATGCTGGAATTGAGCAACGAGCAGATCAGCGCCTGGGTCGGCCAGTTCATGTTGCCGTTGTTTCGTATCGCCGCGATGCTGATGGTGATGCCCATCATCGGTACCCAGCTGGTGCCGACTCGTGTGCGTCTCTATCTGGCGTTGGCGATCAGCGTGGTGCTGGTACCGTCCTTGCCGCCGATGCCACAGATCGATGCGCTCAGCCTGCGCAGCTTGCTGTTGATTCTCGAGCAGGTGCTGATCGGTGCCATGCTCGGTTTCATCCTGCAGTTGTTCTTTCATCTGTTCGCGGTGGCCGGGCAGATCATTGCCATGCAGATGGGCCTGGGCTTCGCGTCCATGGTGGATCCCACCAATGGTGTATCGGTGCCCGTGCTCGGGCAGTTCATGCTGATGTTGGTGACGTTGCTGTTTCTTGCCATCAACGGCCATCTGGTGGCGCTGGAAATTCTGGCAGAGAGTTTCGTCACGCTGCCATATGGCCAGGGCCTGATGGTCAATCACTACTGGGCGCTGGCTGGCAAGCTGGGCTGGGTGATCGGTGCCGGCCTGTTGTTGACGTTGCCGGCCGTCACCGCGTTGTTGGTGATCAACCTGGCGTTCGGCGTGATGACGCGCGCGGCACCGCAACTGAACATCTTCTCAATCGGCTTCCCGCTGACCCTGGCCATGGGTCTGGTGATCTTCTGGGTGAGCCTCTCCGATTTCGGCAGCCTGTTCCAGGCGCTGGCCAGCGACGCCCTGCAGCAGCTGGGCGAATTCGCTCTGACGCGATGAGGGGCAAGCATGGCTGAGAGCGAGAGTGGCGCCGACAAGAGCGAGGAACCTACAGGCAAGCGACTTGAAGAGTCGCGCAAGAAAGGCCAGATCGCTCGCTCCAAGGAGCTCAATACACTGGCGGTGACCCTCACCGGCACCGTGGCGCTGATCATCTTCGGCGCCTACATGGGCAATGTGCTGATGGACATCATGCGCGGCAACTTCAGCCTACCGCGTGACGTGTTGATGAACGAAGGCAGCATGGCCCAGTACCTGCTGGCGTCGGGCAAGCAGGCGCTGCTGGCGACGCAGCCGTTTTTGCTTGCCTTGCTGATCGCCTCCATCGCCGGCCCGATTGCCCTGGGTGGGTGGTTGTTTTCAGCCGAAGCGTTGCAACCCAAGGCCAGCCGGATGAACCCGCTGGCAGGCCTCAAGCGCATGTTTTCGGTTCAGGCGCTGGCCGAGTTATTCAAGGCGCTGGCCAAGTTTCTGGTCATCCTTGCGGTGGCGCTGGTGGTGCTTTCGGCAGATCAGGACGATCTGCTGGCCATTGCCAATGAACCGGTCGAGCCCGCTATCCTGCACAGCCTCAATGTGGTCGGTTGGAGCGCGTTCTGGTTGTCCTGCGGGCTGATCCTGATCGCCGCAGTGGATGTGCCGTTCCAGCTTTGGAGTCACAAGCAGAAGCTGATGATGACCAAGCAGGAAGTGCGCGACGAGTACAAGGACACCGAGGGCAAGCCTGAGGTCAAGGGTCGTATTCGTCAGCTGCAACGCGAGATGGCCGAGCGGCGCATGATGCAGTCCATTCCCCAGGCCGACGTGGTGATCACCAACCCGACGCACTTTGCGGTGGCGCTCAAATATGACCCCGAGAAGGGCAGCGCGCCGCTGTTGTTGGCCAAGGGGGGCGACTTCCTGGCATTGAAGATCCGCGAGATTGCCCAGGAGCACCAGGTGATGGTGCTGGAGTCGCCGGCTCTGGCTCGTGCCGTTTATCACTCGACCGAGTTGGACCAGGAAATTCCTGCTGGCCTGTATCTGGCAGTGGCTCAGGTGCTCGCTTACGTCTATCAGTTGCGGCAGTACCGGGCGGGCAAGGGCAAGCGACCTGGTCCGTTGCCGGACCTGCCGATTCCGCCGGATTTACGGCGCGACACTTAAAGAGCGTCTTGTACGCTGCCCTGTCATTTCTGGAACGCTTCTTGCCATTACCCTTTCAGGACGCACTTTCGCGTCAAAAGATTGAATGGCTTGGGGTAGGGACGTGGCAGTAGATCGCGCACAGTTAATCGGTGATGTCCGCAGCAATCTGGCGGGCCTGCGTCACGGCAATCTGGGTATTCCCCTGCTGCTGCTGGTCATGCTCGGCATGGTCATGTTGCCGATCCCGGCCTTCCTGCTCGACGTGCTGTTCACCTTCAGCATCGCGCTGTCGATCGTGGTGCTGCTGGTCAGTATCTATGCGCTGCGGCCGCTGGACTTCGCTGTATTCCCCACCATCCTGCTGGCAGCCACGCTGTTGCGTCTGGCGCTGAACGTGGCTTCGACGCGCGTGGTGCTGCTCAACGGTCACGAGGGGCATGGAGCGGCTGGCCAGGTGATCCAGGCCTTCGGTGAAGTGGTGATCGGCGGCAACTACGTGGTGGGTATCGTGGTGTTCGCCATCCTCATGATCATCAACTTCGTGGTGGTCACCAAGGGTGCCGGGCGTATCTCCGAAGTCAGTGCTCGCTTCACCCTCGATGCCATGCCCGGCAAGCAGATGGCCATCGACGCCGACCTCAACGCTGGCCTGATCGATCAGGGCGAAGCCAAGAAGCGCCGCAGTGAAGTGTCTCAGGAGGCAGACTTCTACGGCTCGATGGACGGTGCCAGCAAGTTCGTCCGTGGCGATGCCATCGCCGGCCTGCTGATCCTGTTCATCAACCTCATTGGCGGTATCGCCATCGGTGTGCTGCAGCACAGCCTGCCGTTCGCCGAGGCGGGCAAGGTCTACACCCTGCTGACCATCGGTGATGGCCTGGTTGCGCAGATTCCCTCCCTGCTGCTGTCCACTGCCGCAGCGGTCATGGTGACTCGCGTTTCTTCCTCTGAAGATATGGGCGCGCAGGTCAATCGGCAGATGTTCGCTTCGCCGCGCGCGCTGGCCGTGGCGGCGGCAATCATGATTGCCATGGGCCTGGTGCCGGGCATGCCGCACTTCTCCTTTATCAGCCTCGGCCTGATCGCTGCTGCCGGCGCCTACTGGATCGCCAATCGCCAGCGCAAGACCAAGGAAGAAGCGGTCAAGGAGGTCCAGCGCCAACAGGAACTGATCCCTGCGCAGAAGGCGCAGGAGGTCAAGGAGCTGGGTTGGGATGATGTCACCCCGGTGGACATGGTCGGTCTGGAGGTGGGTTATCGCCTGATTCCGCTGGTCGATCGCAACCAGGGTGGTCAACTGCTGGCGCGGATCAAGGGGGTGCGCAAGAAGCTGTCGCAGGAAATGGGCTTTCTCATGCCTTCGGTGCATATCCGCGATAACCTCGACCTGGTGCCCAATGCCTACCGTTTGACGCTGATGGGGGTCAGCGTGGCTGAGGCCGAGGTTTATCCGGATCGTGAATTGGCGATCAACCCTGGCCAGGTGTTCGGTCCGCTCAATGGCATCGCCGCCAAGGATCCGGCGTTCGGTCTGGAGGCCGTGTGGATCGACCCTACTCAGCGCGATCAGGCGCAATCGCTGGGCTATACCGTGGTCGACGCCAGTACCGTGGTGGCCACTCACCTCAACCAGGTCCTGCACAAGCATGCTCACGAGCTACTGGGGCACGAGGAAGTGCAACAGTTGATGCAGTTGCTGGCCAAGAGCTCGCCGAAGCTGGCCGAGGAGCTGGTGCCGGGGTTGGTGTCGCTGTCGACCCTGCTCAAGGTGCTGCAGGCGCTGCTGCAGGAGCAGGTGCCGGTGCGCGACATCCGTACCATCGCCGAGGCCATCGCCAACGTCGCGCCGAAGAGTCAAGATCCCGCCGCGATGGTCGCTGCGGTACGCGTCTCGCTGGCCCGTGCCATCGTCCAAGGCATCGTGGGACTAGAGCCGGAGCTGCCTGTGATAACCCTTGAGCCAAGGTTGGAACAGATCTTGCTCAACAGTCTGCAGAAGGCCGGTCAGGGCGGTGAGGATGGCATCCTCCTCGAACCGGGCATGGCCGAGAAGCTGCAGCGTTCCCTGGTGGAAGCGGCGCAGCGCCAGGAAATGCTCGGCAAGCCGGTGATTCTGCTGGTGGCCGGACCGGTCCGGGCAATGTTGTCGCGCTTCGCGCGGCTGGCGGTACCCAGCATGCATGTGCTGGCCTACCAGGAAATTCCGGACAACAAGCAGGTCACCATAGTCGCTACGGTTGGCCAGAACTGAGGTAAAGGGTCATGCAGGTTAAACGCTTCTTTGCCGCCGATATGCGAACCGCCATGAAACTGGTGCGTGACGAATTGGGCGCCGACGCCTCGATCATCGGCAATCGCCGTGTCGCCGGTGGTGTCGAGCTGACTGCAGCGCTGGATTATCAGGCGCCGATGCCGGTGCGCCCGAACCCGGCGCTGGAAGCCGAGCTGCGCAAGACCCAGGCGCGCATCGCCAGCGCTCAGGCTGAGCTGACCACGCGTGCCGAGCAGGATGCCGGCAAGGACCGCCAACTATTCGCCAATGAGTCGTTGCTGGCGCCCGAGCTGCCGGCGACCCTGGTCAAGCCGCAGCGCCCGGTCGAGGCCCCTGTATCGGCTGCGCCTGCGGTCGACCCGCGTGCACTGGAAGCCATGCGCTTCGAGCTGCACGGCTTGCGTGAGTTGATCGAAGTACAGCTGGGTTCCATCGCCTGGGGGCAGCTGCAGAATCGCCGCCCGCAGCAGGCCAATCTATGGCGTCGCCTGCAGCGCATGGGGCTGTCTGCCGAACTGTCGCAGGCGCTGCTGAGCAAAGTGGCCGGCGTTGCCGAGCCGCGTCAGGCCTGGCGCATGCTGCTGGCGCATCTGGCTCACGCTATCACTACACCCAAGGTCGAGCCGTTGGAAGAGGGTGGTGTGATCGCCCTGGTCGGTCCGGCCGGCATGGGCAAGACCACTACCCTGGCGAAGCTGGCTGCGCGTTATGTGCTTAAGTACGGCGCACAACAGGTCGCTCTGGTGAGCATGGACAGCTTCCGTATTGGCGCGCAGGAGCAGCTCAAGACCCTGGGGCGCATCCTTGGTGTGTCGGTGACTCAGATCGACCCTGGTCAGTCTCTGCTGCAGGCTTTGGCGCCGCTGGCCAAGAAGCGCGTGGTGCTGGTCGATACCGCTGGCCTGCCAGGCAACGATCCGGCGCTGCGTCTGCAGTTGGAAAGCCTGGCCTCGGCACGCATCAAGGCGAAGAATTATCTGGTACTGGCCGCAACAAGTCAGAGCCAAGTGCTCAAGGCCGCCTACCATAGTTACAAGCGTTGTGGCCTTTCAGGCTGCATACTGACGAAGTTGGACGAAGCCGCGAGTCTGGGTGAGGTTTTAGGTCTGGCTATAGGCCAGCAACTGCCGGTAGCCTATGTGACGGACGGGCCGCGGATTCCGGATGATCTGCACGTGCCGCGTAGTCACCAGTTGGTCAGCCGTGCCGTGGGGCTGCAGGCTGCCGAGGAGCCGAGTGAAGACGCCATGGCGCAGTTGTTCGCCGGCCTTTATCACAATCCGGCCAAGCGGGCCGGCTGAAGCAGCGAAATTGTTGCACCCTCTCGCACATGGTGCGGGAGTGAACGGCCCGACAGGTGTTTTTCAACGGCCTGTAGGGCCAAGTCGAAGTTAGACAAGGTGTAGAAAGAACATGGGTATGCATCCCGTACAGGTGATTGCGGTGACTGGCGGCAAGGGTGGCGTCGGCAAGACCAATGTGTCGGTCAATCTGTCCATGGCCCTGGCCGATCTCGGCCGTCGGGTGATGTTGATGGACGCTGACCTTGGCTTGGCCAACGTCGATGTTCTGTTGGGCTTGACGCCCAAGCGCACCCTGGCCGATGTCATCGCAGGCGAATGCGATCTGCGCGATGTTCTGCTGCAGGGGCCGGGTGGCGTGCGCATCGTGCCGGCAGCCTCCGGTACGCAGAGCATGGTCAGCCTCACGCCGATGCAGCACGCGGGGTTGATCCAGGCGTTCAGTGACATCAGCGAAAATCTTGACGTGCTGGTGATCGACACCGCCGCCGGTATCGGCGATGCGGTGGTCAGCTTCGTGCGTGCTGCGCAGGAGATCCTTGTGGTGGTCTGCGATGAGCCCACCTCGATTACCGACGCCTACGCGCTGATCAAACTGCTCAATCGCGATCACGGCATCAGCCGCTTCCGTGTACTGGCCAATATGGCTCACAGCCCGCAGGAAGGACGCAATCTCTTTGCTAAGCTGACCAAGGTGACGGATCGTTTCCTCGATGTCGCCCTGCAGTATGTCGGTGCCGTGCCTTACGATGAGTGCGTGCGCAAGGCCGTGCAGAAGCAGCGCGCCGTCTATGAAGCCTTCCCTCGATCCAAGTGCGCCCTGGCGTTCAAGGCGATAGCTCAGAAGGTAGATACCTGGCCGTTACCGGCCAATCCCCGTGGTCATCTGGAGTTTTTCGTCGAGCGTCTGGTGCAACAACCGACCGCAGACTCGGCCGTATGACAGCAGCCTCTGGACTTCGTATGTATAACAAGGCTCAGGCGCAGGACTCCCAGCACCAGCTGATCGAGCGCTATGCGCCTCTGGTCAAGCGTATCGCCTACCACTTATTGGCCCGTCTGCCGGCCAGCGTGCAGGTCGACGATCTTATTCAGGCCGGCATGATCGGTCTGCTCGAAGCCTCGCGCAAATACGACTCCGGTAAAGGCGCCAGTTTCGAGACCTTCGCGGGTATCCGTATTCGCGGCTCCATGCTCGACGAGGTGCGCAAGGGTGATTGGGCGCCGCGTTCGGTACACCGCAACAGCCGTATGGTCAGTGATGCCATTCGTGTCGTTGAAGCAAGAACCGGGCGTGACGCTAAAGATCATGAGGTTGCGGCCGAACTCCAATTGAGTCTGGAGGATTACTACGGCATTCTTGGCGACACTTTGGGCAGCCGCCTGTTCAGCTTCGACGACCTGCTGCAGGACGGCGAGCATGGCGGGTTGCACGAAGACGCCGGACACTCTCACCTCGAACCTTCGCGGGACCTCGAAGACGAACGCTTCCAGGCGGCGTTGGCCGATGCCATCGCTGGCTTGCCGGAGCGCGAACGTCTGGTGCTGGCGCTGTATTACGATGAAGAACTGAACTTGAAGGAAATCGGTGAAGTGCTGGGGGTTAGCGAGTCACGCGTGAGTCAGTTGCACAGCCAGTGCGCAGCGCGTTTGCGCTCGCGGCTGAGTGAATGGCGCGCTGCCTGAACGCGGTGTACTCGCAGGCGCAAACGGTTTCATGATTAAAGGACGTAGTTGCAAGCGCAATACGTTTGGGACTGTACGGAGGTCGACTTGGACAAGAACATGAAAATCCTCATCGTTGACGATTTCTCGACGATGCGACGGATCATCAAGAACCTCTTGCGGGACTTGGGTTTCACCAACACCGCGGAAGCCGATGACGGCACCTCGGCGCTACCGATGCTGCAAAGCGGCAGCTTCGACTTTCTGGTTACCGACTGGAACATGCCCGGCATGACCGGCATCGACCTGCTGCGTGCCGTACGTGCCGACGAGCGCCTCAAGCACCTGCCGGTGCTGATGGTGACCGCTGAAGCCAAGCGCGATCAGATCATCGAGGCGGCCCAGGCCGGTGTGAATGGCTACGTGGTCAAACCCTTCACCGCTCAGGTGTTGAAGGAAAAGATCGAGAAGATCTTCGAGCGGGTCAACGGCTGATGTCAGCCGCGAGGGTGCTATGGAACACGATGACTCCACGCTGGGTGACCTCGAGTCGACCCTGAAAAACAATGCCCGCGATCTGGTCGATAGCCTTGAACAGGGTAACTTCGGCGCTGCGGTGCAACTGATCAACGAGCTGAACAAGGTCCGTGATCGCGGGCTGTATCATGAGGTCGGCAAACTGACCCGTGAACTGCACAACGCCATTGTCAATTTTCAACTCGATCCGCGCATGCCACATGCCCAGGAGCTGTCGCAGATCGCCGACGCGACCGAGCGCCTGAACTACGTCGTGACCATGACCGAGAAGGCCGCCAACCGGACCATGGATCTGGTCGAGCAGAGTGCGCCGCTGGTCAACGACCTCAGTGACGAAGCGCAGAGCCTCAGCGCCGAGTGGGGCCGTTTCATGCGCCGCGAAATCGGTGCTGACGGTTTTCGTGAGCTAGCCAAGCGTGTCGAGCTGTTCCTCGCCCGCAGTGAGCGAGATGGCGTAAAGCTCTCCGGCCACCTCAACGACATTCTGCTCGCGCAGGACTATCAGGATCTTACCGGCCAGGTGATCAAACGTGTCACCCAACTGGTGACCGAAGTGGAAAGCAACCTGCTCAAGCTGATGCTCATGGCCAGCCAGGTCGACCGTTTTGCCGGTATTCAGCACGATCACGAAGCGCTGCGTACCGAACAGGAAAAATCAAAAGAGCCATCGCGGGGTGAAGGTCCGCAGATTCATGCCGATAAGCGTGATGACGTCGCCTCCAGCCAAGACGATGTCGACGACCTGCTGTCCAGTCTAGGGTTCTAAGGAGCACACAAATATGAGCTTCGGCGCCGATGAAGAGATCCTCCAGGATTTCCTGGTAGAGGCCGGCGAGATTCTCGAACAGTTGTCCGAACAGTTAGTCGAGCTGGAAAGCCGACCGGACGACATGAACCTGCTCAACGCCATCTTTCGCGGTTTTCATACCGTCAAGGGCGGAGCGGGTTTCCTCCAGCTCAACGAGCTGGTGGAGTGCTGCCATATCGCCGAAAACGTCTTCGACATCCTGCGCAAGGGTGAGCGTCGCGTCGATTCGGAGCTGATGGATGTGGTGCTCGAGGCTCTTGATGCAGTCAATGGCATGTTTGGCGAAGTGCGTGAGCGTCGCGAGCCGACGCCCGCATCGCCTGAACTTCTGGCGGCACTGGCTCGCCTGGCTGAACCGGGCGGCGCCGAAGCGGCTCCAGAGCCCGTGCAGCAAGCCGAAGCGGAACCCGCGCCGGTGCCTCAGCCGGCTGCGCCTTCCGCTCCCGCAGGCGACATCACCGACAGCGAGTTCGAGCAACTGCTCGACGCGTTGGGTGAAGCGCCGGCTGCCGCCCCGAGTGCGCAGACCAGTGCCAGTGACGAGATCACCGATGACGAGTTCGAGTCGCTGCTCGATCAGTTGCACGGCAAAGGCCAGTTCGCCGGTACGGTCGAAACGCCCGCCGCTGCGGTAGTTGCTTCTGTGCCTGCTGGCGCACCGGCAGGCGATGACATCACTGACGATGAATTCGAAGCGCTGCTCGATCAACTGCATGGTAAGGGCCAGTTCTCGGCCACGGCCGAAGCCGCAGCTCCGGTTGCGGCCGTTGCTGCAGCGCTCGCTCCGGCGGGTGATGAGATCACCGACGACGAGTTCGAGTCGTTGCTCGATCAATTGCACGGCAAGGGCAAGTTCGTGCCGCCCGCTGAGCCGGCGCCCGCGCCTGCCGCTGCGGCTAAACCTGCAGCAGCGCCCAAGGCCGCTGCACCTGTCAAACCCGCAGCAGCCAAGGCTGAGCCTGCTGCTGCTCGTGCTGCTGCCGCGCCGGCGCCCGCTGCCGAAAAGGCATCGGCCGCGAGCGAAGCAGAAACCACTGTACGGGTCGACACTGCGCGCCTCGACGAGATCATGAACATGGTCGGCGAGCTGGTGCTGGTGCGTAACCGTCTGGTGCGCCTGGGCCTGAACAGCGGCGACGAGGCCATGTCGAAGGCGGTATCGAACCTCGACGTGGTCACGGCCGATCTGCAGACCTCGGTGATGAAGACCCGGATGCAACCGATCAAGAAGGTGTTCGGTCGTTTCCCGCGTCTGGTACGTGATCTGGCGCGTAACCTGAAGAAGGAAATCAACCTCGAGCTGGTGGGCGAAGAAACCGATCTCGACAAGAACCTGGTCGAGGCTCTGGCTGACCCGTTGGTGCACTTGGTGCGCAACGCCGTCGACCATGGTGTGGAAACGCCGGAAGAACGCGAGAAGAGCGGCAAGGCCCGTGCTGGGCGCGTGGTGCTGTCCGCCGAGCAGGAAGGCGACCATATCCTGCTGTCGATCACCGATGACGGCAAAGGCATGGATGCCGACGTGCTGCGTGCCAAGGCCGTTGAAAAGGGCCTGCTGGACAAGGACGCAGCTGATCGTCTCAACGAGTTCGAATGCTACAACCTGATCTTCGCCCCGGGCTTCTCGACCAAGACCGAGATTTCCGACGTGTCTGGCCGTGGTGTCGGCATGGATGTGGTGAAGACCAAGATTTCCCAGCTCAATGGCACGGTCAACGTGTTCTCGCAGAAAGGCCAGGGCTCGAAGATCATCATCAAGGTGCCGCTGACCCTGGCGATCATGCCGACGCTGATGGTGATGCTGGAGAACCAGGCCTTCGCTTTCCCGCTGGTCAACGTCAACGAGATCTTCCATCTCGACCTGTCGCGCACCAACGTGGTCGATGGTCAGGAAGTAGTGATCGTGCGCGACAAGGCGCTGCCACTGTTCTATCTCAAGCGCTGGCTGGTGCCGCAGGCCTTCCATGAAGGTCAGCGCGAAGGCCATGTGGTGATTCTCACCGTTGGCAGTCAGCGCATCGGCTTTGTCGTCGATCAACTGGTCGGCCAGGAAGAAGTGGTAATCAAGCCACTGGGCAAGATGCTGCAAGGCACGCCCGGAATGTCCGGTGCCACGATCACGGGCGACGGACGCATCGCGTTGATTCTCGACGTACCGAGCATGCTCAAGCGCTACGCTCGACGTTTCTGATGTTTCGCGGCGTGGACCTTAAGTCCACGCCGTCTAGGAGTGTGTATGGCAGTCAAGGTCTTGGTGGTGGACGACTCCGGTTTCTTCCGTCGGCGCGTGTCGGAAATTCTGTCTGCTGACCCCAGTATTCAGGTCGTGGGCACGGCCACCAATGGGCGGGAAGCCATCGATCAGGCGTTGGCGCTCAAGCCCGACGTGATCACCATGGATTACGAGATGCCGATGATGGACGGCATCACCGCAGTGCGGAACATCATGCAGCGCTGTCCGACACCGGTGCTGATGTTCTCCTCGCTGACGCATGAAGGCGCCCGCGTCACGCTGGATGCGCTGGATGCGGGTGCGGTGGATTTCCTGCCGAAGAACTTCGAAGACATCTCGCGCAACCCCGAAAAGGTCAAGCAGATGCTGTGCGAGAAGGTGCACAGCATCGCTCGCAGCAATCGCCGTTTCAGTTCGGCCGCAGTGGCTCCGGCGCCGACTGCGGCTAGTCCGAGTGCGGCGCCGACGACTCGTCCAGCTGTTTCGGCGCGACCTGCCCCGGCCCCTGCTGTTCCTGCGCGACCTGCGTCAGCGGCCGGTGGCGCTGCCGCCGCATCGCCTGCGCCCAAGCGCAAGGCCTACAAGCTGGTGGCCATAGGCACCTCGACCGGTGGCCCGGTGGCGCTGCAGCGCGTATTGACCCAGCTTCCGGCCAATTTTCCGGCGCCGCTGGTTCTGATCCAGCACATGCCGGCAGCCTTCACCAAGGCCTTCGCCGAGCGCCTGGACAAGCTGTGCCGCATTCAGGTCAAGGAAGCCGAGGATGGCGATATCCTGCGCCCAGGCCTTGCGTTGCTGGCTCCTGGTGGCAAGCAGATGATGGTCGATGCGCGCGGCGCGATAAGAATCCTGCCGGGTGACGAACGCCTCAACTACAAACCCTGTGTCGATATCACCTTTGGCTCTGCCGCCAAGTCCTATGGCGACAAGGTACTGGCCGTGGTGCTGACGGGCATGGGCGCAGACGGTCGTGAGGGCGCGCGCCTGCTCAAGCAGGGCGGCAGCCAGGTGTGGGCTCAGGACGAGGCCAGTTGCGTGATCTATGGCATGCCCATGGCCGTGGTCAAAGCCAATCTGGCGGATGCGGTCTACGGCCTGGATGACATCGGCCGGCACCTGACCGAGGCCTGCCAGTGACGGACGCTAAGTCGGAAACATGCGCATGGATGTACTGAGCCTTATTGGCGTCATCCTGGCGTTCGTTGCCATTCTGGGCGGCAATTATCTCGAAGGCGGCCACGCTGGGGCGTTGCTCAACGGTCCGGCGGCGCTGATCGTCATCGGCGGGACATTGGGCGCGGCCTTTCTGCAGGCACCGGTGCAGGTGTTCAAGCGTGCCATGAGCATCATGCGCTGGATCTTCTTCCCGCCGCGTATCGATCTGGTCGGCGGCATCAATCGTGTGACCGGGTGGAGCATGGTGGCGCGCAAGGAAGGCCTGCTCGGTCTGGAAGCGGTGGCTGATGCCGAGCCTGACCCCTATGCGCGCAAGGGCCTGCAGTTACTGGTCGACGGCGCCGAGCCGGAATCCATTCGCAGCATTCTGGAAGTTGATCTCTACACTCAGGAGGCGCGCGATATCCAGGCCGCCAAGGTGTTCGAGAGCATGGGCGGCTATGCACCGACCATTGGCATCATCGGTGCGGTGATGGGCCTGATCCACGTGATGGGCAATCTGGCTGACCCGAGCATGCTCGGCAGCGGTATTGCCGTGGCGTTCGTGGCTACCATCTACGGCGTTGGTTTCGCCAACCTGCTGCTGCTGCCGGCAGGCAACAAGCTCAAATCCATCGCTCTGCGCCAGTCGCGTTACCGCGAGATGCTCCTCGAAGGCATCCTGTCCATCGCCGAGGGTGAAAACCCGCGCTCCATCGAACTGAAGCTGCAAGGCTTCATGGACTGATGGAGGTATGGCATGGCGCGCAGGCGGCATCATGAAGAGCACGAGAATCACGAGCGCTGGCTGGTGTCCTATGCGGACTTCATTACCTTGCTCTTCGCCTTCTTCGTGGTGATGTATTCGATCTCTTCGATCAACGAAGGCAAGTACAAGATCCTCTCGGAGTCGCTGACCGGCGTGTTCAATCAGCCCGATCGCTCGATCAAGCCGATTCCGGTCGGTGAGGAACGGCCGCGTACCAGCGAGCCGGACAACACCTCGATGGACGATCCGAGTTCGGACTCGAACTTGCAGAGCATCGCCTCCAGCGTGCGTGAAGCGTTCGGCGACCTGATCCAGAGTGATCAGCTGACCGTACGCGGCAACGAGATGTGGATCGAGATCGAGCTCAGCTCCAGCCTGCTGTTTCCCAGCGGTGACGCGATTCCGAACAACCAGGCATTCGACATTATCGAGAAAGTCGCCAAAATCCTGGCGCCGTACCAGAATCCGGTCAAGGTCGAAGGTTTCACTGATAACCTGCCGATCCAGACCGCTCAGTACCCAACCAACTGGGAGTTGTCTTCGGCACGGGCGGCGAGCATCGTACGTATGCTGGCCATGGACGGCGTCGACCCTTCTCGTCTGGCGGCCGTCGGTTACGGTGAGTTCCAGCCGGTGGCGGACAATGCCACTGCCGAGGGCAGGGGGCGTAATCGCCGGGTGGTGCTGGTGATTTCGCGCAACCTCGATACGCGACGCGGCGCTGGCAGTGCTGCGACCCAGCAGTCAGGGGCTGGCACGCAACCTGCACCAGCGTCTGCGTCGGGGGTTCCACAGTCGTGAACCGTCAAATCCCAGTCGCCTGCTGCGTGCAGGCGACAGCCATTCTCGGCCTGAGCGCCTCTTGCCGGGAGGATGAGAGAAGATGAAAGTCTGGGCAGTAGCCAATCAGAAGGGTGGGGTCGGCAAGACCACCACCTCCATCGCTCTGGCAGGCCTGTTGGCCGATGCCGGCAAGCGTGTGGTCGTGGTAGATCTCGATCCGCATGGGTCGATGACCAGTTACTTCGGTCATGACCCCGATGTACTGGAGCACAGTTGCTTCGACCTGTTCCTGCATCAGGGCAACGTGCCGCAAGGCCTGCCCAAGCAGCTGTTGCACAGCACCAGTCACGAGAATATCGCCCTGTTGCCGTCGAGCACCGCGCTGGCCACGCTCGAGCGCCAGTCGCCGGGGCAGAGTGGCCTGGGTCTGGTGATAGCCAAGAGCCTGGCGCAGCTGTGGGAAGATTTCGATCACGCCGTCATCGACAGCCCGCCATTGCTCGGCGTGCTGATGGTCAACGCCCTGGCCGCCAGCCAGCAACTGGTGATTCCGGTGCAGACCGAGTTCCTTGCGGTCAAGGGCCTGGAGCGGATGATCACCACGCTGGCCATGATCAATCGTTCCCGCAAGCAGGCGTTGCCCTACACCATAGTGCCGACGCTGTTCGACCGTCGTACCCAGGCGTCCATGAGCACGCTGCGGGTGTTGCGCAATACCTATCCCGAGCACCTGTGGCCGGCCTATATTCCGGTCGATACGCGCTTGCGTGATGCCAGCCGGGCAGGGCGCACGCCTTCGCAGTTCGATGCGGGCAGTCGTGGGGTGATCGCCTATCGTGCGCTGCTCAAGCATCTGCTGAGTCATCAGCCGGCGGCGCAGGTGGCTTGAAATGAGCGTCTGTGTTGAACTGCGACACTCAAGTCGGAGCATGCAGCGGCCGATAGGCTGTCAAGATCTTATTCCGGGTTCCAGTCATGAGTCGTAACCTCGCCACCGCCACGCGTTCCCAGCTGGCCCTGCAGTCCTACCTCGACGGGCTGCTGCAGGAGGCTGCTGCCGAACTGGAAATGTCCGTCAGTCTCGACGAGTTCGAGGCCGCCGTGCTCGAAGAGCAGGTGCGTGATGCGCGACTGGTCGAGCCGGTGGTGCTCGCCACCGTGGTCGAGCCGCAGGTGCAGGTGGACGTCGCGCCGGTTGAATTGCTCGCGCCGATACAGGCTCCGGTCATCGACAAGGCGCCGCCAGAGCCTGCTCCCGCTGCCGAACAGGTGCCGCCGCCGGCTGCTCTGCTGGCCGATGGTCGCCCTGCCTGGGCCGAAGAGCCGTTCGAATGTCTGCTGTTCGACGTTGCCGGGTTGACCCTGGCCGTGCCGCTGATTTGCCTGGGCTCGATCTACCCGCTCGAAGGCCAGGAGCTGACGCCGCTGTTCGGTCAGCCGGATTGGTTTCTTGGCATCCTGCCGAGCCAGGCCGGTAACCTGAAGGTACTGGATACCGCCCGTTGGGTGATGCCGGACCGTTACCGCGAGGACTTCCGCGAGGGCCTGCAGTACGTGATTTCGGTGCAGGGCTACGAGTGGGGGCTGTCGGTGCATCAGGTCAGCCGTTCGATTCGCCTGGACCCGAGCGAGGTCAAGTGGCGCAGTCAGCGTACCCAGCGTCCCTGGTTGGCCGGCACGGTGATCGAGCACATGTGCGCGCTGCTCGACGTGGCGGCACTGGCCGAGCTGATCGCCAGCGGCGGGGCGAAGCGCCTGAATGGCGGAAAGCTGCATTGAGAATTGGTGAGCCTGTGCCAACGGGCTCTATAGTTGATGACAAGCGGGTCGACCCGCGCATGCCGCACTGAGCGGTTTTTGATGAGGCTAGGGACATGAAGAAAAGTTCTGCACAAGGTGCCGAAGATCCGATTCTGCAGTGGGTGACCTTTCGCCTGGACAACGAGACCTACGGCATCAACGTGATGCAGGTGCAGGAAGTCCTGCGTTACACCGAGATCGCCCCGGTACCGGGTGCTCCGAGCTATGTGCTGGGCATCATCAACCTGCGCGGCAATGTGGTCACCGTGATCGATACCCGCCAGCGTTTCGGCCTGGGTTCGGCGCCGGTCACCGACAATACCCGTATCGTCATCATCGAAGCGGACAAGCAAGTGGTCGGCATCCTGGTCGATAGCGTGGCCGAAGTGGTCTACCTGCGTCAGTCCGAGATCGAGACCGCACCGAACGTCGGCAACGACGAGTCGGCCAAGTTCATTCAGGGCGTATGCAACAAGAACGGCGAGCTGCTGATCCTGGTCGAGCTGGACAAGATGATGTCCGAGGAAGAGTGGTCGGAGCTGGAGAGCATCTGAGCCATGTCCGAGTTCGCCATGCTTGCCGCGGCCCTGGCCTTCGTGGCGCTGCTATGCGTGGCACTGGGCATCGTCTGCCAAGGCCTGTACCGCAACCAGCAGCGACTGCTGGCCGAGCAGGCCAAGCGTGACGCCGTGCGCGATACACGGATCAGGGAGCTGAGCAAACGTCTCGACGCCTACCTGACCGGCAGCATTCGCATGGGCGAAGAGCTGCATGAGCTGCGCCGTGTGGTGGCGCCGCTGCCGGACAAGGTCAGCCAGATCGAACAGCGCGACCCCAGCAGTCTGTCGTTCACCCAGGCTGCGCGCCTGGTAGGCATGGGCGCCAGCGTCGATGACCTGACCCAGTCCTGTGGCCTGAGCAAGGCCGAGGCCGAACTGATCAGCCGCCTGCACACACCCAAGACAGGCCAGTCGCAATAGCCTTCCTCACGTCTTGACGCATAGTCGAGCGCGTTCTTAGCAGGCCCTGCCGCCTGCGCAATCAATCCTAGCGTCCCTGTGCGCCCATCTACGCTGATAGAAGGCAGTGGTTCGTCCGGCTGTGGTCGTCACGGGGGATTGGTCATGCATCGTCTGGTTGTGTTTCTCGTTGGCTGGCTGCTCTGCCAGCCCCTGGTTGCCCAGGAGGCGCCGCTGCAGGTTGCGGGTGCGACCACCGTCAACGTCATGCAGGCCAAGCACCTGCACGACCATGGCGCACTGTTCATCGATGTACGGCCGGCCCGCGAGTGGGGTTGGGGGCATGTCGAGGGTGCCATTCATCTCGACCTGCGCGGGCACTTTGCAGCTCTGGCGCAGGTGCCGTGGCCGCGCGAGGTGCCCCTGGTCATCTACTGCGACAGTGAGGTGTGCGCGCAGAGTGCCGTCGCGGTCGAGCAGGCAGTTGGCTGGGGTTTTACCCGTGTGTTCTATTTTCGTGGCGGTTACTTCGCCTGGCAGTTGTTCGATATGCCAAGCAGCAAGGGCAGCACCAACGAACGGCTGGCGCTCAGTTTGCCGGCCCCTTGAGCAGGGGAAGCGGCGGGGTGACGTCGCGCTCTTTGTCGGCCTCGAAACCCGGCGGGGCCTTGCCCTGCAGGTGCCAGGCGAAGGCGATGATCTCGGCAATGCAGCGATACAGTGCTTCCGGAATGGCGTCGCCCAGCTCCAGGCGCGCCAGCAGACGCACCAACTCGGCATTTTCATAAATCGGTACTTCGTATTCGCGAGCGATGGCGAGAATGGCTTCGGCCAGTTCGTCATCGCCCTTGGCGCTGAGTATCGGCGCGTTTTGCCCGTCGTAGTTGAGGGCGATGGCCTGACGCGCTTCGGACTGCGGCTTGCGGCTCATGCGGTTTCATCCACCCAGCGTTGCTCCAGCGAGGTTTTCGGCCCTTGCGGCGGCATGCCCTGGCTGCAGGCCAGCTCGCCCACCTCCAGACCTGCGGCTTGCAGGCGCTCACGCAGGTTGCCCAGTTCGGCGGTGATCAGCGAAGCGGTGTCGGCGCGTTCGGCCCATAACTGGCTGGAGAGGCTGCCGCGTAGCAGCTGAGCGCGAACCTGTAGCGGGCCAATATGATCGAGGTCGAAGGCCAGTTCCACGCGCCAGAGAGTTTCCTTCTGTTCCGCTTTTTCCGCCTTGCCGCTGTCCTCGCGTTGCAGTTTGAGCTGCAGGGGAATCACCTCCTGCTGATGGCGCATGGGCAGTTCCAACTGCCAGGTGGTCAGCAGGTTGCCGTTGGCGTCGAGCTGGGTTTGCGCCAGGCTCGACAGCTGGTGAGTCTGCAGTCGTGAAACGGCCGCTGCGGCGAGCTTCAGCAGGGTTTCAAGGTCTGCCTCGTCATCCATGTTCTGCAGCAAGCGCGAGGGCAGGGGAAAGGTCAGTGCCTGCTGGCGCGCCGAGCCGGTAGCACCTGCACCGAGCAGTTGTCGGGCCAGGTTGGGCAGGTTCTGATTGAGAGCGTTCTGCAGGCCGGCAAGGGGGCCTGAGGCGCCCGGCAATTGCGGCATCAGCTGGGCGATCAGGCGCAGCAGGTTGGCCTTCAGATCCTGCGGCAATGTGCCGGTCTGTCCCTGCAGCAGTTTGGCTTCGAGCAGCACACCGCTGCCTTCGAGTGCCTGCGCCAGGCCTTTGGCGGTGCTCAACTGGGTGCTGTCGGGGAGTGCGCCAAGCAGTTTGTCGATGCTGCCGCGCAGCGCTTCATCGCCGCCGCTCAGCTTCTGCAGGCCCTTGAACAAGCCTTCCAGCGACGCCTGGCGATTCTGCTGGGCTGCCAGTTGCTGGCCCAGCACCAATTGATCGAGGCGGCCGCTGAGCGGCAGGAAGGCGAGGCTCTGGCTACCCTGCACCTGGGCGCTGAGCAGGCTGCCGAGCGGCAGGGCCAGCGGGCTGTCGAGCGCCAGCTGGCTACCAGCGAGCGGGGTGTTGAGCAGATTCACCACCAGGCGATAGATCGTCTGCGCGCCCTGTGGCGACAAAACGTCGCGGCTGACCACTTTGCCCTGGACCAAAGTGCCGGGCGGCAGTTGCTGCAGGTCAAGGCTGGTCAGCGGCTTGTCGCCGCCAGCTTGCAAGGCCAGCGCCAGGCGAGTATCCGACAGGGCGGTGACCACCAGCGCACTACCCTGGGCCAGTGGCCTGGGGCTTTCGGCTTGCAGAGTCGCCTGTTTGCCACCTGCGAGGGTCAGCTTGAGTAGCAACTGGAAGCTTTGCGCCTGCTCGCGAATCGCCACGACTTCGGCCTTGGCGCTTTCGCCAGCCGCCAGCATGCCTTCCAGCGGCTGTAACAGGCGCACGGCCATGTCTGCTGCGGGCGCGGTGTTGCGAACCACCGGCACGGAAGGGGGAAGCGGGCGTGGGCTGCTGATTTCGCTCATGGGTTTTCGTGAAGCTCCGTCCTGTGCGGTGCCGTAGGGTGCGCCATGCGCACCGGTTTCGACTACTGGTGCGCATCGCACACCCTACGCGATTAACACCCTGTCGAAAATGCTGACTGCGGGGACAGTGATGCGGCATGTATAATGCCGGCCCGTTGCGCAGCGCACTTCCGGCACGCGTCAGTATAGCGGCCGGAGCACCGTCGACTTTAACCCTGCCAGGTATCGATGACCCGTCCTGTTCCCCTTCTCGAAGCCGTGGCGCTCAGCTGTGAGCGGGACTGGCGCATGCTCTTCGAGCAGCTGCATTTCGCCCTGCAACCAGGCGACATGTTGCAGATCAGCGGCCCCAACGGCAGCGGCAAGACCAGCCTGTTGCGGCTGATCGCGGGCCTGCGTCAGCCGACTTCCGGCGATATCTTCCTGCAGGGCCAGCCCTTGGCCGAGCAACGCAGCGAGCTGGCGCGCAACCTGCTGTGGATCGGCCATGCCGCCGGTATCAAGGGCCTGCTGACTGCCGAAGAGAATCTTGCCTGGCTCTGCGCGTTGCATCGCCCGGCCAGTCGCGAAGCGGTCTGGCAGGCGTTGGAGGCGGTCGGCCTGCGCGGTTTCGAGGATGTTCCCTGCCATACCCTGTCGGCCGGCCAGCAGCGCCGTGTCGCCCTGGCACGCCTGTATCTGGCCGATACGCCTCCGCTGTGGGTGCTCGATGAACCGTTCACTGCGCTGGACAAGAGCGGTGTGGCGCAACTCGAAGCGCACCTGGCCGGCCATTGCGAGCGTGGCGGTGTGGTGGTGCTGACCACCCACCACAGCCTGCAGCACAAGCCGGCGACTTATCGCGATCTGGATCTGGGGCAGCACGCCGCATGAGCAACGTCTTCACTCAGCTGTTGTCGCGCGAAATGCGTTTGCTCGCTCGCCGTCCGTCCGACCTGGCCAACCCGCTGGTGTTCTTCGCCATCGTCATCGCACTGTTCCCTCTGGCGGTAGGGCCGGAGACGCAATTGTTGCAAACCCTTTCTCCGGGCCTGGTCTGGGTCGCAGCGCTTTTGGCCGTGCTGCTCTCGCTGGACGGGCTTTTCCGCAGTGATTTCGAGGATGGTTCGCTCGAACAGTGGGTCCTTTCGTCGCACCCCCTGCCTCTTCTGGTGTTGGCCAAGGTGCTGGCACACTGGCTTTTCAGTGGTTTGGCGCTGGTTTTGCTGGCGCCTGTACTGGCGCTGATGCTCGGTCTGCCTGGGCGTTGCCTGCCGGTACTGCTGATTTCCCTGCTGCTCGGCACCCCGGTGCTGAGCCTGCTCGGTGCGGTGGGCGCGGCGCTCACCGTTGGTCTCAAGCGCGGCGGCCTGCTGCTGGCGCTGCTGATCCTGCCGCTGTACATCCCGGTGCTGATTCTTGGCAGCGGGGCGCTGCAGGCGGCCTTGCAAGGACTGCCGGCTAGCGGCCACCTGTTGTGGCTGGCGAGCCTCACTGCCCTGGCGGTGACCCTGACACCTTTTGCGATTGCCGCCGGTCTGACCATCAGTGTCGGCGAATAAGAACGAACCGTGATGTAGCCCGGATGTAATCCGGGAGCTCTCGATAGCCTCCCCGGATTGCATCCGGGCTACGTGTAGATGATGAGTCGACTGAATGAACTGGACGTGGTTTCACAAGTGGGGTTCGCCCAAGTGGTTCTATGAGATGAGCGGCCGCTGGCTGCCCTGGCTCAGTATCGCTGCTGTGGTGCTGATCGCCGCCGGCCTGATCTGGGGCCTGGCGTTCGCACCGCCGGATTACCAGCAAGGCAACAGCTTCCGCATCATCTATATCCACGTTCCGGCGGCCTTCCTCGCCCAGTCGATCTACGTGACCCTGGCCATTGCCGGGCTGGTCGGGCTGGTATGGAAGATGAAGCTGGCCGACGTCGCCGTGCAGCAGGCAGCTCCCATCGGCGCCTGGATGACCGCCATCGCGTTGCTCACCGGCGCCATCTGGGGCAAGCCGACCTGGGGCACCTACTGGGTGTGGGACGCGCGCCTGACCTCGATGCTGATCCTGCTGTTCCTCTACTTCGGCGTCATCGCCCTGGGCAATGCCATCAGCAACCGTGACAGCGCCGCCAAGGCCTGCGCCGTGCTGGCCATCGTCGGCGTGATCAATATCCCGATCATCAAGTACTCGGTGGAGTGGTGGAATTCGCTGCACCAGACCGCCACCTTCAAGATCACCGAAAAGCCGGCGATGCCGATGGAAATGTGGCTGCCGCTGCTGCTCGCGGTGTTGGGTTTCTACTGCTTCTTCGGCGCCGTGTTGCTTTATCGCATGCGTCTGGAAGTGCTCAAGCGCGAAGCACGCAGCAGTTGGGTGAAAGCCGAAGTGCAGACCCTGGTGGAGGGCAAGGCATGAGTTTCGCGTCGTTCTCCGAGTTTCTCGCCATGGGTACCCATGGCCCTTATGTCTGGAGCGCCTACGGTATCAGCCTGGCGATCCTGGCGTTGAATGTGGTGCTGCCGATCCTGGCGCGCCGCCGTTACCTGCAAGACGAGGCGCGCCGTTTGCGTCGGGAGAAGTCGAAGTGAATCCGGTTCGCAAGAAACGCCTGTATATCGTTCTGGCCATTCTCTGCGGCGTCAGTATCGCCGTGGCGCTGGCGCTGACCGCGCTGCAGGAGAACATCAACCTGTTCTACACCCCCAGCCAGATCGCCACCGGCGAGGCGCCGGTCGACACCCGCATTCGTGCCGGCGGCCTAGTGGAAGAGGGCTCCGTCAAGCGTTCCGCTGATACCCTGGAAGTCGACTTCGTCGTCACTGATGGCGCCCACGGCGTGACCATTCGCTATCACGGCATCCTCCCGGACCTGTTCCGTGAAGGTCAGGGCATCGTTGCGCTCGGTCGGGTCAATGAAGAGGGCGTGCTGGTGGCCGACGAGGTGCTGGCCAAGCACGACGAGAATTACATGCCGCCTGAAGTCATGCAGGCGCTGGAAAAGAGCGGAATGATGCAGCAGCACAATGATGCCAAAGCCGCTAAGCAGGGCTATCAGCAGGAGAGCGCACAATGATCCCCGAGCTCGGCCATCTGGCGATGATCCTGGCGCTGTGCCTGTGCCTGGTGCAGGCGACACTGCCGCTGATCGGTGCCTGGCGTGGTGACCACCAGTGGATGAGCCTGGCTCAGCCGGCCGCCTGGGGTCAGTTCGCCTTCCTGCTGTTTTCCTTCATCTGCCTGACCTATGCCTTCATGGTCGACGACTTCTCCGTCGCCTACGTGGCCAACAACTCCAACAGCGCGCTGCCCTGGTACTACAAGTTCAGCGCGGTATGGGGCGCGCACGAAGGCTCCTTGCTGCTGTGGGCGCTGATCCTCGCGGGCTGGACCTTCGCCGTGGCGATCTTCTCGCGCCACCTGCCGGAAGAGATGCTCGCCCGTGTGCTGGCGGTGATGGGCATGATCAGCGTCGGGTTTTTGCTGTTTCTGATCGTCACCTCAAACCCCTTCGAGCGCCTGCTGCCGAACGCGCCGGCCGATGGCCGCGACCTCAACCCCTTGTTGCAGGACTTCGGCCTGATCGTGCATCCGCCGATGCTGTACATGGGCTATGTCGGTTTCTCGGTTGCCTTCGCCTTCGCCATCGCCGCCTTGCTCGGCGGCAAGCTGGACGCTGCCTGGGCGCGCTGGTCGCGGCCCTGGACCATCGTCGCCTGGGCCTTCCTCGGCATCGGTATCGCCCTGGGCTCCTGGTGGGCCTACTACGAACTCGGCTGGGGTGGCTGGTGGTTCTGGGACCCGGTAGAGAACGCGTCCTTCATGCCCTGGCTGGTAGGCACCGCCTTGATTCACTCGTTGGCTGTGACGGAAAAACGCGGTGTGTTCAAGAGCTGGACCGTGCTGCTGGCCATCGCGGCCTTCTCCCTGAGCCTGCTGGGTACCTTCCTGGTGCGTTCCGGTGTACTGACTTCGGTACACGCCTTCGCCACCGATCCGGAGCGCGGCGTGTTCATCCTCGCCTTCCTGCTGGTGGTGGTCGGTGGTTCGCTGGCGCTGTTCGCCGTGCGTGCGCCGGTGGTCAAGAGCCAGGTCGGCTTTGGCCTGTGGTCGCGTGAGACGTTGCTGCTGGTCAACAACATCGTGCTGGTGGTCTCGGCTGCGATGATCCTGCTCGGCACGCTCTACCCGCTGGTGCTCGACGCGCTGACCGGCGCCAAGCTGTCGGTCGGCCCGCCTTATTTCAACGCGCTGTTCCTGCCGCTGATGGCACTGCTGATGGCCGTGATCAGTGTCGGCGTGCTGGTGCGCTGGAAGGACACCCCGCTGAAATGGCTGGGTAGCATGCTGACGCCGGTGCTGGTGGCCAGCGTGGTGCTGGCTGTAGTTGCCACCTTCCTGCACGGCGATTTCAACTGGGCCGTTCTGGCCGTTTGCCTGCTGGCCTTCTGGGTGATCCTGGCAGGCGTGCGCGACATTCTCGACAAGACGCGCCACAAGGGCCTGCTAAAAGGCCTGCCGAGCCTGGGCCGCAGCTACTGGGGCATGCAGATGGCGCACTTCGGTTTCGCCGTGTGCGCCCTGGGAGTGGTGCTCACCAGTCTCGGCAGCTACGAGCGCGATCTGCGCATGGCGCCGGGTGAGTCGGTGGAGCTGGGCGGCTACCGGTTCCAGTTCGACGGCGCCGTGCATCATGAAGGCCCCAACTTCATCTCCGACAAGGGCACGGTGCGCGTATTCGACGGCGAGCGGCAGATCAGTGTGTTGTACCCGGAGAAGCGCCTGTACACCGTGCAGCAGGCGACCATGACAGAGGCGGGCATCGATGCCGGCTTCACCCGCGATCTGTTCGTCGCCCTCGGCGAGCCGCTGGAGCAGGGCGCCTGGGCGGTGCGTGTGCACATCAAGCCCTTCGTCCGCTGGATATGGCTGGGCGCGTTGCTGATGGGCTTCGGCGGCTTACTCGCTGCGGCCGACAAGCGCTACCGCATCAAGGTCAGAACCCGCGTGCGTGAAGCCCTGGGCATGCAGGAGGCCAGCGCATGAGACGCCTGCTCCTGCTGTTGCCGCTGCTGGCCTTCCTGGCGATTGCCGTATTCCTCTATCGCGGTCTGTTTCTCGACCCGTCCGAACTGCCTTCGGCGCTGATCGGCAAGCCGTTCCCGGCCTTCAGCCTGCCGTCGCTGGATGATCCCGAGCGCACTCTCAGCGAGGCTGACATCAAGGGCCGACCTGCGCTGGTCAATGTCTGGGCCACCTGGTGCCCGGCCTGCCGCCACGAGCATCCGGTGCTGAACAAGCTGGCTGAGGCCGGCGTGGTGATCCATGGGGTCAACTACAAGGATAAGCGCGAGCCGGCGCAGAAATGGCTGCGCGACCTGCACAACCCGTATCAGCTCAACATCGAGGACGCCAAGGGCAGCCTGGGGCTGGACCTGGGTGTGTACGGCGCACCAGAGACCTTCTTCGTCGATGCCAAGGGCATCATCCGTCACAAGTTCGTCGGCACCATCGACGAGCGCGTCTGGCGCGAGAAGCTGGCGCCGATTTACCAGCAACTGGTCGACGAGGCCCAGCCATGAAGCGTCTGCTGATTTCTGCCGGTCTGGCACTGGGCCTGCTGGCCAGCGCGCATGCCGCCATCGATACCTTCGAGTTCGCCAACGAGGCCGAGCGCCAGCGCTATCGCAATCTGATCGAAGAGCTGCGTTGCCCGAAGTGCCAGAACCAGAACATCGCCGACTCCGATGCGCCGATTGCCATGGATCTGCGAGGCGAGATCTACCGCATGCTCGAAGAGGGCAAGAGCAACGAGGAAATCATCGATTTCCTGGTCTCGCGTTACGGCGACTTCGTGCTCTACAAACCGCCGCTGACCAGCCGCACGCTGCTGCTCTGGTACGGCCCGGCCGGCCTGCTGGTAATAGGTTTCGCTGTGCTCGGGGTTATCGTCCTGCGCCGCCGTGGCCAGAACAAAGACCGCTCTGCTGCTGGCCTCTCCGTCGATGAGCAGGCGCGCCTGGCCGCGTTGCTCGAGCAAAACTCTCAGGACAAGAAAGACCGATGATCGATTTCTGGTTGCCCGCCGGGCTGTTGTTGCTCACCGCCCTGGCGTTTCTGCTGATTCCGGTACTGCGTATTCGCAAGCTGCAGGCCGAAGAAGACCGCACCGCACTCAACGTCACCCTCTATCAGGAGCGCCTGCAGGAGTTGGAAAACCAACTCCAGGCTGGCGTGCTCGATCAAGCGCAGATGGAGGCCGGTCGCGCCGAGGCGGCGCGCGAGCTGCTGGATGACACCGAAGGCGTGCAGCGCCGCAGCAGTGTGCTTGGCGGCAAGATTCCGCTGATCTCGGCGCTGCTGGTTCCGGTGCTGGGTGTGGCCCTTTATCTGCACTGGGGCGCTGTTGATGAGGTCGTACAGACTCGCCAAATGGCCGCTGCGCAGCCGCAAAGCATCGAGGAGATGACTGCGCGCCTGGAGCAGACCGTGCAGCAACAGCCGGAGTCTGCCGAGGCCTGGTACTTCCTCGGTCGTACCTACATGGCGCAGGAGCGTGCCGGCGATGCCGCCAAGGCGTTCGAGCGTGCCGTGGAAATCGCCGGGCGTGCCCCGGAGCTACTCGGCCAATGGGCGCAGGCGCTGTACTTCGCCGAAGGCAAGCAGTGGAGCGAGCAGATGCAGGCGCTCACCGACGAAGCGTTGAAGGCCGATCCGCAAGAGGTCACCAGTCTCGGCCTGCTCGGCATCGCCGCCTATGAAAGCCAGCGCTATGCCGATGCCGTGAATTACTGGGAACGCCTGGTCGCCGTGCTGCCGGAGCAGGACCCGTCGCGTGCGGCCATCGCCGGCGGTATCGAACGCGCCCGTCAGCAGATGGGTGAGGGCGAGCAGCCCAACGCGGCTGCCGAGCCGAGCGCCAAGGTGCATGCGCTTGAGGTCAGCGTATCGCTGTCACCTGAAGTGCAGCAGAATGTTCAGCCGGACGATGCCGTATTCGTATTCGCCCGCGCACTCAGTGGCCCGCCGATGCCGCTGGCGGTCAAGCGCCTGAAGGTCTCCGACCTGCCGGTGCAGATCAGCCTTTCCGATGTGGATGCGATGATGCCCGAGCTGAAGATTTCCCGATTCGACCAGGTGCAACTGGTGGCGCGTGTATCCCGCGCAGGTAACGCCACCCAGGGCGAATGGACCGGCCAGATCGGCCCGGTTGCCAACACCTCCCGTGACGTTCAGGCGCTGCTGATCGACAGCCGCGACGGGCAGGCACAGTGAAGCGTTTGGCGCTGGCCTGCGTACTCGGGCTTGGCCTGAGTGGCTGCGTATTGCAGCAACCGAGTGCACCGGTCGGTGAACTGCCGCCGGTACAGCAGCCCTCGCACCCGCGCTACGCGCCGCCGCCTGGGGTGAAGAGTCATTGGAACCCGGGGCTGGGTGTCTACGTAGTCGAAGGTGCGCGTGATCTGTACTACCGCGAGCGCATCTTCTACCGCTGGGACGGCGGCTGGAGCTGGTCGTCGCAAGCCGGCGGGCCGTGGAAGGAAACCGACAGCTCGGGCATCCCGCCGGGATTGTTTCGCCAGTACCAGAACCGCTGATCTCGTAGGGCGGGTGAAACCCGCCCTACAACCGCATATGAAAACGGCGCCCGAAGGCGCCGTTCTTGTTGGTGCGAGCCAGGCTCAGTGCGCCCAGATCATGCCCACCAGCAGGTAGCAGATCAGCGTCACCAGCACCACACCGAACAGGTTGAGGACGAAGCCCGCCTTGATCATCGACTGTATCTTCATGTGCCCGGTGCCGAACACGATGGCATTGGGCGGCGTCGCCACCGGCATCATGAAGGCGCAGCTGGCAGCGATGGCAGCTGGAATCGCCAGCAGCTCGGCCGGCATGCCCTGGGCCACGGCCAGTGCCCCCAGCAGCGGCAGGAAGGCGGCAGCGGTGGCCGTGTTGGAGGTGACTTCGGTGAGGAAGATGATCACCAGCACCACCACGCCGATCATCGCGATCACCGGCAGCGCACTCAGTGCGCCAAGGCTCTGTGCGATCCATTCGGCCAGGCCGGTGCTGCGAATCACGCCGGCCAGCGACAGGCCGCCGCCGAACAGCAACAGCACGCCCCAGGGCAGTTTGCTGGCGCTTTCCCAGTTCATCAGAAACACGCGCTGTTTGACGTCCACCGGGATCATGAACAGCGCCATCGCCGCTGCGATGGCGATGCTGGTGTCATTGACGCCGGGCACCCAGCCGGAGATCAACGGTTGGAATACCCAGGCCAGTGCGGTGACCACGAATACCAGCGCCACCAGCTTCTCGCCACGGCTCAACGGGCCGAGCTCGGCCAGCTCGTTGCGAATCAGCTGCGTGCTGTCATGCCCGGCCAGGTTGAAACCGCCACGGGTCAGCCACCACCAGATGAACGCCAGCATGATCACCGCCACCGGCACGCCCAGCAGCATCCATTGGCCGAAGCCGATCTGCACGTCGTAGTTGTCGGCGAGGAAGGCGGCCAGCAAGGCATTCGGCGGTGTGCCGATCAGCGTGGCAATACCGCCGACACTGGCGGCATAGGCAATCGCCAGCAGCAGGGCGGTGGCGAAGCGTTCACGGTCGGCTTCGCCGTTGCTCTGCTCGCTGGTGAGCATGCCGATCACCGAAAGGCCGATGGGCAGCATCATGATGGTGGTGGCGGTGTTGCTCACCCACATGCTGAGAAAGGCCGTGGCCATCATGAACCCGGCGATCTGCCTGCTCGGCTTGCTGCCCATGGCCAGCAGCGTCATCAGCGCGATGCGCTTGTGCAGGTTCCAGCGCTCCATGGCCAGGCCCAGGACGAAACCACCGAGGAACAGGTAGATGGTCGGGTTGGCGTAGGGCGCGGTCGCGGCGTTGAGACTGTCGATTCCCAGTGCCGGGATCAGCAGGATCGGCAGCAGCGAAGTGGCCGGGATCGGAATGGCTTCGGTCGACCACCAGGTGGCCATCAGCAGGGTCAGGCCGATGGTGGCCCAGGCGGTGCTGGAGAGACCGGCTGGTGGTTCGGTGACCAGGCAGACGAGCAGTAGCAAGGGGCCCAGAATCAGGCCAATCCAGGCAGCCTTGGCAGGTGCCGTGGATTCATTGGTGGTAACGGCCATGGCGCGCTTCCTTCAGCTAAAAAGTCGGGCTTTATAGCCCACAGGGCGACTTTATGACCACGCGGTGGCCGATCGGTTTTGCTTCAGTCTGTTTCAGGCGGGCTTTGCGCCGATGATGACGGCTCGGCCTGCCTGCTGAACAGCGGCCCACCGCAGCGACTGCAGAACGCCGCGCTGTATTCGTGGCGGTTCTTCCGACAGTGCGGGCAGTCATGCTCCATCAGCCCGTCCTGGCGCATGGCGTTGGCCAGTTCGGCGGTGAAGATGCCGGTGGGCACGGCGATGATCGAGTAGCCGGTGATCATCACCATCGTGGCCAGCATCTGGCCGATAGGCGTCTTCGGCGTGATATCGCCAAAGCCAACGGTGGTCAGCGTCACCACCGCCCAGTAGATGCCGGTAGGAATGCTGGTGAAACCGTTGGCCGGGCCTTCGATGACGTACATCAGGGCACCGAACACCGTGACCAGGGTCGAGACGCTGACCAGAAACACCACGATCTTCTGCTTGCTGCCGCGCAGCGCCACCAGCAGGAAGTTGGCCTGCGTCAGGTACTGGCGCAGCTTGAGCACGCGAAAGATGCGGATCATGCGGATGACGCGAACGATCATCAGGTACTGCGCATCGGCGAACACCAACGCCAGAACGGCTGGCAGCACCGCCAGCAGATCCACCAGGCCGAAGAAACTGAAGGCATAGCGCAGCGGTTTGGGCGAGCTATACAGGCGCAGGCCGTACTCGATGGCGAACAGCGCGGTGAAGAACCACTCCAGCGCGCCGAACACATCGGCGTACTGGTTGTGGAAGCGCTCGATGCTGTCGAGCATCACCACCACCAGGCTGGCGAGAATCGCCACCAGCAGCCAGTTATCGAAACGCTGCGCTGCCGGCGTGCTGGTTTCGAAAATGATGATGTAAAGGCGCTGGCGCCAGCTCTGCCGGTTTTCCATGGCAAGGTCCAAATCAAGCGAAAGCGCACAGCGTAGGCAGGAAGGCGGAGTGAGGGCAAGGCCGCGGTTGTGCTTGCTGCTCTGTTCTCAATCCCCTTCCAGCGACGACTCCTCCCGCGGATCACCGAGCACGAAGGTTTCACCGGTGATCGCTGTAATCCTTGCGGTGCCCAGATTGAGTAGTTGCCAGTGCCATTCACCGTAACGGGTGCTCAAGGTGCCATGGGCTTGGCAGGGGCCGTAGAGATACCAGTCGTGTTCCTGGCGATGGGTGATGAGGAGGGCGTAACGCAGGAAATCGGCGACCATTGCTTCGTTGACCTTGAAGCTCTGGCAGTTTTCTTGCTCCGGGCCGAGTCCATCTTCGATCACCACGATATCGCTGACCGGGCCGATCAGGCTGGGGATTGACTCTGCGCTGGTCGTAGCGGTTGCCAGTAGCAAGCTGAGGCCGAGAATTCGTCTGTCCATGTTCTGCGCGCTCGCTTTGTAGTCCGTTGCGCGATTCTAGATCGTCGGCGTGCTGTCCTTGACTACCTTTTGCCAACTTTGTGCACCGGCCCTGATCAGCCAGCAGGCGAGGATGAAGGGCATGGTCAGGGCGGGTAGGTCCAGCGCGCTGAAGCCGGGCTGCAGCAACAGGGCGAGCAGAATGCCGAGGGCCGGTACCAGTGGGCTGCGGTGCACCTGGGCCAGGGCGATGGCGGCGAGGGTGGCATTGTAGCCGTAGAGGCCGGCGAGGGCACCATCGCTGGGCCAACCATGGAAAATCGCCAGGGCGAAGCCGCCGCTGGAACCCAGCAGTGCCCACAGCGCCATGCGGCCATCGGCCAGGCGCAATCCGAGCAGCAGGCACAGACCGGCCAATGGTGAGTCGAGGAAGATCACCTGACCCAGGCCGCGCAGCACGGCGAGTATCAGTTGCAGGAGGTTCAGCTCCGGCGCTTCGGGTGCGCTGGCCGGCGGTGCAGCTGGCAGCTCCAGCTGAGCGAGCAGAGCCAGCAACAGCCAACCCAGCAGCACGAAGGGAAAGGTGAAGGCAGGCAGCCAGCCATGTTTGCGCATGCGCCGCATCCAGGGGGCCAGCAGCAGGCTGGACAGGGCTGCGCTTGCGATGATCAGCACGGGCAGCAGCGGTGTCCATGGCAGTTTCAGGCTGAGCAGCAGGCCGAGCAGGATGCCGTTGTAGCCGTACAGGCCGATGGTGATGTCGGCAGGCGGGTAGCCGCTGCGTTGCGCGATCAGCATCGAGGTCAGGCCACCGAGCAGGGCGCCGGGCAACAGGTCAGGCGCGCCGATGAGGATGGCCAGCAGCACCAGCAGGCCGCAGCCGGGGTGCTGTTGCAGGAAGATCTGAGCGAAGCCGCTGAGCAGGGCGCGCAGGCTTTGCAGGATAGTGGGGGAAGGGAGAGGCAACATGCAGGGGCCGCTCGTAGGGTGTGCCGTGCGCACCGCCAACGGGACGCAAGGTGCGCACGGGCCAGGCGGCCCCGCGACACCCTACGAATCAATACAACGCGCAGCCCGGATGAAATCCGGGGCGCAGGGTCAGAGCATTCCCCGGATTTCATCCGGGCTGCGGGGCTGTGTAGGGTGCGCTGTGCGCACCTTTTATTAGTGCGTACGGCTTTCGGTGCGCGTGGCGCACCCTACAGGAGAGCAGCGCGGCTCAATGCAGCGTTTCGATCCTCAGGCTGTTGGTGCTGCCCGGTTGGCCGAAGGGTTCGCCGGCGGTGATCACCACGGTTTCGCCACGCTGGGCCATGCCCTGGGCCTGGGCGATCTCCAGCGCGGTGCTGGTGACCTCCTCGACCTTGCGCAGGCGCTCGTTGACCACTGAGTAGATGCCCCAGGCCACGGTCAGGCGCCGTGCCGTGGTCAGGCTCGGCGTCAGGCTAAGGATCGGCGTCTTGGGCCGCTCGCGCGAGGCGCGCAGGCTGCTGGCACCGGATTCGCTGTAGTTGACCAGGGCCGCGACCGGCAGAATCGAGCTGATGCGGCGGATGGCGCAGCTGATGGCGTCGCTGGCGGTGGCCTCGGCCTGCGGGCGACCGACGTCGAGCTGGCTCTGGTAGTCTGGGCCGTTTTCCACCTGGCGGATGATCTTGCTCATCATCTGCACGGTTTCCAGTGGGTAGTCGCCGGAGGCGGTCTCGGCCGACAGCATCACCGCATCGGCGCCTTCGGCCACGGCGTTGGCCACGTCGGTGACCTCGGCGCGGGTCGGCGCCGGGGAGAAGCGCATGGATTCGAGCATCTGCGTGGCGACCACCACCGGGCGGCCAAGCTGGCGGCAGGTGCGCACGATGTCCTTCTGAATGCGCGGCACATTCTCGGCCGGCACTTCCACGCCCAGGTCACCGCGCGCGACCATGATGGCGTCGCACAGCTTGGCGATTTCTTCCAGGTGGATCACCGCCGAGGGTTTCTCGATCTTGGCCATGAGGAAGGCCTTGCCGCCGATCAGTTCGCGGGCTTCGACGATATCTTCCGGGCGCTGTACGAACGACAGCGCCACCCAGTCCACGCCCAGCTCCAGGCCGAAGGCCAGATCGCGGCGATCCTTGTCGGTCAGCGGCGACAGTTGCAGCACCGCCTCGGGCACGTTGACGCCCTTGCGGTCGGACAGCTCGCCACCGGCGATGACGCAGGTGTCTACGGCATCATTCTGTTTGGCGGTCACTTTCAGGCGCAGGCGGCCGTCGTCCAGCAGCAGGCTCATGCCCGGCTGCAGGGCTTCGATGATCTCCGGGTGAGGCAGGTTGACCCGGCTGGCGTCACCGGGTGTGGCGTCCAGATCCAGGCGCAGGCTCTGGCCGTTGACCAGTTGCACCTTGCCGTCAGCAAAACGGCCGACGCGCAGCTTCGGCCCCTGCAGGTCCATGAGGATGCCGATGGGCTGGTTCAGCTCGCGCTCCACCTCGCGCACCCACTGGTAGCGCTGGGCGTGGTCGGCGTGCTCGCCATGGCTGAAGTTGAGGCGGAACAGGTTGACCCCGGCTTCCACCAGTTGGCGGATATGCGCGGCATCGCGGATCGCCGGCCCGAGGGTGGCGAGGATCTTCACTTTCTTGTCGGCGTTCATTGGGTTTTCTCGAGAATCAGAATGGCGCGGAAATCGTTGACGTTGGTACGGGTCGGGCCGGTGACGATCAGCTCGTCGAGGGCGGCGAAGTAGCCATAGCCGTTGTTGTTGTCCAGTTCGTCACGGGCGGACAGGCCCTTGATGCCGGCGCGGGCGTAGCTGTAGGGCGTCATGATGGCGCCGGCGTTGTCTTCGGAGCCGTCGATGCCGTCGGTGTCGCCGGCCAGTGCATAGACGCCGGGCAGGCCCTTGAGGCTGTCGGTGAGGCTCAGGAGAAATTCGGCGTTGCGCCCGCCACGGCCATTGCCGCGCACGGTGACGGTGGTTTCGCCGCCAGAGAGAATCACGCACGGCGGTTTGATCGGCTGACCGTGCAGTTGCACCTGGCGGGCGATGCCGGCATGCACCTTGGCCACGTCGCGCGACTCGCCTTCCAGGTCGCCGAGAATCAGCACCGGGAAACCGGCCGCTTCTGCTTTGGCAGCGGCGGCGTCGAGCGACTGCTGCGGCGTGGCGATCAGCTGGAAGTGGCTGCGGGCGAGCACCGGATCGCCGGGCTTGACCGTTTCCGAGCGTGGGTCTTCCAGCCAGGCGCGCACGTTGGCCGGAATATCGATGGCATAGCGGGCAAGAATCGCCAGGGCTTCGGCCGAGGTGGTCGGGTCGCCCACGGTGGGGCCGGAGGCGATCACCGTGGCTTCGTCGCCGGGTACGTCGGAGATGGCGTAGGTGTAGACGGTGGCCGGCCAGCAGGCCTTGGCCAGGCGACCGCCCTTGATCGCCGAGAGGTGCTTGCGCACGCAGTTCATCTCACCGATGGTGGCGCCGGATTTCAGCAGCGCCTTGTTGATCGCCTGCTTGTCCTTGAGGCTGATGCCTTCTGCCGGCAATGCCAGCAGCGAGGAGCCGCCGCCGGAGAGCAGGAAGATCACCCGGTCGTCTTCGCTGAGGTTCGACACCAGCTCCAGCACGCGGCGGGCGACGCGTTCGCCGGCATCGTCCGGCACCGGGTGAGCGGCTTCCACCACTTCGATTTTCCTGCAGTCGGCGCCGTGCTCGTAGCGGGTCACCACCAGGCCGCTGACCTCGCCTTGCCATTCCTGCTCGATCACCTCGGCCATGGCCGCAGCAGCCTTGCCGGCGCCGATGACGATGACGCGGCCGCTGCGGTCCGCGGGCAGGTGGTCGGCCAGCACCTGGCGCGGATGCGCGGCAGCGATGGCGGTGGCGAACAGGTCGCGCAGCAGGCGTTGCGGGTCGAAGGTCATGGCGGTGTTCTCTTGTTCTGGGGTGACGCTGGATGATCGTTCCCACGCTCCGCGTGGTAACGCCCGGCGAGACGCTAAGGCGTCTGCTGTTGTGTGACGCGGAGCGTCACGGGATGCATGCCCACGCAGAGCGTGGGAACGATCAATGTTCTCTCGGTGGATCGATTCCAGTCCGCAGGCGCCGCGTGGCAGCACCTGGGGAATGGAATCGACCGACCTGGCAATCGGGCCGTGACACCTCCTGCCAGGAAGGTCGAAAGGGTGGGCGAAACGCGGCCTTCGGGATCTGTGGGAGGCGCTTCAGCAGCGACAGTCGCGGCTAAAGCCCCTCCCACGGATTTCCTGAGAGGGCTGCGCTTACTCGCCGCGGATATTGAAGTTGGCCATGTGCTCCAGACCCTTGATCAGGGCGGAGTGATCCCAACCGCTGCCGCCGAGGGCCGCGCAGGTGCTGAACACCTGCTGGGCATTGGCGGTGTTGGGCAGGTTCAGGCCCAGCTCGCGAGCGCCGGACAGCGCCAGGTTGAGGTCCTTCTGGTGCAGGCTGATGCGGAAGCCCGGATCGAAGGTGCCCTTGATCATGCGCTCGCCGTGCACTTCGAGGATCTTCGAGCCGGCGAAGCCGCCCATCAGCGCTTCACGCACCTTGGCCGGGTCGGCGCCGTTCCTGGCGGCGAACAGCAGCGCTTCGGCCACCGCCTGGATGTTCAGCGCGACGATGATCTGGTTGGCCACCTTGGCGGTCTGGCCGTCGCCGTTGCCGCCGACGCGGGTGATGTTCTTGCCCATGGCCTGGAACAGCGGCAGGGCGCGTTCGAAGGCGTTCGGGCAGCCGCCGACCATGATCGACAGGGTGGCGGCCTTGGCGCCGACTTCACCGCCGGACACCGGGGCGTCCAGGTAAGCGGCGCCGGTGGCCTTGATCTTCTCGGCGAAGGTCTTGGTCGCGGTGGGGGAGATCGAGCTCATGTCGATCACCACCTTGCCGGCGCCGACGCCCTGGGCGATGCCGTTGTCGCGGAACAGCACGTCTTCGACCTGCGGGGTGTCCGGCACCATGACGATGATGAATTCGGCTTCCTGAGCCACTTCCTTCGGGTTGGCCAGGGCGATGCCGTTGTCGCCAACCAAGTCGGCCGGGGCCTTGTCGAAGTGCTCGGAGAAGAACAGGGTGTGGCCGGCCTTCTGCAGGTTCTGCGCCATGGGTTTGCCCATGATGCCGGTGCCGATGAATCCGATTTTAGCCATGAGAGATAACCTCGTTGTAGGTGGTGAACCAGTTGCTGCAGAGCCTGTAGGAGCGGGTTTACCCGCGAATCAGACACCGCGGTGAATGGCACCGGCTTCGCCGGTGTTCGCGGATGAATCCGCTCCTACACGTGTAGCCGTCAGATTGCGTTGTGTGCTTTCATCCAGCCGAGGCCGGCAGCGGTGGTGGTTGCCGGCTTGTATTCACAGCCGATCCAGCCCTGGTAGCCGATGCGATCCAGGTGCTCGAAGAGAAAGCGATAGTTGATCTCGCCAGTGCCCGGTTCGTTGCGGCCCGGGTTGTCGGCCAACTGCACGTGGTTGATGGCGGCCAGGTTGCTTTCAACCGTGCGGGCCAGGTCACCTTCCATGATCTGCATGTGGTAGATGTCGTACTGCAGGTACAGGTTGGTGCTGCCGACCTTGTCGCGGATGTCCAGGGCCTGCTGGGTGTTGTTCAGGTAGAAGCCGGGGATGTCGCGGGTGTTGATGGCTTCCATGACCAGGCGAATGCCAGCACCGGCCAGCTTGTCAGCGGCGTAGCGCAGGTTGTCGACGAAGGTCTTCTCGACGGTCGCGCAATCCAGGCCCTGCGGGCGGATACCGGCCAGGCAGTTGATCTGCTTGTTGCCCAACACCTTGGCGTAGGCGATTGCCTTGTCGACGCCGGCGCGAAACTCCTCGACGCGGTCCGGGTGGCAGGCGATGCCGCGCTCGCCCTTGCCCCAGTCACCGGCGGGCAGGTTGAACAGCACCTGTTCCAGCTGGTTGGCGTCCAGGCGGGCCTTGATCTCTTCTACCGCGAAGTCATAGGGGAAGAGGTATTCCACGCCGCTGAAGCCGGCTTCGGCGGCAGCGGCGAAACGGTCCAGGAAGTCCACTTCGGTGAACAGCATGGACAGGTTGGCTGCAAAACGGGGCATGGTGTGCTCCTTCAATTTGGCTCCCTCTCCCCTCGGGAGAGGGTTGGGGTGAGGGAAACAGTGTCGGAATGAGCGAGGACCGCGTGCCTTGCACAGCCCTCACCCCCGGCCCCTCTCCCAAAGGGAGAGGGGAGTAGGTAGATCAATCCAGCAGCGAGATGGCGGTCGGCGCGTCGACGCCGCGCTCGGCCAGTTCCTCGAACTCGTTGATGGCGTTGATCTCGGTGCCCATAGAGATGTTGGTGACGCGCTCCAGGATGATCTCCACCACCACCGGCACGCGGTGCTCGGCCATCAGGCGCTTGGCTTCGGCGAAGGCGTTCTGCAGCTCGTTCGGGTCGAACACGCGGATCGCCTTGCAGCCCAGGCCCTCGACCACGGCGACGTGGTCGACGCCGTAACCGTTGAGCTCCGGCGCGTTGATGTTCTCGAACGCCAGCTGCACGCAGTAGTCGATGTCGAAGCCGCGCTGCGCCTGACGGATCAGACCCAGGTAGGAGTTGTTCACCAGCACGTGGATGTATGGCAGGTTGAACTGCGCACCGACGGCCAGCTCTTCGATCATGAACTGGAAGTCATAGTCGCCGGACAGGGCCACGACCTGACGCTGCGGGTCGGCCTTGACCACCCCCAACGCTGCCGGAATGGTCCAGCCCAGCGGACCGGCCTGGCCGCAGTTGATCCAGTGGCGCGGCTTGTACACGTGCAGGAATTGCGCGCCGGCGATCTGCGACAGACCGATGGTGCTGACGTAGCAGGTGTCCTTGCCGAAGGCTTCGTTCATCTCCTCGTACACGCGCTGCGGTTTGGCCGGCACGTTGTCGAAGTGGGTCTTGCGCTGCAGGGTACGCTTGCGCTCGCGGCAGGATTCGACCCACGCGCTGCGGTCCTTCAGCTTGCCGGCGGCTTTCCACTCACGAGCCACTTCTAGGAAGGCGTCCAGCGCGTTGCCGGCATCGGAGGCGATGCCCAGGTCCGGGTTGAACACGCGGCCAATCTGCGTTGGTTCGATGTCGACGTGGATGAACTTGCGGCCTTCGGTGTAGACGTCCACCGAGCCGGTGTGGCGGTTGGCCCAGCGGTTGCCGATACCGAACACCAGGTCGGAAGCGAGCAGGGTGGCGTTGCCATAGCGGTGCGAGGTCTGCAGGCCGACCATGCCGACCATCAGCTTGTGATCGTCGGGGATCGCGCCCCAGCCCATCAGCGTCGGCACCACCGGCACGCCAGTCAGCTCGGCGAACTCCACCAGCTTGTCTTGCGCATCGGCATTGAAGATGCCGCCACCGGCGACCAGCAGCGGGCGTTCGGCCTCGTTGAGCATGGCGATGGCTTTCTCGGCCTGGACGCGGCTGGTGCTCGGCTTGGCCACCGGCAGCGGCTCGTAGGCGTCGATATCGAACTCGATCTCGGCCATCTGCACGTCGAACGGCAGGTCGATCAGCACCGGGCCGGGGCGGCCGCTGCGCATTTCATGGAAGGCACGCTGGAAGGCGCGCGGCACCTGGCCAGGCTCCATGACGGTGGTGGCCCATTTGGTCACCGGGCCGACGATGCTGGTGATGTCGACCGCCTGGAAGTCTTCCTTGTGCATACGCGCACGCGGCGCCTGGCCGGTGATGCACAGAATCGGGATGGAGTCGGCCGAGGCCGAGTACAGGCCGGTGACCATGTCGGTGCCGGCCGGGCCGGAGGTGCCGATGCATACGCCGATGTTGCCGGCATTGGTGCGGGTGTAACCCTCGGCCATGTGCGAAGCGCCTTCGACGTGACGGGCCAGGACGTGATCGATGCCACCGAGTTTCTTCAGTGCGGCATACAGGGGGTTGATGGCAGCGCCGGGGACGCCGAACGCGGTATCGACGCCTTCGCGGCGCATCACCAGTACGGCTGCCTCGATTGCTCTCATTCTGGCCATAATCTTGTGCCTCTTTTGTTATCAGATTGTATACAAAACACCTGGCTCGGATTCTATGCAGGCCATGACTTCGCGGTCAACAATTTTTCCGGTGCAGTCTGTCGCCTAGGCCAAATTCTTTTGAAACGCCCGTTTGACGGGGTTGGCAGTGCTGGCGAAGAGGTGTGGCGCGATAACTGTGTACAATAAAAAATAATATTGTATGTAGTGGTTGAGTTTTTTGTTTCTGGTGGGATAGTGGGGCGAGCTTTGGATTGCCTGGGGCTGTCGGCGTGCGCAGTGCCGGCTTCGCTTCGGGTGTTTCGTTCCCTTCGTCACTTCAGGAGTCACCAGCATGAGCAACTTGAACCTGCAAACCGCCAATGCCATCGGTAACCGCGCGCTGGCCGTGGGCCGCGAGATAAAGGCGGCGCCGCTGACCGTCGCCGTACTGGATGCTGGCGGGCATCTGATTTGCCTGCAGCGCGAGGACGGGGCCAGCCTGCTGCGCCCGCAGATCGCCATCGGCAAGGCCTGGGGCGCGCTGGCCCTGGGCAAGGGCTCGCGCCTGATCGCCGCCGACGCGCAGCAGCGCCCGGCGTTCATCGGTGCGGTGAACAATCTGGCGCAGGGCAGCCTGATTCCGGCACCGGGCGGGGTGTTGATTCGCGATGAACGCGGCGAAGTGATCGGCGCCGTCGGCATCACCGGCGACACCTCGGATATCGACGAGCAGTGTGCGGTGAGCGCGCTGGAGTCGCTGGGGCTGAAGGCGGATGCCGGGGCTTAGGTTGTCGCGGGGCCGTCCAGGCTGCGCGCACCGGTTTGATCGCGGCTGCGCGATGCCCCGGATTGCATCCGGGCTACGGCTGTGGGAGGGGCTTCAGCCGCGACTGCTGCACCGAGGCGTCGCAGCTAAAGCGCCTCCCACGGTTTCGGCTTTGCGTAGGGGGATGTCGCTTTTTACATCCACCAGTCCGTAGGGTGCGCCGTGCGCACCAAGGCTTCCCGAACGTCTGCGCCGTAAACTCGGTGCGCACGGCGCACTCTACGGGTTCGGCATATGCCGCGGATTCGAGTTAGGCGCTGGTCACCAGCTCGGAGGCCATCGACGGCATCGGGCTGACGTCGCAGCCTTTGAGCACCAGGCGAATGATGGTCTGTGCGGCGGCTTCGTAGTCGGCATCGTCCAGGCTGGCCTTGCCGGTGACGGTGGAGATCTGCCAGTCGAAGTCGGCATAGGTCTGGGTCGCTGCCCAGATGCTGAACAGCAGGTGATGCGGGTCGACTTTCGCCATCAGGCCCTGATCGATCCAGCGCTGGATGCAGGCGATGTTGTGCTTGGCCTGGGCGTTGAGCTGTTCGGTCTGTTCAGGCGACAGGTGCGGCGCACCGTGCATGATCTCGCTGGCGAATACCTTGGAGGCATGCGGCAGTTCGCGGGAGATGCGGATCTTCGAGCGGATGTAGGCGGTCAGCACTTCGCTCGGATGGCCCGGCTGATTGAAGGGGGCAGAGGCGGCCAGCAGTGGCTCGATGATGCTTTCCAGGACCTCGCGGTAGAGGTTTTCCTTGGACTTGAAGTAGTAGTAGACGTTGGGCTTGGGCAGGCCTGCCTTGGCCGCAATGTCACTGGTCTTGGTGGCGGCGAAGCCCTTGTCGGCGAACTCCTCGCTGGCTGCGCGCAGGATGAGCTCTTTGTTACGCTCGCGGATGCTGGTCATAAGGCCCTGTGGTTTGCTCTGCCGCCGGGCGGCGGTCGGGCATGGTAGCACCGGCTTTGCACGAGGCTCAAGCCAGCGGCCACGGGCTGCCCAGCGCTTAACTGACTCTGCAGTCAAATTTTTGTATACAGGAAATCGCTTTTCTGTTTCTATCGCGCACAGCGTTATCCATGACAAAAAGTCTCGGCGCGTGACGCTGCAGGAGACCCACCGTGAATACCCATCAGCTTGTCGACCCATTCGGTCGGCGCATCACCTACCTGCGTTTGTCGGTGACCGATCGCTGCGATTTTCGCTGCACCTACTGCATGAGCGAAGACATGCAGTTCGCGCCGCGTGCGCAGATTCTCAGCCTGGAGGAGCTTTACGCCGTGGCCGATGCCTTCATCGGTCTGGGCGTGCGGCGTATTCGCATCACCGGCGGCGAGCCGCTGGTGCGCAAGAACCTGCTGAGCCTGCTGCAGCGCCTGGGTGAGCGTGATGAGCTGGATGACCTGGCGATCACCACCAATGGCTCGCAGTTGGCAGAGATGGCAGCGCCTTTGCGCGCGGCGGGCGTGCGGCGCCTGAACATCAGCCTGGATTCCCTGCAGCGCGAGCGCTTCGCCGCTTTCACCCGACGCGACAAGCTCGACCAGGTGCTGGCAGGCATCGAGGCGGCGCGTGCGGCCGGCTTCGAGCGGATCAAGCTCAACAGCGTGGTGCAGAGCGGGCGCAATGATGACGAGGTGCTGGATCTGGTCGAGTTCGCCATCGAGCGCGGCCTGGATATCAGCTTCATCGAGGAAATGCCGCTGGGCAGCGTGGTCAGCCACAGCCGTGAGCAGACCTTCTGCTCCAGCGACGAGGTGCGCCAGCGCATCGAGAAGCGCCATGCGCTGGTGCGCAGCAGCAAGGTCACTGGCGGACCGTCGCGTTACTGGCAAGTGGTCGGTACGCAGACCCAGGTGGGGTTCATCTCGCCGCACAGCCACAATTTCTGCGGTGACTGCAACCGTGTCCGGGTCACCGCCGAAGGCAAGCTGGTGCTCTGTCTCGGCCACGACAACGCGCTGGACCTCAAGCGCCTGCTGCGCGCGCATCCGGGCGACGGCGGGCGCCTGCGTCAGGCGCTGATCGAGGCGTTGCGGCTCAAACCCGAGCGGCATCACTTCGCCACCGACGAGCAGGTGCAGGTGGTGCGCTTCATGAGTATGACCGGCGGCTGAGCCCGTCTGATCGGATTCCCATAACAACAATAAGGAGGCTCTCAATGCAGCCCGTACGACTGTGCCTGTTTTCCACCATTGTGCTGACACCCGCAGTCCTGGCGCAGACCTACGTGGTCGGCGTCGAGGACCTGCCATTCGCTCCGCACTACAGCCTCGATGCCGAAGGTCATTACCGTGGCTTCGCCCGCGAGGTGCTGGATGCCTTCGCCGTCGATAGCGGTATCAGCCTGAGCTACAAGGCGCTGCCGGTGGATCAGTTGCTGCCGGCCCTGCAGCGCGGCGAGATCGATCTCAAGTATCCCGACAGCCCGCACTGGGCCGGCGCACAGAAGGCTGGCATGACACTGCATTACAGCCAGGCGGTGGTCGACTACGTCGATGGCGTGCTGGTGGCGCCGCAGCGCCAGGGGCAGGCGCTGGAGAGCATCCGTCGTCTGGCCATGGTGCAGGGCTGGACACCGCGCGGATACGAACAGCCTATCGACAGTGGGCAGATCCAGCTGAGCTACAGCGACGATCTACGCCAGATGATTCGCCAGGCGTTGAAGCAGGACACCGATGGCGCCTACTTCAACGTGGTGGTGGCCACCCATTATCTGGACAACATCCGCGCGCGACCGGGTGCTTTGGTATTTGATCCCAAGTTGCCGCATACCCGTGGCAGCTTTCACCTGTCGAGCCTGCATCACCCGCAGCTGATCGCTCGTTTCGATCGCTTTCTTGCCGAGCACTCGGCTCAGGTTGCCGCGCTCAAGGCGAGTTATCGCGTCGAGGCCAACCTGAATAGCGACTACATCGGCCTGGAGCAGTGGAAGGTGGACTTTCTCGAGCGGCAGAAAGAAAAAGCCGGCGCACAGGCGCCGGCTTCGTCCCGTCCGTGATCGCTCAGATGCTGGCGTCGGCGCGTTTCAGCGCCTGCGCCTGACCACGCATCAGGCCGTAGTGCAGCACCGCGCCGAGCAGGGCGCCGAGCAGCCAGGAGTAGCCCGACAGCTGGCTCAGAACGGGCGCCCACACCGAGGCGACGGAGAACACCGAGGCGATGGCAAAGGCGACCAGCGCCTTGCGGTTCCAGCCGCCGTCGAAGTAGTAGGCCGAGCCGACCTCGGCGCTGAACAGCTGCTGCATATCGAGCTTGCGTCGGCGCACCAGGTAGTAGTCGACGACGATGATGCCGTACAGCGGCGCCAGCACGGCGCCCAGGGTATCGACGAAGGCGGCGATGCCGACGCTGCTGATGAAGGCTACCCACAGCGCGCCGATGAAGAAGGCGATGCCCGCAGTGATGAAACCACCGGTGCGAGCGCTGATGTGCGCCGGTGCAAGGTTGGCCAGGTCATACGCCGGTGGAATGAAGTTGGCCACCAGGTTGATACCCACGGTCGCGGCGAAGAAGGTCAGTGCGGCGATGATGGTCAGGGTCAGGTTATCTACGCGGGCGACGATATCGGTCGGGTTGGTCAGCGTTTCGCCGAACACCACCACGGTACCTGCAGTGATCACCAGAGCGATCAGCGAGAAGATCGCCAGGCTCACCGGCAGGCCGAGGAAGTTGCCGATGGTCATCTGCTTTTCGCTTTTGACGAAGCGGGCGAAGTCGCCATAGTTGATCACCACGGCCGCGAAGTAGGCGACCATGGTGCCGACCACGGCGAAGAACGCAGCCACCGGGCCGGCCTTGTACTCGCCGGTGCCGCTGAAGATGTTGCCCAGTTCACTGAGCAGGCTTGGGCCGGCCTGATACCAGATCAGGCCCATCAGCGCGATCATCACCACATAGACCAGTGGCCCGGCCCAGTTCAGGAAGCGGGTGATCCAGCTCATGCCGCAGACGAACAGGCCGACCTGGAACAGGCAAACGATCACGTAGGACAACCAGCCGATGGCGGTCAGGCCCATGTATACGGCAGGGTCTTGCGGCTGCAGCAGCGAGTTGAGCAGCAGTGCCACGGCGGTGGAGGCGAAGTAGGTCTGCACGCCGTACCAGAAGATGGCGACGATGCCACGCACCAGCGCAGGGAAGTTGGCGCCGCGCACGCCCATGCTGGCGCGGGCGAATACCGGGAAGGGGATGCCGTACTTGACGCTGGGTTTGCCGGTCAGCTGCACCAGGCCCATGACGATACAGCCGGCGAGGACGATACCGGCCAGCACCGCCCAGCCATTGAGCCCGTAGGAGATGAACAGCGTGGCTGCCAGGGTATAGCCGAACAGGCTTTGAATGTCGTTCGACCAGACGTTGAATATCTCGAACCAGCCCCAGGTGCGCTTCTCGGGAGCCAGTGGAGCGAGGTCCTCGTTGTATAACGACGGATCGATGTTCTTGATGCGAAAGTCTTCGGTGTTGGACATGGACAGCTCCCAGTACTGTTCTTGCGCCGCGGCGATCTGTGAGGAGATTTGTCTGCAGGTTTCGTTCCGATTTTGTATTCGCGTCATGACTGAATCGATGTATACAGCCATTTCGACAGTGCTTCGGTAGGAACCTGATTGTCTTGTACACAGAAAATGCATTGCTGAATATGGCTTTTGGACAAATTGCACACAAAAAATAGAAATTTTGTGATCAAAAACTTGACCTTGCGGTCAGTTGTGTGATTGCAAGGCGTTGATTGGAGGGCGCCTGGGGTGCGCCCGATTGTGCACCGACGTGGTGCCGGGTTTGTCTGCTGGCGTCGGGTTGGTGCGGTAATTCAGGTCGCGTCGGCAAAGGCGGTGCGCGCGGCGCACCCTACGGGTGGTAGCCGCCTGCGTAGGGTGCGCCGTGCGCACCAGCCATTTCCCGCTCAAAGAAAAAGGGGGAGGGGCGCGAACGCCCATCCCCCTTTTTACCCGGCCGCCGTCCCTACCCGACGTCGGCCAAGTGCGTTGCGGCAGTGATCAGAAGTGATACTTGACCAGTGCCTGCAGGGCGGTCTGGTCGAAACGATCATCCGAACCATCCACCGGTTTCACGCCGTACTTGGCGCGCCACATGTTGATCTCGGTGCCCACGTAGAGCTGACGCTCCTTGCCGAACAGGGCCTTGCCCGCATCCCACTTGACCTGGATCGAGGAGCCGACCGAGGTCTGGGTGCCGGCGTCACGCGACGGCGAACGCCAGTCGAGGAAGCCATCGACGACGAAGTCCTGGTCACCCAGGCTGAACGGGTAAGCCGCGCTGACGGTCAGTTGGGTGGCGTAGCCGTTGCTGTTACTGTCGGCGAAGAAGGTGTGGTTGTTGATCTTCACCTGGTACAGGTTGGTCTTGAAGTAGGTGAAGCCAGGCACTTCCCAGTCGAGGCCAACACCGTACAGGTAGTTCTCCGGGCCAGGGCCGCCTTCGCCTTTCTCGTAGGTGAAGGCGGCGAACACATCCTTGATCGGGCCGGCGGCCAGCTTCTGCCCGGTCAGCCAGCTCAGGCTGACGCGCGGGGAGAACTCCATGTAGTAGAAGGAATCCTTGTCATGCTGGCGGAAGGTGCCGTTGTCGAAACTGCCGCGCGACTGCACGTTGTCGGCGCGGATGTAGTCGAGGAAGTAGAAGACGTCGCCCCAGGCCCAGCCACTGGCGTGCTCGAAGGTGAAGGTGGTCTGGGTGCGCTGTTCTTCGCCATTGAAGTTCATGCGCTGGAAGTTCTCGCCGTACAGGTACGACAGGCTGTTGTCCTGCCAGTAGAGCAGGTCGCCAGCGAGTGCCTGCTGGCCGGAGAACAGTCCGGCTGACAGGGCGAGGCAGTGGGGCAGATGCTTGAGTTTCATGGGTTTTCCTTATTGTTGGGGTGCAAGCGTGCGTCTCCCGGCGGTGTGCCGTCGGGAGTTGGGTCTAAGCCAGGGGTCAGCTTGGTCGGGCGGCCGGGTCGAGGTCGCGGCTCAGAGTCTTGAGGCTGCTGTCGTCGATGGCTGCATCATCCGGGCGGTTCTGCAGCACGGTGTGCAGGTGCGCCTCGGGGTCGTAGTCGTCTTCCTCGACTTCGTGATTCTCGTCGGGCAGGAAGATGTTCAGCACGATGGCGCTGAAGGCGCCGATGGTGATGGGCGAGCCGAAGATGTTCTTCAGCACGTCCGGCATGTGCGAGAGCACATCCGGTACGCCGGCTACACCCAGGCCAAGACCCAGAGAAATGGCCACGATCAGCACGTTGCGGCGGTGCAGGCCGGCTTCGCTGAGAATCTTGATACCGGCCACCGCGACGGTGCCGAACATGATCAGCGTGGCGCCACCAAGCACCGGCTTGGGCATCAGTTGCAACACTGCGCCCACCACCGGGAACAGGCCCAGCAGCACCAGGATGCTGGCGATGTAGAAACCCACATGGCGGCTGGCCACGCCGGTGAGCTGGATCACCCCGTTGTTCTGGCTGAAGGTGGTCATCGGCAAGCTGTTGAACATGGCGGCGACCGCCGAGTTGCAGCCGTCGGCCAGCACCCCGGATTTGATCCGGCGCATGTACAGCGGCCCTTTGACTGGCTGCTTGGAGATGATCGAGTTGGCGGTCAGATCGCCTGCCGTTTCCAGTGGGGTGATCAGGAAGATCACGGCGATCGGTACGAAGGCGATCCAGTCGAAGCCGAAGCCGTACTTGAACGGTTGCGGCACGCTGATCAGCGGCACCTCGGCCATGTTGGCGAAGTCCACCCGACCGGTGAACCAGGCGACCGCGAAGCCCAGGGTCAGGCCGATGATCACTGCAGAAAGACGCAGCACCTGCGAGGATGCGCGGTTGAGCACGACGATGGTGCCCAGCACCAGACCGCCGAGGGCCAGGTGGTGCAGGGCGCCGAGATCTGGCGCGCCATAGCCACCGGCCAGATCGGTCATGCCCACCTTGGTCAACGACAGCCCCATCAGGCAAATGATGGTGCCGGTGACCACCGGGGTGATCACCTTGCGCAGCTTGTTGATGAACTGACTGAAGGCAATCTCGACGAACGCGGCGCAGAAGCAGATGCCGAACAGCGTGGCGAGTATCTCCTCCTCGCTGGCGCCGCGCCCCTTGACGATGAAGCCGGCGCTGAGAATCACGCTGAGAAAACCGAAGCTGGTGCCCTGCAAACACAGCAGGCCGGAACCGATAGGGCCGATGCGTTTGGCCTGGACGAAGGTGCCGAGGCCGGAGACGAACAGCGCCATGCTCACCAGATAAGGTACATGGGCGCCGAGGCCGAGGGCGCTGCCAACGATCAGGGTAGGGGTGATGATGCCGACGAAGCTGGCCAGCACATGCTGCAGCGCCGCGAAGATGGCTGGGGCGAAAGCTGGCGTGTCGTCCAGCTGATAGATCAGGTCGCTGTTGCCGACGGGCGCAGCTGGGGCTTGGGTGTTGCTGTCTGTGGTCATGTCATAGCCTGCCAGTTGTTTTTATATGGTCATGGGCTTACACGAGGCTTCACGGCACCTCTGCTCCAATCAATCGAAAATTGTCCGATCGGTCAGGATATGCCGACTATAGCAACTCGTGGACATGGTTAAAAACAATTTATTTAAAGATTGTGCACAATGGTTTGGCCGCTCGCTCAGGTGGCCGATGCCATGCCCTGGGCGGTTGAGCCTGATCGGTTGCTGCGGCTGGGGGGCGGAACGAAAACGCCCGGATCGGGCGGCTTTGGGGAGAGAGGGCCTCGCCGCGACCGCTCACGTCCGGATGGTCGAGGGCGACAATCCTCAGGCGTGAGCGATGCACAGGCTGACGCGCAGGCTCACAGTTGTTGCAAGCGAAACAGCGCGATCTTGTTGATCTCGGCCAGGGCGGTGGCGAATTCCTGCTCCGGCGTGTTGTGAATGCGCTCCTCGAAGGCGGCCAGGATCTGGTGGCGGTTGCTGCCCTTGACGGCCTTGATGAAGGGGAAACCGAACTTGGCCTTATAGGCGTCGTTGAGTTCGGTGAAGCGGGCGAACTCCTCGGCGGTGCATTCATGAATGCCGGCGCCGGACTGCTCGGCGGTGCTGGAGGCCGTCAGTTCGCCGCGCACGGCAGCCTTGCCGGCCAGGTCCGGATGCGCGTTGATCAGTGCCAGCTGTGCGGCATAGCTGGCCCTGAGCATCAGGCCGGCCATGCGCTGATGCAGGCCGTCAATCTCGTCGATGCGCTCGTCCTGGCCCAGGTCAAACGCCTGTTCGGCGACCCAGGGCGAGTGCTCGTAGATGTCGGCGAAGGCCTTGATAAAGTCTGCACGGCTCAGGCGTGATGGGGTCAGGGTTTGAAAGTGGCTTATTGCGGGTGGCTTGAGGCTGTCATTGTCGTGGCCGTCCAGATAGGTCGGGCTGCGGTCTTGCCGGAGGGAGAGGTCGCCGGCATTGGCACCTAGGGCAACAAGCAAGCCAGCCGAAATGGCCAGGCCATGGAGCAGAGGGTTGAGCTTCATCGGTGCTTCCTTTTTGTCGGGGTGGTCAGAACATGCTGTGGGGCCCTGCTAGTTGTTGTTATCGGCTCATGGGCTTGGCGAGGCTTCACGAGGCCTCTGTTCTGCACGCGGACGACCTTGCTCGCTTGCTCAGAATGACTCGACTATAGCAAGTTGTTCACATTTAAAAGAACAACTTGTTTTTATGTTGTGTACAGAAATTAGCTCGCAGCCAGAGGGGCGCGGTCGGCGTAACCCTCTGCTCGGGGGCGTGTCGGGTCGCTACGGGCTGCGCGTGGCAGGCTGCGACTGGCAAGGCGGGGATTTGGCGCTTTATTGGCGGGGCGTGCCGCGCTGTGTCGCGCACTGACAGCGCTGACGAGCATTCAGGCGGGGCCGGCAAGAAGATGCCGCGCCAGGGGCGCGGCATTGCGGTGGATCAGTTGATCTGAGCGCCTTTGGCGATCCAGCTGCCAATCAGGTCGCGTTCATCCTGAGTCATCTGAGTGATGTTGCCCAGCGGCATGATCTGCGTGGCCACGGTCTGCGCGTGGATCTTCGCTGCCTGCGCCTTGATCTGCTCGGGTGTGTCGAGCATGAAGCCGGCCGGTGCGGTGCTGAACATCGGGCTGGTGGGGCTGGATGAATGGCACACGGTGCAACGCTCATGGATCACGCTTTCGACTTGGGCGAAATCGGTGCTGGCGGCAGGTGTCGCGGTGTCAGCGGCAGTAGGTGAGGCCTCGCTTGTATCGGCTTTGGCCTGGGTTTCCTCTACAGCAGGCTTGCTGGTTGTGGAGGGGTTGCCGGGGCGGCCGGTAGCAGGAACGGGAGCGTACTTGATCGCCGGAGCTTGGGCCGTTGCCGGTGCGCTGACCGATTGCGTTTGCGGGCCGGTGACGTAAGCCAGGCAGATCATGCCCAGCGCTGCGGCCGGCAGGGTCCAGACGTACTTGCTGCTGTCATGGCGGGTGTTGAAGTAGTGGCGTACCAGCACGGCCAGAATCGCGATACCGGCCAGGATCAGCCAGTTGTACTGACTGCCGTAGGTGCTCGGGAAGTGGTTGCTGATCATGATGAACAGCACTGGCAGGGTGAAGTAGTTGTTGTGGCGCGAGCGCAGCAGGCCTTTTGCCGGCAGGGTCGGGTCCGGTGTGGTGTTGTCTTCGATGGCCTTAACCAGCGCGCGCTGAGCCGGCATGATGGTGAAGAACACGTTGCCGACCATGATGGTGCCGATGATGGCGCCGACATGGATGTACGCGGCGCGGCCGCTGAAGATCTGGCTGAAGCCATAGGCCGCAGCGATAATCAGCACGAACAGCACGGCGCCGAGCAGGGCCGGGCGTTTGCCCAGCGGCGAGTCACAGAGAAAGTGATACGCCACGTAGCCGGCGATCATCGAGCCGAAGCCGATGACGATGCCCATGGCCGGTGCCAGTTCGACGCCCGGCTTGATCAGGTACAGGCTCGGGTTGAGGTAGTACACCACCAGCATCAGGGCGATGCCCGACAGCCAGGTGGCATAGGCCTCCCATTTGAACCAGTGCAGGTTCTCCGGCATTTTCGGCGGAGCAAGCTTGTACTTTTCCAGGTGGTAGATGCCGCCGCCGTGAATCGCCCAGAGGTCGCCCGACAGGCCCTCGCGGGGATTGCTACGGTTGAGGTTGTTCTCCAGCCAGACGAAATAGAACGATGCGCCGATCCAGGCGATACCGGTGATCATATGGATCCAGCGGATGCCCAGGTTTAGCCATTCGGTGAAATGTGCTTCCACGATCTGTACCTCTTTCCCGGGATAGGCACGCCAGCCCCGGGCTTCTCTTATTGGTGGGGGTCGAGGAGGAGAAGCTCGTCCTCATTGAAGAAATGCTCATCGCAGTTGTTGCCGGAACCACTGCGATCAACCACCAGGAAGTCATCCCGCTTTTCGATCGTCAGCACCGGGTGGTGCCAGACGCCGCGATGGTAATTGATGCCCTGCCTGCCATTGCTGAGGAAGGCACGGACGGACCCTGATACAGGTACATCGCCAACTGGCGCGACCACGATCAGAAAGGGGTTGCCGAGCAGCGGAATGAAGGCCTGGCTGCCCAGCGGATGGCGTTCCAGCATGCGGATGATCAACGGCATCTCCAGCGCCTCGGCGCTGAAGATGCTGATGATGGCCTGATCCTCCGGCTGAGCGGTCTCCACGCTGGCCAGCTTGTGATAGCGGCGGGTGGAACCGTTGTTGATCATGAAGAAGTCGCTGCCGTCGGTTTCGATCACGTCACCGAAGGGGGCGAAGGCTTCTTTGCTCAGGGGCTCGATGGTCAGGCTACGCATGGCTGTTCTACTTGTTCTGTTCGTGTGGGGAGGCTGCAGCGCTTACAGCTGCTGCAGGCGGAAGAGGGCGATCTTGTTGATCTCGGCCAGGGCAGTCTGGAATTCCTGCTCCGGTGTGTTGTGAATGCGCTCCTCGAAGGCGGCCAGGATCTGGTGGCGGTTGCTGCCCTTGACGGCCTTGATGAAGGGGAAGCCGAACTTGGCCTTGTAGGCGTCGTTGAGTTCGGTGAAGCGGGCGAACTCTTCGGCGGTGCATTCGTGGATGCCGGCACCGGACTGTTCGGCTGTGCTGGAGGCGGTCAGTTCGCCGCGAACGGCGGCTTTACCGGCCAGGTCCGGGTGCGCGTTGATCAGTGCCAGCTGCGCCTCATGGCTGGCAGACAGGAGAATGTCGGCCATGCGCTGCTGCAGGCTATCGATATCGTCGACGCTCTCGTCGAGACCAAGGTCGTAAGCTTTCTCGGCGACCCAGGGCGAGTGCTCGTAGATGTCGGCGAAGGCGGTAACGAACGCGTCGCGGCTCAGCTGGGAAGGGGTCAGGGTCTGGAAACGGCTCATGGGCAGCTCTCTCATTCGGTCGCACGGAAGGGATGGGTGGCGTGCCAGTGCTTGGCGATGTCGACGCGGCGGGCGCACCAGACCTTGTCATGGCTCTTCACGTACTCGATGAAGCGCGCCAGCGAGGCCATGCGCGCCGGACGGCCGAGCAGACGGCAGTGCATGCCGATCGACAGCATCTTCGGTGCGCCGGCTTCGCCCTCGGCGTAGAGCACGTCGAAGGCATCCTTGAGGTATTCGAAGAAGTCGTCGCCCTTGTTGAAGCCCTGTACCTGGGTGAAGCGCATGTCGTTGGTGTCCAGGGTGTAGGGGATCACCAGGTGCGGCTTTTCTGTGGTACTGGCCGGGTCCCAGTAGGGCAGGTCGTCGTCGTAGGTATCGGAGTCGTAGAGGAAGCCGCCTTCCTCGCGCACGATGCGCCGGGTGTTCGGGCCCAGGCGGCCGGTGTACCAGCCCAGCGGGCGTTCACCGGTCAGTTCGGTGAGGATACGGATGGCCTCGAACATGTGCTCCCGCTCGGTGGCTTCGTCCATATTCTGATAGTCGATCCAGCGATAGCCGTGGCTGCAGATCTCGTGGCCGGCGGCGACCATTTCGCGGATCACGTCGGGGTGACGCTGGGCGGCCATGGCCACGGCGAAGATGGTCAGCGGAATGTCGTGCTTCTTGAACAGGTTGAGCAGGCGCCAGACACCGGTGCGGCTGCCGTACTCGTAGAGCGACTCCATGCACAGGTTGCGCTGGCCCTGCAACGGCTGGGCGGAGACCATCTCGGAGAGGAAGGCCTCGGACTCCTTGTCGCCGTGCAGGATATTGCGCTCGCCGCCTTCTTCATAATTGAGCACGAAAGACAGGGCGATGCGGGCGTCGCCCGGCCAGTGCGGGTGGGGTGGGGTTGCGCCGTAGCCGATCAAATCGCGTGGGTAATCAGCGTTCACTGCAATCTTCCTATCTGGAACGTTGCGGTCACTGCGTGCCGGGTAATCGACGGCTACGCGACCGGGATGGCTAATTGTATACAAAGTTAGTTGCCGTTTGTAAATCGACTTTTCATCATTTTCTTCTCTGCGCGCCAAGGCAAAAAAATTGCCTAAGCGGTCAGTAATGCGCGCTGGTTGTGCCGTGGTTGCTGGCTGGCAATGTCGTGGGTAGTGAGCCGGTTTGGTGCACGCATGGCATCTGTATGGGATTTATTGTGTACAATTTATGCGTAAAGTGTTTTATATTCGATCTGCGTGCTATCCTGCCATTGCGTCGAAGCACTGCGACGAGCCGATTTCAACAGAGTAGAGGAGGTGTGGTGTTCGTAGGGCGCGAGTCGCTGCGGGCATCCGAGACCCATGGGACGTTTGACTACACATGTACTGGACGCCGCGCACGGCTGCCCAGGGAGTGACATCAAGGTCGAGCTGTACCGCGTCGAAGGCGCGCAGCTGGAACTGATCAACAGCGTTACCACCAACCACGACGGCCGTTGCGATGCGCCGGTGCTGCAGGGTGACGACTACCGCACGGGCGTTTACCAGCTGCATTTCCACGCCGGCGACTACTACCGCGCCCGTGGCGTGAAGCTGCCGGACACGGCATTTCTCGATGTCGTGGTCCTGCGTTTCGGCATCGATGCCGGCCAGGAGCACTACCACGTGCCGCTGCTTATTTCCCCCTACAGCTACTCCACCTATCGCGGTAGCTGAGTGACTGGCGGGCCAGTCGCCTGCCAGACGAATGCTTGTCACCCTCAGACTCGTTTGAGTCCTTATGCCCGCTCACACTGCGGGCTTTTTTTCGTCCGCGTGTAGGGTGCGCCACGCGCACCGGAACCCCACGCGGCACCGTGCAGCGCGTCGAAACTGGTGCGCGCGACCCGTAGCCCGGATGAAATCCGGGGCCGGCGATATGCATGCGAGGCGCGCGTCTGCCTGCGGTTGATGGGCCAAACGAAAAGCCCCGGCACAGGGCCGGGGCTTCGATCAGCGCGTGGTATTGGTCGTCAGAGGAAGGCGAACTTGGCGATGAAGATCACGCACAGCGCATACAGGCTCAGCGACACCTTGTCACTCTGACCTGTCAGCAGTTTCAGTGTGGCGTAGGTGAGAAAACCCAGGGCGATGCCGTTGGCGATGGAGAAGGTCAGCGGCATCATCACCACGGTCACGATGGCTGGGATGGTGTCGGTGTGGTCCTTCCAATCGATGTGCGCCATGCCGCTCATCATCAGCATCGCCACATAGATCAGCGCGCCTGCGGTTGCGTAGGCCGGAATCATGCCAGCCAGCGGGGCGAAGAACATCGCCGCGAGGAACAGGAGGCCGACGGTGATGGCGGTCAGGCCGGTACGGCCACCAGCGGCTACGCCTGCAGCGCTTTCCACGTAGCTGGTCACCGGCGGGCAGCCGACCATGGCGCCTACAACGCTCGAGGTGGAGTCGGCTTTCAGGGCCTTGGACAGGTTCTGGATCTTGCCATCTTCATCCACCAGGTTGGCGCGATGGGCCACACCCATCAGGGTGCCGGCGGTGTCGAACATGTTCACGAAGAGGAACGCCAGAATCACGCTGATCATCGCCACGTTGAACGCGCCGGCGATGTCCATGGCCAGGAAGGTCGGGGCCAGGCTCGGCGGCATCGACACCAGGCCGCCGTATTCCACCAGGCCCAGGGCCCAGCCGATTGCGGTCACGCCGAGCATGCTGAAGAGAATGGCGCCAAACACGTTGCGGTGGCTGAGCACGGCGATCATCAGAAAGCACACGGCAGCCAGCAGCGCCGAAGGGTTACTGAACGAACCCATGGTCAGCAGGGTGGCCGGGCTGTCGACGACGATGCCGGCAGTCTTCAGGCCGATCAGACCGAGGAACAGGCCGACCCCGGCACCCATGGCGAAGCGCAGGCTCATCGGAATGCTGTTGAGCAGCCATTCGCGAATCTTCGACAGGCTCATGATCATGAACAGCACGCCGGAGATGAATACTGCGCCCAGTGCGATCTCCCAGCTGTAGCCCATTTCACCCACGACGGTGTAAGTAAAGAAGGCGTTCAGGCCCATGCCGGGTGCCAGGCCGACCGGCCAGTTGGCGTACAGCCCCATCAGGAAACAGCCCAGGGCCGCGCCGATGCAGGTGGCGACGAATGCTGCGCCGTGATCGATGCCGGCGGTTGCCATGATGTTGGGGTTGACGAAGATGATGTAGGCCATGGTGACGAAGGTCGTCAGGCCGGCCAGCAGTTCGGTCTTGATGGTGGTGCGATGCTCGGTCAGTTTGAAGAAGCGGTCGAGCAGGCCACCTCTTGCCAGTTGATTCGCGTGTTGTTCTTGTTTGACGCTTTCCACAGCGGGTACTCCTCATCTCTCTTGTTGTGTACCGCCCAGAGCGTTGCGCAAGAACAATGCTCTCTGAGGCAGGCGGTGTTTCGGCGGTGCTTCCTGGCTAAGTTGTTGACCGAGCGGTCAAGAAGTCACTCAGGCGCGATTATGCTGTTGTATACAAAAAATGCAATTAATGTTTTTAATGTTGCATTGATCGCACCAATTGGCCGTGCCGAGGTGGGTGCGTAGAGATTTGGCGACAATCTTCTCGATCTTTAGAGTGAAGTTCTTTTAAAACAAAGAGATATCTTTATGGCCGGCTGAAGGCCTTCTATCGTCTGAGCATCGATTCGTCAGCCGTTGAAGGTCCTTAGCCGTTAATGGACTGAGGAGTCGGCTATATATAAGGAAAGAATTTGTCGTTCTGTGCTCAGTCTCAGGCGATGAGGTACCGATGCCCAGCTATGACGTCATACAACGAAGGGTGTAGTGGCTGGTTGACTTGTGTACAATTGCCTGAATTTTTTTCTGATGTTTTTTCGCTCGGAGCTTGTCAGCTACCGGGTAGAACACAGTAGAGTCGCAGTGTCGCCGACTCTCATTGACGCGAGCCAGAATGAACGATCAATTGCAGCCTCTCAAGAAGCAGCCGCGCGTGGGCAAAAGCAGCCGCAGCGGGACTCAGGACGATGTCGTATATGCCCATATCTTCGATGCCATTCTCGAGCAGCGTCTGGCGCCCGGCACCAAGCTGAGCGAAGAGGCGCTGGGTGAGATCTTCGGCGTCAGTCGCACCATCATCCGTCGCGCCCTTTCGCGCCTGGCTCATGAGGGCGTGGTGCTGCTGCGCCCGAACCGTGGCGCGGTAGTGGCCAGCCCGAGCGTCGAAGAGGCGCGGCAGATCTTCTACGCGCGCCGCCTGGTCGAGCGCGCCATCACCGAACTGGCCGTCGAGCACGCGACCGCCGAGCAACTGGCCGAGCTGCGCCAGATGGTCAAGGACGAGCAGGACAGCTTCTCTCGCGGCGATCGAGGTGCAGGTATTCGCCTGTCCGGCGAGTTCCACCTGAAGTTGGCCGAGGCCGCGCGTAATGCGCCGCTGGTAAGTTTCCAGCGCAGCCTGGTGTCGCAGACCTCGCTGATCATTGCCCAGTACGAAAGCGGCAGCCGTTCGCATTGCTCCTATGACGAGCACAACCAACTGATCGACGCCATCGAGGCGCGCGATGCCGAGCGTGCGGTGCACCTGATGATGCATCACATGGATCACATCGACAGCAAGTTGAACCTGGACGAGGAAAGCGCTTCGGACGATCTGCACGCGGTGTTCTCGCACCTGCTGCAGACCAAGAAGAAGCCCGGCCGCAGCGCTGCCAACCGCTGATTCGTTGCGTGTGACAAGAAAGCCCCGATGCTCGCGCATCGGGGCTTTTTCGTTGGCGTGTCTACGTTGAGGCGTATTTTTGTAGGAGCTGGCTTGCCAGCGATGCGCTAGTGAATTGATCGCCGGCAAGCCGGCTCCACAAGGCGATCAGGCTGTTCGTTTCAATCGCGCTGGTGCACCGACACGCCCGCGGCAAAGGTTTCCTTCACGGCGCGGTCGTCGCCAAGCATGGTCAGGGCGAACAGGCGTTCTTCCAGGCTCTTGGCCTGTTGCATGCGGTAGCTGATCAGCGGCGTGGCGTTGTAGTCCAGCACCACGAAGTCGGCGTCCTTGCCGGGCAGGAAGTTGCCCAGCTTGTCGTCCAGGTACAGCGCATTGGCGCCGCCCAGGGTGGCCAGGTACAGCGACTTGAACGGGTCGAGTTTCTTGCCCTGCAGCTGCATCACCTTGTACGCCTCGTTCAGCGATTGCAGCTGGCTGAAGCTGGTGCCGGCGCCGACATCGGTACCCAGGCCGACGCGCACGCCATGGGCTTCCAGCTTGTTCAGGTCGAACAGGCCGCTGCCGAGGAACAGGTTCGAAGTGGGGCAAAAAGCCACCGCCGAGCCGGTCTCGGCCAGGCGCCTGCACTCGTCGTCGCAGAGGTGCACGCCATGGGCGAACACCGCGCGCGGGCCGATCAGCTTGTGGTGGTCGTAGACATCGAGATAGCCCTTGCGCTCTGGGAACAGCGCCTTGACCCACTCGATCTCCTTGCGGTTCTCGGACAGGTGGGTGTGCATGTAAAGGTCCGGATACTCGCCCAGCAGCTTACCGGCCAGTTCCAGCTGCTCCGGCGTGCTGGTGGGGGCGAAGCGCGGGGTGACCGCGTAGTGCAGGCGGCCCTTGCCGTGCCAGCGCTCGATCAATGCCTTGCTCTCGGCGTAGCCGGATTCGGCGGTGTCGGTCAGGTAGTCCGGGGCGTTGCGATCCATCAGTACCTTGCCGGCGATCATGCGCAGGTTGAGCTTGTCGGCCTGCTCGAAAAAGGCATCCACCGACTGCGGGTGCACGCTGCCGAACACCAGGGCGGTAGTGGTGCCGTTGCGCAGCAGTTCCTTGAGGAAGATCGCCGCCACGTCGCTGGCGTGCGCCTTGTCTTCGAACTGTTTCTCGGTGGGGAAGGTGTAGGTGTTGAGCCAGTCCAGCAACTGCTCGCCGTAGGAGGCGATCATGCCGGTCTGCGGGTAGTGGATGTGGGTGTCGATGAAACCGGGGGTGATCAGGGCGTTACGGTAGTGCTGGATCTCGACGCAGGCTAGCTTCGGCAGCAATTCGGCAGCCGCGCCGACCTGGGCGACTTTGCCGTTTTCGATCAGCAGGATGCCGTCCTCGAAATACTGGTAGGACTGCTCGACGCCGACGACGGCCGGGTCGGCGAGGCTGTGCAGGATGGCGGCGCGGTAGGCTTTGATATTGGTGGTCATCTGTTAGGTCTCGATTGGGCGGGCAGTGCGTAGGGTGTCGCGGGGCCGCCTAGGCCGTGCGCACCACGCACAATGCGGTGTTATTGGTGCGCGCGGCGCACCCTACTGGGCGCGGCGTGAACTGGGCAGCAGCTTGGTGACGCTGGGTTCGCCTTTCTTCACGTCCTGGCCGAAGCTGGCGTTATAGGTGGCGATCACCTCGCCGGCGATGGATACGGCAATTTCCACTGGCAGCTTGCCTTTTACTTCGGCCAGGCCCATGGGGCAGCGCATACGTGCCATCAGGCTTTCCTCGAAGCCGCGCTCGCGCAGGCGATGCTCGAACTTGACGCGTTTGGTCTTCGAGCCGATCAGACCGTAGTAGGCGAAGTCGCCGCGCTTGAGGATCGCCGCGGTCAGTTCCAGGTCGAGCTGATGGTTGTGGGTCATGACAATGTAGTAACTGCCGGGCGGCATGTTCTCCACCTCGTCGACCACCTCGTCGCCCACGATCTTCTGCGCGCCGGCGGGGATGTGCTCGGGAAATTCGTTCTCCCGCGAGTCGATCCAGCGTACTTTGCACGGCAGGCTGGCGAGCAGCGGTACCAGCGCGCGGCCGACGTGGCCGGCGCCGAACACGGCGATCTGCGCCTGGGGCTGACCCATGGGTTCGAACAGCAGCACGGTGGCGCCGCCGCAGCACTGGCCGAGGCTGGCGCCGAGGGAGAAACGCTCCAGGCGGGTGTCCTGGCTGCGCGTGGCGAGCATCTCGCGCGCCATCTCCATGGCCTTGTATTCCAGATGACCGCCGCCGATGGTTTCGAAGATGCGCTCGGCGGTGACCACCATCTTCGAGCCGGCATTACGCGGCGTCGAGCCGCGTTCCTCGATGATGGTCACCAGCACGCAGGCTTCACCTTGTTGCCGCAGCTCGGCGAGGGCGCTGATCCAGCTCATTTGCTCAGCCTCCAGGAAGGCGTGGTCTGTCCCGGGCGCGGCAGGCGCCAGTTGCTCGGCGACGGGTCGAGAATTGGCACCGGTACCGGGCGAGCGGGTGGGTTATTCGGTTCGGTGTGTTTTGTCATTGTTGTACACCTCTTTATTTTGGGTCGTAGCCCGGATGCAATCCGGGGCAGGATTCTCCCGGATTGCATCCGGGCTACGAATCAGGCCGTTTCAACCTCGACAGCGCTGGCAGCCTTGGCCGTAGCCTTCAACTTGCGCATCTGTTCCACGCCCCAGAGCACGCGCTCGGGGGTGGCTGGGGCGTCGATTTGCGGCTGTACCTTGTAGTCCGCCAGGCTGGCCACGGCGTCCTTCAGGGCGCACCAGGCGGCGATGCCGAGCATGAACGGCGGCTCGCCGACGGCCTTGGAGTGGAACACGGTGTCTTCCGGGTTCTTGCGGTTCTCCACCAGTTTCACGCGCAGGTCGATGGGCATGTCGGCGATGGCCGGGATCTTGTAGCTGGCCGGGCCGTTGGTCATCAGCTTGCCTTTGGCGTTCCACACCAGCTCTTCCATGGTCAGCCAGCCCATGCCCTGGACGAACGCGCCCTCGACCTGACCAATGTCGATGGCCGGATTCAGCGAGTCGCCGACGTCATGCAGGATGTCGCCACGTAGCATGCGGTATTCGCCGGTCAGGGTGTCGACCAGCACTTCCACGCAGGCCACGCCGTAGGCGTAGTAGTAGAAGGGGCGGCCAGCTGCCTTGTCGCGGTCGTAGAAGATCTTCGGGGTGCGGTAGAAACCGGTCGAAGACAGCGAGACCTGGCCGAAGTAGGCCTTCTGGATCATCTCCTCGAAGGACAGGAAGTGCTCGCGCACGCGCACCTGGCCGTTGCGGAACTCCACGTCTTCCGGCGTGACCTTGTACTCGCGCACCAGGAAGTCGACCAGGCGCTGCTTGATGGTCTCGGCCGCGTTCTTCGCCGCCATGCCGTTGAGGTCGGCGCCGCTGCTTGCTGCGGTCGGCGAGGTGTTGGGCACCTTGTCGGTGTTGGTGGCGGTGATCTGGATGCGCTCGATATCGACCTGGAACACCTCGGCGACGACCTGCGCGACCTTGGTGTTGAGGCCCTGGCCCATCTCGGTGCCGCCGTGGTTCAGGTGGATCGAACCGTCGGTGTAGATATGGATCAGCGCGCCTGCCTGGTTGAGGAAGGTAGCGGTGAAGCTGATGCCGAATTTCACCGGGGTCATGGCCAGGCCTTTCTTCAGCACTGGGCTTTTTTGGTTGAACTCGATAATTTCGCGACGACGCTTGGCGTACTCGCAGCTCTCCTCCAGTTCGGCGGTCATTTCGTGAATGACGTTGTGCTCGACGGTCTGGTGGTAGTGGGTGACGTTGCGCTCTGTCTTGCCGTAGTAGTTGAGCTTGCGCACTTCCAGCGGGTCCTTACCCAGGCTGCGCGCCACTGCGTCCATCACTTCCTCGATGGCGACCATGCCCTGTGGGCCGCCGAAACCGCGGTAGGCGGTGTTCGAGGCGGTGTTGGTCTTGCAGCGATGACCGTTGATGGTGGCGTTGCCGAGGAAGTAGGCGTTGTCCGAGTGGAACATGGCGCGGTCGACGATGGAGCCGGACAAGTCTGGCGAATAGCCGCAGTTGCCGGCCAGGTCCATCTCGATGCCATGCAGCAGGCCGTCGTCATCGAAGCCGACGTCGTACTCGACGTAGAAGGGATGGCGCTTGCCGGTCATGCTCATGTCTTCGACGCGCGGCAGGCGCATCTTGGTCGGCCGGCCGGTGAGGTGCGCAATCACTGCGCACAGGCAAGCCGGGCCAGCAGCCTGGGTTTCCTTGCCGCCGAAACCGCCACCCATGCGGCGCATGTCGATGACGATCTTGTTCATCGGCACGCCGAGCACTTCGGCGACCAGTTTCTGTACTTCGGTGGGGTTCTGCGTCGAGGTGTAGACCAGCATGCCGCCGTCTTCGGTGGGCATGACCGAGGAAATCTGGGTTTCCAGGTAGAAGTGCTCCTGGCCACCGATATGCAGGGTGCCCTGCAGGCGACGCGGGGCGCTTGCCAACTTGCTGGCCGAATCACCGATGCGGTGGGTGTGGCTGGCGAGCACGAAATGCTTCTTGCGGTAGGCCTCGACCACGTCGAGTACCGGCTCCAGGTCTTCGTATTCGACGATCGCGGCTATGGCCGCCTTGCGTGCGGTTTCCAGGTTGTCTGCGGCGACTGCCAGCACCACCTGGCCCACGTACTCGACCTTGCCGTCAGCCAGCAGCGGGTCACCGGCGACCACCGGGCCGATGTCCAACTGACCGGGTACGTCATCCTTGGTGATGGCGATGGCCACGCCTGGAAATTCGTAGCAGGGGCGGGTGTCGATACGCACGATGCGCGCATGGGCGCGATCCGACTGGCGCGCGTAGACGTGCAACTGGTTGGGGAACTCCAGGCGGTCGTCGACATAGACCGCTTCGCCGGACACGTGCTTGTCCGCGCTCTCGTGCTTGACGCTCTTGCCGACACCGCTGGTCATGCCGGCGCGGAACAGGGCGGCCAGCTCTTCCTGGGATTTGTGTTCGATATGACTGGACATCTTCGCCTCCAAAACTTCGCATGCCGCCGGGCGGGCCGGCGGCGTATCAATTCACTGCGCCCTCAGGCGTAAGCGGTAACCCGGGTTTCGACCTCGGGCGACTGCTGCTCCAGGAAGAACTTGCGCAGCAGGTTCTGGGCAGTGAGCAGGCGGTATTCCTTGCTGGCGCGGAAATCCGACAGCGGGGTGAAGTCTTCACCCAGCGCTTCGCAGGCGCGTTCGATCACGCCCGGATACCAGGCCGAGCCGACCAGGGCCGCTTCGCAGGCGCTGGCGCGTTTCGGGATGGCGGCCATGCCGCCGAAGGCGATGCGTGCTGCGGTGACCACGCCATCTTCGATGGTCAGGTTGAAGGCCGCACAGACGGCGGAGATGTCGTCGTCCAGGCGCTTGGACACCTTGTAGGCGCGGAACGCCTGATTCGCCTGGGCACGCGGCACGATGATCTTCTCGATGAATTCGGCTTCCTGGCGCGCGGTCACCTTGTAATCGAGGAAGTAGTCCTGCAGCGGCAGGATGCGCCGGGTGTTGCCCTGGCGCAGGGCGATCTGCGCGCCAAGGGCAATCAGCAGCGGCGGAGCGTCGCCGATGGGCGAGGCGTTGCCGATGTTGCCGCCCAGGGTGCCCTGGTTGCGGATCTGCAGCGAGGCGAAGCGATGCAGCAGCTCGCCGAAGTCCGGGTATTCGCGCGACAGTGCTTCGTAGCAGTCGGACAGCGCCGCAGCAGCGCCGATTTCGATGGCGCTGTCGGTCACTTCGATGCGCTTCATGTCTTCGATATGGCCGACGTAGATCATCACCGGCAGTTCACGGTGGAACTGGGTGACTTCCAGGGCCAGGTCGGTACCACCGGCGAGCAGGCGTGCCTCGGGGTTGGCAGCATAGAGGTCGGCCAGGTCGGCCACCGTCAGCGGCACCAGGCAGCGCTTGTCGCCGCTGTTGAGCTCGGCGGTTTCACGCGGGGCGATGGCCTTGAGCTGGGCCACGGTGTTGCTTTCGAAGGCATCGAACTGATCCGGCTGCTTCTGGCAGCAGGCCTGCTCGGCGGCATCGATGATCGGGCGGTAACCGGTGCAGCGGCACAGGTTGCCGGCCAGGGCTTCCATCGTTGCGCCCTTGTCATAACCTTTTGAATTCTTCTGCAGGGCGAACAGCGACATGATGAAGCCGGGGGTGCAGAAGCCGCACTGCGAACCGTGGCAGTCGACCATTGCCTGTTGCACGCTGTGCAGTTGGCCCTGGTGCTTGAGGTCTTCGACGGTGATCAGCTGCTTGCCGTGCAGGCTGGAGACGAAGGTCAGGCAGGAGTTGAGGGTGCGATAGCGCACGCGCTCTCCAATCAGCTCACCGACCACCACGGTGCAGGCACCACAGTCGCCGGAGGCGCAGCCTTCCTTGGTTCCGGTTTTGCCGACGTGTTCACGCAGGTAGTTGAGCACGGTGACGTTGGGGTCCAGGGCATGCTCAGTGCGCAGCTCCCGGTTGAGTAAAAACTGGATCAAGGACGACCTCCAGGCACTTTATTGTTATGAATCGGTGGCTCGCCGGGTAGTGTGCACGCATTGCAAGGCCCGGGCGTGATTGGCCATGGGGGCAATCTAGAGTTTTCTGACTTTTGGGTCAACAAATATTTGACCTCGTGGTCAGCTGCTTGTCATGCGTTTCAGTTATGAGCGCGGCGGGCGGGATTCATGCTCTGAGCGTAGCGGTTTTCGTGCCAGCGAGGGCTCTGCTGCGGGGTTTCCGTAGGATGTCGCGGGGGCGTCGAGGCCGTGCGCACAAATGTTCGGCGGCGAATGGTTGGTGCGCATGGCGCACCCTGCGTGACTTTCATGCCGGCGAAGGCTCTGTCAGGGGAGCGTAGGGTGCGCCGCGCGCACCAGTGACCACGGGCAAACATGGCACAGCACTGGTGCGCATGGCCTGGGTGGGCCCGCGATACCCTACAAAAGCAAAACCCCGGGAGCTTGCACTGCCGGGGTTGCTGGAGCGGGAGGTTTACGTCAGTTGCGACTCACTCAGTTGGTGCTCTTCGCCGGCGTAATAGGCACGCACCCTGGGGTCCATCACGGCGCGCCACAGCGGTGGGAGCACCGCGAGCACGATCATCCCCGCATAGCCATTGGGCAACTGCGGGCTGTCATCGAAATGGCGCAGCACCTGGTAGCGGCGCTTGGCGTAGGCGTGGTGGTCGGAGTGGCGCTGCAAGTGGAAGAGAAAGAGGTTGGTCAGCAGGAAATTGCTGTTCCAGGAATGATGTGCATTGGTGCGCTCATAGCGGCCATTGTCCAGCTTGCGCCGGTGCAGGCCGTAGTGTTCGACATAGTTGACGATCTCCAGCAGGGTGAAGGCGATGAACGCCTGGCCGAGGAAGAACAGGGCACCCAGCCAGCCGAAGAAGAGGGTGAAGCCGAGCAGCATGAGCGCGCTGATGGCGTACCACCCGATCAGCTCGTTGCGCCAATGCAGTGCCTGCAGGCCGCGCCGCTTGAGACGCTCGGCCTCCAGCTTCCAGGCGTTGAGAAAGTTGTGCTTGTAGGCGTGGGGCAAAAAGGCATACAGGCTCTGGCCGAAGCGTGAGGAGGAGGCATCCTCGGGCGTGGAGACGTGAACGTGGTGGCCGCGCACATGTTCCACCTTGAAGCCGGCATAGCACACCGCTGCCAGTAGCAGACCGCCGGCATTCTGCTCCAGGAGTGCGTCCTTGTGGATCAGTTCGTGCGACACGGTGATGCCGATGGCGCCCATCACCGTGCCGACCGACAGCACCCAGCCGAGCTTGCCGACCCAGCTCCAGCCTTCGTAAGTGGCGAATATCCAGCCGCTCCACACCAGCATCGCCAGCAGCAGCGGCACCGTGGCCAGGCTCAGCAGGCGGTAGTAGCCCTGAGCTTCCAGTGCCGGCACTTCGTCGCGCTCATCCGGGTTGGCCGGGTCGCGGCCGACGACGAAGTCCAGCAGGGGAATCACGCCGAACACCACGCTGATCACCAGCCAGGGCCAGGCGTCTGCATGGGCGCTGCCCTGTGACCAGTGATAGCTCAGCGGGATGCCCAGTACCGGGATCAGCCAGATCCAGTAGCCGACCTTTTTCAGGGCGAGCATCCAGTGTGAAGGCAGGCGTTCGAACATCGAATTCTCCCGGTCATTACTGTCGAGGGGCATATCTCGGATTGTAGGACAATCCATTTTCATGGACAGATGCCCACGACCAATCTTTAGAACGGAAAGTGCCCTGTGGGGACGCTTGGCGGGGTAACACCCTGTGTTACACTCGCCGCCAGATTTTTTTGCTCCCGCCCAGCCGTGACGGGGCTCCCAGACTCGACCGCCTGCCCCTGGATCGACGCAAATAAGGAATGTCATGACATTCAAGGCCCCGGACAGCCTCGCCGAGCAAATTGCCCATTACCTGGCCGAACGCATCATTCGCGGTGAGCTCAAGGAGCGTGAGCGCATCCAGGAGCAGAAAGTCACCCAGGCCCTCAACGTCAGTCGCGGTTCGGTGCGCGAAGCGCTGCTGATTCTCGAGCGTCGCCACCTGATCGTGATCCTGCCGCGCCGTGGTGCCCAGGTCAGCGAACTGACCCCGCATCACGTCACCAGCCTTTACGCGCTGACCATCGAGCTCTACATCATGCTGGCGCGTGCGGTGATCGAGCGCTGGAAGGTGGAAACCGACCTGGCGCCCTTCGTCGATATCCAGCAGCGCCTGCTGGCCAGTCTGGAGCGCGGCGATATCGGCGCCTTCGTCGAGAGCAGCTTCGACGTGATGCGTGCGGCCTTTCCCTTCGCCGACAATCCCTATTTGCAGGAAACCCTGGAGAATCTGCTGCCGGCCATCAGTCGCACCTATCACCTGGCGCTGGAGCGGCGCAAAGGCGAGATGGGGCAGTTCATGGGCACCTTCGCCAGCCTGCTGCAGGCGATCATCGCCCGTGACAACGCGCGCGCCCGCGAAGTGTTGCAGGCTTACGGTCAGCACAATTGCCAGCTGGTGCTGGCGACCCTGGCCGAGCGCTAAGCCACGATGCGCCTGAAGAACATCAAGCTGGCCGGCTTCAAATCCTTCGTCGATCCGACGACGGTTAGCTTCCCCAGCAACATGGCGGCGGTGGTCGGGCCCAATGGTTGTGGCAAGTCCAACATCATCGACGCCGTGCGCTGGGTGATGGGCGAAAGCTCGGCGAAGAACCTGCGTGGCGAGTCGATGACCGACGTCATCTTCAACGGCTCCAACACGCGCAAGCCGGTGACCCAGGCTTCCATCGAGCTGATCTTCGACAACAGCGACAATTCGCTGGTAGGGGAATACGCTGCCTTCGCCGAGATTTCCATTCGCCGTCGGGTGACCCGCGACGGCCAGAACACCTATTTCCTCAACGGCACCAAATGCCGGCGCCGCGACATCACCGACATCTTCCTCGGCACCGGTCTTGGCCCGCGCAGCTACTCGATCATCGAGCAGGGCATGATCAGCAAGCTGATCGAGGCCAAGCCCGAGGAACTGCGCAACTTCATCGAGGAAGCCGCCGGCATCTCCAAATACAAGGAGCGCCGCCGCGAGACCGAAAACCGCATCCGTCGTACCCAGGAAAACCTGGAGCGCCTGAGCGACTTGCGTGAAGAACTGGAACGCCAGCTCGAGCGTCTGCATCGCCAGGCCCAGGCGGCTGAGAAATATCAGGAATACAAGGCCGAGGAGCGCCAGCTCAAGGCGCAATTGCTGGCTCTGCGCTGGCAGAGTCTGAACCAGCAGGTCGGCAGCCGCGAGCAGGTGATCGGCGACCAGGAAGTGGCCTTCGAGGCCCTGGTGGCCGAGCAGCGCAGCGCCGATGCCAGCATCGAGCGCCTGCGCGACGGGCATCATGAATTGAGCGAGCGGTTCAATCTGGTGCAGGGCCGCTTCTATTCCGTGGGCGGCGATATCGCCCGCGTCGAGCAGAGCATCCAGCACGGCCAGCAGCGCCTGCGCCAGTTGCAGGATGACCTGCGCGAGGCGGAAAAGGCGCGCCTGGAAACCGAATCCCACCTTGGTCACGACCGTACCCTGCTGGCCACCCTGGGCGAAGAGCTGGAGATGCTCCTGCCCGAGCAGGAGATGACCGCCGCCGCCGCCGAGGAGTCTGCCGCCAGCCTGGAAGAGGCCGAGGCCGCCATGCACGGCTGGCAGGAGCAGTGGGACGGCTTCAACCAGCGCAGCGCCGAGCCGCGTCGCCAGGCCGAGGTGCAGCAGTCGCGCATCGCCCAACTGGAGCAGAGCCTGGAGCGCCTGGCCGAACGCCAGCGCCGTCTGGGCGAAGAACTGCAGCAACTGGCCGCTGACCCCGAAGATGCGGCCATTCTCGAACTGAACGAACAGCTCGCTGCTGGTGAGCTGGAGCAGGAATCCCTGCACCTGGCCGAAGAGCAGCAGGCCGAGCGTCTGCAACAACTGCGCGAGGAACTGCAGCAGGCCGGACAGGCCCAACAGCAGGCGCAGGGCGAGCTGCAACGGCTGAACGGTCGCCTGGCTTCGCTGGAAGCGCTGCAACAGGCAGCGCTCGATCCGGGGCAGGGCGCGGGTGATTGGCTACGTGAACAGAACCTGCTGCAGCGCCCGCGCCTGGCCGAAGGGCTGCGCGTGGAAGCCGGCTGGGAACTGGCGGTGGAAACCGTGCTCGGCGCCGACCTGCAGGCGGTGCTGCTGGATGATTTCCTCGGGCTGGATTTCTCGGCGCTGGAGCAGGGCGAGCTGCGCCTGGCCAGTCCCGCCAGGGGCGGCGCGCGCCGCGCCGGTAGCCTGCTGGACAAGGTCGAGTCGAGCCACGACCTGTCACCCTGGTTGGCCGGCGTGCGCCCGGTGGAATCCCTGGAGCAGGCGCTGGCGGCTCGCTCGCAATTGGCCGAGGGCGAAAGCCTGATCAGTCGCGACGGCTACTGGGTCGGCCGGCATTTCCTGCGCGTGCGTCGCGCCGCCGAGGCAGACAGCGGCGTGCTGGCGCGCGGTCAGGAGCTGGAACGCCTGCAGCTGGAGCGCGACGAGCGTGAGGCGGCCCTGGCGCAACTGGATGAACGCTTGCTGGGGCTGCGCGAAGAGCAGCGCCGTCAGGAAGAACAGCGTGAACAGCAGCGCCGCCAGGGTCAGGAGCTGGCGCGCCAGCTGAGTGAGCTGAAGGCGCGGCTGTCCGCCAGCCAGGCCAAGGCCGAGCAACTGGGCCTGCGCCGTCGCCGTCTGCACGACGAGCTGCAGGAAGCGGCCGAGCAGCGCGAGATCGAGCAGGAACAACTGGGTGAGTCGCGGCTGCAACTGCAGGATGCACTGGACGCCATGGCGCTGGACAATGAGCAGCGCGAAAGCTTGCTGGCCAGCCGCGACAGTCTGCGCGAGCGCCTCGACCGTGTGCGCCAGGACGCGCGTCAGCACAAGGATCATGCGCATCAACTGGCGGTGCGCGTCGGCTCGCTCAAGGCGCAGCACGACTCCACCCGCCAGGCGCTGGAACGCCTGGAAATGCAAGCCGAGCGCCTGCATGAGCGGCGCGAGCAGCTGTCGCTAAACCTGGAGGAAGGCGAGGCGCCGCTGGAAGAACTGCGCATCAAGCTCGAAGAGCTGCTCGAGCGGCGCATGGCGGTGGACGACGAACTGCGTCAGGCGCGTCTGGCGCTGGAAGACGCCGACCGTGAACTGCGCGATGCCGAGAAGCGCCGCACCCAGGCCGAGCAGCAGGCGCAACTGCTGCGCAGCCAGCTGGAGCAACAGCGCATGGACTGGCAGTCGCTCAACGTGCGACGCAAGGCGCTTGCCGATCAGCTCGCCGAGGACAATTACGACCTGCACGGGGTGATCGCCACGCTGCCGGCCGAGGCCACGGAAAGCGCCTGGGAAGAGGAGCTGGAGCGCATGGCCGCACGTATCGCGCGGCTCGGGCCGATCAACCTGGCGGCCATCGACGAGTATCAGCAGCAGTCCGAGCGCAAGCGCTATCTGGATGCGCAGGATGCGGATCTGGTCGAGGCACTGGAAACCCTGGAAAACGTCATTCGCAAGATCGACAAGGAAACGCGCAATCGTTTCAAGGATACCTTCGATCAGATCAATGGCGGTTTGCAGGCACTCTTTCCAAAAGTTTTCGGTGGCGGCAACGCTTATTTGGAACTCACCGGCGAAGATTTACTCGATACCGGTGTAACCATCATGGCGCGGCCCCCGGGCAAGAAGAACAGCACCATTCATTTGCTCTCCGGTGGAGAGAAAGCGCTGACCGCCCTGGCATTGGTGTTTTCCATCTTCCAGCTCAATCCGGCGCCGTTCTGCATGTTGGACGAAGTGGATGCACCGCTGGACGACGCCAACGTCGGGCGCTACGCGCGGCTGGTCAAGGAGATGTCGGCAACGGTGCAGTTCATCTACATCACCCACAACAAGATCGCCATGGAAATGGCCGATCAGTTGATGGGAGTTACCATGCACGAGCCGGGTTGCTCGCGTCTGGTGGCGGTGGATGTCGAGGAGGCGCTGGCGATGGTGGAGGCGTGATGGCAGTGCGCCGCGAGATTAACTGAGTACGGGCAAAAGCTTATGTGGCTGCCTGTGTAAAGTTGCCTTTCGTCGTGCTAGCTTATTGCCCACTTTTGTTACACGCGGAAAACGTCAGGTAGAACATGAAGTTGGCGCCGCGTTTTATAGTCGAGTTGTGATCCGTTTGATTGGATCTTTTTTTCACCAGAATTTTTAAGGGTCAGGTATTTCATGGAATTCGGTCTGCGCGAGTGGCTGATCGTTATTGGCATCATCGTTATCGCTGGCATCCTGTTCGACGGCTGGCGCCGTATGCGCGGAGGCAAGGGCAAGCTCAAGTTCAGACTTGACCGCAGCTTCGCCAATATGTCGGACGACGACAGTGATCCGGATCTGCTCAGTACACCGCGTGTGGTGCAACGCGACCACGAGCCGCAACTGGATGAAGACGACCTGCCCTCGATGACTGCCAAGGACCTGCCGCGTCGTCCTCGCAACGAGCCTCAGCAGGGCGACCTCAATCTGGCCGTCGATGAGCCGGTACCGACCTTGCTCAACCCGGTCGATGACCAGCCCGTCGAACCCAAGAAAGCCACCAGGCCGGCTGTCGATGCCGCACCGGTGGAAGAGGTGCTGGTGATCAACGTGGTCGCCCGTGACGACTTTGGTTTCAAGGGCCCGGCGCTGCTGCAGAACATTCTCGAAAGCGGTCTGCGTTTCGGCGAGATGGACATCTTCCACCGTCACGAGAGCATGGCAGGCAACGGCGAGGTGCTGTTCTCCATGGCCAATGCGCTCAAACCAGGCACTTTCGATCTGGACGACATCGAAGGCTTCAGCACCCGTGCGGTGAGCTTCTTCCTCAGTCTGCCCGGCCCGCGTCATCCGAAGCAGGCCTTCGACGTGATGGTCGCTGCGGCGCGCAAGCTGGCCCATGAACTGGGCGGTGAGCTGAAGGACGACCAGCGCAGCGTGATGACTGCGCAAACCATCGAACACTACCGCCAGCGCATCGTCGAATTCGAGCGCCGGCAACTGACCCAGAAACGCTGAAACACCAGTGCATTGCAAAAGAGCAGCCGAGGCTGCTCTTTTCGTTTGAGAGACCGAGCATGACCGACGCCGCCCAACGTATTTCCGAACTGCGCAATGAACTGGACGCGCACAACTACCGTTATTACGTGCTGGACGAACCGAGCGTGCCGGACGCCGAGTACGACCGCCTGTTCCGCGAACTGCAAGCGCTGGAGGCGGAGCATCCGGAGCTGGTGACACCGGAGTCGCCGACCCAGCGCGTCGGCGGTGAAGCGCTCAGCGCCTTTGGCGAGGTGCGCCATGAAGTGCCGATGCTCAGCCTCGGCAATGCCTTCGAGGAAGACGACTTGCGCGCCTTCGACCGCAGCGTGCAGAACGGCCTCGGTATGCAGGGCGGCGATCTGTTCGGCGGCGGTGCCGAGGTCGAGTACAGCTGCGAACCCAAGCTCGATGGTCTGGCCGTCAGCCTGCGTTACGAAAACGGCCAACTGGTGCGCGGCGCCACGCGCGGTGATGGCAGTACCGGCGAGGACATCACCAGCAACGTACGCACCATCCGCAACGTGCCGCTCAAGCTGCAGGGCGAGGGCTGGCCGCAGGTGCTGGAAGTACGTGGCGAAGTGTTCATGCCCAAGGCCGGCTTCGAGGAGTTGAATGCGCGCCAGGCCGAGAGCGGCGGCAAGACCTTCGCCAACCCGCGTAACGCTGCCGCCGGCAGCCTGCGTCAGCTCGATCCGAAAATCACTGCCAGCCGGCCGCTGGAGTTCTGCTGCTACGGCGTCGGCCAGGTCAGCGGCGAACTGCCGGGCACTCAGGTGGCCATGCTGCAGCAGCTCAAGGCCTGGGGTGTGCCCATCAGTCGCGAACTGAAGCTGGCCAAAGGCGTGGAAGCTTGCCTGGACTACTACCGTGATATCGGTGAGCGGCGCATGAACCTGGCCTATGACATCGATGGCGTGGTGTTCAAGGTCAACAATATCGAGGATCAGCAGCAGCTGGGTTTTCGTGCGCGCACCCCGCACTGGGCCATCGCCCACAAATTCCCGGCGCAGGAGGAACTCACCGAGCTGCTCGACGTGGAATTTCAGGTCGGCCGCACCGGCGCGGTCACGCCCGTGGCGCGGCTGAACCCGGTCAAGGTGGCCGGCGTCATGGTGGCCAATGCCACCCTGCACAACATGGACGAGGTGGCGCGTCTCGGCGTGATGATCGGCGATACGGTGATCATCCGCCGCGCCGGTGACGTGATCCCGCAGGTAATGGCGGTGGTGCCCGAGCGTCGTCCGGATAATGCGCGCCCCGTGCACATCCCCGAGCAATGCCCGGTGTGTGGCTCGGCGGTGGAGCGCACGCAACTGGTCAAGCGCAGCAAGGGCAAGGAGTCGGTCAGCGAAGGTTCGGTGTATCGCTGTGTTGGTCGCCTGAGCTGCCAGGCGCAGCTCAAGCAGGCGATCATTCACTTCGTCTCGCGCCGCGCCATGGACATCGAAGGTCTCGGCGACAAGACCATCGAGCAGTTGGTGGACGAGAAGCTGATCGCCTCACCGGCCGACCTGTACAAGCTGCAGTACGAGCAGATCATCGGCCTGGAAGGCTTCGCCGAGGTCTCCAGCAACAAGCTGCTGGCGGCCATCGCCGATAGCCGCAAGCCTACGCTGGCGCGCTTTATCTATGCGCTCGGTATCCCCGATGTGGGCGAGGAAACCGCCAAGGTGCTGGCGCGCTCCCTGGCCTCGCTGGCGCGCGTGCGAAAGGCGCTGCCGCAAGTGCTGACCTATCTGCCGGATATCGGCCTGGAAGTGGCGCATGAGATCCACAGCTTCTTCGAGGACGCGCACAACCAGCAGGTGATCAGCGCCTTGCTCGGCGAGTGCGGCCTCGAGTTGCAGGAAGAGGGCGAACTGAGCGCCGAGTTCTCGGCCGTTGCCACCCTCGGAGGTATGCTCGACAAGCTGAACATTCCGAGTGTCGGCCCCGGTGCTGCACAGAAATTGGCTGAGCGTTTCGGCAGTCTCGAAGGCGTACTCGGCGGCGATTGGCTGGACATGCGCCAGACCCTGCCGGAGAAGCAGGCCAAGGCTGTGCGAGAGTTCTTCGACAACGCTGAAAATGCCCAGCTGGCTCGCGCCATCGAGCAGCAGTTGCGTGAGTTCGGCATGCACTGGGACAGCGAGAAAAAGGTCGCCGAAGGCCTGCCGCTGGCCGGCCAGACCTGGGTGCTGACCGGTACCCTGGAGGTGATGAGTCGCGACGTGGCCAAGGAGAAGCTGGAAAGCCTCGGTGCCAAGGTGGCCGGCTCGGTATCAGCCAAGACCCATTGCGTTGTCGCAGGGCCGGGCGCTGGCTCGAAGCTGGCCAAGGCCAGTGAGCTCGGGGTTAAGGTATTGGACGAAGCGCAGTTCCTCGAGCAGCTCAAGGCCTACGGCATCGAACCCTAGGGCGCTGTTCGCGAGCAGCGCTCGCTCCTGCAAGGGAGGCGAAGATGCGCCGATCCTGTAGGAGCGGCTTCAGCCGCGAAATGACCGGTGCAGGTAGCTCCAAGGCTCCCGGATTGCATCCGGGCTACAGGACTGGGCGAAGTTTAGGTGTCGAGCTCTGAACCTGTAGGAGCCGGCTTGCCGGCGATCCTTTACGCAGAAGCATCGCCGGCAAGCCGGCTCCTACGAAAGCGTGGCTCAACCGGCGAAACGCTGATCCAGATAGGCGATGATCGCCTTGGATTCATACAGCCAGGTGCTCTGACCGTTTTCCTCGATGCGCAGGCACGGCACCTTGATGCGGCCGCCGTGTTGCTCCAGCGCCTGCCGGTGTTCGGCATCGTTCTTGGCGTCGCGCAACTGCACCGGCAGGTTGAGGCGATGCAGGCTGCGCCGCACCTTGACGCAGAACGGGCAGGCGTGGAACTGGTACAGCGCCAGGTCGGCGGTGGCGCGCTCGACTTCGGCTTGCGCCTCGGGGCTGCGCTTGAGCTTGCGCGGGCGGCTGATCCAGTCGACGAATATGACGAGCTGGCCCAGGCCGATACGAATGGCTTTGAGCAACATGTTTTTGACTCCTGAGCGGGCATGCCGCGGGCGGCAACCCAAATGATGAATATCTTCTTGGCCTGCCCCCTCATCCGGCGCTTCGCGCCACCTTCTCGTCAAGGGAGAGGCATCAAGGAAGGCATCGCTACGCGATTTTGCGCTAAGCAGCGACGGCCGTTCAGAGAAGTGAGTGGCCGTCGTCTTGAGTGGTGTCAGCGAACCAGATTGAGAAATTCGCCGCGTGTCGCCGGGTTGCTGCGGAACTCGCCGAGCATCACCGAGGTGACCATGGAGGAATTCTGCTTCTCCACGCCGCGCATCATCATGCACATGTGCTGCGCTTCGATGACCACTGCCACGCCCAGTGCACCGGTGACCTGCTCGACCGCTTCGGCGATCTGCCGACTGAGGTTTTCCTGGATCTGCAGACGCCGCGCGTACATGTCGACGATGCGCGCCACCTTGGATAGGCCGAGCACCTTGCCGTTGGGAATGTAGGCGACGTGAGCCTTGCCGATGAACGGCAGCAGGTGATGCTCGCACAGTGAGTACAGCTCGATGTTCTTGACCAGCACCATTTCGCTGTTGTCGGAGCTGAACAGTGCGCCGTTGGTGACTTCTTCCAGCGTCTGCTGGTAGCCACGACAGAGGTACTGCATGGCTTTGGCGGCGCGCTTGGGCGTGTCCAGCAGGCCTTCGCGGGTAACGTCCTCGCCAAGCTGGCCGAGGATCGCGGTGTACTGTTGTTCCAGGGACATGGAAAATCCTGTTGGGTATCGAATGGGCGCAGGGTAGGGCGCCGACAAGGGCCTGACAAGAGTGCCAGGCGCCAATGCGGTTATCTCATTACTCGTCGCGACCATCCATCATGGTGCGCTTGAGGATGATGTACACCGCGCCGGTGCCACCGTGTTTGGCCAGGCAGGAGCTGAAACCCAGCACCTGCGGGTGCTGGCGCAGCCAGGTGTTTACATGGCTCTTGATCATCGGCTTGCGCCCGTCCATGCGCACTGCCTTGCCGTGGGTGACGCGCACGCAGCGAATCTCCAGCTTGGTGGCTTCGGCGAGAAACTCCCACAGTGTGTCGCGGGCCTTCTCGACGCTCATGCCGTGCAGGTCGAGGCTGCCGTCGAAGGGGATCTGGCCCAGCTTGAGCTTGCGCATCTGACCGTCCTGCACGCCGTTGCCGGCCCAGTACAGCGGGTCTTCGGCGCCGACGTCGATGACGAACTGGTCAGACAGCCCGTCCACCTTGGTCTCGCCCTGGCTGATGGTTGCAGCCTGGCGCAGGGAGCTGAACCGTTTACTGTCAGCTTTGGGTTTGCCGGTGTCGGCGCGGTCGTGCTTGATCGGCTTGACGCCGCGCAGCTCGGCCTGGAACAGGGAAAAATCGTCGTCTTGCATCGGTGGCTCCGCGAAACAGGCGGGCATTTTACCCAAATGTTCGGCCCTGTAGCGCTGCAAAGACGAATTGGTAGGAGCCCGCTTGCGGGCGATCAATGCCTCTTTCGGTGCAAAGCATCGCTGGCAAGCCAGCTCCTACGGTTATTGGCGATTCAGTCGCGCTTTTTCATCAGTGATGGCGACAGGCTCAGGTCGCTGGGGCGACGCAGGCGTCTGCGGCAGCGACGCCAGAAGGCGACGCCGGCCCACAACAGGAACAGGCCGAGCAGCAGCAGAACGATGGCCTCGCCGGTGGAGTCGTTCAGCGTACCCAGCACTGGCGCGCGACCTGCCAGTGAAGCGACGCCCGCCATCGACAAGAGAATGCCGAAAGTGGCGAGCAGGGCGCCCAGGCCGGCTCCGATACGCAGGCGCCAGTGTCTCGGCTGGCGTGGGCGCAAGCGGCGTGCATCGAAATCGTCGGACAGCTTCATTCCGATTTCCTTTGGCTTATCGCCGGTATGACCGACTGGTCGCGTCCGGGTTCCGCAGCGTTGGCGATAACTGCAACAGGCTTCACACCAGCGATTTGGCGTGCGGCACCAGGGTGGCGAAGTTGTCGCCCAGCGCGATCATCTCGATGCGATGTACCTCGGCGGCGGCTATCACGCTGCCATCCGGTGCGGGCAGGTCGCGGGTGGCGCAGGCGGCATCGACCAGGGTACAGCGATATCCATAGTCCTTGGCGGCGCGCACGGTGGTGCTGACGCTGGAATGGGTCATGAAACCGCAGACGATCAGGTCGAGATGACCGAGCGCCTGCAGACGATCATGCAACTCGGTGCCGGCAAAAGCGTTGGGCAGGCGTTTCTCCACGACGATCTCGCCAGCCAGTGGGGCCGCTTCCGGCAGGTGACGACCGCGCGGGCCGCTGGGGTCGAGCAGGCCGCCGGGAATGCCAAGGTGTTTGACGTGAACGATGTCAGCACCGGCACTGCGCGCTGCTGCCAGCAGACTGGCGATCTCTGCCAGTGCGGGGTCCAGGCCCGGCAGCGCCAGTACGCCGCTGCGGTATTCTTCCTGGGCATCGATGATCAGCAGGGTCGCATTGTTCAGGCTGGCCGGCGCGTGGCCACGACCGGTGAGCTGGAACATGGTTTGCGGATGGGACATCTCGGGCTCCTGGCTGATGGTGATAATGTGCCATTGTCCGCTTGCCAGAGCGCTCTGTGAACCTCTATCTGCGCCAAGGCTTGCCCGGTGCATGTTGCCGGAGCAGAATTGGAACTGCCCTGAAGGACTCAGGGTCGTACGCAAAAGGAGTTGCCATGTCACTTTTGTCGCAGTTTTCCCCGCATTTCTGGCTTTTGTTCTCCATCGCCGTGGCCATCGCTGTTCTGCGCGAGCTGCGCCGTCCTGATGACGATGCTTTGCGCAAGAAGCACGAGCGGCTATGAACACTCGATAACCCGCAATTCATGCGCTCGCCACCCGCACTGGGCTAAACTTCCGCACTTTTCACCCGGAGGCCGCCCGTGACCGCTCTCACTACCCGTTTACGCACCCTGCGCGATTACATCCGTTGGGCCGTCAGCCGTTTTCAGGCCGAGCAACTGTTCTTCGGCCATGGCACCGACAACGCCTGGGATGAAGCGCGCCAACTGGTGCTCGGTGCACTGCACCTGCCTTGGGAAATTTCCGACACCTACCTCGATTGCCGCCTGGAAGACGACGAGCATGCCCACCTGCAGGCGCTGCTCAAGCGCCGTATCGAAGAGCGTGTACCCACCGCGTACCTGCTCGGCGAAGCCTGGTTCTGCGGTTTGCCCTTCGTCGTCGATGAGCGTGTGCTGGTGCCGCGCTCGCCGATCGCCGAGCTGATCGACCGTCATTTCGCCCCCTGGCTGCCGACCGAGCCGGCGCGCATTCTCGATCTGTGCACCGGCTCCGGCTGCATCGGCATCGCCTGCGCCTACGAATTCCCTGAAGCGGAAGTGGTGCTGGGCGATCTGTCGTTCGACGCGCTGGAGGTAGCCAACCTCAACATCGAGCGCCACGGCCTGGAAGAGCGCGTCTACTGCGTGCAGGGCGATGGTTTCGCTGGGTTGCCGGGGCAGCGTTTCGACCTGATCGTCTCCAACCCGCCCTATGTCGACGCCGAGGATTTTGCCGACATGCCCGCCGAATACCAGCACGAGCCGGCGATGGGCCTGGCCTGCGGCAATGATGGCCTGGATCTGGTGCGACGGATGCTGGCCGAAGCGGCCGATCACCTCACCGAGCGTGGCGTGCTGATCGTCGAGGTGGGCAACAGCCAGGTGCATGTCGAGGCGTTATACCCGGAAGTGGACTTCACCTGGCTGGACTTCCAGCGCGGCGGACACGGCGTGTTCCTGCTGGCGGCCAAGCAGTGCCGCGAGCATCAGGCACTGTTTCGTTCGCGCATCGAAGGCTGATTCGCCGGTGCGCACGGCGCACCCTACGGGAGCTGCGGCTGACGTAGTCACGTAGGGTGCGCCGCGCGCACCAGGGGCCACACGGGAGTTGCGGCTGACAGGGCGACGTACGGTGCGCCGTGCGCACCAGGGGCGCTAGCGCGTGGCGATCCAGATCAGCAGGCCGGCCTGAAACAGGCTGAACGCCACCAGGCAGGTGATGGTGAAGCGCAGGCCGCTGTCTTCGCGCTTGAGGCGCTCGAGCCGATCTTCCAGCTTGCGCAGTTTCACGTCCTGCTCCTGCAGCGTCTGGTCGGCCTGCTGCAACATCGCGGCGGCGTCCAGCAACTCGATGATCTGCACCTTCTCGGCATGCCAGTCACCATGCAGCGAGCTGACTCGCGGGGCGCTGTAGAAAGGCTTGAGTTGCAACGGGTCGCTGTACTCGATGGTGAAACCCTGCGCCTTCAGCGCGTGGTCACGGCGGGCGCGGGCGGCGTCATTGAAGTTGTCCTTGGTCGGCAGGGCAGCGCCCTCGACCTGATAATGCGCGTACTGCTTGCGTGCCCAGGCGATGCCCTGAGCCATGAGAAAGCGCCCCAGGCCACGATTGCCCGGCTCTACGCTCAGGCCCTTGTCGGGGCCGAAGCGAACCTCCTTGCGCTGATGGTCGGCCCAGACCTCCAGCAGGTTGTTGTGGCGATGCAGACGCTGGCCGGGTACCTGGATAGTCAGGCGCAGCAGGCTCGTGTCTTTGGCGTGACGCTCCACCCGGCCAAGCTGAACGAAGCGCAGTGGCCGCGGACCGGTTTCCCGGTCGACGGGTAGCGGCGCCAGACGCAGCAGGCTGAATTGCTCGGCTGGAAGGTCCGCCCAGGGATGCGGCGCGGCAGGCGTTTCGCTTGTCGCCGCTTCGGCATCTGGCGCTTGTGCCTGCGGGGCTGGGTTCTCGCTCATGGGCGTCCTGTGTACTGTTCGGTGGCCTTCGATGCGTTATCGGCCATTTTCCTCAGCACTGGAGTGAATAAAGGACAGGATCTTCTCACCCAGCGCACGGGCCAAGGGTAGCTGTGGATCATCGTAGGACGCCAGCTGTTCGTTCCAGGGCGCCGGGGTGATGCGCAGGACATGGTTCATGCCGGCGATCATCGCCAGTTCGGCATCGGGCTTGGCCTGCTTGAGTACTTCGGCGTTGTCCGGGCTGACCTGGGCGTCGTGGGTGCCTTGCACGATCAGTGCTGGAATCTGCAGCGCAGCGAAGTTTTCCGCCGGGTCCTGGCGCAGCAGGCTGATCAGGTAGGGCTGTACGCTGGGGCGATAGATCGCTTGCAGTTCACTGGGCACCTTGGGCTGCAGCTTGCCGCGAATCAGGTTGGCGAGGATGTGCCTGCTCTCGGCCAGGAGCGGCGGCGGCAGGCGCATGGCCAGTTGCATGTCCAATACCTGGCCGATGGGGTAGGCGGGGCCGGCAATGGACACCAGGGCATCGGCCTGGCTACCGGGCGCGGCCAGGCTGGCGATCAGCGCGCCTTCGCTGTGGCCGATGAGAATCAGGCGGTCGAAGCGCGGGTCATCCTTGAGCATCCTGGCCCAGCCCTCGGCATCGGCCACATAGCGCTCGACGCTGAGGTCCTTTTCGTCCGGCGTGGCGGTGCGGCTGGCGGCCACGCCGCGCTTGTCGTAGCGCAGGCTGGCGATGCCGTTGCGTGCCAGCACCTGGGCCAGCTTCTTCAGCGCATCGTTATGCCCGCCCTGAGGGTTGTTGCCGTCGCGGTCGGTGGGGCCGGAGCCGGCGATCAGCAGCGCCACCGGCACCGGCTTTTCGCTCTGCGGCACCAGCAGACTGCCGTACAGGGTGCCCTGGTCGGTGTCGAGGCTGATGGGTGATTGCTGGGTGGTGTTGGCCTGGGCCAGGCTGGTGATCAGGGTGAGGGACAAGAGCAGAGCTCGTAGCATGATGAGGGCAGGGTAGTGGCAGGTTGGTATTGGACGCTGGCCGCGGGCCAAGGTTCGGGCACTTCTAAAAACTAGCTGCGTTGTCATCACTGCGTTAGAAAACAGGCTCAAATGCTCATTTACAGCCCGTAAACTCCGCTTTTCGCCTGTTTTCAGCCTTGTGCTGACTGCCTCGCTTACGTTTTTAGAAATGCCCGTTCGGGGTGAACTGCAAGTTATCGGCAGGTATACTCGCCCACCTTGTGAATCGGGCCTGCGCAGCGCCGGGCCTGAGCTGAATTTCGCGGAGCGTCTTCCCATGTCCGGCAATACCTACGGCAAGCTGTTCACCGTCACCACCGCTGGCGAAAGCCATGGCCCGGCGCTGGTCGCCATCGTCGACGGTTGCCCGCCCGGTGTCGAGATCTCCCTGGAAGACCTGCAGCGCGACCTCGATCGCCGCAAGCCGGGCACCAGCCGCCACACCACACAGCGCCAGGAGGACGACGAGGTGGAAATCCTCTCCGGCGTGTTCGAGGGCAAGACCACCGGCTGCTCCATCGGCCTGCTGATCCGCAACACCGACCAGAAGTCCAAGGACTATTCGGCGATCAAGGATCTGTTCCGCCCGGCCCACGCCGACTACACCTACCACCACAAGTACGGCATCCGCGACTACCGTGGCGGCGGCCGCAGCTCGGCGCGCGAGACCGCCATGCGCGTGGCGGCCGGCGCCATCGCCAAGAAGTTCCTGGCCACCCAGGGCATCGTCATCCGTGGCTACATGAGCCAGCTCGGGCCCATCGAGATCCCGTTCAAGACCTGGGACAGCGTCGAAGACAACGCCTTCTTCAGCCCCGATCCGGACAAGGTGCCGGAACTGGAGGCCTACATGGATCAGCTGCGTCGTGACCAGGATTCGGTTGGCGCGAAGATCACCGTGGTTGCCGAAGGGGTGATGCCGGGCCTCGGCGAGCCAATCTTCGACCGCCTCGACGCCGAGCTGGCCCATGCACTGATGAGCATCAATGCGGTCAAGGGCGTGGAGATCGGCGCCGGTTTCGCCTGCGTCGCCCAACGTGGCACCGAGCACCGCGACGAGCTGACCCCGGAAGGTTTCCTCTCCAACAACGCCGGCGGCATTCTCGGCGGCATTTCCAGCGGCCAGCCGATCATCGCTCACCTGGCGTTGAAACCGACCTCGAGCATCACTACACCGGGGCGCTCCATTGACGTCAACGGCAACCCGGTTGACGTGATCACCAAGGGCCGTCACGACCCCTGCGTCGGCATCCGTGCCACGCCGATCGCCGAGGCGATGATGGCTATCGTGCTGATGGATCACCTGCTGCGTCACCGCGCGCAGAACGCCGACGTGCGCGTCACCACGCCGGTGCTGCCACAACTGTGATCCTGGGGGCGGCATGAGCGCGGCCCTGCCGTACTGGCGGCTGTCCGGTTTCTACTTCTTCTACTTCGCCCTGCTCGGGGGGACGGCGCCGTTCCTGGCGCTGTACTTCGACCACCTGGGCTTTTCCCCGGCGCGGATCGGCGAGTTGATCGCCATTCCCATGCTGATGCGCTGCCTGGCACCGAACCTGTGGGGTTGGCTGGGTGACCACAGCGGTCAGCGCCTGCTGATCGTGCGTTTCGGCGCGCTGTGCACCCTGGTCTGCTTCGCCGGCATCTTCTTCAGCCAGAGCTACGCCTGGCTGGCGCTGATCATGGCCACTCACGCCTTCTTCTGGCATGCAGTGCTGCCGCAGTTCGAGGTCATCACCCTTGCCCACCTGCGCGAGCAGGCGGCGCGCTACAGCCAGATTCGCCTGTGGGGCAGCATCGGTTTCATCGTCGCCGTGGTCGGCCTCGGCCTGCTGTTCGAGTGGCTGAGCCTGGACGCGTATCCGGCGGCGCTGCTGGTGATCATGGCCGGTATCGTCGTCAGCAGCTTCTGGGTGCCCAATGCACAGCCTGTGCTGCGCCCGAGTACGCTGGAGGCGGAGGGATTTCTACGCCAATTGCGCCGCCCCGGCATCCTTGCGTTCTACGTCAGCGTCGGGCTGATGCAGTTGAGCAACGGCCCGTACTACACCTTCCTCACTCTGCACCTGGAGGGTGTTGGCTACAGCCGTGGTGCCATCGGGCTGTTCTGGGCGTTGGGGGTAGTGGCGGAGATCCTGCTGTTCCTGGTCATGGCGCGCCTGCTGCAGCGCTATTCACTGCGCGCCGTGTTGCTGGCCAGCTTCCTGATCACCGCCGTGCGCTGGTTGCTGTTGGGCAGCCTGGCCCAGTACCTGCCGGTACTGCTGCTGGCGCAGTGCATGCATGCCGCCACCTTCGGCGCTTTCCACGCCGCCTGTATCCATTTCGTGCAGCGCAGTTTCGTCGACCGCCAGCAGGGCCAGGCCCAGGCGCTCTATGTCAGCCTGGCTGGCATCGGCGGTGCGTTGGGCGCGCTGTATGCCGGCTATAGCTGGAAGGGCCTGGGCCCGGCCTGGACCTTCGCCATCGCCAGTCTGGTAGCCTTGCTGGCAGCCTTCATCATTGCCACCCGTCTGCCGCCCGAGCGGCCCTGAATCGAGTGAACCCTTCATGAGCAGTCTCGCCGTCCACCTGCACACCTCCCCGGAGTTGCCGAACAAGGTTCTCAATCACGCCGACGATATCGCCAGCACGCTGGCGGCGGTGGGCATCGACTATCGCCAGATGGAGCTGCCGGCTGCGTTGCGCCCCGGTTGCGAGCAGGCCGAGTTCGACGCGGCCTATGGTCTATGGCTGCAGGCATTCATGGGCAAGGAAGGGCATGTGCAGCAGGAGCTGTTCAACCTGCAGCGCAATCATCCGCAGAAACTGGAGCTGCGCGCTCGGTATCTGGACGAACTGGTGCAGTCGAGCGCCAGTACCTGGTTGTTCCTGGGTGGTTTCGCCCAACTCAGCGTGCATCTGGATGACTACGTATATGTGCTGCAGGGCGAGCGTGGCGACCTGCTGACGCTGCCGGCCGGCACGCGTCACTGGTTCGACCTGGGTGAAGAGCCGCACGTGCTGGCGCTGCGTCTGAGCCCGAGCGAAGACACACCAGAACGCACCGGTGACGATATCGCCAGCCGCTTTCCGCGCCTGGGCGACTGAGGGAACCCCAACCAATCAACGACTATCCTATGCAGGCAACCTTTCAGACAGGAGTGTCGTCATGGGTTCCACCTTCAATGGGCTGATCGGCCTGGTCATCCTGGCCCTGGATATCTGGGCCATCATCAACGTGGTCAAGAGCAACGCGGAAACTGGAATCAAGATTCTATGGATTCTGCTGATCGTGCTGTTGCCGGTGATCGGTCTGATCATCTGGGCGCTGATGGGGCCGCGTGGCAACGTCAGACTATGAATCGCCTGTGGCTGCTGGTTCTGGTGCTGCTGCCACTGTTCAGTGTGGCTGCAGATGACGCGCAAGCCTGGCAGGCACTGCGCGAAGGCCGTGCGCTGATACTCATGCGTCACGCCACCGCGCCGGGTACGGGCGACCCGGCGAACTTTCGCCTGGGGCAATGCGAAACCCAGCGCAACCTCAACGCTCAAGGGCGTGCCGAGGCCCGGCGTTGGGGCGAACTGCTCGCGCGCCAGGGGATCGAACAGCCTCGGCTTCTCAGCAGTCGCTGGTGCCGCGCGCTGGACACGGCCAGCAACATGCAGCGCGGTCCGGTACAACCCTTCGCTGCGCTGGATTCGTTCTTCGGCAAGCCCGCGGATGGTGCCGGGCAGACCGCCGAGCTGATTCGCTCGATCAACCAGCTGCCTGCTGGCGCACCGTTGGTGCTGGTTTCCCATCAGGTCAATATCACTGCGCTGACCGGTATCTTTCCGGCCTCGGGCGAAGGGCTGATCCTGGCGTTGCCACTGCGCCCGCGTGCAGAGCCTCTGGCGCGCATACCCGCGCCTTAGGCTACAAAGCCAGTTGCGCCTGCGTTGGCTGCAACACACCCTCGAGTTCCAGTAACTGCTGCTTGCGCGGCAGGCCGCCGGCATAACCGGTCAGGCTGCCGTCCCGGCCGATCACGCGGTGGCAGGGCACGATGATGGAGATAGGATTGGCGCCATTGGCCGTCCCCACCGCGCGTACTGCCTGCGGCCTGCCGATCACATGGGCCAGCTCCGAATAGCTGCAGGTGCGGCCGTAGGGAATGTCCAACAGCGCCTGCCAGACCGCCTGCTGAAATGCCGTGCCCCGCGGCGCCAGGCGCAATTCGAACTGACGGCGCTTGCCGGCGAAGTATTCATCGAGCTGGCTGCACACGGCGTCCAGCTCACGGCCAGCGGGCTGCCAATGGTCTTCGATGCGCCAGGGCCGGCTGTCCAGCTCCATCAGCAATAGTTGCAGGCCGCTGTCGTCGGCTGCGATCAGCAGCGGACCGACGGGGCTGTCGTGGTAACGGTAATGCATGATTTCAGCGTCCCGAATAGTTATGCCAGAGGTACGCGGCTGCATAAGCGCGCCACGGGCGCCAGGCTTCCGCGCGTGCTTTCAGGCGGCGCGCATCGATACCCTCCGTTCCCCATACCGGCGCCTTGAGCAAACCCAGGTCGCTGGCGGGAAAGGCGTCGGCCTCACCGAACGCACGCAGGGCGATGTACTCCGCTGTCCACGGGCCGATGCCTGGCAGGGCGCATAGCTGCTCGATCAGGGCTGCACTGCCGTCGGCCAGATGCAGTTTCAGGCTGCCATCGGCAATGCGCGCGGCGAAATGCTGCAGGCATTGCACGCGTTTACCGGGCATGCCGATGCCGCTCAGGTCGGCCTCGGCAAGCGCCTGTGGTGAGGGGAACAGATGGCTGATGTCCAGCGTTCTCGGCGTCTCGATCAACGTACCGACACGTTGCACCAGGCGTCCGACTATGGTGACCGCCGCCTTGACCGTGACCTGCTGGCCGACGATGGCGCGCACCGCCTGCTCGAACGGATCGAACGCCACCGGCAGGCGCAGGCCGGGATTGCGTCGCAGCAGCGGCGCGAGCAGTTCGTCAGTGCTCAGGTGCAGGGCAATCGCCTCGGGCTCGTTGTCGAGATCGAACATGCGCCGCACGCGTTGCTCAAGTTGATCGAGGTGCGCTGGCGAGGCCAGACGACAGCGCAGTTCCAGCGCGTTCTGCCCCGGCAGCGGGGCTACCCGAAACCAGCCGGGTGTGCCGTCGAGGCTGAAGCCGCGGCTGTAGCTGTCGGCGCTCAGTGACTCCAGCCCAGGGATCGCGCGCAGGGCGAAGTGGCTATGGAACTGTTGCCAGTCCCAGGGCGGTTGGTAGGGCAGAAGCAGCGTGATGATGTTCATGGCTGGCACCCTAGCTCGGCGTTTGCGGCTTGTCAGCGTGAAGATGACTTTCAAACTGCGACGATCTGCCTGTGTGCTGGGGCGCGGTGCGCACGGCGCACCCTACATGAAGCGCGTTCCAGGCGCACGGGCTTGTCGTAGGGTGCGCCGCGCGCACCAGGGGAGCCAGCGGCGATCTAGGAGCCACGTTGATAACGCCCCGGTGTGATGCCTTTCCAGCGCTTGAAGGCGTGAATGAAGTTCGACAGCTCGCCGTAACCCAGGCGCTCGGCGATTTCTTCCAGGCTCAGGCCGCCTGCATCCAGCAGCTCTTCGGCCAGGGTCTGACGGACTTCGTCCTGCAGGGCGCGGAAGCTCGTGCCTTCTTCGATCAGGCGCCGGCGCAGGGTACGGCTGCTCAGGTGCAGACGGTCTGCGACCTGTTCCATGTCGGCGATCTGCCCTGGCGACTGCAACAGCAACTGACGCACCCGTCCGGCCAGGCCCTGGTGCCATTGATGGCGCGTCAGCAACGCCTGGCATTGCTGTTCGCAGGCACTGACCAGTTGCGGATTGGCCCGTGGCAGCGGGTTGTCCAGCAGGTCGGCGTCAAAGTCCAGGCGATTGTGCGTAGCGCCAAAGCGCGGCATCTGGCCAAAGGCAGTGATGAATGGCGAAACGTCAGCCGGCGCCGTCTGGCGCAGTTCCACATTCAGCAATCGCAGTGTGCTGCCGAGCAGCTCGCGCACGACCACCAGGGCGCCGAGCATATCGCGCTGCACGATGAAGTCATGCAGCGTCGTGGGCAGGGCGTTGTCATCGAAATACAGGCTGGCGACGGCGTCATCCACGCTCAGGCTGATGCGGGTGAAGGCATAGGTCAGGCCGTGATAGCGCAGGCCCAGCTCGGCGGCCTGGCGCACCGTGGCGCTGCTGAGAATGGCGTAACCCCAGGCACCGTAAGTGGTCAGGTGGTAGCGCCGACCGGCCTGCAAGCCAAGATCACCAGCGTCGGGCAGCGCCTCGATCAGGTTGGCGATCAGCTGCAGTTCGCGTTGTGCGTCGATCTCCCCGTTCAAACTGGCCAACTGCACCGGGCTGAGCCCCGTTTCGTGCAGGCACCTGTCCAGGCTCAAGCCAAGGTCGAGCCCCAGTTGAGTGAGCAACTGGAGGCTGATGATGCTGCGTCGTGCGGGCCAGGGGGCTGACATGGATTGTCCGAAAATCACAATATTCTGGCCGACTATGCCATAACCTGAGCGCGGCGAGGCAAGTAGCATCTGTTCATCGTCATACACGGGTCATCACAATGCATAACAACCCCCGTACGAACGCGCCCTGGCGCGTACTGATCATCGGCAGCGGCTTTGCCGGTCTGGGCCTGGCCATGCAGTTGCGCAAAGCCGGTGAGGATGACTTCCTGTTGCTGGAAAAGGCCGGCGAGGTCGGCGGTACATGGCGCGACAACAGCTATCCGGGTGCCGCCTGCGATGTGCCTTCGCACCTGTACTCCTTTTCCTTCGAGGCCAAGCACGACTGGTCGCGCAAGTTCGCACCACAGGCGGAAATCCACGCCTATATCCTGCAGTGCGTGGAGAGACACCGGCTGCGCCCGCACATCCGTCTGAACAGCGAAGTGCTCGGCGCCGAGTTCGATGCCGCGCGCGGTATCTGGCGTGTCGAGCTGGCAGAGGGCGAAGTGATCGAGACGCAGGCGCTGGTCAGTGCCTGCGGCCAGCTCAATCGGCCGGCCTACCCGAAACTGCCCGGCCTGGAGCATTTCCGTGGCGAGGCTTTTCATTCGGCGCGCTGGCGCCATGATCTGGATCTGACCGGCAAGCGCGTGGCGGTGATTGGCACCGGCGCTTCGGCGATCCAGTTCGTGCCGCAGATCCAGCCGAAGGTCGCCAGCCTGAGCCTGTTCCAGCGCTCGGCGGCCTATGTGCTGGCCAAGCCGGATCGTGCCTATAGTCCCTGGGAGATTGCTCTCAAACAGCGTTTTCCCCTGCTGCAACGCGCCGACCGCCTCCTGCAATACCTGCATCACGAGGGCCGGGCGCTGGCCTTCATCCGCTTTCCCTGGCTGATGCGCCTGTTCCGCCACCGCTTCACCCGCCACCTGCGGCGGCGGATGCCCGATGCCGGCAAGCGTGAGCGGTTGCAGCCGAACTACCCCATGGGCTGCAAGCGCATTCTGATCAGCAACGATTACTTCCCGGCGCTGGCGCAGGCCAATGTCGAGATCGTCGACACGGCGATTCGCGAGGTGCGCGAGCAGTCGCTGGTGACGGCCGATGGCCGTGAGCATCCCTGCGATGTGCTGATCTACGGCACCGGTTTCACCGCCACCGATTTCCTCGCGCCGATGCATATACGCGGCCTCGATGGGCTGGAGCTGAACCAGGCCTGGAAGGAGGGCGCCGAGGCCTACAAAGGCATCAGCGTCAGCGGTTTTCCCAATCTGTTCCTGCTCTACGGGCCGAACACCAACCTCGGCCACAACTCCATTCTTTATATGCTCGAGAGCCAGTACGCCTACGTGCTGGGCTGCCTGCAGGCGCTGCGCGAACAGGGGCTGCGCTACCTCGATCTGCGCCCGACGGTGCAACGGCACTACAACGCCGAGTTGCAACGAGCGACTCATCGAACGATATGGGAACAGGGCTGCGACAGCTGGTACAAGACCGCTACCGGCAAGCACACCAACAACTGGCCGGGGTTCACCTTCACCTATCGCCTCATGACCCGTACTCCGGAGCTTGCCGACTATGACTGCGTCCGCTGATTTCAAAGCCCCCGCCGCCGAGCAGATGCTGCTGCGCGGCCTGTTGCGCGGTTTTCTGCGTCTGTTCTTCCGCAGCCTGGTACGGCCGCCGATGCCGGTGGCCGGGCAGCGTCGTGTGCTGCGCGCGCTAACCGCCATCACGCTGACGCCGCGCGGAGTAAGCCGCAGCGCCGATACCCTGGCCGGGCGCCCGTGCGAATGGCACCGGCCGCCTGTCAGCGGCGGTAGCGTGTTGCTTTACTTGCACGGTGGCGCCTTCATGATCGGTGGACCAGACACGCACCGAGGCATCTGCGCCAGCCTGGCCAAACGCGCTGCCCTGGAGGTCTGCGCTCTGGATTACCGTCTGGCGCCTGAGCATCCCTATCCAGCAGCGCGCGATGATGTGGTGGTGGCTTACCAGGCATTGTTGACGGCCGGCTATAGAGCCGAACAGATCGCCATTGGTGGCGACTCGGCTGGCGGCAACCTGAGCCTGGTCGGTTGCCTGCGCATCCTCGAACTCGGCCTACCGGTGCCTGCCGCACTGGTGTGCTTCTCGCCGGTCACCGATTTCACCGGCGAGCAGATGCACGAGCCGCCAGCAGGCGACCCGCTGCTCCACCCCAGTTGGATCGAGCAGGCCGCGCAGCTGTATTGCCCGGCCGACCTGCCGCGCGCCGATCCGGGCATGTCGCCGCTGTTCGCCGATCTTGGCTGCCTGCCGCCGACGCTGATCCAGGTGGGCGAAGACGAGTTGCTGCTGAACGACAGTCTGCGCCTGGCCGAGCGCGCCAAGGCGGCCGGGGTGAACGTGCGCCTGGAGCGTTATCCGGGGTTGTGGCACGTGTTCCAGGCGCATGTCGGCATGTTGCGTGCGGCGGATTACGCCATCGCCCGCGTGGCAGCCTTTCTCCGTGAGCGGGGTGTGTGATGAACAACATTCTCGTCAGCGGCGCCGCATCGGGCATTGGCGCCGCCACCGCGCGGCTGTTTCACGCGCGGGGCTGGCGCGTCGGGTTGCTCGATGTCGATGAAAAGGTGCTGGCAGCCTTGGCCGCCGAGCTGGGCGGCGCCTGGCATGCGCCGCTGGATGTGGTCGATGCCGCAGCGGTGAAGGCCGCGCTGGCCGACTTCTGCACGCAGAGCGGCGGTCAGTTGCGCCTGCTGTTCAACGGTGCAGGCATTCTGCGCACCGGTGCCTTCGCCGATATCGAGCTGGAGCAGCACACGCGTTTGGTACAGATCAATGTGCTTGGCGTGCTCAATCTTTGCCATGCGGCCTATCCCTATCTCAAGGTCACGCCAGAGGCGCAGGTGATCAACATGGGCTCGGCCTCGGCGCTCTATGGCGTGCCGCAACTGGCCAGCTACTCGGCCAGCAAGTTCGCCGTGCGCGGGCTGACCGAGGCGCTGGAGCTGGAGTGGCGCGAGCATGGTATCCGTGTCGGTGATCTGATGCCGCCATTCGTCAATACGCCGATGGTGCGCAGTCAGGCGCAGCGTCCGCCGGTGATGCGCCGCTTGGGCGTGCGTCTGGAGGCCGAGCAGATCGCCGAGGCGGCCTGGAAGCAGGCTCACGGTAACTGCGTGCATCGCCCGGTAGGGTTGCAGTTCGGGCTGCTGTTCAATCTTGGGCAGATCACACCAGGGTGGATCAACAGGCTGCTGATGGGCTGGCTCAGTCGTCCGTGAGCGCATACAAGAGGCGCGATGGCCAAGTGCCGCTGGTCGCCGGCTTTGTCACAAAGGCTTTCTGTATAGCGCGAATCTCTCTCGTAGCAGCTACTCTACGGGAGACGGTTTCAGTTCGGTGTTCTGCCGGGCAGTCGTCGATACGCTTGCAGTAGACACATCGAGCATCTGCTCGATTCTCGGGGCGGCGCCAATTGGGTGCTTCTGTAAACGCAGGGCGTTTTCAGAGGTTTCCGGCAGGAGCCGCGACACCGTCCGTAGGACGGTCGCATTGGGAAAGCGGTTAATCCATCCATAGCCTGAGAGGGGGTCGTTTATGAGCACAGCCTTCCACGAAGACTCCAGCACCTCGGTGCTGCGTCGGATGAAAGAAGGGGGATTCGACTTCGCCCAGTTTCACCCGATCGAGTTCTACGCCATCTTTCCCGACGAAGAGCGGGCCAGAACGGCGGCCAGAAACTTTCGCGGCGAGTCGCTCAACGCTCAGATATCCGCCCGTGAGGACGGCATCTGGCACCTGCAAATCAGCAAAGTGATGTATGCCACCCATGCCGGTATCGGCGAGTTCGAACATGACCTAGAGTCCATTGTCGTCCCGCTGGGCGGCAAGATGGATGGCTGGGGCGTTACCCAGGAGGTGAAAGCGTCAGCCATGCGTTAAAGGTGAATGCAGCGGTATTCCCCACCACAGACCATCGGCCGGTTGTCCGGCCGATGGCTTCAATTCCCAGCCCACCTCGACTTGCCAATCCTTCTCGCGCAGACTGCGCGGCGGAGGTAGCTATGGCCGATGTTCTGATCCTGACTCATATCGATTATTGCCCGCCAGCCCACCTGGCGCAGGTGCTGCAAGCGCGTGGCTGCAGTTTCGACGTGCTGCGCGTCGATCTGGGTGAGTTGCGCGGCTACGACCTGGAGCGGCCCAAGGCGGTCGCCGTGATGGGCGGGCCGATGAGCGTCAATGACCCGCTACCCTGGATTGCCGACGAAGTGGCTGCGCTGCAGCGCTTCATCGCACGTGACATTCCCATCATCGGTCACTGCCTGGGCGGCCAGCTGCTGGCCAAGGCACTGAGCGCCAGCATCCGCCGTATGGCCTACACCGAGGCGGGTTGGCAGCGTATGCAGCGCCGCCCGGAGGCAGCCAATAGCCCCTGGCTGGCGCATGTGCCCGCAGCGTTCAGTATTTTTCAGTGGCATGGCGACACCTTCTCGCTGCCTGACGGCGCCCAGCCTCTGTTGAGTAGCCGCTGGTGTGACAACCAGGCCTTCGCCTGGGGCGACAAAGTGCTGGCGCTGCAGGGCCACCCGGAGATGACCGAAGATCTGATCGCGCTCTGGCTAGACGACTGGGCGCACCTGCTCGATGCCAGCCAGCCGAGCCAGCAGAGCATCGACGAGATGCGCGAAGGCCTGAGCGAGAAGGTCAGGTTACTGAATCAGGTGGCCGAGGGTTTCTACGCGCACTGGCTGAAACTGGCTGGGCTTTGACGTCCCAAAAGAGCGGGTAACAATAACTCTGTGGCAGGAGATCTCTCATCGTCTGGAAATATGGCATCGTCGTGCGGTTAACCGATATATCGCCGTCACGCGAGAGCCTATTCCCTGCGCGGCGCTGCTCCTGCAAGGGTTATTGGACGCCATGCGGTAGGAGCCCCGCCCCGGGGCGAAGCCTTTGCAGCGCTAGGCTCTAAAACGCGTGAGCACCGGTTTTTCCGGCGCCTACGAGCCCCAATAATTGAAGTAGTAGATGTTGCCGGGCTTGATCTCGATATCGATTTCCCCACCGCACTTGATCGTGCGCGTCCCGGGCATTATCTCCCCGGCCTCGTGAAGCTGGTGAGGCCAGCGTTCATCGTCTACCGAGAGCGCTCCACAGCCACCACCGTTATCGTGTTCAATCACCAGGTAGGTTTTGCCGTCCGTGGATGGTTTGTAGCGGCCTCTGAGTTCATAAGTGGCATCCGTATCCGTGGAGGCAATGCTCACCAGCAAAAACGCCACTGCAATCACAAGAGCGGAGCATAGAACTGCGCCGAGGGTGATCAGCAAATACTTGAGTGCTCGCATCATTTGCTGGGGTACTTGTTCAATTTCATGGCTCGTCAGGGATCAGCATCAGCAGATCGGTCACCCCGACATCCGCACCCGCCTGGGTTAGTAGCGTCGTAGCCTGGCCGCGGTGATGCGTCTGGTGGTTGAACAGGTGCATCAGCAGGGCGAAGAAGTGCTTTTGCGCGGCCACACCCTTCATGTTGCGGTAGCTCAGCGGCTGATCCAGCTGCTCTTCGCCCATCTCGGCGGCCAGGGCTTCGATGCAACTGTCCAGCTGCTTGCGTAGCGCAGCCAGCTCGCGGATATCTGCACCCATCGGTTGATCCAGGCGCGTCGGCTTTTCCAGCCCTGCAAGCGTCTGCAATGCCCGGAAGTTGGCCGGGTGCGCGGTGTAGCGCCCCAGCCAGATACGGTCGGCCACCAGCAGATGGTTGAGTGTGCCGAGGATCGAGCCGAAGAACGCACCACGCCCGGCACTCAGCGCTTCGTCAGGCAGGGTGGAAGCTGCCGCGTAGAGCCGTTCGTTCATCCAGCTGTTGTAGCGCGCCATCAGGCGGATATGGTCGACTCTCTGCATGGCCATTACCTGTTCTTGTTCTTTCAGAAACGCTCATCGGCAATGGCCGGTAGCACCAGCTCACGCACGTAACTGGCATCGGACAGGCTCAGTAGCGTTCGCACCAGAGCGACGACATCGTGCAGTGGAATCAGCTGACCTTCGCCATTTTGCGCCGCCTGTTCAATCGGAGTTTGCAGGCCATCCTGCGTATTGAGGTAGCCCAGTTGCAGGCAGGTGACGGCCAGACGCTGATCGCGAAAACCTTCGCGCAGGGTCTCGGCTATGCCTTTGAGGGCGAACTTGCTGGCGCCGAAGGTGACTTCCGGGCGGCCACTCTGTGGCAGGGCCGAGGTGGAACCAGTGAGGATCAATTGCGGCTTGGCGCCGCCGAGCAGGCGCGGTAGCAGGCGTTTGAGCAGCAGCAAGGCCGCGCCGATATTGACGCTGACCATCTCGAGAATCTGCGCGTCGTCGTCCTGCAGAAAGCTGTAGTCATCCTCGAACGCGCGAGTTTCCCAGATCCCCAGGTTGTAGATGATCGCGTCCAGACGCTGAGGCGACTGTGCTTCGATGGCGTCCACGGCCCGCAGCGGATCACTCATATCCGCCTCGATCCACTGGATGTCCGTAGCGAGATCGGCAGGGCGGCTGCGTGAAATCCCGATCAACTCGTGGCCTTGCGCCAAACCCTCTACCAGCGCTCGGCCGAGACCTCGGCTGGCTCCGATCACCATGATGCGCATCCTGTACCTCCTTGGCTCTTGCAGGGATCTTCCATGACTCAGGCGAGAGTGATGCTCGCCCGAGAGAGGAAAGACTGGGACGTTAATGGCGGAGTCGGCGGTGGGTCAAACGGGATATGCCGCGCCAGCACTCATTGAGTGAGGGGTTACCCTCACCGTCACTCCCGTACAGGCGTGAGCCCGTAGAGCCGTTCTGGGTTCCCGCTTGTGCGGGAACGACGGTTGCAACAGGGGCTGCGGGTTCCGAGGGATGACTACTGACCGCTCGGCTCCGACCATACGGCAAACTCGTTGCCGCCCGGCTCGACGAAGTGAAAGCGTCTACCGCCGGGGAAGGAGAATATCGGTTTGACGATTTCCCCACCGGCGGCCTCGACCTTGGCCAGAGTGTCTTCCAGCTGTGCGCTGTAGAACACGATCAGCGCGCTGCCGTTGTCGCTGCGTGCAGACATCTCGGCGCTGAAGAAACCGCCATCCAGGCCTTCATCAGCGAAAGCCGCGTAATTGGGGCCGTAGTCCGTGAATCGCCAGCCGAAAGCGGCCTGGAAGAAGGCCTTGGTGGCCGGCAGCTCGCGGCTGGGGTATTCGACGTAATTGATCTTCTCGTGAGCAGGCATGCCGCTTTCCTTGGCAGTGAAAGAGAGGGAGGTTACTGACGTGATTTGGCCAGATCGATGGCCGCCTGAATAGCCGCGCGTGCTTGCGGGCTGTTTTTCCAGCAGGTCGAGCCCAGCTGACCGGCTACCGCCGTGACGATATCGCTGACGCTGGCTTCGGCCAATTCCTGCAAGGAGTTTATTCCGATCTGTTCGAGTCGCTGCACGACGGTCGGGCCTACGCCTTTAACGTTTAGAAGGGCTTGGTGTTCATCGGTTGGGAAGGGCATTGGGATTGTTACCAGCGGTTAAGCGACAGAACGGATTTTGGTCCGTCCCAGTGAGCGAAGCGAACGATTTGAACCACTTGTTAGACGCTGCTTACGGGGACATTAGCTGCGCCTTCAGGTGCGTGACAAGCTATGCAAATTTTGTTGCCATCAGGATCTCTGAAGTATGCGCCGTAATAATTTTCATGATACTCAGGGCGCAAGCCTGGTTTACCCTCGCAAATACCACCGTTGATTAGTGCTGTTTTATGGGCGGCATCAACTATTGCACGGTTATTGGCTTGAAAAGCCACCATGCTGCCGTTGCCACAATTATGCGGTTGTTCGTTGTATGGTTTCCCTATGAGGAAGAGGGGCTGAGTGCCGCCAGCGCTATGCCAGCCGGCCCAAGGCCTGCTTCGATCACAGAAACGAGTTTCTAGGCCCAAGCAAGACATTAAAGGGTTATAGAAAACTAAAGCACGCTCAAAGTCAGTGACACCAAAAAATACATGCGAATACATGAGGGCTCCCTTCGGTGGCTGTGCAGCGTCTAACGTTTGGTTAAGGGGCGGGCTTTAGCCCGTCCCGAGTGAGCGAAGCGAACGACTCTGAACCAATTGTTAGAGGAATATCTTCTTGCTTAATATGAATTGGCCCTGCGCTTTTGATCTTCTCAAGAGCATTACTCAGTAACTCATTTCTTTTTATTGCAAAAACATCTTGAATATAAATGCTGCTTAGGCACTGAGTTAATGAGCTCCAGATTAAAAATTTAGGTCTCTTTATTAGAAGATCAACGCCTTCGATAACTTCATTTTTGTATGAAACAATTTTTAGGCGTAGATTTAAGGCGGAATGAAGATTTTTTTGTTTGTCTGTGGTTAGGCTTGAGACGTAATTTTCCAGAGAAAATGTCGCATTGGATACGTTGTGTACAAGCATGTTTCTAAGCTCGGAAAGCTCGGATATAAATCGCCTCTCTGCCTTGCTTAGCAACTTGAGGGCTGAAATAAAGGCAATTTTTCCATACTTTTTATTGCTCATATCAAGGTGTGCAAATATGTCGCCAATTTCGTATTTCCCAAAGTAATGGCAAAGCATATCTGCACACGCTGACTCCAATAATGCGTGCGATTTGATAATGAGAGACCAGTCATCTTCATTGATAAGGTTGTCGATGAATTTTTCAGGTAGGCCGAAAGCCTCCTCAAGTGCAGCAAGATCATCGGTGCCTTGTTCCATGGCCACGCGTATTTCCTCTAACGTTTGGTTAAGGGGCCGGCTTTAGCCGGTCCCGCAGTGAGCGAAGCGAACGACTTGAACCATTTGTTAGGCATTTGAGGCACAAAGTATGGCTAGAGCCTCTTTAAGGTTGTGCTTTTGCCACTCTCCCTCAAAGCGCTCTCTGACATATGTTAAGTCGAAGTCAGCTGGTTGAGTAAGCACATTTGTTGCTGTGGTTGTAGTTGTTTTGTATTTAAGCGTTCCGCTCAGGTGCCTGTGGTCTCTTAAAAACATTGCCTGCTCTTCTGCGCTGCTGAAATTACCTTCGAGTTCTCCTTGCAGAGTGACCAGTAGAGATGAATTAGGTGCGAGAACAGCGGAGTTCTGTATTGTGCTGGAGTCTACTTTATTAAAGGCTTTCACTGGAGTTAGAAGTTTGATCTTGTATTTTTTATCTTCTTCTATGATGAAGATAAGGTCGCTTAAACTGGCCGGCGTGGATTGATTATTTATTATGCAGAGCTCTGCTTTTAAGCTTGCCTTGTTGAAGGAGTGCCCATTACCACTTGAAAATCGCCCGCTTGCCTCCAGTATCTGCACTGTGAGCGTCTCAGATTTCTTAACTTGCTCTGACGACCATATTTTAAACGTAGCAAAATAGAAGCAGGCTAATGCTGCGAGATATGTTGCATAGGCTGCGTATATGCCAAGCTTTCCAAGTGATGGCGTTATGAGCGCAATTATGAAGCAGCATATGCCAAATTTCGCCGCGCCAACTTCAAATATTTTTATTAGATACTCTTTATGTTGGTTCATATTCAGCCTTTGCCTAACTATAAATAGACACCAAATGGTGCATAACCTGCGGGCGATTTTGGTGGATAACCTTCCTGGCCATTTTCAAGATCCTTCTCTAGCTCGCGGGAGGTAGCGAGGCGATGGGGTGTTTGGGAGGTTATACACCATGTCGGATAACTGCTGGCAAGTGGCAGTTACGCGAAAGCTGGGATGGTTGGGAAGGGCGTAGGGAGATCGCGAGCAAGCTCGCTCCTACAAAAAGCGGGGCGGGGAGGAGAGAGGCGCAGCGGTGAGCCGCTGCGCCTTTCGTTTCAGCGGTTGAAGCGTTCGACCAGGGCGTATTGGCCTTGTGCGGTGTTGGTCAGGGCTTCGCTGAGTTTGGCGGTATCGTTGGCTTCGCCGGCGGTCTGATCGGCCAGTTGGGCGATGGTGGTGATGTTCTGGTTGATCTCGTCGGCGACGGCGCTTTGCTCTTCCGCCGCTGCGGCGATCTGGTTGGCCATGTCGGCGATATTGGCCACCGAGTCGCTGATGCCGGACAGCGCCTGATCGGCCTGCAGCACTCGTTCGACGCCTTCATCGGCCTGCTTGCGGCCGATTTCCATGGTCAGTACGGCTTCTTCGGCAGTGCGCTGCAGTTTGGCGATCAGTGCGTGGATCTGTTCGGTGGACTCAGCGGTGCGCTGGGCCAGCGAGCGCACCTCGTCGGCCACCACGGCGAAGCCACGGCCCATTTCGCCGGCGCGGGCGGCTTCGATGGCGGCGTTGAGGGCGAGCAGGTTGGTCTGGTCGGCGATGCCCTTGATCACGTCGACCACGCCGCCGATCTCGCTGCTGTCCTGGGCCAGGCGGGTAACCGTCTCGCCGGTGTCGCCCACCGATTGCGACAGGCGCTGGATGGCTTCGCGGGTTTCTGCGGCGATGGTGCGGCCTTCGCTGGTCAGGCGGTTGGCTTCCTGGGTGGCGATGGCGGTGCGGGCGACGTTGCTGGCCACTTCCAGAGTGGTGGCGGCCATTTCGTTGACGGCGGTGGCAACCTGCTCGGTCTCGCTGCGCTGGCGCTCGAGGCCGGCCGAGCTGTTGTGCGCGAGCTTGTCGGCTTCACGCGCTTGCAGGGTCAGTTGCTCGGCGGTGTCCTGCAGGCGGGTGAGGCAGGTTTTCAGGCGCGCTTCCTGGCTGAGCATGGCCATTTCCAGGCGCGCTTCGGCGCCACGGCTGTCGGTGTACATCTGCGCGATCAGCGGGTCGGAGGTGGTTTGCTCGGCGAGGCGCAGCAGGCGTTTGACGCCGCGCGTCTGCCAGGCGATGCCAGCCAGACCCAGCGGCACGGAGAGCACGGCAGCGAGGATGAAGCCCCAGTTGCTGCCCATCCAGTGGCCGATCATGAAGCCGATCTGGCTGACCAGGATGAAGGGCATCCACGCCTGGACGATGGGCAGCCAGTGATTGCTGGCCGGTACGGCCGATTTGCCGGCGTTGAGGCGGGCGTACAGCGTTTCGGCGCGGCGGACTTGCTCGGCTGTCGGTTTGATACGGACGGATTCGTAGCCGACAACCTGGTTGTTTTCGGTCACGGGCGTGACGTAGGCGTTGACCCAGTAATGGTCGCCGTTCTTGCTGCGGTTCTTGACGATGCCCATCCACGGGCGGCCCTTCTTCAGGGTCGTCCACATGTGCTCGAACACGGCGGACGGCACGTCAGGGTGACGCACGATGTTATGTGGCGCGCGCAGCAGTTCTTCGCGCGTGAAGCCGCTGACTTCGACGAAGGCATCGTTGCAGTAGCTGATTTGCCCCTTGAGATCGGTGGTGGATATCAGGCGTTGTTGTGCAGGAAAGGTGCGCTCACGCTGAGTGACCGGCTGGTTGTTACGCATGGCAGGTATCCGTCGTTGTAATGCCCTGTCATCGGCCGGCGAGCGGCGAAGTTGAGGGCTGAATCCGTTTTCGGCGAGTGTAAACGCTTTTTGAACGGCGTCACGTTTCTGTCGCGGCGTTGGCCATCTCTGGCTCGACGGATAAGGAGGCCCTGCCGCCAGTGGCGGCAGGGCAGGTGCATCAGTTGGCGATCATCTGGCGCAGCACGTAGTGCAGGATGCCGCCGACCTTGAAGTACTCGACCTCGTTGAGGGTGTCGATGCGGCACAGCACTTCGACTTCCTCATGCGTGCCGTCTTCACGGGTGATGATCAGCGTCAGTGGCATCTGCGGGCGCAGCTCGACGCTTTCCAGCCCTTCGATGGCCAGCACTTCCTTGCCGGTCAGTTTCAGGCTGGTGCGGTCGATACCGGGTTTGAACTGCAGCGGCAGCACGCCCATGCCCACCAGGTTGGAGCGGTGGATGCGCTCGAAGCTTTCGGCGATCACCGCCTTGACCCCCAGCAGGTTGGTGCCCTTGGCCGCCCAGTCGCGGCTGGAGCCGGTGCCGTATTCCTTGCCGGCGATGATCAGCAGCGGCGTGCCTTCGGCCTGGTAACGCATGGCCGCGTCATAGATCGCCAGCTTCTCGCCGCTGGGCACGTGCAGGGTGTTGCCGCCTTCTTCGCCGCCGAGCATTTCATTGCGGATGCGGATGTTGGCGAAGGTGCCGCGCATCATCACTTCGTGGTTGCCCCGGCGTGAGCCGTAGGAGTTGAAGTCGGCCTGGGCCACGCCGTTATCGCGCAGATAGCGCCCGGCCGGGCTGTCGGCCTTGATGTTGCCGGCCGGGGAGATGTGGTCGGTGGTCACCGAGTCGCCGAGCAGGGCGAGGATGCGCGCCTGGCGGATATCGGTGATACGTGGCGGATCGCCGGCGATGTCCTCGAAGAACGGCGGGTGCTGGATATAGGTGGAGTCGCCCTGCCAGGCGTAGGTGTCGGCCTTGGGCACGTCGATGGCCTGCCATTTTTCATCGCCGGCGAAGACTTCGGCGTATTCCTTGCGGAACATGGCGGTGTTCACCTGGGCGATGGCCTGGGTGATCTCGGCCTGAGTCGGCCAGATGTCCTTCAGATAGACCGGTTGACCGTCCTTGCCGGTGCCGAGGGCGTCGCTCGTCAGGTCGAGGCGCACGCTGCCGGCCAGGGCGTAGGCTACGACCAGAGGGGGTGAGGCCAGCCAGTTGGTTTTCACCAGTGGATGCACGCGGCCCTCGAAGTTGCGGTTACCGGAGAGCACCGAGGCGACGGTCAGGTCGGCCTGGGTGATGGCTTTCTCGATGGGCTCGCGCAGCGGGCCGGAGTTGCCGATGCAGGTGGTGCAGCCGTAGCCCACCAGGTCGAAGCCGAGCTCCTCCAGATAGGGCGTCAGGCCAGCGGCATTGAAGTATTCGGTGACCACCTTGGAGCCGGGGGCCAGCGAGCTCTTCACCCAGGGCTGGCGCTGCAGGCCTTTCTCCACCGCCTTCTTGGCCAGCAGGCCGGCGGCCATCATCACGCTGGGGTTGGAGGTGTTGGTGCAGGAGGTGATGGCGGCGATCACCACGGCGCCGTCTTTCAGGCGATGGGTATGGCCGTCGTCCTCATAGTCGACTTCACCGCTCTGCTTGTCGCCGCCGACGGCGGTACCGCCGCCGCCTTCGCTGAGCAAGCGACCCTCTTCCTTTGCGGTGGGCTTGAGCTGCAGGCCGACGAAGTCGTCGAAGGCCTGGCTGACCTGGCCCAGTGAGACACGATCCTGCGGGCGCTTGGGCCCGGCCAGGCTGGCTTCGACGCTGCCCATGTCCAGGCTCAGGCTGTCGGTGAACAGTGGCTCTTCGCCTGGCTCGCGCCACAGGCCCTGGGCCTTGCTGTAGGCCTCGACCAGTTGCACGGTGGCGTCCGGGCGTCCAGACAGGCGCAGGTAACCGAGGGTGATGTCGTCCACCGGGAAGAAGCCGCAGGTGGCGCCGTATTCCGGGGCCATGTTGGCGATGGTGGCGCGGTCGGCCAGCGGCAGGTCGGCCAGGCCGTCGCCGTAGAACTCGACGAATTTGCCCACCACGCCCTTCTTGCGCAGCATCTGAGTGACGGTCAGCACCAGGTCGGTGGCGGTGATGCCTTCCTTGAGCCTGCCGCTGAGCTTGAAGCCGATCACTTCGGGAATCAGCATCGACACCGGCTGGCCGAGCATGGCCGCTTCCGCCTCGATGCCGCCGACGCCCCAGCCGAGCACGCCGAGGCCGTTGATCATGGTGGTGTGCGAGTCGGTGCCGACCAGGGTGTCGGGGTAGGCGAGGGTGACGCCGTCTTCCTCCTTGGTCCACACGGTGCGCGCCAGGTACTCCAGGTTGACCTGGTGGCAGATGCCGGTGCCCGGCGGCACCACGCTGAAGTTGTCGAAAGCGTGCTGGCCCCAGCGCAGAAAGGCGTAGCGCTCGCCGTTGCGCTGCATTTCCAGTTCGACGTTGTCATGGAAGGCGCTGGAGGAGGCGTAGCGGTCGACCATTACCGAATGGTCGATGACCAGATCCACCGGCGACAGCGGGTTGATCCGCTGTGGGTCGCCGCCGGCCTTGGCCATGGCGTCGCGCATGGCGGCCAGGTCGACCACCGCCGGTACGCCGGTGAAGTCCTGCATCAATACGCGCGCCGGGCGGTACTGGATCTCGCGGTCGGAGGCGCGCTGGTCGAGCCAGTCGACCATGGCTTGCAGATCCTGCGGCTGCACAGTCTGGCCGTCTTCGTTGCGCAGCAGGTTTTCCAGCAGGACCTTGAGCGACTTGGGCAGGCGGTCGATGTTGCCGAGGCGCTGGGCGGCCTCGGGCAGGCTGAAGTAGTGGTAGGTGGCGTCGCCGACTTTCAGTTCGCGGCGGCAGTTCAGGCTATCGAGGGAGGGCATTGCACATCTCCTTGGGCCCGCACGGTTCGGGCTGTGTCTGATGGCGGCAGACTTTCAAGCTAGTTCGGCTTGGGCAGTCTGGCTAGCGCATTTCCTTTATCGGTCGCTATACGCTGCCTGTTCTGGGTGGCCGGGCCTGATCGAAACGCGATGGCTGGTGGCTCCGTATCTGTAGGCAGCGCATATGTAGCTGGACAGGTTTAGCGGCTCGGGGTTCCGCTCTCGGGTATCATGTGCACCCCAAGGAGACCCTTTGATGAATACCCTGTTTCTGCATTGCCGCCCCGGTTTCGAAGGGGAGGTTTGCGCCGAGATCACCGACCTCGCCGCACGCCTGGACGTACCAGGCTACTCCAAGACCAAGCCCGGCAGCGCGTGCGCCGAGTTCGTCTGCAGCGAGGCGGCCGATTGCGAGCGGCTGATGCGCAGCGTGCGTTTCAATCAGATGATCTTCCCGCGGCAATGGGCGCGCGGGGCCTACGTCAGCCTGCCGGAGAGTGACCGTATCAGCGTGTTGCTGGAGGCGCTTGCTGATTATCCGGTGTGCGGCAGCCTGTGGCTGGAAGTGGTGGATACCAACGACGGCAAGGAGCTCTCGACCTTCTGCAAGAAGTTCGAGGCGCCGCTGCGCAAGGCGCTGCTCAAGGCCGGCAAGCTGGTGGACGATGCCAAGAAGCCGCGCCTGCTGCTGACCTTCAAGAGCGGTCGCGAGGTGTTCGCCGGCATCGCCGAGGCGGACAACCAGGCAATGTGGCCGATGGGCATTCCACGTCTGAAGTTTCCGCGCGAGGCGCCGAGCCGCTCCACGCTCAAGCTGGAGGAGGCCTGGCACCATTTCATTCCGCGCGAGCAGTGGGATCAGCGCCTGGCGCCGGGCATGACCGCCGTGGACCTGGGCGCTGCACCGGGCGGCTGGACGTGGCAGCTGGTCAATCGGGAGATCCGCGTTACCGCCGTGGACAACGGGCCGATGGCCGAAAGCCTGATGTACTCGGGTTTCGTCGTGCACCAGCGCGCCGATGGTTTCACCTTCCGACCGCGTCATCCGGTGCACTGGATGGTCTGCGACATCGTCGAGAAGCCGGCGCGTACGGCGGCGATGATCGAAACCTGGCTGGGCGAGGGGCTGTGCCGCGAGGCGGTGGTCAACCTCAAGTTGCCGATGAAGCAGCGTTACGCCGAAGTGCGGCGCCTGCTCGATCGCATCGAGTCGGGGCTGGTCGAGCGGGGTCTGAAGGTCAGCATCGGCTGCAAGCAGCTGTATCACGACCGTGAGGAAGTGACCTGCCACCTGCGTCGGCATGGCAAATGATGATCTGCGCGTAGCAGGCCGTTGAAAAACGTAGGCGACGACTGCATGGATGCAGGGGGTAGAGCGAAGCAGGAGGCCAAAGCCGAGGTGGTTTTTCAACAGCCTGTTAGGTCTCCGGACTGTGCGCGCAGGTGACCTGAAGGTCAGCTTTGCGCGACAATGCGCGCCTGTATGTGGAGCCCCTTATGTCCGAAGCCCTGACCCTCAATCACGATGACCTGCTCGATGCCAGCGGCCTGAATTGCCCGGAACCGGTGATGATGTTGCACAACAAGGTGCGCGACCTGTCGCCGGGCGGCCTGCTCAAGGTGATCGCTACCGATCCGTCGACCCGCCGTGACATTCCCAAGTTCTGCGTGTTTCTCGGCCACGAACTGCTCGGTCAGGCCGAGGAGGACGGCACCTACCTGTACTGGATTCGCAAGAAGACCGATTAGGCAGCGCATGCTGCATGTAGGGTGCGCCGTGCGCACCAGTGCTGTGCCTTGATCTGTTTTTGCCCGTGGTGATAGGTGCGCGTGGCGCACCCTACGGGGTTCCAGCGTCTTCCGCGTCGTTCCATCCCGCCTGTCCCGGCGCCAGGCCGCAGCTGTTCAGTAGCGCCTGCCAGGCCTTGACGTGACGCGCCGTGGCTATGCGGAAATCCTGCCATAACGAATCCTGCTCGCCGGCCAGTCTCTGCAGGTGCTCGCGGGTGGCGGTGGGAATACCGTCGATGCGCTGCAATTGCAGCAGCGCCGCCTGCCACTGCTGGCCACGCTGATCGACCTGAGCCAGATAAGGCTGCAGGCCGCCAGCGTAGAACTTGATGAAGATGTTCTGCAGGATGCGCCCGCGCGGCGTCGCCTGGCCCAGCGGGCAAAGTGGGCGGTTCTGCTGGCGTTGCTCCAGCAGTTCGCTGCCGGCGTCGAGGTTGTGGCGCAGGCTGGCCAGGCTGGTGATCAACTGGCCGCCTTGCTCGCTGGCGTAGAGGGCGAAGAACAGCGGCTCCAGCTGATCGGCGCTCGGCGGTAGCTGCGCGGGTAGGGCGGCGCCGATGCTGGCCAGCCGCTGCAGTGCGTCCAGTGCGGCGCTGTCTTCCTGCGTGTCCACCGGCAAGGCCTGGTCGGCGAAGCGCAGGTAGTCTTCGAACTCAGGGCTGCCGTTGAGCGCATTCCAGAACACTGCAGGCAGTTGCTGACGCTTGTCGCTGGCCAGACGCTGCAGCGTGGCCTTCAGGCTGGAGTCGTCCTGCAGATGGGGCAGGCAGTCTTCGATGGCGCGCAGCAGATCGCCTTCATAGCCCAGCCGTTGGCTGGGCATCAGCTGCTTGCCCAGGCTGCTATTGCGCTGGCTGATCAACTGCTGCAGGTGCGGACAGCGCCGCGCGTCGATGACCAGATCGAGCAGGCCGATACGCAGTTCGGGGATGTCCGAGGTTCGCTCGCGCCTGGCGGGCAGGCGGTACTGACTGATACTGCGACTGTTCAGCGAGCTGACGTCCGGCGCATCGAGCGAGCGCTGCAGGCGTTCGAGGTAATCGCTCTGCAGGGCCAGGCCATCGTTAGCTGGGCCACAGCCAGCGAGCAGAAGGAAGCAGAGGAGCAGGGCAGGTCGAATCATGCGCTCAGTCTAGAGCTGATTTCCTGCCTATCCAATCACTCAGGCAGCCCGGCGAATGCGCTTGCGCGCGCTGCGCGCCAGGCGAACGGTGAGCATCGCGGCGGCGCAGGTCAAGCCGACCACCAGGCCCTGCCAAAGGCCGCTGGGGCCACTGGGTTCGCCGAACAGGTCGGACAGCCCCAGCGCATAACCCACCGGCAGACCGATGCCCCAGTAGGCGAATAGCGTCAGCAGCATGGTGATGCGCGTGTCCTGGTAGCCACGCAGCGCGCCTGCGGCGGTCACCTGGATGGCATCGGAGAACTGGAACAGCGCCGAATAGACGATCAGCGTTGCCGCCACGGAGATCACCGTCTTGTCCGGGGTGTAGATCTGCGCGATCTGTTCGCGCAGCAGGAACATCAGGCTGGCCGATACGCAGGCGTAGCCCAGCGCCGCCGCCATGCTTACCCCGGCAGCGAAGCGCGCCTCGCGCGGCTGACCACGGCCCAGCGCCTGGCCGACGCGCACGGTGGCGGCCATGGCCAGCGAGTAGGGAATCATGAACACCATGGAGCTGAAGTTCAGGGCGATCTGGTGCCCGGCGACCACGGTGGCGCCGAGGCCGCCGATCAGCAGGGCGATCACCGCGAAGATGCTCGATTCGGCAAATACCGCGATACCGATTGGCACGCCAATGCTCAGTAGGCGTTTGATCACCGTCCACTGCGGCCATTCGAAGCGGGTGAACAGCGAGCTGGCGCGGTAGTAGGGCGCCCATTTCACCCAGACCAGCATGCCGATCAGCATGAAGCCCATCACCAGCGCGGTTGCCCAGCCGCAGCCGACACCGCCCATGGCCGGCAGGCCGAACTTGCCGTAGATGAAGATGTAGTTGGCGGGAATGTTCAGCAGCAGGCCGAGAATGCCCAGCACCATGGCCGGGCTGGTGTGGCCGAGACCATCACTGAAACAGCGCAGTACGTGATACAGCGCCACTGCCGGGAAGCCGCAGGCGACCGCGCGCAGGTAACCCATGGCGGGGGTGATCAGCTCCGGGTCGATGTTCATGGCGCGCAGGATGAATTCGGCGTTCCACAGCAGGGTCGCGGCGCTGCCGCCGACGGCCAGCGCCAGCCAGAGTGCCTGGCGCACCAGCGGGCCGATTTCGGCCTCTGCGCCAGCGCCGAAGCGCTGCGCGACCTTGGGTGTGGTGGCCAGCAGGATGCCGGTCATCAGCAGGAAGACCGGCACCCAGATCGAATTGCCCAATGCCACGGCGGCCAGATCCTGCGGGCTCACGCGCCCGGCCATCAGCGTATCGACGAAGCCCATGGCGGTATGCGCCAGTTGGGCGATGATGATGGGCGTGGCCAGGATGAGCAGGCTGCGCAGTTCCGTGCGCACGCGGCCAAGGCGGGTGTCGGTAGACATTTCGACTCTTCGGGATGGCAGGAAACCGCGTAGTCTACGCCTTGACGTGTCGGTCAGGAAAGCGCGATCTGTGCCTCTGTCTGGCGGCTCTCGAGGCGACGCTGAGGTGTCGGCTGACTTAGAATGGAAGCCTGCCCGATGGAGCCTGCCATGCACATAGTCGCCGACGAGAACATTCCCCTGCTCGATGAGTTCTTCGCTGCGTTCGGCAGCATTCGCCGCTTGCCCGGGCGCGGCATCACAGCGGCCGATGTGCGTGATGCCGACCTGCTGCTGGTGCGCTCGGTGACGCAAGTGAACCGCGCCTTGCTCGAAGGCAGCCGGGTGCGTTTCGTCGGCACCTGTACCATCGGCACCGACCACCTGGATCTCGATTACTTCGCCGAAGCCGGCATCGCCTGGAGCAGTGCCCCCGGTTGCAATGCTCGTGGCGTGGTGGATTACGTGCTGGGCAGCGTGCTGACCCTGGCCGAGCGCGAGGGCGTAAACCCGGCGGCGCGCGTTTACGGTGTGGTTGGTGCGGGGCAGGTCGGCGGGCGTCTGGTCACTCTGTTAGAGGGGCTGGGCTGGCAGGTGCGCGTGTGCGATCCGCCGCGTCAGGCTGCCGAGGGCGGCGACTTCGTCAGCCTGGAGCAGATCATCGACGAGTGCGATGTGATCAGCCTGCACACGCCGCTGGACGCTTCGACGCGGCATCTGTTCGGTGCGACTCGCCTGGCGGCATTGAAGCCAGGAACCTGGTTGATCAACGCCAGCCGTGGTGCTGTGGTGGACAACACCGCGCTGCGCAGCCTGTTGCCGCAGCGGCCTGATCTGAAGGTGGTGCTGGATGTCTGGGAAGGCGAGCCGCAGGTCGATGTCGAGTTGGCTGCCATGTGCCAGCTCGCTACGCCACATATTGCCGGCTATAGCCTGGACGGCAAGCTGCGTGGTACGGCGCAGATCTACCAGGCCTGCTGCCGGGCACTGGGCGTTGCCGAGCAGGTGAGTCTGGCCGATCTGTTGCCTTCGCCGTGGCTGAGCGAGCTGAGCATCGACGGCAGCGCGGACCCGGCCTGGGCCTTGGCCAGCCTGTGCCGCGCGGTGTACGACCCACGCCGCGACGATGCGGATTTTCGCCGCAGCCTGGCCGGCGATGCCGATGCCCGTCGCGCCGCCTTCGACCGCCTGCGCAAGCACTACCCGATGCGCCGCGAAATCGATGGCCTGCGGGTGCGTATTCAGGGCGATGCACCGCAGTTGGTGGCTCTGGTGCGAGCGTTGGGCGCGACCACCATGTAGGGTGCGCCGTGCGCACCGACCGATATCGTAATGCCCCGCGGTGCGCACAGCCTAGGCGGCCCCGCGACACCCTACGATAGTGCGCTATCGATGCGCCTTATTTTGCATTTATTAAATTGCATGCAATTTAATTGCTCGCTACTTTGTTCGTCACTTCAGGCCCATTCAGGACGACTTCCCATGAGCAACGCACTTTTCGATATTCCGGTCACCACCATCAAGGGCGAGCAGAAGACTCTGGCCGACTTCGGCGGCAAGGCTGTGCTGGTGGTCAATACCGCCAGCAAATGTGGCTTCACCCCGCAGTACAAGGGCCTGGAGAACGTCTGGCAGCAATACAAGGACAAGGGCCTGGTGGTGCTCGGTTTCCCCTGCAACCAGTTTGGCAAGCAGGAGCCGGGTGACGAGGGTGCGATCTCCGAGTTCTGCGAGCTGAACTTCGGCGTCAGCTTCCCGCTGTTCAAGAAGGTCGACGTCAATGGCAGCGATGCTCATCCGCTGTTCGTGCAATTGAAGAAGCGCGCACCGGGTCTGCTGGGCAGTCAGGGTATCAAGTGGAACTTCACCAAGTTTCTGATTGGCGAGGACGGCAAGGTGGTCAAGCGCTTCGCCCCGACCACCAAGCCTGAAGAATTGAGCAGTGAGATCGAAGCCCTGCTGAAATGAGCGCTTTCGATACCGCCGGGCTGCAGCTGGACAATCAGCTGTGCTTCAAGCTCTACGCCGCCTCGCGTGCGGTGATCCGTGCCTACAAGCCGATGCTCGACGCACTCGGGCTGACCTACCCGCAATACCTGGCGATGCTGGTGCTGTGGGAGTGGCAGGAGCGGGCGCCCGAGCAACCGACGCTCAAGGCGCTTGGGCAGCGTTTGCAGCTCGACTCCGGCACCCTGACGCCGCTGCTCAAGCGCCTGGAGCAGATGGGCCTGGTGCAGCGTCGTCGCGCGCAGACGGATGAACGCGAGGTGCATCTGGCCCTGAGCGACGCTGGCAGGGCGGTGCAGGCTCAGGTCCTGCCACTGAAGGCGCAGTTGCTCTGCCAGTTCGGCGATCAGGATCTGCTGGAAATGGAAGGGCTGCGGCGCAGCCTGGATCGACTGCTGGCTCGGCTCAGCGACTGACCTCATCGGGCAGCCAGGTGTCGAGCATGACTGCCAGCTCTTCACGGCGGAAGGGTTTGGCCAGGTAATCGTTCATGCCGGCAGCGCGGCAGCGCTCGCGCTCGTCGGACAGCGCATTGGCGGTCAGGGCGACGATGGGCAACTCCGGCCAGCGGCCATTGCTGCGGATGCGTCGGCTGGCTTCGTAGCCATCCATCACCGGCATGTTGCAGTCCATCAGGATCAGGTCGATTGGCTCCTGCTCCAGCACCTCCAATGCTTCCGCGCCGTGTGCGGCGATCAGCACCTGATAGCCGAGCTTGGCCAGCATGCCTTTGGCGACCATCTGGTTGACCGGGTTGTCTTCGACCAGCAGCACGCGCGCCGTACTTTCCCGCGCGGGTTGCGCCTGGGCGCTGCTGTGCAGGTCGCCGTCTTCGCTGTGCAGGATATGCCGCAGCACCTGCAGCAGGCCGTTGCGCGCCAGCGGGCGGGCGATCTGCAGTAGCGGCATGAGGCGCTGCGCCTGCTCGTGTGGCAAGAAGTTGCCATAGGCGGTGACCAGCAGAACCGGCGTGCTGATCGCCGGGCGCATACCCAGCAGGCATTCCGGGCAATCGCTGATCAACAGGTCGGCATCCACACCGTGCAGGCTGGCATCGGTATCCAGGCGCTGATAACTCAGGCCCCAGGTTGGCAGCCACTGGCTGAGCATCTGCTGCAGGCCGCTACTGGCCGGTGTCATGGCCACGATGCGGCCTTGTAGTGACGGTTGTGAGCTGGCTTGAGCATGGGCGGGCAGCGGCAGTTGGGCGCAGAACTCGCTGCCGAAGCCCTCTTTCGACTGCAGCGTAAGCTGGCCTTGCATCGCTTCGCACAGGCGTCGCGTCAGCGCCAGGCCGAGTCCGGTGCCGCCGTATTCACGGGTGATGCCCACTTCGGCCTGGGCGAAGGGCTGGAAAATGCGTGCTTGAGCATCTTCTGCGATGCCGATGCCGGTGTCGCGAACGCGAATGCTGATGCCTTCCTGACTGCAGGCGACGATCAGGTCGACGCGGCCGAAACGGGTGAATTTGAGCGCATTGGACAGCAGGTTGCTGACGATCTGGCGCACCCGTGTCGGGTCGCCCAGCACCTGGGTCGGCAGTGCCGGATCGATCAGGCAGGTCAGCTCTACCGCGCTAGCGGCATTCTGTGACAGCAGGCTGGCGGTTTCCTCGGCCAAGGCGCCGAGGTCGAAGGGAATTTCCTCCAGTTCGAGCTGGCCTGCTTCGAATTTGGACAGGTCGAGAATGTCGTTGAGCAGTTCCACCAGCACCTTTCCAGAGTCATGGGCGATGCCCAGTTGCTGGCGCTGTTCGGCGCTGAGCGGGCCGTCCAGGGCCAATGCGAGCATGCCCAGCAGGCCGTTGAGCGGCGTGCGGATCTCATGGCTCATGTTGGCCAGAAAGGCCGAGCGGGCCTGCGCCATGTTCAGGGCGGTGGTGCGCGCCACCTCCAGTTCGCGGTTGGACTGGCTGAGGCGGGCGTTGGTGGCCTTGAGCTCGGCAGTGCGCGCCGAGACGATGTTTTCCAGTTCGTTCAGGTACTGGGTCAGGCGGTCTTCGGCGTTGCGCCTTTGCTCGATCTCCAGGGCGATGCTCGACAGCTGGCGGTTGGTGACCTCCACCAGGGTGCCGATCTCGTCGCGCTCGTGGCCCTTGGGGCAGGGCACGGGGCGGTGCTGTGGGTCCTGCGGGTTACGTTCGCTGAGTGCACGAATCACCCCGGTCAGGGGCTTGGTCAGCATGAAATAGAACAGCACCAGCAGAATCAGCGACAGCAGCAGGCTGCGCGCGAAACCGGTGAGCAGAGTCAGCAGTGAACGTCTGAGAAAGTGACTGCCGAAGGCGTAGGTGTCGACTTCCAGGCGCAGAAAACCCAGGGCTTCGTTGGGCGCATGGCTGACGTGGAGCGGGTCCTGGAACTGCCGCTGAGCGCCGAACAGGCTGTCGCTGAATACCCGATAACGGCTTTCGCTACGTGGGCGGCTGACGCTGGCCAGGGCCAGGCCGCTGTTGTCGATCAGTTCGGCGCGGGTCACCGCGGGTGAGCGCAACAGGCCGAGGACCAGCTCCTGGGCCAGTTCTGCGTCGATGTTGTAGGCGATGCGGGCGGCGGGGTTGTGGCTGATTTCCAGCAGCGCGCGAATCTCGCGGTTGATGGACGCCTCTTCGCTGGCATAATCGACCGCCACCTGGGTGACGCTCAGCAGCGTACCAAGGATAAACGCCACCAGGACGGTCAGGCCGGCCTGTTTGAACGACAGGCGATTGGTGAGCGAAATGTCCATAAATGCGTGCGTGGTCTCTGATCCCTGGGCGCCTGCAAAGCATAGCTGATAGCGACCCTGTACTGGCAGAGCCTGCAACGTGCGGTTCTGCGCAAAAGGAGTAGTAGATCGTGGATTCCCGGTTACTGGATTTTCTTGCCCGCGCCGAGCAGGTGCTGGAGCGCATCGAGCCCTTGTTGCCCGCACTGCGTCCGCACGTGGACTGGAGCAAGTGTGTGGCGGCGCGCTGGGTGCGTGATGGTCGCAGTGGCTACCTGATGCCGCTGGATGTCAGCCTCGACCTGTCGCTGAGCGACCTGCTGGGTGTGGACGCCCAGCGCGAGCAACTGGCGCGTAACACCCGTCAGTTCGTCAGCGGCATGCCGGCCAACCACGCCTTGCTTTGGGGGGCGCGCGGCACCGGAAAGTCGTCGCTGGTGCGCGCCTTGCTCGCCGAACACGCCAAGGCCGGCCTGCGTCTGATCGAAATCGAACGCGATCACCTGGCCGACCTGCCGCGTGTGGTGGAGTTGCTGGCCGGGTTGCCGCAGCGTTTCGTGCTGTTCTGCGACGATCTGTCGTTCGAAGCGGGCGAGGGCGACTACCGGGTGCTCAAGAGCGTGCTCGACGGCTCGATGGAGCAGGCGCCGGATAACGTGCTGCTTTACGCAACCTCCAACCGTCGGCATCTGGTGCCCGAGCATCAGAGCGATAACGAGAACTGGAAGCGGGTCGACGGCGAGCTGCACCCCAACGAGGCGGTGGAGGACAAGATCGCGCTGTCCGACCGTTTTGGCCTGTGGCTGTCGTTCTATCCCTTCAGCCAGGATCACTTTCTGCTCGTCGTGCGTCACTGGGTTGACGTGCAGGCGCGTCAGGTCGGGCTCGACTGGAGCTGGGACGAGGCGCTGGAGAAAGCCGCCATTCGTTGGGCGCTGGGCCGCGGTAACCGCAATGGCCGCTGCGCCTATCAATTCGCCCGCCACTGGGTCGGGCTGCAACTGCTGGAGCAACAGGCATGATCGATCTTTCTCAGACGGGTGGTGATCTCAACGGTTACCCGCTGCTGAGTGCACAATTGCAGGCATTGCTTAGCGGCGAGCGCGACTTCATCGCCAATGCTGCGCAGTTTTCCGCCTTCCTGTTTCACGAGTTGGCCGACCTGAACTGGGCCGGCCTTTATCTGGTGAAGGATGGCGAACTGGTGCTCGGCCCGTTCCAGGGCAAGGTGGCCTGCGTGCGCATCGCCTTCGGTCGTGGTGTCTGCGGCGCCGCAGCGGCCAGCCTGCAAACGCAGCGAGTCGAGGATGTGCATGCCTTCCCGGGACACATTGCCTGCGACAGTGCATCGAACAGTGAGCTGGTGGTGCCTCTGGTCAAGGAAGGGCGCCTGATCGGCGTGCTGGATCTGGACAGCCCGTCGGTGGGGCGGTTCACCGAGGTGGATCAGGCCGGTATCGAAGCGCTGGCAGCGATATTCCTGGCCGCCAGCGACTGCTGAATACGCCTTTGGCGATGCGCGGAGCCTCGATCCGGTAGGGTGCGCCGCGCGCACCGCTGGCTTGAGACGTCGCCGAAGCTGATTTCGCAATAGGTGCGCACGGCGCACCCTGCGAAGCAGGCGTGTTCAGCGCTTGGCGCCGATCTTCTCCAGTGTGCGCAGTTCACGCGGCAGCAGTTGCTGTGTGGATGTGCGGGCCTTGATGCGCTCGTAGTGCGCCAGCAGGTTCGGCCAGCGGCCGGCATCCAGGGTTTCCCCGCCGTGCTCCATGTTGATCAGTTGGCTGGCCAGCGCCAGGTCGGCCATGGACAGTCGTTCGCCAAGGAAGTAGGGCGCGTCACCCAGCGTGGCCTCGAAATAGTCGAAGTGATTGGGCAGCTTGTCCTTGAGCGTCTGCTGCACCTTTTCCTCATCGCATGGCTGGCCCATGGTGGCTTTCAGCACGCGGTTGCGAAACACGGTGAAGGTGCACAGCGGCGCCAACTCGTAGTCCGCGTATTTTTCCAGCCAGCGTACCTTGGCACGTTGCTCCGCACCGTCGCCATACAGCGGCTTGTGCTCTGGATAGCGCTCCTCCAGGTACTGGCAGATGACGCTGGAGTCCGCCAGCTTGAGGTCGCCATCGCGAAAGGCGGGAATCCGGCCTAGCGGATTGAGCTCGCGAAACCAGTCCGGCTGGCCGAAGGGCATGACCACTTCGAGCTCGTAATCCAGGCCCTTTTCGATCAGGCACAGGCAGAGTTTGCGGACGAAGGGGGACAGGGGTGCCCCATAAACGGTCAGGCTCATTGCAGCTCCTATCGGCGGTCAACGTGGTTGACTGAGCGAAGGCGGTCGTTTGCTCAGTCGTAGATGTTCTTCTTCTTCCAGTCGTCTTCCAGGTCCTTCAGACCTTCGGTCAACTGGCTGGGTTCATCCGCTGTGGGGGCGCTGTTGTTGAGCACCATGGCATTAGCGCGCGCCAATTGCTCTTCGAAACGCTTGAGCTGCGTCTGATAAGGGGCCGGGTCAGGTTGCTTGCGCAGGTACTGCACGCCGCGTTCGAAGGCCAGGCGGGCCTGGCCAGGTTGGTTCTGCTGCATGGCCGTCTGGCCCAGGGTGCTGAAGAACTCGATGTGCACAAGCACCAGCATCTGACGAATCTGCTTGAGCCAATGCTTGCCATCGTTGGCGGGCAACAGGCCACCCTGTGCCGAGCTGGTGATCAGGGCGTGCAGGTTTTCCAGCAGGAAACGTACATCCTTGGCCTTGGCTTCGTTGGCGATGGGTTGTGGTGGGTTCTTCACCGGGATGGATTCGCCCTGAGCGATCTGGGCCTTGAGGGTGTCGATATCGTTCTGCAGTTTGGTGTTGTGCTTGTCCAGCGGTAGCAGGCGTTCGCTGACTTGCAGCTGCAACTGGCTCAGCAGCAGCTTCAGCTGCGGTGTCATCAGCTGTCCAGGCATGCGTTCGGAGATATCCTGGCAGCGACGAATGCGGTCGAGCAGATCAGCGCGCTGGCGCGCTTTCTCCAGCTTGCTGTTCTCGACGGCGTGGTTGATGTAGGCAATCACCATCAGCAGGGCGATGCCGCCGACGATCAGCATGGTTATCACGAGTGCGGACACTGCTTGGGACCTCTCGAGAATCGACTTTTCGACCGAGTGTAGTGGCTTGGCTGCATGGCTCCTAGTGGCATATCGATTTATGGGCTGAAGTCTTTGATTTTAAAAATTTTTTAGAGAGAGGTTGACGACCCTCGAAAGGCTCCATAGAATGCGCGCCACTTCCAGCGCAATGCTAGAAACAGAGCGAAGGAAGCCGGAAAGTTGCTTGATGTTCCGGGGTGTGTCCCCTTCGTCTAGTGGCCTAGGACACCGCCCTTTCACGGCGGTAACAGGGGTTCGAGTCCCCTAGGGGACGCCACTTTCAAGCTGTAATGCGGGAATAGCTCAGTTGGTAGAGCACGACCTTGCCAAGGTCGGGGTCGCGAGTTCGAGTCTCGTTTCCCGCTCCAAAATTTGGAAATGCTGCTTCGGCAGGATTTCAAACGAAGTTCCAGGTCCCCTTCGTCTAGTGGCCTAGGACACCGCCCTTTCACGGCGGTAACAGGGGTTCGAGTCCCCTAGGGGACGCCACTTCAAGTTGTACCGCGGGAATAGCTCAGTTGGTAGAGCACGACCTTGCCAAGGTCGGGGTCGCGAGTTCGAGTCTCGTTTCCCGCTCCAAATAAACGAAAACGCCGCTCAATCGAGCGGCGTTTTCGTTTCTGTCGTTAGTGTTCAGGCTGACTGCGCCAGATACAGCAGCGCATAGCCCAGCCCACACAGGCCCCAGCCCAGCCAGGGCGAGAACAGGGCGCGCCACAGCCAGTGGCGCGGGGCGAAGCCCACGCCGTGGATGAACGCGTTGGACACGCCCCACATCACCAGCATCAGCAGCGAATGGCTATAGCGCCCCTGGCTGTCGAGCATGGCGCCGGGATGGATCAACAGCAGCAGCGCCATGGGCGTTGCCAGCAGCCAGGAGAGCACGCGCAGTGGCGCGCGCTCGCTCAGGGTGATGTCACTCATGCTCTCTCTCGGTGTCGAGATCTTGCGTGGTTTCCAGCCAAAGGGCATTGATGATGCCGAAGCTGCTGGCCAGCAACACGCCAAGAATCCAGGTGAAGTACCACATCGCGTTTCTCCTCAATACAGGCCGTGGGGGTTGGCTTCGATGCTGCTGTCGTTCAACGTGCCCCACATGCGGATGTAGCTCCACAGGGTGTAGAGCAGGATGATCGGCACGAAGATGCAGGCAACGACGAACATGATGCCCAGGGTCTTGTGGCTCGACACCGCGTCCCACACGGTGAGGCTGGAGGCCGTATCGAGGCTCGACGGGAAAACGAAGGGGAACAGGGCGAAGCCGGCGGTGCAGATGGCGCCAACGATCATCAGGCTGCTGCCTGCGAAGGCCAGGCCAGCGCGGCGCCAGGTGCTGGCGAGAATCGCCAGCAGTGCGCCGATTACGCCGAGCACGGGAGCGCCCAGGGTCAGTGGGTAGCGACTGTAGTTGCCGAGCCAGCCGGCGTTGTCGGCCAGCACCTGCTTGTTCAGAGGGTTCAGTGCGGCGCCGGTATCGACGACGCTGGCCAGGCTCATGCCCTTGATGCCGAGCGCCAGCCAGCTACCGGCCAGCAGGAAACCAACCAGGAATACCAAGGCGCTGAGGTAGGTGGCACGGCGCGAGCGTGCTGCCAGGTCACCTTCGGTGCGCAGCATCAGCCAGGCGCCGCCATGGGTGCAGAGCATGCTCAGGCTGACCACGCCACAGAGCAGGGCGAAGGGGTTGAGCAGGGCGAAGAAGGAGCCGTGGTAACTCGAGCGCATCATGCCGTCGAGCTGAAACGGCAGGCCGAGGAACAGGTTGCCGAAGGCCACGCCGAACACCAGCGCCGGTACCGCGCCGCCTACGAACAGGGCCCAGTCCCAGGCGCTGCGCCAGCGGGTGTTTTCCAGCTTGCTGCGGTAGTCGAAGCCCACCGGGCGGCAGAACAGGGCGAACAGCACCAGCAGCATCGCCCAGTACAGCCCGGAGAAGGCCACCGCGTAGACCAGCGGCCAGGCCGCGAACAGTGCGCCACCAGCGGTGATGAACCACACCTGGTTGCCGTCCCAGTGCGGGGCGATGGTGTTGATGGCGACGCGGCGCTCGTTGTCGGTCTTGCCGACGAAGGGCATCAGCGCCATGGCGCCCATGTCGAAGCCGTCGGTCAGGGCGAAGCCGATCAGCAGTACGCCGATCAGCACCCACCAGACGAGTTTCAGGGTTTCGTAATCGAACATGACGAAGTCCTCAGGCTTGGGCCGGTTGCTGTTGCTCGAAGTGGTAGCGTCCGCTGTGCAGGCTCGACGGGCCGAGGCGGGCGAACTTGATCATCAGGTACATCTCCACCACCAGCAGCAGGCTGTAGAAGGCGATCAATGCGATCAGCGAGCCCCAGACGTCACCGGCCGACAGGCTGGAGGTGGACAGATGGGTGGGCAACACTTCACCGATCGACCAGGGCTGGCGGCCATGCTCGGCCACGTACCAGCCGGTTTGCGCGGCGATCCAGGGCAGTGGCAGACTCCACAGCGCCCACTTGAGCAACCAGGGTTTGCTTTCCTCGTTCTTCTTTGCCGAGGCCCAGAAAGCGCAGGCGAACAGCGCCAGCATGAGAAAGCCGCAGGCGACCATGATGCGGAACGTCCAGAACAGGCTGAACACGTTGGGAATGGTGTCCAGCGCCGCCTGTTTGATCTGCGCTTCGCTGGCATCGACCACGTTCGGCGTGTACTTCTTCAGCAGCAGGCCGTAGCCCAGGTCGTTCTTCACTTCGTTGAAGGCAGCGAGGGTCGTGGCCGACTTGTCGCCACCACGCAGCCGTTCCAGCAGTTCATAGGCGGTCATGCCGGTGCGAATGCGCGCCTCGTGCTCGATGAGCAGGTCCTTGATGCCCTTGACTTCCTTGTCCAGCGAGCGGGTGGCGATCAGGCCCAGGGCGTAAGGGATTTTCACGGCGTAGTCGGTACGCTGCTCATCCTGATTGGGTAGACCGAACAGGGTAAAGCCGGCCGGTGCCGGGTGGGTATCCCATTCGGCCTCGATGGCGGCCAGCTTGGTCTTCTGTACGTCGCCGATCTCGTAGCCGGATTCGTCACCGAGGACGATCACCGAGAGAATGGACGCAAGGCCGAAGGCCGAGGCGATGGCAAACGAGCGGCGGGCGAAACCCAGGTCGCGTTTCTTCAACAGGTAGTAGCTTGAGATGGCCAAGACGAAGATCGAGCCGGTAACGTAGCCAGCAGCCACGGTATGCACGAACTTGACCTGCGCCACCGGGTTGAACAGCAGTGCGCCGAAGTCGGTCAGCTCCATGCGCATGGTCTCGAAGTTGAACTCGGCGCCCACCGGGTTTTGCATCCAGCCATTGGCGATCAGTATCCACAGCGCCGAGAGGTTCGAGCCAATCGCTACCAGCCAGGTGACGGTCAGGTGCTGCAGCTTGCTCAGGCGATCCCAACCGAAGAAGAACAGGCCGATGAAGGTGGACTCGAGGAAGAAGGCCATCAGTCCCTCGATAGCCAGAGGTGCGCCGAAGATGTCGCCAACATAGTGGCTGTAGTAGGCCCAGTTGGTACCGAACTGGAACTCCATGGTAAGGCCGGTGGTGACGCCCAGTGCGAAGTTGATGCCGAACAGCTTCCCCCAGAACTTGACCATGTCCTTGTAGACCTGTTTGCCGGTCATCACGTAGACCGACTCCATGATCGCCAGGAGGAAAGCCAGGCCCAGGGTCAGGGGGACGAAGATGAAGTGATACATCGCTGTCATGGCGAACTGCAGACGTGACAGATCGACGACTGATTCCGAGATCATCTCGGTTGCTCCTCGGTGGGTATTGAAGACGGGGTGGGTTGACCGAACAGGTGCCGCTCGACGCGCTGTTGGCCGTCCTTGGGTACTGTTGGTTCGTTGAACCAGATGGCCTTGATGCCCAGCAGCAGAGTCAGCTTGATCAGCAGGATCACAGTGATTTCGCGTACCAGCGGAATGCGCCAGGGGGAGGGGGGATTACGTTCGGGCATCTCGATGCTCCGGGTTTACCGGCGCAGACCCTGAGGCTGCGCCGGTAGGATGAGTATTTCCTGATGTTACAGGATACTCATGGGGGTATGTAGTGGCTGGAGTTGATGCAGGTCAGGGGAATGATGATTCGTGAAGGATTTCTGGATCAAACTCCCTCGGTGGCTTAGTCGAACGCCGGTAGCTCTGGGGACAGCAGCTCGTGTCCAGCGGCTTGCCAGGCCTCGATGCCGCCACTCAACGACAGCACGTTGCGATACCCCATTTCTCGTAGAGCGTCGGCAGCCAGAGCCGAGCGACCGCTGTTCTTGCAATAGAGGACCAGCTTGAGCGTGCGATCGGCCAGTTGCGGATCGTTGCCCAGCTTGAATTCCAGCAGTCCTCGGGGAATGTTGATGGCGCTAGGAATGTGCGCAGCGTTGTATTCATCCGCCTCGCGCACGTCGATCAGCAGGTCGGCATCGCGGATAGCAGCCTCGGCTTTCTGTAGATCGACTTCCTTGATGCGGGTCTTGGCGGCGAGCACCAGATCATGAGCACTTTTCATGAGGATTACCTTGCTTGGACAGTGTCTGGGGGATTGCGATGTTGGCACCGGGGCGAGCTGCTTGAGTGCCTCAAACTGGCTAATGAACACCTGGCCGCCGAAGGTTTCCAAAAAGTCGGAGCGACGTAGCTGATCCATCACCGGCCCCTTGACCTCGGACAGATGCAGCTGCACGCCGGCGGTGTGCAGGCGCTCGACGATGGCGTGTAGCGAGTCCAGGGCGCTGGCGTCGATCAGGTTGACCCCCGAACACATCAGTACCAGATGGCGTACCTGCGACCGGCTGGCGATCAGTTCGCCGATACGGTCTTCCAGGAAGCGGGCATTGGGGAAATACAGGCTTTCATCGACGCGCAGCGACAGGACGCTGGGTGACTCGATCACGTCGAAGCGCTCGACGTTGCGAAAGTGTTCGCTGCCCGGCACCTGACCGACCACGGCGATATGTGGCTGGCTGGTGCGCCAGAGAAACAGCAGCAGCGATAGACCGACGCCGATCAGAATGCCGGCCTCGACGCCGATCAGCAGCACGCCGAGCAGGGTGGCGATTTGAGCAGCGCCATCCTGGCGTGAGTAACGCCAAGTGTGTTGCAGTGATTTGAAGTCGACCAGGCTGAGTACGGCAACGATGACGGTCGCTGCCAGCACGGCCTGTGGCAGATCGTGCAGCTGCGGCGTCAGTAGCATCACGCTGAGGCCGATGCCGATGGCGGTGAACACACCGGCCATGGGCGTCTGGGCGCCGGCATCGTGATTGACTACCGAGCGAGCGAAACCGCCGGTGACCGGGAAACCACCGCTCAATGCCGCGCTGATGTTGGCGGCACCGAGGCCGAGCAGCTCGTTGTCCGGCTGTATGCGCTGGCGCCGTTTGGCCGCGAGGGTCTGGCCGACGGAGACCGATTCGACGAAGCCCACCAGGCTGATCAACAGCGCCGCGGGCAGCAACTGCATGGCCAGATCGAGATCCAGTGTCGGCAGCGTCAAGCCTGGCAACCCCTGTGGCACCAGACCGACGACCTTGACTCCGGCTGGCTCCAGTTGCAGCAGGCCGACAGCGGCAATGGCCACGATGATCGCCAGCACCGGCCCGGCCTTGGCCAGGTTACTGGCCACTTGCGGCGACAGGCCAAGGCGTTGCAATACCCGTTTCAGATGGGTTCTGGCCCACCACAGCCACACCAGGGTGAGTGCGCCGATAACCAGCGTCGGCCAGTTCGTATCAGGCAGCGCAACCAACAGTTGTGGCAACAGGTGTGGCAGGTTCTCACCGGAGGCCGAAACCCCGAGCAGGTGCTTGAACTGGCCGACGGCGATCAGAATGCCGGAAGCGCTGATGAAGCCTGACACCACCGGATGGCTGAGAAAGTTGGCGATGAACCCCATGCGCAGCATGGCCATGGCTGCCAGCAGCAGCCCGCAAAGCAGCGCCAGGAGCATCGCCGCGCCGATGTAGGCCTCGCTGCCGAGGGGAAACAGTGGTGTCAGGGTGGCAGCGGTCATCAACGAAACCACTGCTACCGGACCGACCGCCAGGGTGCGACTGGAGCCAAACAGGGCGTAAGCCAGCAGCGGCAGGATGCTGGCATATAGACCGGTCACCGGAGGCAATCCCGCGAGCATGGCGTAGGCCAGACTTTGTGGAATCAGCATCAGGGTGACGATCAGCGCGGCGAGTCCGTCCTGTGCCGCGCTGCCCCGGTCGTAGCGTCGACCCCATTCCAGGCAGGGCAGCCAGTGGTTCAGTTTCATTTCTGCTCCTTGCCGAAATCACAGGCTGCCGGTGCCTCGACTGCCAGCGGTTGGTGCGGCAGATGCTTGGGCTCGGCCAGCCACTCGCGACCACGCAGCATCAGGTCGAAGTAGATGCTTGGCATCATCCGCACCTTGAGATCCCAGGCCAGGCGCCTTGGCACTGCAGGATCCAGTGGGAAGGTGGGCAACAGCTTGCCGCCGTAACCGAACTCGGCCAATACCACCTTGCCGCGTTCCACCGTCAGCGGGCAGGAGCCATAACCATCGTAGATCGCTTGCGGGCCTCTGCCGGCCAGCACGGCCAATACGTTCTCGGCAACCACGGGTGCCTGTTTGCGCACCGCAGCGGCAGTCTTCGCGTTGGGCGCGGCGCAAACGTCGCCCAGGCTGAAGATGTTGCCGAAGCGCGGGTGGCGCAGGGTCTCGTGATCGGCCTCGACCCAGCCGTCCGCACCTGCCAGCGGGCTTTGACGAACGAACTCCGGTGCCTGTTGCGGCGGTACGGCGTGAAGCATGTCGAAGGTTTTCTCGATCACCCGTTTCTCGCCATTGGCATCGACCTGAGTGAACCAGGCTTTGCGGGCAGGGCCGTCTACGGCGGTCAGAGTCGTACCGAAGCTGAGTTGCGCGTTGTAGCGCTCGACGTATTTCATCAATGGTGGCACGAAGGCAGGTACACCGAAGAGCACGGCGCCGGCCGAGCAGAACTCGACGTCTATCTGCGGCAACACGCCCTGTTTCAGCCACCAGTCGCACGACAGGTACATAGCCTTCTGTGGTGCGCCGGCGCATTTGATCGGCATCGGTGGCTGGCTGAACAGTGCGCGGCCCTTGCGCAGGTTCTGCACCAGTTGCCAGGTATAGGGCGCCAGTTCGAACTGGTAATTGGAGGTCACGCCATTCTTGCCCAGGGTTTCCTTCAATCCTTCGACGCCGTCCCAATTCAGGCTCAGGCCGGGGCAGACGATCAGCACGCGGTAGTTCACCCGATTGCCATCCTCGAGCACTACGCGCTGCTGGTCCGGCTCGAAACCGGCCACGGCGGCGCGGATCCAGTGGGCGCCGTGAGGAATGCAGCGCGCCATTGGACGCTCGGTGCGGGCACGGTCGAAGATGCCTGCGCCAACCAGCGTCCAGCCCGGTTGGTAGTAGTGCTGCTCACGTGGCTCGAGTAGGGCGATGCGGAGGTCGGCATTGCGCTTCAGCAGGCTGGCGGTCACTGCGCAACCAGCGGCGCCGCCACCCACCACCACCACGTCATAGCGTTGCGTCGGCGTATTGCTCGGTTGCGCCTGGGTAAGCGGCGCCTGCTGCCAACGTTGCTGCAGGCGCGCAGCGAGGCCGCTGAGGTCATAACCCTGTGCGCTGGCAGTGCTCAACAGTACCTGAGGATCGAGATGATGGGCTTCGCTCAGCGCCCATAGGCTGGTGGAGCGGGTGCCGGTACGGCAGAACGCCAACAATGGGCCGCGTATCTGTCCGAGCAGGGCGCTGAAGGCATTGACGTCCCCATCGTTGATCTGCCCGGACGTTACCGGCAGGTAGTGGTAGTCCAGGCCGCTGGCCTTGGCCGCGGCAGCCATTTCGGCGGAGCTGGGTTGGCCTTCGCCTTCACCGTCGGGGCGGTTGTTGATCACGCTGCGAAAACCGGCAGCGGCGAGCATGCCCATATCACCAGGTTGCAACTGGGGCGCTACGGCGATGAAGGGAGTCAGATGCTTGAGCGATTCCATGATGACGACCTCAGAGTACGTCGAGGGGGATCTTCAGGTAGCGGGTGCCGTTGTCTTCGGCCGGCGGCAGCTTCCCGGCGCGCATGTTGATCTGCACCGAAGGCAGGATCAGGTTGGGCATGCCCAGGGTGGCGTCACGCTTGCGCCGCATGGTGACGAAATCAGCTTCGGCGATGCCCTGGTGAACGTGGATGTTGTGCGCGCGTTCCTCGGCCACCGTGGTCTGGTTGCGGTAGTCGTCGCGGCCCGGCGCCTTGTAGTCGTGGCACATGTAAAGGCGGGTTTCGTCCGGCAGGGCGAACAGTTTCTGGATCGACTGGTAAAGGATGTGTGCGTCACCGCCGGGAAAATCGCAGCGCGCGGTGCCGTAGTCAGGCATGAACAGAGTGTCACCAACGAAACCGGCATCGCCGATCAGGTAGGTCATACAGGCCGGGGTATGGCCGGGCGTATGAATGGCTCGTGCCTGCAGTTCGCCGATGCGGAAGGAGTCGCCGTCGTGGAACAGGCGGTCGAACTGGCTGCCATCTGTGGCGAACTCGGTGCCGGCGTTGAACAGCTTGCCGAAGGTATTCTGTACCACGGTAATGTGCTCGCCGATGGCCAACTTGCCACCCAGCTCACGCTTGAGATACGGCGCAGCGGACAGATGGTCGGCGTGCACGTGCGTCTCCAGCAGCCACTCGACGTGCAGGCTGCGCTCCCGGACGAAGGCCAGGATGCGGTCTGCGCTGGTATGCGAGGTGCGTCCGGCGGCAGGGTCGTAGTCCAGTACCGAGTCGATGATCGCGCAATGCCGAGTGGCCGGATCGATGACGACGTAGCTGTAGGTGTAGGTGGCAGGGTCGAAGAATTCGACGACATCGGGGTGCATGGTCAGGCTCCTCTAATATACCCGTGGGGGTATTTAATTAAGATTGAGCGTAACTGTTTTTTGGTTCTATGCTTAGATTAAAATCGAATAATAAAAAAGACCTTGTTCGGCTCAGCTATAATCCTTTCGCAAGCCTTTTCAGTGCCTGGCCTGCGCGGGATCGCCAGGTGTCGGCGCGCACGAGCGGCGCGCCGGGAGCGCATCAGGTGTACTTCGTGAATATCTCGCGCACGCGTTGCAGTGAGGCGTCAATGTCTTGCTCGGGGTCGAGCATGGCCTCTTCTATCAGGCAGGTCAGCATCAGCCGGTAGGACTTGTCCAGTGCGCTGCGCGCCGCCGAGAACTGCTGGGCGATTGCGGCGCAGTCTTCACCGCGCTTGATCATTGCCTGGATGCCGCGGATCTGCCCCTCGACCCGGGCCAGGCGCTTGAGCATCGCTTGCTGCTGCTCAAGCATGCGTACTTGCAGGTCGGTAGTCTCGGTCATGGAGCTTCCTGGGCAATGGGGCGGCTGAGGGTAAAGGCGCCGCGCAGTTCGCCGACCTGATAACCGCGGGCCTGATCATGCGGATAGTACTGGTCAATGGCCTCTTGTACCTCTGTTTTGATCGCCGTGCCGTGGCAGGCCAGGCAGGGTTCGCCCACGGCGATGGCCTGCATATAGCGGTACTGGCCGTCGACCTCTTCGCCATGGCGTAGCTCTTTCACCGGAGTACCGGCCTCGGCCGCGCTGGCGAAGCGTTCGAGCACGGCTCGCTCCCGGGCATCGGGAGCGTTGTCCGGATTGCGTACCTTGAGCGAGGTGCGGCCTAGTTGCCAGGCTTGCTGGCTGTGCTCGCTGGCGATCTGTGGCGCCAATGCCTGGCAGGCCCGCACCGCTGCGGTCGGTCCGCCCTCGGCGATGGCCTGACGGACCGTACCCAGCAAGTGCTCGGCGAATGGTGGGATCTGCGCCGCCGCCTCGTTTTGCCAGGGGGTAGCAGCTTGTGCGGCGGTGCAGGCGAGCAGGGTGGCGAGTAGAAGTGGGCGCATGATCGATTCTCATAAATACTGGTGGGGGTATTTATGCATGAAACATGAAGGCTGTCACCGCCGTCACCTGCGACATTCTGACCAATGAGGTGTTGGCAGTGGGTCAGTGCTTGGAGCCGTCGGTGGGCAGGGCCAGCAGTTGCTTTTCCTGGTTCCAGTCGAAGGGTTCGTCGTTCTCTTCGGCTTCGAAGCGACGCTCGTCGAGGGCTTGGTACAGGGCGATTTCCTCGTCGGGCATGAAGTGCAGGCAGTCGCCGCCGAAGAACCACAGCAGGTCGCGCGGCACCAGGTGGGCGATTTGCGGGTAGCGGTGGAAGACCTGGCTGATCAGGTCCTGGCCGAGGTACTGGCTGGATACCGGGTCGCTCGGCAGTTCGGCGAGCAGTTCGTCGTAGCGCTCGAGGAACAGGGCATGGCTGTCGTCGAGCACCTGCTCGGCTTCGCCCAGGGCGACGAGAATGCCGCGCAGGTGGTTGAGCAGGGCGAGGTGGTGTTCGAGATGGCTGGCCATGGTGCAGGTTCCTGAAGGGTAAAACGGGCGCAGGAGTATAGAGTTCCTGGCGCCCGCTGTCCTGCATAGCTGGCTTTCGTGGGAGGGGCTTTCGGCTCGGGCATCCTGCTTCGCTCTACCTCCTGCATCCCTGCAGTCGTAGCCGCGATGCAAGAAACTCGCGGCTAAAGCCCCTCCCACAGGCGGTTCGACTCAGCGCACCTTGCCGCGGCTGAGTTTGAGTTCTTCCTTGGCGAAGTCGTCGACGTCGATCACCCGACGGCGCGCCGCTTCGGCCGCTTGCAGGCGTTGGCCCTGTTCGCCGTCGAGGATGCCGGCAGTGATCGCCGCTTCGATGGCGTCCTGGCCCGGTGCCGGTTGCAGGCTGCCATCCTTGAGGGCCTGGTGCAGAAGCTTGCGCGCATCCTGGCTGGCGTGAACCAGATTCAGCGCATGCTGCAGGGCGCCAACCGAATCCTGATCGGCCTGCGGGCGATAGCAGCCTTCCAGTACAGACTCCAGGGCCGGGTCGCCGGCCTGGCGACCGATGATCGCGGCCACTTCGGCGTCCAGTTCGTCGCTGGGGCCCTGGTGGCGGCGGCCCAGCGGGAACACCAGCACTTTCAGCAGGCAACCGAACAGGCGGTTGGGGAAGTTGCTCAGCAGGTCATCCAGCGCTTGCTCGGCATGATGGAGGTTTTCCTCCATGGCCCAGCGCAGCAGCGGACGAATCGCTTGCGGGTAGTCCAGATCGTGGTAGCGCTTGAGTGCGGCCGAACCCAGGTAGAGGTGGCTGAGCACGTCACCCAGGCGTGCGGACAGGCGCTCGCGACGCTTCAGGTCGCCGCCGAGCAGCATCATGCTGCTGTCGGCGCACAGGGCGAAGGCCGCCGCCAGGCGGTTGAGGGCGCGGTAGTAGGGTTGGCTGAGGTCGTCGCCGGGCACCTGGCCCAAGCGGTTTAGAGTCAGGCCGAGGAGGAAACTGCTGGCGGCGTTGCCGACGGCGAAGCCGATATGGCTCATCAGCAGCGAGTCGAACTCGGCCAGCGCCTGGTCCTTGTCCTCGCGGTCGGCCAGGGCCATTTCCTTGAGCACGTAGGGATGGCAGCGAATGGCGCCCTGACCGAAGATCATCAGGTTGCGCGAGAGGATGTTGGCGCCCTCGACGGTGATGAAGATCGGCGCACCCTGCCAGGAGCGGGCCAGGTAGTTGTTCGGGCCCATGATGATGCCCTTGCCGCCGTGCACGTCCATGGCGTGGCCGATGCACTCGCGGCCGCGTTCGGTGAGGTGGTACTTGAGAATCGCCGACAGCACCGAGGGTTTCTCGCCCAGGTCGACGGCGTTGGCGGTGAGGATGCGCGCGCTGTCCATCAGCCAGGCGTTACCGCCGATGCGCGCCAGGGCTTCCTGGATGCCTTCGAAGGCAGCCAGCGGCACGTTGAACTGCTCACGCAGTTGCGCGTACTGGCCGGTGGCGAGGCTGGTGAACTTGGCCGCGCCGGTGCCGACCGCCGGCAGCGAGATGGAGCGACCGACCGACAGGCAGTTCATCAGCATCATCCAGCCCTTGCCGAGATACTCCTGGCCACCGATCAGGTACTCCAGCGGAATGAACACGTCCCTGCCCGAATTCGGCCCGTTCATGAAGGCGGCGCCCAGTGGCAGATGGCGACGGCCGATTTCCACCCCGGGAGTATCGGTGGGAATCAGTGCCAGGCTGATGCCCAGGTCTTCCTTGTCACCCAGCAGGTGATCCGGGTCGTAGGCCTTGAAGGCCAGGCCGAGCAGGGTGGCCACCGGGCCGAGGGTGATGTAGCGCTTCTCCCAGTTCAGGCGCAGGCCGATCACTTCCTCGCCGTTGTACTGGCCCTTGCAGATGATCCCGGTGTCCGGCATGGCGCCGGCGTCGGAGCCGGCCAGCGGGCCGGTGAGGGCGAAGCAGGGGATGTCCTCGCCACGCGCCAGGCGCGGCAGGTAGTGCTGGCGCTGGGCATCTGTGCCGTAATGCAGCAGCAGTTCGGCCGGGCCGAGGGAGTTGGGCACCATCACGGTGGAGGCCAGGTCGCCGCTGCGGGTGGCCAGTTTCATCGCCACCTGCGAGTGGGCATAGGCGGAAAAGCCCTTGCCGCCGTATTCCTTGGGAATGATCAGGGCGAAGAAGCCGTGCTGCTTGATATGCTCCCAGGCTTTCTCCGGCAGATCCATCTGCTGGCCAACCTGCCAGTCGCTGATCATCGCGCAGAGCTCTTCGGTGGGGCCGTCGATGAATGCCTGTTCTTCTTCGCTCAGCGTGGCCTTGGGATAGGCCAGCAGCTTGTCCCAGTCCGGCTTGCCGCTGAACAGTTCGCCATCCCACCAGACGGTGCCGGCTTCGATGGCGTCGCGTTCGGTTTCCGACATTGGCGGCAGCACGCGCTGGAACCAGGCGAACAGCGGGCTGGTGAACAGTTGCCGGCGTAGATCGCCGAGCAGGATGAACGCGGCGACGGCACCGGTGACGATCCACAGCAGCAATTGCAACCAACCCGGTACCGGGCTGAACAATGCCATGGCCACCAGGTAGGCTGCGGTGATGCCGAGGGCAGGTAGGGCGGCGGTACGGCTATGGGCCAGGTAGGCGACCCCGAGCAGCAGAACCAGCAACCAGATGACGAGCATGTGCATTCCTCCATGATTCGAGCGGGCGACGCCCCGAGCATAGCGCTAATTGGCGGCAGGGGCGGTGAGCTTGGCCGGATCGTCGTCAGCGTGGCGCAATCGACAGGATTAGACTGAAGCGAACTTCAGGAGTACCCGTTATGCAGACCTGTCTACGTCCCGGCCGCTTCATTGACAGTGACCACCCAGCGGTAGTCGAGTTCGCCGAGCGTTGGCGTGGCGCCTCACGAGAACCGATCAGTCAGGCTGTGGCGCTATATCTCGCGGTACGTGACGAGATTCGTTACAACCCCTATGCCTTCAGTCTCGATGCGCAGACATTGAAGGCCAGCCATGCGCTGGCGAGCGGTGAGTCCTACTGCGTACCCAAGGCCAATCTGCTCGCTGCTTGCGCCCGGCATTGCGGCATTCCCGCGCGTATCGGCCTGGCCGATGTGCGCAATCACCTGTCCACGCCGCGTCTGCTGGAGCTGCTGCGCAGCGAGGTGTTCGCCATGCACGGCTATACCGAACTCCATCTGAACGGGCGCTGGGTCAAGGCCACGCCGGCGTTCAACGAGGCGCTGTGCCGGGTATTCAAGGTAGCGCCGCTGGAATTCGATGGCGTGCATGACAGCGTCTTCCACCCGTACAACGACAAGGGCGAGCGTTACATGGAGTACCTGCATGACCACGGCCAGTTCGAGGATCTGCCCGAGCAACTGTTCTTCGAGCATCTGCGTGTCTGTTATCCGCACCTGTTCGAGACCGGTGCGCTGCAACTCAGTGGTGACATGCAGCGTGAGGTCAGTGTTATCGACTGAGTCGATAATCAAGATCGGCAGGACGGCCTTTTCTCCGCGCGTCAGGGTAGGTAGGGTGCATGCCAGCAATGAGCGGACGAAACACGCAGTTGCAATCGAGCGCCTTCGCCCTCATCTATAACGACCTCACCTCTCGCGCGGGAAACCCCATCTTCATGAGCTCCGCCCTGACCATTCGCCAGTTGACCAAGACCTACGGAAACGGCTTCCAGGCCCTGCACGGCATCGATCTGGACGTTGCCGAAGGTGACTTCTTCGCCTTGCTCGGCCCCAACGGCGCCGGCAAATCCACCACCATCGGCGTGCTCTCCACGCTGGTGAACAAGAGTAGCGGCACGGTCAGCGTGTTCGGCCATGACCTCGACCGCGAACCCTACGCGCTCAAGCGCTGCCTGGGCGTGGTGCCGCAGGAGTTCAACTTCAACCAGTTCGAGAAGGTGTTCGACATCGTCGTCACCCAGGCCGGCTACTACGGCATTCCGCGATCGATCGCCAAGGAACGCGCCGAGCAGTACCTGACTCAGCTCGGCCTGTGGGACAAGCGCGACGTCGCCTCACGCGAACTGTCCGGCGGCATGAAGCGCCGCCTGATGATCGCCCGTGCACTGGTGCACCAACCACGCCTGCTGATCCTCGACGAGCCGACTGCCGGGGTGGATATCGAGCTGCGTCGTTCGATGTGGAGTTTCCTCACCGAGCTGAACAAGCAGGGCACCACCATCATCCTGACCACCCACTACCTGGAAGAGGCCGAGCAGTTGTGCCGCAACATCGGCATCATCGACCACGGCCGCATTGTCGAGCTGAGCAGCATGAAGGATCTGCTGAAAAAGCTGCACGTGGAGACCTTTCTCTTCGACCTCAAGGATTCCTACAGCTCAGTGCCGACGCTGCAGGGCTATCCGGCACGCCTGGTCGATCACCACACCCTGGAAGTGCAGGTGGAGAAGAGCCAGGGCCTCAACGCGCTGTTCCAGCAACTGGCGCAGCAGCAGGTCGAGGTGCTCAGCCTGCGTAACAAGAGCAATCGCCTGGAGGAGCTGTTCGTCTCCCTGGTGGAAAAGAACCTGGCCAAGGTGGCGCAATGACTTCTCAGTACCTCAACAGCGAATTCGCCGCCAACCTGGTGGCCCTGCGTACCATCGTTCACCGTGAAATCCGCCGGTTCGTGCGTATCTGGCCGCAGACCCTGCTACCGCCAGCGATCACCATGGTCCTGTACTTCGTGATCTTCGGTAACCTGATCGGCCGGCAGATCGGCGACATGGGTGGCTTCAGCTACATGGAGTACATCGTGCCAGGGCTGATCATGATGTCGGTGATCACCAACAGCTATGGCAACGTGGTGTCGAGCTTCTTCGGCAGCAAGTTCCAGCGCAACGTCGAGGAGTTGCTGGTGTCGCCGGTATCACCGCACACCATCCTCATCGGTTTCGTCGTCGGGGGCGTGCTGCGCGGGCTAGCGGTGGGCTTCATCGTCACGTTGCTGTCGTTGTTCTTCACCCACCTGCAGGTGCATCACCTGGGCGTGACCGTGCTGGTGGTGCTGCTGACGGCTACCATCTTCTCCCTCGGTGGCTTCGTCAACGCGGTGTATGCGCGCAACTTCGACGACATTTCGATCATTCCGACCTTCGTGCTGACGCCGCTGACCTACCTGGGCGGGGTGTTCTACTCCATCACTCTGTTGCCGCCATTCTGGCAAACGGTGTCGCTGGGCAACCCTATCCTGCATATGGTCAATGCCTTCCGCTACGGCATTCTCGGGGTGTCCGATATCCGTATCGGCGTGGCCATCGGCTTCATGCTGCTGGCCACGGCCGCGCTGTACACGCTGTGCATCCGCTTGCTGGTCAGCGGGCGAGGCATGCGTCAGTGACGTTTACCGCTGTGCAGGAGCGGATTTATTCGCGATTCTCGCGGCTAAAGCCGCTCCTACAGAATGTGGCGGCGACCGAAAAAACATAGCGAAATAACTTGCGCATCTGTCAGTGACGCAGCAGCCGGTTAGACTCCGCCTCTACCGAAAAAAAGGGGCTGATCATGACCATGCTGTTGCGTGCTCTACCATGGTTGTTGCTGGGTACCTTGGTTGCGCCTGTGAGTGCAGCCGACGGCCCAATGGTCGAGGTCGTGTCGGTGCGGCAGGTGGAGGTACGTGACGAGCTGATCACCTTCGGTTCGCTGCGCTCCGACGAGTCGGTGATGATTCGGCCGGAAGTCGAAGGCCGCCTCGCCACCCTGCATTTCCGCGAGGGCCAGGCGGTGACCGCTGGCGACCTGCTGATCAGCCTCGATGATGCGATTGCCCGCGCCGAATTCGCCCAGGCGCGTGCCAATCTCGACCTCGCCGAGAAAAACCACCAGCGTGCGCAGATGCTGTTCCAGCGCGGTGCCAGTAATGCCCAGGCGCTGGACGAAGCACAGAGCCAACTGCAGGCCGCGCGTGCCAGCCAGGCCCTGGCCCAGGCGCGGCTCGACAAGACCCAGATCAAGGCGCCGCATGACGGTACGCTTGGCCTGCGCCAGGCCAGTGTTGGTGATTACCTCAGTGCCGGGCAGAACATCGTCAATCTGGAAGTGCTCGACCCGCTCAAGGTCGACTTTCGTATTCCGCAGAAGGCCGTGGCCCAAGTGCGCCTCGGTCAGACCGTGGAAATCACCCTCGACACCTATCCGGGCGAGCGCTTTCGCGGCGAAATCTTCGCCATCAACCCACGTCTGGACGAAGCCGGGCGCAGCCAGGCGATCCGCGCGCATATTGGCAACGATGACCGCCGCCTGCGTCCGGGCCAGTTCGTTCGCGTTTCGGTGATTCTCGAAGAGCGGCCCAATGCGCGGGTGATTCCCGAGGAAGCGGTGATGCCGCAGGGTGACAAGTTGCTGGTCAACCTGGTGGTCGATGGCAAGGTCGAGCGTCGTGAGGTGACGCTGGGTAAGCGTTTCGACGGGCTGGTCGAAGTGCGTGAAGGCCTGCAGGGCGACGAAACCATCATCAGCGCCGGTTGGCAGCGTGTGCGCGAGGGGCTGGCCGTGCGTACCAAGAGCGGGGAGCGCCAGCCGTGACACTCTCCGACGTCTGCATTCGCCGGCCGGTATTCGCCACCGTTCTGTCGCTGATCGTGGTGCTGCTGGGGCTGATGGCCTACGACCGCCTCAACGTACGCGAATACCCCAATATCGACGTGCCCATCGTCACCGTGCAGGTCACCTATCCTGGCGCGAGTCCGGAAATCATGGAATCGCAGGTGGCGCAGCCGGTGGAAGACGTGCTCTCGGGCATCGAGGGACTGGATTTCGTCACCTCCATCAGCCGCGCGGAAAACACCCAGATCACTGCGCAGTTCCGCCTCGGCCGCAGCGCTGATGAGGCCGCCAACGACGTACGTGATCGCCTGGGTCGGGTACGCAGCCTGCTGCCGGACGAGGTCGACGAGCCCATCGTGCAGAAGGTCGAGGCCGACGCTCAGCCGGTGATCTGGATCGCTTTCCACAGTCAGCAGCACAGCGCCATGGAGATCACCGACCTGCTCGAGCGGGTGATCAAGGACCGCCTGCAGACCATTCCTGGCGTATCGGAAGTACAGGTGCGCGGCGCACGTACCTTCTCCATGCGCATCTGGCTCGACCCGGAAAAGCTCGCCGCACACAACCTCACCGTGCAGGATGTGGAGGCCGCGTTGCGCCGGCAGAATGTGGAAATTCCGGCTGGGCGCATCGAGTCACGCGAGCGCGAGTTCAGCGTGTTGTCGGAAACCGATCTGCGCACTCCCGAGCAGTTCAACGAACTGATCCTCGACGACTCGCAAGGTTACCTGCTGCGCCTGTCCGATGTTGGCCGTGCCGAAGTGGGGCCGCGCGACGAGCGCACCGTGGTGCGCTTCAACGGTTTGCCTGCCGTGACCCTGGGCCTGGTCAAGCAGGCCACGGCCAACCCGCTGGATATCTCCGACGGCCTCGAGGCTGCCTGGGACGACGTCCAGGCGCTGCTGCCCGACGGTATGAACATGACCGTGGCCAATGACAACTCGCAATTCATCCGTGCATCCATCGACAATGTTTTCACAACGATCTGGGAGGCGGTGGCGCTGGTCATCCTGATCATCTTCATCTTCCTGCGTTCGCTGCGTGCCACCCTGATTCCACTGGTGACCATCCCTGTCTCGTTGATCGGCGCCTTCGCCCTGATGTCGCTGATGGGCTTCACCATCAACACCCTGACCCTGCTGGCCATGGTTCTGGCCATCGGCCTGGTGGTGGACGACGCCATCGTCATGCTGGAGAACATCCATCGCCATATCGAGGCGGGGATGAAGCCAGTGCAGGCTGCCTTCAAGGGCAGTCGCGAGATCGCCTTCGCGGTGATCGCCATGACCCTGACCCTGGCTGCGGTATTCGCGCCCATCGGCTTCATGCAGGGCACCACCGGGAAGCTGTTCACCGAGTTCGCCTGGACCCTGGCCGGCGCGGTGCTGGTCTCGGGTTTTGTCGCGTTGACGCTGACGCCGATGATGTGCGCGGTGATGCTCAGAGCGCATCAGCACGAGCAGCGCCATGGACGCGTGTACAACCTCATCGAAGGCTTCCTCAACGGCCTTACCTACAACTACAAGCACAGCCTGGATCGTGCGCTGCGCGCCTGGCCGCTGGTGCTGGGTGTGCTGTTCGGTGCCTTCGTTCTGTGTGCCTGGCTGTTCGGCGGGTTGCGCTCGGAGCTGGCGCCAACCGAGGACACCGGCACCATCGTCGGCGTGTTCAATGGCCCGGACGGCGCCACCATCGACTACACGGAGCGCTACGGTCGCGAGGTCGAGGCGGCTTACGCGAGCATCCCGGAAACCAATCGCTATCTGATGATCGCCGGTTTCCCCACCGTGGCCCAGGGCATCTCCTTCATGAAGCTGGAGGACTGGAGCGACCGCTCGCGTACCCAGTTCGAGATTCGCAACGAGTTGTTGCCGCAGTTGCAGGATATCGCCGGCATGCGCGTGACGCCGGTCAACCGCCCGCCGCTGGGGCAGAGCGCGCGTAACCAGCCGATCAACTTCGTCGTGCGCTCGTCCATGGAATATGCCGAGCTGCAGGGCTATGTCGACCAGCTGATGGAGCGCATGCGTGATTATCCGGGGCTGGAAGGGCTTGATAGCGATCTCAAACTCAATTCGCCGCAGCTCAAGATCACGGTCAACCGTGAGCAGGCAACGGCGGTTGGCACCGATGTATCGGTGATCGGGCGCAGCCTGGAAAGCCTGTTCGGCAGTCGCCAGGTGACCCGCTTCAAGCAGAACGGCGAGCAGTACGACGTCATGGTGCAACTGCAGGACATCGACCGCAGCAACCCGCAGGACCTGGATCGGGTCTACGTGCGTGATCGCGACGGCGGCATGGTGCAACTGTCCAACCTGATCGAGGTGCGCGAGACCGTGGCGCCGCGCGAGCTCAATCACTTCAACCAGCTGCGTGCGGTGACCATCAGTGCCAACGTCGGCACCGGATATACCCTGGGTGAGGCGCTCAATTATCTGGAAGTCGCCGCCCGTGAGGTATTCCCACCGGAGACGCAATACGACTACACCGGCACTTCGCGCGACTTCAAGGAGTCCAGCTCGGGCATTCTGCTGATCTTCGCCCTGGCCCTGGCGTTCATCTTCCTGGTGCTGGCTGCGCAGTTCGAGAGCTTCAGCGATCCGTTGATCATCCTGTTCAGCGTGCCCCTGTCGATGGCCGGCGCCTTGCTGGCGCTGAAGCTGTTCGGCGGTACCTGGAACATCTACTCGCAGATTGGTTTGGTGACCCTGATTGGCCTGATCACCAAGCACGGCATCCTCATCGTCGAGTTTGCCAACCACTTGCTGCGCGAGGGCAAGGCGCTACGTGAAGCGGTGATCGAGGCCTCGGTGCAGCGCCTGCGGCCGATCCTGATGACCACCGGCGCCATGGTACTCGGCTCGCTGCCGCTGGCCATCGCCAGCGGAGCCGGCGCGGAAAGCCGTCAGCAGATCGGCCTGGTGATCGTCGGCGGGCTGCTGGTCGGCACCTTCTTCACCCTCTACGTTATTCCGACGCTGTACCTGCTGCTGCGCCGCTGGGCGCCGCTGCGCAAGATCGAGGACGAGCCGGTGGCGGTCTGAATCCTGTAGGAGGCGCTTTAGCGGCGAGCTTTTGCGGCCTCTCACAGTTCACTGGGCTACTGATTTTTGTTGTAGGAGCGAGCTCCGCTCGCGAAGCTGCTGGCTGTCAGGCGATTCGCGAGCAGAGCTCGCTCCTACACGTGTTTGGCGTGGTGCTTCGCGGGTGCGACGCGGCGCTCAACCCGTTAAACTCGCGCGGTTTTTCGCCACCCTGGATTACCCGCCATGCAGCACCCCGCCGAACATTCCCCGCTGGGTAAGTCCAGCCAGTACATCGCCGAGTACAGCCCCGAACTGCTGTTTCCCATCTCGCGTACCACCAAGTGGGCGGAGCTGGGCCTTGATGGCGCCAGCCTGCCGTATCAGGGCGTGGACTACTGGAACTGCTACGAACTTTCCTGGCTGCTGCCGTCCGGCAAGCCGGTAGTGGCCATCGGTGAGTTCGCCATTCCTGCAGACTCGCCGAACATCATCGAGTCGAAGTCTTTCAAGCTGTACCTCAACTCCCTGAACCAATCGGCTTTCGCCACTTGGGGTGAGCTGCAAGCGACGCTGGTGCGTGATCTGTCGGCAGTGGCCGGCAAGCCGGTGGCGGTGCGCCTGCGCTCGCTGGCCGAGGTTTCTGAAGAAGGCGTGGCGACGCCGCCGGGTCAGTGCATCGATGAGTTGGACATCCGCGTCAGCCAGTACGATCACCCGCAGCCCGAGCTGCTGCGCTGCGATGCTGGTCGTGTGGTGGAAGAGAGCCTGCACAGCCACCTGCTCAAGTCCAACTGCCCGGTCACCGGCCAGCCGGACTGGGGCAGTCTTGTCGTGCAGTACCGCGGCGCGGCGCTGGATCACGCCAGCCTGCTGGCCTATCTGGTGAGCTTCCGCCAGCATGCCGATTTCCACGAACAGTGCGTGGAGCGCATCTTTCTCGATCTGCAGCGCCTGCTGCAGCCGCAGTCGCTGACTGTCTATGCGCGCTACGTGCGCCGTGGTGGGCTGGATATCAATCCGTATCGCAGTACCGAGGCGATCACGCCGGAAAATGGCCGCCTGGCGCGCCAGTAGCCCATGAAAAATGCCGCCAAATGGCGGCATTTTCTTGAGTTGCTCGATGTTAGGCGGGGCAGGGCATTCAGATGCCCATATTGGCCAGGCTCTGCATGATGTTGCGCAGGGTGCCTGCGAGGGTAGGGTGGCTGGCCTCGAAACGTTCCACCGCCAGATTGACGCCATCGACCAGCGTAGCGTCAGGCGCTGAGGCTGCTTCACGAGCCAATTGCACTTCGATTTCCTGGGTCAGCAGGTAAAGCGATGCGCGTTCTTCCTCGCTGAGCGGTGTGTCCTGGGCCAGGTGTTGCTGGAGGGCTTCCAGTTGCTGCTGCAGGTCGCTTGCTGGCATAGAGTTCTCCTTATCGAATCAGCTTAGGCATTGACCCCCAGCTGCGCTGGAAGTTTTCAACCCGTACCTGAAGGTTAATCCAAGCGGGCCGGCTTTGCCTGATCCGAGTCAAAGGCTCAGGGCTTTTCGCCCTTGCTCCGGCGCACGCCGATATCGTCCAGGCTGGCCTCGATTTCCCCCAGGTGATCGACCACCGAATGCACACCCAGACGATAGAGTTGCAGCGTGGCCTGGGCGCGCAGGTGTTCCTGATCGCTCGCGTCAAGTGCCTGCCAGTCGGCCAGGGCGTAGCCGCACAGTGGCCCGCAGGCAGCCAGGCCGATGGTCCAGCAGCCGGCATTGAGCCCGGCTTGCAGCAGCAGCGGATTACCGCTGACGACGATGCAACCATCCAGGCGCTCGACGTCCAGCTGGCTCAAGGCTTGCCAGCAGCTGTCTGGTGCCGGCCACGGCCTGCCCTGATGCGCCAGTACCGCTTCGATGGGCGTTGGTAGCGCTTCGGCCAGGCGCAGGCTGGCATCGGCTGGCAAGTCGTCCAGCCAGGCGCAGGGCGTGTCGGTGGCATGCAGGTTTTGCAGCAATTGTGCTGCACCTGGGGTTAGCTCGGCATGGTCGCCAGCCACCTCGCTCAGGGTCTGTTGCAGTGCTTGCCGTTGTGCTGCGGTTGGCGGCTTGCCTAACCAGGCGTCCAGTGTCTTTTGCGGCGTAGCCGCGAGGTTCGGGGGCGTGTGCTCGGGATGTAGTCGTTGCAGCGCGACGGGTAGCGTGCGGGCGCCGAAGTCGACCAGGCAACCGGACAGTTGAAGGATCAGGGCGGTGCAGGGGGAGGGCATGGGATCATCCGTGGCATTGGCCTAGGCCAATCTAACGCCGAAGGATGACCGTAATATGACCGCTAGGTGACGTTGAACAGGGCGCGTACATGCTCCGGCAGGGCCACTGATCTGCCGCTTACATGGTCGATCCACACCAGTTTGCAGTAACCCTCACCGTAGACCGTGAGCGGGTCTTCGACGGTGGTTAGTCGGTGTTCGATAACCAGGCTGCTGCGCCCCGCCGCGCCGGCCCGCAGTTCCACCACCACGGTGGCGGGGTGTATTACCGGTTTCAGGTAAGTATGTTGGGTCTGCAGTACCACCGGGCCGAACGGCACGTTGCTCATCGGCACGCCGGCCAGCTCGAACCAGGCGACGCGGGCCTCTTCCAGATACTGCATGTAGATGATGTTGTTGACATGCCCGTAGCTGTCCATGTCGCCCCAGCGCACGGGGATGTGTGCAGTGTGCAGCAAGGTCTCGTTGGTCATCGCTTTTCTTCGCTATGCTGCCCAATCAGGGCTCCAGGCTTTATACTACGCGGCATTCGGCCCGCTGGCGGTGGCCACATTATTTTCCTCAAGGAGAGATTTAAATGCATGTGATCGGTGCTCGCTGGATCTCGCGCCTGGGTGGCCTGATGGCCCTCGTCGGCCTGAGCCTGCTGCCTGCGATGAGTCAGGCGGCTTCGGAAGAAGATCCTTGGGAAAGTTTCAATCGTCCGATCTTCCGCTTCAACGATACCGTCGACACCTATGCACTGAAGCCGATCGCCCAGGGTTACCGGGCTGTCACGCCGCAGTTTCTCGAAGATGGCGTGCATAACGTGTTCGGTAACATCGGCGACGTTGGCAACCTGGCCAACAACCTGCTGCAGGGCAAGCTGCACAACGCTGGCGTCGATACCGGTCGCCTGATCTTCAACACCACCTTTGGCGTACTGGGCTTCTTCGACGTGGCCAAGCACATGGGCCTGCGCAAGAACGACGAAGACTTCGGTCAGACTCTTGGCTTCTGGGGCCTGAACAGCGGCCCTTACCTGGTCATCCCGCTTCTCGGCCCAAGCACCGTGCGTGATGCCACTGGTCGAGTACCGGACAGCTTCCTGACGCCGTATCCGTACATGGGCCATGTGCCGACCCGTAATGTCACCCGTGGCGTGCAGGTGGTCGACACCCGCGCCAACCTGCTGCAGGCCGAGCGACTGGTCAGCGGCGACAAGTACATCTTCATCCGCAACGCCTACCTGCAGAGCCGTGAGTTCAAGGTCAAGGATGGGCAGGTCGAAGACGATTTCTAAGCCCTGTCGATACGAAAAAGGCGGCCTGAAGGCCGCCTTTTTCGTAAATGCAGATTTCAGCTCATGGAGATGATTGCCAGGCCCAGCGATTGACGACCGTCGCCCAGATCGCCTACTCGCACCACCTCGGCCTGGGCGTCGAGGCCGGCGAGTTCGCTGTGCTCTGAAGGGATGTGGACCTTGACCTTGTCGCCCATGCTCAGGGCAGCTTCAGCCTCGATTTGCATGCCGGTACTGGAAAGATCCAGGCACACTGCAGGAATTTCCTGGCCTGCATGATGGAGGACGACTGCAGCTTCCAGTCGCATGCGGATGTAGTCGCGTTTCTCGCTGTACGCTCGATCATTCTGACTCATGGACCCTGTCCTCTTCTTATGAGCTCTCCCGCGGCTCTTATAACCCTCGTCGATTTGACCTGTAAAGCCGCCGAACGACGACCGGTCCCGGCTTGAATCGGCCGGCAGATGGGAGTACCGTCTGCCCCTTGAAATCGCCCTGGCGCCATAGATGCGGCGCCGCGCCATGGGCAGTGACCAAAATTGCCCTGGCGCAGTTTGCCTGGATACCCCATGCACAAAACCAGTGCCACTCTGCTGATCATCGACGACGACGATGTCGTACGTGCAAGCCTCGCGGCCTACCTCGAGGACAGCGGCTTCAAGGTGTTGCAGGCCAACAACGGTTTGCAGGGGCTGGAAGTGTTCCAGCAGGAAGGCCCCGACCTGATGATCTGCGACCTGCGCATGCCGCAGGTCGACGGTCTTGAACTGATCCGACGTATCAACGCGCTGGGTGTCGAAGTGCCGGTGATCGTCGTTTCTGGCGCCGGCGTGATGAACGATGCCGTTGAAGCCCTGCGTCTCGGCGCTGCCGACTACCTGATCAAACCTCTCGAAGACCTGGCGGTGCTGGAGCATTCGGTGCGCCGCGCGCTGGACCGTGCGCGTCTGCGCGTCGAGAACCAGCTCTATCGCGAGAAGCTGGAAGCGACCAACCGTGAGCTCCAGGCCAGCCTGCATCTGTTGCAGGAAGACCAGAACGCCGGCCGTCAGGTGCAGATGAACATGCTGCCGGTGACGCCCTGGCAGGCCGATGGACTGAACTTCGCGCACCAGATCATTCCGTCGTTGTACCTGTCCGGTGATTTCGTCGATTACTTCCGTATCGACGATAGGCGCATCGCGTTCTATCTGGCCGATGTCTCCGGCCATGGGGCGTCCTCGGCATTCGTCACCGTGCTGCTCAAGTTCATGACCACGCGCCTGCTCTATGAGTGGCGACGTGGCGGCACGCTGCCGCAATTCAAGCCCTCCGATGTGCTCGGCCACATCAACCGCGGCCTGATCAACTGCAAGCTGGGCAAGCACGTGACCATGCTCGGCGGTGTGATCGACGAGGAGAGCGGTATGCTCACGTACAGCATCGGTGGGCATCTGCCATTGCCGGTGCTGTTCGAGAATGGCCAGGCGCGTTACCTGGAAGGTCGCGGCCTGCCGGTCGGCCTGTTCGAAGAAGCCGAATACGGCGATCTGGTGATGCAGCTGCCGGAGTCTTTCAGCCTGACCCTGCTCTCCGACGGCATTCTCGACCTGTTGCCGGGCGACACGCTGAAAGAGAAGGAATTGGCGCTGCCACAACTGGTTAGCCAGGCTGGCGGTACGCTGGGTGGTTTGCGTCAAGTTCTCGGTCTGGCCAATCTGGGCGAGATGCCGGATGATATCGCCTTGCTGGTGTTGAGCAGGAACCTTGCATGAATCCTGGGATAAGCCCCGGTCGCATCCAATTCGCCGAACAGGATGGAACCTTCGTCCTGAAGTTTGTCGGTGAAGTCCGTCTGACGCTGTGTTCAGCTCTGGATGCCACGATTGAAAAGATTTTCACTGCGTTGAATTTTTCGGCCATCGTCATCGACTTGACCGAAACCCGCAGTATCGACAGCACGACTCTCGGGTTGCTGGCGAAGCTGTCCATTCTGTCGCGGCAGAAGGTGGGCCTGTTGCCGACCGTTGTCACCACTCACGACGACATCACGCGTCTGCTGGAGTCCATGGGGTTCGACCAGGTGTTCAACATCGTCGACCGGCCGATTCCCTGCCCGGATTGCCTGGATGATCTGCCTTCGCAGGATCAATCCGAAGAGGTGGTGAAGGCCAAGGTGCTGGAAGCGCATCGCATCCTGATGGGGCTCAACGACTCCAACCGCGAGGCTTTTCACGATCTGGTCAGTGCACTCGAGCGGCACTGACCTCTCGCTTTCTGTAGGGTGCGTCATGCGCACCGACTCCTGCAAAGAAAGTCGCTGGTGCGCATGGCGCACCCTAGGGTTTGATCGCGCAGTATTGAAAAGGGGCGTCAGCTTGGCTGACGCCCCTTTGTCATTCAGGCCCTTGTGGCCAGCAGGGCTTCGAGTTTTTCCTGATCGCGGGCGAACAGGCGGATGCCCTCGGCCAGTTTCTCGGTGGCCATGGCATCTTCGTTCAGTGCCCAGCGGAAGCCACCTTCATCGAGGCTCTGGCGAGGCTCGCCGGTCGCGCCAGGCGCGAGCTGGCGACTGAGTTGGCCATCGTCCTCGGCCATTTTCTGCAGCAGATCGGGGCTGATGGTCAGTCGGTCGCAACCGGCCAGCGCTTCGATCTGACCGAGGTTGCGGAAGCTTGCCCCCATCACCACGGTGTCGTAGCCGTTGGCCTTGTAGTAGTCGTAGATACGCGTGACCGATTGCACGCCTGGATCTTCGCTGCCCACGAAATCACGGCCCTCGGCCTTCTTGTACCAATCGTAGATGCGCCCCACGAACGGCGAGATGAGGAATATGCCGGCATCGGCGCAGGCCTGCGCCTGGGCGAAGGCGAACAGCAGGGTCAGGTTGGTCTGCACGCCGGCTTTTTCCAGCTGCTCCGCGGCGCGGATGCCTTCCCAGGTAGAAGCGATCTTGATCAGTACGCGCTCGCGGCCAATGCCCGCTTTTTCATAAAGACCGACCAGGCGCTCGGCGCGGCGCAGGGTCGCGTCGGTGTCGAATGACAGGCGCGCATCGACTTCGGTGGAAATGCGGCCTGGAATCACCTTGAGGATCTCCTGGCCGACGGCCACCGCGAAGTGATCGCAGGCCGATCCCAGGTCTCCCTTGCCGGCACTCACGGCCTGATTCAACAGATCGGCATAGCGGGGCAGGGCCGCCGCCTTGAGCAGCAGCGAGGGGTTGGTGGTGGCATCCACCGGTTGCAGGCGGGCGATGGCGTCGAGGTCACCCGTGTCGGCGACTACGGTAGTGAACTGCTTGAGTTGTTCCAGCTTGGAGGTCATGACGAGGCCTTGTCGTTGCAGATGACATGACCTTACCCGAGGCGCTGCAAGCGCTCAACGGTCGGATCACTGACAAAATTTACCTTTTCGGGCTGCGCTTTTTGCTGGCTCGTTCGTCTTTAGTAATGACGGGGCGTGAGAACGCACCGAAGTCGGTGGAGTCCGACTTTAGACGAGCTGCCAAGGAGCCCGAACATGTCGACCCAAACCCTGCTTTCTCGTTCAGTTTCCGCAGGCCCGGATACGCGCCAGTGCCGTGAGTGGCTGCAGGCCGCCGGGCTGCGCTTCAGCATGCCCAGGCTCAAGGTGGTGGAGGCGCTGTGCAGCGCCAATGATGAAGAGGGCGTGTCCGCGCGCGAGCTGCATCGGCAACTGAGCGATGCCGGCGAACCGCTGTCGCTGGTCAGCGTGCGCCAGGTGTTGCGCCGCATGGAGGAAAACGGCTTGGTGCAGACGACAGGGCGTAGCCGCTATCGCCTGAGCGCGCCGGATTAATGCCCGCGTAGCAGTTCAGCCGCCTGGTCGAGCAGCGCCAGCGGGTCTTGCACCTTGTGAATGTCCACTGACAGCAGCTGGCGGAAGCGTCTTGCACCTGGGAAGCCTTGAGCCAAGCCCAGCACGTGACGGCTGACGTGATGCAGGGTGCCGCCCTCGTGCAGATGTTGCTCGACGTAGGGCTTGAGTGCGAGCAGGGCGTCCATGCGGGTAATTCCCGCGTCCGCGGCGCCGAACAGACGGCTGTCCACTTGCGCCAGCAGATAGGGGTTGTGATAGGCCTCGCGACCGAGCATCACGCCATCGAAGGTCTGCAGGTGCTGCTCGCATTCCTCGAGGGTCTTGATACCGCCGTTGAGAATGATCTCCAGGTCGGGGAAGTCCTGCTTGAGTTGAGCTGCCACGTCGTAGCGCAGCGGCGGAATCTCGCGGTTTTCCTTCGGCGACAGGCCTTCTAGGATGGCGATACGCGCATGCACAGTGAAGCTGCGGCAGCCGGCGTCGCGCACCTGGCCGACGAAATCGCACAGCTCGGCATAGCTGTCACGGCCATTGATACCGATGCGATGCTTGACCGTCACCGGAATGCTCACGGCGTCCTGCATGGCCTTCACGCAGTCGGCTACCAGCGCCGGATGGCCCATCAGGCAGGCGCCGATCATGTTGTTCTGCACACGATCACTGGGGCAGCCAACGTTCAGGTTCACCTCGTCATAGCCGTGTTCTTCGGCCATCTTGGCGCAGGTCGCCAGATCCTGCGGGTTGCTGCCGCCCAGCTGCAGTGCGATGGGATGTTCACATTCGCTGTAACGCAGGAAACGCTCGCGGTCGCCGTGGATCAGTGCGCCGGTGGTGACCATCTCGGTATAGAGCAGGGCGTGTCGCGACAGCTGACGGAGAAAGAACCGGCAGTGGCGGTCCGTCCAATCCATCATCGGGGCGACGGAGAAGCGGCGGGATAGGGCGGTGCGGTTGGAATCCTGGGACATGGGACGCTGTGACGGGCTGAAAAAAGGCTGCGTATTCTAGCAGCAAGCCCGCGCGGGACGGGCTTTTGTTGCTGACCAACCGGGGCATTGCGACCAACGTGTCGGTCTGTCTTGGCATAAAGCAGCATTGCCTGACAGTGGTGCAAGGGGCAGGCTTGACGGCAAGCTGTCCCGAGATTCGTCGATGTCCGATCAAGCCTCCGTTACCCGGCGCCTGGCCAATGGCGCGCTGCTGTGCGCGCAGCAACAGCCCTGGGCACAGCGGGTGGGATTGTGCCTGCGGGTGGCCGCGGGTAGTCATGACGAGCCAGCGGTCTATCCTGGCCTGGCGCATTTTCTCGAACATTTGCTGTTTCTCGGTAGCCGCGATTACCCGAGTGACCAGGGTTTGATGGCATTCGTTCAGCACCATGGCGGGCTGGTCAATGCCTCGACCCAGGCGCGGCATACCGATTTCGTCTGCGAGCTGCCGGGCGAGTTGCTGCAGTCGGCGCTGACGCGTCTGCTGGATATGCTCTGCCAGCCGCTGCTGGAGATCGACGCGCAACTGCGCGAGCGCGAGGTGCTGCACGCCGAATACCAGGCGCGTACTCAGGATGCCGACAGTCGCATCGATCATGCCCTGGGCCAGGCGCTCGCCGCCGGGCATCGTTGCGGCGACTTTCTGGCCGGGGATCGCAGCACACTGGATGTGGAGTCGCCGCTGTTTCAGCAGGCGCTGCGTGATCATCACCAGCGTCACTACCAGGCTCGGCAGATGTGCCTGACCCTGGTCGGGCCGCAACCGGCAGAGCAGTTGCTGGATGTCGCCGAGGCGCTGCTCGGGGCCTTGCCGCCGGGCGAGGGCGCCGCCTGTTCCGTGCCGCCGGCCGACCTGCTGCCGCTGCGGGCGCCGTGCATGCACCTGCAACACATTCGTTCCGGGGTGTACCTGGGTGTTGCCGTTCAGCTCGATACTCGCGACCTGGACGCGTCATTGCAGCTGTTGCTGGATACCCTGCATGATCCTGGACCTGGCGGCCTGCTGAGCGGTTTGCGAGCACTGCAGTTGTGTCGGCAGCTGCAGGCGCGGGTGCTGTATCTGCACGAGGGGCAATGCCTGCTGCGTCTGGACTTTCTGGGTGCCACAGCGGAGCAGGGCGCGACCTTGCGCGAGGTTTTACGGAGTTGGGCTGCGCAGTTGCATGGCCATGCAGACTGGCCGCTGCGGCTGCAGCACCACCAGCAGGCCGCCGCGCTCAGGTTGCTCGGGCTCAGCCCGTTGGCCCTGGCCAGGGAGCTGCAATCGCCTGCTCAGGACGATAGTCACACCTTGCGCGGCCTGAATGCCTTGCTGGCTTGCCTGGCTCGCGGTGACGGACTGATCGAATTGCAGTGCAGTGAGCAGGCGCAGCCCCAGTGGCCGGCAATCGGATTGGCGTTGCCATTGCAGGCCCTGCCGATGCAGGCAGCGGCGTCGGTACCGAAGCGCGAATGGCGGCTGCCTGGCAATGATCCGTTGCTGGCCGGTGCTGCCGTGAAATCGGCCGTTCTGCCGCTGGCCGCGATGCGACATCATCCAGGGCAGGCCGAAGGTGGGCCGGCTGCGCTTTACTGGCGGGGCCCCTGTTCAGGCGCCGGTGAGGCGGCTGTCATGGCGGCGGGTTTGCTGGCGCGCAGCGCTGATCTGCGCTGGCGTGGTGAGCGGCTTGGCATCGGCAGCCAGTTGAGTGTGCAAGCAACTGGCTGGACCCTTTCATTGCGCGGGCCCGCACCACTGTTGCCGGCCTTCAGCGCAAGGCTGGTGGCGCTGCTGTTGGCGCGTGTCGATGAGCTGGCTGCGCCCACTTCCCAGGGCATGCTGCTACGAGAGCTGCTGCAGCGTTTGCCGCTGCTCTGCGAGCTGCCTGCGGTATCGCGGCTGGAGGGGCTGAGCATCGGGCTTGGGGCGAGTGAACAGGTGCAACTGACCGAGCTGTGCGCGGCTGTCGAGGCGCTTGCGGATCTGCCGCTCACGCCACGCATCGAGACCGGGATCGACTGGCATCAGGTCGCGCAGCCAGGCACGGATGCCGCGTTGCTGTTGTTCTGCCCGCTGCCTGCCGGCGATGCCTGTACCGAGGCCGCCTGGCGCTTGCTCGGGCAGGTACTGCAGGGGCGTTTCTACCAGCGCCTGCGTGGCGAGTTGCAATTGGGCTATGCCTTGTTCGCCGGTTTCCGCCAGGTGGAAGGCTGTCGGGGGTTGCTGTTTGCCCTGCAGTCGCCGGTTTGCGAGGCAGCTGACATCTTCGACCATATCCGCTCTTTTCTGGGCGAGCAGCGTCAACTGCTCGCAGCGCTGGACGACGCAGCCGTGTCGCGATACCGCGATGCTCTGCAGCCCGCACTGAGCCCGGCCAAGGCCAACCTGCCGCGCGCCGAGCAGCTGTGGCAGCTGCATCTGGCCGGCTTGCCCGAGGTGCACCTGCAACGGGTGCAGCAGGCCTTGTCAGCTCTGACCAGGAGCGGTCTGCTCCAGGCAAATGAGCAGCTGCTAAGCGCCAGCGACTGGCGTGTACTGGCCAGCGGGGCGCCGTCACCAGCCTAGGCTGCGTTCTCCTCAGCGCTCTTTGCGCGACTCTCTGGAATGTCCAACGCCCTTTTTCTGCAAGAGCCCCGACCCGGGCGAGGCTCTGCCTTGCGGCGTTCTTTCGATTCGCCGCTGCGGTCTCGCTCTTGTGGTCTTACTACGCCCTTGGGCTGGTCCGGTACTACGACCTTTCTCCCACTACCGGTAGCAGGTCGGTCGCGAGCCGGCGGAAGCGGGACGGTAGCGCTCGGCCAAAGCAGCAGCGAACCACTGCCAAGGCAGCGTATGGCGCGCCGGACCTGCTTTCGATAATCGCCTCCGACACGACTGCCCTGGCGGTCGCCACTCAAGCGGAGAGCGTTATGCACAACAACAAGATCGCCATCACTCGACTTCTGCCCCTGACCCTGGCCACTGCCGTCGCACTGGCGACTGCGCAGCAGGCTGCCGCCGAGATCGTCCTGTACGACAAGGACGACACCACGTTTTCCACCGACGGCTATATCAACGCCTTCTATGTCAACAGCGACGTGGATCGTGACGGCGAGCAGTTCGACCGTCGCCAGTCGCGGGTGAAGATGGGCTTTCTGCCCAACTGGATCGGCTTCAACTTCGGCAAGCAGATCGACGATCTGAAACTGACCGGCCGCTCGTCCTTCTGGGTCACCATCAACGACAGCGAAACCAACGGTACCGATACCGCCATCGACGTTCGCCAGTTTTACGGCACCGTTTCCAGTCCGGAGTGGGGCGAGGTGCTGGTGGGCAAGGACTTCGGCCTGTTCTCGCGCTCCAACATCTTCCTCGACGAGCTGCTGGCCGGTTACGGTAACGTCTCCGACACCCTCGGTCTGGTGGACGGCACCGGCGTGTCGTTCGGCAACATCGGCACCGGCTACCCGTACCCGTTCCCGACTTCGCAGATCACCTACCGCAACAACAACCTGGCCGAAGGCCTGCGCGTCGCGGTCGGCATCATGGACCCGGTCGACACCAACGACGACAGCGCCACCGGCAAGGCCTATCAGGAAAACCCGCGCTTCGAATCGGAAGTCAGTTACCAGTTCGACGTGGGTGACTCGACCATCTACACCTGGGTCAACGGCGCCTACCAGACTTCCGAGAACACCGATGACACCGTCGACAGCGTAACTTCCAAGGGTCTGGGTTATGGCGTGCAGGCCAAGTTCGGCGGCCTGTCGCTGACCGGTTCGGGCTTCCAGGCCAAGGGCATCAACCCGTTCTTCACCAACAACCTGGGCGAGCCGACCCTGCGTGATATCGACAGCGACGGTTACCTGCTGCAGGGCTCCTACACCTGGGGCAAGAACCGTGTGGCGTTGTCCTACGGCAAAACCGAGGACGACGGCAACGGCCTGGGCGTGGCAGCGGACTACGAGACCCGCGGCATCGCCTACTTCCGCACCATCAACGACAACCTCAAGCTGGTCGCCGAGTACAACCAGTACCAGATCGACGCCGCCGCCGGCAGCGGTCTGAACGAGGACACCGACACCTTCGCCGTCGGTGCGGTACTGAGCTGGTAAGCAACGCGGCTTGCAGATGACGGGAGGCCCGAGTGCCTCCCGTTCTTTTTAGGGATCGAAAGAGAAAAACCTGATGATCGGACTCTGGAGCGAATCGGCTCAATCCTACCTGCTGGTGCTGGCGGTCAGCACCACGCTGGTCTTCGCGCTGCCCATCTTCCTCGTGCCACTGACCTGGGCCCGTTTGATGCGCTGGCGCATTCCGCAGGACATCGACCTGGCGGTGTATTTCGGGCGCTGCCTGGGCGCCTTCATCCTCATCGTCGAGGCCCTGATGTTGCGCGCCGCGCTGACCGGCGAAGCGCTGCACACCACCTTCGAGGTACTGGCAGCGGTGGCCCTGTTGATGGTGCTGGTGCATGTGCACGGCGCGATCAAGCGCATTCAGCCGTGGACGGAAACCCTGGAGATCGCCTTCTACGCCGGGATGTTCGTGCTGACCCTGATGTTCTGGCCTGCGTCGTGAGGACGCCGGTGCGCGCGGCGCACCCTACACAAGCATGGCGACGTCCCAGGTAGGGTGCGCCATGCGCACCAGCGATCCCTACCTATTGAATTGCAGCTCGCGCTCGAGCCAGGCACGGCATGATCAAGGTGGTGGCGTGCGTCGCGTACTGCTTCGCGAGTACGCCCTTCGGATCGACTACCCAGTACTCAAGTAGCATGGGGCGGCCAGCGCCGGCTTCGTAGAATTTCCCCATGATCAGCAGGTGCATTGGGGCGTGATATGGCCTTGCAACAGTCCGAAGGCGTGCTCAGCGCCCTATCCAGCACGAAGGACGTGGAATTGGCCGCTCAGGAACTGGCACGCCAGCTGATCCACCCTTATCTCGGTTTCGTGTTGTTCTTCTGCTCGGCCGAGTACGACCTCGACGGCCTCGGCCAGGCGCTGGAGGCACACTTTGGTGGTGTCAGCCTGGTCGGCTGCACCAGTGCCGGCGAGATCACCCCGCAGGGCTACGGGCGTGGTTGCGTGGTGGCGCTGGGCTTCGACCTGCGCTGCTTTTCCATCGCCAGCGTGTTGATCGACGAGATGGAGCGCTTCAATCTGCTCGACGCGCAGCAACTGGTCGATGGCCTGGTCAAGGCCTGCCGCAGCAACGAACTGGCTTCGATCAAGGGTCACAGTTTCGCCCTGACCCTGCTCGACGGCCTGTCCAGCCGCGAAGAACTGGTGCTCGGCGCACTCAGTGCGGCGCTGGGCAGCATCCCGCACTTCGGCGGGTCGGCCGGCGACGACAACCACCTGACCCACACTCACGTCTACCACGGCGGCCGCTTTCACAGCGGCGCGGCGGTGGTGGTGCTGTTCAACACCTGGCTGGAGTTCGAGGTGTTCAGCACCCATCACATCCAGCCCCGTGCGGAAAAACTGGTGGTGACCCGTGCCGACAGTGCCACGCGCCGGGTGTACGAACTCAATGCCGCGCCGGCCGCGCAGGAATATGCCGACCTGATCGGCGTGCCGGTCGAGGCGCTGGATCTGCGTGCGTTCGCGGCCTATCCGCTGGCGGTGCGGATCAGCGATCACTATTACGTACGCTCGATCCAGCAGGTGCATGACGACCTCAGCCTGACCTTCTACTGCGCGGTGGAGAACGGCATCGTCCTCACCGCCATGCATCCTGGGCCGCTGCTGCCCAACCTGCAGCAGCTGTTCGCCGGGCTCGAGCAGCGCCTCGGTCCGCTGCTGCTGACCATCGGCTGCGACTGCTTCCTGCGCCGCCTGGAGATCGAGAACGATGGCGGCGTCGAGTCGGTCGCCACACTGCTGCGCCAGCAGCGGGTGATCGGCTTCAACACCTATGGAGAGCAGTTCAATGGCATGCACATCAACCAGACCTTTACCGGTGTCGCCATTGGCCGACCTGTTGGGCGTGCCGAGCGCTGAGCTGCAGGCCCACTGTGCGGCGCTGGAGCAGGAGAACGCCAAGCTCAAGCGCATCAATGCCGCGCTGATCGAACGGGTCGAGTCGATCCACTCGCGGGGCGACGATGCCTACGCGGCCTTCCAGCACTCGGTGGTGCTCTCCGAGCAGGTGCGTGAACGCACCGATGCGCTGAACCAGGCGATGGCCGAACTGAAATCCAGCAACCAGCTGCTCAGCGATGCGCGGCTGCGTGCCGAGACCGCGCATCAGCATCTGATCGACGCCATCGAGAGCATCTCCGACGCCTTCGTGCTGTTCGATGATCGTCAGCGCATCGTGCTGTTCAACAGCCGCTTCAAGGCACTGTGGGCGCGCAGCCGCGCGCGCATCGGTACCGGCACACGGCTGGAAGAGATTCGCCGCCTGAGCCGCAGCACCGGCCTGGTGGTGGAGGCGCAACTGGGCAAGGAGGGCGAGCCGAGCCTGTTCCGCCTGCAGGACGGGCGCTGGGTGCAAGTCAGCGAACGACCGACCCGCGAAGGCGGGCTGGTGATCCTCTATACCGACATCACCGAGGTGAAGCAGAGCGAGGCGCTGCGCCGCGAGCAGGCCCTGGCGCAAAAGTCACGCCTGCTGCAGCGCGCGGTCGACAACCTGTCGCAGGGCATGGCCATGGTCAATGCCGAGGGCGCGCTGGAGTTGTGGAATCACCGTTTTCTCGAACTCTGCGGCCTGGCGCCGATCAACGCCCATCGGCCGTTCGCTGAAGTGATGGCGGAAAGCGAGCTGCAGCTACTGACCCCGGACAGCCGAGATGCCGTCGGCAAACCGCTGCGCCAGGTGGAGGTGCGCCTGTTCGATGGGCGCATGCTCGAAGTGCGCACCCATCCGCTGCCTACCGGCGGCTTCGTCAACACTTTCACCGATATCACCGAGCGTCATCGCCAGGCCCAGGCGCTGAGCGATAGCGAGCGCTGGATTCGCCTGATCACTGACCACGTGCCGGCGCTGATCGCCTACCTGTCGGCCGACCTGGTCTACGAGTTCACCAACAAGGTCTACGAGGAATGGTACTGCTGGCCACGTGGCGCCATGCTCGGCCAGAGCTTGCGCGACGTGCACAGTGAGGAGCATTGCCAGCGCCTGGAGCCTTACGTCGAGCTGGCCCTGTCCGGCGAGAGCGTGACCTTCGAGTTCGCCGAAACCAACCACAACGGTCAGGAGCGCTACATGCTGCGTTCCTACGTGCCCAACCGCCAGGCCTGCGGCGAGGTAGTCGGCATCTTCGTGCTGATCCGCGACATCACCGAGCGCCGCCGCACCGCCGAGGCGCTGCACCAGGCCTACCAGCACCTGGAGCAGCGCGTGCGCGAGCGTACCGCCGAGCTGACCACAGTCAACGACCAGTTGCGCCGCGAGATCGATGAGCGCACGCAGATGGAGGCGCGCCTGCGTGAGGCCAAGGGTGAGGCCGAGCAGGCCAACCTGTCCAAGACCAAGTTCCTCGCTGCCGTCAGCCATGACCTGCTGCAGCCGCTCAATGCGGCGCGGCTGTTCACCAGTGCCTTGCTGGAGAAGAACGACCTGTCCGGCTGCGCGCCGCTGGTGCGCAACGTCAGCAACTCACTGGAAGACGTCGAGAGCCTGCTCGGCACGCTGGTGGACATTTCCAAACTCGATGCCGGGGTGATCAAGCCGGATATCGCGCCGTTTGCCGTCAGCGAGCTGCTGGAGAACCTGGCCGCCGAGTATCACCAGATCGCCGGTAGTGAGGGTTTACGTCTGGACTACCTGCCCAGCTCGGCTCTGGTGCGCAGCGATGTGCAACTGCTGGCGCGCATCCTGCGTAATTTCCTCAGCAACGCCATTCGCTACACCGCCAGCGGGCGCATCCTGCTGGGCTGCCGACGGCGCGGCAACAGCCTGTCCATCGAGGTCTGGGACACCGGCATCGGCATCGCCCAGGACAAGCGGGTGGAAATCTTTCAGGAGTTCAAACGCGGCGACAACGTGCAGCGCAAGCAGGATCGCGGCCTGGGCCTGGGTCTGGCGATCGTCGAGAAAATCGCGCGCATGCTCGGCCACCGCATCCGCGTAGCGTCGCAGCTGGGCAGAGGGTCGATGTTCGCCGTGGAAGTGCCGCTGACCCGTCGCGCCCCGCGCGCGCGTGCCGTGCAGGACAGCCCGGACCAGTTGCTCGAACGCCTCAGCGGTGCGCGGGTCTGGGTGCTGGATAACGATGCGGCGATCTGCGCGGGCATGCGCACCCTGCTCGAGGGCTGGGGCTGCCGGGTGGTCACGGCGCTGAGCGAAGAAGACCTGGCGCGCCAGGTGGACAACTACCACGCCGAGGCCGACCTACTGATCGCCGACTACCACCTTGATGATGAGCGCAATGGCGTCGATGCCGTGGCGCAGATAAACGCCCGACGCAGTGCGCCGCTACCGGCACTGATGATCACCGCCAACTACAGCAACGAACTCAAGCAGCAGATGCGCGAGCTCGGCCACAGCCTGCTGCACAAACCGGTGCGGCCGATGAAGCTGAAGGCGGCGATGAGTCACCTGATGGAGCGCGGGGCGGGGGCTTGAAATGGTCGTTCGCCCCGGTGCGCACGGCGCACCCTACGATTCAGCGATACGCCAAAGATATCGACGGTTGCGATGGCCCTGTAGGGTGCGCTGCGCGCACCGGAGCTGGCCCGTAGCCCGGATGTAATCCGGGAAGGATCATGCCGTTCTGCCCCGGATTGCATCCGGGCTACGATACGGGCGCGCCGTCAATCATCTGCGATCAGGCGTTTGCCCAGGCTGACGGATGCATCGACCTTGTAGCCAAGCCGCTCGTAGAAGGCCAAAGCTGACGCGTTGGTGTCGCGCACCTGCAGGCTGAGCTTGGGGCAGCCCAGGGCCAGCAACTGTTCTTCGATATACACCATCAACTGACGGGCCAGGCCCTGCTGGCGTTGCTGCGGGCACATCGCCAGGTAGTTGACCCAGCCGCGATGCCCCTCGTAGCCGGCCATGGCCGAGGCCACCAGCTTGCCGTCGATCTCGCCTACCAGAAACAGCTCGGGCTGCACCTTCAGCTTGCGCTGGATGTCCTTGTACGGATCGTTCCAGGGGCGGACCAGGTCGCAGCGTTGCCAGAGATCGACGACGGCGGCTTCGTCGGTGAGCCGGAAGGGGCGGATGTGCATGGTGAACTCCATCAGAACCAGTGCAAAGCCTGCTGCCAGGAACGCAGGCATTCAGGCAAAGCCGCCGTTTTAGCACGGGTTGATGACGGGCGTCAGGACAACCTCGTCCGTCACTCCCGCGAAGGCGGGAGCCCAGGTGCTTCTCGGTTTCTGGCTTACCGCCTGCGTGGGAATGGCAGCCAACCTATCGGGCACTAGCGCCGCAGGTAGGAGGCGAAGTCGATATCGCCTGCCGAGAGTATCGCCTGCACCCGGTTATGCACGCCGAGCTTGCGCAGAATGGCCGAGACGTGGGCTTTGACCGTGGTTTCGGCGATATCCAGGCTGTAGGCGATCTGCTTGTTCGACTCGCCCTTGGTCATGCGTTCGAGTACCAGCAGTTGCTTGCGCGTCAGCGCCTGCAGCAGTTCCGGGGCGATGCTGTGGTTGTCGTGGTGCTGGCGTGAGCTGCCGCTCTTCTGCGAGCGGATGATGTCCGGCGGCAGGTAGACGTTGCCGTCGAGAATCTGCGCGATGGCGTCGGTCATCTGCGCGCGTGGCGAGGACTTGGTGATGAAGCCCACTGCGCCATAGGTGATGGCCTGCAGCACGATCTGCTTGTCCTGCTCGGCCGAGACGATCACCACCGGAATGGTCGGTGCCTCGTTGCGCAGATTCATCAACCCGCCCAGGCCATGCATCCCAGGCATGTTCAGGTCGAGCAGGATCAGGTCCAGGTCGTCGTGGCTCTGGGTCAGCTCCAGGGCGCTGTCCAGGTCGGCGGTTTCCATGATCTCGCTGCCGGGAAAACCGTCGGCGATGACGTTGTGGATGGCTTCACGAAACAGCGGATGATCGTCGGCAATCAGAATCTTGTACATGGCCTTGCACCTCGTTGTTGTGATTATGGGGTGGCGGTGGGCGTGAGGAAAGCGGCAGGCAATTCGGCAGGTTGGGCGGGCACCAGAGGCAGGCCGGCCTGTTCCCAGGCATCGACGCCATCACGGTACCAGTAGATCTGGCGATAGCCCATGGCATGGGCGCGGCGCGCGGCGTTCCAGCTCAACCAGCAATCGGAGCGGCAGTAGAATACGAAGGGTTGGCGCATATCGCCACGGCTCTGCTGGTGCAGGTAGTAGGTGAAGTAGCGATGCCATTGCGGAGCCAGGTTGCCGTCGCCGGCATTGGCCAGCCACAGACTGCCGGGCAGGTTGGCGTGGGGCGCGTCCTCGATGAAGCGTCCTTGCACCCAGGGGCGACGGTAGACATCGATCAGGCGGGTATCCGGGCGCTCGGCGAGCAGCTTCTGCAGGGCGGGAGTATCGACGATCTGCACGCCTTCCAGGCTGGCTGGCGTGGGGCTGCGGTACTGGCTGCTGCGATAGCCATCGGCATCGAACAGCTCTTCGGCACGCACGATGCAGACCAGCAGCAGGGAGGCGAACATCAGGCCCGCTTGCACGGGCAGACGGTACTTCATGGCAAGGTCTCTACTTATTGTTGTGCCGGTATTACAGGCCATGGTCGCAGGCTTGGGAATTCTACGTTGGAGAGGAAAAGCAGTACCAAAGTAGTAGTTGTGAGCGGTGATTGCTCCCACGCTCTGCGTGGGAGCAGATGGCATGGCGCTCTGCGCCGGTTCTGACTGACCGGCAGGTTCGACGCCGGACGCGGAGCGTCCTGGGATGCGTTCCCACGCGGAGCGTGGGAACGATCATGATCAGCCCACCTTGCGCAGCGCCGCATGCTGCGGGTTGAAGCTGGCCACGGCGAGCAGCGTCAGCAGCGCGCTGAGGCCGGCGCAGATCAGCAGTGCATCGAGGTGCAGGCGCAGGTAGAGCGCGTTGCGTACCAGCTCCACGGCGTGGGTGAAGGGGTTGACCGCACACAGCCAGTACAGCCACTCGCTGGACTCGCGCATCTTCCACAGCGGGTACAGCGCAGACGACAGAAAGAACAGCGGGAAGATAACGAAATTCATCACCCCGGCAAAGTTCTCCAGTTGTCGTATACCGTTGGACAACAGCAGCCCCAGCGCGCTGAGCAGCAGCGCCACCAGCAGCAGCGCCGGCAGCGCGGCGAGCAGACCCCAGGCCGGTGGCTGCACGCCATAGACCCAGGCGATGGCGAGGAAGGCATAGACCTGTAGCAGCGAGATCAGCGCCGTGGCCAGCAGTTTGGCGGCCAGCAGGAATGCGCGCGGCAGCGGGCTGGTGAGCAGTACGCGCATGCTGCCCATCTCGCGGTCGTAGACCATCGACAGCGAGCCCTGCATGCCGTTGAACAGCAGGATCATGCAGGCCAGGCCCGGCACGATGTAGGTGTCGTAAGTGATGTAGGTGTCGTAAGGCTCGATGATGGCGATGCCCAGCGCGGCACGAAAGCCTGCGGCGAACACCAGCAGCCACAATAGCGGGCGTACCAGGGCGCTGAGAAAGCGCGAGCGTTGCAGCACGAAGCGCAGCCATTCGCGCAAGACGATGCCGCGCAGGCATTCCCAGTAAGCGGTCATCAGCGAACACCTCGCGTAGGGTGCGCCGTGCGCACCGGGGCCGTTTCATTATCGCCAACGTCTTCGGCGCGTTTTGGCCGCAGCGCCTCGCGCACATGGCCACGGCCCAGCGCCTCGTCGCCGGTCAGGCGGGCGAAGCTGATGCCCAGGTCATCGCCGAACTGGCTGGCCTTACCCCAGGCCACACGTTCGCCACGGTGCAGGATCAGCAGGTCGTCGTTGGACTCGATCTCGTCCAGCAGATGGGTCGTCCACAGCACGCACAGGCCCTGCTCGCGGCACAGGTTGCGTACGTGCCGGCCCAGCGCCAGGCGGCTGGCCGGGTCGAGCCCGGCGCTGGCCTCGTCGAGCAGCAGCAGGCGCGGCTGGTGGAGCAGGGCGCGGGCGATCTCCACGCGACGCCGGTGGCCGCCATTGAGCGTGCGCACCTTGTCGTGACGGCGCTCTGCGAGATCCTGGCGCAGCAGCTCCTCGTCGATGCGCACCTGCGCCTCGCGGCGCGGCATGCCGTGCAGCGCGGCGTGATAGGCGAGGTTCTGCTGCACCGACAGGTCGAGATCCAGCGTGCTCTGCTGGAACACCACACCGAGCTGGCGCAGCGCCTGGCGCGGTTCGTCGCGCAGGCTGTGGCCGAAGATGCGGATATCGCCCTGCTGCAGGTCATAGAGGCGGGTGAGCAGGGCGATCAGCGTGGACTTGCCGGCGCCGTTGGGCCCAAGCAGGGCGCCGAAGCGTCCCGGCGCCAGCTCGAAGGCCAGGTCGCTGAGCGCCTGGCGCGCGCCATAGGCGAAACCGACGCCGCTCACCTCCAGGGCGTTCATGGCGTTACCACCACGCCCCAGGGGTAGCGACCGACCTTGATCGACTTGGTCACCTTGAGACTGTCGACGTCGATCACCGACACATCGCCGCTGACGCCGTTGGTGGTCAGCAGGCGCTTCTGATCCGGGGTGAACGCCATGTGCCAGACGCGCCGGCCCACCAGCAGGTAGTCGAGAATCTCGAAGGTCCTGGCATCCACCACCGCCACATGGTTGGCCGGGCCGAGGGCGACGAAGGCGTATTTGCCATCGTCCGAAAGCTTGACTCCCACCGGCTGTACCTTGTCCGGGTGCACACCCTTGATGGCGAAGTTGAGCACCTTGAGCACTTGGCGCGAGTCCACATCCAGCACCGTCACCGTGCCGCCAATCTCGGCCGAGGCCCATAGGCGTTTGCCGTCCTTCTCGAACTCGACGTGGCGCGGGCGCTGGTCGACCAGGGTGTTGTCCACCAGTTGCTGGGTGCGGGTGTCGATCCAGTGCAGCATGTTGGTGGTTTCGCTGGTGTTGACCGCCCACTTGCCGTCCGGGCTTACCGCCATGCCTTCGGGCTCCACGCCCACTTCGATCTGCGCCAATACCTCGTCGCTCTGCGCGTCAACCACCGTGACAAGGGCATCGTCCTCGTTGGAGATGTACAGCCAGCGGTCGTTGGGGTGCAGTGCGAACTGCTCGGGGTCGGCGCCGGAGGGCAGCTCCTTGATGATGGTGCGCGTGGCCAGGTCCATCACCTGCACGCGGTCCGAGTCGCTGGCGCAGATGTACAAAAGCCTGTTGTCGGAAGACAGCAGCAGCCCGCGCGGGCGCATGCCGACGTCGAGAGTGGCGGTGACTTCGAGGCTGTCCAGGTCGATGACGCTGATGCTGTCATCCTTTTCGTTGGACACGTAGGCGGTGGCGGCGAAGGCCGAGTGGCAGGCCAGGCCGAAGGCGACGGCGCAGGCGAGACGGGTCAGACGCATGGGGTTGATCCTCTTGTTGTTGTCTTTGGCGGCGCGTTGTGTAGGAGGTGCGCGCGGCGCACCCTACGGTTCGGTGTAGGTAGGGTGCGCCGTGCGCACCATCAGTGGGTGGTACTCGCCAGATCGCAGCTCACTTCAGGCCGGTCGTAGCCGAGGCTGTCCATTTCGTTGTGCGGGTGCAGAAAACCGTCCTGCGGCGAGGTGCTGACCAGGGCGCGTGGATGCACCAGCGCAATGGGCTGGCGCAGCTCACCGTTCCACGGGCGGAAGCTCAGCTTGCGACCCTTGAAGCCGTCCAGCGGCAGTTGTTCGTTCAGCAGCAGGTGGCGAATGCCCTGCGGCTCGGCAGCGCGCAGCTTGGTCACGCCGGTGGCGATGCTGCGCACGGCCATCCAGGCGGCGAAGTCGCGGTCGTTCATCCAGCGTCCGGCCAGTGCCTCGAAGCGTTTCTGCAATTGCGTGGCACCGAAGGTTTCCACCGTCTTGTGCCAGGCGGTCGGGGTCAGTCCCTGGGTGCCTGCTACCGGGCGCGGATACCAGGTGTTGTAGGGCAGGTACTCGCCGAAGTCGCCACGTTCGTCGGCCACCAGCACCACGTCGTACTCGCTGGCCTGGGTAAACAGCGGCATTTCCGCCTGGGCGCTGCGCCGTTGGTCGTTGTCGAAGCTCCACGACTTTTCGGCGACGATCTTGTGGCCGAAGCGTTTGGCGGCGTGCTTGAGCGCGTCGGCATAGGCGATGTCGTCCGCGGTGGTGCCGGTCACCAGCAGCCAGCGCGTCCATTTGCGCACGGCGAGAAACTGCGCCAGAGCATCGGCCAGCATGGCGCGGCTGGGCAGGGTGTGCAGCACGTTGCCCAGGCATTGCTCGCGGCGCAGGCCGTCGTCGGCGCTGCCGGCATTGAGCAGCAGGCTGTCCGGCAGGCGCTCGCTGAGCTGGCGCAGGGTGGCGGCGGGGGCATTGACCACGAACAGGCGGATGCCGGCCTGGTGCAGGCGTTCGGCAGCGGCGAGCACGTCACTCGTCTCCGCGCTTTCGGCGCTTTGCAACTCGAACTGCTGCTTGAGAAAACGCCCGGTGCTGTTGCTGTCGATGATCGCCAGCTCGGCGCCACGGCGGCCGGCGTCGGCGGGTTCAGGAATGACGTTGGAGAGCAAAGGGCCGCGTGGCGGCAGATGCGCCAGGTAGCCGATACGTACCTGCAAGTCGTTCGCGCTGGCGCCGGCCGCCACGCCAAATACGGCGGCGAGGCAGAACAACAGGCGGCAACTGATGCGGTGCATGGGGCGACTCCTGCAGAGGGTGTCGCCAGCATAGGAAGCGCAATCGGCTCGGGAAATATGCCCAAGGTAGCGCCGGGCACGTACGAAGGTAGTAGTTCGCACGGTCGCAAGGGCTGGGGTGGAGCGGCGGCGGGCCGGGAAATATGCCCAAAGTACCAGTGCGTCAGTACCAAGGTAGTACCCCGGCGCAGGCCGTTACTTCCTAGCATGGCAGGCAATGTCCAATAACAAGAACAGGTGAACGCCATACGTATTTTCAAGGCCCTGCTATTGCCGCTGCTGTTGATCATCAGCCTGCTCGGTGTCGACCAGTTGCACGCTGCCGGTGACATGACCCGACGCCCGCTGACATTGCCCGATCTGGTGCTGGGCAGCGACGACAGCGACTACTCCATGTCGCAGACTGAATACCAGCTGGAAACCGGCCAGGCCTACCAGCTCAAGATCATCTCCAACGGGCAAAAGGAATACGCCTTCCAGGCGCCGGAGTTCGCCACTTCCATCTACCTGCGCAAGGTCGAGGCCGGCGGCGTGGAGGTGAAGGCCGTCACCCTTACCGAACTGGAGTTCGAGGACGCTGGCGAGGCGGAGATCTTCTTCCTGCCGGTCAAGCCGGGCAAATACCGCTTCTACGCCAAGGGTCTGGAGGGCAAGGGCATGCTCGGCCACTTCGTGGTCAAGTAGCGGGGGCAAGTAGATGACTGCCCTGGGCCGCATCAACCTCGGTGTCAGCCTGCTGTTCGTGCTGGTGACCCTGGCCGGGTTGGCGCTGCTGCTGCGCCAGGCCAGTCATGATGTGCAGCGCGAGTTGCAGGCCGCCGAAGCGGTGGTGGAATACCTCGGTGAGGTGGCGCGCAGCAACCCCGGCAGCCTGCGCCCTGAGCTGACCAAGAACCTGCGGCATATTCGTGTGAGCTGGCTGCGCCCGGGCGATCACCCCAAGGTGCAGAGTGAGAGTGCCGTCGAACGCTGGATCGCCGAGCGCTTGCTGGGCTCCTCGTCGTTGGTGACTCACGTCTGGCCGCTGGCCGATGACCGCGAGCTGCACATCGCCCTCGATCCTTATGACGAGATCGAGGAAATCCAGGACTCGCTGTTGCAACTGCTGCTGCTCAGTGCCTTCGCTCTGATCCTCAGCCTCCTGACCATCCGCTTTGCCGTATGCCGTGCCCGGCGTGTGCTGGACGAGTTGCTCGCCGGCTTGCGTGAAGTCGGTGCCGGCCACTTTGACGCCCGCCTGCGCGATCACGGCCTGGCCGAGGCCAAGCATCTGGCGGCGCACTTCAACGCCATGGCCGTCACCCTGCAGCAGGTACAGGCGGACAACGCCGAACTGACTCAGGCGCTGCTGGAGCTGCAGGAGCGTGAGCGCACACGCCTCGGCCAGACCCTGCATGACGACCTGGGCCAATACCTCAGCGGCATTCGCGCCCAGGCCTGCCTGCTCAAGGTGATCGCCGACCGGCCGCAGCAGGTACAGGACACCGCGCGCCTGCTGGACGACAACTGCGAGCGCTTGCAGCAGGGCTTTCGCAGCCTGATTCGCGATCTCTACCCGGTGGTGCTGGAACGTCTTGAATTGGGCCCGGCGCTGCAGCAACTGGCCGTCGATTGGCAGCAGGCGCAAGGCATTCGCTGCCACCTGCAACTGGGCGAGCGATTGCCGAGTCTGCCGCTGGCGAGCAAGGCCCATCTCTATCGACTGGTGCAGGAGGCGCTGACCAACGTCGCCCGCCATGCCGATGCCAGTGAAGTACGCATTCGCCTGCAACGCCGGGGGCATGGGCTGCGCTTGCTGGTGCGTGATAACGGCCAGGGTACCGCACTGCCGCTGCGCCCCGGCATCGGCCTGCGCTCGATGCGTGAACGCAGCCGCAGCCTCGGTGGCGAGCTGCGCCTGCACAGTCGCCCGCAAGCCGGTTGGGCGTTGTGCCTGAACATTCCTCTGGAGGCGATGCGATGAAGGTTTTGTTGGTGGACGATCACGCCGTGGTGCGCCAGGGCTATGCCAGCTTGCTGCGCGCGCTGTTGCCGGATGTGCAGTTGCGTGAGGCCTGCGACGGCGAGCAGGCCCTGCAGCGAGTGCAGGAAGAGATACCCAATCTGGTGGTCATGGACATAGGTCTGCCCGGCATCAGCGGCCTGGAAACCACCCGCCGCCTGCGCCAGCGCCTGCCGCAGCTGCGTATCCTGTTCTTCAGCATGCACGACGAACTGCCGTTGGTGCGTCAGGCTCTGGACGTCGGCGCCATCGGCTACCTGACCAAGAACTCGTCACCGGAAGTGCTGGTGGAAGCGGTCAAACGCACCGCCGCCGGCCACGCCTATATCGAACAGCAACTGGCCACCCAGCTGGCCTGCAACCCCACCAGCAGCGACGGCCTCGACCCACGGCTGCGCGAACTGACCCAACGCGAATTCGAAATCTTCGTCATGCTCGCCCGCGGCCTGCCACCGAGGCAGATCGCCGAGAAGCTGTGCATCAGCGCCAAGACCCTGTCTAACTACCAGACTCTGGTGAAGAACAAGCTACAGATCGCCTCGCAGGTGGAGCTGGTGCACCTGGCCATCGACAGTGGGGTGGTGCGGGTGGGGTTGGAGAGTGCTTGATCGGTGACGGCAGGCTGCAATGGCCTGCTCGCAGAGCCAATGAACATGATCGAAGCGGGTGACCAATCGCTTGGTTTGATCGTTCCCACGCTCTGCGTGGTAATGCAGCCTGGACGCTTCGCGTCCGCTTGTAGGCCGTAGTGCAGCTGAGTCCGCTGGCGACGCAGAGCGTCGCGGGCTAGCTCCCACGCGGAGCGTGGGAGCCATATGTCGCTTCCCTTGGCCTCACTCGCTGCCTTCCCGCACCACCTGGCAAACCGTATTCGCTGGGGATGCGTGTGGCAGTGCGGTGGTCACGGCGGTTGTAGGGCAGGTGCAACCCGCCCGCGCTAGCTCTATTGATCGTTCCCACGCTCTGCGTGGTAATGCAGCCCTCGACGCTCCGCGTCCGCTTGTAGGTCGCAGCGCAGCTGAGTCCGCTGGCGACGCAGAGCGTCGCGGGCTAGCTCCCACGCGGAGCATGGGAGCCATATGTCGCTTCTATTGATCGTTCCCACGCTCTGCGTGGTAATGCAGCCCTCGACGCTCCGCGTCCGCTTGTAGGCCGCAGCGCAGCTGAGTTCGCTGGCGACGCAGAGCGTCGCGGGCTAGCTCCCACGCGGAGCGTGGGAGCCATATGTCGCTTCCCTTGGCCTCACTCGCTGCCTTCCCGCACCACCTGGCAAACCGTATTCGCTGGGGATGCGTGTGGCAGTGCGGTGGTCAGGGTAGTCGTAGGGCGGGTGCAACCCGCCAGAGCTAGCTCTATTGGTGGGCTGAAGCGGATCGCCGTCCGGCCCACCCTACGTGGTTTGCGGGGAATCAGTCCCAGCCCTTGGGGCATTGCACGCAGCCGGGCATGTTGGCGCCCTGAAAGTTGCCGAAGCGTACCCGTGCGCCAGTGAGATTGGCGTTTTCCAGGTTGGAGCCGCCGAGTTTAACTTCCTGCAGGTTGGCGTCTTCCAGATGCGCGCCCTTGAGGTCGGCCTTGCTCAGCCAGGTCATTTCCAGGTTGGCGGCCTGCAGTTGGACGTTGTGCAGCTTGGCGCCGGAAAGGCGGGCGAACTCCAGGTTGGCGGCGCGCATGTCGGCGCCTTCGAATTGCGCAGCCTGGCCGAACAGGGCCCAGCCGCTGATGGCCACCAGGCTGGCACCGGACAGGTCGGCCAGGCGCAGGTTGCTCTGTTGCAGGCTGGCGCGGGTCAGGTTGGCGCCGCGCAGCTTGGCCTTTTCCAGATTGGCCAGGTCGAGGTTGACGTGGCGCAGGTCGGCGCCGGAGAGATCCGCACCGGACAGATCCATGCGGCGCATGTCCATGTTGCGCAGGTCGGCGCCGCGCAGGTTGGCGTTGGGGCATTTGCTGTCGGGTTCGATGCGGCAGCCGTTGATCTGCAGGACGCCGTCGCTCTCGGTTTCGGCGCCGATGGCGTGGCTGCCGATTACCAGCAGCAGGACCGGGATAAGCAGGGGCAGGTAGTTCATGGCGAGTCCTCGGGGGTGAGTGCCTGATTCGCTTCGTGGCTGAAGCGGAGCTCCTACGGGAACGGGTAGGGTGCGCCGTGTGCACCGCGGGTGAATGCGATAACTAGGTGGCTGTGAAAAGCTGGTGCGCATGGCGCACCCTACGGTGCGCCATGCTTTCAACCGTTAGCGTTTGGCGCTGGCCTTGTCCCAGCTCGGCAGCTTGAACACCCAGAAGGAACCGCCCTGGGCGACCGGCTTGGTCAGGTCGGCCATATCGCCGCCCCACAGCGGCACGGCGCCGCCGTAACCGGCGGTCACACCGATGTACTGCTCACCGTCCTGTTCCCAGGTGACGGGCGGGGAGATGATCCCGGTGCCGACCTGGAACTTCCACAGCTCCTCGCCGTTCTTGGCGTCGAAGGCCTTGAAGTAACCGTCGCCGGTGCCGGTGAACACCAGATTGCCCTTGGTGGCGAGTACGCCGGCCCACAGTGGCAGGCGCTCCTTGTGTTCCCAGGCGACCTTGCCGGTGGTCGGGTTCATCGCGCGCAGGATGCCGACGTGGTCGTCGAACAGGCGCTTGATGCGAAAGCCCATGCCCAGGTAGGCGGAACCCTTCTTGTAGTGCGCCTCTTCGGCCCAGTAGTCCTCCTTCCAGTGGTTGGCCGGTACGTAGAACAGGCCGGTGTCCTGGCTGTAGGCCATGGGGTTCCAGTTCTTGCCGCCGAGGAAGGGTGGGGAGACCTCGACCACTTCACCCTTGCTTTCGCCCGGCTTCGGCTTCGGCTTCTGCGGGCGCTGGCCTTCGTTCTCGACCGGACGACCGGTTTCCAGGTCGATGTGGCTGGCCCAGGTGATCTTGTCGACGAAGGGGAAGGCGTTCTTCAATTTGCCGTTGGCGCGGTCGACCACATAGAAGAAGCCGTTGCGGTCGGCGTGGGCGGTGGCCTTGGTGACCTTGCCGTCCTTGTCCTTGTAGTCGAACAGCACCAGCTCGTTGTTGCCGGAGAAGTCCCAGGCATCGTTCGGGGTGTGCTGGTAGAACCACTTCACTTCACCGGTGGTGGGGTCGACGCCGACCTGGCCGGAGGTGTACAGGCTGTCGTAGTCCTTGGGATTACCGCCGTCGCTGGTGCGCGCCCAGCCGTTCCAGGGTGCCGGGTTGCCAGCGCCGATGATGATGGTGTTGGTTTCGGCATCGAAACTGGCGCTCTGCCACGGCGCACCACCGCCCTGGCTCCAGGCTTCCTTCTTGCCGGTCGGGTGGTTGGGATCATCCGGCCAGCTCGGCGCCTTGACGTCGCCGGTCGGGGTGCTGTCCTTGCCGTTCAGGCGGCCCATGTGGCCTTCGACGAACGGACGCATCCAAACTTCCTCGCCGGTATCCGGGTCGCGGGCGAACAGGCGGCCGACCACGCCGAATTCGTCACCAGAGCTGCCGTGGATCAGCAGCACCTTGCCGCTCTTGCCGTCCTTCACGATGGTCGGCGCGCCGGTCATGGTGTAGCCGGCAGAGTGATCACCGAACTTCTTGTTCCAGACCACCTTGCCGGTGTCCTTGTTCAGCGCCACGACGCGGGCGTCGAGGGTGCCGAAGTAGATCTTGTCGCCATAGATGGCGGCGCCACGGTTGACCACGTCGCAGCACGGGCGGATGTCGTCGGGCAGGCGATGGCTATAGGTCCACAGGCGCTTGCCGGTCTTGGCATCCAGGGCGAATACCCGCGAGTAGGAGCCGGTCACGTAGACCACGCCGTCGTGGATGATGGCCTGGGATTCCTGGCCGCGCTGTTTCTCGTCACCGAAGGAGTAGCTCCAGGCCGGTGTCAGCTTGAACACGTTTTCGGCGTTCACCTGAGCCAGTGGGCTCCAGCGCTGGGCATTGGTGCCCAAGCCGTACTGCAGCACGTTGCTGGTGGTGGTGTGGTCGTTGGCGATGTCGTCCCAGGTCACCGGCTTGGCGATCGCGCCCTGGCTCAGCGCCAGGCTGCCGGCCAGCATCAGGGCAAGCGCCAGGGGGCGTGGGGTGCTGGGTAGGTTTCTTGTTGTCATCGTTGTGCTTCCCATTGGAGGTGGTAGGTCGCTGCAGTGGCACCGTGAGAACGCGGTGCAGGAGAGGTTCTGCAGTGGCAAGCCGATGGTGGTACCCGGCCACCTTTGCGCCTACGGAAAAACTCCCGCCCTTGCCGGGAGGATTTCCCGGCCGGCACATGACTTGGCCTTGCTGCCAAGGCATCACGCACACCCCCACCCAAGCCCTACTACCAAGGGACTAGAGCCCGGCCACCAAAGCAGCATTCGGTGCTTTGCGCGGCCTTTCTAAGATGGTCGTCACGAGCTCTGAACGGGCTGTCTTACGTGCATTCGATGAGGTCCTGGCCATGAACAACAAGAAGATCAAAACCACCCTGGCGTTGCTGCTGCTCGCTGCGTCTACCACCCTCTGGGCACACGGCGACGTGGTGCCGCAGGCGGTGAACACCGATGGGCTGGAACCCTTGGGTGAAGAGTGGCTGGACGAGAACCCCTACCGCGACAACCCGCGCGCCATCGAGATCGGCTCCTCGGCGTACAACCAGAACTGCGCCGCCTGCCACGGCCTGGAGGCCAAATCCGGTGGTATCGCTCCGGACCTGCGCTTGTTGGAGCTGGGGGCCAGCGGTGACGAATGGTTCAAGGAGCGCGTGATCAATGGCGCGGTGCGCGATGGCCGCGTGTACATGCCGAAGATGGCTGACTTCCTCAGTCAGGAAGCGCTGTGGGCGGTGCGCAGCTATCTGGAGAGCGTGCACGTCGAGGAGTAAGCGCTTGATGATAAATCTGCTGCGCTCGGCATCTCGCGTATCGGCGGTGCTCGCAATGCTCATGCATTTCAATACATTCCGCTTGCTGCGCGCAGGCCCTGCGCGACCTGCCATCGCTCGCGACGATTTCTTCATAAGCGCTCGCACAATGCACCGGCTGATCGCTTTTTGGGCTCTGCTGCTGTGCCTCGGCACTGCTCAGGCACAGGTGCGCGATTTTGACCGCATCACCGAGTCGGGCACTCTGCGTGTGGCGCTGTACCAGAACTTCCCGCCTTACAGCTACGAGCAGGATGGCCAGCCGCGCGGCGTCGACTACGAGCTGGCCAAGGCACTGGCCGAAGGGCTCGGCCTGAAGCTGGAGCTCATGTGGGCGCCGCCAGGCGAAAAGCTTGACGACGACCTGCGTGACTACATCTGGCGTGGCCGGGTGACTGCGCAGGGTCAGTTGGCCGATCTGATGCTGCGCGTGCCGTACGACCGTGACTACGCGCAGATGCGCAATGAACTGGGTGAGTTGGTCAACGAGCGCGTGGTGATGTTCGGTCCCTACCAGCGCGAGCGCTGGCAGTTGGCCTTCGATCGTCGGCGTCTACCCGAAGTGCCGAGCATCGTTGCTTTGCGCCAGCACCCGGTCGGGGTGGAGGTCGAGAGCGTGCCGTCGTTCTACCTGAGTTCGGTGCAGGGCGGCATGCTCAGTCAGGAAACCCGGCATTACCCGACGCCGAAGCGGGCCTTTGCGGCCATGCAGGGTGGTGAGGTGGATGCGGTGATGGCCCTGCGTGGCGAGGTGGATTGGCTGCTACACGAGGCGGACGATCCGCAGCTGGCGCTGGCCGAGAATGCCTATCCGGACATGGGCCGGCAGATCTGGGAAATCGGCATGGCGGTACACGAGACCAATCGACAACTGGCCTATGCCCTGGAAGAACAGCTGGAAAACCTGATTCTCGATGGCTCGCTCGAGCGCCTGTACGCGCGCTACGGGCTGCGTTACGAGAAGCCAGAACAATACCAATAAGAGTCGAGCCGGAGGTGGGCGATGGATTGGCGTAGCCTGATGTTGCTGGCCCTGTTTGCCTGGGCCTGGGAAGCGCGGGCGGCCGCGCCCGATCCGGTCACCTCGGTGATGTGGGATTACTACCATCAGCGCCTGCTCAACGGAGAAGCCTTCGTCTTCGACGACAAGGTTCGCCTCGAGGTGCCGCCATTCGCCGAGGATGCGCGCCAGGTGCCGATCCAGATCGACGCCAGCGCCTACCGCGGCAAGGTCAAGCGCATTCTGGCCTGGGCCGAGCTCAATCCCATCCCGCGTATTCTCGACTTCGCCCCTGGCGAGCACCTGGAGCCGAGTCTGGCCATTCGCATTCGGGTCGAGCAGGCCACGCCGATTCGCGCGGCGGTGCTCACCGACGATGGCGTCTGGCATATCGGCTCGGCTCGTGTCGAAGCAGCAGGCGGTGGGTGCACAGCGCCCAGCGTGGTTCGTGCCGAGGCCGGCTGGGAGGAGCGTCTGGGCCAGGTACTGGGCAAACGCTTCGTGCGCGGTGAGGACAGCCGCCTGCGCCTGCAGGTCTCGCACCCGATGGATAACGGCCTGGTTGGCGGCATCCCCGAGTTCTACATCGAACAAGCCGAGTTGCGCGATGCCGATGGCCAGGTGCTGGGACGTATCGAGCTGTTCCCGGCGGTTAGCGAGAATCCGACGCTGACCTTCGATGTGCGCGGTGACCGGCACGCCGAACTGTGGCTGCGTGACAACAACGGCAACGAATTTCAGGCCGCGTTCTGAACGCTGCAGCCTGTAGGGTGCGCCGTGCGCACCAACCCCATCTAGGAGGCCACCATGCGCTGGATGCTATTGATGATGTGCCTGTTCGCCAGCCTGGCTCAGGCACTCGACTACCACCTGCAACCCCGACAAATCGCTGATGGCGTCTGGCTGCTGGAAGGCAGTACCGATAATTTCGCTGTGGAAAACGGCGGCAATATCGTCAATATCGGCTTCATCGAAACTGCGGACGGGGTGGTGGTGATCGATACCGGCCCGTCGCGTCGTTTCGGTGAGGCGTTGCGCCAGAGCATCGAGAAAACTACTGGCAAGCCCGTGGTGCGCGTGTTGCTGACCCATCACCACCCGGATCATGTACTGGGCAACCAGGCTTTCGCTGACACGCCCATCGCGGCGCTACCCGAGACCAGCCGGTTGCTGGCCGAGCAGGGCGATGCGATGGCAGAGAACATGTACCGCCTGGTCGGCGACTGGATGCGTGGCACCGAGGTGGTGCTGCCCACCGAAGAGATACAGGAAGGCGTACTTGCGATCGGCGACAGGCGCCTGCAACTGCTGGCGCTGCGCGGGCATACCGGCGCCGACCTGGCGATTCTCGACGAGCGCACGGGCGTGTTGTTCGCCGGCGATGTCCTGTTCTATCAGCGCGCACTGACCACGCCGAACAGCCCGGGGCTGGACGTATGGCTGGCCGACCTGGATCGGCTCGAAGCGTTGCCCTGGAAGCAGATTGTGCCCGGCCACGGGCCAGTGACCAAGGATGCGGCGCCGTTCGTGCAGATGCGTGATTACCTGGACTGGCTCGATGGTTTGCTGCGTGAGGGTGCGGAGCAGGGCGCGGAGATGAACGAGCTGATCCGCGCCCCCATCCCCGAGCGGTTCGCCCAGGTCAGCCTGAGTCGTTACGAGCTGATCCGCAGCGCCAGCCATCTCTACCCGCGCTACGAGCGCAACGCCATGGAGCGGGTGGATACCAACCCGTAGTAGCCCGCTTGCGGGCGATGGTGTTGGCCGGTGGGCTTTATCGCCGGCAAGCCGGCTCCTACAGGAGCACCAGCTTCGTAGCCCGGATGAAATCCGGGAGAAATATGCTCGCTACCCCCGGATTTCATCCGGGCTACAGGCTGCTCTTGTGGGAGGGGCTTTAGCCGCGACTTGCGTATAAGGGCGTCGCCGCTAAAGCGCCTCCCACATTACGTCTGAGGCTAAAGCTCTTCGTCGTCACGAATCAGCACGTAATGACGGCCGTGCTCGGTCTCTTCGTGGTCGTAGACGTAATACATCACCACGTCGCCCAGGCTGGACTGCACGGCCACGTAGTCACCGCTGTCGGGCATGAAGAACTCCCGGGTGGCGGGCTTGGCCACGCATTCGATGTGGGCCGTGACGAAGTGCGTGGGGTCTTCTTCGCCGTAGTAATCCTCGCGCTGGTGCGCATCCCAGTCCTGCGGCGGCTCGAAGGCGCCGGTGATGAGGACTTTGGCGTCGCCCAGATCCTGCTCTTCGGCATCCGGGTCCTGCTCGTCGGGGCGATAGACCGTGCAGTCCAGTGCATCGGGATGGTTGAGGATTTCCTGGCGAGGGTGGGGCACGGGCGTCTCCGGTCAGAATGTGCGGGCGGCCAAGTGTCAGGCAAAGCCGTGGCCGCCGCAATCTCCATGATTGCAGCCTGTGGAGCAGGTATTGCTACCAAGGAACGAGGAAAATCGGCTAGGGGTGCAATTGTTGGGTGGCCTGTGCGAGCCAAGAATTTGCGGCAGACCGGGAAAAATTCCCGGCAATAACAATGAACCCGCAGAGGTAGCCGCAATGAAACACGCCGGTCTTCGCCAGCCCTTCCTCCTCACCGCACTCTGTGCCGCCATGCTGTTGCCGTCCGCCGCCGCACTGGCGGTCACCGACGCCGAGATTCTCAAGGACGCCACCACCACCGACGAGATCGTCACCAACGGTCTCGGTCTGCAGGGCCAGCGTTACAGCCCGCTGAACATCCTCAACGATCAGAACGTCAAGGAACTGCGCCCGGTGTGGACCATGTCCTTCGGCGGCGAGAAGCAGCGCGGCCAACAGGCCCAGCCGCTGATCAAGGACGGCGTGATGTACGTCACCGCCTCCTACTCGCGGGTGTTCGCCGTCGACGCGCGTACCGGCAAGGAACTGTGGCAGTACGAGGCGCGCCTGCCGGACGACATCCGCCCCTGCTGCGACGTGATCAACCGTGGCGTTGCCCTGTACGACGATCTGGTGATCTTCGGCACCCTCGACGCCAAGCTGGTGGCGCTGAACAAGGACACCGGCAAGGTGGTGTGGCGCAAGAACGTCGCCGACCACAAGGCCGGCTATTCCATCACCGCCGCGCCGCTGGTGGTGGGTGGCAAGCTGATCACCGGCGTGTCTGGTGGTGAGTTCGGCGTGGTCGGCAAGATCGAGGCTTACGACCCGAAGAATGGCGAGCTGCTGTGGAGCCGCCCGACCGTCGAAGGCCACATGGGCTACGTCTACAAGGACGGCAAGGCGGTCGAGAACGGCATCAGCGGTGGCGAGTCCGGCAAGACCTGGCCGGGCGATCTGTGGAAGACCGGCGGCGCCGCGCCCTGGCTGGGCGGCTACTACGATGCCGACACCAATCTGCTGTTCTTCGGTACCGGTAACCCGGCGCCGTGGAACTCGCACCTGCGTCCCGGCGACAACCTCTATTCGTCCTCGCGCCTGGCGCTGAACCCGGACGACGGCAGCATCAAGTGGCACTTCCAGACCACGCCGCACGACGGTTGGGACTTCGACGGGGTCAACGAGTTGATCTCCTTCGATTACCAGGAAGGCGGCAAGACCGTGAAGGCCGCAGCGACCGCCGACCGCAATGGCTTTTTCTACGTGCTCGACCGCACCAACGGCAAGTTCATCCGTGGCTTCCCCTTCGTCGACAAGATCACCTGGGCCAAGGGCCTGGACAAGAATGGCCGGCCGATCTACGACGACAGCAACCGTCCCGGCTCGCCGAGCGCGAAGGAGAAGGGCAAGAGCGTGTTCTCCGCACCGGCCTTCCTCGGCGCGAAGAACTGGATGCCCATGGCCTACAGCCAGGACACAGGGCTGTTCTACGTGCCGTCCAACGAGTGGGGCATGGATATCTGGAACGAAGACATTGCCTACAAGAAGGGTGCGGCCTACCTGGGCGCCGGCTTCACCATCAAACCACTCAATGAGGACTACATCGGCGTGCTGCGCGCCATCGATCCGAAGACCGGTAAGGAAGTCTGGCGCCACAAGAACTATGCGCCGCTGTGGGGCGGGGTACTGACCACCAAGGGCAACCTGGTGTTCACCGGCAACCCGGAAGGCTACCTGCAGGCGTTCAACGCCAAGACCGGCGAGAAAGTCTGGGAATTCCAGACCGGCTCGGGCGTGATCGGCTCGCCCGTGACCTGGGAAATGGACGGCGAGCAGTACGTCTCGGTGCTATCCGGCTGGGGTGGTGCGGTGCCGCTGTGGGGCGGCGAGGTGGCCAAGCGCGTCAAGCACCTGAATCAGGGCGGCATGCTGTGGACCTTCAAGCTGCCGAAGGAACTGGTGGCCAAGCGCTGATTGCTTGAGGTCTCAGACGATGGCCGGACTCTGTCCGGCCATCGTCGTTTCCGGCGCCTGCCTGCCCGCGCCGAGTCGCTGTGAAATACCACGGCGGATTTTCGCGTTCGGGAACGCAAGACCAGGCGAACGGGTCTAGCCTTTAGCTTCCACAGCCTCGTGCCTCGCTGCCAAAAGCCCGTGCCAGACAGCTCTTGCCGCTCTACTACCAAATGACTAGGCGATCTGTGCCATGGGCGCATACCGAGGTTTCCGGGGGCTTCCTAAGATCGAACCATGACTCGCTTCCCCGATTGGCAGCGGGCTCCGACAACAAGAGAGGTCATCATCATGATTTACGCGAAACCGGGTTCCGCAGGCGCCGTCGTCACCCTCAAGCCGCGCTACGGCAACTATATCGGCGGTGAATTCGTCGCCCCGCTCAGTGGCCAGTATTTCAGCAACACCAGCCCGGTCGATGGCTCGGTGATCGCCGAATTCCCCCGTTCCAATGCTGCCGATATCGACAAGGCGCTGGACGCCGCTCATGCCGCCGCCGACGCCTGGGGCAAGACCTCGGTGCAGGAGCGTTCGCACATCCTGCTGAAGATCGCCGACCGCATCGAAGCCAACCTCGAACTGCTGGCCGTGGCCGAAACCTGGGACAACGGCAAGGCCGTGCGTGAGACGCTGAATGCCGACGTACCGCTCGCGGCCGACCACTTCCGCTACTTTGCCGGTTGCATCCGCGCCCAGGAAGGCAGCACCGCCGAGATCAACGAAGGCACCGTGGCCTATCACTTCCACGAGCCGCTGGGCGTGGTCGGGCAGATCATCCCGTGGAACTTCCCGCTGCTGATGGCGGCCTGGAAACTGGCCCCGGCCCTGGCCGCCGGCAACGCCATCGTGCTCAAGCCGGCCGAGCAGACGCCGCTGTCGATCACCCTGTTCGTCGAGTTGATCGGCGACCTGCTGCCGCCGGGCGTGCTCAACATCGTCCAGGGCTTCGGTCGCGAAGCCGGTGAAGCGCTGGCCACCAGCAAACGCATCGCCAAGATCGCCTTCACCGGCTCCACCCCGGTCGGCTCGCACATCCTCAAGTGCGCTGCCGAGAACATCATCCCGTCCACCGTCGAGCTGGGCGGCAAATCGCCGAACATCTTCTTTGCCGACATCATGAACGCCGAGCCGGCCTTCATCGAGAAGGCTGCCGAGGGGCTGGTGCTGGGCTTCTTCAACCAGGGCGAGGTGTGCACCTGCCCGTCGCGCGCGCTGGTGCAGGAGTCGATCTACGACGCCTTCATGGTCGAGGTGATGAAGAAGGTCAAGCAGATCAAGCGCGGCAACCCGCTGGACACCGACACCATGGTCGGCGCCCAGGCTTCGCAGCAGCAGTTCGACAAGATCCTCAGCTACCTCGAAATCGCCCAGCAGGAAGGCGCACAGGTGCTCACCGGTGGTGCGGCCGAGCGCCTGGACGGCGACTTGGCCAGCGGTTACTACATCCAGCCGACCCTGCTCAAGGGCACCAACCAGATGCGCGTGTTCCAGGAAGAGATCTTCGGGCCAGTGATCGGTGTGACCACCTTCAAGGACGAAGCCGAAGCCTTGGCGATTGCCAACGACACCGAGTTCGGCCTCGGCGCCGGCGTGTGGAGCCGCGACATGAACGTCGCCTACCGCATGGGGCGCGCGATCAAGGCCGGCCGCGTGTGGACCAACTGCTACCACCTGTACCCGGCGCATGCTGCCTTCGGTGGTTACAAGAAGTCCGGTGTCGGCCGTGAAACCCACAAGATGATGCTCGACCACTACCAGCAGACCAAGAACCTGCTGGTGAGCTACGACATCAACCCGCTGGGCTTCTTCTAAGACCCACCAGGCCGCATGCTCGCTCCGGTGTGCGGCCTTCTTGAGAGCGTAGGGTGCGCTGTGCGCACCGCTTGCCGGTGCCCGACCTCGTTGCGCGCAGCGCACCCTGGCGGATGGGTCGGCAGATGTTTATCGCGACGCGGCTTCGGCCGCGTTTTTTATTGGCGCCTGCAAAGAAAGCGCGCTGATGCAGCACGCGTCTGACTGGTAGGAGCGGATTGATCCGCGATAGGGCCGGCCTCGCACCCCGTTTCGTAGCCCGGATGCAATCCGGGGATGACCTCGATACTTCCCGGATTTCATCCGGGCTTCCCGCAGCTTGCATGCGCGTCTGGCAAAGCCCTGCCGCCTACCTACCAATGCCAGCCAAATCTCCTCCCAAAGTACCATTTGGCCTCTTGCCTGGCGGGGGCTTAATGGGGTTGCCGGAATGCCCCGGCTCAATAACAAGAGGACCGCATCATGTGGACTAAACCCGCCTACACCGATCTGCGTATTGGCTTCGAAGTGACGATGTATTTCGCCAACCGCTGATCGCTCCTGGCCCCGGCTCGTCCGGGGCATCCCCGCTGGTGACTTACATGCATATCCAGATTCTCGGTTCCGCCGCTGGCGGTGGCTTCCCCCAGTGGAACTGCAACTGCCGCAATTGCCGTGGCCTGCGCGCTGGCACGCTGCGGGCGCAACCGCGTACGCAGTCGTCCATCGCCATTTCCGATGACGCTCAGCAGTGGATCCTGTGCAATGCCTCGCCGGACATCCGCGCGCAGATCGAAGCCTTTCCGGCGCTGCAACCGGCGCGCAAGCTGCGTGATACGGCCATCGCCGGTATCGTCCTGCTCGACAGCCAGATCGACCACTGCACCGGCCTGCTGACCCTGCGCGAGGGCTGTCCGCATCAGGTCTGGTGTACCGAGATGGTGCATCAGGATCTGACCAGCGGCTTTGCGCTGTTCAACATGCTCAGCCACTGGAACGGTGGCCTGCAGCATCAGTTGATCGAGCTGGACGCCAAGCCCTTCAGCATTCCCGCGTGCCCGGCGCTGAGCATCACTGCCATCGCCCTGCGCAGCAGCGCACCGCCGTATTCGCCGCATCGCGGCAATCCGCATCCGGGCGACAACATCGGCCTGTTCATCGAGGACCGGCGCAACGGCCGCAGCCTGTTCTACGCCCCCGGTCTCGGCCAGGTGGACGAGCACTTGCTGAGCTGGATGCGCCGCGCCGACTGCCTGCTGGTAGACGGCACCCTGTGGCGCGACGACGAGATGCGCGTGTGCGAGGTCGGCGACAAGCTCGGCAGCGAGATGGGTCATCTCTGCCAGAGCGGCCCGGGCGGCATGATCGAAGTGCTCGACGGCCTGCCGAGCGCACGCAAGATCCTCATTCATATCAACAACACCAACCCGATTCTCGACCTGGATTCGCCCGAGCGTGCTGAGCTGGACGCGCATGGCATCGAGGTCGCGTTCGATGGCATGAGCATCGTTTTGTAGGGTGTTGCGGGGCCGCCCAGGCTGTGCGTACCAGCAATTCAGATGGCTAGCATTGGTGCGCACGGCGCACCCTACGGCAATGCGTACCGGAGCGTTCTGATGAGCCAACCTGCCATGACACCTGCCGAATTCGAGCAGGCGCTGCGCGCCAAGGGCGCGCTGTATCACATTCATCATCCGTTCCATCGTGCGATGTACGAAGGACGCGCCACCCGCGAGCAGATCCAGGGCTGGGTGGCCAACCGTTTCTACTACCAGGTCAACATCCCGCTGAAGGATGCGGCGATCCTCGCCAACTGCCCGGATCGCGAGACGCGGCGCGAGTGGATTCAGCGCGTCCTCGATCACGATGGGGCGCCGGGCGAGGAGGGCGGCATCGAGGCCTGGCTGCGCCTGGCCGAGTCGGTCGGTCTCGACCGCGAGCAGGTGCTGTCGCAGGAGCTGGTATTGCCCGGCGTGCGTTTCGCCGTCGATGCTTACGTCAACTTCGCTCGCCGCGCCAGCTGGCAGGAGGCGGCCAGTAGTTCGCTGACCGAACTGTTCGCCCCGCAGATTCATCAGTCGCGTCTGGATGCCTGGCCGCAGCACTACCCGTGGATCGACGCCACCGGCTATGACTACTTTCGCAAGCGCCTGAAAGAGGCGCGCCGCGATGTCGAGCATGGCCTGCGCATCACCCTCGAGCACTACCGCACCCGTGAAGCGCAGGAGCGCATGCTGCAGATCCTGCAGTTCAAGCTGGACGTGCTGTGGAGCATGCTCGACGCGATGAGCATGGCCTACGAGCTGCAACGCCCGCCGTATCACACAGTGACAGCCACGCGCGCCTGGCATCGGGGTATAGCCTTATGAGTTTCGAGCAAGCGGTGCGCACGGCGCACCCTACGGTCGCATTTCCGTTCGACGCGCCCTTTGTAGGGTGCGCCGCGCGCACCAGTTTGGAGTCAGAAGTATGACCGCCGCCATCTTGCCCAATATCCCCGCCATTCGCCGCGGCTTCCGTCTGCAGTTCGAACCGGCCCAGGGTTGTCACGTGCTGCTCTATCCGGAAGGCATGATCAAGCTCAACGACAGTGCCAGCGAGATTCTCCAGCAGGTCGACGGCAAGCGTTCGGTGGCCGAGATCATCGGCAACCTGCACCAGCGCTTCCCCGATGTGCCGGGCATCGACGAAGACATTCTTGCCTTCATGGAGGTGGCCCATGCTCAGTTCTGGATCGAGCTTCGCTAAGCCGGGCGTGCAGGTCGGCCCGCCGCTCTGGCTGCTGGCCGAGCTGACCTACCGCTGCCCCCTGCAGTGCCCGTATTGCTCCAACCCGCTGGATTTCGCCAAGCAGGGCACCGAGCTGAGTACCGCGGAGTGGATCGAGGTATTCCGCCAGGCCCGTGAGCTGGGCGCAGCGCAGTTGGGTTTTTCCGGCGGCGAGCCGCTGGTGCGCCAGGATCTGGCCGAGCTGATCGCGGCGGCGCGGGGGCTGGGCTACTACACCAACCTGATCACCTCCGGTATCGGCCTGACCGAGGCGCGCATCGCCGAGTTCGCCGACGCCGGGCTCGATCATATCCAGATCAGCTTCCAGGCTGCCGACGAAGAGGTGAACAACCTGCTGGCCGGATCGAAGAAGGCCTTCGCGCAGAAACTGGCGATGGCCCGTGCGGTCAAGGCTCACGGCTACCCGATGGTGCTCAACTTCGTCACCCACCGGCACAATATCGACAACATCGAGCGCATCATCGAGCTGTGCCTGGAGCTGGAGGCGGATTTCGTCGAACTCGCCACCTGTCAGTTCTACGGCTGGGCCGAGCTCAACCGTGCAGGGCTCCTGCCGACCCGCGCCCAGCTGGAGCGCGCCGAGCGCATCACCCAGCAGTGGCGCGACAAGCTGGCGGCCGAGAATCATCCGTGCAAGCTGATCTTCGTCACCCCGGATTACTACGAAGAGCGCCCCAAGGGCTGCATGAATGGCTGGGGTAACCTGTTCCTCGATATCACCCCGGACGGTACGGCACTGCCTTGCCACAGCGCGCGGCAGTTGCCGGTGCAGTTTCCCAATGTGCGCGAGCACAGCATCTCGCACATCTGGCGCGAGTCGTTTGGCTTCAACCGCTTCCGTGGTGACGACTGGATGTCCGAGCCGTGCCGTTCGTGCGACGAGAAGCACAAGGATTTCGGAGGCTGTCGCTGCCAGGCCTTCATGCTCACCGGCGATGCCAGCAACGCCGACCCGGTGTGCAGCAAGTCGGCGCACCATGGCGTGATTCTCGCCGCACGCCAGCAGGCCGACGAGGCCCCGCTGGGGCTGGAAGCGCTGCAGTACCGCAACGACAAGGCCTCGCGAATCATATGCAAAGCGTAGGGTGCGTCGTGCGCACCGGTTCTGACGCGATATGGAGTGCCGAACAGGCCGCAGCCGCCAGTGCTGACTTCGCCGAACTGCACGCTGCCCACGGCGGTTTGCTGTGGGTGGCGTTCGATCCTCAGCTGGCGCGTTGCGGGCTGTTCTTTTGCTGCGACGGCGTGGTGTGTGAACTGACGCCGCCAGGGTTTTCCGTGCGCAGCCGCGTCTACGAATACGGTGGTGGCGCCTGCTGTGCCACGGAGCAGGGCGTAGCCTTCGTCAACGAGCGTGATCAGCAGGTCTATCGCATCGATATTGGCCTGGACGGCGGTGCGCACGGCGCACCCTACCTGATAACTGATCAGCCTCACTGCCGTTATGGCGATTTGTCCTTCGTGCCCGCCTGGCAGGCGCTGTTGGCTGTAGAGGAAAACCATGAAGGCGATGCAGTGGTGCATCGCCTGGTACGCATCGGCCTTGGTGGCAAGCGCGAAGTATTGGTCGAGGGCGCCGATTTCTACGCTGCGCCGGTGGCCGACCCTGGTGGCCAGCGTCTGGGCTGGATCGAGTGGGATCGACCACATCAGCCCTGGGTCGTCACGCGCCTGTGCCAGCGTGAGTCCGGCGAGCGCATTCGGGTGCTGTCAGGTGAGACGGAGGATCGATCCCTGCAGCAGCCGCGTTTCGATATGCAGGGCCGATTGTGGGCGTTGAGCGACCGTGCCGGTTGGTGGCAGCCCGAGTGTATCGATGCCGATATGAATTGGGATGCTGCGCCCTGCGATCACGCCCCGGCGCCCTGGCAACTGGGCGGCCGAACCTATCTGCCGCTGGAAAACGATGAGCTGCTGCTGACCCGTTTCGAGGAGGGCGTCGGCGTTCTCGTAGCGTGCGCTGCGCGCACCGATTCTTTTGCCGCCGAGACCGCTGGTGCGCATGGCGCACCCTACGGTGAGCCAAGCACAGAGCGGCGACTGGCTGAAGGCTTTACCCGTTTCCGTAGCCTGGCCGCGGATGTCGAGCACTTCTACTGCATCGCTGGCGCCCCGGATCGTCTGCCGGCGGTGCTTGCCATTCGCCGAAGCGATGGAACCGTGCGGATACTCGCCGGTGGCGAGCAGCCCTTGCCCGATGAACAGCTATCACGGCCTCAGCCATTCAGCTGCGCGGTGGGTGAGGACGAACGCAGTCACGGCTTTTTCTACTCGCCCGTATCAACCTGCGAGCGCCCACCGCTGGTGATCTTCCTGCACGGTGGCCCGACCTCGGCCTGCTACCCGGTGTTCGATCCACGCATCGCCTTCTGGACGCTACGCGGCTACGCCGTGCTCGACCTCAACTACCGCGGCAGCAGCGGCTACGGTCGTGACTATCGCCTACGTCTGGCTGGCCAGTGGGGCGAGCTGGAGGTGCAGGACATTCGCGCCGCCATCGAGGCACTGGCCGAAGCGGGCCGTATCGATCCGCAGCGCGTATTCGTGCGTGGCGGCAGTGCGGGTGGTTTCAGTGCGCTGCGTGCACTGGTCGAGTTGCCGCTGCTACGCGGCGGCGCAAGCCTCTACGGAGTCAGCGACCCGCTGGCACTGCGCAGGCTGACCCACAAGTTCGAGGCGGATTATCTGGACTGGCTGATCGGCGATCCCGAGCAGGATGCCGAGCGCTACCGGGATCGCACCCCCCTGTTGCAGGCCGAACGGATCAAGGCACCGGTGATTTTCTTCCAGGGCGCGCTGGATGCCGTGGTGGTGCCGAGTCAGACCGAAAGCATGGTCGAGGCGCTGCGCCAACGCGGTTTACTGGTGCAATATCACCTGTTCGCCGAAGAACGCCATGGTTTCCGTCAGGCCACCAATCTGGCCGAGGCGCTGCGCGCCGAACATGCCTTCTATCAGCACCTGAGCTGATCGCAGCTCGCATTGCATAAACCGAGCAATGCAGTAGGCTGATCGCCACTCCATAACAAGAAATTTCAGGCCGTTGCATGAGCCACGATTTGAGTCAGCTACGAAAATTCGTTTCCCCCGAGATCATCTTCGGCGCCGGCTCCCGGCATAATGTCGGCAACTATGCCAAGACCTTCGGTGCGCGCAAGGTACTGGTCGTTTCCGATCCCGGTGTGGTCGCGGCCGGTTGGGCCGGCGATATCGAAGCCAGTCTGCAGGCCCAGGGCATCGCCTACTGCCTGTACACCAGGGTCTCGCCCAACCCGCGCGTGGAAGAGGTGATGGAAGGCGCCGAGCTGTATCGCAGCGAGGGCTGCAACGTCATCGTCGCCGTCGGTGGCGGCAGCCCGATGGACTGCGCCAAGGGCATCGGCATCGTCGTCGCCCATGGCCGCAGCATTCTCGAATTCGAGGGCGTGGATACCATCCGCGTGCCGAGCCCGCCGCTGATCCTGATTCCGACCACCGCCGGCACTTCGGCCGACGTGTCCCAGTTCGTGATCATCTCCAACCAGCAGGAGCGGATGAAATTCTCCATCGTCAGCAAGGCGGTGGTGCCGGACGTGTCCCTGATCGACCCGGAAACCACGCTGAGCATGGACCCGTTCCTCAGTGCCTGTACCGGCATCGATGCCCTGGTACACGCCATCGAGGCATTCGTCTCTACCGGTAATGGCCCGCTCACCGACCCGCACGCGCTGGAAGCGATGCGCCTGATCAACGGCAACCTGGTGCAGATGATCGCCAACCCGGCCGATATCGCTCTGCGCGAGAAGATCATGCTCGGCAGCATGCAGGCCGGCCTGGCCTTCTCCAACGCAATCCTTGGCGCGGTGCACGCCATGAGCCACAGCCTGGGCGGCTTCCTCGACCTGCCACACGGCCTGTGCAATGCGGTACTGGTCGAGCATGTGGTGGCCTTCAACTACAGCGCCGCGCCGGAGCGTTTCAAGGTAATTGCCGAGACCCTCGGTATCGATTGCCGTGGTCTGAACCACGCGCAGATTCGCCAGCGTCTGGTCGAGCACCTGATCGCCTTCAAGCACGCCATGGGGTTCCGCGAGACGCTCGGTCTGCACGGTGTCAGCACTTCGGATATTCCGTTTTTGTCCAGCCATGCCATGGACGATCCGTGCATCCTCACCAACCCGCGCGAGTCGACCCAGCGTGATGTCGAGGTGGTCTATGGCGAGGCGCTCTGACGATGCGCTGGCCGGGTTGTTGGGCCTTGGCAGCCAGTCGGCGCGCAAGAGCCACTACCCTGAGTTGCTGGCGCGCCTTGAAGAGCTGGAAACCGAGCGCAACCGCTACAAGTGGCTGTTCGAGCACGCCGTGCACGGCATCATCCAGGCGAGCCTGCAGGACGGCGTACTGGCGGCGAATCCGGCAATGGCGCGCATGCTTGGGTATGACGATCCGCAGGAGGTGCTGTGGTCGTTGGGCGATCTGGCCCGGCATCTGTTCGTTGGCGGTTTCGACGAGCTGGACGTGATTCGTCAGCGGCTGAGCCAGGGCCAGGCCCTGCTCGGCTACGAAACGCGTCTGCGTCGGCGCGACGGCAGTACCATCGACGTGCTGATGAATCTGCTGCTCAAGCCCGAAGGCAAGGGCGTCTTCGAGGGTTTCGTCGCCGATATCACTGAGCGCAAGCAGGCGCAGCAGCGTCTGCAACAACTCAACGACGAACTGGAGCGTCGCGTTGCGGCGCGCACCTATGAACTGCTCGAATCCAACCGCAACCTGCAGCGGCAGATCGAGGAGCGTGAGCGCATCGAGTTGGCCCTGCGCGAGGCACGCGACGCCGCCGAAGCCGCCAACCGCAGCAAGGACAAGTACCTGGCCGCCGCCAGTCATGACCTGCTACAGCCACTCAATGCCGCGCGCCTGCTGATCTCCACGCTGCGTGAGCGTGAGCTGCCGATTGCCGAGCGTAATCTGGTCGAGCGCAGCCATCTGGCGCTCGAGGGGGCTGAGGATCTGCTGGCCGACCTGCTGGATATCTCCAAACTGGATCAGGCAGCGATCAAGCCGGATGTCGATGTCTATCGCCTCGAAGAGCTGTTGGCGCCGTTGGCTTCGGAATTCGACAGCGTCGCCAGCGCCAATGGTTTGCGTCTGCGCGTAAGCATCGCCGACTACGCGGTAAGCACCGATTTCCGGCTGATGACGCGTATCCTGCGCAACTTCCTCAGCAATGCCTGCCGCTACACCGAGCGCGGCGGCGTACTGCTCGGCGCGCGGCGTCGTGGTGATTTCGTCGAGCTGCAAGTGTGGGACAGCGGCCGGGGTATTGCGGCCGATCAGTTGGACAAGATCTTCCTCGAGTTCAATCAGCTGGAGGTCGGGCGCGCCGCCGAGCGCAAGGGCGTTGGCCTGGGCCTCGCCATCGTCGAGCGTATCGCCCGCATGCTGGGATATCCGGTGCAGGTGCGTTCGCAGCCAGGGCGCGGTTCGGTGTTCAGCATTCGCGTGCCCCTGGCGCAGGCCAGGCCGCAGCGCCAGGTGCCGTCCATGGCGCAGCTGGTTCTCGGCAATCCCCTGCCGGGCCGGCGCTTGTTGGTGATCGACAACGAAGTGGACATCCTTCATAGCATGGACGCACTGCTCCGGCAGTGGGGCTGCGAGGTGGTGACGGCCGTTGATCTTCCCGAGGCGCTGCAGCGTCTGCAGGGCAGGGCGCCGGAAGTGATTCTGGCCGATTTTCACCTCGATCACGGTGTGCTCGGCTGCCAGGTGATACAGCAATTGCGTGACGAATTTTCCAGGCCGATCCCGGCGCTGATCATCAGTGCCGATCGCAGCGATGACTGCCGGCGCGAGCTGCAGGCGCTGGGCGCGCCGCTGCTGAACAAACCGGTCAAGCCAGGCAAACTGCGTGCCGTGCTCAGCCAGCTTCTGATGGAAACGTGAACGAGCGCAGACTGGCGGAGTGAACCTGGGCGATTTGGATGCTGTCTATTGGCTACCTCGTCCTTCAGGAGATAACCACAATGACAATTTCCATGAACCCCGTCATGCGCCGTCTGGCAGCCATTACCGCGCTGTTTCACCTGCTGCTGGTGGTACAGATTCCTGCCGCGAATGCGGCGATGGTTGGCACCCACGAGGTGATCGCCGAGCAGCAGCACAAGGTGGATCAGGAGCAGTTGATGGCCATGCTCGATGACGAGCAGGTGAAGGAGAAACTGGTGTCGATGGGCGTCGACCGTGATCAGGTCGAGTCGCGTATCGCCAGCCTGACCCCGGCCGAGCTGGCGCAGTTCAACCAGCAGCTGGATCAGGCGCCTGCCGGTGCGGGTGTGGTCGGTATCATCGTGTTGTTTCTGGTGATCTTCATCATCACTGATATGCTGTGCGCCACCAACATCTTCAGTTTCGTTAAATGCATAAATCGCTGATTCGCCTCTGCTGTATCGCATCGATCGTTTTACTCACAGCCTGCGCTCGCTCCCCGGTGTTATCACCGGTGGGCGAGCGTTTGCCTGAGCGGGTGGAGCTCACCGACGTTCCCTTCTTCCCTCAGGACGCCTACCAGTGCGGGCCGGCTGCCTTGGCTACCATGCTCAATCAGCGTGGTGTGCTGACCACGCCCGGCGCGCTCAAGGACAAGGTCTACATCCCCAGCCGTGAAGGCAGTCTGCAGGTCGAGATGGTCGCTGCCGCGCGCAATCACGAAATGCTGGTGTATCCGCTGCAGCCGCGCCTGGAGGCCGTGTTGGCCGAAGTGGCCGCTGGCAATCCCGTGCTGGTGCTGCAGAACCTGGCGTTCGACTTCTACCCGCAGTGGCATTTCGCAGTGGTGGTCGGTTACGACCGTCGTGAGCGCACGCTGATTCTGCGTTCTGCCACCACGCGCCGGCTCGAAGACAGCTTCGCCAGTTTCGACAGAACCTGGGAGCGCGGCGGGCGTTGGGCGGTTGTGACCTTGCCGCCTGAGCGTCTGCCGGCGCAAGCCGATATGCAGGTCTGGATGACGGCTGCCAATGACCTCGAGCAAACCGGCAATGCCCAGACTGCTCGGCGTGCCTATCGCCGTGCCACCGAAGTCTGGCCGGAGCAGGCACTGCCCTGGTTCGCCCTGAGCAACAGCCGCTATGCCGAGGGTGATCGCAAGGGCGCGGAGCAGGCATTGCGTGAGAGCCTGGAGCGCGAGCCGGATTTCGCTGCCGGTTGGTTCAACCTGTCGCAGGTGCTGGGCGAGCAGGGTTGTGCCTCTGAGGCGCAGAAGGCACAGGCCTGTGCGCAGCGGCTGGCACCGGATGATGCACGCTTCGCTGCACCGCCGAAGACCAGTGATTCCGGTGGACAGTGTCAGGCCTTGTCGGTCTGTCCATGATGCACATGAAAACGGCGCCCGAGGGCGCCGTTTTCATCGATGTGCAGGCTGCTGATCACACGCCGAGCTTGTCGCGCAGCGTGTAGTACCAGGCGCCGATGGCGCTGAAGGGTACCTGGAACATCCGCCCACCCGGGAAGGGGTAGTGCGGCAACCCGGCGAAGGCATCGAAACGCTCGGCCTGGCCGCGCAGCGCCTCGGCCAGTACCTTGCCCGCCAGGTGCGTGTAGGTCACGCCATGGCCACTGCAGCCTTGCGAGTAATAGATGTTGTCGCCGATTCGGCCCACTTGCGGCAGTCGCGACAACGTCAGCAGGAAGTTGCCGGTCCAGGCGAAGTCGATCTTCACGTCCTTCAGCTGCGGGAAAGTCTTGAGCATCTTCGGCCGGATGATCGCCTCGATGTTGGCCGGGTCGCGCGCACCATAGACCACGCCACCGCCGTAGATCAGGCGCTTGTCGCCGGTCAGGCGGTAGTAGTCGAGCAGGTAGTTGCAGTCCTCCACGCAGTAGTCCTGCGGCAGCAGGCTGGCAGCGACTTCATCGGACAATGGCTCGGTGGTGATCACCTGTGTGCCACACGGCATCGACTTGGAAGCCAGCTCCGGCACCAGATTGCCCAGGTAGGCGTTACCGGCGACCACCACGAACTTGGCCTTGATGCGGCCTTCCGGGGTGTGCACCACCGGGTTGGCACCGCGCTCGATACGGGTAGCAGGCGACTGTTCATAGATCACGCCGCCCAGCGATTCCACCGCAGCGGCTTCGCCCAGCGCCAGGTTCAGCGGATGGATGTGACCGCCGCTCATGTCCAGCATGCCGCCGATATAGTTCTCGGTGGCGACGACTTCGCGAATGCGCTTGGCGTCCATCAGCTCCAGCTGGGTGTGGCCGTAGCGCTCCCACAGCTTCTTCTGCGATTCCAGATGGCCCATCTGCTTGCTGGTCAGCGCGGCGAATACACCACCGTCCTTCAGGTCGCACTGGATGTCGTACTTGGCGATGCGCTCACGGATGATGCGGCCACCTTCGAACGCCATCTGCCCGAGCAGTTGCGCCTGCTTGGGGCCGACCGTGCGTTCGATAACGTCGATATCACGGCTGTAGCTGTTGACGATTTGTCCGCCATTACGACCCGATGCGCCGAAGCCGACCTTGGCCGCTTCGACGATGCTCACCTTGAAACCGTTTTCCAGCAGAAACAGTGCAGTGGACAGGCCGGTGTAACCCGCGCCGATGATGCACACATCGGTTTCCACCTCGCCTTGCAGAGCAGGGCGTTGCGGGACGGGGTTGGCTGAAGCGGCGTAATAGGATTGTGGATATGCCGTGTGCGCCATCTTGAACCTCTGTTCTTTATTTTTTACGAATGATCCGATGCTACCTGAGTTGAAAATAGCCGGCTAGTGCCCGTGCAAAATATTCAACGATCCGGTTTCGATAAAAAATTGGCCTATTTCAGTGAGTTAGCGAAAAAATCTATTGACGGCCAAAAAGATCTGCGTAGAATGCGCACCCATCGAAGGCACATAGCTCAGTTGGTTAGAGCACCACCTTGACATGGTGGGGGTCGTTGGTTCGAGTCCAATTGTGCCTACCAAATCGATAAAAAGGGGTCGCTAAGCGGCCCCTTTTTTGTTGCTCGAATTTTTCGGGTGACGCCTCAGGTTTTTGCGTGTTTGTTTCGGGCGGCAGCTTGTCAGGGCTCAGGCTTTCTGAAAGCATCCGCACTCTTTACTTCCAGTGACTCTGGTTCGGACGGGTTGGCCTTCGGGCTCCTGCCATCGTTAGGTGGGTATACCGCTGAATCGCTTCCTGGCTCATCCCAACCCACGTGACCTTTGGTAGGGGTCACCACTAGGAGAGGAGGCGCCATGCCCATCATTACTCTTCCCGACGGCAGTCAACGTTCGTTCGATCATCCGGTATCCGTGCTGGAGGTCGCTCAATCCATTGGTGCAGGCCTGGCCAAGGCCACTCTGGCTGGCAAGGTAAACGGCAAGCAGGTCGATGCCTGTGACGTGATCGATGCCGATGCCACTTTGCAGATCATCACGCCGAAAGACGAAGAGGGGCTGGAAATCATCCGCCACTCCTGTGCTCACCTGGTTGGGCATGCCGTCAAGCAGCTGTATCCGAATGCCAAGATGGTGATCGGCCCGGTCATTGACGAAGGCTTCTATTACGACATCGCCATCGATCGTCCCTTCACGCCGGAAGACATGGCGGCCATCGAGAAGCGCATGGCCGAGCTGATCGAGAAGGACTACGACGTCATCAAGAAGATGACGCCGCGTGCCGAGGTCATCGAGCTGTTCAAGTCGCGTGGCGAGGAATACAAGCTGCGTCTGATCGACGACATGCCGGATGAAACGGCCATGGGTCTGTACTTCCATGAAGAGTACGTCGACATGTGCCGTGGCCCGCACGTGCCGAACACGCGCTTCCTCAAGGCGTTCAAGCTGACCCGTATTTCCGGTGCCTACTGGCGCGGCGACTCGAAGAACGAGCAGCTGCAGCGCGTTTACGGCACTGCCTGGGCGGACAAGAAGCAACTGGCTGCCTATATCCAGCGCATCGAAGAGGCAGAGAAGCGCGATCACCGTCGCATCGGCAAGCAGCTGGATCTGTTCCACCTGCAGGAAGAAGCGCCGGGCATGGTGTTCTGGCACCCCAACGGCTGGACCGTGTATCAGGTGCTGGAGCAATACATGCGCCAGGTGCAGCGTGAGAACGGCTACGTCGAGGTGCGCACGCCGCAGGTGGTCGATCGCATCCTCTGGGAGCGTTCCGGGCACTGGTCCAACTACGCCGAGAACATGTTCACCACGGCTTCGGAAAACCGCGACTATGCGGTCAAGCCGATGAACTGCCCGTGCCACGTACAGATCTTCAACCAGGGTCTGAAGTCCTACCGCGATCTGCCGCTGCGCCTGGCTGAATTCGGTGCCTGTCACCGCAACGAGCCGTCCGGTGCGCTGCACGGCATCATGCGCGTGCGTGGCTTCGTGCAGGACGATGCGCACATCTTCTGCACCGAAGATCAGGTGAAGAAGGAAGCGGCCGACTTCATCAAGCTGACCTTGCAGGTCTATGCGGACTTCGGTTTCAGCGATATCGCCATGAAGCTTTCGACTCGTCCCGCCAAGCGCGTAGGTTCCGACGAGCTGTGGGATCGTGCTGAGGGCGCGCTAGCCGAAGCGCTTAACGAGTCCGGTCTGGCCTGGGAATACCAGCCGGGCGAGGGTGCTTTCTACGGTCCGAAGATCGAATTCACTCTGCGTGACTGCCTGGGGCGTAACTGGCAGTGCGGTACGCTGCAGTACGATCCGAACCTGCCTGAGCGTCTGGACGCCAGCTACATCGCCGAAGACAACAACCGCAAGCGCCCGGTCATGCTGCACCGCGCGATCCTTGGTTCGTTCGAGCGTTTCATCGGTATGCTGATCGAACATTACGCCGGATCTTTTCCTGCCTGGCTTGCTCCGACCCAGGCGGTGATCATGAATATCACCGACAAACAGGCCGATTTTGCCCGTGAAGTCGAGAAAACTCTCAATCAAAGCGGTTTTCGTGCCAAGGTTGACTTGAGAAACGAAAAGATCGGCTTTAAAATCCGCGAGCATACCTTGCTCAAGGTTCCCTATCTCTTGGTTATTGGAGATCGGGAAGTCGAGACTCGATCCGTTGCTGTCCGTACCCGTGAAGGCGTCGATCTGGGCTCTCTGCCCATCGAGCAGTTCGCCGCACAGTTGCAGCAAGCGGTTTCCCGGCGTGGTCGCCAAGATTTGGAGTAATAACTATTAAGCGTGAAATGAGACAGGACAAGCGGGCCGCCCCCAAGGCGCCGATCAACGAAAACATCACCGCTCGTGAAGTGCGCCTGATTGGCGCAGACGGCGAGCAGGTTGGTATTGTTTCGATCGATGAGGCATTGCGCGTGGCTGAAGAAGCCAAGCTGGATCTGGTAGAGATCTCTGCTGACGCACTGCCGCCAGTTTGCCGCATCATGGACTACGGCAAGCACCTGTTCGAGAAGAAGAAGCAGGCTGCTATCGCCAAGAAGAACCAGCACCAGCAGCAAATTAAAGAAATCAAGTTTCGTCCAGGGACGGAAGATGGGGATTACCAGGTAAAACTACGCAACCTGGTACGTTTCCTTGAAGACGGGGACAAGGCCAAGGTATCTCTGAGATTCCGTGGTCGTGAGATGGCTCACCAGGAGCTGGGTATGGAGCTGTTGAAGCGGGTCGAAGCCGACCTCGCTGAAATCGGCACCGTAGAACAGCATCCTAAGCTGGAAGGACGCCAGCTGATGATGGTCATCGCACCCAAGAAGCGTAAATAATCTACCGGGCACTGGCAGGCCTGATGGTTATCAGTTGTTAATGAATGCGGAGTACAAAACATGCCAAAAATGAAAACCAAGAGCGGCGCTGCGAAGCGCTTCCTGAAGACTGCTACAGGCTTCAAGCACAAGCACGCTTTCAAGAGCCACATCCTGACCAAGATGTCCACGAAACGTAAGCGCCAGCTGCGTGGCAGCTCGCTGATCGGTCCGTCGGACAAAGCTAAAGTCGAGCGCATGCTGCGCGTTCGTTAATCGGTCAAGATACTTAGAGGTAATTACTCATGGCTCGTGTTAAGCGTGGCGTTATCGCTCGTGCTCGTCACAAAAAGATTCTGAAACTGGCTAAGGGCTATTACGGCGCTCGTTCGCGTGTGTTCCGTGTTGCCAAGCAGGCTGTCATCAAGGCTGGTCAATATGCCTACCGTGACCGTCGTCAGAAGAAACGTCAGTTCCGCGCACTGTGGATCGCTCGTATCAACGCTGGTGCTCGCGTCAACGGTCTGTCCTACAGCCGTCTGATCGCTGGCCTGAAGAAAGCGTCGATCGAAATCGACCGTAAGGTTCTGGCTGATCTGGCAGTGAACGAAAAAGCGGCGTTTGCTGCGATTGTCGAGAAGGCCAAGGCCGTTCTGGCTTAAGTCCCCCGACAATCACCGGGCTCGCCCGGTGGCAACGTCAAAGATAGGGGAAGAGCCTTAACAGCTCTTCCCCTATTTCGTATCTGGAGTCTGTAAATGGAAAATCTGGATGCATTGGTCTCGCAAGCGCTCGAGGCCGTGCAACGAAGTGAAGATGTCAATGCCCTGGAACAGCTCCGGGTTCAGTACCTTGGCAAGAAAGGCGAACTGACCGCCCTGATGCAGACTCTGGGCAAGCTGTCGGCCGAAGAGCGTCCGCAGGCTGGCGCCCTGATCAACACTGCCAAGAATCAGGTGCAAGACGCCCTGAATGCCCGCAAATCCGTGCTTGAGCAGGCCATGCTCGCCGAGAAGCTGGCGTCCGAGCGTATCGACGTGACCCTGCCTGGCCGTGGTCAGGCCTCTGGCGGTCTGCACCCTGTCACCCGCACGCTCGAGCGTGTCGAGCAGTTCTTCACCCATATCGGCTACAACGTGGCCGAGGGTCCGGAAGTCGAAGACGACTACCACAACTTCGAGGCGCTCAACATCCCCGGTCACCACCCGGCGCGGGCGATGCATGACACCTTTTATTTCAATGCGAACATGCTGCTGCGCACTCACACCTCTCCGGTTCAGGTGCGCACCATGGAATCGCAGCAGCCGCCGATTCGCATCGTCTGCCCCGGCCGCGTCTACCGCTGCGACTCCGATATCACCCACTCGCCGATGTTCCATCAGGTCGAAGGCCTGCTGGTCGACGAGGACATCAGCTTCGCCGACCTCAAGGGCACCATCGAGGAGTTCCTCCGGGTGTTCTTCGAAAAACCACTGGGCGTGCGTTTCCGTCCGTCTTTCTTCCCCTTCACCGAGCCGTCGGCCGAAGTCGACATGCAGTGCGTGATGTGCTCCGGCAAGGGCTGCCGCGTGTGCAAGCAGACCGGCTGGCTGGAAGTGATGGGCTGCGGCATGGTGCACCCGAACGTGTTGCGCATGAGCGGCATCGACCCGGAAAAATACTCCGGTTTCGCCTTCGGTATGGGGGTCGAACGTCTGGCCATGCTGCGTTATGGCGTCAACGACTTGCGCCTGTTCTTCGATAACGACCTGCGGTTCCTGGCGCAATTTCGCTAGCAGCTGCCCCTCATGATCGAATTAATTTAGCGTGACAGTCGCGTAGCGACGCTTCTCTCAAGCCCATCTCCCACGGGAGAAGGTGGCGCAAAGCGCCGGATGAGGGGGGGTATGCCGCGCAGGCTTGCATGATGTGGGTGCCTACGCGGCATGCCCGTCAAGGAGAACGGACAACATGAAATTCAGTGAACAGTGGCTGCGCAGTTGGGTGAATCCCGATGTATCCCGTGAGGATCTGGTCGCGCGCCTGTCCATGGTCGGCCTCGAAGTCGACGCGGTACAGCCGGTGGCCGGCGCCTTCAGTGGCATCGTGGTCGGTGAGATCCTCAGTGCCGAACAACACCCGGACGCCGACAAGCTGCGCGTATGCCAGGTGAGCAATGGCGCCGAGACCTTCCAGGTCGTTTGCGGTGCGCCCAATGCCCGTGCCGGCATCAAGATTCCGTTCGCCATGATCGGCGCCGAACTGCCGGGCGACTTCAAGATCAAGAAGGCCAAGCTGCGCGGCGTGGAATCTCAGGGCATGCTGTGCTCGGCTTCCGAGTTGCAGATCAGCGAAGACAACAGCGGCCTCATGGAGCTGGCGGCCGATGCGCCGGTTGGCAGCGATATTCGCACCTACCTGCAATTGGACGATGCCAGCATCGAGATCGGCCTGACCCCCAACCGCGGTGACTGCCTGTCGCTCGCCGGTCTGGCCCGCGAAGTCGGTGCCATGTACAGCGCTGCAGTTTCGCCAGTCGCTATCGACACCGTTGCTCCTGCGCATGACGAAGTACGCCCAGTCGAGGTGCTGGCACCCAAGGCGTGCCCGCGTTACCTCGGTCGCGTTATCCGTAACGTTGATCTGTCCCGTCCGACCCCGCTGTGGATGGTCGAGCGGCTGCGTCGTTCCGATATTCGCAGTATCGACGCGGCGGTGGACATCACCAACTACGTGATGCTTGAGCTGGGCCAGCCGATGCACGCCTTCGACCTCGCCGAAATCAATGGCGGCATTCGCGTGCGCATGGCGGAAGAGGGCGAAAAGCTGGTGCTGCTCGACGGTCAGGAAGTCAGCCTGCGTGCCGACACGCTGGTCATCGCTGATCATGGTCGCGCGCTGGCCATCGCCGGTGTGATGGGCGGTGAGCACAGCGGCGTGAGCGACAAGACTCGCGACCTGTTCCTGGAAAGCGCCTTCTTCGACAACATCGCCGTTGCCGGCAAGGCCCGCTCCTATGGCCTGCACACCGACGCGTCGCACCGCTTCGAGCGTGGTGTGGATTCGCAACTGGCGCGCAAAGCGATGGAGCGCGCGACTGCGTTGCTGCTGGAAATCGTCGGCGGCGAAGTCGGTCCGATCATCGAAGTCAGCAGTGAAAGCGATCTGCCGAACGTGGCACCTATCACTCTGCGTGCCGAGCGCATCAGCCAGATGCTGGGCATGGACATGGATGGCGCCGAGGTCGAGCGTCTGCTCACTGCGCTTGGCCTCGGTGTCAGTGCTCAGGGTGCCGGCCAGTGGCTGGTCAGCGTGCCGAGTCATCGCTTCGATATCAGCCTGGAAGTGGATCTGATCGAAGAGCTGGGTCGCCTGTATGGCTACAACCGTCTGCCAGTGCGTTACCCGCAAGCTCGCCTGGCGCCGCAGACCAAGGGCGAGGCGCGTGCCGAACTGCCGGCGCTGCGCCGTCTGCTGGTCGCCCGTGGTTATCAGGAAGCGATCACCTACAGCTTCATCGATCCCAAGCTGTTCGAGCTGTTCGCCCCTGGCGTAGAACCGCTGCAGTTGGCCAACCCGATCTCTGCCGATATGGCCGCCATGCGTTCCTCGCTATGGCCAGGGCTGGTCAAGGCGCTGCAGCACAACCTCAATCGCCAACAGTTGCGCGTGCGCCTGTTCGAGAGCGGCTTGCGTTTTGTCGGTCAGCTGGAAGGTCTGCAGCAGGAAGCCATGCTCGCTGGCGTGATCTCTGGCAGTCGCCTGCCCGAAGGCTGGGCCAACAGTCGCGATAACGTCGACTTCTATGATCTGAAGGCCGATGTCGAGGCGCTGCTGGGTTATGCCGGTGCGGCCGATGCCTTCAGCTTCGTGCCTGGCGAGCATCCTGCTCTGCATCCGGGCCAGACTGCCCGCATCGAGCGGGAAGGGCGCCTGGTCGGTTTCATCGGTGCCTTGCATCCAGAGCTTGCCAAGACCTTGGGCCTGGATCAGCCCGTGTTCCTCTTCGAGCTGGTGCTGGCCGAAGTGGCTGCTGGCCGCATGCCTGTATTCAGCGAGTTGTCGCGCTTCCCAGAAGTGCGTCGTGACCTGGCGTTGCTGGTTGACCGCGAGCAGCCGGCCGAGGCTGTACTGGGCGCAATCCGTGAAACGGCGGGAGAATGGCTGACGGACCTCAAGCTATTTGACGTCTATCACGGTAAAGGCATTGATCCGCTTAGAAAAAGCCTTGCCGTCGGCTTGACCTGGCAACATCCATCGCGCACTCTTAATGACGATGAGGTGAGTACTACTACGCAAAATATCCTCACCTGCCTCGAACAAAGGTTCAACGCCACGTTAAGGAAGTAGCGTATGGGGGCTCTGACGAAAGCTGAAATGGCGGAACGTCTGTATGAAGAGCTCGGCCTGAACAAACGGGAAGCCAAGGAACTGGTGGAGCTGTTTTTTGAAGAGATCCGCCAGGCTCTTGAGCTGAACGAACAGGTCAAGCTGTCCGGGTTCGGCAACTTCGACTTGCGCGACAAGCGCCAGCGACCCGGCCGTAACCCGAAAACAGGGGAAGAGATTCCAATCACGGCTCGCCGTGTGGTCACTTTTCGTCCAGGGCAAAAATTGAAAGCCAGGGTCGAGGCCTATGCTGGAACCAAGTCATAACGACGAACTACCGGCAATTCCCGGCAAACGCTACTTCACCATTGGTGAGGTCAGTGAACTCTGCGCGGTCAAGCCCCACGTTCTACGTTACTGGGAACAGGAATTCCCGCAGTTGAATCCGGTAAAGCGGCGGGGTAACCGTCGCTATTACCAGCGTCAGGATGTGCTGATGATTCGGCAGATTCGTGCGCTGCTATACGATCAAGGCTTCACCATCGGTGGCGCACGCCAGCGCCTTTCTGGTGACGAAGCCAAAGACGACACCACCCAGTATCGTCAACTGATCAAGCAGATGATCGCCGAGCTCGAGGATGTTTTGCACGTGCTGAAGAAGTAAGGCCAAGAAAAAGTTGCCTTATTTCAAAAGCTTAATGTATAGTTCCTCCCGCTTTCGGTCATCTGGAAGCATCGTCGGGGCGTAGCGCAGCCCGGTAGCGCACTTGCATGGGGTGCAAGGGGTCGAGTGTTCGAATCACTCCGTCCCGACCAAAAAACCCTAGAAAATCCAGTCACTTAGCAGTGACTGGATTTTTTTATGCCTGCGAGTTTTTGAGTTAATGTCACTAACCTATTTCTGGTGCCCGTTTGGTGCCCGTTTGTGCTTAACACGGTAACTGGCTCACTTTTTCGCAGCCGTTGTTGGCTCGCTTAAGTGAAGGTGCCTCTCCTGGGTTGTCCTGTCGAACTGCTGCGTATCGGAAGGTTGCGCCAAGCTGGCTCGGCTCAGCCGAAGTGGATAATGTTTGCAGGCTGATCGCAGGCAAAAAAAGATCATTCATTCAAATGCGTTACGCGGCACAACCCCAAGCAGAGGCTAAGCGCCGAGGCCTTTAAAGGGTGTGCCTGTGCATTCGTTTTCTAGACCAGCAAGGATTGTTCGTGGCTATCAAGAAATCCGACCTTTACTCCTCCCTCTGGGCTTCGTGCGACGAGTTGCGCGGTGGGATGGATGCCAGCCAGTACAAGGACTACGTCCTGTTCATGCTGTTCATCAAGTACATCTCCGACAAGTACGGCAACTCGGATGACTTCGCGCCACCGGTGACCATCCCCTTTGGTGCCAGCTTCAAGGACATGGTCGCCCTCAAGGGCAAGCCCAATATCGGCGACAAGATCAATACGCAGATCATCCAGCCGCTGATCGATGCCAACGCCCGGCTGGCCCGCAGTGACTTCCCCGACTTCAACGACCCGAGCAAGCTCGGCGAAGGGAAGGACATGGTGGAGCGGCTTAGTAACCTGATCGCTATTTTCGAAAAGCCCGAACTGGATTTCTCGAAGAACCGCGCCGACAACGACGACATCCTCGGCGACGCCTACGAATACCTGATGCGCCACTTCGCCAGCGAAAGCGGCAAGAGCAAAGGGCAGTTCTACACCCCGTCCGAGGTCAGCCGCGTTATCGCCAAGATCATTGGCATCACGCCGGCCAATTCAGTCAGCGCCACCACGGTATATGACCCGACCTGCGGCTCCGGTTCGCTGCTGTTGAAGGTGGCCGATCAGGCTGGCAAGCCGATCACCCTGGAAGGCCAGGAAATGGACGTGACCACCGCCGGTCTCGCCCGCATGAACATGATTCTGCACGGCTTCCCGACGGCCAACATCCTGCAGGGCAACACGCTGTCCTCGCCCAAGTTCAAGGATAACGAACAGCTACGCACCTACGACTACGTGGTGGCCAACCCGCCGTTCTCGGTCAAGACCTGGAGCGTTGGCTTGACGCCCGCCAACGATCCCTACCAGCGCTTTGCCTGGGGTGAGCCGCCGGCCAAGCAAGGCGACTATGCCTTCTTGCTGCACATCATCCGTTCCATGAAAAATACCGGCAAAGCCGCCTGCATCCTGCCTCACGGCGTGCTGTTCCGTGGCAATGCCGAGGCGGTGATCCGCGAGAAGCTGGTGCGCTCCGGCTACCTCAAGGCCATCATCGGCCTGCCGGCCAACCTGTTTTATGGCACCGGCATTCCCGCCTGCATCCTGGTGCTGGATAAAGAGAACGCCGCCGCGCGCAAAGGCATCTTCATGATCGATGCCGCCAAAGGCTTTATCAAAGACGGCCCGAAAAACCGCCTGCGCGACCAGGACGTACACAAGATCGTCGATACCTATACGCGCATGGTCGATGTGCCGCGTTACGCACGCATGGTCGGCTTCGACGAGATCGGCGACCCGAAGAACGACTTCAACCTCAACCTGCCGCGCTATATCGACAGCACCGAGCCGGAGGATATTCAGGACATCCTTGGCCACCTGCGCGGCGGCATCCCCGAGCGCGATATCGATGCCCTGGACCGCTACTGGCAGGTGATGCCTGAGCTGCGTGCGGCGCTGTTCAAGCCCGCCGGCCATCCTGGCTATTTCGAGCTGGTCAATCGCGACGTCAAACCGGTGATCTTCGGCCACCCGCAGTTCTCGGCGTTCAAGGCCGAGGTGGATGCACTGTTCAAGCAATGGCTGGCCAGCAGCACGCCGTTGCTCAAAGGCTTTGCGGCCGATGCCGCCAGCAGCCACCCCAAGGAGCTGATCTTCAAACTCTCGGAAGACCTGCTCAGCGCCTTTGCCAAGGCGCCCTTGCTCGACCATTACGACATCTACCAGCACCTGATGGACTACTGGGCCGAGGCCATGCAGGACGACTGCTATCTGATCAGCGCCGACGGCTGGAAGGCGGGCGCGGCGGTGCGTGAGCTACACAAGGTGAAGGACAAGAATGGCAAGCTGGTCTGGGCCGAGAAGCACGACTACAGCCAAGGCAAGCGCCGCTTCAAGTCCGACCTGATTCCGGTGGAGCTGCTGGTTGCCCGCTACTTCAGTGCTGAACGTGATGCCATTGCAGGGCTGCAAACGCAACTGGCCAGCATCGAGCAAAGCCTGAGCGAGCTGCTCGAAGAGCACAGTGGCGAAGACGGCTCGCTCAGCGAAGTGGTCGAAGGTGATGGCGACAAGCAGAAGGTCACCGCCAAAGCCATCAAGGCCCGCCAGCGTGAGATCGATAACGACCCGGACTATGAGGACGAACTCAAGGTACTGGCCGACTATGCCAAGCTGCTCGACCAGCAAAGCGCCCTCAAGGCCAAGCTGAAAAAGGCTGAGGAAGACCTCGACAACAAGATCCACGGCAAATACCCGCAACTGAGCGAAGCCGAAATCAAAACCCTGGTGGTGGACGACAAGTGGCTGGCCACCCTGACCGTCGCCGTGCAGGGTGAGCTGGATCGTGTGTCGCAAACTCTGACCGGGCGTATTCGTGAGCTGAGTGAGCGCTATGCCACCCCGTTGCCGCAGCTCGCCGATGAAGTCGCCACCCTGGCCAGCCGTGTGGACGAACATCTGAAAAAGATGGGGGCGGTATGGAAGTGAGGCCGGGTTACAAGCAGACGGAAATTGGGGTTATTCCGGAGGAGTGGGAGGTCGTCGCGTTGGGTTCATTGACGACGACTGTTGCCTCTGGAAAGTCAAGTTCCGGCGCGGTCCACGGAACGTATCCCGTTCACGGATCGACTGGTGTTATTGGTTACACTGAGCAACCTGAATACGAAGGCGATTCGATCCTCGCTGCCCGAGTCGGTGCGAACGCAGGAAAACTGAACTTGGTGTCCGGGAAATATGGAGTTACCGATAATACGATAATTCTCCGACTGCGCCGTGGTTACTCACTGCCTTTCTTCTGGCGACTCTTAGAGACAAAGCGCCTGAACAGCCTCGTTTTTGGTTCTGGTCAGCCACTGATTACGGGCTCTCAGCTCAAAGCACTTTTATTCAGCGTTCCACCCCTCCCCGAACAGCGCACCATCGCAACGGCGTTGAGTGATATGGATGCGGTGCTGGGTGCGCTGGAGCGGCTTATCGCCAAGAAGCGCGACCTCAAACAAGCCGCCATGCAGCAACTCCTCACCGGCCAGACTCGCCTCCCTGGATTTAGCGGGGAGTGGGAAGAAACCACTTTGGGGGCGATTGGCGAGTGCGTCATCGGCTTAACTTACCGTCCAGATAATGTTGTCGAATATGGACTTCTTGTTCTGCGCTCATCGAATATTCAAGGAGGACGACTGGCATACGAGAGCAACGTTTATGTCGATCTTGAAGTTAATGATCGCCTTATGACTAGGCCAGGTGACATTCTTGTTTGCGTGCGAAATGGCAGTCGAACGCTCATAGGTAAGAGCGCCGTGATCGACGAATGCGCTGCGGGGACAACCTTTGGAGCTTTCATGACGGTGTATCGCACAACGCACTGGCGATTCATTTCACATGCCTTTCAATCTGAAAGCATTCAGCGGCAGATTCGCGACAATATCGGTGCAACAATTAACCAGATTACTAACAAAGATATGAAGGCGCTTCGTCTGAAGCTTCCTTCTGCCTGCGAACAAATCGCCATCGCCACCGTGCTTTCCGATATGGACGCAGAACTCGTCGCGCTGGAACAGCTCCTGGCCAAAACCCGCGCCCTTAAGCAAGGCATGATGCAAGAGTTGCTCACCGGAAGGACGCGCCTGGTATGACCGACCTGAGCATGGACGCCAATCAACGACCGCAGACGACCAAACTTCCCAGCACCATCATCAGCGTATATGAGCTGCTCGCTGATCAGACGCTGGTGATCCCCCAATACCAGCGCCCGTACAAGTGGACGGGCAAGCATATCAACCAACTGTTCGCCGATATTGCCATCCATAAGGACAAGTCCGCTTACCGCCTGGGCACCATTGTGTTTCACCGCGAGGGCGAGAAGAAGAACATCGTCGACGGCCAGCAGCGCACCATCAGCCTGTTGCTGGCGGCCCGTGCGCTGATTCAGCGCTGCAAGGCGCAAGCGCTGGAGAGTGACGACCTGCAAGAGCGCTTGTTCGCGCTTGAGTCGTTAATGGTCGACCCCCGTTTTACCAGCGAGATTTCGCAGAAGAACATCCACAGCAATTACCTTGAGGTGGCGCGCATCGTCAGTCGTGCGGACTTTACCGAGGCGCATATCGACTTCTTTCTGCACAAGTGCCAGGTGGTGGCGGTGGAGCTGGCGGATGTGTCGGAGGCCTTCCAGTTCTTCGACTCGCAGAACGCACGGGGCCGCGATCTGGAGCCGCATGATCTGCTCAAGGCTTACCACCTGCGCGAGTTCAGCCCGCGTGACGAGCATTTGAAGGTCGCCACGGTGGCGCGCTGGGAAAACACCAAGACCCAGGAGCTGGCCACGCTGTTTGCGCAGTACCTGTACCGCATCCGCAGTTGGTCGAAAGGGGCGTCGGCGCGTTACTTCAGCAAGGACGACAGCGACCTGTTCAAGGGCGTGAATCTCGATACGGTCGCCAGCTACCCCTATGTGGAGCAGTTGCGCATCGCCCACCATTTTGTCGATCACTACAACGGCCAGTACGAGCGCAAGATCGATACGCGGGAGATGGCTTTTCCCTTCCATCTGGATCAAATCATCATCAACGGTCGGCGCTTCTTCGAGCTGATCAGCCACTACCAGAACGAGGTGGCGCGCATCAGCGCCAAGCCCTGGAATGAACATGAGCGGGGCGGAGATGCAGCGCTCGATGGTTTCGCACCAAGGATCATGGCGGTGCTCGATAACTACCCGGCGAAAACCCGCACGGGTGATCGCTACGTGCGGGCGATGTTCGATTGCTTGTTGATCTACTACATCGACAAGTTCGGCCACGCGGAGCTGTCGCGGGCCATCGAGAAAATCTTTATCTGGGCCTACAGCCTGCGTTTGCAGATGCAGGTGGTGCAGCTCGCGAGCATGGATAACTACGTGCTGGCGAATAATCTGTTCCGGGTGATCAAGGACGCCACTCGCCCGGCGGACGTTATCAATCAACCGCTGAAATCACTCACCAGCAGCAATTCGACCAAGACCGAGGCAATCGAGGCGCTATTCAGGGAGATGAAATACCGTGAGTGAGGCCATCACCCAGCTTTCCATCCGGCAGCTACTCGGCGGCTGTGATGATTACGTTATCCCGATGTATCAGCGCAATTACGCCTGGGAAGAGGGTGAGATCACCCAATTGATTCAGGACGTAATCGACTACCTGCCTAAGCCAGATAAGCTTGCGCGCAATTACTACATCGGCAGCCTGGTGGTGTATGAGCGCGCGGACGGCAAAACGCCCGTGTTCGAGACCATCGATGGTCAGCAGCGGCTGACAACGCTGTCGCTGTTGACCTCCTACCTGAAGAACAGCAAGGCGGTTGACCTCGATTGGTATGCAAACCTGAGCATCCACTTCGATAGCCGCGAGCATTCGCGGGCGACCTTTGCGGCCATCTTCGAGGGGCGTTTCAAGGATGACCCTGCCGAGGGGCTGGCTGAACAGCAGATCAATACCGGCATCCTCAATGGCTATCGGCTGATCCATAAGGTGTTGCCGCACAAGCTCAAAGAGAACGGGGTTTCAGCGCAGCAGTTCGCGGACTTCCTGTTTCGTTACGTGCAGATCATGCGCGTGAAGGTGCCGGCGGATACGGACCTGAACCATTACTTCGAAATCATGAACAACCGTGGCGAGCAGCTAGAGAAGCACGAGGTGCTCAAGGCACGGATGATGGAGACGTTGCAGGACTGCCCGCACAGCCAGAACTGCCTGCACACGGTCTGGGAAGCCTGCGCGAATATGGAGCGCTACGTGCAGATGGGCTTTACGCCCAGCCAGCGCGGCAGCGTTTTTGCTGAGAAGGATTGGGGCCAGTTGGTGCCCGCGAACTTTGATGAGCTGAGCGCTGCGCTGCAGCGTACGCGCGAGGTGGGCTTCAAGGTGGGGGCTGAGTTGTCCCTCACGGACATCATCAGCAGGTCGCCAGTCACTGCGGAAAAAGAAGGTAACGGTGAAGAAGCGCCCGAGCGCTTCAATACGGTGATCAACTTCCCCAACTTTTTGCTGCATGTATTGCAGGTTGAGGCTCGGGAAAGAATTGCGCTTGATGACAAACGCCTGCTCGATCTCTTTGAAATCCATGTTCTGAAGCAGCCAGATCCGGCTGCGGCCGTTAAGCGCTTAACCTTCAATCTGCTGCGTTGCAAATACCTGTATGACCAGTACGTGATCAAGCGCGAGTTCATCCAGGGCGAGGATGGTTGGAGCCTTAAACGTTTCAAGTGGAACGAGGGCGGCACAGCGGGTGGCGCGGGGCGTGGCAGTTATGTGAATACCTTCGGCGAGGAGGAGGGCAGCGAGGGCATCAATCGGCGTATCTTGATGCTGCTGTCGGCGTTGCATGTGTCCACGCCCACGCTGGTATACAAACATTGGCTCAATGCCGCACTGCATTACCTGTTTCACGCCGAGCAGATCGAGGCTCAGGCCTATCTGCAGCAGATGGAGTCAGTCGCCAAGGCCTTTGTGTTTGACCGCTTTCTGGCTGCCGAGGCGGGCTTGGAATACTTTGCGATGATTTACGGGAACAAGGGCGTCTGCCAGACCTGCCGCGAAGACGTTACCGCCGAGACGCTGATGCCGCGCCTGCGCTTCGGAAGTATCGAAAACAACCTGGTGTTCAACTTCCTGGATTACCTGCTGTGGCTTGAGCACGGCAAGAGTGAGCTGGTGAAGTCTTACGAATTTACCTTCCGCAGTTCGGTGGAGCATTACTATCCGCAGAAGCCGCTGCAAGGTATTGATCCACTGGCCGAGGATGACCTTCACTCGTTCGGTAATCTTTGCCTGATCAGCCACGAGAAGAACTCACGCTTGAGCAATTTCACGCCCGAGCAAAAAAAGGCGTTCTACCTGAAGAACACCCTCGACAGCGTGAAGCAGCACTTGATGATGCAGCCCGAGACTTGGGATGTTCCGGCGATACGTGAGCATCACCAGCAAATGATCGACGTATTGCTCAATAGCCTCGCCAGCCAACACGAGACCGAGTGAAGACCGCAGGATGCCCCAGATGACTCAACAACCTCGCTCCGAACGCCATACCCAGAACCGAGTGGTGGCGCTGTTTACCGACAAAGCGCGGCCTGACTGCCTCGGTTACGACTACCTGGGCGAGTGGAGCAAGCGCGGGCACAACCGCAATATTGAAGCTGAGCTGTTGCAGGCCAACCTGAAGCAGCGCGGTTACAGCGATGTGCAGATATCGGCGGCGCTGCAAAAGCTGATGGCTGCGGCGGATGCCACGGGCATCACGCTGTATCAGGCCAACCTGCGCACCTATCAGTTGCTGCGTTACGGCGTGCCGGTGCAGGTGGCGGTTGGCCAGGCCCACGAGACGGTGCATCTGGTCGATTGGGAAAATCCTGACGCTAACCACTTCGCCATCGCCGAAGAAGTGACCTTGCGCGGCGGCCATGAGCGCCGCCCGGATCTGGTGATTTACCTCAATGGCATCGCCATCGGTGTGCTTGAACTGAAGCGCAGTTCGGTGGATGTGGCCGATGGCATCCATCAACTGATCAGCAACCAGGAGGCAATCTTCAACCTGGGGTTCTTCAGTACGGTGCAGATGGTGTTTGCCGGCAGCGATTCCCAGGGCTTGCGCTATGGCACTGCCACCACGCGCGCCGAGTTCTTTGTGGAGTGGAAGGCGGACGGGGTAAAAGCCGAGCCGGTTGAGTTGAATAAGCAGCGGGAGATCCCAGCGAGCTATCACCTTTTGCCTGGGGCAGAACTGGGGCAATCGGGTTATTTGCTGGATAACCCGTTGGCGCAGATGTGCGAGAAGTCGCGCCTGCTGGATTTGATCCGCAATTTCATCATCTTCGATGCGGGTATCAAAAAGGTGCCGCGTGCCCATCAATATGCCGCCGTGAAGGCCGCGCAGGAGCGGGTAAGGCGTAAAGAAGGTGGGGTGATTTGGCACACCCAGGGCAGCGGCAAGAGCATCCTGATGGTGTTGATCGCCAAGTGGCTGCTGGAGCATGACCCGGACGCGCGCATTCTGGTGATTACAGATCGCGATGAGCTGGACAAGCAAATATCCGGGGTGATGCGCAATGCCGGGATTATCGGCCCTGATTCACCTTCGCCGCGTATCACCTCTCGCGCTGATTTTGTGCAGAAGCTGTCTGCCACTACGCCGCGTTTGCTGTGCGCGTTGTTGCACAAGTTCGAGCCGGATTTGAGTGTGCCGCCGCCTGCCATGCATGGGCGGTTTTATGTGTTTGTAGACGAGTGCCACCGGACTCAGGGTGGCGATATGAACAGGCAGATGAAGCAGTGGTTGGCTGGGGCGTTGTTCATTGGCTTTACCGGCACGCCGCTTCTGCGCAAGGACAAACAGACCACGCGCGATGTGTTCGGCACCTATATCCACACCTATAAATTCCACGAGGCGGTCGCGGACAAGGTGGTGCTGGATCTGAAGTATGAGGCGCGTGATGTGCCGCAGCGTTTGACCTCGCGCAAGGCCATCGATGCCTGGTTCGAGCAGCGAACCAAGGGGCTGAACAATTACCAGAAGTCGATCCTGCGTAAGCGTTGGGCCACGATGGAGGCATTGATGAGTGCTGGTGAGCGCAAGCAGCGCATCATCGCCAGCATCATCGAAGACTTCAGTTTGAAACCTCGGCTGAACAATGACCGGGGGACGGCCATTCTGGTGGCGGCGAGCATCTACGATGCCTGTCATTACTTTCGCTTGTTTCAAACCACCTTGTTCGGCCCTTATTGCGGCATAGTCACGTCGTATGAGCCGAACCATAACGCCATCTCCCGTGAACCAGCGCAGAGTGATGAGCGCTACAAGTTCGATACCTACACGCAGTACGTGCTCAAGCAAGGCCAGAGCACGACGGCTTACGAGGAAGAGACCAAGCGGCGCTTTATCGAAGAGCCTGCCAATCTCAAGCTGCTGATTGTTGTCAGTAAGCTGCTAACCGGTTTCGACGCGCCCAGTTGCTCGTATATCTACCTGGATAACGAGCTGCGTGACCACAACCTGTTCCAGGCGATTTGCCGCACCAATCGACTCGACGGTGATGACAAGGACTTTGGCTATATCGTCGACTTCAAGGAGTTGTTTGGCGATGTGCAGGATGCCATCTCGGTCTACACCTCCGACGAGCTGGATATCGATACGGGCAACGGTGGCAGCAATAACGTCGAGTTGAAGAACTGGCTGGTTGAGGGCAAGAAGCAACTGGATGCAGCCCGTGAAGCATTGAGTTATCTGTGTGCCCCGGTGGCGCCACCGCGTGAGGTCGAGCAGTTCATCTATTACTTCTGCGGCATGGCTGCCGATGCCAATGGCCTTGATGAGAGCGAACCGCTGCGGATCGCCTTCTACAAGGCCGTGGCCTCATTCGTGCGGGCGTTTGCCGACGTTGCGCAGCATCTGACCGAGGCTGGGTACTCGGAGGCTGAAGCGGGTAGGCTGCAGGCTGAAGTGCAGTTTTATGCCGACGTGCGTGAGGCAATCAAAAGGCATGCGGGTGAGGAGCTGGATATCAAGCCGTTCGAGGCGGATATGCGGCACCTGCTCAACACCTATATCCAGGCGGACCCCGCGGATGCTTTAAGCACCGTCGATAACTTCTCGTTGGTTGAGTTGATCGTTCAGACGGGCGTTCACGATGCCATCGCCAGGAAGCTCAATGCCAAGGGCAAGCTCTCCAAGGATGCGATTGCCGAAGGCATCATCAATAACGTGCGTAAGACCATCATCCGTGAACAATTGACCGACCCAAGGTTCTACGAGGGTATGTCGCGTTTGCTGGAGGATCTGATCAAGCAGAGCCGTGATGATGCGGCTGCTTACGAGGAGTTTCTGCGTAAGGCCGAAGCGTTGGTGCGGCAGATAGCACAGAAGGGCTCGGGTGGTTCTCCTGCGGGCCTTAACGGTCGTCGCGAGGCGACTGTGCTGTTCAACAACCTCGATAGCATTGCCGCGACGACTTTTCAGTGCCCGCACGATGAGGCAGAAAAGGTGCAGTTGGCTTTGGCTATTGATACTGCCATGCGCGGCTCAGCCCCGGCCGCCTGGCGTGGAGACCCTGCGCGTGAGGCGCAGGTGTTGAATGCGCTGTTCCCGCTGATGGGGCGCGACCGTGAGGCAACCTTGGCCATTTTTGAAATCATCAAGAACCAACCGGGCTATTGATGCACGAGATAATTGAGCTGGGCGATATTTCCATTTCGGTGACACGCAAGGACATCAAGAATGTTCACCTGACGGTGCACCCGCCGCAGGGCCGGGTCACGCTAGTTGCCCCAACCAGTACGCGGCTTGAGGTGGCACGGGCTTACGCAATTTCAAAACTCGGCTGGATTCGTGATCAGCAAAGTAAATTGGACGCACAGGCTCGCGAGGAGCCGCGCCAGTTCGTGGAGAGAGAAAGCCACTACATCTGGGGGCGACGCTACCTGATGGTGGTGAAGTACCAAGATGCCAAGCCAGCGGTGAAGCTCGACCACAAACGCATCACCTTAACGGTGCGCCCCGGTAGCGACACGCTTAAACGCGCAGAGGTGATGCATGCATGGCACAAGCAACAGTTGCATGCCGTGGTGCCTACGCTGATCAGCAAGTGGGAGCGCAAGCTGAAGGTCAAGGTGACGGGGTATTACCTGCAACGCATGAAGACCAAGTGGGGGAGCTGTAACCATCGCGCCGGCAATATTCGCTTGAACACTGAGCTGATCAAGAAGCCGAAAGATCTTCTTGAATACGTGATCGTTCACGAGATGGTGCATCTGCTGGAGCCTACCCATAGCGAGCGTTTCATCTCCATCCTCACCGAGCATTACCCAACCTGGCGCGAGGCGCGTGCTGAGCTAAATGAGCTGCCACTGGCTGCGGAGGTTTGGAGATAAGCCATTTGGCATATCTCCAGTAGCCTGCTGCATAAGACGATGAAGAGCTTTAAATGTTTTAGTTGTATGACGGTATCGGTCAGTAGTAAGCGGCGCTGCTTCGGATCACCATCTGCCGATCCTGACGGTGATGCATCGACCAACCGACCACCAGCTTGCTGTACAGTTCGAGTACCACGCATAGGAAGAGTTTGCCTTCCAGTGTGGCTATTTCCGTGATGTCCGTGCCCCACTTGCGCTCCGGTTCCTGCGCGCTGAAATCGCGCTCCAGCAGGTTTTTCACGCCTGCTGGACGCCCGCTGGCGACTCTTCCAAAGCCACGCCTCTTCCGGCGTGGCCAGCCTTGAATTCGCTCAGTTGCCATCAGGCGAGCAACGCGGTTCAGGCTGACGGTTTCGCCCTCGTCGAGCAGATCCTCGTGCATCCGGGGCGCTCCGATCACCCTTTAGGACAGTGTGGGCTGCCTCTATTGATTGCGTGTCTTCGGTACAATTCCGACTTGCATCCCAAATGGATTGAACACGCTGTTCAGGGTCTGCACGGTTGGATTTGACTCGTCATGCTCCAGCTGACGAAGGGCACGCAGGGATAGTTTGCACATCTGCGCGAAACGGGCCTGCTGCAACCCGGTGATTTCTTTCCGCAACTTGCGCACAGCCTGGCCGATGCTCAACTCGCCCGACGCCAGTTGGGTCTGTATTTCGTTCAGAATACGGTTGCGCTCGATGATGTCCACTTAGACAAGCCCCCATCTGCTGAGTCGCTGCTGGAGGTTTCGCAGCGCAATACGCGGATGATTCATGGTGGAATTTGGTAGCCCCTGATCGCTCAGTAGGTCGGGAAGGGCGAGGAAGCTGTGCGCTGCGCCTCTGAGCCTTTCATATAGAACATCTGCGTCGGTCAATTGCCCTAGTGCTGCGCAGGCTTGGCGCCAGTTGACCTCGCCGGCGACCTCTATAGGTTGAGGCCATTTTGTGGTGCGAGTGATGCCCTCATCATCCATCACCATGGGGGCAAGGTCGTAGACGGGGGCAAGTTTCAGGCCCGTGCTGTTTCGCAAAATTGACGTATTGCGGCCATGGTTGTCCGAATTGCCAAGGATCTGGTTGAGCAAGTCGCGCTGTAGATACTCATAGATCATGTCGCCAACTTGCGCGCCTTGTCCCGTCTGCTGCCACAGCCTGGCCAGGTGCTTCAGAGCGTCGGTATGCAGCAGGTAACTGCCCGGCACTGTCACTCCTGCCAGTGAGTAAAGGGACTCCATGGCGCTGCGCTCCACACCGGCGTCACTAAGATGGCGGTCAAAACGTCGCATCCACAGGCTAGGTTTACGGCCTTCCTCCAGAGCCAGGCCTTCGGCAGGTACAGTATCCAGGCCAAGCTGCTGAATGGCTCTGTAGAAGCAGAACTCGCTACGCAGGATGTCTTGGTCGGTCTGTCTAGCCTGATTTCGCGCAAATTTCACAAACCAGTGGCAGGTCGCATAGGCATCCGGCAGAGCCGCATCTGGGTGCAAGGCACCTTCTCGGTCTTCAGTCAGCAACAGTTTGGGCGCTTCGCCACCCGCACCAGTGGCTCCGCCGATAGCCGCACCTTGCTCGTAGGCGTATTCCAGGAAGCGCGAGTCGCGGTTGATTACATCTTCGCGAGAGAAACCCAGCAGCGGACTTCCTTGAAGTGCTAGTGCCGCCTCCTTGATACGCAGGTTGCCCACTGGCGCCGGAGCGCACCGGCTCAACAGAAATAGGTCCAGTTCCAGATTCTCGGGTTTCTGTTCGCCCAAACGCTGGAGTAGGAAACGGCGTGCGGCGCCTGCGGGTACTATGTCGTGCAGGAACGCGGGAGCAGCGGTACCCCGATAGGAGTCCCAACCCAATGGCACTGTGGCGCTAACTGCATGCTCAAGGCGGCTGCCGATGTGCTCCAGCGTCTCAAGCAAATATGTTTGTTCATAGCCAAAAGAACACACCCCTGTCAGGCCTGCCTCGGGCTGCTCGAAGTTGAGGTGCATGGCGTCATGCCAGGCATGGCCGCTGTACAGTTGCAGGGTGAGAGAGTGCATGTTGGCTCCGGCACTTTAATGCCTTTAAAGCTACTGGTTGTCACAGGTAAAGGCAATAAAATGCCGTAAATTACTCCGAACGTAGATTTTAAGGGCACTTTAGTGCCGATTTGCGGGGCTGATCAATGGCGATTTTCATGTTTGATCGCGATGGCTGGCTTGTGACAAGGCGTCCAATCTCAAGAGCTGGATTCCGTGTTGGCCCTCCGGAACACCCGATCCCTCGCCATGAATGCCTCCAGCATGTGCGGGATGAGCGTCAGGGCGTCGACTTTTTCACCATAGGTTTGCGAGTGCAGCGCCGCGTATCGCTCGAGGTCGGCCTTCAGGATGGCGGGCCAGGTGAAGGTCAGCTTAAGGTTTTCGGTTTTCGGCGACGGGCCGAGGCGTAGCTTGGTCATGCTCATGGCTGGCTCCTCTGGTGGATGGAGAAAGGCTGATAGGGGCGCAGCACCAGATCGCGGTTGACGATCACGCGTAACGGCAGGCCAGGGCGATGATGACGCGGTCGCCGTCGGTGCGGTTGGCCGGTGCCGCCAACTCGGCACCGATACCCAGAAGACTTGTCATGGCCGCGCCGGCGCCGGCGCCGGCGCCGATCCGATCCCAGTGCCAGTCGATGCCATCCTCGAGACCGGCGTACCCCGCAGCGTCGGTACGGACCAGGTTGTCGAGCTGGAAAGATGAGGTATCTGGCAAGATCACCCGCTGCCACACCACCTGCACGCGGTTTTGTCCGTAGTTCACCTGGTTGTTGTAGCGGCCCAGCAGGCGGGCGCCTTGGGGGATCAACACGTGTTCACCTGTGGCGCTGTCGTAGACCGGTTCAGTTACCGTAGCGATAACGTCGCCAGGTAGATCCGACGTATACCTCCGGGACTCCTGATAGAGCTGGGCCAGGTCAATATCATCTTCACCGGTGGCGTGCTCAAGTACCGGGCGATATTCCAGTGCACCCATACCCCTGTCTGCCATGTAAGCCAGCCGATCGAGCGAGGAAATAACGATCCATTAGCAGCATGCCCCATCCGTCCGAGAGGGAGTCGACAAGCGCGCCTGGCAGGCCTGCGAAAAGGACTGGATCAGCAGCTTTCTGGGGTTGGGTTGTGAAGTCCATGTCCAGGGGGCGACAGATTGAAGCCTTGCGCTACCCACTGTGGGTGATAGGCAAAGTAGATACCCTGTCGACTGGCCACCAGCTCCCGACCGGTGTGCCGGCGAGCAATACCTCTACGGTGTTGATGGATTTCATTGGCGTCCCCGGGTACGTCCTGTTTGTTTGATTTCTTCAAGCGAGACAGGTCGTTCATGCTTGAACAGTTCAGCGAGTTGGCGTGTGGCACCAAGTGCTGTAGCGATGAGCACCAGATAAATCCTTTAGTGGCTCAAATATGATCCTTTGTCTTTTGCTGGCCTAGATTGATCCAGGGCGGAGGTCGCTTGCCCTGATCTTCCTGCCCAAGCGGATTGCGCTGTCATAAGTCTGTTCCAGTCATCAATCCGCATGTGGGCAATCGCTGGCAGTTGCAATGGGAATACGGACAGCGGCCTGCCTCGCTGTTCATACGCCATGTCGAGTGCCTTGCTCACTGGCTCTGCATCCGGCTTGGCGGAAAGCACCCAGCTGACTGCTCACCTTGTATGCAGCTCCAGCACCGCCGCCAAATAATGTCAGCGGCCTTGTGCCCGGATCTAAGTGATGTCGCCGCACCACACCTGGTTGGGTCGTTCGGTGCTGAGCTCGCGGTTCAACCGGTCAGGGATATCTGGCCGCTCAACCTTGGCCTGCTTGTAAACGTGTGTTGCGGTACCGCAGAGCTGACTGTTTTTCAGAGTTTTCTCATAGTGTGATGTAGACAATTGCCTCAGCCTATTGAAATCACCTATAGGCAATTGACCATGCTCCATGAAGACTCTCTCTCGACGCCGAACGCCGCGCGCAAGCTGCTGCGTCTATTGGCCTGTTCGGTAATCGTGTGCCTTGTCTTTGCTTGCGGCATGTTCTTTACGGCCGTCTTTAATCATGAGATCTCGCAGCTGCGCAGGCAGATGAATGCGGCCATGTATGAAGCACAGGCCTATATCAATTCCCGTGAACTGTTGCTTGAGCATATCAGTCGTGACGTCACGCACAGTGCCTATACAGTGCGCGCTGATCCAATACCGCGAGGGCTTCACGACAGGCAGGCGCATTTCGTTCTGGGTGATTCATCGTCTCCCATGCGTCTGACCCTGGCTGCCGAAGACCTGCAGGAGCTCGAGGATCGGCGTATGAACTTGATCTACGTAGCCTATGCCGGTGAGCACCTTAAAGCCTGGCGGTTGGTCGGCCCGTCGGCCAAGGCTGCGGCCGTGCCGCCGGGTGTCATGGCGCTTCTCGCTCAGGCCGGAACCGAGAGGGAGGAGCTGCATGTCCGATGGTTGAGCGATCCGGCGGACTTGCAGTCACGGCAGTATCTTTTCTCACGCGTGGAGCTCGAAGGAAAAAAAGGTTGGCTGGGCGCCGAGATCTTCGCGGCAGACATCAGCGCTGCGTTCAACTCGACCTCGGCGGGGCATTATCTGTTGCTTGACCAGCAACACCGAATCGTTCTCGGGAGTTCCGTATCTGCCGGCCTGGTCGCGGCTTTGCGTCAGGTCTGGGATCATGACAACTTCGCTTTCGTCGGAGCAGGCTGGTTTCCCAGTCATGTGGCCCTGCTCAAGCACCTGGGTAGCTCCAACTGGTCGCTGATCTATTACGTGGATTTGCCCCAGCTTCTGCTGCCGCTTCTGCCGCAACTGTTCATCTGCGCGCTGCTGCTGATCATCGGTGGCTTGTTTGTCTGGTGGTTGTACTGGCGTATCAATCAACGTGTGATCGAGCCGGCGCAGCAGCGCCTGGTGGCGTTGGTCGAGAACGAAAGCTTCTTGCGCGTGATGATCCAGACGCTGCCGATGGCGGTCTGCGTCCTGCGTCGGCGCGATGCCAGCGTGGTGATGGAGAACCGTCTGGCGAACACTTGGCTGGGGGGAGGCGAAGCGCGCAAGCTGTGGAGTCTGGAGTGGCTCGAGCGTACGTTCGAGAATGGCGATGATGGCGGTTTTACCGAGATCAAGACGGCCAGCGGTATGCACCTCTATCTCTGCTACACGGCGGCGCGCTACAAGGATGAGGAGGTGCTGTGCTGCGCCTTCAGTGATATCAGCGCCCGCAAGCACACCGAGGAGGCACTGGCAGAGGCCAAGCGTCTTTCCGATGCGGCCAATGAGGCCAAGACGCTGTTTCTGGCGACCATGAGCCATGAAATTCGTACCCCCTTGTACGGGGTTCTCGGTACGCTCGAGCTGCTCGGCCGAACCGCACTGGATCACCAGCAAGCGGGTTATCTGCGGGCCATCGGACGCTCGTCGTCGACGTTGCTGCAGTTGATCAGCGATGTACTCGACGTGTCCAAGATCGAGGCCGGACAACTGGGCCTCGAGCTGACCGAATTTTCCCCTACGGAGCTGGCACTCAACTCGGTGCAGGCGTACGCAGCAGCAGCGCGGGCGAAGGGCGTACAGCTTTACGCCTGCTGCGATGCCAAATTACCCGAGCGCATGATCGGCGATGCAGTTCGTATCCGGCAGATTCTCAACAACCTGCTCAGCAACGCGGTCAAGTTCACTGATAATGGTCGCATCGTCATGCGCGTCTGGGCGGAAGAAGGCCTGAAGGCCGAGCCGAGACGCCTGTACTGGCAGGTCGTGGATACGGGTATCGGTATTTCTCGCGAGGTGCAGGAGCATCTTTTTGACCCGTTCTATCAGGTTGCGGGACAGGCTCGGATGGCCGGAGGGACGGGGCTCGGGCTGTCGATCTGCAAGCGTCTGTGCGATCTGATGCAGGGAGAGCTGCGGGTGGTGAGCGACACCGGTCTGGGTAGCAGCTTCCTCCTCGAACTGCCGATGCAGCCGGTCACGCAGCAGCCTGTCGAGCGCAAGCTGCGTGCCACTCAGGTCTTGGTTCACACTCCGGTTCGCGAACTGTCCGAGTCGATATGTGGCTGGATAAATCGCTGGGGCGCGAGGGCGCAGATCATTTCTCCCGATCAAACGTTCGATGAGGACGCGAGGGCGATTCTGATGGAGTTGCGCTTCAGTTCCGCCGAGCGCAAACCCTTCCCGAGCTGGAAGGGTTTACGGGTTGTGGTATCTGATCTTGGCGGTGACCATCCTCGCCAGGAAAATAATGAATGGCACGTGGGGCGCTTCAACCTGCTCTGTATCCACGAGGCCATCGGCAGGGCTCAAGGCCTGCAGGGTATCTCCTCCAGCAGTGTCATTGATGAGTCCCGGGAGGAGGCGCTGGGGTTGCGCGTGCTGGTCGTCGAGGACAACCCGATCAATCAGTTGATCCTGCGCGATCAACTCGTCAGCCTGGGTTGCGACGTTGATATGGTCAGCGATGGAAAGCGGGCCCTCCATCGCTGGCAGGAAGGCGTTTTCGATGTTGTGCTCACTGACGTCAACATGCCCAACATGAGTGGATACGAGTTGGCCTCCACTTTGCGTCAGATGGGCTGTAACACTCCGATCATCGGGGCGTCGGCCAACGCCATGAACAATGAAAGCGAGCGCTGCCTGGAGGCGGGTATGGACATGTTTCTACTCAAACCTCTGGAACTGCAGACGCTGCGCTACAGCCTTAGCCGTTTACCAAATGAGTCCACTACATGCGCCTACACCAAATCCTAGTCGTCGAAGATCAGCCGTTTCAGCGTGAGTACCTGCTTGAACTGTTTCGCGAAGAAGGCACCGTCGAGCTGCACGTGGCCGAAGATGGCAACGATGCATTACGACAGCTGGAGCTGGGATCCTTCGATCTGGTGGTCAGCGATCTGATGATGCCCGGCCTCGATGGCGTACAGTTCATCCAGCAACTGGCCAATCACGTAGAGCCGCCACCACTGGTGATCATGAGTTCCGTCTCCCCCCAACTCATGGACAGTGCATGCCTGGCCGCTCGTGCGCACGGGATAACGGTGCTGGAGCAAATCACCAAGCCGGTGAAGGCTCATGGCGTCAGGCGTCTTCTGGACAAGCTGATACTGCATCGCCAGCGTAGCGACGCTCCGGGTTCGACCAAGCGCTCGTCGCCGCTGACCAGCGTGTCTTCGTTGGAGAAGGCACTTGCGGCAGGCGAATTCAAGGCTTGGTTCCAACCCAAGTACTCGCTCGCTGATGGTCGTATCGTCGCGGCCGAAGCTCTGGTTCGCTGGCTCCACCCGCAACACGGGGTCCTGCGTCCGTCCAGCTTCATGGACGCGATAAGCGCAGCCAACATGGACGAAGCATTGTTCTGGGAGATTCTCCGTCAAGCCATAGAGGCGCAGCGTGAGTGGGCACAACAGGGGTCTCGTGTGAAAGTCGCAGTCAACCTGCCAACTCACCTGCTGGAAAACCGCAATCTGCCTGACGAAATGGTTGGATTCGTTGCCAGGCACGGCGGAACTCCCGCCAATACCGTGTTCGAGTTGCTGGAGAGCACCACTGCGCAAGCCGCAGACTACTACGCGGCAACATGCCGGTTACGAATGATGGGCTTCGGTCTGGCGCAGGACGACTTCGGCCAGGGGTATAGCTCGCTTTACAATCTTGTTTCCACACCCTTCACCGAATTGAAGATTGATCGCACCCTGGTGGGTGGCTGTATGGATGATGAACGCCTGGCGGCCGCACTGGAAAGCATGATCAAGCTGGGGCACCAACTCGGGCTTGAGGTTGTCGCTGAAGGCGTCGAACATGCCGATGAGCTGGATTTTCTACGCCGCCTGAACTGCGATCTCGCGCAGGGCTATCTGATCTCGGAGGCAGTGGCTCCGGCCGCGTTTTCCCGCATGCTTTGAGCGTCTGGTCACAGCTCTGTCTGTAATCAGCAAGCCCCTTGCCAACCATGGCGGGAGTCGTGTCGCCGTCTATCGCTTTAATCCTCAACTGCTTCTAGAGTAAGGGTACTGATAGCCCGACGCTGTCATTTGCTCATCCCAGTCCGGTACCCCTATGCAGTCTCATGACAACGGCTTGATTCGTAAACTGGCCAATAGCTCGTTGCGTCTGAATGCCATGCTTTTGGGCGTGGTGGCGCTGACTTTACTGCTGGTGGGGGTCTCTTACTGGGCGTTGAGTCGTGTCGTGGAACAGGAGCGCGACAAGTTCTACTTTCACTTCGGAAGGCTGGTGGGCGACATTCGTGAGCATGAGGCCTTTCTCCTGCGCATCGCTCAGCAGAGTAACGACAGCGCACAGGCGCCCAGTCGTGAAGTGATTACGGTGCAATCGAAACTGATCGACCGTGGTCCTGAGAGGGAGGTTTACGAAGGGCGTGAATTCTCCTTCGCCATGCCGTTCACCCTGGTCCGGCCAGCCATACCCATGTCTGCGGCTACTCAGGAAACTTTCTCCTTCGGGGTCAAACTCGCCAATTTCTACAGCAGCTTCTGGAGCATGTCGGCCTATCCATCCCCGCAGATTTTTCTGCTCGATGTGGAGGGGACGACGAGCATCGCGGTGCCCTCGCTGGGTACGTTGGCCGATGGTACGAGCCTCACCCCTCAGACCTACTGGCCTTTCATGGCGCGCATCAGAGCCTTGCTCACCACTTCACCTGAGCAGCAGCTAGACCGGCCTGTGCAATGGGTTTCGTTCGATCACAATGCCGATCAGTCTGGGCATGAATTGATGGGCTACATCAGCACAGATCTGCCAGCTGGGCTCCTGAGGCAGGGGAAGCCGAACATCAAGCCGGTCGCGGTTACGCTGCTCGACATCCAACTGATAAACGATTTCGAACGAATTCTCGACCGCCCTCTGTACGATCAGCTTGAACTGATCGCACCCGATGGCACGGTGCTGACCAATGCCATTGACGAGGTTGGCGGCTATCATGACGGTCTCAACCTGTTCGGTAACGGTATCGTGTTCAAGGTTGGCGGCGATGGCTACGATGGTTGGAGTGGTTTATATCTCCTGAGCTATCAGAGCTTCTTTCGCTACGTCAAATGGCAGCTGCTAGGCGTTGTCGGGCTGATTCTCGGGAGTTTGGCCGGTGGTTGGGTCGCGATTCGCTGGTATGCCATGCGAGTAGTGGCGCCGGCCCGTCTGGCGCACCAGAAAATAGTGGAAAGTGACGAGTTCAGTCGCGCCGTTATTCAGACTGCTCCCGTGGCGCTATGCGTGTTGCGTCCCGAAACGCGCGAGGTGGTCATGCAAAACCACTTGGCCGATGCCTGGCTGGGCAGCGCTGAAGCCATCAGCCAACTCAGTCGTGACTGGTCCTTGGATGAAGGGGACAAGTGTCTCGGTGGGGAATCAGTGCTGGATCTTTCCGGGCGCATCCTGCACGCGAGCTTCACCCAGGCGCCTTACCGAGGCGAAAGCGCCGTGCTCTGCGCTTTCAATGACATCACAGCGCACAAGCAGGCGCAGCAGATCCTGGCTGAAGCCAAGCTCTCGGCGGATGCCGCCAGCGAGGCCAAGTCGGTATTTCTGGCGACCATGAGCCACGAGATTCGTACCCCTCTGTACGGCGTGCTGGGTACGCTCGAACTCCTGGGCCTTACGGAGTTGTCGCCGCAGCAGCGCGATTATCTGGACACCGTGCAGCGCTCTTCTGCGGTGCTGCTGCAACTGATCAGCGACATCCTCGACGTTTCGAAGATCGAAGCGGGTCAGATGGCCATCGAAGATGTCGAGCTCAATCCGTTGGAGTTGGCTGAGGAAGTCGTTTCCGGGTATGCCGCGCTGGCGCATTCCAAGCAATTGAAGCTCTACGCCTGCATCGACAGCGACGTACCCGGTACGGTGCGCGGCGATGCGGTGCGCATTCGGCAGATTCTCAACAACCTGGTGAGCAATGCCCTGAAATTCACTGATGTAGGGCGTGTGGTCCTGCGCCTGAAGTTCGTGCCCGACGAGGCACCCGGCAGCGGTACTTTGCAGTGGCAAGTTACCGACACCGGCATCGGGGTTTCACAGGAACAGCAACTGCGGCTGTTCGAGCCTTTCTACCAGGCGCATGGCCAGGAGCACACTGTCAGTGGGACTGGTCTGGGTCTTTCGATCTGCTGGCGATTAAGCGAGTTGATGGGTGGAAGCCTGCGAGTGGTCAGCGAAATCGGATTGGGCAGCAGCTTTACCTTTTCCCTGCCGCTCCCGGTGGTAACGCGGAGTCAGCCGTTGCGTGAGCGCTTCACGCTGGCTGCAACCGATATCTATATACGTTCGCCGGTCAAGGAGCTGGCGCAGAACCTGCAGAACTGGATCGAGCGTTGGGGGGGCACTGCACTGCTACTCGATACCTCGTCTGGGCATGTGCCAGCCGATGGCGTACTACTCGATCTGTTGAGCGGCGATGAGTTCGATCCTCAATGGCGCTGTTCACGCGTGAGTGCCCTGCCAGAGTCGGGTGTGCAGCCTCAGATCAGTGCGCAAGGCTGGACTGTCAGTCTCTATAGACTGGCTGGAATAGCCCAGGCACTGCAACTGGCGCAGCAAGGGGAGTCGGGTGGCAAAGCTCCGGCTCTCGACCAGGAGCGCCTGGGTAAACTGGGGTTGCGTGTACTGGTTGCAGAGGACAACCCAATCAATCAGGTGCTGCTACGCGAACAACTCGAGGAATTGGGGTGTCAGGTCACGCTCGCCGGTAATGGTCGCGATGCCATGCAAAGCTGGCGTCCGGGCCTTTTCGATGTACTGATCACGGACGTCAACATGCCGCTGATGAATGGCTATGAGCTGGCGCAGGGACTGCGTCGGGTCGATTCGAACATTCCCATCATCGGTGTTACGGCAAACGCACTCAAGGAAGAAGGTGAGCGGTGCATCGCGGTCGGCATGAATGCCTGGCTGGTCAAACCCATCAACCTCCGCACGCTCTACGACAACTTGCTGAAGGCCTGCGCCGGCATCGTCATCCAGCCATTGCTGCTGGAACAGTTGGAGCCACACAAAGAGGAGGGTGATGTCATTCAAGTCTCGGAGAAAATGCGCGACTTGTTTGTGCGTACCATGCGCGAGGATATTCAGGAAGTCTGGCAAGCCCTGCAGTGCAACGATATGTCAACTGCGCGCCAGCAGGTCCATCGGCTGCGTGGCGCGTTGGCGGTTGTCCAGGCCCATGCGCTCAGTGACGCGTGTGGTGAAGTAGAGGACGCGTTGGTTGAGCAATCCGGTTCGGAGCTTCACGCGGCGGTAGGTGCACTGATGAACCGCGTCGAGTCGGCGTTGGAACGACTCTGCTAGTCTTTCTGGCATCACTGCGAAGTAGAACGGCTGCACCCTTGACGAGGTGTGGATTGAGTTTGAAGGGTGGTATTCAAAAAGCGTATGGATAAAGTCAGAGTAGTATTGGCAGATGATCACCCCATCGTACTGATGGGTGTGCGCGAGGTCGTAGAGGCCGAAGACAGTGTCGTCGTGGTCGGGGAGGCAAAGAACTCCACCGAACTGGTCGAGCTTTACCAACACCAGGCGCCCGACATCGCGATTGCCGACTTCAATATGCCAGGCGACCAAGTATACGGCGACGGCATCAAGTTGGTGGAGTACCTGCTTCGCAGTTATTCCAATACACGTATCATTATTTTCACGATGCTGTCCAACCCGCTGATCCTGTCCAGCCTCTACGACTTGGGCGTGTCCGGTGTGGTGCTGAAAAACGGCGACCGCAAGGAAATTCTGGTGGCGCTCAGATCCATCATGCGCGGGAAGGTGTACCGGGGTGCCCACATGCAATCGGGCAACACGGTGCTAGCCAGCAGGGATGATACGTTGGGTCGGGTGGCGTCGTTGTCGGTCAAGGAATACGAAGTGCTGCGCCACTTCGTATCCGGTATGAGTGTCGGGGATATTGCCCAGATGCTAAACCGCAGTGTCAAGACGGTCAGCGCGCAAAAGATCTCCGCGATGCGCAAGCTGGAAGTCGATACTGACCAGGCGCTGTTGCTCTTTTGTCTCAAGGCCAATCTCTTTAACTGAGGTACCTGTACCTACACGCATTTCACGGTCTTTGATTAGCGCCTCTCATGCGTGAAACATAAGCCTGGTCCAGATAACGCGCGGAGACTTCGTTCGTGGTTTGCGAGCGATTGCTGGTGACTGCTGGCATTGCTTTGTTTATTGCCATACAGCGCACACGGCACAGCCGCTTGACTCAGTGGCTGTGCACGTAGTGTATGAGCAAGAGGGACTACCCTTCGCGCAGAGCAGGCTGCTGGCTACGCGTGCGGATGTCGCCCGTGCACATCCGCGCCGCCTCTGCTCTGGGAGTAGCCTTCAATTGAAGGTCACCATCATTTCTGCCGAGGCGTTGACCTCTCCCGTCGTCAGTTGGCTTCCGCCTGAACACAATCGCCAGATGAATTGAGGCGCGAAGGTTTTCAACAGTTCGGTATTGCTCAGATGGCCGATGCGTGTGCGTGACAGATCGAATTTCAGCCCAGTACCGGCGCCACAGGTGCCCGGGCCGCTCGCGCCACTTACTTCCCCGGTGATATAGGCCGCAGCCGGGGTTGAGCCCGAAGTTCCTTGGTTGACGCCCAGCCAGGCCGGATTGCCTTCGTACAGCCCGGAGGTGGCTCTGAACTGGAGATTGACATCGACCGAGATCGCGCCATCGGCTTCCTGATTGCAATTCACGCCGGCCTGCATGCTCTTGCGACTGAGTTCGCTGTGCGCGATGAGATTCTTGCCCACCTGGCCGAAATTAATGATTGCAGGAGCACTGACCGTGCACTCGATGGTAGAAATTCTCAGATCGAGACCGCCGGATAATATCTGCTGGTTTATCCGGCTAGAGGAAGACGAGGCATGACTGACAGCCCACATCGGAGGCAGGGCAATACTGCTTGCTGCCTGTTGTGTACCGTCAGCAACCATTACCCAACTGCCCGTCAGCGTCACGCTGATGGGCTCACCAGACCTGTAAAAGTTGGAGCAGATACCGCTTATCACACAGGGCGTCAGTGCCCATGCTCTTGCGGAAGGTTCTCCTAGTCCCAACTGAAAACCATAACCGTTGATGTAGCTGCCACTTGTTGTGGGTAACCCTATGGAGCCGCTGAAAGGCGTTGGTGACGAGGTTCCGACAAGAGGGAATGTGCCATTGACCTGCGTGCGCGGCACCAACCCTACACCTGTGGGCTGGCCATTACGCAGAATCGGGAATGCCCGGAAGCCACCGATATTCATCAGTGCCGAGCTGGCAATGATGCTGCTGGCTGATGAGTCCACGATACCCGCTAGAGGAGCACTTTCAGATGCCCCCCCATTATTGCCGGTATGCTGCAGCGTCGCGCTGAATGGCAGTCCTTCCCAGATGATTCCGCTGCCCTTGCCGATGGTGATGGTTTCAGCCAGCAGGGTGGTGGGTGCCAGCAGTAACGTCAGTAGCCATGCAGGAGCGGGTGCTCGCAAGGCGGTTGCCTTACGGATCGACTGAATCTTCATGACAAGCTCACTTCTTGTATGGGAGGCAGTTGCGAAAGCAGGTCCTCGTCATCGATGCGATAACAGGTTGCCGACTGGCTGCGAATCGGACCGTTCTGATCTTCCGGGCGCTGCTCGCTGAAATCGAAATGCGCTTCGCATTGCTGGTCGTCTGCTGCACCCCATCGGGCGCGCAGGGTACCGCTCTCAGGCAAACCATTCATGTAGACCTGCCCGGCGTCACCGACGATACCCATTTCGGCCTCGCCAGTATTTGAGGGTACCACCACTACGCTGGTGCCGAAGGGCAGGGGCTGACCTTGATGCGTCAGGGTGAGCAATGCTTGCAGGCCGATGCGCGTGGCAAAGTTGGCCAGAACCACGGCGCCTTTGGTCGGGTACACATTCACGGTCGATTGGGTCATGTCGACATCGTCCGGCAACGTCGAAGGATTGAGACTGATTGCATTGCTCTGGTAATTCGACAGATAGGGCACCACGGCATAGCCACGGCTGTCTGTTATCACCCCGCCATTCATGACGCTGGTGCCAGCGGCACCAGGGGCGCTGACCACTGCGATCGAATCTCCGGTCGATTGACTCATGGTCATGCCTTGCGGATGCACGACGACAGCGCCATTGCCGTTGAGATTGAGAGAACGGTAGGTATCGCTGTAGCTGTAGCCCAGGTTGGCAGCACCGTTACTGCCCTGATAACCCAGGTTCAGGTTACTGCTGCTGGTTGTTTCGTTCTGGTTGGAGCGGTTGTGACTGACGTTCCATGACAGGCGCCCCTTCTCATCGCTACCGCTCAGACCTACTTGCTGCTGCACCTCGCCATCGTTGCGATGGCTGACCTGATAAGTGGCGCGGCTGTTTCTGAGGCTGGCTTTACCGCTGAACAGATCCAGTGGCGCCTGAAGGGTCAGCGTTATCTGACGGGTTTCCGGCCACGAATTATCACGCTTCTGAACCCGGCTGACGCTGTATGCAAGGTCGTAGTTGATGCCGTGGAGGCTGGTGCTGTAACCCGCGGCGATATTGGTGTTGACTTCGTCGTTGCCCCAGTAGTCATAACGCGAGTGCGACACGTACAAGGAACCCCAGGTATTCAACTGTTGGTTGATGCGTGCCTGAAAACTTGAACGCTGTCTTGCCAGGGTCCAGGGCAGTTGGCCTGGTGTCAGCTCATAACCCTCGTTGTTGAAGTCGGCAAAACTGTAGTAGTCGCGGGTTGAATAGCGGTAGGCCGCCAGATCAATCGAAGTGCCGGTCGTGATGACGTTCTTGGCGTAACGCACTCGATAGGAGTTGCCTGTCCTGAGCCCTTCGTGGTTATCGAGCCTGGCACGCGCAGCCGTGACATCGGCCGATAGAGCGCCCAGAGAGCCCATTGACAAACCGATGCCAGCCGCCGCCGACAGATAATCCTCGGCCAGCAGCGTCCCGCCATAAAGTGTGAAGTTATGCGGCAGACCGTAGATCAACGTACCCAGCACGAAGGGCGCTTCACGAGACTGCAGGGTCAGGCCGCCGTCGTAACGACCAGCGGTGATTTCGAATCGCGAGATGTAGGGGCGCAACATGACCGGTAAAGAGGAACTGGCGATGGTCTGAGTACGCACGCTGCCGTCGGCTTCGGTAATCGTGAGAAGCAAGTCGCCCCCGAGCCCGGTTTGATGCAGATCATTGATGCGGAAGGCTCCGGGGGCGACATAGGTTTGATAGATCACGTTGCCGTTCTGCGTGATGGTTACACGTGCGTTGGTATTGGCGATTCCGCTGATCATGGGCGCGAAGCCCCGCTGATTGATCGGCAGCATCTGATCGTTCGAGTTGAGCTTCACGCCCTTGAACGGAATGCTGTCGAATACATCGTTACCCGTACTGGTTTCGCCAATGGACAACTCCGCCTGCCATGGCTGTATGTCGGTTTGCAGGTAGGTATTGGAAAAATCGCTGGTATGCATTTGCAAGCCGGGTTGGCCGCTGCTGTGTCCTTTGTTGTAGGTGTAGATGTATTGGCTGCGCAGACGCCAGTTTTCCCAGTTGGCGCCGCTGCGCAGGCTCAGAAACAGATTGTCATGCGTACTGTCAGGGCTTCCATTGCCCAGGCTCTGCCAGTTTCGCCCACCACTGAGCGAATAGTTCAGCACCAGGGCCGGTACACCCTGATCCCAGAGCGATGGGTCGCTGTAACCTGCCACGCTAGGTTTCAGAGCAATTTGCGGGATGCTCAAGTCCAGCCGAAGCTGCTGAAAGTCCAGGCTGAAGAAGGCATCCGGGATCACGGAGGCAAGGTCACTCAGCGGTTCATCCCTGGGCAGTGTTCTGAGGGTCGGCAGGGCGGATGTGTTGACGCCCAGCTCATCGAGCAGGGCGGGTGTAAGCATCGGGACGGCCTTGCCCAGCGCATCGGGTTTGAAGTCCAGCGCGTAGTCACCTTTGGCAATCTGGTTCACATAGAGGGTGACGAGATAGTTGCCCGCCGGGATGTGGCCGGAGTTTTCGAATGCGCTCAGGTCGGTCGTGACGCTTTGCCCGTCGATTGAAAGCAGGCGCGGGTCAAAGTATTCCTTGCCCCATGCCGGAATGATGGCGCATACCACCAATGCTGAGAGCGCCCGCGCCATGATCGTTCCACTATGGCTATTCTTCATGTCGATATGTCCGTAACTGCATAGGAGCTGTTGCCGTTTCATCGTGAGTCGCATTGCCGCGAGAGAAGGCTTTCGGTCAGGCGGTGGGGCGCAGGTCATGTGCGCAGCAACGACAGCGCTGAGTCATTTCCAGCGTGACCGCGAACGAAGCGACAACAGATCCAGTGATCCTTAAAGGGCTTGTTGGCTTTCCGGCGTTTCCCAGTTGCCTTCGTCAATCAACCGCCACTTCACGCTGGCGTCGCGTTCCGCTGCTGATGGGATGGCGTAGTGCTGCTCTGCCATGGGCGGAACCATGAGCCGCAAATCAGCAGTTCCATAGGTGAAGTGACCCAGGCTCAGGGAGGCGAATGTCAGCCAGTACGGGGTTGGATTGATCGCTATGAGCTGGTTGCCTTCCCGGCGAAATCTGAGTTGCCGCGACGCATTGGTAATGGCTTCTTCAGCCAGACCCGCGGGGCGATAGAAGAGCTTCAGATTGGTGACGACCGTCATCACCACGCGATCCGCGTCCGGCGTTGGGGGCTGTGCCGGCAGGGCGCGCAATGACACGAAGAATATCGATTCCCGATCCTGCGGCAGTGCTTGCCCGGTGTAACGGATGCGCAATACGTGCTCGCTGTGGGCCTCCAGGCGAGAGAGGGGAGGGGTTACGATAAAGGGCATTTTGGGCTTCCCTGCCCATGTCAGATCCACACTGCCTGTTTCGGGGGAAACCGGCCTGACCCAGGATTGCACCAGGTAGGCGCCGTCACTCGTATTGTGGATCTTGAGCGAAACGCCTTTGCTGGCATGGGCCGGATAAACGATGCGCAGTTGTGAAAAAGACAGGCCCGTATGGGGCTGCTGCACTGGCGGGGCAGTACTGCTGTCGACAGATGCGGCCTGCACTGGCGAAGTCGCCATTGCAGTGGTCAGCAGGAGACCGAGTGCGAATGTCAGGACGCCTTTCATGGCTGTTTCCATTGAACGTTGGCGATGCACGGTGACGACAGGCCGCCGTGATCGGTAATGGCCTGCCATTGCACCTGGCCGGTTGACGTTGAAGTGGGAAAATCGGCGCTGGCATAAGGCGCGAGCATGGGCTCCCGGGCGGCAAGATCGAGTGCCTTGCCGGCGAAGTTCAGGGTTCCCAGGGTGATGTAGTAGGGCGTTGGGTTATGAGCGTGCAGCGTCTGCTTCGTGTGTTGGAACTGCAGCCGGCAGATCGCATCTGCGTGCGAGGGCGTCAGGCCGGCGGGGCGGTAGAACAGCTTGGTCATGAAGCGGATACCCAGCGACAGCTTCGTATTCTTCCGGTCATTGAATGTTTCTGCGGTTTGCGCAGGAACCGCGGTGATCGCCAGGTAGAAAACCGCTTCTCTGTCCTCGGGAAGTTCTGCTCCCTGATACAGCACCCGCAGCAGTTGCTGGCTCTTGCCAGGCAACAGCAGCAGTGGTGGGGTGACCATGAACGGCGCTGCGCTAGGGTCGTCGATACCTTTCTGCACGCGGCTTTGCACCAGATAGCGCGCTGAGCCTGTGTTCTTGATCGACAGGCTTTGAGCGTGCTCAGTGGCGGGGAAGATGAGTCGGGTTTGCCCCAGGCTTATGCCGCCAGCAGGGGAGGCCAAGAGGCAGGGTGAGAGCGTCAACAACAGCCAGCCTGCCAGGGGGCGTTCGAAGTGCATGCTGAATGCTCCTGATCGTCCTGGCGTCATTGATAAATGAAGTCAAACAGGACAGTGGCAGACACTTGCCCGGGCTGAATGGGCGTGCAGGCGTTGCCGCAGCTCAGTCCGGCATAGAACGTCAGTGTTCGTCCCAGTGGAAGCGTGCCGATCGGGCCCAGATTCAGAGCGCTGCCGTTCTGAAGCGCCGGGTTGGCGTAAGCCGGTACGCTATCGGTGTGGTACAGCACGACACCCACGCCGGCGGTAGCGGCATCGCTTGCACTATTGCGAAACAGCCACTGACCCTTGCTGACACCTTCGCCCGTGACTCTGATTTTTGGCGCCAGACCGAACTGCTGGGGGTTGCCGGTGCAGCTATCGACGGTCAGTGAAAAGGGCTTGGCCAGGAGCAGGCGATTGGGCATCAGGTCACTGACCGTGACAGCGCCCAACGCAAGAGTGTCCGTACTCAGGCTGATTGCGCAGCTGGCTTCGACCAGGGTCGCGGAAAACCTCAATTGGGTGGGCCCTGCAAACGCGCATGTGCTAACCAGCAGTACCAGCGCGCCGATGATCTCAATGCAGTTCAGTGCGATGCGCATCAAAACCACCGTAGTCATTGATCGTTGTCCAGCGCACTTCACCGTAAGGCTTCTGCACGGCCCATACATGGCTGGAGTAAGGTGCCAACATGCGTTGTTCGGGCGTGGAGAGCGGCAGACTTTCGCCATTGACCGTCACATTGTTGAGACTGACGAAGAATGCAGAGGGGTTGCTGACTTTCAGCTCATGTTCGCGGCGCTCGAAATGCAGATTCTTCTGCGCCTCTGTCGATGAGCCAGGTAATCCTGTGGGCCGATAAAACAATTTGATGATGTTGCCCACGCCGAACTGCACCATGCCCTTGATCCCAGATGCTGCTACGAGCTCGCCGGGTTTTTCGCTGGCCGGGATGGCGGTGGTGTAAAAGTAAAAGACCGATTCGCGGTCGGTCGGTAGCGGCTGATTGAGAAATGCGATACGCACCTGGTTGGTGCTCTTCGCCTCCAGTCGAAACAGTGGCGGCGTGACCATGAATGGCGCCTTTACCGGCTTGTCCTGCTCCAGGCTGACAAGTGCCCGAACCAGCCAGGGTTTATCGACCTGTGTGTTGCGCAAGGTGGCCGAAATGCTTTGCTCGCCCTGTTTATAAATCAGACGGGTTGCATTGATGCCAAAACCATCGGCTCGCGCTGACGTCGGGGCAGACAGCGATAGCAGCGTCGTCATGATCAACGGGAATATGGCAAAAACCTTCATGCGTGTTTTACATCCCTTGCAAGTAAAAGCAAAAAGCATCCAACGGCAGACATTTCCGGCCATTACAGGTGTGTCGGATACCGGAAGGGTGCCAGCCGATTCGGGGCTGGCTCGCGTGTCCTGCATGTACCCGGGCGCTTTCCATGCCTGCGGCGCCATGGATGAAGCGACATGATGTCTTGGCGTGCGGCAAGCGAACGCTGCGTGCCGGATGCACATCCGTTTTGCTGCCAGGGCGCGACGCCCGGCAGACCATTTGGCTTGCAGTACAGGCACCTCGCGTAGAGAGGTGAGCAGGCCTCAGCTCGACAGCGTGGTCATCCTCTAGAGTCACAGGCTGCAGGATTCATGCGGGGTGGTTAGAACCCGCGCATGAACCTGCCCGATCAGCTTTCGGCTCAGTTGTAAGCGAAAGAGAACAGGATCGGAGCGTTCACCGTACCGGTTTGCGCGGTTGCCGAAGAGGAAGCCAGGCCCGCCTGCAGGGCGACCTCCTGACCATTGAAGTCGCTCAGGTCTGGCGGTGTGCCTGCCGTGGTATTCAGAATGCTGTCACCGGTCGATATAAAGGCGGCTGGGGAAGCGACCGGTGCGATCATCACGCCTACGTTGGAGTTGCTACCGCCGCTACCCTGGAAAATGTCACCGAACCCCGCAAGGGTCTGGCCACTTACCAGCAGGCTGGCCTGCTCGCCAGTCATTGGGGTACCAGCACAATTGCTCAGGCCGACCGTGAACTGCTTGATACTGCCCGCGACAGGCGTGGAGGCAGCCGTGAAGTCGCCTGGAGCCCAGTTGCCCAGGTCGAGCGCGGTTTTGGACAGGCTGACATCACAGGTGACCTTCACCACATTACCGGTAATGGTGATCTCCGCGTTGCTGGCTGCCTGGGCAGAGCCCGCCGCGGCGAGAAGAGCCAAAGCAATGAATGATTTACGCATAACGATTTCCTTTCGGTTGTGGAATGGCTGCGACATTCGGATATTCGTACCGCGTCGACTGTTCATCAGCGGCGGCGACAAATATCAGCAGCGCGTTCCCGTTGTGGTTTAAAAACGCATCGCCAACGGCTGCCGAGCTATCGGCAGTATTTCGGGCGCGTCTGCAATGGGTGACACAGGGCTGTGATTGTCGTGAAGCACCAGCCAGTGCAGCTCCACCACTTTCACGTCGCGACCACTCAGGCGGGAATAAGAAAATTCTTATTCCATAGGAATTTTCTTATTTATCCATGAGGTGCCTCACGGGCGTCTATCGCGTTCATTTCCCATTTACCGCACAAGCCAGGGGGAGGGGCTGCAAAAGAAGCGGCAGGTCCTTGGGCGTGATCCTGGATTACCACTGACTTCAGTAGTTGCCGATCTTTGTGTGCGATAAAACGCTAAGGAAACTCTGAAGAAGCCGTCATTCCCGCGTAGGCGGGAATCCAGGCCCCGCGAACTTTCTGGGCTCCCGCCTTCGCGTGAGTGGCGATAAGTGGCTTTTTCAGAATATTCCTAAAGTTGGTCCGGGCGGCGTACGTCAACGGGGCAGGAAAATATATACAAAGTTTCCTTGAGAATTTTCTTAATACAAAGGTCGCCCTGCACAGGTCTAAGATTTTTCTTAAAAGAGCAGGACTGTGCGCCATTCAGAATCTTCTTAAATACGTATCGTACTTTTCCCATAATAATTCGCACACCAACTCCTGACGCATTGCGGTTTCTGGAGTCTGGATCTAGTGATTAATCCATAGGAATACATACGCATGAAACTGAATCGCATTGCACTCGCTACCCTGATGGCTATTGGTGTTGCTACCGCTGCTAACGCTGCTGACCAGGGTTCGGGCAAGGTAACCTTCGTTGGTTCGATCATCGACGCTCCTTGCTCCATCGCGCCTGAGTCGCTGGATCAGACCGTTTCCCTGGGTGCTGTTTCCAACGCTGCGCTGGCTAACGGTGGCGCTAACGATGGCGAATCCACCCCGGTTTCCTTCAACATCGAGCTGCAGGGTTGCTCCCTGGGTGTTGCTGGTCAGGAGAAAGTCTCTGTCTCCTTCAATGGTGCTGAGTCGGGCTACGCTGCTGGTGTTGGCAGCCTGGGTCTGATTGGTACTGCCAGCGGCGCCTACATTCGTCTGTCGCAGGTTGATGGTCAGAACATCACTCTCAACACTGCTACTCCTCCGCGCACCATCAGCGTTGGTGACAATACCCTGACCTTCCAGGCTTCCCTGAAGGGCGCTGGTGAACCTATCGTTCCGGGTAGCTTCCAGGTTCCGGCCAACTTCGTTCTGTCCTACCAGTAAGTCGCTCGCTGTCTTCCTGACGGCGACGAACAACCTGCGGCATTCCTTCCTTGTCGCAGGTTTTTTCTAAGTGCGTGGAGCAGGTCATATGAGATCGACTCATAACGTATCGCCCTGCCTGGTGCAAATGTTGTTGGCTCTTGGTGTCTTGGTCGCCTCAAGTAGCGCGCAGAGTTCCGAGATCATCGGGCGCGGCGCTGTAAGTATGGCGGGCTCCATCCTGGAGTCGCCTTGCGACATTGAGGTGGGCGACCGTGATCAGGCACTGGTCATGGATATTTTCCCCATCAGTCAACTCGCTGCTAGTGGGCGTGGCCCGGAGCGAGACTTTTCTATTCGTTTGGTGGGTTGCTATGTCGGCTTGGACAGTTCCAGTTCGGCTTGGCGGCGCTTTGCTGTGACCTTCGATGGTCAGCGGGAGCGCAACTATTTTGGCGTCAGCGGAAGTTCACGAGGCGTTGCTCTGGTGATTCGCGATGCACATGGCGCGGTGGCTATGCCGGGTCTCCCTTTGCCGGGGCAGGATCTGGCGTCGGGTAAAAACCAGTTGGATTACACCGTGGCTGTAGTTGCAGGTGAACAGCCACTTCGGGCGGGCGACTACCGCTCTGCAATCCGCTTCAAGTTGGATTACTACTAAAGGGGTTTTTCATGGCGCGGAATTTTTCCCGCTCCCTTCTTGCTGCTGCCGTAAGCCTTGGTTTGGGCGCGTTAGTTGGGGTTGCCGGCACTGTTCAGGCTCAGGAGATTCGTTTCAATACGGATATTCTGGACAGCAAGGATCGTGAAAATATCGACCTGAGCGTATTCAACCAGAAGGGTTATATCCTGCCCGGTACTTACGAGCTGGCCATCAAGCTCAATGGCGTGACCATGCCTGCGCGCAGCGTGACCTTCATGCCGCCGGCTGATGACCCCAGTGGCAGCGAAGCCTGCCTGACACCTGACCTGGTCGAGCTGATCGGGCTGACCGCCGACGCCCGGAAAACACTGACCTGGTGGAACGGTGAGCAGTGCCTGGCGCTGAGCAGTCTCGATGGCATGGACGTCAAAGGTGATATTGGTGTGGGCGTGCTCAACATGAGCGTCCCGCAAGCCTATATCGAGTACAGCAGTCCGGACTGGGACCCGCCCACACGCTGGGAAGAGGGTATTGCCGGTCTAGTGCTCGACTACAACATCAATGCACAGAACCAGTGGCAAGACCGCGAAGGCACTCGTGACCACAACATCAGTGGTACTGGGGTGGTGGGCGCCAACATCGGCGCATGGCGTTTGCGTGCCAACTGGCAGGCGCGTCATCAGTCCGGTTCCGGGCGTGGTAGTGAGGATAGCTTCGACTGGACCCAATACAGTGCGTACCGCGCCATCAAGCCGCTGCGCGCCAAGCTGACAGTAGGCGAGGACTACCTCTATTCCGACATATTCGACAGCTTTCGCTTCCTCGGCGCCAGTCTGGTCACCGAAGACAACATGCTGCCGCCCAATCTGCGCGGCTATGCACCGGAAGTCACCGGTGTGGCGCGCACCAACGCCAGGGTCGTGATCAGCCAGCAAGGCCGTGTCATCAAGGAAGTGCTGGTGCCGGCTGGTTCGTTCCGTATCCAGGATCTGAATAGCGCGGTGGCGGGTAAGCTTGACGTGCGTATCGAAGAAGCAGATGGCAGCACGCAGGAATTCCAGGTTGATACTGCGTCCATTCCGTACCTGACCCGTCCTGGCCAGTTGCGCTACAAGCTCGTGGCTGGTCGACCGACCGACTGGGATCACAATACAAACGGTCCGTTTTTTGCGGGTGGCGAGTTCTCTTGGGGCGTGAGCAATGGTTGGTCCCTGTACGGCGGCGCACTGCTGGGCGACGACTACAACGCCTTGTCGGTCGGTATCGGTCGTGACCTGATGGAATTTGGTGCGCTCTCGGCAGACGTTACCCAGTCCAGTGCCGATCTGCCGGAAGAAGGCAAGCTGACCGGGCGCTCCTATCGTTTGAGCTACTCCAAGCGTTTCGACGAGACCAACAGCCAGGTCACATTCGCCGGCTACCGCTTCTCGGACGACACGTTCCTGTCCATGTCCGATTACATCAGCGTGATGGAAACCCCCGGTGGCATTGCACCGTCGCGTGGTAAGGAACTGTATACCGCCACTTTCAACCAGCAGTTCCCGGACTACAAAACCAGTATCTACTTCAACGTCAACCACCAGACTTACTGGAATCGGCGTGCGACTGATCGCTATAACCTAACGCTTGCGCGCTATTTCGACTTCGGCGAGTACCGTAACATCAGTCTGTCACTGACGGCTTACCGCAATGAAGACCGCAGCAGTGAGGGTAAGGACCAAGGCATGTACTTGTCGCTGACCATGCCCTGGGGTAGTGGCGGTACCGTCGGCTACAACGGATCGTTCAGCTCTGATAGACACAGCAATTCGGCCACCTATAGCAACCGTGTAAGCGATGCTGACTACTATCAGGTCCGTGGCGGCGAGACGGACGGTAAGACCGAGTTCGGTGGCTACTACTCGCACCGTGGTACCTATGCACAGGTTGATACCACCGCCAGCGCCGTCGGCAGTCAGTATCGCCAGGTCGGCGTATCGTTGTCCGGCGGTGCCACTCTCACGGCTGAAGGCGGCGCGCTGCACCGGATAAGCACCGTAGGCGGGACGCGTATGTTCGTCGATACCGATGGCGTGTCCGATGTGCCGGTCGGCGGTTATGGCAGCTCGGTGAAATCCAACTACTTCGGCAAAGCCGTGGTCACCGACATCGGCAGCTATCACCGCAACAGTGTGCAGATCGACATCAACAAGCTACCGGAAAATGCGGATTCCAGCGCTTCCGTGGTGCAGGGCACGCTGACAGAGGGCGCCATTGGCTACCGCCATTTTGACGTGATCTCCGGGGCTAAGGCTATTGCTGCGATCCGCCTTGACGATGGTTCCACCCCGCCTTTCGGCACCGCTGTGCTCAATGCCCGGCAGCAGGAAGTGGGTATGGTGACCGATGGTGGCGAAGCCTACCTCACTGGCCTCAAGTCGGGGGATATCCTGACCGCCCACTGGGCTGGCCGCGAGCAATGCCGCATGGCGATTCCGGATGCAATACCAGCAGACATGGCCGCGACACTACCCTTGGCTTGTGTCAAGAATTAACCGGTCGTCACCATGTCGATAAACACTGAAAGGCGTGCCCGATACTAGTCGGTGCCGCCTTTGACAGGAGCAAAAAATGAGCATGAAACAAACAGTAATTACCGGCCTGCTGGCCGTCATGACGGTGGCCGTAGTGGCGCCGCAGGCCCAGGCTGCCATTGCTCTGGACCGTACCCGTGTGGTTTACCCCAGCAGTGAAAAGTCGGTCAGTCTTACCGTGCGTAACCAGAACCCCGAGTTGCCTTACCTGGCGCAGGGCTGGCTCGAGAACGAGGACGGCGTCAAGCTCGACAACAAGGGCCCCTTTGCTGTCTTGCCGCCGGTGCAGCGCGTAGAGCCTGACAGTCAGACCCAGGTGAAAATCCAGGCGCTGCCCGGTGCCAGCCTGCTGCCGCAGGACCGTGAGTCGCTTTTCTACTTCAATTTGCGTGAAATTCCGCCGCAGAGCGACAAGCCCAACGTACTGCAGATTGCTCTGCAAACGCGCATCAAAATGTTCTACCGCCCAGCCGCACTGGCGGAAGAGGCGGCCAGGCAGGAGGCCATCCCCTACCAGGAAAAAATCACCCTGGAAAAAACAGGCGATAGCTACACCGTGATCAACCCGACGCCGTACTACGTCACCCTTGTCGGCGCTAGCACCAAGAAAGGCGGCGACGTAATCGCAGGATTCGAACCCCTCATGGTGCCGCCCCTGGGCAGTGCCAAACTCGGCGGCAGTGCCGCTGCCCTGGGGGCCACACCCGTGCTCGTGTATGTCAACGATTACGGTGGTCAACCCGTGATCACATTTCGGTGCAGTGCCAATACTTGCAATGCGGATAAAACAAAACGCGATCAGTAATAAATAGCCAGCAGGCAGGCGTCCTGCCTGTTGGAAATATTAATGTACAAGCAGGCCAGGGCGAATTTTGTTCTTGGTTGGCTTGACCCTTATCTAGGTCAGGTTGAGTGATGATCAAATTTTCCAAGCAAAGCCCCCTGCATAGGTGGGGCAAGGCCGCATCCCGCTATGCGGCCTGTGTTGCCGTGTGCATGGCGTGCTCGGTGCAGCCGGCGCTCGCTGTCGGCCAGTTAGTCACAGTCAAGGCTACGGTGGTTGATGGGCCGCGATGCACCATCATGGGTAATGCTTCTGGGTATATAGAAGTACTCTTTGGCGAAATGCGCACTGATATGATCGATGGCGTCAATTACAAGAAACCGATCCCCGTTAGCCTGAACTGCTCCGGTAATCCATCATCCTTGCGTTTTAAATTTACGAGTGCTGGTGGCGCTGCCATGTTCGACCCCACTGTGCTGGCAACCAATTTTTCCGATCTGGGCGTGCGTTTGCTCAAGCCGGACAGCACCCAGTTGAATCTTAATGAAGTGTTCGAAGTGGGTGCTGTAGGTGCACTAAACTTTATGGCTGTACCTGTGAAAAAAACCGGTGCCAATTTGCCAACGGGTAACTTCGGTACCTCGGTGGTATTGACGGTGGAGGTACTATGAGCAAGTTTATTTATCACCGCTCCGGCAAGCGTACAGCACTATGTGCCGCACTGCTGCTCGCTACGTTCGGTTGCGCCACCTCGGCACAAGCGATCGATGTCTACTTTAGCGGCTCGCTGGTGGCTCCGCCGCCCTGTGTGATCAATGGCAATACCGATATCAGTGTGGACTTTGGCAATGAGATGCTGGCAGGACGTATCGACGGCTCTAATTATGTACGCCCCATCACTTTTACTCTGGACTGTAGCCAGGCGGTCGCTCTCGGTCGTGCGATCAAATTGCAGTTTAAAGGCGATGACGCAAGCTTCAAACCAAACGTACTGAGAACAACCAATTCTGATTTGGCGATTGAACTGCGCCTAAATAACGCTTTTTTTCCATTAAATTCATGGAATCTCATGAATTATCCGACCATACCCGCATTCTCCGCTGTCCCTATAAAGGCAGCAGGCAGCACCCTGAGCGGTGGCACCTTCACCGCAGCAGCCACGCTGCTGGTCGACTATCAGTGAGGACGCAGAGATGAAAAGCAAACATATTTCCCCTCTGCTGTGGCTGGCACTGGCTGTTGCTACTAGCTCCCAGGCCGTTCAGGTTAACTTCTCGGGCGGACTGATCGAGTCCGTTCCCTGCACTATCAGCGGGGGGCAACTACTCCAGTTGGACTTCGGTAACGCCGTGATCATCCGCAACCTTAATGGCGTGAATTACAGCAAACCCATCAATTATCAGATCACCTGCGCGGATGTCGGTACGGTGCACCTGACACTCAAAGGCACCGAAACATCGTTCGATGACGCAGCCATCCAGACCAACGTCGTCGGCTTGGGTATTCGCGTCAACCGTGGCGGGGTGCCGTTCACTCTCAATACGCCAATCGTCGTCGATCCCGCCAGTCCGCCAGTACTCGAAGCCGTGCCGGTAGCTGACCCTGCAAATACGCCGGCGACAGGCGTATTCAATGCCACCGCCACCCTGATGGCCGACTACCAATAGGAGCGCGCACCATGACTCAATGGCACACCCCCAACCGTTTTAAGCGTGCCGGTCTGGCCCTGGCGCTGCTATCGCCGTTTCTATTTGGCGGCCTTGCTCAGGCTGCGGACAATCTTGAATTCACCGGCGCACTCGTCGAAGCCGCCTGCGACTTACACGCAGGTGACGACGATATAGAACTGGACTTCAACACCGTAATCGACCGCTACCTGTACCGCTATGGCGAAACGCCCGCTCGTCCCTTCACATTGCGCCTGGACGATTGCGACAACAGTGTACTGACCGGCGTCAGGTTGACCTTCAGCGGCACCGAAAGCATCGAACTGCCCGGCCTGCTCGCTTTCGATCCGAGCAGTACAGCAAAGGGCGTGGCAGTAGCCTTGCAAACCGCAGGCGGGCAGCCGCTGAAAATCAATGACACCAGTGGCCTGCTGCTTGCATTGCCGTCTGGCGATATGACCATCCCGTTGCAGGCTTACCTCAAGGCAGAGCCAACTGCAGTTACTAGCCAGTCCATCGTCTTGGGCGACTTCAAAGCCACGGCCTATTTTGCACTGGATTATGAATAAACAGCGCTAAGGCTGTAACACGTGTCATCAGTGTACTGTTGGTACCTGTGGCCAGGCTTTTAACGTGACCGGCAGCGAACTCGCTGTCGCTCAGAGAATAGAGCGCTATTGCCCGTATCGGTAGGCGGGTAGAGGTTGAGTGAAAGATGAGAAAACCACATAGAAATAGAATCAGTTATCTGGTTCTGACGTTCATTGCAGGGCTGTTGCTATCCGTTACCAATGAGCTGCAGGCTTCGGCTTGGGCGGCGGTCATATCGGTTAACCGGAGTACTGGATATGGAGAGTTTCAGTATGGCTGGACCTCAGAGCTCAACGACTCGCCTATCTGCTTTGATGCCAGCGGTTGTTTCGTACTGGTTGGACCCTGGGATGCCAGAGGATCCGGTTACGGCGGTATTAATAATCCCTGGGGCATATCTAGGAAAGTTAAAATTCCGCAATACGGCAGTGCAAGAGATGCATGGTTCCTGTGGAGTCAGAGCTATCCACTTTCTGACCAATTCGTTCAACTGACCTGGAGTAGTCCAGTCAGGCATGACTTCCTTCAAACCTGTTATGGCTTCCAGATTTTTCAGGGCTCGAGTAGTAACACTCGCACCGGCGATATACTCCCCGGCGCGCAATGTGGTACGATACCGCCCCCTAATCTGGTGTGCACGCTTAATCTTCCGTCGGAGATTGACCACGGCACTATTGGTGTCGGCGAAACATCAAGCATCGAAGTCGACGGTGCCATCAACTGTAACCTCTCGGCTAACGCAAGACTAAGCTCTCAGCTCTCCAATGCTCCGAGCGGACTATCTGCAAAAATGCTGTTCAATGGTATGTCCACTCGAAATCTGAGCGTGCAGGCAGGAAACACCTCGTTCAAGATGACCAGTGAGTTGACTGTGCAGCCCACTGCTTCGACGGGGCCAGCCCAGATATATTTCATGGTATTCGCCGACTTCTACTGAGGGTCATAAGCGTTCTTGGCTGTTTAGCCAATCGCCATGACCGGATCAGACATGATCAACAGCAACATTAATGTGAAATTGATACCTGACAGGCCAATCTCAATTTTGCTGAAAGGTGAGGTTTTATTGAGGCTGGATATGTTCAGTTTTCCGTACGATGTTTTCATTTGAAGAGATACAGCTTTACTAAGCGCATTTCTAAGGGGGCGCTAGATAGTCTGCCCGAGTGTCTGCAGAACCCCTGTTTTTAGGCCGCCATCGTGCGGCTTTTTTTCGCTTTGTTCGTGACGGCACAGGTTAGGTGATGGCGGTTTCGCGCGATTACCCCCTTAGCCGATAAACAGTGAACCACGTCGAGAGCAGCACTGATCCATTACTCGGAACAGCGCTGATAAAGAGATGATCACTATGAAAAAAAACGGTTTCATCTGCCTGTTGACCGTTATGGCAATGACCGCACAAGGCGGTCTTACCCGAGCAGCAGACATTCCTGACCCCTCGGCAGTGCCAGCCAGTACACCCTGTACCCTGCATGCTGATAGCAGCGAAATCCAGTTGGATTTCAAGTCTGTGATCGACCGTTACCTGTACCGCTATGGCCTGACCCCCGCCCGGAGTTTCACATTGCGCTTGAATGCATGCGATAGCCGAGTGCTGGCTGGCGCCAGGCTGCGCATGGCAGGTAACGAGAGCCGCGAGTTGCCAGGCTTGCTGGTTTTCGACGGTACCGGCATGGCCCGTGGCGTGGTGATTGGCCTACAAGCAACCGACGGTCAGAGGTTAGCGGTCAACGCGATGAGGGGGCACGGTATTACCGTTGTGCCGGAGGATGGAGCGATTGCACTGCAAGCCTACCTTGAAGTCGAACCCACCGCCCAGAACAGCAAGAGTATTATTCTGGAAAGCTTCAGGGCAACGGTATTTGTGGCGCTGGATTATCAGTGAGTGCTGTTTTTGAAACTGTTTGGAAAATAATTCCGCGTGGTCAACTGTGCGAGTGGCTTCATCAAATATGTCATCCACCGCAGTAATGCAAATGAACGAGCCGCCCTGCGCGAAAACACAGGGTGGCTCAATGGATATAAAAGATCATGTCTATGCTTGCATGAGTTGTTTGTTGTTGATTTTTATCTTTCGTCAAGGCAGTCTGCGACAGCTGTTGAACTACTATTGGTAGTCAACCTGATACAGGTGGGTGTTTGCCCGTTGCTCTTTATAGGCGATGGACAGCCCCCTGGAGTCGATATAAACCGCCTGATTTGAGCTGCGCAGAGCCTGGGCATTGATATGGTTGTTCTGTGTCTTGTAGTTAACCCAGCAGGATGTATTGATGGATTGGGTGTTGCCTTGCAACGTGCACGGCGCCTCAACGATTTGTCCGGTGACAGTGATTTGCCCTGAAAGTGCAGCGGCTTCGCTGGTGGAGTAACCGATGGCGGCTACCAGTAACAGGGGGAGGAGGGTCAATTGTCTTTTGGCGTTCATACTATTCTCCTGAGTTCACACTAGGTTTTGCATTGTGTTGCAGGTCCATCCAGGGCTGCTGTGTCGCTCGGGCTTGATGCCATCTGAGCATTGACGCTTAGGAAGCAGCACACTTTCAGAATTTTCTTAAGGTCTAGGTGAGTCTGGAGAAAAAAGAAAGGCATGCATAAAAATTTTTATCTTATTGATATTGTTGTTTTATTTTTATTCTAGTGGCGAATTTGCGCGATTTTGTAGTGAATCTGCCATCATCTTGACGAATAAAAAACTCTATGAGTGGCTGTTGGGGGGCTGGCGCAACCGATTGCAACATCTGCGATGAAAAAGCGTTGCTTTACATCACGTCACCGCTTGTGCGCAGCCGCTAGAATCCGAGTTTTTACTTCTTCTCTGGCTGCAGCATTCAAGACCGTGAGCGCTTCGAGGCCATTGGCTGCCCACAGCAGGCGTTGAAGCACTGGCGAGGTGGTTTTAAATGGCAGACGACATGATCAGCGGAGCTGGCGGACTAGAGGGAGGGGGCGTAAGTAGAATAAATATCGGTGTTTTTTGATTGTGTGCTGCCTTCTAGTAGTCACCGATTTGGTTTTTATATGCGTCGCACTCAATTTTTATAGGGTTCTGAGTTGTGCAGTTCAATAAGCGTCAACCGCTATTCGGCCCGTATAAGTGCCACCCTGATTATCGATGTTTGATAATGATGGCAGGTATCGATAGGGCTTTTGCTACGTGTTTTATGACTGGCTGGTGCGCGGCGAGGCTGTGCCGATGAGTGGTCGCTTGTTGAGCATTGCCTTGTTCATGGCTTGCTGACTAATGGTGCAGACGATTCGCATTCGATCTGCCCATGTCGATCAATAGCCCGGTGAGGGCGACAGAGCCGCATATCAGGATCAAAGCTTCACATTGGTGCTCGGTTCTGCAGTGGCGATTCTTTTGCAGTCCGTTCGTTGTCTTGGCCTTTGCCGCGCTTTCGTACATGTGTCGTCAATACCGATCCATCTTTAGGATTCTTCTGATGTGATCCAGATCAAGATTTCCGCATTCTGCAGGCCTGATAACAATCTGGCCGCATCGGCAGGTCGACGCCACCTTCTATCGACAGGTAGAGCAGTTAGGTGACGCCTGTCCCGCCCTCGCGCAGCGGCTGAACGTACTGGATTGGCAGCGTGTCAGTTCATTTCGCCCACTCCCTGCACAAAGGCTATGGCCATGAAAGATATGTACCGCGACATCCTGGATTCAACGAACAATGAGTTGTTGGCTCAGCTGCTCGGCGCGACTACGCGTAGCGTCAGGAGCATGGCTTCGGCCGTAACGTTCATGGCATTCGAGCAACTGCGCAGTCAGGATGCTGATCTGCAGCGTTCAGCACGGCAGATGATCAAGCGCATGCACGCTATCAACCTCGATCTCGACAAGCAGCTGGAAATGACCAGCAACCTGCTTGGCCGCAGCAGTCACAACGCCCTGGTCGAGCCGGTAGAACTCTCTTCGAAGGTGTCGTCAGCAGCCAAGTGATGGCTCTGCAAGTGCCCATATCAGGTGCTGGAGCGTTCCCTGCAAGGGGGCCGCGAGCAGCCAGCCCGGATCTTCCTCGCTACGCAGATTTTTCTTCTTACGAAGTGGGTGCAGGGCGGCAGGGGCGAGGTTGATCCGCGCAAACGATGGATGTGGTGATCACCTGGCTGGTACGCCGCTCTGTAGTGGTCACCTGAATATCATCAGACGTACCTGTCGGTAGTGGGCTCTGCTCAGAGCGTTCAGCCATGGCTATTGGCCGTTTCGTACAGCTCATCTCTCATCAGTTGCGGCGGTTTGCCATAGGCACGCAGAAACGCCTGGCGCATGCGTTCGCGGTCGCCGAAACCGGTTTCGCGGGCGATCACTTCTACGGGATGACGGCTCGTCTCCATCATTACGCGCGCGGCCTCCAATCGCAGGCTTTCGATTGCTTTCGCCGGCGTTTTCCCGGTTTCCTCGCGGAACACCCGGCTGAACTGGCGCGGGCTAAGTCGCGCGACATCTGCCAGTGCCTCGACCGAGAGATCGCTGCGCAGGTTTTCGCGCGCATAGGCCATCGCCAGTTGCACGCGGTCGGATTTCGGGTCTATCTCCAGCAGCGCCGAGAGCTGTGATTGCTCGGCACCTCTGCGCTGGGCGATTACCAGTTTGCGGGCCACGCGGCGGGCCAAGTCAGGCCCCAGGTCGTTCTCTACCATGGCCAGCGCAAGATCCACTCCGGCACTCATGCCTGCACCTGTCCAGATATGCCCATCGACCACGAACAGCCGGTCATCATCGATTCTGACGTTGGGGTGACGTTTCTTGAACTCGGGCACGTGCAACCAATGAGTCGTGACCCGTTTGCCCTCCAATAGGCCGGCTTCGGCGAGCACGAAGACACCTGTGCACAGTGATGCAATACGCCGCGATTGCGAGCTGGCGCTGGATAGACAGGTCAGCAGTTCGGGACTGGGTTCACCCAACTCCAGGTAGCCGCTGACGATGACGGTGTCATAGCCAGCCAGGCCGAGCGCCTCGGTATTGACCGAGAAACCCTGAGACGACATCACGGCTCCACCGGTCTCGGATACCAGGGTGAATCCATAGACCGGCGCGCCATGCAGGAGGTTGGCGCACTCGAAGACGGAACCGACCGACAGGCTCAGCGCCTGGAATTGCGGGTAAACCACCAACGCCACGGTATGCATCGATCATTTCCTTTCTGCGGGCATGCGTCGATTGTCGGAGGGCTAGGTGGTTTGCGCAATCGGCTCGCGGTGCATGTCCGAAATCCTTGCGGATATGACATTGCTGCTGTCGGTGGCGATTCCTAACATGGCCCCAACGAACTAGACGACTGGTCTACTGAGGCAGGCAGCCATGACAACCACTGACAGCAACCAGACCCGGCAGCGCATTTTCGACGCCGCTCAATCGATCATCGCCCGTAAAGGTTTCTCTGCGGTTGGGCTCAATGAGGTGCTGAATGCTGCGGGTGTGCCGAAGGGTTCCTTCTATCACTACTTCGCTTCGAAGGACGCGTTCGGCACGGCGCTGCTGGAGCATTACTTCGAGACCTATTTGGCTGACATGGATCGCATTTTTCAGGACCGGGCAACCAGCGCCCATAACGCGCTGATGCGTTACTGGCAACTGTGGATCTCCAACCAGACCAGTCAGGTCGAGTGCGGTAAATGCCTGGCCGTCAAGTTAGGCGCCGAAGTCGCCGATCTTTCCGAACCGATGCGCTTGGCACTTCAGCGCGGTACTGCGCAGATCGTCGAGCGGCTGGAGGCAGCGATCAGCAGAGGCGTGGAGGAGGGCACGGTAACCATCGTTGCTACGCCCGCTCAGCTGGCACTGAGGCTCTATGCGATGTGGTTGGGGGCCAGTGTGATGACCAAGATCACCCGTACCCAACACGCGTTCGAAGAGGCACTACAGCAGACGCAACATCTTCTCGATAACCAGTGAACCCATGACCGGCAAGGGTCGGTCGAAACCAATGCAATACCCACTATGAGGCAATGATCATGAAAGTTCTGATGGTTCTGACATCCCATGACAAGCTGGGTAACACCGGCAAGAAAACCGGCTTCTGGCTGGAAGAGTTCGCCGCCCCTTACTACGTCTTCAAGGACGCCGGTGCCGATATCGTGCTGGCCTCGCCAGCCGGTGGCCAGCCGCCTCTGGATCCCAAGAGTGATCTGCCGGACTTCCAGACCGAGGCGACCCACCGTTTTGCTGCCGATCCGGCCGCGCAGCAAGCCCTGGCCAGCACGGTGAAGCTCAGTGAGGTGAAGGCTGAGGATTTCGACACGGTGTTCTACCCAGGCGGCCATGGCCCTCTGTGGGATCTGGCGGAGTCGGATATATCCATCGCCCTGATCGAAAGCTTCGAGCGCGCCGGTAAGCCAATCGGTTTCGTCTGCCATGCTCCGGGCGTGCTGCGCCACGTCAAGGCTGCGAATGGCGAGCCGCTGGTCAAGGGTCGCCGGGTGACGGGTTTCACCAACAGCGAAGAGGCCGCTGTAGAACTGACTGACGTGGTGCCTTTCCTCATCGAGGACGAGTTCCAGGCACTTGGCGCACGTTATGAGAAAGCCGGCGACTGGCAGTCGTTCACCGTCGTCGACGGGCGCCTGGTCACTGGTCAGAACCCCGCCAGTTCCGAGTCCGCAGCCAACGCTTTGCTCAAACTGCTGGCTTGATTCGCGCAATCTGCAAGGTTCAGACGAACCCGTGCAAGCAATGAGCGGGCGCACTGTGCGCCCGCTCTGAGCGCCTGCGATTGCATCGGATCGAGACGTAACGCCTGAGCGGCCTCTCTACTCCGAGAAGTCGCTCCCCAAAAAATCATCAAGCCTTTGGGCGCCAGGTGCGTCCATTCGCGCCCGTGCGCCTGTCGATAAGTGCAGTCGCCTGAACAACAGGATAGAAATCATGAAACATGCTGCTCTGTTTGCCCCCATCGACATGGGACGCATCACGCTCAAGAATCGCATCGTGCTGCCGCCGTTGACTCGTCAGCGCAGCGCCCAGCCAGGCGATATCGCGACTGATCTGATGGCCACTTATTACCGCCAGCGTGCCAGTGCCGGCTTCATGGTCAGTGAGGGCACCCAGATCGAACCGCGTGGCCAAGGCTATGCCTGGACGCCCGGTATCTACAGCCAGGCTCAGATCGATGGCTGGCGCAAGGTGACCGAAGCGGTGCACGCCGAAGGTGGCGTGATCTTCGCCCAGCTCTGGCACGTCGGTCGCGTTTCCCATAACGCGCTTCAGCCTGACGGGCAGGCGCCCGTGGCGCCATCCGCCATTCAGGCGCAGAAGGTCAAAGCGTTCATTCAGACCGGCCCTGGTGTCGGCGAGCTGGTTCAGCCGTCGCTTCCACGCGCACTGGAGTTGGCTGAGATCCGCGATCTGGTCGGGCAGTACGCCCAGGCTGCGCGCAATGCCATCGATGCCGGTTTCGATGGCGTGGAGATTCACGCAGCCAACGGTTATCTGGTCAATCAGTTCATCTCCGCACATTCCAACCAGCGCGATGATGCTTACGGTGGCTCCCTGGAGAACCGCCTGCGCTTTCTGCGCGAGATCGTGGAGGCCGTGGCCGCTGCCGTAGGCGCGGATCGCCTTGGTGTGCGCCTCACCCCGTTGTTCACCGGCACCGATCAGGACCGGGTGTACATCGGCCTGGTCGAAGAGGACCCGCACACCACCTATATCGAGGCGATCAAGGTGCTGGAGGCAGCAGGTGTGGCCTATGTGTCGATCGCCGAGGCGGACTGGGACAACGCGCCGGATCTGCCCGAGAGCTTCCGCCGCGACGTACGCGCGAACTTCAGCGGGAAGATTCTCTACGCCGGTCGTTATACCGCCGAGCGTGGTGAGCGGCTGATCGAGGCGGGGCTGGCCGACCTGATCGCATTCGGTCGTCCTTTCATCGCCAACCCCGATCTGCCTGCACGCATCGCCAATGGCTGGCCGCTCAACCCACTGGATCCTGCCACTGTTTATGGTGGCACGGAGAAGGGCCTGACGGACTACCCGACCTACTCGGGCTGACGTTTACATCTGGCTGCGTGGCCTCGACGCGAATGGACGGGGACACGCCTGCGTAACTGCTCACTGCGTAGGAAGTCTTCGTCATGTCTGTCAAATCCGTACCGATCAAACGCGATGTTACGCCTGGTCTGGCGTATCCGGCCTTGGCTGGCAGCGACGTTCGTGCTCCGTCAGTCGCAGCCGTGGTCGTGTGTATCCTGCTCGTCGCGCTCACGCTGCGCCCGGGCATCGTTTCCATGGGGCCCTTGCTGACCGCCATCATCGATGAGCTGGGATTGACTCATACCCAGGCCTCGCTGCTGACCGCGATTCCGACCTTGCTGATGGGATTGCTGGCATTGCCCGCACCCTGGCTGGCGCATCGATTTGGACGTGACCGGATCATCCTGCTGGCGCTGATTGTGCTGGGCGCCGCGATCATCTTGCGTGCACTGGCGGGCTCCATTGGGCAGTTGTTTGCCAGTACTGCGGCAGTCGGGGCAGGTATCGCGGTCGCCGGAACGCTGTTTTCCAGTTACGTGAAGGCGCGCTCGCCGACTCGTATCGCGTTGTTCATGGGTATTTATGCAACGGCAATCGGCCTGGGCAGCACGGTCGCTGCGGTGGCGACCGGCCCGATCGATCAATTGATTGGTGATTGGCGTTGGGCAGGCGGTTTCTGGGTACTGCCGGCACTCCTGGCGATCATCGCCTGGGGAGTGATCGAACGTCGCAGTCTTGCCGAACCCGTCGCCGTCTCATCGAAGCCGGTGCCCAGGATGCCGCTGCGCAATCCTACGGCCTGGCTGATCGCACTGTTCTTCGCCTGCAACAACCTGGTGTTCTACGCCCTGATTGCCTGATTGCCTGGTTGGCACCGATGTATATCGAGCGTGGCGAGAGCGCCAGTTCGGCTGGCCTGATCCTGGCCAGCTATACCCTGGGGTTCATGCTCGCCAACCCGGTGTTTGGCTTGCTCAGCCGCAGCGATGATCGACGCCTGCTGCTTGCAGCGAGTTCCAGCATCGCCTTGCTGGGCAGCCTGGCGATGGCCGTTGCGCCTGATGCCATGCCGTTGGTGACAGCCGCGATTGCAGCCTTTGGTACCGGAGGTGCCTTCACCTTGGGCATGACCTTACCGCTGGACAATGCTTCGACGCCTGAGGAGGCTGGCGCCTGGACGGCCTTTGTGATGTTGCAGAGTTATCTGATCGGCGCTGCCGGTCCGCTCCTCATGGGATACCTGCGCGACAGTGCGGGCCACTTCCAGTCAGCCTTGTGGCTGTTGGTGGCTGTAGGGATGCTGATGTTGATAGTGACCCCGTTCTTGCAGCCGTACCGCAATCGCAGGCTGGAGGGATGTTGCTGCGGCTGAGGTTTCTGCTTGCAGTGATCTCTGGTCATTGCGTGTAGCACAAGCCGTGGCGCTGTGACGAAAGGCGATAGTTTTTACTCGGCACTATTCGCTATCCAGCGTGGATCATCACCAGTGAGCATGCTTACACGCGTGGGTACGTCATTCCGGGCCGGCATCGCTCTCAGCGAAATCAGCGCTCTAACGGTGTAGAAGCTGCTCTCGTTTCTCCACCAGGAAATCGATCAATGCACGCATCTTGGCGGGCATTTGCTCCCGTGAGGATACGTACAGGCAGAAGGCCGCATGGTGATGGGTCCAATCGTGCAGGACGCGCACCAGGCGACCCTCTGCCAGCGGTCGCTGGATGGCAATGTCGACGATCTGCATCAGCCCAAGCCCCTGAAGGGCAGCCCGAGTCATGCAGCCATCGTCGTTGACGGTCAGGCTTCCGGTTACCGCCTGGGTGAAGTGGCGTCCGTTCTGGCCGGGCTCGGTGAAGTCCCAGTCATGCAGTGCACCGCTGCCCGCGAAGCGGTAGTTGATGCAGTTGTGCGCGGCGAGATCCGAGGGGGTCTTCGGGGTGCCATGCCGTTCGAGATAGGCCGGGGACGCCACGACTGCCATGGACAGAGGTGGGCTGATCGGGACGGCGACCACATGCTCAGCCAGCGCCTGCCCCAGTCGTATGCCCGCGTCGCACCCGTCGGCGATGATATTCGACAGACCATCGGCCATGACCAGTTCGAGTGCGACCTTCGGAAAGCGTACGTGAAACTCTGTCAGATGCGGTTCGAGCAGGGCCTTGGCCGCCAGGCGTGATGTGTTGATCCGGATCAGACCGGAAGGGACCCCTGTCGCGTCGCCAAGATTACGAATAGCCGATTCGATCTCACCAAGACTGGGCCGCAAGGTGTCGAACAATTGCTGTCCCGCTTCGGTCAGGGACATGTGTCGTGTGGTGCGGTTGATCAACCTCACCCCCAGCTCTTGCTCCAACGCCTTGAGGTTTTGCGATAGCGCCGCCCGTGAAACCCCCATGGCCTCTGCTGCACGCGAAAAGCTGCGGTGCCGGGCTATGTGGGCAAACCACGCAAGCGAGGGGAGTAGTGAGGGAGTCATGCTCTCATTGTAAATAAATAGTTAACACTGATGTGGGTTTTTGGCTCTTTTTCACGATCAATCGTCGGCGTAATGTCATTTCCATCGAGCAAGCAGCTGCGTCCATCAACGTGCGCCGACCTGTACCGCTCACGTCTCCATCCCTCTTCTCTCTGGAAGGAACATGCCATGACAAACACGCCTCTGCGCATCGGCATCATCGGCGCCGATACTCGGGCCAGTTGGGCCGGCGCATCCCACATTCCCGCCATTCTGGCGCAACCCGGACTGAAACTCGCGGCTGTCGCTACCCGTAAGGAAGAAAGTGCCAAGGCGGCCGCCAAAGCCTTCGGTGCAGAACGCTGGTACTCGAATCCGTACGATCTCTGCCGCGACGACAGCATCGATCTTGTCACCGTTGCGGTGAAAGTGCCGGCGCACAGGGACCTGGTTCTGGCCGCTCTGAAAGCCGGCAAAGCCGTGTATTGCGAAGCTCCACTGGGCGCGACGTTGGCGGAGACCGAAGAAATGGCTGCTGCCACGGGATCGCTGCATACCGCGATCGGACTGCAAGGGCGGTTGAACCCTTCGGTAAGACGCGCCATCGAGATCATTGCCGCAGGCAAGCTTGGAACATTGCTCTCGGCGAACGTGAAAGCCACCACATTCGGGTACGGCCCGACCACGCTCAGCAACTACGACTATTTCAACAAGGCTGCATCCGGGGCGAGCTTTCTGACAATCACGGTCGCGCATGTGCTTGACGTCGTCGAGGCCGTGCTGGGCCCCATCGCTGAGGTCGATGCGCGGACAAAGCTCATTTGGCCGACCGTTTCGGTGGTCGATACCGGCGAAACATCTCACCGTGAAGTTGTCGATCACCTGGACCTGATCGCCGAAACGAGCCTGGGCGCTTCTGTGTCCGTGCAGGTCCTTGCAGGAGTTGAAAGCGACCCGCTGTTCGTGATGGAGGTCCGTGGATCGAAAGGCACGCTCACGCTGCGCGGCCATCACCTGGCAGGCGTCCAGGTCGGGGACCTGACTCTTTCGGCAAGTGTGCCGTTTGCATTGCCCGACCTCCCTGTCGCAACGGGGAACAGTCCAACGGCCGACGGGTTTTGGGCCGGCGCCGCAATCAATGTGGGCGAGGTTTACGCAAGTCTTGCACGCGACTTCAGGATGGGCACGTACCACACCCCGGGTTTTGCTCACGCATTGCACAGCAGCCGGCTTATTGCAGCGGTCGAGCGTGCCGCCGTGACAGGGCAGAGGCAGCTGGTCCCGAATGCCCTGTGCTTGAAGCGTGCGGCTGGGATTCGATAACGACCCTATCTTGCGCCCCTATCCGCCAGCAGACGATCAACCGACGAAACGACCACAAGCGAGGAGACCTTCATGAGCGAGATTCCCCTGACCAATATCGGTAGACGCCGGATGCTGATGACGGCAGCAGCAGGCGTTGCCGCGGTCACGCTCCCCAGCCTAGCCACAGCGGCGAGACAAGCCGATGTTGCCGGAGAGCAGATTGGCGCTGCACGAACAGTGGAACTGCAAGGCAAGCGCGCCTTGGTGACGGGCGCCTCGCGCGGGATCGGTGCTGGGATTGCACTGGCGCTTGCTGACAAAGGCGCCGATGTCGCGATCACCTTTTTGAACTCGCCGGAACGTGCTGCCGAAGTGGTTCGCATGATCGAGGCCAAAGGTCGGCGTGCCGTCGCCATTCGAGCCGACAGTGCGGACCCTGCTGCGGTGCGGCGGTCGATCGAGGAGGCGGTCGGCGGCCTTGGTGGGCTGGATATTCTTGTCAACAACGTGGGCATTTCAAGAGACGGTACATTCGCGCAGATGAGCCTCGAAGACATCGATGCGCTGCTACACGTAAACACACGAGCCGCCGTGCTCGCGTCCCAGGCGGCCTTGCCTCATCTCAAGCCGGGCGCGCGCATCATCACCATTGGCTCCTGCGTTGCCGAGCGCGTGCCTTTTCCCGGACTGACCGTGTACTCGATGACCAAGTCCGCGATGCTGGCATTGACGCGAGGGCTTGCCCGCGATCTCGGCCCACAGGGAATCACGGTCAACCTGGTACAACCCGGGCCGATCGACACCGACCAGAATCCAGCGGATGGCCCCTGGGCGGACATCAATCGACAGTTCACCGCACTGGGGCGCTATGGTACGCCGGCTGATATCGCCGCCGCCGTCACCTTCCTGGCGAGTCCGGCCGCCAGCTTCATGACTGGGTCTGTCATCACGGTGGATGCGGGCTTCAATGCGTAAGGAAATGAGGGACGGCAGGAGTTGATTCACCGCTGCCTCCGTTTCGGCTGGTGTTGATATTGATATGGGCATGGGCGGTGGCACGCGGTAGGCCGCAGACACCTTCGAGCTGTTATTGAGCAGCGAGAGCGACAAGCAGATCGAACGCTTCGCCAGGATACCCCCGCTGGAGCGCCTGGGTCAGCCAGAGGATATAGCGGCCGTGGTGTCGTTTCTGGTTGGGCAGGATGCAGCCTGGGTCAAAGACCATGTATTGCGCGCCAATGACGGATTGATCTGATGCGGGAAGCCTGCGATGGATGACGCACCTTGTCGCCAAATGCTGGCAAACTTGCGCTTCGTTTTTCGACAGGAGTCAGTCGATGCCCGCCAGCCCGGAGTTGTCCCCCGGCCTTATCGTCATTCACGGCAACCACCTCGAAGAGCTGCGTGCTCTGGCGGTGCAGTGGATGCGGCGCTATCCGTTGCGGCCGTTGGAGAACGAAGTGCTGCTGGTGCAGAGCAATGGCATCGCTCAGTGGCTCAAGTTGGCGTTGGCCGAGCGTGATGGCTGTGGCATTGCTGCGGCGCTGGACGTTGATCTGCCGGCGCGCTTTCTCTGGCAGGCCTACCGCAATGTGCTGGGCAAGGACGCGATTCCGCAGCAGTCACCGCTGGACAAGGCGCCGCTGACCTGGCGTCTGATGCGGCTGTTGCCGGGGCTGCTGGCCGATGAGGCGTTCGCGCCGTTGCGCCGCTTCCTTGCGGATGACCAGGATCTGCGCAAGCGTCACCAGTTGGCCGAGCGCCTGGCCGATCTGTTCGACCAATACCAGGTCTATCGCGCCGACTGGCTGGCGGATTGGGCCGCGGGACAGGACCGCCTGCGTACCTCGCGCGGTGGCGAGCGGATTCTGGAGGGCGATTCCTGCTGGCAACCTGCGCTGTGGCGCGCCTTGCTGGCGGATGTCGGCGAGCAGCACCTGGCCGAGAGCCGCGCCGGTGTGCATCCGCGCTTCGTTGCCCGCATGGGCGAGCTGGACACGCCGCCACCCGGGCTGCCTCGGCGTATCAGCGTTTTCGGCATCTCCTCGTTACCGGCCCAGGTGCTGGAGGCGCTGGCGGCCATGGCGCGCTTCAGCCAGGTCATGCTCTACGTGCACAACCCCTGTCAGCACCACTGGGGCGATATCGTCGAGGACAAGGATCTGCTGCGCCACGAGTACCGCCGGCAGCAGCGCAAGGGTAGGCCGGATGCCCAGATCGGCCTGTTCGAACAGGAGGACATGCATCAGCACGGGCAACCGCTGCTGGCCGCCTGGGGCAAGCAGGGGCGCGACTACATCAACCTGCTGGATCAGTACGACGAGCCGCAGCGCTACCGTGAGCAGTTCGAACGCATCGACCTGTTCAGCCCGGCTCGCGAGATCAACCTGCTCGGCCAACTGCAGAACGACATTCTCGACCTGCGCCCGCTGGCGGAAACGCGCAGTGTCTGGCCGCAGGTCGACCCTGAGCATGATCATTCGCTGCGTTTTCACGTTGCTCACAGTGCTCAGCGCGAAGTGGAGGTGCTGCACGATCAACTGCTGGCCAGCTTCAGCGAAGACGCCACGCTGCGGCCGCGCGATGTGATCGTCATGGTGCCGGACGTCAATGCCTACGCTCCGCATATCCAGGCCGTGTTCGGCCAGTTCGCCAGCGACGATCCGCGTTTCATTCCCTTCACCCTGGCCGACCAGGGGCTGCGCGGCAAAGAGCCGATGGTCATCGCGCTGGAGCACTTGTTGCGTCTGCCGGACAGCCGATTCAGCGTGAGCGAGATTCTCGACTTGCTGGATGTCGCCGCGCTGCGTCAGCGCTTCGCCATCGCCGAGGATCAGTTGCCCACCCTGCGCCGCTGGCTGGAGGGCGCCGGCGTGCGCTGGGGGCTGGACGCGACCCAGCGGCAATCGCTCGGCCTGGGCGATGACCTGGAGCAGAACACCTGGCGCTTCGGTCTGCGACGCATGCTGCTGGGCTACGCGGTGGGCACGGCGGATGCCTTCGCCGGTATCGAACCCTATGACGAAATTGGTGGGCTCGATGCCGCGCTGATCGGCCCGGTGACGCGCTTGCTGGAAACCCTCGACCAGCATCTGCAGCAACTGCGTGAGCCGGCTACGCCGGGGCAGTGGGGCGAACGCTTGCGCGGCGTGCTCGATGATTGCTTCCTGGCGCAGAACGACCGCGAAGAGGTGCTGAAGACTCAGTTGCTCGATGCGCTGGATGCCTGGCTGGAGCTGTGCGAGGCCGCGACGCTGGAGGAAGCGCTGACGTTGCCGGTGGTGCGCGAAGCCTGGCTCGGCGGGCTCGATCAGGGGCGGCTGAGTCAGCGCTTTCTCGCCGGTGCGGTGAATTTCTGCACCCTGATGCCGATGCGCGCGATCCCGTTCCGTCAGGTCTGCCTGCTGGGCATGAACGACGGCGACTATCCGCGCAGCCAGGCGCCACTGGATTTCGATCTGATGGCTGGCGATTACCGCCCCGGCGACCGTTCGCGCCGCGAGGATGACCGCTACCTGTTGCTGGAAGCGCTGCTGGCGGCGCGTGATCGTCTCTATATCAGCTGGGTAGGGCGCAGCATCCGCGACAACAGCGAGCGACCGCCGTCCGTGCTGGTTGGCCAACTGCGTGATCATCTGGCCACTGCCTGGACGCTGGTCGGTGGTGACGACCTGTTGCAAGGCCTGACCACCGAGCACCCCTTGCAACCCTTCAGCCGCCGCTATTTCGATGGTCAGGCGCGGCTGTTCAGTTATGCCCATGAGTGGGCAGCCCTGCATGGCCAGGTTTCTACCCGCGAGAGTGCTGCACCCTTGTCGGTCTGGGAGGAGGGGCAACAGCTCACGCCCGAACTGTTGCAGTCGTTCCTGCGTGATCCGGTGAAGTGTTTCTTCACCCGCCGCCTCAAGGTGTTTCTCGATGAGCAGCAGCAGGCGCAACTCGACAGCGAGCCGTTCGCCCTCGATGGTCTGCAGCGCTATCAGTTGCAGGAAACCTTGCTCAAGGCGGCAGTCGCAGGTGACGGGGACAGCGACGATGCGCTGAGGTCGGCAGCCGACCGTCTGCAGCGCAGCGGCGTTCTACCGCTGGCCGGCTTCGGCGAACAGTATCGCAATGCCTTGCTGGAACCCCTGCCGGCGCAGGTGCAGCGTTACCAGGGGCTTTGCCTGTGCTGGCCGACCCTGCTGGAGTCACCGCAACGCCTGACTTTCACCGCAGCCGGTGTTGAGCTCGACGGTTGGCTTGCCGGGCTGCGCCAGCAGGCCGACGGCAGCCTGGCGCGCCTGGAGCTACTGCCGGGCGCGCTGCACAAGGACAAGAGTTGGAAGTGGCATCGCCTGCTGCGGCCCTACGCACTGCACGTCATCGCTGCGGCTTGCGGTGTGCCGCTGACCACCCTGCTGGTCGGCGAGGATCGCAGCCTGGCCTTCGAGCCTCTGCCTGGGGAGCACGCTGCCCGTGTGCTGACCACCTGGCTGGACGCCTGGAGTGCAGGCATGCAGGCGCCGTTGCCGGTCGCCCTGAAAACCTCGCTGACCTGGTTGCAGGACAACAACGAGGACAAGGCTTGCAGCGTCTATGAGGGGAGCTACAACCTCTCCGGTGAAGTCCAGAGCAGCGCCAGCCTGGCGAGGCAGTTCCCGGACTACGTTGCGCTCACCGCCGACGGCCAGTTTCCGGCATGGAGCGAGCGGCTCTACCAGTCGCTGCTCGACAGCAATCCCCAGGCACTCGAGGAGGACGCAGCATGAGTCAACAGCGCCCTCTGGCCCTGAGGTTTCCCCTGCACGGCAGCCGCCTGATCGAGGCCAGCGCCGGCACGGGCAAGACCTTCACCATTTCCGCGCTCTACCTGCGGCTGATCCTCGGTCATGGCGGTGAGGCCGCGTTTCGCGAGGCCCTGTTGCCGCCGCAGATTCTGGTGGTGACCTTCACCGATGCGGCCACGCGCGAGTTGCGTGACCGGATTCGTGCGCGCCTGGTCGAGGCCGCGACGGTATTCCGTGGCGACGCCTTGGGCGACGACCTGCTACGCGAGTTGCGCGGTGATTTCACGCAGACGCAGTGGGATGAGTGCGCCCGCCGCCTGGAGCTGGCGGCGCAGTGGATGGACGAGGCCGCCGTGTCCACCATTCACGGCTGGTGCCAGCGCATGCTGCGTGAGCATGCCTTCGACAGTGGCAGCCTGTTCAGCCAGACCCTGGAGACCGACCACAGCGAACTACTGGCCGAAGTAGTGCGCGATTACTGGCGCCAGCACTGCTATCCGCTGCAGGGCGCGGCGCTGCAATGGGTGGCAAGTGCCTGGGGCACGCCCGCCGTGCTGGGAGCAAAGCTGCGACCGCTGCTGAGTGAAGAGGGCGCGGCTCCGGCGCAGGCGCTGGGCGAACTGCTCGACAGCGCATTGCAGCAGCGCGAGCAGGCGCTTGCCGCGCTCAAGTCGCCCTGGCTGGCCTGGGCCGATGAGTTGCAGCTGTTGCTGGATGCAGCAGTGGCGGCCAAGCAGGTGGATGGCAAGAAAATCCAGGCGCGCTTCTACAACCCCTGGTTGGCCAAGTTGCGTGAGTGGGCCGGCGGCGAAGAGTCGCGTCTCGACCTGGGCACGGGGTTCACTCGCCTGACCCCCGACGGCCTTGCGGAAGCCTGGAAGGGCGAAGTGCCGGGTCATCCAGCGCTGGACGCCATGGCACTGCTCAAGGCGCAGCTCGACGCCTTGCCAGACCCCGCTGATGCGGCGTTGCGACACGCGTCAGCCTGGGTTCGCCAGCGCTTCGACTGGGAGAAACGCCAGCGCGCGGAGATGGGTTTCGACGACATGCTCGTGCGCCTGGACGCTGCCCTTCAAGGCAGCAACGGCCCGCGCCTGGCCGAGGTGATCCGCCGCCAGTTTCCGGTGGCGATGATCGATGAATTCCAGGACACCGACCCGCTGCAGTACCGCATCTTCGATACGCTCTACGAGGTCGAAGCCAACCGCGACGACTGCGGCCTGTTCATGATCGGCGACCCCAAGCAGGCCATCTACTCCTTCCGTGGCGCCGACATTCATACCTATCTGCGCGCACGTCGGGCGACGTTCGGTCGGCACTACAACCTGGAGAAGAATTTCCGCTCCAGCCAAGCCATGGTCGATGCCGTCAACGGGGTTTTCCTGCGTGCCGAACAACGTGACGGCAGCGAAGGGGCCTTTCTGCTGCGCGACGATCTGCCTTTCATCGAGGTGGGCGCGCAGGGCCGGCGCGAAGTCTGGAGCGTCGACGGCCAGACGCAGCCAGCCCTGACGGTGTGGCAGCTGGCGAGCGACGAACCGGTTGCCAAGGGCGCCTATGTAGACGCCCTGGCGGCCGGCGCGGCCAGCGAGATCGTGCGTCTGCTGGATCTGGGCCAGCGCGGGCAGGCCGGCTTCAGCAAAGAGGGTGCGCTGAGTGCCTTGCGCCCCAGCGATATCGCAGTGCTGGTGCGCGACTTCAACGAGGCGCAGGCCATTCGCGGCGAGCTGGCAGCGCGCGGCGTACGCAGTGTCTATCTCTCCGACAAGGATTCGGTGTTCGCGGCCCAGGAGGCACGCGACCTGCTGTTGTGGCTGCGCGCCTGTGCCGAGCCGGATCAGGATCGCCCGCTGCGTGCGGCGCTGGCCAGCGCGACACTGGGGCTGACTTTGAGCGAGCTGGAGCAGCTCAACCTCGACGAGCGCACCTGGGAACGCCGCGTCATGCAGTTCCGCGACTACCGCCAGCGCTGGCAGCGCCAGGGTGTGCTGCCGATGCTGCGCCAGTTGTTGCAGGACTTCGAGCTGCCGCAGCGGCTGATGGGACGTGACGATGGCGAGCGGGTATTGACCAACCTGCTGCACCTGGCCGAACTGCTGCAGCAGGCTGCCGCCGAACTCGATGGCGAGCTGGCGCTGATTCGCCACCTGGGCGAGCTGCTGGCCGGTGAGGGGCAGGCTGCCGACGAGCAGGTGTTGCGCCTGGAGAGCGACGAGGCACTGGTACGCGTGGTGACCATTCACAAGTCCAAGGGCCTGGAGTATCCCTTGGTGTTTCTGCCATTCATCTGCGCGTTCCGCCCAGTGGACGACAAGAAGCCGCTGCAGATCCACGACGGTGAACGTCGCCGGCTGGTGCTCAAGGCCGATGAAGTCAGCCTGGCGCGCGCCGAGCGTGAGCGCCTGGGCGAAGACCTGCGTCTGCTCTATGTGGCGTTGACCCGAGCCCGACATGCCTGCTGGCTGGGTGTAGCGGATCTGAAGATCGGCAACGGCAAGAAGTCGCGCCTGCATGAGTCGGCGTTGGGCTACCTGCTCGGTGGCGGTGTATCGCTGGCTGCCAGTGGCGAACTCGCCAGTTGGCTCGCACCCTTTGCCGCTGGGCTGGAAAGCACCGTGGCGCCGGTGCCGGCCGCCAGCGAGCAGCGCTATCGCATGATCGAAGACAAGCAGTTCGAGCCGCACTGGCGTACGCCTGTACGACGCGCCGCCGAACATTGGTGGATCGCCTCCTACAGTGCGCTGCGTCTGGACGAGGACGCGCCCCGCCAGGCCAGCCGCCACGAAGACGCCGCACCCGACAGTCCGGCGATGCAGAACGCCGTCGACGATGAAGATCCGTTGCTGGCTCTGGCGCCGCTGCCGGCATCCGCTCAGGGGCTGCATCGTTTTCCGCGCGGACCGAACCCCGGCACCTTCCTCCATGGCCTGCTGGAAATGGCAGCACAGGAAGGCTTTGCGGCGCTTGTGCAGGAACCGTCAAGGCTGCGCGAGGCGCTGGCCAGGCGTTGCCAGCGTCGTGGACTGGAAAGCTGGATCGATCCGTTGCAGGACTGGCTACTGGCGCTGCTGACCCAGCCGCTGCCGCTGGATGGCGTGGATACCGTCGTGCTGGCGCAACTGACGCAGTATCAGCCCGAGCTGGAGTTCTGGTTCGAAGCGCGCGGGGTGGACGTCAGGTTGCTGGATCAGTGGGTGCAGCAGTGCGAGTTGCCGGGTATCGCCAGGCAGCCGCTGCGTGCCGACACCCTCAACGGCATGTTCAAGGGTTTCATCGATCTGGTATTCGAACATCAGGGGCGTTACTACGTGGCGGATTACAAGTCCAATTGGCTCGGCAGCGACGATGGTGCCTACACCCGTGAAGCGATGGAGGTCGCCATCGCCAGCCATCGCTACGACCTGCAATACGTGCTCTACGTGCTGGCGCTGCACCGGCAGTTGGGGCTGCGCCTGCCGGATTACGACTACGACCAGCATCTGGGTGGCGCGCTCTACCTCTTTATCCGCGCACCGCAGCAGGGCGTTTACCTGGCCCGGCCGCCTCGCGAGCTGATCGAGCGGCTGGATGCGCTGTTCATGGGCGAAGCAGAGGAGGGCGCGGCATGAGTGCGATGTTGGCGCCGGCGTTGTGTGATCGCGCTGAACTCTTTGCCCTGCTATCGACATGGAGCGAACGTGGCTGGCTGCGCGAGCTGGATCGGGCTCTGGCGCAGCTGTTCGCCGAACTGGATGCGGACGCTTCGCCCTTGCTGCTGCTCGGCGCCGCACTGGCCAGCCATCAACTGGGGCAGGGGCATGTCTGTCTCGACCTGGCAGCCACGCTGGCTAATCCCGATTTCATCCTGTCTCTGCCACCGGAAGGTGAGGACCCGCAAGAAGCGATGATCCTGCCGTCGCAGGTGCTGGCCGGGCTCAGCCTGGAGTCCTGGCTGGCGGCTCTTGCCGGCAGCTCATTGCTGGAGTCAGAAGGGGCGCCGCTGGTGCTCAGCGGCGCCTGCCTATATATGCGCCGCTACTGGAACTATGAACGCCAGGTGGCTGGCGATATCGCTCGACGCCTGCAGGCGAGTGCTGCGGCGCCTAGCGATCTGGCCGTGCGCCTGGCCTCACTGTTTCCCGAGCCGCTGGTGGTGGACGGCCAGCGCCTCACTGACTGGCAGAAGCTGGCCTGTGCCATGGCGGCGCAAGGGCGCTTCACCCTGATCACCGGGGGGCCCGGAACCGGCAAGACCACCACGGTAGTACGTCTGCTGGCGCTGTTGCAGGAATCCGCCATGGCCACTGGCGAGCCGTTGCGCCTGAGTCTTGCGGCGCCTACCGGCAAGGCCGCCGCGCGGCTGACCGAGTCCATTGGCGCGCAAGTGCAGTCGCTGGCACTGGACGAGCGCGTGCGTGAGCAGATTCCGACTCAGGTGACGACGCTGCATCGCCTGCTGGGCAGTCGTCCTGGCAGTCGCCATTTCCGTCACGATGCCGCCAACCCTCTGCCATTGGACGTGCTGGTGGTCGACGAGGCGTCGATGATCGACCTGGAGATGATGGCCAGCCTGCTGGATGCCTTGCCGACGCATGCGCGTCTGATTCTGCTGGGCGACAAGGATCAGCTCGCGTCGGTGGAGGCCGGTGCTGTACTGGGTGACCTGTGTCGCGAGGCAGAAAGTGGTGGCTACAGCGAAGCCACGCGTACCTGGCTGGAAAGCCAGACAGGCGAGCAACTGGAAGACCTGGCGCTGGTATCCGGTGACCAGGCGCTGGAACAGCATATCGTCATGCTGCGCCACTCACGGCGCTTCGGCAGTGGCTCGGGCATCGGACGCCTGGCGCGTGCGGTCAACCAGAGCGATGCGCAGGCGGCCCGTGCAATCCTTGCAGCTGGCGCAGACGACCTGCATGTGCTGCGCCTGTCGGGCGAGCAGGATCGCGCGCTGGAGCGACTATTAATAGACGGACAGGGCGACGGCGAGCCTCGTCCGCAGGGCTATGCACATTATCTGCAACTGATGCATGCCGAGCGTCCCGCCTCAGATGCCGATTCCCATGCCTGGGGCTGCTGGGCCGGTAACGTCCTGGCTGCGTTCGACCGGTTCCAGCTGCTCTGTGCGGTTCGTAAAGGTACTTGGGGCGTGGAAACGCTTAACGAGCGCATCGCCGAAGCGTTGGTGCGCCGTGGCCTCCTTGAGCAGGCGCAGGGCTGGTATGAAGGCCGGCCTGTGCTGGTAACGCGCAATGACTACAGTCTTGGGCTGATGAATGGCGACATCGGTATTGCACTGCGCCTGCCGGAACCGCCTGAATTTCCGGGTGCACCTGAACGCCAGGTATTGCGAGTGGTATTCCCGCGTAATGACGGCAGTGGCACCTTGCGCCATATCCTGCCCAGTCGCCTGAGCGCGGTGGAGACCGTGTTCGCGATGACCGTGCACAAGTCGCAGGGTTCGGAGTTCGCTCATTGCGCGTTGATCCTGCCTGACAGCCTCAACCCGGTGCTGACCAAAGAGCTGATCTACACCGGTATCACGCGAGCGCGTCACTGGTTCAGCCTCATTGAAAGTCGCCCAGGCATCTTCGAGCAGGCAGTGCAGCGACGCGTGGAGCGACGCAGCGGGCTGCGTGAAGCACTTGAAGCGTTATAAGTCATAAAACTGCAATTTCTGCTTGACGTGCATTCTGCTGGCGGTAGAATGCGCGCCACTTCAGCGATGAAGCTCTTCAAAAACTTCTTGTTAATCAATAAGTTAAGTTTAAAAGAGGGGTTGCAAAGCGAGGTGAGGCGTGTAGAATGCGCGCCGGTCGACAGGGTGGAGGTTTGATCCTGTTGATGCTTCGGTCGAATGGATCGAAAGCGGTTTGAAAGAGGTGGTTGACAGCGGTTTTGAACGCTGTAGAATGCGCCTCCCGCTGGAGAGAAGAAGTTCTGATTGAAGGCGCAAGTGGTTGAGTAGAAAGAAGTTTCTCCGGAAACAAATTCGAAAAACAGCTTGACAGATAGAGAGGCTGCTGTAGAATGCGCGCCTCGGTTGAGACGAAAGGCTTAACCAACNCTTGACGACCATAGAGCGTTGGAACCACCTGATCCCATCCCGAACTCAGTAGTGAAACGACGCATCGCCGATGGTAGTGTGGTGCTTCACCATGTGAGAGTAGGTCATCGTCAAGCTCCTATACGAACGCCCAGTTTGCTAACGCAGACTGGGCGTTCTTCTATGTGCGCAAAAATGGCGCGTGCTGGTGAGAGTCCCGGGGTGCCGGCCAAGCCCTCGTCAAGCTCCTATACGAAACCCCAGATCGACAACGCGGTCTGGGGTTTCTTCTTTGTGCGCTGGAAAACAACGCTTCGTGTAGGGGCGCCATGCGCACCACCAATGACGCCGACATGCCGGTGCGCCCGGCGCCTACGGGTTGGTTTTCTTCTCTGTGTAGGAAACAACGCTTCGGGTAGGCTGCGCTGCGCGCACCGCTCAAGACGCCGACATGCCGGTGCGCACGGCGCACCCTACGGGTTGGTTTCTTCTCTGCGTAGGAAACAACGCTTCGGGTAGGCTGCGCTGCGCGCATCGCTCAAGACGCCGACATGCCGGTGCGCACGGCGCACCCTAAGGGTTGGTTTTCTTCTCGGCGTAGGAAACAACGCTTCGGGTAGGGTGCGCCGCGCGCACCGCCAATGATGCGGTCACCTCGGTGCGCATGGCGTACCCTACGGGGCTGGCGGCGCTTTGGGGCATCAATAAAAAGGCCACCTTGGAGGTGGCCTTTGGTGCTTCTGGGTAATGATCAATCGCCGCGATATTCGCAGCCGCTAGTGCAGGTTTCGTGGATGCGTACGCGCGACAGCTCTGGTAGCAGTGGTTTGACCTGTTGCCAGATCCACTTGGCCAGCACTTCGCTGGTTGGGTTTTCCAGGCCGGGAATGTCGTTCAGGTAGTTGTGGTCGAGCTGCTCGTAGATCGGTTTGAAGATCGCTTTGATCTCGGAGAAGTCACGAATCCAGCCGGTATAGGGATCGACTTCACCTTCGATATAGATGGCAACTCGAAAGGAGTGACCATGCAGGCGGCCACATTTGTGGCCTTCCGGTACGTGGGGCAGGCGATGGGCCGCCTCGAAGATGAACTCTTTGAACAATTCCACTGAACAGCGCTCGCGTAAATGATTCCGCCTGGTTGGCGTTGAGCTGCGCAGTTTAACAGGTCTGGTCCAATTGCCGCCTAATCACGTCCGCTCTATAAGCTGGGCAGCCGCTCATATCCCTTGTGTCAAAGCGGTTGCAGGCGTTCTGCCAGGCGGCCGCTTTCGACCAGTTCGAGAAATTCGTCACCGAGCCGCGCGCTCTCGGCCATCGCTTGGCGCCAGTAACGCTCGCGTCCTTCGTCATTGCCCAGGTAGCGTTTGAAGTCGGTGCGATCCGGCAGTTTGCCGTGTGGTAGGCGCGTCAGGTATTCGCGTGATGGCGCCAGCAGCAGTACATCCTGCAGGCGCGTGCGGTCGCCGCGTCGCCAGGGCATGCTCTTGTCGAACCAGCCGGGTATCACACGATCGGTGAAGTGCGGATAGAGCACGATGTCTTCGCCGTTGTAGGGCAGGTCGAGGTGATAGTCGAGCAGGCCGCCATCGCGATAGGCACCCGGCTCCAGGCCGGGAATCTCACGAATCGCCTCCATCACCATGGGGATCGAGCCCGAAGCCAGCAGGGCGTGGCGCAGGTTTTCCGGGGTCAGCGCATGGAAGTGCGAGCGGAAGTCGCTCAGTGGCGCCAGGGGCGGCACCTGTCGCGCATCATGCAGAATCACGCGGTCGAAATGGCGGCCAAGGCGCTGGCGGGCCAGGAAGTTGTTGCCGATCACCGATGACAGGCCGAGGCTGAGTTTGCCGCGATGATCGTGTTGCAGCAGGCCGTGACTCTTCACTACGACAATATGCAGGCGATAGTGGGGGTTGGCGATGATGGCAGCATCCTGATCCGCGAGCAGCTCGTTGAGCATCTGCCGGCAACTGCCCGACACCTCGGCCATGCTCACGCCCTTGGCGAAGCGTTGAGAGGTGTATAGCTCGCCGAGTCGTCGAATCCCGGCGGCCGGATCTGGCAGGCAGGCGCTGGCGAAGCGCCAGGAGCCGATGGAAGCCCCGATCAGGGCGCGTTCGCGTGGCGCACGGGGCAGCCAGTCTCCAAACAGTGCGAGATCCAGCCCCTGAATGCCGATGCCTTTTGGTCCACCTGCCGCGCCAGGCAGGATGCCGACGTCCGCCGGGCTCAGGCCATTCTGGCGAATTCTCGCCAAGGCCCTGGGGCCGGCCTTGATCGTCAGGGCAGGGGATTTGATATGGATCGCGCTCATCATGCCTCCTTTCGCAGCAGGCGATTATAGAGGGCTGGGTGAGCAGGCCAAGCCACTTCATGCGGTGAATGACGCGAGTGAATTCAGCTTGAATTAAGTGCCTGGGCCTAGAGTGGCAGTCACTGATTCACTGCTGGAGAAAGCCATGAAACGATTGATCCACCTCGCAACACTTGCCACCCTCGTCAGCGCCGCTACCATTGCCCAGGCGCGCGATCTCGGCCCGGACGAGGCCCTGCGTCTGCGTGATGCCGGGACCATCAAATCCTTCGAACAGCTCAATGAGGCGGCACTGGCCCAACACCCAGGTGCACGCATCGAAGAAACCGAGCTGGAAGACGAATACGGTCGCTATATCTATCAGATCGAGCTGCGCGATACCCAGGGCGTGCAGTGGGACCTGGAGCTGGATGCCAGCACCGGGGAAATTCTCAAGAACCACCAGGACGATTGATGAAGTTTCGACGTACCACCGCGCTATTGCTGGTTCTGGCATGCGGTTTTGCCAGCGTGCCGGGCGTTGCGCGCGATCTCGATCAGGATGAGGCTCTGCGCCTGCGGCGTGAGGGGGTCATCATGCCCTTCGAGCAGCTGATGCAGCACATCGGCAATGCTTACCCCGGTTCCACGCTGCTTGAAGCGGAGCTGGAGGAAGAGGATGGCGTGCTGGTCTATGAGGTCGAGATTCTGACCACCTCGGGTGTGGTGCGCGAGCTCGAACTGGATGCCCGCAACGGCAATATTCTGAAGGATGAGGAAGACGACTGATGCGCCTGTTGCTGGTGGAAGACCATGTACCCCTGGCCGATGAACTGACCGCCAGCCTGAGTCGCCAGGGCTATGCCGTGGACTGGCTGGCCGATGGTCGCGATGCAGCCTATCAGGGCGCCAGCGAGCCTTATGACCTGATCATTCTCGACCTTGGCCTGCCAGGCAAGCCAGGGTTGGAGGTGCTACAGGAGTGGCGTGCTGGCGGACTGGCGACGCCGGTGCTGGTGCTGACTGCGCGAGGTTCCTGGGCCGAGCGCATCGAAGGGCTGAAGGCCGGCGCCGACGACTACCTGACCAAACCCTTCCACCCCGAGGAGTTGGCCCTGCGCATCCAGGCGCTGTTACGCCGCGCCCATGGCCTGGCCAACCAGCCGCAACTGGAGGCCGCCGGCCTGCAACTGGACGAGAGCCGCCAGTGCGTGACGGCGGGCGGCGAAGCCATTGACCTGACTGCCGCAGAGTTTCGCTTGCTGCGTTATTTCATGCTGCATCCGGGGCAGATCCTGTCCAAGAGTCATCTCGCCGACCACCTCTATGACGGCGAGACCGAGCGCGACTCCAACGTCATCGAAGTGCACGTCAACCGCCTGCGCGGCAAGCTCGGACGCAACGTGATCGAGACCCGCCGTGGGCAGGGTTACCGCTTTACCGGAGAGCAGGGTTGAGGTCCATTCAGCGTCGGCTCGGTATTGGCCTGGCCGCTACGCTGTTGCTGGTCGGATTGGTTCTGGCGCAGGCCAGCCTCTGGGTCTTCGACCGTGGCCTGCGCGCTTACCTGGAAGAGGATTTGCGTGACGAAGCGCAAGGACTGTTGGCAGCACTGGTGCGGGGTCCAGCTGGTTTGCAACTGGATGAACGACGTCTCGATCCCTCGTTCCAGCGGCAATTCTCGGGGCATTATTTTCGCATCGATTTTTCCGACCGCAGCTGGCGTTCGCGCTCGCTGTGGGATCGTGAGTTACTCAAGCCCAATGGCATTGGCATGCAGGCCGAACTGGGTGACGGCCCGCAAGGCCAGTTACTGCTGATCTACCGCGCCGACTACCGCCGCTATGGGGAGAATCTGTCGATCAGCGTGGCGCAGGATTACCAGCCAATACTGCAGAGTTTTCGCCGCATGCAGTGGGTGGGTTTGGGCCTGGGAGGCGCTGCGCTGCTGCTGATCCTTGTTGCCCAGCGTTACACCGTGCACCGAGCCCTGCGCCCGCTGGAGCAGGTACGCCAGCAGATCGTGCAACTGCAGCAGGGGCGGCGTACGGATCTGGATGCCGAGGTGCCCGAAGAGTTGGAGCCTCTGGTCGCACAGATCAACCACCTGTTGGCGCATACCGAGGACACCCTCAAGCGCTCGCGCAATGCATTGGGCAATCTTGGCCATGCGCTGAAAACGCCGCTGGCCGTGTTGATCAGCCTGGCCGGCCGCGAGGAGTTGGCAGCCCATCCGGCATTGCGCGCGACCATGCGCGAACAGTTGGAGCAGATCGGGCAGCGCCTGAGCCGCGAGCTGGGGCGTGCGCGCCTGGCTGGCGAGGTGTTGCCGGGAGCACGCTTCGATTGCGCGCAGGAGCTGCCGGGGCTGTTCGCCACCTTGTCGATGATTCATGACCGTGGCCTGAGCCTGGATTGGCAGGCGCCGCCTGGCCTGGTCCTGCCGCGTGACCGTGAGGATCTGCTGGAGCTGCTCGGCAACCTGCTGGATAACGCCTGCAAATGGGCCGATCAGCGTGTGCAACTGACGGTGGAGGAGAGCGCCGAGGGTTATCGCCTATGTGTCGATGATGACGGCCCAGGTATCGATGCCGAGCGCCGTGAGGCCGTGCTTGGGCGCGGTACCCGTCTGGACGAGCAGGTGGCGGGACACGGCCTGGGCCTTGGTATCGTGCGCGATATCATCGAGGCCTGGCACGGCCGTATCGAGCTGCAGGACAGCCCGTTGGGCGGGTTACGAGTGGTGGTGAGCCTGCCACGGCGTTGAACCCAGGCCGCGCTTATGGCCTCGCGCCGGGCACGCCATCGCTGGTGGGTTACGCGGCGCGGTAAGTTTGTCGGCGCCTGCAAACGCTGCGTTCAGCGTCGCTAACCCACACTACGGGCCGTGCAAGGCTCTCTATTACATGCCGTTGGCGAAGGCCGGGTTATCGAAGTTGATGGCGGCGCGGACCGGCTGCAGGGCGTGGGCGTAACGCACCAGTACATCGAGCGCGTAATCGACGCGGGCGCGGAGTCGCTCATCGGCTTCGTCCACCGCCTGCGGACCGTTCAACACTTTCTCGACCTGACGCACGATCAGGTGCTCCGGCAGGTAGCACAGGCGGCAGTTCTTGTAGCTGGAGGCGCGCAGTTCGCTGATCGGGTAGGCGCCGCCAATACCGGAGGAAACGCCAACCAGCAGGCCTGGCTTGTGCGCCAGTTCGGCCTTGCTGGCGTAGATGAAGAAGTTCTTGATCGCCGGACAGGCCATGCCGTTCCACTCCGGCGCAATGATCACCACGGCATCGGCGGCCGCCAGTTGCTGCTGATACATGGACCAGGGGCCGGCGTCTTCAGCGGGCCACAGCGGCAGCGGCGCCAGGCCCAGATCGATGATGCTGCTGGTGTCCTGAGTGGTTTGACCCATCTCGATCAGGCGCTGACGCAGCACGCGAGCGACCTTTCCTGATTGGCTGTTGTTGCGGCTGGAGCCGGCGACCAAGGCGATATTGAGCATGCTGCTTCCCCGAAAAAAGAACGCAGGCTAGGCGATTGCCTGCCTGCGCTGCAAGGGAAGCGCCGCCAGATCGAGGATGATTTGGCGTCATGTCCACTGATGCGCCGCCAGTATTTTGGTGCGCGCGGCGCACCCTGCCTGACGTTACACGCGGAATTGATCCATCAGACTCTGCTGATGATTGGCCAGGCGGTTGAGGTTCTGGCTCACCTGCGCCGACTCGTCGGCCTGTGCGGTGATGGCCTCGGTGACGTCGCGGATCGAGGCGACATTGCGGTTGATCTCCTCGGCCACCGAACTCTGCTCCTCAGCGGCGCTGGCGATCTGCAGGTTCATGTCGGTAATGGTGCTGACCGCCTGGCTGATACGCTGCAGCGCGGCCACGGCTTGCTGCACCTGCTCGACGCTGCCCTGAGCCTGGCGATGGCTGCTGTGCATGGTGCTGACCACCTCGCGCGTGCCGTTCTGCAAGCCTTCGATCACCTGGCGGATTTCCTCGACCGAATCCTGGGTGCGTTTGGCCAGGTTGCGTACTTCGTCGGCGACCACGGCAAAGCCACGACCGGCTTCGCCCGCACGCGCGGCCTCGATGGCGGCGTTGAGGGCGAGCAGGTTGGTCTGCTCGGCAATCGAGCGAATCACTTCCAGCACCGAGCCGATCTGCTCGCTGCTGCTGGCCAGGCCTTCGACTTCCTGCATGGCCACATTCATTTCATTGGCCAAAAGATCGATGGTGTTGGTAGTGCGGTCGATCACCTGCAGGCCTTCGCGACTGGCCTGATCTGCATTGCGCGCGGCTTCTGCGGCCTGCGCGGCGTTGTGCGCGACATCCTGGGCGGTGGCGCTCATTTCCTGGAAGGCGGTCGCCACCTGGTCAACCTCGCGATACTGCTGCTGCATGCCGGCGCTGGTCTGGCTGGCGATGGCTGCGGACTGATCGGCCGTGCTGCGGGCGTCGATCACGCTGTTTTTCACGTCGGCAATGATGGGCTGTAGCTTGTCGAGGAAACGGTTGAACCAGCCGGCGAGTTCGCCCAGCTCGTCCTGCCGGGCGTATTGCAGGCGGCGAGTCAGGTCGCCTTCGCCGCTGGCGATATCCTTGAGCATGGAGGCCACGCCGAGAATCGGCCGCGTTACGCCGCGTGCCGTCAGCCACATCAGCAGCAGGCCGGCGATCACCGCGACAAGCCCCATCAGCAGTGCGACCAGGCTGTCACGGGTGCGGGTGGCATCGAGCTGTGCGCCCAGTTCGATGGCGCGCTCGAGCAGCACTTGCTGAGGCACTTCGAGCAGGACCGACCAGGGTTTTGCCTCGGGAATCGGTTTGAACGGGCTGAGTTCACGGAGCATGTCAGCGTGCCGCAACTCGGCGTCGCTGCCTGACTGGATCAAGCTGCGCAGTTCGCTGGCGTTTTCGGGAAAGGCACGTTCGACCGGCTGGCTCAGCAGGCTGCCGTCGCGGCTGTGGCCTGCCAGCAAGGCGCCGGGGCTGAAGATGCTGATATGGCCCTGGCCGTCGTACAGCTCGCGATTGGCCTCCTGGCTGATCTGCTGCAGGCTGGCCAGGCTGATATCCACGCCCATGACGCCGATGATCTTGCCATCGAGTTCCAGGGGAAACGCGATGCTGGTCATCAGCGTCTTCTGCCCGCCGACGTCGTCGTAATAAGGTTCCAGCACGCAGGCCTGGCGGGTATCGCGGGGGCAGGTATACCAGGCGTTGTAGGCGACGCCGTTGTCACCAGGCGTGGTGTCGCCCAGCAATTGCTCGGTCATGGCCTCGGCTTCCAGTTGACCGACTGTGGGTTGCGCCCAGTACAGCGCGAAGCGTCCTGCGTCATTGCTGCCCAGATCGGGCTGGTCGGCGAACAGTTCGTCCTTGCCATCCAGGGCGTTGGGTTCGAACACCAGGTACAGGCCGAGCAGGGCGGGATTGGCTTCCAGGCTGCTGCGCACCTGGCGGGTCAGGTCCTCACGCAGGTCGAAGGCATCGAGAAAGCGCTTCTCTGCCTGCTCACGCAGGAACAGGATCTGCCGGGAAAATCCCTTGCCGTACTGGTAGGCATCCATGAAGTAGCGCTGGATACGGATCGCCTGTAATTCACTACGCGCCTTGAGGCGCAGTGTCGCACTCTCTTCCAGCATCGCGGAGCTGGCTTCGCGCACCAGGCTGGCGCTGCGGCTCGACTGGTACTGCGAGGCGCCCACCAGCAAGGTGACGATGGCGAGCAGGCACAGGCCGGCGAGCAGGGTGATCTTCCACTGGATCGAAAGACGGCTGAACAGCATGGTGCGTTCCTTTCTGCATGGGCTAACAGTGTTATCGGTGTGCGGCCCGTATTCTTGATCGATACGGTGTGCGGTCGGAATTATGCACGTTTCGGTTTAAATAATGAACGATCATGCGTTTTGACAGCTATGGCTCGCTTGCGGCAGAGTACGCGGCTTTTTGCGCCGTGAAGGTGGAGTGCTTTATGAACGCTGTAATCGCTGCGGTCGGCATCATGCTGGTCCTCAGTCTCTGTCGCGTACACGTGGTCGTGGCGCTGATCATTGGTGCACTGGCCGGTGGGCTTTTGGGTGGGCTGGGCGTCGAGGGCACGCTGAAGGCGTTCAACCAGGGGCTCGGTGGCGGGGCGACGGTTGCCCTGTCTTACGCGCTGCTGGGCGCTTTCGCCGTGGCCATCGCCAAGTCGGGCCTGGCTCACGCCCTGGCGGACAGGGCACTGGCGCTGGTCGACAAACAGCAGGATGGCACTGGCGGGGCGCTGAAGTGGTTGCTGATCGGGCTGCTGCTGGCTGTTGCGATCTCCTCGCAGAACCTGCTGCCGATCCATATCGCCTTCATCCCGCTGCTGGTACCACCGCTGCTCTATGTATTGAGCAAATTGCAGCTGGATCGTCGCTTGATCGCCTGCGTGCTGACCTTCGGTCTGATCACGCCGTACATGTTCCTGCCGGTGGGTTTTGGCGGCATCTTCCTCAATGAGATCCTGCTGGCCAATGTCGCCAAGTCCGGTGTCGACGTCACCGGCATCAGCATCACCCAGGCCATGGCCATTCCGGCGCTGGGCATGCTCTGCGGGCTGCTCGTGGCGGTGCTGTTCAGCTATCGCGGCAAACGCGTCTATGACCTGGAAAAGGTCGCGCAGGCCGAACGCGTGGACGTGCAGTACAACCCGTTGAGCCTGCTGGTAGCGGGGCTGGCCATCGCCGCAGCGTTCGTCGTGCAGCTGTGGCTGGACTCGATGATCATCGGCGCGCTGGTCGGTTTCGTGATCTTCTCCGTGTCCGGCGTGGTGCGCTGGAAGGAGGCGGACGGCCTGTTTACCGAAGGCATGAAGATGATGGCCATGATCGGTTTCATCATGATCGCCGCTGCCGGTTTCGCCGAGGTGATGAAGACCACCGGTGAGGTCAAGACGCTGGTCGATAGCTCGGCAGCTCTGATCGGCCACAACAAGGCCGTTGGCGCGCTGTTGATGCTGCTGGTCGGGCTGCTGGTGACCATGGGCATCGGCTCTTCCTTCTCGACCATTCCGATCATCGCGGCGATTTTCGTGCCGCTGGGTGTGCAACTGGGTTTCAGCCCGCTGGCCATCGTCTGCATCGTCGGCACTGCCGGTGCTCTGGGCGACGCCGGCTCACCCGCCTCGGACTCGACGCTCGGGCCAACCTCGGGGTTGAACGCCGACGGTCAGCACAACCACATCTGGGACAGCGTCGTGCCCACCTTCCTGCACTACAACCTGCCGCTGCTGGCGTTCGGTTGGGCCGCCGCTATGCTGCTGTAAAGGCGTGAACAGACGCCGGATTAAGTTCTCGGCGCCTTGGGTCGCTTAACTCTTCCACGGGGCTGCCGATACATCGGTAGCCCCGTTTTTGGTTTCGCACACAAGGACAACAAGAATGCGCCTGACATTGAAAGCCAAGGTAATCCTGCTTGCGCTGGTTCCCGTCATCCTTTTCGCGCTGGTGCTCAGCGGTACGGCGGCGAGGGTGTTGCAGAATCTGGCTGCTGACGAAGTGGCCGAGACGCGCGAGCGTCTGCTGCAGGAGAAACGCAGCGAGCTCGAGCATTACATCCAGATCGCACTGGGCTCGGTGAAAGGCCTCTACGATGGTGCCGCCCAAGGCGACATGGCCAGTCGCGAACAGGCCATCGCCATCCTCTCGAAGATCAAGTACGGCGCCGACGGCTACTTCTTCGGTCATGACTCCAACGTGGTGCGCCTGTTCCGTGGCGACAGCCCGGTGGATGTCGGCAAGAGCCTGGCCGACCGGCGCGACTCCAACGGCGTCTACATCAACCGCGAGCTGGTCAACGTGGCGAAGAACAACAGCTACTTCGTCAATTATTCCTCGCCGCTGCCGGGCAACGAGACCGTGCAGGTGCCCAAGCTCGCCTACAGCTACTACCTGCCCAAATGGGACATGGCCCTGGGCACCGCGCTCAACCTCGACGGTATCGAGGCGCAGATCGTCGAAGTACAGGCTGAGATTGATCGCCGCATCGGCACCATCATCACCAGCATCATGGTGGTGGCGGCGATCCTCCTGCTGGTGTTCGGCGTGATTGGCGTGTGGTTGGGCAACGCCTTCCTGCGCCCGCTGCAACAGATCAAGGCCAACCTCGACGATATCGCTGCAGGTGAGGGCGATCTGACCCGCCGTCTGCCGGTCACCAGTGAGGACGAGTTGGGCCAGTTGGCGGGTTCCTTCAACCGTTTTGTCGAGAAGGTGCATGGCCTGGTGCGGCAGATCGTCGAAATGACCGGGCAGCTCACCGAGCTGGTAAGCCAGGTATCGGAACAGGCGCAGCGCTCCGAGCAGGCCATGGGGCAGCAGCGTCACGAAACCGATCAGGTGGCTACGGCGATCAACGAAATGTCGGCCGCCGCTCACCAAGTCGCCAAGAGCGCGCAGGGCGCCGCAGAAGCCGCGCAGCAGACCGACCGCGAAGGGCAGGCAGCTAAAAGCGTGGTCGATGGCAGCATCCAGCGCATTCACTCGTTGGTCGAGGACATCCGCAGCAGCGGCGTATCGCTCGACAGCCTGCAGCAGGACGTACTGTCCATCGTCAGCGTGCTCGACGTGATCCGCTCCATCGCCGAGCAGACCAACCTGCTGGCGCTCAACGCCGCTATCGAAGCCGCCCGCGCCGGTGAGGCAGGGCGTGGTTTCGCCGTGGTAGCTGATGAGGTGCGTGCGCTGGCCAGCCGCACCCAGCAGAGCACCCAGGAAATCCAGGGCATGATCGACCGTCTGCAGCAGGGTACGCAGCAGTCAGTGACCTCGATGCGCCGCTCCAGTGATGCCGGTGAGCTGACCAGCGAGCAGGCCAACAAGGCCGGCGAATCGCTCGACGCCATTGCTCAGCTGATTGCCACCATCAACGCGATGAACGCGCAGATCGCCAGCGCCGCCGAGGAGCAGACCGCAGTGGCCGAGGAGATCAATCGCAGCGTGCATCAGATCGCCGTTGCCGTGGACAGCGTCGCCGACGAAACCGAGCGTGGCGCACAGACTGCTCGCAGCCTGGCTGGCCTCGGTGATCGCCTCGGGGCATTGGTGCGTCAGTTCCGCATCTGAGTCAGATCGGGAAGCTCCAGCGACTGAATGCCTCGCTCAGCAACTCGATCCAGGCGCGGACAGCCGGCGACATACCGCGCCTGTGGCTGTAGGCCAACTGGACATAGCCCTCCGGCACCGTCCAGTGCGGCAGCAATGACACCAGGCGGCCATCGGCCAATTCCTCGTGGCAGTAGGTGGTGGGCAGCAGCGTGATGCCCACCCCGGCTAGTGCCGCCGACTTGCGCATGGGAAAGTCGTCGACGGCCAGGCGCGCTTCCAGGGCGATCTCGCGAGCCTCCTGCGTCGTGTTGTGATGAAAGCGCAGATGAATGCGCCGGTCGGCTCCGATGGCGCCCAGCGCTGGCAACTGCTGCAGATCTTCAGGCTGCTCCAGGCGTAGCCCGGTTATCAGATCCGGGCGCGCCACCACCAGCGCGCGAGCGGGTAGCAGGCGACGAGTGATCAGGCCCGGTTCTTCGTCATCGGCGTTGCGCACGCGCAGGGCGACGTCCACAGCCTCGTTGAGCAGATCGATGCGGCGGCTGGTCTGTACGACCTCCAGCTGTACCCTGGGGTAGCGCGTCAGAAAATCATTGATCACGTCGGGCAGCAGGGCCACACCCGGTGGGGTGGAGAAGCGCACCCGACCACGGGGTTCGCTGGTCAGGTTGGTCACGGTTTCCTCGGCCTGTTCGGCCTCCAGCAACATCGCCTGGCAATGGCGCAGGTAGCGTTCGCCGATATCGGTCAGCGCCAGCTTGCGTGTCGAGCGATGCAGCAAACGCGCCCCCAGGCGCTGCTCCAGTTCGGCGATGCGCCGCGACAGGCGCGACTTGGGAATGCCCAGTGCGCGCCCGGCAGCGGCGAAACCACCGGCTTCCACTACCTTGGCGAAGTAGAACAGATCATTGAGGTCATGCATGTCATCGTCCTGTCAGTGGGACGAACTATCGCATTTTTGCCGTCTTATCGGCTATTGGTTCCATCGGTAGCCTCCCCGCAATTGCGTCACCACGTCGCATAGCACTCTGGAGAGCACCCATGAAACTACTGCACCTCGATTCCAGCATCCTCGGCGATGCTTCCGCTTCCCGTCAGCTCAGCCGCTCTGTGGTCGAGGCCTGGAGCGCTGTCACTGCAGATGCTCAGGTGACCTACCGCGACCTGGCCAGCGATGCGCTGAGCCACTTTTCCGCTGCCACTCTGGTAGCCGCCGGCACCCCGGCCGAGCTGCGTGACGCCGCGCAGAAGCACGAAGCCGAGTTGGCCGAACGCACACTGGAAGAGTTTCTTGCTGCCGATGCCATCGTCATCGGTGCGCCGATGTACAACTTCGCCATTCCCAGCCAACTGAAGGCCTGGATCGACCGCATCGCCGTCGCCGGCAAGAGCTTCAAGTACACCGAGAACGGCCCGGTAGGGCTGGCTGGCGGCAAGACCGTGGTGATCGCCTCCAGCGCCGGTGGCATTCATGCCGGCCAGCCGTCTGGCCAGGCGCATGAGGACTATCTGGTGCGCATGCTGAACTTCGTCGGCATCGACGATATCGAGATCGTTCGCGCCGAAGGCCTGGCCTATGGCGAAGAGCCGCGCGCCGAAGCCATGAAAGGTGCTGCGCAGCGTATCTCCGAGCTGTTCGCCACTGCCTGAGCAGAGCACTGAAATAACAAAGCCCGCGAAACAGAGCGTGTGAAAACGCACTGACGATAGGCAAATCCAACGCCCCGACTGGTTCGGGGCGTTGGTGTTTTTGATGCCTGGAAATGGAAGACGGGACTTATCCCAATAGCTCGATCAACCGACGGGCACCCAGCACATTGATGGCACGTTTCAGGTTGTAGGCGTTGACCGCCAGGGCCATTTCCGTTCGCGCTCCTCGCTGTTGTCGGAGCAGGAGGCGGCCATTACCCAAAATCCACTGCTTCAGGTTGCCGAAGGGATGTTCGACGATGGATCGACGCCTGACCATCATTTCCGGATCTGCCTGCATTCGCTGATTCATGCGTTCGAACGCGGCTTCATGGACATGCCGACTCACGTGTCGACGTTTAGCCTTGGTGCAGCGTGATTTCAATGGACAGCCCATGCAGTCACCTTGCGCGGCATAGATACGTTGTAGGCCACTGACCTGCTTGAACAGTAGCCATTTGCCCGCCGGGCATTGGTACTGGTCGTGGGTGGCGTCATAGGTGAAGGCGTCACGCTCGAACAGCGGTGTATCGTCACCCTGATTGTTGATCCCCCGGTTTGCCGGTACATAGGCCGTGATCTTTGCATCGTCACAGGCTTGAAACTGCTCGCCATTGGAGTAGCCGGCATCGGCTGTAACCGTCAGCTCTTCCTGCGCCAGAATCGCCTGGGCGGCCTTGGCCATAGGTTCCAGTTGCTGGTTATCGCTGCCGTCCTGAGTGACGGCATGATGCAAGATCAGCCCATGCTCGCCATCTACCGCGCTTTGAACGTTATAAACCACACGAGCCCCCTGGTGGGTACGCATCATGCGGGCCTCGTCCTCACCCACGACGAACTGATCCAGCCCCTGTACCTCCATCAACGCCTGGGCTGTCAGGTTATCGGCATGTCGGCTCTCCAGGTGCTGCAGCGCAGCCTTGACCGCACTGCGATCAACCCCTTCAGCCGCCTCACTGCGGTCAGCCTCGTCCAGTTCTGCCAGATAACGGGCGATCTGCGCCTCCAGCTTGGCTTGTTGGCGCTTGAGTTTCGTCAGGCTCAGATGCTTGCGTTGCGACGCTACCGCCTGAAACTTGCTGCCATCAATGGCCACGAGTTGCCCGCCGATCAGTCCTACCTGGCGACAGAACTGGACGAAGGTGCGGCAGGTCGCCTGAAACGCAGCACTGTTGTCCTTGCGAAAATCGGCAATGGTCTTGAAATCCGGTGCCAATCGGCCCAGCAGCCACATCACCTCGACATTGCGCTGGCACTCGGCTTCCAGGCGCCGGGAGGAGCGGATGCGCTGGAAGTAACCGTATAGATAAAGCTTGAGTAGATCCGCCGGATCATAGCCAGGACGTCCAGTCTTGAGCGGCTCGGCCTTGCTGAAACCCAGAGCCTGCAGATCCAGACGAGCGACATAGGCCTCGATCACCCGTACCAGATGATCCTCCGGTACCAGCTCCTCCAATGTGGGAGGAAACAGGCTGCTTTGCTGACGACCTTCACCCTGGATATAGCCCATAAACGACAATGCCCCCATCGACTGATGGAGGCATTGTCTTCAGCTTGCTCTCAGACTGCTAGGTTTTCACACAGTCTGGAAAGCGGGCTTTGTTGTTTTTGGGCAGAGCGTGCTGTCGTCCAGCCCTCCGTCCCAACCCCTCTCCCATAAATGGGAGAGGGGAGTTTTCTTGGGAGTTTCAGACGATGATGCCCTGACTACGCAGGTAGTCGTCGTAGGTGCCGCTGAAGTCGGTCACGCCGTTGTCCGACAGCTCGATGATGCGCGTGGCCAGGGAGCCTACGAACTCGCGGTCATGGCTGACGAAGATCAGCGTGCCCGGGTAGTTCTCCAGCGCCAGGTTGAGCGCTTCGATCGACTCCATGTCCAGGTGGTTGGTCGGTTCGTCCATCACCAGCACGTTGGGCTTCTGCAGGATCAGCTTGCCGAACAGCATGCGGCCTTGCTCACCACCGGAGATGACCTTCACCGACTTGAGGATCTCGTCGTTGGAGAACAGCATGCGCCCGAGAGTGCCGCGGATCACCTGCTCACCGGTCGTCCACTGGCCCATCCAGTCGAACAGGGTCACGTCATCTTCGAAATCATGGGCGTGATCCTGGGCGTAGTAGCCAACCTCGGCGCTCTCCGTCCATTTCACCGAACCGGCATCCGGGGTCATTTCGCCGACCAGGGTGCGCAGCAGGGTGGTCTTGCCGATACCGTTGGGGCCGATGATCGCCACGCGCTCGCCGGCTTCGACGGTGAAGCTGAAGTTCTTGAACAGCACCTTGTCGTCGAAGGCCTTGGATACCTTCTCGATGGTCACGGCCTGGCGGTGCAGTTTCTTGGTCTGCTCGAAGCGAATGAACGGGCTGACGCGGCTCGACGGCTTGACCTCAGCCAGCTGGATCTTGTCGATCTGCTTGGCGCGGCTGGTGGCCTGCTTGGCTTTCGAGGCGTTGGCCGAGAAACGGCTGACGAAGCTCTGCAGCTCGGAAATCTGCGCTTTCTTCTTGGCGTTGTCGGCCAGCAACTGCTCGCGCGACTGGGTCGCGGCCGTCATGTACTCGTCGTAGTTGCCCGGAAACAGGCGCAGCTCGCCGTAATCCAGGTCAGCCATGTGGGTGCAGACCGAGTTGAGGAAGTGACGGTCGTGGGAAATGATGATCATGGTGCTGTTGCGCGCCGTGAGGATCGTTTCCAGCCAGCGGATGGTGTTGATGTCCAGGTGGTTGGTCGGCTCGTCGAGCAGCAGCACGTCCGGGTCCGAGAACAGCGCCTGGGCCAGCAGCACGCGCAGCTTCCAGCCGGGGGCGACTTCGCTCATCGGGCCGAAATGCTGCTCGAGCGGAATGCCCAGGCCCAGCAGCAGCTCGCCCGCACGCGACTCGGCGGTGTAGCCGTCCATCTCGGCGAACTCACCTTCGAGCTCGCCAACCTTCATGCCGTCTTCTTCGCTCATTTCCGGCAGCGAGTAGATGCGGTCGCGCTCGGCCTTGACCTTCCACAGCTCCTCGTGGCCCATGATCACGGTGTCGATCACGTTGAATTCTTCGTAGGCGAACTGATCCTGGCGCAGCTTGCCCAGGCGCACGTTCGGCTCGAGCATCACCTGGCCGCCGGAAGGCTCGAGGTCGCCGCCAAGAATTTTCATGAAGGTCGACTTGCCGCAGCCGTTGGCGCCGATCAGGCCGTAGCGGTTGCCGTTGTTGAACTTGACGGAAACGTTCTCGAACAGCGGCTTGGCGCCGAACTGCATGGTGATGTTAGCGGTGGAAATCAAAGGACTTACCTATCAATAACTTGAGGTGCGCTGTTTAAAGGGTGATACCGCTTTCGAGCCTTTCAGCCCGGCCCGAACCGAGGAAGACGAACCTGCGCATATGAGTGAACGCTACGCCCCTGCCGGCAGACGAGCCGATAGGCTGGTGAGGCATGGGGGGAGTGTCGGGCATTGTGGCGCCGGGGCCTGGTGCTGCTCAGGGCGACGTCGAAGCGCGCAATGGTATCACTTGGGGCCTGTAACTACAGCAATGGCGCTGTTGATCTGCTGCCGACGGTGAGAGCCACGATGAGAGACAAGGTCTTGTGTCGAGTGAGCGCCCTCAAAGCCGTATGAATCGACGTTCGGCCTCATCCCACTTGAACGACGCGCCGGCACAGTGTTGGCGTTTGTCGACATGCACGTGCAGGTGTTCGTCTTGCTGCTCGACACGGACGGTATTGATCCCGCGGTTGCAGATGTTCGGGAGGGAGAGGGCAAGGACCTGCACCCGTTTGCCGGTAGCCTTGTCCATCACCTCGATCGCGCCAATCGCGTCGTAGGACAGCATCATCGGAATCTGGAAGTAGAAGCGCTCGCTGGACTCCGCCTGAAGCAGCGAATGGGTTTGCGTTCCTGAATGTTCATCACGCAGGAAATCCTCGAGAAACCCCTGTGGCTTGAGCGTCAGGGGCAGCGAACGGCCGCTGCGGTAGTCGGTCCAGGTGCCGCTGATAAGGGGTGTATTCGGGTAAAAGTTGGTGGTGTTGAAGTGCAGCCGTGCAACTGGAAGCCCCTCGGGATCAAGCTCGTCCATGGCCTTTCGCATGGGGGTATTGAGAAATGTCGGCTTCAGCCTGATTGGCGTGCGGTAGCGGTCATATGAATAAATGCCGCGGGTCACGCCATTGGCGTGCTCGATCACCAGCGTCACCGGGCTTTTGCCGATGCTGCCCTGATAGATGGCATGCGAGGCCAGCGACTGGGTACTGCTTACGGCGAGCACGATAGCGATCAATGCCGCAGGGAGCAGGGAGGATTGCATGGCGACGCTCCTTGTCGTTAGAAGTGTTCCTGGCTCGTACGCTCCAGTTCGAGCGTGTCGGCTGCGGTGAAGCGGTAGTGCTGCCATTCGATGGTGCCTGCGCGGTAGTCGACGCCCTTGTCCGGGCGGAGGCTGATCACGCCATTGGGAGCAACTCTCAGCGGCCCTTGCGCGCCCAATGCCTCCAGCGCCGTATGGCGTCGATAACCTCCCTGATCGTGCCGATACAGGTAATAACGGAAATTGCCACTGACCAGTGCATTGTCGCTTTGGCGACGCAGCCGCGGGGTTACCCGGAAATCGATGATGCCGTCGCCGTCGAAATCGGCGAAGTGCAGCGTTTCGCTGCCGAAGAACACAAGATCAAGATCTTCCAGCGCCTGTACCGGCGAGCAATCGCGCCGGGTGACGTCTATTCGGAAAACCTGCCCTCCATGTACGCCAGAGGCGCGGCGGGCGTGAACGCGGAACACGAAGTCGCCATCCGCGTATGGCTGCAGCAGGACGCCGTCGTATGACTCACGTACATCAGTGGGGAAGTAGCCAACCCTTTTCAGTTCGAGCGCCTGCACATGACGGCTCTGCAAATCGAGATGTTGGCCCTCGAGATTGCCCTGGGCGGTTTGCAAACCCGGCAGCAGCAGGGCGGCGCCCGGCATGCGTGGATTGGTCATGAGATTGATCAGCAGCTTGTCGCCTTCCTCGTGCGGTGTTTCCTCGAGCGTCAGATAACGGCCGGTGCCCTGGTCGAACAGGTGGCCCGAGATCGCGTCGCGCTGATGATCGTGGATCAGCACCAACTCGACAGGCTCATTGCCGATGGTGCCTGCATAGACGCTCACGGGCTTGGCATGGGCAAGTGCCGAACCGCTCAGCACGCATGACAGCCAGACCAGCACTCGAACATGGCGGATCTGGATCATTGGGCGTTCTCCTGCTGCGGATACGGTTGCCACTGGCTGCGGTACCTGGGGTTCTGGTAGTGCTTCAGGAGTTTCACCCGTACGTTCGAGCGCAGGTGCCAGCTGGGCGTATCGGTCGCCACGACGCCGTCGCCTGAGGTTGGGTGAAACACGCACAGGCCACGCAAGGTGCTGTCGAACTGCAGTGGGTAGCTGTCGTCCTTGTCTAATGTGGACTCGATGGTTTGCACTCGGCCGCGTGCGAAACACTGATCATTGTGATCTCTCCAGAACGCCACATGCCGATCCGGATCGTCGGGATCGATGACCTCGGTTTCGGCAAGTCTGAATAGAACGCGCATGCTGCTGGCGCTGCTATCGGCACTGGCATCGCGCACCCAAAAAACCAGGGCTTTGGGGTGATAGCCATCCAGGCGCGGTACCGGGAAACGCATGGTCTTGCTGTCCGGCACGCCATACACATGGAGTTGTCGCCATTGGGTGCCCATCAGGCCAGCAGCGCGATTCTTCGCGTAAAGAAGCTTTACCGGAGGAGAGCCAGGGGAGTGTTGCCCCAGTGACATTCCGGCAGGCAACTGCACCTCGATATCGCCGAAGCTCGGCATGCTGGTGAACGCCTGCCATTGCAGGGAGCGATACTGCTCGCCGTGAAATAATCTGAAGTCATCGTTGAACGCGGGGACGTTTTGCGGAAAGTGCAGGAAAGCCGCGCAGCCGTGCAGGGTGAGTAGCAGAGCGGCCATTGCCGGGATTGAAAACAAACGTGCTTGCTGCTGGCGCTTCCTTGCCACATCGACGCTCCCTGATTGATTGAACTGGCCTCGGATCCCCCGAGCCGTGAGCAGGATACCGAATGGCATCGAATACTGCCTGACCGCGTTGGCTCGGCGTGAGCCGCGTCGCATTCGATGAGCCGCAGCGTTGGAAGCGCTCGAGCAGCGGGTGATTATCCGTCACCGATTGGTGATGAATGTCATGGGGTGGGTTCGGGTATTGAAAGGCACGGAGGCAACATGATCAAAATCTTCGAAGACGATGAGCCCGCCTGGGGAATACTCACCCATGTTCTGGAACATGGGGTCGCCGGTATCGCAGGCGGCAGGATGAGCACGCGCAACAAGTTGAACGAGGTGAGGGAGCAGGAGGGCTGCGTCTTCGGGGGGAAGCAAGGTGGGCAAGCTTCGCGTTGATGGCTCCCACGCTCCGGCGTGGGAGCAAGCCCGTGACGCTCTGCGTCACAGCACAGCGCGCAACTGTCCGTGGTGGACGCTGGAGCGTCAAGGGCTGCATTCCCACGCAGAGCGTGGGAACGATCATGAAAGGCGAGGGCATGCCCTCGCCTGAGTCGTTACAGTGTTGATGGTTCCCACGCTCCGGCGTGGGAGCAAGCCTGTGACGCTCTGCGTCACAGCACAGCGTGCAACTGCCCGTGGTGGACGCTGGAGCGTCGAGGGCTGCGTTCCCACGCAGAGCGAGGGAACGGTCAAAAGCGGTCATAAAGCGGCTGCAAAACCAGGGGCGATTCAATGATTAACGTCGGCGCACTGGCCTACGCCCGTTGTCCGGCATTCTGGCAGCGCAATTGCCACAGCGCATACACTGGACGTACTTCACTCACTGTTGAACTGCTCAGAGAGGAAGTCGATCAACACCCGCACCTTGGCCGGCACCAGGCGGGTCTCGGTAATCGCGTAAACCGGCAGGGCCTCTGCCCGCCAGCTGGGCAATACGCGCTGCAATCGGCCTTGGGCAAGATCCTCGCCGATCATCTCGTCCACCAGCATAGCGATACCCTGACCGAGCAAGGCTAGGCGACGCAGCATACCGATATTGTTCAGCAGGTAGCGTCCCTGGATCGGCAGGCTCACTTTCTGCTCTGCAGCGTGCAGGATCCAGGGCGCATCTAGCATGCGTAGACACTGATGTTGCAGTAATTCTGCTGGGCTGCTCGGTACACCATGGCGGGCCAGATAACTTGGGCTGGCAAAGAGGTTTCGCTGCAGGGTACCAAGGGGGCGGGCAATCAACTGCGAGTCGGGTAGGGCGCCGATACGGATCACGAGATCAACCGGGTCACGGATCAGATCCAGACGCTTTGGTGTGAGATCCAGATCGAACTGGATCAGCGGGTAGCGTTCGGCAAACTCGGCCAATAGCGGTGCCAGGTAGACCACACCGAAGTCGATGGGCATGGACAGACGAATCAGGCCGCTGGGATTGTCTACCAGATCAGAGATCTCTTCATGGGCCAGGCGGGCTTCGTCGACGATGCGCCGACAGCGCTCATAGTAAAGGCGACCGCCTTCTGTGAGTTCGATACGCCGCGTGGTGCGGTTGAGCAGGCGCAGACCGATACGTCGCTCCAGTTCTGCAATTCGCCGCGAGACCGTGGAGTTGGGCAAGCCAACTGCCTCGGCGGCGCCGCGAAAGCTGTTGGCCTTGATCACTTCAACGAACAGGGCCATGTCATTGAGCAGCTTCATATAGAACTCCATTGCTCCACTGGTGGAGCAATCATTCCTGATTTTGTGACTTTATCCTATACATGCTGGGCCGGATGATCTGTTCACGCCTGATATCCCTCTGCGTGAACTTGGAGACTTCCCCCATGACCGCTCAATTGCTTAGCCCGGCTCGTCTGCATGATCTTGATCTGCGCAACCATATGGTGATGGCGCCGATGACGCGCTCAAGGGCCGATGCTGCCGGGGTACCGCGGGCATCCACGGCCACCTACTACGCCCAGCGTGCCAGTGCCGGACTGATCATCAGTGAGGCAATCAATATCTCGGCAGACGCCGTCGGAAGTCCGCTCACCCCCGGCCTCTTCAGCGATAAGCAAATTGTCGCCTGGCAACAGGTAACGGCGGCGGTGCATGAGGCAGGTGGCAAGATCTTCGCGCAGCTCTGGCACACCGGCCGGGTCGGTCATTCCAGCGTGCGTGGTGGTTTGTTACCCGTAGCTCCGTCTGCTGTTGCGATCCAGGGCCAGCAGCATTTCACCTTGGAAGGTATGAAGGATTACGAGGTACCGCGCGCACTGACCTTCAGCGAAATCCAGGACGTCATCGGTGACTACCGTCGAGCCGCTGAAAACGCCAAGCGTGCGGGTTTTGACGGTGTTGAGTTGCACGCCGCATTCGGCTATTTGCCGAACCAGTTTCTTGTGGACTCGGCCAATCTGCGCACGGACGAGTACGGCGGAAGCATCGCCAAGCGCAGTCGGTTCGTGCTGGAGGTAATGCAGGCGCTGATCGAAGTTTGGGGCTCAGCTCGCGTGGGGATCAAGCTGTCGCCGGTGATTCCTTTCAACAGCATGATCGACAGCGATCCGCTGGCCCTCTACAGCTACCTGCTGGGCGAATTGAACAAGCTGCAGCCTGGCTATGTGCACCTAATGCGCGCGCTGTTTCCGCTGGACAACTTCCCGCACTGGCCGCGTGACGTACTGGCAACTTTCGGTCCGCAAATTAACAGCCCATTGATTGCCAACGGTGGCTATGACGCAGCGAGCGGTGAGACGGCTCTCAAGGCTGGCGAGGCCGCACTGGTGTCGTTCGGCACTCCGTTCGTGGCCAATCCCGACCTGCCGGAGCGTTTTGCACGTGGCGCCGAACTGGCTCAAGCCGACCGCGCCACACTTTATGGCGGCGAGGATGCGGGCTTCATTGACTATCCAAGCCTGTGAAGGAGGCCATCATGACTCGCCCATTACTTGGTAACACCCTGCTTGGTTTCGCTATCGTCGCTACCGTGGCGATAGTGGCCATCGCCGATGTGTTCAATGCCACCCATCTGTTCAATCCGGATTGGCCAGGGCATGCGCGGTTTCATATCGGCATGCAGTTCACTACGCTGGTTCTGGTCAGCCTGTTTTCTCTGGTCGCACTGAAGCGTGGTCAGGTATGGGCGGCGGCATTGGCGCCAGGCAGTTTCTGGCCGGGTCTGTTCGTGGCTTACCTGATTCCCGGTACAGATGTATATGCCAGCCAGGCGTTGCGTGAGATCGGAGTGCCGATCAATCTGCTGTTAGCGGCAGTCCTACTGGGCATCACTGCTTTGGGCGTTCTACTGCAGTCCCCCAAAGAAAAATGATCATCGGCCCCAAACTGGACGCTCATGTTTGCGAAGATGCTTGCGACTGTTCACTGCTTTACGGCGAGCACTGACTGATTAAGTCAGCTGCGTGGTGCTCGATGCTCCAACTTCTGAATTACCACTGTTTTTGGAGTTTTTGACTGACTACATTTGGCCGATAGCAGCCAGTGACGACGGGCTGCTATCGGCCAGGAGCGGTCATTCCGGAGGAGAAATAGTCTCTCCACTTTTCACCGTTGCGCTTGACCCTATTCCCTCCTTACGGCTACATGCGCGTACTGATCAAAAAACCAAGGAAGATCCCCACATGCCCCGCCTGGGACATCGCCAAGCCGCAGAACCTCATTCAGGCCTGGGGCAAGAACGCCAGCTACCACTTCGTCTTCACCCGCCAGAACCGCGGCAAGCTCGATGAACTGAAGGCATTGGTCGAGCGCGGCCAACTGCTCCCCCATATTGGCGCGGTCTATTCGCTCGCTGACATTTCAAGCGCGCACGCGCTGCTGGAGACCCCTAACAACGGTCTTCGCGGAAAAGTCGCGATTGCCGTCGAGCCCTCGCTCATCCCGTAAGTGCGCAATATTGAGGCCTAGCTGCACGGGGCTGCTGATCCCGGACACCGATCCAGGCGAGAATCCTTGCCGTTAGAGAGGTGTCCGCTTAGCAAGCTAGGACGTACTTTCGCAGCGTTCAAACGCGAGGCCACTGCCCTGGAGTGGAATCAAGGCTACAGCCATATCTGAGCCTAAGGCAGTAGCAAGACACTTGAGTTTTATAAAGTGAATAGCTGGCCAATCAAACCTTGAAATGCTCCACTAGATTTTGTTGGTGATTGGCGAGACGGTTCAGGTCCTGACTGACCTGTGCCGACTGATCCGCTTGGCCAGAAAGAGACTCCGTTACGTCCCGTATGGCTGCCACGTTGCGATTGATTTCCTCAGCCACGGCGCTCTGCTCTTCTGCTGCACTGGCAATCTGCATATTCATATCGGTGATTACCGCGATAGCGTCACCAATACTCTTGAGCGCAGCTACAGCATGCTCCACTTTCGCAACACTGCCTTGAGCATGTGTGTGGCTGTCATGGATGGATGCAACGACCTCGCGGGTATTCTTCTGCAGCCCTTCAATCACCTCTCGGATTTCTTCGACCGAATCCTGGGTGCGCCTGGCCAGGCTGCGGACCTCATCTGCCACCACGGCAAAACCTCGCCCAGCATCTCCGGCGCGTGCTGCCTCGATTGCGGCGTTCAGCGCCAACAGATTCGTCTGTTCGGAAACCGCTCGAATTACCTCCAACACCGAGCCAATACGCTCACTGCTGTTGGCTAGTGTCCGTACCTGGGCCATAGCTGCGCTCATCTCGCTTGAAAGCTGCGAAATCGCTTGAGTCGTGACATCTATTACAGCCAGCCCATCGCGTGACGCCTGATCGGCGTTGCGTGCAGCTTCGGCAGCCATAGCCGCGCTGTGAGCGACGTCCTGTGCTGTCGCACTCATCTCGTTCGAAGCCGTCGCGACCTGCTCGACCTCATGGAATTGCTGATGCATACCCGAACTGGTCTGACTGGCGATGGCAGCCGCTTGATTCGCCGTACTGCGCGCGTCCAGAACTGAGCTCTTAACGTCCGCGAAAATAGGTTGAAGCTTGTCGAGAAACCGGTTGAACCCACCAACAAGCTCCCCAAGTTCATCTTTGTAACCATATTCAAGGCGCCGTGTCAGATCACCTTCTCCGGATGCAATATCCTTGAGCATGTTCGCAACTCCGAGAATGGGCCGAGTCACGCCTCGGGCCGTCAGTGATACCAGGAGTAATCCCAGGATCGCTGTACCCAAGCCGATGACTAACTCCAGCCAAGCGCCTTCGGACTTGCGCGCATCCATTTCAGACTCCAGCGCCCTGGCCGGCGCCAGCAGAACGTTCGTCGGCATTTCCAGAATGATTGCCCACGCTTTAGAGCCCGGTATGGGTTCGAAGGGCGCCAGAACCTGCAGGCTACCTCCTGCATCACGTTTGCTGATCCGTCCCTGATTGAGCAGGCTCTTTATATCTGCCGCCGCTTCAGGGAAGACCTGGGCCAACTGATCGCCAAGTCGAGCAATGTCCCGACTGTGCCCTGCAAACAAGCCTGCTGGCGTGACGATGCTGATCCCACCTTGTCCCTCGAAAAGCCCTGCGCTGCCACTTAGGGCCAGCTCCTGAAGCGTACCGATGCGGATATCCATCCCCACTACGCCAAGCACTTTCGCATCGTCAATCACCGGAAAGGCGAGCGTCGTGATCAGTTCTTTCTGACCCGATGTTTCATCGAAGTAGGGTTCCAGCAGGCAGGGTTCTCGGCTCTGCAGCGGGCAGTGGTACCAAGTGTTGTAAGGGCTGCCATCGAGCATGGGGGTGGTGTCGTTAATCACTGCTTCGGAAGGTGCCAGACCGCTGATCTGACCGTTTTGCTGGGCCCAATAGGCAGAGAAACGCCCCACTTCATTACTGGCTGCATCGGATTGGCCCAGAAACTGAGTGTCCTCACCGATGGCGTTCGGCTCGGCGATCATGTAGATGCTCAGTAACTGAGGGCTCGCCTGCAGTGCTTCCTTTACTTGCTGATTCAGGTTAAGGCGCACTACGCCAGGCTCGATTTGTAATTCCCGAGCTAGCTTGAGAGTGGCAATTACCTGTCGAGTCAGGTTCGCCCCATCCTTATAGGACGACAGGAAGTAACGCTGAATCATCAAGGCCTGTGCCTTACCTTCGCCTTCCAAGCGCTCTTGCGCGGAAGTCGCCAGCATTTGCGTACTGGTCGCCTTTACCAGTTCAGTGGAGATACTCATGCGATGCAGCGAAACGCCTATAAGGATCGCTACGGTCGCTAACAGGCAGAGCCCCGCAAGAAGTGTAATTTTCCATTGAAGGGACAATTTGTTCACGAGCATGGTGGGCGTTCCTGAGCAGGTGGCGAGGTGTGCTGAAACATGACCTATGACTGCTACAGCTTCCGTTTCTTAAGCGTTTGCCCCAGACAATATGCAGACCTCTGAGAATCGCTGGATTCACTTATCAATCTGCATGCTTCAGCTCAGGAGTTTTCTGGGGCCAACGCTGACAGGCACAGGCGTTGTGAAACTTGGTAAGTTTGCGTGACCAGCGCTCACTGCACCGAGAACCTCATACGCTCAGACACAGGTATTTGATCTCCAGGTAGTCCTCGATACCGTATTTGGAGCCTTCACGGCCCAAGCCCGAGGCCTTCATGCCGCCGAACGGTGCGACTTCATTGGAAACAAGACCGGTGTTGACGCCAACCATGCCGTATTCCAGGGCTTCCGCCACACGGAACACACGGCTCAGGTCACGCGCAAAGAAGTACGAGGCCAGACCGAACTCGGTGTCGTTCGCCATGGCGATGACTTCGGCTTCGTCTTTGAAGCGAAACAGTGGAGCCAGTGGGCCGAATGTCTCTTCCTTGGCCACGGCGGCATTGTTTGGCACGTTGGTCAGGATGGTCGGCTCAAAGAAGTTGCCTTCGATGGATTTGCCGCCGGACAGCAGGGTGGCACCTTTGGCAACTGCGTCGGCGATATGTTCCTTGACCTTGGCCACGGCTTTTTCGTCGATCAGGGGGCCGGCGTTGGTGCCATCTTCCAGACCGTTACCGACCTTCAGTTTCGCCACAGCCACCTTCAGCTTCTCGGCGAATGCGTCGTAGACCGAATCCTGGATGTACAGACGGTTGGCGCAGACGCAGGTCTGGCCGTTGTTGCGGTACTTGGAAATGATTGCGCCTTCGACGGCCTTATCCAGATCTGCGTCGTCGAACACGATGAACGGCGCGTTACCACCCAGTTCCAGCGAGACCTTCTTGATGTCCTTGGCGCATTCGGCCATCAGCTGACGACCGATTTCGGTCGAGCCGGTGAAGGTCAGTTTGCGTACGATCGGGTTGCCGGTCAGCTCGCTGCCGATGTCGCCGGCGCTGCCAGATACCACGTTGAATACGCCATTCGGGATGCCGGCACGCTGCGCCAGTTCAGCCAAGGCGAACGCGGTGAATGGGGTTTGCGAGGCAGGCTTGAGCACCATGGTGCAACCGGCGGCCAGGGCCGGGCCGGCTTTACGGGTGATCATCGCGGCCGGAAAGTTCCAGGGCGTGATGGCGGCGGTGACGCCAATCGGCTGTTTCATCACGATCAGGCGCTTGTCCGGCTGGTGGCCCGGAATGACGTCACCGTAAATACGCTTGGCTTCTTCGGCGAACCACTCGATAAAGGAAGCGGCGTACACGATTTCACCCTTGGCTTCGGCCAATGGTTTGCCTTGCTCCAACGTCATCAGGCGCGCAAGGTCGTCCTGCTTCTCGATCATCAGTTCGAACCAGCGACGCAGCTTGTTCCCACGTTCTTTGGCGGTCAGCGCGCGCCACGCCGGCAGTGCCTTGTCCGCGGCTTCAATGGCTCGGCGGGTTTCGGCGGCGCCCATTTTCGGCACGCTGCCCAGAATCTCGCCCGTTGCCGGGTTGTCGACCTTGATTGTCTGACCACTGTCCGCGTCAACCCACGCACCATCGATGAAGGCCTGCTGGCGGAACAGCTGAGAGTCTTTGAGTTGCATGATGAACTCCGATTTCAATACGGAAAGACTGGCGACACCGCAGTGCCGCCATTGAGAGACGCGGGTATCGAGAGATCAGACCAGGGCACTTCTTCTCTTGATCTCACTGTTGAGAATGAAGTCATTCTCCGAGTAGTCCACCGGACAATCGATCACGTGCACGCCTGGCTCGCTGATGCAGCGCTGTAACAGAGGAAGGAAGCCCTCGGCGCTTTCCACGAGATGGCCCTGAGCGCCGTAGCTTTGCGCATACATGACGAAGTCCGGGTTGCCGTAATCCAGGCCAAAATCGGTGAAGCCCATGTTCGACTGCTTCCAGCGAATCATGCCGTAGCCGCCGTCGCGCAGGATGATGACCGTCAGGTTCATCTTCAGGCGTACCGCAGTTTCCAACTCCTGGCTGTTCATCATGAAACCGCCGTCACCACAGACTGCGACCACCGGGCGATCCGGGCAGACCAGGTGCGCCGCCATGGCCGACGGCAAGCCAGCGCCCATGGTTGCCAGAGCGTTGTCGAGCAGCACGGTATTCGGCTTGTGCGCCTTGTAGTTGCGCGCGAACCAGATCTTGTAGATGCCGTTATCCAGCGCGACGACGCCATCGGATGGCAGGGCCTGGCGTACGTCGGCGACGAAGCGTTGCGGGTAGATCGGGAAGCGGTTGTCGTCAGCGCCTTCGACAATCTGTTCTTCATTGGCCTCGCGAATCGTCATCAGCCGGCTGAAGTCCCAATGTTCCTGAATCTGCAATGCTTCGCCGATCTGCCAAACGGCGTTGGCGATATCGCCGATCACTTCTACCTGTGGGAAGTACACGGCATCGACTTCGGCGGAACGGAAGCTGATGTGGATAACCTCGGTACCGCCACGCACCATGAAGAACGGTGGCTTTTCGATTACGTCGTGGCCGATGTTGACGATCAGGTCGGCAGCCTCGATGGCGCGGTGTACGAAATCGCCCGCGGACAGCGCGGCATTGCCCAGGAAGCGTGGGTGACGCTCATCTACCACGCCCTTGCCCATCTGGGTGGTGACGAAGGGTATGCCGGTCTTGTCGATCAGTTGCTTGAGCACCTTGGCGGTCATCTTGCGGTTGGCGCCAGCGCCGATCACCAGAATTGGAGTCCGGGCGTTCTGCAGTTTCTCGACCGCACCTTCAATCGCCTTGTGCTCGGCCAGCGGGCGACGGTGCAGGCTCGGCGGGATCGGCGTGCTTTCGGTCTGCTCGGCGGCGATGTCTTCCGGCAGTTCCAGGTGCACGGCACCGGGCTTTTCTTCTTCAGCCAGGCGGAAAGCTTCGCGCATGCGAGCCGGGATGTTGTCGGCCGAGGCGAACTGGTGGGTGTATTTGGTGATGGGCGCCATCATCCCGCACACATCGATGATCTGGAACCGGCCCTGCTTGGACTTCTTGATCGGCTTCTGGCCGGTGATCATCATCATCGGCATGCCGCCCAGATAGGCGTAGGCACCGGCGGTCACCAGGTTGGTGGCACCAGGGCCGAGGGTCGACAGGCTGACGCCGGTCTTGCCGGTCAGGCGGCCGTAGGTAGCGGCCATGAAACCAGCAGACTGCTCATGACGGGTCAGTACCAGCCTGATCTTCGACTTGCGCAGAGACTCCAGCAGGTCGAGGTTTTCCTCACCCGGAATGCCGAATACGTACTCGACGCCTTCGTTTTCCAGACATTGCACAACAACATCAGCGGCCTTGGCCATTGCTTCACCTCACTGTCTGTGGGCGCTTGCGCGCAATTTAAGGTACTGCCACGCCGAAGATGCCGTTTTGATCTTCATCTTTTCCGGTAGTGAAGGGCGCCCCCTCGATGTGATAGACCGTCGGCTCTTCCGAAAAATATTCCTCCAGGCCCAGCATGAAAGTCTGGTGGTCGTCACTCGCCTCGAAGCCCGGCGTGTGGTCCTCAAGTGAAGCCCAGCGCACGATCAGGTTGAATCGCTCGGGGCTTTCAATACCGGGCGCGAGCATGTGGCCGCCATAACCCTTGGCGCGGCGGAGCAGAGGCGCAACCTCGGCAAATGCACGTTTGAACTGTTCAATTTGTTCTTTGTGAACGGGCAGCAGAGCGATTTCATAAATCATGGGGGCACTCCTTCATATTCAGTTAAATGATTAAAAGTGCACGCTTATGGGGCGAGCGAGGGCTCGATGGCAATCGCGACTTTTCCGCGAAGACCGTTGTTAGGGGTCTCCAGCAGCGCATGTGCGCTTGAGATATCAGCGAGCGAATAGACCGCGCCAATATGGGGGCGCAGTTGGCCGCGCTCGACCAATGCCTTCAGTTCATCGAGCTTGCCGCGGTTCTGGCGGGTGAAGACGAAGTGGTAGCTGGCGTTCTTGCCCCAGGCCTGAATGAGGTTCTGCGGCTTGGCAATGTCCACGATCGAAACCACACGGCCGAGCTGGGCGAGCGCNCGGTTGATGCTGCTAGATCTCTGAACTCGCCTAGGTTTGAAGAAGAAGGTAGAGAGCAAAAATCTGGGAAAGCGGATGCTCGCAACAGGGATGAACAGGCCAGTAGCTGTTGATGCAGGAGCATCAATATCGTGGTCTGTCCCCAATTGTTTCTTCGTATAGTGTAATGACTGCTTCTGTCATGGAGATGCCTCAAGTGGCTGTTTTTTGAGCGCGTACGTGGTATGGGCTCTTGGTGCCAGTTTTGAGCAGCGCTGAGCGAACTGATATCCGTCAACACTGAACATTGTAAGCTAGAGGTGCGTACCCATGCAGCATTGGCCAACGCAACAAAAAGAACTGTTTATTTGCCACTAAAAATCTCATGCGAGAGGCCGGTAATGGCCGCAAGCGGCCCAAAAGTATCGCTTACTACCGCTTTCCTCGCCGCTGTGTGCGGAGCAGCGCACTCAAACAGGCTGCCAGGGCAACAGTGACGGCGCACGCCTGCGACTGACTAAACCGAGCGCTCCAGCAGAAACTTGCTGAGAAACTGCCGCGTGCGTTCGTGCTGGGGTGCGGTGAACAGGGTCTTGGCCGGGCCCTGTTCGACGATGTGGCCCTGGTCGATGAAGATCGCCCGGTCTGCCACGTCGCGGGCGAAGGCCATCTCGTGGGTGACGATGACCATGGTGCGTTTTTCTTCGGCCAGATCACGGATGGTGGTCAGCACTTCGCCCACCAGTTCGGGGTCGAGGGCCGAGGTGGGTTCGTCGAAGAGGATCACCTGCGGGCGCATGGCCAGGGCACGGGCGATGGCCACGCGCTGTTGCTGGCCGCCGGACAGGCGTTTGGGGTAGGCGTTTTCCTTGCCGCTCAGGCCCACCTTGGCGAGCAGGGCGCGGGCATGGGCGAGGGCTGCTTCGCGTGGCTCCTTCTTCACCTGCACCGGCCCTTCGATGACGTTTTCCAGCGCTGTGCGGTGGGGGAACAGGTTGAAGTTCTGGAACACGAAGCCGGCCTGCTGGCGCAGTTGGCGGATCAGCTTCTGCTGGCCCTTGAGCGGTTTATCCGCATCGATATGGATATCGCCCACGGTGATCTGCCCGGCGCTGGGTTGCTCCAGCAGGTTGAGGCAGCGCAGCAGAGTGGTCTTGCCCGAGCCGCTGGGGCCGATGATGGCGACCACTTCGCCGGCGGCCACGTCCAGGTCGATGCCCTTGAGTACTTCGTTGCTGCCGAAGGCTTTTCGCAGATTGCGCACGGAAATCATCAGTTGTCCTGCTCGTGCCGGTTGACCCTGGCCTCAAGGCGCGCCTGGAAGTGCGCGAGGATGCTGGCCAGCGCCCAGTAGATCAGCGCGGCCGCCAGGTACATGGTGAAAATTTCGAAGGTGCGCGCGGTGATCAACTGCGCCTGACGGAACAGTTCCGGCACCTGGATGGTGGCGGCCAGGGCGGTGTCCTTGACCAGGGAAATGAAACTGTTGCCCAGCGGCGGCAGGGCGGTGCGCGCGGCCTGCGGCAGGATCGCCCGATACAGCGTCTGCGTCTTGCTCATGCCGATGCTGGCGGCCGCTTCCCATTGGCCACGGTCGATGGACGCGATGGCAGCGCGGAGAATCTCCGAGGTGTAGGCGGCCATGTTCAGCGAGAAGCCGATCAGCGCTGCGGGCAACGGATCGAGCTGAATGCCCAGTTGCGGCAGGCCGTAGTAGATCAGGAACAGCTGCACCAGCAGCGGCGTGCCACGAAAGAAGGAGACGTAGAGGCGGGTGAGCCAGCGCAGTGGGGCTGGCCCGTACAGGCGTCCGACGGCGAGGGCGAAGCCCAGCAGCAGGCCGAAGAACATGCCGCCCAGGCTGAGTACGACCGTGTAGTAGGCGCCCTTGAGCAGAAAGGGCGCGGACTCCAGAGCCAGCTGTAGGGCGGACTCGATCATCGGGTGACGTCAGCCTTGAACCATTTCTCGGAGAGTTGCTTGAGGGTACCGTCGGCACTCAGCTTGGCCAGCGCCTGGTCGATGGCGGCGAGCAGGGCGGGGTTGCCCTTGCGCATGGCGATGCCAGCCTCCTGGCGGGAGAAGGCGTCACCGGCCACGGCCAGGCGGCCACCGGTTTTCTCGACCATTTCGAAGGCGGCCAGGCGATCCACCAGGATCACGTCGATGCGGCCGACGTTGAGGTCCTGGAACTTGGTCGGGTCGTCATCGTAGGTGCGGATGTCGGCTTGCGGCACGTTGTCTTTCAGCCACTGTTCATAGTTGGTGCCAAGGCCTACGCCGACTTTCTTGCCGGCCAGATCCTGGGCGCTCTTGATGCTGTCGCCATCGGCCTTGCGGGTCAGCGCCTGGATGCCGGAGACGGTGTAGGGGGTGGAGAAATCGTACTTCTTCTTGCGCTCGTCGGAGATGGTCACCTGGTTGATCACCACGTCCAGGCGCTTGGATTCCAGCGCGGCGAGGATGCCGTCCCACTTGGTCGGCTGAAACTCGACCTTGACGTCCAGCTCCTTGGCCAGCGCTTCGGCCAGCTCCACTTCGAAGCCGGTCAGCTTACCGTTGGCGTCTTGATAGTTGAAGGGTGGGTAGGTGCCCTCCAGTCCGACCTTGATGGCGCCGCGGGCCTTGATGTCATCGAGCAGGTCGGCGGCGAAGCTCGGTGCGCTGAGGCTGGCGCCCAACATGAGGGCCAGGCTAGCGAAGAGGAAACGGCGACGCAGGGTTGAGAATGTCATGGTGACCTCATGCAAGTGGGAAGGTGGCGCCACTCTAGGTGGAAATTCTTATGCTTCTAAATAATTAAAAATTATCTATATATTCATTTTTATTTGTAGGCGAAGAGGGCCGGCGAGCCGCCCGTGTGCAGGAACAGCAGCGGTCCATTGCCTGGGAAGGCGCCACGCTTGAGGCCATCGAACAGCCCGGCGAAGGCTTTGCCAGTGTAGACCGGGTCGAGCAGGATCGCTTCCAGGCGCGCCAGCAGGCTGATGGCCTCGAGGCCGGCGGCGTTGGCTTCGCCGTAGCGCGGTGCGAAATAGGCGTCCCATAGCTCCAGGTTCAATCCGTGCGGCATCTCCACGCCCAGCAGTTCAGCGGTGCGCTGGAGTAGACCCTCGACCTTGGGCTTTTGTGCGGCCTCGCTGCGCGAAACGGTGACACCGATCACACGTGTACCAGGGCGCGCACTCTCCAGCGCCAGGGCCAGCCCGGCATGAGTGCCGGCGCTGCCGGAGGCCAGCACCACGGCGGCGAAGTCCTGGCCGCTGGCGGCGATCTGCTCGGCCAGCTCCAGGCCGCCGCGCACGTAGCCGAGTGCGCCCAGGGCATTGGAGCCACCGATGGGCACCAGGTATGGCCTACGCCCGGCTGCACCGAGGCGTTGGCAGGCGGCCTCCAGCAGTTGGTCGGCGTTGTCCAGGTTGGCGACGTTTTCCACCTCGGCGCCGAACAGGTCCAGCAGCAGGCGATTGCCGTTGCCCAGGTAGTCGTCGCTCTGGCTGTCGATGGGGTTTTCCAGCAGGGCCAGGCAGCCCAGGCCGAGCTGGGCGGCGACCGCTGCGGTCTGCCGCACGTGGTTGGACTGGATGGCGCCGGCCGTGACCAGCACATCGGCCCCTTTGGCCTGTGCATCGGCAGCGAGGTATTCGAGCTTGCGTGCCTTGTTGCCGCCGAGCGCCAACGGGGTGAGGTCGTCGCGTTTGATCCAGATATCGCGGCCCAGGTGTTGGGACAGGCGCGGCAGGTGCTGCAGAGCGGTGGCCTGAGGGATCAATTGCAGGCGGGGGAAGCGGGCGAGAGCGGCAGTGAGCATGGGAGCCTCCTGGGAGCGAAGGCTTTTCACTCTAGGGGCGAGGAGGCTGGGCTCACAAGCAGAAGCGGAATATTATTTTTTTGGCATAAGAAAATAATTAATAGTTATTTTATGGCATAAACCTTTCTCCGTACTGTTGCGCCCAGCCCGCCCTATCCGCCGGGTGCCTGCCAAACGTGCCGGGCTGTCGATCCAGCCGGTGCCATAGACTGAGAACAAGGACATCATGAACAAGACCCTGCTGCTGACTGCCCTGGCCGCTGCCCTGACTGCCTCCCTGGCCCAGGCTGGCGAAAAGCTGAGCGTGGCCGCCACGCCGGTGCCGCACGCTGAAATCCTCGAACTGATCAAGCCCGAGCTGGCCAAGCAAGGCGTGGATCTGGATATCAAGGTCTTCACCGACTACGTGCAACCTAACCTGCAGGTCAGTCAGAAGAATCTCGATGCCAACTACTTCCAGACCAAGCCGTACCTGGACACCTTCAATGCGCAGCGTGGTACCGAATTGGTGATCGTGCAGGGCGTGCACGTCGAGCCCTTCGGCGCCTACTCGACCAAGTACAAGTCCCTCGACGAATTGCCGAACGGCGCCACCATCGCCATTCCCAACGAAGTCAGCACCACCGGCCGTGCGCTGCTGCTGTTGCAGAAAGCCGGCCTGCTGACCCTCAAGGACCCCACCAGCGCCCAGGCGCTGCCGCGTGACATCGTCGATAACCCGCGCAACTTCAAGTTCCGCGAGCTGGAGGCGGCCACCGTGCCGCGCGTGCTGAATCAGGTCGATCTGGCGCTGATCAACACCAACTATGCGCTGGAGGCCAAGCTCAATCCCAAGCGCGATGCATTGGCGATCGAAGGCAGCGACTCGCCTTACGTCAACTACCTGGTGGCCCGCCCGGACAACCAGGAGAGCGAGGCGATCAAGAAGCTCTCCGCCGCGCTGACCAGCCCGCAAGTGAAGGCATTCATCGAAGAACGTTATGACGGCGCGGTACTGCCTGCCTTCTGATCGAAACTGTAAGGCGGCTCTTTTTGTGTCCTAGCTGCCCACCGTTGAACACGGTAGTAAACCTGTGCAAACGGGTTTGCGTTTACGCCGAGCCGGCTCAGCCGACTCGGCGTTCTTTTTTCGCACGATAGGCCAGCACAGCCAGGCTGCCCCTGCCGGAGTGCATAAATGGCAAATTGCCTTCCCGGCGCCATGTGCCTACGATTCGCTGGTTTGAAATGCCATGCCGAATGCCTCTGGAGTGCAGAGAGAGGCGAGGGCGCCGCTGCGCGCCACCCAGTGCTAGGCTCCTGTTGCCCCTCTCAACTTACGCGAACCCATGGTCACAAGGCCGGTGACCGTGTTCTGAGCCAGGTCGCCGCTGTGCTCAAGGCCACGGCACGCCAGGGCGACCTGGTCTGCCGCTTGGGCGGCGAGGAATTCGTGGTCATCGCCCCTGGGCACCGACAGCGCCGGCGCTCAGCAACTGGCCGAGCGCATGCGAGCGGCGTCTTCCCCAGGTAAAGGGCGGCATCCGCCTGCTGCAGAAACGCGTCGAAGGAATCGGGCGGAGTGGGCAGGAGTAGAGCAGTCAGTGCAGATTTACGGGCTATAACGAGTGCTTTCGTCAAAAGCGGTCAACCACCCGTCGTTAACCCTGTTGATGCCGGATTTCACTGGCGACGACCTATTTGGTGCGCCGCATTCATGGATTTCTTTGTACGTCCCTGGAGGCGCTGGTCTGCGCCTCCAGGATAGTCAATACATATGACCTGACCCCGCCTCCAAGGCTCGTGCTGGCGAGTCTGGATCGCGCTCATCCCAGTGGTTTTTTGCTGCGGTACTCGGTGGTGGTCATGCCCGCGTAACCCCAGTTATCGGTGTCGACTTCCTCGATTACGATGTGGGTGAGTTCGGGCTGCTTGTTAAGTACGCGCTGCAAAGTCTCGGTGATTTCCTTGATGACCTGGGCTTTCTGCTCGCGGGTGACGCCGTCACGGGTGATACGGACGCTGACGAAGGGCATGATGTCGCTCCTGTGTGGGTGGATGTTGTCAAGCGGGGAGGCGCGGGCCGCCCCGTCAGGTTCAGCCCATTACCATTTACCGACGCTCATTCCGCCGTCGACCGGCAATACCACGCCCGTGGTGAACCGGGCATTGGCCAGGTAGAGCACGGCGTCGGCGATATCGCTGACGCGGCCGATGCGTCCGGCCGGCTGCAGGCCGTTGAGGAAATCGAAGCTGGCCGGGTCGTGCATCGGCGTCTCGATGATACCTGGGGCCACTGCATTGACCTGGATGTTGTGGGGCGACAGCTCCAGCGCAAGGGCGCGGGTGACCTGATTCAGGCCGCCCTTGATCAGTACTGGCAGGGCGGCGGGCACGGCGAGGTTAGGCTGCAGCGCCACAGCAGCGGTGATGTTGATTATCTGCCCCTGGCGCCGCCCGATCATATGCGTGGCGGCGGCCTGAGAGGCGTAGACCACCCCCTTGAGGTTGGTTTCCAGCAGGCCGTCAATGTCCTCTGGGCTGTACTCGATGAAAGGCTTGGGCAGGAAGAAACCGGCATTGTTGACCAGCACGTCGACCTGACCGAAGGCCTCGATACCGGCCTGGATCAGGTGGCGTGCGGTGTCCGGCCTGGCGATGTCGCCGGCCACACCGACGAAGGCGGTGGGGCTGCCTAGTTGTTCCCTGGCTTGTTCCAGGCGTTCGGCGGAGCGGGCGTTGCCGACCACGTTGAAGCCGCTGGCGAGGAAGGCCTTGGCCAGGCCGAAACCGATGCCGCTGGAGGCACCGGTAATGACTACCGTTCTGCTGTTGCTCATGTCGATTCTCCCGATGAGGAGGCGCCAGGTGGCGCCGTTGGGAGGACTATATTTTTGTTGTATAGGTGGATAAATATGGCTCGGAGAACTTCAGTTAGTACACGGTGTAATTAATGCAGCGACAATTCGACGATGTGATGCTCGGCAGCATCGAGCTGTTCTGCCTGGCGGCGGAGCTGGGCAGCTTCACCGCGGCCGGGCTGGCGGCTGGGGTTACACCTGCGGCGGTCAGCCGCTCGATCGGCCGGCTCGAGGAGCGCCTGGGCTCGCGACTGTTCGTACGCACTACCCGTAGCATCCGTCTGACCGAGGGCGGACGCGGTTACTACGAGCAGTGCCGCCAGGCGCTTACCCAGATGGTAGAGGCTGAGCGCACGCTGACCGGCCAGCAGCAGGAGCCCTCCGGCACCCTGCGTATCAGCCTGCCCACCACCTACGGACATCACCGCATCTTGCCGCTGTTACCCGAGTTCCGCCGGCGCTTTCCGAAGGTGCAGGTTGACGTGCATTTGGGTAACCGCAACATCGATTTCGTCGGCGAGGGTTACGACCTGGCCATCCGCGTGCGTGCGCAACCGGACTCGACGCTGATCGCCAGGCCGCTGGAGGATGCCCGGCTGGTGGTGGTGGCCACCCCCGAATACCTGGCGCGCGCGGGCACGCCACAGACCCTGGATGATCTCGCGCGGCACGACTGCATCCAGTTCGAGCTGCCCAGCAGCGGCCGGCGCATCACGTGGCTGTTTAGTGAGGACGGGACCGAGCGGGAGATACTCACCGAGGGCGGTTACGTCTGCTCGGACGATGTGCTAGGCGGCGTGACCCTGGCCAAGCACGGCGCGGGGTTGTTCCAGACCTATCGCTTTATCGTCGAGCGCGAGCTGGCCGATGGTTCGCTGGTCGAGGTGTTGCAGCCATTCGCCGGACGCTCGCGGCCCTTCACCCTGTTGTATCCCCATGGCCGGCACATGCCCCTGCGCCTGCGCACTTTCGTCGACTTCATCATGGAGCAGCAGCGCCGCTGGACTGCTCAGGTCTGAGCCTACGTATCACTCTGTATCGGTTTCGCACCCTGTGGTGCTGGCATACAAAGCGTGTCGGCCATTGATACGTGCCCGACACACATGCGCGGCCAAATAGCCGGACCCGAGAGTGGCCCGCGCCGTGCGGACTCTCCGGGCCAACTGCCTCATGGCATATCCACGCATCATCGCGCTCAGCACCGGAGAATTCCCATGTCCCGTACCCCCGTATCCAACAAGACCCGCATCGGCCTGCTCGCTGTCGCCCTGGCTGGTGGCATGAACCTGGCCTCCACCGCCTTCGCCGTGGAGCAACTGCCTCAGGGCTATCAGCTGGCCGCCGCCGACAAGGCTGGGGAGGGCAAGTGCGGTGAAGGCAAGTGTGGCGAAGGCAAGTTTGGCGAAGGCAAGTTTGGCGGCGAAGCCAAGGCGACCCAGGCCGAAGGCAAATGCGGTGAAGGCAAGTGCGGCGATGCCTCCTTCGCCCGTACCGACACCGACGGCGATGGCCGCGTCTCGCTCAAGGAGTTGCTCGCCGTGGCGCCGAACGGCAGCGACGAGTTCAAGGCCATGGACAGCAACGCCGACGGCTACCTGTCCGAGGCCGAGGTCTACAAGTTTCGCAGCAACCAGTACACCAGTAACGGCAAGAAGGTGCCGGCCGAGCTGTTCACCCAAATGAGCCAGGCCCGCGACTGATCCGTTCCCTGTAACCACGCCCTCCCTGTCTCCGACCGGGAGGGCGTTCGTCCATCTGGAGAAGCCCAATGACTGCTCATTCTTCGGTGCACGGTGCCGGCCTCGGCCTGCGCCGTGCTCTGCTTCCCGAGCTGCTGGCGATGGTGCCAGGCAGCGTCGACTTCCTCGAATGCGCTCCGGACAACTGGATCGGCGTCGGCGGCGCCCACGGCGACGGCCTGGCCGCGTTGGCCGAACGTATCCCGCTGACCTGCCACGGCCTGTCCCTGTCGCTTGGCGGCCCGGCACCGCTGGACCTCGACCTACTGCGCCGCACCCGGCAGTTCCTCGAACGCCACCGGGTGCCGCTGTACAGCGAGCATCTGAGCTACTGCTCGGACGATGGCCAGCTTTACGACCTGCTGCCGCTGCCGTTTACCGACGAAGCAGTGCGTCACGTCGCCGCTCGCATCCGCCAGGCCCAAGACGCGCTTGGCCGGCGCATCGCGGTGGAGAACATCTCTTACTACGCCGCACCCTACCAGGCGCTGAGCGAGATCGAGTTCCTCCGTGCAGTGCTGGAGGAAGCAGACTGCGATCTGCTGCTGGACGTCAATAATCTGTTCGTCAACGCCATCAACCATGGTTACGACGCGGCGGCCTACCTGGCGGCGATTCCCGCCGCGCGGGTGATCTGCCTGCATGTGGCCGGCCATTATGACGAGGCGCCGGACCTGAAAATCGATACCCACGGCGCGGCGGTGAAGGGTGACGTGTGGAGCTTGCTGGAGCAGGCCTACGCGCGCTTTGGCGCGGTGCCGACGCTGCTGGAACGGGACTTCAACTTTCCACCGCTGGCCGAGCTGCTGGCCGAAATCGGGTACATCCGCCGCTACCAGCGTGCCGTGCAGTTGGAGGTGCGCCATGGCTGAAGCACTGTATGAGCAACTGATGCGCATGGCCAACCACGTGCGTGACCCGCAACGCCACGCGCCCCCGCCGGACATCGAGGCGCGGCGTCTGGCGGTCTACCGGCAGTTGTTCCTCGGCAATCTCGAATCGCTGCTGGCCGGTGCTTTCCCTGTTGCTCGGGCGAGCCTGGGGGCGGCCCGCTGGCAGGCACTGGTAACGACCTTCTACGCCGACCATCGCTGCCACACGCCGTTGTTCACCGAACTGGGCAGCGAGTTCGTCGACTACCTGGAAACCGGTGAGGCTGCGGACCTGCCGCCGTGGCTGGCCGAGTTGGCCCACTACGAGCGAGTGGAGAGCGTTCTGCTGCTCAGCGATGCGTCGGAGCCGCATCACGACCCGCAGGGTGACCTGCTCGAGGGTGTGCCGGTGTTGTCGCCCCTGGCGCTGCCACTGGCCTACCGCTGGCCGGTGGTGGAGATCGGCCCGGGCCATCTGCCGCAGCAGGCTCCGGAGCAGCCCACGCTGATCCTGGCACGGCGTGATACGGACCGTCGCGTGTACTTCTCACGTCTGGCGCCGCTGGCTCATGCGCTGCTGCTGTCGCTGCAGGAACGCCTTATCAGCGGCCGGGCGCATCTGGCGCGGCTGGCCGCGGCCATCGGCGTTGCACCGGAGGAAATCGTGCCGGCCGGGCAGGCGTTGCTGGAAGACTTGCGCGGCCAGGGCGTGGTGCTGGGCACTCGTCCCGGCGCCTGAACCGCGGCCATAAAAAGCCCGCGCACCCGTTAAGGTGCGCGGGCTTTTGGTTTTGTGGATCAGACCTTGCGGCGTAGCAGCCCGTCCAGACTCAGGCGCCCCGCACCGCCGAGCAGCAGCGGCAACAGGGCTACCAGGTAGATCAGCGGCAGCTTGTAGTTGCCATGGCCGTGGTCGCTGATCGAGTAGCCCAGGGCCAGTTCTGCCAGGCTCGACCATTGCGCCGGCCAGTGCACGGCGGCGACGGCCACGATGGTCAGCACCATCAGCGTTGCCGACGCCAGGCGCGTACCCAGGCCGAGCAGCAGGAGCAGCGGCGCGATCAGCTCTACCCACATCGACAGCTGCCAGTTCAGCTCGGCCGGCAGCAGGTCGAAGGGGAAGGGGAATTGCAGCTGGCCGAACCAGTTCTGCGCGTACCATTTCTCCAGGCCGGCTTCGAAAAACTCCCAGGCTAGGAACAGGCGCAACGGCAGATCGGCGCCCCAGGCGCCGAGGCGGTCTAGGTGGGCGAAGGCGTTTTGCAGTGGGGTGAAGGCGGTGTTGGACATGTTGACCTCAGCGAGTAGTGACGAGCGGAGCGCGGGTCGGCTGTACCTCACGGCGCAGACGCTGGGCCAACTTGGCGACGAGCTTGAGCACGATGGCGGAGAAGATCAGGGCGAAGCCCAGCGCGTACCAGGGGCTCATCGGGATGCGCTTGTAGAACGACAGGCAGAAGATCGCCGCCAGCACCCAGGTACCGGTGCCATGCAGCAGCTTCCAGCCACGGCCACCGAGGGCCTTCATTGTCCTGGGAAAGGAGGTGAGGCTGAGCAGCAGGATGAACAGGTAGCCCACCGAGCCGGGGATGCTCGCTGCCACCGAGCGGCCGTTCCAGAACACCTCGGGAAACAGCTTCGCATAGGTCAGGATCAGCACGCCGTGGACCAGGTGGGAGAAGGCGAAGGCCAGGCCGAAGTAGCGTCGCTCGCGTAGCAGCGCGCGGGTCGTCGGGCTGGGCAGCAGGAGGGCCAGGGACGAGGCGAGAAAGGCGATCAGGAACAGGGCGAAGGAGGTACGCGCGGTGACGCGGATGGCGCTGCGCAGTGCCTCTACCAGTTGCGGCTGCCAGAGCAGGGCTAGCGCGGTGGCGACGAGGACGAGCAGCGATAACAGGCTGAACAGGCGCCAGCCGTGCAGGCTGGGTAAGGTGGCGGATCGGGTCATGGGGAGAGCTCCTTGGATGGGCGCGGCGCGTTGTGTGCCGCGTTGACCGCCATGCTCGCCAGCCGCTTTATCTTGCGTGTGTCCCGCTCAGGGCCGTCTTGTATCGTTCTGTATCCTCTTCTCAACCCGTTACAGTGAGTTCCAGTTCGGCGCATAGGCCGCCGTGCTCGCGGTTGCGCAGGCTCAGGCGGGTGCCCAGAGCCTGACTCAACTGCAGGGCGATGGCCAGGCCGAGACCAGTGCCGCCGGTACTGCGGTTGCGCGAGCTCTCCACCCGGTAGAACGGCTTGAACACGTCCTCCAGTTCGGCTTCGGCGATGCCGGGGCCCTCGTCCAGCACCAGCAGGCGCACGCCGTGTGCGTCGCGCTTCACCTGCAGCTGGGCGCTGCCGGCGAACTTGAGGGCATTGTCGAGCAGATTGCTCAGTACCCGGCGCAGCGCGTGCGGGCGGGTCTCGATCAGTGCGCCGCTGCGTCCGTCCAGGCTCACCGCCTGGCCGCTGTCCTGGTAGTCGAGCACCAGGCTATCGAGGAAGGCGTCCAGATCGACCCGACACAGCGCCTCGCGACTGCCTTCCATGCTGCGTGCATAAGCCACGCCCTCGCGCACCAGGTGCTGCATCTCGTCGAGGTCGCTCCACAGGCGCTCGCGTTCCGGCGAATCGTCCATCTGCTCGACGCGCAGCTTCATGCGCGTGATCGGCGTTTGCAGGTCATGGGATATGGCCGCCAGCAGCTGCATGCGCTCTTTCAGGTAGGCGGCGATGCGGCCCTGCAGTGCATTGAACGCGCGGGCCGCGTATTGCACCTCCGTGGGGCCGCGCTCATCCAGTGGTGGCGCCGGGGTGTCTGGGTCGAGGTGGTCCACCGCACGGGCCAGGCGGGTCAGTGGACGAATCGCCGTGCGTACTGCCAGCCAGGTACAGAGTGCCAGCACCAGCAACTGCAGAACCAGCATCAGCGGCAGCCACTGGGCCACTGGAATGCTGCTGGGGGTGACATCCAGCACCAGCGGGCTACCGTCGCTGAGGCGGATGTGTACCTGGAAATGCGGGCGCGGCCCCTCGATGGTCTCGAAGCGCAGAGCGAAGCGCTTGCCGATGGCCCGTTCGATGGAGGGCACGGCCATGGGCATGTCGTCCATGGACATCGGGGTGCCGGGCAGACCGCCGTCCAGTCGATAGTGGTAGTTGCGCCGCTCCAGGACCGGTAGCCAGCTAGCACGTTCTTCGGCCGGCAGGCGATCGATCAGCGCCACGGAGGTGCTCAGGTCCCTCTCCAGATTGTCGAGCATCACGTTGCGCCCGGTTAGGTAGCGCTCGTAGAACTGTGAGCCGAACGATAGGCCGTAGGCCAGCACCAGGCCAGTGAGGAAGATCAGTGTTAGGCGCGTGGCCAGGCTGCGCGGCCAGCGGAGCAGGGGCATCATGCGTTCGGCTCGATCAGTTGCACGGGAAGCGAGAAGACGTAGCCCTCGCTGCGCACCGTCTTGATGTAGGCCGGCTCGCGGGCGTCGTCCAGTAGGCGCTGGCGCAGGCGGCTGACCAGCAGGTCGATGGAGCGATCGAAGACGTCGGCCTCGCGGCCCTGGGTCAGGTTGAGCAACTGCTCGCGGCTAAGCACCCGCTGCGGGTGGTCGAGGAACACCCGCAGCAGGCGGTACTCGGCGCCGCTGAGGGCGACTACGATGTCGACCGCGTCCAGCAGGTGGCGGGCGCTGGTGTCCAGGCGCCACTGACCGAAACCGATCAGCCGGCTGCTCTCGCTGATCTGCAGGTTCGGCGGCAACATGCGGGTACGGCGCAGCACGGCGTTGATCCGTGCGAGCAGTTCGCGGGCCGAGAATGGCTTGGTCAGGTAGTCGTCGGCGCCCATCTCCAGGCCGACGATGCGGTCGGTTTCCTCGTTGCGCGCGGTGAGCATCAGCACCGGCGTGGCCTTGTGTTTGCCCACGCGCAGCTCGCGGCACAGCTTCAGGCCGTCGTCGCCGGGCATCATTATGTCGAGCACGATCAGGTCCACCGCGTTGCCGTCGAGGACGGCGCGCATTTGCCGGCCATCGGCGGCCAGGCTCACGCGCAGGCCGTTCTTCTTCAGGTAGTTGCCTACCAGTTCGCGGATTTCCCGGTCGTCGTCGACGATCAGGATGTGATCGACATGCTCCATGGCCATCTCTCATTGCAGTGACGGCGCCCAGTCTATCTGGCCCGATGACGCTTGCCCGCCACCCTTTGTATTGCAGTGTATCCGGGTGCCCAGGTGATACCTGGCGCTGCAATCATTCTTCCCTCCGGACACATCGGCGATACCTCCTGAGCGTGCAATTGGGCGCCCGGCAGATGCGACCCATCGCCCTCGCACCATCATCAGGAGATTGTCATGAAAGCGATCACTCGCACCTCCCTTGTACTGGCATTGGTACTGCCCTTTGGCAGCCTCAACCTGCACGCCGCAGAGCAGATCCCGGTTGAACGCTACCACTACGGCATGCAACTGGATGTACAGAAGGTTCTGGTGCTGGAAGAGGTACCGTCATTGCGTTGCCAGGTCGTGGAGGCGCACATGGATTACCTGGATTCCCAGGGCCACGAGCGCAGATTGGCCTATCTGAAGCAGGCCAAGGCTTGCGAAAACGAAAACTGAACCCCAGCCCTTGCCCGCTGCGCCCGGTTTCGCCGGGCCTGACCCTTTTGCGTTTTCGAGGTAACCATGCTGCTCATCGCCTTTCTCGGTGGGGTTCTGACGCTCTTCAGCCCCTGCATTCTGCCGGTCATTCCGCTGCTGCTGAGCAGCACCCGTGGCAACGTTCGTACAACCCTGCTGACCCTGCTAGGGCTGGCCTCGGGCTTCGCCACACTGGCAAGCCTGGCGGCGGTGTCTGCCAACTGGGTGATCGAGGCCAGCGTATGGGGCCGCTACCTGGCTCTGGCGATCCTCACGCTGTCAGCGCTGGCGCTGCTCTCCGCGCGAGTCAGCGCCTGTTTGTCCTGCCCCTGGCTGTGGCTGGGCGCTCGCCTGCAGGGCGATGCCCGCCGCCTGCCGCCTGCGCTCTCGGCCTGGCTGCTGGGCGTTGCCAGTGGCTTGCTGTGGGCACCCTGTGCCGGGCCGATACTCGGGCTGATTCTTTCGGGGGCCATGCTCGAGGGGCCCAGCGCGAACACCACTCTGCTGTTGTTCAGTTTCGGCCTGGGCAGCGCGGTGGCACTGGCGATCCTGATCCTTCTCGGACGCGTTGCGTTACGGCGGTTGCGGCCCTCGCTGCGCCTGATCGAGTGGCTGCGGCGAGGCACCGGTGCGGTGGCGTTGTTGGCGATCATCGGCATCGCCAGTGGGCTCAATGCGCAACTGGCCAACCCGGCGATGTCGGGCCTGCTGTCCACCCTGGAACGCCGGGTGCTCGAGGTGGTGCCTCGTGTGTTCGAAGGGTTGGTCGGCAGCGCTCGAGCGGCCGTGCCTGTTCATCTGCCAGACCTGGGATTGGCACCTGAACTGAGCGGCGTTACGCAGTGGCTCAACAGCGCGCCACTGGACTGGACCCAATTGCGGGGGAAGGTAGTGCTGGTGGATTTCTGGACCTATGACTGCATCAACTGCCGCAACAGCCTGCCCTATGTGAATCAGTGGGCGCAGCGCTATGCCGAGCAGGGATTGGTGGTCGTGGGTGTGCATACTCCGGAATACCCCCATGAGCGTATCGTCGCCAACGTCCGTCAGGCGATCAAACAACTGGGCATCCGCCACCCGGTGGCGATCGACAACCAGTATCAGGTGTGGAGTGCATTCGGCAATCAGTACTGGCCCGCGCATTACTTCATCGATGCCGAGGGGCATATTCGCCATGCGCACATGGGCGAGGGCGATTACGCAGAGCAGGAACGCGTCATTCAGGAGCTACTGCGCATGAGGGATATGCGCGCTGGGGAGGACGGCGCAGCTGGGTAAGTGACGTGTCCACCTATTATTTAACACCGACTTACGGCAGGGCTCGAAGCCTGAGCAAACCAGCAGAAGGTGCGCTGCCGCGTCGTCTTCGAATCGATCATGGGCGAAGCTCGTCCATCATCGAGCTCGACTCACGGGGGCAAGAGCATTTAGCGCTATGGCCGCACAAGACAGCAGGATGCCAACAGCGGCAAGGCCTATCCAGCCTGCTCGGTGTACGCCGTAATTCCCCAATGCAGCGCCAATCGCTCCGCCCAGAAAATACGACCCCATGAATACGGTGTTGAGCCGGCTCCGAGCTTCGGGTCTCAGGGTGAATACGCGTGCCTGGTTGGCAATCAGTCCGGCGCGATTGCCAACGTCGAGCAGCACCATGCCGAGGATCAGCCAGCCAAGACTTTGCCCGCCCGCTGCGATGCAGGCGAAACCCAGGGCGAGGGTCATTGCGCCGGCGATGGCCAGGGTGCGTACGCCCAGACGATCGGTCAGTGCGCCAATTTGGGGTGACGCGACGATGCCCAACAGCGCGACCAGGCCAAACAGGCCGATGGTGGCGGAGCCGAAACCGTAGGGTGGTTGTGCCAACAGCGCAGCAAGCGAGGCCCACAGCGCACTGAACGCGGCGAACATCAGCAAGCCGCTCGCCGCACAGTAACGCAGCACGCCTTCCTCCCGGACCAGGCTGCCCAGCGAACGCAGGAGCCTGCCATAGCTTATCGTCGTCAGGCTCGTAGTGGCGGGCAGGCTCTTGGCAACAATGACCAGCAGCAACACATCGCTGAGCGAGGCCAATACGAAGACGGCACGCCACCCCATATTTTCGCCGGCGAACCCTCCAACCATGCGCGCCAGCAAGAGGCCAGCCGAGAGGCCGCTGAGCAGACTGCCGACGATGCGACCTCGCTCAGCCGGAGTGGCCAGTCCCGACAGGGAGGGAATGATGATCTGCGCAGTGATTGCCGTCACACCGACCAGGAGGCTGCCCACGCACAGCACTGTGAAGTTCGGCGCCACGGCGCAGAGGATCAAGGCGACGGCATTTGGCGCGATGGCCAGCAACGCGAGCTGGCGTGGCTGTCGGCAATCGGCGAGCGGCACGATGAACAGCAGGCCTGCCGCATAGCCAAGCTGCGTCAACGTGGCGATCAGACCGGCCTGTGTCGGCGCCAGGCCAAACGACGCGGCCATCTGTGGCAGAAGTGGCTGGTGATAGTAGATGGTCGAGACGGCCAGCGCGCAGCACAGGGCCATGAGGGTGACCAGTCGACTGGAAACGCTCATCGGAGCTGAAGAAGAGACAGACATGATGCCATCCCTTCACTGCTGCAGGGCCTGCACGAGCCCGTGGGTATTGACGATGCAGTGCGCAAACGTTGGCCCGTTCAGGTCGTGCGCCGCGTGCATCATTTCCTTGCTGAAGGCGGCTGTTGCATCTCGGACCAGTGTGACGTGGTAACCCAGCTCCATGGCGAAGCGTGCGGTTGATTCGATACAGGTGTTCGCCAGCAGGCCGACGACGATCACGTGTGTGATACCTCGCTGCTTGAGCTGGAAGTCGAGGTCGGTATTGGCGAACCCGCTTTGTCCCCAGTGCTCCTGGACGATGATGTCGCCCTCCTGCGGCACGAAGTCGGGATGCCATTCGCCGCCCCAGGAGCCCTTGGCAAAAGTGTGGCGCTGCTGGATCAGGCGTTGGGTCGGGTTGGGGTGATCCCAGTGGTCGTAGTCGCCGGGCTGCCAGCGCCGATGTGGCACGTAGTACACCTGGATGGCCTGCGCTCGAACAGCGGCAACGGTGGTGCGCAGGTTGTCGAGCAGATGAACGTCGTCCGCGACGCTTCTGAGCATGGGAAACAGCTTGCCGCCATCGGACAGGAAGTCGTTGTAGGGGTCGACCAGCAGCAGAGCGGTCCGCTCCGGGGAATACACAGGGTGGCTCATGACGGTGCTCCAGATAGGGGAGAGGGGCTGGGACTTATGCTGCACGGGCAAATGCCTCGATTGCCCATTGCGCTGCGTAAGCCTTACGGGGTTCATATTAACTATGAAAATCATAGCGTCAATTGGAATGAGGCCTTGAGAGGTGATCCGTGAGGCATTGCCATCCTGGTTGCATTACTATGAAAAAGATAGTTACCACGGAGAAAACAGCGCTATGCCAATGCAGGATGAGACAAACGACACGGTGTGCCCGGTGGCGCGCTCGGTGGATTTGGTGGGCGACAAATGGACCATTCTGATCATGCGTGAGCTGTACATGGGCGCGACACGCTTCGAGGAAATGCAGATCCAGACCGCAGCTACGCCTCAGATGTTGACCTCGCGCCTGAAAGCGCTGGAAGCCAACGGCCTAGTCGAACGCCGGCCCTACAACGAAAAGCCGCTGCGCTACGAATACCTTCTGACTGACAAGGGCTGGGACTTCTATCCCGTGATCTACGCGCTACGCGCTTGGGGCGAGAAGTGGTGCAAGAACCCGGATGAGGGCTTGGCCGTGCATTTCGTGCATCGCGCGTGCGGCCATGACGTTGGCGTGGCCAGCGTTTGCCCTCACTGCGGCGACCCTGTGGAGCGCAAGGACCTGGAAGCGGTGATCAGCAATCGTTTCCTTGGCGAGCGCGAGTCTCGCCGGGAAGCCTTCAAGAGGAAGTAGCTGAGGCCAGGAAGCGTTCCCGTCCTGGTGGGTAGCTTGAATTAGAGGCGAACTCTATGAGGCCGCTATTGGCCATAGCTGACCCTCTTGACGACAACTATCTGCTGGTCGAGGTCGGCTATTTGCGATTGATTCAGCGGTCTATGCCGGTCCTGTTTGTCTAAAGCAAACGACTGTCTGGCTGACGAAGCGCCGGATAGCGGCGGCGAGCGTGACACCTGATGGCGCGACTCGCTGACAGGTCATATGAATATTCTTATTTGGTATTTAAATTAATTTTCTTATACCTATAAAGTTCCATTCCATGCGTACCTGCCGACCAATCGGCGCGCCGCACTGAACACATGGCCGAACCCTCGGCCGGTCAAAGTGATGCGCCGATTGGCGCCTTTGCATGGAGTTTTCTATGTCGGCAGTAGCCCATACCACCGCCGCGGCGTCGGCACAGTCATTCGAGGTTCGCCCCTTCGATGCGCCCGTTGGTGCCGAGATCATCGGCCTGGATCTGACCAGGCCGCTCAGCGATGAAGACTTCGCCCGCGTTCATCGCGCCCATCTCGATCATGCCCTTCTGGTGTTCCGTGACCAGCGCATCACGCCCGAGCAGCAGATCGCCTTCAGCCGACGTTTCGGCCCGCTACAGATCCATGTGCTCAAGCAGTTTCTGCTGGCCGATCACCCGGAGATTTTCATCATCTCCAACATCATCGAGAACGGTCAGCCCATCGGCCTGGGCGATGCCGGCAAGTTCTGGCATTCGGATCTGTCCTACAAGGAGTTCCCCAGCCTGGGCTCCATGCTGTTGGCTCAGGAGCTGCCGGAGGAGGGCGGCGATACGCTGTTCGCCAGCCAGCAACTGGCTTATGAAACCCTGCCAGCCGAATTGCGCCAAGCCATCGACGGCAAGCGCGCTGCGCATTCCTATACGGCCCACTATGCCGATGAGGTATTCGCCGGCATCCGTCGCCCGACCCTGACCGAGGCGCAGTTGGCTGAGGTCAAGTCGGTGGTTCACCCGGTGGTGCGCACTCACCCGGAAACCGGGCGCAAGGGCCTGTTCGTCAACGAGAACTTCACCACCCATATTCTCGATATTCCCGAGGACGAGAGTCGGCAGATCCTCGCCGAACTCTATGCCCATAGCGCCAAACCCGAGTTCATCTACCGCCATCAGTGGCAGCCGCACGACATGGTGTTCTGGGATAACCGAGCGCTGGTCCACCTGGCCACGGGCTGCCCGAGCCACCTTCGCCGGCGCATGCACCGCACGACGATCCAAGGCGACGTGCCGTTCTGATTGACCGCAACACCCTAATTTCCTTTTCGCTTGCATCCGGATGGAGTCACGCCATGTCTCTAGGCAAACGCTTTCCTTTCATTCCACGTTTTGGCCGGCTGGCCAGTGGTATCGGTCTTTCCTTGAGCCTGCTGGCAGGCTCGCTGGCGGCGCCTCAGGCAGCGCATGCCGAGGGGCAGATCCGCATCGCCGAGCAGTTCGGCATCGTCTACCTGCTGCTCAACGTGGTGCGTGACCAGCAGTTGATCGAGAAGCACGGCAAGGCCGATGGTCTGGACATCAAGGTCGACTGGCAACAACTCTCTGGCGGCGCGGCGATTAACGATGCGCTGCTGTCCGGCGCCATCGATATCGCCGGTGCCGGCATTGGCCCGTTGCTCACCGTCTGGGATCGCACCCACGGCAAACAGAACGTCAAGGGCGTGGCCTCGCTGGGCAACTTCCCGTACTACCTTCTGAGCAACAATCCGAAGGTCAAGACCATCGCCGATTTCACCGAGAAGGATCGCATCGCCGTACCGGCGGTAGGTGTCTCGGTGCAGTCGCGTTTCCTCCAGTACGCCGCCGCCAAGCAGTGGGGCGACAAGGAATTCGACCGCCTGGACAAGTACACCGTGGCACTGCCGCACCCTGATGCCGCTGCCTCGCTGCTGTCCGGCGGCACCGAGCTGACCGGGCACTTCTCCAACCCGCCGTTCCAGAACCAGGCGCTGGAGAACCGCAACGTGCATGTGGTGCTCGACACCTACGAGCTGCTCGGCCCGAACTCGCCGACCGTGCTCTATGCCACCGAGAAATTCCGCGACGACAACCCCAAGACTTACAAGGCCTTCGTCGCTGCACTGGCCGAGGCTGCCGACTTCGCCCAGAACGACAAGGGCGCGGCCGCCGACACCTACATCCGCGTGACCGGCGCCAAGATCAGCCGTGAGGATCTACTGAAGATCATCGATAACGAGCAATTCCAGTTCAGCGTGACGCCGACCAACACCTACCCGTTGGCCGAGTTCCTCCAGCGCGTTGGCGCGATCAATAACAAGCCCACCTCCTGGCAGGACTACTTCTTCGAAGACCCCGCCATCGGCCAAGGAAGCTGAACGTCATGAATGCGCTCTTGCAAGGCCACACGGCCAGCAACCCACAGTCAACCGCCAAGGCTTTCGACACCGTTTTGCAGGTGGACAAGGTCAGCCTCGAATACCGCACACCGCAGCGCGTGGTGCGCGCCACCCACGAAGTCAGCTTCGAGGTGGATCGCGCCGATCGTTTCGTGCTGCTTGGCCCTTCGGGGTGCGGTAAGTCCACCTTGCTCAAGGCTGTGGCCGGTTTCATCGAGCCGGTCGGCGGTAGCATCCGCCTGGATGGCGCCGAGGTGCGCGAGCCAGGCCCGGATCGCATCGTGGTGTTCCAGGAGTTCGACCAGTTGCCGGCGTGGAAGACGGTGAAGCAGAACGTCATGTTTCCGCTGCTGGCGTCGCGCACCTTGGGGCGCCGCGACGCCGAAGAGCGTGCCATGCATTATCTGGAGAAGGTCGGCCTGGTCGCCTTCGCCGATGCCTACCCGCACACCCTGTCCGGCGGCATGAAAGCGCGCGTGGCGATTGCCCGGGCGCTGGCCATGCAACCGAAGATCCTGCTGATGGACGAGCCCTTCGCCGCGCTCGACGCACTGACTCGCCGCAAGATGCAGGAGGAGTTGCTGCAACTGTGGGAGGAGGTGCGCTTCACCTTGCTGTTCGTCACCCACTCCATCGAGGAGGCGCTGATCGTCGGCAACCGCATCCTGCTGCTGTCGCCACATCCGGGGCGGGTGCGGGCGGAGGTGGGCAGCCATCAGTTTGACCTGCACAGCCTGGGCGGAGCGGCTTTCCAGCAGACCGCACAACGCATCCATCACCTGTTGTTCGAGGAAGACAGCGAGGAGGGCGCGCGTGCCGCTGCCGAGCTGGGCTTCCATGACATCCGCATTGCCTACTGAGGAGCGTGCACCATGAGTCTTTCCCACGCACGCCGAGACGATTACGAAGTTGCTCTGCAGCCTCTGCCGGATCTCAAGCGGGAACGTGAGCTGCCGTTGCTGCAACGCCTGTGGCAACAGGGCTGGCTGCGCAAGACGCTGATCCTGCTGGTGTTGGCACTGATCTGGGAGCTGGCGGCACGTTATCAGGGCAACGACCTGCTGCTGCCCAGCTTCGTGCAAACGGCCAAGGCTTTCGTCGAAGGCATCGGCAGTGGCGAGTTGCTGGAGAAGGTAGCGATCTCGCTGTCGGTGCTGATCAAGGGCTACCTGCTCGGTATTGGCCTGGCCTTCCTGCTGACCACCCTGGCGGTGTCGACCCAACTGGGGCGCGACCTGCTGTCGACGCTGACCTCGATGTTCAACCCGCTGCCGGCCATCGCGCTGCTGCCGCTGTCGCTGCTGTGGTTCGGCCTGGGCGAGAACAGCCTGATCTTCGTGCTGGTGCATTCGGTGCTCTGGGCGCTGGCGCTCAATACCTACGCCGGTTTTCTCGGTGTCTCCGAGACCCAGCGCATGGCCGGGCGCAACTACGGCCTCAGGGGCCTGCGTTTCGTGCTGTTCATCCTGATTCCGGCGGCGCTGCCGTCGATCCTGTCGGGTCTGAAGATCGGCTGGGCCTTCGCCTGGCGCACCCTGATCGCCGCCGAGCTGGTGTTCGGCGCCTCCAGCGGCAAGGGCGGCCTGGGTTGGTACATCTTCCAGAACCGCAACGAGATCTACACCGACAAGGTCTTCGCCGGTCTGGCAGCGGTGATCCTGATTGGCCTTTTGGTGGAGAACCTGGTGTTCGCCACGGTCGAGCGGGTGACCGTCAAGCGCTGGGGGATGCAGCGCTAGTAGCCCTTTATCACCCCGTAGGGTGGGCTTCAGCCCACCAGCGGCATACCCAATTGGTGGGCTGAAGCGGATCGCCGCCCGGCCCACCCTACAAGACCAACTCACTGATCACATAACGAGAAATACACGATGACCAACACATTCACATTCGGCCGTCTGGCCGCCGCTCTCGGCCTGCTCGGCGCATTGGCAACTCCGCTGGCCGCGCAGGCCGAAGGCAAGATCAGCATCGCTCAGCAGTTCGGCATCGGTTACCTGGTGCTGCACGTGGTCAGGGACCAGCAACTGATCGAGAAGCACGCCAAGGCTCAGGGCCTGGACAAGATAGAGGTCGAGTGGCGCACCATTTCCGGCGCCACCGCGATGAACGAAGCGCTGCTGGCCAGTGCCATCGACGTGGTCTCGGCAGGTGTGCCGCCGATGCTCACCGTGTGGGATCGCACCCATGGAAGACAGAACGTAAAAGCGGTGGCGGCGCTGGGCTCATTGCCGGGGTATGTGTTGAGCAACCGTGAAGACGTCAAGTCGCTGGACGATCTGTCCGAGAAGGATCGTCTTGCCGTACCTGCTGCTGGTGTCGGCTTCCAGTCGCGCACCCTGCAGCTCGAGGCCGCCAAGCGCTATGGTAAGGATGACTTCCAGCGCTTCGACAATATTTCCGTCAGCCTGCCGCACCCGGACGCCACGGCCGCGCTGATCAAGGGAGGTTCGGAAATCACCGCGCATTTCTCCAGCCCGCCGTTCCAGTACCAGGCGCTGGAGAACCCCAAGGTGCACAAGCTGATCAGCAGCTACGACATCCTCGGAGGCCAGGCCACGTTCAATGTGCTCTACGCCACCGAGAAATTCCACGACGAGAACCCCAAGACCTACAAGGCCTTCTATGACGCGCTCGTGGAAGCCGAGCAGATCATCAAGGCCGACAAGGCTGCTGCGGCAGAGACGTACATTCGTGTGGAGAACTCCAAGCTGCCGCTGGACTTCGTGAAGAAGATCATCGAAGACCTGGAGAACGACTTCACCGTCTCGCCGCAGCGCACCTTCATCTACGCCGAGCAGCTGCATGAACTGGGCGTGCTGAAGAACAAGGCCACATCCTGGAAGGACTACTTCTTCGAAGAGGCCTACGCCCATCCGGGTAGCTGATCACTGCAGTGAGTGTGCATACAAGGCTCCCATCTGGGAGCCTTGTCGTTTGTCGACACCCTACAGACGCGGCCGCAGTTTCAGTTCGGGCGTGGGTTTGGGGGCGCCCTTGGCCGGGTGGCTGTCCGGGTGCTGTTCGATCATCTGGGCGATCTCCCGCAGCTTGCCAAGCATGGCCTGGGCCAGGCCGGCCTGGGTGCGGTACAGACCGGTATCCGGGTCCTGCTCCAGGTCGCTGAGACCTTTGAAGGGATAGCTGTAGCGCTTGGCATCGATGCTGAAGAAGCGCTGGTAATCCTGCTCTGTGCCGTGCAGTTCGCGGCAGGCTCTTTCCAGGCTCTGCAGTTGTTCGGCGACGCTGGCCAGTTGCAGGCGCAGGCGAATGATCTGGTGATTTTCCCAGTTCATCGGCGAGGCCTGAGCACCTGGCTGCCAGTGCTGTGGGTCGCCGAAACGCAGGACGAACTGCTGGCCGGCTTCGCGTCCGTAGCGGGTCAGTCGCTCGATGCGCTCGGTGGGCATGGTCAGGTTGAGGCCGCCTTCTTCGCGGGTCAGCTGGATCAGGCCGATACGGTCGCGAAAGCCGGGCATCAGCGAGAGGGTTTCGTGGTTCCAGTCCTTGGCGACGTTGCTGAGCTGGGCAAGGAAACCGCGCAGGGCTGGCAGACCTTTCTGGGGGAAGCGGCGCCAGTAGGCAAGCCGCGCATCGCCATTGTTACGCGGGAAGCGCACGCGTTGTTCGTCGGCGCCGTCGGTTGGCCCCAGGTCGAGGCCGAAGGTGGGGCGCCTGGGCAGCGCGGCATCGAAGAAGTGGATGGGAAAGTTGGAACTGATGCCGCCATCGGTGAACCAGCAGCGCTCCAGCTTCTTCCCGCTCGTGCGGTAGTCCACGGCGTGCAGTGGGACGGCGCTGAGCAGCAGGGGAAAGCTCAGACTCATGCGTACGGCGACGATCACCGGCAGGTCATCGGGCAGTGGCAGGCGCAGATACCCGTCGCCACGATCATCGCCGGGGCGCTGGTGAGCATGCATCCAGGCCACCACGCGGTGGGGGAATAGCCGCGCGAACTCCTCCTGGCGGAAGTGGAACTGGTTGTTCTCGCGCACCTGCTCGTCATCGCGAAAGGGCAGGCGGAAAGGCCGCGCCATGCTCAGGCAGGTGGTCATCACCTGCAGGTCGATGCCATGGCGACGCAGGTCGCCGAAGGTCAATGGCCGCTCGCACTCGATGACATCGGGCTGAGCGGCGCAATAGTCGCGCTGGCCGCTGAGCTGATCTAAGTACTGGGTCAACCACGCGGTCAGGGCTTCATCCGGGGCGTCGTCATCAGCCTCTGGCATGCCGCTGCACAGGCCGAAACCGCTGGCTGGCAGTTCACGTAATGCCACCAGAGCCAGGCGCAGGACCACGGCAAACACGCCACCCAACGCGGCGAACAGCAAGACCCAGAGCCAAACCAGCAGGCTGGCGCTGCTGGCCGCGCTCCACCATAGCGGCCCGCCTGCCAGCAGGGCGCCGACCAGGGCGCTGAGCTTGAGGCGTATGAGCATGACCTTCAGTGGCGCGAACAACCGCGTCCAGGGGCCTTTGCCCTTGACCTCGAGGAGGGCGATGAAGGTATCAAACAGGGCACGCACTGCCGGGGCCGGCTTGAACAACGCCTGCAGTTTGGTGCCGTGGCCATTCGCGGCGGGCATGCAGAGGTGTTGGGGCAGTCGTTCGATGGTCGCGAAGCCGGCCGGGTCGCTGCTCAACTCACCTTGCTGATAGCGCTGGCGGCCAAGTTCGGCAGCGGCAGCTGCTGCTGCAGCGATGGCGCCTGCACTGGTGCCGCCGATGCTGCGCAGGCGAAACGCCTTGGCGATCTCGGTGATGGCCAGCGGGTAGACGATGCCGCTGGTGATGCCACCTTTCATGATCAGGTCGCATTCCCGGGCAAAAGCCGCCTGGCGCGAATCGCTCATCTACTGCTCCTTGTCGTCATGCCGAACGCTGGCGCGGGCATGATAACGCGGCTTTTACGGCTATATGCCAGTATTGCGAGCGATTGCCAATAATGAGTGGGGCATGGTCGCACGGGCGTTGTTCGACACGCTGTACGCAGATCCGCGTTCTTGTCGCCCATTGCCATCCTTGGCGTCACTGCGTTATGTCAGTGCCCTTTGCTGCATGCATCAGAGAGGGCCTTGAACTTCAGAGTCTGGATCTTTCCAGCCGAGTCCATGTATTTCATCAGGTGATCGACAGGCTTGCAGGTATGGGTTTTCGGCTTTGATATGGATAGCACCTTGGCTACATCAAGTTTCAATCCATACTTGTAAGTGGTAACCGGGCTTTCAGCGAGTGCGTTACCGGATAGAAGTAAGACAGAGCTGGTAATGAAAATATTTGCCAGGTTTTTTGCATGTTTGCTGATCATTTTTAAACTCCGGAAAAGCTAAATTGATGTCGAATGTCTCCAGGGGAGTTGGGCGTGGTTGCCAACTCGCTCGCGGAGCAAACGATGGAATTGTGTTCAGGTAAGTTGATCTGACAGTCTTGTATTTCAAATACTGTCAGATCAAATGGTGGCCATCAGTAGCGGCGAAGTCAGGGCTGCAGGCTCAAGCTTTTGGCGCTTCAATATCGAAGGCGCTGGCCAGGCCCTGATTGTCTCCATTGGTAAAAGCGGCCTCTTGGATGTGGTAGACAGTTGGTTCTTGCGAGAAGTACTTCTCCAGGCCCAGCATGAACGTCTGATGGTCGTCACTCGCTTCGAAACCCGGCGCGTGGTCCTCAAGTGAAGCCCAGCGCACGATCAGGTTGAACGTCTCGGGACTTTCGATTCCCTGCGCGAACATATGGCCGTGGTAGCCCTTGGCGCGCTGGAGCAAGTGAACCACGTCGGCAAATGCCTGTTTGAACTGTTCGGTCTGTGCACGGTGAACAGGCAGCACTGCGATTTCATAAATCATTGCGGTATTCCTCTGAAGTCAGTTTGGTCGTTGAACCTAAGTACTTACGGGGCGAGCGATGGCTCGACGGCAATCGCGACTTTCCCGCGAAGACCATTGTTGGGCGTCTCCAGCAGCGCATGCGCGAGCCCGATATCAGCGAGCGAATAGACCGCGCCAATATGGGGGCGCAGTTGGCCGCGCTCGACCAATGCCTTCAGTTCATCGAGCTTGCCGCGGTTCTGGCGGGTGAAGACGAAGTGGTAGCTGGCGTTCTTGCCCCAGGCCTGAATGAGGTTCTGCGGCTTGGCGATGTCCACGATCGAAACCACACGGCCGAGCTGGGCGAGCGCGTCGGGGCTACGGGTCAAGGTGTCGCCGCCGATGGTGTCGAAGATCACATCCACGCCGTGGCCATCGGTTTCCCGCAGGATGGCGTCAACGTAATCCTCTTGTTCGTAGTCGATGACCACGTCGGCACCCAGACCCCGGGCGAACTCGAAGTTCGCTTCACGCACGGTGGTGAACACCCGGGCGCCAATGGCTTTTGCCACCTGGATCGCCACGTGGCCGACGCCACCGGCGCCGCCGTGGATCAGAATGCTTTCCCCGACACGCAGCGATACACGCCCGACCAGTGCTTCCCAGACTGTCCCGCCCACCAGCGTCAAGCTTGCCGCCTCGAGGTGGCTCAGCGATGCCGGCTTCTTGCCGATGATGCTTTCGGATGCAACGTGGTACTCGGCATAGCTGCCATCGCCTTCGAAAATCTGCGTGGTGTACCAGACTTCGTCACCTGGCACGAAGCTCGTCACACCCGGGCCTACAGCTTCGACGACGCCGGATACGTCATGCCCAGTAATGGCGGGGAGAGGGACGTAATCAACGTAGTCGCCCCGGCGTACCTGGTAATCCAGCGGGTTGATGGAGGTTGCGTGAACCCGCACCAGTACTTGTCCTGCCTGCGGTACGGGTTTGGCCACTTCGCTCAGTTCGAACGCGTTCGGGCCGCCAAAGGATTTGAGAATTTGCGCTTTCATTGTGTTTCCTCACTTCTGGAAAAAGGGATATAGGGAATTTTCGATGTAATGATGCAAAAAAATTACGCGACTGTGCCTAGGGGCTCTCTGTTGTCAGGCTTTGTTTCGGTTAAAAGGGATATCGGGAAATATCGATGTTAAAGGTCAAAAAATTACAGCTCCTTGCCTATGAGCTCGGCCAGAGCACGGATATTGGCTTCATTACGCTTGTAGTAGGTCCACTGTCCGATCCGACGGACTTCGACCAGGCCTACACGTTGCAGCGTCGCGAGGTAGTCGGACACCGTCGACTGCGACAGACCGACACCTTCCTGAATACTGCTGACGCACACGCCCACGGTATGAACGTCCCCTTCATCTTGGGGAGGAAAGTTCTTAACCGGATCCTTCAACCCCTTGAGGATTCCAAGGCGGGTGGGATTCGAGAGGGCTTTGAATACATTGATCAGTTCCATGGGGGGTAATAGTATCGAGATTTACCGATATGTCAATGCGGTAATTGCCCATTCGTCGGGCGCCCGGTTCGAGAGGCGTTGTCCGGGGTGTCGGCAAGTCTTTGTAGTGCACCTCAAGTCTCTGGCTTGCCGAGGCGTTCAAGCTGTCGAGACATGACTCAGTCACCGGGCACCGTCTCTAACAGCTCGGCGCTTGAACAGGTAGTGGTATGCCCAGGCCGCTTGGCGAATAATCTGTGCCCCGTCGTACCCAGCCAGCAGAGATCGTCATGAGCGCCACGCTACCGCCCCTCGTTCTGTCCATTCAGTCGCATGTCGCCTGGGGGCATGTCGGCAATGCTGCTGCAGTATTTCCGTTGCAGCGATTGGGCTTCGAGGTGCTGCCGATTCACACGGTGCAGTTCTCCAACCACACCGGTTACGGCCAGTTTCGCGGGCAGGTGTTCGGTGCCGAGCATGTGCGCGAAGTGCTGCTCGGGCTGCGTGAACGTGGGGTGCTGCCGCGGTTGTCGGCGGTACTGTCCGGCTACCTGGGCGATGCCGATACGGGCCGGGTGATCCTTGAAGCGGTGGGCGAGATTCGCCAGCACAACCCGACGCTGCGTTACCTGTGCGATCCGGTGATGGGCGACGTCGGGCGCGGCGTGTTCGTCAACCCGGCGATTCCCGATTTTTTGCGCGATCAGGCGATTCCTTTCGCCAATATCATCACGCCCAATCAGTTCGAGTTCGAACTGCTCACGGGCTCGAAACCGGCCGATCTGCAGGAGGCGGTGAAGATTGCTCGGCAGTTGCGCGGTCGAGGCCCTGACGTGGTCATCGTCACCAGCCTGGCGACGCCGGACATCCCTGAAAGCGAATTGGGCACGCTGGCAGTGAACGGCGAGGGCGCCTGGCTGGTACGCACCCCGCGCCTGGCACTGCACCCGCTACCCAACGGCATGGGCGATGTGTTCTCGGCCACGTTGTTGGGCCGGTTGCTGGCCGGGCAAGCGTTGCCGCAGGCACTGGAACTGGCTACGGCAACGCTCTACGCCTTGGTCGAGCAGACTGCGGACGGCGCGCGCGATCTGCCGTTGATCGCCGCGCAGGAGCAGATCGTGGTGCCGGGCAAGCGCTTCGTCGCGCAACCCTTGGCCTGAACCACGTTCGTCGGAATGACGGTGATTTCAATGTGATATCACCGTATTCTCCTGCCTGCGGTCCACATCCTGATGTCGTGACCGTTTCTACGGATGGATTTTGACCTTCACCGCAGCAGGCCATCCTTACCGTAGACCGTCATCATGTTGTTTCACCGATTTCTTGCCTTGTTCGTGGCCACCGCGCTGTGCGCCACTGCCAACCTTTGTTTTGCTGAGCAGATCAGCGGGCAGCTACAGATCAGCCTGACCATTCTGAAGCGTTGCGAGGTTGCTGTTCGTGGCGATGTTGCTGCCGTGCACTTGTCCGCGCGTGACTGTGAGCATGCCGTCTATCAGGTGCAGGACGCTCACGGGCGAGCCTTACCGTCGAGCCTGAATGCAGAGGCGACCTCGATGGTGCTGCCTGCCGGCGGTGATGCCGGCTCGACGCTGGTGATCTACTGGTAATGCTTCAGTAGTTGATGATCAGCAACACGTTGTCGGTATAGACGCCCACCGGCGCGTTGGCTTGCCCGGGGTCCAGAATCGCCTGGTAGTTGAAGCTCTGCGAGTTACCCGTGCCGCTGGCCGTCAGCGGTGAGGCGGCGTTCCAGATCAGGCTGCTGCCGCTGTAGTAGAGGTTGTAGCGAATGAACTGGCTACCATTGGTCAGGCGTCGCCAGGGCGCCTGGTAGTTCTGCCCGTTGTCGAAACTCAGCGTGTAGCCCTCGGTGTTGGTGCAGGTCACGGCGAAGGTGCGCTGTTGCGCGCTGAACTGGCTGATCAGGGCGTTGGCGCCAAAGTCCACGTTGGGCAAGGTATCGACGCGACAGGCCTTGCTGACCACCAGGGTGACGGTCAGTGTGGCGAGTGACCCTGTACCCCAGTTGGTGGGGGCACCGCAGATCACGACACAGCTTTGCGTCAATCCGGGGCTGCGGTTCCAGGCGCAGATATTGAGCGCGCCGACTGTGCAGATCGCCCAGTCCCAGCGCAGGGTGATGGTGGCGGTGTAGGTGCCGGCTGGTACGTTGGGGCCCGGGTTGGTGCGGAAATACAGGCCGATGGCGCTGGAGCTGCCACCGAGCGCCAGCAGGTTGATTGCACCGAGCTGTTGCGGTTGACCGGCTACCAGCGCCTGGTTGTAGCCGGCGTCCTGAAACACCTGAAAAGGGATCTGATTGCCCTGGCCGTCCTGCAGAGCCAGAGTGCCGGGGTTCTGCAACGTGACCCGGACGTAAGCACCCGCCAGTACCTGCAGCAATCCCGGACAGGCGAGGCCCGCGCCGGCTGCTGCTTGTTGCTGTGAGGTGCGCAAACTCAGAGAGTTGGTGTTGCCCAGATTGACCGAGCCCCCGGCATAAGTGCTACAGGCATGGGCCGGCACACTTACCAGTGTGCCGCACAGCAGGAGTGCGTAAATCAGCCAGCGAATCATGGCTGACCGTCCTGCTGCAGGCAGGCGAGGGGGCCGACCACGGCCATTTCCACGGCGCTGTCGTCCAGCGAGAAGCGGCTGCTGCAGCTGCCGCCATCGGCCAGGAGTACCTCCAGTTGGTTGTCCTTCGCCAGCCCTTCGAAATACAACTGGCCGTCCCAGCCGATGTAGGTGCGCTGACCGCTGGGGCGATGCAGCACCTGGCTGCCGCGTGGCAGTGGTTGTCCCAGGCCGTCGACCAACTGGATGCTGGCTGACAGGCTCATCACCATGGGGAAGGCGAGCAATGCGCCGCTGCCCTGGTGCACGGCGATGCGCTTCTGGGTTTCCGACAGTTGCAGGTTGCTCGGCAGATTCAGCAGGTCGACTTCGTACTGGCCGGGGTAGTAAGACGGCACCCAGGGCACCAGCAGGTAACCTGCCGAGTCGGTACGACCCAGCAATTGATGTTCGTAGCGCACGGGCACATCTGAATAACCCTCGGTGCTGACCAGCACGAAGGCATCGTCGATCCGGTTGCTGGCGAATACCTGGCCCTGCATGGCCACCAGCGAGCCGCTGACGCCGCCCCACCGGGTAGTGATGCCGTCGTTCTGGTAGGCGCCTGCCTGCACCTGTGCATGTTGGGTACGCCACGTCAGGTCAGCCTGGCGGTATTCATTGTCGCCGCCGGCATAGCCAAGGTTCCAGCCCAGACCGCCGTCGCTGGGTGGGTTGCGGCTGTAATTGGCGCGTGCGCGCTGGTTACCGTTGCTGTCTCGCTCCACGCCTGTGGTCAGAGTGGAGTACAGGTCGAACGGGATGACCAGTTGTGCCTGGATGGCATGCGAGGCGTCGTCCAGCTGGCGGTTGAGGGAGAGAAAGAAGCTGGCGCTGCCCCACAGGCTGCGTGACCAGGACAGGTTGAGCAGGCGTGTGCGCCGCCCGCTGTGTTCCTCACTGGCGAAGTAGCCGATGCCGAATGATCCTAGCCCCTCCGGGCTGAAACTGAAGGTCAGTTGATCGAGGATCTTGCTCAGCGGGCCGCCGGCCAGGTCGTTATCCAGGGCGTTCGCGACGCTCAGGTCGGCATAGCCCGAGGTGCGCTGGATGCGCTGCGCGGTGATGCCGAAGCGACGCGCGTAGTAGCTGTAGCCGAGGCTGTACTGCTGGCCGTTGCCGATACCGCTGCTCTGGCTCACGGAACTGGTCAGGGTGCCCATCAGACCAAGTCCGACGGTAGCGCCGATACCAGCCTGGCGCAGGCCTGCGCCGGCTTCGGCATGGCTTTCCAGGGTGAGGCTGTCGGTCAGGCCATAGCGCAGGCTGCCGCTGCTCACCAGGCTGCCGTAGGAAAAATCGTCCACGCCATAGTTGCGGCGCAGTTTGCCCAGCGACAGGGAGAAGTCCGAAAGCCCCTGGCGCAGCAGGGTATCGGTCACATAAAAGGGTACGGTGGTGGATACCTGGCGCCCCAGCACATCCGTGGTCACCAGCGTCGCGGTGCCGGCGCCGCTGATGTAAGGCACGGTGTTGAGGGTAAAGGGGCCGGGGCGCAGCTCCTGTTGACCGAGGCGGGCGTCGTCGATGAACAGATCCACGGTGCTGGGCACTGCAGCATCGCCATCGAACCGCGGTAATGGGTAAGTGACCAAGTCCGGACGCAAAGAGAAGTTGCGTGAAATCTGCAGCCCACCAAGGCGGACCGCGCTGTTCCAGGTCAGCGCGCCGGTGATCAGGTCGCCAGCGCTGAGGCTGAGCATGCGTTGTTGATCGTTGAAACGCCAGGTGCTGTCGTAGCGGGTATAGCCATCGCGATAGCCCGGCCCGGAGAAACTGTGGCGATAGACGCCCGTGTTGGAAATCATGCCGAAGCCGTCGAACACCCGCTGTTCCAGCCAGGTGTTGGCGTAGTGGCCAGCGTTGTCGGTGTGGTTGTAGTAGAGGTCATAGTTGAACAGCACGCCGAACGCACTCTGCGCCTGCATCGGCTCGCTCAGGCTGCTGGGGCCGAAACGCTGATGTGGCAGCCATTCGCTGGGCAGGGTGAGCAGCAGACGCTGGCTGTCCTGTTGATATTCGCTGCGCAGGGTGTCGATCCGGTCCAGAGCGACCCAGGGCGTCGTCTCCGAGGGCAGGCGCACGCCTGCGGCGAGCAGATCGTCGCGTTGGGCGAATAAACGGCCCTGATGTTCTCTCACTTCCACCACCTTGCCGCTGGACAGCTCATTGACGATCAACTCCAGGTAGAGCAACTGCGCCTCGGCGAACTGCTGTGCGTCATCGCCATGGGCTGACGGGACTGACAGCAAGGTGGCCAGTAGCAGCAGTACCAGCGATCTACTCAGCGGCCAGCGGCTGCTTCTGTCGACTTTCGTTGATGCGTGCCTGCACCTGGCCGCTGCGCACGCCTGTCGGCAGAGGCCAGCGCATCTGCGCACCAGGTAGCACATAACCGAGAAGCCCTTCGGCCAGTGGCTGTTTGCCGCTGTCTCGCGATAGATCGACCTGGGATAGCCGGGCCGGGGCGGGGCCGAGGTTGCGCAGGTAAAGGAAGGCGCCGTTGCTACCGTCAACGACGCGGTAGCGCAGATCGGGAGCCAGTGGCTGGCCCTGGCCTGGCGCATCTCGCGCACCGTCATCCAGATAGGCCCCAGGCCCGACCACGAACAAGGGCACCGAGTAACGCATCTGGAATTGCACGCCCAATTGGGACGGCCGCGGTTGTGGCGGCAAAACCTCGTCGACCAGCACACGGTAGGTGCGCAGCGTGCCGGCACTCGGCGGCTCCAGGTTGACCAGCCTGACCAGCTGCCGCTTGCCCGGTTGCAGCGTTGCCATTGGCGGGCTGCCCACGACCTGCTTCTGCGACGTCAGGCGATCTTCGAATTCCTCCTGCTCCCAGGCCAGTACGCGCACCTGCACATCCACTGGTTCCTGCCCGCGATTCTCCAGCCACAGCGCGGCTGATTTCTGTCGATCGGCTTCGATCAGCGGATTGATCGGCCAGATCAGGATGGAGCTGGCAGCCTGTATGGCCAGACTCGCCAGCGCTGTGGTCAGCGCCAGGCAGCAGGCGAAGAGGGGGCGTGTGCTCATGATTCAATAACTCACGGTCACGGTGACGGTGTCGGTATAGATGCCGGCCGAAGGCAACGGGCTGACACTGAACAGGCGGGCATAGACCGTGTAGGTCTGGGTGGCGCCGCCAACAGGGAAATTGATGCTCATGCGCGTGCCTCCGTTGCTGCCGTCGCCCCAGATGATGCTGCGTGCGGCGTCCTGGTACAGCTGGTAGCGCAGGCGCTCCGCGCCACGCGCCAGGTAGCGTCCGCCGGCCACGCTGCCGGTATTGAGCCCGGCATTGAGCGACAGCGTGACGGCAGTGCCGGGAGAGCACTGCAGTACGATGGACCCATTGTCTGGTGTGCTGGCCGCATCCAGGTTGCTGGGCAGGGTGCTGACCTGGCCGAATGAAATGTTGCCGAACGAGGTGGCGTCGCTGCCCCCGGCACCGAGCAGACAGCCCGGTACGATTTCCGCGCGCAACTGGAAGCTCTGGCTGACGATCTGGTCGTTGATGCCCGTGTCGCCACGAGCCGGCAAGGCGTGCATGACCAGTACGGTCAGGCAGAGAAGGTGAGTGACCACGAGTGAATGGGCCCGGCACGGCATCACCAACTCACCGTGACGGTCAGGGTATCGCTGTAGCTTCCGGGAGGCGGGGCATTCTGTGCCGGCACGCGGGCGTAGATTGCCAGCCACTGATCCTGGCCATTGCCGGTGGCGCTGACTCCCGTGCTGTTGTCCCAGACGATGGCGTAGTCCGCGCCGGTGTAAAGGTTGTAGCTGATTACGGCGGAGTCGGGACCGACCATCTGCCGATTGTTGGTGGTGCCGCTGTAGCCGGCATTGATCAGTACGCGATAGGGGATGTTCTGCTGGCAATTGACGCGCAAGGCACCTGCGTCTGGTTGACCAACCAGGGTAAGCAGGTTGTCGAGTCTGAGGTGGGTGCCGAAATCCAGGGTCCCGAAGCTGACGCCCGAACCGCTGCTGCTGCCCGCCTGACAGGCCGGTAACACCTCGACATTCAGGCCGATGGTGGCGGTCTTGTCGACTGCCGGCAGGACTGCTGGGGCCATCAAAAGCAGGGAGGCGATCAGGCAGCGCATGGCTATTCTTCCCGGAAAAGTTCGAGATCCTCTTGCTTTGGGTGTGTGGTACCTACCAGGCGATGGTGACTTGTACGGTGTCCGTGTAGGTACCTGGGCTTGGGGTGGTCTGTGAGGGCACGCGGCCGTAGACGATCATTTCTTCGTTGGCACCGGTGCCAGTGCCGGAAAGCACTGTGCCTGTGGCGCCACCGTCTCCCCAGGGTTCGGTGCGGCTGCTGTCCTGATAGAGGTTGTAGGCGACGTACTCACCGGCATTGATCATGCGCCTTTGGCTGCCGGACGCGTTCTGCCCGGCGCTCAGTGCAACGCTGTAGTCGGTTCCCAAGCTGCATTGCAAGCCAAACGAGCTGCCCCCGGCGCTGCCGAAGGAGCGGCCATCGATCAGGTTGGCGAGGTCGTTGTAGTCACCGAAGGACAGTGATCCGAAGGTGTTGCTGGAGCCGCCGGCCGTGCCGTTGGTTACCGTGCAGCCGGTGCCGATGGTGATCTGAACGTTGAGTTGACCTTGCAGCTCGCCGGCAGAGAAAGCCGGTGCAGCGAAGAGCGAAAGTGCCAGGGCGGCGGTTCTCGTGACGGGCTTCATCGGTCGAGTCCCTTCGAAATGGAGTTGTTTGGACCATAGTCCAGACCTCCCCCGTGCTCAAAGAATGCGCATTCTCGGCTTGAGCGGCCGTAACTCAGTTTGGATATATAACTGATTGATTGGTCGGCAAAACTCTGTCCGTGTAAGAGATGGCGACATATTTCATGAGGTGATCTCCTACATGTTTTTAAGATGATGATGGCAAGATGATTCCCTGCTGCTCAAAGCCTGCTGACCCCCGCAATCACTGGCGTGCCGCTCAGCGGATCGCGCAGCAGCGTGCAACGTACGCCGTAAAGACGCTCGACCAGATCCGACGTGACGATCTCATCCGGGCGGCCGCTGGCGACGATCCGGCCCTGGTGCATGGCGATCAGGTGATCGGCGTAGCGGCAGGCGCTGGAGAGGTCGTGTACCACCATGACGATGGTCTTGCCGGCTGCAGCGAGTTGGCGGATCAGTTCGAACACTTCGATCTGATGGCCCAGGTCCAGTGCCGAGGTGGGTTCGTCGAGCAGTAGCAGAGGCGTGGCCTGGGCGATGGCCATGGCGATCCAGGCGCGCTGGCGCTGACCACCGGACATCGACTCCAGCGGCCGGTCGGCCAGTTCCAGCAGATCGGCGGCGACCAGTGCCGCATCGACGATGGCCTGGTCTTCCTCGCTCCACTGGCGCAGCAGGCTCTGGTGCGGCTGGCGGCCGAAGCGGATCAGTTCGCTGACCGTCAGGCCGTCTGGGGCGCTGGCATCTTGCGGCAGCAGTGCAAGCCTACGCGCCACTTCACGTGACGGCAGGCTGCCGATGGCCTTGCTGTCGAGCAGGACGCTGCCTGATAAGGGTTTGTGCAAACGAGCCAGGCCGGCAAGCAGGGTGGATTTGCCGCAGCCGTTGGGGCCGACGATGGCGCTTACCTGGCCGCTGGGAATCATCAGGTCGAGGTTTTCGATGATGCGGGTCTGGGCATAGCCCATGCTCAGGTCGCGGGCTTCGAGGCGCACGTCGGACTGGCGTGCGTCGCCGAGCAGTGAGGAAAGCAGGGTCATGTCGAGCTCCTTGGGGCCTGGCGCAGCAGAATCCACAGCAGGTAGGGGCCGCCCACCACAGCAGCGATTATGCCGACCGGGATTTCGATGGGCGCCAGCAGGGTACGACCGAGCCAGTCTGCGAGGATCATCATCAGTGCGCCGGACAGCGCCGCGTTGAGCACCGGCACGCCGTGGCGGTTGCACAGGTGGCGGGCCATTTCCGGCGCAGCCAGGGCGATCAGGCCGACCGGACCGACCACCGCAACGGCCAGCGCCGTGAGCCAGACGCACAGCGCCAGGGTGAGCAGGCGCATGCGTTGTAGACGTACACCGAGGCCGATGGCGACGTTGTCGGAAAAGCGCATCAGGCTCAGGGCATTGACCAGCAGCTTGGCCAGCGGTAGGCCCGCGGCCAGGCCGATACCGAGCAGCAGAACCGAGTCGGCCGGGCGTGCATTGAGGCTGCCGACCGTCCAGGGGTAGGCGGCGTTGGCGGCATCCATGTCGCTGCGTGCCAGCATCAGGTTGGTCAGCGCGCCGAACAATGCGCCGATGGCGATGCCGACGACGATGAAGCGATAGCCGCGTGCGCCACCGCCGGCGGCCAGGGCAAAGGTCAGTATCGCAGCGCTGGCGGCGCCGCTCAGCGCCAGGGCCGATGGCGCCAGGCTGGTAGGTACGGCGACGATGGACGCGACGGCGAAGGCGGTGGCGCCGTTGTCGATACCGATCACCCCCGGCGTGGCCAGGCGATTGCGCGCCAGGGTCTGCAGCAGGCATCCGGCAGCCCCGAGAGCGGCGCCGCTGAGCAGGCCGGCGATCAGCCGGGGCATGCGCAGCTCCTGAATCAGGAACACCTGCAGCGCCTCGCCCTGGCCGAAGGCGGCCAGCAGGGCTTTGCTGGGCGTGAGGGCGTCGTCGCCTGCCGCCAGTATCCAGGTGGCGACAGTGGCCAGCAGCAGGCTGAGGATCAATGCGACGACCATGCTGCGCCTGTGCAGCATCAGGCTGTAGTCACCCAGGCGCAGCAGGTGATGGCCGGCCGGGGCGAGCAGGGGGCGTGAGGAAGAAATATTCATGTCACAGGGTCGGCAAGCGGTGGTTGCGCACCACGGCAATCAGGATCGGCGCGCCGACGAAGGCGGTCACCACGCCCACCGGCAGTTCGTAGGGGCGCACCAGCAGGCGCGAGATGACGTCAGCCAGCAGCAGGACGCAGGGGCCGAGCAGCATGCTCAAGCCCAGGGTGCGGCGGATGTCCGAGCCGACCAGGCGACGTGCGATGTAGGGCACGATCAGACCGATAAAGGCGATGGGGCCGGCTGCAGCGGTGGCGGTGCCGACCAGGATTGCGACCGCAAGCAAGGTGCCCAGGCGCGTCAGTTGCGGATGGTGACCCAGGCCGCTGGCGACGCGCTCGCCCAGCGCCAGGGCCGCCAGCGGACGCACCACCAGTAGCGCCATCAACAGTCCGCCGAGCAACCCCGGCAGGCTCCAGTCGAGCGTGTCCAGCGGGCGACCCGCCAGGGCACCGATGACCCAGAAGCGCATTTCATCGGCGGTGCGCTGGTCCCATAACAGCAGCAGGCTACTGAGCGCGCCAAGCATGCTGGAGAACGCGGCGCCGGCCAGCACCAGGCGTACGGGATCGTCACCGACGCCACGCATACGCGTGACCAGCAATACCAGCACGCAACCGACAAGCGAGCCGAGCATCGCCACGCCCAGATGCAGGCTGGCAGCCGAGGCGCCCAGGTTGATCGCCAGCACCACGGCGAACGAGGCGCCGGCGCTGACCCCGAGCAATCCGGGTTCGGCCAGCGGGTTGCGCGTCACCGCTTGCAGCAGCACACCGGCCGCGCCAAGGGCGAGGCCGACCAACAGGGCCAGTTCGGTGCGCACCCAGCGCAGTTCGAAGACGATGAAGCGAGCATCCTCATCACTGCCGCCGAGCAGGGCTTGCAGGCTGGGCAGGATGCCGATGTCACCCGCGCCCAACAGCAGGCTCGCGACGCACAAAAGCAACAGGCACACAGCCGTGTAGCTCAGCGCCTGAGGGACGGAAAGGCGTGCAGCGAGCATCAGTCGAGCAGAGCCTTCTCCACGTCATCGAGTACCTGTTGAGCCGCCAGGTAACCGGAGCTGCTGCTCCAGATCTGGCCGTCGACGGTCACCACATGACCGTCGACGACGGCTGACAGGCGAGTGAAGGCAGGTTGCTTGCGCGCGTCTTCCAGGGCCTTGCGACCATCCGGATTGAGCGTGGCGAGGAAGATCCAGTCGGCATTGATGCGTGACAGGTTCTCCAGACTCAGCACGTCGCTGTGCGGCTTCTGCGCCTGGGCTGCGGCCAGCTCGTTGGCGCGCAGGCCGAGGTCGTTCAGCAACTGGCCAACGAACAGGTGGCTGGACATGATCACCGGCCCTTGCGGGTTCCAGCGCACCACGCTGACTGCCTGGCCCTGCGGCAGACGGTGGCGCAGTTCGGCGCTGCGTTTGTCGATTTCGGCGAGGCGTTGTTGGCCTTCTTCCTGTTTGCCGAGGGCCTGGGCGTAGGTCAGGTAGGTCTTGCGCCAGTCCTGGAAGGAATTGCCGGTGGGCACCACGGTGGGCGCCATCAGGCTCAGTTTGGCGTACAGATCGCGTGACAGGTCGCTGGAGGCCAGTACCAGGTCCGGCTGCAGGCGCAGGATGGCCTCCAGGTTGGGCTCGCGTACGCTGCCCACCAGGGTGATCTTGCCTGCCGTGGTCTTGAGATAGTCCGGCACGTCGTCGCCGCCGCGACTGGCTAGAGTGCCGACCGGCTGTATGCCGAGTGACAGCGCCGCATCCAGGGCGCTGTCGCCCAGTGCAACCACGCGCTGCGCAGTGCCGCTGATTTTCACTGGGCCGTAGGCGCTGTCCAGCGTGCGTTCGCTGGCGTGCAGGGGCAGGGCGAGCAGCAGCGACGTGGTAATCGCCGCCGCAGTGCGTTGCAGGTGAGAGCGGATAGACATGCTGGACTCCGGGTCTAGACGAGTAGCGGCAAGCGCTGCTTCAGGCAGGATCGAAAGCAAGCTATCTTTTACTAGGCGAGTTAATGAAAATCCATCGCATTTACGAAGTGTTTACAGGATGCAAGCGCTGAATGAGCCGGTGGCGCCCGAGCCTTGTCATGAGGCTCGGGCCTGCTGCTGCTCAGTGCTTCAGCTTGGCCAGCCAATCGCCGAGCATGATGGCGCCCGCTTGCCCAAGGGCGCTGGCATGACGCTTGGCGTCGTGACGCAGGGTGACGGGATCGATGCCCGAGCTGGCCAGTTCGCTGGCATGGCCCAGCAGCCAATGCTCGAAGCGGTCGCCGCGCACTTCCGGGTGAAATTGCAGGCCCAGCACGTTTTGCCCGCGAGCGAAGGCCTGCTGGCGGCACAGCGGGGTCGAGGCGAGCAGGGTGCAGCCTTCCGGCAGGTCGAAGGTGTCGCCATGCCAATGCAGCACGGCGACGTCGCGCAGGGCGGCGAGTGGCTGATAGTCGGAGGCTGCCAGCTCCAGCGTCGACCAGCCGATTTCCTTGGCTGGCCCTGGGTAGACGGTGGAGCCCAATGCCGCAGCCATCAGCTGCGCACCGAGGCAGATGCCCAGCGTCGGCTTATCGGCTGCCAGCCGTGCGCGCAGTATTTCCAGTTCAGCGGAGACGAGCGGGTAGCGGTCGTGGTCATAGACGCCGATAGGGCCGCCGAGCACCACCAGAAGGTCGGCTGCGAGCGGGTCGAGTTGACTGAGGTCACGTTCCGCTGCGTCGATGTACTCGATCTGGTAGCCGGCAGCGCGCAGCGGCGCCTCGAAGCTGCCGAGATCCTCGAAACCGACGTGGCGGATGGCTTGCAGGGTGCGTTCGGTCATTTGCAATGTCCGTCAGTAAAGGAGGGGGGCATGCCCCCTGGCCTGGAGAATATGTTCGAAGTCCTTCAGGGCGGCGGCTGCTGTGGCGAGGGGTTCAGCGCCGCCGCCAATGGCGATCGTCTCGCCCATGGCGTCGCTGTTGACGCGGATCGCCTTGTTCTTCCCGTTCACCTGGGCGAAGGGGTCGGACAGCGGATAGGTCTTGATCCCGACGCTGGCGCGGATCGCACCGTCCACGGAGCTGAGGCTGCCGACCAGACGGGGAACCAGGCCCTGTGCTTGCCAGGCTGCGATACGCTGCGCGGTGACCGAATGGATGCCATCGACCTCGACGTCAGCCATTGTCAGCTGGGCGCCAAGGCCGAAGTTGGCCAGCAGCAGGAGTTTGCAGGCAGTGTCCCAACCTTCGGTGTCGTTGCGCGTATCCGCTTCGGCGAAACCGCCGGCTTGTGCCTCGCGCAGTGCTGCATCGAAACCAAGTCCCTGGGTGCGCATGGCGTCGAGCAGGTAGTTGGTGGTGGCGTTGAGAATGCCCTCGACGCTGAGCACCTTGCAGCCGGCCAGGCTGTGTTCGAGCAGGTCGAGTGTGGGCAGGGCGGCTGCGGCCGCACCGCTGAGTTTCAGCTGCGCCCCGGAGGCGCGCGCCAGTTCGCGCAGGCGCGGCCCGCTATGCACCAGCGCGCCCTTGGAGATGACGATGCAGTCCCGCCCGGCAGACAGCGCCGCACAGAGATAGTCCAGGCCCGGCCCGCCGCTGCGAAAATCGCTGGGGCCGGCCTCGATCAGCACCTCAGCACCACTCGCCGCGACGAAATCCGGCCCCGACAGCCCAGGCTTCAGGTCGTCCAGTTGGTGGACCTGCAGGCCATTGGCATCTGCCAGGCCGGCGCGTGAGCCACATACGGCAACCAGTTGCACGTCCACGCCATAGGCCTGGCGATAGTGGTCGCGACGTTGCAACAGCAGGTTGGCCGTGGCGCGGCCGACACCGCCGAAACCAGCGATTGCAACCTTGAGCGTTTGCATGGGGCGTTCCTTTCGCTGTCAGCGGGCGAATAGGTTGTTGATGTCGGCGAAAGCCTTCATTTCGACGGCGTTGCCGCTTGGGTCCTTGAAGAACATCGTCGCCTGTTCGCCCGGCTCGCCCTTGAAGCGGATATAGGGCTTGATGATGAACTCGACACCGGCGGCGGTGAGTTTATCGGCAGCGACCTGCCAGTCGTGCATCGGCAGGACGACGCCGAAGTGGCGCACCGGCACGCCGTGGCCGTCGACCGCGTTGGCCGGTACCGAGCCTGCTTCGTCAGGCGCCAGGTGGGCGACGATCTGATGGCCATAGAAGTTGAAGTCGATCCACTCTGACGAGCTGCGACCTTCGCTGCAGCCGAGCAGGTTGCCGTAGAAGTCGCGGGCGGCGGCCAGGTCGTCAACCGGAAAGGCCAGGTGGAACGGGCATAGTGCGGTCATCGGGGTTCCCTCGTTGGTGAGTGGAATCATCCTATTCGGCGACAAGCCTCTTAAAAAACTATATGTTCTGATCATGAGCAAAACAAAATCTTATCAATCGACATGATCATCGAACTGCGCACGCTGATAGCGGTGGCTCGCTATGGCACCTTCAGCGCCGCGGGTGAGCGCATCGGCCTGACCCAGGCAGCCGTCAGCGGCCATATGCGCCGCCTGGAAGAAAGCCTGGGTTTCGCTCTGTTCGATCGTACCGGTCGTTCGGCCATATTGAATGCTGCAGGGCTGCGTACGTTGGCGCGTGCCGAGGCGCTGGTCGCCGGTTTCGATGCCTTGGGCGAGCCGACTCAAGACGAGGAATGGGCCAAACCGCTGGAGATTGGCGCGATCGCCTCGGTGCACGCGACCATCCTCACGCGCGCGCTGGTGCCTTTTCGTCTGCGCTTTGCCAACTGCCGGGTGAATCTGTCGCCTGGCGTTTCCCTGCAGTTGATGGATCGAGTCGAAGCGGGGGAGCTCGACCTGGCCATCCTCATCCGTCCGGCGTTCGAGCCGCCGCGGGAGCTGGAGTGGACGCCGCTGGCATGCGAGAACTACGTGCTGCTTGCCGCCAGCAACGTGGTGGGCGATGACTGGCTGTCGGTGATTCGCGAGCAGCCCTTTATCCGCTATAGCCGCTCGTCCTTCGGTGGTCGCCAGGTGGAGCGCTTTTTACGCGACCACTCTTTAACGTTGCAGGAGTGGATCGAGGTCGACGATATCCAGGCGATGCTGTCGATGGTCGAGAGCGGCCTTGGCGTGGCCGTGGTGCCGTTGACGGAAACCATCCTGCCGTTGCCGGCCAGCGTTCGCGTCATCGCGCTCGGCCCGACGCCCATTCATCGGGAGATCGGTGCGCTGTATCCCAAGGTCAGTCGCTCGGCGGCCGTAGCGGGTTTTATCGAATGCTTGCAGAGCGCCGGCGTGGCTCGCTAGAGGGCTGATGCCTGCCCGCATTTTCATCTTTGCTTTGAAACTCCTAGCGGCTTTGCCTGCTTTTTTCATGCGCAGGCATACTGCAGACTGACGCCCATTTCGCATCATCCATCGATCAGGAGAGTGTTCATGAGCCCCGTTTCCTTCGCACGTCAGCGTTACACCACCAAGGCTTACGATGCCAGTCGCCAGGTGGATCAGGCGATCATCGACGAGCTGCTGGAGTTGCTGCGCCTGTCGCCGTCTTCGGTCAATTCGCAGCCCTGGCACTTCGTCGTGGCGAGCACTGCCGAAGGCAAGGCGCGCCTGGCCAAGGGCGCTCAGGGCGGCTTTGCCTACAACCAGTCGAAGATCCTCAATGCCTCGCACGTGATCCTGATCTGCGCCCGCCGTGACCTCGATGATGCTTATCTGGCCGATGTGCTGCAGCAGGAGGCCGATGATGGCCGCTTCCGCGACGATGCGGCGCGTACGACTCAACACAACACCCGCAGCAGTTACGTCGAACTGCACCGTGGCCTTGGCGACATCCCGCACTGGGCAGAAAAGCAGGCTTATCTGGCGCTGGGCACCTTGCTCCTGGGTGCTGCTGCCAAAGGCGTCGACGCCACGCCGATGGAGGGCATCGACCGCGAGGCGCTGGATGAGGAACTGGGGCTGGCCGCCCAGGGGTTGAGCAGCATGGTCGCGGTGGCGCTGGGGTATCACAGCGACAGCGATTTCAATGCCGCGCTGCCGAAGTCGCGTCTGCCGGCCGAGCGCGTCTTCACTCACCTCTGAGCCTTTCGGCTGCGCCCCTCGTCACGGGGGCGCATCGCTGTTCACTCTGGCAGCTTGGCGATCACCTTGATCTCGAAATCGAAGCCGGCCAGCCAGGTCACGCCGACCGCAGTCACGTTCGAGTAGGGCGCCTCACCCCAATAGTCGGCTACCACCTCCCAGATGGTTTCGAACTGCGCATGCGGGTCGAGCATGAATACGGTGGTGTCGACCACGTCATCGAAGCTGCAACCTGCTGCAGCGAGGATCGCATTGAGGTTGGCGAAGGCAAGGCGCACCTGCTCTTTCAGGTCGGGTTCGGGCGAGCCGTCCTTGCGACTGCCGACCTGACCGGATACGAACAGAAAACCGTTGGAACGAATCGCCGGCGAATAGCGATGAAGTTCATACAGGTCATGGCGGTCGGCCGGGAAAACCACATCACGTTTGCTGGTCATTGTTGCCTCCATCTGGGCCGCTACGGCCCGCTGTTAACGATGGAGTCACTTTAAAAACACGGCCGGGCTGGATAAACGAGCAACTCTGGTCATGACTGTTTGTAGAATCCAAACAATCATGAGCTTAAGAGAGATGCATGATGGATCGTTTCGATGCGATGCAGGCCTTCGCCCGCGTGGTGGAAACCGGCAGTTTCACCAAGGCGGCAGCCACCCTGCACATGAGCAAGACCAGCGTGACCCAGCTCGTTCAGCAACTGGAAGCACGGCTGCGGGTGCGCCTGCTCAACCGCACCACGCGCAAGGTCAACGTCACCGCTGACGGCGCCGCCTACTACGAACGTGTGGTGCGTCTGCTGGCCGATATCGACGATGCCGAGACCAGCCTGTCCAGTGCATCGATGGCGCCGCGCGGCCGCCTGCGCGTGGACGTACCCAGTCCCTTCGCGCGCATGCTGCTGATCCCGGCCTTGCCGGCATTTTATGCGCGTTATCCGGAAATCCAGCTGACCATGGGCGTTAGTGATCGGCTCATCGACATCATCGGTGAGAACGTCGACTGCGTGGTGCGCGGCGGTGAGATCACCGATCAATCGCTGATCGCGCGCCATGTCGGTGATCTCCAGCTCGGTATCTATGCCACGCCGGGCTATCTGCAGCGCGCTGGCACGCCGATGCATCCGCGCGAGCTGGAGGCGGCCGTTCATCATACGGTGGGTTTTCTCTGGTCGCGCACCGGCAAGGCCTTGCCCTATGCGATGCAGCGGGGTGAGGAACGCATCGAGGCCCATGGCCGCCCGCTGCTGACGGTCGACGATGGCAACGCCTATCTGGCTGCGGGGCTGGCGGGCCTGGGCATGCTCTGGCTACCGCATTACATGGCCAGGCCGCACCTGGCCAGTGGTGAACTGGTGCGTCTGTTCGACGACTGGCAGATGAAACCGATGCCGATGTACCTGGCTTTCCCGCCGAACCGCCATGTCAGCGCCAAGCTGCGGGTATTCATCGATTGGGTGGTGGCGCTGATGGCCGAGCATGCGCCGGTGTTGGGAAGGCAGTGAGTCATCGTCCGGCGGCAGGACCTGCATCCGGCGCCGGCGCGGCTGGCACCGGAGTGGGCGTCGCGGATCTCGGCAGAAACCTGGTCGGTATACCGTTGATCCTGGGTTTCGATAATTGAGTTGACTAAAGAGAATGATCGTTCTACCTTGCTGAGAACGATCATTCTCTATGGCCCTGACTCATGCTCGAAGACCCCTCGATCCAGCAGCGCTTGCTGCAAGCCACCGAACACCTGGTCTATGCCGGCGGTATCAATGCCACTGGTATGGACGCCATCGTCAAGGCCTCGGGTGTGGCGCGCAAAAGCATCTATCGCCTCTATCCGACCAAGGAAGCATTGGTTGCCGCCGCGCTGCGCGAGCGTGATGAACGCTGGATGCAATGGTTCGTTGCCGGCACCTCTGCGGGGTCGCCAAGTGAGCGGCTACTGGCAGTGTTCCCGCTGCTGCGCAGCTGGTTCTCGGCGCCTGACTTCCATGGCTGTGCCTTCATCAATGCTGCCGGGGAGATCGGTGATCCCGACAGCGAGATCCGCGCCGTCGCGTTGCTGCACAAGCAGCGCTTGCTGGCCTATCTGAGCGAACTGACCACGGCCTGCGGCTTTGCCGAAGCCGAGGAAATGGCCAGGCAGTTTCTCCTGCTGATCGATGGTGCTACCGCCGTCGCCATGGTCACCGGCCAGGCGGATGCCGCCGACAGCGCCGGCCGTACTGCGCAACTGCTTCTGCAATCCCTATCGCCCAGCAATGGGCTCAACCCCCCCGCAAACCTGAGGTGCCGTCATGTCGTCAAATACTGAAGTTCGTCCTCCGTTGCCGCCGTTCACTCGCGAGAGCGCCATCGAGAAGGTCCGCCTGGCCGAGGATGGTTGGAACAGCCGTGATGCGGCCAAGGTCGCACTGGCCTACAGCCTCGATACGCGCTGGCGCAACCGCGCCGAGTTCGCCAATGGCCGCGATCAGGCGCGTGCCTTCCTCGAGCGCAAGTGGGCCAAGGAGCTGGAGTACCGTCTGATCAAGGAACTCTGGGCGTTCACCGACAACCGTATTGCCGTGCGCTATGCCTACGAATGGCGCGACGACTCGGGCAACTGGTTTCGCTCCTACGGCAACGAGAATTGGGAGTTCGGCGCGGACGGCCTGATGATCAATCGCTATGCCTGCATCAACGACCTGCCGATTCAGGAGGCCGAGCGCAAGTTCCGCTGGCCCCAGGGCCGTCGTCCTGACGATCATCCGGGGCTGTCCGAGCTGGGCCTCTGATCCGGGCTATGTGGGCACGGGAGTTGCTGCTTTAATGCGCCCACCAATCCGTGTTCCGAGGCTCCTGGATGAATCGCAACGACCTGCGCCGCGTCGACCTGAATCTGCTGGTGATCTTCGAAACCCTGATGTTCGAGAAGAACCTGACCCGCGCCGCCGAGAAGCTGTTTCTCGGCCAGCCGGCGGTCAGTGCGGCGCTGGCCCGGCTGCGTGATCTGTTCGACGATCCGCTGCTGGTGCGTAATGGCCGTGGCTTTGAACCGACGGCGCGAGCGCTGGCGATTCTCAGGGAGCTGCAGCCGGCCATGGACACCATCTCGGGTGCAGTCAGTCGTGCTCGCGAGTTCAACCCGGCCAGCAACCGCGACACCTTCCGCATCGGTCTGTCCGATGATGCCGAGTTCGGCCTGTTCCCGGCCTTGCTCAAGCAGATTCGCGAAGAGGCGCCGGAGGTGGTGATCGTGGTGCGGCGGGTCAACTTCCTGTTGATGTCAGCGATGTTGGCCTCGGGAGAAATTTCCGTTGGCGTCAGTTACACCACCGAGCTACCGGCTAACGCCAAGCGGCGCAAACTGCGCGAGATGAAGGTCAAGGTGCTGCGCGGCGACGACCGTCCCGGTGCACTGACGCTGGACGAGTATTGCTCGCGGCCGCATGCGCTGGTGTCGTTCTCGGGGGATCTGTGCGGCAACATCGACAACGACCTGGCGCGACTGGATCGCTCGCGTCGCGTGGTGCTGGCGGTGCCGCAGTTCAGTGGCTTGCGCTCGATCATCGCTGGCACGGAAATGCTCGCCACAGTCCCGGATTTCGCCGCAGCGGCGTTGATCGACGGAACTCGCCTGCGCGCGGATGACCCGCCATTCGAGCTGGTCAATTCGGATCTGTCGATGGTCTGGAGCGGGGTGACCGACAACGACCCTGCCGAGCGCTGGCTGAGGGGCAAGATCGTCGAGTTCATGGGCGAGCCAGGCGCCTGAGCAGGGCTCAGTCGCGATAGAACACCTGAATCAGGTGATAGCCGAACTGGGTCTTCACCGGGCCGTGCACTTCGCGCAGCGCCTTCTTGAAGATCACCTGATCCACTGCACGCACCATCTGCCCGGGCCGCACTTCACCGAGGTCGCCACCTTTCTTGCCGGAGGGGCAGGTGGAGTGCTTGCGTGCCAGCACATCGAAGGCTTCGCCAGCGGCAATGCGCTTCTTCAGCGCGGCGGCTTCCGCTTCGGTCTTGACCAAGATGTGGCGGGCCATTGCCTTAGCCATTGATGGGCTCCTCAATTCTGTCAGGGCGCTATTGTGCCAGTATTCATTGCGCCAGCAGAATGGCGTCAATTTTGTGGGTTGTGCGTTGTCCGCGGTGCGGACGAATCATGGCCTATGGTATTTCAATCGCGCTCACGGAAACGCCGCCATGGATCTCCAAGCAATGCTGAAAATCCTGTCCACCCAGGATGGCTCCGATCTCTATCTGTCTACCGGCGCGCCGCCCTGCGCGAAGTTCAATGGCGTGCTCAAGGCGCTGAGCCAGGAGCCGATGAAGGCGGGCGATGTGGCAGCGATTGCCGAGTCGATCATGGACAGTGCCCAGCGTGAGGAATTCGAGCGCGAACTGGAGATGAACCTGGCGATATCGCTGGCCGGCGTGGGGCGTTTTCGCATCAACATCTTCAAGCAGCGCAACGAGGTGTCCATCGTCGCGCGCAACATCAAGCTGGATATACCGCGCTTCGAAGACCTCAAGCTACCCGAAGTGCTGCTCGGCACTGTGATGGAAAAGCGCGGCCTGGTGTTGTTCGTGGGCGGCACCGGCTCAGGCAAGTCGACCTCCCTGGCGGCGCTGATCGACTACCGCAACCGCAACAGCGGCGGCCATATCATCACCATCGAAGACCCGGTGGAGTACGTGCACCGGCACAAGAAGTCGATCATCAACCAGCGTGAGGTGGGCGTGGACACCCGCAGCTTCCACGCCGCGCTGAAGAACACCCTGCGCCAGGCGCCGGACGTGATCCTGATCGGCGAGATCCGCGACCGCGAAACCATGGAGCATGCCTTGGCCTTCGCCGATACCGGGCACCTGGCGATCTCCACGCTGCACGCCAACAATGCCAACCAGGCCCTGGATCGCATCATCAACTTCTTCCCCGAGGATCGTCGTCCGCAGTTGCTCAACGACCTTGGCAACAACCTCAAGGCATTCGTCTCGCAGCGTCTGGTCAAGACCGTGGATGGTAAACGCCGCGCCGCGGTGGAGGTGATGCTGGGTACGCCGACGGTGCGCGACCTGATCAAGCGCAACGAGTTTTCCGAGCTCAAGGAAATCATGGAGAAATCCAAGAACCTCGGTATGCAGACCTTCGATCAGGCCTTGATCGATCTGGTACATGAAGGGGCAATCGACGAGGAAGAGGCGGTGAAGAACGCCGACTCGGCGAACAACGTACGCCTGAAGCTCAAGCTACACCGCGACAACCCGGCCAATGCCCGGCCTGCGCCCGCCGCAGCACCGGTGGCGGCACCCGTTGCGCCACCGAAAGCTGCCTCGGCAGGCGACTGGGGGCTGGAACTGAAGCTTGAGGACATCGAAGAGGAGCTGCCGCCAGAGGATCCGGGGCGGCAGGGGATTTAGGGGGCGGGCTGCAGCGGCAAATAGGCCTGACGCAGACGCTGGCTGACGCCGTCCTGTTCCAGTTCGCTGATGGCGGTGCGTAGTTGTTCGACCAGTTGCACATCGCAGTCCTTCGAGCAGCCCAGATACAGGCCGGTACTGGCCAGGGTCGGGCTTCTGCGCAGATTTTGCCCGCGATAGGCCGAGCTTTCCCAGATGTACAGCGCCTCCGGCACCCCGGTGAACCAGGCGTTGATACGTCCAAGGCTGAGCAGGTGGGCCGGGTTTTCGCCCAGTTTGAGTTGCACGATCTGCTCGTCGCTGAAACCTTGGCGCTGCAGGATGCCCACCTGCGCCGTGCCCAAGCCGACACCTACGCGGCGATAACGCTGGCGGGCCTGCATGAAGCTGGTGACCGGTTCGTCCAGGCTGAAGAAGGCGCGCTCCAGTTCCATGACCGAGGCAATCCAGGTATACAGCTCCTCGCGTTCGGGCGTTCGCGACAGGGGAATGATCAGCATGTTCCTGCCCCTGGACACATTGACCTGGGCGCGTGGCCAGGGCTCGGCGACGATGTGGGTGAGTTTGCCAATCCTTGCCAATGCAGCCAGCACCACGTCACCCGCCATGCCATGGCCGCTTTCATAGTCATGCAGCGTCAGCGGCGGCGCGTCTGGCATGTACAGCTTGATGGGTTCGTGGGCGGATGCGGTTCCAGCTAGCATCAACGCCAGCAGTAGGCAGAAAAACGTATGCACGACGAACATCCTGTTGTCATTGTTGCTTCAGTATAGGAGGCGTTTGCGGCCAGCTGCAGCGGCCGATCCTGAGCCGGCTACTCGTGCCGAATGCTGCGATTCCTACCCTGGGCTTTGGCTGTGTAAAGGGCTTTGTCCGCTACCGCCAGCAGACGCTCCAGGTAGCGTTCGCATGGTTTAAGGCTGGCGATGCCGATGCTCACCGTGACAGCCTGGTGGGCGATTTGCAGGGCCTTGACCTGATCATGCACGCGCTCGGCGATATCGCCGGCCTCATCGAGATCGGCGTTGGGCAGCCATATCGCGAACTCTTCGCCGCCGTAGCGCACCACACTGTCGCCACTGCGCACGCTGGCCAGAAGACGCTGCGCCATATCCACCAGAACTCGATCGCCCTCGGCGTGGCCGAAGCGATCGTTGATCTGTTTGAAGTGGTCGATATCGATCAACAAAAGGCTACCGCAGGCCAGGTCGCTGACGCTGCCGAGCCACTGCTCGACGTGCACTGACAGCGCCCTGCGATTGCTCAGCGCAGTCAGTGGGTCGGTATGGCTGAGTTGTGCAAGTTGCTCGGCTTCGCTCTGAATTTCCACGGCGTAGGTGGCCAACTGGGCGTAGGCGCTCTGCAGCGCCAGGTTGGCCTTGGCCAGTTGGGCTGCGCTTTCCTGCGCCTGTTCGCGAGCCTTGAGCAGCTCTGCTTCGAAACGCTGGCGGTCCTTGGCGACGAAGAACAGCCAGATGACCTCCGGCGCGCCATCGACTTCGCTGATGCGCGCGTTGGCCATGACGGGTATTGCCTGGCCGCCTTCTGATTGCAGTTGCAGGTAAAGCTCACTGAACTCACCGTTGCGCAGCAGCAAGGGCCAGGCGTGGGTTTGCAGGAAGATGCGGCTGGCTGGCGGAAAGAACTGATCCATGCCTTCGGCCGCGCCTGCACCTGCCAGGCGCTTGAAATCGCAATTGCAATGCTTGATTCGGCCGTTGCAGTCAGTGACCAGTACCGGGCCGGGTAGGCGATCAAGATAGAACACGTGCTTGTGCTCCCATCAGGTAGCGATGCATGGCGGCGCTCACCAGTTCAGGATGGCTCATGTGCGCGCAATGGCCGCTGACGTCCAGCGTTTCCAGAGCGCTGCCGATGAGGGCGGCATGCAGATAGTCGGCAACTGGCGTGGGAACCAGTGCATCACGCTGGTGGTGCAGGATCAGGCAGGGCGACAGGCACAGCTGCAGCGCCGGGCGGATATCGGAGAAGAAGGTGGCCTGAGCGAAGGCATGAGCCATGATTGGGTCGGTCGAGCAGAAACTGTCGGAGAGCTGCTGGGTGACGGCGGGAGCCTCGTCGGCCGATACCAATGGTGCGAACTGCTGGGCCCAGCCCAGATAGTTATGGGCCATCAGTTCCAGTAGCCCCTCCAGGTCACTGCGCTCGAATCCTCCGTGATAGTCGGGCGGATCGTTGAGAAAGCAGGGGGACGGACCGAGAAGAATAAGCCGGGAGAACAGCTCGGGGCGCCTGATGGCAGCGAGAATGCCGACGCTGCAACTGATCGAGTGGCCAACGAAGGTCAGATCACCCGAGAGTTCGAGGGCGTCGCACACTTCCAGAAGGTCCTCTACGTAACCCTCCAGTTGGGCATAGCGGGCAGGGTGGAAGGCGTTGGCATCGGAGCGGCCGCTGCCGACATAGTCAAACAGCACCTGGTGCCAGTGCTGGCTGAAGGCTGGCGTGACCTTGCTCCACATATCCTGATTGCAACCGAAGCCGTGGCCGTAGATGAGCGTTGGGGCATTGGCCGTTTCCGCTTTCAAGCGTTGAACGTTGTTGCGCTGGATGATGTTCATGCCGCCACCTTGCCATGTGCCGAGTCGACCTTGGCCAGGACTCAGCTGCTGTGAAGACGAAAAAATGGCGCCAGTATAGTGATTTTTTCTGGCTGGTGGCTTTTTGCTACAGATCGTCCGTCAGCCCTGGCAAGTTGCGGTAAAGCTCAAGCGCCTGAGGGTTGGCCAGGGCATCGGTGTTCTTCACCGGGCGCCCGTGGATGACGCTGCGCACCGCGAGTTCGACGATCTTGCCGCTGAGGGTACGTGGAATATCGGCGACCTGGAGGATCTTCGCCGGCACGTGGCGTGGCGTGGTGTTGGCGCGAATCACTCGGCGAATTTCTTCGCGCAGGGTGTCGTCCAGCGTCACGCCATCACGCAGGCGTACGAACAGCACCACGCGCACGTCGCCCTGCCAGTCCTGGCCAATGACAATGGACTCCAGCACCTGCGGCACCTTTTCCACCTGGCGATAGATCTCAGCGGTGCCGATGCGCACGCCGCCCGGGTTGAGCACGGCATCGGAGCGGCCATGAATGACCAGGCCACCATGAGCGGTTTCCTCGGCATAGTCGCCGTGTGCCCAGACGCCGGGGAAGGTAGAAAAATAGGCAGCGCGAAATTTCTCGCCATCCGCGTCGTTCCAGAAACCTACAGGCATCGAGGGAAAGTGTCGGGTGCAGACCAGCTCGCCTTTTTCTCCCATCACGGCTTGGCCACTGTCGTTCCACACCTGCACGTCCATCCCCAGGCCCTTGCACTGCAGTTCGCCGCGCCAGACTGGCAGGGTCGGGTTGCCCAGGGCGAAACAGGAGACGATGTCGGTACCGCCCGAGATCGAGGACAGGCACAGGTCACGTTTCACGTCGCGGTAGACGTATTCGAAGCTTTCGTGGAGCAGCGGCGAGCCGGTGGAAAGGATCGCCTTGAGCCTGCTCAGCTTGTGGCTTTCACGGGTTTTGACGCCGGCTTTCTCCAGTGCGGCGATGAATTTGGCGCTGGTGCCGAAGATGGAGATGTCCTCGGCGTCGATCAGATCGATCAGGCGCGTCGGTTCCGGATGGAAGGGCGAGCCGTCGTAGAGCACCAGGGTGGCGCCCAGCGCCAGGCCGGAAACCAGCCAGTTCCACATCATCCAGCCGCAGGTGGTGTAGTAGAACAGACAGTCATCGGCTGTCAGGTCGGTGTGCAGGCCCAGCTCCTTGAGGTGTTGCAGCAGGGTGCCGCCGACGCCATGGACGATGCATTTGGGTACACCGGTGGTGCCGCTGGAGTAGAGGATGTACAGCGGCTGTTCGAAGGCCACTGGGGTGAACTGTGGTGCGCCGCCGGGCTGGTAGAAATCCTGCCACAGGCTGATCGCTGCGACGGATTTGCAATCCGTGGCACGGGTGTCGAGCTTGGCGTAAGGCACCAGCACCAGATGCTGCAAGGAAGGCAACTGTTCGAGGATTTCATTGAGCTTGTCGGTCAGGTCCAGATTCTTCCCTGCATAGCGATAACCGGCGGCGGCGATCAGCACCTTGGGCTCGATCTGACCAAAGCGGTCGATCACTCCCTGGGTGCCGAAATCCGGCGAGCAACTCGACCAGGTGGCGCCGAGGCTGGCGGTGGCGAGCATGCCCACCACGCTCTGCCAGGTGTTGGGCATGAAGGCCGCCACGCGATCACCGATGCCCACGCCTGCGTTGTGCAGGGCGCGTTGCAGCCCGGCGACATGGGCAGCGAGTTGTGCATGGCTGAGTTGTTCGCGGCTGCCATCCTCGGCGATGGCCACCAGCGCCGGATGACCGTCACGGCGGCGCAGCAGGTGTTCGGCGAAATTCAGGGTGGCGCCGGGAAACCACTGAGCATCTGGCATTGCCGGGCCTTCGCGCAGGACGCATTCGGCAGCGCTATGGAAGCGAATGTCGAAGAAGTCGGCGATAGCCTGCCAGAAGGCTTCGCGCTGCTCGATGCTCCAGGCATGCAGGGCAGGGTAGTCGGCCAGGTGCAGGGCATGGCGGTCGTTGACGAAACGGCGGAAGGCATCCATGCGGGTGCCAGCGATGCGGTCGGCGGAGGGCGTCCAGAGAGGCTGCTGCATGGCCAGTCCTCGTCATTGCTTGTTCGTAAGCTTCAGGTTAGTACGCATGGGCAATCAGGCCTTTAACCTGAGCGACCTTCGCGGCTATCGCACCGGCCTTTTCATATGTTCGGAAGCAAACGACAGGTCGATACGGTACACCTGCCTGTAGGAGCGGCTTTAGCCGCGATAATCGCGGATGAATCCGCTCCTGCGCATATGCGGGCTGTTGTTCAGCACGTAGGGTGGATCACGCTTCACCGATCCACCACAACGGTGGATGAGAAAAGCATCATCCACCCTATCGGATCTAGCGGCTCAGAAATGCCCGCGCCACCCGCGAGCCGTTGGTCTTGCCCAGTATTTCGCAGATGCGGTTCCCCGAGGCGATCAGTTTGTTCATGTCCACACCTGTCCCGATACCCAGGCCCTGCATCAGGTAGAGCACGTCCTCGGTGGCGACGTTGCCGGTCGCGCCCTTGGCATAGGGGCAGCCGCCCAGGCCGGCGACAGAGCTGTCGAATACACTGATGCCTTCGAGCAGGCTGGCATAGATGTTGGCCAGGGCCTGGCCATAGGTGTCGTGGAAATGCCCGGCGAGCCTGTCGCGCGGGATGTCGCGGCCAACCACCTCGATCAGCGCGCGCGTCTTGCCGGCGGTGCCGGTGCCGATGGTGTCGCCCAGCGATACTTCGTAGCAGCCCATGGCGTAAAGCTCGCGGGCGACGCTGGCGACCTGCTCGGGCGCGACTTCGCCATCGTATGGGCAGCCGAGCACGCAGGAGACGTAGCCGCGTACACGCACGTTCGCCGCCTTGGCCGCCTCCATCAGCGGTACGAAGCGCTGCAGGCTGTCGGCGATGGAGCAGTTGATGTTCTTCTGTGAGAAAGCCTCGCTGGCGGCGGCGAACACCGCCACTTCCTCGACTTTGGTTTCGAGTGCGGCTTCGAGACCTTTCAGGTTTGGCGTGAGCGCTGCATAGGTGACGCCAGGTTTACGCAGGATGCCGGCGAACACCTCGGCGGAGCCGGCCATCTGCGGCACCCATTTGGGCGAGACGAAGCTACCTACCTCGATATAGCTCAGGCCGGCGGCTGTCAGGCCGTCCACCAGGCGCACCTTGTCGGCGACGCTGATCGGCTGTTTCTCGTTCTGCAGGCCATCGCGCGGGCCGACTTCGACCAGACGCACGGATTCAGGCAGGTTCATAGGCTGTCCTCGTTTTCATCGTAGGGTGCGCCGTGCGCACCACTCGCGGCAAGATGGTCGAACTGCTACGTAGGGTGGACATCGCCTTTCATGTCCACCTTGATGCAGGCGAATGACTTCATGGTGGATCGATGAAGCGCGATCCACCCTAGGGTTCGAACTCCACCAACACCGCACCTTCGCTGACCATTTCGCCTTCACGGCAGTACAGCGCCTTGACCGTCCCGGCTTCGGGCGCGCGGATGCTGTGCTCCATCTTCATCGCCTCCAATACCACCAGCGCTGTGCCAGTCTCGACCGCTTGACCGGGTTCGACCAGTACGCGGACGATGCTGCCGTTCATGGGCGCACTGAGGCCACCATGCTGAGCATGACTGGCCTCGGCGGCAGCGATGGGGTCGAAGCGGCTGATGGCATGCAGCTCGCCGTGCCATTGCAAATAGAGGGTTTCGCCACGGCGAATGGCACGCAGACGCTGGCGTATGCCGTCGATGTCCGCCAGCAGTTCTTCGCCCTGCAAGCGGGCCTGGTTGCTCGCGCGCACCTTGCGGCTTTCGCCCTGGCAGTTCAGGTGCAGGTCGATTTCCGCTGCACCACCGGCGCGCCAACCACTACGAGCGGCCCAGGGCGAATGGCTGTCGTCCGCGCGCTGCACGGGGCTTTCGCTCTGTACCCAGGCATCGGCAGCGAGTTGCCAGAACGCGTCCGGCAACTCGCTTGGCGCAGGCAGCAACTGCTGCTGATGGCGTGGGATAAAGCCCGTGTCCAGCTCGCACGCGGCGAAGGCTGGATGAGCAAGGATGCGGCGCAGGAATGCCAGGTTGGTCTTCACGCCGCCGACCAGGGTGCCTTCGAGCATGGTCAGCAGACGCAGGCGCGCCTGCTCACGGTTTTCGCCCCAGGCGATCAGCTTGCCCAGCATCGGGTCGTAAAAGGGCGAGACGCTGTCACCCTCGGCCACGCCGCTGTCGACGCGACGCCCGTCACCGTTGCCGGCTTCGCGGTACAGCGCCAGGGTGCCGGTGGCGGGAAGGAAATCGTGGTCCGGGTCTTCGGCGTACAGCCGCACCTCGATGGCATGGCCGTTCAGCGGCACCTGCTGCTGGGTGATCGGCAGCGGCTCGCCACGGGCGACGCAAATCTGCCAGGCCACCAGGTCGAGGCCGGTGATGGCCTCGGTGACCGGATGCTCGACCTGCAGGCGGGTGTTCATCTCCATGAAGAAGAAGTCGCCACGCTCGTCGAGCAGAAACTCCACCGTGCCGGCGCCGACATAGCCGATGGCCTGCGCCGCCTTGACCGCCGCTTCGCCCATGGCGCGGCGCAGCTCGGGGCTCAGGCCCGGTGCCGGCGCCTCCTCAACCACCTTCTGGTGGCGCCGCTGGATCGAGCAGTCGCGCTCGTTGAGGTACAGGCAGTTGCCGTGCTGGTCGGCGAATACCTGGATCTCCACATGGCGCGGTTTGAGCACGTATTTTTCCACCAGCATGCGCGAGTCGCCGAAGGCCGACTGCGCTTCACGTTGCGCGGATTCCAGCGTCTCGGCGAGCTGCGCTTCTGATTCAGCCACCTTCATGCCCTTGCCGCCGCCACCAGCGGCTGCCTTGAGCAGCACTGGGTAGCCGATGCGTTTGGCGGCCTCGCGGAAGGTATCAAGATCCTGCTTTTCACCGTGGTAGCCGGGCACCAGCGGCACGCCGGCAGCCTCCATCAGCGACTTGGCCGCTGACTTGCTGCCCATGGCGTCGATGGCCGAGGCGGGCGGGCCGAGAAAGATCAATCCGGCCTGTTCGATGGCGCGGGCGAAGCCGGCGTTCTCCGAGAGAAAACCGTAGCCGGGGTGGATGGCCTGCGCGCCACTGGCCTTGGCGGCAGCGATGATCTTATCGATCAGCAGGTAGCTTTCGGCCGGTTTGGCACCACCGAGATTCACCGCCACATCGGCTTCGCGCACGTGCCGCGCACCTGCGTCGATGGCGCTGTGCACGGCGACGGTGCGGATGCCCATGGCCTTGGCCGTGCGCATCACGCGGCAGGCGATCTCGCCACGATTGGCGACCAGCAGGGTGTCGATCATGCGGATGGCTCCTGCCAGGTGGGTTGGCGTTTTTCCAGGAATGCGCGCAAGCCTTCCTGGCCTTCGGCGCTGACGCGCAGACGGGCGATGGCATTCTCGGTGTAGCGGCGCAGGGCGGGGGTCAACTCGCCGCTGCCTACTTCACGCAACAAATCCTTGCTGGCGCGCATGGCTTGCGGGCTGTTGTGCAGCAAGTTGGCGACCCAGGCTTCGACCTGGGTGTCCAGTTCGTCGACCGGGTAGCTCTCGGCGAGCAGGCCCAGTTCGCGGGCGCGTCTGCCGTCGAAGCGTTCGGCAGTGAGCGCATAGCGCTTGGCCGCACGCTCGCCGATGGCCTGCACGACGAAGGGGCTGATCACCGCCGGAGCCAGGCCGATGCGCACCTCGGACAGTGAGAAGAGGGCGTCTTCGCTACCGATGGCCATGTCGCAGCAACTGGCCAGCCCCACCGCGCCGCCAAAGGCCGCGCCTTGCACCACGGCCAGGGTCGGGATCTTCAGACCGTGCAGGTTGTACATCAGCTCGGCCAACTCGCGGGCGTCGTTGAGGTTGGTGTTGTAGTCCAGCCCGGCCGCCTGCTGCATCCAGGACAGGTCGGCGCCGGCCGAGAAGTGCTTGCCACGGCCGCGCAGCAGGAGAAAGCGCAGGCTCTTGTCTTCACCCACGGCGTCGAGGGCGAGGATCAGCTCGCGGATCATCTCGGCGTTGAAGGCGTTGTTCTTTTCCGGGCGGTTCAGCCACAGGGTGGCGAAGCCGCGTTTGTCGGTTTCAAGCTGTACGGTGGTGAAGTTGGTCATGTCTGTCGCTCTCAGAACTCTGGTGTAGGAGCCGGCTTGCCGGCGATGCTTTTGATCGCCCGCAAGCGGGCTCCTACAGACTGGTGTTACATGCGGAACACGCCGAAACGGGTCGGCTCGATCGGTGCATTTAGGCTGGCGGACAGGGCCAGGGCCAGCACCTCGCGGGTCTGCGCCGGGTCGATCACGCCGTCGTCCCACAGGCGAGCGCTGGAGTAGTAGGCATGCGCCTGCTTCTCGTACTGCTCGACGATGGGCTGCTTCAGGCGCTGTTCGTCTTCATCGGAGTACGGCTGGCCGGTGCGTTGCGCCTGCTCGCGCTTGACCTGCACCAGCACGCCGGCAGCCTGCTGGGCACCCATCACGCCGATGCGCGCGTTGGGCCACATCCACAGGAAGCGTGGGTCGTAGGCGCGGCCACACATGCCGTAGTTGCCGGCGCCGAAGCTGCCACCGATGATCACGGTGAATTTCGGCACCTGGGCGCAGGCCACGGCGGTGACCAGCTTGGCGCCGTGCTTGGCGATGCCGCCTTCCTCGTACTTCTTGCCGACCATGAAACCAGTGATGTTCTGCAGGAACAGCAGGGGGATGCCGCGCTGGCAGGCCAGTTCGACGAAGTGCGCGCCTTTCTGCGCCGACTCGGCGAAGAGGATGCCGTTGTTGGCAAGAATCGCCACCGGGTAGCCGTTGATGCGGGCGAAGCCGCACACCAGCGTAGTGCCGAACAGCGCCTTGAATTCATCCAGCTGCGAGTCGTCGACGATGCGCGCGATCACCTCGCGCACATCGAAGGGCTGCTTGGCGTCGGCCGGGATCACCCCGTACAGCTCTTCTGCGGCATAGCGCGGGGCGATGGGGGCGCGGGCGTCGAGCTGGCCGAGCTTGCGCCAGTTGAGGTTGGCAATGCTGCGCCGGGCCAGGGCCAGGGCGTGTTCGTCATCCTCGGCATAGTGGTCGGCCACGCCGCTGGTCTTGCAGTGCACGTCGGCGCCCCCGAGTTCTTCGGCACTGACTAATTCGCCAGTGGCGGCCTTCACCAGGGGCGGGCCGGCGAGAAAGATGGTCGCCTGCTCACGCACCATGATGGTTTCGTCGCTCATCGCCGGCACGTAGGCGCCGCCGGCAGTGCAGGAACCCATCACCACGGCGATCTGCGCAATGCCCAGCGCGCTCATGTTGGCCTGGTTGAAGAAGATCCGGCCGAAGTGCTCGCGATCCGGGAACACTTCGTCCTGGCGCGGCAGATTGGCGCCGCCGGAGTCCACCAGGTAGATGCACGGCAGACGGTTCTCACGCGCAATGGCCTGCGCGCGCAGGTGCTTCTTCACCGTCAGCGGGTAGTAGGAGCCGCCTTTTACCGTGGCGTCGTTGGCCACGATCATGCATTCGACCCCTTCGACGCGGCCGATACCGGCGATAACCCCGGCGGCGGGTACGTCTTCGCCGTAGACCTCATGGGCGGCGAGCTGGCCGATCTCGAGGAAGGGCGATCCGGCATCCAGCAGGCGGTTGATACGTTCGCGCGGCAGCAACTTGCCGCGCGAGATGTGGCGCTCCTGCGCCTTGGCGCCGCCGCCTTCATGGACGCGGGCGAGCAGGGCGCGCAGCTCGTTGACCTGAGCAAGCATCGCCGCGCTGTTGGCGGCGAACTCCGGTGAACGGGTGTTGATCTGGGTATGCAGGATGGCCATCTGGGGCGCTCCGATTTTGATTTGATCGCTCCCACGCTCTGCGTGGGAGTTTCGCCAGGGACGCTCTGCGTCCGGTTTCAGGTTCCCACGCAGAGCGTGGGAACCATCACACGGGGCGTTCCCGCCGATCACTTGGTTTCGTTGAACAGCTCGCGGCCGATCAGCATGCGGCGGATTTCGCTGGTGCCGGCGCCGATCTCGTAGAGCTTGGCGTCGCGCAGCAGGCGGCCAGCCGGGTATTCGTTGGTGTAGCCGTTGCCGCCGAGCAACTGGATGGTGTCCAGTGCCATTTTCGTGGCCATCTCGGCGGTGTAGAGAATCACCGCAGCGGCGTCCTTGCGCGACTCCTCACCGCGGTCGCAGGCCTTGGCGACGTTGTACAGGTAGGACCTGGAGGCATTCATGCCGGCGTACATGTCAGCCAGCTTGCCCTGCACCAACTGGAATTCACCGATGGATTGCTTGAACTGCTGGCGCTCGTGCACATAGGGCAGCACCACGTCCATGCAGGCCAGCATGATCCCGGTCGGGCCACCGGAGAGCACGGTGCGCTCGTAGTCCAGGCCGCTCATCAGCACACGCACCCCACCGCCCTCGACGCCCAGGATGTTCTCCTCCGGCACTTCGCAGTCCTCGAACACCAGCTCGCAGGTGTTGGAGCCGCGCATGCCCAGCTTGTCCAGCTTCTGGTGGCGGGAGAAACCCTTGAAATCACGCTCGACGATGAACGCGGTCATGCCGCGCGAGCCAGCGTTGATGTCGGTCTTGGCGTAGATCACGTAGGTGTGGGCGTCCGGGCCGTTGGTGATCCACATCTTGTTGCCGTTGAGCACGTAGCGGTCGCCGCGTTTTTCCGCGCGCAGCTTCATCGACACCACGTCTGAGCCGGCATTGGGCTCGCTCATGGCCAGGGCGCCGATGTGCTCGCCGGAGCACAGCTTGGGCAGATATTTCTGCTTCTGCGCCTCGCTGCCGTTCTTGTGAATCTGGTTGACGCACAGGTTGGAGTGCGCGCCGTAGGACAGGCCCACCGAGGCCGAGGCGCGGCTGATCTCTTCCATGGCCAGCACATGGGCCAGATAGCCCATGTCGGTGCCGCCGTACTCTTCCTTGACCGTCATGCCGAGCAGGCCCATGTCGCCGAACTTGCGCCACATGTCCATGGGGAATTCGTTATCGCGATCGATCTGCGCGGCACGCGGCGCCAGCTCGGCCTGCGCGAACTGGTGCACCGAGTCGCGCAGCATGTCGAGGGTTTCGCCGAGGCCGAAGTTGAGAGTGGGGTAGCTCATGGGGGCACCGTGAATTGTCGTTATTGATTGGGCTTGTCAGGTCTTTTTGCTTTACGTTAACGTAAAGGTGACTTGGTCGGCTGTCAACTGCCACGCCTTCGCCAAGTCAAGGGCGCCAGACTCGATAACAAGCATAAGACAGAGGCATGCCATGACATTACCCAGTTATACCCGCGGTCCACAGGATAAGCCGTTGCTGGCGATGACCATCGGTGCAGCATTCGACCGGACGGTGGCGCGCTTTGCCGAGCGTGAGGCGCTGGTGGTGCGTCATCAGCAGGTGCGCTATAGCTGGGTGGAACTGGCCGAGCAGGTCGAGCGCTGTGCGCGTGCGCTGCTGGCCATCGGCATGCAGCCCGGCGAGCGCTTGGGCATCTGGGCACCGAACTGTGCGCAGTGGTGCATCGCTCAGTTCGCTAGCGCCAAAGCCGGGGTGATTCTGGTCAATATCAACCCGGCCTATCGACTCAGCGAACTGGAGTACGCGCTCAAGCATTCCGGTTGCCACTGGCTGATCTGTGCCGATGCGTTCAAGACCAGCGACTACCACGCGATGCTTGGTCAATTGCTCCCCGAACTGCCCGGTAGTGCCAGCGGTGCACTGCACAGCCTTATGCTGCCGGAGCTGCGTGGTGTAATCAGCCTCGGCCGCGAGCCTGCACCCGGCATGCTCGGCTGGGAGGCACTGCTGGCACATGCGGACAGTATCTGCGCGGAACAACTGCGCGCCTGCAGCGCTCAGTTGCAGTTCGACGAGGCCATCAACATCCAGTACACCTCGGGAACCACCGGTTTTCCCAAGGGGGCCACGCTCAGTCACTACAACATCCTCAACAACGGCTACATGGTCGGCGAAAGCCTGGGCTTGAGCGAGCATGACCGCGTGGTGATTCCGGTGCCGCTGTACCACTGCTTCGGCATGGTCATGGGCAACCTCGGTTGCCTGACCCACGGCAGCACCATGATCTATCCGAGCGATGCCTTCGATCCGCTGAGCACCTTGCAGACAGTGGCCGAAGAGCGCGCCACGACGCTGTACGGTGTGCCGACCATGTTCATCGCCGAACTCGATCATCCGCGGCGTGGCGAGTTCGATCTATCCAGCCTGCGCTCGGGCATTATGGCTGGCGCGACCTGCCCGATCGAGGTGATGAAACGGGTGATCGGCGAGATGCACATGAGCGAAGTGCAGATTGCCTATGGCATGACCGAGACCAGCCCGGTGTCGACCCAGACCGCCGCCGATGATGACCTGCAGCGCCGCGTGGCGAGTGTCGGGCGCACCCAGCCGCACCTGGAAAGCAAGATTGTCGACGAACAGGGACGTATCGTGCCGCGTGGCCAGATCGGCGAACTCTGTACACGCGGCTACAGCGTGATGCTGGACTACTGGAATAACCCCGAGGCGACTACCGAGGCCATCGACGGTGCACGCTGGATGCACACCGGCGATCTTGCAGTGATGGACGAGGCGGGCTACCTGAGTATCGTCGGGCGTAACAAGGACATGATCATTCGCGGTGGCGAGAACCTGTACCCGCGTGAGATCGAGGAGTTCCTCTTCGGCCATGCGGCGGTAGCCGACGTGCAGGTGGTGGGCATTCCCGATGAACACTACGGCGAGGAGATCGTCGCCTGGGTCAAGTGCCATCCGGGGCAGACGGTCAGCGACGAGCAGTTGCGCGATTTCTGTCAGGGACGCATTGCCCACTTCAAGGTGCCCCGGCATTTTCTCTTCGTCGATGCCTTCCCGATGACGGTTACCGGCAAGGTGCAGAAGTTTCGCATGCGCGAAATGAGTCTGAGTGCGCTGGGCATCGCGCCTCAGTGAATATCGGCTTGCCCGTCGGCATGACGCCGGCGGACAAGCTGCGGCAACCTGACCTTTTCCGAGGACGCCCCATGAACACGCACATCAGCCGCTTTGCCGTACCCGAATCGCTCGATGAACTGCCGCAGGACGTGCGTACACGCATCCTGGCCGTGCAGGACAAGGCCGGATTCGTTCCCAACGTGTTTCTCATGCTGGCGCACCGACCCGAAGAGTTTCGCGCCTTCTTCGCCTATCACGATGCCCTGATGACGCGTGAGTCCGTCAGCCTGACACTGGCGGAACGGGAGATGATCGTGGTCACCCTCAGCGCCCGCAACGGCTGCCTGTACTGCGTGGTGGCGCACGGTGCGTTGCTGCGCATCTACAGCAAGAATCCCCACTTGGCCGACCAGTTGGCGATTGATCCACGTACAGCGTCACTGAGTGAGCGTCAGCGCCTGATGCTCGACTTCGCCCTGCACGTCGGCTTGCGCGGCGGCGGCCTGGACTCAGACTGGCAGACGCGCCTGCTGGAGGCCGGTTTCAGTCTCGATGACATCTGGGACATAGGTGCCATTGCCGCGTTCTTCGGCCTGTCCAATCGCCTGGTGACGCTTGCCGGTACGCCGCCCAATGCCGAGTTCTATCTGATGGGGCGGGTGCCGCGCTGAACCTCGCACTACGGGTTGTAGCGTTGACGTTTACGTAAGCGTGCTGCTAGCCTTTTCTCATTTGCGCTCCTGCGAGAACCCCCGTCATGGCCGCCAAGACCTACAGCATTTCCGAACTGGCCCGCGAACTGGACGTGACCACGCGTACCATTCGCTTCTACGAGGAACAGGGCATGCTCACGCCGACCCGGCGCGGTCAGGAGCGCATCTATACGCCCCGCGATCGCGTGGCGCTGAAGCTGATCCTGCGAGGCAAGCGCATCGGCTTTTCCCTGGCCGAATGCAAGACTCTTATCGAGCTGTACGATCCCCAGGGCGATAACCGCAACCAGCTCACCCTCATGCTGGGCAAAATTGCCGAGCGGCGTCTGCAACTCGAGCAGCAACTGTTGGACATCCAGCAGATGCAGTTGGAGCTGGACACCGCCGAGGAACGTTGCCGCGCCGCCTTGCAGCAAATTCCCGAAGCCGGCTGAGCCTATACGAAGCATCGCCTGATGCAGGCAGTGTCCCTACAGAACCGGGTGTCCCTCAGGGCCGCACCAGTAGAGCGTTGATGGTTTGCAAGCCTGCCTCGTCCAGGCTGCCCGTGGCGGCCATCAGCTCGAGCCTGGCCAGCAGCAGGGCCTGGCGCTGTCTGGCGAGGGCGTGGCGGGCCTGTGTGAGTTGCTGCTCGGCGTCCAGCACGTCGCTGCCGATCCGCGCCCCGGCTTCGAAGGCTTGCGTCATGTTGTGCAGGTTGCTCTGGCTGGAGTTCAAGGCTTGTTGCAAGGCCTGGTACTGGCTGATGCCACTGGTCAGGGTGAGAAAGGCCTGGCGCGCCACGAAGTCGGCTTCACGGCGCGCATCTTCCAGTTCGTGTTCGGCAACGCCGAGTAGCGCCTGAGCCTCGCGGCTGCGGCTGATGGTGCCGCCACCGGCGTACAACGGCACGCTCAGGCGTACGCCAAGCACACTCTGGGTGTAGTGGTCGGCGGGCAGGCTGACATCGTAGAGGCTGCCGCCCACCGAGGAAAACCGTCCGTGAGCGGCCACCAGGTCGAGACTGGGTAGGTGACCGGCCTGCTGTTTCTCGGTTTCCTGTTCGGCGATCAGTCGGCGCAGTTCGGCCGCCTGAACCCTCAGGTTGTACTGGCGGGCCTGTTCGGCCCAGGTCTCCAGGCGTGGCGGCTGCGGTGCGCTGAAGGCCGTGCGGGTATCGAGTCTGGCCAGTTCGCCCGGCGTGCGGCCGGTCAGGCGCAACAGTGCCTGTTGCCGCAGGCGCAGGTCATTGGCGGCTGCGATCTGCTCGGCATAGGCCGCATCATGGTGTGCCTGCACCTGTTGCCTTGCATGCTCGGTGCCCGAGCCGGCCAGCAGGAGGCGCTGGGCCTTGTCCAGGTGTTGGCTCAGCGTGCGCACCTGCTGCCGGCTGGTCAGCAACTGGTCCTCGGCCAGCAGCAGCGCGAAGTAGGCGTTGGCTACCTGCAACATCAACGTCTGCCGTGCGACCAGCAGGTCGATCTGCGCGGCGCTGTCACGCGTCTTGCCCTGATCGAGGGCGATGAGGTTCTGCCAGCGCAGCAACGGTTGCACCAGTACCAGTGCGTAGGCGTTGGAGTCATTGCGGTTACGCCTGATTGTGTCGCTGTGCCGGTGTTCGACCCAGCCGTCGCCGGCCTCCAGCGAAAGCTGCGGCAACAGGGCGGCGCGTGCCTGACGCTGCGGTTCGGCAGCGGCCAGCCGGCGCTGCTGGGCGGCGGCATAGGCCATGTCGTGCTGCTGGGCCCACTGGTAGCTCTGGTAGAGGTCCTCGGCCTGGCTGCGGCCCGTGCCGAGCACCAGCAGGCTCAACAGGGCAAGCAGGCTCAGGCGGGCTCGCGGGGATCGTCCGGGCACGTCGCAGACTCCTTTACAGGTTGAGAGGGAGCCTTGCGCATCAGCAAGACCATGGGCACACCAAGGAGCATCACGCTGCCGAGCAGGGCAAAGAGCATGCTGAAACCGAGCATCTGCGCCTGGGCGCGCGCTTCGATAAAGGCCAGCAGGGCGGTCGCCTGCTGCGGGTCGAGCAGCTCGGTGGACAGTCGCCAGGGCTCCAGGGCCGCGCGGTCCCAGCCGCTGGCGAGCAGGCTGTGCTCGTCGACGTGCTCCGAGAGCTGGCGATAGCTGCGCCAGGAAAAGCGTGTCAGCAGGGTGGCGGCGATGGCGATGCCGACGCTGCCGCCGAGCTGGCGCATCAGATTGAGCACGCCGGAACCGACCGAGATCAGCTCGGCGGGCAATTGCCGCATGGCCAGGTTGGTCAGCGGCACGAAGATCATGCCCAGCCCCAGCCCGCGAATGATCAGCGGCCAGTACAGGGTGTCGGGCGTACTCTGCAGGGTGAACTGCGTGTGCAGGTACATGGCGTAGCCGTAGACCAGGATGCCCAGGCAGATGAACGCGCGCTCGTCGATGCGGTTGTCCTGCGACAGCTTGCCGATCACCAGAGTGCTCACGGCGCTGGCCAGTGCGCCGGGGAAAATCACCAGGCCGCTCTGGTAGGCGCTTTGCTCCAGCAGCGTCTGCAACAGCAGGGGCACCATGAACAGGGTGCTGTACAGGCCGAAACCGACGCAGAAGGCGCAGATCGAACCCAGCAGGAAGTCGCGATTGGCGAACAGCGCCAGGTTGACGATCGGATTGGCCACTCGCCGTTCCCAGTAGCAGAAACCCAGCAGGCCGATTACCGATAGGGCCAGGCACAGCAGGCCACGTCCCGACTCCAGCCAGTCCCAGTGCTCGCCGCGTTCGAGCAGGATCTGCACGCTGCCGACACCGACGGCCAGCAGCACGAAGCCAAAGTAGTCGATGCGTTGCGGACGGCGCTCGTTTACCGAGTCGTCCACGCACAGCCAGGCCAGCAATATGGCGATGGCACCGATCGGCAGGTTGATCAGGAAGATCCAGTGCCAGGAAAAGGTGTCGATGAGGTAACCACCGACCGAGGGACCCAGGGTCGGCCCCATCATGACCCCGACACCGTAGAGCGCCAGTCCGGTGCTGACCTTTTCCTTCGGGAACACGTCGTAGATGATGGCCTGGGAGATGCCCAGCAGCCCTCCGCCAGCCAGGCCCTGGATGATCCGGCACAGCACCATCTGCCACAGTTCCGTCGAGAGTGCGCAGCCGAGGGAGGCGAGGACGAATAGGGCGGACGAGGCCAGATAATAGGCGCGCCGGCCGAACCAGGCCGACAGCCAGCCGCTGGTAGGAAGAATGACCACGTTGGCGACGATGTAGCCGGTCGAGACCCAGGAAATTTCGTCCACCGAGGCACCGTAGGCACCCATGAGGCTGGGAATGGCGACATTGACGATGGTGACGTCGAGCAATTCCATCATCGAGATCAGGGTGACCGTAAAGGCTACCAGCCAGGGCGACTTCACCGCGCCTGTCCGCCGTCATCGTGGGTATCGACCTCGACCAGTACGCTCATGCCCTGGCTGAGTGCGTCCCTGAGTTCAGGGGAGAGCGCCTTGAACTCGATACGCGCCTGCAGCCGCTGCACCACCTTGGTGAAGTGACCCGTGGCATTTTCCTGAGGCAGCAGTGAGAAGCGCGCTCCGGTCGCGGGGACCAGGCTGTGCACCACGCCGTCGAAGGTCTGTTCGGGGAAGGCATCGACACTGATACGCGCCACCTGACCGACGCGCACGCGGCCGATCTGGGTTTCCTTGAAATTGGCCACCACCCAGAGCGTGTCGGTGGCGATCAGGCTCAGCAGTTTCTGGCCCGCCATGACGAACTGGCCGGGCTGGACGTGTCGGTGAACGATGATGCCGCTGCGGGGCGCATCCTGCCGGGTGTCCTGCAGGTGGATGTGGGCCAGCGCCAGCGCCGCCTGGGCCGAGCGCAGGCGGTACTGTTCGACCTTCAGCGCAGCCTGATTGGCCAGGGCGCCTTCACGCGCGGCCTGAGAATCGTCGCGGGCACCCTGCAACTGGTGGGCGAGGGCGTTGTTACGGGCGCGTGCCACCTCCAGATCACGCGTGCTGAGCACCCCCTGCTCGGCAAGACGGCGACTGCGGCGGTAGTCGCTGTCCGCCTCTTCCAGGCTGGCCGCCAGTTGTTCGATCCGTGCCTTGGCCGCCTCGCTGCGAGCGATGGCGCCGCGTGCCTGACTGTCCACCAGACCGGGCATGTCGGCCTGGCCTGCGGCGGTCAACAAGGCCAGATAATGGGCTTCGGCCTGTGTCACCTGCTGCCGGTACTCGTCCTCGCGCACCTGATACAGCAGGTCACCTCCGGCAACGCGGCTGTTTTCTTCCACTGCGACGGCGATGACCTCACCGGACAGTCGTGCCCGGATCGGGATGATGACGCCTTCCACCTCCGCATTGTCCGTGCTGACGTAGCGGTTTTCGTACTGCCAGCGTTGCCAGCCGAAGGCAGCCAGGCTGCCGATCACCAGCAGGCAAACGGCCCATTTGGCGCTCTTGTTCTTGAACATCTCAGTTGCTCTTCATCCTGGTTCTCGTCGTGTCTGCCTGTGCCGGATTGCCGATTGCATTCAGCCGGGCGCGCTGAGAACCCCGTTGACCGCCACCTGGCCGTGGCGTTGCTCCAGACACAGGAGAGCACCGTCCCAGAGCCGGGTGCGGGCACGAATGGCGCTGCGCGCACTGTCCACCAGAACCTGCTGCTGTTCGGGCTCACGGATGAGTTCGGTGATGATTCGCCTAGCGGCGGGGCCGTGGCTGTCGCCATCCATTTCGATATGGCGCCTGAGGTAATGGGTCAGCATCGGCACGCTGGCTTCATCGATGGCCCAGCGTTCGAGCAGGCCGTTGAACATGTCCGGAATAATGTCTTCGCGGCCGAAGAAGAAATACGCCAGTGCCTGTTCGGTCGAGCCGTGCAGAGCGACTTCCAGGGTTTCGTCGACGAATACCCTGGCCGCCGGGGGCAGGTCGTCCATCGCCTCGCTCAGTGGCATGCCGCTCCTCAGTCGCACCAGAAACTGACGGAACCCGCTGCTGTCGGCGCCGATCTCGTCCATGGCGTCCAAATAGAGTTCCAGATGGCTGGCGAAGCCGCCTCCCGGAAGTTCGTCGGACTCCTCGCCGATCACGATTTCGTTGATCAGCCGGGTGGCCATACGGTGCGCGGGAGGCAACCAGGGCAAATCAACACAGGTCAGGTCGCGTTGAATGCGCTTGAGTAGGGTCATGAAGTCCCAGACTGCGAACACGTGGAGTTCCATCAGCAGACGGACGTCTTCCAGCGTGGTGACGCGAGTGAATAGTGGGTGCTCCAGCAGGGCACGGCGTTCGTCGCGAATCAAAGGATCGATATCGAAGGGCATGTTCGGTTCCAATGGTGTGTGCAGTTAAGTGGTGCGCTTTCACGCGCCTGCGTAGGGAAAGCGTGCGCGGCAATAGCGCAACGCGCCGAGGAAGGAGGGCTCCAACAGCGCCTCGCGTCCGTCGTACCAGCCGCTGGCCAGCAGTGCTCGGTGCACGTGGTGCAGGCGCCAGCAGGGCACGCGTGGGTACAGGTGATGCTCCAGGTGATAGTTCGAGCCCAGGTGCAACAGGGTGCTCAGCAGCGCGGTGCGGGAACGGGCGAGCGGCTGTCTGATGTCAGCCGGGAAGGCATGTTCCTGATAGGCGTTGAGTGCGGCGATCAGTAGCGCGAGCAGCAGGCAGGTCAGCAGTGCCGGGAGGAGGGTCGGCCAGTGACTTGCCAGTAGCAGCCAGAGCAGGGGCCAGAGCAGCAGGCAGACCAGATTGGCTCTGGCCAGCAGGCGAATCTGCCAAGCTGGCAGCGGCAGGCAGCCGTCGACGGTGGAGCCGGGCATGGCCAGCCAGAGCGTTTTGAACAGGTAGCGGACGGTGGTATGCAGCCGCGACACCAGCAGGCGTGAAAAGGCCCCGCGATAGCGTCGCAGTACCCGCCAGTCGGGGTCGCGCGGACTGTTGCTGTAGCGGTGATGCTGCCAGTGATCGACGAAGTAGCCCGTGACGCAGAAGCCGAAAAGCAGCGAACTGGTGACCACGGCCAGCAAGCAACTGAGCAAACGGTTGCTACTGAGGTTGGAGTGAAAGCCCTCGTGTCCCAGGATGCCCTGCAGGAACAGGCCGTATCCGGCCGGTAGCAGCAGCGGCAGGGCGGCCAGCGCCCACCAGCCGAACCATTCGCTGGCGGCCACGAACAGCGCCAGTGGCCCGGCGAACAGCAGCAGGGCATAGCCGATCGCCAGCGTCGACTGCCACAGCGACGGCGCCAGCAGATGACGCTCCGGGCGCAATGCCGGTCTGGCGAAGGGCTGGCAGGTCATCATTCGATCAGCTCCGGCTTGAGTTGCAGTTGCCCGGCCTTGCTCAAGCTGTGCAGGCGCAGGCTGATGAAGGCGTCCACCAGACCGGGCAACCAGCGTGCGGTGTACATGGCCAGGCTGCCGAGCGCGGTCAGCCCGGTGTTGCGTAGGCCCTGCCGGTGACAGATACGAACCAGACCATCGCTGGCGTCCTCGAGTTTTTCCTCCAGCGACAGCAGCACACGCCCGCCCAGCTTGAAACTCACCAGTCGCTTGACCGACAGCCCGATCCGTTCGGCTGACTCGTGGATGGCGGTATCGATGAAACCGGGAAATGCCGTGACCACGTCCAGTCGGCCGCGATAGTGCATGCGCAGCACGTCGGAGTAGGCGCTCATGGCGCGTTTGCTGGTGGCATAGGCAGCGATGTAGGGCGCGTTGACCAGGGCGAACAGCGAAGACACATTGATGACCTTGCCGCCTTTGCGCAGCAACGCCGGAAGGAACTTCGCCGTCAGATTCCAGGGCGCCAGCAGGTTGATTTCCAGAGTCCGCCGCACCGACTCGCCGACACCGTCTTCGGCCCGTTCGAGGGTGAGCACACCGGCGTTGTTGATCAGGATATCAATGTCGCCGAAGCGCTCATGGATCGAGCGCACGGCATCGTCCAGCAGCACCGAATCGCAGAGGTCCAGTTGGAAGTAGGCATCGAGTTCTCCGCTGTCCGGTTCGTCGAGACGGTCGATGCCGACCACGATGGCGCCCAGTTGCTTGAGCTTGCAGGCGGTATGCAGGCCCAGACCACGCCCGGCGCCGGTGATGACGATGATCTTGCCGTGCAGTTTCATGAGCGTGCCCCGTTGGCGATGCTGAAGGTAGCGTCCCGCAGGTAGATATCGAGGTTGGTCGACATGCCCAGGCGGCCGGGTGGGTGAAACTGCAAGCCGCGCGTGCTGAGCAGCCACTGGCTGCCCATATTGGAGCGTATAAAGGCGAGCCCTCCGAGCATCTGGTGAGCCAGGTCGGAGGCACGGACCAGTTGCTGTTCCAGGCCATAGCGAACCAGCAACAGGCGCGCCAGTTGATCCTGCAGGTCAACGTCCCCTCGATCCAGCTCGTGCGCGGCCCCCTCCAAAGCACCCAAGCCGAACTGCAATTGGCAACCCAGCTCGACTCGTTGCTGATCGCTCCAGCGCTGCGAGGCCATTGCCTGTTCCGCCAGCCCCAGACAGGCACCGAGGTAAGCGGCGCTGATCAGCAGTTCGAACCAGATGAAACCGATGGTCTGTACGTCGCCCAGGCGGGCCTTGAGCCCGGCGGAAAACAGCATCCTCTTGTCGACGTACACGTCTTCCAGGCGCAGCTCCATGCTCTGTGCGCCGGCCAGCGCGTGATTGGCCCAGAACGGATGCTGAGTGACGCCGGGTGCTGAGGGTGGGATCAGCGCGATCATCAGTTCTTCGCCAGCGGGAGTGTCGCGGCTGTAGCTGGCCGTCAGCAGATCCAGTGAGGCACCGAGGCTGCATGGCTGTTTGCTGCCGCTGAGGCGCACGCCGTCCTTGAATGGTACGGCAGCCATGCCGGTATCGAGGATGCCGCCGCCAGTTACGCCCTCGGCGAAACCGGAGGCCAGCAGCAAGCGCTGCTGGGCGATGGCGGCGAGCAGCAAGGCATCGGCTCCGGCGCCCTTCAGTGCGACAGCCACCAAGCTGGCCACCGAAAACTGGTGCATGGTGCTGGCAACCGCCAGCGATGGCGACAGGGCGCCGATGGCCACCTGCACATGCATGGCCTCAAGCGCAGTGGCGCCCAGGCCGCCCGATGAACGTGGCACCAGCAGGCCCAGCGGGCCTCGTTCCTTGAACCACTGCACCACGGGGCTGTCGGCCGCCTCGCGCTGTTCGAACGGCAATGCCGCCAGTGTCTCGGCGAAGCCGGGTGAGAAGATGTCGAGGGTTTGCCGCGAACGTCGGAGCAGGGTGAGGTTCATGGCGTCAATCCCGTATGAGGCTGTTGGGAAACAGCCCGTGAATGATGCCGCCGATGTTGTCGCGCAGTGCCTGCCAGGCAATCGGGTCAAGCATGTCGGCGAGCATCGGCAGGCCGATATCGAAGCGCGAGCGAAAGGCGATGTTGGCGCCTTGTTCGACATCGCTGATCTGCCAGGAACCGGAGAAATGTTCGATATCGCCTGTGGTCTGACGGAAGCAGATGATGAGATTGATGGGATCGAAAACGTCCAGTTCCTGCCACCTGAGAACACCGCTGTGGAAGTCCACCTCCCAATCGCTGAGTGTCTCGTTGTGTTCCATCGGCTGGATGTCGATTTTGCGTATCGATTCGCACAGATCGGGATAGGTACTGAAGTTACTGAGGGTCGTATAGACCGTTTCGGCACTCTGGCTTGGCACAAAGGCGGTCAGGCTGACTTCTTTCATGGGGCGGTCCTATGGGCTGAGGGTGTGGGCCAGAGCGGTGGCGAAGCCATCGAGCAGCCATTGCACGTCACTGTCGCCATACATCACCGAGGGCGTCAGGCGGATCACGCAGTGATCATTGAGCGAGTGATTGACCACGATGCGCTGTGCGAGCAGGTGCATGACCATGTTTGCGGCGAGCGAGGCGTCGCTGAATTCGAACCCCAGCAGCAGCCCGGCGCAGCGCAGTTGAATCTGGCTGCTCCATTGGCGCCGGCGCAGCAGCGTCTCGAATGCGTACTGGAGCGTTTCGCCCAGGCGCTGGGCGCGTTGCACCAGAGCGTCGCGCTGCATCACCCTCAGCGTTGCCACCACGGCAGCCATGGCCAGTGGATTGGCCCCGAAGGTGCTGGTGTGCAGCAAGGGATTGCGGTTCAGTGGTTCCTGCATGCGTGGGGTCGCCACCATGGCGCTGACCGGTACGCAGCCGCCTGAAAGGCTCTTGCCGACCAGCATGATGTCGGCAACCACGTTTTCCTCGTCACAGGCCCACCAGCGCCCGGTGCGTCCCATGCCCGACTGGATTTCATCGAGGATCAGTACCGCATCATGCTCATCGCAGAGGTCGCGTACCTGGCGCAGGTAGCCAGCGGGCGGCCTTATTACACCGGCTTCGGCCTGTATCGGCTCAAGGATCACGCAGGTCCGCTCAGGCAGGCTCTGCAACTGTTCGCGTAGGGCCTGGCTATCGCCATACGGGACGAAGTGGCTCTGCTTCAGCAGGCGGGCGAAGGGATTGCGGTAGAGCGCATTGCCGGTGACCGCCAGTGCGCCGAGCGTCTTGCCATGGTAGCCGCCCTGCATCGAGACCACGTGCTGGCAGCCATTGAGGCAGGCCAGTTTCAGCGCTGCCTCGGTGGCTTCTGTGCCGGCGCAGCAGAAATAGACGTATTGCAGGTCGCCGGGGCAGACGGCGGCCAGGGCGGCGGCCGCACGAGCCTGGAAGGGGTTGAGCAGCAGCTTGCTGGCCATCGGGTGGCTGTGCAATTGCACACTGACCTCGGCGACGATGTCGGGGTAGGCGTGACCGAGTAGAAAGACTCCATAGCCACCGGCATCGAGGTAACTGTTGCCATCGCTATCGAACAGGTGGGCACCGGCGCCGCTGGACTCGATCGGCAGGTTCATCAGCGAGGCCAGACGCGCATAGCCGGCGTTGACATGGTCGCGATACTGGTCATGCACTTGTGTCATCAAGCGTTCCCGAGACGAGGCTTCGAGGTTGTTCATGCTTGCGCAACCTCCAGCGTTGGCCCTGATGTGCGGCTGCTCTCGAGGGGAATGTTGAGCATGCGCCGCACGGCGCCGAGCCTCGTGGCCAACTGGGCGAGATTGAGCATCATTTCCTGACGTGGGTTGCGCAGGGCCAGGCGCGCTGCTGGCAGTAGCTCGTCCAGGGAGCTGGGCAAGGGCTGGCGCAAGCTGGCGTAGCGGCACATCTGTGCGGTCATGGCGAGTGCGGCGCGCGTGTGTTCGTCCAGCGCAGGCAGGAAAACCGGGCGTACCAGGCGTTCGTAGACATCCGGTTGCAGGCAGCGCGGGCGTCGGAACGGTTTGTGCTGCTGTTGCATCTCGGCGCACATCAGATCCAGCATCATGCTGAACTCGAGAGCCTGGGCGCCGCTGGTGAGGTTGTAGTCGTCGCCGATCAGACGCTGATCCAGCGCACTGGCGATGGCTGCGGCGACCACGTCGCGGGGAATCAGGTCGACGCGTCCCGACTCCGGACATGGAATGATCGGCAGGAAGCCAGACATGACCAGCCCCATGCTCAGGTGGAAACCCTGCAGATTGGGTATGTGACCATCCAGGCTGTCGCCGATGATGATCGAGGGACGGAAGATCGACGCGGCTACACCGGCCTCTCGTACCAGAGTTTCGGCCTTGCGCTTCGTGGCTTCATAGGGTGTCTGCGGCAACACCCCGGTGTGGTATTCGCAGGGCAGGGTGAAGGCCGTACTGACATGGTAGAACGGCACATCAGCGTCGCGGGCGAAGGCCAGCACATGCACCGTACCCTGGCAGTTGACCTCGAAAATCTCTGCGTTATGGCCGTTCAGGCGCGTCACGGCAGCGCAGTGAATGACCCAGTCGATCCTTGCCAGCAGTGCCACATAGGCGTTGGCGCTGAGGCCCATACGCGGCTGGCGGATATCGCCATACACGAGTTCGACGCCGTCGTGGCGAATGCTTCGACGCCTGACCAGGCATACCAAGTGGTAGCGGTCGGCCAGTTTGGAGATCAGGCTATCGCCCAGTACGCCGCTGCCACCGGTTATTAGAACGGTTATCTTTGAGTTGCCGGACATGAGTTGTACTCCTCGACTGGCAGGGCGCAGTAGAGGTACAGGATGGCGCGGGCTCAGCGGGGATTATTGAATGAATCGCTCGTCTTGCGCAGGATCAGCGCGACGCGCCCAGGCGAGAGGCCGATCATGCGCCGCATCATGCGCGTCAGGTGGGCCTGATCAGCGAAACCGCCTTGCATGGCGGCATCGCTCAGGCTGGCTTCGAGAGCCAGAGCCCGACAGGAGCGTTCGAGCTTGCGCCAGATGATCCACTGCGACAGGGGTACGCCCATCTGGCTGTGGGCGACATGGCGCAGGCGCGGGCGGGAGATGCCAGCCGTACTGGCGGCGCGAGAGACCGCGCCGACACCGCTGCAGTCTGCGCGCAGCAGGTCGAGGATATTAGACAGGCGCGGGTCGAAAGCCTGTGCACTGACCAAGCACTGTTGCAGCGCAACGACCGCCTGCTCAAGCGTTGCGGCATGGCGGATGCAGTGGGTAATCGCCTGGCTGGCTACGGCTGTACCACGACTGCCGAGCTGGCGATGCAGGGCACGTCCCAGTGGCGCGTCGGGGTAGAGAAAAAGTAGCGCCATGCGGCCCGTGCTTACCAGTGCGTGGTGACGCACACCCGGGCCGATGATGACGCCGTCGCCTTCAAGGATGCCGTCGTCGAGTGCCACCCTGACGCCGTATTGCAGGCCGACACAGAGCTGGATGGCGACATGCACGTGGGGGCTGCTTTCATCATTCAGGCCGACATAGCCGAGCCAGTCCTTGCCGAAGGTGACCTTGCCATTCCATTTCATCTGTCATACCCGCACCTGGCTGTTGAGGTTGGCGGAACGCAGCCCACCATTTGTCACTGGCGTTGCCGTGAGGCAGGGATGCCACGGATCATCGGCAAATGCAATGTCGCTGTCGCCGCATCACACTTGCCGAGACGCTCGTCACTTGCCAAAGTGCCCATCCGACGCCCTGCTCAGGAAGGAGCCCGATGACTGACAGCGCCCTGGAGAAAGGCACCATCTCCGTCCATCTGGTTGCCGAAGCGTTGCAGGCGTGGCGCCGTCGGGGTCTGCCCGAGGCGCCGCTGTTGGCGCAGGCCGGTATCAGTCCGGTGCAGTTGCAGCGACCCCAGGCGCGGGTTTCGGCACAGGCTTATGCGCGCCTGTGGCTTGCCCTCGCAGCGGGCCTGGACGATGAGTTCTTTGGCATGGACAGCCGCCGGCTGAAGTCCGGCACCTTTGCCTTCATGGCGCGCACGGCACTGGCCACCGACAACCTGGGCGTGGCTTTGGATGTGATGGTGCGCCTGCTCAATCTCGGTCTGGATGACGTGCAACTGCGCCTGGAGCGGGCCGACGGCCTAGCCCAGGTGGTGGTGCGCGAGTCCGGCGTGCAGCCGTTGCGGGCCTTTGCCCATTTCACCCTGTGGATGATGGTGCATGGGCTGTGCTGCTGGTTGGTGGGGCGGCGCCTGCCCATCGTGGCAGTGGAGTTGCGTTGTACCCGTCCCGATTATGTCGCGGACTATCAGGTGATGTTCGGGGATGAGCTGCGTTTTGAGTGTCCACGCAGCCGCTTATTGCTGGAGGCCGATTGCCTGAACCTGCCGGTTTCGCGAAGCCATAGTGAGCTGCGCGGCTTTCTGCGTGGCGCGCCTGCCAACATTCTGGTGCGCTACCGCGACCCGCAGAGCCTGACCATGCGCGTGAAAGCCTGCCTGCGCAGTCTGGAACCGGCCCACTGGCCCGATTTCGAGCAACTCTCGCAGCGCTTTCACATGGCCAGCTCGACCCTGCGCCGTCGCCTGGCGCGCGAGGGGCAGAGTTATCAGGTGCTCAAGGATCAGGTTCGCCGCGATCTCGCCGTCGCGTGCCTGGACGCCGGCGGCCGGCAGTTCGCCGAGTTGGCCGAGACACTCGGGTTTGCCGACGCCAGTGCCTTTTACAAAGCCTTTCGCAAGTGGACCGGCACGACACCGGGCCAGTACTGCGCGGCAGAACGGGCGGCTGTCAAAAGTGCTCGCCACGATTGAAGCCTTTCGACATTGCCGCAACCGGCCGGCGCCGTGACCATCTGGGACACTCCGCACAATAACAAGCCGGGAGCCCCGCCATGCATGATTACTTCTCTGCCGCACGCCAGTTCGATCCGTCTCGCGCCATGGCTGACGCGCTGACGGGGAATCGCGATGCGCTCAATGCCTGTGTCGAGTGCTGTGACCGCCATGCCGCCAGCGGTGCCATCGCCCTTTATTGGGAAGGGCAAGGGGGTGAACGTTCATGCTGGACCTTCGCCGAGTTGCAGGAACAGGCTTCGCGCTTCTCGCACTACCTAAGCAGTCAGGGTATCGGCGCCGGAGATGTGGTGGCCGGCCTGCTACCGCGCTCGCCGGAGCTGCTGGTCACCATTCTGGGTACCTGGCGTATCGGCGCCGTCTATCAACCGTTGTTTACCGCCTTCGGTCCCAAGGCCATCGAACATCGCCTGCTGGGTGCCGGTACGCGGTTGGTGGTGACCGATCAGGCCAACCGCGACAAGCTCGATGCGATCACGCCGAGCCCTGCGGTGCTGACACTAGGCGCCGAGTTCGCTGCTGCATTAGGCCAACGCGCCACCTTTGCGCCTGTCATGCGCAGCGGCGACGATCCCTTCCTGTTGATGTTCACCTCTGGCACCACCGGGCCGGCCAAACCTCTGACCGTTCCGCTCAAGGCGATCACCGCGTTCGTAGGCTACATGCGTGATGCGATCGGCCTGCAGGCCGACGACCGCTTCTGGAACCTGGCCGATCCGGGCTGGGCCTACGGCCTCTATTACGCGGTGACCGGGCCGCTGGCCATGGGGCTGTCGACCACCCTCTACGAAGGCCCCTTCAGCGTCGACAGTACCTGTCGGATCATTCGCGAGCAGGGCATCAGCAACCTGGCGGGTTCGCCGACCGCCTTCCGCTTGTTGATGGCCGAGCGGGAGCGGGTCGAGGCACAATTGCGCGGGCGCCTGCGCGCGGTGTCCAGCGCCGGCGAGCCGCTGACGCCGGAGGTGATCCGTTGGTTCGATCAGGAGTTGGGTTGCACCATCCATGACCACTACGGGCAGACCGAACTGGGCATGGTGCTGTGTAACCATCATGGCCTGCAGCACCCGGTGCACAGGGGGGCAGCCGGCTACGCCGTGCCCGGTCATCGCGTGGTGGTGCTGGACGAGCAGATGCGCGAGCTGTCGGCGGGCCAGCCCGGCATCCTGGCGGTGGACCGGCGCCGCTCGCCGTTGTTCTGGTTTCCCGGTTACCTGGGGCTGCCGACCTCGGCCTTTGTCGGTGACTATTACCTCAGTGGCGATACCGTCGAGCTGAACGTCGATGGCAGCATCAGCTTCGTTGGCCGTGCCGACGACGTAATCACCACCAGCGGCTACCGGGTCGGCCCGTTCGACGTGGAAAGCGCGCTGATCGAGCATCCCTCTGTCGTCGAGGCAGCGGTCATTGGCAAGCCGGACCCCGAGCGTACCGAACGGGTCAAGGCATTCGTCGTGCTCAAGCCCGGTCATGCGCCAGATGCAGTGCTGGCCGAGGCATTGCAGCGGCACGTGCGCGAGCGCCTATCTGCGCATGCCTATCCGCGTGAGGTCGAGTTCGTCAGCGAATTACCCAAGACCCCGAGCGGCAAGATCCAGCGTTTCCTTCTGCGCAACCAGGAAATCGCCAAGACCCAGGTGGCCGTCAGTCATTGAAATCACAGGAGGTCCAAGCATGCGTATCGACAAGTCCGTATTCCTGATCAGCGGCGGCGCCTCTGGCCTGGGTCTGGCTAGCGCCCGTGAGCTGGTTGGGCAGGGCGGCCAGGTGGTGGTGCTGGACATCAACGCTGAGGCAGGCCAGCAGGCCCTCGCCGAACTTGGCAGCAATGCCCGTTTCGTGCGCGCCGACATCACTCGCGAAGAAGATGGCCACGCAGCCGTGGCGCAGGCGTTGGCGGCATTCGGCGCTCTGCACGGACTGGTCAACTGCGCCGGCGTCGCGCCAGCCGAGAAGATACTGGGACGCAATGGTGCGCATGGCCTGGACAGTTTCCGGCGTACCGTCGAGATCAATCTTATCGGCAGTTTCAACCTGTTGCGTCTGGCTGCCGAGGCCATGGCGCAGAACACGACGAACGCCGAGGGCGAGCGTGGGGTCATTATCAATACTGCGTCGGTGGCAGCGTTCGACGGACAGATGGGGCAGGTTGCCTATGCTGCTTCCAAGGGTGGCGTCGCCGCACTGACGCTGCCGGCGGCGCGCGATCTGGCGCGCTCGGGCATCCGCGTGATGTGCATTGCGCCAGGCGTGTTCGAGACGCCAATGATGGCCGGCATGCCGCAGGAGGTGCGTGATTCGCTGGCGGCCAACGTGCCGTTCCCGCCGCGGCTGGGGCGCCCCGATGAATACGCTGCACTGGTACGGCATATCGTCGAGAACCCGATGCTCAACGGCGAGGTGATCCGCCTCGATGGCGCGCTGCGCATGGCGGCGAAGTAACGGACAGGTAGCCCGGATGCAATCCGGGGAGCCCCCCACACATTCCCCGGATTGCATCCGGGCTACAGGACTCGCAGGTTAACTTATGAATCAGCAACTCGACCCCGTCGTTATCGTCAGCGCAGTGCGCACGCCCATGGGCGGCTTTCTCGGTGATCTGGCCGGTCTGACGGCGGCTGAACTGGGCGCCGCTGCCATCCGCTCGACCCTGGAGCGTGCCGGGCTCGCGGCCGAGGCAGTGGACACGGTACTGATGGGCTGCGTACTGCAGGCCGGACAGGGCCAGGCACCGGCGCGCCAGGCCGCGTTGGGCGCCGGGCTGAGCCAGGCGGCGCAGTGCACCACGCTGAACAAGATGTGTGGCTCCGGTATGCAGGCGCTGATGCTCGGTCATGACCAGTTGCTTGCCGGCAGCGCCGATGTGCTGGTGGCCGGCGGCATGGAGAGCATGTCCAATGCGCCGTACTTGCTGGCGCGCGCCCGTGGCGGTTATCGCATGGGCCATGGCCAGGTGCTCGACCACATGTTCCTCGATGGTCTGGAGGACGCCTACGAGCGCGGTCGACTGATGGGCACCTTTGCCGAGGATTGCGCGCAGCAGTATCGCTTCAGTCGTGAGGAGCAGGACGCCTATGCCCTGGAGTCGCTGCGTCGCGCCCAGCAGGCGATAACCGACGGCAGTTTCGCCAGTGAGATCGTCGCCGTGGAGGCACCGCAGGGGCGTGAACGGCGCCAGATCAGCAGCGATGAGCAGCCGCCCAAGGCCCGCCCGGACAAGATACCCACCCTGAAGCCGGCGTTTCGCGAAGGCGGAACGGTGACGGCGGCCAATGCCAGCTCCATTTCCGATGGCGCCGCCGCGCTACTGCTGATGCGCCTGTCCGAGGCTCAGGAACGCGGCCTGGCGCCGCTGGCGCGCATCGTCGGTCATGCTGGCCACGCCCAGGCGCCGAATCTGTTCACCACCGCTCCGGTTTCGGCGATCCAGCGCTTGCAGGCGCGTATCGAGTGGCCACTGGAGACGGTCGACTTGTTCGAGATCAACGAGGCGTTCGCCGTGGTGCCGATGGTGGCCATGCGTGAATTGGGCATCGACCACGCCAAACTCAACATAAACGGCGGCGCCTGCGCCCTGGGCCATCCCATCGGCGCGTCCGGTGCTCGCATTCTGGTGACGCTGCTGGCGGCGCTTAAGCAGCGCGGGCTCAAGCGTGGCGTGGCCTCCGTGTGCATCGGTGGCGGTGAAGCCACTGCCGTGGCTATCGAAATATTCTGATCTATGTACATGTACGCACCGTGGGACGGGCTTTCGGCTCGGGCATCCTGCTTCGCTCTACCTCCTGCATCCCAGCAGTCGTAGCCGCGACAGTCGCCGCTGAAGCGCCTCCCACGGAGTGATCAAATCGCATCACCGGAGCCAGCCATGCTGCCAAAAGAAGAAGAAATCCTCATCCGTGACATGGCCCGCCAGTTTGCCCAGGAACGGCTGAAACCCTTCGCCGCCGACTGGGATCGCGAGCATCGCTTCCCTGCCGAGGCCATCGCCGAGATGGGGCAACTGGGCTTCATGGGCATGCTGGTGCCGCAGCAGTGGGGCGGCGCCGAGACCGGCCACCTGGCCTACGCCATGGCCCTGGAGGAGGTGGCGGCTGGCGATGGCGCCTGCTCAACCATCATGAGCGTGCATAACTCGGTGGGCTGCATGCCGATTCTCAAATACGGCAGCGAAGAGCAGAAGCAGCGTTTTCTCCGTCCGCTGGCCGAGGGCAAGATGCTCGGCGCCTTCGCCCTGACCGAACCGCAGGCCGGCTCCGACGCCAGCGACCTGCGCACCCGCGCCCGGCGTGACGGCGAGCACTATGTGTTGAGCGGCGCCAAGCAGTTCATCACCTCCGGCAGTCATGCCGGCATGGTCATCGTGTTCGCCGTCACTGACCCGCAAGCGGGCAAGAAGGGCATCAGTGCCTTTATCGTGCCGACCGATGCGCCGGGATTCTCCGTGGCCAGGGTCGAGGACAAGCTCGGTCAGCATGCCTCCGACACCTGTCAGCTCCAGCTTGACGAAGTACGCATCTCAGCCAGCCTACGCCTGGGCGAGGAGGGCGAGGGCTATCGCATCGCCCTGGCCAACCTGGAAGGCGGACGTATCGGCATCGCCGCGCAAGCGGTGGGCATGGCGCGGGCGGCATTCGAGGCGGCGCGTGATTACGCCCATGAGCGGGTGACCTTCGGCAAGCCAATCATCGAGCACCAGGCCGTGGCCTTTCGCCTGGCCGATATGGCCACGCAAATCGCCGTGGCGCGGCAGATGGTGCACCACGCCGCCAATCTGCGTGAGGCAGGCCAGCCATGCCTGACCGAGGCTTCGATGGCCAAACTGTTCGCCTCGGAGATGGCCGAGCGGGTGTGCTCGGCGGCGATCCAGACGTTGGGTGGGTACGGCTACCTCAAGGATTTCCCGGTCGAGCGCATCTACCGCGACGTGCGCGTGTGTCAGATCTACGAAGGCACCAGCGACGTGCAGCGGATGGTGATCGCGCGCAGTCTTTAAGCGCAAGGTGCGCATCCTGCGCGCCGATGCCTTGCAAACCAGCCTAGGGTTCTAGGCTCTCGAGCAACTGCAACGCCAGGCGCACGCGCTCGGCATTCGGGTAGTTGCGGTTGGCGAGTATCACCAGGCCGGTATCGCGCGCCGGCAGCAGCAGGATGTAGGCGCCGAAACCATTGGTCGAGCCGGTCTTGTTCAGCAGCAGGTCACCTTCGGCCGGTTCGGGAACACTGAAGCGTTTCACCGGCTGGGGCTGGAGCGCCATCTCGGCGGAGTTGCCAGCCTGCAGTTTTTCCAGGCTGATGGGGTGGGCGTAACGCTCCCAGCCCAGGGCCTGGGTCATGTCACCGACCTGGTAGTAGCCGCGATGAGTGGAACTGATGGCCTGGCGCAGCGGTGCGGGCAGCTTGTCCGGGTGCAGGTTGGCCTCGATAAAGCGCAGCATGTCGGCCGCAGTGGATTTCAAACCGTAGGCTTCGGCATCCAGCGCGCCGGGGCTCACGCGCACGGCCTTGTCGTCGCGGTAGCCCCAGGCATAGCGCCTCATCTGCTCGGTCGGTATCCGTACGTAGCTTTCCTGCATGCCCAGTTGTGGCAGCAGGTCCTTCTCCATCAACTGCTGAAACGGCTTGGCCAGGCTGGCGGCCGCCAGGTGGCCGAACAGGCCGATGCTGGGGTTGGAATACAGCCGCTGCATACCCGGCGGATAGACCGCCTGCCAGTTGCGGTAATAGTCGAGCATCTGTCGTTCGCTGCTGACCGCATCCGGAAACTGCAGCGGCAGGCCACCTGCGGTGTAGGTGGCCAGATCCAGCAGGCTGATGTGATCGAAGGCGGTGCCGCGCAGGGCCGGCAGATACTGGCTGGCGTTGTCGCTGAGATTCAGCGTACCGCTGGCCTCGGCGTAGGCGCCAAGGGTGGCGGTGAACAGTTTGCTGATCGAGCCCAGTTCGAACAGGGTGTGGCGATCCACGGCCTGGCCGCTCTCACGTGAGGCGACGCCGAATTCGAAGACATGCTGCTGCCCCTTGTGACTGATGGCGATGGCCATGCCGGGGATGGCGTAGCTCTGCATCATCGGCTTCACGGCGGCGTCCACCTGTTTGTCCAGTGAGGGCGAGGCCGACGCCTGGCTGGCGGCCAGCAGCGCCAGGGCAGCGAAAAGGGGGCGGTACAGGTGGCGCATGGTGAGTTCCTTTCGTGGCGGGACGATGTCTGTCCTGCTCGGCGGGCGAGTGCGGTGGCAAATCTATGGCTTGGGCTGATTTTTCGAACAAAGGTTCAGGGCCTGACGCCCTGTTCGCGCAGGCGCTTGTACAGGGTATTGCGGCTCAGGCCAAGGTGGCGGGCCAGGTAGGAGATATTACCGCCGCACGCCTGGTACTGGCTGGCCAGGTCGCTGGCGTCCGGCTCGGGATGCGCGTGCAGGGTCGTGTCCGTCGGCAGGTCGAGAAAGAAGTCGTCCGGCAGGTGTTCGGCGCGGACGAGTTGGTCGTCGGCCATGGCCAGCGCCACGCGCAGCACGCTGCTCAGCTGGCGCAGGTTACCTGGCCAGGGGTGGTGCTGAAACAGCTCCAGAACCTCGCGGCTGATGCCCGCGTGCTGGTGGGGTTCGCGGTGCTGCTCCCACAGTCGCTGGAACAGTGCCTGCTTGTCGCTGCGTTCGCGCAGCGGTGGCAACTCCAGGTTCAGGCCACTGATACGGTAGTACAGGTCGGCGCGGAACTGCCCGCTGTCGACGTCCTGGCGCAGCGGACGGTTGGTAGCGGAGACCAGGCGTACATCCACTGGATGCAGGTCGCTGCTGCCCAGTGGCTGCACGCAGCGTTCCTGCAGCACACGCAGCAAGCGGGCTTGCACGCGCAGCGGCATGTCGCCGATCTCGTCGAGAAACAGCGTGCCCTTGTGTGCCTTGCGGATCAGCCCGACATGGCCTTTCTGGCTGGCGCCGGTGAAGGCGCCTTTCTCGTAGCCGAACAGCTCCGACTCCACCAGCTCCGCTGGAATGGCGGCGCAGTTGACTGCGATGAACGGCTGACTGGCGCGCGAGCTGGCTTGGTGCAGCGCCTTGACGAAAACCTCCTTGCCGGCACCGGTTTCGCCCTGAATCAGGATCGGAATGTCCTTCTCCAGCAGGCGTTCGGCCTGGCGCACGGCCTTGTCCATCCGCGCATCGCCCGCGCTCAGCGCATGCAGTTGGGGCTCTTGCGGCGTGCTCTGCGCCGCTTGCGGGCGAAAGTCGCGAGGCTGGATGGGTACCGGCCGGGCAGGGCGACGTACCCGAGCATGGAAGCGAAAATGGCCGCTGGTGCGCAGGCTGAAGGGCTGGCCGTCCGGTTGGTTGAGCAACTGTTGCAGCGGCACGTCGAACAGCTGTTCTATGGCGCCGTAGGTCAGGGGTTGGCCAAGCAGGTTGTCGGCGCGGCGATTGGCGGACACCACGTGGCCCTGCTCGTCGAACACCACGAGGCCGGCCCAGGGGCTGTCGAGGTTGTCCAGGCTGGTGTTGAAGCTGAGCAGGTGGTACTGGTCGGCGAACAGCTTGAGGATCAGGCGGTTCTCCACCGACTGACTCATCATCTTGACCATGCCCAGGGTGTGCGCCGGCGGCAGGTAGCTGTCACTGGATACGTCGAGCACGGCGATCATGCGCCGTTGCTCGTCGAAGATCGGCGAGGCCGAGCCGGTCATGAAGCGGTTGGCCTTGAGGAAGTGTTCGTCGTGCTGGATGTGCACCGCCTGGCCGCAACTGAGCGCGGTGCCGATGGCGTTGGTGCCGGTGTAGCGCTCCAGCCAGCTGGCGCCGGCGACGAAGCCGGCGGCCTGGTGCGGTTCGATGAAGCGCTGGTCGCCCCAGGAATGCAGCAGCCGACCCTGGTCGTCGGCGAGCATGATCAGGCAGTTGGAATTGGCGAGGATGGTGCCGTAGTAGGGCAGCACTTCCTGGTGGGTGGTCTGCACCAAGGCCTGGCGGCTTTCCAGCAGGGCCGAAAGTTCGCCGGCAGGCGGTGGGTCGAAGCGCGGCGAGCTCTGATGGGTCAGGCCATAGTCACGACAGCGCGACCAGGACTCCTGGATGAGGGTGTCGTGCGCCGGCGCGCGGGCAGCTTCAGTCATACATGATCTCTTCTTGTTGGTTCGCGATCTGTGCCGCGATCAATCCAGTTTCGTTCAAGCCTGTTCAAAGTCAACGAACGAATTGTTCAGTTGTTCACATTCGACTGTTCAAAAATGTTCAGTGGAAAACTGGCGCGCCAATCGGCGCGAAGGGATTTTCTGATTTTTATCAAAGAGATATGTCTATTTTTTGGGTGCTGGCACGCTTGTCGCTATCGATGTTCGCAATCGAATGGCACGACAAGAAAAAGGACAGGCCATGTCGCTCAAGCTCGAACACGTCACCCGTATCGTCGACGGCCAGGTGCATATCGACGATGTCTGCCTGAGTTTCGAACCCGGCTCCTTCAACGTCCTGCTCGGCCGGACCCTGGCCGGCAAGACCAGCCTGATGCGGCTGATGGCCGGTCTGGATCGGCCCAGCAGCGGCCGTGTGCTGATGAACGGCGCCGATGTCGCTGGCGTGCCGGTGCGCCAGCGCAACGTGTCGATGGTCTATCAGCAATTCATCAACTACCCGACCCTGACGGTGTTCGAGAACATCGCCTCGCCGCTGCGCCAGGCCGGTGTGGGCAAGGAGCAGATCGTCGAGAAGGTCGAGGCCACCGCGCGCATGCTGCGTATCGAAAAACTGTTGTCGCGCTATCCGCTGGAGCTGTCCGGCGGCCAGCAGCAGCGCACGGCCATGGCCCGGGCGTTGGTCAAGGATGCCTCGCTGATCCTCTTTGACGAGCCGCTGGTCAACCTCGACTACAAACTGCGCGAGGAGCTGCGCCAGGAAATGCGCGAGCTGTTTCAGGCTCGCCACACCATCGCCATCTACGCCACTACCGAGCCCAACGAGGCGCTGGCCCTGGGCGGAACCACCACCATCCTGCACGAGGGCCGGGTGGTGCAGAGTGGCAAGACCGCCGAGGTCTATCACCGTCCGCAGCAGGTGCTGGCCGCCGAGCTGTTCTCGGAACCTGCGATCAACCTCATGCCCGGACGCATCAGCGGCTCCGAGGTGAGTTTCGCCGATTGCGTGCACTTTCCGCTCAATCCCGATCTGCGCGGCATCGCCGAGGGCGAGTACCGTTTCGGCGTGCGCCCCAGTCATATCGGCCTGGTGCCGTCCAACGACGATGACCTGGAGCTGGCGGTGACCGTGGAGCTGGCCGAGATCAGCGGCTCGGAAACCTTCCTTCACGTGCGCAACGAGCAGTTCGTGCTGGTGCTGCACCTTCCGGGCGTGCACGAGTATGCGGTGGATACGCCGATCCTGATCTACATCCCCACCCACAAACTCTTCGTTTTCGCCGCCGATGGGCAACTGGTGCAGGCGCCCAGTCGCCGTCAGGGGAGGGCCGCCTGATGGCCGAGATTCGCTTGCACAACCTCGCGCACAGCTACAGCGGCGTGCCTAAGGCGCCGGAAGACTACGCGATTCGCGAGATGAACCACGTCTGGCAGCAGGGTGGCGCATACGCGCTGCTGGGGCCGTCAGGCTGCGGCAAGTCCACATTGCTCAACATCATCTCCGGTCTGCTCAGCCCGTCCCAGGGCGAAGTGCAGTTCGACGGCAAGGCGGTCAACACGCTGTCGCCGCAGGAGCGCAACATCGCTCAGGTTTTCCAGTTTCCGGTGGTCTACGACACCATGACGGTGTTCGACAACCTGGCCTTCCCACTGCGCAACCAGGGCATGGACGAGGCGCGGGTGATGAGCAAGGTGCACGAGATCGCCGAGGTGCTGGAGCTGCATCCGCTGCTGCACAAGAAGGCGCGCAACCTCACCGCCGACGAGAAGCAGAAGGTCTCCATGGGCCGCGGGTTGGTGCGCGACGATGTGTCGGCGATTCTCTTCGATGAGCCGCTGACAGTGATCGACCCGCACCTGAAGTGGAAGCTGCGGCGCAAGCTCAAGCAGATTCACGAGCAGTTCAACATCACCATGGTCTACGTCACTCACGATCAGCTGGAAGCCTCCACCTTCGCCGACAAGATCGCGGTGATGTATGGCGGGCAGATCGTCCAGTTCGGCACGCCGCGCGAGCTGTTCGAGCGCCCCGGACACACCTTCGTCGGCTATTTCATCGGCAGCCCGGGCATGAACCTGATCGACGTGCAGCGCTGTGAGGGCGGGGTGCGTTTTGCCGATACCGTGCTGCCACTGGCTGACTCGCTCAACCAGCGGCTGTCTGAACTGGGCGGCAAGCGCCTGCAGGTGGGTATCCGTCCCGAGTTCGTGCACGTCTGGGACGGCGCCTATGAGGACGCGCTGTGTGGCCAGGTGCTGCACGTCGAGGATCTCGGCACCTACAAGATTCTCACCTTCGATCTCGACGGCCAAGTGCTCAAGGTGCGCCTGCAGGAAGATCAGCCGGTACCGCGTGAGCAGGTGTACCTGAGCTTCCCGGCGCAGTGGCTGATGCTCTATGCCGACGACTATCTGGTGGAGGTGAAGCCATGAAGGTGCAGAACAACAAGGCCTGGTGGCTGGTATTGCCGGTGTTCCTGCTGGTGGCGTTCAGTGCCATCGTGCCGATGATGACGGTGGTCAATTACTCGGTGCAGGACATCTTCGACCCTTCCACGCGCTACTTCGTCGGCGTCGATTGGTATCGCCAGGTATTGCAGGACCCGCGCCTGCACGACTCGCTGTTGCGCCAGTTCATTTTCTCCGCCTGCGTGCTGTTGATCCAGATTCCGCTGGGCATCGCCATTGCCTTGTGCATGCCGACGCGCGGGCGCTGGGCCTCGCTGTGCCTGATCCTGATGGCCATTCCGCTGCTGATACCGTGGAACGTGGTGGGCACCATCTGGCAGATCTTCGGCCGCGCCGATATCGGGCTGATGGGTTGGGCGTTGAATGCGCTGGGCATCAGCTACAACTATGCGTCCAACACCACGGATGCCTGGGTGACGGTGCTGATCATGGATGTCTGGCATTGGACGTCGCTGGTGGCGCTGCTGTGTTACTCGGGGCTGCGCGCCATTCCCGACGTCTACTACCAGGCCGCGCGCATCGACCGCGCGTCGAACTGGGCGGTGTTCCGCCATATCCAGCTGCCCAAGCTGAAAAGCGTGCTGCTGATCGCGGTGATGCTGCGCTTCATGGACAGCTTCATGATCTACACCGAGCCCTTCGTGCTCACCGGCGGCGGGCCGGGCAACGCTACCACCTTCCTCAGCCAGACCCTGACGCAAATGGCCATCGGTCAGTTCGACCTGGGCCCGGCGGCGGCGTTCTCGCTGGTGTACTTCCTGATCATCCTGCTGGTGTCCTGGCTTTTCTACACCGCCATGACTCACGACGACAAAAACCGCTGAGGCCGACCATGACGCTGCGCAAACGCCTGGTACTGCTGATCTATTTCCTGTTCCTGCTGGTACCGATCTACTGGCTGCTGAACATGTCCTTCAAGAGCAACACCGAGATTCTCGGTGGGCTCAGCCTGTGGCCGCAGAGTTTCACTCTGGACAATTACCGGGTGATCTTCACTGACCGCAGCTGGTACGAGGGTTACCTCAACTCGCTGTATTACGTCAGCCTCAACACCCTGATCTCGCTCAGCGTGGCGCTGCCGGCTGCTTATGCCTTCTCGCGTTACCGCTTTCTCGGCGACAAGCACCTGTTCTTCTGGCTGCTGACCAATCGCATGGCGCCGCCGGCGGTGTTCCTGCTGCCGTTCTTCCAGCTCTATTCGTCCATCGGCCTGTTCGACACCCATATCGCCGTGGCGTTGGCGCACTGTCTGTTCAACGTGCCGCTGGCGGTGTGGATCCTCGAAGGCTTCATGTCCAGCGTGCCCAAGGAAATCGACGAGACGGCCTATATCGACGGCTACAGCTTCCCGACATTCTTCGTGAAGATCTTCATCCCGCTGATCCGCTCTGGCATTGGCGTCACCGCCTTCTTCTGCTTCATGTTCTCCTGGGTCGAGTTGCTGCTGGCGCGCACTCTGACCTCGGTGGACGCCAAGCCCATCGCGGCGGTGATGACCCGTACCGTTTCCGCCTCGGGCATCGACTGGGGCGTGCTTGCCGCTGCCGGGGTGCTGACTATCCTGCCGGGGATGCTGGTGATCTGGTTCGTTCGCAACCATGTGGCCAAGGGCTTCGCCCTCGGTCGCGTGTAAGGGAGGTTCGTCATGAGCTGGATGGCCTGGACATTACCGACCGCGCTGTTCTTCGCCGGCATCGCCGTGCTGCTGGTTGGCATGACGCTGGTCGAGCTGCGCTGGCCGTGCGTCGAGCGCAAGGGTTTTCTGCCGATCACCACCACCCGTGGTGATCGGTTGTTCATCGGTCTGCTCGGCAGCGCCTACCTGCACTTGCTGGTAATCGGCGTGACCGACTGGAGCGTGTGGATAGCCTCGCTGCTATCGCTGTTGTGGTTATGCGCAGTCATGCGCTGGGGCTGAGCCGGGCTGCCGCCGGTATGCCTCTCCCCATATCCTGAGATGGAGGTCTCTATGTTCGACAATAACAACAAGACCCGACATAGCATGGCGTTGGCCGCCTTGCTGGCATTGTCCGGTTTGAGCGGTGCGGCCTGGGCGGATGCCTATGAAGAGGCCGCGAAGAAATGGATCAATGATGAGTTCAACCCCTCGACCCTGACGCCCGAACAGCAACTCGAAGAGTTGAAGTGGTTCATCAAGGCCGCCGAGCCGTTTCGCGGCATGGACATCAGCGTGGTGTCGGAAACCATCACCACCCACGAATACGAGTCCAAGGTGCTGGCCAAGGCGTTCAGCGAGATCACCGGGATCAAACTGCGCCATGACCTGCTGCAGGAAGGCGACGTTGTCGAGAAGCTGCAGACGCAGATGCAGTCGGACAAGAACATCTACGACGGCTGGGTCAACGATTCCGACCTGATCGGCACCCATGCGCGCTACGGCAAGGCCGTGGCGATCAGTGACATGATCGAGGGCGAGGCCAAGGACTTCACTTCACCGACCCTGGACCTTGAGGACTTCATCGGTACTTCCTTTACCACCGGGCCGGACGGCAAGCTGTATCAATTGCCCGACCAGCAATTCGCCAACCTCTACTGGTTCCGCGCGGACTGGTTCGAGCGCCCGGAACTCAAGGCCAGGTTCAAGGAAATCTACGGCTACGAGCTGGGCGTGCCGGTCAACTGGTCGGCTTACGAGGACATCGCCGAGTTCTTTTCGGTGCACGTCAAGGAAATCGACGGTCAGCGCGTCTATGGCCACATGGATTACGGCAAGAAAGACCCGTCGCTGGGCTGGCGCTTCACTGATGCCTGGTTCTCCATGGCCGGCGGCGGCGACAAGGGCCTGCCCAACGGCCTGCCAGTAGACGAGTGGGGTATTCGTGTCGACGGTTGCCGTCCGGTGGGCTCCAGCGTTGCCCGTGGCGGCGACACCAATGGCCCAGCGGCGGTGTTCGCCACGCAGAAATACGTTGATTGGATGCGCCAGTACGCACCGCCGGAAGCGCAGGGCATGACCTTCTCCGAGGCCGGGCCGGTGCCGGCGCAGGGTGCAATCGCCCAGCAGATCTTCTGGTACACCGCCTTCACTGCCGACATGACCAAGCCGGGCCTGCCGGTGGTCAACGAGGACGGCACGCCGAAGTGGCGCATGGCGCCGTCGCCCAAGGGACCGTACTGGGAGGAGGGCATGAAGCTCGGCTATCAGGACACCGGTTCCTGGACCTTCCTCAAGTCCACCCCGGAGAAACAGCGTCTGGCTGCCTGGCTCTACGCCCAGTTCGTCACCTCCAAGACTGTCTCGCTGAAAAAGACCCTGGTCGGCCTGACGCCGATTCGTGAATCGGACATCAATTCGCAGGCGATGACCGATGTGGCGCCCAAGCTCGGTGGTCTGGTGGAGTTCTACCGCAGCCCGGCACGCGTGCAATGGACGCCGACCGGTACCAACGTGCCGGATTATCCGCGTCTGGCTCAGCTGTGGTGGCAATTCATCGCCGAAGCGGCCAGCGGTGACAAGACGCCGCAACAGGCGCTCGATGGCCTGGCCGCGGCGCAGGACACCATGCTCGGTCGTCTGGAGCGCTCGGGTGTGCTGGGTGAGTGCGGGCCGAAACTGAACGAGCCGCGTGATCCGCAGTACTGGTTCGACCAGCCCGGTGCGCCGAAGCCCAAGCTGGCCAACGAGAAACCTAAAGGCGAAACCATCGCCTATGACGAGTTGCTCAAGTCCTGGGAACAATCGCGCAACTGATCTGCACGTCAGAAACGACAACGGCACCCTCGGGTGCCGTTGTTCGTTGTGCAGCGCTGCTTATTTATGCAGATGCTCGGCCGCGTGCAGGGTGTTTTCCAAGAGGCCGGCGCGGGTCATCGGGCCTACGCCGCCTGGAACCGGGGTGATCCAGCCGGCGCGGGGCAGGGCGGCATCAAAGGTCACGTCGCCGACCAGCTTGCCGTCTTCCTGGCGGTTGATGCCGACGTCGATGACGATGGCGCCTGGCTTGATCCACTCACCTTTTACCAGCCCAGGCTTGCCGGCTGCGACCACGACGATATCGGCCTGGCCGACGTGGCCAGCCAGATCCTTGGTGAAACGGTGGGTGACGGTCACGGTGCAACCGGCTAGCAGCAACTCCATGGCCATTGGTCGGCCGACGATATTGGAGGCGCCCACTACCACCGCATGCATGCCGTACAGATCGGCACCGGTGCTTTCCAGCAGGGTCATGATGCCCTTCGGTGTGCACGGGCGCAGCAGCGGCATGCGCTGGGCCAGGCGACCTATGTTGTAGGGATGGAAGCCGTCCACATCTTTATCCGGGCGAATGCGTTCGAGCAGCAGGGACGAGTCGAGATTCTCTGGCAGCGGCAGCTGTACCAGGATGCCGTCGATGGCCGGATCTTCGTTGAGTTCGTCGATCAGCGCGAGCAAGTCGGCCTGGCTGGTCTCTGCCGGCAGATCATAGGCGCGGGAAACAAAGCCGACCTCTTCGCAATCCTTGCGTTTATGTGACACATAGACCTGGGAGGCGGGATCGGTGCCGACCAGGATCACGGCCAGGCCTGGCGCACGAAGGCCTTGCTGGCGGCGTTCGGCGACACGTTGGGCAATCTGCTGGCGGAGGCTGGCGGCGATCGCCTTGCCGTCGATCAGTTGTGCGGTCATTGCGCTGGTTAACCATTAATAAGGATGAAAAAAGGACGCGCATTCTCGCATGGGCGCTCACTTGGGCAAAGGCGCCTGCCGTCGTTTTCGCGTAACTCCTTTAAATCGCTGAATTTTTTTGAAAATTTCTGTTGACGAGGTTGGGAGCCGTCTATAACATTCGCCCCGCTTCTCAGGAACAGCCACTCGCTGGGTGAGGCGGCAAGAGCCAAGCCCTAGTGGTGAGGTTGGAGCCAAAAGCTTGTAAGTCTGCGCTAGCGGATGGATAAGTGCCCGTAGCTCAGCTGGATAGAGCATCCGCCTTCTAAGCGGATGGTCGCAGGTTCGAGTCCTGCCGGGTGCGCCATTTGGCGGTCAGGCAAATCGAGTAAGCAAATGCAATATGGTGGGCGTAGCTCAGTTGGTAGAGCACAGGATTGTGGCTCCTGGTGTCGTGGGTTCGATTCCCATCGTCCACCCCATATTCCAAAGCGCCAGGCCAAAAGCCTGGCGTTTTTGTTTTAAGCTGCAAAGCCACGCGGACGTGGTGGAATTGGTAGACACACCAGATTTAGGTTCTGGCGCCGCAAGGTGTGAGAGTTCGAGTCTCTCCGTCCGCACCATCTTTATATAGCCCCTCCCGACTGCCGCCTGCTTCTAGGGTGACTTCTGCACATTGACCCTCTAGAATGCTTGGCCTTGATTCGGGGCCGGTTCGAGCCGGCTTATGTCTGTGCAACGAGGAATATCCATGCAAGTTTCTGTTGAAAGCACTTCTGCTCTTGAGCGCCGCATGACTGTCGGCGTACCCGTCGAGCGCATCGAGACCGAAGTCAACAAGCGTCTGCAGCAGACTGCCCGTCGTGCCAAGGTTCCTGGCTTCCGTCCTGGCAAGGTGCCGATGAGCGTGATCCGTCAGCGCTACGAAGATACCGCTCGTCAGGAAGCACTGGGCGATCTGATCCAGGCTACCTTCTATGAAGCCGTGGTCGAGCAGAAGCTGAACCCGGCCGGTGCTCCGGCTGTAGAGCCCAAGTCCTTCGAGAAGGGCAAGGATCTGGAATACGTCGCTACCTTCGAAGTATTCCCCGAGTTTCAGGTTTCCGGTTTCGAGTCCATCGCCATCGAGCGCCTGGAAGCCGATGTGGCTGACAGCGACGTCGACAACATGCTCGACATCCTGCGCAAGCAGAATACTCGTTTCGAAGCTGTTGAGCGCGCTGCCGAGAATGGCGACCAGCTGAACATCGATTTCGTCGGCAAGATCGACGGCGAAGCCTTCGCTGGCGGTAGCGCCAAGGGCACCCAGCTGGTGCTGGGCTCCGGCCGCATGATCCCGGGCTTCGAAGATGCCCTGGTTGGTGCCAAGGCTGGTGAAGAGCGCGTGATCAATCCGACCTTCCCCGAGGATTACCAGAACCTCGATCTGGCCGGCAAGACCGCCGAGTTCACCGTTACCGTGAACAGCGTTTCCGCCCCGCAACTGCCTGAGCTGAATGACGAGTTCTTCGCCCTGTTCGGTATCAAGGAAGGTGGTCTGGAAGGTTTCCGCGCCGAAGTTCGCAAGAACATGGAGCGCGAACTGCGTCAGGCCATCAAATCCAAGGTCAAGAACCAGGTAATGGACGGCCTGCTGGCTGCCAACCCGGTCGAAGTGCCGAAGGCGCTGATCGGCAACGAAGTGAATCGTCTGCGCGTGCAGGCCGTTCAGCAGTTCGGTGGCAACATCAAACCAGACCAGCTGCCGGCCGAACTGTTCGAAGAGCAAGCCAAGCGCCGTGTGGTACTGGGCCTGATCGTTGCCGAAGTGGTCAAGCAGTTCGAGCTCAAGCCTGACGAAGCCCGCGTACGCGAGCTGATCGAAGAGATGGCCTCGGCTTACCAGGAACCTGAGCAGGTCGTTGCCTGGTACTACAAGAATGACCAGCAGATGAACGAAGTGCGTTCGGTTGTACTGGAAGAGCAAGTTGTAGATACTGTTCTGCAGAAGGCCAACGTGACCGATAAAGCGGTTTCCTACGAAGACGCAGTCAAGCCGGCGGAAGCTCCTAAAGCCGACTGATCTGGTAACCTCGTTCGAGTACACCACCATAAGCCAGCCTCCGTGCTGGCTTATGTGTATTTGAGACATGACTATTAGGGAGTGAGCGCAAGACATGTCCCGCAATCCTTTTATGCAAAACATGCCTGAAATCCAGGCCGCTGGCGGCCTGGTGCCGATGGTCATCGAGCAATCCGCTCGTGGCGAGCGTGCCTATGACATTTATTCGCGTCTGCTCAAGGAGCGCGTGATCTTTCTGGTCGGCCCGGTCGAGGACTACATGGCCAACCTGATCTGCGCCCAGCTGCTGTTTCTGGAAGCAGAGAATCCGGACAAGGACATTCACCTGTACATCAACTCGCCGGGTGGCTCGGTGACTGCCGGCATGGCGATCTACGACACCATGCAGTTCATCAAGGCTGATGTGTCCACCACCTGCATCGGTCAGGCCTGCAGCATGGGTGCATTCCTGCTCGCTGGCGGTGCCAAGGGCAAGCGTTTCTGCCTGCCAAACTCGCGCGTGATGATTCACCAGCCGCTGGGCGGCTTCCAGGGGCAGGCCTCGGACATCGAGATCCATGCCAAGGAAATTCTCTTTATCCGTGAGCGCTTGAACGAGCTGCTGGCACACCACACCGGTCAGAGCCTGGAAGTCATCGAGCGCGATACCAACCGCGACAACTTCATGAGCGCTTCGCGCGCAGTGGAGTACGGTCTCGTCGATGCCGTACATGAAAAGCGTCAAATGCCGGTCTAGATAAGGCACTGGCCGCGGGCATCCTTCACTGGCGCGACTTGCGCCCTTGAAAATGCCCGCATTTGCCTTCATCTTGTGTTTCAAGCCTACCGTATTGGATTGATCGAATGACTGATACCCGTAACGGTGAGGACAACGGCAAACTGCTTTATTGCTCCTTCTGCGGCAAAAGCCAGCATGAAGTGCGCAAGTTGATCGCCGGTCCTTCCGTCTTCATCTGCGACGAATGCGTCGACCTGTGCAATGACATCATCCGCGAGGAGGTGCAGGAAGCACAGGCTGAGAGCAGCGCGCACAAACTTCCGGCGCCCAAGGAAATCAGCGGCATCCTCGATCAGTACGTGATCGGTCAGGAGCGCGCGAAGAAAGTGCTGTCGGTAGCTGTATACAACCACTACAAGCGTCTTAATCAGCGTGACAAGAAAGATGATGTCGAGCTGGGCAAGAGCAACATTCTACTGATCGGTCCGACCGGTTCGGGTAAGACGCTGCTGGCCGAAACGCTTGCACGCCTGCTCAATGTACCGTTCACCATCGCTGACGCCACCACCCTGACCGAAGCTGGTTATGTAGGTGAGGACGTCGAGAACATCATTCAGAAGCTGCTGCAGAAGTGCGATTACGATGTCGAGAAGGCCCAGATGGGCATCGTCTACATCGACGAAATCGACAAGATTTCGCGCAAGTCCGACAACCCGTCGATCACTCGTGATGTGTCGGGCGAGGGCGTGCAGCAGGCGCTGCTAAAGCTGATCGAGGGCACCGTGGCTTCGGTTCCGCCGCAAGGCGGGCGCAAGCATCCGCAGCAGGAATTTCTGCAGGTTGATACGCGTAACATCCTGTTCATCTGTGGCGGTGCGTTCGCCGGCCTGGAGAAAGTCATTCAGGCTCGCTCCACCCGAGGCGGTATCGGTTTCGGTGCAGAAGTGCGCAGCAAGCAGGAAGGCAAGAAAATCGGCGAATCTTTGCGTGAGGTCGAGCCGGACGATCTGGTCAAATTCGGTCTGATTCCCGAGTTCGTCGGTCGTCTGCCGGTGATCGCGACACTGGAGGAGCTGGATGAGGTTGCTCTGGTGCAGATTCTCACCGAGCCGAAGAACGCGCTGACCAAGCAATATGCCAAGCTGTTCGAGATGGAAGGCGTGGACCTGGAATTCCGTTCCGATGCGCTGAAATCCGTAGCGCAGAAGGCGCTGGAGCGCAAGACCGGTGCTCGTGGCCTGCGTTCGATTCTCGAGGGTATTCTGCTCGACACCATGTACGAGATCCCGTCCCAGCAGGACGTGAGCAAGGTGGTGATCGATGAGAGCGTCATCGAGGGTTCGTCAAAGCCGCTGCTGATCTACGAGAACAGCGAACCGCCGGCGAAGGCCGCGCCAGACGCCTGACAGCTGTTACACGATGCAAAGAAGGGGCCCCTCGGGCCCCTTCGCTTTTGTGGACATTGCGCTTGTTTTTTACGGGAGCTACCCCCATCTTAAAAGCCAAGGGTAATCCCGCCTGTTTACGGCCTCATGGCCGCCGCTGAGCCGAAATCATGAAGACAACCATCGAATTGCCTCTCCTGCCATTGCGCGATGTAGTGGTCTATCCGCACATGGTCATCCCGCTTTTCGTCGGGCGTGAGAAATCCATCGAGGCCCTCGAGGCCGCGATGACGGGCGACAAGCAGATTCTGCTGGTGGCCCAGAAGAACCCGGCCGTCGATGATCCGGATGATCAGGATCTGTATCGCGTTGGCACCGTTGCCACCGTCCTGCAGTTGCTCAAGCTGCCCGACGGCACCGTCAAGGTGCTGGTCGAAGGTGAGCAGCGCGGCTCGATCGAGCGTTTCATCGAGCTCGACGATCATTGCCGTGCCGAAGTGCAGCTGATCGAGGAGGGCGAAACGGCCGAGCGCGAATCGGAAGTCTTCACCCGCAGTCTGCTCAGCCAGTTCGAGCAGTACGTGCAACTGGGCAAGAAGGTTCCGGCAGAAGTCCTATCTTCGCTAAACAGCATCGATGAGCCCAGCCGCCTGGTCGACACCATGGCCGCGCACATGGCTCTGAAGATCGAGCAGAAGCAGGAAATCCTCGAAATCACCTCGCTGTCCGCTCGGGTCGAGCACGTACTGGCCCTGCTGGATGCCGAGATCGATCTGCTGCAGGTCGAGAAGCGTATTCGTGGCCGCGTGAAGAAGCAGATGGAGCGCAGCCAGCGCGAGTACTACCTGAATGAGCAGATGAAGGCCATTCAGAAAGAGCTGGGCGATATCGATGAAGGCCATAGCGAACTCGACGAACTGCGCAAGCGCATCGATAACGCGGGGCTGACCAAGGAAGCCTTGACCAAGGCCAATGCCGAGCTGAACAAGCTCAAGCAGATGTCGCCGATGTCCGCTGAAGCCACGGTGGTACGCTCTTACATCGATTGGCTGGTGAATGTGCCGTGGAAGGCCGAGAGCAAGGTTCGTCTGGATCTGGCGCGTGCCGAGACCATTCTCGATGCCGATCACTACGGTCTGGAGGAGGTCAAGGAGCGCATCCTCGAGTATCTCGCCGTGCAGAAGCGCGTGAAGAAGCTCAAGGGGCCGGTGCTGTGCCTGGTCGGCCCGCCCGGCGTGGGCAAGACCTCGCTGGCCGAGTCCATCGCCACTGCTACCAATCGCAAGTTCGTGCGCATGGCGCTCGGTGGCGTGCGTGACGAAGCCGAGATTCGTGGTCACCGCCGCACCTACATCGGCTCGATGCCGGGTCGTCTGATTCAGAAGATGACCAAGGTCGGCGTGCGCAACCCGCTGTTCCTGCTCGACGAGATCGACAAGATGGGTCAGGACATGCGCGGTGATCCTGCCTCGGCGCTGCTCGAAGTGCTCGACCCTGAGCAGAACCACAATTTCAACGATCACTATCTGGAGGTCGACTATGACCTGTCGGATGTGATGTTCCTCTGTACCGCCAACTCGATGAACATCCCCGGCCCGCTGCTGGATCGGATGGAGGTCATTCGCCTGCCGGGTTACACCGAGGACGAGAAGGTCAACATCGCCATCAAGTACCTGGCGCCCAAGCAGATACAGGCCAATGGCTTGAAGAAGGGCGAACTGGAACTGGATGAGTCGGCGATTCGCGACATCATTCGTTACTACACGCGTGAAGCTGGCGTGCGCAGTCTGGAGAGGCAAATCGCCAAGGTCTGCCGCAAAGTGGTCAAGGAGCATGTGCGCGAGAAACGTTTCCAGGTCACCGTCAGTGCCGATTCCCTGGAGCACTTCCTGGGTGTGCGCAAGCACCGCTACGGCCTCGCCGAGCAGCAGGATCAGATCGGTCAGGTGACTGGTTTGGCCTGGACGCAGGTAGGCGGCGAGCTGCTCACCATCGAGACGGCTGTGGTGCCAGGCAAGGGCAATCTGATCAAGACCGGTTCGCTGGGTGATGTCATGGCCGAGTCGATGACGGCGGCCATGACTGTGGTTCGCAGTCGCGCGAAAAGCCTGGGGATCCCGGCTGATTTCAACGAGAAGCGCGACGTTCACATCCATATGCCGGAAGGTGCTACGCCCAAGGACGGCCCGAGCGCGGGCATTGGTTTGTGCACGGCGCTGGTATCGGCATTGACCCAGATTCCGGTGCGGGCGGACGTGGCGATGACCGGAGAAATCACCCTGCGTGGCCAGGTACTGGCCATTGGTGGTCTCAAGGAAAAACTTCTGGCAGCTCATCGGGGTGGGATCAAGACGGTGATCATTCCCGAGGAAAATGTGCGTGATCTGAAGGAAATTCCGGAAAATATTAAGCAAGACCTGCAGATTAAACCGGTTAAATGGATTGACGAGGTCCTGCAAATTGCGCTGCAATACGCCCCGGAGCCCTTGCCCGATGCGGCTCCGGAGATGGTTGCAACGGATGACAAGCGCGAGTCTGATTCCAAGGAGCGAATTAGCACGCATTAGCCGGGGGGCTTCCTTGACACAATTTTTGAGCCCTTGTTATAAAGCGGCTTTTATTGTGTCGGCAGGCCATCCAGCACCCGCTTTGCTTACACTAAAAATCAAGAAACAAACTCAACAGAAATAAGGGGACTTAGAGTGAACAAGTCGGAACTGATCGATGCCATCGCTGCATCTGCTGATATCCCGAAAGCTGTTGCTGGCCGCGCGCTGGATGCAGTGATTGAATCCGTCACTGGCGCTCTGAAGGCTGGTGACTCCGTTGTGCTGGTTGGCTTCGGTACCTTCGCTGTCAAAGAGCGCGCTGCTCGCACTGGTCGCAACCCGCAGACCGGCAAGCCGATCAGCATCGCTGCTGCCAAGATCCCAGGCTTCAAAGCTGGCAAGGCTCTGAAAGACGCCGTCAACTAAGCGTCTTCTGGGTTTGCCTCGCCGTCCAGGCTCTGCCTGGTGGCTGTTAAGGGGCGGCGCAGATAGTCCTAGACTCTTCTGCTCTGACCGCTTGACGCGTTACGAGAAGGCGCATCCAAGGATGCGCCTTTCTTCTATCTGGACATTACCCACACTGCGCGGCTGGTGACTCTGTACAGTCGTTCTGGGGGAAGCATGCTGCAAAACATCAGGGACAATTCACGCGGTTGGATTGCCAAAATCATCATCGGCCTCATTGTGATGCTGATGGCGTTTACCGGTTTCGAAGCCATCGTCACGGGGACCAGCAATCGTAACAATGCGGCCGACGTGAACGGTGACACCATTACCCTCAACGAGCTCAACCAGGCCGTTGAAATGCAGCGTCGTCAACTGCTGCAGCAACTGGGTCGCGATTTTGATGCCTCGTTGCTCGATGACAACCTGCTGCGTGAGGCTTCGCTCAAGGGCTTGATCGAGCGCAGGCTGCTGCTGCAAGCAGCCGATGACGCTAATTTTGCTTTCTCGCAAGAATCGCTGGACCAGGTGATTCTGCAAACTCCCGAATTTCAGGTAGATGGCCGCTTCGATGCTGCGCGCTTCGATCAGGTCATTCGCCAGATGGGTTACACCCGTCTGCAGTTCCGCCAGATGCTGGAAGAGGAAATGCTGATCGGGCAACTGCGTGCCGGTCTCGGTGCCAGTAGCTTCGTCACCGAGCAGGAGGCGCGTGCCTTCGCCAATCTCGAGCGCCAGACCCGCGACTTCGCCAGCCTCACCATCAAGGCCGATAGTGCAGCGATCGAGTTGAGCGATAGCGACGTCAACGCCTATTACGACGAGCACGCCAGCGAGTTCATGAGCCCTGAGCAGGTTGTGCTGGAGTACGTCGAGCTGGAGAAGGAGAGCTTCTTCGATCAGGTCGAAGTCAGTGATGACGACCTGCAGCCGCTGTATGAGAGCGAGATCGCCAACCTGGCTGAGCAGCGTCAGGCTGCGCACATCCTTATCGAGGGCGATGACCAGGCCGCGCGTACCAAGATCGAAGAGATCAAGGCGCGTGTGGACGCTGGCGAAGACTTTGCTGCCCTGGCCAAGGAGTTCTCGCAGGACCCGGGTTCGGCTGCCGATGGTGGTGATCTGGGTTACGCCGGCCCTGGCGTTTACGATCCGGCCTTCGAGGAGGCGCTCTATGCCCTGCAGCAGGGGCAGGTTTCCGAACCGGTACAGAGCGAATTCGGCTGGCATCTGATCAAGCTGCTGGGTGTCCAGGCTCCAGAAGTGCCAAGCTTCGACAGTCTCAAGGACAAGCTGGCGCGTGACTTCAAGGCGCAGCAGGTCGAGCAGCGCTTCGTCGAGGTGACCAAGCAGCTGGAAGACGCTGCATTCGAAGCATCGGATCTGGCTCAGCCGGCCCAGGAGCTGGGGCTTGAGGTCAAGACCAGCGAAGCCTTCGGTCGTGAAGGTGGTGCGACTGGCATTACTGCCAACCGTCAGGTGCTGCAGGCTGCATTCAGTCCTGAAGTTCTGGAAGATGGCACCAACAGCTCGACCATCGAGCTGGACCCGAGCACCGTGGTCGTCGTGCGCGTCAAGGAACACAAAAAGCCCGAGCAGCTGCCCCTGGAGCAGGTCGCTGAAAGCATTCGTGCCCATTTGCAGCAGGAGCGTGCCAGTGCCGCGGCCAAGGCCGAGGGTGAGAAGCTACTGGCTGCTGCCCAGACTGGTGAGCAGGTTGCTGCTGATTGGCAGGTCCAGGAGGCGGCCACTCGCAGCCAGGATGGCGTCGAGCCTAAAGTGCTTCAGACGTTGTTCCGCATGCCCAAGCCAGCCAAGGCGGGTGAGCCGACCTTCGCCGGTGTGACGTTGGGCAATGGCGACTACGTCGTGCTGCGCCTCGATGGTGTGAATGTGCCGGAAGAAGCGCTGGCTGACGAAGAAATCGCCATGTACCGCAACTTCCTGGCGTCGCGAGCTGGTCAGCAGGACTTCGCCGCACTGCGCAAGCAGCTGGAAGCCAATGCTGATGTCGAGCGCTTCTAAGTAAAGGCGCTCAGGTGCCTCCTACGGAGGCTTGAGCAGGCAATAAAAAACCCGCACGTCGTGCGGGTTTTTTATTGCCTGACAAGACGCCACTGGCGGCATCGAGTCGCGCCCGGCGTAGGGGCCGGGCGCTAACCTGTCAGTCTTCCATGGCGCCCATGGCGGTGGTGTTGAAGCCACCGTCGACGTACATGATCTCGCCGCTGATGCCCGAAGCCAGGTCGGAGCAGAGGAAAGCGCCGGCATTGCCGACTTCCTCGATGGTGACGTTGCGGCGCAGCGGAGTCTGCTTCTCGTTGGCGGCCAGCATCTTGCGGAAGCTGGCGATGCCGCTGGCAGCCAGGGTGCGGATCGGGCCGGCAGAGATGGCGTTGACGCGGGTGCCTTCCGGACCGAGGCTGCCGGCCAGGTAGCGTACGCCGGCCTCCAGGCTGGCCTTGGCCATGCCCATGACGTTGTAGTTGGGCATGGTGCGCTCGGCGCCCAGGTAGGAGAGGGTGAGGAGGCTGCCGTTGCGGCCTTTCATCATCTCGCGACCCGCTTTGGCCAGGGCAACGAAGCTGTAGGCGCTGATGTCATGAGCAATCTTGAAGCCTTCGCGGGTGGTGACGTCGGTGAAGTCGCCGTTGAGCTGATCGCCGGGAGCGAAGCCGACCGAGTGGACGATGCAGTCCAGGCCATCCCATTTCTTGCTCAGCGCTTCGAACACCGAAGCGATTTCCTCGTCGCTGGCCACATCGCAAGGGAAGCACAGGTCGGCGCTGGAGCCCCAGCCGGCAGCGAAGTCTTCTACGCGGCCCTTGAGCTTCTCGTTCTGGTAGGTGAAGGCCAGCTCGGCACCTTCGCGGTGCATGGCGGCGGCGATGCCCGAGGCGATGGACAGTTTGCTGGCAACGCCAACGATGAGTACGCGCTTACCGGTTAGAAAACCCATTGTGCTATTCCTCTTCCTGTTTCAAGGATCAGTGAGCCGTTGCCGGGGCCAGAAAAGCGGCTTCCAGCAATTGCTGCGTATAAGGGTGTTGCGGTGCACTGAAGATCGACTCGGCAGACCCTTGTTCGACCACCAGGCCCTGCTTGACCACCATCAACTGGTGGCTCAGCGCTCTGACTACCGCCAGGTCATGGCTGATAAACAGATAGGTCAGGTTGTACTTGGCCTGCAAGCCGCGCAACAACTCCACCACCTGACGCTGCACCGTGCGGTCGAGCGCTGAAGTGGGCTCGTCGAGCAGGATTAGCGCCGGTTTCAACACCAGTGCCCGGGCAATGGCAATCCGCTGCCGTTGCCCGCCAGAAAACTCGTGGGGGTAGCGATGCCGCGTCTGCGGGTCCAGCCCTACCTCCAAAAGCGCGTCGATGATGGCTTGTTCCTGCTCCGCCTCGTTGCCCATACCGTGAATGCGCAGACCCTCACCGACGATCTGGCTCACCGACATGCGTGGGCTCAGGCTGCCGAAGGGGTCCTGAAACACCACCTGCATCTGCCTGCGCAGCGGGCGTACTTCCTGTTGGCTCAGGCCCTGCAACTGCTGACCCTGGAAGCGGATGTCACCGCGACTGGCGAGCAGCCGCAGAATCGCCATGCCCAGTGTGGATTTGCCGGAACCACTTTCACCGACGATGCCCAGGGTCTGGCCCTGGGGCAGGCTGAAGTTGATGCCGTCCACCGCTTTGACATGATCTACCGTCCGGCGCAGCAGGCCCTTTTTGATCGGGAACCACACACGCAGGTCGTCCACTTCCAGCAACGGCTGGCCCACGGGGTTGGCCGCAGGGTCACCGCTGGGCTCGGCGCCGAGCAGTTCCTGGGTGTAGGGATGCTGCGGAGCCTGGAACAATTCTTCACACGACGCCTGTTCGACGATGCAACCGCGCTGCATGACACATACGCGGTGGGCAATTCTGCGAACCAGGTTGAGGTCGTGGCTGATCAGCAGTAGCGACATGCCCAGGCGCGCCTGCAGATCCTTGAGCAACTCGAGGATCTTCAACTGTACGGTGACATCCAGGGCGGTGGTCGGCTCGTCGGCGATCAGCAGCTGAGGTTCATTGGCCAGGGCCATGGCGATCATCACGCGCTGCCGTTGGCCGCCGGAGAGTTCGTGCGGGTAGGCCTTCAGGCGCTTCTTCGGTTCCGGGATGCCGACCAGCTCCAGCAGTTCCAGGGTGCGCGCGCTGGCGGCCTTGCCGCGCAGGCCCTTGTGCAGGCCAAGCACCTCGTTGATCTGCTTTTCGATGCAGTGCAGCGGGTTTAGCGAGGTCATCGGCTCCTGAAAGACCATGGCGATGCGGTTGCCGCGAATGCCGCGCAGGCGGCCTTCGCTGAGCTTGAGCAGGTCTTCACCGGCGTACTCGATGCTGCCGTGTGGATGGCGCGCGAGCGGGTAGGGCAGCAGGCGAAGGATCGAGTGCGCGGTGACCGACTTGCCCGAGCCACTTTCACCGACCAGGGCCAGGGTCTCGCCTTTATGAATGTCGAAGCTGACGTTCTCGACCACGCGCTGGCACTGCTCACCCGTGACGAACTCGACGGCCAGGTCGCGTACTTGCAGCAGGGTTTCGTTCTGGCTCATGTCATTTCCTCGGGTCGAAGGCATCGCGGGCGGCTTCACCGATGAATACCAGCAGGCTCAGCATGATCGCCAATACGGCGAAGGCGCTGATACCCAGCCAGGGTGCCTGCAGGTTGCTCTTGCCCTGAGCGACCAGTTCACCCAGCGATGGCGCGCCAGGGGGCAGGCCGAAGCCGAGGAAGTCCAGAGCCGTCAGGGTGCCAATCGCGCCAGTGAGAATGAAGGGCATGAACGTCATGGTCGAGACCATGGCGTTGGGCAGGATATGGCGGAACATGATGGCGCCGTTCTCCATGCCCAGCGCCCGCGCCGCGCGCACGTACTCGAGATTGCGCCCGCGTAGGAACTCGGCGCGCACCACGTCGACCAGGCTCATCCAGGAGAACAGCAGCATGATGCCCAGCAACCACCAGAAATTGGGCTGCACGAAGCTGGCCAGGATGATCAGCAGATAGAGCACCGGCAGACCTGACCAGATTTCCAGAAAGCGTTGACCGATCAGGTCGACCCAGCCGCCATAGAAGCCCTGCAGCGCGCCGGCGATCACACCGATCACCGAGCTGGCCAGGGTCAGGATCAGGGCGAACAGCACCGAGATGCGAAAGCCGTAGATCACTCGTGCCAGTACGTCACGGCCCTGATCGTCGGTGCCCAGCCAGTTCTGCGCCGAGGGCGGTGCAGGTGCCGGTACTTCCAGGTCGTAGTTGATGCTCGAATAGCTGAATGGAATGGGCGGCCAGATCATCCAGCCGTCCTTTTCCGCGATCAGGTCCTGAATGTAGGGGCTCTTGTAGTTGGCCTGCAGCGGGAATTCGCCGCCGAACACGGTTTCCGGGTAGCGCTTGAGCACCGGAAAATACCACTGCCCGTCGTAGCGCACGGCCAGCGGCTTGTCGTTGGCGATCAGTTCGGCACCGAGGCTCAGGCCAAACAGGATGAGAAACAGCCACAGCGACCACCAGCCGCGCTTGTGCGCCTTGAAACGGTCGAAGCGGCGTCGATTGAGAGGGGAGAGTTTCATGTTCAACCCTCCCGGCTTTCGAAGTCGATACGCGGATCGACCAGGGTGTAGGTGATGTCACCGATCAGTTTCACGATCAGCCCCAGCAAGGTGAAGATGAACAGGGTGCCGAACACCACTGGATAGTCGCGGTTGATCGCCGCTTCGAAGCTCATCAGGCCCAGGCCGTCGAGGGAGAAGATCACCTCGATCAGCAGGGAGCCGGTGAAGAATATGCCGATGAAGGCGGCGGGGAAGCCGGCGATGATCAGCAGCATGGCGTTACGGAATACGTGACCGTAGAGCACGCGATGGTTGGTCAGACCCTTGGCGCGGGCGGTCACCACGTACTGTTTGTTGATCTCGTCGAGAAAGCTGTTCTTGGTCAGCAAGGTCAGGGTGGCGAAGTTACCGATGACCAGGGCCGTAACCGGCAGCACCAGGTGCCAGAGGTAGTCGAGAATTTTGCCGCTGAGGCTGAGTTGCTCGAAGTTGTTCGAGGTCAGACCGCGTAGCGGGAACCAGTCCCAGTAGCTGCCGCCGGCAAACAGCACGATCAGCAGGATGGCGAAGAGGAACGCCGGGATGGCATAGCCGACGATGATCGCCGAACTGGTCCAGACGTCGAAGGCGCTGCCGTGGCGGGTGGCCTTGGCGATCCCCAGGGGGATGGAGACCAGATACATGATCAGGGTGCTCCATAGACCGAGCGAGATCGACACCGGCATCTTCTCGATGATCAGGTCGATGACCTGGGCGTCGCGAAAGAAGCTGGAGCCGAAATCCAGCTGGGCGTAATTCTTCAGCATGATCCAGAAACGTTCTGGCGCCGGCTTGTCGAAGCCGTACATCTTTTCGATCTCGGCGATCAGCTGCGGATCGAGGCCCTGGGCGCCGCGATAGTTGGAGCCGGCCACCGACACTTCGGCGCCGCCACCGCCGATGCGCCCGGTGGCGCCGCCAGCGGCCGCATCGAAACCCTCCAGCTTGGCGATCATCTGTTCGACCGGGCCGCCGGGCGCGGCCTGGATGATGATGAAGTTGATGACCAGAATGCCGAACAGGGTCGGGATAATCAGCAGCAGACGGCGAAAGATATAGGCCAGCATGTTATTGCTCCGCCTGTTCTGCGGCTTGCTGCGGGGCCTCGCTCGGCTGCTCCAGGTCCGGGCGGACCCACCAGGTGTGCAGACCGATGTCGTAGAGCGGCGTCACCTTCGGATGCTCGAAGCGGTTCCAATAGGCGACGCGCCAGGTCTTGATGTGCCAGTTTGGGATCACGTAATAACCCCACAGCAGCACGCGATCGAGGGCGCGGGTGTGGGCGATCAGATTCTGCCGGGAGTCGGCGTTGATCAGCCCCTCGACGATCTGGTCGATGGCCGGGTCCTTGAGGCCGATGAAGTTGCGGCTGCCGGGATTGTCGGCGCTGGAGGAGTGCCAGTATTCACGTTGCTCGTTGCCCGGCGAGTTGGACTGGCCGAAGCCGCTGACGATCATGTCGAAATCACGTGAGCGCAGGCGGTTGACGTACTGCGAAACGTCGACGCGGCGAATCACCAGATCCATGCCGAGATCGGCCAGGTTGCGCTTGAATGGCAGCAGCACGCGCTCGAACTCGGTTTGCGCGAGGAGGAACTCGAAGCTGACCGGCTGACCATTGGCATCGAGCATGCGATCACCTTCGATACGCCAGCCGGCCTGCTGCAGCAACTGGTAGGCGCGGCGCTGTTGCTCGCGAATGATGCCGCTGCCGTCGGTGACCGGTACGCGGAACTCTTCGCTGAATACCTCGGCCGGAATTTTGCCGCGCAGCGGCTCGAGAATCGCCAGCTCGTCTTCGCCGGGCAGCCCCTGCGAGCCCAGTTCGGAATTGTCGAAGTAGCTGTGGGTGCGGAAATAGGCGCCGTTGAACAGGCGCTTGTTGGCCCATTCGAAGTCGTACAGCAGGCCCAGGGCCTCACGCACGCGGCGATCCTGGAACTGCGGGCGACGAGTGTTGAAGATGAAGCCCTGCATCCCGGTAGGGTTGCGGTTCTGGATTTCTTCCTTGATCAGTTGGCCATTGGCAACCGCCGGAGTGTTATAGGCCGTGGCCCAGTTCTTCGCGCTGGTTTCCAGCCAGTAGTCGAACTGGCCGGCCTTGAGCGCCTCCAGGGCCACGGTGTTGTCGCGGTAGTAGTCGATCTGGATGGCGTCGAAGTTGTAGAAGCCGCGACTGACGGGCAGATCCTTGGCCCACCAGTCGTCGACCCGCTCGTAGCGGATGCTGCGGCCGGGCTGGACGCGGCCGACCTTGTACGGGCCGCTGCCCATTGGTACGTCAAGGTTGCCCTTGCTGAAGTCGCGCTCGGTCCACCAGTGCTTGGGTAGCACCGGCAGTTGGCCGACGATCAGCGGCAGCTCGCGGTTGCCGGCGTGCTTGAACACGAAGCGCACGCTGTGCGGTGACTCCACTTCCACCTGCTCGACATCTGCGTAATAGCCGCGGTACATCGGGGCGCCTTTTTCCATCAGTGTATCGAAGGTGAACTTGACGTCTTCGGCGGTGATCGGCGTGCCGTCGTGGAAGCGGGCTTCCTTGCGCAGGAGAAAGCGCACCCAGGCGTTGTCAGGTGCCTTCTCGATCTTTTCCGCCACCAGTCCGTAGGCGGTAAAGGGCTCGTCCATGCTCTGCACGGTAAGAGTGTCATAGATCAGGCTGATCTCGTCGGCAGCCACGCCCTTGCTGATAAAGGGGTTGAGGCTGTCAAAGCCGCCGAAACCCGCTTCGCGAAAAGTGCCGCCTTTGGGCGCTTCGGGGTTGGTGTATTCGAAATGCGTGAAGTCGGCGGGGTATTTGGGCGGCTCGTCATAGAGGGTGACGGCGTGTTTGGGGGCGGCGAAGGCAAGGCCGGCCAGGCCGAGCAGAATGAGGCTGCTACCTTGGAGCAGGAAACTGCGCAGCGGGTGGGTCATCGAGCGTTCTCCGTGGGCTTCAGCCACCAGGTGCGCAGGCCCAGCGTGTAGGGCGGCGTGGTGACGAAGGCGAACCGGTTGCGGTACGCCAGGCGGTGATAATTGATGTACCAGTTGGGAATGCTGTAGTGCTGCCAGAGCAGGACCCGATCCAGGGCCCTCGTGGCTGCTATCTGTTCGTCTCGAGTCTGCGCCGAAAGCAGCTTGTCGATCATCTCGTCGACTACCGGATCGTTGACCCCTGCATAGTTCTTGCCACCTTTGATGCTCACCTGGCTGGAATGGAAGTACAGCGATTGTTCCAGGCCCGGGCTGAGGGTTTGCGGCAGGGTCAGCAGAATCATGTCGTAGTCGAACTGGTCAAGGCGTTGCTTGTACTGGGCGCGGTCAACGGTACGCAGGTTGGCGCGTATGCCGATACTGGCGAGGTTGGCAGTGTAGGGCTGGAGGATGCGTTCGAGGCTGGGGTTAACCAGCATGATCTCGAACTCGAGGCGTTGACCGCGTGCATTACGCAGCTCCTGGCCGGCAGGCTTCCAGCCGGCATCGGCCAGTAGACCGAGGGCGCGGCGCAAGGTTTCCCGGGGGATGCCACGGCCGTCGGTTACCGGTTGTGTCGGGGCTTCGGTGAACAGGCGTGCGGGCAGCTTGTCGCGATGTGGTGAAAGCAACAGCCACTCCGCGCCCTCGGGTTTGCCGGTGGCCGAGAATTCGCTGTTGGGGTAGTAACTGGCGGCGCGTACGTAGGCATTGTTGAACAGCGCGCGATTGGTCCACTCGAAATCGAACATCAGCCCCAGTGCCTCGCGCACCCGGCGGTCGCTGAACAGGTCGCGGCGCGTGTTCATGAACAGCGCCTGGGTCTGGGTCGGGATCTGGTGTGGTATCTCGGCGCGAATCACATCGCCACGGGTCACGGCCGGAAAGCGATAACCGTTGCCCCAGTTCTTGGCCTGGTTCTCGATGTAGAAGTCGAATTCACCGGCCTTGAAGGCTTCGAAGGCGACATGGTTATCGCGGTAGAACTCCACTTCGATGCGGTTGAAGTTGTACTTGCCGCGATTGACCGGCAGATCCTTGCCCCACCAGTCCTTCACCCGTTCGAAAACCAGACGGCGGCCAGGCACGACCTGAACGATGCGGTATGGCCCGCTGCCCAGTGGCGCATCGAAGGTGGTGCTCTTGAAGTCGCGGTCTTTCCAGTAGTGCTGCGGCAGCACAGGCAGTTCACCCAGGCGCAGGATCAGCAGCGGGTTGCCGGCGCGCTTGAAGACGAAGCGGATGCGGTGGCGGCCCAGAATGTCGACGCGTTTCACTTCCTGCAGGTTGGTACGGTACTGCGGGTGACCGTCATTGCGCAGCAGGCGATAGGAGAAAGCTACGTCGTAGGCGGTGATCGGCTTGCTGTCGTGAAAGCGCGCTTCTGGCCGCAGGTTGAACACCACCCAGCTGCGGTCCTCGCTGTACTCGACGCTTTTCGCGATCAAACCATAACTGGAGGCAGGCTCATCCCCCGAGGGGTCGTAAGCGCCAGTGCCAACCATCAAGGGTTCGTTCAGCTCGTTGGCGCCGTACTGCAGGAAATGCGCAGTGCTGATCGGGCTGCTGCCCTTGAAGGTATAAGGGTTGAGCGTATCGAATGTGCCGGACGCCATGATGCGCAACGTGCCACCTTTGGGCGCATCGGGGTTGACCCAGTCAAAATGACTGAAGCTGGCAGGATACTTGAGTGTCCCGAACTGGGCGTAGCCGTGGCTCTCGCTGATAGTCGCAGAGGCGGGAAAGCTCAAGGCCAGGCTGAGGAACAGCAGTAGGAGGGGACGCATCGGGCGTGAGATCCGATCCATGGCGGCGTTTGGGCTTCTGGGTCGGTACAGTAACAGCTTGTATGGACAGGAAAAAGAGTGCTGCGGTGGGCAGGCGGTTACGACGCGATGACATACACTTCAGGGACACACCATGAGGGTACGAATTTGTCGGAACGAAGCCATGGTTTGCAGTCATGGATCGATCGCCTGAACCAAGCCGAACTGCCCGCGCTGGCTACAGTGGTGCAGGATCTGCAACGCCTTGCGCAGCAGGATTCTGCGTCGGTACAGCAACTGGCAGATGTGTTGTTGCGTGATGCGGCGCTGACCAGCAAGGTGTTGCGGGTCGGCAACAGCGTCTACTACAACCCTTCCCAGGAAACCATAAAGACCATCTCGCGAGCCATCGTACTGATCGGCTTCGACAATGTGCGCCTGATCAGCCTTTCTGTGAGCCTGGTAGACGGGCTGCTTACCCGCGCTCCGCGTGAGCAGTTGCAGATGTTGCTCGCGCGGTCGTTCCACGCTGCAGTGCAAGCACGCAACCTGGCCGGCTATGTCATTTCCGGGCACACCGAAGAGGTGTTCATCGCTGCGCTGCTCCATCATCTGGGCGAGTTGGCGTTCTGGGGCTGTGGTGGGGCGCAGGCTGACGAGCTGGCCGACGCCCTTGAGCGCCCCGGTGTCGATGTCGATGAGGCGGTGCGCGAGGTGCTCGGTGCCAGCTTTCGTCAACTTACCCAGGCGTTGCTGAAAAGCTGGAACCTGGGCGAAACCGCCATCCTCGCCCAGGCGGGCGCCAGTCAGCATGACCCGGCTGCCTACGCCGTACAGTTGGGTGTGCGTATCAGCGAGGCGGCGCTGGATGGCTGGGATTGTGCAGAAATGGAGGGCGTGCTGGGAAAGGTAGCGGCATTTATCGAACTGACTCCGGAGGAAACCCTTCAGCAGGTGCTTGCCAGTGCTGATGAAGCGGTCAAGGTCGCCTCGACCTTCGGTGCCAGCAAGTTGTGCCGGTTGATTCCCAATACCGATCCCGAGCAGATTCGCCAGCAACAGGAAGAGCGTCGTGCGCGTTTGCTGCAGCCGGATCTGCTGGTGATGCAGCAGGCATTGCAGGATCTCGGCCTGATGGTCAATGCCAGGGCCGATGTCGGGCTGGTGCTCGACACCTTGCTCAAGGGCTTGCATCGAGGCGCTGGTCTGGAGCGGGTGATGCTCACGGTTCTGGCCGACGGGCAAAGCCGCTTTCGCGCCAAACGGGTGATCGGTGAAAAGGCTCAGCAATGGCTGGAAGACTTCGTGTTGCCGGCCGAGCAGGCGGAGCAGCCGCATATCTTCAGTTATGCGTTGCGCCATCGTGAGGCGATCTGGATGGGCGTGCCCGCCAGCTACAATCTGGCCGAACTGGTGACCCAGCCGATTCGGCGCAATCTTGGCGCTGGCATGTTTTTCATCGCACCGATCATCGCGGGTACGCGGGAAATCGGCGTGCTATATGCCGACAGCAGGCTGTCCGGGCGGGCGCTGCGACATGAGCAGTTCGTGGCGTTTCAGCGTTTCACTCAACTGGCGGGGCGTTGCCTGGAGGCGATCAGCAAGCGCTGATCACGGCAGATAGAGGGTCAGCATTTGCCCGGGACGCAACTTGCTGCTCCGCGGATTCCAGGCTTGCAGGTGCTTGAGGTCGATCTTGAAGCGTTTGGCGATCACGTACAGCGAGTCGCCATGCTGGACGCGGTAGTAAGTGGCCTTGTCCCGTGAGCTGGAGCTGTTGCGCGTCGTGCTGGCAACCTGTGGTGCGCTGTCAGCGGCAGCCAGGTTGAGCACCTGGCCGACTTTCAGCTGATTGCCTTGCAGCTTGTTCCAGCGCTTGACGTCATGCACGGCGATCTGGTTGGCGCGAGCGATCTGCCACAGGCTGTCGCCATTCTTCACCTGATAGGTTCGGCCGGCCGGGCTCTGTGCGGTGTTGCGCTGTTGATACAGTGGCTCGCTCGGTTGCGCGCCAGGTTTGCCAGGAATGGTCAGTACCTGGCCGATTCTCAGGTTGTTGCTGCTCAGGCGGTTGACGTCCTTGAGCATGCTCACTGTCAGGTGATGACGGTTGGCAATGGCGTGCAGGCTATCGCCGGAGCGGACGGTGTAGCGCTGCCAGTCGACCATTTCCTGCGGTTTCATCAAGGCCAGGTTGGCGCTGAGCATCTCTGCTTTCTCGGTCGGTACCAGCAGGTGTTGCGGGCCGTCGAGGGTAATGCCGTGCTTGTAGGCGGGGTTGAGCTGCAACAACTCCTGTTCATCGAGGTCGGCCAGTTTGGCGACGCGGGCCAGATCCATGTGCTGCTTGATTGCGATCTGTTCGAAGTAGGGTTCGTTGGCGATTGGTGAAAGGGTAACGCTGTAGGCTTCCGGCGTCAGGATCACCTGTGACAGCGCCAGTAGCTTGGGCACGTAGTCCTCGGTTTCCTTGGGCAGCGGCAGGTTCCAGTAGTCGCTGGGCAGGCCGAGTTTTTCGTTACGCTCGATGGCACGACTGATGCGACCTTCGCCAGCGTTGTAGGCCGCCAGGGCGAGCAACCAGTCGCCGTTGAACATTTCGTGCAGACGGCTCAGGTAGTTGAGCGCGGCTTCGGTCGAGGCGGTGACGTCGCGGCGGCCGTCGTACCAGTTGGTCTGGCGCAGGTTGTAGTAGCGGCCGGTCGAAGGAATGAATTGCCAGAGACCGACCGCGTGCGCCGAGGAGTAGGCCTGTGGGTCGTAAGCACTTTCGATCACCGGCAGCAGCGCCAGCTCCATCGGCATGTCACGTTCGGCCAGGCGCTCGACGATATAGTGGATATAAGGCGCGCTGCGCTCGCTGACGGTATTGACGTGTTTCGGGTTGCTGGCGTACCACAGACGCACGCGTTCGATACGCGGGTTGATGCCGATTTCATCCTGCAGCTTGAAACCGTCGCGCAAGCGCTCCCAGATGTCCGTGTATTCGCGAGGTTTGACTTCGTTGCTACTCAGCCACTCGGCCTCACGCTCCAGACCAATGGCACGAGAAGTATCGGTAGAGTGATCCGGGGTGTCACTGGGCAGGCTCTGACAGCCGGCCAGGATCATGCTGCACATCACCGCGAGCGCTCGGGAGCTTCGCGCCAATGCCTTTATATTCAATGGCTTGCGTGATGTTAAAGGCATTGGGTGAGGTGTATGTCCCGGCGGAAAGATCGGGCGATTCTAGGAATCGTGCCGGGGGTGGTCAAGTTTTCGCCAGTCTTGATCTGGTCTTTTGCGGGCCTGTCGACCTTTTTCTCGGTGACTAAAACCTGTCTTTCCAGGCACGCAGGCTAGCGAATACGGCGCTTGGCTCGCTCGGCTGCCGGTCGTCGCGTCCTTTGGCCGCAGCGATGATCGAAGGCTCGCCAACACGCAGGAAAGGATTGGTGGCCAGTTCCAGTTCGATGTTCGACGGCAGGCTGATGCGGCCTTCATCGCGCCAGCGGGCGACTTCGGCCAGGCGCGCACTGACGTCCGGGTTGTGCGGCTCGACGGCATGGGCGAAGCGCAGGTTGCTCAGGGTGTATTCGTGGGTGCAGTACACCAGCGTGCTGGCGGGCAGTGCCGCCAGGCGGCTCAGGGATTGGTGCATCTGTTGCGGTGTACCTTCGAACAGGCGCCCGCAGCCGCCCGCGAACAGAGTGTCGCCACAGAACAGCAGGTTCTGTTCGGCGTGGTAGTAGGCGATATGACCGAGGGTATGACCGGGTACGGACATGACCTCGAAGTGCAAGCCGAGCACCTCGATCTCGTCGTTGTCGTTCAGGTCGATGTCACGGGCCGGGATCTTTTCCGCCGCCGGGCCGGCGACACGGGCACCGGTAGCCGTCTTCAGTTGCTCGACACCGCCAACATGATCGAAGTGATGATGGGTAATCAGGATGTCGCTGAGTGTCCAGTCAGGATGGGCCTGAAGCCAGGCCATGACGGGGGCCGCATCACCGGGGTCGACCACGGCGCAGCGTTTGCTGCTGGCGTCCTGCAGCAGCCAGATATAGTTGTCATTGAAGGCGGGCAGCGCGTCGATCTGGATCATTGCGGGTCGCTAAGCAGGTGATAAAGGTGCATCTTAGACACGACATGCAGAACCTGTCATGTGGAGGCAGCGATGACTGATCAGGCATTCGCCCAGGCCGACCCTGAGTGGCTAAAACTCATCGGCGAGGCGCGCGACTGGCTTGCCGGGCCGCTAGGCCAGCTGATGCTGGAAGAAGAGCGGCGCTTGCTGGAAGAAGAGCTGGCGCGCTTTTTCGGGGGCTATCTGGTGAGCTACGGCCCCGGCGCCGAAGGCCCGCCCAGAGCGGGGCAGATCCAGCACAACGTGCGTCTTGGCGCGCCGATGCCTGGCGTGCAGATCGTCTGTGAGGAGCAAGCCTGGCCCTTGGGTGAGCACGCCGCCGATGTGGTGGTGCTGCAGCATGGTCTGGATTTCAGCCTGTCGCCTCACGGCCTGCTGCGTGAGGCGGCTCGCAGCGTCAGGCCTGGCGGGCATCTGTTGGTCCTGGGTATTCACCCCTGGAGCGCCTGGGGCGTGCGTCGGTTGTTTGCCCGGGACGGCTTGGCCAAGGCACGTTGCATCGCTCCGAGCCGTGTCGGTGACTGGCTGAGTTTGCTGGGCTTTGCGTTGGAGAAACGGCGGTTCGGGTGCTATCGTCCGCCGCTCGCTTCGCTGGCCTGGCAAATGCGCCTGCGGCGAATGGAAAGCTGGGGCGATGCCTGGCAGTTGCCGGGCGCCGGTTTCTATCTGTTGGTGGCGCGCAAGCTGGTGGTTGGCCTGCGTCCGTTGCGGCAGTCGCGTCGGGAGCCGATGGGCAAGTTGCTGCCAATGCCGGTGGCCAAGGTCAGTCGGCGCGATCTCGACAACTGAATGCCAGGCTGCGGCCAAACAATTCTGTACAGAGTTTATGAATGTCTGAAACCCATGATGTGGTGATTTACACCGACGGTGCCTGCAAGGGCAATCCCGGCCCCGGAGGTTGGGGCGCGCTGCTGGTGTACAAAGGCGTGGAGAAGGAGCTTTGGGGCGGCGACCCCAATACCACCAACAATCGCATGGAGCTGATGGCGGCGATTGCCGGCCTGATCGCGCTGACCCGGCCGTGCTCGGTCAAGCTGGTGACCGACTCGCAGTATGTGATGAAAGGTATCCAGGAATGGCTACCGAACTGGAAGAAACGCGGCTGGAAGACCGCCTCGAAAGAGCCGGTGAAGAACGCCGACCTCTGGCAGAAGCTGGATGAGGAAGTGAATCGTCATCAGGTGAGCTGGCAGTGGGTGCGTGGGCATACTGGCCATCCCGGCAACGAGCGTGCCGACCAGTTGGCCAATCGCGGTGTCGACGATGTGCGTGCGGCGCGCTGAGCGGTGACATGGCACCTGAGTTAAGATGCTGCGCTGAATGTGCGGCAACCCGAATAGATGAGAGAGGCAAGGCGTGACAACCGAGAACACCGTCAAGCGCTACGTAGTGCTGGATACCGAAACCACGGGTATGCCGGTCACTGACGGGCACCGCATCATCGAGATCGGTTGTGTCGAATTGCTGGGCCGCCGCCTGACCGGGCGTCATTTCCACGTCTACCTCAACCCCGATCGTGAAATCGATGAAGGTGCCATCGCGGTTCACGGCATTACCAACGAGTACGTCGCCGACAAGCCGCGTTTCAAGGAGGTCGCCGATGAATTCTACGAGTTCATCAAGGGCGCTCAGCTGATCATCCACAACGCGGCGTTCGACGTTGGCTTCATCAACAACGAGTTCGCCCTGCTGGGGCAGAGCGAGCGTGCCGACGTCAGCGATTACTGCTCGGTACTCGATACCCTGATGATGGCGCGCGAGCGCCATCCGGGGCAGCGCAACAGCCTGGATGCGCTGTGCAAGCGTTACGGCGTCGACAACTCCAACCGCGAACTGCACGGCGCCTTGCTCGACTCGGAGATTCTCGCCGACGTCTACCTGGCGATGACCGGCGGCCAGACCAATCTGTCCCTGGCCGGTGAAGGCGCCGATGGCGATGGCAGCGGGCGCCAGCAGGCCACGCCGATCCGCCGTCTGGACGCCTCTCGTCCGCGTACGCGTGTCATTCGCGCCAGCGAAGAGGAGCTTGCGGAGCATCTGGCGCGCCTGGCCGTGATCGAGAAATCCGCTGGCGGTCCGTCGCTGTGGGCGCAGCTGGAAAAAGCGCCGGAATAACCGAACAGCGCAATTGCGACCTTTTCTTATAGCGTGATGCTCAGGGGGGTTCCGCCGATCAGGGGGAGCCTCTAACCTGAGGCGATGGGCAGGCCGAGCCTGCCAGCCTTCAGGACGTCACAATGTATAAAGACCTCAAGTTTCCCGTCCTAATCGTGCACCGCGACATCAAGGCCGACACCGTGGCCGGTGATCGCGTGCGCGCCATCGCTCAGGAGCTCACCCAGGACGGTTTCAGCATTCTGCCCACGGCGAGCGCCGCCGAGGGGCGTATTGTCGCCTCCACCCACCATGGTCTGGCCTGCATCCTGGTGGCGGCAGAGGGAGCAGGGGAGAACAGTCGCCTGCTGCAGGACATGGTCGAGCTGATTCGCGTGGCGCGAGTGCGTGCGCCACAGTTGCCGATCTTCGCCCTGGGCGAGCAGGTCACCATCGAGAATGCGCCGGCCGAGGCCATGGCCGATCTCAACCACCTGCGCGGCATCCTCTATCTCTATGAAGACACCGTGTCCTTCCTGGCGCGGCAGGTGGCGCGTGCGGCGCACAACTACCTCGACGGCCTTCTGCCGCCGTTCTTCAAGGCGTTGGTGCAGCACACCGCGCAATCCAACTATTCGTGGCACACGCCGGGGCATGGCGGTGGCGTGGCCTACCGTAAAAGCCCGGTGGGTCAGGCCTTCCACCAGTTCTTCGGTGAGAACACGCTGCGTTCGGACCTGTCCGTATCGGTGCCGGAGCTAGGGTCATTGCTCGATCACACCGGCCCACTGGCCGAGGCCGAGGCGCGCGCAGCGCGCAACTTCGGCGCCGACCATACCTTCTTCGTGATCAACGGCACCTCGACGGCGAACAAGATCGTCTGGCATTCGATGGTCGGTCGCGACGACCTGGTGCTGGTGGACCGCAACTGCCACAAGTCGATCCTGCACTCGATCATCATGACCGGCGCGATTCCGCTTTACCTGTGCCCGGAGCGCAACGAGCTGGGAATCATCGGGCCGATTCCGTTGAGTGAGTTCAGCAAAGAGTCGATCCAGGCCAAGATCGACGCCAGCCCGCTGGCGCGTGGCCGTGCGCCCAAGGTCAAGTTGGCGGTGGTGACCAATTCCACCTACGACGGGCTCTGCTACAACGCCGAAATGGTCAAGCAGGCGCTGGGGGATTCGGTCGAAGTACTGCACTTCGACGAGGCCTGGTACGCCTACGCCGCCTTTCACGAATTCTATGCTGGCCGCTATGGCATGGGCACCCAGTACGACGAGCGCTCGCCGCTGGTGTTCACCACCCATTCGACGCACAAGCTGCTGGCGGCCTTCAGCCAGGCCTCGATGATTCACGTGCAGGACGGCGGGCAGCGGCAACTGGATCGTGATCGTTTCAATGAAGCCTTCATGATGCACATTTCCACGTCGCCACAGTACGGCATCATCGCCTCGCTGGATGTGGCTTCGGCGATGATGGAAGGCCCAGCCGGTCGTTCGCTGATCCAGGAAACCTTCGACGAGGCGCTGAGCTTCCGCCGGGCATTGGCCAATGTACGGCGCAACCTGAGCGCCGAAGATTGGTGGTTCAGCATCTGGCAGCCGGGTAAGGCCGATGGTGCTGACAGCTTGGCGACTTCCGACTGGGTGTTGCAGCCGGACGCTGATTGGCATGGCTTCGGTGAAGTGGCCGATGACTATGTGCTGCTCGATCCGATCAAGGTCACGTTGGTGATGCCCGGTCTCAATGCGGCCGGTAAACTGGAGCAGCAGGGGATTCCCGCAGCGGTGGTCAGCAAGTTCCTCTGGGAGCGCGGCTTGGTTGTGGAAAAAACCGGCCTGTACTCCTTCCTGGTGCTGTTCTCCATGGGCATCACCAAGGGCAAGTGGAGCACGCTGCTGACCGAACTGCTGGAGTTCAAGCGCAGCTACGACGCCAATCTGCCGTTGATCGACGTGTTGCCCTGCATCGCCCACGCGGGCGGTGGACGCTACCAGGGTATGGGCCTGCGAGATCTGTGCGACGCGCTGCATGGCTGCTACCGCGAAAACGCCACGGCCAAGGCGCTGAAAAGCATGTACACGGTGCTGCCCGAACTGGCGATCAAACCTGCCGATGCCTATGACCGTCTGGTGCGCGGCGAGGTCGAGGCGGTGCCCATCGACCAGTTGCTGGGACGTATCGCTGCGGTGATGCTGGTACCTTACCCGCCGGGTATTCCGTTGATCATGCCGGGCGAGCGCTTCACTGCCGCCACTCGTTCGATTCTCGACTACCTGACCTTCGCGCGGACCTTCGACCAGGCCTTCCCCGGCTTCGATATCGATGTGCACGGCTTGCAGACCGAAGCGGGGCACTATTGTGTGGACTGTCTCGTGGAGTGAATTGACGAGGTGACTGCCGAGGGCAAGACTCTCGGTAGATCAAGCCCTTATCCGTGATACTCAAAGCGGTTGTTAACGTCCGGGGCGTGCCCTGCGTCACAGTGGCAAGCATCGACTTTTATGACGCGCTTGTTATAGTTGCTCGGTTATTAATCACAAAATTGTTACTGTGCTGCCGAGCCGCGGCTGAGGATGCCTGCCATGTCCGACTACAAAGCCTTCCGCGTCGAGCTGGCGGACAAGATCGCCCATGTGCAGATCAACCGTCCCGACAAAGTCAACGCAATGAATGCCGACTTCTGGCGCGAGATCATCGAGATCTTCCAGTGGGTTGATGACAACGATGCAGTTCGTGTCGTGGTGCTCTCCGGTGCCGGCAAACACTTCTCTTCGGGTATCGACCTGATGCTGCTGGCCTCGGTCGGTGCCCAACTGGGCAAGGACGTTGGCCGCAATGCCTCGGCGCTGCGTCGCAAGATTCTCGAGCTGCAAGCTTCCTTCAACGCTGTCGACAACTGCCGCAAGCCAGTGCTGGCTGCCATTCAGGGTTACTGCATTGGCGGCGCCATCGACTTGATCAGCGCCTGCGACATGCGTTACTCCAGCGTCGATGCGCAGTTCTCGATCAAGGAAATCGACATGGGTATGGCCGCTGACGTCGGCACCCTGCAGCGCCTGCCACGCATCATCGGCGACGGCATGATGCGCGAGCTGGCCTTCACCGGACGCACCATCGACGGTAACGAGGCTGCGCGCATCGGCCTGGTCAATCGCACCTACGAAAATCACGAGGCGCTGCTGGCCGGGGTGATGGAAATCGCTGCACAAATCGCCGCCAAGTCGCCGATTGCCGTGCGTGGAACCAAGGAAATGATTCGCTATATGCGCGATCACCGGGTCGATGATGGCCTTGAATACATCGCTACCTGGAATGCCGCCATGCTGCAGTCGGAAGACCTGCGCCTGGCCATGGCGGCGCATATGACCAAGCAGAAGCCGGAGTTCGCCGACTGATGCCGTATTCGCTGATGTTCGCTGCGAGGCCTAGAGCATGGTAAGTGGAGCCACATCCCTGAATCTGGTGCGCGACGAGCTGTTCGTCACCATGGAAGAGGCCGAGCAGAGCCTGGAGCATTTCATCGCCGAGCGGCACAACGGCAGCCTGTTGCAGCAGGCGGTGGAAAGCCTGCACCAGGTTCGCGGCACGCTCAACCTGATCGAGCTGGCCGGCGCCGAGTTGCTGGCCCAGGAAGTGCTGGATCAGGCCACTGATATTCCCGCCGGTGCTGGTGAGGAGCGCGATGCGCAGCTCTCGGCACTGAGCAATGCCCTGCATGTGCTGCGCCGTTATCTGGAAAACGTCGACGCCCATCGCCAGGAAATGCCCGAGTTGCTGCTGCCGGCGATCAACGATTTGCGTCAGGCTGGCGCGCAGCAGCCGCTGCCGGAAAGTTTCTTCTTCAGCGTCCGCCTCGATCATGCGCGGCCACACACGGCTACCCAGCCACTCGATGGCGCGGCCAAGCTGAGCGAAGGCAAGCGCCTGCGTCACATGTATCAGGTTGGGCTGCTGGGCTTCATCCGTGAGCAGAATCCGCAGGCCAGCCTCAAGCTGATGGTGCGTGCCATGGCGCGCCTGGATAGCCTGTTCGCCAACGAGCCGCGTGGGCGCATGTGCTGGATTGGTGCTGCGGCCATCGAGGCTCAGTGCGATGGCCAGCTGCTGCCGCGCAAATCGCGCAAACAGTTGTTCTCGCGGGTGGATCGCGAACTCAAGCTGATGCTTGGTAACCCTCAGTACGAAGCGCCGCGCAGCTTGCTCAAAGAGTTGCTGTATCTGGTCGCGCTCGCTGACAGCCATGGCCCGCACACCAGCGCCATGCGCGACGTATTCGGTCTCGCGCCGCTGCCGTTCACCGATCACTTGCTGGAAGAGGAATACCGGCGCCTGGCCGGGCCGGGTCAGGCGGTGATGCGTTCGTTGTCCACGGCGATTCGCGAAGAACTGGCCAGCGTCAAGGACATGCTTGACCTGCTCGAGCGCGGCACCTTGCAAGGCGAAACCTTGGGCACTCTGCATGCGTTACTGGGCAAGCTGGCCAAGACCCTGGGCATGGTCGGTCTGAACTCTGCCGGCAACTCGCTCGGCGCGCAGCTGCCGCTGGTTGCCGCCTGGAGCGAAGATGCGCCGCCACAGGCGGAGCAACTGCACAAGCTGGCCGATGCCGTGCTCTATGTCGAAGGCATGGTGGCCAGCCTGGAACGTGGCGAAGGTCGCGATATCAGACCGGCTCCCGTCGAGCCGGGCAATGAGGCCGACTCTTTCGCCACTCATCAGCTCAATGAAGCCCGTATCGTCGTGGTCGACGAGGCCCAGGCCGGTCTGGCTCTGGCCAAGCGCGCGATCACCGCGTATCTGGAGTCGGCTGGCGACAAGATGCACCTGTCCAACGTGCCGTTCAGCCTGCAGGCCGTGCGGGGCGGCTTGTGGTTCCTCGAGCAACGCCGAGCCGCGATGCTGGTCGGTGCCTGTGCCGACTATATCCAGGCGCGTATGCTCGAGTCCGCGCAAATGCCGTCGGAGCAGATGCTGGAAACCCTGGCTGATGCCTTGAGCAGCCTCGAATACTACCTGGAAGCGGGCGCAGTGATGCGTCCTGAAACCCGTCCCAGCGTGCTCGACCTGGCTGAAGAAAGCGTCAAGGCACTGGGCATGCCGGTGGCGGCCTGATGGTCTGGCGCAATACCTTCCTCGACCCAGCCCAGCCTGGCGGCTGGGCACTGCTCTACAACCAGCAGCACTTTCTCGCCGACAGCAATGGCGTGCTGTTCCCGCGTGATTGGGTCAAGCGCCAGGACCTGCCGATTCTCGGCGAGCAGGGTATCGGTCATTTCGGTGACGATGCCGTTTACCTGCTGCAACTCAAGCTCTCGGCGACGCTGGAGGGCTGCAGTTGGCAGAGCCTGCGTCAGTTCATGCTGCAGGGGGAAGCAGAAACCTTCCGCATGCTGGCCTATGCCGCGCAGATCGGCACCTGGTACGCCGAACATCGTTATTGCGGCAGTTGCGGTGCGCCGACGCGCCAGCTTCCTGGTGAGCGGGCGATGCGTTGCGACAGCTGCGAATCGCAGCACTATCCGCGCATTTCTCCGAGCATGATCGTGCTGGTCACGCGGGGCGACGAGATACTCCTGGCGCGTTCGCCGCGTTTCGTCACTGGGGTCTACAGCACCCTGGCCGGGTTCGTCGAGCCGGGCGAATCGGTGGAGCATTGCGTGGCGCGGGAAGTGCGTGAGGAAGTCGGCGTCGAGGTGCGCAACCTGCAGTACATCGGTAGCCAGGGCTGGCCGTTTCCGCATTCGCTGATGCTTGGCTTTCACGCCGAGTACGCCGGTGGCGAGATCGTCATGCAGGAAGACGAAATCGAGGATGCGCGTTGGTTCCGTGTCGATGAGTTGCCACCGCTGCCTGCGTCGCGCTCCATCGCTCGCCATCTGATCGATCTTTACGTGGCGCGCCGGTTGGGATTGCCCGAGCCTGTGCTGCCGGCGTAGAGCACTTCATGCAGGAGCGCTTCAGGCGCGAACCTCTCCGATCATTTCGAGGCTGAAGCCGCTCCTACGTGGTCCCGGATGGCCCGCCGAATCAGCCAAACCAGTGCTGCCAGACCAGGCGTGCGGTCAATGCCAATACCACCGTAATGAATACCGGGCGGATAAACTTCGAACCGCCCTTGATCGCTGTGCGTGCACCGAGAAAGGCGCCGACCATCAACGCGGCGCCCATGGTCAGACCGAGCACCCAGGCGACCTGGCCGAAGGCGATGAACACGGCCAGCGCCGCCGCGTTGCTGACGAAGTTCATGGTGCGCGCCACACCGCTGGCACGCACCAGATCCAGTGGGTACATGAGCAGGCTGCTGACCGTCCAGAACGCGCCGGTGCCAGGGCCCGCCACTCCATCGTAGAGTCCCAGGCCAAGCCCTTGCGGCCATTGCCGGCCGCGCGCGATCGGCAGGTCGTGTTCGGCGGGTGCTTCTGGCATGCGTCCGAACAGCAGGTAAACACCGCAGGCGAAGACAATCACGGGCAGCATCTGGTTGAGCCAGGCGGCCGGCATCCAGTGTGCGATCACGGCGCCGAGCAGGGCGCCGATCAGGGTCGCCAGCAAAGCGTTGCGCCATTGCTTCGGATCGAACAGCTTGCGGCGATAGAACGTCAAAGCTGCAGTGCCGGAGCCGAAGGTGGCGCACAACTTGTTGGTGCCCAGCACCAGATGTGGCGGCAAACCTGCGGTAAGCAGGGCTGGGATGGTCAGCAAGCCGCCGCCACCGGCAATAGCGTCTATGAAGCCGGCGATGAAAGCGACCAGGGCGAGAATGGCCAGCGTGCTGGGATCGATGGCGAGCTCGAGAGCGAATGGCATATAAAGTGTCGACTTGTGGGCGAGTGCGCAGCCTGCCGGCTGTTCGTCGTGGGGAGAGCTGCGCATAATGCCGGGATTTCGTCAGAGAAGGAACGCAATCGATGCAATACGACGGGTTGGCCTGGGCCGTGGCGCTGCTGGCCGTATTGGTGCTGCTGGTGGCATTGCGCATTCTGCTCAATACGGGCTGGTTCCTAGGCTGGTTGCGTGGCACCTGTGGTCTGGCATTTCTAGCCCTGGCCGGCCTGGTCGGTCTGGTGGCTTACGATCTGTATGCCTACGAGCCGCTGCAGCCGGGCAAGCCGCTGGTAACGCTGAGCTTCAAGGCCGATGGTCCGCAGCGTTATCAGGTGACGTTGCTCGAAGGAGGGCGCGAGCGCACGGTCACGCTCGAGGGCGACATGTGGCAACTCGACGGTCGCCTGATTCGCTGGAAAGGCCTGGCCGAGCTGATAGGACTTGAGCCGGGTTACCGCCTTGAGCGTCTGTCCGGGCGTTTTCTGGCCATCGAGCAGCAGGCGTTGGCGCAACATGGTCGCGTGCAGTTGGCTGAAAGCCCCTACGGTGTGGACCTGTGGCGCTGGTTGCGCCTGAATCAGCGCGATTTGCTGCTGTTCGACCCGCAGGCATTGCGTGTCACCTACCTGCCGATTGCCGCCGATGCTGTTTACAGCGTCAGCCTGACGCCGACCGGCCTGCTGGCCGAACCCATGAACCCCGCCGCCGAAGCCGCGCTTAAGGATTGGTAGCGGCCGGGCGGGTGGATGTAGGGTGGGCTTTAGCCCACCCTACAAAAATTGATGAACCTCTCCCGCTTGATGGGGAGGGTGCGTGAAGGGCGGGAGAGGGGAGCGAAGTTGGCGTTCACCTCGGTGCTGTAGGGTGGGCTTTAGCCCACCGCGATCTTCATTGGTGGGCTAAAGCGGAGCGCCGCCCAGCACACCCTACAATTGCGCTGCGCTAGGCCTATCCTGTTTACGACAAAGGCACCCTGAGGTGCCTTTGTCGTTTATGCCGTCTGGCCTCAGGAGAGGAAGCCGCCGTCCACGTTCAGTGCCACGCCGGTGGTGTAGCTGGACGCTTCGCTGGCCAGGTACAGCACCGCGCCGGCCATCTCGCTCGGGTCTGCCACGCGCTTGAGCGGGATGCGCTGCAGGGCGATGTTGAGGATCGCGTCGTTCTTGGTCAGTGCCGAGGCGAACTTGGTGTCGGTCAGGCCCGGTAGCAGAGCGTTGCAGCGAATGCCGAACTGCGCGCACTCCTTGGCGAACACCTTGGTCATGCTGATCACCGCGGCCTTGGTCACCGAGTAGATGCCCTGGAATTCGCCCGGCGAGACGCCATTGATGGAGGCGACGTTGATGATCGAGCCACCACCGCCTGCCTTCATCAATTTGCCGCCTTCGATGGACATGAAGTAGTAGCCGCGAATGTTCACGTCCACGGTTTTCTGGAACGCGCCCAGGTCGGTATCCAGTACGTTGCAGAACTGCGGGTTGGTGGCTGCGTTGTTGACCAGGATGTCGAGACGGCCGAACTGTTCCTTGATCTGTGCGAAGACCTGGGTGATCTGCTCCATTTCGCCGATGTGGCAGGCGATGGCGGTGGCCTTGCCGCCCTCGGCAGTGATGGCATCGGCCACGGCCTGGCAGCCCTCGATCTTGCGGCTGGAGACGATCACGTGGGCGCCTTGCTGGGCCAGTAGTTTGGCAATTGCCTCGCCGATGCCGCGACTGGCGCCGGAAACGAAGGCGATCTTGCCATCGAGGTCGAACAGTTGGGTCTTGGACATTGTAATTACCCCGGGGTTAGAGAGTGGATTTGCCGATGACTTGCAGGCTCATCTGCTCCAGCAGCTTGTTCATCTGAATGAACTGGGCGAAGCGTTTGTCCTGGGTCTGGCCGTGATAGAAGCGGTAGTAGATCTGCTGCACGATGCCGGCCAGACGGAACAGGCCATAGGTGTAGTAGAAGTCGAAACTCTTGATTTCGATGCCGGCTTTTTCGGCGTAGTAGTCGACGAACTGCTGGCGGGTAAGCATGCCTGGCGCGTTGCTCGGCTGGCGACGCATCAGTTGCACCGGAGCCGGGTCACCGGCTTCGATCCAATAGGCCAGGGTGTTGCCCAGGTCCATCAGCGGGTCGCCGATGGTGGTCATCTCCCAGTCGAGCACGCCGATGATCTGCATCGGGTTGTTCGGGTCGAGGATCACGTTGTCGAAGCGGTAGTCGTTGTGCACGATGCCGGGCTTGTGGTGATCTGCCGGCATCTTGTCATTCAACCAGGCCTTGACCGGCTCCCAGGTCGGCGCGTCCGGGGTCAGGGCTTTCTCGTAGCGCTCGCTCCAGCCCTTGATCTGACGCCCGACATAGCCCTCGGGTTTGCCCAGGTCACCCAGGCCGCAGGCGCTGTAATCGACGTTATGCAACTCCACCAGTTTGTCGATGAAGCTCTTGCACAGCGCGCTGGTCTGTTCGGCGCTGAAGTTCAGCTCGGCCGGCATCTCCGAGCGCAGGATGATGCCCTTGACCCGCTCCATCACGTAGAACTCGGCGCCGATCACCGACTCGTCGGTGCAGTGCATGTAAGCCTTGGGGCAGTAGGGGAAGCCGGCGTTGAGCTGATTGAGAATGCGGTACTCGCGGCCCATGTCATGGGCTGACTTGGCCTTGTGGCCAAAGGGCGGGCGGCGCAGGACGAATTCCTGCTGCGGGTACTCGATCAGGTAGGTCAGGTTTGAAGCACCGCCGGGGAACTGGCTGATCTTGGCTACGCCGCTCAGGCCTGGAATATTGGCTTTCAGATAAGCGTCGATGACGTCAGCGTCGAGTTCTTCGCCGGTGCGGATACGGGTGGATTGGTCGGTGAGCGCCATGCTTATCCCTTCTGCTTATGATGGGTGCCCTAGATAATTGGTTAATCTAATGCTGCACTCAGGCTGTCACAAGCAATACGCGCCGTTATAGGCGGGCGTGTTGCACCTCGATCAAACTGCCTGATCAGTCATTTCGGTTTGTCATCTTGGCCGCAAATCACGGGCAAAAAAAACCGGAGTGCCAGGACTCCGGTTTTCGTGTTTTGCGCTCAGCTCGCCGATCAGACCGGGAACAGTTCGCCCAGCTTCATCGCCAGCATCATGTCGCCTTCGGCGCGCAGCTTGCCAGCCATGAAGGCCTGCATGCCGTCGGTTTCGCCGCTGACGATGCCCTTGAGGGTTTCGCTGTCCATGATCAGGGTCACGTTGGCGTTCGGATTGTCGCCTTGCTCGAGGGCACAGGTGCCATCCTTGACGATCAGCGCGTAGTTTTCGCCATCTTCGATGTTGAACTGGAATACCAGATCCAGGCCTGCAGCGGCGCTGGCGTTGAACTTGGACTGCATGGTTTGGGCGATGTCAGCAACACTCATGGTCTTATCCTTTTTCGGTTTTTTCGCGCAGCCTCACGGCCGCAGTGGGCTGGAGCTCATCGGTAGGTGATGAGCTCCGGCGCCTTCAGCAGCTGTAAATGCACATGGCTGTTGAAGGAAGCCAGACTCACCTCGCTGCCGCGGAATTTCAGCAGGCTGAGCGAGGTATTGACGATTTGCCAGTTCAGTTCGAATGCCTTTGCCGCCGGGACGCCGGTAATCAAGCGGAGCAGGGCGGTGATGGTGCCGCCGGAGGTGAACACGGCGATATTCTGTTTGCTGCCTGCCTGCTCGAGAATGCGCCGCAGGCCACCTTCGACCTGTTCGACATAAGCCTGCCAGCTCTGCAGGCCTGGTTTGTCATGTTCGCCGGAAATCCAGCGCTGGATCAGTTTGGCGAAAAGGCGCTGGAATTCGGTACGGTTCTGCGCACCGTTACGCAGGATATGCAGGGCTTCGGGCTCTTCCGGCAGCAGATCCGGCAGCAGCGTGCGAATTACCGCGTCGGCATCGAATTCGTTGAAGGCTTCGTCGATGTCCAGCGCCGGGGCGTTGCTCATGTGCTGCAGGGCTGCGTTGGCGGTGTGCTGTTGGCGGCGCAGGCTGCCACTGACGCAACGATCGAGACTGATGCCGAGTTGCTCCAAGTGCTTGCCCAGCACTTCGGCCTGGCGCACGCCGACGGGAGACAGGACATCGTAGTTGTCTGCACCGAATGAAGCCTGGCCATGTCGAATCAGATAGATGCTGCCCACGTCCGTATTGGTCTCGGCACGTTGAATGTTTGGCGAGGGTATGAGGAAGCTCGGGGGCTGTCAACGAAAAAACATACGCTTGTTTGAATTGCTTTTATGTCCATTGCGCAGTGCTGCCGCGCTTGGCCGGCGAGGCGCTGCGCCGTATGCTTGAGCCTTTGTGCGCTCAGGCGCCGCTGCATTGTCCAAGGGGGATCCGTGGAGTTTCTTAGCGAGTACGCCAGCTTTCTGGCGAAAACCCTGACCCTGGTGGTCGCCATCGTCGTGGTGCTGGTAGCGATCGCTGCCACGCGCGGCAAAGGGCGACGCGGCAGTGGTCAGTTGCAGGTTCAGAAGCTCAATGATTTCTACAAGGATCTGCGTGAGCGCCTAGAGCACAGCGTGCTGTCCAAGGATCAGTTCAAGGCCACGCGCAAGGCGCAGGCCAAGGCTGCCAAGCAGGAGAAGAAGGCGCCGCCCAGCAAGCCGCGGGTGTTCGTGCTGGACTTCGATGGCGATATCAAGGCGTCAGCCACCGACAACCTGCGCCACGAAGTGACGGCGCTGTTGTCTATGGCCAAGGCCGAGGACGAAGTGGTGCTGCGTCTGGAAAGCGGCGGCGGTATGGTGCATAGCTATGGTCTGGCGTCGTCGCAGCTGGTGCGCATCCGCGATGCCGGCATCCCGCTGACCGTGTGCGTGGACAAGGTGGCGGCCAGCGGCGGTTACATGATGGCCTGCATCGGCCAGAAGATTCTCAGCGCGCCGTTCGCCATCCTTGGCTCCATCGGGGTGGTGGCGCAGTTGCCCAACGTGCATCGCCTGCTGAAAAAGCACGAAATCGATTTTGAAGTGCTGACGGCTGGTGAGTACAAGCGCACGCTGACCGTATTCGGCGAGAACACCGAAAAGGGCCGGGAAAAATTCCAGGAAGACCTGGAGACCACCCACGAACTGTTCAAGGGCTTCGTTGCCCGTTACCGCCCACAGTTGGACATCGATGCCATTGCCACCGGTGAGATCTGGCTGGGCATGGCGGCGCAGGAGCGCCTGTTGGTTGACGAACTCAAGACCAGCGACCAGTACCTGGCCGAGCGCGCCGTCGAGGCTGAACTGTTCCATCTGCATTTCGCTCATAAGAAGAGTCTGCAGGAGCGCGTCGGGCTGGCTGCCAGCATGGCGGCAGATCGCTTCGTCCTGACCTGGTTGAGCAGACTCAATCAGCAACGCTTCTGGTAACGCTTCGTTCATGATGGGCTGCACGAGCGACTTGTGCCGCGCAGCCGCGAGCCACGACAAGAGGAGAGGATGATGACCGAGTTCAAGGCCTTGCTGGTCAGCGAAGGCGCCGATGGCGGTTTCCAGCGTGAAGTGGTCCAGCGTAACGTCGAGCAACTGCCGCAGGGCGAACTGCTGATCCGCGTACGCTATTCCTCGCTCAACTACAAGGATGCCCTCTCCGCCAGCGGCAACCGTGGCGTGACCAAGACCTACCCGCATACGCCCGGCATCGACGCGGCGGGGGTGGTCGAAGCTTCCAGCGTTGCCGAGTTCGCCGTGGGCGACGAGGTGATCGTCACGGGCTACGACCTGGGCATGAACACTGCTGGTGGTTTTGGCCAGTACATTCGCGTGCCTGCCGCCTGGGCGATCAAGCGCCCACAAGGCTTGCCGCTGCGCGAGGCGATGATTCTCGGTACCGCCGGCCTGACCGCCGCGCTGTGCGTGGACAAGCTGGAGCAGGCCGGTGTCACTCCCGAGTCCGGCACCGTATTGGTCACCGGCGCCACGGGCGGCGTTGGCAGCATCGCCGTGGTGCTGCTCAAGCAGCTGGGCTATCGCGTCGCTGCCGCGACCGGCAAGGCCGAGCAGGGCGATTTCCTGCGTGGCCTGGGTGCTGACGAGATCGTCAGCCGCGAAGAGCTGCAGCAAGGGAGTGAGCGTCCGATGCTCAAGGAACGCTGGGCGGGAGCGGTGGACACAGTGGGTGGCGACATCCTGTTCAATGTGGTCAAATCGTTACGCCACAGCGGCAGTGTGGCTTGCTGTGGGCTGACCGCTGGTGTCGGTTTCCAGGCCAGCGTCCTGCCGTTCATCCTGCGCGGTGTCAACCTGCTGGGCGTGGATTCGGTGGAGCTGCCACTGGTGGTCAAGGCTTCCATGTGGGACAAGCTGTCGCTGCAGTGGAAGCTCGATCTTTCGCCGCTATGCGAGGAAATAGGCCTGGCCCAGTTGCCTACGGCCATCGAGCGGATACTCTCCGGCGGTATGGTTGGCCGTATCCTGGTGCGACTCGACTGAGTGAGTCAGAGGCCCGTTGATGACGGGCCTCTGCATTTTCAGGCCTGGCTGACGTACATGGTGATCTCGGCGCGGAACACCGGCTTGTCGCCGACGTAGGCCATCACCGGCACCTTGATGTCGCCGGTCTGATCCCAATCCACCGCGCTGCCATCGGCCACCGTGCGGATGTCGCCGTCTGCCTTGGCCAGGTATTCCACCGTCATCCCTTTGGGAATCCAGCGGCAACCGTCAGGAATGGAGGCGTCTGTCATGCTGCCGGCGGCAAGCTCGGCCGCATTGCACAGGGCAATGGCGTGCACTGTCCCGATATGGTTCAGCACTTCGCGGCGTTTGGCGAAGCTGACCTCGGCATAGCCGGGACGCAGCTCGACCATCTGCGGAGCGATAGTGGCGAAGTAAGGGGCGACCTGGCCGATCATCGCGCTGAACTGGGCAGCGCCGGCCTGCTGGAACATCTGCAACATCTGACTCATGACTCTCTCCTGCGTATTGGCGATTGAAGATGAGCGCGCGCCGAGGCAGTATACGAGCATTAGAAAGTTATTCTAGAAAAATATTCTAGTCATAGGAAGCGGCATGGCCCGTCCATCGCGTAAAGACGAGATCCTGCAGGCAGCGTTGGCCTGCTTCACCGAGCACGGCGTCGATGTCACCACCATTGAGATGATCCGTGACCGCTCGGGGGCGAGTATCGGCAGCCTGTATCATCACTTCGGCAACAAGGAGCGGATCATCGCCGCGCTCTATCTGGCCGGCACCGCGCAATACGCCGACATGCTGCAGCGCGGATTTGCCAGCGCAGCCAGCGCTGAGGCCTGCGTCAAGTTGCTGGTGACCAGCTATATCGACTGGGTGGTGGCCAATCCGGACTGGGCGCGTTTTATCCTGCACAGCCGCAGTCGGGTCGAAGCGGGGGAGATGGGCGGTGCTCTGCGCGACGCCAATCGTCAGCATTTCGCGAAGATTCTCACGGCGCTCACCGAGTACCGTCTGCAGGGGCTGTTCAAGGCGCTGCCGGACGACTGTTTCGCCTCGGTGGTGATTGGCCCAGCGCATGATCTGGCGCGCAACTGGCTGGCTGGCCGCACCCAGAGCAATCTGGGCGAGTGCCGCGAACTGCTGGCGCAGATCGCCTGGGACAGCGTGAAAAACAGCGGCTAGCCGAAGCGATAGATATCCATCCCCAGTGCACCGTAGGTGAAACCACTGTGCTCAACCTTGAAGGCGCCGCCAGCACCGCGGGCGAAGAACAGCGGTAGCAGGTGTTCGTCGCTGGGGTGATTGCGTACGGCACTCGGTGCCAGGTGACGGTAATGGTGCAAGGCCTCTTCGTCGTTCGCTTCGAGCTTTTCCACCACCCAGTCGCGAAAGGCCTTGGCCCAGGGCGTGATGACGTCCGGTCCGGCGCGCCAGTCGAGTTCGCCGAGATTGTGGGTGATGCTGCCAGAGCCGATCAGCAATACGCCTTGCTCGCGCAGATCGGCCAGCGCGCGGCCGATGCGGGTCTGCAGCTCGGGGCCCATGCGGCTTGGTAGCGACAGTTGCAGCACGGGAATATCGGCTTGCGGATACATCAGCGACAGCGGAACCCAGGCGCCATGATCGAAGGGGCGCTGAGCATCGAGCTCAGCCGGCAGGCCGGCCTCGTTCAATTGCCCGGCGATCTTCGCGGCCAGCTCTGGTGCGCCGGGTGCCGGATACTGCACGGTATACAGTGCAGCCGGGAAACCGCCGAAGTCGTGCCAGGTTTTGGGATGCTCGCCCGCCGTCAGCAGCAGGCGCTGGCTTTCCCAGTGGGCCGACACCACCACGATGGCTTTGGGCCTGGGCAGCTCGGCGGCCAGTCTGGCCAGGGCAGGGCCGCTGGCACCTGGATCCAGGGCCAGCATGGGCGAACCATGGGATATGAACAGTGAGGGCAGCATGGCGATCAGCTCCTGAAGTAGGATGTCGTCATCTTCGTTGCTGGACCTATCGATTTCCAGCATAAATAGTTGAGTATTCCTATCGATTTTGTGGAGGTTTCATTCATGCAAGAGGCGTTCTGGCAGGAGCGTTGGGCACGTAGCCAAATTGGCTTTCATCAGGAGAAGGTCAACGGCTATCTGCGCCGGCACTGGGCTCGACTCGGGCTCTCTGAGGATGCGGCGGTACTGGTGCCGCTGTGTGGCAAGAGCCTCGACCTGGCCTGGCTGGCGGAGCAAGGGCATGCCGTGATTGGTGTGGAGTTGGCCGAGCGCGCGGTGCAGGATTTCTTCGCCGAGCGTGATGTGCAGCCGCAGATCGCTCAGCACGGCGCGTTCAAGATTTACCAGGCGGGCAAGCTGCGGATTCTATGCGGCGACTTTTTCGCCCTGAGTCGTGAGGACGTTGCCAAGTGCCAGGCGTTCTATGATCGCGCTGCGCTGATCGCCTTGCCGCCACAAATGCGCCAGCGCTATGTCGCTCATCTGCAGGCAATTTTGCCGCAAGCCTGCCAGGGCTTGCTGGTGACCCTGGTGTACGACCAGCAGCGTATGGATGGTCCTCCCTTCTCGGTCGATGACGCCGAAGTCGTTCAACACTTCAGTGCAGGCTGGGTGCCGCGTGAGGTGGAGCGCAAGGACGTGCTGAGTGGCAACCCGCGCTTTATCGAGAATCAGCTCGAGGCGGTGGAGGAGGTGGTGTTTCACCTGGCACGCCGCTGATACGACAGGCCAATGCAAAAGGCGACCCGAAGGTCGCCTTTTTTGTCTGTGACAGATGGATCAGCCGCGGCGGCGCAGCGCCTCGATGCGATCTTCCAGTGGCGGGTGGCTCATCAGCAGGCCAGCCAGGCCATTCTTCAGGCCACCATTGATACCGAAAGCGGTCAGGCTGTCCGGCATCTGCACCGGTACGCCCTGTTCGGCACGCAGGCGCTGCAGTGCGGCGATCATCGCGCCGGTACCGGCCAGGCGAGCACCGGCTTCGTCGGCCTTGTACTCGCGTTTACGCGAGAACCACATGACGATGATGCTGGCCAGGATGCCCAGCACCAGCTCGGCAAAGATGGTCGCGACGAAGTAGCCAATGCCGTGGCCGTCTTCGTTCTTCAGGATCGCCTTGTCGACGAAGTTACCGAAGATACGTGCGAAGAACATCACGAAGGTGTTCACCACGCCCTGGATGAGCGCCAGGGTGACCATGTCGCCATTGGCGACGTGGCCGATCTCGTGGGCCAGCACCGCACGTACTTCATCCGGCGAGAAACGTTCGAGCAGGCCCTGGCTGACGGCGACCAGTGCGTCGTTCTTGTTCCAGCCTGTGGCGAAGGCGTTGGACTCGTAGGCAGGGAAGATGCCTACTTCAGGCATCTTGATCCCGGCTTCGCGCGACAGTTCCTCGACAGTCTGCAACAGCCACTGTTCGTGACGGGTGCGCGGCTGGGTGATGATCTGCGTGCCAGTGCTCATCTTCGCCATCCACTTGGAGATGAACAGCGACACCAGCGAGCCGGCGAAACCGAACACGGCGCAGAAAATCAGCAGGCTGCCGTGGTTCTGGCCGGTGAAGCGGTCGACCCCCAGCAGTTTGAGGGTGATGCTGGCGATAACCAGAACCGCCAGGTTGGTGGCCAGGAACAACATAATGCGCATCATGGTGTGAACGGACTCCTCACGGGGAAAGACGTACGAGTAATGCCGGCTATATAAGGGCGCCCCCCTGGGGCTTTCAACCAGCGACTATTTCAAACTATGTCTCTTGACCCTGTAGCGCGCTCTCGAACAGCAGGCGAGTGAGGCGGGCGGTGCGCTCGCCGTGCTGCTGGGCCAGGGCCTCGCGCAGCTGAAATGCCAGTGTGGCGTGCACGCGGCGCACGCTTGGCGGCAGCACTTCACCCTCGCGCAAGGCATGAGGAATGGCGCGTGACAGGCGCAGAAAACCTTTCTCGCTGAGCACCGCCTGATCCAGCGCGTCGTAAGCGATGGTCGACTCGAAACGCAGATAGCCTTCCTCGGCCAGCCACAGCAGCGCGCCGAGGCAAGCCTGGTGACGCTTGCTGGGCAGGCCGAACTCGTCCGGTTCCTCGCGCCCGATCAGGTCTTCCACGTACAGCGCCATCTTGCGCGGGAAGGCTTGATAGAGCATGAGCAGGCCGCTGGCGGCGTCCTTGTAGAAATCGTCGATCTGCAGGTCCATGTCGGCTTACTGGCTGTAACCCTTGAGGAAGTTGCCGATACGACCGATGGCCTGCTCCAGGTCGTCGACGCGGGGCAGGGTGACCACACGGAAATGATCCGGCCACGGCCAGTTGAAGGCGGTGCCCTGGACGATCAGCAGTTTTTCTGACAGCAGCAGGTCGAGGACGAACTTCTCATCGTTATGGATCGGGCAGACTTTCGGGTCGATCCTGGGAAAAGCGTAGAGCGCGCCCATGGGTTTGACGCAGCTGACGCCAGGAATGTCGTTGAGCAGCTCCCAGGCACGGTTGCGCTGCTCCAGCAGGCGGCCGTTGGGCAGTACCAGGTCATTGATGCTCTGGTAGCCGCCGAGCGCGGTCTGGATCGCGTGCTGGCTCGGCACGTTGGCGCACAGGCGCATGTTGGCCAGGATATCCAGGCCTTCGATATAGCTCTGTGCCCTGTGCTTGGGCCCGGAGATGGCTACCCAGCCGGAGCGGAAGCCCGCTACGCGGTAGCTCTTGGACAGGCCGTTGAAGGTCAGGCAGAGCACATCCGGTGCCAGCGAGGCGGTGCTGATGTGCACGGCCTCGTCGTAGAGGATCTTGTCGTAGATCTCGTCGGAGAAGATCACCAGGTTGTGCTGACGCGCCAGTTCAACGATGTCCTGCAGCACTTCCTTGGAGTACACCGCGCCGGTCGGGTTGTTCGGGTTGATCAACACCAGCGCCTTGGTGTTCGGTGTGATCTTGGTGCGCATGTCGGCGATGTCGGGGAACCAGCCGGCCTGCTCGTCGCATAGGTAATGCACCGGCTTACCGCCAGACAGAGCCACTGCAGCGGTCCATAGCGGATAGTCAGGCGCCGGAATCAACACCTCGTCACCGTTGTTGAGCAGCGCCTGCATGGCCATGACGATCAGCTCGGACACGCCGTTGCCGAGGTAGATGTCCTCGATGGTGACGCCTTCGACCTGCTTCTGCTGGTAGTACTGCATTACCGCCTTGCGCGCGCTGAACAGCCCCTTGGAGTCGCTGTAGCCCTGGGCGGTGGGCAGGTTGCGGATGACGTCCTGAAGAATTTCTTCCGGGGCCTCGAAACCGAACGGCGCCGGATTGCCGATGTTCAGCTTGAGGATGCGATGGCCTTCCTCTTCCAGACGCTTGGCGTGCTTGAGCACCGGCCCGCGGATGTCGTAGCAGACGTTGGCGAGCTTGTTCGATTTGCTGACCTGCATGTAAGGAATCCCGAGCTATGGAGAACCCACTGAAGTACGCTGCAAAATTCTCCCACCGGAGGAATCTTGGCAGCCTGTAACGTGGGTGACAGACTGGGGTCGAATCATACGTGGCGACCTGATCGCGGCAAAGGTACCAGTCCTGCTTTTTTCTGGCCTGCCACGCGGCGCACAGTGGCGCTGCAGTCGCAGAAACCTCACCGTCGAAGCTGTCAAATGCTGGTGCTAGCTGTAACGCCGCGTATTGCCCAATTACCGAGGAGGAACCCCGTTCGTGGACAAAGTCGATAAACCCCTGGATAGCTGGCGCGAAGAACTGACTGACGAGCAATTTCATGTCTGCCGTCTGGGCGGCACGGAACGACCGTTCACCGGCGCATATCACGACAGCAAGACCCCTGGCATTTACCACTGCGCCTGCTGTGGCGAGGCGCTCTTCGACTCAGATGCCAAATACGACTCTGGAAGCGGTTGGCCAAGCTACTTTCAGCCGATCAACGACGAGGTGATCGCCAGCCTCGACGACTACAGCCACGGTATGCATCGGATCGAGGTCAAGTGTGCCAAATGCGACGCGCACCTGGGGCACGTATTCCCCGATGGGCCTCGTCCGACCGGGTTGCGCTACTGCATCAACTCACTGTCGTTGAAGCTGGTGCCGCACGATTGAGGTCGGTACGCCAGGCACATTGCGTGTCTGGCGCAGGAGATTCAAGCCTGCTGGCCGGTGGGCTGACGGTCTTCTTCCAGGGCATCGCAGGCCTGTTTGATCATCTCTTCGGTAATGGGCACTTCGCGGCCCTGACCATCAATGATAAAACCGCCCACCGGCTCCTGTTGTTGCTTGGCTGTGGTGGGGTACTGGGCTGGGTTATCTTGCAAGCTCATGGCCTGTCTCCTCATCAGTGATGCGCGCCACTCTAGGACATCCAGATGAAGGCGCGGTGACAACTAGGAACCTGCTCAAAGTCTGCTGCGCGTCGGCCATGCTGCGTTGAAATCGGGCTCAGAAAGCTCATTTACTACTCGTAAACTCCGCTTCTTCGCCCGATTTCGCCTTGCCTGGCTCTAGCTCGCGATACTTTAAGCAGATTCCAAGACGTCGGAACTATGTCACAAAACACATTGCGAAAGTCGTATTGCAGGCTGCGTGCCAGTCTGTGTGGAACGAGGAATTCATGTCGCGTTTTCATATCGGTCTGATCATCAATCCACTGGCCGGGCTGGGTGGCCCTGCAGGATTCAAGGGCAGTGACGGCATGGCCGAGCAGGCGCTGGCTCTGGGTGTCGAGCCAAAGGCGGCGCAACGTACGCGCACCGCGCTTGAACAGTTGTTGACCCTGCGCGAGCGCATCGAGTTCGTCAGCTATCCGGGCGCAATGGGTGGCGATCTTTTGGCGCAGATGGGCTTTGAGCATCGCCTGCTGGGGCAGGTCGGTGCGCAGCCGACCACTGCCGAAGACACTCGTCACGCAGTGCAGCAGCTGCAGGACGCCGGTGTAGCGCTGATTCTCTTCGCTGGCGGTGATGGTACTGCGCGTGATGTCTGTGCCGCCGTCAGGGACGGCCAGCCGGTGCTGGGTATTCCGGCCGGTGTGAAGATCCAGTCCGGCGTCTACGCCATCAGCCCGCGTGCAGCGGGCGAGCTGACTGCGCGCCTGGTGGAGGGCGGCCTGGTACGACTGGCCAGCGGCGAGGTGCGTGACATCGACGAGAGCGCCCTGCGCGAAGGCCGCGTCACCGCGCGCTGGTACGGCGAGCTGTGTGTGCCGCAGGAGGGCGGCTACGTGCAGGCGGTGAAGCAGGGTGGTGTGGAGTCCGAAGAGCTGGTGTTGGCTGATCTGGCCGCCTGGCTCGAGAGCGAGTGGGAGCCGGGTGCGCGCTACGTGTTCGGTCCCGGCTCGACCTTGCACGGTCTGGCGCAGAATCTTGCTCTGGAAACCACCTTGCTCGGCGTCGATGTGATCGAGGATGGCCGGGTCATCGCCCGCGACGTCAATGAAACCGAGCTGTTCGCCCTGGTCGAAGGGCACCCGACTTATCTGCTGGTGACCGCCATTGGCGGTCAGGGCCATATCATTGGTCGCGGCAACCAGCAGATCAGCCCGCGCGTGCTGCGCTCCGTGGGGTTGGAGCGTCTGCGCGTGGTGGCGACCAAACGCAAGCTGGCGACGCTGGAAGGTCGGCCGCTGCTGGTCGATAGCGGCGACGTGAATCTGGACGACACCTTCCCTGATGCGGTGCGGGTCTGGGCCGGTTATAAGGAAGAACTGCTGTACCCCCTGAGTCGATAGGAGATCGATATGCGCATAGTGATCGCGCTGCTGCTCGGGTTGCTGGCTTTTGCCGTGCAGGCTATCGAGGCCGACAGGCTGGTGCTCGATGCTCGCAAGCAGGTCGGCGTGACCCTGAGCTATGACCCGGCCTATCGCCGCTTGAGCTATCCGGGCGGCGACGTGCCCATGGCCACTGGGGTCTGCACCGACGTGGTGATCCGCGCACTTCGTCAGCAGGGGCTGGATCTGCAGGAGGCGGTGCATCGCGACATGCGCGTCAGCTTTGCCAGCTATCCGAAGAACTGGGGACTGAGCCGCCCGGACAGCAATATCGACCACCGCCGCGTGCCCAACCTGATGACCTGGTTCAAGCGCCAGGGCTGGTCGCTGCCGGTCAAACAGGATGCTGCGGCATACCGGGCCGGCGATATCGTCACCTGGGATCTGGGCCGTGGTCTCACTCATATCGGCATCATCAGTGATCGTCAGGCGCCAACGGCTACGCCGCTGGTGCTGCACAACATCGGTCGTGGCACGCAGGAAGAAGACATTCTGTTCGCCTACCGCATCACCGGCCATTACCGCCCTCTAGCGCAACAGGCGAGCGCTGGCCAATGACGCAGCAGTCGCTGCCGCCCGGTCTTGCTGCAGGCGAGCGTGTCGTCCTGTTCGATGGCGTCTGCAAGCTGTGCAATGGCTGGGCGAGATTCCTCATTCGGCATGACCGCCAACGCCAGTTTCGCCTGGCTTCGGTGCAGTCGGCGCAAGGCCAGGCGTTGCTGGCCTGGTATGGGCTGCCGACTGACCGTTTCGACACCATGGCGCTGATCGATGAGACAGGCTTGCATGTACGCTCCACCGCGTTGTTGCGCATTCTCGCCCGCCTGCCCCAGCCCTGGCGTGTTCTTGCCTGGCTGCGCCTGATTCCGCGCCCACTGCGTGACTGGTGTTATGACCGCATCGCGCTGAATCGCTATCGCCTGTTCGGGCGCTACCAGGTCTGTCTGCTGCCCACTGCCGATCACGCTGAGCGCTTCCTGCATGACTGACCGGCGCCTGGCGCAGATCGCCTGGCTCGCTCGATTGGCTCTGGCAGTGGTTTTCATCTGGCATGGCCTGGCGCCGAAGATTCTCTGGCTCAGCCCTGACGAGGTGTCGATGATCGCAGTCCATGGTCTGCCAGATCATCCGCTGTTCGCGCCGCAGCTGATCGCGGCAGTCGGCGGTATTGCCGAGATACTTCTGGGCGTCCTGCTGCTGACGGTGCAGCGCCAGCGTTGGCCCTTGCTGGTCGCTGGCGCGGTGTTGTTGGTGTTGCTGCTTGATGTTGTGCTGCTGAGCCCCCATCTGTTGATTCAGGCGTTCAATCCGCTTTCGACCAACCTGGCTGCGCTGGCCTTGTGCGCAGTGGCCTGGTTGGCCGAAGCGCCCTCGGCTGCTGACTCCTGAGACCCGTCATGACATCGATGCTTTCTTCTCGCCAGCGTGGCGCCATACGCCTGGCCTGGCGCTTTATCGCGCCTTATCGCGGCCGAGTGCTGGGTGCGCTGCTGGCACTGATGTTCACGGCGGCGATCACCTTGTCCATGGGGCAGGGCATCAAGCTGCTGGTGGATCAGGGGCTGGCCACGCAGTCGCCGGCCGCGCTGCGGCAGTCCCTGCTGCTGTTCTTCGTGCTGGTATTGGCGCTGGCCTTCGGCACCTACACGCGTTTCTACCTGGTGTCGTGGATCGGCGAGCGGGTGGTCGCGGATATCCGTCGGCGTGTGTTCGATCACCTGATCGAGTTGCATCCTGGCTTCTACGAGAGCAATCGCAGCTCGGAAATCCAGTCGCGGCTGACCGCCGATACCACCTTGCTGCAATCGGTGATCGGCTCGTCACTGTCGATGGCACTGCGCAACCTGATCATGTTGATCGGTGGCAGCGTGCTGCTGGTGGTCACCAATCCCAAGCTCAGCGGTATCGTTCTGTTGGCTCTACCCTTGGTGGTGGCGCCTATCCTGCTGTTCGGCCGCCGTGTGCGCGCACTGTCGCGGCAGAGTCAGGACCGCGTGGCCGATGTCGGTAGCTATGTTGGCGAGGTGCTGGGACAGATCAAGACGGTGCAGGCCTACAACCACCAGGGCGAGGACAAGCGCCGTTTTGGCGAGTCTGCCGAAGCGGCTTTCGATGTGGCGCGCAAGCGCATCGCCCAGCGTTCCTGGCTGATCACCGTGGTCATCGTGCTGGTGCTCGGCGCCGTCGGGGTGATGCTCTGGGTCGGCGGCATGGACGTGATCGCCGGGCGCATCTCTGGCGGTGAGTTGGCAGCTTTCGTGTTCTACAGCCTGATCGTTGGCTCGTCCTTCGGCACGCTGAGCGAGGTGATCGGTGAATTGCAGCGCGCTGCAGGCGCCGCCGAGCGTATCGGCGAGCTACTGCGAGCCACTAACGCCATCGTGGCGCCGGAGCAGCCGCAGCATCTGCCGCAGCCGGTACAGGGGCGCATCGAGCTGCAGAGCGTACGTTTCGCCTATCCGTCGCGTTCGGACAGCTACGCCATCGATGGCGTTGACCTGCAGGTGGCGGCGGGTGAGACGCTGGCACTGGTGGGGCCGTCCGGGGCTGGCAAATCGACGCTGTTCGATCTGCTGCTGCGTTTCTTCGATCCGCAGGGCGGGCGCATCCTTATCGACGGTGTGCCGATCAATCAGCTCGACCCACGCGAGCTGCGCGCCAGTTTTGCACTGGTTTCGCAGAATCCGGCGCTGTTCTTCGGTTCGGTCGACGACAACATTCGCTATGGTCGCCTGGATGCCAGCCAGGCCGAGGTGGAGGCGGCCGCGCGGGCAGCGCATGCGCATGAGTTCATTCAGCGCCTGCCGCAGGGTTACCAGACTCATCTGGGGGAGGCCGGGCTCGGGCTTTCCGGGGGCCAGCGTCAGCGCCTGGCGATTGCCCGTGCCTTGCTCGCCGATGCGCCTATCCTGCTGCTCGATGAGGCTACCAGCGCGCTGGATGCCGAGAGCGAGCACCTGATCCAGCAGGCGCTGCCGTCACTCATGACCGGGCGTACCACCTTGGTGATCGCTCATCGCCTGGCCACGGTGAAGCAGGCCGATCGCATCGCGGTGATCGAGCATGGCCGTTTGGCTGCGATCGGCAGCCATGCCGAGCTGATCGAGAGTAGTCCGCTCTATGCGCGGCTGGCCGAGCTACAGTTCGGCAACTAACTCTTGGGTCTGATAGTGGCGGCCGCACCAGCCGAGGCGACGATAATGGCGCCGACGGCCAGCCACTGGCCCCAGAGAAGCTTCTCGCCGAGAAAGGCCAGGCCGCACATGGCGGCGACTGCCGGCTCCAGGCTCATCAGGACGCTGAAGGTGCGCGCTGGCAGGCGCGTCAGGGCGACCATCTCCAGGCTGTAGGGCAGGGCTGAGGAAAGTACTGCGACGCCGAGGGCGATGGGCAGCAGGTCCACGCTCAGCAGGTCAGTGCCTGCCTGCCAGATGCCAATGGGCAAGACCAGCAAAGCAGCGACCCAGGTGCCCAAGGCAACGGTGTGGCGGCCATGCTGAGCGCCGGCTTTCTGCCCGAAGATGATGTACAGCGACCAGCAAACGCCCGCACCGAGGGCCAGGGCTGCGCCGAGAGGGTCGATGGCACTTTGCGTGGCTCCGGTGGGCAGCAGCATCCACAGGCCTGCGATGGCCAGGATCACCCAGACGAAGTCCAGCAGGCGGCGTGAAGAAAACAGCGCCAGAGCCAGTGGGCCGGTAAATTCCAGTGCCACGGCGATGCCCAGCGGGATGCTCTGCAGGGACATGTAGAACATCAGATTCATGCCGCCCAGTGCCAGGCCGTAGGCGAGCAGGGCATGGCACTTGCGCAGATCCAGCTTGGCCCGCCAGGGCTGCATCACCAGCGACAGAATGATCGCGCCGAGCACCAGGCGCAGGGCTGTGGTGCCTTCGGCGCCGACCAGCGGGAACAGGTTCTTGGCCAGCGACGCGCCGCTCTGGATCGAGACCATAGCCACCACGAGCAGGGCGATGGGGACAAGAAGGACGGAGCGTGGCATGGACAGAATCCTGATGATGGTCAAAGAAAAACCGGCCGCTGGGGCCGGTTCTTAAAGCGCTGTGCGGCTTAGCGATATTCGCAGAGGTAGGCGGTGTCTACGGCCACCTTGAGCTGGAACTTGCTGTTGGCCTCGACGGTGAACTTGCTGCCGGCTTCGAAGGTGTTCCAGCTTTCGCTGCCTGGCAGTTTGACGGTCAGTGCGCCGGCAACCACATGCATGACTTCCAGTTGGCTGGTGCCGAACTCGTATTCGCCCGGGGCCATTACACCGATGGTGGCAGGGCCTTCAGCCATGGTGAAACCGATGGATTTGACGGTGCCGTCGAAGTATTCGTTGACCTTGAACATCTGCGATTCCTCGGAAGGGGGTGGAAAAATTGCTGAGAGCCATGTTTTACGTCGTGTGGCGACGGCCCGAAGGGTAGCCGCCATGGATGGCAGGCCATAAAAGGGCCGCCAGTATGCCCAAGCGCCTTTTCTTCGTCATCAGTCTTTGAGAGGCAGTACCAGCGGCAACAGGCGCGCGGTGTTGCGTGCATCTTCGAGGGCGCGGTGCTGTTGTCCCTGAAACTGCATGCCGGCCAATTGCAGCGCGCTGTGCAGGCCTATCGGGCGCTGTAGCTGGCGAGCCTTGGCGAAAGCCTGCTTGAGATTGAGGTGTGGCACATCAGCCAGCAGGCTATGCAAGCGGTGCTGGCGCCACTCCTGTTCCAGTTGACGTCGATCGTAATCGCCCCAGCTGCTCCAGCCGACCAGGCGCGATGCATGTTGCATGAGCCAGCGTTCGAATTGAGCCCAGACCTGGGGTAATGGTGCTGCACTGTCGACATCGCTCTGGCTGATGTGGGTGAGTTCGCGGCAGAAGTCGGTCAGGCATGGGCGGCGCTGTGGTTTGATGAAACGCTGAAAGTGATCCCGCTCATGGCCATCCACGCCAACCAGGCTGGCGCCGATCTCGATGATTTCCATTTCTTCCATCGCCCAGCCACCCTCATCGGTGGTGGCCTCCAGGTCGATGACTAGCCAATGCCCCATGGGCGCTCCTTAGAACCTGTCTGCGATCTGTTGCGCTTCGGCCCCGCTGCATGGAAAAGGTTCCTGGCATCAGGGCCGAGGCAAGCTCAGGCCTCCCGTTCTGAACGGAACCGCAGGCAGTATGGAAGGCCTTTTCGAGCAGGGCAAACGACCTTGGTGCGAGAGTCGCACAGCGAACACTCCTGATGTCTTTCCCCGGCGGGAGAAGGTGGCGCGTAGCGCCGGATGAAGGGAAGGTGTGCTGCAAAAGCTTTGATGATTAGCGGCATGCCCGTTAGGCTCTGGCGCCTATATCTGCTGGAGGTTGCTATGGCAAAGGTCGCGTTTCTCGGTTTGGGCGTCATGGGGTATCCGATGGCTGGGCATCTGGCTCGCAACGGTCATCAGGTGACGGTCTATAACCGCTCGCCGGGCAAGGCTGAGCAGTGGATGGGTGAATATGCCGGCAGCAGTGCGCCTAGCCCGCGCGAGGCTGTGGCGGGCGCCGAACTGGTGATGTGCTGCGTCGGCAACGATGACGACCTGCGCAGCGTGATTCTAGGCGAGCAGGGCGCGTTCGCCGGTATGGCGCCGGGCGCCATTCTGGTCGATCACACGACCGCCTCCGCCGATGTGGCGCGTGAGCTGGCGGCTGTCGCCGCCGAGCGTGGCCTTGGCTTTCTCGACGCGCCGGTATCAGGCGGCCAGGCCGGTGCGGTCAATGGCGTGCTGACTGTGATGGTCGGTGGTGAGGCAGAAACCTATGCAGTGGCCGAGCCGGTCATCCAGAGCTATGCGCGGATGATGCGCCTGATGGGCCCGGCCGGCAGCGGTCAACTGAGCAAGATGGTCAACCAGATCTGTATCGCCGGCCTGGTTCAGGGGCTGGCAGAGGCGTTGAACTTCGCTCAGTGCGCGGGGCTCGATGGCCATGCGGTGGTCGATGTGATCAGCAAGGGCGCGGCGCAGTCCTGGCAGATGGAGAATCGCTACAAGACCATGCTGGCTGGCGAGTTCGACTTCGGTTTCGCGGTCGACTGGATGCGCAAGGACCTGTCGATCCTGCTCGAGGAGTCGCGTCGCAATGGTGCGCAGTTGCCGGTCACGGCGCTGGTCGATCAGTTCTACGCCGACGTCCAGGCCATGGGTGGTGGGCGTTGGGATACCTCCAGCCTGTTGGCTCGCTTGCAGCGTAACCGCTGATCGTGAAAGGCCTCGACGGCAGGCGCGTACGTCATTAGGATCGCCGCGGTTCGCTTCCAGTCGAGGTCGTTTCATGGAGTGTCGTGCTGGTTGCGGTGCTTGCTGCATCGCGCCTTCCATCAGTTCACCGATTCCGGGCATGCCTGATGGCAAGCCCGCTGGTGTGCGCTGTATCCATCTCAGCGCCGAGTTTCTCTGCGCTATCTTCGGTCGCCCCGAGAGGCCCGCAGTATGCAGTGGGTTCAAGGCGGAAGAGCAGCTGTGCGCGGATGATCGTGAAAGCGCCATTCGTATGTTGGGTTGGCTGGAGCAGGCGACTGCCTGACGATGTGAACCGCTCGTGGCCCGTGCGGGTCGAAACGCAAACAGTCCCACCGGGAGTTGCTCGAAGATGATGCGTTATTCCGTTCTGGCCATGATGTTGTGTGCGACCGCTGTCCAGGCTGCCGAGAGGCAGTGGCAACTGGAGCGCGAAGAAGACGGTGTGAGCGTTTACCTGGCCGACGTACCTGGATCCAAGTACAAGGCCTATCGCGGTGTGGTGACGATCAACGCGAACCTGGCTGCGGTGCAGGCGGCGCAGGAGGATGTCGCGGGGGCGTGCTCCTGGATCTTCAGCTGTCAGCAGCAGCGGCTGCTCGAGACCGAGGGTGATGTGAGCGAGCTGTACACCCGTTTCGACATGCCCTGGCCGGTGAAGGCGCGTGATTCGGTGATCCAGGTGACCACGCGCACCGATGCCGACGGTGGTGTCACGCGCCTGCTCAAGGCGGTGCCGCAGCGATTGCCGGAGGAGAAGGGTTTCGTGCGGGTGCCGCGCGTCGACGGTGAGTGGCACCTGAAGCCGCTGGGTCAGGGCAGGGTGGAGGTGACCTACGAGGTGCATACCGAGCCGGGTGGTAGCGTACCCTCCTGGCTGGCCAACAGCTTCGTCGTCGATGCGCCGCTGCAGACGCTGCGGGGCTTGCGGGCAAAGGTAGAAGGGCGCTGAGCTTGGGATATCGGTAATAAAAAAGGCTGCCAGATTGGCAGCCTTTTTTTGTCTCGTGGCGCTATCAGTCGCGGTTGGTCGGCAGATCGCGCTGCTCGTAACCGGTGTACAGCTGGCGCGGACGGCCAATCTTGTACGGACCCGAGAGCATTTCCTTCCAGTGCGAGATCCAGCCCACGGTACGCGCCAGGGCGAAGATAACGGTGAACATCGAGGTCGGAATGCCGATGGCCTTCAGGATGATGCCCGAGTAGAAGTCGACGTTCGGGTACAGGTTGCGTTCTTTGAAGTACGGATCGGTCAGGGCGATCTCTTCCAGGCGCATGGCCAGTTCCAGCTGCGGGTCATTGGTGATGCCCAGCTCGCCGAGGACTTCGTCGCAGGTCTGCTTCATCACGGTGGCGCGCGGGTCGCGGTTCTTGTACACGCGGTGACCGAAGCCCATCAGCTTGAACGGGTCGTTCTTGTCCTTGGCCTTGGCGATGAACTTGTCGATGTTCGAAACGTCACCGATCTCGTCGAGCATGGCCAGTACGGCTTCGTTGGCACCACCGTGTGCCGGGCCCCACAGCGCGGCGATACCGGCTGCGATACAGGCGAATGGGTTGGCACCCGAGGAGCCCGCCAGGCGTACGGTGGAGGTGGAGGCGTTCTGCTCATGGTCGGCATGGAGGATGAAAATCTTGTCCATCGCCTTGGCCAGCACCGGGCTGATCGGTTTGATCTCGCACGGGGTGTTGAACATCATGTGCAGGAAGTTTTCCGCGTAATTCAGGTCATTGCGCGGGTACATCATGGGCTGGCCCATGGAGTACTTGTAGGTCATGGCGGCGATGGTCGGCATCTTGGCCACCAGGCGCATGGCCGACACTTCACGGTGCTGCGGGTTATTGATGTCCAGCGAGTCGTGATAGAAGGCGGACAGGGCGCCAACCACGCCGCACATGATGGCCATCGGGTGGGCATCGCGGCGGAAACCGTTGAAGAAAGTCTTCAGTTGCTCGTGAACCATGGTGTGGTTCTTGATGGTGCTGACGAACTTGGCCTTCTCTTCCTTGCTCGGCAGTTCGCCATTGAGCAGCAGGTAGCAGGTTTCCAGGTAGTCGGATTGCTCAGCGAGCTGCTCGATGGGGTAGCCGCGGTGCAGCAGGATCCCCTGGTCGCCATCGATATAGGTGATCTTCGACTCGCAAGAGGCGGTCGACATGAAACCAGGATCAAAGGTGAACCGACCCGTGGCGGTCAGGCTCCGCACATCGATTACATCGGGACCAACAGTGCCGGTCAGAACGGGCAGTTCGACGGGGGCATTGCCCTCGATGATCAACTGCGCTTTTTTGTCAGCCATATGTGGCCTCCTAGTTATGCTTGAAATCATCAGACAGCCCCCCACGCAGGGCCCGCACCACTATAGTGGGATAAATCCGAAAGTCAATTTGCGAGAACCCAGGCAGCAGAAGGGTTTGAACGGTATTTTCAACGAAAAAAGGGCGCTATTTACGCCATTTGTTTACAGGCTGCAATGCGCTTTTTGGGGGAGGGCATTGCATTGTCATTAGTCTGCTAACTGTCTATACTCTGCGGCCGACCGCCACAGGCTTTAGGGCCGTGTCATGGCGGTTGTCACTCATTGGGTGATGGGTACCTTGCCAGTGCACTTCCCAACAACTTTGCCCTGATAGTTAGGGGCTCTCAGTGTGATAAAAAAGCCGTGAATAGCCAACGACCTGTAAACCTAGACCTTCGGACTATCAAGCTTCCGATCACCGCTTACACGTCCATTCTTCACCGTATCTCCGGTGTCATCCTCTTTGTCGGTATCGCCATTCTGCTGTTTGGCCTCGACAAGTCGCTGACCTCCGAAGAGGGCTTCGCCCAGGTGAAAGAGTGCCTGACCAGCCCGCTGGCCAAGTTCGTGATCTGGGGTCTGTTGTCCGCTCTGCTGTACCACCTGGTGGCTGGTGTACGCCACTTGATCATGGACATGGGCATCGGTGAGACGCTGGAAGGCGGCAAGCTGGGCTCGAAAATCGTCATCGCCGTTGCGGCGGTCGTGATCGTGCTGCTGGGGGTGTGGATATGGTAACCAATGTCACGAATTTCTCGCGTTCGGGCCTCTACGACTGGATGGCTCAGCGCGTTTCTGCGGTCGTTCTTGCGGCTTACACGCTGTTTCTGCTGGGCTATGTGATCTGTAATCCAGGTATGGGCTACGCCGAATGGCATGGTCTGTTCTCGCATACCGCAATGCGCATCTTCAGCTTGCTGGCCCTCGTTGCACTGAGCGTGCACGCCTGGGTTGGCATGTGGACCATTTCCACCGACTACCTGACGCCAATGGCGCTGGGCAAGTGGGCGACTGGTGTGCGTTTCCTGTTCCAGGCCGTGTGTGGCATCGCCATGTTTGCGATGTTCGTCTGGGGCGTGCAGATTCTGTGGGGTTTCTGATTCATGGCTAGCATCCGTACTCTTTCTTATGACGCCATCATCGTTGGTGGCGGCGGCGCTGGCATGCGTGCTGCGCTGCAACTGGCTCAGGGCGGTCACAAGACTGCCGTGGTCACCAAGGTGTTCCCGACTCGTTCGCACACCGTTTCCGCTCAGGGCGGCATCACCTGCGCCATCGCTTCGGCCGACCCGAACGATGATTGGCGCTGGCACATGTACGATACCGTCAAGGGTTCCGACTACATCGGTGACCAGGACGCTATCGAATACATGTGCTCCGTCGGCCCGGAAGCCGTGTTCGAGCTCGAACACATGGGGCTGCCGTTCTCCCGTACCGAGCAGGGCCGCATCTACCAGCGTCCGTTTGGTGGCCAGTCCAAGGGTCCGGACAATCCAACCCAGGCTGCCCGTACCTGTGCTGCTGCCGACCGTACCGGTCACGCGCTGCTGCACACCCTGTATCAGGCCAACCTGAAAGCCGGCACCTCGTTCCTCAACGAGTGGTACGCCGTTGACCTGGTGAAGAACCAGGATGGCGCCATCGTCGGCGTTATCGCCATCTGCATCGAGACTGGCGAAACTGTCTACATCCGCTCCAAGGCCGTGGTCCTGGCCACTGGTGGTGCGGGTCGTATCTACGCCTCCACCACCAACGCCCTGATCAACACCGGTGACGGCGTGGGCATGGCCCTGCGTGCCGGTGTGCCGGTTCAGGACATCGAAATGTGGCAGTTCCACCCGACCGGTATCGCCGGCGCAGGTGTACTGGTCACCGAAGGTTGCCGTGGTGAGGGTGGTTACCTGATCAACGCCCATGGCGAGCGTTTCATGGAGCGTTATGCGCCGAACGCCAAAGACCTGGCTGGCCGCGACGTGGTTGCGCGTTCCATGGTCAAGGAAGTCATCGCCGGCAACGGCTGTGGCCCGGACAAGGACCACGTACTGCTCAAGCTCGATCACCTCGGCGAGGAAGTGCTGCACAGCCGTCTGCCGGGTATCTGCGAACTGTCCAAGACCTTCGCTCACGTCGACCCGGTCGTCGCTCCGGTTCCGGTCATTCCGACCTGCCACTACATGATGGGCGGCGTGCCGACCAACATTCATGGTCAGGCCATCACCCAGGACGCCAACGGCAACGACAGGATCATCGACGGTCTGTTCGCTGTAGGTGAAGTGGCGTGCGTATCGGTACACGGTGCCAACCGTCTGGGCGGTAACTCGCTGCTCGATCTGGTGGTATTCGGTCGTGCTGCTGGTCTGCACCTGGAAAAAGCGCTGAAAGAAGGCGTAGAAGCCCGTGGCGCTAGCGAAACCGACATCGAGCAGTCGCTGTCGCGTCTGGCAGGCGTCAACGAGCGCAGCACTGGCGAAGACGTCGCGCCGCTGCGTAAAGAGCTGCAACAGTGCATGCAGAACTACTTCGGTGTATTCCGTACTGGCGAATACATGCAGAAGGGCATCCAACAACTGGCCGACCTGCGTGAGCGCATCGCGAAAGTCAAAATCGCGGACAAGAGCCAGGCGTTCAACACTGCGCGTATCGAAGCGCTGGAACTGCAAAACCTGCTCGAAGTCGCCGAAGCGACCGCTGTGGCTGCCGAGGCTCGTAAAGAGTCGCGCGGTGCGCACGCTCGTGAAGATTTCGAGGAGCGCGACGATCAGAACTGGCTGTGCCATTCGCTCTACTTCCCGGGCGAGAAGCGCGTAGCCAAGCGTGACGTGAACTTCGCGCCGAAGACCGTTCCAGCATTTGAACCCAAGGTTCGGACTTATTAAGGGTGACTGATATGTTGCAAGTCAGTGTTTATCGCTACAACCCGGAGAAGGACGCTGCTCCGTTCATGCAGGACTTCCAGGTCGACACCGGCGGCAAGGACATCATGGTCCTCGACGTGCTGGCGCTGATCAAGGAACAGGACGAAGGCTTCTCCTATCGTCGCTCCTGCCGTGAAGGCGTATGCGGCTCCGACGGCATGAATATCAACGGCAAGAATGGCCTGGCCTGCATCACGCCGATCTCTGCTGCCGGCCTCAAGGGCGGCAAGCTGGTGATTCGCCCGTTACCGGGTCTGCCGGTCATTCGTGACCTGGTCGTCGACATGAGCATCTTCTACAAGCAGTACGAGAAGGTGCAGCCGTTCCTGCAGAACGATACGCCGGCTCCGGCCATCGAGCGTCTGCAGTCGCCGGAAGAGCGCGAGAAGCTCGACGGGCTGTACGAGTGCATCCTGTGCGCGTGCTGCTCGACCAGTTGCCCGTCGTTCTGGTGGAACCCCGACAAGTTCCTCGGTCCCGCTGCACTGCTGCAGGCCTATCGCTTCCTGGCCGACAGCCGTGACACCAAGACCGCTGAGCGTCTGGCTTCGCTGGACGATCCGTTCAGTGTGTTCCGTTGCCGCGGCATCATGAACTGCGTGAACGTTTGCCCCAAGGGTCTGAACCCGACCAAGGCAATCGGTCACGTGCGTAACATGCTGCTGCAGAGCGGTACCTGATTCGCAAGTTGCTATACCTGTAACACCTGCGAGTCCGGCTCAGGCCGGCCTCGCAGTAAAGCCAGAGCCGCAGCCCACAAAGCCGCGGCTCATACTCGAAAAACATGACGACCAGCAGGGGCATCCGGGCTGGTACCCGGACTATCTGCGGGAACCCAAGTGGCTTTATCCGAGTCGCAGCATCATGACTTTGATCAGGACCATGCGGTATTCACGCCGGTGGTGTCCCCTTACCGAGGGTGACCAAGCATGCAAGAAAGCGTGATGCAGCGCATGTGGGACAGTGCCCACCTATCCGGTGGCAACGCTGCCTACGTGGAAGAGCTCTACGAGCTCTACCTGCACGATCCCAACGCTGTGCCAGAAGAGTGGCGCACTTACTTCCAGAAGTTGCCGACCGACGGCAGCGCTGCAACGGACGTATCGCATTCGACCATTCGCGATCATTTCGTCCTGCTCGCCAAGAACTCGCGTCGTGCCCAGCCGGTTTCCGCCGGGGCCGTCAGCAGCGAGCACGAAAAGAAGCAGGTGGAAGTGCTGCGCTTGATCCAGGCCTACCGCATGCGTGGCCATCAGGCCGCCCAGCTCGACCCTCTGGGTCTATGGGTGCGCACTGCGCCGTCTGACCTGTCGATCAACCACTATGGCCTGACCGACGCGGATCTGGACACCACATTCCGCACTGGCGAGTTGTATATCGGCAAGGAAGAGGCAACGCTACGCGAAATCCGCGATGCGCTGCAGCAGACATATTGTCGCACCATCGGTGCCGAATTCACCCACATCGTCGACTCCGGTCAGCGCAACTGGTTTGCCCAGCGCCTGGAAAGCGTGCGCGGTCGTCCGCAGTTTTCCGCCGAAGTTCAGGCGCATGTGCTCGAGCGCGTAACTGCTGCCGAAGGCCTGGAAAAATACCTGGGTACCAAATACCCGGGCACCAAGCGTTTCGGCCTGGAAGGTGGCGAAAGCCTGATTCCGTTGCTGGACGAGATCATCCAGCGTTCCGGCTCCTACGGCACCAAGGAAATCGTCATCGGCATGGCCCACCGCGGCCGCCTCAACGTTCTGGTCAACACCTTCGGCAAGAATCCGCGCGACCTGTTCGACGAGTTCGAAGGCAAGAAGACCGAAGGTCTGTCGTCCGGTGACGTGAAGTACCACCAGGGTTTCTCCTCCAACGTCATGACTGCCGGTGGCGAAGTTCACCTGGCGCTGGCGTTCAACCCCTCGCACCTGGAAATCGTTTCCCCGGTGGTCGAGGGGTCGGTGCGTGCTCGTCAGGATCGTCGCAGCGATGCCAGTGGCGAGAAAGTACTGCCGATCTCCATCCACGGTGATGCGGCCTTCGCCGGTCAGGGCGTGGTCATGGAAACCTTCCAGATGTCGCAGACCCGCGGCTACAAAACTGGCGGCACCATCCACATCGTGATCAACAACCAGGTCGGCTTCACCATCAGCAACCCGCTGGATGCGCGCTCTACCGAGTATGCGACCGACGTGGCGAAGATGATTCAGGCGCCGATCTTCCATGTGAATGGTGATGATCCGGAAGCCGTGCTGTTCGTCACTCAGCTGGCTGTCGACTACCGCATGCAGTACAAGCGTGACGTGGTCATCGACCTGGTCTGCTACCGCCGCCGTGGTCACAACGAGGCCGACGAGCCGAATGGCACCCAGCCGCTGATGTACCAGCAGATCGCCAAGCAGCGCACCACTCGTGAACTGTACGCCGACGCTCTGATTGCAGCTGGCGCGCAGAGCAGCGACGACGTGCAGGCCAAGATCGACGAGTACCGCACCGCGCTGGACAACGGTCAGCACGTGGTCAAGAGCCTGGTCAAGGAACCGAACAAGGAGCTGTTCGTCGATTGGCGTCCGTACCTGGGCCATGCCTGGACTGCGCGTCACGACACCCGTTTCGATCTGAAGACCCTGCAGGATCTCTCGGCCAAGCTGCTGGAAATCCCTGAAGGCTTCCTGGTTCAGCGCCAGGTGGCGAAGATCCTCGAAGACCGTCAGAAGATGGGTGCAGGCGGCTTGCCGATCAACTGGGGCTTCGCTGAGACCATGGCCTACGCCACGCTGCTGGTCGAAGGTCATCCGATCCGCATGACCGGTCAGGACATTGGCCGTGGCACCTTCTCGCACCGTCATGCGGTGCTGCACAACCAGAAGGACGCCTCGACCTACGTTCCGCTGAAGAACCTGTACGACGGCCAGCCGAAGTTCGAGCTTTACGACTCCTACCTCTCCGAGGAGGCGGTACTGGCCTTCGAATACGGCTATGCCACCACCACGCCGAACGCGCTGGTGATCTGGGAAGCCCAGTTCGGTGACTTTGCCAACGGTGCCCAGGTGGTATTCGACCAGTTCATCTCCAGTGGCGAAACCAAGTGGGGCCGTCTCTGCGGCCTGACCGTTCTGCTGCCGCATGGTTATGAAGGGCAGGGGCCTGAGCACAGCTCGGCGCGTCTGGAGCGTTACCTGCAGCTGTGCGCCGAGCACAACATGCAGGTCTGCGTACCGACCACCCCGGCACAGGTCTACCACATGCTGCGTCGCCAGGTGATCCGTCCGCTGCGCAAGCCGCTGGTGGTGCTGACGCCGAAGTCGCTGCTGCGTCACAAGTTGGCCATCTCGACCCTGGAAGATCTGGCCGAGGGCTCCTTCCAGACCGTGATCGGCGAGATCGATTCGCAGGACCCGAAAAAGGTCGAGCGTGTTGTCCTGTGCAGCGGCAAGGTCTACTACGACCTGCTGGAGAAACGTCGTGCCGAGGGTCGTGAAGACATCGCCATCGTGCGCCTCGAACAGCTCTATCCGTTCCCGGAAGATGATCTGGCTGAAGTGCTGGCGCCCTACAAGAACCTCAAGCACATCGTCTGGTGTCAGGAAGAGCCGATGAACCAGGGTGCCTGGTATTGCAGTCAGCACCACATGCGTCGCGTCGCTACTGCACACAAGAAGTCGCTGTTCCTGGAGTACGCCGGTCGTGATGCGTCGGCAGCGCCCGCTTGTGGTTATGCGTCGATGCACGCCGAGCAGCAGGAAAAACTGCTGCAGGACGCCTTTACTGTTTAACGCCTTCATCCGGCAGGTGGCGAGTGCCACCTGCCGGTAAACCGAATTTAAGGAAACACATACAATGGCTATCGAGATCAAAGCCCCAACCTTCCCGGAATCGGTTGCCGACGGCACCGTGGCCACCTGGCACAAGAAGCCGGGCGAAGCGGTCAAGCGTGATGAGCTGATCGTCGACATCGAAACCGACAAGGTCGTGATCGAAGTACTGGCCGAGGCCGACGGCGTTCTGGCTGAAATCATCAAGAACGAAGGCGACACCGTTCTTTCCAACGAACTGCTGGGTAAGCTGACCGAAGGCGGCGCTGCCGCCGCTGCTCCGGCTGCCGCACCGGCCGCCGCCGCTTCGGCTCCAGCTGCTGCTCCGGCTGCCGCCGCTGGCGACGACGCCATCCTCTCGCCGGCCGCGCGCAAGCTGGCCGAAGAGAACGGCATCGACCCCAACAGCATCGCCGGCACCGGCAAAGGTGGCCGAGTGACCAAGGAAGACGTGGTCGCTGCCGTCGAAGCCAAGAAGAACGCCCCGGCGGCTGCCAAGCCTGCCGCTGCTCCGGCCGCTGCTGCTGTCGTCGCCGCTGGCGACCGCACCGAGAAGCGTGTGCCGATGACCCGCCTGCGCGCCAAGATTGCCGAGCGCCTGGTCGAGGCTCAGTCCTCCATGGCCATGCTGACCACCTTCAACGAAGTCGACATGACTGAAGTCATGGCCCTGCGTTCGAAGTACAAGGACCTGTTCGAGAAGTCCCACAATGGCGTGCGCCTGGGCTTCATGTCGTTCTTCGTCAAGGCCGCCACCGAAGCGCTGAAGCGCTTCCCGGCAGTCAACGCCTCGATCGACGGCAACGACATCGTTTACCACGGCTATGCCGACATCGGTGTTGCCGTGTCCAGCGACCGCGGCCTGGTCGTTCCGGTACTGCGCAACGCCGAGCAGATGAGCCTGGCTGAAATCGAGAGCGGCATCGCCACCTTCGGCAAGAAAGCCAAAGACGGCAAGCTGTCGATCGAAGAAATGACCGGCGGCACCTTCACCATCACCAACGGTGGTACCTTCGGTTCGATGATGTCGACGCCGATCGTTAACCCGCCGCAGGCAGCCATCCTGGGTATGCACAACATCATCCAGCGCCCGATGGCGATCAATGGTCAGGTGGTGATCCGCCCGATGATGTATCTGGCGCTGTCTTACGACCACCGCCTGATTGATGGTAAGGAAGCCGTGACCTTCCTGGTGACCATCAAGAACTTGCTTGAAGACCCGGCTCGCCTGCTGCTGGAAATCTAAAAGCCAGTCTCCTCCACGGCGGCCCTGTTCTCAGGGCCGTCCGGTTTATTCGAGAAGGAATACGTTATGACCCAGAAATTCGACGTGGTAGTCATCGGTGCCGGCCCTGGTGGCTATGTAGCCGCCATCAAAGCAGCGCAACTCGGCCTGAAGACTGCCTGCATCGAGAAGTATCAGGGCAGCGACGGCAAGGTCGCGCTCGGCGGCACCTGCCTGAACGTCGGTTGCATTCCTTCCAAGGCGCTGCTGGACAGCTCCTGGAAGTACCACGAAGCGAAAGACGGTTTTGCCGTTCATGGTATCGAAGCCAAGGGCGTGACCATCGACGTCCCGGCCATGGTGGCGCGCAAGAACACCATCATCAAGAACCTCACCGGCGGTGTTGCCGGCCTGTTCAAGGCCAATGGCGTGACCCTGCTCGAAGGCCACGGCAAGCTGCTGGCCGGCAAGCAGGTCGAAGTCACCGGCACCGACGGCAAGACCCAGGTGGTCGAAGCTGCTCACGTGATCATCGCCTCTGGCTCCAAGCCGGTCGAGATCCCGCCGGCCCCGGTTGATCAGGATGTCATCGTCGACTCCACCGGTGCCCTGGAATTCCAGAGCGTACCGAAGAAGCTGGGCGTCATCGGCGCTGGCGTGATCGGTCTGGAGCTGGGCTCGGTATGGGCTCGCCTGGGTGCCGAAGTCACCGTCCTGGAAGCCATGGACAAGTTCCTCGCCGCTGCCGACGAGCAGGTTGCCAAGGAAGCCCAGAAGACCCTGACCAAGCAGGGCCTGGATATCCGCCTGGGCGCTCGCGTAACCGGTTCGGAAGTCAAGAAGAAGCAGGTCGTCGTCAGCTTCACTGACGCCAATGGCGAGCAGAAGATAACTTTCGACAAGCTTATCGTTGCTGTAGGTCGTCGTCCGGTGACCACCGATCTGCTGGCTTCCGACAGCGGTGTGGACCTGGACGAGCGCGGCTTCATCTTCGTCAACGACCAGTGCGAAACCAGCGTTCCGGGCGTATACGCCATCGGTGACGTGGTGCGTGGTGCCATGCTCGCGCACAAGGCCTCGGAAGAGGGCGTGATGGTTGCCGAGCGTATCGCTGGCCATAAGGCACAGATGAACTATGACCTGATCCCGTCCGTGATCTACACCCACCCGGAAATTGCATGGGTCGGCAAGACCGAGCAGCAGCTGAAGGCCGAAGGTGTTGCCGTCAACGTCGGCACCTTCCCGTTCGCTGCCAGCGGTCGCGCCATGGCGGCCAACGACACCGGTGGCTTCGTCAAGGTCATCGCTGACGCCAACACCGACCGCGTACTGGGCGTTCACGTGATCGGCCCAAGCGCTGCCGAGCTGGTACAGCAAGGCGCGATCGGCATGGAATTCGGCACCAGTGCCGAAGACTTGGGCATGATGGTCTTCTCCCACCCGACCCTGTCCGAGGCGCTCCACGAAGCGGCCCTGGCGGTCAACGGTGGCGCGATTCACATCGCCAACCGCAAGAAGCGTTAAGCGAAATGGCCGGCAGTGGCCGGTCACTGCAGTAGTTGTTGTAAGCCGCCGTGGCAGGCGGGGCGTCGTGTAATCGCCTCATCGCTACGGTGGTGTTTGCAAGCAGAACCACGTCGGGTGGCTCGCGTCGAGTTCGACTCGCAGCGGCAAAGCCCGGCGGACTGCTTCGGCAGTCACAGGTGGCGCGGTATCACAAGTACAGCGCCGAATGCGCAATACCTAAACGAAGACGGTAGACAAGCATGAATCTTCACGAGTATCAGGGTAAGCAGCTGTTCGCTGAATACGGCCTGCCCGTATCCAAGGGCTTCGCGGTAGACACCCCGGAAGAAGCCGCAGAAGCCTGCGAAAAAATCGGCGGCAGCGAGTGGGTTGTCAAGGCTCAGGTCCACGCTGGTGGCCGCGGTAAAGCCGGTGGCGTAAAGCTGGTCAAGAGCAAAGAAGACGCCAAGGCCTTCGCCGCCAACTGGCTGGGCAAGCGTCTGGTGACTTACCAGACTGACGCCAATGGTCAGCCGGTCAGCAAAATCCTGGTCGAATCCTGCACCGACATCGCCAAGGAGCTGTACCTGGGCGCTGTAGTGGACCGCTCCAGCCGTCGCATCGTGTTCATGGCTTCCACCGAAGGTGGCGTGGACATCGAGAAAGTGGCCCACGAAACCCCTGAGAAAATCCTCAAAGCCACCGTTGATCCGCTGGTCGGCGCTCAGCCGTACCAGGGCCGCGAGCTGGCTTTCCAGCTGGGTCTGGAAGGCAAGCAAGTCGCTCAGTTCGCCAAGATCTTCGTAGGTCTGGCCAAGCTGTTCAAAGATCACGATCTGGCTCTGCTGGAAGTCAACCCGCTGGTCATCAAGGCCGACGGTGACCTGCACTGCCTGGACGCGAAGATCAACATCGACGCTAACGCCATGTACCGTCAGCCTAAGCTGAAGACCTTCCACGACCCGTCGCAAGACGATCCTCGTGAAGCCCACGCTGCCAGCTTCGAGCTGAACTACGTGGCCCTGGAAGGCAACATCGGCTGCATGGTCAACGGTGCCGGCCTGGCCATGGGTACCATGGACATCGTCAACCTGCACGGCGGCAAGCCAGCCAACTTCCTCGACGTAGGTGGCGGCGCAACCAAAGAGCGCGTGACCGAAGCCTTCAAGATCATCCTGTCCGACAGCAACGTCGCTGCCGTTCTGGTGAACATCTTCGGTGGCATCGTTCGTTGCGACATGATTGCCGAAGGCATCATCGGCGCGGTGAAAGAAGTCGGCGTGAAAATCCCGGTGGTCGTCCGCCTGGAAGGTAACAACGCTGAGCTGGGCGCCAAGGTCCTGGCTGAAAGCGGCCTGAACATCATCGCGGCAACCAGCCTGACCGACGCTGCTCAGCAAGTCGTCAAAGCTGCGGAGGGCAAGTAATGAGCGTCCTGATCAATAAAGACACCAAAGTCATCTGCCAGGGCTTCACCGGCTCGCAGGGTACTTTCCACTCCGAACAAGCCATCGCCTACGGCACCAAGATGGTTGGCGGCGTGACTCCGGGCAAAGGTGGCACTACCCACCTGGGCCTGCCAGTGTTCAACACTGTCAAAGAAGCTGTCGAAGCCACCGGCGCTGACGCTTCGGTCATCTACGTTCCGGCTCCGTTCTGCAAAGACTCGATCCTGGAAGCTGCATTCGGCGGCATCAAGCTGATCGTCTGCATCACCGAAGGCATTCCTACCCTGGATATGCTGGATGCCAAGGTCATCTGCGACGAGCTGGGCATTACTCTGATCGGCCCGAACTGCCCGGGCGTGATCACTCCCGGCGAGTGCAAGATCGGCATCATGCCGGGTCACATCCACCTGCCAGGCAAGGTAGGCATCGTGTCGCGTTCCGGCACCCTGACCTATGAAGCCGTTAAGCAGACCACCGACGCCGGTTTCGGTCAGTCCACCTGCGTGGGCATCGGCGGTGACCCCATCCCGGGCTCCAACTTCATCGATATCCTGAAGTTGTTCCAGGAAGATCCGAAGACCGAAGCGATCGTCATGATCGGTGAGATCGGCGGTTCGGCTGAAGAAGAAGCGGCTGCCTACATCAAGGCCAACGTCACCAAGCCTGTAGTTTCCTACATCGCTGGTGTGACCGCTCCTCCCGGCAAGCGCATGGGCCATGCTGGCGCCATCATCTCCGGCGGCAAGGGCACTGCAGACGAGAAATTCGCTGCACTGCAAGACGCTGGCGTGAAAACCGTGCGTTCCCTGGCGGACATCGGCAAGGCCCTGGCCGAGCTGACCGGTTGGGAAGTCAAGAAGGCCTAAGCCTTCGCTGACTGCTCGCAAAAAAGGCCACCCTCGGGTGGCCTTTTTTGTTTTTGAACGCGTGCGTATCTGGCGATACGCATCTTCTGACGCCTTATCCCGCAAGCGGGGCAGGGGGCTTCAGGCCGGGCATTGGATGCACATATGCGCCGCCAGCTTTTAGTCGAACTGGTACTGCACGCCCGCGCCAACATACCAGGCGCGCTCGGGACCAGGTTCGTAGTAGCGGCCGTTGCCGTCACCGACTATCACCGACCCGATGTATTCCCGATCCAGCAGGTTGTCGATGCGCAGCACCTGGTTGAAGGTCAGCGCACCGGCCTTCTGCTCGAAGCGTGCCTGCCAGTTGAACAACGCATGGCTGGGCGCCGCCTTGGCGGTATTGCTGTCCTCGACATAGAGCTTGCTGCGGTACAGACCTTCGATGGCGGTGCTGAAGCCCTCGACCGGTTGCCAGGCCAGTTCGCCATACAGCGTACGTGCGGGAATGCCGGGCAGATGGTTACCGTCTTCGATCAGCCGGCCGTTGCTGGTGAAATCCTTGCTGTAAGTGGCATCGATCTGGGTGTAGGCGAGGTTGGCACGCAAGGTGTCGCTCAAGCGGCTTTCCAGTGCCAGCTCGACGCCCCGGCGGCGGGTCTGTGCGGCGTTCTGGAAGCGACTACGGCCACCGTTGGCGGACTCCACCACCAGTTCGTCGTCGGTGTCGATCTGGAACAACGCCAGCTGCAGGCTGGTCGCTTGTGCGAGGCGGGCCTTGAGGCCGACTTCAATTTGTTCGCTGGTGGCCGGTTTCAGCTCGAAGCCGAAGCTGTTGCCGGGGCCGGAATAGGACAGCTCGTTCAGCGTCGGCGTCTCCAGCCCCTTGCCCCAGCTGGCATAGATATTCAGAGCCGGCAGCAGGGCATAACTGGCGCCCAAGGTTGGCGTCAGCTCGCGGTAGGTGACCGAGCCGCTGTCGTCGCCATTGCTCAGGAAGCGGTCATCCACGTCGAACTCCACCTGGCTGTGGCGTAGACCAGCCTGTAGGTCGAGTTTGCCCAGTTGCCAGGCTGCCTGGACGTAGGGCGACAGACTGGTGACCTCGTTGCGCTCGTCGCGGCGCAGATTACCTTTCACCCCCAGGGTGGCGCCGACGAAGTTCTCGTAGCCCTGGCGGTCATCGCGCGAATAGTCGTAGTCCAGGCCGGTGGTGACGGTCAACAGGCTGCTGCCGAGATTGAACGACTGGATCCAGCGATTGCCGATGCCGTGGAAGCGCCGCTCGAAGTCGATCACGCCGCCTGACTGAGACGCCGGTGCCTGCACAAAGACAGGAATCGACTGGTACTGAATCACCCGCCGTGTGCCGCTGTAGAGCGTGCTCTGCCAGGTGCCAGCGGCGAAGCTGCGCTCGTAGTTGAGGGCGAATTGGCGATGATCGACAGTCTTGCGCGTATCGAACTGCAGTGCGCTGGGCGCGGCAGATCGCCGATCAGCCTGTACCTGATCCCAGGTCAGACCCTGCGGGTCCTGGGTGTCGTTCTGATCCAGTTCGCTGAAGCTCAGGCTGAGCTTGCTGAGGTCATCCGGGTACAGAGTCAGCTTGGCGAAGGTCTTGTCGAGGATGGCGCCGCTGTGGTCGCGGTAACCGTCGGTCTCGAAATGCGAGCGGTTGATGATGAAACCAGCTTTGTCGTTGCCGCCTTCGGCTGAAACGCGGGTACGGTTGGTGCCGTAAGCGGCCTGGGAAGTATCGAGCGCGACCTTGGGGGTACCTTCGCCATCGCGCGAGAACAGCTGGATGACTCCACCGGAGTTGCTGCCGTAGACGCTGGCGAATGGCCCGCGCAGGACCTCGATGCGCTCCAGGGTGTCGAGGTCAAAGGTCGCTGCCTGGCCCTGGCCGTCCGGGTTGGACAGCGGCACACCATCGGCCAGCAGCTTGATGCCGCGAATGCCGAAGGCCGAGCGGGCGCCGAAGCCGCGTGAGGATATCTGCAGGTCCTGCGCGTAGTTCTGCCGGTTCTGCACCACCAGCCCCGGCACACTGCCGAGCGCCTCGGAAAGATTGACGCCTGGTTTACCCAGAGTGGCCTGTTCGGCATCAATGCGGTTGACCGAGAAGGGCAGTTGCCAGCCGCTGGCCTGGTAGCGGCTGCCGGTGATCACCAGTTCGTCGATCTCGTAGGGCGTCTGCTCGGCCAGTGTCAGTCCTGGGAGCAGGGCGATGCAGGTCAACTTGAGGCGCATGTAGCGATCCTTTTTCAGGTTCTTCTTTTACGTACCGTTGCAGGTGCGGTTGATGTTCACCGCGGCGCAAACGTTGCCAGCGCTACGTGGCGTCGGCAGGGCTAGGCCATCGCAGGCCGCTGAATCAAGTGATATCCATGGGTCGTGCCAGGTTTGATGAATGATTGGCGAGCCGCGTGAGCGCAAGGCTTGAGTTGTCCCGAAAACACCGTCCAATGACCATGGCCAGAAGGTTCGCAGCGGCTGCGACATTGGTCGTGGTGCTTTGGTTGCATGCCGGCGCCGCGAGGCCTGCGTGGCTTCGGACGTGCAAAAGAGCCTCGAAGGGTAGCAGGCGAGCCCCCGAGATACGGTCGTGAGCGAGGCGAATTTGTTTCCACGCATTTTGCCACTGCTCTGTGGCCTGCCGCTGTAGCGTCGCTGCGACAGCTGTCGCGTTCGACGCTACACCTGTTGCGCGCCAGTGCTGCGTCCGTTGTCTCCGTCAAAGGCGCAAGACCCCGGCAAACAAAGGCTTCAGCCATTCTCACGGGCCTGGCACAGCCATTGCTCCAGCGCTTGCAAGCCGCGATATCGAGTTCGCGGTCACAACAAGAACTGGAGAAAAACCATGAGTTCGATTGGCCTCGACCTGCCTATCGCCCGCTCGACGTTCGACAGGCAACCCACCTTGTGCCTCCCGCGTACTGCCCTGGTCGCAGCCTTGCTGTTGACCGGCTTCTGTCAGGCGGTGCAGGCCGCCGATGTTGACGGCGAGCGCATCATCGCTGCCGACCAGGAGCCCGGTAACTGGATGAGCCATGGGCGTACCTATGATGAGCAACGCTACAGCCCGCTGGAGCAGATCAACCAGCAGAACGTCGACAAGCTCGGCCTGGCCTGGAGCTACAAGCTGGACATCGACCGTGGTGTGGAAGCCACGCCTATCGTGGTCGATGGCGTGATGTACACCACCGGGCCGTTCTCGGTGGTCTACGCACTGGATGCGCGTAACGGCAAGCTGTTGTGGAAGTACGACCCGAAATCCGACCGCAGCCGTGCCGGTGAAGCCTGCTGCGATGCGGTCAACCGTGGCGTGGCAGTATGGAAGGGAAAGGTTTACGTCGGTGTGCTCGACGGCCGCCTTGAGGCCATCGACGCCAAGACGGGCGAGCGCGTCTGGTCGGTCGATACCCGCGCCGATCACAAGCGCAGCTACACCATCACCGGCGCGCCTCGTGTGGTGAACGGCAAGGTGATCATCGGCAATGGTGGTGCCGAGTTTGGCGTGCGTGGCTATGTCACTGCTTATGACGCCGAGAGCGGCAAGCAGGCCTGGCGTTTCTATACCGTGCCGGGAGATCCCAAGCTGCCGCCGGAAGACAAGGCCATGGAGATCGCCGCCAAAACCTGGCATGGCGATGCCTTCGCCGAGCAGGGTGGGGGTGGTACCGCCTGGGATTCCTTCGCTTTCGATCCGGAGCTGAATCTGCTCTACATCGGCGTCGGCAATGGTTCGCTGTGGGATCCAAAATGGCGAAGTGAGGCCAAGGGCGACAACCTGTTCCTGTCCTCCATCGTCGCCATCAATGCCGATACCGGCGAGTACGCCTGGCACTACCAGACCACGCCGGGCGATGCCTGGGACTTCACCGCAACCCAGCACATGATCCTCGCCGAGCTGCAGATCGATGGCAGGGAACGCAAGGTGCTGATGCAGGCGCCGAAGAACGGCTTCTTCTACGTCATCGACCGTGCCACCGGCGAGCTGCTGTCGGCCGAAAACATCGTGCCGGTGAACTGGGCCAAGGGCATCGACATGAAGACCGGTCGGCCCATCGTCGACGACGAGGCCGCCGCCTACTGGAAGGACGGCAAGCGCAAGCTGGTGACCCCGGCGTTCTGGGGCGCGCACGACTGGCACCCGATGTCGTTCAACCCCAAGACCGGCCTGGTCTACATTCCGGCGCACATCATGTCCGCCTACTACGAGCACATCCCGGAGGCGCCTGCGCGCAACCCGTTCAAGAGCATGTACCAGCTCGGCCTGCGCACCGGCATGATGCCGGAAGGCCCGGATGGGCTGCTGGAGATGGCCAAGACCTGGTCAGGCAAGCTGATCGCCTGGGATCCGGTGAAGCAGCAGGCGGCCTGGGAAGTGCCCTATATCACGATCTTCAACGGCGGCACGCTGAGCACTGCCGGCAACCTGGTGTTCGAGGGCAGCGCCGATGGCCGCGTGATCGCCTACGCCGCCGAGGATGGCAAGAAGCTCTGGGAGCAGCCGGCTGCCAGTGGCGTGATGGCTGCGCCGATCACCTATTCGGTGGACGGTGAACAGTACGTCACCTTCATGGCCGGCTGGGGCGGGGCGTTCTCCACTTTCGCTGGTGCCCTGTCGCTACGGGCCGGCGTGCAGCCTTTCGCCCAGGTGCTGACATACAAGCTCGGTGGCACAGCCAAGTTGCAGGAGCCTGCACCGCCTGCCGATGCGCCGAAGCCACCAGCGCTGACCGCCGATGCTGCCACCGTCGAGGCGGGCGCCAAGCTGTATGACGGCTACTGCTCGCAATGCCACGGCATCCATGCGGTGAGCGGCGGCGTGCTGCCGGATCTGCGAAAGATGGCGCCGGAGAAGCATCAGATGTTCCTTGGCATCCTCTACGGCGGCCGCGTGCCGGACGGCATGCCGTCGTTCGCCGAGGCCTTCGATGCCAAGCAGGTCGATCAGATCCATCAGTACCTGATCAAGCGTGCTCACGACCTTCAGGAAGAAGGCGACGCCTGGAAGAAATTCAGCGCCAACTGACCCATGCGGGCGCGCGTCTTCCTGGCGTGCGCTCGTCCGCCAACTCCATGCAGCGAGAGCGACCATGAGCGAAACCACATACCAGAATTACATCGACAATACCTTCGTTGGCAGCGACAAGCTGATCGAAGTGCGCAATCCGGCCAACGGCGAACTACTGGCGCGTATCCCCGAGGCCAGCAACGAGCAAGTCGAGCGCGCCATCGCTGCGGCACGCAAAGCGCAGAAGGGCTGGGCCGCCAAACCGGCTATCGAACGTGCCGGCTATCTGCGCCGCGTCGCAGAGAAGGTACGTGCCAACGCACCGCGTCTGGCCCAGATCATCACCCGCGAAGGCGGTAAGGTGCCGGCGCTGGCCGAGGTGGAGGTCAACTTCACCGCCGACTATCTGGATTACATGGCCGAATGGGCACGTCGTCTCGAGGGCGAAGTGCTGACCAGCGACCGTATTGGCGAACACATCTTCCTGCTGCGCAAGCCACTGGGCGTGGTGGCCGGCATCCTGCCATGGAACTTCCCGTTCTTCCTCATCGCGCGCAAGATGGCGCCGGCGCTGCTGACCGGCAACACCATCGTCATCAAGCCTAGCGAGGAAACCCCGATCAACTGCTTCGAGTTCGCCAAACTGGTGGCTGAAGTGGGCCTGCCGACCGGTGTGTTCAACGTTGTCGGCGGCACTGGCGCAGGTGCCGGCAGCGCCCTGACCAGCCATGCCGGAGTCGACCTGATCAGCTTCACCGGCAGCGTCGGTACCGGCTCGCGGATCATGGCCGCTGCCGCGCCGCACATCACCAAACTCAACCTTGAGTTGGGCGGCAAGGCGCCGGCCATCGTTCTGGCCGATGCCGACCTTGACCTGGCGGTGAACGCCATCAAGGCCTCACGGGTGATCAACAGCGGACAGGTGTGCAACTGTGCCGAGCGCGTCTACGTCGAGCGCAAGGTGGCCGACCAGTTCATCGACAAGATCGCCTCGGCGATGGCCGTCACTCGTTATGGTGATCCGTCTGCCCATGCCGACCTGGATATGGGCCCGCTGATCAACCAGGCCGGCCTGGACAAGGTGGCGCAGATGGTGCGCACGGCGGTCGGGCAGGGCGCCCAGGTGATCACCGGCGGCGCGGTGGCTGATCTGGGCCAGGGCTTTCACTACCAACCGACCGTGCTGGCCGGCTGCGCCAGCGACATGGAGATCATGCGCAAGGAAATCTTCGGCCCGGTCCTGCCGATCCAGATCGTCGATGATCTGGACGAAGCTATCTTGCGGGCCAACGACAGCGAGTACGGGCTGACCTCGTCGATCTACACCCGCAATCTCAGCGCCGCGCTCAAGGCTAGCCGCGAGCTGGACTTCGGCGAGACCTACATCAACCGCGAGAACTTCGAGGCGATGCAGGGCTTCCACGCCGGTACGCGAAAGTCCGGGATCGGTGGCGCGGATGGCAAGCACGGGTTGTACGAGTACACCCACACCCATGTGATCTACGCACAGGAATAAGGCGCGACGTTTGGGGTGGCCAGTGCGTGAGTGCTGGCCCGCTCTTTTTTGCGTGTTCAGCGAGGGTGGGCAAGCTCCGTTGGCAGGATGCATGGCCAGAATTCTGCGGGATGCGCTGCAGCGGTGAAAATCGCGGCTGAAGCCCCGCGCGGTCATCTGCAACTCCATTTCTGGTCGCAGCTCCGCAGGTTGGGCTTTAGCCCACCAACAGCACGATCAGAACAACTCGTTGGGCTGTACGATGCCGTACTTCTTCATCTTGCGATACAGGGTCGAGCGGGCCACGCCGAATGCCTCGGCTACCGCGCTGATATTCCAGCGGTGCTCGCGCAGAGCAGTCTGCAAATGGCGCGCTTCGTCATTCTCCAATCGGCTAGCGAGGTTCCCTTCGACCACCCGCGCAGTTGCGCTGAGCAGGGCAGACTGCTGCAGTTCTGCCGGCAGGCAGTCCACGTCGATGCGATCATCCTCAGCCAGCGCTGCTGCATAACGCAGGCAGTTGGACAACTGACGGATGTTGCCGGGCCAGGGATAGTCGAGCAGACGCTGGCGCGCGGCGTGGCTCAGACGAAACGGGCCGTGGCTGCTCAGCAGGTTGTCGATCAGGGCATCACGATCACTGCGCTCGCGTAACGCCGGCAGGGCCAGGGGCATACCGCTGAGGCGGTAGAACAGATCCTCGCGAAATATCTTGCTGGCGATCATCTGCGCCAGATCCTGGTGCGTGGCGGAGATCACCTGCACATCCAGCGGCACCGGGGTTTCGGCGCCAAGCGGGAAGATCTCGCGCTCGGCCAGCACGCGCAGCAGACGGGTCTGCAGGTGCGCCGGCATATCGCCGATCTCGTCGAGAAACAAGGTGCCGCTGTTGGCCAGTTCCAGCTTGCCCTTCATGCCCTTCTTGTTAGCGCCGGTGAAGCTGCCGCCGCGATAGCCGAACAGCTCGCTCTCGATCAGGCTTTCGGGAATCGCCGCGCAGTTCAGTGCCACGTACGGGCCACGGGCACGTGCGCTGGCCTGGTGGATGGCGCGAGCGAAGGCTTCCTTGCCGGTGCCGGTCTCCCCAGTGATGAGGATCGGGATGTCCTTGTCTAGCACCTTGCGCAGGCGCCGCACGCCGTCCTGCAGGCGTGCATCGTTACCGCTCAGGCGTTGCAGGTCTGGGTGTTCGCCGTTGTTGGCAATTGCGCTGCGTGCGCGTGTCTGAGGCTGTACGGCCGGGATGCGCAGGCTGACGCCGACCGGCGCGTCGTCTTGCAGGGTGCGCAGGTTGAGGCTGCGTGCGCCGCCGTTGCTCAGGCTCACCAGCTCGTCGACGCCTGCCGTTAGCAACTGGTCGATACGGCTGCCGAGCAGGTCGATCCGCCGCTCATGCTGATAGCTGACGAAGGCTGCATGGTTGGCACCTATGACTCGTCCTTGTTCGTCGAGGGCCAGCAATTGTTCGTTGGCCAGATCGCTGATGTCGTCATGGGATTTCACCGACAGCGTCATGCGGTCGCGATAGCGCTGGCGGAAACTGGCGTTCTCGATCATTCGCGCATACATAACCACCAATTGCAGGGTGAGATATTGCGTTTCCTTGGGGCCCTCGCTGTTCAGACAGGTGGCGTTGAGGCAGCCGCGCAGCACGTTCTGCGCATCGTAGATGGGCGCGACCGAGCAGCTCAGGCGGAAATTGGAAATCAGGAAGTGCTCCTGGTGATGGATGGTCATCGCCTGGCGCGAGGCCAGTGCGGTGCCAATGCCATTGGTACCGACCGTGGATTCGTCCCAACAGGCGCCGACGATCAGCCCGGCCTGGGTGTAGGCGTCGTACTGTAGGGGTAGGCGAGTGTCGAGGGTGACCCCGTGCTCATCGCTGAGCAGTACCGCGAACCCGGCTGGAACCACGCGTCTGGCGAGCCCGGTGACGCCCTGGCCGGCGATGCTCAGGTAGTCCTGATGCGCATGCTGGTGTTCACGCAATTCATCTGCGGTCAGTACGTGTTTCTCGCCAAGGCCGTAAGGATCGAGGCGATGTTGCATCACGCTGCGGTACCAGGAGCGGGCGATCTGCTCGTCGGGATGGACACTTCGCTCTGGAAAATGATCGGCCACGAAAGCGATGAGATCACTGGGGCATACCCCAGATGCATGGATGCTCATGGGCACTCCTGACAATAGTGCGTTGGCTCGTAGCCTCTTGTTGTTTTGGCGGTTCGTCCTGTGGTGCGCGGATGAGCCCTGAACGCATACAACTCTAGCTGCATTGACACAGGTTGGGAACCAATAGGTCGAGCCGCGACCATGTCTTCAATAGCGGTTTTGCCGAGCTTTGTGGGTGGTTCAAGGGCCGTGAAAGTGTGTGCAAGCTGTATCCAAGTCGACTGGCAGTGCCTCGAAAATGTTGAAAGAAGAGGGTTGTCGAACGATTTGGATAGCGCTAACATCCGGATCAAACAATGAGCGGCGCCACCTCGATGGTGCCCATGGAGTTCCCATGCAACAGCAGTCTTGCGCATTGCCTGCCCGTACCACCCTGGTGGTCATGGGGGTCAGTGGCTCCGGCAAGAGCGAGATCAGCCAGGCGGTCGCCACCGCACTCGGTTGGCGCCATATCGAAGCCGATCATTTCCATCCTCCCGAAAACGTAGCGCGCATGCGCGCGGGCATCCCGCTGAGCGACGAAGACCGTCGCCACTGGCTGGACGCGCTGTGCGAACAGATGCTGGCTGTGCAGGCTGCAGGTGAATGCTTCGTGCTGGCTTGCTCGGCGCTCAAGCATGCTTACCGCGAGCGCCTGCGTCAGGCGGTTCCGGGCTTGCAGTTCGTGCACCTGGATATCGATCACGCCACCGCCGTACAACGTGTCGGCGCTCGGCCTGGGCACTTCATGCCGACTTCGCTGGTCGACAGTCAGTTCGCCACCCTCGAAAGCCCGGCAGGTGAGCCGCACGTACGAGTCGTCGATGCGCAGCAGTCGCGGCAAGCGTTGGTGGCCGATATTCAGGCCTGGGTTCGTCGCGAAACCGTGGAGGTCGTCTCGAGCCATGACCAGGATATTCTCGATAGCGAAATTGATAGCGCTAACCAAGCGGCCCAGCTAGGCGCCGAGCCGATCTATGAAGGTCGCATCGCACGCGTGTTCGATCGCCTGACCGATGGTTTGATGGCGGTGCTGATGGCCTTCATGGTGGTGGCGGTGTTCACCAACGTGGTGCTGCGCTACGCCTTCGGTACGGGCTGGCCGGGTGCCGAGGAGCTTTCGCGGTTGGCGTTCGTCTGGCTGGTCTTCGTCGGTGTGGCCTCTGGTATGCGCCGTGGCGAGCTGATGACCTTCCGCATGATTCGCGACCGCTTCCCGCTGCTAGCGCAGCGACTGGTGGATTCGCTGAGCTGGATTCTCGTGGCAGGCGCGAGCCTGCTCTCGGCCTTGGGCGCCTGGAATCAGGTGCAGTTCGGCTGGGGCAACGTCAGTACCGTGGTTGGTTATCCGGTGGTGCTGGCGATGCTGCCGGTGCTGGCGAGCATGCTGGTGCTGGCGATTCTGGCGGTGGTGCAGTTGGTCAACCTCTGGCGGCGTGCGCCGCAGGCGACATTGACCCAGGCGCACGTCGAATGATGCTGGCTCCATTCCAACAAGACGGGCACTGCCCACCGAGGACCTGTCGATGACTGTCGCGGTATTTCTTTCTTCCCTGCTGGGGTTCATGGCATTCGGCATGCCCATCGCCTTCGCCCTGATCCTGACCGCCGCTGTGCTGATGTGGTACCTGGATTTCTGGGACGTGCAGTTGCTGGCGCAGAACCTGCTCGCCGGCGCTGACAGCTTCCCGCTGCTGGCAGTGCCGTTCTTCATCCTGGCCGGTGAGCTGATGAACGCCGGCGGCATTTCCCGGCGCATCATCGCCATGGCTCAGGCCTACTTTGGCCATCTGCGCGGAGGCCTCGGCTACGTTGCCATTGCGGCCGCCGTGCTGCTGGCCAGCATGTCCGGCTCGGCATTGGCCGACACCGCTGCACTGGCTACCTTGCTGTTACCGATGATGCGCCAGCGCGGTTATCCGGTGCATTCCTCGGCGGGCCTGGTGGCTGCCGGCGGCATCATCGCGCCGATCATTCCGCCGTCGATGCCGTTCGTGATTTACGGCGTGGTCACCAACACGTCTATCAGCCAGCTGTTCATGGCGGGGCTGGTGCCGGGGCTGATCATGGGCGCAGGTCTGATCATTGCCTGGACCCTGATCGCCCGTGGTTTCACCGAGCCAACGCCGCCCAAGGCCAGCGCTGCAGAGCGCCGCCGGGTGCTGATCGACGGTGCGGCGGCGCTGATGTTGCCGGTGATCATCGTCGGTGGTCTGCGCTTCGGTATCTTCACCCCTACCGAAGCGGCGGTGGTCGCTGCGGTCTACGCCCTGGCCGTTTCCACCTTGCTCTACCGCGAACTGAGCTGGAACGATCTGATGGAAACCCTGACCCGCGCCAGCCGCACCACGGCGTCGGTGATGTTCCTATGCGCCGCTGCCACGGTATCGGCCTACATGATCACCCTGGCGCAGTTGCCGGACGAGATTGGTGCCATGCTCGGGCCGCTGGCCGAACACCCGCGACTGCTGGTGCTGGCGATTATGCTGCTGATGATCGCAGTAGGCATGGTGCTCGACCTGACGCCGACCATCCTGATTCTGGCGCCGGTACTGGCTCCCATCGCGATCAAGGCTGGTGTCGATCCGGTGTACTTTGGCGTGATGTTCGTGCTGATCGGCTCCATTGGCCTGATAACCCCGCCAGTCGGCACCGTGCTTAACGTCGTCGGCGGTATCGGCAAGTTGCGCATGGAAGTGCTGGTACGCGGTGTCATGCCGTTCTTCCTGATTTACCTGATCATCGTCGCGATGCTGGTGGCGTTTCCGTCCATCGTCACCGTGCCGCTGGCCTGGCTGCGCTGAGTTGACCTGACGGCGTTGGCGCGCCGACATCATTCACAACAATAAGAGGTAGACCCGATGAAACGTCCACTGCTCGCCATCCTCACCGCTGCCATGCTGTGCAGCCCGCTCGCCAGTTTCACCGCCCATGCCGATGACGTGCGCTCACGCATGATCCGCTTCGGTTACGGCCTCAACGAGAACAGCAATCAGGGCCGTGCGGCCAAGCTGTTCGCCGAGGAGGTCGCCAAGGCCTCCGACGGCAAACTCAAGGTGCGCACCTTCGGTGCCGCCAGCCTGGGCTCGGACGATCAGATGCAGAGTGCGCTGATTGGCGGCGCGCAGGAAATGATGGTCGGCTCCACCGCAACCCTGGTGGGCATCACCAAGGAAATGGCAGTGTGGGACACGCCATTTCTGTTCAGCAGTGCCGAGCAGGCCGATGCCGTGCTCGACGGCCCGGTTGGCCGCCAGGTGATGGACAAGTTGGAGGAGAAAGGTCTGGTCGGTTTGGTGTACTGGGAGAACGGCTTCCGCAACCTGACCAACAACACGCGGCCGATCAGCAAGTTGGAGGACTTTTCCGGCGTCAAACTGCGCGTGATGCCCAATCCGGTATTCCTCGAGACCTTCAAGCTGATGGGCGCCAATGCCGTGCCGTTGCCATTCTCTGAGCTGTTCACCGCGCTGGAGACCAAGGCCGTCGACGGCCAGGAAAACCCCTTCAACACCATTCTTTCCTCGAAGTTCTACGAGGTGCAGAAGTACCTGACCGTGACCAACCACGTGTACAGCCCGTGGATCGTCACCGTGTCCAAGCGCTGGTGGGATGGTCTGTCGCAGGCCGAGCAGAACATCCTGCTGGAGGCGGCCAAGAAGGCGCGTGACTTCGAGCGTAAGGACACCCGCGAGGAAGCAGCCCGTGCCCTGGCCGAGCTGAAAGACAAGGGCATGCAGATCAACGAAGTGGAGCCGACCGAAGTGCAGCGCATGCGTGAGCAGGCCGCGCCGGCGATCCAGAAGGTCGTCGAGACCGTCGGTCAGCAACTGTTCGATCAGGTGCAGGCTGAAGTCGAGAAGGCCGCCCTATAAGGGCTTGCCCAGGATCGGCTCGGCCAGTGCGCCGCTGATCCTGGGCAGGTTCGCAGTTTCGCGGGGCACGCAGGTGGTAACGCTCCTTGCATGGTGGCGTTACCCCGGGCGGCGTGTCCTGCGCTTTATTCCCCGGCGGGGCTGGTAGAATCGACCGCTGAAGTCAATGGAGGCGCTATGAGTCAACGCCGTCGCCGGTCCGCAGAACGTGTCACCTTGTCCGACGTGGCCAAGGCCGCAGGCTGTTCGTTGATGTCCGCCTCGCGCGCGCTGTCGCAGCCGGGGCGGGTGTCTGATGCGTTGCGCGAGCAGGTGATGCGCGCCGCCCAGGCGCTGGGTTACGTGCCCAACCCGGCAGCGCGGGCATTGGCCAGTTCACGCTCGAACCTGGTGGCTGTGGTGATCCCGTCGCTGTCGAACTCGGTGTTCGTCGATACCGTGGAGGCCATCCAGCGGGTGCTGATGCCGGCCGGCTTCGAAATGATGATCGGTGTCAGTCACTACCGGGTCGAGGAGGATGAGCGTCTGTTGCGTTCCTATCTGGCGCACCAGCCAGCTGGCCTGCTGCTTACGGGGTTCGAGCGCAGCGACGCGGCGCGCGAAATCCTCGGCGCCAGCAGTTGCCCATTGGTGACGTTGATGGAGCTGAGCGAGGAGCCGGAGGATTACTGCGTCGGCTTCTCTCAGGTCGAAGCCGGCGCTGCGATGACCCGTGCCCTGGTGCAGCGTGGTTACCGCCATATCGCCTTTGCCGCAGCGCAGCTTGACCCACGCACCTTGCAGCGTGCAGAAGGCTATCGTCAGGTGATGCGCTACCTCAATCGACATGACCCGGCGCTGGAATTGCTGACGCCAGAGTTGTCATCCATTGGCTTGGGCGCCGAGTTGCTCGACCGTCTGCTGGCGCAGCAGCCGCAGATCGATGCGGTGTTCTTCAACAACGACGACCTGGCCATGGGGGCGCTGTTCCGCGCGCGTCAGCTGGGCCTGGATGTGCCGGGAAGCCTGGCCATCGCCGGCTTCAACGATTTGCCGGCCGCTGCCTGGATGCATCCGGCCTTGAGCACCGTGCGTACCACCCGTGGTCGTGTCGGTGAGCTGGCGGCGAACATGTTGCTGGCGTTGATGCGTGGCGAAACGCCGGAGCAGCACTGCATCGACGTCGGCTTCGAGCTGGTGATGCGCGACAGCGCCTGAGGCTACTGTTTCCTGTTGGCCGCCGCCAGTTGCTCGGTGGCCTCCAGACGCAGGCGCTCACGTTCATCGAAGCGCTCTGCAGCCAGCGTCTCGATCGCCGTGCGCTTGTCGCCGCTGCTGAGCCCCTCATTGGCCTCAATCTTCGCCTTGGCAGTGATGTAGTCATCCAGACGCTTCTGCCAACTCTGTCGTTGGCTATCCAGCGCCTCCAGGCGCGTGGTGGCTTCGGCGCCTACCAGTTGCTGACGCATCTGGCGGATCTGCGCCGTGCTGGCGCCTTCGGCCAGCAGGCGGGCGGTGTGCTGCCGCAGTTCCTGTTGCAGTTGCGGCACTACGGCGTCCTGCAGTTCTTTGGGCAAGGATGCACGCAGGCGGTCGACGGCAGCACCTTTCTCTTCTGCGCTCATTCTGCTGTCGTGCTGGATGGCCAGGCGCTCCAGGGTGAAGCGGTTGTAGCCTTCCTCGCGGGCGAAGAAGGCCTGGTGGGTCTCGCTATCGAACAGACGCGCGCGCAGCGCCTGCACAGCGCTCTCACGCTGGCGCATGGCATCCAGATTGGCCATTTGCGGCAGGTCGCGCTCCAGCAGCACCAACTCACGCTTATAGCTCAGGTATTGGTCCAGCAGCGTCTGCGCGTGGGCTCGTGCAGGTTCCTGCAAGCTGCTGTCGATGTAGTTGCGCAGGCGCGACACGCTGGCATCCAGGCTTTCCTCGCCGATGCTGGCGAGGAAGTAATCGAAGATGCGGCGGATGTCTTCGCTGATGATCAGATTGCCGCCGGCGTCCACGCGAAAGCTGCCGTCGACTTCGGTGCCGACGAAGGAGCTGGGCAGGGCCAGCGTGGTGGCCTTCTTCCGCGTCTCGTTGATAGTCGGCGTTGCGGCCTCTGTAGCCGGCTCCGCTACAGGCTGCGTAGCCGTGGCGGCGGGAGGCGTGAATGGGGTCGGCTGGTGTCCGGGTTGCAGGTAAAGCATCAGCGCCAGGCCGGCGGCGATCAGTAGCGGCAGGACGAACAGGGTTTTCTTCACGGCAGGTTCCAGTAGGGCGTCGGATCGGGATCGCTCCTGATCCGAACTAGGGCTTAGAGCAATACCTGTAGGGTGCGCCGTGCGCACCGGATTGTCGGTAACGCTGGCATTTCGGTGCGCACGGCGCACCCTACGAGGCGTGGCAGTCTAGAGTCCTGCGTTCTTCAGGCGGTTGGCATGCTGGCGGTAGACGGTAACCGGATCGGTCTCGAACAGGCTGGTCAGACCAAGTGTCTGGTTGACCTCATCGAGATGGTTCATCCGGTAGTTGTCACGAATCACCTGGCCCATGCGCGAGCTGCATCGGCCAACCAGACCGTCGTTGGCTTCATTGCCGAAGGTCAGCGAGGAGGTGCCCATCAGCAGGTCGCTCGGGTCGAGCAGGTTGGTCAGCGGGCTGGTGCCGCTCCAGGAGTAGTAGCGCACGCCGCCTACGCTGTAGGCGCCTTCACCGCAGGCGCTGGTGGGTATGCCTTGTGGGAACTTGGCATTAAAGCGTGCTGCGCCCTCGCTGTTGAGCGACTCCAGCGAGCCCAGCGCATTCTGCGGGGTGGTGCTGGAACTGCCGGAGAGGAAGTTGATCAGCGTCCCCAGGCCGTTGACGATGCCCACCAGCAGCGGGGTGGCGACCGGGCCGGCCGGGCCGTCGCTGATGCCTTTGAGGAAGTCGGCGGTGGCCGAACCCTTGTGTGGTGCGCCGACGCTGGTGACTGAGGCCACCAGATCCGGGCGTACGGCGGCGACATAGCGGGTGGTCGGGCCGCCATGACTGTGGCCGATCAGGTTGACCTTACCCTTGCCGCTGATGGCGACGATGTCCTCGACCTGCTGCAGCAATTGTTCGCCGCGCGCTTCGGAGGTGTCCAGCTGGCTGACTTCGGTGACGTAGACGCTGGCGCCGTCACGGCGCAGTGCCGCCGGGATGCCATACCAGTAGTCGACACCAAGGATACTGTCGAAGCCGAGCATGCCGTGGCCGAGGACGATGGGGTACTTGGTCTGGGTGTAGCCGGATGAACCGAACCAGAATGCCTGGGTCTGACCGCTGGCGAGCAGGCCGGTACCGAGGCAGAGGGCGAGCAGGGTTTTCTTGTTCTTCATGGGCGCTCTCGATGGGGTTTGTTGAGGCAGTCAGCTGCTTCCTGCAACACAGATCACGTCCATTCCGTGGCGCGTACGGCGCAAGAACGATGGCAGGAAACATGCCATCGTCCTGCAGTTTCCAGCGAACCCTCTATACAGGCTCTTTCCAGGATTTTCGGGCGACTTGGCCTCGATATCGCTGCGTACTTTCTGTTACGTGCCGAAACGTCAGGTCGCGCCGAGGGCCGCAATCGATCTGGCCAGGCAGGGCGTCCAGGGCCGGGAACGGGTTTTTTGAGCGGATGGAAATACGCGGATCGAGTGTCGCCCAATCGAAGGTTGGGGTTGAAGTTGGGTGCGCCTTGACAGTTTGCCGTGGGCTTCTCTAGGATGCGCCCTGCGCCGATTTAAACAGCTACTTGCGGGGCGCCACAGGGGGTTGTCATCAACGCCTGAAATTCCGCTAAAGCGCTGGTTCGGTGTCGCCTCTCACCGCTGCCCAGCGGGATTCTCGAGGCGGAGACTCGACCATGATCTGTCCCCAACCCCTTATTCGCCTGGCGCCCATCACATCGGGTCTGCTGCTGCGCAATCCGCGCGTACTGCTGGGCGGTAGCCATCAACCCACCTTGTTGCGCTATCTCGAAGGCTGGCCCAAGCGCTGGGCCGGGTCGCGTGCCTTTCGCATCCAGTTCGTGCAGAACGGCGAGTCGCTGAGTCGCTTCGCGCGGGACAGTTTCGATCTGGCGGTGATCCAGGCACCCAGCGCCGAGGACGTGGCACAAACCGTCGGTGAGCTGGTGCGAGTGGCGCGTCAGGGGCTGATCACCCGGCGCTAGGGTGTCGCGGGGCCGCCTAGGCCGGGCGCACCAACAACACCCGTGGTCGCTGGTGTGCAGCGAATGCCCGCTTACCAGCGGTGCGCACGGCGCACCCTACGCGCCAGGTCTCAGGGATACTCGATCTCGACGATATAGCAGGTCTTCTCACCACTGGGGCTGTGCACCCGCACTTCGGCGTCCAGCGCCTTGCCGACCAGGGCGCGGGCCAGTGGCGAGTCGATGCTGATCAGGCCCTGCTTCAGGTCCAGCTCGTCGGGGCCGACGATGCGGTAGCGCGACTGCTCGCCGTCCTCGTCTTCGATGGTGACCCAGGCGCCGAAGTACACCTTGTTCGGATCGGATGGTTTGTCGCTGACGACCTTGAGCTTCTCCAGGCGCTTGGTGAGAAAGCGCACGCGGCTGTCGATCTCACGCAGCATCTTCTTGCCGTAGGTGTATTCGGCATTCTCCGAGCGATCACCCTGGGCCGCGGCTTCGCTGACCGATTGCGTCACCTGTGGCCTGCGCACATGCCACAGCTCGTGAAGCTCGGCGCGCAGGCGCGCTTCGCCTTCGGGTGTGATCAGTGGCGTGCCGGCAGGGCGAGGGGGACGATAGCGGCTCATGGTGTCTCTACAAGATGGAAGGGGCGCCAGTCTAGCAAACCCCTCTCTAGCTTCTCAGCCTTCGCGCAATACGCTCAACGGGCTGGCATTCAGCGCACGGCGAGTGCCGAGCACGCCGGCCAGGCCGATCAGCAGCGCGCCGGTCAGCGGCAGCAGGAGCAACCATGGGTGAGGTTGCCAGCTCATGTCGAATGCGTAGCGATAGAGCAGAAAGCTCACCAGCTCGCAGCCCAGCGCGGCCAGCAGGCCAGCGGCAGCGCCGAGCAGGCCGAACTCGGCGCGGCGAGCGCTGATCAGCAGCTTGCGTTCGGCGCCCAAGGCGCGCAGTAGCGCTCCCTGGCGGATGCGCTCGTCCAGTGTCGCCTGCAGCCCAGCGAGCAGCACGGTGATGCCGGCAGCAAGCACGAACAGCAGTACGTACTCGATGGCCAGGGTGACCTGGGCGAGGATGCTGCGCAGTTGCGCCAGCAGGGCGTCGACCTGCAGCAGCGTCACGCTGGGGAAGGCGCGGCTAAGGGCTACCAGCTCCGCGTCCTGGCCGGGCGGTAGATAGAAGCTGGTCAGATAGGTGGCAGGCAGGTCCTGCAGGGTCTGCGGCTCGAAGATCATGTAGAAGTTGGGCTGGAAACTGTCCCAGTCCACCTGGCGCAGGCTGGTGACCTGAGCTTCGCGTTCGATGCCGCCGACATTGAAGCGCAGCCGGTCGCCGAGCTTCAGTTGCAGGCTTTCAGCCAGTTCGGATTCGACGGAAACGCCAGGCAGTTCGCTGGCGTGCGCAGCGCCCCACCAATTGCCTGCGGTAAGCAGGTTGTCAGATGGCAGAGCCTCGGCCCAGGTCAGGCTCAGGTCGCGCTGGATGGCGCGCTCGCCGCGGCTTTCCTTGGTCACCAGTTGGCGCACCGGCTCACCGTTGATCATGATCAGTCGGCCCGGCACCACGGGGTACAGCGGGGCTGGATGCGGCGACAGCTCGGCCAGGCGTGCGGCGAATGCATCGCGTTCGGCAGGCAGCACATTGAGGGCGAAGTGATTGGGCGCGTCCTCCGGCAACTGGTCCTGCCAGGTATCGAGCAATTCGCCACGCAGCAGGGCGATCAGCGCCATGGCCAGCAGGATCAGACCGAACGCCAGCGCTTGCCCGGCTGCAGCCAACGGGTGGCGCAGCAGCTGGCCCAGGCCCAGACGCCAGGGCAGGGCGGCGCGCTGCAACAGGCGGCGCAGGCTCTGCAAACCGAGCAGCAACAGACCGCCGAGCAGCAATGCGGCGAGTAGTCCGCCACCCAGCAGCGCCAGCGTCAGACGCAGATCCAGGCTCAGGCGCCACATGATCAAACCCAGCGCGATCAGCGCTGCGCCGTAGACCAGCCAAGAGCTGGCTGGCACCGGCAGCATATCGCGGCGTAGCACGCGCAGCGGTGGAACGCGGCCGAGCGCGGCCAGCGGCGGCAGGGCGAAACCGGCCAGCGCCACCAGGCCGGTGGCCATGCCGGCCAATGCGGGCCACAGATCGGCCGGCGGCAGATCATCCGGGATCAGCCCGCGCAGCAAATGGAAGAGAACGTGCTGGCCGGCCCAGCCGAGCAGTGCGCCGATCAGGCACGCGATCAGCCCGAGCAACGCCAGCTGCAGGCCGAACAATGCCAACGTTTCACGCCGTGACAGCCCGAGGCAGCGCAGCAGCGCGCTGGCATCGAAGCGCCTCGCCGCGAAGCGAGCCGCCGAGAGTGCTACCGCGACACCAGCGAGCAACACGGCTGCCAGGCTGGCCAGGTTCAGATAACGTTCGGCACGGCCGAGGGCGCCGCCGACCTGGCGATTGCCATCGCGCGCGTCGTCCAGGCGCTGATTGGGTTCCAGGCCGGCTTCGACTGCCTGACGGTAGGCCGCCAGGGCATTGGCATCGCCGCGCCAGAGTTCCCGAAAGCGCACACGGCTGCCGGGTTGTACCACTTCAGTCGCGGCAAGATCGTCCAGATGCATCAGCACGCGCGGCGTCAGGCTGTAGAAATCGCCAGCGGTGTCGGGGTCATAGGTCAGCACACGGCTCAGGCGCAGGGTTTTGGCGCCTATTTCCAGTTCATCGCCAATCTTCAGATTCAGCGCGACCATCAGGCGCGCTTCTGCCCAGACTTCTCCGGGGCGCGGGCCGGAACCCACTTCCTCTGGTGCGTAGGGTTCAGCAGCGCTTCTCAGTTCGCCGCGCAGCGGATAAAGGCTATTGGCTGCCTTGACGCTGGCCAGCTGAATGCCTTCCTGGGCAGCGACCACGCTGGAGAACTCTACCGCTTGTGCGTGATCGAGGCCCAGCTTGAGCCCCGCGTCTATCTGTTGCTGGCTGGCTGGCGAGCTGCCGCTCAGGCGCAGGTCAGCGGCGAGAAACTCGCTGGCACGCAGCAGCATTGCGTCATTCAGACGCGCGCTGAAATAGCCGATGGCGCTGCTGGCGGCCACCGCGACCAGCAAGGCGAAGAACAGCACCCGTAGCTCGCCGGCGCGGGCATCGCGCAGCAGTTGGCGGGCAGCGAGCGAAAACAGACGAGTGAAGGGCACACGTTTCATCAGGGCTCCACGCGGTCGATCAGGTGTCCGGCTTCCAGGCGGATCAGGCGCTGGCAGCGGTGCGCCAGGCGCTCGTCGTGGGTGACCAGCACCAAGGTGGTACCGCGTTCCTGGTTGAGCTGAAAGAGCAGGTCGCTGATGCGCTCTCCGGTGTGGCTGTCGAGGTTGCCGGTAGGCTCATCGGCGAACAGCACGTCCGGTTCTGCAGCAAAGGCGCGGGCAATGGCCACACGCTGTTGCTCACCACCGGAGAGCTGGCGCGGGTAGTGCGTCAGACGTTGACCCAGGCCGACGCGTTCGAGCAGCGTACGAGCACGCTGGCGGGCATCGGCATGACCTTCCAGCTCCAGCGGCAACATCACGTTCTCCAGCGCGTTGAGGCTGTCGAGCAACTGGAACGACTGGAAGACGAAACCCACATGCTCGGCGCGCAGGCGCGCGCGCTGGTCTTCATCGAGCTCACTGAGGTTCTTGCCGGCCAGCAATACGGCACCGCCACTGGGCAGGTCCAGACCGGCGAGCAATCCGAGCAGGGTGGATTTGCCAGAACCTGACGCACCGACGATGGCCAGGCTGTCGCCTTTGCTCAGTTCGAGATCGAGATCATGGAGGATGGTCAGCTCGCCTTCCGCGCTGCTGACCACTTTGCTAAGGTTCCGCGCAGCGAGAATGCTCGAAGTCATGGAGATTCCAAATGCGTGCATGGTGGTTGAGTGGTGCCTTGGCCCTGACGCTCTGGGCTCAGGGAGCGGTTGCAGGCACCCTGCTTGTGGTCGGCGATAGTATCAGCGCGGCTTTTGGCCTGGATAGCCGCCAGGGATGGGTCGCTTTGCTGGAAAAACGCCTTGATGAAGAGGGTTTCGAGCACGCGGTGGTCAATGCTTCGATTAGCGGCGATACCAGTGCAGGGGGCGCCGCGCGGCTTTCTGCGCTACTTGCAGAGCACAAACCGGAGCTGGTCATCATCGAGTTGGGAGGCAACGATGGTCTGCGTGGCCAGCCCCCTGCGCAATTGCAACAGAATCTTGCGTCGATGATCGATAAATCGCAGTCCGCCGGTGCCAATGTACTGCTTCTCGGTATGCGTTTGCCGCCCAACTATGGCACGCGTTACACCACGTCTTTCGCCCAGGTTTTCGCCGATTTGGCGGAGCAGAAGAAGGTGCCGCTGGTGCCGTTCTTTCTCGAGGGGGTCGGTGGCGTGCCGGGGATGATGCAGGCCGATGGCATTCACCCGACCGAGTCCGCGCAGGCGCTGTTGCTGGATAATGTCTGGCCGACGCTCAAGCCTCTGCTGTAAGTGTCTGTTTCGAGAGAAAACAGAGTAGGCACAGGCTTTTACGCCTCAAGCCTTTCGGCTAATGTGGCCGACCTGTCACGGAGCCCCAGATGCCGCGTCCCGCGTGGTCCCTTTATGCCTACCAACTGATCGAGCCGGATGAGCAGCTGGATCTGTTCGCCTGTCGCGAGGTGCGCGTGCACCTGGTGGCTCGCCAGCTGCGCCTGGGTGGGCATGCTGATCGCACGCTTTGCGGTGGCTTGTTGCCGGCGCAGCCGCGCTGGCGGACGCTGGAAAAGGTCTGGCTGCGTGACCGCCGCCTGTGTCCCGCTTGCCTGGTGGCATTCGAGGCGCAGCGCCAGGGTTTGTGCTCGAATTGGGCGGATGGCTGACGTCTGCCCGGCTTGCGAATGGCGGTGTACAATCGCCGCAATATCACTCAACTCTTCAAGGGACATCCCGGATGTTGTCGCGCTTCTCTGCGGTCAACCGCTGCCTGACTCTGGTCGCACTGTGCTCCAGTGCTGCGGTACAGGCACTCGAACTTCCACTGCCGCCGCCAGGCGAGGATGTGGTGGGCCAGGTACAGGTGATCAAGGCCAAGTACGAGGACACCTTCGCCGATCTGGGAGCGGCAAATGATCTTGGCTATCTGGAAATGGTCGCCGCCAACCCGGGTGTCGACCCCTGGTTGCCGGGCGAGGGCAGCGAGGTCATCCTGCCGACCCGTTACGTGCTGCCACCTGGGCCGCGTGAGGGCATCGTCATCAACCTGGCCGAATATCGTCTGTATTACTTCCCGAAAGGTCAGAATGTGGTGCACACCTTCCCGCTGGGCATCGGTCGTGAGGGCTGGGGGTCGCCGCTGGGCACTGGCCGCGTCACCGTGAAAACGCCGAACCCGGCCTGGTATCCGCCTCAGTCTATTCGTGAGGAGCATGCGGCCGAAGGCGATATCCTGCCCACCGTAGTACCGCCTGGCCCGGATAATCCGTTGGGCCCTTACAAGATGACGCTGTCGTTCCCTGGCTACCTGATCCATGGCTCGAACAAGAAGTTCGGTATCGGCATGCGCGTCAGCCACGGTTGCTTCCGCATGCTCAATCACAACGTGCTGGACTTGGCGGGTATGGTGCCGGTCGGCACGCCGGTACGCATCATCAACGAGCCTTACAAGTTTGGTGTGAGCAGCGGCAAGGTTTATCTGGAAGCGCATGCGCCACTGGATGACGAGGGTGATCCCTCTGTTGTCGACAAGCACACGGCGGTGATCAATGCGTTGCTCAAACGTGACGAACTCAGCGGCCTGCGCCTCGACTGGGAGATGGTCCGTGAGGTGGTTGCTGCCGAGGACGGTATGCCGGTGCCGATCGCTGCGCAGACCGAGCACGTAGTCGCGAGCAGCGATAACCCGTTCTGATCCAGCGACGTTGCAAAAACCCGCCTGCATTCGTGTACGCGGGTTTTTTATTGCCTGGCAATCGAGACGTTCCGAGAGTGCCAGGGCGCGAGCAGGCAATAAAAAAGCCGCACCAGTTGCCTGGGGCGGCTTTCGAAAAAACGAGTCGCAATTACTTGCGGCTGGCTTTTTCCAGCATACGCAGAGCGCGCTCGTTAGCTTCGTCAGCAGTCTGCTGAGCTTTCTGAGCAGCAGCCATAGCTTCATCGGCCTTGCGGTAGGCTTCGTCAGCACGGGCTTGAGCACGAGCAGCTGCGTCTTCGGTAGCAGTCAGACGAGCTTCGGTTTCTTTGGACATGCTGCTGCAACCGGTAGCCAGAACTGCGGCCAGAGCCAGAGCAGAGAATTTCAGAACGTTGTTCATCGTGTTCCCCTTGAGGTGGAGTTTTCCATAAAGAGCAATTCCCCAACTGCGGGAAATTAGCCGGCGTACATACTACCTATTACTTTTAGTAAGTAAACGGAGCCAGGGCAAGAGTTGCATTTTTTTTCTTTGGGCAGGGCGCTGAAGGATAGAATTTGCGTGGGCTGGCTAAAAAATAGTCAGTTACGCATTCGATACAGTGTAGCGGTTGTACGAGCTGTTATAACTATCCCGGCTTTGAAACTAAAACAATAAAAGAGGGGATGCAGATGCTTGGGAATTTGGGGCTTTTGCTGGGCTTGGCGCTACTTATCTTCATGGCGTTGCGCGGGGTGAACATATTCATCGCTGCATTGCTGTGTTCGATTCTGGTGGCCCTCACCAATGGCGTAGCCGTATCAGGTGCACTGCTCGAGCACTTTCCATTCGGCCCATTGGGTGCATTCACCTTTGCTGGCAAGTTCTTCGTGCTGTTTCTCTGTGGTGCGATCTTCGGCAAGGTCATGGCTGCCAGCCAGGCGGCCAGTAGTATTGCTCAGGCCATTACCCGCGGTCTGGGTACGCAACGAACGCTCTGGGTGGCGATGCTGGTGTGTGCGGTTCTCACCTATGGAGGGGTGGTGGTATTCGTGGTGATCTTCACCATGTATCCGCTGGGCATTACCCTGATGCGCGAGGCCAATCTGCCCAAGCGATTGTTCTGCGCCGCCACTGCACTGGGGGCGGGAACCTTCACCATGACGGCCTTGCCTGGCTCACCTTCGATTCACAACGTGATCGCAGCCAGTGCACTGGGCACCGACCTGTTCGCAGGTGCCTGGATTGGCCTGTTCGCCTCGCTGGTAATGATTGGTCTGGGCATGGCTTATCTGCAGCGCGAATGGCGCCTGGCGCGCGAACGAGGCGAGGGGTTCGAGCCTAACGCGCAGGACGAGCGCATGCAGCAGTTGGCCGGTGCGCCCGGAAGCGGGCCACACTGGGGTATCGCGTTGGTGCCGATCATCGTGGTGTTGGGGATCATTCTTCTGCCGCGCCTGCTCGCTCTATCTGGAGCAGCTGTGCCGGGCGAAGGGGCACTGGGTGGGCTGTTGGCTTTCAGTCAGTCGCAGCCGATTCTCTGGCCCAGTCTGGCCTTGGTGATCGCTACCGGGGTGGCTGTGCTGATGTTTTCGGCGTTGCGCCGTAATACCGTCGGCTTACTGGGGCAGGGGGCTGACGATGCGATCATGCCGCTGCTGAACACTGCTGCGGTGATCGGTTTTGGTGGTGTGGTTACTCAGACCGCAGGTTTCGCTCAGTTCGCCCAATGGATACTGGGGGTGGATCTGCCGCCGTTGTTGTCGGTGTTCGCATCGGTCAGCGTGGTCTCCGGGATCGTCGGTTCTTCGTCTGGTGGCCTGCAGATTTTCATGCAGACCCTGGCACCGCGTTATCTGGAGATGGGGGTGGACCCTGAGGTGCTGCACCGTATCGCCAACATCACCGCTGGTGGGCTGGATTCGCTGCCACACTGCGGGGCGGTGATCGCGATGCTGATGATCATGGGGCTGACTCACAAGCAGGCGTACAAGGACATCTTCGTCATCACGGTACTGGTCCCCGTGATTGCGGCCTTGCTCTGCATCGCAGTCTTGAGCTTCTGATTGCTCGTGGCTGGGCAGCCCGGCGGCTGATAAGCTTGGCTAATTGCGTGGTCGGAAGTGGCGCCGGAATTTGCGCTTTTGCCAAAGCACCGGTATGAAGTAAAAATTGACGCGCCGCTAACGGTTTGCGGCTAGAGGAGTGAAAATGAGCGAGGGGTTGTCCATTCACCATGACCAGGCGAGTCACCAGTTCGTGACGACCGTCGATGGTGATCGTGCCTATCTGGCCTATATGGATCTGGGCAAGCAGACGCTGGACATCTATCGCACCTTTGTACCCAACGGCCTGCGTGGTCGTGGCATCGCCGCGGCGTTGACCGAGCATGCCCTGCAGTATGCCGAAGGCAAGGGCTACACGGTGATTCCGTCCTGCTCGTATGTCGAGCGCTATATGGAGCGACGCTCGCGCCATCAGTAGAAATCGGTTCGGCGTGGTGGGCTGAAGCCCACCCTACGTGTGAATGCGGATACAAAAACGCCGGGCGATGCCCGGCGTTTTCATTGCTGTTGCGTCCTCAGCCGCGAGGGCGCTTGGGCAGTACGTCCTTGAGCTTGGCGTGCATGCTGCGCAGGCTCTTCTCGGTGGTATCCCAGTCGATGCAGGCATCGGTGATGGATACACCGTATTTGAGGTCGCACAGATTCTTCGGAATCGACTGGCTGCCCCAGCCCAGGTGACTCTCGACCATCAGGCCAACGATGGAGTTGTTGCCTTCGAGAATCTGGTTGGCCACGTTCTCCAGAACCAGCGGCTGCAGTGCCGGGTCCTTGTTGGAGTTGGCGTGGCTGCAGTCGACCATGATGTTCGGGCGAATGCCGGCTTTCGTCAGTTCCTGCTCACAAATGGCAACGCTGACCGAATCGTAGTTGGGTTTGCCATTGCCGCCGCGCAGTACCACGTGGCCGTAGGCGTTGCCCTTGGTGGTGACGATGGACACGCCGCCTTCCTGGTTGATGCCGAGGAAGCGGTGCGGGCTGGAAACCGACTGCAGGGCGTTGATGGCCACGGTCAGACCGCCATCGGTACCGTTCTTGAAGCCAACTGCCGAGGACAAGCCCGAGGCCATTTCCCGGTGGGTCTGGGATTCGGTGGTACGTGCGCCGATGGCCGACCAGCTGATCAGGTCCTGCAGGTACTGCGGGGAGATCGGGTCGAGCGCCTCGGTAGCGGTGGGCAGGCCCATTTCCGCGAGGTCGCGCAGCAGCTTGCGGCCGATGTGCAGACCGTCCTGGATCTTGAACGAATCGTCCAGGTACGGGTCGTTGATCAGACCTTTCCAGCCGACCGTGGTACGCGGCTTCTCGAAGTACACGCGCATGACCAGGAACAGGCTGTCGGACAGCTCGGCAGCCAGCACCTTGAGGCGCTCGGCATACTCGTGAGCGGCCTTGATATCGTGGATGGAGCAGGGGCCGACGACCACGAACAGGCGATGATCCTTGCCGTCGAGAATGTCGCGTACCACCTGACGGCCATGGGCCACGGTCTTCAGTGCTGCATCTGTCAGGGGGATTTCGCGTTTGAGCTGATCGGGGGTGATCAGGGTTTCATTGGAGGCGACGTTGAGGTCGTCGATCGGTAAATCAGCCATCGTGCTATTCATCGGGTCAGGTCGTCAGGTCACGGGTGCCGGCCGCCAGCGATCCCCTATGGCGGTGCACAGCTAGTTGGTGCAGGGGGAGCCGAACCTTAGCGCGTACGGGGCGGCGCGACAATGGGCGTTAAGTTCAATAAGCCTCATAGAGTTGCAGTATGAGGTGGGTTATTGCTCTCGTTGCCGGGGGCTGCGCCGTATTCAGGCGAGATAGGGAAACTCGGCGGCATGCTTGGCGATCCAGTCCTGAGCGCATTGTTCGATGGCCATGGGGTGGCCTGACGCCTGTTCCAGCTGTTGTCGGTAATGCTGGATCTGGCAGACCTGCTCGACCATGCGCGCGCGGAACAGGGTGTCTTCATCGAGAAAGGCGATGCCTACCAGGTAATCGGTATCCTGGCGCCGGCACCAGGCCACTACGCCGGGGTAGCGCGCCTGTTCGCCCAGTAGCGGGATGCGCAGTTCAACCGAGGTGCCACGGCGAAAGCCGCGTGACGAGTTGCATGCGACCCCACCCAGGCTGATATTGTTCAGCCGCTGCCGGGGAATGCAGGCCTGTTTTCGCAGTACCAGTTCCACCGGCATATCGCTTGGATGACGCAGAAACTTACGCATGAACACCGACCTTGAATGCAGGCAAACTGATATCAGTAAATTCAGTATAGCGACGCAATTGGAATTGACCGATCTGGATGCCGACCGCCGCCTGCTCGATCTTCCCGGTGCCTCACTGCTGGTGTTCACAAGCACGGGCTGTGCCAGCTGCCGTTGGGCACGTCAGGCCTTGCCGCGGATCCAGCTACCCATCAAGCGCCTGTGCTGGGTCGATGCCGGGTATAACGCGGGGTTGGTGGCGCGCTACGAGGTATTCCACTTGCCCGCGCTGTTTCTGGTCAAGGACGGTCATTTCTTTGGCGCATTGCACGCACCTATTACCCATTCCGATCTGGTTACCGCCATGGGCGAGGCCCTGCTTCGCCCGGCTGAGGAGCTTCCCTGATGTCTCAATACCCTGCGCCGCGTATCGGCATCATCGGCACCGGTGCCATTGGCGGTTTCTACGGAATGCTGCTGGCTCGCGCTGGTCACGACGTGCACTTTTTGCTGCGCAGCGAGTACAGCGCGGTGGTCGAACGAGGTCTGCAGTTGAACAGCGCGGTACATGGTGCACTGAGCCTGGCGCCGGTACAGGCCTACCAGCATGTCGACGAGATGCCGCCGTGCGACTGGCTGCTGGTCGGTGCCAAGACCACGGCCAATGCCGAGCTGGCGCCGCTGATTGCCAAGGCAGCAGCGCCAGGCACCAAGGTGGTGCTGTTGCAGAATGGCCTGGCGGTGGAGGACGAATTGCGTCCGCTGTTGAGCGCCGATCTACATCTGTTGGGCGGGCTCTGCTACATCTGCGTTCACCGCAGTGCGCCGGGCGTGATCGAGCATCAGGCACTGGGGGCGATCAACCTGGCCTATCACTCCGGGCCTTTGGTCGACGATGAGGCACGGCTGGCGCTGGCCGAGGAGGGCGCGAGCCTGCTGCGCAGCACCGGCCTGGATTCGGCGGCAATGCGCGATCTGGCACAGACGCGCTGGCAGAAGCTGGTGTGGAACATTCCTTATAACGGCCTGTCGGTGCTGCTTGATGCCGATACGCGGAGCCTGATGGGTAATCCCGACAGCCGCGCGCTGATCGCTGACATGATGCAGGAGGTGGTGCAGGCCGCTCAGGCGCTGGGTTACGCCATGCCGGACAGCTATGCGGACAAATTGCTGGCCGCCACGCAGCGCATGCCGGATTACTTGCCGAGCATGTACCACGACTTTGCCCAAGGGCGACCGGCCGAACTACATGCCATTTACGAGGCTCCGCTGGCGGCTGCGGACGCAGTGGGTTTCGCAATGCCCAAGGTGCGCGCCCTGTATCAGGCGCTTCGTTTCATTCAGGCTCGCCAGGAGGCTTAAGCATGGGTAAGGGGCTAGGTGACAAACTTGTGCTGGCGATCTCTTCGCGAGCGCTGTTCGATCTGAGCGAAAGCCACCAGATCTATGAAAGCGAAGGGGTGGAAGCCTATCGCCGCTATCAGATCGAGCATGAAGATGAAGTGCTGATGCCGGGCGATGCCTTTCCGCTGGTAGAGAAGTTGCTTGGACTGAACACGCGGCTCAGCGAGCAACGCGTGGAAGTCATCCTGGTGTCGCGCAACAGCGCCGATACCGGGCTGCGCGCGTTCAACTCGATCCAGCACTACGGGCTCGGCATATCCCGCGCTGCCTTCGTCGGCGGTCGTAGTCCCGACCCTTATCTGGCGGCCTTTGGCTGTCATCTGTTTCTGTCTACTCACGCCGACGATGTGCGCAACGCACTGAAGGCCGGTTTTGGTGCAGCCACGCTGCTTTCCGGTGGCGCGCGGCGAGCGAACAGCAACGAACTACGTATCGCCTTCGATGGTGATGCCGTACTGTTCTCCGACGATTCCGAGCGCGTCTACCAAAGTGGCGGCCTCAATGCTTTCCAGGATCATGAGCGCGAAGCTGCTCGGCAAGCCTTGCCTGGCGGGCCTTTCAAGCCTTTTCTGGCCGCATTGCATAGCCTGCAGCAGGAGTTCCCCGAAGCAGACTGCCCGATCCGTACTGCGTTGGTCACTGCACGTTCGGCGCCAGCGCATGAGCGTGTGATTCGTACCCTGCGCGAATGGAATATCCGCCTGGATGAATCCTTCTTCCTCGGCGGGCTGGACAAGTCGGCGGTGCTCGAAGCCTTCGCTGCCGATGTGTTCTTCGATGACCAGACCGGGCACTGCGAAAAAGCCCGTCAGGTGGTGGCGACCGGTCACGTGCCCCATGGCGTCAGCAACGAGTTGCTGCCCTGAGCCTGAGCCTGTGCAGGCGTCCAAACGTCTGCATATAGCCATTCGTCCTAAATAACGCTTCCGATCTTGCTTTGTCTGATGCGCTGCTAAGCTCAATCAAGGGCCTGCGCCAGCAGTCGAGGAGGCCGCGTGATCCGCTCGATACTCTATGCCACCGATCTGGGGCTTTATGCCTCCTACGTGCTGCAGCACGCTCTCGCCATGAGTCGCAGTTTCAAGGCCGATTTGTATGTGGTGCACGCGGTAGAACCCATGGGGTTGTTCGCTGAATCCGTGCTGCAGACCTACCTGGACGAGGACACCCTTGGGGAGCTGCGTCGTAATGGACTCAATACCGTCATGGCCAGTATCGAGCAGCGCGTGCTGGAAGGGTTTCGCGACGAGCTGGGTGATGGTCAGCAGGATCTCCAGTTGATTCGTGCGGTGCGTGTGCTTCAGGGGGATCCGCCTGCGGTGATTCTTGAGGAAGCGCAGAAACTTGGGGTGGATCTGTTGGTCGTAGGCAGTCATAGCCACGGCGCGGAATTGGCCGTGCCGCTTGGACGCACTGCAGCACGCATCGTGCAGTTGTCGGAGGTGCCGGTGTATCTGGTGCCCATGCTGCAACACCGTGGACACGGGGATCTGTAAAGAGGGCTAATAAAACGTTCTAGGATGTTCGATTAAACCAATAATATGGTTATATACGGCATTGGCAGTTGTTGGCCTGCCTTACTGCTCTGAGGGAAATTTATGAAGCTTCAGCAATTGCGCTACATCTGGGAAGTTGCGCACCACGACCTCAACGTATCGGCTACCGCTCAGAGCCTGTATACCTCGCAGCCAGGGATCAGCAAGCAGATTCGCTTGCTCGAGGATGAGCTGGGCGTGGAAGTCTTCGCCCGCAGCGGCAAGCACCTGACCCGCGTGACCCCAGCGGGGGAGCGCATCATCACCACGGCCGGCGAAATTCTGCGCAAGGTCGAAAGCATCAAGCAGATTGCCCAGGAGTTTTCCAACGAGAAGAAGGGCACGCTGTCCATCGCCACCACCCACACTCAGGCTCGATACGCTCTGCCGCCGGTGATCAGCGCCTTCATCAAGCAGTACCCGGATGTCGCCTTGCACATGCACCAGGGCACGCCGACGCAGATCGCCGAGATGGCTGCCGATGGCAGTGTCGACTTCGCCATCGCCACCGAAGGTCTTGAGCTGTTCAACGACCTGATCATGATGCCCTGCTACCGCTGGAATCGCTGCGTGGTGGTGCCGCAAGGGCATCCCTTGACCAAGCTGCCGAAGCTGACCCTCGAAGCCCTGGCCGAGCATCCCATCGTCACTTACGTATTCGGTTTCACCGGGCGTTCGAAACTGGACGAAGCCTTCAGTCATCGCGGTCTGACGCCCAAGGTGGTGTTCACCGCCGCCGACGCCGACGTGATCAAGACCTACGTGCGCCTGAACCTGGGTGTCGGCATCGTGGCCAAGATGGCGGTCGACGCCAAGCTCGATCCGGATCTGGTGGTGCTCGACGCCGATGACCTGTTCGAGCCCAGCGTGACCAAGATCGGTTTTCGTCGTGGCACCTTCCTGCGTGGCTTCATGTGCGATTTCATCGAGCGTTTCGCCCCTCACCTGACCCGCGAGATGCTCGCCAAGGCGGTGCAGTGCCACAACAAATCCGAACTCGAAGAGCTGTTCGCGGGCGTCGAGTTACCGATGCACTGAAGCAAAACTGGAACGAAAAATGGCGCCCAAGGGGCGCCATTTTCGTTTCTGCACGGGAGCGATCAGTGGCTCAGGTGCAGGCCGCACTCGCGATTGTCTTCACCCTTGGTCGGGTCGAAGTAATCAAACTCGTTCGGCAGGTCGTGGGCGACCAGGTACTGATACAGGTCCTTCGAGGACCAGTGCAGCAGCGGGGCGACCTTGATCAGGCCGTCCGGGTTGATGCTGATCGGGTCCATTTGCGCGCGCACGGCGGTGTCGGTGGCACGCAGGGCAGTGAACCAGACGCTCGGAGCGGTCTCGCGCAGGGCACGGGCGAAGGGCTCGAGCTTCACTTCCTCGGTGAACGCGGCGTGGCGCGGATCATCCAGGCCTGGAACCGGGCCGTCGATGGCCTCGCGGTGCGCGCGCGAGCGCTTGGGCAGGTAGGTGATCAGGTTGAGATTGAGCTTGCGCGCCACTTCATCGGCGAAGCGATAGGTGGCTTCGGTGTTGTAGCCGCTGTCCATCCAGACCACCGGGATATCCGGTTTGACCTGGCTGACCATGTGCAGGATCACCGCTTCGAACGGGCGGAAGTTGGTGGTGCAGATGGCGGGTTTGCCCAGTCCGATGGCCCACTGCACCAGTTTTTCAGGCTGGTTGCCGAATTCGGCGTTGAGCGCGTCCAGGTCGAGTTCCATGCTGAGGACTCCAGGTCATGTGCGTGAAGGCGCGATGGTAGCAAAGGCTGGTTATGCGGCTAAATAACTAAGACTGTTATTACCCTTTCTTATGGTTATAAGAAGGGCGCATTGCGCAGCTCAGGCCCAGCGGCTAGAGTGCCGGCTCCTTTTTGGCTCAACCGAGGAGTGGCCTGTGGAAATCGCGTGTCTCGACCTGGAAGGTGTTCTGGTTCCGGAAATCTGGATCGCCTTTGCGGAAAAAACCGGCATCGAGTCGCTCAAGGCGACCACCCGCGACATCCCTGATTACGACGTGCTGATGCAGCAACGCCTGCGCATTCTCGATGAGCACGGCCTCAAGCTGAAGGACATCCAGGACGTGATCGCTACCCTGAAGCCGCTCGATGGCGCCGTGGAGTTCGTTGACTGGCTGCGTGAACGTTTCCAGGTGGTGATTCTCTCCGACACCTTCTACGAGTTCTCCCAGCCGCTGATGCGTCAGCTCGGTTTCCCGACTTTGCTATGCCACCGCCTGATCACTGACGAGAACGGTCGCGTGGTCAGCTACCAACTGCGTCAGAAAGATCCCAAGCGTCAGTCGGTCATCGCCTTCAAGAGCCTGTACTACCGCGTTATCGCCGCTGGCGACTCGTACAACGACACCACCATGCTCAGCGAGGCCCATGCCGGCATCCTGTTCCATGCGCCGGAAAACGTGATTCGCGAGTTTCCGCAATTCCCGGCCGTGCACACCTTCGAAGCCCTCAAGCAAGAGTTCCTCAAGGCGTCGAATCGCAAGCTGAGTCTGTAACACCGATGCATGAAAAACGCCGCGATTTCGCGGCGTTTTTCGTTTGCGGTGCTTATTCTGCCCTGGCTGGCAGGCGCTCCAGCGTTTCCAGCAGCACCTTCACCTTGGTGATGGACTCCTGATACTCGGCTTGCCAGTTGGAGTCGGCGACTATACCGCCGCCACCCCAGCAACTGACCTTGCCGTCCTTGACCAGCAGGCTGCGAATGGCGATGGAACTGTCCATTTCGCCGCGTACATCGAGATACAGCAAGGAGCCGCAATAGAGCCCGCGCCGTGTCGGCTCCAGCTCATCGATGATCTGCATGGCGCGGATCTTCGGTGCGCCGGTGATGGAGCCACCAGGGAAACTGCAGGCGATCAGGTCCAGTGCATCCTTGCCGGGCGCCAGCTCGGCGGTGACGCAACTGACCAGATGATGCACGTTGGGATAGCTCTCCAGGGCGAACAACTCCGGTACTTTCACTGAACCGATGCGGCAGCTGCGGCCAAGATCGTTGCGCAGCAGGTCGACGATCATCAGGTTCTCGGCGCGATCCTTGCGGCTCGCCAACAGCTCCTGCGCCTGTAGCTGGTCGTCATCGGCGTCATGGCCGCGGCGCCGAGTGCCCTTGATCGGACGAGTTTCCACCTGACCGTTGCTGACCTTGAGAAAGCGCTCGGGCGACAGGCTGAGAATGGCGTCGCCATCGCCCAGGCTCTGGAATCCTGAGAAAGGTGTGGGGCAGGCCTGGCGCAGTGCCAGGTAGGCGGCCCAGGGATCGCCCGCGCAGGGCGCCTGAAAGCGCTGGGCGAAGTTCACCTGATAGCAATCGCCAGCGAGGATGTAGCCCTGGATGCGCTCGATCGCCTGGCGATAGCGGTGCTGATCGATAGCGGCCTGGAACGGCTGGGTCAGTCGGAAGGGCGTGAGTTCCTCGCTATGCGGTGCTTCGAACAGCGTCTGCAGGCGCTGACGCTCTGCCTCCGGCAGCGCCGGGTGAAACAGCAGGCCGCTGGTACCGAGTTGGTGATCGCTGATCAGCGCCCAGGCGTAGAGACCGAAACGGGCATCCTCGAGATCGAGATCATCGACGCTCTGCTCGGGCAGCACTTCCAGGCGGCGGCCGAAGTCATAAGACAGGTAGCCGATCAAACCACCGACGAATGGCAGCTCCTGCTGCGCTGGTGCCTCGGCGGGCCCAAGGCTCTGTAATGCACCTCGCAGGCGTTGCAGAAAGTCGTTGGCCGATTCGTCGGGCATGGGCGCCAGTTCTGCCAATGGCCAGGCGCTCATAAGATCATAGCGTCCACGCTTGGCACTCGGTCGTCCAGCATCCAGCAGTACGGCACCGGGGGCCTGGCGAATGCGCTGGAAGTAGTCGCTGGGGTCGGTGCGGTAGGGAAGAGGGTGCAGAGAGCAGCTGGGCATGCGTGGCAGTCGAATGGGGTGAAGGAGCGATTGTAGTCCGCCGCTGATATTCATCCTAGAGCTTCGGCCAGGTTTGCTCCGGTACGCTCGGCTGATTAGTATGGAGTCGTGCCAGGATGTTGAACTGCCGTACCAAAACAATAATGAATGAAGGAATCCAGGCCATGGATGTAGTGATCGGCCCTGCCGCTGGAAGCCTGTTGCGTTCAAAGCTGTCGCCGCCCCAGGCATCTGCGGACTATCTGGCAAGACCCCAGGTGGAAGCCGCGCTTTCGGCCCACCCACATGCCCGCCTCGTGCTGTTTTGTGCTCCTGCTGGCTTTGGCAAGACCACCGCGTTGGCGAGGCTGGTCGAACAGCGTCGTCAGGCCGGCAGCGCCGTTGCATGGCTATCGTTGGGCTCTGCTGATGATGAGCCGGTCCGTTTCTTCCAGCAACTGATCGAAGCATCGGGTCGCGCACTGCCCGGCCTGGGTGATTACGCCCTGGGCTACCTGCGCAATACCATGCGCGTACCAGTCGAGGCCGTGATGGAAAGCCTGCTGGTGGATCTGTCGCAGCGCTCGGAACCGCTGCTGCTGGTGCTCGACGACCTGCATCTGATTCAGGATGGCGAATTGCTCGCCGCACTCAATCGCCTGGTCAAGATGGCGCCACCGAGTTTCACCCTGGCCATCGGCAGCCGTTCGCAGCCCGCCCTGAGTCTTGCCACGTTACGGGCAAAGGGATTGTTGCTGGAACTGGGCAGTGATGAGCTCAGACTCAATCCTGAAGAGACGCGCGGTTATCTGGAGCGCAGCGGCCTGCGGCTCGATCCAGAGACGTTCGGCGCGCTTTACCGTCATACCGAGGGCTGGGTGGTTGGGGTGCATCTGGCCAGCCTGTGGCTGCGCAACCACCCGCAACCAGCTGAGCACCTGGCCGAGTTGGGCGCAGACAAGAATGTGGTAGGCGATTACTTGCTGCGCTCGGTGTTCGAGCAGTTGCCTGGCGAGCGCCAGGAACAGCTGTTGGCGCTGGGGGTGGCGCAGCAGCTCAGTGGCGAGCTGGTCAATGCTTTGACCGCGCGCCAGGATGGCCAGCAATTGCTGGAAGAGCTGGAGGCCATGCAACTGTTTCTCCTGCCCATGGATCGCGAGCGCCAGTGGTATCGCTTCCATAATCTGTTCGCCGAGTTTCTCCGTAGCCGTCTCAAGGACCGCGACCCAGAGCGTTTCAAGCAGCTGCATTTCAATGCCAGCCTGTGGTTCACCACCCACCACATGCAGAACCTGGCCATCGAGCACGCCTGCCTTGCCGAGGACGCCGAGATGCTGGCCGCGCTGCTCGACGGCTGCGGTCTGGAGCTGATCAATCGCGGACAGCTCAACCTGATCTACAAATGGCGACAGCATGTGCCGGACGAAATTGCCGCGCGCTTTCCGGTGTTAGTGCTTGCCGATGTCTGGACCCGCGCGGCCGAGCTGGGCCTGAACGAGGCCAATGGCATGCTCGATGAGCTACTGGAGCGCTGGTCCGAGTCGCGCACGAGCGGGCCGTTGAGTGACAAGGTGCTGGCAACTCTGGCGATCAAGGCGGTGATCGCCTTGCAGAAGGATGACCTGGCTACCTGCGTCGATCTGGCGCAACGCATCGAGGCGCAGCTGGGACAGCACACTGCGTTTCTCGAAGTGGCGATCCTCACCGTTGGCGCCTTGGCCAGCGTCATGCTTGGCAAGGCCGAGCATGCGCGCAAGTTGCTGGCGCTGGCGCAGCAGCGCAACCATTTCCTCGAAGGCCGTTATCTGGACATGCAGTTGGCCAATGTGGACGTTCTCCTGTGTCTGGAGCAGGGGCGGGTAAAGCAGGCGCAGTTGCTGTTCGAGCAGTTGCGTGCGCGAATGATGCCCTGGTTCGGTGAGAAGTCCCGGGCCCTGGTTCTACCAACCATCAGTGAGTCACTGATCGCCTATCACCAGGGCCGTCTGGACGGTCTGCAGGATCGACTGCGCTGGGCCTTGGCCACGGTCGATGTGATCAACCCGATCGACCTGTATGCCCAGGCCATGCTTTGCCTGGCGCGGGTTCAGCGTCAGCAGGACGCGCCTAAAGAAGCGATCGCGACCCTGGTGCTGATGCAGAACCTGGCGGCGCGCAACCGTTCCTGGCGCTTCTATGTGCAGGCCGTGGGCGAGGAGATTGCGCTGATTCTGCAGGAGCCGGTGGCCGACCGTAGCAAGCGCGCAGAACAGCGTCTTAAATCGGTGGATTGGAGCAAGCTGGCTGGGTACTACACGCAGTGCAGTTTCAATCCGGTGCCGTGGGTGCTCGGCCTGACCCGTGTTCGTCTGCAGCAGGCGCGTGGCTATTTCAGCGAAGCGCTGCATGAGATCACCCAGTTGCGCGGCCAGTTGCAGGATGGCCGGCATGGGCTGCATCAGCTGCGTCTGGATCTGCTCGCTGCGCTGAGCTACCAGCGCCTGGGCTATCGGGAGCGCGCGCAGAGTCTGCTGGTGCAGTGCCTGATCAGCGCCGAGCGAGAAGAGGCGCGCAGCCTGTTCATCGAGGAAGGTGAGGCCATACGCCAGTTGCTGCAGCAGTTGGAGTCCGTCGAACGCCAGCCGGCGCTGCAGGCTTTCATCCGTAGTCTGTTGAGCGCCTGGCCCGGTCAGGAGTCGCCTCACACCATGGTTGTTCTGGAGGAGGGGCTGACCGAGCGCGAGCGCGAGGTGGTCTGTCTGGCCGCCAAGGGCATGTCCAATGATGAAATCGGCCAGCAGTTGGCGCTGGCCCTGGGTACCGTCAAATGGCACCTGCACAACATCTACGAAAAGCTCAAGGTGCGTAATCGTACTCAAGCCATCCGCCGTGCCCGCGAACTGAGCCTGCTCGAATCATGAACAGCCAGAACTTGTCCTGCCAAGCCGCTGCGCCGCTGCTGCTTACCAAGCTGTATCCCGCCCATGCCGAGGGCGCGCCGCAGCTGGAGCGGGTGGCCTTGCTCGAGCGTTTGCTGGACGCCAGCGAGCAGCGCCTGATCGTCCTCAGCGCACCCGCCGGCTTCGGCAAGAGCACCGTCCTCAGCCAGCTGCGCAGTCGTTTGCAGGGGCAGGGGACGCGGGTCGCCTGGCTGTCGTGCGATGAAAGCGACAGCGAACCGGCGAGGTTTCTGCAGTACCTGGTTGCGGCGGTTGCCGCAGTCTGTCCCGGTTTCGGCGGTAACGCTGCGGCGCTGCTGCAGGGCGAGATCAGTTGGCCGTTGGAGGCGGTGATAGATGCGCTGCTCGATGATCTGAAAGGCCTGTCGGAAACGCTCTATCTGATGCTCGACGACTTTCACCGCATCCGCCATCCATCCCTTGGTCAGGGCGCGCGCTATCTGATCGAACGCATGCCCAAGCAAGTGCGCCTGGTGGTCAGCACGCGTTATCAACCGCGTTTTCTCGAAGAGCCGCCATTGCTCGGCGCCTGGGCGTTCTGGCTCAAGGCCGAGGATCTGCGTCTGACGCGCGCGGAAACGGCTGCGTATCTGCGCACCATCAAAGGTCTTGCGCTTGAGGAAAGCGAACTCAACCAGCTGTATACGCGCACGGAAGGCTGGATCACCGCGTTGCACCTGGCGGCGCTGGCCTTGCCGCGCCAGCATAATCGCGCGGCCTTTCTCGCTGGCCTGTCAGGGACCGAACGCAACATCGCCGATTATCTGGCCGAGGATGTGGTGGCCAGCCTGCCGGAAACCGTGCAGCTGTTTCTCGACCAGACCTCGGTCCTCGACGAATTCAACGCCGAGTTGTGCAACGCGCTGACTGGGCGCCAGGACGGTCGCGACATGCTACGCCGGCTGCAGGCCGAGCAATTGTTCGTGATCGCGCTGGACGAGCAGGGCGAATGGTTCCGTTATCACCACCTGTTTGCCGACTTCCTTCAGGGACGCCTGGCCAGGCGCGGCGACCCGGTTCATCTGTTGCACGCCGCTGCGCGCTGGTGCGAGAACCATGATCTGGCCGACAAGTCGATCAAATACGCCCTGCGCGCTCGCGATTACGCTTTCGCCGCCGAGCTGTTGGAGCGCCAGGGCGCGCGTCTGATCGCCGGTAACCGGGTCTACGGCATCCTCGCCATTCTCAAGGACATTCCACCGCTGGTGATCAACGAGCAGCCGGTGTTCCAGATTTTCTATGCCTGGCAGCTGGCCTTCGAACAGAAATTTGCCGAGTCCGAGGCGTTGATCGAGGAGGTCAGCGCACGCCTGACGCAAGGGCGTGGCAAGGGCATCCACTTCGGCCTGATCGAGCTGCTGGCTGCCGCTCAGGTGCTCAAGGCGCTGGTGTTGCTTTATCAGGACAAACTCGACGCCTGCCTCAAGGTCGCCAGTCATTGGCTGGCGCTGGTGCCCAAGAATCAGCCGGTATTTCGCGCCAGCCTGGCTTGCGTGCAGGCAGCGGCGTTCGCCTTGCTCGGTGAGTTCGGTGAGGCGGCCAAGGCGATTACCGTGGCGCGGGAGAACCTGCGTCAGTGCGAAAGTGAGTACTTGCACGTGATGGCCAGCTTGATCGAGGCGCTGATCTGCAAGGAGTACGGCGAGCTGGAGCGTGGTCGCGCCATGGCCGAGGCCGCACGGGCAAGGGTCGAGCATGTGTTTGGGCGGCGCAGCCGGGTTGGCGGTCCGCTCGGGCTGGCCTATGCCGATCTGCTTTACGAACAGGATCGGCACGCTGCGATTCTCGCCGAGCTGCCGCTGGCCACCACCTGGCGTGATGTTGCCACGCCAGTGGAGTTGATCAGCCGCGGCAAGCTGGTCATGGCGCGTGCGCGCTTCTTTGCCGGTGCCGGTGAGCGGGGGCTGGAAGAGCTCGACGAGTGGTTGAGTGGTTTGCAGGGCCCGGGCTACGAGCGGGTATTTGCCATCGCCATGGGTTGCAAGGTGCAGTTCCTGCTGTGGCTGCGCAGGCCGAACGAGGCGCAGCGTATCTATCTGCAGTTGGAACGCCATCTCGCTGTACTGCCCATCGAACGCTATGGCGATGCACATACGGCGCTAGCGCTGAGCCAGGCGCGCCTGGCGCTGAGCGAGCAATGGGTGGAAAGAGCCCAGGCCAGCCTGGAGACGTGCCTGACCAAGCAGGGAGCGGACCACCAGCGTGATCGGCGCCTGCACCTGAGCTTGCTACTGTCGGTGGCTTACTGGAGCAAAGGTAACAGCGAGAAAGCCTTCGCGCTTTTGCAGGCGACACTCGAAGAGGCCTGGCAATGCGGCTATCGCCGCTTGTTTCAGGATGACGCACTGTGGCTGCTGCCGCTCTGGAATGCCTGGAGCCGCGCCGAGCCCAAGCGCGCGTCTGTCTGGCAGGGCGTTGCCGAAATGCTTCGCGAGCAGTGCCGCAGGTTGGCTATCGATCCTGAAAGCCTCGAGGAAAATCAGGGAGTCAGCCATCGCGAGCGGGAGATATTACGGCTCGTGGCAGCGGGTCTGTCGAATCGCGATATCGCCGAGGCGGTGCACTTGTCCGAGGCCACTATCAAATGGCATCTGCATAACCTGTTTTCCAGGTTGGGTGTACGCAGCCGTACGCAAGCAGTGCTCAAAGGCAAGAGCCTGGGACTGCTGAGCGAGGCATGAGAAGACGTGCAGGTGAGGGAGGGAAGGCGAACTGGCGACGCTGCATTGAGCGAGTCGTAAGGTGCCGCGGCACCTTACGACGTTCGCGGGTCAGACTTCCTTGCTGACGATGTGACCAAACAGCTCCTGGGAGAAGCGCACACGCTCTTCGGCGCTTTCCTGAATGCCCTTGGCTTTCAGTTCTTCCAGGCGGGCTTCCACGGCATGTGCTCGGTGGGTCAGGCCACAATCGTTGGCAATCTGGATGTTCAGGCCGGGGCGGGCATTGAGCTCGAGAATCAGCGGCCCCTTGTCCTGGTCCAGCACCATGTCCACGCCGATGTAACCCAGGCCACACAACTCGTAGCAACCGGCAGCGAGCTTCATGAAGCCGTCCCAGTTCGGCAGTTGCACGCCGTCCACCGCGTTGGTGGTGTCCGGGTGCTTGCTGATCTTGTTGTTCAGCCAGGTGCCGCGCAGGGTAACGCCGGTGGCCAGGTCTACACCCACGCCGATGGCGCCCTGGTGCAGGTTGGCCTTGCCGTTGGACTGACGCGTCGGCAGGCGCAGCATGGCCATCACCGGGTAGCCCATCAGCACGATGATGCGGATGTCCGGCACGCCTTCGTAGCTGATGCTCTTGAAGATGGTGTCCGGGGTGACGCGGTACTCGATCAGCGCGCGGTCACGGTGACCGCCGAGCGAGTACAGGCCGGAGAGGATGCTGGAAATCTGCTGCTCCAGCTCCTCGTGGCTGACGATCTTGCCGGATACCGTCTTGAAGCGATCCTCGAAGCGGTCGGCGATCACCAGGATGCCGTCGCCACCGGCGCCCTGCGCCGGCTTGATGACGAAATCGGTGCGCCCGGCGATGATCTCGTCGAGCTTGTCGATTCCCTTCTCGGTTTCGATGATGCCGTACATCTCGGGCACATCGATGCCGGCCTCGATGGCCCGCTCCTTGGTGATGATCTTGTCGTCGACGATGGGGTACAGGTGCCGTTTGTTGTACTTCAGCACGTAGTCCGCATTGCGTCGGTTGATGCCCATGATGCCTTTGGCTTCAAGGGCCTTCCACGTCTTGATCAGGCCGAACATGGTCTTAGTCCTTGAGGAAGGCTTTGAAACGGAACAGTTCGGTCAGGCGGTAGCCGCGGTAACGACCCATCGCCAGCATGAAACCCACCAGGATCAGCAGGATCGCCGGGAAGGTGAACACGAAGTACACCAGCTCCGGCACACTCATCAGCAGGTGCGCGATGGTGGCGGCGAACAGGGTGCCGATGGCGACCTTGAACGCATGACTGCCGCCACGCTCTTCCCAGGTGATCGACAGACGCTCGATGGTCATGGTCAGAATCACCATCGGGAACAGTGCTACCGACAGGCCGCGCTCCAGGCCCAACTTGTGGCTGAACAGGCTGATGGTGGCGATCAGTACCACGACGAAGGTCAGCACGACCGACAGGCGCGGCAGCATCTGCAGCTTCAGATGTTCCAGATAGGAGCGTAGCGACAGCCCGAGCGCGGTGATCACGGTGAACAGGAAGATACCGAAGCCCAGTTGGGTTTCGCGGAAGGCGAGGGCGATCAGCACCGGGGTAAAGGTACCCAGGGTCTGCAGGCCGCCGAGGTTGCGCAGGATCAGGATGACCAGCACGCCGATCGGGATCATCACCATGATCATGAACGTCTGCTGGGTCTGCAGCGGCAGGCCGTACAGCGAGTACTCAAGGAAGCTGGCGTCGGTGTTCTCGTCGGTCAGTTTGGCCAGGCGGATGGCGTTCATCTCGCTGTTGTTCAGGCTGAAGCTGACTTGCGCCTGTCGGCCGCCTTCGAGGCTGACCAGATCGCTATCGCCGATCCACCAGACCAGGCGGTCTTCCGGCAGGCCTTGTTCACCGGATTCCGGGTTGAAGTACAGCCATTTCTGGCCATTGAAACTACGCAGCCACAACTCCGGTGACTGAGCAACCTCGGCCTGCAGGCGAATGGTGTGTACGCGCTCCATCGGCACGTGGGCAATGGACAACAGTAGATCGACGACCTTGGCCTTGTTGGCGGTGGAGGCATCACCACCGAGCAGCAGCTTCACGTTGTCGTCGTTGACGTTGTTGGCGCGCTTGATGGTTTCGCTGATGAAGGTCTCGACATCCGCCGAGTGCTGGCGAATCGGTGCCAGCAGGGCTTCAGCTGCGATCTTCTCAGGGCCTTCGACCGGGATGCTGTCACGGAAGATCGGGCCTTTTGCAGGTGCCTGCTCGCCGCTGTAACGCTTGGTCAGTACCAGGCGATAGTAGAGGGTCTGTTTGCCATTGGCACGGCGTGCCGACCAGGTGACACGGCGGTTGCCGTCGACACGGTTGACACTGACGCCGTAATTGTTGGAGATGAAGCTCTCGTTGAGGCTTACGTAATCCTGGTTCAGTGGCGGCACGAACATCTGCAGCTTCACCGGCTCACGCGGCGTCGCCTGGAATTCGACCTTGGCATCGATGTTCCACAGGTCGTCGGTCTCGTCCTCGGTCACCGGAATGCCGAGAATGAAGATTTGGTATGCCGTAATCAGAACGCCCAGGGCCACCAGGAGGGTGATCAGGACTTTCAGATGCAGGTTCAGAGAGCGCATGGGAATTACTCGCCAGGGGTTGCGTCATTGGTGCAGTCGGGTTTGCCGGCTGCATATTTAAGGCTTGGATCGACCATGGCTTCAAAGTGCTTGAGCGCTTCGGAGCCGATCAGAAGCGGGTATTGGAATGCGCTTCGGTCGGTCAAGTTCACTTCGATCGTGCGCAGGGTCTTGCCCATGCACAGTTCAAGGTCGATTACCGGGCGTGCCGTGTAGGTCTTGCCTTCATCGGGGTCGAAGTCGCCAGCACGGCGTTTGATCTTGCTGATACGCGCCAGCGGACGCTCTATGGTGCGCTCGTGGGCATCGTCTATGGCCAGCACGAAACGCACCCAGGTTTCTCCGTCACGCTTGAAACGTTTGATATCGCGGGCGCTCAAGGACGCAGTTTTGGCACCGGTATCGAGTTTGGCGGCTACCTGCAGGTCCAGTTCTTCTAAGTGGATATATTCGTTCAGACCATAGATTGACTTGCCCATGGCCAGAGTCGGGCAGGACAAGGTCAGCAGGCAGATCAGCAAAGAGAAGGATTTCAGTCTCATGTGTCCTTGAGAAGGTATTGCCAAGGGCGGGATGAAGGGCCGCATTTGGCGGCATCCTGCCATACAACTATTTGCCGTGAAGTCTAGCAGGCATGGCAAAAGGCGATGGCTGGGCGTGAACGAGCGGATTCTAACATGGGGATTTTCCGTGCTGACAGACGCTTATGTAGCTTTCTGAAAGTAGAGTTGCGGCTTGCTTGGCTGGGTAATCCCGATACATTGTCGACAATACTTTGGTCTGCTTTGACGTATTCAGCTTTAGAGCGTAGTTTTAGCCTCAGTAAAAGCCATTGGTGTCGACAATCGTGCTGCTCGAATCGGATGTATCCACAGTGTCGCAGGTGGATTCGGAAACGCTTTCCGAACATGTCTTTCGCCTTATCCAGGCGGCCATCGTCAAGGGTGAGATCGCTCCGGGCAGCAAGATCTCCGAGCCCGAGCTGGCGCGCACCTATGGCATCAGTCGTGGCCCGCTACGCGAAGCCATTCACCGTCTGGAAGGGCAGAAGCTGCTGGTGCGAGTGCCGCATGTGGGCGCGCGCGTGGTGTCGCTCAGTCATGCCGAGTTGGTCGAGCTGTACGAGATTCGCGAGTCGCTCGAAGGCATGGCTTGCCGCCTGGCCGCCGAGCGCATGACCCAGCATGAGATCGATGAACTGCGCCGGGTGCTGGAGCTGCACGAGCAGGACGCCGCCTTCAAGGCCGGTGTCGGCTATTACCAGCAGGAAGGCGACTTCGACTTCCACTACCGAATCATCCAGGGCAGCGGTAACCGTACCCTGGCCAAGCTGCTGTGCGACGAGCTGTACCAGCTGGTGCGCATGTACCGCCTGCAGTTCTCCACTACGCCCAATCGGCCGCACCAGGCCTTCGCCGAGCATCACCGCATTCTCGATGCCATCGAAGGCCGTGACGGCGAACTGGCCGAATTGCTGATGCGCCGCCACATCGGCGCCTCCAAGCGCAATATCGAGCGCCACTACGGTTCCCAAAGCGGACAGGAAGCGCTCGCCACTTCATCCAAGACCCGAGGTGATTCATGACCCAGCTTTCCGCCGGCCAGCGTTTCCGCCAGGCCCTCGCCGAAGAAAGTCCTCTGCAGGTGATCGGTGCGATCAATGCCAATCATGCCCTGCTGGCCAAGCGCGCCGGTTTCCGCGCCATCTATCTCTCCGGTGGCGGCGTGGCGGCTGGCTCGCTCGGCCTGCCGGACCTGGGCATCAACACCCTGGATGATGTGCTCACCGACGTGCGCCGCATCACCGATGTCTGTGACCTGCCGCTGCTGGTGGACATCGACACCGGCTTCGGCCCCAGCGCCTTCAATATCGAGCGCACCATCAAGAACCTGATCAAGGCCGGCGCCGCTGCCGCGCACATCGAAGATCAGGTCGGCGCCAAGCGCTGCGGCCATCGTCCGGGCAAGGAGATCGTCTCCTGCGAGGAGATGGTCGACCGCGTGAAGGCCGCCGCCGATGCCAAGACCGACCCGGACTTCTTCCTCATCGCCCGCACCGACGCCATCCAGGCCGAGGGCGTCGATGCCGCCATTGAACGCTGCAAGCGCTATGTCGAAGCTGGAGCCGATGGCATCTTCGCCGAGGCTGCCTACGACCTGCCGACCTACGCGCGTTTCGTCAAGGAGCTGAACGTGCCGGTGCTGGCCAACATCACCGAATTCGGTGCCACGCCGCTGTTCACCCGTGATGAGCTGGCCTCGGTCGGCGTGGCCATCCAGCTCTACCCGCTGTCGGCCTTTCGCGCGGCGAACAAGGCGGCGGAAAGTGTCTACACCTCGATCCGCCAGAACGGCCACCAGAAGGATGTGATCGAGCTGATGCAGACTCGTGCCGAACTCTACGACCGCATCGGCTATCACGCCTTCGAGCAGAAGCTCGATGCGCTGTTCGCCGCCAGCAAGAAGTAAGGCCGTAGCCAGGATGCAATCCGGGGCGGTTGGCAGGTTGCCTGACTGCCTCCGGGCCACCCTACCCAGAGCACAGCAGAACAAAAAGAGTCGAGGAGATAGCGATGAGCACCACCGAAACCACCACCCCCGGCTTCAAGCCGAAGAAATCCGTCGCCCTGAGCGGTACCGCCGCCGGCAACACCGCCCTGTGCACTGTTGGCCGCACCGGCAATGACCTGCACTACCGTGGCTATGACGTGCTCGACTTCGCCAGCCGCTGCGAGTTCGAGGAAATCGCTCACCTGCTGGTGCATGGCAAGCTGCCCAACGTCGCCGAACTGGCCGGCTACAAGGCAAAACTCAAGGCCCTGCGCGGCCTGCCGGCCGGGGTGAAAGCCGCTCTGGAGACTCTGCCGCCTTCGGCGCACCCGATGGACGTAATGCGCACTGCCGTATCCGTACTTGGCTGCCTGGCGCCGGAGAAGGACGATCATAACCATCCGGGTGCCCGCGATATCGCCGACAAACTCATGGCCTCCCTGGGCTCTGCCTTGCTGTACTGGTACCACTACAGCCACAACGGCAAGCGCATCGACGTCGAAACCGACGACGACTCCATCGGTGGTCACTTCCTGCACCTGCTGCATGGCGAGAAGCCGCGTGAGTCCTGGGTACGCGCCATGCACACCTCGCTGAACCTGTATGCCGAGCACGAATTCAATGCCTCCACTTTCACCTCGCGGGTGATCGCCGGCACCGGCTCCGACCTGTTTTCCTGCATCGCCGGTGCCATCGGTGCGTTGCGCGGGCCGAAACACGGTGGCGCCAACGAGGTGGCCTTCGAAGTGCAGAAGCGCTACGACAGCCCGGACGAGGCCGAGGCCGACATTCGCGAGCGGGTAGGGCGCAAGGAGGTGGTGATCGGCTTCGGTCACCCGGTCTACACCGTCAGCGACCCGCGCAACAAGGTGATCAAGGAAGTAGCCCGCGAGCTGTCCGAAGAGCAGGGCAACACCAAGATGTATGACATCGCCGAGCGCCTGGAGAGCGTGATGTGGGACATCAAGAAGATGTTCCCCAACCTCGATTGGTTCAGCGCCGTGAGCTACCACATGATGGGCGTGCCCACCGCCATGTTCACTCCGCTGTTCGTCATCGCCCGCACTGCTGGCTGGTCCGCTCACGTCATCGAGCAACGCATCGACGGCAAGATCATCCGCCCGAGCGCCAACTACACAGGCCCCGAAGACCTGAAGTTCGTGCCGCTCAAGGACCGTGAATAATCATGAATGACACCCTGAATAGCCAATACCGCAAGCGTCTGCCTGGTACCGCTCTGGATTACTTCGATGCCCGTGAGGCGGTCGAGGCGATCCAGGCCGGCGCATGGGACAAGCTTCCCTACACCTCACGCGTACTGGCAGAGCAGCTGGTGCGTCGCTGCGAGCCGCAGGACCTGAGCGCCGCGCTGGAGCAATTGGTCTACCGCAAGCGCGACCTGGACTTCCCCTGGTACCCGGCGCGCGTGGTTTGCCATGACATCCTTGGTCAGACCGCGCTGGTCGACCTGGCCGGCTTGCGTGATGCCATCGCCGAGCAGGGCGGTGACCCGGCCAAGGTCAATCCGGTGGTGCCGACTCAGTTGATCGTCGACCACTCCCTGGCCGTCGAGGCGCCGGGCTTCGACCCGGACGCCTTCGAGAAGAACCGCGCCATCGAGGATCGTCGCAACGAGGACCGCTTCCACTTCATAGACTGGACCAAGACCGCGTTCAAGAACGTCGATGTGATCCCGGCTGGCAACGGCATCATGCACCAGATCAACCTGGAGAAAATGAGCCCGGTGATCCAGGCACGCGGTGGCGTGGCGTTCCCCGACACTTGTGTTGGCACCGACTCGCACACGCCGCACGTGGACGCGCTTGGCGTGATCGCCATCGGTGTCGGCGGCCTGGAAGCCGAGACCGTGATGCTCGGCCATCCGTCGATGATGCGCCTGCCCGATATCGTCGGCGTCGAGCTGACCGGCAAGCGCCAACCCGGCATCACCGCCACCGACATCGTCCTGGCGATCACCGAGTTCCTGCGCAAGGAAAGGGTCGTGGGCGCCTGGGTCGAGTTCTTCGGCGAAGGGGCGGACAGCCTGTCCATCGGCGATCGCGCGACCATCTCCAACATGTGCCCGGAATACGGTGCTACCGCCTCGATGTTCTACATCGACGGCCAGACCATCGACTACCTCAAGCTCACCGGTCGCGAGCCGGAGCAGGTGGCGCTGGTTGAAAGCTACGCCAAGACTCTGGGGCTGTGGAGCGACGCGCTGAAAACCGCCGAGTACGAGCGTGTGCTGCGCTTCGACCTGGGCAGCGTCGTGCGCAACATGGCCGGCCCGTCCAACCCGCACCGTCGCCTGCCCACTTCGGCGCTGGCCGAGCGCGGCATCGCCGACGAGGCCAAGTTGCAGGCCGGTAAAGGCGAGGAAGCCCAGGGCCTGATGCCCGATGGCGCGGTGATCATCGCCGCCATCACCAGTTGCACCAACACCTCCAACCCGCGCAACGTCATTGCCGCCGGCCTGGTGGCCAAGAAGGCCAACGCGCTGGGCCTGGTGCGCAAGCCTTGGGTCAAGACCTCCTTCGCTCCTGGTTCGAAGGTCGCCAAGCTGTACCTGGAAGAGGCTGGCCTGTTGCAGGAGCTGGAGCAGCTCGGCTTCGGCATCGTCGCCTACGCCTGCACCACCTGTAACGGCATGTCCGGCGCGCTCGATCCTGTGATCCAGAAGGAAATCATCGACCGCGACCTGTACGCCACCGCTGTGCTCTCAGGCAACCGCAACTTCGACGGGCGCATCCATCCTTACGCCAAGCAGGCCTTCCTGGCTTCGCCGCCGCTGGTGGTGGCCTATGCAATTGCCGGCACCGTGCGCTTCGATATCGAGCAGGATGTGTTGGGCACCGACACTGCCGGCAATCCGGTCACGCTCAAGGATCTGTGGCCGAGCGACGAGGAGATCGACGCCATAGTCGCTGCGTCGGTCAAGCCCGAGCAGTTCAAACAGATCTATATCCCCATGTTCGATCTGGGCAGTGTGCAGGAAGCGGAAAGCCCTCTGTACGACTGGCGGCCGATGTCCACCTACATCCGCCGTCCGCCGTACTGGGAAGGCGCGCTGGCCGGCGAGCGTACGCTCAAGGGCATGCACCCGCTGGCGATCCTGCCGGACAACATCACCACCGATCACCTGTCGCCGTCCAACGCCATCCTCGCGGACTCGGCCGCCGGTGAGTACCTGGCGAAAATGGGCCTGCCGGAAGAGGACTTCAACTCTTACGCGACTCACCGGGGCGACCATTTGACCGCACAGCGCGCCACCTTCGCCAACCCGCAACTGGTCAACGAAATGGCCGTGGTCGACGGGCAAGTGAAGAAGGGTTCGCTGGCCCGTGTCGAGCCCGAGGGCCAGGTGATGCGCATGTGGGAGGCCATCGAGACCTACATGAACCGCAAGCAGAACTTGATAATCGTCGCCGGCGCCGACTACGGCCAGGGTTCGTCGCGCGACTGGGCAGCCAAGGGCGTGCGCCTGGCAGGCGTGGAAGTGATCGTCGCCGAAGGCTTCGAGCGCATCCACCGCACCAATCTCGTGGGCATGGGCGTGTTGCCGGTGGAGTTCAAGCCAGGCACCACGCGCCTGACCCTAGGCCTGGATGGCACCGAAACCTATGACGTCGAGGGCGAGATTTCGCCGCGCTGCAACCTGACCCTGGTGGTCAATCGCCGCAATGGCGAGGTGCTGCGCGTACCGGTGACCTGCCGCCTGGACACTGCGGCCGACGTCAGCGTGTACAAGGCCGGCGGTGTGCTGCAGCGCTTCGCCAAGGACTTCCTCGAAGGCGCGGTGGCTTGATGGCGTGGTCTACTCCCTCTCCCATTCATGGGAGAGGGCTGGGGAGAGGGTGGTGCAGGCGGCTCGGTATTGTCTGATAGACCCTCTCCCCCGGCCCCTCTCCCGCAAGCGGGAGAGGGGAGACAAGCGCGTAGCCCGGATGTAATCCGGGGCAAGGTTAAATGATTCGATCCCGGATTGCATCCGGGCTACTTTTTCAGGACTGTAGCTATGGCTTATCTGCCGCAAGTAAAAATCCCTGCCACCTACATGCGTGGTGGCACCAGCAAGGGCGTGTTCTTCCGCCTGCAGGATCTGCCTGAGCGCTGTCAGGTGCCGGGCGCGGCGCGCGACAAGCTGTTCATGCGCGTGATCGGCAGCCCCGATCCGTACTCGGCGCAGATCGACGGCATGGGCGGTGCCACGTCGAGCACCTCCAAATGCGTGATCCTGTCCGAGAGCAGTCAGCCCGAACATGACGTCGACTACCTCTATGGCCAGGTATCCATCGACAAGGCCTTTGTCGACTGGAGTGGCAACTGCGGCAACCTGTCTACCGCCGCCGGTGCTTTCGCCATCCATGCCGGCCTGGTCGATCCTGCGCGGATTCCCGACAACGGCATCTGCATCGTGCGCATCTGGCAGGCCAATATCCGGAAAACCATCATCGCCCATGTGCCGATCAGCAACGGGCAGGTGCAGGAAACCGGCGACTTCGAACTCGATGGCGTGACCTTTCCAGCTGCGGAGATCGTGCTGGAGTTCCTCGATCCGTCCGACGATGGCGAGGAGGGAGGTTCGATGTTCCCCACCGGCAACCTGGTCGATGACCTCGAAGTGCCGGCTGATGTTGTAGAGGGGGGCACTTTGAAGGCGACGATGATCACCGCCGGCATCCCGACGATCTTCGTCAATGCCGAAGACATCGGCTATCAGGGCACCGAACTGCGCGAGGCCATCAATGGCGACCCGGCGCAACTGGCGCGTTTCGAGCATATCCGCGTTGCCGGTGCGCTGCGCATGGGGCTGATCAAAACAGCCGAGGAGGCTGCAACACGTCAACACACCCCGAAGATCGCCTTCGTCAGCCCGCCCAGGGATTACCGCACCTCCAGCGGCAAGGAGGTGAAGGCCAGCGAAGTCGACCTGCTGGTACGCGCGCTGTCGATGGGCAAGCTCCACCACGCGATGATGGGCACCTGCGCCGTGGCCATCGGCACGGCGGCGGCGATTCCGGGCACGCTGGTCAACCTGGCCGCTGGTGGCGGCGAGCGTGAGGCAGTGCGTTTCGGCCATCCATCCGGCACCTTGCGCGTGGGTGCTCAGGCCAAACGGGCCGACGGCCAATGGACAGTGACCAAGGCCGTGATGAGCCGCAGCGCGCGCATCCTGATGGAAGGCTGGGTGCGGATCCCGGGTGAAAGTTTCTGAATCCCTAAGCTAGAAAAGGCTCGAAGTTTCGAGTCTTTTCTCTTTTAAAACAGATGGTTGAGAGATTTACTTAAGGCGGCGTTCAACACCTTTTTCCACCAGGATCTTGGCCGAAATTTCCTCGACCGAGAAATGCGTGGAATTGATGAAGGCAATGTTTTCGCGGCGGAACAGGCCTTCCACCTCGCGGACTTCGAACTCGCACTGGGCGAAGCTGGCGTAGCGGCTGTTGGGCTTGCGCTCGTGGCGGATGGCGGTAAGACGATCCGGGTCGATGGTCAGGCCGAACAGCTTGTCGCGGTACTTTTTCAGCGAGTCGGGGAGCTGCAGGCGCTCCATATCGTCCTCGGTCAGCGGGTAGTTGGCGGCGCGGATGCCGTATTGCATGGCCATGTACAGGCAAGTAGGCGTCTTGCCGCAGCGCGATACGCCGACCAGTATCAGGTCGGCCTTGTCGTAATAATGGGTGCGAGCGCCATCATCGTTGTCGAGGGCGAAGTTGACCGCCTCGATACGCTCCATGTAGTTGGAGTGCTGGCCGATGGAGTGCGACTTGCCGACCGAGTAGGAGGAGTGCGAGCTCAGCTCCTGCTCCAGTGGCGACAGGAAGGTCGAGAAAATGTCGATCATGAAACCATTGGCGGTATCGAGGATCGCACGAATATCGCGGTTGACGATGGTGTCGAAGATGATCGGACGGGCGCCGTCCCTTTCAGCGGCTGCATCGATTTGTTGTACCATGGCGCGCGCTTTTTCGATGCTGTCGATATAAGGGCGGGTCAGTTTGGTGAACTGAATGTTCTCGAACTGTGCGAGCAGGCTCTGGCCCAAGGTTTCGGCCGTGATGCCGGTGCCGTCGGAGATGAAGAAAGCGGTTCGTTTCATTTGCGCCAAAGGCCTTAAGCTGAGTTCGATTCTTGGCTATGATAGGCCGCGTTTTGCGCCGGGCCCACCGGGTTCGGCATTGTTACTTATACAAGGGCAAGGCCACAATCGCGCGACCTCGGTCGTTCGACATTGCGCAGCCCACTGAGCTTTTCCAATACAGTTAGTGGAGAGATCACCTTGGTAGAGTACGTAGTTTCCCTCGATAAGCTCGGCAATCATGATGTTGAGCATGTGGGGGGCAAGAACGCATCCCTCGGCGAGATGATCAGTAACCTGGCCGGCGCCGGTGTCTCGGTTCCCGGTGGTTTCGCCACTACGGCTCAGGCCTACCGCGATTTTCTCGAGCAAAGCGGCCTGAATGCGCAGATCCACGCAGCGCTTGACGCGCTCGATGTCGATGACGTCAACGCCCTGGCCAAGACCGGCGCGCAGATTCGCCAGTGGGTAATGGACGCCGAGTTCCCGGCCGAGCTGGACAAGCAGATCCGCGAAGCCTTCGCCATCATGAGCGGCGGCAACGACAACATGGCCGTGGCGGTGCGTTCCTCCGCCACCGCCGAAGACCTGCCGGACGCTTCCTTTGCCGGCCAGCAGGAAACCTTCCTCAATATCCGCGGCGTGGACAACGTGATTCGCGCTGCCAAGGAAGTCTTCGCTTCCCTGTTCAACGACCGTGCCATCGCTTACCGCGTGCATCAGGGCTTCGACCACAAGCTGGTCGCCCTGTCTGCCGGCGTGCAGCGCATGGTGCGTTCGGAAACCGGTACCGCCGGTGTGATGTTCACCCTGGACACCGAGTCCGGCTTCCGTGACGTCGTGTTCATCACCGGCGCTTACGGTCTCGGTGAGACCGTCGTTCAGGGCGCGGTGAACCCTGACGAGTTCTACGTGCACAAGCCAACTCTGGAAGCCGGCCGTCCGGCGATCCTGCGCCGCAACCTGGGCAGCAAGGCGATCAAGATGATCTACGGCGACGAAGCCAAGGCGGGTCGCTCGGTGAAAACCGTAGAAGTCGACCGCGCCGAGCGTGCGCGTTTCTGCATCACCGACGCCGAGGTCAGCGAGTTGGCCAAGCAGGCGCTGATCATCGAGAAACATTACGGTCGTCCGATGGACATCGAATGGGCCAAGGACGGTGACGACGGCAAGCTGTACATCGTGCAGGCTCGCCCGGAAACCGTCAAAAGCCGCGCCAGCGCCACCGTGATGGAGCGCTACCTGCTGAAAGAGAAAGGCACCGTGCTGGTCGAAGGCCGCGCCATCGGTCAGCGCATCGGCGCCGGCAAGGTACGCGTGATTCATGACGTATCCGAAATGGACAAGGTGCAGCCGGGCGATGTGCTGGTCTCCGACATGACCGACCCGGACTGGGAGCCGGTGATGAAGCGCGCCAGCGCCATCGTCACCAACCGCGGCGGCCGCACCTGTCACGCGGCGATCATCGCTCGTGAGCTGGGCATTCCGGCCGTGGTCGGTTGCGGCAACGCCACCCAGGTGCTGAAGGATGGCCAGGGCGTTACCGTATCCTGCGCCGAAGGCGATACCGGTTTCATCTTCGAGGGCGAACTGGGCTTCGACATTCGCAAGAACTCGGTCGACGCCATGCCGGATCTGCCGTTCAAGATCATGATGAACGTCGGCAACCCGGATCGCGCTTTCGATTTCGCTCAACTGCCGAACGAAGGCGTAGGCCTGGCCCGCCTGGAATTCATCATCAACCGCATGATCGGCGTGCACCCGAAAGCGTTGCTGAACTTCTCCAGCCTGCCGCCGGAGATCAAGGACAGCGTTGAGAAGCGCATCGCCGGTTACGGTGATCCGGTCGATTTCTACGTCGAGAAGCTGGTCGAGGGCATCAGCACCCTGGCCGCAGCCTTCTGGCCGAAGAAAGTCATCGTGCGCCTGTCGGACTTCAAGTCCAACGAATACGCCAACCTGATCGGCGGCAAGCTATACGAGCCGGAAGAAGAGAACCCGATGCTGGGCTTCCGTGGTGCGTCGCGCTATATCAGCGAATCCTTCCGCGACTGCTTCGAACTGGAATGCCGCGCACTGAAGAAGGTGCGCAACGAGATGGGGCTGACCAACGTCGAGATCATGGTGCCGTTCGTGCGCACCCTGGGCGAGGCATCGCAAGTGGTCGAGTTGCTGGCCAGCAATGGTCTGGCCCGCGGTCAGGATGGCCTTAAAGTCATCATGATGTGCGAGCTGCCGTCCAACGCCATCCTGGCTGAGGAGTTCCTCGAGTTCTTCGATGGCTTCTCCATCGGCTCCAACGACCTGACCCAGTTGACCCTGGGCCTGGATCGTGACTCCGGTATCGTCGCTCACCTGTTCGACGAGCGTAACCCTGCGGTGAAGAAGCTGCTGGCCAATGCCATCTCCGCCTGCAACAAGGCTGGCAAGTACATCGGTATCTGCGGCCAGGGTCCGTCGGACCACCCGGATCTGGCCAAGTGGCTGATGGAGCAGGGCATCGAGAGCGTGTCGCTGAACCCTGACTCGGTACTCGATACCTGGTTCTTCCTGGCTGAGACTCAGCCTGCCTGAGGTCTGTGATCGATCCAGAAAGGGCGGGTTGATCCCGCCCTTTTTGGTGTCCATCGCGTTTTGCCGGTCATTCCAAACCGTCGCCAGCGATATGCAATATCGCTCCCGGCGGTTTTTTATGCGTGTCGTTATTCTTTTATGGCGTCTCGCCAGTGCGGTCATCTGATCCATGCAAAGCAGTAGTGAGCTTTTCCCCGTTTCCCTGATGAGCGCCGAACTGCGCGGCGACCTCAGCGAAGACGTCTATCTTCTCAAACCCAACAACAGCCCTGACTCCAGTGTCGAGCTGGCATTGACCCGGCTCGGCCGCGCAGGCTCAGAAGGCGAGCGTGGCGTGCCCGTGGTATTGCTGCATGGCAGCTTTTCCAATCGGCGCTTCTGGTATTCGCCCAAGGGCATTGGCCTGGGGCCTTACCTGGCGCGCGCGGGGTTCGATGTGTGGATCGCCGAAATGCGCGGCCACGGCCTGTCGCCGCGCAACGAAAACTATCGAGACAACCACGTGGCGCAGTACGTGCGCCATGATCTGCCAGCCATTGCTGATTTCATCATCGAGCAGACCGGGCAAGCCGCGCACTGGATCGGCCATTCCCTCGGCGGAGTGACGCTGGCGGCAGCGCTGGGGGGCGGTTATCTCGAGGCGTCGCGTGTGCGTTCGGCGGCATTGTTCGGCAGTCAGGTCAGCCGTATCTACTGGCCGCTCAAGCTGCCGCCGGTGGAGTGGGGCGGTCGTCTGCTGTTACGTGCCTTTCCCTACCTGTCCGGGCGCCGGCTGAAGCGCGGCCCCGAAGACGAGCCGGCCGGCCTGGCACTGGAAACCCTGCGCTGGCTCAGGCTCTTCGGGCGTTTCGGTGATGCTGATCAGGATTGGTGGGCAGGCCTGACTCAGGTGAGCGTGCCGATTCTGGCTGTAGGGGCTGCAGCCGATCATCAGGACCCTGCCTGGGCCTGTCGCAAGCTGCTGGAGCAGTGCAGTGCCGCGCCGTCGCAGTTCTTGCTGCTGGGTAAGGAGAACGGCTTCTCCAGCGACTTCGGGCATATCGAAATGCTGGTCAGCAAGGAGGCGCAGCGAGAGGTGTGGCCCTTGACCGAATATTGGTTGCAGCATCTGCAACTGCCTGCCGGTTTTGCCGAGCAGGCGTCTGCTATAGGTTCTTGAGTCGCTGCTTGAGATTGTCCCGGCCGTTTCTTCGGCAGAGGCTTGGCGGTAAGATGTGACGCATCATCTTTGGGTGGTCATTTCGGGCTCATCTACGTGCTCGTCGTTCATTTCGGGCGATAGCTCGATGCTGAATTGTCCAGCCTCAAGCAGGTCCATGAAGGTGGCTGCCTTCTCATCCATTGTCGAAAGGAGTTCTGTCATGCACTACATCACCCCCGATCTGTGCGATGCCTATCCGGAACTGGTTCAGGTCGTCGAGCCGATGTTCGCCAACTACGGCGGCCGCGATTCTTTCGGCGGTCAGATCGTCACCATCAAGTGTCATGAGGACAACTCGTTGGTGAAGGAGCAGGTCGACCTGCCTGGTCAGGGCAAGGTCCTGGTCGTGGATGGTGGCGGTTCCCTGCGCCGTGCTCTGCTCGGTGACATGCTGGCCGAGAAGGCTGCCAAAAACGGTTGGGAAGGCATCGTGGTATATGGCTGCATCCGTGACGTTGACGTCATCGCGCAGACCGATCTGGGCGTACAGGCGCTGGCCAGCCATCCGATGAAGACCGACAAGCGCGGCATTGGCGATCTGAATGTGCCCGTCAGCTTTGGCGGCGTGACCTTTAAACCGGGCGATTACCTGTACGCCGACAACAACGGCATCATCGTTTCCCCGCAAGCTCTGAGCATGCCGGAATAAGCCTATGCAGGATCAGGATTCGGCGTTGCTGCATGCCTTCGTGCTCGATGGTCGGGGCGGTGCACGCAGCATCACTCGCCACGAACTGGATAACCTGCAGTTGAGCGAGCAGGAAAGCCTGTGGCTGCACTGGGATCGCGCCCAGGAGCAGTCGCAGCGCTGGTTGCGTGAGCACAGCGGACTGGATGAATTCAGCTGCGACCTGCTGCTCGAGGAAAACACCCGACCGCGTCTGTTACCCCTGCCCAATGATAAGTTGCTGTTGTTCCTGCGCGGGGTTAACCGCAATCCCGGTGCCGAGCCGGAAGACATGGTGTCGGTGCGTATCTTCGCTGATGCCCGGCGGGTGATCTCCCTGCGTCAGCGTCCGTTGCTCGCGACCGACGCACTGATTGCCGACCTGCTGGCGGGCAAGGGACCGAAGACGGCATCCGAACTGCTCCTGGAGCTCGCCCGCCATCTCACCAGTCGCGTTGATGATCTGATCGCCGAGTTGAGCGAGCAGCTCGACGGTGAGGAGGATGGTCTCGATGGCGATGAGCGTTATCGTCCCGACCATGGCCTGATGTTACAGGTACGTCGGCGTGCGGCCAGCTTGCGTCGGTTTCTCGCCCCGCAACGCGACCTCTACGCGCAGCTGGTGCGTAATCGACAGCCCTGGTTCGTCGAGGATGACGGTGACTACTGGAACGAGCTGAACAACCGCCTGACCCGCTATCTGGAGGAGCTAGAACTGATTCGCGAACGCGTCGGCCTGGTGCTGGAGGCGGAAAGCCGGCGTCTCGGTGAGCGCATGAATCGCATCATGTATCGCTTCACCGTGATCACCGGCATGTTCCTGCCGCTGACCTTCCTCACGGGGCTTCTTGGCATCAATGTCGGCGGGATTCCGGGCTCGGAAAGCCCGATCGGCTTCTTTATCGCCTGCGGCCTTATGGTCCTTCTGGCACTGGGCCAACTACTGCTTTTTCGCCGCTGGCGTTGGCTGTGATGTGTGACTCATCCGCTGGTTACTGCGTCTAGCCGTGACATCCCGTGAGGTGCGCATGCACGATCCATTTGAAGAGTCTCTACGCGATTTGCTCAAGTCCTCGCCGTCCAGCCATGACGACGATGCTTGCCTGCACCGGGTTCTCAAGACCGCCAACCGCCAGGTCGGTGCTGGTGACCTGTTCAGCCTGATAGGCCACTGGGCGCAGGCCCTGATGATCGCCCTGAACAACGGTTCGGCGCATGTCGCGCCGGTTTCGCGCCGTACCCAATCCTCTGCTTCTGCTGATAAGGCCGACTGAAATGGAACTCGATCCCTGGACCCAAAGCCTGATCTCCGCGATGACCGCATTGTGGACCAAGGTTGCCGGATTCATTCCCAACCTGTTCGTTGCACTGGTGTTGGTACTGCTTGGTTTCGTCGTGGCCAAGTTGCTCGACACGCTGCTGTCCAAGCTGCTCGGCAAGGTTGGTCTGGATCGCCTGATGACGGGGACCGGTCTGACCAAGTTGCTGGCACGCGTTGGCATTCACGCACCGGTATCGACCCTGATCGGCAAGATCGTCTATTGGTTCGTGCTCCTGATCTTCCTGGTTTCGGCCGCTGAATCGCTTGGTCTACAGCGGGTTTCCGCGACCCTCGACGTGCTGGCGCTGTACCTGCCAAAAGTTTTCGGCGCCGCCTTGGTGTTGCTTGCCGGTGTGCTACTGGCGCAACTGGTCAGCAGCCTGGTGCGTGGCGCCGCCGAGGGCGTCGGCCTGGAGTATGCGAACGGGTTGGGGCGTGTCGCGCAAGGCCTGGTGATCATCATCAGCATCTCGGTGGCCATCGGCCAGCTCGAGATCAAGACCGATCTGCTCAACAACGTGATCGCCATCGTGCTGATCTCCGTTGGTCTGGCGGTCGCGCTGGCGCTGGGCCTGGGTAGCCGCGATATCGCCAGCCAGATTCTCGCCGGCATTTATGTGCGCGAGCTGTATCAGGTCGGGCAACAAGTGCAGGTTGGTGAGGTCGAAGGGCAGATCGAAGAGATCGGCACAGTGAAAACCATCCTGTTGACCGATACTGGTGAGCTGGTATCGGTGGCAAATCGAGTGATGCTCGAGCAACGCGTGAACAGTCGCTGACGCCAATCTGTTATTTTATGCCGCTGCCCGGCAGGCGTGACCTGCCGGGCGCTTTTCGTCCTGACTGTCGGCCCGACTCGTTTTGAACAAAGCCCAGCCCTTGCCCACGCGCTACGACCCCCGCGAGCTCACTGATGAAGAGCTGGTGGCGCGCGCCCACGACGAGCTGTTTCATATAACTCGTGCTTATGAAGAGCTGATGAGGCGCTACCAGCGAACATTATTTAACGTGTGCGCGCGTTATTTGGGGAACGAAAGGGATGCTGATGATGTCTGTCAGGAGGTGATGCTCAAAGTTCTCTATGGTCTCAAGAACTTCGAGGGTAAATCCAAGTTCAAAACTTGGCTGTACAGCATTACCTACAACGAATGCATTACTCAGTATCGAAAAGAGCGGCGAAAGCGTCGATTGGTTGACGCCTTAAGTTTGGACCCGCTCGAAGAGGCTTCCGACGATAAGACACCCAAAGTCGAGGAGCGAGGCGGTCTGGATCGCTGGTTGGTTCACGTCAACCCGATCGATCGCGAGATTCTGGTGCTACGTTTTGTCGCAGAACTCGAGTTTCAAGAGATTGCCGACATCATGCACATGGGCTTGAGCGCAACGAAAATGCGCTACAAGCGAGCATTGGATCGGTTGCGGGATAAATTTTCGGAAAATTCCGAAACTTAGTTCAGCTTTCCGACCACTAAGGGAGTGGCGAAACCTGATAAAATCGCCGCCAAGTTGTCGACTGAAGTTAACGGCAACTTATTAACCACCAAGATGGGGATTTAACGGATGAAAGTAAAAAACACCTTGGGCGTAGTCATTGGCTCTCTCGTTGCCGCAACCTCCTTCGGCGCGCTGGCGCAAGGCCAAGGCGCTGTCGAGGTGGAGGGCTTCGTCAATCGCTACTTCACCGACGTTCAGCGTGATTACGCGCACAACGAAGGCAACCTGTTCGGTGGCAGCATCGGCTACTACCTGACTGACGACGTCGAACTGGCGCTGTCCTATGGCGAATACCATGATCTGCGCGGTGAAGGTTCGCAAGGCAGCAAGAACATCAAGGGCAACCTGACCGACCTGAAGGCCATCTACCACTTCGGTCAGCCGGGTGTTGGTCTGCGTCCGTACGTTTCTGCTGGTTTCGGCCACCAGAGCATTGGCGACGCCAACAGCGGTGGTCGTGACCACTCCACCCTGGCCATCGCTGGCGCAGGTGCCAAGTACTACTTCACCGAAATGTTCTACGCCCGTGCTGGCGTTGACGCTCTGTACAACATCGACCAGGGCGACACCGAGTGGCAAGCTGGCGTGGGTGTTGGTCTGAACTTCGGTGGTGGCAGCAAGCCTGCTCCGGCCCCGGTCGTTGCTGCTGCGCCCGAGCCGATGCCTGAGCCCGCTCCGGAGCCGGTGATGGAAGCTGTTCGCGTTGAGTTGGACGTCAAGTTCGACTTCGACAAAGACCGCGTCAAAGAAGAAAGCTATGGCGACATCAAGAACCTGGCTGACTTCATGAACCAGTACCCGCAGACCACCACCACTGTTGAAGGTCACACCGACTCCGTTGGTAGCGACGCTTACAACCAGAAGCTGTCCGAGCGTCGTGCGAACGCCGTTCGTGAAGTTCTGGTCAACCAGTATGGTGTTGACGGTAGCCGCGTGAACACTGCCGGCTACGGTGAAACCCGTCCGGTTGCTGACAACGCCACCGACTCCGGTCGCGCTATCAACCGTCGCGTTGAAGCTGAAGTAGAAGCCCAGATCCAGCAGTAACGCTTCTGGTGCTCCAAGAAAAACCCGGCCTCGGCCGGGTTTTTCTTTTCTGGAATAAAAAAGCTCGCCATGGGGGGCGGGCAAGCAACGACTTCGCAGGAGCGCGAAGTTATCAGGCATGTAGGAGCAGGGGCATGCTGATCTGCGTGCTGGCGCGGGCGACTTCGCCGATCACCAGAATGGCCGGGCTTTTCAGAGCGAAGGCCATGGCGTCGTCCTGCATCGTCGCGAGGTGGCTGCGGCATTCGCGCTGCTCGGGCAGCGAGGCGTTCTCGATCATGGCCACCGGCATCTCGCCGCTCAAGCCGCCAGCGAGCAGACCATCGCGAATATCCGCCAGCTTGGCCACGCCCATGTAGACGACCAATGTAGTGCCGCTCTGTGCCAGCGCATGCCAGTTCAGTGAGCTGTCATCCTGAGTATGGGCGGTGACCAAGGTTACGCCGCGTGCCACGCCGCGCAGGGTCAGGGGAATGCCGCAGTTGGTGGCACCGGCCAACCCGGCGGTGATGCCGTTGACCATCTCCACTTCGATGCCGTGCTCGCCGAGCCAGTCGGCTTCCTCGCTGCCACGGCCGAAGATGCACGGATCGCCGCCTTTCAGGCGCACCACGCACTTGCCCTGGCGTGCATAGCGCAGCATCAGGCGATGGATGAAGGCCTGGGGGGTGGAGCGACAACCGCCGCGCTTACCTACCGATACGATACGGGCGCCGGGGCAGTGCTCGAGCACGGCCGGGTTGACCAGATCGTCGATCATCACGATCTCGGCCTGTTTCAGCGCCTTGACCGCCTTGAGCGTGAGTAGCTCGGGATCACCGGGACCAGCGCCAACCAGCCAGACTTTTGCGTTCATATCGGGTTCCTCGTAGGGTGCGTCGTGCGCACCAAGTCGTTTGCTGGTTCCCACGCTCCGGCGTGGGAACGGATTCGGGGACGCTCTGCGTCCCATGAGACGCGGAGCGTCTCGGCCTGCATACCCACGCAGAGCGTGGGTACGATCAATTCATGCGTTCACTGCAGTGGGCTGTTGGGCCAGCAGACGTTTGATTTCAGGGACACAGGAGCCACAGCTGGTGCCGCACTTGAGCTCCTGCATGAGGCTCTCCAGATCCAGGCCGCGTGCAATGCCGGCGCACACCGCGCTTTCGCTGATGTTCAGGCAGTTGCACAGGGTCTTGCTGCGGGTGGAGGCGGCATTGCCTGGCGGTGCTGAGACCGGGGCGAGCAGCCAACGGCGCAGATCGGCGTCAGCCTGGCCCTCCAGCCACAGGGTCCTGAGCCATTCGCTGGCGGCGGTTTCGCCGGCCAGGCGGATGCTGACGATACGGCCGCTCTCGATGCGCACGCGCTTGCCTACCGCGCGACGCGGGTCGTCGTAGGCCAGCACCGGGCCTTCATTCAGGCGCAGCAGGCGGTCGATCTGCGCCAGCAGCTCGGGCTGCGGCGCAACGGCGCTGGCAGCGCGAATGAGCAGGGCGGGGCGCTCTCGACCGGTGGGGGTGAGGCTGGCGTAGGCGAACTCCTCGAACAGCGGACGCAGGGACTCGAAGCGGCTCTGCACCTCACCCTCGACCAGGGCGAACAACTGCCAGGGCAGCTCGACCTTGTCCACCTCGACGCCGGCATGCTTGAGCTCTGGCTGCTTGGACAGCGGATCGAAGGCCGGCTGGGTCAGCACGTTGGTGCCCAGGCCCTTGAGGAAGCGGTCGCCCCAGTGCATCGGCAGCCAGGCCTGGCCTGGGCGCACCGACTCGTCAGCCTGCACCGGCAGGATCAGGCTGCCACGACGGCTGCGCAGCTTGACCAGATCGCCGTCCTGCAGGCGACGGCGGCGCAACTCGTCCGTGTGCAGGCCGAGCACGGCGGCCTCGACATGACCGAACAGGCGCGCGGCGGTGCCAGTGCGGCTCATGCCGTGCCACTGGTCGCGCAGGCGTCCGGTGTTGAGCGTCAGCGAGTAACGTGCCTCGCGCTTTTCCTTCGGCGCGCGGTACGGGTCGACGTGGAACTGCGCGCGTCCGCTGGCGGTTGGGAAGCGGCCGTCGGCATAGAGTCGCGCGGTGCCCTGGCGTGCGCCGGTCGGAAACGGCCATTGCTGGGGACCTTGGTCATCGAGCAGCGCGTAGCTCAGCCCCGAGAGGTCGAGGTCACGCTGGGCAGTCAGATGCTTGTATTCCTCGAACAGCGCCTCGCTGCTGGCGAAGTCGAACAGGCTGGGCAGGCCGGGGCGGAGCAGTTGTTCCAGGCGACGAGCGAAGTCGCAGGTGATCGACCAATCGGGCCGCGCCTCTACGGGCGCTGGCACGGCGCGGCGTACATGGCTGACGCGACGCTCGGAGTTGGTTACCGTGCCTTCCTTCTCGCCCCAACTGGCAGCGGGCAGCAGCAGGTCGGCGTAGCGGCAGGTCTCGGTGGTGAAGAAGGCTTCCTGCACCACGACGAAGGGGCAGGCGGCCAAGGCCTCATGCACCTTGTTCTGGTCCGGCAGCGACTGCGCCGGGTTGGTGCAGGCGATCCACAGCGCCTTGATGCGCCCGTCGTGCACCGCATCGAACAGCTCGATGGCGGACAGCCCGGGCTTCTCTGGCAGGGCGTCGACGCCCCAGTAGGCGGCGACTTCGGCGCGGTGTTCGGCGTTGCCGGCCTCGCGGTGGCCCGGCAGCAGGTTGCTCAGGCTGCCGGTCTCGCGGCCACCCATGGCGTTGGGCTGGCCGGTCAGCGAGAAGGGGCCGGCGCCGGGCCTGCCGATCTGCCCGGTGGCCAGGTGCAGGTTGATCAGCGCGCTGTTCTTGGCGCTGCCGGCGCTGGACTGATTGAGCCCCATGCACCACAGCGAGAGGAAGGAGGGCGCGCGGCCGATAAGCTCGGCGCAGCGCTGCAGGGCGTCGAGGCTGATGCCGCAGATATCGGCGGTGGCTGCCGGGCTGTAGTCGCGCACCAGGTTTTTCAGCGCCTCGAAGCCTTCGGTGTGGGTGTCGATATAGCGGCGGTCGACCCAGCCTTCCCACAGCAGGATGTGCAGGATGCCGTGAAACAGCGCGACGTCGGTGCCGGGCAGGATCGCCAGGTGCAGGTCGGCCAGCTCGCAGGTGTCGGTGCGCCGCGGATCGATGACGATGACCTGCATCTCGGGGCGGCGAGCCTTGGCTTCTTCCAGACGGCGGAACAGCACCGGGTGGGCGTAGGCCATGTTGGAGCCGGCGATCAGTACGCAGTCGCTCTGCTCGATGTCCTCGTAACTGCAGGGCGGAGCGTCGGCGCCGAGGCTGCGCTTGTAGCCGACCACGGCGCTGGACATGCACAGCCGCGAGTTGGAGTCGATATTGTGGGTGCCGACCAGGGCGCGGGCCAGCTTGTTGAAGGCGTAGTAATCCTCGGTCAGCAGCTGGCCGGAGATATAGAAGGCCACGCTGTCCGGGCCGTGCTCGCGGATGGTCTCGGCGAACACCGCCGCGGCGTGGTCCAGGGCGCTGTCCCAGTCCGTGCGCGAACGGGCCAGGTCCTTGCCCAGGCGCAGTTCGGGATGGAGGGCGCGGGCGTCGAGGTCACCGGTCAGGTGCAGGGTCGAGCCTTTGCTGCACAGTTTGCCGAAGTTGGCCGGGTGGCTGGGATCGCCGGCGACGCCGAGGATCTTCTCGCCGTCGTGCTCGATCAGCACACCGCAGCCCACGCCGCAGTAGCAGCAGGTGGAGGCGGTGATTTGAGTGGGGCTGGCCATGTTCGGAGCTCCTGAGGCGCGGGGAAGTTCTGGTGGGAGGGGGCTTCAGCCGCGACCGTCGCCGCTGAAGCGCCTCCCACAGGGCTGGCTAGCTGCTAAGAGCGAGGGCCAGCAACACGCGGCCGCTCTCCACCTTGGCATGGTGCCGATGGGCGCAGCCCACGTCCGGCGCCACGGCATCGCCGGACTCCAGCTCGATCTGCCAGTTGTGCAGCGGGCAGGCCACACGCTTGCCGTAGATCAGTCCCTGGGACAGTGGGCCGCCCTTGTGCGGGCAGCGGTCGTCGAGGGCGAATACTTCATCGTTACTGGTGCGGAAGATGGCGATATCGCCTTTCGGCCCGGCGATGATGCGCGAGCCGAGCACGTTGATCTCTTCCAGGGCGCAGATATCCAGCCAGTTCATACGGTGGCCTCCTCGATTTGCACGACCTTGATGGTGTCGAACTCTTTCTTCAGTTGCGGCGTCTCAATGCGCTCCTTCCACGGGTCCTGCTCGAACGACAGGGCGTAGTGCAGGCGCGCGGCCAGGGCCTTGCGATTGACTTCGTCTTCCAGCACCGCCTTCTTGATGTGCTCCATGCCGACGCGCTGCATGTAGTGCACGGTGCGCTCCAGATAGAAGGCCTCTTCGCGATAGAGCTGAAGGAAGGCGGCGTTGTATTCGCGTACTTCTTCGGCGGTTTTCACCTTGACGAAGAACTCGGCCACCTCGGTCTTGATCCCGCCGTTGCCGCCGATGTACATCTCGAAGCCGGAGTCCACGCCGATGATGCCGACGTCCTTGATGCCGGCCTCGGCGCAGTTGCGCGGGCAGCCGGAGACCGCCAGCTTGACCTTGTGCGGCGACCACATGTTGAACAGGTCGTGCTCCAGGTCGATGCCCAGCTGGGTGGAGTTCTGCGTACCGAAACGGCAGAACTCGCTGCCGACGCAGGTCTTCACCGTGCGGATGGACTTGCCGTAGGCGTGGCCGGAGGGCATGTCCAGGTCCTTCCACACGGCCGGCAGGTCGTCCTTCTTGATGCCCAGCAGGTCGATACGCTGGCCGCCGGTGACTTTGACCATGGGTACGTTGTACTTGTCGGCCACATCGGCGATGCGGCGCAGCTCGGACGGATTGGTTACGCCGCCCCACATACGCGGTACCACCGAGTAGGTGCCGTCCTTCTGGATATTGGCGTGGGCGCGCTCGTTGATCAGGCGCGACTGCGGGTCGTCCTTGGCCTCGCCTGGCCAGGTCGAGATCAGGTAGTAGTTCAGCGCCGGGCGGCAGGTGGCGCAGCCGTTGGGCGTGCTCCAGTTGAGAAACGCCATGGTCTGCGCCATGGAGGTCAGATGCTGCTCGCGTATCGCCTTGCGGATCTGCCCGTGATTGAGGTCGGAGCAGCCGCAGATGGCTTTCTCGCTCTTGGGCTTGACGTCGGCGGCGCCGCCGACGGTGCTGATCAGGATCTGCTCGACCAGACCGGCGCAGGAGCCGCAGGAGCTGGCGGCCTTGGTGTGCTTCTTGACCTCGTCGACCGAGAACAGACCGTTCTCCTGGATTGCCTTGACGATGGTGCCCTTGCACACGCCGTTGCAGCCGCAGATTTCCATGCTGTCGGGCATGTTGGCGGTTTTACCTGCGCCCTGGTGGCCAACGTCGCCGATGGCACCTTCGCCAAACATCAGGTGGTCGCGGATCTCGCTGACGTTGTGGTTCTCGCGGATCTGGCGGAAGTACCAGCCACCGTCGGCGGTGTCGCCGTACAGGCAGGCGCCGACCAGCACGTCGTCCTTGATCACCAGCTTCTTGTATACGCCGCCAATGGGATCGGACAGGGTGATGGTCTCGGTGCCTTCACCGCCCATGAATTCGCCGGCGGAGAACAGGTCGATGCCGGTGACCTTGAGCTTGGTCGAGGTCACCGAGCCCTGGTAGCGGGCGAAGCCGAGCTGGGCCAGGTGGTTGGCGCAGACCTTGGCCTGCTCGAACAGCGGCGCCACCAGACCGTAGGCGATGCCACGGTGGCTGGCGCATTCGCCGATGGCGTAGACGCGTGGGTCAAAGGTCTGCAGGGTGTCGTTGACCAGGATGCCGCGGTTGCAGGCAAGCCCGGCGCTCTCGGCCAATTCACTGTTGGGGCGGATGCCGGCCGCCATCACCACCAGGTCGGCGGGAATCACCTCGCCGTCCTTGAACTTCACCGCGCAGACGCGCCCTTCGCCGTTGTCCAGCAGTTCGGCGGTGTGCTTGGGCAGGAGGAATTTCAGGCCGCGATCTTCAAGGGACTTCTGCAGTAGCTCGCCGGCGGTGCGGTCGAGCTGGCGCTCCAGCAGCCAGTCGCCGATATGCACCACGGTGACGTCCATGCCGCGCAGCTTGAGGCCGTTGGCAGCCTCCAGGCCGAGCAGGCCGCCACCGATGACCACCGCGTGCTTATGGGTCTTGGCGGTGTCCATCATCATCTGGGTGTCGGCGATGTCGCGGTAGCCGATCACACCGGCCAGGTCCTTGCCCGGGATCGGCAGAATGAAGGGGTTGGAACCGGTGGCGATGAGCAGGCGGTCGTACTCGGCTTCGCTGCCATCGTCGGCGATGACCAGGCGCTTCTTGCGGTCGATCTTGACCACCTTGCGCCCGAGCAACAGCTTGATGTCGTTTTCCGCGTACCAGTTCAGATCGTTGAGAACGATCTCCTCGAAGGTCTGCTCGCCAGCCAGCACGGGGGAGAGCAGGATGCGGTTGTAGTTGGGGTGCGGCTCGGCGCCGAACACGGTGATGTCGTAGAGGTCGGGGGCGAGCTTGAGCAGCTCTTCGAGGGTGCGCACACCCGCCATGCCGTTGCCGATCATCACCAGCTTGAGTTTTTGCATGCCGGCCATCTCCTGAAGAAAAATCACGGTCGAAAAAATTGTCGGGAGCAATTTTTAACGTCGCTCCGCGACGGCTCGAAGAGTGGCCGCCAGGGATGGCAGGCCAGAAAAACAAAAAAGGCGTCCCGCTAGTCACCTAGCGAGGACGCCTTTGTCCAGGTCCCGTTCTATCGGGAAGTGCAGCCTTCTTCGTTGAAGGTCGCGCTTTATGTAGTTTGTGGCAGTGCGAATGCAGACCTTGTGCCAACTCGATCAGATCAGGGTTTTTCAGGCTTTTCAGCCATTTGGCTGGATCTGTGGAGCGGCTTTTTGCACCTTTGCGAAGCGTTTGGCGCCGCTTTGGTGCGCAGCCGGCTATTTGAGCAGCAGGAACGTTAGCAGCAGGTTGAGCAGCAGCGACACTAGCGCCACGCTGCGCCACACCAGCAGCGGCTCGCGCTCCAGCAGCGGTCGCGGGCGGTTGTTCAGAGACTGACGTTCGCCACTTTCCAGGGCCAGCAGCCACTCCTCGGCGGTTTCGAAGCGCTGCGCTGGGGCGGCGGCTACCGCGCGGTTCAAGACCTCATCGAGCCAGGCCGGCAGATCCGGGCGGTAGCGGCTGGCCGGCACTGGCTGACCGAAGCGCGGGTGCTGAAAGGCCTCGACCTCGCCGTGGGGATAGTGGCCGGTGAGCAGGTGATAAAGCGTCACGCCCGCGGCGTAGAGGTCCTGCTGCGTACTGGGCGTGCTGCCTGCGAAGGCTTCGGGGGCAATATAGCTAGGCGTGCCGGGCAGGCTGTGGGCCTCGTCGCGAGTCAGACCGGGGCAGTACGCCAGGCCGAAGTCGAGCACGCGCAGTTCGCCGTCGTCGCCGAGCAGCAGGTTCTCGGGCTTGATGTCGCGGTGGATGATATTGCGCCTGTGCAACAGGCCGAGCGCCTTGATCAGGCGCGGCGCCAGGTCCTGCCAGTCGGCCAGGCTCAGCGGGCCATGCTGCTGCAGGCGTGCGGCCAGGGTCTGGCCGGCATATTCGCGCTGCACGTAATACAGATGCTGGCGCTGCGGTAGAGCATGCAACTCGGGGAAGTGGCGACCGGCGACGCGGCGCAGGAACCATTCCTCCTGCAGCAGCCCCGGGCCGGCCTGCTCCTCGCCGGCGCGGCTGGGCGGCAGGGTCTTGAGCAGCCAGGGCAGGTTGTCAGCATCGCGAACCCGGTATATCAGCGACTGGCGCGATTCGCCGAGCAGCCCTTCGACTCGCCAGCCCTCGAACTCCTGGCCATCGCGCAGACGCGACGGCAGCCGCCAGTGCTCGAGCTGGGCCAGGGTGTCGGCTAGTGCCGCCTCGGGTAATTGCTCGACGTGCACCAGCAGGGCGCTGGCGTTGTCCTGGCTACCGGCGTGGTGCGCCTCGTCGACCAGTGCCAGGCAGATTGCTTCGGCGTCATCGTCTCGTTGCAGCAACTCGCAGATACGCTTGTCGCTGAGGCAGGCCCAGACGCCGTCGCTGACCAGCAGGAAGCGGTCGCCGGCCTGCAGCTCGCCGTCGCGATAGTCCACCACCAGGTGCTGATCCAGACCCATGGCGCGCTTGAGTACGTGCTGCATGCCCGGCTGTTCCCAGACGTGGTCCTCGGTCAGGCGCAGCAGTCGGCCGTCGCGCCACAGGTAGGCGCGACTGTCACCAATATGCGCCAGGGTGTAGCGACGGCCGCGCAGCACCAGGGCGGTGAGGGTGGTCAGCAGCGGTTGGCCGCCGCCGTTGGCTTGCAGCCAGCGGTTATGTGCGATCAGCAGGCGATCCAGGCTGTGCTGCACCGGCCAGGTTTCGGGCGTGGAGTAGTAATCCAGCGCCAGTGCCTGCAGGGTCGCGCGCGCGGCCAGGCCGCCGTCGGCGCACTGGCTGACGCCATCGGCCAGACCCAGCAGATAGCCTTTGCTAGCGGCCAGGGCTGGCGCTGGGGTGACCACACGCAGGGCGTCCTGATTCTCGCTGCGCGGGCCGATGGCGCTGGTTTCGCCGATGCTCAGTTGCAGGGCCATGATGCGGTTTCCGTAGATCTTTGGACCGTAGGGTGCGCCGTGCGCACCTGGCTCGACGCAAATCACTGGTGCGCGCGGCGTACCCTACGCAGTGTGGCGGATCGTCGAGAACCCGCTCACACCCGTGCGGCGGTCACCGCGGCGCTACCCCAGGTGGTGCGCCAGCGCTGCTTGACTCCGTGCAGGCCGATCCAGGCCAGCACACCGAGGCTGGCGAACAGCCAAAGGCCCAGCTGGTAGTCGCCTGTGTGCTGCTTGATGGTGCCCAGGCCGGCAGCGAGGAAGAAGCCACCGATGCCGCCAGCCATGCCGATCAGCCCAGTCATCACGCCGATTTCCCTGCGAAAACGCTGCGGTACCAGCTGAAACACCGCGCCATTGCCGGCACCAAGGCCAAGCATGGCGGCGACGAAAAAGGCCAGGGCGGCGGCCGCGCTGGGCAGGTTGAAGCCCACCACGGCGATGCACAACGAGGCGATGGTGTACATCATCAGCAGTGTACGAATGCCTCCGATGCGGTCGGCCAGAGCGCCGCCGAGCGGGCGCAGCAGGCTGCCGGCGAAGACGCAGGCGGCGGTGTAGTAACCGGCGGTCACCGGGCTCAGCCCGTACTGGTCGCTGAAGTAGCCGGGCAGGGCGCTGGCCAGGCCGATGAAACCGCCGAAGGTGACGCTGTAGAAGAACATGAACCACCAGCTATCACGGTCGCCGAGGGCCTTGAGGTAGTCGCCGACGGCCTTGGCTTTGGGTCGCTCCGGCGCGTTCTTGGCCAACAGGGCGAAGATCACCAAGGTCGCCAGCAGCGGGATCAGCGCCCAGCCGAACACGTTCTGCCAGCCGGACAGCGCGGCCAGGCCGGGGGCGAACAACGCCGCCAGCACGGTGCCGGAGTTACCAGCGCCGGCGATGCCCATGGCCTTGCCCTGGTGCTGCGGCGGGTACCACTGCGAGGCCAGCGGCAGGGCGACGGCGAACGCCGCGCCGGCGAAGCCGAGGAACAGGCCGAGCAGCAGCGCCTGCTCGTAGCTGCCGATGCCGATCTGCCAGGCGCAGAACAGCGCGACGATCACCACCACCTGGCCGAGCAGGCCGGCGGTCTTCGGCGACAGGCGGTCGGCGAGAAAGCCCATCAGCAGACGCAGCACGGCGCCGGCGAGAATCGGCGTGGCCACCATCAGGCCGCGTTGCTGGGCGTTGAGGTCGAGGTCGGTAGCGATCTGCACCGCCAGTGGGCCGAGCAGGTACCAGACCATGAAGCTCAGGTCGAAATAGAGGAAGGCGGCAAACAGGGTGGGGGCGTGGCCGGCTTTCCAGAAACTTGTATTCATCGATCACCTCATCAGCGAGAAGGAGCCCGGCCAGGCGCGGCGAACCGTGGTCGTGGACACGGCTACCGCGTCTGCCGGGAAGGCCGTGCACTTGTGGTGCAGAGCCCTGCGGCCGAAGCCACAGCAGGTTTGCGCGATTGCAGTGCAGGCTCGGATCGCGATGCCTGCGCCGGCCCCGGTCACTGGGGCGAACACGAAAAAAAACGCCGCTTCACCACAGGCCATGAAGGCGAGGTGAGGCGACGTCTTTGTCGTGAGGGAGGTGGCCGCCGTTGGCTACCTGGTGCAAGGGAATAAGCAAGAGCCGAGCCAACCGAGCGGAGGCCCTGGGATCACGCGCTACGCACCTTCAGTACGCGCAGTGCTGCCGTAAAACGAGGCGCTTGCGTCGTCTATGCCCCCGAATGGGGCGATCGCTGCGTGCTGAGAGTGGCGTGAGATTGGACGCTGGAAAGTTGGGCAACGCTGGTTGCGTGAGTGGGTAGCGGCGCGGTCAACAGGGCGAGTGCCAGCAGATTGCTCAGCAGCCCCGCCTGACGGGCACGGCGGTAGGTGTCGGTCATCCTCGATCCCCCCTTTTTTTCTGTTCTGACCTAGGCGTAGCAGACGAATGACAATGTGTCACGTTATTAGCAGCAATAACTGTGCAAGTTTGCAGACGCCTGTTCGCCCGGAGCCCTGAAGCATTGCAATCGCTGACTCAGTCGAGCCGATTGACCTTGGGGAACTTGGCGCTGAAGGATTCCGGCATGGGCACTACCTTCGACTGACGATAATCGAAGAACACGAAGCCGGACTTGGCCATGGCCACCAGGGTGCCGTCGGCCGGACGGATGATGCGGAAGGTGATGTCACCGCCATATCGGTTGAAATCCATCACGCCGACTTCGAACAGCAATTGGTCGCGCGCATGAGCTTCTGCGCGGTAGGTGGTGGCCAGGTCGGTGACGATGATTCCAGTGCCTTTGCCGTCGGTTTCGCGAATGCCGAACTCGAAGAGGAAGCGGGCGCGCGCCTCGGAAATCATCGAGATCATCGAGTCATTGCCCAGATGGTTGGCACCGTTGATGTCGGTAACGCGCACGGTCAGGTGAGTGCTGTAGCAGTACTGGTCTTCGGGAAAATCGAGGGTCAGGCGTGCCATGGTCGAGCCTTCGTCTTGGAGGGCGGCGATTGTAAACCGCCGCGTTCCTCAGCGGTGCAGGCTGTTGAGGTGATAGAACGTGACGCGACCACCTTCGCTATCCGGTCCGGAATTGTCCTGGATATAGGCGCCCGCCTTGAAGTACAGGTACTGCTTGCTCCAGCTGCTGCTCAACTGGCGGTAGAGCGAGCCATTGTCGCCATCGGTGCTGGCCACGCTGATGCCGATGCGTCCGCTGGGCGTGACGCGCAGGTCGTAGCCGAAGCGCTCGCCAAGCTGGATGTTCTCGGCCAGCAGGATGTTTTGCACGTCGCTGTCGCCTGGGCGAGCGCGCAGCAGCAGCTCCACCCGGCCAACGCCACGTCGATAGTGATATTGCAGCTTGAGCAGCGGATCGTTCTGGCTGCCCGGCACGTCGGTACTGTGGATCTGGCCGATTACCACCTTGTTGCGACTGGGCACTTGGTCGACCTGCAGCACGGCACTGAGATAGCTGTCCGAACTGGCGTGGAGCCAGTTGTCGAGTCTGCCGTCGTGCTGGGTTTCGCGTAGCTCACTGCGTGGATAGCGGGCATCGGCAGTGGTCGAGCCGGTGACTGGCACCCAGAAGGTCACGCTGCCGTCGGTATTGCGTCGAAAGTACCGACTCGCATAGCCGTTATTCAGCCGTTCGGTGGTGATGGTGGTCGGCGCCGGTTCGGTGGGAATTGACAGATTCCAGGTGGTTAGGTCGAGCACGGGGTTCTCTGCTTGTCGGTTGAGGGCCCTTGTTCGTCCCTGCAACGGGCCAGAGGTTCAACCGCCCCAGCCCTTGAGCCAGAGCGGTTTGATTCTCAGGCGGCCGGGCGTTGCTGGCGCTGGTATAGAAACTCCAGCACGGCGGTACGGTAGGCGTGGTACTGCTGGTCGTTGGCCAGCGCCAGACGATCACGCGGGCGCGGCAGGTCGACGGCGAGGATTTCGCCGACGGTGGCCGCCGGGCCGTTGGTCATCATCACGATGCGATCGGACAGCAGCACGGCCTCGTCGACGTCATGGGTGACCATCACCACGGTGCTCTGGGTCTGCCCGACGATGCGCAGCAGCTCGTCCTGCAGGTGCGCGCGGGTCAGGGCATCGAGGGCGCCGAACGGCTCGTCCATCAGCAGCACCTTGGGCTCCATGGCCAGGGCGCGGGCGATGCCGACGCGCTGCTTCATGCCGCCGGAGATCTCGTTGGGGTGTTTGTGCATGGCATGGCTGAGGCCGACCATGTTCAGCGCCTGCTCGGTGCGGGCCTTGAGCTGGGCCTTGCTTTCGCGCGCACCGAAAACTTTCTCAACGGCCAGGTGGACGTTGCCGAAGCAGGTCATCCAGGGCAGCAGACTGTGGTTCTGGAACACCACGGCACGCTCCGGGCCAGGGCCGTCGATCTCGCGGCCGTTGCAGATCAGCCCGCCTTCGTTGGCGTCGAGCAAACCGGCGATCAGGTTGAGCACGGTGGATTTGCCGCAGCCGGAGTGGCCGATCAGTGCCACGAACTCGCCGCGGGCGATGCTCAGGTTGACGTCTGCCAGTGCCTGGAAGCGGCCTTTCTTGGTGTCGAAGTGCTTGCTGACAGCGGTCAGCTCCACGAATTTGTCCATCGGAGTTCTCCCGTTCTGGCGCAGTGCCCCGGATTAAATCAGAGACACTTTCATTTAAAACAAAGACTTGGCGTCTATTGTTGAATTAACTTGTAGGTTGCGTAGCCGGATGCAATCCGGGGAAACGGAGATCGCGTTCCCGGATTGCATCCGGGCTACGAGTTGGCCGAACGTGCCTCTTCAGCTTGCGTAGTCAAAGCGTTTAGCGATCAACAGCAGCATCTGCTCCAGCGCCAGGCCCACCAGGCCGACGATGATGATGGCGATGAGAATGTGCTCGACGTTGAGGTTGTTCCACTCGTCCCACACCCAGAAGCCCAGGCCGATGCCGCCGGTGAGCATCTCCGCAGCAACGATCACCAACCAGGCCACGCCAATGGCAAGGCGGATGCCGGTCATCAGATGCGGCAGCACGGCGGGGAAAAGGATGCGCGTCAGCACCTTGAATTCCGACAGCTTGAGCACGCGGGCAACGTTCAGGTAGTCCTGTGGCACGCTGGCCACACCGGCGGCGGTATTGAGGATGATCGGCCAGATCGAGCTGATGAAAATCACCCAGATCGACGCCGGGCCGGCGGCCTCGAACACCAGCAGGCCAATCGGCAGCCAGGCCAGCGGTGATACCGGGCGCAGCAGGCTGATGATCGGCGCCAGCATGCCGGCGAGAAAGGCGAAACGGCCGATGGCGAACCCCAGGGGAATGCCTACCAGCGCGGCCAGGCCGAAGCCGACTCCGACGCGGCCGAGTGAGTTGAGGATGTTCCAGCCGATGCCCATGTCGTTGGGGCCGTTGTCGTAGAAAGGGTCGGCGAACAGCACCAGGGCGGCCTGCCAGGTACTCAAGGGGCCTGGAAGGCCTTCGCTGTACTGCGCCAGCAGCGACCAGAAGCCGATGAAGGCAATGATCCCCAGCAGCGGGGCTATGCCGGCCTTGAGCAGGCTGCCCAGTGCGGCGGCGCTGGGCTGCAAGGCCTTTGCAGACAGACGAGGTTTGGCGATTGGCGGAAGCGGTGTTTTCAGGGGCGCATTCATGGTCACCTCCAGTCAGGCTTTGATGGCGAAGGAGTCGGCGTAGGCAGCCGGATTGCTGCCGTCCCAGACCACGCCGTCGATCAACGTGCTGCTGCGCAGCGGGCTGCTCGGCACCGCCAGCTTGAGGGCGCCAGCGGCCTCGGCGTAGAGCGCGGTCTGGTTGATCTGCGCGGCCACGGCCGCGTAATCCGGCGCGTCCTTGAGCAGACCCCAGCGCTTGAACTGGGTGAGAAACCACATGCCATCGGAGTGATAGGGAAAGTTGACACTGCCGTCTTTGCAGAAGGCCATGGCGTGTTCGTCCTTCCAGCTGTTGCCGAGGCCGTCCTCGTACTGAGCGAGAAAGCGCGGCTCGATCACCTGCACCGGCGCGTTGACGTAGGCCTTGCCGGAAATCAGCTTGGCGGTGCTCTTGCGGTTCTCCTCGCTGGCCTCGATGAAGCGGCTGGCATCGAGAATAGCCATGATCAGTGCGCGGGCGGCATTGGGATACTGCTCGATGAAGGCGCGGGTGGTGCCGAGCACCTTCTCCGGGTGATCCGGCCAGATCTGCTGCGTGGTGGTGGCGGTGAAGCCGATCTTGTCGAAGATCGCCCGCGCGCCCCAGGGTTCACCGACGCAGAAGCCGTCCATGTTGCCGACGCGCATGTTGGCGACCATCTGCGGCGGCGGCACGACGATGGTCTTCACGTCGCTCATGGGGTTGATGCCCAGGCTGCCGAGCCAATAGTACAGCCACATGGCGTGGGTACCGGTGGGGAAGGTCTGGGCGAAGGTCAGCGGCGTACCGCCTTTCTTCACGTGCTCGGCCAGTTGCGCGCCGTTGCTAACGCCAGCCTCGCGCAGTTGCTTGGACAGAGTGATGCCCTGGCCATTCTGGTTCAGCCCCATCAGCACCGCCATGTCCCGCTGTGGTCCCGCCAAACCGAGCTGAGCGCCGTACATCATGCCGTAGAGCACATGGGCGGCATCCAGTTCGCCGGTGTTGAGCTTGTCGCGCACGCCGGCCCAGGAGGCTTCCTTGCTTGGCGTGATGGTCAGCCCGTACTTCTCGCCGAAACCCTGAGTGGCGGCGACCACCACGGAGGCGCAATCGGTCAGGGGAATGAAGCCGACGGTCAGCGCGGACTTCTCCGGCGCATCGGAGCCGGCCGCCCAGGCCGCGCTGCGCAGCGAAGCCGGCGCTGACAGGCCGAGTGCGGCGATGCCACTCACGGCACCGGCCAGGGCGATGGATTGCTTGAGAAAGTGACGGCGGCTGGTGGTCAGGGGCTTGTTCGAATCACGATCGGTCATGGGTCTAGTCCTTGTCAGGCGCATAAACAAAAACGGCGTACGCCAGGCCACCTCCATGAAATGAAGATGACCTGACGGACGCCGTTGTCCGTGATCCTCGGCCCGCCGCCGTTGGCGTGCTACGCAGGATGGTTGACAGGGACTTAGCAAGGGGCTTGCCAGCTTTCGTGCACAGCCGCCGAGCAGCGGCATGTGGCACCTGACAGGTAGTGGCCGGATGCCGGAGTGCCAGTGGCTAGATGTTTAGGATCAATAGGTTGCAGTTGTATTCTGAAATTTTTTTGAAGTACGTTGAGCGAACGCTCGCTCAGCTCACCCCGCATGTTTCTGAGCCAATGCCGTGCATGAGCGGGCGTCGCTGAGCCTTTTTGGTTCGTGGCGCAGGCTCAGGATGCTGGTTGAACGCGCGCTTCCTCGACGAAGTCGCGCAACCAGCGCAGCACTTCGACGGCCTCCCAGCGAGCTGGATCGAACAGTGCATAGGCCAGCCCCTGATAGCCCACCACATCCAGTTGCCGATGGTAGCCGGCGCGCTGCAGCAGCGCCTCGATCTCGGCGAAGCAGGTATTGAAGTGCTGGCGATTGAAGGGAGTGCGGCTCTCGGTGACGATGCCTTCGAGTTGCAGTTCCTCGACCATCTCGCGCACCCGCTCCAGCGGCATGCGGTTCACTCGGTGTTTCAGCTGCAGTACGTCCAGCATGATGGCGCTCCTGTGCAATCGATCATTTGCCTGTGATCTAGCCTAATCGAAAAGTACTGTACAAATAAACAGTATTGAGTGATATTGGCCTCACTTAGGTGACAACAACCCGTCCACTGCCTGAAGGTGGGCGCCTTGCAAGGGGGTATTGGCAATGCAACAGATGCTGATGACGATTGTGCTATTGGCCCTGCTGAGCGGCTGCGCGCAACCGCAGATAGATCGGCCACAGGCCAACGGTGCCTACCTGGTGATCGAGGGCGAACAGGCCTGGGCTGTACTGGTTTCCGATGGCCAGCGTGTCGAAGAGGCGGGCAGAGTGCTCGACGTAATTCGACTGCCCAGCCACCACTCCAACATTGCCGCCAGCTACGTGATCGAAACGCCCAACTGCGGCAAGCTGCAGTGGCTGACCGAACGCCATGGTGCTGCAGAGGGTGAAACCACGCTGTTGCCTGCCGCCTTCAACGAGCAACTGAGCCAGCCCGGCTGCGTGCTCGCGCAAGGCCTGAGCCGAGCCTGGACGGCTCTGGACTATTCCGGCTGACCGTGGGGTGCGCCGCGCGCACCAATATGTGATACGCACCGACATTCGACGGCGAACTGACCCGCGAGATGCGCGAAAAAAAGCGCCGCGACCTCAACGGAAGCGGCGCTTTTCATTCATGCGGTACCACGTGCTTACAGCAGGTGCTGCTTGTCCATCTCGATGGCGGCATCGAGGGTTTCCAGCAGCGCCTTGCGCACCTTCAGCTTGGTGTTCCTGTGCGCCGTCATGTTGATCTTCTTCATCTGCTGCGCCACTACCTGAGTGGTAGCCAGCAGTTGTTCGGCCGGCACCACCTTGTCCAGGAAGCCGGCATCCACCGCGCCAGCCGGGTCGAACATCTCGCCATTGATCACCGAACGGTGGAACGCCGACTTGCGCAGGCGATCACGGGCCAACTCGATGCCGACATGGTGCATGGTCATGCCGATCTGCACTTCGTTCAGGCCGATATTGAACGGACCTTCCACGCCGATACGGTAATCGGCCGACAGCAGGATGAACGCCCCCTTGGCCACGGCATGACCCGGGCAGGCGACGATGATCGGGTAGGGGTGCGCGAGCATGCGCCGCGCCAGCGTAGAGCCAGCCGCTACCAGGTTGATTGCATTCTGCGGGCCGGAGGTCATCACCTTCAGGTCATAGCCGCCGGAAAGAATCCCCGGTTGGCCGGTGATGACGACAATGGCGCGATCCTGCTCGGCGCGGTCGAGGGCAGCATTGAACGCAGCGATCACATCGGGCGAGATGGCATTGACCTTGCCATTGCTCAGGGTGAGGGTGGCGATGCCGTCTTCGAGTTGATAGCTGATCAGGTCGCTCATGGCGGTTTTCCTTGTTAGAGCCTGGGGGGCGAATGTGGGCAGAAGGTACTCAGCCGAAGCGCTCTGGTAAAGCGCCGCGGCTGACTGGCTGGTCAGTGCTTTTGCCTATCGAGGCGATGCCGGATGGCAATTGGTCGAATACAAAGCCAGGCCTTTAAGGTGAGCAGCGAACCGCAGGAGCTGCCCATGAATACCCTTTACTCCATCCTTTATATGGTCACCGTGATCGGCCTGCTACTGGCATCGGTCGTGCTCAGCGAAACCCTCTACCTGCGCAGCCCATCCGGCGTGCTGCTGCTATTTGGCTTGGGCCTGTTCATGTCCCTGGGTTTTCTGCTGTTCGGCCACATTCGCTTCGACGAGCAGCCCTGCGAGGAGCACGACGAAAACTCGCTGCGCTCTTAAGCGCATGAATCCTTTAAAAAAAATTTGCCATCGGGAAAACATTCGACTACATTAGCGCACCTCGACGGGCTGCACAGCCAATCGAGATCCGGTGAAGTGTCCGAGCGGTTGAAGGAGCACGCCTGGAAAGTGTGTATACGGGAAACCGTATCAAGAGTTCGAATCTCTTCTTCACCGCCACTTTCGCAATACCTAAAGCCCTGAAAGCTAACAAGTTTTCGGGGCTTTTTGCTTTCTGGCTTTCGGCAACTGCCGAAAGCCCTTGTCTGCGAAATTACCCGTCCAGTTCCTTGGCGCACTCGGCTACAGGTTCGGCCATGCCTTCCTTGATGGATTCGCGCATGCCGGGAATCGAGAGCAGGCACAGGGTTTCCTGAATGGCGTCCCAATCCTCAGCCGAGAGCAGGACGGCATTCGTCCGTTTGCCAGTGATCAGAATGGGCTGATGAGATTCGGCGGATTGATCCATCAGCCGACAGAAGTGGGTGCGTGCTTCGCGTGCTGTAAGGGTGCGCATGAAGCCGTTCTCCTCAGTCATGCCATAAGCGGGCGGCATGTTAATGCCCTTCGTCGGTTAGTGGCTTGAGTCGTAATGCGTCCCGCAAGTGATCGGGCGACAGATGCGTAAGCGCATGTGCATTGCCCAAGACCTATACCCCAGGACGTTCTGCAGCGTCAGCATGTTCCCACCCCGCATGACGAGGCGACTGGCGAAGGTGGCGGGTGTTCGCGGAGCGGTGCATGGTCCTCAGCGGTTAGCCCGGCCAGGCTTGTCTCACTGAGCGCGGCGGTGCAGAGGGTGCGGACAAAAACCAGGGTCTGGCCTGCGCTCTCCCATACACCGTCGCACACCATGACATTCATGGCGCACCCCTGTTAATCGTACGGGCTGGGGTCGGGGAGGACTTCGGCCATGTCCTGGCAGTCCGGGCACAGGGTTACGTGGGGCGCCCTGGTCAGGTCGGGCAGCAGATCGGCTTGCGGAGCCGGCTGGTTGTAGAGCTGACCCATGGGTTGCCCGCAGCAGTCACACAGCACGCGATCAACGATCAGCACGGCGGCTTCCTCCGATCAGACCTGGGAGCGTCAGCCGGCCAGGTTGAGGCAATGGCTTGTCGGCGTGAGCAGGCTTGGCCTGTTCGGCGGCGGTATCGTTGGCTGGAACGCTGGGAGCTGCGACCGGGGCGGCAGTGCAGCGGTCAATCACGGCCTCGAATGAACGAAGAAACAGATCGTCGTTCGCTTCAAGAATCTTTATGTGTGCGTGGCTGATATAGAAGCCGCCGAGCGAAGCGCCAATCAGGAAGGGCAGAGACCACGACCAGAGCAGGGCGGCCAGATAGCGGCGTACGCGCAATGAAGTCGTCATTCAATAAGCCCACCAGTTCGAACGGTTCGCGCGGGGGCACGAAGGGCATTGGTTTGCCGGTGTCGCTCACAACGTGCCAGCACTGCGGCGGACGGTTGCCGGGCTTGTGTTTCTCGCAGGTATAGGCCTGCGTAACCTGGGGCCGACCATTTACCCCGGATCATCGTGCGGGGCGGCATTAGGTGCCGGGTGTGTATGGGCAGGAAGGCGCCTTGGGCTGCATCCGGTGTCGGTTTAGCCAGCAGACAGAGCAGTCGCAGTTCACGGCGTGCGCTTGGAGCGAATACTGGTTCAGGCTTTTCATTGGCCAACACCTCGGGTTTCGGGGTGGCCATAGACGCGGCGCGGCCAAGCTGGATAAGGCGCCCACATTCGTTGCCGGAAATGCCTCCAGCCTCATGAAAGCCTTCGATGTAGCCCCGCAGGTAGAACCGCAGGTATTCACAAGCGCCAGGCCCGCAAGCCTTGGGGTGAGCAAGGTCACGCTCCATGCGCTCATGAACCGACTGATAATTGCGTTTCACGGGCTCACCCCCGCCAGCCGCGCCACGCAGGTTTTGCCTGGCTTCATGCAGTCGACGATGCCGTTGCTGACCCACTGCGCGACCCGCTCAACGGGAACACCGGATAGGGCGGCGAAGGCGGCCTGCGCATGGAAAAGAGGCTTCATGCCGTCCACTTTTGCTGCAGCAGCCAGGAGCGGAGCAGGGCGCTGTTGACCATGCGGCGCTTGCCCAGCTTGACGGTGGGCAGAACGCCTTTCATGGCCCAGGCACGCGCGGTGCCGTAGGTCAGGCCGTTACGGTCGGCCCAGGACTCGACGGTTTCAACGTCCTGTTGCGGGCCTATGAGCTTCGAAGGCTCCAGCTCTTCCAGTTCCATGCTCGTTCCGTCACTATTCAGTCAATGAAAATGCGTCAGGGTAGTATGTACCCTGGCCGAGCAATGGTAGCCCCAAAAAAAGCCAGGGTAAATAGTACCCTTAATGAGTAATATCTATCGTGGATATGATTAGAGAAAGAGCCCTTCTATTGATCAGAAAGGTAGGGCCAAAGGAGCTGAGTGAGCAGGGGGGTAAGAACTATGATAGGTGGAAGAACATCAGCAAAGGGAAGATAAGGATTAGTACGGAAGAGTTAGCTGTATTAGCTGAGTTGTTCCCGCAGTATGCTCTTTGGCTTATAAGTGGCAGGGTAGAAATGAAGAATGGTCATATAAGCCCAGATCATATTGAAATGAGGTGGCATGAGAGAATAGAAAAATAATTAGCCATTTTAAATAAAGGAAATTATAAGAGGGAAGCTAGGGCAGTATGAAAATACCATTCAGTTTTAAGTTTGATAGTGGCACTGCAAATTTCACTAAGCTAGGGCTCTATTATGGGGCAAATGCTCTAGGCGCTCTGTCTGAAATCATGTCAATTACAACGCATGCGATACTGCATGACGAAGTAAAAGATCATACGACAGCTGTTCGCGGGTTTAGTGTGGACTTCAAGAACTCTCATACAGGGTCTTTCGTACAAAAATTTGAGATTGAGCTTACTAGCGAAGAAACTGTAAGGACTATGAATTATCTAGGGGTTGATTCATATGTCGAGCTATTAGCTATTCACTTGGCTTTGCCTTTGGGTAGTCCGATGGCATTGGAGACTGTGTCTGCAAAGCGGTGGTTTCGATCCTATATGAATAATGGTGAAGAGTTATTGGCCCGGCTCCACAATCCATTAAAAAATTTGCATAAACCTGTATATGGGCAGGGATATCAGATGGTGTTATCAAAGGCCAGGACGCCGCTGGTTGGGTTCAATGAGCGTACCCATGATTACTTGACTACGTCGATCACAAGTGATCATAGAGAAAATATACAAATGGCTGTTAGTAGGTTTAACGCACGCACTGGAACTGGTCGATTCATTCTTGATAATGAAGCTGACTCTGTGAGTTTCTCACCTTTCAGAGGGGTTATCGCGCAAAACGCCAAAAGGAAACTTGCTGACAGCTTGAGGGATTTGGCAAACGATCAATTCACGGCCGTGACTGCAGAAGTTACTAGGGTGACTTCACGGGATGGCAGAATAAAACACTATTATTTGCATTCGGTGACATGAGTTTTCGTCCGATGTATGTGCCCGGTGCCATTCTCGCTTTGGCACTGGTGTTTTATTTTGGAAACTTTCATGGTGGGCTGTCAGATCAGCAGTCTGTATGGGGAGCATTTGGTGATTTTATAGGCGGGATTTTAAATCCAGTACTAACGTTTACAACAGTTTATCTGCTGATTAAAAGTTTAGAATCACAGTCTAAGACGCTCATTCATAGTGAAGCCCAGTTAAATGAAGCAAAAAGAACGTTTTCCTTGCAAGAAAAAACTGAAAAAATAAAACAATTTGAATCCTTGTTTTTTGTTTTTACTGAAATTGCAAGTCGTGCTTACAGCAATTTTACAATTGCTGATGGTAAGTCGAGATATACAGGGAATGAAGCAGTAACCTTGGTTTCTGAGTGGATGGTTGAGGCTCTCAAGCAAAACACTAAGGTAGACAGGTTTTTTGAGATTACTGATGAGCAAAACCACAATGCAATATATGTGGTTGTGCAAGGCTATTGCTCTCTTTTTAAAATAATAAATGAGTTTTGCCCTGAAGAGGAAAAGCAAAAGTATGCATCTATTTCAGTTTCGTTGATGCCGTCAAAAGCAATACATTTGGTATGCATGGCAGAGGTTTACACAAGGTGGCCAGTACTCTCGCCTGCAAGAACCTTGGGTTTCTTCGAAAAGCCGGCTATGGCAGGCCTTATTAATAGTTTGCCTCGGAATTAAAATTAGAATTTTGTTTGCTCCAAGGAGGGAGTATGAAATCTAAATGGAAGTAACTCGATGCTGGTATGCCCATAAAGGGTGGCAAGAGTTTTGAGAATGCTAGGAGAGCAAAGTGGCTATGTTTTTTGAAGAAATTTCTACTGATATAGAAAGTTACTGCCAAAAGCTAGAGACTCTTTTCAAAAAAAACGAGCCTGTAAATGAAAGGGTGGCTCTATGCGCTGGCATGCTCAGGAAAATTGCTGCAGCGCCAAAAGAATTTGATAAATCAGCTCGGCTAAATATCAAATGGATTGGGGATGAGCTGAGGTTGATAATTCTCGACAAAAAAGTCGATGACGTGGCCTTACATGATCTTTGTCAATATCTTTCGCGAATTGCAAGAGAATCAAATCTTAGGTCTCCCTATAAGGCGAAAAGCCCAGAGCTAGAGCTGTTTGAGTTTTTTGACTACGGAAAAGAATTTAACAATTTAAGTGACAAGGAGAACTCTGATTTTATATGGGCTTCAATGCCTAAGTATATTGCGACTGACTATCTTGAATATATATCTGAGAAGGAAAGTAGTTTTTCATCGGCAAAGGCCGATTGGGAAGCTGAATTGCTGGGCTATAAAAAAACTATAGATTCATATGTTTCTGTACTTAAGGAGCAGAGGGGGAAATTTAATTTCGTTCACCTCTCTAAGGCGTTTCATGAAATGCACTCCGAAAAGAAAGGGGAGCTACGATATGCTTTCTTTTCTATGGTTTTGCTGGGTGTGGTGGTTATTATTCCTCTGGCTTACCAGTTTTTAGTCGGTGGACTGGTTGCTACGGATGACGGGAGTGGCTTCTCTTATGTTGAAACAGGGAAGATACTGTCACTGCTGGGTTTGGAAGTGGCGCTTTTGTATTTCTTTAGAATTGCACTCAAGAACTACTATTCGGTAAAAGCCCAGTTGCTTCAGCTGGAGTTGAGGTTGTCTCTTTGTGGTTTTATTGAAAGTTATGCTGACTTTGCTAAATCTAGAAAAACAAAGGATGTAGATTCTTTGTCAAAATTCGAGTCTATTATATTTTCTGGCATAACGCCGGATGAGAGTAATGTGCCCAGCACTTTTGATGGTGTAGATCAGCTTTTGAAAATTGCCAAAGAAATTAGAGCAAAATAAAACTGCTTAAGGATATTTAAAGCAAGGAAGCGATATGAAAAGTGACTGGGACGACGCACCAGACTATCTACGCAGCAAGAAAAAGCCTGGCCCATGGCGAATGGTGGCCATCCTGGGTGTGGGTTCCGCGATTACCTGGGGCGTGATCGCGATGTTTGCCAAGCCAATCGTGATCAATGTGGATCAGCTCAAGCAGGCGATCCACGTAGACGGCAAACCGCTATTCAGCCAGCAACCGGCGCAACGGCCCTACAGCGAGCCGGAAGAGCCTGTAAGGCTGCCATCCATTCCCATCGATCCACCCGCGCAACAAGTTGCATATGAGCCGGTAAGCCAGCCTCAGCCATACGCCTCGATGGAGTGGACAGAGGAAGAAAAGGCGAGGGCGATTGCCAGCTCTCAGAACGTGTTCAGTGACAAGAACTACACGCCCAAGCAGCCGGCCAGCACCTACACACCGCCTGCAACCCATCGCATAGCCCAAGCACCCCAGCAAACGCAGCAGCGCCAAACCAGACAGGTGAGCAACGAGCGCACTTCCAGATGGATAAAGAGCTGGAACGGCGGCAGCAACTACCTGGCGGAATGGCTATCGGTGAACAACTACATCGACGGCACCAGCGTCTGCGCCAATCACCGGCGCGGATCAATCGACTATCGCGAATGCCGCAAGGCTGCCAAACAGCACTTTCACGAACAGTGCAGAACCTGGCGTGCCCGCTATGACAGTGACCGCAAGACAAGTAGTGATCGCATGAAAACGCGATATTGCTCTGCGGCTAGCAGTTTTAATCCTATGGGATAAAGCTACAAAGAAATACTTAAATCATATGAAAAGGAATGCAGCGGCATGGTAAGGAATGTAGCTCTATTGGATAAACTTTGGGGGAGAAATAAAAAGGGGCAGACCGAAAAGGAAGGTATTCTTGGTACGGTTACCAAAATCCTTGGAGTCAGAGAGGACTCAATAAAAGCGATAGTAAAAGCTACCTTGGTTGTGTTGTCCTTAGCTTCGGCCCACTATTCAGGGTTCATGACCCAGGTACCCTTTGAAATGCTGTCTATAGTGGCGGTGGATTTCCTGTCAGCATTTATATCTGTTTTTGTGTTCTATTTTCTCATGAGTTATACAATTGCGCGGGTTTTTGCCTTTGCGATATCGCAGTTTTACTTTTCGTTTTTTCATGCTATTGCAGCCTTTGCGCTGAGACTGAGGCGACATTGGCCATTACGCTTTAATAGGAGTGCGCCAAAAATATATAAAGAAAGCATGGTGTACGAGAAGGTGCTCTATTGGGTTGTTTTTGCTATTGGTGTCTATCTGGTTTTTAATTTTTCTTATCTTAAGGTTAAGTATTCTGAGATTAGTAAAGTGGTATGGTTTTTGGGCGGCAGTATGGTTGTGGCGTTGGTTCTTAAGGCCGGCTTCTTAGCTAGATCCCCAGTGGTAGTGATAAAACGACTGTTTGACAGAAAGCGTATTGCCTATAGGCGGCAGCTTCTCAATGCTTTTATTTATTTCCTTACTGGTATTTCACTTGCTTTTTCATATTACCTTGGGATTGTTCGGTTCGATAAAATAATGGAGGAGGATGCGGTTTATATTTCTTCAGAAAAATTTAAAGGCATGGCAAATGTGCTAATAAAATCCGGTGACTCGTTTCTTTTGATTGATAAAGACGCTGAATTTGAGACCTTTTTTTATGTGAGTGATAAGTTTTCTGTCAGGTTAAGAGATACAGAAAGAAAAGAAGATAAACAGCTCGAGGAAGGCTGATTGTACATTGGCAGTTGCGAGGGGTAGACATGTTGATATTGGGAGCTGCTGTAACAATAATATGGGTTTTAGGTTTGGCGGTTGTTGTCTGGCTAAACATTGATAAGGCTATTGGGTTGGACCTAAATGAGTGGGGAGATTTTCTTGCGGGAGGCTTTGCGCCGTTGGCATTTTTTTGGTTGGTAATAGGGTATTTTCAACAGGGTAAGGAGCTTCGGTTAAGTACCGCTGCGCTTAAGATGCAAGCTGAAGAGTTGAGGAACTCTGTTGAGCAGCAAAGGGAGTTAGTTAAGGCTACGCAAGAAGATATCGCCTTTGCTAAAACGGAAGCGGATGAGTTAAGGCGAGAGAGAAAGAAACTGGCTCAGCCAATTTTTAGACTTGATGATTCGGTTCTCCAGTATTTTGGCATGGATGATGCCGAGTTTGCAGTATATTTACATAATTACGGGAGTGAAGTGAATGAGGTTTTGATAAGTGTTAGGGGTGAGCTGGTTAAACATAGTAGAGATAGAAGTAGTAAGTTGAGCAAATGGAAAAAAGATGAAAGTATACCGCTCTGGTTTGAGTGCAAGACAATTAACCTTAATTTGATTGACTTCTTAGAGTGCGATATTTTTTATCTAGATGGTTTGGGTGAAAAGAGTTCTCAGCGCTTGATGTTCAAGCTTGAGGACAAAAAAGTTATAGATTTAACTGTTTCGGATGTGGGCTGATACTTTCTTTCGGAAAGAAATTATTCTCTCATAATATGACTGTCAGGTTTTTTAATTGGTGAGCCAGGTGGGAATATCTCTCATTTCGTGCAGTGCCCGCCAGACATCGATATGGCTATCTTGCTCGACATAGAACACAAGGTAGGGATAGCGTTGGAGCGACCAGGAGCAGAACGAAAAGGTAATGGCTGCAATGAAGCGTTTTCGGCAGCAGGTCGAAGCGGGCTAGGGCGCTCAGGTGTCGAAAAAGTGTCGAAATCATAGGGCCGAATAGCTACGAAACGAGCAGGCGAGGGGAGCGAAAAGCCCGTATTGAGCGGCTTTGGCACGGACTGACACGCTGTCGAAACGGGTTCGAATCTCTTCTTCACCGCCACTTTCGCAAAAGCCCTGCAGGGAAACCTGCAGGGCTTTTTGCTTTGTGGCTTTCGGCAACTGCCGAAAGCCCTTGTCTGCGAAATTACCCGTCCAGTTCCTTGGTGCACTCGGCTACCGCGCTCAAGAAGGTTTAATTGATCCAGCCTGATCTTGTTGGTTAGCGTTTGGGGGTGTTATGCGATGACGAAGGTGCTTGAAATACTGGCTGTCAGCAGGCGTTGTGGGCTTGGAGGCAGCACCGGCAAGCAGTTCATTGCGCAATCGTGTACGGCTGTCGTCTGGCATGAGTGCTCCCTCAAAGAAATTAACCTGAAAGGTTATTTTATGTGGCATGTAATAGCGTAAACCCCATTTCAAGCTTGAGCGGGTGAAGCAAGCCGTAGCCGATCAGCGTTATCGCTTCACCCGCGTAGCTCTGGAAGGGGGCGCCGAGCTGGGTATGGAGATGGCCGACATGCCGGCCGTCATCAGTGCCCTGAGCAGCCGCGACTTTTTCAAGAGCATGACAACCTATGCGGATCATACTACCGGCAAGAAGTTTACCGGCCCGACACCGAATTCGGGCAGGTATACCTGAAGCTCACGCTGGTGGCCGATCTGCTGATCGTTTCCTTCAAGGAGAAGTGACCATGAAATGTCCAGTATGCGGCGGGGCGGATGCGTCTGGAGTAAGCGCGCCAATGTCATGAAAAGCAGGTGTTCCAACGATAGTGGAGCGGCAGGACATTGGGTCACTGAATGTTGACTGACAGGGCACGCTTGGTGGCGGGGTTGAAGACTTCGTCGCGCAGAATGCGAAGGTCTACAGCGTCTTGATTCAAGCGGTGAATCAGTCGAAGCATGTGCTGGCGTAGGACCTCGTCTCGGGTGCTCTCAGCGGCTCGCATCAAAGCGAATGCGGCGTCCTCGTTGTTGGCGGCGATGGAGTCCAGCGTCTTGCGTACATTGCGAATCACGGTGAAACCCTCGTTTTAGAGGGCTGCAAGGTACTGGACGAGTGTTTCTGAAATATTGCAGCGAATGAGCGAGCGGACGGATGGGCGCTGGGAAAAACTGGCGGTCGTCATGAATCTGAAATGCGGTAGAGCGATAGTAGGCGTGCACTCCACGAAAGTTGGTGCAGCTCATACTTCTTATTAGGCAAGGCCAACCTCCATGGTTGGTCTTTTTTTTGCCAGTTTTTTGCAACTCAGCCCCGCACACCCACGCTCGCGTAGGCTGGCGAAGCATTACTGGTTGGCTGTCTGGCACGGTCCCATTTCAAGCCTGGGTGTTGAGGCTGGCTGTAGCTGAGCAGTGTCACCGCGCAACCCGCAAGGGGCACGGAGGCGGCTGACGTGCCGACTCTGTCCTAACCATAAGCGCCGAAGATACAGCCACATTGGCTCAATACCTGCCGACAACGGCGGGTGCCTGTCATCATTCTTTCGTCGTTCCGTCATATCGCTGCCACCGCGATTGGTTGCAATCGCAGCATAGGCCGAGAGGATGCTGCGATGCAGATATGCGTGATTGGAGCAGGGTATGTAGGTTTGGTGACGGCCACCTGTTTTGCCGAGATGGGCAATCAGGTGGTCTGCGTCGAGCGAGATGCGCAGCGCGTCGCGATGCTTTCGCGAGGAGAAGTGCCGATCTATGAACCTGGCCTGGAAGCGATGCTCAAGGCGCAACTGGCCGGTGGGCAGCTCAGTTTCACGTCACAGCTGAAGGCCGGCATCCGCCGCGCCGAGGTGATATTCATTGCGGTGGGCACGCCCAGTGGCGAGGACGGTTCGGCCGATCTGAGTCATGTCCTGGCGGTTGCTGACGAGCTGGGTGAACGACTTGATCATGCCTGCCTGGTCGTGGACAAATCCACGGTGCCGGTGGGCACCGCAGAGCGTGTGGCGCAGCGCATCAACGCCGGCCTGGCGCGTCGGGAACAGCGGGCGCGGGTGATCGTGGCGAGCAATCCGGAGTTTCTCAAGGAAGGTTCTGCGGTCGAGGACTTCATGCGCCCCGACCGGGTGATCGTCGGCTGCGATGACGAACGTGGGCGCGAGCTGCTGCGCCGGCTGTATGCGCCCTTTCTGCGCAATCACGACCGCCTGTTGTGCATGGGCGTGCGCGCCGCGGAGTTCAGCAAATACGCGGCCAATGCCTTTCTGGCGACCAAGATTTCCTTCATCAACGAGATGGCGGGTATCTGCGCGCGGTTGGGCGTGGACATCGAGGAGGTGCGGCGTGGCATCGGCAGCGACCGGCGTATCGGTACGCACTTCATCTATGCCGGCTGCGGTTATGGCGGCTCGTGCTTTCCCAAGGACGTGAAGGCGCTGATCCGCACGGCCGAGCACGAGGGCATCGAGCCGGGCATCCTGCGTGCGGTCGAGGCGCGCAATGCGCTGCAGAAGACGCTGCTGTTCCAGGCCCTGCGCGAGCATTTCAATGGTCATTTGCAAGGGCGAGTCGTCGCGCTCTGGGGGCTGGCATTCAAGCCCGGTACGGACGATCTGCGTGAGGCGCCCAGCCTGGTGCTGCTCGACGCACTGCTGACCGCTGGCGCCAAGGTGCAGGCCTGCGACCCTGCTGCCACGGCAGCTGTTGCCGCACGCTATCCGGCGGCCGTGGAGGCGGGGCAACTGGTGCTGAGCGAATCCCCCTATGCCGTCGCCCAGGGTGCCGATGCGCTGGTGCTGGTGACGGAGTGGAAGCAGTTCCGTCAGCCGGACTTCCCGCGTATTCGCGGCGTGATGCGCATGCCGGTGCTGTTCGACGGGCGTAACATCTATGACGCCGATCAGTTGGCGGAGCTGGGTTTTCTCTACCGAGGCATCGGACGGCCCGCAAGCGGCAGTTGTAAGGCCAGCGCGGCTTGATAGACTGGGCGCGCATTCCAACCGTCCCCACTAGGGAGTCCCATGATCAAGAAATGCCTGTTCCCCGCTGCCGGTTACGGCACGCGCTTCCTGCCTGCTACCAAGGCAATGCCCAAGGAAATGTTGCCGGTGGTGAACAAGCCACTGATTCAATACGGGGTTGAAGAGGCACTGGAGGCTGGCCTCAACCAGATCTCCATCGTCACCGGTCGCGGCAAGCGCGCGCTGGAAGACCACTTTGACGTGAGCTATGAGCTCGAACACCAGATCAAGGGCACCGACAAGGAGAAGTACCTGGTTGGCATTCGTCGTCTGATCGACGAGTGCAGCTTCTCCTACACCCGTCAGGTCGAGATGAAAGGCCTGGGCCACGCCATCCTCTGCGGTCAGCCGCTGATCGGTGACGAGCCGTTCGCCGTGGTACTGGCCGACGACCTGTGCCTGAACCTGGAAGGCGATAGCGTGCTGGCGCAGATGGTCAAGCTGTACAACCAGTTCCGCTGCTCCATCGTGGCGATTCAGGAAGTGCCGAAGGACGAAACATATAAATACGGCGTGATCGCTGGCGAGATGATCCGCGATGACATCTACCGCGTCAGCAACATGGTGGAGAAACCCAAGCCCGAAGACGCACCGTCGAACCTGGCGATCATCGGTCGCTACATCCTCACCCCGGACATCTTCGACCTGATTCGCAGCACGCCGCCGGGCAAAGGTGGCGAAATCCAGATCACCGACGCGCTGATGCGCCAGGCCCAGCAGGGCTGTGTGATGGCGTACAAGTTCAAGGGGCAGCGTTTCGACTGCGGTAGCGCCGAGGGTTACATCGACGCGACCAACTTCTGTTTCGAGAACCTGTACAAGACTGGCAAGGCGTTCTGATAACCCTGCAGGTCAACGAAACGCCACCTTCGGGTGGCGTTTTGCATTTCAGGGAATGGGCATTTTCTCCGAGCCGGGGCCGAGCGGCTGGCCGTAGCTGAACTCCACGTAGTTGCCGGCCGGGTCGCGCAGGCCGCAGTAGTAACCGACCGGGTAGGGTTCGTCGCGTGGCGGCCAGATCAGGCAGCCGTCGCTTTCGGCCAGGGCGGCGATGCGGTCGACGTCCTCGCGGCTGCTCAGGGCAAAGCCGAAGTGGCTGTAGTCATTGGCTGCCAGGTTCCTGTTCTGGCCGCCGGGCATGATCACGAAGATGAACTGGTGTTCCTTGCCCGGCTCGGCCATCCAGACGATACGTGTGCCCTTGCCGGGGCGCTCGTGGATCACCTGCATGGCGCAGAAACGCTGGTAGAAGGCGATGCAGGCATCGAGATCCGGGACGTGCAGGGCAAGATGGGTCAGGGTAGGGCGCATGTTCTTCACCTCCGACGTTCAGCTTAGCGCGGGCCTTTACGGTATGCTCCTCGTCTGCCAAGGAGATACCCCATGAGTTACGACTTCGACCTGTTCGTTATCGGCGCCGGTTCCGGCGGCGTACGTGCGGCGCGCTTCGCCGCAGGTTTCGGTGCCCGCGTCGCGGTCGCCGAGAGCCGCTATCTGGGCGGTACCTGCGTCAACGTCGGCTGCGTACCGAAAAAACTGCTGGTGTACGGTGCGCATTTCGCCGAAGACTTCGAGCAAGCCTCGGGTTTCGGCTGGTCGCTGGGTGAGGCGAACTTCGACTGGACGACGCTGATCGCCAACAAGAACCGCGAGATCGAGCGCCTCAATGGCATCTACCGCAATCTGTTGACCAACAGCGGCGTCAGCCTGTTCGAAGGCCATGCGCGCATCGTCGATGCGCATACCGTCGAAGTGAATGGCCAGCGTCACAGCACCGAACGCATCCTGATCGCCACCGGCGGCTGGCCGCAGATTCCCGATATTCCTGGCCGCGAACACGCCATCAGCTCCAACGAAGCCTTCTTCCTCAAGCAACTGCCCAAGCGCGTACTGGTGGTGGGCGGCGGCTATATTGCCGTGGAGTTTGCTTCGATCTTCCATGGCCTGGGCGCACAGACCTCGCTGCTCTATCGCGGCGATCTGTTCCTGCGCGGCTTCGACGGTGCCGTGCGCGAGCACCTGCGCGACGAGCTGAGCAAGAAGGGCCTCGACCTGCAGTTCAACGCCGATATCGCCAGCATCGAGCGCCAGGCCGATGGCAGCCTGGCCGCGACGCTCAGGGATGGTCGCGTGCTGGAGACCGATTGCGTGTTCTACGCCACCGGCCGCCGGCCGATGCTGGATAACCTCGGCCTGGAAAACGTCGAGGTCAAGCTGGACAAGCGCGGCTACGTCGAGGTCGATGACCTGTTCCAGACTTCCACACCGTCGATTCTTGCCCTGGGCGACGTGATTGGCCGCGTGCAGCTGACCCCGGTTGCGCTGGCCGAAGGTATGGCCGTGGCGCGCCGGCTGTTCAAGCCCGAGGAATACCGGCCGCTGGATTACAGCATGATCCCCACCGCCGTATTCAGCCTGCCGAACATCGGCACCGTTGGCCTCAGTGAAGAGCAGGCCATCGAAGCCGGGCACAAGGTGAAGGTCTTCGAGAGCCGCTTCCGGCCGATGAAGCTGACGCTGACCGAAAACCCGGAGCGCACGCTGATGAAGCTGGTGGTGGATGCTGACAGCGACCGTGTGCTCGGCTGCCATATGGTCGGCCCGGAGGCCGGTGAGATCGTTCAGGGCCTGGCTGTCGCCCTGAAAGCAGGCGCGACCAAGCAGATCTTCGATGAGACCATCGGTGTGCATCCGAGCGCCGCCGAGGAGTTCGTCACCCTGCGTACGCCGGTCAGCCGCTGAGGGCAGCATGGAAACGCTTTTCTATGTCGCCGACCTGTTCGGCGTTGCGGTGTTCGCCATCACCGGTGCGCTGATGGCGGGGCGCAAGTCCATGGACCTGTTCGGCGTGCTGGTGATGGCCATCGTCACCGCGCTGGGTGGCGGTACGCTGCGTGACCTGATTCTGGACAACCACCCGGTCAGCTGGATTCGTGACGATACCTACATCCTGGTCGCCTCACTGGCGGCGCTGGGCACCGTGGCCTGGGTGCGCATGACCCGGCCGATTCACGAGAAAGGTCTGCTGATCGCCGATGCCTTCGGCCTGGCCGTGTTCACCGTGTATGGCACCGAGCTGGCGCTGCAGAGCGGTACGCCGATCAGCACTGCGGTGATCATGGGGGTGATGACCGGCGTGGTCGGCGGGGTGATTCGCGATGTGCTGTGCAACGAGATCCCGCTGATCTTCCAGAAGGAAATCTACGCCACGGCCTGCATCGCCGGTGCGCTCACCTTTATCGGCCTGCGCGCTCTGGGCACGCCGCACTGGCTCGATACCGCAGCGGCAATGTTCGCGGTGCTGGCCGCACGTCTGGCGGCGATCCACTGGCACCTGGGGTTGCCACGTTTTCATCTTCTGGACAGGCATTGAACATGATCGAGAGATTGGACCATCTGGTACTGACAGTGGCGGACATCGACATCACCGTCGATTTCTATGAGCGCGTTCTGGGCATGCGTCACGAACGCTTCGGCGCCGGGCGCAGCGCGCTGGTATTCGGTCAGCAGAAATTCAATCTGCATCAGGCCGGGCGTGAGTTCGAGCCCAAGGCGATCAAGCCGACACCGGGCGCCATCGATCTGTGCCTGATCACCCTGTGGCCGCTGGAGCGAGTCATGGCTCATCTGGCCGAGCAGAGCGTGACGGTGGAAGAGGGGCCGGTGGCGCGCACAGGCGCCGTGGGGCCCATCGAGTCGGTGTACTTTCGAGACCCGGACGGCAACCTGATCGAAGTGAGCCGTTATCCCGCATAGCGACGGCTTCTTGCTTGCAGCGGCACCTCGCCATCCGCGTGCTGAGGTCGAGGTGCCGAACTTCACAAAAAGTACAGCAGCGAAACGGCGCTTGCTGAAATATCTTGAACCCTAAAGGTTCTAAACGGGTCAGGTTCTATTACCGAGTCACTCAATTGGTATAGAACTCATGATCAAGAAATGTTTGTTTCCCGCAGCCGGTTACGGCACCCGTTTTCTTCCCGCTACCAAGTCGATGCCCAAGGAAATGCTGCCGGTGGTCGACACCCCGTTGATCCAGTATGGCGTCGAAGAGGCACTGCAAGCCGGGCTCAATGAAATCGCCATCGTCACCGGTCGCGGCAAGCGCTCACTGGAGGATCACTTCGACATCAGCTACGAGCTGGAGCACGAGATCTCCAACACCGGCAAGGAAAAATCCCTCAGCGGCGTTCGTCACCTGATCGATCAATGCACCTTCTCCTACACCCGCCAAGTGGAGATGAAGGGCCTTGGCCACGCCATTCTGACCGGGCGCCCGTTGATCGGCGACGAGGCCTTCGCCGTGGTGCTGGCCGACGACCTGTGCCTGAACCTCGACGGCGACGGCGTGCTGAGCCAGATGGTCAAGCTCTACGAACAGTTCCGCTGCTCCATCGTCGCCATCCAGGAAGTGCCGATGGACGAAGTCTCGCGTTACGGCGTGATCGCCGGTGAGGCGCTGCGCGACGATATCTTCCGCATCGACAGCATGGTGGAGAAACCCAACCCGGAGGACGCGCCGTCGAATCTGGCGATCATCGGCCGCTACATCCTCACGCCCGATATCTTCTCGTTGATCGAACAGACCGAGCCGGGCAAGAGCGGCGAAATCCAGATCACCGACGCGCTGATGAAGCAGGCCCAGCAGGGCTGTGTACTGGCCTACAAGTTCAAGGGCCGCCGCTTCGATTGTGGCTCGGCTGAAGGCTACGTGCAGGCCACCAACTTCTGCTTCGAGAATCGCCACAAGACCCATCCGGTTACTGCCAACCCGCGACTCAAGGCCGTCTGAATGCTTACCCAGGCGCCGAAGGTGCTTGGTTACAGAGAGTTGTGGGGATAGCTGTTGCCGAGCACGACGCCGGCAGCGCTATCGCCGAAGGTGAAAAAAGCCTGAACGACTCGGAGCTGAGCCTGCCTGACTTCAAGTAGGGGCAATAACGCCTCGCGAGTAACTATCAGGAGGTACCAGCAATGGCGACCAGTAAAAATCCGGGTAACTTCGCAAACGATCGTCAAAAAGCATCCGAGGCCGGCCGCAAAGGTGGCCACAACAGCGGTGGCAACTTTGCCAATGACCGCCAGAGAGCGTCCGAAGCCGGTCGCAAGGGTGGCCAGAAGAGCCAGGCAACTCGAAATTCGTGACCACCTGACCAAGGCCCGCATTTTGCGGGCCTTGGTGTTTCTGATTCAGGGGCGCTGCGTCAGGTTGCTATGGCTGTCCGCTGGCAACGACAAAGACTCCTGACTGAAACACTCTGAGCGTCGCCTTCTCGCACCGTCTCGGAACGTCTGTAGGCCCCAGCCTCACGAGCCGTGGATACCTGGCAGGTGCCGCTACCAGCGTGTGACGAGAACCGGAGGAGGGCTGTAGTCTGCTCAGCGCTGGATGCGGTGTGTCGGAGTAGCGCTGTCTTTCTTCGACTGCAAGATGCGAGTGACCTGTACATCGCTGAATTCGCTGGGCCATTCGAAGGTGTGAAGAGCGCTCAAGTAGAAACGAGCCTGGTAGGGCGTGAGTTGCTCGCGGTCGGATTCGACTTCCACGCTGTGCGACTGGTCATGCAGGGTATAGCTGATCAGATGCAATGGCTTGGCCATCTCGTGCCTCCGGTTTTGCTGAATGATGTGAGATAGACCTGCCCAACTCGCTTGCAAGTTCCCGCCATCCGCCGAGTGGTTGCCCGTAGGGTGCGCTGCGCGCAACAGTCCCGGCGCCCTCTGCAGCAGTGCGTATGGCGCACCCTGTGTCAACGCGTCGTTTGCTCTCGCTAACCGAGCTGCGTTTCAACTGGCTGTTCGTTGCGCTTGCGCAGGTTCTTCGCACGTTTTTCCAGCACCGCGTAGGTGACGCTGATCACCAGCAGCGGCAGAAGGTAGTAGAGCACACGGTATGTGATGAGAGCGGCGATAAGGCTGGCCTGGCTGTGCTGGTGCTGTAGCAAAGCGAGAAACACGGCCTCCAGCACCCCGAGCCCGGCGGGAACATGCGCCACAACCGCAGCCATGCAACTGATCAGCAGCACACCAAGCACCGAGGCATAGGTGGCACCTTCCGGTAACAGCCAATAGATCAGGGCGGCCATCAACGACCAGTTGCTTGCGCCGAGGCATAGCTGCAGTAACACGATGCGCAACGAGGGCAGGGTGACGTAGCGCTCGCGAAAGCGCCAAACGCGCTGTCTGGAAAACGCGCAGATGCCCACATAGGCGCTAACCAGCCCAAGCAAGGCAAAACCCAGCAACTGCAAGCTGTTCATGCCCAATGTCCAGTTGTCCGGCAGTTCTATCAGGCGCAGAGAGAAAATCACTCCGGCCAGTGCCATGCAACTGGTCCAGTTGGTCAGAAGGCTGAGGCTGAGGATGCGCGTCACCGTCGAGGCGCTCAGGCCGAGGCGCGTGTACAACCGGTAGCGCATCGCCACACCGCCGATCCAGGTGGTGAAGTTGAGGGTGAAGGCGTAGCCAGCCATCGCCACGAGTATGATCTGGCGCGTAGGCAGATGATGGCGACTGTACTTGCGGCCGAGCAGGTCGTAGCAGCTGAACAGCAGGTAACTGGCTAGCGTAATGAGCGCCCCCAACAGCAGGGTCTGTGCGCTGTAATCGCTGAGTGCCTGACGCACTTCCCACCCGTCCAGATTGCGCGCCAACATGTACAGCAGCGTTGACATGGTGAGAAGAAAGATCAATGTGAGTCCGCGTTTGCCCCAGCGCATCCAGGGGTTCTTCTGAGTACCATTCATCGCGACTTTTCCTTTGTATGTAGAGCCGGCGCGAGAAGGCCTAGCTCCTATGTCCGGTTCCCCTTGCAGGGCAAAATGACCTGCATGCCGCATGACATGCGACGCATGTGTTTTCGAGTGACAGGGTCAAATTGGGGTTCAGGTTTTTATTGTGCTGTAATGACTCGTCAGGTCATCTCGTGATGGCATGAGCTGCCGCACACTTTACGGGCAGTGTTCGACGACTAAGTCTGGGTAATTGCAGGGCAGGGGAGAAGCGGCAAAACTACAACCCTCTTTGTGTGTATCAAGTTCCTAAATGACTAATGACTACGATTACGATTGCCGCAATCGCAGCACAGATAAATGCATTAAATCCGCCAGACGCCAGGGCGTCGAACTAGAAAGAGTGATTCGACCTGATCACTTCGATCAGCATGTTGGCAGGGATATCCGTGCCGGATTCATGCGAAGCGTCACGCCGTATGTCCAGGCAGGTGAGAGTCGAGCGACCGAATTCGAAGGAACCAGGGCGAGCGGTGGCTTGCTCCTCCTTGTCGCAACCCTGGCAGAGCGGATCGATCAGTGTTTTGCTGCGTACCTGATAGCAGTTTGCGTCAATCTCCTTTAAAGATCGCTGCGTGGCCTGGGCACCGGGCTGCGACCGGGAGAACATCACCGCCAGTGTGGGCGGTTGAAAGGGCTGCCAGACCAGCAAAAAAACCAGGCAGGTAGCGCCGGCCACATAAGGCCATTCGTACATCAGCTGGTGCTGATAGGGCATATATCTTCTGATTGTTCTCAGCAGATCTTCGTGCTTGCCGTGGCCCGTTTCCGAGTCGTTGCATCTGGGCATTTGCGCATCTCCTCATTGTTGGGTGAGTTTTCTCATGGCCCATAAGCGAGAGAGACGTGTGCGAAAGATCGGGTCACGCGAGTAGGTAGGCAATTTCGTAGTGCTGCTGTATTTGACCGCTTCTTTGATCGACTTCGCGCCTTTATCCAGAGCCATGTCGAAGTGAATCAAGCGAATGAATTCTTGCACCGGACAGCTGCCATCGAGTACGCGTACCAGTCGCCGTTGTTCATGAACAACGGTCAGTACGACGCTACCGTCCGGTCGGGGTGTCATATCAACTTCGTAATTGGCCAATGCCGATCTGATGTTTTCCAAATCATGTTTCATAGGCATCTCCTTAATCGCACCCATGAAACATAACCGTGAACTCACTGCATACCAACAGTTGGGACGATTGGTAAAAAGAAATTCCAAAATGACATCATTTGCCGAAGTTGTAGAAACATTCTCGGCAAGGCTATCAGGGAAGATGTTTGCGAACCGGTTGCAGTGACCAATACTTTATCGTTCAGACACAGGGCCTTACGCGACAGAACAGGCCAATTGTTTCGCACTGACAAAAAACACTCCGAACCAAATCTGCAGCACCTTGGCTCGAATTGAACGTAGAAGGGATGGGACAAGCCTAGGCAGTGGCGTCGTCGCAGCGGTCTCATGATACGATTCGTAATTTAACATAATATACATTATGCGAAGCTACGGCTTATCCAATGTAGGGCTCTTTGCGCTCGATTTGGCCAGACTGAATCACCCACTTTGGCTCCCAGGCACCTGAAACACCGGGCTTCATCGTTCCCATGATCCATGTACTCCCATGGGAATTGAGACCTTCACGCTTGGTCACTCTCAACCGCATCTGCAGCCAGCGATAAATTCCCGAGACACCATATGGGTTCGCTTCGAGTCAGCGTCTGCACAACACGACAGATCATATGGGTTGGTTGTACGTAGAACGCGACTCCCTGGATCGACACGTGATTTATTCGGCTGACTCGGCCGCGCCTCCGTAACCAGGTTGAGCACCTTATCGTCATTCTCTTGACCCGCGCGTCGGCTCAAATAATACTGTATTCATATACAGTATCTGGTTATTGTCCCATGTCATCCGTGGTCGCGCTTGACCGGTTGATCGACGCTCGTCGTGTATGGCGAGGTCAGGTCGTTTCATCGCCATCAGGTGCCAATTTCTCAACTGGACACCATTTTCTCGACGCCGTACTGCCAGGTGGCGGCTGGCCTAAGGCTGCACTCAGTGAAATTCTCACGACTGCGCCTGGCATCGGCGAGTTGAGCCTGCTGTGGCCGACCCTTGCCAGCCTGACGGTTTCAGGCGAACGGGTGGTGCTGATCTCCCCTCCTCATCTGCCCTACCCTCAGGCCTGGATTCATGCCGGTGTCGATTTACGCCAACTGAGCATCATCCAGGCAGATGGTCGCGATGCCCTGTGGGCTGCCGAACAATGTTTGCGCTCAGGGAGTTGTGGTGCAGTGTTGAGCTGGTTGCGTCAGGCCGATGATCGATCGCTGAGACGTCTGCAAGTAGCGGCTGCTACCGGACAAACCCTGGCTTTCGCCTATCGGCCGCAGGTAGAAGCGACCAATCCTTCACCGGCAGCACTACGACTGGTGCTCGACAGCCAGCCGGCGCAGCTGCGGGTGATCAAGTGTCGGGGTGGTCTACCACCCGCGCAGCCGCTCGCGTTTGCCTGGCATTGAGCCTGCCATGCTCTGGGCTTGCATCTTGTTACCGCAACTGGCCATGGACGGCGTGCAGCGCCACCGCGCCAATCCCTGCGAGCCGTTGGTGCTGCTTACCGGCTCGCCACAACGGCGCGTTCTACAGGCGGTCAACCCGGCAGCCCGAGCCCTGGGACTGAAGCCCGGCCAGTCACTGACTGCAGCGCAGACGCTGACACGGGGGGTTGCCACGGCAGAATACGATCTTGCGGCCATCGAGCGCTGGCAGCAGTTTCTGGCCGCCTGGGCCTATGGGTTCAGTGCCCAGGTCAGCCTGCACTATCCGCGCTGCCTGCTGCTGGAGGTGCAGTCCAGCCTGGGACTGTTCGGTCCCTGGTCGCGTTTCGAAGCACGATTGCGCGCCGAGCTTTCGGCGCTGGCCTTCCAGCACCGCATTGCCGTCGCGCCGAATCCGGCAGCGGCCCGAGTGCTGGTCAATGTCGGTGATGGGTTGATGGCAAGTGATGAGCGGATGCTCAAGCAGATGCTCGATCCCTTGCCAGTGGAGCGTCTCGGGCTATCGGCTACGGTTACCATGGCCTTCAATCGCATGGGGCTAAGGCAGTTGCGGCAATTGTTGGCTCTACCGCGTGACAGCCTGGCCAAGCGTTTTCCTGCCGAAGTGCTACGTCATCTCGATACCCTGTCTGGCCAGCGCCCGTTAGCGCTGGACTTCTTCATGCCTGCGGATGTTTTCGATACTCGTATCGAGCTGAGTTTCGAAGTGGAATCGCATCAGGCACTGCTGTTCCCGTTGCGCCGGCTGACAGCCGATCTGGCGGCTTACCTGGCCTGTCGTGACAGTGGCGTGCAGCGTTTCACCCTGCATCTGGAACACCGCGCGGGTGCCGATACGCAGATACAGGTGGGCCTGCTCAGCGCCGAGCGTGATCCCGGCATGCTGTTCGAGCTGACACGCGGTCGTCTGGAGCATCAGCAGCTACCAGCGCCAGTGCTGGCCGTGCGACTGGAGGCGCGTGAATTGCCGGTCTTTGCGCCGCAGCATCAGCAACTGTTCGACGAGCGTCCACAGCAGAACCAGCCCTGGGAGCAATTACGTGAGCGGCTAAGGGCGCGCCTCGGTGATGACGCCCTGCATGGCCTCGGTGCCAGAGCCGATCACCGTCCCGAGCATGCCTGGCAACATGAACCGACCAACCCCTTGCTGCCTCCCAGCGGCCCGCGCCCCGGCTGGCTGCTGAGCGAGCCCCTGCCGATGCGTGAGGCCTCGCTGCGCATTCTCTCCGGCCCGGAGCGCATCGAGTCCGGCTGGTGGGATGGCGAGGATGTGCGCCGCGACTATTACGTGGTGCAAACCCGTGCCGGTCAGCGCGGCTGGGCGTATCGCACAGTCGGTAGTGATGGGCCATTGCTGCTGCACGGCTGGTTCGCATGAGTGATTACGCCGAGCTGCATTGCCTGTCGAACTTCAGCTTCCAGCGCGGCGCGTCCAGTGCGCAGGAATTGTTCGAGCGCGCGGCAAGGTTGGGTTATCGCGCCCTGGCAATCACCGATGAATGCACACTGGGGGGCATCGTGCGCGCCTGGGAAGCCTCGAAGAAGACTGGCGTAAAGCTGATCGTGGGCAGCGAGGTGGTCATTGAAAAAGGCCCGAAGCTGGTGCTGCTGGCCGAGAACCTGACGGGCTATCAGGCGCTATGCGGCCTGATCACTCGGGCGCGGCGCCGAGCGGCAAAAGGCACCTACCGATTGCTGCACGAGGATTTCGTGGCGCCGCTCGATGGCCTGCTGGCCATCTGGCTCAGCGACGGTGACGCCAGCGCCCTGCCCTGGCTTCGCTCGCTGTTTCCCGAGCGCCTGTGGCTGGGCGTTGAGTTGCACCGCAGCGCGGACGATACCGCGCGCCTGCAGCGCCTACTCGAGCTGGCAGGCGATCACGACCTGCCGGCCGTGGCCTGTGGCGACGTACATATGCATGCCCGTGGCCGCCGCGCCCTGCAGGATTGCATGACCGCCATCCGTCATCATCTGCCCGTGGCTGAGGCCGGCGCCTATCTGTTTGCCAATGGCGAACGGCATCTGCGCCGAGCTGAGGAGCTGGCCGAGCTGTATCCGCCCGAGCTGCTCGCACAGAGCCTGCGTATCGCCGAGCGCTGCAACTTCGATCTCGATCAGCTGGAGTATCACTACCCGCACGAGCTGGTGCCGGCAGGTCATGACGCCACATCCTGGCTGCGCGTTCTGGTGGAGCGTGGCACTGCCGAGCGCTGGCCTGAAGGAGTGCCGGCCAGGGCCCGCGCACAGATCGAACACGAGCTGGCACTGATCGCCGAGCTGGAATACGAAAGCTACTTTCTGACCGTGCACGACATCGTCCGCTTCGCCCGCGAGCAACATATTCTTTGCCAGGGTCGGGGATCGGCAGCCAACTCGAGCGTCTGTTTTGCGCTCGGCATCACCGAGCTGGACCCCACGCAAAGCCGGTTGTTGTTCGAGCGTTTTCTCTCTCGCGAGCGTAACGAGCCGCCGGACATCGATGTCGACTTCGAGCACGAACGGCGCGAGGAAGTCATCCAGTACGTGTTTCGTCGCTACGGTCGAACGCGGGCTGCGCTCACGGCCGTGGTCAACACCTATCATGGCGCCGGGGCGATACGCGACGTCGCCAAGGCTCTTGGTTTGCCGCCTGATCAGGTCAATGCGCTGGCTGACTGCTGTGGCCGTTGGAGCAGCGGCCCGCCAGCGCCCGAGCGCCTGCTGGAGGCGGGGTTCGATCCGCAGAATCCACTGCTCAGGCGTGTGCTGATACTGACTGGCGAGTTGATCGGCTTCCCTCGCCATCTGTCGCAGCATCCGGGCGGTTTCGTCATTTCCGAGCATGCCCTCGATACGCTGGTGCCGGTGGAGAACGCGACGATGGCCGAGCGCACTGTCATCCAGTGGGACAAGGACGATCTGGACAGGGTCGGCCTGCTCAAGGTAGACGTGCTGGCTTTGGGTATGCTCAGCGCACTGCGCCGTTGTTTCGGCCTGATCGAGCGCTACCGCGGCACACAGTGGACGCTGGCCACCCTGCCCAAGGAAGACCCGGCCACCTACGCCATGATCAGCCGTGCAGACACCATCGGCGCGTTCCAGATCGAGTCCCGTGCGCAGATGGCGATGCTGCCACGACTGCGTCCGAACACCTTCTACGACCTGGTGATCCAGGTGGCCATCGTCCGTCCGGGACCGATCCAGGGTGACATGGTGCATCCCTACCTGCGTCGGCGAAACGGCGAAGAACCGATCGACTATCCCTCTGATGAACTCAAGCCGGTCTTCGAGCGCACGCTCGGCGTGCCGCTGTTTCAGGAGCAGGTCATGGAGCTGGCCATCGTCGCTGCCGAGTACACACCCGGCGAGGCGGATGAACTACGCCGCAGCATGGCCGCCTGGAAACGTCATGGCGGGCTCGAACCGCATCGTCAGCGGCTGACCTCGCGCATGCTGGAAAAGGGTTACACGCAGGCATTCACCGAGCGGATCTTCCGCCAGATCGAGGGCTTCGGTAGTTACGGTTTTCCCGAGTCGCACGCGGCCAGCTTCGCCCTGCTCGCCTATGCCAGTTGCTGGCTGAAGTGCCACGAGCCCGCTGCCTATGCCTGCGCGCTGGTCAACAGTTGGCCGATGGGCTTCTACAGTCCGGATCAGGTGCTGCAGGATGCACGGCGACATGATGTCGAAGTGCGTCCCGTGGACGTGCGCTACAGCGACTGGGATTGCAGCCTGGAGCCCGATGAACATGGCGAGCCGACCATCCGCCTGGGGCTGAGGATGATTCGTGGCATGCGCGAAGACGATGCGGGCCGTATCGAACAGGCGCGCCAGTGCGGCGCATTCCGTGATGTCGAAGACCTCAGCATACGTGCATGCCTGGATGCATCGGCGCGCGAGCGATTGGCCGATGCAGGCGCACTCTCCGGCCTGGTTGGCCACCGCTACCAGGCGCGCTGGGCGGTTGCTGGCGTCGAGGAGCAACTGCCTCTGTTCGCTGGCGTGTCTGCGCCGAGTGAAGAAATCCTGAGTCTGCCTGCACCATCGCAAGGAGAAGACCTGCTGACCGACTATGTCACGCTTGGCACCACGCTCGGTCCGCATCCTCTGGCCCTGCTGCGCCAGGCGCTGCGCGCGATACGCTGCAAGAGCTCGCGGGAGCTACAGGCAGTCGAGCACGGCCGGCCTGTCAGCATTGCCGGTCTGGTGATCGGCCGGCAAAGGCCGCAAACCGCCAGCGGCGTCATTTTCGTCACCCTCGAAGATGAGTTCGGTCTGGTCAATGTGGTCGTCTGGCACGACCTGGCCGAGCGGCAGCGACGGGTTCTGGTGCAGTCGCAGATGCTGCGCATCGATGGCCACCTGGAGACCGTCGACGGTGTGCGCCACGTGATCGCCGGGCGTCTGACGGACATGACGACTATGCTGACGGGGCTGGATATACGCAGTCGGGATTTTCACTGAGCCGTCGGCTGCACCACCAAGCATTGTACGAACGCAAAAAAAAGCCGCACTGGATCACCAGGCGGCCACAAGTCGTCTTAACCAAAGGAGATGAAGTGGAGCCAGAGCGTCGGCTTCCGGGAGAGATGCAAAAGCCGCCACCCCTGGAATCTTCATCGGGGAGAAGCCTACCCCCGCTCGCTGCCAAGCCCTCATCGAAGAAGTCGATAGTGATCATCGACCACCTTCAGTAGTGCCTGTAACGTCTCGGTGATATTTATGAGCGGTCCTTTTGGACTGGGCCTTGTCTCGATGCGAGGCCTGACAAGAAAACATACCAACACCGGAGCACTCATGTACAAGAAGCACTGTCTCGCGCTGGCTTGCGGCCTCGCGCTTGGCGGGCAGTTGGCCCACGCCAGCAGCCAGTCCGAAGCCAATGGTTTCGTCGAGGACGCCAGCCTCGATCTGTTGCTGCGCAATGCCTACTTCAACCGTGATTTCAAAGACAACACCAACGATGCGAAAACCTGGGGTCAGGGTTTCATCGCTACCTTCGAGTCCGGTTTTACCCAGGGCACCGTCGGCTTTGGCGTCGATGCTTTCGGCCTGCTCGGGGTCAAGCTCGACAGTGGCCGCGGCCGCAACTATCGCCCCTTCTTCGATACCGACAGCGAAGGTCGCCCAGTAGACGAGCTGTCCCAGGCAGGCGGTGCGGTGAAGCTGCGCATCTCCAATACCGTGATCAAGTACGGCAACCAGTTCCCTTCCCTGCCGGTTCTGGCCCATGACGACACTCGTCTGCTGCCACAGTCTTTCACCGGCACGCTGGTCACCAGCAACGAAATTGAAGGCCTGGAACTGAATGCAGGTCGTTTCACTGCTGACAGCCCGATGGGTGACTCGGCACGCGATCCCAACCGACTCAAGAGCATCGATGTGCTCGGTGGCAGCTACGCTGTCAGCGACGATCTGAGCCTGGCGCTCTATCACGCCGACCTCGAGGACATGTACAAACGCTATTACGCCAACGTCAATTACAACCTGGTGTTGGCCGCCGAACAGGCGTTGAATTTCGACTTCAACATCTATCGCACCAAGTACGACACCGGTTCCGTGGCAGCCCTGGATTACGGCGGCGATGGCAAAGGTGACCGCAACACCATCTGGAGCCTGGCGGCCAAATACAGCATTGGCGCCCATGCCTTTATCGTCGCTCACCAGCGCAACAGCGGCGATGCCGGATTTGCCAAAGATTATGGCGACGGCGGCGGAACCATCTATGTGGCCAACTCCTACTACTCGGACTTCAACCTGAAGGACGAGCGCTCCTGGCAGGCCAGCTACGAGCTGAACTTCGCCGAGTACGGTGTGCCGGGTCTGCGTTACAAGTTCGCCTACGTACGCGGTGACAACATCGATACCGGTAGCGACAACAATGGTACCGAACGCGAGATCTTCAACCAGATCGGCTACACCTTCCAGAGTGGCGCGGCCAAGGATCTGCACCTGCGCCTGCGCAACTCCATCTACCGCTCCAGCACCGACGTAGGGCCGGATCTCAACGAGATTCGTGCCTTTGTCGAATACCCGCTGAGCATCCTCTGATGGTCGCTGCCCCGGCCTTGGCCGGGGCAGTTCTCAGCCGCGCAGGATCTGCGCAACTGCCCTCGCGGCATCCTCGATGGCGCGTTCCTCATAGGGTGCAAAGCCCATTACCAGTCCCGGCCCTCGCGGATTGACGCAGTAACGTGACAGCGGTATCGCATCGATACCGGCAGCCTGCAGACGGCCAAAAGCATCCTGTTCGGTCTCTACCTGCAAACGACAGGCGATATCCATCCCAGCACGAATTTCCGGCACCTCGATCAGCCCTTGCCAATGCTTGTGCGCAGCTTCGGCGAAGGCATCGGCACGTGATGCGTAGATCTTGCGCATGCGCCGCACATGGCGGTCGAAATGCCCCTCATGGATGAAGTCGGCCAGCACGGCCTGCGCCAGGCTGTTGGCATGGCGCGACATTAGTGCAGATGCACGGGTGAAACTCTCCATCAGATGCTCAGGCAGCACCAGATAGGCCAGGCGAATCGAGGGGAACAGCAGTTTGCTGAAGGTCCCGGCCATGATGACCGAGTGCTCGGCACCCGGCATGGAGCGCAACGCTGGAATGGGCTTGGCGATGAAACGGTACTCGCTGTCGTAGTCGTCTTCGAAGATGTAACTGCCCTGCTCCGTCGCCCACTTCAGCAAGGCCAGGCGGCGTGCAGGCGACAACTCACCGCCCAGTGGTGCCTGGCGTGAAGGTGTGACGTAGGCCAGTCGTGCACCAGGCGCCGAACGTATGCCCTCTTCCACTCGCAAGCCTGCTTGATCCACCGAAACGTCCACTCGCGTCACTCCAGAGATGTCCATCAACTGCCGTGCGCCGGGATAACCCGGATCTTCCATCCACACCTGAGAGTCGCCTGGTGCCAGCAAGCGCAGGCAGATATCCAGGCCTTGTTGCACGCTGCCGAGCACCAGGATGCGCTCCGGCGAAACCTGTACCCCGCGAGCGATGGCCAGGTAGCCGGCGATGGCTTCACGCAGCTCGGGCAAGCCTGCCGGGTCGGCGTCGAGCAGCATTGTCAGGCGCGAGCTGCGCAACTGCTGCGTGTGCAACTTGCGCCACAGGTCGATGGGAAAGGCGTTGATATCGCCACGGTGAGGAAAGAACGGACGCACCCCGGTTGGCGGCGTTCGCCGAGAGAAGATGGGCTCGATCTCGGCCAGACGCCTCAGCCAAGGCGTGTCAGGTGCCGCGCGCTTCTCTTCCACCTCGGCCACCACCTTGCGCCGAACGTATCCCGCGTTCAACGTCGGGTCCGGCAATACCTCGCTGACGCGCGTACCACTGCCGGTCCGAGCTTGCAGGTAGCCTTCGGAAAGCAACTGCTGATAAGCAGCCTGCACCGTCCCGCGTGCCAGGCCGTAGTACTCGGCCATGGAGCGAGTACTGGGCAGCTTGCTGCCAGCGGGCAGGCGCCCGCCCAGAATCGCGCGGCGCAGCGACTCGTATAGCCATCCCTGCAGGCTGACTCCCTCCTCCGGCGTTCCCAGCGGCAGAAAGACCACTTGCGGTGGGGTTTTATCGAGTGGCATAGGGCCTCTAAGTGGACTAGTTATTTTTGCAGATACTGGATCAATACCCTGATCCAAAACAACCACACAATCGATCCCGTAGCCAGCCAACACTTCTTTTCTTCAGCGACTATGGGAATTCACGATATGAAACAGCAGATCCTGATCATCGGTGCCGGCTTCGGCGGTATGTGGAGTGCGCTGAGCGCCGTTCGCCTGCTGGACCAGCACCAGCGCCTGGACGTCGCCGTTACCCTCCTCGCTCCGCAAGCGGAACTGCGCGTACGCCCGCGTTTCTATGAAAGCGACCTGGCCACCACCGTTGCCCCACTCGGCCCGCTTTTCGATGCGGTCGGTGTGCAGTTCGTCCAGGGCAGCGCTACGCGTATCGATGCCGCAGGCAAGCGAGTCATCTACCGTGACGCGAGCGGCGCCCAGGCCGAACTGAATTTCGATCGGTTGATTCTGGCCTCTGGTAGCCAGGTCGCCCGGCCTCCACTGGCCGGTATCGACCGCTTCGCCTTCGATGTCGACAGCCTGGAGTCGGCGCAGAAACTTGAAGCCCATCTGCAGAGCCTACGCGACAAACCGTCCAGCCAGGCTCGTAACACCGTGGTGGTGGTCGGCGGTGGTTTCACAGGTATCGAAACGGCCACGGAAATGCCGGCGCGGCTGCGCGCCATTCTGGGTAAAGGGGCCGATGTGCGGGTGATTGTCGTCGACATGGGCAAAAAGGTCGGCAGCGTCATGGGCGAGCAAATCGCCTCGGTGATCGCCGAAGCCAGCGACACATTGGGCGTGACCTGGAAGCTCGGTAGGCCGGTGTCGATGGTCGATGAGCATGGCGTCCAGCTCGACAACGGCGAACGTATCGAAGCCAGCACCGTAATCTGGACCGTAGGGGTTAAAGCCTCACCGCTGACGCAGCAGATCGATGGCGAGCGCGACGCCTTTGGCCGCCTACACGTCGACCGCAATCTGAAAGTACTCGGTCAGGACGCCATCTACGCCACCGGTGATACCGCTTATGCCGCGGTGGATGATCGTGGCAATCACGCGCTGATGACCTGCCAGCATGCCATCGCTCTCGGCCGCTCCTCTGGTAATAACGCGGCAGCCGATTTGCTGGGTGTCGAGCCGATTCCCTACAGCCAACCCAAGTACGTCACTTGCCTGGACCTGGGCGCCTGGGGTGCAGTGTTCACCGAGGGCTGGGAGCGCAAGGTGGTGCTGACCGGCAAGGAAGGCAAAGAGCTGAAAACGCAGATCAACACCCAGTGGATCTACCCGCCGGAGGCCAAGCGTGAGATCGCCCTGGCCGCAGCCGACCCGCTGATTCCGGTCGTCGCCTGACGGGTGAAAATGCCCAGGGCGCCGGCAGCCCTGGGCTTGGCCAGAGTCAATCGCGGTAAATCTGCACCTGCAGCTTCGCTGGCGGGTCCTCCCCTTCAGCCCGTAGCCATTCGCCTGGCGGTTGCCCGACGTGCTGGGCAAAGGTACGCGAGAACGACGCTTGCGATGCGTAGCCCACTGCATCGGCGACCACCTTGATCGGCATCCCCTCACGCAGCAGATCCTGCGCCACCTTCATGCGCCAGGCCGTCACATAGGCCATGGGCGTCATGCTCATGACCTCGGAGAACAGCGCTGCGAACTTGGTACGCGACATCTTCGCCAACGCTGCCAGACGCTCGACGCTCCAGGCCAGCTGGGGTTCCTGGTGAATGCAGATCAGCGCGGGCCCCAGTTGACTGTCTTGCAGCGCATAAAGCAGGCCGCTGGTTATGCGCCCTTCGTTCACCGCGCGGCGCACCAGCAGGACGAACACGTATTCGAACAGCAGGTTCAACGCCTTGCTCCGGCCGGGTGCCTGTGTACGGAATTCGTTGACCAGTGAGCCGATCACCGGCCCGAGCTGCTCAAGGGCGCTCAGCGGAAACACCAGGGTTTCCAAAAGGCCCAGCGGAAATGGCTGCTGCCCCGAACGCCCGAACTGGAACGAGGAGCAGATCAGATCCACGCCGCCGGGCTGGTGCGCACGCAGCTTGTAGCAACAGGTGCTGGGACAGAACAGAACGCTGGGTTCACTGATCGCGATACGAGGCTTGTCGGCGTGCACCATATCCAGTGCACCTCGCTCGATCACGTGGATGAATGCCATGCCAGGAGGTTTATCCAGCACCAGGGTACCGTCTACCGGGCCGGCGAATAACAGTCGCCCTTGCAGGCTCGTGCGCTCGAAGAACTCGGAAAGAACATCCATATTGGTAACGACCTGATAAAGATTCTCTACGTTGGTGAAAGCTCAACCGGTTAGAGCCCATGGGTTGAACCGTCGTCGATTGATAGACAGTTCAACTCATGAAAATTCCAACGGTCATTCACCAGGACGGAGAATCATCCGTGATTTACATCACGGTTTTTACAGGCCCAACCCTGAACCACCCATCCAACAAGGCGCACGCCGATCAGATCAGCCCATAGGAATGACCATTGTCTTCTGACTGGGCCTGCATCTTGGCTCGCTCCTCCATGCGCTGGGCAATTTCTTCTTCGACTGCCTTCTGCTGCTCAGGTGGCAGCGCCTCGATCTCCTCTTCTGTCATGCCTATTTCCTTGAGGATACTGTCGCGCATCTTCTCGGCCGGAGTCATCGCCATGTAGGCCTTGAAAGCCTCCAGCGCGGCGTTACCACCCTCATCGCCCAGTGGCTTTTCTACCTGCCCTGAACTGACTGATGTCTCGACCTTGCCATCCGGCGCGTTCTGCAGGGCGACGCGCAAACGAGCAAAGCCCTCCTCCGTAGCCTGCCTGGCGCGGAACTCGCGTTCAGACTCGGCGTTCGCCGTGCGCGTGGTCTTCTCGACATTGCGCGCCAACTGGGCCAGCTCGCCCTGCTCTTCACTCTGCTTGTTGCGAAATCCCGTCAGGGATATGCCACCGTAACTGCCAATACCTCCAATCGTGCTCATGCCGTGCTCCTTGACTGAGTTGCAATTGCCAGGCGCACTGATTCAAAGCGCATGCCAGCTCATGAGGCGCGCTTAACCAATTGAAAGTATTGAATTTTATAATCGACTAGAAAGGAAGCGAGGCAACCCCTTGCCGTCAAGCGGCAAGGGGTTGCAGTGGCGGGCTCAGTGCTGCCCGCTCATTTGCCGGAAGGCATCGAGCAGTGCCTGGCTGAGATCGACCGAGGAAAACTTGGTCAGTACTGCGTTGGCTCCGACCGAACGCGCCTTCTCGGTATTCATGGTGCTGTCCAGCGAGGTGTGCAGCAGCACGTAGGTGTCGGCAATATCGGGACTGCGACGGATTTCCTGAACCAGGCTGTAGCCATCCAATTCAGGCATCTCGATGTCCGAGACCAAAAGCTCGAATGGCATCCCGGCCTGATGGTATTCGTGCAGTTGCTGCAGAGCAGCCTGGGCACTGCGCACTGCCGTGCAATCGAGCCCCAGTTGGCGCAGCACGTTGAGGGTCTGTTGCAGCGCGACTTGCGAATCGTCGACCAGCAACACACGGCGACCTTGCAGCAGGCGAGCATCCTGGCCGTCGAGCAGTTGCCCGACGGGTGCTTCCTCCAGCGCAGGCGCAATGTCGTGCAGTACCTTCTCGATATCGAGAACCTGCACGATGGCGCCATCGATCTGGGTCACACCCGTAATGAAGGCACGATTACCGGCCCCGGCGGGTGGCGGACGCACGTCACGGGTGGAGCACTGCACGATACGCTCGACACTTTTCACGTGCAGCCCCTGACGCGAGCGGCTCAACTCGGTGACGATCAGGCAGCCGTCATCTTCGTCAGCCGCACCGCGTTCGCCGATGGCGCGAGCCAGATCGATCACCGTCATCGCGGCGCCACGCAAGGTGGCGATGCCGCGCACGTTGGGGTGACGATTGGGCAGCTTGGTCAAGGCTGGACAGGGAATGATCTCGTTGACCTTGAGCAGGTTGATCCCCAGCAGGCGGCCGCTATGCAAACGAAACAACAACAACGATAGCGCGTCGCCGGTAACCAGACTCATGTACCTATCCTTAGAACGAACGTAGACCTAGGTTATAGCGACCGCATGGCCAAGGACTTTAATCCGTGGCCAGTTTCAGGGCCACCCGCCCGCGGTTCGGGCAGGTTTCCATGTAGCGATGCGCTTCGACAAAATCTTCGAAGTCGAACACCTTGTCGATCACCGGCGTCAGCAGGCGGTCCGCAGTCATCTGGTTGATGTGCGTGAGCGCGCGTTGCACGGCATCATTGTTCGGCTCGATACCCAACTCCGGGCACCCGGTGAAATCCAGCACGCAGTGACGGAAGAACTGCAGGTGCTTTTTGAATGCGGCGCAAGCAGGGAAAGCCGTATCGTTGCCGCCATTGATGCCATACAGGATCAGCTTGCCGCGCGGCGCGGCGATATCACCCAGCAGCTTCATCTGCGGGCCGGCACACTGGTCGAGAATCACCTCGACACCCTTGCCTTCGGTGTAGCGCTCGACTTCCAGGACCAGGTCCTGTTCCTCGGTGGCGATCACCTTGTCGGCACCCAGGCCACGCAGAAACTCGCGATCCTCCGAAGAACTGGTGGAAACGATGACCTTGGCACCCAGCGCCTTGGCCAGTTGCACGGTCTGTGGTGCCATGCAGTGGCTGGCCTCGGTGATCAGCACATGCTGGCCGGGTTTGAGGTGAGCGAGATCGTTCAGAGCCAGGTAGCCGAACAGCAGGCTGGTGTAATGAACACTGGCCTCGACCGGGCTGAGAACGTCGGGATAACGGGTCAGGGCATGGCTGGGCATCAGCACCAGATCACCCCAGGTCGGGTAACGGTTCGGCGTGCTCGCAGGGAAACCTGCAACGGCGGTGCCGACTTCGAAGTCGTTCACGCCCTCGCCCAGCACCGCAACGGTGCCGGCCAGTTCGAAACCGGTACCGGCTGGAAGCTTGGCCTGCTCGGCCGCCAGGTTCTGACGCCACAGCACGTCTTTCCAGCCCAGGCCGACGGCCTGAACGCGCACCAAGACTTCGCCAGGGCCGGGCACAGGGGTCGGAACCTCTTCGTACTGGAGCACATCGGCATCGCCGAACTTATGAAAACGGATCATGCGGGACATCGCTTACCTCGAGCTTGATCGCGGATTAACACTTCAATGACTGTGGACTCTATCCGCTGTGCGGCGGCGACACTATCAGACTCTATCGATAGTCTTCATGCCTGTCAGTGATTCAGCGACTTTCAATCCGCTACACACTGCCCGTACTATTGCCCGGGCAAAGGCTCTCATTTGCAGCGCCGTGCTGACAAGGCCCGTATCCCTCGAATGGTACCCGGATGAACCGCAACGACCTGCGCCGCCTCGATCTGAACCTGTTGATTGTCTTCGAGACCTTGATGCACGAGCGTAGCGTGACGCGAGCCGCGGAGAAGTTGTTTCTCGGCCAGCCCGCCATCAGTGCGGCGCTCGCTCGTCTGCGTACCCTGTTCGATGACCCCCTGTTCGTGCGTACCGGTCGCAGCATGGAACCGACACCGCGCGCGCAGGAGATTTTCGCCCTGCTCTCGCCGGCGCTTGACTCGATCTCCACCGCTGTCAGCCGCGCCGCCGATTTCGATCCCGCGACCAGCAAAGCTATATTTCGCATCGGCCTCTCCGACGACGTCGAGTTCGCCCTGCTGCCAGCTATGCTCCGACGCCTGCGCGCAGAAGCGCCGGGCGTGGTGCTGGTGATTCGCCGCACCAACTATCTGATGATGCCCGGCCTGCTGGCATCTGGTGAGATTTCGGTGGGCGTGGCCTACACCGAAGAGCTGCCGGCCAACGCCAAGCGCAAGGTGCTGCGTCGCACAAAGGCCAAGCTGCTGCGCGCCGACACCGTACCCGGCGCGCTCAGCCTTGACGATTTCTGCGCACGTCCCCATGCGCTGGTGTCCTTCGCCGGAGACCTCACCGGTTTCATCGATGACGAACTGGCCAAGCTTGGACGCGAGCGCCACATCGTATTGGCCGTTCCGCAGTTCAACGGCCTGGCGACTCTGCTGGCGGAAACCGATATCGTCGCCAGCGTGCCGGACTACACTGCAGCCGCCTTGACCGCAGCCGGCGGCCTGCGCGCCGAGGATCTGCCGCTAGAGGCGCAAACCTACGAACTGCATATGGCTTGGCGTGGCGCCCAGGACAACGACCCAGCCGAGCGCTGGCTGCGCTCGCGCATTCAGATGTTCTGCGGCGACCCAGACAGCCTCTGACAAACATCCGGAAACGCACCATCCAAGTGCCGCCAGGAACCTTGGTGCACCTTCGTAGATCGAAATTGATATAAGTGCGTCGTTTATCATTCCCGATGATATTGAAATTCATGGCGTTCGATTCGTAGCCCTTCAAGACTCGTCGCAGACTCCGCCAATCCACAAATCCGACTGGCGGAGTCACCCATGGAACAGCAGCACAAGAACATCTGGATATTCCCCCTGGCCCTCGCCGGTGTACTCGCACTCAGCGGGTGCGAACAGGCTGCGCAAACTCAGGCGCAAATGCCCGCTCCCAAGGTCAGCGTCGCCGAAGTCATCGAACAGCCGATCAACGAGTGGGACGAGTTCACCGGGCGTCTCGAAGCGCCGCAGTCCGTCGAAATCCGCCCGCGCGTTTCCGGTTACATAGACAAGGTCGCTTTCGACGAAGGCACCCTGGTGAAAAAAGGCGATCTGCTGTTCCAGATCGACCCGCGTCCGTTCCAGGCGGAAGTCAAACGCCTCGAAGCCCAGCTGCAACAGGCCCGCGCCGGCCAGGCCCGCGCCGCCAACGAAGCACGCCGTGGTGAGCGTCTGCGTCAAAGCAACGCCATCTCCGCCGAACTGGCCGATGCTCGTGCCAGCGCCGCCACCGAAGCACAGGCTCAGGTCGCCGCAATCGCCGCCGAGTTGGAAAACGCCCGCCTCAACCTCAGCTTCACCCGCATCACCGCGCCCATCGACGGCCGCGTCAGCCGCGCCGAAATCACCGAAGGCAACCTGGTCGGTGCCGGCGAGAGCCTGCTGACCTCGGTGGTCTCCACCGACAAGGTCTATGCCTACTTCGATGCCGATGAACGTGCCTTCCTCAAGTATGTCGAGCTGGCCCGTGAATCCGGCTCCGACGCTCGTGGCGCCAGCCCGGTGTACCTCGGTCTGTCCGATGAGACCGACCATCCACACCTGGGCCAACTGGACTTTCTCGACAACCAGGTCAACCCGCGCACCGGCACCATTCGCGGCCGCGCCGTGTTCGACAACCAGGATGGCCGCTTCACCCCGGGCCTGTATGCCCGTCTGAAGCTGGTGGGCAGCAAGCCCTACGCTGCCACCCTGATCAAGGACGAAGCCGTCGGTACCGACCTGGGCAAGAAGTACGTGCTGGTGCTGGGTGACGACAACGCCGTGGCCTATCGCTCCATCGAGCTGGGGCCGAAGCTTGAAGGTCTGCGCATCGTCCGCAGCGGCCTGAGCAAGGGCGAGAAGATCGTGGTCAACGGCCTGCAGCGCGCCATGCCTGGCTCCACCGTCGATCCGCAACCGGTGTCCATGGCCGATGACAGCACCCTCGAACAACTGGCCCGTATGCGCCAGGCCGTCGATGGTAGCCAGGCCCCGCGCATCGCCGCCGACAAAATCGAAGCTCGCTCGCCGCGCGGCTGATCAAGCCCGCGCGACTAGAGGAAAGACTCATGAATTTCTCGCAATTCTTCATCCAGCGGCCGATCTTCGCCGCGGTGCTGTCGCTGCTGATCCTGATCGGCGGCGCCATCTCGCTGTTCCAGCTACCGATCAGCGAATACCCGGAAGTGGTGCCGCCCACCGTTGTGGTGCGTGCCGACTTCCCGGGTGCCAACCCCAAGGTGATCGGTGAAACCGTCGCCTCGCCGCTGGAACAGGCCATCGTCGGCGTCGAAGGCATGCTCTATATGTCGTCGCAGTCGACCATCGACGGCCGCCTGACGCTGACCGTGACCTTCGCCCTCGGCACCGACCTGGACAATGCCCAGGTACAGGTGCAGAACCGCGTCACCCGCACCATGCCGACACTGCCCACCGAAGTGCAGCGTCTCGGTGTGACCGTGGACAAGGCCTCCCCGGACCTGACCATGGTGGTGCACCTGACCTCGCCGGATCAGCGCTACGACATGCTCTACCTGTCCAACTACGCCGCGCTCAACGTCAAGGACGAACTGGCGCGCCTGGACGGTGTCGGTGACGTGCAGCTGTTCGGCATGGGTAACTACTCACTGCGCGTGTGGCTCGACCCGAACAAAGTGGCTTCGCGCGGGCTGACTGCCACTGACGTGGTCACCGCCATTCGTGAGCAGAATCGTCAGGTCGCCGCAGGTGCCCTCGGCGCGCCGCCTTCCGATGCCGGCAACAGCTTCCAGCTGTCGATCAACGCCCAGGGCCGCCTGGTCTCCGAGGAAGAGTTCGAGAACATCATCATCCGCGTTGGCGACAACGGCGAGATCACGCGTCTTCGCGATATTGCCCGCATCGAGCTGGGTTCCAACCAGTACGCCCTGCGCTCGCTGCTGAACAACCAGCCAGCCGTGGCCATCCCGATATTCCAGCGCCCTGGCTCCAACGCCATCGCACTGTCCGACGCGGTGCGCGAGCGCATGGCCGAGCTGAAGCAGAGCTTCCCGCAAGGCGTGGACTACGAAGTGGTGTATGACCCAACCATCTTCGTCCGCGGGTCCATCGAGGCGGTGGTGCACACCCTGCTCGAAGCCGTCGTGCTGGTGGTGCTGGTGGTCGTGCTGTTCCTGCAGACCTGGCGCGCCTCGATCATCCCCCTGGCTGCCGTGCCGGTGTCCTTGATCGGCACCTTCGCGGTCATGCACATGTTCGGCTTCTCGCTCAACGCGCTGTCGCTGTTCGGCCTGGTGCTGGCCATCGGTATCGTGGTGGACGACGCCATCGTCGTGGTGGAGAACGTCGAGCGCAACATCGCCCTGGGCAAATCGCCGGTCGAGGCCACTCGGCAGGCCATGAAGGAGGTGACCGGCCCTATCGTCGCCACCGCCCTGGTACTGTGCGCCGTATTCGTGCCGACTGCTTTCATCTCGGGGCTCTCGGGCCAGTTCTACCAGCAGTTCGCACTGACCATCGCGATTTCCACGGTGATCTCGGCGATCAACTCGCTGACCCTGTCGCCAGCACTCGCCGCCATCCTGCTCAAGGATCACAACGCGCCGAAGGATGCCTTCTCACGCGGGCTCGACAAGTTGTTCGGTGGCTGGCTGTTCGCTCCGTTCAACCGCATGTTCGAGCGCGCCAGCAACCGCTATGTCGGCACTGTGCGCCGTGTGCTACGTGGCAGCAGCATCGCCATGCTGGTCTATGGTGGCCTGCTGGTGCTCGGTTACCTGGGCTTCTCCAGCACTCCGACCGGTTTCGTGCCGCAGCAGGACAAGCAGTACCTGGTGGCCTTCGCCCAGTTGCCGGACGCCGCGACGCTCGATCGCACCGAAGCAGTGATCAAGCACATGAGCGAAATTGCCGGTAAACATCCTGGTGTGGAAAACACCATTGCCTTTCCCGGCCTGTCGATCAACGGTTTTACCAACAGCCCGAACAGCGGCATCGTCTTCGTCGCCCTCAAGGACTTCAGTCTGCGCAAGGACGAAAGCATGTCTGCCGGCGCCATTGCCGCAGAGCTCAATGGCCAGTTCGGTGAGATTCAGGAGGCCTACCTCGCCATCTTCCCGCCACCGCCGGTACAGGGCCTGGGCACCATTGGCGGCTTCCGCCTGCAAGTTCAGGATCGAGGCAACCTGGGCTATGAAGAGCTGTACGCGCAGACCCAGAACATCCTCAACAAGGCCCGCCAGTTGCCGGAGCTGAACCCGATGTCGGTGTTCACCAGCTATCAGGTCAACGTACCGCAGGTCGATGCCGCCATCGACCGCGAAAAGGCCAAGACCCACGGTGTGGCCATCAGCGACATCTTCGACACCCTGCAGGTTTACCTGGGCTCACTCTACGCCAACGACTTCAACCGTTTCGGCCGCACTTACCAGGTCAACGTCCAGGCCGACCAGCAATTCCGCCTGGAGCCAGAGCAGATCGGTCAGCTCAAGGTGCGTAACAACCGTGGCGAGATGGTGCCGCTGTCGACTTTCGTCAAGGTCGATGACAGTTCCGGCCCTGATCGGGTGATGCACTACAACGGCTTCCTCACCGCCGAGATCAACGGTGCCGCCGCGCCGGGTTACAGCTCGGGCCAGGCCGAGGCAGCCATCGCCAAACTGCTCAACGAGGAACTGCCGATCGGCATGACCTTCGAGTGGACCGATCTGACTTACCAGCAGATCCTCGCCGGCAATACCGCGATCTTCATCTTCCCGCTCTGCGTGCTGCTGGCCTTCCTGGTGCTGGCTGCCCAGTACGAAAGCTGGAGCCTGCCAATGGCTGTGATCCTGATCGTGCCGATCGTGCTCTTCACCGCCATCGCCGGGGTGATCATCGCGGGTATCGACAACAACATCTTCACTCAGATCGGTCTGATCGTGCTGGTGGGCCTGGCGTGCAAGAACGCCATTCTGATCGTCGAGTTCGCCAAGGAGAAACAGGAAGAGGGGCTCGACCGTGTCGCGGCCGTGCTTGAGGCCTGCCGCCTGCGTCTGCGCCCGATCCTGATGACCTCGATCGCCTTCATCATGGCCGTGGTGCCGCTGGTGCTGTCCAGCGGTGCAGGCGCCGAGATGCGCCATGCCATGGGCGTGGCAGTGTTCTCCGGGATGATCGGCGTGACCTTCTTCGGTCTGCTGCTGACGCCGGTGTTCTATGTCCTGATCCGCGGCTTCGTCGAAAAACGCGAAGCCCGCAAAGCCGCCCGTCTGCAGGAGTCGCATGCATGAAAGCCTTTGCCCCCGCTCTCCTGACCCTGGCGCTGTCGGCCTGTGCCGTCGGCCCGGATTATCGAGCGCCCGTGACCGACCCAGCGCGCATTGCCGCGCTGGAAGCGGCCGATTACGACCGCAGCCGTTTCGAAGCCGCCTGGTGGCAGCAATTCGACGACCCGACGCTGAACCAGTTGGTGCAGCGCTCGTTGCAGGACAACCGCGAGCTGCGCGTGGCCTTCAACCGCCTGCGTGCGGCACGGGCGATCCGCGATGACGTGGCCAACGACCGCTTCCCCACCGTCACCAGCCGCGCCAGTGGCGAGTTCGGCAAGGCCCAGCAGCCGCCGACCACGGACGAGCGCATCCGTCAGGAACGCTACGACCTGGGGCTGGACATGGCCTGGGAAGTGGACCTGTTCGGCCGTATCCAGCGCCAATTGGAAGCCAGTGAAGCGCGCATCGAAGTGGCCGAAGCTGATTACTACCAGTTGCAGGTCAGCCTGATCGCCGAACTGGTCGATGCCTACGGAACCCTGCGTGGCGCACAACTGCGCGAAAGCATCGCCCGCGAGAACCTGAAGAATCAGCAGGATTCGCGTGCCATCACCGAGCAGTTGCGCGATGCCGGTGTTGGCAACGAGCTGGACGTACTGCGCGCCGATGCACGTCTGGCCGCCACCGAAGCCAGCCTACCGCAACTGCAGGCGCAGCAGGTGCGTGCACAGAATCGCATCGCTACCCTGCTTGGCCAGCGCCCGGAGCAGTTGCAGATCGACCTCTCGCCCAAGCCCCTTCCAGTGATTGCCAAGGCGCTGCCCATCGGCAATCCGGCCGAGCTGCTGCGTCGCCGCCCGGATATCCAGGCGGCCGAGCGGCAACTGGCGGCGGCTACTGCAGAGGTTGGCGTGGCGACGGCAGATTTGTTCCCGCGCGTCAGCCTCTCCGGCTTTCTCGGCTTTACTGCCGGGCGCGGCTCGCAGCTGGGGTCGTCTGCGGCCCGCGCCTGGGGTGTGGCGCCAAGTATCAGCTGGGCGGCCTTCGATCTCGGTAGCGTGCGGGCGCGCCTGCGCGGCGCCGAAGCCGAGGCCGATGGCGCGCTGTCGCAGTACGAGCAGCAGGTGTTGCTGGCGTTGGAAGAGTCGGAAAACGCCTTCAGCGACTACGCCAAGCGCCAGCAGCGCCTGGTTTCCCTGGTGCGCCAGGCCGAAGCCAGCCGCGCGGCGGCGGATCAAGCGGCGATTCGCTATCGTGAAGGCACGGTGGATTTCCTCGTGCTGCTGGACGCCGAACGTGAGCGCCTGGCCGCCGAAGATGCCCAGGCCTCGGCGGAGGTCGAGCTTTACAGCGGTATCGTCGCGATCTACAAGGCGCTCGGTGGCGGTTGGCAGCCGCAGGCCTGAACCCACTCTCCCCGGTCGGCGCCATGCCGACCATCCTCAGCCCCAGGGTTCGATGCTCTGGGGCTTTTTTATGAGTCGCTCGCTACCCGGTTACGGCCCTGCGCCTTGGCCCGATACAACGCGGCATCGGCCCGTTGCAGGAGGCTTTGTGGCGGGCTTGCGGCATCGCTTCGCATCGAGGCGACGCCGATACTGATGCTGATATGGCCCAACGGCGAGTGTTCGTGCGGCAGCGCCAATGCCGCCACGGCTTCTACCAGCTTCTCTGCCATGCTTTGCGCGCCATCGAGGCCGGTAGACGGTGCCAGAAAGACGAATTCCTCACCCCCATAGCGCGCCACTAGGTCGGTGGAGCGATTGATGGTCGCAGCCAGGGTATGTGCAATCTGCTGCAGACAGCTGTCGCCAGCCAGATGGCCGTAGTGGTCGTTATAGGCCTTGAACCAGTCGACATCCACCAGTGCCAACGCCAGAGGGTAGCCAACACGCTGGGCACGCTGCCATTCCTTGATCAAGACCTCGTCGAAGTGTCGGCGGTTGGCGATACCGGTCAAGGCATCGGTCAGGCTCAGCGTCTGCAGGCGGCTGTTGAGCACTCGCAGCTCTTCGGTACGCTCGGTGACGCGGTGCTCCAGCTCGCGCTCCGAACGTTGCAGGGTTTCGACCAGTTGCTCCTGAGTTTGCAAAAGTCGTGCTTGCGCCTGGAGCTTTTCCTGGCGCATGACGTTGATACGGTCGGCCAGGGCGAAGGCCAGTAGCAGCATCTCCAGCGATGAGCCTATCTGCAGGCCATCCACGGTAAAGGCATTGGTCGGCAAGATGCCCATGGCACGCAGGGTGGTGGTTGCGCCACCCAGAATCAGCAGGCCAAAGGCGGCCAGGAAGAAGTAGGCGCTGCGCTGACGCTTGAGGGCGCAGGCCAAGGCCACGCCCATCATCACGAAAGCCGTCAGCAGATTGATCACGATGGCTATGCGCGATACCTGCGCCAGAGCGGTGGCGTAGATCAACGGGGAAACCAGATACAACGCTACCAACGCCAGCAACCAGCGGTCGACCCGCGGCAAAAGACGTGCGGTCTGCAACATGCTGCGCATGAACAGCAGCATGCCGCTCAATGCCAGTGATGCGCCCGAGTAATAGGCCACGTTGGAGTTGAGCGGCAGGCCGAACAGCGTCCAGTCTGGCGCCATACCGTTCTTTATGGTCAGGGCGCAGACGGCGCACAGTACGAAGGTCACGTAGAGCAGGTAAATACGCTCACGCAGGGCGATGAACAGCATCAGGTTGAACAGGATCATCGCAACGGCGATGCCGATGTAGCCGGCGCGCGCCATGTAGTCCTCACGCGCATAGGCCTGAAAACCTTCGACGGTCCAGAGCTGCAGCGGTACCAGTAGGCCAATGCTCGACTCGACCCGAAGATAAACCTCCTGCTGCGAGTTGGCCGCCATGTACAGCGGGAAGACAAAGTTGCGATTGTCGTAGGCCTTGGTTGTCTGCGGACGATCAGCGCCTGTGCGCCAGGCGCGATAGCCGCCCTGCCCGTCCGGCACGTAGGCGTCGACCTGGGAAATGCGCGGGTTGTCCACTACCAGCAAACGGGTCAGTGCCTGGTTGCTGCTGTTGCCGATGGCCAGGCGGAACCAGTAGGCCGAACGAGTGAAACCCAAAGCAAACGACGCGCTTGCGATGCGCTCGTGATGGAAGCGCTCGGCCATTTCGGCCGAGCGAGCGGTCTCGATCGTCAGTGTACGAGTAGAATCCTCTAGGAGCCCTACCCATGTCGTCAGTGACAAAGGCTCCTCTTTCAGCTGTGCACTATCGAGTACACGATCTTCTGCCCACGCGCCAAGCGAGCAGATCATCGAACTCAACAACAACCAACGGATTAACCGAAGACGATGGCGGCGATTCATGAGCACATTTCGAGGGCAGCGCGGACCGAGATATGGTCAGTGCATGATCAGAGACCTAAAGGCTTCAACACAAGCTTAATAGATGCCCAAAAGCCAGGAGCCTTTACTGGCCAGCCCAGGCTGTCACCCTGGACACTCAAAACAGGCAAGGAGACCCACTATGACGCCGGATCAGATCGCCGCCTTCTGCCTCGCCTTGCCCGGCGCCCGCGAAGACCTCAAATGGGGTAGCAACCGGGTGTTTTCGGTGGCGGGCAACAAGATGTTCGCCATTCTCGATTTTCTTGGCGAGGACCTGGCCTTCAAGGTCGATAACGACCTGTTTCTCGGTCATGTAGACCGTCCGGGCATCCGCCCTGCCCCGTATCTGGCTCGTGCTTACTGGATCAGTATGAGCGCCCACCGGCCGCCGCTGGGCGACGATGAGCTGCGCCAGTTGCTGACGCGCTCGCATCAACTGGTGGTGCGCCGCCTGCCCAAGCGCCTGCAACCCGGCCTGCTACTGGACGAATAAGGGTATGTGGCGGGCGATGTAGGTACCGTCGAGCAGCAGCAGGTCGATCCAGAACAGCTGATGAACTGCGACGATCAGCCAGAAAACGGCCTGATAGGACGCCTTGCGCGTCTTGTGCCGGAACATCTGCTGAGCGATCAGCGCACCTGGCCAGCCACCAGCCAGCTCGACCAGATGCAGCGTATTCTCCGCTGTGCGTCGGTCACCCGTCTGGGCACTGCGTTTATCCAGCCAGTACTGCAGGAAACTCAGCAGGCTGGCCAGCAGATAGAGCGGTAATACCCACCAGCCCCCCTTGCCGAACAGCGTTACGGCGCCGAGCAATGGCAGGACGCAGAGCAACGCGAGCACCACAGCCTTGCTGGAGAAGTTGTGGATGGAGCCTTGAGTGGATGATCGCAGCGCGAGTTTGGCAGCAGCCTTGCGTGCTGCAGGAATAGCCTTGCCGGGCGTTTTCGGTTTGCGCCGGATCGCCTGGTGATCGAGGCTGAGCTCGCCAGCCAGGCGCAAGTGCTCGGCGCGTGGCCGCCCTCGCTCGTCACGCCCTTCGATGAACAGCACCTCGTCGCCCGGCAGCGGGCGGCGATCACCGCGCATCACCGAGATGTGCGCGAAGACATCAGCGCCACCATTGAACGGTTGGATGAAACCAAAACCCTTGGCATCATCCCAGCTTTTCAGGCGCCCCTTGCGCTCTTTACCAATCACGGCTGCGCCGTGCTCCAGTCGATCAGGTGCAACTGCCAGGTAGCGAGAATCACCAGGCCGAAGGCGATGCGGTACCAGGCGAACACCGCATAGCTGTGGCTGGTGATGAACTTGAGCAGCGCGCGCACGGTGATCATTGCAACGATGAAGGTGCTGATGAAACCGATGGCGAAGATCGGCAAGTCACTCATCAGCAGGATGTCGCGGTACTTGACCAGCGAATAGACCGTAGCGGCGACCATGGTCGGCATGGCCAGGAAGAAGGAGAACTCGGTCGCCGCCTTGCGCGACAAACCGAATACCAGGCCGCCGATGATGGTGGCACCCGAACGGGACGTACCCGGAATCAGCGCCAGACATTGCGCAAAGCCAACCTTCAGCGCCAGCTTCCAGGTCATGTCGTCGACCGTTTCGGCCTTGATCGCGTGTTCGCGCTTCTCTGCCCAGAGCATGATGATGCCGCCAATGATCAACGCCATGGCGACCGTGATCGGATTGAACAACCAATGTTCGATCAGATCGGCGAAGGCCAGGCCGAAAATCACCGCCGGAATGAATGCCAGCAGCAGGTTGAAGGTGAAACGCTGCGCGTTCGGGTCGCTGGGCAAGCCGATTACGACACCGAGTACCTTCGTTCGAAACTCCCAGATGACGGCCAGGATGGCGCCAAGCTGGATGATGATCTTGAACGCCGTCGCCTTCTCGCCATTGAACCCCAGCAAATCACCAACCACGATCAGGTGCCCGGTGCTGGAAATCGGCAAGAACTCGGTCAGGCCTTCCACTATGCCCAGAAGCAGGGCCTGAAAGGCCACCCATAAATCCATCAAATCCCCCAAAGCGCGGCAACTACCTACGCGTAAAACTCAGAACGTGGAGCATGGCCCCGGCCCTGGGACACAAAACCGTCATGGAGGTTCCTTGCAACGGTCTAGCCCGGTACTCATTCAGGTTCTGCGCCGGGCTGCCGAAATGCTATCAGACAACTAGAGTGAATAATGCCTCGATGTGACAGTATTGCTCTGCGCCCTTCGAGGCAGCCCTGAAGCCGACAATTACAACAATCAGGAATTCGTCCATGAACAGCTTACGTAGTCTTCCCATCAGCCGCCGTCTATGGCTGATCCTGGCGCTGGCCATTCTGACGCTGATCTTGCAGGGCGCTTACATGCTGCGCCAGATCCACATTGATCTTTACGCCGGCAAATCGGAAAAGACCGAGCATGTGGTGCAGAGTGCGGCCGGTATTCTCAAGCATTTCCACAGCCTGGAAAGCGCCGGCAGCCTGAGCCGCGAAGAGGCGCAGAAGCAGGCCATGGAAGCGGTGCGCGGTTTGCGCTACGACGGCCAGGAGTACTTCTGGATCAACGACCAGACCCCGGTCATGCTCATGCACCCGATGAATGCCAAGCTCGAGGGCCAGAATCTTTCCGGCTTCAAGGATCCGGACGGCAAGGCGCTGTTCAACGAGATGGTCGCCATTACCCGCAGCCAAGGGGCCGGCCAGGTCGACTACCGCTGGCCGAAACCCGGCGCCACTGACCCGGTACCGAAAATCTCCTACGTCGAACTGTTCCAGCCCTGGGGCTGGATCATCGGCTCCGGCGTCTATGTCGATGACGTGCAGGTGGAGTTCAGGGCCCAGGCGGTGAAAGCCATGAGCATCGGCCTGCTGATCGCCCTGCTTCTGACTGGACTGGTGGTGCTGATCACTCGCAGCATCGTGCAGCCTCTGCAGGCGGCCGTGGACGCCATGGCTAGCATTTCCAGCGGCGAAGGTGACCTGACCCGCAACCTCGACACCCACGGGCGAGACGAATTGACCGCCCTGGCGACCTATTTCAATGCCTTCACCGCGAAGCTGCGCCATGTGATCCGGCAGATGCTCGATTCGGCGGGGTCGCTCGACCAGGCCGCCCGTTCGCTTGGCGACATCTCCAGCGAAGCGCAGCGCCACAGCCAGCAACAGGCGCAGCAGATGGAGCTGGTGGCGACCGCTGTCAACGAGGTGACCTACGGGGTGCAGGACGTGGCGAAGAACGCCGAGCACGCCTCCAGCGAGATGCATACCGCCGAGGACCAGGCCAGCCAGGGCCAGCAAAACATCGAAGCGAGCCTGCGCCAGATCGATCAGTTGTCGGGCACCATCGACAAGGCTGTCGAGGTGATTCAGTCACTGGCCAGCGAGAGCACGCAGATCGGCAGCGTGCTCGAGGTGATCCGCTCCATTGCCGAGCAAACCAACCTGCTCGCTCTCAACGCCGCCATCGAGGCTGCCCGCGCCGGTGAGCAGGGCCGTGGTTTCGCTGTGGTCGCGGACGAAGTGAGACTCCTGGCGCAGCGGACGCAAACGTCCACCGCCGAAATTCAGGGCATGATCGAGCGCCTGCAAGGCAACTCCGAAGCCGCCGTCAAGGTGATCAACGAAAGCAGCCGCGCTTCCCAACTGACCGTGGAGCAGGCCAGCCAGGCTGGCGAGAGCCTCGCCCAGATCGCCCAATCGCTGCGCAACCTGACCGGGCTCAACGCCTCGATCGCCAGCGCCACCCTGCAACAATCTCACGTGGTGGAAGACATCAATCAGAACGTCACGCAGACGGCAGCGCTGGCCCACAACACCGCCGAGGCTGCCGAGCAGTCGAGCGCGGCCAGTCAGCACCTGAAACAGCTGGCCGACCAGCTCAATCGTCTGCTTGGGCAGTTCCGCGTATGAGACGGACATGAGCAGCATGCAACATCAGGAGGTCGATTTCAGTCGGCCACAGAACCAGGACCTGATCTGGGACCTGGACAGCATGGCCCGCCGCGAGCTGGCCGAGCGTTTCATCAAGCTGTTCGAGAATCGCCTGTGCGTCTATTCCGAATCGGTGGGGCAGTTGTACACCAACTACAGCCTGCACTTCCCCACCGATCTCGGGCGCAAGATGGTGGTGCTGCCCAACCCCTACGCCTTCCACGACACCCTGCACGGCATCGATAGCCAGGCCATCCGCAAGACGGGCCTGTGCGTGTTGCCGGGCAAGGTCATGGGCAAGCCGGGGCTCTTGCTCAGCACCCAGATCAAGGATGGTGGGCCGGCGCCCAAGACCATGCCCTTCAAACCGGCACTGGCGCAGATCATCAGCAACCAGAAGAAAATTGGTGATCTGTTCTTGCCGGTATTGATGAAGGGCGATCTGCGCGAATTCGACCAGCAGATGCCCTATATCCACCTGCATCGCTTGCAACTGGCACGTCTGGAGCGATTGTCGAGCTTCGAGCGCGACGACATCCAGCAAACCATCACCCGTAAGCTGCTGATGCTCTATCGACAAGCCGACAGCCTGGTGTGCTGAGTCGCCTGCATCAGTACAATCGCCACCCTTTCCTTATTTGAGAGCGCCGGATGTCCTGGCTCGAACTCGTTGCCGCCGGACTCGGCATCGTCGCCGTCTGGCTGACCGTCAGACAGAACCCCTGGTGCTGGCCCATCGGCCTGATCATGGTGTTGCTCTACGCCTGGCTGTTCTATGACTGGCGGCTGTATTCCAACCTGCTCCTGCAACTGTTGTTCGCTGCGCTGCAGCTCTACGGCTGGTGGCAGTGGACCCGTGGCGGCGAACGCCACGATGGGCGCAATGTCAGCCGCCTGAGCGCGGTCGCAGTCCTGACTGGGCTACTGATCGGCGCGCTCGGTACCGGGCTGCTCGGCTATCTCATGGCGACCTACACCGACGCCAGCTCACCCTGGCTGGATTCGGCGCTGACCGCATTCAGCCTGGTCGCACAATTGTGGATGGCGCAGAAACGCCTGCAATGCTGGGTGCTTTGGGTAATCGTCGACCTCTGCTACGTGGCCTTCTTCCTCTATAGCGAGCTGTATCTGACTGCGGGTCTCTACGCCGCCTTCACCGCTTTGGCCGTCAGCGGTTGGCTGAGCTGGCGCCGCGACCCCGCGTTGCAGTGCGCGCCATGAAGGTGCTGGTACTGACCGGGCCGGAGTCCAGCGGCAAAAGCTGGCTGGCGGCGCACATACAGGCGCGCTTCGGTGGCATTGTGGTGGGCGAGTACGTGCGCGACTTCATCGACGAGCAGCAGCGCGATACCTGCTACGCAGACATCGACGAGATCGCTCGCGGTCAACTGGCCTGGGAGGATGCTGCGCGGGCAGCCAGGCCGCCGCTGCTGATCCTCGACACGCACCTGCTGAGCAACATGCTCTGGAGCCGTTGCCTGTTCGGCGATTGTCCACCGTGGTTGGAGGCCGAGTTGCTGGCGCGCCACTACGACCAGCATCTGTTGCTCGACCCCGCTGGCGTGCCCTGGATCGAAGATGGCCAGCGTTGCCAGCCACAGCTGGCAGAGCGGCAGGCCTTTCATCAGGCCTGCCGCGGCTGGCTGCAGGGTAACGGGCAGCGTTTCTGCGAACTTTCAGGTGGCTGGGACGAACGACGCCAGGCAGCGCTGAAGCAGGTCGCAATGCTGCTCGGCTCAGCGGATCAGGACGCTGGCCCAGGCCACTAACAGGCTCAGGCACACCACCAGCGTCAGTGGCGTACGTAGTGCCGGATACCATTGCGGCGCCAGTTCGACGCGTACCGCGTGCATGTCCGCCAGATACAGACCGATAAAAGCAAAAAGGAAAATCGGTAGCGACAAGCCCATCGGCAGTCCGCCAGCCAGTGCAGCCCAGCCCAGCAAGGGTGGAATCACCGAAAGCCCCAGCTGCAACTTGGCCTTCTCGTCGGTTTCCTCCGCACGCATCGCCAGCCCCCAGTGAATGGCGCCCATGAAGGCCAGGATCACGGCAGCGAAATCCAGCAATGCATCCAGCACGAAAGGCCGCCAGCCGATGGGAATCACCCAGATGCCCAGCGCACCGCCAACGAATGGCACCAGCCCGGCATAACCCAGCAACACGGCCAGTTGCGGCGGCTTCTCGGCGTCGAACGGGTGCATGACGATCTCCTTGGCGATAGGTGTGCCGAGCACCTTAGCAGTGTTTCTCGAGCGTTACAGCCTTGAGCCTCAGCGCAGGCGATGCTTGTGCAGCAAGCGATAGAAGGTTGGTCGCGACACCCCGAGCGTCCGCGCCGCCTGGCTCATGTTGTTGGTGTAGCGACCCAGGACGTCGTTCAGCGCCTGCCGTTCGGCGCGCAGTATGTAGTCCTCCAGCGTCACCGGGGCGTCGATGCTGGCCTGTGCCGGGCGCAAGCCAAGGTCGGCTGCGAGAATCTGTCGTCCTTGAGCCCGCACCAGCGCGCGGACCACGCGATTGCGCAGCTCGCGAACATTGCCTGGCCAGGGATGGCTGATCATGGCGTCTATCGCTTCTTCGCTGAAACGCCGATGATGCCGCCCGATCATTGCCCCGTGCTGTTTGGCGAAATGCTCGGCCAGCAGCGACAGATCACCAGGATGCTCGCGCAGATTCGGCGTTTGCAGCTGTTGCGCTGCCAATTGATGAAACAGATCCCGTCTGAAACATCCCTGATGCAGGGCCTGCACCAACTCGCCTCGGTCCAGGGTCAACAGATGCGCTTGAGGATTGCGCTGCAGGTAGTCCAACAACCTTTGCTGGTCCATTTCAGAAAGCCGAGAGGCGTTTTCGAGTAGCACGCTGGTGATGCTCGATGCGGCGAGAGCAGCGCCGTCGAGAGGTTCGGCGCAGTCGATAACGCGCATGGCCTGGGCTGAAAAAGATGAACGCTGGTGGAGCAAGCGTGCCAGAAGATGCTTGCCGCTGCCGCGCTCCCCGCTGACAAGCAGCGGTCCATCGGTATGACTCAGGCGATCCAGCTGCCGACGCAGACTGCGCGCTGCAGCGCAATTGCCCAAAAACTGCGGCGCATGTCGTCCGTCATTTTTTAATCTGCGCAAGCGAGTGGCTGCCTGCGCCTGTTGCAAGGTTTCCAGTAACCGGGGCATTTCCACTGGCAATGTCAGCGCGGCGAAACACCATTCACCGACCAGCTCATCACTGCCGACCTGCATCAATCGCTCGGCATCCGCCAGCACGATGCAGCCAAGCTTTGTCAGTTGCAGTTGCTTGAGCAGCGCATGACCAGGTTGCTGATCGAGGTGAAGCAGGAGTGCATCGCCTGCATGGCCGTTGAGCGTTTCTGGCGTGCAGCGCTGCACGGTCCAGCCAGCGGCCTGCAACGGCTGAAACAGCACTGCGCATGCCTCGAAAGGATCGAGCACGAGTAATTGCCGGGATGCGACGGAAACAGCCTCCAACATACTCCATCCTTGGCGCCATTATTTTGTAATTCCAATAAAAACAACAATTTGGCGCTCGCAAACGTAAAGTTAGCAAGAACTTTGACGCTTCATGGATCATTTCTCTATATGCGTTGTTCCTGCTGGTTATTGAAGAGTTTTCATGATCACGGCGATGGCACCTTGCCAATAGCCTGCAGTATTGGCATAACAGGCTGATTAATAAGAACGCTACAAGGAAGTCTCTGATGCGTCTGCTGCGCCGCACCCTGAAACTCGTCATTTTGTTGGCACTGATCGGCCTGGCGGTTGCGCTGTATTACGTGGCCAACCCCAACCTCCCGACCTATCAGCAGCCCAGTGAGCTGCACTATCTGGACCAGTGGAGCGAGGAGCAGCGCCAGACCTATTACTACACGCCACAGGGCACCACGGTTAAAGGCCTGCGTTATGACTGGTTCAGCGCGCTGGAAATGCCGTTCGGCACCGAGAAATTCGCCCGCCTCGATTATCTGGCCCGCTTCGGTTTTCTCACCGATCCCGGGCAGCGGCCAAGCGATCTGAATCCCGGCAATCTGCCGGTCGGCTTTACCCGTCACCAGGACAGCGAAAGCGGCGAGCACTTCCTCGATATCAGCTGCGCCGCCTGCCATACCGGCGAGTTGCGCTACAAAGGCCAGGCCGTACGTATCGACGGTGGTGCAGCCCTGCACTCGCTGGCCTCCACTGTACCGACCCTGCGTGGCGGCGGTTTTGGCCAGGCGCTGGGTATGAGCATGGCCTTCACCTATTACAACCCGCTGAAATTCCGTCGGTTTGCCCAGGAAGTCCTGGGTGATCAGTACCCACAGGGCCGTGATCAACTGCGCGAGGATTTCAAGCAAGTGCTCGACAGGCTACTGGCGACCGCCCTCAACGACTGGCACCGCGGCCTGTATCCGACCGAAGAAGGTTTTGGCCGTACCGATGCATTCGGTCGTATCGCCAATACCGTGTTCGGTGATGTGCTGGATGACGCCAACTACCGCGTTGCCAATGCCCCGGTCAGCTACCCGCAACTCTGGGATATCTGGAAATTCGACTGGGTGCAATGGAATGGCTCGGCCATGCAGCCGATGGCGCGCAACGTTGGCGAAGCCCTTGGCGTCGGCGCCAGCCTGCATCTGCTCGACGAACATGGCAAAGGCGTCGCCGAGGCTGATCGCTACGCCTCCAGCGTGCGCCTGCATGACCTCTACACCCTGGAGGAAACCTTGAAACGGCTGCAGCCACCCAAGTGGCCAGAGGCTGTATTCGGCAAGGTGGATCTGCCGCTGGCCAGTCGTGGCAAAGCGCTCTACACCGAGAATTGCGCCTATTGCCATGCCCCCGATCCCAAGCCGCGCGACCAACGCCTGGCCCCGTCGCGCGACCCTGAGTGGAAGATGCGTGTCGTACCGATCAGCATCGTCGGCACCGATCCAACTACCGCCGACAACATCGCTGACCATCGTTTCGACATCAGCCGTCTGGGCTGGACCAAGGCTGAACTATCGCGCCTGGATGTGAAACTGTTCGGTTCCAGCCTGGATGATGTCGATTTCAAGAGCATTTCCAGCGCCAAGGGTCTGGCCTATATCACCGCCTACGTGGAAAACCGCGCCTATCAGGACGCCGGTATCGGACCACAACAGCGCAAGGAAATGGATGGCTATGGCCTGCCCATCGGCGTACAGGAAAAGCGCGGCTACAAGGCCCGTCCACTCGACGGCATCTGGGCGACCCCGCCCTTCCTGCACAACGGCTCGGTACCCAACCTGTTCGAACTGCTCTCTCCCGTATACGAGCGGCAGGCTCAGTTCTGGGTCGGCGACTTCGAATTCGACCCGGTACGCGTGGGCTATCGCAGCGACAAGTTCCCAGGCGGTTTCCTGCTCGATACCCGCGTTACCGGCAACGGCAATGGTGGCCATGAGTTCCGCGATGGCTGCCGCCAAGAGGGTGTCATCGGGCGCGCCTTGTCGCCGGACGAGCGCCTGGCGCTGATCGAATACCTCAAGGTGCTCGGTAACGCTGACCTGGAAACCCGGCTCAGTGACGTGCCGGTACAAGCCTGGACGCCCGGTCCGAGCTGCGAAGGCTGATTTCAACCAACAGGTTCGAGAACAAGGATTGCAACGATGTTGAAACGCTTCTGGCTCTGGCTCGGCCGTCTGCTCGGCAAACTGCTGCTCACCGTCGCCCTGGTCGGCCTGGTTGGCTGGGGATTGGGCGAAGCCTATTACGCCTGGAAATTCTCCGGCCCGGTCTCCACGCAAGAGCAGATCGCGCCGGAAGAAGCGGTATTGAGCAGACTGATCATCGAAGATGCTGTACGCATCGTCGAGCAGCACCGCGACAACACCCGCGTGCTGCGCGATGCCCATGCCAAGGCCCACGGCTGTGTCAAAGCCGAGGTGCAAGTGCTCGATACACTGGATGAGTCACTGCGCCAGGGTGTGTTCAGTGAACCGGGGCACACCTGGCAGGCCTGGATGCGCCTCTCCAACGGCAATGCCTACCCGCAGTTCGACCGTGCCCGCGATGCGCGCGGCATGGCAATCAAATTGCTCGATGTGCCTGGCGAGAAACTCATGAAGAGCCCGGCGCATGCAGGCGAACAGGATTTCGTGATGTTCAACCATCCGGCCTTCTTCGTTCGCGACGTGGCTGAATACCGCACCAACTTCGCCGCCCAGGCCGATGGCAAGAAGGCCCTGGCGTTCTTCCCCAGCTGGGACCCACGCACCTGGGAAGCACGCCACCTGATCATCGCCCTGAAGACCCTCGCTCCTGCACCAGAGAGCCCGGTGGCTACTACCTACAACTCCATCGCGCCGTTCAAGCTCGGTGAGTTGAACATCAAGTATCGCGTGGTGCCGGCCCCGCAGAATTGCCCCCCCTACGCGCTGCCGGAACAAAACACTGACTTGCCCAACTTCCTGCGCAATGCGCTCTACCAGCAGTTGTCACTGGACCGCGCACCGGCCTGTTTTGAACTTCAGGTGCAAAAACAGAACGCGCAGTACTACATGCCCATCGAAGATCCGACAGTCGAATGGAGTGAAAAGATATCGCCCTTCGAGAGCGTTGCGCGTATTACCGTACACCCTCAGGACTTCGATAGCCGCGAACAAAACCTGTTCTGCGACAATTTGTCCTTCAACCCCTGGCATGCACTTCCCGAACACCGTCCTATCGGTGGCATAAACCGTTTGCGCAAAACGGTATATGAGGCGGTAAGCGCCTATCGTCATCAGCGCAACGCCTCAGCCCCTGCCAGCGCTGCGCCGCAGCCACTTACGCAAGAAACAGAGGCGGAACTTTCGCAGTAGAAAGTTGTAGCCGGCGAGACGCCAGAAGTTTTTATCAAGGCACACTACGCCGGTAATAAAACTTTTTTCAGGTATGTGTGACTTATGGGTCGACTGAGTTCATCAATAACATTGAAAGGCCAACATCAATAACCTGTTGGCCGCCATTGATTGTTGGGATCAACTCGGAGAAACCGACCCCATGAACACACCGCTGCGTTTCAACGAAGCCCTGCTGATTGCCGATCGCGCCTTCCGCCCGTTCCAGTGCGTGGCCTGGGCTCCGCAGGACGGCACCGGCGTCGTCAGCATCAGCGTCATCGACCGCACCAACACTCGCCTGCTTGGCCGCACCCAGCTTTCCAGCGCTACCTACAGTGACCCGCAACAGCTGGAAGACGCGCTGCAGCGCTCGCGCGATGAGTTGAGCCGTCAGGGCTTCGATCTCGCGCCGTGGAGCATGCCGGAGTAAGTCCTTTTCGGGGCGCCTTGTGCGCCCTCAGATTTGCCCCGTTGCGCTTAATCTCCGGCGGTTGCAGACTGCTGCAACGACCCACTGTGCCGAGCTTAGCGCCATGCTTGAACTGCGCCCCAATTGCGAGAACTGCGACTGCGATCTGCCTGCAGCCAGTGTTGACGCCTTGATCTGCTCCTTCGAGTGCACCTTCTGCCGCTCCTGTGCAGAATCCGTGCTGGCGCTACGCTGCCCGAACTGCGGCGGTGAACTGGTAAAGCGCCCGATTCGCCCTGCTGAAAAGCTCGAGCGTTTCCCAGCCTCCAGCAAACGTGTGCTCAAAGCCTGAAATAAAAAAGGGGCGACCTTGGTCGCCCCTTTTTCATGTGCATGGGCTTATCAGTAGTAAGCGTTCTCGCGATTGCTGTGGTCGGTCACGTCACGCACACCCTTGAGCTCCGGAATGCGCTCGAGCAGGGTTTTCTCGATGCCTTCCTTGAGGGTGTAGTCGGCCTGACCACAACCTTGGCAACCGCCTCCGAACTGCAGGACGGCGATGCCCTCCTCGACCACGTCGATCAGCGTCACCTGGCCGCCGTGGCTGGCCAGGCCAGGGTTGATCTCGGTCTGCAGGTAGTAGTTGATTCGTTCGTTGAGCGGGCTGTCTTCGTTGACCATCGGCACCTTGGCGTTCGGCGCCTTGATGGTCAGTTGGCCGCCCATACGATCGGTGGCGTAGTCGACGACTGCGTCTTCCAGGAAAGGCTCGCTGACACCATCGATCCAGGCGGTGAAACTGGCCAGGCCGACGGCGTTGTCTTCAGGCTTCTGCTCACCCGGCTTGCAGTAGGCAATGCAGGTTTCCGCGTAAGGCGTACCTGGCTGGGTGATGAAAACTCGGATGCCGATACCCGGCGTGTCCTGCTTGCTCAGCAGCTCGGCCAGGTAATCTTCGGCAGCTTGGGTAATGATGATGGCGCTCATGGCAACTCCTCGCGAACATGGGCGCAGTGTACGCCAGAGCGCCGCCCGGTTAAAGCCCAACTAAATTAGTAGGAATTGATCGCAGCCATAGCCGCCATGTGACAAGCAATCCGGAGCGCACTTCACATGCGCTCCGGTGATGCGCTCAGAGGTTCTGGTAGCGGTTCATGTCCAGCACGCCCGCCTCCAACGGTTGGGTTTCGCGAATATGCTCGGCGATATCATGGAAATAGCGCCAAAACTCGGGATGACTACGCCGTACGCCCCAGCGCTCGACGAGACGCTCGAAGGATTTTGCGTCGCTGACGCCCTCCATCTGCTTGACAAAGGCATCCACCTCGCCCGCTTTGACCGTGAACAGGAAATTCGGATAACTGCTCAGCACTTCCGGGTAGATGGTCAGGGTGTCCAGGCGCGGCTGATAGCGCAGCTCCTCTCCCAGCATGAACGCCACGTTGCTGTGTGCGCGGTTGCGCAGCAGGCTGTAGATCTCACGCGAACCATCGCTCAGCTCCACCCGCAGCATCGTCGCTTCTGGCAGTTGATCGATCACCCGCAAGCCGCCCGCCGGACGACTGGCCAGGCGCGCCAACGTCTGCTCGACATCTTGCAGCTCCCTGGGCAAACCGTCGCGATAACACTGCGCGCCCGTGCAGCGGTTGATCGGGTCAGGACGCGCGTTGAGTTTGCCGTAGCGCTGCAGCAGCTGTTCGGCGAACTGCTTCTTCGGATCGTCACCGGTCAGGCCAATGGCGCTCGGTGAACGATGATCGACCGAGGTGTAGTCCAGCAGCATCTTCAACTTGCCGCTGTTCTGATACCAGTCATCCAGGTAAGCCTCACGAGAACGCGCTGGCAGCAGGCGCAGGAAGTTCACCTCGGCACCATTGCGGATCAGATCGAAATACAACCGCGTCTGCGCCTGGTGCGAGACGTTGCCGAATACGTCGAAGTTGACCACCAGTTGGTAGTAGGTGCGCTCCAGCAGCGGGTAATCCATCCACCAGAGGGTCTGCGGAATCTCGCCGAGCAGGCCTTTGCGCACCGAGGCACTGTCGTGCTGACGGAAGATCGACAGCAGCGCGTTGTCGTTGCCGCTCCAGATATGCGCCCAGTCTGCAGGAGGGGCGTCGGCGTAAGCGTCCTTGCGTAGGTTCTCGTAATCGTTGCGCTTGTCGCGATAGTTGCGCCACAGGCCCAGCAGATCGCCGATATCGTCGAACTGGCCGGGCATGGCCAACAGCGGCGTGGCCTCGCGCTGGTAATTGGCATCGGTGATGTAGAGATCGTGCTCCGGCGCCTGGAACACGGCCCAGAAGTTGTCGCGAATCACGTCAGTGGCGATCTGCCCGCGGCACACCGGACCACGGATGAAGGTGCGCACGAAGTATTCGGCGTTATCCAGCATGAACTGGTAACGCGCTCGCGCCGGAATCGCGGCGAAGGTTTCGAAGGGGTTGGCGCGACGTTGTGCGCCGTAACCCGGTACAGCGTCCAGCGCCCAATCTTCGCCGAAGAACAGCTCCTTGACCCGCGCCAGCTTGGCGTCACCCAAAGGATAGGTGATGTGCGTCTTGTGCACGATCACGCCTTGGATCGGCCACAGCCGGTAGTAGAACTCAGTGCCCGGATCGTCGTTGGGGCGGCGCGTGGCGATCGGATCGATGGGTTTGCCGCTGGGGGTGCGCGAACGGACCATCTGGAAGAAGTGCCCGGACTCACCGCCCTCGAAGTGCAGATGCGCGAGGAACAAATGCTCGTACAGCCAGCGCGACACCAGATCCTGCCGCGCACCGGGCGCATTCATGAAGCTTTCCCACTGCTCCACCTGGCGCAACTCGACCGCGCTTGGTGTGAGCGCCAGCTCGGCGACCGGCGCGCCCTGCGCCAGCCACTGCTCCAGGGTGGTGTACTCGTCATCGTTCAGACCCGTCACGGCGAACGGCATACCGCCATGGGGATTCTTCTGTGCGTAGGCGGCGAACTCACCCGGCAATGAACAGCTGTTGCTGCGGGTGATGGCAATATCGAGATTGTCCGGGAGCCTGGCATTGGGCTCCAATGGCTGACTGCGACCCAGCTCCAACATGCGCTTGATCAGCGCAGCCTGGCCGTTCTCGCCATCGAGCACCGAATGAAAGTCGCGCTGGCGCCAGGCGGCCTCGCCCTGTGCATCCAGATAAAGCCGAGTGGTCGCTTGCGCCTGGCTGCGTGTGCCGTCGTACACCGGCTGCTTGCTGGCGCCGCGCGCGATGCCTTCGCCACTGCCCAGATTGAGCTGACACGGCGCGTCATAGCAGGTATGGCAGGCCACACATTTGTGGGTAAGGATCGGTTGGACGTCGTCGATATAGGAAATCGCTTCCGCTCGGGCCAGGCCGGCTGCGAAAGAAAGAAGAAACAGAGCAGCGGGCTTGAGCATGACCACGTCCTTGATTGCGATGCTGGCAATTCTAACGAGACGCCGCTCCTAGCAACATGAATGAAATTCATGGAAAGCCCAGACACGCTCCAGAACCCTGCAGCTTTGCTATCATCGCGCCCCTCTGTTTTCGCTTTGCTCAGGTAGTACTCATGTCCGATCGCAGCGCCCGCCTCCAAGCCCTCCAGCAAGCCCTGAAGGAGCGCATCCTGATCCTCGATGGCGGCATGGGCACCATGATCCAGAGCTACAAGCTGGAAGAGGCAGACTACCGTGGCGAGCGCTTCGCCGACTGGCCGAGCGATGTAAAAGGCAACAACGACCTGCTGCTGCTCAGCCAGCCGCAGATCATCGCTGCCATCGAGAAGGCCTATCTGGATGCCGGCGCCGACATCTTGGAAACCAACACTTTCAACGCCACCCAGGTGTCCCAGGCCGACTACGGCATGGAAGCGCTGGCCTACGAGCTGAACCTGGCTGGTGCCCGCGTAGCCCGTGAAGTGGCCGATGCCAAGACGTTGGAAACCCCGGATCGCCCTCGCTTCGTTGCAGGTGTGCTGGGCCCAACCAGCCGCACCTGCTCGATCTCCCCGGACGTCAACGACCCCGGCTACCGCAACGTTACCTTCGACGAACTGGTAGAGAACTACACCGAGGCCACTCGCGGCCTTATCGCCGGCGGCGCCGACCTGATCCTGATCGAGACCATCTTCGACACCCTCAACGCCAAGGCTGCGATCTTCGCGGTGCAGCAGGTCTTCGACGAAGACGGCGTCGAGCTGCCGATCATGATTTCCGGCACCATCACCGATGCCTCCGGCCGTACGCTGTCCGGCCAGACCACCGAGGCATTCTGGAACTCGGTGCGGCACGCCAACCCAATCTCCGTTGGCCTGAACTGCGCCCTTGGCGCCAAGGACCTGCGCCCCTACCTGGAAGAGCTGTCGAACAAGGCCGACACCCACGTTTCCGCGCACCCCAACGCCGGCCTGCCGAACGCCTTCGGCGAATACGACGAATCGCCCGCCGAGATGGCTGCGGTGGTCGAAGAGTTCGCCGCCAGCGGTTTTCTGAACATCATCGGCGGTTGCTGCGGCACTACGCCGGGACATATCCAGGCCATCGCCGAGGCCGTGGCCAAGTACCCGCCGCGCGTGATCCCGGACATTCCCAAGGCCTGCCGCCTGTCCGGCCTCGAGCCCTTCACCATCGACCGCAACTCGCTGTTCGTGAACGTCGGCGAGCGCACCAACATCACTGGCTCGGCCAAATTCGCCCGCCTGATCCGCGAGGAGAATTACACCGAGGCGCTGGAAGTCGCCCTGCAGCAGGTGGAAGCCGGCGCCCAGGTGATCGACATCAACATGGACGAGGGCATGCTCGACTCGAAAGCCGCCATGGTCAGGTTCCTTAACCTGATTGCCGGCGAGCCGGACATCTCTCGTGTGCCGATCATGATCGACTCCTCCAAGTGGGAGGTGATCGAAGCCGGCCTGAAATGCATCCAGGGCAAGGGCATCGTCAACTCCATCTCCATGAAGGAAGGCGTCGAGCAGTTCAAGCACCACGCCAAGCTGTGCAAGCGCTATGGCGCCGCTGTGGTGGTAATGGCCTTCGACGAAGTCGGACAAGCCGACACCGCTGCACGCAAGAAGGAAATCTGCCAGCGCAGCTACGATATCCTGGTCAATGAAGTGGGTTTTCCGCCGGAAGACATCATCTTCGACCCGAACATCTTCGCCGTCGCCACCGGTATCGAGGAGCACAACAACTACGCGGTCGACTTCATTGAAGCCTGCGCCTTCATTCGCGACAACCTGCCCTATGCACTCAGCTCGGGCGGTGTCTCCAACGTGTCCTTCTCGTTCCGCGGCAACAACCCGGTGCGAGAGGCGATCCACTCGGTGTTCCTCTACTACGCGATCCAGAACGGCCTGACCATGGGCATCGTCAACGCCGGCCAACTGGAAATCTACGACGAGATTCCCAAGGAGCTGCGCGACAAGGTCGAGGATGTGGTGCTCAACCGCACACCCGGTGGCACCGACGCCTTGCTGGCCATCGCCGATCAATACAAGGGTGACGGCGCCGCCAAGGAAGTCGAAAACGAAGAGTGGCGTTCGCTTTCGGTCGTCAAGCGCCTGGAACACGCGCTGGTCAAGGGCATCACTGCCTTCATCGTCGAAGACACCGAGGAGTGCCGCCAGCAGTGCGCGCGTCCCATCGAAGTCATCGAAGGCCCGTTGATGAGCGGAATGAACATCGTTGGCGACCTGTTCGGCTCGGGCAAGATGTTCCTGCCCCAGGTGGTCAAGTCCGCCCGGGTGATGAAGCAGGCCGTGGCGCACCTGATTCCCTTCATCGAAGCGGAGAAAGGCGACAAGCCGGAAGCCAAGGGCAAGATCCTCATGGCGACCGTCAAGGGCGACGTGCACGACATCGGCAAGAACATCGTCGGCGTGGTGCTGGGCTGCAACGGCTACGACATCGTCGATCTGGGCGTGATGGTGCCGGCGGAGAAGATCCTGCAGACCGCCATCGCCGAAAAATGCGACATCATCGGCCTGTCCGGCCTGATCACCCCGTCGTTGGACGAGATGGTCCACGTCGCCAAGGAAATGCAGCGCCAGGGCTTCACCCTGCCGCTGATGATCGGCGGCGCCACCACTTCCAAGGCGCACACGGCGGTGAAGATCGAGCCGCAATACAAGAATGATGCAGTGATCTACGTCACCGACGCTTCGCGCGCGGTTGGCGTTGCCACCCAGCTACTGTCCAAGGAACTCAAACCTGACTTCGTGCAGCGTACCCGCGACGAGTACGTGGTGGTGCGTGAGCGTACCTCCGCTCGCGCCTCGCGAACCGAACGTCTGAGTTACGACAGTGCCATCGCCAACAAGCCGAAGTTCGACTGGCCGAGCTACACCGCACCGAAGCCAAGCTTCACCGGCGTCAAGGTGCTGGATGACATCGACCTCAACGTACTGGCCGAGTACATCGACTGGACGCCTTTCTTCATCTCCTGGGACCTGGCCGGCAAATACCCGCGCATTCTCACCGATGAAGTCGTCGGCGAAGCGGCCACTGCCTTGTTTGCCGATGCCCGGCAACTGCTGAAAAAGCTCATCGACGAGAAGCTGATCAAGGCGCGCGCGGTGCTGGGTTTCTGGCCGGCCAATCAGGTGCGTGACGACGATATCGAAGTATATGGAAAGGATGGCGAGCAGTTGGCCACCCTGCACCACCTGCGCCAGCAGACCATCAAGCCCGATGGCAAGCCGAACCTGTCGCTGGCCGACTTCGTCGCACCCAAGGACAGCGGTGTGACCGACTACGTCGGCGGTTTCATCACCACTGCCGGCATCGGCGCCGAGGAAGTGGCCAAGGCTTACGAGGCCAAGGGCGACGATTACAACGCGATCATGGTCAAGGCCCTTGCCGACCGCCTTGCCGAAGCCTGTGCCGAATGGCTGCACGAGCGCGTGCGCAAGGAGTACTGGGGTTACGCCAGGGACGAGCAACTGGACAACGACGCGCTGATCCGCGAGCAGTACAAGGGCATCCGCCCTGCCCCCGGCTATCCGGCCTGCCCGGATCACACCGAGAAGGCCACGCTGTTCAAGCTGCTCGACCCCGAGGCCGACTACCACAAGGCCGGCAAGAGCGGCGTGTTCCTCACCGAGCACTATGCAATGTTCCCGGCGGCGGCGGTGTCCGGTTGGTACTTCGCCCACCCCGAGGCGCAGTACTTCGCCGTGGGCAAGGTCGACAAGGATCAGATCGAGCAGTACAGCAAGCGCAAGGCGCAGGACATCGCCGTCAGCGAACGCTGGCTGATGCCCAACCTGGGTTATGACGACTGACACGCCGGTGACGCTGGATACGCGCCAATCCGTCTGCCGCGAAAAGCTGATCGAGCACTTGTTCATCGGCGAGCTGCTTGAGCTGTACTGGCTCAGGCAGGCGGCGCCCCCGGAGAACCACTGCCAGATCTGACGATCTGCAAAGTCGCCAGACACAGCAAAGGCAATGCCCAGGATCACAAGGCCGAACGCGTCAACCTCCGCGTCGTGACGCGCTCGCGCGTCAAAAGACGGGAATCGATCGAGGCGCTGTATGGCGCCTTGTTCGGCAGCGACGCTTGTTAAATACCTTCGCGCCGCTGGCGCTTGAAGGTGATGCTGTATTCGAGCTGCGGCTTGCGCGTCACGCTCACCGCTTTACGGCTCACGGTATCCAGCGTGATGTTCCAGAAACCACTGGAGGGCACACGGATCTTCGCCGGGAACTTGATGAAGGCACCGCCGTGATAACTGTGACGGCCACGGTTCCTGAAGGCGCGAAAGTTGGCATCGTTCATCAGGCGGATGTTGCAGGGCTGCGAACATTGGATGACCACCAGATCGCCCTCTTCCAGATGCTCGCGTTGATGGATGAATTTCATCGTTTTCGGACTCGGTGGTGAAACGGGGGCGCAATATTGCCGCAAGCGGCCCGGCACCGCCAGCACAGCTGACGACTCGCTTGCAGCAAAGGCTCGCGCTACCTAGGATGCGCGCCCAACACTGCCATTTGCTGCTGCCATGAAAGTCGTGCTCGACCGCATCCCTACGTTGATCGCCCTGCTGCGCCGTTACCCAGGCCTGGTGGCCCTGTTCGGCTTCTGCTCGGGCGTGGCCAGTTTTCTCCTGGTCGACCGCCAGGCGCATCTGGCCAAGGTGTTGGGCGTGGTACTGCTGGTCAGTTGGGTCTGGTTGATTCTGGAGAACCTGCTGCGCGAACGCATTGCCCGGCGCTTCGGCTTCGAACTGCCGCTGCCACTGCTACGCTACGGCACGCAGATGATCCACCAGGAAAGCCTGTTCTTCGTTTTGCCGTTCTTCTTCATCACCACCACCTGGAACAGCGGGCAGTTGCTGTTCAGCGGCCTGCTGGCGATCGCCGCACTGGCCTCGATCACCGACCCGATCTACTACCGCTGGCTGGCGCCGCGCCGCTGGCTGCTGTTGATCTTTCACAGCCTGGCGCTGTTCGCGGTGATGCTCACCGCGCTGCCGATCATCTTTCACCTCAGCACCCCACAGAGCTACCGCATCGCCCTGCTGGTCGCCACGGTGCTGGCGCTACCGAGCCTGCCCGGTCTGATCGGCTTCGCTGGCTGGCGACGCATTGTGCTGTTGGCCGCTCTGCCTCTGGCGATGGCCAGCGCTGGCTGGATGGCGCGGGGCTGGGTGCCCCCGGCGACACTGTGGCTGACCGAGGTGGCGATCAGCGATCACTTCGATGGCGCGCAACGCACGCCTGGCGAAAGCCTGCAACAGATCAGCCCGGAACGACTACGCGTCGACGGACTCTACGCCTACACCTCGATCAACGCGCCACGCGGCCTGAACGAGCGCATCTACCACGTCTGGCAACACAACGGCCAGGAAGTCGACCGCATTGCGCTGGACATCAACGGCGGGCGCAAGGAGGGCTATCGCGCCTGGACGCACAAACTCAACTTTCCGGCCTCGCCCGAAGGCCGCTGGCAGGTGCGGGTCGTCACTGAAGCCGGGCAGATGATCGGCGTTCTGCGCTTCGACGTGGTCGCTCCCACGGCCAAGTGATAGCATTCGCGCCCCATGCAGCTCACCGAACTCAACCAACGCCTCGCCGACCTTGGCGCCAAACCCCAGCATATCGGGCGCATTACCCGTGCCTGGCTGCAAGGCAAGGCCCTGGATACCGGTACCAAGCACCAGAAGACCGAGAACTTTCTGCCACTGACGGTACGTGAAGGACTGCCAGCCATCGCCAGCGAACTCGACGCACTGGCCCGGCTGCGCTCCGAGCACCCTGGCGCCGATGGCTCGGCACGCCTGCTGGTGGAGTTGGCCGACAAACAGATGGTGGAAAGCGTACTGCTGCCGCGCGATGGCCTGTGCATCTCCAGCCAGGTGGGCTGTGCCGTGGCCTGCGTGTTCTGCATGACCGGCAAGAGCGGCCTGCTGCGCCAGCTCAGCAGCGCCGAAATGGTCGCCCAGGTCGCCCTGGGCAGGCGCTTTCGTCCGGTGAAGAAAGTGGTGTTCATGGGCATGGGCGAGCCGGCGCACAACCTCGACAACGTGCTGGAAGCCATCGACCTGCTCGGCACCGAGGGCGGCATTGGTCAGCGCAATCTGGTGTTCTCCACCGTTGGTGACCCGCGAGTGTTCGAGCGCCTGCCCAAGCAACGCGTGCGCCCTGCCCTGGCGCTGTCATTGCATACCACTGACGCCGAACTGCGCCAGCGCCTGCTGCCCAAGGCGCCGCGCATCGATCCCGAAGAGCTGGTGGAACTGGGCGAAGCCTACGCGCGCACCATCGACTACCCGATCCAGTACCAGTGGACCCTGCTCAAGGGCATCAACGACAGCCAGGAAGAAATGGACAACATCCTGCGTCTGTTCAAGGGCAAGTTCGCCGTGCTCAACCTGATCCCCTACAACAGCCTGGAAGCCGACGACTACCAGCGTCCCGACGGCGAGCGCATCGTCGAGATGGTGCGTTATCTGCACAGCCGTGGCGTTCTGACCAAGGTGCGCAACTCGGCCGGCCAGGATGTCGACGGCGGTTGCGGCCAACTGCGCGCCCGCGCAGTGGATGTGGTCAATACCAGTCGCTTGCACAGAAAGCGCGGCTGAGGCTCAAGAACGGCACCTGAGAGCCGATACAAGCGCATACAGAGAGACCACACGTCAAGCAGGCAAAACGCCAGCACTGTACTAGGTTTGCAAAGAACCGCATTGCATGGATGCAGCCCCGTCGTTTTGGCGCCCAGGAGCCCATTCATGAAAATCGCCCACAAGGTCGGTATCGCCGCCGCTACCGTGCTGTTCCTCACCACCAGCCTGCTGTCGCTCTCCCAGGTCAGCCAGGTTCGCGACACCCTGCGCAGCCAGGTCGAATCGAGCATTGCCGAATCGAGTAATGCCCTGGCCAGGCAGATCGAGAACTGGCTCAACGCCAAACTGCGTCTGATTGACCTGATGTCGCAAACCATCGACAGCAGCTACAGCCCGCAGGAAAACCAGCGCGTATTCGATGCGCCACTGCTCAAGAACGAGTTCATTCTGGTCTTCGGCGCGCTGGAAGCGGACGGCAAGCCAATCAAGAACAGCGACGACTGGAAACCCAGCGCTGACTGGGACGGACGCAAGCGCCCCTGGTACGCGACCGGCAAGGCTGGCAACCAGGCAGTGCTGACCGAACCCTACGTCGACTCCACCACCAATGAAATCCTCATTTCCGCCGTGGCCCGGATCAGCGACGCCGGCCGGTTCCTCGGCGTGTTCGGTGGCGATATCCGCCTGCAATCGGTCGCCGATGCAGTCAACACCCTGGACTTCAACGGTGCCGGCTACGCCTTCCTGCTCAGTCGCTCGGGCAATATCATTTCCCACCCCAATGCCGAGTACAACGGCAAGTCCTACAGCGACCTGTTCGACGGCCAGAGTCCGGCGCTGGGCAAGGAACTGCGCGAAGTCGAAGCCGGTGGCAAGAATCTGCTGGTCTCCTTCACCCCGCTACCCAACCTGCGCGGCATGGACTGGTATATCGGCGTGGTGCTGGACGAGAGCGTGGTGATGGCCGAAGCCAACCGCCTGACCTGGCTGGCCGTGGTCGGCACCGTGGTCGGCGTCGCCATCAGCCTGGTGGTGCTGGGCCTGTTGATGAACAGCCTGCTCAAGCCGCTGAGCCTGCTCAGTACCTCGTTGCGTGAGATCAACAGCGGCGAAGGTGACCTGACGCGCCGCCTGGCGATCACCAGCAATGACGAGATCGGCGAGCTGTCGCAAGAGTTCAACCGCTTCCTGCAGACCCTGCAGACCTTGATTGGCGACGTCATGGGCAGCTCGCACCAGGTCCGCGAAAGTACGGCCCTGACTTCAAACGAGTCGGAGCAGGCCGCCCGCCGCCTGCAGGAACAGCTGCAGGAACTGGATCAGCTGGCCACCGCCATGCAGGAAATGGCCTCCACTGCCGAAGAGGTGGCGCGTAACGCTCAGGCTGCAGCCCAGGCTGCCGTTGCCGCCAACGAAGAAACCGAGAATGGCGTGCGCGTGGTCTCGCAATCGAGTTCGGCGATTCGCCATCTGGCCAACGAGATGGACGAAACCAGCCACGCGATCAACGAACTGGCCAAGCTCAGCCACAACATCGAGTCGATCCTGCAGGTGATCACCAGCATCGCCGAACAGACCAATCTGCTGGCACTGAACGCCGCTATCGAAGCAGCGCGCGCCGGAGAGTCAGGCCGTGGCTTTGCCGTGGTGGCCGACGAGGTGCGCTCGCTGGCTTCGCGCACCCAGCAAGCCACCCAGGAAATCCGCCAGATGATCGATCAGCTGCAAGGCGGTGTACGCCAGGCCGAAAGCCGCATGCAACAGAGCCGCGACACGGCCAGCAAGACCGCTGAGGACGCTGGCGCGGCCAACGATATGCTCGGCCGTATCCGTGAGGCGATCACCCGCATCAACGACATGAACCTGCAGATCGCCACGGCGGCCGAAGAACAGAGCGCCACCACCGAGGAGATCAACCGCAACACCACCAACATTCGTGATATCAGCCACGAACTGGCCGGCGGCGCCGAGCAGCAGGTGCGCCAGTGCGCCTCGATGGTGGATCAGGTTGGGCAGCAGGATCGCCTGCTTGGTCGCTTCAAGGTCTGAACCATGAGCGATTGAATGACGCACAGGAAAAGCCCCGGCATGCCGGGGCTTTTTTCATCGAGTAGACGCTCAGACGCCGCTCTTGACCTTGCTCCAGATGCGCGTGCGCACCCGGTCGATCTTCAGCGGCATGGCCTCCAGGGTGTACAGCTTGTCCATCACCGACTCCGGCGGATATACGGTCGGGTCCGCCTTCAGCGCCGGGTCGACCAGAGCGCTGGCCTTGGCATTGCCGTTGGCGTACTTCACGTGATTGCTGATGGCAGCCATCACCTCGGGCTGCAGCAGGTCGTTCATGAAGGCGTAAGCGCCCTCCTCGTTGCTGGCATCGACCGGCATGGCCACCATGTCGAACCAGATCGGCGCACCTTCCTTGGGAATCTCGTACTGGATCTTCACGCCGTTGCCCGCTTCCGTAGCCCGCGCACCGGCCTGCATGATGTCGCCGGAGAAGCCCACGGCCATGCAGATCTCTCCGTTGGCCAGATCGCCGACGTACTTGGAGGAATGGAAATAACGCACGTTCTTGCGCATCTCCATCAGCAACGCCTCGGCGCGCTTGTAGTCCTCGGGGTTCTTGCTGTGGTGTGGCAGGCCCAGGTGATGCAGGGCGATTGGCAGCATTTCCGGGCCGTTGTCGAGGATCGCGACGCCACACTCGTTGAGTTTGGCCAGCTTGGCTGGGTCGAACAGTACGTCCCAGCTGTCCATCTTCGCGTCATCGCCCAGCACTGCGCGCACCTTGTCGACGTTGTAGCCGATACCGGTGCTGCCCCACAGATAGGGGAAGCCGTGCTCGTTGCCCGGATCGTTCACTTCCAGCGTCTTCATCAGCACCGGGTTGAGATTGTTCCAGTTCGGCAGCTTGCTGCGGTCGAGCTTCTTCAACGCACCGCCCTGAATCTGCCGGGCCATGAAATGGTTGGAGGGAAAGACCACGTCGTAGCCTGAACGGCCGGCCATCAGCTTGGCGTCCAGGGTCTCGTTGCTGTCGTAGACATCGTAATGGGTGCCCAGGCCGCTGCTCTTTTCGAACTGCTTGAGGGTGTCCGGGGCGATGTAGTCGGTCCAGTTGTAGATGCGCACGCTATCAGCGGCATGAGCGGTGCCAGCCAGGATCAGGCACGGCAGGAGTTTCTTCAGCATGGGATACCTCGTGAGTTGTTGTTCTAGGCAGTACTGAAAAGGTGCTGACTCAGAAGATCAGCACATAGGTCTTGCGCACCGTTTCTTGTATGTCCCAGATGCCGAGGGTATTGGCCGGCATCATCAGCGCGTCGCCGGCGCGAATCTCGATGGGCTCGCCGCCGTCAGGGGTGAAGGTGCAACGCCCCGCCACGAAGTGGCAGAACTCCTGCTGGACGATCTGCCGGCGCCAGCGCCCCGGCGTGCATTCCCAGATACCGGTCTCTACGCCGTCACTGCGCTCGACGCTGGTGGTCGAGGTAACTGCCACCGGCTTACTCAGGGGCACGGCGACCGGGTTGGACGCGTCCAGGGCGACGTTGGGGGTGTCACGAAAATGGGTGATGTTCATGTGAACTCCAGATCAAAGGACGGCTGGCACTCGCTCAGCCCATCAGGCTTTCCATGCGCGCCGCGACCGCTTGCGCCAGGCGTCGACGCCAGGCCGGGCTGCGCGGGTTGGCGAGCACCTCGTCCTCATGGACGAAACTGCGGATGATGGCGTTGTAACCAAGCCAGCGGCAGGGTTCGGGCTCCCAGCGCTGCAGGCTGGAAATCGGGCTGTCAGTCGATACCCAGGGCTGGCGCAGCAGTTCGCTGTCGCGGCCAAGAATCAGGTCAGCCAGGGTGCGCCCGCCGAGGTTGGTGGCACCGACACCCTCACCGCCATAACCGCCAGACAGCGCGATGCGGTTGCGGGTGTCGCGCAGCATGTGTGGCTGGAAACGCCGCGCCATGCCCAGATTGCCGCCCCAGGAATGGGTGAAACGCACGTTGCGCAACTGCGGGAAGATCTCTCCCATCAGGTAGCGGCGCAGGCCCAACTCGTCCTCGGTGAGATTGAAGTCACTGCGTAGGCGTCCGCCAAAGCGATAACCACCGCGCGCACCGAAGATCAGGCGATCATCGAGGCTGCGCTGGCCATAGGTGACCTGACGACTGAATTCGCTGAACGCCTGTCCTCGCTCAAGGCCGATTCCGGCCCAAATGTCCGCTGGCAGCGGTTCGGTGGCGACGATCAGGCTCTGCACCGGCAACTGGTGATTGCCCAGCGGCGGCAAGCTGGCAGCGTAACCTTCGATGGCCGGCACCACCCAATCAGCTTTGACGCGTCCCTGAGCGGTGCGCACCAGACCGGGCTGCCAGTCGATCACCGGGCTGCGCTCGTAGAGCTCTACACCCAGGCCCTCGACGCAACGCGCCAACCCCCGCACCAGCTTGGCAGGCTGGATCGTCGCGCAATGCGGGCTGTACAGCGCGCCGTAGGCATTGGCCAGGCGCAACTGTGCGGCCAGTTCGCTTGGCGCCATCCAGCGGTAATCGTCTTCGCTCAGGCCCAGCGCACGCAGTTCTTCGAGATATTCACGCAGGCGTACTTCCTGCTCGGGATAGCGCGCGGCGCAATACAGCACGCCGCCCTTGCGCAGGTCGCAGTCGATACCTTCCCGTGCAACCACCGAGGCCACTTCATCAGGAATACCGTGCAGCAGATCGAAGGACGCCTTGCGCTCGGTCGCTGGCAGACCGGCCAGCAGGCGATCTTCGCCGAGCAGGTTGCCCATCAGCCAGCCGCCATTGCGCCCGGAGGCGCCGAAGCCGGCGGTCTCGGCCTCCAGAATCACCACACGCAGCTGCGGCGCCTGGCGCTTGAGGTAATAGGCCGTCCACAGGCCGGTGTAACCCGCTCCGATGATCGCCACGTCGGCGTGCAGGTCGCTTTGCAGGCTGGGCCGCGCCTGCAGCGGATCATCGAGCTGATCCATCCACAGACTGATGTTGCGCCAGGGATTCATCCACGCCTCCGTCATCAATCGATGACACAAGGCTAGTAGTGACAGTCAGTCGCTGTCTTGCGTGCGTGCCCGCGAGGAAATCTGCTTGAGATAGGCCTTGGGCGACAGCCCGGTGTGGCGCTTGAAGCAGCTATAGAAGGCCGACAAGGAATTGAAGCCGGCGGCAAAGGCCAGCTCGTCGATACGCTTGAGGTCGCTACCCGCCTGCAAGCCATCGAGCAGGTACTGCAGGCGCGCGCGGTTGACGTAGCGGTAGAAGCTCTCGCCCAACACCTGATTGAGCAGGTGGGAAATCTGGTTGCGGCTGTAACCCGTCGCCGCCGCCACCTGCTGCAGATCCAGTTCGGGGTCGAGAAAGGGCTGGCTGCGCTGGAAATAGTCCTGCAGATCCTGCGCCAGTTGACCGAGCTGGCGGGTCGACAGCCCCAGGCGGCTGATGGCCGGGCGCGAACTGGCCGCTTCGCCAGTGCCACGTGCTTCACGTACCAGGGTGGCGTATTCGTTGATCCGCCAGATCAGCCCGTCGCGCACGGTGATGGCTTCACCGGTGCGGAACGACACCAGCCCTTCCCCACCCTGCAGGCTGGTGCAGTACTGGATGAAGGCGGTATGACCGTCGATGCGGATGCGGTCGACGTGCTCCAGCAGCTCGCCAGGGCGGCGCGGCAGGTTGTTCTCGACGTACTCGCGCAGATCGCCCAGGCGCATGCAGCGCTGCTGGTAGAAATCGTTGTACTCGATCTCGGGGTGATACAGCGCCATCACCGCGTCGAGGTCGCGGTGCTTCCAGCTCAGGTGGTAGCGCAGGATAGTTTCGCGAGTGCGCTCGGTCTGCGCGGCGTCGTCGGGAAACAGATCGTCAGACATGTTCAAGATCGGTGGTCAGCGACCAGGCAGATTGCCTGATTCGCCGGAACCGGCCTAGCCCCTTCGTGGCGACTTCGCGGCTGCAGACTATGCTTGCAGGACTGACGTAGAGGCCAACCATGAGCAATCAGGACAAAGACCCCGACCAGAGCCCGCTGACACTGCGCGAGATGTTGCAGAGCGTGCTGGCGGCAGCGCTCGGCGTGCAGAGCGGGAAGAACCGCAGCCGCGACTTCAGTCGCGGCAAGCCCAGCCACTTCATTCTGCTCGGCGTGCTGTTCACCGCGCTGTTCGTGATCGTGCTGCTGGTCACGGTGAAGTTGATTCTGCATCTGGCTACCCGTTGATCAGTCCAGCAGGCGTGCTATCGAGCAGTCGTAGCGCTGCTGTTGGGGCTTAGTCAGCGCGCTGAACCGGCTAAAGTCCATATCGATGTCCGGCTGACCGAGGCGTGCCAGCAGTTTCTGCGATTGCGCCCTGTCGAGCAGGCGCAGCAGCGATGCAACCTGATCCTGGCCGCCGCGCTCGATGAAATCCAGATCACGGGCATGGTCACTGAGCATCACCAGGGCACAGGCACCCAGAATGAAGTGGCCGCTCGCCAGAACATCGATTCGTCCATCGATGTGCGCCTGCAGCACCCGAGCCGAGTTGTTCAGGGCGGCATAACGCAGCTCTCTACCCTGCTCGCCAGCAGCACGCATCACGCCAAATGCCATTGCATCGTTCGCCGACCAGACCAGGCTCACATCCGGATAGCGCGGCAACAGGCTCATCGCCTGCTCATAGGCGCGCTGCTCCTGCCACTCGCCATGCACTGCCTGCACCAGACGCACATGCGGCGCCTCGTTCAGCGCACGTTGCAAACCGGCCAGACGCAAGATCGATGACGGCGTTTGCTTGACCCCGGAAAATGCCAGCAGCTCGGCCGGCTGCCCCTTGGCGAGCGCGATGAGCTCGCGCCCCATCAGGTAACCCGCCTCTTCATCATTGGGAACCAGGCTACCGAGCCAGTTGCGATGACGCTCGCGACTGCCACCGATCAACGCCTGCTGCTCGTCGGTGAGCGTGCTGTGCAAGGCGAAAAGACCAACCTGGCTGCCCTCGAACAGGCGCAGAAGCAAAGGCCCCAGGAACTGCTCGTTGGTGAAGACCAGATAGTCCGGATGCTCACCGTCCAGAACCTGCCGGGCGTTGCTTAGCATGCGCGCTGGATCACGCTCGCCGTAGAGGACTTTCAGCTCGAGGCCGAGATCGCCTGCGGCGTCCTGCATGTAGCGGGTGTAATCGGCCCAGAATGGCTCGTCGGAATGACCAGGGTTGAGGAAGATCACTGACGGCGCACGGGGTTGTGCTGACGCCAATGCGCAGCACAGTAATAACCACAGGCCCAACACCCACCGGATCACGGCTCCCCTCCCCAATTAACCGGGGCGCAGTATAGGGCGCAAATGATAAAAGGCCGACCGCTAATGCGTGTCGGCCTTTGCCCTCACTGTCCGCTGACCCAGAAGACTGCCGTGCCTACCGCAATCAGGATCAGGCAAAAGATCGCCCAAGCATCGATAACGCTGTCGGAATTTTCCACTTCGGTGTGTTCGGTCATGGTTCCCCCTCTTCTTGTGCTTTTAGGTGATGCACACTGCATTTAAGCCCAGGCTTGGCCATCGCTCAAACCATATGGTTATGCTCTAGGGCAGTCTTATTCCTTAAACCTAGGTTTATATATTCAAACATCACTTTTACGCATAAACCTGAGCTGGTATCGTGCCCCGGCTCCTCGGGAGTGCGCGGCCGTGCGCGCTGATTGGCAGTAAGTAGCCTGAAAACAGGACCCTTCATGTACGTTTATGACCAGTACGATCAACAGATCGTCGAGGATCGCGTCAAGCAGTTCCGCGATCAAACCCGCCGCTACCTCGCCGGAGAGCTGAGCGGCGAGGAATTCCGTCCGCTGCGCCTGCAGAACGGTCTGTATATCCAGCGTTACGCGCCCATGCTGCGCGTCGCTGTGCCTTACGGCCTGCTGTCGTCCGCCCAGGTTCGCGTACTCGCGCGCATCGCCCGCGACTACGACAAGGGTTATGCCCATATCAGCACCCGGCAGAACGTCCAGTACAACTGGCCGGAGCTCGAAGACGTGCCGGAGATTCTTGCCGAGCTGGCCACCGTGCAGATGCACGCCATCCAGACCAGCGGCAACTGCATCCGCAACACCACCACCGACCAGTTCGCCGGCGTGGCCAAGGACGAGATCGTCGATCCGCGCCCCTGGTGCGAAATCATCCGTCAGTGGTCGACCTTCCACCCCGAGTTCTCGCACCTGCCGCGCAAATTCAAGATCGCCGTCAACGGTGCCGTGAGCGACCGTGCCGCCATCGAAGTGCATGACATCGGCCTGGAAGCGGTGAAGAACGAAGCCGGCGAGCTGGGCTTCCGCGTTTCCGTCGGCGGCGGCCTGGGTCGTACCCCGATCGTCGGCAGCTTCATCAACGAATTCCTGCCCTGGCAGCACCTGATCAGCTATCTCGACGCCATCCTGCGCGTGTACAACCGCTATGGCCGTCGCGATAACAAGTACAAGGCGCGCATCAAGATTCTGGTCAAGGCACTGACTCCCGAGGTGTTCGCCCAGCGTGTGGACGCCGAGTGGGCGCACCTCAAGGATGGCCCGAGCACCCTGACCGAAGCCGAAGTCGCCCGCGTTGCCGCGCACTTCGTCGATCCGGCCTATCTGCCCCTGCAGGACGAAGACGCCCTGCTCGCCCAGCAGAACGCCGAACATCCCGGCTTCGCCCGCTGGCGCGAGCGCAACACCTTCGCCCACAAGAAGCCTGGCTACGTTGCCGTGACCCTGTCGCTCAAGCCCACCGGCGTAGCGCCGGGCGACGTCACCGACAAGCAACTCGACGCCATCGCCGACCTGGCCGATCGTTATTCCTTCGGTGAAGTGCGCAACAGCCACAACCAGAACATCATCCTCGCCGACGTCGAGCAGCGTCAGCTGCTGGCCCTGTGGGGCGAGCTGCGCGAGCAAGGCTTCGCCACGCCGAACGTAGGCCTGCTGACCGACATCATCTGCTGCCCGGGCGGCGACTTCTGCTCGCTGGCCAACGCCAAGTCAATCCCGATCGCCGAAGCCATTCAGCGTCGTTTTGACGATCTCGACTACCTGTTCGACATCGGCAATATCGATCTGAACATCTCCGGCTGCATGAACGCCTGCGGTCACCACCACGTCGGCCATATCGGCATTCTCGGCGTCGACAAGAAAGGCCAGGAGTTCTATCAGGTATCGCTCGGCGGCAGCGCCGGCCGTGACGCCAGCCTGGCGCAGATCCTCGGCCCATCCTTCGCCGAAGCGGACATGGCCGATGTGATCGACAAGATCATCAAGGTCTACGTCGAGCAACGCACCGAAGAAGAAAGCTTCCTCGATACCTACCGTCGCGTCGGTATCGATCCGTTCAAGGAGCGCGTCTATGCAGCGAATCATTAAGAACGGTCAGGTGGTCGACGAGACCTGGCACCTGCTGGCCAAGGACGTGACCCTGGACGTCATCCCCAACTGCGACGACATCATCGTCCCGCTGGCCCTGTGGCGCGAGCATGCGCACGCCCTCAAGGCCCGTGACGGCGGCCTCGGCGTATGGCTGGAAGCCGGTGACGAGATCGAGGAGATCGCCGATGACCTGGCGCATTTCCAGGTCATCGCCCTGGAGTTCCCGGCCTTCACCGACGGCCGTCACTCCTCCACCGCCTACCTGCTACGCACCCGCTACGGCTACAAGGGCGAAGTACGCGCCATTGGCGACGTGCTGCGCGACCAGCTGTTCGCCCTCAAGCGTGTCGGTTTCGATGCCTTCGCCGTGCGTGCGGACAAAGACCCTTACGACGCGCTGAAAGCCTTCGAGGACTACAGCGAGGTTTACCAGGCTTCGGCCGATCAGCCGCAACCGCTGTTCCGTCGCCGCGCCTGATCACGGCGGCTGAAACCCCCAAAACGCCCCGACTGGTTCGGGGCGTTTTGCTTTGTGTACTCCGCTCGCAGAATTCAGGTCGAACCGTAGTGCGTTGCTGAAGTCGGACTCTATAAGCCCATCGCATAGGGAGAGAGCGCCATGAAGCACGACTGGGACCTGATCGAACGCCTGCTGCACGAGGCACAGAACTCCGCTGGCAAACCCTTCGCCCCGCGTCGCTACGCCGAAGACCTGGCCGAAGAGCATGAGAATGCCGGCGACCCCGTGGACAATCTCGATCATCTGCGCGCCGAGGCTGCACGCTACGAAGCGCGTCTGCTGCAAAACGGCTTTATCGAACCACGCCCGGAAGACGAAGGTGGCAACGGTGAAAACTTCGTGCTCACCGCTCGCGGCGCGCAACTGCTGAGCATGCTCGACAGCAGCATCCCTGGCAGTGAGCGGCCACGCGCAGTGCTCGACGAAGTGGGTGAAGCAGCATTGACGCCCGAAGTGTTCGACCGCCTGGCGCCCAGGGCCAATCTCGGCGAAACCAGCTGAGTAGGTAGCGCATAAACAAAAACGCCGCGCCCTTACAAGGGGCGCGGCGTTTTGCTGATCCTGAAGCAAGGCACAAGGCCTGGCGGATCAATCCTCGCGGTAGCGACGCAACTTCAGTGCCTTGCCGGCCACACGGGTGTCTTTCAGCTTGCCCAGCAGACGGTCCAGGCCGTCTTCCGGCAGCTCGACCAGGCTGAAGGTTTCGCGGATCTGGATACGACCGATCGCTTCGCGAGCCAGACCACCCTCGTTGAGGATAGCGCCAAGCAGATTCTTCGCGGCGATACCGTCGCGCGTCCCCAGTGCAGTGCGGCAGCGCACGCGACCTTCGGTCAGCGGTACCGGCGCACGGCGCTCGCGGTATTCGCTGCGCTCACCACCACGATCGCCGTCGCGCTCACGACGCTCACGCGGAGCACCGCCAGCGCCCGGCACCAGCGGCTGCTCGCGCTCGACAGTGGCCAGATCCAGGGCCTGGCCGTTGGTGGCCTTTTTCAGCAGCGCAGCCGCCAGGGCACGCGGGCTGCAGCCGATATCGGCGGTCAGGCGGTCGAGCAGATCGCCATGACTGGCTTCGGCATCGGCCACCAGCGGCGCCAGGCTGTTGGTCAGTTTCTTGATGCGGGCATCGAGAACCTGCTGACCGTTCGGCAGTTTGACTTCACCGACCTTCTGCCCGGTGACGCGCTCGATCACCTGCAGCATGCGACGCTCACGCGGCGTCACCAGCAGCAGCGCACGGCCATCACGACCGGCGCGACCGGTACGACCGATACGGTGTACGTAGGACTCCGGGTCGTACGGCATGTCGACGTTGAAAACGTGGGTGATGCGCGGTACGTCGATACCACGAGCAGCCACGTCGGTCGCCACGACGATGTCCAGGCGGCCATCCTTGAGCGATTCGATCACGCGCTCACGCTGGTTCTGGGCGATATCACCGTTCAGCGCAGCGGCCTTGTAGCCTTTGGCTTCCAGGGCACTGGCCAGATCCAGGGTGGCTTGTTTGGTACGCACGAAGGCGATCAGCGCGTCGAAATCCTCGACTTCCAGCAGACGCAACACGGCGTTGGTCTTCTGGTCGGCGTGGATCATCAGATGCGCCTGCTCGATGCGCGAGACGGTCTGAGTCTTGGCAGCGATCTTGATGTGTTGCGGCTCACGCAGGTGCTTCTCGGCAATGGCGCGAATCGAGTGCGGCAGCGTGGCGGAGAACAGCACGCTCTGGCGGCTTTCCGGCATGGCTTCGAAGATCACTTCGAGGTCATCCATGAAGCCCAGCTTGAGCATTTCGTCTGCTTCGTCGAGTACCAGGTACTGGATGGTCGACAGCACTTTCTCGTCGCGACGCAGGTGGTCGACCAGACGGCCCGGGGTGGCAACGATGACCTGAGCGCCCTGGCGAATGGCCTTGAGCTGCGGACCCATCGGCGCTCCGCCGTAGACGGCGACCACATTGAGGCCAGGCATCTGCTTGGAATAGGTTTCGAAGGCGGTGGCGACCTGCAGGGCCAGCTCGCGGGTTGGCGCCAGAATCAGTGCCTGTGGCTCACGCTTGGCCGGGTCGATTTTCGACAGGATCGGCAACGCGAATGCTGCGGTCTTGCCGGTGCCGGTCTGGGCCTGGCCGATCATGTCCTGGCCGGCGAGGATCACCGGAATGGCCTGCGACTGGATCGGAGACGGCTCTTCGTAACCAACGGCGGTCAGAGCGGCGAGAATATTGGAGTGAAGTCCGAGCGCGGCGAAGCCGCCGATTTCCTGGGTCATGGGTCTGCCTCAAGTGCATCCGCAAAGACCCATGTTCCAAAGCTGCGCATGCCGTGTAAGACCTTGTGGGTCACCCTGGCAGCCTGGTCGGCGGGGATTTGCGAAAACGTGATGAAAGTGAATCGTCAAGGATAGTCCGCTGGGGACTGGCTGCCGGGTGTTAATTTCCCGGGCGAGTTGCACTACCTGAACGTGGCCAGAAAATTGGCCGGCGCGAACTATACCGGAAAATCCTGACTCGGGTGCTGGTTTTTATCGATTGCCACGCATCCAACCGCTCAACGGCGCATCAAGTGGCCGGGCGCAGCGCTTCGATCAGCGGTTGTAGCGAGTACCCCAGGCGCGGCGCCAGCTCGCCAGCACGCATCTGCAGGCGCCCCATGTTCAAGCGCTGCTCAAGGTCGGCCGGGATCAGCAGCACCACGTTGCCCTCCTTCACCGGGCACTCCCAATAGTGCCGGTGATAGAGGCCGCGCAGCAGTGCCGCGCCAAGCGGCTTGCCGTCATTGCCTGCCCATTGGTTGATGATCAGCCAGCCGCCCGGGTTGAGTTTTTCGCGGCAGCGCTCGAGAAACCGCCAGGCCAGATGCCCGACGCCCGGCCCCTGGTCGGTGTACAGATCAAGAAAGATCAGGTCAGCAGTTTCCGCGCTGTCGAGCAGTTCGGTGGCATCGCCGATGCGAATGGTCAGCCGTGGGTCATCGTCCAGGCCGAGAAACTCCATGGCCAGGCGCGGTACGTCCGGGCGCAGCTCGATGGCCTCGACGTCCTCCAGCGGCAGGAACTTCAGGCAGGCCTGGGTCAGGTTGCCGGCGCCCAGCCCCAGGAACAGCGCGGTTTCCGGGGCATCGTGACACAGCGCGCCCAGCAACATGGCGCGGGTGTAGTCGTATTCCAGCCAGCTGGGATCGCCCTGAAACACGCAACTCTGCTCGATGGCATCACCAAACTCGAGAAAGCGGTAGGCGCCGATCTGCACCACACGGATCACCCCGAAGGCGTCGCGCACCTCGGCAAGCAGAACCTCTTCCTGCTGCTGCAACTCGTCGATCGGCGGCAACCCTGGCATCGATACCTCTCCCACAGTGACATCCCGTACCACAAGAACCGGGCTAAAGGCGCCGATTGTCATTGAAGCAGCCGCCCCCGGTCACGCAATAATTCAAACACTTGCGCAGCTACTCATAACAATAACGAGGTTCGCCATGTACGCCATCATAGGTGCCGGCCCGATGGGCCTGTGCACGGCCCGGCAATTGAAGAAGCACGGTATCGATTTCGTCGGTTTCGAACTGCACAGCGACGTCGGTGGCCTGTGGGATATCGATAACCCGCACAGCAGCATGTACCACTCGGCGCACCTGATTTCCTCCAAGGGCACCACCGAGTTTCGCGAATTCCCCATGCGTGCCGAGGTGGCGCCCTACCCGCACCACAGCGAGATGCGCTGCTACTTCCGCGACTACGCCAGGCAGTTTCGTCTCTACGAGCATTACCAGTTCGACACCCGCGTGCTGCATGTGCAGCGCGAGCAACACGGCTGGAAGCTGATCAGCGAGCGCAACGGCGAGCAGCGCGAGTGGTATTTCAAGGGCGTACTGATCGCCAATGGCACCCTGCATACGCCCAACCTGCCTAGCCTGCCCGGTGAATTTTCCGGCGAGCTGCTGCACTCCAGTGCTTACAGGAGCGCGGATATCTTCGCCGGCAAACGGGTGCTGGTGGTCGGCTGCGGCAACTCCGCCTGCGATATCGCCATCGATGCCGTGCATCGCGCCGCCTCGGTCGACCTCTCGGTGCGCCGTGGCTATCACTTCCTGCCCAAATTCATCCTCGGTAAACCCACCGATACCTTCGGCGGCTCGATCAGGCTACCGCGCCGTCTCAAACAGCTGGTTGACGGTCTGCTGGTGCGTGCGCTGGTCGGCAAACCTTCGCAGTACGGTCTGCCCGACCCGGACTACCGCCTGTACGAGTCGCATCCGGTGATGAACTCGCTGGTGCTGCACCATATCGGCCATGGCGACATCCGCCCTCGGGGCGATGTCACAGCGGTGAACGGGCAAAGCGTGACCTTTGCCAATGGTGAACAGGCCGAGTACGACCTGATCCTCATGGCCACCGGCTACAAGCTCGACTACCCCTTCATCGCCCGCGACGAGTTGAACTGGCCGCAAGATGCCGGTGCACCACAGCTGTATCTCAACGTCTTCCACCCCGAGCACGACGACCTGTTCATGCTCGGCATGGTCGAGGCCTCCGGCCTGGGCTGGCAGGGTCGTGACGAGCAGGCGGAGCTGGTGGCGCTGTATATCCGTCAGTCGCAGACTGGCAGCCCCGCTGCTCAGGTCCTGCGCCAGACCATTCGTGCTCAAGCCAGCCAGCGCCTGGACGGCGGCTATCGCTACCTGCAGCTGGAGCGCATGGCCTATTACGTGCACAAGGACAGCTATCGTAGACGCATAGCCGAACACAGCGCCGCGCTACGTCGTGAGCTGGCCAGCGACGGCACACTCGCTGCACAGGGGGCATGAGCATGGAACAGGTCAATATCGCCTTCGCCCCCAGCAGTCTGGTGCTGATCAACCTGATCGTCGCGTTGATGATGTTCGGCGTCTCCCTGGACCTGCGCGCCGAAGACTTCCGCCGCATCGTCCGCGCGCCCAAGGCCCCGGTGATTGGCATGCTGGCGCAATTCGTGTTGCTGCCGGCGCTGACCTGCCTGGCCTGCTGGGCCCTGGCCATCGAGCCGCAACTGGCGCTGGGCATGACCCTGATCGCCGCCTGCCCGGGCGGCAGCTTCTCCAACATCATGACCTGGATGGCGCGCGGCAACGTCGCGCTGTCGGTGAGCATGACCGCCGTTTCCAGCGTTGTCGCCAGCGTGCTGACACCGCTCAACTTCGCGCTGTACGCCTGGCTCAATCCCCACACGCGGCCCTTGCTGACGCAGATCGAACTGGACCCGCTGAGTTTGTTGCTGCTCGTGCTGCTGGTACTCGGCCTGCCTCTGCTGGCTGGCATGTGGATCGGCCGGCGCTTCCCGCAACTGACGCTGAACGTGGAAAAGCCCCTGCGTCTGTTCGCCTTGCTGGTCATGCTCGGTTTCGTCGCGCTGGCGTTCAGCCGTAACCTCGAGCAGTTCACCCGACATTTCCATCTGTTCTTCTGGCTGGTGGTGGCGCACAACGCCCTGGCACTGAGCATTGGCTACCTCAGCGCACGCCTGAGCGGGCTGACGGTGGCCGACCGCCGTGCCCTGACGCTGGAAGTGGGCATCCAGAATTCGGCGCTGGGCCTGGTGATCATCTTCACCTTCTTCCCGCAGGCCAGTGGCATGTTGCTGATCGCGGCGTTCTGGGGTTGCTGGCACCTGGTATCCGGTCTGAGCCTGGCCTGGCTGTGGTCACGCAGACCGCCTGCAGCTGACGCGTTGCTGACGCCTTTGCCCAACGCTGGAGAACGATGATGCGCGTAGTCCTGATTACCGGCGCCGCCAGCGGCCTCGGCTGGCAACTGGCACGCGCCTGTCACGCCCGTGGCGATGCACTGCTGCTCACCGACATCGACGCCAATGGTCTCACGGCTCGCGCCAATGAACTGGGCAGCGAACGGGTATTGGCCCTTGCTGGCGATATCACCGAACCCGAGCTGCATGCACGCCTGCTCGATGGCTGCCGGCAGCGCTTCGGCCGACTGGACGTGCTGATCAACAACGCCGGCATCACTCACCGCTCGCCTACGCTGCGCACCGACCCAGCGGTGTTTCGCAAGATCATGGCGGTGGATTATCACGCGCCGCTGGAACTGACCCTGGCCGCCCTGCCCTTGTTGCGTGAAAGCAGCGGCCAGGTGGTCGCCATCGGCTCCATGGCCGGCTGGATGCCGGTGCTCGGCCGCGCCGGATACTGCGCTGCGAAGAGCGCCCTGGGCCAGGCCTTCGAGGTGCTGCGCGCCGAGATCGCCCGTGACGGCATTGGCCTGCTGATGGTCTATCCGAGCTTTCTCGATACCCCCATCGACCGCAATGCCCTGGGCGGCGACGGCAAACCGGCCGGCCACGCCCGCTCGACCATCGGCAAGATTCGCGGCGCCGACTGGATGGCCAGCCTGATTCTCGATGCGCTGCAGCAGCGCCGCGAGCGCCTGTTCCCGGACCGCGGCAGTTGGCTGGCGAGCCTGCTCTGGCGCCTGGCACCGGCGCTGTACCACCGCAAGATGAGCCAGCGCTTCGCCGGGGAGATCAGCTGATGGCCCTGGCGCCCTACGCCCTCGGCGGCTTCATTCTGCTGGCCTACACCCTGGAAGCCGTCACCGGCTTCGGTAGCGTGGTCATCGCGCTGTCGCTCGGCGCATTGCTGCTGCCCATCGATCAGCTGTTGCCGATCCTGGTGCCGCTGAACATCTGCATGACCGGCTATCTGGTGCATCGCCACTGGCAGCAGATCGACCGCCGCCTGCTGCTTGGCACCCTGCTGCCCGGCATGCTCATCGGCACGTTACTCGGCTATTGGCTGCTGCCTTATCTGGACACCCAGGCGCTGAAGGTCGGCTTCGGTGCGCTGATCGTCTGGTTCGCCAGCCGCGAATTGTGGCGCCTGCGCCGGGCGAACGATCTGCGGCAACGTCCGGCCTGGTTGACTCGCGTGATTACCCTGGCCGCCGGCCTCAGCCACGGTCTGTTCGCCTCGGGCGGCCCGCTGCTGGTCTACGGCCTGGCCGGCACCCAGCTGGACAAGGCGCGACTGCGCGCCACCCTGGTCACCGTCTGGTTCACCTTGAACAGCCTGCTTACCCTCGCCTTTTTGCTCGACGGCCGCCTGCTGCCGGCGCTGCCCCAGGTGCTCACCTACATGCCGTTGCTGCTGCTCGGGGTGTGGTTGGGCGAACGCCTGCACCGGCGCTTCGACGAGCGTCATTTCCGCCTCGCCATCTACATCCTGCTGTTGGTCACCGGCATCCTGCTGCTGGCGCCCTGGAGACTGCCATGAGCTACGACATCATCATCAACAACGGCCTGTACTTCGACGGTACTGGCGCGCCGGGGGCAATCCGTCATATCGGTATCCGTAACGGCAAGGTCGAGGTGCTCAGCCTCAGCCCGCTGGACGCCACCGACTGTCCCGAGGTGATCGACGCCCAAGGCCAATGGATCACCCCTGGTTTTCTGGAGATCCACTCGCACTACGATGCCGAGGTGATCGCCGCACCAGCACTGAAGGAGTCGGTGCGCCATGGTGTCACCAGCGTAACCATCGGCTCCTGCTCCATCAGCATGGTGCTGGCCGACGCCGAAGACTGCTCCGACCTGTTCACCCGCGTCGAAGCGGTGCCACGAGACTACGTGCTGCCAATCCTCAAGGAAAAGAAAACCTGGCGCGACGCCGCCGGCTATCGCGCCTTCTACGACCAGTTGCCGCTGGGCCCGAACGTCAATTCCTTCCTAGGCCATTCGGAATTGCGCGTGGCGGTGATGGGCCTGGAGCGCGCCACCAGTCGGGTGAAGCCCAGCGAAGCCGAACTCGCGCGCATGGAGCAGTTGCTCGAAGAGGCGCTGGACGCCGGGTGTATTGGCCTGTCAGTGATGACCACGCGCCTGGACAAGATGGACGGCGACCGCGCCTGGTCCAGCCCGTTGCCGTCGACCTTCGCCAGCTGGAAGGAGTTTTCCCGGCTGTTCGCCGTACTTCGGCGGCGCGGCGCCGTGCTGCAGGGCGCACCGAATGCGGTGACCAAGGTCAACGTATTCGCCTTCCTCTGGCAGGCCCACGGCTGGTTCAGGAAACCGCTGAAATGCACCATGCTCACGGCGCTGGATCTCAAATCGCAGCCGCTGCTGCACCGCTTTACCCGGCTCTCCGGCTGGCTGGCGAACCGAGCGCTGCGCGGCCACTTCCGCTGGCAGACCCTGCCGGCGCCCTTCACCCTGCGCCTGGAAGGGCTCAACGTGAATGCCTTCGAGGAGTTCGGTGCCGGCGAGATCCTGCGCAACATCAAGGACCCGGATGAGCTCTACGCCAAGGTCAGGGAGCCGGCGTTCCGCGCCCTGTTCAAGAAGCAGGTCAAGGCCGTACTGACCAAGGGCCTTTGGCACCGCGACTTCTCCGACTGCTGGGTGACCGAATGCCCGGACGCCAGCCTGGTCGGCAAGAACTTCAAGCAATTGGGGCAGGCGCGCGGCCTGGATGCGGTAGACGCCTACTTCGAGCTGGCCTGCCAATACCGCGAGGCGCTGAAGTGGACGACCTGCTACGGCAACCAGCGCGAGGCGATCATGCGCAAGCTGCTGGCCAGTCCCTGGACCCACCCTGGCTTCGCCGATTCTGGCGCGCACCTGCGCTCCATCGCCCAGTACAACTTCCCGCTGCGTTTTCTCAAATACGTGCGCGACGCCGAGCTGGCCGGCGAACCTTTCATGGAACTGGGCAAGGCGGTGCGCCGCTGCAGTGGCGAGCTGGCCGATTTCATCGGTGTCGATGCCGGCTACCTGCGCGTCGGCGATCGTGCCGACCTGGTGCTGATCGATCCCGCAGGCCTTGACGAAACGCTGGACGAACTGCACGAAGCGCCGATGGAGGTGCTCGGCCTGGTGCGGGTGGTCAAACGCAACGATGCTGCGGTCGCACTGACGGTGATCAACGGCCGCATCGCCTATCGCCGTGGTCTGGAATACCCGGATGATCTCGGCAAGGCACAGCGCTACGGACACTTCCTGCCGGCGCGCGATGTCTCGCCGCGACACCTGCCGGCGTGCGACCTGGAGCCCGCCGCTGCGTCATGAGCCGCAGCAGCGCCATTACACGTACGAGCCCTGGGGCTTATCGGTTACCATGCGCCTTCGCCTGATCAACCGCTAGAGACGCCGCATGTCGAACGCCTGGAGCCCCGAAAGCTGGAGGGCCAAACCCATCCAGCAGCAGCCTGAATACCCTGACGCCGCTCACCTGACCCGCGTCGAGCAAACCCTGGCCGGCTATCCGCCGCTGGTGTTCGCTGGCGAGGCGCGCGAGCTGCGTCGCCAGTTCGCCGAGGCCACCCAGGGACGCGCCTTCCTGCTGCAGGGTGGCGACTGCGCCGAAAGCTTCGCCGAGTTTTCCGCCGCGAAGATCCGCGACACCTTCAAGGTGCTACTGCAGATGGCCATCGTCATGACCTTCGCTGCCGGCTGCCCTGTGGTCAAGGTCGGGCGCATGGCCGGCCAGTTCGCCAAGCCGCGCTCGTCCGGCAGCGAAACCATCGAGGGTGTCACCCTGCCCGCTTACCGGGGCGATATCGTCAACGGCATCGGTTTCGACGCAGCCAGTCGCGCACCCGACCCGGAGCGCCTGCTGCAGGCCTACCACCAGGCCACCGCCAGCCTCAACCTGCTGCGCGCCTTCGCTCAGGGTGGTTTTGCCGACCTGCATCAGGTGCACCAGTGGAACCTCGACTTCATCGCCAACTCGGCGCTGGCCGAGAAGTATCATCAGCTCGCCGGCCGCATCGACGAAACCCTGGCCTTCATGCGTGCCGTGGGCATGGACAGCGCCCCGCAGCTTCGTGAAACCAGCTTCTTTACCGCCCACGAGGCGCTGCTGCTGAACTACGAAGAAGCCTTCGTCCGTCGCGACAGCCTTACCGGCCGCTGGTACGACTGCTCCGCGCACATGCTGTGGATCGGCGACCGCACCCGTCAGCTGGACGGCGCGCACATCGAGTTCATGCGCGGTATCGAGAACCCCATCGGCGTCAAGGTCGGCCCGAGCATGGACCCGGACGAGCTGATCCGCCTGATCGACACGCTCAACCCGGAAAATGATCCCGGTCGCCTCAACCTGATCGTGCGCATGGGCGCGGACAAGGTCGAGGCGCACTTCCCGCGTCTGCTGCGCAAGGTCAAGGAAGAAGGTCGCCAGGTGCTGTGGAGCTCCGACCCCATGCACGGCAACACCATCAAGGCCAGCAGCGGCTACAAGACCCGCGATTTCGCGCAGATTCTCAGCGAAGTCCGGCAGTTCTTCGCTGTGCACCAGGCAGAAGGCACCTATGCCGGCGGTATCCATATCGAAATGACCGGGCAGAACGTCACCGAGTGCATCGGCGGTTCCCGCCCGATCACCGAGGACGGCCTGTCCGACCGTTACCACACCCACTGCGACCCGCGCATGAACGCTGATCAGTCCCTGGAGCTGGCCTTCATGATCGCCGAAACGCTGAAGCAGGTACGCCGCTGATCCTCCGCGCCCTGGCCACTGGCCAGGGCGCGAACGGGCTCGCACATCTTCTGTGCGCTATCCGGCATAATGCCGCTCCATCGCGAGCACCGTGCAGGTGCCAAAGACGCTACCCAGCCGGAAAGGACTCGCGGCCAACACCCCCAACAAGGACGATGAACCATGCAACTGCGCACCACCCTCTCCGCTTTCGCCCTGTCCAGCGCCGTTCTGCTGACCGGCTGCCAGAACATGTCTCCCGACGCCATGCTGCAATCCGGCCTGATGGCCGTACAGGCCGCAACCCTCAGCGACGCCGAAGTACGCAGCATGTCCGACCAGGCCTGCACCGAAATGGATGCCGAAGCCAACATCGCCGGCCCGAACAGCCCGTACAGCAAGCGTCTGGACAAGATCGCCAACAACCTTGGCCACCAGATCAACGGCACGCCGATCACCTACAAGGTTTACCAGGCCGATGAGGTCAACGCCTGGGCCATGGCCAACGGCTGCGTGCGCGTCTACAGCGGCCTGATGGACCTGATGAGCGACAACGAAGTGGAAGGCGTGCTCGGCCACGAGATCGGCCACGTAGCCCTCGGCCACAGCAAGAAGGCCATGCAGACCGCTTACGCCACCACCGCCGCGCGCAATGCAGCAGCCGCTTCGGGCAACGGCACCCTCGCCGCCCTGTCCACCTCGCAGCTCGGCGCTCTGGGTGAGCAACTGGTCAATGCCCAGTTCTCGCAAAGCCAGGAGAATGCCGCCGACAACTTCTCCTTCGACCTGCTGAGCCAGCGCAACATCCCGCGCGATGGCCTGGTCACTGCGTTCGAGAAGCTGGCCAAGCTGGGCGGCGGCGAAAGCAGCATGTTCGACTCGCACCCCGGCTCCAGCGACCGCGCCGCCAACATGCGCACCCGCCTGGCGGCCAAGTAAAGGCCAAGTCCAGGGGCTGCTAATGCAGCCCCTGTTTCATTTGGAGATCGCCATGTCGAAACCGCGCAACTGCCTAGCACTCTTGCTCATTCTTTCACCCGCGGTTCAGGCCGATTATGACCAGCAGTACCAGGCCTGTCTGGATGCCAGCGGAGTGATCAACAACGCCAGCGTCGCCGGCTGCGCCGAAGGGGTATCCGAAACGGTGAAGAAGGAGATGAACCGCATTTACCAGCAGTTGTTCCTCAAGCTGCAGGAGAGTGCCCCGGAAGATGCCGAACAACTGGAAACGACGCAAAAGGCCTGGCTGATCTACCGCAACGGCCAGTGCGACCTGCAAGGCAAGCATGTCGGTTCACCGATGTACTACACCTGCCCGATGGAGCTGAACATCCAGCGCGTCGATGAATTGAAGTTTCTGCTGGAGAACGGTGGCTAGCCCAGCAGCCCGCGCAGGCTGATGCTCGGCGCCAGCCACACCTCATCCAGGCCCAGCCAGTGCGCCAGCGCACGCAGCGAATCTTCCAGCGCCAGGCGCGCCTCCTCGCTCAACACCGCTTCTTCCAGATGCACGGCATGCACCGCCAGGCGCCTGGTCGCGCGCTCGCTACGCAGATCCACCCGCGCCAACAAGCGCTCGTGATGCAGAAACGGCAACACGTAGTAGCCATACACGCGCTTGGCCTGAGGAGTGTAGATCTCCAGGCGATAGCGAAAGCCGAACAACCGCTCGGTGCGCTCGCGCTCCCAGATCAGTGAGTCGAACGGCGAAAGCAGTGCACTATGGCGCACGCGCCTTGGAATACGCGGCTCACCACGGCAATAGGCCGTCTGTCGCCAGCCCTGTACCGTGACGGGCAACAGCTCGCCCGCCTCCACCAGTTCGGCGATACGGTGCTTGCTGTCACTGACGTCGAGTCGGTAGTAGTCGCGCAAATCGCGCTCGGTCGCCACGCCAAGGGCATCGGCAGAACGCAGCAACAGCCGGCGCTGCGCTTCGGCCTCATGCAGATCCGGGTGATTCAGCACATCCGCGGGAATGACCCGCTCCGGCAGATCGTACAGCCGTTCGAAGCCGCGGCGCCCAGCAACAGTGACCAGACCTGCAGCGAACAGCCATTCCAGCGCCATCTTTTCAGCGCTCCAGTCCCACCAGGGGCCAGCCTTTTCGGTTCGTTTGGAAAGGCTGCCGGCGCCCAGCGCACCGCGCTCGTGCACGGCCTGCAGCACGCTGTCTATCGCATCGCGCCGCTCCACACCAAACTTCGCCAGCTGACTGTAGATGCCCTGCCCATCCGCAGCCCGGCGCATTCGCCAGCGCAGCAGCGGATAAAGCTCGAGTGGCATCAGCGAGGCTTCGTGCCCCCAGTATTCGAACAGCCGCCTGCGCCGCGCCCGGTCCCAGGCCAGTTCATCGAGGTGCTCGGCCTGGTAATGACCAAGACGGGAAAAAGCCGGCAGGTAGTGCGAGCGCACCAGGGCATTGACCGAGTCGATCTGCAACACACCAAGGCGCTCGATCTGCGCCTGCAGGTGCTTGCGGCCTATGGCGCCGCGTGGCGTACGACCGAACCCCTGGGCAGCCAGGGCCAGGCGGCGGGCTTCGGCGAGAGAAAGTGAGAGCGTCATGGCGACTCAGCCTATCAGGCAGTTTGGCTGCCGACGAGTTCAGGCCGGCGCGGCGAAGGCGTGGCGAAAGGTGAAGGCCTGTGCCGTCGCGCCATGCTCGCGCAGATGCGCCAGGCGCTCGGCGGCTTCGACCACGCTCGGCCGATGCCCGGCTGGCACCCACCACAGCACCTGGTGCGCCTGTTCGACACGCTCGAACCATTCGCGGCGGCGCTTGAGCATCTCGGTATGCGCCGATTTATAGACGTAATCGCTGAGCGACTTCACGTTCTGCCAGAGCGACATATTGACCAACACCTCGTCACCGAACGGACGGATCGCCGTCGCGTCACCCGCCTCGTCCTGCAAACGCCAGACATAGCCAGGCGAGCCTTCGGCCAGCGCGTTGATACGCTCCAGATTGGCGACGAAGTCAGCCATCTCTGGCGACTCCAGCGGCGCCTTCATCCAGGCGATGTTCAATTGAGCCAGGTGATAAGCAGACAATTTCCAGCCTCCTTGCGTCAGGGTTGCTGTGGCAAACCACGCCAGCCGGCCAGACGGCGACGCAGCCAGGCCTCACTGCTGACCAGGGTGATGCCCGACAGCACTAGCGCTGCGCCGATGATGAAGTTCAGGGTCAACGGCTCGTCCAGCACCAGCACGCCGAAGGTGACGCCAAACAGCGGGGTCATGAAGGAGAACACCGCCATATTCGAGGCCAGGTAGCGGCGCAGCAGCCAGAACCAGGCCAGGTAGGTGAAGAACGACACCACCACGCCCTGCAGCAGGATGCTGGCGATGGCAATCGGGGTCCAGCGCAGTTGGGACAGGTCGACTATCGCCAACGCATAGGTCAGCAGCAGCACGAACGCCACCGCCAGTTGATAGAACAACGTCAACCCGGCCGGCGCTTCGGACAATCGCGAACCTCGCACGACGACCGTGGTCGCGCCCCAGGCCATGCCGGCGCACAGCCCCAGCGCATCGCCGAGCAGCATGCTGCGATCGATCTGGGCCCAGTTACCGCCCACGCCGAAGGCCATCACCACACCGCCGAAACACAGCGCGATACCCAGCCACTGCAGGCGACGCAAGCGCTCGCTGGGTAACAGCAGATGCAGGCCAAGCGCCGAGAAAATCGGCGCTGTATAAAGGAATACCGCCATGTGCGAGGCCGTGGTGTAGCGCAGGCCCAGCGCAATAAAAAAGAACTCCAGCGCGAACAATACGCCGGCCAGAATCCCGGCCAGCCAAGTGGAACTGACCCACTCGCGCCAACCGCGCTGCCACAGCAACAGCAAGCCGACCATTAGCGCGGCAACGCCCGAGCGCAACGCCACCTGCAGCATGGGCGCGATATCGTCCGCCGCCAGCTTGATCGCCACCTGCTGGCTGCCCCAGATGGCGCACAGCAGCAGCATCAGTTGGAACAGGAAAAAATCGGCGCCCTTGCGTACCGCGGTCATTCAGCAACTCCTGTCATGTGTCACTCACTTTCTCAACGGGTCATCCCAGAACGGCCGTTCGGCCTCCTGCAACACATCGGCCCGGGAGAGGCCCAGATCCTTCAGTGCAGCATCATCCAACCGCGCCAGTTGCCCACGCTCGCGTGCCAGTTGACGCCAGCGCCGCAGCATACGCCACATACCAGCCAGTGATGGCAGACGTTCGAAGTGGATGGCCTGAGCCAACGCGTAACCTTTCTGACCTTTCATCTTTTCGCCCTCCTTGTGGGGTTGGCGTCAGTGTCGGGTCGCGCTTAAGATCAATCCAACGAATGTTTCTTATGGAATCCATCTCGAGGATTGATGAATGGCCTTCCACCCCAGTATTGATACCGAATTGCTGCGCAGCTTCGTTGCCATCGCCGACACCGGTGGTTTCACCCGCGCCGCAGAAACGGTCAATCGCACCCAGTCAGCCGTTAGCATGCAAATGAAGCGGCTGGAGGAAGACGTGGTACAGCGCCCGTTGTTCGAGCGCGACGGCCGCCAGGTGCGGCTGACGCCCGAAGGCCAGGTGCTGCTGGGCTACGCGCGGCGCATCCTCAAGCTGCATGGCGAGGTGCTCAACACCCTGCGCGAACCACACATGGTCGGCGCCGTGCGCATCGGTACACCGGACGACTACGTGATGCGTTTTCTGCCGGAGATTCTCTCGCGCTTTGCCCAGGCTTATCCGCTGGTGCAGGTGGAGGTGCATTGCGAACCCTCCGGCCAGTTGCTGCTACACCAGGATCTCGACCTGACCATCGTCACCCGCCAGCCCGGCAAGGAGATTGGCCAACTGCTGCGCCAGGAGCGCTTTGCCTGGGCCGTGGCCCAGGGGTTCGACCCGCATGAACAGAACCCCATGCCGCTGGCCATGTTCAACGCCGACTGTTTCTGCCGCGAATGGGCCTGCAACGCGCTGGATGCGATGAGTCGTCCCTACCGCATCGCCTACACCAGCCCCAGCCTGTCGGCGATTTTCGCCGTGGTGCGCGCGGGCCTCGCGGTCACTGCGCAGCTGCAAAGCCTGATCACGCCGGATCTGCGCACGCTCGGCGAAGCCGAAGGCCTCCCGCTGCTGCCGCTGACCAGCATCGTGCTGTTGCGCAACGAAAGCAGCCAGTCACCGGTTACCGAGTGCCTGGCCGAGCATATCGTCGAAGGTTTTCGCCTATAGGCGGCCACCCGACTCCAGCGCGAGCAGCAGCGCACAGAGCAGCAGGAAGCCGCAGAACAGACTGCGCAGCAGACGCTCCGGCAGCGAATGCGCCAGGCGCACCCCCCAACTGATGCTGAGCAGGCCACCGATGGCCAGCGGCACACCCATCCACCAGTTGACGTGATCATGCAGCGCGTAAGTGAACAGCGTCACCCCGGTACTGGGCAGCGCCAGCGACAACGACAATCCCTGCGCCACCACCTGGGTGGTGCCGAACACACTGGTCAGCACCGGCGTCGCCACCACCGCGCCGCCCACGCCAAACAGCCCGCCCATCGCACCGGACACCCCGCCCAGCACGCCAAACCAACCCCAGTGATGACGCAGCTCGCCGCTGGCCGGCGTCTGAGCCATCAGCATGCGCAGCAGGTTGTAGGCCGCCAGGGCCAGCAGAAAACCGACGAAGGCCCAGCGCATGGTGCGCGAATCCACCTCCACCGCATACAGCGAGGCCAGCCAGGCGCAGAAGAAGCTGGTAACGCCGAGCAGCAGGGCATAGCGCAGATCGATGCGATTGCGTTGATGGTAACGCCAGATCGCCAGCATCACGTTCGGCACCACCATGACCAGTGCAGTCCCCTGAGCGAGCTGCTGATCCAGCCCAAAGACAATGCCCAGCACCGGAATGGCGATCAGCCCACCACCGATGCCGAACAAGCCGCCCAATGTTCCCAGACCCAGGCCCAGCAACAGATTCAGCAACAGGTCGAACAGATTCATGACACCTCCATACAGTGGGCGCATGTTAATCAGTCGCGGCTAGCGCGGAAACGCACAGCAACGCACAATGGCTTTGCTTACCCCGCACAAGCAGGCTGCCATGAACCCCGATGCACTGACCGACCAACTGGAACTCTTTCTCGACGTACTGGAAACCGGCAGCTTCTCCGCTGCGGCCAGGCGCCATCCGCTCACGCCTTCGGCAGTGGCACGGCGCATCGACGCCCTGGAGCGCGCCATGGGCAGCAGCCTGTTCAACCGCACGACCCACGCGGTGCGCGTTACTCCGGCCGGTCTGGCGTTCGCCGAGCGCGCCAGGCGCATCCTCGCCGAGCTGCACCTGGCGCGCGCCGAAGCGGTCTCACTGAGCAGCGCACCCGAAGGCCTGATCCGTATCGACGCCCCCTCGCCTTTCGGCAGGCGCCACCTGGCCCCGGCGATTGCAGAGTTCCTGCGCGCCAATCCTGGCCTGGACGTACAACTGCGCCTGATCGACAGCTTCATCGACCTGCAGGGCGAGCACCTGGGCGAGGTGGATATCGTCGTGCGTATCGGCCCGCTGCCGGATAGTCGCCTGGTGGCCACGCCCCTGGCCTCCATGACTCGCATCGTCTGCGCCAGCCCGGACTACCTGCGCCGACGCGGCATCCCACGCAGCCCGCTGGAGCTGGAACAGCACGACGGCCTCGACTGGGACAGCCTGGCGCCACCCTACGCCTGGCGCTTCGAAGTCGATGGCAAGCTGCAGCTGTGCAAGCCCAAGCGCCTGCGGCAGACCAGCAACAACGCCGAAACCCTGCTGTTCAGCGCCCTCGCCGGCCTTGGCATCGCCCACCTGCCCACCTGGATGAGCAGCGAGCACCTGCAACGCGGCGAGCTGATCCCACTGTTCTGCGAACAGGGCCTGCCCGCCGTCGAGCCAGTGAGCATCTACGCCCTGCGTCTGGAGCGCGAAGCCAGCCCGCGCACACGCTTGCTGCTGAGTTTCCTGAAGCAGCGTTTCGGCTTTCCGCCGCCCTGGGACCTGGCACTGCAAACCAGCCTGGCCATCCCACAGCAGTAAGATCATGACCCTAGGGTGCTGCGCCACGCGCAGCACGATAACCGCCGCGTGACGGCCAAAAAAAACCCGGCGCCTAGGCCGGGTTTCTCGTGCAGCTCAAGCTCAGGCTGGCGCCTGGGTGCGGCCCTTATAGGAACCGTCACGGGTATCGATCTCGATCCAGTCGTCGATGTCGACGAACTCGGCAACCTTGATCTCGGTACCGTTGCGCAGCTTGGCAGGCTTCATCACCTTGCCGGAGGTGTCGCCACGAGCAGCGTTCTCGGTGTAGACAACCTGACGCACGATGGTGGTCGGCAGGTCAACGGAGATCACCTTGCCTTCGAAGAACACGGCTTCGCAGACGTCGGTCATGCCTTCTTCGATGAACGGCAGAACGCTTTCCAGATCTTCGGCACGCAGCTCATAGGAGTTGTACTCCGGGTCCATGAACACGTAGTCCTCACCGCTGATGTAGGACAGGTTCACTTCCTTGCGCTCGAGAATCACCGGCTCCATCTTGTCGTCGGCTTTGTAGACGGTCTCGGTCTTGGAACCGTTGAGCAGGTTCTTCAGCTTCATCTTGACGATGGCGCTGTTACGACCGGACTTGGTGAACTCGGCCTTCTGGATCAGCCACGGCTGGCCATCGATCAGGGCCACGCTGTTGACTCTCATTTCTTGTGCAGTTTTCATGCGGATATCCGAAATATGCGGGAGGTACAGAAATCTAGGCCGCGTATGATAGCCAATTTAGGTAAAACTGTTCCAGCGCCGTGGCAAGATCTGCCCTGGCAGCCTGCTGATCGCACCATTGCTCGGCATGTCGCTGCAGTAGTGGCCAAGCCTTGAGAAGCGCAGCCCAGGCCGTTTCCATCCCTTCACCGCTATTCCATGCCCGCCAGAATTCAGCCTGAACGGCAGCGATTTCAGGCATCAGATCGGCGTTATGAATCGCCAGAAACGCCTCGAGCTTGTCCCAGTGCGCCCGCTCCTCCTGCGGGTAGATGTGCCAGAGCAACGGTCGCCCCGCCCATTGCGCCCGGACGAAGGAATCCTCACCACGCACCGCATTGAAGTCGCAACACCACAGCAGGCGATCGTAGTCATCCTGGGCAACGAAGGGCAGCACATAGATCAGCAGATTACCGCGCAGGCCGTGATCACCCGGCGCCAGTAGCTCCCCGCCAAGCCAGACCTGCAGGTCAGCGAGAATCTTGCCCTGCGGCACCAGCAGTTGCGTCGGCTGCGGATCGGCTGCCAGTGCATCCAGCCATCCCGCCAGACCTGCGTTCTCGTAGGCGAACAGCGATATCAGCCGCGCCCCCGCTTCATGTGCCACGCCGAGTGACTGCAGGAAAGCCTGCTGCGCCTGCGCATCAGCCTGAAAGGTCCGCCGCCGCGCCAGCAGATCGGCCTCGCGCAGCAAACCACCCGTGCCCTCCACGAATCCAGGGAAGAAAAAGAACTTCTGCAAACCTCCAGGCTGCGGCGATGGCAGGCCATGACAACCAGCGACCCAATCCTCGGCACTGAGGTATTCCAGGTTCAGCCACAAACGGCGAGTACCGCTGGCTGCCATCGCTGCAACATAGGAAGGCGGCAACTGACAGGCGAAGGCCTCGATCACCACCTCGGCTGGTTCTACCAGGGGGAACGGCTCCGCCCACCGGCGTACCTCGACACCGCTCCAGCGTTGGCATTCGGCATCGACACTGGCTTCCGGGCACAAGCGTACGAAGGCACCCAGCTCGTCGACCCACAGGCGCACCGCATGCCCCTGCCGGGCCGCCAACTGTCGGGCCAGCCGCCAGGTCACGCCGATATCACCGTAGTTGTCCACCACGCTGCAGAAGATGTCCCACCTGGCCACACTGCGCCCCTTCAGAAAATGATCGCCATTGTAACCAGCGAGCAAGAAAAAGCCCGCCAGAGGCGGGCCAAGGGGAGCGCTGGAGCGAGCGCGGGGTAAAACAGTGAATCAGGCCAGCAGCGAGTCGCCCTCACGACGAATGGCACTGCTGAGTATCCAGACCGCCTGGCAAGCCAGCGCAGCCTCACGAGAAGCGAAGGGACCGGCTTTGGGCTGGCCGTCTACCATCACCAGCCAGCAAGCCATATGTCCGTCGGACCTGAGCTCAGCCGGTACGGCACTACCCACCAGGGAAACCACATCGATACGGGACATCATGACCTCCAATCCAACTCAAGCTCTGTTGGGCTCAACATTAGGCCGATGCCTCGCCGGACAGAAATCAGTGCTCTCGATAGTGACCATGGATATTGCCAATGGCAGAAGCACAGGCGCCGGCACAGACTGCGCCCCTGCGCCTGGCAGGCAAGAGTGGCTACGAAAGGAAAGAAGCCCTCAAGCCCGTAAAGCCTTGAGGGCCCAGAAATACATCCAGATACTCGTCATTGCGACGAGGGCAGGAACTTGGAAAACAGCACGTCTCGAAAACTCCGGTCTCGCAGCTATTCGATCAAGTCCGAGAGTCGTCTCCGATTCACTGCAACGGAACTGTCAGCATGCTAGCCAAAGGAATTCATGAACGGCTCAGCGCAATGTCTGATTGCCGCGACCACATGCGGCGCTTGCTCGGCCAGTTCACCTGAGCGCGCCATTACCTGCTCCAGCGCGCTCAGCTGTCCACGGATTATTTCTTCTGGCCGCACCACATCACAGATTTGCGCGAAGTCCAACAGCCCTTGACGCGACGCGAAGAGCGATTTGTTGCCCACAAGGTCCAGCGCCAGTACATCCCCTGGAATATAGGCGGTGGTGTTGACGATGTCGTACGCCGGGGCGAGCCGTGCATCGCGGCGAGTGGGGTCGGAATACAGCAGCCCGAAGTTTTTCAGATGGGCGTCGCCGTTACCGACTATGCAGCTCAAGGTTACGATCGCGAATAGCTGCGCCAGTGAACTCTGCATATGCTCGGGTGGGCAGAACAGACGGATAGCCTTGGCGATGGCGGAATAGCTCTTACTGTACTTTTGCTCTGCAGCCAGCCCCATCAATGCCGCCATGTCCTCAAACCCGATGGGGTCGAGCTGCTGATCCCGATCGAAGCGGCGCATGACAAACAGCTTGCGGTTGTCGGAGAGGTAGAACTCCGGCACAGCGATGCCCACCTCCCTCGCCACTGACATGCAAAGGAACTCGTTGATCGCCAGCCCCGGAAACTCATCCCGACCGCTCTTGATGATCAGGTCAGAGGTTTTCGAGGTGAAGCGCTGTGGCGTGGAATCCTGATGCTCTGGAACCAGCACCTTAGGCTGCACACCTGATATACCTGCACGCAGTAGCGATCCACCAGGCCGGCAAAAATATCTTCTGCGCCGTCCCAGGCAAGGATTTCCTCCAGCTTTTCTCCAGGGAACTGCTGGCGCGCCAGCAACTCATCGACTTGTGGCGAGCTGACTGCCACCCGTCCGATGGGCGAACTGCTACCAGATAGAGCCAGCAACAACATCGGGTCAACGTTCGCCACCTTGGCCAGGCGGTTACGCAACTGTTCCAGGACGTAGCCTTCCGGCAGGTTCATCTGGAAGATTGGGTGCAACTCGCGATGGCGGTATTCGTCGAAGCGCACCGGCATCAGCAAACTGATCGCGGCCTTTGCCTCGACATCTTCGTGGTAGCGGAAGAGGTAGTCTCCGGCACTGGCATGGATCTTCCCACTGTCGCCCTCTGGCGTTGCAACTTGCAGCACGGCCGTCATCAGTCGAATACTCCATGGATTTCGTCCAGCGTGGGCATGGCTGCCGGCACCACGTTGAGCTCACAGTCGAGGGCTGCCAACACCCGCGCGTAGGCAACCATTCCCACCGAGAGATCGCCCTTCTCGATGGCAATGACCTTCTGACGGGTGATACTGGCCAGGGAAGCGAGCGCAGCCTGAGTCAGCCCACGATTCAGACGGCGCTGCCGAAGCTGCTCACCAAGTCGCAGCGTGATGAGGGAATAGTCCATGTTCTGTATACGCGACAATTTATGTTGTATGTAACGTATACCGAACCAATGGGGAAATCAAAGCGAATGGATGCTTAGCCCACGAATCAATGCCATCCGCCGGATGCAATCACGACTGCATTGCGTGAGCGTCTGGGATGCCATGGACTTGGCTTATCCGATGCAAAGCGCCCAGGCGACACCCTGTGCATGGACGAATTCAGTCCGCTACTGGACAGGATCAAGGCTTCGAAAGACAGCCCAGAAAGGCAGCAGAAACAGCCTTTCACCTACGCGATCTACGGGCAAAGTAAGCACCGACACGGCTGAATCGGGTGAAGACTGGCCCATCAAGCCGACAGCGCCTTGCGAGAGTCCTGGCTCCCTCGAAGTCCAAGTGCACCGTAGAATACGAAAGCATGAGTGATGCAGGCGCAAGCGCCAGTCCCATTTTTCCTGAACCATACTCTTGGTACGTCCTTCCTGCAGGTACGCGTGAAACCCGATGCCATCAAGCGCATCAGCGGCTGGCCGATGGCTGATACGAACGGCTGCGGGTGCGAGTAATCCGACAGAGGGCCGGAATACTCATCCGGCTGAGTGGCCTGCGAGGCACAGCCACCCAGCAGCGCGGAAAACGATAGCCCGGTGACGGTAATACTGGAACGCTTCCTGGTGTGGCTCCTTGTGGGTCAGCGACTTGGTGCTATTTGTTTAGGGCAACGCATACACGGGGAACAGCAGACGTGCTCCGCCACGAAGCTCGCCCAGGTATTTACGCTGCATCTGTTCGATTTCGCCCGAGTGATACAGCTGGCTGATCACCGTATCCACCAGTAAACGGAAGTCCTCGTCGCTGCGCTCCAAAGCCAATGCCACCGGGGCAAACGTGAAGATGGTGTCGAGCAGCATCATCTGTTCACCCGCCCTGCTCTTCTGCAAGCCGTTCTGCAGCAGCATGCGCTCGGCGAAGAACGCATCGGCCTTACCCTCGGCTACCAGTTGCATGCCGTCCTCGTGGCTGCCGACGGTGGCCAACTGGGCGATCACGCCAAGCCTGCGCATCCTGTCGCGAATCCAGTCCTCGGTGATGCCGCCCTCCAGGGTGGCATAGGTGTGGTTGGCCAACCCCTGGTTGATGGTGGCGCGCCAGGTCGGGCCGGTGTGTGCCGCTTCGCCACTGAGCACCCGCAGCAGCGCTGCGGGTGCGTCCTTGCGCACGACCACGGATAACCCGGCGGTATATACCGGACGCGAAAAGCTCACCGATTTGCGTCGTTCCAGGGTTTCCAGCGTCGGGGTGCAAAGGATATCTATCTTGCCTGTCTGAATTGCACCACCCGCCGTATCCTCACTCACTGCCAGGTAAACCACCTCCAGATCGTTCAGGCCCAGCTCTGCCTTGAGCCTGTCGGCAACCTTCAGACACAGGTCGATGCCGTAACCGTTGACTGTACCGCTCTCCGCGCTGGTGAACGGCGCAAGATCGGGCAGGTAGCCAAGGGTGAAGGTATTGTTCGCGCGCACGCGTTCGAGCGTATCTGCACCAACTTGCATAGCTGGTAGACCAAGCAGAATGGTGAAGAACAGACTGATAAATTTGTGGGGCTTCATGTTCATATCCTGTCCCTACATGCGAATTTTTGGCTCTCGAAAACCCTGCCTAACCCTGGGTCGCAACGAACGGCCGCTCATTCACGAATCGTTTGGCGATGAAGCCGTAGAGCAGATAACCGATCGCCAGCACGATGGTGGCCCCAAACACGGCATCTTTGCCGGAGGCGTAAATCGCGAAGAATGAATAGGCCATCGCAATCAGCAGCACCAGCAGGTTACGGCTGTACACCGATCCGCTCACATCGGCCTTGTGCATCATCACCAGCAAACTGGTGAGCGCGGTTACGTAGGGAATCAGGTTGGTCACCGCCGCCAGGCTGACCAACTTGCCGAACTGCTCGCTGGCGTTGGGTGAGATGGTCGACACGGCCAGCACGGTCTGCAACACGCCGCAGACAATCATGCCGATGATCGGCGCGTTCGCTGCAGAGACCCTGGAAAATACTTTGGGGAACATGCCCTGATCGGCGGTCATCTTGGCGGTCTGCGCCAGGGTGAATTGCCAGCCCAGCAGCGAACCGATGCAGGCCATCACCGCCAGCGCCATGATGATGTTGCCCACCAGAGGGTTGAACATCTTCGCATACACATAGGCGAACGGAGCCGAGGAATTGGCCAGCTCGGCGTTCGGCACGATGCCCTGGATCACGGTGGTCGACAGCACATACACCACCGCCGCGCCCAGGGTGCCGAACAGGCAGGCCAGCGGCACGTTGCGCTTGGGATCCTCCACGGCATCGGAGCTCTGCGCCGCTGACTCCATGCCAAGGAACGCCCACAGGGTCAACGGGATACTCTGGATGATTGCTTCATTGACAGCGATGTTGTTCGGGTTCCAGGCAGCGGCGAATATCTCAGGCTTGAAGAAGAACCAGCCGATCAGGCAAAGCCCCGCCACCGGAATGATTACGCCCCAGACGGTGATGGTGCCGATTTTGCCGGTAATGCTCGGGCCGCCAAAGTTGGCCACAGTGGTCAGCCAAAGCAGCCCGACAGTGCCGATGAACAAAGGGATGGCACCGCTGCTCAGCCAGGGCATGAAGGACGACAGGTAGCCGACCGCGGAAATGCCAATCGCTACGTTGCCAATCGCCAGCGACAGGAAATAGAGGAACGAGCACATGAAGAACGCCGACTTGCCGTGCGCCTCCTCGCTGTAGGCCGACATGCCGCCCGAGCGGTTGCACAGCAATCCGCATTGCGCGAAGCAATAGGCGATCGCCATGGAACCGACAGCGGTGATGATCCAGGACAGCAACGAAACCGCCCCTAGTTGCGCCATATTGGAAGGCAGCATGATGATGCCCGACCCCATCATGTTGACCGCCACCAGGGTGGTGAGGCCCACCAGCCCCATCTTCTTGCTTGAATCAGCCATACCAGACTCCTCGCGCGTTCCGCGACGGCGGCCTGTGCCAGGGCTTGGCGCCCGGACAAGAAGCCGGGCGTTACTGTTTGACGACGTAGACCTTGTAAGTCAGCTCGCCCCCATCATGTTCCACTTCGACGCCGTGGTTGTCGTGCCCGAAGCCCGGGAAATGGCTGTCGAACAACTCCATGGCTAGCAGGTAATCAATGATGGCGCGCTTGTCAGCGCCGGCCTTTTCGCCGGGCATCATCAGCGGGATGCCCGGCGGATAAGGCACGATCTGTACCGCCACGGTGCGGTCAAGCATGTCGCGCACGGCGATCTGCTCGATCTCACCCTTCACCAGACGCGCATAGGTGTCGCGCGGTGAGGACACCGGGTCGGGCAGCAGGCTGAACGCTGCATCCATGTTCTGCAGCAAGCGTGAATCCAGCATGTCCCGATGCATCGCTTCGGCCAGATCGCGCAGGCCCATGCCGGCATAGCGCTCGGGATGGCTGGCAAGCAGATCGGGCATGACCTGCTCCAGCGACGCGTTGGCGTCGTAGTAGCGCTTGAACTCCATCAGCCCGGCAACCAGCGAGCCCCACTTGCCTCGAGTCACACCGATACTGAACAGCACCAGGATGGAATACGGCTCGGTCTTCTCCGCCACGATGCCGCGGCTGGAGAGGAAGGAAGACACCAACGGCGCAGGAATACCGCTGTTCTGCATTTCGCCTTCCAGTGTCTGACCAGGGGTCAGCACGGTTACCTTGATCGGGTCGAGCATGCAGTAGTCCATGCCGAGGTCGCCGAAGCCATGCCACTTGGCCCCCGGTTTGAGAATCCAGGCGTCGCCGCGGCGCAGCTTCTGCGGATCGATATCGGCAAACGGTACGCCGTCCACCTCATCGGGCTGCCAGATGCCAAACCACCAGTCCTGAGCATCGCGCTCGCGTATCTCGTTACCCAGTCGAGTCATGGCCTGGCGGAAGGCAATGGCTTCGCCAATGGACTCGTCGGTGAGGTACTCGCCGGCATCACCCATCATCTTCGCCGACACGTCGGTGGAAGCGATGATGCTGTACTGCGGGGATGTCGAGGTGTGCATCATGAAGGCTTCGTTGAAAAGCGCCGGCTTGACCGGCACCTTGCCCGAGCGAATATGGATCATCGACGCCTGCGACAGCGCGGCGAGAAGCTTGTGAGTCGAGTGGGTGACGGTCACCGTGGCATCGTCGGCATGCCGTTCACCGCGGTGCATGCCGTAACGCCCCTCGTAAAGTGGGCTGAAGCGCGCGTAGGCATACCAGGCTTCGTCGTAGTGGATGCGATCGACCGTCTTGCTCAGCTCGCGGGTGGTGGTCTGCACGTTGTAGCAAAGCCCGTCGTAGGTCGAGTTGGTCAGCACCGCCAGGACCGGCAGCGCCTGCTTGTCTCGGGCCAACGGGCTTTCCGCACGTTTCTGCGCGACCGCTTCGGGGCTCAGCTCGCTCTGCGGTACCGGGCCGATGAGGCCGCGCGCATTGCGTCGTGGGCGCAGGTACAACGGCACGGCGCCAGACATGTTCAGCGCGTAGTTCAGTGACTTGTGGCAGTTGCGGTCGACCAGTACGGCATCACCGTCGGTCACCGAGGCATGCAGGATGATCTGGTTGCTGGCCGAGCTGCCGCCCACCGAGAAGAAGGTGAAGTCGGCTCCGAACACTCGGGCAGCGTGGCGTTCAGCCTCCGCCATCGGCCCTGAGTGATCATTCAACGAGCCCAGTTCACCAACCGATACGCTAAGGTCCGAGCGGAGCATTTGCTCGCCGTAGAAATCCAGAAAGCTGCGCCCCACTGCCGTCTTCATGAAGGCAGTGCCGCCTGTGTGGCCTGGGGTGTGCCAGGAATACTCACAAGTGTCGGCGAAGTTGACCAGCGCGCCGAAGAACGGTGGCAGGACACTGTCTAGGTAGCGCTTCGCGGCCGCCGCGATACGTCCGGCGATGAATTCCGGGCTATCTTCCGGCAGCCAGATAAAACCGTCGATAGACTCGATGAACTCCAGTGGCACACGGTGCTGATGGGATTGTGTCATCCCAAGCAGCAGAGGCAATTGGGCGGTGCGCCGGCGAATGAGCTGGATGACCTTCTGCGCCCCCTCCAGGTCCTGCTCGCACAAAGCCCAGCCGAGGATTACGCAGCAATAAGCAGGGCTGGCGAGAAACGCCACCTCTGCGTCGTCCAGCGACCGCACCAGCTCCACTTCAAGATCATGCTCATGCAATGCGCGCATGATCGCCTGGGCGCTGTTGTGCACGACGCCGTCGTCGTAGCCCTGGTTGTTGGCGACGATCAAGACCGGATAGCGGTGTGCCAGGGTGGGAGGAAGCGAATGACTCATGAATGAATCCTCTTGAGAGGGGCCTTGAGGGGCGTCAGAGCTGACTACGGCATGGCTGTGGGTTGGCTACTTCAGACACCAGAAGTAGTAATCTCCGTCCTTGTGCTCGGCCCCGGATACTTCCTTCTCAAATCCCGGAAAACGGTTGCCCCAGTCCTGTAAGGCCGAGATGTAACTGAGCCAGGGTCCGTCCAACGGCCCCAGATTCTCGCCGGGCATGACAATCGGGATTCCCGGCGGGTAAGGCATGACACCGACGCCGGTAATCCTGTTGGCCGCCTGGCTGATCGCCAGCAATTCCGCATTGCCGGTCTGCAGGGCCTGGAAAGCGGCGCGTGGACTCAGCTCGATCAGCGGGAGCTGGCTGAAAGCCGCAGCCTGGAGGTAGTCCATGCGACTGCTGCGCATGTGCTCGAACATTTCGCGACTCAAATCACGCAGTCCCATGCCGTCATAGCGATTGGGGTGTTGTGCAACCAGATCAGGCAGGACCTGCTTCAACGACAGGTTGCAGTCGTAATGGCGCTTGAAGGCCAACATCACGTTTATCAGCGTGGCCCACTTGCCTTTCGTCACGCCGATGCTGAACAGGCACAGCACCATGAAGTCGGTGATGCGCGAGGCGACGATATTGTTGCGGTAAAGGAAAGCCCCGAGGATGGGTGCGGGAATACCTTCGGCTTCCAGCTCTCCGTTATCGCCCATACCCGGCACCATGATGCCAACCTTGATGGGATCGAGCAGGCACCAGCCCTCCTCCAGCCCGGCGAAGCCGTGCCATGTATCCCCCGGCTTCAGTTCCCAACACGCCGGATCGCTTGCCAGTTGCTCGGGATCCGCATCGACGAAATCAACCAGAGTGCCGCTCTTGTCGCGAATCTGTGGCGCGTTCCAGGGCTGGAAGAACCACTCCCCCTTGCTGGCAAATTCACGATGCACTCGCGCCAGAGCCTGGCGAAAATCTACCGCCTCGCGAATCGAATCCTGTGTAAGGGCGTAGCCGCCATTGCCGTCCATCATCGCCGCACCTACCTCGTTCGAGGCGAACATGCTGTATAGCGGTGAGGTGCTGGCCTGTATGACGAAGGATTCGTTGAAGCGGCTGTGCTCGATGGGATTGCGGCCGTTACGAATATGGATGAACGAGGACTGCGACAGTGCCGCAAGCAGCTTGTGAGTGGAGTGCGTGGCAAACACCGTCGGCCCGTCGCCTGGGTATGCAAGCGGATCGCCACGCATGGCGTAACGCCCCTTGTACAGTGGGTTGAACCGGGCGTAGCCGTACCAGGCCTCGTCGAAGTGGATGCGGTCGATGCTCTGCGCCAGCAGGCCTTCGGCGCGCTCGGCGTTCAGGCACATACCGTCGTAGGTACAGTTGGTCAGAACGCCATAGACCGGGTGTCCGCTCTGAGCCTGACTACGCAGAGGATGGTTGGCAATGGCAGTGGCAATGCGCTGCGGGTCGAACTGCTCCGGCAGCAGTGGGCCGATAATGCCGAAGCGGTTACGGGTCGGCGTCATGTACACCGGCAGTCCACCGGACAGCACTAGCCCCTGCTCGACGGATTTGTGACAGTTGCGATCGCACAGCGCGAATTGGTTTTCCCCCACGCACGCCATGAAGATTGCGCGATTCGAGCCTGAGGTACCGTTGAGCACCGCATAACTGACGTGGGCGCCGAACACACGCGCTGCATAGGCCTCAGAGGCGCCAACCGGGCCGCTATGGTCGAGTACCGACCCCAAGTTGCCGCGCTCAATTCCGCCATCGGCTCGAAACAGGTTCTCGCCGAAGAAATCGAAGAACACTCTGCCAACGGGTGATTTGGTGAAAGCAATGCCGCCCTGGTGACCAGGTGCAGCCCAGGAATGCTCATCCTTCAGAGCGTAGCGGATCAGCGCATTGGTAAAGGGTGGCATCAGGTTCTCGAGGTAACGCTCGATCGAGGCAGTGATTCGCCCAGCAATAAAGGGGGCTGTATCCTCAAGCAGCCATACACACTCATCTGCCAGACCCATGGCCTCGACCGTAATGCTGCGATTGGCGTTGCGGTCGGCCATCAAGAATACCGGGACGCGGTCGTAGCGCTGGCGAATAGCTCGCAGCAGCTCAACCGCCTGGGCATGGCTCTGAGAATCGTTGCGGCCTAGCGTCCAGTCAACGCAAATGCAGTGCAGAGCGGCATCGGAAATTACCGTGGCCATGCCATCCTCAAACGACGCTGCGCTGATGACCTCAGTGCTGTGGTTTTGAAACTCGTTTATTAATTCGTTCAGCATCCTGCCGCGGCCGCTGGCGGGATTAATCACATCATCATCGATAAATAGGACGCGCTTTTTCAGTTGTATGTTGGTTCGCCCTATCATCTCTCAACCCTCTGCTAAAAGAATGCTCCAGGCGCACTTACGCAAACGCCAGAATGTGGCGCGCACGCATATGAAAAGTCTTATATCCAGGCGCTTCAGGCAGGCTGGGAAACGGGCGAACAACACCCCAGAGAGCGTCGAGTTCCTTTCGATAGTTTTCTCACAATAGCGTGTTTTAAAAAAAGTAAAGGAAACTCGTCCGGGCTGGCGACGAACGGCTAAAGAGGATAGTTACTGCAAGCACCAAGAGTGCGGCATCTATTTGTTTTTAATTGAATATCGCCCGCCTGACTGGGCCGTTCAGTTGCCGAAAAATAGCGCATCACATAACAGAAACACAAGAAAAGATAGCGCTATCATCTTGGGTTAATAATTATTGGCTATGACGCCGTGTCGCTAAATTTTAAAACGATACAATGACAGGGAGGTGTACATTTTGACTTGCCTCGCGCTGCACATGGCAAAATACGAGTCAGGAAATTTTACGCTGAGGCTGTAATACGCAGTATTCAGCACCATGCGACTCTGCCGCCAATCATTGCAGGATTGTGTGCGGCTCGATTTCCCCTCGCACATATCGCCCCGACTCAACGAATGGTTCCCGCATGACGTGCTCGTAATGACATCACCAGTTTCCAGGTCGAGTTCAATCGCAAGCGAATGGCAGTATCGGGAATCGCAAAATACGACGCTCCGGAACATGAAAATGGGCACGAAGAAGTATGAAGAGCATAGCCAGTCGCGGCGAGACCCAGAACAACCTAAGCGCGACATTGACAATTCACTCTGCCCGAAAACTCCAGACCAGCTGCACCATTCTGATGGCAACAACCAAATAAAAAGACCATAGAAAAATCTGAATTATCATCCGATAACGCAGACGTGCAACACGGTGCAAGGCATCACTAATGTTCAGGAACATCAGCACTGCAGAAATCAGGATCAGCCCAGACCCAGTTAGCTTGGCACCCACCAGCGCCAGAAACATCGACTGCTCGCTGTGCAATGCACTTGTCCCTGCTGCAAACAGCAGCGCGCATACCAACAGGTTTTTCACATTATCGAAGACTTTGGTGCAGAGATCGTTTTCTAGAAATTTGATATAGATTTTCCATGCTGTCTTCATGGTTCACCTTCGCTCAGTTCTATCATCGGGCCTTAAACGTCAGTTTTTTCTATTCCACCTGTCGAGGTCTGGGCCATAGCACAGCGGCCAGAGTGACTGCATAGCAACTTGCAGCCAGAACATAGGCGATACGTGTCGCAAACAGATCAGGCGTACTGTTGGGCAAGGGCGATATACCGAGCCCGAAAAGGACAAGGAAAACGATCAGTCCGCCGCCAAAAACTCTTTGCTGGCCACCTCCCATTGCCGCTTTGCCTGCGAAAAGCAAACTTACCAGCAGTGCAATCAATACAACCAGCCACAAACTCGGGTGCAGCTGGAACAGCGCAAACGCCATAGAAGCTACGACACCACCAAGCAAATTGACCGCGACCAGGCCAATCGCCGCGCGCAAACTCATGCCCGGCTCCAGCTGGTTGAGTAACGAGGCTACGGTGATCGGAACGACCATGGCGGTGGCAAGACGAGAGTCGCTAAGGCACAGAACAACGATAGCGAGCAGGATCGAGGCATTGGCCGTGGCTTGCCGGGTTATCAGTGCGCCACCATGCAGCGGTACAATCTGGACGGCTGGGCGGTCAACGGCCGGATCTGGCAGCAGCGCGTGGGCGCCCCATGCCAGCAGTGTCGCAATGCCGATGGCCTTGGCGAACATCGATACAATCCACTCACCCAGGTCACGATGCACAATGTCGAGCAATGGGACGACCACACCGATCACCAGCATCAGACCCGGCCCGGCCCCACCTCGTTGCCGACCTTGAGCCTCAAAACAGCTGAAGTAGAAAAGCCACAACAGCGGCGCGAGTACCAAAGGGCGCTCTCGGAACAAGCCGGTGGCAAGTACCAGCAGCGAGCCACTCAGGCAGATGATCAGAACGGTTGCCACCCCCTGGCGCAAGGTCATGGGGTGGGGGCTGGCCAGCAGAAACTGTGCAGCAAACATCGGTGCCAGAAATGGCAGCGGGTCGCCTAGCACCAGCCCCATGCAAAGCCCCAGAGGTACTGCAAGGGCAACCCGCAGCCCTAGACGTCTTGCCCTGAATGACGTTAGTCGAAAAGCATCGTTAGTTGACATAGTTCAGCCAGGCGACCAGGCGTATGGAAAGTGCGCCCAGCGCATTGGCAATGGGGTTGTCGTCCGCATAAACAACAACCGTCACCTGTGAACCATAGCGGGGACCTGATGGGTACGGTTTATCCACGATCAAACGCACCGGGAAACGTTGCGGATCGCGCACCCAGCCGCTTTCGTTACGCACCGAAGGCAGTGCATATGGGCTGCTGCCTTCCTGCGCGACGCCCCAACTGACGCTTTCTACGCGTCCCTTGAATACTCTCCCCGGCAACACATCGAACACGAACTCGGCGGGATCATCGACATCCATGTGTTCCAGGCTGTTCTCCTTGAAGGCGGCGGACACCCACACGGTCCCGACGGTAATGACAGTGAGCGCTGGCTGGCCGGGGCTCACGACTTGGCCGACGGCTAGCTGAAGATTGGTCACAACGCCATCGGCCGGCGCGACAACCTCTGTGCGGACCAGATCAAGCCGCGCTTGCTCCAGCGCAGCCAGGGCCTGTTTCAACTGCGGATTGTCGTTGCCTTCGGCCCCCAACTGCTCCCGTGCACGCTGCAGATCCGCCTGGGCCTTGTTCACCTCGGCCTCGGCTGAGCCAAGCGCAGCCATACGCTCGTCCAGCCTCGCACGTGGATACATGCCCCTGTCGACAAGCGTCTTGACCCGCCGGGCCTGTTCGCGTTCGTTGTCGCGTTGTGCACGAGCGGAGACCAACGTCGCTTGGGCTGCATCCACCGAGGCCGTATTCGCGCCTATTGCCTGACCAGCTGCTTCCAGTTGCGCTTCGGCATCCATGACAGCTAACCGGTATGGCAGTGGATCTATGCGAAATAACAGGTGTCCCGCCTTGACCCGCGCATTGTCGAGTACTCCGACTTCGGTAACGCGCCCCCCCACCTCAGGCGCCATCGATACAACGTAGGCTTGCACCACCGCTTGCGAAGTCAGCGGGCTACAACGCTCCAGGAAGACGGAAGCCACGAACAATACGGCAATCAGGGCGAGCACCATCGAAGCAGTGCGCCGCAGTGGGTTCCGAGGAGGCGCTTCAACCGGAATTGGCGCCGGAGGAATGTCCACATCAGCAGAATCTGAAGTATTCGATGCTTCGGCCATATGAATACCTGTACAGAACAAGATCGGTGAAATGGTTGGTCCCGATTGTTTCAGACGCCTTCAGAGCGTTTCAGGGTTTACCACCCTCGCCTTGCGGATAAACAGCGCACGGAGCTTTTCCCAGAAATTACCGCCAAGGACGAAAAAGCTACCGATCAACAAGACATCTCCTAGTAGCTGAAATGCCCAATTGTTGGGCCGCAGACCGGGTGCCAGGGCGTCGATATAGGGTTCGAGAAAGGAAGAGATCAACGGCAGGCAGAACATCACCATACCGATATGATGGCGTGTTGGGCCTACTTCGTCGTCAGCACTGACTGCATAACCTGAAACACGCCGAAAAATGTGCTGTTTGAGCTCATGGAATCCCGCCTTCCCCATTACTGCTATTACTAGAAGAAGAAGCACCTTATTGAAGATGAAAAGCGCGCCAGTGAGCGCTGCGATCCTGGCGCCAGAGACCCCAACCGTGGCGGCCACGGGAACCAATAACCACATAAAGAGCATCAGACATATAATGGATATACCTAACTTGAAGCGCCATTTTGCAGATTGCGGAACTTCTGAAACATTTGCTGCAGACATGATGTAGTACCTCTCCGAGGTTGTAGATAGCCACTACGTTCTTTATCGCGAATAGACGATTTTCGAACCATCGTGTTTTTCAATCGCACTGCATGGGCGTTCTTATAGCCACTTTTTTGATATCTTCTGCGAGACGTTTCAGATTGTGTTGATGCGCAATAACGATCTCGTCCATCGACACCCCAGACGGTGTTCTAAGTGTGCTACGACAGTTCGCTATGCCCTTCTTCCCCGCGCCCATTTCGCGTAGACGCCAGGTGACATCGATAAAGGCGTACTGACCAGGGATCGAATCCAGACGATGCACATCCAGGCGCACCGAGAGCTTGCGTCCGTCGCGAACGCATGAACAATCGGAAGCCTGGGGCACGCCGTTGCGATATAGCGAAGCCGAGTATCCAGGCCAACAAAATTAGCTGCACTGCGGGCGCAATGATGATGGAAATTGCCGAGGCCATAGCGATAAAGGTTATCGGCCCCAGACTTAAAGCCAGAACCGAATCCCACAATGTTGTGCTGTTCACCTTGCCCTGCAGGCTGATGGTCATCACAGGGTAAAAATTTGCGAGAGCCCACAGCACTGCTGCAGTAAAGGTCAGCGCCAGTCGTTGCTCGATCGACAGTCCGTTGAAACGCTGTAGAACTGCTCCGCAGCGCGCGCAATATGCTGTTTGGTGTCTGGAAAGATGTACCTTCTCAAATACGCAATCGCAGTGTTCGCAGATGATTAGTTCGTCGCAGCTCGACATCATTATCACCGTTGAGCGATATAAGCGATATACGGACCGCAACGTGTCCTCTTAACCTGAGGCATAGCACGGCAGGTGCGGTTCAATGATGATGGTCCAGAGACCTAAAAAAGTCGAATCGCTTCCAACATTGGCTGATGCTTGTGTCAGGCATCAGAATACGAGCACCCTCATAATTCGCTAGCTCATGTTTCACGAGATGTCGCGCACCGATTACTAAACTTCACGATCAAGCAAACGGCCAAGCCATCATGAAATATGCCGAGCCTGGACGCGACCGCACCGCAACGGACCAGCGCATGAGCCTGCGAGCTGCGATTATTTCAAAGGCCAGCGCCCTGGCGACACCCTTCGCTTTGCGGAGCGCGATATCTGAGATGGCTACCTACATGTCAGACAATCAAAAACAGGAGCAAGGCGTCGTATTGAGGTGGCAGGTGAGTTGTCGTCACTACTGGCACGATGGGCCTGAAAACTCCCTTCTGCGGCACGCGCAGTCGCGTTATGAACAGCCGGTGCTCCCTTGGGCGTTCGTCGAGGTTGCGTTGCTCGGCTCGGTCAAGCCCAGCGCCGTCGTGGCTGCTAGGTTGCCGGTCCACGTACGGTGCAGTGACCGAACAGAAGGCGTGGGCCGTAGCTATCCAGCACCATGCTGCCTCATGTCGACAGGACGAAGTTAGGCAGAACGAACTGACCGAGCTCCTCGATAACCTCGCCCGCGGCACGCTGCCCGTATTTCAAATTGACGATCACATGGTTAACCCCGATCCCCTGCAAGCTTTCCAGCAACGAGATCAGGTGATATCGCCCTAATTGATAGCCCAGGTGGATCGGTCGTGGTGGTGTCTGCGGGTTATCTGTCAGGTCGATGTATAGCGACTGGGTGAAGGGTTTGAACAGCTCACCGCATTCGGCACGAACCGCAGTGCGCCAGTTCTCGACAATCAGCTGCTGCGTCTTCGGGGCGCGCGGATAACTGATCCAGCCATGACTGTAGCGGGCAATCCATTCCAGCGTCTGGCGGCTATGGCCGGTGACAAAGAAAGGAATTTCCGCCGTGGTCGGCTTGGGAATCAGATCCGCGCCCTCAAGCGTCCCGCCGGACCAGGTCAAAGGCATGAAACTGCTACGCTGAGCCTCGCGAAATACCTCGAGGTATTCGCGGAACAGGCTGTCGCGTCGCTCCGGGTCGACACCGAATGCGGGAAACTCCACCGGCCGGTCACCGGAAGCCACACCGAGTAACAGGCGGCCACCGCTGAGCTGATCGACACTGGTGGCGGCCTTGGCGGTGTGCAGAGGATTGCGGATTGGCAGGATGATCGAGGCGGTACCCAGCGCAATCGAGTGTGTGTGTGCCGCCATAAAACCCAGGTACACCCAAGGATCGAAGACCTGACCCGAATCACCGAAGCTGGGGTCGCGTAACGGCACGTCGCGAAACCAGAGGGCAGAGAAACCCAGCTTGTCGGCACGTTGGGCCAGGCTCACCTGGTCGAGCATGCTCGGCGTATCACCGGCAAAGGCTTCGAGGGGGAAGAAAAGACCCAAGGTCAGACGGCCTTGGCGGTATGTGCGCTGAAAGCCAGGTTGTCGCTGATAGGGAATGGAATTCGGAGTGAACATGCGCCCTCCTACCTATTTCGAAAGATGTTGAGGAGCTGAAAGAAATCCATGCGAACGGATATCAAATCAGCGTTATCAAGGCCACCTGAAGCTCCGCGCAGGGCGTTTGCAATGGTCCGGGGGCGATGCGTTGCGAGGTCACCTGCTACCCCCGCTGCAAGGCAGCGATACAGCGCGAGACGGTCGACGGCGACAGACCTATACGATTCCGAATGACTGCTCATTGGGCCTCCCGCGCTTCTTGGTTCGGCGGTTCGATATGCTCGATGTTTCCCAGCACCAACGCTCGCCCGGCAAACAGACCGCCCGCTGTTTCCAGGGCAAAACGTTCGGCATCGCGTTTGCGCACTTCGTCGGTCACCGCGTCGGCTTCGAGTTCAGACACCCCCAGCGTCAGCACGGCCTGACGGCCGAGCAGCAGGGCCGACTCAAAGGTTTCCCGCACTATGTAGTCGGCGTCGTGCTTGACCAACTCCAGCGCGTGTTCGCGATCAAAGGCACGCACCAGCAATTTCACCTGGGGGCAGTAGTGCCGTGTACTTTCGACTATGCGTGTCGCCGCTTTTTTGTCGTTCACACAAACGATGATGGCTCGGGCGTGATGGGCACCGGCAGCGTGCAATATTTCATGGCGGGCACCATCACCGTAATAGACCTTGAAACCATAGGGCTCCACGGCGCGGATCACCTCCGGATCTATCTCGATAATGGAAAGTTTCGCTCCCTGAGCGAGCGGTGCCTGGCAGGCAATCTGGCCCACGCGGCCAAAGCCGATGATGAGTACATTACCTTGCAGATTCTGTGCGCTTTCCACACCGACCATCGAAACGCTCGGGGCGCGGGCAAAACGTCTGTACAGCAGTAAGGCAACCGGCGTAATGGCCATGGAGAGCACCACGATAGCCGTCATATTGGCGTTGACTTCGGGGCTGATGACCCTGAGCTTGAGCGCCTCGGCAAACAACACAAAAGCAAATTCTCCACCCTGCGCCATAAGCACTGCACGATCCAGCGCATCGCCATGGGAGCTCTTTGCAAGGCGCGCGACCACATAAATACACAGTGCCTTGACCAACATCAGCGCCAGCAGACCAGAGGTGATGAGCATCCAGTTCGTGACCACCACTTGCAGATCCAACGCCATGCCGACGCCAAGAAAAAACAGCCCCAGCAGCAGGCCGCGAAACGGCTCTATGTCGGCCTCCAACTGGTGGCGAAATGTGGATTCCGATAGCAGCACGCCGGCAACGAACGCCCCCATCGCCATTGAAAGCCCGCCGATTTCCATCAGCAGCGCTGCCCCCAGCACCACCAGTAGCGCGGCGGCGGTCATCACCTCGCGCGCCCGGGCTTGGGCCAATACCCGAAACATCGGATTGAGCAGCCACAATCCGATGGCCACCAGTGCGCCCAAGGACAGGGCGGCGATACCGATACGCTGCCAAAGCGGTGATGTGGGTTCATGCACCCATTCAGTGGGCGCCAGAAATGCTACCACCGCCAGTAACGGCACTATCAACAGGTCTTCAAACAGCAAAATGGACACGATACGCTGCCCCCTCGGCTCGGTTATGTCACCGCGCTCCGAGAGGACTTGCATAACCAAGGCCGTGGATGTGAGTACAAAACCGGCCGCGCACACAAACGCCACCTGCCAGGGGAAACCAAAGGCCATACCGACAAAGGTGAGCAGAACAGCACAGACCACCACCTGCAGGCTGCCCAGCCCAAAGATCTGCCCACGCAGCTCCCATAGATGCGAGGGTTTCAGCTCCAGTCCAATCACAAAAAGAAACATCACCACACCCAGCTCGCCCACCCGAATGATGGTGTGAGGGTCATGGATCAATTGCAGTCCAAAGGGACCAATCATCATTCCCGCCGTCAGGTAGCCCAGCACCGAGCCGAACCCGATGCGTTTGAGCAGCGGGACTGCCACCACGGCGGCGGCAAGCAACGTAACGACACCCAATAATTGCCCTGCGTTGCCTTCAGCGGCCATAGCCTTGACCCTCAGTCCGTATCAGTAAACGTTCGTACACCCTCGATTTCTGGTGTTTCATCCGACTGGATGGCATACGTGGCATACAACCTCAGCGTCAGCGCTTTAGCCGCCACCGGTTCGAATGACAAGACGAATAGGCTTGCTCGCAGGGTGCCCCGCAGTCCCCTTTCGCCAAGTAAAAGGCCGACGGCGAGTGCGGCGATCCTGATCGAAGTCCAAACCGGTAGCGCTGTTTTCAGGCAGTTACGCAAGCGATGCCGTGACCAGACTCGACGTTTGTGGCGTGGGCCACTTGCTGTCAGGCATGGCGTTCTAGACAATTCGGTCATCGCGCTCACGCAACAGCCAATAGGTCAGCCCCAGGGCCAGAGTGGCGCCGGCCAGCGCCGCGACTTTGGCCGGGCCGACATCGGGATCGAGAATCACGAACTTGCGGGACAGCGCAATCAACCCTATCAGGATGACCGTCTTGACCTGAATGATGCTGTCACGGCGCAGGGCCACGCGCACGATGGAGTGCTTGAATTCCATCGCGATCAGAAGCGTCATGATCATGCCGAACACACTCTGGAAGATCTTGTGGTCGAGTGGATTGAATGCATCGATGATCAGCAGGCTGAAGACAATCTGAATCAGCTGCACCAGAGACACCACGATAATCACCGCCATCACCGCAGAAAGGATGATGGCGACGGCCTGCTCGAAGCGTTCGTAAAACGTCATCACCGCCCAGTCGCGACGGAGTCGTTCGAGTGTCGTCCCGGTCTGATTGCTGTTGTTCATGTGCCACTCCTTCAGAAACAGGCCAGTCCTACGAGAAATCGCGGTCGCTGCACCTCTAGGCCTTCGTCCATGTCGAAGCGCGTGAACGTGTCGCGGGTGATGCCTGCAGCCCACCAGGTCGTCACGACAGGATGTCGTGCAGCCTGGGGTACTCCACCACGCGCGCACAGTAACGTCCTACTTGAATTGGCCGGGCTCGAGCCGAAAGATGCCCGGCACATCAAAGAGAACATACGGGCTGCCCGTCTCCCATTTTCAGGATTAGGGCAGCCCCGTGCTTCATGCTTTGCCACTTTCGGACTTCTTCTTGCGCGCCCCCTTGCTCGACTCCTTGGACGAGTCCGACGGTTGCGCAGATTCAGGTGGAGCTTCGGCGCTGGCCGGAGCGGCTGGCTTGCGTTCGAAGGCAACCCGCTCCGCCTTGTCGTCCCAACGTGCACGGGCGTGATCGCCCTTGCCTATGCCACCGCCGAGCATCTCGCGCGCCAGTGCCGTTTCCAGCTCGCTGCGAATCAGTCGTTTGAGCTCGCGAGCACCGAATTCGGGCTTGTAGCCTTCTTCCGCGAAGTGATCGACCAGCGTCCCATCGAACGTCAGCGTCACGCCCTGGCTCGCGGCATTGCGCGCCACGCGATCGAGTTGCAGGCCGACGATGTGGCGGATCTCCTCCTTGCCCAGCGCATGGAAGACGATGAGCTCGTCGATGCGGTTGAGGAACTCGGGGCGGAAGTGCCCGCGCAGCACGTCCATCACCTCTGCCTTGGTCTTCTCGTACTCCTCGCCGGCCGCTCCGCGCGCCTTCAGCCGGCGCTGAATGATGTCGGATCCCAGGTTCGACGTGGCGATGATGATGGTGTTGGTGAAGTCCACCACGCGACCCTTACCGTCGGTGAGCCGCCCGTCGTCGAACACCTGCAGCAGGATGTTGTAGACGTCGGGGTGGGCCTTCTCTATCTCATCGAGCAGCAGCACGCTGTAAGGCTTGCGACGGACCTTCTCCGTGAGCTGGCCGCCTTCGTCATAGCCGACGTAGCCCGGCGGAGCGCCCACCAGCCGCGCCACGGTATGACGCTCGCCGTACTCCGACATGTCGATGCGCAACAAGGCGCCCTCGTTGCCGTAGATGGATTCGGCCAGCGCCTTGGCGAGTTCGGTCTTGCCGACGCCGGTTGGGCCCAGGAACAGGAACGTGGCCACGGGCTTGCTGCCTTCGCGCAGACCCGCGCGCGACAGCCGCACCGCATCCGCTACAGCGCGTACCGCCTCGTCCTGCCCCACCAGGCGCTCATGCAGCCGCTGCTCCAGGTGCAGCAGCTTCGCGCGCTCCTCCACCGTCAGCTCATTGACCGGGATGCCGGTCAGGCGCGAGACGATCTGCGCCACGTGTTCCGCCTTGACTTCGGCGCTGCCTGAGCCGCGTTCGCGTTCCCAGTCCTCGAGCTGCGTCTTGAGTTCGGCTTCCTTGGTTTCGATGCGCTTGCCGACCTCCGCCGCATTGTCGTATTGCTTGCGGGAAGCCAGGTAGTCCTGCTCCCGGCGTAACTGGTGCAGTTCGGCCTCCAACTCCTGCACCGCAACGGGACGGGCCGTCGCCGACAGCTTTACGCGGGCAGCAGCCTGATCGAGCAGATCGATGGCCTTGTCCGGCAGGAAGCGCGCGGTGACATAGCGATCGGCCAGCTCGGCGGCCGCGATGATCGCATCCTCGGTGATGCTGACCTTGTGGTGCGCTTCGAAGGTATCGCGCAGGCCGCGCAGGATCATGATGGTCTGCGCCACCGTTGGCTCGGGCACCATGACCGGTTGGAAGCGCCGCTCCAGCGCGGCGTCTTTCTCGATGTACTTCTGGTACTCGTTGAGCGTCGTCGCGCCGATCAGGTTCAACTCACCGCGCGCCATCATCGGCTTGAAGACGTTGGCCACGTCCAACCCGCCTTCGCCACCACCCTGGCCGGCGCCCACAATGGTGTGCACCTCGTCGATGAAGAGGATCATCTCGCCCTGGTGCTCGGAGATCTCCTTCAGCACCTTCTGCACGCGTTCCTCGAACTCGCCACGGTACTTCGCGCCGGCCACCATGGAATTGATGTTCAGCTCGACCAGGCGCTTGTCGCGCAGCGTCTCGGGCACCTCACCGGCCACCATGCGCTGTGCCAACCCCTCGACGATGGCGGTCTTGCCCACGCCAGGCTCGCCGATCAATACGGGGTTGTTCTTCTTGCGCCGCGCCAGCACCTCGATGGTGGTTTCGATTTCCTGCGCGCGGCCGATGACCGGGTCCAGCTTGCCCGCATGCGCCATCTTGGTGAGATCGCGCGAATACTTGTCGAGCTCCGGCGTATTGGTCGGCGTCTCGGCGCGGCCATCCTCCGCACCTTTGCCGACCACCTTGTTGACCTGCTGGCGCAGGGCCTGCGGCGTGAGGCCATAGCGGCGCAGCAAGTTGGCGGCCAGCCCTTCACCCTCTTCGGCCAGGCCGATCAGGAAGTGCTCGGGCCCGACGTAAGAGTGTCCTAATTCATTGGAGGCGACGAAGGCGCGACTGAGCGCATCCTTCACCCGTGGCGACACGCCGATCTCGCCTTCAAACGGCGTGTCGCCGCGCTTGGCTTCGGCTTCGATCTGGCGTTTGAGGTCATCGACCTTGATCTTGAACTGGCTCAGGATGGTCTTGATCACATCGCTGTCGGCCAGCGCCAGCAGCAGGTGTTCCGTATCGACTTCGGAGCGACCAAAGTCCGCGGCACGCTTGGCAGCTTCCTGTAACAGAGCCTCGGAGTGCTCGCTGATGCGGCTGGCCAACCCGCTGCCACGACGGCGCGGCGTGCCAGAACCTGTGGAGACTGGTTCGCCAAACGACGCATCGACCACTTCGTCGGCATCGGCTGCAACCGGTGCCGACTCTTCTCCGATGCGGAAGAAATCGCTGCCCAGAAAATCTTCGAACAAGCCGCTGCGCGAGCCGAAAAGGGCTTCCAGCGGGGAAATGGTACGTTTTTGCTGACGCACCAGTTGGCGGTAGTGATCGTCACACAACAGCATGGTAGTGAGGCGACCATTGAGATTGGCTTCCACCCGCGCCGTGGCGGGTTGGCCGCAGATTTGACATTGCTTCCTGGCCATGCGGACGCTCCTTGGTCATTGAGATGACTAGGTGCAGCATGCCGCGGCACCTAGTCTCCTGGTGGGACTTCGTGGTGACCGCAGTGGAATATCCGTCTCAACTTCAATCGGAATCGAGCGGCCGTGCTTCGGTGCACTTGCTTCGCGCTTCGAATCCTGTTTGGCATCGTCGGGCAGGTTCAGTGCACACTGGAAACTGCCGTAGGAAAATTCGACACGAGAAAAGCCGCTTCGCTCTTCTCTTGCTCTTGGCGCTTTCACCTCGCACCATCGGCACGTCGTTGTCGGGCGTGATCTGGATATCCTTTTCCTCGACACCGGGACCGTCGAGGGAAATCCTGTGCTGCATCGGTTTCCTGAATATCCAACGCCAGCTTCAGCATGCCTAGCCAATCGAACGGCAAGCGCGGCATGACAAGCGCCGGAAAACCAAATCCAGCCAAGCCCAAGGGGGTTATTGCAATACTTGACAAAGTCTGCGCCTCACAGGCCAGAAGTCAAGAAAAGTATCTAGCTTGAAAGGTGGACGCGGAGAATGGGGTTTTGCGGGGGCAGGCTTGAACACCACGGTGCAACCGGTAGCCAAGACCAGGCCGGCTTGACGGGTGATCATCCGTGGTAGGGATGTTCCATGACATGATGCTGGCAGTAACGCTGATCGGCTGCTTGCTGATCAGATCGATTGCGGATGAATGCGAGGATTGCGGACCAAGCCATGCCGCCGAAAAAACTCGTAAGCGCTTGATTTAAATGGTGCCCGAAGCCGGACTCGAACCGGCACGCCCTTACGAGCGAGAGATTTTAAGTCTCCTGCGTCTACCGATTTCGCCATTCGGGCGGTAGCGCTGTGCGAAGGACCGGACTATATACAGCCCTCCCTGTCCTCGCAAGGTATGCAAAAGCACATCAGGGATAATGAAAAAGGCCTCGTAAATCATGGATCTACGAGGCCTTTTAGATTGGAGGCTGAGGTCGGAATCGAACCGGCGTTCACGGATTTGCAATCCGGTGCATAACCACTCTGCAACTCAGCCATGAAGCAAACGAGCCGCCTTGGCGACTCGTGTAAAACTGGAGCGGGAAACGAGACTCGAACTCGCGACCCCGACCTTGGCAAGGTCGTGCTCTACCAACTGAGCTATTCCCGCTTGTCTTGTCGACGGGCGCCATTCTATAGAATCGAATCGCGCAGTCAACCCTTTGATTCAAAAATACTTATTTCTTTTCCGAGGTGGTGCTGAGGTGCGGCCAGGCGGCCAACAGGTACTGCAGCATCGACCACAATGTCAGCACGGCTGCGACCACCAGCAGGATGTATCCGAGCACGACCCAGAAGGTAAATACCGGTGGATTACCCAGCAAGATGACCAGCGCCAGCATCTGCGCTGCGGTTTTCCACTTGCCAAGGTTGGACACAGCGACATGCGCTCGAGCACCGAGCTCGGCCATCCATTCACGCAATGCAGACACTACTATCTCGCGTCCGATGATGGTCGCGGCAGCCAGGGTCAGCCAGAGATTGGAGTGTTCGGCAGCCAGCAGCACCAACGCCACAGCCACCATCAATTTGTCTGCGACCGGGTCGAGGAAGGCACCAAAAGGAGTGCCCTGCTCCCAGCGGCGGGCTAGATAGCCATCAAGCCAGTCAGTCACGGCAGCAACAGCGAAGACGCCGCTGGCAGCCCAATAACTCCAGGAAAACGGTAAGTAGAACAACAGGATAAAGACCGGGATCAGCGCGACCCGGAGCACGGTAAGCAAGTTGGGGATGTTCATCGGCACAACTGGGCTGCGAGGTGAGCGAGTATTCTACTCGCTGTGCAGAGTGTCATAAATCAACTCGGCGAGCTTTTTACTGATTCCGGGTGCTTTGGCAATTTCTTCGGCGCTGGCACGGGACAATTCCTGCAGGCCGCCAAAGTGATTGAGTAGCTCGCGCCGTCGCTTCGGTCCGATTCCTGCTACCTCCTCCAGCGTCGAGGTGCGCCGCGTCTTGCCGCGGCGAGCACGATGCCCGGTAATCGCAAAACGGTGCGATTCATCACGGATCTGCTGGATCAGATGCAGCGCCGGCGAATTGCCGGGCAAGGTGAACTCATGCTCGGCGTCGTTCAGGTAAAGCACTTCGAGGCCGGGTTTGCGCGTCGTACCCTTGGCCACACCAAGCAAGATCAGATCCGGCACGGCCAATTCCTGCAGCACCTCACGCGCCATGGCCAACTGCCCCTTGCCACCATCCACCAACAGCACATCGGGCAACTTGCCTTCGCCATCCTTGATCTTGCTGAAGCGCCGGGTCAGCGCCTGGTGCATGGCGGCGTAGTCGTCGCCGGCGGTGACGCCTTCAATATTGAAGCGCCGGTAATCGGATTTCAGCGGGCCTTCGGGACCGAATACCACGCAGGAGGCGACCGTCGCCTCACCGCTGGAGTGACTGATATCGAAGCACTCCATGCGCTGCGGCGGTTCGTCCATTTCCAGCACGGCGGCCAGCGCTTCGAAACGCTCGGCCAGGTGTTGCCGATTGGCCAGGCGCGCGGCCAGCGCCTGCTCGGCATTGGTCACGGCGAGCTGCTGCCAGCGCGCACGTGTACCGCGCACGCGCAAACTGATGCTGAGGCTACGGCCGCGTAGCGATTCAATGGCCTCGATCAGCGTGGCGAAGTCCTCATGCTGCACGTTGACGATCAGCTCGCTGGGCAGGTCGCGATCAGCATTGCCCAGGTAGTACTGGGCGAGGAAGGCCATCAGCACATCGCCGCCTTCCTCCTCGATCGCCACCTGCGGGAAGAAATTCTTGCTGCCCAATACGCGCCCACCCCGCACACTGATCAGGTGCACACAGGCGCCGCCTGGGGTAAGCATTACCGCAACCACATCGACATCGCCGGTACCGCCTTCCATGCTCTGCTGATCCTGCACACGACGCAGCAAGGCGATCTGATCGCGCAGCTCAGCAGCCCGCTCGAACTCCAGCGCCATGGAGGCCTTCTCCATATTGACGGAGAGCTCCTCGCTCAGCGCGTTGCTACGGCCATCGAGGAACATCACCGAGTGGCGCACGTCGTCGGCGTACTCTTCAGGACTGACCAGGCCCACGCAGGGACCTTTGCAGCGTTTGATCTGGTATTGCAGGCAAGGTCGCGTGCGGTTCTTGTAGTAACTGTCCTCGCACTGGCGAACCAGAAAGGTCTTCTGCAACAGGCTAAGACTCTCGCGAATCGCCAAGGCGCTGGGATAAGGGCCGAAATAGCGGCCCTTGGCCTTCTTCGCGCCACGGTGAATGCCGAGACGCGGAAATTCGCCGTCGGAGAGAAATACGTAGGGGTAGGACTTATCGTCGCGCAGCAGGATGTTGTACGGCGGCCGCCATTCCTTGATCAGCGTCTGTTCGAGCAACAGCGCCTCGGTCTCGTTGGCGGTGATGGTGGTTTCGATCTGCGCGATGCGCGCCACCAGCGCTGCGGTCTTGGGTGCCTGGCCGGTCTTGCGAAAGTAACTGGAGAGACGCTTCTTGAGGTTCTTTGCCTTGCCGACGTAGAGCAGACGGGTCTCGCCATCGAACATGCGATAGACACCAGGGCGACCGCTGCAGGTCGCCAGGAAGGCACTCGAATCGAATGGGGCGGACATTATCAGCTGACGGCGTCGACCATGCCGTGGCGAACCGCGAGCAGAGCCAACTCGACGTCACTGGTGATGGAAAGCTTCTCGAAAATGCGGTAGCGGTAGGTGTTGACCGTCTTCGGCGACAGGCAGAGCTTGTCCGAGATGTTCTGCACCTTGTGGCAGTTGGCGATCATCAGGGCGATCTGGATTTCACGCTCGGACAACAGATCGAATGGCGAGCTATTGGTCTGCGGCTGGAATGATTTCAGCGCAAGTTGCTGGGCGATCTGCGGATCGATGTAGCGTTGGCCGGCGAATACGAGGCGAATAGCCTGCACCATCTCATCCAGCGCCGCGCCCTTGGTCAGATAACCGGCGGCGCCCGCCTGCAGCAAACGCGTCGGGAAAGGATCTTCCTCGCACACGGTGACGGCGACGATCTTGATGTTGGGATGACTGCGCATCAGCTTGCGAGTGGCTTCCAGGCCGCCAATGCCGGGCATCTTGACGTCCATCAAGACGACATCAGGCTTGAGCTCGCGAACCTTGAGCAGGGCTTCTTCGCCGGTGCAGGCTTCGCCCACGACTTGCAGACCGTCGATATCGGACAGCATACGGGTGATGCCCGTGCGGACCAGATCGTGATCATCGACAACCAGGACCCTAATCAATCGCCACCTCGTTGCACCTTGTCAGCCACCGTGCAACGACGGTGAGATTGAACTTGCCGGTCACCTTAACAAAAAGCCAGGGCCTGACCTAGCTTGGCGCACGAGAGTCAAAAAGCAAGCGCCAGATTAAGATCAGCAATTGCGTCGTGGCAATTTAGAGAATTGGCGGAAGCGGTGAGATTCGAACTCACGGATAGTTGCCCATCGACGGTTTTCAAGACCGTTGCCTTAAACCACTCGGCCACGCTTCCAAATTCTGAGCGTGGAGGCCAGGACTGAAACCTCCACAGCAGTGCGGGCGGCAATCTTACCGGAACGCAACACACTGTCAAACTCTAAGTCTTGGCAGGCAATCCTGCTCTGTTATGATCCGATGCATCTGGATTTAAAGCCTCATAGCCACAGGAGCGTCGCCATGCAAGAGCGAGATTATGCACTCAACCATTCTCAGGTTGAGCAACAGGAAGTCAGCAGCGTTCTGCGCAATACCTACGGCCTACTGGCCATCACCCTGGCCTTCAGCGGCCTGGTTGCCTTCATCTCGCAGCGCGCCAACGTTCCTTACCCGAACATCTTCGTTGTGCTGATCGGCTTCTACGGCCTGTTCTTCCTCACTGCCAAGCTGCGCAACTCTTCGTGGGGCCTGCTTTCTACTCTCGCGCTGACCGGTTTCATGGGTTACACCCTGGGCCCGATCCTCAATCGCTACCTGGGCATGGCGAACGGCGCTGAAGTCATCAGCTCCGCCTTTGCCATGACCGCGCTGGTGTTCTTTGGCCTGTCTGCCTACGTGCTGACCACCCGTAAGGACATGAGCTTCCTCAGCGGCTTCATCACTGCAGGCTTCTTCGTTCTGCTGGGCGCCGTGGTTGCCAGTTTCTTCTTCCAGATCAGCGGCTTGCAACTGGCGATCAGTGCTGGCTTCGTGCTGTTCTCCTCGGCATGCATCCTGTTCCAAACCAGCGCCATCATCCATGGTGGTGAGCGCAACTACATCATGGCAACCATCAGCCTGTACGTATCGATCTACAACCTGTTCGTCAGCCTGCTGCAGATCTTCGGCATCATGGGCGGCGACGACTGATAACTTTCGTCCCCCTTCAAGCCCGCTTAGGCGGGCTTTTTCTTGCGCGCCTTTCTGCCTCCGCTGCAGTGATTCTTTGTTTGCCAGCGATCCTGGTCTTATCATTGGCACAGTTTGCCTCGTTGGACGCCCCATGAAGTTTGCCATTGCCCTGTTCGCCGCTCCTCATCTGCCGGCCTCTCGCCGCGCCCTGCGCTTTGCCCAGGCGACATTGGCCGGCGGCCACGAAATCGTTCGCCTGTTCTTCTATCAGGACGGCGTGCACAGCGCTGCCAGCAACGTGGTCAGCCCTCAGGACGAGCTGGATCTACCCATGGAGTGGCGCGAGTTCGTCAGCACCAACGGGCTGGACGCCGTGGTCTGTATTGCCGCTGCCCTGCGTCGCGGCGTGCTCAATACCGAAGAAGCACAGCGCTATGCCAGGCCGGCTGCCAACCTCGGAGCTCCCTGGGAGCTATCCGGGTTAGGCCAACTACATGAAGCGGCGCAACAGGCCGACCGACTGATCTGCTTCGGAGGCCAATAGTGAGCAAGTCCCTGCTGATCATCAGCCGTCAAGCCCCCTGGAGTGGCCCCGGCGCTCGCGAAGCGCTGGATATCGCCCTGGCCGGCGGCGCCTTCGACCTGCCAATCGGCATGCTGTTTCTCGACGACGGCGTATTCCAGCTGAGCAAGGCCCAGCAACCGGGTGCGCTACAGCAGAAAGACCTTGGCGCGAATCTACAGGCTCTGCCGATGTTCGGAGTAGAACGTCTGTACGCCAGCCAGCGCAGCCTGGCCGAGCGCGGCCTGAGCGATGCCGAACTGAACCTGGCGGTAGAGCGACTGGACGACAGCGCGCTGACCACCCTACTCGATCATTATGACCAGGTGATCACCCTCTGATGGCCACCCTGCACATGCTTTCCCATTCACCGTTTGCCGATAGCCGCCTGGCCAGCTGCCTGCGCCTGCTGGGCGCTGCTGATGCCATACTGCTCAGCGGCGATGCGGTCTACGCGCTACAACCCGGCACAGCCAACCTGCAGGCGCTGCAACTGATGCCCGCCAGCGTTGCGCTCTATGCCCTGGACGAAGACCTCACCGCCCGCGGCATGCAGGCGCCCGAGCGCGCACAGGTCGTGGACTATCCAGGGTTCGTCGAGCTATGCACCCGCTACGCCAAGGTCAACAGCTGGTTATGAGCACGCTCAACGTCGCCGGACGTGAAATTGCGCTGGACAAGGACGGCTACCTGATCGACTTGCAGGATTGGTCACGCCCCGTAGCCGAGGCGCTGGCCGCAGCGGAAGCGTTGCAGCTGAGTGACGAGCACTGGGAAGTTCTCGAACTGCTGCGAGCCTTCTACGCCGAGTTTCAGCTATCGCCGGCCAACCGTCCGCTGATCAAGTACGCCGCCCTGAAACTGGGCACGGACAAAGGCAACAGCCTGCACCTCAATCGCCTGTTCAAGGGCACGCCCGCCAAACTCGCCGCCAAGCTAGCCGGCCTGCCGAAACCGACCAATTGCCTATGAACCTGATCACGCCCGCCGAACACCCCTTCGCCCAATTCGTGCGCATTCTCGGCAAGGGCAAGCGCGGTGCGCGCGGCCTGACTCGTGAGGAAGCCCGCGAAGCCATGGGCATGTTGCTCGATGGCAAGGTCGAGGACACCCAGCTCGGCGCCTTTCTGATGTTGCTGCGGCACAAGGAAGAAAGCGCCGAGGAACTTGCCGGCTTCACCGAAGCCATCCGCTCCAGGCTCTCTGCCCCCGCCATCGAGGTCGACCTGGACTGGCCCAGCTATGCCGGCAAGAAACGCCACCTGCCCTGGTATCTGCTGGCTGCCAAGGCGCTGGCCGCCAACGGCGTGCGCATCTTCATGCACGGAGGCGGCGCCCATACCGCAGGCCGTCTGTATATCGAGCAGTTGCTGGAGCAACTGGATATCCCTGGCTGCGACGACTGGCAGGCAGTGAAAGCAGCGCTCGACAAGCACAACCTGGCCTTCAGCTACCTGGGCAGCTGGCTGCCGGCGCTGCAACGCATGATCGACCTGCGTAACACCCTGGGCCTGCGCTCGCCCATCCATTCCCTTGCTCGAGTGATCAACCCGCTCAGCGCCCGCTGCGGACTGCAGAGCATCTTCCACCCCGGCTATCAGGCCGTGCACCGCGAAGCCAGTCGCCTGTTGGGTGACCACGCCATCGTGATCAAGGGCGAAGGCGGCGAGATCGAGGTCAACCCGGACGGTGTGTGCCATCTCTACGGCACCCTCGATGGCGAGGACTGGGACGAAGAATGGCCTGCGCTGTCGGCACAACGCCATGTCAAACCCGAACGACTCGACCCGGCCGTGCTGGGCGCATTCTGGCGCGGCGAGCATGATGACGCATACGGTCGCCTGGCAGTGATCGCCACCATGGCCGTCGCATTGCGTGGCCTGGGCCTGGGCCGTGAAGAGGCGTTCCAGCAGGCCAGGCAATACTGGGATGCACGCCTTCAATCTAACCTGCCGATTATTTAAGCCAGCTTTTTCCACCGTCCAATCGAGTTCATGACGTTAGACTCCGGATTCACTCAAAACGGAGGCAAACGTCATGGGCTTGTTGATTGATGGACGCTGGCACGACCAGTGGTACGACACCGGCGACAGCGGCCGCTTCCAGCGCGAAAGCGCACAACGCCGCAACTGGGTAACCGCCGACGGCAGCGCCGGGTCAAATGGCGACGGCGGCTTCAAAGCAGAGGCTGGGCGTTATCACCTGTACGTCTCGCTGGCCTGCCCCTGGGCTCACCGCACCCTGCTCCTGCGCCAGCTCAAAGGCCTCGAATCGCTGATCGATGTATCGGTGGTGAGCTGGCTGATGCGCGAACAGGGCTGGACCTTCGACCGCAACTTCGGCTCCAGCGGTGACCACCTCGACAACCTGAGCTTCATGCATCAGCGCTACACCGCCGATGATCGTCATTACACCGGCCGCGTCACTGTGCCCGTGCTATGGGACAAGCAGACTGGCGGTATCGTCAGTAACGAATCGGCGGAAATCATCCGCATGTTCAACAGCGCATTCGATAGCCTCACCGGCAACGGCCTGGACTTCTACCCCGAGTCGCTGCGTGAGCGTATCGACCAGCTCAACGAGCGCATCTATCCGGCGGTGAACAATGGCGTTTACCGCGCAGGCTTTGCCACCACCCAGGAAGCTTATGAAGAGGCCTTCGACGAGCTGTTCGCCATGCTCGATGAACTGGATGCGCTGTTGGGAGAGAATCGCTATCTGGCCGGCGAATACATGACAGAAGCGGACATTCGCCTCTTCACGACGCTGATTCGCTTCGATGCCGTCTATCACGGGCATTTCAAATGCAACCTGCGACGTATCGAGGACTACCCGAACCTGTCCAACTGGCTGCGCGAGCTCTATCAGTGGCCAGGCATCGCCGAGACGGTGGACTTCACCCACATCAAATCGCACTACTATGCCAGCCACGCCACCATCAACCCGACTGGCGTGGTGCCCAAAGGGCCGCAGCAGGATTTCACTCGCGCGCATGATCGCAAGCACCTGCCGGGTAAAGGTGTGTTTCAGCACTAGAGTGACGGCGGATGATGGCTGAAGCCCGATAACGAGGCTTCAGCCACAACGCGTCAGATGCGGTTCTGGGCGCCTTCGAACCAGGCCAGCTTGTCACGCAGGGTGACCACCTCCCCGACGATTACCAGCGTGGGCGCATGCACGTCGTGCTCGGCCACCAGCTGCGGCAGAGTCTCCAGGGTACCGGTGAATACCCGCTGATTCTGCGTGGTGCCTTGCTGCACAAGTGCCGCAGGCGTAGTGCCTGAACGGCCGTGAGCGATCAGCTGCTCGCAGATTCCCGGCAGGCCAACCAATCCCATGTAGAACACCAGTGTTTGCCCTGGTGCCACCAGGTCTTGCCACGGCAGGTTGCTGCTACCGTCCTTGAGGTGACCGGTGACGAAACGCACTGACTGCGCATGATCGCGGTGGGTCAACGGGATGCCAGCATAGGCCGCACAACCGGACGCAGCGGTGATGCCCGGCACGACCTGGAAGGGAATATCTTCCGCCGCCAGTTGCTCGATCTCCTCACCACCACGACCGAAGATGAACGGATCGCCGCCCTTCAGACGCAGCACACGCTTGCCCTGGCGGGCCAGGTCGATCAGCAACTGGTTGATCTGCTCCTGCGGCACGGCGTGATCGGAGCGGCGCTTGCCGACATAGATACGCTCAGCATCACGACGACACAGCTCGATGATGGCGGGCGCTACCAGGCGGTCGTACAACACCACATCGGCTTGCTGCATCAGACGCAGGGCGCGGAACGTCAGCAGATCGGGATCGCCCGGCCCGGCACCGACCAGATAGACCTCGCCCAGCGCACGTGGCGCCGCGCCAGCCAGACGCTCCTCCAGCAAGCGCTCGCCCTCCTCCGGCTTGCCGGCAAACACGCTCTCGGCGATCTGCCCCTGGAAGACGTCTTCCCAGAACACGCGGCGCTGCTGCACATCGGGAAACAGCTGCTTGACCCGCTCACGGAAGCGCTTGCCCAGATTGGCCAATTGGCCGTAGGTAGCCGGAATCCAGGTTTCGATCTTGGCGCGGATCAGCCGTGCCAGCACCGGTGCGTCGCCGCCACTGCTGACCGCGACGATCAAGGGCGAACGATCGACGATGGCCGGAAAGATCACGCTGCATAGCGCCGGCGCATCCACCACGTTGACGGGAATGCCCAACGCCTGGGCCTCGGTGGAAATCTGTGCATTGAGCGGCACGTCATCAGTCGCGGCAATGACCAGGGCAACACCCTGCAAATCGCTGCTCGCGTAGCCACGCAGGAAGATGCCGCCAGGGCCGGCCAGCTCCTGCAGCTCGCCACGGATCTCCGGGGCGACCACGCGCAAAACAGCACCAGCGTCGCTTAGCAGGCGCGCCTTGCGCAGCGCGACCTCACCACCGCCAATCACCAGTACCAGACGACCCTGCAGCTTGTGGAACAGCGGAAGGAATTGCATAAATCAGCCTCGAATGAGGTGGGAAGGCGAACGACGGGCTCGTAGGGTGCGCCATGCGCACCGAACCAGGCTGAAAGACCTTGGTGCGCACAGCGCACCCTACGCCCATCGCCAGGCGCGCCGCCTGTAAACGGGGCAGCCGCACTACCCCGCTTTAGTACCGGCTCAGCCGATCACTTCGATGCCGCCCATATAAGGCTTCAGAACCTCGGGCACGCGGATACTGCCGTCGGCCTGCTGGTAATTCTCCAGTACCGCCACCAAGGTACGGCCGACCGCCAGGCCGGAGCCGTTGAGCGTATGCAGCAGCTCCGGCTTGCCGGTTTCCGGGTTGCGGTAGCGCGCCTGCATGCGGCGCGCCTGGAAGTCGCCGCAGTTGGAGCAGGAAGAAATCTCACGGTACTTGTCCTGGCTCGGCACCCAGACTTCCAGGTCATAAGTCTTCACTGCGGAGAAGCCCATATCACCGGTGCACAGGGCCAGCTTGCGATACGGCAGCTCCAGCAGTTGCAGCACGCGCTCGGCGTTTGCGGTCATGCCTTCCAGGGCCTCGAAGGACTGGGACGGCTCGACGATCTGCACCATCTCGACCTTGTCGAACTGGTGCTGGCGGATCATGCCGCGCGTATCGCGACCGGATGCACCCGCCTCACTGCGGAAGCACGGCGTGTGGGCGACGAACTTCAGCGGCAGCTGTTTGGCATCGAGAATTTCACCGGCGACGATATTGGTCAGCGAGACCTCGGCAGTCGGGATCAGGTACAGATCGGCCTGGTCTTCACGGCCAATCTTGAACAGGTCTTCCTCGAACTTCGGCAACTGACCGGTGCCCTGCAACGCCGGAGCTTGGACCAAGTACGGCGTGTAGGCCTCTTCGTAACCGTGCTCGCCGGTGTGCAGGTTGATCATGAACTGCGCCAGGGCGCGATGCAGGCGGGCGATGGGGCCGCGCAACAGAGCAAAGCGTGCCCCGGAAAGCTTGGCGGCGGTCTCGAAGTCCAGCCAGCCGTGTTGCTCGCCCAGCGCGACGTGGTCCTTGATCTCGAAATCGAAGCTGCGCGGAGTGCCCCAGCGCGCCACCTCGACGTTGTCGTCTTCATCCGCGCCGACCGGCACGGACTCGTGCGGCAGGTTGGGGATGTTCAGCAGCAGGTTGTCCAGCTCGTTCTGGATCGCGTCCAGCTCGCGCTTGCCGGCTTCCAGGTCGCTACCCATCTGATCGACTTCCGCCAGCAACGGAGCGATATCTTCGCCACGCGCCTTGGCCTGGCCGATGGACTTGGAACGGCTGTTGCGCTCGGCCTGCAGTTGCTCGGTGCGTACCTGCACCGACTTGCGCTGACTCTCCAGGGCCTCGAAGCGGGCGACGTCGAGGGCAAAGCCACGGGTGGCGAGGCGCTCGGCGATTTCGGTGAGTTGCGTGCGGACAAGTTTGGAATCGAGCATGTTCGGGTCTCAATACATCGACGAAAAAAATGGCGGCCACCAGCGTGACGCGGGTTGCCGAGTGTAAAGCCTTAGCGGGTCAGGATGCCAATCGGGCCAGGCTCAGACCAGCCCAGGCGGCCAGCAGCCCCCCCATGATACTGAGCGCCAGGTAACCGAGCGCTTCAGGGGCGCGACCGCCCTCCATCAGTTTCATGATTTCCAGACTGAAAGACGAAAAAGTGGTGAAGCCCCCCAGAACACCAGTGATCAGTCCGGTCCGTAGCTCCAGCGGCAGGTCGCTACGGGTAAGGAACAGACCGGACAGCAGACCAATCAGCAGGCAACCGATGATGTTTACCGCAAAGGTGCCCAGATAGAAATGCCGGGGCCAGTTGCCCGCTACCCAGCTGGCAACCAGAAAGCGCATAACCGAACCAGCCGCGCCCCCCACAGCTACGGCAAGCGCCACACGAATCATCACGTTCTCCTCTGCTTAGGACTATCGGCGTCCAGACTACGCAGATGTTGCAATTTGTCGCGAATCTTCAACTCCAGGCCGCGTGGCACCGGGTCGTAATACTGACGCGGCTGCAGACTCTCCGGAAAATAATCCTCACCTGCGGCGTAAGCATCCGGCTCATCATGGGCGTAGCGGTATTCATCGCCGTAACCGAGCTGCTTCATCAGCTTGGTCGGCGCGTTGCGCAGGTGCAGCGGTACTTCCTGCGAGCCCTGCTCAGCGGCATCACGCATGGCAGCCTTGAAGGCCGTGTACACCGCGTTGCTCTTCGGTGCGCAGGCCAGATAGACGATGGCCTGGGCGACGGCCAACTCGCCTTCCGGACTGCCCAGGCGCTCCTGCACGTCCCAGGCATTGAGGCACAAGGTCAGTGCGCGCGGATCGGCGTTGCCGATGTCCTCGCTGGCCATGCGCACCACACGGCGGGCGATGTACAGCGGGTCGCAGCCACCGTCGAGCATGCGCGCGTACCAGTAAAGTGCGCCGTCCGGGCTGGAACCGCGCACCGACTTGTGCAGCGCGGAAATCTGGTCGTAGAAGGCTTCGCCGCCCTTGTCGAAACGGCGCCGGCTGTCGCCCAGCAGGTTCTGCAGCAACTCCACGCCGATCTCGCCATTGTCCTCGGCCAGATCGGCGGCGTTCTCGAGAAAGTTGAGCAAGCGACGGCCGTCGCCATCGGCAGCGGCCAGAAGAATCTTAAAAGCCTCGTCTGGCAGGCCGAGATGACGTTCGCCCAGGCCTTTCGGGTCGGTTAACGCGCGATTGACCAGCTTGCGCATGGCGCCTTCGTCGAGGCTCTTGAGCACGTAGACACGCGCACGCGACAGCAGTGCATTGTTCAGCTCGAATGAAGGGTTCTCGGTGGTGGCACCGATGAAAATCAGCGTGCCGTCTTCCACGTAGGGCAGGAAGGCGTCCTGCTGGCTCTTGTTGAAGCGATGCACTTCGTCGACGAAGAGAATCGTGCGACGACCATATTGCGCAGCGTGCTGCTGGGCGACCTCGACCGCCTGACGAATCTCCTTGACCCCGGATAGCACGGCGGAGATGGTTTCGAAATGCGCGTCTGTGACCTTGGCCAGCAGCCGCGCCAGGGTGGTCTTGCCCACCCCTGGCGGCCCCCAGAAGATCATCGAGTGCAGCGCCCCCTGCTCCAGCGCCTCACGCAACGGCTTGCCCGGCGCCAGCACGTGCTCCTGTCCGACGTATTCGTCCAGGCTGGTAGCACGTAAACGCGCAGCCAAAGGCTGCGCGACGGGTTGGCGACCGAACAGATCCACGCCTTACTCCTGGATGACGTCCGCGCCTTCCGGAATGTCGAAGGTGAACAGATGGTCTTCGACCGGCTCGTTCATCTTCACATTCAGGAAAAGGATGTTGGTGCGCTGGCCAATGCTGTCGATCAGTTGCATGTCGTTGAGGACGCGATTGCGGAACGACAGGCGCAGGCTGTCGAACAAGCTGTCCTTGGCCTTGGGCTTGAGAATGAAGTCGACCACACTACCGCCTTCCTTGTAGTCGATCTCGAAGTTTTCGCGAATCTGCGAGACATCGCCGGAGAGCAACAACGCCGGGGTGTGGGTCAGGCGCTGATCGAGCGTCTGAATGGTGACCTGCTCCAGATCCGGATCGTAAAGCCAGACCTTCTCGCCATTGGAAACCAGCAATTGCTCCATGGGCTGGTCGGTGTGCCAACGGAACATGCCCGGACGCTTGAGCGCCAGTTGCCCTGCGGTTTCCTGCAGTTGAGTGCCGCTGGCGTCGAGGGTCAGCTGAGAGAAGCGCGCACTGATGGTTTGCGCCTGGCTGAGCAATTCGCTCAAGCGCTTGGTGGCCGCCTCTTCATCAGCCTGGGCGGTCAGCAGGGTAAAGCTCAAAGCAGCCAGCATCAGCAGGCGAATAACACGCATATAAACCCCTTGAGTCCGTATGAGAATGGCGAGGCGACTCCGTACCTCGCACTGCTCGGCAGCCCCTTGGCTGCCGTGAATCCTGTAGACCGCGAATTCAGCGGTTTATCCACGAGGCGTAACACTCAGTCGCGGGATGAACCGGGTGCAAGCACCTCGCGAGATCCGTTGGTATTCATCGAGCTGACCACGCCAGCCAATTCCATCGCCTCGATCATCCGCGCGGCACGGTTGTAGCCGATCTTCAGCTTGCGCTGTACGGCGGAAATGGAAGCGCGACGGCTTTCCAGCACGAAGTTGACCGCTTCGTCGTACAACGGGTCTTCCTCGCTGCCCTCGCCGCCTTCACCACTCCCACCTTCGAAGCTGCCGCCACCCTCTTCGGCGCCGGCGAGAATGTCTTCGTTGTAATCCGGCGCACCGCGCAGCTTCCAGGCTTCGACCACGCGATGCACTTCATCGTCCGAGACGAAGGCGCCGTGAACACGAATGGGCAAGCTGGTACCCGGCGGCATGTAGAGCATGTCACCGTGACCGAGCAGCTGCTCGGCGCCACCCTGGTCGATGATGGTGCGCGAGTCGATCTTACTCGACACCTGGAACGCCATACGGGTCGGGATGTTGGCCTTGATCAGACCCGTGATAACGTCCACGGATGGGCGCTGGGTGGCGAGAATCAGGTGAATACCCGCCGCACGCGCCTTCTGGGCGATACGAGCGATCAGCTCTTCAACCTTCTTGCCGACGATCATCATCATGTCAGCGAATTCGTCGACTACCACCACGATGGTCGGCAGCGGCTTGAGCAGCGGCGCTTCGTCGTCCATGTTTTCGCGGCGGAACAGCGGATCGGACAACGGCTCGCCAGCCTCGATGGCATCCTTGACCTTGCGGTTGAAGCCCGCCAGGTTGCGCACGCCCATTTTCGACATCAGCTTGTAGCGCCGCTCCATCTCGGCAACGCTCCAACGCAGGGCGTTGGCCGCTTCCTTCATGTCGGTGACAACCGGGCAAAGCAGGTGCGGAATGCCTTCGTAGATCGACAACTCGAGCATTTTCGGGTCGATCATGATCAGTTTGGCGTCTTCCGGGCTCGACTTGAACAGAATCGACAGAATCATCGCATTCACGCCCACCGACTTACCGGAACCGGTGGTACCAGCCACCAGTAGGTGCGGCATCTTGGCCAGATCGGTGATAACCGGCTTGCCGCCAATGTCATGCCCCAGCGCCAGGGTCACTGGCGACTTGGCATCGTCGTATTCAGGCGTCGACAGCACTTCCGAGAAACGCACGATCTGGCGGTTCTCGTTGGGAATCTCGATACCGACAGTGGTCTTGCCCGGAATGACCTCCACGACCCGCACGCTGGTCACCGCCAGCGAACGCGCCAGGTCCTTGGCCAGGTTGGCAATGCGGCTGACCTTGACCCCGGCGGCCGGCTGGATTTCGTAGCGCGTGATCACCGGGCCCGGATGGATCGAGTCCACCGCGACCTCGACACCGAACTCCTTGAGCTTGATTTCCAGAAGGTGGCCGACGCCCTTGAGCGACTCAGGCGAGTACTCGACCTTCTTGGCCTCCGCCGGGTCGAGCAGGGAAATCGGCGGCAAGGTGCCTTCCACCGCGCTGTCGACGAACAGTGGCGCCTGCTTTTCCTTCTGCACGCGCTTGCTCGGCTCTGGCGCCTTGGCCACTGGCGGCGGCGCAATTACCGGCGCTGGACGTTTCTCGCGCTCGCTCATGTGCTTGCTCAGCGACTCTTCGCGTTCGAGCAGACGCTCCTTGACCTTGGCCTGTTCACGACGATCCGACACCACTGGCGCAGCCACCTCGGTGACCCGTTCGTCCAGCTCGCGCAGCTGAATCTTCATCTGTTTGCGCTCGCTACGGGCATTCCACCAGCCAGTGATGGCGCTATGAATCAGCTCGATCAGGTCGAGGGTGATCTTGCCGGTCAGATCCATCACGCGGAACCAGGACAGGTCGGTGAACACAGTCAGACCGAACAGGAACAGCGCCAGGAATAACAGCGTGCTGCCCTGCACGTTCAACGCATGCACGGCCAGATCGCCCAGGCTGGCACCGAGCATGCCGCCACCGGACCCCTGCATACCGGCGGCCGCTGCAAAATGAATATCGCCAAGCGCAGCCCCGGAAAGAATCAGGAAGACCAGGCCGATGCTGTGCCAGGAAAACAGCCAGCCGTTCCAGTGCCAGGGTTGATTGCGGGTGCGAAACACCTGCCAGGTCTTGGCGGCCAGCAGGAGCGGGAAGATGTAGGCGAAGTAACCCAGCGCGCCGAACAGTGCGCTGGAGAGCCAGGCGCCAATGCTGCCGCCGGCGTTGATGATGCGCTCGACCTGCACACTGTTGTCCCAGGCCGGGTCGGCGACGTTATAGGTCAACAGTGCCATCAGCAGGTACAGGCACAGAGCGCCCAGGGCGATCAATGCGCCTTCCTTCAGTCGATACTGAAGCTTCTGACGCCAGTCGGTAATCTGGGTGGTGGAATTCTTCAAAACAGCCATTTCCTGCGCCCTTGGCGCGTCCATCTGATGGTTAACCGCGAAGCGGCCTATTGTAGGGCCAGCCTGACGCCCAGGCCAATTGCCAAGCTCCCGCACCCACCCCGCTTCGGTGTAGCATAGCCGCCAGCAGCTTCCATGCGGCTCAATTGGAGCACGCATTCTCTTTTGTGACAAAGGCTTATGGGGGTTTTTTATGAGCGAAGTCAAGCATTCCCGCCTGATCATCCTGGGTTCCGGCCCTGCCGGTTACAGCGCCGCCGTTTATGCTGCGCGCGCCAATCTCAAGCCCGTGGTCATCACCGGCATCCAGCCTGGCGGTCAGCTCACCACCACCACCGAAGTGGACAACTGGCCGGGCGACGTCGAAGGCCTCACCGGCCCGGCCCTGATGGAGCGCATGCAGAAGCACGCTGAACGCTTCGACACCGAGATCCTCTACGACCACATCCATACCGCCGAGTTGCAGAGCCGCCCCTTCGTGCTCAAGGGCGACAGTGGCACCTATAGCTGCGATGCCCTGATCATCGCTACCGGCGCCAGCGCCCAGTACCTTGGCCTGCCGTCGGAAGAGGCCTTCTCCGGCAAGGGCGTCTCCGCCTGCGCCACCTGCGATGGCTTCTTCTATCGCAACCAGGTGGTCGCCGTGATCGGTGGCGGCAACACCGCTGTGGAAGAGGCGCTGTACCTGTCGAACATCGCCAAGGAAGTGCACCTGGTGCACCGTCGCGACAAACTGCGCTCGGAGAAGATCCTGCAGGACAAACTGTTCGACAAGGTCGAGAACGGCAACATGCGCCTGCACTGGAACCACACCCTGGACGAAGTGCTGGGCGACCAGACCGGCGTGACCGGTATGCGCCTGAAAAGCACCATGGACGGCAGCACCAAGGAGCTGGATCTGGCTGGCGTGTTCATCGCAATCGGCCACAAGCCCAACACCGAGCTGTTCGTCGGCCAGCTGGACATGCATGACGGCTACCTGAAGATCAAGGGCGGCAGCGAAGGCAATGCCACTGCCACCAGCATCGAAGGTGTGTTCGCCGCTGGCGACGTGGCCGACCACATCTACCGCCAGGCCATCACCTCGGCAGGCGCAGGCTGCATGGCCGCGCTGGATGTCGAAAAGTTTCTCGACGGCAATTGATGGACAAGGGCGAGCGTCACAGCTCGCCCTACCCTCTCCCGCTGGACAAGCGCACATGCTGACCTGGCTGCAACGTGACTCACTGCAGTTTCCGCCACTGGCAAAAGCCATGCGTGAACCCAACGGCCTGCTGGCTGCCGGCGGCGACCTGAGCGCCGACCGCCTGATCAGCGCCTATCGGCACGGCTGCTTCCCCTGGTTTCAGGATGGCCAGCCGATTCTCTGGTGGTCGCCCGATCCGCGCACCGTTCTGTTCCCTGATGAGCTGCATGTTTCCCGCAGCCTGGCCAAACTGCTGCGCCAGCAGCGCTATCGCGTTACCTTCGACCAGGACTTCGCCGCTGTCATACAGGCCTGCGCCGAGCCACGCATTTACGCTGATGGGACCTGGATTACTCGCGACATGCAGGAGGCTTACCTGCAGCTGCATCAGCGCGGTATCGCCCACTCCGTGGAAGTTTGGAGTGGAGACGAGTTGGTCGGCGGACTTTACGGTCTGGCGATGGGGCAATTGTTTTTTGGTGAATCGATGTTCAGTCGCACCGACAACGCCTCCAAGGTCGGTTTCGCCACCCTGGTCGGCAAGCTGCGAGACTGGGGCTTCGTCCTCATCGACTGCCAGATGCCCACGCAGCACCTGCACAGCTTCGGCGCCAGGGCCATACCGCGCGCCAGCTTCGCCGAGTATCTGCAGCGTCATCTTGATCTGGCTTCCAGTGCAGACTGGCTCGCCTAGTCGATCTTCGCAGCCTGGCATACACTCTTTATCAGGCTTCCCCGAGACACCGCCATGACCGAGCTGGCCCGCCTGAAGTTCTATGCCACTCAACCCCATCCATGCAGCTATCTGCCGGAAGAACAGGCCACCACCCTGTTTCTTGACCCCAGCCAGCCCATGGATGTGCTGGTTTATGCAGAACTTTCGGAAATGGGCTTTCGCCGCAGCGGCGACCACCTCTACCGACCACATTGCCAGCAGTGCAGCGCCTGCATTCCTGCGCGCATTCCTGCTGCACGCTTCACACCTAACCGCCAGCAGCGACGCATCCTCAAACGCAATGAAGACATCGTCGTTCGCTGTGTGCGCCCGGCATTCACTGAAGAGTATTACGATCTCTACGTGGTCTATATCGAGCAGCGCCACGCTGACGGTGACATGTACCCACCGAGCCGCGACCAGTTCTCGACCTTTCTGATTCGCGACCTGCCGTTCTCACGTTTCTATGAGTTTCGTCTGCAGGGCAGACTGGTCGCCATCGCAGTCACTGACGTTCTGCCAAACGGCCTGTCGGCGGTTTATACCTTCTATGACCCCACCGAAGAACGCCGCAGCCTGGGGCGATTCGCCATCCTCTGGCAAATTGGCGAAGCCGAGCGCCTGGGACTGGAGGCCGTCTACCTCGGCTACTGGATCAAGAATTGTCGCAAGATGAACTACAAGACCCAGTACCGCCCCATCGAACTCTTCGTCAATCAGCGCTGGACACTGCTCACCTAGCCCCTCTGCCACCACCCCAGCCAGCTCGACACTCCAAGCCACTTGGCGCAGCCCCCTGTTTTCGGGCACAATGCACGCCGCTTTTGCCTGGCGCCAGTTGCACCGGGCCATTTCCTGGATACCGAGGGCTTTACTGCATGTCGAAAGAAGACAGCTTCGAAATGGAAGGCACTGTCGTCGACACCCTGCCCAACACCATGTTCCGCGTGGAGTTGGAAAACGGGCACGTCGTTACCGCGCACATCTCCGGCAAGATGCGCAAGAACTACATCCGCATTCTCACTGGTGACAAGGTGCGCGTTGAGCTGACACCTTATGACTTGAGCAAGGGCCGCATCACCTACCGCGCCCGTTAAGCCAAGCACCAAACGAAAACGCCCGGCATATGCCGGGCGTTTTCGTTGATTCACTGAAAGCCATCAAGGCTTTCAGTGAACCTGAGGCCATTCGATCAGGCGACCTCTGCCGCCGTCTCGAACTCGAAGCTGGGCTCACCATCCTTGACGTCGATGTGTACCACACCGCCATGCTCGGCCAGTTCGCCAAAGAGGATCTCCTCTGCCAGCGGACGCTTGATCTTGTCCTGAATCAAACGCGCCATCGGCCGCGCGCCCATCATCACATCGTAACCACGCTCGGCCAGCCAGCCACGCGCCGCATCACTGACTTCCAGCGTGACACGCTTGTCTTCCAGCTGTGCCTGCAGTTCGGTGAGGAACTTGTCGACAATGCTCTTGATGGTCTCGTGACTCAGGCGGCCGAACTGGATGATGGTATCCAGGCGGTTGCGGAACTCCGGCGTGAAGCTCTTCTTGATGACTTCCATGGCATCGGTGGAGTGATCCTGCTGAGTGAAACCGATCGACGCACGCGAGGCGGTTTCCGCACCAGCGTTGGTGGTCATGATCAGGATCACGTTGCGGAAGTCCGCCTTGCGCCCGTTGTTGTCAGTCAGCGTGCCGTGGTCCATGACCTGCAGCAGCAGGTTGAAGACTTCCGGGTGCGCTTTCTCGATTTCATCGAGCAGCAATACGCAGTGCGGCTGCTTGGTGATCGCCTCGGTCAGCAGGCCGCCCTGGTCGAAACCTACGTAACCGGGGGGCGCACCGATCAGGCGCGACACGGTGTGGCGCTCCATGTACTCGGACATGTCGAAACGCACCAGTTCGATACCCATGGCCTTGGCCAACTGCCGTGCGGCCTCGGTCTTGCCCACACCAGTAGGGCCGGCGAACAGGAAGGAGCCGACCGGCTTGTCCGGCGCCTTGAGGCCCGCACGAGACAGTTTGATCGCGGTAGCCAGCGAATCGATAGCGGCATCCTGACCGAATACCGTGAGTTTCAGATCGCGCTCCAGATTACGCAGCAGCTCCTTGTCGGAGCTGGACACGTGCTTCGGCGGAATCCGCGCGATCTTGGCGACGATGTCCTCGACCTGCGCCACCTCGATACGCGCCACACGCTTTTCTTCCGGCTGCAGGCGCTGGTAAGCCCCCGCCTCGTCGATCACGTCGATAGCCTTGTCCGGCATGTGGCGGTCGTTGATGTAGCGCGCAGCCAACTCGGCCGCTGCACGCAGGGCTTCGTCGCTGTATTCGATGTGATGGTGCTGCTCGAAGCGCGCCTTGAGCCCCCTGAGAATACCCACGGTATCCTCCACCGAAGGCTCGACCACGTCGACTTTCTGGAAGCGCCGTGCCAGCGCGCGGTCCTTCTCGAAGATGCCGCGAAACTCCTGGAAGGTGGTCGAACCTATGCAGCGAATCTCACCAGACGACAGCATTGGTTTGAGCAGGTTGGATGCATCCATCACGCCGCCCGATGCAGCACCCGCACCGATGATGGTGTGAATCTCGTCGATGAAGAGGATGGCATGCGGCCTTTTGCGCAGCTCGTTGAGCAGCGCCTTGAAGCGCTTCTCGAAGTCACCACGGTACTTGGTACCCGCCAGCAGCGCACCGAGATCCAGCGAATACACCACGCTATCAGCCAGCAGGTCAGGCACCTGCTCGTCGACGATGCGCTTGGCCAGGCCTTCAGCGATGGCTGTCTTGCCAACACCGGCCTCACCTACCAACAGTGGGTTGTTCTTGCGCCGGCGAGCGAGAATCTGCGCAACGCGCTCGACCTCATGCTCGCGACCGACCAGTGGATCGATACGCCCCTGACGAGCCAACTCGTTGAGGTTGCTGGCGTAGGCATCCAGCGGATTGCCAGAAGCGGATGACTCGCCGCCCTCATCATCCTGCATGTCCTGATCATTTTCGTGCTGATCGCCATGCCCAGGCACCTTGGAGATACCGTGGGCGATGTAGTTGACCACATCGATACGGGCCACGCTCTGCTGCTTGAGCAGGAACACGGCCTGGCTTTCCTGCTCGCTGAAGATCGCGACAAGCACGTTGGCGCCGGTCACTTCACGCTTGCCGGAGCTCTGCACATGGAATACCGCACGCTGCAGGACGCGCTGGAAGCCAAGCGTTGGCTGCGTTTCGCGGTCCTCATCATGCTGAGGAATCAGCGGCGTGGTGGAGTCGATGAACTCCTGCAAATCATGGCGCAGCTTGTCGAGGTTGGCCCCACAGGCCCTTAAAACGCTGGCCGCCGCTTCATTATCCAGCAAGGCGAGCAGCAGGTGCTCGACCGTCATGAATTCATGACGCTTGGCACGGGCCTCCTTGAAAGCCAGATTGAGGGTGACTTCGAGCTCTCGATTCAACATAGCTTCACCTCATACCCAAGTGGCCGGCGTTAACCGTCCTTCTCTATTTCACAGAGTAGCGGATGCTGGCTCTCTCGCGCGTACTGGTTGACCTGCATTGCCTTGGTCTCCGCAATATCACGGGTGTACACACCGCACACCGCACGTCCTTCTGTATGGACGGCCAGCATGATCTTGGTCGCCAGCTCCCGGTTCATGCCGAAAAACGTTTCGAGCACTTCGACGACGAAATCCATCGGGGTGTAGTCGTCATTGAATAAGACCACCTTGTACATCGGTGGTGCCTGCAATGCTGGCTTGGATTCCTGAACAGCAATACCAGAGGAGTCATCCTCATGCTCTGCCGGGTGATCCTGATTGAATGTTAGTCGAATCTGGCTACTTGCATGCATGCTGAAATCAGAGGTTCAAGGCCGGGCGAACGGGGATGCTAGAGGGAGTTTGACTGAGTTCTCAGCCATCCGCCGTATAGCCTTGACTAACGGCAAAAGGGTGTTACAACAAATGAATACCCACTGGTGGGTATCAGGGATTCCACGCCTTCGCCCAGCCTGGTCGGTTATCGCGTGGAATCGAAGTGGATGATACTCCAGAGATGGAGTCCTTTGCAGAGGGATATCAGCATGCTCAGCGGTAAGGTCAAGTGGTTCAACAACGCCAAAGGCTATGGATTCATCCTGGCCGACGGCCGAGATGAGGACCTGTTCGCCCACTACTCGGCTATCCAGATGGACGGTTACAAGACATTAAAGGCCGGCCAGCCGGTCCGCTTCGAGATCGTGCAAGGCCCCAAAGGACTGCATGCCATCAATATCAGCGCGGTTACCGCCAACCAGGACGCCCCCGTGGCCGTACCCCAGGCGCAAAATATCGCGAGCACTGTCGAAGTCTGAGTCTCCTGCAGCCACAAAAACGCCGAGAGCGTTTTTGCGCGCAAGCCCCGAAGGGGCGGAGCACATGGATGTGCTGAACACAAAAGGGCCGGTCATATGACCGGCCCTTTTCACGCTGTCGATCAGTGAACTGATCACATATGGCTGATCATCGCATCGCCGAACTCGGAGCACGACATCAGCTTCGCACCCTCCATCAGGCGCTCGAAGTCATAGGTCACGGTCTTGGCGGCGATGGCGCCGTTGGTGCCCTTGATGATCAGATCAGCCGCTTCGGCCCAGCCCATGTGACGCAGCATCATCTCGGCGGAGAGAATGACAGAACCCGGGTTGACCTTGTCCTGACCGGCATACTTGGGCGCCGTGCCGTGAGTCGCCTCGAACATGGCCACCGAATCGGACAGGTTGGCGCCGGGCGCGATGCCGATGCCGCCAACTTCGGCCGCCAGAGCATCGGACAGATAGTCGCCATTGAGGTTGAGGGTGGCGATCACGTCATATTCGGCCGGACGCAGCAGGATCTGCTGCAGCATGGCGTCGGCAATCACATCCTTGACCACGATGTTCTTGCCGGTACGCGGATTCTTGAACTGCATCCACGGGCCACCGTCGAGCAGCTCGGCGCCGAATTCCTCGCGGGCAATCTCGTAGCCCCATTCCTTGAAGGCACCTTCGGTGAACTTCATGATGTTGCCTTTGTGCACCAGGGTCACCGAGCTGCGGTCGTTGTCCACGGCATATTGCAGCGCCTTGCGCACCAGGCGCTTGGTGCCCGCCTCGGAAACCGGCTTGATGCCGATACCGCACATGTCGGTGAAACGGATCTTCTTGACGCCCATTTCCTCGGTGAGGAATTTGATGACCTTCTCGGCCTCGGGGCTGCCAGCTTTCCACTCGACGCCGGCGTAGATGTCCTCGGAGTTCTCGCGAAAGATCACCATATCGACGTCGCCCGGCTTCTTCACCGGACTTGGCACACCCTCGAACCAACGCACTGGGCGCAGGCAGACGTAGAGGTCGAGTTCCTGGCGCAAGGCCACGTTCAATGAGCGAATACCGCCGCCAACAGGCGTGGTCAGCGGGCCTTTGATCGAAACCACGTAATCACGTACAGCCTCGAGGGTTTCTTTCGGCAGCCAGGTGTCCTGGTCGTAAACCTGAGTGGCTTTCTCACCGGCGTAAACTTCCATCCAGGAGATCTTGCGAGCGCCGCCGTAGGCTTTTTCGACGGCAGCGTCTACGACCTTGATCATCACCGGAGAAATATCGACGCCAATTCCATCACCCTCGATGAACGGGATGATCGGGTTGTCCGGAACAGTCAGCGACATATCGGCATTGACGGTGATTTTGTCACCGCTGGCTGGCACCTGGATCTTTTGGTATCCCATGCTGGACTCCATCTTGTGGTTAGACAGGCACTCCCGAGAGTAGCGCAAACCGCTCGCGGAGACACATGTGCAAAGGTCTTATTCAACTGGGCATTCTGTGGCGAGGTGTCGCAGTGGTATACTGCTTAGGTGACTAACGAGTCATAAGGGGCGACCTGTCTGGAACCAGGCAGCAACCTCTTGAATCCGGTTAACGGCCACCACTGTCTGCCGGCTCGAAATGCTCGACACTCTACGGGTGCATCCAACATCACCGCGGCGAGTCCTCGACCCGGCCCCGCCATCATGGGGCTCAAGCGCCTACCCGCGCAGGTCGAGTTTCTATGCGCGCTCAGCAAAGAAGAGAGTTAACCCTAAATGTCCACCCCTTCGAAGATCATCTACACCTTCACCGACGAAGCTCCGGCCCTCGCTACCTATTCGCTTCTGCCAATTGTAGAAGCCTTTGCCGCCTCGGCTGACATCTCCGTTGAAACCCGCGACATCTCTCTTGCTGGACGGATCCTGGCAAGCTTTGCCGACCGCCTGGACGCCGACAAACGCATCGATGACGACCTGGCCAAACTGGCCGAGCTGACTCTGCAAGCCGACGCCAACATCATCAAACTGCCGAACATCAGCGCTTCCGTCCCTCAGCTCAAGGCCGCCATCGCCGAGCTGCAGGCTCAGGGCTACAACATTCCGGATTTCCCGGAAGATCCGCAGAACGACGAAGACAAGGAAGTTCGCGCCCGCTACGCCAAGATCCTGGGCAGCGCCGTGAACCCGGTTCTGCGTGAAGGCAACTCTGACCGACGCGCTCCAGCCGCAGTCAAGGCCTATGCCCGCAAGCACCCGCACAGCATGGGCAAGTGGAGCATGGCTTCGCAGTCCCACGCCGACTACATGCGCGGCGGCGACTTCTTCTCCAGCGAGCAATCGATCACCATGGCCAAGGCCGGTGACGTGCGCATCGAATTCGTCGGCAAGGACGGCAAGGTCGAAGTCAAGAAACAACTCGCCCTGCAGGAAGGCGAAGTGTTCGACAGCATGTTCATGAGCTGCCGCAAGCTGCGTGACTTCTTCGAGAAGACCCTGCAGGACTGCAAGGAAACCGGCGTGATGTGGTCCCTGCACGTCAAGGCGACCATGATGAAGGTCTCCCACCCGATCGTCTTCGGCCACGCTGTCAGCGTTTACTACAAGGACGTGTTCGACAAGTACGGCGAGCTGTTCAAGGAACTGGGCGTCAACCCGAACAACGGTATCAGCAGCGTCTACGACAAGATCAAGTCGCTGCCAGCCTCGCAGCAGGAAGAAATCCTGCACGACATCCACGAGGTCTATGCCCATCGCCCGGAAATGGCCATGGTCGACTCGGTCAAGGGCATCACCAACCTGCACATCCCGAGCGACGTGATCGTTGACGCCTCGATGCCGGCGATGATCCGCAACTCCGGCCAGATGTGGGGCAAGGACGGCAAGCAGAAAGACACCAAGGCCGTCATGCCTGAGAGCACCTACGCGCGCATCTATCAGGAAATGATCAACTTCTGCAAAACCAACGGTGCGTTCGACCCGACCACCATGGGTACCGTGCCGAACGTCGGCCTGATGGCGCAGAAGGCCGAAGAGTACGGCTCTCACGACAAGACCTTCGAAATGACCGCCGACGGCACCATGCGCGTCGTGGCTGCCGACGGCACCGTGCTGATGCAGCACCAGGTCGAAGCCGGCGACATCTGGCGCGCCTGCCAGACCAAGGACGCGCCGATTCGCGACTGGGTCAAGCTGGCCGTTACCCGCGCCCGTCAGTCCGAAACCCCGGCCATCTTCTGGCTGGACCCGGAACGCGCCCACGACCGCGAACTGCAGAAGAAGGTCGAGCTGTACCTCAAGGATTACGACCTGACCGGCCTGGACATCCGCATGATGGGCTACAACGAAGCCATCCGCGTATCCATGGAGCGCATGATTCGTGGCCAGGACACCATCTCGGTGACCGGCAACGTGCTGCGTGACTACCTGACCGACCTGTTCCCGATCATGGAGCTGGGCACCTCGGCCAAGATGCTGTCCATTGTTCCGCTGATGGCTGGCGGCGGCATGTACGAAACCGGAGCCGGCGGCTCGGCACCCAAGCACGTGCAGCAGCTGGTCGAAGAGAACTACCTGCGCTGGGACTCCCTGGGTGAGTTCCTGGCCCTGGCCGTGTCGCTGGAAGAAACCGGTATCAAGACCAACAACGCCAAAGCCAAGGTACTGGGCAAGACCCTGGATCAAGCCACCGGCAAGCTGCTGGACAACAACAAGTCCCCGGCGCGCAAGGTCGGCGAGATCGACAACCGCGGCAGCCACTTCTACCTGGCCCTGTACTGGGCGCAAGCTCTGGCCGAGCAGAATGACGATGCCGAACTGAAAGCCCGCTTCGCACCGCTGGCCAAGCAACTGACCGAGCAGGAAGCGACCATCGTCGGCGAACTGGCTGCCGTACAAGGCAAGCCGGTCGAAATCGGTGGCTACTACCGCTCCAACCCCGAGCTGACCAGCAAGGTGATGCGCCCCAGCGCCACCTTCAACGCCGCTCTGGCCGCACTGAATGCCTGATAAGGCCTTTGCGTGAAAAGAACCCCGGCCTCGTGCCGGGGTTTTTCTTTAGGCCAGGCCCCTTGCTTGATGGTTACAGACATAAAGATGGTGATAGTCGGTGCGCGCGGCGCACCCTACCCCGGAGGATTTCAGATGGTGTGGCAACCCCATATCACCGTGGCGACAGTGATCGAAGATGATGGCCGTTTCCTGTTCGTCGAAGAGTTCAAGGCCGGCCGCATGGTACTCAACCAGCCGGCCGGGCACCTGGAAGCCAATGAATCGTTACGCGAAGCCGCGCTGCGCGAAACACTCGAGGAAACCGGCTGGGACGTCGAGCTCACCGCCCTGCTCGGCATCTACCTCTATAGCGCGCCGAGCAATGGTGTGACCTATCAACGCGTGTGCTTCAGCGCCCGCCCCGTGCACCATGACCCAAAGCGCGAGCTGGACAGCGATATCAGCAGCATCATCTGGCTGACACGCGATGAACTGGCCGCACAGCCCGAGCGCTGGCGCAGCGAGCTGGTGCTGCGTTGCGTCGACGACTACCTGACCGGTATCAGCGGGCCATTGGAGTTGGTGCGCGATTGATCGCGAGCTTACGCCTTTGCGGAGAGTGCGCCATGCGCACCATCGGTATCGCGGCGCCCACCTGGTGCGCACGGCGCACCCTACCTGAGGCGGGCTTTCTGGTAGACTCGGCAACTTTTCAGGCTTCACTCGCAGACTCCCATGCAAGCACCTAGCACCCAACGCGTGATCGTCGGCATGTCCGGCGGTGTCGATTCGTCCGTTTCCGCCCTGCTGCTCATCGAGGCGGGCTACCAGGTCGAAGGCCTGTTCATGAAGAACTGGGACGAAGACGACGGCACCGAATACTGCACCGCCATGGACGACCTGGCCGACGCCCAGGCCGTATGCGACCGCATCGGCATCAAGCTGCACACCGCCAACTTCGCCGCCGAGTACTGGGACAACGTGTTCGAGCACTTCCTGGCCGAATACCAGGCCGGACGCACGCCGAACCCGGACATCCTGTGTAACCGCGAGATTAAGTTCAAAGCCTTCCTCGACTACGCCCTGTCGCTGGGTGCCGATTTGATCGCCACCGGCCACTACGTGCGTCGCCGCGATATAGACGGCCGCACCGAACTGCTCAAGGGCCTGGACCCGAACAAGGACCAGAGCTATTTCCTGCATGCCGTCGGCGGCGAGCAGATCGCCCGGACCCTGTTCCCGGTCGGCGAGCTGGAAAAGCCACAGGTGCGCGCCATTGCCGAGAAATACGAGCTGGCCACCGCGAAGAAGAAAGACTCCACGGGTATCTGCTTCATCGGCGAACGCCGCTTCAGCGACTTCCTCAAGCAGTACCTGCCGGCCCAGCCGGGCGATATCGAAACCACTGACGGCCAGGTCATCGGCCGCCATCATGGCCTGATGTACCATACCATCGGCCAGCGCCAGGGCCTGGGTATCGGTGGTCTCAAGGACGCCGGCGACGATCCCTGGTACGTGCTGCGCAAGGACCTGACGCGCAACGTGCTGATCGTCGGCCAGGGCAACGAGCACCCCTGGCTGTTCTCTCGCGCCCTGCTCGCCTCGGACATCTACTGGGTCAACCCACTGGATCTGAGCAGCCCGCGCCGCCTGACCGCCAAGGTGCGTTACCGCCAGAGCGACCAGCGCTGCATCCTGGAGAAGACCGAGAACGGCTATCGTGCCGTGTTCGACGAGCCGCAGCGCGCCGTCACGCCCGGTCAGTCCGTGGTGTTCTATGACGGCGAGGTCTGCCTGGGTGGCGGCGTGATCGAAACCGCAGAAGCCTGGTACGAGGACGCGCAATGAACCCGCTGCAGGAGCAACTGGTTGCGCTCGGCGCCGTCTTCGAAGCGGCCTCCCTGGCCGACAAGATCGCCCGTACCGGCCAGGTCAGCGAAGCCTCCATGGGCTGTATGCTCGGCAGCCTGCTGGTGCGCGACCCGAAAAGCACGCTGGACGTATACGGTGGCGACGACCTCAACCTGCGCGACGGTTATCGCGCGCTGATCAGTTCGCTGGAGCGTAATCCGTCTGCCCTGCAGCGCGAGCCGCTGCGCTATGCGCTGGCGATGATCGGCCTGGAGCGCCAGCTGGATAAGCGCGCTGACATGCTGCAGGTCATGGGCAGCCGACTGGATCAGATCCAGCAACAAGTCGAGCATTTCGGCCTGGTCCATGACAACGTCATCGCTGCGTGCGGCGGCCTTTATCAGGACACCATCAGCACCTTCCGCCAGCGCATCCAGGTGCACGGCGACATGCGCTTTCTGCAGCAGCCGAACAACGCCGCGAAAATCCGCGCCCTGCTGCTCGCTGGTATCCGATCGGCGCGCCTGTGGCGTCAACTCGGCGGCCACCGCTGGCAGCTGGTATTCAGCCGCGGCAAGCTGCTCAAAGAGCTTTACGAACTGACGCGAAGCTGACCATGGAATCCGCCAGCCGCAGCGTCAAACCCCTTCAGGGTGCCCTGCTGCTGGCACTGTCGGCCTTGCTGTTCGCCTTTACCGGCGTCGGCATTCGCGAGATATCCGTCAGCGTCAACAACGAGTCGGTGGTGTTCTTCCGCAACCTGGTCGGCGTGCTGTTCTTTTTGCCGTTGCTGCTGGTGCGCGGTGTGCGACCGCTACGCACGACCCGACTGAAATCCCATCTCTGGCGCACCACCTACGGCCTGGCGGCGATGTACTGCTTCTTCTACGCCATCGCCCACCTGCCACTGGCAGACGCCATGCTGTTCACCTATTCGGCGCCGGTGTTCACACCGCTGATCGCACACATCTGGCTCAAGGAGCCGCTGACTCGCCGCATGCTGGTCTGCAGCCTGATCGGCCTGTGCGGTGTGCTGCTGGTGGCCAAGCCCAGCGCCGCCTTGTTCGAGGGGCCCGCGCTGTTCGGCCTGGCGGCCAGCCTGCTGGCGGCCTTCGCCTTCGTCTCCATCCGCGAAATGAGCGACAGCGAACCGGCTACCCGCATCGTCTTCTATTTCTCGCTGTTCAGCGCACTGTTTTCCGCCATCCCGCTGACCTGGAGCTGGCAACCGCTCGACTCCACGCAACTGATCTGGCTGCTGGGCATCGGCCTGCTGGCCACCGCCAGCCAGGTGATCATGTCACGCGCCTACGGCCTGGCGCCGCCAGGGCTGATCGGCCCAGTCGCCTACCTGGCCATCGTCTTCGCCGGCATCATCGCCTGGCTGCTCTGGGGCGAGACGCCGGACACCCTGTCGCTGCTCGGTGCGGCATTGATCTTCGCCGCCAGTCTGTTATCGGTCGCAAGACGCAGGGCATAGGCGGCCAAGCGCTGGTTTTCATGTATGATGTGCGCCCTTTTCGTCAGAGGTCGTCCAGGCACCTGAGCCAGCGCCCGCTTCATCCAAGCCGGCACGATGCGCAGCGCCCCGGATGGCTTTTCAGCCCGACAGCCCGAGAACGCCTACATGCAGCTTTCCTCGCTCACCGCGGTTTCCCCCGTCGACGGCCGCTACGCCGGCAAAACCAGCGCCCTGCGCCCCATCTTCAGCGAATACGGCCTGATCCGTAGCCGTGTACTGGTCGAAGTGCGCTGGCTGCAGCGCCTGGCTGCCCACGAAGGCATCCCGGAAGTCGCGCCCTTCTCCGCCGAAGCCAACACCCTGCTCAACGAGCTGGCCGAGAACTTCGCCGTCGAGCACGCCGAGCGCGTCAAGGAAATCGAGCGCACCACCAACCACGACGTCAAGGCCGTGGAGTACCTGCTCAAGGAACAGGCGGCCAAGCTGCCAGAGCTGGACAAGGTCAGCGAGTTCATCCACTTCGCCTGCACCAGCGAGGACATCAACAACCTGTCCCACGCCCTGATGCTGCGCGAAGGCCGTGACACAGTGCTGCTGCCGCTGATGAAGCAACTGGCCGACGCCATCCGCGAACTGGCGGTGAAGTTTGCCGATGTGCCGATGCTGTCGCGCACCCATGGCCAGCCGGCATCGCCGACCACCCTGGGCAAGGAACTGGCTAACGTCGTCTACCGTCTGGAGCGCCAGATCGCTCAGGTCGCTGCCGTGCCACTGCTGGGCAAGATCAATGGCGCCGTGGGCAACTACAACGCGCACCTGTCGGCCTACCCGAGCATCGACTGGGAAGCCAACGCCCGACAGTTCATCGAAGGTGACCTGGGCCTGAGCTGGAACCCCTATACCACCCAAATCGAGCCGCACGACTACATCGCCGAGCTGTTCGACGCCATCGCGCGCTTCAACACCATCCTGATCGACTTCGACCGCGATGTGTGGGGCTATATCTCCCTCGGCTACTTCAAGCAGAAGACCGTCGCCGGCGAGATCGGCTCCTCGACCATGCCGCACAAGGTCAACCCGATCGACTTCGAGAACTCCGAAGGCAACCTAGGCATCGCCAACGCGATCTTCCAGCACCTGGCCAGCAAGCTGCCGATCTCCCGCTGGCAGCGTGACCTGACCGACTCCACCGTGCTGCGCAACTTGGGTGTCGGCTTCGCTCACAGCGTCATCGCTTATGAGGCCAGCCTCAAAGGGATCAGTAAGTTGGAGCTCAATGCTCAGAAAATTGCTGAAGACCTGGATGCCTGCTGGGAAGTGCTCGCCGAGCCGATCCAGACCGTCATGCGTCGCTACGCCATCGAGAACCCGTACGAGAAGCTCAAGGAGCTGACCCGCGGCAAGGGCATCAGCCCCGAGGCCCTGCTGGCCTTCATCGACGGCCTGGATATGCCGGCCGCCGCCAAGGAAGAGCTCAAGCAACTGACTCCGGCGCGCTACATCGGTAACGCCGTGGCCCAGGCCAAGCGCATTTAAGCGCGATCAGCCTCTCGGACGCCCGGCTGAGCCGGGCGTTTTTGTTTTAAGGTTTTTATCAATTTCAAGGGCTTACTGATGAATCCTGATACTCCGCTGCAATTGCTGGGTGGCCTCACAGCCCGTGAATTCTTGCGCGACTACTGGCAGAAGAAACCCCTGCTGGTGCGCCAGGCGGTCCCCGACTTCGAAAGCCCGATCAGCCCTGACGAACTGGCCGGTCTGGCACTGGAAGAAGAAGTCGAATCGCGCCTGGTGATCGAGCACGGCGAGCGCCCCTGGGAGCTGCAGCGCGGCCCGTTCAACGAGGACACCTTCCAGGACCTGCCAGAGCGCGGCTGGACGCTACTGGTACAAGCCGTCGACCAGTTCGTCCCGGAAGTGGCCGAACTGCTGGAAGGCTTCAAGTTCCTGCCCAAATGGCGCATCGACGACCTGATGATCAGCTTCGCTGCGCCCGGTGGCGGTGTCGGCCCGCATTTTGACAACTACGACGTATTCCTGCTGCAGGCGCACGGTCATCGCCGCTGGCAAATCGGCCAGATGTGCGATGCCGACAGCCCGCTGCTCCCCCACGCCGATCTGAAGATCCTGGCTCAATTCGAACCAACCGATGAATGGGTGCTGGCACCCGGCGACATGCTTTACCTGCCGCCATGCCTCGCCCACTGTGGCACCGCTGAGGATGATTGCATGACCTATTCCGTGGGCTTCCGCGCGCCGAGCGCCGCTGAAGTACTGACCCATTTCACCGATTTCCTCGGCCAGTTCCTGCCCGACGAAGAGCGTTACAGCGACGCCGACATCCAGCCGAGCGAGGATCCCAACCAGATCCAGCGCGACGCCCTGGAGCGCCTCAAGGCCCTGCTCAACGAACACATGAGCGACGAGCGCCTGCTGATGACCTGGTTCGGCCAGTTCATGACCGAACCCAAGTATCCGGAGCTGGTTGCCGGCATCGAGATCGAGGAGGAAGACTTCCTCGGCGCCCTGGAAGATGGCGCGATCCTCATCCGCAACCCCAGCGCCCGCATGGCCTGGTCGGAGGTCGGTGAGGACCTGATGTTGTTCGCCAGCGGTCAGAGCCGCCTGGTCTCGGCTCGCCTGCGCGAACTGCTGAAGCTGATCTGCAGCGCCGATGCGTTACATGTGGAAAACCTCGGCGCCTGGCTGGCCGACGACGAGGGGCGTACCCTGATGTGGGAACTGGTCAAGCAAGGCAGCCTGGGATTTGCCGATGAGTGAAATCACCGTCCGTGTCGCGGACTGGCATAGGGACAATGCCGAGCTTCGCCGTATCCGCGACAGCGTGTTCGTCGCCGAGCAATCGGTACCACCGGAACTGGAATGGGATGCCGAGGATACCGACGCCGTGCACTTTATTGCCGAGGAAGGCGATTACCCGGTGGGCACCGCGCGCCTGCTGCCCGACGGCCATATCGGTCGCGTTTCGGTGCTCAAGGACTGGCGCGGCCTGAAAGTGGGCGAAAAACTGATGCAGGCGGTGATCGCCGAAGCGGAAAAACGCGGCCTGCATCAGCAAATGCTCACCGCTCAGGTGCACGCCACACCGTTCTATGAAAGGCTAGGCTTCAGGATTGTCAGCGACGAGTACCTCGACGCCGGTATTTCGCACGTGGACATGGTGCGCAGCAGCCAGTAGAGGCATCGATGAACGACAAACACGCCCCGGTCGAAACGATCGATACGCCAGAGCCCAGCGAACTGGCGGCCATCGAATTCGAGTCGCCGGGGCGTTTTGCTGTGCACAATCCAGAATCCGTTACGCCCGATGTGGCGCAATGGGAGCCCGCCCCGTTCATACTCGGTCAGCACGAGCACCTGGAGCGTTTCAGCCAGCCTCAGCAGGCTCGCGCCCACATCCTGGCGTTGATCCAGCAAGCCCAGCGCAATCTGTGCCTGTACAGCGATGATCTGGAGCCATGGCTCTATCACCACAGCAGCGTGCAGCAGGCCTGCACGCGGTTCTTGCTGAGCAGCCCACGGGCGCGCCTGCGCATCCTCCTGCGTGACCCGACCCGTGCCGTGAAGGAAGGCCATCGCCTGCTCGCCCTGTCACGCCGGTTGTCCTCCAACCTGCATATCCGCAAACTCAACCCGGACTACGCAAGCATCGATCAGGCCTACCTGATCGCCGATGACACAGGCCTGTTCCTGCGGCCTGAGCTCGATCAACAATCCGGCTACACCCTGTACAACGATCCGGCGCGCGTGCGCCAACGCCAAACCCAGTTCGACCAGGCCTGGGATACCAGCATCACCGACCCTGATCTGCGGAGCTTTCTGCTATGACCCTGCGCACGCTGTTCGCCGCCCTGCTTCTCGGCCTGTGCCTGCCGCTGCATGCGGCCACCGAGGTAATCCCGCTGAATTACCGCACCGCTGATGACGTGCTCGGCGTGGTGCAATCGATGCTCGGCAACGAGGGCAAGGTCAGCGCTTACGGTAATCAGCTGATCGTCAATGCGTCCCCAGCCAAGATCGGTGAGGTGCGCGTACTGCTGCAGCAACTCGACACTCGCCCTCGTCGCCTGCTGATCACCGTGGAAAGCGCTGACAGCAACTACCAGAACGACCGTGGCTATCGCGTCGACGGCACGCTCAGCGCCGGCAATGCCGAAGTACAGGTCGGCCGCGGCGAAGTGAACGGTCGCGACCAGGTGCGCATCATTCGCCGCAGCACCGACAGCCGTGGTGGCGGCACCCAGCAGGTACAGGCTACCGAAGGCTATCCGGCACTGATTCAGGTCGGCCAGAGCGTACCGCTGACCACCACCAGCACCGGCCCCTACGGCCAGGTCTACCAGGACACTCAATATCGCGACGTGACTCGCGGCTTCTACGTGACAGCCAGTCTTTCCGGCGAGCTGGTACATGTTTCCATCAGCAGCCAGCGTGATCGCGTCAGCAACAGCCGCCCCGGCGTGATCGACGTGCAAAGCACCGATACCCGCGTCAGCGGTCGTCTCGGCGAGTGGATTACCCTGGGCGGCGTCAGCGAGCAAACCAGCTCCAGCGGCCGCGACGTGTTGCGTCGGCACACCACTCAGGGGCGCGAAGACATGTCGCTGCGCGTCAAAGTCGAAGCCCTCGACTGACCCCCCCGACCAAAGTCGAAGTCTTTAACTCCACAAGAACGATGGACAGCTCGTGCAGCCCGCGAAATGCCTGAAACGCCCGCCCCATGGGCTACCAAGCGTGACCAGGCAGTCGCCTACTGAATATGTAGTAGTTTTAAAAAAGCACTACAAAACGTTTGACGAAGCATTTTCCCAGAGGCATGATGGCCTCGCTCCCGCTAGCCAGGGGTCCTGAAAAGGATCTCCAGACCGTCCGCGAAGTACTTCGCAACGGTCCGTGTCCCAACAGCCCACAAGGCCGTACGACGAGGTTGCGACTGGAACGAAGTTGTCCTGAGGGACGGGGAAGCGTTTAGCGTCAGACAGATCGAAAGCCCAGCAGGTGCCCAAGGTTTCCACGAGCCAACCGGCCCAAGCGAAGTTCTCGAACTGTTCGCCACATCCCCCCTCCTCGCGGTCAATCCTCGCCCAGCCGTATTCTCGCCGTCAAAGTGGAAGCCTCCCGCAGCCGCTGCATCCGTGCACGCATTGTGTGGGTAGTCGGTGCTCAACCAACACATTTTTTGAAGGATTGACCATGTCCGCATATCAAAACGACATCAAGGCTGTAGCCGCTCTGAAAGAGAAGTTCGGCAGCAGCTGGAGCGCTATCAACCCCGAGTCCGTCGCCCGTATGCGCGCTCAGAACCGCTTCAAGACCGGTCTGGAAATCGCTCAGTACACCGCTGACATCATGCGCAAGGACATGGAAGAGTACGACGCCGACTCCTCCGTCTATACCCAGTCCCTGGGTTGCTGGCACGGTTTCATCGGTCAGCAGAAGCTGATTTCGATCAAGAAGCACCTGAAAACCACCAACAAGCGCTACCTCTACCTGTCCGGCTGGATGGTTGCCGCTCTGCGCTCCGACTTCGGCCCACTGCCGGACCAGTCGATGCACGAGAAGACCGCCGTCTCCGACCTGATCGAAGAGCTCTACACCTTCCTGCGTCAGGCCGACAGCCGCGAACTGGATCTGCTGTTCACCGCTCTGGACGCAGCTCGCGCAGCTGGCGATCAGGCCAAGGCTGCCGAGATCCAGAACCAGATCGACAACCACGAAACCCACATCGTGCCGATCATTGCCGACATCGATGCTGGCTTCGGTAACCCGGAAGCCACCTACCTGCTGGCCAAGCGCATGATCGAAGCCGGTGCGTGCTGCATCCAGATCGAGAACCAGGTTTCCGACGAGAAACAGTGCGGCCACCAGGACGGTAAAGTGACCGTTCCTCACGCCGACTTCCTCGCCAAGATCGCTGCCGTTCGCTACGCCTTCCTCGAACTGGGCATCGACAACGGCGTAATCGTTGCGCGTACCGACTCCCTGGGCGCCGGCCTGACCAAGCAGATCGCCGTAACCAACGAGCCGGGCGACCTGGGCGACCTGTACAACAGCTTCCTCGATTGCGAAGAAGTTTCCGCTGCCGACCTGGGCAACGGTGACGTCGTGATCAACCGTGGCGGCAAGCTACTGCGTCCGAAGCGCCTGCCGTCCAACCTGTTCCAGTTCCGTGCTGGCACCGGTGAAGCACGCTGCGTACTGGATTGCATCACCAGCCTGCAGAACGGCGCCGACCTGCTGTGGATCGAAACCGAGAAGCCGCACGTTGGTCAGATCGCGGCCATGGTCAACGAAATCCGCAAGACCATCCCGAACGCCAAGCTGGTTTACAACAACAGCCCATCGTTCAACTGGACCCTGAACTTCCGTCAGCAGGTGTTCGATGCCATGGTTGCCGAAGGCAAGGACGTTTCCGCCTACGACCGCGCCAAGCTGATGAGCGTCGAGTACGACGAAACCGAACTGGCCCAGATTGCCGACGAGAAGATCCGCACCTTCCAGCGCGACGGCTCGGCTCAGGCTGGCATCTTCCACCACCTGATCACCCTGCCGACCTACCACACTGCGGCGCTGTCCACCGACAACCTGGCCAAGGGCTACTTCGCCGACCAGGGCATGCTGGCCTACGTGAAAGGCGTGCAGCGTCAGGAACTGCGTCAGGGTATCGCCTGCGTCAAGCACCAGAACATGGCTGGCTCCGACATCGGCGACAACCACAAGGAGTACTTCGCTGGCGAAGCAGCTCTGAAGGCGAGCGGTAAAGACAACACCATGAACCAGTTCCACTAAGAACGGTTCTCCTGCTGCGGACCACGCATCCGCAGCAGTCTGTTTGCCTAATCCGCCCCGGCTTTGCCGGGGTTTTTTTATGTCTGGCCGCAGGCTGCGTCCTGCGCACCAATGCCAGCGCAAATGTCTGCCCCTCCTGGCCTGCACAGACTCGCCACGCCCAATGAAACGATGACAACCGGATGGATGACCATCGCCCCTCCGTGCAGTTTTGTGCAACAGCGCACAGGCGCTGTCACTATTCCGTCGTTTTCCTTGGTTAGCGTCATGGTTCCGTCGATCAGCCTCACCAGGAGCCCTCCATGCGCAACGAACAAGAGCAGGACGTGCTATTCGGCAATGGCGATGAACCGCTCAGCAACGCCTCCAGCAATCCCCATATCAACGACCTGATCGATGCAGGCCTTAGCCGCCGTCAGGTGGTCGCCGGTGGCGCGGCGCTCGGCGTCATGGGCTTTCTCGGCGTGGCCATGCCCGGCAGCGCCGAAGCCGCCGGCAACCCGGTCAAGGACCTGCTCGAACGTCTGAAGAAACGCAGAAAACGTCTGCCGTTCAGCCCTTTGGCGGTGACTCGCGCCGACACCATCAGCGTACCTGCCGGTTACAAGGCCACCCCCTTCATACCCTGGGGCACGCCTATTCGTGGCAGCTTCCCGGCCTTTCTCGACAACGCCGGAAACAGTGCCGCCGACCAGGCCGACCAGATCGGCATGCACCATGACGGCATGCACTTTTTCCCCATCGACGGCCAGCGCGGCGGCGGTCGCAAGAGCGACCACGGCCTGCTGGTACTCAACCACGAGTACATCGACGCTCCACTGCTGCACCCCAACGGCCCTACATTGGTCGGTGGCAAGCGCAGCAATGCCGATGAAGTGCTCAAGGAAATCAACGCCCATGGCGTTTCAGTGGTGGAAGTGCGCCGTGTGCGCGGCCAATGGGAAGTGCTGCCCAGTGCACGCAACCGCCGCATCACGGGTGCGACACCGATGCAGATCAGCGGCCCGGCGCGCGGTCACGCCCTCCTCCGGACTCGCTACAGCCCCGACGGCACTGCCACTCGCGGCACGCTGAACAACTGCGCCAATGGCTTCACACCCTGGGGCACCTACCTGACCTGCGAGGAAAACTGGGCCGGCTATTTCGCCAGCGGCGATTCCGAGCGCCCGCGTGAAATGACCCGCTACGGTGTCGGCAGCGCCAGCCGCTACGGCTGGGATCACCTGGCCGGCGACGAATTCCAGCGTTTCAACGCCACCCGCCTGGCCGCCGAAGCCGCAGGCGACTATCGCAACGAGCCGAACCACTTCGGCTGGATCGTCGAGATCGATCCCTTCGCGCCGGAATCCGCGCCGATCAAGCGCACCGCTCTGGGCCGTTTCGCTCACGAAGGCCTGGTGTTCGCCCCGGTCAAACCGGGCCGTCCGGTGGTCTGCTATTCCGGCGACGACTCGCAGAACGAGTACATCTACAAATTCGTCAGCCGCGGCAGATACGTACCGGGTCGCAGCAACGGCAGCCTGCTCGATGAAGGCACGCTCTACGTGGCCCGCTTCAAGGCCAACGGCAAGGGTGAGTGGCTGGCGCTGGACATCAAGGACAAGGCCTTCCAGGCCGCCTGCAGGGCTGCTGGGGTGAGCTTCGCCGACCAGGGCGAGGTGCTGATCAACACCCGCCTGGCTGCCGACATCGTCGGCGCCACCAAGATGGATCGCCCGGAATGGGGGGCAGTGAACCCGAACAACGGCGACGTCTACTTCACCCTCACCAACAACAGCTCGCGCACAATCGTCGATGCAGCCAACCCGCGCCCAGCCAACGCCTACGGCCACATCATCCGCTGGCGCGAGCAGAGCCGCGACTATGGCGGCCGTGAGTTCGTCTGGAGCCTGTTCCTGCTGGCGGGGCCGGAGAACGACAGCCTCGACCCCAACGGCAGACCGCTGACCGCCGACAACCGCATGGCCAGCCCGGACGGTTTGTGGTTCGACGACGATGGCCGCCTGTGGATCCAGACCGACATGAGCGGCAGCCAGCTCGCCAGCGGCCCGTTCGGCAACAACCAGATGCTGGTTGCCGAGCCCAGCACCGGCGAAGTCAAGCGCTTCCTGGTCGGCCCCGTGGGCTGCGAAGTCACTGGCATCACCGCCACGCCGGACTTCCGCACGCTGTTCGTCAATATCCAGCACCCGGGCGAAGGCTCGACCCCGACGGATTTTCGCAGCACCTGGCCGGACGGCCCCGGCCGCCGCCCGCGCTCGTCCACCGTGATCGTCACGCGCGAAGACGGCAAACCGCTGCTCTGATCCACACGCCTGCACCTTCTCGCTCCTGACGAGAAGGTGCAGGCCCCCAAATTCGATGCTTGGACAGGCAAGGCGCGGCAGCAGCTTCTACGCTGGAAGGCAATCGACTCGCGCAAGGATTGCCCATGCCCCGCTCCACTCTGTTGTTCGGCAGTTGCATTGTGATTGGCAGCGCGACACTCGCCTGGTACTGGCAAAACCCCAGCGCCGAAGAACCTGCACTCTCGCCGCCAAAGCAAACGTCGGTGCAGCCCCCCGCACAAGGCAGCGCCCCGCCAACGCCACCCGACCTGAGCCCCGAGCAGATGCACCTGCTGAGCAGGCCGGAAGTCCAGCAACTGGAACGGCGCCTGGATTTTCATCAGCGCTACAGAGGCTTCATCGAGCATGCCACGGAACTCGACAGCAGCAGTCGCGAAGCTCAAGCGCAGACGCTGAGCGAGGGCATTGATGCACTGGAGCGCCAAGGTGAAGTGGCGCTGAGCGAGGCCCTGTTGTTGCAGATCGCCCTGATCAAGGCAGTCAGCGAAGACGAAGATGAGCAGAAGAGACGCGCTGAAGCGCTGATCAAGCGTTACCAGGCCATCAGCGCTGAGCGTGAGGCCAAACTGGCGCAACGATCAGATCCGAACTTCGAACGCTACAAGGCCGAGGAAAAAAATATCGTCGAAGAAGTGCTCGGCCTGCAGAACATTCCCGAAGGACTCACTCGCGACCAATACCTCAGGCAACGCCTGCAAGAGGCTCGCGAGCGCAATTACCAACAAGCCCCGGATAGCTGAACGCGGCGACAACCCAAGCTGTCGCCGCGTTGCTTTCGCGCCTGTTCAGAGCAACTGGTCCAACAGGTAATAGAGCAGATTGAATGGTTTGTTGCGGTCGGCCGCATCGCTGCTTTCCGACGCATCCAGCACCTGCCCACCTCCATCGAGAACACTGCTGACGAAGTTGTCCAGCTGCAGATTCTGCTCCTGGATATCGGAGTTGGCGAACTCGATGATGCTGGTGCAGTGGCTTTCGTTGACGTTACGGAACTGCGGGAAATAACCGCCAACATTGCCCAGGCTGGCCAGTTGACTGCGCAGACGGTTGGTGTCCGTCGCCCAGCGCTGCTTGATCAGTGCTTCCTTGGCAGCCTGATTTGGCGCATTGGCGATCTCCGGGTAGAAGCGCTCGTAGGAATAGGAGGAATAGTTCAGGTCCTGCCAGAAATGCGCATGCCCCATGCGATCACCCTGCAGATTGCTCGAAAGCGCCGGATACAGGCTACCCAGATCGTTGCTGTTGAAGCCTGGCAGACGCGCCTGCAGGTACTGCAATGGCCCCTGAGCGGCATCAAGGCCCCAGGCCTGACGGATCAGCGTCTGCAGCGGATAGGAAGGATAAGCCTGGTTGTCACCAGCCAGCGCGGTATAGACAGGCCCTGAATCGTTGATCAGGTAACCCCGGTTCGGCGCAATGTCCTGGCGCATATTGGCGTAGTTGGTCAGGCTGCCCGCGCCGCCGGCACTGCATCCCGTGGTGAGCATCTGGGTCGGTCGCGGCAGATTGTCCTTCAGCCACCCCACCACCGCGCGCATGTTGCGTAAGCCGTTGTGGTGCCACACCAGTGGGGGATTTTCCCCCTGCGGGTCGTCATATACTGCCACCTTGTCGCCGGAGTAGATGTCACCCGTGCAATACGGCACATAGACCATGTTCCAGTTCTGCGTCTTGACGCGCGTCCAGGGATGCAGACGCACGACGAAGGGGCTCACCAGGCTGGCGCCGGGGTTGAGCAGCGACATGTAGTCATTGGCAATCCCATCAGGATTACGCGCCCCGCGTATGCCGCTTTGCCCGCTGCAACTGGCGTAATCCCAGCAGGCACCGCCACCTTCCAGATAAACGATGGTGTTGCGCGTGTTCGGCACGCGATTGATGAAGAATTTGTAAGGCGAGCCATTGCCGCACACCGCACCGGTCTGTGGCGCCATCTGAATCGTTTGCCAGCCGTAGTAATTGCCAGGGTTGAAGCCACTGTTGAAACCACTCGGATTGGCCAACAGCGGGTAGGGCCCCACACGCTGCGCAGGCGTCACCGGATTATCGGCCCTGGGCGGCGAAACCAGATTGCTCAAGCTCTGCCAGAAATTGTAATCCCCCAATTCCGCGCTGGCAGGCGCGCTCAGGGCTAGCAACAGAACGGTGGGGACAATACGCGGCAAGGACTGGACAACAGGCATGGCAAAACCCCTCATGTTGTTATTCGTACGAAGGGTCGGCATACCCAGGCAGGGGCAACTTCGCAGACCCAGCGGATGGTGGGCACTGCTCGATCGATGACATATCGCGCTTTGGCGATTCATGCACGCTAGTACAAAATCAGCTTGACAGCCTCGCTGAATGAATAAAATTTGGTGATAGAGCAAACCTTTCGATATGCGCTATTGGAATTTAACGCGATGCCCTGCTGCTTTGGCCTTAACACCAAAGTGGCAATGAATTGCTTATCTCGCCGAAGCTCATCAGAACTCGAAATGAGGCAGATTAGTCAGGTGAATGGCTGTTGGAAATTGCCAGAAGAGAGCTGTCAGCTATAGTCCTGAAACGTCGGGCCATGCAGTTCGACGCAGAATTGCATCGATGCGACAAGTCAATCAGAAGCTCGACAGAAATGATCAAACTGCGCGAATAATTTTTCTCTGAAAAATTTACTTACAGTTGGTCTGCACATAGTATTGTATACACACTTCGCGCCAGCGCCCTCGACGGTGCCTGGCAGCTACTAGATTAAAAGCCGTTCCTTAATTCAAGGAGTACCGGCATGCCTGATGCGGTAACGACCATGTCCCATAACTGGGCTTTCGCTGTGTTCTTGCTGGGTGTCTGTGGGCTCATCGCCTTCATGCTCGGCGTTTCCAGTCTGCTCGGCAGCAAAGCCTGGGGACGTAGCAAGAACGAGCCTTTCGAGTCGGGCATGCTTCCTACCGGCAGCGCGCGTCTGCGCCTGTCAGCCAAGTTCTATCTGGTCGCGATGCTCTTCGTGATCTTCGACGTTGAAGCCCTCTATCTCTTCGCTTGGGCAGTCTCGGTACGCGAAAGCGGCTGGGCGGGCCTGATCGAAGCTACAGTTTTCATAGCAATTCTGTTGGCAGGTCTTGTCTATCTTTGGCGTATCGGGGCGCTCGATTGGGCTCCTCAGGGACGTCGTGAACGGCAGGCGAAGCTGAAACAATGAGGCTTTGGCGATGCAATACAAACTTACTCGGGTCGACCCGGATGCGCCCAACGAGGCGTATCCGATCGGCCAGCGGGAGGTCGTCTCCGACCCGCTGCTAGAGGATCAGGTTCACAAGAACATCTACATGGGCAAGCTCTCGGACGTGCTCAACGGCGCGGTCAACTGGGGGCGCAAGAATTCCTTGTGGCCTTACAATTTCGGCCTGTCCTGCTGCTATGTGGAAATGACCACCGCCTTCACCGCCCCGCACGACGTGGCGCGCTTCGGTGCGGAAGTCATTCGCGCATCACCCCGCCAGGCCGACTTCATGGTCATCGCCGGCACCTGCTTCATCAAGATGGCGCCGGTCATCCAGCGTCTCTATGAGCAGATGCTGGAGCCCAAGTGGGTCATCTCCATGGGTTCATGCGCCAATTCAGGCGGCATGTACGACATCTACTCGGTCGTTCAGGGCGTGGACAAGTTCCTCCCCGTGGACGTCTATATTCCCGGCTGCCCGCCCCGTCCGGAGGCGTTCCTGCAAGGCTTGATGCTGCTGCAGGAATCCATCGGCCAGGAGCGCCGCCCGCTATCCTGGGTCGTTGGCGATCAAGGCATCTACCGTGCCGAAATGCCTTCGCAGAAGGAACAGCGGCGCGAGCAGCGAATCGCCGTTACCAACCTGCGTAGCCCCGACGAAGTCTGAGCCGATGCTTGCCTGCGCAAGCGTCACGCCCACTTTCTACGTTGATCGACAGCGACCGAGACCATGACTCAAGACACCGTTGTGTCCATACCGCCTTACAAGGCTGACGACCAGGACGTCATCGCCGAACTGCGCGCCCGTTTTGGCGACGACAGTTTCACCCTGCAATCGACCCGCACCGGCATGCCGGTACTCTGGGTTGCCCGTGAGCGACTGATCGAAGTCCTCACCTGCCTGCGCAACCTGCCGCGCCCCTATGTGATGCTCTTTGATCTGCACGGGGTCGACGAGCGCCTGCGCACCCAGCGTCGCGGCCTGCCGGACGCCGACTTCACGGTGTTCTATCACTTGATGTCGCTGGAGCGTAACAGCGACGTGATGATCAAGGTCGGCCTGAGCGAGCGCGACCTCAACCTGCCCACCGCCACCAGTATCTGGCCCAACGCCAACTGGTACGAGCGCGAAGTCTGGGACCTGTACGGCATCACCTTCACCGGTCACCCGCACCTGAGCCGCATCATGATGCCGCCGACCTGGGAAGGTCATCCGCTGCGCAAGGACTACCCGGCGCGCGCCACCGAATTCGACCCGTTCAGCCTGACCCTGGCCAAGCAGCAACTGGAAGAAGAAGCCGCGCGCTTCCGCCCCGAAGACTGGGGCATGAAGCGTGGCGGCGAGCACGAGGACTACATGTTCCTCAACCTCGGCCCCAACCACCCCTCCGCGCACGGTGCCTTCCGCATCATCCTGCAGCTCGACGGCGAAGAGATCGTCGATTGCGTACCGGAGATCGGCTACCACCACCGTGGTGCCGAGAAGATGGCCGAACGCCAGAGCTGGCACAGCTTCATCCCCTACACCGACCGTATCGACTACCTCGGTGGGGTGATGAACAACCTGCCCTACGTGCTGGCCGTGGAGAAGCTCGCTGGCATCAAGGTGCCGCAGAAGGTCGACGTGATTCGCATCATGCTCGCCGAGTTCTTCCGCATCACCAGCCACCTGCTGTTCCTCGGCACCTACATCCAGGACGTCGGCGCCATGACGCCGGTGTTCTTCACCTTCACCGACCGCCAGCGTGCCTACAAGGTGATCGAAGCAATCACCGGCTTCCGCCTGCACCCGGCCTGGTATCGCATCGGCGGCGTCGCCCACGACCTGCCGCGCGGCTGGGACAGGCTGGTCAAGGAATTCGTCGACTGGCTGCCCAAGCGCCTCGACGAATACGAGAAAGCGGCACTGAAGAACAGCATCCTCAAGGCCCGCACCATTGGCGTTGCGCAGTACAACACCAAGGAAGCGCTGGAATGGGGCACCACCGGTGCCGGCCTGCGCGCCACCGGTTGCGACTTCGACCTGCGCAAGGCGCGCCCCTACTCCGGCTACGAGCACTTCGATTTCGAGGTGCCGCTGGCCGTCAATGGCGATGCCTATGACCGCTGCATGGTGCGCGTGGAGGAGATGCGCCAGAGCATCCGCATCATCGACCAGTGCCTGAGGAACATGCCGGAAGGCCCGTACAAGGCCGATCACCCGCTGACCACGCCGCCGCCGAAAGAGCGCACGCTGCAGCACATCGAAACCCTGATCACCCACTTCCTGCAGGTTTCCTGGGGTCCGGTCATGCCGGCCAACGAAGCCTTCCAGATGATCGAGGCGACCAAGGGCATCAACAGCTACTACCTGACGAGCGACGGCAGCACCATGAGCTACCGCACCCGGATTCGCACCCCCAGCTTCCCCCATCTGCAGCAAATCCCCTCGGTGATTCGCGGCAGTATGGTGGCGGACCTGATCGCGTACCTGGGCAGTATCGACTTCGTCATGGCCGACGTGGACCGCTGACATGATCCAGACAACCAATAGCAGCACGCTGATTCAGACTGATCGTTTCACCCTCAGCGAAACCGAGCGCTCGGCCATCGAGCACGAGATGCATCACTACGAAGACCCGCGCGCCGCCAGCATCGAAGCGCTGAAGATCGTGCAGAAGGCACGCGGCTGGGTGCCGGACGGCGCCGCTGACGCCATTGGCGAGATCCTCGGCATTCCGGCCAGCGACGTCGAGGGCGTGGCCACCTTCTATAGCCAGATATTCCGCCAGCCAGTTGGCCGCCACATCATCCGCGTGTGCGACAGCATGACCTGCTACATCGGCGGCCATGAATCCGTGGTCGCCGAGATGCACAAGCAACTCGGCATCGGCCTGGGCCAGACCAGCGCCGACGAGCGCTTCACCCTGCTACCGGTGTGCTGCCTGGGCAACTGCGACAAGGCCCCGGCGGTGATGATCGACGACGACACCTTCGGCGATATCCAGCCCGCCGACGTCGCCACATTGCTGGAGGCCTATAAATGAAAGCGCTCACCTCCATTGGCCCAGCCAACCGCGTTACCCGCAGCGAAGAAACTCATCCGCTGACCTGGCGCCTGCGTGACGACGCCCAGCCGGTATGGCTGGCCGAATACCAGGCCAAGAACGGCTACGCTGCCGCGCGCAAGGCGCTGACCGAGATGGCCCAGGCCGATATCGTGCAGACCGTCAAGGAATCCGGCCTCAAGGGCCGTGGAGGCGCAGGCTTCCCCACGGGCGTGAAGTGGGGCCTGATGCCGGCCGACGAATCCATGAACATCCGCTACCTGCTGTGCAATGCGGATGAAATGGAGCCCAATACCTGGAAAGACCGCATGCTGATGGAACAGCTGCCGCACCTGCTGGTGGAAGGCATGCTGATCTCGGCGCGCGCGCTCAAGGCCTATCGCGGCTACATCTTCCTGCGTGGCGAGTACGTCGACGCCGCCGCCAACCTCAACCGCGCCATCGACGAAGCCAAGTCCGCCGGCCTGCTCGGCAAGAACATCTTCGGCTCAGGCTTCGATTTCGAGCTGTTCGTGCACACCGGCGCTGGCCGCTACATCTGCGGCGAAGAAACCGCCCTGATCAACTCGCTGGAAGGCCGCCGCGCCAACCCGCGCGCCAAGCCGCCCTTCCCCGCCGCCGTCGGCGTGTGGGGCAAGCCGACCTGCGTCAACAACGTCGAGACCCTGTGCAACGTGCCGGCCATCGTCGGCCAGGGTGTGGACTGGTACAAGGGCCTCGCCCGCCCCGGCAGCGAAGACCATGGCACCAAGCTGATGGGCTTCTCCGGCAAGGTGAAAAAACCCGGTCTGTGGGAACTGCCGTTCGGTGTCACCGCGCGTGAACTGTTCGAGGAGCATGCCGGCGGCATGCGCGACGGCTACCGGCTCAAATGCTGGCAGCCCGGCGGCGCCGGTACCGGCTTCCTGCTACCCGAGCACCTCGACGCACAGATGTACGCCGGCGGCATCGCCAAGGTCGGCACGCGCATGGGCACCGGCCTGGCGCTGGCGGTCGATGACTCGATCAACATGGTGTCACTGCTGCGCAACATGGAGGAGTTCTTCGCTCGCGAGTCCTGCGGCTGGTGCACGCCATGCCGCGACGGCCTGCCCTGGAGCGTGAAGATCCTCCGTGCGCTGGAGCGCGGGCAAGGCACCGCCGAAGACATCCGCACCCTGCTCGGCCTGGTCAATTTCCTCGGTCCGGGCAAGACCTTCTGTGCTCACGCGCCAGGCGCCGTAGAGCCATTGGGCAGTGCCATCAAATATTTCCGTGAAGAGTTCGAGGCCGGCGTGGCCAAGGTGGCGAACACGCCCCGCATGCCGGCAAGCACGAGCTGAACAGACGAATTCCCTTAGCCAGCCGCTTTAGCAAGCGGGTAAACGAAGACTTGAAGAAATGGCCACTATCCACGTAGACGGCAAAGATTTCGAAGTCGATGGTGCAGACAACCTCCTGCAGGCCTGCCTGTCCCTCGGACTCGATATCCCCTACTTCTGCTGGCACCCGGCGCTTGGCAGCGTCGGGGCTTGCCGGCAGTGCGCGGTCAAACAGTACAACGACGAGAACGACACCCGTGGTCGTATCGTCATGTCCTGCATGACGCCTGCCACCGACAACACCTGGATCAGCATCGACGACGAGGAATCCAAGGCGTTCCGCGCCAGCGTCGTCGAATGGCTGATGACCAACCACCCGCACGACTGCCCGGTGTGCGAGGAAGGCGGTCACTGCCACCTGCAGGACATGACGGTGATGACCGGGCATAACGCCCGCCGCTACCGCTTCACCAAGCGCACCCACCAGAACCAGGAACTCGGCCCCTTTATCGGCCACGAGATGAACCGCTGCATCGCCTGCTACCGCTGCGTGCGCTACTACAAGGACTACGCTGGCGGAACCGACTTGGGTGTGTTCGGCGCGCATGACAACGTGTACTTCGGCCGTGTCGAGGACGGCACGCTGGAAAGCGAGTTCTCCGGCAACCTGGTCGAGGTCTGCCCGACCGGCGTGTTCACCGACAAGACCCACTCCGAGCGCTACAACCGCAAGTGGGACATGCAGTTCGCCCCGAGCATCTGCCATGGCTGCTCCAGCGGCTGCAACATCAGCCCCGGTGAGCGCTACGGCGAGCTGCGTCGCATCGAAAACCGCTTCAACGGTTCGGTGAACCAGTATTTCCTCTGTGACCGCGGCCGCTTCGGTTATGGCTACGTCAATCGCGAGGATCGCCCGCGTCAGCCATTGCTGGCTGGCCAGGCCATCGGCATCGATGCCGCGTTGGACAAGGCCGCCGAACTGCTCAAGGGCAAGCGCGTGATCGGCATCGGCTCGCCGCGTGCCAGCCTCGAATCCAACTTCGCCCTGCGCGAACTGGTCGGTGCCGAGAATTTCTATAGTGGCATCGCTGCCAGCGAACTGGACAACATCGGCCTGATCCGCGACATCCTGCGAAACGGCCCGCTGCCGACGCCGACCCTGCGCGACGTCGAACTGCACGACGCCATCTTCGTCCTCGGCGAGGACCTGACCCAGACCGCCGCACGCCTGGCCCTGGCCCTGCGTCAGGCAGTCAAGGGCAAGGCCACCGAGATCGCCGCCGGCGCACGCATTCAGGACTGGCACATGGCGGCCGTGCAGAACGTCGCCCAGCACGCCCTGCACCCGCTGTTCATCGCCAGCGTCGGTGAAACCCGCCTGGACGACGTGGCCGCTGAAAGCGTGCATGCCGCCCCCGCGGACCTCGCCCGAATCGGTTTCGCCGTGGCCCACGCCATCGACCCGAGCGCACCGGCCGTCGACGGCCTGGACGCCGAGGCTCAAGCGCTGGTACAGCGCATTGCCGACTCCCTGCTGGCAGCCCAACGCCCGCTGATCGTCTCCGGCGCCTCGCTGGGCGACAAAGCGCTGATCGAAGCCGCCGCCAATATCGCCAGCGCGCTGAAGAACCGTGAGAAGAACGGTTCGCTTAGCCTGGTGGTGCCCGAGGCCAACAGCCTGGGCCTGGCGCTGCTTCTGGGTGAAGAGCTTGCTGGCAAGTCCGTCGATGCCGCACTGGATGCCTTGAGCAGCGGTAAGGCCGATGCCCTGATCGTGCTGGAAAATGATCTGTATCGCCGCGCCGATGCCGCCAGGGTCGACGCGGCGCTCAGCGCTGCGCAGACGGTGATCGTCGCCGATCACCAGCGTACCGCTACCAGCGAACGCGCCCATCTGCTGTTGCCGGTGGCCTCCTTCGCCGAAGGCGACGGCACCCTGGTCAGCCTCGAGGGCCGCGCCCAGCGTTTCTTCCAGGTCTATGAGCCGAGTTACTACGACGCCGGCATCCTGATTCGCGAAGGCTGGCGCTGGCTGCACGCGCTGCACAGCACGCTGCTGGGCAAGGCCGTGGACTGGACGCAACTGGACCAGGTCACCGCAGCCTGCGCCGCCAGCAATCCATTGCTGGCCGGCATCAAGGATGCCGCACCGAGCGCCTCGTTCCGCATCAAGGGCCTCAAGCTTGCGCGCGAACCGCACCGTTACAGCGGCCGCACGGCCATGCGCGCCAACATCAGCGTGCACGAACCGCGTCAGCCGCAGGATAAGGATTCGGCCTTCGCCTTCTCCATGGAAGGCTACGCCGGCAGTAAGGAAGACCGTCAGCAAATTCCGTTCGCCTGGTCGCCGGGCTGGAACTCGCCACAGGCCTGGAACAAGTTCCAGGATGAAGTCGGTGGTCACCTGCGCGCAGGCGACCCCGGTGTGCGTCTGCTCGAAGCGGCCGGTAACGTCCTGCCCTGGTTCGCTGCGAATGCAGCGTTCAACCCGGCAGCCGGCACCTGGCAGGTGGCGCCGCTGCATCACCTGTTCGGCAGCGAGGAAAACTCCGCGCGCGCCAAACCGATTCAGGAACGCATGCCCGAGCCCTACGTGGCCCTGGCCCGCGATGAAGCGGCACGTCTGGGCGTGAACGACGGTGCGCTGCTGGCCCTACGCGTCAACGGCCAGGCGCTGCGCCTGCCGCTGCAGGTGCGTGATGATCTGGCCGTTGGCCTGATCGGCCTGCCGGTTGGTTTGCCAGGCATTCCGGCAGCAGTCGCCGGTGCCAGCGTGACCCTGCTGCAGGAGGCCGCACAATGAGCTGGTTGACGCCCGAACTGATCGAGATCGTCGTCGCGGTGCTCAAGGCCATCGTCATCTTGCTGGTGGTGGTGGTCTGCGGCGCGCTGCTGAGCTTCGTCGAGCGCCGCCTGCTCGGCTGGTGGCAGGATCGCTACGGCCCCAACCGCGTGGGGCCGTTCGGCATGTTCCAGATCGCCGCCGACATGATCAAGATGTTCTTCAAGGAGGACTGGACGCCGCCGTTCGCCGACAGGTTCATCTTCATCCTGGCGCCGATGATCGCCTTCTCGGCGATGCTGATGGCCTTCGCCATCATCCCGATCACCCCAACCTGGGGCGTGGCGGACCTGAACATCGGCATCCTGTTCTTCTTCGCCATGGCTGGCCTGTCGGTCTACGCGGTGCTGTTCGCCGGCTGGTCGAGCAACAACAAGTTCGCCCTGCTCGGCGCTCTGAGGGCTTCGGCGCAGACTGTGTCCTACGAGGTGTTCCTGGCCCTGGCGCTGATGGGCGTGGTGGCGCAGGTCGGCTCGTTCAACATGCGTGACATCGTCGATTACCAGGCGCAGAACCTGTGGTTCATCATTCCGCAGTTCTTCGGTTTCTGTACCTTCTTCATCGCTGCCGTCGCCGTGACCCACCGCCACCCGTTCGACCAGCCGGAAGCCGAGCAGGAGCTGGCCGACGGTTACCACATCGAATACGCCGGGATGAAATGGGGCATGTTCTTCGTTGGCGAATACGTGGCCATCGTCACCGTGTCCGCCTTGCTGGTAACGCTGTTCTTCGGTGGCTGGCACGGCCCGTTCGGCATCCTGCCGCAGATTCCGTTCTTCTGGTTCGCACTGAAAACGGCCTTCTTCATCATGATCTTCATTCTGCTGCGCGCGTCGATCCCACGCCCGCGCTATGACCAGGTCATGGCCTTCAGCTGGAAGTTCTGCCTGCCGCTGACCCTGATCAACCTGCTGGTGACCGGCGCCGTCGTGCTGGCCACGGCCCAGTAAGGAGAAAGCAATGTTCAAATACATCTGGGACATCCTGGTTGGCACCGCCACCCAACTGCGCAGCCTGGCCATGGTCTTCAGCCATGGCTTTCGCAAGCGCGACACCCTGCAATACCCGGAAGAGCAGGTCTACCTGCCGCCGCGCTACCGTGGCCGTATCGTTCTGACCCGCGACCCTGACGGCGAGGAGCGCTGCGTGGCCTGCAACCTGTGCGCCGTGGCCTGCCCGGTGGGCTGCATCTCGCTGCAGAAGGCCGAGACCGACGACGGGCGCTGGTACCCGGAGTTCTTCCGCATCAACTTCTCGCGCTGCATCTTCTGCGGCCTGTGCGAGGAAGCCTGCCCGACCACCGCGATCCAGCTCACCCCCGATTTCGAGATGGGCGAGTTCAAGCGTCAGGATCTGGTGTACGAGAAGGAAGACCTGCTGATCAGCGGCCCCGGCAAGAACCCGGACTACAACTTCTACCGCGTGGCCGGTATGGCCATCGCCGGCAAGCCCAAGGGCGCCGCGCAGAACGAGGCCGAGCCGATCAACGTGAAGAGTCTGTTGCCATGACTCGTTCTTACCCTCTCCCCCAGCCCCTTTCCCGTAAGCGGGAGAGGGGCGCAATGAGGAGTTCCTGATGGAATTCGCGTTCTACTTCGCCGCCGGTGTGGCGGTGGCAGCAACGGTCGGGGTGGTTACCAACACCAACCCGGTGCATGCCTTGCTTTACCTCATCGTCTCGCTGCTGGCGGTGTCGATGGTGTTCTTCGCCCTCGGAGCACCCTTTGCTGGCGCGCTGGAAATCATCGTCTACGCCGGCGCCATCATGGTGCTGTTCGTGTTCGTGGTGATGATGCTCAACCTAGGCCCGGCCGCAGCCGAGCAGGAACGCAAGTGGCTGACGCCCGGTATCTGGGTCGGCCCGGCGATTCTCAGCGCCCTGCTGCTTGGCCAGTTGCTCTACGTGCTGCTCAACCATGTCAGCGACGCCCACATCGGCCACACCACGGTCGAAGCCAAGGCCGTCGGCATCAGCCTGTTCGGCCCCTACCTGCTGGCCGTGGAGCTGGCCTCCATGCTGCTGCTCGCCGCATTGGTCGCCGCCTACCACCTGGGCCGCCATGACGCCAAGGAGCCAACCGTATGACCGGCATCCCTCTGGAACACGGCCTGGCCCTGGCCGGCGTGCTGTTCTGCATCGGCCTGGTCGGCCTGATGGTGCGGCGCAACATCCTGTTCATCCTGATGAGTCTGGAAGTGATGATGAACGCCGCTGCGCTCGCCTTCGTCGTCGCCGGTGCCCGCTGGGGCGCAGCTGACGGCCAGGTGATGTTCATTCTGGTGATCACCCTGGCAGCCGCCGAGGCCAGCATCGGCCTGGCGATCCTGCTGCAGCTGTATCGCCGCTTCAACACTCTGGATATCGACGCTGCCAGCGAGATGCGCGGATGAACCTTCTAGCCCTGACTCTATTCTTCCCGCTGCTCGGCTGGTTGCTGCTGGCCTTCTCGCGCGGACGTTTCTCGGAAAACACCAGTGCAGTGATTGGTGTCGGCTCCATTGGCCTGGCGGCCGCCAGCGCCGCCTGGGTCATCGCCGCCTTCCTCGGCAATCCGCCAGCCGGTGGCGCCTACAGCCTGACCCTGTGGCAATGGATGAGCGTCGAAGGCCTGGCGCCAAGCTTCACCCTGCACCTGGACGGCCTGTCCGCGACCATGCTCGGCGTGGTCACCGGCGTGGGCTTCCTGATCCACTTGTTCGCCAGTTGGTACATGCGCGGCGAGGAAGGCTATTCGCGCTTCTTCGCCTACACCAACCTGTTCATCTTCAGCATGTTGCTGCTGGTACTGGGCGACAATCTGCTGGTGCTGTTCTTCGGCTGGGAAGGCGTGGGCCTGTGCTCATACCTGCTGATCGGCTTCTACTACAAGCACGTGCCCAACGGTAACGCGGCGCTCAAGGCGTTCATCGTCACCCGTATCGGCGACGTGTTACTGATGATTGGCCTGTTCCTGCTGTTCCTCAACCTCGGCACCCTGAACATTCAGGAGCTGATGCTGCTGGCACCGCAGAAATACGTGGCCGGCGATACCTGGCTGTGGCTCGCCACGCTGATGCTGCTTGGCGGCGCGGTGGGTAAATCCGCCCAGTTGCCGCTGCAGACCTGGCTGGCCGACGCCATGGCCGGCCCAACCCCGGTGTCGGCGCTGATCCATGCCGCGACCATGGTCACCGCTGGCGTGTACCTGATCGCCCGTACCCATGGCCTGTTCCTGCTGACCCCGGAGATTCTCGAGCTGGTCGGCATCGTCGGCGGCGTGACCCTGGTGCTGGCCGGTTTCGCCGCGCTGGTACAGACCGACATCAAGCGCATCCTCGCCTACTCGACCATGAGCCAGATCGGCTACATGTTCCTCGCCCTTGGCGTCGGTGCCTGGGACGCGGCGATCTTCCACCTGATGACCCACGCCTTCTTCAAGGCCCTGCTGTTCCTCGCGTCAGGTGCGGTGATCCACGCCTGCCACCACGAGCAGAACATCTTCAAGATGGGCGGCCTGTGGAAGAAGCTGCCGCTGGCCTACGCCAGCTTCGTCGTCGGCGGCGCGGCGCTGGCCGCCCTGCCGCTGCTGACCGCCGGCTTCTACTCCAAGGACGAAATCCTCTGGGAAGCCTTCGCCAGCGGCCATAGCGAACTGCTCTATGCGGGCCTGGTCGGTGCCTTCCTGACCTCGATCTACACCTTCCGCCTGATCTTCATCGCCTTCCACGGCGAGCAGAAGACCGAGGCACACGCCGGTCATGGCATCGCCCACAACCTGCCACTAATGGTGCTGATCGTGCTGTCGACCTTCATCGGCGCCTGGATCACCCCGCCGCTGGCCGGCGTGCTGCCGCAAAGCGTCGGCCACGCCGGTGGCGAGACCAAGCACAGCCTGGAACTGCTCTCCGGCCTGATCGCGATGTCCGGCATCGTCATTGCCGCTCTGCTCTTCCTTGGCCAGCGCCGTGTCGCTTCGGCCGTGGCGCAGAGCGCGCCGGGTCGCCTGCTGAGCGCCCTGTGGTTCGCAGCCTGGGGCTTCGACTGGCTCTACGGCAAGCTGTTCGTGCGCCCTTACCTGGCGCTCTGCCACCTGCTGCGCCGCGACCCCATCGACCGCAGCATCGGTCTGATTCCGCTGCTTGCACGTGGCGGCAACGCTGCGCTGGTGCGCAGCGAGAACGGCCAGGTGCGCTGGTACGCCGCTTCGATCGCCGAGGGCGCCGTACTGGTGCTCGCCGCCATCCTCTTTTTGAGTTAAGGAAAACAGCCTGATGATTCTGCCCTGGCTAATCCTGATTCCCTTCATCGGCGGGCTGCTGTGCTGGCAAGCCGAGCGCTTCGGTCACGTCCTGCCACGCTGGATCGCTCTGATCACCATGGGTCTGCTGTTCGGCCTGAGCCTGTGGCTGTGGGTCAGCGGTGACTTCACCCTGGCCCCGGCACCCGGCAGCGAGCCGCGCTGGGCCCACGAGTTCGTCATCGACTGGATCCCGCGCATGGGCATCACCATCCACCTGGCGATGGACGGTCTGTCGGTGCTGATGGTGACGCTAACCGGCCTGCTCGGTGTGCTGTCGGTACTCTGCTCATGGAACGAGATCCAGAACCGCGTCGGCTTCTTCCACCTCAACCTGATGTGGATTCTGGGCGGCGTGGTCGGCGTGTTCCTCGCGGTCGACCTGTTCCTGTTCTTTTTCTTCTGGGAAATGATGCTGGTGCCGATGTACTTCCTCATCGCGCTCTGGGGTCATAGCGGCAGCGACGGTCGTACCCGCATCACCGCCGCCACCAAGTTCTTCATCTTCACCCAGGCCAGCGGCCTGATCATGCTGCTGGCGATCCTGGCCCTGGTGTTCGTGCACTTCAACCAGACCGGCGTGCTGACCTTCAACTACGCCGACCTGCTGAAGACCGAGCTGGCGCCAGGCACCGAGTACCTGTTGATGCTCGGTTTCTTCGTCGCCTTCGCGGTGAAGTTCCCGGTGGTGCCGGTGCACTCCTGGCTGCCGGACGCTCACGCCCAGGCACCGACCGCCGGCTCCGTGGACCTGGCCGGCATCCTGCTGAAGACCGCTGCCTACGGCCTGCTGCGCTTCGCCCTGCCGCTGTTCCCCAACGCTTCGGCCGAGTTCGCGCCGATCGCCCAGTGGCTCGGTGTGTTCGCCATCCTCTACGGCGCCCTGCTGTCGTTCGCGCAGACCGACATCAAGCGCCTGGTGGCCTACTCCAGCGTCTCGCACATGGGCTTCGTGCTGATCGCCATCTATTCGGGCAGCCAGATCGCCCTGCAGGGTGCAGTGGTGCAGATGGTCGCCCACGGCCTGTCGGCCGCCGCGCTGTTCATCCTCTGCGGCCAGCTTTACGAGCGCGTGCACACCCGTGATCTGCGCCAGATGGGCGGCATCTGGGCGCGCATGCCCTGGTTGCCAGCCATCAGCCTGTTCTTCGCCGCTGCCGCGCTGGGTCTGCCGGGTACCGGCAACTTCGTCGGCGAATTCCTTATTCTGCTCGGCAGCTTCCCCAGCGCGCCCTGGGTCGTGGTGCTCGCCGCCACCGGCCTGGTGCTCGGCTCGGTGTATGCCCTGGCGATGATCCACCGCGCCTATTTCGGCCCGGTACAGCAGGACGCGCCGCTGCCGGGCCTTAAAGCCCGCGAGCTGGCCATGGTGCTCGGCCTTGGCGCCCTGCTGATCCTGCTCGGCGTCTACCCGCAGCCGGTGCTCGATACCTCCGCTGCCAGCATGCATGGCGTGCAGCAGTGGATGGAAGGCGCCCTCAATCAACTCGCTTCGGGCCGGTAAGGGTAAGGATTAGAGACTCATGGAACATCACGCTGTCGAATTCACCCTGCAACACCTGATCGCCCTGCTGCCGCTGCTGGTGACCAGCCTCACCGTGGTCGTGGTGATGCTGGCCATTGCCGCCAAGCGCAATCACGCCCTGACCTTCATCCTCTCGGTGGTGGGCCTGAACCTGGCGCTGCTGTCGTTGATCCCGGCTATGGAGGTGACGCCACTGGAAGTCACCCCGCTGCTGCTGATCGATAACTTCGCCTGCTACTACATGGCCCTGGTGCTGGCCGCCAGCCTGGCCTGCGTCACGCTGATCCATGCCTACCTGGGCGGCAAGTCCGGCAAGGGCTACCCGGGCAACCGCGAGGAGCTGCACCTGCTGGTGCTGCTCTCCGCCGCGGGCGGCCTGGTGCTGGTCAGCGCCCAGCATCTGGCGGGCCTGTTCATCGGCCTGGAACTGCTGTCGGTGCCGACCTACGGCATGATCGCCTACGCCTTCTTCAACAAGCGCTCGCTGGAAGCCGGCATCAAGTACATGGTGCTGTCGGCCGCAGGCTCCGCCTTCCTGCTATTCGGCATGGCGCTGCTGTATGCCGAGTCGGGCAACCTGGGCTTTGCCGATATCGGTGTCAGCCTGGCGCGGGAAAGCAGCCAACTGGTGCAGATCGGCATCGGCATGATGCTGATCGGCCTGGCCTTCAAACTGTCGCTGGTGCCCTTCCACCTGTGGACGCCAGATGTCTACGAAGGCGCGCCGGCACCGGTCGCCGCCTTCCTCGCGACCGCCAGCAAGGTGGCGGTATTCGCCGTACTGCTGCGCCTGTACCAGATTTCCCCGGCCATGAGCGGCGGTTGGCTGAGCGAACTGCTGACGCTGATCGCGATTGCCTCGATCCTGTTCGGCAACCTGCTGGCGCTGCTGCAGAACAACCTCAAGCGCCTGCTCGGCTACTCCTCCATTGCCCACTTCGGCTACCTGCTGGTGGCGCTGATCGCCAGCAAGGGCCTGGCCGTGGAAGCCGTGGGCGTATACCTCGCCACCTACGTGCTGACCAGCCTCGGCGCGTTCGGCGTGATCACCCTGATGTCCACGCCCTACAGCGGCCGCGATGCCGATGCGCTGTACGAGTACCGCGGCCTGTTCTGGCGCCGTCCGTACCTGACTGCCGTGCTCACGGTGATGATGCTGTCGCTGGCCGGCATTCCGCTGACGGCGGGCTTCATCGGCAAGTTCTACGTGATCGCTGCGGGTGTCGAGGCGCAACTGTGGTGGCTGCTCGGCGCCATGGTGCTGGGCAGCGCCATCGGCGTGTTCTATTACCTGCGGGTGATGGTCACGCTGTTCATGCGCGAGCCCAACATGCATCGCCACGACGCTCCCTTCGACTGGGGTCAGCGTGCTGGCGGCATCATGCTGCTGGTGGTCGCCCTGCTCGCCTTCATCATCGGCGTGTACCCGCAGCCGCTGCTGGAGCTGGTACAGCACGCCGGACTGGTAGCCCTGGCGCAGTGACCGTGGATGATTTTTCTTTGTTTCATGGCCTATTGATTCAATAGGCCACTAACAAAGAAAACCGTCTGACGGCACCGGCTTTTCTGACGCTGCATTGCGCCTGGATTTGCGAGACTTGCGCCCGCAAATCCAGGCGAACGGCGCCCTGCCGTTCAGGCATGCACAGTCATCGGCGCGTCCTGAATCCATTCATGTGCGGCACGTGTTCGAACGACTCGAGGTTGGCGTAAGGCAGGGATTGCCCCTCACCCACCTCGAAGATCGTCATCGGCAGCGAGAAGCCCCGCAGCTGCAGCAAGGCCAGCGGCCCATTGCCCAGCTCGGTGCGCAGGTGCCAGGTCAGCGGCAGCTTGTCCGGGGCGGTCAGCACCAGCTCGAACAAGGTGTCGCTGCTGTCCAGCGCCCTGACCTGAGCCTGATCCAACAGACGGATCAGCCCCCAGGTCCCCGCATGGTCTGCAAACAATCGCGCGCCGCCCTTGAGACTGGTCCAGCTCAGCGACGCACCGGGACGATAAGTGCCCCCCGGCCAGTTGAACTGCTTCCAGCTCTCCATCTGGTTGAAGTACTCCAACGTCACGCCGTCGAGGATGAGGGTGGTCTCTACCACGCTGCGTACCGGCTTGGCCTGCAACTCGAAGCTCATGCCCATGCCGCCATCGGTGTACAGGATGTCCGCCAGGTCGCTGAGCTGGTTCACGGCCTCGAGGAACTGTGGATTGAAGCGAAGCCCCTGGCTGTTGCCACTGTCGGGCACCCAGCGATTGCCTTCCTTGTGCAGCACGCCGCTCAGTTGGCTGCTGATGAACTGGTCGATCCGCCCCGTACCGGCACGAATCATCTGCCCCAGCATCGGCAAGGAGGCATCGCTGCCGGTGGCGGCGAACGGATAGCGACCCTCGAAGGCGCGCTGCCAGTTACCGACGATCGCCCGTTGCCATTGACGGTTCAGGCTGAGGGCCGAAGGTTGCAGCACACCCTCCCAGGCCTGGTTCAGTGGCTGCACGAAGAGGTTATGGCCAAAGCCATTCCACTCCGCACCCAGGCTGGCCGCGATCAGGCTGCCGTAGTCGAGGGTATCGGTGAGGTCGACGCTCTTGCCCTGGAACACTGTCTGCGCCAGGGCCTGGGTCATCGCCTGCGGGTCGCTGGCGGTGGTGATCTGCTGCAGCTTCAGGCGCACCCGTGTGACGCGGGTGAGGAAGGCTTGCAGACTCAGGCTATCGCCAGTCGCAGCCGCGGATTTCTCCTTGCCGAGCAAGGCCATAACGGGGCCGAAGGTCGCGTCCAGTGGCCCGCGCGGGCCGGCGGCCTGCTGATCGATCATCGGCTGTTTGTCCCTGTCCAGGAGCTGCTGCGCCGATTTCATCAGCGAGTCGCTGAGGGCCTCGCCCTTGGTCTCGGTCTTGCCCTGGTAGGCCAGGGTGTTCATCAAGGCGATCAGCGGTGATTGGCGTACGTCGCTGAGCAGGGTGAGCTGGCTGATGGCGTCGGACAGGCTGTCCGCCTTGCGCCAGCGGATGCTGTTGAGGAAGGCCAGCCAGGCGTCGCTGAATTCCTGGAAGTAGCGCTCGGTCAAGCGGGCCTTGAGCACCTCGGGTTTCAGCTCGCTGTCGAGCGTGCCCTGCTGGTCGCTCAACACCCAGTCGATTTCCTCGCGACGCGCTTCGGCGACTTCGTCAATGGCCTTGCTCACCTGGCTCTCCCAGGCCTGGCGGGTGAAGACGCCGGGTACGCTGTTGGGCGTATCGAACAGGGTCGCTGCATCGGTCTCGCCCACCATGTCCAGCAAGGTCATGGCCGCGAAGTTGTTGCTCGCCCGGTCGATCACCTGCTGGTACAGAGTGGCCATGCCGTTACGCTGGCCCAGCTGTCCGAGCAGCACTTGCCGGGCCTGGGCCACGAGGCTGGGCTGAGTCTCGGTGCGCCACTCGGGATGCGCCGCCAGGTGCCGCGCGTAGAACGCCCACAGGTTGGGCGACAGCGCTTGCCAGAGGCCGGGCGTGAGGCCCGGGCGTTCGGTTTGCTCACCGGCCAGTACCCGCGTCAGGAACTGCGGGTCGGCCTTTTCCGGGCGCGCCATCATCAGGTAGGCCTTGAGCTGGGCATGGGCCTCTGCGGCACGTGCAGCGCGCTCGGGACTGCCCGCCGGCAAGGCGGCGAAGGCGGCCAACTGCTGCTCCAGGTGCTTGGCCGCCACGTCACGCATCAGCCGATTGTTGGCCTGGGTGTAGCTTGGCCACAGCACGGCCAGCAGCGCATCGTTCTGGCTCAGGCCAAAGCGCAGGTACCACGGCTCGCCATGCTCGCGGCGGTAATCCAGGCGCGACATCTCGCGGGTCAGTTCGTGCAGGGCCTTGAGCTGCGCATCCGCATCGCCGGGGGCGTTGAGGGTCGCCAACGCCGACTCCACGGTGGCGATCTGGCTGCGGTTGCTGGTGAACGACAGCAGCAGCGCCAGGGCAAAGAGGCCGGCGAGGCAGAGCGCGCCGGTGCGCAGGCCGCGCAGCCAGGTCCAGCCAACAGGCTGGACCTGCGACTGCGCGTCATTCAGCACACCCTCCCATGCTGCGTCAGGCCACCAGGTACGCTCGCTCTCTATCAGCGATGCGGTCAGGGGCGGACTGAAGAACAATCCACGAAGAGGAACAGCCCCATTCACATGGCCAAGGATCGGAGCGAGTGCATCTCGCCACCGGCTGATGCCTCGCGCTCCCAGATCACGGGACAAGCGCAGCAGAAAGTCATGGCTCGCCTGGACGCTCAACTGAGCGAAACCCTTCTCGCGCAATGGTTCCAGCAGTTGGCGCAGCGAGAGTTCGACGGTGGCCAGCGATGCTCGAGGCGGGAAAAGGCATCCGACCGTCTGACTGGCCCGCCCTGTCTGTGCCCATCCGCTGGAACATACCTGCCATAGATACAACGGCGCGCTCCAGTGACGCTCCCGAGCAAGACCTCGCAAGTGGCGTGCATGTTTACTCAGCCACGCCACATCCTCGATGGTCGTCTCATCCAGCGCCCAGACAATGCCATCGCGTGAGTGCCCCCAGCCCAATTCACGCAGGCAAGCAAGGAGCTCCTGCGACCAGGCACTTCGCAGATCACCACCACTGAGCAGCACCGTGCCCTGCCCTTCCAGCCAAGCCTGATGTGTCAGCCCCGGGATCAGCGAGTCGACTTGGGGTGCATCCCCCACCACCAGCAACACGCGCACCTTGCTCCGCCAGCGGCGTCCGGAGTTCTCACGCATATAGGGCTTGAGTGACGCAAAGCGGGAAGTGCTCCTGAAGCTGTCGGCCTCGGCGGCAGGTGTTTCGGAGAGGCGATCATCTCCCCATTGATGCAGAAAGGAGGACGCTCCGACGCTGCCGGCCAGCAATAGAAAGGCACCGACGCTGGACATCCCCAACAAGGTCAGCCCGAACGCACCTGATAGCCAGCGCAGTAGCTCGCTACTGCCCGGGCGTACGCCCAGCCACTCTGGCCGTTGCCAGGCCAGCAGACACAGCGCGACACCGGCCAGCAACCCCAGACAAACCAGCCCCCACAATCCTATCGAACGACTACGCATTGCATATCCCTATCTATCCGCTGGCATGACTACCGAGCACCATGACCAGGCACCGGTCGAGCTACCACCTGAGCAAATGAACTGAGCCCCACCGCCATCGCGTATCGATTCCGATGCTGCCGCAATGGCCAACCAGGGGCTGGCGCATCCTGCATGTCCGAGGACTGCATCCAGATCATGCAGCCCCGCTGAAGCACTGACTGGCAGTCCAGCCTTGTCAAAGGCCTGAGTCATCAATGAGTGGCCAGTTGCATCGCTACCGGCCGCCCACACACTGCTTACTTCGCACGCCGCCAATGGCACCCAGTCCAACGCCTGGTGAAGTGCCTTGCTCATGCACTCCTCCACTGCGTTTTCTGCCGCTTCGGGACGGTGCAAATAGGCCATTGGCATAATCGTCGACTGTGTCAGGCGATTGCCGAACAGCAGCCCAACCACGGCTTCAGCGGAACCATCTACCTGTTCAGGGGCGAACTGATACGCCACCACCAGCAGCAAGGCCTGATCTTCGATGCGCCGGTCCAGCCAGTTGTCGATTACCGCTGGCCCCGAGCCCTCCAACCGCGTCGTGGTTTGCCGGATGCCTGATAACCGCCAGGCTTCGGCCCATGCCTCAACCAGTCGTTGTTCTTCAATGGAGTTGCTGGTCTCCAGCAATAACGCGAGAGGTCTGTCCGCCGGAAGTTTCGCCAGCACCACGGCCAAATCTCCCAACACGGCCGCAAGCGGGTCGATCAATCGTCTCTCCAGTGACAACGCCTCATCGACGACAAGGCGACTATGTCGCGCCGAGCGCTCCTGCCAGGACAACCGAGCGCGTAGTGCGCTGTTGCCGTTGAGCAATCCGCACCCCTCGCCTGCGGCACCAAGCGCAGTGCGCAGACTGACCGCCAGTACTTGCTGCGAACGACGACCCCGACGCATCAAACGCGATAGCTCTGCCTCCCGCGCCTGGTCCCATCCCTTGGCCGCAGAGTCCGCCCCCAGATAGACCAGCAGACGAAGCCCCAGCAACACACACCAGCCCAGTAACGGCAGGCCCAGAGCGACCAGCCAGAACTTCAAGGGCTCACGCCCCAGCGAGTCGCCCCCTATCAAGAGGGTAATTCCCAGGCCCACTGCCAGGCACGGCACCAGCCACAACAGCCAGCGCCATGCCCGTGGCGGAATTGGCCGAATTGCTGCCGCCGGCACCCTGTTCAACCTTACCGGCATGCTCAGCCCGCCGTCGCTTCGGGCAGCGAGGTCAACAGGGCGCAACCACAGGCACAGCGATGGCCATGGAAGGCCACCGGCACGCCGTGATCCTTGAACACCGGATGGCCTTCACTCACGACCGTCGGGCCATGGGCCGGACAACTCACCTTGTCCCCCACCCGCGCCACGCCAATACCGTGAAACCTCATGGTCAGCGAACCCTCCAGCACGCTACCGCCGCCGGTAGTCTTGTCGCCAATACGGATGACACCTTTCATGTTCTTCTCTCTCGTGCTGAGTGACTCATGACTAACCGGTAGCACGCTTTAGGCAATGACACCCGTTGATTCCTATCCGCCAACATTTGCTGGCGTGCGAACTCAATTCCAATTACCAAATGGGATAGATAACCGTGGATTTACTGCTCCAAAGTTGCTCAACATTTACGGTTTTGCATGATATCCGTTACGAATGCGCTCAAGCTCCGCCTGCAGCCACGACTTCGAAGTCTGCTTACCATCCGCGCAACTCACTTCATAAGGCTTTCCGCTCAAACTGCTTTTACTACCAGCCAGCTCGATGAAGTCTTCTGCATTTTTCACCATATTCTTATTCAACAAGTAGTCGACTTTGCTTTGTAAATGGGCTCGCGCTTCACTTGCCGGATACCGCTTTCCATTTCGCAGAAAACCACAGGGACTATGCCCAACAAAATCCAATAGCTGAGTGATTTCCGCCTGCGCCGAAGCGTCGAGTTCAGCCCGGGCAAATTGGGACGCCAGTACAAAAAAAACCAACAGAACGCATTTTTTCAAAACCTCGTGACGCATCGTCCACCTCTACAACAAGAGAAAATTAAATTCATCAAAACTTTAGAGCGATTAATAGCTGCCAACACAATGAAACCAGCTCATATATTTTTTACCTGAACCTCAGCAGCAATCATTTTTGCCACATCGATATCTTCGCTCCTGACACCATGACTCTCAACACTTTAAAAGCTTGTTCGAGCAGAGCACCGTGAATTCCACCGTCACTGGCAACAAAAGAAAGCGCATCTTCATGAGCCTTGGCAATAACCTTACGATCAAGCGTTGAAATATCGGATGTCTTATCTGACGTCCATTCAACCGACGTCACTGGCGAATACAGAGTTCCAATCACGGTAAGCGTACTCAAACCTTTATTATCCCAATTCCCAGGAGACCCCAGAGCCACACCATTAAAAAACAGAGTTAACCACATTAGTAACGAACACCTAACACCCCTCTGACACACAACAGCGCGCGCATTAAAAAAGTCCACTAACACAGCTAATCTCCTTTTAATCCCTACATCCAAACTCTACATCCCCGCGTGGCCAGGCTCTATATGAAAAGTGCCTGCGCTCGGTGATGCAGCATTAAAAACAGGCTGGAACGCCAGCCCGGTCAAATACTCATTTACAGCACGTAAAGTCGAGCGGCACCCCGACCACTCTTCTCCTGTTTTGGCGGAGCCGCCATCGGCATTGTCTGATCTTCGCCAGAAAACTTTTCGTACGGATCCCAAACATCACCGTAGAAACTCCATTCCACCGGCTCGTTGGTAAGAGTGGTTTTGTCTTTCAACGGCCAGGGGCGAACGAGAAAGCGCTTGACCTCCCAGGTGGGGAAAATCTCGCCTTCCTTGAACTTACGGATGGTTTCGGTTTTGACGATGGTGCGGTCGCTAAGCCAGTGCACCCGCCAGAAACCAGCGCGCGGACAAGGCTGGCCGCTGTGGCAGATCTGGAAGTCGGTGGCGCGAATGAAGGCCTGCGAGCCGGGCAGTGGTTTGCCGGTGGCAGGGTCAAGCCCCTTGGCCTTGGCCAGTTCGTCGATCAGTGCGTCACTGGGTTTGGGCGGCGGAATATTGGCTTCACGCTCCTCCAGCCATTTCAGCTTACCGTCCCATGGCGGGAGCTTGGCTGGAGGGAGCGGAACAATATCGTTGATCTCGGGTACTTTGGGGCTGGCATAGGAGTAGTCCGCCAGAATGCTCCATATTTTCTCATAGCGATCAACTCGCTCTGAATCTTCCTGCAGCCCCAGATAATCCACTTGATTCGCTGGCTTTGGACCACGAAAACTATCACAGAGGCGACCTGCCGCATTTTCATTGCCTGCAGCCACCCCCATCTGAAGAACTCTTACGGCTTCATCGTATTTGTGTTGATCCCGTAGATAGAGCGAAAGTACTACCGCCGCATCACCTTGCCCCTGCTCCGCAGCACAGCGATACATTTGAAGGGCAATTTCCGGTGCTATATTGCTTGGTTCCAATTTATCGCCCACGTAGTACTGAGCGTTGGCGCTGCCTTCATCTGCTGCCTTTCGGAAGTATCGTAAGGCCATCTCCTTATCCTGCTGCAACCCCGCCGAGCCTTGGTTAAGGAAGATGCCGATAAAGTAGTAACCAGTAGCCACCCCGGCATCGATCAACCGCTGGCTATAACGCAGCTGCTCATCGCCACTAAGCGAATAGTGCCCGCGCATATCGCCGTTCTGAAGGTTGATACTGGCCTTGGCATGGCCATTCTCGGCGGCTATGCGGTAAAGCCGCTCGATCTGTGCATCCACCACCTTGTCCTGCTTGAGCTGGTTGTTCTTCTGCAACCAACGGGCGTATTTGAACAGTACATCGCTGTCCGCCGACGGCTCGGGAAACTGTTCATGCTTGCAGGTGAAGGCCAGGTTGGCCTTGATCTGGGAAAGGGAGTCCAGCGGCGCCGAACGGTTAGCAGAGAACCCGCCGCAACCGGCCAGCGTCACACAAAATATCCAGACCAACCCGCGCTTAAGCATCACCGTAGAAACTCCATTCCACCGGCTCGTTGGTGAGAGTGGTTTTGTCCTTCAGCGGCCAGGGCCGAACGAGGAAGCGCTTGACCTCCCAGGCGGGGAAAATCTCGCCTTCCTTGAATTGGCGGATGATTTCGGTTTTGACGATGGTGCGGTCGCTAAGCCAGTGCACCCGCCAGAAACCAGCGCGCGGACAAGGCTGACCGCTGTGGCAGATCTGGTATTCATCAGTACGGATAAAAGCCTGCGAGCCGGGCAGTGGTTTGCCGGTAGCAGGGTCAAGCCCCTTGGCCTTGGCCAGTTGCTCGATCAGCGCCTCACTGGGTTTGGGCGGCGGAATATTGGCTTCACGCTCTTCCAGCCATTTCAGCTTACCGTCCCAGGGAGGCAGCTTGGCTGGAGGCAAGGGGACGATGTCGTTGATCTCGGGTACTTTGGGGTTGGCATAGGAATAGTCGGCAAGAATGCTCCAGATTTTTTCGTAACGGTTGGCGCGTTCGAGATCCTTTTCTTGGCCGAGGTAATAGAACTTATTCGTAGGGCTCGGGCCAAGAAACCCCTTATTCAAGAAGGAAGCCGAACCTTCATCACCCGCCGCAACCCCTAGCTGGTATGCTTCCAGCGCGTCCTGGTAATGTCCATCCTCCGACAGATCAACACCAAGCATTCCAGCAGCTTCACCCTGCCCTTGCTCCGCCGCGCAGCGGCGCATTTGCCGCGCGATGCTCGGGGCTCGATCAATGGGAACTAACAACTCGGCCACATAGGCCTGAGCATTGGCACTACCCTCATCCGCCGCCTTGCGGTAATAACGCAAGGCCAACTCCTGATCTTCCTGTAATCCGGCTGCGCCTTTCTTCAGGTAAATGGCCATGAAGTAGTAACCAGTGGCGACCTTGGCCTCGATCAGGGCCTGGCTGAAGCGCAAACGCTCCTCGGCGGTCAGCTTGTAATGGCCGCGCATGCTGCCGTTCTGCAAATTGATATTGGCCTTGGCGTGGCCATTTTCCGTGGCGATGCGGTAGAGCCGCTCGATCTGTGCATCCACCGTCTTGTCCTGCTTGAGCTGGTTGTTCTTTTGCAACCAACGGGCGTACTTGAACAGCACATCACTATCCGCCGACGGCTCGGGAAACTGTTCATGCTTGCAGGTAAAGGCCAGGTTGGCCTTGATCTGGGAAAGGGAGTCCAGCGGCGCCGAACGGTTAGCAGAGAGCCCGCCGCAACCGGCCAGCGTCACACAATATATCCAGACCAACCCGCGCTTAGGCATCACCGTAGAAACTCCATTCCACCGGCTCGTTGGTAAGAGTGGTTTTGTCCTTCAGCGGCCAGGGGCGGACGATGAAGCGCTTGACCTCCCAGGTGGGGAAAATCTCGCCTTCCTTGAACTTACGGATGATTTCGGTTTTGACGATGGTGCGGTCGCTAAGCCAGTGCACCCGCCAGAAACCAGCGCGCGGACAAGGCTGGCCGCTGTGGCAGATCTGGAAGTCGGTGGCGCGAATAAAGGCTTGGGAACCGGGCAGTGGTTTGCCGGTAGCAGGGTCAAGCCCCCTGGCCTTGGCCAGTTGCTCGATCAGCGCCTCACTGGGTTTGGGTGGGGCAATATTGGCTTCACGCTCCTCCAGCCATTTCAGCTTGCCGTCCCAGGGAGGCAGCTTGGCTGGAGGTAACGGAACAATATCGTTGATCTCGGGGACTTTGGGGCTGGCATAGGAGTAGTCCGCCAGGATGCTCCAGATTTTTTCGTAACGGTCGGCGCGTTCGAGGTCCTTCTTCTGGCCAAGGTAATAGAGTTCATTTGTAGGGCTCGGACCAAGAAAACCCTCGTTCAAGAAAGATGCTGAACTTTCATCGCCCGCAGCAACCCCTAATTGAAAGGCTTCAACTGCTTTTTGATAATGCTTGTCAATTTTGAGATCTACCCCTAAACCATTAGCTGCCTCTCCATTTCCTTGCTCCGCAGCACATCGACGCATTTGTCGGGCAATGTCCGGAGCCCGATCAATCGGCGCCAGCAACTCGGCCACATATCCCTGAGCATTGGCACTGCCTTCATCCGCCGCCTTGCGGTAATAACGCAAGGCCAACTCCTGATCTTCCTGTAATCCGGCTGCGCCTTTCTTCAGGTAAATGGCTATGAAGTAGTAACCAGTGGCGACATTGGCCTCGATCAGGGCCTGGCTGAAGCGCAAACGCTCCTCAGCGGTCAGCTTGTAATGGCCGCGCATGCTGCCGTTCTGCAAATTGATATTGGCCTTGGCATGGCCATTCTCGGCGGCTATGCGGTAGAACCGCTCGATCTGTGCATCTACCGTCTTGTCCTGCTTGAGCTGATTGTTTTTCTGAAGCCAGCGAGCGTACTTGAACAGCACATCGCTGTCCGCAGAGGGCTCTGGGAACTGTTCATACTTGCAGGTAAAGGCCAGGTTGGCCTTGATCTGGGAAAGGGAGTCCACGGAACTGTCCTTCTTTAAATGGGCGATGCCGCCCGTGCCGCAGGCGGTCAAGAGCAGGCTGGTGAGCAGAAGAATGCGGCGCATCAGTCGAGGTCACTCATGCTGGATTTGTCGTAATGGAACTCCACCAGGGAGGCGAAGGGCGGGAGCTGTTTGGACTGCCGTTCTATGTTTTCATTGATGATGTCCTCCCAGGCCTTAAATGCCTTCTTCGGATCATCACTAGCCCCATCCGGTGCCTTCTCCCCCGGCTCCACCTTGCACGCCGTATGTATCTTCCACAGGTCCTGCCTCATCTTGCGCGTCACGGGATGCCACTCGTGGGCGATATTCAGCTCGCTGTCCACGCGCATGCTGCGGGTATTGATGTTGGCCGAGCCATGGGTGGTGTAGACGTCGTTGACGATCATCAGCTTGGAGTGGATGTACACCGGCACCCAGGGCTTGCCTGCCGGTGAATCGGGGGCGACCAGGGAGCAGATATGGACCTTCAGGCCGGGAATAGGCTGCGGGATCAGGACTTCGTCTTCGATGGCTTTGGTTTTCTGATCGAGTTCGCGCTGCCACTCCTCCAGCTCGCGCCGGCCATGTCGGTCGGTGGGGCCATCGGGCTGGGGACGAGCGGGCATGTCTTTCTCCGCCTGCTTGACCCTGCGCTTTTTGGTCACGTTGGGAATCGTGTCTGCACGCCCCAGGCTTTCCAGCATCCGCTGGGTATTCAGCACGCCCATGCCGATGCCGCCATCGGTCACATTGGTGGTGACGAACAGGTGCACCGAACCATGCTTGCCTGGGTTCCGTCCTTCCTCGGTCTGGATCTGGGCGACCTGCTTGATCAGTTCGGCCAGCGGCGGCCAGCGGAAATACTGGTTCTCGATGTAGATGAATTGGGTGGCGTTGTTCGCCGCCTGCAGGTAAGCCTTCTCGATATCGTGCGTGCCAACCTGGGGCTGAGTGCGTAGCAGTTGAGCCAGCAGCTGGGTGCCGCCTTTGCCGCATTGGAGTTGCTTGCCGACCTCCTTGGCCTTGCGCAGGATGAGCAGGTCTTCGCCGGTTTCCTTTTGCCAGGCCAGGGCGAAGTTCTTGTGCAAATACTCCAGGATCGGGCCGGTGACACGGCTGGAAATGTCCTGGCGCGGCAAGGCACCACGCGGGCCACGATCAGGATCATAGGTGCCGGGGCGAGAATTGGGCTGCTTGGGGTCGGGGCGCATGAGCGCCGAGTGGGCGTCGGTATCCCAATACTCGTCGAGCATGTTGTGGCCCATGACGAACCCAACGGCCTGGTCCGGTAGCTCATAGTCGACCAGCACGCTTTTCTGATGGTGACTGGGCGCCGCCATCATTGCGATCCGTGATTTCTTGCTGAGCCCCCTGTCCGGTCCGTTGTCCCTGACATCGTCGCCGATACGTGCTCGCTCTTTTCTGCTGAAACCACGCGTGACGAGCACTGGAACATTCTCATGGACGCGCTGGGCGGCCTTGTCATCGTCCGTACTGAAGGTATCGAACCACCACTCGTCATAGTGATGCTGTTTGTCGGTGGCCGTCTGCCCGGCGCGATGCTTGAGGTTTGGCGACTTGCCCGGCAGGTTCGCCTCCCCTGCCATGCCTGTGCCGTTTAACGGCATTTCCCAAGCCAGCACACGGACCTGCACGCCCTTGCGCGCCTTCTCCTGCAACAGCGCACCGATTGAAAGATGTGCGCCATCACGAATGAAGTACATCGAGGGCTGGAATCCCCAGCAGATGATGTCGATGGATTTCTGCGCAGCGTCGATGGCTTTGTAGACGGCCTTGAAGGCGGCTTCGCCATTGATCAGCGGTTCGTAGCTGGCCATTGCCGGCACATACTCGGCGTCCTGAACCCACCAAGGGGAGGTACAAACACCCTCATTTGTATGCTGCAGGGCGATGGGAACGACGACTTCACACTGGCTCATGGTGTCTCTCCTCGACGTTGAGCATGTACTGCCATAGGCCTGCCATTACGCTCGCCTCCATAGATTCCAGGCTTTGAACATCTCCGAGCCGATGGTCAGTGCCAGCATCAGAAGGCCCGGCAGGTGGCCCGCCAGCAACAAGAGCGGTGACAAGGAGGGAAGAATGAAGAACAGCCGTAGCGGAATCTGCGCCATGCCCAGGTAACGGGTGGGGCGATAGGCCAGAAGAAAGCCCACGGCGGTCATGGCGATGGAGAGTTGCAAAGACCAGGCAACCAGGCCGACGCTCAAGAGTGGCGCGCCCACGTGTTCACCCAGCGCCTGCAAATCGAATAGATCGCTGAGATAGGGTGTGCGGCCGGCTCTCCAACTGTGAAGGCTGTACCAGACAAGCTGGAACAGATCCAACGCGCCCCAGATTCGCAGTGTCTGTTTGCTCGTGAGCGTCATACAGGTGTTCCTTCGAACTCGTAGACGGTATTGGCCGTCACCGGCTGCCAGTGCCAGGACTTGCCGGATACCTGCCAGCTATCAGGCCCCTCCAGAAACGTCTGCTTGATTCGCCTGACTTCGCCGTAACGACGTACGACAGAACGTGTCCTGAGATGCTCTTCCTCCGCCGACAGCGGCACCCATTCCTGGATCAAGGTGCGCTTGGTGTTTTCGTAGTCCTTTCCGTCCGAGCCAAAGAGTCGCCCCTCGTCTCCCAGGGAGAAGAGACGGTTGAGAAACATTTGGCCAGTGTTCTGGATACCGTGATAGTCGGTTTCCTGTGTCAGCCATTTACCCGGCCCATCCTCGCCGGGGCCTGTGCTTGTGCCGTCCGCCTGATCTGCGTTTTCCGCGCCTTTGAATAAGGACGCGTAGAGCTTGCGGATATCGGTATGGGAGGATGGCTGGTTGACCTGCGGGTCTGGCCGGAAGGTGTGGTGGTGCAACCCCTGATTGGCCAAGTGCCCCTGCTCAGGATTGCGGTAGTCGGTGGCAATCGGTATCTGGTAGCTGACGCCGTTGGCCATCACCAGCCGGTAGTTCCGAGTAACCACCTGATGATCGAAGGCCAGGTACCCCGTGTCATCGATCACGCCCTTTTGCAACTCCTGGCCGTCGGCATAGAGCGTGTAGGGCATGCCGGCCCAGACCTGCTGCGGGGAGTTGGGTGTCTGCGGAATGCGCAGGCGCAAGCGCTGCGCGGATTCGAGCTTCGGATAATCGGGATGCGTAGCCGGCATGCTGGCCGGCCCTTGATGATCGAACTGCGCCGACTTGATCAGGTAGTCGCCCTGGGTGCCGGACTCGATACCGTGCTGGTCCATGCTGATGTAGGTGCCAGCGGCGTTGAGGAGGATTTTCTTCTTCGCGGTGATGTGGATTTCATCTTCGCTGCTGACGATGTCCAGCCCCATGCGCGCGAGAATTTCCATGCGGTCGTTCTGCGCCTGAATCTGCACCGCACCCTGGTTGGCGATGAGCTTCATGCCCAGCTTGCGCACGAACAGGCTCAGGCCTTCACCCACACCAATGAACAGGCGCTTGACCACGCTGATGTCAGCTTCGTTGCCGGCGTTGAGCATCAGATTGCGCTCGGCGGCCAGTTGCAGGTGGTGGCCGCTGGTCACGGCAATACCCTGCGGGGCGCTGATCAGTGCTACCGAGGCTTGCAGTTTGTCCAGGCGTTCGCTGAGCAGGGTCAACTGCGCCTGAACATCCGCCGGGTCGGCTTTGGCGGTTTCAGCGTCGGCGGAGAGCTTCTGGATTTCATCGCCGGCCTGCTTGAGCCGAGCGACGGCTTCCTGCATGGCGAGCACCTGGCCGCCCGCGCGGGGCTGTTCGTCGGCGCTGATGAAGATACCCTTGCCGCTGCGGATGGCGCCCCAGCCATCAGTGCGCAGCTCGAAGCCTTCGCCGCGCTTGTGCTTCTTGGCATCCACCAGATGCCCCAGGTTGAGCTGGCTCTTGCCCGAGTACTCGGTGCTGATCTTGATGTGTTCCTGACCGCGCGTGTCGTCCAGGCGAATTTTGTTGTTGGTGGGCGTTCTCAGTACGTTGCGCTTGTGGTTGTGGATGGTGACGTGGTCAGGCTCGAGGTTGGTGTGCAGGGCATGGGCGATGAACGGGCGGTCGGGGTCGCCCTGCTCGAAGGCCACCGCCACTTCGGTGCCGGCCAGCAAGGGCATGTGCAAGCCATAGGTGTCGCCGGCATAGGGGCGCGCCAGGCGCAGCCACATGCTTTCGCGGCCGGCTGGCCAGGTATCCCGGTCGAACAGGAAGTTGACGCGGTAGCGCCCTTCGCCATCGATATGGCTGTAGGGGTCGTTGCGCTGCGGGCTGGTGATGCGCGCGGGCACGGTGCCGGCGATGCGCGGCTTGGTCGGCACCGGCGGGCGGAAGGCGATGTTGCCGTCGGGGATGGCTTCGAAGCGGACGTCGAAGCTGCGATCGCGGGCAGCCGTGCAGTGGGTGCGGACGATCAGGGCGCCTTCGCTGAACGCTGCCGGTGCGCCGCCTGTCACCTTGAGCACCCAGCCGGGGGCCAGGGCGGCGTCGCTGCTGGTGCCGCTCAGGCGGAGCTGGTCATTCAGGTAGCGCTCGTGGGCCAGTTGCGCGTAGAAGATGCCGCTTTCGGCGTGGTCTTCCTCATCGCCACGGGCATGGGGATCGCCGAGGCTCTGGTAGTGCTCGTCGGCGTAGTGGTAGGCCTCGCCGTAGGTGGTGGCGGCGCCACGCGTCAGGTCGGCCTGGCCGTCAAGGTTGGCGCCGGCATCGCGCGAGTAGTAGGCGCGGGTGCTGACCCGTTGCTGGATGACCTGGTGACTGGCTTGCAGGTCCCAGACGGCATCCTGGCCGGTGGCTTGCAGCCCGCTCAGGGGCCGCAGCGGCAGGCTGATATCGCGTTGGTAGTGCATGGGCGAGTCCTTGAACTCGACCACGTCGATTTTCAAGCGCGCGTCCATGCTGAAGCAGAACCAGATGCCGCGCTCCGCACAGAGCCTCTTGATGTAGGCAAGGTCCGACTCGCCGTACTGCAGCAGTTGGTCATGCTGCTTGTACGTTCTGCCGAGGTCGATGAGGAAATCCTGCCCGCGCCATCCATGTCGCCGCAGGATGGTTTCCACCACCTCGGGCACGCTCTGGTTCTGGTAGATGCGGTACTGGCAGGTCTTATCCAGCAGCGACAGGCGCGGCTCCAGCGTGAGCTCGTAACGGGCTTCGTCCCTGGAGGCCGAGAGACGCCGGAATTGTGTGATGACCCCGTGCAAGGTGCGCAGCGGTGCGAGCGCTGGCGGCGTGTAGCCGCGAATGGTCAGCGCTGGTGGCGCTGCGTGCAGACTGAAGCTGGCATCCTTGCCGAGCAGGGTGTCGGCGGCGATGTCGAGACTCGGACTGGTCACCTCGATGGCATAGCAAAAGGTCTCGCTGAGTGCCTCGGTGCCGGAAAACGCGAGCACGTCCAACGGGGCGTTCTGGCCATCCACCGTGAGCGTATGCCGGCTGTGGTCGAAGAAGGTGCGTATCTCGCTGAGCATGGGTCAGACCTCCGCGCGTTCGAGAGCCAGGGGCTCTTCGCTGAATGCCAGGGCGATGCCGTCGTCAGCGCTGTAACCCAGGGTGACGGCGGTGGCTTTGCGCTGGCTGGCTTGGCGCTGCAGCAGTTGCTGGCTCAGCACCGGCAGGATTTGCTGGTTGAGCAGGCTGTCGATATTGCGCGCGCCACTGTCGAGCAGCAGGCAGGCGCGAAAACTCCTTCCGCAGATGCAGACATAAGTCACTCCTTGATATTAATTAGCGGTCTTGGGGGCCAACTGAGCCAGCTCGTTGCGTAACTTGTCGCTCAGGGCGTCGTCCTTGAGGATGCGTTCCAGCTCTCGGCGGAAGGTGGCGTTGTCGAGCAGGTTGGATTTGAGGTCGCGCAGCAGGTTACGCATGGCCAGCATCGCGCGTAGCTCAGGAATCTGGCGAGCCACTTGTTCAGGCTCGAAGTCCTTCATGTTGCGGAAGGTCAGATCGAGAGAGGCGTCAGAGCCATCGTCAACGAGTGTATTGGGCACGGCCAGCTTCACGCTCGGGTGAAATTCGGCCAGTACACTGTTGAAATTATTTTTGTTGATGTCGACTTTACTGCGCTCAGGCAGCGGGCGCTGCTCTCGGCCATTGCTGTAGTCACCCATGACCATCAACTTGAGCGGTAACTCGACCTTCTTTTGCGCTCCACCGGTATGCAGATCAAGTTTGATATTGACCCGCGCCTTTGGAACTTCATTCTGAAAACTATCAGATGCCATCGTGGCCCTGCCTTACAGTTCCCTTGTTAATGCAAGCACGCGCAGCCATCGGCAATCGACGATAGCGATGCGCGCAACGATCTGAACCCCTATCTGATGGCGTTTATAAGCGACAAGCGCTCGGCGATCTATAAGATTTGTCTTAAAATCCGCCGGTTGCAGGAGCCAGGTGCAACACGGTCGTTGAATTGACGCTGGAGCATCTGCTGCATAGCCATGACGTATCTAGGCGACGGCAAAAACTGAGTGCAACACCTGACCTTTCCGGTACCGTGCTGCACCTATGTCTTGTGCCGAACCCAGCATTGAAGAGCGCGCTACCATTCAAATCGATCGCGCCCAGGGCCTCAGCCGCGACAGTCACCTGCCCCGGATTGCATCCGGGCTACCGCCGGGCCACCAGAAACAGCCGTGGAAACGGCAGCAACACCCGGCCATCGGCCTGCGCCGGATAGGCTTCGCTGATCGCCGCCTGATAGCGTTCGAGGAAAGCCGCCTGCTGCTCGGCATCCAGCGGCTGCAGGAACGGCAGCAACGCCGTTGACTTGAACCACTCCACCACCGCCGCGGCATTGTCCAGCACATGGAAGTAGGTGGTACGCCAGATATCCAGTTCGCTGGCCTGGGCGCCAAGGATGTCGTAGTAGGTTTGCGCCCGATGCCGCTCGGCATGACGCACCTCGCCGATTCGCGCAGCCCACGGTCCCTCGGCGGCCACTTCACGGGCCAGGCGATGCGCCGGCTCCTGCAGGTTGTCCGGTGTCTGGATCGCCAGCCAACCACCCGGCGCCAGTTGCGCCAGCAACCTTGGATAGAGCTGCGCGTGATCAGGCAGCCATTGCAGCGAGGCATTGGCCAGGATCAACTGCGGTGCGCTGTCGGCCTGCCAGTGCTGGATATCCGCCAACTGGAAGCTAACCTGCGGCAGCCGCTCACGCGCAGCGCGCAGCATGTCTTCACTGCTGTCGATACCGATCACCCGAGCCTCAGGCGCATGCGCTTGCAGTACCGCAGTGGAATTACCGGGGCCGCAGCCCAGGTCGACGGCCAGCTCGACGTCATCACACGGCACAGCCGCCAGCAGATCATGCACAGGGCGGGTACGCTGGCGTTCGAACAGGGAATACTGCTGGGCGGACCAACTCATCACATCACTCCTCGATTTCAATCGCGGCCCCCAGGATAACAAGCTGACCGAATTCACAAGACCTTCGCTGAAACCGGCAAGTTTCCGCTTTTTCCTGGCGCACAGATGGCGGATATCCGCCATCCAATGTGCGACACGTCACAGCCCTTTTCACACGCCAGGCAGGTTGGCGGAATTTCGCCACACTGGCATAAGCCTTGCGATGGTGAGTCGCCAGCTTCGCTCAAGCCACGATAGCTACCAGGGCCTGAGCGACCGCCAAAGTGACCAACACGATGCAGCCGAAAGGCTCCACAACCTGACAAGAAGAAAAGGAAGCAGTATGTTCAATACCGTTCGCGTCATGGCCGTCTGCGCCATGGTGCTCGCCTCTCTCAGCAGCACTGCCGCGCTGGCCGATGAACCTATCCTGATCAAGTTCTCCCATGTCGTGACCGATGCCACTCCCAAGGGCCAGGGCGCACTGCTGTTCAAGCAACTGGTCGAGGAACGGCTGGCCGGCAAGGTGAAGGTCGAGGTCTACCCGAACTCCAGCCTCTTCGGCGACGCCAATGAGCTGGAAGCCCTGCGCAACAACGATGTTCAGTTGCTGGCGCCGTCTCTGGCGAAGTTCGAGCAGTACACCAAGCAACTGCAGGTGTTCGACCTGCCGTTCCTGTTCGATGACCTGGATGCGGTCAACCGCTTCCAGAAACGCGCCAAGGGCCGCCAGTTGCTGCGCTCGATGGAAGAGCACAACATCGTCGGCCTGGCTTACTGGCACAACGGCATGAAGCAGCTTTCCGCCACTCGCGCGCTGAACATGCCCGGGGATGCCAATGGCCTGAGCTTCCGCATTCAGCCGTCGGCGGTACTGGAGGCACAATTCGGCCAGGTGGGCGCAAATAGTCAGAAACTGCCCTTCTCCGAGGTCTTCAAAGCGCTGCAGAGCGGCCAGGTGCAGGGGGCGGAAAACCCCTGGTCGAACATCTATAGCCAGAAGTTGCATGAAGTACAGCCCTTCATCAGCGAAACCAACCATGGCGTGCTGGACTACATGCTGGTGAGCAATTCGCGCTTCTGGTACGGCATCCCGCATCATATCCGGATGGAGCTGGAAGCCATCATCGATGAGGTCACCTACGCGGTGAACAAACAGGCCGAAGCTGCCAACCAGGCCGACCGCCAGCGCATCGTGGATTCTGGTCGCAGCCAGGTCATCAACCTGACCGCCGAACAGCGCCAGGCCTGGCGTGACGCGATGCGTCCGGTATGGGAACAGTTCCAGGGGCAGATTGGCAGTGACGTGATCAAGGCGGCGCAGACGGTCAATCGCAAGCACCGCGAGTGACTATCAGCCGGCATGGCGAAAAACCGCCATGCCGGCTGATTACTTCCGTTACTTACTGTGCAGCCTGCTGGTGTAGCCGCTCCACCTGCCAGCCGCCACCAAGGGCAGCGATCAACTGCACACTGGCCGTCAGTCGACTACCGAGAAGCGTGAGGTTGGTGCGCTCGTTGTTCAGTGCGGTCGCCTGCACGGTGACCACGCTGTTGTAGTCGACGGTACCGGCGCGGTACTGGTTCTCGATCAGGCGCAGCGACTCGCGCGCCGCATCCAGCGCCTCCTGCTGCACCCCGCTCTCCTGCTCCAGCACGCGCAACTGCACCAGGTAATCCTCCACCTCACGGAAGCTGTCCAGCACGGCCTGGCGGTATTGCGCCACGGTCTGGTCATAGGCCGCTTCGCTACGTTCCAGCTCCGCACGCCGCGCGCCGCCGTCGAACAGAGTCAGTGCCAGTTGCGGGCCGAGCGACCAGAAGCGGTTGGGCACCTCGATCCAGTCGGCGAAGCTGCTGCCACGATAGCCACCGCTGGCCGAGATGCTCAGATCGGGGAACCAGGCCGCCTCCGCCACGCCGATCTGCGCGTTGGCAGCAATCACCCGGCGTTCGGCAGCGGCAACGTCAGGGCGGCGCTCGAGCAACTGCGACGGCAGTGCCACGGGTACCTCGGGCAGTGCTGGCAGGCTTTGGCGCGGTGCGATGGACAGTTCGGCGGGGCTGACGCCGACCAGCACGGCAATGGCATGTTCGAGCTGCGCGCGCTGCCAATCGAGATCGATGGCCTGCGCCTGCGTACTCTTGAGCTGGGTGGTGGCTTGGCTCACGTCGGACTTGGGCACGATACCGGCCCGATACTGGTTCTCGGTCAGGCGCAGAGAGCGCGCGTATGCCGCTACGGTGGCGTCGAGCAGCCGCTTCTGTTCGTCGAGGATGCGCAGTTGCAGGTAGTTCTGCACCAACTCGCTCTGCAGGCTCAGGCGCGCTGCGGCCAGGTCGGCGGCGCTGGCGTCGAACTCGGCACGACTGGACTCCAGGCCACGGCGCAGCTTGCCCCAGACATCCAGTTCCCAGGCGGCATTGAGCCCCAGCTCGTAGCTTTTCGAGATACTCGATGCGTTGGAACCACTGATACTCACTCCATCGGCGGTGCGCAGGGTGCTGTCACCGCCGCCCTGCCCGGCTCGGGTCACCCCGGCGCTGCCGGACAATGTTGGATAGAAGCTGGCCCGCGCACCGCGCACCAGTGCTCGCGCCTGGCGATACTGGGCCTCGGCTGCCGCCAGGTTCTGGTTGGACAGTTGCAGGCGTTCGACGAGCGCATTGAGCTCGGCATCGCCATACAGTGCCCACCAGTTGCCACGTTCCAGGGCGTCTGCCGGTACGGCCGCCTTCCAGCCTTCGACCTGCTTGAACTGCGCAGGCGGCGCCAGTTCAGGGCGCTGATAATCAGGGCCCAGGGCGCAGCCGCCAAGCACGCCGGCCAGCAGCAGGGAGACGAGGGTTCGGGCGAAAGGAGCTCGGTTCATAGCGGATTTTCCAACGAAGCATCGGTGCGCACGCCGCGCCAGCGATTGACGCGATGGCGCAGACGGTCGAAGTAGAGGTAGACCACCGGAGTGGTGTAGAGGGTCAGCATCTGGCTCAACACCAGGCCACCGACGATGGTGATACCCAGCGGCTGGCGCATCTCCGAACCCTCGGCACTGCCTAGCACCAGCGGCAAGGCGCCAAGAATCGCAGCCAGGGTGGTCATCATGATCGGTCGGAAACGCAGCAGACAGGCCTGGCGAATCGACTCCTGCGGGCTGAGGCGTTCGCCCCGCTCCAATTGCAGGGCCAGATCGACCATCAGGATGGCGTTCTTCTTGACGATACCGATCAGCAGGAACAGGCCCAGCAGCGAAATCAGGCTGAACTCCATGCCGACCAGTTGCAGCGCGAGCAAGGCGCCAACCCCGGCCGAGGGCAAGGTAGAGAGAATGGTCAGCGGATGCACGTAACTCTCGTAGAGCACGCCCAGCACGATGTACACCACCACCAGTGCCAGCAGGATCATCAGCGGCTGATTGCCCTGGGTCTGCTGGAACGCAGCGCCAGTGCCCCCCATCATGCCCTGCACTTCGGTGGGTAGACCGACCCGCGCCACGGCGGCTTCGATGGCGCGACTGGCCTGATCGAGGCTGACACCCTCGGCCAGGGAGAAGCCGATGTTTTCGGCGGCGAACTGGCCCTGGTGGTTGACCCGGTCCTCTTCCAGGCTGCGCTCCCAACGGGCGAAGGTGGACAGTGGCACCCGTGCGCCATCAGCGGTGATCAGCTGAATCTGGTCCAGCGCCTCGGGATGCTGGGCGTAGCGCGGGTTGATCTCCATCACCACGCTGTACTGGTTCAGCGCCTCGTAGATGGTGGAAACCTGACGCTGGCTGAAGGCGTTGTTGAGCACGGCGGTAATCATGCTCATCTCGACGCCCAGACGCTGCGCAGCCTCGCGGTCGACCACCAGGCGAATCTGCTGGGCGCCCTCGTTCTCGTTGGCGTCGATATCGGTCAGCTCGGGCAACGCGCGCAGCGCATCACGCACCTTCGGCAGCCACGTCCGCAAGACGTCGAGATCGCCCGAGAGCAGCATGTATTCGTTCTCCGAGCTGCGCCCCTCGCGCCCACCGATCTGCAGATCCTGATCCGGCATGAGGAACATGCGCCCACCGGGCACTTTCGGCACAGTGGCGCGCAGGCGATTGATGACCTGCTGCGATGACACGCCACGCTCCTCCACTGGCTTTAGCCGCACGATCATGAAGGCGTTGTTGATTCCCCCCGAGCCACCGATAAAGCCAGCCACACTGTCCACCGCCGGGTCGGCCAAGACGGCATTGCGGAAAATCTCCATCTTCGGCTGCATGACCTGGAACGACAGGCCGTCATCACCACGGATAAAACCGATCAACTGGCCGGTATCCTGCTGCGGCATGAAGGTCTTGGGGATGCTGACGAACAGGTAGACGTTCAGCGCGATGGTGGCCAGCAGGCTGATCACCATCAGCAGCGAATGGCGCAGCGCCCAGTCCAACGAACGCCCGTAGACGGCCAGAACCCGTGCCTGCAGGCGGTCGCCCCATTGCTGCAGACGTCCGCGTGGCTGTTCGTCCTCGGCCTTGAGCCAGCGCGCGCACAGCATCGGCGTCAACGTCAACGACACCAGCAGGGAAATCACCACCGCCACTGCCAGGGTGATGGAGAACTCGCGGAACAGCCGTTCGACGATACCGCCCATGAACAGGATGGAGATGAACACCGCCACCAGCGACAGGTTCATCGACAGCAGGGTGAACCCCACCTCGCGCGTGCCTTTGAAGGCCGCTGCCATCGGCTTCTCGCCGTTATGGATGTGCCGGGCGATGTTCTCCAGCACGACGATGGCATCGTCCACCACCAGCCCGGTGGCGATGATCAGCGCCATCAGCGACAGGTTGTTCAGCGAGAAACCCAGCAGGTACATGGCGGCGAAACTGCCGATCAGCGAAACCGGCACCGCCAGCGCCGGAATCAGTGCTGCGCGCCAGCGCCCGAGAAACGCCAACACCACCAGGATCACCAGGCCCACGGCAATCAGCAGGGTCTGTTCGGCCTCGTGCAGGGTGGCGCGGATAACCGGCGAGCGATCCATCGCCACCTCCAGCTCGACGCTGGCGGGGATCACCTCGCGCAGCGCCGGCAGCTCGGCACGGATGTCGCTGATGGTCTGCAGGATATTCGCCCCGCTCTGCCGGTTGATCACCAGCAGCACCGCCTCCTTGTCGTTGTAGAAGCCGCTGTTATAGCGGTCCTCGACGCCATCGGTAACCGTGGCCACGTCGCCCAGGCGCACGGCGGCGCCATCCTGGTAGCGGATGATCATCGGCAGGTAATCGGCGGCCTTGGCCAACTGATCGTTGGCCTGTACCTGCCAGCGGCGCTGTGCATCCTCGACCGCGCCCTTGGGACGCAGGACGTTGCTGGCCGCGATGGTCTGGCGCACTTCGTCCAGCGCGATGCCATAGTGATCGAGCAGGCGCGGCTCCAGGGAAACCCGTACCGCTGGCAGCGAACTACCACCGACTTGCACCTCGCCCACGCCGCCAACCTGGGACAGCTTCTGCGCCAGGATGGTCGAGGCCACGTCGTACAGCTGGCCCTTGTTCAGCGTGGTACTGCTCAACGACAGCACCATGATCGGTGCCTGTGACGGGTTGATCTTGCGGTAGTTGGGCATGGTGCGCATGCCGCTGGGCAGCAGTTCGCGCGCCGCGTTGATCGCCGCCTGGACCTCGCGCGCGGCGGTGTTGATGTCCTTGTCCAGATCGAACTGGATCATGATCCGCGTGCTGCCCTGGCTGCTGCGGCTGTTCATCTGGCTGACCCCGGCAATCGAGCCGAGCGAGCGCTCCAGCGGCGTGGCCACGGTCGAGGCCATGATCTGCGGACTGGCCCCTGGCAGGCTGGCCTGCACGGTGATGGTGGGGAAATCCATCTGCGGTAGCGGCGCCACCGGCAGCAGGCCGAAGCTGACGCCACCGAGCAGCATGATCGCCAGGCTCAGCAGCAGGGTCGCCACCGGGCGGCGGATAAAGGGGGCGGAGAGGTTCATGCGTGATGGGCCCCGCCAAGGCTTCGCCGATCACGTAGGAGCGGCTTCAGCCGCGAATCCCCTGCCCCCGCCTGTTCGCGGCTGAAGCCGCTCCTACGGGCCTGGGTCATACCGCCACCCCCGACGCGCTGCGCCCCGTGGCCCGCCGCGACAGGCGATCGAAGTACAGGTAGATCACCGGCGTGGTGAACAGCGTCAGCACCTGGCTGACCAGCAGGCCCCCGACCATCACCAGGCCCAACGGCTGGCGCAACTCGGCGCCTGAGCCCGAGGCGAGCATTAGCGGAATGGCGCCGAACAGCGCTGCCAGGGTGGTCATCAGGATCGGCCGAAAGCGCAGCAGCGCCGCCTGGTAGATCGCCGCTTCTGGCGCCATGCCCTGGTTGCGCTCGGCCTCGAGGGCGAAGTCGATCATCATGATCGCGTTCTTCTTGACGATACCGATCAGCAGGATGATGCCGATGATGGCGATCAATCCCAGGTCGTTACCCGTCAGCAATAGCGCCAGCAGTGCCCCGACACCCGCTGAAGGCAAGGTGGAAAGTATGGTGATCGGGTGGATGTAGCTCTCGTAAAGCACGCCAAGCACGATGTACATGGTGACGATGGCCGCCAGGATCAGCAGCAAGGTCGACGACAGCGATGCGCGGAACGCTTCGGCAGCACCCTGGAACTGGGTGTCGATGCCACCGGGCAGGCCGATTTCCTGCTCGACCCGCTCGATCACGGCGACCGCTTCGCCCAGCGAGACGCCCGGCGCCAGGTTGAACGACAGGGTCACCGCCGGGAACTGCCCGATATGGTTGATCAGCAGACTGGCCGGGCGCTCCTCGATATGCGCCAGGGACGACAGCGGCACCTGCTGGCCGTCACCGGTGGCCACATGGATCTGGCGCAGCGCGGCCAGGCCGATACGCCCGCCATCGCGACTTTCCAGCACCACGCGGTACTGGCTGGCCTGGGTGTAGATGGTGCTGATCTGGCGCTGGCCGAAAGCGTCGTACAGGGCATTGTCGATGGTGCCAACGTTGATGCCCAAGCGCGCGGCGGCGTCGCGGTCGATATCCAGGTACACCTGCAAGCCACGGTTCTGCAGGTCGCTGGCCACGTCGGTCAGCTCTGGCTGCTCGCGCAGCACTTCGACCAGACGCGGCGTCCAGGTTTCCAGCAACTGGTTGTCAGGCGATTCCAGGGTGAACTGGAACTGGGTGCGGCTGATGCGATCTTCGATGGTCAGGTCCTGCACCGGCTGCATGAACAGCTCGATACCGGGAATCTTCGCCAACTCCGGACGCAGACGCTCGATCACCTCGCTGGCGGTGACATCACGTTCGGCGTGGGTCTTCAGGTTGATCAGCAGGCGGCCGCTGTTGAGCGTCGGGTTGTCGCCGTCGACGCCAATCGACGAGGACAGGCTGGCCACTGCCGGATCGCGCAGGATCACATCCGCCAGACGCTGTTGACGCTCGCTCATGGCGGCAAAGGAGATCGACTGTGGCGCCTCGGAAATGCCCTGGATCACGCCGGTGTCCTGCACCGGGAAGAAGCCCTTGGGCACCGCCATATACAGCAGCACGGTCAGCCCCAGGGTCGCCACGGCCACCAGCAGGGTCAGCGGCTGATGCTTGAGCACCCACTGCAAGCACACGCCATAGCGCTCGATCATCGCATCGATGGCGCCACCAGCGGCGTGATAGAAGCGCCCTTCCTGATCGGGTTTCTCGGCCTTGAGCAGGCGCGCGCACATCATCGGCGTGAGAGTCAGCGACACCACCAGGGAAATCATGATGGCCACGGCCAGGGTGATGGCGAACTCGCGGAACAACCGGCCGACCACATCGGCCATGAACAGCAACGGAATCAGTACGGCAATCAGCGACAGGGTCAGCGAAACCAGGGTGAAGCCGATCTGCCGGGCACCCTTGAGCGCGGCGTTCAGCGGCGTTTCACCCTCCTCCAGATGACGGGCGATGTTCTCCAGCATGACGATGGCATCGTCGACCACGAAGCCAGTGGCGATGGTCAGCGCCATCAGCGTCAGGTTGTTGATGGTGAAGCCTGCCAGGTACATCACGCCGAAGGTGCCGATCAGCGACAGCGGCACGACGATGGACGGGATGATGGTCGCCGACAGCTTGCGCAGGAACAGGAACGTCACCATCACCACCAGGGCGATGGCCAGCAGCAGCTCGTGCTGCACGTCACGCACCGCTGCACGGATGGTCTGCGTACGGTCGGTAAGCACCTTGACTTCGACGCTGGCCGGCAGGCCTTCGGTCAGGTGCGGCAACAGGGTCTGGATACGGTCGACCACGTCGATCACGTTGGCGCCAGGCTGGCGCTGCACGTTGACCAGTACCGCCTGATTGCGGTTGGCCCAGGCAGCCAGGCGCTCGTTCTCGGCGCCATCGAGGATCTCGGCGACATCCTTCAAGCGTAGCGCCGAGCCGTTCTCATAGTGGAGGATCAGCTCGCGGTATTCCTCGACGGATTTCAGCTGGTCGTTGGCATCGAGCTGGGAAACTCGCGTGGGTCCATCGAAGTTACCCTTGGGCTGATTGACATTGCTGGCGGTGATCAGGCTGCGCACATCGGCAAGGCTAAGCCCATAGGAAGCGAGCGCCTCCGGGTTGACGCGAATGCGCACCGCCGGACGTTGCCCGCCGGCCAGGGTCACCAGGCCGACACCGCTGGTTTGCGCCAGTTTCTGCGCCAGGCGGGTATCGACCAGGTCGTTGACCTGCGGCAGCGGCATCGTCGCCGAACTTATCGCCAGGGTCAGCACCGGCGTGTCGGCCGGGTTGACCTTGTTGTATACCGGCGGCGCCGGCAGATCGCCGGGCAGCAGGTTGCTCGCCGCGTTGATCGCTGCCTGCACTTCCTGCTCGGCCACCGCCAGGGAAACGTCCAGGTTGAAGCGCAGGGTGATCACCGAGGCGCCACCCGAGCTGGTCGAGGACATCTGCTTGAGCCCGGCCATCTGCCCGAACTGGCGCTCCAGCGGCGCCGTCACGGCACTGGTCATCACATCCGGGCTGGCGCCTGGGTACAGGGTCAGCACGCGGATGGTCGGATAATCCACCTCCGGCAGCGCCGACACCGGCAGCAGGCGATAGGCGATCAGGCCACTGAGGAAGATCGCCACCATCAACAGCGTGGTGGCGACCGGCCGCAGGATGAAGGGGCGGGAGATGTTCATGCGTCGTTCCGCGCGGCGGCCCGGCCAGGCTCAGCCTGCCCCTCGCTGTCGGATTCCTGCACGGCAGTCGGGTCGACCACCTCCACTTCGCTGCCGTCACGCAGGCGGTCGGTGCCCTCCATGACCACCCGCTCGCCCTGCTGCACGCCCTCGTTGACCATGCTGCGTTCAGCATCGCTGGCGACGATGGTGACCGGACGGATGCTCACCTTGTTATCGTCACCCACGACATAGACGAAGGTGCCCTGGGTGCCGAACTGCACCGCAGCAGATGGGACGATAGTGGCGGCCTCGCGGGTTTCAACGCGCAGACGCACGTTGACGAACTGGTTGGGGAAGAGCATCTGCTCGGCGTTGTCGAAGCGCGCCTTGAGTTTGACCGTACCGGTGGTGGTGTCGATCTGGTTATCCAGGCTTTCCAGCACGCCCTCGGCCAGTTTCATGCGCTCGCCACGGTCCCAGGCCTCGACGGCCAGGGTCGCGCCGTCGCGGCGGCGCTGCAGCACGGCAGGCAGGTCACCCTCGGGGATGGTGAAGATCACCGAGATAGGATCGGCCTGGGTAATCACCACCAGCGGCGTGGTATCACCGCTGCTGACCAGATTGCCTATATCCAGCTGACGCAACCCCAGGCGACCGTCGATGGGCGCGCGAATCTGGGTAAAGTCGAGGTTGAGTTTGGCCGTGGCGACGTCGGCCTGGTTGCTCTGCAGGCTGCCACGGTACTGATTGACCAGCGCCTGCTGCGTATCCAGGGTCTGCTTGGCGATGCTGTCTTCTTCATACAGCCCCTTGTAACGCTGCAGATCCAGCTCGGCGTTCTTCAGTTGCGCCTGGTTTTCCTGCAACGCCCCCTGCGCCTGCTGCAAGGCCACCTTATAAGGACGTGGGTCGATCACCGCCAGCAGGTCGCCAGCCTTGACCTGCTGGCCCTCGTCGAACAGCACCTTGACCAGTTCCCCGTCGACCCGCGAGCGCACATTGACCGTGTTGTAGGACGTTACCGTGCCAAGCGCCTTGAGTTCGATGGCGAACTCACCCTGTTTGACCTCGGCCAGGCGCACCGGCACCGGGCCCATATCGCCGAAACGACCACGGCCCATCTGCTGGCTTTCTGGCGTGCTCGGCCAGAACCACCACAGCAGCAGAAGCAAAATGGCGAGCAGGGCCAGGCCGATCAGCCATTGGCGGGAGGAATTCGAGGAGGACAGGGAAGCATTCGACATGGCAGGCGCAATATCACTTTTGATGGGAGTCGGCACGATAAGCACTGGCCCGCGTCAAGCAAAGCCCATTTACCCGCTTTTTACCCTCCCCTTACGTTACTAACTGTTTGTGTCCGCAATAAATTCTTGCGCTGGCAAGAGACTGTCGAGGTGCCCGGACGTTCGTTTGGGTACACAAATAAAAACGGCCTGCAAAGCAGGCCGTCTGTTTTTTGCGTGCCGCTTACTTGAGCGCGGCCAAGGCAGCTGCATAGTTCGGCTCGTCGGCGATTTCGCCGACCAGCTCGCTGTGCAGCACCTTGTCGTTTTCATCCAGCACGACTACCGCGCGAGCAGCCAGACCGGTCAGCGGGCCGCTGGCAATGGCCACGCCGTAGTTCTTGAGGAAGTCGGCACCGCGCAGACTGGACAGGTTGACCACGCTGTCCAGGCCTTCGGCACCGCAGAAGCGCGCCTGGGCGAATGGCAGGTCAGCGGAGATGCACAGCACCACGGTGTTGTTCAGTTGGCCGGCTTCGGCATTGAACTTGCGCACGGAGGTGGCGCAGGTTGGGGTGTCAACGCTGGGGAAGATGTTCAGCACCTTGCGCTTGCCGGCCAGGCTGGCCAGGGTGACGTCGCTCAGGTCGCCAGCGACCAGGCTGAAGGCCGGCGCCTGTTGGCCGGTCTGCGGCAGTTGACCATCGACCTGCACCGGGTTGCCTTTGAGAGTGACTTGCGCCATGGGAGTTTCCTTATCGTTCAGGGAGTTGAAGGGCAAATGTGTGACATGGGATTCGCCGAGGCGAAGGGTCCATCGAATGGCAGGTCACGGCCCGACCATGCGTCCAGACTAGCGCAGAAGCGCCGGCGATACACCCGCGGTCAAGTAGGGATTTAGCAAAAGACCGCGCGCCCATCAGAAATCCCGTCGGTAGAACAGATCGAGCGAACTGGCCAGGCCGCTGGCGGCCTCAAGGTACAGGCGCCGGCTAAGCTCGTAACGCAGGGCGATGGTGTTGGCCGGCTCGAACACACCTACGCCATAACGAAGACTGAGACGCTCGGTGATATTGCCGCTGGCCACCACGCTGGTAGTCACGCCACTGCCCTCGGTGTCGAGCTGGAAATCCTGAATACCCAGGCGGTTCGCCAGGCTGGTGGTGAGCGAACTGCTGCCGGCCAGACCGAGCGCCAGCGCGGCCTGACCAAGCATGCTGTTGTCACCGGCGCTCTGCCCCAAAGGCCGGCCCAGCACCAGATAGGACAGCGCCTGCTCCTGGCTCATGGCCGGCTCGGCGAAGACCGTGGTGCTGGGCTGCTCGGCACTGCCGGACAGGCGGATACCCGCGACGACCGTGTCGACCCGACGAATCGCTTCCACATCGAGGAACGGCTGATCGATAGGGCCGGTAAACAACAGTCGCGCGCGCCGAATGGTCAGGCGCTGGCCGTAGGCGCGATAGCGACCCTTGACCAGGTCCAGCTCACCGCGAGTATCGAGGTTATCGCCGATGTGTACACGCCCACGCAGGTCGGCAGTCAGGCCGAAACCGCTGAACGCCAGCTTGTCCTGCCCCACTTCGACATCGACATCCATGGCGATACCCATGCCCTGCTCGGCTTCGGGCACTTCACTTCCAACCACCCGCGCATCACCAGAGACCTTCACCGTAGAAGGCGGCAGTTCACGTACGCTGATCAGGCCACGCGGCACGCCCACCTTGCCACTGACGGCCAGGCGCTGGGCGCGCAGCTGCAATTGCAGATCAGGCTCGACTTCCAACTCGGCATAGGGCTCGACCTTCACCGGCAAGCGCTGCCCCTGCACCGCCAGATCGCCGCTCAACCCCTCACGCCAGGTCAATTCGCCTCGTAGATTGCCACGCCCCTGCTCACCGCTGCGCCAGTCGCCGGAGAGCTGCACCTGCTCGCCCGCGATCAACGCCTGCAATTGCAGGTTCTCAAGGCTGATCGGCAGTTCGCTCCCGGACAGCTCGCCGCCGTCCAGACGCAGTTGGCCATTGATCTGGGGGGCCAACAGATGGCCGGTTATGCTGCCGTTGCCCTGCAGTTTGCCTTCAAGCTTTTCCGCCATCGGCACGAAAGGACGCAGTACGGCCAGATCGAAACCGCCAAGGCGAAACTCACCGCTGACCGGCTTGTTCGCCGGGCGCGGATCGATCTGCGCTTGCAACACCAACTCACCCAGGCGGGCGCTGACGAAACGCAGTTGGCTTTCTACCCGTCGCGGGCGCAGCGTGCTGTCCAGACGCAGGCTGTCGTAGGGAAAATCCAGCCACTGCTCTTCATCCGGCTGACGAATACGCAGATTGCCAGCACCGGCATCGAGCACGACCTGGCCATTGGGGCCGCTCTCGGGTAGATCGACCTTGAGCTGACCATCCAGGCGCCCCTGCCAGGCGAAATCCTCAGGCAGCCAGGGTTGCAGGCTGGCCAGGGGGAAATTCTCCAGGCGCCAGTCCAGGCTGGGCTGCGGCATCAGCCGTTGCTGCCCGCCGCACAGGCTGGCATCGCCGGCTTGCCAGCAATGCGCGCCGAGATTCAAGCGGCCGCTGGCCAGGCGCTCCAGAGTCGCAGCCTGCTGCAGTTGCCAGTCCTGGCCACCGCTCTGCACGCGACCACTGGCAATGCGCCCGCGCCAATCGCCCTGCTCGTTGAGGTTGCCGTCCAGGGCCAGGGCCAGTTGCAGCAGCGGGCCTTGCAACTCCACCTCCAGCGCCTGGCGGCGCTGATCGCCACGGCCATCGGCCTGCAAGCGCCCAAGATAGGTGTCGCCAATGCGGATACCGCGCACGTTCAAGGCGATGCGCGCCTGCTGACGGGAGTCCAGCGTCGCGTCCAGTTGCAGGCGCCGCAGGCTGGGGTCACCAAAGGCCAGGCGCTCACCGCTCAGCGCAAGCTGGCCTTGCGGCGCCTGCAAGGTGCCGGCCAGGGACAGCTGGCCCTGCATCTGCCCTTGCAGACCGGGCCAGAGCTGTCCAAGACGCGGCAAGGCCAGCTTCAACTGACCACGCAGACGTGAATCCAGCGAGCCATTGCCGCTGATCCGGTTGTCGCCCATGCGTACCAGCAGCTGCTCGAGCTGCCACTGCTCGCCAGCGCCGGCACCCTTTACCTGCAATTGCGCCGGCTGGCCTCGCAGGCGGCCATTGAGGTCGATATTGGCCGTGGCCTGTAGCGCACCGGCATTGAAGCTGCCCGAGGTGTTCAGCGGCCCGGCCAGGTTGCCCGGCATCTGCGCCAGCCAGTAACCCGGGTCGAGGGCGCGAAGCTGCAGCATGGCCTGCCAGTCGAAACCTTCGGCAAAACCGACCTTGACCACACCCTCGGCGCGGCCCTGACCGGCCACCAACTGCACTTGCGGCAGACTGACCTGATCAAGATCGCCACTGACCGGACTGCTCAGGCTGAAGTCCCCCGCCGGCCCCTGCAATTGCGCAGCGAAGTTACCCAGGTAATTGCCTTCGCTGTAGCTGACTTCGGCCTGAAGTTGCTGCAATGCCACGGGTGGTGACTGGTCCAGCGGGTACAGGCGCTGCCAGGGAAAATTCAGCCAATCGAGCGTGGCGTCGGCCTGAAACGCCTCGCTCCAGGCGAGCACTCCGGTGAGCTGCAGGTGCTGCTGATCCTCAGCCTCGATGCGCAGCAATTCGATGTCCGCGCCCTTGGCATCGACCCGTCCGCGCAATGTCAGCGGCATCGGCGCCTCCTCGGCGGGCAGATTGGCGCTACCGTCGATTCGATAGCCGCCGCTCAGGTCACCTTTTGCCGACAACGTCAGCGTCTGCAGGTGCAGCGTCTGCCGCAAAGCACTGCTGGCCTGGAAACTCTGGCTGGTCAGGCGCAGTTCGGCGGGCAGGTGTTCGGCCAGCGCCTGCACCTGCCCTTCGAGGCGGGCGTCGAGATAGCCGCTGCTATCGGCCTCGACCTTCAGGCTGCGTTGCAATTCGCCGCCCACTTGCAGCGCCACCTGCCACGCCTTGCCATCGACTTCCGGTAACTGCAGACGGCCACTCAGGGCCATCGGCCAATTGCCCTGCGGTGTCAGGTGACCGCTGACGTCCAGGCTCAGGTCATCGCGCTGCAGGGCCAGACGCTGCAGCTCCATGCCCTGCTCGTTCCAACTGGCGATCAGTTGGAGATCGCTCAGTTGCGCCTGGCCGTCCAGGCGCAGTTCGCCCAGCTGAATATCGCCCAGTTGCAAGCGCAGTGGCAGCTTGAGGTTCGGCAGGCTAAGCGGCTCGTCGCTGGCTTCCCCACTTTCGGGCAGGGTCACGGCCACCTGCTGCAGATGCAGGCGATCCAGGCACAAGGTCAGTCGCAAGAAGCAGGACGGCGACCAGGCCATATCCAGCTGCTGCAACTCCACACGCATCTCGCCCTGCTGCCAGATCAGCGCATCAGCCTGCCAGGCACTGCCCAGGCGTCCGGTGAAGCTGTCGACCTGCAGGCCCGGCACCTGCGCCAGCAGCCAGCGGCTGCCAGCCTGGGTGCCGAGCAGCGTCCACAACACGGCGACGACCACCAGCACCAGACAGAGCACGCCGGCAGCCAAGCCTTTTAGCAGGCGCCGGGTCATAGCTCAGGCCCCATGGAGAAATGCAGGCGTACGCCGCCGTCGTCATCCAGCGCATGGGCGAGGTCCAGGCGCAGCGGGCCAACCGGCGAAACCCAACGCACGCCAAAGCCGACCCCGGTCTTCAAGGTGGGAATGTCCAGCGAATTGAAGGAATTGCCCTGGTCGATGAAGGTCGCCAGGCGCCATTTGTCGGTGAGGCTGTACTGGTACTCGGCACTGGCGGCGAACAGGTAGCGGCCACCGATCTTGTCGCCCTGGTTATTCTCCGGCGACAGGCTCTGGTAGTCGTAGCCGCGCACACTCTGATCGCCACCGGCGAAGAAACGCAGCGACGGCGGTACGGCGGAGAACCCATTGGTTTCGGTACCGCCGAACTGCACCCGACCCAACAGGCGATGATTGTCGAATACGGTGGTCAGGCCCTTGAGCATCACATTGCCATGCAGCACATTGGCATCGGACAGCACGCCATCGACAGCGCCGCTTAGGTCGAACTGCACACGATAGCCCTGGTTCGGGTCGAGGCGGTTGTCGCTGTGCAGCAGCGAATAGCTGACGCCCGGCATCAACAGGGTGCTCAGCCCTGAATCGTCACCCAGGCGATATTCCTCACGCTGCCATTTCACCGACAGCACGCGTTGCCAGCCACCAGGACGCTGGCTGTACCATTCCGGGCCGAGGGTGAGCAGCCGGCTCAAGCTGTCCTTGCTGGCCAGCTCTTCATATTGATAGCCGCCGGCCAGGCGCAGCTTGTCGGTCAGCGGCGGATCACCGGGAATGTCGTACCACAGACCGACGTTCTGCCGCGGTGCGGACAATTCGGTTTCAACCCCGTAGCTATGCCCCTGCGGATTGCGCCAGTGACGCGTCCAGTTGGCACGCAGACGCGGCCCGACGTCGGTGGAAAATCCCAGCCCCAGCCCCATGCTGCGCGGCTCACGCACCTGCAGCGCCACCGTCACGGGAATGCGCAACTGGTCGGCCTGAGTCGGGATGGCATCGACCCGTACCGACTCGAAATAGCCGCTGGACTGCAGCGCCTGATACAGCTCGGCGATCAACTCGGAGTCGTAAGGTGTGTCCGGATCGAACGGCACCATGCGCAGCAGCAACTCTTCATCGAACGGGAAGTCGCCGCTGAAGGCGATATCGCCCAGGCTGTAGCGAGGCCCGCTGACGAACACCAGTTCGATATCGGCAACCCCGGCCGGCGGATCGACTTCCAGGCGCTGCCGCGAGAATCGACCGTCGAAGAAGCCGTAGCGCGAGGCCTGATTCTGGATCAGCCGCTTGGCGTCTTCGTAACGTCCATGGTTGAGCGCCGAACCGGCTTTCAAACGACTGGCACTGGGTACGCGAAAGGCTGGCAGTTCGCTGGCCGGACCTTCAATGCGGATATCGACGTTGCGCAGGCGAATGCGTTCGCCGGGCTCCACCTCGAGTACCAGGCGCGGCTTTTCGCCCTCCTCGATACGGCTACGAATGCGCGCCTGGTAATAGCCCAAGGCCTGAGCCGCCTTGTCGGCCTCGCTCTCGGCGATGCGACGCAAACGCCGCAACGACTGTGCGTCGCGTCCATCGAAGCTGCCGACATAGCCTTCAATATTGGCCTTGAGAGCCGAATTGCTCGGGGTGATTCGTACGTCCAGTTCGCTCGCTGCGAAAGCGCCCGTACTGATCAGCAGCAGCGCCAGGCTGCGCTGAAAATGTCCATATACACTCATGGCGGAGGATGCTATCACGGAGCAGAGCCCTTGCCAGAGCCATTGCATGTGCGCCAACCAACCGGATTCAGGCGCTGGCTCTGACCACAGGTTGCGGATTGGGGTGAAAGAACACGTGCTCGATCACAGGGCCAATGGCCAGCTCGCCGATTTCCTCGTAGCCCTGGCGCCGGTAGAACTCCAGATAGCGAGCATTGCCGGTGTCCAGCACCACGCCTTGCGAGCCGCTGTCCTGAGCGCACCAGTCATGCAGCGCTTCAAGCAACTGCTCGCCGCGATGTTGCCCCTGAAACTCGGGGTGAATACCCAGTAGCGGCAGCACGTGGTAAGGCCCGGGCGGCAGACTGGTAAGCACCGCATCGTGGTATTCGAGATAGCGCTTGGTGCAGCTGAAGCCGGTGCTCAGCAGCATGCGCAGACGCCAACCCCAGCTTTCGGTGATATCCAGGCGGCGCTGCGGTGGAGCGATCAGTGCCGCGCCGATCAGACGATCATCGATCAGCAGGCCGATTGCCGGTAGATCTTCGGCGAAGTGCCGCTGTACCAGTTCGCGAATCGTCGCGCGTACGCGCTGATCGAAACCTGGCCGCTGCGCTTCGAACAGATAAGCGAAGGTCGGCTCATGACGATAGGCATGATAGAGCAGCGAACGGACCTCGCGGGCGTAACCCCCATCGAGCATGCGCACTTCTGCTGGAGCGTTGTTGGACATGGCGGACCTCTGTTGTTATGCGTTGTGGGCCAAGCGCGTCCCAGCCAACTTAGCACCACCGCATGACACCCGCCAGGCGCTGGCCGCGAGCGCCGAGGATCGGCTAGCATCGCGATTTAATCTGAAAGTCGCGTAGCGACGTCCTCCTTGCACCCTTCGCCCTTCGGGAGAAGGTGGCGCGAAGCGCCGGATGAGGAAGGGCATGCTGCGCAGGCTTTCGTCATCCGGGGTGTCTCTCGTGGCATGCCCGTCAGCCCAGGACCCGCTGCCCATGAAAATCGTCTCCTTCAATATCAATGGCCTGCGTGCGCGCCCTCATCAGCTGCAAGCCCTGATCGACAAACACCAGCCGGATGTTATCGGCCTGCAGGAAACCAAGGTGGCCGATGAGCAGTTCCCCGAAGCCGAGATCCGCCAGCTCGGCTACCACGTGCATTACCACGGCCAAAAAGGCCACTACGGCGTCGCCCTGCTCTCGCGCCAGGAACCGCTGAGCCTGCACAAGGGTTTTCCCGGCGATGGAGAAGACGCCCAACGCCGCTTCATATACGGCACCTTCGCCGATGCCAATGGCAACCCGGTCACCGTCATGAACGGCTATTTTCCGCAGGGCGAAAGCCGTGATCACCCGGTAAAATTCCCGGCCAAGCAGCGCTTCTACGCCGACCTGCAGCAATTGCTGGTGGAGCGCTTCGATCCACAGCAGGCGCTGGTGGTGATGGGCGATATCAACATCAGCCCGGAAGATTGCGACATCGGCATCGGCGAGCCCAATCGCCTGCGCTGGCTGAAAACCGGCAAATGCAGCTTCCTGCCGGAAGAGCGCGAGTGGCTGGCAACCCTCAAGAGCTGGGGCCTGGTGGACAGCTTCCGCCATCTCAACCCCGCAGTGAATGACCGCTTCAGTTGGTTCGACTACCGCAGCCGCGGTTTCGAGGACGAGCCCAAGCGCGGCCTGCGCATCGACGTGATCCTCGCCAGCCAGCCGCTACAAACGCGCTTCAAGGATGCCGGCATCGACTACGACCTGCGCGGTATGGACAAACCATCGGACCATGCGCCGATCTGGCTGGAACTGGCCTGAGCCTGAGGGCGCGTACGATGACGCGCCCGTAACATGACTGCAATCTGACTGACTTAATCTGCGTGGCACGTTCTCTCACCCACTAGAAGGTGCCTGCCGCATGCCGCGCGCCCTGCCTGCCATCGATCGTGACCTCTGGGGTCGCACCCTGTCCCTGCTGCTGATTGGCTTCATCTGCTACGCCCTGCCCCTATCCGTCTTCGCCGCCCTGCCCGCTTCCCAGGGTAACCAACCGGTGCTGCGCATCCAGGGTTCCAACACCATTGGTGCCAAGCTCGGCCCGGAGCTGGTCAAAGGGCTGTTCGAAGCTCAAGGCCTGCGTGACATCCGCAGTGAAGACGGCGCCCGGGAAAACGAGCAGCGCATCGTGGCCCGCCAGGCCGATGGTCGCAGCGTGATCGTCGAAGTGGCCGCCCATGGTTCCAGCACCGGCTTCGCCTCGCTGCACAATGGCAGCGCCGACCTGGCCGCATCGTCCCGCCCGATCAAGAACAGTGAAGCCGTTAACCTGGCAAACCTGGGCGATCTGCACAGCCCGCAGAGCGAACAGATCATCGCCATCGACGGCCTGGCGATCATCGTCCACCCCGGCAACCCGATCAGCGCCCTGAGCGTTGATCAGATCGCCCAGTTGTTCTCCGGCGAGATCAGCGACTGGGCCGCCCTCGGCGGCAAGCCTGGCAAGGTGCAGCCGTATGCACGCGACGACAACTCCGGTACCTACGACACCTTCAAGGAACTGGTCCTGGCGCCTGGCGGACGGGCACTGGCCGCGAACGCCCGGCGCTTCGAGTCCAGCAACCAGCTCTCCGACCTGGTCAGCAGCGACCCTAACGGCATCGGTTTCATCGGCCTGCCCTACATTCGCCAGGCCAAGGCCGTCGCCGTGGCTGCAGGCGAGTCGCATCCGATGCTGCCGAGTACCACGCTGATCGCCACCGAGGATTACCCACTGGCTCGCCGCCTGTTCATCTACAACGATCCGCAACTGGAGAATCCCTGGGCCCGCGCACTGATCGACTTCGCCCACAGCCCTCGCGGTCAGGCGATCGTCGACAGCGCCGGCTTCATTGCCCAGACCGTCCAGGCGGTAAAGGTCGCCCCGCAAGCACAGATGCCGGCCGACTACCGCCAGCTCGCCGAGCAGGCGCAGCGTCTGTCGGTGAACTTTCGCTTTCAGGAAGGCAGCGCGACTCTGGACAACAAGGCCTATCGTGACCTGCAACGCGTAATGGACTACCTCAAGCAGCACGACAAGCTGAGGAACAAGGTGGCACTGGTCGGCTTCGGCGACCCCAAGAGCGACCCCGAGCGCGCCGAACTGCTTTCCAAGCTGCGGGCGATGGCCGTGCGTCGGGAACTGGCCAAGCAGGGTGTACTGTTCCGCGAGATCACAGGCCTGGGCAGCGAGCTGCCGGTGGCGGCCAACGATCAGGACAGCGGCCGCATCCGTAATCGCCGTGTCGAGGTCTGGGTCTATTAGAAACGGGCGGTGTCTGCTGCAACAACTAACCCACGCTTGAGGCTTTCAGGATTAAACGTTAGTCTTCGCACCGCGTGACGCCGGGCCCCTCTGGCGGTGAGCTTCTCACCGTGATGTCGGAGTCACTGAGTGGATTTCTTTCAACTCAGGCAGACATTAGGGAGGGCTCATGGACGCTCTACTTGCCTTTTTGACATCCCCCATCTTCGGTACCCCCGGCTGGTTCTGGCTGGCCTTTCTGGTACTGATCATCATCCTGCTGGTACTCGACCTCGGCGTACTGCACCGCGATCAGCATGAAATCGAGATGCGCGAGAGCCTGCTGTTGTATTCGGGCTACTTCAGTGTCGGCGTTGCCTTTGGCGGCTGGATCTGGTGGCAGCTCGGCGGCACCAAGGCGATGGAGTACTACACCGGGTTCCTGGTGGAGCAATCGCTGTCGATGGACAACGTCTTCGTCATGGCGATGATCCTCGGCTACTTCAATATCCCGCGTAAGTATCAGCACCGCGTACTGTTCTGGGGCATTCTCGGCGTGATCGTGCTGCGCGCGATCATGATCGGCCTGGGCACGGCTCTGGTGCAGCAGTTCGACTGGATTCTCTACATCTTCGGCGCTTTCCTCCTGTTCAGCGGCATCAAGATGCTGCGCAGTGGTGGTGACGAAGAGTCGCATCCGGACCTGGCGCAGAACCCGGTGATCCGCTTCGTGCGCAAGCACATTCGCGTCACCGATGAGCTGCACGAAGGCAAGTTCCTGGTGCGTCTGAAGGATCAGGTCAGCGGCAAGCCGCTGCTGTACGCCACCCCACTGCTGCTGGCGCTGGTGCTGATCGAGCTGGCCGACCTGGTGTTCGCCGTCGATAGCGTGCCGGCGGTACTGGCCATCTCGCAGGACCCGTTCATCGTCTACACCTCGAACATCTTCGCCATTCTCGGCCTGCGCGCGCTGTATTTCGCCCTGGCCGCACTGATGCACCGCTTCATCTACCTGAAATACGCCCTGGCGCTGGTGCTGATGTATATCGGCGGCAAGATCTTCCTGCACGACATGATCAAGGTTCCTGCCCTGCTCTCGCTTGGCGTCACCCTGGGACTGCTGGCAGGCGGGGTGATCCTGTCGCTGCTCAATACCCGCGACCAGAGAGCCCCGGAACACTGAGAAACGGCGTAGCCGGTCGACCGAGCAGCAAAGTCGACGACAGACAAACAAAGAGGCCCGCAGATGCGGGCCTCTTTGCTTTGGCTTGCGGGATCAGCGGCTGGCTTTCATCACGTCACGCGGCACGTACTTGCCGATCTCGAACTTGCCGATGGCTGCACGGTGCACCTCGTCCGGGCCGTCGGCCAGGCGCAGGGTGCGCTGCATGGCGTACCAGTAGGCCAGCGGGAAGTCGTTGGAAACGCCCGCGCCGCCGTGCATCTGGATCGCACGGTCGATCACCTTGAGCGCCACGTTGGGCGCCACCACCTTGATCTGGGCAATTTCGCTGGCGGCGATCTTGTTGCCCACTGTGTCCATCATGTAAGCCGCGTTCAGGGTCAACAGGCGTGCCTGGTTGATCTCCATGCGCGAATCGGCGATGTGATCGATGTTGCCACCCAGGCGCGCCAGCGGCTTGCCGAAAGCGGTGCGCGAAACGGCACGTTTGCACATCAACTCCAGGGCGCGTTCGGCCATGCCGATCGAACGCATGCAGTGATGAATACGGCCTGGACCGAGGCGACCCTGGGCGATCTCGAAGCCACGCCCTTCGCCCAGCAGCACGCTCTCGTAGGGCACCCGCACGTTCTCGAACAGCACTTCGGCATGCCCATGCGGCGCGTCGTCGTAGCCGAACACCGGCAACGGACGCAGCACAGTGACGCCTGGCGCATCCATCGGCACCAGAATCATCGAATGCTGCTGGTGGCGCGGCGCATCCGGGTTGGTCAGGCCCATGAAGATCATTACCTTGCAGCGCGGGTCGCAGGCACCGGAGGTCCACCACTTGCGGCCGTTGATCACCCACTCATCGCCCTCGCGGCGAGCATTGGCCTGCATATTGGTGGCGTCGCTCGAGGCCACGCCCGGCTCGGTCATGGCAAAGGCGGAACGAATCTCGCCGGACAGCAGCGGCTCCAGCCATTGCTGCTTCTGCGCCTCGTTGCCGTAGCGCACCAGCACTTCCATGTTGCCGGTATCCGGCGCGGCGCAGTTGAACGGCTCCGGGCCGATCAGCGAACGCCCCATGATCTCCGCCAGCGGCGCGTATTCGGTGTTGGTCAGGCCGGCACCGTAGTCGGACTCGGGCAGAAACAGGTTCCACAGGCCTTCGGCTTTGGCCTTGCTCTTCAGCTCTTCCATGATCGCGGTCGGCTGCCAGCGATCACCCTCAGCCACCTGCTGCTCGAATACCGCTTCGGCCGGATAGACGTGCGCTTCCATGAATGCGCTGACACGTTCACGTAGCTCTTGAACCTTCGGGGAATAGGCGAAATCCATGGAATTACCTGTTTGTGATAAAGGGTGAGAGGTTGTGGAAATGATGCTAGAACAGCGCTTAAGATTTATCTAACCTATTTTCAGCGTGTATGAACATTCATAACCGATATATGATCGATTGATATCGACGCCCCTGGAGCACTGCCGGCATGAACCTGACCAAGGTGGATCTGAACCTCTTCATCGTCTTCGACGCCATCTACACCGAGGCCAACCTGACCCGTGCCGGGCAGATCGTCGGCATTACCCAACCCGCAGTTTCCAACGCCCTCGCCCGCCTGCGCGAAACCTTCAACGACCCACTGTTCGTGCGTACCGCCCAGGGCATGGTGCCGACGCCAATGGCGCAGAACATCATCGGCCCGGTGCGCAACGCCCTGCAGTTGCTGCGCGTTTCCGTGCAGGAAAGCCGAACCTTCAACCCGCAGCAGGCCGGCAAGACCTACCGCATCAGCATGACCGACCTGTCGGAGCAAATCCTCCTGCCACCGCTGTTCCAGCGCCTGCGTCGCCTGGCGCCGAACGTGTGCATCGAGAGCTTCCTGGCCAAGCGCCGCGAAACCACCAAGGAACTGGCCGCCGGCCGTCTCGATTTTGCCGTCGACGCGCCACTCAATACCGACCCGCAGGTTCGTCACGTCAAGTTGCTGGATGATCGTTACGTCTGCGCCATGCGTCAGGGGCATCCACTGGCCAAGGAAAAGATCAGCCTCGACGAATACCTGTCGCTGAGCCATATCCATATCTCCAGCCGCCGCAGTGGCCTCGGCTATGTGGATCTGGCCCTGGGCAAGATGGGCATCCAGCGCAAGATTGCCCTGCGCTCGCAGCACTACCTGATGGCCGGTAGCGTGTTGCAGCAGACCGACATGGTGATGACCGTGCCGGAGCGCTTCGCCCGCCGCCACAACCTGCATCATGTGGCCCTGCCGGTCGGTGATGTGCCGGCACTGGAAACTCACCTGTACTGGCACGAAAGCACCGATCAGGACCCGGCCAACCGCTGGATGCGCGAGCAGATGATCGAGCTGGCACAGCAAGTCGCCGCGCAGGAGAAGAAGGCCGAGCAAGCCGCTAATAACTGACCGCTCGGCATTGAACGCAAAAAGGCCCGCATTAGCGGGCCTTCTCGTTGTTGCGGGGTTCGATCAGCGAGCGATCTTGCCATCCAACGACAGCTTGCCGGCGCCTTCGAACACCAGCGCTACGCTGATGGCCAGCAGAGCCAGGGCGAACTCGTAGCCATTGTTGCTCATGAAGAAACCGTTGGCGAAGTGCACAGTGAAGATCGCCACCAGCATGGTCACCGCCAGCACCGCCGCTGCCGGACGCACCAGCAGACCGATGATCAACGCCACGCCGCCGAAAAATTCGGCGCTACCGGCCGCCAGTGCCATCAGGTAGCCCGGGGCCAGGCCGATGCTCTCCATCCACTGCGCCACGCCAGCCAGGCCATACCCACCGAACCAGCCAAACAGCTTCTGCGCGCCATGGGCGGCGAAGGTGATGCCGGCGACGATACGCAAAATGGTGATGCCGAAGCTGGCTTGGGTGGCGGTGATGTTCTTGATCAGGTTGTTCATTGCAACGCTTCCTTGGTGTGTGGGAGTTGATGGCGCACAGAATAGCCAATTTTTTCGATAAAAAAACAGCAAAATACCGCTAATTAATATCGATAAAATAAATAACTAATGAGCCGTCAGACGCCGTTCCTGCGGTTCGAGCAGATAGCGCTCACGGTCATAAGCAAGGTAGTACTTATTCACCGCATTCACATAACTCACCACGCCCATGCCCATCTGCTCCATGGCCACACGCTCGACCTGGAAGAACCACTGATTGGGATTGAGGCCACGTCTGCGTGCCTCGGCGCGCAGGCTCTGCACCCGTTGCGGGCCCAGGTTGTAGCCCGCCAGGATGAACGCCATGCGTTCGCGTTCGTTGAGCTGCGGGCTGTTGAAGAAATTGCGGCGGATCATCGCCAGGTACTTGCTGCTGGCCCGGACGTTACCGTCAAGGTTCTGGATGTTGCTCACGCCGACGCTACGCGCCGCTGCCGGGGTGATCTGCATCAGCCCGGTCGCGCCGCTGGCGCCGCGCGCCGATGGGTTCAACGTCGATTCCTTGAATGCCAGCGCAGCCAGCATCAGCCAATCGAAACCCTGCTGCTCGGCATGCTGCTGCAGCACCGGGCGTACCTTCTCCAGGCGCTGTCGTTCAGTGCGCCCCAGTGGCGAATGCACCTTATATAGACGGCGATAGACACGCTGGAACGCCACATCCTGGTCGGCCGGGCTCTCATAGCTGCTGAAGAAACGGTCGATGCTGGCACGCAGCATCGGCGCATCGGGGCGCACGAACCATTTCATGTCGCCATCGCGCGCCAGGATCAGGTGCCTGTCGACGCGCAGCTTGGGCATCACCTTGGCCCAGCGCTCGGCTATCGGCAGCTCTACCGCAGTACGCTCGAAAATGCCGGCCTGGACCATTTCCAGTACGTCTTCGACCGCCAGGCTGGGGTCTACCCACTCGACCACGATGGGCGGCAGTTTACGATCGGCCAGCTGCTGGTTGATCAATCGCAGTGCCTCTCCCACCGCACTGCCCGCGGGCAATGAAAGACTGCGGCCGGCCAGCTGTTCAAGGCTGCGGTAATGTCGGTTGCCCTGTTTCGACACCAATACCAGCGGCACTTCACGGCGAATCGCCGTGCTGGCACTGACATCGTGCCCAGTGCGTACATTGAGCAGTTCGCCAGGCGCGACCAGATCGCCCTCGCCGCGCTGCAATGCGCCAAGCAGCTGGTCCTTGGCTTTGGGGATGATTTTCAGCCTGAGGCTGCGACCATCCCGGGAGTTGCGGTTGAGGTACTGCTCGAACGCGCGTAAGCGGTGGTACTCGACGCCGATGCTCTGCCCCTTGACCGAACCCGAACTGTTTCGGCTCTGATTGACCAGCACCCGCAGTTCGCCACTGCTGCGAATCGCCGGCAGATCACGAGCGCTGCGGGCCTGGCTACCGACCTCAGACGGGCCGGCCACGCGCGCACTGACCGACATCGGCAGCGCAGCCAGCAGGCACAGGATCAGCAGCAATCGCGACATCGATTCTCCAGGGAGGGTGGTTGGCCGCCGAAGCCTCTCGGGGCACCTCTAAAAACTACCTCGGCTTTGGCTTCCTGCGTCGCTCTACCTCCTGCATCCATGCAGTCGTCGCCTACGTTTTTAGAGGCGCCCCTTGGTGGGCTGCTGTGCGCCGATGCGCGACAGACGGTTACCGACCGTAAACCCGCCAAACAGGTTCGCGAGGTCGGCGGGGCGCGGAGATTGGCACAGCCGAATGCTGCCGCGCCACCCCATAACCTTGCATCAACCTTAAAAACAGCGAACAACTTATTGTTTTAAATCGACTTCCTGACGAACGGAGACCATCTGCTATTCTGCCCCACTCGCGTTAAACAGGTGGCACCATGCAACTCATCGATATTGCCGTCAATCTCACCCACCCCAGCCTCGCGGTGCAGGCCGAGGCGCTGCTCGAACGTGCCTATGCAGCCGGCGTGTGTCAGCTGGTGCTGACCGGCACCAGTCTGAATGAAAGCGAGGCGAGCCTCGCACTCTGCCGACAGCTGGATAGCAGCGGTCAGCGCCTGTTCAGCACCGCCGGGGTCCATCCGCACGATGCCAGTTCGTGGAACGGCGCCAGCAGCGATGCCCTCAAGGCGCTACTGGCGCAACCGCAAGTGCGCGCCGTGGGTGAATGCGGGCTGGACTTCGATCGTGATTTCTCGCCACGCCCAGCACAGGAAAAAGCCCTGGAAGAACAACTGGCACTTGCCGTCGAGTTGCAGGTGCCGGTATTTCTTCATGAACGCGAAGCCAGCCAGCGCCTGCTGGAGATCCTGCGCAACTATCGCGATCAGTTGCCCGCAGCGGTGGTGCACTGCTTCACCGGCGAGCGCTCTGCACTCTATGCCTACCTCGATCTCGACCTGCATATCGGCATCACCGGATGGGTCTGCGACGAACGTCGCGGTACGCACCTGCATCCGCTGCTCAAGGACATCCCCGGCGAGCGCCTGATGCTGGAGACCGATGCGCCCTTTCTGTTGCCGCGCAGCCTGCGGCCCAAGCCCAGGAGCGGGCGGAACGAGCCCGCCTTTCTCGGCGAGGTCCTGCGTGAGGTGGCGTTGCACCGCGGGCAAAGCGAAGAAACCCTGGCAGCGCAGACCACAGCCTGTGCGCGAGCGTTCTTCGATCTACCCGCCATACTGCAGGGCTCGACACCAGAGTATTGATTGGCGTCAAGACTCTGGCTGTTCACCGATGCATACTGCTGGCACTTGGCCAATAGCGAACGCAACGAGACGGATAACAACAGCATGGGCGCCTGGATCAGCGATCTTTCTCTCAAGTACAAATTCTGGGCGGTCAATGCCGTGGCCTTCGTCACCAGCCTGATGCTGGTGCTGTTCGCCCTGCATACCGAGCAGCAGGCACGCAGTGCCGATGCCAGGCAGGCTGCAATCGAGCAGGCGCGCCTGCTTCAGCAGTGGCCGCAGCAGGCGGCATTGCCCAGCTCGAGCAACATCCAGGTGGGCAACGGCAGCCTGCCAGGCGCTCAAGGTGGCCCCGACGCCAGTGGCTGGCAGGCAGTGAAGCATGACGCCCGGTTCGGCGACTCGCCGGTGATCGGCGCACAGCGCGTCACCCTCAGCGATGGGCGCACCCTGGCGATCATGGCGCGCGCGCCCAGCCTGCTCGACCTGTTCGCCCATCACGCGCTGACCTATGCCGTCGCAGTCGCCGTGTTGATGCTGTTGCTGCTGGCTGCCTCGCAGCTGTTGATCCGCTTTCTCTTGAGCCACCTCAACACCCTCAAGGATGTGATGCTGCAGGCCGAGCGCAGCGGTGACCTGTCCTTGCGCGTGCCGCTGGACAGCCGTGACGAGGTCGGCCAGATGGCCGCCGCCTTCAATGCCATGCAGGCCGGCTATCAGCGTGTGGTCGGTACCGTCAGCCAGGTAGCCAGCGAGCTGGACAGCAGTACCCGCGACATGGCCCAGCGCATGGGATCCGTACGTCAGGGCATGCTCAGCCAGCAGAGCGAAACCGATCAGGCCGCTACCGCGATCAACCAGATGTCGGCGACCGTTCAGCATATTGCCGATCACGCTGGCACCACCCGCGACCAGTCGCTCACTGCCGACCAGCTGGCCCGCGCCGGTCAGCAGGTGGTCGAACGGGTCGAGCAATCCATCGCGGCCCTGTCGCAAGGCGTGCGCCAGAGCGCCGCCAGCATCGAGCGCCTGGCTGAAGACAGCCAGCACATCAGCCGCGTGGTCGGCGTGATTCATGGCATTGCCGAGCAGACCAACCTGCTCGCCCTCAACGCCGCCATCGAGGCCGCCCGCGCCGGCGAAATGGGTCGCGGCTTCGCCGTGGTCGCCGACGAGGTGCGCAACCTGGCCAAACGCGTGCAGGACTCCACCGACGAAATCACCCAGATGATCGGCAACCTGCAAGGTGGCACCCGTGACGCGGTGGAGTTCATGCGCGAAAGCTCGGAGAATGCCAACCACTGCGTGCAACTGGCGCAAGAAGCCGGCGAATCACTGGCGGCGATCACCGCTGCCGTGGCGTTGATGCGCGACAGCAATACGCAGATCGCCGTGGCCGCCACGCAGCAGAGCCAGGTGGCCGAAGAGATGAGCCGCTCGGTGGTGGGCATCCGTGACGTCACCGAACAGACCGTCGGGCAAACCCTCGAGTCGGCCGCCACCAGCCAGCAACTCGCCCAACTGGCAGGCGAGCTGAACAAGGCCATCCGCCAGTTGCGTCTATAACGGCGCCGTTTAGACATAAGCCTATCTGCGCCATAGCCAGGAGCAATTCGCTCTGCATGGGCGGCGCTCCTAGACTCGCTTCATCGAGTCGAGGATCGTCCCATGAGCAAACGTCACCCCAACCTGCTGGCCTGGCAATGGCGTCATTACGCCAGCCAGCATCGGCATCCCACCAATCTGCTGCTGCACCTGATCGCCGTGCCGCTGTTCCTGCTGTCGCTGATACTGCTGCTGATCGGCCTGTGGAATCTGCGGTTCGTGCCGTTGGCACTGGGCAGCATCGGCCTGATCGCCGCCCTGGCGCTGCAAGCTCACGGCCACAGACTGGAACAACAACCTGCTGAGCCCTTCGCCAGCAAGGGCGATGCGGTGAAGCGCCTACTGCTGGAGCAGTGCGTGACGTTCCCGCGCTTTCTTTTCAGCGGCGCGTGGTGGCGCGCCTGGCGCCAACACCGGCGCCACTGAATCAGGCAAAGACGGTCACGGTCTGCCGGCTCAAGGCGATCAGCTCGCCTGCAGGTGTCCACATCGCCGCCGCTACATGCCCGTAACCGTCGCGGGCATGCTCGATGTCCGCGCGATACAGGCACCAGTCTTCACTGCTGAGGCTGTGTAGCGGCTGGACGAACTCGATGGTCCAGGTCAGCGAGCTGCCCGGCGCAGGGCTTTTCAGATACGGCAATACCGCTGGCGGCCAGGCATCGACCAGTGCCAGCAAATGCGCCTCGCTGAGCGCCTGTGGCTCGCGCTCACCGCGCAAGCGCACCCAGCCGCCCATCTGCCGCGAGGGCGTGTTGCTGAAGGGCATGCCGCCAATCCCCCAACGCATGGCCAGAAAGCGTGTGAACTCCGGCGTGACATTGCGCACGTAGGGCAACTCCTGGCACTGCTCGACTGGCGTGATCTGCGGCGCGGCAAGTGCCTCCACGGCAATCGCCGAAGAACGCGACGCGCCAAAGCTGCCCTGCACAACGGTCACCACCTGGCCATCCTGAACTGCACGCAGGGACATCTGGCTGACCGCCTTGCCCTCGCGCAGCACCTCGGCCTGGAAACTGACAGGAACATCCGGCGCCACTGGTCCGACGAAGGTGATGGCCAGCGAGCGCACCGGCCGCCCCTGCGGCACCTTGGCGCGCATGGCCTCGAACGCCAGTGCCGCCACCAGGCCGCCGAAACTGGCGCGGCCCTGCCCCCATTCAGCCGGAATCACCACGGCATCGGGATCGCGGCGCACCGCTTCGAGCATTTCGGAAAAGATCATACGCACCTCGGCATTCATCGATGGCGACGATCTTAGGGGATGGTGGCAACTGAACGATAGTCTGCAAGGGCGCCTATTCGGTCATATTTGCGGCGAAAATGTCGCCTTATTCCACATTGGGAAAATCGCCATACAGCGCCAGCAACGCTCCATCAGCGCGTTGCTCAGCGGCCTGCTGAGCCTGCAGCCAGATTGCCCGGCAAGGGTTCAGCGACGCCTGTGCATCGGCCTGCGCCAGCCATTGCAGATGATCGTGCCAGTCGCCCAAGGCGCTTTGCGCACGTTTGAGCCTGAGTTGCGCCGCCTTGCTCAAACGACTTTGTGCCGGGTAGGTTTCAGCGGCGTAGCGCACACGTTTGATCAGCAGGCGCAGGCGATGGCGGTCATGCGCCGGATCGCGCAACGCGCGGGCCAGTTGTCTTTGCTGGCGTCGCAAACGACGCCGGATGCGCTTGTCCACGTCATTCAATTGGCCTTGCCTGGCCGCTTCACGCCAATTCGCTGGCCAGCCGTCGAGCAACAGCATCAGGTCCGCCAACTCACGGCTGCTGGCAATGGCAGCGTAACCTGCGGCGCGCTGGGTCTCATCGGCAGGCGCCAGATGGACCAGGTCCAGGCGCGCCAACTCGGCCACCAACACCTCACGGTCACGCAGCGGTCCGCTGAGGCGGCCCAACACCGCGGCTCCCTGCTCCAGAGTATCCACCGCCGGCAAACCGCGCAACGGACGCAACAGGCTGCGCAATTGCCGCAAGGCAATGCGCAGGTCGTGCAAGGCCTCGGTGTCAGTGCAGTCGGCCAACCGCGCCTGGCAGGCATACAGCCGCACCTGCAGAGCCAGGACACGCCCCAAACAATGTTCGATGAAATCGCTCATGCTCGATCCTCCCAAACGACGATGCATCAAGCTGACAACCCGGCCCCCACTCAAACAAGTGACCAATGGTCGCTAACGCGACAGGCGCCAGGGTAATGCGCTGCGCAAATCACTCAACGCCTTTCGCAGAGCATCACGCGAAGCTGGCCCGCCAGCATAGCGTTGCTGCTCGAAGCAACGGGCAAATGTCTCGATCTGCGCCGCCTGCTCAGGCAACTGCTGCGCCGCGCGCAACGCGAAGGAGCGTGCACCCTCACCCGCTTCTCGGCGCACGTCATGGCGCGCCAGCAGCCGCTCGTACTTGCGAAAAGCCTGGCGTTGCGGATCAGGCCGCTGTTGCCAGGGCTTGAGCAAGCACAACGCCAGCAGGCCAATCAGAAGGGCTCCAGTGCCCACCAGCACGAGCGCCAAACGCTGCCAATCGAAGCTGCCGAACCAGTTCTGCAGCAGTTTCAGCTGCTGCTCGCCCTGGTAACCCAGCACCCAGCGCTGCCAGCCATAATTGAGGTTCTCCCAGCTCATGCGCAGTTGATTGAGCCAGGCCAGCTCGCGGTAGCGCAGCGGTGAGAAAGGCTGGTCATCAAGAAAGCCATCCTCCTCGGTCAAGGCCTCTTCCAACCCTTGTTCGATACGCTCCGGCGCTACCTGAAAGGTCGGATCGACGCTGCGCCAGCCTTGCCCCGGCTGCCAGTACTCGACCCAGGCATGGGCGTCGAACTGGCGTACCTGGATGTAGTTGCCACTGGGATTGAGCTCGCCGCCCTGATAACCGGCGACCACCCGAGCGGGAATACCTGCGGCCCGCAGCACGAAGGTCATGGCACCGGCATAGTGCGCGCAGAAACCGCGCCGGGTGTTGAACAGGAAATCGTCGACGCTGTCGCTGCCCAGAGGCTGCGGGCGCAACGTGTAGACGTACGGTTCACGGTTGAAATGCTGCAGCACTGCCGCCACCAGCGCGTCGCTCTGTGGATACTGCGCCTTCAGTTCAGCCGCCCAGGCACGACTGCGCGGGTCGCCCTGCTGGGGCAATTGCAGCGCCTGACGGATACCTGGCGGTTCGGCCTGCGCCTGCCGCACGGCCTCGGGCCAGGAGCGCACTTGGTACAACAGCGGCCGATCCACCGGACGCAGTCTCTGCCAACGGAAGTCGTTCATCATCCGCCCGCTGTCCTGCGCCATCTCGCCGACATCCAGGGCGTACAGCCAACGCTTGCCGCTGGGCTGCATGATGATGTTGTAATCGAGCGGCGCGCCGGCCTTGCTCCACTGCGGCGCTACGGGCACATCAGCGTAGCCGGACTGCGACCAGCGCCTGCCATCGAAGCGCTCCAACGTCAGTGCACGCCAATATAGCTGCCCTCTTGGCGGCACCTCACTCTCGAAACTGGCGCGAAAGGCCAGCGCCGAGGAACGACTGAGCTCGGCGATATCAGCCGGCTCCATGCTATCCGACAGCCCCGTGACGCCCTTGTCGTTAGGCAGTGGCAGCGACCACAACGGCCCCATGCGCGGAAAGAACACGAACAGCAGAAGCATCAGCGGCACCGCCTGCAGGACCAAGCCACCAGCCAGGCGCAGGGGCGGCCAGGGGCGTTCGGCAAAACCACTGTGCTGCAGGCCGACCAGGGCGGTCAGCAACGCCGTGACCGGCAGCAGGCTGTAGAGCGCGGCCAGAATGCCGTCCTCGAACAGATAGGCGGTCACCACGCAGAAGAAACCCAGGAAGATCAGCACCAACGCATCGCGCCGCGTACGCATCTCCAGCAGCTTGAGGGTGAAGGTAGCGATCAGCAGCACCGACGCCGCATCCAGCCCCACCAGCGTGCCACGCGAAAGCAGGATGCCCGCCAGCACCAGCAGCACCAGGCCACCTTTGGCCCAGCCATTGGGATAGCGTGCACGCATGCGAAAGATCTGTACGCGCCAACCGGCAGCGCCCAGCCATAGCGCGATCATCCACAGCGGCAGATGCACCAGATGCGGCACGATCACCAGCACCTGGGCGACCAGCAACCAGGTCAGGGCAATTCTCGGGATACCCGGCAGGCTGCTCATGCGCGAGCTCCGAACAATGCCAGGGCGCGCAGGCAGGCATCACGATGGCCTTCACCATAATCGGGAGCGATCACCTGCCCGGGCAGTTGCAGGCCGAACGCCTGTTGCCGCTCGGTGAACTGCAGCACCCAGTGGCAGAGCAGCGACAAACGCTGTTCGCTGTCGCCACCCAGGCTGTCGAAGTCCAGCCATAGATCGCGGCCGCTGAGCATGGCGAAATCCTTGACCAGCAGGCCCTGACCACGAGAGTAGGCCTTCCAGTCCAGACGCCGTTTCGAGTCGCCTGGCTGATACTCGCGCAGGCCCTGGAAATCATCGGCGCCCTGGCCGCGGGCACGCATGCCCTCTTCCTCCTCGTCGCCCAGGCCCGCCGACAACGGCAGTTCCCCCTCCAGCGGCCGCGGGTAGACCAGCACAGCCTGATCCAGATCGACCCAGCTCCAGGCCACCAGCAAGCCCAGAGGGAAACGACTCTCCACCCGCAGACGCTCGGGCCGTAGCCAGCCACGCCGTACGGCTGGCTGACTCAGATCCACTTCGGTCTGCCCCTGGCGCGGCACGTCGCGCACCACCAGATCAGACGGTGGCCAGCCCAGTGCCACGGCCTGGCGCTCACGCTCGGGGCTCTCCAGGCGTACGCGAAAACGCGCATGCTCGCCGACGAACACCGCACCACCGCCACCGGCCTTGAGCACCAACCCGGCCAGGTTGCGGTAGGTATGCAGGATGGTGACGACGAACACCGAAACCAGCAGGAAGGTCAGACCGTAGGCCAGGCTGTTCTGGTAATTGATACCCACCAGCAACATCAGCAGCAGAGCCACGGCAAAGACCGCACCTACCCGGCTGGGCAGAATGAAAATGCGCCGCTGATTCAGGCGCACGCTGGCCGCTGGCGGAATGCGTTTGGCCAACCAGCGCCGCCAGAGCGGCTTTAACGCTGCACGCATCAGAGCGCCGGCACTTCGCGCAGCAGCCATTGCACCAGACTGCCGCCACCGTGGCCGGTGGGATCGGCGCGCTCGCGCAGGCGATGTCCCACCACCGACGGCAGCACCGCTTGCACGTCTTCAGGAATGACGTAATCACGCTCGGCCAGCAAGGCCCAGGCCCGTGCAGCAGCAAGCAACGCCAGACTGGCGCGCGGCGACAAGCCCCAGGCGAACTGCGGCTGGCTGCGCGTCGCCTCGACCAGGCGCAGCACATAGTCGATCAGCGCATCGCTGGCACGCACCTTGGGCACTTGCGCCTGCAGGCGAGCCAGCTCGGCATGGTCGAGAATGGATTCCATGCGCGGCAACAGATCGCGCCGGGCATCGCCCAGCAGCAACGCCCGCTCCGCAGCCTGCGCCGGATAGCCCAGCGACAGGCGCATGAGAAAACGATCGAGCTGGGATTCGGGCAAGGCGAAGGTGCCGCCACTGCTGACCGGGTTCTGCGTGGCGATGACGAAGAATGGCTCGGGCAGCGGACGGGTCGCGCCCTCGATGGTCACCTGTCCCTCTTCCATGGCCTCGAGCAGCGCGCTCTGACTCTTCGGCGTGGCACGGTTGATTTCATCGGCCAACACCAGCTCGGCGAAAATCGGCCCCGGATGAAAGACGAACTGCCCGCTGTCCTTGTCGAACACCGAGGTGCCAAGAATGTCGCCCGGCAGCAGATCGGAGGTGAACTGGATGCGCTGGAAGCTCAGCCCCAGCACCCGCGCCAGGGCATGACTGAGGGTCGTCTTGCCCATGCCCGGCAGGTCCTCGATCAACAGGTGACCACGCGCCAGCAGGCAGGTCAGCGCCAGACGCACCTGCGCCTCTTTGCCCAGCAATACCTGATTGACCGAGTCGAGACAGGTGTCCAGTTTGGTTCGCATCGTTCGCTCCTTATGCAGAACGTCGATGCTACTGGGGCGCCGGGGCGTGGCATAGCTCTATGCAAAGTTTGCTCACGAAACTGTGAGGGCAGACGCTATGTCAGGCGAAAGTGCCCTGCCATACCCTGCAGGTCACGCCCCAGCTCAGCCAGTTGGATGCTCGAGGCAGCGGTTTCGTCCATGGCCGTGGCTGACTGATCGGCGATATCGCGAATCGAGGTGACGCTGCGGTTGATTTCCTCGGCCACGGCAGTCTGCTGCTCGGCTGCCGCAGCGATCTGCTGGTTCATCTCCGAGATAAGGCCCACCGCCTCGGCAATGGCCGCCAAGGCGCCTTCGGTCTGGTTGGCGTCGCCAACCGTCAGGTTCACCAGACTGGCGCTCTGCTCCATGTCAGTCACGGCGCGGCGGCTGCCTTCACGCAAGGCCGCGATCAGCGACTCGATTTCCGCCGTGGATTGCTGAGTGCGTTTTGCCAGTGCCCGTACCTCATCGGCGACCACCGCGAAACCACGCCCCTGCTCTCCCGCGCGCGCCGCCTCGATGGCCGCGTTGAGCGCCAGAAGGTTGGTTTGCTCGGCAACGCTCTTGATCACATCGAGCACTGCATCGATGCGCTGAGTGTCCTGACTCAGGCGCTGAATGCTCTCGGTAGTGGCGTCCATGGCGCGGGCCAGTTGCTCGATACGCTGCAGGGTCTGGCGCACCACCTGACTGCCGACACCGACACGCTGGTCAGCCCGCTCGGTGGAAGCCGCTGCTGCCTCGGCATTGCGCGCCACCTCGTGCACCGTGGCCGTCATCTGGCTCATGGCGGTGGCGACCTGATCGGTCTCCAGCTTCTGGCCATTGACGCCCTGGCGCGTCTGCTCGGCAGTTGTCGAAAGGCTCTGGGCGGAGCTGGATATCTGCGCCACACCACCCTGCAGGCGGCCAACCATATCTCTCAGGTTGGCGGACATGCCTTGCATGGCAGCCAGCAGTTGACCGATTTCATCGCGCCGATCCTGTTCGATGTGCACGCTGAGGTCGCCACTGGCAATGGATTCGGCGAGGCCGATCACCCGTTTGAGCGGACGCACGATGGCCAGACTGATCATGATCGCCGCGCCAAGACCGAACAGCAGCGCCAGGGCCGCGGCCACGATGATCAGACCGCTGCTGGCCTGGCGCTCGGCGCGCATGACCTGACGTTGCGTGTCCAGAGCCAGCTCGACCTGCTGCAGCAGGTGCTCGACCTGAGCAATCAGTTGCCCGTAAACCTGCTTCTGTTGCTGCAACTGGGTGGCGTATTCCTTCAGGCGCTCGTTGAAGGAGTCGACGTTGACCACCACCTCGCCGAGCACCGCAGCATAACCGGGATCGTCCAGCGCATCGCGCAACTCCGCAGCCATGGCTTGCGCTTCGCCGGCCTGGGCAATTTCCGCCTGCTCGCTGCTATCGCTACGCCGGCTGGCCTCCAGGCGCTGGCGAGCCTGATCCAGCGCCTGCAACAGCAATTGATGGATATTGCCGACCGTGCCGGCCTGCAGAACCGAATCGCCGCCCTGCTCGCCTTGGGAGCTCTTGAGCAGGTCGACGCCGTCTTCCGCCAGCCCTTCCTGCAGCAGATCCAGACTGTTGGCCGCACTGACCACCAGCCAGTCAGCGGCCTGCAAGGACAGCTGCATGTTGTCGGTGAGTTCAACGTAGCGGGCAAAGGCGCTGCGGTAGTCGGCCAGTGCAGGCTCGACCTGCGCCAGAATCGCGGCCGTGTCGCTATCGAGCTCACCTTGTAGTGCCTGCCCGGTCTGCAAAATGCTCTCAGCCTGTTCGGCCAGGCGCTCCGCGTGCTGACTGTCGCCACTCAGCGCGAACGTCTGCTCGCTCTGGCGCATACGCAGCACCTGCTCGCCAAGCGCGCTCATGCGCTGCTGCAATTCGGCACCGGCACTGACTTCACGCAACGCCAGCAAACCGGTAACAGCCACCAGAGCGGTCAGCATCAATACCAGAGCAAAACCCGTCATCAACTTGCTGGTCGTGCTCAGACTGGCCAGCCGCTTGCTCAATGAGCCACCCATGACATCCCCCTGCCTACTGCAGCTAGCCCCGAAATCTGGAACATAGGAGCGCAGCACTACTGGCGACAAGCCAGCAGACAGCAAGATGGCCGGGAGAGTTAACTGGACGTCGTTTTCAGAACGGGTTCAGGGCCGCTGCATCTGGAAAAGATCGCGTGTGCGGCAATAGGCACTACCACCGAGGCGACCCACCAGGTCGAGTTTGAGCGGGTCGATGCGCCCCTGCTCGTTGAGCACTGCATCATCGATATGCGCCAGCAGCACTTCGGCGAAGATCAGATGGCAGTTGGGTCGTTGCGCCGGATAGGGCTGGATTTGCGCCACACGGCATTCGAAGGTCACCGGGGCTCCAACGACTCGCGGGACGTCGATGCGCTCGCACGGCTGGCTGGCGATGCCACAGTGGGCGAACTCGCTGACTTCATGGGGCAGGATCGCGGCGCTGGCGTTCATCGCCTCGGCCTGGGCGAAACTAACCAGTTGGATCGCCAGTTCGCCGCTGGCCTGGGCATTGCGCAGGCTGTCCTTGAGGCTGCCATCGTCGCGGGTGTTGACGTTGACCAGCAAGGTCGGCGGGTTGTCACTGATCACCTGAAAGAAGCTGAACGGCGCCAGGTTCGCCACGCCATCGGCAGAACGGGTCGAGACCCAGGCGATGGGCCGTGGGGTGACACTGGAAGCCAGCCAGCGATAAGCCTCGAGCGGGCTCAGATCGGAAAAGTCGAGCTGCATCAACGCCCCGCTCGCGATTCGCGGATGTAGAAGCGCGCACGCTCAGCCTTGCTGGTGCAGCCTTCATAGGCTTCGAACTGCTGCTGGGTCTTGGCAGCGGTGAGCAGCGAAAGTGCCTTGGAATAACTCACGGTACCGGCGAAGCCTTCGGCCTCGGCGATGCTCAGTTCTTTCCAGGCGGCATCCAGTTGATTGGCACAGGTATCACGGTAGACGGTCTTGCCGGCGCAGCCGGTGAGCGCCACCGCAAGTAGCGGCAAACAGATCCAGTGTTTCATCGACCACACTCCTCGAACGGATTGACTACGGGTTGGCCCAGTGTATGACGCTGCGGCAGAGGGAAAGTGCCCACCTCACCCGCCGTTTCGCTTACGCAGGTATTCCACCACAGCCTGCTGCTCCCCGGCGAACTCAATCCGCCCGGATTTACTCTCGCGCTGGAACACGTACATAGGATCGTAGTACTCGACCAGCAAGGCTTCGATCCAGCCGCGATGCGTATCCACCTGGCCACCGGCCTGCTGCTCCTGCAGCGCCTGCTCCATGATCGCGGCCAGACGCTGGTAGCGCTCGCCACCCAGGCGACGGGTGATATTGGCCAGGCTCTCGCGCAAGCGTGCGGCGAACGCGGTGAAGCCTGCCTCGGCACCCTGGGCTGCAACGAATTCGGCACACAGCTCGACCACGTAGGCTTGCAGGATCCGCTCAACGCGATTGGCCACGCTGTCCTCCAGCCACACCAGAGGATGATGCTGCATCGCCTGATACAGCGGTAAGGGCAATGAACAGCGGCCGATCAGACGCGACTCGTCTTCCAGCACGAACTGCTGCTGCCCCGTGGCACGGCGCTTGAGCAGATCGATGGCCAGGGCATTCTCGAAATCGATCTGCTCGGGCTGGCCAGTGGCGCGCTTGCCGAAGCTGGAGCCTCGGTGATTGGCGTGCGCCTCCAGGTCCAGGCTGTTGCTCAGCTGGCTGATCACCTCGGTCTTGCCGGTGCCGGTCATCCCGCCCACCAGCACGAAATCGCACGCTTGCACGGCCTCGTCGGTGGTCTGCAGCAGGAAGGTGCGCATGGCCTTGTAGCCACCGACCACGCGCGGATAGTCGATGCCCGCCTCGCTTTTCAGCCATTGCTGGACGATCTGCGAACGCAGGCCACCGCGAAAGCAGTACAGATAACCATCAGGGTTGGCCTTGGCAAAGGCGGCCCAGGCCTCGATACGCTCGGCCTTGGTATGGCCGCTGACCAGTTGATGGCCCAGTTCGATGGCCGCCTGCTGGCCTTGCTGCTTGTAGCAAGTGCCGACCTTCTGCCGTTCGAGGTCGGTCATCAGCGGCAGATTGATCACGCCGGGGAAGGCGCCTTTATGGAACTCGACCGGTGCACGGGTATCCATCATTGCCCGGTCATGCAGGAACAGATCGCGGTAGTCGGTGCAGTTGTCGCGCATCAGAGCACCTCGACCGCGTAACGCTGTCGCTCGACCATCTCACCGATAGGCGCCAGATTCAGCCCCAATTCGGCGGCCACGGCGAGGAACTCGGCCTCGCCCTCCGGTGCCACGGCAATCAGCAGGCCACCGCTGGTCTGTGGATCACACAGCAGCAGCTTGGCCAGCTCGGGCAGCGGCGCGATCTTGTCACCGTAACTGTCGAAATTGCGCAATGTGCCACCCGGTATGCAGCCTTGTTCAAGATAGTGCTCGACACTCTCCAGACGCGGCACCCGGGCGAACTCGACGCGAGCACTCAGGCCGCTGCCATCGGCCATTTCCACCAGGTGGCCAAGCAGGCCGAAGCCGGTGACGTCGGTCATCGCGCGCACGCCGGCGAGCTTGCCGAAGCGACTGCCCGGCTTGTTCAGGGTGCACATCCAGTCACGCGCCAGACCGATGTCCGTATCACGCAGCTTGGCTTTCTTCTCTGCCGTAGTGAGGATGCCGATGCCAAGGGGCTTGGTCAGGTACAGTTGGCAACCCGCCGTGGCGGTGTCGTTGCGCTTCATGTTGGTTTTGGCCAACAGACCGGTCACGGCCAGGCCGAAAATCGGCTCCGGCGCATCGATCGAGTGACCGCCCGCCAGCGGGATACCGGCTTCATCGCACACTGCACGTCCGCCGCGAATCACCTCTCGGGCGACTTCCGGCGCCAGTACGTTGACCGGCCAGCCAAGGATGGCGATGGCCATCAGCGGATCACCGCCCATGGCGTAAATGTCGCTGATCGCATTGGTCGCGGCGATACGGCCGAAATCGTAGGGGTCGTCGACAATCGGCATGAAGAAGTCGGTGGTGGAGACCACACCACGCTCTTCGTCGATGGCGTATACCGCCGCGTCATCGCGCGAGGCATTGCCCACCCAGAGCCTGGGATCGAGATTCTGCGCGCCGCTGCCGGCGAGAATCACCTCAAGCACCTTCGGCGAAATCTTGCAGCCGCAGCCGGCGCCATGGCTGTACTGGGTCAAACGGATAGGTTCGCTCATGGTTTTCTCTCACCGCGATAACTGGCGGCGGATTCTAGCAAAGACTGCCTTGGCTCAGCTCTCTAGCGCGAGTAAGGTCGAAACTTCACTGGGGGAATCCGTTAATGAGCAAGAAAGTGGCGCTTGTGCTGGGCTCGGGAGGTGCGCGTGGCTATGCGCACATCGGTGTGATCGAGGAATTGCAGGAGCGCGGTTACGAAATCGGCTGCATCGCCGGCTGCTCGATGGGCGCGGTGGTCGGCGGCATCTTCGCCGCAGGCAAGCTGCGCGAATACCGAGAATGGACGGAAAGTCTGGATTATCTCGACGTTTTGCGGCTGCTCGACGTCAGCTTCCGCCTCGGCGCCATCCGTGGCGAGCGGGTGTTCGGGCGCATTCAGGAAATCGTTGGCGAGGTGGACATCGAAAACCTCGCCATTCCCTTCACCGCCGTCGCCACCGACTTGACCAACCAGCAGGAAATCTGGTTCCAGGAAGGCTGTCTGCACCAGGCGATGCGCGCCTCGGCGGCGATTCCCAGCCTGTTCACACCGGTCATCCAGGGCAAGCGCATGCTGGTCGACGGCGGCCTGCTCAATCCGCTGCCGATCGTGCCGGTGGTTTCCAGCCACTGCGACCTGATCATCGCGGTCAACCTCAATGCCACCAACCAGAATCACTATCAGTTGCCGGTAATCGAGCGCCCCGCAGCCCTCAAGGGGCGCATCGACCAGATGATGACGTCACTCGGCTCGCGTCTGCCCAGTTTTCGCCGCAAGAGCGAGGACGAAAGCCTGCTGCTCGCCGAGGAACAACGGCTCGCCGATGACATCGGCCCGGCCGCGGCGCCCAGCCGCAAAGAGGATGATGAACCCGCGCCGAAGTCTGCCAGCGGTTCACGGGTAGCCGAATTCAGCGGGCCGGCGTCGCTACTGGAGTTGGTCAACCAGAGCTTCGAAGTGATGCAGACCTCATTGGCGCAGTACAAGATCGCTGGCTACCCGCCGGACATCCTGATCAACGTGCCCAAACGCGTTTGCCGCTTCTTCGAGTTCTACAAGGCACCGGAGCTGATCATGCTGGGTCGGCAGATCGCTCGCGACACCCTCGACAAGTACGAAAGCGAGCGCGGCTGATCAGCCGCTGTGCAGCGCCTCGACCGGCTGCAGGCGCGCCGCCCGCCGCGCCGGGGCGATTCCGGAGAGCACCCCGACCAGCGCCGCCAGCAGCAGCGCCAGCAGCAGGACGCCCGGCTGCACGGCAAGCGGCAACCCCGGTAGCGCCAGTTGCAGCGCGCCGAGCAGCGCCCCCATCAGTAACAACCCGGCCAGCCCGCCGAGCAGCGACAGCAGCAGCGCCTCGCCGAGAAACAGCGCCAGCACCTGCCGCGAGGTGGCGCCGACCGCGCGCAACAGGCCGATTTCCGCCGCGCGCTCGGCCACTGCGGTGGTCATGATGGTGAGGATGCCCACCGCCCCCACCAGCAGCGAGATGCCGCCCAGCGCCGCCACCGCGACGCTGAACATGGCGAGGATGCGGTCCAGGCTGCGCAGCATGTCGTCCTGGGTGGTCAGGTTGAAATCCTCCTCGCCGTGACGCTCGATCAGCAGCTGGCGCACCCGCTCGCTCATCTGCGCCGCGCCGCTGCCGGCGTTGAACACCAGATTGATCTTGGCCAGGCCGTCGCGATTGAACAGGCTTTCGGCCCAGTCCACCGGCACGTAGGCGATGTCGTCGATATCGAAGCCAAGCAACTGGCCCTGGCGCGCCATCACCCCAATCACCCGAAAGCGCGTGCCGCCGACCCGCACCGTCTGCCCCAGCGGGTTGGCCGTACCGAACAGCTCCTGGCGCAGGGTGTGGCCGAGCACCACGTAGGGCGGCGAGCGGCCGCCGCGCGGCTCGGGGAGGAACTGGCCGAGGGCCAGCGGCAGACGCCAGGCCGTGGCCATCTGGTGGCCGCAGCCGAGCACCCCGGTGTAACGGGTCAGGCCGGCGAACTGGATGTCGCCGTTGCCTTGGATGATCGGCACCACCGCCTCGACGTGGGCCAGGCGGCGCAACGCATCGGCGTCAGCGATAGTCAGCGGGCGCACGTTGCTGAGCACGCCGCCAAGGCCACCGGTGCGGGTCATGCCCGGGCGGATGGTCAGGTTGCGCGTGCCGAACTGGGCGAAGTTGTCCTGCACGTAGCCGCGCAGGCCGTCGCCAATGGCGGTGAGCAGGGCCATGGCGGCGATGCCGATGGCCACCCCGAGCAGGGTCAGCAGGCTGCGCAGGGGCCGGCTGAGCAGCGCCGAGCCGCTCAGGCGCAGACCGTCGCGCAGGTGCATCAGCCGCCCCCCGCCGCGCTGTGCAACGCCTGCACCGGCGCCATGCTCGCGGCTCGGTTGGCCGGCAGCCAGGCGAACAGCGCGGCGCAGGCCAGCGCCAGGCCCAGGCTGACCAGCCGCGCCCACCTGGGCGCATGCAGCGGCAGCGCGGTGGCCAGGCGCGCGCCCCATAGCAGCAGCTCGGCCAGCAACAGGCCAGCCAGCGCGCCGGCCAGGGCCAGCAACAGCGCCTCGCCGAGAAACACCAGACGCACCTGTCCGGCGCTGGCGCCGAGGGCCTTGAGCAGGCCGATCTCGGCGGTGCGCTGGTTGACCGAAATCCAGGTCACGTTCATCACCAGGATGCCGGCCACCAGCAGGCTGATCGAGGCGATGCCGCCGAGCGCCTGGGTCAGGCGCGCGAGAATCTGCTCGAAGGCCCCGCGCAGGGCGTCTTGGCCGACCAGGGTGAAATCCTCCTTGCCCTGGTGACGTCGGCTCAGGCTGGCACGAATCTCCCGCTGCGCGCTGGCGAGGTAACTGGCGCCGCGCAGCTCGACGAAGATGCGCAGCAGGCCCTCGCGGTCGAACAGCGCCTGGGCGTTGGCCAGGGGTATCAATAGGCTGTCGGAGAAATCCATGCCCAGCGACTCGCCGCGCTCGGCCAGCACGCCGACCACCCGCAGCCGCCGGTCGCCGGCGCGCAGCCACTGGCCCAGCGCCGGCCCGTCGCCGAACAGCTCGCGGCGCAGCCGTGCGCCGATCACGCCAACCGCCTCGCCCTGGCCAGCGGCCAGTGCCGGCAGCGCCTGGCCCTGGGCCAGCTGCAGGCCGCGCATGGCGAAGAAGTGGTGGTCGGTGCCGACGATCAGCGTCTCGCGGTGACGATTGCCAGCGCGCACCTGGGCACGCCCCGACTGCTGCGGCGCCACCCGGCGCACCTGCGGCAGGCGAGCGATGGCCAGGGCATCGCCGAGAGTCAGCTCGCGCGGCGCCAGGCCGGTGACCGGCGGCATGCCGCCGGTGGTCTGGTTGCGCCCCGGCACCACGATCAGCAGATGGCGGCCGAGCTGGTCGAACTCGCCGATGACGAAGCGCCGGGCGCCCTCGCCCAGGCCGCTGAGCAACACCACGGCGAACACGCCGATGGCGATGGCCAGCAGCAACATGGCGCTGCGCGAACAGTGCCCGCGCAGCCCGCCTAGCCACAGGACACAGAGGTCGGCGGCGCGCATCAGGCCACCCGCAGTTGCGGTAGCCGCGCCTGGCCGTCGTGCAGCCACAGCTGGCGCCGCGCGCGCGCCGCATGCTGCAGGTCGTGGGTCACCACCACCAGGGTCTGGCCCTCGGCGTTGAGCGCTTCGAGCAGGGCGAACACCTCGCCGCCGGCCTGGCTGTCGAGGTTGCCGGTGGGCTCGTCGGCCAGCAGCAGTGCCGGGCGCATGACCATGGCGCGGGCGATGGCCACCCGCTGGCGCTGACCGCCGGACAGCTCGGCCGGGCGATGACCCAGGCGCTGGCCGAGGCCGAGGCGCTCGGCCAGCTCGCGGCTGCGGCGGCGGCGCTCGGCGGGGTCGATGCCGGCCAGGAGCATCGGCAGCTCGATGTTTTCCAGCACGTTCAGGCGCGGGATCAGGTGGTAGGCCTGGAACACGAAACCTATGTGGCGGCTGCGCAGCTCGGCGCGGCGGCGTTCGTCGAGCGCCGCGGTAGCCTCGCCGCCCAGCCAGTATTCGCCGTCATCCGGCACGTCGAGCAGGCCGAGGATATTGAGCAGGGTCGACTTGCCCGAGCCGGAGGGACCGACCACCGCCAGGTAGTCGCCGGCGGCGATCTGCAGGTCCAGCGCCGCCAGGCCGACAACCCGCTGCTCGCCACTGGCGAAACCGCGCGTCACCCCCTGCAGACGGATCATCACTGCGTTTCCGCGCCGCGCGAGATCACCGCGATACCGTCCTTGAGTCCCTCCTGGTCGAGGCTGGCGAGAATCCGCTCGCCCTCGTGCAGGCCGTCGAGCACCTCGGTCCAGCGCCAGTTGGCCAACCCGGTGTTCAGTTCCACCTCGCGCAACACGCCGGTGGCCGGGTCGTAGCGCAGCACCCGGCGCCCCTCCAGCAGGGTCTCGGTGGGGATACGCAGGCTGCCGGCGCTCTGCTCCAGGAGGATTTCCACGTCGGCGCTATAGCCGGCCAGCAGGATCACGTCCACCGGCAACTGGGCGAAGCGCACCTCGACATCGACGGTGCGTGCCTGTTTCTCCAGCTCACGCACGAAGGGCGCGATGCGGCTGACCTGGCCGTGGAAGTGACGGCCGCGAAAGGCGTCCAGGCTGATCCGCACCGGCATGCCGATACGCACCCGGCCGGCGTCCACCTCGTCGATCGGCGCATCGACGTAGAGGCAGCTGTCGTCGATCAGGTCCACCGCCGGCGGGGTCGGGATGCCCGGCGGCGAAGGGGTGACGAATTCGCCCAGCTCGCCGTTGATCTGCGCTACCACTCCGGCGAAGGGCGCGCGCAGCACGGCCTGGTCGAGCAGCGAGCGCTGCAGCGTCAAGTTGGCCTCGGCCTCGCGGATCTGCACCTGCTGCGCGGTGCAGGCCAGTTGCGCCAGGCGCGCCTTGGTCTCGGCCTGGTCGAGGCGCTCGAGCGAGGTCAGCTTGCGTTCACCCAGGTGTTGCAAGCGGCGGTGATCGCGCTGATACAACTCGGCCTTGCGGCACAGCTGCTCGCGCTCGCTACGGCGTACCTCAAGACGCGCACTGGCCTCCTCGACCCGCGCCAGGCGGTCGTCCTGGCGCAGGCGCATGAGCACCTGGCCGAGTTCGACCTGCTGACCCTCGTCGACCAGCAGCTCGCTGACCTGGCCGCCGACATTGAACGACAGTCGCGAGCGGCGACAGGATTTCAGGGTGCCTGCGCGGGTATTGGCGACCAGGGTTTCCACCGGGCCGCGCTCCACCGCGATCAGTTGCACGGGCATCGGTTGGGGTCGCTGCCACCACCACACAACCGCCAATAAACCGGCGAAAACAATGAGAGAAATCGACAGACTGCGCATAAGTGCCTCTTTCTTGACGCCCATGCTTCAGCCTAGGTCAGCCTCCCCCCGTCAACAACGCGGTACGCCCGCCATTGGTCTCTTGATAGAAATTCTTAGTTTCAACGGTTGATACGTCTCATGCCTGTTTGTCCGGCGGCAGCTGGTCGAGGGCTGCCTGGTTGTCCGGCGCCTTCTCCGTCACCCAATCGCTGAGCAGGCTGTAGGCCACCGCGAGCAGCGTCGGGCCAAGGAATAGACCCATGAAACCGAACGCCAGGATGCCGCCGAACACGCCGAGCAGCACCACCACCAGCGGCAGGTTGCCGCCACGACTTATCAGGTAGGGCTTGAGGATGTTGTCCACCCCGCTGATGATGAAGAAGCCCCAGATACCCAGGAAGATCGCCATGCCGATCTCCCCCTGCCACACCAGCCAGGCCACGGCGGGGCCCCAGATCAGCGGCGGGATCATGATGAAGCTGAAAGCGAAGGTCAGCAGGCCCAGCACCAGCGCCCCCGGCACCCCGGCGATGACGAAACCGATGTAGGCCAGCACGGCCTGCGCTGCGGCGGTGCCGATCACGCCGTTGACCACACGCTGCACGGTACCGGCAACCAGCTCCAGATAATGATCGGCACGCTCGCCGATCAGCCGCTCCAGCAGGCTATGCACGAACACCGCCAGGCGCGGGCCATCACGGTAGAAGAAGAACACCAGCACCAGGCTCAGGGCCAGTTCGACCATACCCGCACCGATCTTTGCGCTGCGCGCCACCAGCCAGTTACCGACCTGGCCCAGATAGGGCCGCAGCGTGTCGAAGAAGGCAGCGCCCTGCTGGTCGATGGTGCGCCATAGTTCCACCAGGCGATCACCGACCAGCGGAATGCTGGCCAGCCAGCTCGGCGGTGGCGGCAGGCCTTCGACCTGCAGGTCCTTGACCAGGACGTTGGCATCCTTGATGTGGTCGGCCAGGTTGAAGCCCAGCCAGACCAGCGGCACCGCGACCATGACCACCCAGACCCCAGTCAGGATGCCCGCCGCCAGGGACAGGCGCCCATTGAGCAATTGCGTCAGCAGGCGCATCAGCGGCCAACTGGCAAAGGCCAGCACGGCGGCCCAGAACAGCGCCGACCAGAATGGCGCCAGTACCCAGAGGCTGGCAGCCAGCAGGCCGAGCAGAAGAATCTGCACCAGCAGACGATCATTAGTGGCCATCAAGCGAAACTCCCTTCGACGAAACGACAAAGCGCCCTTACGGGCGCTCTGCGACAGGCGATTGCGAATGCTAGCTTAACGCAACAAACGCACACTCAGTGTTTCATCCGAGCTCTCACCCAACTCCAGGCGCGCTTCGCGCACGCGCTGGTCGATCAACGCCTCGCGCCAGGCCTCGGCGTGGCTGCCGGCGAGGCTGACGCGCAAGGTGCTGTCGAGGTTCAGGCTGCGCGCCAGCACTTCCACCCAGGCGCTGTCGGCCCTGGCTTCGTCGGGCAGTTTCAGTTGCCCATCGCTGCGCAACTGACGCAGCAAGGTCGCTGGCGTCGGCAGCAATACGCCCAGAGGGGCTTCGGCGTCCAGTTGCTCGGCATGCAGGTAAGCGCGGCGATTACCACGGGTGATGCTGTATAGCGCCAGCAGACTTTCGTGATTCGGCTCGGCCAGGCGCAACAGCGCATAGGCCTGCTGGTCGTCGGAGCCATACAGCGTGGCATTGCCGAATACCGAGTTGGCCCACAGGCTGCTCGCGCCACACTCACGGCCCTGGCACCAATAGAGCAGTTCGGCGCCCTGCTCCAGCAATGTCTCCCGCGCCGCAGTGAATACCTGATCGGCACTGTGGGTGCGCGGCAGTTCATAGGTCACCGCGCTGTGCTGGCCCTGCACCAGAATCTCCCGCTCATAACGCAACCGCCCGCTGATGCGGCGAATGGAGCCTTGCGGGTAGATACGCTCGACATCGGCCGCTTCCTTGAACGCGACGATGTGACTGGCAGGAAAACGTGGCAATACCTCGAGGTCGCGACTGCCAGGTAGATCAGCCGCCAGTGCGACACCGCTGCAGACCGTGGCAAGCACCGCAGAAAGAAACTGCACACACCCCTTCATGAGGTGGCAGTCCATTGAAGAAACACGACGGGTGAGCTTGCTAAACAGCGAGTGGCGACTTCTAACGGGTCGATCATGCGATCCTCCATGGCAGACCGCCACACCTTTCCCCAGGGCCGCAGGCAAGTCAAGGCAAGCGCAGGAATGGATTGAAACAATCCGCTACGAGCTGAGCGCCGGTTTCATCATCCAGATGCAGGTGATGCCCGCCGGGCAGACGGTGTACCTCGAACGGCAGTTCCTGCAGCAAGGTCCGTACGGCAGACTGCGCCCCCATCATGCCCTGCTCCGCCAACACCAGACTGACCGGGCATTGCAGCGCACGAACGAACGCCTGGGCATGCGCCCAGCTCAGGCGCAGCGGCGACGGCAAGGTCAGGCGACTGTCGGTGCGCCAGGTGTAGCCGCCCGGCACCGGCATCAGGCCACGCTGCGCCAGCAATTCGGCCGCCTCACGGCTGACCGCGCCGACGCCCTTCATACGCGCCTCGACAGCGCGCGCCATTTCGGCGTACACCGGTTTGCGCTTGTCATTCAGTACCTGCCTGGCGCGCAATGCTTCACCCAGCTTCTGCGGCGCCTGCTCGGCCTCACCGGTAAAAGGCACCAGGCCGTCGATCAGGGCCAGGCGCGCGATCCGCTCCGGCATCGCCCCCGCCAGCAACACCGCAGTGATCGCCCCCATGGAATGACCGAGGATGGAAAACCGCTCCCAGCCAAACTGCTCGGCGACCTGCAGCACGTCATAGGCATAATCCCAGAGCGCGTAACCGGCGCCAGCCGAGCGATGCTCGGAATGACCATGACCGGCAAAGTCCAAGGCGACGACACGCAACCCCTCGAGTTTCGGCGCCAGCCGCGCGAAGCTCGCCGCATTATCCAGCCAGCCGTGCAGCGCCAGAACCGGCAAGCCATCCTCGGGGCCATAGAGATGAGCCGCCAACTCGATATGCGGCAGGCTCAGACGAACCTCCTCGAAATCCATGCTCATGCATGTTGCTCCTGGCTACCGGTCCAGCGGGTGAACAGCTGACGCAGCAGGTCGGCGGTAGCCTGTGGGCGCTCCAAAGGGAACATATGACCGCCAGGCAGGTTGTGATATTCCGCGCGCGGCATGCGCCGCAGCAGGCGCGCATGATGCGGCAGCACCACCCGACTGTGGCGGCCGCGCACCATTGCCAGCGGTACCGCCAACTGCTGTGGTAGCCCTGGTGAGGTGTGTGGCACGCTGCGGTAGATGCTGATCTCGGTGGCCGGATCGAATTTCAGACGCAGCCCCTGCTCGCCCAGTTGCAGGCCGTGACTGACATAGGCGTCCAGGCACTCGGGATCGAAACGCCGAAACAGGCTCTTGCCGGCAAAGTAGTCTCGCGCCTCGACCAGATCGGCAAAGGCTTCACGCCGCCCTAGGGTGCGGCCGGCGGGCGTGATGCGGTCGATGAAACCAAAGCGTTTGGCGGCGCGAATCACCATTCGATCGGCCAGGGTCAACACTGGCGAGTCGAGCATCACCACGCCGCGGTACAGCTCAGGGCGAAGCAAGGCGGCGTGATAGTGCAGCACGCCGCCGAGCGAATGGCCGACGCCCCAGACCGGTTCATCGCCGCCCTCGAGGTGATGGATCAGCTCATCGACCAGATTCGACCAGTTGTCATTGACCGGAAAACGCGGGTCGTGGCCGTGCTGCTCCAGATGTTGCACCTGAAAATCCGGTGCCAGCGCGGCAAACAGCTTGCCGTAGGTGGCCGACGGAAAACCGTTGGCATGAGCGAAGAATATCGACTGCGGCATGCATCAGACTCAAGAAAGCAAATATGTCCGGATTCTCCGGCAGCCGCCGACGCGCGGCAATGACCGTAACGGCCATTGATGGCGGCGCAATGGTCACCGCTATAGCAACAGGCGCCCGACGATACTGGCCGCTACCAGCAAAAATACCAGGCCGCAGACGACGTCGATGGTCGGCGCCACCTGCATCAGCCGCTGACGCATCAGTGGGCGGCTCAGGATCAGCCCCAGCAGGCTGAACCAGAACAGGCTCAGGCCGAACAGCAGCGCCGCACAGGCTATCTTGCCGGGCAGCGACATATCGGCGGGTACCAGACTGCTGAGCAGTGCCAGAAAGAACACCAGCGCCTTGGGATTGCCCAGGTTGGTGAGCACGCCACGCAACCAGGGGCCGAACAGCGAAGGCGTCAGCTCGCCATCCAAGCGCCTCGGGCCAGCACTGCCGCGCCACCAGGCACGCACCGCGCCGATCCCCAGCCAGCCCAGATAGAGTGCGCCGCCGATCTGCACCAGATCGAACAACCATTCGGTACGACTGAGCAGCAGAGCCACGCCGCTGAGCACCAGGGTGCCGTGCAGAAGAATGCCGCAGGCCAGGCCCAACGCGCTAAGAAGGCCCGCACGCTGGCCCTGATGCAGCGCGGTACGCACCACCAGTGCCACATCGGGGCCGGGGCTGATAAGGGCCACCGCGAACACGGCAGCCAGCGACAGCAAGACGGACGTCTCCTGCATGGTGATCTCCAGGAAATGAAAAGGGTGAGACAGCCGGCTGAATCAGCCCTGACGCAAGCGCGCCGGTGGCAGACCGTAAGTGCGGCGAAACAGCCGCGAGAAATGCGCCTGATCGTAGAAGCCCAGCCGTAAGGCAATCTCGCTCAGAGGCTCACCTGCCAACAGCAGCGGCAACGCCCGCTGCAGACGCAGCTGCGTCAGCCACTGATGCGGCGGCAAGCCGGTGTGCTGGCGGAAACGCCGCAATGCCTGCCAGGGACTCATGGCACAGAAAGCAGCGATTTCCTCCAGCGTGGGCGGATCGTCCAGGCGGCTCTCCAGCCAATCGCGCAGACGCTGCCAGGTCTGCTGATCGAAGACGCGATGTGGCTCGCTGACACGCAAGGTCGAACCCATCTCCAGCAAGTGGGCCAGCGCCTGCCAGAGCGCCTCTTCCTGGGCCAGTCTCGAGCCGCCCAGCATCGCCGCATGAAAGCGTTGCAGGTGCTGCGACAGCAGAGGATGACGCAAGCTGCTGGTGGTCAAGCGTGGCGCACCCTGACGACCCTCACTCAGGGTCCGACTGGCCTCATCCAACCAGGAGGGATCGAACGCCATCACCCGGATGCGGTAGCTCTGACCATCCAGGCAGGCACCGTCATGAATCCCTTCCGGCGCCATCAGCAGCACGTCCCCCGCCCCGACATGTCGGCGCTCACCGCCATAGGCGTAGCGATGCTGTCCCTGTATCAGCAGGCCTACGTGATATTCCAGGTGAAAGTGCCGGGGAAAGGCGAAGCGACGGTACTCGGCATCGATCAGGCGAACGCCGGGCAAGCTGCTTTGAATATGAGTGATCTGGTCCATGGCGCGTACTGTAGCGCCACGGACCGGGCAAATCTTGGATGAAATTGCAGGCAGAAACTTAAAGTTTCGGGGGCTGATCACCCAGGGCAACAATGGCCATGGTCAGCCGCGAGATGCAGCTGACCTTGCCGTCATCACCGCTGAGGCGAATGTCCCAGACATGAGTGGTACGACCCAGATGCACCGGCCGCGCCACTGCATGCACACGCCCGCTGCGCAAACCGCGCAGATGGTTGGCATTGACCTCCAGACCGACGCAGTAGAAACGGCTGCTGTCGATGCACAGGTAGCTGGCGGTGGAGCCGAGGGTTTCCGCCAGCACCACCGAGGCGCCACCGTGCAGTAAGCCGTAGGGCTGATGGGTACGCGAGTCGATCACCATGCTGGCGCTGAGCGACTCGTCGTCGAAGGCTTCGAAACGAATGTCCAGTACCTCGCCAATGCTGTTTTTCAGGGTCGTGTTGAGTGCATCGAGATCAGGCGTTCGTTGCCACAATCCCATGGGAGCGTTCCTTGTGCGTTGAAGACAGGGCCGGTCAGCCCGGCCCATTCAGGCTCAATCGTGCCAGAGCACGGCTTCGCTGCGCTGCTGCCACTCGGCGAAGCGCTCGCCGTAGGTGCCCTCGATCACCGCGCGTTTGATTTTCAGGGTCGGCGTCAGGAAACCGTTCTCCACTGCCCAGACCTCCTTGACCAACACCAGGCCTTGCAACCGCTCATGATGATCAAGACGGCCATTGACCTCGGCGAGCAAGGCCTTGAGGCTGTTTTCCAGTTCATCGCGGCTGTCGTTGGCCGCCTCCTGGCGCCCCACATCGGACAGCACGCAAAGGGCTATGGGTTGCGGCAGGCCGTCACCGACCACGCAGACCTGCTCGATACGCGAGTGCTCACCGATGCGGTTTTCGATTGGCGCCGGCGCCACGTACTTGCCTTTGCTGGTCTTGAAGATTTCCTTGATGCGGCCGGTGAGACGCAGGTTGCCTTCGGCGTCCTGCTCGCCCTTGTCGCCGGTACGCAGGAAACCATCGTCAGTCAGCGTCTCGGCGGTCTTGATCGGGTCCTTGTAGTAACCCTGCATGGTCGCGCCACTGCGTACCAGGACTTCGCCATCCTCGCCGATGCGTACCTCGACGCCCGGGTTGTTCTGGCCGATCCAGCCCTGCTTGAACTTGCCCGGCAGACAGACGTGGGAATAACCACAGTTCTCGGTCATGCCATAGACCTCCTGGATCTCCATACCCAGGCGGCGATACCAGTTGAGCAGTGTTTCAGGCACCGGCGCGGCGCCGGACAGCGCATAGCGAATGGCGTCCAGACCGAGGCCTGCGAGTACCTTGCGACCGATGAAGCGGCCGATGATCGGCAGCCGCAGCAGGCGGTCGAGCTTTTGTGCCGGCATCTTGCTGTATACGCCCATCTGGAACTTGGTCCAGATGCGCGGCACACCGAACATCACCGTAGGCCGCGCGCGCTTGAGGTCCTCGAGGAAGGTATCCAGGCTTTCGGCAAAGAAGATCGTCTGCCCGGCATAGAGCGAAGCCAGTTCGACGAACATGCGCTCGGCTACGTGGCACAGCGGCAGGTAGGAGATCAGTCGATCATCCTCACCCACGCCGAACAGCTTGATGGCGTTGCTGGCGGCGAAACCGAAATTGGAGAAGTTGTGCATCACGCCCTTGGGCGTGCCGGTGGTGCCGGAGGTGTAGATGATGGTGGCCAGTTGGTTGGCTGCGGGCTTGGGGTCGTCCTGAATCGGCGCGCTGCGCTGCAGGTCATCCCAGCTGTAATCGAAGCTGCCCTGCGGATGCAGCGGCAGGCTCACGGTCGGCAGCCCCTGCGGCAGGCCCGGGGCCATCGAAGCCCAGTCATCGAGCTTGCCGACGAAGGCCAGGGCTGCTTCGGAATGCTCCAGCACCTGGTGCATGGAGTCGGCGGTGAGGTTGGGATACAGCGGTACCGATACGTGGCCCGCCATCCAGATCGCCAGATCGGCAACGATCCAGTGCGCGCAGTTCTTGGAGATGATGGCGATGCGGCTGCCCTGTGGCAGCTCGCGGCTACGCAACCAACTGGCTGCACGACGAGCCTGTTCGCCCACATCGGCCCAGCTCAGCTCCAGCAGCTGGCCGCCCCCCAAAGGTTGCACCATGTAGCGTTTGTTCGGGTGCCTTGCTTCACGTTCGTAAAACAGCTCGAGCGGCAAACGGATTGCATCAGCCACAGGGCTTCCTCCTTTGTTGTTTTTGTAGGAATCAACCAAGCACTTGCTTGGTTGAATATTCCATGCAGACAAAAGAGGCGCAAGTTAAGAAATGTTTCTCGCCTGGACACATGTGCATATGCCGGCGCTACATCGGGCGGGACGCCATTGACGCCGCCAGAGCGCCACGGCGTGATAAATCAGCGAGGGTGGATCAGCGCCAGCAGCTCCATCAGCCCCGCGGCCGGGATATCGCCTTCCAGCTCAGCCAGACTGGCGGTACGCATGGGCAGCGGTTCCTGCCGATGACCGTGCACCAGCAGACCACCCAGCGCGCCGATCAGCGGTTGATGGCTGACCAGCAGCACCTCTGCATGCTCACGCTCATCGAGATACTTCAGGGCATCACGCGGATCACTGTCCGGCGTCAGCCAGGCCACGGTGTTTATCTTGCCGGTGAACCCCAGCTCGCTGCGTACCAGCTCGGCCGTCTGTTGGGCACGCACGTAGGGGCTGGCGACGATGGCGGTCAGGGGCCGACCGGCGAGCTGAGCGGCGGCCTGCTGCACTTCCTTGCGACCATGGGCGGTCAGCTCGCGGGCAGCATCACTGGCAGCCTGCGGCTCGGCCTCACCATGGCGCAGCAGCCATAGCCTCACAGTTTGGGCTCCTCGTCGCGCACAGGGTGCGGCGCCGGCGGGATGCTGTGCGCGGTTTCGCCTTCAGGCGCACGGGGCGTCGGCCAATCGGCGAAAGGCCAGGGTTTTTCATCGGTATTGAAGGTGCCGAAACGACCAATCTGCGCCAGGTACTGGCTGAGGCTGTCGCCAAAGCCCAGCAGGCTGGCGTTCGGCGCGCCGTAGAACAGGCGGTAACCCAGTTGCAGCAGCACCACGGCGCCGAGCAGCAGCTCGGCCAGTTGCCAGACGATGACGAAAATCACCATCCACAGAATGCGCAGCAGAATCGACTCGCGCTCCAACTCCTGCTTTTCATCGCTCATGACTCACTCTCCTTGATTGGCTGCCGGGTTCAGAAACCCGCAGTGGGGATGAAATCGACATCGGTCTTGGGCTCGCCAAGCATCAGCAACTCGATGACCTGGGCCAGCGTACGCCCCTCGAAGAGGATGGCATGCAGGCCAGCGACCAGCGGCATGTACACGTCCAGTTCTTCGGCACGGGCCTTGAGCACCTTGAGCGTATTGACCCCTTCGGCGACTTCGCCAAGGCGCTGCACCGCGTCTTCCAGGCTGAGGCCTTCGCCCAGGGCGAAGCCGACCTGATAGTTGCGGCTCTTTGGTGACGAACAGGTGACGATCAGGTCGCCGACACCTGCGAGACCGAGGAAGGTCATCGGGTTGGCGCCGAGCTTGACCGCAAAACGGGTCATTTCCGCCAGAGCACGGGTGATCAGCATGCTTTTGGTGTTCTCGCCCATGCCCAGCGCCGCCGCCATACCGGACATGATGGCGTAGACATTCTTCAACGCGCCGCCGAGCTCGACGCCGAAACGGTCGGCACTGGCGTAGACGCGGAAGGTCCTGCCGTGCAGAGCCTGCTGCACGCGCAGGCACAGTTCTTCATCTTCACTGGCGATCACCGTGGCGGTCAGCGCGTGATCCGCCACTTCCTTGGCCAGATTCGGCCCGGACAGCACGCCGATACGCGCATCGGGGGCGATCTCTTCGAGAATCTGGCTCATCAGCTTGAAGGTCTTGGCTTCGATGCCCTTGGTGGTGCTGATCAGCATCTTGCCCGCCAACTGCGCCGCCACCGGTTGCAGGGCATCGCGCAGGGCGCTGGAAGGCAACGCGACCAGCACCAGCTCGGCCTGCTGCAGCACGCCGCTCAGGTCGCTGGTCGGCTCGATACCGCCATGCAGCTTGACGCCCTTCAGATAGCGCGGGTTCTCGCCGCTCTGACGCATCTGCTCGGCCTGCTCGGGGTCACGCATCCACTGCAGGACGCGCTGGCCGTTCTCCGCCAGCAGATTGGCCAGGGCGGTACCAAAGCTGCCGCCGCCGAGTACGGCAATGGGTTGGAGCTGTGTCATAGGTCTTCCGAATGAGGCCATGCGTGATGGCGGTCTGTAGGCATTATACGGAGCCGAGAGTACCCGGCCAGGGCAAAAGTTCAGTGCAGACCACCGGCAGAGAGGGGCAAACGAGAATTACCGCAGAGTGCAGACGCCTGACGCTGGCAAAGCGCGTCGGGTCAGTTAACATGCCGGATTGACCATAATTGCCAAGGACGATTCGTGCCCACAGGCTGCCCCTTGCCCCCGCCCTGCGCCTATCGTCAGGCAGCAGCGCCGCTTTCCAGGGACGATAGAGCCATGAACAAGCGTCGCGGCTGGAACATTCACACCCGCACCCAGTTGATCAGTGTCGGCCCTGCCCTGCTGCTGACCCTGCTGCTGACCGGTTTTCTCACCTTCACCCGCCTGCAGGACCTGCGCCTGGAGCAGGGTCATATCGGCCAGTTGATTGCCAATCAACTGGCGCCAGCCACCGAATATGGTGTGCTCAACGACAACCTCAGTACCCTGGAAAGCCTGCTGCGCGCCACCCTCAGCACCCCCGACGTGCGTTTCGCCGAAGTACGCGACCGCGACGACAACATTCTGGTGTATGTCGAACGCCCCAAGGAACAAGGTCACAGCACGCCGCAGGTCGAGGTGTTCCAGGCACCGATTCGCCTACAGGGCCAGCCTGCCCACACGCAAGTGCTGCCACCTCTGGGCAAGGCACTCGGCGACGGCTACCTGGGCCGGGTGGTGGTGGGCATGTCCAACGACACCTTCAATACGCGCCAGCAAGAGATACTGTTCAAGGCCGGTATTCTGTCGCTGTTGGCGCTACTGCTGACCTTTCTCCTCGCCAGACGCCTGGCCAGGCGTCTGGCGCAGCCGATGAGCGCCATGGGCCAAGCCCTGGAACGCATTCAGAGCGGCGACTATCGCCCCTCGCTGATCGAGCGCGGCAATGACGAACTGACCGACCTCGCCCGGCATATCAATAACCTCGCCTGCGCCCTCGAGCAGAGCGGTCGCGAGCAGCAACAGGCGATTGCCGAATTGATCCAGGCGCGCGAGGAATCCGAGCAGGCCAACCGGGCCAAGTCTGACTTCCTGGCCATGATGAGCCACGAACTGCGCACGCCCATGAATGGCGTGCTGGGCATGCTGCAACTGCTTGAAACCACCAGCCTGAACGACGAGCAGAATGAATACGCCGCATTGGCCACAGAGTCTACCGAGCACCTGCTCAAGGTGATCAACGACATCCTCGATTTCTCGCGGATAGAACGTGGCGCCCTGGAGCTCGAAGCCATCCCCTTCAGCCTGCTGGAGCTGTTGCAAGGCTCGGTGCAGGTATTCCAGCACAGCGCTCAGCAACGTGGTCTGCAACTGCTACTGGAAACCCAGCCAGGCCTGGATCAGATGGAGATGCGCGGCGACCCCACGCGCATCCGGCAGATTCTGGTCAATCTGATCGGCAACGCACTGAAGTTCACCGAAGAAGGCCAGATTCGCGTGGAAACCCGCTGGCAGAAGCTGGATGACCAGGTGCTGTGGTTCACCTGCGCCGTACGCGACAGTGGCATCGGCATCGACGACGAGCGCCTAGAGCATATGTTCGATGCCTTCCAGCAGGCGGACACCTCGATTTCCCGCCGCTACGGTGGCACCGGCCTCGGTCTGCCGATCGCGCGCACCCTGGCCGAACGCATGGGCGGCACCCTGCGCGCAGAAAGCCAGCTGGGCGCGGGTTCGGTGTTCACCCTGGAAATACCGCTGCCCTTTCTGGCCCGCAACGAAACCGCACAACGCAGTGACAACCAGAACCTGGGCAGCGGCGACGGTCAGGCGGTATTGCTGGTGGAGGACAATCCGGTCAACCAGACGGTCATCGAGGCCATGTTGCGCAGCCTTGGCTATCAGGTCAGTCTGGTCGGCGATGGTCAGCAGGCCGTACAGAACTGCTGCCGACACGATTACGCCGCTATCCTGATGGACTGCAGGCTGCCCCTGATGGACGGCTACGAGGCAACGCGGCAGATCCGTCAGTTCCAGCAATACCAACAGGTGCCGATCATCGCCCTGACCGCCAACGCCCTGCAGGGTGACCGCGAAGCCTGTCTGGAGGCGGGAATGAACGATTACCTGGCAAAACCGTTCAAACGAGCGGATTTGCAACGCATTCTGCTGCGCTGGCTGCCAGCCCGACCATAGGCGAGTGGCGCCCGTGACAAGCTGCCGTTACAAGGGGAAACTGCTGTGCCTGTGACATTCCAATGCCAGCAGAGTACAACTGTACTCAGTGCGCTGTGACTTTCACCACAACGCAACAGTCTATGACTAGGCTGCCGGCAGACGCCTATCAAGACGTCGTCGGCCAGGACGATTCGCCCAGCCTTAGAAGCGTGGGGACAATTGAGGAGCTCGCATGACAAGACAAAACGCCTACACCCGGGAAGACCTGCTCGCCTGCAGCCGCGGCGAACTGTTCGGCCCGGGGAACGCGCAACTGCCCGCCCCAAACATGCTGATGATCGATCGCATCGCTCACATCAGCGAAACCGGCGGCAAGTACGGCAAGGGCGAAATCGTCGCTGAGCTCGATATCAATCCGGACCTGTGGTTCTTCGGCTGCCACTTCGAGGGCGACCCGGTAATGCCGGGCTGCCTCGGTCTCGACGCCATGTGGCAGCTGGTCGGCTTCTACCTCGGCTGGCAAGGCAACCCGGGGCGCGGCCGTGCCCTGGGTAGCGGCGAAGTGAAATTCTTCGGTCAGGTACTGCCGACCGCCAAGAAGGTCACCTACAACATTCACATCAAGCGCACCATCAGCCGCTCGCTGATCCTCGGCATCGCCGATGGCACCGTAGCCGTCGACGGTCGCGAAATTTATAGCGCCGAAGGCCTGCGCGTCGGCCTGTTCACCTCCACCGACAGTTTCTGAAGGACTTGCACATGCGTCGTGTAGTGATCACCGGTCTGGGCATCGTTTCCTGCCTGGGCAATGACAAAGAAGCCGTTGCCGGCAGCCTTCGCGCAGGCAAATCAGGCATCCGTTTCAACCCCTCCTACGCCGAAATGGGCCTGCGTAGTCATGTCTCCGGTTCGGTCAACCTGAACCTGGAAGAGCTGATCGACCGCAAACTGTTCCGCTTCATGGGCGACGCTGCGGCCTACGCCTATCTGTCGATGGAACAGGCGATCAAGGATTCCGGCCTCAGCGAAGAGCAGATTTCCAATCCGCGCACCGGCCTGATCGCCGGTTCCGGTGGCGCTTCCACCGTCAACCAGATGGAAGCCATCGATACCCTGCGCGAAAAAGGCGTCAAGCGCATCGGCCCATACCGCGTGACCCGCACCATGGGCAGCACCGTATCGGCGTGCCTGGCGACTCCGTTCAAGATCAAGGGCGTCAACTTCTCCATCTCCTCGGCCTGCGCCACCAGCGCGCATTGCATCGGCCAGGCCATGGAGCAGATCCAGCTGGGCAAACAGGACGTGGTCTTCGCCGGTGGCGGCGAAGAAGAGCACTGGAGCCAGAGCTGCCTGTTCGACGCCATGGGCGCCCTCTCCACCCAGTACAACGAAACCCCGGAAAAGGCTTCGCGCGCCTACGACGCCAAGCGTGACGGTTTCGTCATCGCCGGCGGTGGTGGCATGGTCGTGGTCGAGGAGCTGGAACACGCTCTGGCCCGTGGCGCCAAGATCTACGCGGAAATCGTCGGCTACGGCGCGACCTCCGATGGTTACGACATGGTCGCCCCGAGCGGTGAAGGTGCGATCCGCTGCATGCAGCAGGCGCTGGCCACCGTTGACACCCCGATCGACTACCTCAACACCCACGGCACCTCGACGCCGGTTGGCGACGTTGCGGAGATCAAAGGTGTGCGCGCCGTGTTCGGCGACAAGGCCCCGGCCATCAGCTCGACCAAGAGCCTGTCCGGCCATAGCCTCGGCGCTGCCGGCGTGCAGGAAGCGATCTACTGCATGCTGATGATGGAAGGCAACTTCATCGCCGCTTCGGCGAACATCGACGAGCTCGACCCGGAAGTGGCCGATATGCCGATACAGCTCACCACCGTCGAGAACGCCAAGCTCGATACCGTGATGAGCAACAGCTTCGGTTTTGGTGGCACCAATGCCACCCTGGTGCTCAAGCGCTGGGCCGGCAAGTAACAGCTGCCGCGGTAAAGAAAACGGCGCCTTCGGGCGCCGTTTTCGTTCGTGCTGCTTTGTACGGGAGAGGGAGCAGGTCGTGCCTCAGACCTTGAAGCGCGCGACCAGGTTGTTCAGGTCGATCGCCAGGCGCGACAGCTCCTGACTGGCCGCGCTGGTCTGGTTGGCACCCGCCGAACTCTGCAGCGAAAGATCGCGAATGTTGACCAGATTGCGGTCCACTTCCCTGGCTACCTGGGCCTGCTCTTCCGACGCACTGGCAATCACCAGGTTGCGTTCGTTGATCGAGGAAATCGCCTGGGTGATCAGCTCCAGTGCCGTACCCGCAGCCTGGGCTACCTCAAGGGTGGAACGGGCGCGACTGTTGCTGCTCTGCATCGAACCGACCGCCTGATCGGTGCCACTTTGAATGGCGCCGATCATCTGTTCGATCTCCTGGGTGGATTGCTGAGTGCGATGCGCCAGCGCGCGCACCTCGTCAGCCACGACAGCAAAGCCGCGCCCTGCATCACCGGCCCGCGCCGCCTCGATGGCAGCGTTGAGTGCCAGCAGGTTGGTCTGCTCGGCGATGGAGCGGATCACGTCGAGCACCTTGCTGATCTCACGAACCCGCTCGGCCAACTTCTCGACCTCACCCGCAGTGCCGTTTACATCATCGGCCAGCTGACTGATCGAGCTCACGGTCTGGCGTACCTGCTCGCGCCCCTGCAGCGCCGTAGCATTGGATTCACGTGACGCCTCGGAGGTGCTTACGGCATTGCGCGCTACCTCTTCGACTGCAGCAGTCATCTCGTTGACTGCCGTAGCAGCCTGCTCGATCTCGGTGTTCTGCTGATGCAGGCCGCGAGTCGAATCTTCGGTCACCGCATGTAGCTCTTCGGATGCCGACGCCAGTTGATTGGACGAATCAGCGATGCTCTGGATAGTGCTGCGCAGACTCTGCTGCATGCTTTTCAGGGCGCTGAGCAAACGCGCGGGCTCGTCGCTACCTTCAGCATGAATCACCTGCGTCAGATCGCCAGATGCCACCACCTCGGCCACCCGCACCGCTTCACTCAACGGCGCGACAATGCTGCGCGTCAACAGCATCGCCAGCACGATGGTAGCCAGAGTCGCCAGAATCATCATGGCGATGACCCAGATACGTGCTGACTCCGCCACCTGCCTGGCCGATTCGCCTGCTGCCACAGCGCTCACACGATTCATCTCGATCAACTTGCCGAGGCCCTGCATCATGGCATCGGCGTGCTGGTTGAGCACGCCGCCAGCCACCTCGATGGCAGCATCGAAATCACCCTGGCGTAGCGACTCCACGATTCGAGTCTGCTCCTGCAAGTATGCCGCCTCGGAGCGCTTGAACTCGTCGTAGATGCCGCGCTCCTCGGTGCTGGAAATCAGTTGTTCATAGGCCTCCTGGCTCTTGGCAAGGGATGCGCGCACGTCCTCAACCAGCCGAAGATTAGCCTGCACCTGGGCCGAATCGCGATTAAGCATCGAACGCAAGGTAACGGCGCGCAACCGCAAGATATTCTTGGACACATCGCCAATGGCCAAGACGCTTGGCAGCCAATTCTCATTGACCTCGTCGGACCGCTCGCGCATTTCCCCCATCTGCATCAATGAAAATATTCCAAGCAGCACAACCAGCAGAGCGACCAGTCCGAACCCCAGAGCCGCACGGGGGGCGATTGAAAGATTACGCAGCGACATTTTTGAAGCTCCCATTGCGCGCAGAAATCGAGACATCCTCAGCCATACCTGGCCAAGGATCGGGAGGATTGCGCTGATCCCTGACGGCTTATCGGCCTTATGTCCGCGCGCTTTATAAGGAAAAGGAAAATATTCTATCGGCGCAGCGCCCTGGCCATCGCCTGGTCGACATGATGCCGCCATTCATCGTCGCGCCACTGCTCCTCCCGGCGTGCCTGCCAGTCATCAATACGCTGCACGTCCTCGCACTGGCGAAACCCGTCATCCCAGCCCTGGTTGTAGAGCGGCTCGTCCATATAGCGTGGTACATCCTTATCGAACTGGCCCAGTAGCCCGGCTGCCGAGCGCCCGCTACTGCAACCGGCCTCGAAGCCGTCGACGAAGGCCGGCGGATAGTTGGCCGCCAGCATCTGCTCGCGCAGGCTTTGACAACCGAACAGGTTCAGTAGCGCCAGAGTACAGACCAGCAAGCGTGCGAAACGCATGGCGTCATGCTCCTTCGATCACGCCCAGTAGCCGCGCCTTGAGCGCGCACAGCGCCCAGGGGCTGGTGCTGCAGGCACCAGTTGCTAGAGCCGAACGCAACGCCAGAATGTCGGCGTCACGCAGGTAGCGTTCGGCGTCGCCCATGCGATCCTCGCCACCGAAGCCTCCGCCGGCCATTTCTGCCAGGGCCTGTTCCTTGCTCCAGTGCTGATAGATGACGCGATATATCGCGGCGATCAGCCCGGTGCGGTTCTGTCCATGCTTGCAGTGAATCAGCACCGGGCCATGGCTCTGCGCGTGGCGGATGCTGCGCAGCACCTCGATGACGTCGGTGTCGTCGATACGGTCCGTACGCAGCGGCAGATGAATCTGCTGGACGCTCGGATCGACCAGCCACTGATCATCGCCGTGCTGGTAGAAATTGATCACTGTGGCAATGCCGAGCGCCTGCAGTTGCAGCCAGTCCTTCGCCGTCGGCAGCGCGCTGCGGTACAGATCGGGCGCCATGCGATAGAGATTGATACGGGTATCCAAGGGTTGCGCCCAGTTGGCCGGGCGCACGCCCTGTAAGGGTACGGGCGAGGTTGCCGCGCCCCAGGCCATGCTCAGCGGCAGCACCAGCAATGCGCCGGCGAACACCAGTGCGGCCAGCGCCAGGCGCAGGCCCTGTAAGATGCTGTTCATCGGCAGGTTTCTCCCCAGACGGTCTCTTGAGACGGACGCAGCGCCACCGGCGCGCGGTAAAGCAGCCAGCGATAGGTCAGCACGCAGATCATCCAGTCGATCAGCAGTGTCCACAGGTTGTGCGAAAGAAAATGCGCGCCCTGCAGCATGCGCCCCAGGGAGAACAGCGAACCGAGCCCCAGCGCGACGACCAGAGCGATTCGCGCGGCGCGTTGCCGACGGTCGCGCAGCACGAAAAACAGCGCCAGCAGCGAGAACCCGGCCGAGGCATGCCCGCCTGGCCAGCAACGGCCTGGGTTTGCTGTGGGCGCACGCTCACTGAGCAGCGGCGTAAATTGTTCCTGACCGCCGAACTCGCTCAGGCTCCAGGGGCAATGCATGCCGGTCAGCGTCTTCAGCGGCGTGACCACCGACGTCGACAGCCCCAGCGCCAGTACCAGATAGCCGAGCTGACGACGCCAGGCGCGCAAGCGAGTCGGCAGCAGGCTAAGCGTAAAACCGGCGATAGCCAGCACACCCAGCACGATCACCGCCTGCTTGGCGCGATCATGCATGATGTCTTCCAGCCAGAAGCTGTGACGACCGATGAAGCCTTCGCCAGACCGGTAGGACAGATTGGCCAGGGCGAAATCCACAGGACTGGGATCGATCACCAGCATGAACGCCATCAAGAGCAGCGGAATACCCAGCGCCAGGCGAAAATCGAAATGACGAGACGGCATTTCCACTCCTTAACGCTCACTGAGTTGCTGGCTAGATTGGGCTTCTAGATGCCAGGCCATCAGACCTTTGCTGAAAGCATGACTGGCGCCCTGGTAGTAAGCGATATCACGCCGCAGCAACGGGTCGGAACCATCGCTGCGCGACTCATGGCTCAAACCCAAGGCGTCGTCATGGCGGCGCATGCCCCGACGCGGGCTGAGAATCGCCAGGTTCTGCCCGTCGAACAGGCCCAGGTGCTGGTAGTTGCCGAGCAACGCCCGCCTGGGGGCATGTTCAGCACGCAGCAGGTTGCGGCCGAAGAAGGTAGAGATGTAATCCAGGTTGAGCAGGCCGAGCAGCGTCGGCGCCACGTCAATCTGGCTGGCCACCTCGGCGTACTCGCCCGGCTCGATGTACCTGGGGGCGTAGATGAATAGCGGGATGTGGTAGTTGGCCACCGGCAGGTCCTCACGACCTGCACTGCCAGCGGTATGATCGGCGACGATGACAAACAACGTGTCGTCGAACCAGGGCTTGCTGCGCGCCTCGGCGAGGAGCTGGCCAATGGCGTAGTCGGTGTATTTCACCGCGCCTTCACGCCCATCGCCCGATTTGATGTCGATACGGCCATCGGGATAGGTGTAGGGGCGATGATTGGAGGTGGTCATCAGTTGCAGGAAGAAGCGTTTGCCACTGGCATGATCGGCATCAGCCACCTTCATCGCCTGGCGATAGAGATCCTCGTCGGCCATGCCCCAGGCATTCTGGAAGCTCATGTCGGTGTCGGCGACGCTGCTCTGGTCGACGATGCGGTAGCCATTGCCGCCGAAGAAGGCGTTCATGTTGTCGAAATAACCACGCCCACCGTAGATGAATACGCTGTCATAGCCCTTGGCGCTCAACTGCTGGCCCAGGCTGGCGTAACCCGATTCGCGGCCAATACGCTTGACGATGGAACGCCCCGGCGTCGGCGGCATGGACAGGGTGATCGCCTCCAGACCACGGTCGGTGCGGGTGCCGGTAGCGTAGAAATTGGTGAACACCAGGCTGTGCTTGCGCAGCTCGTCGAGATTCGGCGTCAGCCCGCGACTGTCACCGAAGCTGCCCAGGTACTTGGCACTCAGGCTTTCGATGGTCACCAGCACCACGTTAAGCGGCTTGGGCTTGCCTGGGTTGTCGATCACCCGGCGAATGTCTTCGGGGTCACTGCCGATGAAGCGTGCATTGGACTCCGCCACTTCTTCACGCAGCAAGCTGGCCACGGCCTGATCCGGAAGGGTTGCGTAGAACTGCCGGTAATCCAGCTCGTTGTTACGAAAGGCAGCAAAGAACTGGTAAGGCCCGTTGCTTGCCAACTCACGCTGATAAGTATTGCCCCCCAACCCGCGCGGTGCGTCCTGGCCAACCACGACCAGGCACAGGCCGACCAGCACGGCCAGCAGCATAACGCCAGGCACCGCGCGCTTGAACGGCAAGCGCGGTGCCTGCAACGCATCGAGCAGGACGCGCCGCAGAGCGAAGGTGAGGCCGATCGCCAGGGCAGCCAGTAACGCCAGCAACGGGTAGATCGGGTAGGACTCTAAGATGTTGTCCACCACCTCCTTGGAATACACCAGATAATCCACGGCGATGAAGTTGAAGCGTACCCCGAACTCGTCCCAGAACAGCCACTCCGCTACGGCGGTGAACAGCATCACGAAGATGCTGACGGCAACCACACCGATCAACAGCCGCTGGTGCCAGTGCCGCTGCCACAGCCAGGCCGGACACAGCAGCAGGTAAAGCGTCATGGGCGCAGCGGCGTAAAGTAGAAAACTCAGGTCATAGACCAACCCGACTCCATACAGGCCGAGCAGGTTGACCGGCGTGATGCCGGCATCGCCCAGATGGCTGATCAGCAGCACGCTGCGGGTGAGGAAGAAAACTACCAGCCAGACCAGCAGAATGGTCGACAAATAACGAAGTTGCGCGTATCGGAGCCGTGGCATCGTATGATCCTTGTAGGATGAACGAGCCGGAGTCTGCTCCCCGCGTCGTGAGCCCTTCGTCAAAGCCGTGTGAAAAAAACGTCAAGCACAGGAATAAACCGCGATGCGCATTCTGGTCATCGAAGACAACCGAGACATCCTCGCAAACGTGCTCGACTACCTGCAGCTCAAGGGCTTTTCCGTCGACTGCGCGCAAGACGGACTGAGCGGCCTACACCTGGCCAGCAGCGGCCACTATGACCTGATTGTGCTGGACATCATGCTGCCCGGCATCGACGGCTACCAGGTGTGCAAACGCCTGCGCGAGGACGGGCGCAGCGAGGTGCCGATCCTCATGCTGACTGCGCGAGATGCCCTGGACGATCGCCTGCAGGGGCTCAATGCCGGTGCCGACGACTACCTGATCAAGCCGTTCGCGCTGTCCGAGTTGGTGGCGCGGATCGAGGCGATCCTGCGCCGCTGCTGTGGCAGTCGCAAACGCCAACTGCAGGTCGCCGACCTCAGCTACGACCTCGACACCTTGCACGTCAGCCGCGCCGGTCAGCCGCTCAAGCTCAACCCACTGGGCCTAAAGCTGCTGGCCATCCTCATGCAGCGCAGCCCGGCCGTGGTGCGGCGCGAGGCGTTGGAGGAATCCCTGTGGGGTGACGACTGCCCGGACAGCGACAGCCTGCGCAGCCACATCCACCAACTGCGCCAGGTGCTCGACAAGCCTTTCCCCACTGCCCTGCTGCACACCATTCATGGCGTAGGTTATCGCCTGGTGGAGAGCACCGATGCTGTCTAAGCAGCCGTTCGAGCGACGCATTCTGATCGCCTTCTTGCTGATGACCACGGTGGTCAGCGGGCTGTTTTCGCTGAGCATCGTTGGAGTCGTGCATTTCATTGAAGAGCACTTGGTTTCAATGCAAATGGAGCGCGAGTTAAGCGGTGTCCTCTTACAAGATATGAAAACCGGTTCTGCTCCCAGGCTCGATAGCAGTACGCGATTCTTTTCTTCTCAGTTCCCGGAGTACGCAATACCAGATGAGTATCAACACCTTCCTGAGGGCTTCAATGAAATCGTGAGCGGGGATGACGCTTTCTATGTATTTGTAGAAGAGAGCAACGGCCATACTCATGTGCTGGTGCAAGAGCAGGATGAATTCGAAGCCCGCGAGAACGCGCTGTTCAACGTGGTGCTGGCAGGTTTTCTACTCACCGTGATCGCCGCCTGGGGCCTGGGCTTGGTGATGGCACGCAAGGTCATGGCACCGATCAGCCGCCTGGCCCAGCAGGTGCGTCATCACGACCAGTTGCACCCACTGGCGCCCCCCTTGGCGCCGGAATACCCCGACGATGAGATTGGCCAGTTGGCCTCAGCCTTCGATAGCACACTGGGCCAGGTGCGACAGTCCCTGGAGCGCGAGCGGCTGTTCACCAGCGATGTCAGCCACGAGTTGCGCACACCGCTGATGGTCATCGCCACCTCTTGCGAGCTGCTCGCCGAAGCGCCCCTGGGGCCGCGCGAGAAGGAACAGGTGGCGCGCATCGCCCGCGCCAGTGAGGAAATGCGCGAGCTGGTGCAGACCTTCCTACAGTTGGCGCGGGACAAAAGTAACGAGGCGGCCTTCAGCGGCGACCGCACGCTCGTCAGCATCGCCCACGAGCAGGCAAACCGCTGGGGCGCCTTGATGAGGGAGAAGGGGCTGGACTTTCAATTGACCGAGGAAGGCCAGGACGACGGCCGTTACAACGCCACCTTTCTCGGCACGGTGATGGCCAACCTGTTGCGCAATGCCCTGCATTACACCGAACGCGGCAGTGTGCGCCTGATCCTCGAACAGGGCGCCTTCCGTATCGAGGACAGCGGCGCCGGCATTCCCGCCGAGCAGCACGAACGCATCTTCCAGCCCTTCGTGCGCGGCTTGCAGGCCCGCGGTGAAGGGCTTGGTCTGGGGCTGTCACTGGTCAAACGCATCTGCGCCAAACAGGGCTGGCAGGTCAGCCTGCAGAGCGAACCTGGGTATACACGTTTCCAAGTGACACTTAATCATGACGCTTGACGAAATTTTCACATCCCTTTGACGTGAACTTGATGCCTGGCTCTTTAGGGTGACGAACGTATCCACCAAGGGACATTCGTCATGCCAAAGCCCAGCCCCATCGAACTGGATTTTTCCCTCAAGTACGATTTCGAGCACGCCCAGCAATACCTGAACAAGCATCAGGACGGTCTTTCCCGGCGCCTGTCGCACTGGCGCGACGTGCAGATAGCGCGCCGTGCGCTGCAGATGGCCAATGAGCCGAACCTGGTACTCGACCTGCCCTGCGGTGCCGGACGCTTCTGGCCGATGCTCTGCGAACAGCCGAATCGGGTGATCTTCGCCGCCGACAACTCGGCCGACATGATCGCCATCGCGCGCGCCGCACAGGCCCCCGAGGTAGTGGCGCGGGTCAACAGCTTCCGCACCTCCGCTTTCGATATCGACCTGGGCGCCAACGCGGTGGACTGCATCTTCTGTATCCGACTGCTGCATCACATTGAGTCGGCCGAGCACCGCCTGGCCATCCTGCGCGAGTTCCATCGCGTCAGCCGCGACACGGTGATCGTTTCACTGTGGGTCGATGGCAACTACAAAGCCTGGAAACGTCGGCGCCTGGAAGCTCGTCGATCCGCCGAAGGGCGTTCTGCACAAAACCAGAATCGCTTCATCGTCGCCCGGAGCACGGTGGAAGCGGAATTTCGCCAGGCCGGTTTCAGCATCGTCGGCCACCTGGATTTCCTGCCTGGCTACGCCATGTGGCGCACCTACGCGCTGCGCAAGGTGGCCTGACATGGGAATCCTCAACGAGCAAGCGCTGGCCGCCCTGCCCTCGACCGAGTTCGATCGCTGGTGGCACAGCCCCGGCGAATGGGTAGAACCGGCCAACCAGCGGCGCGGTGGCGAGAGCGGCGTTCGGCTATTGCAACACTGGGACAGTAGTAGCCCATTGCTGTACTGCAAACGCCAGAGCGGACATCTCTATCGATCACTGCGCCACCCATTCGGTCGCCCAACCATCCTGCGCGAGCTGCACGCCTACCGCGCCCTGGCCCACCTGAGCATTCGCACGCCGAACATCGTTTACTGCGCAGCCCGCAAACAGGCCGGGCAGTGGCAGGCACTGCTGGTCACCGAAGCGTTACCGGGCTTCGTCAGCCTGGAGCAGTGGTACAACGAACAACGTACGCCGCAACTCAACCAGACCGTGCTGCAACGCCTGGCCGTGACTCTGGCGCGCCTGCACCTGGGCGGATGGCAGCACGGCTGCTGCTATGCCAAGCACCTATTCGTCAAAGTCCGTAGCGATGGTGACGTGGATATCGCCCTGCTCGATCTGGAAATAAGCCGGCGACGTTGGCGTGTTGCCAGCGCCTCGCGACGCGATATGGGTCAGTTGGCGCGGCATCGCGGCGCCATGCCCGACACGGACCTGAGTGACCTGCACCAGGCCTACCAGCAGGCGTTGAAAGATCCCTGGGGCGGGTTACAACCATGAACGACCGTTCCGAGTTGGACGCGCTGTCCTTCAAGGGGCGGCGCGGCCTGGTGCGCATTCTCGATGCCACCGGCTACTCGCTGGCCGGGCTGCGCGCGGCCTATCAGGCCGAGGCGGCCTTCCGTCAGCTGGTGTGGCTGAACCTGGTGCTGCTGCCATTGGTATGCGTGGTCGATGTCAGTCGCGCGGAACGGGTGCTGCTGGTGCTGGTACCCCTGCTGGCGCTGGTGGTGGAGTTGCTCAATTCCGCCATCGAGGCGGTGGTCGACCGCATCTCGCTAAACCTGCACCCGCTGTCCAAGCAGGCCAAGGACATGGGCAGCGCGGCACAGATGGTCGCACTACTGATGATCGCCCTGAGCTGGGCGATCATCCTGCTCTGATCAGCGCACCATGAAGCGCTGTTCGGCCAGTTTGCGGTCGCCCTGATAGACGATGAAATGCCACTCGCCGGGCACCACTTCGTGATGTTCGGTGAATTCGAAAGCCATCACGTCCTGCGGGGCACCGACTACCAGCTTCTGCTGTACTTCGAACTTGTCATGACGCTGACCATCCGGGGTGACCACACCCGGGGTGAGGTACAGCAGCGTCAGCGGCGTATCACCCGCGCGCTTGCCGGCCAGGCTGTAGCGCATGCCGAACTTGGTGCCGAGCTTGGCGGGAATCTGCTCGGTACGCTCGATTTCCTGGTTGCTGCGAGTCAATACCCGCTCGCCTGGCTGGTAGTCCTGATACTGGCTGCTGAAGATGCCGTATTCCACTGGCCCATCGACACGGACGTCAGCCTGGCTCAGACCTGCCCAGGCGAATAGACCGGCCATCATGGCCACTCGGGTGTAATGCATGGTGCGCTCCTCGTTGAGATGAGCGCGAGCCTATGACGCCCGAATGACAACCTGATGACAGTCGCGCTAAGGGGCAGGCCTCCATCATCCGGCGCTACGCGCCACCTTCTCCCAGAAGGAGAAGGGCATGGGAGATCGTCACTGCGCGACGTCCACTCTACGGATCAAGCTCGGCCTGCACCTTGCGTGGCAGCACGGAGAGGAAGTTGTCACGCGCCACCTTGTGCGCCACATCCTCTGGCAGCGCATCGAGGAAAGGGTCGAAACCCTTCATGTACTCGCCCAGGCTGCCGAAACGGCCGACCACATCCGAGCCCAGCATGAAGCGCTCCGGGTAACTGCTGACCAGATGCACCCACTGCGGATCAGGCGTGCCGTTTTCGTCCAGCAGGTAGGGACGCAGCATGGTCCAGGACAGATCGATATAGAGGTTCGGGTATTGGCCGAGCATGCGTTCGACCGTCTCCAGCAGGAAGTCGAGCTTCTCCTGATGACGATGAATCTCGGCACTGGTACCAGCATGCGCCCAGATGAAACGCACATGCGGATGATTGCGCAGCGGCGCCTCGATCTCTTCCAGATAAAGCGGATTGCGCTCGCGCTTGGAAGTGATGTTCGAATGCAGCATCACCGGCAGGTCATATTCGGCAGCCAGATGGAAAACCCGCGCCAGCGCCTCGTTGTTGGCGCGCGGTGCGCTGCCGTGAATCAACGCGGTGAGATCGTCGTGACGAGTGAAGACCTCACCGATGCCCTGCCAAAGGCCGGGATCGAGCTCCAGCATGCGGCGGATATGCGCATCGGCGTTCTTGTCGTTGGGGTTGAAGCCGGAAAGAAACGGATGGAAGCGTTTACGCTGCTCGGCGGGCAGACGCTTGTAGGCGGCGGCGATGAACACGTCGGTAGCGCTGTACCAATAGGCATTGGCGTCATCACCGGCGTAATAACGCGGACGCCTGGGCTCGTCCTCATCCCATTTCTTGGCCACCGGAATGCCGGAGAACATCACATGATCGACGTTGTTTTCCGCCATTTTCTCCAGCAGTTCGTCCATGCCGGCGCTTTCCTGGAAGAAGTCCACGTAATGCAGGTGGGCGTCGCTGTAACGGTATTCGCGGGCTTGAGCGCTGCAGACGATAGCGGCACTGAGCGCGAGTATCCATGGCATCGTTCGAGATGTGAGCAAGGCGAGTCCTCCTGACGGTACGAGCAGCATAGACCGCCGAGCGGCCCGGCAAGTTCGGAGATCACCCCACGCCATTCGCATCAGCGCCCCCAAAAGAAGCAGGCAATCAGGGGCTGCACCAAGCGGGAACATTAATAGCTGGCTAACGGCCTGAAACGGCCATGGGCACGTCAGCCGATGATGGCACCTGGCTTGCAGTGACTCAGGCAGACCAGACAGGGGAATCATCATGTTGCAGTTGCTGCGCAAGCCAGCCCGCAAGGCCCAGGACGAGGCCGCATTGGACGCTCTGTTCCAACAGCACGACCTCACCATTCGCCTCCCGGAACACTATCAATGGATGACTCGCCTGAACGATTTCAGCGCAGGTCTCCAGCAACGCATTCGTGCCAGCCTCGGCGCCGCCGTCGGCATCGCCGCGCATGCGCCACAACTGGCGCGCATTGCCGCTGCCAACCAACAAAGCGGGCAGACGCTGGCACAGTCCTCGGAGTTGATCGCCAGCGCCAGCGAGCAGGTCACCACCACACTGGACGCCGAACTGGTGCCCGGTGCTGGCGAAGTCGCGCGCTTGTCCGCCGAGGTTTCCGCCACCCTCAACCAATGCCAGCAAAGCGGCCAGGCGGTGTTGCGCCAGGTCGAAGTGATCGACTCCAGCGAGGCGCAACTGGCTCAGGTGATCCAGCAACTGGCCGGACAGCTCGATGAAGTGAGCAAGGTCATCGGCGTGATTGCCAGCATCTCCCAGCAGACCAACCTGCTCGCCCTGAACGCCGCAATCGAGGCCGCTCGCGCGGGTGAACATGGTCGCGGCTTCGCCGTGGTCGCCGAGGAAGTGCGGCGTCTGGCCGGTCATACCACCGATGCCACCGGCCAGGTCAGTGGCATCATCGAGCGCTTTCGCGAAGGCATGCAGCAGCTCGGCGATGCCGGCCAGCACATGAACCAGGCCGTGGCCGACGGCCGCACCGGTATTCTCGCCGTCAGCGGCGGGCTGGACAGTACGCGCCAGGCCATGGATCGCCTGGACGCTCAGGTCGGCCAGATCGCCGCAGGCACGGAGCAGATCGGCCAGGCCGTGCGCTCGATCAATGGCGATGTACAGAACATCGCCCAAGTCGCCAGTGAACTGCTTGGCAAGGCCGGCCAGGTGCTGCATCACAGCAAGGCCGTGCGCGAAGACGGTGATCGCCTGCTCGCAGGGCTCGGCGACTTTCGCCTGGAAATTCACGCAGCCGTGCGCGCCAGCGTCGAACAACTGGCCAAACGTACCGAGCTGGTCAGCGACATGACGGCGGCCGAACGACTGCTTGCCGATACGCTGGCGCGCGACAGCCGTTTCGAGCTGTTCTACCTGGTAGATAGCCGCGGCGTACAGATTTCCGAGAACATCTTCGCCGCCGATGTGGCCCACGGTGAGGGTGCCAGCTGTCGCGGCCACGACTGGAGCCAGCGCCCCTGGTTCCGCGCCGTGGCCGAGCGAATGGAGAGCCATATCACCCAGGTCTACCGTTCCTCGGCGACGGACGATTTCTGCTTTACCGTTTCAGTCCCCATTGTCGATGAGCGAGGCCAACTGCTGCGTGTGCTGGGAGCGGATGTGAGGCTCTCGGCGCTGGTGTGATCGGTGCCGACTGGGCTAGGCTGGCCGCTGTCGATTCGTCACACCTCAAGGGAAGCGCCATGATCCGCATTCATAACAACAAGGGCCTGCAGCAGCAGATCGAAATCGGCTCGCACCTGCTCACCGGCGACGTCTCGCCCGAGCAGGGCGGGGATGGCGCCGGACCGGAACCGCACGATCTGTTCGACGCAGCCCTCGGCACCTGCAAGGCCATGACCCTGCTGCTCTATGCGCGCCAACGCGGCCTGCCGCTGGAAGGCATCGACGTGCACGTCGAGCGTGACGACAGCGAGGAGCGCCAGGGCAACTACCGCCTGATCGTCGATCTGGCGCTCAAGGGGCCATTGGACGAGACACAGCGCCAGCAACTGCTGCGCGTGGCGGACAAATGCCCGATCCACAAGCTGATGACCACCACCGACATCCAGGTCGAAACCCGCCTGGCGGGAGCTCCGGCATGAGCGAGTTGCAGCTGATCCGCCCGCGCGCCGAGGACATTTCCGGCCAACCGATTCTGCGTCCCCTGCCCTCGGCACGCTTTCGCAGCATCGGCCCCTTCGTGTTCTTCGATCACATGCTGGAGCATGACTACCCGGCCGGCAAAGGCATGAACATTGCCCAGCATCCGCATATCGGCTTGTCCACCCTCACCTACCTGTTCGAGGGCCAGTTGCAGCACAAGGACAGCCTGGGATCGGACCAGTTGGTGGGCCCCCGCGATGTCAGCTGGATGACCGCAGGGCGCGCCGTCGCCCATGTCGAACGTACGCCGCCCGAGCAGCTCGGGCATAACAAGCGAGCGCACGGCCTGCAGGTCTGGCTGGCCTTGCCGGAAGCCGAGGAACAGTGCGAACCGGCTTACAGCCATCACCCAGCCGCTTCGCTACCCCGCAGCGAGGCCATGGGCGTGCAGATCACCCTGATCGCCGGCAGTGGCTTCTGCCTCGAATCGCCGGTGCCGGTTCGCTCACCGACCCTTTATGCCGAGCTGCGCCTGGCCGTCGGTGCCAACCTGCTGATACCCGCCGAACACAGCGAACGAGCCCTGTACCTCATCGATGGCGAAGCGGAGCTGGATGGCGAGCCCTTGCCCCGGCATACCATGGCGGTCATCCCTGCAGGCGAAACGCCCGTTCTCAGTGCCTGCGGCGAATGCCACCTGGCCCTGATCGGCGGCGAACCCATCGGCCCACGACGGATCAACTGGAACTTCGTCGCCACTACGCCGGAGCTTATCGACCAGGCGCGCCAGCGCTGGGCAGCGGGCGACTGGCCGCAGGTGCCAGGTGAAACCACGCGCATCGAATTGCCGCGCTGAGACCGCTGTTCAAACACAGGCGCTGAAAGGCGCCTGCCGTTCGTAAAGGATTGCCATCTTGCCCCTGTATCGCACGCTCGCTGGCCTGCTGCTGTTGCCCACGTTGGCCCTGGCCGACCTACCCAGTTTCGAGCCTGAGCCCGGGCAGCATGCCCAGGTACAACAGCACGGCGAACGCTATTTTCTGCAACAACCCGACGCTAGCCGCCTGGAACTGAGCATCCCCGAAGGCAACGACGCAGAAGCGCCGAGCTTCGCCGTCGAGGACTACGACTTCGACGGCCACCCGGATCTGGCGATCAGCGTGCCGGCCGGGATGGTCAACTCCGCCTACCACGTTTACCTCTACCGCCCGCTCCTACAACGCTTCGAGCGGTTGGAGATGGCGCCGACGCTGATGGAACGCGTCAATTGCTCATGGCTGTCGGAGCTGCAGCCCAACAATGAGGAGCGGGCGCTCTACAGCCACTGCCGAAGCGGGCCACGCTGGTACTACGACGCCTACCGCTTCGATGAGTCCGGTGCCCCCTGGCTGTACAAAACGCTGCAGGTGCGCCACGACTACGATCCGGATGCATCTGTGTTTTTCCCGGTGTTCGAGAAGACACTCGACCCTCAAGGCCGGGTCATTGCCAGCCGCGCGCTCGACGATAATGATCAGCCACTCACCTGGACGGTGCCCGCTCCGCGCCTTTACCTCCACGAACGACCGGAAGAAAACAGCCGGAGCAAGGCTTACCTGATCGCAGGGGACGTCTGCGAAGTCCTGGATCAACAGGGACGCTGGCTACAGATTCGCTACGCCTCGCGCAAGGGACCTCTGGAGCGCTGGGTTTCACTTGATGAAGCCTATGCCCAGGCTCAACCCTGAAACCTCACCCTGTGAATACACGGCAACGCCTTCGCAGTTTTTTGTTACCTGTGCGTGATCCAGAAGCTCAGTAGCCGGGTATAAGCTGCATGCGGATTTTTCAGGCCAACGGATGACCCATGGCAGATCGCGAGTTCGATTACGAAAGTACCCTGGAAGCCTGCGCACGCGGCGACGAACGTGCCTTCCAGACGCTCTACCGGCAAGAAGCCGGGCAATTGCTCGGCCTGGCCATCAGCATGCTGGGCCGGCGGGACATTGCCGAGGACTGCCTGCACGACGCCTTCGTGCGCATCTGGCAGCACGCCGCGCGCTATCGGCGCGAACTGGGCAGCGGCCGCGCCTGGGTGCACAGCATCTTGCGCTACCGCGTGCTCAATGCCTTGCGCAGTGGCAACCGGCATGCCGAAGTGGACGATGACTTCATCGAGCGTGTGCTCGACGACAGCCCGCAGGCCGAAGCGCAAACGCTGGAGCAATCCGAGCAGCGCCTGTTGCGTAGTTGCCTGCAGCGCCTGGAAAAACCGCGCCGCCATCCGATTCTGCTGGCGTTCTACCGGGGTCTGACCCACGAGCAGATCGCCAGCCGCCTGAGCACACCGCTGGGCACCATCAAAGGCCGTATCCGCGCCGGCCTGCGCGCGCTGCAGGAGTGTCTGCAAGCATGATTACGCACGATCCCGAAGAACGCCGTGCCCTGATTGGCGAGTACCTGCTCGGCTTGCTCGACGAACATGAAGCAGCCGAGGTGCGCCAACTGCTCGAAGAGGATGAGAGTGCCGCCCGTATGGCCCTGGAATGGGAACGGCACTTTCTCGAACTGAGCGACCGGCTACCGGCACATGCACCCTCCCCGGCACTCTGGGTACGCATTCGGCAGAGCCTGGGTCTACTCGACGAGCCTCGCTCGAGCCCGCTGGCCAACTGGTGGAACAGCCTGCTGACCTGGCGCCTGACTGCCGCCGCGCTGGCCGTTGCCCTTTTGCTTGCCGTGCTGATGCCGCTGTTGCGCGCCCCGGATATCGCTGGCGAACGCTTTACCGTGGTGCTGCAGCAGCCGGGCGAAGCGGCCAAGCCGGGTTGGGTGATCCAGGTCGGTAGCGATGGCACGCTCTCGCTCGACCCGCTGGTCGCGGATCAGATCCCAGAAGGCCGCGCCTTGCAATTCTGGACGCTGATCGACCCAGCCGACGGTCCACGTTCGCTGGGTCTGGTCGAAGCCGGCCAGCCACTGCGTGTGCCTGCCGAGCAGATCGGTGCCGTACAGGCCGGCCAGTTGTTCGAGCTGACCCTCGAACCTGAAGGCGGCTCGCCATACAACCGACCTAGTGGTCCGGTGCTTTACATCGGTCGCGCCGTGCTGGCCAGCGCCAACTGAGTGGGTTGCCGGCCGCAAGGCCGGCAACATTTGCAGCAGCCGATCACCCTCCGAAAAATATTTTCATCCGCCGACATCCAACGCCGTTCCTCGCGGGTATAGCTCACAGGTGTTTCGTCGAGGCACCTGCGAAACCGGCCAACCGGCTTCGTCTCGATGCTGAAACCTTTATGAGGAACAACCATGAAACGCATCACTACCCTTTGCACTGCCAGCCTGCTGACCCTGAGCGCAGGTGCCGCCAGCGCCACCGAACTGCTCGCACTGGGCGCCGATGGCAAGTTGTTCAAGGTCGATGTTGCCAGCCTCAAGGTCACCGCCAGCATGGCTGTCAGCGGAGCAAGCGACCTGCGTGGTCTGGATGTGCGCCCGGCCAGCGGCCAGGTCTACCTCCTCGGCGGTACCGATCAGCTTTACACCCTGGACGCAGTCAGCGGTAAAGCCACTGCAGGCAGCAAGCTGCAAACCGCGTTGCCAGGCAGTGGCCAGGCCGTGGTCGACTTCAATCCGGTGGCCGATCGCCTGCGCCTGATGAGCCCGGACGGCACCAACCTGCGGGTAAATGTCGATACCGGTGAAGCGGCCGTGGACGGCAAGCTTGCCTATGCCACCGACGGTCCCTACGCCGGCAAGCAGGCAAAAGTCGTTGCAGGCGCCTACACCAACTCCTATGCAGGCACGAAGAGCACCGCGCTGTACAACATCGACCTGGCCAGCAGCAGCCTGATGCTGCAGAACCCACCAAACGATGGCGTGCAGCAACTGGTCGGCAAGGTCGCCGATGGCCTCAAGGCGGCCGCCATCGACATCGCCAGCGATGGCATGGGTGGCAACACAGCCTATGTGCTGACCGGCAAGACTCTGCACCAGCTGGATCTGGCCAGTGGCAAGCCCACCACTCTGGGCGACATCGCCGACCTGCCGGACGACATCATCGATATCGCCGTACTGCCCGCGAAGTAAGATGAAAAAAAGGCTGTGCCCACTGGGCGCAGCCTTTCGTTCAATGCTTGCGCAAAGCAGGCGTCACTGCTCGGCGAATACCTCATCGAACAGATCGTTCATCGCCTTGAATGCCCGCGCGGCGACCACCGGATGGTATTCGTTGCGACCCGGCACGTTGGCCTTGGGATTGGTGAACGAGTGCACAGCGCCGCCGTAGCTCACCAATTGCCAGTCAGTCTTGGCTGCCTTCATCTCGGCGACGAAGCCGTCTACCTGCGCCTGCGGTACAGCGGGATCATCGGCCCCATGCAGCACCAGTACTGGCGCCTTGATGTTCTTGGCATCTGCCGGGTTGGGCGTATCCAAATTGCCGTGGAAGGATACGAAGCCTTGCAGCGGTGCACCAGAGCGCGCGAGCTCCAGCACCGTGCCGCCACCGAAGCAGAAGCCGATAGCGCCCAGCTTGCTGAGATCCAGTGCCACCTCACCGTTCTGCGCCTTGAGCACATCGACTGCAGCCTGAGCGCGCTTACGCATCAGCGGGCGATCTGCGCGCACGGCAGTGGCCGCGGCCCCCGCCTCTTCGGCATTGCCGGGACGAATGGATTTGCCGTACATGTCGGCGAGAAACACCACGTACTTGTCGCCCGCCGCACGCGCGGCCTTGGCTACGGTATCGTCGTTCACGCCCATCCAGTTGGGAACGGCGAGCAGCCCGGGGCGCGGCGTGGTGACCGAATCGTCGTAGACCAGTACACCTTCGAAGGCTTCGCCATCGATTTCGTACGCAACCGTCTTGGTCACGACCGCCGCATCGGCAAAACCCGCGAATGCGGCGCACAACAGGGGAACCAGTGTCTTCTTCTGCATGGTGAGGCCTGCCCTTGGCATTGGTAGGCCCCTGACAATAGCCTTACCGTCGACAATCACCAAGTCGAGATGGGGCGGGTTTCAGACAGGAGGTTTCAAGCGGCGGGTTGTTCGGCCCAGCGCTCCTTGATCTGCAGAATCTCGGGCAGGCAGGCGATGAACAGCTCGACCAGGCGTGGATCGAAGTGGCGCCCACTCTGTTCACGCAGGAAAACGACCGCATCCTCCACGGACCAGGCCTGCTTGTAGGGGCGCACGCTGGTCAGCGCATCGAACACGTCAGCGATGGCGACGATGCGGCCTTCCAGGGGAATCTCCTCGCCACTCAAGCCATTGGGGTAACCGCTGCCATCCCACTTCTCATGGTGCGACAGGGCAATGCGTTGCGCCGTGCGCAGCAGCCCCGAGCTGTGCTCGCCAATGATCCGCGCACCAATCTCCACGTGCTGGCGCATCACCTGCCATTCCTCCTCGTCCAGCTTTCCCGGCTTGCGCAGCACTGCGTCGGGAATACCGATCTTGCCGACATCGTGCATCGGCGCCGCGTTGAGCAGTTCCTCGGCCGCGCTTTCGCTGAAGCCGGCAGCCTTCGCCAGCACCTTGGAGAAATGGCTCATGCGAATGACGTGCAGGCCGGTCTCGTTGTCCTTGTATTCGGCGGCCATGCCCAGGCGCTGGACGATCTGCAGGCGGGTCTGCCTGAGTTCATCGACACGCACCAGCGACAGATGAGTGCGCACCCGGGCACGCACGATAGGTGGGCTGATGGGCTTGGTGATGTAGTCCACCGCGCCAACCTCGAAACCGCGCGCCTCATCCTCGACATCGCCGAGAGCGGTCACGAAGATCACCGGAATCGTCTTTAGCAGAGGGCTGGCCTTGAGCTGCTCGCATACCTCATAGCCAGTCATGCCCGGCATCATGACATCGAGCAGAATCAGGTCGGGCCGTTCACGCTCGGCCATTTCCAGCGCGCGGGCGCCCTCTTTGGCGAACAGCAGACGATAGTCGTCTTGCAGGATATGGCGTAGCACCTGCAGGTTGGTGGGTTCGTCATCGACCAGCAGCAACAGCGGACGAGTATCGGCAACCAGGGTCATGATGGGGTCGTTTCCTCGTCTTGCAGTTGCAGCAACAGTTGATCGAGCACCAGCAGGGCCTGATCGAAATCGAAGTCATCCAGCGCCTGACGCATATCGTTCAGAGCAGCGCCGTAGGCTGTACCCCTGGCGACCTGCTCCATGGCGGCAAGGGTTTCATCATCCAGGCCGCCCCGCTGCAGCGCCTGTCGCAGCTGACCGGCCTGTTCACGCAGCGAGTGCACGTCGACAGCCGAGCTTTCAGCCGAAGATACGACCTCCGGCACCTGCGGCACTGCCTCCTTGACCGTCAGAAGAGCCTGCGCAAGTTCCGCGATCAGTGTAGGCAGCGCCTGCTCATCCTGCGCCTGAAACGCTCGCTCGACCAACTGCCCCAGGCTGGCGAGGCCGCTCATGGCCAGGTTGCCGGCGGCGCCGTGCAGACGATGCGCGAGCGCCTCACCCTCGCGCCAGTCACGCGCCACCAGCAGTTGGTTGAGGCGCGCCGCCAGATCATGCTGTTCGGCAATGAAGGTATTGATCGCTTGCGCCATGCGCAGCGGCCCGCCCCACAGGCTGCTGCCACGTACCCAGTCGAACATGCCATCCTCGGCAACCCGGGTGGCACTGACCACTGCGCTGGGTACATCGGTCAGCCCCCGCAGTCGGGCGATTTCCCAGAGCAGCGCGTTGACATCCAGTGGTTTCGAAGCAAAGCCATTCATACCCGAGTCCAGCGCTGCCTGACGATCCTGGTCGAGTACGCTGGCGGTCAGGGCAATGATCGGAATCGGCTCTCGTGCCTCGGCCGCTTCCAGCTGACGAATCCGCCGCGAGGCTTCAAGGCCGTCGACACCCGGCATCTGCACATCCATCAGGATTAGATCGAAGCGCTGCCGGGTGAACGCCTGCAGTGCGCCTTCACCATCGGCGACGCAATGTACGCGATGGCCGAAATGCTCCAGGGTCAGTTGCAGCAGCTCGAGGTTCTGCGGCACGTCATCGGCCGCGAGGATGTTCAACTGCCCCAGCTCAGGCAGCACGGCACGTTGCTGCGAGGCCAGACGCTTGCCGGCACGCAGCGGCAACTCGATGCTGAAGCAACTGCCCTGCCCTTCGGTGCTTTCGACCCGCAAGCGCCCCCCCATCAACTCGACCAGTTGCCGGGAGATGGTGGTGCCGAGGCCGGTGCCGCCAAAGCGCCGGCTCATCGAGGCATCAGCCTGAGCGAAAGGCTCGAAGATCTTATCCAGCCGGTCGGCTGCGATACCGATGCCGGTGTCTTTCACCGCCAGGCGCATTGCGCCCGGCTCACCCGTAACCTTCAGGCGAACCTCACCGTGAAGGGTGAACTTGACCGCATTACCGAGCAGGTTGGTCAGGACCTGTTGCAAACGCAGCGGGTCGCCGCAGAAGAACTCGTTGATCGTTGCCGGGTAATCCAGGTTCAGCTGCAAGCCTTTGCTTTCGGCCGTCAGGCGCTGCGTCGCGAGCACCTGCTCGCACAGCTCACGCAGAGAGAAATCCAGTTGTTCCAGTTCGATGGCGCCACGGTCGAGCTTGGCCGTGTCGAGGATGTCATTGAGCAAGCCCAACAGCGAACGCGACGAATGCTGCACGGTGCTCAGATGGCGACGTTGCTCGCTGGAAAGCGACGTTTCCAGCAGCAGGTCGGTAAACCCGATGATGGCATTCATCGGCGTACGAATTTCATGGCTCATATTGGCCAGGAAGCTGCTGCGCGCGGCAGCGGCGGCTTCGGCGCGATCACGGGCAGCCCGCAGGTCCTGTTCCATGACGCGGCGCGGAGTCAGGTCGGTCGCCAACTTGACGACCTTGAACGGCTTGCCGTCGGTATCGAGGATCGGGTTGTAGCTGGCCTGAATCCAGACTTCCCGTCCGCCCTTGGCAAAGCGTTGGTATTCACCTGCACGAAAATGACCTGCACGCAGATCCATCCAGCCCTGGCGATAAGCATCGCTTGCCACCAGTTCAGGATCACAGAACATGCCGTGATTGCGCCCTACCACCTCCTCCTTGTCATAACCAAACAACGCCAGTGCATTGTCGTTGATGTCGAGGATATTGCCGTCGAGGTCGAACTCGATCAACGCCATCGCCTTGCTGATCGCGGTGACCTTGCCTTCATATTCGGCATTGCGCCGCTTGGTTTCGGTCTGGTCGAGCAATACGCCATCGATCCAGCGCGGCACACCGTTTTCGTCGCAAACCGCGCTACCACTTTCCCAGATCCAGTGTTCCGCGCCAGCGCGGTCGAACAAACGATATTCGACTGTGTAGTTGCGGCCTTGCTCGATGGCCTGCATCACCTCATCGGTGACTCGCTGATAGTCGTCCGGGTGATACATCTCGGCAATCGAACAGCGGCGACTGATGAAATCCTCCGCACTCCAACCGGTGAGAGGCTGCACCGCATCGCTGATAAATATCATGGTCCAGTCTTGATCCAGCGTGCAGCGGAACGACACCCCGGGAATGTTGCTGATCAACGAGCGGTACTGCTGCTCGCTGTCACGCAGGGCCTTCTCCATGGCTTGCCTTTCGCTGATATCGGCGACGAACACCACGAACAGCGGACGAGCACCTGCATGGGTAACACCAACGCTGATGCGCACCAATTTCTCTTCGCCGTCACGGGTCAGACACATCAGTTCCTGCTCACCGGCCGGCATCGTCAGGCGACCTGTCCTGAGGTAATCGGCCAGTAGCACTTCGACCTGCTCAATGTGGCGAGCCGGCATCAGTGAGCGCATATGCATGCCCACCAGTTCTTGCGGATCCCAGCCGAACAGACGCGAGACCGCACGATTGGCCGAGCGCAACGTGCCGGTGTGATCGACGGTGATGATGGCATCCAGAGCCGTGTCGAAGATCGAGCGCAGATGCTGCTCGCTGGCCTTGAGCTGAAGACTCATGCGGCGGTAACGCAGTAGCGTATTGACCGCCACCACGAAGACCGTCAGAGCGACGGTCAGCAGCGTGATGGCAATGGCGATATAACCACTGTCGACCACTGCCATCGGAGCCTCGGACTCCGGCGTACCGACGAAACGCGCCGCCGCCATGCCGGTATAGTGCATGCCACTGATTGCCAGGCCCATCACCAGGGCGCTGAGCAGAAGCGCCCATAATGTCGGCAAACGCCCCTCCAGACCGAAGCGTACCCACAACGCCAGAATGGCCAGGGCGACGGCAACGACGATGGACAGGGCGAACATCCAGGGGTCATAGCGCAGCAGCGGCGCCATCTGCATCGCAGCCATACCGCTGTAGTGCATGGCTCCGATACCGGCCCCGACCAGTACGCCCCCCACACACAGCTGCAACAGGCTCAAGTCACGCCGCGCCAGCAGGCTCAACGCGACCCATGAAGCAGCCAGGCTCGGCAGCATCGACAGTAGCGTGATGCCCAGATCGAATCGCACCGCCGCACACAGTTCGAAGGCGAGCATGCCGAGAAAATGCATGGACCAGATGCCGCCGCCAAGCGCGAGCGAACCGGTGAGAATGGTGATCTGCCTGGCGACCGGATGCGAACTGTCGCGTGCTTCACCAGCCAGCTGCAGCGCCATGCCGGCGGCGAATACGGCAATAGCCAGCGACAGCAGCACCAGGGAAGTGTCGTAACTACTGAGCACAAGGACACTCGGGTCCGCGCCCATCAAGAAGAACAACTCGAAAATCGACATACCACCCCAAGGCACTGCAGAAAGCCAGCCAATTGCCAGCATCTGAAACGACAGGGTCGCGCTTGTCAATTAAAGCCGATCAATCGCGCTCATAGAAAAGCCCGCCGAAGCGGGCTTGTTCCAATACCTGATCTATCAGGCAGAAAGCTCCACCAACAACTTGTTCAGACGCTGCACGTAAGCGGCAGGATCTTTCAGGCTGTCACCCGCGGCCAACGCGGCCTGATCGAAGAGAATGTGCGACAGATCGGTGAAGCGGTCCTCGTCCGGCTCGGCATCCAGACGTTCGATCAGCGGATGCGCGGGGTTGAACTCGAAGATCGGCTTGGCATCCGGAACCTTCTGCCCGCTGGCCTCAAGAATCTGGCGCATCTGCAGACCGAGATCCTGCTCACCGATGGCGAGAATCGCCGGCGAGTCAGTCAGGCGATGGGAGACGCGAACCTCGGCGACCTGCTCGCCCAGCGCACCCTTGAGGCGCTCGATCAGCCCCTCCTTGGCCTTGGCGACTTCTTCCTGGGCCTTCTTGTCCTCTTCCGAGTCCAGCTCACCCAGGTTCAGGTCACCACGGGCCACGTCGACAAACTGCTTGCCGTCGAACTCGGTCAGGTAGCTCATCAGCCACTCGTCGATACGATCGGTGAGCAGCAGCACTTCGATGCCCTTCTTGCGGAAGACTTCCAGATGCGGGCTGTTCTTGATCTGCGCGTAGCTTTCGCCCGTGAGGAAGTAGATCTTGTCCTGACCTTCCTTGATGCGGCCCAGGTAGTCGGCCAGCGAAACCGATTGCTCGTCGCCTTCGCCTGCGGTGGAGGCGAAACGCAACAGACCGGCGATCTTCTCCTTGTTGGCGAAGTCTTCCGCCGGGCCTTCCTTGAGCACCTGGCCAAAGGCCTTCCAGAAGGTCTTGTAGTCGTCCGGCTTGTCCTTGGCCAGCTTCTCCAGCATGTCCAGCACACGCTTGGTCAGCGCCGATTTCATCGAGTCGATGACCGGGCCGGACTGCAGGATCTCGCGGGAAACGTTCAGCGACAGGTCGTTGGAGTCGACCACACCTTTGATGAAGCGCAGGTACAACGGCAGGAACTGATCGGCCTGATCCATGATGAATACGCGCTGCACGTAGAGCTTGAGGCCCTTGGGCGCTTCGCGGTGGTACAGGTCGAACGGCGCACGCCCCGGCACGTAGAGCAGCGATGTGTACTCCAGCTTGCCTTCGACCTTGTTGTGGCTCCAGCTCAGCGGGTTCTCGAAGTCATGGCCGACGTGCTTATAGAACTCCTGGTATTCCTCGTCCTTGATCTCGGTACGCGGACGGGTCCACAGGGCGCTGGCGCGGTTGACGGTTTCCCACTCGACCTCCGCCGGCTTGTCTTCGCCGTGATGTTCCTTCGGCAGTTCGATCGGCAGTGCGATGTGATCCGAGTACTTCTTGACGATGTTGCGCAGGCGCCAGCCGTCGGCGAACTCTTCTTCGCCACTCTTCAGATGCAGGACGATGCGGGTGCCGCGCTCGGCTTTCTCGATATTCGCCACCTCGAACTCGCCCTCGCCTGCGGACGACCAGTGCACGCCTTCGCTGGCAGGGCTGCCGGCTCGGCGGCTGAACACCTCGACCTTGTCCGCGACGATAAAGGCCGAATAGAAGCCCACACCGAACTGGCCGATCAGGTGCGAATCCTTCTTCTGGTCACCGGAGAGATTCTTCAGGAAGTCGGAAGTGCCGGACTTGGCGATGGTGCCCAGGTGCGCGATGACTTCCTCGCGGCTCATGCCGATGCCGTTGTCTTCGAGGGTGACGGTCTTGGCATCCTTGTCGAAGGACAGGCGGATCTTCAGCTCGGCGCCACCTTCGAGCAGCTCTGGCTTGGCCAGCGCCTCGAAACGCAGCTTGTCAGCGGCGTCGGACGCGTTGGAGATCAACTCGCGCAGGAAGATTTCCTTGTTCGAGTACAGGGAATGGATCATCAGGTGAAGCAGTTGCTTCACCTCGGTCTGGAAGCCCAGGGTTTCTTTTTGAGTTTCCACACTCATGGTCTGCTAACTCCATCTGTAGGACAGGAACCGCTATCGCGGCGATGACCTACATATGGGGCCTGCTGGATGAATTTCAAGGGCTTGGAGCAGGCGCATCATCGTCTCGGGCAGGTAAAAGCCGAATATGGCGGGTTGTACCCGCCTTACGGCTCCAGCAGTTCCAGGCGACCGATTTCTTCCGGCTTGAAACTGAAGCTGGCCTGGCCACCACCACTGCCCATCTGCTGACTGAGGCGAATGCTGCCATCGGCATCGACACCGACGAAACGTCCCTCCACCGTACCGCCACTGGCGCGACTCAGGCGCATGCTGAGGTTGCGGTAACGTTCCGGATTACGCTGCAAACGTGCCACGCTGAAACGCTGACGACGGTCGACCGGACGACTGAGGCGCTCCTCGACGGCCGTCACTTCAACCTGTTGTGCCGGTTGCTTGGTCGCCACGGAGGGCAATGCCGGAAAGTGATCGGCCTCCACCATCCAGCCTTGCTCAGAGCGCTTGTGCAAACGAATTGGCAAACGCTCGTCACGCCCGTCGATCTGCGCATCGACCTGCAATTCCAGGGTATCGCCCTCGAAGGTGAACACCGGCAGTTTCAGCTCGCGCACGTCACGCGTGGCGAAACGCCGTTGCAGATAGTCCTGCAGGACATGGACGATGGTGTCATTGGAGTCGTAGCGGGTATCGACCTTGCCATCGACATAGCGCAGGCGATCACGATACAGCTCGACCCGGCCACTCAGGCTGGTCTTGAAGCGTGGCGGCATGACCAGATGGAAATCACCGACCAGACGATTCGGTTCCTGCGGTTGCAGGTCCAGATGCAGGGTGTAGCCACGGCCCAGGCGACGGGCTTCGGGCAGATCCTGCTCGGGTAACAGCCAGCTCAGCTCGACCTCTGGCAGGTTACCGCTGTCCTGGGGCAACACGTCGATACGTACAGGACCTTCGACCGGCTGCGGCAGGCGGATACTCACTTCGCGCAGGGCGAAGAAATCCAGGCCCTCGCGCAGCACCAGCACACCATCGATCAGCTCACCCTGCTGCGGGCGAAATGGCTGGCCGTTGAGCTCACCGTCCAGATCGATGGCCAGCTCTGCCGGCACCTGCACCTCGGGCTTGAGCCAGTCCAGACGGACTATCGCCGCCAGACGCTCGGCATCCTTGCTGGCCAGCAAGGTCAAGCCAACCACCAGCGGAATGACGCCAAGCCCGATGAGAGTGACTGCGCTACGCGCTCGCCGCCAGTGGCGCAAGATGTAGATCAAGGTGATCGGGGGGATCAGACTGCCCCACCCCCACAACAGACTGGTGGCGAACGCCCGCATGACCAGCCATACCAGACCGGCCAGCATCAGCACCAGGCCACCAATTATCAGCAACGCATCCATCTACAGGGTCCTTGTCGTGATTTCGCTGCGCTGCCGATCCGCTCCAGTTGCCGGGCAAGTCTCAACGACTCAGGGCTCATCGACCTTGAAGTGGGCACGGGCGGTGGCAATCGGTTCGGTCTGCTTGTTCTGCCAGGCGGTGATCGCCACGTTGGCCACCCGACGCCCCTGCCGCCAGACCTGGCACTGCGCATAGGTGTCACGATAATGGCCGGCGCGCAGGTAATCTATCGAGAAGTCGATGATTTTGGGCAAATGTGGAATGCCCATGAACATCAATAGATGGAGCATGGCTGCGTGTTCCATGAAACCGGCGATTACGCCGCCATGTAACGCCGGCAGTACCGGGTTACCGATGCAGTCGCGATTGGCAGGCAGGCGAAAGACCATGTCGTCACCCAGGCGCAGGCATTCGATACCCAGCAGCTTGGCGTAGGGGATCAGGTTGATCAGCGGGTCATAATCGTTCTGCTGATGCGCACGCGCCACCAGTCGCTCCAGGCTCAGCTCGCTCATGCGCCACCGCCTTGCTGGATATTCTGCTTCAGCTCACCGCCGCCCTGCACTGCCTTGCCCATGCGCATGAAGGCACCGACCACGTGGGCAATCGGCTGCTCGGGGTCGTCCTGATAGGCATAGCCGCGAGTGAAGATGATGTTGGGTGTGACCCGATAACACTCGGCGAAACCGAAGACGTCCTTGCCCGGCTCGGCCGGGTGCATGTAGTCGATACGCAGATCGAGTGTCGGGCAGATCTCGAATTCCGGCAGTACGCAGACTGTGGAGATACCGCAGGTGGTGTCCATCAACGTGGTAATGGCTCCACCGTGGATCACACCAGTGTCCGGGTTGCCGACAATATGCGGCGCGTACGGCAAGCGCAGCGTCAGTCCTTTGCCATCGGCCGACTCGACACTCATGCCCAGCACCTGACAGTGACGCAACGCGGCCAGAAACCGCTGCGCCCGCTCCTCGATCGACTGCTCACTCATCACACTGCTGCTCTGCCGCGAAAAAAGGCTGCGCATGATAGCGCCTTGCGCCCGGACTCACACCCGTCCGGGGCTTGCTCTCAAGTCCAGGGGAACTTATTGGCATCGCCGACATTCGAAGTGACTGTGTGCTCTGGGGTCAGCCCAGCCACTTATAACTCTCACACATGGAGTGATGACCGTGAACAAACCTCTGACTTATGCCCTGCTGCTTGCCACTGCCCTGGGTCTCGCCGCCTGCGAGAAAACCCCGGAAGACAAGATGGAGTCGGCCAAGGAGTCAGTCTCCGAAGCGATGGAGAACCTGGGCGATGCAGCCAAAGACACCGGCGACGCCATCGAACAGAAGACCAACGAAGCCTTGGGTAATGAACCTACCACTGGCGAGAAAATTGAGGATGCGGCCAGCGATGCGGCCGACGCCATCGAGGATGCCGGCGACGAAGCCAAAGACGCAGTCGACGGCCAGTAACCTCCACTCAAAATCAGGAAGGCCCGCGATGCGGGCCTTCTTTCATTTCAGCGCCGGGCTGATCATCAGCAGCAGGCTACAGGCCAGGCCCACCACCCATACCAGACTGCGCTGCCAGTGCAGATCCCACCAATAGAACAGCAGGTACAGCACGCGGCTGACGACGAAGGTGACAGCCAGAATGTCGACCAGAAAGCCGTAAGTCTGCGTGGTGTGTGCCATCAGCACACCTGCCGCGAACAGTGGGAAGGCCTCGATGCTGTTCAAATGCGCCGCCAGGGCACGCGCACCGAACCCCGTCAGACGCGCCTGCTGGGCGCGTGGGTGATGGTTGTCGTAACGACCACCGCCCTCCTTGGCCATGGCCTTGGCCACCGGGGCCTTGGCGATGAAGATCAACAAGGCGCTGATAAAGACGCACCAGAACGGCAGGCTCATTCACTCTTCTCCTTGGCCACCTCGGCGGCCGGCGTTGGGGTATACACCATCACTTCCAGCACATCCGAATGGAACTCTCGGCGATACAGCACCACCACCACACCCGCAGTCACCAGCATGAAGAACCAGGGGTTGATGAACCAGGCCAGGGTTGCCATACCGAAATAGTACGCGCGCAAACCGAAGTTGAACTGGTTGGCGGCCATCGAGATCACCCGCGCTGTGCGCTCTGCGAAAGCCTTGCGCTCCTGCTCGGTGACATGCCGCTCCCCCACCATCGGCGCCGAGCCCACCAGCACCGCTGCGAAGTTGTACTGGCGCATGCACCAACTGAAGGTGAAGAAGGCATAGACGAAGATGATGCCCAGGCACAGCAGCTTGATCTCGGATAGACCACGACTGGCCTGTTGTACGAAAGGAATGTCGGCCAGCAGCGACAGGGCACGGTCGGAGGCGCCCAGCACGGTGAGAATACCGGCCAGGATAATCAGCGTGCTGGAGGCGAAGAACGAGGCGTTGCGCTCGAGGTTACCGATCACGTTGGCATCGGCAATACGATTGTCACGCAGCAACATGCGGCGCATCCAGTCCTCACGATACAAGTGCAGGACGCTGGCCAGACAGGGTGTGGTTCGCGCCTTCAAGGAGGCATAGCGGGTATAGCCGCCCCAGCACAGAACGAACCACAGAGCGGCCAGAAAATGAGGCAGATACGGATAGCTGTTGAGCATGCTAACTCCTTGCAAGACTGCTGCGGATTATAGCCAGGCTGCCTCTTTCCTTGTTCGACAAAAAAGGCCGCCTCGTGGGCAGCCTTTTTTTGTTTCGGGCGCGTCTTATGCAGTGGTTGCGTTCTGACGCAGACCCAGAATGCGGTCGAGCACCACAACCAGAACCAGCGTCACCGCCACCGGCAGCAGCCAGCCCAGGCTTTGGCCGGCCAGAGGCAGTTGCCCGAACCAGGCTGGAACCTTGTCGGCCCAGGGGGTCGCGGCAACACCGTCGGCAACGCCGAAGACCAGCGTAACGACCATCACCGGCACGAACACCAGCGCCTGGGAAACCCACAGCCGGTTGGCCAGACTCAGGGCAACCAGCACGATAGCCAGCGGATACAGACCCACCAGAACCGGAATCGAGAAGCTGATCAGTTGGGTCAGGCCCTGATTGGCCACCACCAGGCTGAACAGGCCGAACAGAATCACCACACTGCGGTAGGAAACCGGCAGCAATTTGCTGAAGAACTCGCCACAGGCAGTCAGCAGACCAACCGCCGTGGTCAGACAGGCCAGGGTGATGACCACCGCCAGCAGCAGGCTGCCGGTAGTGCCGAAGGTGTGCTGCACGTAGGTAGTCAGCACCTGCACGCCATTTTGCGCATCACCCGCAATGCCCTGGCTGGTGGCGCCGAGATAGAACAGCGCCAGATACACCAGTGACAGACCGATGGCGGCAATGACGCCGGCGATCACCGAGTAACGCGTGACAAGGCCTGCGTCGCTGACACCTCGGTCGCGAATGGCGCTGGCGATCACGATGCCGAACACCAGCGCGCCCAAGGTGTCCATGGTCAGGTAGCCCTGCAGGAAACCCTGCACCAGCGGCGCCTCACGGTAGCTGTCGGCTACCACGCCAATCTCGCCAGCCGGCGCGAACAGCGCAGCGCCGCCCAACACCAGCAGCGCAGCCAGCAGTACCGGCGTGATGAATTTACCGATACGGTCGACCAGTTGACCGGGATTGAGCGAGAGGAACAGCACAGCCGCGAAATACACCAGGGTATAGATCAGCAGCGGCGCACCTTCATTACCGGTGAACGGCGCAATGCCCATCTCGAAGGACACTACGGCGGTACGCGGCGTGGCGAACAGCGGGCCGATGGCCAAGTAAACCGCTACCGCGAGAATTGCACCCGCCACCTTACCCAGTGGTGCGGTGAGCAGATCCATGCCGCCGCCCACTCGGGCCAGGGCCACCACAGTCAAAAGCGGCAAGCCAACGCCGGTCAGCAAGAAGCCGAGTGCTGCGGGAAGCAGATTCTCCCCGGCGGCAAGGCCAGCACTGGGCGGGAAGATGATATTGCCTGCGCCGAGAAACAACGCAAATGTCATGAAGCCGAGGGCCAGGAGGTCCGAGCCTTTCAAACGAGTCATAAAGGGAAATACCACAAGCAGGAAATCGAAGAGTTGCGGGGGTTTCCTTGAGGGATCGGGGAAACGTCGCCCGAGCGTTTGGCTCGAACCACTGCAGGCATCGCCAGGCGCTTGTGGCGCCACGGACACGATAAGGCGCGCATACTAACGAAAAGCGCCCGTCAGCAGCACAGTTGGCGGACGAGCTGTCGAACTGGCGTAACTGACTGTCGCATCGGCAAAAGTTATGGGAAATCTGACCGCCACACTTTCGCTTCCTACCTGGACCGCCCCTTATAGGACTCGGCAGCCCGCTCGCAGTGCAAGAGAAACCGAAAAATGAAAAAGACCGCTCGAGAGCGGCCTTTGTCGTTGAGCGCCAGGCTTACTCGGCCAGGCGCCAGGTGGTGCCGCCCTTGCCGTCTTCCAGCACTACGCCCATGGCGGTTAGCTGGTCGCGGATACGGTCGGATTCCGCCCAGTTCTTGTCGGCGCGGGCCTGCAGACGCGCTTCGATCAGTGCATCGACCTCAGCAGCATCGACCTTGCCGGCGGCACCCGCCTGCAGGAAAGCCTCGGGTTCGAGTTGCAGCACGCCAAGCACGCTGGCCAGTTGCTTGAGCTGAGCGGCCAGCCCGGCAGCGGCCTGCACATCGGATTCGCGCAGGCGGTTGACCTCACGAATCATCTCGAACAACACCGCGCAGGCTTCCGGCGAGTTGAAATCGTCGTCCATCGCCGCACCGAAGCGCTCGACGAAGGCCTCGCCACCGGTGGGCGCTGCATCAGGCAAACCTTTCAAGCCGTTGTAGAAGCGCTCCAGGGCGCCCTTGGCTTCCTTGAGGCTCTCTTCCGAGTAATTGATCGGGCTGCGGTAGTGGCTGGACACCAGCAGGTAGCGCACCACCTCCGGGTGGTACTTCTCCAGCACCTCGCGAATGGTGAAGAAGTTGCCCAGGCTCTTGGACATTTTCTCGCCATCCACGCGCACGGCGCCAGCGTGCATCCAGGCGTTGGCGTACTGCTTGCCAGTGGCCGCCTCGCTCTGCGCGATCTCGTTCTCGTGGTGCGGGAACACCAGATCCGGGCCGCCGCCATGGATGTCGAAAGTCTCACCGAGGCAGCAGGTGGACATCACCGAGCATTCGATATGCCAGCCCGGACGGCCCTTGCCCCAGGGCGAATCCCAGCTCGGTTCGCCCGGTTTGGCCGCCTTCCACAGGACGAAGTCCAGCGGGTCTTCCTTGATCTCGTCGACCTCGATGCGCGCGCCGATCTTCAGCTCGTCGATCTTGCGGCGCGACAGCTTGCCGTAGGTCTCGAACCGGGTAACGCGGTAGTACACGTCACCATTGCCCGGGGCGTAGGCGAAGCCCTTATCGATCAGGGTCTGGATCATTTGGTGCATGCCAGCGATATGGCCGGTGGCGCGCGGTTCGATGTCCGGGCGCAGCACGGACAGGCGCGCCTCGTCCTCGTGCATCGCCGCGATCATGCGCTCGACCAGCACCTCGAACGATTCGCCGTTTTCGTTGGCGCGACGGATGATCTTGTCGTCGATGTCGGTGATATTGCGCACGTAGGTCACATCGTAGCCGCGCTCGCGCAGCCAGCGGGTGACCACGTCGAAGGCAACCATCACGCGGGCGTGGCCGATGTGGCAGAAGTCATAGACGGTCATGCCGCACACGTACATGCGCACGTGATTGCCTTCCAGCGGTTTGAACGCTTCCTTGACCTTGCTCAGGGTGTTGTAGATCGACAGTGCCATTACTGCCCCCAGGAGTCGCGCAGGGTCACGGTGCGGTTGAACACCAGGGCATCGGCAGTCGAATCCTTGTCCAGGCAGAAATAGCCCTCACGCTCGAACTGAAAGCGATCGTCGGCACTCGCCTGAGCCAGCGACGGCTCGGCGCGGCAACCGGTGAGCACCACCAGCGACTCCGGGTTGATGTTGTCGAGGAAGCTGCCGCCCTCTTCACTCTTCTCCGGGTTGGCCGAGCGGAACAGCCGATCATACAGGCGCACTTCGCACTCGACGCTCTCAGCCGCAGGCACCCAGTGGATCACACCCTTGACCTTACGGCCTTCCGGGTTCTTGCCCAGGGTGTTCTCGTCATAGGAGCAGCGCAGTTCGACGATGTTGCCCGCGGCGTCCTTGATGGCTTCGTCGGCGCGGATCACGTAGCTGCCGCGCAGGCGCACTTCGCCGCCAGGGATCAGGCGCTTGAAACCGTCCGGCGGGGTTTCCTCGAAGTCGCTGGCGTCGATATAGATCTCGCGGGAGAACGGCAACACGCGGGTGCCGATGTCCTGCTTGGGATGGCGCGCCAGCTCCAGATTCTCGACCTTGCCTTGCGGATAGTTGGTGATCACCACCTTCAGCGGCTTGAGCACGCACATGGCGCGCGCGGCGTTGGCATCCAGATCGTCGCGAATGGCGAATTCCAGCATGCCGATATCCACCAGGCCACCGGCGCGGTTGACACCAATCATGTCGCAGAACGTACGGATCGACGCCGGGGTATAGCCACGACGACGATAGCCGGACAGCGTCGACATGCGCGGGTCGTCCCAACCGTTGACGTGTTTCTCGTCAACCAACTGCTTGAGCTTGCGCTTGCTGGTGATGGTGTAGTTCAGGTTCAGCCGGGCGAACTCGTACTGACGCGGCTGCGCCGGTACCGGCAGGTTGGCCAGGAACCACTCGTACAGCGGGCGGTGATCTTCGAACTCCAGGGTGCAGATGGAGTGGGTGATGCCTTCGATGGCGTCCGACTGGCCGTGGGTGAAGTCGTAGCTCGGGTAGATGCACCACTTGTCGCCGGTCTGGTGATGATGGGCGTGGCGAATGCGATAGAGGATCGGATCGCGCAGGTTGATGTTCGGCGAAGCCATGTCGATCTTGGCGCGCAGCGAACGGGCACCGTCCGGGAACTCACCGGCTTTCATGCGGGCGAACAGGTCGAGGTTCTCTTCCACGGAGCGCTCGCGGAACGGGCTGTTCTTGCCCGGCTCGTTCAGGCTGCCGCGGTATTCGCGCATCTCTTCGGCATTGAGGTCGCAGACGAAGGCCTTGCCGGCCTTGATCAGCTCGATGGCCCAGGCGTGCAGTTGGTCGAAATAGTTGGAGGCATAGCGCTCCTCGCCGGCCCACTTGAAGCCCAGCCATTCGACGTCGGCCTTGATCGCGTCGATGTATTCCTGGTCTTCCTTGGCCGGATTGGTATCGTCGAAACGCAGGTTGCACTGGCCGCCGAACTCTTCGGCCAGGCCAAAGTTCAGGCAGATGCTCTTGGCATGGCCGATGTGCAGGTAGCCGTTGGGCTCCGGCGGAAAGCGGGTCACGATCTTGGCGTGCTTGCCGCTGTCCAGATCAGCCTGGACGATGGGGCGCAGGAAGTTGGCAGCTTTTTCGACGGTAGGCTTGCTCATGGTGTCCTTAACAATACTGGCGCGGCACAGGGTAGGCCGCTTCGGGCAAAGTCCGTATCATAACCAACCTGTCAAGCCCCTGACAGGGTGCATGCCACCCTGACAAGCGCTGTTCATCCCGAGCCACAGGCTCGAACCTGCCTCATCACGGATACGATCATGATCAAACTGCACACCAACCACGGCGTCATCACCCTGAACCTGTTCGCCGACAAGGCCCCGGAAACCGTGGCCAACTTCGAGCAATACGTGAAGGAAGGTCATTACGACGGCACGATTTTCCACCGCGTGATCGGCAATTTCATGATCCAGGGCGGCGGTTTCGAGCCTGGCATGAAGCAGAAGCCGACCCGCGCACCGATCAAGAACGAAGCCAACAACGGCGTCGCCAACAAGGTCGGCACCGTCGCCATGGCCCGCACCATGGAGCCGCACTCGGCATCCGCGCAATTCTTCATCAACGTCGCCGACAACGGCTTCCTCAACCACAGCGCACCAACCGTACAGGGCTGGGGCTACGCAGTGTTCGGTGAAGTGGTCGAAGGCATGGACGTGGTCGAGAAGATCAAGGGCGTCGCCACCACCATGAAATCCGGCCACCAGGACGTACCGGTCGACGACGTGATCATCGAGAAGGCCGAAGTCGTAGCCGAGTAAGTCGATGATCCTGCTGATCTCCGATCTGCACCTCGAAGAGAAACGCCCGGACATCACCCGGGCGTTTCTGCATTTTCTCGCCACGCGCGCGCGCCAGGCCGAGGCGCTGTACATCCTCGGCGACTTCTTCGAAGTCTGGATCGGCGACGACGGCATGACGCCCTTCCAGCACGACATCGCCCGTGCCCTGCGCGAGCTGAGCGACGCCGGCACGCGCATCTATCTGATGCATGGCAATCGCGACTTTCTCATCGGCAAGCGCTTCTGCCGTGAGGCGGGCTGCACCCTGCTGAGTGATCCGCATAAGCTGCAGATGAATGGCGAGCCGGTGCTGCTGATGCACGGCGACAGCCTGTGCACCCTCGATGTCGGCTATATGAAGCTACGGCGCTGGCTGCGCAATCCGCTGTCGCTGCTGATCCTGCGCAACCTGCCGCTGAGCACGCGACAGAAGCTGGCGCGCAAGCTGCGCAATGAAAGCCGCGCGCAGACGCGAATGAAAGCCAGCGAGATTGTCGACGTCACGCCAGAGGAAGTGGTCAAGGTGATGGCCGCGCATGACGTGCGCACGCTGATCCATGGTCACACCCACAGGCCGGCGATGCATGAACTGGAAGTGAACGGCCAAGCGGCACGGCGCATCGTGCTGGGCGACTGGGACCGCCAGGGCTGGGCATTGCAGGTCGATGACGAGGGCTTCAAGCAGGCGCCGTTCGAACTGACGAGTGCCTGACCGTAGCCCCCTCTCCCGCCCTTCGGGCACCCTCATCCCGCTTGCGGGAGAGGGTCATCAGATGGCCGCTTCGCGGCCGCTCTCTGCGGGCACGCCACTATGGAAACGGAACTGCTCATCCGGCGTAGTGATCAGCTCCCTCTCCACCGCGCGCACCACCTCGATACGTGCATCGACATCGGCCGCATCACCATACAGGTAGGCGAGCTTGAGATACCCCCGATAGTGCCGCCCTTCGCTCTCCAGCAACCCGGCGTAGAACTTGGCCAGTTCAGCATCCAGTCGCGGCACCAGCGCGGCGAAGCGCTCGCATGAGCGCGCCTCGATGAAAGCCCCCACCACCAGCACATCCACCAGCCGCTCCACTTCACCACCACGCAGCAACGCGCGCAGGCCGGCGGCGTAGCGCGAAGCGGAAACATGGCGAACCTCGATGCCACGTCCGCGGATGATCTTGCTCACCTGCTCGAAGTGCACCAGTTCCTCACGAGCCAAACGCGACATTCTCGCGGTCAATTCGGTCTTGGTCAGGTAGCGCCCCATCAGGCTCAGGGCCGTCTGCGCGGCCTTGTATTCAAGATTACGGTGGTCGAGCAGGAGAATTTCCTGCTGGCGCAAGGCCTCATCCAGCCAGGCATCCGGCGTGGCGACGCCACCGAGAAACCCGATAATTTCCTGCAGGATCGACACAGGTTCCTCACCATTACTCGGAACATACTTGGAATTTGACATCATATTTGAAGCGCTCTAAGTGCTGGCGAGGTTGAAAATGGCGGGCCATTATACGAGTGGCAGGCCGGACGACCAGCACGCCGTTGATGCAGGTCAAGAAGCCGCGGACAACGACGCACCTATAGTTGAATAAACGCTATTCATTTTCAGGGAGACGACCATGCAAGCGATCCGTAGCATTCTGGTGGTGATGGAACCCCTGCACCCCGAAGGCCTCGCACTGAAGCGGGCAAAACTGATAGCTGGAGTCACCCAATCGCATCTGCACCTGCTGGTCTGCGACAAGAAAGGCGAGCACAGCGCCTGGCTCGAAGATCTCAGCAGCAGCCTCGGCGAAGAAGGTTTCAGCGTCTCCACCCAGCACTCCTGGCATGACAACCCGCACCAGACCATCATTGCCGTGCAGCAGGCAGAAGGCTGCGGACTGGTGATCAAGCAGCACCTGCCGGACAACCCGCTGAAAAAGGCCCTGCTCACCCCGGAGGACTGGAAACTGCTGCGCTACTGCCCGGGCCCGGTGCTGATGGTCAAGACCGAGCGCCCCTGGACTGGCGGCAATATCCTTGCTGCCGTGGACGTGGGCAACGCCGATGGCGAGCACCGCACACTGCACGCCGGGATCATCAGCCATGGCTACGATATCGCCGGCCTGGCCAAAGGCACCCTACATGTGACTACCGCGCATCCGACACCGATGCTGTCTGCTGCCGACCCGACCTTCCAGCTCAAGGAAACCATCGAGGCTCGCTACCGCGAGCAGTGCCGCAGCTTCCAGGCCGAGTACGACATCAGTGACGAACGCCTGCATGTGCTCGAAGGCCCGGCCGACGTGGTAATTCCGCAAGTTGCCCACCGGCTCGATGCCGCCGTCACGGTGATCGGCACCGTGGCACGCACCGGGCTTTCCGGCGCGCTGATCGGCAACACGGCCGAAGTCATACTCGACGCACTGGAAAGTGACGTACTGGTACTCAAGCCGGACGAAATCATCGCCCACCTCGAAGAACTCGTCGCCCAACGCTAGGACGCAGGGTGCGCCGTGCACACCAAGCAGCTTGCCAAGGCACTGAAGCCTACCGCGCAAGCCGGTGCACGCAGCGCACCCTGCGGGGCTGAAGCACCGGCAGAGATAAAAATGCCGCTCTTGAACGAGCGGCATTTTTATTCAACCTGCAAACAGCGCTACACCCTCAGCTCCAGCCCTTCGCGCAAAAACTTCGGCGCGATGTAGCGCTCGTAATGCGCCTCGGAGAGCAGGAAGAACTCACGATCGATGGCATCGCGCAGCTCAGGTAGTGCCCAGTTGCGAAACTCGGGCAGCATCACCATGCCGTAGGCTTCCAGCTGATTGATCACCCGAGCGCCCCGTGCGATCAGCTGGTAGGCCCAGCAATATGGCGACTGCTGCGGCACGAAGCGAATCTGCCGCTGCTCCAGCTGACCACGCAGACGCTGCTCGTCGAACACCTCCACCTTGGCGGTCATCACCTGCACCAGCAACACTTCCAGCCGCGTCCATACCGCACGCTTCTCGTCGTCGTTGTAGCTGTTCCAGTTGATCACCTCATGGTGGAAGCGCTTGCAACCGCGGCACACGACATCGCCGTAAACGGTCGAACACAGCCCCACACAAGGCGTCTTGATGCGCTGATTGGACATGGCAAAACAGAATAGACAGCAGAATGGCCTGGCATCTTAGCCCTTTGTCTAATCCAGATCACCCCTGCCGACAGGCCACTGAAAACTACCTGCGTTGGCACTACTGCGTTAAAAATGGCCTAAAAATGCTCATTCAGAACAGCTAAACCGCGCTTTTTCCGCCATTTTTGCGGAGCCGCCATCGGTCTGGGCTTGTCTGCCAATCCTTTTTCAGCAGCCAGCCGATACAAGGACATCGGCTTAACTTTATCTGCGCTTTCCATTAGAATCGGCCCGCCTTTTACGGCGCCAATGTCCGTTGGAAGCTGTTTTCAAAGCGTCACGAGCACAGTCGATCCTGCAGGTACGATGGCGGCGCAGCCACTTGGAGTCCCCCCGAGCGTCTGCGTCAGCCCTCATCAGAAACCGTCCTGCCGGCGTAAAACTTTGAAAGCAGCTTCTACAAGAGACTCATGAAACCTCGGCTGATCGGCTCATAAAGTCGAAAAGCGCCTGGTCATGAGTATCTGGATCGCGTCCCGGACAACCCTTTGGGACCACTGATGAGGGTAATAACTGTGCTTGAAGCCTATCGCAAACACGTAGCAGAGCGTGCCGCTCAGGGTATCGTGCCCCAGCCGCTGAACGCCGAACAAACCGCAGGCCTGATCGAGCTGCTGAAAAACCCGCCTGCTGGCGAAGAAGAATTCCTCGTCGACCTGATCACCAACCGTGTACCGCCAGGCGTTGACGAAGCCGCTTACGTCAAGGCTGGTTTCCTCTCCGCTGTTGCCAAGGGTGAAGTCGCTTCCCCGCTGATCAGCAAGCAGCGCGCCACCGAACTGCTCGGCACCATGCAGGGCGGCTACAACATCGCCACCCTGGTCGAGTTGCTGGATGACGCCGAGTTGGCGGCTACCGCTGCCGAACAGCTCAAGCACACCCTGCTGATGTTCGACGCCTTCCACGACGTTGCCGAAAAAGCCAAAGCGGGCAATGCCCACGCTCAAGGCGTGCTGCAGTCCTGGGCCGATGGCGAGTGGTTCAAGAAGCGCCCGACCCTGGCCGACAAGATCAGCCTGCGCGTGTTCAAGGTCACTGGCGAAACCAACACCGACGACCTGTCCCCTGCCCCGGACGCCTGGTCGCGCCCTGATATTCCGCTGCACGCCCTGGCCATGCTGAAAATGGCCCGCGAAGGCATCGTGCCTGACGTACAAGGTTCCATCGGCCCGATGAAGCAAATCGAGCAGATGCGCGGCGAAGGTTTCCCGATCGCCTACGTCGGTGATGTGGTCGGTACTGGTTCTTCCCGCAAATCCGCCACCAACTCTGTGCTGTGGTTCTTCGGCGACGACATCCCTTACGTTCCGAACAAGCGCGCTGGTGGCTTCTGCTTCGGCAGCAAGATTGCCCCGATTTTCTACAACACCATGGAAGACGCCGGCGCCCTGCCGATCGAATTCGATGTGTCGAACATCAACATGGGTGACGTGATCGACCTGTACCCGCATGCCGGCAAGGTCTGCAAGCACGGTACCGATGAAGTCATCACCACCTTTGAACTGAAAACCCCGGTTCTGCTCGACGAAGTTCGCGCTGGCGGCCGTATCCCGCTGATCATTGGCCGTGGTCTGACCGACAAGGCCCGTGCTGAGCTGGGTCTGGGCCCAACCGACCTGTTCAAACTGCCGGAAGCCCCGGTCGATACCGGCAAGGGCTACACCCTGGCGCAGAAGATGGTCGGCAAGGCCTGCGGCCTGCCGGAAGGCAAAGGTGTACGTCCGGGCACCTACTGCGAACCGAAGATGACCACCGTCGGTTCTCAGGACACCACGGGCCCGATGACCCGCGACGAGCTGAAAGACCTAGCGTGCCTGGGCTTCTCCGCTGACCTGGTGATGCAGTCGTTCTGCCACACTGCGGCCTATCCGAAGCCAATCGACGTCACCACCCACCACACCCTGCCGGATTTCATCCGCACCCGTGGCGGCGTGTCCCTGCGTCCGGGCGACGGCATCATCCACAGCTGGCTGAACCGCATGCTGCTGCCGGATACAGTCGGTACCGGTGGTGACTCGCACACCCGCTTCCCGATCGGCATCTCCTTCCCGGCCGGTTCCGGCCTGGTTGCCTTCGCCGCTGCCACCGGGGTCATGCCGCTGGACATGCCGGAATCCGTTCTGGTGCGCTTCAAGGGCAAACTGCAACCGGGTATCACCCTGCGTGACCTGGTGCATGCCATCCCTTACGTGGCCATCCAGAAAGGCCTGCTGACCGTCGAGAAGAAAGGCAAGAAGAACATCTTCTCCGGCCGCATCCTCGAGATCGAAGGCCTGGACGAGCTGACCGTTGAACAGGCGTTCGAGCTGTCCGACGCCTCTGCCGAGCGTTCCGCAGCCGGTTGCACCATCAAACTGCCGGAAAAGGCAATTGCCGAGTATCTGCGTTCGAACATCACCCTGCTGCGCTGGATGATCAGCGAAGGCTACGGCGATGCCCGCACCATGGAGCGTCGCGCTCAAGCGATGGAAGCCTGGCTGGCTGATCCGAAGCTGATGGAAGCCGACAAGGACGCCGAGTACGCCGAAATCATCGAAATCGACCTGGCCGACATCAACGAACCGGTGCTCTGCGCACCGAACGACCCGGATGATGCCCGCCTGCTCTCGACCGTTCAGGGCGAGAAGATCGACGAAGTGTTTATCGGCTCGTGCATGACCAACATCGGTCACTTCCGCGCTGCCGGTAAGCTGCTGGATCAGGTCAAGGGTCAGCTGCCGACTCGTCTGTGGCTGTCGCCGCCGACCAAGATGGACGCTCACCAGCTGACCGAAGAAGGCTACTACGGTATCTACGGCAAGGCTGGCGCGCGCATGGAAATGCCGGGCTGCTCGCTGTGCATGGGTAACCAGGCACGGGTTGAGCCGAACTCGACCGTCGTTTCGACCTCGACCCGTAACTTCCCGAACCGTCTGGGCGATGGCGCCAACGTGTACCTGGCCTCTGCCGAACTGGCAGCGGTCGCTTCGATTCTCGGCAAGCTGCCGACCGTCGAGGAGTACATGGAGTACGCGAAGAACATCGACAGCATGGCTGCCGACGTTTACCGCTACCTGAGCTTCGACCAGATCGCCGACTTCCGCGAAGCGGCGGCGAACGTCCAGATCCCGGTCGTTCAGGCCTGATCAAAGCGTCGTAGAAAAAGCCCCGCCTAGTGCGGGGCTTTTTTATGCACACACACGGGCCTTTTGCCGCACCCGGCTTGCAGCCAGTGCGCCACCGTCTACCTTCTGAAATGGGAGCCCCCAGATAATCATTCAGGAGTACGTAATGAAGCCATGGATCATCGCCGCCCTGTGCCTGTTCGGACTGGTTGGTTGCAGCAGCGAGTACATCATCACCACCACCGATGGCCAGATGCTCACCAGCGACGGCAAGCCGGAACTGGACAGGGACACCGGCATGCTCGAATTCACCGATAGCGAGGGCCGCAAGCAGCAGATACCGCAAAGCAACGTGAAGCAGATGCTGGAGCGCTGAATGCATCATCCAACGGTGTACATTCTGCGCACTGGCATATGACTTGCTTTCTCTCCATGCAGTGAGCCCCTCCGGCGACGGACAAGGCCCGAACGACAACGGCGTCGTATCCGAACTCAGCCCTTCAGGGCGGTGATCGGTGCGGCGCCTTTTTTGTGGGCCACCCGCCAGCCTTGCAATCACCAGCGACAGCTCGGAACCCAATGCGTGGATGAAGGAAGTGACATGAGCGAACAGCATATCCCTCGCGGCGACACCCTGGCCTGGGTCGGCGGCAGCGATGCACCGGAAAAGAGCGTGCTGAACATCGGCTTCATGGCCCTGAGCGATTCCGCCTCGGTGATAGTCGCGGCCACTCAGGGCTTTGCCGAAAAATACGGACTGAGCCTCAAACTGCAACGCCAGGCCTCCTGGGCTGGCCTGCGCGACAGGCTGCTCAGCGGCGAACTGGATGCCGCCCACAGCCTGTATGGTTTGATCTACGGAGTGCAGCTTGGCCTGGGTGGCGCAGCGGCAACCGACATGGCCGTGCTCATGGGACTCAACCAGAACGGCCAGAGCATCAACCTGTCGCACACGTTGCAAACCGCTGGCGTGATCAGTGGCGAAGCACTGCATCAGCATGTGCACCAGAACAGGGCGAGACTGACCTTCGCTCAGACCTTCCCCACGGGCACCCATGCGATGTGGCTTTACTACTGGCTGGCCAGCCAGGGCATCCACCCACTGCGCGATGTCGACAGCGTCGTGGTACCGCCACCGCAGATGATCGAACACCTGGAGGCCAAGCGCATCGACGGCTTCTGCGTCGGCGAACCCTGGACCGCCAAAGCCGTCGATGAACAGCTCGGCTGTACCGTCACCACCATCCAGGCAATCTGGCCGGATCACCCCGAGAAGGTGCTGGGCTGCACCCGCGCCTTCGCCGAACAGAACCCCAACACCGCCCGCGCGCTGATCATGGCGGTGCTCGACGCCGCACGTTTCATCGACGATAGCGAAGAAAACAAACGCAGCACCGCCCTGCTGCTCAGCGGCAGCGAATACGTCAACGCGCCAGTTTCGGCGATCACTCCCCGTTTTCTCGGCCAGTATCAGGACGGTCTCGGTCATGCCTGGCAGGACGAACATCCGTTGCGCTTTCATGCCGGTGGCCTGGTCAACCAGCCTTACCTGTCCGACGCCATGTGGTTCATGACTCAGTTCCGCCGCTGGGGCTTGCTACGCAACGACCCCGACTATCTGGGTGTAGCACGCGAGGTTCAGCAACTGGCCCTGTACCGCGAGGCCGCCACGGCACTGGGGATTGCCGTGCCAGGCGAGATGCGCAGCTCCATCCTGCAGGACGGAACCTGCTGGGACGGTAGCGACCCTGCCGCGTACGCGCGCAGCTTCCGCCTCCACGCCCTGGCCGACAGCCCGGCTGTCGCGCTGTAACCGCCGGGAGAGCCATCGATGCTGCGTATCCTTCTGATCAACGACACCCCGAAGAAGGTCGGCCGCCTGAAGTGCGCGCTGATCGAGGCGGGCTTCGAGGTCATCGACGAATCCGGGCTGACCATCGACCTGCCGGAGCGGGTCGAGGCCGTGCGCCCCGACGTCATCCTGATCGACACCGAATCGCCCGGCCGCGACGTGATGGAACAGGTGGTACTGGTCAGCCGTGACCAGCCGCGCCCGATCGTCATGTTCACCGACGAGCACGACCCCGGCGTGATGCGTCAGGCCATCCAGAGCGGCGTCAGCGCCTACATCGTCGAAGGCATCCATGCCCAGCGCCTGCAACCCATCCTCGACGTCGCCATGGCCCGCTTCGAAAGCGATCAGGCACTGCGTGCCCAGCTCCAGGCACGCGATGCCCAGCTGGCCGAGCGCAAGCGCGTCGAACTGGCCAAAGGCCTGTTGATGAAGATGAAGAGCTGCAACGAGGAAGAGGCCTACACCCTGATGCGCCGCCAGGCCATGAGTCGCCAGCAGAAGCTGATCCAGGTGGCCGAGCAGATCATCGCCATGCACGACATGCTGGGCGACTGAGCAACTGTACCGTTAAAACAGTGCACTGTATCGGTTCAGACTGTATCACTCAGGCAACTGTAGCAGCCGCCTTCGTTGGCGCCTGTGTATGCCGCGCCCCGATGGCCTCGGCTAGGGTAAACGGTCTCAGCCCTTTACCGAGCACAGCCCATGAACGAACGCAATCTGCTGGCAGAAGCTGATCGACGAGCTCTCGCCTATCTGGACGGCCTTGCCGTGCAACGGGTCTTTCCCGACGACAAGACCATCGCTGCCCTGGCCGCTTTCGACCAGGCACTGCCGGAGGACGGCAGCGATGACGATCAGGTGCTACGCCAGCTCGACGAAATTGGCTCACCAGCCACCGTGGCGAGTAATGCCGCGCGTTACTTCGGCTTCGTCATCGGCGCGACGCTGCCAGTGGCAGCAGCTGCCGAACGCCTGGTACTGGCCTGGGATCAATGCGCCTCGTCTTTCGACAATTCTCCAGTCGCTGATCGGCTGGAGAAAATTGCCGGACGCTGGGTCTGCCAAGCACTGGGGCTACCAGATCAGAGCGCCGTAGGCTTTGGCACCAGCGCAACTGCCTGCACCCTGGGCTGTATTTCTGCCGCACGGCGCGTGCTGCTGGCACGCCAGGGCTGGGATTTCGACGGCGACGGATTGCTCGGCGCACCGCAGATCCGTGTCGTGCTCGCAGAAACGGCACACATCACGGTGAAGAAAGCGCTGCGCGTGCTCGGCTTCGGCATGAACCACCTGCACTATGCGCCCGTGGACGAGTACGGGCGCATCGATCCGACCCGGCTCCCTGAGCTGGATGAACGCACGCTACTGATATTGCAGGCCGGAGAGGTCAACACCGGCGAGTTCGACTGTTTTGCCGAACTGATTGCCATCGCCCGCGAGGCCAACGCCTGGGTGCATGTCGATGGCGCATTCGGCCTATGGGCACGCGCCTCATCCTCAGCGCATTTGCTCGAGGGCGTCGAGCTGGCAGATAGCTGGACGACCGATGGACACAAGTGGCTGAACACCCCTTACGACAGCGCCATGGCGATCTGCCGTGACGCCGATGCACTGGCCGCCGCGATGAACAGCGATGCTGCCTACGCCTCGGCGAGCAAGGATGCGCAGAAGAACCTGACACTGGAGTTCTCTCGTCGCGCCCGAGGCATCGCCATCTGGGCGGCCCTGGCCAACCTGGGCCGCACTGGCCTGAAAGCGATGATCGACCGCCACATCCGCCAGGCTGAAGAGCTGGCCAGCACACTGCGCAACGCCGGCTATCAGGTACTGAATCGGGTTGTACTGAACCAGGTATTGGTGCGTGGCGATACGGACGAACAGACCATCGCCATTCGCCAAGCGGCCCAGGCATCCGGCGAAGTCTGGTTCGGACCAACTGTCTGGCAGGGGCGCCCCGCCTTTCGCCTGAGCCTTTGCTCCTGGCGCACCGAAGACGCCGATGTGGAGGCACTGGGTGCCTTGCTGCTGCGCCTGAAAGATGAGTTGAGCTGAAGCGACTGATTCGCTGTTTTCGCCTGCAACTGCGCTGGACAGCGCAGTTCGGCAGCCCTTATCTTTAGCCGGCCACACCTGTGGCCAACGTCGCTCGGACGGTTCCGGGCGCTTACGTATCCGAGGAAATCATGGCTGACAACGCCAAGCGCCGCTTTGCGCGCATCGATCGTCTCCCCCCCTACGTCTTCAACATTACCGCCGAACTGAAGATGGCCGCACGCCGTCGCGGTGAAGACATCATCGACTTCTCCATGGGCAACCCCGACGGCGCGACTCCACCGCACATCGTCGAAAAGCTCGTGCAGGTCGCCCAGCGTGAAGACACCCACGGATACTCCACCTCCCGCGGCATCCCGCGCCTGCGCCGTGCCATCTCGCGCTGGTACAAGGACCGCTACGAGGTGGAGATCGACCCGGAAAGCGAAGCCATCGTCACCATCGGCTCCAAGGAAGGCCTGGCGCACCTGATGCTCGCCACCCTGGACCATGGCGACACGGTGCTGGTACCCAACCCCAGTTACCCGATCCATATCTACGGCGCGGTGATCGCTGGCGCCCAGGTGCGTTCCGTGCCGCTGGTGCCAGGCGTGGATTTCTTCGCCGAGTTGGAACGAGCGATTCGCGAATCGATTCCCAAGCCGAAGATGATGATCCTAGGCTTCCCTTCCAACCCCACCGCACAGTGCGTGGAGCTGGACTTCTTCGAGCGCGTGGTAACCCTGGCCAAGCAGTACGACGTACTGGTGATTCACGACCTGGCCTATGCCGACATCGTCTATGACGGCTGGAAGGCGCCGTCGATCATGCAGGTACCCGGCGCAAAGGACATCGCGGTGGAGTTCTTCACCCTGTCCAAGAGCTACAACATGGCCGGCTGGCGGATCGGTTTCATGGTCGGCAACCCCGAGCTGGTCAGCGCTCTGGCGCGGATCAAGAGCTACCACGACTACGGCACTTTCACCCCGCTGCAGGTGGCGGCCATCGCTGCGCTTGAAGGCGACCAGCAGTGCGTGCGCGATATCGCCGAACAGTACCGTCAGCGTCGTAACCTGCTGGTCAAAGGCCTGCACGAGATCGGCTGGATGGTGGAAAAACCCAAGGCCTCGATGTACATCTGGGCCAAGATTCCCGACGCCTACGCCCACTTGGGCTCGCTGGAGTTTGCCAAGAAGCTGCTGGCAGAAGCCAAGGTCTGCGTCTCACCTGGCCTGGGGTTTGGCGACTATGGCGACGACCATGTGCGCTTCGCCCTGATCGAGAACCAGGACCGCAGCCGTCAGGCGCTACGCGGTATCAAGGCGATGTTCCGAGCAGACGGCCTGCTGCCGGGCAAGCCGGCCAAGACCGAGACCGAGACCGAGTAAGCATTGAAGGGCGCCGTGAGGCGCCCTTTCTGCATGGGCATGGAAACCGACAAGTTCTGCGACAATTCAGGACGTTACGCACGCCAAGCGGTAGTTTCGAGCAATTGCCCGGCAGAGTGAACGCCCGTACACTGCGCGCCCCTCCCTCTGACGGTTTTCCCCAATGCTCTTCGTTTTGCGCATGCTGCTGATGGGCGTGCATTTCATCCTGGCCGGCCTGCTCGGCTTGCTGCTTGGCCTGTGCCGCCCGTTCAACCCTGACAACAGCCGCCTCTGCGCACGCCTTTATTCGCTGCCCGCCCTGTGCCTGCTGCGCCTGAGGCTGAAGACCGACGTACGCCCGCTGCTGGAACACCAGCGTTCCTGCGTGATCATCGCCAACCACCAGTCCAACTTCGATCTCTACGTGCTTGGCCGCGTGGTACCGGAGCGCACCGTGAGCATCGGCAAGAAGAGCCTCAAATGGGTGCCATTCTTCGGTCAGCTCTACTGGCTGGCCGGTAACGTGCTGATCGATCGCAGCAATGCCGTCGCGGCCAAGCGCGCAATGCTGACCACCACCGAAACCCTGCGCAATCGCGACACCTCGATCTGGGTCTTCCCGGAAGGTACGCGCAATCTTGGCCGAGGCCTGCTGCCGTTCAAGAAAGGCGCGTTTCAGATGGCGATCACGGCCGGCGTACCGATCATCCCGGTATGCGTGAGCAACTACAGCAAGGCCATGCGCCTGAATCGCTGGAACAGCGGCCGCATCCTGATTCGCTCGCTACCAGCAATCCCCACTACCGGTCTGAGCCTGGACGACATGCCCGCACTGATGGAGCGCTGTCAGCAGGCCATGAGCGAATGCATCAGCAGCATGGACAAGGAGCTGGCGTCTGCGTGAGCCGTGACGCGGGATGCCGTTGCGAGCAGGCAACCCGCGCCAGCTATCAAATTCATCGATAGTTACTCTGCAGAGCATCCATTATTCAATCGAAATGACTTCGGCGATTCTGTGCCCACGCCAACTCCTGACCTGGAGCACAGAATATGTCCCGCCTCTCTCAAGCGGCCCGCAACGGCGCCCTCGCTGCCATCGGCCTCTACCTGATCAGCACCTCGACGGTGCTGGTGGTGAGTTACGCCACCTTGCAGCCAAGCACTCCAACCGTTGAACAACCGGGCCCACTGCAAAGCCTGATCACTCATTTGCCCGCCCTGCTCGGCGCGCTCTCGCAGGGCTGAGTGAACGGCCATGATCAGAACTCAACGCACTCGCCTGCTGATGCTCGCCAGCCTATCCCTGCTGACCACACTGCTCGCACTCAGCGGTATTGGAAAAGGCTCGGCCGGCGCCGTGGCACGCAATATCGAATGCAGCCACAAACTGGCTCACCACCTGGACCTGGCCGAAAGTCTCAAGCGGCAACGCAGCAGCCCACCGCCGGGCAGAAGCGAACAACTCTCGCCTTACTTCGTGCTCACCCAGCAGGCATGAAGAAGCCTGGAAACCGGGCTTCTTCATGAATCGAATCAGGCTCAGGCTTTGCTTTTCTTGCCTTGAGCGACAAAGCGCATCATCCACTCAGCCACTGCACTGCCCTGCTGCGAGTGTTTGAGGCTGTCCACGCCCTGCTGATAGACCTGCTCACCAAGATGCTGCTGCCGTAGGTCGAGCAATGCCCGCGAGTAGTCGTGAACGAACTCCGGATGCCCCTGGAAGCACAGCACCTGATCCTCGATGTGGTAGGCGCCAATCGGACAGAAGTCGCTGGAGGCAAGCAGCGTGGCTTTCTCCGGCAGGCGGGTGACCTGATCCTGATGACTGATCAACAGCTGCAGCTCATCCAGAGCCGGGCTCATCCACTCGGGTTTGTTCTCCAGGCGATAGCTGTGCACGCCGACACCCCAGCCCTGCTCAGCACGCTCGGCCTTGCCGCCGAGCAAGAGCGCCAGCAGTTGATGGCCAAAACAGATGCCCAGCAGCTTGTCGCCGCGCTTGTAGCGCTCGAGCAGATAGGCCTTGAGAGTCTGAATCCAGGGATCGCTGCCAAAAGAATCGGCCTTGCTGCCAGTCACCAGATAGGCATCGAACTTCTCGCTATCGGGCGGGTAATGGCCCTCCACCACGTTATAGACACTGAACTCTGCCGTAACCGGCTGTTGAGCGAACAACTGCTCGAACATGCGGCCATACCCCTGGTACTGGTCGACCAGTTCGGGGCGGAGGATGTCAGTTTCCAGGATGCAGATACGCAGTGACATGAGGTTTCCTGTGGTGAACACGCGGGCGGGTTATTTGTGCGTTTTTCTTAACACATCATGCAGCCCAATGAAATAGCGCCATAGCCCTGGCCGCCGATAGAAGCCCCACACACCACGTTCCGAGTGGAGCCGGGCCCTCGTCAAGAAATTTTACAGCCTGCCGAACATCCCCCCACCAAGCGCCGTTAGCGCATGAGCGAGCCAAGACCTCGGGACCACCGAAACGACCTGATTGATTAAAAAATGCTCAACAGGTCACAGCACGAGAGCCCATGAACGACGAACGGTTGATCAAAAAATGAACTACAGCGCTTACCATTGCTCTCATAGTCGTGGGCCTTCCCCCGGCTCAAGCACAAACCCTGTCCATCGCTCCATCGCCCCCCGAATCTGGAAGATTCCTTGACTGCAAGAGATTGCGTCGGTGGTTTGCTATTGCCCAGATAAAAGAGGTTTTCTGCAGTTCATGATTACCAAAAAGTGATTAGCGATCAGTAACTACACAAAAAATCAAAGTCAGTGCCAACAAACAAGCTCTGACACGTGGCTATTTTTTATTTATTCTTTGCAGAGTCCGAGGTATCTACATGGACCTTTACACCCTTCTCATTTCCGTTCTCCAGAATAAAGAAGCAATGGAACTATTACGTCTAGGGATCATTTATATACATCTTATCGCCTGCTGCGTCGCCATTGGCCTGATACTGACCAGCGATTTCGCCATGATTAAACAGTTACTCAAAGGTGAAGGTGCCAAACAGTGTCGCGAACATTTGGCACACCTGAAAAGCGTGGTTGGCATCTCGCTTATCGCCCTGTGGATCAGCGGTATCGCCATCATTGCGCTAGACGCTTCCAGCGCCGGTACGCAGTACTTCATGAACCCCAAACTGCAAGCCAAGATCAGTATTGTCGTACTCTTGACCCTCAACGGCATGGTCTTGCACAACGCCGTACTGCCAGCGCTGCAAAAAGCCGGTTCTCTGCTCAAGCTATCAGCGAACATGCGCCACCTGGCTATTTTTACCGGCGCACTATCCGGTGTGTCCTGGTTCTATGCTGCCCTTCTCGGTGTTGGCCGCCCGCTGGCCTGGAAGTATTCACTGGCCGAACTAACAGCAGCCTATCCCCTTATGATTATTGGCGGCACCGTGGCCATGCTGGCACTCACCAACTGGTCGATGAACCGCAGCGAAAAACATCATCACAGCTGGATGCAGAACAACTACGCCTTGGCCACTCGCTGAAACAAAACCATGAACAAGGATGTTCATGTTCACCTCGTCCCGCGCCGTAACTTCTCCCTCATATAACAGCCCCTCGCACAACTCAGCCAAAGATTGCCCCCTGGCCAGAGACGCCACGCAACGTCTTATCAGCATGCTCGATAGTCATCATAAATACCTTTCACTTCTGCGCCTCGTGCATGTGCCGGATGATTTCGTCATCGGGCCCTGCCCATCAGCACAGAAGGAAATCGATCATGAGCATTTACGCTGCACTCGCCAGCTTCGCCGCCGCCTCCGCCTTCCAAGCCACTGCACCGGTTCGTCCCGAGCACGCTGCAACTGCAGCCCGCGACGTTCGTCCGAGCTGAGACAACCCAGGAGAGCAGCCATGTACAGCCAACTCAGCCTGGACGCCTACGGCGTCACCTACGCCCACCTGCAAGATGGCAGCCTGCAGTTCGAAACCGAAGCCGCCCTGCAGCTCGATGATGGCAGCATGCTGACCCTGCGTATGCCGACCCGTCACAGCGAGATGCTGGCGATCCACGAGGCCGTGTGCATTCGCCAGGGCTGGTGCCAGGCAGCGTGAAGTCACGATGATCTAGACTCCTCCGGGTATCTTCAACGGAAAGAGGAACTAGTCCATGCGTACACGCAACCTGATCACCCTGCTCGCAGGCAGTCTCCTACTGGCCGGTAACGCCCTGGCGGACCGCCCCGGCAGTGACTGGATCAGCATTGAGGATGCCCTGAGCAAGGCACGTGCAGCTGGCTATACCGAACTGCACAAGATCGAAGCCGACAATGATGGCTACTGGGAAGGCGAAGGCCTGAAACAGGATGGACGTCTCTACGAGTTTCGCATCGACGGCAAGAGCGGCCAGGTGCTTCGCGACCAGTTGGAAGACTGACCCAAATGGAAACGGCCCTTGCGGGCCGTTTCTCGTTGCGTGCTTGCTGATGCTTGGTGCGCATGGCGCACCCTACGGAGCCCGGCTAAGCCTGCTGCTTAGAACGCCTCGCCCTTGGCGGCCTTCTCCAGCAACAGCGCTGGCGGCAGAAAGCGCTCGCCGTACTGCTCGGCCAGGTACTGCGCACGGGCAACGAAGTCCTTTATCCCATACTGATTGATGAACTGCAGTGCACCGCCGGTCCAGGCGGCGAAGCCGATGCCGAAGATCGAGCCGATGTTGGCGTCGGCCACCGACTTCAGCACGCCCTCCTCCACGCAGCGCACCGTCTCGATGGCCTGGATGAACAGAATGCGGTCGCGCACATCCTCCTGCGAGATTTGCGCATCGGCCCTCTCGAAACGCGCCTTGAGTTCATGCCACAGGTGCTTCTTGCCGCCCGCCGGGTAGTCGTAGAAACCGCCTCCGGCCGCCTTGCCCGGTCGTTTGTACTCACCCAGCATGAGATCGATCACGGCAAAAGCCGGGTGCTCGGGGATGGATTTGCCTTCGGCGGCCAGGTCCTTGATGGTCTGCTGGCGGATATGATTCATCAGGCTCAGCGACACTTCATCGCTGATCGCCAGCGGGCCGACCGGCATGCCGGCCTTGCGCGCTTCGTTCTCGATCATCGCCGCGCTGACGCCTTCGCCCAGCATGGCCAGGCCTTCGTTGGTGAAGGTGCCGAACACCCGCGAGGTGAAGAAGCCACGGCTGTCGTTGACCACGATAGGCGTTTTCTTGATCTGCATGACGTAGTCGAAGCCACGCGCCAGCGTCTCGTCGCTGGTCTTCTCGCCACGAATGATCTCCACCAGCGGCATCTTGTCCACCGGGCTGAAGAAATGCAGGCCGATGAATTTTTCGGGGCGCTGAACCGCACCAGCCAGGCCAGTGATCGGCAGGGTCGAGGTGTTGGAAGCGATCACCGCATCGCTCAATGCAGCGGCCTCTGCAGCGACGGTGACCTTGCCCTTGAGCGCACGGTCCTCGAACACAGCTTCGATGATCAGGTCACAGCCCTCGAAGTCTGCCTCGCTATCGGTGGCCTTGATCAGCGCCAGGAAGGCTTCGCGTTGATCGGCGCTCATATGGCCCTTGCCGACTTTCTTGTCCAGCAGCTTGGCCGAGTAGGCCTTGCCCTTCTCCGCAGCTTCGACGGAAACATCCTTGAGCACCACTTCGATGCCGGCCGCTGCCGATACGTAGGCGATACCGGCGCCCATCATGCCGGCACCGAGCACGCCGACCTTCTTCGTCTGGGTTTTCGGGTAGCCCTGCGGGCGCGAGCCACCGGCGTTGATCTCGTTCAGTTGGAACCAGAAGGTGCCGATCATGTTCTTCGCCACCTGACCGCAGGTCAGCTCCGTGAAGTAGCGCGCCTCGATGATCTGAGCGGTATCGAAGTCGACCTGCGCACCTTCTACGGCCGCGCACATGATCTTCTCCGGTGCCGGGAAGCAGCCCTTGGTCTTGTCGCGCAGCACGCTCGGGGCGATGGCCAGCATCTGCGCCACATTCGGCGAGCTCGGCGTACCACCGGGGATCTTGTAGCCCTGCACGTCCCACGGTTGCTTGGCAGCCGGGTTGGCCGCGATCCAGGCACGCGCTTTGGTCAGCATCTCGTCACGGTCGCTGGCCAGCTCGTGGATCAGCCCGGCCTTGAGGGCCACATCAGGGCGTACCTTCTTGCCCTCAGCCAGGTACGGCAGCGCCTTTTCCAGGCCGAGCAGGCGCACCATGCGCACCACACCGCCGCCGCCGGGGAGCAAGCCCAGGGTGACTTCAGGCAGGCCAAGCTGCACGTGGCTCTCGTTGAGGGCAATGCGGTGGTGGCAGGCCAAGGCGATTTCCCAACCGCCGCCCAGCGCCGCACCGTTGATGGCGGCGACCACCGGCTTGCCGAGGGTTTCCAGGCGACGCAGTTGACCCTTGATCTTCAGGATCATCTCGTAGAAGTCTTGGGCCTCGGCCTGGGTGACCTTGATCAGCTCGTTGAGATCGCCGCCAGCAAAGAAGGTCTTCTTCGCCGAGGTGACGATCACCCCGGCGATCGAATCCTTTTCCGCTTCCAGGCGATAGACGATCTGGCCCATTGCCTCGCGGTACACCGCGGTCATGGTGTTGGCGCTCTGGCCGGGCATGTCCATGGTCAGGACGACGATATTGTCCTGGCCTTTTTCGTAACGGATGGCGTCAGTCATTTTTGTATTCTCTTCCCAAAGCTGTGGGAGCTGCGCAGGGCGGGTGCAATCCGCCAGCACACTAACGGCGGGTTGCACCCGCCCTACCGATCAGATTCTCTCGATGATGGTCGCGATGCCCATACCGCCGCCGACGCAGAGCGTGGCCAGGCCGTAGCGCAACTGACGCTTTTCCAGTTCGTCGAGCAACGTGCCGAGGATGGCGCAACCGGTGGCGCCCAGCGGGTGGCCCATGGCGATGGAGCCGCCGTTGACGTTGACCTTGTTCTCGCTCACGCCCATGTCCTTCATGAACTTCATCACTACCGAGGCGAAGGCCTCGTTGACCTCGAACAGGTCGATGTCGTCGATGGACAATCCGGCCTTGGCCAGTGCCTTGCGCGTAGCCGGTGCGGGGCCGGTGAGCATGATGGTCGGGTCGGTGCTGGTCACCGCCGTGGCGACGATGCGCGCGCGCGGTTTCAGACCCAGCTCCTTGCCCTTGGCCTCGGAGCCGATCAGCATCAGCGCGGCGCCATCGACGATGCCGGAGCTGTTGCCCGGCGTGTGCACGTGCTCGATGCGCTCGACATAGCTGTATACGCGCAGCGCGGTGGAGTCGAAGCCCATCTGCCCCATCATCTCGAAACTCGGTTTGAGCTTGCCCAAACCTTCCAGAGTCGAGTCGCCGCGAATGAACTCGTCATGGTCGAGCAGCACGATGCCGTTCTGGTCGCTCACCGGCACCAGCGACCTGGCGAACGAACCATCGGCACTGGCACGCGCGGCCTTCTGCTGCGAGCGCAGGGCGAAGGCATCGACATCGGCGCGGCTGAAACCCTCCAGAGTGGCGATCAGGTCGGCGCCGATGCCCTGCGGCACGAAATTGCTGTGAATGTTGGTTTCCGGGTCCATCACCCAGGCGCCGCCGTCCGAGCCCATAGGCACGCGCGACATGGACTCCACGCCACCGACCACCACCAGATCCTCGAAGTCGGAGCGCACCTTCATCGCGCCCATGTTCACCGCCTCCAGCCCCGACGCACAGAAACGGTTGAGCTGCACGCCGGCGACACTGATGTCCCAATCCGCGACCATGGCGGCGGTCTTGGCGATATCGGCGCCCTGATCGCCCACCGGTGTCACGCAGCCCAGAACGATGTCGTCCACCTGGCTGGTATCCAGGTCATTGCGCGTTTGCAGGGCGTTGAGCAGGCCGGCAACCAGCTGGACGGGTTTGACGCTGTACAGCGCACCGTCCTTCTTGCCCTTGCCACGGGGCGTGCGCACCGCGTCGAAAATATATGCTTCGGTCATGGCGTCCTCGGAGACTATTACGGCGCTGGCGGAACATCATGCCCTGGCCACGCCTGTTCTTATTGAGCCTGCTTACCATAACGCCGGGACATCAGCGCTCAATGACCTAAGCGCTCAGCACCATTGACCGCTGAGCTCAGACGAACGGTCGTTTGCTCGAACTGACAACTGCAAGGGCGAGCAAGCCGTCTGCCTCAAGGTCTGCGGCATGTTCAACGATGACGCACATAGCTCGACCTTTCTAGAAAGCCTTGGCTAGAAACCAAGTCATCTAAGTAGGTTGTGACGCCAACCCTAGAGTTATTCATACGCGCAGCAGAAAGCGGCGCGGTGAGCCGCCGCCGGGTCATGCCGGGGTGGTGAATCAGAACAACGCCCAGACGTGACGCAGCGACCCGCCAGGCAGTGCGGCAGGCGCCCGACGCCACCCCCATAACAAAAAATTGCCGGGAGCAATTCTTGACGTCGCTGGCGACGACCCGAAGGGTTGACGTCAGGGATGGCAGGCAACAACAAAAGGCATACGGCCATGTTCAAACAGCCGAAATACCGCCAGGCTGGCGTCATCCTTTTCGCCACGGCGGTCATCCTGATCCTTCCCAATCTGACCCGTCTGGTCAGTTGAACCTCCACAGCTCCCGCCACTGTGCCGACGCCGTAGCGCGCTCAGCGCAGTGCGGGTATCCACCACGCCAATAGCAGCGGAATCAGCACGAAGGCCAGCAGCGTCGAACAGAGCACCAGACTGGCGACCTGCTCCGGTGAACGACCGGCGCGCACGGCGAACAGGTAGTTGAACACCGCCACCGGCATCGACGATTGCAGCACCAGTACGGCATGCGCCAACGGCTGCAGGCCGACAGCCCAGCCGATGATCCAGCCCAGTGCCGCACCACAGAGAATGCGCAGCAAGCCCAGCAACAGGCCATTGCCCAGATGCTGCACACGAATACTGGCCAGCGAAACGCCCAGCGTGATCAGCATCATGGGAATGGTCATCCCACCCAACAGGTCGACAGTGTTGGCCAGCCAGCGCGGCAGTTCGAAATCGAGAAACAGCACCGGAAGCACCAGCGCCAGACTGATCATGATCGGGTTGAGCAACAAGCCCTTGAGTGAACCCTCAGCCCCGGACAGCAGCATACCGATACTGAAATGCCCCACCGACAGCACCAGGAAGAACGCCACCGCCAACGCCAGGCCGGGCTCACCGAAGGCGAAAAGCGCCATCGGCAGGCCCATGTTGCCCGAGTTCGGGAACAGGTAGGCCGGCACCAGGACTTTCCAGTCGATGGCGAACAAACGACTCAGCAACCAGCCAATCGTGCCCATGGCACAGGTCACCAGTACACAGGCCAGCGCCATCTGCGAGAACGCGCCAAGATCCAGCTCCGCCCGGCTCAGTGTCGACAGCACCAGGCAGGGCGTGCCGATATTGAGTACCAGGCGCGCGACGAAATCGGTGGGATAGGCGTGACCGCTGCGCACCCAGCCATAGCCAATGCCTGCAGCAATCAAAACCGGGGCCAGAACAGCGAAAAGCTCGGCTAACATCTACTACTCCCGTCACGTCGAGCGAGGCATCCTAGACTGCACGAAAGGCTCGGGCAATGATGCCGGGTTCATCAATTTACTCTGGAGTACGCCATGCGCCTGATTCTCTTACTCTCCGGCCTGCTCGTTCTGTTCACTGCCCAAGCAAGTGGAATCGACCAGACAGCGGCCATTTCCGCTCTGCAGCAAAGCGATAGCCTGCTGATCGATGTACGCAGCGCCGAGGAATTCGCAGAGGGCGCGCTGCCTGGTGCGATCCGCATCGGCCACGAAGATATCGCCGCGCACATCGCCAGCGTCGCCCCGGATAAAGATCGGCCGCTGGTGTTGTATTGCCGCAGCGGACGTCGCTCGGCCCTGGCCCAGCAGAGCCTGGAAGAAATGGGCTACACCCGGGTGATCAATGCCGGCGCCTATGACGAGCTGCTGCCATTGCTGAACAACGACGAATGAAAGCCGCCCTGCTTCTGACGTTGACCATCCTGAGCAGCGTTGCGCAGGCTGCCGAGTTCGAGGTGCAGCTCAACAACGGCCAGCACACGTGGAGCAGCAGTGAACTGCTGAACCACCCGCAAGCTCGGGATATCGATATCGCCAATGACGTCAGCTACAAGCGTCCCATGCAGTACCGCGCCGTTCCAATAAATGCATTGCTGGAGGGTGTTGCGCCCGGCGACCACCTGCAGGCTGTGGCCCAGGACGGCTTTGCCGCAGAACTACCCGCTGCGATCCTGCTGGCCAAGGAAGGAGCGAAAGCCTGGCTGGCCATCGAAGATCCACAACATCCCTGGCCACCGCTGGCCAAGGGTAAACCCAGCGCCGGTCCCTTCTATCTGGTCTGGACCGATCCCGCCGCCAGCCAGATCGGCCCGGAGCAGTGGCCATTTCAGGTCGCCAGGATTCGTCAGTTGGCGCCCGTCGAGCAGCGCTTCCCTGCCCTGCTACCGGCCACGGATGCAGACTCTGAAATCCAGGCAGGCTTCGCCGCCTATCAGAAGAACTGCATGGCTTGCCATCGCCTCAATGGCGCGGGCGACTCCGAGTTCGGCCCAGACCTGAACATCCCGCACAGCCCGACCGAATACTTCACAGGCGATTTTCTACGCCAGTACATCCGTGCCCCGCAGAGCCTGCGGCGCTGGCCGCAGGGGCGCATGCCGGCGTTCAATGAGCAGGTATTGCCACCTGCTGAGCTAGAACAATTGATCGCCTACCTGCGGCACATGGCCCAGCGCAAGAACGCCCTGTAACCCGCGGGTAGGGTGCGCCTATCGGCATCTCACTGCTGGCGTACCTGCAGCAAGGGCGCGACCTGCACCTGCGCGTGCATCTGCTCGCAACCGCCGCCACGGCGCATGCCGCGTACCGGGCAGGCATCGAGATAATCCAGGCCCACAGCCAGCTTGAGGTGACGTTCCGGGCGCGCCAGGCAGTTGGTCACGTCGAAGCTGTACCAGGCGTCGCCCACCCAGGCCTCGGCCCAGGCATGGCTGGCCAGGTGCTCGGCGTCATCGGTGTACAGGTAGCCCGACACGTAGCGCGCCGGCACGCCGAGGCTACGCGCGCAGGCGAGGAAGGCATGGGTGTGATCCTGGCAAACGCCACGCCGGCCAGCGAAAGCCTCGGCGGCACTGGTGTCCACCTCGGTGATGCCCGGCTGGTAGGCGATATGGGCATTGAGCGCATGCATCAGGTCGATCAAACCGTTGCGATCCACACGTGCCTTGCTCTGCTGCGCGGCGAACTCGCGGATGGCGTCGTCGGCCTGGGTCAGTCGGGTGAAACGCAGGAACGGCAGCGCCGACTGGCGCTCATGCTCGGCCTCACAGGTTTCGTCGATGTCCACCTGACCACGGGCGCCGATGACGATGGACTCGTGCGGCTCGTCCAGGGTCAGCACATGCAGGATATTGCCGTAGGGGTCGAGCTGGGCATGCACCGGGCGCGGCAGATCGAGCTGCCAGCTGAGCACCTGCTGGCGCTCGCTGTCGTGCGGGGTCAGGCGCAGGTACTGGATGCTCGCGCGCACCTGATCATCGTAATGGTAGGTGGTGTCATGGCTGATCGAGAGTCTCATGCGACCTCCAGGTAGGACGTATGGATGGTGTTGCCCAGCTGGCGCACCAGCAGGATGAAGTCGGTAAGCCAGGCGTGCAGGCCTTCGTCGAGCACTTCGTCGATGCTGGTGTAGCGCAGTCGCGCATCCAGTTCGGCGGCCAGGCGCTGCGCCGGTCGACCATTCTCTCCAGGTAGACCGGCAAGCATCAGGTTCAGTTCTTCCATGCAGGCCCGCAGCGAGCGCGGCACGTCCGGGCGCAGCAGCAGCAGTTCGGCAACCTTGCGCGTGCGTGGCGAGCCGCGATAGCTCTCGGCGAAGGCCTCGAACGAGGACAACGCGCGCAGCAACGCACTCCACTGGTAGTAGCTGCGCGCCGTGCGCTCTTCCAGCTCGTCGATCTCCTCGCCGAGCATTTCGTAGCGCGCATCGAGCAGGCGCAGGGTGTTGTCGGCCCGCTCGATGAAGGTGCCCAGGCGAATGAAGCGATAGGCCTCGCCACGCATGATGGTGCCGAAGGTGGCGCCGCGAAACAGGTGCGAACGCTCCTTGACCCACTCGCAGAAGCGGCTGATGCCGTAGCGCCCCAGGCCCTGCTCGGCAATGCCGCGCATCTCCAGCCAGCTGGCGTTGATGTTCTCCCACATGTCGGCGGTGATCCGTCCGCGCACTGCATGGGCGTTGCTGCGTGCAGCCTGCAGGCAGCAGTAGATACTCCCGGGGTTGCTGGCATCGAGCGCGAAGAAGTGCAGCATGCGCTCGCCGTGCAGCGGGCCGTGACGTTCCAGGTAGTCGTCCAGGGTGCCGGTGATCAGCAGCGGCATGGCCAACTCATCGAGGCCGTCGCCACGGCCGTCCTGTGGCATCAGCGACAGCGAATAGCTGACGTCGAGCATGCGCGCCAGGTTCTCGGCACGTTCCAGGTAACGCGACATCCAGTACAGATCGGAGGCAGTTCTACTCAACATGATCAGTCCTCCACTACCCAGGTATCCTTGGTCCCGCCACCTTGCGACGAGTTGACCACCAGCGAGCCTTCACGCAGTGCCACGCGCGTCAGGCCACCAGGTACCAGGCGGGTTTCGCGACCGGTCAGGACGAACGGACGCAGGTCGATGTGACGCGGTGCAATGCCGCGCTCGACGAAGGTCGGGCAGGTCGACAGGCATAACGTCGGCTGGGCGATATAGGCCTCCGGTTTGGCGATCAGGCGCGCGCGAAAGCTCTCGATCTCGGCCTTGCTCGCCGCCGGGCCGACCAGCATGCCGTAGCCGCCAGAACCCTGAGTCTCCTTGACCACCAGTTCGGACAGGTTGGCCAGCACGTGGGACAGTTCCTCCGGCTTGCGGCACTGCCAGGTCGGCACGTTCTTGAGGATCGGCTCCTCGTCCAGATAGAAGCGGATCATGTCGCCGACATAGGGGTAGATCGACTTGTCATCGGCCACGCCGGTGCCGATGGCGTTGGCCAACACCACGTTGCGTGAGCGATAGGCTGACAGCAGCCCCGCGACGCCAAGCATCGAATCGGGGTTGAAAGCCAGTGGATCGAGGAAGGCGTCATCGAGGCGGCGGTAGATCACGTCCACCTGACGGGCACCGGCGGTGGTGCGCATGTAGACCTTGTCGTCGCGCACGAACAGGTCAGCACCTTCTACCAGCTCCACCCCCATCTCACGGGCGAGGAAGGCGTGCTCGAAGTAGGCACTGTTGAAGCGGCCCGGCGTCAGCACCACGACCGTGGGGTTGTCCAGCGGGCTGGAACTCTTCAGCGCATCGAGCAGCAGATTGGGGTAATGGTCCACCGGCGCCACGCGCTGCGCGGCGAACAACTCGGGGAACAGGCGCATCATCATCTTGCGGTCTTCGAGCATATAGCTCACGCCGCTGGGCGTGCGCAGGTTGTCTTCCAGCACGTAGTAGCTGCCGTCACCGTCACGCACCAGGTCTACCCCGGCGATGTGCGCGTAGATATCGCGGTGCAGGTCGAGGCCCTGCATGGCCATCTGGTAGCCCTCGTTGGCCAGCACCTGCTCGGCCGGAATGATGCCCGCCTTGATTATGCGCTGGTCGTGGTAGAGGTCGGCGAGGAACAGGTTGAGCGCCTGCACGCGCTGGATACAGCCGCGTTCTACGACGCGCCATTCGCTGGCGGGGATGGAGCGGGGAATGATGTCGAAGGGGATCAGGCGCTCGGTGCCCTGATCATCCCCGTAAAGGGTGAAGGTAATCCCGGCGCGGTGGAACAGAAGGTCGGCTTCTCGGCGGCGCTGAGCCAACAGATCGTCCGGCGTTTCTGCCAACCAGCGGGCAAATTCGCGGTAGTGCGGGCGGACAGCGCCGCTCGCGTCGTACATCTCGTCATAAAAGGTGCGGGCCATGCCGTACTCCTTGTCACCCGGACTTACAGCATCCTCTGCAAGGCCCGAGCCAGCACAATTAATCCTTTAACTTCAAACAGATACCAACAAAACCAAAACAAAATGCACCGAAATAGTGCGGTGCAATGTTTCTGTCATGAGATGCCGCCCCATTGCGTGGCACAACAAAAATCGCTGGTCATGACAGTGCGCGGTGTAGGCAAAAAGCCTGCAGCCCTGCCCAGCAGCGGCCCCGGACACTTGGCTGTCACATTGCGTGACCGACCGGTCAAGCGCAACCGCTTTTGCACCGACTACGCGAGGACCAAGCATCCGCATGAACCTGTGTAGCCCGGATAGAATCCGGGGATGTTCGCGGCATGGACGTGGATGCCATCCAGGCTACGGGAAGCAGCAAGCGGATGAAGCGCTTGCTCAGCCTGCACCAAGATAAGCCGCGATCAATCCCGCTGCCGTCTGCAGATGCTGCTCATGGCTGAAGCCGGATGCCTTCAAAGGCTTGAGGTCATGATCGGCTGCCTGCAGCCATTGCAGCTCGATGGCCGCTGAAAGCTCGTAACCCGCAACGCTCTCGCGATTGCCCAACGCATCGCGCTCACCCTGGATGATCAGCGTTGGCGTACGCAGCTCAGCGAGATGGGCGACTCGTGGCTTTTCCGGTTTGCCAGCCGCGTAAAAGGGATAGCCCAGACAGATCAGCTTCGAGGCGCCCAACTCGTCCGCCAGCAGACTGGCCATGCGCCCACCCATGGACTTGCCGCCAATGGCCACAGGCCCTGCGACTCGTTGGCGCACCTGGGTATGTACTTCGCGCCATTGCTGCAGCAGTTGCGCCTGCGGATTGGGCGGTCGTTTGCGCCCGTCTACCCGCCGCTGGGCCATGTAGGCGAACTCGAAGCGCACCACGCGCACGCCACGTGACACCAGGCCTTGCGCCATGTGTTGCATGAATGCGCTGTCCATCGGCGCACCGGCGCCATGGGCAAGGATCAAGGTAGCCAATGCTGCCTGCGGCGGTTCGTCCCACAACCACGGTAGTCCCTGCTCACATTGACCGGCGTCAATAAACCCAGATGGCCCTTTGCTCATGCTTGCCTCGCGTCGATATCCGTGGTGTTCGTGGCCTGCTCATGCCTAGGGGTGCCACGGGTATCGGACGCTCTGCCATAACCGTGGATGGAAGCCCAGACATGAACACAACAACCCGTTCCGCCTACAACTACAGGGTGGTTCGCCAGTTCGCCATTATGACGGTGGTTTGGGGCATCGTCGGCATGGGACTCGGCGTATTCATCGCTGCCCAGCTGGCCTGGCCCGAACTGAACTTGAACCTACCGTGGACCAGCTTCGGCCGTCTGCGCCCGCTACACACCAATGCGGTGATCTTCGCCTTCGGCGGATGCGCACTGTTCGCCACCAGCTTTTACTCGGTACAGCGCACCTGTCAGACCACGCTGTTCGCACCCAAACTGGCTGCCTTCACCTTCTGGGGCTGGCAACTGGTGATCCTGCTCGCTGCCATCAGCCTCCCCCTGGGCTGGACCAGTTCCAAGGAATATGCCGAACTGGAGTGGCCGATCGACATTCTGATCACCATCGTCTGGGTCGCTTACGCCATCGTGTTCTTCGGCACGGTGATGCAGCGCAAGGTCAGTCACATCTACGTAGGCAACTGGTTCTTCGGTGGATTCATTCTTACCGTGGCCATCCTGCACATCGTCAACAACCTGGAGATTCCGGTCACCCTGACCAAGTCCTATTCGCTGTATGCGGGTGCCACCGACGCCATGGTCCAGTGGTGGTACGGCCACAACGCCGTGGGCTTCTTCCTCACCGCCGGCTTCCTGGGGATGATGTATTACTTCGTGCCCAAACAAGCCGGACGACCGGTCTACTCCTACCGCCTGTCCATCGTCCACTTCTGGGCACTGATTGCCGTATACATCTGGGCCGGCCCGCACCACCTGCACTACACCGCGCTGCCTGACTGGGCGCAGAGTCTTGGCATGGTGATGTCGCTGATCCTCCTGGCGCCCAGTTGGGGCGGCATGATCAACGGCATGATGACCCTCTCCGGTGCCTGGCACAAACTGCGTACCGACCCGATCCTGCGTTTCCTGGTCGTTTCCCTGGCGTTCTACGGCATGTCGACCTTCGAAGGCCCTATGATGGCCATCAAGACCGTCAACGCCCTGTCCCACTACACCGACTGGACCATCGGCCACGTGCACGCTGGCGCCCTCGGCTGGGTCGCCATGGTATCGATCGGCTCGCTCTACCACCTGATTCCCAAGGTGTTCGGTCGCGAGCAGATGCACAGCCTGGCTCTGATCAACAGCCACTTCTGGCTGGCCACCATCGGCACCGTTCTGTACATCGCCTCAATGTGGGTCAACGGCATCACTCAGGGCCTGATGTGGCGCGCAGTCAACGAAGACGGCACCCTCACCTACTCCTTCGTCGAAGCGCTGGAAGCCAGCCATGTCGGCTTCGTGGTGAGGGTGATCGGCGGCGCGATCTTCTTCGCCGGCATGCTGCTGATGGCCTGGAACGTCTGGCTGACCGTACGTAGCGCCAAGTCAATCGAGATGGAAGCCGCTGCGCAGTTCTCGGTAGAAGGAGCCCACTGATGAAACACGAGATTCTCGAGAAGAACATCGGCCTGATGGCGCTGGTGATGATCCTTGCGGTCAGCATCGGTGGCCTGACGCAGATCGTCCCGCTGTTCTTCCAGGACGTCACCAACGAGCCGGTCGATGGCCTCAAGCCCTACACCGCGCTGCAACTGGAAGGCCGCGACATCTACATCCGCGAAGGCTGCGTCGGCTGCCACTCGCAGATGATCCGTCCGTTCCGCGCCGAAACCGAGCGTTACGGCCACTATTCCGTCGCAGGCGAGAGCGTCTGGGATCACCCCTTCCTGTGGGGTTCCAAGCGTACCGGCCCGGACCTGGCCCGTGTTGGCGCCCGCTACTCGGACGAGTGGCATCGTGCGCACCTGTACAACCCGCGCAACGTCGTGCCGGAGTCGATCATGCCCGCCTACCCCTGGCTGGTGGAGCAGAGCCTCGATGGCAAGGACACCGCCAAGAAGATGAGCGTTATGCGCACTCTGGGCGTGCCCTACAGCGAAGAAGACATCGCCGCTGCCAGCGACGCGGTCAAGGGCAAGAGCGAGATGGATGCTCTGGTCGCCTACCTGCAGGTGCTTGGCACCGCCGTGAAGAACAAGAGGTAAGCGCCATGTTCGAGCTAATCGATATCGGCACCCTGCGCGGCATTGGAACCGCGCTGGTACTGATCGCCTTCACCGCCGTCACCCTCTGGGCCTACAGCGGCAAACGCCGCGACGCCTTCACCGAAGCGGCCAACCTGCCCTTCGCTGATGAGCCCAAGCCCGCCGTTTCGAGGACCCAAGCATGACCACCTTCTGGAGCTGGTACATCACCCTGCTGACCGTGGGCTCGCTGGTCGCGCTGTTCTGGCTGATCTTCGCCACCCGCAAGAGCGAAGTGCACAAGAACCCGACCGAGCAGACCATGGGGCACTCCTTCGATGGCATCGAGGAGTATGACAACCCACTGCCCAAGTGGTGGTTCATGCTGTTCCTCGGCACACTGGTGTTTTCCGTTGGCTATCTGCTGCTCTACCCGGGCCTGGGCAACTTCAAGGGCCTGCTGCCGGGCTACGAGGATGGCTGGACCCAGGTCAACCAGTGGCAGCGCGAAATGGATCGTGCCGATGAGCTGTACGGCCCGATCTTCGCCAAATACGCAGCAATGCCCATCGAGGAAGTGGCCAAGGACGAGCGCGCGCTGAAAATGGGCGGTCGCCTGTTCGCCTCCAACTGCTCGGTGTGCCACGGTTCTGACGCAAAGGGCAGCTATGGCTTCCCCAACCTGGCCGACAGCAACTGGCGCTGGGGCGGCGAGCCGGAGACCATCAAAACCACGATCCTGCACGGCCGCATGGGCGTGATGCCGGCACAAGGCCCGATGATCGGCGAAGATGGCGTACGCAATGTCGCCGCCTACGTCCTCACCGAGCTGGGCGGTCGCGAGTTGCCGGCAGATGCGCAGGCCGACGTCGCCGCCGGCAAACAGATCTTCGCCACCCTCTGCTCCGCCTGCCACACCCAGGCCGGCACCGGCATGGCCGTGATGGGGGCGCCGGACCTGACTAAGCCCAGCGCGTTCATCTACGGCAGCAGCTTCGCCCAACTGCAACAGACCATCCGCTATGGTCGCAGCGGCAACATGCCGGCCCAGGGTGACTTCCTCGGCAATGACAAGGCTCACCTGCTGGCCGCCTATGTGCTCAAGCTGAGCCAGGGCGAGAGCAAGTAACCCCTGCACTTCACCGGCGACCGAATCACGGTCGCCGGCCCCTCCTTATATGTGTGCGACCCAGTGTCGCACCTGCCGACCAATAGCCCTGCAATCTCCTTGATCTGGGCTAAGCTGCCTTTCAGTCGCCATTTGCCACAACTCTAAGGCGATCCTTTCTTAGCGCTGCGCAAACTGGTTGCGCCAAAAGCTGCCAGAGCTGTTTCCGAGACCGTTGCGAACGGCTCGCGAAAGGCCCTGAAACCCTATTCGTGTCGGCACCTTACGTTGCAATGGCTACTTGCTTTCTACATACTTGCCGCCGATTTTTGCCCCATAAAACTCCATTAACCGTGGAACCCCTAGCATGAGCACAGCAATCAGTCAGACTGCTTATAACTATAAGGTGGTCCGCCAGTTCGCCATTATGACGGTGATCTGGGGGGTCATTGGCATGGGTCTAGGCGTGTTCATCGCCGCACAACTCGTGTGGCCGGAACTCAACCTAAACCTGCCTTGGACCAGCTTCGGTCGTTTGCGCCCGCTGCACACCAACGCGGTGATCTTCGCCTTTGGCGGATGCGCACTGTTTGCGACCTCGTATTACGTGGTCCAGCGCACCTGCCAGACGCGCCTGATCTCCGACGGTCTGGCTGCCTTCACCTTCTGGGGCTGGCAGGCGGTCATCGTCCTGGCGGTGATCACCCTGCCGATGGGCTATACCAGCTCCAAGGAATACGCCGAGCTCGAGTGGCCGGTCGACGTCCTCCTGGGTATCGTCTGGATCACCTACCTGCTGGTGTTCTTCGGCACCATCGTCAAGCGCAAGACCAAGCACATTTATGTGGGCAACTGGTTCTTCGGTGCGTTCATCCTGGTCACCGCGATGCTGCACATCGTCAACAGCGCTGCCATGCCGGTGAGCCTGTTCAAGTCGTACTCGGCCTATGCCGGCGCGACCGACGCGATGATCCAGTGGTGGTACGGCCACAACGCCGTGGGCTTCTTCCTGACCACCGGCTTCCTGGGCATGATGTATTACTTCGTACCCAAGCAGGCCGAGCGTCCGATCTACTCGTATCGCCTGTCCATCGTGCACTTCTGGGCGCTGATCACCCTGTACATCTGGGCCGGTCCGCACCACCTGCACTACACCGCTCTGCCGGACTGGGCACAGTCCTTGGGCATGGCCATGTCGGTGATCCTGCTGGCACCGAGCTGGGGCGGCATGATCAACGGCATGATGAGTCTGTCCGGCGCCTGGCATAAGCTGCGCACCGACCCGATCCTGCGCTTCCTGGTGGTGTCCCTGGCGTTCTATGGCATGTCGACCTTCGAAGGCCCGATGATGGCCATCAAGACCGTCAACGCCCTGTCCCACTACACCGACTGGACCATCGGCCACGTGCACGCCGGCGCCCTTGGCTGGGTAGCGATGATCTCCATCGGCTCGCTGTATCACCTGATCCCGAAAGTGTTCGGCCGCGAGCAGATGCACAGCATCACCCTGATCAACACCCACTTCTGGCTGGCCACCATTGGCACCGTGCTGTACATCGCCTCGATGTGGGTCAATGGCATCACTCAGGGCCTGATGTGGCGTGCAGTCAACGAAGACGGCACCCTCACCTACTCCTTCGTCGAAGCGCTGGAAGCCAGCCATGCGGGCTATGTCGTACGCATGATCGGCGGCGCCTTCTTCGTCGCGGGCATGCTGCTGATGGCCTACAACACCTTCCGCACCGTGCGTGCCGCCAAGCCGGCTGAATACGAAGCGGCTGCGCAGATTCCCGCCGGAGTAGCTCACTGATGAAACACGAAATCATCGAGAAGAATATCGGCCTGATGGCGCTGCTGATGGTGATTGCCGTCAGCATCGGTGGCCTGACCCAGATCGTCCCGCTGTTCTTCCAGGACGTCACCAATGAGCCGGTGGAAGGCCTCAAGCCCTACACCGCGATGCAACTGGAAGGTCGCGATATCTACATCCGTGAAGGCTGCGTTGGCTGCCACTCGCAGATGATCCGTCCGTTCCGCGCCGAGACCGAACGCTACGGCCACTACTCCGTCGCCGGTGAAAGCGTCTGGGATCACCCCTTCCTGTGGGGCTCCAAGCGTACCGGCCCGGACCTGGCTCGCGTCGGCGGCCGCTACTCGGACGAGTGGCATCGCGCCCACCTGTACAACCCGCGCAACGTCGTGCCTGAGTCGAAGATGCCCGCCTACCCCTGGCTGGTGGAGAACAAACTCGACGGTCACGACACCGCCAAGAAGATGGAAGTCATGCGTGGCTTCGGCATCCCTTACACCGACGAAGATATCGCCGGTGCTCGCGATGCCGTGAAAGGCAACACCGAAATGGACGCGCTGATCGCGTACCTGCAGGTTCTCGGCACTTCCATCAAGAACAAACGGTAAGACGCTATGGACATCGGGATGATTCGCGGCATCGGCACGGCGGTGGTCTTCATCGCCTTCATCGGCGTGGTGCTCTGGGCTTACAGCAGCAAGCGCAAATCGAGCTTCGACGAAGCAGCCAACCTGCCCTTCGCCGACGATCTCAAGCCCGAGTCCAAGCGCGATCAAGACTCTTCCAGGAGCAATAACCAATGACCACGTTCTGGAGTTGGTACGTAACCATTCTGTCTCTGGGCACCATCTTCGCCCTGACCTGGCTGATCTTCGGCACCCGCAAGGGCCAGCGCCAGGAAACCACCGAAGAAACCGTCGGCCACAGCTTCGACGGCATCGAGGAGTATGACAACCCGCTGCCGAAGTGGTGGTTCATGCTGTTCGTCGCCACCATCATCTTCGCCCTCGGCTACCTGGCCCTGTACCCAGGCCTGGGTAACTTCAAGGGCCTGCTGCCCGGCTACGACTACGTCGACAGCGAAAAAGAAACGCCTTTTGCCTCTGGTGTGCAGATCGCTGACGGCTCCATGCGTCACGCCGGCTGGACCGGTGTACACCAGTGGGAAAAGGAAATGGCGCGTGCCGATGAGCAGTACGGCCCGCTGTTCGCCAAGTACGCTGCAATGCCGATCGAGGAAGTGGCCAAGGACGCGCAAGCCCTGAAAATGGGTGGCCGCCTGTTCGCCTCCAACTGCTCCGTGTGCCACGGTTCCGACGCCAAGGGCAGCTACGGCTTCCCCAACCTGACAGACAACGAATGGCGCTGGGGCGGCGAGCCGGAAACCATCAAGACCACCCTGCTCAAGGGTCGTCAGGGTGCGATGCCTGCTCAAGGCCCGATGATCGGCGAAGATGGCGTACGCAATGTCGCCGCCTACGTCCTCACCGAACTCGCTGGCCGCGAGCTGCCAGAAGGCGTGGAAGCCGATATCGAAGCAGGCCAGAAGGTCTTCGCCGGTACCTGCTTCGCCTGCCATGGCGCAGACGGCAAGGGTACAGCAGCCATGGGCGCGCCGAACCTGACCAACCCGGCAGCGTTCATCTATGGCAGCAGCTACGCACAACTGCAGCAGAGCATCCGCTACGGCCGTCACGGCAACATGCCGGCTCAGGAAGAATTCCTCGGCAATGACAAGGTGCATCTGCTGGCTGCCTACGTGTACAGCCTGTCGCACAAGGCACAAGAGCAGTAAGTACAAACGACTCCTTTGACAAGGGTCAATGAACGCCCGGGTCGCGACCGCTGGTCGCACCCGGGCGTTGCCTTTCAGGCGTACCATATAGCTACCGTGAATTGACCCTGACCGGCACGTATCGGCCTGGGCTGCCAACCAACCGCTTTGGTATGCATTGATGAGCGAACAGATTCCCGTCCAGGACGTCACCCCTCCTTCTGCCAAGAATGCCAGCGTCGATCTCTACGCCAGCCGCGAGAAGATCTATACCCGCGCGTTCACTGGCCTGTTTCGTAATCTGCGACTCGCTGGCGGCGCCCTGCTCTTCCTGCTGTTCTTCGGCACCGTCTGGCTGAGCTGGAACGGCCGCCAAGCGGTCTGGTGGAACCTCCCCGAACGCAAATTCCATATTTTCGGCGCCAGCTACTGGCCGCAGGATTTCATGCTGCTGTCCTGGCTGCTGATCATCTGCGCCTTCGGCCTGTTCTTCATCACCGTTTTCGCCGGTCGCGTCTGGTGCGGTTATACCTGCCCGCAGAGCGTGTTCACCTGGGTATTCATGTGGGCGGAAAAAGTCACCGAGGGCGACCGTAACCAGCGCATGAAACTGGACAAACAGTCCATGAGCGGCAAGAAGCTTGGACGCAAGCTGGCCAAGCACGGCATCTGGGTGGTCGTATCGCTACTGACCGCGATCACCTTCGTCGGTTACTTCACGCCGATTCGCGAACTGGTCATCGAGATCTTCACCGGTGAAGCCAGCGGCTGGGCCTATTTCTGGATCGGCTTCTTCACCCTCGCCACCTACGGCAACGCCGGCTACCTGCGCGAGCAGGTGTGCATCTACATGTGCCCCTATGCGCGCTTCCAGAGTGTGATGTTCGACCAGGACACCCTGATCGTCTCCTACGACCCGCGCCGTGGCGAATCACGCGGCCCTCGCAAGAAGGACGCCGATTACAAGGCGCAGGGCCTCGGCGACTGCATCGATTGCAAGATGTGCGTGCAGGTCTGCCCCACCGGCATCGATATTCGCGATGGCCTGCAGATCGAGTGCATCGGCTGCGCCGCCTGCATCGACGCCTGCGACGACATCATGGACAAGATGAACTATCCCAAGGGGCTGATCAGCTACACCACTGAACACAACCTGTCCGGGCGCAAGACCCACCTGCTGCGCCCGCGCCTGATCGGCTACGCTGTCGCGCTGGTCGCCATGATCGGCCTGTTCGCCTGGGCCGTGGCCAATCGCCCGCTGGTGGAGCTGGATGTACTCAAGGATCGTGTGCTGTTCCGTGAGAACGAGCGCGGCCATATCGAGAACGTCTATACCCTGAAGATCATGAACAAGGCGCAGCGCGACATGACCTACGTGATCAGCGCCGACGGCCTCGACGGCCTGGTCTACGAAGGCAAGCGCGAAGTGCGGGCCCTGGCTGGCGAGGTGTATTCCTTCCCGGTCGAGCTGTCCATCGCACCGGAGAAGCTGCCGTCGAGCGCCAACAATATCGTCTTCCACGTACAATCCGCGGACGACCCCAGTATCAAGAACGACGCCGACAGCCGCTTCATTGGCCCAAGCGTCCGCTGACAACGGAAAACGCATGACCGAGCAAACCCCATCGCCAGTCAAACCCTGGTACAAGCAGTTCTGGCCCTGGTTCATCCTGTTCCTGCTGGGCTACTCGGTGGTGCAGGGCCTGACCCTGCTCACCATCGCCACCAAGAACCCGCCAGGGCTGATCTCCGACGACTACTACGATGTCGGCAAGGGCATCAACCAGTCGCTGGAGCGCGAAAAATTGGCCGAGCGCCTGCAATTGCATGGCGAGCTGGTGCTGGACAACACCACCGGTGTCGCCACCCTGGCGCTGGAGGGCAACAGCAGACCGCAGCAGATCGTGCTCAACCTGATCTCGCCGACCCAGCCGGAACGCGACCGCCGCGTGATCCTGCAACCGGCGGCTGACGGCCAGTACCGTGGGCAAATGGTCGATGAAGTCAGCGGTCGTCGCTTCGTCGAGCTGCTCGGCCAGGAAGGCAGCCAGAACTGGCGTCTGTTCGAGGAAGAGAACATCACCGGTGGCCAGACCATCATGATCGGTGACAATCCCTCCTACTGACCCAGCCAATGCCCGTCCCTATTCCCTGCTATCACTGTGGCCTGCCGGTTCCCGCCGGCAGCCAGTTCCGTGCCAACGTGCTCGGCCAGACCCGTGAAATGTGCTGCCCCGGCTGTCAGGCCGTGGCCGAAGCCATCGTCGCCGGTGGCCTGGAGCATTACTACAGCCATCGCAGCGAGAACGCGGCCAACCCACAGGCACTGCCCGCCGCCCTGCCGGACGAACTGGCGCTGTATGACCGCAGCGATGTGCAGCAGCCCTTCGTCCAGCACGAGGGCGAACTGAGCGAAACCCAGTTGCTGATCGAAGGCATCAGCTGCGCTGCCTGCGGCTGGCTGATCGAGAAGCACCTGCGCGGCGTAGCGGGTGTGGCCGAAGCGCACCTGAACCTGTCCAACCACCGCCTGCAGGTACGCTGGCAGGACAGCCAGATCGCCCTGAGCAAGCTGCTTGCCGAACTGCGCCGCATCGGTTACGCCGCCCATCCCTGGCGCGCCGACGAGGCCGCCGAGCGCATGGCCGCGGAAAACCGCCGGCGCATGCGCGAGCTGGGCGTGGCCGGACTGCTGTGGATGCAGGTGATGATGGCGACCATGGCCACCTGGCCGGAATTCAACATCGACCTGTCACCAGAGCTGGACAAGATCCTGCGCTGGACCAGCCTGCTCCTCACCACGCCCATCGTCTTCTATTGCTGCGGCCAGTTCTTCCGCGGCGCCCTGCGCGACCTGCGTACCCGCCACCTGACCATGGACGTTTCGGTCTCGCTGGCCATCGGCGGTGCATACGTCGCCGGCATCTGGTCGACCATCACCGGCCAGGGCGAGCTGTATTTCGACGCAGTCGGCATGTTCGCGCTATTCCTGCTCGCCGGCCGCTACCTGGAGCGCCGTGCGCGAGAACGCACGGCAGCTGCTACCGCGCAACTGGTCAAGCTGCTGCCGGCCTCCTGCCTGCGCCTGGACGCAGACGGCCAGAGCCAGCGCATCCTGCTCAGCGAATTACGAGAAGGTGAGCAGGTGCTGGTGCAGCCAGGCTCGCTGATTCCCGCCGACGGTCGCATCCTCGCTGGCCAATCCAGTGTCGACGAATCGCTACTTACCGGCGAGTACCTGCCACTGCCACGCGGCATCGGCGACAGCGTCACCGCCGGCACACTGAATGTCGAAGGTCCGCTGACCGTCGAAGTACAAGCACTCGGTGATGCCACTCGCCTGTCCGCCATCGTGCGCCTGCTGGACCGAGCGCAGAGCGAAAAACCGCGCCTGGCAGAAATCGCCGACCGCGTTTCACAATGGTTCCTGCTGTTTATCCTGGTAGCTGCCGCCGTGGTCGGCTTCGCCTGGTGGGAGATCGACTCCGGCCGTGCTTTCTGGGTCGTGCTCGCCCTGCTCGTGGCCACCTGCCCCTGCGCCCTGGCCCTGGCTACACCGACCGCCCTGACCACCGCTACCGGCACCCTGCACAAACTGGGCATGCTGCTGACGCGTGGCCATGTGCTCGAAGGGCTCAACCAGATCGACACCCTGGTGCTGGACAAGACCGGTACGCTGACCGAAGGCCGCCTGACGCTCAAGGCCATCCACCCGCTGCGCAATCTTGACGAAGGCAGTTGCCTGGCCCTGGCTGCCGCGCTGGAGAACCGCTCGGAACACCCCATCGCTCGCGCGTTCAGCCAGGCACCTCGCGCTGCGCAATCCGTCGATAGTCATCCGGGACAGGGCCTGCAGGGCCTGGTCGATGACCGCCTGCTGCGCATTGGCGAGGCCAGTTTCGTCTGCGCCCTGAGCGGCAAGGCCGTGCCGCCGATTGCCAGCGAGCATGGCCAGTGGCTGCTGCTGGGCGATGACCAGGGGCCGCTGGCCTGGTTCGTCCTCGACGACCGCCTGCGCGAAGATGCTCCCGATCTGATCGCCGCTGCGCGCGCGCGCGGCTGGAACATTCACCTGCTGTCTGGCGACAGCTCGCCGATGGTGGGCGAAGTCGCGCGCCAACTGGGCATCGACGACGCTCAGGGAGGCCTGACACCGGATGCCAAGCTGGCGGTGCTAAAGCAGCTACACAGCGAAGGGCGTCGCGTGCTGATGCTCGGCGATGGCGTCAACGACGTACCGGTATTGGCCGCTGCCGATATCAGCGTGGCCATGGGTTCGGCGTCCGACCTGGCGAAAACCAGCGCCGACGCCGTGTTGCTGTCGAACCGTCTGAGCAGCCTGGTCGATGGCCTGAAACTGGCCAAGCGCACGCGCCGCATCATCATCGAGAACCTTGCCTGGGCGACGCTGTACAATGGCCTGGTACTGCCCTTCGCCGCTCTGGGCTGGATCACGCCGATCTGGGCAGCCGTGGGCATGTCCCTGAGCTCGCTGCTGGTGGTGCTCAACGCCCTGCGCCTCAGCAGCACCCCGAACACGTAGGAGCGAGCTCTGCTCGCGAAGAAGCGGTTCTCGGGCAGAGCTCACTCCTACTCAGATGCCACCATGGAGACCGCATGTCCGCCCTCTATATCCTGATCCCCGTTGCCATCGGCCTGGTCGGCTTCGCCATCTGGCTGTTCTTCTGGGCGGTGGACAGCGGTCAGTACGACGATCTCGACGGCCCAGCGCACAGCATTTTGTTCGACGACGAAGATCCGCTGCACAAGGCTGGCGTCGAGCAGGCCGAAGAACACAACAAGCAGGACAAACCTGATGCTTGAGCTGGCACCACTGCTGGTGTCTGCACTGATTCTCGGCCTGCTCGGCGGCGGCCATTGCCTCGGCATGTGCGGCGGCCTGATGGGCGCGCTGACTCTGGCGATTCCGCCCGAGCAACGCGGCCGGCGTCTGCAACTGCTGCTGGCTTACAACCTCGGGCGCATTCTCAGCTACAGCCTGGCGGGCTTGCTCCTGGGCCTGGCCGGCTGGGCCATTGCCGGCAGCAAAGCCGAAGTGGCAATGCGCACAATGGCTGCCTTGCTGCTGATTGCCATGGGTCTTTATCTGGCCGGCTGGTGGAGCGGGCTAACACGCATCGAAGCACTGGGCCGCGGCCTGTGGCGGCATATCCAGCCGCTGACACGGCGCTTCATGCCGGTCAGCAGCCTGCCGCGCGCCCTGGTTCTGGGTGGGTTGTGGGGCTGGCTACCGTGCGGGCTGGTCTACAGCACCCTGCTGTGGGCGTCCAGCCAGGGCAATGCAGTCAACAGCGCCCTGCTGATGCTGGCGTTCGGCCTGGGCACCTGGCCGGTACTGCTGGCCACCGGGCTGGCCGCCGAGCGCATCACCACCCTGCTGCGCAAGCGCGGCGTGCGCATGGCTGGCGGCCTGCTGGTCATTCTGTTTGGCATCTGGACCCTACCCGGCCCCCACCAGCACTGGCTGATGGGGCACTAGAGCAGCGGCACGCAAAAGCAAAAGCACGAGCAGACCTAGCCCGGATGTAATCCGGGAGCAAGACGCTAAACATACCCGGATTGCATCCGGGCTACGCAACGACAACACCTGCGGCGCTCAACGCGCCTTTGATTCAGGTCAAGGCCGCCGCCCAGGCGCATCCCTAGACTGGCCGCACAGCCTGTCCAGGATTATTTCCCATGCTCGACGCCATCCAGTGGGATGCCGACCTGATCCGCCGCTACGATCTCGCCGGCCCGCGCTACACCTCTTACCCGACCGCCGTACAGTTTCACGACGATATCGGCCCGTTCGATCTGCTGCATGCGCTGCGCGACAGCCGCAAGGCACAGCGCCCGCTGTCGCTCTACGTGCACGTGCCGTTCTGCGCGCACATCTGCTACTACTGCGCCTGCAACAAGGTCATCACCAAGGACCGCGGCCGTGCCCTGCCCTATCTGGAAAAACTCGAGCGGGAAATCGAGATCATCAGCCGCCACATCGATCGCAACCAGCCAATCGAACAGCTGCATTTCGGTGGCGGCACGCCGACCTTCCTCAGCCACGACGAGCTGCGGCGGCTGATGCAGCACTTGCGCCAGCACTTCAACCTGCTGGATGACGACTCAGGCGATTACAGCATCGAGATCGACCCACGCGAGGCCGACTGGTCGACCATGGGCCTGCTGCGTGAACTGGGCTTCAATCGCGTCAGCATCGGCGTGCAGGATCTCGACCCCGAGGTGCAGCGCGCGGTCAACCGCCTGCAGACCCTGGAAGAAACCCGCGCCATCGTCGAGGCAGCGCGTACCCTGCAGTTCCGCTCGGTGAACATCGACCTGATCTACGGCCTGCCCAAGCAGACGCCAGAGCGCTTCGCCCGCACCGTGGCCGAGGTCATCGCCCTGCAACCGGATCGCCTGTCGCTGTTCAACTACGCGCACCTGCCGGAACGCTTCATGCCGCAACGCCGCATCAGCTCCGACGACCTGCCAAGCCCGACCGGCAAGCTGGCCATGCTGCAGAGCAGCATCGAGCAACTGACCCGCGCCGGGTATCGCTACATCGGCATGGATCACTTCGCCCTGCCTGATGACGAATTGGCCATCGCCCAGGAAGAAGGCACGCTGCAGCGTAATTTCCAGGGCTATACCACCCACGGCCACTGCGACCTGATTGGCCTGGGCGTCTCCGCCATCAGCCAGATTGGCGACCTGTACAGCCAGAACGACAGCGATATCGCCAACTATCAGCAGACCCTGGGCAACGGCCAGTTGGCGACGCGCCGTGGCTTGCACTGCAATGCCGACGACCGTCTGCGCCGCGCCGTCATCCAGCAGTTGATCTGCCACTTCGAGCTGCGTTTCGCTGACATCGAACAGGCCCATGCCGTGGTGTTCCGCGACTACTTCGCGGCGCTTTGGCCTGAGCTTCAGCAACTCGACCGCGACGGTTTGATCGAGCTGGGTACTGAAGGGATTCAGGTGCGCCCGGCCGGGCGTCTGCTGGTGCGCTCGCTGTGCATGCTGTTCGACCGCTATCTCAACGATCAGGTACGCCAGCGTTTCTCCCGGGTGATCTGAACATGAGCAGCCGGCGCCAGTGACGGACTCCGTCACTGGCGCCGGATCAACCCATCGCCAACGTGGCAGCGGTTTGCATCTGCTCACTCGACAAGTCGTTATCACGCATCAGCTTGATCAGATTGGCATTGGCCGCAGTCAATGCGCTGTTGAGCGACGCCAACTCGGTCTGCAGCCCTTCAAGCTGCTGGCGCCGGGTTTCCGCATCGAGGCTCTGATCGCTCATGATCGCCTCGATCTGCGCCTGCTTCTCGACGATCTGCGCACGCAACTCGCGGATCATCTTGAGCAGGTCCTTGATCGCCTTGGGCAGATCGCTGTTATCGATGTCCTCGTTCTTGTCGGACTTGGCCGACATGCTCTTGCCTAACTCGGACAGATTCACACGGAGCCCCTCGCGCACCTCCTCGGGGGTCCGCTCGACTGCGATAAATTGTCGCTGAACGCCCTGGGCAAGATTACTCAGCGGCCCACTTGATGGTATGCGCATCGCGCTGCTCCCTGCGTTGGACTATGGTTCTACAATCTGAATCGGCACCCTGCGGCTAAACTTGAGCGCTCGGTCAGCCTTTATATGACTGGCCGCCACCCAAGCCCTGCGGTACCCTTACGAACATTGCGTGTATATCCGGGAAGCCCAACGATGTCCGAGAGCATCAAGCTGCACAAGCAGCATCAAGCCCATTGCAAGGATTGCAGCCTGGCTGCCTTGTGCCTGCCCATTTCGTTGAACATGGAAGACATGGACGCGCTCGACGACATCGTCAAACGCGGCCGTCCGCTGAAGAAGGGCGAATTCCTGTTCCGCCAGGGTGATACCTTCGGTTCCGTATTCGCCGTACGCTCCGGTGCGCTGAAGACCTTCAGCCTGAGCGATGGCGGTGAGGAGCAGATCACCGGCTTCCATCTGCCCAGCGAGCTGGTCGGCCTGTCTGGCGTCGACGGCGAGCGCTATCCGGTTTCCGCACAGGCGCTGGAAACCACTTCGGTTTGCGAAATTCCCTTCGAACGCCTCGACGACCTGGCCCTGCAGCTACCACAGCTGCGCCGCCAGCTGATGCGTATCATGAGCCGTGAAATCCGCGACGATCAGCAGATGATGCTGTTGCTGTCGAAGAAAACCGCCGACGAACGTATCGCCACCTTCCTGGTCAATCTCTCCGCCCGCTTCCGCGCACGCGGCTTCTCGGCCAACCAGTTCCGCCTGGCCATGTCGCGCAACGAAATTGGTAACTATTTGGGTCTTGCGGTAGAGACGGTGTCTCGCGTATTTACCCGCTTCCAACAGAACAAGCTGCTCGAAGCCGAAGGCAAGGAAGTACACATTCTCGACCCGATCGAGCTGTGTGCTCTGGCTGGCGGTAATCTCGACGTTTGAGTTCGCAAGGTATTCGCGGGCTCAACGCATTAGGACCCACGATGATCTTTGACGAATTCAGCATCAAGACCCTGATCCGCCCGGTACCGGACTTCCCCAAGCCGGGCGTCATCTTTCGCGACATCACCCCACTGTTCCAGTCGCCGCGCGCCCTGCGCATGGTCGCCGACAGTTTCATCCAGCGTTACGTGGAAGCCGAGTTCAGCCATATCGGTGTCATGGATGCGCGCGGCTTCCTGATCGGCTCGATCATCGCCTACGAACTCAACAAACCCCTGGTGCTGTTTCGCAAGCAGGGCAAACTGCCGGCTGACGTGCTCAGTGAGGGCTACCAGACCGAATATGGCGAAGCCTTCCTCGAAGTGCACAGCGACAGTCTCTGTGAAGGCGATTCGGTGCTGATCTTCGATGACCTTATCGCCACCGGCGGCACCCTGATCGCTGCTGCCAACCTGGTGCGACGCATGCGCGCAGCGGTCTTCGAGGCCGCCGCGATCATCGACCTGCCTGAGCTGGGCGGCTCGCAGAAACTGCAGGACGCCGGCATCCCCACCTTCACGCTGACGGCCTTCGCGCTCGACGATCATTGAGCCGAAGCACCTGCCAACCCGCAAGTGGGTTGTTGATCAAGCCGGGCAGTGCCCGGCATCACCGATTACCTTGACCAGACTCCCATGCACGAACTCGAACTGAATCCATCCAGCGATTGGCGCCAGCGCCTGGGCGCTGTCATCGACGGCACGCCCGTACAACGCCTGATCACCCTGCTGATCATCATCAATGCCGTCATTCTCGGCCTGCAGACCTCACCGTCGATCATGGCCGAATGGGGCGCGCCACTGCTGATCCTCGATACCTTCATCCTCGCCTGCTTCGTCATCGAGCTGGCGCTGCGCTTCGTCGCGCGCGGCATCGGCCTGCTGCGCGATCCCTGGGCCGTATTCGATTGCCTGGTGGTCGGCATCGCCCTGGTACCGGCCAGCGGCCCCTTCGCCGTTCTGCGTGCCTTGCGCGTGCTACGGGTACTGCGACTGGTGTCGATCAATCCGAGCATGCGCAAGGTAGTGCAGGCACTGCTCGCTTCGCTGCCTGGCATGGGCAGCATCGTCATGCTGATGGGGTTGGTGTTCTACGTCGCCGCGGTAATGGCCACCCAACTGTTCGGTGAAAGCTTCCCCGAATGGTTCGGTAACATCGGCGCCAGCCTCTACACCCTGTTCCAGGTGATGACCCTGGAAAGCTGGTCGATGGGCATCGTGCGCCCGGTGATGGAAGAACATCCGCTGGCCTGGCTGTTCTTCGTGCCCTATATCCTCGTCGCGACATTCATGATGCTCAACCTGTTCATCGCCGTTATCGTCAACGCGATGCAGAGCACCCATGAGCCAGATGCCGAGGAGCAGGCCGCAGCAGCTCGCGCACAGGCGATTCTCGACGAGCTGCGCGCACTGCGCAGCGAAGTGGCCGAGCTGCGCCGTAACACGCCGTAAGCCCCGCCGTCAGCGCAATCCGCCGCTTCTGGCGCTGCGGGTTGCGCACCTTCCCCCCTGATATCTGCCCATCAGACCCGCCTTAAGTTGGCGGCGCTCAGCGCCCGCACGCCCGATAGTTACATCGTTCAATGACACAGTTGGTCTGTCGAGATTAACCACCTTCGGCACCGAGTGCTGCCAGCCCAAGCCGCACAACAATCGGGAGCACCAACGCCCCAGAAGAGGACTCGAACGATGAGCGCCAGTACTCCACTCCCCCAGCCCAAATCCAGCTTTCCGGTGCGTCGCATGGACTTCAGTTTCAGCGATACACCGAAATACTGGTTCTACGACGACCCGTTCATGAGCCATTTCATGAACAACCTGTCGTCGCTGTTCCCCTACGGTGAGAAGTTCTTCGTCGACAGCGTGCGCGCCGTACGCGACCAGGTCAGCGAGCCGCAGCTGAAAAAAGACATCAGCGCCTTCATCGGTCAGGAGGCCATGCACTCCAAGGAGCATGCGGCCTATAACGACTACGCCAACGAGCACGATATCGACCTGGAGCGCCTCGAGCTGCGCATCAAGGTATTGCTCGAATGGACGACCCGCTTCAGCACCAAGAAGCAACGCCTGGCAGCGACATGCGCCCTTGAGCACTTCACCGCGACCATGGCCGAGCAGTTACTCAACCGTGAGGACCTCACCACCCAGATGAACGACCCGAAGCTCTATCAACTGTGGATGTGGCACGCCATCGAGGAAAACGAGCACAAGGCCGTGTGCTACGACGTCTACCAGAAGGTCTACGGCGGCTACTTCACCCGTACGCTGGTGATGATGCTGACCACCCTGATGTTCCTCGGCGTGATCGGCTGGTTCCAGATTCACCTGCTGCGCAAGGACGAGCAACTGTTCAACTGGCGCAGCTGGGGCTTCGGCCTGAAGAAGCTGTTCGGCCCACGTAATGGCTTCTTCACCAGGCTGCTCGGTCCGTATCTGGACTACTACCGCCCAGGCTTCCACCCCAGGGATCACGACACCGACAAGCTGGAAAATCGCTGGCGCGAGCGCCTCGGTTTCAGCAGCTGAAGCCTCTTGACGTACAGATGTAGACACCAACAAGAACGACAAGCAGGAGTTCGGTCATGAATGCGCCCGTGTCACCCCCTAGCGCTGTCCGCCGATGCAAGATCGCCATCCTCGGCAGCGGCTTCTCCGGCCTCGGTATGGCCATTCGCCTCAAGCAACAGGGCGAGCAGGACTTCCTGCTGTTCGAAAAGGAAGCAGGTGTCGGCGGCACCTGGCGCGTCAACAACTACCCGGGCTGCGGCTGCGACGTGCAATCGCATCTATATTCCTTCTCCTTCGAGCCCAACCCGAACTGGACGCGAATGTTCGCCAGGCAGCCGGAAATCAAGGCGTACCTGGAAGGTTGCTGGGAGAAGTACCGCCTGCAGGACAAGACCCTGCTGGACACAGAAGTGGGGCAGATGCGCTGGGATGAGCACGCCGAGCTTTGGCATCTGCAGGACCGCGCCGGCAACCAGTACAGCGCGCAATTCGTGATCTCCGGCATGGGCGCCCTGTCGACGCCCTCGATTCCCAAGCTCAAGGGTCTGGAGCATTTCACTGGCGAGGTCTTCCACTCGCAACAGTGGAACCACGACTATGACCTGACCGGCAAGCGCGTGGCGGTAATCGGCACTGGCGCATCGGCCATCCAGTTCGTGCCGCAGATCCAGCAGCAGGTCGCGCGGCTCGATCTTTACCAGCGCACCGCGCCGTGGATCATGCCCAAGCCCGATCGTGCCATCCGCGATGGCGAGCGCATGCGCTTCAGGCGCTTCCCGCTGGCGCAGAAGCTCTGGCGCGGCGCGCTGTACGGCATTCTCGAAAGCCGAGTGATAGCCTTCGCCTTCGCCCCGCGCCTGCTGCGCATGGCCCAGGGTATCGCCAAGCTGTATATCAAGAAGCAGATCAAGGACCCGCTGCTGCGCGCCAAGGTCACCCCGGACTACACCATGGGCTGCAAGCGCGTGCTGATCTCCAACGATTACTACCCGGCGCTGACTCAGGCCAACGTCGAGGTGATCACCAACGGTATCGCCGAAATCCTGCCCAGCGGCGTGCGCAGCGTCGACGGCCAGGAGCGCGAAATCGATGCCATCATCTTCGGCACCGGCTTCACCCCGAGCGACCCGCTACCACGCGGCACGGTGTTCGGCCGTGGCGGTGTAGACCTGCTCGACACCTGGCCCGAGGGCCCGGAAGCCTACAAGGGCACCATGACTGCCGGCTTTCCCAATCTGTTCTTCCTCATGGGCCCGAACACCGGCCTGGGCCATAACTCCATGGTTTACATGATCGAGTCGCAGATCACCTATGTGCTCGGCGCCCTCAAGCAACTCGAAGAGGGCCGGCTGCAGAGCCTGGAGCCCAAGCGCGAGGCGCAGGACGCCTTCAATAAGAAGATCCAGGGCACTCTCGGCAACACCGTATGGAACGCCGGCGGCTGCATGAGCTGGTACCTGCATCCGGTCAGCGGGCGCAACTGCACGGTGTGGCCAGGTTTCACCTGGCGCTATCGCATGCTGACCCGCCACTTCGATCCGCATGCCTACCACTTCAGCCGCCAGCACGCCGCTCACCCGGCGCAGAGCAGTGCCATCAGCCTCGACGCGCAGGAGGTCAGCGCATGAAATCCTTCGAGAACAAAGTAGCCGCCATCACCGGCGCCGGCTCAGGTATCGGCCGTGCCCTCGCCTGTCACCTGGCGCGCCAGGGTTGCCACCTGGCGCTGTCCGACATCAACGTCGAGGGCCTCAAGGAAACCGCCGAACAGGCGCGCAAGCTCGGCGTCAGCGTCAGCCAGCAGCAGGTCGACGTTGCCGACCGTGCTGCCGTCGAGGCCTGGGCCGAGCAGATCGTCAGCGAGTTCGGCCGAGTCAACGCCATCTTCAACAATGCCGGCGTGGCTCAGGGCGGCACCGTGGAAGGCAACGCCTACGCCGATTACGAATGGATCATGAGCATCAACTTCTGGGGCGTGGTTAACGGTACCAAAGCCTTCCTGCCGTACCTCAAGGCGGCGGGCCAGGGCCATGTGGTCAACGTCTCCAGCGTCTTCGGCCTGTTCTCCCAGCCCGGCATGAGCGCTTACAACGCCAGCAAGTTCGCCGTGCGCGGCTTTACCGAGTCGCTTCGCCAGGAACTGGACATGGCCGCCTGCGGCGTTTCCGCCAGTTGCGTGCACCCCGGCGGCATCCGCACCAACATCGCCAAGACCGCGCGGATGAACGGCAGCCTGGCCAAGGTCACCGGCCAGGAAGCCGAGCAGGCGCGCCAGCAATTCAACGACCAGTTGCTGCGCACCACGCCGGAACAGGCGGCGAAGGTCATCGTAAATGGAGTGCTGGCCAACAAGCGGCGCATCCTTATCGGCGCCGATGCCCATGCCCTGGACTGGATGCAACGCAGCATGCCGGCGCTGTACCAACGCCTGGTCACACTGTCGATGCGCCTGGCTGCCCGCTTCGCGCCCAAAGCACGGCGCACGGACGGGGTGCGCGAGATATCCTAGGGCGCACCGATGCTGGTTGCATGCCCTTGGTACGCACAATGCCCAGAGCCTCGAGAATCAGGGTGGGCGCGGGCGACAACGCGAGAAAAGTGGCACGTTTGTCGGCCAACATTCGGTTCGCCAGCATTTGCGCTAAGGTTGGGAGGCAGACGCATCACTCATCCACGCGGCGCCGCCACCGGCTCCCAGCTGGAACCTCGGTGTAGCGTCGACACCGAGAGCGGCGCCTTGATCCACGAGGTGGCCTCATGAGCGCGCTTACCTGCACCCACCGTGACCACACCATCCACGCCTGTGTCATGGAACACCCCGGCCTGCCGACACCCTGGGCTGGCGGTTGCCAGATTACCGATCCCAACGGCAACACCAGCAAACGCCAGACCTTGCCGGTGGATTACGCCTTCATGGATGACCTGAACAAGGCCCAGCACGCGTCCATCGCCCATGGCAAATGGCTGGTGGACCAGAAGCTGGATCATGGCCGCAGTTGGCATTGAGGCCAACTCAGACGTAGGGTGCGCCGTGCGCACCGATGGCCTGCACTGGCTACTTTGGCAACGTGCAGGGGCGGTGCGCGTGACGCGCCCTACGAGTCGTGACCCGGATGGAATCCGGGAGAGATCGAAAATTGTCCCCGGATTGCATCCGGGCTACGAACGGTCGCGCAACGGATCGAGCAACGGTTTGAGGCCGTTGTGGTCGATCTCCTGCATCAGCGCGAGCAGCTGACCCAGCTCGCCCTTGGGAAAACCCGTGCGGGCGAACCAGTTGAGGTAGTGGCCCGGCAGATCGGCGATCAGTCGATCTTTGTACTTGCCGTAAGGCATACGGCGGGTCACCAGGAGTTTCAGCGCTTCGGGGTTCATCGGTTACTCGAATGGCCGGAAAATGATCCGGCCATTGTGCCAGGCATCAGGCCCTGGACGAAAAGCACCTAGCCGCGAAGTGCTTCGCGAACGAAATCCAGGCGATCCTGACCGAAGAACATCTCGCCGCCGACAAAGCAGGTCGGCGCGCCAAATACGCCGCGCTTGACCGCCTCCTCGGTAGTCGCCTTGAGCGCGTCCTTCACTGCCGGTTCAGCGATCTGCACCTGCAGGACGGCCACGTCGAAACCAGCGGCAACCAGCACACCTGCCACCTTGGCCGGATCCCCCATGTTCACCCCGTCGACCCAGATTGCCCGGAACAGCGCCTGCAAGGCATCGTCGAAACGTTCCGACTGATGCATCTGCACCGCCACCAGCAGGCGCATCAGCGTCAGGGTATTGATCGGAAAATGCGGATTGAAGCGCATCGGCACGCCGTAACGCTCGGCAAAGCGCGCCAGGTCGCGAATCATGTAACGGCCCTTGGCCGGAATCATCGCCGGTGAGGCGTTGCCAGTGGCCTGGAACACGCCGCCGAGCAGCATCGGCCGATACACCAGCTCAGCGCCTGCGACGCGACACAGATCAGGCAGCTGGGTATAGGCCAGGTAGGACGCCGGGCTGCCCAGATCGAAGAAGAACTCCACCGTCTTGCTCATCAGTTTCACTCGCTCGTTATTGTGATTATGGGCTCAGCACAGATTACCAGCGCTCCATCCACGGCCGCAGATCCAGCTCGAAGGTCCAGGCGTCGCGCGGCTGTGCATGCAAAAACCAATAGCTGTCGGCAATGTGCTCGGGATCGAGAATGCCATCCTGATCCTTCTTGGCGTAGAGCTCGGGAAAGCTGTCGCGAATAAAGGCGGTATCGATGGCACCATCAACCACCACATGGGCTACATGGACATTCAACGGCCCCAGCTCACGCGCCATGCTCTGCGCCAGCGCCCGGATACCGTGCTTGGCCCCGGCGAAAGCGGCAAATCCGGCGGCGCCACGCAGACCCGCGGTCGCGCCGGTAAACAGGATGGTGCCACGGCCACGGGCGACCATTCGCCTGGCCACCGCCTGACTGGTGAGAAAGCCTGAGAAGCAGGCCATTTCCCAGATCTTGAAGTACTTGCGTGCAGTTTCATCGAGGATGCTGCAAGGCACGTTGGCGCCGATATTGAACACCATCACCTCGATCGGCCCGATGTCACGCTCGATGCTCTCGACCAGTTCAGCCACCTGCTCCTCGCGCCGTGCATCGGAAGCAAAACCGTGCGCCTCACCGCCTTCGCCGCGAATTTCCTCCAGCAGCGGTTGCAGCTTATCCAGGCTGCGCCGGGTGACGCAGGCGACATACCCCTCACGGGCAAAACGCCGGGCGATGGCGCCGCCGGTGGCATCACCAGCCCCAATGATCAACGCGACTTTCTTGTTCTCGTGCATGGCTTCCTCCATTAACTAACGGTCGTTAGCTGAACGAACGTTATGCTATGCTCTCGGACAGGTCAACCCAGCATAGAACGTTGTCACCCATGCGCTATTCCGCCGAACACAAGGCCGAAACCCGCGAGCGCCTGCTCGCCAGCAGTGGCGCCATTGCCAAAGAGCAAGGTTTTGCCGTGACCGGTGTCGATGCGTTGATGAACACCATTGGCCTGACTGGCGCGGCTTTCTACAGCCACTTCCCGAGCAAGGACGACTTGTTCGCCGAACTGATCGAACGTGAACTGCGCAACAGCCTGAGCCGGCTTGGCGGCGAACCGGGTGACGCCGGGCGTGACAAGCTGCAACGCTGCCTGACAGCCTATCTCAGCCTGGCGCATGTCGAGCAGCCGGACAAAGGCTGTGTACTACCGAGCCTGGGTGCGGAGATCGCCCGTGCCGATGAACGCGTCCGGCTGCGTACCGAGCAGCAGATCCTGCAGTTGCAGAGCACCTGGGCCGAGATCATCGGTGACCCGCAACTGGCCTGGACGATTCTCGCGCAATGCCTGGGCAGCCTGCTGCTGGCGCGCATGATGGCCAGCCAGGAATCGCGCCAGCAGGTGCTCGGCGCCAGCCTGGACATGCTCGAACACACATTGAAGCCTGTCAGCTGAGCGCGGATGCCGTTAACCTATGCGGGTTCTTTCTGCCAGGATTGATCCATGTCGCACACCCCTTCCCCGCTGGTTGGTGAAACCCCGCTGCACGCCGTCGAGGTGCGCATCCTCGGCTGCCTGATCGAAAAGCAGCTGACCACGCCGGAAACCTATCCGCTGACGCTCAATGCCGTGCAACTAGCCTGCAACCAGAAAACCAGTCGCGAACCCTTGATGAACCTGGAAACCGGTGAAGTCGGGCGCTACTTGCGCAGCCTGGAAGGTCGCAAGCTGGTGCACCTGGTGATGGGCAGCCGTGCCGACCGCTGGGAACAGCGTTGCGACAAGCAGCTGGAGTTGGTCAAACCACAGACTGTACTGCTCGGCCTGCTGCTGTTGCGCGGCCCGCAGACGCTCAATGAGCTGCTCACGCGCAGCAATCGCATGCACGATTTCGACGATGTCGCGGAGGTCCAGCATCAGCTGGAGCGTCTTATCGGTCGAGGTCTGGCGCTACTGCTGCCGCGCCAGAGTGGTCAGCGCGAGGATCGCTACATGCATCTGCTGGGCGAATCTGCAGATCTGGAAAGCCTGCTGGCCAGCCGCCCTGCTGTTCGCGGGGAGGCTGCGGCACCTAGTGAAGATAGACTGGTCGAACTCGATGCGCGCATCGCCGCCCTCGAAGAACGTCTGGCGCGCCTGGAAGGCGCGCAATAACCCAAGGAGCTCATGCATTGAATTTCAAAACTCGTATCTGCCTCATCCTAGGCGCCACCCTGCTCGCAGCCGGTTGCAGCAGCACCACTGAGAAGCCGGCACCCGCAGCCGCGCCGAACGGCCCTGCACCGGACAGCTGCACTTCGTCCGCTGTGGAGCATTTCAAAGGCCAGACCGCGACACCCGAACTGCTCGAACAGGCACGCCAGCAAGCTGGAGCGAGCACTGCTCGCATTCTCACGCCAAACAGCGTTGTGACCTTGGAATACAATGGTCAACGCCTTAACCTCAACGTTGACGATCAGCGAGTGATCACCCGCGTATCCTGCGGCTGATGTCACCGGTGGTGCGGGTTGCCCCGCATCACTGCCATCCCCTTTGCACAGGCCAATGCCATGACTTCCCAAGTGGAACCCTGCGCCGAGCTGATGCTGGACAACCAGCTGTGCTTCGCCCTCTATTCCACCTCGCTGATGATGACCAAGACCTACAAGCCCCTGCTGCAGGCGCTCGGTCTCACCTATCCGCAGTATCTGGCCATGCTGGTGCTGTGGGAAAACGAGGGCATCACCGTCAGTGAGATCAGCGCGCGCATGCTGACCGACCCCGGCTCGCTGACGCCTTTACTCAAGCGCCTGGAAAGCGAAGGCCTGCTGCAACGCCAGCGCAGCAGTCAGGACGAGCGCGTGGTGCAGCTGTACCTGACCGACAAAGGTCGCGCCCTGCACGAACAAGCCAAAGCATTGCCTGCCTGCATCCTCAAGGCTTCTGCGTTGAACATGGAACAGCTGGGCAAGCTGCGTGGCGACCTGATCGAACTGCGCAGCCACCTGCAAGACGCTCTCTGACCCCAGGCGATGCCAGCCATCGCCTGCTCTCGCTATCCCCCTGCTAGGCGAAACCCTGTTCACACCGTGCTCAACGGCCTCCATCGTCTATTCACACCTCGCTCACTGGCTCATCCTGAGCCTCGATTCGCTCTGAATCTGGCAAATCACCTACAAAATCTGCTGCAAAGCATGGCCACAACCCTTGCCGCGCCTACTTATTCCTGAAAAGCAAACACATATAACCAAATCTTCCATTTATTTATCTTGTGCACTAATGTTTTGCGCAATATAGTTCGCTCCATGGAAACGGTTAGCGCACAAAAGATTAGCAAGCCAATCCATCACCACCCCACCGACAAGGATCAATGCCATGACTATCGAAAACGTTCTGTACCGCGCGGCATCGAAGTGGAACTGCGCATCAGCCTGCCCGGCCTGACCCAAGAAGCCGCACAAACCCTGGTGGATCGCGCGCACATCGTCTGCCCGTACTCCAACGCCACCCGCGGCAACATCGACGTCACCTTGACCATCGTCTGACAGCTGGCAGCCAGCGCTCGCGGCCATCGCCCGAGCGCGGGCCCCAAGAGGAGAACCCCCATGAAAACCCGCACCCTGTTCGCCACCGCCCTGACTACTCTCGCGCTCAGCGCGTCGCTCACCAGCCTCGCCCACAGTGCCGAGGCCACGCCCTACCGCTATGGCCAGAACCTGGATATCGCCAAGGTGATTTCCATCGACGTGCCCAACAGCCCGCAGTGCGAAGTGGTCACGGCGACGATGACCTACCGAAACAGCGCGGGTGACGTGGAAGTTCTCAGCTACGAACAACTCTCCAGCGTTTGCACCAACCAAAACTGAAAACCAGCAGCCCAACTGATCGACAGGAGCTTGACCATGAACATTTCTCGCACTCTGACTGCCGGGCTGCTCGCCCTGGCCATCAACAGCAGCTTCGCTGCCGGCAGCCCCGGCGTGGAGCGCAACACCCAAGGCTTCCTCGATGCCCTGGCAGCCGGTGGCGGTCAGCCGCTGGAAACCCTCTCGCCGAAAGACGCCCGCGCCGTACTGGTAGGTGCTCAGGCCAGTGTCAAGGTGGACCTGTCCGGCATCGTCGTGGACACCAAGGTGATCCAGGTCAATGGCCAGTCGCTCACCCTAAAGGTGGTACGCCCTGAAGGTGCTCGCGGCATTCTGCCGGGCTTCATGTTCTTCCACGGCGGTGGCTGGGTACTGGGTGATTATCCGACCCACGAACGCCTGATCCGTGACTTGGTAGTAGGTTCTGGCGCAGCCGCGATTTACGTCGACTACACGCCGTCGCCGGAAGCCAAGTACCCGACCGCCATCAACCAGGCCTATGCCGCCACGAAGTGGGTCGCCGATAACGGCAGCCAGATCGGTGTCGACGGCTCGCGTCTGGCCGTGGCCGGCAATAGCGTCGGCGGCAACATGGCCGCCGTGGTCGCCATCAAGGCCAAGGAAGCCGGTACGCCGAAACTGCGCGCCCAGGTGCTGCTATGGCCGGTGACCGACGCCAACTTCAACAACGGCTCCTACAACCAGTTCGCCGAAGGCCACTTCCTGACCCGCGGCATGATGGAATGGTTCTGGGACAACTACACCACTGACCCGAAGCAGCGTAACGAGATCCATGCCTCGCCGCTGCGCGCCAGCCTGGAGCAGCTGCAAGGCCTGCCACCGGCTCTCGTGCAGACCGCCGAGATGGACGTGCTGCGCGATGAAGGCGAAGCCTACGCTCGCCGCCTGAACGCCGCCGGTGTGCCGGTGACTGCCGTACGCTACAACGGCATGATCCACGACTACGGCCTGCTCAATGTGGTGTCCGAAGTCCCGGCGGTACGCTCCGCCATGGATCAGGCAGCACAAACGTTGAAGAACAGCCTCAAGTAAGCGGCTGAAAAACGAAACCCCGCCACCTTCGCCGGTCGCGGGGTTTTGCTTTTGTAAAAGCGGCTGGGGGCATTGCGCTCTAGCCGCAAGTGTTTCCTGTCGCGGCTAAAGCCCCTCCCACGGTACAGCGGGCTTACACAGCGCTGCGCACCTGCTCCCAGGTCAGATCCAGGCACTTGCGTGCTTTCTCCACCAGTTCATCCACTTCCGCCAGGCTGATCACCAGTGGCGGCGCGATGATCATGGTGTCGCCCACGGCGCGCATGATCAGACCATTATTAAAGCAGTGGCCGCGGCAGATCATGCCTACCGCCTTGTCACCCGGATAACGTTTGCGCGTCGCCTTGTCCTGTACCAACTCGATGGCACCCAACATCCCGACACCGCGCACCTCGCCTACCAGCGGATGATCCGCCAGTTCACGTAGACGACGCTGCAAATACGGTGCCGTTTCTGCCTTCACCCGTTCGACGATGCCTTCGTCCTTGAGAATGCGCAGGTTCTCCAAGCCCACCGCTGCCGCCACCGGGTGGCCGGAATAAGTGAAACCGTGGTTGAAGTCGCCATGCGCTTCGATCACCTCGAACACCTTGTCGTTGACGATCAGCCCGCCCATCGGCACGTAGCCGCTGGTGAGGCCCTTGGCGATGGTCATCAGGTCAGGCTTGAGGTCGTAGTACTGGCTGCCGAACCACTCGCCAGTACGGCCGAAACCGCAGATCACTTCATCGGCGACAAACAGGATGTCGTACTTGCCGAGGATTTCCTTGATGCGCGGCCAGTAGGTCTCCGGCGGGATGATCACGCCGCCAGCGCCCTGGATCGGCTCGGCGATAAAGGCCGCCACATTGTCCACACCCAGTTCGAGAATCTTCTTCTCCAACTGGTCAGCGGCCCAGATGCCAAATGCTTCCGGCGATTGCTCGCCACCCTCGCCGAACCAGTATGGCTGCGGGATATGCGCGATGCCCGGGATCGGCAAGTCGCCCTGCTCGTGCATGAATTTCATACCGCCGAGGCTGGCACCGGCCACGGTGGAGCCGTGGTAGCCGTTGTCGCGGCCGATGATGATCTTCTTGTTCGGCAGGCCCTTGCACGCCCAGTAGTGGCGCACCAGGCGCAGCATGGTGTCGTTACCCTCCGAGCCCGAACCGGTGAAGAACACGTGGTTCATGCCGGCCGGCGCCAGCTGGGAGATGGCATGGGCCAGCTCCAGCACCGGCGGGTGGGCAGTCTGGAAGAAGGTGTTGTAGAACGGCAATTGACGCATCTGCGCGCTGGCGGCTTCGACCAGTTCCTCGCGGCCATAGCCGACGGCCACGCACCACAGACCGGCCATGCCATCGAGGATCTTGTTGCCCTCGCTGTCCCACAGGTGCACACCCTTTGCTTCAGTGATGATGCGCGGNACCCTCCAACGTATCGTCCCCACCCATGCCATGGAGAATGTCATCCCCGTCGCTACCCAGCATGACTTCGGCCCCCGACGTGCCGGTCAGGGTTCCGCCGAACGTCGTCATGACCATGATTCCAGCCAGCACCGCAGTCGCCGCCGAAGTCAGCGACTCCAGGGTATTGCCGTTATCGGTGTAGCGGACCATCACCCGGATCTGCTGCCCGGCCTGGGCTACGGTCGGGGTAAAGCTCGACCCGGTAGCGCCGGCGATATTGACGAAGTTGCCGCCCGCGCCGGCCTGCCATTGGTAAGAGAACTGCACGCTGGCGAGCCCGTCGGCATCGGTAAAGGCATTGATTGCCGTCAACGGTTGCCCCAGTGTCGGCGTCATGCTGCTCAGCAGCACGCTGCCCACCGGCAGATCGTTCGGATCGCCACCTTGCGCGACCAAACTGGTCGGCGCCGAGAACACGGTTTCCAGCACGTCGTGCGCGTCCTTGTAGATCGCCTTGACGCGCAGGGCCAACCCCTCGAACTCAGGCGTCACGGTGAAGTTCGGGCCGGTGGCACGGGCAGCTTCGCCGCCGATGTTTTCCGTCACGATATCTTCGAAGGTGCCGTCGCCCTCGGGGTCCACTTGCCAGTAGTAGCTGATGGGGCCGGTGATGGCGCCATTCGGATTACCGACGCCGATGTTGTCGGCGTCGCGCACCAGCCCGGCCGATACGCTGAGCACCTGGCCGACGCTGGGCGAGCCATCGCTGATGCGCAGCGCACCTTCCACCTCGGCGTTGCGCCCTTCGACCAGCACCATGACCTGGTCGTTGAACTGGATGCGCTCGATATTGCGGATCATGTCCGCACCATCGGCACCGACCACATCGAGGAGGCCGTCACCATCGTTGTCCAAACCATCCAGGCCAACGTGGCGTACACCGAACAGGCCGTCGCCCCACTCGAGCACTTCATACTCGGACATCAACCCCGAGTAGACCGCCGTATCGAATGACTGCCCGAGGTCGTCCGGGTCGACCGTGCCTGACATCAGCTCGCGGACGATGACCAGTTGTCCCGGGTTGTAGGTGCCGTTGAGCATCAACGGGATCATCGGCACCATGCTGTTGAAGCTGGCGATCTCTGCGCCGGTACCATCGTTGTTCGCACGCACGCTGATGCGCACGTTGAGCCACATGTCACCGTCGATCAGGTCGTCACCGCCGTTACCGGCGATCAGGTCGCTGCCATTGCCGCCGAGGATGATATTGCCCGCGCCAAAGGAAGTGACCTCACCGAAGCTGGTCAATGGATCGGCCAGTTGGTTGATGAACGCCCGCAAGCCGTCGACCATGTCCATGTAGTCGTCGCTCAGCACGCTGCCGTAGGCGCCAGATAGCGCAATGGCCGTGGCGTCACGGTCGTCGCCGTTGAGGATGTCGGCATGCTGCGAACCCGACAGCCCTTCCATGAACTCGAAGCGCGCCAGCACCGACACATCGGACGGTGCCACCGGCGTTTCGTCGAAGGCGCGCAGACGGAAGTCCACGTTGACCCCGAACGGGTCGTCGCGGAAGCCCGCCCAGTCGAAGCCGGAGCCGCCAACGTAGCGGTCACCCTCGCCGCCGTTGCCGAACATGATGTCATCACCACCTTCGCCGTCCATGCGGTCGATGATGCCGAACTCACCGATGAACACGTCGTGGCCGATCACGTCGTCCAGGCCAAACTCGTTGAAGTTGTCGCCGCCGTTGCCGTCGGGGCCGCCCAGCTCCAGCCAGTCGTTGCCTTCGTTACCGAACTGCGCCTCGTTGCCGCGGGTGCCGAGGATGAAGTCGTCACCCGGCCCACCGAAGATCTCCGTGCCGTCCTCGCCGGAGATTACGAAGTCCTTGCCATGGCCGGCCATCACCAGGTCGAAGCCATTGCCCGTATGGATCACATCGTTGCCTTCGCCGGCACGGATCACATCATCGCCGCCCATGTCGGTGATGATGTCGTCGCCGGCCCCGCCCATGAGGAAGTCGTTGCCGAAGCCGCCCTCCAGTCGATCATTGCCAGCGTCGCCCCACAGGGTGTCGTCGCCGATACCGCCCACCAGGGTGTCATTGCCGTCCGTACCACCGAGCACCACATGCTCGCCGCCGTTGTACTGCAGGAAGTTCGGTCCGCGCATCACCTCTGGTAGCAGCGGGTTGTCGCTTTCTGGATCGGCACGGCCATCGTCGCCCAGGCCGGTGTACTGCTTGGTTTGGTCCACCTCGAGGATAAAGCCTGGCGTGGAGAAGATATCCCCCGGCAGGTGGGTGGCGTCGGTGTTGGCCATGACCATGCGCGAGAAGAAGTTGTTCTCCATCTCGGTGAGCATGTTCAGGCCAGCCAGCCGTTCCAGGTAGTAGAAGCGGTCGGCATCCTGCAGCGCCTCCATCTGCGTCTCGAAGACGAAGTTGAAGCTGGAGCCGAGCATGCCGCCGAAGGGCATGATCTTCTCGGCCAGGCCGCCGATCCAGAAGTCGATCGCGTTGACCCCAGTGGTTGCCGCCGGGCCATTGAGGAAGGCCATGCGGTCGACGCCTTCGGCGTCCGCGTCGAACAAGCGACCCTCTGGCGTACCGTCATCGATCAGTGCCGTGCCGCCAAATACCAGGGCGAAGGCCACCGCCCGTTTCTCGGCCAGAGTATCGACATCGAGTGCCTGCAGAGCGGCATGCGTACCGTAGGAAGCGATGAAGTTGACCAGCGAGGTCTGGTGCTTGAGGTTCATGGCGAAATCGATCCAGCTGGTATACGGGTTCAGCTGGCTATCGCCGGTCATTTCATAGAATTCCTGGCGCGCCGCATTGAGCGACGGCACCCCAGTCTCGCGACCGCGTGCCAGATTGATCGCCGCCAGGTCCAGCGGCAGGCCGAGCAGGTTGTTGCGCAGGGCCTCGGTGACGAACTCGTCGATCTCGTTGCCCAACTGCCGGGTCATGCCGCGCGCCAGGGCGCCGGCGGCCTCTTCCGCCGAGACGCTGATGTATTGCTCATTACCCGGCCCTACCGGCTGCAGCGGATCGAAGTCCGGATTGTTCAGTTGGTTGAACATCAGTGGATTGAGGAATGCTTCGATCAGCCCCAGCTCGCTGGAGACGAAGTTCGGATCGAGGCGATCCACCGTCTCGGTCAGCATCGAGTGGCCGAAGCGGTACACCACGTGGGCGAACTCGGCCATGATTGCCGGATTCAACGTGCTGTCGTACACCTGGGTGGCGTTGAAGAACACGTCCACCTGCGGCTGCACCTTGCGCGCGAACTCCTCGAACACCAGGTGCTGATACTGCATCTCGGTGGCGAAACGCGCGGCCTGGAACAGTCGCTCGCCATTCCACACCAACCCATCCGGGCTGTCCGGCAGGCTATCGACCGGTTCCAGCAACCACTGGTTGATGAAGTCGATATCGTTGGAGGCCAGCACCACATCCTTGGTATGCGTCACCACGCGGTTATGCTCGGCGTGGAACACATGGTGGATGGCGGTCAGGCCGATATTCTCGTTGCCGCGGCCGTCGCCGGTGATGAAGTGGGCATCGAGCAGCTCGTCGTCGAAGAACAGATTGGACGACACAGGATTACCCAGATCATCGGTCAGGCCAACGATACCGTCAGCATCGGCGGTCTTCATCGCGCCAGTCTGACTGTTGATGGGGTTGGCGTTATGCGCAATATCGTCGAGGAAGGCGTGATTGGTGCGCACGACGTCAGAAGGTACTGCCACCCCGCCCGGCCCAGCGGAAACCAGACCGCCGCCGGTGACGAACTGCGGATAACCGTTGGGGCCGGGGATGAACTTGCCGTACTGGTCGGTAGCCAGCAGCGGCACGTTCACCACATCGGCATCGGTGAGCACGATGCCCAGCATGTCCAGCGCCTGGGCCTTGACCTCGGCCCAGGTCGGCAGGCCGCCATCGGCGCCGTTGAGCAGGCGCCCGGTGGCCACCGGGCCCTCGTCGGTCATGGCGTACTCGCGCAGGAACACCTGATGCGAGGCATGCGAGGTGTAGGTCTGGTTCTGGTCGACGAATGGCGTGGTCTGGTTGACATGCACATGCACATCGTCCGACGTGCCGAGTACACCGTCCGTACCCGCCAGCACCGCCTGGTTGGTGGCCCGGGTCAGCACCATGAAGTTGGTCGAGCCGCCCTCGACATAGAGCGGGTCGTCCGGCTGCAGCGGGATGAACACCGTACCGTTGCCGCCCTTGTTGACCAGGTCCAGGCCGTGATCGAAGAACTGGCCGAACAGGGTGAACCAGGAGTTGAAGCCGGCCGACAGCCCTTCGTCCGGCGCGCTGTTGGGGATAAACAGCGGCATACCTTCCGGAATTGGCTGGCCATTGAGATCCAGTAGCACACCGTTGACATCCAGAGTGCCCAGGCCGGCATCGACATAGGCCTGTACCGCTGCCGGATTGGTGATGGTCTGGTCAACGATCAGGTTGGAGATGGTCCGCGGATCGGCATCCACCACGTTCCAGGGCGCGGTGGGATCGTTCGGATTGGTCACATCGGCCGGATCGTAGGCATAGTTGCCGTTGCTGAACTCACCGCCCGGGATGCCCGGCCCATTGAAGTCGATGGTGTCGCCATCGGGGTCGTTGATGAAGTCCTGCGTGGTCGAGGTCGGGAACGGCTGATCTGCCGCACCGAAGTGCTCCTGCCCGGAGACGAGGTTGTTGAACGTACCATCCACCGTGCGCAGGCCCCAGGGCAGGCGCGAGTTGGGGATGATGTCCATCAGCTCCTCGCCGGCGGCATGGCGCTCGGCGATGATGATCTGGTCGAGGATGAACTGCAGGTCGGAGCGAATCATCCGCAGGCCATTGCCGGGGCTGACCACCTCACTTTCCACCGGCAGCGGAGCCGGCGGCAGCGGCAGCTCACCGCCCGCCACCGGATCGGTAGCCACCGAGGCCACCCGCTCCAGCACGCCGTTATCGTCCTGGTAAATGGCGATCACGCGAATCGCCAGACCGTCCAGGTTGGGGCTGACGCGATAGGAGACGCCATCCTGGGTGGACGGCCGCGCACCGCCTTCTTCGACGATATCCTGGAAGATGCCCGAGCCTGGATCCGCCTCGAACTGCCAGACATAGCTGACCGGCCGGCCATTGATCAGACCATTGCCATTGTCCTCGTCGCCGACGCCTGCGGCGGAAACCCGCAGCAGTTGGCCCATGGCCGGGGCATCGACGGGGTCGCCATTGACGTCGAGAATCTGCAGTGCGCCGGTGGGCGAGAAGTTGCCGCCCTGTTCGGTACCCGCCACTTCCTCGACGAACTGGCCGCCGACCAGCACCAAGGCGCTGTCGGCGAACTGGATGCGCTCGATATTGAGCAGGCGGTCGGCACCTTCGTCGCCAACGTTGTCGGTGACGATGGTCATGCCGGCCAGCGTGGTCACGGTGTAGTTCTCGCGCGGCCCGCCGTAAAGCGCGGTGTCGAAGCTATCGGCGCTATCGAGGATCTCGCGCTGGATCACCAGTTGCCCAGGGTTGTAAACGCCGTCGAGCATCAGCGTGATCATGTCTTTCATGCTGTTGAAGGACGCGACCTCGTCGCCCGTACCGTCGTTGTTCTCGCGCACGCTGATGCGCACGTTGAGCCAGCGATCACCGTCGATCAGGTCGTCGCCGCCGCGACCTTCCAGCACGTCGCTGCCGCCACCGCCGAGGATGATATTGCCGCTACCGAAGGAGGTCTGCGGCGCCCCGAAGAACTCGGTGAGCATCTGCTGCAGGTTGGTGATGCGGGCGATGCCCTCGGCAGTCAGCAGACTGCCCTGGGCACCGGCCTGAGCGATCAGCGCTGCGTCGGCGTTGTCGCCGCGCAGGATGTCGGCATGTGCCGAACCGGACAGGCCTTCCACCTCGGCGAAGCGGTCGAGGATACCGGCATTGGATGGCGCCACCGGCGGCTCGACGAAGTCATCGACGATCAGGTCGACCTTCACCCCGACCTGATCGTCCTTGTACACCGCCCAGTCGAAGCCGGAGTTGCCGTCGAAGTGGTCGGCGCCTTCGGAGCCGATCATGATGTCATCGCCGCCCTCGCCTATCACCTCGTCGAAACCGGGACCGCCGATAAATACGTCATGGCCGTTCACGGTATCGGTGGAGAACGGCTCGAGGTTGTCGCCGGGGGCGCCGTCCTGGGTGCCGATCTCGATCCAGTCGTCACCCTCGTTACCGGCGGTCTGCAGGTTGCCCTTGGCACCGAGGATGAAGTCGTTGCCAGTGCCGGCGAAGACCTCCGAAACGTCCTCACCGGTGATGATGAAGTCGTTGCCATGGCCGCCGAGGATCAGATTGAAACCATTACCGCCGTGGATCACATCGTTGCCGTCGCCACCCTTGAGCACATCGTCACCGCCTTTGTCGGTGATGATGTCGTCGCCCGCGCCACCTTCGATCACGTCGTTGCCGTCGCCACCTTCCAGGCGGTCATTGCCGCCATCGCCCCACAGGGTGTCGTCGCCGATACTGCCGATCATCACGTCGTCATCTGCGGTGCCGCCGAGCACCACGTGCTCGTCGCCGGTGTAACGCAGGTAGTTGGTGTCGACCTCCGGCGTCTCCGGGTTATCGCGGATAACCAGTGGGATCAGCGGGTTGTCGCCAACCGGATCAGCGCTACCGAGCCCGTCGTTGAACTGCGCTGACTGATTCACTTCGAGGATCAGCCCCGGCCTGGAGAAGATATCCGCCGGCAGGTGCACCGCATCGGTATGGCGCATCACCAGCTTGGCGAAGGAGTTGTCCTCCATCTCGGTGAGGAAGTTGAGGCCATCCAGGCGCGCCAGGTAGTAGAAGCGGTCACCGTTCTGCAGCGCCTCCATCTGCGTCTCGAAGACGAAGTTGAAGCTGGAGCCGAGCATGCCGCCGAAGGGCATGATCTGCTCGGCCAGGCCGCCGATCCAGAAGTCGATGTCATTGACCCCGGTGCTGGCCGCCGGCCCGTTGAGGAAGGCCATGCGCGCGTCATCGGAGATCGCGCCGCCACCGAGCACGATATCCATGGCCGCAGCGCGCTTGGCCGCCAGCGAGGTCACCCCGGTGATGCTGGCATGTGTGCCATAGGCGGCAATGAAGTTGATCAGCGACTCTGGATGTTTCAGGTGCAGGGCGAAGTCCAGCCAACTGGTGTAGGGACGCAGCTGGCTATCGCCAGTCATGGCGAAGAATTCGGCGCGCGCCTCGTTCAGTGACGGCACGCCAGTGTCGCGACCGCGGGCGATATTGATCGCCGCCAGGTCCAGCGGCAGGCCGAGCAGGTTGCTGCGCAGGGCGCCGGTGACGAACTCGTCGATCTCGTTGCCCAGTTGCCGGGTCAGGCCGCGGACGATGGCGCCAGCAGCCTCTTCGGGCGACAGCGTGCCGTTATCGTCGAAGGCCAGCGGGTTGAGGAAGGCCTCGATCAGCCCCATGCTACTGTCGTTCTGGAAGGTCGGATCGAAGCGATCGACCGTCTCGGTCAGCATCGAGTGCCCGAAGCGATACACGGTGTGAGCGAACTCGGCCATGATCGCCGGGTTGATGCTGGCATCGTAACCGTTGGGGATGAGGAACTCGTCCACCAATGGCTGCACCTTGCGCGCGAACTCCTCGAACACCAGGTGCTGGTACTGCATCTCGGTGCCGAACTTGGCGGCCTGGAACAACCGTTCGCCGTTCCATACCAGAGTCGATAGATCGGCCGGAATCGCGCCGACCGGCTGCAACAGCCACTGGTTGAGAAAGGCGATGTCGCCATCGGCGGCGGCCTGCAGGGCCACGTCCTTGGTGTGTTCGACCAGGCGATTGTGCTCGGCGTGGAACACATGGTGCACGGCGGTCAGGCCGATGTTCTCGTTGACCCGGCCGTCGCCAGCCATGAAGTGGGCGTCGAGCAGTTCGTCGTCATAGGTGCCAGCCAGGCCATCGTTGACCCCGGCCACATCATCGCCATCGGCCACCAGCGGCGCGCCGGTCTGGCTGTTGAACGGGTTGGCCGAGTGGGCGATATCGTCGAGGAAACCATGACCGGTGCTCAGCGCCAGGGAGGCGTCCACGGGCGCAGCCAGGCTGGCCTCGACCAGGCCGCCGGCGGTGACCAGTTGCGGCATGCCGTTAGCGCCCGGGATGAAGTTGCCGTACTGGTCGGTGGCCAACAACGGCACCCGGCCGACATCTTGATCGTCCAGTTCGATGCCCAGCACGTCACGAGCCTGGGCCTTGAGCACGCCCCAGGTGGCCATACCGCCAAGCTCCACGTCGTCCTCGGTGCCGAAAATACCGTCGCCGCCCAGATCGCGGTTGGTCAGCAGTTTGCCGGTGACCATGGGTTGGCCGTCGACCAGCACATAGGCCCGCAGGAACACCTGGTGCGAGGCGTGCGAGCTGTAGGTCTGGTTCTGGTCGACGAACGGCGTGGTCTGGTTGACGTGCACACGGTTACCGTCCGCGTCCACCTCGACGCTGGCACGGGTAACCACCATGAAGTTGGTCTGCGGTGTGGCCGGGTTGTACAGTGGGTCGTCCGGCTGCAGCGCAATGAAGACGAAGCCGTTACTGCCCTTGTTGACGAGGTCCAGGCCATGGTCGAAAAACTGGCCGAAGAAGGTGAACCAGGTGTTGAAGCCGGCCGAAAGCCCTTCGTCCGGCGCAGTGTTGGGGATAAATAACGATTGGCCGGCAGGGATCGCCACTCCGTCGAGATCCAGTACGGTACCAACGGGATAGGGGTTGCCATCCGGGTCCAACTGGCTACCGTCAGCCAGCATGCCCATCCCGATATCAATGAAAGCCTGCACCGCCGCCGGATTGCTGATGGTCTGGTCGACGATCAGGTTGGAGATGATCCGCGGGTCGGCATCGGCCACATTGCCGGTGGCGCCGTAATCGGTATTGGTCACCTCTCCGCCCGGCGCACCGCCGTTCATATCGAAGGTGTCGCCGTCCTGGTCATTGCGGAACTGCTGGTCCAGCAACAGGAGGAACTCCTGGTCGGCGGCGCCCCAGAAGGTACGGCCCTCCACCAGGTTGTTGTAGCTGCCATCCACTGTACGCAGTCCCCAGGGCACCTGGGAATTGGGCAGCAATTCACTCAGGCTCTGCCCGGCAGCATGCGCCTCGGCAATGAAAATCTGCTGCAGGATGAACTCGAGATCGGACTTGATGAAATTGGCCATTTCCTTACACCTCGGATACCCAGCGGCTGAATGCGCGAAGTCGAAGGAATCCCTGGCACAGAAGCAGCCCACCCAGTCCGTTGCGCATCGCGCAATCGTCAGAGCGTTCCCGGGATAGAGGCCAAACGCTGCCACACCGACATGCTGGGCTGATCGGCGTGAAATCAGTGCTTGGTATGTCCCTATGCTCACGCTGGCACGAAACCTAGCGTCAGAAATCAGGCAGTGTGAGACCCGTGCAATTGCGGGTCGGCGAAATGCCCTGGCAAAGACGCCTCAGGCGTCCGGTAAAACGTGATTCCGATGGTGATCACCCCCTTGCAGGAGCTCGCCAAGGAGAGCCGTGTCGACTTCTTGGCTTGGATCACACGACTAGACTTAAGTCCTAGCCAATAGGATTGTCAAGATACCGTCAGTCGCCTCATCAATCACGACACATCTGTATAAGCATTTATTGAATAAAGATTTTTTTGATGAAACAAAACGAAGCATCAAAAAAATAAGGCACTCAAATCCCTTGCACATCGACGAAAATTCCATCTATACCTACATGGCGACACCATAGAAGACAAAAAAATGTCTCTAACTAGACGGTCCTGCGCATCAATCGTCGAAATGCCGTCACCCCAAGCAGGACACCCAGCGAACATGCAGTGCCGGAGGGTCCCATGGACGTCCCGCAGTCCCCGCGTTCCGAGCTGGCCGAGGTGCTGTTTCGCCTGCGCCGTACCTTCTACGCACTGGCCGCCTTCAGCGGGGTGATCAACCTGCTGATGCTGACCCCGGCTGTTTATATGCTGCAGGTCTATGATCGCGCACTGGTCAGCAGCAACATCACCACCCTGCTGATGCTCACCGTGCTGGTGATCGGTCTGTATGTACTGATGGCGCTGTTGGAGGTGGTGCGCTCGAGCGTGCTGATCCGCGTCGGCAACCGTCTCGACATGATGCTCAACAAGCGCATCTTCGGCGCCGCCTTCGAGCGCAACCTGCGCCGCGCCGGCGGCAACCCCGCACAGGCGCTGCAGGATCTCTCGCAGGTTCGCCAGTTTCTCACCGGTAACGGCCTGTTCGCCTTCTTCGACGCCCCCTGGACCCCGATCTTCCTGTTGGTGATCTACCTGGTACACCCACTGCTCGGCCTGATTACCCTGATTGGCTCGTTACTGCTGGTGAGCCTGGCCTGGCTGACCGAAGTCAGCACCCGCAAGCCGCTGGCCGAGGCCAATCAGGCCTCGCTGGTATCCGGCAGTTTCGCCAACAACAACCTGCGCAATGCCGAAGTGATCGAAGCCATGGGCATGCTGCCGGCGATTCGTCAGCGCTGGTTCGGCAACCACCTGAAAATTCTCGAGCTGCAAACCCTGGCCTCAGACCGCGCGGCCTACATCGCCGGGGCCAGTCGTTTCGTGCGCGTCACCCTGCAGTCGCTGATCCTGGGCGCCGGCGCCTTGCTGGCAATCCAGGGCACGATCACCCCAGGCATGATGATCGCCTGCTCGATCCTCTCCGGTCGTGCCCTGGCGCCAGTGGAGCAGGTGATCTCGGCCTGGAAGCAGCTGCTCTCCAGCCGCGCTGCCTGGGCCCGGTTGTCCGGGCTGCTGACCGACTTTCCTGCACACAAGCCCTCCATGCCGCTACCCAAGCCGCTGGGCATGCTCCACGTGGAGAACGCTTTCGCCAGCGCACCGGGCTCGCCCACGCCGATCCTGCGCGGTGTCAGCTTCAATCTGGCGCCCGGCGAGGCCCTGGGCATCATCGGGCCCTCGGCATCGGGCAAATCCACCCTGGCACGCCTGCTGGTCGGTGTCTGGCAAGCGCAAGGCGGCAAGGTGCGCCTGGACGGCGCCGATATCTATCGATGGAACAAGGCCGAACTGGGTCCCTGGCTCGGCTACCTGCCGCAGGACGTCGAACTGTTCGAGGGCAGCGTCGCCGAGAACATCGCGCGCTTCGGCGCAATCGACAGCGAGGCAGTGATCCTGGCCGCCAGGCAGGCCGGCGTGCACGAGATGATCCTGCACCTGCCGCAAGGCTACGACACCCACCTGAGCGCCGACGGTGGCTCGTTGTCTGGTGGGCAGAAGCAGCGCATCGGTCTGGCCCGCGCACTCTATGGCGAGCCCTCGCTGATCGTCCTCGACGAGCCCAACGCCAGCCTCGACGACGTCGGCGAAGCGGCGCTGCTGCAAGCGCTGCTCGACCTCAAGCAACGCGGCAAGACCCTGGTGCTGATCTCCCACCGCCCCACCGTGCTGAGCATGGTGGACAAGGTTCTGGTACTGCGCGAAGGCGCTGTACAGATTTTCGGCAGCCGCGATGAGGTATTCGCCGCGTTGCGCCAGGCCAACGTGGTCCCCACCGGCAAAGGGGCGCCGACCCTGGCCTCGGTACGGGCCAAGGAGTGACATGTCATGTCCGATCTGCAGTTCGAAAGCAAGGGGCTGATACTGACGGATAGCCCCTGCACAGTTGACATGGACGACGGCAAACCCAGTCGCTGGGGCTTGTCGCTGGTGCTCGCCGGCTTCGGCGGATTCATTCTCTGGGCCATTCTCGCGCCACTGGATGCCGGAGTGGTGGCCAATGCCACGGTCAACGTCACCGACAACCGCAAGACCATCCAGCACCTGACCGGCGGCTCGGTCGGCGCCATCCTGGTGCGCGAGGGTGATCTGGTGCAACGCAACCAGCCGCTGATCGAACTGGACGCCACCCGCGCCATCGCCGAGCAGGGCATGGTCCGCGCGCAGTACATAGTGGTCAGCACAGTAAAAAGTCGCCTGCAGGCCGAGCGCGACGGCGCAGCACAGGTCGAGTTCGACCCTGAGTTGCTCAGCCGGTTCGCCGACGACCCACGCCTGCATGCCTCCGTCGCCCTGCAGCAGCGCCTGTTCACTACCCGCCGTACGGCATTGACCGGCGAAGCCGAGATTCTCCGCGAGAACATCCTCGGCGCCGAGGAACAGCTCAAGGGCCTGCGCCAGGTCCAGTACTCGCGCAGCGCGCAGATCAGGCTGCTCAACCAGGAGCTCGACGGCGTGCGCAGCCTCGCGGCGGAAGGCTATGTGACGCGCAACCGCATGCTCGAACTGGAACGCAACGCCGCCGAACTGAGCGCCTCGCTGGCGCAGAACATCGCCGACACAGGGCGTACGCGCAACCAGATCTCCGAACTCAAACTGCGCATCCTCCAGCTTGAACAGAATTACCAGCAGGAAGTGCAATCGCAGCTCAGCGATATGCAGAAAGAGGCCGCCGCCCTCGCCGACCGCCTGCGAGCGCTGGACTATGAAGTCACCAACACGGTGATCCGCTCGCCCATCGACGGCGTGGTGCTGGGGTTGTCCGCCTCCACCATAGGCGGGGTGATCCAGGCCGGCTCGCGGATCATGGACGTGGTGCCGGCCAATGAGCCGCTGCAGGTGGATGCCATGGTGCCGGTGCAGGCCATCGACAAGATGCAACCTGGACTGCCGGTAGACATCGCCTTCCCCGCATTCAACCACGCGCAGACGCCGAACATTCCTGGTCGCGTGCTGACGATTTCCGCCGATCGCCTTATCGACGAGACCAACAAGCAGCCCTACTACCTGGCCGAGATCGAGGTCACCGCAGAAGGCATGGACAAGCTGGGCAGCAATCGCATTCGCCCTGGCATGCCAGCCACCGTGACGATCAAGACCGGTGAACGCAACCTGATGAGCTACCTGATGAAGCCAATGCTTGACCGTATCGACGGGGCCTTCAAGGAGCAATGACATGCTCGTACGCCAGATCCTGTCAGGCCTCTGCTGCCTGGTAATCCTGCCCGCCCACTCGATGGACCTGTTACAGGCCTGGGAATTGCTGCAGCTGCAGGGCCCGACCTATCGTGCGGCCGTCCACGAACGTGCCGCTGGTCTTGAAAACCCCGCCATCGGCAGAGCCGGGCTGCTGCCGCAGGTCACGGCCAGGGCCAGCAAAAGCCAGGTCGACGGCACCCAGGAGCAACAGAATGTACTCGGCCAGCGCATCGAGAACGATCTGGACTACGACTCGGAAAACCTCAGCGTGCAATTGCGTCAGCCGCTGTACAACCGCCAGAAAATGGTCGAGTACCGCCAGGGCAAGCAACGCGCCAGCTATAGCGAAGCGGTGTTCGATGCCAAGACGCAGAGCGTTGCCGTACGTCTGGCCAGTCGCTACTTCGATGTGTTGCTGACACGCGAGACCATCGACCTTTCGCGCGCCAAGCTCAAGGCTTTCGAGCAGCAGGTAGCGGCTGCCAAGCGCCGCTTCGACCTGGGCGACGGCACCATCACCGACGTCGACCAGGCCACCGCCCGACGTGACCTGGCGCAGGCCGGTGTGATCGAAGCCGAAGACAATCTGGTGGTCGCCCTGCGCCTGCTGCAGGAGTTGCTCGGCAACAACCTGGATCAGCTCTCCACCCTGCACGCGGACTTTCCAACCCCGCCGCTGCAACCGGACAACCTGCAGGACTGGCTACAAAAGGCGCAATTGAACAATCCCTCGCTGCGCGCGCGACAACTCAATCACGGCCTCGCCGAAGAGGAGGTCAAACGCGCCAGCAGCGCCCACTGGCCCACGCTTGATCTGGTACTGGGCTATACCGACAGCGAGAGCGATTCGCTCTCCACCATCAACCAGACCAACCGCTACAGCTCCATCGGCCTGGAATTCACCATGCCGCTTTACTCCGGCGGCGGGGTCAGTGCACGGGTGCGCCAGGCCACCGCGAGCCGTGAACAGGCCGGGGAAGAAGTCAATGCCAGCCGCGAGGAGGTGTTCTCCGCCACAACCCGTGAGTTCCGTGGCGTGCAGAGCGGCCAGGCGCGCATTCGCGCCCTGCAGCAGGCCGTCATTTCCAGCGAGCGGGCGCAGGATTCGGCGCGCAAGGGGTTTCTCGCAGGCTCCAGTACCAATGTCGACATACTCAATGCCGAAGAACAGGTGTTCATCGCCCGTCGTGATCTGCTCGAAGCCAAACTTCGCTATCTGCTCGCACGCCTGCAACTGGCCGCAGCGGTCGGTCTGCTCGGCGAGGACGATATCCTCCAGGTCAATGCCTACCTGGGTCCGGAGTTGGCACTCGGTTACTGAGCGCCGTACTCACCAATCACCTGTTTTGCCCGGGTATTCAGCGCCAGTGGCGCTGCTGCGCACGCCTGGTCTGCCCTGCGCCGAACATCCAGCCGCACAGCACCACCAGCACCTCCGCCAGCCAGGCCAGCAGCAGCGCGCTGATCACGCCCCAGAGAATCGCATCCGGGGTGAACAGCACCTGATAACGGTATGCCTGCAGAGTTTCCTCGAACAGCTGATGATCCGCGCCGGTCGCCAGGTGCCAGGCCTGGGCGTACCAGGCCCCCTGCATAGTCTGCCATTCGCGTTCGAGCAAGGCTGAGCGCTGCACCAGGTGCGCCACGCTATTGGCATCGCTGCGCATCACCGGGTCGTCGCTGACGCGATAGTGTGCGACCAGCGCATCCATATCGCCCTTGAAGAAATTGCGCGCAGTTTCCTGGAAGCCTTTGAGACTCTGCTGCGACTCCAGGCGATGAGCCTCGACCCGCTTGGCATAGTCATCGACGAAGCCCGGTACCTGCACGCCGAGCAACAAGCCAAAAGCGAACAGCGTCAGACGCAGGTAACTTCTAAGCATGGGATCAGGCCTTGCCGTCAGTGATGCATTCGCCGCGGCGCCACAGGCGCCATTCACCCGGTTGGTACAGCGACCATTGTTCGTTGTCGGTCAAAGGTTCGGTGGCGATCACCGTCACCACGTCGTTGGGCGTGGTTTGCGACTGGAAATCCACCTTCAGGTCGGCGTCCTTGAGTTGCGCGGGGCCGAACGGCGCGCGGCGGGTGATATGCGCGAGCTTGGTCGAACAGAAGCTGAACAACCAGTCACCATCGCTGAGCAGGCAGTTGAACACGCCGAGCTTGCGGTAGCTGGCACAGGCCGCCACCAGCACCGGCAGGAGCATTTCCACCGATACCGGCTCGGGAAAGGCGCGACGCACGCGGTTGAGCAGATCGCAGAACGCCGCCTCGCTGTCGGTTTCGCCGACGGGTCGGTAGAAGGTGGTGGAGCCTTCCAGGCCAGCCAGTTGGCCGTTGTGCGCGAAACACCAGTTACGCCCCCACAACTCGCGGCTGAAGGGGTGAGTGTTGGCCAGGCTGACCTTGCCGACATTGGCCTGGCGGATATGGCCGATCACCACCTCGCTCTTGATCGGGTAGCGCTGCACCAGCTGCGCCACCTCGGACTCGCTGCTCGCCCGCGGGTCCTGAAACAGACGTAGGCCCCGTCCCTCGTAGAAGCCGATGCCCCAACCATCGCGGTGCGGCCCGGTGCGGCCGCCACGCTGCATCAGCCCGGTAAAGCTGAACACGATATCGGTGGGTACATTGGCGCTCATGCCGAGCAATTCGCACATCGAATCAATTCTCCTTGCCGAGGATCAGACGCAAACGATCGGCTTCGTCCTGCAGACGCGCATCGAGGCCCTTGCGGCCCATTGGCAGAAAACGCACCAGCAGTCGCCAGAGCAATGCCGGCAGGTCACCCGGCCGACGCGGAATCAGGTGTAAATGAAGATGGGGAACGTGCTGATTGGAATCAGGACCATCATTGATCAGCAGGTTGATGCCGTTCTTGCCGTAACCCGCCTCGCGCAGTGCAGCGGCCACGCGCGCGGACAAGGCCAGCAGACGCTCACGAACCGCTGGCGGCAGATCACGTAGAAACGGCGCATGCAGACGACTGACGATCAGCACATGGGCCGGACGCATCGGGAAGATGTCCAGCAGCACGATGAAATCTTCGTCTTCATACAGACGATGAGCGGGTAGCCGTCGCTCGGCAATGCCACAGAACACGCAATCCATCGGGCCTCCCTTGCACAAGGCCATCATGCTGAACGCCTGGGCCGGCAGGCGCAAGGGGTCAGATCAAATACGCGGTTCCGCACGGCCAGAGCGATCGCGCTCGTAGTCGCGAATAGGCAGGTCGTCGTCCTCTTCCATGCGTTCGCGCAGGGTGCGCGGGTCTTCGTCAGGCTCGGATACCTGTTCGCTCTTGCGCCCTTTCCACCAACGTTCGATGGGCCAGCGAACAGCGACGAACACCAGATACACGGCAAGCGCGATCAAGCTGTAGAGGGCCAGATCGGCGACCGCGCGCCAGGCGTTGTTGCCGACCTTGAGCAATACATCCATGGCGGTGACCGCGAGAGCGGGCGCGAACAGCTCGCGTACCGGGTCGACGATGGTCGGGCTGAACAGCAGCACGGCAATCAGCACGGCCAGCGGCTCGCGCAGGTAGCGCCACATCCAGCTGGTCAGGCGCATCCACACCAACAGGCAACCCAGGGCGGCAATCCCGTAGGCCGCCCAGGCCAGGAGGTAGTCGTTTTCAGTCATCATAAGCAGGCGCCGGCGTGGCAGGTCTGGCAAAGGGGCGCTTATGATAGCGGCTTTTGCCCAGCGCGGCGCCCCTGCCGTCGCCCTCTCGTTCTCTGGAGCTACGCCATGTCCTCTGCCCCCATCGCCCGCCAGGAATCCGGCAACGACCCTTATCACTGGCTGGAAAACCGCGACAGCGACGAGGTGCTGGCGCATCTGCAGGCAGAAAACGCTTACCTGGATACCGTGCTGGAGCCGCAACAGGCCCTGCGCGAGCAGCTGTTCGAGGAGATCAAGGGGCGCATTCGCGAGACTGATCTGTCGCTGCCGACCCCCTGGGGCGACTACCTCTACTACCAGCGCACCACCGCCGGGGATGAATATCCGCGACACTATCGTTGCCGTCGCCCTGCCGATGGCTCGCTGGAGGTCGACGCAGCCAGCGAAGCGTTGCTGCTCGACCCCAACGCGCTGGCCGGCGACGGTTTTCTTTCCGTCGGCGCGTTCAGCATCAGCCCTGACCAGCAGCGTCTGGCCTACAGCCTCGACAGCAGCGGCGACGAAATCTACCGCCTGTTCGTCAAGGAACTGGACAGCGGCCAGATCAGCGAACTGCCCTTCGACGACTGCGACGGCAGCATGACCTGGGCGGGCGACAGCCAGACGCTGTTCTTCACCGAACTGGACGACACCCACCGCCCCTACAGGCTCTACCGTCACCGCCTTGGCGACGCTGCAGCCCAAGTCGTATTCGAAGAAGCAGATGGCCGCTTCTTCCTGCATTGCTACCGTTCAAGCTCCGAGCGCCAGTTGATCCTGCAACTGGGCAGCAAGACCACCAGCGAAGTCTGGGTGCTCGACGCGCAGCAGCCGCAGGGCGACTTCAACTGCCTGGCACCGCGTGAGGAAGGCCACGAGTACGATGTCGATCACGGCATGCTGGACGGCCAGTGGTGCTGGCTGATCCGCAGCAACCAGAGCGGCATCAACTTCGCGCTCTACCGCGCCACCGAGGCGCAACCGCAACGCGCGTACTGGCAACAGATTCGCGCTCACGACCCGCAGGTGATGCTCGAGGGCGCCACGCTGAACCAGCGCGCGCTCACCCTTGCCCTGCGCGAAGGCGGCTTGCCGATCCTCGAAGTGCAGCCGCAGGGCGCTGACGCCTATCGCGTGCAACTGCCGGATGCGGCCTACAGCCTTTACGTACAGGACAGCCTGGAGTTTCACAGCCCGGTGATCCGCCTGCGCTACGAGGCGCTGAACCGCCCCGCGCAAGTGCGCCAACTGGAACTGGCCACGGGCGCTCAGCAGGTCCTCAAGCAGACACCGGTGGAAGGTCCGTTCGATGCCGACGCTTACGAAAGCCGCCGCCTCTGGGCCACTGCGACTGACGGCACGCAGATACCGATCAGCCTGGTGGCGCGCCGCGAGGTGTTCGCCGCAGGCAAACCGGCGCCCCTCTATCTCTATGGGTACGGCGCCTACGGTGCGAGCCTCGACCCCTGGTTCTCCCACGCCCGCCTGAGCCTGCTGGATCGCGGTTTCGTCTTCGCCATCGCACACATACGCGGCGGCGGCGAGATGGGTGAAGCCTGGTACCGCGCCGGCAAGCTCGAGCACAAACAGAACAGCTTCGACGACTTCATCGCCAGCGCCGAGCGCCTGATCGCCGAAGGTCTGACCACCACCGCGCAACTGGCGATCAGCGGCGGCAGCGCCGGCGGCCTGCTGATCGGCGCCGTGCTCAACCAGCGTCCCGAGCTGTTCGCTGCTGCCATTGCCGAAGTACCTTTCGTCGATGTGCTCAACACCATGCTCAACCCGGACCTGCCGCTGACCATCACCGAATACGACGAATGGGGCGACCCGAACCAGCCCGAGGTATTCGAGCGCATCAAGGCGTACGCGCCCTACGAGAACGTACGCGCCCAGGCTTACCCGCCCATCCTCGCCGTCGCAGGCTACAACGACAGCCGCGTGCAGTACTGGGAAGCGGCCAAGTGGGTGGCCAGACTGCGCCGCGACAAGACCGACGCCAACCTGCTGCTGCTCAAGACCGACCTCGGCGCGGGCCATGGCGGCATGAGTGGACGTTATCAGGGCATCAAGGATGTGGCACTGGAGTACGCCTTCCTGTTCCGTGTGCTCGGGATAGCACACCCGTAGAAGCAGTTGGGCGGCATTCCGCTTCGGCCGCGATTTCCCCAGGCATCGCGGCTGAAGCCGCTCCTACAGATCAGTCCTGCTTGCGCTGCCCGTCCAATTCCTGGCTGTTGCGGCGTATCTGCTCATCCAGTTGCGGAATCGGCTGATCGCTGTTGGGTCGCGGTATCGCCCCAGGCAGGGGCTGCCCTTGTGGCGGTGGTAAAAGGGGCGCCGTTCCCTGGCGCTTGATCGGTACTGCCGTCGAGGGCTGGCCATAAGGTTGCGGCGTTGCCGTACCCGGTGAGCCGGCCTCCGGCGCCGATGGCATGCGCATGGGCTGCTGCGCCCAGGTCAGCGTGGCGAGGCCGGACGCCAGGATCATCGTGACAAGAATGGGGATACGCATCATGGCTCTCCTGCTCGACTGGCTTTCGTTCTATTCTGGCAACACCTGCCCACGAACGTTCCAGTGAATTGCCTCATGACCCCCACCAGCAAGCTCGACAAGATCCTCGCCGAAGCCCAGCAACGCCGCGAAACCAGCTACAGGGAAAAGGCGCTGCGCATGTACCCGCACATCTGCGGCCGTTGCGGCCGCGAATTCAGCTGCAAGCGCCTGAGCGAGCTGACCGTGCACCACCGCGACCACAACCACGACAACAACCCGGAGGACGGCTCCAACTGGGAGTTGCTGTGCCTGTACTGCCACGACAACGAGCACCAGCGCCAGGTCGATCTGCACTACCAGAAGGAAGAAGCTGCCAGCGCAGGCGCTGGCAGCAAGGTCACGCACAAGGGCCTGGCCGGGCTGGCCGATCTGCTGAAAAAGTCCTGAGCCTCAGAAGAATCTCGTGACACTGATCTTGGCATTGCGCCCCTGGCTATAGACCCGATCACCACTGAGTGCTGGTTGATAGGAACGATTGAACAGATTGTCCACCACGAAGTTTACCTCGGTGCCTTTCAAGCCAGCCTGCAGGGGTATCCAGCTGGCAAATACTCGATGAGTGTCATAACTGGCATTGTCGAAGTGATCGTAAAAGGTATCCCCTACCGAACTGCCCATACCCCCGGAATATTTATCGCTGGGCAGTCGGTCGGTCTTGCGCACGAACTCGCCCTGCCAACCCAGCCGCATATCCGCCTCGGGAATTTTCACGCCCAAAGTAGCCACCCATTTCGCAGGCTGAATACCTCGCGCCCAGACATCCGGCCCCCACGGATTGGTATAAGCCCCCTCATGCTCACCGCTCATCCACGAATAGGACAAGGCAGCGAATACACGGGCGCTGTCATAGAAGCTCTCGACCTCGAACCCCTCGATGGTCAGGTCGCCAATATTGCGATAGTTACCCTGAGGCAAGTAGGCACCGCAGTTGCCCGACAGAGTACCGTCGCTAGCGGCCTGTTCCGCACAGCCGACGCCCACGTTCTTGAAGATTTCGTCCTTGATCTCGTTACGAAACAACGTGGTACGGACCTGCAGGCTGTCGCCATCGACCAGAAGATCACCCAGGTTGACCACGCTACCGAAACGCAAGGCATGGATTCGCTCGGGGTCGAGATCGCGGCTGGTTGCAGGTCGAGTCGTACTGTTCTGCACTTCGTACTGCTCATCGATCAGCGGAGCGCGCCAGGTCTGCGTGTAATCGGCAAAGAAGCCCAGCTGCTCGGTGGCACGCCAGAATAACGAAAGACGTGGAGACCAGCCCGAGTAGCTCTGGCTGCTGTAATCATGCCCTCTGGCACTGTTGTCATAGACGGGAGCCAGATTGGGCTCACCCTCATTGCGGACACTGTCGAAACGCATCGATGGCGTAATCGTCAGCGGGCCGTAGTCGATCGCATCCTGCACGTAGAAACTGTGCGTCAATTGCTCGCCGCTAGGCATGAAGGTCGGCTGAAAGCGTCCGAAGTTGTAATTGGCATTGTTGTAGGTGCTGGTGTCGATAGACATCAGGGTATCGCGGTTGTGCTTGCGCCATGCGCCACCCAAGGTCAGTGCATGGGCAAGTGCGCCCGTGTCGAAGCGACTGGTATTACGCAACTCGGCGACCTTGTCCCGGTATACGGTATCCATTTTTCGCCCACCGGTTGCGACCTGCACGAACGCATTTTGCTCACGCTCGTCGACCTGCTCGACCTTGGACTGCGCATAGCTGAAGGTCAAATCGACCCAGGGGTTATCCAGTGGCTGGAAGTGGTACTTGCTCGCCCATGTCGTGTCGATGGTTTCCCGGTGGGCCAGGAAACGACGCAACGCCCCCTCGTAACCGTACTGGTTGATATTGCTCTGGGTCGGAGGCGTCGGGTAACTGGCAGAAGAAAACGGCGTCCACCTCGTGCTTTTCGAGCGCGACCAGGAAAGGTTGAAGTCATGTTCCTCGGTAGGATGCAGGTTGAGCTTGAACAAGCCGGCATCCAGGTCCTGGGCCGTGTTCGGCAAACGCTGCGGATTGATCGGGTAGCGCTTGTCCGGGTCAGCAATGGTATCGGCGAGCTTGATATCCCGTCCGTCACGCCCGGTCAGATAGAGCAGTGAATCTGCAAAGCCGTCATCGGTTCGACCATACACCGCACCGCTGTATATCTTCTGCTGATCATTGCTGTGATAGCCGTACTTGAGCATGGCACCCGCGTTGCGGCCTTCCTGCAGCAAGTCCTGTGCATCCTTGGTCTCCATATGAACGGTGCCACCAAACCCACCATTACCGGTAAATACCGAGTGAGGCCCCTTGTCCACCTCAATGCTTTTGATCAGCTCAGGCTCGATGAACACCGTCCCCTGCTGATAGCGCTCGAAACCGCTCTTGGTCGCACCATCCAGGGTGAAGGGAACATCCTCCGCATCACCCAATCCCCAGATATTCATGGTCTGGCCGCCCGGTTTCGGCGAGCCCCCCATGCTCACACCTGGCAGGGTCTGCAACAGGCTGGGAACATTATCAGCCTGGCGCTGCTCGATTTCCCTGCTGGTCAAGGTCGAACGCCCGACATTGCTGGAGTCGACGTGACGACCATCACCCACGATGCTCACCGAACCCAGCTCGATGGTATTTTCATCCCGCGCCGTGACGGCCTGCTGGCGCACCACGAAACCACCCGGGGTTACCACCAATTCAAGACCACTGCCTGACAGCAACTGGTGCAGCGCCTCTACTGGTTCGTAGTGCCCACGCAGCGCACGTCCTTGCAGCCCTTGCACCTGATCGCTCTCGAAAAAAATCTGCAGCTGTCCTTGGCGGGCCAGGGCTGTCAACGCGCTACCCATGGGTTGAGCGGCAAGATCGAAGTCACGCGGCTGCGCCTGAACGATCGTGCTCATCAGGCAACCGATCATCAGTGCGGCACCAGCAGGTGTGCATCTGCGGTCATGTGGCAAAAGGCGGGTTTTCATCCAGATCTCCACTGCTTACGACACCACCACGGCATGAGGTGGTCGGAATGGGAGACGGTTAAATGATAAAAACCCGCATATGCGAATGAAAATATTTTTAATTTTTCGCTTTCACCACTCGAATGCTGCCATCACCCGAACGTTCGAGCGCTACAGGCAACATGACTGGCAACGCCGCAAGAAAATCATCAGGCCGCGCAAGGTCAACGCTACCGGAAACCTGTCTATTGGCCAGAGAAGCATCACCGAGTGAGACTGGAGCAGCACGATACTGCGACAGTTCATCCAGCAATTGCGCCAATGGCAATTGCTGAAAAATCAGACGCCCCGAGCGCCAGCTGGCTACCTCATCCTCGGCGACCCGCGAACGCAGCAGTTCGTCACGAGTCTGATCGTAGACCGCGCGATCTCCTGCCTGCAGCTCCGTCAGCGCTGCACCCTCCTGCGGATGCAGGGCGACTCGCCCCTGTTCCACGGTCACGATCAGATGCTCGCTACCACGACGTACATCGAAACGCGTTCCGAGCACCTGTACGCTGCCCTCCCCGACCTGCACATGAAAGGGCCGCCGCTCATCCCTGGCCACGCTGAAATACGCCTGCCCCTGCAAAAGCTCGACCTCGCGTCGATCCGGTAGCAGGCGAACCTCCAGGCGGGTGTTGCGATTGAGATGAATATGGCTTCCATCACCCAGGGTCACCTCGCGCGGCTCCGTGGAACTGCTGACCCGGGTGAGCTCCACATCCTGCGGGCTATCCAGCCAGACAGGCAGCAAGGCCAGCAATCCAAGGCAGGCTGCCACGGCCAACGAGCGCCAACGCGGACGGCGCAACGGGCGAGTCACACAAGCTTGTGACCTGGGCAGATGGGCCATGTCCTGCCAAAGCAACTGCAGATCGGCGAAAGCCTGGGCATTGGCAGGATCAGCCGCAAGCCAGGCCTGAAAGCGAACCTCGTCCTGTGCATCGAACGCGTCACCACTGCGGCGGGCGAACCAGGTGGCCGCCTGCTCATCAGGCAGCATCACATCGATTCGGTTCTCGCTCATTGCTGATCCATCCCGGTCTCACGTGCCAGCTGCTGCTTGCAATGCAACAAGGCGGCGGCAATGTGCTTCTCCACCATGCTCAAGGAAATGCCCATACGCGCCGCCACCTGACTTTGTGACAGGCCTTCGAAACGGTGAAGAATCAGAGCTTCGCGTCGCCTGGGCGGCAGATCCTCCAACGCCCGAGCCAATTGTCGCAGCCGCTGCTGCTGATCGAGGCGCTCCAGTGGGCTCGGCTGTAGCGCTGCGGTATCTGCAATCACCTCCAAGGGCTCGATTTGCCCCTGACGTTGCTGGCGGCGCCAGTGATCACGCAACAGGTTGCGGGCAATATGAAAAAGGAAGGCGCGAGGCTGTTCAACCCCGTTGCGATCACGCCAGCCTAACCACTGGGCGAACGCATCCTGAGCCAGATCAGCGGCATCGGCCTGACTCTCCAGACGCTTGCGAAAGAAACGCGTCAGCTCTGCATGAACACTGCGGTAAACGGAAGAGAAGGTGCCGCGAAACTGCTCATCCATGGACGGCACCACCGGGCAAGGTGCCACAGACTGCCTGCACGAGACCACCTGACTGCAAAAGGCGCCCGAAGGCGCCAATTAATGATAATAAATATCATTTAACAGTGGTTTTCATATGCAAGTCAACTCATCGCAGCAGCCGCGTATCCAAGGTATTCGAAGGACCACCGATGACATTCTCGGTGATGTCGATGAAGTCCTGGGTGCTGACCTTGTCCAGACGCATCAGCCCACGGGTGACGTCGTCCAGCGACAAGTTGCCCTTGTCCTTGGTCTTCTGCCGGATTTCCCGGTCCAGCTCCTGCAACAGCAGCACCGCACGCGCAGTGACAGCGCCGCTGGCATTGTCGGTACGCAGGCTGTTGACCGGTTTGCTCCAGCGAATCAGCTGCTCGCGGATCTTCTGATAGCGGTCTTCGCTGATACCGCCCGCGCGGCGCATCAATTCGATGGCGTAGTACTCGGCCAGGCCTTCGGCGATCCAGTCACTGCGCTCGCGACCATAGATGCGGCCGAATACGTGCACCAGTTCGTGTACCAGCGAGCTGGTGCCGTTCTCGCTGACCAATGGACGGTCGGCGTGCATGTAGTAGGAATTGGCCGCCGACAGGCCGCCACGCCACATCGGATCGCCAGCGCCGACGATCAGCAGTTTGTCCGGATCACGCGGGAACACCTGCTGCATCTGCGGCCAGACGAAGGTCAGGAACGTCATGATATCCATGCGCCGCATGCCCTCGCCGATTGGCGCGGAGATGGCAATTTCGGTATCGCCCAGACGAGTACGGCGGGTACCCAGCTTGCCAGCCAGCATCCAGCCGGTCGGGCGGTCGAACCTGCGCTGCGGGTTGTCGATGCGAAAGCGGTTCTTGCCGATGCGCGGCCAGCCGGTCTCGACGCTCTTCCAGCCCTTGGGCAGATCGAACTGCAGGCGCGCCACCAGCTCGGTCTTGTCCTGCTGATCGAGCTTGGCCGCCGGAATCAGGTCGTCGCCCCTGAGCAGTGCCCAGTCGTCGGTCATCCTGGCGTCGTAACGCCCTGGCTTGCGTTCGCTGTCGATCAGCACGCGGTAGCTCAGTACGCTCTTGCCCTCGCCCGGCTGCCACTTGCCGCGCCCGGCAGCCTCCTGCGACCACTGGCCGTCAGCCTCGAAATCACTGAAACGTTCGTCTTCGCCAAGATTGAAGTCGAGGCTGCGCACCCGCTCACCTTTTTCCAGGGTGATGCTGACTTCCGCCTGATTACTCTCGGGCAGAAAGCGCACCCGGTAATCCAGATCGACCTTCTGCGTGGCGGCGAAGGCCGGCAGGCTCAGCAGCAGCAGAGGCGCGTACAACGGCAAGCGAAGAGACATCGAGCAAAACTCCTGATGCAGGGCGTGGCAACGTATGACAGCTGCGCCACAGGGCAAATTCCATGGACGGGGGACAGATTTGCCACGAAGCAGCGCGGCAATCAACCCGCGCGGAAAATCAGATGATCTTCCCAGTCGTCTTCGGCCACGCTGTTCTCACTGAGCATGCGCCCCGACTGGGAGATGCGTTCGGCGTGCACAGCGTCAGGGTCGCCGCTGACCAGATGGTGCCAATGCGGCAGGTCCTTGCCTTCGCTGACCAGGCGATAAGCACAGGTCGGCGGCAGCCACTGGAACTGATCGGCCTGCGCCGGGGTAAGCTGAATGCAGTCGGGCACATGTTTGACCCGGTTGGGGTAATCGCTGCAGCGACAGGTCTGCAGGTCCAGCAATTTGCAGGCGATGCGCGTGTAGTAGACGGCGCCGTCGTCTTCGTCCTCGAGCTTCTGCAGGCAGCACAGGCCACAACCGTCGCACAGCGATTCCCACTCGCCCTGATCGAGTTGGGCGAGGGTCTTGCGTTTCCAGAAGGGTTCGAGGTCAGCAGCCATGGCAGCAGTATGTACTCAGGCGAAAAAAGCGCGGCAGTCTAGCTTGAGGCCCAGCCCCGGCCAAGCAGCGCATGCCGAACGGCGCCATCAGGGATTGATCGTACGAGCCGGTCATCGCCGCTGGCGGGTTGCACCCGCCCTGCAGACCTGCACCCTTAGGGCGGGTGCAACCCGCCAAGTGCCTCAATAACCGCGGGCGAAATCCACTTCACCCCGTAACGGCTCTCCCGTTTGCCAGCGCACCAGGTTGTCGATGAAAAGCTCACTCATAAGCGCCGGATCGGTAGGCGCCGAGCTGTGGCCGGTGAGCAGCAGACGCGGCGCTGTCCAGAATGCATGACCGGGCGGCAGCGGCTCTTCGCGACAGACGTCGATCACCGCGCCGGCCAACTGATTGCGCTCGAGCGCGGCCACCAGATCGGCATCGACCACGGCGACACCGCGCCCGGCATTGATCAGCACCGCTTCTGGGCGGAAATGGGCAAGCAGCCGGGCATCGTACAGATCGTGTGTTGCCGGCGTGTCCGGCAGCAGGTTGACCACGTAATCGGCCCAGGCGACCAGATGAGGTAGCTGCTCCATGGCCGCCACTTCGAGAAAAGGCGCCTGCTCACGCGCCTGGCTGGCGACACCACGCAGCGCCACGCCGAAGGGCTGGAGGAAATCGGCGACGGCCTGACCGATATCACCGCAACCTACCACCAGCACCCGGCGCCCACGCAGGCTGCGCGGCAAGCCGTGATCCCAACGCTGCTCGACCTGCGCCGCCAGCCGGGCCAACAGGCGCCGCTCATGCGCAAGCATATGCCCCAGCACGTATTCGGCCATCACCTGACCGAAGATGCCGACGGCGCGGGTCAGACGGTAGTCACGCGGCAGTCCTTCCGCCAGCAGCGGCGTGATACCGGCCCAGGTCGACTGCAGCCACTGCGGGCGCGCTCCGTCGCGCAACAAGGGCGCGAGCAGGTCGGGCTGCCCCAGCCACAGGTCGCAGTCGCCGGCTAGCGCACGCAGTTGTTCCAGCTGTGCGCCGGCGACCAGTTGCAGTTCAGGGCAGGCGCTGCGAATGCGCTCGGCATAGAACGCATGGGCCCCTTCGGCGATCAGCAGGCGCATGGTTTACCAGGCCGTTGAAAAACTACCTCGGCTTTGGCTTCCTGCGTCGCTCTACCTCCTGCATCCATGCAGTCGTGCGTTGGCAATACTGCGTTAAAAACAGCCTCAAAATGCTCATTTACAGCATGTAAACTGCGCTTTTTCGGCTGTTTCTGCCTTGTCTTGCCTGCCTCGCCTACGTTTTTCAAGGGCCTGTCATACCGGATCGTTACGGCGCAGCAGTTCATCGGGCAGGTGCTGAATGTACTCCTCCTCGGGAGGCGGCATCTGCAGGTGATAGCCCTGCTTGTCGAGGTTTTCCAGCACGGTGGCGATGTCTTCCCGAGACAACTGCCGCTCCGGGCTGAGCACCAGATCGAAGGCGTGCGCAGGCGGTCCGAAAACGGCGAGCAGCCCCTCAGGCACACGCTTCAGGGCATCGGCCTTGAGCACGTAGAGATACATCTCGTTCTTGCGCGGGCTTTTATAGATGGAGCAGATACGTTTCACGCGGATTCTCCTTCAGCGGCCAGGCAGTCAAGCAGCGCCTGCCCCATCAACTCCCGGCGCCAGCCGCGCAGGGAGTCGGGCAATTGATAAGGGCCATTGGGATAGCCGCTTTTCAGCAAAGCCTCCAGGGTTTTCTTGCGCAGCATCAGTTCGGGCACGATATCCAGGCGCTCGCCCTCACGCTGGCCGACGGCGCGCAGCTTCTTCAGCAAGGCCGAGGCTTCGATTGGCAGCGGCTCGGGCAAGGCTTCGGGCCATTGCTCGGGCGGCAATGCGGCCGCCTCACGAATCAGCTGCAGCAGCGTCTCTCCATCCTGACGCACGGTTTTCGGGTGCATGTCCTCGATACGCGCCAGCGCCACCAGGTTATCTGGCTGGGTACGTGCCAGCGGCCACAACGAATGCTCACGCAAAACGCGATTGCGTGGCTGGTTGCGCGCACGCGCCTCGCGCTCACGCCAGGCGCACAGCGCGCGCAGCACAGCCTGCTGCTGACGCGAGAGTTTCCAGGCCAGCTTGGCATCGCGCCAGGCGTCTTCCGGCGCGACTTCACGCCCGAGATTGGCGACCAGATCGGCACCATCCGCCAGAATCCACTCGACCTTCTGCGGCGCCAGGCGAGTCATCAGGGCGTGGTATACCTCGACGAGATGCAGCACGTCCTCGGCGGCGTAGCGCACCTGCAGTTCGGACAGCGGCCGCTGCAACCAGTCGGAGCGGGTTTCGCCCTTGGGCAATTCGATATCGAGCAAGGCCTGCACCAGGCGCGAGTAGCCCATGGAGAAGCCGAGGTTGAGGTAACCAGCCGCCAGCTGCGTATCGAACAGCGGTGCCGGCAGGCTGCCGGTCAGGCGGAGAAAGACCTCCAGGTCCTCACTGCACGAGTGCAGCACCTTGACCACGCTCGGCGCTTCGAGCAGCGCGGCGAACGGCCGCCAGTCGCTGATACGCAAGGGGTCGATCAGATAGGCGCCATCGCCACCGCTGACCTGCAGCAACCCGGCGATGGGATAGAAGGTGTCGACGCGCATGAACTCGGTGTCCAGCGCGACGAAGGGCAGCGCCTGCCAGGCGGCGCAATGCTCGGCCAGGCTGGCGTCGTCGAGAATCCAGTGAATGTCGTTAGCCACGCGGCTCTCCCGTCTAGAATGACGCGCAGTATATATGCCCACGCCATCGCACGGGGCAGCGGCCTGCCGCCGATGGCGGGAACTGTGTAATCTGTGCCGCGCACCACCTTCGACCCGGAAGAACAACAATGCTGAAGAAACTGCTTGCCCTGATCGTCATGCTGCTGGCCGCAGCGGCCAGCTACCTGGCCCTCACCCCCAGCCCGATCGATCCGCTGCCCTGGGATGCCGATCCCGCCCCGGCGATGACTGGCGCACTGGAGCCCAACGACACCTTGATGAAGGCCGAGCTGTTGGCACGCGGCCAGGTGCATGGACCGGAAGACACCGCCGTCGATAGCCAGGGCCGGGTATACGCCGGCCTGCATGACGGCCGCATCGTTCGTGTGCTGCAAGATGACAGCCTGGAGACCTTCGCCGACACCGGCGGCCGCCCGCTGGGCATGAACTTCGACGCCAGTGGCAACCTGATCGTCGCCGACGCCTACAAGGGCCTGCTGAGCATCGACCCGCAAGGCGCGATCAAGGTGCTGACCACAGAAGCTGAAGGTTTGCGTTTCGCCTTCACCGACGACCTGGACATCGCCAGCGACGGCACCATCTACTTCAGCGACGCCTCGTCACGCTTCGAACAGCCGGACTACCTGCTCGACCTGCTCGAGGCCCGCCCCCATGGGCGCCTGCTCAGCTACAACCCAGCCAGCGGCGAGACCCGTGTGTTGCTGAAAGACCTGTATTTCGCCAACGGCGTGGCGCTGTCAGCGAACGAGGACTTCGTGCTGGTCAACGAGACCTATCGCTATCGCATCACCCGTTACTGGCTCAAGGGCGACAAGGCCGGCCAGCACGACATCTTCATCGACAACCTGCCCGGCCTGCCGGACAACCTGCAGGGTGACCGCAACGGTACCTTCTGGGTGGCGCTGCCGACACCGCGCAAGGCCGACGCCGACTTCCTCCATCGCCACCCATGGCTCAAGGCGCAACTGGCCAAGCTGCCGCGCGCGCTGTGGCCAAAGGCAATCCCTTACGGCTTCGCCATCGCCCTCAACGAGAACGGCGAGATCATCCGCAGCCTGCATGACACCAGCGGTACGCACCTGCGCATGGTGACCTCGGTGAAACCGGTAGGCGACTACCTGTACTTCGGCAGCCTGGACAACGACCGCATCGGTAAACTGCAGATTCACTGAGCAACGCGGTTGCCCAGGTCAGTCACGACCTGGGCAGCCGGCTCAGATCTTCTGGGCAATCCAGATGGTGTGCCGCGTGCCCCGATTGCCATGGGCATACACCTGCACCGCCTCGCCCTTGAAACCGGCCTTGCGCACCTTCTCCGAGAATGCCCGGTCGGCGCTGGACGACCACACTGCCAGCATGCCCTTGGGCCTCAGCGCCTTGGCGCACTGACGCAGGCCGTCCATGCTGTACAGCCAGTCATTACCCTTCTGGGTCAGCCCTTCGGGGCCGTTATCGACATCCAGCATGATCGCGTCGTAGCACTGCTCGGCGGCCTGCAATACCTTGGCGACGTCCTCCTGGATGATCAACGCACGCGGGTCATTCAACGGATAACCGGACTTCGCCCCCAGCGGGCCACGGTTCCACTCGACCACCCCGGGCACCAGCTCGGCCACCGCCACCTCGGCATCCGCACCCAGATGCTGCAGCGCCGAGGCCAAGGTGAAGCCCATACCCAGACCACCGATCAAGACCCGCACCTGCGGACGGCCGGCAATCTGCTTGCAGGGAATCGCAGCCAGGGCATCTTCCGAGCCGTGCATACGAGTATTCATCAGTTGCCCGCCATCGCCGCCAGCGATCTTGATGACGAAATCTTCGCCGTATTCGAAGAGGTTCAACGCACCATTCGTACCCGGGATCGGAGCGGTGTCGAGCAAGACAAAACGTTTCATGCAGGGCGAAGGCCTGTGTAGCGAGCGTGAGGGCACGCAGCATGCCTGAGCCTGAATCGCTCGAGCAACACAGCCCCGCCAGAAACGACGAAGCCCCGTGTTCTCAAACGGGGCTTCGTGGCCACAGCGATGCTTTTTCAAACTCGTTACAAGGTCAGAGTTTGAGCCTGGTATCAGACCACGCCTTGCGCCAGCATGGCATCGGCAACCTTGACGAAGCCGGCGATGTTGGCGCCTTTGACGTAATTGATGCGGCCGTTCTCTTCACCGTGGTGCACACAGGCATGGTGGATGTTCTGCATGATGCCGTGCAGACGCTCGTCCACCTCGCCGGCGCTCCAGTGCAGGCGCATGGCGTTCTGGCTCATTTCCAGGCCGCTGGTGGCGACGCCACCGGCGTTGGAGGCCTTGCCTGGTGCATAGCAGATGCCGGCCTCGACGAACAAGTCCACCGCCTCCAGAGTCGACGGCATGTTGGCACCTTCGGCCACGCAGATGCAGCCATTCTTCAGCAGTGTGCGAGCGTCCTGACCGTCCAGCTCGTTCTGCGTCGCGCAGGGCAACGCGATATCGCACGCCAGACCCCAGGGGCGCTGCCCAGCGAGAAACTGCAGGCCATAATGCTCGGCCATCTCGCGCAAACGACCGCGACGCACGTTCTTCAGCTCCATCAGGTACTGCCATTGCTCGTCGCTGAGACCACCCTCGGCATACAGCGTGCCTTCGGAGTCGGACATCGAGATCACCCGACCGCCCAGCTCAATAACCTTCTGCGCGGCGTATTGGGCGACGTTGCCGGAGCCGGAAATGGCCACGCGCTTGTCCTCGAAGCCCTGGTCGATACGCTTGAGCATCTCCTGTGCGAAGTACACGCAGCCATAGCCAGTGGCTTCCGGGCGAATCAGGCTGCCGCCGTAGCTCAGGCCCTTACCGGTCAGCACCGAAGTGAACTGGTTGGACAGCCGCTTGTACTGGCCGAACAGGTAACCGATCTCGCGACCGCCAACGCCGATATCACCGGCCGGCACGTCCAGATCGGCGCCGATATGGCGATACAGTTCGGTCATGAAAGACTGGCAGAAGCGCATCACCTCGCCTTCGCTCTTGCCCTTGGGGTCGAAGTCCGCACCGCCCTTGCCGCCGCCCATGGGCAGCGAAGTCAGCGAATTCTTGAATACCTGCTCGAAGGCGAGAAACTTGAGCACGCCCAGGTTCACCGAGGGGTGGAAGCGCAGACCGCCCTTGTATGGGCCGATGGCGCTGCTCATCTGGATGCGGTAGCCGCGGTTGACCTGCACCTGGCCACGGTCATCGACCCATGGCACGCGAAACAGGATGGCGCGCTCCGGCTCGACCATCCGCTCGAGAATGCCAGCCTCGCGATAACGCGCATTGGCTTCGAGGAAGGGCCACAAGCTGCGCACCACCTCCTCCACCGCCTGGTGGAATTCCGGCTGATCGGGGTCGCGCTGTTTCAGGCGCGCCAGGAAAGAATCGACGGACAACGACATGCGGCACCTCGACACCACGCAAATAAAGTGGCCGGCACTCTAGCAGGCAGCAAGGCACCAAAACAGATCAAAATGTCGCCTTGATGAAACTTTTTAGTGCATCAGCCCACATGCCAAGATTGGAAAGACCTCTATGGCGGAATTCACCCGATTTACATGGCGCACCAAATAATGGCCACAAACGCACGAATATCGACCATTGCCTTTGCACCGCTGACGCCACAGCCCTGCCGAATGAGCTGAAAAGGCGCTTTGGTGGTGGAGTATCGAACAGCAGGCCAGGCGGTATGATGCGGCAAACCCGGCTACGAAACAGGAGGCACCATGCCACTCGCGCAACTGATCAGCACGGAACACCTTAAACAACGCCTGGGACAGGAAAACCTGCTGATCCTGGACTGCCGCTTCGCCCTCGAAGACCCGGCATATGGCCGTCGCAGCTACCTGGATGGACATATTCCAGGTGCGCATTTCCTCGATCTCGAACAGGACTTGTCCGCGCCAGTGGTCAAGGGCGTCACCGGTCGTCATCCGCTGCCCGACCCGAGCGCCCTGGTCGAGCGCCTGCGCAGCTGCGGCCTGCGGGCGGACAGCCAGGTGGTGCTGTACGACGATGGTCCTGGCGCCTTCGCCGCACGCGCCTGGTGGTTGCTGCTATGGCTGGGCAAACGTGAGGGCCTGTACCTGCTCGATGGCGGCCTGAAAGCCTGGCGTGAAGCCGGCCAGGAACTGACCATGGCGCCACCGAACAACGCCACCGGCGACTTCTCCGCGCACCCCGACAACAGCCTGCTGCTGACTGCCGATCATCTGGCCCAGCGTTTGGGCAACCCGGACCTGACACTGATCGACGCGCGGGCACTGCCGCGCTTTCGTGGCGAGGTCGAGCCGCTCGACCCGATCGCCGGACACATTCCCGGCGCACAGTGCGCGGCATTCACCGACAACCTGGGTTCCGATGGCCGCTTCCTTCCGGCAGAGGCACTGCGCGAGCGCTTCGACGATCTGCGCGGCGAGCGCCCAGTGAACAATCTGGTGGCTTACTGCGGCTCCGGTGTCACGGCCTGCCACAACCTGTTCGCCATGAGCCTCGCTGGTTACCCGCTGGCACCGCTCTACGCCGGTTCCTGGAGCGAGTGGATCACCGATCCGGCACGGCCGATTGCCACTGGCGACTGACCGGTGGTTTCTAAGCACTAATCGAAATATGCCCAATAACTCAGATCTGGAATCAATTTAAAAACAGTCCTTTACGGCTGAAATATCGCACTAGACTTGAAAATGAGCGGCTAACCCTGCTCCCGGTGGGGCCTTTATCGAAAAACCACTAGAAAAGCTGCCATGCGCCCGGCCCCACCGGTACCCTCTGCGAGGATGCCATGGGAATTGCCGCCTGCGATCTCAGCCAACATGTAATCCGCCCTACCCTGCTCTATCTCGAACGCCATAGCGCCACGGCCGAAGCACTGCTGCTGGGGGCTGCGGCCTGTCAGTCGGCACTGGGCAGCGCGCTGGATACCCCGCAAGGTCACGGCCTGTATCGCATCAGCGAACAGCGCCACCAGATACTCTGGGACCAGCATCTGGCATTCGATCCGCAGCTTGCCAGCCGTGTGCGCGGTCTCGCCAGCCAGCACGCCTTTCTTGAAGCGCCACACGTGGAGCTGACGGTCAACCTGCGCTATGCCACAGCCATTGCCTGGCTACTGGTCGAAAGCGAGAAACTCGAGTTGCCAGCCGCCGACGACCTGCTGGCCCTGGGCCGAATCTGGTGCAAGGTTTTTCAGCCACAGGCTCGTCAGGATGACTTTCTCGATGCCTGGCAACGCTGCGTCGAGCCCGTCAGCCAGGTAGCCTGACCGAATCGTCAGAAAAATCAGCGTGGAAAATCCACGCATTATCAAAACAATTGTCCGACAATCCGCTCTATTTCGGGAACTTCAGCGTCTTGGCAGGGGTCAGGAAAAACTGTAGCGTGCGCCCCCTCGCCTCACCACAGGAGCTTCCCCGTGAGCAAACGTCTTCTCAAGACCGGTCTTGCCATCGCCATCACCGCCACCTCGAGCCATGGTTTCGCCAGCGGCTTCGCCCTCAACGAACAGAGCATTTCCGGCATGGGCACCTCCTTCGCCGGGCGCTCATCATCCGCCGACGACGCCAGCACCGTGTTCGGCAACCCCGCCGGCATGGCGCGCCTCAAGCGCGAAGAAGTGTATGCAGGGGCAGCGGCGATTCATGCCAAGAGCGATATCGACCGAGTCAGTGCCCGCTCTCCGGCCGGCTCGATCAGCGGCGGCAACGACGGCGATATGGTGCCGACCACTGGCGTACCCATGGGCTACTACGTCAAACCGCTGGACGACAAGGTCGCCTTCGGTATCGGCGTCTACGTGCCCTTTGGCCTGATGACCGACTACGAGAGCAGCTTTCAGGGCCGCTACTACGCCGACAAGAGCTATGTGCGGGTGATCACCGTGCAGCCGACCCTGAGCTATCGCTTCAACGACAAGCTGTCGGTGGGTTTCGGCCCGACCTTCAATCACATCGAAGGGGAACTGACCTCCTCGCTGTTCACGCCGCTCGGCGATGGCAAGGTGAAGGTCAAGGGTGATGACGTAGCGGTCGGCTTCAACGCCGGCGTGCTCTACGAGTTCACCCCACAGACCCGCGCCGGCCTGACCTACCACTCGCGCGTCAAGTACGAGCTGGAGGGCGACACCCGTGTCGAAGCGTCGCCGCTGGCCGGCATCGCAGGCAAGTACGACGCCAACCTGGACCTGACCACGCCCGAGTCGGTGGACATGTCCATCACTCACGATCTGAGCGATGCGCTGACGCTGTATGTCGGCAGCACCTGGACGCGCTGGAGCCGCTTCAAGGAAATCCGCGTGGAGAACGACTCTGCAACGCTGCCGGCCAACCTCTCCACCATCGTCGAAGAGCAGAACTGGCACGACACCTGGGCCCATGCGGTCGGCCTGTCGTACAAGGTCAGCCCGCAGTGGACGCTGCGCACCGGTATCGCCATCGACCAATCGCCGACCAACAACGTCGATCGCTCGCCGCGCGTGCCCTCCGGTGACCGCACCATCTTCAGCGTCGGCGCCGGCTGGAGCCCCAACCAGGACATGACCATCGACGTGGCCTACTCCTACCTGCAGGAAGAGTCGGTGGACGTGAACCACGTCAGCGCTACCCGTGGCACCTACCGTGCGCGCTACAAGAACAGCGCTCACGGCCTGGGGGCTTCACTCAGCTACCGCTTCTAATCGAGAAGCGGCATTGGCTAAACTCACGCGGCAGAACAACAATAAAAGCCGCGTGAGAACGTCATGACTGCCCTCTGCACTACCCTGCCCGACAATCTTCGCCTGCTGCTGGTCGACGACCACCGCATCTTCCTCGACGGCCTTTCCCTGGCCTTGTCGCCACTGAGCCAGAACCTGCAGATCCACACCGCGCACAGCGCTGCAGAAGCAGAACAGTGTCTACGCCAGCATGGCTACGACCTGATCCTGCTCGACCTGCGCCTGCCTGACGAACCTGGCATCGAGCTGCTGCAGCGCTGGCTGGCGCGCGGTGAGAGCACGCCGGTGGCGATTCTCAGCGCCAGTGATTCCGCGCTGGAGGCACAAGCGGCGCTGGCCGCTGGCGCACTCGGCTTCATCCCCAAGAGCTCCGATGGAAACGCCCTGCGCCAGGCGGTGACCCGCGTCTTGCTGGGTGAAACCCTGCCGGCGCCAAGCAGCGCCTCACCGCTGACGCCCAGGCAGTTGGAGATTCTCCAGTTATTGGCAGAAGGCTTGCCGAACAAGGCCATCAGCCGCGAGCTGGGCCTGGCCGAAGACACGGTGAAAACTCACCTCAAGGCACTGTTCGAAACCTTCGCCGTGCATACCCGCACCGCCTGCGTCAGCGCCGCCCGTCAGCGCGGCTGGCTGTGATCAGTTGAGTGCCTGGCGCACTTGCAACTGAGTGGCCAGCACCTGACGCAAACGCGCCGGCAACAAGGGCTTGCCCAGGGGAATGACGTGCGCCGGCAGACAGCGTTCATGCAGTTCCGGGCTCAGATCAGCAGTGATCAGCAACGCCGGCAACATCTGCCCTGCCGCCTCGCGCAGTCGCTCGATGGCCTGCAGCCCGTCGCCCCGCTCGGCTAACCGATAGTCGCTGATCAGCAACTGCGGCACCTCCTGACGCAGCGCCTGCAGCGCACCGGCCAGATCGGCGCAGACCTGCACCTGGCAACCCCAGCGACGCAGCAAGCCGGCCATTGCTTCGCGCCCGGTGGCATCGTCTTCGAGCAACAGCACGCGCCCGCGCAATGCCAGCGCAGCATCGACACGTGACGCCGGCGCCGATACCTCAGCCAATGGCAGGCGCAGGACGAAACGCGCACCGGCGTCAGGTCGGGAATGCAGCCGCAGGGGATGCTCCAGCACCTCAGCCAGCTGCCGCACGATGGCCAGGCCGAGACCGAGCCCACGCTCGGCATTGCGCCCGGGATTGTCCAACTGACGAAACTCCTCGAACACCAACGCCTGCTCCGCCTCGCTGAGACCGCGGCCATCGTCCGCCACCTCCAGCACGATCTCGTCGCCATCACGCCGCGCACTCAGCTTCAGGTGCCGCGCCTGTGCGTGTAGCAGCGCATTGTTCAGCAGATTGCGCAGCAGTCGCTCCAGCAGCAGTGGATCGCTGTACACCCCGCACTCGTCACAGTGCAGCTCAAGTTGCAGCCCCTGTTGCTGCGCCTCCGGGGCCACTTCGACAATCAACCGCTCGAGCAATGGGCGCAGGGCGAACGCATGGGGCCTGGCCTGCACGCCACCGGGCAAGGTCAGGCGGGTGTAGTCGAGCAACGATTGCAACAGACGCCCCAGCTGCTCTACCGAAGCGGCCAGACGCGCGCTGATGCGCCGAGTCTGCTGGTCACCGCCCTGCTCCACCAGGTGTTCAGCGTACAACCCCATGGCGTTGAGCGGCTGACGCAGGTCGTGACTGGCAGCCGCCAGCAGGCGCAACTTGCGTGCGTCATCGGCTTCGGCGCGCTGGCGCGCCAGGTCGAGCAAGCGCAGGTTCAACCAGGCACCACGTTGCCCGTGCTCCTGCATGTAGGCGCCCACGCTGCCGATCAGGTTGGCGCAGAACAGAAACAGGCCCTGATAGGCCAGTTCGCCGCCGGTTTCACCGAACAGCACGCCCATGCCGATGAAGAGCAGGCAGAAGCTCCAGCTGCACAGGCTGATCGCACGAAACGACAGCCCCAGCAGGGCGTAACCGAACAGCAGGATGAGAAACAGGCCGTCGTAGGGCATCGCCACGCCCTGCTGCCAGCACAGGTGCACGATCAGCGCGACGCTGAAACCGTTGACCCAGTAGGCTGCGGCGTAGGCCAACGGCACCCTGGCAGGCGGCACATCGCGGCGTCGACAGTAGAAAAAGGACAGCACCACCGCGGCCAGCGCCAGCAGGCGCAACGGTAACACCGAGAGACTGACCGTCAGCGGCATCAGCAGAAAATCCAGCAGCGCATAGATGAGCTGAAACAAGGCGGCGGTAGGCGCGATCAGGGGCAGACGTCGAAGAATGCGCTGCACCCGATGCTCGGCAAACCCCGCCTCCAGCTCGACGACGAAACGCAGCGAGCGATAGCCTCGGCGCTGCTGGGCCAACAGCAGGCGCTCGCTCATGGGGGGCATCCGTCAGGGGTCGAGCGGCTCCGGCTGCTTCGCGGCAATGGCGTCATAGGTTTCCACACGGTGTCGGTCTTCACTGCTGAACAGCCGCTCGCGCAGCTGCCGCTGCATTTGCTCGCCATCTACCTCGCTCAGCCCCCGACCTTGCAGGCTGGCCAACTCATTGCGATAGGCCTGGTAATGCTGCTGCCAGTCGCGCTCGCGACGCTGCTCATCGAGCAGGCGCTGCACGGTGTCCGGATCATAGGTCATCGCCAGGAACTCGCGCACCTGTTGCTCGTCCGCACCATCACGCCAGAGTTGCTCGCTGCGCTGCAGTTGCTCCAGGGCCAGCTGCTGGCGTTGCTCGCTTGCTCGCAGCGCATCGGGCAGACGCTCACGCAACTGTTCGAGCATCTGCGTGCGCTGCGCCTCGCCGAGGTCATCACGCTGCTGCACTGCCAGGCTATCGAGGGTGTAACGGGCATAGGCCTGTTCGGCGCCGAACAGCGCTTCCTGCGCAGTGGCAGAAAAATGTACGCGGCGCAGCTCGTCCAAACGCGCGAAAGCCGACTGCAGGGCCTGCAGCTGAGCCTGCGGTTCGACCTGCTGCCGAGCATCCAGCGGCTGCTGCATCAGCGCCATGCTGGCGCGCTTGTAGTCCAGGTAATCACCCAGCAGGCTGATCATCTGCCCAAGCGCCGGTTCCGGCAGACGCCGTCTTGCATCAGCCAATAACGCCTCGATCACCGCATCGAGCCCGGAATGATCGACCGCGCTGAGGAAGTAATCGAAGTAATCGCGAACCGCCAGATCCAGCAGCAGATTGCCGGCCGCGTCGGTACGCAGCTGGCCATCCACCTCGGTACCGGCCAGGCTGGGCAAGGTCATGGCTATTGCCGGTTGCGCCTCGGCGGGCGCCTTGGCGGCGGAAGCCGAAACCTGCTCGATCGACGACTGCCGTGACGGTACGGCGACAGTGGCAGCAGGCTGTACTTCAGGCACTGCAGGCGGCCAACGCCAGTACAGGGTCAGGCCGCCAGCCAGCAACACGGCAACCAGGGAAAGACCGAAGAATCTGGACATGCGACCTCACTGCGGCGAGTTGCCCCGCCGCGCTCATCAGGATCAGACGCCCTTGTTCTTCAGGCGATTGGCATGCTGGCGATACAGCGATACCGGCTCGGTCCAGCCGCGAATACCGAACAGGTGGTTGATCGCATCGACGTGATTCATGTTGTAGCTGTCGCCGATCACCTGACCCAGATAGGTGGAGCAGACGCCTACCAGGCCGTCGTTCTTCTCGCTGCCGAACACCAGGCCAGTGAAGGCCAGGAAGGGATCGGCCGCGTCGAGCACGTTGGTATAGGCGGCATTACCGGTCCAGGAGTAATAGCGGATGCTGTGCCCGCGCACGCTGTGCACCTCGCTGGACTTGGCGCAGTAGCTGCTGGTGTTGACGCCCCACGGGTGGCGACTGTTCAGCGCATTGGTGCCTGCGGTGGTCAGGGTGCCCAGCGCGTTGATGCCGTTTTGCGGGTTGCTCGACCCGGACAACAGATTGATCACCGCACCAAGGGCGTTGGCGATGGCATTGGCGCCGCCTTCGATACCACTGCCTGGCGGTAGCACGCCGCGCACCACGTCAGCGACCTTGGAGCCCTTGTTGACACCATTGATCGAGGTCACCGAGGCCACCAGATCCGGTCGCAGCGAAGCCGCCACGCGTGATGTCGGCGAGCCCTGACTGTGGCCGATCAGGTTGACCTTGCCACCACCGGCTGTAGCCCAGGGCACGATCTGCCGGGCCAGCTCGGCGCCGCGCTGCTCGCTGTCATTGAAGGCAGCGACACTGGCGACGTGTACCCGGGCGCCATCGCGCTCGAGGTTCCAGGGAATGGTATGGAAGTAATTGACCAGCCCGCCGATGGTATTGAATCCGGTCACGCCGTGTACCAGCACGATCGGATATCGGGTCTTGGTGTAGTTGGCCTGGGCATCGACGGCACCAAGCAGAGCGAGTGTTGCAAGGGCAGTTGTATAGACGCGACGCATGGGTGCCTCCTTATTGTTCTTGTGGGCACGCCGGTTGAACTGCGTCCGGCGCCTGGCCAGTCTAGGCAGGCAGACGGACACGGCCCATCGCCCAGATGGGTGAAGGGCCGTGAAGCGAAAAGGCTCAGAGCCTGTTCAGAGAATCTCAGGGTTGCGAGGCGATGGCCTTTTCGACGGCCGCGATCAGCTCGGGATCGTCAGGCTTGGTCAGGCTGGAGAAACTCGCCACCACCTTGCCCTGACGGTCGACCACGTACTTGAAGAAGTTCCAGCGCGGCTGCCGACTCTGCTCGGCCAGGCCCTTGAACAATGGGATGGCATTGGCACCGGAAACCGGCTGCGGTTCGGTCATGGCGAAGGTCACGCCATAGTCGACGTAGCAGACGGTGGCCGTCTCCTTGCTGTCGGCCGATTCCTGACGGAAGTCGTCGGACGGCACGCCGAGCACTTCCAGGCCCTGATCCTTGTAGCGCTGGTAAAGCGCTTCGAGCCCTTTGAACTGCGGGGTGAAGCCGCAGAAGCTGGCGGTATTGACCACCACCAGCGGCTTGCCCGCGTACTGGCAGAGATCGATGCTGGCGTCCTTGCTGCGCAGTTTGGGCAGCTCCCCCTGGAGCATGGCCGGGCACTCTGCGGCCAGCGCTGGCAACGCCAGGCTGGACAGCAACAGGGAACAGGCAAGACGACGAAGAGACATGGCAGTGACCTCAGGCGATGACGCGATCTCACCACGCTACTCGCAGGCCCAACCGCAAGCAACTAGCAGATACCGACGCCCAACTGCAGCAGAGCCAACCCACCCTGACGCCAGCCCCACCAGGCCAACGCCAACAACAGGCCAAGGCCAAGCGTCAGAGCGGCGAAGAGCAGTACCTTGTGGCTCACGCCGGCGCACCTTGCAGACGCGCCACCGGCACCTCACGCACCGGCCAGTTCAGCGCTGCAGCCATCACACTCAGACCGATGGAGATCTGCCAGACCAGGTCGTAGCTGCCGGTGGTGTCATAGAGGTAGCCACCCAGCCAGCCACCCAGGAAGGAGCCGAGCTGGTGGAACAGGAAGACGATACCGCCGAGCATCGACAAATTGCGCACCCCGAACAGGGTCGCCACGGTGCCGTTGGTCAGCGGTACCGTGGACAGCCACAAAAGGCCCATGGCGATGCCGAACAGGTAGGCGCTCCACTGCGTCAGCGGCGCCAGCAGAAACAGCGTGATCACTACCCCACGCAGCAGATACAGGATACTGAGCAGGCGCGGCTTGGACATGCGCCCACCGAGCCAGCCAGCGATGTAGGTGCCAAAAATGTTGAACAGCCCCACCAACGCCAGCACCGTGGTGCCAGTCAGCGCTGGCAGGTGGTGATCGACCAGATAGGCCGGCAGGTGTACGGCGACGAACACCACCTGAAAGCCACAGACGAAGAAGCCCAGCGCCAGCAGCCAGAAACCTGAGTGACTGGTCGCCTCACGCAGCGCTTCGACCAGCGTCTGCTGCGGACCATTGGTCACGGGTGGCGGTGCTTCCTTGATCATCACTGCCAGCGGAATCATCAACGCCACCAGCAGCCCCAGGGCCAGCAGTGCCGCCGACCAGCCGAGCCAACTGATCAGACCCAGCGTGCCCGGCAGCATGGCGAATTGACCGAAGGAGCCAGCCGCGGCAGCGATGCCCATGGCCATGCTGCGTTTCTCCGGCGGCACGGCGCGACCGACCACGCCGAGAATCACCGAGAACGACGTACCGGACAGACCGATGCCGATCAGCAGACCTGCGCTCAGCGATAACGACAGCGGCGAGTCGGCCATGCCCATGCAAACCAGACCCAGCACGTAGAGCACGCCGCCGATGACGATAGCCTTGCGCGCACCGAAACGGTCGGCCAGCGCGCCGGTGATCGGCTGGGCCAGGCCCCAGATCAGGTTCTGCAGGGCGATGGCGAAGGCGAACACTTCACGGCCCCAGCCGAACTCGGCACTCATCGGCGGCAGGAACAGGCCGAAGCCATGGCGAGTGCCGAGCGACAACGCCAGGATCAGCGATGCGCCGAGCAGCAGCCAGGTGGTTGAACGCCATACAGTTGTCATCGGTATCTCCAGCGGACGGTCGCCAGCGACCGTGTAGGCAGTGATGCGGCCATCAGGCCAGTTCTTCGAGCAGGCTCATCAGCTCGGCGCGGCGATCTGCGCCCAACCGGGCATTGAGCTCACGCTGCACCTGCTCCCACAGCGGCAGCGCCTGTTCGATGCGTTGCAGGCCGGCTTCTGTGAGCCGTACCTCGCGAGCGCGCAAATCGCGCCCTTCTCCCAGTTGCACCAGCCCCTGATCCTCCAGCACCCGCAGGTTGCGCCCGAGCGTACTGCGATCGAGCCCCATGGCTTCGGCGAGCAGGGAAATGCTCGGCTCACCGAGCCGCTGCACATGACGTAGCAGGGAAAACTGCGCGGCACCGAGCCCGACGGCCGCGAGAGCATCGTCGTAACGGCGCGTGACACCCCGGCTGGCGCGGCGCAATTGGGTACAGAGACAGGAGGTCGGCAACATGAATGCAGGTATATACCCGCATCAGCGATTGGCACTCATACAGTTGCCGGCCGCCTCGCCATAACAGTTGAGATCAGAGACTCAGGGCCAGCGCCAGAAGCACCGTGCACTCGGCCAGTTCGACCAGCGCACCGGCCGTATCGCCCGTGGTACCACCGAGGCGCGACAGCAACGCGCGGCGCAGCCAGATGAACAGCAGCAAGCCAGTCGCCAACGCCAGCAGCCCCGGCCAGCCGAACAGCAGCATGCCCAGTAGATGCGCGCCCAGCACCCAGGGCAGTTGTTCGCGCGGCAGATGATCGACCAGGGCCTGGCCCAGCCCACCGGCCCGCACGTAGGGCGTGGTTGCCAGCAGCAGCGGCAACAGGCTGCGCCCCAGCCAGGGCAGTAGCAACAGGTAGATGCCCTGCCCGGCTTGCAAGAGCGTGAATAGCGCAGCGAATTTGAGCAGCAGCATCAGCATCAGCACCACGACCGCAATGGGACCGCTGCGCGGGTCCTTCATGATTGCCAGGGTACGTTCGCGATCACCGAAACCACCGACCCAGGCATCAGCCGTGTCGGCCAGGCCGTCCAGATGCAGGCCGCCGCTCAGCCCCACCCAAAGCGCCAGAATGATCGCTGCCTGCAATAACGCCGATGTCTGCCCCAACAGCAGATGAGCGCCCCACAACAGCAGGCCGAGTAGCACTCCAACAGCCGGATACCAGAGCAGCGAGCGCCCCACCTGCTCAGGCGTCGGCATCCCCGGCAAGCTGACTGGCAGGCGCGTGAGGAACTGCAAGGCGATCAGCAACGCGATCATGGCAACTCCGCCAGTTGCCCCTCGGCATCCAGGCTCAGGCGAAAACGCTGGGCATAGCCGACGTTGACCTGCAGCAGATCCTGGCGTGGCAGGCCGCGCGCGCGCGCCAGCAACAGGCGCATCACGCCGCCGTGAGTGACCAGCAGCAGCCGCTCACCCGCATGGCGCTGCTGTAACCGCTGCAAGGCAGCCAGCACACGTGCTTCGAACTGCAGCAACGGCTCGCCATTCGGCGGTGTGAACGCATAGGGATCGGCCCAGAAGCGGCCCAGCGCCTCAGCATCGCTGTCCATCAGCTGTGCAGCAGTGCGCCCTTCCCAATCACCGAAATGCAGCTCTTGCAGATCAGCCTCGTAGTGCAGCGGCAAGGCATTGGCCAGCGCAACTTCCTCGGCGAAACGCGCGCAGCGCTGCAGTGGCGAGCTGACCAGGCGATCCCAGGGGCCGGCGCCCTGCACCGCGTCGCGCAGCTGCGCCCAACCCTGCTCGGTCAGCGCATCATCCAGGCTGCCACGCAGCCCACCACCCAGCTCGGTCTCACCGTGACGCAGCAATTCCAGATGCAGCATCAGCTCGGTCTCTCGGCGACAGCAGCTTCGGCGAAGGTCGCCATCTGCCCGTGCAGGGCACAGGCCAGACGCAGCAGCGGTACTGCCAGCGCGGCGCCACTGCCCTCACCCAGGCGCAGGCCCAGCTCCAGCAGCGGCTCGGCCTCCAGCGCCTGCAACACGCGAACATGACCCGGCTCGGCGCCATGGTGGGCGAACAGCAGCCAGTCGCGGCAGCCGGGATTCAGGCGCACGGCGAGCATCGCCGCGACACTGCAGATAAAGCCATCGACCAATACCGCGACGCCCTGCTGCGCAGCGGCCAGATAGGCGCCGGTGAGCGCGGCGATCTCGAAGCCACCCAGGTGTATCAGCGCCTGCAACGGCCCGTCGATCTGCGCCCGGTGCAGGGCCAACGCGGCATCGATCACCCGCGCTTTGTGCGCCACGCCGGCGCCGTCCAGCCCGGTGCCGGGGCCTGCCAGTTCACTCGCCGGGCACCTCAGCAGCCAGCAGGCCAGCGCCGCCGCCGCCGTGGTATTGCCGATGCCCATCTCGCCACCGACGAACAGATCGCAACCGCTGGCGCGCGCGCGCTGGATGCTGTCGCGACCGGCCTCCAGGCAGATCATCACCTGAGCCAAGGTCATGGCCGGGTCACGGGCGAAGTTTTGCGTCCCGGCACCGACCTGCAGATGACGCACGCCTGGCAGCGGCGGCAAGGGTTCGGCAGTACCCAGGTCGATCACCTCGAGCGCCGCATCCAGCTGACGCGCCAGTACGCTGATCGCCGCACCGCCCGTGACGAAGTTGGCCAGCATCTGCCCCGTCACCGCCTGCGGGTAGGCAGAAATCCCTTCGGCCACAACGCCATGGTCACCGGCAAAGATGGCGATCCACAATGTGTCCAGGCTAGGCCGCTCGCGCCCCTGCAGCGCAGCCAGATGGACCGCGAGACTCTCCAGCCGCCCCAGCGAACCCGCCGGTTTGGTCAATTGCTGCTGACGCGTCTCGGCCTTGCCCCGCGCAACATGATCGAGCGGCTGACAAGGCCCTTGCCACCATTGCAGGCTCATAACGCATTCCCCTTCAACACCGTGGGCAAACCGGCGACTGTGAACAGCACGCGCTGGCTGCGCTCAGCCAGCGCCTGGTGCAGCCAGCCGGCCTCATCGACATAACGGCGGGTCAGCTCGCCCAGCGGCACCACACCCAGCCCGGTTTCGTTGCTGACCAGCAGGATGCGCCCGGGCAGCCCATTCACGCAGCCAAGCAGCGCATCGCGTTCGGCCGCCAGCCGAGCCGGATCGTCCTGCATCAGCAGATTGGTCAGCCACAGGGTCAGGCAGTCCACCAGCAGGCAACGCCCGGGCGCGGCCTGTTCGCGCAGTACATGGGCCAGCGCCAGCGGTTCCTCGACCAGCGCCCAGTGCGCCGGACGACGCGCGCGATGCTGAGCGACGCGCGCATTCATCTCGCCATCGAGCGGCTGGCTGGTGGCGATGTAAACGACGTCCAACCCGGACTCGTCGGCCAGCTTCTCCGCCAGCCGGCTCTTGCCGGAACGGGCACCGCCGAGGATCAATTCAAGCATGCTTCCATCCACATTCATTTCTCCCCGTAGGAACGAGCTCTGCTCGTGTACGGGACATAAAAGCTTCGCGAGCAGAGCTCGCTCCTACAGGCCGCAAAGTGCCCTGAGTTTTTCGGTATCCAGATGCAGTTCCACCTGATCGGCCAGGCGCTCGATATCGCGCTCGCGCAACGCCTGATAATCCACGGTCTGCACCTCATGCAACCCGGCCCAGTGCAACAGTGCGGCGAGCGCCGACGGTTGCTCAAACAGACCGTGCAGATAGGTGCCGAGCACCTGGCCATCGGCACTGAGGCCGCCGTCGCTGCGGCCGTCATCGAGCTGCACGGCGCCGTTGAGACCGGGACCGCGACTGACGCCGGCATGAATCTCGTAGCCGCTGACATCAGCCTGCTGCAGACACAGCTGGCCGCGCACGTTACGCAGCTGTTTTTCCGGCTCCAGCAGCGTCTCGAAATCCAGCAGGCCGAGGCCCTCGCTGCTGCCGGCCGCGCCTTCCAGAGCATGCGGGTCGTGAATCTGCCGGCCGAGCATCTGCAGGCCACCACAGATGCCCAGCAGCTTGCCGCCATAGCGCAGGTGGCGGGCGATGGCCGTGTCCCAGCGCTGCTCCCGCAGGCGCGCGAGATCGGCGCGCACACTCTTGGAGCCCGGCAGGATGATCAGGTCGGCCGGCGGGATGGCCTGGCCCGGGCCGACGAAGGTCAATTGCACCTGCGGATGCAGGCGCAACGGGTCGAAATCGGTGTGGTTGCTGATACGCGGCAGCACCGGTACCACTACGCGCAACGCCTGCGCATCCTTGGCCTGCTGACGGGTATCGACGGCGTCCTCGGCTTCCAGGTGGAAATCCATCAGGTATGGCAGCACGCCGAGCACCGGCTTGGCGGTGCGCTGCTCCAGCCAGTCCAGCCCCGGCTTGAGCAACGCGATGTCACCGCGAAAACGATTGATCACGAAGCCCTGGATGCGCGCCTGCTCGCTCGGACTGAGCAGTTCCAGAGTGCCGACCAGATGGGCGAACACGCCACCCTTGTCGATGTCCGCGATCAGGATCACCGGGCAATCCACCGCTTCGGCAAAGCCCATGTTGGCGATGTCACCGGCACGCAGGTTGATCTCGGCCGGCGAGCCGGCCCCCTCGACCAGCACCAGCTCATGACGCTCGTGCAAACGGGCGTGGGACTCCAGCACCGCCGCCATGGCCACCGGCTTGTAGCCGTGATAGGTCAATGCCTGCATGTTGCCGATGGCGCGGCCGTGGATGATCACCTGGGCGCCCATGTCGCTGTTGGGCTTGAGCAGCACCGGATTCATGTCGGTATGCGGCGCCAGGCCGGCCGCTTGCGCCTGCACCGCCTGTGCCCGGCCGATCTCGCCGCCATCAGCGGTCACCGCGGAGTTGAGCGCCATGTTCTGCGGTTTGAACGGCGCCACGGACACGCCCTGGCGCCGCGCCCAACGACACAGCGCCGTCACCAGTGTGCTTTTGCCGGCATCGGACGTGGTGCCCTGCACCATCAGGGTGGCCATCAGGGCGTTTCCTCGAGACTCGCCAGTATCGGCGCGCACTCCAGCAACCCTTGCTGCAGACGCCGCCAACCTGCCTCGTCGGCAGGCAGGCCGAAGCGCAGGCTGTCCAGCTCGGTAAATAGCCGGACCAGAATACCGCGCCGCGCCAGCAGCTCGGCGCAAGGCACCGCGCGGCGGGTGCAGCAGAACTGGAACAGCGACGAGCCACCGGTCGATGGCAAGCCGCATTCACGCAGCAAGGCGGCCAGGCGCTCGCCATCGGCCAACAGGCGCTCGCGTTGGCGGCGCTGCCCGTCGCCATCGACCAGCAGGCTGCGCGCCACGCTTCGTGCCGGACCGCTGACCGCCCAGGGCCCGAGCAGCGCCTCCAGCTCATCCAGCATGGCCTGCGCGGCCAGAACGAAGCCCAGCCGTAAGCCCGCCAGACCGAAGAACTTGCCGAACGAGCGCAGCACGATCAGCCCCGGCATGTCGCTGTAAGCGGCCAGACTGTGCTCCGGCGTGCAATCGATGAAGGCTTCGTCGACCACCAGCCAGCCGCCGCGCTCGGCCAGTTCGTCGTGCCAGTCAAGCAGGCGCGCCGGCTCGATAAGGCGGCCGGTCGGATTATTGGGGTTGACCACCAGCAATACATCCAGTTGCGGCAGCGCGCGAGGCACCGAGCCCTCGCTCAGCTTGATCACCCGATGTCCCTCGCGTCGCCAGGCGGCAGCGTGCTCGGCATAGGTCGGCGCGAGGATACCCACGCTGCTGTGCCCGCGAAGACGCGGCAAGGCCTGTATCGCCGCCTGCGAACCGGCCACCGGCAGCAGGCTGACGGCACCGTAATAATCGCGCGCCGCCTGCTCCAGGCCGTCATCCGCTTCAGGCAGGCGCGCCCAGGCCGAGCACGGTACCGCCGGCAGATCCCAACCGTAGGGTGCAACCCCGGTGGACAGATCCAGCCAGTCCTCCAGCGGGATGCCATAGCGCTGCGCCGCTGCGCGCAGACGACCTCCATGCTCAAGCAACCCAAACCTCCCAAACGATCAGGCATAACAGCCACAAACCAACGCCGGCGATGACTCTGTTCATCGCCCGTTCGATATCCCGCGCCCGCGGCGGTGGGCCTTCGCCCAATTGTGGGCGTTCATGCACCTCGCCGTGATACTCCGCCGCACCGCCCAGACTCACGCCCAGGCTTCCGGCACCAGCGGCCATCACTGGGCCAGCATTGGGACTGTCCCACAAGGGCGCCTGCCGGCGCCAGCAGCGCAGGGCCAGGACAGTACGCCCAAGCAGCGCATAGGTCAGCGCCACCAGGCGCGCCGGGATGTAATTGAGCACGTCATCGATCTTTGCCGCGGCCCAACCAAAACGCTCGAAGCGTTCGTTGCGATAGCCCCACATGGCATCGAGCGTGTTGCTCAGGCGGTACAGGACGACGCCCGGCGCGCCAGCGACGATGAACCAGAACAAGGCGGCGAACACCGCATCGGAGCCGTTCTCCAGCACCGACTCGGTGCCGGCGCGGGCCACCCCGGTTGCGTCCAGCTCGGCGGTATTGCGGCTGACCATCCAGCCGACGCGCTCACGCGCCAGGGCCAGGTCGCCCAGACGCAGCGCGCAGGCCACCGGTTGCGCGTGCTCGTACAGGCTGCGCAGGCCAAGGGCGAAGTACAGGGCGACAATCTCCACCGCCCAGCCAAACGGGGTCACGTGCAGCAATAGCCAGGTGAGCAGGGTCAGCGGCAGCACCGCCAGGCACCAGGCCGTTACGCCATGGCTGCGCCAGCCGCCGCCGGCCGGGTTGAAGCGCTGCTCCAGGCGCCCCGCCAGGCGACCGAAAGCCACCAGCGGATGCGCGCGCCGAGGCTCGCCCAGCACGGCATCCAGCGCCACGCCGGCGCAGGTGATCAGTGCCAGGCTCATCGTTCAGTCACCCTGTATTCCCCATCGATTCTCGAACAGCAGCTCGCTCAGCGGGCGTGGTTTGGCCCAGCCCTCTTGCACCAGCATCGGTTTTTCGTAGAAGGCCTCTACCGGCCCCAGGCACAGCAGCGCCACCGGCTTGCTGCCCACCGGCATGTCCAACAACGCGGCCAGCGCCTCGGGGTCGAACAGCGACACCCAACCGAGCCCGAGCCCTTCGGCACGCGCAGCCAGCCACAGATTCTGAATGGCGCAGGCCACCGAGGCCATATCCATTTCCGGCAGGGTGCGTCGTCCAAAGACATGTGCGTCGCGTCCCTCCATCAGCGCCACCGCCAGTAGCTCGGCGCAGTCGCGAATACCCTCGACCTTCAGCCGCATGAACTCGTCACTGCGCTTGCCCAGGGCCTCGGCAGTGCGCACCCGCTCGGCCTCCACCAGCGCATGAATGGACTCACGCAGTTGCGGGGCACTGACGCGCACAAAGCGCCAAGGCTGCATCAGGCCGACGCTGGGCGCGTGGTGCGCCGCTTCGAGCAACCGCGCCAACACCTCGGCCGGTACCTCGCCGCCGCTGAAGTGGCGCATATCACGGCGTTCGGCAATGGCGCGATACACCGCCGCGCGCTCTTCGGGGCTGAACGCATGCTCGCTCATGGACGTAACAGCGCGGCGGCCGCCTCCGGGTTGGACGGCAGGTAGAAGTGGATATAGCTGGCCGTGAGCCGTCCCAGGCGATACACCGCCTCTGCTACCGGCTTGCCGTTCGGGCAGCGGCCGAGCGCCAGGGGCGGCAATGGGCTTTCCAGCCGCGAGTGATGGTAGCTGTGGCCACGCAGCTCGCCTTCAGGCAGCGTCACCTGCTGCAAGGCCAGGGCGGTCAGTCGCGGTTGCAAGGCCGCGCTGCCGCTGAGCAGGCCGAGCATGCGCCCACTGGCGCCCTGCTTGTCGCGCAGTTCATCGAGCAGATAGAGCATGCCGCCACATTCGGCGAGCAAGGGTTTGCCGGCCTGATGATGGGCACGGATCGACGCAGCCATGGCCTGGTTGCCTTCCAGCTCGGCCAGGTATAGCTCCGGATATCCGCCCGGCAGATAAAGGCTATCCACCTCCGGCAGCTCACGATCAGCGAGCGGTGAGAAGTAATGCAGCTCAGCGCCGAGCGCCTGCAACAGATCGAGATTGGCCTGATAGAGAAAGGCGAACGCCGCATCGCGCGCAATGCCGATGCGTACGCCAGCCAACAGCGGCGCCAGTTCATCGACCTGCGGCGCGGCGAAGTTCACCGCAGGCGGCAGGTCGACGTTGGCACTGGCTGCCAGCGCATCGGCCGCGGCGTCCAGACGCGCGTCCAGATCGGCCAGCTCGGCCGCCTGCACCAGCCCCAGGTGGCGACTGGGTAGCTCCACCGCGGCGCTGCGCGGCAACGCACCGAACCAGCGAATACTCGCTGGCAGCGCATCACGCAGGATGTCGCCGTGGCGCGTGCTGGCGACACGGTTGCCGAGCACGCCGGCAAAGGGCAAGTCTGCCTGGAAGGTGGCAAGCCCGTGGGCCAGGGCGCCGAAGGTCTGCGCCATGGCCGCACCGTCGATCACGCCCAGCACCGGCACGCCGAAGTGGCGCGCCAGGTCCGCCGCCGAGGGCTTGCCATCGAACAGGCCCATCACCCCTTCGATCAGGATCAGATCGGCCTCACCGGCGGCCTGCCAAAGCAGTCGCCGACTTTCCGCCTCGCCGACCATGGCCAGGTCGAGCTGGTACACGGGGGCGCCACTGGCACGGGCATGGATCATCGGGTCGAGAAAGTCGGGGCCGCACTTGAACACCCGCACCCGCCGACCCTGGCGGGTGTGCAAGCGCGCCAGAGCAGCGGTGACGGTGGTCTTGCCCTGGCCGGAAGCCGGCGCGGCGATCAGCAGCGCCGGACAGTGACGTGCGCCCATCAGAATTCGATGCCCTTCTGTGCTTTTACCCCGGACTTGAACGCGTGCTTGACCAGGCTCATCTCGGTGACGGTGTCAGCCGCCTCGATCATCCCAGGCAAGGCGCCGCGCCCGGTCACCACCACATGCTGCAACAGCGGCCGGGCTTCGATATCGGCCAGCACCGCGTCCAGTTCGAGGTAGCCATGCTTGAGGGCTATGTTCAGCTCGTCCAGCACCACCAGGCCGACCGACTCATCACTGAGCAGGCGCTGGGCCACCGCCCAGGCTTGCTGAGCCTTGGCGATATCACGCTGGCGATCCTGGGTTTCCCAGGTGAAGCCTTCGCCCATCACGTGATAGCTGACTTCCTCGGGAAAACGGCGGAAGAAGGTTTCTTCACCGGTGCTGGCCGCACCCTTGATGAACTGCACCACGCCGACCTTGATGCCATGACCCAGGGCACGCGCGACCATGCCGAAGGCGCTGCTGCTCTTGCCCTTGCCATTGCCGCTGTGCACCAGCAGCAGGCCGTATTCATCCTGGGCCTGGGCGATCTTTTCATCGATCAGGGCTTTCTTGCGTTGCATGCGCGCCTTGTGGCGGGCATCGCGGTCGGTCGATTCGCTCATGCGGTGATCCTGTCAGGCGCCCGTCCCACCGGCTTGATAGGCAGTGGAACGGCAACGAGGAAAACGACGCGGCAATGATCCGCACATCCTCGTTCAGGCGCTAATGGCTGGTCAGGCGAGCGGAAGACAGAAAACACGAACGCCCCGGAGAACCGAAGCGTTGGCCGGACAACGCCCTCCGCGATGCCGTGAAACTGCGACAGGCCGGTCTCCGGGCTTGTGAGTGAACCATGGGTTCTGCGCCGCGCCTTCCCGTGCAATGCACAGTGGCCTTGCAGACTGCGTGAAAACTACTGCGCCAGGTCATGCGGCGTTAAAAACAGGCTCAAAGTGCTCAGTTACAGCTCGTGAGCTCGAATGCGAGCCCAGTCCGTTCTTCGCCTGTTTTTGCGAGGCCGCCATCGGCCTTGCCTGACCTTCGCTCGCTACGTTTTCACACGGTCTGGTTGAGCGACGTTTGACTCACCTACCGTTGCGGGGGCAGCGCCGGCATTGGAACCGGCTTCCCTGTTTCACCCCTTGGCCGCCATTCACGGCAACTCGGGGCACCTGAAGCAAGGCGCGCAGGGTAGAGGCTGGCAGCCCTGCTCGTCAACGCCACTCAGTGCCTGGGCATGAACCCGGGCGGCTTGCTTGCCAACCAGTCGACGAACGTTCGTAAACGCTCGTCGCTCAGTAGCGCCTCGCGGCTGTTGTAGGTCAACGCCAGCTCCTTTTCGCTGAAAAGCCGATGAATCTGGTTATGGCAGGCGCGGCAAACCCACAGCGTGGCGGTAATTCGTTCATGACGGGGATAGCGCTTCTGCACATAAACCTTGTCGTGCAGCGCCTTGGGAATCAGGTGATGACGGGTCAACGCGACTGGGCGTGCGCACAGCTCGCAGAACTCGGGCTGAGGCGGCAGGCGAATGGGATCGACCATGGATGCTCAGGGATTACGCGCGAGCTCTGGTGTGATGACCCGCTTGGCATCGAGGTAGACACGCTGCCAGTAGACGTTGTCGAGGCTATCCAGACGCACCGTGCCGCCACTGGACGGTGCATGCACGAAACGCCCTTCGCCGACATAGATCCCGGCATGACTGACGGCGCGCCCGCCATTGGTGGCAAAGAACACCAGATCGCCACTCTGCAGGGCGTCGCGGCGTACATCAGGGGTGCGCATGGCACTCAGCTCACGCGTCGAACGCGGCAGACTGATACCAGCAGCATCGCGATAAACGTAGCCGATCAAGCCACTGCAGTCGAAACCGCCTTCCGGGGTATTGCCACCGTAGCGATAAGGCGTACCGACCAGGCCAAGGGCGCGAAACAGCACGTCCTCAGTCCCGCCCTGATAAGAAGACGGAGAGACAGAAGGTGTGTAACCAGGCTGGGGAGAAGGAGCGCGACTGCTGCAGGCACTCAGCAGCAGAGCGAGAGCGATGAGGGCAACACGGGTCGTGACGGGCATAAGCGAGGCGATCCTGAGCCTGAATGCGCTCTACTCTGCCGATTCACGACGAACGGCGCAACCCTTGGGGTACGCCGTGATACATCAGTTGGGACGCTTGGCGGTGACCTGCTCGTCCACCGGAGCCAGCGCGAGGACGCGCTTGGCCTGCAGATAACTGCGGCTCCAGTAGCTATTGTCGAGGCTGTCGATGCGCACACCACCGCTGCGGCTGCTGCTGGAGTGGATGAACTGATCATCCCCCAGATAGATGCCGGCGTGACTGACGCGACCACGACCACGATCATTGAACAGGATCAGATCGCCCGGTTCCAGATCGGCACGCGCCACCTTCGGCGCATCGAGCTTGATCAGCTCACGCGTGGAACGTGGCAGCTCCAGGCCGACTTCTTCGCGAAACAGGTAGCCGACAAAACCGCTGCAATCGAAACCGGATTGCACCGAGGTGCCGCCATAGCGATAGCGAGTGCCGATCAGCGAACGCCCAAGTTCCAGCAGGCTGTCTGTCAGCTGCGGCATTTCATAGGGCTTGTCGTCGATCAGCGCGTTGATTTCATCGTCGGCAGGCTCAACCTGCTGAGAGAGCGAACGAGCAACTGGCTCGGTCGCAGTAACGCCTGTCTGCGGCTGTGGCGAGTGGCCGGCGCAGGCAGCGAGCAAGACAGTGAGTGCAAGAGGCACGAGGGGTGCGAAGCGTTTTAGCATGGGCACGACCGTGTCGGTTGAATTTACAAGTCGGCGACTATGCCCTCTACAAGGCTCATTTGCAAATTCTATCGTTAGAAATGTGACCCAGTAGTTTCGCCGCGCCATCTAAAGCGCCCGGCCACTCCTGCAGCCGGGCGATTCAGGCGCTAGCCGAGAATCTCGCTCAAGGGGATGAAGCGCAGCATATCCCCTTCAGCCAGCGTGCTGCCCTCCATCACCTCGGCCAACCCTTCGGCCCAGGCGGCGCTGCGCAGCACACCTGAACTCTGGTTGGCATAGGGCACCGCACGGCCATTTTCCAGGCGCGCGCGCAGGTACTCTCGGCGCATGCCTGGCTTACCCCAGGCAAAACCTGCCGGCACCAAGAAGCCCAATGGCTCGACCCGCTGCACACCCAGACGACGCAACATGTACGGGCGCGCCAGCAGTCCGAAGGTAACCAGCGTCGAAGCCGGGTTGCCCGGCAAACCTATTACCGGAACGCCCTGGTAGTGGCCGAACGTCAACGGTTTACCCGGCTTGATCGCCAATTTCCATAGCGCCAGTTCGCCCGCCTCGCGCAGGGCCATGCCGAGAAAATCTGCCTCCCCCACCGAAACGCCACCCGTGGAGAGAATCAGATCGACCTCGCCCAGCGCACCCAGCGCTTCGCGGGTGCGCTGCAGATCATCAGGCAATATGCCCGCATCGACCACGCTGCAGCCCAGCCGTTGCAACCAGGCAATCAGCAGACGCCGATTGCTGTTGTAGATCTGCCCAGGGCCAATCGCCTGCCCCGGCTCTACCAGTTCGTCGCCAGTGGATAGCACGGCGACACGCAGGCGCCGCCGCACCGACAGCCGCGCCGCACCAAGCGAGGCTGCCAGCCCCAGCTCGATTGGCCCCAGACGGGTACCGGCCGGCAGCACGCATTCGCCGACGCAGGTTTCCTGACCTTGAGCGCGCACGTTCTGCCCGACTTTCAAGGATTCGCGGAACATGACGCACCCCGACTCATCGAGTTCGGCGTTCTCTTGCATTTCCACGGTGTCGGCACCTTCCGGCAGCGGCGCACCGGTGAAGATGCGCGCACAGGTCCCAGGCTGCAGCGGCGTTGGCGCGGTGCCGGCCTGAATGCGCTGGCTAACCGGCAACGCCTGGTTATTCCAATCGGCCAGGCGCAGGGCGTAACCGTCCATGGCACTGTTGGCCCAGGGCGGCAGATCCAGCGTCGCGATCAGCGGCTCGGCCAGCACTCGGCCATCCGCCTCGGCCAGCTCGACCTGCTCGACCTGCTCGATTGGCGCCGCATCTGCCAGAGCCAACAGACGCTCCAGCGCCGCCTCCACGGGCAGCAGACCGGGATGATCGCAAGCACTCATCCGCGCGTCTCGCAGGCACCCACCTGTTTCAGATGCGGCACGAAGTTGCAGGGACGATGGCGTGCATCCAGTTGCTCGCCGAGAATGCCATCCCAGGCGGTACGGCAAGCATTGGTCGAACCCGGCAGGCAGCACACCAGGGTGCCGTTGGCCAGGCCGGCCAGCGCGCGCGACTGAATGGTGGAAGTGCCGATATCGGCCACGGAAATCTGGCGAAACAGCTCGCCAAACCCATCGACCTGCTTGTCCAGCAGGCAAGTGACCGCTTCCGGCGTGCTGTCACGCCCAGTGAAACCGGTACCGCCAGTAATCACCACTACCTGCACCTGATCCTCGGCAATCCAGGTCGCCACCTGGGCGCGGATCTTGTAGAGGTCATCCTTGAGCAGAACACGAGCGGCCAGTTGATGCCCGGCGGCGGTCAGACGGTCGACCAGCAGTTGACCCGAGGTATCGGTCTCCAACGTGCGCGTGTCGCTGACGGTCAGCACGGCAATGTTCAGCGGCACGAAAACCGCGTCGGCCTTATGGTTCATGGCAGGCATCCAATTGGGAGAGAATGGGCGCTGTTATATCACACAGCCTGCCTTCGGAGACTTCACACATGCCCGCATCCAACGCCCGCCCCACCTGCTCGGTGCTGCTGCTTTCCGGTGGCCGAGGCCTGCGCATGGGCGGCCGCGACAAGGGCCTGTTGGAGTGGCGCGGTCGGCCGCTGATCGCGTGGCTGCATGACCTGACCCGGCCGTTGAGCGACGACCTGATCATCTCCTGCAACCGCAACACTGAGCGCTATGCGCCCTATGCCGACCAACTGGTCGTAGATCAGGATCAGGACTTTCAGGGACCGCTGGCGGGTATCCGCGCCGGCATGGCCGCGGCGCGCCACGAGCAGATGCTGGTGCTGCCCTGCGACGCCCCTCTGGTCGACCGTGCACTGATCGAGTCACTGCTCGCCCACGCCGGGAGCCGGCCAGTAGTGATCCGCCAGGGCGACTACTGGCAGCCACTGTTCTGCCTGTTGCCCACGCGACTCCGGGACGATCTGGAACACGCCTGGCAATCCGGTGAACGCAGCCCGCAACGCTGGTTCGGCAAACTGGCACCCATCGCCGTCGACTGCATGCTGGACGATGCCCGACTGGCCAACCTGAACACACCGGAAACGCTCGCGCACAACATCCCTCCTTGCTGAAACGGGAAGCCCTGTGCGGAACTCATACGGCAGTTTCACGTCTGAGCGAGGGTATAAGAACCTCTTTAGCACCCAAGGAGACAGACCATGACCAAACGGATCATCCCCGCCCTGCTGATGGCAATCGGCTTCACTGTACTGGCCGGCTGCTCCACGCCGTCGGTGATCACCCTGAACGATGGGCGTGAAATACAGACGGTGGACAAACCCCAGTTCGATGAAGATTCTGGCTTCTACGAATTCGAGCAACTCGACGGCAAGCGCGCCACGATCAACAAGGACCAGGTGCAGACCGTCAAGGAACTCTGAGGTACCGCTGAAGAACACCCGAACCCGTACCGGCCGCTGAGGGAGATGATCAGCCTGCATATTTTTCAGGCTAACCCCTTGTGCGGTAAAAGTTTTTCGGTAGAATACGGCTCATTCGGAGTGTAGCGCAGCTTGGTAGCGCGTCTCGTTCGGGACGAGAAGGTCGCAGGTTCGAATCCTGTCTCTCCGACCAATCAAAAAACCCGCCTTGATAGGCGGGTTTTTTATTGCCTTCGATTTGTCGGTACCGCCTTTCAGCTCAGAAAAGCCACCACCTGCTCAGCATCGAATGGCCAGTTCAGTTCGCTTGCACTGTCGCAGCGGCGCAGCACCGGAATGCGCAAGCCGTACTGCTCGACCATCCCCTCATGCTCGGCAATGTCGATCAATTCGACCAGCAGACCATTCTCCACGAATGGCATGAGCAGCGCCTCGGCCACCTCGCAGAGATGGCAACCCAGGGTTCCGAAAAGTTGGCATTCAGGCGTCATGAGCGCACCTCTCTGTCAGCAAGGTGCGCAGTTTAACACCGGCCGGGATCAGCTCGCGTCAGCTCCCGTGTCGCCCACCTGACCGGCGAGCAGCGACTGCAAGCCGTCGAGCAGGCTGCGGTTGAGGCTTTCGGCCTTTTCCAGACGCGGCAGGTCGAAGCGCTCGTCGAGCGAGAAACCGCCCTTGAGCAACTCTTTGAGCATGCCACCAGCATCCTGCGCCAGGTCCTCGGCACTGCGCAGTGCATCGAGCAGGCCCTGGGCATAGCCCTGCAGCCCGGCATTGACTGCACTGGCGCCCTGCCCGGCCACGGCGCCATAGGCATCGGTGGCCTGACGCACAGTGGTCTGCGTCAGGCGCAGCGACATCGAAGCCAGTTGCTCGCCGTCCATATCCAACGCCATGGCACGGTCGAAGGCACCTGCCAGATCGCCAGCGTAGAAGGTGTCGGAAAGATCCTGAACCTGACCGAAAAGCTTCTCCAGCGCCTTGATCTCGTCATCATCCAGTTCGCCTTCGACGTCCACTTGCCAGCCACCGATGCGCAGGCTGCCAGACTGGCTACTGCCTGCGACAGTGGTGGACTTACCGTCGCCGGAAGCGGCGAAACTGCTCTGCGACCAGTTGGCTGAAGCCTGCGCCACGGAAATGCGCAGGCGGTCACCATCGCGGGTGGTGACGGAGAGGTCGAAGGTCTCCGCCAACGCACTGAAGCGCTCGCTGTAGCCCGCCACAGCAACCGTGCCCCCCGCGCTCGGGACAGCGCTGCCGAAGCGCTTGTCGAGATCGGTGAAACCATCCTGAATGCGCTTGTAGGTGTCATCGATATCGCCAGCCACCTGACCTTTGAGCACACCCATGCCATCGAGAATCTTGCGCGCCTCGGCGAAGCCTTTCTCCACACCATCACGCGCCTGGGACAGCAGCTTGTCCAATTTGGTCGGATCAGCGCCAGCCGCCGCCTCGCTCTGCAGGCGCTGCTCGATGAACCCCAGAATCCGCCCCGCCACTTTCTCCGGGGTGTAATCATCACGCGCCCCTGACAGCGAGCCCGGCGGCACGCCGAGTTTCTCGGCGAGACGATTGGCCAGGGTAGCCTGCGCATCGGCGGCACTGTTGCGCGCAGCCATCGACTGGCTGGCTTGCGCAGCGCGGGAAGCGCCGGAGTTGAGTGAGCTCAGAGGATTCATGACCGGGTACCTGAACAGGTTATCTGCCGACCTTAACGGCCGTCAGAAGCCAAGCTTTAACCCTTAACGACCAACGGTTGCCGACTTTTCTCAGTTGCCGCGCACCCGATCAGGATTCTCCCGATGGCTGGCAAACCCGAGCAAAGCCCTGTAACCCCTGAGATAGAGCCCATCTCCACCGATACCGCTGCTTCGCTCAAAGCCCCGCCAGACTAAAGTCTTACAGTCGACTCGCAGGTGAAATGCTTTATTCATCGCGCCGTAACTGGCCGGTCACATCGTGGCCGACCTGCTAATAACAACGAGGAGACAACAATAATGAGTAAGACTCCCCTCGCCCGCGCCGTGGCCCTCGCCACGCTGGGCGCCAGCCTGACCCTGCCGAGCCTGGCACAGGCTGACTTCATCGGCGACAGCAAAGCGACACTGGAACTCCGTAACTTCTATATGAATCGCGACCTGCGCGACACGACGGCCGCCCAGCAGTCCAAACGCGAGGAGTGGGCGCAGGGCTTCATCCTCAAGGCCGAGTCCGGCTTTACCGAGGGTACCGTTGGTTTTGGCCTGGACGCTTATGCGGGCCTGGGCCTGAAGCTCGACTCGTCTGACGAACGCGCCGGCACCAACCTGCTGCCTAACGCCTTCGGCAATGAAGGCCCGGACGAATACTCCGAAGCCACCGGCGCAGTGAAGGTGCGCCTGTCCAAGACGGTTGCCAAGGTCGGCGGCCTGATGCCCAAGCTGCCCATCGTCTCATCTGGCGACTCGCGCCTGCTGCCTCAGGTCTTCAACGGCGGCATGATCACCTCGCAGGAACTCGCCGGGCTGACCCTCAACGGTGGTCAACTGCGTGAAGTGAACTTCCGCAATTCCACTGACAGCCAGGACATCACCGCCACCAACGTCGGCGGCGAAAGCGACCGCTACAACTTCGCCGGTGGCGACTACAAGTTCAATGGCGGTAACACCACCGTTGGCGCGTGGTACGGCGAACTGGAAGATATCTACGACCAGAAGCTGTACAACCTGATCCACGTGCAGCCGATCGGCGACTGGAAGCTGGGCGCCAACCTGGCCTACTTCGACTCCCAGGACAACGGCCGCAAACTCGGCGGCAAGCTGGATAACGACCTGACCTCGGTCAACCTCTGGGCGGGTATCGGGGCGCACACCTTCCGCGTGGGTTACCAGAAGGTCGGCGGTGACAACGCCTTCCCCTTCCTGACCGAGACCGATCCCTACATCGTCAACTACATCCAGATTCTCGACTTCACCCGCAAGGATGAGAAATCCTGGCAGGCGCGCTATGACGTCAACTTCGCCAGCTACGGTATTCCAGGCCTGACGGCGTTCGTCCGCTACGTGACCGGCGACGGCTTCGACGGCGTGGGTGGCGCAAGCGGCAAGGAATGGGAACGCGACGTGGATATCAGTTACATCATTCAGGAAGGCCCGTTGAAGAACCTCGGCGTGCGCTGGCGTAACGCGATGGTGCGCTCCAATGCGAGCATCGGCGATCTGGACGAAAACCGCCTGATCGTCAGCTACACCATCCCCCTGATGTAAACACTCCGGCAACACGAAAACGCCGCAACGCCTGTACCGGGTTGCGGCGTTTTTTTGTCTGCCTGAAAAACAGTCGGAGTCATTTCTCGACTAGGCTCTGGCGAGCGCGGAGGAAAACTCGATGGACGACTACCAACCCCTGGCCTGCGATCTCTACGACTACTTGGAGATCGCCTGCATGCATCACTATCAGCTGGATATCGAACTGGTCGATGGCGCCCACCTGCAAGGCGAGGCGCTGACCACCGAGACGACAGCGAGCAAGGAAGAATTTCTGCTGGTGCGTACCGCCGACGGCGAACAGCGCCTGCGCATGGATAGCCTGCTGGCGATCACCCCACAGAATGCAGGCGCCAGCTTTGGTCGGGTGCTATTGAACGGCAATCGCTGCTGAGCGCAACGCGTCTACAGGTAGGGTGCGCGCCATGCGCACCAGCAGCAATCGCACTAAGCCACGGCGCGCACGGCGCACCCTACGCGAGCGTGCAGCGCCGCTGCGTTACCACATCAGATCATCGGGAATCTGATAGGCCGCGTAAGGATCGTCGGCATCCGGCTCTTCGACATGGGTGTTGAGCAGGACGATGCGCGAGGCATCGCGCTCCTGAATCTTCAACGCCGCCTCGCGCGGGATGATTTCGTAACCACCACCATGACGGACAATGGCCAGCCAGCCGTTGGACAGCTTGTTGCGCACCATGGTGTTGACCGGCAGGCGCTTGACCTTCTTGTCGTCGACGAAGTTGTAGTAGTCCTCGCCGGCGAGCTTGGGCAGGCGTGAACGCTCGATCAGTTGCTTGACCTGCGCCGCGCGGGCTTTCTGCTCGACCTTTTCCTGTTGCTGACGATTCAGTTCCTGGTCTCGTGCGGCCTTTTCGGCTTGCGCCTGCAGCGCGGCCTGGCGGGTGCTGTCATCCAGTTCGGCCTGGCCTTTTTGCACCAGACGTTTCTGCTTTTGCTGTTGCTTGCCAGCCTGCTTGGCCTGTTTTTCATTGACCAGGCCGGCTTTGAGCAGCTGGTCGCGCAGGGAAAGACCCATGACTAAAGATCCCGAACATGATTCAGTTGCGGCAGCGACGCAGATTCGCGCTGCCAATCCAAGGCGCCCAGCATAAGGGCTAAGCAGCGGCGGCTCCAGCCTGTAGGAGCGACTTCAGTCGCGAAAGGCAGACAGCAAAGGCTTCGCGGATAAATCGGAACGCCGCCGTGCCCATAGGGTTCAACAGCCAGGCGCCTGCTTCTCCAGCTTCTTCGCCTCGCCCCACAGTGCATCCAGTTCCTCCAGCGAGCAACCCTCCATGCTGCGCCCGGCCTCACGCACGCTTTGTTCGATAAAGCGAAAACGCCGCTCGAACTTGCCATTGGCCGCGCGCAATGCCGCTTCCGGGTCGACCTTCAGGTGGCGCGCCAGGTTGGTGACGACGAACAGCAGGTCACCGATCTCCTCGGCCACCGCATCGGTGTCGTTCTCGCTCATGGCTTCGAGCACTTCGTCCAGCTCTTCGCGCACCTTGTCCACCACAGGCAGTGCCTCGGGCCAGTCGAAACCGACCTGGGCTGCACGCTTCTGCAGCTTGGCCGCACGCGAAAGCGCCGGCAGCGCGCTCGGTACGTCATCGAGCAAGGACAGCTGCTCGGGGGCAGCGGCCTTCTCGGCGCGCTCCTGTGCCTTGAGTTCTTCCCAGCGTTGCTTGACCGCCGCCTCCTCCAGCTTCGCCGCATCCGGCGCGCCGTACAGATCGCCGTCGGGAAACACGTGCGGGTGACGACGAATCAGCTTGCGGGTGATGCCATCGACCACCCGAGCGAAGTCGAAGCGCCCCTCTTCCTGCGCCAGCTGGCTGTAATAGACCACCTGGAACAGCAGGTCGCCGAGTTCACCCGGCAGATGCTCGAAGTCGCCACGTTCGATGGCGTCGGCGACCTCGTAGGCCTCCTCCAGGGTGTAGGGCACGATGGTCGCGTAGCTTTGCTTGAGATCCCACGGGCAGCCGTGTTGCGGATCGCGCAGACGCGCCATCAGGTGCAGCAGGTCGTCGAGTCGATACATGAAAGCTCTCGCTAGGGTTTGTACGAAAAGTCGTCGAGCGAAGGTCAGGCAAGGCGAAATCGCTCGAAGAAGCGCAGTTTACGTGTTGTAAATGAGCATTCTGAGAGCGATTTCAACGCAGCATCACCGAGCGCAGGCACTTTCCGTACGAAGCCTAAGATACGCGGTGGCGACGCGCCTCGATGATATTGGGCAACTGACCGATACGCGCCAGCAGGCGGCCAAGGGCATCGAGCCCCGGAATCTCCACGGTGATCGACATGGAGGCGGTGTTGTCCTCCTTGTTCGAACGGGTGTTGACCGCCAGCACGTTGAGCTTCTCGTTGAGCAGCACCTGGGTCACGTCACGCAGCAGACCGGAACGGTCGTAGGCCTTGATGACGATTTCCACCGGGTAGGTCTGTACCGGCACCGGGCCCCAGCTCACCTGGATCATCCGCTCCGGCTCGCGCGCAGTCTGCTGCAACGCCGTAGGACAGTCCTGACGGTGAATGGTGACGCCACGCCCCAGAGTGATGTAACCGACGATCGGGTCGCCCGGCAGCGGCTGGCAACAGCCGGCCATCTGCGTCAGCAGGTTGCCGACCCCCTGGATCTGGATATCGCCACGCTTGCCCGGCTTGAAGCCCTGCGCCTTGCGCGGGATCAGCTCCAGTTGCTCGTTGCTGCGTTCCGGCTCGAGTAGTTGCTGAGCCAGGTTGGCCGCATGGGCCAGGCGCACGTCGCCGGCGCCCAAGGCAGCGAACAGGTCCTCGGCGGTTTTCAGGTTGGCCTTCTCGGCCAGCTTGTCGAAGTCCGCACCGACCAGGGCCAGGCGCGCCAGCTCGCGTTCGAGCAACTGCTTGCCGGCGGCGACGTTCTGGTCGCGATCCTGCAGCTTGAACCAGTGGACGATCTTCGCCCGTGCGCGGCTGGTGGTGACATAACCCAGGTTGGAGTTGAGCCAGTCGCGACTGGGCGTGCCCTGCTTGCTGGTGATGATTTCCACCTGCTCACCGGTCTGCAGACTGTAGGTCAGCGGCACGATGCGGCCGTTGATCTTGGCGCCCCGGCAGTTGTGGCCGATCTCGGTGTGCACGCGGTAGGCGAAGTCCAGCGGCGTGGCGCCCTTGGGCAGGTCGATGGCGTGACCGTCGGGGGTGAAGACGTAGACCCGATCCGGCTCGATATCGACGCGCAGCTGTTCGGCCAAGCCGCCGATATCGCCCAGTTCCTCGTGCCACTCGATGACCTGACGCAGCCAGGAGATCTTCTCTTCGTAGTGGTTGGAGCCGGATTTGACGTCGGTGCCCTTGTAGCGCCAGTGCGCGCAAACTCCCAGCTCGGCCTCTTCGTGCATGGCGTGGGTGCGAATCTGCACCTCCAGCACTTTGCCCTCCGGCCCGAGCACGGCGGTGTGCAGCGAGCGGTAGCCGTTTTCCTTGGGGTTGGCGATGTAGTCGTCGAACTCCTTGGGAATGTGCCGCCACAGGGTGTGCACGATACCCAGGGTGGTGTAGCAGTCGCGCACCTCCGGCACCAGCACGCGCACTGCGCGCACGTCGTAAATCTGACTGAACTGCAGGCCCTTGCGCTGCATCTTGCGCCAGATCGAATAGATGTGTTTCGCCCGGCCGCTGATGTCGGCCTTGATGCCGGTGGCTTCCAGCTCTTGGCGCAGATGGGCCATGGCATCGTTGATGTACTGCTCGCGATCCAGACGACGCTCGTGCAGCAGCTTGGCGATCTGCTTGTACTGCTCCGGCTCCAGGTAGCGGAAGGACAGGTCCTCCAGCTCCCACTTGATGTGGCCGATACCGAGGCGATGGGCCAGCGGCGCGTAGATGTCGAACACCTCGCGCGCCACGCGCTGACGCTTCTCTTCGTCGGCTTCCTTGACCGCGCGAATGGCGCAGGTGCGCTCGGCCAGCTTGATCAGTGCCACGCGCACGTCATCGACCATGGCCACCAGCATCTTGCGCAGGTTCTCGACCTGCGTCTGCGAGCCGACCACTACCGATTCACGCGGATTGATACTGGCGCTGATCGCCGCCATGCGCAGCACGCCTTCGATCAGCTTGGCCACCACCGGACCGAAGCGCTGGTGCACCGCAGCCAGGGTGATCTTGCCTTCACGCACACCGCGATAAATGATCGCCGCGACCAGCGAATCCTGATCGAGCTTGAGATCGGCGAGGATTTCCGCGATGTCGAGACCGGCGCGGAATGTCGATGCGTCCTCACTCCAGTGATGCGGTGTGGTGTTGGCCTGCTGCTCCAGATCACGGGCGAACTCGCAGGCCTCTTGCAGCGCCTGACGATCCAGCGCCGGATCGACGCGAGTGACATGCTCCAACCAGGCCTCGAGATTGATGCTGCCGTCATCGTTGACTGGCTGATGCGCTCTCACCTGAACCATCGTCTTACCTTCCCTACGGCGCGCATAGGTCGCACCGAGCAGTCGCCGGCCTTCTCTGAGCCGGTCGGATTAACTGAAAGAATGCGCATCCTGCACATCCCTGCGGTACCGAACGTACCGCTTTGGCCCAAGACCTAAGTCTCGGGTTTTTCGAATAGAGCCATCGCCTCGACATGCGCCGTCTGCGCGAACATGTCGAGAATCCCGGCACGGCGCAGGCGATAGCCCTGCTGCACCAGCTCGGCCGCATCGCGCGCCAGGGTGGTCGGGTTGCAGGAGACGTAGACCAGGCGCCGCGCGCCCAACTCACTCATCCCACGCACCGCCTGCAACGCGCCATCGCGTGGCGGGTCGAGCAGCACCGCGGTAAAACCGCCACGCGCCCAGGCCTCGGAGGCCAGCGGCTTGGACAGGTCGGCACGGAAAAAGTGCGCATTGTCCAAGCCATTGTCGTGCGCGTTGCCAGCGGCCCGCTGCACCATCGCCTCGACGCCCTCCACCGCCACCACTTCAGCGGCCTGACGCGCCAGCGGCAGGGCGAAATTGCCCAGGCCGCAGAACAGATCCAGCACTCGCTCGCCAGGCTGTACTGCCAACCAGTCTAGCGCCTGGGCGACCATCGCCTCGTTGACCAGACCATTGACCTGCACGAAATCTCCCGGCCGATAGGCCAGTTGCAGTTGCCAGCGCTGCAACTCAAAACCGAGCTCGACGGACGGATCGTCAGGCTGCGGCTGCCCTTCACCCTGCAACCACAGCTGCGCACGATGCTCGCTGCAGAATGCGCGCAGGCGGCTCAGATCAGCCGCCGCCAGCGCTGCCGTGTGACGCAGCAGCAACGCTTCGGCAGTACCACTGAACAGTTCCACGTGCCCGACTGCCTGCGGTTTTTCCAGGCTGCGCAGCAACGCCGGTAACGCGCGGAAAACAGGCTGCAAAGGCTGTACCAGCACCGCACACTCATCGATGGCGACGATGTCCTGGCTGGCCTCTGCGCGGAAGCCGACCTGCAGTTCACGAGCCTTGGCGTCCCAGCGCACAGCGATACGCGCGCGGCGGCGATAGCCGAATTCAGGACCGGCCAGCGGCGCCGCCCACTCATCCGGCTGCACGCCGCCCAGGCGTGACAGCTGCTCGGCCAGCGTGCGCTGTTTCAGGGCCAACTGATCGGCATGGGGCATGTGCTGCAGGTTGCAACCGCCGCAGCGGTCAGCGTGAATGCAGGGCGCCGCACGGCGCTCGCTGCTGGCGGTGATGATGCGATCGGCGCGCGCCTCGACGGTCTGGCTGCGGGCACTGAGTACTCGCGCCTCGACCTGCTCGCCGGCCAGAGCGCCACTGACGAACCAGGTGCGCCCGCCTTCGAAGGCGATGCCGCGACCGTCACCCGCCAGACGCTCGATGGCGAGCTTCTGCTTCTTGCCGACCGGAACCTGCGCCGCACGGCTGCCGCCGCTGGGCTGAAAGCGCAGGTTGGAGCTGCGTCTGGCCATCAGTGCGCCGGTTCTTCGTAAACGCCGGTGGACAGGTAACGGTCGCCGCGGTCGCAGATGATCGCTACCAGTACCGCGTTTTCCACCTGCTGCGACAGGCGCAGCATGCCGGCCACCGAACCGCCGGACGAAACGCCGCAGAAGATGCCCTCTTCCCGCGCCAGGCGCCGCATGACGTGCTCGGCCTCGGCCTGGCCCATGTCCATCACCTGATCGACACGTTCGGCCTGATAGATCTTCGGCAGGTACTCCTGCGGCCAGCGACGGATGCCGGGAATGGCCGAGCCTTCCTGCGGCTGCAGACCAACGATCTGGATCGCTGGGTTCTGCTCCTTGAGGTAGCGCGAGGTGCCCATGATGGTGCCGGTGGTACCCATGGAGCTGATGAAGTGGGTGATGGTGCCGCCGGTCTGGCGCCAGATTTCCGGGCCGGTACCGCTGTAGTGCGCCTCGGGGTTATCGCCATTGGCGAATTGGTCGAGCACCTTGCCACGCCCTTCGGCCTGCAGACGCTCGGCCAGATCACGAGCGCCCTCCATGCCCTCCTCCTTGCTGACCAGGATCAGCTCGGCACCATAGGCGGTCATCGCCCACTTGCGCTCGGCGGTGGAGTTGTCCGGCATGATCAGGATCATCTTGTAGCCCTTGATCGCCGCCGCCATGGCCAGGGCAATACCGGTATTGCCACTGGTGGCTTCGATCAGGGTGTCGCCAGGCTGGATATCACCACGCAGCTCGGCGCGATTGATCATCGACAGTGCCGGACGATCCTTGACCGAACCGGCCGGGTTGTTGCCTTCCAGCTTGACCAGCAGAGTGTTGCTGGTTTCACCGCCCAGGCGTTGCAGGCGTACCAGGGGGGTATTGCCGATGCAGTCGGCAATGGTGGGGAATTGCAGGGTCATGGGTCGCTCGAATCCAGACTGACGCGAAGGGGCATCATGATACGCCGAACCCGTCGCTTCATCACGCCATGATCGGTTGCAGGGCGTGATCGAGCCTTGCCCCGGATGCAATCCGGGATTGTCTGGTAGTGACCCGGACTGCATCCGGGCCATATGCCACTTCTATTATTGCGCGGCAGCGAAAGCCTTCAGAGTGCTCATCAGCCCCTGGTAGCCACCCGTGGCGATGTACCAGGTCGCCGGCTCGAGATAGAACACCTTGCCATCGATCCAGGCCTTGCTGGCTGCTATACCGGCATGCTTGCCCAGGGTTTCGTCGGCCTTGCCCTCGCCACCGGTCGCCGCACCACGATCGAGGACCACCAGCCACTGCGGCTGTTCTTGCAACGCTGCCTCCAGGCGCACCTTCTGCCGCTCGCGCAGTTGCCTGGCCTCCGGTGAATCCGGCGCCGGGCGCCCCTGCGCAACGCTCGCCGGGTCCACCGACTCGACCACCGAGCGAGTACCCAGCACCTCGTTGAGCATGCCGAAGCGCTCGCCCGGCGCATGCAGCATCAGCGCGTCGTTGACGGTGAACAGCGTCAGCGAGCTCAGGCCGGCCGACTTTGCATGAACCGCAGCCAGCTCCTCGTTCAGTTGCGCTTGCAGTTGCGCAGCCTGCTCCTGCTTGTCGAAGATTTCGCCCAACACCTGCAGATTGCGCTGAACGCCCGCCAGGAACTGGTCGGGAGCGATGCTCAGATCGAGGGTCGGCGCCAGTGCCGAAAGCGTCTCGAACTGATTGCTGGAACGACCGCCAATGATGATCAGGTCAGGCTTGAGGCGTTCCAATGCCGCCTGATCTGGCTCGAACAGGGTGCCGATGTTGACGCTCTCACGTCCTGCGTATTGGGCTTTCAGGTAAGCCGGCCCGGCCATCTGCGGCACGCCAGCAGCGGCGATGCCAAGGGCGTCGAGCGTGTCGAGCACGCCCAGATCGAAAACGGCGACGCGCTTGGGCGTCTCGTTCAGTGTCAGCTTGCCCTGGCCATGTTCGACGGCCAGCGGGTAGGCGGCCTGGGCGGCCGACACGGCGCACATCAGCGCGCCAAGGTACAGCAGGTTCGTCAGGGTACGCTTGAACAGCGTCATATCTCTTTCCTCGCTATTTAGTGTCCGTCATGTTCGGTGCAATGCCGTGGCAGCGCGCCAGGAGCTGGCGGCAAGGGCCACCCGGAGAGGCTCCTGGGCGGCCTGGGCGATGTGCTGCGGGTCAGAAGTTCTGCGTCAGGCCGAACACGTATCGCCTGCCATCGAGGTTGTAGGCATAGTCATCCTCGGTGGTGACTTCCTTGTTGGTGACGTTGTACACGCCGAACTTCAGACTGAGATCCTTGGTCGGCCTGTACACCAGACCGACGTCGGCGAAGGTATAGGACGGGTAGGTCACGCCGTTGCTGGACGCGCCGCTGGTACCGGTCTGCCAACGACCGGATGTCTCGCCCCGGTAGTTGAGCTGGGTCCAGAGGTTCAATTTGTCCGTGGCCTGCCAGTCCAATGACACGTTGAGCATGTGCTTGGCCATGTCGTTGAGCGGCTCGCCCTTGTACTGGCCGGTCTTCTGCTCCGTGCTGGTGTAGGTGTAGCTGTGGCGGTACATCAGGTTGTCGAGCAGCTGGTAATCGAGGGTGAACTCCACGCCCTTCAACTCTGCCTCGTCCACGTTCTCGTAGGCGGTGTAGCCATACTGGTGCGCCGGATAGGTGGTGCCGTTGTATACGCAGGGCACGTTCGGCTGGCAGACGCGGCCAGTGCGGTTGATCTTGTCCTTGTAGTCGGTCTGATAGACCGTCAGGGTCGTGTTGAGGCCCAGATCGAAGTTTTCGTAGCCGATGCCGATCTCGCGGTTGAGGCTGGTCTCCGGCGTCAGTTCGGGGTTACCGATGATTACGCCGCCCCTTGAGCTGGAGCCAAAATCGGTTGCGGCCTGGCGCAGGCTGGGCGCCTTGTAACCGGAGGTCACGCCGCCCTTGAGGGTGAAGTTCTCGGTCAGGTGATAGACGGCATAGACCTTGGGACTGACTTCGCTGCCGAACGCCTCGTTGTCGTCGTAGCGGGCACTCAAGGTCAGCGACAGGTCGTCGGTCAGGCTCCAGTTGTCTTCCAGGAAGATCGAGTTCTGGTAGCGCTCCATCTCCACTACGGCATCGGCAACCGGAACGACCGGCGGACGCAGGCCGCTGCTGGCACCGTCCTTGAGCTCTTCGTACTTGTGGGTCAGGCCACCTGTCAGTGCATGGGAGCCGAGGAAATAGGTCGCCTGGGTGTTGGCCGTCAGCACGTTGTACTCGATGCCATTGCCGGTATTGGCGTTGACACGGGTCGGGTTCTCCGAGGTGTCGTAGTTGACGTAGGTGTCCAGCAGCAGGTTGTCGTAACGCCCTTCATGGGTAATGGCGTAGGTCTTGAGGATCGACTCGTTGTAGCTCGGCTCGTCGGCCACGTCGATGCTCTTGCCCGGATTGGCCCAACGGCGTTGCAGCGCCTCGTTGTAGTTGAAGGTGACCAGGTTCTGCTCGTCGATGTTCCAGCCCAGCTTGCCGCCCAGGTTGCTTCTTCTGTACCTGGGATCGGAGGCAGCGCTGTCGTCACTGCCGAGGAAATGGCTTTCGTCCTGGTGCAGGAAGGAACCATTGACCTGCAGGGCCAGCACATCCTCGATCAGCGGCGCATTCAGATAGGCACTGGTCTGATAACCGTCCTCGTTCACCTTGTTGGCGCTATCGGCCAGGCTGTACTCGGTGGTGATGCTACCGGCGAACTCGTTGCGGATCTTCTTGGTGATGATGTTGATCACCCCGCCCATGGCATCGGAGCCATACAAGGACGAAGCTGGGCCACGAATGACTTCGATGCGCTCGATCGCCTCGAGGGGTGGCAGGAAATTGATCGGCGTACCGTTCTGCGTACCGTTGAGGCCGAAGGAATCGTTGCCCTGCATCGGCCGCCCATCGATCAGAAACAGCGTATAGCCCGAGGTCATGCCACGGATCTGGATCGAGCGTTCCACACCGCCACCGGCAATCTGCACCCCGGCCACGTTCTTCAGCGCGTCGGTGATATCGGTATAGGAGCGTTTCTTCAGTTCTTCTGCGGAGATGACCGTGATGGCGGCGGGAGCATCCTTGACGCTTTGCTCGAACCCTGTGGCGGTGACCACTACCGCCCCAAGCTCCAGTTGCTCGGCCTTCTCGTCGGCACCCGCCGAACAGGCCAGCGAGGCCAGCGTGACAGCCAGCAGGGTTTTGTTGAATAGAGGCCGAGACGATGCAGCGAGACGTCGCTGGTTGAGTGACATGTGGATTGCTCCCAGTGATCAAGGTAAATCGAGTTGTCGGCTTGTTTCCAGCGGCCGTCCTGCACAGGAACTCGAACCCTGCACTCCCCCGGACTTAGGCTTCGCTGGCTGACCCATCTCGGAACATCGGCGGCAGGCTCCGCCGTGATCAGCGCGAGCAGCCGGCATGTGATGGCCGAGACAACTAGAAAGGGCCGTGGCAAAGCCTCGGATGGACAACACGCCATCGAGAGCGAGCACTAGGAAGAAAAAGAAGCGCTACTACTTGCCGGCCCTGTCGGGTCAGACGCAAATAGTAAGAATTTACATTTGAGAGTAAATCTAATTTACGAACTATACACTTTGCAGCCGCAGCTTCAGCCTCAGACCGGGCCTGGCATTCTCCGCCCACAGGTGCCCGCCCTGAGTCGCGATCATGCTGCGCGCAATGGCCAGCCCCAGGCCGAAGCCGTCCCCCCCCGGACGAGCCGCACTAAGGCGGGTGAAAGGACGGAAGATGGTCTCAAGCTCGCTCTCGGCGACACCGGCCCCCTGGTCCTCGATCCACAACAGCCATTGCCCACCATCGAGCTGTCCGGCCAGGCGCACCACTGCGCCTTCAGGCGAGTGGCGAATGGCATTGCGCAGGATGTTCTCCAGCGCCTGCGCCAGGCCGTTGAGGTTGCCCAGCACCCGGCAATCGGCCGGCAGCTCGCAGGGCATGCGCTCGATGGGCCAGCCGGTCTCGAAGCCGGCGTTCTCACGCAACACATCCCAGAGCCTGACGATGTCCACCTCTTCCAGCGGCAAGCTGGGCCGTTCGGTGTCCAGCCAGACCAGCTCCAAGGCATCGCCGACCAGTTTTTCCATTTCCTCGACTTCACGCGCCAGGCGTTGACGCAGGGCCTCGATGTCCTGCTCGCTCTCCCCCGCCACACGCAAGCGGGCCAGCGGCGTGCGCAGTTCATGGGACAGGTCGCGCAGCAGCTGGCGCTGGAACGCCACGGTGCCCTGCAGGCGCTCGGCCATATGGTCGAAGGTTCGTGCCAGCTCTCCCAGCTCATCCTTGCGCTGCGTCACCTGCGGCCCGAGCCGAGCAGACAGGTCGCCTGCACTGAGTGCCGCGGCCTGACGCCTGAGGATCGCCAGCGGAGCGATCAGCAGGCGATACAGCAGAACGGCCACGATCACAGCCAGCACGGCCGGCAGCACGCGCTGCAGCAGCAACTCCCATAGCTCGTTGTACTTGCGCGGGTTCAACCGCTGCGGCAACTCCATGACCAGCCGGGCATTGCCGTCGCTGAAAGGAATGTAAAAGGTCGGCGTGCCGCCTGGCCGCCCTACCGGGAACTCCAGCCTGCGCACGAAATCGAGGCGTTGCGCCTGTTCGGCCGTCAAGGTTTGCGAGGACAGCGAGTCCTTGTGCTGATCGACCACCACGGCCCAGACCTGCTCACGCTCCTGCAGCCGCTGCACGAAGGCATCGACGCCTGCTGCACCCTCCTCGCGCCACGCTGTTTCCGCCTCCCGGGCGTAGTCTTTGAGCGTCTGCCGGGTGGACTCGGGCAAATAGGACGTCGCATCGATCAGCACGCGGCCGACATCCACATGCAGACTGACCAGCAACAGGCAAAACAGTGCAAGCGCTCCGGCCAGCCGCCAGAGCAGCGAATGTCGCCCCGGCAGGTTCATGCCCCGGCCTGCGTCAGGATGTAGCCCTTGCCCCAGACGGTATCGACACGCGTCGCCTCGTAGCCGACGGCCTGCAATTTACGACGGATATGGCTGACGTGCATGTCCAGGCTACGGTCGTGCTGGGCGTAAGCACGGCGCAGCGCCTGCTGATAAAGGAAGGGCTTGCTCAAGGCCTCGTCCTTGTGTCGCCAGAGCAGCTCCAGCACCCGGTATTCGCTGGGCGTCAGGCCGACCCAGTCACCACGGAAGGCCACATCGCTGCGTCCCTCGTCGAACTGCAAACCGTTGCCCTCTGCACTCGACTGCGGCTCGCGGCGCTCATAGGCGACACGCCGCAGGATCGCATCCACGCGAACGCTCAGTTCGCCGAGACTGAAGGGCTTGGGCAGATAGTCGTCGGCGCCCTGACTGAAACCGGCGATGCGGTTCTGCTCATCGCCCAACGCAGACATCAGCAGAACCGGCACGCTGCGGCGCTGACGCAATTGCTGCAGCGCCACCAGGCCATTGGTGCCGGGCAGCAGGATATCCATCAGGATCAGATCGAAATCCTCGTTCTCAGCCAAGCGCAACCCATCGCTGCCGTCATGGCTGAGGGTCACGTCGAAACCACGGGCCATCAGGTGAGATTGCAGGTGACTGGCAAGCAGCGGGTCGTCCTCGACAGCGAGGATTCGGGTTGGAGAAACGGAGCTGGCATTCATGGAGAGAAACCGACGAGGCAGAATGAGAACAATTCTACCTACTAAACGACAATCGCTCACCTACAGATTCCGCCGCGCTGAATCGCTACACTGCCGGAACGTCACTCAGGAGGAACGTCGTGTTCAAGGATCTAGGCATCAAAGGCCGTGTGCTGCTGCTCACCCTGTTCCCCACCAGCCTGCTGGCTCTGGTGCTGGGTGGCTATTTCACCTGGGTGCAGCTGTCCGGTTTGCAGACGCAATTGCTGCAGCGCGGTGAGATGCTGACCGAACACCTGGCGCCCCTGGCGGCCCCCGCGCTGGAACAGAACGCCCTGAAAAAACTCGAGCGCATCGCTCAGCAGGCACTGGAGCACCCTGATGTGCGCGCGGTGGGTTTTCTCAGCCCCGAGCGCACGTCACTGGCACACGCCGGCCCCAGCATGCTCAACCCATCACCCAGCGACCAGGCGGGCATCAGCCTGCTCAGCGGCCAGGACGCCACGCGTTTTCTGCTACCGGTCTACGACCAGCACCTGGCGCTTAGCGACGACCAGGATGAAGGGCGGAAGCTGGAACTGCTCGGCTGGGTCGAACTGGAGCTTTCGCATCAGGGCACCTTGCTCAGCGGCTACCGCAGCCTGTTCGCCAGCCTGCTGCTGATCGCCGGCGGCCTGGCCGTCACCGCCCTGCTCGCCCTGCGCATGGGCCGCAGCATCAACGAGCCACTGCGCCAGATCAAGGCCGGTGTCGCCCAGCTCAAGGACGGCCACCTGGAAACCCGTCTCCCTCCACTGGGCAGTCATGAGATGGACGAGCTGGCCGCCGGTATCAACCGCATGGCCGAAGCCCTGCAGAACGCACAGGAAGAACTCCAGCACAGCATCGAGCAGGCCACCGAGGACGTACGGCAGAACCTCGAGACCATCGAGATCCAGAACATCGAGCTGGACTTCGCGCGCAAGGAGGCCCTGGAAGCCAGCCGCATCAAGTCCGAGTTCCTGGCCAACATGAGCCACGAGATCCGCACGCCGCTCAACGGCATCCTGGGCTTCACCAACCTGCTGCAGAAGAGCGAGCTCAGCCCGCGCCAGCAGGATTACCTGTCGACCATCGAAAAGTCCGCCGACAGCCTGCTTGGCATCATCAACGAGGTGCTCGACTTCTCCAAGATCGAAGCCGGCAAGCTGATGCTCGAATCCATTCCCTTCAACCTGCGCGACCTGCTGCAGGACACCCTGACCATCCTCGCACCGGCTGCCCACGAGAAAGAGCTGGAACTGGTCAGCCTGATCTACCGCGACACCCCGCTGGCCCTGCGCGGTGATCCGTTGCGCCTGAAGCAGGTCCTGACCAACCTGGTCAGCAATGCGATCAAGTTCACCCGCGAAGGCACCATCGTCATGCGCGCCATGGTCGAGGACGAAAGTCCCGATAGCGCGCAGTTGCGCATCAGCGTAATGGATACCGGCATCGGCCTGTCGGATGAGGACCTGCGCGCGCTGTTCCAGGCCTTCAGCCAGGCCGATAACTCACTCAGCCGCCAGGCCGGCGGCACCGGCCTCGGCCTGGTTATCTCCAAGCGCCTGATCGAGCAGATGGGCGGCGAGATCGGCGTCGACAGCACGCCGGGCGAAGGCTCCGAATTCTGGGTCACCCTGACCCTGCCCAAGGCCCGCGACGACGCCGAAGACCTGCCACGTGCCGTCTTCCAGGGCCGCCGCGTGGCCGTGCTGGAAAGCCACGAGCTGGCGCGCCAGGCGCTGACCCATCAACTCGAAGACTGCGGCCTGGAGGTGGAAAGCTTCGCCGACCCCGGCCAACTCTTCGATGCAGTGAACCAGCAGCAGAATCACGAAAAACCGCTGAGCCTGGCTGTTCTTGGCATCACCGCCAGCCAGCTACCGCCTGACACCCTCGGCCAACGTATCCAGGAGCTCGACCGGCTCGGCTGCAAGGCCCTGGTGCTGTGCCCGACCACCGAACTGGGGCTGTTTCACGACTCGATGCCCGATGCCTACGCCCAACTGCAGGCCAAGCCACCCTGCACACGCAAACTGTACAAGGCGCTGGTGGAACTGGTCAGCCCGCAACGCCCGGCCAGCGAGTCGGTCACCATCAGCAACACGCGTCGCCCGCAAATCCTCTGCGCCGACGACAACCCGGCCAACCTGCTGCTGGTGCAAACCCTGCTCGATGACCTCGGTGCTCAGGTTACCGCCGTGGACAGCGGCTACGCGGCCATAGAAGCGATACAGCGCGACAGCTTCGACCTGGTGTTCATGGACGTGCAGATGCCCGGCATGGATGGTCGCGAAGCCACCGAAGCGATTCGTCAGTGGGAAAGCGAACAGGGTCGCAGTGCCACACCGATCATCGCCCTCACCGCTCACGCCCTCGCCAACGAGAAACGCGCCCTGCTGCAGAGTGGCATGGACGACTACCTGACCAAGCCGATCAACGAACGCCAACTGGCCCAGGTGGTGCTCAAGTGGACGGGGCTGAGCCTGCGCAACCAGCCCAATCTCAGTGTCGCACCGGTTGCTGCGCCGCAACCGCAGCCCAAGGTGCTCGACGCGGAAGAAGGCCTGCGCCTGGCAGCAGGCAAAGCCGATCTGGCGGCGGACATGCTGAGTATGCTGCTGGCCGGCCTGCCCGGTGACCGCCAGGCCATCCGCCAGGCACGCGACGCCGGCGAGCGCACCACACTGATCGAACGAGTTCATCGCTTGCACGGCGCTACGCGCTACTGCGGCGTGCCGCAACTGCGCATGGCCTGCCAACGCAGCGAGACGCTGCTCAAACAGGATGATCCCGAGGCCCAGCGCGCTCTGGACGAACTGGACGCAGCAATCGCGCGCTTGACCGAAGCGGCGGCACAAAGCGCCTGAGGAGCCGCCATGCGTATCTGCCTGTTCAGCAGCAAAACCTACGACCGCGAGTCCTTCCTGGCAGCCAACGGCTCGCCCGAATGGCACCTGCAGTTTCATGAGTCGCGCCTGACCCGCGACAGCGTGGCACTGGCCAAGGACAGCGAAGTGGTCTGCGCCTTCATCAACGACGACCTGTCGGCGCCGGTACTGGAGCAATTGGCCGCTGGTGGCACGCGCCTGATCGCCTTGCGCTCGGCCGGTTACAACCATGTCGACCTGACAGCCGCGCAGCGCCTCGGTCTGCCAGTGGTGCGCGTACCGGCCTATTCGCCGCATGCCGTGGCCGAACACGCCGTGGCCCTGGTACTGGCGCTGAACAGGCGCATCCACCGCGCGTTCAACCGCACCCGCGAGGGTGATTTTTCCCTGCATGGTCTGACCGGCTTCGACTTGCATGGCAAGACCGTCGGCGTGGTTGGCGGCGGCAAGATCGGCCAGGTATTCGCCCGCATCATGCACGGCTTCGGTTGCCAGGTGCTGATCCACGATCCGTTCCCGCTGACCGGGCTCGGTGAGCTCGGCGCACGCCAGGCAGCTCTCGAAGAAGTGATCGCCAGCAGCGACATCCTCAGCCTGCACTGCCCGCTGACTGACGACAGCTACCACTTGATAGATGCTGCACGTCTGGCTCAGATGAAACGTGGCGCGATGCTGATCAACACCGGCCGCGGCGCGCTGGTCGACGCACCGGCACTGATCAAGGCGCTGAAAAGCGGCCAGCTCGGCTACCTGGGCCTGGACGTCTACGAGGAGGAGTCGGAACTGTTTTTCGAGGATCACTCCGACCTGCCCTTGCAGGACGACACCCTGGCCCGCCTGCTGAGCTTTCCCAACGTCATCGTCACCGCGCACCAGGCCTTTCTCACCCACGAAGCGCTCGACGCCATCGCCCGCACCACCCTGGACAACATCGCCGCCTGGCTCGCCGGCCAGCCGAGCAATGAGGTCAAGGCCGGCGCGTGATAGCATGCCGGCTGATCTGGAGGACCCATGGCCGAACACGATTTCCGTTATTCCCTGCTCAACCCGCAACACACCCTCACCGAGTGCCGCGCACTGGCACCGGGTCGCTACCAGGTCACCGGTAACGGTGGCTCGATCAAGGCCAACGACGTGCTGCTGGTCACCCTCAAGGGCAGCCGCGACCTGCACATGCGCCTTGACGTGGAGAAGGTTCGTCACCTGATCAACCCGCCCGGTCAATGGCTGGCGGTGTGCAAGGGCCCGCAGTTCAAGGAGCTGGCCATTCACAACTGGCAAGTGAACTGCGACAGCTGCGGCAAGCAGCTGGATTTCGAATTCGCCGTCGATGCCGCGCTCGGCAAGGCCGCACATGCTCCGGCCGCCGAGGCCCGCATCGCCGAACTGGGCTGGCGCAACGACGCTGGCCGTCATCTATGCCGCACCTGCCAGGAGGCCTGACACCATGTACCGCGCCCTGCCCCTCGCCCTTCTCACCGCCACACTGGTCGGCTGCGCCAGCGACGCCCCGCAGCTGGAAACCGAACGCAGCTACCAGGTGGAATGGATCGGCGAACGCCCACTGATCGACCGCAGCCACCTGACCGTCACCTTTGCCGCTGACGGTCGCGCTCACGGGCATGCTGGCTGCAACCACTGGTTCGCCGGCTACACGCTGAAAGATGACGCCGTCCGCTTCGAAACCCCGGGCAGCACCCGCAAAATGTGCGCACCCTCGTTGATGGAGCAGGAGCAGCGCTTCCTCGCGGCCTTGACTGAAGTGCAGCGCTGGGACTTCAACGAAATCGGCCAGTTGCAGTTGTGGCCGGCCAGCGGCAAGCCTATTCGTCTCTGGCCGCAATGACGGCGTAGCCCGGATGCAATCCGGGGCGGTTGCCCGAAAGCCATGATCGAGTTGGCTGTTGCACAGGGTTGTAGGAGCGGATTTATCCGCGAAATTCGCGCCTGAAGCAGTGTGCCGCTCGGTCACTCCTATAAAGGTCAGAGCGGAGCATCAACAGATAGCGCGCAAAGAGCTCCCGGATTTCATCCGGGCTACGCAAACAGCTCCAGCTGCTCCTGCCGCCCGCGCAGATCATGCAGCCTGACGCCCACCCCGAGCAGGCGCACCGGCTTGTCGCCGCGGGCGAAAGCGTTGCTCAGCAATAGCCGATAGCTTTCCAGATCCCGACTGGCACCCGCCTGCTCCAGAGTGGTCTGGGTGAAATCATGAAACTTCACTTTGACGAAAGGCTTGTCCGGTCGATAGCTGGCGTCCAGACGCTGCAGGCGGCCGTTCATCTCCTCGAGCAGCGCCGGCAGTTTCTCCAGACAGCTCTGCAGATCCGGCAGATCCTGATCGTAGGTGTTCTCCACGCTCAGTGACTGGCGGCGGCTGTCCACCTGCACGGCACGTTCGTCGATGCCGTGGGCCAGGCGCCACAGGCGCTCACCGAAACTGCCGAACTCGCGCACCAGCGTCAGCTTGTTCCAGTCCCGCAGATCCAGACAGGTGCGAATGCCCAGGCGCGTCAGCTTGTCAGCTGTGACCTTGCCGACGCCATGCAGCTTGTTCACCGGCAAATCAGCCACGAAATCATCGACCTGATCCGGGGTAATCACGAACAGCCCGTTGGGTTTACGCCAGTCGCTGGCGATCTTGGCCAGGAACTTGTTCGGCGCGACGCCAGCCGACACGGTGATGTGCAGCTCCTGCGCCACACGACGGCGAATTTCCTGGGCGATGCGCGTGGCGCTGCCGGCGAAATGCGGCGAGTCGCTGACATCCAGATAGGCCTCGTCCAACGACAGCGGCTCGATCAGGTCGGTGAACTGACGAAAAATGCCGTGAATGTCACGAGAGACCGAGCGGTAGACCTCGAAGCGCGGTTTGACGATCAGAAGATCCGGGCACAGTTTCAGCGCATGCCGCGACGACATCGCCGAACGCACACCATAGGCACGCGCCTCGTAGTTGCAGGTGGCGATTACCCCGCGACGGTCCGCCGAACCGCCAACAGCCAGCGGACGACCGGCCAGACTCGGGTCGTCACGCATCTCGATGGCGGCGTAAAAGCAGTCGCAGTCAACGTGAATTATCTTGCGCACAACACCCTCGAAAGCCTTGCCAGGTCTGGTCGAACTCGCTGAAGTCTAACAGTTGTTTGAGGCTAACCATCTGAGTTGAAAACAGTTTCTTGAAGATAACAGTTGACGTAAGGCTCTCTGCCGGTAGAATGGCCACCGCGGGATGGAGCAGTCTGGTAGCTCGTCGGGCTCATAACCCGAAGGTCGTAGGTTCAAATCCTGCTCCCGCAACCACCTTCCGGAAAGGCCACTCTAACGAGTGGCCTTTTTGTTTGCCTGGTCGATTAGTATTTTCGATTAAAAGAAAGAAACCGATTGACAACACNGTAATGGCGGGGAGAGGGACGTAATCAACGTAGTCGCCACGACGTACCTGGTAATCCAGCGGGTTGATGGAGGTTGCGTGAACCCGCACCAGTACTTGTCCTGCCTGCGGTGCGGGTTTGGCCACTTCGCTCAGTTCGAACGCGTTCGGGCCGCCAAAGGATTTGAGTACTTGCGCTTTCATTGTGGTTCCTCGCTTCTGGAAAAAGGGATATAGGGAATTTTCGATATATTGACACGTAAACGTGCTCGTTCACGTTGGGCATTAACGATGCCCGGTGTGCTCACTGTCGATGACCGCCAGTAGTTGCCCAATTGGCGTGCGGTCGAAACCATCTTCAAGCAATGCGTTTGCCGAGAGGCGTGCGGCTGAAACCACCTTCAGCAATGCGCTCGCCGAGAGGCGTGCGGTCGAAACCGTCTGCAGCAATGCGCTCGCCGAGAGGCGTGCGGTCGAAACCGTCTGCAGCAATGCGCTCACCAAGAGGCGTGCGGTCGAAACCGTCTGCAGCAATGCGCTCACCCAGAGGCGTGCGGTCGAAACCGTCTGCAGCAATGCGTTGGCCCAGAGGCGTACGGTCGAAACCGTCTTCAGCAATACGCTCGCCCAGAGGCGTGCGGTCGAAACCGTCTTCAGCAATACGCTCGCCCAGAGGCGTGCGGTCGAAACCATCTTCAGCAATGCGCTCGCCAAGAGGCGTACGGTCGAAACCGTCTTCAGCAATACGTTCGCCGAGAGGCGTGCGGTCGAAACCATTTTCCGAAACATTCTGATGGTCGGTGGTTGCTTGCTGAACGGTCGTAGCACTTTGCAACGGCTGCGGGTTAGACGGAGTTACAGCGAATGCAGATGAAGCTACATGGGCCAGAATTACAGCTGTAAGTAAGTTCTTCAAAAAAGTTTGCGCTTTCATTTTTGGATCCTCGTTTCTGGAAAAAGGGATATAGGGAATTTTCGATATATGTGATTAAAAAAATGCACGGTCTTGCCTAAGGTCTCTCCATCGTGAATCCTCGCTTCGACAAAAAGGGATATCGAGAATTATCGATACATTAGGTTAAAAAATTACAGCTCTTTGCCTATGAGCTCAGCCAGAGCACGGATGTTGGCTTCATTGCGCTTGTAGTAGGTCCACTGCCCGATACGACGAACTTCTACCAGGCCGACTCGTTGCAGCGTCGCAAGGTAATCCGACACCGTCGACTGCGACAGACCAACACCTTCCTGAATACTGCTTACGCAGACCCCCACGGTATGAACGTCCCCTTCATCTTGGGGAGGAAAGTTCTTCACCGGATCCTTCAACCCCTTGAGGACTTCAAGGCGGGTTGGATTCGAGAGGGCTTTAAATACATTTATCAGTTCCATGGGGCTCATAATATCGAGATTTGCCGATATGTCAATACGCGAGTCAACCGTTCATCGGACATTGAATCCAAAGGCTGCGCTCAGCTCGCCGGCGCTTACCTCTACTATCAAATCGCTCAGGATAGTCGCCTGGGGAACAGAGCAAGCCCGATAGCACGGGGGGCGCGGCAGGAGGTGCAGGCCAGAACCGACATCTACGAACGCCGGGCCTGCTGAACGGGCCATCTCGCCCGGTGCAGCACTACCGGTAAGCGCGTCATCGAGCACAATACCAGGCGCAGCAGGTCCGGGAGCATCGGCCATTGATAGCCTATAGCTGCGAACATGGCACGCGACATGCCCTCGCCGCCCTGCCCTTTCTCACCCGCCACAGCATCAGTGGCATTGGCCTGGTATCTGATAGAAGCGAAGATTTGATGGTGACGCTGCTCGTCCATGGCGCCATCTCCTGTTTTGTCTGCAGGTACCTGCGCCTGCATGGATGAAAGCAGCCCCAATGCAACTGCATACAACACGTATGCGAATCAGAATACAACGTACGCGGCGCATGCCAATTGACTCATACGCATCGCACGCAAATTGCTTGAGGACGAATTTCGATGGCGCATAAGCGTGCAGCGATGATTGTGGAAACGCGCAACAAACTGATCAAAGCGGCGCGCGAGGCTTTCGCGGCGAACGGCTATGCGGACAGCTCGATGGACGACCTGACCGCTGCCGCAGGTCTGACGAGGCTAAAGCTAGACTGAATTGGCTCGCCAAGGGTTGAGTCGTGGAAGAAATCTTGCCCGAATCCGAACAGGGTTCCACGCCAAACCAGGCAGATATCACCGCGCCAGGATTCAGCCTCACCGCCTCGGTCAGATGCTCCGGCGCCTGGTCATGACCAGGCTGGAGTAACCCAGGATGTCCTGCAAGGTGAGGATGTTGCCGCCGTTGTGGATGAAGGGGCTGGCGAAGCTGTGTTTAAGGGCGTGGACGGACTGGCCTTTCGGTAGGCGGATGGGCGGACTGACCAGCGCTCAGTTGCCACTACCAATTAACGAAATTTATTCATTAATAAAATGAATAAATACCAAAAATAAGAAAATAAATAATCAATAGACTCAGGGCCGTTCTTATCGGAGCTCCGCCCATGCCTGTTCATGAATCAGCCTCTCACTCTGTCGGCTCGCAACGAGGCGCCGGCCTTAGCGTCGCCATCCTGGCATTTTCCGCTTTTCTCATCGTCACCACTGAATTTCTGATCGTCGGCCTCCTGCCTTCTCTTGCCCGAGACCTGGATATTTCCATCTCCATGGCAGGCCAACTGGTGACTCTTTTTGCCTTCACAGTGATGATTTTCGGCCCACCGCTGACAGCAATGCTGTCTCATCTTGATCGGAAGAAGCTGTTCGTGGCCATTTTGCTGATTTTCGCCGCATCGAACGCGCTTGCGGCGGTATCGGACAGCTTTTGGCTTCTCGCCGTCGCGCGCCTGGTGCCTGCACTGGCGTTGCCCGTTTTCTGGGGTACCGCCAGTGAAACCGCAGGGCAACTGGTCGGTCCCGAAAAAGCGGGCCAGGCGATCGCGAATGTTTACCTGGGTATCTCTGCCGCGATGCTGCTCGGCATTCCGCTGGGCACTCTGGTGTCGAATGCGCTCGGCTGGAGGGGCGCATTCTGGTCGCTCGCCGGCTTATCGATGATCATGGCACTGGCAGTTCTGGCGTTCATGCCTGCCGTTGCCCGCACTGCCAAGGTGAATTTTCTGCAGCAAGCAAAGATTTTCAAGGAACCCTATTTCCTTTCGAATGTGCTGCTTTCCATCGTCGTGTTCAGCGCCATGTTCACCGCCTACACCTACCTGGCCGACATCCTGGAGCGCGTGGCGGGCGTGCGTCCGGAAAATATCGGATGGTGGTTGATGGCATTCGGCGCAGTCGGCCTGGTCGGCAACTGGATTGGCGGCAAGGCGATTGATATATCCCCGATCAAGGCCAGCGTGCTCTTTTTGCTTCTGCTGGCGATTGGCATGACTGCGATTGTTCCGTTCGCTCATGTGGGCCTGATTTTCTGCGCTGCGCTGGGCCTGTGGGGCATTGCAAATACCGCTCTTTATCCGGTCAGCCAGGTCCGCGTCATGAGTTCGGTCTCCCACTCCAAGGCACTGGCGGGCACCACCAACGTATCGGCGGCGAATGCCGGCATCGGTATTGGCGCTATTGTCGGCGGCATGACCATTGCCAATCTGGGGGTCGATTATCTTGGCTATGCGGCTGCGGCTATCGCCGTCATGGCTCTGATGCTGGTGCCCCTGGTACACAAGCTGGCGTCCCGGCAGGAGCAGGCACCTGCGACCTGAAAGCGTCGGTTCCGATCAATGCGGAGCATGATTCGGCGTGATCAGTGCTCCGCCGTATCTGTCGAGACTCTCGTTCCATAAGGCGTAAGCCGAAGGCGCAGGTAGTCCAGAAGGGCTCTGACCTTGGCGACGTTTTCGCGATTTTTCAGCCAGATCAAATGCATGGGCAAACCATCCGTAGCCAGGTCTGGCAGCACCTCGACGAGCGTGCCCTGTTCAATATGGCGCTGCGTAAGCCAGGTCGGTAACTGCCCGATACCGTGACCTGCAAGCACCGCTGCCACCTCCCCTTCACCGTCACCCACTGCAATTCGCGTCTGCATGGTTCGGCGCTCCATCTCTCCCGGCCGCGCGCCCCTGAAGAACCAGGGACCAACCAAGCCATCGCTCTGCACGTAACCGATGCACTGGTGGTTATCCAGATCATCCTGTCTTTCTGGACAGCCGAAGCGCCTCACGTAGTCCGGTGAAGCGCAGAAGATCAGGCGCTGCGCACCGAAATACTCATGCCCCAGATTGGCCGGCCAGGTATCCGGGCCACCGATGCGAACGACGATATCGATGTTCTCGTAAACAGGATCGATGAACCGATCGGTGAACGAGATATGCGGCTGAAGCATGGGGTGCAGACGGACAAAATCCATGATCAGCGGCAGCACATGGAGGCGACCGTAGGAGGCCGGCAGGTCTATGCGGACCTTGCCATGGAGCTCGTGTTCCTCGCTGACGAGCGCATGCTCGACCTCTTCCAGCTCGGACAGAACCGATGTGCAGGTTCTGTAGAACAGGACTCCGGCGTCGGTGAGCGCCAGCGAGCGGGTGGTGCGATTGAACAGCCGCGCGCCCAACCGCTCCTCCAGCCGTGCCACGCTCTTGCTGACGGCGGAGCCGGTGAGATTGAGGCGTTCGGCAGCAGCACTGAAACTGCCAGAATCAGCGACAGCCACAAAGACATCGATCCCCTTCAGCCGCTCGGACGAGTGCATCCCTATCTCCATTTCTGAACCCAGGTGCGATCCTACCGAAATACCTGGCAGAGGCCTGCATCCAACTCGGTGATTCGCTCAATAGCACGCTGCAGAAACGCTGCAGATCGATGCGTTGAGCTGATGCGATAGAGCGGCCAGCGCTGGATGCTGAGCACTGAGAGCTAGCGCTGGTGAAAGAACGCCGAGGAGGATTCGGACTCTGCCTCGAGAATCCTTGCCGCGATGCTCAGGGCGTCATCCTTGCGCAAACGCCCTGACGTTGGCAAAGGCCTCGCCGAAGTAGGCTTCGTAGCTGTGCTTTTCGACATAGCCCAGATGAGGCGTACAGAGAATGCGCGGATGAGTCAGCAGCGGATGATCGGCCTGCAGGATCGGCTCCTGCTCGAAAACATCCAGCGCCGCCTGACCAGGACGGCCAAGGTCCAGCGCGTCGAGTAGCGCCCCGGGGGCGACCAGCTCGGCGCGGCTGGTATTGACCAGCAACGCGTCAGGTTTCATTCGCGCCAGGTCGGCAGCGCCTACGCAATGCCGGGTGGCGGGCACCAGGCGCAGGTGCAGGCTGAGCACGTCGGCCTGCTCGAAGAAGGCTTCGCGCGTCGGCGCGGCCTCGTAGCCATCGGCGATGGCGGCCTGGCGCGAAGCCTCGCTGCCCCACACCAGGACACGCATGTCGAAGGCTCGTGCATAACGCGCCAGACGCTGGCCGATCTTGCCGTAACCCCAGATGCCCAGCGTCTGGCCATACAGACGCTGGCCCAGGTTGACCTGCCAGTGTCCGTCATACAAACCGTTGATGGCCTCGCGCAACTGCCGCCGGGCATTGAGGATCAGCGCCCAGGTCAGCTCGGCCGCTGCGGTCGGCGAGCCGGTGCCCTCGGCTACGGTCACGCCGCGCTCGCGGCAAGCCTCCAGATCCAGATGCGGGCCGGCTCGCCCGGTCTGGCTGATCAGCTTCAAGTTCGGCAAGCGTGCCAGCAGCGCGGCATCGATACGCGTGCGCTCGCGGGTCAGCACCAGCGCCTCGGCATCGGCGAAGCGCTCGGCCAGCACCTGCGGATCGCTCACGGCGTCGTGATACAGGCGGACATCGAAGCCCTCCAACAAGCGGAAACAATCGAGCTGTTGAACGACCCGCTGATAGTCATCCGGTATCACGATACGCATGCCAACCCTCCGAATCAGGCCACGCTGGCGGCGCGGCCCTGCTGACGACGCGCACGCCAGGCGCGCCAGAATGGCAGCACGATCATCACCGCCACCAGGCCCCAGACCACCCAGGTGATCGGGCTGGCGTACAGGATACCGAGATCACCGCTGGACAGGGAAAGCGCACGACGCAGGTTCTGCTCCATCATCCCGCCGAGGATGAAACCGAGCAGGATCGCCGACAGCGGGAAGTCCAGCTTGCGCATGACGTAACCGAAGAGGCCGATGGCGATCATCAGGTACAGGTCGAAGGTGGTCGCGTGCACCGCGTACACACCGATCGCAGTGATGATCGCCACCGCCGGTACCAATGCCCAGTAAGGCACGGCCAGCACCTTGGTGAAGACCTTGATCATCGGCACGTTCATGATGATCAGCATGATGTTGGCGACGAACAGCGAGGCGATCAGGCCCCAGACGATGTCCGGCTGGTTCTGGAACAACAGCGGTCCCGGCGTGATGTTGTACAGCGTCAGGGCGCCGAGCATCACCGCCGTGGTGCCCGAGCCCGGCACGCCCAGGGTCAGCATCGGCACCATGGAGCCGCAGGCAGCCGCGCTGTTGGCGGTTTCCGGTGCGGCCAGACCGCGCAGGTCACCGTTGCCGAATTTATTGTCCTTCACCGCCATGCGCTTTTCGCTCATGTAGGAAACAGCGCTGGCCAGCGTCGCCCCGGCACCCGGTAGCACGCCGAGCACGAAGCCGACCACGCCGCTGCGCAGGTTGGTGGCAAACACGAAGCCACCCTCCTTCATGCTGAACAGCATGCGCCCGCTGGCTTTGATCGCCTTCTGGCCATGATGGGTACGTTCGAGCAGTACCAACAGCTCACTGACCGAGAACAGCCCCAGCACCAGCACCACGAACTGGATGCCATCGGCCAGGCCCAGGCTGCCGAAGGTGAAGCGGTAGACGCCGCTGTTGGCGTCGATGCCTACGCAAGAAAGCAGCAGACCGATCAGCGCCGCGACAGCGGTTTTCAAGGGTTTGTTGCCGGCCATCCCGGCCAGGCAGGTGATGGCGAACACCATCAGCACGAAATATTCAGCGGGGCCGAACGCAACCGCCCACTTGGCCAGCAGCGGCGCGAACAGGACGACACCAGCGGTGGCGATCAGGCCGCCGATGAACGAGCTCCAGGCCGACAGGGACAGTGCGACACCGGCTTGGCCCTGACGCGCGAGCGGATAACCATCGAGGGTGGTCATCACCGCAGAGGCCTCACCCGGAATGTTCAGCAGGATCGAGGAAATACGGCCGCCGTATTCGCAACCCAGGTACACCGCAGCAAGCAGGATCAGCGCGGTTTCCGGTGGCAGCCCCAAGGCGAAGGCGACCGGAATCAGCAGGGCCACGCCGTTGATCGGACCCAGCCCGGGCAGCAGACCGACGACCGTGCCGATCAGGGTCCCGCACAGGGCAGTAAGCAGGTTGTAGGGGCTCAGCGCCACGCCGAAGCCATGGCCGAGATAACCGAGAGTATCCATGGGTTCAGCTCTCCAGGGTCGAAAGGATGCCAAGCGGCAGGGGTACGGCGAGGGCTCTGTCGAACAGCAGGTAGAGGCCGATTGCCAACACCACACCACTGATCAGGCTGTGCAGCCAGCTACCGCCATACAGACGCGCCATGCCGATGCCGAACAGCACGCTGGCGGGGATGAAACCGAGCGATTCGAACAGCACCGCATAGCCAATCATCAGGCCGAGAAAGACCAGCGCCTTGATCATCACTTGGCGGTTCAAGGGTGGCTCTTCGCCCTGCACCTCACCGGCCGGCTTGAGCAGCAGTTGCAGGCAGGCAAAGGCGATCAGCAGTAACAGCAGCAGCGGGAAGGCCTTGGGCCCGACCGGCTCGTAGGCAAACGGGGCGCTGTAGCCCCAGGCGAAAAATCCCAGGATGCAGCAAAGCAGCAGGGTCACCCCCGCAAAGATACGGTCATGCATGTGGATGCGCTCCAGAACGCTGCGCCGTCAGGGACGGCGCATGGGAACTCGATTACTCGACCAGGCCGAATTCGCGACCGAGCTTGCGGTACTCAGCAACCTGACTCTTGACCAGCGCATCCAGCTCCGGCCCGGTCACGTAGTAAGGCAGTACATCGCGGTCGGCCAGGTAGGCCTGGAAGTCGCTGGAGGCCGCAAGCTTGGCGAAGCGCTCCTGCCACCAGGCCACGTCTTGCTCTTTCACGTCTGGGCCGAGGAAGTAGCCGCGAATCAGTGGCCACTGGATCTCGTAACCCTGCTCGCGGGCGGTGGGAATCGAGGCCAGATCGCCACCCAGACGCTCTTCACTGAAGATCGCCAGGGTGCGGATCTTGTTGCCCTGCTGCGCGCGGATCTCGCTTGCGCTGCCAGTGACCAGGTCCACGTGGCCGCCCATCAGCGCCATGTAGTGCTCGGCGCCGCCCTCAAACGCGGCGTAACGCAGCTCGCGCGGATCGACACCTGCCGCGCGGGCCAGCAGGGCGATCTTCACCCAGCCCTGACCGCCGACACTGCCACCGCCGCCGACCACGATGCTTTTCGGGTCTTTCTTCAGCGCCTGCACCACATCGTCGAGGTTCTTGTAAGGCGAGTCGTCACGTACTGCCAGGGTGCCGTAATCGTTGCCGACGGTGGCCAGCCACTTCACTGCGGTCTCGTCGAAACGACCGTATTTACCCAAAGCCAGGTTCAGCAGCGAAGCGCCGGAGAAGGCCACCAGGGTGCCGGATTCTGCCCGGCGGTTGGCGGCGATGGAGTTGTAGGCCACGGCGCCGATGCCGCCAGGCATGTAGGTCACGCGCATCGGTGCCTTGAGCAGGCCTTCGTCCTTGAACCCGGCCTGGGCCAACTTGCAGGTCAGGTCGAAGCCGCCGCCTGGCTTGCTTGGAGCAATGCACTCCGGACGGGAAGGTTCACCAGCCAGTGCCGAGCCACTGGCAAGCAATACGGCGAAAGACAGCGGCAGAATGCGGCGAATAGTGCAGGTGATCATGATGGGTTCCTCTTATTGGTCTTGTATGTAGGCCGATGCGTTACCAGAGCGGCACGATATAGCTCAGGATCAGACGATTCTCGTCCAGGTCACGAACGAAGCTCGAACGGTAAGTCGCGTTTCTCCAGGTCACTTTGAGATTCTTCAGCGGGCCATCGCCGAAGGCGTAGGCGATATCGGTATTACGCTCCCACTCGCGCCCCTCGCCTACCGCCAGGTCGACCTGGTCACCGCGTACATAGCGGGTCATGAAGGTCAGTCCCTGCACGCCTACACGGGCGAAGTCGAAGTCATAGCGCAGCTGCCAGGAACGCTGGTCCGGGCCGGCGAAATCATTGATCTGCAGGAAGTTGGTCAGGTAAGGCGTGGCACCGTTGACATAGGTAAAGGCATCATCGCCGAGCATTTTCTGGTAGCCGAGCCCCAGAGAATGCCCCGCGACGCTATAGGTGAACATCGCGTTGACGGCCTGGTTGTCGATCTTGCCAACCCGCTCCTGCCCCGCTTCGCTGTTGTTGAAATAGCGCAGGTCGCTTTTCAGCTTGCCAGGCCCCAGCGCCAGGTTGTGCTGCACGCCGAGAAAATGCTGGCGATAGACATCGCTCAGTTCGGCGTAGTGATAGCTGGCGAGCAACTGCGGGTTGATCGCGTAATCGACCCCGGCGAAGCGCAGCTCGTCGCTCTCGGGGCTGCGACCGAAGCGGCCATTCTTGTTGTTCAGCGCCAGCTTGTCGGAGCCGGAGACATTGCGCTGCACCACACGGTCGATCTCGCCCAGGGTGAAGGTGGCGCGCTCGAGATCCTTGCTCTGCACCTGCCAACCCTCGAACACCTGTGGCAGCAGACGCGAATTGCTGTACTGCAGGTAGGGCATCTTTGGCAGCAAGGTGCCCACGCGCAGCTGGCTTTCGGCGAAACGCACCTTGCCGGTCACGCCGAGCTTGCTGTGGTCGTCCTCGGCACGGTTGCGACTGTCACGCGGCAGCAGGTCGGTGCCGCTGCGATCAGGCGAGGAGTCGAGCTTGACCCCTAGCATGCCGATGGCATCGATACCGAAACCCACGGTGCCCTGGGTGTATCCGGACTCCAGGTTGAGGATGAAGCCCTGCGCCCATTCTTCACGTTTGTTCTGCCCGGCATTCTCGCGAAAGTCGCGGTTGAGGTAGAAGTTGCGCAGCTCCAGGCTGGCCTTGCTGTCCTCGATGAAACCGGCGGCATGGACACTGACTGCAGGCAGCGCCATGACCGTCATGCCGACGACGGAGCAACTGAGGGATTTTTTTCTTGTCATTGTGGTTGGCCCTACGGGTGTGGTTGTAGTGAGGCGAAATCAGGTGCCGGTGCGCCGCAGGCTGGGGATGTACACCTCACCCGAGAACAGGCGACGGGCCGTGCGTACCAGCGAGGCGCGCAGGTGCTCGGGGTTGCCGTCGGCGGCAGGCTGCAGGGAAACCTCGATCTGCCCGCCCGGGTGTTCCAGGCGTACCAGCGCCTCGCCTTCGATGGGCGCGATGTCCTGAGCGACGCTGCCGGGCAGCGCACAGGCCGTGGCCAGGCCGATGGCCCCGGTGGCCGCGACCGAGCGGTGGCAGTTGTGCGGCATGAAATAGCGCACGCTCAGCGTGCCGCCGTGACGTGCAGGTGCCAGCAGCACCGGCTTGGGGATGACCATCTGCGACACGTCGCCGAGGCCCATGGCCAGGCCGGCCTGCAGGCGAATGCGCTCCAGACGCTGGAGAAACGCACTGTCGGCATCCAGTTCGGCAGGCGACTCATAGCCGGTCTTGCCCAGTGCCTCGGCATGCATCAGCACCATCGGCATGGCCATGTCGATGCAGGTCACCTCGATGCCATCGAACGCGTCACGCACGCGGCCGGTGGGCAGCAGACGGCCGGTCTTGCCACCAGCGGCATTGAGGAAAGTCAGCTTGATCGGCGCGGCGGTACCGGGCACGCCGTCGATGGCGGTGTCGCCGTCATAACGCACGCGGCCGCCCGGGGTCATCACGTCGGAATCGACGAAGGTGTTGGTGTTGAGATTGCGGATGCGCACCCGGGTCATCGGCGAGCCGGCATTGACCAGGCCGTGCTCGATGGCGAAAGGACCGATGGCACAAAGCATGTTGCCGCAGTTGGGCGCAGTGTCGACGCGGCGCTGGGTGACCATGACCTGCACGAACAGGTAGTCGACATCGGCATCCGGGTGCGGCGAGCGGCTGACGATCGCCACCTTGCTGGTCTGCGGGCTGCCACCACCGATACCGTCGATTTCCAGCTCGTGGCCAGAGCCCATCAGGCTGAGCAATACCTCGTCGCGCTGCTGCGGGTCCGTGGGCAGGTGATTGGCCAGAAAGACCGGCCCCTTCGAAGTACCGCCTCGCATGAGTACACAAGGTACCGTCCGCATGATGCCTCCAACGCAATAAAACTAGTGATTGTTGCTTTGCGTCGATTATGAGGAGCGGATATTTATTCTGTAAAATGCATATATTTCGATATTTATTCCATTAAACGCATTAATGCACGTGCGTGTTTCCCCGCTTGCCACTGCTGAGCCGAAAGACTAGGGTTCATTGCTAACCTTCAAACAAAAATACGCCAGACTGATAACCCAAGCGCATGAATTACGAACTGCAAGATATCCGCGCTTTCGTGAAAATCGCCGAGTTCGGCAACTTTCACGAGGCCGCCAACGCCATTCACCTGTCCCAGCCGGCACTGACCCGTCGCATGCAGAAGCTGGAAGAAAGCCTCGGCACCCAGTTGCTGGACCGCACGACGCGCCGCGTCAGCCTGACCGCCGTGGGGCGGGATTTTCTGCCCAAGGCGCAGCGTCTGCTGGACGACTTCGAGCGTTCGATCCTGGGCATCCGCGAGCTGGCCGAGCGCCAGTCCGGCCAGGTCACCCTCGCCTGCATCCCGACGGCAGCCTTCTACTTCCTGCCGACGGTGATCCGCGCCTTCAACCTGCAGTACCCGAAGATCCGCATCCGTATCCTCGACCTCAGCGCCCATGAAGGGCTGGAAGCGGTGATACGCGGCGAGGCGGATTTCGGCATCAACATGCAGAGCGGACAAAGCGCGGAAATCGACTTCACCCCGCTGGTCAACGAGCCTTTCGTGCTCGCCTGCCGACGCGATCATCCCCTGGCCAAGCAGCCGGAAGTGGCCTGGCGCGAGCTGAGCGATTACCGCCTGATCGGCGTCGGACGCCTCAGTGGCAACCGCGTGCTGCTCGATCACGGCCTGGCCCATCTCGACTGGCGCCCGAGTTGGTTCTACGAGGTGCAGCATCTTTCGACATCGCTGGGCATGGTCGAGGCCGGCCTGGGCATCGCCGCCCTGCCCAGCCTGGCGATGCCAGCCGAGGACCATCCGATTCTGGTCAGCCGGCCGCTGGTCGACCCGGTGATCAGCCGCACCCTGGGCCTGGTTCGCCGCCGCGGCTCTTCGCTGTCACCGGCAGCGGAACAGTTCGTCGAAACCCTGCTGCGGCAATGGCCGAGCTACACCTCCATCGGAACCAGCAACACCGCCGAACTCGACAGCTGAGCCGTCGCTCGGGCCGGCATTGCGCTCGCCGCCGGTCCGGCGCGCCTCGATCGCCAGCAGCCAAGCAAGACAGGCCGCCGAAAACCCGGATAATGGCGGCCATTTTGTTTCGCTCGCTGGTACTGCCCCATGGAAATCAAGGTCAACTTTCTCGACAACCTGCGCCTCGAAGCCAAGTTCGACGACTTCACGGTGATCGCCGATCAGCCGATCCGCTACAAGGGCGATGGCTCGGCGCCGGGGCCGTTCGACTATTTCCTGGCCTCCTCGGCGCTGTGCGCGGCCTACTTCGTCAAGCTGTACTGCCAGACCCGCGACATTCCCACCGAGAACATTCGCCTGTCGCAGAACAATATCGTCGACCCGGAGAACCGCTACGCGCAGATCTTCAAGATCCAGGTTGAGCTGCCCGCCGATATCTCCGAGAAGGATCGTCTGGGCATCCTGCGCTCCATCGACCGCTGCACCGTGAAGAAGGTGGTGCAGCAGGGCCCCGAGTTCATCATCGAGGAGGTGGAAAACCTCGACGCCGATGCCCAGGCGCTGCTGATGCCGGTGGGAGCTACCACTACCTACATTCCGGGCAAGGATCTGCCGCTGGAGCAGACCATCGCCAACATGTCGGGCATCCTCGCCGACCTGGGCATGAAGATCGAGATCGCCTCCTGGCGCAACATCGTGCCCAACGTCTGGTCGCTGCATATCCGCGATGCGCAGTCGAACCTGTGCTTCACCAACGGCAAGGGCGCGACCAAGGAAAGCGCGCTGGCGTCGGCGCTGGGCGAGTTCATCGAGCGGCTAAACTGCAACTTCTTCTACAACGACCAATTCTGGGGCGAGGACATCGCCAACGCCGAGTTCGTCCACTACCCCAACGAGCGCTGGTTCAAGCCAGGCCCGAAGGATGCGCTGCCCGAGGAAATCCTCGATGAGCATTGCCTGGCCATCTACAACCCGGATGGCGAACTGCGCGGCTCGCACCTGTACGACACCAACTCAGGCAACACTGTACGCGGCATCTGCTCGCTACCCTTCGTGCGCCAGAGCGATGGCGAGACGGTGTACTTTCCGTCCAACCTGATCGAAAACCTCTACCTGTCCAACGGCATGAGCGCCGGCAACACCCTCGCCGAAGCCCAGGTGCAGTGCCTGTCGGAAATCTTCGAACGGGCGGTCAAGCGCGAAATCCTCGAAGGCGAGCTGTGCCTGCCGGACGTGCCGCCAGACGTCCTGGCCAAGTATCCGGGCATCGTCGCCGGCATCCAGGGGCTGGAAAAACAGGGCTTCCCGGTGCTGGTCAAGGATGCGTCGCTCGGCGGCGAATTCCCGGTGATGTGCGTGACCCTGATGAACCCGCGCACCGGCGGCGTGTTCGCCTCCTTCGGCGCCCATCCGAGCCTGGAAGTGGCGCTGGAGCGCAGCCTCACCGAGCTGCTCCAGGGCCGTAGCTTCGAGGGCCTCAACGACCTGCCGCAGCCGACCTTCGACAGCCTGGCGCTGACCGAGCCGAACAACTTCGTCGAGCACTTCATCGACTCCAGCGGCGTGGTGTCCTGGCGCTTCTTCGGCGCCACGCCCGACTTCGAGTTCGTCGAGTGGGACTTCTCCGGCGAAGGGGCAGATTCCAACGAACAGGAAGCCGCCACCCTGTTTGGCATCCTCGAAGACCTGGGCAAGGAAGTCTACGTGGCCACCTACGACGACCTCGGCGCGAACGCCTGCCGCATCCTGGTGCCGGGCTACTCGGAGATCTATCCGGTCGAGGACCTGATCTGGGACAACACCAACAAGGCGCTGCTGTTTCGCAAGGACATCCTCAACCTGCACGCCCTGAGCGACCGCGAGCTCAAGTCGCTGCTGCGCAACCTGAGCAACACCGAGGTCGACGACTACACCGATATCACCACACTGATCGGCGTCGAGTTCGACGACAACACGGTCTGGGGCCAGCTGACCATCCTCGAGCTGAAGCTGTTGATCAACCTGGCGCTGAAGAAATACGACGATGCCAAGGAGCTGGTCGAGGCCTTCCTGCAGTACAACGACAACACCGTCGAGCGCGGCCTGTTCTACCAGGCGGTCAATGCGGTGCTGGAGATCCAGCTGGACGATGAGTTGGAGCTGGCCAACTTCGAGCACAACCTGCGGCGCATGTTCGGCAGCGAGCGCATGGACGCGGTGATCGGCTCGGTGGACGGCAGCGTGCGCTTCCATGGCCTGACGCCGACCAGCATGAAACTGGAAGGGCTGGATAAGCACCTGCGCCTGATCGACAGCTACAAGAAGCTCCACGCTGCCCGCGCCAAAGCAGCGGGTCTGGCCGGCTGAGCATGGCCAGCGAGTGCCCAGCCCAAGGCGTAGCAGCGCTGATGCTCGCCGCTGGCTACAGCCGCCGCTTCGGCGCCGACAAACGCCGCCTCCAACTCGGCGACGGGCGCTCACTGCTGGCCGCCAGCCTGGAGCTGCCCTGTTCGATGCTCGAAGAAGTCTGGCTGGTGCTGCGCCCGGACGAATCCATCACGGCGCTGGGATTACCCGCCAGTATCAAACTCGTCCAGCATCCGCTAACGGCCCAGGGCATGGGCCACAGCCTGGCAGCAGGGGCCGAGAGGCTACTGGTCGAATCGAGCGCAATGGCCGTGGCGATCTTTCTCGCCGATATGCCGCTGATTCGTCGCGACAGTCTGGAAACTCTGCTCGCCTACGCCAGTGCAGACAAAATCGTGCTGCCCACCTACCAGGGCACACGCGGCCACCCGGTGCTGTTCGGCCGCGATTTCTGGCCGCAGCTCGCGGCGCTGAGCGGCGATGCCGGCGCCAAGCCGGTGTTGCAGCAACACCCTGAGGCCGTGCGCATCGTCGAGCTGGATGAGCCCGGCGTACTGCAGGATATCGATATCCCGGAAGACCTGGCTCAGCTCTAGCGCTCCAGGGCGGGGTTCACCCGCCCTACCGCCCTGCCTGATGCAGCAGCACCTCACTCAACGCCTGCGCCGCGCTGGACAGCTGATGCCCGGCCTGGTGCAGCAGCCCGACGCGACGTGACACCTGCGGCTCACTCAGCGGCAGGCAGCGCGCGCCCAGCTCTTCCATCTGCAGCTGGCACAGTTGCGGCACGGCGCTGACGCCGAGGCCTTCGGCGACCATACGTCCGACCGTGACCAACTGATGACTCTCGAACGCCACCGGCAGCTTGCCATGGCTGGAGATCACGCTGTCTTCCAGCAGCAGGCGCACCGCCGAGGGGCGTTGCAGGGTGATGAAGGGCTGCTCCAGCAACTGCGACCAAGTCAATGCTGATTGCCCGGCCAGCTTGCTATCAGCTGGCACCAGGGCAACGAAACGGTCGTCGTACAGCGGCGTGAACTGCAGACCATCGAGGGTTGCCGGCTCGAAGGCGATGCCCAGTTCCACGCGGCCATCGCGCACCATCTCCATCACCTGTTCGTTGATCACATCATGCACCGCCACGTTGACCCGTGGGTAAGCATCGCGAAACGCGCGCAGCGCCGCTGGCAGGCGGTTGCCGGCGAAAGACGGCATAGCGGCCACCGCCACCTTGCCCATCTGCAGGGTGAAGTGCTGGTGCAATAAATCCTCGGCGTTGTCCCAGTCGGCCAGCAGGCGCACGGCAATAGGTAACAACGTCTCGCCCTCGGGCGTCAGCGCCACACTGCGGGTGGTGCGCACCAGCAACTGGCCACCGAGCGATTGCTCCAGGTTCTTGATCGCCAGGCTCAGTGCCGGCTGTGACAGGTGCAGGCGCTCGCAGGCCTGGGCGAAGCTCAGGCTCTGCGCCACAGCGAGAAAGGCACGTAGCTGCTTGACGGTCATTGATTTATTTACCTGATCAATCAAGAGGAAAAACAAACTTAACAAATAAGCCCACAGCGCAGAAGCTTGACCACAGCCTGGCAGTGCTCCTGCCCCACAACAACAAGAGGCAGCCTCAAATGAGCGGACTCGACAAACGCGTCGGCAGCTATGAAGAAGCCCTGGACGGTCTGCAGGACGGCATGACCGTGCTGGCCGGCGGTTTCGGCCTGTGCGGCATCCCCGAGAACCTGATCGCAGAAATCCGTCGCCGTGGCGTGCGCGACCTTACCGTGGTGTCCAACAACTGCGGCGTCGACGGTTTCGGCCTCGGCGTGCTGCTGGAAGACCGGCAGATCCGCAAGATGATTGCCTCCTATGTCGGCGAGAACGCCCTGTTCGAGCAGCAACTGCTCTCCGGCGAGCTGGAAGTCGAACTCACTCCGCAAGGTACCCTGGCCGAGAAGCTGCGCGCCGGAGGAGCCGGCATCCCCGCATTCTTCACCGCCACTGGCTACGGTACCCCGGTCGCCGAAGGCAAGGAGGCGCGCGAGATCAACGGCCGCCACTACATCCTCGAACCCGCCATCACCGGCGATTTCGCCATCGTCAAAGGCTGGAAGGCCGACCATTTCGGCAACGTGGTCTACCGCCACACCGCGCAGAATTTCAATCCGGTAGTCGCCACCGCCGGGCGCATCACCGTGGTCGAAGTGGAAGAGATCGTCGAACCCGGTGAACTCGACCCGACGCAGATTCACACGCCCGGCATCTACGTCGACCGGTTGATCTGCGGCAGCTTCGAGAAACGCATCGAAAAACGCACGCTGCGCGCCTGAGGAGAAAGACCATGGCATTAACCCGTGAACAAATGGCTCAGCGCGTCGCCCGTGAATTGCAAGATGGCTTCTACGTCAACCTCGGTATCGGCATTCCGACTCTGGTGGCCAACTACGTGCCCGAGGGCATGCAGGTGATGCTGCAGTCGGAAAACGGCCTGCTCGGCATGGGCGCCTTCCCCACTGAAGACGAAGTGGACGCCGACATGATCAACGCCGGCAAGCAGACCGTCACCGCGATCAAGGGCGCAGCGATCTTCGACTCGGCCCAGTCCTTCGCCATGATCCGTGGCGGCCATGTAGACCTGACCGTGCTCGGTGCTTTCGAAGTGGACGTACGCGGCAACATCGCCTCGTGGATGATCCCCGGCAAGCTGGTCAAGGGCATGGGCGGCGCCATGGACCTGGTGGCCGGCGCCGACAACATCATCGTCACCATGACCCACGCCTCCAAAGACGGCGAATCCAAGCTGCTGGAGCACTGCAGCCTGCCGCTGACCGGCTGCGGCTGCATCCGCAAGGTGCTGACCGACCTGGCCTACCTGGAAATCGAGAACGACGCCTTCATCCTGCGCGAGCGCGCGCCGGGGGTGAGCATCGAGGAAATCGTCGCCAAGACCGCCGGTAAACTGATCGTCCCCGAACACGTGCCGGAAATGAGCTTCTAAGTTGTCTACCGTTCTGTAGGCGCCACCACGCACGGCGCCTACGGAACGTTTTTAAGCTATGTCCTACACACTGTAGGAGCGGATTCATCCGCGAGGCTTTTTCCGCCCTACCGCGCCAAGAGGATTCCCCATGCAAGACGTCGTCATCGTTGCCGCCACCCGCACCGCCATCGGCAGCTTCCAGGGCAGCCTGGCCGATATTCCCGCGCCGGAGCTCGGCGCCATCGTCATCAAGCGCCTGCTGGAACAGACCGGCCTCGACGGCGCCCAGGTCGATGAAGTGATCCTCGGCCAGGTACTTACCGCAGGCTCCGGCCAGAACCCCGCGCGCCAGGCTGCCATCCGCGCCGGCCTGCCCCCTGCCGTGCCAGCCATGACCCTTAACAAGGTCTGCGGCTCGGGCCTGAAAGCCCTGCACCTGGCCGCCCAGGCCATCCGCTGTGGCGATGCCCAGGTCATCATCGCTGGCGGCATGGAGAACATGAGCCTGTCGCCCTATGTGCTGCCCAAAGCCCGCACCGGCCTGCGCATGGGTCACGCGCAGATGCTCGACAGCATGATCGTCGACGGCCTGTGGGACGCCTTCAACGATTACCACATGGGCATCACCGCCGAGAATCTGGTGGAGAAATACGGCATCAGCCGTGAAGCCCAGGACGCCTTCTCCGCCGCTTCGCAACAGAAGGCCGTGGCGGCCATCGAGGCTGGGCGTTTCGATGCAGAGATCACTCCAGTGCTGATCCCGCAGCGCAAGGGCGACCCCGTCGCCTTCGCCCGTGACGAGCAGCCGCGTGCCGGCACCACCGCCGAATCCCTGGCCAAGCTCAAACCCGCATTCAAGAAAGACGGCAGCGTTACCGCCGGCAACGCCTCCAGCCTCAACGATGGCGCCGCTGCCGTGCTGCTGATGAGCGCGGCCAAGGCGCAGTCGTTGGGCCTGCCAGTGCTGGCGAAGATTGCCGGCTATGCCAACGCCGGTGTCGACCCGGCGATCATGGGCATCGCCCCGGTATCCGCCACCCGCCGCTGCCTGGACAAGGCCGGCTGGAGCCTGGCCGATCTGGACCTGATCGAAGCCAACGAAGCCTTCGCAGCCCAGGCGCTGTCGGTCGGCCAGGAACTGGGCTGGGATGCAGACAAAGTCAACGTCAACGGCGGCGCCATCGCCCTCGGCCACCCCATCGGCGCCTCGGGCTGCCGCGTGCTGGTGAGCCTGCTGCACGAGATGATCCGCCGTGATGCCAAGAAAGGCCTGGCCACGCTGTGTATTGGTGGCGGTCAGGGTGTGGCACTGGCCATCGAGCGCTGACCCCTAAGGTGGATCGCGCTTCACCGATCCACCGCTTTGGTGGATGTAAGAAGCGACATCCACCCTGCAGGCCAGCTTGAGAAACCAGAGCACCGTAGCCCGGATGCAATCCGGGGAAACCTGACATGGACCTCCCGGATTGCATCCGGGCTACACCAACCAGCTCGGCCTCGGCCGAGCTTTGTCATATCCACTGCAAACCGCAGGCATAGCCAACCCTGAATGCCTGGTAAAGCCCCAGAATATGTTCAAAGCCTCGCGAGCTAGAGGCATGCAAGGCAAAAACAGGCGAAGAAGCGGAGTTTACGAGTTGTAAATGAGCATTCTGAGCCTGTTTTTAACGCTGCAGGCCCGACGCGCAGCAGGCTTTGAACAGGTTCTTACACAACCATAAGAAAGAGGCGTCATCCATGTTCAACACCCTCACCCGCATGAGCGTGAGCCTGGTACAGAAGTACCTGCCCTCACCGTTCGTTTTCTCCGCCTTGCTCACGCTGGGCGTGCTGCTCGCTGGTATCTTCTCCACCGGCCAATCGCTACCGGCCATGGTGCAACACTGGAGCGGTGGTTTCTGGACGCTGCTCGGCTTCGCCATGCAGATGTCGCTGATCTTCGTCACTGGCCACGCCCTGGCCAGCGCACCGATCATCAACCGCCAACTCGACCGCCTCGCCGGCCTGGCACGCACACCCGGCCAAGCGATCATCATGGTCACCCTGGTGGCGCTGGTCGGCTGCTGGGTCAACTGGGGCTTCGGTCTGGTGATCGGCGCGGTGTTCGCCCGCGCCCTGGCGCGTAAGGTCGATGGCGTCGACTACCCGCTGCTGGTGGCCTCGGCCTATTCGGGCTTCCTGGTCTGGCACGGCGGCCTGGCCGGCTCGATTCCGCTGTCCATGGCCACCGGCGGCCCGGACCTGGCACGTATCACTGCAGGCGTGCTGACCGATCCGGTGAGCATCACCGAGACCCTGTTCAGCCCGTTGAACCTGACCATCGTGGCTCTGCTGTTCATCGGCCTGCCACTGCTCAACCGCGCCATGCACCCGCGTCAGGGCGCCAAGGTCGCCGATGCCGCCAAGCTGGTGGAATCGCGTGCAGAGCTGCCGGCTCGTGAAACCCCGGCACAGCGCCTGGACGACAGCCGCATCCTTGGTCTGGCACTGGTGGCCATGGCCGGTATCTACCTGTTCAACCACTTCGCTACCAAGGGCTTCGTGCTCGGCCTGGACGTGGTCATCGCCATCTTCCTGTTCAGCGGCTTGCTGATGCACGGCACCCCGGAGCGCTACATGCGCGCGGTGGACGAGAGCGTGCGCGGCATTGGTGGCATCGTCCTGCTGTTCCCCTTCTACGCCGGGATCATGGGCATGATGATGGGCGCCAACGCCGACGGCATCTCCCTTGGCCGGCAGATCACCGAAGCGTTCATCTCCTGGTCCTCGGCTGACACCTTCCCTCTGCTGGCCTTCCTCAGCGCTGGTGTGGTCAACGTCTTCGTACCGTCTGGCGGTGGCCAGTGGGCCGTGCAGGGCCCGATCATGCTGCCGGCTGCTCAGGCACTGGGCGTCTCGCCGACCGTCACCGCCATGGCGATTGCCTGGGGCGACGCCTGGACCAACATGATCCAGCCGTTCTGGGCACTGCCGCTGCTCGGCATCGTCGGCCTCGGCGCACGCGACATCATGGGCTACTGCCTGATCATGCTGCTGTACTCGGGCGTGGTGATCTGCGGCGCGTTCTACTTCCTCGGCTGACCAGGCAGCTAGGCCTTGCAGGGTGGGCTGGGCGGGTGATCCGCTTCGGCCCACGCTGACCAACCCAGGTGGGCTAAAGCCCACCCTACGAGCGGGGTTGGTTTCAGTCTGTAGGGTGGGCCGGGCGGTGATCCGCTTCGGCCCACGCTGACCAACCCAGGTGGGCTAAAGCCCACCCTACGAGCTGACTATTTGCTCGGTTGAATCCCCGCTCGCGATCACCGCACTGTGAGGCCTCGCGAGCTAGAGCGATGCAAGGCAGAGGCAGGCGAGCAACGGTCGGAGTCGCGGGCGACTGTACTTTTGTACATGAGCATTGTGAGCCTGCCTCTAACGCAGCAGCGCCGACGCGCAGCAGGCCGAACTCAATCCCCCATCAGCCCCTGCGCCTTGGCCATCGCCACGGCCTGGGTGCGTCTTTGCACGCCGAGCTTGACGTTGATCCGCCGCGCATGGGTCTTGACCGTGTGCAGCGAGATGAACAGGCGATCGGCGATTTCTTGATTGGAGCCCCCCTGCGCGATCAGCTGCAGCACCGCCAGCTCCCGCGAGCTGAGCAGCGCAGTACCGGCACTGGCCGGCTCATCCAGGCGCGGCGCCGGCTCGAACAGGCGCTGGTGCAGGCTCTGCCCAGCCTCACTCGGCAACAGGCGCTCCAGCCACTGCGCCTGACGCTGTTGCAGTTCCTGCAACGGCCGCAGCAGACGCAGCTGTCGCGCTTCGCCAAGCGCCTGCTGCAACAGGCCGTCGGCCTGCTCCTGCTGCCCCTGCATGAGCAGCGCTTCGGCCAGGCTGACCCGACATTCGCAGGCCAGGCTGCGATGCCCGGCGAGCTGGCATTCATCCAGCAGCAGGCGCAGTGCATGCTCAGCAGCAGCGTGGTGGCCAAGCAGCAGGTCGCTCAGCGCCAGGTAACGACGCAAGCGCGGCAACAGATCGTAGAACTCGGAAGGCGCCAGTTGCTGACGCTGCTGCAACTGCTGCAGGGTCTGGGCGAACAGCTCGCGTGCGCGCCCGGTCTGCCCCTGACGCAGCAGCAGTCGCCCTGCCTGCAACTGCAGCACACAGCGGTAACGCACTTCAGGCACGTGCGACCACTGCATCACCCGCTCAGCCCGCAGCAACCACTGATGGGCTTCGTCGAGATCGCCACGGCTTTCCGCCAGCTCCAGCATGCCGAGGTAGCCGGAAATGATGTAGGCATCCTCGCAGTGCTCGGCTTCCTGCAGCCCCAGGCTATACGCCTGCTGCGCCGCCTCATCGAGGCCCTGGCGGGCCAGCAGGCTGGCCCGTACCAACAGCAGGCGAGCGACCACCGGGCTATGGTTGAAGCGTTCGCGCAGCAGCGCCAAAGACTGTTCGGCGAGCTCCGCGGCGCGCCCGGCCTCACCACGCATCTGCAGCAGCAGGCAGTGATCGGTATTGAGCAAAGCCTCGAAAATCAGACTGCCATTGAGCCGTGCCAGACGCAGCCCTTGATCCAGCGCCTGCTTGGCCTGGTCCAACGCATGTTCGGCCATATGCTGCTGGGCCAGCGCCTGGTAACAGAGCACGCTCTGCGACCAGCTGCCCTCGTCCAGCATCTGCAGGGCCTGCTCGCAGTGCATCCGGGCATCGCGACGCCCGCACTGACGCGCCAACACGCCCGTCAATGCCTGCCAATGGGCGACCAGTTTGCGCTGGCGGCGCTCATTCGGTTGCGGCATGAAATGCGTCAGCGCCTGCATGCAGTCGGCAGCTTCATCGAAACGTGCACAGATGATCAGGGCCCAGGCCTGCAGCACGATCAACCGTGGCGAACTGGCGAACAGCCAGGCCGGCAGCTCTTCGCGCCATTGCAGGAACTGAGCGACCGAGTGCCCCTGCAGCAATTGCTCCTGGCTGAAGCGCTGCAGGTAGTTGACCGCGACCTCGATCTGCCCTGCCAGCAGAGCATGTTCGACGGCCTCGCGAATATCACCGTGCTGAGCGAACCATTGACAGGCACGCACATGGATGGAAGCCGGCACCGGCGCGCCCGGCAGGCGACGCAGTACCTCGGCCAGCGGTTGCCACAGACGGAACCAGGTACCGCTGCTGTCGAGACTGCGCACGAACAGCTGGCGCCGTTGCAGTTCGCCCAGCAGCTCACTGCCACGGCCCTCCAGCAGATGCTCGCAGAGCGGCAGGGAAAAACGCGGCAGCAAGGCCAGTGCATGCAGGTCGCTGCGCAGCTCCTCGTCCAGATCGGCCAGCACCTCATGCTGCACGTAGTCGCGCAGCACCGGGCAGCCCTCCTGCAAACGCTGGCGCAGCGCATCCTCGTCGGCATCGAGTAACAGCAGACGGATCGCCGCCAACCAGCCTTCGCTGCGCTCGAGCAGGGCCTGCCGGACGTCATCAGCCAGGCTCACTTGCAACGCCGTCAGCAGCTCGGTCAGCGCCGCGTCATCCAGCGCCAGCTCCTCACCCTGAAGCTCCAGCAGATCGCCCTGCAGCAATAGACGTGGCAGGTTCCAGGCCGGTATGCGACGACTGGCGACCCACCAGGAGACCTGCTGCGGCGCCGCAGCGAACAACCGGTCGAGGCAGGCATCGAGCTCATCGTCAGCCCGTCGCGGGTAGTCGTCGATAAAGATCCACAAACGCCCCGCATGCTCATGCAACCGATCGATCAGCCCCGCTTCGCCGGCATCGTCGAACGGCAACTGCATGGCTGCGGCCAGTCGCTTGCACAGCTGCTGCGGTGTCAGACTGCGCCCTCCGAGATCGAGCCATACGCGCTCGACGGCAGCCGGTGTGTGGCGCGCGCATTGACCGAGCAGCACGCTCTTGCCAGAACCGGCAGGCGCGCACAGCAAACGCAGGCGCGACTCGCTGGCCAGCAGACGCTGCAGCAGGGCTGGGCGGGAAACCACACACGGCGGCAAACGCGGTAGATCGGCAGGTTGCACCTGCAGCGCACTCGCACGGGCGATGGCAAGGGTAGGCATGGCAGCGGTTCTCTCTGCTTGTCATTGTTGAACCACCAGGCGATGGTACCCCGCTTACCGCGTGGGACCACCCCTTGTCGCTTATGGCGCGAGATTCACAAGAGAGGCGTGCACAAAAAAGCCGGCGGCGCACAGGGCGACACCGGCTTGCTTCGGGCTGCTGCCAGGTCAGCGCACGCCGGCGTTACGCAGTGCGGCCGGGGTGAAGTCCTTGGCCGATGCCTGGGTGCCGTACTGCACCGAGGTTTTCTCCTCGTTGGCCATGCCGATGGCGATGTAGCGTCCGGCGATGATGTCGTACAGCGCCTCGAAAGCGTAGACCGGCACCTTCTGCGCATACTGCTGCATCAACATCGCCTCGCCGACACGCCAGAGCTGGCCGCGGCCGTCGTAGTGCTCGGACAGGGCGATCTGCCAGGAGTCTTCGTCCACGTAGAAGCGGCGCTTGGCGTAGATGTTGCGCTCGCCCGCCTTGAGCGTCGCCTCTACTTCCCACACCCGGTGCAGCTCGTAGCGGATCAGGTCCTGATTGACGTGGCCTGCCTTGAGGATGTCCTCGTACTTCACCTGAGGCATGGCCACGCGGTAGTTGTTGTAGGGGATGAACAGCTCGCGCTTGCCCACCAGTTTCCAGTCGTAACGATCCGGCGCCCCGTTGAACATGTCGAAGTTGTCCGAGGTACGCAGGCCATCTGCGGCGGTACCCGGACCGTCGTACGCCACCTGCGGCGCCCGCCGTACCCGTCGTTGGCCGGCGTTGTACAGCCAGGCCATGCGCGGCTCGGCGACCTGATCGAGCGAGTCGTGCACCAGCAGCACGTTGCCGGCCAGACGCGAGGGTGCGGTGACCCGTTGCTTGAAGAACAACAGAGCATTTTCCGCCTTGCCTGGATCGACATCGGGGATGTTCTCCGGGAAGGCCACCTCGTCCTCGAAATGCACCAGGGTGTAGGCCCCATTGGTCTGCGGCGAAGCCTGCACGATGCTGCGCTTGAGGTTGCCACCGCGATAACGGGTGATGTGGTTCCACACCACCTCCAGGCCGTTCTGCGGAATCGGGAAGGCGTAATAGCGGCTGTCAGTGAAGCCGGTCAAACCGTTGCCACCATCACGCAGACCGGTCTTCAGCGCGCTGGTCCTGGCTGCTGCATTGATCGCGTCCGGCACCGCTGTGCTGCGGTGCGTCGGGTACACCGGCATGCGATAGCTGTCCGGGTAGCGCGCGAACATCGCCAGTTGCCCGGCCGACAATTGGTCGCGGTACTGCTCCAGGTTCTGTGCGGTGATGGTGAACAGTGGCTGCTCGCCGGCGAAGGGGTCACTGAGAAAACCGCGCGCATCGACCTGACCGGCATCGCTGGCCATGCCGCCCGTCCAGGCGGGGATGGTGCCGGCGGTGTTGCCGGCCATCTCACCACCCAACGGGGTCAGACTGGTACCGAGCTTGGCTGCTTCCTGCTCGCTGACCGCGGCCAGCACACCGCTGGCCAGCAGGCTCAGGGACAGTGCGCCGAGCATCTTCAGAGTTGTATTCATCTGCATTCCTCAACTGATCCTGATGGCCTAGAAGCTCACGCCGAAGCTGAGCGCCAGGAAGTCGCGGTCGACCGCGACGTTGTAATCACCGCCGAAGAAGTCGGTGTACGACAGGCTGGCGGTGTAGGTATTGCGGTAGTCGGCGTCTATACCGATGCTCACGGCCTTGGAACCCTCATTGAACAGGCCGTTGGGGCCGTAGCCGTCGACGTCATGCGACCAGGAGACGTTCGGCTTGAGGTTCACCCCGGCGAACACGTTGCTGTACTCCCAGATGCCACGCACGCGGTAGCCCCAGGAGGTGCTGGTGACGAAGCCGTGGGTGTCGCCACGGAAGCCATAGGCACCGAACAGCGAATCGCGGCCGTAGCGCAGGTCTTCACGGCTCTCCAGGCCACCGACATGGGCCATGCCGATCTCGCCGACCAGGGTGAAGCGCCCGGCGCCCATTACCTGATCGAAGAAATGGGTGAAGGTGGTCTGCACCTGGGTGACTTCCTTGCGCCGGTAACCGACGTTGTCCTGGCCAGGCCCGGCGGCGACCGGTGCAGTGCCAGGGGCGATGGGGTTGAGCAGGCTCAGGGTCATGTCGGTGGTGTTGATCTGCAGCGGCAGGTTCGGCCGGTAGCTGACCTCACCCGCCCAGGCAGTGCCGGTGGGCAGTGTGGTGGAGAAGCTCATGCCGTAGAGGCGAATATCCTCCGGGTACTCGAGGTAGTAGCGACCATTGCCGAGCATCACGCTCTGCGCCAGCCCCGCGCCGCTGCCCGGTACGATGCCATTGGCGGTGCCAATGATCCCCGGCAGCGCTGCCAGGGTCGCCAGGCCGGCGTTCTGCGTGCTGACGATGGGCGTGCGGCTGTGGTAGTTCATGAAGTACGCGCCGTACTCGGTCTCGTCACCCAGCCAGCGCAGGGCCAGGCCCCACTGGCCGCTGTCGCGCGCATCGCGATCACCGGCACGCGGCAGGATCACCCCTTCGCTGTCGACGCGGAAGCCCTGACCGAACGCAGCAGCAACCGGCTGCAACGGCGCAATGGCTGGCGAGCCGATGTGATAGCCATTGTCACAGCCATCGGCGGCCACATCGGCGGTGGAGAAGAAGGTCCCGCAGTTGTCGATGATGGTCTGGTCCCACTCCAGTTGGTAGAAGGCTTCCATGCTCAACTGATCGGTCAGGCTCTGCGACAGGTAGAGCATGTTCACCGGGATCAGGCCTTCCTTGATCTCCGCGCCTGGGCGGCGGAAGGCGGCCACGTCGATCGGGTTGATGGCATTGATGCTGTTGCCGATGAAGGTGCTCTCACCCCAGCTCACCACCTGCTTGCCGATCCGCACCGTGCCCGGCAGATCGCCAATGGCGTAGTTGTGGTAGAGGAATGCATCGAGAATTTCCGCCCCCGAAGACTGGGCGCCCTCCTTGCGATTGCTGTCGTCGATATCCTTGAACAGGCGGCTTTCGTCCTTGAGCTCGAAGTCGTACCAGTACTTGCCGCGCACGAACACGCCGGTATCGCGGTACTTCAGTTCGAGGTCGTGAATACCCTTGAAGATCTTCGAGAAGGTCTCGCCCTTCTTGAAGTTCAGGCGTCCATCATCGCCAGTCTGCGCCTGGCCCTGGCCGCCGTTGTTGGGGCCGATCAGATCGCGATCCGGACTGCGCATCGACCAGCTGGCACCGACCGACAGCGAGCTGTCGAACTGCCCTTCGATCTCACCGATGTTGAAGTTGACGGCCTGCGCCGGTGCGACGAAACCGACGGCGACGGCCAAAGCCAAGGTGTGCGGCTGGAATAGTCCGGGCCCTGTTGTTCTTGTCATGCGGGTCTCCTGAAGTGGGGTGCAACTGCAGGGAACCCTACGCAGCGACCACATCCCGGATAAGCGCACCAAGGAGGGATTTCATCTGTCGCCCGAAAGGATGAATGGCGCCCTGGCGCGGGCCGCAGGCCGCGACACTCAGCGTGCTGAATGACGGGGTATCAGAGAGGTAGGGAACTATTCATTGTTATTGGCAGACCGTGCCGCCCAATGCGCTGCGGCGCTGAACTGCAGGGGCGGCACACCGCCGCGAACAGGGCGCGCGAAGCCCGGACAAGACAGGGCTGGAACGACGGCCGCCGGGAGCGCCTAAATCCGATCACCATCGGCAGAGCCCGAAATCGGGCTCTGCCGGGTCGCTCAGTTGCTGCCGACCGCCAGTTCGCGCAACAGGACCTCGTGGAACAGCACCGGCGCTTCGACCTGCGGCGAATGGCCCAGCTCCGGCCACTCCACGAGTTTTGCCTCGGGAATCGCCTCGGCAGTCTTGCGACCCAGTTCCGGGTAGTTGCCAAGGCGCTGCGCGACTTCTTCCGGCGCACGATTGGCGCCTGGGGCGGTGCGATCCTTGCCTCCGATCAGCAGCAGGGTCGGCGCCTTGATGTTGGCAAACTCGTGCACCACAGGCTGAGTGAACAGCATCTCTGCCGTCTGGGCCTGGTTCCAGGCGACGATCTGCTTGCCCGGGCCGCTGTACATACCATTGAGCATGTCGACCCAGCGGTCGTACTCGGGCTTCCACACACCGTTGTAGTAGAACTTCAGTTGGTAGTTCTTGATGCCGTCGTAGGAGGTCTTCAACTCCCCCTGGTAAAGCTGGTCCACCGTCACGTAGGGCACGCCCTCCGCCTGCCAGTCCTCCAGACCGATAGGGTTGACCAGCACCAGCTTCTCGACACGCGAGGCATGACTCAGGGCGTAGCGCGCGGCCAACATGCCACCCATGGAATGGCCGATCACCGTGGCCTTCTCCACACCCAACGACTCGAGCAACGCGTCGGTATTGCTGGCCAGTTGGCCGAAGCTGAACTGATAGCCACGTGGCTTGCTCGAACTGCAGAAACCGATCTGATCCGGCGCGATCACGCGGTAGCCGACATCGCTCAGCGCCTTGATGGTCGCCTCCCAGGTCGCGCCGCAGAAATTCTTGCCATGCAGCAGCACCGCCGTACGACCATTGGCCTGGCCGGCTGGCTTCACGTCCATGTAGCCCATCGACAGAGCCTGCTGCTGCGAACTGAATTCGAAGCGCTGGATCGGGTGGGGATACTCGAAACCTTCCAGCTGAGGGCCATACCCGGCCTGCGGCGAAGCCTGGAGCGCGGAGAGGGGAAGGAGGCTGGCGGAAAGTGTCGCGAGGAGCAGGGTTTTCTTCACGGGCGCATTCCTGTATCGGGGTTCAATGCTGAACGCCTGCTACGACCAGACGCAGGCGTAAAGAAGCGATCGACTATAGCAACCGCCCCCACCACCAAGGTGGCAATGCATTGCAGGATATGACCGAAAACCTTGAGATAGAGCCTTCCGGCGAAGCTCATGGCTCCGGGCGGATCGCTCAGGCGTTCAGCGCCAGCGATCGAGCACATTCACCGCCAACCGATCCAGCCAACCCCACAGGCGCTGTTGCGCACGACGCCACCAGGGGCGCTGGTGCCAATCGTCGAGGGTGATTTCGCGGCTGACGCCAAAATCCTCGATGAAGCTGGCCGTCACTGCTCGGGTAAAATCCGGGTCCAGCGCCTCGACATTGGCGTCGAGATTGAAGCGCAGGTTCCAGTGGTCGAAGTTGCACGAGCCGACGCTGACCCAATCGTCCACCAGCACCATCTTCAGGTGCAGAAAACGCGGCTGATACTCGAAAATGCGCACGCCAGCCCTGAGCAGTTTCGGGTAATAGCGCTGCCCGGCAAAACGCACCGGCGGGTGATCGGTGTTGCGCCCGGCCAACAGCAGGCGCACTTCCACCCCACGTGCGGCTGCGCGGCGCAGGGCACGGCGGATTTTCCAGGTCGGCAGGAAGTAAGGCGTGGCCAGCCAGACGCGCTGCTTGGCGCCCTTCAGCGCGCGCAACAGTGAGAGCAGAATGTCGCGATGCTGTGCCGCGTCGGCATAGGCGACACGCCCGAGACCAACCCCGACCGGCGGGCACTCGGGCAGGCTCAGCGGTATCGGCTGATGACTCGGGCGCCAGGAAAATCGTGCGCGCCAAAGTTGCTCGAACAGCTGTTGCCAGTCGCCCACCAGCGGTCCTTCGATCTCCACCATGACTTCGTGCCAGGGACTTCGAGGCTCGTCTGGCAACCAGAATTCATCGGTGGAGCCGGTGCCGCCAACGTAGGCCAGGCGCTGGTCCACCAGCAGCAGCTTGCGGTGATCGCGGTGAAAATTGCGGATACCCCGCCGCCAGCGCACCGGGTTGTACCAGCGCAGCTGTACACCGGCGGCCTGCATGCGCTCACGCAACGCGATGCCCAGGCCTGCCGCACCGTAGGCATCGAACAGACCACGCACCCTCACCCCGCGCTCAGCCGCAAGGCACAGCGCGTCGACCAGACGCTCGCTGCAGCGGCCGTCTTCGATCAGATAGAGCTCGATTTCCACCTGCTGCCGGGCGCCCTCGATGGCTGCCAGCATGCGCGGGAAAAACACCGGGCCGTCCAGCAGCAATTCGAAGCGATTGCCGCCTCGCCAGGGAAAGATGCTGCCGCGCGCATGCACGCTCAACGCGCCGTGAAGATCAGCACGGCACCCACCGGCACCGACAGGCTGATGGCCGGCAGTTCGGCGATTTTACGCAGCGCCTCGATGCCACTGGCCAGGGCGAAATCTTCGGCGTGCAGCACCAGCGGCGCCAGGGTCACCACCTGGAAGCGGCGATCATCGAGGCGCGTGACCAGCAGTTCGCTGTCCAGTTCGCGCGTACGCTCGTTGAGGGTCAGTTGCAGAGGCAACCGCAACTCCAGCTGCGCGCCAGGTGCCAGGTCGGTCAATTGCGGCAGGTTGACCTGGGCAGTGATGCGCGCCTCGGGCAGACGCGAGGTGTCGAACAGCATGGCACGCAGGCGCTCGTCACGCAGCGGGATACCGGTGCTCAGCGAATCAAGATCCACGCGCAGGCGCGCGCGCCCATCGGCCGCGATCTGCCCGTGCAGAGTGAGAAAGCGATGCACCTCCGACTGGCTGCCGGAATGGGTGGAGATGAACGAAAGACGCGAAGATTCGTTGTCCAGATACCAGTCGGCGTGAACGGGCAAGGCAGCGGCAAGCAACAGGGCGAGAAGCGAACGGCGCATGAGAACTCGAAAAAGGCGTGACCAGGCGGCAACGATAGTCGCCACGGCCCGCCTTGCAAAGCCCGGCGCCTCTTCCACCCGTAGCCCGGATGCAATCCGGGAGCACCTCACCAACATGCCCCGGACTTCATCCGGGCTACGCGCTTGGCTTCCCTCTCCCATTCATGGGGCACGCCTGGTGGAGAGGAGTCCGGGGAGAGGCCCTACTCATTCGGCAGTAGCTGACAGCCCTGCCGCTCACCCAGCCAGACCGCGCTGTGGGTGCGACCCAGGCCGCTGGCGGTGACGCGCTTGGCGCTCGCGTCATCGAGCAGGCTGCTGATCGGTACATACTGCTTCACATAGCCTTCGCAATAGGCCGCCGGGTTGCCACTGACGTAGCGGCAGGAGCAGTACTCCTTGGCCGTATAGGCGCCGATGATGTCGGGGAACGCCGCCAGATGCGCACGATTCGGCCAGGCCCAGGCCAGCAGCAGAATCACCAACAGCGCCACCACGCTGAGAATCGGATGACGACGAATCATGGCTGCACCTCCGTGGCGAAAGCCGCCTGCACGCGTTTGAGCAGTTCGTTGTGCTGGAAGCTGCCGTCGCGGTCATCGGCGTAGCGCACCACCACCAGTTTTTCCTCGGGCATCACGTACAGCCCCTGCCCCCAATGCCCGAGCGCAGCGATGGTATCGGCCGGTGCATCCGGCCAGGGTCGCGCGCTGCCCGGCAGTTCGGCATTGAGCCACCAATGCCCGCCTGGGACGGCATCGCCCGGCTTGGCCAACTGCGGCTGATAGCTGGCGAAAGGCGTGGATACGAAATCGACCCAGGCAGCCGGCAACAACTGGCGTTCGCCCCAGCGGCCGCCTCGCTGCATCAGCAGACCGACACGGGCCAGGTCGCGCGCAGTCATGTAGGCGTAGGAGGAAGCGATGAACGTGCCGCTGGCGTCGCGCTCCCACACTGCACGGGTGATGCCCAGCGGCTCGAACAGCGCCGTCCAGGGATAGTCGGCATAGGCTGGCTCGCCGACCATGCCACGCAACGCGGCCGCCAGCACGTTGCTGTCGCCGCTGGAATAACGAAAGCGCGTCCCTGGCGCGGCGTCTGCGGCATGCGCGGCGGTGAAGGCGGCCATGTCGGCGCGACCGCGGGTGTAGAGCATGGCCACCACCGAGGATTTCAGCGGCGCGTATTCATAGTCCTCTTCCCAGGCCAGACCCGAGGCCCAGTTGAGCAAGTGTCCGATCTTGATCTGCGGATGCTCGGCCATCGCCGGGTAGTACTGCGCAGCGGGCGCGTCGAGCCTGAAGCGCCCTTCGCCATAAGCCACACCCAAGGTGCTGGCCAGCAGACTCTTGGCCATCGACCAGGAGAGATGCGCAGTCTGCACCGTGGTCGGTTCGGCATAGCGCTCGTAGACGATCTGCCCGTCGCGGATCACCAGCAGCGCATCGGTGCGCACGCCCGTGCGTTCGGCGTCATTGCGTTCCGGGAAGGCGTAATGTTCGAGCTCGGCCAGCGCGGCGCTCTCGACGCGTGGCTGGCTCTGCCAGTCGGGTTGCGGCCAGTTTTCCGCCAGGGCGGTGCTGGCAGCCAGGCTGAAACCGAGCGCCAGGCTCAGTCGACGAAGCAAGGAGGTGGACATGGGCGGCCTCGATCAGAAATCGTGGCGCACCCTAGCATGGCCATGGTGACGGCTTGAAGTGACGAAAACGCCATCCCCCACCTTCATTCAGGCAGGGGTAGGGTGCGCCGTGCGCACCGATTGCCAAGTGGTATCGGTGCGCACAGCGCACCCTACCGCTATCTGGGCAGTTGGTAATCCTCCGGCCCCATCAGGTCGAGACCGCATTCGAGGTTCTCGATCCAGTAGAGAAAGGCGCTGATCATTTCCGGGCCGACGAAGGGCCGACCGTGCTGCGGCACGATCATCGCCACATCCATCTGCCGCACCATCGCCGCCCACAGGCGACACGCCTTGTTGCCCGCCATGTAGCGGCGGTGGAAGCCCTCCATGTTCGGCACATGGTTGACGAAGTCGCGTACCGGCGTGGCGTCATCGACCATCGAGGCGCCCATGTCACCGGAGAAGAGGATCTTGCTCACCGGGTCATACACCTGGAAGTTACCCACCGAGTGCAGGAAATGCGCCGGCACGGCCTTGAGCGAGCATTTGCCCAGTGGAATGCTCTGGCCGCGATCCGGCAACGCGATAATGCGATCGAAGGTGTTGATGCCACGACTCAGCACCAGGTAATTGGCGGTCAGGTGCGGCAGGAAACGCGCCCATAGCTTGGAGCAGATCACCCGCGCACGGGTGTGCAGCAGCCACTTGTCCAGCGAGGCGATGATGTCCGGGTCCTGGTGCGAAGCGAAGATGTAGGTCAGGTCCTGCACCGGGATGTGCTTGGACAGCTCCAGCGACAGCGGCGTGTAGGTCAGGTCACCGCCCGGATCGAGCAGCAGGTACTGCTCGTTGTCGGTGATCAGGAACTGGTTGGATTGCACGCCTTCGCCGCTGACCAGGTCATCGAACATCAGGCATTGGTGGCTGCCGTTATCGAACAGCACGATGGGCTCGCGGCGCATGGAAACCTCTTGGATGATTCGCGAGGCAACCTTATGCGTACGACCGCCAGCCAGTACTGATATGGATCAACGGGCGGCGACAATCCGCCGCGCGTTCTCCAGGCGCTTGCTGCGCGCCGCCTCGGCGATGCGCAGCAAGCCCTTGTCGCGCTGCCACAGCTCGGCCCATTGCGCCGGGCCAGCGGCAAAGGCCGCCTCCAGCTCGCCCGCCAACGCCTGCTGCGTGGCGAACAACCCGGCCAGCAACAGATGGGTAGTGGGCGCATCGGGCGCCTGCCGAGCGACCTCGGCACAGCCGGCCAGCAGCGCCTGCAGACGCAACAGCAGCGCTTCAGGCCAGCCAGAATCGCGCCCCACACCAAATTGCCAGGCGACAACAGCAGTGAGTACGTGCACATCTTCCAGGGTGCGGAAGGGTTTGACGTAGTCGCTCCAGCCGTCGCCGGCCAGACGCTCGCCCTGGGCCTGCTCCAGGTGCAGTCGCGCATGGCCGATATCCGGCATCAACGGCAGTGCCGGCAGCGGCTCGATACAAACGCCCGGCGCGCCCTGGCGTACCACGCCGAGCGCCAGCCGCGGCGCTTCACCCTCACCTTCCTCGCGCGCCGCCACCAGCAGCCAGTCGGCGCATTCGGCGGCGGTGACGAAATCCTTGCGCCCGGTGATCTGCAGGCCATCGATGCGTGTGTTCATGTCCGCCGGCCGAGTGCTGCGGTTCTCCGTCACGCACAGGGCGCCGGCCGTCCAGGGCGCTGCAGGCCAGAGCACGCGCAACGCCGCCTGATAGCCGGCGAGAAACGCCAACCCCGGCGTAGCCGCCTGCAGGCCGCCCAACAGCGCCAGCTCGAAAGGTTGCGGCGTGCCGCCCAGACGCACCAGCAAGCGGGCGTACCAGTCTTCCAGGCCCGCCTCGGCAGTCAGGCGTTCACCGGGCTGAAACAGACTCGACCAGGGCATCGCACAGGCTCCTCGCAGCAGCATTTGCGCCGCTGTCACATAAGCATAAGAAAAGCGTCACGGTGGTGACACTGCAGCTACCTAGCCTGAGCTTGCCCAACAAGATCGACCGGCTGCAAGCACTCAGCCGGCACACGGAGGATCTGGCATGACTCAAACTGCTCGCCGTCTGCAGGCCGAACGCCTGCAAGGCCCCGCCGCCCTGCGTGAAGCTCAGGCCTTGCGTTATCGCGTATTCAGCGCGGAATTCGATGCCAAGCTCAATGGCGCCGAACTGGGTCTGGACATGGACGACTACGACATCCACTGCCGACATATCGGCGTGCGTGACCTCAACAGCGGCGAACTGGTCGCCACCACTCGCCTGCTCGATCACCAGGCCGCTGCGGGCCTTGGTCGCTACTACAGCGAAGAGGAGTTCGCCCTGCACGGCCTGGCCAAACTGGAAGGCCCGGTACTGGAAATCGGCCGCACCTGCGTCGATGTCGCCTACCGCAACGGCGCCACCATCGCCGTGCTCTGGGGCGAGCTGGCCGAGGTACTCAACGAAGGTGGCTATCGCTATCTGATGGGCTGCGCCAGCATCTCCATGCAGGACGGCGGCATCCAGGCCCAGGCCATCATGCAGCGCCTGCGTGAGCGCTACCTGTGCACCGAACACCTGCGCGCCGAGCCCAAGCACCCGCTACCGCAACTGGATGTGCCGGGCAACGTCATCGCCGAGATGCCGCCGCTGCTCAAGGCCTACATGCGCCTGGGCGCGAAGATCTGCGGCGAACCCTGCTGGGACCGCGACTTCCAGGTCGCCGACGTGTTCATCCTGCTCAAGCGCGACGAGCTGTGCCCACGCTACGCCCGGCACTTCAAGGCTGCAGTCTGACAGCTACACTTGCATCCCCTGCGCCGGCCCTGTAGACAGAGGCCGGCTTTTTTCATCTGGAGTCCTGCATGACCCGACTGCGCCTGGCCCTGCGCCTGCTGCACCTGGCCCTGGTAATCGCCTTCGGCACCTTGCTGGCCGGCATCGTCAGCCTGTTCGAGCGGGTGGTTCGGCATGACCTGATGCCGCTGCGCCAACGTCTGACCCGCTGGTTTCTGGCGCGCCTGGGCGGCGCTCTGCCGTTTCGCGTGCGGGTCGAGGGCGAGCTGCCGACGCAACCGATGCTGTGGGTCAGCAACCATGTGTCATGGACCGACATTCCGCTGCTGGGCGCCCTGCAGCCGCTGTCCTTCCTGTCCAAGGCGGAAGTACGCGCCTGGCCGGTCGCGGGCTGGCTGGCACACAAGGCCGGCACGCTGTTCATCCGTCGCGGTGCAGGCGACAGCAGCCAGGTCGGCCAGCAGCTCACCCGCCATCTGCAGCAGGGCCATCACCTGCTGATATTCCCGGAAGGCACCACCACCGACGGCCTGGCCCTGCGCACGTTCCACGGCCGCCTGATGAGCAGCGCCATCGACAGCGGCGCGGCCGTACAACCGGTGGCCATCCGTTATTTACGCGATGGCCAGCCCTGCCCGGTGGCGCCCTTTGTCGGCGACGACGACATGCTTTCGCACCTGCTGCGCCTGCTTTCAAGTTCGGCCTGTGAAGTGGAGATACGCCTGCTCGCACCGATCCCCAGCGAATCACTCAGCCGCAATGAACTGGCCCGGCACAGCCAGGCCATCATCGCCAGCGCCTTGCAACTGGAAACGCCCGCCATGGTGCCGACCGAAGCCGAAGCCGCCTAATCCACCGCGTAGCCCGGATGCAATCCGGGGGCTTTTGCAAGGGCTCCCTGGATTTCATCCAGGCTACAGGTCATAACCGCTCAGTCAGCCGGCGGCACGATCAACGCGTCGCTGTCGAGCGAGGCCAGCAATCGACTGGCCACGCTGCCGAGGAAGAAGCGCGACACACCTTCACGGGCGTGAGTGCCCAGGACCAGCAGGTCCGCGCCGGATTGACGCAAGGCCTCGCCAATCACACCTTCGGGCGAGCCGATCTGCACCCGCAAACGCTCATGGCCCAGCTTCGCCCCGACTGTATCCAGACGCTCAACCAGTTGCTGGCGCAGCAGCTCACACTGGTTCTCCAGCACCTCGGCGCTGATGCCGGCTTCCATCATCGCGCCCGCCGCCACCGGCTCGACCGCACTGGCCACATGCAGGTTGTCCAGGCTCGCCAGGCCCAACTCACGCGCCCGATTCAGCGCCTGTTGCGAGGTGCGCGACAGGTCCATCGCCAGCAGCGCATGACGATACTCCCGCGTTACCGGGCCATTGACCCGCAGCACGGGCAGATGGCTGCTGCGAACCACGCGTTCGAGCGTGGTGCCGACGAAGAAATCGCGCAGCGCCGACTTGCGATGCGCGCCCACCACCAGCAGATCGGCACCCACGCCCTGCGCGCTCTCGACGATCATCGTGGAGGCTTCGCCGGTGCCCACGATCACTCGCGGAACGCTGCCGGTCTGCTCGCCCAGGCGTTCGGCCTGCGCCTGCAAGAGCGTCTCGGCTTGCTGCACCTGACGCTGCACGTGCGCGGCCGGCGCATCGTCATCGATCACATGCACAAGGTTCCACTCACCGCCCCCCTGGCGACGGATCAGTTGCACGGCCCGTTGTACCGCGTGCGCCGAACGCTCGGACAGGTCGGTCGCTACCAGAATCTTGATCATCTCGTTTCCTCCGTGGGTTAGCACCGCGTTACATTCAAGCCCCTCCAGACTCCGTACTCCTTGATGCAGGTCAGGCCCGACGCGGTAAAGCGGGCTAGGGTAATCAGGACTGCTCACTGTGCCACCAGATGGCGTTCGACAGGTGCAGCCCGGCCCAACGAAGGAGACGCGCCGCATGGGCAACGCCCCCTCACAGCATAGTGACCACACCTGGCACGGTTTGACTGCACAACAAGCGCTCGACACCCAACACAGCAGCACCAGCGGTCTCAGCCAGGAAGAAGCCGAACTGCGCCTGCAACGTCACGGCCCCAATCGTCTGCCACCACCCAAACGACGCGGACCGCTGCTGCGCCTGCTGTACCAGTTCCACAACGTACTGCTGTACATGATGATGGCTGCAGCCCTGATCACCGCCCTGCTCGGCCACTGGGTCGATACCGGAGTGATCCTCGCTGCGGTGCTGATCAATGTGGTGATCGGCTTCATCCAGGAAGGCAAGGCGGAGAATGCCCTCGACGCCATTCGCAACCTGCTGTCGCCGCACGCCCTGGTCATGCGCGGCGGCGAGCGTCGCGAGATCGACGCCGATCAGTTGGTGCCAGGCGACATCGTCCTGCTCGTCTCCGGCGACAAGGTGCCGGCCGACCTGCGCCTGATCAACGTGAAGAACCTGTTGGTAGAGGAGGCGGCGCTGACCGGCGAATCGCTACCGGTGGAGAAATCCCTGGCCCGTTGCCAGACGGACGCGGCGCTGGGCGACCGCCGCTGCATGGCCTATTCCGGCACTCTGGTGGCCAGTGGTCAGGCCAGCGGCGTGGTAGTGGCCACGGGTGCTGACACCGAGCTGGGCCGCATCGGCGCCATGCTGCAACAGGTGCAGGCGATGACCACGCCGCTGCTGCGGCAGATCGAGCAGTTCAGCCGCTGGCTGGCACTGGCCATCCTGATCTTCGCCCTGGCCACCTTCGCCCTCGGTACCTTCTGGCACGGCCAGGACCCGGCCGAGATGTTCATGATGGTGGTGGCGCTGACCGCTGCCGCCATACCCGAAGGCCTGCCGGCGCTGATGACGGTGATTCTCGCCCTCGGCGTGCAGCGCATGGCCGGGCGCAACGCCATCGTGCGGCGCCTGCCGGCCGTGGAAACCCTGGGTTCGGTGACGGTGATCTGCTCGGACAAGACCGGCACCCTGACGCGCAACGAAATGACTGTGCAGCGTCTGGTCAGCGCCAGCCGTGTGCTAGACGTCAGCGGCGTTGGCTATGCCCCGGCGGGTGCCTTCCATCTCGACGGTGCATTGGTGGAACCGGATGCCGCACTGCTGGAAGTCGCCCGCGCCGCCACCCTGTGCAATGACGCCCAGTTGCAGCAGGACGCCGCAGGTAACTGGCGCCTGCAAGGCGATCCCACCGAAGGCGCGCTACACACCCTGGCCCTGAAGGCCGGGCTGGAGATCCCGACACTGAACCAGCAACTGCCGCGTAGCGACAGCATCCCCTTCGAGTCCGAGCATCGCTTCATGGCCAGCCTGCACCATGACCATCAGGGCCATGGCGTGATCTACCTCAAGGGCGCGCCGGAGCGCCTGCTGGAAATGTGCAGTGAGCAGCGCGATGCCGACGGTAGCGTGCAGCCGCTGGACGCCGACTACTGGCGGCGCCAGGCCACCGATCTGGCTGCCCGTGGCCTGCGTCTGCTGGCCATCGCCAGCCGCACGACCTCGGCCTCCCAACGCAGTCTGAACTTCGCCGATGTGGAACAGGGCATGACCCTGCTGGCTCTGGTCGGCATCATCGACCCGCCGCGCGAGGAAGCCATCGCCGCCGTCGCCGAATGCCAGCGCGCCGGTATACGGGTCAAGATGATCACCGGCGACCATGCCGAAACCGCCCGTGCCATCGGCGCCCAGCTGGGTATCGGTATCGGCATGCCAGCGATGACCGGCGCCGAGCTGGAGCTGCTCGACGAGCGCAGCCTGCGCGAGGTACTGCCTGGCATCGAGGTGTTCGCTCGCGCCAGCCCGGAGCACAAGCTGCGCCTGGTACAGGCCATGCAGGCCAGCGGCGACGTGGTGGCGATGACCGGCGACGGCGTCAACGACGCGCCGGCCCTCAAGCGCGCCGACGTCGGCGTGGCCATGGGTGACAAGGGTACCGAAGCGGCCAAGGAAGCGGCCGAAGTGGTGCTCGCCGACGACAACTTCGCCACCATCGCCGGTGCCGTGCGCGAGGGCCGGGCGATCTACGACAACCTGAAGAAGTTCATCCTCTTCGCCCTGCCCACCAACGGCGGCCAGGCACTGATCGTGATCGCCGCCATCCTGTTCCAGCTGACCCTGCCACTGACCCCGGCACAGGTGCTGTGGATCAACATGGTCACCTCGGTGACCTTGGGCCTGGCTCTGGCCTTCGAACCGGCCGAATCCGGGCTGATGGACCGCCCGCCACGGGCGCCGAACGAGTCATTGCTGTCAGGTTTCTTCGTCTGGCGCGTGCTGCTGGTATCGCTGCTGATGGCCGGCGCTGGTATCGGCCTGTTCCTCTGGGAAATGCAGCGCGGCAACAGCCTGGAAAGCGCCCGCACCATCGCAGTGAATGCCGTGGTGATGTGCGAAGTGTTCTACCTGATCAACAGCCGGCGCATATTCGCCTCCGTGCTCAGCCTGGACGGCCTGTTCGGCAGCCGCGCGGTACTGCTGGCCATCGCCGTCTGCCTGGTGCTGCAGGCGCTCTACACCTATGCGCCGCCGATGCAGGCTGTGTTTGGCTCAGTCGGTATGAGCCCGGATGAGTGGCTGCGGGTACTGCTGGCAGGCCTGGCGCTGTTCAGCGTGGCGGAACTGGAGAAATGGGTGGTGCGGCGCTTTGGCCTGTATGCCCAGGCGGCCTGAGCCTCTGTGAGAGGGGCTTGAGCGATGGTCGTCGCGGCTAAATCCCCTCCCACGGTGCTCATGCATCGCCAACCTGCCCAGAACGATCGCCAAACCCCGTGGGAGGCGCTTCAGCGGCGCCCCCTACGGATGCCGGGAACTCCCGTAGGGTGCGCCATGCGCACCGCAGCTAGCCCGCAACAACGGATACGCCCTGTCGATCCACCGCCATCGCAAGCGCTTTCGGTGCGCGCGGCGCACCCTACACATGCCGACCCGTAGGGTGCGCCATGCGCACCGCCTCTATCCCGATGCGTTCAACTCAGCTTCGGCGAAGGCCATCAGCTCTGGATAGAAGGCACGAAAATCTTCGCTCAGTGGCTCGTACAGGAGCTCCAGCTCCGACAGGCTGCCATCGAGCAGTTGCGGTTTGGACAGGCGCCGCTGCATGCCGGCAATCACCTGCTCCAGCACCGCGAACTCGCGGTAGCTGCCCAGCCAGTCCTGCGCCGCCATGCGCGGCGCCATCAGCGCCAGGCGTCCTGGCAGCTCCGCCTCGGCGGCCAGCACGCGATACACCTGGCGGGTGAAATGATCCAGCGGCTGCGCCGCATACTCGGCCCAGTCGCGCGCCAGGCAATGATCGAAGAACAGATCCAGCAGCATGCCGGCCGTGCGCCGCCGCGCGGCGGGAAACCGGGCACGCGCGCGCGCCTGCAGCGGATGGCTGTCGGTAAAGGCGTCGATGCGCCGGTGCAGACGAATGGCAGCTTCGATTTCTGCCGGCCAGCGCCCGGCAAGGGGGCCTTTGACGAAATCGCCGTAGAGGCTGCCGAGCAACTGCGGCGGGGCGTCGCCACCAAGATGAAGATGGGCCAGGTAGTTCATCACACGAGCTTACCGCCCTGAGCAGGACAATCGAAGCCGTTGATGGAGACTATTGGAACAATCGATCTGTATATCGCCAAGAGACGATATAAGGTTCGCCCCATGACGATACGCACCGACCCCGCCATGGACATCGACACCATCATCAAGGCCCTCGCTCATCCGCTGCGCCGCGAGATCCTCGACTGGCTGAAGGAGCCCGAGCTCAATTTCGCCGAACAGGATCACCCGCTGGAGATCGGCGTGTGCGCCGGCAAGATCTTCCTGCGCACCGGGCTGTCGCAATCCACCGTTTCCGCCCATCTGACCACCCTGCAACGCGCCGGTCTGGTGACCAGTCGCAAGGTCGGCCAATGGCACTTCTTCAAGCGCAACGACGAGCTGATCCAGGCTTTCGTCGAGCGCCTCGGCCAGCAACTCTGATTTGACCTTTCCCTCGGAGAAACCACCATGCCCACACTGTTCGACCCCATCCAGATCGGTGATCTGCACCTGAACAACCGCATTATCATGGCGCCGCTGACCCGCTGCCGCGCCGACGAAGGCCGCGTGCCCAACGCGCTGATGGCCGAGTACTACGTACAGCGCGCCTCGGCCGGCCTGATCATCAGCGAAGCCACCGCCGTCACGCCGATGGGCGTGGGCTACCCGAATACCCCCGGCATCTGGTCGGATGCGCAGATTCGCGGCTGGAGCAACATCACCCAGGCGGTGCACGCCAACGGCGGCAAGATCGTCCTGCAGCTGTGGCACGTCGGCCGTATCTCCGACCCCATCTACCTGAATGGCGAACTGCCGGTCGCTCCTAGCGCGATCCAGCCGGCCGGCCATGTCAGCCTGGTACGCCCGATCAAGGACTTCGTCACCCCGCGTGCACTGGAGACCGAAGAGATTGCCGATATCGTCGAGGCTTATCGTCAAGGCGCCGAAAACGCCATGGCTGCCGGTTTCGATGGCGTGGAAATCCACGGCGCCAACGGTTACCTGCTCGACCAGTTCCTGCAGAGCAGCACCAACCAGCGTACCGACCAGTATGGCGGCAGCGTGGAAAACCGCGCGCGCCTGTTGCTGGAAGTGACCGATGCAGCCATCTCCGTCTGGGGCGCTGGCCGTGTTGGCGTTCACCTGGCACCGCGCGCCGACGCCCATGACATGGGCGACGCCAACCGGGGCGAAACCTTCGGCTACGTCGCTCGCGAGCTGGGCAAGCGCGGCATCGCCTTCATCTGCGCTCGCGAAAAAGCCGACGATGACAGCCTGACGCCGCAACTGAAGCAGGCGTTCGGCGGCGTATTCATCGCCAATGAGCGCTTCACCAAGGATCAGGCCAACGCCTGGCTGGCTGAAGGCAAAGCCGATGCCGTGGCCTTCGGCATCCCCTTCATCGCCAACCCGGACCTGCCGCAGCGCCTGGAGCAGGACGCTGCGCTGAACGAGCCGCACCCGGAAACCTTCTACGGCTCCGGCCCGGTCGGCTATATCGACTATCCGCGCCTGTAAGATCGCAGCTGACGCACCTCCCGCAAGCGATATCCTGTGGGAGGGGCTTTAGCCGCGACCAATAAACGAACGCCCCGCATTGCGGGGCGTTCGTTTATCGAGAGGGTGGCACTCAGCGCTGATTGATCTGCTGCTGCAGATTCACCACCTGGCTCTGCAGGGTGTTGATGTTGCGCGTCATCTGCGCGCGGAAGGCATCGAACTCGGCGGTATTCGGACCGGCACTGGCGGCCGGGCGATTGTCCAGTTCGCTGCGCAGCACCAGCAGATCCTGCTCCAGGCTACGGATCGATTGCGCGGGGTTGCCCTGCTTCTTCAGCGCATCGATATCGCCACCGAGGGCCTTGATACGCGTGTCGAGCTTGGCCAGTTCGGCCTGGGTCGCCTTGGCATCCCCCTGCGCGGATTTCAGTGCGGCCTGCTCGGTGGAGAGTGCCTGCAGACGCTTGTCGAAATCGGCGCTGGCACCGAGACCACTCTTGAGCTCGGTTCCCAACTGCTCGACGCGCTTATCCAGTGCAGCCTGCGCCGTGGCGCTCTGCTGTTGCTGCTTGCCCAGCTCGGCCAGCCGATTTTCCAGCTGTTTGACCTGCAGTTTGAGCGCTTCGCTGCCGCTGGTGACGTTGGACTCGGTCGCCACCACCTTGCCGGAAATATCCTGAATGCGCCCGGCTGCCTCCTCGCTGATGCGCGCGAAGCTTTCCTGGGTCGCCACCAGGCGCTGCTCCATCAGGCCGATCTGCTGCAGGCTCCACCAGCCCAGGCCGGCCAGAGCAAAACTCAGCGCGCCAACCAGCGCCCACAGCGGCCCGGTACTGGCGCCCTTGGCCACTGGCACCTTGCTGCTGGTCACGCGGCTGCTGCGCGCAGCGGGCTCCTCACGCGGCTCGGCGAAATCCTCACGGCGCTCCGGAGTCAGGCTGGGCAGATTGTCGAGTTCGTCGTGGGCGTCGTTACGCATGGTCGGACCTATGGTTGGAACGAATGAACGGAAATGCCGCGCAGTATACCGATTCGCCATTACACCATCAGCGTCGCGCCAAGCAGGTGCGCGGCGCACCGACGAAGGGCGCGACAGGGCCATCGACTCGCCTGCAGCCCGGCAGTTCCGCAAAACTTGAACTGGTACGCACTTTGCTTTTTCTCCCGTCGTGAACGAGCCGATAGCGCGTCGCTCACAAGCCAGCAGGCGGCCTGAAAGTTCTGCAAAGCACGAAGAAGTGTTCCAGTCGACGGAGATCAGACTGGCGCGGTTACGGATGGCGAGGAAGGCCTGAGCCCGTGACCCTTCAACCAATCGGGGGAAGTGGCAATGGAACTGAACAAAGAAGTACTGGACTGCATGAAAGCGCTGCGTCGTCGTCTACGCGAAGAGCAGGACGTGGACATTCGCCTGAGCCAGCCCAACGCGGTCGGTGCCATGCTCGATGGCAGCCTGAAATCCGACGATGAAGAAACCCGCCGTCTCGGCCAGCGCCTGGCCGAACTGTCCGATCAACCGCAGCGCGCAGCGGCCACGCCACTGGCCGCAGTCGAGCTACCGGTCGGTGCGCCAACCGGCTCGGTACGCATCTATCGCGGCCAGCGCATCTATGCCTGAGGCCCCATCTGCGCCTGCCACCAGGTGCAGAATTCATCCAGTGCATCCCACAGGCTGGCCCGGGGCTCGTAGCCAAGGTACTCGCGGGCACGGTCGATGTTCAGGGAGAAATCCCTGGCCATTACCGCCACACCGAGGCGAAACAGACTCGGTTCGGGCCGCCCCGGCAGCACCCGACACACGCCTTCGTTGAGCGTCGCCGCGGCGTAGGCCAGTGGGAACGGCACATGTCGCGTCACCGGCGGCAGCTCCAGACGACGCAGCACGTAATTGACCACGTCCCACAGCGGCACCGGCGCGCCATTGCTGATGTTGTAAACCTGGCCGAGCGCTGCACCGTCCACCTGCAACGAACTGAGCAAAGCGTCGTTGAGATTGTGCACGTTGGTGAAGTCGACCTTGTTCAGGCCATTGCCGATGATCCCCAGGCGTCCCTTGCGCTGCATGCCGATCAGCCGCGGGAAGATGCTGTTATCGCCCGCGCCGGTGACGAAGCGCGGGCGCAGGGCGATCACCTCCAGACCGAACTCCTGCGCGGCGAATACCTGCTGCTCGGCCAGGTACTTGGTCTTGCCGTAGTGATCGGAGAAGCGTTTGGGCACCTGCTCCTCGCGAATATCGACATGGGATTTGCCATCGAAATAGATCGACGGCGAGGACAGATGCACCAGGCGCCGCACCTTCTGCTTGAGGCAGGCGTCGACGACATTCTCGGTGACCGTCACGTTGGCCTGATGAAAATGCGCGTAGTCGCCCCACACGCCCACCGCGCCTGCGCAGTGCACCACCGCCTCGACATCCCGGCACAGCGCCTGGGCCAACTCGGCATCACCGAGATCGCCCTGAATGAACTGCGCACCGCGCTTGATCAGATGCTGCACGCCCTCGGCACGACGGCCGTTGACCCGCACGTCCAGGCCCTGTTCGAGCGCGAAGCGCGCGAAGCGCCCGCCGATGAAGCCACTCGCGCCGGTGACCAGAATCCTCATCGCCATCCCCTGCCATTGATTCTTGTAGTTGCCGCACTCTAGCAGCGCCTGATCCCCCTGCCCTGTCGGTAACGGCCAGAATACCGACCCGCCAAGCCTCACTCGTCGGGCGGGCGCATGGACTCGTAGGGCGCACCGTGCACACCAGCCCGTAGAGGGATATCGCGCTTCATCCAGCGCCATGATTGATGCAAGCCAATATTCCCCATCACATCACCTTGCCGTTGGTGCGCATGGCGCACCCTACGGACCGGGTTGCGTCTGCACCAACGCGCCGCCGGCTGCGCGACGCAGGCGTTCGGTCAACTCGCTGAGCAACTCGCCGCCATTGCGCCAATGGTGCCAGTACAACGGCACATCGATGAAGCGCTCGGGCAGCAGATCCACCAACCTGCCGCTGGCCAGCTCCTCGCGTACTTGCAATTCCGGCACCAGACCCCAGCCCAAGCCGCCTTCAGCGAGGCGCACGAATCCTTCGGACGAGGGACACAGGTGATAGGCGAAGGCGCCTGTGACGCCGAGGCCCGCCAGGTAACGATGCTGCAACTGATCATCCGGGCCGTAAACGATGGCTGGCGCACGCACCAGCGCGTCGACGCTGACGCCTGCAGCAAAATGCCGGGCGATGAAGCCCGGGCTGGCCAGTGCGCGATAGCGCATCGCCCCCAGCGCCAAGCTGCGCGCGCCCGCCACCGGGCGCTCGGCAGCACACACGCAACCGGCCACTTCGCCCGCGCGCATGCGCTTGAGGCCAACCTCCTGATCTTCTACCACCAGCTCCATCAGCACTTGCTGGGTGGCGCAAAACTCCGCCGTCGCCGCCGCCCACCAGGTCGCCAGGCTATCGGCGTTGATAGCGATGCGCAGACGCTCCGGCAAGGCCTGTTCATCCAGCCCCGGCACCTGGCCTTGCAGGTCGCGCTCGAGCAGGCGCACCTGCTGCACATGGTTGAGCAGACGCCGGCCGATTTCGGTGGGCGCCGGCGGCGTCGCGCGTACCAGCACTGGCTGACCGACCCGCGCCTCGAGCAACTTGATGCGTTGCGACACCGCCGACTGCGACAACCCCAGCACCTGCGCGGCACGCTCGAAGCCGGCCTGCTCCACCACAGCAGCCAGGGCGGCGAGAAGTTTGTAATCGAACAATCGATTTTCCTAATGAGTGATCAGCAATATTTGTTTCTCTTATATACCCGCACACAGCAGACTTGCCAGCATTCAGCCCAATCAGGAGCCCGCCATGTCTGGCGAAACCAATCTCGCACGCCTGCTGCAGAGCATGACGCCGCAGCTCAATCCCGGTCAGTACGTGTTCTGCTGTGTCCCAGCCGAGCATGACTGCAGCGCCCTGCAGCCGCTCGCCAGCATGCGCGAACCTGAGGGTCTTAGCCTGGTGCTGACGCGCGAAATCGCCGATGCCCATGGCCTGCACTACGACTACGTCGCCGCCTGGATCACCTTGGAGGTGCATTCGTCGCTGGCTGCCGTGGGTCTCACTGCTTCCTTCTCCGCCGCCCTGGCGCAGGCCGGCATCAGCTGCAACGTGGTCGCAGGTTTCCATCACGACCATATTTTCGTGCCCAGCGAGCGAGCTGAACGGGCGCTCTCCACCCTGCGCGCCCTGTCGGCGGCGTCCATGCCGGAGCTGTCGTGATGTGGCAGAGCTACAGCAACGGCCTGCTGGTGGCCATCGGTCTGATCATGGCCATCGGGGCGCAGAACGCCTTCGTCCTGGCGCAGAGCCTGCGCCGCGAACATCACCTGCCGGTGGCAGCCCTGTGCATCGTCTGCGATGCCCTGCTGGTGGCCGCCGGCGTGTTCGGCCTGGCCACCCTGCTGGCGCAGAGCCCGACCTTGCTGGCCATCGCTCGCTGGGGTGGCGCGGCCTTCCTGATCTGGTACGGCAGTCAGGCGCTGCTGCGCGCCGCACGCCCACAATCGCTGCAAGCGGCAGGCAGCGAACCGCGCTCATTGCGCGCAGTGATGCTCGCCGCGCTGGCAGTCACCCTGCTCAACCCGCACGTCTATCTGGATACCGTGCTGCTGATCGGCTCGCTCGGTGCCCAGCAACCTGAACCTGGCGCCTATGCGGCAGGCGCCGCCAGCGCCTCCTTTCTCTGGTTTGCCACCCTGGCGCTCGGCGCCGCCTGGCTTGCACCCTGGCTGGCCAGGCCACTGACCTGGCGCCTGATCGACCTGGGCGTGGCAGCGATGATGTTCGCCGTGGCAGCGCAACTGATCCTGGGTGCGTTGTAAGGTTCGCAGTCGCGCATAATGCGTCTGGCCTATTACGCCAGGAGCAACAATGGATACCCTTCATGCGATGCGCGTGTTCGTTCAGGTGGTCGAGCGCGGCAGCTTTACCGCTGCCGCCCAGGCGCTGGATCTGTCCACCGCGCAGGTATCGCGACTGATCACCGACCTGGAACAACACCTGCAGGCGCGCCTGCTGCAGCGCACCACGCGGCGCCTGGCGCTGACCGAAACCGGCGAGCGCTATCTGGAGCGCTGCCGGCAGATTCTTGGCCAGATCGACGAAGCCGACGCCGAGGCGCGCGGCGCGCATCACACCCCCAGCGGTCGCCTGCGCGTGCACACCATGACCGGCCTCGGCCTGCAGCACCTGACGCCATTGATCGCCCGCTACGCCGAGCGTTATCCACAGGTGGTGGTAGAGCTCACGCTGGCGCAACGCACCCCGGATCTGCTCGAAGACGGCCACGACGTGACCATCGCCTTCGCCCGCGACCTGCCGGACTCGCAGCTGGTCGCGCAACGCCTGGGTCCGGTCTACAGCGTGCTCTGCGCCGCCCCCAGCTACCTGGCTCAGCATGGCATCCCGCAGCAGCCGAGCGATCTGCAGCAGCACCGCTACCTGCGCCTGACCGACCCGCTGTACCGTGGCCAATGGGATTTCGGCGACGAACAACTCGAGGCCCTGCCGGCCGAGTGCTTCCAGGTCAACGTCGCCGAAGCGCTGGTCAAGGCGGCCCAGGCCGGCATGGGTTTCTGCCTGCTGCCCTCGTTCGTCGCCAGCCAGCCGCTGCGTGAAGGACGCCTGCTGCGCATCCTGCCGCAGCACCGCCTGCGCGCCCTGAACATCTATGCGATGTATCCGTCGCGACGCTTTCTCGATGCCAAGACCCGCACCTGGGTGGAGTTTCTCAAAGCCGAACTGCCGCCGCTGCTGCGCGGTGACGAAGCGGTACTGGATGACGCGCAATACTGGGCGACGCCTGCAGGATTGTTGCGCGAAAGGTAAGGGTCATTCACCCGGAACGCGCTTTTTCGCACCTCGATGCCTCACTAGGATGACTTCGAACCCACGAAGAATCCCAAGAGGATCGCCCCAATGAAGAACCTTCTCACTGCCACTGTCCTGTCCCTTTCCACTCTGCTGACCACCCAGGCCTGCTTCGCCGAAGAGTCGGCGGCCTTCGTCGCTCATCAACAGGCCCACCAGCAACAGCCGCACGCCACCGCCACCCAACAGGCGCAAACCGCGAGCACGCAGAACAGCGATCAGCACGGTTGAACCAGAGCTTATCTGGCGCCGGCCGCGCTCCTGACCGGCGTCCCTCGGGCCGCTGAAACGGCCCTTTTTCCTGCATCGAGGCCATCATGAAACGTATCGCCTGCCTGCTCGCTCTGGGCTGCGCCACTACCCTGGCATATGCCGAAACGCCGGAGCATTACCATTACGGCATGCGGCTGGACATCGCCAAGGTCATCAGTCAGACCCTGCCGCAAGGTTGCAAAGCGGGTGAAGCCCGCATGGTCTATCTGGACTCCAACGGTGAGCAGCACACCCTGATCTACCAACGTATCGGCGAAGACTGCCGCTACTGATCCCCCGCCAGGCGCTACTCGGCGCCTGCAATCCGTCACCTCGCGCCACTCTTCCCATACCGGCGGTCTACCCTGATCAATAGGCAGCACCTTGTCGGTGACCGGGTAGCACCCGGGTTGCACCACAAGCGTACAGCGACCCTCAGCATGCCCTGGCGCTGCTCATAACGGACCAGGCCAGCCGCTCGCAGGCTGTAAAGGCACCGAGAAGATATCGAGAGATTAGACGTTCGTCGGCCCAGGATAATTATTGGTTGCACCTGGTTGCACCACGCATATTCTCGGGTTTAATCTCCCGCAGCTTTTTTGTTGCCCGCCATCCGTGGCGGCAGCCCCTGGGGCCGTCGCAAGCGACGCCAGAAACTGCTCCAGGCAGTTTCACCCTGTACAACCGACAAAAACAGGACACACCTATGGCCACCACCACGCTTGGCGTAAAACTCGACGATGCCACCCGCGAGCGCCTGAAAAAGGCTGCTGCGCAGATCGACCGCACCCCGCACTGGATGATCAAGCAGGCGATCTTCAATTATCTGGAGCAAGTCGAGAGTGGCCTGACGCCCGCCGAGCATGCCGGCCTGGCTGCTGCCGCCGGTGAAGAAGCGCTGGAGTCGCTGACCGAGCAGGGTCTGCAGGTGTTCCTCGATTTCGCCGAAAGCATCCTCCCGCAGTCGGTGCTGCGCGCCGCCATCACCAGCGCTTACCGCCGCCCGGAAACCGAAGTGGTACCGATGCTGCTGGAGCAGGCGCGCCTGAACAAGGAGCAGGCCGAGGCCTCGCAGAAGCTGGCCCTGGGCATCGCCGAGAAGCTGCGTAACCAGAAGAACGCCAGCGGCCGCCAGGGCCTGGTGCAGGGCCTGCTGCAGGAGTTCTCGCTGTCGTCGCAGGAAGGCGTGGCGCTGATGTGCCTGGCTGAAGCCCTGCTGCGCATTCCCGACAAGGCCACTCGCGATGCGCTGATCCGCGACAAAATTGCCAACGGCAACTGGAGCCAGCACCTCGGCCAGAGCCCGTCGATGTTCGTCAACGCGGCGAGCTGGGGCCTGCTGATCACCGGCAAGCTGGTGTCGACCCACACCGAAGCCGGCATGACCTCGGCGCTCAACCGCCTGATCGGCAAGAGCGGCGAGCCGGTGATCCGCAAGGGCGTGGACATGGCCATGCGCCTGATGGGCGAGCAGTTCGTCACCGGCGAGACCATCGCCGAAGCCCTGGCCAACGCCGCCACCCTGGAAGCCAAGGGCTTCCGCTACTCCTACGACATGCTCGGTGAAGCCGCACTGACCGAGGAAGATGCCAAGCGTTACCTGGCGTCCTACGAGCAGGCCATCCACGCCATCGGCAAGGCCTCGCACGGTCGCGGCATCTACGAAGGCCCGGGCATCTCGATCAAGCTCTCCGCCCTGCACCCGCGCTACAGCCGCGCCCAGTACGAGCGTGTGATGGACGAGCTGTACCCGACCCTGCTGGGCCTGACCCAGCTGGCCAAGCAGTACGACATCGGCCTCAACATCGACGCCGAGGAAGCCGACCGCCTGGAGCTGTCGCTGGATCTGCTCGAGCGCCTGTGCTTCGAGCCATCGCTGGCCGGCTGGAACGGCATCGGCTTCGTCATCCAGGCCTACCAGAAGCGCTGCCCGTATGTGATCGACTACGTCATCGACCTGGCCAAGCGCAGCCGCCACCGCCTGATGATCCGCCTGGTCAAGGGCGCCTACTGGGACAGCGAGATCAAGCTGGCCCAGGTGAACGGTCTGGAAGGCTACCCGGTGTACACCCGCAAACCGTACACCGACGTGTCCTACCTGGCCTGCGCACGCAAGCTGCTGGCCGCACCGGAGGCCATCTACCCGCAGTTCGCCACCCACAACGCCCACTCGCTGTCGGCCATTTACCAGTTGGCCGGGCAGAACTACTACCCGGGCCAGTACGAGTTCCAGTGCCTGCACGGCATGGGCGAACCTTTGTACGAGCAGGTGGTGGGCAAGATCGCCGACGGCAAGCTGAACCGCCCGTGCCGCATCTACGCACCGGTGGGCAGCCACGAAACCCTGCTGGCCTACCTGGTACGCCGCCTGCTGGAAAACGGCGCCAACACCAGCTTCGTCAACCGCATCGCCGACCACAGCATTTCGCTCAAGGATCTGGTGCTCGACCCGGTGCTGCAGGTCGAGCAGATGGCCGCGCAGGAAGGCGCCATCGGCCTGCCGCATCCGCGCATCGCCCTGCCACGTGATCTGTACGGCCAGGAGCGGGTCAACTCCGCTGGCCTGGATCTGGCCAACGAACACCGCCTCGGCTCGCTGTCCTCGGCGCTGCTGTCGTCCACCAATCTCAGCTACGTCGCCGAACCCATGCTCGGCTGCGATGCACCCAACCCGGGCGAGCCGGAGCCGGTGCGCAACCCGGCCGATCATCGTGACCTGGTCGGCCACGTGCGCGAAGCCAGCGCCAAGGATGTCGACAGCGCCATCCTCTGCGCCCTGGCCAGCGGGCAGATCTGGCAGTCCACTCTGCCAGCCGAGCGCGCCGCCGTGCTGGAGCGTGCCGCCGATCTGATGGAAGCCGAGCTGCAGCAACTGATGGGCCTGCTGGTACGCGAGTCCGGCAAGACCTTCGCCAACGCCATCGCCGAGGTGCGCGAGGCGGTGGATTTCCTCCGCTACTACGCGATCCAGGCACGCAGCTTCGGCAACGACAGCCACCGCCCGCTGGGCCCGGTGGTGTGCATCAGCCCGTGGAACTTCCCCCTGGCGATCTTCAGTGGCCAGGTGGCCGCCGCGCTCGCCGCCGGTAACACCGTGCTGGCCAAGCCGGCCGAACAGACCCCACTGATCGCCGCCCAGGCCGTACGCATCCTGCTCGAAGCCGGCGTACCGGCTGGCGCCGTGCAGTTGCTGCCGGGCCGTGGTGAAACCGTCGGTGCGCGCCTGGTCGGTGACGAGCGCGTGCGCGGGGTGATGTTCACCGGTTCCACCGAAGTGGCCGGCATCCTCCAGCGCAACATCGCCGGGCGCCTGGATGCCCAGGGCCGCACCATCCCGCTGATCGCCGAAACCGGTGGCCTCAACGCCATGATCGTCGACTCCTCGGCACTAACCGAGCAAGTGGTGATGGACGTGGTCGCCTCCGCCTTCGACAGCGCCGGCCAGCGCTGCTCGGCCCTGCGCGTGCTGTGCGTGCAGGACGATGTTGCCGACCGCGTGCTGACCATGCTCAAGGGCGCCATGGCCGAATACAGCCTGGGCAACCCGGAGCGCCTGAACACCGACATCGGCCCGGTGATCGACGCCGAAGCCAAGGCCGGCATCGACACCCACATCGCCAAGCTGCGCGAGAAAGGCCGCAAGGTCACTCAGCTGGCGCGCGTCAACGCTGACGACATCAAGCGCGGCACCTTCGTCGTGCCGACCCTGATCGAGCTGGACAGCTTCGACGAAATGAAGCGCGAGATCTTCGGCCCGGTGCTGCACGTGGTGCGCTACCAGCGCGCCGATCTGGGCAAGCTGCTGCAGCAGATCAACGACAGCGGCTACGGCCTGACCCTCGGCGTACACACGCGCATCGACGAGACCATCGCCCAGGTGGTCGGCACGGCCAAGGTCGGCAACCTGTACGTCAACCGCAACATGGTCGGTGCCGTGGTCGGCGTGCAGCCGTTCGGTGGCGAAGGCCTGTCCGGTACCGGCCCGAAGGCCGGTGGCCCGCTGTACCTCTATCGCCTGCTGTCGACCCGTCCGCAGGACGCCGTCGCCCAGTACCTGCAACAGGCCGACGTGCAGGCCCTGCCAGCACCGACCGAGCTGGACAAGGTGCGCGCTGCCTTCGCCGAATGGGCAGCCAAGCAGGAGCCGGCCATCGCCGCGCTGTTCGAGCAGTACCGCGCGCTGTCGCAGAGCTACAGCAGCCACACGCTGACCGGCCCGACCGGCGAGCGCAACAGCTACACCCTGCTGCCGCGCGAGCACGTGCTGAACCTGGCCGACGAACGCGGCGACCTGCTCGCCCAACTGGCCGCCACCCTGGCCGTGGGCAGCCAGGCGATCTGGCTGGACAGCCAGCGTGCGCTTTACGCCGAACTGCCGAAAGAGGTGCAGAAGCACATCCGGCTGGTGGCCGACTGGAACAGCGTCGACGTGGAGCTGGACGCCATCCTGCACCACGGCGACTCCGACCAGCTGCGCGCGGTCAGCGAGCAGGCGGCGCAGCGCAAGGGCGCCATCGTCGGCGTGCACGGCCTGAACAAGGGCGAGACCGACATCGCCCTGGAGCGCCTGCTGGTGGAGCACGCCCTGAGCGTCAACACCGCAGCGGCCGGCGGCAACGCCAGCCTGATGACCATCGGCTGATATTCCTCGGCCGGTAATGTCGCGGAAAGCGGGCTGAAAGCTTCCCGCGGCATGCTTCACACACGACGCAACTGCCTGCAGGGGCTACCCGCCCGGCGCCGTGTTCTCTCCTTCTGACCTTCGGGTCTGCGCCAGCCTATCCGGCCAGCGCGTCGAGCGGGGCCAACCGCCCCGCCCATTTCTTCCCCCACCTTCCTCCCATCTCAACTCGCCATCATTGCGTAACAGAAAGTTCGGACTATCGTGTCAGGACTGGCGCCTGGCTGCGCCAGCCAGAGCAGCAGTCCTGACTCATTCAGGTGCTCGACAACGCTTGGAACAAGGATGTGCGTTGACGAATCCTGACCCTTGATTTAGGTCAGAATGCTGTGCTCGCCAAACGCGCTCAATACCTATGTCCCCTTGTGACACGGAGGTAATTGAGATGTCTGATTCGACGCAAAAACTCCGCCTTGGCGCGCTGATCGCGCTGGTCGTCGGCTCCATGGTCGGCGGCGGTATCTTTTCGCTGCCGCAGAACATCGCCGCCAGTGCCAGTGCCGGTGCCACCCTGATCGGCTGGCTGATCACCGGTGTGGGCATGTTGACCCTGGCCTTCGTGTTCCAGACCCTGGCCAACCGCAAGCCCGAACTCGACGGCGGCGTCTACGCCTACGCCAAGGCCGGTTTCGGCGACTACATGGGCTTCTCCTCGGCCTGGGGCTACTGGATCAGCGCCTGGATCGGCAACGTCAGTTACATGGTGCTGCTGTTCTCCACTTTGGGTTATTTCTTCCCGGTATTCGGCGAGGGCAATACATTGCCCTCCGTGATCTGCGCATCAGTGCTGCTCTGGCTACTGCACTTGCTGGTGCTGCGCGGGATCAAGGAAGCCGCCTTCATCAACACCGTGACCACCATCGCCAAAATGCTGCCACTGGCGCTGTTCATCGTCATCGCCGCCATCGCCTTCAAGCTCGATGTATTCACCAGCGACTTCTGGGGTCGTGGCAACAGCGAGCTGGGCAGCGTGATGGACCAGGTGCGCAACATGATGCTGGTCACCGTCTGGGTATTCATCGGTATAGAGGGTGCGAGCATCTTCTCCGCCCGTGCCGAGAAACGCAGTGACGTCGGCAAGGCCACGGTGATCGGTTTCGTCGGCGTGCTCCTGCTCCTGGTACTGGTCAACATCCTGTCTCAGGGCATCATGGCCCAGGCCGAACTGGCCGGGCTGAAGAACCCGTCCATGGCCGGCGTGCTGGAGCAGGTCGTAGGCCCTTGGGGCGCGCAGCTGATCGCCATCGGCCTGATCGTCTCGCTGGCCGGCGCGCTGCTGTCATGGACGCTGCTGTGCGCCGAGATTCTCTTCGCCAGCGCCCGCGACCACACCATGCCGGAATTCCTGCGCAAGGAGAACGCCAACCACGTTCCGGCCAACGCGCTGTGGCTGTCCAACGGACTGATCCAGCTGTTTCTGATCATCACCCTGTTCAGCGCCTCCACCTACCTCAGCCTGCTGTACCTGGCCACCTCGATGATCCTGGTGCCCTACTTCTGGTCCAGCGCCTACGCAGTATTGCTGGCGGTGCGCGGCGAGACCTACGAGAACGCAGCCGGGGAGCGCAACAAGGACCTGCTGATCGCGGCCATCTCCACCCTGTACGCGGTGTGGCTGGTATACGCCGCCGGCGTGCAGTACCTGCTGCTGTCCGCGCTGCTCTATGCCCCTGGCGCGCTCCTCTTCGCCAAGGCCAAGCGCGAACTGGGACAGCCCATTTTCACAGGCGTCGAGAAGATCATTTTCGTCGCCGTGCTGATCGGTGCCGCCATCGCCGCCTACGGGCTGTATGACGGTTTCCTGAGTCTGTAAGAGAAGGAGTTCGATATGTCCAAGAAGCCCCTCGGCGTTCATTCCGAAGCCGGCAAATTGCACAAGGTGATGGTCTGTTCACCAGGCCTCGCCCACCTGCGCCTGACCCCCGGCAACTGCGACGAACTGCTGTTCGACGATGTGATCTGGGTATCCCAGGCCAAGCGCGACCACTTCGACTTCATGACCAAGATGCGCGAACGCGGCATCGAAGTGGTGGAGATGCACAACCTGCTGGAAGAGACCGTCAGCGACCCCAGCGCGCTGAAGTGGATTCTCGACCGCAAGATCACTCCCAACAGCGTCGGCCTCGGTCTGCAGAGCGAAGTGCGCGCCTTCATCGAAGGGCTGGAGCCCCGCAAGATCGCCGAGTTCCTGATCGGCGGCGTATCCGGCGCCGACCTGGCCAAGCACACGGATTCCGAGGCGGCGAAGATGTTCAACGCCTACCTCGGCGAAGCCAGCTTCATCTTCCCGCCGCTGCCCAACACCCAGTTCACCCGCGACACCACCTGCTGGATCTATGGCGGCGTCACCTTGAACCCCATGTACTGGCCTGCGCGCCGTCAGGAAACCCTGCTCGCCAGCGCCATCTACACCTTCCACCCGGACTTCGCCAATGAGCCCTTCGAGATCTGGTACGGCGACCCGGACCAGGACCACGGTTCGGCCACCCTGGAAGGCGGCGACGTGATGCCCATCGGCAACGGCACCGTGCTGATCGGCATGGGCGAACGCAGCTCGCACCAGGCCATCGGCCAGGTCGCACGCGCGCTATTCGCCAAGGGTGCGGCAGACAGGGTGGTGGTTGCCGGCCTCGGCCGCTCCCGTGCGGCGATGCACCTGGATACCGTGTTCAGTTTCTGTGACCGCGACCTGGTGACCATCTTCCCGGAAGTGGCCAACAGCATCGTGCCCTTCACCCTGCGCCCGGACGAGAGCCGCCCTGGCGGCATCGACGTACGCCACGAGGAAAAACCCTTCGTCGACGTGGTCGCCGAATCCCTCAACCTGAAGAAGCTGCGCGTGGTGGAGACCGGCGGCGATGCTTACGAGGCCGAACGCGAGCAGTGGGACGACGGCAACAACGTGGTCTGCCTGGAGCCAGGCGTGGTGATCGGCTACGACCGCAACACCTACACCAACACACTGTTGCGCAAGGCCGGCGTCGAGGTCATCACCATCAGCGCCAGCGAACTGGGGCGCGGCCGTGGCGGCGGCCACTGCATGACCTGCCCGATCATCCGCGACCCTATCGACTACTGATCTAGCCAGCCCTGGCGGTCATCCACCGCCGGGGTGTTTCAACTGCCTAAAAGGAGAGAGAACCATGGCTTTCAACATGCGCAATCGTCACCTGCTCAGCCTGATGCACCACAGCACCCGCGAGCTGCGTTACCTGCTCGACCTGTCGCGCGACCTCAAACGCGCCAAGTACACCGGCACCGAGCAGCAACATCTCAAGCGCAAGAACATCGCGCTGATCTTCGAGAAAACCTCCACCCGCACCCGCTGCGCCTTCGAGGTGGCGGCCTACGACCAGGGCGCCAACGTCACCTACATCGACCCCAATTCATCGCAGATCGGCCACAAGGAATCGATGAAGGACACCGCCCGCGTGCTCGGGCGCATGTACGACGCCATCGAGTATCGCGGCTTCAAGCAGGAGATCGTCGAGGAGCTGGCCAGCTATGCCGGTGTGCCGGTGTTCAATGGCCTGACCGATGAGTATCACCCGACACAGATGCTCGCCGACGTGCTGACCATGCGCGAAAACAGCGACAAGCCGCTGCACGATATTGCCTACGCCTACCTCGGTGACGCGCGCAACAACATGGGCAATTCGCTGCTGCTGATTGGCGCCAAGCTCGGCATGGACGTGCGCATCGCCGCCCCCAAGGCACTGTGGCCGAGCGACGAACACGTCGCCGCCTGCAAGCAGTTCGCGCAGGAAAGTGGCGCACGCATCCTGCTCACCGAAAATCCGAAGGAAGCGGTCAAGGGCGTTGATTTCGTTCACACCGATGTCTGGGTCTCCATGGGCGAGCCGGTGGAGGCCTGGGGCGAGCGTATCCAGGAACTGCTGCCCTATCAGGTCAACGCCGAGGTCATGAAGGCCGCCGGCAACCCGCGGGTGAAATTCATGCACTGCCTGCCGGCCTTCCACAACAGCGAGACCAAGGTCGGCAAGCAGATCGCCGAGCAGTATCCACACCTGAAGAACGGTATCGAAGTGACCGAAGACGTCTTCGAGTCGCCCTGGAACATCGCCTTCGAGCAGGCGGAAAACCGCATGCACACCATCAAGGCGATTCTGGTAGCGACCCTGGCTGATATTTGAGCATTGCGCCTGTAGGAGCCGGCTTGCCGGCGATCCACTGATAACTGCATCGCCGGCAAGCCGGCTCCTACGCAAAGTCAGGCACCCGGACGCCTCGAACAAGGAGAACACCATGCGACTCGTCATCGCCCTGGGCGGCAACGCCCTGCTTCGCCGCGGTGAAGCCATGACCGCGGAAAACCAACGTGACAACGTGCGTATCGCCTGCCAGCAGATTGCCAAGGTGGCAGACGGCGCCGAGCTGGTGATCGCCCACGGCAACGGCCCGCAGGTCGGCCTGCTGGCCCTGCAGGGCAACGCCTATGACGCGGCCAACCCCTATCCGCTGGACGTGCTCGGCGCCGAGACCGAAGGCATGATCGGCTACATGATCGAACAGGAACTGGGCAACCTGCTGCCGTTCGAAGTGCCCTTCGCCACCCTGCTCACGCAGGTGGAAGTGGACAGCGCCGATCCGGCATTCAAGAAACCAACCAAACCCATCGGCCCGGTCTATACGAAGGAAGAAGCCGAACGCCTGGCCGCCGAGAAAGGCTGGAGCATCGCCCCGGACGGCGACAAGTTCCGCCGCGTGGTGGCAAGCCCCAGGCCGCAACGCATCTTCGAGATTCGCCCGATCAAGTGGCTGCTGGAAAAAGGCAGCGTGGTGATCTGCGCCGGCGGCGGCGGTATCCCGACCATGTACGACGGCAACCAGTTGCGGGGCGTCGAAGCGGTGATCGACAAGGACCTGTGCTCGGCACTGCTGGCCGAACAGCTCAATGCCGACCTGCTGGTGATCGCCACCGATGTCGACGCGGCCTATATCGACTGGGGCAAACCCACGCAGAAGTCCATCGCCGAAGCTCATCCCGATGCCATTGAAACGCTCGGCTTCGCCGCCGGCTCCATGGGCCCGAAAGTGCAGGCCGCCTGCGAGTTCGCGCGTAACACCGGCAGCACGGCGGTAATCGGCTCGCTGGAAAATATCGAAGCCATCGTCCAGGGTCGCTCGGGCACGCGCATCAGCCTGGACTACAACAGCATCGCCTATCGCTGAGGGAGGTCTCGATCATGTTCACCCCCGGTCACCTGCACCGCGACAACAACGACCGCCCCGAGCATATGCGCCTGCTGCCGCCCTTCTCGGTGGACTTCTACTACGAAGTCCGCAAAGACCCGCAGCAAGGGCCGATGCTGCATATGCGCCTGGTCGGCGACGTGGACGGCAGACACTTCGAGGAAGAGTTCGAGTTGCACCGCGACGTCGCCTTCAACTTCGCCAGCGTAGCGACCCGCATCGCAGCCCGCCATGGCCTGCACCCCAATGCCAGCCCGGTGATGCGCGGCCACGACGAGTACGACAAGGTGTTCGCCGACATCCGCAGCAAACTCAACGTCCAGCCGGGCGAACCGGTGAACCTCGACCACGTATTGTGACGCCAAGTACGCCACGCCGTAGCCGTGATGAAATCCGGGGTCGCTCGCGGCACTTCCCGGATTGCATCCTGGCTACAGGGGCACTGCGCCCGTAGGGTGCGCCGCGCGCACCGATGTGATCGTTCAATCGACGCAACACCCGATAAGTACGGCCTGGGCGGCACCGCGACACCCTACTCGATCTCAGGCCTGCATGGTCCAGCCATGTACACCCATCGCTGCCTGACGCCCTGCCTCCGAACGGGTCGGGTGCGGATGACAGGTCAGCGCAATGTCCTCGGCCGAGGCGGAGAACTCCATGGCCACGCAGTATTCACCGATCAGTTCGCCTACGCTCGGGCCGATCATGTGCACGCCGAGAATCTGGTCGGTGTTGGCGTCGGCGAGGATCTTCACGAAACCTTCGGTCTCGTGGTTGATCTTTGCCCGGCTGTTGGCGGTGAAGGGGAATTTTCCGACCTTGTAGGCGCGCCCCTCGGCCTTTAGCTCCTCCTCGCCCTTGCCGACACTGGCCACTTCCGGGCGGGTGTAGATCACCCCGGGGATTACCCCGTAGTTGACCTCCGCCGCATGCCCGGCGATGCGCTCGATACAGGCTACCGCCTCATCTTCGGCCTTGTGCGCCAGCATCGGCCCGGAGGTGACATCGCCGATTACCCACACGCCCGGCACGCCGCTCTGGTGCTTTTGGTTACCGAGCATCCCGCGCTTGTCGGTGTTCAGGCCGACGCTCTCCAGCCCTAGACCGTTGGTGTAGGGACGCCGACCGATGGCCACCAGCACGTAATCGGCTTCCAGGGTCTCGCTCGCGCCGCCTGCTGCCGGCTCCAGCGTCAGGGTCACGCCGGACTTGCCCGTTTTGGCACCGGTGACCTTGGTGCCGAGCTTGAAGCTCATGCCTTGCTTGCTCAGGGTGCGCTGCAGGGTCTTGGCCGTCTCGCCGTCAAGACCGGGGCAGATGCGGTCGAGGTATTCCACCACCGTGACCTGGCTGCCCAGGCGGCGCCACACCGAGCCCAGCTCCAGACCGATTACCCCGGCACCGATCACCACCAGGTGCTTGGGCACCTCGGGCAGCGACAGCGCGCCGGTGGAGTCGAGGATGCGCACGTTGTCGATCTCCACACCCGGCAAAGGTGTTGGCTCCGAGCCTGTGGCGATGACGATGTTCTTCGTTTCCAACAGGCGCTCGCCGCCTTCGCTCAGTTTCACCTGCACCCGTCCGGGGCCGTCGATACGCCCCCAGCCCTTGACCCACTCCACCTTGTTCTTGCGAAACAGAAACTCCACGCCCTTGGTCAGCGCTTCGACGCTATCGGCCTTCTGCTTCATCATCTGCATCAGGTTGAGCGTCGGCGTGACCTCCACCCCCAGTGTGCTCAACTCACCACCGGCGGCAGCCTCGTAGAGTTCGGATGCATGCAGCAAGGCCTTGGACGGCATGCAGCCGACGTTCAGGCAGGTACCACCGAGCGTTTCGCGCCCGTCCACGCAGGCTACCTTCAGACCCAGTTGCCCGGCGCGAATAGCCGCGTTGTAGCCGCCGGGGCCGGCGCCGATGATGACCACGTCATAGCTGCTCATAGCTTTGTCCTCGAATCAGGGAAGTTTGCCAGCCACCGCAGCCGTGACGGCCGGGCGCACGCGCAAGAGGTGGAAGAACAGAAACGCCAACACGGCGAATAGCGCATTCAAGGCAACCATAGGCCAGGCCGAGCCATCCTGCAGGGCACCGAGCAGCAGACCGGCCAGAGTAGCGCCCGCCATCTGCGAGAAGCCCATCAGCCCCGCAGCCAACCCGGCACGCTGCGGATTTGGAATCACCGCACCGGCCACCGCTGCCGGCAGCAGCATGCCACCGCCCAGCGTCACCAATACCTGCGGCAGCGACAGCCCCAGCAGCGATAGGCCGAACAGCAGATAGATCGCCAGGGTCAGCAACGACCCAAGCAGCACCAGCGCGACGCCGATGCCCACCACCTTCTGCGGCCCCAGGCGCTGTACGTTGCGCAGGGTGAACAGCGCGCCGCCAAGCAGACCGGAAACGATCAGGGCGAAGGTCAGCCCGTATTGCGCGGCGCTAAGCCCCAGCAGGCCGGTGTACACCGACGAAGACCCCGCCACCACCACGAACATCGCGCCATAGGTGCAGGCGATGGTCAGCGCCAAAGCACGGCAACTGGGCCACACCTGCAGGTAGCTGGCCAGCAGGCCTTTGAGCCGTCCAGCCTGGGGATCGCGCTGCAGATGGCTCTCACGATAACGGGTAAGCACCGCCAGCAAGGCCAGGCTGCCAAGTACAAGGGTCGCCAACAGCGGCGCGCGCCAACCACCGAACTGGGTCAGCAGGCCACCGACCACCGGCGACAGGACGATGGCCGCGAACATGCCCAGCACCGTCAGCGCCAGGGCCGGCCCTGCCTGTTCCTGCCACACGTCACGGACTATGGCTCGCGCCAGCACCAGCGCCGCACAGGCGCCCAGCCCCTGCAGCACACGCATGCCGATCAGCACGTCGATGTTCGGCGCCAGCAGCATGCCCAGGGTCGCCAGCAGATAAAGGCTCAGCCCGGCAAGTAGCACCGGACGGCGCCCCAACCGATCCGATAGCGGCCCGAGCAGCAACTGGCCAAGGCCAAAGGCGCCGACGAACAGCGACAGCGCCAACAGACTGCTACCAGGCTCGGCCTCCAGCCCGCGCTCCAACTCGCCAAGGGCGGGAATCAGCAATTGCGTGGAGGTTTCCCCCAGTGCGGTGAGCAGCATCAGGATGATCAACAAGACACGGGAAGGCTGCATGGCGAAACTCCGATCGACAGCGACTGGCGGCTATTTATATTTCGACCATAATATGAAACATTGAATGTCGTCCATCATATTTATCTGGAGCCAGCATGACCGCCTTATCCCGAGACGCTCGCCTCGCCACCTGGATTGCAGAGGAACAGGCCATTCGCAACCAGCTCGCCGCTCCCGGCACCCTCAGCCTGGCGGAAGTGGCCGCCATGACGCCGATGGATTTCTTCGACGGTATCGGCCGTGGCGACCTGCCCTCGCCACCGATCAACGCGGTGCTCGACTTCACCCCGGTGCAATGGGCCAGCGGCCTGTTCGTCTTCCAGGGCACGCCCGATCAGCGCCACTACAACCCGCTGGGCAGCGTGCATGGCGGCTACATCGCCACACTCCTCGACTCCTGCATGGGCTGCGCCGTGCATACCCTGCTCAAGACAGGCCAGGGTTACACCACTGCGGACCTGCGAGTGAGCTACATCCGCGCGCTGCGCAGCGAAGTCGGTCCGGTACGCGCCGAAGGCCGCATCATCCACGTCGGCCGCTCCACCGCGCTGGCCGAAGGCCGCCTGTACGACGTCGACGAGCGCCTCTACGCCGTCGCCTCCACCACCTGCCTGATTCTCGACATGAACGCGCCGCGCCAGAACAGCGACGCAAGTGTAAGATGACAGCCAGCATCTGATAGACGAGAAAGCCCATGCGCTATTCGGAAGACCACAAGGCCAAGACCCACCAACGCATCATCGAGGAGGCGGCCCTGCGCTTTCGCCGCGATGGTGTCGGCGCCACCGGCCTGCAGCCGCTGATGAAGGCACTGGGCCTGACCCATGGCGGTTTCTATGCCCACTTCAAGTCCAAGGACGATCTGGTGGAAAATGCTCTGCGCCATGCTGTGGAGGAACTTTCCCGCAGCACCGAGGCGCTGGCCAAGGATGCCGAGGCACCGCTGCCACGCTTTATCGCCAGCTACCTGTCCAGCGCGCATCGCGCCAACCCCGGCAGTGGTTGCCCCCTGCCAACCATGTCCGCCGAGTTGGGCCAGCGTGGCGAGGCCAGCGAAACCACTGACGCCCTGGTGCGCGACCGTCTGGCCCTGATCGAGAACAACCTCGGTGGTGATGATGCCGCCGAGCAGAGCGTGCTGCTGCTCTCGACCATGGTCGGCGCCCTGCTGCTATCGCGTAGCGTCAAGGACCCGGAGCTGTCCGACCGACTGCTGAAGACGACCCGTCGCCTGTTGATCGAACAAACGCAGGGCCAATAGCAGACAGACAAGCGGTGCGCACGGCGCACCCCACGCTCCGCGACATGCCCGTAGGGTGCGCCGCGCGCACCAGCTTTCCACGTGAGCGCAGGCGGGTTTCCTGGCAATCTGGGGATCAGCGCACCCTAGCGCCCGCTCGAACCATCTGATATCACTTGTAACGCGCAGCCGCCTGGTCGCGCGACAGGTTCGGCCCAAGCGCCGCGCGGGCAGCGACGAAGGCGTCCCAGTCGGCTGCATCCGGTAGCGAGGGTATGGTCACCAGTTCGCCCTGATCGAAGCCGGCCAGCGCCGCATCGACCATCTCGCCCACTTCCATGATCATCGACGGCGGCAGCGCAGAGGCATCGGTACCGCTGCGCTCCCAGATCTCGGTGCGCGTCACGCCCGGCATCACCGCCTGCACCTGCACGCCCGAACCACGCAACTCACCTGCCAGGGTCTGGGTCAGGCTCAGCACATAGGCCTTGGTCGCGCTGTACACCGCATTGAACATCTCCGGCGCCAGCGCCACCACCGAACCAAGATTGATGATGCCGCCACGCCCCGCCGTGGAGAAATTGGCCGCAGCCGCAGCAGCCAAACGCGTCAGCGCCACGACGTTGAGCTGGATCATGGTTTCGGCCTGGTCCAGGTCCGCGGCAGCCAGCGGACCGTTCATTGCGACACCGGCGTTGTTGATCAGCAAAGCGATGCTCGAGTCCTCGCGCAAACGCTTTTCCACCTTGAGCACATCAGCCTTGCTGGTGAGATCCGCCGGCATCACCTCGACTGCAACGCCGTACTCGGCGCCCAGGCGCTTGGCCAGCGCATCGAGGCGCTGGGCATCGCGCGCCACCAGCAGGAGGTCATGACCACGCCGGGCCAGGCGCTCGGCGTAGGTGGCGCCGATGCCGGACGAGGCGCCGGTAATCAGGGCGGTAGCGGGCTTGCTTGCAGTGCTCATGGAAGTCTCCGGGATGAGGGATGAAGGTAGGTGAGCGGTTTAGATTACGACCATAATTCTAATCTCTTATATGACTACCTTCATATAGCTTCGTCAAGCACTTTGCGCAGCGACCGTCTGGCGGGAAAGGTTCGTACTGGACTAGCAAAGAAGCCGCGCGCGGCGCTGCCTGAGCAGGTGCAGGCAGCGCGAGCCAGGCGCTCTCTCAGTTGGGGCGCATATCCACGCGCAGACGCAGATAGGAGGTCAGGCGCTTGCCGTTGATAAGCCCCTGATAGCCGTGACTGTCAAAGGTGGTGCTCTTGATCAGGTCGACGCGGAAACGCGGATTGCTTTCGTAGGTGCGGCCCAGGGTGCTGGTCGAGCGGCTGTCGAACAGGTCGGTACTGACCTTGACGAACTCGCGCGGGTTGCGTCGGCCGTTGGCACCGCTGTTGTTCGGGCTGCTGAAGATGTCGCCGGTGGCGGTCATCGCCGAGCTGTAGTACTCGCGCCCACGCAGGCTGGTCTTGCCGCTGGCGATCACGAACTGCTGATTGGCCGGGCGGTAACGGTCGCCGGCGGTCAGATAGCTGGCCAGCACATCGTAGAGGGCATAGCTGCTGCCGGTGCCGCGCTGCTTGTTGCGCAGGTCGAAGATGAATACGCCATTGCTACCGAGCACTTCCATCTCCACCTGGCCGAGGCTGAGGTTGTGCTGCACCAGCAGCGCGGTGTCCTCGTCGACGCCGAAGGCGAACGGCACGTTGGTGTAGTCGGCCAGGCGCACGATGCGCCCCTGGCGGCCGCGCTCGCTGAAATGGGTGTCGAGCAGGCCGTGGCTGAAGAAGCCGAAACCGCCCTGCATGTCGTAGGACAGGTCATCACCGCCCGGGGTGGTGTAGACGCCGTAGCGCATAGCGGGATAGCTCTCGCCACCGGTGATCATCGGCCCGCCGACCATGATCGCGGTTCCTGCGCTGCTGCCGGCGAGCACGGCGCCAGCATCATGCCGGGCGCGAATCGCGGCCAGCGCCGGCGTGTCGGCGCGCGTTACGGTCTGCAGCGTCTGGGTCAGGCGCGCCTGGTCGCCGCCGCCGAAGAAGAAGCCGGTCATGCCGTTGATCTGCGCGATCACCTGCGGGTTGCTGTTGTTGCCGATGCTGTCCAGATCGATGGGGATCCACTGGGCATCCTGGGCGCCGTAGGTCTTCAGCAGCTGCGCGTAGAACTCGCCATTGGACTTGGAGTTGCGCGCGTTGGCAGTGCCGGCGTCCGGGTCCTGGCTCGGTGGAATCGAGGCGGCGGTGATCACGCCGATGCGCGCCTGACTGCCGCCGGCCAGCTGTACCAGGCGTTGGTAGATCACCGCGTTGTCGTCCTTGAGCCCGCCGCCCACCAGCAGCAGCGGGCCGGCCGCCAGGGCCGGCAGCGGTAACAGAAGAGCCAGCATGAGGGTGTAACGAATAACCGATCCGATCATTTCGATTTCTCCGCAGGTGCCGCACGGGCACGGTTGGTGACGCTGGTTGGGGAACGGTGATTGGGAGCCAGAGCGCAGTCGGCGGGCCGGCCTCAGTAAACGGAAAACTGTTTGAAGTAGCGCTTCTCGATGCGCTTGTGGGTGCCGTCGGCGAGGATCGCGGCCAGCGCCCGATCAAGCTGTTCGCGCAGCTCGTCGTCGCCCTTGCGCACGGCGATTCCCTGCCCCTGGCCGAAGAACTGCGGCGCCACCACGGGGCCGCCGACCTGCTCGAAGTCGCGGCCCAGTTCGGTCAGGAGGAAGCCGAAGTAACCGGAAACGGCGTCGTCGAGCACCAGATCCAGCTCGCCGCCTGCGAGCGCCCGGTAGGCCTGGGCGGCACTGGGATAGCGCAGCAGCTGCACATGTTCGGCGAAGCGAGCCTCGAGAAAGCGCTCGTAGGTGGTGCCCTGCTGCACGCCGACGCGCTTGCCGGCGATGCGCCGCGGGGTGATCAGCATCTGATTGATATGGCCCTTGCGGGCAAAGAAAAAGGCCGGGGTCTGCGCATAGCGAGCGGTGAAGTCCACCCGTTCGGCGCGCGCCGCAGTGATCGACATGGACGCCAGGATCAGGTCCGCGCGTCCCGCGTCGAGTGCCGGGATCAGCTCATCCCAGGCGAAGCGCTGCAGCTCGCATTCGCGCTGCATGCGCTGACACAGGGCCCTGGCGATGTCGACGTTGAAGCCGACCAGATTGCCCTGCGCATCGAGTTCTTCGAAAGGCGGGAACTGCCCCTCCATGGCGACCCGCAACGGTCCTGCCGTGCCCGGTTGGGCGAGCAGCACAGCGAACAGACACAACAGCATGCGTAGCATTTCGACTCCTTGCCCGCGCGGGGCCAGGGGGTCAGGTCTCCTGGCGGAAAAGCAGGCGCCGCTGGCGACGCCTTAAGGCCAAAGGAGCGTGGGAGCTGACCTTGAAGAAAAAGCTCCGGACGGCCCGGGATCTGTCGCCACCCGGAGAATGCCGTTACAGGATGCTCAGCGGGTACTCGATGATCAGGCGCACCTCGTCGAGGTCGTCGTCGAATGCCGTGGAGCGGTGAGTGGCGTGACGCAGGCGCAGCGACAGGTCCTTGGCCGCGCCTTCCTGGAACACGTAGCGCGCTTCCAGATCGCGTTCCCAATGCTTCTCGTCGTCACCGGCCCAGCCGGCGAAGGCGCCATTCGGATCGGCCTTGGTCCCGTCGATATCGTCGCCCTTGATGTAGCGGGCCATGAAGGTCAGGCCGGGAACGCCGTAGTGCTTCATGTTCAGGTCGTAGCGGATCTGCACCGAGCGCTCGTTGGGGGCGTTGAAGTCGGAGTACTGCACCGAGTTGGCCAGCCAGATGGAGTCGCCGCCGATGTAGTCGAAGAACTCGTCGCCACGCACCTTCTGATAGGCCAGGCTGAGCTTGTGTGCGCCGAAGCTGTAGGCGCCCTTGAGCGACCAGGTCAGGGTGTCCAGCTCGCCGGCACGCGCCTCGCCTTCGTCGCGGGTCTTGTACGCCACCAGATCGAAGTTCAGCGCCTGGCTATCGGTCAGCGGGATGTTGTAGTTCAGGTTGGCGAAGTACTGACGCCAGACGTCCTTGGCCTCGCTGGCATAGAACATCAGGCTCAGGTCGTCATTGACCGCGTAGCTGAGGCCTGCGAAGTCGACGCTGCGCGCCTCCACCTCGGCGTACTCGCTGGTCAGGTCGTCATCGGAGTTGGTGGAGTTGCGGCGGTTGATCGAGGTGAAGTGGCCGGCCTCGAAGGACAGCGCGTCGAACTCGCTGCTGGAAATCTGGAAGCCGGTCGCGGTCTCCGGCAGCAGACGCGAATCGCCGGTGGCGAACACCGGTGCGGCCGGGCGCATCTCGCCGTACTTCAGCTCGGTGGACGAGGCGCGCAGCTTCACCGCTCCGCCGATCTGGCCGTAGCTGTCCGGCACCTCGGCATCGGCGGTGCGGTTGTTGCTGATCGGCAGCAGGCCGTTGCCCACCCGGCCACGGCCGCTATCGAGCTTGACGCCGCCATAGGCGAAGGCATCGGCGCCGACACCGACGGTCCCCTGGGTGAACCCCGAGCTGAAGTTCAGCTGCGCACCGTGTGCCCACTCCTCGCGATAGCCGTTGCGTTCGTTGACTGGCTTGGCGCGGTTGATGCCCTGGCTGTTGCTGCCGCCATGACGGTAGTCGCGGTTCATGTAGAAATTGCGGTTGATCAGCTGCAGGCTGCTGTCCTCGATGAACCCCTTGGCTTCCTGCTGCTGACCGGCGGCGGCAGCCTGCGAGGCCACAGCACCGATGGCCAGGGCGAGACAGCTGAGTTTGAGAATCTTCATGCCTTACTCCGTTGGTTTTATTGGTATGGGGTGCCCGCGACGCGGGCGGTGTTCGCAGCCGCTCAGGTGAACAGCTCGGGAACCAGGTCAGCCGGGCATTCGCCGCGCTCGATCACGGCCTCCAGGCAAAGTGAGCGCTCTTCCAGCCAGCACACGAAGTAGCCCACGCCCCTGCGCCGCTTCAGGCGAAACGGCCAGCGTCGTTCCTGCAGCTCGTGGTTCAGTTCGAGACGGCGCGGCAGGTGCAGCACCGAGAAGAAACCTGCCCGGGTGCGTACCCTTTCTTGCACTCGCACGCTGGAAGAGATGACGGTCTGCGCCATCTGGCTGTCGTCCTGCAGCAGCTTGTGCAGGGCGAAGACTTCCACTCGGTTCAATTGCATGGCTCGTTTCTCCGGCGCAGCCGTGCCCGTCCCGCCTGCGCGCTGCAGGCGGGCTGTGGGTAGAGGTAGAAAAAAGGCTCTAGAGGCCGATGATGCGTGCCAGGGTCTCGGCGACCTCGGCGCGCGCGACCGGCACAGCAGGCTCGAAGCGTCCCTGGTTGGCGCTCAGCCAACCTTCGGCCACGGTCTGCGCGGCAGCCTCGGCGTTCGGCGCGGCGAGGCCGGCGACGTCCTGCAGCGCCACGGTCTTGCTTAGCGTGGATCCGCTGGAGCGCTCGACCAGCGCCTTGCAGGCCAGCGCCCAGTCCGCGCGGCTGGCCGGCCGCTCGGCGTCGAAGCGCTCGGCGCCATCCATCCAGCCGTTGGAAACCACCACTTCGATGTGCTCGCGTAGAGGATGCTCGGCCGGCACGTCGCTCAGCATCGGCAGGGCCTTGAGGTTGGGCTCCGCGGCCAGGGTCATCTGCAGGGCATTGGCCAGCTCGCCGCGGGTGATCGGGCGCTGTGCCTCGAAGTCACCCTCGGCGTTGAGGGTCATCAGGCCGCGGAAGGTCACCGCACGAATGGCGTCGCCGCGGCGGCCGTTGCCGGCATCACGCGGGGCGCCAGCGGCCGGCTCGCGCAGATCGGCGGTCACCGGACGGATATCCAGGCGCACGCCACTGACGCTGTAGTTGGTCTGCGAATCGTGGAAGCGGCTATGAGCGGCGAAGTCCGTCCGCTTGCTGAATTCGAAGCGATAGCCGTAGTGGTAACCGTTGGCCGGGTTGTAGCGGGTCATCAGCCCGAGCTGACGGCTCGCCGTATTGTCGGCCAGGCCATAGAGCACCGCTCGGTTGATCGCCGACACGGCCGACAGGTCGGTGAGCAGGCGATTACCCACCAGGTACTCGTTGCCAGGCTCGATCGGCTGCTTGCCGGCATCCGGCCGGATCTCGCCCGAGGCCAGGTCGTAGCGATCCCCATGACCGAGCATGGCCAGGCGCATGTCGTCGATGCGCGTACCGTAGAGCCCGAAGCTCTTCTTCGCTGCGGCAGAGTCCATGATGGTCAGGTAGCCCTCGCCCAGTACCTCCAGCTCACCACTGGGCTTGATCCACATGGCGGTGTTGGTATCCAGGCCGAAGCCCTTGCCCGGAGCCGGCTGCTCCAGCAGGTAGCTGGCCATGCGCGCGGCGCGCCCGCTACTGGTTTCCTCGATCTTGTCGAAGTGCTGGTCGATCACGCCGGCGGTGAACAGTCCTGCACCCCTGAGCAGGGCGGTACCGCGCCGGCCCTCGACCGTGGCCACGCCGAAATCCAGGGTGTCCATGACCACCCCGTAGGCGGTGGGCATGCGCGCACCGAGGATGCTGGCCCCGGCGCTGGTACCGGCCACCACACCGCCCTTGTCATAGATCGCCTGCACGGCCTGCATGGCCAGCGACGGGCTGTCGTCGGCGTTGAACAGAGCGCGCGCGATGCGGGCCTGATCGCCGCCAACGAACCATACCGCACTGGCCTCGCGCAGCGGCGCAACCACGGCCGGGTCGTTCATGGTGTCCAGGTAGTTGTGGCGGTCGATGCCGACGATGCGGATGTGCTCGGCGGGCACGCCCAGGGCTTCCAGCTCTGCCTGGAAGCGCTTGCTGGAGCCCAGACTGCCGCTGGCGGTGGGCATGATGGCGATACGCGCCTGCTGGGCACCGCCCGCCAGTTCGATGAGTTTCTCGTAGACCAGGCTGTTGCTGGCTCGCAGCATGCCGCCGACCGCCAGGAGGTTGCCATCGGCCATTACCGGATCAGCACTGCCGCAGAGGAGGAGCGCGGCGAGAAGGCCACAAAGATTGCGCTGTTTGTTCATTGTTATTGCTCTTGTCAGAAGTCGAAAGCGGTATGCCCCCTGCTCGCAGACCAGATGAAACGGGGCTGGCGACAGGTCGCGGCGATATGAATTATTTTTTTCACCACAATCACACGTGAAAATTTATATACCAGTCATTTTCGAGGCACAAGCACCACACGCCACGTTTGACATAAATATTTCTTAAACGTAGATTCGTGAAAAAAAACATGTCAACGATATTCATGTATCTGCTCGGGCGTCCCACCCGATCGCCCACCGGCCAGGGCTCACGAGGCCCTGCCGGCGCCGCCTGGCAACAGTCGGCGTAACGTTCAACCCCGCCGCCTGTCGCGACGGACACTGCCTCCCAACCGCCATCCACTGGAGTAACAAGATGAACAAGATCGCTCTATTCGGCGCCCTGGCGCTCTCCACCTTCGGCACCTTCGCCGTCGCCGCCGAGCCGGCGCTGCGCATCGGCATCGAGGCGGCCTACCCGCCATTCGCGTTCAAGACCGCCGACGGCAAGATCGCCGGCTTCGACTACGACATCGGCAACGAGCTGTGCGCGCAGATGCAGGTCAAATGCCAGTGGATCGAGCAGGAGTTCGATGGCCTGATTCCCTCGCTCAAGGTGCGCAAGGTCGACGCCGTGCTGTCCTCGATGTCGATCACCGAAGACCGTCTGAAGTCGGTGGACTTCTCCAAGAAGTACTACCACACCCCAGGCAAGCTGGTGATGAAGGAAGGCAGCCAGATCCAGGACCCGAGCGTCGACCTCAAGGGCAAGAAGGTAGCCGTGCAGCGCGCCTCCACCTACGATCGCTACGCTACTGCCGAACTGACCCCGGCCGGCGTCAACGTGGTGCGCTACGGCTCCAACAACGAAGCCTTCCTCGACCTGCTGGCAGGCCGGGTGGATGCGGTGCTGGCTGATGTGGTGAACATCGACGAGGGCTTTCTGAAAACCGACGGTGGCAAGGGTTTCGCCCTGGTCGGCCCTGATTTCAACGACCCGCGCTATTTCGGTCGCGGCGCCGGCATCGCCGTGCGCAAGGGCGACGCAGCCACCGCCGAGAAGCTCAACACCGCCATCGACGCCATCCGCAGCAACGGCAAGTACGCCGAGGTACAGGCCAAGTACTTCGACTACGACATCTACGGCCAGTAAGCCGCCCACCCCGGCGCCTGCAACAGGCGCCGGTTTCTCTGCGCTGCAACGAGGTTTCCCACCATGCTGCAAGGCTACGGCCCGATCATCGTCGAGGGCGCCTGGCTGACCCTGACGCTGGCTCTGTGTTCGATGGCGCTGGCCATCCTTCTCGGCCTCACCGGCGCGGCGCTGCGCCTCTCGCCACTGCGCTGGCTGGCCAATCTGGGCGACGCCTATGCCACGCTGATCCGGGGCATCCCCGACCTGGTGCTGATCCTGCTGATCTTCTATGGCGGTCAGGACCTGGTGAACCGCATCGCACCCAGCCTGGGTTACACCGCCTACATCGACATCAACCCCTTCGTCGCCGGTGTGTTCACCATGGGCTTCATCTTCGGCGCCTATCTGTCGGAGACCTTCCGCGGCGCCTTTATGGCCATCGCCAAGGGCCAGGCCGAGGCCGGTGCAGCCTATGGCATGAGCGGCGCCCAAGTGTTCTTGCGCATCCTGGTGCCGCAGATGATCCGCTTCGCCATTCCCGGCTTCACCAACAACTGGCTGGTGCTGACCAAGGCCACCGCACTGATCTCGGTGGTCGGCCTGCAGGACATGATGTTCAAGGCCAAGAACGCCGCCGACGCCACCCGTGAACCCTTCACCTTCTATCTTGCCGTGGCGGGCCTGTACCTGCTGCTGACCAGCGTCTCGCTGCTGCTCCTGCGCGCCGTCGAAAAGCGTTACTCGGCCGGCGTTCGCACGGCTGAAATCTGAGGATCACGTCCATGCTCGATTTCCATCTGATCCTCTCCAGCCTGCCGCTGTATGCCAGCGGTCTGCTGGTCACCTTCGAGCTGCTGCTGATCGCCCTCGCCCTGGGCCTGCTGCTGGCAGTGCCACTGGCCCTGATGCGGGTGTCGCGCTCGCCGCTGGTGAACTTCCCAGCCTGGCTCTATACCTACGTGATTCGCGGCACGCCGATGCTGGTACAGCTATTTCTGCTCTACTACGGCCTGGCCCAGTTCGACGTCATCCGCGACAGCTTCATGTGGCCGTACTTTTCCAGCGCCACCTTCTGTGCCTGCCTGGCCTTCGCCATCAACACCAGCGCCTACACGTCGGAGATTCTGGCCGGCAGCCTCAAGGCCACGCCGCCCGGCGAGATCGAGGCAGCCAGGGCCATGGGCATGTCACGCGCCCAGCTCTACCGGCGCATCCTGCTGCCTTCGGCCATGCGCCGTGCGCTGCCGCAATACAGCAACGAGGTGATCATGATGCTGCACACCACCTCGCTGGCCTCGCTGGTGACGCTCATCGACCTCACCGGCGCAGCCCGCACCATCAGCTCGCAGTACTACATGCCGTTCGAGGCCTTCATCACCGCCGGCCTGTTCTACCTGGTGCTGACGGTGGGCCTGGTGCGCCTGTTCAAATACGCCGAACTGCGCTGGCTGGCCCACCTGACCCCACGCAAGCATTAACAAGGAAGCCCTATGCAACGTATCGACCACCCACTGCCCTGGAGCCCGACCGGAACCAGCCGTCACCTCAGCGTGCTGCGTTACGGCAGCGGCCCGTGCAAGGCCTACATCCAGGCCAGCCTGCATGCCGACGAGCTGCCGGGCATGCGCGTGGCGGTGGAGCTCAGGCGTCGCCTGCAGCAGCTGGAAAGCGCCGGACGCCTGACCGGCGTGATCGAGCTGGTGCCGGTGGCCAACCCCATCGGCCTGAGCCAGCTGTTCCAGGCGGCGGTCCAGGGCCGCTTCGAATTCGCCAGCGGCAGGAACTTCAATCGCGACTTCGTCGATCTGGCGGCTGCGGTGGCAGCGCATGTGGAAGGCCACCTGGGCAGCGACGGGCCGAGCAACGTGCGCCTGATTCGCCGCGCCATGATCAAGGCGCTGGACGCCCTGCCCGCGCCGGCCTCGGAGCTGGAAGGCATGCAGCGTCTGCTGCTGCGTCATGCCTGCGATGCCGACCTCGTGCTCGACCTGCACTGCGACTTCGAGGCCGCTGTGCACCTGTACAGCGCGCCGCAGCACTGGCCGGCCCTGCGCCCTCTGGCGGCGCGTCTGCAGGCCGGCGCGGTGCTACTGGCCGAGGATTCCGGCGGCAGCTCGTTCGACGAGGCCTGCGCCATGCCCTGGCAGCGCCTGCGCCAGCGTTTCCCCGAAGCCGAAATTCCCCTGGCCTGCCTGGCCACCACCGTGGAGCTGGGCGGCATGGCCGACACCGAAGCCGAACGCGCAGTAGCCAGCGCCGAGGCGATTCTGGCCTTCCTCGCCGAGCAGGGATTGATCGCCGGCGACTGGCCGGCAGCGCCAGAACACTGCTGCGAGGCCACGCCCTTTGCCGGCGCGCAGTACGCCCTCGCCCCGCATCCGGGCGTGGTCAGCTTCTTCAAGCAGCCGGGCGAGTGGGTCGAACGCGGCGAGGCCCTGTTCGAGGTGATCGACCCCTTGAGCGAGCAGCACAGCATCGTCCGCGCCGAAACCTGCGGCGTGCTCTATGCCCGCGAGCGCATGCGCTTCGCCCGCCCCGGCCTGTGGCTGGCCAAGGTCGCCGGAGCAACGCCCATTCGCCAGGGTCGCCTGCTCAGCGACTGATTCATGCCCTAAGAGAACAACAACATGTACAAACTCGACGTTCAGGATCTGCACAAACGCTACGGTAGCCACGAGGTGATCCGCGGTGTATCGATGGCTGCCAAGGCCGGTGACGTGATCAGCATCATCGGCTCCAGCGGCTCGGGCAAGAGCACCTTCCTGCGCTGCATCAACCTGCTGGAACAGCCGCATGCCGGTCGCATCCAGCTCAATGGCGAAGAGCTCAGGCTGGTTGCCAATCGCGACGGCGCGCTCAAGGCCGCCGACGCCAAGCAGCTGCAGCACATGCGCTCGCGCCTGTCGATGGTGTTCCAGAACTTCAACCTGTGGTCACACATGAGCGCCCTGGACAACGTCATGGAAGCGCCGGTGCACGTACTCGGTCAGAGCAAGGCCGAGGCGCGCGACAGGGCCGAGCACTACCTGGCCAAGGTCGGCGTCGCGCACCGCAAGGACGCCTACCCGGCGCACATGAGTGGCGGCGAGCAGCAGCGCGTGGCCATCGCCCGCGCCCTGGCCATGGAGCCGGAGGTGATGCTGTTCGACGAGCCCACCTCGGCCCTCGACCCCGAGCTGGTTGGCGAGGTGCTCAAGGTCATGCAGGACCTGGCCAGCGAAGGTCGCACCATGGTGGTGGTGACCCACGAGATGGGCTTTGCCCGCGAGGTGTCTAACCAACTGGTGTTCCTCCACAAGGGCCTGGTGGAGGAGCGCGGCTGCCCGAAAGAAGTGCTGGCCAACCCGCAGTCCGAGCGCCTGCAGCAGTTTCTCTGCGGCAGCCTCAAGTAAGCGAAACAGCGCACGGCGGGCGGCTTCGGATACACTGCGCGCCATCGCCAGACCGGATCAGCCCAGCCATGCCGAGCAGCTCGTCGTCTTCCGCCACCGTCTACAGCGCCCCCATCCTGCGCAAGCTGGCCGAGGTCGCGCCACAGCTGCAGCCCTCGCTGCGCAAGGTGGCCGACTTCATCCTGCGTCATCCGCTGAAGGCCGCGACTCTGACCATCGAAGAGCTGGCGCAGGCCACGCAGACCTCACCTGCGGCGGTCAACCGTCTGGCCAAGGCCATGGAACTGCGCGGCTACATAAGCCTGAAGGCCGAGCTGGTCGCCACCCTGCAGGACATGGTGTCGCCGGTAGACAAGCTGCGCGACGAGCTGGCGCAGCGCCCGGACGGGGCCTTCGGTCTGCATGAACATCTGAAGATCGCCAGCAGCAATCTCGGCGCGGCGGCCAGCAACAATGACGCCGCCGTGTTCGATGCAGTGATCGGGCGCCTGCTCGGGGCGCGCCGCATCTACATTCTCGGCTTCGGCAACAGCGCCTACATGGCCGGCCTGGCTGCAGCCAACCTGGTGCCCTTCTGCGATGACGCCACCGCCATCAGTATGGAAGGCGGCAACGAGAACGCCGCCTACCGCCTGGCCGCCATCACCGAGCGAGACGTACTGCTGACCATCTCCCTGCCGCGCTATTCGCTCGACACCCTGCAACTGGCACGTTTTGCCCGCGAACGCGGCGCCTGCGTGCTGGCCATCACCGACTCGCCCGCCTCGCCGCTGGTGGAGATCGCCGAGTACAGCCTGTTCGCCCCCGCCGAACACCCGGTGCTGATCAGCTCCAATGCCGCCGTGCTGGCCCTGATCGAAGCCCTGGTGGCAGGCGTCATGGCGCGTAACAAGGAGGCGGTAAGCCTCGCCCAGGAACTGACCGAAAGCGTCATGGCCTATCTGCACGTACCCGGCACCGAGCGCGCGCCGCGCAAACCTCGCAAACGACGCCCCTGAGCTGACAATACGCACCAAGCCAAAGCCAAAGCTGTCTCAATGATCAGAAAAAGTGCAGAGCGGCGCCCAACGCACTCTGCATAAGTTTCCTCATTTAATTGATTTTAAAAGACTATTTACGGCATATAGAATTGGCGCCGTTTTTGCTATAGCAGCTCCAGCCTGACCATATGGACAGGTTTAAAAATCATAACGACACGTCTTAACCATCAGGAGCTTTCATGAATCGCACTCTCTCTTCGCTGGCGCTCGCCGGCGGTCTGCTGGCAGGCGGTCAGGCCGTCGCCGGCGATCTGCTGCAGTGGCAGAACAACAGCCTGACCTACCTCTATGGCCAGGACTTCAAGATCGACCCGGAGATTCAGCAGACCGTCACCTTCGAGCACGCCAGCGGCTGGAGCTTTGGGGACCTGTTCCTGTTCGTCGACGTGATCAAGTACAACACCGACGCCACCAATGGCGCCGGTGACGGCCATACCTTCTACGGCGAATTCAGCCCGCGCTTCTCGCTGGGCAAGCTCACCGGTACCGATTTCTCCTTCGGCCCGATCAAGGACGTGCTGATCTCCACCACCTACGAGTTCGGTGAAGACGACGTCGACTCCTACCTGATCGGCCCGGCGATCGACCTCGATATCCCCGGTTTCGACTACTTCCAGCTCAACACCTACCTGCGCACCACCGACGGTAGCCGCGCCGGCAGCAACGTCTGGCAGATCACCCCGGTGTGGAGCTACACCATTGCGGTGGGCGACTCGGACATTCTCATCGATGGTTTCATGGACTGGGTGGTGGACAACGACAGCAATCGCCGCGGCGACTATCACGCCAACCTGCACTTCAACCCGCAGATCAAGTACGACCTGGGCAAGGCGCTGAAGTGGGGCGAGAAGCAGCTGTACGTGGGTATCGAGTACGACTACTGGAAGAACAAGTACGGCATCAAGGACGGCGGTTTCGTCAGCGAAAATTTCGTGGGTTCGACCGACCAGAACACCGCCAGCCTGTTGGTCAAGGCGCACTTCTGAGACACGCCATCAAGCTTGAATGGCCAAGGTCGCAGCGACTTGCGACCTTCTGCCAATGCCCTTGACCGGCCTGACGTGTTTAGCTGCCCGGCATCACCAGACCTTCACCCAAGGATGGACGATGCCACCGCGTATCCTGCTGCTTACCTGCCTCGCCATGCTGGCCTTCGCCGGCAACTCGCTACTGTGCCGTCTGGCGCTGCGTGAAACGGAAATCGACGCGGCCAGTTTCACGGCTATCCGCCTGCTCTCCGGCGCCCTGACGCTGTGGCCGCTGCTCAAGCTGAGGCAGACCGGGCAACCCATCGCCGGCAATTGGCCTGGTGCGCTGGCGCTGTTCACCTATGCGGCGGCCTTCTCCTTTGCTTACCTGCAACTGGATACCGGCGTCGGCGCCCTGCTGCTGTTCGGCGCCGTGCAGTTGAGCATGCTGCTGTGGGGCTTGCTACGTGGCGAACGCCTGGGGCTGGGCGCCAGCCTCGGTACGGCGCTGGCCACGGCCGGCCTGCTGGCGTTGCTGCTACCCGGCGCCACTGCGCCCCCTTTGTTGGCTGCACTGCTGATGCTGCTGGCCGGCGTTGCATGGGGTGCGTATTCGCTGCTCGGTCGCGGCCAGGGGGATCCGCTGGCGGTGACCACCGGTAACTTCCTGCGCGCAGCACCGCTTGCCGTTTTGTTGGCGTTGGCATTGCTGCCGCAACTGAACTGGGATGGGCCTGCCCTGTTCTACGCTGTGCTGTCCGGCGCCCTGACCTCGGGTGTCGGTTACTCCATCTGGTACAGCGCCCTGCCCGGCCTGCGCGCCAGCCAGGCCGCCACGGTGCAACTGAGTGTGCCGATTCTCGCCGCCCTCGGTGGCAGCCTGTTGCTGAGCGAAGCGCTGTCGCTGCGCCTGACATTGAGCGCCGTTGCCGTGCTCGGCGGTATCGCGCTGGTACTGGGCAGCCGGCAACGCGCCGGGAGCTAACGGCGCGTGCAGTGGTCTTCTATCCTGAACCCATCATGTCCAGGGAAGATCACCATGCACCCTCTGCTTCGTCTTTGCCTCGTTGCCCTGCTTGCAGCAGGCCTGAGCGCCTGCGCCAGCCTGGGCAATCGTGACCCGCTGCGGGTCGATCTGGTCGGCCTGGCCCCCCTGCCCGGTCAGGGCCTGGAGGTACGTTTCGCGGTCAAACTGCGGGTGCAGAACCCCAATGACAGCGCGGTGACTTTCAACGGTATGGCACTGGATCTGGACGTGAACGGCCAGCCGCTGGCCAGTGGTGTCAGCGACCAGAGCGGCAGCGTGCCGCGTTTCGGCGAGACGGTATTGAGCGTGCCGGTGAGTATTTCAGCGTTTTCGGTGATGCGTCAGGCCTGGGGCGTGGCCGGTTATCAACCTGGTCAGGAGGTGCCCTACATGCTGCGTGGCAAGCTTGCCGACGGCCTGTTCGGCACCCGCCGCTTCAGCGACAGCGGTATCCTGAACTGGCCGCAACCGCCAAGCCCCTACTGAAGCAGGAGCCGGCGGTTATACGGCGATCAGGCGGCCTGACGGCTGTTGCGCGCAGCCACTCGGCGGTGACAGGCCTCACCGAAGGCCTGGAAGATCTTTACCGAATCCGGGTTCTTCGCCGCCTGCCATTCCGGGTGCCACTGCACCGCGAACAGGAAAGGCGACAGGCTCGGCGCGTGGATCGCCTCGATCAGGCCATCCTCGGCGGTAGCCAGCACTTCCAGTCCCTTGCCCAGGTTGCGAATAGCCTGGCCGTGCAGGGAGTTGACCTGAATCTCGTCCTTGCCCATCAGCTCGGCGAACCAGCTGCCAGCCACCGGACGCACGCTATGGCTGGCTGCGTACTGCACCTCGACCGGATCATCGGAGTTTTCGCGATGGTCGTTGAAGCCAGGCTCGGCGTAGACCTTCTGGTAGATGTCGCCGCCCAGCGCCACGTTGATTTCCTGCATGCCACGGCAGATGCCGAAGATCGGCAGACCGCGAGCGATGGCGGCACGAACCAGCGGCAGATCGAACAGATCGCGGTCGCGGTCCTGGCCCTTGTTCGGCGTTTCGTTCTCCTGTCCATAGAGCGCCGGGTCGATGTTGCTGCCGGCACCGGTCAGGTAAACACCATCGGCCATGTCCAGATACTGCTCGAGATCCTCGATGCCGCAGCAGGTGGGAACCAGCACCGGCATGCAACCGGAGAACTCGACCAGAGGCTGGATGTATTTGTGAGTCATTACTTGATAGTCGTGGCCCTTGCGCTCTTGAGCGCCCATGGACATCAACACGACGGGCTTGCGGAGATTGTTCTTGCTGGGAGTACTGCGGATCTTGTTGTCGGACATACGTCACCTTGGGACAGGCCGGGCCTATCGTTGCTGTGCAAGCCGATGCCAAGCAGAAGGCTCTGCTTGTCACCCATGGCCTGTTTGGCTAACTCCGTGCACCGAGACTCATCCTGAGCCAAAGTGTCGCCTTCCGACGGCGGCTCGAACCGGGTCAACTCCATCCGGAGAGGAGGCTGCAGCGATGCTGCCCGTTACCCGGTTCGGCAACGGAATCTGTATGCAGTCTGCCCGAGCCGTAAAATATGTCAAACAAATCCACTCGAAATTTTCCAGCAAGCCATTTATCACACATCGACGAAATGCCCTTAAAAAGGCGCCAACAGGCAATTCTGGCAAATAACCCGCCGCCAATAAGTCCAATATTTTAAACACCCGTCTCTCAAGACTCCACGCCCTAGAGCGGCGCCCGTGAACAAAACCCTATATAATCTGCGGTTTCTCACCTGCACCGAGGACACCCCTTGACCGCTCTGCCGCCCTGCCCCAAATGCAACTCCGAATACACCTACGAAGACGGCGACCAACTGGTCTGCCCCGAGTGCGCCCATGAGTGGAAAGCCGGCGAGAAGGCCGACGGCGGCGATGACGCGCGGGTGATCAAGGATTCGGTCGGCAACCTGCTGCAGGACGGCGACACCATCACCGTGATCAAGGACCTCAAGGTCAAGGGCTCGTCGCTGGTGGTCAAGGTCGGCACCAAGGTGAAGAACATTCACCTGGTTGACGGCGATCACGACATCGACTGCAAGATCGATGGCATAGGCGCGATGAAGCTCAAGTCCGAGTTCGTGCGCAAGGTCTGATTCACACCCGTCCCTCGCAGAAATTGACTAGCCTGAAGACAGGCCGGTCATGAGGAACGCCACCATGCGCTATCTGCTGCTCGCTCTTCTGGCTCTGACCCATTCGCTGGCAGCACAGCCCTGGCGTGTAGTGGGCGACGAACAGTTCGCCCCCTACAGTTTCGTCACCGCCGAGGAAGACACGCCGCGCGGGCTCGACGTCGAACTGGTCGACGCGGTACTGCGCGAAGCGCAGGTACCCTATGAAATCCGTCTTTACCCATGGGAACGCGTCAAGCGCATGCTCGACCGCGGGGAAGTACAGATGGCCTTCCAGTTCGCCGGCACGCCGCAACGTCAGCAGCAATACGAGCTGGTCGGTCCGCTGCGCAGTGGTTCGACCGTGTTCATGACTACCGCCAAGACCGCGATCAGCGACTGGCAGACGCTGGATGACCTGTCACCCTACGTGATCGGCCAGGTTCGCGGCTATGCCTATGAAGAGGATTTCGACCGCGCCGACCTGGCCCGAGACACCAGCGCGCAGAACCCACGGCAACTGGTGTCGATGCTGCTGGCCGGACGCATCGACATCATCGTCGGCGACCATACCCAGTTGCTCTATTTCATCCGTGAGCAGCGCGCTCTGGAGCAGGTGCGCGTGCTACCTCGCCCGCTGATCCAGATGCCGCGCTTCGTCGCCTTCGCCAAAGGCGATACCGAACGCGCCCGGCAGTTTTCCGAGGCGCTGGTGCGCCTGCGCAAGGCCGGCAAGCTGGACGAAATTCAGCAACGCTGGAATCAGTGACACCGCTACTGCACCGGCAGGAAATTCAGCAGGAACAGGCTCTGTGCATAATTGGCCCCCATGCGCCGGTAGCGCTCTTCCAGCACATGGGTGAGCAGATCAAGACGCGCCACCATCTTGCCGAACTCCACCGCATAGCTGAGGTTGTTGCCCTGTTCGGAGAACTCGTTGGATAGCAGCAGCAGCCGGCCCGTGGCATCACGACGCTGCGAGAGCATCCAGCCGGCCTTTTCCAGATTGCGTGCGGCGTTGTGGATGAATTGCGCGTTGAAGCTGTCGGTCAGGTAGAACTCGGTACGGCCACCGTGAGCCGTCACCAGCATGCTGCCGATGGCATAAGTGAAGGCCGCCACGCGATCGCCCTGGAATCCCGAACTAAGTGAGTAATCCAGCGCCGCGACATCACGCCGACCGCCCAATGTCGGCCAATCCTGATTGTGTTCGATGGCGTACTGGATGGCGCGTTCGGCAGCGGCGGCGTCAGGCAGGGAATTCTTGCGCCACTCGCGCGGGTTACGTTGATACAGCTTGTTCATCAGCCGATAGAGGCTGTTGAGGTTGTTGCGCATGGCCAGGGTTGCCATGCGATCGACGTCGGTCTGCAGCACCTCGGCAGGCTTGATCGGGCTACGCGTGTGAACGATGGAGTCGTTATCCAGACGGCCGCTGCAGCCGCTCAACAGCAACAGCGCAGCCAGCACCGGCAGCACTGACCGTTGCCAACATATTGAGCTGTCGAATGGCCTGCCCTGTGCAGCAGACGCTGGCCTCGCTCCCATACAGAGGTTCCCTGGCTGGCACGCGCCCCAGTGGCGCACGCAACACTCAGAACCTCAGTAAAGCGCAAAAATTCCGTACTGCCTGTGCCCTGGCGCATAAACCGTGCCGAACAATGCTCGGCACGGCAGAAAAATGCGTCTGCTCAGGCTGGATTGGCGGCCCATTGCTCCAACCGTGTCACGCTCTCGCGATAGGGCTTGAGGCTCTTGGACAGCAGGATGATCGACATCAGAACCGCCAGGGTGGTGACGATCAGCAGCGAGTAGCGCAGCGCGCTGTCGTCGGCGAAGACGAAGTCGGTCACCAGCGCCACGGCGGTCGGACCAACACCCAGGCCAATCAGGGTGATGACGAACAGATAGATGGCCGAAGCCTGGCCGCGCATCGAGTTGGGCATGATCTCCTGAATCGCCGCCGGCGCCACACCGAACGGCATGCTCAGGCAGAACACCGCTGGAGCCAGCAGCACGCTGGCCAAGAAGGCGGTTTCCATCACTGGGAACAGCACCACCATCGGCAGAGCGCCCAGTGCGGCGTAGAGGCCGACACGCATGTTGGCGTCGCTGCGCCCGCGCTTGGCCATCCAGTCTGCCAGGCGCCCGCCGAAGACGATGCCCAGGCAACCAAACACCGCGACGATGCTGCCGTAGACGATGCCAACCTGGCCGGCGTCCCAGCCATAAGTACGGATGTAGAAAGTCGGTATCCAGGCTGCACTGCCGTAACCGGCAAACGCCAGCCCGGCGAAACCGAAGTTGTGCAGCAGCACGGTACGACGATTGGCGCGAATGTAGCGCCCCACTTCGCTCAGCGGCACCGCCACGCCCGCACCGGCACCGCGCCGGACAGGTTCCTTGATGGCCAGCATCAACAGGGTGAAAAACACACCCGCCACACCGAGAATCAGGAAAATCAACTGCCAGGGACGCACTTCGCCCAGCACCGGCAGGGTCACATCGCCCTGTGCCGAGGCGAACTGAATGACCAGGCCGCCGACCAGAAAGGCCAGGCCTGAGCCGAGGTAGACGCCCATGGAATAGACGCTGATGGCCGTGGCACGGCGCTCTGCAGGAAAGCTGTCGGCAATCAGCGAATAAGCAGCCGGCGACAACGCCGCTTCGCCCACGCCCACGCCGATGCGGCACAACAGGAACTGCCAGTACAGCTTGGCCATGCCGCAGGCGGCGGTAGCGGCGCTCCAGAACAGAATACCGACGGCAATCAGACCGCGCCGGCTGCGGGTATCGGCCACACGCCCCAGGGGAATGCCGCACACGGTGTAGAACAGGGCGAACGAGAGGCCCATCAGCAGGCTCATCTGCGTATCGTTGATCGCCAGATCGCGGCGGATGGGCTCGACCAGCAGATTGAGGATCTGCCGATCGACGAAGGACAGGACGTACGCCACCATCAGGATGGCAACAGTAGCCCAGGCTCGGGCACTGGAGGGATAGCCGTTATTGTTGTTATGCACGGACGCTCTCCTCGGCACCGCAGAACGCGACGCGCGACGGTTGAAAGATGCGTCAGCTTAGGACGATATAAACGGTGGTGAGTATCGCTCGAAGGTGTTATCAGGCCGGCGAATGCTTCATACCCGCAAGGGCGAATGGCTCGGTAGCGAAACTCAATAGTCGCTCAGAGCGTACTTCCCGTCAGTTAAGCGAATCTGTAGGAGCCGGCTTGCCGGCGATGCTTTTTGAGCGGATCGCCAGCAAGCCGGCTCCTACGGTTCAGCCTCTGACCGGTATTGGCTGCAGCGCCTGTTTTACCTGAGCGGGCACTCAGATCATCAGCGGCGCCCGCTCGCACAGTACCTTCAGCGCCGCTGCCCAGTCCGGATGATCATTCAGGCACGGCACCAGTTGCAGGCTCTCGCCACCGGCCTCGACGAACTGCTCGCGGCCACGGTCACCGATTTCCTCCAGGGTCTCGATGCAGTCGGCAACGAAGGCCGGACACATCACCAGCAGCTTCTTCACGCCCTGCGCCGCCAGCTCGTCAAGACGAGCCTCGGTGTAGGGCTCGATCCATTTGGCACGGCCCAGACGCGACTGGAAGCTCACCGACCATTGCTCAGGACGCAGGCCCATGCGCTGAGCGAACAGCTCCGCACTTCGCAGGCATTGCGCGCGGTAACAATTGGCGAGCACCTCGGGCGAAGCGCTGCGGCAGCAATCTTGGCCTTTCAGGCAATGACCGCTGGGGTCGAGCTTGTGCAGGTGGCGCTCCGGCAGGCCGTGAAAGCTCAGCAGCAGGTGATCGAAATCCTGCTCCAGATAGGGTTTGGCACTGGCCACCAGGGCGTCGAGGTATTCCGGCTGATCGTAGAACGGCGGCAGAGTGGACAGACGCATGTCCAGACCGCGCTCGCGCACCACCCGCTTGACCTCTTCGATCACCGTGGTGGTGGTGCTGTCGGCGAACTGCGGATACAGCGGCGCCAGGGTCACCTCACGAATGCCCTGCGCGGCCAGACGCTGCAGGGTCGACTCGATGGACGGCTCACCGTAACGCATCGCCAACTCCACAGGGCCCTGAGTCCACTGCGCCCTCATCGCTTCCTGCAGACGGCGGCTGATGACCACCAGGGGCGAACCTTCGTCCCACCAGATCGAGGCGTAGGCGTGCGCCGATGCGGCAGGGCGCTTGATCAGAATCAGCGACACCAGCAAACGACGCAGCGGCCACGGCAGGTCGATCACGTAGGGGTCCATCAGGAACTGATTGAGGTAACGGCGGACATCGGCTACTTCGGTGGACGCGGGCGAACCCAGGTTAACCAGCAACAATGCGTGATCGGTCATGCGAAATCCTAGTCATTGATGGCCCAGCAAATCCGCGAGGGCCACATCCAGATGGGTAAAACGAAAACTGAACCCCGCCTCCAGCAGCCGCGTCGGCACGGCACGCTGGCCGCCGAGCAGCAACTCGGACATTTCGCCAAGTGCAGCGCGCAGGACAAAGGCCGGCGCCGGGAAAATGGTCGGGCGGCTCAGAGCCTGGCCCAGCGCCTTGCTGAACTCGGCATTGCGTACGGGTAATGGCGCGCAGGCATTATAAGGACCGCGAGCATCGCCCTGCTGCAAGAGAAAATCGATCAGGCCGATTTGGTCGGCGATATGAATCCAGGGCATCCACTGTCGACCATCGCCGATGCGGCCGCCGAGGCCGAGCTTGAACGGCAGCAGCAGGCGTTTGAGCATGCCACCATCTGGGCTCAGCACCAGGCCGGTGCGCAGCAGCACCACGCGAACCCCCAGATCCTCGGCGCGTTGTGCAGTTTCTTCCCAGGCCCCACACAGCTGCGCGGCGAAATCATCGGTGACCTGCGGCGTATCTTCACTGAGCTCACGTTCACCGCCGTTGCCGTACCAGCCCACTGCCGAGCCCGACAGCAGCACGGCGGGACGCTGCTGGCGCCGTTGCAGCCAGGTCAGCAACTGCTCGGTCAGACCGATACGGCTCGCCCACAGCAGCGCCTTGCGCTTGCTGCTCCAGGGGCGGTCGGCAATGGGTGCGCCGGCCAGGTTGATCACCGCATCCAGCTGTTCTTCGCCCAGCTCCTCGAGCCGGGCGATGCCGCGTACATCGGCCCCACAGAGATGGGCGACCTTGCTCGGCTCACGACTCCATACCGTCAGGCCGTGGCCCTGCTCGGCCCAGTGTGCACAGAGCGCGCGTCCGATCAGACCGGTACCGCCGGTCAGCAGGATATGCATGGCATCGTCCTCGCATGGCAATGGAAGAAACTTCACCTTTAGTCTGGTTCATGACGCGCATACGTGCCGCGTTTGTCCTAAACCTAAAGCAAGGGAGCGCCGCTTTCGGCGACAGCTGTACATGAAAACACTCTTGTATAGCTTTTGTCCAAGCCTTAGCCTGTAAAGCATTCAGCGCTGACGAGGTAACCATGAACGCACCCATCGCCATCATCGGCACCGGCATCGCAGGGCTATCCGCCGCCCAGGCTTTGCACGCCGCCGGCCAGAACATCGAACTGTTCGACAAGAGCCGTGGCAGTGGCGGGCGCATGGCAAGCAAGCGCAGCGACGCCGGCAGCCTGGATCTTGGCGCGCAATATTTCACCGCGCGTGACCGCCGCTTCGTCGAGGTGGTGCAGCAATGGCAGGCCCGCGGCTGGGTCGCGGAATGGCAGCCGAGCCTGTACAACGCTCAGGACGGTCAGCTCAGTGCCTCGCCGGATGAGCAAGTGCGCTGGGTCGGCTGCCCACGCATGAGCGCCATCACCCGCGCCATGCTCGGCGCGCTGCCGGTCAAATTCAGCTGCCGCATTACCGAAGTGTTCCGTGGCGACCGCTACTGGAGCCTGCAGGATGCCGAAGGCAACAGCCACGGCCCTTACAGCCACGTCATCGTTGCCACCCCCGCCCCACAAGCCAGCGCCCTGCTGGCGGCCGCACCGAAATTGGCTGGCGCCGCAGCGAGCGTGATCATGGACCCGACCTGGGCGGTCGCACTGGGTTTCGACAGCCCCCTGGACACTCGCGTCGAGGGCTGCTTCGTGCAGGACAGTCCGCTCGACTGGCTGGCGCGCAACCCGAGCAAACCTGGCCGCGACAACCATCTCGACACCTGGGTGCTGCACGCCAGCAGCGCCTGGAGCCGACAGAATCTCGATCTGCCCAAGGAAGCGGTGATCGAGCAGTTGCACGGCGCCTTCGCCGAGCTGATCGGCTGCGCCGTGCCGCCGCCGAGCTTCACCCTCGCCCATCGCTGGCTGTATGCACGCCCGGCACAGGCGCATCAGTGGGGGGCGCTGGCCGATGCCGATCTGGGCCTGTATGCCTGTGGCGACTGGTGCCTGTCGGGGCGGGTCGAAGGCGCCTGGCTCAGCGGCCAGGATGCTGCGCGTCGTCTGCTCGAGCACTTGCAATGAGCCAGCCCAGCAACAGGCCTGACAAACGTCGCCTCAACCCGCGCAAACTGCTGCTGTCGAAATGGACAGCCGCGCAGCCGCAGAACCGCGAGCGGCATTTCCTGGTGACTGAGCTGATCCGCGATGAGCAAGACAACATCCTCGGCGTCGAGCTTCAGGCGGTCCTCACGCAACGCAGCCAGCAACTCGACTGGCGCCAGTTGCAAGACAGCGAACGCTGGCTGCAAGGCTGGCGCTGACCCTCCCGCGATAGCTGGCGGCGGCCCCTCGACTGACGCCGCCTGCCTGCACAGCAAAACCAATACCAAACCTATACAAAGTATTTGACTTGTATAACTGCGCACCTATGATAGACACAAGTTGTACATGGATCACTTCATGTACAAGGTCTAACGAGGTCAGGTTATGCAAGCGAGCAAAGCCAAATTAGGTATCAGCGCCTGCCTGCTGGGCGCCGAGGTCCGCTACAACGGCGGCCACAAGCTGTCGCGCCTATGCAGCCGCAGCCTGACCGAGCACTTCGATTTCATCCCGGTCTGCCCCGAAGTCGGTATCGGCATGTCGATTCCACGCGAGCCGATCCGCCTGGTCGGTGATCCACAGGCACCGCGCGCGGTCGGCACCGTCGACCGCGCGCGCGACGTCACCGACGCCCTGGCCGCTTATGGCGAACGCATGGCCACAGAGCTGCAGGGCATCAGCGGCTACATCTTCATGCAGCAGTCACCGTCCTGCGGCCTGGAACGGGTCAAGGTGTATCAGGAAGGCGGACGCCCGAGCGAGCCGGGCCGTGGCATCTTCGCTGCGGCCTTCTGCGCGCGGCATCCGGATCTGCCGGTGGAAGAAGACGGCCGCCTCAACGATCCAGTGCTGCGCGAGAACTTCATCACCCGCGTCTACGCCCACGCCGAATGGCAGCGCCTGTTGCAGCAAGGCCTGACGCGTCGCGCCCTGATAGCCTTCCACTCGCGCTACAAGTACCTGCTGATGGCGACCGACCCGGTGCGCTACAAGACGCTCGGACGCATGCTCGGCGACCTGAGCCAGCACGATCTGGGCGAGCTGGCGCCGCGCTATTTCAGCGAGCTGATGAGCGCGCTTAAGAAATGCGCCACCCGTGGCACCCACAGCAACGTGCTGCAGCACCTGAGCGGCTACCTCAAACGCACCCTGAGCCCTGAGGACAAGCAGGAGATGCAGCAACTGATCGGTCAATACCGCGAGGGCATCGTGCCGCTGGTGGTACCGCTGACGCTGCTCAAGCACCACTTCCGCCGTCACCCGGATCGCTATATCGCCGGGCAGGCGTACCTGCAGCCGCACCCCGAGCCACTCAGCCTGCGCAACGCGTTGTGATGCCATGACCAGCGAAACCATCGCCGAAGAAGAAACCGGCCACGACTACCGCCAGGCGCTCGACGAGGGCTACCTGCCAATCCGCGAGGTGGCACGCAGCACCGGTATCAACGCCGTGACCCTGCGCGCCTGGGAACGCCGCTACGGCCTGATCGTGCCCTACCGCACGCCCAAGGGGCACCGTCTCTATTCACCGGCCAACCTCGTACGCATCAACGCCATTCTCGCCTGGCTGGCTCGCGGCGTTGCCGTCGGCCAGGTCAAGGCACTGCTCGACCATGAGCAGGTGCCGCAAGCAACCCAGACCGACAACTGGTCACGGCAACGCAACGAGCTGCTCGGTTGCATCGTCCAGTTCAACGAGCGACGTCTGGATGATCGCTTCAACTCGGCCCTGGCGCTCTACCCGACCAGCACCCTGGTCGAGCAACTGCTGTGGCCGCTGCTTGGTGATCTGCGTCAGCGCTGGCAAGGCCAGTTCGGCGCACGTGCCGAGCAGGTGTTCTTCCTCTCCTGGCTACGCAGCAAGCTGGCCACTCGCATCTATCACTGCAATCGCCAGGTCGGCGGCGCGCCGCTGCTGCTGATCAACCTCGGTGAGGCGCCAATGGAGCCGGGCCTGTGGCTGTGCGCCTGGCTGGCCAGTGCCAGCGATTGCCCGGTGGAGGTCTTCGATTGGCCGCTGCCATCCAATGAACTGCTGACGGCGCTGGAGCACATCGCCCCGCGCGCCGTGCTGCTATACGCCGAAGAAGCGCTGGACGGCGCCCTGGTGCGCCGCCAGTTACCCCGTCTGGCCGAACAATGCCCGGTGCCACTGCTGCTCGCAGGCCCCGCAGCCCACATTCACCGCGACTCGCTGACCAGCCTGGAGTCGGCCAGCGACCCGCTCGCCGCGCACGCCTGGCTGTTCCGTAACGGCTTGCTCGGCGCCCAAGAGGTCACCCCATGCAGCAACTGATGTGGTTTCGCAGCGACCTGCGCATCCAGGACAACACCGCCCTGAGCCGCGCCATGAGCAGCGGCGCGACCATCGCCCTGTATCTCGTCACGCCCGGTCAATGGCAGCGCCATGACGATGCCCCGAGCAAAGTGGACTTCTGGCTGCGCAACCTGGCCGAGCTGAGCAAAGCCCTGGCAGCGCTCAATGTGCCGCTGCTGGTGCGTCACTGCCATGACTGGAGCGAGGCGCCGGTGCAGGTCGCCGAGATCTGCCATGAACACGACATCAGCGCCGTGCACGTCAACGAGGAGTACGGCATCAACGAGAGCCTGCGCGATCAACGGGTCTGCGCCTACCTCGGCCAGCAGGCCATCGCCTGGCACAGCCACCTCGATCAGCTGTTCTTCAAGCCTGGCAGCGTACTGACCCGCTCCGGCGGCTACTTCCAGGTCTACAGCCAGTTCCGCAAGGTATGCTACGAGCGCCTACACACGGCCCTACCGGCATTGATCGCCCCACCGAAGGCGCAAACGCCGCTGGAAATCAGCAGTGACGCCATTCCCGAAACCGTAGAGGGTTTCGCCATCCCCAGCGACAGCCTGCGCCTGCTCTGGCCAGCCGGAGAGGAGGCTGCGCTGCAGCGCCTGGCGCGCTTTAGCGACGAGCAAATCATCTACTACAAGGACGAACGCGACTTCCCCGCCAAGCCTGGCACCAGCCAGCTATCGGCCTACCTGGCCGCCGGCGTCGTATCACCGCGCCAATGCCTGCATGCAGCGCTCGCGGCCAATCAGGGCGAGTTCGACAGTGGCAACCCAGGCATCGTCACCTGGATCAACGAGCTGCTCTGGCGCGAGTTCTACAAGCACACACTGGTTGGCTACCCTCGGGTATCTCGCCACCGTGCCTTCCGCCTGGAAACCGAGGCGGTGCCATGGCGCCACGCCCCGGAAGAGCTGGCCGCCTGGCAAGAGGGCCGCACCGGCCTGCCGATCATCGATGCGGCCATGCGCCAACTGCTGGAAACCGGCTGGATGCACAACCGCCTGCGCATGATCGTCGCCATGTTCCTGACCAAGAACCTGCTGATCGACTGGCGCGAGGGCGAGCGCTTCTTCATGCGTCACCTGATCGATGGCGACCTGGCGGCGAATAACGGCGGCTGGCAATGGAGCGCCTCCACCGGCACCGATGCGGCGCCCTACTTTCGTATTTTCAACCCGATCAGCCAGTCACAGAAGTTCGATCCCGACGGCCAGTTCATTCGCCAGTGGGTGCCGGAGCTGGCCGGGCTGAACAAGCGCGATATTCATGATCCATCCGCACTGGGCGGCCTGTTCGCACCAGCCGGTTACCCGCGCCCGATCGTCGACCTGTCGCGCTCGCGCGAGCGCGCGCTGGCGGCGTTCAAGAACCTTTCTGCGCGGGAGGTTCCGGCATGAGTGCATTTCTTCATGACTTCGCCGAGCGCTTCGCCGCGCTGAACAAGGACAACCTCGATCTGCTCGGCGAGCTGTACAGCGACGATGTGCTGTTTCGCGACCCGCTGCATGAGGTGCACGGCCTGACAGCGGTACGCCGCTATTTCGCCGAGCTGTACGCCAACGTGCAGGCGCTGCATTTCGAATTTCACGGCTTCGATCAGGTTGCCGAAGGCGAAGGCTACCTGCGCTGGACCATGCGCTACCGCCATCCGCGCCTGCGGGGCGGTGCCGAAATTGCAGTCGAAGGCTGCTCACACCTGCTCTGGCGCGACCGTGTCTATCAACACCGCGATTATTTCGATGCCGGTGCGTTGCTCTACGAACACCTGCCGCTGCTCGGTAGCGTGATCGCCTGGTTGAAACGGAGGCTGGCATGAAACGTATCTGGCTCACTGGCGCCAGCAGTGGCATCGGTGCCGCACTGGCCGAAGAACTGCTCAAGGCCGGCCATCAACTGGCACTGAGCGCGCGTAGCAGTGGCCCATTACAGGACTTCGCAGCGCGCTATGGCGATCAGGTGCTGGTCGCCCCGGGTGACCTGACCGACGCCGAGCAGGTACACGCCATCGGTGAACGCATCGCTCAACAGTGGGGCGCGCTGGATTGCGTGATCCTCAACGCCGGCACCTGCGAATACGTCGACGTGCGCCAGTTCGAGGCGGCGATGATCGAACGCGTGGTCAGCGCCAACCTGTTTTCCGCCAGCTACTGCATCGAAGCAGCCCTGCCCCTGCTGCGCCAGGGCGAGCGCCCGCACCTGGTTGGGGTCGGCAGCTCGGTGACCTTCATGCCGCTGCCGCGCGCAGAAGCCTATGGTGCCTCCAAGGCCGCCATGCGTTACCTGATGCAGACACTGCGTATCGACCTGGCCAGCGAAGGCATCGACGTCACCCTGGTCAGCCCCGGTTTCGTCGACACCCCACTGACGCAGAAGAACGACTTCCCGATGCCCATGCGCTGGCCGGTCGAGCGCGCCGCCCGGCATATCGCCGCGCGCCTGGACAAGCGCCCACACGAGATCGCCTTTCCCACTCCCTTCATCGCCGTACTGAAACTGCTCGGCAGCCTGCCCAGCAGCCTGCAACTGGCCATAGGTCGCCGCATGGCGCGCAACGAGGACAACGCATGAAAATCGCCATCGTCGGCAGCGGCATCGCCGGCCTGACCTGTGCCTACCTGCTCAACCGCCAGCACGACATTCAGGTGTTCGAAGCCAGCGACTGGATCGGTGGCCACACCCACACCGTCGACGTGCAGGTGGAGGGGCGCAGCTACGCCATCGATACCGGTTTCATCGTCTTCAACGACTGGACCTATCCCAACTTCATTCGCCTGCTGGAGCAGATCGGCGTCGGCTTCAAGCCCACCGAAATGAGCTTCTCGGTCAGCGACCCGGCCACCGGCGTGGAGTACAACGGCCACGACCTCAACACCCTGTTCGCCCAACGCAGCAACCTGCTGTCGCCGGCGTTCTGGGGCATGCTGCGCGACATCCTGCGTTTCAATCGCCAGTCGCTGGACGACCTGGCCAACAACCGCATAAGCGCCGACACCACGCTCGGCCAGTACCTCGACAGCAATGGTTACGGCCGGCGCTTCATCGAGCATTACATCGTGCCGATGGGCTCGGCCATCTGGTCGATGTCGCTGGCCGACATGCTCGGTTTCCCGCTGCAGTTCTTCGTGCGCTTCTGCAAGAACCATGGCCTGCTCTCGGTCAGTGACCGGCCGACCTGGCAGGTGATCGAAGGCGGCTCGCGCAGCTACGTGGCGCCGTTGACCGCCAGCTTCGCCGAGCGCATTCGCCTCAACTGCCCGGTCAGCCGCGTCATGCGCGATGAAGACGGCGTCACCCTGCACAGTGCGGCCGGCGCCGAGCGCTTCGACAAGGTGATCTTCGCCTGTCACAGCGATCAGGCCTTGGCCCTGCTCGATCAGGCCAGCGAGAAGGAACGTGAAATTCTCGGTGCCCTGCCCTACGCCAACAACGACGTGGTGCTGCATACCGACACGCGCCTGCTGCCCAAGCGCAAGCTGGCCTGGGCCAGCTGGAACTATCGCCTGGGCGGGCCGCGTGAACAGATGGCGGCCGTGACCTACGACATGAACATCCTGCAGGGTATCGAGAGCGATACCACCTTCTGCGTCAGCCTCAACCAGACGGCCGCCATCGACCCGAGCAAGATCCTCGCACGCTTTCAGTACGCCCACCCGCAGTACAGCCTGGCCGGTACCGCAGCCCAGGCGCGCTGGGAAGAGCTGCTCGGCGGCCAGCACACCTACTACTGCGGCGCCTACTGGGCCAACGGTTTTCATGAAGATGGCGTGGTCAGTGCGCTGCGTGTAGCGCGCGCCTTCGGAGAAACCCTCTGATGCACAGCGCCCTGTACAGCGGCTGGGTGCTGCATCGCCGCTTCGCCCCGCGCGCCCATGCCTTTCGTTATCGCATGGGCCTGCTGTACCTCGACCTGAGCGAACAGGCGCAACTGTTCACCCTCTCGAAGCTGGCCGGTTCCGGCCGCTGGGCGCCCTTCGCCTTCCGCGAGAGCGACTACCTGCCCGAGTTCACCCGCCAGGGTGTGGCGCTGCAGGAGGCCGTGCGTGATCGCGTGGAGCAGGCACTGGGCACGCGCCCACAAGGTCGCATCTGCGTACTGACCCAGCCGCGCAGCTGGGGCCTGGCCTTCAACCCGGTGAGCATCTTCTACTGCCATGATGCTGACCAGCAGCTGATGGCGATTCTCTGTGAAGTCAGCAATACGCCGTGGCGTGAGCGTTATCACTACGTGCTGCCGGCAGAGGGCGAAGGCCGTCACCAGGTCAGCGTGGACAAGGCCTTTCACGTCTCGCCCTTCCTGCCGCGCGAGCTGCAATACCGCATGAGTTTCAGCGCGGTCGGTGAACGCCTGGGCGTGCACATGGCCGACTGGCAGGGCGAAACCAAGATGTTCGACGCCAGCCTCAGCCTGCACCGCCAGGCCCTCGACCGCGCCAGCCTGCACCGCTATCTGCTCAGTTTCCCCTGGATGACCGGCAAGACCCTTGTCGCCATTTACTGGCAGGCGATGCGCCTGCTGTTCAAGCGCATCCCGATTTTCGACCACAAGCCCGCGGAAGGCAGCTTCCGTGTCGCCCGCCCGCAAGTGAAGGACATGCACCATGAAGAGCTCTAGCCTGACCTCCACCAGAAGCCTGGTACGCAGTGGCAACGGCATCGGCGCCGGCCTGTTGCGGCGTGCCGTGATACGCCAGTTGCAAAACCTGCACCACGGCCTGCTGGTCATCCACGAGGCGGGCGACAGCCTGCACTTCGGCAACCCGCAGGCCAGCCTGCGCGCCGAGATCACGGTGCATGACCCGGCAGTCTGGGGCCTGGTGGCGGGTAACGGCTCGATCGGCTCGGGTGAGGCCTATATCCACGGCTACTGGAGCACGCCGGACCTGACGGCGGTTATCCGCATCTTCGTCGCCAACCTCGACGTGCTGGACGCGATGGAAGGCGGTCTGGCACGCCTCGGCCGACCGTTGATCCAGGGTCTGCACTGGCTCAACCGCAACACCAGGCAGGGTTCGCGTCGCAACATCGCCGCGCACTATGACCTGGGCAATGACCTGTTCGAACAATTCCTCGACCCGACCATGATGTATTCGGCAGCCATGTTCGCGAACGAGGACGACAGCCTGGAGCAGGCGCAGCTCAACAAGCTCGAACGCATCTGCCAGAAGCTTGCGCTGAAGCCTTGCGACCACTTGCTGGAGATCGGTACCGGCTGGGGCAGCATGGCCATCTATGCTGCGACCCATTACGGCTGCCGGGTGACCACCACCACCCTGTCGCGCGAGCAGCACGCGCACACCGAGCAACGCATTCGCGAGCTGGGCCTGGAGGATCGCGTCACCCTGCTACTGGAGGACTACCGCGACCTCGAGGGCCAGTACGACAAGCTGGTCTCCATCGAGATGATCGAAGCCGTCGGCCATCGCTTCCTGCCCACCTACTTCGAGCAGTGCGCGCGCCTGCTCAAGCCCGACGGGCTGATGCTGCTGCAGGCCATCACCATCCGCGACCAACGCTACGAGCAGGCCTGCAAGTCGGTGGACTTCATCCAGCGCTACATCTTTCCGGGCGGCGCCCTGCCCTCGGTGCAGAAGATGCTCGACGTAGTCACCCGGCACACCGACTTCAACCTGCACCACATGGAGGATTTCGGCCTGCATTACGCGCGTACCCTGCGCCTGTGGCACGACAACCTGCGTCATGCGCGGCAGCGACTCGAGCAACTGGGCTACGACGATTACTTCTATCGCCTGTGGGAGTTCTACCTCTGCTATTGCGAAGGCGGCTTCCTCGAACGCACCATTGGCACCGCGCAATTGCTGCTGGCCAAACCGGCCGCTCGCCCTGCGCCTCTGTTAGGAAACTTCAATGCCTAAGCTGATCGCCAATGCCATCCTGTTCCAGCTCGGCTGGCTGGTCTGCGTCTTTGCAGGTGACAGCCTGTGGCTGCTGGCGGTGGCAGCGATCATCGGCGTGCACCTGTTGTGGGTCAGCAGCTGGGCCGCCGAAGGCAAGCTGCTGCTCAGCGTGTTTCTCGCCGGCAGTGCGCTGGACAGCTTCCTGCTCAACCTCGGCGTGTTCGATTTCGGCGAGGAGCGCCAGCTGATTCCCCTGTGGCTGGCCTTGCTCTGGCTATTGCTGGCCAGCACCCTCAATCACTGCCTGGCCTGGACCGCCCAGCCCTGGTGGCGAGCCAGCCTGCTCGGCGCGGTTTCCGCACCGCTGTCCTACTACGGCGGCGCCAAAATCGCCGGCGTCGCCCTGCCGCTGGGCACCTGGCCAACCCTGGCGATCTTCGCGCTGATCTGGGCCGTGGTGCTGCCGGTGCTGCATGGCTTCGCCAAACTCTATCGCGGGCAATACGAGCAGAGTCTGCGCAACCGCCGCTCGGCCTAGCCGATCACTGCTGTAGGAGCGGCGCCCAGCCGCGAACCAGGCGGCACGGCCCCAAAACGCTTCGCCCCGAGGCGGGGCTCCTACAAAAAGCGGCTGGCCGGCCTGCTGAACTGACGGCACTGTCCGCTGCACCCTGTCAGCCCAAACCCCGCGTATCCACTGCATGGCGTACACTGCCGCGCCATGAGCCAGACCATCCCCCATACCCAACTGCCAACCGAGCCCGAGGTCAGTTGCAGCACCTGCGCGGCTTGCTGCTGCCAGCTGGAAGTCATGCTGTTCGGCGATAACGACGTGCCGCAGCATTTCATCGATACCGACCAGTGGGGCAGCGAAGTGATGCGTCGCCTGGACGACAACTGGTGCGCAGCGCTGGACCGCAACAGCATGCGCTGCACCATCTACGAAGTGCGCCCACTGATCTGCCGGGAGTTCGAGCTGGGTTCGGCCGAATGCCTGGAAGAGCGCCGCGGTATCGCCCAAGCCTATCGCTAGCAGAGCGCACTGCGCAGGCCAGAGGCACAATGAAAAAGGCCAAGGCTTGCTCATGTCAGCCAGTTCAGCCGTTGCCCTCGATCTTTGTAGGAGCCGGCTTGCCGGCGATCCGCCACATAAAGCATCGCCAGCAAGCTGGCTCCTACAAAAACACCCCCTCTACTGCAAGTATGAGGGGGTGTTAAAGAACTTATCTGATCGGCATCAGGGCTTGCCCGGTCTTTTTATTCAGAAGCTCATGCGGTAGTGCACGGTGTAAGCTTCTGCGCCGTCATTGGGGTTCTTCAGACCCGCGTTGGAGTAGTGGATCGCGCGCAAACCAATCTCCTGGCCCGCGAAACGCAGACCGACGCCGATGCGGTCTTCGAACTGAAACGACGAGCCCAGCTCGTTACTCTCCAGATCGGTACTGGAGAAGGCTGCAACGCCGATGCCGGCCTCGATGTAAGGGCGCACGTTCTGCCCGGCGAATTCGTAGACGAACACTGGCGAGAACGACAGACTGTGATTGCTCGCCGTTTCGTCGCCATCCCAGTAGGTGTAACCCAGGTCCCAGTAGCCAGTCAGACGGCCATAGCTGCTCTCCAGCCAGCTGTGGTTCCAGTCCCACTGCGCACCCAGGCGATAGACCATGGTGGAATCGCCACTCTGACCAATAGCTGCGGTTACATCCGCAGCCTGTGCAGTACCCAGAGTTCCAAACGTCAGGGCCGCTGCTGCAGCAAAGGCACACAACTTCTTCATGAGTCATTCCTTTATAGCGAGAGGTTTTTATTAGGCTCGTTGCAAAAATATAGAAGTATTCGATATCAGAGAGAGCCTAATTCCAAAAAAATTCACTATATCGAAAGAACTTCGGACTCTTCATTCAACAAAATCGGCAATACGCGGCAAAGCTGCGCAGTTTCTCCGCTACTCCAGTAGCGCGTGGCCTGAGCGGGCGCGGTTGCCAACATGTCGTGCTGAGTGAGCAAACGCTGCAGTTGACGCGCCACTGCCGCACCGGTGTCGATCAGGGTTACCGAGGCCGGCACCAGCTCGCTCAGCAGCGGACGCAGGAAGGGATAGTGGGTGCAGCCGAGAATCAGCGTGTCACAGCCCTCGACCAGCAGCGGCGTGACATAGCCGCGCAGCAGCTCACGGGTAGCCGCTGCCTGCAGCTCCCCCGCCTCGATGCATTCCACCAGCCCCGGGCAGGGCTGCGTGATCACTCGCACATCATTGGCGAAGCGGTCGAGCAGAGCAGCGAATTTGGCGCTCTTGAGCGTACCGGTGGTTGCCAGCACACCGACCACGCCACTGCGGGTCGCCGCCGCCGCCGGCTTTACCGCAGGCTCCATGCCGACGATGGGCAAGTCCGGATAACGCTCGCGCAAGTCGGCGGCCGCTGCGGCCGTCGCGGTATTGCAGGCCAGCACCAGGGCCTTGGCGCCTTGCGCCAGCAGGTGCTCGGTGATCAGCACGCAGCGCTCGCGAATGTACTCCGGGCTTTTTTCGCCGTAGGGCACATGGCCGCTGTCAGCGACGTAAAGCAGCGTCTCGTTGGGTAGCAACTGACGAATCTCGCGCAGCACCGACAGGCCGCCGACGCCGGAGTCGAAAACGCCAATCGGCGCCTGCGACTGACTCATTTCAAATCATCCCCACGGCTACGCAGCCTATGCCTAGCGCCCACCGCACACCTCGCAGGCCGGATCGCGCTTGACCCGCAGTTCGCGAAAGCGCGTGCCCAGCGCATCGATCAACAGCAGACGGCCTACCAGCGGCTCACCGAAACCGGCCAGCAGTTTCAGCGCCTCCAGTGCCTGCAGGCTGCCGACCAGGCCGACCAGAGGCCCGACCACACCGGCTTCGCTGCAGGTCAACTCGGCTTCGCTGCCGTGGCCATACAGGCAGTGATAGCAGGGGCTGGCCGCATTGCGTGGATCGAACACCGACAGTTGCCCTTCCAGACGGATCGCCGCGCCGGAGACCAGCGGCTTGCCGGCAGCGACACAGGCAGCGTTGACCGCCTCGCGGGTGGTGAAATTATCCGAGCAGTCCAGCACCAGATCGACGGCGCCCACGGCGGCGGCGAGCGAGTCGGCGTCCAGCGCCTGACGATGCGGCACCAGGCTGATCTGCGGATTGATCGCTGCCAGACGCGCCATGGCAGAATCCACCTTGGCCTGGCCGATGCTGGCGGTGTCGTGGGCGATCTGCCGCTGCAGGTTGGTCAGGTCCACCGTGTCGAAGTCGGCCAGGTGCAGTTCACCGACGCCAGCGGCTGCCAGGTACAGCGCCACTGGCGAACCCAGCCCGCCCATGCCGACGATCAGCACACGGCCCTGCTTGAGGCGCAACTGCCCTTGCACATCGATCTGTTTCAGCAGGATCTGTCGACTGTAACGCAGCAGTTCTTCATCGCTCAGCATCTGATCACTCACGGTCGAAACGTCCCAAACTGATGCGCTCATGGCCGCCCAGGTCACGCCGGCTATCGACCTCGACGAAGCCGCCCTCGGCGAGCAACCTGCGCACGTTCTCGGCCTGGTCGAAGCCATGTTCCAGCAGCAGCCAGCCACCGGATAGCAGGTGCTCCGGCGCGGCCTGGATGATCGCACGAATATCGTCCAGCCCGTCGCTGCCGGCGACCAGGGCGCTACTTGGCTCGAAGCGCACGTCGCCTTCGTTCAGATGGCGGTCGTCAGCGCGTATATAGGGTGGATTGCTCAGGATCAGGCCATAGCGTTGTCCGGTCAGCGCGGAGAACCAGTGGCTGTGCAGGAAGCCGGCATTGCCCAGTTGCAGGCGCTGGCGATTGCGTTCGGCCAGGGCCACGGCATCCTCGACGCGATCCACACCGGTCACCTGCCAGGTCGGGCGTTCGCTGGCCAGAGCCAGGGCGATGGCGCCGGTGCCAGTGCCCAGATCGAGCACGGCCAACGGCGCTGCAGGCAGCAGCTCGAGCGCGGTTTCCACCAGCAGTTCGGTGTCAGGGCGCGGAATCAGGGTATGCGGCGCCACTTCCAGATCGAGGCTCCAGAAGCCCTGATGACCGAGGATATAAGCGACCGGCTCGCCCTGACGGCGACGTTGCAGGTTGTTCTGAAACCGGGCCAGTTGATCGACATCCAGCTCACGCTCCGGCCAGGTGCGCAGGTAGCTGCGCGGCTTGTTCAGCGCGGCGGCCAACAGCAGCTCGGTGTCCAGACGCGGCGTCGGCGAATCAGGCAGATCGGCGGTGTTGAGCAGGGATTCGATGGTGACCATGGTTCATCCTGGCGGCATTCTTCTCCCCTCTCCCGCTTGCGGGGCTTGAGCGGAAATAGTGAAGCATCGCTTCGCTCGCTCAAGCGCCCTGAGCTCTGCGAGGGGCTGGGGCGCAGAGCTCAGGGCGCTTGGCTCCAGCGGGGCGTTTCTTGTTGCCTCCGGCCCCCGCCCCACCCCGTCCTATCAGGCGCATTGATCAACTGTCATCAAACCGAGACATGATCGATGTGGCTTCGGCGAATCTCGGCGATATCGTCGACTTCACCCACAGACTGGCTAGTATTGAGCAAGCGCCCCCAGCGAACGGCAACCTGCCTCCAGCAACAAGCAGCTGGCACAAGACTTGCCAGTGCATTCCCCTGGCGCCAGAATGCCGACCGTCTATCGCCGGGAAATTTCCCGCATGGAATTGCCGCTCGCCTCAAGGACCGCATGAACACCAGCCCCGAAACGCCACTAGCCGAGCCGGAAAGCAACATTACGTGCCTGATAATCAAGACCGGGCGCAGCGATTGTTACGCGCACTTCTATCCGGCGCTGTATCAGCTGACCCTGGTAAAGAGCGGCATCGAAGAGAAGATCGATCTTGGCTATTCCGGTAGCCGCCTGCTCGAGCGTTTGCTGCAGGAGCCCGGCGAAGTGGTTTCGCGCGAGGAACTGATGAGCCACGCCTGGGCCGATCGGGTTGTCGGCCAGGGCAGCCTCAACCAGCAGATCTACACGCTGCGCCAGGTGCTGGGCGACGAAAAGAGCCGCGAGATCATCCAGACCCTGCCGCGCCGCGGCTATCTGCTGAACCCCAACTATCTGGTCTATCCGCCGAGCATCGACGACATCGGCGCAGTCAGCGACCCCCTCGATACGCCAGCGCCGCAGCCAGCCTTTCTGCGCCGCCACAGTCGTCAGCGGGCATCCTGGCTGATGCTGCTGAGCCTGTTCAGCATCATCGGTATCGCCTTGTTCACAGCGCTGTACATGATCAGCCAGCCCGAAGATCTGCACAGCAGCGAAATGAATCTGGGCCCACTGCAGGTGCGCTACATCGATCAGGACCCGCACAGACTGCAGCAGCTTATTCTGCAGACTCACGGCCTGACCAGCAGGCTTACGGTACTGGCTAGCAAACCGGCCAATCTGGTACTGAGCCTGCGCGGCGGTTTCTATGAGCTGCTGTGCCTGCAGGTCAATGGTGGTGCACGCTCGCTGATGTTGCACGAAAGCCAGCTGGATCAGGTGGCCGATGCCCAACTGAGCAGGTGCCTGCCATGAGTCAGAGCAAACAGTGCGGCATCAGCGGCGGCTGGTTGCTGATCATGCTCGCCACGGCCTTGACGATGCTGCTGAGCATGCTCGCGTTGTGGCTGAGTTTCATCTCCAGCGCCGAGCTCGACGGTCGTTACCAGTCCAGCGGTCAGGTTCATCTGAGCCACGGCCAGGTGTTGGAGATCAGCCACAGCCTGCAGGTCAACCATGGTCGTTTCTATGCCATGACCCGGCAAGGCGACAGCATCCTGGAGACGTCGGGGGTCGTGGAGTACGGCTTCCTCGGTAATTACCGGCTGCGCGTCGAAGACGGCCAGATCACCGGCCTGGCCAGCGAAGTCGACGACGAACTGGTGTTCAACCTGCTCTACGGCCGACACAAGGGTTCGACCATTCGCCTGACCCGCCTCGATGGCTGCCTCTATGCGCTGGAGACTCGACAGGTCTACTGCCGCACGCAGCGCCTGTAACCTGCCACCGCCCCGCATCACGAATCCGGCGCACTGAGCTGCGCACCCTCGGCGCGGTACTCCACGCGCACCTGGCCCTCGCCGAACAACTCGCGGTACAGGTCTTCGGCCTGACTGGTCAGCAACAGCAGCTCGATACGTCGATTGGCACCGTTCTCCGGATCACTCGGCAACAAGGGCATGCCATCCGCCTGAGCGGTGACCTGCAGCACGGTGCTGGGTGGCAGACCGGCCTCGACCATCACGTTGCGTGCACGCAGTGCGCGGTCGCCGGACAGGTTCCAGTTGTTGTAGCCACCGACGACGCCACGATAAGGGGTGGCATCGGTGTGGCCGCTGATGATCAGGTGGTTGTCGACCTTGGCCAGAATGGCCGCCAGGCGCTCGAGCAGCGTGGCGAAATGCGGGTCCAGTCGTGCACTGCCACGGCTGAACATGAAGCGCTGGGCATCGTCCTTGATCAGGATGCGCAGGCCCTGCGGCACCACCTGCACTTCGATGTTGGCCTCGGCATCCAGTTGCAGCGCCAGCGCCTCCATCAGCTTGGCCAAATCCTGCATCTGCTGCGACTCGGCATAGTGCGGTCGACGCGGCTCACCGGGCTGACCCTCGCCCAGGGCCGCGCCGGGGTCTTCCTGCGGTGTACGCGCACGATTCTCGGGATCGCGGCGCGGGGCGACCTGAACCGGCACGCCATCGAGGTCCAGCGGCGTGGTGCTGGTGCCATCGAAGATGCCGGCACCACCATCGACCAATGGATTGTTCAGCATGTCGGCATTGGCGCGGCTGGCGTCCTGGGTCTGCGGCTGGATGATCCACAGCACCATGAACAGGGCCATCATGGCCATGGTGAAATCGGCGAAGGCTACCTTCCAGGCACCGCCATGCCCGTCGTGGCCACCCTTTTTGCTACGACGTTTGATGATGATTTCATGGCCTTCACCGGCACGCGGTTTCATGCCGCGTCCCTTTCATCTTCGTAACGGTTGACCCAGATCTCGAGCTGTTTGAACGCCGGTTTGACGTCCTGCTCGATCAGCTTGCGTCCGGCGTCCACCGCCAGCAGCGTGGGTTTGCCGGCGACGTGCGCGACCAGCGTGGTGCGCACGCATTCGAGTGCCGACATCTCGGTCTTGATGCACTGGCCCATGGCGCTGGACAGCGGGTCCATCACGCAATAGCACATGAAGATGCCGAGGAAAGTGCCCACCAGAGCGGCGGCGACATGGGCGCCGATCTCGGCCACCGAACCACCGATGTTACCCATGGTGATGACGATGCCGAGGATCGCCGCGAGGATGCCGAAACCCGGCATCGCCTCACCGATCTTGTGCAGCGAGCGCGACGGCTGCATCAGCACGTGTTCCATGGCCTCCAGCTCCTGCTCGAGGAAGCCTTCGAGTTCGTGGGCGCTGATCTTGCCCATGGCCATCAGCCGGAAGTTGTCGGCGATGAAAGCCATCAGGTTCTTCTCCTGACGGATCAGCGGGTACTTGGCGAACAGCTCGCTCTGCTCGGGCTCCTCGATATGCGCGTCGAGCACCTTGAGGCCGCCGACATCGACCATCTCCAGCAACTCATAGAGCAGCATCAACAACTGGCGCTGAAATTCCTCGCCGCGTTTCTTGTAAACGAACACGCCTTTGATCTGATGCAGCATCTCGATCAGCACGTCCTTGGGGTTGGCCACCACCAGAGCACCGAAGCCCGCCCCGACGATGATGATCACTTCGGCCGGCTGCCAGAGCATGGCCAGCTCACCATGGGCCATGACGTAGCCACCGAGCACGCAGGCGACGATGATCAATGCACCTAATAACTTCTGCACCCTAGCCTCTCTCGTTCAGGTAGCGACTGGCCTTGGCGATCGCCTGCTTGCTCAGCTGGCAGACGCGCGCGTCGCTCAACTCCAGCACCAGGGCGATTTCCTTGAGGCTCAGCTCATGTTGGTAGTAAAGGGTCAGCACCAGCCGTTCACGCTCGCTGAGCTGGCTCAGCGCCTGAGTCAGCAGACGCTCCTTGAGCACGCGTTCCTCGACCGCACTGCTGCCACAGGCGAAGCCCTCATGACCGTTCTGTAGCAACTCATCGAGGCTTTCGATGGCCTCACAGGCATCGGCCTGGAGAAACTCCTGGTAATCCTTGCTACTGATCCCGGCCGCCTGGAGGATCTCTTCCTCCTGCGGAACACGCCCCAGTTGCCGCGCCAACTGGCGAATGGCATCGCGAATCCTGTGGGTCTGCTGGCGCACCTGGCGCGGCCGCCAGTCCTGGCGGCGCAGTTCATCGAGAATCGCACCACGGATGCGCAGCGCAGCGAAACGACCGAACTGCTCATCCGGGGTGCCATAGCGGCGCAGGCATTCGAGCAAGCCCATCAGGCCGATCTGCTCCATGTCTTCGCGGTCGAGTACCTGGTTGGCCTGCAGCGCCAGCTGACTGACGATGCGCTTGACCAGCGGCAGGTACTGCAACAACCACTTCTGCTCGGCCCCTGGGGCGAACAGCGCAGCTCCGCCCTGTTCGGCAGCGTAGCGATAGTCAATGGCGCAGTTGGCGTTCATGGCGACGGTACCTACTGGACGATCAGTTTGCTGACCAGCACATTGGCGAACGGCATCGCCAGCTTCTTGCTGGCGAAGTCATCGAACAGCGCGCTTTCCAGCGCGCCCTGCAGCTCTGGAATGGGCATGCCGCGCAGCGTCTCGAAGGTCATGGCAGACAGGTGGGCAACCACCGAATTGCGCACCATCGGGTCGATCTGCTCGAGCTTCTTCGGATCGGTTTCGAGGTCGGCCTGCAGCACCAGGTCGAGCACGAAGTAATGCTCACGGTTTTCGCCTTTCAGGCTGACGATGACCTTCTCGATGGGGAAGAAGCGGTATTCGCTGGTCGCCTCTTCCGCCGCCGCAGCGCCGTCGACAGGCAGGCCGAGCACTGGCTGGCCCGACTGCATCGAGCGCAGCGTCGCGTAGTTGAAGACGGTGCCGCCGATCACCACCAGGGTGTTGAAGATAAGCAGCAGCAGGATGATGCGCGGCATGGTCATGGTTGGTTCTCGATCCACTTGCAAAGGGTTAAACGGTAACCAGCACGTCGCTGGTGGAATTCGGGTTGCCGCGCTCGCTGGTCGGCGTGATAAGCCTGGCGGCCTGCACCATCTCTTCGCCCTGCCAGGCCTGGCGTGACTGGCCTTGCTGGCGACCGCCCTGAGCATCGGCGGAGACCTGCACGTTGACCTGCACGAAGTTCTGCCCGACCAGCTCCTGACGCAGACGCTCGCTGGTCTGCTGCAACAGGCGGGCGACATCGGCGTTGGCAGCCGAGAGCTGCACACTGAGACGGCCGGACTCATGACTGAGGAAAATTTCCAGGCTGCCCAACTCAGGCGGGTCGAGACGGATGGTGGCGTTCTGTATGCGCTGGTTGATCTGCAGCTCCACATGCTCGCGCAAGCTGGCCAGCATCTGCTCGCCCCACTGCGTCTGTGGCGCATGCAGCTTGAGCGGACGCTCGGCAGTCAGCGGCGCAGAAGTCGCCGCAGAGGAAGTAGCGGTGCCGGGAATCGTTTTATCTGCATCCGTGCTGACACTCGGCAGGCGTTCGAGATCGCTCGCCTCGATGCTTTCACTCGCCATCGCCATCGCCGGCACTGCCGTCTGTAACGCAATCTCGGCTGCCATCTGCGGCATGGGCGTCGCTGCCTGGGACGACAACGATTGCTGGCTGAACGCTGGAGCACTTGCGCTGTGCGCTGGCTGGGCTGGCAACTGCTCACGCGGCTGCATCTGCGCCTGGCCAGGGAACTCGACAGGCAACGCGGCAGCCTGATCGATCTGCTCCGAGCCGTCCTGATGCACCTGTTCGTGCAGCACCTGCTCAGGTGTTTCACGCGCCTCGATATGGACCGACTGCTGGTCCAGTACGCTGGCCAGCCACTGCTCGGCATCCGCTTCGCTGAGGGTGACCTTCACGGCAGTGGCACCTTCACTCAGAGCTGCCCCTGGCTCGGCGGCGATGAAGCCCTGCACGGCCATCTGCAGATCGAACAGCGGAGTCTCACCGCCAGCGCTCCCTGCCTGGGCAAAACCGGCAGGCAGGGTTTGCCCGGCGGAGTCCGTCAGGTTCACCAGAGCATTGGCATTGATCAGTTGCAGCACCTTTTATCTCCCACCTTGATACAGATCGACGCGCATGTATGCGCTGCGCCCTTCGGCGTATTCCAGGTGCGTCAGCAGCTGCCGACGCACCCGTTCGCACTCTTCGGCGCAGGCGATACGCGCCTGTCCGTGCAACTGCTGCAACTGACCCTTGGCCTCGCGTACCTCGTCGCTCAGGCTGGGCATCCCGGCCAGTAGCTGCAGGCAGGAGCGGATCAGCGCATCGATCTCACCGATACGCGTCCAGTCAGCCTGCTCCAGCGCCTGCGCCAACTGCGCGTGCAGTTGCTGCAGCGCACGCAGTTCACTTGCGCGTTGCATTCACGCCTTCCCAGCCTTCGCGCAGCACACCGAGCAGACCGACCACTTCATCCAACCCCTCCAGCGACAGGCTGACGCTGACATCGGAGAGGCGATAGATGCAGTAGTCGTAGAGCCGCGCCAGGCCCTGCACCAACTCGCCGCCGTTCTCATAATCGAGGGCACCATTGAGACCGCCCAGAATGTTCAGGCACTTCTCCAGGGATTGGCCCTTCTGCTGGTAACGCTTGGCCTCGATATGACCACGGGCACGCGCCAGCTCATCGAGCAGGCCGTCGAACAGCACCAGCACCAGTTCGTAAGGCGAGGCCGCAGCGGCACGCGCCTCGAGGTCCACGGTGCGGTAGCTGTCGTAACTTTCGTTGAGGTTGTAGGCACTCATCAGAACATTCCGTAGGTCTGTTCCATCGCCGCCATGGTCTGCATGAGACCGGTGTACTGACGGAGATAGCGGGCGTAATAGGAGTCGTATTGTTTCTGGATGGTGTCGAACTGCTGATCGACACGGCGCAGCTGGGAGTTGAGGGTGTCCTTGCGATTGCTCAGCAGGCCGCCAGCGCTGCTGGTGTAGACCGCCAGATTCTTGTCCAGGGTATCGAGCAGGTTGCCCTTGTCGGTGAACAGCTTCTCGAAGCCTTCCGGGTTGGCTGCCACGGCCTTCTCGAAGCGGGCGTTGTCGATGGTCAGCTTGCCGTTGCGGTCGGCGACGATGCCGAACTCGGTGAGGCTCACACCGCCAAACGGGCTGCGCACCAACTGGTTGAGCATGGTCTCAATGGCGCGCACGCTGGCATCGCCAGCCAGAGGCCCGCGACCGCCACTCTCGCCACCGCTGGAGGTGAGCGAGTCGAAACTGGTCATCAGGGTATTGAAGGCGCTGACGAAGGTCTGCGTCTTCTCCTTGGTGGCTTTCTGGTCCTGGCCGACCTCCATGGTCAGCGGCGCGTCACCGCTCTTGTGCGCCTTGTTGAAGGTCAGACTGACGCCATCGATGATGTTGTCGAAGGTGTTGCTGGTGCTAGTCAGTTCGATACCGGTCTCGCCACCCAGGCGCACGATGGCATCCTTGGCGACCGACAGCTCCTGCCGGCCGGCCACCGCACCTTCAACCGCAGCATTGCCACTGGCACTCAGGCTGATGGCCTGGTCGGCGCCGGTCTTCTCGCTGGTCAGCACCAGGTTGACCTGGCCATTGCTGCGCACCAGGGTCGCCTTGACGCCATTGTTGTCGGTCGCGCCGTTGATGGCTGCGGCCAGTTCGTCGAGCGTGGCGGCGGCGCTGAGGTCGATATTGAACGCGTCACCGCCCTGACCGATGGTCAGGCTACCGCTACCGAGGTCGCTGTCCTGCAGCCCTTGCAGGGCAACCTGGCTCTTGCTGGCCAATTGCTGAACGAAAAAATCGTAACTGCCGGCCACGGCCTTGGAGCCCACCGTAGCGCTGGCATATCCCTCCTGGCTGAAGCTCGCACTGTTGACCAGCATGCTGCTGCCGGCCAGCTTGAGGCCGCTGGCAGCCGTCTTGAAGGCCTTGAGCGCGGTATCCAGGCTGGTCAGGGCACCGAGCTGCGCCTGGTATGCGGCCTGGTTGCGGTTGGCCTTGGCCAACTGGCCCTGAACTTCGTATTGGGCCAGTTGGGTCGCCATGCTTTGAACGTAATCTGAATCGATAGCCATAGTCGGACACCCGTTTTCCTGTGAGATAGCAATAGCGGTGCCAACAGCTGAAACCCCTGATTTAGAGGGCTTTAGGCGTTCCGCCAGGTGAAAGATCCTTTCCGCTTGCACACTGCTGAACGACGAGCGGAAGGCCAACTTCCGCCTGCGTCACGCAGACGGCGGACGTACCGATTACAAAGGCGACAGCACAGGGGTGTGACTTAAGGAAAACGCCGCAGAGCGTCAGGCGCATCAATGGCAAACCACAGCGTCAGCCGCAGTCGCGGTGCGCAACAACGGAAACACCGGGCACGAGCGAGCGCGCGGCAGGGTTGCGCCGGGATTTTCGGGGAAGAGTGCAGCCGGCTGGCTTTACCGCGCTATTCGCCGCCGACGGCGAAGTTCGGCAGGCTGTTGACCGGCTGACGGAAGTTGAAGGGAATGGACTCGACGGCCAGACCGACGTTGCGCTGCACCACGAAATGCAGGTGCGGGCCGGTGCTGTTGCCGGTGTTGCCGGAGCGCGCCAAGCGGCTGCCGGTTTCCACCCGCTGGCCTTCACGCACGGCGACCGAACCCTTCATCAGGTGCAGGTAAACGCCCATGGTGCCGTCGTCATGCAGAATGCGCACGAAGTTGCCGGCCGGATTGTTGCCGCGGCCGCTCTGCTGGTTCTCGGTCTTCACCACCACACCACCGCGCGCGGCGACGATGGGCGTGCCCTCGGGCATGGCGATGTCCACCGCATAGCGGCCCTTGGGTGTGAAATGGCTGTAGGTGCCATTGGCGCCCTGGGTCTGACGGAACGGACCGCCACGCCAGGGCAGCGGATAACGGTGGATGCTCGGCTGCAGACGCGGATCACCGAGGGCGTAGCGCAACCTCGGCTTGTAGCGCAGCGGCTTGGATGCATCCTGTGGGGCGAGGGTGGCCAGGCGGATATTGCTACGCGGTGGCAGCACCCAGCGAATCGGTTTGTCCGGCGCGCCGATGGCGTTCTGTACCTGTTCCAGCCGCAGTTCGATTTCCACCGGGGCGTACAGGTCATTGCGAATCAGCAGGGTCTCGCCGGCTTCGTGCTTCTTGGTTTCCAGCTTCACCTGGTTGTCCAGGCGCTCGACCATGCGGTCGTTGAACACGAACACCTGCGCGCCAGGCGCAGCCTGGTCGCTATAGGTCACCACGCCGTTCTTGTCGACGTACTTGTAGATGGTCAGCGCAGCGGCCTGGCCGTAAAAGGCCAACAGACTGCAGAGAATAATCAGACGCCCTAGCATAACGACTCGGATCTTATGGCTTTTTGATATCCGGGTTAGCAAGACTAGCAGCGCAACACGGTGCGCGCGAGAGACCGACCGTCAGGCTGTGAACCGGCTCACCGCCGCCGGTCGGGTAGCCACCGTCGACGCTGCGAACTCTGTGGCGGGTTGCACACGCCCTACCGGGCTGCCGGACGGATGAAAACCAACGCGAACGTGCCGTTCAGGCACCGGGACTGAAATGCTTCTGCGCGGTGCCACGGGCGATCAGCCGCGACAGGTAGTCGAGCTTCTGCGGGTCGCGGTCGACGAAGCGAAAAGTCAGTTGCAGCCATTCGCTGTCGGGCTTGGGTTCGAATGCCGCCACCGCGTGCAGGTAGCCATTGAGCCGCGCGGTTTCCGCGGCTTCGCCCTGTTCCAGGTCGAGCACCGCACTCTCCAGCACCTGCGGCAGCTGCTCGGTGCGCTTGACCACCAGCAGTGCCTCCTTGAGGCTCAGCGCCTTGATCACGCAGGCCATGCTACCTAAGGGTAAACGCAGCTGCCCCTGACCACGACCGGCCGGCGACTTGCTTGCGGCAGCCGGGGCAGGTGCCGCACTCGGCGCGGCAGGGACCGGCGTGGGCGCACTGGGCTTTACCACCTCCGCCTTGCCGCCGGTGAGTGCGGCCAGCGAGTCGTTGGCGAAGCCACCCGTGCTCAGCATCTTCGGCGGCGCACTGGACATCAGCGCCTGCAGCTTGCCAGCCCGTTGCAGGGCCTTTTTGACCTTGGTCACCAGCTGTTCGTTGGAGAATGGCTTGCCGATGTAGTCGGAAACACCGGCCTGGATCGCCTGCACCACGTTCTCCTTGTCACCACGGCTGGTCACCATGATGAAGGGCGTGGTTTTCAGGTTGTCCTGCTCGCGGCACCAGGTCAGCAGTTCGAGGCCGGACATCTCCGGCATTTCCCAGTCGCAGAGGATCAGGTCGACCACCTGACGGCTCAACATCTGCTGGGCCTTGCGGCCATTGATCGCTTCCTCGATCTGTACGCCGGGGAAATTATCGCGCAGCCCTTTCTTGACCAGATCACGGATAAAGGTCGCGTCATCCACCACCAGCACACTGACTTTGCTCATCGGCCACTCCTGTACGAATGGCAGTAAGCATAGTCATGGCCAGTGGCCTAAGGCCAACGGAAAACGCCGGACGCGCAACAAATCGCGTTAACGAAACGGCCCGGGAAGTCCCGGGCCGTCAGCACGAAGCAGGCGTCAGTCGTTGGACTTGCCCTCGACCTCTTCACGCATGCGGGTCAGGCCGATATGGCGCACATCGGTGCCACGCACCAGATAGATCACCAGTTCGGCGATGTTGCGCGCATGATCGCCGATGCGCTCCAGCGAGCGCAGCGCCCAGATCACGTTGAGCACGCGGGAGATCGAGCGCGGATCTTCCATCATGTAGGTGACCAGCTCGCGCAGCGCGGTCTTGTACTCGCGGTCGACGGTCTTGTCGTACTGCGCCACCGACAGGGCCAGGTCGGCATCGAAACGAGCGAAGGCGTCCAGCGCCTCCTGCACCATCTTGCGCACCTGATCGCCGATATGACGAACCTCGACATAGCCACGCGGCGACTCACCCTCTTCACACAGCTGGATGGCGCGCTTGGCGATCTTGGTGGATTCGTCACCGATGCGCTCGAGGTCGATCACCGACTTGGAGATGCTGATGATCAGACGCAGGTCGGAAGCCGCCGGCTGGCGACGGGCGAGGATGCGCACGCATTCCTCGTCGATGTTGCGCTCCATCTGGTTGATCTGGTCGTCGATCTCACGCACCTGCTGAGCCAGGCCGGAGTCGGCCTCGATCAGCGCGGTGACGGCGTCGTTGACCTGCTTTTCCACCAGGCCGCCCATGGCCAGCAGGTGGCTACGCACTTCTTCCAGTTCGGCGTTGAACTGCTGGGAGATGTGCTGGGTAAGGTTGTCTTTGTTGATCATGTTTCGCTCCGCGAAAGCTGCCAGCTTGGGTGGCCATGGTGCGCACAGCGCACCCTACACGTTGAGTTTCAGCACTAAGGCCCTTGGAAAATGCTCTCTGGCGCGAAGGGCGCGCGCTGACAGTACGGCGCCCGACAAAGCCAGGGAGTATTTGCCATGGCCTTAGCCGTAACGACCGGTGATGTAGTCTTCTGTCTGCTTCTTGGCCGGGTTGGTGAACAGCGTGTCGGTGTCACCGAACTCGATGAGCTTGCCCATGTACATGAACGCGGTGTAGTCGGAGACACGCGCCGCCTGTTGCATGTTGTGGGTGACGATGACGATGGTGTACTTGCTCTTGAGCTCGTAGATCAGCTCTTCGACCTTCAGCGTGGAGATCGGGTCGAGTGCCGAGCAGGGTTCGTCGAGCAGCAGCACTTCCGGCTGCACCGCCACGGTACGGGCGATCACCAGACGCTGCTGCTGGCCGCCGGACAGACCGAGTGCCGAGTCATGCAGACGGTCCTTGACCTCATCCCACAGCGCCGCACTCTTCAGTGCCCACTCCACCGCCTCGTCGAGCACGCGCTTGCTGTTGATGCCCTGGATGCGCAGGCCATACACCACGTTCTCGTAGATGCTCTTGGGGAAGGGGTTGGGCTTCTGGAACACCATGCCGACGCGGCGACGCAGCTCGGCCACGTCCTCGCCCTTGCGGTAGATGTTGCGCCCGTCGATGTTGATCTCACCTTCCACGCGGCAACCGTCGACCAGGTCGTTCATGCGGTTGAACGTGCGCAGCAGGGTCGACTTGCCGCAGCCGGACGGGCCGATGAAGGCCGTCACGCGCTGACGCGGGATGTCCATCTTGACGTCGAACAGCGCCTGCTTCTCGCCGTAATACAGGTTCAGACCCGGTACTTCGATAGCCGTGGTCTCGTTGGCCAGGCTGAGGCTCTGCTTGTCGCGGCCGAGGGCGGCCATATCGATGCCGTGGGTATGGGTTTCGTGTTGCATAAACTCACTCCGTTCGTAGCTACAAGCTGCAAGCTGCGCGCCGGCGGCGCGCGACTCGTAGCTGCGTTAGTGATCCAGCGCCTTGTACTTCTCGCGCAGGTGGTTACGGATATAGACCGCAGTCAGGTTGAGCAGGGCGATAACGATCACCAGCAGCAGCGCAGTGGCGTAAACCAGCGGACGCGCAGCCTCGACGTTGGGGCTCTGGAAGCCGACGTCGTAGATGTGGAAGCCCAGGTGCATGATCTTCTGGTCCAGGTGCAGGTAAGGGTAGTTGCCATTGAGCGGCAGACTCGGCGCCAGTTTCACCACACCCACCAGCATCAGCGGCGCCACCTCGCCAGCGGCACGTGCCACGGCGAGAATCAGGCCGGTCATCATCGCCGGGCTAGCCATCGGGATGACTACCTTCCACAGCGTCTCGGCCTTGGTCGCGCCGAGCGCCAGCGAACCTTCGCGTACTGCACGCGGAATCCGCGCCAGGCCTTCCTCGGTGGCGACGATGACCACCGGCAGGGTCAGGATCGCCAAGGTCAGCGAGGCCCACATCAGGCCTGGCGTGCCGAAGGTCGGCGCCGGCGCGGACTCGGGGAAGAACAGGCTGTCGATCGAGCCGCCCAGCACATAGACGAAGAAGCCCAGGCCGAACACGCCGTAGACGATCGAAGGTACGCCTGCCAGGTTGTTCACCGCGATGCGGATCACCCGGGTCAGCGGACCCTGATGCGCGTATTCACGCAGATAGACCGCAGCGATCACGCCGAACGGGGTGACGATCACCGCCATCAGCATGACCATCAGCACGGTGCCAAAGATCGCCGGGAAGATCCCGCCTTCAGTGTTGGCCTCACGCGGCTCGTCGCTGACGAACTCCCACAGTTTCATGGCGTAGAAACCGAGCTTGTCGAAAGTACCCATGGCATTCGGGCGGAAGGCCCGCACCACCTTGCCCAGAACGATATCGCTCTCGCGGCCGTCGCTGACACGCACGGTCATGCTGTCGCGGTTGAACTGCTGATAGAGCTCGACAATCTGCGCTTCCAGCACCTTGTAGTCTGCATCCAGTGCGGCACGGCGCTGATCCAGGGCGGCCTGGGCGGCGGCATCCAGCTTGCCCTGCAACTCCAGCTTGCGCCCCTCCAGACGGATTCGCTCGATGCCGTGATTGATCCGGCCAATGTCCTTCTTCTCCAGACGCGACAACTGAGCATGCAACTGATCAACACGCTCGATGCGCTTCTGCAGTTCGGTCCAGGCCGCTTCACCTTCGGCGACTATCTGGCCGTTCTCTTTGACGTTGACCAGGTAGCCATACATGTTGCCCCACTCACGGCGCTCCACCACCATCAGCTCGGCCGGCGTGCGCGGGTTGCTCAGCCACTCACCGATGACCCAGGCGAAGTCGGCGCCGAACAACTCGCGGTTACCCACCTTGAGCAGTTCGCGAGTCATGAACTCGCCGCCTTCCTCGGCCACCGGCATGCCGGCAGCGGCCAGGCGCGCGCGCGGCACTTCCTCGATCTGGGTGATCTCACCAGCCATCACCCGGGCTTCCTGGCCAGGCACTTGGTAGTCGGCCTCGATCACGTCGGCCGGCCAGAAGTGGCCCAGGCCACGGGTGGCGATGACCATCAGCAGGCCCAGGGTCATGATGATGGCGATGGCAACCGCGCCACCACTCATCCATACGCCCGGGGCGCCGCTCTTGTACCAGGACTTCAGGTTGTTCTGTTTCACGGCATCACACCTTGAATGAAATCATTCTTTACCTCCCCTCTCCCGCAAGCGGGAGAGGGGTCGGGGCAGAGGGTCCGTGCTGTTCACGCTACCCTCTCCCGCCCTGCGGGCACCCTCTCCCGGAGGGAGAGAGTCATCAGTTGGCCTGCTGCGCAGGCATGTCTTACAGGCTCGAGTACTTGACTCGCAGTCGCTGGCGAATCAGCTCGGCCAGAGTGTTCATCACGAAAGTGAACATCAGTAGCACCAGCGCGGCGAGGAACAGCACGCGGTAGTGGGTTCCGCCGACTTCCGACTCGGGCATTTCCACAGCGACGTTAGCGGCCAGGGTACGCATGCCCTCGAAGATGTTGATATCCATGATCGGCGTATTGCCGGTGGCCATCAGCACGATCATGGTCTCGCCCACCGCACGGCCCATGCCGATCATCAGCGCCGAGAAGATACCGGGGCTGGCAGTCAGGATCACCACGCGGGTCAGGGTCTGCCAGGGCGTCGCGCCGAGCGCCAGGGAGCCGAAGGTCAGGCTCTTCGGCACGCTGAACACCGCATCCTCGGCAATCGAGTAGATGTTCGGGATCACCGCGAAGCCCATGGCCAGGCCGACCACCAGTGCGTTGCGCTGGTCGAACGGAATACCCAGGTCATTGGTCAGCCACAGGCGCATGTTGCCATCGAACAGCCAATTTTCCAGGTGACCGCTCATGCTCAAGGAAATCCAGCCAACAGCGATCACCACCGGGATCAGCAGCGCAGCCTCCCAGCCTTCCGGCACGCGGTGGCGAATGCTCTCAGGCAGCTTGGTCCACAGGAAGCCGGTGAGCAGAATGCCGACAGGTGTCAGCAACAACAGGCTGAAGATGCCGGGTAAGTGGTTTTCCAGGAACGGCGCGAGGAACAGGCCGGCGAAGAAACCGAGAATTACCGTCGGCAGGGCCTCCATAAGCTCGATCACCGGCTTGACCTTGGTGCGCATGCGCGGCGCCATGAAGTAGGCGGTGTAGATCGCCGCGGCGATGGCCAACGGAGCGGCCAGCAGCATGGCGTAGAACGCCGCCTTGAGGGTACCGAAGGCCAGCGGCGAGAGGCTCAGCTTGGATTCGAAGTCGGTGTTGGCGGAGGTCGACTGCCAGACGTAATCCGGCTCCGGGTAGCTTTCATACCAGACCTTGCCCCACAGCGAACTCCAGGAAATTTCCGGGTGCGGGTTATCCACCACGAAACGCTGCAGCGTGCCGTCCGACTCGACCAGCACACGACTGGCGCGCGGCGACAGGGCGGCAATGGCGCTGCCTTCGGCGACCTGCTGCTTGAGCAGGGTGCGGTGCGCGGTGCTATGGAATATGCCCAGCTGGCCGTCGGCATCCAGCGCCATGAAGCCCTTGCGACGCTCCTCGGGGAGGATCTGGGTGATGGCGCTGTTGCCCAGCTGGAAGCTGCGCACCGGCTGGAAGGTCGATTTACCGTCTGCATCGCGCACCATGAACCACTGCTGGATACCGCCCTTGGCGTCGCCCAGCATGATGGAGATGCCGCCCAGCAGGCTGGTGGCGCTGGTGATGCGATTGGAGGCGTCCTTGAGCAGTTCGTAGCGACCGTTGAGGCTGCGCTTGCGCAGATCGAAGACGTCGGCGGTGGACTCGCCATTGATCACGTACAGCCACAGCTGGCGCGGATCGAGGATCAGCTCCTGGATGGGGTCGGCGATCTGCGGCAGGTTGATGCGATCCTCGCCGAGGCTGACCTCGCCGGTGAACAGGTTCTCTTCGCGGCTCAGCGCGATCAAATGCAACTCGCTGCCGGTGGAGCCGGCCAGCATCAGGGTGCCGCTGTTGAGGTTCAGCGCCACATGCTCCAGAGGACGGCCCTGCGGGTCCAGCGCGATCGGCTGCTCACCGTAGGGAAAGTCGATCTGCGGTGCGATGGTGCGCACATTGTCCGGGTAGGTCACCTTGTAGTTGTGTTGCAGCACCAGCACCTGGCCGTTGGACAGGCCAAGGGCGACGCGGCGACTGCCCGGCTGGTCCTGGCTGACAGAGGCGACGCTGACGCCTTCGGCCAGCGGCAACTGCACGCGGCTCATCGCCTCGCCGTTTTTCAGGTTGAAGAACTGTACGCCACCTGCACGGTCCAGGCGCATGGCCACCTGGTTCTGCTCTTCCATGGCCAGCAGCAGCGGCGCCTGCGCCTCGGCCAGCCAGGCCGGTTGCTGAGCCTTGCGCGGGCTCATCTCGGCGCCCTGGAACATCGGCATCACCACATGGGCCAGGTAGAAGAAGATCAGGGTGATGGCGCCGAGCACAGCCAGACCACCGATGGAGACGTACCAGCGCGCCAGGCGATCCTTCAGCGCACGCAGGCGGCGCTTGCGTTGCAGGGCGGGGGTATTGAAGTCGATACCCAGGGGATTCTGTGATCGGTTCACGGATTCGTTTGCCAAGTCGTTCATGCGAGAAGTCTCTGCGCGGGCTTGATTGCAGCGCATGCGGCTGCCCAGGCTTGTCAATCTAACGGGCTTGTATGACAGAAAGGTTACAGCCAGCTGACATGACGAAGCCCGCCACTCCAAGGAGGGCGGGCCGCGTCGTTTACATCCTCTAGCGCGAAGCCAGACTTACAGACCCAGTTCCTTCAGGGTCTTCTCGGCCACCTTGGCCGGCAGCGGGATGTAACCGTCCTTCATCACCACTTCCTGACCCTGCTTGGACAGCATCAGCTTGATGAATTCGGCGTCCAGCGGGCTCAGGGCCTGGTTCGGCGCCTTGTTGACATAGACGTAGAAGAAGCGAGCCAGCGGGAACTTGCCAGCCAGAGCGTTCTCTTCGTTGGCCTCGAAGGCTTCGCCACCCTTGGAAAGCGGTACGGCGCGGACGCTGGAGGTCTTGTAACCGATGCCCGAGTAACCGATGGCATTCAGGGTGCTGGAGATCGACTGCACCACCGAAGCCGAACCCGGCTGCTCGTTGACGTTGGACTTGAAGTCACCTTTACACAGGGCTTCTTCCTTGAAGTAGCCGTAGGTGCCGGATACCGAGTTACGACCGAACAGCTGGATCGGCTTGCCAGCCCATTCGCCGGTCATGCCCAGATCACCCCAGGTGGTGATGTCCTTGGCGCCACCGCACAGACGGGTGCTGGAGAAGATCGCGTCAACCTGCTCGATGGACAGCGACTTGATCGGGTTGTCCTTGTGCACGAACACAGCCAGGGCGTCGATGGCAACCGGCACGGCGGTCGGCTTATAGCCGTACTTCTCTTCGAAGGCCTGGATTTCGCTGTCCTTCATCGGACGGCTCATCGGACCCATGTTGGCAGTGCCTTCGGTCATTGCGGGTGGCGCAGTGGAAGAACCGGCGGCCTGGATCTGGATGTTGACGTTGGGGTAGTTCTTCTTGAACTCTTCTGCCCACAAGGTCATCAGGTTGGCCAGCGAGTCGGAACCGACGCTGGACAGGTTGCCCGACACACCGGAAGTCTTTTCATAGGTCGGCAGAGCCGGGTCGACGGCGGCTACAGCAGATACGGCGCTTACGCCAGCGGCGGCGAAAGTCAGGGCCGCCATCAAACGCTTCAGTTTCATGCCTTGCTCCTAGCAGGATAGTGTTGGATGGAACGGGCCCAAGTATCTGCAGGCCACGTGACCACTCTATGAAACGAATGTGACAGTTAAATGAACGTCGACGACTTTCGGTTGCGGCAGCGAAAAGGCACTTCGGGTGGTTTGGGGGAAGTGCGGGGGATACCGGACTGGCAAATAAGTGTGTGCTTTCGGTGCCGGCACTATCCGTTAGCGCGTCGTCTGAACGTTTAGGTTTCGCCCCTTACGGGCGAGCAACCGTGTTCAGCGTCAAGCCACTTGAGACCTGAAATGAGCCTGATCACGGAGCATCGCATTGAGGATGGTAAGCAATTTCCGCATGCAGGCGACGACCGCTACGTGTGGAACAACTTACAAGTCACTTTCTCTTGCTTGCCCAAGAGAAAGTAACCAAAGAGAAGGGCACCCCGACATCCGAGCTAGGCGCCCCCGCCCTGCTGCGCCGGGGTTCCCTCGCTCCATCACCACTCCAGGGGCACGACCGGATGCGGCCCACTGACGAAGGGCCATCCCTGGCCCATCACGGCTCTCGCGACATCCATGTCGCTCAACCCCTTCCACGGCGATTCCACTCGGCCTCCTGAAGGGGATTTGGGCGTCGTCTGTGAGATCGCGCTTCAAGAGCAAAAGCCAAACGCCACCGACTTTGATCTTCCGGAGATTTCGCGAGCTCGCGGCCCGGTCCCCTTCAGGAGGCCGAGTGGAGGTGTTGCGTAGGGGAGCGAGCCGCATGGATGCGGCGAGATACCGATGGCGGCCCCACTTAAAGGGCCAGGGATGGCCCTTGTAAGCCGGCCCCCGGAGCAGCGCCGGAGCGAGGGAAGTTTCGCGCAGCGAAACCCGGATGTCGGGGTGCCCTTCTTTGGCACACCTTTCTTGGGCAAGCAAAGAAACGTAGCGAAGCGCAGTAACAGCCGCAGGCTGGCCCGCAGGGTGAGCGCAGCGAATCAAGGTGTGGCGCCCGTAAGGGGCGCAACCCAAACGCTCAACGCACGCGGTAATGGATAGTGCTAAGCCAGTAAGCGATACGCGCACAAACTTACCAATCCGATCCCAACAAAAAAGCCCCCGCACGCAGTGCGTGCAGGGGCTCGGATGACGCGCGGGGGTTACTGCATATTCTGCTTCAGCGCCCGCATGCGGTCGTGGCAAGCCCGTACCTTGGGCATTTCCACGGCCAGCAGCACACGGACATCATTGTCCGCACTTTCCAACGCATCTTCGAAGGCATGCAGAATGCGGTCTTCCGCTTCCTCCAGCTGCGCGACGTAGGTGGCGTCCTCATCCTTGGCCAGCGTCGCGCGGGTGTCGGCGTAGAACTGGCGCAGCTTGCCCAGCAGGGTGCCGCCAGATGCCGGCTCGCTCTGGTTGGCCGCGACCTTGACGCTCAAGGCGTCGATCACTTCAGTCTTGGCGCGCACCATGTCGCGGAACAGCGCCTGCAGGCGAATATCCTTGACCTCTTCGTGGGCATGCTCATAGAAGCGCTTGCCGTCACGGGTGATTTCGATCAGTTCATTGAGTTGTGCGGTCTTGCTGCTCATGGATTCACTCCTTGGCGATGGGACTTGCGAGATGACAGCCGCTCGAGCGGCTGCGGTGGATTGAAACTCAGCTGCTGATACGCAGGGCGTCGGCGTCGACGCCACGCACACCACGGATGTTGCGAGCGATCTCGACTGCCAGGCGCTTCTCGGCACTGCTCAGCACGTTGCCACGCAGGCTGACCAGGCCGTCGTCGGTGTTCACCGCAATATTCATGGCATCCAGGTTGCGGCTGTAGAGGAAGCTGGCCTTGACCTTGCTGGTGATCCAGCTGTCACTGATGTTCTCGCGCGCTTCGTCGAGTGTGGTTTGCACTTCGCTGCTACTGCTGTCGGCAGTGCTGATGCTGAGGTGGTTGAACACTTCGCGCACGCCATCGGTATTGGCTGCCAGCTGGCCTGCCAACTCTTTGGCCGCCGGCGTCTGCGCATGGCCACTGAGGGTGATGTTGCCGGTTTCGCTCTTGACCTGAATATCCAGGCCGCGGGTGTTGCTGTTCCACAGCAACTTGGATTTCACCGTGGCAGCCAGGCTGGCGTCCTCAAGGCGCTGCACCATACTCGGCGCATCGCCCTCGACCGCGTCACTGCTGACCTCGATGCGATTGTCCACCGAATCGATGCCATCTATGCTCAGCGCCACCTGCTCGGCCAGCTCTTTCTGAACCTCGCTCTCGACCTTGCCGCTGAGGGCGGCCTCACCGTCCTCAACGTCGATATCGAGCTTGAAAGGGTTGAGATGCCGGTTGAGCGCGAAGGCTGTCCAGATCGAACCTTCCTGGCGTGCCGCATCCAGTTGCTCAGATAGCTGACCTTCGGCAGCGTGGCTGGCCAGAGGCGTCAAACCGAGCATCAGCGCGGTGCCAGCGGCCAGTAACAGAGGCTTGAACGGGGGCATGAGTTAACTCCTGTTCGTGAGACGATGCAGGGAATATCGCAAGCCCCGTGCCAGCCATCTTAAAATTAAATTCCTTTTTAAAACATAGACTTAACAACCATAAAGGCACCCTGCCTGCATGCAGGGTGCAGCATCGGCACAGTCGGGCCGTGCAACTTGCATGGTTTTTACCTGACTAAGCTGCATTGACCCGTCAGATGGAGCATATACATGGCAGTTTCAGAGCAAACCAGCGGACGCATCCTGCTGGTGGACGACGAAGCGGCAATCCTGCGTACCTTCCGTTACTGCCTTGAAGACGAAGGCTATGACGTCGCCGGCGCCAGCAGCGCGACACAAGCCGAGGCGCTGCTACAGCGACAGGTCTTCGACCTGTGCTTTCTCGACCTGCGCCTGGGCGAAGACAACGGCCTGGACCTGCTGGCGCAGATGCGCATCCAGGCACCCTGGATGCGCGTGGTGATCGTCACCGCCCACTCCGCCGTGGACACCGCCGTCGATGCGATCCAGGCTGGTGCCGCCGATTACCTGGTCAAACCCTGCACCCCCGATCAACTGCGCCTGGCCGCCGCCAAGCAACTGGAAGTGCGTACGCTGGCCGCACGCCTTGAGGCTCTGGAGGGTGAGGTGCGCAAAGCCAAGGATGGCCTCGATTCACACAGCCCGGCGATGATGGCGATTCTGGAAACGGCTCGTCAGGTCGCCGCTACCGACGCCAACATCCTCATTCTCGGCGAATCCGGTACCGGCAAGGGTGAGCTGTCGCGTGCCATCCACGGCTGGAGCCGCCGTGCCAAGCGCACCTGCGTAACCATCAACTGCCCATCGCTGACGGCCGAGCTGATGGAAAGCGAACTGTTCGGTCACGCCCGCGGCTCCTTCACCGGTGCCAGCGAAAGCACTCAGGGCCGCGTCAGCCAGGCCGACGGTGGCACCCTGTTCCTCGACGAGATCGGCGACTTCCCGCTGGCCCTGCAGCCCAAGCTGCTGCGCTTCATCCAGGACAAGGAGTACGAACGTGTCGGCGATCCGGTAACCCGCCGCGCCGATGTGCGCATCGTCGCCGCGACCAACCTGGACCTCGACGAGATGGTCCGCGAAGGACGCTTCCGCGAAGACCTGCTTTACCGCCTCAACGTCATCACCCTGAAGCTACCGCCGCTGCGCGAACGTCACGAAGACGTGATGGGCCTGGCAGAGCGCTTTCTCGCCCGCTTCGTCAGCGACTACGGGCGCCCGGCGTGCGGTTTCAGCCCCGAGGCTGCCGCCGCCCTGCAGGCTTATCACTGGCCAGGCAACATTCGCGAACTGCGCAACGTCATCGAACGCGCCAGCATCATCTGCCAGAGCGAAACGGTGGAAGTGACTCACCTCGGCCTCGGCGGCAGCACCGAAGCACCCAGCAGTACCGTGCGCGTCGGTGCCGCGATGAGCCTCGAAGAGCTGGAAAAGGCGCATATTGCCGCCGTGCTGGCCAGCAGCAACACCCTCGACATGGCGGCCAAGACGCTGGGTATCGATACCTCGACCCTCTACCGCAAACGCAAGCAGTACAACCTCTGACCACGGGATCTCCATGAAGCTGTCGATGAAGCTTCGCACGCGACTGTTCCTCAGCATCTCCGCGCTGATCACCGTGGCACTGCTGGGCTTGCTGCTCGGCTTGTTCAGCGTCACGCAAATGGCACGCAGCCAAAGCGACCTGATCCAGCGCGGCTTCGACGCCGTGCAGATCGGCCAGAAACTGCGCCAGCACCTGGGCGACGAACTGATCGTGCTGATCGATCAGCAGCCCGATGCGCAGCGCCTCGAAGCCATTCGCAAGTCGTTCCGTGCCACCTTCGATGAGGGGCTCAAGGCCAACCTCGATGACGACTATTTACGCAGCCTGGAACAAGCCGCAGCGCTTTACGCTGAAATGGAAGAGGCAGCCAACAGCGCTACAGCGCCCGGCGAGACACCGCACGATCTGGGCAACCACAAGCCCTTCATCGAAGCCTTTCAGCACCTGCGTGATCACCTGCTGGCGCAACAGGACCAGGTCGTCGACTGGGTCATCTCGGCCGAAAGCCGTGCTGGCGAACGCTCCCAGCTGATCGCCGGGCTCCTGGTGCTTATCGGCCTGGCCGTCTTGGCGATTGGCGTACTGACTGCCCACGGCATCGCCCGCCGCTTCGGCTCCCCCATCGACATGCTGGCGCGGGCCGCCGACCGTATCGGCCAAGGCAAATACGACGTGGTGCTGCCGGTATCCCCGGTGTTCGAGCTGGCCGTCCTGAGCCGCCGCTTCGGTCTGATGACCGAGTCCCTGCGCGAATATCACTCGAGCAACCTCAAGCAACTGCTCAACAGCGAGGGCCGCCTGAAAGCGGTGCTCGACAGCATCGACGATGGCCTGGTCATCCTCGACGCCCAGGGCAACATCGAACACGCCAACCCAGTGGCGCTACGCCAGCTTTCCTGGCAGGCCGATATCCTCGGCCAGCCGATCGGGCCGCTGTTGCCTGATCATGCAGTGGACGAGGCGCTGCGCCAGGTGCTGGCAGGCGAACTGCTGCATGAGCCGCCGGCTGACCTGCAGATCGAACGCGACGGCGAGACCAGGCTACTGGCCTGGGCCCTGACTCCGATTCAGCTGCGCGAGGGTGGTAGCGTGGGGGCAGTGATGGTGCTGCGTGACGTCACCAAGCAACGTGCCTTCGACCGAGTGCGCAGCGAGTTCATCCTGCGCGCCTCGCATGAGCTGCGCACGCCGATCACCGGTATGCACATGGCGTTCAGCCTGCTGCGCGAACGTCTTTCACTGCCATCAGGCGGACGCGAGCAGGAACTGATACGCACCGTCGACGAGGAGATGCATCGGCTGGTGCAGTTGATCGACGACCTGCTCAACTTCTCGCGCTACCAGAACGGTGTACAGACCCTCCAGCGTCGCCCCTGCGACCTCGGCGAAATGATCCAGCAGATGCCTCAACGTTTTACCGAAAGCGCAGAGGAACGCGAAGTAACAGTGCTCTGCGAAGTCCACGAGCCACTGCCGCAGCTTGAACTCGATGCCGCGCAGCTAAAGCGGCTGCTCGATAACCTGACCGACAACGCCCTGCGCTACAGCAACCCGGGTGACAAGATATTGCTGCAGGTGCGTCGCCATGGCGAACAGGTGATCGTCAGCGTGCAGGACGAAGGTGAAGGGATCCCCTTCGAACAGCAGGCACGGATTTTCGAACCCTTCGTTCAGGTCGGCCGGCGCAAGGGTGGCGTCGGCCTGGGACTGGCGCTGGCAAGGGAGATCGTGCAATTGCACGGTGGCCAGCTAAGGGTTCATTCACGCCCCGGCGAAGGCGCCAACTTCTATTTCAACCTGCCGATCTGATCGGTCATTGCGGGCGACGGTAGGCCCCGGTGGGCTACGCCCGGCCCACCCTACGCACCCTATGGGGAGGGAGTGCTGCTCGCAGTGCAGTTCATAGCGGCTTCAGCGCAGCACCGGGTCGAACTTGATACGGCGCCCGGCCATCAGCGCGACCAGAAAGCCCGCACCGAAGACGACGCAGCCTCCCTTGAGCAGCAGGGCGACACCCCCGTCCAGAGCGGGGCTCAGCCATAGCACGGCCACACTCGATAGGGTCAAGATCAACAACAGGATGGCACTTCTGGACACGGCAGGACTCCTTGTCGGTCAGAACACCCAGCGCGGGGTGCTGCTGGCAGGACGTGGCTCACGGTTGGCGGTATCGGTGTCACCCTCGCCGGAAATGCGCACCCACTGCGCATCGTCACCGACGGCACCGACAGCGCGAGTTGGCTGCGTGCGCAGTTCGGCAGAGCCTTCCTGCTGCGCAGCGACACGCGATTCCCACACCGGCGAGTTGGAAAGGGTGAACTCGGCCGTTTTGGCGATGGCGCCAGCCGAATCACTGAAATCTTTGGCGTAAGCTCCGTTGACCAGCAATGCAGCGACGCAAAACAGGCTCACTCGGACGATGTTCATGACGCTTCTCCATCAGCAGATCAGTCGGGGGGCTTACATAACTGATTCTGCAGCGCTCATGCCAACATCAATGAATGGAAAATATCCTTACAAATCAATTATTTAATACAAATCTCAACACCCTCGCTCATGCACTTTGCAAGATGCATGAATCACGACACGTGCAATTTGCACGATCAACTGCGTAGCGGCAGCAGAATGCTGAAACAGGAGCCCTCGCCGAGACGACTGCTGAGCTCGATGCGCCCGTCATGGGCCTGGACGATCTGCTCGCTGATGAACAGGCCGAGCCCAAGCCCCTGCGCGACGCTGGCTCCAGAGACGCGCTCGAACTGCTCGAAGACCCGCCGCTGGTCAGCCTCGGAGATGCCCAGCCCCTGGTCACGCACCTCGGCACGGACCACATCGTCCACCGCCCTCACACGCACCGATACGGGTTTACCACCCCCGTAACGCAGGGCGTTGGTCAGCAGGTTGGCCAACACCTGCTCGATGCGGAACTCGTCCATCATCACCGGTGCCGGTCCCTCGACGTGCAGCTCGATATGGCTGCCCGTATGGGTGAACTGCGCGGCCAGGCTCTCCACCACGTTGCCAGCCAGCACGCCGAGGTCGCCGGGTTCTGGACGCACGGAAAGCTTGCCGGTACGAATGCGCGAAACATCCAGCATGTCGTCGATCAGGCGGCTCAGGCTGCGGATCTGTCGCTCGTCGCGTGCCACCATCTCCTGCAGCTTGTCCGGGGTGAAGGCATCCATGCGCCCCTGCTCCAGGCGCAGGCGGCGCAGTTGCACGTCGAGGATCAGACCATTGAGTGGCGTGCGCAGCTCGTGCGAGGCGATGGACATGAACACGTCACGCATCTGCACCGCTTTCTGCAGCTCGCCCTGGGTCTCGCGCAACTCGGCGAGCAGCGCCTCCTGCTCACGACGCGCCGCCTCGACCACTTCCAGCTGCATACTCAACGCCTTGCGATGGCGGTACAGCTCGACGAACATCGCCACCTTGCTGCGTACCTCGAAGGGCGATAGCGGCTTGTGCAGGAAGTCCACTGCGCCGCTCTCGTAACCACGGAAGGCGTAGTCCATGTCGCGGCCAACAGCGCTGACGAAGATGATCGGGATATGCTTAGTCTTTTCCGTGCCGCGCATCAGCTCGGCCAGCTCGAAGCCGTTCATGCCCGGCATCTTGACGTCGAGAATGGCCAGGGCGAACTCATGCTCGAGCAGCAGCGACAGCGCCTCGTCGGCGCTGCTGGCCTGGAACACGGTGCAATCCTCACTCTGAATCAACGAACGCAATGCCAGCAGATTTTCTGGCAGGTCGTCGACGATCAATACCTTGGCTTCAATCTTCCTCAGCATGGCAGGGCATCCAGTTCGGCCAGCAGCGGGCGCATGGCATTGATAGACAGGAGAAAATCCGGTTTCAGCAGGGCCAGCGCAGCATTCGGCATGGTGGGCACCTGCGCGTCGGCAGGCTCCTGCACCAGGGTCAGGCCGCCGGCCTGTTTGATCGCCAGCAGACCGGCCGCGCCATCCTCGTTGGCGCCGGTGAGCAGCGCGGCAGCCAACTGCTCGCCATAGGCATCGGCAGCGGACTCGAAAAGAATATCGATCGACGGCCTGGAGAAATGCCGTGGCTCCTCACGACTGAGGGAGAAGCTGCGCTCGGTTTCGATGGACAGGTGGTAACCGGCGGGCGCCACGTAGACCACGCCGCCACGCAGGTACTCCTTGTCCTCGGCTTCCTTGGCGGGCAGTTGCAGGCGTCGCTGCAGCAGATCGGCCAGCAGACTGTCGCTACGATCCGGCTGATGCAGCAGGCAGACAACCGGCAGCCGGTAATCCGGCGGCAGGTCCTCGAGCAGGCTCAACAGCGCCTCTACCCCTCCGGCCGAGGCGCCAATCAGCAGGGCCTGCAGCGGCGCACGCACCTGGCCGCGGAGGTTGATCCGTTGGCTGCTCATCGCTTGCGGAAAATCCGCTCGGGCCGCGACACCGCTTCGAACTGCCGGGCATAGGCGGAAAAATCCAGGCTTTCCTTGCTGCCCAGACCGAGAAAACCACGGTGGCAAAGGGATTCGTGGAACAGGCCGAGTGCACGGTCCTGCAGATCGCGGTTGAAATAGATCAGTACGTTGCGGCACGACACCAGATGGGTTTCAGCAAATACGCTGTCGGTGGCCAGACTGTGATCGGCGAAGGTCACATTGGCACGCAACGACTTGTCGAACAGCACCCGGTCATAGGCCGCCGAGTAGTAGTCGGAGAACGCACGCTTGCCACCGGACAGCTGGTAGTTCTGGGTGTAGGTGCGCAAATTGTCGAGGGCGAAGATGCCCTGCTCGGCCTTCTCCAACGAGTGCGGATTGATGTCGGTGGCGTAGATCATGGTGCGTTCCAGCAGGCCTTCCTCGTGCAGCAGAATGGCCAGGGAATACACCTCCTCGCCGGTGCTGCAGCCAGCCACCCAGACCTTCAGCGAGGGATAGGTGTGCAGCAACGGCACCACCTGCTCGCGCAGGGCGAGGAAATATTCGGGATCGCGGAACATCTCGCTGACCGGGATAGTGAGGTACTGCAAAAGCTGCATGAACGCCTGCGGCTCATGCAGGATGCGCTCCTGCAACGCCGAGATGGTCGGGCAATCCAACTGGGTCTGCGCCTGGCGTACACGGCGCTTGAGCGAAGCTTTCGAGTAGTCGCGAAAGTCGTAGCTGTAGCGCAGGTAGATCGCCTCGATCAGCAGGCGCAGCTCGATTTCGTCAGGCATCACAGACGCTCCAGCTTGGGCATCCACACGCGGATCAGGGAGAACAGGCGATCCAGGTCGATGGGCTTGGCCAGGTAATCGTTGGCGCCAGCCTCGCGGCAGCGCTCCTGGTCATCCTTCATCGCCTTGGCCGTGACTGCAATGATCGGCAGGTTCTTCCAGCGATTCTCCAGACGAATCTGCCGGGTGGCCTCGTAGCCGTCCATCTCCGGCATCATCACGTCCATCAACACCAGGTCGATGTCTTCGCGCTCGCGCAGCTTGTCCAGCGCTTCGAAACCGTTGCGCGCGACTTCGACCGTGGCGCCCTTCTGCTCCAGCGCGCTGGAAAGGGCGAAGATGTTGCGCACGTCATCGTCCACCAGCAGCAGGCGCCGGCCCTCGAACAGCTTGTCGCGGCTGCGCGCGGTCTTGAGCATGCGCTGGTGCTCGCTGGACAGCTCGGCCTCGACCTTGTGCAGGAACAGGGTGACCTCATCCAGCAAACGCTCCGGCGAACGCGCGCCCTTGATGATGATCGAGCGCGAGTACCTGAGCAGCTCGGCTTCCTCGTCGCGGGTCAGGTTGCGCCCGGTGTAGACGATCACCGGCGGGAAGGAACAGATGTCCTCCTCAGCCATGCGCCGCAGCAACTCGTTGCCCTGCATGTCGGGCAGCTTGAGGTCGATGATCATGCAGTCGAACACCGTATCGCGCAGCTTCTCCAGCGCTTCGCCAGCCAGTGCGACGGCGGTGATCTCGATGTCTTCGTCGCTGATCAGGCGGGCAACGCTGTCGCGTTGCAACGGGTCGTCCTCGACCAGCAGCACGCGCTTGACCTGCTGATTGAGCTTGGCCTCGAGCCTGCCGAAGACGTCCTTGAGCTGATCGCGACTGGTGGGCTTGAGCGCATAGCCAACCGCCCCCAGATGCAGCGCAGCCTCGCTCTGATCCTCCACAGAAACCACATGGACCGGGATGTGACGAGTCTGCGGGTCGTCCTTCAGACGTTGCAGCACACCGAGGCCGGAGCCGTCGGGCAGGCGCATGTCGAGCAGGATGGCATCCGGGCGGTACTGACGCGCCAGTTCCAGACCCTCATCGGCGCAAGTAGCGACCAGACAGACATAGCCCAGTTCGTGAGCCAGATCAAAGAGGATGCGGGCGAAGCGCACTTCGTCCTCGACCACCAGCACGCGGCGGCCGCCACGCTCATCGAGGTGCTCGCGATCATCGGCGAAAGGCGCTGGCGCTCGCGGCATCACTGGCGCGGCAATGGCTGCGGCGACCGGCTGCGAGGGCTCGGCCGCCACCCGAGGCGCGGCAATCGGCTGGCTGGGAGCTGCACCTTCGACCAAACGCTCGGGCAGCAGCAGGGTGAAGGTACTGCCTTCGCCTGGCGCGCTGCTGACCGTGATCGAGCCACCGAGCAACCCGGCCAGGTCACGCGAGATGGACAGCCCCAGGCCGGTGCCGCCATAACGACGGTTGGTTGTGCCATCGGCCTGGCGGAAGGCTTCGAAGATCGCCTGCTGCTGATCCGCAGCGATGCCAATGCCGGTATCGCGCACGGCGAAGGCCAGGTAATGGTCATCCTGCCGCGACACGCTGAGGGTCACGCCGCCGCGGTCAGTGAACTTGAAGGCGTTGGACAACAGGTTGCGCAGGATCTGTTCGGCACGCTGGCGATCTGTGAACAGCACCTGCGGCAGCTCGCCTTGCTGTTCGATCTCGAAACTCAGGCTGCGCTCGCCAGCCAGCGGTACGAATACATCACGCAAGCCTTCGAGCAGGCTCGCCAGCGGCGTGCGCTCGGGGCGTATCTCTAGCTTGCCGGCCTCGACCTTGGCGATATCGAGAATGTCGTTGATCAGATTGAGCAGATCGTTACCGGCCGAGTAGATCGACTCGGCGAACTTGACCTGTTCGTCGTTGAGATTGCCGTTGCCGTTTTCCGCCAGCAGCTTGGCCAGGATCAGCGAGCTATTGAGCGGCGTGCGCAGCTCGTGACTCATGTTGGCAAGAAACTCGGATTTGTAGCGGCTGGCGCGCTGCAGCTCCTCGGCACGCTCCTCCAACTGAGTCTGAATACGCCCGAGGGTGGTGTTGCGCTGGTCCAGCTCGTCACGTTGGTCGGCCAACGTCTGCGCCTGTTCGGAGAGTTTCTCGTTGGTCTGCTCCAGCTCGGCCTGCTGGGTTTCCAGGTGCGCCTGAGACTCCTTGAGCACGCGCGCCTGCTGCTCCAGCTCCTCGTTGGCCGCGCGCAGTTCTTCCTGCTGGGTCTGCAGCTCCTCGTTGAGTTGCTGGGTCTGGCCGAGTACCTCTTGCAGTCGCTGGCGATAGCGCGCAGCTTCAAGCGCCATCCCGACATTGCTGGCGATGGCCTCGAGGAATTCGCGCTCGCGCGGCTCCAGTACGCGCATGAAGGCCAACTCGACCACACCGTTGATGCGGTCTTCGGACTGCAGCGGCAGCAAGGCGACGCTCACTGGCTGGCCTTCTCCAAGACTCGATGCGACCTTGATGTAATCAGCCGGCAGATCATCCAGGCAGACCAGACGACGGCCACGAGCAGCCTGTCCGATCAGGCCCTCACCGCGATAGAAATGCTCCTTGAGGCTGGCGTCTTCACTGAAGCCATAACCGGCAACGCGCGTGAGGTCGCCCGTCTGGGCATCGCGCAGATACAGGGCGGCGACCACGCAATCGAGGTACTCGGCAAGAAACTCAAGGGAGCGGTCGGCCAATTCCTGTACCTGCGGCTGGCCGATCAAACGCTCCGCCAGCAGGTTCTGACCACCACCCAGCCAGGCGCGGCGACGCTGCTCATCGGCGTAATCGGACTGCTTGGCCATGGCCAGTGAATAAGTCTGCGAGAGATTCATCAGCTCGCGGCGACCGAACAGCGCCAACAGGGCACTGAACAGGATGCTGACCACCAGGTAGATGCCGGCCCCCCATAGCGTGGTGCTGCTTACTTCGGCATTGCGCTGCTGCCGTAATTCACGTTCGCTGTTGATGAAGGTATCCAGCTCGCGGCGCATGCCATCGGTAAGATTCTTGCCGCGGCCACGCCCGACCTCTGCCATGAAGTTGCCGCCATCGCGGCGGCTGCCAATCACTTCCTGAGCATAGAGATCCCACTGCTCCTGCATGGCCAACAGACGTTCGAGACGCTGCACCTGCGACGGGTTGTCCGAAACCATCTCGATAAGCTGTTCGGTCTGCGGACGAAACTTGCCGCGCGCCTGCTCGTAAGGCGCGAGGTAGTCCTCTTCGCCGCTGAGCAGGAAACCACGCATGCCGGTTTCCAGGTCCAGCGTCAGCTTGTACACCTCGCTGGCTCTGTTGAGCACCTGGTCGGTGTGCTCGACCCAGCGGATCACGTTGAGCAGGTAGCCGATCAACAGCGCGAAGAACAGCGCGCCGACCACCCCCAGGCCGAGCGGCAGCCCGACGTTACGGTTGAGAATCCGGCGAAACCCTTTTTCGTCCATTGCGGACTCATTCGACATTGGGACGTCCATTCGATGATTGTCTCGCTTGTTCTTGTCTGTCCGGGGAAGGCGTATGGCACACTGACCGCGCACCGACCACGAAGTTTGCCAAACATTCGCGCATTCTGCGCGCTGAAACAGAGAGCCCCATGACCGGAATCGACTGCGCCAGTGCCAAGACCATCCTGCTGGTCGAGGATGACGATGTCGTGCGCCAACTCACCGCTGAAGTACTCGGGGAGTTCGGCTATCGCGTCCTCGCCCTGCGCGACGGGTACAGCGCACTGGAGCGGCTGCGCAGCGAGCAGCATTTCGATCTGCTGATGAGCGACATCGGCCTGCCCGGGATGGACGGGCGCGAACTGGTGGAAGCCGCGCGCCAGCTGCGACCGACCCTGCCGGTGTTGTTCGCCAGCGGCTATTACGAACGCGACCTGCTCGAAGAGGTGCGCGCCCGCGATAGCGCGGCGGCCACCGAGAGCATCGTAAAGCCCTATGACTTCAAGCTTCTCGCTCAACGTTTGAGCGAACTGGCGGATTGACGCAGCGGCATCTAGGCTGATCGCAGGTCCCTGGACAGGAGAGTCCTCCGATGCGTTACGCCAACCCGCTTTGCCTGGCTCTACTCGCTGGTCTGCTGCTCAGTGGCTGCGCCAGCCAGACCACCAAACCCACCCAGTTCTCCGGCTACCTCGCCGACTACTCCCAGCTCCAGCCAGCCACTTCAGCCACTGGCGCACCGGTACTGCGCTGGGTTTCGCCGCAGTTCAGCAGCGAGCGCTACACGACGGTGTATGTGGAGAAGCCGACCTTGTATCCAGAACCAGTCCCCAGCGATCAGATCAGCGCGCAGACGCTGGAAAGTGTCCGTGATTATCTGCATCAGGCGTTGATCCGTGAGTTGCAGGGACGCATGACGGTCGTCAACGAACCGACCATGGACAGCCTGGTACTACGCAGCGCGATCACCGGCGTGACGGTTTCCACCGAAGGGCTCAAGGCCTATGAAGTGATTCCTGTCGCCCTGGTACTCGCTGCGGCGACCACAGCCGCAGGTACCCGTGACCGCGACAGCGCCATCTTCATCGAGCTGGAGGGCCTCGATGCTCGCACCAGCGAACCGGTGCTGCGCGTGGTGCGCAAGGGGCACGGCCTGACGCTGGAGAACAGCAGCACGCAACTGACCCTGGAGGATCTCAAACCGGTGCTGGACGTCTGGGCGCGTGATGCACGCGATTTCCAACCCGCCCCACGCTGATCGGCCTGCCAGTACAGCAAGCGCAGCGGAGCACCAGGCTGACCAGATGATTGGCTATCAGGCGGATCGATAGCGCTTGCCGTACTCGGCTTCAGGCGAGAGGCTCAGGAAAAACGCCAGCCGAGGAACGTGCATGCCGAGCATCAACCCTGACCGCGAGGATCTGCTGGCGTTCGCCGAGCACATGCCCAGCGATACACCGATCCTGATGCTCAATCTGCTGCGTTTCAACGATCAAGCCGCGTACGACGCAGGCAGCCTCCATGTGCCGTGCAGCGGACGCGAAGCCTATGCGCGCTACAGCCGCACCGCGCTGAACAAGGTCAAGGGGGTGGGCGGTGAGGTGCAGGTGATGGCTGACGTCCACCTGGCGCTCATCGCACCGAAGGAAGAGCGGTGGGATCTGCTTCTGCTGGTGCGCTATCCCTCGTCAGCAGCCTTTCTGAGCATGCTCTCTGACCCCGACCACCGTTCATCGCAGTGCTGCGCTGGCCGACTCCCGGCTGATCGCCACGACACCCAGCTGAGTTCTATCCTGCCGCCTGCAGATTGAGCACCAGCAACCGCGCTGCAGTTTCGGCGTCCGGCTGGCCGTCATAGTTGGCCGGGCGATACTTCATCTGGAAGGCGGCAATGACGTTGCGCGTTACCTCATCCAGTTCGCCATGCTGCGGCACCGTGTAGCCGTTTTGCGCCAACTGCTCCTGGAACCACTGCACGCTGGGCAGGCTGGCGCTGAACAGCGCCTGTTGGCACGCTACGGCGTCTTCGTTCGGCCAAGGCACCAGGCCCTCGTCGGCCAGACGCTTCCAGGGGAACAATGGGCCCGGGTCGACCTTGCGCTGTGGCGCCACATCACTGTGCGCGATGATCGAGCCCAGCGGTAGCTGGTGGCGCTTGACGATGTCCTTGAGCAGCACGATCAGGGTATCGATCTGCTGCGGCGCGAAAGGCTGCCAGTAACGACCGGCCGGCGTCTGGTAGTAACCCTGGTTGACCAGCTCGATGCCGATCGTGGTGCTGTTGAGCCAGGTGCGCCCTTTCCATTCGCTGACGCCGACGTGCCAGGCACGACGATTCTCATCCACCAGACGGTAGACGGTCGGCGGTGCATCACCGATCAGGTAGTGGCTGCTCACCTCGGTCTGCGTCAGCAGGTCGAGCGAGCGCTGCAGGTCAGCGGAGGTGTAGTGCAGCACGACATACTGCACGCGGCTGTTCTGGCCGGTCGCGGTGTGGCTGTCATCGATGCGCAGGCCACCGGTGCAACCGCCAAGCAGAACAAGGAAGAGGGCAAGACAGAGAGACTTCATGCGTGACCGAATACGCTCTGCAGGTTGTCCAGCAGCATGTCGACGCTGAGCATGATCAACAACATGCCCATCAATCGCTCTACCGCCATCAACCCGCGATTACCGAGAAAACGCTGCAGGAACGAAGCCTGCAACAGAATGAATGCCGTCGCTGCCCAGGCCAGGATCACCGCCAGGTAAAGCTCCCAGAGCGGCCCGGTGTGGGTGTTGCGCAGGGTCATCAGCACCGCGAGAGCCGAAGGTCCGGCGACCGCCGGCGTGGCCAAGGGCACCAGCATCGGCTCGCCATCCGGCACGTCGCCGAGCAGGCCCTGCGGGCTGGGAAAGATCAGGCGCATGGCGATGACGAACAGGATGATACCGCCGGCAATCGCGGTTGCCTCGCGTGACAGCCCGAGGCTGGTGAGGAATTTGTCACCAAAGGTGAGGAACAGCAGCAGCAGGCCAAGGGCGAACAGCAGTTCGCGCGCGGCGATCCACAGCCGTCTGCGCGGCTCGACGTTCTTCAGCGCGGCAATGTAGATGGCGATATTGCCGAAAGGGTCGGTGACCAAAAAGATCAGCACGGCGATGCTGAAGATGTCCATAGGCGTCTCCGGTGGCGAGTACGCATAGTCTAGGGCCTGACGGTGTCGCCTCGCGAGTCGGCGTCGCAGTCAGATTCGAGCATCTTCAGCGCACGTAGAAATTTTATGACCAGTAGAGGCGCAATGGTTCCAGGGAACAACATTCGAAGAAATGTATACAAAGTAGTAGCCAATATGGCAACAAAATGTCTACATTGACCGCACAAGAACAACAGCGAGTAGCTTCCCCATGACGTCCACCACTCAGCGCCCAGAGGACGAGAACCTCGGCCTCGGCTCCAATCTGCTTTACGGCCTGCAGCACGTACTGACCATGTACGGCGGCATCGTCGCCGTCCCCCTGATCGTCGGCCAGGCGGCTGGTTTGTCACCTGCCGATATCGGCCTGCTGATCGCCGCTTCGCTTTTCGTCGGTGGCGCCGCCACTTTGCTGCAGACCATTGGTTTGCCGTTCTTCGGCTGCCAGTTACCCCTGGTACAGGGCGTGTCGTTCGCCAGCGTCGCCACCATCGTGGCGATAGTCGGCGCCAATGGCGGTGAAGGCGGGCTACCCGTGGTGTTCGGCGCGGTGATAGGCGCAGCGGCGATCGGTCTGCTGATCACGCCGATCTTTTCCAAGATCACCAAGTTCTTCCCGCCGCTAGTGACCGGCATCGTCATCACCACCATCGGCCTGACGCTGATGCCTGTAGCGGCGCGCTGGGCCATGGGTGGCAACAGCAGTGCAGCTGACTTTGGCAGCATGGCCAACATCGGCCTGGCCGCTTTCACCCTCGCCACCGTGCTGCTATTGAGCAAGGTCGGCAGTGCAACCCTCTCACGTCTGTCGATTCTGCTGGCCATGGTCATCGGCACCCTGGTTGCACTGGTATTCGGCATGGCCGATTTTTCCAAAGTCGGCGACGGGCCGGTGCTGGCCTTCCCGGCACCGCTACATTTCGGCATGCCGGTGTTCGAGGTGGCAGCGATCATCTCGATGCTGATCGTGGTGATGGTGATCCTGGTGGAAACCTCGGCCGACATCCTTGCCGTCGGCGACATCATCGACACCAAGGTCGATTCCAAACGCCTCGGCAATGGTCTGCGCGCGGACATGATCGCCAGTGTCGTTGCGCCGCTGTTCGGCTCCTTCACCCAGAGTGCCTTCGCCCAGAACGTCGGCCTGGTCGCCGTGACTGGCGTGAAGAGCCGCTATGTGGTCGCCACCGGCGGGCTGATTCTGGTCACCCTCGGCTTGTTGCCGATCATGGGCCGAGTGATCGCCGCAGTGCCGACCTCGGTGCTTGGTGGTGCCGGCATCGTGCTGTTCGGCACCGTCGCCGCCAGCGGCATCCGCACCCTGGCCAAGGTCGACTACCGCAACAACATGAATCTGGTGATCGTCGCCACCTCCATCGGCTTCGGCATGATCCCCATCGCCATGCCCAGCTTCTACCATCACTTCCCGGCCTGGTTCGAAACCATCTTCCACTCGGGCATCAGCTCGGCGGCGATCATGGCGATCCTGCTCAACCTGCTGTTCAACCATTTCACCGCCGGCAACTCGGATCAGCAGTCGGTATTCGTCGCCGGCACCGAGCGCAGCCTGCGCTACCACGACATCGCCGCCCTGCACGATGGCGATCACTTCATCGGCGGCAAGCTGTACGACGCGCAGGGCAATGAGGTGCCATTGCAGGACGAGGACGATCACGCGCCACGGGCACGAACCGCTGCTCCCGCATCAGCGACCAGCAGGGGCCCGACTGAGGCAACGCTCTAGAGGGAGTGGGTCGTTCGCACAGGGAGCCGCAGCGCCTGCCGCAGCGGCTCAACGTAGAAGGGATCAGGCAGCCTGTTCGACTCGGTTACGCCCCGAGCCCTTGGCGCGATAGAGCGCCTGATCGGCACGTTCGAAGGTGACCTCGGTCGCCTCGCCATTGCGAAATTCCGCAATACCGGCGGAGAAGGTGATGGTCACTGGCTCACCCTTGAAGTGGAACGGGCAGGCTTCGATTGCCGCGCGCAGGGTTTCCAGAAGCTGGACACCTCCCTCCAGCGGCGTTGCAGGAATCAGCAGAACGAACTCTTCGCCACCAAAACGGGCGATGAAGTCGGTCTTGCGCAAACGCTTGCTGAGCTCCCCGGCGATGATCTTCAGCACTCGATCACCTGCCAGGTGGCCGTAGCCGTCGTTGATCCGCTTGAAGTGATCGACGTCCAGCACCGCCAACAACAACTGGCCGCCGTAACGTTGGCGACGAGCGACCTCCAGGTCGAGACGCTCGCTCCAGGCAGCACGGTTGGGCAGCCCAGTCAGAGGATCCAGCAAGGACTTCTGTCGCTGTTCCTCGATATGCTCGCGAAACTGCTGCGCCTCCTGCTCCATCTCGGCGACACGCTTGACCAGCCCCTGTAGCCGCTCGGCCACGTCATCTCCACCGATGTCGCGCTGACGCTGATGACTGCTGACACTCTGCAAGAGGCCTTCCAGGCGCTGCTCCAGGGCCTGCTTGAGCGATTCAAGATCGGCAGCCTCCTGCACGCTGTGCTGCAGATCACTGACCTGATCGCGCAGTTGCTGGTTGAAACTGCGCGCATTCTCCACTGAAGCGCTGTAACCCTCGTGTGCCTCGCTGAGGGTTTCGATGAAGGCAGCCAGACGCTCGTTGAGCTGTTTGAGATAGCCGGCGAACTCACGCTGACCGCTATCGGTGACGGCAAGCACCAGCACAGCCAGGTCATCCAGCACCGGCACCAGCTCGTACCAGTTGAGATTGCCCTCCAGGCGCGAACGCAGCGCTTCACCTTGTGGCAGATGGCGCGCCGGCAGTTCGAGTTCGTCGAGCAGATTGCGCAGACTGCTGGCGATATGTGGCGCCACCGCGCTGTACCCGGGTTCGCTGCTGGGCAATGAGAACGGGCTGTCGCCAGCATCCTCCTGCCGTACCAGCCCCGGTGGCAGCGGCAGGCTGTCGAGTACAGGCGAGGCGTCGTGGACCTGGTGCCGGGCTGGCACGCTGGCCACGTTGGAGAAACTGGGAGGTGGCTCGTTCGCCAACGCTATGGCCGTTGGCGTTGGCGTTGGCGTTGGCGTTGGCGTTGGCGTTGGCGTTGGCGCCGATGGTGGTGCGAGCGCCTCGGCAATGGTAGCGGCCTCGGCGGCACCGATCGGCGAATCTTCGCTGCTTTCGTTGTTATCTGCGCGCGAGCCAAACAAACGCTGCAACAGGCCCGGTTGCTCCTGCACCGGAGCCTGCAGAACGGTCAGCGCCTGACCCTGCAGATTGCTCAGCTGGCTGAGCAGCGCAGGCAGCAGATACTGATGACTGGTGGCGTCCTCCAGCTGTTTGCCCAGTGACTTGAGCGCCTTGCGCACCTCGCGCGGCGGCTGCAGACGCTGCAGTTGCTCGATCAAGGCAGCCAGTGCGGTCGCCGCCTCACCGGCACGCTGCTGACGGCGCTGCTCGGAATCCAGCACGGCCTTTTCCAGACGCGGGATGAGGCCGCTCAAGGCGGCGTCCATATCGTCGCGGCGAAGGATTTCGCGCATTTCCTGCATGCATTGATCGACCGCCTTGTCCGCGCCCTCGGCGGCCAGGCTGCTGCGCACCAGGCCGCGACGCAGCAGATCCAGGCGCAACTCCCAACGGCGATCGAGCTTTTCCTGCTGCTCCAGGCTGCTCAGGTATTTGTCTTTCCAGCGTTGCGCGTCATCGCTCATACGGCTTACTCGGGAGATGGCGTCTTCAGCATAGGCATTTGCGCAGCATTCTGTGCTTCCGGCAGGCGGATTTCCACGGCCACGGGAAGGTGGTCGGAAATCGGCTGACTGAGCACATCGACGCGCCCCAGTTCGAGCTCGGAACTGAGCAGGATATGATCGAGACAGCGCTGCGGTCGCCAACTGGGGAAGGTTGCTTCGACCTGTGGCGCGATCAGGCCGAGGTCGCGCAGCGGGGAGTTTTCCAGCAGGTCGGCAGCATGGGTGTTCATGTCGCCCATCAGCACCAGATGGCGAAACTCACTGACGCGCTCGCGAATGTAAGCCAGTTGCCGCGTTCGTGTGCGTGCGCCCAGCGCCAGATGCATCATCACCACACCCAATGCGTGCTCGCCCTCACCGAGGCGCAGGAAAATCGCACCACGTCCGGGCGGACCAGGGAGCGGATGATCTTCCAGCAGGGTGGGACGCAAGCGGCTGAGCACGCCATTGCTGTGCTGGGCGAAGCGCCCGAGATTGCGATTGAGCTGTTGATACCAGTAGGGAAAGGCGCCCTGCTGGGCCAGGTACTCGACCTGATTGATGTAGCCCGAGCGCAGGCTGCCACCATCGACCTCCTGCAACGCCACCAGATCGAAATCGGCGAGCAGATCACCGATGCGCTGCAGGTTGCCGGCACGCCCGGAATGGGGCAACAGGTGCTGCCAGCTACGGGTCAGGTAGTGATGGTAACGCTGGGTATTGATGCCGACCTGGACGTTGAAACTGAGCAGACGCAGTAGGCCGTCGGCTGGCCAGTCGGCCTGCGGCGAACAGTGCAGGTTGACCTGTGGATCGCACAGGCCAACCGCACGTGTCTTTCGCCAGCGGCGCAGCATGCTTCGCGCCTGCGGTCGCTTAAAGCGCCTCGCGTTCCTTGGCGATCAGGTGGTCAGCGACCTGCAGGGTCTGCTGCGGGCCACCGGCCGAACTCAGGTCGAAGCGATACTTGCCACCGACGATCATCACCGGCACACCCGTGACCTGGTAAGCCATCGCCAGTTTCTTGGCCTTTTCCATCTGGCCTTTGACGGCGAAGGAGTTGAAGGTCTTGAGGAAGGCATCGCGATCAACGCCCTGCGTCGCGACGAAGTCGGCAAACTCTTCAGCCGAAGCCAGCTTCTTCTTTTCCTGATGGATGGCAGTGAACACGGCCTCATGCACCTTGTGTTCGACCTTCATGCTTTCCAGGGTGATGAACGCCTGACCATGCACGTTCCAGATGCCACCGAACAGTGCCGGCACACGAACGAAATTGACATCTTCCGGCAGATTCTCGACCCAGGGGTTGAGGGTCGCTTCGAACTGATAGCAGTGCGGGCAGCCGTACCAGAACAGCTCCACCACCTCGATCTGGCCGGGTTTGGAAACCGGCACCGGGCTCTTCAGCTCAACGTACTGTTGGCCAGCCACTGGCTCGGCATGAGCAGTGATACCGAACAGGCTGCTGATGGCCAGAGCTGCGCCGAGAATCAGGTTACGCATGGGGTACTCCTTGGTAGTAGGCATCGCCTCGTGGCGAATCGCTAGTAAGACCGGGCGACACGATGCAGGTTCCGGCCATTGTAGCCGCGCCGCAAATGAAAAAGGGTGGCCGTAGCCACCCTTTGTCTTACCAACTGCAACAGTGGTCGCTTGGAACAACTTCTCAGTGCAGGCCCTGGATGAAGCTGGAGACCGCTTCGATATCCTTGTTGCTGAGCTTGGCAGCGATGGCACGCATGATCATCGCGTCGCCGTCGTTGGTGCGGTTGCCTTCGCGGAAATCGGTCAGCTGCTTGGCAACGTACTGGGCATGTTGGCCGCCCAACTGCGGGAAGCCAGCTGCATCCAGACCAGCGCCGTTGGGCGAGTGGCAGCCGGTGCAGGCCGGCATGCCTTCTTCCAGCTTGCCGCCACGGAACAGCGCTTCACCACGCGCGACCAGCTTGGGATCGGCAACACCAACGCTCATCTTCTGGCTGGAGAAGTAAGCAGCGATGTCAGCCATGTCCTGATCGCTGAGGTTGTCCAGCATGCCGGTCATCTCGACCACTGGACGGTCACCGGACTTGATGTCGTGCAGCTGCTTGAGCAAGTAACGCTCGCCCTGACCGGCCAGCTTGGGGAAGTTTGGCGCAGGGCTGTTGCCATCGGCGCCATGGCAGGCACCACAGACAGCAACTTTGCCCTGACCGGCTTCGGCATCGCCAGCAGCCTGAGCCACGCCGGTGAGGCCCAGGGTCAACAGCAGACTCACGAGTACTTTGTTCATCAGCTAATCCAATTACGGCTAAAAGAGAGAAGGGTTATCGGCGGGGCTCACTCATTCGGTCATCAGTTTGATGACCGCCTGGTAATCCTCGGCCGTGCAGTCCATGCACAAGCCGCGCGGCGGCATGGCATTCAAACCATTGGTGACGCTCTGCACCAGTGTATCCATGCCCTTGGCCAGGCGGGGCTCCCATGCGGCCTTGTCGCCCTTCTTGGGCGCCGTGGGAATCTGGCCGTTGTGGCACACGCCACAGGAACGGTCATACACAGCTTGCGGATCCTGAGCAGCATAGACGTTGAAAGACAGCGTCATAACTGCAGCAGCGAGCAGCATTTTCTTCATCAAATCAACCTCATCAGGGTAGGGAACGTTCTGCTTTCTATCGAGCAGAGATGTAATCGCTCCCGGCAATCGGGTTCCTGCGGGTGGGACAAAGCGCACACAAAATCTGCGGCATTATATACTGGCAACGCTGAAACGGAAACGACGCCGCTTGCCGCGCCACCTGGCGTGCGACAGGTGCGCGGAAATGTCGCAATCCCTCGAACGGTCAAGAGGGTGTCTACAAAGCAGCGAGCAAAGGTCAGGCAAGGCGGAGTCAGCCGAAAAAGCGGAGTGTACGAGTAGTACATGAGCATTTTGAGGTTGATTCCAACGCAGCATGGCCGCGCGCAGCCATTTATAGACACCCTCTCTGCGGATTGAGGTAACCACCGGATACCCCATGCTCCCGAAAAATCCCATCATCGGTCTGTGCCAGCAGGCCAGCTTCCTCATCAGTGCCGCCAAGGTCGATCAGTGCCCCGAGGACAGCGGCCTGGAAGTCGCCTTCGCCGGCCGTTCCAACGCGGGCAAGTCGAGCGCGCTCAATACGCTGACCCATGCCAGCCTGGCGCGAACCTCGAAGACCCCCGGGCGCACGCAACTGCTCAACTTCTTCCGCCTGGACGATGAGCGTCGCCTGGTCGACCTGCCTGGCTACGGTTATGCCAAGGTGCCGATCCCGCTCAAGCAGCACTGGCAGAAACACCTGGAAGCGTATCTGGGCAGCCGCGAGAGCTTGAGTGGCCTGGTGTTGATGATGGATATCCGTCATCCGCTGACCGAGTTCGACTGCATGATGCTGGACTGGTCAGTGGCCAGTGGCATGCCGCTGCATATCCTGCTGACCAAGGCCGACAAGCTGGCCTTCGGTGCGGCGAAGACTGCGCTGCTCAAGGTACGCCAGGAAATTCACAAGCAGTGGGGCGAGGCCATCAGTATCCAGCTGTTCTCGGCACCCAAGCGCATGGGTGTGGAAGAGGCGCAGATGGTGCTGGCTGGTTGGTTGGATTTGCTGCCGGAAGAGGGTGAAGAAAGCGCTGAAGAGGCCTGAAGCAGGGTGCGCAGTGCGCAGTGCGCACCGGAAGACGACTCGTAATAAGCGAGTAAGCTCCCTCTCCCGCCCTTCGGGTGCCATCAGAATGTCGCTAGCGGCACAAGCGTAGGGTGCGCTGTGCGCAACGGGGACGACTCGTAATGGGCGAGTATGCTCCCTCTCCCGCCCTTCGGGCACCCTCTCCCGGAGGGAGAGGGTCATCAGAATCCCGCTAGCGGCAGCTTTTTTTGGGCAAAAAAAACCCCGAGCTTCGTATGGGGAGGGAGAAGTTCGGGGTTCAAGGTCTGAACCGCTAGGGCGGGGTTCAGATGTCTGCCAACACTTAACACAACAAAGGAGCATTGAAGGGCTTTGCGGCCATTCATGAACTCTGACCGGGTGGGTTTGCGGAAAGTTCATCGCCTTTTTAAAAACCATTTGCAATAAAAAAGCGCCTTTTGATTCCCTGAAACCCCAAAGCTAGAGCGGCCGCGGCATTGCGCCGCGGCGACGGGGATTAGTGTGCCTCGTCCCAGTTGACGCCGACACCCACCTCCACCAGCAGCGGCACGTCCAACTCGGCAGCACCACTCATCAGGCTCTTGAGTTTGGCGCTGACCTCATCGATCAGCTCCTCGCGCACCTCCAGTACCAGTTCGTCGTGCACCTGCAGGATGATGCGCGCATCGATACCGCTGTCCTGCAGCCAGCCGTCCACGGCGATCATGGCGCGCTTGATGATGTCCGCCGCAGTGCCCTGCATGGGCGCGTTGATCGCCGCGCGCTCGGCGCCCTTGCGCATGGCCTGATTCTGCGCATGGATCTCGGGCAGGTAGAGGCGACGGCCGTAGACCGTCTCCACGTAGCCCTGCTCGGCAGCCTGCGCGCGGGTTCGCTCCATGTAGGTCAGCACGCCCGGATAGCGAGCGAAGTAACGGTCGATGTAGGCCTGCGCCTCCTTGCGTTCGACGTCGATCTGCTTGGCCAGGCCGAAGGCACTCATGCCGTAGATCAGGCCGAAGTTGATGGCCTTGGCCTTGCGTCGCTGGTCGCTGCTCACCTCTTCCAGCGCCACGCCGAACACCTCGGCAGCCGTGGCCTTGTGCACGTCCAGGTCATGGCGGAAGGCGTCCAGCAGCCCTTCATCCTTGGCCAGGTGGGCCATGATGCGCAGCTCGATCTGCGAGTAGTCCGCCGCCATCAGCTTGTAGCCCTTGGGCGCGACGAAGGCCTGACGGATACGTCGTCCTTCGGCGGTGCGGATCGGGATGTTCTGCAGATTCGGGTCGCTCGACGACAGGCGGCCGGTTGCAGCCACGGCCTGGTGATAGCTGGTATGAATGCGCCCGGTACGCGGGTTGATCTGCTCCGGCAGCTTGTCGGTGTAAGTGCTCTTGAGCTTGCTCAGGGAGCGGTACTGCATCAACACCTTGGGCAGTTCGAAGTCCTGCTCGGCCAGTTCGGCGAGAACCGCTTCGGCAGTGGAAGGCTGGCCCTTGGCGGTCTTGCTGATCACCGGATAACCGAGTTTCTCGTAGAGGATAACGCCCAGCTGCTTGGGCGATGCGAGGTTGAACTCCTCGCCAGCGATCTCGAATGCCTTGCGCTCCAGCTCCACCAGTTTTTCGCCCAGCTCGACGCTCTGCTCACCGAGCAGTTTGGCGTCGACCAGCGCGCCGTTGCGCTCGATGCGTGCCAGCACCGGCACCAGCGGGATTTCGATTTCGCGCAGCACCTTGGCCAGCGATGGTACGGACTGCAGTCGGCCCCATAGCTCCTGGTGCAGGCGCAGGGTGACGTCGGCATCCTCGGCGGCGTAAGGGCCAGCCTGTTCCAGGGCGATCTGATCGAAGGTCAGTTGCTTGGCGCCCTTGCCGGCGATGTCCTCGAAACGAATGGTGCTGTGGTTCAGGTATTTCAGCGCCAGGCTGTCCATGTCATGGCGGGTGGCGGTGGAGTCCAGCACGTAGGATTCGAGCATGGTGTCGAAGGCCACGCCCTGCACGGCAATCGGTGTGCTGGCATTGGCCAGGACGTTGATGTCGTACTTGGCGTGCTGGCCGACCTTGGCCTTGGCCGGGTCTTCGAGAATCGGCTTGAGCGCCTTGAGCACCGCGTCACGATCGAGTTGCTGCGGCACGCCCATGTAGCTGTGCGCCAGCGGCACGTAAGCCGCCTCGCCGGCCTTGACCGCGAAGGACAGCCCGACCAGTTGTGCCTGCTGGGCGTCAATACTGGTGGTCTCGCTGTCGAAGGCGATCAGTTCGGCCTGCTCCAGCTTCTGCAGCCAGGCATCGAACTGCGCCTGCTCCAGCACCAGTTGGTAATCACCCGCGCTCGGCGGCGTTGGTTCAGCGGCTTCTTCGACGGTTTCTCCAGCAGGTTCGGCGAACAGATCGCCAGCCGGAGCAGCAGCCTTGGCGGCCAGCGACTTGTTCTGACGCAGCAGGTCATCCAGCCAGTTCTTGAACTCCAGCTCGCCGTAGAGCTGCACCAGCGCGGCCTGATCCGGCTCGCCCGGATGCAGCGAGTCGATCTCGATATTCAGCGGCACGTCGGTCTTGATGGTTGCCAGTTGGTAGGACAGGTAGGCCATCTCGCGGTGTTCTTCGAGCTTGGCCGGCAGGCCCTTGGCGCCGCGAATCGGCAACTCGGGTACCTTGTCGAGGTTGGCGTAGAGCACGTCGAGACCACCGCCAATGCCCACCAGCAGGCCGAGAGCGGTCTTCTCACCGACGCCGGGCACGCCCGGAATGTTGTCGACCTTGTCACCCATCAGCGCCAGGTAGTCGATGATCAGCTCAGGGCCGACACCGAATTTCTCCTTTACGCCACCTTCGTCGTAGACGCTTCCGGTCATGGTATTGACCAGCGTAACGTGCGGGCAGACCAGCTGCGCCATGTCCTTGTCGCCGGTGGAGATCACCACGTCGCGCTTTTCCCCGGCCGCCTGGCGCGCCAGGGTACCGATCACGTCGTCAGCTTCAACGCCTTCGACGCAAAGCAGCGGCAGACCCAGGGCGCGCACGCTGGCATGCAGCGGCTCGACCTGGACACGCAGCTCGTCCGGCATGGAGGGGCGATTGGCCTTGTACTCGGCGAACAGCTCGTCGCGAAAGGTGCCGCCCTTGGCATCGAAGACCACGGCGAAGGGGCTGTTCGGGTACTGCTTACGCAGGCTCTTGAGCATGTTCAGCACACCTTTTACCGCTCCGGTGGGCATGCCCCTGGATGTGGTCAGCGGCGGCAGGGCATGGAAGGCGCGGTACAGGTACGAGGAACCGTCGACCAGAACGAGGGGAGCTTGGCTCATGCGCGGGATCAACCTTTTCGGTGGGTGCAGTATTACAGGTAATTGAAAAACGTAGGCGAGGCAGCCAGTGCAATACCGATGGCGGCCCCGCAAAAACAGGCGAGGACCGGTCGGAGTCGCGCTCGACTTTACGAGTTGTAAATGAGCATTCCGACCGGGCTGGCGCTCCAGCCTGTCTTTAACGCAGCAATGGCAACGCAGGTAGTTTTTCAACGGCCTGTTAGAATGGCTGCATCATTGAATACAAGGAGCAAGGTTACCATGGGTACAGCCAAACGCCTTTTGCTGGTCGGCCTGCTGGCCTGTCTTCCGCTTGCCGCTCACGCCGAGGACCCCGTGTCGGGCGACCCGGACGTGACCATCCGCCAGGACGGCGACCGCACCATTCAGGAATACCGGGTCAATGGTTTCCTCTATGCCATCAAGGTCATCCCGAAGAACGGTAAACCCTACTTTCTCGTTCGCGCCGATGGCAGCGACGGCAACTTCATACGTTCGGACGATCCGGACATGCTGATCCCATCGTGGGAAATCTTTAGCTGGTAAGGCAATTAAGGTCTGATATGTCGGTATTCACCCCCCTGGAGCGTCATGAGCTCGAAGTCTTCCTGGCGCCCTACGGGCTTGGTCGGTTGCGTGATTTCCAGGGCATTGCTGCGGGCAGCGAAAACAGCAACTTCTTCGTCAGCCTTGAGCAGGGTGAGTACGTTCTGACCCTGGTCGAACGCGGGCCAGTGGCCGACCTGCCGTTCTTCATCGAATTACTCGATGTGCTGCACGATGCCGGCCTGCCGGTGCCCTACGCCCTGCGTACACAGGATGGTGAGGCACTGCGCAGCCTGGCCGAGAAACCGGCGCTGCTGCAGCCACGGCTGTCCGGCAAGCATGTGCGCGAAGCCAACGCCCATCACTGTCAGGAAGTGGGTAGCCTGCTGGCGCGGATTCACCTGGCCACGCGTGATGCGCCCATCGAGCGGCGCAGCGACCGTGGCCTGGACTGGATGCTCGCCGAAGGCCCGAGCCAGGCGCTGAAGCTCGATGAGCAGGCATTACCGCTGCTGCGTGATGCGCTGGCCGAGATCATCGAGTTGAAGCCGCGCATCCTCGCCCTGCCGCGGGCGAACCTGCATGCCGATCTGTTCCGCGACAACGTGCTGTTCGACGGCAACCACCTGGCCGGGGTGATCGACTTCTACAACGCCTGCTCCGGGCCGATGCTCTACGACCTGGCCATCACCCTGAACGACTGGTGCTCACACGAAGACGGCAACCTCGACGGCGCTCGCGCCCGTGCGCTGCTGGGTGCTTATGCGGCGCTGCGCCCCTTCACCGCTGCCGAGGCGCAGCTGTGGCCGGCCATGCTTCGTGTGGCCTGCGTGCGTTTCTGGCTGTCACGCCTGATCGCCGCCGAATCGTTCGCCGGGCAAGAAGTACTGATTCATGATCCGGCCGAATTCCAACGGCGCCTGGCGCAGCGCCAGCAGATCAACCTGCCCCTGCCATTCGCGCTGTAGTGGGATCGACGCGTTTCGTAGGGTGGGTTAGCCGCCTGTGACACATTGCTGAATCACACTCTGTGCCTGCGGCAGCGTAACCCACCGTCGGCGCAACGCCATCCATCGCCCGGTGGGTTACGCGGCCACGCCCCGTAGGGTGCGCCGTGCGCACCAATGTCTTTGACCGCCAGCCGGTGCGCGTGGCGCACCCTACGAGACCGGGCCCGTAGCCCGGATGAAATCCGGGAAATGCTGGTGATGGTGGTGCGCAGTGCACCCGGCGGATCAGCTACCCGAAACCAGCCCCGGCAGTTGTGCCGCCAGCTTGGCGTTATTGATCGGCGCGCGGATGAAGCCACGCTGGGTGCCGTCCGGGCCGATGATCACCAGGTTGCCGCTGTGATCGACGGTGTAGTTTTCCTTGCTGGTGTCAGCCGGGATGTAGGGAATGCTCACCGAGTTGGCGAATTTCTGCAGGGTTTCCTCTTCGCCTGTCAGGCCTTTGAAGCCCGCATTGAAGAAGCCCAGATACTTGCTCAGTTGCTCCGGCGTATCGCGATGGGGGTCCACGCTGACCATCACCACGTTCAGCCGTGCACGGGTTTCTTCGGGCAGTTGAGTCTGCAGCTGGCGCAGCTGGGCGAGGGTGGCCGGGCAGATATCCGGACAGAAGGTGTAGCCGAAGAACAGCAGCGTCCAGTCGCCCTTGAGCTGATCCACCACGACCTCCTTGCCGTCCTGGTCGATCAGGCTCAGCGCTGGCAGGCTGCGGTTCTGCGGTAGAAGCACGATACCGGCATCGAGCAACGCCGCCGGGTCACCCTGGCTCTTGCTGTTGAGCACCTTGTTGACGGTCAGGCCCAGCACCAGAGCAACGATGGCAACGAGGACGAAAACAGTGGTATGAGTACGCGTCATGAAACCCCTCAGCAAGCCGTTGAAAAACTACCTGCGTTGCCATTGCTGCGTTAAAAACAGCCTCAAAATGCTCATTTACAACACGTAAACTGCGCTTTTTCGGCTGTTTTTGCCTTGCACTGGCTGCCTCGCCAACGTTTTTAAACGGCCTGCTAGATATTCAGCAGCAGGTAATGATCCGCCAGCAAAGCGATGAACAGCAGAAACAGGTACCAGATACTGTACTTGAAGGTGTTGATCGCCGCGTGCGGTTTGCTGTCACGGTACAGCACCCAGGCCCAGTGCAGGAAGCGGCCACCGAGCAGCAGGGCGCATACCAGATAAAGTGGCCCGCTCATGTGGATGGCGTAGGGCAGCAGGGTCACCGCGAACATCACCAGGGTGTAGAGCAGGATATGCACCTTGGTGTAGTGCTCGCCGTGGGTGACCGGCAGCATGGGGATGTCCGCCTTGGCGTATTCGGCCTTGCGATGAATGGCCAGGGCCCAGAAATGCGGCGGCGTCCAGGCGAAGATGATCAGCACCAGCAACAGTGGCTCGGCGCTCAGGTGGCCGGTGACGGCGACCCAGCCCAGTAGCGGTGGTGCCGCGCCAGCCAGGCCGCCGATGACGATGTTCTGCGGCGTAGCGCGCTTGAGAAAGCCGGTGTAGATCACCGCATAACCGAGCAATGAGGCAAGGGTCAGCCAGGCGGCCAGCTCGTTGGTGAACACCATCAGCAGGCTCATGCCGGCGATGGCCAACAGCAGCGCGAAAGTCAGCGCCGCAACCGGCGAGACCCGCCCGGCAGTGACCGGACGTTTGTGCGTGCGCGCCATGATCGAGTCGATACGTCGATCCACCACGTGGTTGACCGCAGCCGCCGCGCCGGCACACAGGCCGATGCCAAGGTTGCCGAACAGCAGCACCGTCCAGGGCACACCGGCACGGGTGGCGAGGAACATGCCGACCAGCGAGGTGATCAGCATCAGCATCACCACCCGTGGCTTGGTCAGCTCCAGATAATCTCGCCAGGTAGCATGTTCGGCGTGAGCTCGCAGCATTGTCGCCATGGCACTTCTCCCTGAATCGTTATTTGCCGGCCTGAAGCAGACCGTTGGACGCAAGAGACACGCGTGCACCCGCGAGAGCGGATGCTTCGCGAGTAGCCGCAGAAACAGCCCTCAGGCGATAGTTGATCAGCACCATCACCAGCAGCAGGGCCGCGCCACCTGCGTTGTGCGCTACCGCCACCAGCAGCGGCAGATGGAAGATCACGTTGCTGATGCCCAAGCCGACCTGTACGGCCAACGCCAGCAGTAGCAGACCAGACAAGCGCGACAGTCTGGCTGCATGCAGTCGCCAGGCCAGTACCAACAGCGCCAGCGTCACCAGTAGCGCCCCGATGCGGTGACTCATGTGAATGGCGGTGCGCGCATCACTGTCGAGCTGTCCGCCCAGGTAGTTGGGGCCGATGTGCTGGGTCAGGTGAAAGCCCTTGCCGAAATCCATCGCCGGCCACCACTCACCGTGACAGGTGGGCAGGTCGACGCAGGCAACCGCAGCGTAGTTGGAGCTGACCCAGCCGCCGAGGGTGATCTGCCCGATCACCAGCAGCAGGCAAGCCGCCGCCAATGTCCGCAGGGGCCCAGGCAGCTGCAGCGGGGCGAAGCGTCCAGACAGGCGCAACGTGAGCAAGGTCAGCAGACTGAGCGTGGCGAAACCGCCGAGCAGATGAGCGGTGACCACCTGCGGCCACAGCTGCAGGGTGACTGTCCACATGCCGAAGGCGCCCTGCAGGATCACCAGCGCCAGAATCGCCAACGGCAACCTGAGCGGCTGGGTTGGCTCCGCGCGACGGCGCACGGCCTGGGCTGCAATGACGAGAATCACCAACCCCAGTGCACCGGCAAAGTAACGATGGATCATCTCGTACCAGCCCTTGGCGACCTCTACCGGGGCCTCGGGAAATCGCGCCTCGGCGATGGCCTGCTTGTGCTCGCTCATCGGCACGCCGAGAAAACCGTAGCAACCCGGCCAATCCGGACAACCCAAACCGGCATGGGTCAGTCGGGTATAGGCACCTAGCAGCACCACCACCACGGTCAGGAGGGTCGCGAACAGCGCTAGACGGTAACCGGGCTTGTGCATGTCTGACTCCTTGGGCACTGGGCGTGGCGCTCTGTCGATATGGAGAGGGCGCGCCGTCAACCGATCAGGGAAATTTTCAGCAGGTAGCGCAGATCATCGAGAATGTCCTTGCCCTTGCTGCCGGCCGGATAGCGCAGCACCAGATTGCCGTGTGGGTCGACCAGCCACAGCTGTGCACCCGGTACCGACTCGGCGGCCTTGTCGTAGGCCTGCAGATCCAGCCGATAGCGTCCAAGCTGCGGGTACTCACGCTTGAGCGTGGCGTCGTACTCGGCCGGCAATGGTTCGGCCAGCGCCAGGCCGTGACTGGCGCGGGCGGTCTCGCGATTGAGACCGATCTGGATCTGCCGCGCCAGGTAGACCAACTGCTGACAGTCGGCCCCACATGCGCCCGGTGCCGTCACCAGAATCTGCCACAGCGGTTCAACTTCACCCTGCACGCCGAGATCGGCAAGGGTGCGCCCATCGCCGACCAGCACACCGTGGTAGCTGCGCGTCTCCGGTACCCAGAAGCGCCACTGGTACATGGCGCTGGCCAGGAACATCGGGCCGATGGCAATGGCCAGGATCAACAACAACTGTAGGCGACCACGCCCCTTGCGCGGTGCCTCAGGCATGGCGATGGCTGGGTTCATGACGATGCTCCCGTGCATTGTGAATTCCGAGATAGATGAACAGGCCAAGCAGCGCGGCAGCCAGGGAGAACCACTGCACCGCATAGCCCAGATGCTTGCTGGGGCTCATGGCCACGATTGGCCAGTCGACGCGATAACTGGCAGGCCCGGACTCCAGGCGCACCTCGAAGGGCAGGCCACCGCGGCCAAGCTGACGCCAGAGGCTGTCGGCCTCGACCTGCGTGATCAGTCGCGGCCAGCCTTCGGATGCCGCGCCGGATCGCAAATTCAGACCGCCAGAGGGCGCCACGTAGACCCAGGCAGTGAGTTGCAGCACGCCATCGAGGCTGTCGAAGTGCGGCGGCGTGCGCCGGTCCGGCCAGGGTAGCCAGCCACGATTGAGCAACACCCAGAGTCCGCTGGACTGATCGTAAAAAGGCTGCAGCAACTCGACACCGGCATGACCATCACGAATGCGGCTGTCTAGCAGCAGGCTGTGCTCGATATCAAAGTGTCCACGCAGTTGAACGCGGCGGTAGGCGGGATCACGCATGGGCTCGAGCTGCTCGAGGCTGATCGGTTCGGCCTGGCGCCGCGCCTCGAAACTGGCCAGCAGCAGGCGCTTTTCATCGCCACGCTGGAGCTGCCAGAAGCCCAGCCACAGCAACCCCGGCAGCAGCAGGGCAACCAGCAGGCTGGGCAGCCAACCGGGACGGAAGGCGCTCATTGCGCCCTGCCGTTACGATCAGGGTTGCTGGCTATACTGCACTGCATCACTCGAATCCCCCGGAGTCTCACATGCTCAAGGCCGCGATCGTCCTCATGCTGCTGGCAACCATCGCCAGCCTGTTCAGCGGCCTGTTCTTCCTGGTCAAGGATGAGGGCCATGGTTCCCGCGTGGTTGGCGCGCTGACTGTCCGTGTCGGCCTGACCGCCATTACCGTTGCCCTGGTCGCCTGGGGCTTCTACTCAGGGCAACTGGTGTCACACGTTACGTGGTAGCCCCTCTACAGTACGTAAACGAAGACGAACAAGCCCAGCCAGACCACATCGACGAAGTGCCAGTACCAGGCGGCCGCCTCGAAGCCGAAGTGCTGATCGGCACTGAAATGCCCGCGCGTGATGCGCACCAGCATCACGATCAGGATGATGGTGCCCAAGGTCACATGCGCGCCGTGGAAGCCGGTGAGCATGAAGAAGGTGGCGCCATAGATGCCTGAGCCCAGGGTGAGCCCCAGCTCGGTATAGGCCTCGATGTATTCCTCGACCTGAAAGAACAGGAACGCCAGCGCCAGCAAGATGGTTGCGGCCAGCCAGGCCTTGAGCGGGCCACGGTGGTTCTTCTTCAACGCATGGTGAGCGAAGGTGATGGTGACGCTGGAGGACACCAGCAAGATGGTGTTGACCAATGGCAGATGCCACGGATCGATCACTGCGCTGGGTGGTGGAAACAGCTTGGAGTCGGGGTTCTGCAGCAATGGCCAGCTGTATTCGAAACCTTCCCATAGCATGTTGGCCACGCCCTTGTCGCCCTCGCCGCCAAGCCAGGGCCCGGCCCACGTGCGAACATAGAACAGGGCGCCGAAGAAGGCGGCGAAGAACATCACCTCGGAGAAGATGAACCAGCTCATGCCCCAGCGAAAGGAACGGTCCATCTGCGCGCTGTAAAGACCGCTGCGACTTTCCTTGATGACGTTGCCGAACCAGCCGAACAGCATCCAGGCCAGAATCAGCCCGCCGGCGAAGAAGATCAGTGGCCCGTTGGAACCCTCGCGGCCCGCCGACAGATCGTTGAACCAGGTGCCAACACCGTAGAAGCTGACCAACAGGCCGATGGTGGCGACGATAGGCCACTTGCTCTGCGCCGGTACGTAATAGTTCTCGTGACTTTCGTGACTCGACATTGTTGTTCTCCTTATGGAGCCTGTGCCACTGGCGGTTTGCGCGCGGTGATATCGAACAGGGTGTAGCCCAAGGTCAGGTGCTTCACGTCCTTGGGCAAGTCTCTGTCGACGATGAAACGCACCGGCATTTCGATGCGCTCGCCCGGTTGCAACACCTGCTGGGTAAAGCAGAAACACTCGGTCTTGTGAAAGAAGGCCGCCGCCTTCGAAGGCGATACGCTGGGAATCGCCTGTGCGCTCATCGGCTGGTCACTGGGGTTGTAGGCGACGAACAGCATGTCGCGCGACTCACCCGGGTGAACCAGTATCTCGTCAGCCTGCGGGCCGAACTCCCAGACCATGCCGGCGGCGTTGGTGGCGAGAAACTGCACGCGCACCTGACGCTGCTCGTCCACCATCTGCTCACCCTGGTAGGCCCCGGCCGTCTTGCCGTTGATGCCGAACACCCGGCACATGGCGTCGTAGAACGGCGGCAGGACGAAGATGCCGAAGCAGAACATCACCACGACCACGAGCAGCAGACGGGTAACCAGGCGACGAGTCGCGATGACCTCGCTCACGGCGGACCTCCTACTTCACTTCCGGTGGTGTGCTGAAGGTGTGATAGGGCGCCGGTGACGGCACCGTCCACTCCAGGCCTTCGGCACCGTCCCAGGGTTTGGCCGGAGCCGGCTTGCCGCCGCGGATGCACTTGATGACGATGAACAGGAACAACAGCTGAGTTGCCCCGAACATGAAGGCGCCGATGCTGGAGACCATATTGAAGTTGGCGAACATCATGTTGTAGTCGGGAATACGCCGTGGCATGCCGGCCAGGCCAACGAAGTGCATCGGGAAGAACGCCAGGTTCATGCCGATGAAACTCATCCAGAAATGCAGCTTGCCCAGGGTTTCGTCATACATATGGCCGGTCCACTTGGGCAGCCAGTAGTAGGCCGAGGCGAAGATGCCGAAGATCGCACCGGGCACCAGCACATAGTGGAAGTGCGCCACCACGAAGTAGGTGTCGTGGTACTGGAAGTCCGCCGGGGCGATGGCCAGCATCAGCCCGGAAAAACCGCCGATGGTGAACAGGATGACGAAGGCCACCGAGAACAGCATCGGCGCCTCGAAGGTCATCGAGCCCTGCCACATGGTGCTGGCCCAGTTGAACACCTTCACCCCGGTGGGCACGGCGATCAGCATGGTGGCGTACATGAAGAACAGCTCGCCGGTCAGCGGAATGCCGACAGTGAACATGTGGTGCGCCCATACGATGAACGACAGGAAGGCGATCGAGGCGGTGGCGTAGACCATCGAGGTGTAGCCGAACAGCGGCTTGCGCGCGAAGGCCGGAATGATCGAGCTGACCGCGCCGAAGGCGGGCAGGATCATGATGTACACCTCGGGGTGGCCGAAGAACCAGAACACGTGCTGGAACAAGACCGGATCACCACCGCCAGCGGCGTTGAAGAAGCTGGTGCCGAAGTGGATGTCCATCAGCATCATGGTCACGCAGCCAGCCAGTACCGGCATCACCGCGATCAGCAGGAAGGCGGTGATCAGCCAGGTCCAGACGAACAGCGGCATCTTCATCAGGGTCATGCCGGGGGCGCGCAGGTTGAGGATGGTGGCGACCACGTTGATCGCCCCCATGATCGAGCTGATGCCCATCAGGTGCACGGCGAAAATGAAGAAGGTCGTGCTCTCCGGCCCGTAGGTGGTCGACAGCGGTGCGTAGAAGGTCCAGCCGAAGTTCGGCCCGCCACCTTCCATGAACAGCGTCGAGACCAGCAGACCGAAGGCCGCCGGCAGCAGCCAGAAGCTGAAGTTGTTCATCCGTGGCAGGGCCATGTCCGGCGCGCCGATCATCAGCGGGATCATCCAGTTGGCCAGGCCGACGAAGGCCGGCATCACCGCGCCGAAGACCATGATCAGGCCGTGCATGGTGGTCATCTGGTTGAAGAATTCCGGCTGCACGATCTGCAAGCCAGGCTGGAACAGCTCGGCGCGGATGACCATGGCCATCGAGCCGCCCAGCAGGAACATGCAGAAGCTGAACCACAGGTACATCGTGCCGATGTCCTTGTGGTTGGTGGTCAGTACCCAGCGCATCAGGCCCTTGGCCGGGCCATGGTGGTGGTCAGTATGACCGTGGTCGATCACTGCACTCATGTCCTTACTCCTGCGCCTTGGAGAAATCGAGAATGTCCTTGGGCGTGACCATGTCACCGACATTGTTGCCCCAGGCGTTGCGCTCGTAGGTGATGATGGCGGCCAGGTCGACCGGCGACAGCTGCTTGCCGAAGGCGGCCATGGAGGTGCCCGACTTGCCGTTGTAGACGATGTCGATATGGCCCTCGGCAGCCCCCTTGGCGATGGCTGAACCCTTGAGCGCCGGGAACATCGGTGGCAAACCTTCACCGGTAGGCTGGTGGCAGGCTGCACAGGCGGTGTTATAGGCCTTCTCGCCGCGTGCCATCAGCTCTTCCATGGTCCACTCCTTGCTGGTCAGCTCACGCTCTGCGGCAGCGGCTTGCTTGCGCTCGGCCAGCCAGGCGTCGAAGTCTTCCTTGGACTTGGCCTCGACCACCACCGGCATGAACCCGTGGTCCTTGCCGCACAGCTCGGTGCACTGGCCACGGTAGATGCCGGGCTCTTCGATGCGCGTCCAGGATTCGTTGATAAAACCGGGGATGGCGTCCTTCTTCACCGCCAGTGCCGGCACCCACCAGGAATGGATGACGTCGGCGGCAGTGATCAGGAAGCGCACCTTGGTGCCCACCGGCACCACCAGCGGCTCGTCGACTTCCAGCAGGTAGTGTTCGCCCTTGGCTTCGCGGTTGTCGATCTGCGAGCGCGGTGTGGTCAGGTTACTGAAGAACTCGACGTCCTGACCCAGGTACTTGTAGTGCCACTTCCACTGGTAGCCAGTGACCTGGATGTCCAGCTCGGACTCGGAGGTGTCGTAAATCTCGATCAGCGTCTTGGTCGCCGGAATCGCCATCACCACCAGAATGGCCAACGGCACCACGGTCCAGAGAATCTCTACGGTGGTGCTTTCGTGGAAATGCGCAGGTTTCTGGCCCGTAGAGCGGCGGTGCATGATCATTGACCAGAACATGGCGCCGAACACGATCACACCGATCACAACGCAGATCCAGAAAATGGTCATGTGCAGATCGAAGACGGAGCGGCTGACGTCGGTTACACCGGGCGCCATATTGACCGTCCACTGCGCGTGCGCCGAGCCTAATGCCAGCCACAGCAGGAGGCCCATCCAGACTCGTGGATGTCGCATCATTGCGGGTTCCCCTTGATTGTTCTTGTTATCCCGCCGGCTGAGCCTGCGGCTAAGGGATCGACTGCCATGGAGCGACAAGGCGAACTCACTGTTCGCGCACCGTGCTCAACTGCTGGCGACTACTGCCGAAACCTCTCCGTGCCTGAGCTCGTCCGGTTCCATCAGGTACTGCCTTTCGAACTCGAGTATAGACGGCGAGTTTCACCTCGCAACGTGCGCGCAAAAATGGCCGAAGGCGCGCAGGCCTTGTCCTAAACGCCCCGACTGACGCGGGGTGTAGCCGTTCTGATACAGGTCGTTATAGCGAACTCGCATAAGTATGAAAAAATTATGACAATCGCGTCTTAGCCCGACCAAACGGCCGGCTAATGTTCACGCCCATGTCCTGAAATGTAGGAGCCGTCATGAACACCGCCGCCCTTCGTCAATTGATCGCCCAGGCTCGCCAGCAGGAAAGCGGCAGCCAGGCTCTATCGCGCTTGCTGCAGGCTCAGCTGGGTCGCCTGCACCCGTCAATCCGTCTGCCGGAGGAGGATGAGCCGGGGGCGCTGAGCGCATTCGTCATCGCCTATATCGAGGAGGTGCCGGACGTGCTCGACGCGGCTGCCGAAGTGGCGCGCGAAGCGGGAATCGAGGCGGCTGTGAAACCGGTGCTGAAGATCGCCGAGCATTTCTTCCTGCAGCCACCGGCGCTGATGGAGGGCCATGAAGGACTCGAAGGTCTGCTCGACGAGGCCTATCTGGCCCACCGCCTGGTGGAGGAGGTCAATGACCGCTATATCGCCCACCTCGGCCGGCCGCTGATCCCGCTGGACACCACACGCGCCAACCTGATCGCCCACCAGCTGATCGGCGAACCCTTCGCCAACCAGCTCGACGAAGCCGTGCATCATGCCCTGACCGGCATGCTCGACGACGCCAGCTTCGACCTGCCGTCGGTGCAGGCCTATCGTGAGCGCCTGGCTGCACCGGATACCGCATCGGCCTGGCAGCGCTGGCCCTGCCTGTCGCAGCAGTTGGGCGTGGAGCTGCAACTCAAGGCGTGATCGCCAGCAAGATCAGGGTCAAGGTCAGCAGCGAGCCGAGGGTAGAGAACAGGATCGCCCGCGAAACCAGCGCCGCCTGGCGCTGGTAGTACTCGGCGAGCATGAACGGCCCGGTGCCCGTTGGCAGTGCGCTGAGCAACAACGCAGCGTGTGCCCAGAACGGCGGCAGGTCGAGCAGCACGAAGGCGATGAACCAGGTTACCAGCGGTTGCAGCACCAGCTTCAGGGCCACCAACGGCCAGGCGCCTTCGCTCGGCCCGCTCTGCCGCTGCGCCAGGAACAACCCCAGCGACACCAGTGCACAGGGCACCGTGGCTGCACCGAGCAGGCGCAGAAACTCGTCCAGCGCCGAGGGCATCTGCACGCCACCAAACGCCCAGGCAGCACCGAGCAGTGGCGCCACCACCAGCGGGTTCTTCAACAGCGCGGTGACCACCTGGACGATGGCGCCGCCCAGCCCCTTCTTGCTCTGCAGACCCACCTCGATGCACACCACCGCCAGGCCGAACAGCACGCAGACCACCATCAGCGAGGCGATCAGCGCGGGCGCCATGCCGTCCTCACCCAGCACCAGCACGCACAGTGGAATACCGATATAGCCGGTGTTGGCATAACCGGCACTGAGCCCATCGATGCTGGCGTCGACCAGGCTGCCGGTGGTTTTCCAGCGGTACACCAGCGTGACCAGAAACACCGCGAGCATGCCGCCGGTGAAGGCCAGCAGAAAACCGGGCTGCCAGATCTGCGCCCAGTCGGCTTTGGCCGTGAGGCTGAACAGCAATGCCGGCAGGCCGAGCCAGACCACGAAGCGGTTCATCTCCGATGCCGCGGCCGGCCCCAGACGATTGGTGCGCCGACAGATGAATCCGACCAGGATCAGGCCGAAGATCGGCAACAGCACATTGAGAACGGTGGACATCGAACTACGCCAACGACAGGGGAGGACCGAGCCTAGGGGTGCAGGCCGCTCAGGGCAAGTCATGGGCTGTGATTCGACGGCGCCCGCTGGCGTCTAGCAGTGACATGCCGGGCAAGCCCGGCGCCCTCGCGAGCCTGAGCATGCAAGCGCTGTTGAACGAAATTCTCGATGAAGTCCGCCCACTGATCGGCCAGGGCAAGATGGCCGACTACATTCCCGCACTGGCCAGCGTGGCGCCTGATCAGCTGGGCATCGCCGTGTATGGCAACGACGGCCAGGTGCATGTCGCAGGCGATGCACGGACGCCCTTCTCGATCCAGAGCATTTCCAAGGTGTTCAGCCTGGTCCAGGCCATCGGTCACAGCGGCGAGAGCATCTGGCAGCGCCTGGGCCATGAGCCGTCCGGGCAGCCGTTCAACTCGCTGGTGCAGCTCGAATTCGAGCGTGGCAAGCCGCGCAATCCGTTCATCAACGCTGGCGCCCTGGTGATCTGCGACATCAACCAGTCGCGCTACGCCGCACCGGCGCTGTCGATGCGCGACTTCGTCCGGCGCCTGTCGGGCAACCCCGAAGTGACGGTGGACAACCATGTCGCCGAATCGGAATACCAGCACCGCGCGCGCAACGCGGCAGCGGCCTACCTGATGCAGTCGTTCGGCAATTTCCACAACGAAGTCGAGGCGGTGCTGCGCAGCTACTTCAGCTGCTGCGCGCTGCGCATGAGCTGCGTCGACCTGGCGCGTGCCTTCGGCTTCCTGGCCAACCAGGGCTTCTGCCAGCACAGCGGCGAGCAGGTGCTGTCGCCCCGGCAGACAAAGCAGATCAACGCCATCATGGCCACCAGCGGGCTGTACGACGAAGCGGGCAACTTCGCCTACCGCGTCGGCCTGCCGGGCAAAAGCGGCGTCGGCGGCGGCATCGTCGCGGTTGTCCCAGGGCAGTTCAGTGTGTGCGTGTGGTCACCGGAGTTGAACACGGTGGGTAACTCCCTGGCCGGAATAAAGGCGCTGGAGCTACTCAGCGAGCGCATCGGCTGGTCGGTATTCTGAGGTATGTTCGCGGGAGCCGGCGCAATGCTGCGCGGGTGCCCGTTGATCTGCTCTGGAGTGCTTATGTCGATGCCTGAATACCACATGTTCGCCGCTGCGCCTGCGCCGGTTGCACCCTTTTCCCACGCCTGCGAAGCCGACGGCTGGCTGTTCGTCACCGGTCAGTTGCCCATTGATCCGGGTAATGAGTCCGCGCCCCTGCCCGAGGGCATCGAGGCGCAAACCCACAAGACCTTCGACAACCTGTTGGTGGTCTTGAAAGGCCTGAGCCTGGGTCTGGAGAACGTGGTCTCGGCGCGGGCGTTTCTCACCGATTTCTATGGCGACTACGAGCGCTTCAATGCGGTCTACGCCAGCTATTTTCCCGAGGGCAAACGCCCGGCGCGCACCTGCATCGGCACCACCGGGCTGGCGCGCCATGCCCTGGTGGAAATCGACTTTATCGCGCGTCGGCCCTGAGGCTGCAGTAGCCCGGATGAAATCCGGGGAAGGGGGCCAAAGGTGCGCGCAGCGCACCCTACAGCAGCTTGCGGTACTGCACGAATCCCGAGCGCTCACCGATGCGCTCGTACAGCAGCTTGGCCTGGCTGTTGCTCTCGTGAGTCAGCCAGTGCACCCGTGAACAGCCGGCAGCACGCGCCTGCTCAAAAACATGCTGGATCAGCTGACGACCGACGCCGCCACTGCGCTGACCCTTGGCGACGAACAGGTCCTGCAGGTAGCAGTAATCGCCGGTGGTCCAGGTCGAGCGGTGAATGACCCAGTGCACAAGGCCAATGGCCTGGTCACCCTGCCAGGCCAGGGCGGCGCCCATGGGCTCGGCGGGGTCGAGAAAACGCTGCCAGGTAACGGCGCTGGTGTCGGCTGGAATCTCAGTCATGTAGAAGCGCTGGTAGCCCTGCCACAAGGGCAACCAGGCTTCGTGATCGGCAGCAACTACAGGGCGAATGTCGATACTCATCGTCCTTCCTCTGTTTGGGCAGGTGGATCAGTCGCTCATCTCACCACAGAGATCGCGCGCCAGCCAGTGCTCGACCTCGGCTTGTGGCAGACCGGCGCCGAGCAAGGCGAACAGTTTGCCCAGTGCAGCCTCGCGGGTCATACCGCCACAGGACACCAGGCCGACCTCGGCCAGACGGCTACCAGCCGCATACACACCGAACTGCACATGGCCCTGCGGGCACTGGCTGATTGCCGCCAGCACCACGCCGCGCTGGTGCGCCTCACGCAGCACGCTCATCAACTGCGCGTCGCCGGCCGGGCCGGTACCGCTGCCATAGCACTCCAGCAGCAGACCCTGCACGCCGCTGGCCAGCAGGGCTTGCAGATGCCCGGCCTGCACGGCCGGATGCAAGGGCAATACAGCGAGATTCACCGCCTGGCGCGGCTGACGGAAGTCGATCCGCGCATCGACCGTGGCACGCTCTGCCTGACGCTGACGCGGCAGCACCTGGAAGGCATCGAAGGCATCGCTGCGCAACTTCGAACAACGTGCGCCATGCAGCAGCTGGCCGTTGAAGTACAGGTGCACGCCCGGCGTCACGCCGCGATACAGCGCGCGCATGGCGCCGAACAGATTGGGCCAGGCATCGCCGTCGGTCACACCGGCCGGCTGCATGGCGCCGGTCAGCACCACCGGCACATCGAGGCCGAGCAGCAGGAAACTCAGCGCTGCGGCGCTGTAGGCCAGGGTATCGGTGCCGTGCAGCACCAGCACGGCGTCGTGGCCGCCTTTCTGCACCGCTGTGACGATTTCGTCGCGCAACGCAAGCCAGTGGCCGGCGTTCATGTTGGCGCTGTCGATCAGCGGCAGCAGCTCGCGAAAGGTCCATTGCGGCAGCTCGCTGCCGTTCTCGCTGGCTTGTTGCATATGCATGCGCGCTTCGAAACCCGAGGCCGGCGCCAGGCCGTCTGCGCTCATCTGCATGCCGATGGTGCCGCCTGTGTACAGCACCAGGAGTTTTTCTGGGGTCGCCATGGGCTCTCCTCACAAATCACGGGCCTGCGCGACATCCGTTACGTCGCTCACGACTGCCCGAACAATGGCTGCCAAAGGTGGCAGGCAAGAAAAAGGGGGCCTCGCCCCCTTCTTCCATCTGAGTCAGATCAACGCTGGTAGACGCGATCACCGATTTCCGCCTGGTCGGCGGTTTTGCCTGGCTGACTGCCCCAGACGGCAGGGTCTAGATCCAGGTCAGCGAACTGCTTGGCATCCAGCACCGGCGACTCGACGCCCGCCTTGATCTGGCTATCGTAGTCGCGCATCAGGCGCAGGCCCACCTTGAACAACAGCGCCAGGGCAATGAGGTTGCAGATCGCCAACAGCCCCATGGTCACGTCAGCGAACGCGAACACGGTGCCCAGGTCCTGCACCGAACCCCACAGTACCAGGCCGACCACGAGCACACGGTAAATCATCACCGGGCCGCGCTTCTGGCTGAAGAAGCCCAGGGCATTCTCACCCAGATAGTAGTTGTAGATCAGCGTGGTGAAGACGAACAGCAGCAGCGCCAGGCTGACGAACACCCGGCCCCACTCACCGACCACGGCTGCGACTGCGCTCTGGGTCAGCACCACACCGGCCTGCTCCATGCCCGGCTGATACACGCCGGACAGCAGGATGATCAGCGCCGTGCAGCTGCACAGGATCAGGGTGTCGATGAACACGCTGAGCGACTGCACGATGCCCTGCGCGGCCGGGTGCTTGACCTCGGCGACGGCGGCCACGTTCGGCGCACTGCCCAGGCCGGCTTCGTTGGAGAACAGGCCGCGCTTGACGCCCATGATGATGGCCGCGCCGATGCCACCGGCGAAGGCCGGCTCGAGGCCGAAGGCGCTCTTGAAGATCAGGGCGAAGGTGGCTGGAACTTCGGCGATGTTCAGACCGATCACCAGCAGTGCCATGGCCAGGTAGGAGAACGCCATCACCGGCACCAGCACGTCGGCGAACTTGGCGATGCGCTTGATGCCGCCGAAGATGATCAGACCGATCACCACGGTCAGGGCGATACCGCTGGCCAGGGTCGGAACGCCGAAGGTGTCGTGCAGCGAGCTGGCGACGGTGAAGGACTGCACGGCGTTGAAGCCGAAGCCGAAGGTCACCAGTAGCAGGATCGACACGACGATACCCAGCCAGCGCTGGCCAAGGCCGTGCTGGATGTAGAAGGCCGGACCACCGCGGTAGCCGCCATCGGCCTCGCGACGCTTGTACAGCTGCGCCAGCGAGCACTCGAAGTAGCTGGTGGCCATGCCGACCAGGGCCACGACCCACATCCAGAAGATGGCGCCCGGACCGCCGAGCATGATCGCCACCGATACGCCGGCGATGTTGCCGGCGCCCACGCGGCCGGCCACCGACAGCATCAGGGCCTGGAACGAGCTGAGCTGGCCCGGCTGACGCTGGAAGGCCTCGCTGAAAATGCGGAACATGCTGCCGAAGTAGCGGAACTGGACGAAGCGTGAGGCGATGGTGAAGAACAGGCCGAGACCGATCAGCATCACGATCAGCAGCTTGCTCCAGATGAGGTCATTGAGAAGATCGAGCATGGAGGCTTTCTCTCTTGTTGTTCTGAATGGGAATGCGCCGCGCCTGGCGGGTGGCGCAATCTTTGGTGAAGGCGCCGCGCGGGACAATTTCGCAGGTCGCGGCGATCTGATGCGAGTTGATGCTAGAATCGCGTCATTCGCATCAGCTGGAGCGGCCATATGTCCGATTCCCTCGGCAGCAATCTGAAATTGCTTTGCAGCCATTACCGCTCGATTGCCGAGGTGTGCCGCAAGCTGTCGATCAACCGCGCGCAGTTCAACCGCTACCTGGCAGGGCAAAGCCGGCCGACCACGCACAACCTCAAGCGCATCTGCGATTTCTTCGGCGTCGAACCCTTCGAGCTAGCCATGCCGGCCGAGCAGCTCACCCGCCTGATCGGCGCACGCAGCGGCGATGCGCAGCAGCAAAATGGCAGCGACCCGCTGCTGGACCTGTTCGCCCCACTGCGCCGTCAGGCCAGCCCGATGGAGCGCTACTGCGGCTACTACTTCGAATACTCCAACTGCATGTCGGTGCCGGGGCACGTGCTGCTGTCACTGGTGCACTTGCGCGAGGAGCGCGGCAACTACCTTTTCGAGCGCCAGGAACGCCAGGAGCGCCAGGAACCCACACGCGGCGGCAGCGAGGACTGGGTGCGCTGTCGCTACCTGGGCACGGCGTTCTTCCTGCAGGACCGCCTGTTTCTGGTGGACTACGAGTCGCTCACCGGTAACGAGATGAGCCAGACCATCCTGATCCCCAGCTTCAAGAGCCGCATCATCCGCCTCAACGGCATCAAGACCGGCGTCTCCAGCGGAGACCGCCGCACACCGGCCTGCACCCGCGTGGTCTGGCAGTACCTGGGCAACGAGATCAACCGGGTCAATGCCTATCGCCAGCTGATGCTCTACGCCCCCGACGACCCACGCATCGACGACGACATCCGCCAGCGCCTGGGCGGCGCGCAGCTGCGGGGTGGGTTGTTCGAGATGGAGTAGGGCGTTACCCCCGCAGCGCCTCCAGGCGCTGCTTCTGCCGCGCCGCCTCATCGAAGTTGTCCACAGCCAGCCAGCGCTCGAAGGCCTCGCGGCAGGCCGGCCATTCCCCGTCGATGATGGAGAACCACGCCGTGTCACGGTTGCGCCCCTTGCGCACCATGTGCTGACGGAACAGCCCTTCCTGGGTGAAACCGAAGCGCTCGGCGGCACGCAGCGAGCGGGCATTGGCCGCGTCGCACTTCCATTCGAGGCGGCGATAACCGAGATCGTCGAAGGCGTGTCGCGCCAGCAGATAGACCGCCTCGGTCGCGCCAGGCTTGCGCTGCATCGGCGCGCCGAAGGCGACGTGGCCGATTTCGATGCTGCCGTCCTGCGCGGTGATACGCAGGTAGCTGAACACCCCAAGGGCGCGACCGCTGGCCAGGTCGACCACTGCATAGAACAGTGGATCGCGGCTCTGCGCATTGCCGACCAGCCAGGCATCGAAGGCACCACGTTCGGTGAAGGGGCCGTAGGGCAGATAATCCCAAAGTGCCGGGTCCGGCCCCTGCAACGCACGCCACAGATCATCACCATGACGCCCGACATCGAGCCCCTCGAGACGAACGAAGCGGCCTTGCAGCGTGCGCTGGTCCGGTGTTGGACGGGGTTGCCAATGAGCGAGATCACAAGTCATCAGAAGAGCTTCCTGTACTGGATGAAACCGGAGCGGTCGCCGATGCGGTCGTAGAGCATACGCCCCTGGTAATTGTTTTCCTGGGTCAGCCAGTGCACGCGGCTGGCACCGGCGGCACGGGCATCGGCGTAGACATGCTCGATCAGCGCGCGGCCGATGCCGCCACCGCGAATGTGCTCGGCGACGAACAGATCCTGCAGGTAGCAGTAGTCACCACGCGTCCAGCAACTGCGGTGATAGATGAAGTGCACCAAACCGACCGCCTCGCCGTCCTGCCAGGCCAGGGCGGCGTGCATCGGCTCGGCCGGGTCGAGAAAGCGCTGCCAGGTGAGGGCGCTGGTCTCGGCTGGAATCTCGGCCTGGTAGAAGCGCTGGTAAGCCTGCCAGAGCGGCAGCCAGGCGGCGTGATCGGCAGCGGTGACAGGGCGAATGTCGAGCATGTGGGCATTCCTTTGATGGTCAGTCGGTGGGATTCATCTGCGCCGCCAGTTCATGGTCACGCGGTGCGGTTGACGTCGTCAGGCCGGCACGGACACCAGCCTGGTCCGCCTCGGAACGGTTCTGGCTGAGCTTCCACTTGCCCTCAATTCTGCGAATCGGCAGGGCAAAACCGACAATGGCGCGCAACATGGCGTCGATGTAGTCGCGCGGCGCATCGCTGACCGCCCAGGGCTGTGGGCGCCCCTGTTCGTGGCGGTCGCTGAGGCGGCTGACCAGTTGCAACAAGCGCTCGGGCTCATCGAACACCTCGGCCTGGCCCCAGACATGCACGGCGATGTAGTTCCAGGTCGGCACCACCTTGCCGTGCTCGGCCTTGGCCGGGTACCAGCCAGGATGCACATAGGCGTCAGCGCTGCTGAACACCACCAGTGCCTCGGCGCCGCGGGCCAGGTCACGCCAGTGCGGATTGGCCCGGGCGAAATGGCCATAGAGGGTGCCGAACTCGCCCTCACCAGGCTCAAGCAGCAGCGGCAGGTGACTGGCCTGCAGGCCCTGCTCGCCAGTGCTGGTCACAATGGCCAGACCGCTGGCCTGAATCTGCGCATGCAAGGTGGCCAGGTCGTCCTGACGGAAGGCGGCGGGGCAGTACATGACGTTTTCTCCTGGTGTGATGGGGCCATGCTAGGCAGAATATTGGCCTGACGTAAGATCCATTCCTTATGACTTTGATAGAGCCAATCTGCTGATCATGAATCGCTCGTCCGCCTTGCCATTCGATCTTTCCGGCATTCATCTGCAGCCCGGCCAGGGCCTGGCGCGCCAGCTCTACCAGGCCTTGCGCGAGCGCATCCTCGACGGTCGCCTGGCTGGAGGCACACGCCTGCCAGCCAGCCGTGAGCTGGCCGCGCTGCTCGGCATCTCGCGCAATACCGTGACCCGCGCGCTGGACCAGCTGTATGCCGAAGGATACGTAGCCGGGCGGGTTGGCGATGGCACCTATGTCGCCGAGCTGACGCGCAATCGCCCTGCCGCAGTAACAGCCGTCCCCCCAACAACCGCCAGCCCGGCATTGCAGCTGTTACAGAACCATCACCTGGCGATGCCCATCGAGGGCGCACCGCGCGCCTTTCGCATCGGTATACCGGCCTTCGATCTTTTCCCCTTCGAGACCTGGGCACGCCTGCAGGCACGCTTCTGGCGCAAACCCTCGCCGGCACGGCTGGGCTATGGCGACCCGGCCGGTGACATGCAGTTGCGCGAGCTGATCGCCGCCTACCTGCGCAACAGTCGCGGCCTGACCTGCGAGGCACGCCAGGTATTGATCACCTGCGGCTCGCAGCAGGCCATCAGCCTCTGCGCTCAACTGTTGATTCAACCGGGCGACCGTGTGGCCATTGAAAACCCCGGCTACCGCGCGGCGGGCCATGCCTTTGCCATGGCCGGCGCGCAGCTGTGCGGTGTGTCGGTGGACGGCGAAGGCCTGGACGTCGCCGCCCTGCAGCGCCTGAATAATTGCCGCCTGACCTATGTCACGCCCGCGCACCAGTACCCCACCGGCGTCACCCTGTCTCTGCCGCGACGCCTGGCATTGCTGGAGTGGGCCAAGCGCGTGAACGGCTGGATCATCGAGGACGACTACGACGGCGAGTACCGCTACAGCGGCACACCGCTCGCGCCGCTGGCAGCGTTGGACGAACAGCAGCGAGTGATCTACATCGGCACCTTCGGCAAGCTCGCCTTCCCGGCTCTGCGCCTGGGCTATCTGCTGCTGCCGCCAGCGCTGGCCGAGAGCTTCGCGAGGCGCCAGGCGCTGGAGATGCGCCATTTGGAGGTTGGCACCCAGGCGGTGATGGCCGAATTCATCGCCGCCGGGCACTTTCAGCGCCATGTGCGGCGCATGCGCCAGGCTGCGCGCAGCCGACGCGACGCCTTGATCGAGTCCTGGCCGAAGGTAATTCCCGGGTGTGCGTCATTGCCGGCCGTGGAAGCCGGCCTGCACCTGAGCATCAAGGTCGAGAGCCTCACGCGCGAGCGCGAGTTGATCGGCGCCGCGCGCGCAGCCGGCATCGAGATGAACCCTCTGAGCGATTACTGGCTGCCAGGCAGCGAGACGACCGAAGATGCTCGCGCCGGGTTGGTGTTGGGCTTTGCCGCAGTGCCCGAGGCGCAGATCGTCGAGGCGGTACAGACGCTGCGTCGGGCGTGGAGGCTGTAACCCAGGCCAGCCGGCGGTGCGCACGGCGCACCCTACGGCAGCCGCCCTTGAATGGCAGGCAAAAAACTGCCGGGAGCAGTTTTTGACGTCGCTTGCGACGGCCCAAGGGTGGCCGCCAGGGATGGCAGACCACAAAAAAAGGGATGGCCAAAGCCATCCCTGAAGGTTGAGGCTGGTGAAGGCCTCCTATGAACAGGTTGTCAGCTGCGCGGGCGGGCTTGCACCTGGCTCGCCCCGGTGTAGAAACCACCCAGGCCGGGCCAGAAGCGCCGTGGCGGATGCACCGTACGGAACAGGAACCGGACGTTAGGCGTCGTTGTAGGCTGCATGATGGTTCTCCACTCAGGACTGCAAGGGCACGAGACGCGGGGCGATCATGTTCTCAGGGCGCAGGATGTCTGCCAGCGTGGCTTCGTCCAGCAGTTGTTCCTCGCGCACCAGCTCCAGCACGCCGCGCCCGCTTTCCAGGGCGACCTTGGCGATGCGGGTGGCGTTCTCGTAGCCGATGTAGGGGTTCAGCGCGGTGATCAGGCCAATGGAGTTTTCCATCAGCTCACGGCAGCGCGCCTCGTTGGCAGTGATGCCGTCGATGCACAGCTCGCGCAGCATATCCATGGCGCGAGTGAGCAGGCGGATCGAGTCGAAGATCTTGTAGGCGATCAGCGGCTCCATCACGTTCAGCTGCAACTGGCCGCCCTCGGCCGCCATGGTCAGCGCCAGGTCATTGCCGATCACTTCGAAGGCCACCTGATTGACCGCCTCGGGGATCACCGGGTTGACCTTGCCCGGCATGATCGAGCTGCCCGGCTGACGCGCCGGCAGGTTGATCTCGTTGATGCCGGTACGCGGGCCGCTGGAGAGCAGACGCAGGTCGTTGCAGATCTTCGACAGTTTGACCGCGGTGCGCTTGAGCATGCCGGAGAACAGCACGAAGGCGCCCATGTCGCTGGTGGCTTCGATGAGGTCGGCAGCCGGGGTCAGCGGGTGGCCGCTGATGATGGCCAGGCGCTTGACCGCCAGGGCCTGGTATTTCGGGTCGGCATTGATGCCGGTGCCGATCGCGGTACCGCCCAGGTTGACTTCGGTGAGCAGGGTCGGCGCCAGCAGTTTCAGGTGTTGCAGGTCTTCGCCGAGGGTGGTGGCGAAGGCGCGGAACTCCTGGCCGAGGGTCATCGGTACGGCGTCCTGCAGCTGGGTACGGCCCATCTTCAGCACGTGGCCGAACTCCAGGCCCTTGGCGGCGAACGACTGGATCAGCTTGTGCAGTGCGCTCAGCAGGCTGTCGTGACCGAGCAGCAGGCCAAGGCGGATGGCGGTCGGATAGGCATCGTTGGTCGACTGCGCCATGTTCACATCGTTATTCGGATGCAGGTGCTGGTACTGGCCCTTCTCAAAGCCCATGGCCTCCAACGCGATGTTCGCGATGACTTCGTTGGCGTTCATGTTGGTCGAGGTGCCGGCGCCGCCCTGGATCATGTCGACCACGAACTGCTCGTGGAACTCGCCCTGAATGATGCGCGCACAGGCAGTGCTGATCGCCGTGTGCTTGGCGGCACTAAGGTGGCCCAGCTCGCGGTTGGCGTCCGCCGAGGCCTGCTTGACCATGGCCAGGCCGATTACCAGTTTCGGGTAGTGCGACAGCGGCACACCGGACAGGCGGAAGTTCTGCACGGCGCGCAGGGTCTGGATGCCGTAATAGGCATCGGCAGGGACTTCGAGGGTGCCGAGCAGGTCTTTTTCGACGCGAACAGATGCAGCAGAGGACATGATAGCGATGGCTCTTGGGAAATACGGCGAGTGCCGCGATGCCCATAGAATAAGGGCTCTGACCGTCTCGCTACCAATGCCGTTACTTGCTGACCTATGCACAATCGGCATAATGTGGATGTGACTGCGGGATAGCGGCAAACGTAGGGTGGGTTAGCCGCATGCTGCCATTGCCGACCATCACGTCGTTCGAGACGCGGCGTAACCCACCATCGGCGCAACGATGATCCATCGCCTGGTGGGCTACGCGACGCACCACGGCAGCTGCGTCTGCCGAACCGCGTTCGGCCCGCTGTAGCCCGGATGCAACCCGGGACAAATTGATGGGCCACCCCCGGATTGCATCCGGGCTACGGAGACTCGATGAACCTGGAAACCAAATGGCTGGAAGACTTCGTCGCCCTGGCCGGCACCCGTAGCTTCTCCCAGGCCGCGGAAAAGCGCTTCGTCACCCAGCCGGCGTTCAGCCGACGCATCCGCAGCCTTGAGGCGATGCTCGGCCTAACCCTGGTCGACCGCTCCTGCACACCCGTCGAACTCACCGAGGCCGGCCGACTGTTCCTGGTTACCGCGCGCAGCCTGGTCGAGCAACTCGGCGAAGTGGTGCGCCACCTGCACAACCTGGAAGGTCAGCAGGGCGAAATGCTGTCGATTGCCGCCGCCCACTCGCTGACCCTGGGCTTCTTCCCCGAGTGGATCGCCCGCCTGCGCCGCGAAGGCCTGCCACTGACTACACGACTGGTGGCGACCAACGTCGGCGAGGCGGTGCACTCGCTGCGCGAAGGGGCCTGCGACCTGATCCTCGCCTACTACGACCCCGACGCAGCACTGCAGATGGACCCGGCGATCTTCCCCTCGCTGCACCTGGGCGCGACCTCCATGTTGCCGGTGTGTGCGGTGAACGAGTCCGGCGCGCCGCTGTACGACCTCGACAATGGCCAGAGTGTGCCGCTGCTGGCCTACAGCGCCGGCGCCTTTCTCGGGCGCTCGGTCAACCTGCTGCTGCGCCAGCGCGCGTTGCGCTCGACGACGGTGTACGAAACCGCCATGGCCGACAGTCTCAAGAGCATGGCCCTGCAAGGCATGGGCGTGGCCTGGGTGCCACGGTTGTCGGTCACCGCTGAACTGGCCCGTGGCGAACTGGCCATCTGCGGTGGCGAGCAGTGGCAGATCCCGCTGGAAATCCGCCTGTACCGCTGCGCCCTGGTGCGCAAGGCGGCGGTGCGCTTGCTGTGGCGCAAGTTGGAGACGGGGGAGGTGGGCAGCTGAGCGTTCGGCTAGGGTGCGCTGCGCGCAGCGGCTCTCGCGGGAAATTGATCGTTCCCACGCTCCGCGTGGAAACGCAGCCTAGGAAGCTCTGCGTCCGTCACAACCACCAACGCCGCCACACATGACGCAGAGCGTCACAAACGCAGGTGCCCACGCAGAGCGTGGGCACCATCGGTACAGAGGGCATCGCGCTCTGTAGGAGCGGCTGGGCGGCATTGCGCTTCAACCGCGAGCTTTTAGCGACGAATCATTTACCCGATTTGATCGATGTCCACGCCCGCGTACGCACGCGCTCGATCTTCTGCGGCAGCGGTTGCACCACGTATAGCGACTTCTGCATTTCCCGCGTCGGGGTCAGGTCGTGGTCATCGGCAATTTCCGCGCCCACCAGTTCCATGCCCGGCACGTTGGGATTGGGATAGCCGAGGAAATCGCTGATCGGCGCAATGACCTTGGGTTCGAGCAGATGGTTGATGAAGGCGTGGGCTTCGTCGACGTTCTGCGCGCTCTTGGGGATGGCCCAGGTGTCGAACCAGATCGGTGCGCCCTCTTTCGGCAAACGCCAGTTGATCACCACGCCGTTGCCGGCTTCCTTGGCACGGTTGGCGAACTGGTAGAAGCTGCCCGAATAGCCGATGGCCACGCAGATGTCGCCGTTGGCGATGTCGGTCATGTACTTGGCCGAATGAAAGTAGGCCACGTACGGTCGCACTTTGAGCAGCAGTTCAGTGACCTTGTCGTAGTCGGCCGGGTTGGCGCTGTTGGGGTCCAGGCCCAGGTAGTGCAGGGCGATGGGGATGATTTCGGTGGGCGAGTCGAGCATGGCCACACCGCAGGATTTCAGCTTCTCCATGTACTCGGGTTTGAACACCAGGTCCCAGCTGTTCACCGGCGCATCGTCACCGAGCGCAGCCTTGACCTTGTCCGGGTTGTAGCCGATCAGCACGGTGCCGTACATGTAGGGCACGCCGTATTGGTTGCCGGGGTCGTTCTTCTCCAGCAGGCCGAGCAGTACCGGGTCGAGATTCTTCCAGTTGGGCAGCTTGGACTTGTCCAGCGGGGCGAATACGCCGGCCTTGATCTGGGTCTCGAGGAACTGGTTGGACGGGATCACCAGGTCGTATCCGGAGTTGCCGGTGAGCAGCTTGGCCTCCAGCGCCTCGTTGGTCTCGAAGGTGTCCCAGGTGATCTGGATGCCGGACTCCTTCTGGAAGTCCTTGGGCACCTCCGGGAGGATGTAGTCGGCCCAGTTGTACACGCGCAGCTCCTTGGCCTGCACCGCGCCGCTGAGCAGGGTGGCGCCGCACAGGGCGACGCCGAGCATCTGTTTGATGGCTTTCATCGTTTCTCACCCCTGAAATGTTGCTCTTGTTTGGCAGATTCTTGATCGCTGACGAGGCGCCATTCAGGCGCCCTCGAAGCCTTCCAGCACGTTGACCGCGTTGACGCCGATGGCCTCCACGGCGTAGCCGCCTTCCATGATGAACAGCGTCGGCAAGCCGAGCGCGGCGATGCGCCGGCCCATCGCCAGGTAGTCCGGGCTATCGAGCTTGAATTGCGAGATCGGGTCTTCCATGTAGGTGTCCACGCCCAGCGACACCACCAGCACGTCGGCGCCGTAGTCGGCGATGCGCAGACAGGCCTGCTCCAGCGCCGCGTTCCAAGTGTCCCAGGAGCTACCCATCGGCAACGGGTAATTGAAGTTGCAGCCCTCGCCGGCACCCTCGCCCAGTTCGTCGGCATAACCGAGGAAGAACGGGAATTCCTCGGCCGGGTCGCCGTGGATGGAGGCGAACAGCACGTCGCTGCGCTGGTAGAAGATGTCCTGGGTACCGTTGCCGTGGTGGTAGTCGACATCGAGGATGGCGACTTTCTTGCGGCCCTGGTCGAGGAAGGCCTGGGCGGCGATGGCGGCGTTGTTCAGGTAGCAGTAGCCGCCCATCACGTCACCAGCGGCGTGGTGGCCTGGCGGACGGCACAGGGCGAAGGCACTGTGGGCGCCGCTGGCAATCTCGGCCTGCCCGCTGAGCGCAACCTGCGCGGCGCTGTAGGCAGCCTGCCAGGTGCCGGCGGTGATCGGCGCGCCGCCGTCGAAACTGTAGAAACCGAGCTGGCCGTGCAGATCGTTGGGGATCATCCGGCGCAGGGTGCGTGCCGGCCAGGTGAACGGCAGCAGGTCGCCCTTGCCGCCCTGCTCCTGCCAACGCGCCCAGGCGCCCTTGAAGAATTCCAGGTAGGCCTTGCTGTGGATGCGCTCGATGGGCGCCAGGCCGAAATCCTTGGGCGCGCGGACTTCGCCGAGCTGGCGAGCCTTGACGCGCGCAAGGATGTGATCGGCGCGCTGCGGCTTCTCGAAGCAGGGCATCAATTGCCCGTCGATCAGCTCGCATTTGCCGTGGTGCAGGTGATGGTCGTCGCTGTAGTAGGTGAGCATGCAAAGCGCTCCAGGCTCGTTGTTGTGCCTGCATTGTTCGCCCGCTGGAACCGAATCGAGAACGCTGACAATGGCCAAAAGGGGATCGAAATGGCCAAAAAAATCGCCGGGGGAGATTTTCTAACAGCGCACAGCGACGCGGTTGCAGATCTACCGCAATGTGCAGGCGGAGGAATGAGGACTCGGTGCGCACGGCACACCCTACAAAAGCGCGCCACACCGATTCGTAGGGTGCGCCATGCGCACCAACCCGGTAGCCCGCTTTACATCCGGGCTACGCGCGAAAGCGGCTCGGCGGCACGCCGCTCCAGCGCTGGAAGGCGTGCCGGAAGCTGGCGGTCTCGCTGAAGCCGAGCACCTCGGCGATGCGGTACACCGGCCATTGCTCCTCGCTGAGCAGCGCCTTGGCGCGCTCGAAGCGCAGCTCGTCGAGCAAGCCCTGGTAGCTGGTGCCCAGCTCCTGCAGGTGACGGCGCAGGGTACGCGGCGAGCAATGCATCTGCTGCGCCAGGTTCTCCAGCCCCGGCGGCTCGGCCAACTGCGCGGCGAGCAACTGGCGTACTCGCTCAAGCCAGGCCTGGCGGCTGCTGAACTCGGCATTCAGGCGGCGGCAGCGTTCCACCATGTCGCCGTGGGTGACGCTATCGGCCAGCGGGAGACGGCGCTCCAGCAACGCGGCGGGAAAGGCGAAGGCGTTGCGCTGGGCCTCGAAACGCAGCGGGCAGGGAAAGCTGTGTGCATAGTGCTTCACGTAGCGCGGCTGGGCATAGGTGAACTCGGCGCCCTCCAGTGGCAGCGGCTGGCGCAGCAGTTCGTCACCGATCAGTTTCAGCGAAGCCAGGCACATCTCCACGTTGAACACTTCCAGCGCCTCGGCATCGCGGTAACCGCTGGCGCAGATCCAGGCCAGCTCGCCTTCCACCTCAATGTCGAGGCGAAAATAGGTGCCGAGTAGCGCCGGATATTGCAGCAACAGGCGCCAGGCGTCACCAAAGGTGGCAGCCGACAGCGCAGCGTAACCAAGCAGCCCATAGGAGGAAACATGCAGGCTGCGCCCCAGGTCGAGCCCCAGATCAGCACGCAGGGCCAGGGCATTGGCGCAGACCTGCAGCTCCTGCACCCGGGTGATGCGGGCATCGGCATTGTCCAGGTCAGCCGCACCAATGCCGCTCCCGGCCAGTAATTGCGGGCGTAGCTCGGGCTGCTCGGCGAAGCGATGCAGGATCAGGGAAACCACATGCAGGGTGGTCAGTGGGGCGTGCAGCATGATGCGTTCCGTATGCGTGATTACGCAAAGGAACGCAAGAAATATGCCGCGAGACGGCGGGCCGCAGCCCGCCGGGAAGGATCAGCGATTACGCAGAATCGCGTTGATGAAGTCGCCTTGATTCGGTTCGTCCTTGAGGGTGGTGAACTGCAGTTGGCCGTCCTGCTCGCGCAACTTCATGCTCTCGCCGAAGCGGCAGTCGACACCCTTGAGCGTCTTGGCCTCAGCCTTGTAGCGCTCATCCTTGCCACACAGGTAGGCCATCTGGTTGACCACTTCACCGCAGAAGCTCGGCACGCTGAGGCTCATCAGTTGCTCATCAGACATCGCGCTCCAGTCCACCTTGGTGCTCAGCTCGGTGGCGCAGGCCTTGGAGGCTTCACCGTCGATCTCCTGCAGGCGAGCGCTGTAATCGGCAACACGCTGCTCGCGGTCGAAGGCGGCGAGGCGCACCTGCAGCCCATCCTTCTCCTGCTTCTGGTATATCGCCAGGAGGTCCTTCGGCTTCAGCGCCTTGGTCTTGTCCTCGTTGTAGCTGAGCTCGAACCCTGGGGTGTTCGGCAGGTTGAGCTGGTAGCTCTCGCCGCTCCAGGCGCGGCGCTTGTTCAGCAGGTTGTAGTCGCGACCATCGAGACGGATGCCATAGTCGCGCTGCTCGTTACCCAGCTCGCGGACGTCGGTGAGGAACACCACCTCATCGAGCGGGTGATTGATGCCGCGAACCTGCACCAGCGCCTGCTTGCCGTCAGCGGAAGGGGCCAACGCCAGACTGACGCCCTGGCCGGCATCGAAGACCTGCGGATGCTTGGCCAGATCCAGCGCAGCGGCTTGAAGGGAGAGCAGGGAGAGAGCAACGAGCGAAACGTACTGTTTCATGACGACACGTCCTTGTTCGGATGAAGGATGCAAAGTATAGCCTGCCGCCTGGCGGCGATCTGTGCGCCCGTCCGCGTCCGTTCTGTAGGAAAGTTGCCAATCCGTGACCTTTCCTGAATCAGAACTGCAGCACCACCCGCCCCTCAATCTGCCCACCGCGCATCTGATCGAAGATCGCATTGATGTTGTCGAGCTTGTCGCTGTGCACCGTGGCCTTGACCAAACCCTCGCCGGCGAAATCCAACGCTTCCTGCAGATCGGCGCGAGTACCGACAATGGAGCCGGTGATCGTGATGGCCTTGAGCACCACATCGAAGATGGGGGTGGGGAAATCACCCGGCGGCAGGCCAACCAGCGCCACAGTGCCATGTCGGCGTGCCATGCCGATGGCCTGGCCGAAAGCAGCGTTGCATACCGCCGTGACCAGCACGCCGTGAGCACCGCCGATATCGCGCTGCACCACCTCGGCCGGGTTTTCCTTGCGCGCGTTGATGGTCAGGCTGGCGCCGAGCTTGCGCGCCAGCTCCAACTTGGCGTCATCGACGTCCACCGCGATGACGTGCAGGCCCATGGCGCGGGCGTATTGCACCGCAACATGGCCGAGGCCGCCGATGCCGGAAATCGCCACCCACTGGCCGGGACGTGCCCTGGTTTCCTTGAGGCCCTTGTACACCGTCACGCCAGCGCAAAGGATCGGCGCAATCTCGAGGAAGTCGACATTTTTCGGCAGGATGCCGACATAGTTCGGGTCAGCCAGCACGTATTCGGCGTAGCCGCCATTGATCGAATAACCGGTGTTCTGCTGGCTCTCGCACAGGGTTTCCCAGCCGGTCAGGCAGTGCTCGCAGCAGCCGCAGGCGGTGTACAGCCAGGGCACGCCGACGCGATCACCCTCTTTGACCCGAGTAACGCCACTGCCGACCGCCGCCACGTAGCCGACGCCCTCGTGACCGGGAATGAACGGCAGGCTGGGTTTCACCGGCCAGTCGCCCTCGGCGGCGTGCAGGTCGGTGTGACAAACGCCCGAGGCCTCGATCTTCACCAGAATCTGCCCGGGGCCGGGCAGCGGGGTTTTTACCTCCTCGATACGCAGCGACTCACCGAAGGCGTGGACGACGGCGGCTTTCATGGTCTGGTTCATGCGCGGCTCCTCTTGCATGCGAGTGTCTGACCAGTGTGCGCGCGCAGCCCACCCCGGCATTGCCCCAGAGCAAGGTTTAAGCGGTTTTCCTCCTCTGCCGCAGCCTGCATGACAAACGGTCATCACCACTGCCCGCCAGCAGTGGCTTTGCGTTATACTGCGCGGCCTTCGGCCGGCAGCACCCGGCCAACGAATCATGACAAGCCACGCTGGCCCGCCCGCGTGGCTTGTTGGTTTTTGACGCGCCGCGAGGCGCCCGAGAGAAGAGGCACTTTGATGAGCGCACTGGTTGGCGTGATCATGGGCTCCAAGTCCGATTGGTCCACCCTTAGCCACACCGCCGAGATGCTGGACAAGCTGGGCATCCCCCACGAGGTCAAGGTGGTCTCTGCCCACCGCACCCCGGATCTGCTGTTCCAGTACGCCGAAGAGGCAGAAGCACGCGGCATTCAGGTGATCATCGCCGGTGCCGGTGGCGCCGCTCACCTGCCGGGCATGTGCGCGGCCAAGACCCACCTGCCAGTGCTTGGCGTACCGGTGCAGTCGTCCATGCTCTCGGGCGTCGACTCACTGCTGTCGATCGTGCAGATGCCGGCCGGCATTCCAGTCGCCACCCTGGCCATCGGCAAGGCCGGCGCGGTCAACGCCGCCCTGCTCGCCGCCAGCATCCTCGGTCACCAGCACCCGCAGTTTCACGCGGCGCTGAAGCAGTTCCGCCAGGAACAGACCGATACCGTGCTGAGCAACCCGGACCCGCGCGAGGCCTGAAGCCCATTCCATCAGGGGCTGCGACACGGTGCATTTGAACGCTGTCCGCTGCTCGGAATGCTCATTTACCGGCGTAAAATCCGCTTCCTGCGCTGCGGGCAGCGTTCAACTGCTTGGTCTCGCCACCTGCTGATAAAGGGGCTTTGTTATGAAAATAGGTGTGATCGGTGGCGGCCAGCTGGGCCGCATGATGGCCCTGGCGGGCACCCCGCTGGGCATGAACTTCGCTTTCCTCGACCCCGCGCCGGACGCCTGCGCCCAGGCGCTCGGTGAGCATATCCGTGCCGACTACGGCGATCAGGACCACCTGCGCCAGTTGGCCGACGAGGTCGACCTGGTCACCTTCGAGTTCGAGAGCGTGCCGGCCGAGACCGTGGCCTTCCTCTCGCAGTTCGTACCGGTTTACCCGAGCGCGCAAGCCCTGCGCATCGCCCGCGACCGCTGGTTCGAGAAGTCCATGTTCCGCGAGCTGGGCATTCCCACCCCGGAGTTCGCCGATATCCAGTCGCAGGCTGACCTCGACGCCGCAGTGGCCAGCATCGGCCTACCGGCGGTGATGAAGACCCGCACCCTGGGCTACGACGGCAAGGGCCAGAAGGTGCTGCGCAAGCCCGAAGACGTCAGCGGCGCCTTCGCCGAGCTGGGTAGCGTGCCGTGCATCCTCGAAGGCTTCGTACCCTTCACCGGCGAGGTATCGCTGATTGCCGTGCGCGCCCGCGACGGCGAAACGCGCTTCTACCCGCTGGTGCACAACACCCACGACAGCGGCATCCTCGCCCTGTCCGTCGCCAGCACCGATCACCCGCTGCAGGCACTGGCCGAGGACTATGTTGGCCGCGTGCTGGACAAGCTCGATTACGTCGGCGTGCTGGCCTTCGAGTTCTTCGAGGTGGACGGCGGTCTCAAGGCCAACGAGATCGCCCCGCGCGTCCACAACTCCGGGCACTGGACCATCGAAGGTGCCGAGTGCAGCCAGTTCGAAAACCACCTGCGCGCCGTCGCCGGCCTGCCGCTGGGCTCCACCGCCAAGCTGGGCGAAAGCGCCATGCTCAACTTCATCGGTTCGGTGCCGCCGGTGGACAAGGTGATCAGCGTTGCCGACTGCCACCTGCACCACTATGGCAAGGCCTTCAAGGCCGGGCGCAAGGTCGGTCATGCCACCCTGCGGTGCGCCGACCGCGCCAGCCTGGATGCGCGTATCGCCGACGTTCAGGCGTTGATCGCCGAAGACTGACCGGTCGATTCGCAGCTAGACTCTTGAACGACGGTGGTCGTTCAAGAGCCCCCATGAAGCGTCTTCTTTCCTTACTGCCACTACTGTTCACGCTGACCTGCGTTGGCGCGCCAGAGGTGCTGCGCGTCGACTTTCGCGAACGGCCGCCGGAAATGCGAGCGGTCGACGGGCTGCCCAGCGGCCCGCTGATCAGCGTGCTGGAAACTGCCGCACACCGCGTCGGGGTAGACCTGCAGTGGCGTGAAGCACCCTTTCTGCGCAGCCTCGACGACCTTCGCTCCGGGCGAGTCGACCTGGTGCCGCGCGTATTGCTCACTCAACAGCGGCTCGAGTACATCCATTTCCTGCCCAGCATTGGCAATCAACAACTGAACGTTCGCTTCGTTGTGCGCCCGGGGGAAGAAGCCAGACCGAGCCGCTACGAGGATCTGTACGATCTGTCCGTGGGCGTCAAACGCGGTACAGCCTATTTCGAGCCCTTCGACAGCGACGACCTGCTCGATCGCGCCTATGCCAGCGACGACGCGCAGCTGGCCGCGATGTTCCGGGCCGGGCGCCTGGACACCATCGCAGTGATCGACGCCGTACCGATGGAAGCGCAATTCCAGGCGATTAACTTTCGCGACTACAGCTACGCGCACTACAAACACCAGCAGATACTGGGCAACCACTTCGGCGCATCGCTGAAACGCTACCGGAGCGACCGGCGCGAACTCTACGACCGCCTGGGTGCTGAGCTCGAACGTATGCGTGAGGAGGGCGAAGTTGCCCTGATCTACCACCGTTATGGCGTTCTGCCGCCAGACCAGGCGAACTGATAGCCACATTGGCTTGTCCCATGACGAGCCTGCCGCACGAGCGGCACACATCAAGGAGACACGCCAATGGGCATTATCGGCACCATCTTCATCGGCCTGATCGTCGGGTTGATCGCACGTTTTCTCAAGCCCGGCGATGACAGCATGGGCTGGATCATGACCATCCTGCTCGGCATCGGCGGCTCCATTGCCGCGACTTATGGCGGCCAGGCACTGGGCATCTACGAAGCCGGACAGGCCGCCGGTTTTATCGGCGCAGTGATCGGCGCCGTCGTTCTGCTGGTAATCTACGGCGCGATCAAGAAGGGCTGAAAGGCCCCGGTCAGGAGCCGACCTGTCGGCTCCTCGTTCACGCCGCCACGAGATGCCATACCCCATGCGCCACCTGCTGCTCGCCCTGCTCTTCTTTACCGGCCTGGCCCACGCCGAACTGCCGGAAACCGACTGGCTCGACCTGATGCCCCCCGAAGACCGCAAGGCCCTCGAGGAAATGCCCGACATCAGTCACGACAGCCCTGAAGGCGACAGCACCTTCTACGGCGAAGGCGGCCTGCGTCAGCAGGACAAGGACCTGCCTGCGGTCATGTACTCCACCAAGACCGTCGCCGCACTCGACGGCAAGGCCATCCGCCTGGGGGGTTACCCGGTGCCGCTGGAAAACGACGAGAAAGGCAACAGCACGCTGTTCTTTCTGGTGCCCTACCCAGGCGCCTGCATCCACGTACCGCCACCGCCGCCCAATCAGCTGGTGCTGGTGCGCTATCCCAAGGGCATCCCGCTCGACGATATCTACGCCCCACTGTGGGTCAGCGGCGAGCTCAAGGTGGAGCAGGTCAGCAACGACCTGGCCGACGCCGCCTATGCCATGGAAGCGGGCGAAGTCCGCCTGGTAACTGACGAAGACCTCTACTGATCGCTCTGGAGCCCGCACATGAAAGCTGCCGCCCTGCTATTGCTGTGCCTGCTGTCCACCGCTGCGCTGGCCCTGGAGCCCGGCGAGCGCCTGGTGCCCTGGACGCTGTTGGATCAGCATGACGCACCCTACACCCTCAACGAGCAGACCCGCGTGCTGCTGGTGGCGCGCGACATGGACGGCGCCAAGCTGGTCAACGCCGCCCTGGACGGCAAACCCAGGGGCTATCTGGAACAGCGCCAGGCGGTCTTTCTCGCCGATATCAGCCGCATGCCCGGGGTCATCGCCAGCCTCTTCGCCCTGCCGAAGATGCGCGACTACAGCTATCGCATCCTCCTCGACCGTGATGCGCGCATCGCCCCGCGCTATCCGGCCGGCGAGGGCGAAGTGCTATGGCTGCAGCTCGATGGTCTGCAGATCGTCTCGCAGCAGGTTTTCAGCCGCGCTGACGATCTGCGAAAAGCCCTGGAGGCACAAGCAAGCACTGACAGTCAGTGAAGAACCAGCAGGCCGCTATATGCCTTTCGTAGGAGCCCCCTGGGCGAAGCTTCCGGTTTGGCGGCGTACTTGCGATTTGCCGCGAGGCGCGGCTCCTACAGATTCGATGTATCGGCACTGACTGTTAGCCCGTCAGCTCACTCGAAATACGCAACTCCAGGCGATGCCTTTCATCCGGCTTTAGCTGCACGACGTCTTCCAGCACATTGGCCGTTTCGATACACAACATGTTCTGCCAGGCGTCATCGAGAAACTGCGAGAGGCGCCTGGCCTTGTCGACCCACGGATTCCACAGCACGGCCGAACGTGAACCACGGGCATCCAGATGGATGCGCCGGCCCCAGCCGGGGTCGACGATACTCAGCCGCGCGGGGGTATCGAGGTAGATGCGATCCGTCTCGGCGCTGAATCCCAGTTCGCTCTGCTGACGCAGCTCCTGCCAGTCCAGCAGGGTGTCGAGGTAGCGACAGGCCTGCAGCCCCTCGACGCTGACCTGGCGCACGTCGCTGACGGCGAAGTAGCTGTGCAGTGCCTGGCTCAGGGTCAGGGGCGTGTCACCGCGATTGTGGGTTTCCAGGCTCATGCTGAGATCCTGCGCCAGACGCACGACGAAGGTCAGGCCGACGTCCCTGGGCCAGCCGTCCAGCGGCTGATTACGCGTGTCATAGGCAAAGCGCAGAGTGACAGTGTCGTCCTCCTCGTCGATGCCCAGCAGCTCCCAGTCCAGCGCCCTAACCAGGCCGTGGGCTGGCGCCTGCTCCTCCTGATAGTGCGCCTGCACCGCCTGCGGATTGCGCCGCAGGTCACCGAACCAGGGCCAGCACACCGGCACACCACCACGCACGCTTTGTCCACGCTGGTAGACCGCATCCGGGCTTAGCCAGATCAGCGGCGGCTGCTCGCTCTGCTGGTAACTGAGAATCTGCGCACCCTGCTGGGCCACCAGCAATTCGCTGTCGGCGGCACGGATGCGCCAGCAGACCAGTTGATCCAGTTCCACGCGTTCGACTTGGGCGGTGCTCATGGCGACCTCTCGTTGAGATAGATGACAGACAGTGTGACAACGCAAAAAGCAAAACGCCCATCACGAGGACGGGCGTTTTGCCAAACCAGCTAGCAATGCTTACTTGCCGTAGACCTGTTCCGGCAGCCAGGTGATCAGCCCCGGGAAGATGTAGGCGATCACCAGCAGCAGAATCTGGATCAGGATGAACGGTACGACACCCTTGTAGATGGTGCTGGTCGGGATGCTCGCCGGCGTCACGCCACGCAGATAGAACAGCGCGAAGCCGAATGGCGGAGTCAGGAAGGAGGTCTGCAGGTTCAGCGCGATCATCACGCCGAGCCAGATCGGGTCGAGGCCCATGGCCAGCAGCACCGGCCCGACGATCGGTACCACCACGAAGGTGATCTCGATGAAATCGAGGATGAAGCCGAGCAGGAAGATCACCAGCATCACCAGGAAGAACGCACCGAGCACGCCGCCAGGCAGTTGGGCGAACACGTCCTCGATCAGCACCTCACCGCCGAAGCCTCGGAACACCAGGGAGAACAGCGAGGCACCGATCAGGATCATGAAGACCATGGCACTGATTTCGGTGGTGCCGTAAGCCACTTCCTTGAGCTGACCGAAGTTCAGCTTGCCTTTGCTGAAGGCCAGCAACATGGCGCCCACGGCCCCCAGCGCGGCAGCCTCGGTCGGCGTGGCGTAGCCAGCGAGGATCGAGCCCAGCACAGCGCCAATCAGGATCAGCGGGGGTACCAGGGCTTTGATCAGCTTGCCCCACTCGATCGGACCCAGTTCTTCCTGGGGCAGCGCCGGTAGCTTCTTCGGCTGGAGGATGGCGACTGCGATGATGTAGACGATGTACAGACCAACCAGCAGCAGCCCGGGAATCAGCGCGCCGACGAACAGGTCACCGACCGACACGGTCTTCGGCGAGAAGATGCCCATCTTCAGCTGCGCCTGCTGATAGGCGCTGGACATCACGTCACCCAGCAACACCAGCACGATCGAAGGCGGAATGATCTGCCCCAGGGTGCCGGTAGCCGCCAGGGTACCGGTGGAAATGGCCGGGTCGTAACCACGGCGCAGCATGGTCGGCAGAGCCAGCAGGCCCATGGTCACCACGGTGGCACCGACGATACCGGTGGAAGCCGCCAGCAGAGCGCCGACCACGCACACGGAAATCGCCAGGCCGCCACGCAGGGTGCCGAACAGGCGCGACATGGACTCCAGCAAGTCCTCGGCCACCCGTGAACGTTCCAGCATCACGCCCATGAACACGAACAGCGGTACGGCGAGCATGGTCTGGTTGTTCATGATGCCGAACAGACGGTTCGGCAGAGCGCTGAGGTAACCGGGGTCGAAGGTGCCCGTGACGACGCCGATAGCGGCGAACAGCAGGGAAACGCCGGCCAGGGTGAACGCCACCGGGAAGCCGGCCATCAAGGCCACGCAAATACTGACGAACAGCAGAATCGCCATCAACTCAGCCATGTTTCACCTCCGGAGCCGGCAGGCGACCGCTGAAGACGTAGAGCGCCTTGATCATATTGGAAATACCTTGCAGTACCAGGCTGATGACCAGTACCAGGATGATGCTCTTCTGCAGATAGACGAACTTGAGGCCACCAGACTCGCTGGAAGCTTCCAAAGTCGACCAGGCGTTGCTGACGTAGTCCCAGCTGGCCCAGCCGAGGAACAGCGCGACCGGCAGCAGGAACAGCAGGTTACCGAGAATTTCCACCAACGCCTGACGGCGGGCGCTGAACTTCTGGTAGAAGATATCCACGCGCACGTGACCGTTGCGCTGCAGCACCCAGGCCGCTGCACCCATGAACACAAGTGCGTGAGCGTAAAGCACCGCCTCCTGCAGGGCTGTCGCACCGATACCGAAACCGTAACGCAGCACCACGACGATGGCGGTACCGATCACCAGAAATACCGTCAGCCAGGCGCAGGCCTTGCCGAGCCAGCTGTTGAGCGCATCGATCAGATATGCAAGAGCGAGGGGAAATGAAGGCTTGTCGGACATAGTGAGTCCTTTATCGTTATGAGTGTAGGAGACAGGACAGCAAGCCGGTTGGCTGCACATCACGCCGCCCGCGTCCTTGTGAGCCGCAGGCCGGCGATTCTAGGCAGGCTACCGGTAATGCAGCAATGCCCGTACAACTTTAGTCGTAGTAGCTAGGCTTGTAGGTCACGACCCCCTATGTTATTCACGCCCGGTCTACCTTCGGCGATCCCGTGGTAAGACCAATACAACAAGAAGGAGCATTGCATGAAACGTCGCGACATACTCGCCGCAGCGGGCGTAGGCCTTGCAGCAACCGCACTGGCTGGCTGTAAAGAAGAGGCCAAGAGCGCCGCAGCACCCCAAGAGGGCTCGAGTTCCCAAACCTTCAACTGGAAGATGGTCACCTCCTGGCCGAAGAACTTTCCGGGCGTCGGCGTGGGGGCCGAGCGCTTCGCCAAACTGGTCGATGAAATGAGTAACGGCCGCCTGAAGGTCAAGGTGTACGCAGCAGGTGAACTGGTACCGGCACTGGAAGTGTTCGATGCAGTCTCCCGCGGTACCGCCGAGATGGGTCACGGCGCACCGTACTACTGGAAAGGCAAGGTCCCGGCGGCCCAGTTCTTCTGCGCCTCGCCATTCGGCCCGAATGCCCAGGAAATGAACGCCTGGCTGCATCGTGGCGGTGGCCAGCAACTGTGGGAAGAAGTCTACAAACCATTCGGCGTACTGCCGATGGCCTGTGGCAACACCGGCGTGCAGACCGCTGGCTGGTTCAACAAGGAAATGAACTCGGTCGAGGACTTCAAAGGTCTGAAGATGCGTACCCCTGGCCTGGGCGGCGAAGTGCTGACCAAGATGGGCGGCACCGTGGTCAACATGCCGGCCGGTGAAATCTTCACCGCCATGCAGACTGGCGCCATCGACGCCACCGAGTGGATCGGCCCATACAACGATCTGGCCCTCGGCCTGCACAAAGCAGCCAAGTATTACTACACCCCAGGCTGGCAGGAGCCGAGCGTTCTGTTCGAGCTGGACGTCAACATCAAGGCCTGGGAAACCCTGCCTGCGGATCTGCAAGCCATCGTTCGCGCCGCTGCTCGTGACGTCAACGGCGACATGCTCGACGATTACAACGCCAAGAACATGGAGGCCATGGAGCAACTCAAGGCCGACGGCGTGGAAGTTCGCCGCCTGCCGGACGAAGTCCTGGCCCGCCTGAAGGAAGTGGCGGCCGAGGTGGTCGATGCCAGCGCAGCGGCCGACCCGGCAGCGAGCAAGGTGTGGGAACACCAGAAGGCCTACCTCAAGCGCCTTTACGAATACGCGGAAAGCAACGAGAAGGATATCTACAACATCCGCGGCTGATCGCTCAGCAAAACAAAACGCCGGCTTCTAGCCGGCGTTTTCGTTACTGCAATTCGCGTTTGCGCTGGGTAAACGTCAACCGCGACGCGGCGGCACCGGGCGAGTGCGACCACTGCCGTCGATGGCGACGAACACGAACACCGCTTCGGTGACCTTGCGCCACTCGTTGGACAGCGGATCATCGCTCCACACCTCGACCATCATCTGAATCGAACTGCGGCCGATCTCCAGTGCCTGGGTGTAGAACGAGAGCTGGGCGCCCACCGATACCGGTACCAGAAAAGCCATGCGATCGATGGCGACGGTCGCCACACGGCCACCTGCGACCTTGCTCGCCATTGCGGTGCCGGCAAGATCCATCTGCGATACCAGCCAGCCACCGTAGATATCCCCGAAACCATTGGTCTCGCGCGGCAACGCGGTGATCTGCAGGGCGAGGTCACCCTGGGGAATCGGGTCTTCCTGTTCGTAGTCGTTCATCGGTTCGAGACTCGCGGCGCGGTTGTTGTTCTGGGCGCGGAACCCGCATGGCACACGGGCGCAGCGAGTATACCGACTGTGCAGTCGACGAGCGACCACTCTGGCAGGACGCAAAACGTCACAGCCCATGTCGGGTCGTGCAAAACGCACGACAGGCTAAACCTCGTTCGGGCAGTATGCCTGCCCCCTAGCACCTCTTAAAAAACATAAATAACTGATTTTCAAGGATTTTATATAAAAAAACAGCCTGGCACGGGTGCTGCAATGTTCCCAGTGGGTGACCGGTCATGCACCGGTTGCAATGCAGAACAAGAAAGAGACGGATAACGAGCCATCCGCCTCCAACGCAACAGGAGAATCGCCATGTGGATAGTTGCTCTGGTGCTCGCCACCTTGCTGCTTCTGCTCAGCCTGACGCTCGCCAGCGTTGTACTGATTGGTCAGACCCTGTGCGCGAGCCGCAATACCGCCGAGCTGGAGCTGCCCACGGGCGCTGCGCCCCAGCCTGTAGACCCGAGCAATGCGCAAGACCCCTGGCCTGCCTGGGCCATTACCCACTGATCCATCGAGGAGAAACACCATGCTTAGTTGGGCAGTCACTTTCCTGATCATCGCCATCATCGCCGCAGTACTGGGCTTCGGTGGTATCGCTGGCACCGCTGCAGGTATCGCCAAGATTCTATTCGTGGTGTTCCTGGTGCTATTCATCGTCTCGTTCGTCATGGGCCGTCGCCCGCGTCTTTAGGGAGAGATAGATGCAGTCGATTCACGCCATTGCCGCCGCCCTGCTGATGGGCGGCGCCCTGGCGGCTCAGGCCGCCGACCGCGACACCAGTTTCCATCCAGGCGAGTTGCTGACCAGCAACGCCGAGTACCGCCATGCCTGGCAGGACCTGGTAAAGGATGAAGAGCGCCTGCCGGACTGGCTGATCAATCTCAGCGGCCTGTCTACGCCCATGCAGGCAGTGGAAGCCGACAGTGATCGCTACCTGGTCGGCCAGGTCTGCGAAGCGCACAGATGTTTCGGGCAGCGCGCCTATGTCGCCTTCGAATGGGAAGACGACGAAGCCTACGCGCTATACGTGCAGGTGCCCGATGGCCTGCCCGAGGATCGCGCGCCCAGTGAACACGCCAGCCTGCGCTGGTTGGGCGACCCGGACGAGGAGGTCCAGCAGATGCTGATGGAACAGCTGCGCAGCGATCCCAACTGGTATTGAGTGACGACAGTTTGCCGGCTGTCCCATAGACACCGCCGGCACGTTATCATCCCCCGCCATAACGGCATGCCCTCCCGCATCCGGCGCTTCGCGCCACCTTTCCCTCAGGGATAAGGACACCAAGGAAGGCACCGCCGGCCAATCTAAGGGGGGGTCGCAATGCTCAATGGCCTATGGCTGAGCTTTTTTCTGCTGGGAGCTGCTGCCGCTCTGGCACGCTGGCTGATCGGCGGCGACGCCGCCGTGTTCGGCGCGATGGTCGAGAGCCTGTTCGCCATGGCCAAGCTCTCGGTGGAGCTGATGGTGGTGCTGTTCGGCACCCTGACGCTGTGGTTGGGGCTGCTGCGCATCGCCGAAAAAGCTGGGCTGGTCGATCTGCTCGCACGCATGCTGGGCCCGTTGTTCGCCCGCCTGATGCCGGAAGTACCACGGGGCCACCCGGCGCTCGGGCTGATCAGCATGAACTTCGCCGCCAACGGCCTGGGCCTGGACAACGCCGCCACGCCCATCGGCCTCAAGGCCATGCGCGCCCTGCAGGATCTCAACCCCAGCGCCAACACGGCAAGCAACGCGCAGATCCTGTTCCTGGTACTCAACACCTCATCGCTGACCCTGCTGCCGGTATCGATCTTCATGTACCGCGTGCAGCAAGGCGCCGAAGATCCCACCCTGGTGTTCTTGCCCATCCTGCTGGCGACCAGCGCGTCGACCCTGGCCGGCCTGCTCGCGGTGTCGCTGATGCAACGCCTGCGCCTGTGGGACCCGGTGGTGCTGGCTTACCTGATTCCATCCGCGCTGCTGCTCGGCGGCTTCATGGCCCTGCTCGCCGGCATGAGCGCCACTGCCCTGGCGGCGCTGTCATCGCTGCTCGGTAACCTCACTCTGTTCGGCCTGATCCTGCTGTTCCTGGTGGTCGGCGCCCTGCGCAAGGTGGCGGTGTACGAGAGCTTCATCGAAGGCGCCAAGGAAGGGTTCGATGTGGCCAAGAGCCTGCTGCCCTATCTGGTCGCCATGCTCTGCGCCATAGGCGTGCTGCGCGCGTCCGGCGCGCTGGATTTCGGCCTCGACGGCATTCGCTGGCTGGTCGAAGCGCTGGGGTGGGATACCCGCTTCGTCGACGCCCTGCCCACTGCGCTGATGAAACCCTTCTCCGGTGGTGCTGCACGCGCCATGCTGATCGAAACCATGGAGAATTTCGGTGTCGACAGCTTCCCGGCGCTGGTTGCGGCTACGGTGCAGGGCAGTACCGAGACCACCTTCTACGTGCTTGCGGTGTACTTCGGCGCGGTCGGCCTGCAGCGCGCCCGCCATGCCGTAGGCTGCGCCCTGGTCGCCGACGCGGCAGGCATCATCGCCGCCATCGGCGTGTGCTACTGGTTCTTCGGCTGATCGTCTTCGCGCTGGGGCGGCTCAATCGGCGCCGAACCCCAGCTTGTCGCCCGCCCAGCTCAGCAACGGATCGGTATGCTGGTATTCACGCAACGCCAGCAGCTTGGGCGCGATGAACGCCTCGAAGTCCTCGGGCTGCTCGAAGTACACCCCGGTGAAGATGGTGAACATCGACTTGTTGCCGACCGTGGCATAGAACAGGTTGCCCACCGGCTCACCGTCCTGGGTCAGCAGCTTGAGGCTGGCGCGACTGGCCAGCTTGGTTTCCAGTGGCAGATCCTGCTGCACCAACCCGCTGTCACGCAGGCCGAACGAGGCGCCGAACGTCTCGGCGTAGCTGGTCATCAAGGCATCACCGGCGCGCGGGTAAAGCGAGACGCCGCTGTAGAGATAGAACCAGTCGCTGCCCTCGGTCTCGAAACTGAGGTCGATGCTGCGCGCAGCGTAGGTCACCAGCTTTTCGTAGCGCCCCTCGTCCGGCGCCTCGTAAGCGGCGAAATCCTCACCGCTGAGCAGCAGGCGACGCTCCTCGGCGAGTGGCGGTTCGTTGTCGATGCAGCCTCCGAGCGACAGCGCGACGAACAACACCAGCATCATCCTGAACATGACTATCCTCCCTGAATAAGCGTGGCCAGCTTGCCTGATCCACGCCTTGGTGGCCAGCCGCAACCCTCATGGCTGTGCGCGGTGCCACACCCTCCGTCCGCCTGGCGTAAATCGCCACGGCCGCTGGCGACTTCCGCCATTGTCAGCCGACGGTCGCCTGCCTAGCCTGACGCCGGGTAAAAACAATAACCACCAGGCCCGTTTATCCAAAGGGCCACGTCCGTCGCGCCGGGGCTCTTCCGGCAATCGAACGGACCAGGGCGGACATCAGCGTCCGCCGGGAGACCGTCATGCGCGTTCTGATCACCGGTGCAGCCGGCTTCATAGGCCATCAGTTGCTCGACGAACTGGCCATTCAGCACCCCGAATGGACGCTTATCGCCGCAGACATACGCCCCCTCGCCAGCCAAGGGCTGAAAGCCAACGTCGAGCCGGTGCTGCTGGACATGGGTCGCCCGGCGCAGGTGCGCGCCTGCATCAGCGGCTGGAAACCGGACGCCATCGTCCACCTGGCCACGGTAATACGCCCACCGCGCGATATGACCGAAGCCCACCTGCACGCCATCGAGGTCGGTGGTACCCAGTGTCTGGTGGACAGCGCACTCGCCAACGGCGTACGCCAACTGATAGTTGCCAGCTCCGGCGCAGCCTACGGCTACGCCGCAGACAATGCCGAGTGGATCGACGAAGACCAGCCGCTGCGCGGCCACCCATATTTCGCCTACGCCAAGCACAAACTGGAGATCGAACAATTTTTGGCGCGCTGCCGCGAGGAACATCCGCAACTGCGTCAACTGGTGCTACGCCCCGGCACCATCCTTGGCAAACGTCTGAACAACCCGATCAGCGACCTGTTCAAGAAGCGCACGGTGCTCGGCGTGCTCGGCCACAGCAGCCGTTTCGTGTTCATCTGGGAGCAGGATGTGGTCAGCATCATCCGTCAGGGCCTGGAAGAGAACCGCGAAGGTATCTACAACCTGGCCGGCGATGGCGCGTTGAGTCTCAAGGAAATCGCCGAGATCCTCGGCAAACCCTACCGGCCGCTACCGGCGTCGCTGCTCAGCGGCGCACTGCGCCTGCTCAAGCCACTGGGACTGAGTCAGTACGGCCCGGAGCAACTGGATTTTCTGCGCTACCGACCCGTGCTGACCAACCAGCGCCTGAAGGAGGAATTTGGCTACCAACCGCGCTATTCGAGCCGCGAAGCCTTCTTCGCCTTCCTCACCGCCCAGGGCATCAGCTACCACTCAAGCGAAAGCCAATCTTGAGCGTGACCTGGTAGTGACCCACCTTGCCATTCTCGATATGGCCACGGGTATCGACGACCTCGAACCAGTCCATGTTGCGCACGCTCTTAGCGCATTCGGCCAAGGCGTTCTCAATGGCCTCCTCGATACTCGTGCGGGACGAGCCGACGATTTCGATCTTCTTGTAGGTGTGATGGGTGGACATGATGGGCTCCTGAGTCTTGAGGGTTCAGCATTGAGACTAGCCTGCTGAGCATTAGTGTCATTTACAGGCAGCTCGTTACATCGTTAAAATGCGACAAATTCTCATTCGCCATGAGACGACTGCCGTGTCGACTGCTTCCAAATTGGGCTTTCTCTTTAGCGACCACCATCGCTGGCTGCTGCAGTATGTTCAGCGCCAATTGCGTAACCGCGCTGACGCCGAAGACACCGCTGCAGAAACCTTCTGCCAACTGCTCACCGCCCGTGTCGATCCGGAAAGCCTCGAACAGCCTCGCGCCTTTCTCTCCACTGTCGCCCGGAGGCTGATCTACGATCGCTACCGCCGCCAGCGTCTGGAGCAGGCCTACCTGGAGCGACTGGCGCTGCTGCCCGAAGAGTTCGCCCCCTCGCCCGAGGAGAAGATCCTCCTGTTGGAAGCGCTTACCAGCATCGACCGCACGCTTTCAGACCTGCCCCTGGCAGTGAAACAGGCGTTTCTCTACAGCCAGCTCGATGGTTTTTCCTATGCAGAGATCGGCCGGCGCCTTGGTGTCTCCGAGCGTACGGTGGGCCGCTACATGACCCAGGCCATTCGCCAGTGCTGGCTGAGCGGTATGCAGCCGTGAAAGGCGAAGCGCTCGACCCCGTCGTCGAACAGGCCATCGACTGGATGGTGTGCTTGCGCTCGGGCCGTGTTGACGTACGTACCGAGGATGCCTTCCAGAACTGGCTGAATGCCGCACCCGGCCATGCCCATACCTGGCAACAGCTGCAGAGTCGGTTGGGCGAGCCCTACGATATCGTGCGCCGCGCGCCGAGCGCCCTGCGCGAGCCCTTGTTGCAACCCACCCATTGCCGCCGCGATGTATTACGTGGGCTGGTTGGTGTCGGCCTGCTCGGTGGCGGCCTCTGGTTGGCGGCGCGCAGCGACAGCGGCCAGGCCCTGCTGGCCGATCTGCATACGGGCACGGGTGAGCGGCGCAACCTGACACTGGCCGATGGCAGCCGTTTGAGCCTGAATGCCGGCAGTGCTGTGGATCTTGATTTCTCCGCCGGGCAACGCTTGCTCCGCCTGCGTCGCGGAGCACTGGTGGTGCAGGTGGCGACAGATCCGTCGCGGCCTTTCATCGTGCGTACCGAGCAAGGTGATGCACGCGCACTGGGTACCCGCTTTCTGGTCGAGCGCCAGGACGAGTCGACCCGTGTGGTGGTGCTGGAGCACTCCGTGCGGGTCTCCCTGCCCACGGGCAGCCAGCTCGACCTGCAGGAGGGGCAGTCCGCTGTACTGCACGCGGCACGCATCGAGCGTCTCGACAGCGACCAGCGCTTCCGTGCCGACTGGCAGGAGGGCCAGCTCAGCGTGCTTGATGAGCCGCTGGATGCGGTGATCGAGGCCCTGAGGCCTTATCGTCGCGGTCTTCTGCGCCTCGACCCACAGATACGCAACCTGCGGGTGCAGGGCGTATTCCCACTGGACGACAGCGACCGCGCGTTGAACGCACTGGCTGAGACGCTGCCGCTCAAGATCGAGCGTTATGGCCCCTGGCTGACCCTGATCAGGCCGCGCGGCTAGGAGCCAGGCCGTACAAGGTGCTGAAGCGGTTGCCGGATGATCGATCCAGACGGCGGTGGCGCAAGCAGATCGCCGACTTGTCCACGAATGTGAATACAGACCTCATGATCAGCCCGGGAAAAGAATGAAAACTCTTCGCATCCGTGTCCGGTTTTCATATTTCGCGGCACCTCTCTCCTGACGACACACATATTCAGGAGAATTTCCGTGCTCAAACCCTGGCCACTCGCCCTGGCAATCGCGCTTGCCTCCGGCCTGCCGCTTGCCATTGCTCATGCCGAATCTACCGTGCAACAGCAGGTGCTGACCTTCGATCTAGCCGCCGCCAGCCTGGGCGAAACGCTCAACGCCATTGCCCGCCAAAGTGGCCAGGTGATCTCTCTCGATCCGCAACTGGTCAGCGGCAAACGGGCGTCTGCCGTACGCGGTACGATGACCGCCCAGCAGGCCATGCAACAGGCGTTGGCAGGCAGTGGGCTGCAATTGGTGGTGACTGCCGGTGGCAATTTGAGCGTGCAGCCCCAAGCAGATAACGCCGACGTACTGGAGCTCGGCGCCATGACCGTGAATGCAGCTCAACTGAGCGCAACCACCGAAGCCAGCGGCTCCTACACCTCCAATGCCGTGTCGCTGGGCAAAGGCGTGCAACGCCTGAAGGACATCCCACAGTCGATTACTGTGGTGACCCGCAAGCAAATGGATGATCAGAACACCCAGACGATCTCCGAACTGGTCAGCCGCACCCCAGGACTGACCGCGACCCGCTCACCGGGTTCGGGTCTGTTCATCTACTCCCGTGGTTTCAGCATCGACACCTTGCAGTACGACGGCGTGCCGATCCCGCGCAACACCTACTCGCTGGGGAGCTACCTTACCGAAGACCTTGTTTTTTACGATCGTGTCGAGGTACTGCGTGGCCCAGCTGCGCTGTTGCAAGGCGGCGACAGCCCAGGCGGTGCCATGAACCTGGTGCGCAAGCGTGGCCAGCAGCAGGCCGCAGTCACTCTTACCGGCAAGGCGGGCTCATGGGATCGCTATGGTCTTCAGGTGGATGCTGGCGGGCCTCTGAATGACAGCGGCACGCTGCGTGGTCGTACCGTGGTCAGCTACAACGACAGCGACTCCTTCATCGACTACGTAGGTGGCTGGAACCAGACGGTCTATGCCGCAGTGGACTATGACTTCACCCCGGATCTCACCGTGGGTGTCGGCGTCGCCAACCAGAAGGGCCATTCGCGCCCGGCGATGCTCGGCGTGCCCCGCTACGCCAATGGTGGCGACCCGGGTTGGTCGCGTTCGACCTATGTCGGTGCCGACTGGAACCGCTCCAACAACGACCAGACCAGCGTCTTTCTCGATACCGCCTATCGCATTAACGACAACTGGCAGGTCAAGGCCGCCAGCGTCTACATGAGCGAACATAACGGCGCCACCTACCAGGCCCTGTGGGATGCCTTGCCGACCAACGGCTCGACCGACAACACCTACATCGACTGGAGCACCGACTTCACTACCCACAGCAAGGGCCTCGATCTCTACCTGGATGGCGAGTTCACCGGCTTTGGCTTCGAGCAGACCTTCCTGCTGGGCGCCAACTACTCGCGCATCAACACCGACGACCGCTGGGCTCGTGCCCCGACGTTCGGCGCCGACTCGTCCAACGTTGACCATCATCGGCCAATGCCGAGCATCTACGACCTGGCCAATCGTGGCCGTGGAGAAACGCCCCAGTATGAGGTGGAGCAGAAAGGCCTGTACTCGCGCTGGTCGATCAACCTGACCGATCCACTGAAACTGATCGTGGGCGCGCGCGTCAGCTGGTACGACTACAGCTACGGGTCGGAAAACTTCGACGGCAGCAATCCCAGCGAAACCACCACCAAGAGCACCGGCAAGGTCTCGCCCTACGCGGGCCTGGTCTATGAACTGGATCAGCAGTGGTCGGTGTACGCCAGCTACACCGATGTGTTCCAACCACAGAGCACACTCGCCTCGCCGACCTCGGTGGTCGAACCGATCATTGGCACCAACTACGAGTTGGGACTCAAGGGCGAACTGCTGGATGGCGCCGTAAACACCTCGATCGCCCTGTTCCGTTACGACCATGAAAACCGTGCCGTACAAAACCGTAACGGACCGATGGATTGCAACGGCTGGTACTGCTCGACGGCGTCGGGCAAGGTGCGCAGCCAGGGCCTGGAAGCGCAGATCAGCGGTGAAGTGCTGAGCGGCCTGCAGGTGATGGCCGGTTACGTCTTCAACACCACCCGCTATCTGGAAGACGGCACCTACAAGGACAAGGTCTTCAGTACCTGGACGCCCAAGCACCAGCTCAAGCTGTGGGCTGACTACACCTTGCCAGGTGACTGGAGCCGCACCTCGGTGGGTCTGGGTACCACGGCCGTCAGCGGCACCACGTCCTATGACCATGTGTTCGACCTGCCCGGTTACACCGTCTGGGATGCGCGGGTGGCCTACAAGGTCAGCGACGAGATCAGCGTGGCAGCCAACCTGAACAACCTGCTCGACAAGAAGTACTACGTGCCTGCGTACAGCACCATCGACTACAACAACTACTATGGCGAGCCGCGCAACGTGATGTTTAGCGTCCAGTACACGCCGGAGTTCTGAGCCGTAGAGGCATCGACTGACGAGTATTGATCGTCGATCGTTCCCACGCTCTGCGTGGGAACGAAGCCCAGGGCGCTCCGCGCCCGTGCGCTATACGAGAGAAACCACCCACAGCGCCCTGGCACAGCCGTCCGAATATTCAGCCAATTCTCACTGCAGCTGTTCCCAAACCCGTGGCGCCTCCATACAATCGCGATCAATTCTTATCTGCATCGGCGCGCCAGGGAGTTTCGGGTGTCCAGCGTTCTGCCGCCTTCATCGCTGCACGATGACGTACACAGGCTTTACAACAATCACCATGGTTGGCTGCAAGGCTGGCTACGCCGCCGCCTGGGCGATCGTGAACGGGCCGCCGATATTGCCCAGGACACCTTCCTCCGCCTGCTGGTAACACGGCGCATGCCGCAACACGGCGAAGGCCGCCGCTTCCTCGCGCAGATCGCCCGCAACCTGATCATCGACCAGTGGCGCCGTCAGCGTATTGAACAGGCCTATCTGGAAAGCCTCGCCGCTCTGCCGGAACCGGAAACCCCGTCGCTGGAGACCCGTGCCATGGTCATCGAAACCCTGATGCAGATCGACGCTATGCTCGACGGCATGCCGGCCAAGGTGCGCGAGGCCTTCCTACTGTCGCAGTTCGAGGGGCTGACTTATCCACAGATCGCCGAGCGCCTCGAAGTCAGCGTCAGCTCGGTGCAGAAGTACATGCTGCGCGCCATCGCAGCCTGCTATCAGGTGCTCTACGCCGAATGAAAACCGCCCAGGACGCGCCCATCGCTCCCGCCATCGTCGAGCAGGCCAGCCACTGGCTGATGCTGCGCTGGGGCGGCGAACTGGATGATGAACAGCAGCGCCGTTTTACCGAGTGGCAGGCCGCCGACCTGGAGCACAACCGTGCCTGGCAGCGCCTGGAGCAACTGCAAAGCACCCTGACCGGCGTACCGAGCGACACCGCCCACGCCGTCTTGCGTGAAATGCCCGATGCCCGCAGGCGGCAGGCACTCAAACTGCTCGGAGCGCTACTGGTAACCGGCGGCAGCGGTTTCCTCGCCCACTCGCAACTGCCCTGGCGCGAGGCCATGGCCGACCTGCGCAGCGGCACTGGCGAACGCCTGCAACGCACCTTGCCGGATGGCAGCCGACTGAGCCTGAACAGCGGCAGCGCGGTGGACATCCTGTTCAGCGCGAGCGAGCGACGCATCCGCTTGCTCGACGGCGAACTGCTGCTCGACAGCGGCCACGATGCGACCCATCGTCCGCTGATCGTGGAAACCGCCGCCGGGGAGATCCAGGCGCTGGGCACACGCTTCTCGGTGTACCAGCAGGGCGGCGGCAGCCAGGTCGAACTGTTCGAGGGCCAGCTGGAATTGCGTCCACGGCATGCACCGCCAGTGCGCCTGCAAGCCGGACAAAGTCGCTGGTTCTCCGCCACGCGCCTGGGTGAGGTTGCTCCGGCAAACGCCAACGCCATCGCTTGGAACGACAGCCGCTTGATCGCTGAGCGCATGCCACTGGGCCAGTTTATCGCTGAGCTGTCACGCCATCGCCCTGGTGTGTTGCGCTGCGACCCGGCAGTCGCCAGCCTGCCGCTGACTGGCGTATTCCCCCTGGCCGACACCGACCGGGTGCTGACGGCGCTGCAGCAGTCGCTGCCGGTCAGGGTGCACAGCCTGACGCGCTACTGGGTCACGGTAGGGCCGGCGTAGAAGCCTTCCCCGGAGACAGCGCAACCGTGGGAGGAGCTTTAGCCGCGACCGTTACGGGCCTGAAGCGCCTCTCACAAGTGCCTGCTTAAGTGCTGAAGGCGATTGAAAAAATTTCTGCAGACCCTTGTCGGTTTTGCCGGCTCGTCCGGGATACCTCTTGAACTTAACCAAGAAGCATTCTCAAGAGGATCATCCAGAATGCCGCATCTGCCCACTTCGACCCGTTCCCGGCTTAGCCTCGCGGTTCGCCACGCCCTGTTCGCCGGCCTGCTGGCCGGCACTCCGCTGCTCCTCGCCACGCCCATCGTCCAGGCCCAGCCGGCTGCCAGCGAGCAGGCACGTGCCTACGCCATCCCCGCCGGCCCGCTGGATCAGGCGCTGAACCGTTTTGCCAGCGAAGCCGGCATTCTGCTGTCCGTCGATGCACAACTTACGGCCGGTAAACGCAGCCCGGGGCTCAATGGCAGTTACTCGGTGGAGGAAGGCTTCCCCCTGCTGCTGGCCGGCACCGGTCTGCGCCCCCTCAACCAGGGCGGCAATTATGCGTTGGCCTTAGCGGTGCAAGGCGGCGATGCGCTAGAGTTGGCGGCAACCACGGTGACTGGTACTCGGCTTGGCGCCACCACCGAGGGCACCGGCTCCTACACCACCGGCTCAAGCAACACCGCGACCAAGATGGCCATGAGCCTGCGCGAAACACCGCAGTCGGTCACCGTACTGACGCGGCAGAAGATGGACGACCAGAATGTCCAGTCGCTGGACGATGCCGCGCGCACCACCACCGGCATCACCTACACCAAGATCGGTACCGGGCGCTCCACCTACTACTCGCGCGGCTTCGAGGTCAGCGACCTGCAATTCGACGGTATTCCGAGCAACATCTCGGAAAACTACTCGATGGACGTCATGTCCACGGCGAACATGGCGATCTACGACCGCGTCGAAATCGTGCGTGGCGCCAACGGTTTACTGCAAGGCACCGGAAACCCCTCCGCGACCATCAATCTGGTGCGCAAGCGGCCGACGGAGGACTTCCGCCTGGGCGCTGAACTGGGTGCCGGCTCCTGGGACAACTACCGCAGCCAGATCGATGTGTCCGGCCCACTCACCGACAGCGGCAACATCCGTGGCCGGGCAGTGGCCTACTACAACAACGCCAACAGCTACCGCGATGGCTCGGAGAACGACAACCAGCTGCTGTACATGATCGGCGAAGCCGACCTGAACGACTCCACCGTGCTCACCCTGGGCGCCAGCGCGCAGAAGGACAACAGCAACGGTTACGACTGGGGCGGCCTGAATACCCGTGCCGACGGCTCGTTCTATCCACTGTCGCGCTCGACCAACTTGGCCGGCGACTGGGCCTATCTGGATCGCAACAACTACACCCTGTTCGGCGACATCACCCACCATTTCGCCAACGAGTGGAAGCTGACCCTGGCACTGAACTCGATCTGGTCCGACGCTGGCTTCCTCTCCTCGTACCCGGCGCGCACCAGCGGCGACAACTACCGGCTGGTGGTGTCCCAGGCCGACTACAAGGATCGCCAAATGGGCGTCGATTTGTACGCTACCGGCCCCTTCGAACTGTTCGGTCGCAAACACCAGCTGATGCTGGGCGCCAATGATCGCAAGGACGAGTTCGACGTGGGCATCCACACCGCCAGCAACACGCCGACCATCGACATCACCGATTTCGATCACAGCGCAATTCCCGCACCCAACCTCAACGCCGCCCAGTCCGACTACGCCTACGTGCGCAAGGAGCGCGGCCTGTATGCCGCCTCGCGCTTCAGCCTCAGCGACGACCTGAGCCTGATCATCGGCAGCCGCGCCAGCTGGTCCGACTACAAGGTCGACAGCCCCTACGTGCATGACCAGTACAAGGAGGACGGACGCCTGATTCCCTATGCAGGCGTGGTGTACGACCTCGACCAAAACCACTCTCTGTACGCCAGCTACACCGAGATCTACAAGACCCAGAGCTATTACAGCGTGGGCGACACGCTGCTCAATCCGATCGAGGGTGAAAACTACGAATTGGGGCTCAAGGGTGAATATTTCGGCGGCCGCCTCAACACCGCCGTCGCGCTGTTCCAGACCGACCTGCTGAACATGCCAGAGGCACAGGTGGCGGCCCCAACCTGTGGTGTGACCGGAACGAGCAGATGCTATGAAGAAGGGGCCAAGGTGCGTAACCGCGGCTTCGAGCTGGAAATCTCCGGCGAGCCGCTCGAAGGCTGGAACGTCAGTGCCGGCTACACCTACAGCGACCCCGAGTATGTCGGTGGTGCGAGCAAGGGGTCTGACTACTACCGGCGCATCCCACGCCGCTTGCTGAAGGTGTCGACCAACTACCGCCTGCCCGGCGTGCTGGAGAAGTGGCGCGTAGGGGGCGACGTCTATGCGCAAAGCCATACCGCTGCCGACGTCACCTCATACACCATCGAGCAGGGCGGCTACACGCTGCTCAACCTGTACGCCCACTATCAGATCAACCATCAGTTCAGCGTGCAGTACAACCTCAACAACGTCCTGGACAAGAGCTACTACCAGTCGCTGCCAACCTCCAACAACTGGGGCGGCCTGCATTACGGCGACCCGCGCAACTTCAGCCTGACCCTGCGTTACACCTACTGAGATGGCTTGCCGGGCTCAGAACAATATGGCGACGCCAAGCAAGCCGTAAAGAAGGTGACTGGCCACCCGTGGAAGACCACAAAGCGTCTTCCACCATCCCGGCGCCATACCCTGCAACGGTGGATAAGCTGGCGCTGCGGCTGACGGAGCAGTGAGCTCAGCCCGAGAAGCTCTCGCTACCCAGCTCCGCGCGTAGCCACTCGGCCAGACGTTCGGCGCGCGGATCGCGAGCGCGACCCGGCACCCAGAGCGCCAGCCGCGCAGCGGTTTCGACGAAGCCCCAGGGCGCGACCAGGCGGCCGGCGGCCAGGTCGTCGGCCACCAGCGGCTGCGGCGCGATGGCCACACCCAGGCCGGCGGCGGCCGCCTCCAGCAGGTAGTAGAGATGCTCGAAACCCTGCCCCTGTTGCAGCCGTGCCAGCTCCAGACCCTGCGCTGCGGCCCACTGCGGCCAGGCCTGTGGGCGCGAAGCGGTGTGCAGCAACGGTTCCTCGAGCAGCGCCGCAGCGGGCGCATCGCGCAAACGCGCATAGCCGGCAAAGCGCGGACTGAGCACAGGCCCGATCCGTTCGATATCGAGCTCATGCACCTGCATGTCCGCCGGCCAGGGCGGCGCGGCGAAGCACAGGGTGGCGTCCACCCCGGGGCGGCGCGGGTCCAGCTCGCCCTCACTGGCCGATAGCTGCAGGCGCAGCTCCGGCAGCTCGCGATTGAGGCGATCCAGGCGTGGGATAAACCAGCGTGCCAGCAGGCTACCGGGGCAAGCGAGGACGAAGGGCGCATCGTCCTGGCGTTGCCGGAGCTCGGCGCAGACCCCACGCAGGCGCTCGAAGGCGTCGCCGGCAGCATCGCGCAAACGCATGCCGGCATCGGTGAGCTTCACCCCACGACCGTCCTTGTCAAACAAACTGACGCCGAGCTGTTCTTCCAGCGCACGAATCTGCCGACTGATCGCACCATGGGTGACATGCAGCTCCTCACCCGCACGACTCACACTCTGCAGGCGGGCGGCGGCCTCGAAGGCGCGCAGGGCGTTTAGCAGGGGCAGATCTCGATTCATGTCATCAATCTGCAAGGCGCGGAAGGAAGCTGGTATCGACGCTGTAACGTCGAGGGTCATTGGGGTCGACCATTACCTGCAGAAATTCATTCCCGATAAACGGCTGCGGGTCGAACCACAGGTCTTCGCTGTAGAACAGATGTACTTCGCCGGTACTCGGGTTGCACCACTGACAGACCAATTGCCAGGCCGGCACATTGTTGAAGGTGGAAAACGGGTTGCGCCGGATTTCCACGAACTGTGCCTGTACGGCCTGGCCTTTACGTTTGAGCCGTTTGCGCCGACTGTCGACCAGCGCCTCCGGTATTAACAGCGCCAGCCCGATCAACGTGAAGAACAAACCAATGGCACCCAGTATCAGGCTGATGAACCAGTTCTGCAGGAAGCTATCGATATGCGCGTGCTGCGGCTCCAGGGGGTCGTAGAACAATTCGACCGTGTCGCCTTCGGCATAGCCAGGCCGACTGCAGACCTCGCCCGTAAAGGTAATGCGCTCCCCCGGGCGGGGAAAGAATTCAACGAGAGGGCAGCCCCGGCCCATCAACGCCACCACACTGCCGGTCGTTCGCACCATGCGTTCCTCTTCATTCCATCTGTGATTTTGTAGAACCAATGCGATGGCAATAAGAAAAGCGCCTACCACAGGAAAAGTCCATAACCAGCGATCATTCATGCTATTCATCCATGATTAATATGTCAGAAAAAATCACATGTTTAAGCAAATTAATCAGTTTTTATCTACCCCCTTCAAGCCTTAAGCTACCTCCATTGTCTGACCAACCAACGGATGACAGCCATGCCTGGTTCACAGAATTCCTTTCGCACCGGCCCCGACGCTCGCGGCCTGTTCGGTCGCTTCGGCGGCCAGTTCGTCGCCGAAACCCTGATGCCGCTGATCAACTCACTGGCCGCCGAATACGAGAAGGCCAAGAGCGATCCAGCCTTCCTCGAAGAACTCGCCTACTTCCAGCGCGACTACATCGGCCGTGCCAGCCCGCTGTACTACGCCGAGCGCCTCTCCGAGCACTTCGGCGGGGCGAAGATCTACCTCAAGCGCGAAGACCTGAACCACACCGGCGCGCACAAGATCAACAACTGCATCGGCCAGATCCTGCTGGCCAAGCGCATGGGCAAACAGCGCATCATCGCCGAGACCGGCGCTGGCATGCACGGCGTAGCCACCGCCACCGTGGCCGCGCGCTTCGGCATGCAGTGCGTGGTGTACATGGGCACCACCGATATCGACCGCCAGCAGGCCAACGTCTTCCGCATGAAGCTGCTCGGCGCCGAGGTGATCCCGGTCACTGCCGGCACCGGCACCCTCAAGGACGCCATGAACGAAGCCCTGCGCGACTGGGTGACAAACGTCCACAACACCTTCTACCTCATCGGTACCGCCGCCGGTCCGCATCCGTACCCAGCCATGGTGCGCGACTTCCAGTCGGTGATCGGCAACGAAGTGCGCGAGCAGATCCTGGAGAAGGAAGGGCGCCTGCCAGACTCTCTGGTCGCCTGCATCGGCGGTGGCTCCAACGCCATCGGCCTGTTCCACCCCTTCCTCGATGACGAAGGCGTGCAGATCGTCGGCGTCGAGGCGGCCGGCCACGGCATCGACACCGGCAAGCATGCGGCGAGCATGGCTGGCGGCGCACCGGGCGTGCTGCACGGCAACCGCACCTTCCTGCTGCAGGATGACGACGGCCAGATCACCGACGCCCACTCGATTTCCGCCGGCCTCGACTACCCGGGCGTCGGCCCGGAACACGCCTGGTTGCACGAGATCAAGCGCGTCGAATACGTGCCGATCAGCGATGACGAGGCCCTCGAAGCCTTCCACCAGTGCTGCCGCCTGGAAGGCATCATCCCGGCCCTGGAAAGCGCCCACGCGCTGGCCGAAGCCTTCAAGCGCGCACCCAGGCTGCCCAAGGATCACCTGATGGTGATCAACCTGTCCGGTCGTGGCGACAAGGACATGCAGACCGTGATGCACCACATGCAGGACAACCAGGAGAAGCACGCATGAGCCGCCTGCAGAACCGTTTCGCCGAACTCAAGCAGGAAAACCGCGCCGCGCTGGTGACCTTCATCACCGCCGGTGACCCCGACTACGCCACCTCGCTGAGTATCCTCAAGGGCCTGCCGGACGCTGGCGCCGACGTGATCGAGCTGGGTATGCCCTTCACCGACCCGATGGCCGACGGCCCGGCTATCCAGCTCGCCAACATCCGCGCGCTGGCCGGCAAGCAGGGCATGCAGCAGACGCTGCAGATGGTTCGCGAATTCCGCACCGGCAACCAAAGCACGCCGCTGGTGCTGATGGGCTACTACAACCCGATCTTCGTCTACGGCGTCGAGCGTTTCATCGCTGACGCCAAAGAGGCCGGCGTCGATGGCCTGATCGTGGTCGACCTGCCACCAGAGCACAACGACGAACTGTGCGAGCCGGCGCAGAGCGCAGGCATCGACTTCATCCGCCTGACCACCCCGACCACCGATGACGACCGTCTGCCCACCGTACTGGCTGACAGCTCCGGCTTTGTCTACTACGTGTCGGTAGCGGGCGTGACTGGCGCCGGTGCGGCGACCATGGATCACGTCGAGGAAGCCGTGGCGCGCCTGCGTCGTCACACCGACCTGCCGCTGTGCATTGGCTTCGGCATCCGCACCCCGGAGCACGCCGCCGAAGTGGCCAGGCGCGCCGAGGGCGCGGTGGTCGGCTCCGCTCTTATCGACAAGATCGCCGAAGCGCAAAGCCCGCAACAGGCCATCGACGGCGTACTCGGTCTGTGCCGTGAACTGGCCGAAGGGGTACGTGGCGCGCGGCGCTGATCGCATCTCTGGCAAGTTAAAAAGCCGCTGGCGGAGCGACCCGTCAGCGGCTTTTTCATGGGCATGTCGTAGCCAATAACTCGGTGACCTGGATTGAGGACAGCGATACCCCGGAAATTGACTATTGGGTTTCGCGAGGCTCACCCCATCCTATGCGCTCACGTAGACCAAGCCATCGCCATAGCTTTTTGTACCTCAAGCAAAAGCGCATCAGTCGCCGCAACCAACTCAGCCAGCAGCGGTTCATCTATGTCCATATACCCTTCGTACTCTGCCAGATTGCGTCGCTCATGGCACAGCGCAAACAGGCGCACTTGTGCCTTGCTGACGGAGAGCGTGTGCGCCAGGCATTGGAATACCAAGTAGCGGCGGTCGGAGCGATAACCTTGGAGGCGCAATGCAGTCAGTGCCAGTGCATGTGCGGCGTTGTAGGCAAGGTCGAAGCGGCTGGCGAATGACAGCGAGGGTGTATGAGCATCCTGCAGGCGATCAATAGCCGAACGCAGCAGTCCTTCACATTCCTTGCAGTCTGGCGGTTCGGCCTTGAGGCTGCCCGTGCGCAATAGGTTTTCCAGATTGTCGTTATTGCCCATGTTCGGTTCCCTCCGGATCGTGGCCAATCAGCTCGATCTTGCCCTGCTGCGCCACACGCAGCACGAAGCTGTTACCAGCGGCTTTCCTGGCCTTCCACTCGTCTGGAGTGTACAGCGTCGGGTTGATGGTGCGCCCTAGTTGCGCCTCAACCGACAGCAAAAGCTCCATCACTTCGGCATAGCTGAGGCCGTCGCCGATAAGCATCAGATCGATATCGCTGCCAGCATGTTCACTGCCTTTGGCCAGCGAACCATAGACGAACGCCCACGTCAGTTTCCCGGCCAGCGGTGCGAGCGCTTCACGCAGCGGCGCACCGATTCCAAATGTCTTGCGCACGATGCCTTGCAACTCGACGTAGATCGGACATTTCCGGTTGGCCTGGTAATGGGTCTGGTTGCCGTGGCGGCTCATGGTCAGGATGCCCACCTGCTGCAACCGCTCCAGCTCACGCATCAGGCTGCCTTTACCTACCTGTGCATAGCGGGCGATTTCATTGGCATAGAAGCTCTGCTCTGGATTGCCGTAAAGCAGCCCCAACACCTTACGCTGTGTGCCCGTGAACAGCGTCTCGCTTAATGAAAGAGTTGGCATAGAAGATCCATTGAGTCCCAGTGAGGGAATGATAAGTCCCAAAATAGGACTGCTCAAGACTCTTTCAACAGAATCCGCAGGGCTGCAGATGGCGCCGCCCGATGCTTACGCACCGCAACGGCGAAGGCGACTCTACTCGCCCGCCCGCTTGAGCAACTGCTTGCAACGCTCGGACAGGTGCACCACGCGCAGGTGCTTGCCGGCGCGCTCGTAGCGCTCGCGCAGGGTTTTCAGCGCGGCGATGGCCGAGTAGTCGACGAAGCTCAGGTGGCGGCAGTCGAGAGTCACCTGTTGCGGGTCATCGGCGGGCTCGAACTGCGCGAGGAAGGTGGTACAGGAGGCGAAGAACAATGTGCCGTGCACACGGTACAGCTTGCTGCCATCGGCCTGCATATCGCTGTCGGCGTAAAGCTCACGGGCATGCTGCCAGGCGAAGTTGAGCGCAGCGATGATGATGCCGCAGAGCACTGCCGTTGCCAGGTCGGTGGCCACCGTGATGGCGGTCACCGCGATGATCACCAGCACGTCGTTGGCCGGCACCTTACCGGCGACGCGCAGTGAACCCCAGGCGAAGGTCTGCTGCGCCACCACGAACATCACGCCGACCAGCGCGGCCAGCGGGATGCGCTCGATCAGTGGCGAGAGAAACAGCATGAAGAGCAGGATCATCACCCCGGCGACGACACCAGACAGCCGCCCGCGCCCACCCGAGCCGAGGTTGATAACGGTCTGGCCGATCATCGCGCAGCCGCCCATGCCACCGAACAAGCCGGACGTCATGTTGGCCACGCCGAGCGCCACGCACTCGCGATCCGGGTGGCCGCGCGTGGCGGTGATTTCGTCGGTCAGGTTCAGGGTCAGCAGGGTTTCCAGCAGGCCGACCAGAGCCATCAGCACGGCGTAGGGGGCGATGATGACGAGGGTTTCCAGATTCCAGGGAATGTCCGGCCACACCAGGCTCGGCAGGCCGCCGGCAATCTGCGCCATGTCGCCGAGGGTATGGGTCGGCAGATCCATCAGGTAGACCAGCGCGCCGATGCCGAGGATTGCGACCAGCGCAGGCGGCACGGCGCGGGTCAGGCGTGGCAGCAGATAGACGATGAGCATGGTCAGCGCCACCAGCCCGAGCATCAGGTATAACGCGTTGCCTTGCAGCCAGTGACCGTCGTGCTGGAAGTGCTCGAACTGGGCCAGGGCGATGATGATCGCCAGGCCGTTGACGAAGCCCAGCATCACCGGGTGCGGCACCATACGGATCAGCTTGCCCAGGCGCAGCAAACCGAACGCCAGCATGATCAGACCACCGAGCAGCACCGTGGCCAGCAGGTACTGCACGCCGTGCTGTATCACCAGCGCGACGATCACCACTGCCATCGAACCAGCCGCGCCGGAGATCATCCCCGGTCGGCCACCGAACAGGGCGGTGAGGGTGCAGATGATGAAGGCGCCATACAGGCCCATCAGCGGGTTGACCTGGGCCACCAGGGCGAAGGCGATGCACTCGGGTACCAGGGCGAAGGACGAGGTCAGGCCGGCCAGCAGGTCGGCGCGTAGGCGTGCGGGTTTCATGAGCGGGCGTGTGAACAGGCAAAAGGGCGCGCATGTTAGCGCCCGAAGCGACCTGCCGTCATGCGCTCAGAGATGACCGGGGGATCAGCAACCTGGTCCATACCCCGTGGATGCATGGCAATCACAGAGCAGAGGCTCTGTCAGGCATCGCTTACCGATACAAAGCGCACAGCGGCTCGATCTTGTCGCCTTTGACGTATGAGAAATTCAGCTTGAGGCCTTCGATCTCCATGCCCAGCTCCATGGTCTTGGCATTGAAAGCCAGGACCTGCAGATCGAAGCTCTGATAGGGCGAAGTGATGTGGATGGTCTGGCCATCCTCGCTGAGGCGATAGTCAGAGACCTCTACTTCCCGCTCGCTCGGCGTTGCGCAGTTGAACGGATGCAGGTCACTCTTGCCGTCGGCCTTGAACTCGACGACGTTGGCGATACCGTTGTTCAACGGCGTCATGGCCCAGATGCCGAGTAATTGGTCCTGGCTTTCGATCGTGGCGGCACTGGCCGCGCTCGACAACAGGGCGAACAGGGGAACACACAGCAGTTTCTTCATGGGATTTCCTTATCGGATGATGAGACACGTCCACAGGCGGACATGCGCGGCGCCGATGCTACCTGCATCCGGCAAAGCCGGACACGAAGGGAGCCACACTCCGGCAGCCCGACACATATTCTGCAACAAGGAGCCCAGCCATGAGCAAGAATCTACTGATCACCGGTGCCAGCCGCGGCATCGGCCGCGCCACTGCCCTGCTGGCCGCGGCTGGCGGCTGGACGGTCGGCGTCAACTACCGCAGCGGCCGCGAAGCCGCCAATGAGGTGGTGGCGCAGATCGAAGCCATGGGCGGCAAGGCCGTTGCGCTGCCTGGCGATGTCGCCAACGAGGACGATGTGCTGCGCCTGTTCGAGGCCATGGACAAGCTCGGCCCGCTGCACGGCCTGGTAGTCAATGCCGGCATCGTCGCCCCGCCCATGTCGCTGCTGGAGATGAGCGGCGAACGCCTGCAACGGATGTTCGACGTCAATGTGCTAGGCAGCTACCTCACCGCGCGCGAAGGAGCTCGGCGCATGGCCCGCAGCCGTGGTGGAGAGGGTGGTTCGATGGTGCTGGTGTCGTCGGTGGCCGCCAGCCTGGGCGCGCCCTTCGAGTATGTCGACTATGCCGGCGCCAAAGGCGCGATGGATGTACTGACCCGCGGCCTGGCCAAGGAATTGGGCGGCGAGGGCGTACGGGTCAATGCCGTGCGCCCGGGACTGATCGATACCGAGATCCACGCCAGCGGTGGCCAGCCGGATCGCGCCGAGCGCCTGGGCAAGGCGACACCGCTGGGCCGCGCCGGACGTGCCGAGGAAGTCGCCGAAGCCATCCTCTGGTTGCTCGGTGAAAAGGCCAGCTATACCACTGGCGCGCTGATCGATATCGCTGGCGGGCGCTAGCTCTGAACGAAGGGAGGTCGAGCGAGACCGAAACACCCTTCTGTCGCACCCCTAATAGAGAGGACATCTGCCAGGAGATCCACCGACCAGCACCGATACGCAAATGAGAAGCAATGATATTATCTGCGTTTTGAACAATCAGGTGCCTCTCTTGGCTCAGCCCCAACATGCCCCATGCCGGTATTCGCTAGAGGACCTCCGCCAATTGGGCCGGCGTCATCATGTGCATTACAGCCTGATTGGCGCACAGCACGAGGACAATCCGTGCGTGATGCAGGGCTACATCAACGAGCAGGAAACCAGCCTGGGCATGACGCTGGTCAGCTCTCAGGTACAAACCTTCCAGGGTTACCAGGCTCAGTCATTCACCTCTCCCAGCCTGACCATGATCGTCCTGCTGGAGGGACAGGCTCAGCTCGCCGGCCCCACCGTCATCACCCTCTCGCCTGGTCATGGCGTCATCCTGCTCGGCCAGGAAGAGCCCGGTCAGACGGCTCGGCATCACGCTCATCACAACTTGCGCGGCCTCAACCTGTCCATCGGCAACATCGATGACCTGGCAGACGAGAACCTGGCGGATCAGCTACGCGGCACCCTGCAACGCCGCAGCGCCTACACCCAACGCTGGACCATCCCCGCAAGCCTGCACCAGGGTTTGCAGGCCCTGGCCTGCGAACAGTCGCAAGGCTGCCTGCAACGGCTCTTGAACGAGGGCCTGGCACTGCAACTGTTGGCGCACGGCTTGAGCGCCATTGGCACTCATGAGCGCGACACCCCCTCGCTCAATCCACGTGATCGGGCCCTACTGGAACGGGTTCGCGATTACCTGCATCAAGAGCCTGGAGCCGAGCACAGCCTGCACCAGCTGGCACAACTGGCGTGCATGAGCCCCAGCTCTCTGCGCCAGAAGTTCCAGCACGCCTATGGCGTCAGCGTCATGGCCTACCTGCGCCGGCGCCGCATGGAGCTGGCCAGGCAATACCTCGAACAGGGTTGGCGAGTTCAGGACGCCGCCCACTATGTTGGCTATCGCCACGCCAGCAATTTCGCCACCGCGTACCGGCACCATTTCGGTGTTTCTCCCCGCGAGTTGATCTAGCAGGACATCACCCCCAACACCGTCGTTCCCGCCCTGGCATCCAGCATAGGAACACTGGCATCCGGCAAAAGTGGACCCTCAAGTAAATGTGAATAATTCGCATGAAGAAATTATTCCCATAAGGTCCCTGCAATGTCGAAGTGTTCGATCTTCCCCCTCACGCCGCTAGCCTCGGTGATGTGCAGCGCATTGCTGGCCACCGCAATGGCACCCCTGACAGCCGGGGCAACGTCACAAGGGGGTTTCGATGACAACGGCGCGAGCGAGACCAGCCTGACGCTGCCGGCGATGAATGTGCATGGCAAGCAGCTGCCGCAGTCGGGAACCGAGGGCACGGGCAGCTACACCACCGGCAGCATGTCCACCGCCGTAGGCCTGCCGCTATCGATACGCGAGACGCCACAATCGGTGAGCGTCGTTACCCGCCAACAGATCGAAGATCGCGGCCTGCGTGACACGGCGGCGGTTCTCGCCAGCGCTCCGGGTATCTCGATGAGCCGCAGCGACAGCAATCGGGTGTCGTTTTCCGCACGCGGGTTCGACATCGACAACTTCCAGTTCGATGGATTGGCTTCGCCGATCAACAACTTCTGGAACTTCGGCGCCACCGATATCGATTCGGCGATCTATGATCGCGTCGAGGTGGTACGCGGCTCGACGGGATTGCTGACCGGCGCCGGCAACCCCTCGGCCGCAGTCAACTTCATACGCAAGCGCCCATTGCCGGAGTTCGCCATCGGCGGCTCGCTCGGCATCGGACGTTGGCATCAGCGCCGTGGCGATATCGATATCTCCACCCCGCTCAGCGCTGACGGTCGAATCGCTGCCCGGGTGGTGGCGGCCTACTCCGAGCGCGACACCTTCATCGACCACCAGAGTTACGACAGTGAAACGCTGTACGGCGTGATCAGCGCGGAGCTGACCCCAAGCACGCAGCTGACTTTGAGCCTCGAACACCAGAAGAACGATACAGACGGCATGGGCGCCGGCGTTCCAATGTTCTACGCCGACGGATCGCGCACCAACTTTGGCCGCTCCACGGCCAACAACACCAAGTGGTCGTACTTCGGCACCGAGTCGAACACCGCCTTCGTCGATCTCGAGCACCAGCTGGACAACGACTGGAAGCTGCGCGCGGCCTACAGTCGTACCGAGGCCGATTACACCATGCGCTACCTGTTCCGCGGCGGTTATCCAGACCGGGACAACGCCGGCATGAGCGCCAGCTTCCTCAAGTACGACGGTGAGCGCACCCGCAACGATTGGCACCTGACCAGCAGCGGACCATTCGAGCTGCTGGGGCGCACTCACGAAGCCGCGTTCGGCTGGATGAGCATCGACGACGATCTGCAGATGGACCAGTACCTGCCGGTGCCAGGTACCGCGCCGATTGCCGACTCGAGACTGGACTGGACCAACGGCGACATCGCCGAACCCGTCTGGTCGAACGTTCGGGCCAACGGTGACCGAACCGATATTCGCCAGACTGGCGGCTACGCAGTGACACGCCTGTCGCTCGCCGACCCGCTGCATCTGATTCTGGGTGCTCGCGTCAGCACCTGGAAAATCGAACAGAACTACTTCGGCACCCAGCGCAACTATCGCTACAGTGATGAGGTCACGCCCTATGCCGGCCTGGTCTACGACCTCGATCAGACCTACAGCCTGTACACGAGCTACACCAGCATCTTCAAGAACCAGACGCAAAGGGCGCCGGATGGCAACTTCCTCGACCCGGTCACCGGCGACAGCTACGAGGCCGGGATCAAGGCCGGCTATCTGGGAGGCCGGCTCAATGCCGCCCTGTCGGTCTATCGCACCAAACAGGAGGGCCTGGCCGAAGCCATTCCCGATACCTTCCTGATTGCCGACCCCAGCCAGCAGGCTTACAAGTCCGGCGAGGGAGCCGTGGTCGACGGCTTCGACCTGGAGCTGAGCGGCGCGCTGAGTGAGGTGTGGAACCTATCCACCAGCTACACCCACCTCATTGCCCGCAATGGCGAGGGCAAGGCGATCAACACCACCCACCCACGCACGCAGTTCAAGCTGTTCACGACCTACCGCCTGGACGGTGCACTGAGGGACCTGACCCTGGGCGGTGGAACGACCTGGCGCAGCGGCATCTCCCGCGCCAACACCGGCAGCCCCAACGGCCCGGTGGACGTGAGCGCAGGCAGCTACGCCCTGGTCGATCTGATGGCCAGGTACCAGATCAGCGAGCACATCACGGCGACCGCCAACCTCAACAACGTCTTCGACAAGAAATACCTCGAGCAGATCGGCTTCTACAGCCAGCTCTGGTATGGCGAGCCTCGCAACCTGCAATTGACCCTGAGTGCGAGATTCTGAGCAGCAGCGGTCATGTCGTCACAGGCCCGGATCTGCCGGGTGTTCGTGATCAGCGCCAGGCTCAATCCCAGCGTGGCGCGAAGCCCGGGTTGGCGACACGCTCGCCGCGATCCAGCTTGGCGATAGCGGCCATGTCCGCCTCGCTTAGGCGCAGTTCGGCGGCAGCCAGGTTCTCGCGCTTGGTCGAGGACGGAATCACCGCATACCCCTGCTGCAACGACCAGGCCAGGGCGACCTGCGCCGGGCTGGTGCCATGGGCAGCGGGATGCGCTGGATATCCGGCTCGGCCAGCACCTTGCCGTAGGCCAGCGGCATGTAGGCGGTGAGAGGGATCCCCTGCTGCCGGGCGAAGTCCACCAGCTTGCGGTTCTGCAGCAGCGGATGCTTTTCCACCTGGTTGGTGGCGATCTCATCCTTCCCCACTGCCTCGATGGCCTGGCGTAAATGAGCGATGGTGAAGATGGACGGCCGATCAGCAGACCGACGCTGGGACTGAATGGTTCGGCCTGACTCAGTGGGTAAAAGTTGCAGGCCCAAGGCAAAGGGCGAGCAGCAGGCAGACTTGCTGGCGAGCAGTATCCGCGCCAGACTCATGCGGAAAACTCCGCCAAGCCAGCAAAGCCTTTGACTGAAGCTCAACAATGAAGATCAGCCTGGAAGAAATGCTCGCCTTCGTCAGCGTGGTCGACTGCCGCTCGATCAGCGCCGCCGCCGAGCAGCTCGAGCAAACTGCATCCGGCGTCAGCCGTGCCCTCAGTCGGCTGGAGGAAAAGCTTGCCGTCACCTTGCTGCGCCGCACCACGCGGCGCCTGGAATTGACCGAGGAGGGCGAGTTGTTCCTGGCCCAGGCGCGACGCATCCTCGCCAGTGTCGAGGACGCGGAAGAGCAGATGACCCTGCGCCGCCAGGCACCAGCCGGGCGCCTGCGAATCAACACCGCCTCGCCCTTCATGCTGCACGTGATCGTGCCGCTGATCGGCGAGTTTCGCACGCTTTACCCGCAGATCGAGCTGGAACTGAACAGCGACGACCGTATCATCGATTTGCTGGAACGCCGCACCGACCTGGCCATCCGCATCGGCAACCTGCAGGACTCCAGCTTGCATGCCAGGCCGCTGTGCCACAGCCTCCGTCGCGTGCTGGCCAGCCCCGAGTACCTGCACCGACATGGCACGCCGACGCGTACCGAGGATCTGGCCGGTCATAGCCTGATCGGTTTCACCGAGCCGGACAGCCTCAACGAATGGCCGCTACGCCACGCCCTCGGCGAGCGCTGGCGCATCACTCCGAGCCTGCGCGCCTCCAGCGGCGACACCATTCTCGAACTGGCTCTGACTGGCGAAGGCCTGGTGTGCCTGTCGGACTTCATGACCGACGGCGCTCGCGCCAGCGGCGCGCTGGTGGAGGTGCTGGCCGAGCAACGCGTGGAGGTGCGCCAGCCGATCAACGCGGTGTATTACCGCAACACCGCGCTGGTGTCGCGCATCACCTGCTTTCTCGATTTTCTCAGCGAGCGGCTGGGCTGTCCGATCTGACGCTCCACGACCGAGAAAAATCGACCGTAGCCCGGATGCAATCCGGGGAAACAGTTGAAAGGCCCCGGATTGCATCCGGGCTACACGACAGCACAACGAAAAAGGGCGACTCAACGAGTCGCCCTTTCTGTCACCGCTGCATCACTGCTTGGCTTGCAGGCTCCACTCGGCCAGTTTCTGCTGCTTGTAGCTGAGCGCCGCAGCCGGTACCGGGGTGACCTTGCCGGTTTCCATCCAGCGCTTGAGGCGGTTGGCGTCGGCCATGTGGGTGTACTTGCCGAAGGCGCCGAGTACCACGAAGGCCACCGGGCGATTGGCGATGGTGGTGGCCATCACCAGGCAGCGACCGGCAGCATTGGTGAAGCCGGTCTTGCTCAGGTTGATGTTCCAGTCAGGCTTGCGCACCAGCGCGTTGGTGTTGCGAAAGCCGAGGGTGTAGTTGGGCTTGCGGAAGGCCACGGTCGCTTCGGAGTCGGTGCTGAACTGGTGGATCAGCGGGTACTGGTTGGCCGCCTTGACCATCAGCGCCAGGTCGCGGGCGGTGGCGACGTTCAGCTCGGACAGGCCGGTAGGTTCTACAAAATGGCTGTTGTGCATACCCAGCGCCTTGGCCTTGGCGTTCATCGCCGCGATGAAGGCCGAGTGGCCGCCTGGGTAATGGTGCGCGAGGCTGGCGGCGGCGCGGTTCTCCGAGGACATCAGCGCCAGGTGCAGCATCTCGCGACGAGTGATTTCGCTGCCGATACGCACACGGGAGAACACGCCCTGCATTTCCTGGGTGTCGCGGATGTTGATCGGCAAAACCTGGTCCAGCGGCAGCTTGGCATCCAGCACCACCATGGCGGTCATCAGCTTGGTGACCGAAGCGACCGGCAGACGCAGGTCCGGGTTGCTGGAATAGAGCTCCTGGCCAGTTTTCAGATCGATCAGCAATGCACTACCGGCGGCCAGCTCCTGCTTGGGCTGGGCGGGCGCGGCCTGGAGGTTCGAAACAACAAGGCTGCCGCACAGCAGCAGGCCCAAAATCGAATGATGGAGTTTCACGGTTTACTTCACCGGTTGGAGTGTGGGAGCCGCTGGCAGACTTGGAAAACGACTGACCAGAGCGGCGGCGACCAGTATAGGGATCACGCTTGGCTATTGCAGTATGGCCCGGTCAAACGGTTGCTGCTGGCGAATCCAGCTCGGCCTGCAACCAGTCGACGAAACGCGCGGTAAGGCGCTGGCGACGCTTGCGCTCGGGCAGCACCAGGTAATAGCCCAACGCCGAATGCACCTGGGCCTCACCCAGACGACAGAGCAGCCCCTGAGCCAGAAGTTCATCGACCAGATGGCGCCAGCCGATGGCCACGCCCTGCCCGGCAATCGCCGCCTGGATCAGCAGGGTGTAGTTGTCGAAACGCAAAGCGCCGGGCGTTGGCAGGCTGGCGATGCCCAGCGCGCGAAACAGGCCATCCCAGTCGAACCAGCGCGAACGGTGCTCGGGACGCAGGTGCAGCAACGGTAGTTCAGCCAGCACTGCGACCGGCAGCGGCGGCTGAAGCTCGCCGAGCAGACGCGGACTGCACACCGGGAATACCTCCTCGCGAAACAGCAGGTGCGCCTCGCCATGCTTGAAGCGGCCATCACCGAAGCGGATCGCCACGTCGATGTCGCTCGGCACCGTGGCCGGGTCGCGCTCGCTGGTGATCAGGCTGACGTCCACCTCCGGGTACAGCCTGTTGAAGCGCTGCAAACGTGGCATCAGCCAGTAGGCGGCGAAGGCGAAGTCGGTGGCCACCTGCAGCACTTCATGCTGCTGGCGCGCGGTGACGGCGACGAGCCCCGCATCGAGGCTCGCCAGCCCTTCCTGCACATGGGCCAGCAACAGCTCGCCGGCCTCGGTCAACACGATGCCTCGGTAGACGCGGTCGAACAGGCGCGTGGCCAGTTGCTGCTCCAGACGCTTGATCTGCTGACTGATCGCCGGCTGGCTGCTGCCCAGTTCGCTGGCGGCGGCGGTGAAACTGAGCTGGCGCGCCGCCGACTCGAACACCCGCAGTGCGTCGAGCGATAGTCCATCGATGGCTTTAAACATAAGCTCTGCTTATCCGAGGCATGTTTCGCAGCCGGGTTTACCCTGCCGCCGTTCTACCGGAATCATGGTGCCCGCACTGTCGCATAAACCAACAGTATGGAATACCCGCCACCATGAAGCGCCCGAACATCCTCTTCATCATGGCCGACCAGATGGCCGCGCCGATCCTGCCGCTGCACGATGCCGCCTCGCCGGTGCAGATGCCCAACCTGATGAAGCTGGCCGAGCAGGCCGTGGTGTTCGACTCGGCCTACTGCAACAGCCCGCTCTGTGCGCCGTCGCGCTTCACTCTGGTCAGCGGGCGGCTGCCGTCGAAGATCGGCGCCTTCGATAACGCCGCTGACTTTCCCGCTGATGTGCCGACCTACGCCCACTACCTGCGCCGCCTCGGCTACCGCACCGCGCTGTCGGGCAAGATGCACTTCTGCGGCCCGGACCAGTTGCACGGCTACGAAGAGCGCCTGACCAGCGACATCTACCCGGCCGACTACGGCTGGGCAGTGAACTGGGACGAGCCGGACGTACGCGCCAGCTGGTACCACAACATGTCTTCGGTGCTGCAGGCCGGCCCCTGCGTGCGCAGCAACCAGCTGGACTTCGACGAGGAGGTGGTATTCAAGGCACGCCAGTACCTCTACGACCATGTGCGCATGACCCCGGATCAACCGTTCTGCCTGACCGTGTCGATGACCCACCCGCACGACCCCTACACCATCCCGCGCGAATACTGGGATCGCTACGAAGGCGTGGACATTCCCATGCCGCGCCAGCACCTCGAGCAAAGCGAGCAGGACCCGCATTCGCAGCGCCTGCTCAAGGTCATCGACCTGTGGGACAAGCCGCTGCCCGAGAACAAGATCCGCGACGCCCGCCGCGCCTACTTCGGCGCCTGCAGCTACATCGACGACAACATCGGCAAGCTGCTGAACACCTTGGAGGAATGCGGCCTGGCCGACGACACCCTGATCGTCTTCTCCGGCGACCACGGCGACATGCTTGGCGAGCGCGGCCTCTGGTACAAGATGCACTGGTTCGAGATGTCCGCCCGCGTGCCGCTGCTGGTGCATGCGCCCAAGCACTTTGCCGCACGCCGGGTCAGCCAGTCCGTCTCGACCCTGGACCTGCTGCCAACCTTGGTGGAACTGGCCGGTGGCCAGGTCGAGCAGGGCCTGGAGCTGGAGGGCCACTCCCTGCTGCCGCACCTGCAAGGCACGGGTGGTCATGACGAAGTGCTCGGCGAATACATGGCCGAAGGCACTGTCAGCCCGCTGATGATGATTCGCCGCGGCCCCTGGAAGTTCGTCTATTCCGAGCAGGACCCACTGCTGCTATTCAACCTGGACAATGACCCGCTCGAGCGTCAGAACCTGGCCGAGTGCAGCGAGCACAGGGGTATCCTCGCCGGCTTCCTGGCCGAGGCCCGCGAACGCTGGGATATTCCGGCCATTCACGCCGCCACCCTGGCCAGCCAGCGCCGCCGCCGTCTGGTGGCCGAGGCCCTGAGCCAGGGCACGCTGACCAGCTGGGATCATCAGCCCTGGGTCGACGCCAGCCAACAGTACATGCGCAACCATATCGATCTCGACGACCTGGAACGCCGCGCCCGTTTTCCACAGGTATGAACCTTTACCGACTGCCGCCCCCAAAAGGACACCTCTAAAAACTACCTGCGTTGCCATCACTGCGTTAAAAACAGGCTGGAACGCCAGCCCGGTCAAATGCTCATTTACAGCTCGTAAACTGTGCTTTTCGCCTGTTTTTGCGGGGCCGCCATCGGTATTGCGCTGGCTGCCTCGCCTACGTTTTTAGAGGTGCCCAACACAGAAGAAAAAAGGAGAGACGCCATGAACCGATTCAGCGTGCTGTTACTCGCCACTGCGCTCACCAGCGCCGGCAACGTCTGGGCTGAGGACGCAGCCTGTGCCACGGTCAAGCTCGGTGATCCGGGCTGGAGCGACATCGCCGTGACCAACGGCATCGCCAGCTTCCTGCTCGACGGCCTGGGCTACAAGCCGCAAACCCAGACCCTGGCCGTGCCGATCATCTTCGCCGGCCTGCAGAAGGGCCAGGTCGACGTGTTCCTCGGCAACTGGATGCCGGCGCAGCAGAGCAACTATGACAAGTTCGTCGCCAGCGGCGAGGTGGACAAGCTGGCGCAAAACCTCGAAGGCACCGAGTACACCCTGGCCGTACCGACCTATGCCTTTGATGCCGGGGTGAAGACCTTCGCCGACCTGGACAAGCACGCCGACAAGTTCGGCAAGAAGCTCTATGGCATCGCCTCCGGCTCACCCGCCAACGAGTCGATCAAGCAGATGATCGCCGCCGACGAATTCGGCCTGGGCGACTGGACGCTGGTGGAGTCCAGCGAACAGGCGATGCTGGTGCAGGTCGGCCGCGCGGTGAAACGCGATCAGTTCGTGGTCTTCCTCGGCTGGACGCCGCACCCGATGAACGTGCAGCACGACATGAAATACCTGAAAGGCGGCGAGAAGTACTTCGGCGACAGCGGCCAGGTCAACACCCTGGCGCGCAAGGGCTACGCCGCGCAGTGCCCCAACGTCGGCAAGCTGCTGAGCAACCTGACTTTTACCCAGGAGATGGAGAACAGCATCATGGATCAGGTGCTGAGCAAACAGGCCAGCAACGACGCCGCGATCAAGGCCTGGCTCCAGGCCAACCCGCAGCTACTCGATGGCTGGCTGCAGGGCGTCAAGACCCTCGACGGTGGCGATGGTCTGGCCGCTGTGAAGGCGCGGCTTTGAATTAACCGCGGCAAGTGAGTAGGGTGGAGTCGCCTGCGGCCCACCCTCGACCCGAATCATGCACCTACCTGACCGACAGACCCTGCTGCCGTTTCTCCGCTGGTTGCCTGGCACCAGCCGCAAGACCCTCGGCAATGACCTGCTGGTGGGCCTGACCGGTGCAATCCTGGCTCTGCCGCAATCGTTGGCCTACGCGCTGATTGCCGGGCTACCGGCCGAATACGGCCTGTACGCCGCCATCGTGCCGGTGATCATCGCCTGCCTGTGGGGCTCCTCCTGGCACCTGATCTGCGGACCGACCGCCGCGATCTCCATCGTCCTGTTCACCAGCGTCAGCCCCATGGCGCGCATCGGCAGCGACGAATTCATCGCCCTGATCCTGCTGCTGACCTTTCTCGCCGGGCTGTTCCAGTGGCTGCTCGGTCTGCTGCGCTTCGGCGCACTGGTGAACTTCGTCTCGCAGTCAGTGGTGCTCGGCTTCACCCTCGGCGCGGCCCTGGTGATCGCCATCGGGCAGATGCCCAATCTGCTCGGCGTCGAGGTCACCAGCCAGCCCACGGCGCTGGCCAGTCTGCTGCAGATCGGCCAACACCTGCCCGAGGCACACTGGCCGAGCCTGGCGCTGGCGGCCTTCACCCTGCTGCTCAGCGTAGCCGTGCGCAAGCTCTGGCCAAAGGCGCCTGCGCTGCTGATCGGCCTGGTCTGTGGCAGCCTGCTGGCCTGGTTGCTACCTGCGCGTTTCATCGCTGACATTGCTCTGGTCGCACCATTCGCCGGCGGCCTGCCACCATTGACGATGCTGAGTTTCGACCTCGACGATGTGCTGCGCCTGCTGCCGGCAGCCGTGGCCTGCGGCATGCTCGGGCTGGTCACCAGCCTGTCCATCGCCCGTGCGCTGGCGGTGAAGTCGCACCAGTTCCTCGATGCCAACCAGGAAGTTCGCGCGCAGGGGCTGTCGAACATGCTCGGGCCGTGGTTCTCCGCCTCACTGTCGGCCGGCTCCTTCACCCGCTCGGCGCTGAACCTGCAGGCCGGCGCGCGTACACCGTTGGCCGGAGTGTTCTCGGCGCTGCTGGTGGCGCTGTTCGCGGTGTTCGGCGCAGCGCTGCTGACGCATATCCCACTGCCAGTGATGGCGGCCGGCATCCTGCTGATCTGCTGGGGACTGGTGGATCTGCCTGCGATCCGCGCACTGCGCCGGGTCAGTCGCGCCGAGTTCATGGTGATGCTGCTGACTTTCACCGCGACCCTGGTGCTGGAGCTGCAGACCGCGATCTACGCCGGTGTGCTGGCCTCACTGTTCTTCTACCTCAAGCGCACCTCGCAGCCGCGCGTGCGCCTGTGGCAGGACGGCGACGACGAGGTGTTGCGCATCGAGGGCTCGATCTTCTTCGGCGCCTGCCAGTACATCCAGCAATTGCTGCAACGCAGCCGCGGGCAACGCCTGGTGATCGACGCGCGGCACATCAACTTCATCGACTATGCCGGGGTGGAGATGCTGCACCAGGAGGCGCGTCGCCTGCAGGCGCTGAAACGCAGCCTGGTGCTGCGTCAGGCGCGGCCACAAGTGGTGGAGGAAATCCTCAAGCTCGAAGGCGCCGAGCGCTGCCCGGTGTTGTTCGAGGATTGAGTGAGCGGCCTCGAACTCGTAGGGTGGGTTAGCGGCGCAATACACGAACGACCTGACAGCGCGTAGGAACTTGCGGGGTCATCGGTATCTACGCAGCGGCGCTCTGCACGAACTTCGGGAAGTTCAGCCCGCCAGCTGGCGGCGCAGTTCGGCCAGCACCGGCGCGGTATCCGGGCGCACGCCACGCCATAGCTCGAAAGCCTCGGCAGCCTGCTCGACCAGCATGCCCAGGCCATCGAGACAACGCGTCGCGCCCTGTTCGGCAGCCCAGCGGTTGAAGGCGGTCGCCTCGCGGCCGTACATCATGTCGTAGCAGACCGTATGACCGGGCTGGATCAGGCTTGGCGCAATCGCTGGCAGCTCACCGCCGAGGCTGGCCGAAGTACCGTTGACGATCAGGTCCACCGGCGCATCGATCCAGTCGAAGCCGGCGGCGACCAGTGGGCCGAGATCGGCGAACTCGCGCACCAACTGTTCGGCCTTGGCCACGGTACGGTTGGCGATCACCAGCACGGCCGGTTTCTGCGCCAGGAAGGGTTCGAGCACACCGCGCACGGCGCCACCGGCGCCAAGCACGAGGATGCGCTTACCGGCCAGGCTGAAACCGGCGTTGTCCTGCAGGTCACGGGTCAGACCTGCGCCATCGGTGTTGTCGCCGAGCAGACGACCGTCTGCCAGCTTCTTCAGGGTGTTCACCGCGCCAGCGCGGCGCGCACGCTCGGTGAGCTCGTCGGCCAGGCGAAAGGCCTCTTCCTTGAACGGTACGGTGACGTTGCCACCTTGGCCTTCGGCGAAGAAGGCGCGGGCATCGCCGACGAAGTCATCCAGCGGCGCCAGGCGCGCGTCATACGTCAGCGTCTGGCCGGTCTGCTCGGCGAACAGACGATGGATCAACGGCGATTTGCTGTGGCCTATGGGGTTGCCGAAGACGCAGTAGCGGTCCATGGGAAATCCTGTTTGTGTAGGAGCCAGCTGGCTGGCGATTCGCTCTGGGGCCAGATCGCCCGCAAGTGGGCTCCAACGGGGAAATGTTGCCAGTTCGTAGCCCGGATGAAATCCGGGGCAGCCTATGAACGGTCCCGGATTGCATCCGGGCTACAGGATCACGACGCCTTCTGCAGCCAGTCGCGATCGGTGAGGAAGTACTCGGTCAGGCGCGCTTCCTCGCTGCCCGGCTCCGGCTTCCAGTCGTAGCCCCAGCGCACGTGCGGTGGCAGCGACATGAGGATCGACTCGGTGCGCCCGCCCGACTGCAGGCCGAACAGGGTGCCACGGTCGAACACCAGGTTGAACTCCACGTAGCGACCGCGACGGAAGGCCTGGAACTCGCGCTCGCGTTCACCGAAAGGCGTCAGCTTGCGGCGCTGGACGATGGGCAGGTAGGCCTGGATGTAGGCATCGCCAATGGCACGCATGAAAGCGAAGCTGGTATCGAAGTCCCACTCGTTGAGGTCATCGAAGAACAGCCCGCCGATACCACGCGGCTCGCCGCGGTGCTTCAGGTGGAAGTAGCGGTCGCACCAGGCCTTGAACTTCGGATAAACCTCGGCACCGAACGGCGCACAGGCGTCATGCGCGACCTGGTGCCAGTGCACGCAGTCTTCTTCATTGGCGTAGTAGGGCGTGAGGTCGAAACCGCCGCCGAACCACCAGACGGGCTCCTCGCCTTCCTTCTCGGCGCTGAAGAAGCGCACATTGGCGTGCGAGGTGGGCACGTAAGGGTTTTCCGGGTGAATGACCAGCGACACGCCGAGGGCCTGGAAGCCGCGCCCGGCCAGTTCGGGGCGATGGGCACTGGCCGAGGGCGGCAGGCTGTCGCCGAACACGTGGGAGAAATTCACCCCGCCTTTTTCGATCAACGCGCCGTTCTCGATCACCCGCGTGCGCCCGCCACCACCGGCCGGACGCTGCCAAGAGTCCTCGGCGAACACGGCCTGGCCGTCTTCGGCTTGCAGGGCGGAGCAGATGCGGTCTTGCAGGTCGAGCAGGTAGGCCTTCACGGCCTCGGTACGGTCAGTCACGGCGGCACCTTGAACAGAGAGCAGGTCGAAATCGGCGGGCAGCATAGCATTCACCCAGGCACATCCGCAGTTGACGTCGGTCAATCAGGACGATTGGATAGGCTCTTTCGCCGCTTGCAGCGGCTCCAGTCAGACAAGGAATCCGAGATGGCCAAGCGTATTCAGTTCAGCCAGCACGGCGGCAGCGACGTGCTGGAATATCGCGACTACCAGCCGGCAGCACCAGGCCCGCGCGAGGTTCGCGTGGCCAACCGGGCCATCGGCCTGAACTTCATCGACACCTACTTCCGCAGCGGCCTGTATCAGCCACCCGCGCTGCCTTCGAGCCTGGGCACCGAAGGTGCCGGTGTGGTCGAGGCGATTGGCAGCGAGGTAGAAGGCCTCAAGATCGGTGACCGCGTCGCCTACGCCACCGGTCCGCTCGGCGCCTACAGTGAGCTGCACGTGCTGCCCGCCGACAAACTGGTGAAACTGCCGGACAACATCAGCTTCGAGCAAGCCGCAGCGGTGATGCTCAAGGGCCTGACCGTGCAGTACCTGTTGCGCCAGACCTACGAGCTAAAGGGCGGCGAAACCATCCTGTTCCACGCTGCGGCCGGCGGTGTCGGCTCCTTCGCCTGCCAGTGGGCCAAGGCGCTGGGCGTGAACCTTATCGGCACTGTCAGTTCTGCCGAGAAAGCAGCTCGGGCCAAGGAGCAGGGTGCCTGGGCGACCATCGACTACAGCCATGAGAACGTCGTGCAGCGCGTACTGGAACTGACCGACGGCGCCAAGTGCCCGGTGGTCTATGACGGCGTCGGCAAGGATACCTGGGAAACCTCGCTGGACTGCGTGGCGCCACGTGGCCTGCTGGTCAGCTTCGGCAATGCCTCGGGCGCGGTGACCGGCGTCAACCTGGGCATCCTGGCGCAGAAGGGCTCGCTGTACGTCACCCGCCCGACCCTGGCCGGCTACGCCACCAGCGCCCAGCGCCTGCAGGCCATGGCCGACGAGCTGTTCGGCATGATCGCCAGCGGCAAGCTGCAGGTGGAAATCAGCAACCGCTACGCGCTGAAGGACGCCGCCGCCGCACAGGATGCACTGAGCTCGCGGCAAACCACCGGCTCGACCATTTTGATGCCGTAAAACAGTCGCGGCTAAAGCCCATCCCACAGCCGCCACAATCGTGGGAGGGGCTTTAGCCGCGAGCATTGGCCCGTCAGGACGGACGAATCACATCGCCCGTGCGCAGGTCACGAATCAGGCTGGGGTTCTTGCGTCCGCCAAGCGCGCCACCAAGGACCTTGTCCAGTTCGCCCGGGAAGTACTGCTCGACGCGCAGGCGCGAACGCGCCGAAGGGCGCCCCGCCGGATTGGCCGAGGTGGAAATCAGCGGGCCGGTGTAGCGGCACAGCGCGCGAACCAGCGGATGGTCACTGACGCGCAGGGCAACGCTGTCGTGCTGGCCCGTGACCCACTCGGGCAGGCGATTCTGATGCGGCACCAGCCAGGTATTCGGGCCAGGCCAGGTGCCGGCCAGGCGCTCCTGCCAGACCTCTGGCAGATCATCGAGCAGGAAGTCGAACTGTTCGATGTCATCGGCAACCAGAATCAGTCCCTTGTGCATCGGCCGCTCCTTGAGCGCCAAAAGACGATACACCGCCTCTTCGTTCCAGGGATCGCAGCCAAGGCCCCAGACCGCCTCGGTCGGATAGGCGATCACGCCACCTTCACGCACCACTCGCGCCGTTTGCTGTATCTGCCAGTTGCTGGCCATCGACTGTCTCCCACGGAATCAATGGGCGGCAGTCTATCCAAGCCAATCGTCGCCTGCCACGGCACTTAAGGTCTGCGCGCCAACCAACGTCCTGCCTCGTTGCACACCAGGCCATCGAGCTCCAACTCGGTCAAAGCCGCCAGCACCTGTGACAACGGCCAGCCGATCGCCTGCACCAGCGCCTCGGTGCTGTGCGGCGCGGCATGCAGCAAAGCCAACAACGGGTGCTCGGCGCTAGCCAGCGACGCCGATGTGGATTCGACGGCCGGCGCCTGCCAGCCACGCAGAGCTTCGAGGATGTGTTCGATGCTTTCCACCAGAGTGGCGCCATCACGAATCAGCTGATGGCAGCCACGCGCGCCAGGGTGATGGATCGAGCCGGGAATGGCATAGACCTCCCGCCCCTGCTCGGCGGCCAGGCGTGCAGTGATCAGCGAGCCACTCGAAGGGCTGGCCTCGACAACCAGTACACCCAGCGAAAGCCCGCTGATGATCCTGTTGCGCCTCGGAAAATTGCTCGCCTGTGGCGGACAGTCCAGCGGCAGCTCGGAGACCAGCGCACCGCCGTGCTCGATGATCTGCGCCGCCAGCCCCACATGCCGCTGCGGATACAGGCACTGCAAGCCGGTGCCCAGCACGGCCACCGTTTTACCGCCCCCTTCCAGCGCCCCCTGATGCGCGGCGCCATCGATCCCCAATGCCAGACCGCTGGTAATGACGAAACCACCGCCCGCCAGGCTGCGGGCAAAGGCCCGTGCGTTATCCAGGCCGGGCCGCGAGGCGCGCCGACTGCCGACCATGGCCAGTTGCGGTGCCTCCAGCACGCTCGGCTCGCCCGCCACGAACAACAGCGGCGGCGCATCCGCCAGCTCGCCGAGCAGAGCTGGGTAGCCTGGATCGTCCCACATCACCACATGCTGACCAGGCTCATCCAGCCAGTGCAGGGCGGCAGCCGCTCGCTCGCGGATGTCCGCACTGCGGCGAGGCTCGGCGCAGGCAGCCGGCAACCCCAGTGCACGCCAGGCACTGGCCGGCGCACTGAGTGCAGCCGAGGCGCTATCGAAAGCGCTCAGAAGTTTGCGAAAGCGTCGCGGCCCCACCTCTGGCAGCAGATGCAGACGCAAGCGTGCTTCGAGTTCGGCAGGAGAAACGGCGGGGGAAAGCGAGGAGGATGCAGGCATGGCGACTCTTCCCTGAACAGTTGCACCGCCATCCTGGCGGCCTGAAAGCACGAGCCCCGCTAGTGCGGGGCTCGTTGGGTATTACGGGTTGCGGACCTTATCCATCACCGCCAGTTGGCGGCTGGCCTGCAGTACCAGGCCGTAGCTGAGCTTGTCATAGGTGCGGAACACCATCAGCAAGCCAGAGCGCTCGTCCGGAATTTTCACGCTTTCGCCGGTAACGCGGTCGCGTACGGTCTCGCCGGTCTTGTAGATCGCAAGTACGTTGCCGATTTCCAGGCCATCACGGCCACCCTTGTTCAAAGTGACCACGTCGAACTGACCGATCTGGGTCACACCACGCGGCACATCGAGGATCAGGCCGTTGATTTCACTGGTAGGCTCACTGGGCATGAAAGTGGAGTTGATCGCACGCTCCTCGGTAGGGAACAGGCGATCTCCCAGGCGCACTTCCTGAGTCGAACGGCTCAGCACCAGGGTACCGACATCACCTTCCTCAGCTACGATCTCACCGGTACCAATGTCATCGGCGTTGATGCCGAGAAACTCCTCGGTGTCTGGATCCACATAGGTCTTGCCCTGGCGGAAGATGCCATAGATCGGGTTCTGTTCGTCGAACTGGCCACGGGCGTAGACGCGATCACCAGCGCCGCTGACCACGCGCTCGGCGTTACCGGCGACGACGTAAGGCTTGCCGTTGAATTCTTCCGGAGTATCGACGATGCGGTTGCTCAGCAGGAAGCTGTTGATCGCCTCCAGCGGGATGGTCGGAATCGCTTCGGCCATCGGCGTGCTGCGCACCTGCGGCGACAGCTTGATGGTGCCGCGTGACTCGCCGCGGTTGAGCATCAGGCGCGGCTGACCGTCAACGTAGACCAGATTGAGCGTATCGCCGGGATAGATCAGGTGCGGGTTGGCGACCTGCGGGTTGGCGTGCCAGATCTCCGGCCATTTCCACGGCTGGCGCAGGAATTTGCCGGAAATGTCCCAGAGAGTATCGCCCCTGACCACAGTGTAGCGGTCCGGGTGACCGTCCTTGAGTTGCACTTCGGCCTGAGCCAAGCTGGTCAGGGCCAGTCCGCCAGCTGCAAAGAGCAGGGCGAGTAGTGATTTCCTCATACGGTGAATCCCTTTATTATGTGCCTTCACGTGAAGCGCCCTAGCGCCGCGTGCCAAACCCGCTGAATACGCGGCGTGAAGCCGTTTTTCAATGCTGTTCATCATCTTAGCAGCGGATTTTGACTTTATTCCACAAGTGCATCACAAACGCATATGGCGATCCTGAATATCCTTGAATTTCCTGATCCACGCCTGCGTACCATCGCCAAACCGGTGGACGTCGTGGATGACTCCATCCGTCAACTGGTCGACGACATGTTCGAGACCATGTATGACGCTCCGGGTATCGGCCTGGCCGCGACGCAGGTCAACGTGCACAAGCGCGTGGTGGTCATGGACCTGTCCGAGGACAAGTCCGAGCCGCGGGTGTTCATCAACCCCGAGTTCGAGTCACTGACCGACGAGATGGACCAGTATCAGGAAGGCTGCCTGTCGGTGCCTGGCTTCTACGAGAACGTCGACCGCCCGCAGAAGGTCAAGATCAAGGCGCTGGACCGCGATGGCCAGCCCTACGAACTGATCGCCGAAGGCCTGCTCGCCGTGTGCATTCAGCACGAGTGCGATCACCTCAACGGCAAGCTGTTCGTCGACTACCTGTCCAACCTCAAGCGCGACCGCATCAAGAAGAAGCTGGAAAAACAGCATCGTCAACGCGCCTGACTTCCGATTACCCGAAAGGCTTGCCACGGCAAGCCTTTTTCTTTGGTGACTGCCCTATGCGTATCGTCTTTGCCGGCACCCCGGAATTTGCCGCCGAGCACCTCAAGGCCCTGCTGGCAGGCCAGCATGAAATAGTCGCGGTCTACACCCAGCCGGATCGCCCGGCCGGCCGTGGCCAGAAGCTGATGCCGAGCCCGGTCAAGCAGCTTGCCCTGGAGCACGGCATTGCCGTCTACCAACCGGCCAGCCTGCGCAATGAAGAGGCCCAGGCCGAGCTGGCGGCGCTCAAGCCGGATCTGATGGTGGTGGTCGCATACGGCCTGATCCTGCCACAGGCGGTGCTCGACACCCCGCGTCTGGGTTGCATCAACAGCCACGCCTCGCTGCTGCCACGCTGGCGCGGCGCCGCGCCGATCCAGCGCGCGGTGCAGGCCGGCGACGCCGAGAGCGGCGTTACCGTTATGCAGATGGAGGCTGGCCTGGACACCGGGCCGATGCTGCTCAAGGTCAGCACCCCAATCAGCGCCAGCGATACGGGCGGCTCGCTGCATGATCGCCTCGCCCAGCTCGGCCCACAGGCGGTGCTACAGGCCATCGACGGCCTGGCGGCCGGCACACTGAAGGGTGAGGTACAGGATGATGCCCTGGCCAACTACGCGCACAAGCTCAACAAGGACGAGGCGCGACTCGACTTCAGCCGCCCGGCCGTCGAGCTGGAGCGCCTGGTGCGCGCCTTCCATCCCTGGCCGATCTGCCACACCATGCTGAACGGCGATGCCTTGAAAGTGCATGCAGCCGAAATCGGGGAGGGCAAGGGAACCCCAGGCACCATTCTCGCGGCTGACAAGAGCGGCCTGACCGTGGCCTGCGGCGATGGCGCGCTGCGCCTGACCCGCCTGCAGTTGCCTGGCGGCAAGCCACTGGCGTTCGCCGACCTCTATAACAGCCGCCGCGACCAGTTCGCCGTCGGCCTGGTACTCGGTCAATGAACCCACGTCTGGCAGCCGCGCGCGCCCTGACCGCCGTGCTGTCCGGCAAGGCCTCGCTGGGCAGCAGCCTGCCGCCGCAGCTGGACAAGGTCGAACACCACGACCGCGCCCTGGCGCAGGACCTGGCATTCGGCGCGGCTCGCTGGCAGCCGCGCCTGCAACTGCTGGCCGAAAAACTGCTGGAAAAACCCTTCAAGGCCGCCGACAAAGACGTGGAAGCGCTGCTGCTGATCGGTCTCTACCAACTGCTGCACAGCCGCATCCCCGAACACGCCGCCATCGGCGAGACCGTCGGCTGCGCCGGCGCGCTGAAAAAACCCTGGGCCAAGGGCCTGCTCAATGCCGTGCTACGCCGCGCCCAGCGTGAGCACGAAGCCCTGTTTGCCGAACTCGATCGTGACCCGGTGCTGCATAGCGCTCACCCGCGCTGGCTGCAAAAGGCGCTCAAGGCGCATTGGCCGGAAGACTGGCAGGCCATCTGCGCCGCCAACAACGCGCACCCGCCGCTGATCCTGCGGGTCAATCGCCGCCACGGTTCACGCGATGCCTATCTCATTGAGCTGCGCAGCGCTGGCATCGAAGCCGAACCCTGCACCTTCAGCCGCGACGGCGTGCGCCTGCTGCAGCCCTGCGATGTGACCGCACTGCCAGGTTTCAGGGACGGCCGCGTCAGCGTGCAGGACGAAGCCGCGCAACTGGCCGCCGACCTGCTGGAGCTGGCGCCCGGCCAGCGCGTGCTGGACGCCTGCGCCGCACCAGGCGGCAAGACCTGTCACCTGCTGGAAGCCGAGCCGGAGCTGAGCGAAGTGGTCGCCGTGGATCTGGAAGCCAAGCGCCTGACGCGCGTGCGCGAGAACCTCGAGCGCCTGCACCTCGACGCCACGCTGATCGCCGCCGACGGCCGCGATACCGGCGCCTGGTGGGACGGCCAGCCGTTCCAGCGCATCCTGCTAGACGCGCCCTGTTCGGCCACCGGCGTGATCCGCCGTCACCCGGACATCAAGCTGACCCGCAAGCCCGAGGACATCCCGGCACTGGCCCAGCTGCAAGGCGAGCTGCTCGATGCCCTGTGGCCGACACTGGCGCCCGGCGGCATCCTGCTCTACGCCACCTGCTCGGTGCTGCCAACGGAAAACAGCGAGACCATCGCCGCGTTCCTGGCCCGCACCGCCGATGCGCAGGAGCTCGCCATTGCCGGCGACTTCGGCCTGCAGCCGGAGCACGGTCGCCAACTGCTGCCACAACTGGAAGGCCACGACGGCTTCTACTATGCCAAGCTGATAAAGACCGCTGTGACCAGCCACAGCTAACGGAGCGATCAGTGAAAATCATCATTCTCGGCGCCGGCCAAGTGGGCGGCACCCTGGCGGAACACCTCGCCAGCGAGGCCAACGACATCACCGTGGTCGACACCGATGGCGACCGCCTGCGCGACCTCGGCGACCGCCTGGACATCCGCACCGTACAGGGCAAGGGCTCCTTCCCCACCGTTCTGCGCCAGGCCGGCGCTGACGATGCCGACATGCTGGTGGCGGTGACCAACAGCGACGAAGTCAACATGATGGCCTGTCAGGTGGCCTACACCCTGTTCCACACACCAACCAAAATCGCCCGGGTGCGCGAGGCGGCCTATCTGACCCGCGAGGCGCTGTTCGACAACGAAGCGATTCCGGTCGACGTGCTGATCAGCCCCGAGCAGGTGGTGACCAACTACATCAAGCGCCTGATCGAATACCCCGGCGCCCTGCAGGTGATCGATTTCGCCGAAGGCAAGGCGCAGCTGGTGGCGGTCAAGGCCTACTACGGCGGCCCGCTGGTGGGTCAGCAACTGCGCCAGTTGCGCCAGCACATGCCCAACGTCGACACGCGCGTGGCGGCCATCTTCCGCCGCAACCGGCCGATCATGCCCAAGGGCGACACCGTCATCGAGGCCGATGACGAGGTGTTCTTCATCGCCGCCAAGGCGCATATCCGTGCGGTGATGAGCGAGATGCGTCGTCTCGAGGACAGCTACAAGCGCGTGGTGATCGCCGGTGGCGGCAACATCGGCGAACGCCTGGCCGAGGCCATCGAAAGCCGCTATCAGGTGAAGATCATCGAGATGAACCCGGCACGCTGCCGCTACCTGTCGGAGAACCTCGACAGCACCATCGTGCTGCAAGGCAGCGCCTCGGATCGCGACCTGCTGGTGGAAGAGAACATCAACGACGCCGACATCTTCCTCGCCCTGACCAACGACGACGAGGCCAACATCATGTCGTCGCTGCTGGCCAAGCGCCTGGGCGCGCGCAAGGTGATGACCATCATCAACAACCCGGCCTATGTCGACCTGGTGCAGGGCGGCGAGATCGACATCGCCATCAGCCCACAGTTGGCCACCATCGGCACATTGCTGACCCACGTGCGCCGTGGCGATATCGAAAGCGTGCACAGCCTGCGCCGTGGTGCAGCGGAAGCGTTGGAAGTGATCGCCCACGGCGATGCCAAATCGAGCAAGGTGATCGGCCGCGCCATCGAAGACATCGCCCTGCCGCCGAGTACCACCATCGGCGCCATCATCCGCGATGAAGAAGTGCTGATCGCCCATGACAACACGGTGATCGAGTCCGGCGACCACGTGATCCTGTTCCTGGTCGACAAGAAGTACATCCGCGACGTCGAGCGCCTGTTCCAGGCCGGCCTGACGTTCTTCTGAGTCCCGGATTGCATCGGGCTACGACTGACCCTCTTCTAAAAATTTCAAAGTCTCGCGAGCTAGAGCAATGCAAGGCAAAAACAGGCGAGGACGCGGAGTGTACGAACAGTACATGAGCAGTCCGAGCCTGTTTTTAACGCAGCAGTGCCGACGCGCAGCAGACTGGGAGCCGAGATGAGCACAGAGGCACTGGAAAAGATGTTGGCCAAGGGCATGGATAACACCCTGCTGCGCTTCGGCCTGGGCAAAGCCCATCTGGATGGTGGCAACACCTCGCAGGCGGCCGAGCACCTGCAACGCTGCGTGGAATTCGACCCGGCCTATTCAGCGGCGTGGAAGCTGCTGGGCAAGGCCCTGCAGGCCGATGGCGACCACGACGGCGCACGCCAGGCCTGGCAGCAGGGCATCGCCGCCGCTCAGGCCAAGGGCGACAAACAGGCCGAGAAAGAAATGACGGTGTTTCTGCGCAAGCTGGACAAGCAACGCTGAGCGACTCGGTGCGCACGGCGCACCCTACGGTTCGAACGGTGTTGTAGGGTGCGCCGTGTGCACCGGGCTGGCGAAGGGCTTCAGCCGTCGCGGCTGAAGCCCTTCCCACAGGACGGCAACCTACCGCTCTAGCGATCTCAGAGTACCTCGCTGGCCACCGCATCCACCGCCGCCTTGGCGATCCCCACCACCTCGTCCGCTTCGGCGCGGGTCAGCACCAGCGGCGGGGCGAAGCCGAGGATGTCGCCGTGCGGCATGGCGCGGGCGATCATGCCGCGCTCCAGGCAGGCGGCAGAAACGCGGGGGCCAACCTTGAGCGCGGCATCGAATGGCGTACGCGCATCCTTGTCAGCCATGAACTCCAGCGCGGCAAGCATGCCGACACCACGCACTTCACCCACCAGTGGATGACCTTCGAAGGTCTGGCGCAGTTGCTGGTTGAGGTAGGCGCCGACATCGGCGGCATTGGCGGCGAGGTTCTCCTTCTCCAGGATATTCAGGTTGGCCAGCGCGGCGGCGGCGCAGATCGGGTGGCCGGAGTAGGTCCAGCCATGGCCCATGGCACCGTCGCGGCTGGAGGCCTCATCGATCACGCTCCACACCTTCTCGCCGACGATTACCGCCGACAGCGGCGCGTAGGCACTGGTCAGGCCCTTGGCGGTAGTGATCAGGTCCGGCTGCATGCCGAACATCTGGCTGCCCATCGGCGTGCCCAGACGGCCGAAGGCGCAGACCACTTCATCGGCAATCAGCAGGATGTCGTACTTGGCCAGCACAGCCTGGATCGCCTCCCAGTACCCGGTGGGCGGCACGATGATGCCGCCGGTACCCATCACCGGCTCGCCGATAAAGGCCGCCACGGTGTCCGGCCCTTCGGCCAGGATCAGACGCTCAAGATCCTCGGCGCAGTGACGCACGAAGGCGGCCTCGTCCATGCCGGTCGGCGCCTTGTAGAAATGCGGGCAGGCGGCATGCTTGATGTCCGCGTGAGGCAGGTCGAAGTGCTGGTGGAAGCTGGCCAGGCCGGTGAGGCTGCCGGTCATGATGCCCGAGCCGTGGTAGCCGCGCTGGCGGGAGATGATCTTCTTCTTCGCCGGGCGACCGAGCACGTTGTTGTAGTAGCGCACCAGCTTGATCTGGGTCTCGTTGGCGTCCGAGCCGGACATGCCGTAGTAGACCTTCTTCATGCCCCTGGGCGCCCAGTCGATGATGCGCGCCGACAGCTCGATGATGGCCTCGGTCGAATGGCCGACATAGGTGTGGTAGTAGGCCAGCTCCTTGGCCTGCTTGTAGATGGCCTCGGCGACCTCGGTACGACCGTAGCCGATGTTCACGCAGTACAGACCGGCGAAAGCGTCGATCAGCTCGCGGCCTTCATGATCCTGAATGCGGATGCCCGAGGCGCCGGTGATGATGCGGCCCTTGAGGGCGCCGCTGGCGTGGTCGTGAGCGTGGGTGGACGGGTGCATGAAGTGGGCACGGTCCTGCTCGAACAGCTTCTGGTAGTCGGTCATGGCGATCTCCATCTGATTCGCTGAGGTAGCGTTAAAGGTAATTCACACGCTCGTGGGAGGGGCTTTAGCCGCGATGCTTGCAGCGCCTGTAAGGTCAGTCGCGGCTAAAGCCCCTCCCACCCGCACTCTGGATGATCAGGGGTAACGCTGGCCCTGGTGATGAATGCAGAAGTACTTGGTTTCGACGAAGGGCTCGAAGCCTTCCGTGCCGCCCTCACGGCCGAGGCCGGAGGCTTTCATGCCACCGAAGGGGATCGGGTGGCCGGTGAACCTGGTGCCGTTGACCGCGACCATGGCGTGGTCGAGGCGGCGGATCAGCGGGTGGACGACATCCAAGCGGTTGGAACAAATGTAGGCGGCCAGACCGTATTCGGTGTCGTTGGCCATGGCCACCGCTTCGTCCAGGGTGTCGAAGGCGCGCACGCCGGCGATGGGGGCGAAGTTCTCCTCGCGGTAGATGCGCATGCCATCGGTGACATCGGCCAGCAACGTCGGTTGCCAGAACCAGCCACCCAGCGCGTGAGGCTCACCGCCTGCCAGCAGGCGCGCACCCTGTTCGATGGCATCGGCGACCCGTGCGGCGGTCGCGTCCAGCGCAGCCTGGTGCATCAGCGGGCCGATCTGGTTGCGCGCGTCATGCCCAGGGCCGACACGCAGGCCACGCACGGCCTTGGCGAAACGCTGAAGGAATTCCTCATAGACCGGACGCTCGACCAGTATGCGGTTGGCCGCACAGCAGTCCTGGCCGGAGGTCTGGAACTTGGCGTCCAGCGCCACCTGCACAGCGTGGTCGAGGTCGGCGTCGGCACAGACGATCAGCGGCGCGTTGCCGCCCAGCTCTAGCGCCACCTTTTTCACGTCTTCGGCAGCTGCCTGCAACACCAGCTTGCCCACGCGGGTCGAGCCAGTGAAGCTCACCGAGCGCACCCGCATATCCTTGACCAGGGTTTCCATGGCCATCTGCGGCTCGCCCAGCACCACGTTGAATACACCAGCCGGCAAGCCCGCTTCCTCAGCCAGTTGCGCCAGGGCGAAAGCCGAATAGGGCGTCTCGTGCGCCGGTTTGACCACCACGGCGCAGCCAGCGGCCAGGGCGGCAGCTGCCTTGCGGGTGATCATCGCGCTGGGGAAATTCCACGGCGTGAGCAGGGCACAGACGCCCACCGGCTGCTTTACCGTGCCGAGCTGAGCACCGGGGATATGGCTGGGAATGGTCTGGCCGTAGAGCCGGCGCGCCTCTTCGGCGAACCAGGGAATGAAGCTGGCGGCGTAACGGATCTCGCCGCGTGCTTCAGCCAGCGGCTTGCCCTGCTCCAGGCTGAGGATGCGCGCCAGGTCTTCCTGATGCTGCAGGATCAGCTCGGCCCAGCGTCGCAGCAGCGCCGCACGGGCGTCCAGGCTCTGCTCGCGCCAGTCGGCGAAGGCGCGCTGGGCGGCGTCCACCGCGGCGACGATCTGCGTCTGGCCAAGCATCGGCACATGGCCGATCACGCTCTGGTCGGCGGGGTTGTGCACGGCGATGCTGGCGCCGTCATCACTGTGCAGCCAGTGACCATCCACATAGCACAGCGATTTGAACAGCAAGGGATGATCGAGGGGCATGGCGATGTCTCCGGGCCTTGGGGCATGGGAGACATGCTAGGGAAGAGCGGCCTGGCGTTTTTTCCAAACCGGGTGGGCGCTACCGCAGTTTTTTCTGAAGGATCAGGCGCAACAGGGGATTTCTGGGGCGCCCGTCGCGCCTCGGCGGCGACACTCAGGCAGTCGCGGCTAAAGCCCCTCCCACACTCTCGCCACCAGCTACCGTGGCAGGCGCTTCAGCACTCAGGGTGCGCCGCGCGCACCGCTGCGGTAGCCCGGATGAAATCCGGGGGCAGGGCACAGAACAGTCCCGGATTGCATCCGGGCTACGGATTCAGCTCAGGCTGTGGCGGTACGCTGCGGCAACGCCCGTACGATGGCGCTGAGCAGCATGCCGTACAGCGGCACGAAGAGAATCAGGCTGATGGCCAGTTTGATCACGTAGTCCACCGTGGCGATCTCCACCCAGTTGGCCGCCATGAACGGATCGTCGCTGCGCCAGAAGGCCACCGAGAAGAACAGGAAGGTATCGAGCAGGTTGCCGAAAATGGTCGAGGCGGTCGGCGCAACCCACCACTGGCGCATCGTGCGCAGGCGGTCGAACACCTGGATATCCAGCAACTGGCCGAAGGCGTAGGCAAGGAAGCTGGCCACAGCGATACGGAAGACGAACAGGTTGAATTCGCCCAGCGTCGCCAGGCCGCCGAAGGCGCCTTCGTGGAACAGCACAGACACCACGTAGGAGGCGACCAATGCCGGCAGCATCACCCGGGCGATCACCACGCGCGCCGCATGCTTGCCGATCAGGCGCACGGTGAGGTCGGTAGCCAGGAAGATGAACGGGAAGCTGAACGCACCCCAGGTGGTATGCCAGCCGAACAGGGTGATCGGCAGCTGCACCAGGTAGTTGCTGGCGATGATGATGAGAATATGGAAGGCGATCAGGCCGGCCAGTACGGGCCGACTGACCGACGCAGGAATCAGGGTCATGCGATGTCCTTTTTCATGGAGTGGGGTTAGGGAACCCACTGCCGCAGCCGACATGGCCGCGAGCGGCGCGCATTCTAGCGCGTTGTTGACCCACGGGATAGGTTTTGCCGCAGATGGTCACGCCGCCCGGATGAAAGGTCGCGCCTTCGCGTAAGGCTGTGCACTTGAGAAATGGTCTTGCGCGATGAGCCCCCTCACCCCTCCGTGGAGAGGGGACCAATCACGCAGACCTTGAACGCGCCGTCGCTGACTCAAGCCTCCGGCACCACCCGCTTGGCCAACTGGAAATGACGCTGCCAGTACGAGTTGTTGAGGAAGTCGATGCGCACGTTAGTGCCGCGACGCGGCGCGTGGACGAAGCGCCCCTCGCCGATGTAGATGGCCACGTGATCCACCGAGCGGCTGCGAATGCGGAAGAACAGCAGGTCGCCCGGCTGCAGGTCGCTGCGCTTCACCGAGGGCGCATCCAGGCGCGACAGCGCGCGGGAGGTGCGCGGCAGTTCGAGGTCGTCCTGGGTCTTGAAGGCGTATTGCACCAGGCCGCTGCAATCGAAGCCGTGGCGCAGGCTGGTACCGCCCCAGCGGTAGGGCGTGCCCAGCGCGCCGAGGGCGCGGTCGATCACTTCGCTGGCCGGTTTGGGCGCGACCGCTGGCGCGGTGGCAGGAATGGTGTGGATACGAAAGGTGGCGGAGGCTTGGGTACAAATTCCCAGTAAAAGAGCGCCTCCCAGGCAAAATGACATGAAAAATTTATTCAAACCCAGTGACCCTGGTGATTGGCCTTTGCGCGGAAACCCTTCCTGATCAAGGCATTGCATCGGAAACGAGCCGCCTGCCCGTCCCGGAGAGGGACTGCCTGAAAAAGCCTTTGGTTCATTTCCAAGCGAGACGAGTCGACGAACGGTTTACCGCTGATGCCTTCGTATTCCTGACCATTCGCATCCAACTACGCCCCTCCGATTGAGCCGCACACTCTCGCCCGCCAGGATCACGGAGCGACTCATACCGACGACGTGAGCAGCCACGACGATAGCCTGGCGGCGGTTAAGGCGAAGCGCTGCTGCCCTCGGTCGAGCCACTGCCTGTAGGGTGGGTTAGCGACGCTGAACGTGAATCGAAGATGCCCACTATGGCGGCGCGGCGCATACCCCCCAGTCGATGAAACGTGGCGCTCCGATGGTGGGTTACGCCGCAGCCAATGGGGTGAAACGCTCGGTCACCTCGGCAGGCGGCTAACCCACCCTACAGATGCCCGACATCTCATGGTGGCGTACGTTAGTCGTCCAGTTCTGTGGGCGCGCCCGACGTATGCGCCTTGATGGTCTTGGTCACGATATAGGTGAAGTAGCGCTCGATACCGAGGTCCTCCAGCAGCAACTGGTCGATGAAGCGCTGGTAGTGGTCGATGTCGCGGGCACGGATCATGGCGATGTAGTCGACGCCGCCACCAGTGGCGTAGCAGAAGCCAACTTCCGGTGCCTCGGCCAGGCGTTGCTCGAAGCGGCGCATGTCCTGAGCGGTGTGGCGAGCCAGGGTGATTTCCACCAGCACCTGCTGGCTGCGAAACAGCGCTGCCCAGTCGATCTGCGCGCGGTAACCCTTGATCAGCCCGGCGCCTTCGAGCTTGCGCACACGCTCCCAGGCCGGCGTTACCGACAGGTTGATCGCCTCGGCCAGGGCCGACTTGGTGATCCGCCCGTCCTCGGCAAGGATGCGCAGGATCTTCAGGTCATAGCGGTCGAGCTTGTGCATCGGCAGTACGCCTATCTTGGGAACGATGCGAGGCCTGTAGGAGCGAGCTTGCTCGCGAAGCTTTTGCCTTACCGGCGTTCATGAGAATGGCCAGGTGCTTTCACAGCGGCTGCAGGTTGGGTTTCTCAACTCACCACCTCGGCGATGACGGCGAGGGTATCACCACTTTTCACCAGCCCCGGAAAGTGCCGGGCGGCGAGCAGGCCACTGCGTTTGGCGCGGTACTCGGTAGCCGGCGCACCGGTGCATCGCACGCTATGTACACGAGCGATCACCTCGCCTTTCTCGACCGTATCGCCAAGGTCGCGACACATTTCCAGCAGGCCGTCGTCCTCACTGGCGACAAAACAGTTGCCATCCGGCATGTCCAGCATCACCGATTCACCCGTCTCGATCTCGCCCTGCAGCAGGCCGAAGTGGATCAGCAGGTTACGTACGCCACATTCGGCGATGGCCAGGCTTTTCGCCGTACTGCTGCCGCCGCCGCCGAGCTCGGTGGTGACGAACACCTTGCCCAGTTCCTCGGCGGCGGTGTCGTACATGCCCACCGCGTCCAGCTCCAGCATGCGCATGCAGTAGGGCGCAGCGAAGGCGCGCATGCCGGCGGCGCAAGCGGCATCCTGGGTCTTGTCCGGCAACACGTGGCAGGCGGCGAAGGGCAGAAAATCCAGGGTCTTGCCGCCGGAGTGGATGTCCAGCACCACATTGGCCAGCGGCAGCAGCGTGCGCTGGAAGTAGTCAGCGATCTTCTGCGTCACCGTGCCGTCCGGCTTGCCGGGGAAGCTGCGGTTGAGGTTGCCCTTGTCGATCGGCGAGGTGCGGGTGCCGGCCTGCACGGCGGGAGCGTTCATGAACGGCACGATGATCACCCGGCCGCTGACGTCCTCCGCGCGCAGGCGCTGGGCCAGCTTGCTAAGAGCCAGCGGGCCTTCGTACTCGTCACCATGGTTGCCACCGGTGAGCAACGCGGTGGGGCCGCTGCCGTTCTTCACCACGGTGACCGGGATCATCACCGCGCCCCAAGCCGAATCGTCGCGGGAATAGGGTAGCTTGAGAAAACCGTGTTGCACGCCGTCACGGTCGAAATCGACCGTGGGGCTGATGGGGTTGTCGCGCAGTTGGGTCATGGTGCAAAGCCCGGCATAAGTGGATGTCTCAATAGCGCCGCTTTTCGTAGGAGCTGGCTTGCCAGCGATGCGTTGTTGATGCGGATCGCCGGCAAGCCGGCTTCTACAATCAAGCGGCATCAATCCTTCACGAACAGCTTGCGCGGTACGTCGCAGAGGGTTTCCACGCCGCTGTCGGTGATCAGGATCGACTCGGTGATTTCCAGGCCCCAGTCGTCCAGCCACAGGCCGGGCATGAAGTGGAAAGTCATCCCCGGCTGCAGCACACTCTCGTCGCCCGGACGCAGGCTCATGGTGCGCTCGCCCCAGTCAGGCGGATAACTGATACCGATGGGGTAGCCGCAGCGGCTGTCCTTGTGAATGCCGAATTTCTCCAACACCTTGAAGAAGGCGCGGGCGATATCGCCGGTGGTGTTGCCCGGCTTGGCCGCTTCCAGGCCGGCGGCGATGCCTTCGACCACGGCCTTCTCGCCGTCGAGGAAATGCTGCGGCGGCGTGCCCAGGTAAATGGTGCGCGACAACGGGCAGTGGTAGCGCTTGTAGCAGCCGGCGATCTCGAAGAAGGTGCCGGCGCCGCTGACCATCGGCGAGTCGTCCCAGGTCAGGTGCGGCGCGCTGGCATCGGCGCCGGTGGGCAGCAGCGGCACGATGGCCGGGTAGTCGCCGCCATGGCCGTCGGCGCCGAGGATGCCGGTGCGGTAGATCTCGGCCACCAGCTCGTTCTTGCGCAGGCCAGGCTCTATCTTGTCGAAGATCGCCGCGTGCATTTTCTCGACGATCTTCGCCGCGATGCGCATGTAGCCGACCTCGGTGGGCGACTTGATCGCCCGCTGCCAGTTGACCAGCGCGGTGGCGTCGACGAAGCGTGCATTGGGCAGGTTGCGCTGCAGCGAGCCATAAGCGGCGGCGCTGAAGTAGTAATTGTCCAGCTCGACGCCGATGCTGAGCTTGTCCCAGCCACGCGCGGCGATGACCTCCTTGGACAGGTAGTCCATCGGGTGGCGCTCGGTGGACTGCACGTAGTGATCGGGGTAACCGACGATGTTGCTCTGCTGCATGAACACCGTGCGCTTGGCGCCGTTGGCATCCTGACCACGGCCATACCAGACCGGCTCACCATCGAGCGCCAGCAGCACGCACTGGTGCACGTAGAACGACCAGCCGTCATAGCCGGTGAGCCAGGCCATGTTGGACGGATCGGTGACGATCAGCAGCTCGATGCCCTTGACCTGCATGGCCGTGCGGACCTTGACGATGCGCTGGGCGTATTCCTCCCGGGTGAAGGGGAGGTTGACGACGATTTCGGACATGAATGAATCCCCGTGGTTTTTTGGACTGTGGGAAGGGCCGGGCGGCGCTCCCACAGGGTTAGGCGTTGAAGATGAAACCCTTGCCCGCCGCCCGCGCCCGCTCGAACGCAAAGCTGGCGATGGCCGTGTCCTGGGCGCCGGTGCCGGTCAGGTCGCACAGGGTGATCTGCTCGGGCGCGGTGCGCCCCGGACGCTGGCCGGCGATGACCTGGCCGAGTTCGGCGAAGTCGGCATCGGCGGCAACCAGGCCGGCGGCGACGGCGTGATTGAGCTCACCGAGCACGCGGGTCTGGCTCAGGCGGTCGGCCACGTAGGCATCGACCCGCGCCAGCGCAGCCGGGGCGATCTCGTTCTTGTGCTCGGCATCCGAGCCCATGGCGGTGATGTGCATGCCGGAACGCAGGTGATGCAGCTGGATCAATGGCTCGCGACTCGGCGTAGTGGTGATGGCGATATCGGCGCCCTCCAGCGCTGCGTCGAGGCTGTCCACCGCGCGCGCATCGTCCAGTTCGGCGGCCATGGCCTGGGCCTTGGCCGCGTCGCGAGCCCAGATGCGTACCTCGCGCACATCACGCACCAGGCGCAGGGCCTGCAACTGCAAGCGCGCCTGCTCGCCTGCACCGAGGATGGCGACCACCTTGGCGTCTTCGCGAGCCAGCCATTTGGCCGCGATGGCGCCAGCGGCGGCGGTGCGCACGGCGGTGAGGTAGCCATTGTCCAGCAGCAGCGCATCGGCCAGGCCGGTCTGTGCCGAGAACAGCATCATCAGGCCATTGAGGCTGGGCAGGCCAAGCCTGGGGTTGTCGAAGAAACCGGGGCTGACCTTGATCGCGAAGTGCGCCACGCCAGGCAGGTAGGCGGTCTTCACGTCCACCTCGCCGTTATGCTCGGGCACGTCCAGGCGCAGGATCGGCGGCATCGCCACGGCGGCCGTGGCGAGCAGGCGGAAGGCGTTTTCCACCACCGCGAGGCTGTCGGCGTCGAGGCCAACGCACTCGCGCAGATCGGCTTGGTTGAGTATCAGAGTCTTGGCCATGGGAGTTCCTCAGGCGTCGGCGCCATTGAGCACACGCAGGTGCTGGTCGATATCGATATTGCGGCCGCTGACCACCACCACCACCGGGCCACGGGGTTCGATCAGGCCGTCGAGCAGGGCGGCGATGCCCACCGCGGCGGCGCCTTCGACCACCAGCCGCTCCTCGCGGTAGGCGTGGCGGATGCCACGAGCGATGGAGGCCTCGTCGAGCAGGTGCAGCTGATCGCACAGCTCGCGGGTGAGGGCGAAGGTGTAGCGGTTTTCCAGGCCGATGCCGCCGCCGAGTGAATCGGCCAGCGTTGACAGCTCCTCCACCTCGACCGGTTCGCCGGCCTGCAGGCTGGCGTGCATGGCGGCGCCGCGCTGCATGCTGATGCCATGGGTGCGAATGGCCGGGCTCGAAGCCTTGATCGCCAGTGCCACGCCGGCGAACAGGCCGCCGCCGGACAGTGGCACCAGCACTTCGCAAACGTCCGGGCACTGCTCGAGAATCTCCAGGCCCAGGCTGCCCTGGCCGGCGATCACGTGCGGGTGGTCGAAGGGCGGGATGAACGCGGCGCCCTGCTCTCGGGAGATGCGCAGGGCCTCGAGCTGGGCGTCGTCCTGGCTGCGGCCGCTGATCACCACCTCGGCGCCCAGTTCGCGAATGGCGCGCACCTTGTTCTGCGGCACCAGTTCGGAGAGGCAGACGATGGCCTTCACGCCCTGCTGCGAGGCGGCGAAAGCCAGGGCGCGACCATGGTTGCCGGTGGAGGCAGTGACCACGCCGAGACGCTTGCGCTCGGCATCCAGCTGCGCCACCGCGTTGCTCGCGCCGCGCAGCTTGAAGCTGCCGGTGGCCTGCTGCGACTCCAGCTTCAACCACACCGGCACACCGGCCAGGCGGCTCAGGCTGGGCGAATGCTCCAGCGGCGTCTGGCGCACCAGGCCGGCAATACGCTGGCGAGCCTGGAGCAGATCATCGAAGTGGATGGAAGACATGGCGCACGTTCCGTGAAGGTGTGCGGCCGAGTGTATGAGCGGGAAATTGAGCGGCTTAATGTACTAGGACGATTTTTTATTCGGGTATCCCAAGAGACGAACAACCGGTGCGCGCGGCGCACCCTACGCGTTTGTGTAGGGTGCGCCGTGCGCACCGATGTAACCCGGACGCATCGGAGCAAACCGCTCCCGGATTTCATCCGGGCTACAAAGCCCCTCTCCCCAGCCCTCTCCCGCAAGCGGGAGAGGGGGCTGATCGGTATAGCGAATAACATTGTAGGAGCGGCTTCGGCCGCGAAGCTTCTTAACGTGCTAGAAATCATGCACCTTCGGGTACTGCTCCAAGACGTCACGCACGATCTGTACGCCCTGGCGCATCTTCGCTTCGCTGCATTCGGCGCCGACGCACAGGCGCACCGCACGCGGCCTCGGCATGCCCGGTGGGACGAATGGGTCGGGCAAAGTCAGCGCCACGTTGCGTCGACGCAGCTCGCGCAACAGGCCGTCGGTTTCCCAGCCTTCGGGTACACGCAGCCAGGCGTTGAGTGAATAGGGGTGATTGCCGATCAGGTGCTCACCCAGTTCCTGCTCCACCAGGGCCTGCCGGTTGGCCAGCAATTGCCGCTGCAGTTGCACCAGGTCCTCGGCCTCGCCGGAGTCGATCCAGCGCGTGGCGATCTCACCGAGCAGCGACGGCGCCATCCAGCTGTTGACCCGCAGGATGCTCTCGGTACGCAGGGCCAGGCGCTTGGGCATCACCAGGTAGCCGATGCGCAGGCCGGTGAGCACCGACTTGGTCATGCTGGTGCAGTAGAACGACAGCTCCGGCGCGTAATGGCTGAGCGGCCGCGTGCTCTGCTGGCCGGCCAGCAGTGGGCCGTAGACGTCGTCCTCGATGATGTACACGCCATAGCGGCGGGCGATTTCGGCGATCTCGCGGCGGCGCTCGTCGGGCATCAGCGCGCTGGTTGGGTTATTCAGGTTGGGCGTGCAGACCAACGCAGTGATGCGCTCGTTGCCGCACATGTCCTCGAAGTGCTCGGGGTTCAGCCCGTAGCGATCCATCTCCAGACCCTTGAGGGTGAAGCCGAGCACCTGCGAGCTGCCAATGGCGCCGTGATCGGTCAGGCCTTCGCAGAGCACCACGTCGTCCGGGCCGGCCAGGGTGGCCAGGGCGAGGAAAATGCCATGGGCAGCGCCGCTGGTCAGCAGCACGTCCTCGATACCCACGTCCATGCCCAGACGCGCCAGCCAGCGCACTGCCGACTCGCGCTGGTGCTGCATGCCGGCAATAGGACGAAAGGCGTGAATCCAGGGCTGGTCCGGCTCCTGCGCCAGCTCCAGGCAGGTCTGTCGCCACAGGCGGTCGTGGGCATCGGTGTGCAGAATGCGCGCATTGGAAAAGTCCATCAGCGCCTGCTCGCTGCGATCGAGCATGCTGGTGGCCACGCGCTCGCTGGTGCGCCGCGAGACGAAGCTGCCACGACCCACCTCGCAGCGCACGCGGCCCTGGCGCTCCAGTTCCTTGTAGGCGTTGGTCACGGTCTGCACGCTGATGCCGAGTGCATCGGACACCTGGCGTTGCGGTGGCAGTCGCTGGCCGTCGATCAGGGTACCCTGTTCGATATCGGCGGCGACCGCCTGGACCAGCAGCTTGTACTTCGACTCGCCCGGGCGAGCGTTGGCCAGGGCCTTCTTCCAGTTGTGCATCGATGGCTCCTGCGGCGACTGCGCTCAAGCATCCCGCGCGAGGCGTTACGATTCAATTGTCCTAGTGCAATGCCGTAGCGAAAAAAGCCTTTGTATGCTCGGGTCAAGGGTGGAAAACAGTGCCTCGGCACCTCAGAAGAATTACCACCTGGCGCGAACAGCGCCACCAACGCTCTTGATTTACCTGCCTCCTAACACAGCACGCCGCCACTGGCGGACTACAAGAAACAGGAGAACACCAAGATGAGTAGCGTTATCCCCTCCCGCTTTGGCCACCTCGCGCTGGCCGGCGCCCTGCTCACCGGTCTCGCTGCCGGCGCCCAGGCTTCAACGCTGGACGAGGTCAAGGACAGCAGCAGCGTGCGCATCGGCTACGCCAACGAAACCCCCTTCGCCTACACCGCCCTCGACGGCAGCGTCACCGGCGAGTCGCCGGAGATCGTCAGGAAGATCTTCGAGCGCATGGGCGTCGAGAAGATCAACCCGGTGCTTACCGAATGGGGCTCGCTGATCCCCGGCCTGCGCGCCAGCCGCTTCGACCTGATCGCCGCCGGCATGTACATCACCCCCGAGCGCTGCAAGCAGGTGCTGTTCACCGACCCGCACTATCAGTTGCCCGATACCCTGCTGGTGAAAGCCGGCAACCCGAAGGACCTGCACAGCTACGAAGACATCGCCAAGAGCGGTGCCAAGGTGGCGATCATGTCCGGTACGGTGAATCTGGGTTATGCCCGTGATTCCGGTATCACCGACGACCAGATCCTCCAGGTGCCGGACACCACCGCACAGCTGCAGGCCGTGCGCGCCGGGCGCGCCGACGCGGCAGTCGGCACCCAGTTGACCATGAAGGGCCTGGCCGACAAGGGCGGCGACAGCGTCGAAGCCATCGCCGAATTCAAGGACGACCCGGCCCACACCGGTTACGGCGCCCTGGCCTTCCGCCCGGAAGACAAGGACCTACGCGATGCGGTGAATGCCGAGCTGAAGAAGTGGCTGGGCAGCGAAGAGCATCTGGCCACGGTCAAACCCTTCGGCTTCGATCAGTCCAACATCACCGACAAGACCGCCGCCGAACTCTGCGGCCAGTAATGCACGGGTAACGCCGCGCACGAAGATGCGCGGCGTGTTTCCCTGCATAGAGCGGTAGACATTCATGACCGATCTTTTCCCCCTGCTGCTGCAAGGCGCCTGGGTCACCGTGCAAGTCACCTTCTGGGGCTCGCTGCTGGCCATCGTCTCGGCAGTCATCGCCGCCCTCGGCCGGCTGTCGCCGATTGGCCCGCTGCGCTGGCTGGCCATCACCTATATCGAAATCTTTCGCGGCACCTCGCTGCTGGTGCAGCTGTTCTGGCTGTACTTCGTGCTGCCGATGCCGCCATTCAACGTCGAGATGAGCGCCTTCACCGTGGCCATCGTCGGCCTTGGCCTGCACATCGGCGCCTATGGCGCGGAAGTGATGCGCGGTGCCATCCGCTCGGTGGCCAAGGGTCAGTACGAGGCCTGCACCGCGCTGAACATGCACCCGTCCAAACGCTTCCTGCGCATCATCCTACCGCAGGCGCTGCTGGCAGCGATTCCGCCAGGTACCAATCTGCTGATCGAACTGCTGAAGAACACCTCGCTGGTGTCGCTGATCACCCTGTCTGACCTGGCCTTCCGCGCCCGTCAGTTGGACCAGGCGACCTTCATGACCCTGGAGATCTTCGCCCTGGCCCTGGTGCTGTATTTCTTCATGGCCCAGGTGATCAACCTCGGCATGCGCCTGCTGGAAAAACGCCTGAGCCGTGGCCGGATGCGCGGAGGCCTGCAATGAATTTCTTCGACTGGGACTTCGCCCTGAGTATCCTTCCAGATCTGCTCAAGGCATCGCTCAATACCCTGCTGATCACCTTCGCCGGCTTCGCCATCGCCATCGTCCTCGGCCTGCTGCTGGCCATCGCCCGACGCAGCCGGCACCTGTGGCTGTCCTGGCCGGTGGCCGGGCTGATCGAATTCATCCGCAGCACACCGCTGCTGATCCAGGTGTATTTCCTGTTCTACGTGTTCCCGAACTACGGGCTGAACCTGACCGCACTGCAGGCGGGCATCCTCGGCATCGCCCTGCACTACGCCTGCTACACCGCCGAGGTGTACCGCGCCGGTCTCGACGCGGTGCCGCGTGGCCAGTGGGAGGCGGTGACGGCATTGAACATGTCGCCGCTGTCGGCGTATCGGCAGATCATCCTGCCGCAGGCACTGCGGCCGATCCTGCCGGCGCTGGGCAACTACCTGGTGGCCATGCTCAAGGACACCCCGGTGCTGTCGGCGATCACCGTGGTGGAAATCATGCAGCAAGCCAAGAACATTGGCTCGGAGAGCTTCCGCTACCTCGAGCCCATCACCATGGTCGGCATCTTCTTCCTGCTGCTCAGTCTGGCCTTGGCCTGGTGCGTGCGGCGCGTGGAAGATCGGCTGGAGGTCACTGCCCGATGACTGCTTTTCTCAACTCTACAGACGCCGCAGGGAGTTTTTCCATGCCCCAGCCCATCGTCCGCTTCACCGACGTGACCAAGCGTTACGGCAACCTCACCGTGCTCAACAAGCTCAACCTGGACGTCGCCCCCGGCGAGAAGGTGGCGATCATCGGCCCCAGCGGCTCGGGCAAGTCGACCTTGCTGCGCGCGCTGATGACACTGGAGAGCATCGACGAAGGCGTGATTTGCGTCGACGACGAGCCGCTGACCCACATGCCGGCGCGCGATGGCCGCCTGGTGCCGGCCAGCGCCAGTCACCAGCGCAAGGTGCGCGGCAAGATCGGCATGGTGTTCCAGAGTTTCAACCTGTTCCCGCACATGTGCGCGCTGCAGAACGTGATCGAGGCGCCAATGCAGGTGCTCGGCATGGGCAGGAAGGAAGCCACCGAACGCGCCGAGGATCTGCTGGCGATGGTCGGCCTGGGCGAGAAGCTGCGCCATTTTCCGTCGCAGCTGTCGGGTGGTCAGCAACAGCGCGTGGCCATCGCCCGTGCGCTGGCGATGCGGCCCAAAGTGATGCTGTTCGACGAGGTGACCTCGGCGCTCGACCCGGAGCTGTGCGGCGAGGTGCTCAACGTCATCCGCCGCCTCGGCAGCGAGCACAACCTGACCATGCTGATGGTCACCCACCAGATGGGCTTCGCCCGCGAGTTCGCCGACCGTGTGTGCTTCTTCCATCAGGGCTGCATCCATGAACAGGGCACGCCGGATCAGCTGTTCGGCAACCCGCAGCAGGAGCGCACCAAGGCGTTTCTGAGTGCAGTCAACGAGGCGAACTGAGACCCGAGCCCGGGCCTGTGGGAGGCGCTTCAGCGGCGACAGGGGCAGAGCTGCAGGGCATCGCGGCTGAAGCCCCTCCCACGACAATGCTCCCTGCCGTTTCCGTAGGAGCGGATTCATCCGCGAAAAATCGCGGTTAAAGCCGCTCCCACAGGAGTGTGGCCCCTGGGGTCCCGCTGCATCAGCCGCGACAGGTCGGCAGCGCTCTGTTCCGGGCCCTTGTGCTGCCAGTAGTAACGCAGGGTGTCGATGCCCACCAGCGGATGACTGGCAGCGGCCATATGCTTGGCCGAACGTCCAGGCTGGCTGACGCCGTTCAGGCCTCGCCGAGAAAGCGCAGGCCAGCCCCTTCGGGATCCACGCGCATCACTTCCATCTTCAATATCGGGGCGGGGAAAGGCAGATCCTGCACCTGGCCGATCACTTCGGTGCCGACCGACAGGCTGGCCATGTCCGGGTGCTTCACGTAGACGCCGCTATCGGACAGGTCACGAGTCTGCGCCACCAGCTCACCAAAACTGGGGTGGCTGATCTTGATCCGGCACTTCATCGGGGTACGCACCTGCTGGCGCTGGTTCGGCATGGAGGCTCCGGGGGTAGGCGGACGATGCAGCCTTTAATAACGCAAAACCGAAGCAATTCCCAACGCTCGACAGAAAAAAGGCGGCGGCAGGTTACCAAAATCCTTCTGGGGCACGCGGCGGTGATGACAGTTTCGTCTCCTGGGCGCACATACGGAAGTAATCGACCATCGACACCTCCTTGACCGATAGGGATAAGCGCCGTCGAGACCTCCGCAAAAGGGCGTCCTGGCGCACGAAAATATACGACTGAACAGCCTACGCAGTAGGCGTAAACGCCTTGCTGGTTCATCATGCGGGCTGTTCCCGATGCCTGAACAATGGATTGTGCATGCCGATCAACTCTTTACCTCTGCGTACCCTGTCACTTCTCGGTAGCGGCCATGCCCTGCCAAAGCGGCGCCTGACGAGCGCCGAAATCGACCATTCGCTCGGTCTGCCCGATGGCAGCGTCGAGCGCCTCAGTGGCGTACGCAGCCGCGCGGTTGCCGCTGCCGACGACACTGCCGCCAGCCTTGCCACACAGGCCGCGCACAAGGCTCTTCACGCTGCCGGTCTGACGGCAGACCAGCTCGACTGCGTGATCGCCGCCAGCGGCACCATGGACCAGGGTATGCCGTGTAATGCCGCGCTGGTTCACCGCGAGCTAGGCCTTGGCGCGAGCGGCATCCCGGCCTTCGATATCAACGCCAGTTGCCTCGGTTTCATCGTCGCCCTCGATCAGCTGTCCTGGTCACTGGTTGCTGGTCGCTACCGCCGAGTGCTGCTGGTCTGTGCCGACATTGCCTCCTGCGGGCTCGACTGGCAGCAGTTGCACAGTGCTGCGATCTTTGGCGACGGCGCGGCGGCGGTGGTTCTCGGGCGCGACGGCGAAGGGCTGCGCCTGAACATCCTCGCTGCGCAGCTACGCACCTATTCCGAAGGCGCCGAGCTCTGCCAGATTGCGGCAGGCGGCTCACGTCACCACCCCTCGCGCGGCGACGAGCATTTCGCCGCCCTGAGTCGTTTCACCATGCAGGGCAAAGCGGTTTTCCGCCTGGCCTCGACCCATCTGCCGGGGTTTGTGCAGTCTCTGCTCGACGAAGCGCGATTGCAGCGGACCCAGATCGACCGAGTGATTCCGCACCAGGCCAGCCATCTGGCGATGCAACACCTGCGCAGGCGGCTGGGATTCTCTGCCGAGCAGGTGATCGACATCTTTGCCGACTACGGCAATCAGGTCGCCGCATCGCTGCCGACCGCCCTCGATATAGGCGTGCGCGACGGGCGTATCCGCGCCGGTCAGCGCGTGCTGCTGCTCGGCACAGGGGCCGGGCTTTCGCTCGGTGGCATGCTGCTGGAGCTGGAATGAAGATTCTGCTCACCGGAGGCACCGGCTTCGTCGGTCGGCATATCGCCTGGCGCCTGGCCGCAGAGGGTTGCGAGGTGGTATTCAGCGGTCGCAACCGTGACGCCGCTGACGAAGTACTGCGCCACGCTCGCGCAGCGATGCGCTTTCTACCCATAGAACACGGCACTCCACAGGCACGTGCAGCGCTGGCAGAGGCGGCCCGGGGCGCCGATGCTCTGGTGCATTGCGCGGCACTATCGGCGCCCTGGGGCAGCGCCGAGGCATTTCAGCGCGCCAACGTCGCCTCTACCGAAGAGGTCATCAATGCCTGTCGCACGCAAGGCGTCGCGCGCCTGGTGCATCTGTCGACACCGAGTCTGTACTTCGACTTCCAGGATCGACTCGGTGTGCGCGAGAGCGATCCATTACCGCCCCCCGTGAACCACTATGCGCAAACCAAGGGCATGGCCGAAGCGCTGTTGCGTGAAGCCGATGTCGCGCCAACCGTGGTGTTGCGCCCGCGCGCCGTGTTCGGCCCGTGGGACGCCACACTGATGCCGCGCATGCTGCGCGTGATGCGCCGTGGGGCGATTCCACTGATGCGCGGTGGGCGTGCCGAACTCGATCTGACTTACATCGACAACCTGGTCGATGCCGCCTGGCTCAGCCTGACCCGTCCGCTACCAGGCCGCTACAACCTGTACAACGTCAGCAATGCCGAACCTATCCGTCTCGACCATCTGCTGGAACGCGTCGCCACGGCCTTCGCACTGCCGCTACGCACGCGCCGACTGCCCTGGCCGCTGGTTTCCGCCGTCGCCCGGCTGCTCGAAACCGACGCGCATTGGCGCAGCGGCGAGGAGCCACTGCTGACCCGCTACAGCGCCGGCGTACTCGCCTTCAGCCAGACCCTGGATACCTCGGCGATTCGCCACGAGCTTGGCTGGCAGCCAAAGATCAACCTCGAAGAAGGCATTCGTCGCCACGCTGCCTGGTGGCTGGAGCAGGGTAGATGAGCGCATCGGTCGAAGTCGCCTGGCTACGGGTCGGCAGTTGCCGCCACCTGGCGTGCATGGCTGCCCGCGGTGCAGGGCTGCGGCAGGTCGACTTCCCGTCGTACTGCGCCTTGCTGCGCCACCCAACGCGCGGCTGGATGCTTTACGACACCGGTTATGCGCCGCATTTTCTCAAGGCCACCGCCACTTTTCCCGAGCGCCTCTACGGTAGCCTGCTGCCAGTGAATCTCCCTGCCGAAGAGTGCCTGTCGGCGCAGCTCGCCAGGCGCGGTATTCGTTATGAGGAGATCACCACAGTGATCGTCTCGCACTATCACGGCGACCACGTTGCCGGCTTGCGCGACTTTCCGCAGGCGCGCTTCATTGCCCTGCGCGCCGAGAGCGAGCATGTGCTGGCGCTGCGTGGCAAGCGCTGGCGGGCAACGCTGCAGGGGCGCCTGCCGGATCTGCTACCGGATGATTTCCCGACACGCCTGGAGCACGCCGACGATTACCCACAGCGGCCGCTGCCAGCGTGGATGGCACCGTTCAGGGACGGTTTCGACCTGTTCGGCGATGGCAGCCTGCTCGGCGTCGTACTCCCTGGACACAGCCACGGCCAGCTCGGCCTGTGCATCCCCGATGCCAGTGGCCGGCCGCTGCTGCTGGTGGCGGACGCCTGTTATTCGCTGCCGGCCTGCCGCGAGGGTCGCCTGCCACCCACAGCAACGCAGTGGTTCAGCAACAGCGCTGTACGCAGCTATCGCCAGACCTTCGCCGGCGTAGGCGAACTGGCCCGGCGCGAACCCTCGCTGCTGATCCTGCCGTCGCACTGCGAAGTGGCCGCAGAGGCATTCCATGCGCGACCTTGAACGACTGCGCAGCCTGCTGCGCGTTGCCATCAGCTTCATCCACAGTCGTTGGTGGCTGCGCTTCTCCGACCGGCGCCGCCTGGAAGCCTGGCAAGCGCGTCAGCTGACGCGCTTTCTGCGCGAAACCGCACCACAGGCGCCGCGCCTGAGTGCTTTTCGGGGACAACCGCTGGAGCGATGGCCTGGCATGGACAAGGCGCTGCTGATGAGCGAGTTCAGCGCCTGCAACAGCCAGGGCATCGACCTGCAATCCGCTCTGGACGTAGCGCTGCAAGCTGAGCACTCGCGGGATTTCAGCCCACAGCTGGGCGAGCTGACCGTCGGCCTTTCCAGCGGCACGTCCGGTCATCGCGGCGTCTTTCTGGTCGGCCGGGAAGAGCGCGAACGCTGGGCCGGAACACTGCTGGCGCGCACCTTGCCGACACGCCTGCTCGGCCATCTGCTGCCGTGGCGACCGCCGCTACGCATTGCCTTCTTCCTGCGCGCCAACAGCCGTCTGTACACCACGCTGTCCAGCCGCCGGATCGACTTCGTCTTCCATGATCTGCTGCTGGGCCTGGACGCCGCGCTGGAAGCGCTCGAACAACAGCAGCCGCATGTACTGGTAGCACCGGCCACGGTACTGCGCGCTCTGGCCGACGCGCATCTGGCCGGGCACCTGCGCATCGCCCCGGCGCATCTGGTATCGGTCGCCGAAGTCCTCGAAGAAGAGGACGCACAGCGCATCGAGCACGCCTTCGGCCACCGCCCGGCACAGATCTACCAGGCCAGCGAAGGCTTTCTCGGCTACAGCTGCGAGCGTGGCAACCTGCACCTGAACGAAACCCATCTGCTGATCGAACCCGAGTGGCTGGACCAGGAGCAACGGCGCTTCCAGCCGCTGATCACCGACTTCTCGCGTACCACCCAGATCATCGTTCGCTATCGCCTCAACGACATTCTGCAACTGGCGTCGGCGCCATGCCCTTGTGGCCGCGCCGAGCGCACCCTGGCCGCCATCGAGGGCCGCGCCGATGAAATATTCTGGCTGCCGGCGCTGGATGGCAGCGGCCTGCGTCCGCTCTACCCGGATCTGCTGCGGCGCGCTATCGCTACCGCGCAGACCAACCTGGAGGAATGGCGCCTGTGCCAGGATGGCATGGACTGGCATCTGCAGTTGAAGGCCGTAGCGCCCGGCAAGGCCGACACAACCTTGCGCCAGGCGTTGGCGACATTTTTTCAACAGCAGCAGGTGCAGCCCGCGACCTTGCACATCACCGACTGGATGCCGGATGAAGCCGGCGCCAAGCGCCGCCGCCTGCTGCTGCAACGCAGACCAGAGGGAACGCCATGCACGTACTGATCCTCGGTGCTCGTGCGCCGGCATGCCTGGAATGGGCACACGCATTCGCCGCCAGCGGCTGGACAGTCAGCGTCGGTGACTCACTGACCTGGCCCCTGGCTCGCTCGAGCCGGGCAGTACACCGCTTCGTCCGCCTGCCGGAGCCACGTAGCAACCCGCAAGCCTGGGTCGACGCACTGGCCGAGCGCATACGCCAGGACGCTATCGACCTTCTCCTGCCGACCTGCGAGGAGGTCTTCTACCTGGCCCATGGCTTGCCACAACTGACACCGCTGTGCCGGGTGCTGACCAGCGATTTCGAGCTGCTGCACCGCCTGCATCACAAGGGCCGCTTCGCCGAGATGACCCGCGGCTGGCAAGTTGCAGCGCCCGAGACACGCCTGCTGCAACGCCACGAAGACTGCCTCGCCCTGGCCACAGAGAGCCGCGACTGGGTGTTCAAACCGGCCTATTCGCGCTTCGCCTCGCGCACCCTGATCCGTCCCGACCAGAGTGCCGTTCGCACACTGCGTCCGACTCCAGACCAACCCTGGGTAGCCCAGCGCTTCATCGCCGGCGACGAACACTGCAGCTTCAGCCTGCTGGTCAACGGGCAGTTACGCGCACATGCCTGCTACCGTCCGCTGTATCGCGTCGGACGTGGCTCCGGGATCTACTTCCAGCCTGCACAACCTGCTGCCGTGCGGACCTTCGTCGAGGCCTTCGGTCAGGCCACCGGCTATAACGGCCAGGTCGGCTTCGACTTCATCGCTGATGCCGAGGGAGTCTTTCACGTCCTTGAATGCAACCCACGCGCTACCAGCGGTATCCATTTGTTCGACGACCAGCCCACGGCGCTGGTGAACACCCTGAGTACAGCCGGTGAGCCGCTTCTGCCCAGCCCGACCCCACGCATGGTGGCGCTCGCGATGCTGCTGATCGGCGCGCCACGCCATCTCGCCAGCCGTACCTTCTGGAGCGACTATCGCGCGGCGCGCGACGTGATCCAGCGTGACGGCGACCTCGGCCCGCTGGCAGCCCAGTTGCTCGGCGTTGGCGAGATCGCCATGCGCGCGCTGATGCGCCGGCGCAGCCTGCTGGCAGCCTCGACTGCGGATATCGAGTGGGACGGTCAATCGCTCGCAGGAACACCAGGATCATGAAGCTGCTGGCTGCCGACGATCCCCAACTGGCGCAACGCGACAGCGCAGCGGCGCGCTACGTGCGCGAACATGCCGAGCGCGGTATCGGCAACCTGGCCTGCGAACTGCAGCTGCTCGAGCTCGACCAGTGGCAGATGCCGGTATCGATCAACCACGGCGGCGAACGGGCCGACAACTGCTATGTGGTCTCGCCACTGACCGCCTACAGCGGCTACGCCCGCGACGAATTGCAGCGCCTGCCCAGTCGGCTGCTTGCACACCTGCTGAAACCGCTGGTCGCGGGCGTCGAATACCTGCTCAGGAGCGCCCATATCGATCGCATCGTGCAGGTCAACAACTGGCTGCTGTCGACCAACCTGTATCCCTCGGACTGGCAAGGCCAGGGCCTGGATGAGCTGACAGTGCAGCTACGCCAGCGTTTTCCGAGCCATGCCTTCGGTTTTCGCTCGCTCAACCCGGCCAGCAACACCGTATTGCTGAAACGGCTTGATGCACTCGGCTATCTCGCCGTGCCGAGCCGCCAGGTCTATCTGTTCGATGGCTGCGAGGGTGCCGATAGCGCTTATCTGCGTCACCACAACTGCCGGCTCGATGCCACGCTGCTGCGCCGTAGCGGTTACCGGGTGGATACGGGCGAAACCCTGACACACCTTGAGTTCGAGCGTGTCGAAGCGCTCTACGACTTGCTCTATCTGGACAAATACAGCGCCCTGAATCCGCACTACAGCGCAGCCTGGCTGGAGCAGGGCCACCGTGATGGCTGGCTCGAACTGCGCGTGCTGCGGGCGGACAGCGGTCGTATCGATGGGGTCGTCGGCTGGTTCGCCAGCGACACCGTGCTCAGCGCGCCCATCGTCGGCTATGACACTGCGCTGCCACAGCGTGCCGGGCTCTATCGCCAATTGACCCGGCTGTGCCTCGAAGAGGCGGCCAAACGCCGCATGCTGCTCAACTTCAGCTCCGGGGCAGCGCACTTCAAGCGCTTGCGCGGCGGCCAGCCACAGATCGAATACAGCATGCTGCATATCGCTCACCTGCCGCTGCGCCAGCGCCTGGTCTGGCGCACCCTGGCCGCACTCCTGCAGGGGCTGGGTGTGCCGCTGATGAGGAAGCTGAAACTATGAACCCGACCGACCAGCCGCTGGCTTACTGGTGGCCGTTGGCGACAAGCCAGCAGCTCGGCGTGGGCCAACCGTTGGCGCGCGTGCTGCACGGCCGGCCGCTGGTCCTGTTCCGCGAGCGCGACGGGCGGCCTGCGGCATTGCCGGATCGATGCCCGCATCGCTTCGCTCCGCTCAGCGCCGGCTGCGTGCGCGACGGAGCAGTCGAGTGTCCCTACCACGGCTGGCGTTTCAACGGCGCCGGTCAATGCACCCGCGCCCCGGGCAGTCTCGACGAAGGCAGCAGCGCAGCCATGCTGCAACCGCTGCAGGCACTGGATTCCCACGGCCTGATATGGGTACGCGACGCCAGGCTAGCGGCACCGACATTACCCTGTAGCACCTCGCAGGAAGGACTGGATCTGTTCTGGATGCACGACAAGGTCCGTTGCAGCCAGCAAGAGGCGGCGGAGAACTTCCTTGACGCCTTCCACACGCACTTCGTACACGCCGGCTGGATTCGCCGCGACAGCAAACGCCAGCGGGTGATCGCCGATATCCGTGCACTGGAAGACGGGATCGAAGCGCGTTACAGCGAGGAGCGCCTGCAGACCGGGCTGATCTCCCGGCTGTTCGAAGGCAGTCGCGGAGAGAGCTTCGGCCGCTTCCGCCTGCCGGGCCAGGCGGAAATCGAATACCGCGACGCCCGCGGTCGGCTCACGCTGCTGATCACGGCCTGGCTCGTTCCCGCCGAGCCCGGTCAATTGCAGGTGATCGCCCGCATTGCCACCCGCCACGGCTGGCTACCCGCCTGGCTGAAACAGCTACTGATACGGCCGCTATTCGGCGTAGTGTTGCGCCAGGACAAGCGCATCCTGGAGGCTGTCAGCGCAAACCAGCAACGCTTCGCCGGATGCGCTGAGCAATGGGGGCCAGTGCAGATGCTCGACGGGCGCCAGGATCTGCTGGGCCCCTGGATTCGCCAATTGCTACTGAAGGGACGGCTGGACGACTTCGCTGCCCGGCGACTGGAACTGGAGCTTTAGAGCCTGGCCGCGATCACATCGGCAAGAGATGGGCGAAACAGCTTCAGTACCACTTGGCCTCCCCCTCGGGCCGCTTCTTGAAGCGCTTCATGCTCCACATGTACTGGCTCGGGTAGTTGCGTACGTAGCGCGACACCACTTCGCTCATCGCCGCCACGCCTTCTTCCACGTTTTCGCTGTACATGCCTTCCGGCGCCGCTTCGAGGATCACCTTGTAGCCGCTGCCGTCCGGCAGGCGCAGCGCATGCAGGAACACGCCGACCGCCTTGCCGCCGGTAAGCATTCCGGGTACGAATTTGCTGGTCAGCGCAGTGGTGCCGAGGAAGGGCACGAAAACCCCCGACGAGCGGCTCGGCTCCGGGTCGGCAGGAATGCCTACGGCGCCGCCCCTGCGCACTTCCTTGATGACGCTGAGGATGCCTTCCTTGGTCGAGGGCGCGACGCGGTTACCCATCTGCACGCGCTGCTGCTGCAGCAGCTCGTCGACGGCCTTGAGCTTCGGCGGGCGGTAGAAAATGATCGGTTTGCACTGGTTGCAGTAGAAGTGGTTGAGCACTTCCCAGTTGCCCAGGTGGCTGGTGATGCCGACCACACCCTTGCCCGAGGCCAGGGCCTGTTGCAGCACTTCCAGGCCTTCGACTTCGCGGACCAGCTTGAGTGACTTGTGCGCCGGCCAGATCCAGGCGCAGGCGCTTTCGGTCAGTGTCTTGCCGATATCCTTGAGGCTTTGCCCGACCAGCCTGTCCAGCTCGGCCTCGTTCAGCTCGGGGAAGCACTTGCTCAGGTTGATGCGCGCCACGTCGCGCGAGCCGTTCGGCAGCTTCCACATCAGCCAGCCGATGGCATTACCCGCAGCCTGTACTGCGCGCCAGGGCAGCAGTGCGAACAGGCGCAGGAAACCGACCACCAGGGCGCCCTTGAGTTTTTCCACGACAGACTCCAACCGTTTCCGCAAAGCGTCCAGTGTAACTGGCCAGGGCCGAGCCAGTCAGTACAGGCTCGTCAGAAGCCTCTGCTGCAGATCACGCTGGTAGGCATCGACGTCGAAGGTTTCATCGATGCAGCGGAAGATATCGCCGGCGCTCGGCAGGCTGGCGCGCTCGACCTGACGCGAGGCATCCCACAGGCCCGAGCGCACCGCCGCCTTGGAACACTGGAAGTAGCAGGTATCGATATGGATGCGCAGCACGCTGCGCGGCAGCTTGCCCTGGGCACGGCCCAGTTCGAGCAGCTCGGGGTCGAGGGAAATCTCGGCGCGACCGTTGATGCGCAGGCTCTCGCCAACGCCGGGAATCAGAAACAGCAGCGCCACGCGCGGGTTCTGCACGATGTTGCGCAAGCTGTCGATACGGTTGTTGCCGGGACGATCCGGCAGCAGCAGGGTCTGGTCGTCAAGAATCTGCACGAAACCCGGCGCATCGCCACGCGGCGAACAGTCCAGACCGTCCGGGCCGACGCTGGCCAGCACCACGAAGGGCGAGGCTTCGATCAGCGCACGGTAGGGCTCGATCAGCCGCGGCAGTTCCTTGCGCCGCGAGCGTTCATGGCTTTCGCCGTACAGTGCCTGCAGTTCGTCCAGCGTGGTGATGGTGGTCATGAGCCCTTCAGTTGCGCATAGCGGTCGCAGTCGGTGGTGTGGTCCATCACCATACCCGTGGCCTGCATGAAGGCATAGCAGATGGTCGGCCCGACGAAGGTGAAACCGGCCTTCTTCAGCGCCTTGCTCATCGCCTCGGCTTCGGGCGTCACCGCCAGCATCTGGCTACGGTCGCTGAAATGGTTGATCTTCGGCGCGCCGCCGACGAACGACCAGAGCAGTGTCACCGGGTCTTCCAGCTTCAGCCAGGCCTGGGCGTTCTGCCGCACGGCCTTGAGCTTGAGACGATTGCGGATGATGCCCGGGTCCTGCATCAGCGCCTCGATCTCTTCATCGCCGAGACGGGCCAGGCGCTCGGGATCGAAACCGTGCAGCACCTGGCGATAACGCTCGCGCTTCTTCAGCACGGTGATCCACGACAGGCCAGCCTGCGCACCTTCGAGCAGCAGCATCTCGAACAGATGACCGGCATCGCGCTGCGGCACACCCCATTCCTCGTCGTGATAGGCCTGGTAGAGCGGATCGTCGGTACACCAGAAGCAGCGGGGCATGGCTGTGAACCTCGGTCAGGGTCGAAGCGGTGACTATAACGATAAAATAACTGGATATAAATACAGTCATGCTGCGCGTCGAATGATGCCGATATGCCGTACCCTGCGGCCTGCGCCGAGTTTCGATATACTCTCCGGCTTTCCCTCGCAAGCCTCCACAGGTGATTTTTTCGTGAGCCAGACCAAGCCTGCCGTGCGCACCTTCCAGGACCTGATCCTGGCCCTGCAGAACTACTGGGCCGAGCAGGGCTGCGTAGTGCTGCAACCCTACGACATGGAAGTAGGTGCCGGCACCTTCCACACCGCCACCTTCCTGCGCGCCATTGGCCCGGAGACCTGGAATGCCGCCTACGTGCAGCCTTCGCGTCGCCCGACCGACGGCCGCTACGGCGAAAACCCCAACCGCCTGCAGCACTACTACCAGTTCCAGGTGGTCCTCAAGCCCAACCCGGAGAACTTCCAGGAGCTGTACCTGGGTTCGCTGAAGGCCATCGGCCTCGATCCGGAAGTGCATGACATCCGCTTCGTCGAGGACAACTGGGAATCGCCGACTCTCGGCGCCTGGGGTCTGGGCTGGGAAATCTGGCTCAACGGCATGGAAGTCACCCAGTTCACCTACTTCCAGCAAGTCGGTGGCATCGAGTGCTACCCGGTGACCGGCGAGATCACCTACGGCCTGGAGCGTCTGGCCATGTACCTGCAGGGCGTCGACTCGGTCTACGACCTGATCTGGACCGACGGCCCGTTCGGCACCGTGACCTACGGCGACGTGTTCCATCAGAACGAGGTGGAGCAGTCCACCTACAACTTCGAGCACGCCAACGTCGAGAAGCTGTTCGAGCTGTTCGACTTCTACGAGAGCGAAGCCAACCGCCTGATCGAGCTTCAGCTGCCGCTGCCGACCTACGAAATGGTGCTCAAGGCCTCGCACACCTTCAACCTGCTGGACGCCCGCCGCGCCATCTCGGTGACCGCGCGTCAGCAGTACATCCTGCGCGTGCGCACCCTGGCCCGCGCGGTAGCGCAGAGCTACCTGCAGGCGCGCGCCAAGCTCGGCTTCCCCATGGCCACCCCCGAACTGCGTGACGAAGTACTGGCCAAGCTGGAGGCGCAAGCATGAGTGCGAAAGATTTCCTGGTCGAACTGGGCACCGAAGAGCTGCCACCCAAAGCCCTGAAGAGCCTCGGTGAGGCCTTCCTCGCCGGTATCGAGAAAGGCCTCAAGAGCGCCGGCCTGAGCTACACCGCCAGCCGCATGTACGCCGCGCCGCGCCGCCTCGCGGTGCTGGTCGAGCAGCTCGAAGAGCAGCAGGCCGACCGCAGCATGAACCTCGACGGCCCGCCCATACAGGCCGCCTTCGACGCCGACGGCAACCCGACCCAGGCCGCCCTGGGCTTCGCCCGCAAGTGCGGCGTGGACATCGCCGAGATCGACCGCAGCGGTGCGAAACTGCGCTTCGCCCAGCACATCCCTGGCCAGCCGGCGGTCAACCTGCTGCCGACCATCGTGCAGGATTCGCTGAACGACCTGCCGATTCCCAAGCGCATGCGCTGGGCCGCCCGTCGCGACGAATTCGTGCGCCCGACGCAGTGGCTGGTGATGCTCTTCGGCGACGCCGTGGTCGACTGCGAAATCCTCGCGCAGAAGGCTGGTCGCGTCTCCCGTGGCCACCGCTTCCACGCCAACCGCGACGTGCGTATCAGCGCCCCGGCCAATTACGCCGAAGACCTGCGCAGCGCCTTCGTGCTGGCCGACTTCGCCGAGCGCCGCGAGCTCATCAGCCACCGCGTCGACGAGCTGGCTGCGGCTGAGCAGGGCACGGCCATCGTGCCGCCAGCGTTGCTGGACGAAGTCACCGCGCTGGTGGAATGGCCGGTACCGCTGGTCTGCTCCTTCGAGGAACGCTTCCTCGAGGTGCCGCAGGAGGCGCTGATCAGCACCATGCAGGACAACCAGAAGTACTTCTGCCTGCTCGATGCGAACGGCAAGCTGCTGCCGCGCTTCATCACCGTGGCCAACGTCGAGTCCAAGGACCCGGCGCAGATCGTCTCGGGCAACGAGAAGGTCGTGCGTCCGCGCCTGACCGACGCCGAGTTCTTCTTCAAGCAGGACAAGAAGCAGAAGTTCGAAGGCTTCAACCAGCGCCTGGCCAACGTGGTGTTCCAGGCCCAGCTGGGTTCGGTATTCGAAAAGGCCCAGCGCGTCTCCGCCCTGGCCGGCTTCATCGCCCGCGAAGTCGGTGGCGACGCCCAGCGCGCTGCCCGTGCCGGCCTGCTGAGCAAGTGCGACCTGGCCACCGAGATGGTCGGCGAATTCCCCGAGATGCAGGGCATCGCCGGCTACTACTACGCGCTCAACGACGGTGAGCCGCAGGACGTCGCCCTGGCCCTGAACGAGCAATACATGCCACGCGGTGCCGGCGCGGAACTGCCAAGCACCCTGACCGGTGCTGCCGTGGCGGTGGCCGACAAGCTCGACACCCTGGTCGGCATCTTCGGCATCGGCATGCTGCCGACCGGCTCGAAAGACCCCTACGCCCTGCGTCGCGCCGCCCTCGGCGTGCTGCGCATCCTGATCGAGAAGGGCCTGGACCTGGACCTGGCTGCTGCAGTCGACTTCGCTGTCGCCCAGTACGCCGGCAAGATCAAGACCGAAGGCCTGGCCGCCCAGGTGCTGGAGTTCATCTTCGACCGCCTGCGTGCACGCTACGAAGACGAAGGCATCGAAGTGGCCGTGTACCAGGCGGTGCGTGCGGTCAACCCGACCTCACCGCTGGACTTCGACCAGCGCGTGCAGGCCGTGCAGGCCTTCCGCACGCTGCCGCAGGCCGCTGCCCTGGCCGCCGCCAACAAGCGTGTGTCGAACCTGCTGAGCAAGGCCGAAGGTGGCGTCGCCGCCCAGGTCGAGGCGCACTACTTCGACAACCCCAGCGAGTTCGCCCTGCACGCCGCCATCCAGCAGGCCGACCAGGCCGTACAGCCGCTGGCCGCCGCCCGCCAGTACAACGAGGCCTTGGCCAAGCTGGCTGGCCTGCGCGAGCCGGTGGATGCCTTCTTCGAGGCCGTGCTGGTCAACGCCGAAGACGCACGCGTGCGCGCCAACCGATACGCCCTGCTGGCCCGCCTGCGCGGGCTGTTCCTCGGCGTGGCGGACATCTCGGTACTGGGCTGACAACTTCTGTAGGAGCGAGCTCCGCGCGTGAAAGCGTTCGCGAGCAGAGCTCGCTCCTACGGCAGACTCTGAAACGACTGCATGAAACTACTGATCCTCGACCGCGACGGTGTCATCAACGAAGACTCCGACGCCTATATCAAGACGCTCGACGAATGGCTGCCAATCCCTTCGTCGATCACCGCCATCGCACGCCTGTCGAAAGCCGGTTGGACGGTGGCGGTGGCCACCAACCAGTCCGGCATCGCCCGTGGTTATTACGACCTGGCGACCCTGGAGTCGATGCACACGCGCCTGCGCGAGTTGGTGGCGGAGCAGGGCGGTGAAGTCGGCCTGATCGTTCATTGCCCGCATGGGCCGGACGATGGCTGCGAGTGCCGCAAGCCGAAACCGGGCATGCTCCGGCAGATCGCTGCGCACTACGCCACGGAACTGGCAGGAATCTGGTTCGTCGGCGATACCGGCGGTGACCTGCAGGCCGCGCTGGCCGTCGATTGTCAGCCTGTGCTGGTGAAAACCGGCAAGGGCGAACGAACCCTGGCCAAGCCGTTGCCGCCGGGAACCCTGGTATTCGATGATCTGGCGGCTGTTGCCGATCAACTGCTTTCATAAGGTGCGAAGTTCAATGGCGATCCTGCAGGCACTCAGAGTCACGCTTTTCTACCTGCTGCTGTCGTCCAGCTCCTTCTTCTGGTGCCTGATCAGCCTGGTGGTCGCGCCGCTGCTGCCGTTCCGCCAACGCTACCGCTTCGTCGTCCAGGCCTGGTGCAACTGCGCCGTGTGGCTGGCCAAGGTGATCGTCGGTATCCGCTATGAAGTGCGCGGCCTGGAGAACATCCCGGAGCGCCCCTGTGTGATCCTCGCCAACCACCAGAGCACCTGGGAAACCTTCTTCCTCTCCGGCTTCTTCGAGCCACTGTCGCAGGTGGTCAAGCGTGAATTGCTGCGCGTGCCCTTCTTCGGCTGGGGCATGGCGCTGCTCAAGCCCATCGCCATCGACCGCAGCAACCCCAAGGCGGCGCTCAAGCAGCTGGCCAAGCAGGGCGACGAACGCCTCAAGCAGGGCGCCTGGGTGCTGGTGTTCCCCGAAGGCACGCGGATTCCACCAGGCCAGATCGGCAAGTTCTCCCGAGGCGGCACCTCCCTGGCGGTGAATGCCGGACTGCCAGTACTGCCCATCACCCACAATGCTGGTGAGTTCTGGCCGAAGGCAGGCTGGGGCAAGCGCCCGGGCACCATCCAGGTCATCATCGGCCCGCCGATGTATGCCGAGGGCGAAGGCCCGCGTGCCATCGCCGAACTCAACGAACGTGCTTTTCAGTGGGTGCGCCAGCAACAAACCGAACTGCGCGGCGAAGAGCCGCAGCTCAGCCGCCTGGGCGAAACGGCCTGATCTGTGGATAAGCTGTGCGTCAAATGCAAGCAAAGCGCCACCATCGATCACATCCGGCTGATTTTCCTGACGAATCACCAGCGCTAGGAAAATCCCACGACGGGGTATAAGTTGTGATTCACAGGTAGGGCGGGTCGTACCTGCGCTACGTATGCCATCGATGAATCCGCTTCTACCACGATGGGTTCACAGTCTCGCCCGCGGCAATGGCCGAAGATGGGACACGAAAAGGAATTCACTGCCATGCCCTCGATCTACCAGCTCAAACCGGCCTTCCAGAATCTGCTGCGCCCCGGCGTCGAACGTCTTTACGCACGCGGCGTCACCGCCAATCAGGTCACCCTGGCGGCAGCCGTCGTCTCCGTGCTGCTTGGCGCCCTGCTCGCTGCGTTCAGCCACATCACCTGGCTGTTCGCCCTGATTCCGCTGTGGATGCTGCTGCGCATGGCGTTGAATGCCGTCGACGGCATGCTCGCGCGCGAGTTCGGCCAGCAATCGAAGCTCGGCGCCTACCTCAACGAACTCTGCGACGTGATCGCCGACAGCGCCTTGTATCTGCCCTTCGCTCTGCTGGCTGGCGTTTCGCCGCTGCTGGTGATTCTGGTTGTACTGCTGGCAGTAATCAGCGAGTACGCCGGCGTACTGGGCCCGATGGTTGGCGCTTCACGTCGCTATGACGGGCCGATGGGCAAGAGTGACCGCGCCTTCTGCTTCGGCGTGCTCGGCGCTGGCGTCGCCACCGGCCTGCTTCCGGCTTTGTGGATCAACCTGCTATTGGCCCTGATCCTCGCCTTGCTGCTCTATACGCTCTACAACCGCGTTCGCCACGGGTTGGCCGAAACGGCCTGAACCCTCTCAAGGAATAAGGAGATTCCATGCGCCCCGTACAACTTCACACCTTCACCACACATGATGGCGTCGAGCTGAGCTATCGCCATTGGCCGGCGACTGTGCCCGTCGATGGCCCGCGCCAGGCCATCGTGCTGTTTCATCGCGGCCATGAGCACGGTGGGCGCATGGCCCACCTGGTGGACGAACTGGAGCTGCCGCACTGCGACTTCTTCGCCTGGGATGCCCGTGGCCATGGTCTTTCGCCCGGCGCACGCGGCGACAGCCCGAGCTTCGCCACCAACGTGCGTGACGTGCAGACATTCGTCGAGCATATCGGCAGCCAGCACGGCATCGCCGAAGAGGACCTGGCGGTAGTCGCGCAAAGCGTTGGCGCGGTGATCATCTCCACCTGGGCCCACGACTACGCGCCGAAGGTGCGCTGCCTGGTACTCGCCTCGCCAGCGTTCAAGGTCAAGCTCTACGTGCCCTTCGCCCGTCCCGGCCTGAAGCTGTTGCACGCCCTGCGCGGCAACTTTTTCGTCAACAGCTACGTCAAGGCGCGGTTCCTCAGCCACGATCCCGAGCGTATCGCCTCCTTCGAGAACGACTCGCTGATCGCCCGGCCAATTTCGGTGACCATGTTGCTCGGTCTGTACGAAGCTGCCGACCGTATCGTCGCCGATGCCCAGGCGATCCAGGTGCCGACCCAACTGCTGATCTCCGGTGCCGACTTCGTCGTCCACCGCAAGCCGCAGGAAGACTTCTTCGCGCGCCTCGGCAGTCTGCGCAAGGAAAAGCACCTGCTACCGGGCTTCTTCCACGACACCCTCGGTGAGCGTGACCGCGCCCACGCCCTGAGCCGCGCGCGGCGCTTCATCCTGCGCAATTTCGAGGAGCCGGTCGCACGCCCCTCGCTGCTCGATGCCGATCGCCTGGGCGCTACCTGTGCCGAAGCCGAGGAGCTGGCCGCACCGCTGCCGAAGCACTCGCTGCGTGACCTCTACTGGCGCGCCACCCGCGCTGGCATGCGCCTGGGCAGCAGTGTGTCGGCCGGGGTGAAACTGGGCTTCGACACCGGCTTCGATTCCGGCAGCACGCTCGATTATGTCTACCGTAACCAGCCCACCGGCAAAGGCACACTGGGCCGACTCATCGACCAGAACTATCTGGATTCCATTGGCTGGCGTGGCATTCGCCAGCGCAAGCTGCACGCCGAGGAGCTGCTGCGCCTGGCCATGAGCAAACTGCGCGAAGCGAACAGTGCGGTGCGCATCGTCGATATCGCCGCCGGCCACGGCCGCTACATCCTCGAATCGCTGGAAAGCCAGGAGCAGCGGCCCGACTCGATCCTGCTGCGCGACTACAGCGACATCAACGTGCGCGACGGCAATGCCCTGATCGAGCAGAAGGGCCTGGGCGATATCGCCCGTTTCGTCAAAGGCGATGCCTTCGACCGTGACGACCTCGCCGCACTCGACCCGAAACCGACCCTGGCGGTGGTCTCCGGCCTGTACGAACTGTTCGGCAGCAACCAGATGGTCGGCGATTCGCTGGCCGGCCTGGCGGCGGCAGTCGAGGAGGGCGGTTATCTGGTCTACACCGGCCAGCCCTGGCACCCGCAGCTGGAACTGATCGCCCGCGCCCTGACCAGCCACCGCGACGGCCAGGCCTGGGTCATGCGTCGGCGCAGCCAAGCGGAGATGGATCAGTTGGTCGAGGCCGCAGGCTTTCGCAAGGTGGCGCAGCGCATCGACCAATGGGGCATCTTCAGTGTGTCCCTGGCACAACGGGTGAAGTGATGGAGCACGCCCGCGAACAAGGATTGTGGAAGCGCGGCGTACTCTGGCTGCTGCTGCTCGGCCCGCTGTTCTTCGCCAGTTACGGCTTCGCCAACTGGTTCAGCGGGCAGCGCGATGACGTCGGCAGCCTGGTCTTCGCCTGGGAGCCGCAGATACCCCTGTGGCCCTGGAGCATCGTGCCGTACTGGTCGATCGACCTGCTCTATGGCCTGTCCTTCCTGCTGCCGGCCTGCCGCCGCGAAATGGATCGCCACGCCCTGCGCCTGCTTGCCGCCCAGGTGATCTGCGTAGCCTGTTTCCTGCTCTGGCCACTGCGCTTCACCTTCGAGCGTCCAGCGCTGGACGGCACCTTCGGCCTGATGTTCGACGTACTGATGGGCTTCGACAAACCCTTCAACCAGGCGCCGTCGCTGCATATCACCTTGCTGGTGATCATCTGGGCGATGTTCGCCAATCACACGCGCGGCCCGTTCTGGCGTGGCCTGCTGCACGGCTGGATGGCGCTGATCGGCATTTCCGTGCTGACCACCTGGCAGCACCACTTCATCGACGTGCCCACCGGGGCGATGGCCGGCTTCCTCTGCCTGTGGCTGCTGCCGCTACAGGGCGATACGCCTCTGAAGCAGATACGCCTGGCCAGCGATCCGCGCCGTTGGCGCCTGGCACTGCGCTACGGGCTTGGCGCAACGCTGAGCGCCGTGCTCGCGGTCAAGCTCGGCGGTGCCTGGCTGTGGCTGTTCTGGCTGGCCGTTGCCCTGGCGCTGGTTGCGCTCAACTACCTGCTGTTCGGTGCTGGCGGCTTCCAGAAACAAGCCAATGGGCGTCTCAGCCCGGCCGCCACGGCGTTGCTCGCCCCCTATCTGATCGGCGCCTGGATCAACTCGCGGCTGTGGACATACCGCCAGCCTGCGCCAAGCCAGGTCGTGGAGGGCATCGACCTCGGCCGCCTGCCCGCCGCAGGCGACCTCGACGGCTATGCCGCTCTGGTCGACCTCTGTGCCGAACTGCCGCTGCTGCATACGCCTCAGAACTACTGCAGCCTGCCGTCACTGGATCTGGTGGCGCCAGATGCGCTGACCTGCCAACGCGCCGCCGAGGCCATAGAACGTCTGCGTCATGAGGGCCCGTTGCTGGTGTGCTGCGCCCTCGGTTATTCGCGCAGTGCCACCGCCGTGGCGGCCTGGCTGCTGCACAGTGGCCGCTGCCAGAGCGTGGAAGCGGCCGTGGCGCTCATCCGCCAGGCGCGGCCGCAGATCGTGCTTGGCCCGCAGCACCTGACCGCACTGCAGGGCATGCTCGATGCCAGCCCCAGACTGGAGGTCGCTCATGCAGGCTGATCTGCTGCTGGTCGCGGCACTGTTGCGACGGGGGCGCAGCCTCGATCATTTCTCCAGCGCGCTGAGCCTGCTCGCCGTGGTCTTCGGCCTGGCGCCATGGCTTGGCGCGCCCGCGAGCCTGACGTTGGCGGCGCTCTGCGCCGCGCTGCTGATCACCGGACTGGCCGAAAAGTACTGGGCGCTGCGCGTGGCGCTGGACGCCGAACTCTTTCAACGCCTGGCCCTGGCCGGTGAACAGCTCGACAGCCAGACCCATGCGCTGGATCAGGCGCTACAGAATCTGGGCCTGCAGAATGCACAGCAGGCTGGCCGTACCTGGAGCCTTCGCTCTCAGGGCGCACTCGGCCTGCTGCGCAAACAGGCGCTGTGCCTGTTGCTGCAGATCGTCATCGTTGTACTCGGAATTTTCATCGTTTTCGCTTAAGGAGTCGCCATGCTCGCTGCATTGACCGCTTTCGCCATCACCTCGGCAGCTCGCCTGCTGACCGGCGCACGAGCCCTGTGGCTCGGCAGCACCGCGCAGGCAACGCAACGCCTGTACTACGCCAACCACAGCAGCCATGGCGATTTCGTCCTGCTCTGGGCATCACTGCCGCCGGAACTGCGCAAACGCACCCGACCAGTGGCCGGCGCCGACTACTGGCAGAAGCCGGGCGTACGCAGCTTCCTGATCAACAAGGTATTCAACGGCGTGTTGGTCGACCGCGAGCGCAAGGAAGGCGCCAACCCGCTGCAAGCGATGCTCGATGCGCTGGACGGCGGCGACTCGCTGATCATCTTCCCCGAGGGCACGCGCAACCTCGGCGACGAGCCGCTGCTGCCCTTCAAGAGCGGCCTTTATCACCTGGCTCAGGCGCGCCCGGATGTGGAGCTGGTGCCGGTGTGGATCGCCAACCTCAATCGGGTCATGCCCAAGGGCAGGGCGCTACCGCTGCCGCTGCTGTGCACCCTGAGCTTTGGCGCTGCGCTGGAGCCCATCGAGGGTGAAGGCAAGGACGCCTTCCTGGAACGCGCGCGTAACGCCCTGCTGGCACTGGCACCCGAGGAGGCCTGAGATGGATCGTAATACCCTGCTGTTATTCGCCGGTATCGGTGCCCTGCTCCTGCTGGCCAGTCTGGTCGGCTTCATCCTCAAGAAACGCAGCGGCGACCGCCCCAACCCGGTGGTCGACAACCTCAACGCGCGGATCAACGCCTGGTGGGTGATGGTGCTGGTGATCGGCATCGCCTTCCTGTTCGGCAACATCGGCGTTGTGGTGCTGTTCTACTTCGTATCCTTCTATGCCCTGCGCGAGTTCATGACCCTGACGCCGACCCGGCGCAGCGACTACCCGGCGCTGGTGGCGGCCTTCTACTTTGCCCTGCCAATGCAGTACGTGCTGATCGCCTTCGGCTGGTACGGCCTGTTCGCCATCTTCATCCCGGTCTACTTGTTCCTGCTGCTGCCGATCCTCGCTTCGCTGGGCGGCGACACCACGCGTTACCTCGAACGTGCGGCCAAGGTGCAGTGGGGCCTGATGATCGCGGTTTACTGCATCTCCTCGGTGCCCGCCTTGCTGACCCTGGACATTCCCGGCTACGAGGGCCGCAACCTGCTGCTGATCGCCTGGCTGATCATCGTCGTGCAGCTCTCCGACGTGTTGCAGTACGTGTGCGGCAAGCTGGCCGGCAAACACAAGATCGCGCCCAACCTCTCACCCTCGAAAACCGTGGAAGGCTTTGTCGGCGGCGTGGCTCTGGCTACCCTGATCGGCGCCATGCTGTGCTGGATCACCCCGTTCGCCTTCTGGCAGGCAGCGCTGTTCGCCCTGCTGGTGTGCTTGCTGGGTTTTGCCGGCGGCCTGGTGATGTCGGCGATCAAGCGCGACCGTGGGGTGAAGGACTGGGGCCACATGATCGAAGGGCACGGCGGCATGCTCGACCGCCTCGATTCGGTGTGCTTCGCAGCACCGGTGTTCTTCCATATGGTGCGCTACTGGTGGGCCTGACCTGACGCAAGCACTGGGACAAAGGATTGCACTAGAGTTAAGCAACTCCTGAAAACAAGAAGGCCGACATGATCGCCCACACCCAGACCCTGTTCGGAGCCGTCGCGCTGGTCGCCGTGATCATGGGCAGTTGCCTGATCCTGGTCGGCCAGCTGCGTCACCGCGACGGCATGCTCACCACGGGTTTGGGCATGCTTTCCCACGCGCTGGCCTACATCGGCTTCACCCTGTTCGGGCAGGCTTCGATTTGGCTGACCTACGTGCTGGCCAACACCCTGCTGTCGACGGCACTGGCGTTCTACACCGTCAGCCTGCCGCTGATCCATGGTCGGCGCCCGCCCTGGCGGTTGGCCTTCGCCTTTCCGCTGCTGCTGGGCGTGCTGCTCAGCCTGCTGATCGACACCCAGGAACCCCGCCAGTTGGTGGCCTGCCTGCTGCTGTTCACGCAATGCCTGGTGATCCTGCGCCTGAGCCGCATCCATGCCGTGGCAGGTGGCCGTGCCCATCGCATCCTGATCATTGGCGCAGGCATCAGCCTGTTCGGACTGGGCATTCGCGTAGCGGTCATCCTCAGCGGCGCGCCGGCAGAGATGCACTACGACGTGAGCAACCTGAAGCAGACCGTATCGGTCGCCCTCGGCGCCGCCACCATCATCATGTTCTCCTTCGGCCTGGTGCTGCTGTCGCGCGAGCGTATCGAATCGGAACTACGGCAGACCGCCCTGCGTGACACGCTTACCCGGCTGCCCAATCGCCTGGCGATACTCGAGCGACTCACCGACGAACTGGAGCGTGCTCGCCGTCAACACACACCACTGTCCATCGCCATGCTCGATCTGGATCACTTCAAGCAGATCAACGACAGCCATGGCCACCTGGTTGGCGATGACGTACTCAGGCACTGCGCGGACCATCTTCAGCAGCGTCTGCGGCGTAACGACAGCATTGGTCGTTACGGTGGTGAGGAATTCCTGCTGATCCTGCCCGGTACCGATGCCAGTGGCGCGCTGGAGCTGGTCGATCAGCTGCGCCAGTCGCTTACCCAACACCCGGCGCAGATCGACGACAAGAACATCGCCTTGAGCTTCAGTGCCGGTGTTTACGGGCTGACACCCGCCCTGGACGATGACATCACCAGCATGCTGCTCAAGGCCGACGGCGCGCTCTATCGCGCCAAGCATGCCGGGCGCAATACGCAGGTACTGGCTACGATGGACTGACACGCAGAGTATGGGATTTATCGGGTGATCCCTACCGTCATTCGACTGACTCTATACGCCATTGCATACGGCTCAGCAGACTATTCTCGCTGGCCTTCACAAACAGTCGATAGTCACTCAAGTACCAATGATCTTCGGTCCAATTCACCTGCTTGGTCTTGAGCTTTGTGCAGTTGAAAGGCTTTACCGTACCAAGCAGCGCTGGATGCAGGCTGCTGGCGGGCCGTTCGGCACCAATTCGGCAGGTTACCGTGTTGGCGTGGCTGGTTGCCCCGCCAGTGCTCGAAGAGGTTCTGCTGAACGTCCGGGTATAACTGACCTCGGTATTGGACGGCATGGCCTGCCAGTCTCCGGTAAAGCTCAGACCGATCGGCGACTGTGCTTTTGCCTCTTCCTTGCCGGTTTCGGTATCGAGCGAGCGAGCGGCCAGGTCGAACAGACCAAGGAAGGTCAGATGAATAGACGCTGGATCTACCGTGGGGTCCTGAACCTGCTGCAGGACCTGTCCAGATGCGGCGTCGATGGAGACGAACACGTCCTGCTGCAAACCTTTAAGATTCACGCGATTCATCACCTGCGCGTCGTAGCGATAACTCAGCTTGCGCAGAGTGCGCTCGGGAGCAGATAGTTTCAGATCCGCGATAGCCGAGAGAACTGCGTCGGCAGCCTCCGGGGTTGTGAGCATGGGCGGCAGCGGTGCACGTGATGCAGCGTGCGGCAACTTGCTCAGTTCCGCTTCCGGCTGGCAGGCCGCCTTGAACACCCGTTGCTGATAGTCGAACGCCTCGACGAGGGGCTGCATGACTATCTGCTGCTTGATCTGACCGCCAGCGATACCACCCTGCGAGTCAACGTAGAACTGACTCACTTGCATCAGGGTGTTGTGCTGACAATTCAATGCCAGACGCTCCTGGCTTCGCCCTTTCAGCGTCACGCCCTTTTGCTCGACCCTGTAGCGCAAAGGATTCTGCTCGGCCCAGACATACAGCAGGTCGCCTTCACGCTGCAGACTATTGCGATCCAGCGCCAGCCAGTCGCTGTCCTGCGCTTGCTCCAACGCACGCCAATCGGGTGATGGCCTTTGCGTGCAGACCTCCCGCAACTGAGCACTGTTCAGGAACTGATGGAGTTGAGGGGCAGGCAGGCCATTATCAGCTGCCGATGACTCGGCGAAAGCCAGCATTCCCTGCGTGGTCGGGAAATACATGCTGGCAACGCCTCGAACGCAGGAGGCCTCGAAGCGGGCATACAGCGACTTCGTCTCTGGACGCATGACCACATAGGTCACGTCATCGCCCTCGCGCACAATCGAATGCGGGGTTACAGGCAGGCCGACAGCCTTTTCGAATACCGCCAGCCCCGGATGAACGGCTGGTGCCTTCGGTGTGGAACTGCAGCCGGCCAATGCCAGAACCGTCAGCGAAATACTCAGTGCAAGAGGGAAACGGATACCGTTGTAGCGAGCGTCCATGCGCCAGATCCTTGAATAAACGAGCGAATACGAATTCTAAAGGCCCAAGGTGGAGCGCTTCGACTGCTTTGCTCTCAGTTTGAATAGAGCGCGGCACAATGATCAAAGGCAACAGCCAATATCCGTGCCGGTAACTACACAGGTCAGGCCGATCACGTTTACGCGGCCAACAAAAAACCCGCCGAAGCGGGTTTTTTAAAGACCTTCCGACATCCTGTCGTTTGCCATCCTGGCGCGGTCTGTCTTCCTTGACCCGGGACATCCAGTTCCCGGCAGGTGTGTGTAGATTAGCCAGCCTACGCATAAGACGGGAGAGGCCCGTTGCGCTTCAGCGTGTAAGCCTTTTGCCATAGCGGCAGACATGAGAACGATGCGTGAAGGCCTGACCCGGCTCGCGTGGCGGCAACACGATCAGCTCCCCTCTCATTTATTGGGGGCACGCCAATCGGCGTCCGGGCTGATAAACCGCCCGATATCCGGATCGTAGAACCTGAAGGTGTTGTAGTGCAGCCCCGTTTCGCGGTCCAGGTACTGGCCCTGGAAGCGCAGGTTCTGCTCTTCGACGAAGAAGCTTTCCTGCGTTTCGGCCAGGGTGTTGCCCCAGACCTGGTAGCGCGCCTGCCAGATGCAGCGGCCGTCGTCTTCGGTAAGTTGCTGCGGCAGGCCGTTGGGGTCGGTGTGGTAATAGCGCAGGCGCGCGTGTTCGCCCTGGCCATCGACGCGCGCCAGCGGGTCGTAGCTGCCTTCGTCGTAGAGGTAGAGGCTGTGCCGGCCGTTACGGGTTTCGCTGAGCAGGCGCAAGCCGTCCCCTATTACCCTTTCAGGCGCTTAAGAAAGCATCATTTCCTCTATAGAAATTTATTGCGCCTCTGATTTTTTCTAAAGGTGCGTTTTTACCACCATTCAGATTAAGCAATATACCTTCTAACGTGCTTGTCAGTATCCACGGATATAGATTCTGATCTTCCAATTCTTTAGGTAAGAAAGCACCACTTGCGGATTCATACACTTCATCATCAGCAAGCTCGTCTATCTCTTCTTCTGTAATTATATAGAAATCATTACCCTTTGAAGAGTTACTCCACTGCTCCATATTGGTATAAATCCACTCTTCCTGGCTCTCTGCTTGGAAGGTTTTTACTAATTCTTCAAGAGATCTAAATTTTTTCATATTTCACCTACAAATTGAGCCGCCGCCCCACTTATTTCTGCCGCCGCGACCAGAAGGGTGGTAATCCGAATGTTTTCCCTCACTTAACACGACTGCGTTAACGTTGAAAACGTATTATTGGCCGGATTGAAGAATACATATACGCAAGAGGTATCATGCATCAAATCACCAGCATCTAACTGACCGACAAATATAAGAGGCTTACCGTCTTCAAGTGGCCAGCATGGTGCTTGCAGCCATTTTGGCGGAGACTTCAAGCAACGAAATTCATTTTTTATTTCTTCCTTGATCCATGCTTGCAACTCCTTACCATTCAGCAATGGAGCGAAATTCACCAGATTAGATAAATAGTCAAACGATATATTTAACCATTTAGGCTGGACCTTCAGAACAACATTAAATAATTCTTCATATCTTTTATTTCGCTCATGCTTCACCGAATTCTCTTTCAGAAAATCCGAAAGCAATACCTGAACGTTAAACACATGCTCAATATTTGAATAATTCTGCCCTATGACAAATGTATATAGATCTGACTCTTCTATATAGGATGGAAGTGAAAAATCTCCTTCTAGGACGGCGATAAGCTCTTGATTCTCATGTAGCAGCTTCTCAAACTCTCTCGGAGTTATTTTTGCCTCTACAAAATTTTTTATGACTTCTAATGGAATCATGGCGCATTTCCCAAATGTCTAAACTCATCAAGTGCAGCATGTTGCTCACGTGTTACCTCTCGAAGGTTCCGTGGATTATTCACCTCTCTACCACCGCGACGCTGTGGATTGTGGTGGTGTAGCTCCATTGAATTTCCGTTTTTGTCTAACGGAGCAGAGCCACGCTTCATGCGTGCCATATTAGCTGGACTAAACTCTGTTGTATTTTTGGTTAGCTCATAACGATTTTTCCAATACCTAGCTCTTACTACATCCCAAGTAGGTGCCTTGCCGCTTGGGAGCGGTTTGTCGATTGCATCGCCCCGCCTCCAGCGCTTGAAACTGACACAACTCCACCCCCACGGATCCACCCACCCATACGGCTCCGGCGCGTACTGGAACAGGTTGATACCACCCGCCAACCCAATCGGGTCCGGGCTGATAAACCGCCCAATATCCGGATCGTAGAACCTGAAGGTGTTGTAGTGCAGCCCCGTTTCGCGGTCCAGGTACTGGCCCTGGAAGCGCAGGTTCTGCTCTTCGACGAAGAAGCTTTCCTGCGTTTCGGCCAGGGTGTTGCCCCAGACCTGGTAGCGCGCTTGCCAGATGCAGCGGCCGTCGTCTTCGGTAAGTTGCTGCGGCAGGCCGTTGGGGTCGGTGTGGTAATAGCGCAGGCGCGCGTGTTCGCCCTGGCCGTCGACGCGCGCCAGCGGGTCGTAGCTGCCTTCGTCGTAGAGGTAGAGGCTGTGCCGGCCGTTGCGGGTTTCGCTGAGCAGGCGCAGGCCGTCCCAGATGAAGTCGGTCTGGCCGAGCAGGGCACCACGGGCATCGTAGTGGCTTTTGCCGATGCGCCGGCCCAGCGGGTCGTAGTGCATGACCACGCGGCTGCCGTCGTTGTTGGTGACTTCCCGTACGCGGTGTTCGGCGTCGTAGCTCAGCCGTTGCACCTGGTGGCGGCTGCTGCGTTTTTCCACCAGGCGGCCGAAGGCGTCGTAGCGGTAGCGTTTGTCCTGGTAGGTGAGCAGTTTGTTGTGGCGCACCCAGCCGCTGCTGGCGGCTTCGCCGCCGACCGGATGCAGCAGGTTGGCGGCGGCGTCGTAGCTGTAGGTTTCCAGATTGCCGCGAATCAGGTCCTGGCTGGCGATGATGCGCCCGCTGGCATCGTAGTGCAGCTGCTGCTTCTGTTCACGCTGGCTGGCCGAGTCACGGTCGAGGCGGCCGATCAGGTTGTCGCTGGGATCATAGGCGTAGCGCCGCTCGGCTTCGGCCGGCAGTTGCACCGGTTGTTCCAGGCGCCGACGCAGGCGCGCGGTGAGGCGGCCGCTGCGGTCGTACTGGCTGCGCGTGACCAGTTGCCCCTGGGTGCGTAGCACCTCGCGGTGCAGGCGGTCGCGCTCGAAGCGGCTGACCAGTCGATCATCCAGGCTGAGCAACTGCAGGTGACCGCTGCCGTAGTACAGGCGACGGATACGGCGCTGGTCAGGCAGTTGCGTTTCCAGCAGGTTGCCGAGTTCGTCGTAGGCATGCTGCAAGGTGCCAGCGGCGCTCTGCTCGCTGAGCAGCTGGCCGAGGGCATCGTAGGCGAAGGCCAGTGACTGCACCTGGCCGTCGACAGCGGTGAGGTCGATGCTGATCAGACGGTCGAGCGGGTCGTAGGCGTATTCGGTGCGACCGTCATCGGTGTGCTTGGCGATCATCCGGCCAACGGCATCGCGCTCGAAGCGGTGGATGATCGGCGCCGGTGGCGCCTCGGGTACGCTGCCCAGGCCGGTGCCATGAGGCGCCGGGGTGTAGGCCAGGGCGATGAGGTTGCCCTGCGGGTCATAGCGGTAATGCCGGCCGCTGTCGTCGAGGTCATGCTGAGCGGTGAGGCGGTCGAGCACATCCCAGGTGAAGCGGTAGCGCTCGTCGTTCTCGTTGCTCAGGGCCAGCAGACGGCCATAGGCGTCGTACTCGAAACCGACACTGCGGCCCAGGGCATCGATGCGCTGGCGCACCTGGCCACGGCGGTCGTAACGGTAGCGCACCGGCTTGCCGGCAGGATCTAGGTAGGCGCTGAGCTGGCCGATGGCGTCGCGTTGAAACGCCTCGCTGCGGCCATCGGCCAGTTGCGTCTGCAACAGGCGCCCCTGGCTGTCGTAGTGGTAGCGGGTGATCTCGCCAAGGGCATCGGTGATCTGCACCAGGTTGCCGCGCTCGTCGTAGGCGAAGCGCGTCGGGTAGCCGGAGCAGTCGACCTGCTCGGTGAGCTGGCCGAGGGCGTTCCAGCGCAGGGTCTTGCGCTTGCCGCTGGCGTCGATGATCTCCACCGGCAGGCCGCTGCTGTCGTAGCGGTAGCGGGTGACATGGCCCAGCGGATCGGTCTCGGCGATGCAGTTGCCGCGCTTGTCGTAGCGGTACTGCCAGGCGTTGCCGGCGGCGTCGGTCTCGGCTTCGGGCAGCGACCAGTGGCCGAGCCACTGGGTGAAGTCACGGCGCCCCAACGGGTCGAGGGTTTCGCAGAGGTTACCGGATTCGTCATAGGCGAACTGCCAACGCGCGCCGTCCGGGGTGACGGCGGCCAGCAGCTGGCGTTCGTCGTTCCAGTCGAACAGCCAGAGCTGGCCGAGGGCGTCACGGTAGTGGGTGATCTGGTACTGGCTGTTCCAGTGGCGTTCGCTGACGCGGCCAAGGCCATCGGTGACCCGGGTGATCCCAGCACCGAGGTCGTAGTGCAGGTGGTACTCGTCGCCGTCGTCGGTCCAGTGCCGTGTCACCCGCCATTCGCGACCATCGGCACCGTGCAGCTCGCTCCATTCATAAAAGCAGCGCAGGCCGGTGGGGCGTTGGTGTTCGATCAGACGGCGGCCGCTGTCGTAGACGAAGCGACGCAGCAACTGGCCCTTGTCATCGCGAACCTCGCTGAGATCGCCCTGAGCGTCATAGCCGTAGGCGACCAGCACTTCGCGCCGGGCATCGGCGAACAGGCGCTCGACCCGGCCGAGACGCTGCGGGTGCCGGGTGTCGGCAATCAGTTCGATGCACAGCTGGTTGTGGCCATCGCGCACGGCGCGCAGCCGGCCAGCGGCGTCGTATTCGAGCAGCAGGCGGTTGTCGTTGCGGTCGCCGAGCTTGCTCAGGCGCAGACGATCAGGTGACTCGGGCAACGGCTCGAACAGGCGGTAAAGGCCATCGACGCTTTCCACCAGCAGCGCGCCGCTTTCATCGCGGCGGAAGTTCAGGCCTTCGCCGGGGCTGTAGCAGGCATCGCCCGGTGGCAGGCTGCCGATCTCGATGGGACGGCCCTGCTCGTCGATATAGGTCAGCGCTTCGCCGCCCTCCGGGTGCGCGCGCACCTGCACGGCGATCTCGAACGGCAGGCTCCAGCCAGCACCCAGCAGGCCATCGCGGCGCTCGTCGCGGCTGCTGTAGAAGCGCTGCCACTCGATGGGCATCAGCCCCGGCAGGACGAAGTCGAGGTCGTCATCCTCGCCGAGCACCTTGGCCCCGGTGCTGGCGTGCACCGGGTTGGGCGCACCGCTGCTGGCCGCGCCGAGGGCGTTGGAGATGGCGTTGGTGGCATAGGCGGTCGCACCGCCCATGGCCATGTTGCCGGCGAAACCAGCGGCCAGGCAGGGCAGCTTGCTGCACAGCTTGCGCGGGTTGCCGCGCAGCGCCATGAGCACGGCCAGGGCCAGGCCGATGCCGGGCGTCTTGCCGCTGCGAATCGGCTGCACCACCACGGCGTCGCCGCCGATGCGCACGTTCGGCGAGATGTTGCCGCTTTCCACCACCGTGGCGTCGCAGGTGCTGCGATCACCACTGCGCACCGCGGGCTGGCCTTCGATGCTGACCTTGCTGGAGCCTTCGGCCAGCAGTTGCACGGGCATCGGTGGGTGCTTCTTGCACTCGATGGCATCCAGCGGGCAGGGGATGACGCCGGGCGCAGGCTCGGCGACGGTCGGGCGCCACATCTCGCTGAAGAAGCTCTTGGCCATGTCGAGGAAGCCGGGCTCCGGTTCCTCGGCGGGCGGTGCCTGCTCCAGCTCGGTGCCGGACGGCGCGGCGGCGCTGCCCAACTTGCCAGCGGCGCGCGCGGCAGGCAGGCCATTGGTTTTGGTCTTGTTGGCGCCGGTGACGATCTTGGCCTGGACATTGGGCGGGGAGATGGCGTTGCCCAGGCCTTCGCAAAGGGTCGTGAGCCCTTTGTCCCAGCCGGTTTTGTTCATGCCGACCCCCACGGCGATACCGACCACTGCAGCGAGGGCAAAGCCACCGAGACCGCCGGTGAGCACGGTTAGGCCGGTGGCGGCGACTATCGCAGCGCAGGCCACGGCGGTGATGGCGGCATAGGCAGCCACTTCCAGCACGCCGCCGACGATGTCGGCCAGCAATGTGGTGTGCAGCAGATCGTCGCCGAGCCGGGCGGCCCAGAGCGCATCAGACATCGCAGGTCATCCGTTGAGGCTGAGGCTGTGCTTGATCTGCGCCCAGTGCGCGGCGTCGGCATCATCGAGCGGCGTCGGCTTGACGTAGCTGAGGGCGAGCAGGCGCCGACCATCGGCCAGCAGTACGCCGAGCTGAAACTGGTAGACCTGCTCCGGCCCCTTGCTGAACTGGCTGCGCAGCTCGACGCCGACGACGGCCTGGGCCGGGCCGAGCTGAACATCCTGCAGCGCGCTGCTGCGCAGATCCTTGACCTGTTTCGCCAGCTTGGCGACCTGGGCCTCGAAGTGGCTGCGCAGGGTTTCGCCATCACCAAGGGCGCCACGGGTGATCACCAGCGAAGTGCCGAGGTCATTGAGGCGCAGGATGTTGATGGTGCTGTCTTGCAGGTCCTGGCCGGGCAGTTGCAGGCTCAGTTCCTGGGTGGTGTAGCTCATCATGAGTTTCCTTTCTCTTGCCCGAACAGGGATTTGACGGCGGCATCGATGCTGCCCTGGTCACCCTGACCATCGGGCGTGGCGCCAGGGCCGCCACCAATGTTCAGGTTGAGGACGCCGCCTGTGTTGAATTCGGCGTCGCCACTGGCGTAGAGGTTGATCGCCACGCCGCTGAGGTTGATCTGGCCGCTGGCGTTGAGTTCGAGAATGCTCTTGCCGCAGACCAGGCGCAGGTTCTGCCCGACCTCGATGAGGTAGCTCTGGCTGATGCTGTCGGTCTTGGTCGAGCCCACCACCAGCACGTCGTCGAGCTTCACCGCGCGCAGGCGGTTGTTGCCGATGGTGACGGTCTCGTTCATGCCGATGCTCTTGACCCGGTTGTGGCCCACCGAGTGGGTTTCATCCACCTCGACGACGATGTCCTGGTTGCGCTCGGCGTGGATGTACAACTGCTCGGCGCCCTTCTTGTCCTCCATGCGGATTTCGTTGAAGTTGGCCGGCGTGCCGCCCTTGCTGGAGCGGCTCTTGATGCCGCTCTGGGTGGCGTTGGCGGGCAGGTCGTAGGGCACGGTCTGCTCGGCGTTGTAGACGCGCCCGGTGATGATCGGCTGGTCGGGGTCGCCTTCGAGGAAGCTGACGATGACTTCCTGACCGATGCGCGGAATCTGGATATGGCCCCAGTTCTTGCCGGCCCAGGACTGCGAGACGCGAATCCAGCAGGAGCTGTTTTCGTTGGACTGGTCGTGGCGATCCCAGTGGAAGTGCACCTTGACCCGGCCGTACTGGTCGGTCCAGATCTCCTCGCCGGCAGGGCCGACCACCACGGCGGTCTGCGGCCCCTGCACCATGGGCTTGGGCGTGCCGCACAGCGGGCGAAAGGTCTGCTGGGCGTCGGTGCAGGTGAGCTGGCACTCGAACTGGCCACCACCGCCACTGCCGCTCTCCAGCGATTCCTGAGCGACGTGGTAGCGCGCGCACACCACCAGGTACTCACGGTTCTGGTCGGCGCGACCGAAGCCGGTGAGGCTGAACAGGTTGCCCGAAGCGATGCCACGCACGCTGCCGCCAACCTCGACGCGCTCGTGCAGGCTCTGCAGGGCCTCGATGCGATTGCGCGCGTACTGCTCGCCATCGCTGCTCTGCACGTAGGTACCGGGATAGTCGTACAGCGGATAGTCGCCGGCGCTGTGCGGACGGGGCATGACCGAGCGCACGTCGATACGCGCGCTGGGCCGCTGGAAGTCGTAGTCGTTGAGCTCCATCGAGCCCGGTTGCACGTGCTGGGCCAGCTGCCAGTCGTTGATGTGGTCACGCTCGCGGTGCTGCCCGTCCGGCGGGTAGTAGGGCACGCTGGCGTAACCGGGTGCCGGCACATGGGCGCCGTAGGCATCGGCGAGCACCAGCACATGGCGATCGGCCTCGTGGCGGAAGTAGTAGTAGATGCCTTCCTTTTCCATCAACCGGCTGACGAAGTCGAAGCTGGTTTCGCGGTACTGCACGCAGTACTCCCACTCGCGATAGGGACGACTGAGTGCGTCTTCGAAATCGGAGAAACCCAGGTCGCGGAACACCTGCTTGATGATCTGCGGCACGCTCATGTGCTGGAAGATGCGGCAGTCGGAGGTGCGGCTGAGCAGCCACAGCCAGGGTCGCAGGGTGACCCGATAGGCCGCGAACTGGCCACGGTCTACGGCCTGCCCACAGGCGGCGACGATGCCATGGAAATGCCGTTCACCGCCGCCATGCTGCTGCACGGAGAGCGACAGCGGTTTGCCGAGCAACTGGTTGAGATCGAGGTTGGCGTCGTGGGACACCAGTTGCAGCTCGTACTCGAACAGACGGCCCAGCTCGTCGCTGCCGTGCATCGAGCGCAGCAGCAGAACGTCCGGCCCGAGCGGGCTGGTGATGCGGGCAAAGCGGGTAGATTGGGCGAAGAACATAGGTCGGGGTTCCGGCCTGCCATGGCGCGGGCCGGCAGAAGCCGACCCGCGCTCGGGCTCAGGCGTTGTCGGCGAAACTGTAGGTCAGGTCGTTGTCGGCCACGCTGATGCGCACGCCGGCCAGCGGCTTGCCTTCCATCATGCGGGTGAGGAACTCACGGCTCATGTCCGGCAGCATGCCGTTGGTGAGGATGGCGTCGATCTGCCGACCGCCACTCTCGCTCTCGGTACAGCGCGAAACCACCAGGTCGACCACCGCCTCGTCGTAGTCGAACGGCACCTTGTGGGTGCTTTCGATGCGCTTCTTGATGCGCCCCAGTTGCAGGCGGGTGATGGCCTTGAGCATGGTGTCGCTGAGCGGGTAGTAGGGGATGGTCACCAGACGGCCGAGCAGCGCTGGCGGGAAGATCTCCAGCAAGGGCTGACGCAGGTCGCGGGCGATGCTCTCCGGGTCAGGCAGGTTGTCCGGGTCCTGACACAGGCGCGCCACGTGCTCGGTGCCGGCGTTGGTGGTGAGCAGGATCAGGGTGTTCTTGAAGTCGATCAGGCGGCCTTCGCCGTCTTCCATCACGCCCTTGTCGAACACCTGGAAGAAGATCTCGTGCACGTCCGGGTGGGCCTTTTCCACCTCGTCGAGCAGCACCACGCTGTACGGCCGGCGACGCACGGCCTCGGTCAGCACGCCGCCTTCGCCATAGCCGACATAGCCGGGCGGCGCACCCTTGAGAGTGGAAACGGTGTGCGCCTCCTGGAATTCGCTCATGTTGATGGTGATCAGGTTCTGCTCACCGCCATACAGCGCCTCGGCCAGCGCCAGCGCGGTCTCGGTCTTGCCGACGCCGGAGGTGCCGGCGAGCATGAACACGCCGATTGGCTTGCTGGGGTTGTCGAGGCCGGCGCGGGAGGTCTGGATACGCTTGGCGATCATCTTCAGCGCGTGGTCCTGGCCGATGATGCGCTTGGCCAGCAGGCAGTCGAGCTTGAGTACGGTCTCGACCTCGTTGCGCGCCATGCGCCCGACCGGAATGCCGGTCCAGTCCGCCACCACCGAGGCCACGGCCTGGTAGTCGACGGTCGGCAGAATCAGCGGGGCTTCGCCCTGCAGCTGGCTCAGGCGCTGCTGCAGTTCGACCAGGTGGGCGCGCAGGCTCTGGTGGTCGCTGTCACTGTCCTGATCGACCACACCCACGCTTTCGCGCAGGCTGGCGCGGGTGGCCAGTAGTTCGTCGACCAGTTGCTTCTCTTCAGCCCAGCGGCTTTCCAGCTCGACCAGGCGCTCGCGCTCGGCAGCCAGCAGGCTCTCGCTGTTGGCCTGGCGCAGGCTGACGTCGATGCCGATGGCATGCTCGCGGGCGATGATCTGCAGTTCGGTTTCCAGCGCCTCGATGCGCCGGCGGCTGTCATCGACCTCGGCCGGCACGGCGTGCAGGCTGATGGCCACGCGGGCGCAGGCGGTATCGAGCAGGCTGACCGACTTGTCCGGCAGCTGGCGCGCCGGGATGTAGCGATGCGAGAGCTTGACCGCAGCGTCCAGGGCTTCGTCGAGAATCTGCACCTGATGGTGCTTCTCCATGGTCGAGGCCACGCCGCGCATCATCAGCAGCGCCTTGTCCTCGGAAGGTTCGGGCACCTGCACCACCTGAAAGCGGCGGGTCAGCGCCGGGTCCTTCTCGATGTGCTTCTTGTACTCGGCCCAGGTGGTGGCCGCCACGGTGCGCAGGCTGCCGCGCGCCAGCGCCGGCTTGAGCAGGTTGGCGGCGTCGCCGGTACCGGCCGCGCCACCGGCGCCGACCAGAGTGTGGGCTTCGTCGATGAACAGGATGATCGGCTTGGGCGAGGCCTGCACGTCTTCGATGACCTGGCGCAGGCGCTGCTCGAACTCGCCCTTCATGCTGGCGCCGGCCTGCAGCAGACCGACGTCGAGGCTGCGCAGCTCGACATCCTTGAGCGAGGGCGGCACGTCACCGGCGGCGATGCGCAGGGCGAAACCCTCGACCACGGCGGTCTTGCCGACGCCGGCTTCACCGGTAAGGATCGGGTTGTTCTGCCGCCGGCGCATGAGGATATCGACCAATTGGCGGATCTCCTCGTCGCGGCCGACGATGGGGTCGAGCTCACCCTTGCGCGCCTGCTCGGTGAGGTCGATGGTGAAGCGCTTGAGCGCCTCCTGCTTGCCCATCGCCGCCGGCGCCATGGCGCCACTGGCCTCGCCCGGTGCAGCAGCGGCGAAACCGTCGCTGGCGGCCAGGTGATTCTCCGGCGAATCGCCGATGTACTCGTCGAAACGCTCGCTCAGGGTCTGCACCTTGATCTTGTCGAACTCGCTCGACAGGCCCAGCAGCACCTGGCGCAGGCTCGGCGTCTTGAGGATGCCGATGACCAAGTAGCCGGTGCGCACCTGATGCTCGCCGAACATCAGGCTGCCGTAGACCCAGCCGCGCTCGACCGCTTCCTCGACGTGCGAGGACAGGTCGGTGATCGAGGTCGAGCCGCGCGGCAGGCGGTCGAGTGCATCGGTCAGATCCCGCGCCAGGCGCGCCGGCTCCAGGCTGAACTGGCGGATGATGCGGTGCAGATCGGAATCCTGCAGTTGCAGGAGCTGGTGAAACCAGTGCGCCAGTTCGACATAAGGGTTGCCGCGCAGCTTGCAGAACACGGTGGCGGCCTCGATGGCCTTGTAACCGACGCTGTTGAGCTTGCCGAACAGCGCGGTACGACTGATTTCACCCATGTGGAGTTCTCCTTGATTGATCCGCCGGCGGGGTCGCTGCGGCGTGATGGCGGGCCAGCACCAGATCCCTGGCGTCGTGCTGCGGCTGGCCAAGCCAGGTGGTGTAGCCCAGGCGAGCCTGGCCGTTGAGGCATAGCGCGGGGACTTCCTCGCGCTGCAATACGAGATTCAGTTGCCAGTCGAGTTCGTCGCCCTGGTACTCGGCGACCCAGGCCACCAGCGCCGCGAAGGACTCGCCATCGGGCAGCATGGCGTTGTACTGCTCGAGCGTCAGCGGCCCGAAGCAGATGCGGAAGCTGTGCTGGCGGTCCCAGACCTGGCTGCCGAGGCAGAAGTCCACGCCCAGTTGGCTGGACTCCACGCCCAGGCGCGTCCGTTCGGGCAGGCTCAGCCAGCTGCCGGCGTACTCTTCGATCTGCACCGGCACGCCGAAGTAGTCGGCGAGGATCGCCTTGAGGCCATCGGGATAACGCGTCTGTGCGGCCAGGTGACCACTGAAGTGCAGCTTCGCTGCATCGTCCAGCAAGCCCTGCTGACGCAGGCTGGGCATGCCGCGACCACTGAAGGCGGCCAGGCGCGCCGACCAGTAGTCGTCGTCGGGGCGGTCATGGCTGACGGTCGGCCGGGCTTCGGCCCAGGCGCGGTAGAACAGGGTCAGCAGACGATGATGGAACAGGTCGAGAAAGTGCTTGCTGGTGCTGTCGGCGTGGTTGCGCTGGCGCTCGCGCACGTACTCGGTCAGGTGCAGCGGCAGCGGCCCGTTGGGCCCGCCAAGGCCGAAGAAGTACTGCTCCAGACGCGCCGGACGCTCATCGCTGGCGGGCGTCACGGCGGCCAGGGTGGCCGGGGCGAACGTGCCTTCCTGACGCTGCCCGAGGCGCAGCGGATCGTCAGCCAGGCGCCGGGAATGCCCCAGGCGTGGCAAATGCGGGTGCTCGTTCTCGATACGTCGCAGGGCCTGGAAGAAATCGTACTCCCAGGGCTGTGCCTGCATCTGCTCAAGCGTGTCTACAGGTTCGGACGACGGCCGGGCCGGGCTTTCCATCGCATGATCTCGCCGCGCTCGGTGCTGCGTAGCACCGTCTCGGTAAAGCTGTTGAGGGATACGTAGCGCGCCAGGAAACGCTCGAACACCGCACCGAGGAGAAATACCCCGGTACCGCGAAAAGCGTTCTCGTCGAACTCCAGGGTGATTTCCAGGCCACGGCCGAAGACGATCGGGCCGGGCATCGGCAGACGCCGTGTACAGGGTTTGGCGCTGACTTCGCGCAGGCCTTCGATCTGCAGTTGCAGCGCCGGATTCTGCATGTCGCCATACAGGCGCAGCATTTCACGCAAGGCAGCGGCGCCCTGGCCCTGCTCGGCCAGTGACAGGTAGTTCAGCGACAGCTGGCTGATCAGCCGCCAGGCCTGGTTGCCATGGGCCGGGCTGGCACGCGGACGACTCGGCCCCGCGACGCAGCGCACGCTCTGCACCGGCGCGCTGTCGGCCAGGGTGAAGTCGCTCTTGCCGATGCCGACGGTCATGAACAGCGGCAGGTCGCGGTTGGTGCACAGGGCACTGAGACCGAGCTGGCGCAAGTCATGGCGATAGGGCGCCTGGTGGCTGTCGACCAGGCTGATGAAGGTTTCGCTGCCGACATAGCTGGAGCGAGTGCCGCTTCGGCGCTGCTCTGCCGACAGCACGCGCGGTTCACGGCGCACGATGTAATAGGCCTGATCGCGGCCATAGCGAGCAGGGTCGCGCACGGCATAGAAGGGCAGGAAGGGTTGCTCCGGACCACTGCCATGGCCACTGACGCCGCGCAGCGAATGGATCTCGAAATCCATCGGCCGCGTGCGGTCGGCGATGGCGTGGTGCTCGTGCACCTTGTCACTCAGGTGGATGCGATCCAGGCGCCGCGGGAACAGGTTGATCGCCGGAGTACAGAACGGCAGGAACTGACTGGCGCCGACCTGGTTCTGCAGGTGGCTGTCCACACGGTCGAACAACACGATCAATTCCAGCTCTTGACCGCTGCACTGGCGCACGGCACGGCGCAAACCACAGAAATCGACGAACAGGAAACGCTGCGGCAGGGCGAAGTATTCCTGCAGCAGGCGATAGCCCTGGAAGGCCTGCGGCACCACTGGCAACGCCGCCTCGGCGTCATCGAAGCCGCAAGGGCGCAAGGCGTCGGCAGGCAGCCGTTCGACCCAGTCGCGCCCGGGCTGGCGGGCAAACACGGCGATGCGGTTGCCCAGCAGTTGCTCATAAAGACGAAACGGCAGCTCGTCGAGGCCATTGAGATACAGCGGCAGGTTGTCCAGCTCCAGGCTGGCGAAGGGTATTTCGGCGCCGCTGCGCAGGGTGATACGCAGCGCGGCCTTGGCCCGTGGCTCGCTGGCGGCGAGGCGACCCAGCGCGGCGGCGGGGTTGCTGATGTACTCGGCCTCCGCCACCTGCAGCGGCCACAGGGTGACCGAGTGAGCCGTGCGGTACTCGCAGGGAGTCTGGCTGTCCTTGCCGAGGGTGGCACGCAGCACGCTGTCGCGCGGCAGATTGAAGCTGCCGTTGAGCGCGCCGTCGTTGGCATCGGTGTGCAACTGCACCACGGTCATCGACGGCGTCGGCGCCAGGTAATGCGGGTAGGCGACCTCCAACAGGTTATGGGTGAAGGTCGGATACTCGGCGTCGAGCTTCAATTGCACGCGGGCAGTCAGGTAGGCGAAACCTTCGAGCAGGCGTTCGACGTAGGGGTCGGCGCACTCCATTCCCGACAGCGTCAGGCGCCCGGCGATCTTCGGGTATTCGCGGGCAAACTCCTGGGCGCTTTCGCGGATGTGCAGCAGTTCCTGGTTATACAGCTCCAGCAAACGGGGGTTCATGAGCGTCTCCGCTGCTCGGCGGGCAGCACCTGCACATGGCCGGACTCCAGGTCCAGCTCGGTGCGCAGCAGTAAGGGCAGGGCCACCGGCTGTGCCCACAGGTCACCCTGAATCTCGAAACTCAGGGCGTTATGGTTCATCTGTTCGTGACCGACATGCGCCCGCACCCGCACGCTATGAGCCAGGATGCGCGGTTCGAAGGTGATGATGGCGCGCTGGATCAGATTCTCCAGGGCGGCGATATCGACCCCGGAAACACTGCTGCCGGCCAGCGGCGGCAGGCCATAGTTGATCACCGAGGTGCCTGCCGGCGTGTGCCGCGTGGTGTCGGCATCGAGCAGGGCGATGGTATTGAACAACCAGGTCAGATCGCGCAGCACCGAAGCCTTGAGCTGGTTCATCGACAGCACGCGGCGATCCGCGCTTTCCTGCGGGTTGCCGGGCTCATCGTCGGTCAGGCGATCGAGCAGCGAGGGCTGCAAGCGCTCGCGTGGGGTCATGGGGCTGATCATGCGCAGGTTTACCAGTCGAACATCGCGGTGTAGTTCTTCTGATCACCGACGCCGCGCAGGCAACTGGCACTCTGCGCCAGCACCGATGGTTCCAGCTGGCCCTTGATCAGTCGAATGGCCTTGTATTGCGAATGACATTCCAGTTTGTTGTCCGCCACGGGGGCTACATGCAGCACCATGACGATCGGCACATCCTGAAAGGTTTCGACATGTGCCTGGCCATCCTTGCCGACGCTGAAATGACACGGCGAGGGAATGTCCAGCGGCAGTACGCTCTGATCTGGCTTGCGCAATACGCAGGCCTGTCCGGCATTCTCCAGTCTATAAATCTGCCCTGCCAGGTCCACGTGCTCAGGGTAGCCAGAATTGCCTGTGGCAGGCGGTGGAGTCGATTCGGCGCATGCACAGAGGCTGGTCAGCATGCCGAGCAGCAGTAAAGGTGTACGAAGGCGCTTGCTCATGCCAGCTCCCAGAACCAGATCTGCCGGGCCATGTGCCTCGGGTCAGCGTAACGGCCTGCAGTAAAGCCGCGCTTCCACAGATCGATGTGATCGCCCGTGCGCTCATCGACGGTCTGTCCGGCTTGCTGGAAACAGTCCTTGAAGAAGATCAGTCCGGTCTTGTCGGCCAGCTTGAGACGTTCCTGTGCACTGCCACCGATGATCAACGGGCGGCCCAAGTGGTGTTTCCACAACCAGTTGGCCAATGATTCAGCGCCCCTGGCGTGTGCGTGCGCACATTTGGGTTCGCTGTAGGTGGACTGGTTGACCTTGATGGTCTGCTCGGCATTGAGCGTGTAGCTCATGCGAATGGCGCATTGGTTCGCCCATGGACCATCACATACCTTGCCGTCGGGGTACTCGTTCCAGATCTTGAGATATTCGTTCCACAGATTGATAAACGAAGGCTTGGCCATGAAACGGTCTCATTACTGGGTGAATCGGATTCTTCCCAAGGCCGACCGCCCCCGGCGCAGGCCCCGGGGGCGGCAGGACATCAGATCTTGACGTTGGAGCGGATGTTCCAGCCGTACTTGATCGGGCCGCCGTCCTTGGTGCCGTCGGCTTTCTGCGGCTGGTAATCGACGGTGACCTTGGCGAAGTTCAGGGTGATGTTCTCGATCAGACGGTCATCGCTGCCCGAACCGCCGGTGCTCAGCGAGGAGATCAGCACTTCCTCGAGGTTGATGATCAGGTACTCCACCTGAGCGTCGCCGCCCGCCTTGCGCACGGTCAGGGTGACCTTGGGCACGTGCTTGCCGCTGGAGCAATGCATCATCAGGTTGGGGCTGGCCTTGTCGACGAACTTGGTCAGCGACAGGTCCTGGATGCTCACCTTGCCAGCGCCACCGCCGGTACCGGTGTGCATGTTTCCGGACTGGGACATGCCCCAGCTCCAGTTGAGTACTTCGATTTCGTCCTTGTGGGTCTTGTCCTGAGACTCGCCCTTGATGTCACCGATTTTGATGAAGATATCGACAGCCATGTTTTCTCCTGGGTGTGGTCATCGCCACGAGGGTGTGGAAATGCGAAAAGCCCGGGGCTTTCCATGTATCAGGCAGGCGGGCCTCACGCGGCGACGTCGCCGGGTAGGACCCGCATGCCTGCCGGGGCTCAGGCGCCCTTGGCCGACGGCAGTTTGGAAACCAGCCGCAGCGACACCGTCAGCCCTTCGAGCTGATAGTGCGGGCGCAGGAAGAACTTCGAGTTGTAGTAGCCGGGGTTGCCCTCGACCTCTTCCACCACCACTTCGGCGGCGGCCAGCGGATGCTGCGCCTTGGTGGTCTCGGTGGAGTGGGCCGGATCACCGTCGACGTACTTGAGGATCCAGTCCTGCAGCCAGAGCTGCATTTCGTCCCGCTCCTTGAACGAGCCGATCTTGTCGCGAACGATGCACTTGAGGTAGTGCGCGAACCGGCAGGTGGCGAACAGGTAAGGCAGGCGCGCGGCCAGGTTGGCGTTGGCAGTGGCGTCCGGGTCGTCGTACTCGGCCGGTTTCTGCAGCGACTGCGCACCGATGAAGGCGGCGAAGTCGGTGTTCTTCTTGTGCAGCAACGGCATGAAGCCGTTCTTCGCCAGCTCGGCCTCACGACGGTCGGAGATGGCAATCTCGGTTGGGCACTTCATGTCCACGCCACCGTCGTCGGTGGGGAAGGTGTGCGCCGGCAGGTTCGGCACTTCGCCGCCGGACTCCACGCCACGAATGCGCGAACACCAGCCGTAGTGCTTGAACGAACGGTTGATGTTCACCGCCATGGCGTAGGCGGCGTTGGCCCAGGTGTACTTGCTGCTGTCGGCGCCGTCGGTGTTTTCCTCGAAGGCGAAGGCCTCCACCGGATCGGTCTTGGCGCCATAGGGCAGGCGCGCGAGAAAGCGCGGCATGGTCAGGCCGATGTAGCGCGAATCCTCGGACTCGCGCAGCGAGCGCCAGCCGGCGTATTCCGGAGTGGTGAAGATCTTGGTCAGGTCACGCGGGTTGGACAGCTCCTGCCAGGAGCCCATGCCCATCACGGTCGGCGAGGCGGCCGAAATGAACGGTGCGTGCATCGCCGCGCAGACCTTGGACAGCTCGCCAAGCAACTCGACATCGGGCGGCGACTGGTCGAAGTAGTAGTCGCCGACCAGGCAGCCGTAGGGCTCGCCACCGAACTGGCCGTACTCCTCTTCGTAGAGCTTCTTGAACACCGGGCTCTGGTCCCAGGCGGTGCCCTTGAATTTCTTCAGGGTCTTGTGCAGCTCCGGCTTGGAGATGTTGAGCACGCGGATCTTCAGCTGCTCGTCACTCTCGGTGTTGTTGACCAGATAGTGCAGGCCACGCCAGGCACTTTCCACCTGCTGGAAGTCGCTGTGGTGGATGATCTGGTTGACCTGTGCGGTGAGCTTGGCATCGATGGCGGCGATGATCGACTCGATCGACTTGATCGCATCGTTGGAGATCAGATCAGTCTGCGCCAGCGCCTGCTCGGCCAGGGTACGCACGGCAGTCTCCACCGCTTCCTTGGCACGTTCGGTCTTGGGTTTGAATTCCTGCATCAGCAGCGAAGCGAATTCGCTGGTCTGCTCGGTACTGGCCAGTGCGGCCCGGTCTTGTTGCAACTGTTCGCTCATGGTGGTCTTCCGAATCAGGCCTGGGGCTCGTTGTCCTGGGGTTTCGGCGCGCTAGCCAGGGCCTGCAGCAGTGCAGGGTCCTTGATCGCCTTCATGATGATGTCCTCGGCGCCGGTCTTGCCGTCCATGTAGGTCAGCAAGTTGGCCAACTGGGTACGGGCCTCGAGCAGTTGCTTGAGGGCATCGACCTGGCGCGCCACGGCGGCCGGGCTGAAGTCGTCCATGCTCTGGAAGGTCATGTCGACGCTCAGGTTGCCTTCGCCAGTCAGCTCGTTAGGCACGTTGAAGGCCACGCGCGGCTTCATCGCCTTGAGGCGCGAGTCGAAGTTGTCGACGTCGATTTCCAGGAACTTGCGCTCGGCCACTGGCGCCAAAGGCTCGGCCGGCTTGCCAGTAAGGTCGGATATGACGCCCATGACGAACGGCAACTGCACCTTCTTCTCGGCGCCGTACAACTCGACGTCGTACTCGATCTGCACCCGTGGCGCGCGGTTGCGCGCGATGAACTTCTGAGAACTGCTGTTCGCCATGATTTTCTCCTGGTCGCCTGACGCGACGCGGCGTGTCGGCCTTCGGCCATCTACGGTGAAGCGTGATCCCGCATGCCAGGCCGATCAGGCCTGGTCTGCGTCGGGGCCGCGCAGGTTTTCGAACTGGTTCATGCCATCGGGAATCAGGTTGCGCACGATGGTCGCGAAGTCGGCATTGACCAGGCTGCGAGCCCGGTTGAGCAGCACCGGCAATGGGCTGGATGGCTCGTGGCGGGCGTAGTAGGTGAGGATCCGCTCCAGGCTTCTGAGCACATCATCGCGATTGCTGATTTCGCCGCTGGCGCGTGCTACGGCAGGCGCCGACGCGTGCTGCGCCAGCTGCTCTTGCGCAGCTTCGCCACCTGCCGGGTAATCCTCCGAAGCGGCCCCAACCGGGCTGTCGCCGAGCACCTGCAGGGCAAGCTTGAGCGGTTGCTGCAGCGCAGAGAAATCCACGCCCTGTGCCGAGCCGACCTGTTCGCTGACCAGTTGCTCGATGGCGTTCAAACTGTGCAGCGCACGCTTCAGGGCTTCGTGTGTGAGCTGCAAGGCTTCGCTGTCGGCATCCTGCAGGGCGCCGCCGAGTTCCTCGATGCTGAGGCTTTCGCTATTGGCCAGATGCAGGCCGGCGGCATTCAGTGCCGCGCGTACGGTGATGTTGCCGAACACCCGCGAACGCACCAGCACAGCACTGCGCAACAGGCCGATATTGGTCTCGCAGGTCAGCGCGGAGAGAGTATTGATGCGTACGGTGGGGTCGTTGTCATCATCGACATCGAGCTGCGGATGAATCTCGGGCCAATAGCGCGAGAGCAGTTCGAAGATCAATTCGAGGCTGTCGGCAAGGCCTTCGACACCGCGCAACGCCAGGCGGCTTTGCAGCAGATAGCGCGTGATGCGCAGGTCCTTGCTGCGTTGCAGCAGGAGGTGACAGCTCTGTTCCAACTGACGCCATTCGGGCGGCTCGGCGGCCTGGATGGCATCACCCATGCTGCGCTCCGGGCGCCCCAGCGCGTCGCGCTCAAGCTGGAGAAAATCGCTGTCGTATTCCAGGTCTTCACCGCATGGCGATGCATCTGAAACAGCGGTGAGCAACAACGAATTCTCCACGTACTCGATCTCCTTATCGATTTGAACCGTGTCACAAAAGTGCAGTAGCTTCATCCTGGCTTGCACTAAGCCAATCAACCTTTAATATTGATTGGCCACTACACGATTTCGATGGCGTCGCGCATTTTTCAACTTAAAAATGTTTAAAGTCAAGGTAGACTGGCGCCCACCCAAGACCTTTGTGACTGAGGACAAAGTTTCGGGAAGTTGCGCGCTTCGACGCATACGGGAATCACGAAGCAAAAGGTAAGATCGCGTGTTTTCGCGTTCCAGAGCCCGCTTGATGGACTTTTGAAGAGGGATGTATGCGGCCTGAAAGCCGCATGAATAAAGGCTTTCATGAGTTTTTCGGGATTCACGAAAGCCGGGCAAGGAGGCCAAATGGCGCTGCGTTTGATCATCACCAGCTATCACAAGATCACCCCTGGTCAATGCCCCGAGAAAACCCTGGAATATGGTTCGCTGGCAATTGGCCGCGGGCCTGATAATGACTGGGTATTACCGGACCCGTCGCGCCTTGTTTCGACGAAGCATTGCCTTGTGCAAAACAAGGATGGCCGCTACTACATCACTGACAGCAGCACCAATGGTGTGGAGCTGGTCAAGGCTGGTGTACGCATGCAACGCGGCAACAGTGAACTTCTGAATCACGGCGAAGTTATTCGCATCGGTGAATACGAAATTCAGGTAGCACTGGAAAGTTCCATTGCAGAAGGCGCCGCACCGTTTTCCGCCGTCCCTTCCGGGAGCAGTTTCGAAGCCCTGATGGCGAGCCATCAGGACGCTCCGCCCGCACCTTTCAGCTCCCCGGCAACTCCCTTCGACTCCCCGGCCAGCGCCCACCTGCAGAGCGTCGCCCCACACGAGACATTGCCGGATCTTTTCGACTTTCTCGGCCCAAGCACATCGGCGCCAGTACCTGTCTCCGATCATGTCCCGGCGCAGCAGCATGACTTCCGTCCACCAGAGGTCAGAACCCCCCCGGTCGAGCAGAAACCAAGCCTCGAGCCAGGCCTGATCCCCGATGACTGGGACCTGCTCGACAACATCACACCTGCCGCGACAACCCCGGCAGCAGCGCCAGCCGTGGACCTTGCCCTGCAGGCAGAGCCGGCACCTTTGCCACCTCTGCCTGCAGTACCTGCCCCCGCGCCTGCTCCTGCTCCTGCTCCTGCCCCTGCTCCTGCCCCTGCCC
>NZ_LR733264.1:2099402-2353371 GCF_902506495.1 Pseudomonas sp. 8O
CCCCTGCCCCTGCCCCTGCCGCCAGTCAGCCTCAGGTTGCTCAGAACGACGACCTGCTGCTGCAGGCCTTCCTCCGCGGCGCCGGGCTGGAGCGCCTGCGTCTGGATGCCCAGCAGGCAGCCGCGCAGATGGAAAGCATCGGACGCAGTTACCGCCTGATGGTCGATGGTCTGATCGACGTGCTGCGGGCGCGCAGCAGCCTCAAAGGCGAGTTCCGCCTGCAGCAGACCATGGTGCAGCCCGTGGAAAACAATCCGCTGAAATTCGCGCCCAACGCGGAAGAGGCCCTGCTCCTGCTGCTACGCGGCGGCAATTCGGCGTTCATGTCGGCCGACCAGGCCGTGCAGGACGGCTTCGATGATCTGCGCGCCCATCAGTTGGCCGTCATGGCAGGTGTGCAGGCGGCCATTCGTCACCTGCTGGCGCGCTTCGAGCCGCAGGAACTGGAAGCGCGCATGGGTAAGGGCGGCGGGCTGGCCAGCCTGCTGCCGAACGCTCGCCAGGCTCAGTGTTGGCAGCAGTTCGTCGAACTCTACTCGACCCTTTCGCGCGAAGCCGAAGACGATTTTCAGGACCTGTTCGGCCGCGAGTTCGGCCGGGCCTATGAGCAACATATCGCCCGTCAACGTCGCCCTTGAGGGCGTAGACAAGGATGAGCAACGTGCACAAACGAACACCCCGGCCCGTTCTGTTGGGCTTTCTGCTGGCAGCGCTGAGCAGCGGTTGCAGCAAGGACGCGATGGAGAGTGCCGACACCGAGCAGGGGCCGACCACCGTCGTCCTGCAGTTGCAGGCAGGCGATGAGCTGAACCCCACCATCGACGGCTACAGCGCGCCCGTACGCGTACGCCTGCTGGAGCTGCGCAGCGCCGCCGCATTCAGCCGGACGGATTACTTCAGCCTCGCCGAACGTGCGGCGGCAAGCCTGGGCAACGAACTGGTGGCTGAGGATGAATGGCTGGTGCATCCCGGCCAGACCCGTGAGTTGACCCGTGTGCTGGATCCGGCAACCCGCCATCTCGGCCTGTTGGTCGGCTACCGCGAAATCGACCGGGCGCAGTGGCGCCTGGTGCTGGAGCCGAAGCAGGACACGCTCACTCATTACCGCATCGACCTCGGGATCAACGCCGCCAGCGCTGCTGAGCTCGCCGCGCCGTCTCGCCTTGACTCTCGCTAACAGGAGCCCCCTGATGTCCTGGAACAACCGTGTGATCTGGTCCGAAGGCATGTTCATCGGCACCCAGCATTTCCAGCAGCACGACCGCTACCTGGAGGCGCTGATCGATGCACGTAGCCGTCCACTGTCAGCGGATGGCTGGGGCTTCGCCGATCTGCAGCTCGATATGGGGCTACTGGCACAAGGCAAACTGGCCATCGTCAGCGCCCGTGGCCTGTTACCCGACGGCACGCCGTTCAATATTCCGCAGGACGACGTGGCGCCAGCGCCGCTGGAAATCCCCGACGACCTGCGCGACGGCGTGGTCTATCTGGCCCTGCCGCTGCGCCGGGCAGGTGTGCGTGACACCGTCGAAGCGGGTGAAGCACTGGGTGGCGCTCGCTACCGTGGCCAGGTTCGCGAGGTGCGTGACGATAACGCCGCATTCGAAAGCCGCGTACCGGTGATGGTCGGCGAACGCGCACTGCGTCTGCTGACCGCCGCCGACGGCCTGCAGGAATACGCTGTACTGGGTGTGGCGCGAGTCCGCGAAAAACGCGCCGACCGGGCCCTGGTGCTGGACGAACAGTACATTGCGCCACTGCTTGATGTGGCAGCAAGTGCGCCGCTGGCCGCTTTTCGGGGCGAGCTGCTGGGGCTGCTGCATCAGCGTGGCGAAGCCCTGGCCGGCCGAGTGGTCGCCTCCAGCGCCGGCGGCGCCTCGGAGATCGCCGATTTCATGCTGCTGCAGCTGGTCAACCGCGCCCAGCCTTTGTTTGCCCACCTGGCCCAGTTGCAACCGTTGCACCCGGAGCGTCTGTACAGCGAACTGCTGGCGCTGGCCGGTGAGTTCGCCACCTTTGCGAGCGCCGGGCGGCGCCCGTCGGAGTTCCCGATCTACCTGCACGACGACTTGCAAAGCTGTTTCACCCCGGTGATGCAGGCGCTGCGTGAAGCGCTGTCGATGCTGATCGACAGCAAGGCCGTGCCCATTCCCATCGTCGAGAAGGCCTATGGCGTGCACGTGGCCATGCTGGCCGACCGCAGCCTGCTGGACAACGCCAGCTTCGTCCTGGTGGTACGCGCCGACATGCCCGCCGAAACCCTGCGCGGACGCTTCGGCCAGCAGAGCAAGATTGGCTCGGTGGAGCACATTCGCGACCTGGTCAACCTGCAGCTGCCGGGCATCAACCTGCTGCCGCTGCCGGTGGCCCCACGGCAGATCCCGTTCCATGCCGGCTCGACCTACTACGAGCTCGACCGTGGCAGCGAACACTGGAAGCAGCTGGCACATTCCGGCGGCTTCGCTTTCCACGTCGCGGGCGAGTACCCCGGCCTGAACCTGGCCTTCTGGGCAATACGGGGTTAATCCATGACGGATCAAGACGACTGGCTGAACAAGCCACCGGCAGCGCAGCCGCAGAACAACGACCGCACCCAGTTCATGCCGCGCCCGGGTGGCCGTGGGCCGCAGCCCGCCGCCGAGGCGCCAGCTGCACCGCTGCAGATGCCGGCCGCACCGCTACCGGCAGGCCAGGCCCGTGGCATGAACCCTCTGGAACAGGCCGCAGGACCGCTGCTGAGCATGCTCACCCGACTGCGCAGCACCCTCGCCCACCCCGCACCGGCCAGCCTGCGTGCACAGCTGCTGGGCTACCTGCGCCAGTTCGAGCAACGCGCCGAAGCCGCCGGCGTGCCACGCAACGATGTGCTGCTGGCGCGCTACGCGCTGTGTACCGCGCTCGATGAGGCGGTGCTGAGTACGCCCTGGGGCAGCACCAGCGAATGGGGCAAGCAGAGCCTGCTGATCACCGTGCATAACGAAGCCTGGGGCGGCGAGAAGGTGTTCCAGCTGCTCGAACACTGCCTGCAAAGCCCGCGTGAACGCCTCGACCTGTTGGAGCTGCTGTACCTGTGCACCAGCCTCGGTTTCGAGGGCCGTTATCGGGTCATGCACGACGGCCGCAGCCAGCTGGAGGCGCTGCGCGAGCGCACCGCGGCGACCCTGCACAGCGTGCGGGGCGAACGCGAACACGAGCTGTCGCCGCACTGGCGCGGGGTCAGCGTGGCACCGGATCGCTTGTCGCGGCTGTTGCCACCCTGGGTTGGTCTGGCCGTGGCGCTGGCACTGCTGCTGTTGTTGCTGCTGGTGCTGCGGATGAAGCTGACGGCCGATGCCGAACCGGTGTTCCGGCAGATTCACGCCCTGGGCGAGGTACCGGTGCAGAGCATCGAGCCGGCTGTGGTCAAGCCGCGCGTGGTCGAGCGGCCACGCCTGGCCACCTTCCTCGCCGACGACATTCGCGCCAATCGCGTAGCGGTCGAGGATGGCGTCGACCGTTCGGTAGTCACCATCCGTGGCGACGAGCTGTTCAGCTCCGGCAGCGCCAGCATCCGCGATGACTTCCAGCCATTGCTGCTGCGCATCGCCGAGGCAATCGCCAAGGTCAAGGGCCAGGTGCGCATCACCGGGCACAGCGACAATCAGCCGATCGCCACGTTGCGCTTCCCGTCCAACTGGGCGCTGTCGCGCGCCCGTGCCGAGGAGGTGCTACAGATGCTCGCGGCGCGTACCGGCCAGGCCGAGCGCTTCAGTGCCGAGGGCCTGAGCGACACCGAACCGCTGGCCTCCAATGCCACGGCCGAAGGACGGGCGAAGAATCGCCGCGTAGAGATCACCGTACTGGCGGAGGGTGTGGAGTGAAGGCGTTGTTCGGATTCATCACCCGCTGGGTCATCCCCGTGCTCGGGCTGATCGCCCTGAGCCTGATCATCTGGTTCATCGGCCCGCTGCTCAACGTGCTGCAGCCGGCCTGGACGCGCTGGACGCTGATCGTCGTACTGTTCGCACTGTGGCTCGGCTGGCGCCTGTTCTGCCTGCTGCGCGAACGTCAGCAGGAGCGCAAGGTGCTCGACAGCCTGGCCGCGCAAACACCGCCGGACGCCGTCAGCGTAGCGACCGCCGAGGAGCTGGCGACCCTGCGCCAGCGCATGGACGAAGCCCTGGCGCTGCTGAAAAAGGCGCGCCTGGGCGGCGATGAGCGGCGCAACCTGTATCAGCTGCCGTGGTACGTGATCATCGGCCCGCCGGGTTCCGGCAAGACTACCGCGCTGGTCAACTCCGGGCTGAATTTCCCCCTCGCGGCGCAGCTGGGCGCCGGCGCCATTCGTGGTGTGGGCGGCACGCGCAATTGCGACTGGTGGTTCACCGACGAGGCCGTGTTGCTCGACACCGCCGGGCGCTATACCACCCAGGACAGCCACGCCCAGATAGACAAGGCCGCCTGGCTCGGCTTTCTCGACCTGCTCAAGAACCAGCGCGCACGTCGCCCGATCGATGGTGCCTTCATCGCCATCAGCCTGTCCGACCTGCTGCAGAGCAGCGACAGCGAACGCGCCGCACATGTGGCGGCTATCCGCTCGCGGGTGCAGGAGTTGTACAGCCAGCTCGGCGTGCGTTTCCCGGTCTACGTCATGCTCACCAAGTGCGACCTGGTGCCGGGCTTCATGGAGTTCTTCGATGACCTCAGCCGTGAGGAGCGCGCCCAGGTCTGGGGCTTCACCTTCGCGTTGGACGACGGCAAGAGTGTCGGCGGCCCGCTGGAGAGTTTCGACAGCGAGTTCGTCGCTCTCGAACAACGCCTCAACCAACGTCTGGTCGAGCGCTTGCAGCGCGAACGCGACCCGGCCCGACGTGATCTGATCTACGGCTTTCCGCAGCAGTTCGCCGCGATCAAGAGCCTGCTCGGCGAATTCCTCAATGGCGTGTTCAAACCCAATGCCTACGAGGAACGCACCCTGTTGCGCGGCCTGTACTTCACCAGCGGTACCCAGGAAGGCAGCCCGATCGACCGCCTGATCGGTGCCATGGCGCAGAGCATGAGCCTCGACCGTCAGCACCTGGCCCGGCAGAGTGGCAGTGGTCGCAGCTACTTCCTCCAGCATCTGTTCAGCCGCGTCGCATTCGCCGAGCGCGGCCTGGTCGGCGTCGACCAGAAAGTCGAGCGCCGCCGCAAATGGCTGGCCATCGGTTCGCTGGCAGCCAGTGTGCTGCTGGTGCTGGTGGTGAGCACACTGTGGCTGCTCAGCTTCAACGCCAATCGCGACTACATCGCCCAGGTCGGCGCCCGCACTGCGCCTCTGGAGCAGCAGGTACGCAGCCTCAGCCCGGCGCAGCGCGATGTGCTGGCGGTGCTGCCACTGCTCAGCGCCGTACGCAACCTGGCCGGTGACCCGCCGGACTGGGCCAAGGGCCTGGGTCTGTACCAGGGCGACATGCTCGAAGAGCAGGCAGCCAGCGTCTATCGCCGCCTGCTGGTGGCCACCTTCGCTCCACGCCTGGTTAGCCGAATAGAGGAACAGCTGCGCACTGGCGGTGGCTCCGACTACCTCTACGAAGGGCTCAAGGCCTACCTGATGTTCGGCGGTGGCGAGCAGTATGACGCCGAGTTCATCAAGGCCTGGATCGGTCTGGACTGGGATCAGAGCCTGCCGCGCGATCTGTCGGGCGAGCAACGCCAGGCCCTCGATGAGCATCTGCAGGCGCTGTTCGAGCGGCGCCCACCGGATGCGCGCCTGGATCAGCGGTTGGTCGACGAGCTGCGCATGCAGCTGCAGCGCCTACCGCTGGCGCAGCGTGTGTATGACCGGGTCAAGCGGCAGAAGCTGCCGGCTGGAGTCAGCGACTTCCGTCTCAGCGAGGCCGCCGGGCGCGACGCCGCACTGGTCTTCACGCGCAAGAGCGGCAAGGCGCTGAGCGACCCGCTGAGCGGTTTCTACACACGCCGTGGCTACCGCGAAGCCTTCCTGCGCGCCAGCGTCAGCCAGGCCAGTGTCGTGGCCGAGGAACAATGGGTACTGGGCCGTCAGCTCGACAGCACACAGGATGCCGTGAACCTGGCCGCCGATGTGCGCCAGCTGTACCTGCGTGATTACGTGCAACAGTGGGATGCGCTGCTGGCCGACCTCGACTTCGTGTCGATCACCAGCGTGGCTCAGGCAGCCGACGTGCTGCGGATCCTGTCCGGACCATCCTCGCCGCTCAAGCAACTGCTGATCGCAGTGGCAGGGGAAACCGACCTGCAGCAGGCGCCCGAGTCCGAAGGCATGGCCAAGCCGACCGACGAGGGTGTCGAGCAACTCAAGCAGAAACTCGGCTCGCTGCTCGGCCAGTCCCCGGCCGGCAATGCCGTGGCTGCGGTCACGCAGATCGATCCGGTCAGCGCGCATTTCGCCGAACTCAACAGCCTGGTCAGCCAGGACCCAACGGCACCGATGGCCATCGATGGCCTGCTGGCAGACCTCAACGCGCTCTACGTGCAACTCAGCAGCATGGTTGGCGCCAGCGGCGAGGCGCTGCTCGGTGAAGCGAAGAATCAGGCCAGCGCCGCAGCAGCGCGGGCCAACCTGACCGCCGCACGCCAGCCCGCATTGGTCCAGGGACTGGTACGTTCGGTCGTCGCCGCCAGCACCAACAGCATGATGGGCGGCGTGCGTAACCAGCTCAACGCCGCCTGGCAAAGTGATGTGGTCAACGTCTGGCGGCAGTCGCTGAGCGGCCGTTACCCGATGGTGCCGGGCAGCCAGCGCGACGCCACGCTGGATGATTTCGGCCAGTTCTTCGGCGTCGGCGGGGTCATGGACAGTTACTTCCGCAAGTACCTGCAGCCCTACGTCGATACCTCGGCACGCAATTGGCGCTGGCAGCCAGGCGCGGCGCAGAAGTTGGGTATTTCCGCCGGCGTGCTGCAGACCTTCCAGCGGGCGGCGCTGATCCGCGACGAGTATTTCCGCAGTGGCGGCCTGCAACCCAGCGTGCGCTTCGACCTCAAACCGGTGAGCATGGATGCCACCATCAGCCAGTCGCAGCTCGATCTCGACGGCCAGCTGATCGGCTTCGACCACGGCCCGAGCCGGCCGGTCGCGGTGCAATGGCCGAACCCCGGCAGCATCGGCGTGGTGCGCCTCACGGTGTCGCCACCGGTCGAAGGCGGGCGCTCGGCGCTGACCCTGGAAGGGCCGTGGGCCTGGTTCCGCCTGCTCGATCAGTCCGAGCTGATTGGTGGCGCCTCGCCGGACCGCTTCAACCTGCGCGTGCGCCTGGACCGCTCCAGCGTTGCCTACGAACTGCGCGCCAGCAGTGCTTTCAATCCTTTCAAGAGTCGCGCGGTAGCCGGCTTCACCCTGCCGGAGCGGCTATGACGATGATGGGTTTCTACGGCAAGGTCGCCAGTCGCGGCGACTTCATCGAACGCAACCTGACGAAAGACTTCCAACGCGGCTGGGACGCCTGGCTATCGGCTGGCCTGCAGAGCAGCCAGGGCCAGCTCGGCGAAAGCTGGCTGGACGCCTACCTGACCAGCCCGCTGTGGCGCTTCGCACTCGCCCCAGGCGTCTGTGGTAGCGAGGCCATAACCGGAGTGCTGATGCCGAGCATCGACCGTGTCGGCCGCTACTTCCCGCTGACGGTCGCCTGCCGTATTCCCTGCGGGCAGCCGCTGCAGGCATTGCAGACGAACGAAGTGTGGTTCGAGCGGATCGAGGACCTGCTGCTGAGCACCCTGGAAGAGGGCGCCCGCTTCGAGGACTTCGAAACAGCGGTGCAGAACCTGGAGCCCCTGCCGGCTACGACACTGCCCGTCTACGACCAGGCACATGGTCTGCAGCATTGGCCGGTGGTCGATGCGCCGGGGCGTCTGGCGGCACTCGCTGCCGAGGCCTGCAGCGGTGCCAGCCTGTGGTGGGGGCGTGGCTCGCAACGCATCGCGCCCGGATTGCGCCGTTGTCAGGGGCTGCCACCGACCGAGTCCTTCGCGGCTTATCTGCTGGGCCCGGAGGTCGTCGCGCAATGACCGCACTGCATTACCAGTCAGCGGCCTACAGCCATGTCGGCCTGGTTCGTCAGATCAACGAAGACGCCTACCTGGAGCGCCCGGAAGCGGGCCTCTGGGTAGTGGCCGACGGCATGGGCGGGCACGCGGCCGGCGATTACGTCAGCAGTCTGATCGTCGACAGCCTGCGCCACATCAAGGCGAGCGACACCCTGAGTGACTATGAGCATGTGCTACGGCTCAGCCTGAGCCAGATCAACGCTGCCGTGCGCGAGCAAACCCACCTGCGTGGCGTGACCATGATGGGTAGCACCGTGGTGCTGATGGTTGCCCGCGGCGACCAGGGCTTGTGCCTGTGGGCCGGCGACAGCCGCCTGTACCGACTGCGGGCAGGCGAGCTGCAGGCAGTTTCCCGTGACCACAGCTATGTGCAGGACCTGCAGGACAGCGGCCTGCTCAGCGAAGCCGAGGCGCGCCTGCACCCGCGCGCCAACGTCGTCACCCGCGCGGTGGGCGTGCAGGACCAGCTGGAGCTCGCCTGCAGCGTCTTCGACATCCAACCGGGCGACACCTGGCTGCTGTGCAGCGACGGCCTTACCCGAACGGCCGAAGACCACGAGATCCGCGATGTGCTGGCGCACAACGACCCCTATCAGGTGGTGCGCAGCCTGGTCCATCTAGGCCTGACACGCGGCGCCCCCGACAACATCACCGCCATCGTCATCAAGGCGAGCGAGCCCGTCTCATGGACCTGAATATTCCCGGCTTCGACATCGACAGGATGATTGGCGAAGGCGCCATGGCCACCGTCTACCTGGCTCTACAACGCTCCCTCGAGCGCAAGGTGGCCTTGAAGATCATGGCCCCGGCGCTGGCGGCCGACGCCTCGTTCTGCGAGCGCTTCCTGCGTGAGGGCAAGACCCTGGCGCGTCTGGCGCACCCGCATATCGTCACCGTGCACGACATCGGCAATGCCGGCGAGCACTACTACATGGCCATGGAGTACCTGCCCAACGGTACCCTGAGTGAGCGTATCGCCGCCGGCCTGAGCCCCGAGCAGGGCTTGCAGTACATCCGCCAGATCGCCTCGGCGCTGGGTTATGCCCACAGCCAGGGGCTGATCCACCGCGACGTGAAACCGGCCAACATCCTCTTTCGCGCCGACGGTACGGCGGTGCTGTCGGACTTCGGCATCGCCAAGTCACTCGACGACCGTACCCAGTTCACCCAGGTCGGTTTCGCCGTCGGCACACCCAACTACATGAGCCCCGAGCAGGCGCGCGGGCTGGATATCGACGGCCGCGCCGACCTCTACGCGCTGGGCGTCGTGCTCTACGAAATACTGGTCGGTGAGCTGCCGTACATGGGCACCGACGCACTGTCCACGGCACTGGCACACCTGACTCAGCCGTTACCGGATCTGCCGCTGCAGCACAGCCGTTATCAGACCCTGCTGCAGCGCCTGCTGGCGAAGAACCCGGATGAGCGTTTCAACAATGCCGGGGAACTGCTAGCCGCGCTCGATGCCCAGCCAGCACCCGACTCGGATGCCACCCTGATCCGTCCGGCGTTCACTCAGCAAGCCACACTGGGCGCGCCCTCGACGAGTGAACTGGGGGAGCTGCAACCGGTATCCATCGAGATTCCACGCAGTACGCCGACGTCGGCGGCGACCGTGGCACCCGCACCGACTGCCGCTGCCAGCAGCGCAGCGGCACGACCGTCCACTGCTAGCAAGGGGCCACGCATGGCGCTGCTGGCGGTTGCCGTGGCTGCTGCGCTGGGCCTCGGTGGCGGCGTCTACTGGTGGCTAGGCCAGCCATCCGCCGTGGTGGCTTCGGATAGCTCGCCGCAAGACAACGGGCAGGTCGCAGCTGTCGCGCCACTGGCTGACGATACGGGTGAGGCCGGCGAGCGGCCGCTGCTGATGCCGGGCAAGACCACGCTCTACCAACGCATCCTGGCCAAGCCCGGGGCGCAGCTGTTGAGTGCTCCGGGCACCGCCACCGGCGAAGCATTACCGGCCTTCTCGGTGCTCTATGTATATGCCCGGCGCAACCAGGACGGCCAGTCCTGGATGCAGGTCGGCGCAGCCAGCGATGGCCGCGTGCAAGGCTGGATCGCCGCCGAACAGGCTACCGACTGGAAACAGAGCCTGGTACTCAAGTTCACCGAGCGTTCCGGGCGAGCGCCGGTGCTGTTCATGCAGCAGGCCTCCGACGTCGAACAGCTGATCGACCGCACCAGCCAGGCTCGCGAGCTACTGATTCAGGCACAGAACTATCCCGAGCAGGTACCGCAGGTGGTGGCACTGGAGCCGACGAGCAGTGCGGTTCCGCAGGACCAGTTCTACCTGATGCCGATCTTCGACTTCCGCGAAGCCTTCGATGCCGAGGGCCAGCCGGTGCAGCTGCTCAACATTGCCTCGATCGACCCCGGCAGTGCAGCTCAGAGCCCTGCCGACAAGCCGGTCGCTGCCAACGACTCGGGTTTCCGTACCGGCATCGTGCTGGTGGTCGACACCTCGGTGTCGATGCAGCCCTACATCGACCGCGTGCGCCAGGTGGTCAGCGAGCTGCAGAGCCAGCTGCAGGCGCGCGGTGAGCTGGATAACGTCAGCTTCGGCCTGGTCGGCTATCGCAACAGCACGTCGCGCACACCGGGCCTGCAATACCTGAGCAAGACCCTGGTCAGCCTGCAGGAGGGCAGTGATCCCCAGCGTTTCCTGCGCGCTGCCGAACAGGTTCAGGCGACCACCGTATCCAGCCACTCCTTCAACGAAGACGCCTTCGCAGGCGTCATGCAAGCCGTAGAAGGCATGGACTGGTCGAGCTATGGCGGCCGCCTGATCCTGCTGGTCAGCGATGCCGGCGCGCTGCGCAAGAACGACCCTTACAGCAGCACCTCGATGAACGAGGCCGAGGTACGCCAGGCGGCACTGAGCAAGCAGATCAAGATCTTTGCCCTGCACCTGCGCACCCCCGCTGGCACGGCCAACCACGCCTCGGCCGAGCTGCAGTATCGGGTGCTGACGGCCGACAGCAACCCGCAGATCGGCGACCTCTACGTCTCAGTGCCGGGCGGTGATGTCCAGGCCTTCGGCGAGCGTGTACGCGAGATCGGCTCGACCTTCGCCGAACTGGCGCAGCAAGTTCGCGCGCAGCAGGCGCCCGTCACCCCGCAACTGTCAGGGGGAGCCAATCTGGCAGCCAAATCGCAGGCCATCGGCTACGCCATGCACATGGATTTTCTCGGCCGCCGCAGCGCCAGCCAGGCGCCGCAGTTGGTCAGCGCCTGGACCGCCGACCGCGACCTGAGCAACCCGACTCTGCCAACACTGCAGGTGTGCGTGATGCTGACCAAGCTGCAGCTCAACGACCTGCAGCAATCGCTCAAGCTGATCGTCGACGCCGCGCGCAAGACCAAGACCTCCCCGGCCGACTTCTTCAGCGAGATCGCCAGCGCCAGCGCCTACATGAGTCGCGACCCCTCGGCGCTGCGCCAGGGCGCCAATCTGGCGCAGAGCGGTGTGCTCGGCGAGTACCTCGACGGGCTGCCGTATCGCAGTAAGGCACTGAGTATGAGCCAGGACCTCTGGTTGTCGCTGTCGGTGGCCGAGCAGGAGGACTTCATCGACGAGCTGGAGTCGAAGATTCGCCTCTACGAAACCTTCCACAACGACATGGCCAACTGGGTGCGCTTCGGCAACGCCGAACCAGGCGACGCCCTGTACCGTGTCCCGCTGTCGACGCTGCCATGATGATTCGCCTGCAGCAGGTCCTCAAGCAACGTGGCCAGGGCGCACAGCGCTACAGCCTGGCCATCGAGCAGTTGCAGCTGGAGGCCGGCGCGCAGGTGGCACTGGTTGGCCCCAGCGGCTGCGGCAAGAGCACCTTGCTCGATCTGTTGGCCCTGGTGCTGCCACCGGATGCCGCCGAAACCTTCAACCTCGAGTTGCCCGGCTCGGTCAGCGATATCGCCGGATTGTGGCGACAGGGCCGGCACAGCCAACTGGCACAGCTGCGCAGCCACTATCTGGGTTACGTGCTGCAGGCTGGCGGGCTGCTCGGCTTTCTCGATGTGCGCCGCAATATCGCTCTGCCCCGGCAATTGCTCGGGATGGCAGACAGCGGCCAGGTGCAGCATCTGGCACAGGCGCTGGATGTGCAGGAGCAGTTGGATAAATATCCCGCGCAGTTGTCGATCGGCCAGCGCCAGCGCGTCAGCTGTGCACGGGCGTTGGCTCACGGGCCGCAATTGCTGCTGGCCGACGAACCCACTGCAGCGCTGGACCCACTCAATGCCGAACGGGTCATGCAGTTGCTGCTCGCTCAGGCCACGAAAACCGGGGCGACCTGCGTGGTGGCAACTCACGACGAGGCGCTGGCGCAGCGCGCCGGCCTGACCATCTTGCGCATGAACTGCCGGCGCGACGCCGACGGCGGTGTCAGCGCCCATCTGGAGCAGGTCGCCTGATGCGCCCGCTACTGATCGCCGGGCTGGCCTGGCAGGACTATCGTCGCGAGGCACGCCTGTCGGCGTGCGGCGTGCTGGCCCTGGTGGCGGTGATCGCGCCGCTGCTGGTGCTGTTCGGCCTCAAGCACGGCCTGGTCGGCAGCCTTACCGAGCGCCTGCAACGCGACCCTGCCGTGCGCGAAATCATCCCGCTGGGCGGCACGCGCCTGCAGGCAGACTTCATCGAAGCACTGGGGCAACGCGAGGAGGTCGCCTTCGCCATCCCACGTACCCGGCAGATCGCCGCCACCAGCGAATTGCAGGTAACGCCAGGGGAGGCGAGGGTAAGCGTGGAGATGCTGCCGACGGCAGCAGGCGATCCCTTATTGCAGGACCTGCCGGTGCCGCAGACGCTGCAACAGGTGGTACTCAGTCATACCGCTGCCGAGAAGCTGGGCATCACGCCCGGCAGCCAGCTGCAGGCCCGCTTCGGCCGCCAGCGTGGCGCCGACCTGCAGTGGCAACAGACCACCCTGCAGGTCCTGGCTGTGTTGCCGCTGGCCGCCTTCGAGCGCGATGCGCTGTTCGCGCAAGCGGCGCTATTGGAAGCCGTCGAGGATTACCGCGACGGTCTGTCAGTGGCTGCGCTGGGCTGGCCGGGCGCAGCGGCGACACAGGCGCCGCGCATTTATCCCGGTTTTCGTCTGTACGCGCGCGCGCTGGATGACGTCGAACCGCTGCGCCAGTACCTGGCCGCACAGCAGGTGCAGGTCGTCACCCAGGCAGCGCAGATAGCCCAGGTGAAGGCACTGAGCCGCAACCTCGATTTGCTGTTCTGGCTGATCACCACGCTGGCTCTGGGCGGCGCAGTGGCAGCCACCAGCGCCGGCGCCCTGGCCGCCGTCGAGCGCAAGCAACGTGAACTGGCCGTGCTGCGCCTGCTGGGCTTCGGCAGCGGCGCGCTGCTGCTGTTCGTGGTTCTCCAGGCGCTGTACAGCGGCCTGTTCGCCAGCGTCCTGTCGGCCCTGCTGTACCGACTGGCGGAGGGCGGTCTCAACCATCTTTTCGTGCAGGTGCCGGGCGATTACGCCAGTCGTCTGCTGCCCGAGCATTACCTGGTGGCCCTCGGTGCCGTTCTGCTGGCCAGCGCCCTTGCCGCTGCGCTGGGAGGCATGCGCGTGGCCCGGATCGACGCCTCTCAAGGAATTCGTGATGTCTGACAGTCGTTTCGCTCCCTCCGCCCTGATACTCGCCACGCTCGCGCTGACGGCCTGCTCGCCGGGCGATGAGCCACCAGCGGCGAACACACCCGCCACATCTGCGCAGTCCGAAGCTGAAGCTCCCCGCGAGCTCGATGCGGAGCAATTGGCCAGACTGGACAACCCCAAACCGTTACCCGGCGACGTCAGCCTACCGCTGCCCTGTGGCGGTGAAATGCTGTTCCGCCATGTCTATGTGCTCACCCAGGGCAGCCTGGACGACCGCGAAGTCAGCCTAGGATATCCGTTCAGCGAAGGTGAGGCTGGCTACAAGCAATCCTTCATCTCCGGCTATCGCCGCGACTTCATCAACGGCCAGTTCAGCCTGCAGGACCTGGCGCCGCAGTGGCAGAAGCAGATCGCCGAGCGCCTGCCCAGGATCGACGCCGGCAGCCCGTTGAAACCGATGATGTATTTCATCGGCAAGTACGAGGTCACTGCTCGTCAGTATGCTCAGGTCATGGCCCAGGCTCAGGCGCTGGCCAGTGGCGAGCCTGCACCCGCTTGTGCGCCGGTCACCGATATGAGTGGGCGACTGCCGCAGGTGAAGCTGTCGCGTTTCGAGGCAGAGCGTTTTGCAGCGGTCTACAGCGCCTGGCTGCTGGCCAATCACCGTGATCTGCTACCCGTTAGCGGCAGAGGCAGCAAGGCAGAAGAGGGCGGCGCAGCATTCGTCCGTCTACCCACCGAAGTGGAATGGGAGTTCGCCGCCCGTGGCGGCTCGCAGGTCAGCCGCCAGGAGCTGGAAGGCCGGCTTTTCCCGCGTCCGGTCGAGGGCAGTGACGATGACGGCCCGCTGGCTAACTGGGCCGTGTTCAACCAGGTGGCCGGCGGTACCGGACAGGCGCCCCGACTGATGCCGATCGGCACCAAGCAGGCCAATCCGCTGGGGCTGTTCGATGTGATCGGTAACGCCGCCGAGATGGTGCAGGAGTCCTTCCAGTTGGTCAGTGCCGGGCGCCGCCAGGGCACCTATGGCGGCTTCGTGGTCAAGGGCGGCAACTACCTGGAAGGCGAGGGCACGCTGTTCACCGGCATGCGCCGCGAGTACCCGCTGTTCGGTGCAGATGGCAGCGAGCAGCGTAACGAGACCACCGGGTTTCGGGTAGCCATCGGCGCCTTGTCCGCCCCGCGCTCGCGCTACGACGAGTTGTTCGCTCAATGGCAGAAACAGGGACGCCTGGCTGGACTGACCGATGATATCGGCGATGCGGAGGACCCGACGCAACGCCTGGACAGCATCATCGCCGGCGCTACCGACCCACGCTTGCAGGCCGAGCTCGGGCTGGTCAATGAAGAGCTCAAGCGTAACGTCTCGCTGATCGCCCGCCAGCGCGAAGAGGCCGCTGGCAACCTGATCCAGTCTGCCGCCCTGGTGGCGGAGACCATCAACAACTACAACATCCGCCTGACCAACCTGCGCAAGAGTCAGCGCCAGGCGCAGCAGAACAATGATGCCGCTTCGGCGCAGATATTGAGCGGCGCCATTGATAACGGCACCAAGGCGCTCAACGGCGCCGTGGCGATCTACATCGACAACATGGCCAGCGGCACCCGCTACACCAACACGGTGATCCAGGTGCAATTCCAGCGCATCAAGGAAGAACTCGCGCGCAAGCCTGTGATCGGCAACAGCCTGGTCAACCGCGCCACCCTGTTCGTCAATCACGTCGCGCTGTACCGCGCCCAACAGCGTGCCAATCCGGCCGAGATCCTCAAGCAGTTGCTGGAAACGCAAGCGGTGCCGCAACCGTGAGTACGCCAGCCATTGTCTCCAAACATCAATCAACCACAAGCAGAGAGAGCCTAGCTATGCGTCCATCCACAACGAACCTCACCTCGCAACCTCGTAGCCGCGTCATGACACTCGCCGCTATCGGTTTTGCCTCGATGACCGTACTGGTCAGCGGCTGCTCCACCTCCGCCGTCAACCGTGTCGGTAAAACCACCGAGGTCACCTATTACCCAAGCTGCTACCAACCCGTTCAGCACCTGCGCGATACCGACTCCAACATGACTCGCTCGATCGCTACCGGCGCCGTGCTGGGTGCAGTCGGCGGCGCCTTGACTGGTGCGTTGACTGCCGACAAGGAAGATCGCTCGCGTAACGCTGCCATCGGCGCCGCCGGCGGTGCCCTGATCGGTGGCGCAGCGGCCTATTACACCTCCAAGCAACAGCAGATCAGCGATGACCGCCAGCGCATCGGCTCCTACTCCACCGACATCAATGCCAGTGCCAGCACCTTCGACCGCAGCATCGCCTACGCCGAAGCCTCGCAGAGCTGCTATCAGAAAGAGTTCACCAGCCTGCTGGAGCAGCGTAAGTCCGGCGCGATCAACGATGTAGAAGGGCGCAAGCGTCTGGCCGAAATCATTGCCGGCCTGAACGAGTCCAACAGCCTGATCACCGCCGTCAACGGCAAGGCGGGTGAGAACCTGAGCAACTACACCCAGGCCTACGAGGCTGACCTGAAGAACGTCGGAGTCGAGCGCGCCGAAGTGACCACAGTCGCCAAGGCCCCTGCCAACAAGCCGGTCAAGCAGACCAAGGTGCCTACCGAAGCAGTCAATACCGAGCGCGTTCTGCAGCAGGCCGAAGCCAAGCAGAGCAAGAGCCAGCAGGTGGCTGTAGCCGGTAGCAACCAGGTCAACAGCATGTGCAGCAACCCGGATATGGGCGACTGGGCACCGATTCCCTGCCCGAACGTCTGAGTCCTTGCGGATGATTGACTGACCGGACGCGCCGCTGGTCCGCCCTTTCCGGACGGAGCAGCGGCTATCGGAGTTTCTACCAAGGAGGGCAAATGTCCGACTACCTGATCGGGTTGAGAAACACCCCATCACAGGTCATGGCGCGACAGCGCATCGAAGCCATGATCGACCTGCGCAAGCTCTACACAGCTATCGATGCCGACCCCGCCATCTCCGGTGCTGGGGTGGTGTACATCGATGCCAATTTCAACGTGGTGACCCTGCGCGAGTTCACCCCGATCTGCAGCATCAGGCCCAAGCGCATCATCATTCGTGAAGCCCAGCGCAATGTATCGCCGCAGCAGTTCGTCCAGCAGGTGCAATCCAATCCGCGCGAATCGCGGCTGGTGGCCGAGAGCGTCAACACCAGCCTGGCCTGTGCCGGCGCGGTGCTGGGCTGGATCGCGATCATCGGCGGCACGGCCATCGTGCCGTTTACGGGTGGGGCGAGTCTGGTGATCACGACACTGGGCGTGGCGGCCGCATCGGCAAGCTCAGTGCAGTGTATGGCAGGTGCTGCGCGAGTCTATACCGAAGTGAACAACCCGGAAGCACTCGATAGGCTGGACAGCCAGCAGTGGTATCAGGACGTATCCACAGCACTGGATATCATTTCTCTGGGCGGCGTAGCCGGGGCCGGAGCAACGATCTTGCGTGTGATGAACATGCGCAGGGCCATGACAGGGCGAAGCTGGTACCAAAGCCTGAATGGACTGAGCCGTCAGGAACGACGACGGTTGACCAACGAGATTCTGGAGAATCGTAATCCAGCACTTACTCCCGCGCTGCGCAAAGCGCTGCAGCGTGGTGGCGAGCTTCCGAAACGCTTCAGCACCAGCGAAATCTCGTCGACATTGGCGATCAATATCAGAGATGCGCTGGGTGCCGGGATCGGTCTGCTCGGCAGCAACATGGTACAGACCTACGCTATTGGTCTTTACGAGGAGCTAGAGGAGTGAAGCAGGGACTCGATTTCCTCACGATACTGCGCCGCCATTTTCCGGTCTTCATCGCCGCATTCTTTCTGGCACTGTTTTCCCTGGCGATCAGTCAGATTCTGCTGCTGGAAGTCCACCCGCCCAGTCTGGATGACTATGGCATCTACATGATGCTGGGCAGTTGCGGGATGTCCTTGTACCTGTGCGCGGCCAACCTTCTGGTGATTCGCGGCCGCCCCTGGGCAGTATGGCTGATCGTCGCAGCTATGGCGGCCTGCATCCTCGTGGTCATCGGTCACTGGGGCAGACGCGCACCCGACCTGCTGTATTCCATCAGTCTGCTGCTGCCGTTGGCTACCCTGCTGACGCTCAACAGCAAGCGCTACCGCACCATGCTGACAGCCATGGTGGAAGTACGCGGTCAGCGCGCGGCGTGGCGTGAGCGCCACAGGAAGACTCGCCAACGCTAACTCAATCTGGTTGCAGACAAAGCGGGGTAGGGAGTAGCTAGCCATAGCCTGGCTACCGGAGTCCGAACACCCGTTAAAAATGAAAAGCCCCTGTCGATTCGCATCGACAGGGGCTTTTCATTTCACGCCCACTAGCATGACTGACTTGGCAACAGAGTAGCCATCAGAAGTCCAGGTTCGACACCGCCAGGGCATTGGACTCGATGAAGTCGCGGCGCGGCTCCACGGCATCGCCCATCAGGGTGTTGAAGATCTGGTCGGCGGCGATGGCGTCCTCGATGGTCACCTTGAGCATACGGCGCACTTCCGGGTCCATGGTGGTTTCCCACAGCTGATCCGGGTTCATCTCGCCGAGACCTTTGTATCGCTGGATGCTGTGACGCTTGGTGCTTTCGGTCATCAGCCAGTCCAGCGCTTCCTTGAAGGTGCTGACCGGCTTCTTGCGCTCGCCACGCTGCACGTAGGCGCCTTCTTCCAGCAGACTGTTCAACTGATCACCCAGGGTGGTGACCGTCTTGTAATCGTTGCTGGCGAAGAAGTCGCGGTTGAAGGTGGTGTAGCTGGACAGACCGTGCGATCTGACTTCCACTTCCGGTAGCCACAGGTGACGCTCGCGGTCTTCGCGCAGGCTGGCACTGTAGGTCTGGCCCGACTTCTCGGTAGTCTTCAGACGTGCAGCGAAGCCTTCCAGCCAGTTCTGCATGAAGGCCTGGTCAGCGAGCTGCTCCACCGAAATGCGGGGCAGATAGACGAAGTGCTCGGTGATGTCCTTGGGATAAACGCGCGACAGGCGATCCAGGGTCTTCATCACGCCACGGTAGTCGCCGACCAGCTTCTCCAACGCGCTGCCAGAAAGACCTGGGGCGTTCTCGTTAACGTGCAGGCTGGCGTCTTCCAGAGCCGACTGGGTCATGTATTCATCCATGGCCTCGTCGTCCTTGATGTACTGCTCCTGCTTGCCTTTCTTCACCTTGTACAACGGCGGCTGAGCGATATAGATGTAGCCACGCTCGACCAGCTCCGGCAACTGGCGGAAGAAGAAGGTCAGCAGCAGGGTACGAATGTGCGAACCGTCGACGTCAGCATCGGTCATGATGATGATGTTGTGGTAACGCAGCTTTTCGATGTTGTATTCATCACGACCGATACCGCAACCGAGCGCAGTGATCAGCGTGCCGACTTCCTGAGAGGAAATCATGCGGTCGAAGCGCGCGCGTTCGACGTTGAGGATCTTGCCCTTGAGCGGCAGGATAGCCTGGGTCTTGCGGTTACGGCCCTGCTTGGCAGAACCGCCCGCGGAGTCACCCTCCACGATGTAGAGTTCGGACAGCGCCGGGTCTTTTTCCTGACAGTCAGCCAGCTTGCCGGGGAGGCCGGCGATGTCCAGCGCACCTTTACGGCGAGTCATCTCACGCGCTTTACGGGCCGCTTCACGGGCACGAGCGGCATCGATCATCTTGCCGACCACGGCCTTGGCTTCGTTAGGGTTCTCCAACAGGAAGTCGGAGAAGTACTTGCCCATTTCCTGTTCGACCGCGGTTTTCACCTCGCTCGATACCAGTTTGTCCTTGGTCTGCGAGCTGAACTTCGGATCCGGCACCTTGACCGAGATGATCGCAGTCAAGCCTTCACGCGCATCGTCACCGGTGGTGGAAACCTTGAACTTCTTCGCCAGGCCTTCGGACTCGATGTAGTTGTTCAGATGGCGGGTGAGGGCAGAGCGGAAGCCGGCCAGGTGGGTACCGCCGTCACGCTGCGGAATATTGTTGGTAAAACACAGCAGATTCTCGTTGAAGCTGTCGTTCCACTGCAGGGCCACTTCGACACCAACACCGTCTTCTTCACGTTGGATGTTGAAATGGAACACCTGGTTGACCACTGTCTTGTTGGTGTTCAGGTACTCAACGAAGGCTTTCAGACCACCCTCGTACTTGAACAGCTCTTCCTTGCCGGTGCGTTCGTCACGCAGCAGGATACCCACGCCAGAGTTGAGGAAGGACAATTCGCGCAGGCGCTTGGCCAGGATGTCCCAGCTGAAATGGATATTGGCGAAGGTCTGTTCAGACGGTTTGAAGTGGATCTGCGTGCCGGTACCGTCGGTGTCACCGACAGCGGCCAGAGGCGCTTGCGGCACACCGTGGACGTAGGTCTGTTCCCAGATCTTGCCGCTACGGCGGATGGTCAGCACCAGCTCCTTGGAGAGGGCGTTCACCACCGAGACACCCACGCCGTGCAGGCCGCCGGATACCTTGTAGCTGTTGTCGTCGAACTTTCCGCCAGCGTGCAGCACGGTCATGATGACCTCGGCCGCCGAAACGCCTTCTTCCTTGTGCATATCGACCGGAATACCACGGCCATTGTCACGCACGCTGATCGACTCATCCGGGTGGATGGTGATGGTGATTTCGCTGCAGTAGCCTGCCAGCGCTTCGTCGATCGAGTTGTCGACCACCTCGAACACCATGTGGTGCAGACCACTACCATCGTCAGTGTCACCGATGTACATCCCGGGACGTTTGCGTACGGCATCCAGTCCTTTCAGCACCTTGATGCTGGAGGAGTCGTACGTTTGGTTCTCGCTCATGCCTTCACTCCCGATGGTCTTGGGTCTGGGTGATACGACCATGTTCCACGTGGAACATGGCAACCGGCGTATCCGTCTGCCAGCCTTCCTTCAACAATTCATGATCTACGCAGGTGATGAACACCTGGCAGCGCAAATCTTCCAGCAACCGGCACAATGCCTGACGATGCTGTTCATCCAGTTCCGACGGTAGGTCGTCCACCAGATAGATACATTGGCCACGCTTGGCTTCGTTGACCAGGTGACCCTGGGCAATGCGCAACGCGCACACCACCAGCTTCTGTTGCCCCCGCGATAGAATCTCTGCCGCGTTATGCCCCGCAAGTCGCAGACGCAAATCAGCGCGCTGCGGCCCGGCCTGGGTATGCCCGAGTTGCTGATCGCGGAGGAGGGATGTGGCGAGCACTTCACTCAGGTCACGATCCTTGTCCCACCCACGGTAGTAACTGAGGGTAAGCCCTTGCAACTCCAGCAGCTCGGCCAGGGTCCGTTCGAACACCGGTTTCAGCACCTGAATGTAGGCCCGTCGGTAGGTGTCGATTTCCTCGCTGGCACTGCACAGCTCGCGGTCCCATGCGGCCTGCGAAGCACCGTCAAGTGTACCATGGCGAAGCCACGAGTTCCGCTGCCGCAGGGCTTTCTGCAGCCGTTGCCAGGCGCCTAGAAAGCGATGTTCCACGTGGAACACGCCCCAGTCGAGAAACTGCCGGCGAATCTTCGGTGCCCCCTCCAGCAGGCGGAAGCTGTCCGGGTTGATCAGCTGTAGGGGCAACAGATCGGCCAACTGCGCAGCACTCCGCGCGTTCTGCCCATCGATACGGATCTGCAGCTCACCCTGACGATCGCGCGATATGCCCAGATTGCTGGAACCGCCTTCGGCCAACTGCACCTGACCGAAAATGGTACAGGCGGGCTGTTCGTAATGAATGACCGGTTGTAGGCGTGTGCTGCGGAAGGAGCGGGCGAGACCAAGCAGATGGATAGCCTCGAGCACGCTGGTTTTGCCGCTGCCGTTGGCGCCGTGGAGGATGTTGATGCGGGAGGAGGGGGAGAGGGTCACCGGGTGCAGATTGCGCACCGCGGTGACCGTGATACGGCTTAGGGACATTAAAGACGCATCGGCATGACAACGTAGGCAGAATCGTCGTTGTCGGCTTCCTGCAGCAGGGCACTGCTGTTGGAGTCGGAGAGAATCAGGCGCACCTGCTCGGTGCCCATCACGCCCAGCACATCCAGCAGATAGCTAACGTTGAAGCCAATCTCCAGGCCGCTGCCTGCATAGTCGACAACGATCTCTTCCTCGGCTTCTTCCTGCTCAGGGTTGTTGGCCTGAATCTTCAGCAGACCAGACGCCAGGGTCAGGCGAATACCACGGTACTTCTCGTTGGACAGAATCGCGGTGCGGCTGAACGCTTCACGCAGGCCCTGACGATCCGCCAGCACCAGCTTGTCACCACCACGCGGCAGCACGCGCTCGTAATCCGGGAACTTGCCGTCCACCAGTTTCGAGGTGAAGGTGAACTCGCCGGTGTTGGCGCGGATGTGGTGCTGACCGAGAACGATGGCAACTTCGGCGTCTTGCTCGGTGAGCAGACGAGCCAGTTCGAGAATACCCTTACGCGGCACGATTACCTGATGCTTGCCTTCCTGCTGGATGATCGCTTCCATCGAGCACATGGCCAGACGGTGACCGTCGGTGGCGACCGCACGCAACAGACCACTCTGTACTTCCAGGAGCATGCCGTTGAGGTAGTAGCGCACATCCTGCTGGGCCATGGCGAAGCTGGTGCGTTCGATCAAACGACGCAACTTGGCTTGCGGCAGGTTGAAAGTCAGCGAACCCGGACCTTCCTCGACGGTGGGGAAGTCGTTGGCCGGCAGAGTCGACAGGGTGAAACGACTGCGACCGGCCTTGACCAGCAGCTTCTGATCATCAACACGAATGTCGATCAGCGCGTCGCTGGGCAGGCTTTTGCAGATGTCCATCAACTTGCGCGCCGGCACAGTGATCTCACCCGGTTCGGCGGCATCTTCGAGTGTGACGCGGCCAACCAGTTCGACCTCGAGGTCGGTACCGGTAAGCGACAGCTGCTGGCCTTCGACCACCAGCAGCACGTTGGACAATACCGGCAGCGTCTGGCGTCGTTCCACGACACCGGCGACCAGTTGCAGGGGTTTCAACAGGGCTTCGCGTTGAATAGTGAAATGCATGGTCTAGTCCCTTGCCTCGTGGAGCTGCATTGATTTGATCAGGTTGTCAGGGTGCGCAGCAGGTTCTTGTAGTCCTCGCGGATGTCCGCGTCGGATCCCCTAAGTTCAGCAATCTTACGGCATGCGTGCAACACCGTGGTGTGATCGCGGCCGCCGAAGGCCACACCGATTTCCGGCAGGCTGTGATTGGTCAGTTCCTTCGATAATGCCATGGCCACCTGACGTGGCCGGGCGATCGAGCGCGACCGACGCTTGGAAAGCAGATCGGTGATCTTGATCTTGTAGTACTCGGCGGTGGTGCGCTGAATATTGTCGATGCTGACCAGCTTGTCCTGCAGGGCCAGCAGATCCTTGAGCGACTCGCGGATCAGTTCGATGGTGATGTCGCGGCCCATGAAGTGCGAGTGAGCGATCACGCGTTTCAGCGCGCCTTCCAGCTCACGCACGTTGGAGCGAATACGCTGGGCAATGAAGAACGCGGCATCGTGCGGCAGATCGACCTTGGCCTGGTCGGCCTTCTTCATCAGGATTGCCACGCGAGTTTCCAGTTCGGGCGGTTCGACCGCCACGGTCAGGCCCCAGCCGAAGCGCGACTTCAAGCGCTCTTCCAGACCTTCGATCTCTTTCGGGTAGCGGTCGCTGGTGAGGATCACCTGCTGCCCCCCTTCGAGCAGCGCGTTGAAGGTGTGGAAGAACTCCTCCTGGGAGCGCTCCTTCTTGGCGAAGAACTGGATGTCATCGATCAGCAGCGCATCGACCGAACGATAGAAGCGCTTGAATTCGTTGATGGCGTTGAGCTGCAACGCCTTGACCATGTCGGCGACGAATCGCTCGGAATGCAGGTAAACCACCTTGGCGTTAGGGTTCTTCGCCAGCAGGTGGTTACCCACGGCATGCATCAGGTGAGTCTTGCCCAGGCCGACGCCGCCATAAAGGAACAGCGGGTTGTAACCGTGCTTGGGGTTGTCCGCCACCTGCCAGGCGGCAGCGCGCGCCAACTGGTTCGACTTGCCCTCGACGAAGTTATCGAAGGTGAAAGTACGATTGAGGTAGCTGGTGTGCTTCAGGCCACCTTCGACCTGTACGGTACGTTCGGTGCGTGGCGCAACGGCTGGGGTCGGCGGTTGCGGCGCTGAGCCTGCCATGGAGTCGAAGCTGGCACGCGACGGCTCTTGCTGCGCCGGCGGCGGCACTGGCTTGCTGACGGCTGCTGCTGCCTGCACCTGAGCGGCACGTGCAGCAGCAGGCAACGGGGCCGTTGGCGCAACACGGGCAGTGGCTGCGCGTTTGCTGCCTATTAATAAGGAAAGCGCAGGTACCAGACCGCCGGCACGCTCACCGAGCAACTCAAGCAAACGGCTCAGGTATTTCTCGTTGACCCAGTCGAGTACGAAACGATTCGGCGCATACACGCGCAGCTCGTCGCCTTCGGCTTCGACCTGCAGAGGACGGATCCAGGTGTTGAATTGCTGGGCCGGCAACTCGTCGCGCAAAAGCTCGACGCATTGCTGCCATAGTTCCACTGACACTGACTATCCCCTATCCAGGCGGCGATGCAAAAAACAGCAGCCATTGTAACGGCCAACGACCGAGTTATCCACATAGCAGAGGGTAGATGGCCAAGTAAAATCAAAGCCTTAGTTCCATTCATCAGGCTTATCAGCCACCCCATAAGCCTTGTGGATAAGCACCCGATAAGCTTCTGTAAAACCTTGGGGATGAACGGTCGGATAACCACGCTGTGGGTAACCCGGCTTTCTATCCTCAGGCTATATGCAGGACACGCACAGACGAACCACGCCTTTTGGACAGACTTATCATCGCCGGATGAGCAAGCAGAACGCTGCCATCAGAGGGTTGTCCACAGACATTGGCAGCACCATTCAACATAAACATAGAAAAAGAGCTTTAAACCCTTTTCCTTCTTTCTATTTCTATCTGGTGAATAAGGCTGGTTGGAAATTGACCTACCGCGCGGCTTTCTCTAGAATTGCCGGTCTCTTAAAACCGGGGTCATACCGACCCTAGTCGATCACCCAGGTAACGCACCATGAAACGCACTTTCCAACCCAGCACCATCAAGCGCGCTCGCACCCACGGTTTCCGTGCCCGTATGGCCACCAAGAACGGCCGTGCCGTCCTGTCGCGTCGTCGCGCCAAGGGCCGCAAGCGTCTTGCTGTCTAATTAATCCAGACAGGTGGTGAGTCGAGGCTTCGGCCGGGAAAAGCGACTGCTGACTCCCCGGCAATTCAAGGCAGTCTTCGACTCCCCAAGCGGTAAAGCTCCGGGCAAAAGTGTCCTGTTGCTAGCGCGCGATAACCAGCTTGATCATCCCCGCCTAGGTTTGGTGATCGGCAAGAAGAGCGTCAAGCTCGCCGTCGAGCGCAACCGCATCAAGCGTCAAATCCGCGAGTCCTTTCGCCTCAATCAGGACAACCTGACAGGCTGGGACATCGTGGTGGTCGCCCGCAAAGGGCTAGGTGATCTGGAGAATGGCGAGCTCGCTCAGCAGTTCGGCAAACTCTGGAAACGCTTGGCCCGAAGCCGGCCCAGTCGCGACGCAGACTTATCCCCCGGGACAAGCGACAATCCCCATGCGTAAAGCGGCTCTAGCCTGTATACAGGTTTATCGCTACGCCATCAGTCCGCTGATGGCAAGTCATTGTCGCTTCTATCCCAGCTGCTCCTGCTATGCCTACGAAGCCATCGAGCAACATGGCTTCCTGCGTGGTGGCTGGCTGGCAGCACGCCGTCTTGGTCGCTGCCACCCCTGGAATGCCGGCGGTTTCGATCCGGTTCCACCCGTTAAAACATCCCGTTCCCCTTCGATGGCCGAATAATCATGGATATCCAACGTTCGATCCTGATCGTCGCCCTGGCAGTCGTGTCCTACCTCATGGTCCTGCAATGGAACGAGGACTATGGCCAGGCTGCCCTGCCAGCCGAGGTTAGTACCTCGACCGCTGCGACGCCTGCCCTGCCCGACACACCTGCTGCAACTGCCAGCGCCGGCGGCGACGACATCCCAACTGCCGTGGCCGAGCCGACTGCAGCTGCCGTTGCGCCTACCGCTGCTGCCAGTGACGAGCTGATTCGCGTCAAGACCGATGTGCTGGACCTGGCCATCGACCCGCGTGGTGGTGATGTCGTGCAACTGCGTCTACCGCAGTACCCGCGTCGTCAGGATCGCCCGGACGTGCCGTTCCAGCTGTTTGACAACGGCAACGAGCGTACCTACCTGGCGCAGAGCGGCCTGATTGGCCAGAACGCCCCGGACAAATCCAGCGGTCGTTCCCTGTGGAGCAGCGAGAAGCAGAGCTACGAACTGGCCGAAGGCCAGGACAGCCTGGTGGTCGATCTCACGTTCAGCGAGAACGGCGTCAACTACATCAAGCGCTACAGCTTCAAGCGCGGCCTCAATCCGCAATGCTCGGCGCGTGAGCAACAACTGAAGAAGCCTGGCTGCATCGATCCGTCCGCCTATCAGGTCGACGTGCGTTATCTGATCGACAACCAGAGCGAGCAAGCCTGGAGCGGCAACCTGTTCGCCCAGCTCAAGCGCGACAACAGCGGCGACCCGTCCTCGACCACCGCTACCGGCACCGCCACCTACCTCGGCGCCGCACTGTGGACCACCGAAGAGCCGTACAAGAAGGTATCGATGAAGGACATCGACAAACAGTCCTTCAAGGAAACCGTGCAGGGTGGCTGGGTCGCCTGGCTGCAGCACTACTTCGTCACCGCCTGGGTGCCGAACAAGGACAGCACCAATCTGGTACAGACTCGCAAGGACAGCCAGGGGAACTACATCGTCGGCTTCACTGGCCCGTCCATACAGGTCGCGGCCGGCGCTCAGGGCGAAACTGGCGCGATCCTCTACGCCGGTCCCAAGCTGCAGGAGCACCTGGGCACCCTGTCTCCGGGCCTGGAGCTGACCGTCGACTACGGCTTCCTGTGGTTCCTCGCGCAGCCGATCTTCTGGCTGCTGCAAGTGATCCATGGCGTACTCGGCAACTGGGGCTGGTCGATCATCTTCCTGACCATCATCATCAAGCTGATCTTCTTCCCGCTGTCTGCCGCCAGTTACCGCTCGATGGCGCGCATGCGTGCCGTATCACCGAAACTGCAGGCGCTGAAAGAGCAGCACGGTGACGATCGCCAGAAGATGTCCCAGGCGATGATGGAGCTGTACAAGAAAGAGAAGATCAACCCGCTGGGCGGCTGCCTGCCGATCCTGGTGCAGATGCCGGTCTTCCTCGCCCTGTACTGGGTGCTGCTGGAATCGGTCGAGATGCGTCAGGCGCCCTGGCTGCTGTGGATCACCGACCTGTCGATCAAGGATCCGTTCTTCATCCTGCCGATCATCATGGGCGCGACCATGTTCATCCAGCAGCAGCTCAACCCGACGCCGCCAGACCCCATGCAGGCCCGCGTGCTGAAGCTGATGCCGATCATCTTCACCTTCTTCTTCCTGTGGTTCCCTGCAGGTCTGGTGCTGTACTGGGTAGTCAACAACTGCCTGTCCATCGCCCAGCAGTGGTACATTACGCGCAAGATCGAAGCGGCAGCGAAACCGGCCAACGCCTGATTCGCCAAGGCTTCCAAGCATCAAGCAAACGCCCCATGATTGGGGCGTTTTGCTATCCAGGCATTTGTCGTAGGAGCGAGCTCTGCTCGCGAATCTCTGTATCCACAGGCTTTGCAAGCAGAGAACCAGGCTTCCCCTCGTTCCTATATTCAGTCGTACGCATCGAGTAAACCGCCATGAACCACGCCCGAGATACCATCGCCGCCGTCGCCACCGCCCAAGGTCGGGGTGGTGTGGGTATCGTGCGGGTATCTGGTCCTCTTGCGGGTCAATTGGCCCAGGCCATCTGCAGGCGCGAGTTGAAGCCACGCTTCGCTCATCACGGGCCGTTTTATGGCGAGAGCGAGATGACGCTGGACGAAGGTCTGGCCATCTACTTTCCCGGTCCCAATTCCTTCACGGGTGAAGACGTACTGGAACTTCAGGGCCATGGTGGCCCGGTGGTGCTCGATCTGCTGCTACGCCGCTGCATGGCATTGGGTGCACGCCTGGCACGCCCGGGAGAGTTCAGCGAGCGCGCCTTCCTCAACGACAAGCTCGACCTGGCTCAAGCCGAGGCCATCGCCGATCTGATCGAGGCCAGCTCCGAACAGGCTGCACGCAATGCGCTGCGTTCGCTGCAGGGCGAGTTCTCCAAACGGGTGCATGCACTGACCGAGTCTTTGATCCAGCTACGCATCTACGTCGAAGCCGCCATCGACTTCCCCGAGGAGGAGATCGACTTTCTCGCCGATGGCCATGTGCTAAGCCAGCTCGACAGCGTGCGTGCAAACTTATCCACAGTGCTGCGCGAAGCCGGCCAGGGCGCCTTGCTGCGCGACGGCATGACCGTGGTAATCGCCGGCCGGCCCAATGCCGGCAAATCCAGCCTGCTCAACGCACTGGCCGGGCGTGAAGCGGCCATCGTCACCGATATCGCCGGCACCACCCGCGACGTGCTGCGCGAACATATCCACATCGACGGCATGCCCCTGCATGTGGTCGACACCGCCGGCCTGCGTGACACTGACGACCAGGTCGAGCGCATCGGCGTGGAACGCGCGCTGAAGGCCATTAGCGAGGCTGATCGCGTGCTACTGGTGGTGGACTCCACAGCGCCGGAAGCGGCTGATCCTTTCGCCCTGTGGCCTGAGTTTCTGGAACAGCGCCCGGATCCGGCACACGTCACCCTGATCCGTAACAAGGCCGATCTCTCTGGTGAGGCAGTCACACTGCAAACCAGCGCCGATGGCCACGTCACCCTCAGCCTGTCAGCCAAATCCGCAGACGGCCTGGAACTGCTGCGCGAACACCTGAAAGCCTGCATGGGTTATCAACAGACCGCAGAGAGCGGCTTCAGCGCGCGACGCCGCCATCTCGAAGCACTGCATCAGGCCGAGCAGCACCTCGAGCACGGCCGCAACCAGCTCACCCTGATGGGCGCAGGTGAACTGCTGGCCGAGGATCTACGCATGGCCCAACAAGCGCTGGGTGAGATCACTGGCGCCTTCAGTAGCGACGACCTGCTGGGGCGCATCTTCTCCAGCTTCTGCATCGGTAAGTGAAGCCACATACTCAGGCGCTCTGCATTCACCATCCTCTTATCCACAGCTAGCCTGCAGGAGCGGATTTATCCGCGAAAAGAGCATAGGTCGCGTCATCAATCCTGCTCTTGCTGCCTTCCCGGATTTCATCCGGGCTACGAACTGCAGGCCAGACGCAGGCTGCGTCTCAGACTGGTACCGATGGCAATCGTCGGCTCGCCCAGCCCTCCTTACATAAGCTTGAGACCTATCAAGGGCTAACACGACACTGTGACAATGCCCGGTTTTCAGCCGAATTCCGGGCTCTCTGAAGATTTATTCATAGCGAAATAAACCCTGTGGAAAACCACACCTGAACCCTGCCCATAACCCTATGACAAAGCTGGGCGTAACTCCCCCTGTGGGTAACTGGCACTTTCATCCACAGTGGTTCAGCAGCTTTCTCAGTGGAACCGAGCAGGAATAACACAGGCTTATCATTCGCTGTACACCAGTAGCTGCATGGCTTAGAAAGCTTTATCCACAGAAAAGGTTCTCTCCATACATAAACATAAAGAACAAGCTTTATAAAAATTCTCTCTTTTCTATTCTTTATAAGCCTGAGCGCACTTTTCATCAGGATAGGGTCATCAGGTAAAGGCTCAAGCATAGAAGAACATAGCCAACCAGCTGGCTATTTTTTGTGCAGAAGGCTTCATTCAGCAGGCTGAAGCCCCTATACTTGCCGCCTTTCTGATCGGGCATGGCGCGAGCGCGCCCGAACGATGGAAGCCTTCGCAGCATGCCCGCCCTCATCCGGCGCTATGCGCCACCTTCTCCCCCAGGGAGAAGGGCATCATGGAGGGCGTCGCTACGCGACTTTCACGCTACAAAAGATCCCTTTCTCAACAGGCACGAGGTGCGTGGTGGATTTCCCTTCCCGTTTTGACGTGATCGTGATCGGCGGCGGTCATGCCGGTACCGAAGCAGCTCTGGCTGCAGCACGCATGGGCGTGAAGACCCTGCTGCTCACCCACAATGTCGAGACCCTAGGCCAGATGAGCTGCAACCCTGCCATCGGCGGGATCGGCAAGAGTCACCTGGTCAAGGAAATCGATGCCCTTGGCGGCGCCATGGCCATCGCTACCGACAAGGGCGGTATCCAGTTCCGTATTCTCAACAGCCGCAAAGGCCCAGCCGTACGTGCGACTCGCGCGCAGGCCGACCGCGTGCTGTACAAGGCCGCAGTACGCGAGATTCTGGAAAACCAGGCCAACCTGTGGATTTTTCAACAGGCTGCTGATGACCTGATTGTGGAAAACGCTCAAGTCAAGGGCGTGGTCACCCAGATGGGCCTCAGGTTCCACGCGGATTCCGTGGTGTTGACCACAGGCACCTTCCTCGGCGGACTTATCCACATTGGTCTGCAGAACTACTCTGGCGGCCGTGCCGGTGATCCACCTTCCATCGCCCTGGCGCATCGACTGCGTGAACTGCCACTGCGCGTCGGTCGCCTGAAGACCGGTACGCCGCCACGCATCGACGGTCGTTCGGTGGATTTCTCGGTGATGACCGAGCAGCCGGGCGACACCCCTACGCCGCTGATGTCCTTCCTCGGCAAGCGTGAACATCAACCGAAGCAGATCAGTTGCTGGATCACCCACACCAACGCGCGTACTCACGAGATCATCGCCGCCAACCTCGACCGCTCGCCGATGTACTCCGGTGTGATCGAAGGTGTAGGCCCGCGTTATTGCCCGTCGATCGAGGACAAGATCCATCGCTTCGCCGACAAGGACAGCCACCAGGTGTTCATCGAGCCGGAAGGCCTGACCACCCATGAGCTGTACCCCAACGGCATCTCCACTTCACTGCCGTTCGATGTGCAGCTGGAGATCGTGCGCAGCATCCGTGGCATGGAAAACGCCCACATCGTGCGCCCTGGATATGCCATCGAATACGACTACTTCGATCCGCGTGATCTCAAGTACAGCCTGGAAACCAAGGTCATCGGCGGGCTGTTCTTCGCTGGCCAGATCAACGGTACCACCGGCTACGAAGAAGCCGGCGCTCAGGGCCTGCTTGCCGGCTGCAACGCCGCGCTGCGCGCGCAGGGCAAGGAAGCCTGGTGCCCGCGTCGTGACGAAGCCTACATCGGCGTACTGGTCGATGACCTGATCACCCTGGGCACCCAGGAGCCGTACCGCATGTTCACCTCGCGTGCCGAATACCGGCTGATTCTGCGTGAGGACAACGCCGACCTGCGCCTGACCGAGAAAGGCCGCGAGCTGGGTCTGATCGACGACGAGCGTTGGGCGGCCTTCGAGGCCAAGCGTGAAGGTATCGTGCAGGAAGAACAGCGCCTGAAGAGCACCTGGGTGCGCCCAGGCACGCCGCAAGGCGATGCCATCGCCGCGCGTTTCGGTACGCCGCTGGCCCACGAATACAACCTGCTCAACCTGCTGGCTCGCCCGGAGATCGATTACGCCACGCTGGTCGAACTGACCGACGCGCCGGTTGTGGATAACCAGGTGGCCGAGCAGGTAGAGATCAAGACCAAGTACGCCGGCTACATCGACCGCCAACAGGACGAGATCGCCAAGCTGCGGGCCAGTGAGGACACCAAACTGCCGGATGACCTGGACTATGCCTCGATCTCCGGGCTGTCCAAGGAAATCCAGTTCAAGCTCGGCAGCACCCGCCCAGCCACGCTTGGCCAGGCTTCACGGATACCGGGGGTCACCCCGGCGGCGATTTCCCTGCTGCTGATTCACCTGAAAAAACGCAGCGCCGGACAGAAGCTGGAGCAAAGCGCCTGATGTCGGTCACTCATCGTCACGCCGAAGAACTGATCCAGGGTGCCCGCGAGCTTGGTATCGAACTCAGCGCGCAGCAGCAGGAACAACTGCTCGCCTACCTGGGCCTGCTGATCAAGTGGAACAAGGCTTACAACCTCACTGCGGTGCGCGACCCCGACGAGATGGTTTCGCGCCATCTGCTCGACAGCCTGTCGGTGGTGCCGTTCGTGGCCGAGCTTGGGGATAACTGGCTGGACGTCGGCAGCGGCGGCGGCATGCCCGGTGTTCCGCTGGCAATCATGTTCCCCGAGCGGCGTTTCACCCTGCTCGACTCCAACGGCAAGAAAACCCGTTTTCTGGTGCAGGTGAAACTGGAGCTGAAACTCGCCAACCTCGAGGTTGTCCACAACCGGGTCGAAGCGTATCGCCCCGAGCAGCCGTTCGACGGTATCAGCTCGCGGGCGTTCAGCAGCCTGGAAGACTTCAGCAACTGGACACGTCACCTCGGCAGCGTCGACACCTTCTGGCTGGCGATGAAAGGCGTGCACCCGGATGACGAGTTGCAAGCTCTGCCGACCGACTTCCGTCTCAGTGCCACGCATGTGTTGCGGGTTCCCGGTTGCCAAGGCCAGCGCCATCTGTTGATACTGCGTCGCTCGGTCTAAGGGGAAAGAAGATGGCCAAGGTATTCGCGATCGCCAATCAGAAAGGCGGCGTGGGCAAAACCACGACGTGCATCAACCTGGCCGCCTCTCTGGTAGCGACCAAACGCCGTGTGCTGCTCATCGATCTGGACCCGCAGGGCAACGCGACCATGGGCAGCGGTGTCGACAAGCATGGACTCGAACACTCGATCTACGACGTACTGATCGGCGAATGCGACCTGAGCCAGGCCATGCAGTTCTCCGAACACGGCGGCTACCAACTGCTGCCGGCCAACCGCGATCTGACTGCCGCCGAAGTCGCCCTGTTGGAAATGAAGATGAAGGAGAGTCGCCTGCGTTATGCCTTGGCGCCGATCCGCGAGAACTACGATTACATCCTCATCGACTGCCCACCGTCTCTGAGCATGCTGACCATCAATGCCCTGGTCGCTGCCGATGGTGTGATCATCCCCATGCAGTGCGAGTACTACGCGCTCGAGGGCCTTTCCGATCTGGTCAACAGCATCCAGCGCATCGCCCAGCTGCTCAATCCCAAGCTGCAGATCGAAGGTCTGCTGCGCACCATGTATGACCCGCGTATCAGCCTGACCAACGACGTCACGGCTCAGCTCAAGCAGCACTTCGGTGACAAGCTGTATGACGTCGTGATACCGCGCAACGTACGGCTGGCCGAAGCACCGAGCTTCGGTATGCCGGCGCTGGTCTACGACAAACAATCCCGTGGTGCCATCGCCTACCTGGCCTTGGCCGGCGAGCTGGTGCGCCGTCAGCGTGCCGCCGCGAAAACCGCTACCGCTTAAGGAACATCCGCATGGCTGCGAAGAAACGAGGTCTGGGTCGAGGTCTGGACGCACTGCTCGGCGGCAACACCGTCAATGCATTGCAGGAAGAGGCCGCTCAGGTCGACACGCGTGAACTGCAATACGTGCCGCTGGAGCTGATCCAGCGTGGCAAGTACCAGCCGCGCCGTGACATGGACCAGACCGCTCTGGAAGAGCTCGCTGCCTCCATTCGTGCCCAGGGCGTGATGCAGCCCATCGTCCTGCGCCCCATCGGTGGTGGACGTTTCGAGATCGTCGCCGGTGAACGACGCTGGCGTGCCAGCCAGCTGGCCGGTCAGGACAAGATTCCGGCCATGGTCCGTGAACTGCCGGATGAAGCCGCCATCGCCATGGCGCTGATCGAGAACATCCAGCGCGAAGACCTCAACCCGATCGAGGAAGCCGTGGCCCTGCAGCGTCTGCAGCAGGAATTCGAGCTGACCCAGCAACAGGTCGCCGATGCGGTGGGCAAATCCCGCGTCACCATCACCAACCTGCTGCGCCTGATCGCCCTGCCGGAAGAGATCAAGACCCTGCTTTCCCATGGCGACCTGGAGATGGGGCATGCCCGTGCACTGCTCGGTTTACCCCTCGAACAGCAGGTTGAAGCTGCGCGACATGTTGTCGCACGTGGCCTGACCGTTCGTCAGACCGAAGCCCTGGTGCGCCAGTGGCTCAGCGCCAAACCAGCCCCGGTCAAGGCCAAGGCAGACCCGGACATCAGTCGCCTGGAGCAGAAGCTCGCAGAGCGTCTGGGCTCGCCCGTGCAGATCAAGCACGGCAGCAAGGGCAAAGGGCAGTTGGTGATTCGCTACAACTCCCTCGATGAATTGCAGGGTGTACTGGCGCACATTCGTTGAAACAATTCAGTCTGTAGTCCTACTTCTCTCCTACTACAGCACGGTTGATCAGGCGCAGGCTGAACCCTATACTCCCCGCGCAATTTTGTCGGCTACGGGCCGAGATTCGGCGCCTTGCAGGGAGAAGTCGATGGGCATCCCCAGTAAGGTCCCGTTTCATCGTCAGCCAGGTTTTCCGATCCTGATTCTTCAGGCCATCGTGACGGCTGTGATCGCAGTTATTTTTGCCGTCAGTGGTGGATGGGTCGCGGCCTATTCGGCACTGCTGGGGGGGCTGATAGCCCTGCTGGCCAACGCGTATTTTGCATTCAAGGCCTTTCGTTATTTTGGCGCGCGTTCGGCCCGAGCCATCGTCCAGTCGATCTGGGCCGGGGCAATGGGTAAATGGATTATCACGGCAGTGCTGTTTGCACTGGCGTTCGTAGGGGTTGAACCACTTGCACCGATGCAGCTGTTCATCGGTTATCTGCTAGGCCTTCTGGCTGCAGCCTGTGCCCCCCTACTCATGAAAGTTTTCTGAAGCATTGGACCGTTTGAGGCGTTTATGGCTGATACCCCAGCAGAATATATCCAGCATCACCTGCAGAACCTGGTCTACGGCTCTCATCCGGATAAGGGCTGGATCATTGCCCAGACCCCGGAAGAGGTTAAAGCGATGGGCTTCTGGGCTGTCCATTTGGACACTCTGGGCTGGTCCCTGTTCATGGGCCTGATCTTCATCACCCTGTTCCGCATCGCCGCCAAGCGAGCCGTTACCGGTGTGCCGACCGGCCTGCAGAACATGGCCGAGATGTGCATCGAGTTCGTCCAGGGCATCGTCAAGGACACCTTCCACGGCAAGAACCCGCTGGTTGCGCCGCTGGCGCTGACCATTTTCATCTGGGTGTTCCTGATGAACAGCCTGAAGTGGATTCCGGTCGACTACATTCCTGGCCTGGCGCATGCCATGGGCCTGCCGTACTTCAAGATCGTCCCTACCGCCGACCCTAACGGTACCTTCGGTATCTCCCTGGGCGTGTTCCTGCTGATCATCTTCTACAGCATCAAGGTCAAGGGCATCGGTGGCTTTACCAAGGAACTGTCGTTCACCCCGTTCAATCACTGGGCGCTGATTCCTTTCAACCTGTTCCTGGAAATCATCGGCCTGCTGACCAAGCCGCTGAGCCTGGCCCTGCGTCTGTTCGGCAACATGTATGCCGGTGAAGTGGTGTTTATCCTGATCGCGCTGCTGCCCTTCTACGTTCAGTGGGGTCTCAACGTGCCATGGGCTATCTTCCACATCCTGGTCATTCCGCTGCAGGCGTTCATTTTCATGGTGCTGACCGTGGTTTATCTGAGTGCTGCGCACGAAGATCACCACTGATCGACATCGAAAAACCCGAAAACCCCTAACTCGTAACCTTAACCTCTAAAAACTCTGGAGCTAACTATGGAACTCGTCTACATCGCCGCTGCCATCATGATCGGTCTGGGTGCCCTGGGTACCGGTATCGGCTTCGCCCTGCTGGGCGGCAAGCTGCTGGAATCCACCGCTCGCCAGCCTGAGCTGGGCCCGCAGCTGCAAACCAAGACCTTCCTGATGGCCGGTCTGCTCGACGCCGTTCCGATGATCGGTGTTGGTATCGCGATGTACCTGATCTTCGTTGTCGCGGGTTAAGAGTTCCTGAGTTCGAGGCAGCAGGTGATTGCTGCCTCTTCAGGCTTTTCTTCCCTGAACACGAGATAGCACGAGGTAAATCGCTGTGAACATTAACCTGACCCTGTTCGGTCAAACGATTTCCTTCGCTATTTTCGTCTGGTTTTGCATGAAGTTCGTATGGCCGCCGCTGACGCTGGCCATGCAGGAACGCCAGAAGAAAATCGCAGAAGGTCTGGATGCTGCCGGGCGCGCTGAGCGCGATCTGCAGTTGGCCCAGGAACGCGCTGCCCAGATGCTTCGTGAAACCAAAGAGCAAGCTGCCGAGATTCTCGATCGGGCGAACAAGACCGCCAACGCAATCGTCGAAGAAGCCAAGGCCCAGGCCCGCTCTGAAGGTGAAAAGCTGATTGTTGGCGCCAAAGCCGAAATCGATCTGGAAGTGAACCGTGCCAAGGATCAACTGCGTGCACAGGTAGCAGCTCTGGCTGTCACCGGCGCCGAGCAGATCCTGCAGTCCTCCGTGGACGGCGCTGCGCACAACGATCTGGTCGCAAAACTGGCCTCTCAACTCTAAGCGAGGCTCGCGATGATCAATACCAACACGCTCGCTCGGCCCTACGCGAAAGCTGCGTTTGAGTTTGCCAGTGCTGCACAGCAGGCCGATGCCTGGCTGAACATGCTGTCGCTGTCCGCGGCTGCGGTTCAAGCGCCGGCCATGGCTCAGCAGTTGGTCAACCCGGCGTTGACCGATGAGCAGAAAGTCAATGTACTGGCGCAGCTCTGTGCCGGTCACATCGACGCTTCGTTCAGCAACTTCCTGCGCTCGCTGGGCAGCAACGACCGACTGTCGCTGCTCCCGGTGGTACGCGAACAATTCGCTGTGCTGAAGGCTGAAGCCGAACGCGCCCTCGATGTCGAGGTCGAGTCGGCTTTCGAGCTCAGTGCTGAGCAATTGCAAACTCTGGCTGCCGCCCTTTCCAAGCGGCTCGATCGCACCGTCCAGCCCACGCCCGTGGTCAATCCCGCCCTTATCGGTGGTGTTGTCATTCGTGCAGGTGACCTGGTCATCGACGGTTCGGTCCGCGGCAAGCTGAACAAGCTGGCCGAAGCGTTGAAATCCTGATTTGAGGGAACTGGCATGCAGCAATTGAATCCTTCCGAAATTAGCGAAATCATCAAGCAGCGCATTGAGTCGCTTGATGTATCCGCTCAAGCCCGTAATGAAGGCACCATCGTCAGCGTTTCCGACGGTATCGTGCGCATCTACGGCCTCGCCGACGTCATGTACGGTGAGATGATCGAATTCCCTGGTGGCGTGTACGGCATGGCCCTGAACCTGGAGCAAGACTCCGTAGGTGCCGTAGTACTGGGTGGTTACCTGACCCTCGCCGAAGGCATGAGCGCCAAGTGCACCGGTCGCATCCTGGAAGTTCCGGTTGGTCCGGAGCTGCTGGGTCGTGTGGTTGACGCACTGGGCAACCCGATCGATGGCAAAGGCCCGATCAACGCCGCCGCTACTGACGCCGTTGAAAAGGTTGCGCCGGGCGTGATCTGGCGTAAGTCGGTCGACCAGCCGGTGCAGACCGGTTACAAGTCGGTCGATGCCATGATCCCGGTAGGCCGTGGCCAGCGTGAGCTGATCATCGGTGACCGTCAGATCGGTAAGACTGCTCTGGCCGTCGACGCCATCATCAACCAGAAAGACAGCGGCATCCGTTGCGTCTACGTCGCCATTGGTCAGAAGCAATCGACCATCGCCAACGTGGTACGCAAGCTGGAAGAAGCTGGCGCGCTGGCCAACACCATCGTGGTTGCAGCTTCGGCTTCCGAATCCGCTGCCCTGCAGTTCCTCGCACCGTACTCCGGTTGCACCATGGGCGAATACTTCCGCGACCGCGGTGAAGATGCCCTGATCGTGTACGACGACCTGTCCAAGCAGGCCGTTGCCTACCGTCAGATCTCCCTGCTGCTGCGCCGTCCGCCAGGCCGTGAAGCCTACCCGGGCGACGTGTTCTATCTCCACAGCCGTCTGCTGGAGCGCGCTTCCCGCGTTTCCGAAGAGTACGTCGAGAAGTTCACCAATGGCGCCGTGAAGGGCAAGACCGGTTCCCTGACCGCTCTGCCGATCATCGAAACCCAGGCCGGTGACGTTTCCGCGTTCGTTCCGACCAACGTGATCTCGATCACCGACGGTCAGATCTTCCTGGAATCGGCCATGTTCAACTCGGGTATCCGTCCGGCCGTCAACGCCGGTATCTCGGTATCCCGTGTGGGTGGCGCGGCTCAGACCAAGATCATCAAGAAGCTTTCCGGTGGTATCCGTACCGCTCTGGCTCAGTACCGTGAACTGGCGGCATTCGCCCAGTTCGCTTCTGACCTGGACGAAGCCACCCGCAAGCAGCTCGAGCATGGTCAGCGCGTAACCGAGCTGATGAAGCAGAAGCAGTATGCGCCGATGTCCATTGCCGAAATGTCGGTGTCCCTGTACGCAGCCGAGCGTGGCTTCCTGCAGGACGTCGAAGTCGCCAAGATCATCAGCTTCGAGCAGGCCCTGATCGCCTTCTTCAAGCGTGATCACGCCGACCTGATGGCGAAGATCAACGAGAAGGGTGACTTCAACGACGAAATCGACGCTGGCCTGAAAGCCGGTATCGAGAAGTTCAAGGCCACCCAAACCTGGTAACCGCAGCGGGGGCTTCGGCCCCCGCCTGCTTGAACCAAAAGGTGTGAAATGGCAGGCGCAAAAGAGATTCGCAGCAAGATTGCGAGCATCAAAAGCACGCAAAAGATCACCAGCGCCATGGAAAAAGTGGCGGTCAGCAAAATGCGCAAGGCTCAACAGCGCATGGCTGCCGGTCGCCCCTACGCTGAGCGTATTCGTCAGGTGATCGGTCACCTGGCCAAGGCGAACCCGGAATACCGCCACTCGTTCATGGTGGAGCGTGATGTAAAGCGCGTCGGTTATATCGTGGTGACCTCGGACCGTGGTCTGTGTGGTGGCTTGAACATCAACCTGTTCAAGGCGCTGCTCAGAAGCCTGAAGGAATGGCGCGACCAGAAGGTCGAGGCTGATTTCTGCGTGGTAGGCAGCAAGGGCGCGAGCTTCTTCCGCAGCAACGGGGGCAACGTGGTTGCCGCCATCAGCAAGCTGGGTGAAGAGCCGTCCATCAACGACCTGATCGGTAGCGTCAAGGTCGTGCTGGATGCCTACGCTGAGGGCCGTATCGACCGTCTGTATCTGGTGTCGAACAAGTTCGTCAACACCATGACGCAGAAGCCGGAAGTGCAGCAGTTGCTGCCGCTGGCCGCGAGCGATGCGCAAGGCGTACAGAAAGGTCTGTGGGACTACGTGTACGAGCCGGACGCCCAGCAACTGCTGGATGCGCTGCTGGTACGTTACGTCGAGTCGCAGGTCTATCAGTCCGTGGTCGAGAACAGCGCGTGCGAACAGGCTGCGCGGATGATCGCGATGAAGAACGCAACCGACAACGCCGGTGATCTCATCAAAGACCTGCAGCTGGTTTACAACAAGGCACGTCAGGCAGCGATCACCCAGGAAATTTCGGAAATCGTCGGCGGCGCTGCCGCGGTTTAAGAACGGTTCAAATATTCAGAGGAACCAAAGATGAGTAGCGGACGTATCGTTCAAATCATCGGCGCCGTCATCGACGTGGAATTCCCGCGTGACAAGGTGCCGAGTGTTTATGAAGCGCTGAAAGTAGTTGGCGCCGAAACCACCCTGGAAGTTCAGCAGCAGCTGGGCGACGGCGTGGTACGTACCATTGCGATGGGTTCGACCGAAGGCCTCAAGCGTGGCCTGGACGTCAACAGCTCTGGCAAGGCCATCTCCGTACCGGTCGGTAAAGCGACCCTGGGCCGGATCATGGACGTGCTGGGTAACCCGATCGACGAAGCCGGCCCGATCGGCGAAGAAGAGCAGTGGGAAATCCACCGCCCTGCGCCGAGCTATGCCGAACAGGCTGGCTCCAACGAGCTGCTGGAAACCGGCATCAAGGTTATCGACCTGGTCTGCCCGTTCGCCAAGGGCGGTAAAGTCGGTCTGTTCGGTGGTGCCGGTGTCGGCAAGACCGTGAACATGATGGAACTGATCCGTAACATCGCCATCGAGCACAGCGGTTATTCCGTGTTCGCCGGTGTGGGTGAGCGTACTCGTGAGGGTAACGACTTCTACCACGAGATGAAGGACTCCAACGTTCTCGACAAGGTAGCCCTGGTCTACGGTCAGATGAACGAGCCACCAGGCAACCGTCTGCGCGTAGCACTGACCGGCCTGACCATGGCCGAGAAGTTCCGTGACGAAGGTCGTGACGTTCTGTTGTTCGTCGACAACATCTACCGTTACACCCTCGCCGGTACCGAAGTATCCGCACTGCTCGGCCGTATGCCGTCGGCAGTAGGTTACCAGCCGACTCTGGCCGAGGAGATGGGCGTTCTGCAGGAGCGTATTACCTCCACCAAGAAAGGCTCGATCACCTCGATCCAGGCTGTATACGTACCTGCGGACGACCTGACCGACCCGAGCCCGGCGACCACCTTCGCCCACTTGGACGCCACCGTCGTTCTGTCCCGTGACATCGCTTCCCTGGGTATCTACCCGGCCGTTGACCCGCTGGACTCCACCAGCCGTCAGCTGGACCCGAACGTGATCGGCCAGGAGCACTACGAGACCGCTCGTGGCGTTCAGTATGTTCTGCAGCGCTACAAGGAGCTGAAGGACATCATCGCGATCCTGGGTATGGACGAACTGTCCGAAGACGACAAGCAGCTAGTATCGCGCGCTCGTAAGATCCAGCGCTTCCTGTCCCAGCCGTTCTTCGTGGCTGAAGTCTTCACCGGTGCCCCGGGCAAGTACGTGTCCCTGAAGGACACCATTGCCGGCTTCAGCGGCATTCTCAAAGGCGACTACGACCACCTGCCGGAACAAGCGTTCTACATGGTAGGCGGCATCGACGAAGCCATCGAGAAAGCCAAGAAACTGTAAGTAACGGGTGCGCCCCCCAGGGGGCGTCCGGGCCGGAGCGGGCAGCAGCCCGATCCGGCCTCTCAACCGAGGCATTGTTATGGCTATGTCAGTCCACTGCGATATCGTCAGTGCGGAAGAAGAGCTGTTCTCGGGGCTGGTGGAAATGGTCATCGCCCACGGTCACCTTGGTGACCTGGGTATCCTGCCGGGCCACACCCCGCTGCTGACCGATCTCAAGCCGGGTCCGGTGCGAGTGATCAAGCAGGGTGGCACCGAGGAGGTGTTCTACATCTCCGGTGGCTTCCTGGAAGTTCAGCCGAGCATGGTGAAGGTTCTTGCCGACACCGCTGTTCGTGCCGGCGACCTGGATGAAGCCGCTGCCATCGAGGCGCGCAAGGCTGCCGAGAAGGCACTGAGCGAGAAGGGCACCGAGTTCGACTACGGCAGTGCTTCGGCACGCCTGGCCGAGGCTGCTGCTCAGCTGCGCACCATCGACGAAATGCGCAAGAAGTTCGGCGGCCGCAGCCGCTGATCGCGTATCGCGGTATCACGCAAAGGGGCGACTTAGGTCGCCCCTTTGCGTTTCTGGCAAAATAGCGTTTTCTTCGCGCGGCTCTCTGGCCGCGGCCAACTCTTGCCCAGCAAGGAGCTTTCTATGAGTCTGGATATCGTCATTCTTGCCGCTGGCCAGGGCACGCGGATGCGTTCCGCTTTGCCCAAGGTGCTGCACCCGGTCGCCGACAAACCCATGCTGGGTCATGTCATCGACACTGCACGCAGCCTGCAGCCGCAAAGCATCCAGGTGGTGATCGGTCATGGCGCCGACAAGGTGCGCGAGCGTCTGGCCGCCGATGACCTGAATTTCGTCATCCAGGCCGAGCAGCTCGGCACCGGCCACGCCGTGGCTCAGGCTCTGCCGCAGCTCAACGCCGATACCGTACTGATTCTCTACGGCGATGTACCGCTGATCGAAACTGCCACCCTGCAGCGGCTGATGGCCCTGGTCAGCGATGATCAGCTGGGCTTGCTCACCGTCGAGCTGGCCGACCCGACGGGCTACGGCCGCATCGTGCGTGACGCCGATGGCGTGGTGCAGGCGATCGTCGAGCACAAGGATGCCAGCGAAGCACAGCGGCAGATCCGCGAGGGCAACACCGGTATTCTCGCCGTACCGGGCAAGCGGCTCGCCGACTGGCTGGGCCGCCTGTCCAACAGCAATGCCCAGGGCGAGTACTACCTGACCGACGTGATCGCCATGGCGGTGGCCGACGGTCTGGTGGTGGCCACCGAGCGCGCCGCCGACGAAATGGAAGTGCTGGGTGCCAATGACCGCATCCAGCTGGCTCAGCTCGAATGCCATTACCAGCAGCGCATGGCTCGTCGCCTGATGGCCCAGGGTGTCACCCTGCGCGATCCGCATCGATTCGATGTGCGTGGTGAAGTCAGCGTCGGACGCGACGTGACCATCGACATCAACGTCATCCTCGAAGGCCGCGTGATCATCGAGGATGATGTGCAGATCGGCCCGAATTGCGTGATCAAGGACTCGGTGCTGCGCAGGGGCGCCATCGTCAAAGCCAACAGCCACCTGGACGGTGCCGAGATGGGCGAGGGCGCCGATTGCGGCCCGTTCGCTCGCCTGCGTCCGGGCACCAGACTGGGCGCCAAGGCCCATGTGGGCAACTTCGTCGAACTGAAGAACGCCGTGCTGGGCGAAGGTGCCAAGGCTGGCCATCTGAGCTACCTGGGCGATGCCGAGATCGGTGCGCGGACGAATATCGGGGCCGGCACAATCACCTGCAACTACGACGGTGCCAACAAATTCCGCACGGTAATGGGCGAGGACGTATTCATCGGCTCCAACAGTGCGCTGGTGGCGCCGGTAACGTTGGGTGACCGCGCGACCACCGGTGCCGGTTCGGTGGTGACCAGCGATGTGCCTGCAGATACGCTGGCAGTAGGCCGTGCCAAGCAGCGCAATATCGAAGGCTGGAAGCGCCCCACCAAGAAGTGAACCCGCTCTGGCCTGGGTGACCAGGCCTGTGGATAACCTGCCGGAGGCAGTTCTGTATGTTCGGTGTGACGGATTACCCCGCCTTCGTGGTGGCCTTCATCATCCTGCTAGCCATTCCCGGGCCGGGTAACCTGGCGTTGATCCTGTCCACGGGCAAGGGCGGGATTCGCGGCGGGCTGGCTTCGACCTTCGGGATCATGCTCGGCGACCAGGTGCTGCTGTGGTTGGCGGTGGCCGGGGTCGCCGCGTTGCTCAAGGCCTATCCGGCAGCCTTCCATGTGGTGCAGTGGCTTGGCGCCGGCTATCTGGTCTACCTCGGCCTGCGCATGATCCTGGCCAAGCCTGGTGCGGCGCCGACGCTGGACATCAAGCCGCGGCGATACCTGTGGCAAACCCTGGTGATCACCGTCTTCAACCCCAAGGCCATCATCTTCTACATGGCCTTCTTCCCTCTGTTCATCGATCCGCAGCGCCATCAGGGGTTGATTACTTTCGCTTTCATGGCCGTGACCATCATGGCACTGACCTTTCTCTACGGCTTGTTGATCGTGCTGCTGACGCACTTTCTCGCCGAGCGCATGCGCGCAAATCCCCGTATCGCGCGTGGTCTGGAGAAATTTGCAGGGCTTTGCCTGATCGGTTTCGGCGTCAAACTGACGCTGAACTGACCGGCGGACGCTTGCGGGCATTTCGATCATATGTTTTGATTCGCGCCATTATCTTTCGAATCGAAACTTAAGTATGTCGAAGCGCAACACGCCGCAACGTCGCCACACCATCCTCGCCATGCTCGCCGAGCAGGGCGAAGTGTCGGTGGACGCCCTGGCGCAGCACTTCGCCACCAGCGAAGTGACGATTCGCAAGGACCTCGCCGCCCTGGAAAAGAACGGTCTGCTGCTGCGTCGCTATGGCGGTGCGGTGCCAGTACCGCAGGAGCTCATCGGCGAGCCGACGCAGCCCATCTCTCCCTACAAGCAGGCGATCGCCCGTGCCGGTGTGGCGCGGATTCGCGAGCACGCGCGCATCATCATCGACAGCGGCACCACCACGGCAGCGATGATCCCGCAGCTCGGCCACAAGCCTGGGCTGGTGGTGATGACCAACTCGCTGGGCGTCGCCAATGCCCTGCGCGAACTCGAGCACGAGCCGGTGTTGCTGATGACCGGTGGCACCTGGGACCCGCACTCGGAATCCTTCCAGGGCCAGGTGGCCGAGCAGGTGCTGCGTTCCTACGATTTCGACCAACTGTTCATCGGCGCTGATGGCATCGACCTGGAGCGTGGCACCACCACCTTCAACGAGCTGCTCGGTTTGTCGCGGGTGATGGCCGAAGTGGCCCGAGAAGTCATCGTCATGGTCGAGAGCGACAAGATCGGCCGGCGCATACCCAATCTGGAACTGCCCTGGAGCAGCTTCCGTACCTTGATTACCGACGAGCGCCTGGATTCCCAGGCTGCCGAACAGATACGCGCGCGCGGCATCCAGCTGATTCTCGCGCCGCTGGAAACTTGAGGAGATAAACCATGTGTGGAATCGTCGGCGCCATCGCGGAGCGCAATATCACCCCTGTTCTAGTGGAAGGCCTCAAGCGCCTGGAATACCGCGGCTACGACAGCGCCGGTGTAGCACTGCTGACCGAGCAGGGCGCGCTGGATCGCCGCCGCCGCGTCGGCAAGGTCAGCGAACTGCAGACCGCGCTGCAGGCCGAACCGCTGGCGGGGCGTCTGGGCATCGCCCACACCCGTTGGGCCACGCACGGTGCGCCGAGCGAGCGCAACGCTCACCCACACTTCTCTGGCCATGAGTTGGCCGTGGTGCACAACGGCATCATCGAGAACCACGAAGAGCTGCGCGAGCGCCTCAAGGGCCTGGGCTACGTCTTCACCTCCGATACCGACACCGAAACCATCGTCCACCTGCTCGAGCACAAGCTGCAACAGCTCGGCGATCTCGCTGCCGCGCTCAAAGCCGCGATTCCCGAGTTGCATGGCGCCTACGGCCTGGCGGTGATCAGCGCCAAGCAGCCGGATCGCCTGCTTGCTGCCCGCAGTGGTAGCCCGTTGGTGATCGGCCTGGGCCTGGGTGAAAACTTCCTCGCCTCCGACCAGTTGGCCCTGCGCCAGGTCACCGACCGCTTCATGTACCTGGAAGAAGGGGATATCGCCGAGATTCGCCGCGATGGCGTGCAGATCTGGGACGCCGCCGGCAATCTGGTGCAGCGCGAAGCCGTGCAGTACCACGAAGGTGCCGAAGCTGCGGACAAGGGCGAGTACCGTCACTTCATGCTCAAGGAGATCCACGAGCAGCCCAAGGTGGTGCAACGCACCCTGGAAGGACGTCTGGGCAGTGATCACGTACTGGTGCAGGCCTTTGGCCCGCAGGCTGCCGAGCTGTTCGCCAAGGTGAAGAACGTACAAATCGTCGCCTGCGGCACCAGCTACCACGCCGGCATGGTTGCCCGTTACTGGCTGGAAGAGCTGGCCGGCATTCCCTGCCAGGTCGAGGTGGCCAGCGAGTTCCGCTACCGCAAGGTGGTGGTGCAGCCTGATACCCTGTTCGTCAGCGTCTCGCAGTCCGGTGAAACCGCTGACACCCTGGCCGCGCTGCGCAACGCCAAGGAGAAGGCACCGGGGCAGGGCGGCTACCTGGCCAGCCTGGTGATCTGCAACGTCGGCACCAGCTCGCTGGTGCGCGAATCCGACCTGTGCCTGCTGACTCAGGCCGGCCCGGAAATCGGTGTGGCCTCGACCAAGGCCTTCACCACCCAGCTGGTCGGCCTGATGCTGCTGACCCTGGCCCTCGGCCAGGTGCACGGCAGCCTCGACAAGGCGCTGGCTGCCGAGCTGGTGGAAGAATTGCGTCGCCTGCCGACCCGTCTGGGCGAAGCGCTGGCCATGGACAAGACCGTGGAGAAGATCGCCGAACTGTTCGCCGAGAAGCACCACAGTCTCTTCCTTGGTCGCGGTGCGCAGTATCCGGTGGCCATGGAAGGCGCGCTCAAACTCAAGGAAATTTCCTACATCCATGCTGAGGCCTATCCGGCCGGTGAGCTCAAGCACGGTCCGCTGGCCCTGGTGGATGCCGACATGCCGGTGGTTACCGTGGCGCCGAACAACGAGCTGCTGGAAAAGCTCAAGTCCAACCTGCAGGAAGTCCGCGCCCGTGGCGGCGAGCTGATCGTCTTCGCCGACCAGCAGGCCGGCATGAGCAATGGTGAGGGCACCCACGTCGTTGCCATGCCGCATATCCATGACCTGCTCGCACCGATCCTCTACACCGTGCCGCTGCAACTGCTGTCGTACTACGTCGCCGTGCTCAAGGGTACCGACGTCGATCAGCCGCGTAATCTGGCCAAAAGCGTCACGGTCGAATAAGGCCGCTGGCGAAGAAAAGCCCGTCCAGATGGACGGGCTTTTGCGTTTCTATCACGCCGAAATCCTGCTCAGGTGGTGCTCTTCGGGGCGCAGCGTAAGCACGCGAACGCCGTCTCGGGTGACCGCCACGGTGTGTTCGAATTGCGCCGAGAGTTGGCCATCTCGGGTCACCACCGTCCAGCCGTCGCGCAGCGTGCGTACATCCTCCGTTCCCCGGTTGAGCATGGGTTCGATGGTGAAGGTCATGCCTTCGCGCAGCGTCAGGCCGGTGCCGGCTTTGCCCCAGTGCAGCACTTCGGGTGGTTCGTGCATTTCCCGGCCGATGCCGTGGCCGCAGTACTCCCTGACCACCGAGTAGCGATGGGCACGGGCATGCCGTTCGATGGCGTGACCAATATCGCCGAGACGGGCGCCGGGTTTGACGGCTTCGATGCCTTTGCACATGGCCTCATAGGTGACCTGGGCCAGTTGACGCGCCTGTTCCGATACCTCGCCGATCAGGTAGGTCTTGCTCGAATCGGCGATATAGCCGTTCTTTTCAAGGGTGATGTCGAAATTCACCAGGTCGCCGTCGCGCAGGATATCGTCGGCGCTGGGTACGCCATGGCACACCACCTCGTTGCGCGACGTGTTCATGGCGTAGGCGAAACCATACTGTCCCTTGCTCGCCGGGCGCGCCTTGAGTTCCCCCACGATGTAGTTATCCACAAGGTCATTGACCTGCAGAGTGGACATCCCAAGCAGATCCAGGCGATCCAGATAGCCGAACACGGACGCCAGTAACCTGCCGGACTCCGCCATCAGGGCGATCTGTTGCGGCGTCTTGCTCATGAGGCGTCCGCCATTCTTGGCGGAGCCACCACGCCGGCTGCACGCATCTCGGCTGCTATTACCTCGTTGAAGCTCAGCGTCGGGTTCATCTCGCAGAGCATGCCGATGCGAATCCAGAAACCCGCCTGGGCATTGATAGAGCGGCCAGACACGCTGCTCGCCCTGCGAATCTGCTCATGCAACTCATCATCGATGTTGACGATGCCCATGAAAATCTCCTCATATATGTTTCGTATATGAATCATATATAACTGCGGGCCTGATATCACTTACCGATTATTAACCGGCAAGGCGTGCCCCCCTCATCCATTACACTAGGAGCCGTACCCGCTGCTTACTAAGTGGCAGTCGGGTCACCTGAGTCACGCTGGAACAGGAGAGAGGATGAAGCGTAGCGATGTGAAACGCAGAACGACCGAGGGTGTTGTGTTCGACACCCAGGTGATGGTCAACCCGGCCAATACCGCTGAGTGGATCGTATTTTTCAAGAAGGACGCTGGGCGTAGCTTCTTTCTGGTGGATGAGGCCGATCAGGTCGAGACCTTTACCAGTCTGGATGAATTGATGCCGGAACTGCGGGTGTTGGGCATCAAGCGGGTCGAGGTACAGCTCTGAGTAGTTGCTCACAGTTGCCGTGGATCAACGTGTGGATATCCTTGTGATACCTGGCTAAAACCCTGATAGGTAGGGGCTTTCAGCGACTTGTACAGAAACTGCTCGCCTGTATGCCCATTATCCACAGAGTGCTTGGATAACAGGCTTTCTATCCTGTTGATAAGGTTATGTAAGCCTTGTATAGCAAGGCCTTCAGCGCTTTGTACGGTTTCTCGCCAAGCTCAATCAGTGCTGCGGCGGTATAGATGGTGATGTGCCGCGTCGTACAACGCCGATTCGGCGAAGGCGCCGGGATCGAGTACGCGGCCGACCAGGATCAACGCCGTCCGGCGAAAGCCTCTGGCGGCGACCTTGGCCTCGATATCGGCCAGGGTGCCCAGTACCCAGTCCTGATCCGGCCAGCTGGCCCTGTGGATAACCGCGATGGGGCAGTCGGCGCCGTAGTGCGGCAGCAGTTCGGCGACGATCGCCGGTAACTGGCGTACGCCGAGGTGGATGGCCATGGTCGCACGGTGCCGCGCCAGATCATGCAACTGCTCACCCTCTGGCATGGGTGAAGTAGTGCCGTAGCGGGTGAGGATCACGGTCTGGGCGATGCCGGGCAGGGTAAGTTCGGATTCCAGCAACGCCGCGCAGGCGGCAGTGGCGGTGACGCCGGGGATGATCTCGAAAGGGATACTCAGCGCACGCAGCTCGCGAATCTGCTCGCCAATGGCGCCGTACAGCGATGGGTCGCCGGAGTGCACGCGGGCCACGTCCTGGCCACGCTGATGAGCTTGACGCAGCAGCTCGACGATCTCGCCGAGGTGCAGTTCGGCGGTATTGATTACCTGTTCGGCGCTATTACCCCCGATAACTGCCTCGGGCACCAGCGAACCGGCATACAGAATGACCGGGCACGAACGGATCAGGCGCTGGCCCTTGACGGTGATCAGCTCGGGGTCGCCGGGGCCGGCGCCGATGAAATAGACGGTCATGCTGTGGGTTCTCTATCGAAGGTGGCCAGCGCACAGGTGGCGTTGGCCGTGCGGGTTTTCTCGCCCAGTAATTGGGCTGTCGTGCCCAGTCGAGTGGCCAGGGCCAGGGCGCAGGGCTCAGCTACAGCGGTGCTGCCCGTTATGGATCGGATGAAAGGACTGCCGGCTTTCTCCGGCTGGTGGAGCGTGAGCGCTTCGGGGGTGAAGAATGTCAGCTCCAGATTGAGATGCATGGCCAGTTCATGCAGCCCTGGTTCGTCGCGCTTGTGGGCGATGCTGGCCAATCCAACGAGGTTATCCACAGTCAGCTCATGCTGGGACAGGCTGTGGATGAGCAGGGCAAGCAGGTCTTGCTGGGGGCAATTGCGCCTGCAACCCAGCCCGGCTACCACCATGGGCGAGGCGTCAGGGCCGGGGTTCGAGGGGCTTGGCATCATCAAGGGAGCTCATGCTGTGCAGCGGCGTAGCTCACCATGGTGCATCCCACCGGTCAACCGCGATTGACCGGCCGCTGCGGCCTGCGTAGCCTTCTCGCTTTCGAGGTTCTTCCCGGCAAGCGGCTGGGGAGCTAAGAGGGAACAGGGTCGATGCCCTGGCTGCCCCCGCAACTGTGAACGGTCTTAAACCCTTCGATACACCACTGCCGTAGGGCGGGAAGGTGAAGGACGCGCAACGCGCAGACCGTGAGCCAGGAGACCTGCCTCGACTGACCAGCCAACTGCTCGGACGGGGTGATCCGACGCGGCCAGCGCGCCCTTGCGTGCCCGCCTGCGCGTACCCGTCCGCCGAACTTAACGACGCCACGGGGCCCTTCATGAAAACCCTCGCCAAACTGCCTGTCACCATCGTCACCGGTTTTCTCGGTGCCGGCAAAACCACCCTGCTGCGTCACCTGTTGGCCCACGCTGAAGGTCGCCGTATAGCGGTGATCGTCAACGAGTTCGGCGAACTGGGTATCGATGGCGAGATCCTCAAGCAATGCTCCATCGGCTGCAGCGAAGAGGAGGCCAACGGCCGCGTTTTCGAGCTGGCCAATGGCTGCCTGTGCTGCACCGTGCAGGAAGAGTTCTTCCCGGTGATGCGCGAGCTGGTGGCGCGCCGTGGCGACCTCGACCATATCCTTATCGAAACCAGCGGTCTGGCGTTGCCCAAGCCACTGGTGCAAGCCTTCAACTGGCCGGAAATTCGCAATGCCTGCACGGTCGATGCGGTGATCACCGTGGTCGACAGCCCTGCTGTGGCCGCTGGCACCTTCGCCGCCTTCCCCGATCAGGTGGACGAGCAGCGCAAGCTCGATCCCAATCTGGATCATGAATCGCCCCTGCACGAGCTGTTCGCCGACCAGTTGGCCAGCGCTGACCTGGTGATCCTCAACAAGGCTGACCTGCTCGACGCCGAGGCGCTGGCCGTGGTGCGCGCCGAGGTGGCCGAGGAGCTGCCGCCGGCGGTCAAGGTGATCGAGGCGCACGGCGGCGAGCTGCCGCTGGACGTGCTGCTGGGGCTGAACAGCGAAACCGAGCTGCATATCGACAGCCGCCGCACCCATCACGACGATGAAGACGACGACCACGATCATGAGGAATTCGACTCGTTCCACGTGGAACTACCCGAAGCCGAAGAGGCGCGCCTGCTGGCTGCGTTGAAGGATGCGGTGGCCAAGTACGGCATCCTGCGGGTGAAGGGCTTCGCAGCGATCCCTGGCAAACCGATGCGCCTGCTGGTGCAGGGCGTGGGCCAGCGCTTCGACCGCCACTTCGACCGCGCCTGGCAGGCCGACGAGCCGCGTCTGAGCCGCCTGGTGGTGATCGGCCAACAGCTTGACCGCGCGGCCATCGAGGCCGAGCTGAAAGCGGCGCTGACTTGATAATGATCGCCCGCAAGCGGGCTCCTACGCACCCTGTAGGAGCCCGCTTGCGGGCGATTTACTTGGATTCGTAGATGCACTTACTGCGTACCCAGCCCGGCGCCCAACTGCCGGCCGACAGCATCGCCGACCTTGGCCAGACGCCTGCCGAGCTGGTGATCCTGTGCACGGGTGATTCGCACCTCTCCCTGCTGGCCGAAGCCGCCCGGCAACTGCCGGAAGACTACCCCAGCCTGCGCCTGGCCAGCCCGGCGCAGCTGAGCAACAACGCCTCGGTGGACTACTACGTCGAGCAGGTGCTGCAGCATGCCAAAGTTATCCTGATTTCGGTGCATGGCGGGGTGAGCTACTGGCGCTATGGCGTCGAACGCCTTGTGGAGCTGGGTGCGCGCGGCGCCACGGTGATCATGGTGCCGGGCGACGACAAGCCCGACCCGGAGCTTAATGCGCTCGGCAACGTCGGTGAGGAAGACAGCCAGCGTCTCTGGCAGTACCTGCGCCAGGGTGGGCTGGATAACGCCCGCCAATTGTTCCGCTGCATCGGCAGCCGCTGGCTGGGCCGCGCTGACAGCTGGCAGGAGCCGCAGCCACTGCCACGCGTCAGCCTCTATCACCCGCAGCACAGCCCGGCCGCGCTGGCTGACTGGCAGCTGCAATGGCAACCCGGCGCGCCTGTGGTGGCGCTGCTGTTCTACCGCAACCATGTGCAGTCGGCGAACACGGCCTTCGTCGATGCCTTCTGCGATCACCTCGTCACTCAGGGTCTCAACCCGCTACCCATCGCCGTGGCCAGTCTCAAGGAAGCGGCCTGCCTGGATCAGGTGCAGACCTGGCTGGACGAGACGAGCGCCGCGCTGATCATCAACACCACCGGTTTCGCGCTATCCAACCCCGAGGCGCCGCAGGCACGGGTGTTCCGCCGCGATATCCCGGTGCTGCAGGCCATCTGCTCGCTGGACAACCAGACGCAATGGCAGGCCAGCGTCCAGGGCCTGGGCTCGCGCGACCTGGCCATGCACGTGGTGCTGCCCGAGCTGGATGGTCGGCTGATCGGCACTGCCATCAGTTTCAAGGGCCTGGCCTGGCGCAGCGAGCGGAGCCAGAGTGACGTGGTGTGCTACCAGGCACACGAATCGGGTATGGCCTTCATCGCCGAACTGGCGAGTAATTGGTGTCATTTGGCGGTTAAAGGTAACGATCAGAAGCGAATAGGTCTGATCCTGGCCAACTACCCGACTCGCGATGGCCGCATTGGCAACGGCGTGGGTCTGGATACGCCCGCCGCCGCGCTGAACATCCTCCGTGCGCTGCAGGTACAGGGCTATCCGGTGGATAACCTGCCGGGTAGCGGCACCGAACTTGTCCACAGCCTGCTCGGCGGCGTCACCAACGACCTCGACGGCCTGGATTCGCGGCCCTGCGCGCAAAGCCTGGCGCTGGACGACTACCTGAGGTTTTTCCACAGACTGCCTGAGCAGAATCAGCAGGCAGTGCGCGAGCGCTGGGGCGAGCCGCAGGCCGATCCGATGTTCCGCAGCGGGCGGATGATGGTCGCCGGCCTGCGCTTCGGCCTGACCTTCGTCGGCATCCAGCCGGCGCGCGGCTACCAGCTCGACCCGGCGGCGGTGTACCACGATCCGGATCTGGTGCCGCCGCATGGTTATATCGCCTTTTACGCCTGGCTGCGTACGGCGTTCTCTGCCGATGCGCTGATCCACGTCGGCAAGCATGGCAACCTGGAATGGCTGCCGGGCAAGAGCGTCGGCCTGTCCGAGAACTGTTGGCCGCAGGCGCTGATCGGCCCGTTGCCGAATATCTATCCTTTCATCGTCAACGATCCCGGTGAGGGTGCGCAGGCCAAGCGCCGTACCCAGGCGGTGATCATCGATCACCTGATGCCGCCACTGACCCGTGCCGAGAGCTACGGCCCGCTGCGCGACCTGGAGCGTCTGGCCGACGAGTATTTCGAGGCCAGCCAGCTCGACCAGCGCCGTGCCGTGGAGCTGCGAGGCGAGATCCTGACCAAGGTGCGCGAGGCCAGCCTCGACCGCGAGCTGGGTCTGCAACTCAACGATGACCCGGAGAGCTGGCTGCCGCAGCTCGACGCCTACCTGTGCGACCTCAAGGAATCGCAGATCCGCGACGGCCTGCATGTGTTCGGCGAGTCGCCTGCTGGCCAACTGCGCCGCGACACGCTGCTGGCGTTGCTGCGCATCCCCCGTGGCGATGGCCAGGGCGCCAATGCCAGCCTGCTGCGCGCGCTGGCGCGTGGCCTGGAGCTGGGCCTCGACCCGCTGGACTGCGACATGGGCCAGCTCTGGGATGGGTTACGTCCACAGGCGTTGCAGGCTGTGGATAACAGTCTGTGGCGCAGCGTCGGTGATACCCGCGAGCGCCTGGAGCTGCTGGCGCTGAGGTTGATCGAGCAGCGCCTGGCCGGCGAGTGCATCAGCGATTTCGGCGACGAGGTAGCGCTGATTCTCGATGGGCTGACCGAGCATATCGCGCCTTTGCTGGATGCCTGCGGCGATGCCGAAATGGGTGGCTTGCTCGCCGCGCTGGCAGGGCGTTTCGTGCCCGCCGGGCCGAGCGGCGCACCGAGCCGTGGGCGCCTCGACGTGCTGCCCACCGGGCGCAACTTCTTCACCGTCGACGTACGCCACCTGCCCACGCCCACCGCCTGGCGCCTCGGCGTGCAGGCGGCTGACCGTCTGCTGGAGCGCCATCTACAGGACGAGGGCGACCACCTGCGCCAGCTCGGCCTGTCGGTGTGGGGCACGGCGACCATGCGTACCGGCGGCGACGACATCGCCCAGGCGCTGGCGCTGATGGGCGTGCGCCCGGTATGGCAGCCGGGCAGCCAGCGCGTCGAGCGCTTCGAGGTATTGCCGCTGGAGCAGCTCGGCCGCCCACGGGTGGACGTGACCCTGCGCGTCTCGGGCTTCTTCCGCGATGCCTTCAGCAACCTGATTCGCCTGTTCGACGAGGCCGTGCAGGCGGTGATCGAGCTCGATGAGCCGGAAGACATGAATCCGCTGTCGGCGCGGGTCTGGCGTGAGTCGCTGGCATTGAAGGACAGCGGCCTGGATGAAGGCGAAGCGCGGCGTCAGGCTGGCTGGCGGGTGTTCGGCGCCAAGCCGGGCGCCTATGGCGCCGGGGTGCAGAACGCCATCGAGGAGCGTCTGTGGCAGAGCCGCGCGGACTTGGCCGAGGTCTACCTGAACTGGGGTGGCTACGCCTACGGCAGCGGCGCCGAGGGCGCACCCGCTCGGCAGCGCTTCGTCGAGCGTCTGGAGCAGATGCAGGCGGTGCTGCACAACCAGGACAACCGCGAGCACGACATCCTCGACTCCAACGACTACTACCAGTTTCAGGGCGGCATGCTGGCGGCGGTAGAGACCCTGCGCGGGCTCAAGGTGGCCAGCTATTTTGGTGACAACAGCCAGCCGGATACGCCGCGCATTCGCACCCTGAAGGAAGAACTCAATCGCGTGGTGCGGGCACGCGCCGCCAATCCCAAATGGATCGAGGGCATGAAGCGCCATGGCTACAAGGGTGCCTTCGAGCTAGCCGCGACCATCGACTACCTGTTCGCCTTCGACGCCACCAGCGAGCTGGTCGATGACCACCAGTACGCGCTGCTGACCGATGCCTACCTGCTCGATAGGGACACCCGCGACTTCATCCAGCAGCACAACCCAGGCGCGCTCAACGATATCCTCGAACGCCTGCTGGAAGCCCAGCAGCGCGGCCTGTGGGAGAATCCCGGGCAATACCGCGAAGCCCTGGAGAACCTGTTGCTCGATAGTGAGGAGTCATGAAGCGACTCGTTCCCGTAGGGCGGGCTAGCCGCCTGTTGCGGTGTTTGGCCGGATCACCGAAGCGGGTGCGGCGTAGCCCACCATTGGCGTCACGCCTGGCATCGCCCGGTGGGTTACGCGGCGCGCTGCTCCCCGGCGCGGCTACAAGACCTACGTTCCGCGCCGCTAACCCACCCGGGGGCATGCAGCCCGTAGCCCGGATGCAATCCGGGAAATGCGCGACCAAAGGCCCCGGATTGCATCCGGGCTACGTCCATATCCACGGATCACTGCCATGACCGAACATCACTTCCCCCTCGCCGCCGTGGTCGGCGCCGATTCGCTGAAGCTGGCGCTGTGCCTGGCGGCTATCGATCCGGCCATCGGCGGTGTGCTGATAGAGGGGCCGCGTGGCATGGCCAAGTCCACGCTGGCTCGTGGCCTGGCCGATCTGCTCGACGGTGGGCGCTTCGTCACCCTGCCGCTGGGGGCGAGCGAGGAGCGCATCGTTGGCACCCTGGATCTGGATGCGGCCCTCGGCGAAGGCCGCGCGCAGTTTTCCCCTGGTCTGCTGGCCCGTGCCGATGGCGGCGTGTTGTATGTGGATGAGGTCAACCTGCTGCCCGATCATCTGGTCGACCTGCTGCTCGATGCCGCCGCCAGCGGGGTCAACCACGTCGAGCGCGACGGCATCTCCCATCGCCACGCCGCGCGCTTCGTGCTGATCGGCACCATGAACGTCGAGGAGGGCGAACTGCGTCCGCAACTGCTCGACCGCTTCGGCCTCAACCTGGCGCTCGATGGCCAGCCGCAACCGGCCGAACGCGCCGAGATCGTCCGTCGCCGTCTGGCCTTCGATGCCGACCCCGCCGCCTTTCTGCAACGCTGGCAGGGCGAGCAGGGCGCCCTGGCCGAACGTTGCCGCAATGCCCGCCAGCGCCTGGCGGATACTCCGCTGGATGACGCCGCCCTGGGTGAGATTAGCCAGCGCTGCTTCGCCGCCAGCGTCGATGGCCTGCGCGCCGATCTGGTCTGGCTGCGCGCTGCCCGTGCCCATGCGGCCTGGCGTGGCGCGGCGGCTATCGAGCCTGTGGATATCGATGCGGTGGAGGACTTTGTCCTGCGCCATCGCCGTCGCCAGTCGCAACCGCCTGCTGCCACGCCGCCCGAGCAGAGCCAGGCGCCGCAACAGGCGAATGAACAGAGCCAGGGTGAAGGCCAGTGGGGCGAGCTGCCGGCGCAGCCGCAGGCCATGGGTGAGCGGCGGGTGCCGCCGCGCTGGCCAAAAAAGCCCTGAGCATCCGCCCGCGCACAGCCACTGGCGCGGATGCCCGTAACCGGCCCGGACGACTCGGCGGCGGCCATCGCGGCGCTGCCCGTGCTGGCGTGCACGGTCGTATCGACTGGGCGGCGACCCTGCGCCAGGGCCGACCGCAACGCCGCGAACAGTTGGTACTGCGCCCGCGCAGCCAGCAGGCTGAGGAACTCTGGCTGGTGCTGGTCGATGCTTCTGCCTCGACCCGGCGCCATGGTGCGCTGAGCCGGGCCAAGGGCGTGCTCACCGAAGTGTTCGACAGCGCCTATCGCCAGCGTGCGCGCCTGGCCGTGCTGCAGGCTGGTGGCCGCGAAGCGCAATGGTTGTGGCAGGGGCGCAAGGCCAGCGCCGAGCTGCATCGCTGGTTGCACGAGTTGGGCGCAGGAGGCGGCACGCCGCTGCTCGACGCGCTGAATCAGGCCGGCGACTGGCTGCTGCGCCGCCAGCGCGCGAAACCGAACGAGCGCCAGCGCCTGCTGATCCTGACCGATGGCCGTTTGCGTGATCTTCCAGCGTTGGCGCCGCTGCCGTGTCCGACCCTGCTGCTCGACACCGAACGCGCGCCCATCCGCCTGGGCCGTGCCCGCCAGCTGGCGCAGGCGCTACAGGCCGAGTACCACCATATCGATGATCTACTGCCTGTAGGAGCCGCGGGGGCGCCTAGCCTCGCGGGTGATGATCGCCGGCAAGCCGGCTCCTACGGGTTGTCCGTTACCTGGAGAACCCCATGAAAACCCTGCTGCTGGTCGGTATCGGTGCCGGCGACCCGGACTACATCACCTACCAGGCGATCAAGGCGCTGCGCCGCAGCGATGTGATCTTCCTGATGGACAAGGGCGCGGCCAAGCACAAGCTCAACGCCTTGCGCCGGGAGATCTGTGCGCGCTTTCTCGATGGCCGCACGCCGCGTTTCGCCGAAGGCCAGCAGCCGGAACGCGAGCGTGACGTCGCCGACTACCGCGCCAGCGTCGATGAACTCAACCGTGACAAGCAGGCGGTGTTCGAGCAACTGCTCGACGAGCAGATGGCCGATGGCGAGACGGCGGCCTTCATGGTCTGGGGCGACCCGTCGCTGTATGACAGCAGCATCCGCATCATCGAAGCCATCGCCGCGCGCCGTAGTGATTTCACCTACGACGTCATCCCAGGCATCACCAGCCTGCAGGCGCTGACCGCGCGCCACCGCATCCCGCTCAACAGCATCGGCCGTGCCGTGGAAATCACCACCGGCCGCCTGCTCGCCGAAGGCTGGCCGCAGGGCGTGGACAGCGTGGCGGTGATGCTCGACGCCAAGGACACCTACCGCCGCTTCGTCGGCCACGGCCTGCATATCTACTGGGGGGCCTACGTCGGCACCGCCGATGAAATCCTCATCGCCGGTCCGCTGGATGAGGTGGCCGAACGCATCGTCACCACCCGCGCCGAGGCGCGCGAGCGCAATGGGTGGATCATGGATAGTTATCTGCTGCGCAAAGAGGGTGTGGCGGAGGCGTAACATGAAGCGCGGTGAAGAAGAGCGCTGTCCTCCCTACGCCTGTGCAAGAGCAGCCCGCTTACATCATGAAGTGGCTGGAATCCTCTGCGGGGCCGAGGCTGTTTTGCGCGCGGCGTATCAAGCGGGGAACCTCGTCGATCAGATAAGCCCAGAATCTGTCGTCGTTCACCGTCTGTTCAACGAGTTGGATTGGCAGGAAGCGCTGCATTTCGCTGCGAAAATCCGTCTTCACCTGCGGGTCGTTGATCAGCGTAGCTGAGCGCTGTGCAGCTTTTTCCAGGAAGTCGCGAGTTTGCACCCGATGGTCGTTGAGTTTGTCGGGCAGCAACTGCAGGGCTGGTTCTATCTTTTGCTGTTTCATCCAGAGCAGATCCCAGAGGTCGCGGCTCTTGATCCGCCCCTGCCTCAGAATGAATGCCAGGATCTTGTCGACATGGATTTCCTCGAGTGCTTCTGCGTTGAGGATCAGGCCTTGGGTGCCCATGTCCACGCCATAGGGGTTGAGTAGCGCTCTGGGCGTGCTGATGTAGCTCGGGATGGCGCAGATATCGATATGGATGCGTTGGGCTGGCAGGTTGCGTGCGTCAGGACGTGTCTGCACCTTCAGCTTCCAGGTATCAACATTGCCGGACTCCTTGCTCGGTTCGCTGACGTCTACACGCAGGCTGTATTTCGCCTGCAACTTTTGGATCAGTGCTTCACTCATCTGGGCGAAGTCGTCCCGGTTGAAATCGGCGCCACCCGTGAAGTCCAGATCCTCGCTCAGGCGATTGGAGCCATAGCAAGCCCGCAGGCAGGTTCCGCCGATAAAGCAGAGCTTCTCGAGCAGGCCGGCCTCGCTCAACACCAGCATGATGTCGTGATGCAGCAGTTCCTTTTCTACCACGACGCGCAGGTTGGCCAGGTCAGGCAGGTTGCCGATGGCCTGGTCTACCAGTTGGTCAAACAAGCTCATTGGCGATGCTCCAGTCGATCAGGTCGAGATTCCTTTTCGCCGCCTTCATGTCGCGGATGGCCAGCGCAGGCTTGGCTCGCCACATTCGGCATTTGCTGTCGTAATCGAGCTGTCCCGAGAGCGCTTCGGCTTTCTGCGCGGTGTGAACGAATTCGATGGTGCCCCACGAACCGCATTTGATCAGGCTGCTGCGGCCCGACGACATCAGCGTGATCCAGTTCATCGGTATCTGCGAAATGATGCCCGTGTCGCTCAGCGCCGTTTCCAGGCTTATGTAGTTGAATTCATGTGCGCGCAGGCGCGCCGCAGCATGAAACAGCAACAGGCCGGTTGTCGGTTTGGCTGGCCGATAGAAGTAGAGGCCACGGCAGATGCGCTCCAGCTTGCCGTCCCTGGCAGCCCGGCTGAGCAATGCGCGGTAGGCCTCGGCGGAAATGTCCGGAACCAGAGCGCGCATATCCGAAGGCGTGAACAGGTAGCGTTCGGCATTCGCCAAGCTGCTCAGGCCGTCATGGAGGCGGCGTATGGGCTGGACTGTTTCGCGGCGTTGGCTCATCGGAATAACTCAACGGTAAGTGACGATAAGTGTAACTTACTGTTGAGTTTTCGCAATGAGACAAGTCCTGATGAGACGACGGATACCACCTCTTGGTCCGGCCAGTGCTTGCGAATCTACCGAGGCGTCTACGTTGGTACGGCCTATGAAATGTTCATCACTGGGTCAAATGCCTTGCCTCAGTTTGCTGCGCAAGAACGGTTCGGCGCAGGGATGACGTTAGGACGGTGGACAAGCAGAGCGTTGTCCACCCTACGCGTTACTCGTGTTTTGAGTAGGCCTGCAGCGATTTTTCCATCACGACAGTGCGTTCCGCACCGTGGAGCTCATCGCGAATTTTCCGATAGCCCAGGCTGGCGTAAAAGCCTTCTGCGGTTAGTGAGGATGGTACCAACAGGGTGAGTATGTCGGCGTTCAGCGCCTGAGCGTGGATCGTTGCCATTAGCTTGCGACCCACTCCGCAGCCCTGATACTTGGGCTCAACGAAGACCGTTCTGACAACACCGCCGTCGAGGCTGGCGGTGGCGATCAGATCGTCTTGCATTGAGGCGACGAAAACCTTGCGCTTGTTGAGCAAGACCTCAACAGCTTCTGGCGTGAAGCTTTTCTCGACCTGGGCGATCACCTCGGGCGGATAGTCTTGAGCGTTCGACTCACGTAACGAGGCGATCACGACACGACTGATCGCTGTCGCATCGTCCTTTGTTGCAAGCCTGATCATGCAGTCCATGCTGTTCTCGCTCTGTTGCCGTTCAACGACTCAATTGGGGTTATCGATGTTGCTGATTTCTTCCTGATAAATCCGCATCCCACGTGCCTGGTAATTAGCCAATGCAGCTGGATGATCGAAGGTGCAGGTGTGTACCCAAACGCGCTCGGTCCCCGGCCACTGCCAGGCCGAGTGAATGGCATGGCTGAGCAGTGGGCCACCTAAGCCGCGGTCGAGAAACTGCGGAGCCAGGCCGAAGTAGCGGATTTCCGTGCTGCGCCCGTCAGGACGGAACAGCTCGTAGTAACCTGCGATAGCGCCACGGTGATAGGCGACCCAGGTTCGGTGCGCTGGACTTTCGACCATGGCTTGCCACTGTGCGTCGTCCCAGCTATCCAGATCACCCCATTCCCAGGTCGAGCCGACCAGTTGGTAGAGAAAGCGATTGAGCGCCGGTTGCGGCTCTTCGCACTCAATGATCTGCAGGTCGCTGCGCTGAGGTTTGACGCGCAGTTGCTCGGTGCTGGTCATCTCCAGGTAGTAGGTGGTGTAGGGCTGGCTCATCACGAACCTCACAGGTAAAGCCCGACTATAACCCGGAGGCTGACGTGCCCAGGTCATCAAGGGTGGACAAGAAGAGTCTTGTCTACCCTATGCGCTAGTCCATAAGCGGCGCTGCTGATTAAGCCGACCGAACAGTGTCCGGATATGGTCGCTCGCTTGGATAGGCTGTGATGCCTATGGCTATCCGTGATTGGTGTGGTCGAATTGCAGACCTCACTCCAGGCAAAAGGCTGCCGTTGTTCGGCAATACCCTGCCGTTCTTGGTCGATTAATTGAACGCGTACGAGGCTAACTCTCTGTTGTTCCTGGGGGCTGGGTGAACAGTCTTGCTTGGCGCGAGTCTTGCCTCAGGTGATCTTGTCAATAACGTGCCGGAGGCATGGTTTCGATGAGAGTCGATGCAGGAACAAGCTACCCATACGTGAATCAGCGCCAGCAAACTTCCGCCAATCATTCAGTTGCTACGCCCTCTTTGGCCGCTCAATCTGCCACTCAGATTGATGGCACCAAACAGAGTGATTTCACCAGCATGACCCGCCAGGAAATGCGTGATTGGGTCAATACTCAAATCAGCAACGGGGAAATGTCACTTGATGACAGGCGGCCCTTCATGGCTATGACCTTGAAAATTCCGGTAGGCAGCCTCAGCGGCGAGATACCTGCAGAACGTGATGGCGCGCGTCACGATTTCACGCAGAAGATTCGGGACGGTATCGAGGGCGCACAATCGCGTAATGACGGAGCGACTCAGAGAATGCTGGAATCCGCTTTGCAAATCATCCAGCGGTCTCAGGGGCAGGTCAGCAGGGTGGATGTGCGGGCCTAGGTACAAGGGATCGGTTTACCGACCCCTTTCGCGAGGCTCAAACCCACCTCACAGCCAACTCCAGGAAACCCCCGTATACACCCCAAACCCTTCCCCGGGCGTGGAGCGCGCTACATCCGCGCCGTTGTCGTCATAGCCCGGCGTAACGGTGGCGGCATAGCGTTTGTCGGTCAGGTTGCGCAGGTCGAGCCAGGTTTGCCAGTCGTCCTTCGGCGAGGCGTAGCCGAGGGTGGCGCCGAAGGTGGCGTAGGCATCGGCGTAGTAGGAGTTGGCGTAGTCCACCGCGACCTTGGAGGCGTATTGGGTGTTGAGGCCTGCGTAAAAGCCGCTCGGGTGGTCGTAGCGCAGTTCGGCCTGGTAGTAGTGGCGTGGCAGGCCAGGCAGGCGGTTGTCGCCGAAGGCATCGTCGTCGCGGTAATGGAAGTCGCTGAAGGTGTAGGCCTGGCGCAGGCTCAGGGCGCCAGCGGCGCCACCTTGCCACAGCTGGCTGGTCAGGCCGGCTTCGATGCCCTGATGCACGGTGGGGCTGGCATTGGATTCGGCGAAGACGTTGGGCTCGATCTCGACGGTGAGCAGTTCGTGGCGCACCTGCGAGTAGTAGTAGGCCAGCTCCCACTGGCCCAGCGCGGAATCACCGCGCCCGCCGACCTCGAAGGTGGTGGCGGTCTGGTTGTCCAGGCTGATGGCAGCGCGCTGGCGCGCGGCATAGGGCTGCGTGGTGGTGCTGGAGAAGCGCAGTGGCGAACTCCAGAGCATCGACCAGGCATGCGGCGGTTCCACTGAACGGCTGATATTGCCGTACAGCTGCACCTCGGGGTTGAGCTGATAGCGCAGGCCGATACGTGGCGCGTAGTCCCAGGTGCTTTCGTCGAGCTTGTCGTCGGTGGCCGGCCAGGTCACCTGCACGTCGCGGCGGGTATGGATCAGCGCCAAGCCGCTGGTCAGCCACAGGTCAGGCGTCAGCTCCAGTTCGTTGCCGATATGCAGCACGTTGTCCGAACCCAGGTGCTCGTAGTCGCGCATCAGGGTGCCGGCCGGATAGGGCGTGCCGTTGACGTTGATCGGCAACGCTGCGGTCTCTTTCGCTTTGCTGCTCGGCAGGTTGGTGGTACTGCGCCAGCCGATGGTGGTGCTGCTGTTGAGCCCGAACAGGGTATGCCGGCGCGTGTAATTCAGGCTGCCACTGATGTCGCTGTAGTCCACGCGGATACGGTAGGCGCCGCCTCGGTAGGCGGTCTCGGTGATATCCATGGGGTAGTGGTGATAGGCCAGGCCGGCGACCAGGGTGGAGTCGTCGTCGATGCGCCAGGTGGTCTTGTTGGCCAGCCAGGTGCTGCCGGGCTGGTCACGGTGGGCGTCGATGCGCAGGTTGGCCGCAGCGGCCTGGCGTGGGTCGTCCTTGAGCTGGGCCTTGCTCAGGCGGCCGGGCGTTTCGTGCTCGGTTTCGCGGTAGCGCAGGTAGAAGCGCGTCTCCAGATTCTCGTTGAGCCGATAGCCGAAGTTGGCGGCCACGCCTTTGCCCTTGCCCGATGAGTGATCCTGATAGCCATCGGTTTGGCTGTCGGTGAGGGCGAGGTAATAGTCGAAATCGCCCAGCACCTGGCCCGAGGCGATGTTGCGCTTCTGGTAACCGTAGCTGCCGGTTTCATAGCGCAGTTGCAGCTTGGGCGCGGTGTAGCCGGTGTGGGTGATGTAGTCGATGGCGCCGCCCAGAGCCAGCGAGCCGCGATCGAAGCCATTGGCGCCACGCAGCACTTCAGCGCGACTTATCCACAGGGGTTCCAGCAGCTCATAGGGCGTGCCGCCAGAGCCGGTCAGCGGCAGGCCGTCGAGCAGGATATGGGTGCCGGAGGCATGCGAGCCGGGGCCACGGTTGATGCCCGAGCCGCGCACGCTGATCTTGACGCCCTCGTTGCCGGGCGACTGCGCATAGACTCCGGGCTGGTAGGCCAGCACGTCGGCGACGCCGGCCACTCGGCCCTGCTCGACCTTGTCCATGTCCACCAGGTTGGTGGCGCCGGGGACCTGTTTCAGCGCTTCCTGCGCGGCCTCGATTTCGCTCAGCGGTGCGCCACTGATTTGCATGGCGTCCAGTTGCATGGGCTGCTGAGCCAGGGCGATTGGTGCTGCCAGGCAGTTGAAGGTCAGCAGGGCCAGGCGGGCCGGTCGGGCGTATAGCGGCTGGGGCAACATGCGAAGGTTCCATTGAGCGGGCTACGAGTCTGTCTGATGGATGACGCAGGCGATTCGTCACCATCGCCCGCCACCCTACAGAATCCTTCGTTCAGACGCCTGACGCGTTGCCAGCCGTTTCACTCGGCGGAGAAAAACGCGGTTACCTGTGACTGCGCCACGGCGCGGGCCTCCAGCAGGGCCTGATCACCTCTGGCGGTACCCTCCACACAGAAGAAGTGCATGTTCCTGAGGCCCACCGTGGCCAGGGCCGCCTGCAGGTAGGGGCGCAGGAAGTCTGGTTGCCGCGCCTGCTCACCGCTGATCAGCCCACCTGAGGCCAATGCCACGTACACCGGGCGGTCACGTAGCAAGCCAACCTTGCCTTGCGGTGTGCCGTTGAATGTCATGCGTATCCGCACGATGTGATCGACCCAGGCCTTGAGTGCCGAGGGGACGGTGTAGTTGTGCATGGGGGTGGCGATCAGCAGCACATCTGCTTCGTCGAGCTGACGGATCAGCTCGGCGGAGCGGCGCAGGGCGCTGCCGGGCTCTGTCTGGTCACTGTCAGAGGGAGACGCCAGAGCCATGGCATAGTCCCGGTCGACATGTTGCAGATCGTTGAGGTCGACGTCCTGTACCTCCAGTGAGTGCCGACCAGCGAGGCCGTCGAGCACCTGGTGAGACAGACGCAGGCTTTCTGATTCAGCGCCACGCGTGCTGCTGATCAGGCGCAGTACACGGATAGCTGCAGGCATGGGCGTAACCTCTCTGAGATCGGGCTTCAGGCCAGGTCAGCCTTGTCCAGGCCGAACTGCTTGTCGGCGGAGCCCGGCACGTTACGGAAGGCCACGCTCAGGCGATTCCAGCCATTGATGGCGACCACCAGGAAGCTCAGGTCCGACAGTTCCTGCTCGGAGAACTGCTCGCGTACGCTGGCGTAGATGGCGTCGGACACGCCATGCGGCGACAGTTGGGTCAGGGCTTCGGTCCACTCCAGTGCGGCGCGCTCCTGCGCGGAGAACAGCGGCGATTCGCGCCAGACGACGACATGGTGCAGGCGCAGCTCGCGCTCGCCATGGATCTTCGCTTCCTTCACGTGCATGTCGACGCAGAAGGCGCAGCCATTGATCTGCGAGGCGCGCAGCATGACCAGATGAGCCAGCGGCGCGAGGAACGGGCTGCGGGTCAGCAGCGTGGAGAATTCGGCGTACTTGCCGGAGGCTTTGGGAGAGAGTGCAAAGTAGTCGAGGCGCTGGCTCATGGTCATCATCCGTATGCGAGTTGAGAAGAAACCGATGCCCCTCTGCAACTGGCAGAACCACTGTGGCTCGGTGGGGACGAATGTACGCAGCAGTGGTCTAGCCACATAGATCCATTTTCGCGGATTTTTATTGATCCACTTTGCGCAACGGTCCTATTCGCTGTCTGGCCATCAATGACTGCCAGCGCCCACCGAGTGGCAGCAGGTAGGCTGCGGCCTGTGCGCCACAGCCTTGAGTCAAGCGTGGAGAGGTCTCAGGCCGGTTGATAGTTCAGCGGCCGCCTCGACGACTCGGGCAGTGCCAGGCCCCCCGCCAGGGCCAGCAGGGCGATGACGATCAGGTAGTAGGCCGGCGACATGCGATTGCCGGTTGCCTCGATCAGCCAGGTGGCGATCAGCGGCGCGGTGCCGCCGAAGATCGTGTAGGCCAGGTTGTAGGTGAACGCCGAGGCGGTGTAGCGCACGCGGGTGGGGAACTGCTCGGACAGCAGCACGGCGGTTACCACGCCGCAGATCACTGCACCGACGGCCAGCAGCATGGCGCCCAGGGCTGAAGCCAGCAGGGTGCCCGAGGCGGCCAGGGTAAAGGCCGGATACACCGCTACAATCAGCGCCACCCCGGCAGTCAGGATGGTGCGGCGGCGGCCAACGCGATCCGAGTAGCGACCAACGAAGGGGCATAGCAGGGCGGCGAATAACAGCGCGATCAGGCTGGCCAGCAAAGCCGCCGGCCGTGCTGCGCCACCGACGACCTGCATGTAGGTGGTCAGGTAAGTGGTGAACATGTAGAACGACAGCGCCGTAGCGGAGATGAATGCCGACAGGCAGAGCACGGTGCCGCCGTGCTCGCGCAGGGTTTCGCGCAGCGGCGAATGTTCCGGATGAGGCTGCGCCGTCAGGGCCTGGAAGGCCGGTGATTCGTCCAGGCGCAAGCGCATGTACAAGCCGACCAGGCCCAGCGGTGCGGCGATCAGGAAGGGTACGCGCCAGCCCCAGGCCTGTATCTGCGCTTCATCCAGCCACAAGCCCATGCCGAACACCAGCCCGGCCGCGCAGGCGAACGCCATGAAGGTCGAGACTGGCACGAAGCTGCCATAACGCGCCTTCTGCTCGGTGGGCGCGTGCTCCATCACGAAGGCGCAGGCGCCGGCATACTCGCCACCGGCGGAGAAACCCTGCAGGCAACGCGCCAGCGCCAGCAGCAATGGGGCGAACAGGCCGATGCTGGCGTAGGTCGGTAGCAGGCCGATCAGCGTGGTGGCGCCGGCCATCAGCAGCACCGTGATCGACAGCACGCGCTTGCGTCCGATGCGATCACCAAGAATACCGAAGACGATGCCACCGAGCGGGCGCAGGGCAAACGACACGGCAAACACGGCGAAGGTCTGCAGCAGCGCCAGGGTCGGATTGCCCGGCGGGAAGAACAGCGAGGCGATGGTTACGGCGAGAAAACCGTAGACGGCGAAGTCGAACCACTCGACGAAATTGCCGATGGCCGAGGCGGCGATCACCTTGTGCAAGGTGGCCGGGCTGACCTGCTGGCCTGCGTTGATAGCATTCATGCGACGCTCCTGATCCCTGATTTAGACGGCTTCAGGCAGGTTACGGAGCGATGGCCGGGGCGGGCGCTTCGCAGGCGACAGCGGCGTTGCCGTGAGCGACCTCAGCCCTGGGGAAACTGCGCCGGATCGGAAAAGCAGGCGCGCAGGTGATCGAACACCAGGCGCACACGCGGTGGCACGGGACCTTGCTGTGGGCGGTAGATGAACAGCTGCCAGGGATCGGGCGCCTGCTCCGTCAGCACCGCCTGCAGGTGGCCGCTTTGCAGATACGGCTGCGCCAGGTAGGCAGGCAACTGGCCGTAGGCCAGGCCGGCAAGCACGGCTTCCAGCTCGGCTTCGGGGTCGTCACATACCAGCGCTGGCGCGGGCGGATGCAGGCTGGGGCCGTGGGCGAATGTCCATGGCCAGGGACGTCCGTTCTTGCGGTCGATCAGCACCGACAGCGGCCGTTGCTGCAACTCGTCGAGGTCACGCGGCGCGCCGCTGGCAGCGATCAGTTCCGGTGTGGCCACCACTTGCAAGGGTACTGGTGCCAGGGCCCGAGCGACGTAGCGGCTGTCACGCAGGAAGCCGACGCGGATGCCGATGTCGATCTGCGCTTCCACCGCGTCGGTGATCTCGTCCTCCAGGCGCAGGTTCAGTACCAGTTGCGGGTGCTGCTTGAGCAAGGGCTGCAGGAACGCCACCAGAAAGCGCTTGCCGATGGCCTGTGGCGCGGTGATGCCGATGCGCCCGGCGATGGCCGATTCGGCATCGGCGCGGTGGCCGCGAAACAGCGCGTCGAAATCCTCCAGCATCTGCCGGGCGCGCAGCGCATAGGCCTCGCCGAAAGCGGTGATATGCACCTGGCGGGTGTTGCGGTGGAAGAGAATCTCGCCGAGCTCCTCCTCCAGCGCCTTGATCGCACGAGTCACCGCCTGCGGGGAAACCCCCAGGCGAGTCGCTGCCTCGCGGAAGTTGCTGCAGTCGGCCGCGCTGCAGAAGATGCGGATCATCTCCATGCGATTGAGCATGTCGGGGTGCCTCTGTATTCCAGAATGTGGAATAGCCTAATCCAAACTCTTCCATTCATTGAAACTGAAATCACCTCTAACGTGAGCCCATGTCCGGCGTATGGCACGGACACTCCAACGAATCGAGAGAGGGCTTACCCATGAGCAACAACATTTCCGGCAAGGTCGTGGTCATCACCGGCGCCAGCAGCGGCCTGGGCGAAGCCGCCGCGCGTCACCTCAGCCAACTGGGCGCCAAGGTGGTGCTGGCGGCGCGGCGCAAGGAGCGTCTCGAGCAGCTTGTCAGCGAGCTGGTTGCCGCTGGCGGCGAGGCCGTGGCCTACCAGACCGACGTGACCCGCGCCGATGAGGTCAAGGCGCTGATCCAGGGCGCACTGGACACCTTCGGCCGCGTCGATGTGCTGGTCAACAACGCCGGGCTGATGGCCATCGCGCCACTGAGCGACGTGCTCGTCGAGGAGTGGGAGCGCATGATCGACATCAACATCAAGGGCGTGCTGTACGGCATCGCTGCTGCACTGCCGGTGTTCCAGCAGCAGAACGCCGGGCACTTCATCAACATCGCTTCGGTGGCCGGGATCAAGGTGTTCAGCCCGGGCGGTACCGTCTACAGCGGCACCAAGTTCGCTGTGCGCGCCATCTCCGAAGGCCTGCGTCACGAGGTCGGCGGCAGCATCCGCACCACCACCATCGAGCCGGGCGCGGTGGACTCCGAGCTGAAGTTTGGCAGTGCCCACCAGCAGAGCCGCGACTTCGTCGTCGACTTCTACAAGCAGGCGATTCCGGCTGAGTCGGTGGCGCGCGCCATCGCCTACGCCATCGAACAGCCGGCCGACGTCGACATCAACGAGATCGTCCTGCGCCCGACCGTGCAGGAGTTCTGATTCACCGCTGCTGCGGCAGGCGCTTGCGATGCGGGCCTTCACAGGCCAGCATGCGAGCGCCTTTTTCGTTATCAGGAGTCTGCATGAGCGCGCACATCCGTCCCGTCGACCTGGCCAAGGCCTACCGCCTGCTCAACCACGGCCCCACCGTGCTGGTGTCGGCTCGTCATCAGGCTGTGGATAACGTCATGGCGGCGGCCTGGTGCTGCGCCCTGGATTTCGACCCGCCGAAGCTCACAGTGGTGCTGGACAAGGCCACTCGCACTCGCGCGCTGATCGAGGGCAGTGGCCTGTTCGCCATCCAGGTGCCGACGGTGGCGCAACTGCAACTGACCCAGGCGGTAGGCAACACCAGCCTGGCCGACGATCCGGCGAAGCTGGCGCATGCCGGCGTCGAGTTGTTCACGATGGAAGGCCTCGACCTGCCGCTGGTGGCGGGCTGCTCGGCCTGGCTGGTCTGCCGGTTGCTTGATGAGCCGCATAACCAGCAGGCCTACGACCTGTTCATCGGCGAGGTGATCGCGGCTTGGGCGGACGAGCGCGTGTTCCGCGACGGTCGCTGGCATTTCGAAACGGCCGACCCGAGCCTGCGCAGCCTGCATCACGTTGCGGGCGGTCATTACTACGCGATTGGCGAGGCGCTCAAGGCCTGAAGTGACAGGGCCCATGATAAGGATCATGGGCTCTGGAGAGGGCGTTTCAGCGATAAGTGCTTTCGATGATCCGCCGAGCATCGGCATTCGCCTGCTCAAACGACAGCTCCGTATCCTGCAGGAGCGCCACCAGTTGCGGGTTCTGCAGGATGTCGGCACCCGGTTCGAGCATCTGGGCACGGCGCGACAGCACCATGTACAGGGTGACCTGCTCGCGCGTCTCTACGTAGGGCAGTTCCAGCGCGGTGAACATGGCCTGGCGGATGAAGTCGCGACGGTGCTCCGTCTCCATGCCCTGCAGAACCTCGGGATCGTTGAGGTGGATGGTCGCCGAATAGCGGCCGATATCCTCTTCGCGCGCTTCTGCGTACATGGTTTCCTTGCTGATGACCCGTTTCTGGAGGCTCTCATAGAGCTTGTCGCTGGAATCGAGTTGCTTGGCATCCATCTTCTGACGCAGCTGCTCTTGCTGTTCGGCGTGGTCGTCGCCGACGATGCGTGACCAGGCCAGGCTGGAGGCCAAGTCCTCGTCCGCTTCGTAGCGATAGGCAAGAGCGCTTTGCGATTCACCATAGCCATGCAGAGCCGAGCGCTCCAGCCAGCGCTTGGCACGCTCCGGGTCCCGCTCCACGCCTTTGCTACCGATCTGGTAGATGCGCCACATGCCGTACTCTGCGCACCAATCGTTCTGGCTCGCGGCATAGGCGATGTAGTTGAAGGACTCCTGATCCTTCTCGGCCTGGGATTTTTCCTGGTCTCTGTCGGCAATCAGCGACAGGTAGCAGAAGGCCCGGTTGTGTTCGGGAGCGGCGAAAATCAGGCAGCTTTTGGCGTTTGCCGTGTCGTTGGCGTTGAACAGCTGCATGCCCAAGCCATAGAGAATGTCGCTGTCCATTTGCGCTGTGCAGTACGAATTTGCCTGCGCAGGGGGCAGCACGGTCTTCAGCGTCAACTTGGGCAGGGTGGCGTTGAGATCCGCAGTCGTATCGTGCTGCTCGGGCGTGCTGGCACAGCCGAGCATCAGAGCGGAGAAAACTACTGGCAGGCAGTGAAAGTGCCGCATATTGATCGTCCTTAATCGCTGGTTGGATATGCCCGGACGCTGGTCGTTCGGTGCATCGGTAGGGCGGCATTCTATCGGTCAGCGTCATCCTGGCAAGGTTGTGTCCTCAGGCTGTGAGGCAGGTAACACTCGCAACCGTCCTTCCTTGTATTAGCGCGCCAACGGCAACGCCACGCCGATCAACACGAAGAGCACGCCGCAACTGCGGTTGAAGGCACGGCCGCCACGCTGCAACCAGGGACGTACGCGAATGGCCAGCAGTGCCAGCAGCAGCTCGACGAGAAATTCGACCACGGCGAAGGTCGCTGCCATCACCACGAACTGCACGGCCAGGCTGCGCTGCGTGTCGACGAACTGCGGCAGGAAGGCGCCGTAGAACAGGATCACCTTGGGGTTTGACAACGCCGACAGCAGGCCCTGGCGAAACAGCCGGCTGGCGCTGGGGCGGGCGCCGCTATCGGCCAGCGTCAGGTTCATCGGCGGCGAGCGCCACAGCTGCACGCCCAGCCAGATCAGATAGGCGCCGCCGATCCACTTCAGCGCCAGCAGTGCGCTGGGCGCGGCCTTGAGCAGGGCACCGAGGCCGAACATGGCCAGGGCGATCAGCGTGCTGAAGCCGACCACGCCGCCGAGGATGGTGGCCAGCGCCATGCGTGCGCCATACAGCCCGCCGTGGGTCAGTGCCAGCAGGCTGTTGGGGCCGGGCGTCAGCGCCAGGCCGAGGGTGGCGACGAAGTAGACGAGCCAGAGTTCGAGGGCCATGCGGGTCTCCTGTGAGGGCGCGGCCAGTCTAGTCAGCGGCAGGTGTTGGAATAAGGTAGATTCTGGTCATCTAACGGTTTATTTTGGACTTTTCATGGCCGAAAACCCCGATCTGCGTTTTCTCCTGCTGCCGTTGCCGGAGTTCGCCCTGCTGCCGTTCGGTGGTTTTCTCGACAAGTTGCGCTTCAGCGCCGACGACGAGGACTACAGCCGCCAGCGCTACTGCGCCTGGAGCATTCTCGGCCTGCAGCCGGGGCATGTGCTGTCCAGCAGCGGTGCGGCGCTGCGCATCGAGGCCACGCCGGACGAGCTGAAGCTGGCTGACTACGACTACCTGGTGTTGTTCGGCGGTCGCAACGCGCAGGCCACCGCCGCGCTGGCACCGGCTTACCAGCCGTTGCTGCGCCGTGCGGCGCGCGCCGGAGTGAAGCTGGTAGCGATCGACAACGCCAGTTTTCTGCTCGCCACCTGCGGCCTGCTCGACGGCCATCGGGTGGCGGTGCACTGGCGCCATGAGGCGGAATTCCGTGCCAGCTTCCCGCACCTGCGTCTGGCTCACGAGCGCCTGTATTGCCTCGATGGCGCGCGGATCTCCTGCGCGGGAGGCACGGCGGCCATCGATCTGGCAGTGGAGCTGCTGGCCCAGGGCAGCGGCCGGACGAGGGCGCTCAAAGGCCTGGCCGACATGCTGGTGGACGAGACACGCAGCGGCCAGCACGCGCTGCGTTCGCTGCACGCGACGTCGAGCGGCGAGCGTCATGTCGACCGCGCCATTGCCCTGATGCGCCACGGCCTGGCCAGTGCCGACGGCATCGAGCAGCTGGCGGCCAGCGTCGGCATCAGTCGTCGTCAGCTCGACCGGCTGTTCCACGCCAGCCAGGGCATGAGTGCACGCGAATACTGGAACGAGCTGCGCTTGCAGCACGTACGCTGGCGCCTGCTCAATTCCAGCCACAGCCTGGCGCAACTCGCCGACGAGATTGGCGTCAGCGATGCCAGCCATCTGGGCAAGCTGTTCCGCCAGCGTTTCGGCCTGGCGCCCGGCACCTTCCGCCGTCAGGGCGGCGCAAACTCCTCCAACTTGTAGGTGCCGCGTCCTCGCGGCGAATGTCAGGGCAACGCCGGTATGGCGGTGTCCGCAATCGCTTCGCGCCGGGGCGGCGCTCCTACAGGCTTGCCAGCAGCGGCAGCCAAACCGAAGCGAGCAGCAACACAGCCATGCAGCGGTTGAACAGCAGCAGCCTGGCCGGTTGTCGCAGCAACTTCGCACCGCCAGCGCCGAGCAGACCCCAAACGATGAGGCAGGGCGTCGACACCAGCAGGAACAGCGTTGCGTAGCCCGCCACCGCGCCGAGCGAAGCCTGGCCATCGAGGAAGATCGCCGTGACCGAGACGGTCATCAGCCAGGTCTTGGGATTGATCAGTTGCAGGCCGGCGCCCTGGGCGAAACCCTGACGCTGGTCGATGCTGCGCTCGTCCAGGCTGGCGGTGTCGGCGCGCATCAGCTTGCAGGCCATCCAACTGATCCAGGCCGATCCGGCCCAGGTCATCACCGTCTGCAGCAGCGGGGCGCGGGCCAGCAGTTCGCCGAGGCCCAGGCCGACCACCAGCAGCATCAGACTGGCCGCGAGACTGGCGCCCACGGCGATGGTCAGCGCGATGGACAGACCGAAGCGGGCGGCGCTGCCGAGGATCAGCAGGTTGGTCGGGCCGGGTGTGATCGAGGCCACTGAGGCGAAAAGGATGAAGGGCAGCCACTGGTTCATGGCAGAGCCCGGCGGGCAGTGAAAGACATTTGGCATCGCGCCATATCGGGATATGGCGCGATTGTCCGGGCAGCTATGTCAGTGGTCTTGAAGCTTTGTGCAGAGGTTGCGGTAGGCGCCCGGGGTGAGACCGTTGGCGCGGCGGAACCAGCGGCCCAGGTGGCTCTGGTCGGCAAAACCCAGGTCGCTGGCGACATCCGCTGGTGCCGTGCCGAGGGCCAGCAGACGGCGGGCGCGCACCAGGCGCAGCTGGATCAGGTAGCCGTGTGGGGCGATGCCGAAGGCGGCCTTGAAGGCGCGGCTCAGGCGAAAGCGGTCGACGCCGCAGACGTGCGCCAGTTCGTCGAGGCCGATGTTCTCGTGAAAGTGCGCATGCAGGTACTCGCGTGCGCGCAGGGCCACGCTGGCGATCTGCGGGTTGCCCGGCAGGCGCTGGCGCCAGTGCAGGCTGCGCGAGATCCGCTCCAGCAGCGCATCCAGTGCGGCGTCGCGCACCATTCGCGGCTCATCGTCACTCAGCGCCTGCAGGGCATTGGCGATGCACGGCAGCAGGCCGGGGTCGTCCGGCTGGGTGAGTGGTACGCCGGGCAGGCAATCGCTGGGCGCCTGCTCGAACAGCGCCGGCAGCGCGCGCTCCAGCCAGGCTGGCTCGAGATAGAGGGTGGAGTAGGTGAAGCCGCCCGGTGTCGGTGCATGGCCGTCGTGGATGTCGCCGGGCTCGAGGAAGAAGGTTTGTCCCGGCAGGCTGCTGAACAGCGCACGGCGGCAATGGAACTGCTGCACGCCCTGTTCGGTGAAGCCGATCAGGTAGCTGTCGTGCCAGTGCGGATCGTAGGCGTGGCCCTCGAAATGCGCGCGGATCACCTCAATACCGGTATCGGCATCCTGCTTGAGGTCGACCCATGACTGCGCGTTCATCGCCTGCTGCCCGTTTGTGCTGTGAACGTCAGAGCTTAGCGCGTTCGGCGAGCAGGACTAGAAGGTTTGTGCAGGCGCCTTTCGTAGGAGCTGGCTTGCCAGCGATCAAGGTGTTCGACGGTGCTGGATCGCCCGCAAGCGGGCTCCTACGGGTTGGGATACCGGCACTTGGTGCGTGGGGTCTGTAAGGTGTGCGTAGACGCGCTTTTCGTAGGAGCCGGCTTGCCGGCGATCAGTATGTCCGATGGTGCTGTATCGCCCGCAAGCGGGCTCCTACGGGTTGGGATACCGGCACTTGGTGCGTGGGTCTGTAAGGTGTGCGTGGACGCGCTTTTCGTAGGAGCCGGCTTGCCGGCGATCAGTATGTCCGATGGTGCTGTATCGCCCGCAAGCGGGCTCCTACAGATCGGGATACCAGCGCGGCGTGTAGACCCACTCTCCGCCATCTGCGCGGGGGAAACGGCGGGTCTGGCTGGAACCGATGATCACCAGGGTGCGCATGTCGACCATCTCCGGGGTCAGCTCGCCGAGGGTGAGGCTGCGCAGCGCTTCGGCGGGCCGGCCGATATCGCGACCGAGCACCACCAGGGTCTGCGGTTCGCGGTGCTGGCGCAGCAGCTCCAAGGCGCGACCGAGCTGCCAGGGGCGAGCCTTGGAGATCGGGTTGTAGAAGGCCATGGCCAGGTCGGCGATGGCGGCGTGCTGCAGGCGTTTTTCGATCACTGCCCAGGGTTTGAGGTTGTCGGAAAGCGAGATCAGGCAGAAGTCATGACCCAGCGGCGCGCCGGCCTTGGCGGCAGTGGCCAGGGCGGCGGAGACGCCGGGCAAGACCTCCAGTTCGACGCCGTGCCAGGCGTTGTTCTGCGGGCTTTCCAGCGCTTCCATCACGGCGGCGGCCATGGCGAACACACCGGGGTCGCCCGAGGAAATCATCACCACCCGGCGGCCAGTGGCGGCCAACTCGAAGGCGTGGGCGGCGCGCTGCAGCTCCTCGCGGTTGTCGCTGGGGTGCAGGCGTTGCTCGGCGCGCAGCGGGCCAGCCATCTTCACGTAGGTGTCGTAGCCGAGCAGGTCTTCGGCTTCGTCGAGGGCGCGGCGTACGGCCGGAGTCATGTGTTCGGCAGCGCCGGGGCCGAGGCCAACCACGCTGAGGCGTCCACGGCGCTGGCCGAGGCGCTCGATATCCAGCGGCTGCTCGTCCAGCAGCAGGCGTAGGCCGTCACCAATATGGTGTTCGGCTGGCAGCGCGGATGTGCTGTGGATAAAGCGCAGCGGCAGTTTCAGTTCCTGTGCCGTCGCGTGCAGTTCGGCGTTGGCCATCCAGCCTTTGTCCGCGAGCAGCACAGCCAACGCTTGCGGCGCCAGGTTGGCGGCGGTCAGCGCCTGCTGCAGGCGCGCGAGCAGTTCGGCGCCGGGGCGTTCGATCAGCGCGGCGGCGCAGCGCGGGTGGATCAGCAACTCGTCCGGTTGCGCGGGGCGCGCCTCTGCGGTGATGTGGATAACCCGACTGGCGGCTTTATCCACAGGCAGTTGCGCGGCCTCCAGCCAGGGCGCCTGGCCTTCGATGCGTACCGTCTCGCCGCCGAGCAGGTCGCTGACGAAGCGCTTGCCCTGCTGCAGGTCGGCCAGTGCATAGCCGGCTGGCGGCTCCAGCAGGCAGGTGCCGAAGCGCAGTTCGCCGCTGGTGGTGATGGCTGCCGTCACGCCCAGGTGCGCGGCGATCTCGTGAGCCAGGCGATTGACCCCGGCCAGGCCGCCGAGCAGCGGCACCACGGCGCTGCCGTCTTCGGCCAGGGCCAGCACCGGCGGCTCGGCGCCCTTTTCCGCCAGCAGCGGGGCGAGGCTGCGGATGACGATGCCGGCGGCGCACAGCGCCACCAGTGGCTCGCCTGCACGGTACAGGGCGCGCAGGGTGTCGCCGAAATCGTCGTAGTGGCACTCGGCGCCGTCGGCGCGCCCGCGCAGGCCATGGATCACGGCCTGTGGATAAAGCGCCTGGAGGCGGTGTGCAGTGGCCAGCGCGCTGGCGCCGAGGATGACGATGTTCATGCGGTAAATCCTGTAGCCCGGATGCAATCCGGGGAATGGGTGTCCCGGATTGCATCCGGGAGGTCAGGCAGCGATCCGTGGGAGGAGCTTCAGCGGCGATTGTCGCGGCTGAAGCCCCTCCCACAATGACGGTGTATCAACGAGTACGGAGCTGACGCCTTTTTCATCCACCAGAGTGTGCGCGCGTTTACCCCCGCCACTTCTGCCCAGGCACCAGGATCATCGAGAAATACGGCGAATCCATCGGCTCCACCTCGTCCAGCGCGACGATCTTCTGGCTGGCCATGGTCGCGCGCTCGACATAGTGAGCGCGGCCATCCAGACCGAGTTTGCGCAGCACCCGGCGGACCTTGTCGAAGTTGCGCCCGAGCTTCATCACCACGGCGGCTTCGGCGTCGCGCAGGCGCTGTTCCAGTTCGTCTTCCGGCAGCACGCCGGACAGCACGCTCAAGCTCTGGTTGCGATACACCAGCGGGGTGCCGAGCACCGAGGCGCAACCGAGCATGGAGCACACGCCGGGCACCACCTCCACCTCATACCGGCCGGCCAGGCGGTCGTGCAGGTACATGTAGGAACCGTAGAAGAACGGGTCGCCCTCGCAGATCACCGCCACGTCCTGGCCTGCGTCCAGCAGGCGAGCGATCTGCTCGGCGCAGGTGTCGTAGAAATCGGCGATCACATCCTCGTAGGACAGCGGCGGGGCCAGCTTCTCGGTGGTCACCGGGTAGACCAGCGGCAGGCGCTGCTGGGCGGCGTCCAGATGCTCTTCGATGATGCCGAAGGCATTCCCGCCATGGCCGGCGTTGTGCTTGGCCTTGGCCACGAAGTAGGCCACCACGGGTGCGCTTTTCAGCAGGCGCAGGGCCTTGAGGGTAAGCAGCTCGGGGTCGCCGGGGCCGACACCGAGGCCAAGCAGACGGCCAGCCATCACTCCACCTCCGAGGCGAGGGCGTTGACCGCCGCTACCGCCATGGCACTGCCGCCACGACGACCACGGACGATCACGTAAGGTACGCCACGGCTGTCTGCGGCCAGGGCATCCTTGGATTCCGCGGCGCCGATGAAGCCCACCGGCATGCCGATGATCAGCGCTGGTTTCGGCGCGCCGGCGTCGAGCATTTCCAGCAGGTAGAACAGCGCAGTGGGCGCGTTGCCGATCACCACCACACTGCCGCCCAGGTGTTCGCGCCAGTGCTCCAGGGCCACCGCCGAGCGGGTATTACCGACTTCGCGGGCCAGCTCCGGAACGCCGGCATCGTGCAGGGTGCAGATCACCGGGTTATTGGCCGGCAGGCGTGGGCGGGTGATGCCTTCTGCGACCATGCGTGCATCGCAGAGAATCGGCGCGCCAGCCAGCAGGGCCGCACGGCCGGCAGCGCCGGCATCGGGGGAGAAGCGCAGGTCTTGCACCACATCGACCATGCCGCAGGCGTGGATCACCCGTACGGCCAGTTTTTCCAGGTCGGCGGGGATGCCGTCGAGGTTGGCTTCGGCGCGGATGGTGGCGAAGGAGCGGCGGTAGATTTCCTGGCCGTCGCGGATGTAATCAAGCATCGGGTGTTCCTGCGGAGTGTTGGCGGGCGAACCAGGCGCCGGCCTCGTCGATGGTCATGGCGGGCGCCAGCAGGCGGCCGAAACCGGGCGCCTCGGGCGTGCGTTGATAGAGCTGGTAGTGGTCAGGCGTGCTGGCCAGCAGGGTGTAGGGCTGCACGCGAGCGCTGGCGCAACTGCGCGGGCAGGCGCTGAGGTGCACCTGTGGTCGCGCGCCGCTTTCGCGCAGCAGGTCGGCCAGGTGCAGGGCATGGTGCTTGCTATCGGCCAGGCCGCGTGCGCAGGCGGCCGAGCCGGTACAGGCGACCAGACCAAGCAGCGGCTCGTCGACGTGGGTCAGCAGGCCCAGTTCGCCCAGTGCTGCCAGCAGTTCACGGCTGGCGGGTTCGGGCACATTGCCCAGCAGCACGCCTTGCCAGGGTGTCAGGCGCAGCTCGCCGTCGCCGTGGCGCTCGCTCAGCTCGGCCAGCGCCAGCAGTTGTTCGGCGTGCAGTCGACCGAGCCGGGCGCCGGCCAACACCATGTGCAGGCCATTCTGCGCCTGTGGATAAATCCCTGCCGGGGTGTGTTCGATCGTTGCGGCAGGCTGCCACGCCGGGGGGGCCTGCAGGGTGAAATCCAGGCGTGCCTGCAGGCGTTGCAGCAATTCGTCGGCAGGGATCTGCGTCAGCAACTGGCGCATGCGTGATTGCTCGGGAGTCGCCAGTTCGAGGAACAGCAACAGGAGTTCGCGCACCAGCGTGACCGCCTGGGTCGCCTCGATTCGCGCCAATGGCGTGTCGATGGGGCAGCCGGCCAGGCCCAGCAACAGGTGCTGTTCATCCTCGGCGGCCAGCCACAGGTCGTGGGGGTGTGCGCGCATGGCCAGGGCTTCGCCGCCGTCCAGCTGCAGGGCGAATTTGGGGGAGAGGGCATGCAGCGCTGGAGTGTCCTGCAGCAGGTCGAGCAACTGGCTGGCCAGCGGGCGCACGTCCATTCGCGCCTGCGGGTCGAGGCCGGCAGCAGGGCTGAGCAGCAGGTTGCGCACATCGTCAGCGGCGGCCACGCGCGGGCCTAGACCGGCGCTCAGCAGGGCGTCGATCAGTGCGCTTTCCTGGCCGGGGAGCACGCCACGAATCTGCAGGTTGCTGCGGTTAGTCAGCTCCAGCACGCCGCTGGCATGTAGCCGCGCTGCCTCGGCAATCGCCCGCGCCTGCGCACAGCGCAGCACACCGCCAGGCAGCTTGATGCGGCAGATGCCGCCATCGAGCGCTGGGACGATGCGCAGCAGACCGGGGCAAGCGGAGGCCCGGGGCAGGATTGATTCGACGGTGATGGAGCGGTCGCGCACAGGGTTCACCAGCAACAAAGACGCGGCGACCGAACCAGCGAAATCCCATAGGGGACTCCATGGCATCGGTACACCCCGCCCGATGTTGGCACTCGCGACCAGCGTTCGTCGGCAGGTCTCCTGGCTGACAGGTCTTTATCTGCCGCGGCCTTCCCGGAAATCCAGTGGCGCGGTTGCGGCAGACTCGCTGTTTACAGTTGCGGGGGCAGCCACGGTATTACCGTGTTCCCTCTTCGAGCCTGTCTACGATCTGCTGCGCGTCGGCCCTGCTGCGTTAAAAGCAGACTCGGAATGCTCATGTGCTACAGCACACTGCGCTTCCTCGCCTGCTTTTATTCGCTGGCGCTCACCCTCCGGGCCAGCCTTTGGCTGTTACTCCCGTTGGTCGTTGCGCCTTGCATGGCTCTAGCTCGCGAGATCGTAAACAGACTCTTAGGCCCATTTATAAAGGACACCGACGAAGGCGCTATTATGCCCGCTTTGCCCGGAGCGCGGACAGGCGGTCCGTCGGGCCTGTGCGAGGACATTGGATGAAACCCTGGTTGACTCTGGTCGGTATCGGCGAAGACGGTTATCCCGGCCTGGGCAAGGCCGCGCGCCGCGCGCTGCTGGCAGCCACGCGCATCGTCGGCGCGCCGCGCCAACTGGCGCTGCTGCCGCCGTGCATCAGCGGCCAGCGGGAAACCTGGCCCAGCCCCTTCGACCTTGAGCCGCTGCTGGCGCGGCGTGGCGAGGCGGTGTGCGTGCTGGCCAGTGGCGACCCGATGTTCTACGGCGTTGGCGCCAGCCTGGCGCGCCAGGTGCCGGCCGACGAGTTGCAGGTACTGCCGGCGCCATCCTCGGTGTCGTTGGCGGCGGCGCGTCTGGGCTGGCCGTTGCAGGAGGTGGAGGTGCTGTCGCTGGTGGGGCGACCGCTGGCCACGCTCAATGCCCGGCTGTATCCCGGCATTCGCTTGCTGGTATTGAGCGCCGATGGCGACACACCCGCGCAGGTTGCCGAAGCCCTGCGTGCGCGCGGTTTCGGTGCCAGCCGCCTGACCCTGCTGGAGCACCTTGGCGGGCCTGACGAGCGCCGCCTCGATGGCCTGGCCGCGAGCTGGAACCTGCCGCGCGGCGCCGATCTCAACCTGCTGGCCGTGGAGTGCATGGCCGACGCCGAAGCGCAGCTGTTGCCGCCGACCTGCGGCCTGCCGGACGAGGCCTACCGCCACGACGGCCAACTGACCAAGCGCGATGTGCGCGCAGTGACCCTGGCGCGCCTGGCGCCGCTGCCCGGCGAGCTGCTGTGGGATGTCGGCGCCGGCTGCGGCTCCATCGGCATCGAATGGATGCGTGCGCACCCGGCCTGTCGCGCTATCGCCATCGAGGCCAACGAGGGGCGTCAGGATCATATTCGCCACAACCGCGATGTTCTTGGCGTACCCAGCCTGCAACTGGCCGCCGGGCATGCGCCCGAGGCACTGGCCGGGTTGCCGGCGCCGGATGCGATCTTCATCGGCGGTGGCGTCACCGTGCCTGGCGTGCTGGATACCTGCTGGGCCGCGCTCAAGCCGGGCGGGCGTCTGCTGGCCAATGCCGTGACCCTTCAGAGCGAGATGGCGCTGGTGGCCTTCCGCGAACAGCAGGGTGGCGAGCTGCTGCGGCTCACTGTGGCTCAGGCGCAGCCGCTGGGCGGCTTCGATACCTGGCGCGCGGCGCTGCCGATCACCTTGCTGGCGGTGCGCAAGCCGTGAGCGCGCGCATCCTGCTGCTCGGTGGCATCACCGAGGCGCTGCGCCTGGCTCGTCGTCTGGGGCCTGAGACGGTCTACAGCCTGGCCGGTCTGGGTCGAGTGCCGGATGACCTGCCGTGCCGCGTGCGTGTCGGTGGTTTCGGTGGTGCCGAAGGCCTGGCCGCCTTTATTGCTGCTGAAGGCATCGAGCTGCTGCTGGATCTGACCCATCCCTATGCGGCGCAGATCAGCCATAACGCGGCGCGTGCTGCGCAGATCACCGGTGTGCCCTGCTGGGCGCTGCGTCGTCCTGGCTGGCAACCTGGCGCCGGTGATGACTGGCGCGAGGTGGACGACTGGGATGAACTGACCCGCGCGCTGGCACCTTTCGAGCGGCCATTCTTCACCTCCGGGCGCGAGCCGCTGGCGCACCTGCACGAGATTCCCGAGCACCAGCACTGGACGGTGCGCTGCCTGCAGGCCGAGCCGGCGCCGCCGCGCGCCGAGATCATCGGTGCGCGTGGGCCATTTACGCTGGACGAGGAGCGTGCGCTGTTCGCCCGTATCCGTTGCGACGTACTGGTGAGCAAGAACAGCGGCAGCGCGTCCACCGAGCCGAAGTTGCAGGTGGCGCGCGAGCTGGGTCTGCCGGTGTTGTTGTTGCGCCGGCCTGAACTGCCGCTGGTGACGCGTGAGTTCGCCGAGCCGAACGCCCTGTGGGAGGCGCTTGAGCGGCAACTGGACGGCTGCCGCTGATCGTTCCCACGCTCCGCGTGGGAATTCAGCTCTGGACGCTCTGCGTCCATCACGTTGGCACAGCAATCAACCTCGCCAGGCACGACGCGGAGGGTCACACGCGCAGGTGCCCACGCGGAGCGTGGGTACCATCGGTATTCCAAATGCTTGCCGTCGGCATGCTCCGCGTCCCTGCTAGACTGCCGGCCCGTTCTGGAGACCGTCATGAGCCAAACCCCCTACGCCCGCATTCTGTTCATCGGCCCCGGCCTGGGTCGTGGTGCCTCGGCCGAGCGTTTGCAGCAGCGCATCGGAGCGCTGCTGGGCGATGTGCACCTGCATGACAGCGAGCAGGAAAGCTTCTGGCTGGCGATAGACGAGGCACCACGGCCATTGCTGGTGGTGGATCTGGAGCCGCGCGCCGATGCTGCGCACCGCGACTGGCTGCGCGAGCGCATAACCGAACGGGGCGGCGGGGCAGGGGTGTTCGTGGTCTGTACGGCGCTTGAGGACACCTGGCTCGATGGCCTTGGCGCGCTGCTTGCGCATCGCGAGGCGCATCTCCCCTGCAGCGATGTGCCGCCTGTGCCGGCCCATCACGCCTGGTCGCAGATCCCGCCGCATGCGCAGCGCCTGCTGCTGTGCAACGGCCCGCGCTGCACGCGCAAGGGTGCGCTGGGGCTGTGGAAAACCCTGCGCCAGCGGCTCAAGGCCGCGGGCAAGCTGGAGTGCGAGGGTGGCGTGCACATCACCCGCAGCCAGTGCCAGTTCCCCTGCGACCTGGGCCCGACCGCGAGTCTTTATCCACAGGGTGAGTGGTATGGCATCAAGGACGAGGCGGCGGTGATTCGTCTGGTGGATGAGCGCCTGGTGGCGGGTAGGTCGTTGCCAGAGTTGCGTATCGATGAGCAGGGCAACAATTAGCAACTCGGATTACGCCTGCGGCCAATCCAGGCTACGAGCAGTCGCCGCCAAAGCGTCTGCCACAATTGCCCCTGCGCCTTGACTTGAGCGGATGCGGGTGGTCATATCCGCCCCGCTTCAGGTGTCTCACGCCGCCGCGCGTGAGGTGAAACGGGAAGTCGGTTGAAGTCCGACGCTGCCCCCGCAACGGTAAGCGAGCGACCGCATCGAAACGCCACTGTGCGCCACGCGCATGGGAAGGCGATGCGTTCATGACCCTCGCAAGCCCGGAGACCGGCCTGGAGTCGTTTGTGTCTGGCAACCCGCGGTGGGCGGGCGTTGACTCCAGTAGGGCGCCCTCGTGCCCCTGTCTGCTGTTGCGCATTTCCATCGGATTGCCGTGCCTTTTCTCTTTGCGATGGAAGCAATATGGCGCGCCATTTCCGCTACAAGAACCTCTTTTCTTCCTGCCTGAAAGAAGGGCCTGAGCCCGTTTCAGGTTACCTGCAAAACAAGATAATGTTATGTTATAACAATAACATTATCGCTTCAGGCCAGGGCCACCAGCAGTCGTCACTGGCCGTTGCAAGGCCCGATTCCAAAGCCTCGAAGCGACTCGACGAGCCTCTTCAACGCCCCGGAATTGTTCACGTGCTACAACTCTTGCGCTTCTGTTCTCTGCCATTGGTGGTCTTGGCTGGCGGTACCGCCCTGGCCGACGAGTCCGCTGTCGATCTCCCCGCTGTCACCGTCCAGGCGCAAGCCGCGGAGGAGGGCGAGACCACGCTGCACACGCCGACCACGTCCGGCTCACGCCTCGATCTGTCGGCGATGGAAACGCCGGCCAGCACCACCAGCCTGAGTGGCGCCGAGGTACGCGAGCGCAACAACCGCAGCGTGCAGGATGCCGTGACCCGCACGCCGGGCATCAGCAGCATCGGCACGCCGGGCAATGGCGGTACGGCGCTGTCGGCACGCGGTTTCAGCGGACATGCCTCGACCATGCAACTGTACGACGGCACTCGCCAGTACATCGGCGCGGGTACGGTGACCTTCCCGGTGGACACCTGGTCGGTGCAGCGCATCGACGTGCTGCGTGGCCCGGCGTCGGTGCTCTATGGCGAAGGCGCCACCGGCGCGGTGATCAACGTGGTGCCGAAGAAGCCCTTCGCAGGCGAGGTTCGCAACCAGCTGCGCCTCGGCTACGGCAACGACGACCGCCGTCAGGCCGCGCTGGACAGCGGTGGTTCGCTGAGCGATTCGTTGAGCTACCGCTTCAACGTCAACCAACAGGCCAGCAATGGTTGGGTCGACCGTGGTGATTCGGACAGCGTTGCGCTCAGCGCTGCCCTGCGTTGGGACGCCAGTGACGACCTGAGCTTCACCCTCTCCCACGACCATGGCGACCAGAGCCCGCTGCGTTATCTCGGCACGCCGCTGGTGGCTGGCAAGTACCGCAAGAGCATCCGCGAGCGCAACTACAACGTCGCCAACGCCGACATTCGCTATAACGACCAGATCACCCGCCTGACCACCGACTGGCGCATCAACGATGCACTGAGTGCCAGCAACCAGCTCTACTACATCAAGACCCAGCGTTACTGGCGCAACGCCGAAGCCTACCGCTGGCAGCCGGGCGATACGGTCGAGCGCAGCGAGTTCTACGAGATCAAGCACACCCAGGAGCAGGTCGGCGACCGCCAGACCTTCACCCTCGACCACGCCCTGTTCGGCCTCGACAGCCGAACCTTGGTCGGTGTGGATTACAACCGCATCCACTTCGCCCGTCAGCACGATTTCGCCAGCAGCTTCAGTGACAGCGTGCCGCTGGCCGGCTCCGGTGGCGGTCAGTACCAGAGCACCGACCCGCGCGGTTACGGGCCGCGTGAGCGCAACCTGGCCCGGCAGTTCTCGCTGTTCGCCGAGAACCGTACTCAGCTCAGCGAGCGCCTGTCGCTGGTTACTGGCGTGCGTCGTGACCAGGTGCATATCCAGCGCGACGATCTGCTGAGCGATAGCCGCGTAGACCGCAGCCTCAGTGGCGGCAACTGGCGTGTCGGCCTGGTCTTCGCGCTGACGCCCGATCTGTCGCTGTACGGCCAGTACGCCACCAGCACCGAAGGGGTGAACAACCTGCTGACCCTCAGCCCGAGCCAGCAGCAATTCGACCTGAGCAAAGCCAGGCAGAGCGAAATCGGCCTCAAGCAGATGTTCTGGAATGGTCAGGGCGAGTGGACGCTGGCCGCCTACCACATCGTCAAGAAGAAGCTGCTCAGCCGCGAAACCCCGAGCTCGCCCACCGAGCAGATTGGCCAGCAGTCTTCCGATGGTCTGGAAGCCACGTTGGAACTGGCGCTGGGTCAGGGCTGGCAGGTGTCGGCCAACGCCGCGTTCGTGCGTGCCGAGTACGACGACTTCGTCGAAGGCGGTGGTGACCGCAGCGGCAATCGCCCAACCAACGTGCCCAAGCGCACTGCCAACCTGTGGCTGAACAAGGCGCTTGGCGGCGGGATGGACGCTGGCATCGGCGCGCGTTATGTCGATGCGCGTTACGCCGATACGGCCAACACCGCCAAGGTGCCCGGCTATACCGTGGTCGACGCCACTATCGGCTGGCAGGTATTGCCGGACGTACGCCTGGGCCTGGAGCTGAACAACCTGTTCGACCGCCAGTACGCCACCAGCGCCAGCAGCGACGGCGAGCAGTGGTACCTGGGGGCGCCGCGCTCGTTCTTCGTCACCGCGGACTACAGCTTCTGATGGGTCGCCTGCGCATCCGCGAGCTGGCCTGGTCGCCTGATGGGCAGCGCCCGCTGCTCGACGGCATCGACCTGGACGTTGGCGACGGCGAGTTGCTGGGGCTGATCGGCCCCAACGGCAGTGGCAAGACCAGCCTGCTGCGTTGCGCCTACCGCTTCCAGCAGCCCAGCGTCGGCTGCGTCGAGCTGGACGGCGAGGCGCTGTGGCAGCGCTCGCCGCGCTGGAGCGCGCAGCGAGTGGCGGTGGTGCTGCAGGAGTTTCCGCAGGATTTCGGCCTGCGTGTGCATGAGGTGGCGGCCATGGGCCGCACGCCGCACAAGGGCCTGTTCGATGGCGACGATGCCGACGACCAGCGCCTGGTCAGCGAGGCGCTGGCGCGGGTCGGCCTCGCTGCGCTGGCGCGGCAGCCTTTTGCCCAGCTGTCCGGCGGTGAGAAGCAGCGTGCGCTGCTCGCCCGCGCCCTGGTGCAACAGCCGCAATTGTTGATTCTCGACGAGCCGACCAACCACCTCGACCCGCGTTACCAACTCGAACTGCTCGGCCAGATCAAGGCGCTGGGCCTGGCCACACTGGCCAGCTTCCACGACCTCAACCTGGCCGCAGCCTTCTGCGACCGTCTCTGCGTGCTGGATCACGGCCGTCTGGTGGCCATCGGTACGCCCGCCGACGTGCTCACCGCCGAGCTATTGCTGCAGGTGTTCGGTGTGCAGGCGCTGGTCGATACCCATCCACTGGCGGGTCATCCGCGTATTACCTGGATAGTCTGATGAGTCTGTGTCATTCGCGGCTGAAGCCGCTCCTACCCACGCTCGTGCTGTCGGCGTTGCTGCTGGCCAGCCCCGCCTGGGCCGTCACCGTCACCAGCTGCGACCGCCAACTGACCATCGAGCAGCCGCCGCAGCGTGCGGTCAGCCACGACATCACCCTGACCGCCATGCTCCTGGCCCTGGGCCTGAAGGAGCGCATGGTCGGCTACAGTGGTGTCAGTGGCTGGAAGACGCCGACGCCGGAGCTGCAGGCCGATCTGGATGATCTGCCCGAACTGGCCGCGCGTTATCCCTCGCTGGAGAACCTGCTGGGCGCGGGCGCCGATTTCGTCTTCGCCGGGTGGAACTACGGCATGCGCATCGGCGGCGAGGTCACCCCGGCCAGCCTGGAGCGCTTCGGCATTCCGGTGTATGAGCTGAGCGAGTCCTGTGCGCATGTCATGCCGGGTCGCGTCGCCAGTCTCGATGATCTGTACAACGACCTGCGCAACCTGGGCCGCATCTTCGCCGTCGAGGATCGTGCCGAAGCACTGGTGCAAGGGATGCAGGCGCGCGTGGCCGCAGTCAGTACGCAGCTCGGTGAGCAGCCGACGCGTCCGCGCGTATTTGTTTATGACAGCGGCGAAGACGTGCCCTTCAGCGCCGGACGTCTGGGCATGCCGCAGCCGCTGATCGAGGCGGCGGGTGGGCGCAATGTGATGGATGGGGTGGCGGCCAACTGGATGAAGGTGGGCTGGGAGTCGGTGGTCGAGCAGGACCCGGAACTGATCCTGATCGTCGATTATGGTGAGCGCACGGCGGCGCAGAAGCGCGATTTTCTCCTGCAGCATCCGGCGCTGCAAGGCGTGACGGCGATCCGCGAGCAGCGCTTCGTGGTGCTGTCGTACCTGGCCGTCACCCCGAGCCTGGACAACGCGATGGCCATCGAGACGCTGGCGGCGGCGCTGCATCCCGAGGTCTTTGCCCGGTGAGTCGATTTCGTCTGTTGCTGCTCGGGTTGACCGCGCTGCTGGCGCTGTCCTGTGCTTTTTCGCTGGGTTTCGGTGCGGCGCAGGTGCCGCTCGAGCACGTGCTGGCGATCCTTGGCCAGCACCTGTTCGGTAGCGTGCCCGATGCGGCGGTGAGCGTCGGCCAGGACAGCATCGTCTGGCAACTGCGCGCGCCACGGGTGCTGCTTGGCGCGCTGGTGGGCGCCGGGCTGGCGCTGGTCGGTACGGCGCTGCAGGCGGTGACGCGCAACCCGCTGGCCGATCCGCATCTGCTCGGCGTCAGTTCCGGCGCAGCCTTCGGTGCGGTGCTCGTGGTGCTCTACCTGGGCGAATTCGCCGGCCTGCTCAGCCTGCCTCTGGCGGCCTTCGCCGGTGCGTTGGCGAGCATGCTGCTGGTGCTGGCCATCGCCAGTCGTGGCGGGCGGCTGGAGAGTGATCGGCTGCTGCTGGCCGGAGTGGCGGTGTCCTTCGTGATGATGGCGGCGAGCAACCTGCTGCTGTACCTGGGCAACCCGCACGCGGCCAGCTCGGTGCTGTTCTGGATGCTCGGCGGGTTGGGGCTGGCGCGCTGGGAGCTGCTCTGGCTGCCGGCCGTGTGCCTGCTGTTGGCGTTGGCCGTGCTGCTGGGCCTGGGCCGCGCGCTGAACGCGCTGATGGCCGGCGAGCAGAGTGCAGTGAGCCTGGGTCTGGAGCCACGGCGGGTGCGCCTGCTGGTGTTCGTGGTGGCCTCGCTGCTCACCGGGGTGCTGGTGTCGCTGTCCGGCGCCATCGGTTTCGTCGGCCTGATGCTGCCGCACGTGGCGCGCTTTCTGGTCGGCGCCGAGCACCGTCGCGTGTTGCCGGTGGCGGCGCTGCTGGGGGCGCTGTTGCTGGTCTGGGTCGATGTCGCCGCGCGTACCTGGCTGGCGCCGCAGGACCTGCCCATCGGCATCGTCACCGCTGCCATCGGTGGGGTGTTCTTCGTTCTGCTGCTGCGTCGGCGCTGAGTCGCGAAAGTTTTTTCAGCGCTGCTGTAACGTCAGTTCGCCTCGTCGCTCTAGTTGAATGCCGGCACGCAAAACACCTTAGCCCGGCTAACCCAGATCATCCGAGGATACGCACATGAGCATGAAATCCACCGCTGCTACTGGTGCCGCCATCGCCTTCGCTGCTGCCAGCCTGTTCGCTGGTCTCTCAAGCACCGTAGCAGTGGCTGAAGAAGCCAAGGTACATTGTTACGGCGTCACGTCCTGCAAAGGCCAGAACGACTGCAAGACCGCCGAAAACAGCTGCAAAGGCCAGGGTGCTTGCAAAGGTCACGGCTTCAAGTCGATGACACTCGCTGAGTGCAATGCTGCAGGCGGTACTGTCGGCGAGTAAGTGAGCTGGGGCGGCCGCGCTGCGGTTGCCCCGCATCACCGAGCGAGGAGCCAGCGATGAATGCTCAACGCGGCAATCTGGGTTTCGGCCTGGGCCTGCGCAGCACCTACTACCAAGCCATTCTCGAACAACGGCCGGCGATCGACTGGTTCGAGATCGTCTCGGAAAATTACCTGGTAGCGGGCGGCAAGGCCCTCTACTTTCTCGATGCCATCGGCGAACGGTACCCGCTGGTGATGCATGGCGTGTCGCTGTCGATTGGCGGCCCGCACGAGCTGGACCGCGACTACCTGCGTCAGCTCAAGCAACTGGCTGCGCGCGTGCAGCCGGCGTGGATCTCCGATCATCTGTGCTGGAGCCGGGGCAATGCCCACCAGCTGCATGACCTGCTGCCACTGCCCTACACCGAGGAGAGCCTGCAGCATGTGGCCGCGCGGGTGCGCCAGGTGCAGGACGTGATCGAGCGGCCGCTGGTACTGGAAAACGTCTCCAGCTACCTGCGCTGCGCCGATGATCAATTCAGCGAATGGCAGTTTCTCGCCGCGCTCAGCGAGTTGAGTGGCTGTGAGCTGTTGCTGGACGTCAACAATGTCTACGTCAGCGCACGCAACCATGGTTTCGATGCCTGGACCTTTATCAGCAGCCTGCCCAAGTCGCGCATCCGTCAGTTGCACCTGGCCGGCCACAGTGATTACGGCAGCTACCTGATCGACACCCATGATCAGCCGGTCAGCGACCCGGTCTGGCAGCTTTATCAACGCACGCTGCAGCACCTCGGCCCGGTGTCCACGCTGCTGGAGCGCGACGATCATTTTCCCGATCTGGACGTGTTGCTCGACGAGCTGAATACCGCGCGCCGGTTCGCCGCTCAAGCATTGCAAGGCACGCCGCAATGCGCCTGAGTGACTGGCAGGCGCAGGTTCAGGCCTATTTGCTCAGCCCCGATGCCCAGCCCAACCCGGCCTTGCAGGCCAGCCTGTTGGGCAGCGCGGCGCTGAGTGCCGAACAGGGTCTGGCGATTTATCACAACGCTTACCGTGCGCGCCTGCTGGAAGCCTTGCGTGGTGATTTTCCGGCGGTGCATGGCTGGCTTGGTGACGACGAGTTCGACACCCTGGCCCTGGCTTATCTCGATGCGCACCCCTCGCAGCACTTCAGCCTGCGCTGGCTCGGCGCACAGCTGTCGGCGTTCATCGGTGGCTACCTGATCCCCGCGCAAGCCGCGCCGCTCAGCGAACTGGCGCAGCTGGAATGGGCTTTTACCCTGGCCTTCGATGCGCCCGAGGGCCAGCCCCTGAGCCTGACGCAGATGGCCGAACTGCCCGCCGAGGCGTGGCCGACCTTGCAAGTCCGCCTGCTGCCGAGCGTTCAGTGGCTCGAGTGCCGGCATAACAGCCTGGCGATCTGGCGTGCGTGCAAGGAGCAGGGCGACTTCCCCGGCAGCCAGCCATTGGCCGAGGTGCAGACCTGTGTGATCTGGCGCGACCAACTGATTACCCGCTATCGCAGTCTGGCCGTCGATGAAGCGGCGGCGTTGCAGGGTATGGCCGTGCAGGGTTGGTGCTTTGCCGAGTTGTGCGGCGAGCTGGCGCATCTGGGCGAACAGGCACCGGTTCAAGCGGTGAGCTGGTTGCGCCAGTGGCTGGCTGACGGCCTGCTGCAGCGGGTCGATAGCGCTCAGCCGCTGCCGGCTTAGGCATGACTACGCAATCCGCCAGCGAACTCAGGCGTACTCTGCGCCAGTCGTTTCGATCACACGCGCCGCTAGTCGCCAGGATCGAACTGCTGGAAGGGTGCAAAGGTCATCTGAGCTAGTCTCTGTAAGACGCACTCCTGGCCAGGAGAGATGACCATGCTCGCGCAATTGCCCACCGCACTTCGTGATCTACGACTGCCGCTGCGCCTGAAACTGTGGGACGGCAAGCAGATCGACCTTGGGCCCAAACCCCGGGTGACGCTGGTGGTGAAGGATCCCACGCTGGTCACGCAACTGGCTCACCCCAGCCTGGATGCACTGGGCGCTGCCTATGTCGAAGGACGGGTGGATCTGGAAGGTTCCATCGAAGAAGCCATCGCAGTTGGCGATGCGCTGAGCACGGCACTGCTCGGTGATGAATCCACACCAGCTGAGCAATACGCCGCCCACGACAAGCGCAGCGACGCCGAGGCCGTCAGCTATCACTACGACCTGTCCAACGAGTTCTACCGGCTGTGGCTGGACCGCGACATGGTCTACTCCTGCGCCTACTTCGAAACCGGCCAGGAAGACCTCGATCAGGCCCAGCAGGCGAAGCTGCGCCACCTGTGTCGCAAGCTGCGCCTGCAGCCGGGTGACAGGCTGCTCGATGTCGGCTGTGGCTGGGGCGGCCTGGCGCGTTTTGCTGCGCGCGAGTTCGGCGCCGAGGTCTACGGCATCACCCTGAGCCAGGCGCAGCTGGAGCTGGGTTTGCAGCGTGTGGCCGAAGAGGGTCTGGAGGGCCGTGTGACTCTGGAGCGCCTGGACTACCGCGACCTGCCGCAAGATGGCCGCTTCGATAAAGTGGTCAGCGTCGGCATGTTCGAGCACGTTGGACACGCCAATCTGCCGCTGTACTGTCAGCGCCTGTTCGGCGCTGTCAGGGCCGGTGGTCTGGTGATGAATCATGGCATCACCTCGCGCTTCACCGATGGCCGCCCGGTTGGTCGTGGCGCTGGCGAGTTCATCGACCGCTACGTGTTTCCGCAGGGCGAGCTGCCGCATCTGGTGACCATCAGCAAGGCGATCAGCGAGGCTGGGCTGGAGATCGTCGATGTCGAGAGCCTGCGCCTGCACTATGCGCGCACCTTGCAGCTGTGGAGCCAGGGCCTGGAGCGGCAACTGCAGAAGGCCGCGCAGTGGGTACCGGAAAAATCCCTGCGTATCTGGCGCCTGTACCTGGCCGGCTGTGCGTACGGCTTCCAGCATGGCTGGATGAACCTGCATCAGATACTGGCGGTGAAGCCGCGCGATGACGGCGGTCATGATCTGCCGTGGACACGTGCTGACCTCTATGCCTGATGGGGTAACATGCGGCTCGTTCTGATTCCGCGAGCCGCCCATGCCCTTGCCGCAGCGTCCCCGTTATCGCCCCCGCGTTCTGCTCACCGTCCTGGCGATTCTTGCCGGCCTGCTGGTGAGCCTGTGGCTGGGTGGACGCTATGCCGAGCAGCGCGCCTGGGACGAGCGCAGCGTCGAGGCGCGCGGGCAGCTGCAGCTCTATGCCCAGTCGATCCGCACCCTGGTCGAGCGCTTCAGTTCGGTACCCGAGGTGCTGGCGCTGGACAGCGACATTCGTAGCCTGCTGCGCGCACCGCATGATCGTCAGTTGCGCCTGGCGCTGAACCAGCGCCTGGAGCGACTCAACGCGGCGGCCGGCTCCACCGTGCTGTACCTGCTCGATGCCCATGGCGAAACCCTGGTGGCCAGCAACTGGCGTGACTGGAGCAGCTTCGTCGGCAACAACTACGCCTTTCGCCCTTACTTCCAGAACGCCCTGCGTGATGGCGGCGCGCGCTACTTCGCGGTAGGCGTGACCACGGGGATTCCCGGCTACTTCCTTTCTCATGTGGTGCGCGACGACAAGGGCGAGCTGCTCGGCGTGCTGGTGGTCAAGCTGGAGTTGGAAGACCTGCAGCGCGAATGGGTCGGCCAGCCTGGGGTACTGATGGTCGCCGACAGCTATCAGGTGGTGATCCTCAGCAACAAGCCGATCTGGCGCTTCCGCGCTCTGCAGCCGCTCAACGAGCAGGCGCGTGCTGAACTGGTGGAGGTGCGCCGCTATGCCGAGCAGGCGTTGCAGCCGCTGGCGCATCAGGTGCATCGGCATATCGACGCCGATGCGGATTGGGCGCGCGTGGATGGCCCTGACGGCAACCGCGATTATCTCTGGCAGCGTCTGCACATGCCCGAGGAGGGCTGGACCCTGCATCTGCTCAGCGAGCCGGTCGGCCTGGCAGACAGTGTGCGCAGCTATCGGCTGGCCGCTGCCGGCGTGTGGATGACGTTCGCCTTCCTGTTTCTGTTCCTCGCCCAGCGGCGCAAGAACCAGCGCTTGCAGGCTGGCATCCGCGAACGTCTGGAGCGCGAGGTGGCGCTGCGCACCGCCGAGTTGCGCGAAGCCCAGGACGGCCTGGTGCATGCTGCCAAGATGGCCGCGCTGGGGCAGATGTCGGCGGCCCTGGCGCATGAGATCAATCAGCCGCTGACCGCCCTGCAGATGCAGCTCGGCAGCCTGCGCCTGCTGGCGGGCAGTGGTCGGCCGGAAGCGGTGCGCGACGGTCTGCAGCGTATCGATGGTCTGCTGCAGCGCATGGCCGCGCTGACTGGTCATCTCAAGACCTTCGCCCGCAAGACCCCGGCTGGCCTCAGCGAGCGCCTGTGCCTGGGTGACGTGCTGGAGCAGGCTCTGCAACTGTTGGCGCCACGCATGCGCAGCGAGCAGGTGGAGCTGCGCACGCAGATCGATGACGAGGCCGAGGTGCTGGGTGATGCGATCCGCATCGAGCAGGTGATTCTCAACCTGCTGCACAACGCCCTCGATGCCATGGCCGACAGCGAGCCGCGTATCCTCCTGGTGCGCATCGCCCGCGAAGACGGCGACTGCCTGCTCAGCGTCGAGGACAGCGGCGGCGGCATCGCCGAGGAAACCCTGGGTCGGGTATTCGAACCCTTCTTCACCACCAAGCCGGTGGGGCAGGGGCTGGGGCTTGGGCTGGCGGTGTCCTACGGTATCGTGCGCGATCTCGGCGGCACGCTGGAGGCGCGCAATGGCGAACTGGGCGCGGTGTTTACCTTGCGTTTGCCCGCCGCGCCGTAACCCGGATGGCTGCGCGCATGCCTTGTAGGAGCCCGCTCGCGGGCGATGCTCCGCGCCACACAGGTCTATCGCCGACAAGCCGGCTCCTACACGGGGCATGCCGGCGGGTCTGGGGTGGGCTGGTGCTCTCTGCGCGGGGCTGCCTTATCGCAGTGTGCGCGGTGCGCACCGGTCGTTCCCCCGTATTGTATTCGTCGGGCTACACTGCCCGCCGTTTTGAACAGGAGGTGCCATGAGCGCTCAGGTCATAGTGGTCGACGACGAAGCGGCGATTCGCGAGGCGGTGCAGCAGTGGCTGGAGCTGTCCGGTTTCGATGTGCGTACCTGCGCCAGCGCGGCCGAAGCGCTGGCTCTGGTCGACCGCGACTTCCCCGGCATCGTCGTCAGCGATGTGCGCATGCCCGGCAGCGATGGCCTGCAACTGCTCGACAAGCTGCTGCAGGTGGACACCGACCTGCCGGTGATCCTCGTCACCGGTCACGGTGATGTGCCCATGGCAGTGCAGGCGCTGCGTCAGGGCGCTTATGACTTCATCGAGAAACCCTTCACCCCCGAGCGTCTGCTCGACAGCGTGCGGCGCGCGCTGGACAAGCGCCGGCTGGTCTGCGAGAACCGCCAGCTGCGTCGGCAGGTGGCCGACAAGGGCCGTATCGAGAGCCAGCTGATCGGTATTTCGCGGTCGATGGAAAATCTGCGTCGGCAGATCCTCGAGTTGGCCGGTACCTCGGTCAATGTGCTGATCCGTGGCGAGACAGGCAGCGGCAAGGAGCGCGTGGCGCGCAGCCTGCACGACTTCAGCCCGCGTGCCAGCAAAGCCTTCGCGGCGCTGAACTGTGCGGCGATTCCTGAGACTATCTTCGAAAGCGAGCTGTTCGGCCACGAGAGCGGCGCTTTCACCGGCGCCCAGGCGCGGCGCATCGGCCGTATCGAGCATGCCGATGGCGGGACTCTGTTTCTCGACGAGGTGGAGAGTCTGCCGCTGGCGCAACAGGTCAAACTGCTGCGCGTGCTGCAGGAAAAGACCCTGGAACGCCTCGGCTCGAACAAGAGCATCCAGGTCGATTTGCGGGTAATCAGTGCGGCCAAGCCGGACCTGCTCGACGAGGTCAAGGCCGGGCGTTTTCGCGAGGACCTGGTGTATCGCCTGAACGTCGCCACCCTGCATATTCCGCCGCTGCGTGAGCGCCGCGAGGACATTCCCCTGCTGTTCGATCATTTCGCCCACGAGGCGGCGCTGCGTCATGGGCGCGAAGCGCCGCCACTGGCCCCGAGCGAGCTGGCGCGGTTGCTCGGTCATGACTGGCCGGGCAATGTGCGTGAGCTGATCAACGCTGCCGAGCGCCATGCCCTGGGGCTTTCCAGCCCACCGCCGGCCGAGCGTTTCGCCGGCCAGGCGTTGGCGCAGCAGATGGAGGCCTTCGAAGCGCAATGTCTGCACAACGCCCTGCTGCAATGCCAGGGCAACATCGCCGCTGTCATGGAAATGCTGCAGCTGCCGCGCCGCACCCTCAACGAGAAGATGCAGCGTCATGGCCTGGCACGCGGTGATTACCTGCCGGGCGGCGAAGAGTAGACGGGCGGGGCATATGTAAGGTGCGCGGTGCGCCCCTGGTGCCACGCTCTCGAGCCAGCCGGTGCGCGCGGCGCACCCTACGGTCTGGCGAGCAGCCGTAACCCGGATGCGATCCGGGAGGTAGCGATCACCTCATTCTCGGATTGCGTCCGGTTACCTGGTGAGCGGATTGTTGCCTATGCTCGCTCGGGTGTAAGCGGTTTCCCGCTCAGTGACCCATTGGTCTATCGATAAAACCCCTCTATCTCGGGCTTTTCAGCCCCTGGCACGGCATCTGCTATGACAGTTGTAGCCGCGCAGCATCTTGCCGACGTGGCGACCATAACAACGACAAGAGGTCAGCCCATGAACTGCCATGTCCCTCGCGCCATGCCGCATTCGCTGCCGTGCATGGGTCTCCGTGCTGCGCCTGCCGCGGCTCTTGTCCGAAGCTGCACCCTGCGCTGCTGATCGCGCAATGTCGACGCCGCCTGTGCGGCGTCGTCTAGAGTGAAACTCTGCATACAGCCAATAACAACGACGGAGATACTTCCATGCGACTGACCAAGAAACTCAGCCTGTTTGCCGCCGCCGCGGCCATCACTGCCAGCACCGCTGTGCTTGCCGCCCCGACCTTCATCAACGTGCTCACCGGTGGTACCAGCGGTGTGTACTACCCGATCGGCGTAGCCCTGTCGCAGCTCTACAGCAACGGCATCGAGGGCTCCAAGACCTCGGTCCAGGCGACCAAGGCGTCGGTGGAAAACCTCAACCTGCTGCAAGCCGGTCGTGGCGAGCTGGCTTTCGCCCTCGGCGACTCGGTAGCCGATGCCTGGAACGGCGTCGAAGACGCTGGCTTCAAGGCGCCGCTGAAGAAAATCCGCGCCATTGCCGGTACCTACCCGAACTACATCCAGATCGTTGCCAACGCCGAATCCGGCATCAAGACCCTGGAAGACCTCAAGGGCAAGCGCATCTCTGTCGGCGCGCCGAAGTCCGGTACCGAGCTCAATGCTCGCGCCATCTTCAAAGCGGCTGGCCTGACCTACGAGGACATGGGCAAGGTCGAATTCCTGCCGTACGCCGAGTCGGTCGAGCTGATCAAGAACCGCCAGTTGGACGCCACCCTGCAGTCCTCGGGCCTGGGCATGGCCGCCATTCGTGACCTGGCTTCGACCATGAAGATCAGCTTCGTTGCCATTCCGGCCGAAGTGACTACCAAGATCGACAACGCTGCCTACCAGGCTGCCACCATCCCGGCCGGTACCTACGATGGCCAGGACGCCGACGTACCTACCGTCGCCATCACCAACATCCTGGTCAGCCATGAAGGCGTTTCCGACGAAGTGGCCTACCAGATGACCAAGCTGATGTTCGACAACCTCGGCCGTCTGGGCACCGCTCACTCCGCCGCTCAGGACATCAAGCTGGAAACCGCCACCAAGAACCTGCCGATCCCGCTGCACCCGGGTGCCGAGCGCTTCTACAAGGAAGCTGGCGCGCTGTAATGATGGCTCGGACCGTGGTGCCTGCGCCACGGTCCGGTCTTCACAGAATCGCGAATAAAACCGGCGTTCATGGACGGTGGGTTTTGTTGGCGACTCTGTCCCCGTATCGAAGTAGTCATGAGGTTTGCACTCCATGAGTGAGCAGAATCAGGGTATGGGCGCCAGCCCGTCCGACTGGCCGAAGGCGTTGTTCGCCGTCGCGCTGCTGTTTTCCATCTTCCAGATCGTTACCGCGGCCTTCCACCCGGTATCTACCCAGGTGCTGCGCGCTGTGCACGTCGGCTTTCTGTTGCTGGTGGTTTTCATCAGCATCCCGGCTTTCGGCGCCAAGCGTCCCTGGCAGCCCCTGGCCTGGCTGCTGGGCCTGGCCGGCATGGCCACGGCGGTCTACCAGTGGTACTTCGAGGCGGATCTGATCCAGCGCTCGGGCGACCTGACCACGGGCGACATGATCATCGGCCTGATCCTGATCGCGCTGGTGTTCGAAGCTGCCCGCCGGGTCATGGGCATCGCCCTGCCGATCATCTGCGCGCTGTTCCTCGCCTACGGCATGCTCGGTCAGTACCTGCCGGGCGAGCTGATGCATCGCGGTTACGGCTTCGACCAGATCGTCAACCAGTTGGCCTTCGGTACCGAGGGCCTCTACGGCACGCCGACTTACGTCTCGGCGACCTACATCTTCCTGTTCATCCTGTTTGGCGCCTTCCTCGAGCAGGCCGGGATGATCAAGCTGTTCACCGACTTCGCCATGGGTCTGTTCGGCCACAAGGTCGGCGGCCCGGCCAAGGTGTCGGTGGTGTCCTCGGCGCTGATGGGCACCATCACCGGTTCCGGTGTGGCCAACGTGGTCACCACCGGCCAGTTCACCATCCCGCTGATGAAGCGTTTCGGCTACCGCCCGGCCTTCGCCGGTGGCGTCGAGGCAACCTCGTCGATGGGCAGCCAGATCATGCCGCCGATCATGGGCGCCGTGGCCTTCATCATGGCCGAGACCATCAACGTGCCCTTCTTCGAAGTGGCCAAGGCCGCGCTGATCCCGGCGTTGCTGTACTTCGGCTCGGTGTTCTGGATGGTTCACCTGGAGGCCAAGCGCGCCAACCTGCGTGGCCTCCCCAAGGAAGAATGTCCGAACCCGTGGAAGGCCGTACGCGAACGCTGGTTCCTGCTGATCCCGCTGTTCATCCTCATCTACCTGCTGTTCTCCGGTCGTACCCCGCTGTTCTCCGGTACCGTCGGCCTGGCCTTGACCGCCATGGTCATCCTTGGCTCGGCGATCATCCTGCAGGTTTCGTCCAAGGCCATGCGCTTCGCCTTCTGGATTGCCCTGGGCGTGCTCTGTGCCGGCTTCTTCCAGCTCGGTATCGGCGTGGTGTTCGGCGTTATCGCCCTGTTGGTGGCGATCTGCTGGTTCGTCAAAGGCGGCCGTGAAACCCTGACCCTGTGTCTGCATGCGCTGGTCGAAGGTGCGCGTCATGCCGTACCGGTCGGTATCGCCTGCGCCCTGGTCGGCGTGATCATCGGCGTGGTGTCGCTGACCGGGGTGGCCTCCACCTTCGCCGGCTACATCCTCGCCATCGGCCAGGACAACCTGTTCCTGTCGCTGGTGCTGACCATGCTGACCTGCCTGGTGCTGGGCATGGGTATCCCGACCATCCCCAACTACATCATCACCAGCTCGATCGCCGCGCCGGCGCTGCTGGAGCTGGGCGTGCCGCTGATCGTCTCGCACATGTTCGTCTTCTACTTCGGCATCATGGCCGACCTCACGCCGCCGGTGGCACTGGCCTGCTTCGCCGCAGCGCCAATTGCCAAGGAGCGTGGTCTGAAGATCAGCCTGTGGGCGATCCGCATCGCCGTGGCCGGCTTCGTCGTGCCCTTCATGGCGGTCTACTCGCCCGCGTTGATGCTGCAGGGCGATAGCCTGTTGGCGACCTTCTACGTGCTGTTCAAGGCCGCGCTGGCCATCGGCATCTGGGGCGTGGTGTTCACCGGCTTCCTGCAGGCCAAGTTGACCTGGTGGGAGCGCATTCTGGGGCTGGCCGCTGGCGCCAGCCTGATTCTCGCCACCCCGATCAGTGACGAGATCGGCTTTGCCCTCAGTGCCATCTTCATCGGTCAGCACGTCTGGCGCGCCCGTCGTGCCGAGGCAGCGACAGCGTGATCGGTCTGTGCCTGGGATTGGCCGGCGCGGTATGGGCAGAGTTGCCCACGCCGGCCTTCACCCTGGCCTGGACCCACACCATCGAGAAGATTCGCTGGGAAGAGGATTACCGCGTCACCGCCGAGGGCTTGGTGCTTGGCGAGGCGCGGGTCAAGGGTTCCGGCGCCGGAATGGAAATTCCCGACGGCGCCGAACTGCGCAATGGCAGCTGGCACTACCAGCGTCAGCTACCGCCTTTGCAACCCCTGCGAGTCGGGCGTACGCCTGAAGCCGGGGATTACCAACTGTGTTTCAACCAGCGTTGTCGCCCGATGAGCGACTGGCTCGGCCCGCCACAAGCGAGCCAGCCGGCGTTGGAACTCTGGAGCTGTGAGCTGAGCTCCCCCGCACCTGACGCGGGTTAGGTTCGCCAGAGCGGACCCAGGCTTCCGGCGCCACAAGTGCCGGTGGAAAGAAAGAAGAGAACCCCCATGCGGCGCAGGTCGGTGGGGGTTTTGTTCGTCCGGTGCGCAGCGACTAGGCTTTATGGACCACCGTCAGGAGCATCGTCATGCGCCCCATACCCCGTTTCGCCCTGCCTATCACCTTCTGCCTGTTGCCGGCTTCGGCCAGTGCCCTGGATATGCTGCCTGGAGTCTGGGAAGTCAGCACGGACAGCATGCAGGTTGGTGGTCAGATCGTCCCCGGCACTCGGGAGATGTTGGAACAGTTGCAGAGTTTGCCACCCGATAGCCGTCAGAGGGCGGAGGCCGGGTTTGCCAAACAGGGTTTCAAGCTGGTTGCCGGCGGGATGCAGAGGTGTCTGACTGCGGAGCAGATCGAGGCCCAGGACATCCCCTTGTACGCCCCCAAGTCAGGCTGCAGTTATGAAACTCTCGACCGCAGCGCGACGCTGTGGAAATTCAGCTTCGTCTGCCACGAATCCCAGGGCGAAGGCGAGATCCTTTTCGCCAGCAATAAGGCGTTCACCATCCAGACCCGCGGCACCTATAGTCGCGAGCCCTTCAGCATGGAAGGCCGCGCGCGCTGGGTGAGCGCGGACTGCGGCAGCTTGGGCGGGCAATGATCTTCAATTTTAATGTAAGTAATTCTCATTGACGGGTTGGGCATTTTGCTGCGAGAATTTTGTCGATAATTATTTGCATTTGCGATTGGCAAGTGCCTGCCAGGGAAGCACTCGGCTGCAAAGGGATTGTCAGCGGCTATCGACAGCGCATCAGGAGACCGTCCCTTGTTCAGCAGAAAAACCCACCTGGCCGTGGCGATTGCGGCCGCCTGCAGTTTCAATCAAACCCTGGCCGCCGAGCAGGAGCAGCTCGAACTCGATGCCCAGACCGTGGTTGGCAGCAGTGCGGTGGCCGAGGTCGATAGCTACAAATCCACACCCAGCAGTGCTGCGACCAAGCTCGACCTGACTCCGCGGCAGACGCCGCAGTCGATCTCCACCCTGAGCGGCGCTCAGTTGCGCGACTTCAAGCTCACCAGCGTCAACGACGCGCTCAAGGCCGTGCCGGGCGTGCAGGTGCAGGAAGTCGAAACCGACCGCACCTACTACACCGCCCGTGGTTTCGACATCACCAACTTCCAGTACGACGGTATCTCCGTGCCCTTTGTCTATGGCAACGTCGAGGGCGATCTGGATACCGCCATGTACGAGCGTGTGGAAGTCATTCGCGGCGCCAATGGCCTGATCTCCGGCACCGGCAACCCTTCGGCGACCGTCAATTTCGTGCGCAAGCGGCCAACACTGGCACCACAGGCTCGGGTGGACCTGACCGCCGGTTCCTGGGACAAGCGCCGTATCGATACCGACGTATCCGGCGCGCTCAATGATGCCGGTACCGTACGGGGACGTGTGGTGTACGCCAACGAAAACAAGAACTCCTATCTCGACCGCTATTCGCGCGAGAAGAACGTGTTCCATGGCGTGCTGGAGTTCGATCTGGACGACCGCACTATCTTCACCCTCGGCCACACTCTGCAGACCAGCGACGCCAATTCGCCGATGTGGGGCGCTTTGCCGCTGGTGTATCAGGACGGCGGCAAGACCAATTACTCGCGCTCTACCAGCACCTCCACCGACTGGGCTTACTGGGACAACCAGGAAAACCGTACCTTCGCCGAACTGGCGCATACCTTCGACAACGGCTGGCAGGCCAAGACCGTGGTTACCCATGTGGAGAAGAAAAGCGACGGCTCGATGTTCTACGTCTACGGCACACCCAATCGCACGACCGGTGCCGGTCTGTACTCCTATCCGTCCGAGTACAGCGAGAAGAACAAACAGCTGATCGTCGATGTGCAGGCCAGTGGCCCGTTCAACCTTGCCGGGCGCCAGCATGAGGCGGCCCTCGGTGGCAGCTGGTCGCGCTCCGAGTTGGAGGACTTGTCCTGGTATGACTCGAGCACCGGCACCATGCTGCCGCCGCTGGAGCAGTGGAGCGGCGACTACCCGAAACCGCGTAATGACAATGGCAGCGCCGGCAGTGACTTCACCGATCGCATGAAGAGCGTCTACGGTGCTGCGCGCTGGAGTCTGACGGATGACTTGAGCCTGATCACCGGCGCTCGCGTGATCGACGTGAAGAGCGACGGCACCAACTACGGTCTGGCCAAGTCGTCGAAGAACAGTGGCAAGGTCGTGCCCTATGCCGGTGTGGTCTATGACCTCAACGAGCAGTACTCGGTCTACGCCAGCTACACCGAAATCTTCACCCCGCAAACCAAGACCGACTTGACGGGCTCACGTCTGGCGCCGTTGGAAGGGGTGAACTACGAAGCCGGGATCAAGGGCGAGCTGTTCGACGACAAGGTCAATGTGGCGCTCTCGGTGTTCCGTACCGAGCAGGACAACTTCGCCGAGCAGGCTGGCATGATCGGTTCGGTTGCCTACTACCGCGCCATTGAAGGCCTGACCAGTGAAGGCTATGAGCTGGAGTTCTCCGGTGAACCGCTGGACGGTCTGCAGCTCAGCGCTGGCTACACCTTCGTCGACATCACCAATGCCGACGGCGGGCATGCCGTGACCTACTCGCCCAAACACATGATCAAGGCGGCCGCTACCTACCGTATCCCGGGTATGGAGAAACTCAAGGTCGGCGCCGCAGTGCGCTGGCAGGACGATATCAAGATCGCCGTGCCGCTGACTGCCGACGACGGTTTCACCTCTATCGGCACTGCCGATGCCGAGCAGAAGGCCTACGCCGTGGTCGACCTGATGGCCAGCTACGACATCGACTCGAACTGGAGTGTGTCGGCCAACCTCAACAACCTCACCGACGAAAAGTACCTGAGCAGCCTGTACTGGACTCAGGCCTATTACGGTGCCCCGCGTAATGCCAGCATGAGCGTCAGCTGGAAGTACTGATCCGCCGCCGTGCCACGGGCCTACTTACAGCCCGTGGCGGCGGCGGATTTCTCCCACCAGCGCGGCTCGCTCTTCGAGAAAACGGTTGAACGCCTCGATCAGTTGCGGATGGTGGATGCTCGACAGGTAGTAGTGATCTTCCACGTGCGGTAGCTCTGGGTCGAACACCAGGCTGTCGGCGGCCATGCGCATCTGCCTGAGTTGGTGAGCCACTACCCTGGGGTTGAGGTAGACCCCGTCGACGCGGTCGCTGCCTGCCATGCGCAGCAACGAGTCGATCTGATTGGCCTGGATCAGGCGGATTTTTCCGGCACGAATGTCCTGTAGATAGGGCCAGGGAGTAAAGCCGTTCTGCGTGCCGAGCAATTCGATACGCTGCTGGCCCTGGCCGAGGTGCTGCGGCTTGACCAGGATGCCGTCTATGTAGGGCGCAGCCGGGGCGCTGTAGTGGATGCGCTGGCCGGCTTTCTGGTCGGCGTTCCATTGTGGGTGGTCGGGGAACTTGAGGTCGACCCGGCCGGACAGAAAATCACCGAGCAGGCGCCTCACCGGTAGCGGCGAGTAGATGAAGCGGTAGCCGTACTCGGCGGCGAAAGCGTCCAGCAAATCGCGTGCATAGCCACGGTATTCGCCGTTCTCCACATCCGAATAAGGCTGATAGGGCTGCAGTTCGACACCGACGTGAATTTCCTCCTGCGCCGGAGCGGGCAGGATGAACAGGCAGAGCAGCAGGGCAAAGCATCTGGTCATGGCAGGCAGATTCTCGCTGACAGCTAACAGCGGCTGGCCTGATAACCATAGCCGTGCCTCAGAGCCTGTTCAAAGTCTTGCAGGCATCAGGTCGGCGCAACTCTCAGAGAATCGGCGAGATCAGCCGTGCGACGCGCATGCCGAGTCGCTGTAGACGGTGCAGGTTGCGCCGGTCGGCGTTGACCAGTTCGCGTGAGCGGCTGAAATCTTCTTCCAGCATGTTCGCCACCTGAGCGTTGAAGCCTTCGTCGAAGGTCAGCAGGCTGGCCTCGAAGTTCAGGCGGAACGAGCGGTTGTCCAGGTTGGCGCTGCCCAGCATGCTGACGTCTTGGTCTATCAACAGCGCCTTCTGGTGTAGGAACCCCGGTTGGTAACGGAAGATGCGCACGCCAGCGCGCAGCGCTTCGAAGGCATACAGGCTGGAGGCGGCGTAGACGATGCGGTGGTCAGGGCGCGACGGCAGCAGCAGGCGCACGTCCACGCCGCGCATCACCGCCAGGCGCAGGGCGGCGAACAGCGCCTCGTCGGGCACGAAGTAGGGGCTGCTCAGCCACACCCGTTCGCGCGCCGCGTGAATCGCTTCGACGAACAGCAGCGAGCAGGTTTCCTGCGGGTCGGCCGGACCGCTGGCGATCACCTGGCAGAGCAGGCCGGGCTCATCCTGCTTTCTCGGCATCAGCAGCGGCGGCAGCTTCTGGCAGGCCCAGTACCAGTCCTCGGCGAAGGCTTCCTGCAGGCTGGCCACCACCGGGCCGCGTACTTCGACGTGAGTGTCGCGCCAGGGTGCCAGCGGTGGCTTCTGCCCGAGGTATTCGATGCCGACGTTGAGCCCGCCGAGAAAGCCGATCTCGCCGTCGACCACGACGATCTTGCGGTGGTTACGGAAATTCAGCTGAAAGCGGTTGAACAGACCGGAGCGAGTGGGGAAGGCGTGCACCTGCACACCGCCGCGGCGCAGGCGGTCGATGAAGGCGGCGGACAGCGAATGGCTGCCGACGCCGTCGTACAGCACGTGCACCCGCACGCCAGCGGCTGCGCGCTCCAGCAGTACGTCGTGCAGGCGTCGGCCGAGGCTGTCGTCACGGATGATGAAAAATTGCAGCAGGATCACCTGCTGGGCGCTGGCCAGGGCTGCGAAGATCGCTGCGAAGGTGGCCTCGCCATCGATCAGCAGTTCGACGCGGTTGCCGGTCAGGCCGGGTAGATGCGACAGACGTGGCAACGCGCGCAGGCGGTCGTAGGCCGGCGACAGGTGCGCTGCCTTGGCTTCCTCGACCCAGGGGCGCCAGTCCTGCTCGGCCATGGCGTGGTGCATTTCCTTGTCGGCCTGGCGCCGCGCCTTGACGTAGGCATCGAAGCGGCTGCGGCCGAACACCAGATACGGCAGCAGCGTCAGGTAGGGCATGAAGAATAGCGATAATCCCCAGGCCAGCGCGCCCTGGGCGGTGCGCACTGTCAGCACGGCGTGGATCGCGGCCAGTACGCCAAGGGCGTGGATGGTAGCGATCAGGTACGCGAACAGATGGGGGATGCCGAAATCCGCAGGCATGCAGGGTCTTCCTTTGCACAGGCTGTGTGCAGCTGACCACGGGGGTTGTGCAGCGTTCGCAAGCATCCTGCCATGGGCATCTGGAGAATGGCAGTGTCGGGCAAATTGCCACCTTTCGAGGAATTATTCGAGACTTTCATGTGTCTGTGAGTCTGAGTGAGCGGAATTCATGTGTTACCCTTTTCGGTTCGACCCGTTTGCAGGTCGTCTTTAATTGGAGGAGGGCATCCGTCCTGTTCACGCTCGTCTAGCGAGTCAAACGCATCAAGGAGCACGCCAAGTATGGGAAACGTCCCTTCGCATGACACGACCCCGCCACCCGTAGCGGAAACCCACGAAGGCATCCCGGCACCGACCGGTGAAGCCAACCTGATCGACACCGATTACGTCATCGGTCAGGACAACATCAAAGGGCAATTCGTCTTCGCCCTCGACATTCATGGCAAGGTCTTCACCATCTCCGCGCTGGTCGCGGTGATCTTCGTGATCCTCGCCCTGGCCCTGCAGAACCAGATCGAACCACTGTTCAGCGGTGTGCGCGACTGGCTCACCCACCACATGGCCTGGTTTTTCATCGGCGCCGCCAACATCTTCGTCCTGCTGTGCCTGGGCTTGATCGTCTCGCCGTTGGGCAAGGTGCGCATCGGCGGCAAGGACGCGACCCCCGACTACACCTACATGGGCTGGTTCTCCATGCTGTTCGCCGCCGGTATGGGCATCGGCCTGATGTTCTACGGCGTATCCGAACCCATGTCGCACTACAGCTCGGCGATGGGCGGCATCACTGTTGGTGAGGACGGCGTGCGTACCGACTGGGCACCGCTTGGCGGCGCCGCCGGCAACGCCGAGGAAGCCGTGCGCCTGGGTATGGCCGCGACCATCTTCCACTGGGGCCTGCACCCCTGGGCGATCTACGCCATCGTCGCGCTGGCACTGGCGCTGTTCTCGTTCAACAAGGGCCTGCCGCTGTCGATCCGTTCGATCTTCTACCCGATCCTCGGTGAGCGCGTCTGGGGCTGGCCGGGACACATCGTCGATATCCTCGCAGTGTTCGCCACCCTGTTCGGTCTGGTCACTTCGTTGGGGTTGGGCGCGGAGCAGGCGGCGGCGGGTGTGGAGTACCTGTTCGGCATTCCGGCCACGGACACCACCAAGGTACTGCTGATCGTCGCCATTACCCTGATCGCTCTGGCCTCGGTAGTCGCCGGCCTCGACAAGGGGGTCAAGCGCCTGTCGGAGATCAACATGGGCCTGGCCATGGCCCTGCTGTTGTTCGTCATCATCGTCGGGCCGACCCTGGCCATCCTCACCGGATTCTTCAAGAACCTCGGTGCCTACCTGCAGTACCTGCCGGCGCTGTCCAACCCGGTCGGCCGTGAAGACGCCAACTTCAGCCAGGGCTGGACTGCCTTCTACTGGGCCTGGTGGATCAGCTGGTCGCCGTTCGTGGGCATGTTCATCGCCCGCGTCAGCCGTGGCCGCAGCGTGCGTGAATTCCTCGTTGCCGTACTGCTGGTGCCGTCGCTGGTCTCGGTGCTGTGGATGACCGCCTTCGGTGGCACTGCCATCAACCAGCTGCTGGTGGATGGGTTCACCGGTGCGCAGGACGCTGGTCTGGAGCTGAAGCTGTTCAGCATGCTCGGCGAGATGCCGCTTACCGGCATCACCTCGTTCATCGGCATCGTGCTGGTGGTGGTGTTCTTTATCACCTCGTCGGACTCCGGATCCTTGGTGATCGACACCATCACCGCTGGCGGCAAGGTCAATGCACCGGTACCGCAGCGCGTGTTCTGGGCCAGCATCGAAGGCGTCATTGCCATCGCCCTGCTGCTTGGCGGTGGCCTGGTGGCGCTGCAGGCCATGGCCGTGTCGACGGGGTTGCCGTTCACCATCGTGCTGCTGGTGGGCTGTATTTCCATCGTCAAAGGCCTGATGAGCGAACCGCGTTAGGAATGATCTGAGAAAGCCATTTATCGTCACTCCCGCGAAGGCGGGAGCCCAGATGATTCGTAGGTTCTGGATGCCCGCCTGCGCGGGCATGACGGCTTTTTCAGTGTTTCCTTAAAAACTACGCAGCTCGCTCCCCTCTCCCATTGATGGGAGAGGGGCTCATCGCCCCGGCCACAAAGCAAAACGCCGCGAACCTGTCAGGGCCCGCGGCGTTCTCGCATCTGGCGAGAGTGCATCAGCACTCGATGATGTTCACCGCCAGGCCGCCACGGGCGGTTTCCTTGTATTTGGTCAGCATGTCCGCGCCGGTCTCGCGCATGGTCTTGATCACCTTGTCCAGGCTCACGTAGTGCGAGCCGTCGCCGTACAGCGCCATGCGCGCGGCATTGATGGCCTTCACCGAGGCGATGGCGTTGCGCTCGATGCAGGGGATCTGCACCAGGCCGCCGACCGGGTCGCAGGTCAGGCCCAGGTGGTGCTCCATGCCGATCTCGGCGGCGTTCTCGACCTGCTCCGGGGTGCCGCCGAGTACCGCGCACAGCGCGCCGGCCGCCATCGAGCAGGCCACGCCCACTTCCCCCTGGCAGCCGACTTCGGCACCGCTGATCGAGGCGTTTTCCTTGTACAGGATGCCGATGGCGCCGGCAGTCAGCAGAAAATCGATGATGCCGCGCTCGCTGGCGCCGGAAATGGCGTTGGCGTAGTAGTGCAGCACCGCCGGGATGATGCCGGCGGCGCCGTTGGTCGGTGCCGTCACCACGCGGCCACCGGCGGCGTTCTCCTCATTCACCGCCAGGGCCCAGAGGTTGACCCAGTCGAGCATGCGCAGCGGGTCTTCCAGGTAGCTGCGCTGGAAGCCGCCCAGCTTGCGCGCCAGGATCGCGGCGCGGCGGCGCACCTTGAAGCCGCCTGGCAGGATGCCCTCGGTGCGGCAGCCACGGTCAACGCAGGCCTGCATCACCTTCCAGATTTCCAGCAGGCCGGCATCGGTCTCTTCGTCGCTGCGCCAGTGACGTTCGTTGCGACGCATCACCTCGGCGATGCCAATGCCGTTCTCGCGCGCCAGGCGCAACAGGTCGGCACCGCTGCTGAATGGCAGCGGCAAGCTGGTGGCATCCGGGGCGATGACCTTGTGCCTGGAGCCGTCGGCGAGGATCGCCTCGCTGACCACGAAGCCTCCGCCCACTGAGTAATAGGTGGCCTCGTGCACCTGAATGCCGGCGGCATCGAAGGCGGCGAAACGCAGGCCGTTGGCGTGCAGCGGCAGCGCCTTGCGGAACATCTTCAGGTCGGCCTTCTCGTCGAAGGCGACGGCGTGCTTGCCGGCCAGGACGATGCGCTTGTCGCGGCGAATGGCCTCGATGTAGCCGGGCACCTGGTCCACGTCGACGGTGTCCGGCTCGTAGCCGCTGAGGCCGAGCAACACTGCCTTGTCACTGCCGTGGCCCTTGCCGGTGGCGCCCAGCGAGCCGTACAGCTCGGCGGCGACACGGGTCACCTGCGGCATGTGGCCGTGGTTCTCCAGGGCGTGGGTGAACAGCGCGGCCGCGCGCATCGGGCCGACGGTGTGTGAGCTGGAGGGGCCGATACCGACTTTGAACAGGTCGAAAACGCTGATAGCCATGGCGAGATTCTTCTTCTGTGGGCACAGCTGAAAACCGGGTTTTCAGTGATGCCTTGTATGTGGGTGAACCACGCGCCCGGTTCAGCGCGTGTGGATATCTCTATCTAAGGCCGGCTATATCATTATGTATACTGATTTATTTTTAACCTATTCGTTAGCGACCCTTAACTATTGAGAACGCGTCATGGACATCACCCGCCTGCGCACCCTGCGTGAACTGGCCCGCTGCCGCACCATGGCGGCCGCCGCCGAGTCGCTGCACCTGACGCCTTCGGCGGTTTCGCAGCAGGTTGCCCAGCTCGAACGCGAAGCGGATATGGCGCTGATCGAACGGCGCGGTCGCGGCGTGGTGCTTACCCCGGCTGGCGAGCGCCTGGTGGCGCATGCCGAACGCATCCTCATGGTGCTCGACGAAGCGCGCTCGGAGCTGGCGCTGCTGCGTGGGGAAATCGCCGGTGAGCTGCGTGTGGCCGCTTTCCCCTCGATCGCCGTGGCGGTGATAGCGGAAACCGTGCGTGCGCTGCGCAGCGCCTACCCTCGGCTGAACGTGGTGGTGCTGGAGCTGGAACCACAGGAAAGCCTCAGTGCCCTCGGCGCCTGGCAGATCGACGTGGCGGTGATCGACGACCTGGCGGTGCAGCCCGACGAGAACCGCGAGAACTACGCGCTGATTCCGCTGACTCAGGATCAGCTGCATGTCTTGCTGCCCATCGACCATGCACTGGCCAGGCGCGACAGCCTGACCATTGCCGAGCTGCGCGACGAAGCCTGGGCGCTGGATTCCACCGGCAGCTCGTTCGGCGAATTCATCACCAACCTGTGTCGCCGCTCGGGCTACGCGCCGCGCATCAATGCCCACTGCGCCGGCTTCGAGATGGTCGCGGCCATGGTCGCCTCGGGCAACTCCATCTCTATCGTCTCCGGCCTGCGCCTGGTGCGTCCATTGCCTGGCGTCACCGCCGTACCTTTGCTGCCGGATATCCAGCGCGGCGTCTTCCTCGCCTACCGCAAGGGCGAGCGCGATCACCCGGCGGTGAATGTGTTTCTCGACGAGGCGGTGTACACCGCCGACAAGGTCCTCGGCTAGCGTCATCCCGCCGTTCGAGACGCTCTGCGTCGGCGGATTCTGCCTAAACCGCAACGGACGCAGAGCGTCCTGGGCTGCATTCCCACGCGGAGCGTGGGAACGATCAGTGGGAGAGGGTGCTTCTGATGGTACCCACGTTCTGCGTGGGCACCGCCGTTCGAGACGCTCTGCGTCGGCGGATGCAGCGTAAACCGTAACGGACGCAGAGCGTCCTGGGCTGCATTCCCACGCGGAGCGTGGGAACGATCAACTGTCCGGTTGCCGACTTTTACTCAGCGGGCGTGACGGGTTCTTGTGCTGCTTCTGCTTCCAACTTCAGCCTGTCAGCTTTGCTGATGTACTTGGGTTTGTTGCTTTTCGGCGCGAGTTTGGCATTGGCCTTCTTGGCGTGGGCTTCGAGTAGTTGCTTTATCTTTTTGCGGCGATTCATGTGCGTGCGTCTGTGCTGTCTTAAATTGATGGTGCCGGCGCAGAACGTCCTGGCCTGCATTCGCGCGCGGAGTGTGGGGAAGATAAAGCAGTCACGTTCCAGGCGGGCATGATCTGTAGTTTACTTTGAGTTCTTACGGTTGACCCATTCTTGCGAAGCATCGCCCATCGTCAACCCTTTAGCAGTCTTCATCCAGAGCATGAAATTACGGTCAAACTTAAAGTTATCACCGAACTTTGATTTGAAGTATCTACGAACATTCTGGGTGGTTTTATAGTTGTCTGTGATTAATGTGCTGTCATCGATATGGTTTTTATGCCAGTCAATCTGATTCATGGTTTGAAATTTCCTTTCGCTCAGGCGCGGTATCACTATTGAGGCTGATGATTTGCAGGCACTCACGCTTTATAGGGACGAACGATCAGCAACAACTCCAGTCACGTAGGGTGGATGACGCTTTTTCCATCCACCGGTTGTGCGGCGCATATTCGACCATGCGCGCCGTCCTGAGAATCGCGTTGCTCAACCAAGTGGCTTGTTGGCGTGCTCTAAAAGCCAGAAGCTTCGCGGCTGAAGCGGAATGCCGCCCAATCGTTCCTGCGGTTGGGTTCAGCTCCAGAGTGCGCTGATCGGCGTATGCGCCGGATAATGCGTTGCCACTTGCGCCTGCAGCAGTTCTCCACAAGCCAACGCATCGGTCAGGGCGTGGTGCGCCGAGTAGAGTGGCAGGCCGTAGCGCAGGCGGCTGTCGGCCAGGCGGATGGAGAGGGGCTCGCGGCCGCGTAGGCGGTCCCACCAGCTCACCGTGCGCTTGGGGTGCAGGCGGGCTTCCAGTTCCATGGTGTCGATGATGGGGAAGATCAGCCCTTCGCCCAGGTACTGGCGCACGGCCTGGTCGAGGAAGCTGCGCTCGATATTGCGGTAGTGCGCCACCACGACCTTGCCAGCCAGAGCTTCGAGCAGTTCGTCGAGTACGCTGGCCAGGCGTGGGGCGTGGCGGATGTCGCTGTGGGTGATGTGGTGGAAGGTGACCGATTCGGCGTTCAGCTCGCCGGTGGGTTTGACCACCCAGTAGCGCGCCTCGCTGCAGCGGATGCGTTGCAGGCTCAGCGGCACCAGACCAAGGCTGACGATGGCGTTTTCGCGTGGGTCGAGGCCGGTGGTTTCCACGTCCAGCGCCACCAGCGGGACATCCTCCAGAGGTGTATCAGCCGCGACGCAGCCGGCGCCGTAGAAGGCGCGCAGGCGCTGGTCGCGGCTGCTGTCGGCGAGGCTGGCGAACAGTTGCGGCCAGTCCTGGGGTGCGCGCTCGCTCATCGCGGGCGGCCCGCCGGTTGCGCCGGGTAGCGAAAACGCAGGAATTTCTGCGCGTTGCTGATCACCTGGAAGGCTTCCTTGAGGTGCTGGCGTTCGCTGGCGCTGAACTGTTCCGGCTCGATGTAGTTGCTCGGCGCGTTGCCGGCCTCGACTTCACGGGCCTGGTGGCGCACGCGCACCAGGCTGAGGAATTCGAAGGCATAGCGCAGGTGCTCCAGCGCCTCCTTGGGCAGCAGTTTGGTGGCAGCGATGGCGTCGAGACGGTCCAGCGAGTTCTGCGCCTTGGAGCCGCAGGCCAGGGCGTGCACGCGGATCAGGTCGGTGAGCGGCGCGGTGCCCCGGCCCTTGAGGTTGATGATGTTGCGGTGGCGGCCGTCGGTTTCCATCACGAAGGTGCGGAAGAAGCCCAGCGGTGGCGTGCGGTTGAGCGCGTTACGCGCCAGCGCGGCGAGGAAGGCGGGGCTGGCGCTGGCCTTCTGTGCCAGCAGGTCCTTGAGGTTTTCCACCAGCTCGGTTTCGCCATAGAGGCCATCGAGGTCGAAGAAGATGCTGGCGTTGAGCAGGGTTTCCGGGTTGGGCCGTTCGATCCATTCGCTGAAGTATTGCCGCCATACCTTCAGCGGCTGCCGCCACCTGGGGTTGGTGGCCATGATGCCGCCCTTGCAGTAGCTGTAGCCGCAAGCGGCCAGACCGTCGCTGACGAACTGCGCCAGTTCGGCGAAGTAGGCGTCGTGTTCGTCCGCATCGAAGCGGTCGTCGAGCACCAGGGCGTTGTCCTGATCGGTGAGCAGCAGTTGCTCGTCACGGGCCATGGAGCCAGCGACCATGAAGCAGTAGGGCACCGGCGGCGGGCCGAGCTTCTGCTCGGCCAGCTCCAGCAGGCGCTGGCTGAAGGCGCGGCCGATGCCGCTCATGGCGCTGCCGACCATGTGCGCACTGGCATCGTCGGCGACCATGCGCACGAAGGTGGCGCGCAGGTCAGGCAGCAGGCTCTTGAGCCCATCTACCGAGGTATTGTTGAAGATGCTGTTGACCAGATACAGGCTGCTACGCGACTCGTAGCGGATGATGTCGGCCAGCGCCACCACGCCCACCGGGCGGCGGCGATGCAGCACCGGCAGATGGTGGATGTTGTTGCGCAGCATGCACAGCATGGCCTCGAACACCGAGTCGTCGGCCTGCAGGGTGATGGGGTTGGGCGTCATGATCTGGCTGACCGGGGTGTCGCTGGGCAGGCCGGCGGCAACCACGCGGGTACGCAGGTCGCGGTCGGTGAGGATGCCGGCCATCACCTGGGTCTGTTGCTCGGCCACGTCCACCTGGTGCGGGTCGGGCCAGCGCGTGCCGGGATCGACGACGATCACCGAGGACACACTGTGCTCGGTCATCACCTGCGCCACCTGCTGGATCGGTGTATCCAGCGGCACGCTGACCGCGCCACGCGAGATCAGCTTGCGCACCTTGACCTTCATCAGCTCGCTGGCCTTGCCGTGGCTATCTTCAAGGGCGGACTTGAGCCGCGACTGACCTTCGGCCTCGACGAAGTCGGCGAAGCTGTCGAACTGCTCGCAGAGCTGATGGAACAGCGTGTCGGGAATGAAGTAGATCAGGCAATCTTCCAGCGCGGTGGCGCCCAGGCGCACCTTGTTGCCGCGCAGCAGGCCGGCCTGGCCGAAGATGTCGCCCTCGGTCAGACGATTGTGTAGTTCGCCGCCACGCCGGTGGATTTCCACAGCGCCGCTGCGTACGTAGTGCAGCTCGTGGATCGGCGCACCGACGGCGAGGATTTCGCTACCGGCCTTGAAGTAGCCCACTTGCACCTGGCGGGCGATCTCGTCGAGAGTCTGCTCCGGCAGATTGTCGAAAGGGGCGAAGCGATTCAGGTGGTCGCGGATCTCGATCAACTCGATCTGCATGCGGGCCTCGCTGACTGGCTGGCACTACAGGATACGGGCTGCCACGATGTCAGCGCAAAGTGAGCGGTCATCGGCCAATCAAGGAGAGGCTATGCAGGTTTCAGGATTAGGGTGGCTGGTGGGCGCGCTGCTGGTGCTCGGAGGCGCCACGGTTTTCTACTACAACCGCCTGGTGTTCAACCGTCACCGCGTGGCCGAGGCCGGCAGCGGCATCGATGTGCAACTCAAACGCCGCGCCAGCCTGATTCCGGCGCTGGTGGAATGCGTACGGCAGTACATGAGTTACGAGCAGAGCACGCTGCAGGCGCTGGTGCAGGAGCGCATGCGCGCGGTGCAACTGGCCGACTCGCCGCTGGGCCAGCGCGCGCCAGTGGAGGCGCAACTGGGCAGCCAATTGCGCCAGCTGTTCGCCCTGGTCGAGGCTTACCCCGAGCTCAAGGCCGACGACCAGTTTCGCGAGTTGCAGGGCAACATCAGCGAGGTCGAGAACCATATCCAGATGGCGCGGCGTTACTACAACGGCGCGGTGCGTGAGCTGAACGTGCTGGTCGAGTCGGTGCCGAGCAATCTGGTGGCGCGCCTATTTTCCTTTACCCCTGCCGAATACTTCACGCTGGATGATCCGCGTGACGGCCAGTCGCCGAAGATGGAGTTCTGAGCATGCACGGATGGCTGCGAGGGCTGTTGCTGTTGGCTGTCCTGCTGCCCGGCTTGACGCTGGCGCAGGAGGCGATCGAGGATTTTGCCGTGAGCCTGCAGGTCGAGGCGGACGGCAACCTGCTGGTGACCGAACACATCACTGTGCGGGCCGAAGGCCTGGACATTCGCCGTGGCATCTATCGTGATCTGCCGGTCAGCTATGCGTTGCCAATGGGGCTGGAGCAAAGCAGCCCGATCACCCTGCTGGGCGTGACCCGCGATGGCCGGCCCGAGTCGGTGCGCAGCGAGCGCAATGGCGCCTGGGTGCGCTTCTATCTGGGCTCGTCGAACATCCTGCTGGAGCCGGGGCGCTATCGCTACGAGCTGCGTTATCGGGTCGGGCGTGCCCTGTTGCATCACGCCGACGCGGACGAGCTGTACTGGAACGTCACCGGCAACGGCTGGATATTCCCCATCCGCCAGGCCTCGGTGGAGGTGCGCCTGCCGTCGGGCGCGCGCATTGGCCAACTGGCGGCTTATACCGGTGCTCAGGGCGATCGGGGCCAGGACTTCCAGATACTCGAACGGCGCGATGACTACCTGCGCCTGGCCACCACCGAGACGCTGCCGGCCCATCACGGCCTGACCGTGGCCGTGGACTGGCAGGCCGGACTGGTGCCACGGCCAGGCTTGGTGCAGAACGCCAGCCGCGCAGTGCTGGACAACCTGGGCGTGGGCATTGGCGGTGTGTTGCTGATCGGTCTGTTGCTGTTCTACCTGCGTGCCTGGAAGAGCGTCGGCCGCGATCCCCAGAAGGGCGTGATCATCCCGCTGTTCGAGGGGCCGCAGGGCATGAGTGCGGTGCAGGCGGGCTACCTCTGGCATCGCGGGTTGCGCGGCGCTTTCGGCGAGGCACGGGCCTTCAGCGTGTGGCTCACCGACATGGCCATCCGCAAGCACCTGCATATCGAGGACAAGCCGCACGGCGGTGGTTTCAGCCTGGCCCGCGACCAGGGCACGGGCGGCGACATGAGCGAGCTGGATCGTGACCTGCGCAAGCGCCTGTTCCCGGCCAACAAGGCCGGCATCGCGCTGATCATCGGCACCAAGTACGAGCCACGCCTGGCGGACGCGGTAGCCGGGCTGAGCAGCCAGCTGGGCGAGCAGGGCAAGGCCTGGTTCGCCAACAACCGCGGCATCTGGGCCTGGGGGTTGGTGTGGGCCGCATTGGCTTGCGCCGCCACCGTGCTCTTGAGTGGCCAGGGCGGAGATGAGTGGGGCACAGGTCTGGCCGGGCTGGTGTTCAGCCTGGGCTTTGGTGTGCCGGCACTGGTCGTGTTCAACATGGCCCGCCACCAGCCCAGCTTCGGCAAGCAGATGGGGCTGTACCTGGTGGCGCTGATGTTCGGCTGGCCGGTGCCCGTGGGGCTGATGATGATTGCGGCGGCGGTGTCGGTGCCGGCGTTGCTGCTGGTCGTCGCCTATGTCTTGCTGGTGCTGGTGTTCTATTACCTGTTGCCGGCGCCGACCCTGGAAGGGCGGCGACTGCTCGATGCGCTGGAAGGCTATCGCGATTACCTGCAACTGGCCGAGCGTGACGCCCTGGCCCTGGCGGGCGACGCCCCGGCGATGAGCATCGCGCTGTACGAGCGTCATCTGCCCTTCGCCATGGCCCTGGGCGTGGAAGACAAATGGAGCGCGCGCTTCAGCGAGGCCCTGGCCAGCGGCCTGATCGACCCGGCGCAGCGCGACTATCAACCGAGCTGGTACCACAGCCGCAGCAGCTACAGCTCGCCGCAGGCCCTCAGTGGCGCGCTGGCCGCCGGCCTTGCCAGCGCCACGGCCCTGGCGTCGTCACCGCCGTCGAGCAGTTCTTCGGGCGGCGGTGGCTCGTCCGGGGGCGGCTCCTCGGGTGGCGGAGGTGGCGGCGGCGGTGGAGGGGNGATGGTGAAGTCGACAGAAAGCCGAAAATTTGCAAGAACTACAAATTATCTATCACGTATCCAAGGGATAGCGCCTAACCGCGAGATCCCAACCGAATTGCTTGACGACCATAGAGCGTTGGAACCACCTGATCCCATCCCGAACTCAGTAGTGAAACGACGCATCGCCGATGGTAGTGTGGTGCTTCACCATGTGAGAGTAGGTCATCGTCAAGCTCCTATACGAAACCCCAGATCGCCAACGCGGTCTGGGGTTTCTTCTTTGTGCGCCGGAAAACAACGCTTCGCGTAGGGTGCGCTACGCGCACCACCAATGACGCCGACATGCCGGTGCGCACGGCGCCTACGGGTTGGTTTTCTTCTCTGTGTAGGAAACAACGCTTCGCGTAGGGTGCGCTGCGCGCACCGCCAATGACGCCGACATCTCGGTGCGCACGACGCACCCTGAGGTGGACACGCTGCAGAGGCCGCTCGTGCAAGTCATCAGCGGTTACCTCGAATTTAAGTGTGTGTTCGCTATGGTCGTCTTGTTCTGATGAACCACAGGCCATCAATGCGCGACTTCCTTCGGAATGATCTCGATTGATAACTCCTGATCCTTGCGATCCAACCAGACGTGGCGAGCACTAAGGCATTCTCCTATGCGTCAATCGAGTCGTATCACCTTCCGCTCTACCTTCCGCATCAAGATCAGCGATCGAGAAAGCGACACGCTGATCGGTTATGCGGGCGATGTTTCCGAATGCGGGATGAAACTGCTGAGCGATACGCCTGTGGAGCCCGGAAGCGAACTGAAGCTACGCGTGCGCATGCGTGATCGTCAGGGAGAGATGCGCCAGGTGGATGTGAACATGGTCTGTCAGTGGTCGCAGGAGAATACCCGCACAGGCTTCTTCGAAGCCGGGCTGGCCTTGCAGGAGGAGACGGCCGAGTACGTCCGACTGATCGACGGAATGCGCAAAGTGCGCAAGGAAAAGGCTTAGATGAGGCGGATGGAGGGGCGATGAAGGAGATCGCTCTGGCGCGGCAATCTTGTTATCAGGTCTGAGCGGGTCGATGCGAAGAACATCCACCCGCGTGCTCGACGTTTGCTGATCAGCCCAGCGTGCCGAGAATATTGACGCCCACTCTTTCCGGGATCTCGTTCTGCGACAGCACATGCAGGCCCGGGCTGAACACCCGCGCATACCGTGCCAGCAGCGGGCGTAGTTGCGGCATCACGGTAAGGATTGGCGGGTGCCCGTCCTTGCGCAACTTCTCCTTCACTACCGGCATGGTGTTCTGCAACTGATTGAGCAGGCTGGGCTCTACCGGGATGTTGTCCAGGCTCACCGCACCGGCCTGCTGGGCGATGGCCAGGGCATTGAGCAGGGTGTTCTCCAAGGCGTTTTCGAGAATGAACACCGACAGCTCCTGACGCTCGCCAGCGATCATGCCGACGATGCTGCGGCGCAGTGCGTAGCGCACGTCCGAGGCCAGCAGTACCGGGTCTTTGGTCGATTCACTGGCTTCGAGCAGCGTCGTCGCGATGGTGACGATATCCTTGAGCGGCACCTGCTCCTGCAGCAGCTGGCGATAGACACGGTGTTGCTGGGTGTAGCTGAGCTGACTCTTCAGGCTGTCGGCCAGCTTCGGCGCCTGCACCTGAAGACGCTGCATCAGATGATCGACGTCGTCGTGCTTGAACACATCGGGCAGATGTTCGCGGATGACCTTGTTCAGGTGCGTGGCGATAACGCTGGCACAGTCGATGACCTGGTAGCCGAGATTCAACGCACGCGCCTTGTCCTCCGGCTGGATCCACACGACCTGCATGCGATAGGCCGGATCTACGCCGAGGATGCCATCGATCTCGCCGTAGAGCTCCGGTGAGGGGATGGCCATCATGCGATCAGCATGCAGCTCGGCGCTGTCGATCTTCTCGCCATTGATCTGGATGCTGTACTGCGATGCCTTAAGGCGCAGGCTGTCGCGGATATGCACTTCCGGCAGCAGGAAGCCGAGGCTTTCCGATAGGGTCTGACGTACGCCGCGCACACGCTGTGTCAGAGGCGCGCCGGCGGCTTCGTTGACCAGGCCGACCAGTTTGTAGCCCAGCGACACGGACAGACGTTCGACCAGCGGGATGTCCTCCCACACCATGTTTTGCGCGCGTTCCTGTTCCATCGCCTTGCCCAATGCCTCGACCTGTTCGAGGCTGGCTGCTTCAGTGGGTGGGCCATTACGAGCTACCATCCAGGCGATGAAGGCCACCAGAGCGGCGAAGCTGATGAAAGCCAGGTGCGGCATGCCTGGCACCAGTGCCAGGGTGAACAGAATTCCGGCCACGGTATAGAGCAGTGCCGGTTGGGCCAACAGCTGGCGATTCACCTGCTGGGTGATGTCCGAGGATTCGTTGATCCGCGTGACGATGATCGCCGCCGCAGTGGACAGCAGCAGTGCCGGTATCTGCGCTACCAGGCCATCACCGATGGTCAGCAGGGCGTACTGCTGGAAGGCCTGGCCTGCGCCCAGGTCGTAGACGAACAGGCCGATGGCGAAGCCGCCGAACAGGTTGATCAGGAGGATCAGAATACCGGCGATGGCATCGCCACGGACGAACTTCGAGGCGCCGTCCATGGCCCCGTAGAAGTCGGCTTCCTTGGCCACTTCCGCGCGGCGGCGCTTGGCTTCGTGTTGCTCGATCAGGCCGGCATTGAGGTCGGCGTCGATAGCCATCTGCTTGCCCGGCAAGGCATCGAGGGTGAAGCGCGCGGTGACCTCGGAGATACGCTCGCCGCCCTTGGTGATGACGATGAAGTTGATGATCATCAGGATCACGAACACCACCAGACCGACGATGAAGTTGCCGCCGATCACGACCTCACCGAACGACTCGATCACCTTGCCCGCTGCGCCGGTACCGGTATGGCCTTCGAGCAGCACCACGCGTGTGGAAGCAACGTTCAGGCACAGGCGCAGCAGTGTGGTGATCAGGATCACCGTGGGGAACAGGGAAAAATCCAGCGGGCTCTTCGACGATACGCTGACCAGCAACACCAGGATGGCCATGGCGATGTTGAAGGTAAAAAGGGCATCGAGCAGCACCGGTGGCAGCGGCAGGATGACCATGGCCAGGATCGACAGGATCAGCACCGGAATACCGATACGACCGCTGCGGAAGGTGGGCGCGAGTTGCTGCAGTAGGTTCATGAATCAGCCCCTGTTGGCCAAGCTGTCGGGAATCGGGAGGTTGCTCGCCAGTTCTGGCTTGCCTCTGCGCCCCTGGCGCCAGGCCTTGAGCTGCAGGATGTAGGTCAGCACATGGGCCACGGCGGTATATAGCGGGGCCGGGATCTGCTGGTTGATCTGGGTGGTGAAGTAGATGGCGCGTGCCAGCGGTGGTATTTCCACCACTTCGAGTGCGTGCTTGGTGGCCATCTGGCGCATGTATAACGCGGTTTCATCGACGCCCTTGGCCAATACGAATGGCGCGGCGGCCTTTTTGGTGTCGTACTTGAGCGCCACGGCGTAATGCGTCGGGTTGACGATGACCACGTCGGCGTTCTTGATCACCTTGCTGATCTGCCTTTGCAACATCTGCCGTTGCAGCTGCTTGATGCGCGCCTTGACCTCGGGGCGGCCCTCCTGGTTCTTGTGCTCCTCCTTGCGCTCCTGCTTGGTCATGCGCATCTTCTTGAGGAAGAAGTAGCGCTGCAGCGGGATGTCGATGAGGGAAAACACCACGAAGATCAGCATCAGGCACAGGGTCAGATTGAAGGTCAGGTTCAGGGCCGCCGAGATCGCCTCGAACACGCTGCTGCGTTGCAGCGCGATCAGGTCCGGGAGGGCCGCGCGCACCAGGACATAGCCGACACCGAGCAGCACCAGTACCTTGAGGATCGACTTGAGCAATTCACTCCAGTTCTGCGCCGAGAAGATCTTGCCCAGGCCGGTAATGGGATTGAGCTTGCTGAATTTCGGGGCAAAGTTTTTCGCGGAAAACACCCAGCCGCCTGGCACCAGGGACAGCGCTACCACCAGCACGGAGGTGAGCAGCAGGGGCGACAGCAGTTTGATGAACACCAGCATGTTGTAGCCAAGCAGGGTGTCGAGGTCATCCAGGCCGATCTCGCTATGCCCGAACTGGATGTACGACAGGCGGAAACTGTCGCTGAGCCCCTCCAGGAAAAGCCCGGCGCTGAACTTGAGGATGAACAGGGTGGCGATCAGCGAGATGGTGGTCGACAGGTCCTTGGAGCGCGCGACCTGGCCGTCATCCTTGCTCTTTTTCAGTTTTTGCGCGGAGGCCTCTTCCGTCTTTTCCTGGCCGCTGTTCTGCTCAGACATCGCCGCCCTCGCGCAGAATCACACCGATGCCGTTGAGCAGCTCGCGGGTCAGGTGCAGGTAGCTGTCGGGCAGATTGGGCAGAGTCAGATAGATGCACAGCAGGCCCATCAGAATGCTGATGGGAAAGCCCAGGGAGAACAGATTCATGGCCGGCGAAATACGGTTGAGCAAGCCGAAGCAGAACTGCACCAGCGTCAGGCAGAACACCACTGGCAAGGTGACCAGCACGGCGGCGGCCAGTACCCAGGCGAAGGCCTGCACGAAGCTTTGTGCGCCCAGGTAATGCAGGCCGCTGCCGACCGGCCAGAACAGGAAACTCTGATACAGCACGCTGATGGTGACCAGGTGGCCGTCGATAGCGAAGAACAGCAGCACCAGCAGAATGAAGTACAGCTGGTAGATGATCGAGGACGACGACACGCCGTTCACCGGGTCGTTGTAGCGCGCCATGCTCATGCCCATCTGAGTCGACACCACCTCACCGACCACCATGAAAATGGTGAACACCAGTTGCAGGGTCAGTCCCAGCAGCACGCCGAAAGCGATCTGTTCCAATGCAGTCATCAGCCCCTTCAGTGAAAGCGGATCGATCTGCGGCATGTCCGGCAGCGCCGCGCCAAGGGCAATGGTCAAGGCCAGGGCGAGGAGGATGCGCACGCGCACCGAGACTGCCTTGTGATTGAACAGTGGCGCCATGCTGAGCAGGGCAACGATGCGGCAGAACGGCCACCAATAAGCCTGTAGACTGGTCAGATACTGGCTGGCATGCAGCACGGGTTCGGACATGCTTCAGCCCACCAGATGTCCGGCCTGCTTGAAGGTTTCGATGAACAGATCCCCCAGCGTGCGCAGGATCCAGTGGCCGGCGAACACCAGCATCGCCAGGGTGATCAGCAGGCGCGGGAGGAAGCTGAGCATCTGTTCGTTGATCTGCGTGGCCGCCTGGAAAATGCTCACCAGCAGGCCGCCGAGCAGGCTCGGTACTACCAGTACGCAGACGATCAGGCCAGTGATATAGACCGCGTGAGCCACCAGCTCGGCGGCATGTTCGGGCGTGAGCATCGCGTAGCCTCGCTAATAGGGCTGAATACTGGTGGTGAGGGTGCCGACCAGCAGCGCCCAGCCATCGACCAGAACGAAGATCAGCAGCTTGAACGGCAGCGAGATCATCATCGGCGAGAGCATCATCATGCCCATCGCCATCAGTACGCTGGCCACCACCAGGTCGATCACCAGAAAGGGCACGAAGATCATGAAGCCGAGTTGAAAGGCGGTCTTCAGCTCACTGAGTACGAAGGCCGGCAGCAGCAGGGAGAAGTCCAGCTGGGCCAGGTCCTCGGGCATTTCTTCACCCGCGAGGGCGACCAGGGTTTCCAGCGAGTTCTTGCTGGTCTGTGCCAGCATGAACTGGCTGATGATGCGCTTGCCTTCGCCCAGGCCCTGTTCGAGGCTGATCTGGTCGGCCTCGAACGGCACGTAGGCCTCGGTGTACATCTCCTGCCACACCGGTCGCATCACCAGCAGCGTGAGGCACAGGGCGATGCCGACCAGCACCGGGTTGGGCGGGCTCTGCTGCAGGCCGATGGCCTGGCGCAGGATGGCCAGGACGATGATGAAGCGGGTGAAGCAAGTCATCATCATCAACATGGCCGGGAGAAAACCCAGCAGCGTCATGATCAGCAGGATCTGCAGCTTGACGCTCAGGGTCTGGCCATCTTCGGTGTCGTTGAAGTTGAACAGGGTGATGTCGCCGGCCGCCAGGGCCAGCAACGGGCAGCACAGGGCTGCCAGCAGCAGGCCGGATTGCAGCAGACGGCGCAGCATCACACGCCCAGCCCGCTGAGGCCGCTACCGGACAGCTCGACGATGCGCAGGCCGTAGTTGCCGTTCATCACCACCACTTCGGCCTTGGCGAACAGCGCGCCGTTGACCTTCACGTCCAGTGGTTCGCCGGCCAGCTTGTCGAGGGCGATCACGCTGCCGGCGTCGACGTCCATCAGTTCCTTGAGGGTGATCTCGGTGGAAGCCACTTCCAGGGTGACGTTAACCGGGATCTTGCCGAAGAAACTCAGGTCCTGCTGCGGCAGGCTGGCAGGGGCTTGCTCCGGGACAGAGTCGCTGACGGCCTCATCGAGATTGAGGCCGGCGTCGTTGATCAGGCTGTCGAAATCGTTATCGGAAATGGGGCTGCTCATGGGGTCTTCACGCTCTCAAGAGAAGTCAGGAACAAGGAGCCGTCGTCTTCGAAGATGGCGCCGCGAAACAGCTTCTGCTGGTTGATCTGTACATCGCAGCGCTCCAGCAGGCGCATCGGCAGAATGTCGCCGGGGCGCAGGGCAAGCACTTGCGACAGTGGCATCTGCAGGCTGGCTACCACGCAGTCCAGGCGCACCGGCAACTGGCGAATCTGATTGAGCGAGTTGCCGCCCTGAGTCACCGGAGCCGGGGTCGTGAGGCGGCTGGTCAGCTCATCGACCAGCTGTGTATCCAGATAGATGAAGATCGATGCCTGGCTGCCGGTGATATGGCTGGTGAAGTGGAACTCTGCCACGTACTCCCAGGCTGCTTCTTCATAGGTGTTGTCGTAAGGCTCGAGCTTGCCGAAGGTCTGCCCGGCGAGAATCGAGCGGGCGAACAACTGAGTCACGTCCATACCCAGGCGGGTACGCATGCGCTGCTCCGACGTACTCACTGGCGGTGCTTCGTGGTTGGGCAGACAGGTGCCGCCGTAGTAACACTCCAGCGCTTCGGTCAGCAGGGCGCGGTCCATGGCGAAACCGACCTTGCCCAGTGTCGAGCGATACAGGCACTCGGCATCTTTATTCACGTGTTCGTGAATATCGACTCGCAGCAGTTCGAGATTGATTCGATAGTTACGCAGAAAGTAGTCACTGATAATGCGTGGATACTTACTGGAGAGCTCACGAATATAGTGGGGAATCTTGTGGTAATGCCGGCCAAGTTTCTGCGGTTTCAACCGGGTCAGACTGTCGGCGGGCACGCCATGAAGGACTTTTTTAATCCCGGTCATGTTGTGGGCTGTATTCCTGGTTGTAACTGCGCGTGCACCATCGAGCAACTCGATAGGCGTGCAGAGGATGTTTTGATATGCCGGCGGGCTTTGGCAGCAGTGCCTTGGCCATGGCGTCGAATTCATCCGGGAACAAGCATGCAGGCCCGTGATGACGAGGAGGAGTCTAGGCTGAGGGAGGGTGAGAAATTAAATCAATAGATATCAAATGCCGTTTTTGATAGCGATTTGCCGGCATTGATAGGAAATAACAACAAGTAATTCGGCGGTTTTCTGTGCGCTTGTTAACGTTTGCGCCGTGATCCGTTGCGCGTATATATGGCACGCCGTCAAGTGCTGGCGTAGTTGACCAATACAAGCGACGGAAAGTTTCGAAAGATTAAGGGGCCGCGTGAAAAAAATCTGTCATCTGTTTGGCAGTTTTGCACACAGGGTCGAATGCCGCCGCCAGGCTCATGAAAGACATCGGGTGATTTACCTTGAAGCATTCAACTCAAACGGTAAGTTACGCCTGCGACGAGTTGTTCAATGAACAGCTGGGGCAGCAACACATAGTCGTGATCGGTCAGGCCGATGCGGCCAGCGAGCGCCTGTTGACCGGTGGTCTGCTACGCCAGGGCTTTCAGGTACGCCGCTTCGCCAGCTGCCTGGAACTTGACCCGCGCGCACTGGAAGCTGCCAGCCTGGTGCTGGTGTTCGTCAGCAGCCTGGCGGGCCACACCCTTTATGCACAGGTAGACGCCATCCTGCGCCAGGTCGGTCGCGTGGGTGTAGTGCCGGTCGTGGAGTATGCCGACCAGGAGAAAGCTGCTGCCTTGCTCGAACTGGGCTGTGTCGACTACCTCCTGGCGCCTTTCAGCGAAGCCCAGCTCAGTGCGCTGCTGCGCCGTCAGGAATCGGCCAGCGCTGGCGAAGAGGGATTCGTTTCCTGCTCGCAGGCCGGCCGCCGTCTGCTGGCCATGGCGCAGCGCGTGGCCATGACCCGCGCGCCCATCCTGATCACTGGCGAGACCGGCACCGGCAAGGAGCTGATGGCCCGCTACATCCACCGTTTCTCCGCGCAGGATGATGCGCCTTTCATCGCCGTGAACTGCGCGGCGATACCCGAGCAGATGCTTGAATCCATTCTCTTCGGCCACGAAAAGGGTGCTTTCACCGGTGCCGTGAGTGCTCAGCCCGGCAAGTTCGAGTTGGCCAATGGCGGCACGCTGTTGCTCGACGAGATCGGTGAGCTGCCGCTTGGCCTGCAGGCCAAGCTGTTGCGCGTGCTGCAGGAGCAGCGCGTCGAACGTCTTGGTGGGCGTCGGGAAATTGCCCTGGACGTGCGCATCATCGCGGCCACCAACCGCGATCTGCAGCAGGAAGTGGCAGAGGGCCGTTTCCGTGCCGACTTGATGTTCCGTCTCGATGTACTGCCGTTGCACATCAGCCCGCTGCGTGAGCGCAGGGAGGACGTGCTGGCTCTGGCGCGGCGCTTCATCCGCCAGTACGCCCCGCAGGACGCCCGCCACGAACTGCTCACCGAAGATGCCTGCCGCGCGCTGCTGGCGCATGACTGGCCGGGCAATGTGCGCGAGCTGGAGAACTGCCTGCAGCGCGCGCTGATTCTGCGCAATGGCCTGTACATCCAGGCTCAGGACCTGGGCCTCAGCGTACCTGTGAGCAGCGTGCCAGAACAGGCGCCACGTCTGCAGCCGCAGGCGCTCGAAGGTGGCAAGGCAGCCTTGCGCGCGAGCGGCAAGTGGGCCGAGTACCAACATGTGATCGACACCATCCGCCGTTTCGGCGGGCACAAGACCAAGGCTGCCGAAAGCCTTGGCATGACCCCGCGCGCACTGCGCTATCGCCTCAATGCCATGCGCGAGCAGGGCGTTCAGATTCCCGTCTAGGAGAAGCAAAGGATGAATTCGATTAGCCAGGTGCAGCAGGATCTGCTGGGCCGTATGGAGCAACTCAAAAGTCTCAGCGAAGCGACGCCGATCAAGCCAGCGCAGGCCTTTGCCGTGCAGCCCGGTGAGCCGGGTTTTGCCGCTGCTTTCGACAATGCGGTGCGTGCGGTGGACGCGCAGCAGCATCGTTCCGGCGAGCTGATGGCTGCGGTCGACAGCGGGCAGAGCGATGACCTGGTGGGGGCGATGATCGAGAGCCAGAAGGCCAGCGTTTCGTTCAGCGCCCTGATGCAGGTGCGCAACAAGCTATCCAGCGCTTTCGACGACATCATGAAGATGCCGCTGTAAGCGGATCGGGGGCTGACGCGTGCTGCAGACCATAAGAAGCAAGCTGCCTGAACACGGGCTGAAACTCGATCCACGCATGACCCTGATCGGCCTTGCGCTGGTCGCCGCCTTGCTGGCGGTCGGTGTGGTGTTCTACCTCTGGCGCGACCAGGGCTCTTTCCGGCCACTGTATGGCAGTGGCGAAGCCTATCCGGCCGCCGAGGTGATGCAGGTGCTCGACGGTGACGCGATCATCTACCGCCTGCATCCGCAGAGCGGCCAGGTGTTGGTGCGCGAAGATCAGCTTGGCCGCGCGCGCATGTTGCTGGCCGCCAAGGGCGTGCAGGTCAAGGTGCCGGCCGGCTACGAGCTGTTCGACAAGGACGAGCCGCTGGGCACCAGTCAGTTCGTCCAGGATGTGCGCCTCAAGCGCAGTCTGGAGGGCGAACTGGCGCGTACGGTGATGGCGCTCAAGGGCGTGGAAGGCGCGCGCGTGCACCTGGCGTTGCAGGAGAGCAGCTCCTTCGTGGTCGGCAAACGTGAGCCGGGCAAGGCCTCGGTGATGCTGCAGCTGGCGCCTGGCTACAAGCTGGCGCCGGAGCAGGTCAGCGCCATCGTCAACCTGGTGGCTGGCAGCGTGCCGCAGCTTGACGCGGGCAATGTTCAGGTCGTCGACCAGTACGGCGCGCTGCTGTCGCGCGGTATCGACACTCTGGGCGGCCCGGTGCAGAACTGGCAGGTGGTCGACGACTACCAGAACAAGGCCGTGACCAATGCCGAGGCGGTGCTGGCGCCGGTGCTGGGCGGTGGCAATTACCGTATCAGCGTGTCTGCCGACATCGATTTCAGTCAAAAGGAAGAAACCTTCCAGTCCTACGGCGAGACGCCGCGCCTGCGCAACGAAGTGCTGCGCGACGAGAGCGTGCTCGATCAGTTGGCACTCGGCGTTCCCGGCGCGTTGGCCAACCGTCCGCCGCAGCCTGCGCCGGAGCCGCCTGCCGATCAGGCGCAGGCGGGCGCTCAGGCGGAGCCTGCCAATCCGGCGGCGACCTCGCTGCGCAAGGAGTCCAATCGCCAGCTGGATTACGACCAGAGCGTCACTCACGTCAAACACGCGCCCTTCAGCCTGCGTCAGCAGAGCATCGCCGTGGTGCTCAATGCCGCCGTGGCGCCAGAGGGTGGCTGGACGCCCGAGGCGCGCGCCGAGCTTGAGGCGATGGTCAAGAGCGCGGTGGGATTCAACCAGGCGCGCGGTGATCTGCTGACGCTGAGCGTCTTCCCCTTCACCGATGCCGGTATCGGCAGTGCCGGCGACGAGCTGCTGCCCTGGTGGGAAAACGCCAAGGTGCATGACCTGGCCAAGCTCGGCGTGTTCGCCCTGATCAGCCTGCTGCTGTTGCTGATGGTGGTGCGCCCTGCAGTACGCAGCCTGAGCCAGCGCAGTCAGTCTGGTGCGCCTGTGGCGGTCGAGGGCGACGAACAGCTCGCGCTGCACGCCGAGCGCGCAGCGGAGCGCCTGCTGGCGCGCGTTGGCGACGATGCGCCGGGCGCTACCGTACTCGGCGAACTCAGCCCCCTGTCGGAGATTCGCCTGCCGGCGCCTGGCTCGGGCCTGGAGCTACAGATCGAACACCTGCAAATGCTGGCCAAGAACGATCCCGAGCGTGTCTCGGAAGTCATCAAACAGTGGATAGGGCGTAATGAACGAGACCTCAACCCAGCCTGACGGCCGCGGCGGCTCCACCGCCCAGGAAATGCGCCTGCGCGTGCAGAAGCGTTCGCTGAGTACGTCCGAGCAGGCCGCCATTCTCATGCTGAGCATGGGTGACGAGATTTCTGCCGGGGTGCTCAGGCACTTCTCGCGCGAGGAGATCGTCAGCATCAGCCAGGCGATGGCGCGGCTGTCCAACGTCAAGCAACCGATGGTTTCCGACGTCATTGGTCGCTTCTTCGAGGACTACAAGGAGCAGAGCAGCATCAAGGGCGCCTCGCGCGGCTACCTCGACGGCATGCTCAGCAAGGCGCTGGGCAGCGAAATTACCCGCTCCCTGCTCGACAGCATCTACGGCGAGGAGATCCGCGCCAAGATGGCCAAGATGGAGTGGCTCGACCCGAAGCAGTTCGCCGCGCTGATCGCCAAGGAGCACGCGCAGATGCAGGCGGTATTCCTCGCCTTCCTGCCGCCGGGCATGGCCAGTGACGTGCTGGAATGCATGCCCAAAGAGCGCCAGGACGAGCTGCTGTATCGCATCGCCAACCTCAACGAGGTCAACAGCGACGTCATCGCCGAGCTGGAGCAGTTGATCGAGCGCAGCCTGGCGGTGCTAAGCACGCAGGGCTCGCAGGTGCGCGGGGTCAAGCAGGCGGCGGACATCATGAACCGCTTCAAGGGCGATCGCGGGCAGATGTTCGAACTGCTGCGCGCCCATGACGATCAGTTGGTCGAGCGCATCGAGGATGAAATGTACGACTTCTTCATCCTCTCGCGGCAGAACCAGGACGTGCTGCAGGCGCTGCTCGAAGCCGTGCCGCTGGAAGAGTGGGTGGTCGCCCTCAAGGGCGCCGAGCCCGAGCTGGTACGCGCCATCACCGGCGCAATGCCCAAGCGCCAGGCCCAGCAGATGGAGTCGATTAACCGGCGCCAGGGCCCGGTGCCGTTGAGCCGTGTCGAGCAGGTGCGCAAGGACATCATGGCCGTGGTGCGCGAAATGTCGGCCAGCGGCGAGCTGCAGGTGCAACTGTTCCGCGAACAAACGGTGGAATGACATGACGGTCAAGGTAATCAGCGGCGACGTCCGCCCGTGGCGCGCCTATCGCTTCCCCCCGCGCAGCAGCCAGCCAACCGTGGACTGGAGCGGCGATGCCGCCGGCCTGCAGCGTGCCATGGCCGATGGCTTTCAACAGGGCATCGAGAAGGGTTACCAGGACGGCCTGCAGCAGGGTGAGGAAGCCGGGCGTCAGACCGGCTTCGAGCAGGGCCGCGACGAGGGAATGAAGGTCGGGCGCGAGCAGGGGCGCAGTGAAGGTCGCCGCGAATTCGAGCTGGCCGCCCAGCCACTGCAACAGATCAGCGAGAAGGTCGAGCAGTACCTGGGCGAGTTGGAGCACAAGCGTCGTCAGGAGCTGCTCGAGCTGGTCAAGAAGGTATCGCAGCAGGTGATCCGCTGCGAACTCACGCTGCATCCGACCCAACTGCTGGCGCTGGTCGAAGAGGCGCTGACCAGCATGCCCGGCGAGCCCGAGGACGTTCAGGTATTGCTCAGCCCCGAAGAGTACGCGCGGATCAGGGCGCTGGCGCCGGAGCGTGCGGCGAACTGGAAGCTGGTCGCCGACGAGCGCCTGGCGTTGGGCGAGTGCCGCGTGGTTACGCCGCAGGCCGAAGCCGACGTGGGTTGCCAGCAGCGCCTGGACGCTTGCATCGACACCCTGGCCGAACATCTGCATCTGACCGAGGCCTGATCCCGCATGCTGGATTACAAGCTCGACGAAGCGCTGCGCTCGCTCGATGGCGTGCAACTGGCCAAGGTGGCCGGGCGCCTGGTGCGGGTCTCCGGCATGCTGCTGGAGAGCCTCGGCTGCCAGCGCAGCACCGGCCAGCGCTGTCGCGTCGAGCAGGCCGATGGCAGCCTGCTGGATGCCCAGGTGGTCGGCTTCAACCGCGATATCACCTACCTCATGCCGTTCAAGAAGCCGATCGGCCTGGCCGCCGGCTCACGGGTATTCCCGGCCAAGGACGAAGCGCTGCTGCAGATCGACGAATCCTGGTTAGGGCGCGTGGTCAACGGTCTTGGCGAGCCGCTGGACGAGCGCGGCAAGCTCAGCGGACGCGACCCGTTGCCGGTCGAGCTGCCCAGGGTCAACCCACTCAGACGTCGCCCGGTGGAGGCTGCGCTGGATGTCGGCGTGCGCGCCATCAATGGCCTGCTGACCCTCGGCAAGGGGCAGCGTGTCGGCCTGTTCGCCGGCTCCGGGGTGGGCAAGAGCGTGCTGCTGGGCATGATCACCCGGCAGACCAAGGCCGATGTGGTAGTGGTCGGGCTGATCGGCGAGCGCGGGCGTGAGGTGCAGGAATTCATCCTTCACTCGCTCGGCGAGGAAGGGCTGCGCAAGGCCGTGGTCGTCGTGGCGCCGGCCAATGAATCACCGCTGATGCGCCTGAAGGCCACCGAGTTGTGCCACAGCATCGCCGCCTATTTCCGCGATCAGGGCCAGGACGTGCTGCTGCTGGTCGACTCGCTGACTCGCTACGCCATGGCTCAGCGTGAGATCGCCCTGGCCCTCGGCGAGCCGCCGGCGACCAAGGGCTATCCGCCATCGGTATTCGGCATGCTGCCGGAGCTGGTGGAAAGCGCCGGCAATGGTGAGAGCGGCAGCGGCAGTCTCAGTGCCATCTACACCGTGCTGGCCGAAGGCGACGACCATCAGGACCCGATCGTCGATTGCGCGCGGGCGATTCTCGACGGCCATATCGTGCTCTCAAGGCGTCTGGCGGATGTCGGCCATTACCCGGCCATCGACATCTCCGCTTCGGTCAGCCGCTGCATGAGCCAGGTCGGTGAAGCAGCACATCTGGCGGCCGGGCGTCAGTTCAAGGAGTTCTACAGCACCTTCGAGAAGATCAAGGAGCTGATCCCGCTCGGCGGCTATACGCCGGGTATGGATGCCAAGACCGACCGCGCCGTGCAGCTGGCGCCCAGCCTCGAGCGCTTTCTGCGCCAGGAGGTCGGCAGTGGCGCCGAACTCGGCGCCAGCATCGCCACCTTGCAGAGCATCATCAAATGAAAGAACAGCTGGAAGTGCTCGGCCGCCTGGCCAGCCTGCGTGGCAACCGTGTGCAGCAGATGCTCGGGCGGGTCAGCTATCAGCAGAACCTGTGTCAGCGCTACCGCAACAACATCACCGGGCTTAGCCGCTTGTGCGGTTTCAGCGTACCGATGACCACGCCGCTGCAGCGCGACAATCAGCAGCGCTACAAGGCGACGCTGTACAAGATGGTCGAACTGCAGCGCCGCGAGCTGGCGCTGGCCGAGGAGAACCTGGCGCGCATTCAGCGTGAGCTGCTGGCGGCGATGCGCAGCGAGAAGGTCATCACCCAGTTTCTCGAAGGCAAGATGGGCGAGTGGCAGGATCTGCTTGCTCGTCAGGAGCAGAAGATCCAGGATGGCCTGGCCGCGCAGGCCTGGTGGCGAACCCAGGTCGGTTAATTTTTACCTGACGCGTTTAAGTTCTTGTCGCGCCCGGTCGCTCTTAGGCTATAACACCACGCGAGTTGGATTCGAATCATGGAAATAAGCAGGCATCTCAAGCCCAGCCTTAACCCGGCCAGCGACGCTCCGGCACAGGTACCGAGCGCCCGCGCGCAGTCGAGCGGCAATGCTCGTGCGAGTGCCAGCCAGGAGCCGCGTCTGGAACAGCTGCAAGACGCCTTGCGCAGCCTTCCCGAAGTCGACCTGGACAAGGTTGCCCAGCTCAAGGCCGCTCTGGCTCGCGGCGAACTGAGCAGCGAGCCGGCCGCGCTGGCCGGCAGCATGCTGACCTATCACAGCGGTAGCGATGCGTGATCACCGCGCGTGAGCAACAACTGCTTCTGGTCGTCGAGCAGGACCTGGAGCAAGACTGCGCCGGCTATCTGGTCCTGCGCGGGCTGATGCAGGAGCTGTATCAGCAGTTGCTCAAGCGCGACAGTCAGCAGATCGATCTGCTCAACGAACAGATCCTGCCGCTGGTCGACCAGACCAAGGCCCGCGCCGAACGCCGCAGCAAAGTGCTGGCTGCCTTTGCGCTGGGCAGCGGTCATAGCGCCATGCAGAAGCTGCTGGCACGCTATCCACAGGCCCAGCGCAATCACCTTGCGCACACCTGGGAGCAGCTCGGTCAACTGGCCGGCCAGTGCAAGCGGCTCAACGAGCGCAACGGCAAGCTACTGGCCATGCACCACGAGATTCTCGAACAGCTGCTCGGCGAGCCGGGCTCGGCGCAGTTGTACGCGCCGCAGCCGTATTGAGTCGCGGCTAAAGCCCCTCCCACATGGGCGAGTGCCAGCATCTGAGTCGAGGGCTGCACAGTGGGAGGCGCTTCAGCGGCGACTGCCTCCTTGTGCAAAAAGCGACTATCGCACCGTGCTAGACTCGCGCGCTTCCGATCCGTGGTGATTTCTCTCCGTGCCTCACGCCGCTCTCGCCCATCCGCCGCGCTGGCTGACCAATGCCCAGCTGCATCCGCAACCTTGTGCTGGCGTGCGCGACTGGTTGTTCAACGAGGATTCGCTGACCCGGCGCTTGACTGCGCTTTCTGCTGATGGCTTCTCGGTGACGCCGCTGCAACAGGGCTGGCAGCGTCTGCGCGCGGACGAGTGCGCATTGCTCGGCGTGGCCGATGGCAGCCAGGGCTGGGTGCGCGAGGTGTACCTGCGCGGTCATGAGCAGCCCTGGGTGTTCGCCCGTAGCGTTGCCGCGCGCAGCGTGCTGGAGGGTTCCGGGCTGAATCTGGCCGAGCTGGGCAGTCGCTCGCTGGGTGAGCTGCTGTTCAGTGACCGCGCCTTCGATCGCGGCGAGTTGCAGGCCTGCCGCTATCCGGCGGCCTGGCTGCCGGAAGAGGTGCGCGAAGAGCGCCTGTGGGCGCGGCGCTCGTGCTTCAGCCGGGGTGCGCTTGGTGTATTGGTGGCCGAGGTGTTTCTGCCGGCCTTTTGGCAGGCTGCGGGTATCGAGGCGTAGGGTTCCACTACCTTGCCTGCTCAGGCTATCCCTGTTGTCTATCAGGCCCATGGCGTACTGCTTCGCGACGACTGCATGGATGCAGGAGGTAGAGCGACGCAGGAAGCCAAAGCCGAGTACGCCCTATGCGTTGAACCGCTTGTGGCGGTGAGCATCGATGCTAAAGCGCCTCTCACACACGCTTGCTCGTATAATCCGCGCAACCTGCACGGAGACGCTTCGATGTACACCCGCTTGCTGCAATCGACCACCCGCCTGCACCCGCGCGCCTGGGATTTCATTCAGCTGATGCGCCTGGACAAGCCCATCGGCATCTATCTGCTGTTGTGGCCGACCTTATGGGCGCTGTGGGTGGCAGCCGAAGGCGCGCCGAGCGTGAAGAACCTGTTCATCTTCGTCGTCGGCGTGATCCTGATGCGTGCCGCCGGGTGTGTGATCAACGACTACGCTGATCGTGATTTCGACGGTCACGTTAGCCGCACCAGGGCGCGCCCGCTGGCCAGCGGCAAGGTCAAGCCGCGCGAGGCGCTGGTGCTGTTCGCTGTGCTGGTGGCGCTGAGTTTCGTGCTGGTGCTGTTCACCAACGCCACCACCATCTGGCTGTCCTTCGGTGGCCTGGCGTTGGCAGCCTGCTACCCCTTCATGAAGCGCTACACCTTTTACCCGCAGGTGGTGCTTGGCGCCGCATTCTCCTGGGGCATGCCGATGGCCTTTACCGCAGAAACCGGCAACCTGCCGCCGGAAGCCTGGTTGCTGTACATCGCCAACCTGCTGTGGACGGTTGCCTACGACACCTACTACGCCATGGCTGATCGTGAGGACGACCTGAAGATCGGGGTGAAGTCCACAGCCATCCTGTTCGGCGACGCCGACCGACTGATCATCGCCATCCTGCAGGGACTGGCGCTGCTTTGCCTGCTACTGGCTGGTGCACGTTTCGAACTGGGCCTGTACTTCCACCTCGGCCTGCTGGTGGCCGCCGTCTGCTTCGCCTGGGAGTTTCACGTGACCCGTCGGCGCGAGCCGTTGGTGTGCTTCAACGCCTTCCTGCACAATCATTGGGCGGGGCTGGCGATCTTCGTCGGTATCGTGCTGGACTACGCGTTACGGTAAGTGCTGCCGCGCATCTGTCATATCGCTGCAATAATTCCGTTATCTAATGCGCGCAGACAGTTGAACGAACCGAGGCAGGACCATGGTTGGCAAGAACATCCTGATCGTCGATGACGAAGCACCGATCCGCGAGATGATTGCGGTGGCCCTGGAGATGGCCGGTTACGAGTGCCTGGAGGCGGAGAATACCCAGCAGGCACACGCCGTGATCGTCGACCGCAAACCCGATCTGATCCTGCTCGACTGGATGCTGCCCGGCACCAGTGGTATCGAGCTGGCCCGACGCCTCAAGCGCGACGAGCTGACCAGCGATATCCCGATCATCATGCTCACAGCCAAGGGTGAAGAGGACAACAAGATCCAGGGCCTGGAAGTCGGCGCCGACGACTACATCACCAAGCCCTTCTCGCCGCGCGAGCTGGTGGCCCGTCTCAAGGCCGTGCTGCGCCGTGCGGGGCCCAGCGACAGCGAGGCGCCGATCGAAGTTGGTGGTCTGCTGCTCGATCCCATCAGCCACCGCGTCACCATTGACGGTAAACCAGCCGAGATGGGCCCGACCGAATATCGCCTGCTGCAGTTCTTCATGACTCACCAGGAGCGTGCCTACACCCGCGGCCAACTGCTCGACCAGGTCTGGGGCGGCAACGTCTACGTCGAGGAGCGTACCGTCGACGTGCACATCCGCCGTCTGCGCAAGGCGCTCGGTGATGTTTACGAAAACCTGGTACAAACCGTGCGCGGGACTGGGTATCGTTTTTCCACCAAGGGCTGAGAAGCTGTTTACGATCTGCTGCGCGTCGGCCCTGCTGCGTTGAAAACAGGTTCGGCAGGCCGCTAGCGGCCAACGCACTTTAGTGCGGCCCCGTAGGGGCGAACGTAGTGAGTAATGCTCATGTACAAAAGTACAGTCGCCCGCGACTCCGACCGTTCCTCACCTGCTTTCGCCTTGCATGGCTCTAGCTCGCGAGATCGTAAATCAGCTTCTGCGGGTTCGCTCTTCTCACAAGGATGCGCTCCATCGTGAATCAAGACTGGCGTGGCGCCGTGGTGCGCCGCCTGTTGCTGCTGGTTGGCGCCTGCCTGCTGCTCGGTTTCATCACCGGTGAATATGCCTGGGTGCTGGCCTGCGGCCTGGCCATTCATCTGGGCTGGACCCTCAGCCAATTGCTGCGGCTGCACAAATGGCTGCGCGAGCACAAACCCGACGAGCCACCGCCGGATGGTTACGGTCTGTGGGGCGAGGTGTTCGACAGCATCTATCACCTGCAACGCCGTAACCAGAAGGCGCGTGGTCGCTTGCAGGCGGTTATCGACCGCGTGCAGGAGTCCACGGCCGCTCTCAAGGACGCCGTGGTGATGCTCGACAGCCAGGGTAATCTCGAATGGTGGAACCGGGCTGCGGAAACACTGTTGGGCCTGAAAACCCCGCAAGACAGCGGCCAGCAACTGGCCAATCTGGTGCGCGACCCGCGCTTCAAGGACTACTTCGAGCGCGGCAACTACGCCGATGCCCTGGAGATTCCTTCACCGATCAATGATCGCCGTCGCTTGCAGTTCCATATCACCCGCTACGGCAATCGCGAGCACCTGCTGCTGGTGCGTGACGTTACCCGTCTGCATCAGCTGGAACAGATGCGCAAGGACTTCGTCGCCAACGTCTCCCACGAGCTGCGCACGCCGCTGACGGTGATTGCCGGTTATCTGGAAACGCTCCTGGATAACGTCGAGGCGGTCAATCCGCGCTGGCTGCGCGCGCTGCAGCAAATGCAGCAACAGGGCGCACGCATGCAGACCCTGCTCAATGACCTGCTCTTGTTGGCCAAGCTGGAAGCCACCGATTACCCCTCGGACAACCAGCCGGTCGCGGTGGATCTGATGCTGCTGTCGATCAAGAACGATGCGCAGGCATTGTCCGGCGATCAGCAACATCGCATCAGCCTGGAGGCCGACCCGCATCTCAAGCTCAAGGGCAGCGAGGCGGAGCTGCGCAGCGCATTCTCCAACCTGGTGTTCAACGCGGTGAAGTACACCCCGGCCGGAGGCGACATCCGTATTCGCTGGTTGAGCGACGAGAAGGGGGCGCACCTGTCGGTCAGCGATACCGGCATGGGCATCGAGACCAAGCACTTGCCGCGGCTTACCGAGCGCTTTTATCGCGTCGATTCGAGCCGCGCCAGCAACACGGGTGGCACCGGGCTGGGCCTGGCCATCGTCAAACATGTACTGCTGCGTCACCGTGGCAACCTGGAGATCAGCAGCGTTCCTGGCAAGGGCAGTACTTTCACCTGCCATTTTGCCCCGGCACAGGTAGTGCAGCGTGCGCGCTGAGTGCTTGCATTCGATGCGGCGAAGCTCCAACCTCTAGCGATCATTGGCCAACCCGAACCTTCATGGACCCCTCCACGAGTCTCCCCGCTTCTGCTTACCTCGCCGACTTCGGCCTCATGCTGTTCGCCCTGTTTCTGGTCCTGCTCAACGGTTTCTTCGTCGCCGCCGAGTTCGCCATCGTGCGCCTGCGCGCGACCAAGGTCGATGCCCTGGCCGAGGCCCATGGCTGGCGCGGACATATTCTGCGCACCGTGCACAACCAGATGGATGCCTATCTGTCAGCCTGTCAGCTGGGCATCACCCTGGCGTCGCTGGGTCTTGGCTGGGTCGGTGAGCCGGCCTTCGCCGAGCTGCTTACCCCGCTGCTGGTGGCGGTTGGCGTGGAGTCACCCAAGCTGATTCACGGCATCGCCTTCTTCGCCGCGTTCTCGATCATTTCCTACCTGCATATCGTCATCGGCGAGCTGGCGCCCAAGTCCTGGGCAATTCGCAAGCCCGAGCTGCTGTCGCTGTGGACGGCCGCGCCGCTATACGCCTTCTACTGGCTGATGTACCCGGCGATCTTCGTACTCAACGCCAGTGCCAACGCCATCCTGCGCATCGCCGGGCAAGGCGAGCCGGGGCCGCACCACGAGCACCATTACAGCCGTGAAGAGCTCAAGCTGATCCTGCACTCCAGCCGCGCCACCAGTGACAACGACCAGGACCTGCGTGTGCTGGCGTCGGCGGTCGAACTGGGCGAGCTGGAGGTGGTGGACTGGGCCAACTCGCGTGAGGATCTGGTCTTCCTGGAACTCAACGCCAGTCTGGATCAGGTGTTCACCACCTTCCGCCGCCACAAGTACAGCCGCTACCCGATCTTCGACGAGAGCAAGGGCGAGTTCGTCGGCGTGCTGCACATCAAGGATCTGCTGCTGCACCTGTCGCTGCTGGAGATGTTGCCATCGGCACTGAAACTGGCGGATCTGATGCATCCACTCGAGCGGGTCAATCGGCATATGCCACTGTCGCAGTTGCTCGAGCAGTTCCGCCAGGGTGGCGCGCACTTCGCCCTGGTCGAAGAGGCCGACGGCAAGGTGATCGGCTACTTGACCATGGAAGACGTGCTCGAGGCCCTGGTCGGCGATATTCAGGACGAACACCGCAAGACTGAGCGCGGCATCCTCGCCTATCAGCCGGGCAAGCTGCTGGTGCGCGGCGACACGCCGCTGGCCAAGGTCGAGCGCCTGCTCGGCGTCGATCTCGACCACATAGAGGCCGAGACCCTCGCCGGGTTGATCTACGAAACCCTCAAGCGCATGCCTGACGAAGAGGAAGTGCTGGAAACCGACGGCCTGCGCATCATCGTCAAGAAGATGAAGGGGCCCAAGGTGGTTCTGGCTAAAGTGGTCAAGCTGGATTGATCTCTCCTGCGTCTGGCAAGTCCATGCAGGCTCGATCACTGACCTCACTTGACTCTCGGAGTCACCGTTCGCACAACCGTTACAGGCTCTCGGTGGGCGCAGGCGAACATGAGTTCGTCGCTCTACCCAACCTCTGGCTGGCCTGCCCGGTCGCATCTGGCCAGCTGCTGCCCGATCCAGTAGGGTGTGACTCCGTCACCTCCCCGAGAACAGGTGTCAGTCAGTTGGCGCTTTCCGGATCGGGTATGGCCAGGGTCGACTTCGACTGGATCGAGCGCACCTGAACCTTCTGAATCAATGATGACGGCCAGCGGGCCGTCGTCTCGTTTGTGTCGCGAGGAATCACAGCATGAGTGCACCAGTCGTCATCGTCGGCACCGGCCTGGCCGGTTACAACCTGGCCAAGGAATGGCGCAAGCTCGATACGCAGACGCCTCTGCTGCTGATCACCGCTGACGACGGCCGCTCCTATTCCAAACCGATGCTGTCCACCGGCTTCGGCAAGAACAAGGATGCCGACGGCCTGGCCATGGCCGAGGCGGGCGCCATGGCCGAGCAGCTCAATGCGGAAATTCGCACCCATACCTGCATCACCGGAATCGACCCCGGCCACAAGCGCTTGTGGATTGGTGAGGAAGCTGTGCCATACCGCGACCTGGTACTGGCATGGGGCGCCGAGCCGATTCGCGTACCGGTAGAGGGCGATGCCCAGGATGCGCTATTTCCGATCAATGACCTGGAAGACTACGCGCGCTTTCGCCGAGCCGTGGCCGGAAAACGTCGGGTATTGATCCTCGGCGCCGGCCTGATTGGCTGCGAGTTCGCCAACGACCTCAGTGCAGGCGGTTACGAGGTCGAGTTGCTGGCGCCCTGCGAGCAGGTGATGCCAGGCCTGCTGCATCCGGCAGCGGCCTCTGCGGTACAAGCCGGCCTGGAAGGTCTGGGCGTACGTTTTCATCTTGGCCCGGTGCTGGCCAGCCTCGACCGCCAGGGCGATGCGCTGCAGGCGTCGCTGTCCGATGGCAGCCTGATCCACTGTGATGCGGTGGTCTCTGCAGTCGGCCTGCGTCCGCGTATCGCGCTTGCCGCAGCGGCCGGGCTCGACGTCAATCGTGGGGTGATGGTCGACCGCCAACTGCGTACCTCGCACGCCAATATCTACGCCCTGGGTGACTGTGCCGAGGTCGATGGCCTCAAGCTGCTCTACGTCATGCCGCTGATGGCCTGTGCTCGGGCGCTGGCCAAGACCCTGGCCGGTGAGCCGACGGCGGTCAGCTATGGGCCGATGCCGGTGACGGTAAAGACGCCGGTATGCCCGCTGGTGGTCTCGCCGCCACCGCGTGGCAGTCAGGGCGAATGGACGGTCGAAGGCAGCGGCAGCGACATCAAGGCGCTCTGCCGCGAGGCTTCCGGAGCACTGCTCGGTTATGCGCTGACCGGCGCTGCCGTGCAGGAGAAACTGGCACTGAACAAGGAGCTACCGGCGCTGCTGGCGTGATTACCTGCCGTTCTGTCGGATACGCCACGAAATTGCCTGGTTAAAGTGGCGGGCGAGACTGGCGCAGTGCGATGCGGCATGCCATTCTCCCAGGGGTCTGCCGCAGCGCAGAGCTGTTGCGGCGCCTTGGGCGCTGTTCTGGAAGGACAGCACGGACACAACAACAAAAAACCGTCAAAGAGGCATCTATGCGTAAACCGGAACTCGCCGCCGCCATCGCCGAAAAGGCTGATCTGACCAAGGATCAGGCCAATCGTGTACTCAACGCCGTACTGGAAGAAATCACCGGTGCACTGAACCGCAAGGACAGTGTGACCCTGGTTGGCTTCGGTACTTTCGTCCAACGCCACCGTGGCGCCCGTACTGGCAAGAATCCGCAAACCGGTCAGCCGGTGAAGATCAAGGCCAGCAACACCGTCGCCTTCAAACCAGGCAAATCCCTGAAGGATGCGGTCAACTGAGCCCGTTACCCGGAGCCGCTCGGCTCCGGGTTCCTCCTCGCTTCATCAAGCCTGCTCACTTACTGTAGAGACCGTGTGCACCTGATTCGCGGTATCTTGCGGTGCGCACGGCGTACCCTACCTTCCTGGCTCGACGACCATGCTTTGGACAGGCTGTAGTCCTGCAAGAAAACCACTACAATGCGCGGCCATCATCTTCGATCACGAGGCCCTGTGCATGAAATTCCGTTTTCTCCTGTGGATGCTGGGCCGCCTGATGGCCAAGGCCAGTCGTGAAAATCCGGCGTTCCGCCAGCAGCTCGAAGGTCGCGATATGGTCTTCCAGCTGCATACTCTCGACGGCAAGGTGGCCCGCCACTTCACCGTGGCCGATCAGCGCGTGACCAGCAAGCGCGGCACTGCCAAGGACCCGGCATTCGCCATTGGCTTTAAGGACGCCGCCTACGGCTTCGAAACCATGACCGCGAAGAACAAGCAGCTGGCCTTCATGCAGGGCATCCAGAACAAGGACATCCAGATCCAGGGCAATCCGGCGCTGGTGATGTGGTTCCAGGGTCTGACCAAGTACCTGATGCCGAAGAAGAAGGCCGAGGCGCCAAAAAAGGCCGCCTGATCGGCACTGATGTGCGTCGCGGCTGGCCGCGACGCTGCGCTTTGGTTAGGCTTCCAGGCACGTTACTGTGGAAAACCTGACCATGCGTCTTTTCCTGTTACCCCTGCTGTTGCTGGCCGCCACCACGGCGCGGGCCGAGTCGGCGTCTGCCAAAGTGCTGTTGCCCCTGTTCGAACTCGCCGGTATCCATCTGCTGTGCGAACAGAGTGCGCCGTTGCTGCAGCGCGGCCAGGATGAAGCCGAGCAGAAGCGCCTCGCGCAGTTGTTCGCTGGCGAGGTCTTTTGTCTGGACCTGGCCAGGCGCGTCGCTGCTCGCTTCGATGCGGTGCAGGGCGAACAGGCTCGCGAACGTCTCGATAGCCCGCTGGCGCAGCGCTTCACTGCCGCTGAGCGTGCGGTCGGTGAGCAACCTGAAGGCTTGGCTGAATACCGCCAGCGCCTGCAGGAGCAGCCGCCACGAGGCGCGCGCCTTGATCTGGTAAAGCGTCTCGATGCTGCCGCCCGTACGACCGAGCTGGCCAGCCTGCTACGTTACGAAGTCGGCAAGACCCAGGCATTGTTGGCGCTAAGGGCGCGGGGCGAGAACCTCAGCGAGGCCGAACTGCAGGCGCAGACGCAGACCCAAGCGAACGCCATTCGCCAGTCCAGCGAGCAGGCGGTGGAAACCTTCATGTTCTATGCCTACCGGCAGATGCCCAGCGATCAACTCGCCGAGTATGCGGCGCTCTACGAGCATTCCAGCGTCAGTCAACTGCTCGCCATCAGCCTGGAAGTGGTTCCGCAGCTGTTCGCCGAGCGCCGTGAGCAGTTACGCAAGACGGCAGGTAAGCCTTAGGGCGGCCCGGAACGCCGGCCGCCAGCACTCCACCGCTCGTGAGTAACTACGCAAGACGGTAGGCAGGGCCTCAGGGGCAGGGTGTGGGAACCTGAGCCGCAGCAGCTCAGTGCGGCTGCTGGAACTGCGCTGCCAGTTCACGCAAGGCGACCTCGGCGCTCAGCACCTTGCTCACAGCGTCCTCGGCTTTTTCCCGGGTCAGCCCCAGGGCGTCGAACAGCTCATCAGGAATCTCGTTCTGCGGGCCGGCACCGATACCCCGGTTGCGCAGCAGACTGACCGCCAGGCACACCAGGTTGGGGAAGGCCGCGCTGTCGCCGGCGTAGGACGGATCGTGCTGAAAGCGCAGGGCGCTGGACAGCTCTTCCGGCATATCCCAGTGGCGCATCAGCCAGGCACCGATCTGCTCGCGGGTGATGCCCAGCAGGTGCTGCTCGATATGTCCGGTAGGCAGGTGCGGGTTGACCTCCAGATGACGGCAGATTAGCGAGAAGTGCGGTGGAAACACGTGTGCCAGGACCAGATAACCGAAGTTGTGCAGCAGCCCGGCCAGGTAGGTCAGGCCGGCTTCCGGGCGCTGCGCGCGAGGCATGGCGCGGGTCAGGCCCTCGATCACTGCAGCGGTGTAGATCGCTTGCTGCCAGTAGGGCGTGGCGTGCTGCGGCTGATCCTTGGGCAGGCTGAGGGTCTTGCCCAGCGCCAGGCCGAGAGCCAGGTTGATCACCAGATCGAAGCCCAGTACACGGACGATTGCATCTTCCACCGAGCGGATCTTGCCGGGCGCGGCGTAATAGGGCGAGGCGGCCCAACTGACCACCTGGGCGGCCAGCGCGGGATCGGTCTCGACCACACCGGTGATGTCATCCACGGTGGCGTTAGGGTCGACACGCAGCTTGATGATCTTCTGCGCGGTTTCCGGCAGCGGCGGAATCTCGATGGTTTCTTCCAGGCGCTGCTGGATGCGGCGTGCGGTAAAGGCCTGCACGGCTTGGGTGATTTCTGCGCGGTCATCATGCGGGCGATCGAGGTTCGGTTTGATCGCACTGACCGGCTCGCCGAAACGCGCCGCGCTGGCCTTGCTCAGCAGCGCTTTGAAGGCTTCGGTGGGGATTTCCAGCAACACACCAGGCTGGCCGGACTCGATCAGCAGACTGGGCACCTGCAGCAGGCGTTCTTCGTAGAGGCAGGGCGAACTGGTCAGCGGCGGCAAACCGGGCAGGGCGGCCAGGTTGTGCTTGCCGAGCATGCGCTCCAGGCGCTCCGGCTTGACCGCCGTGAGCTGGCGCCCAGTCAGTTCGGCCAGGCGCGACAGATCGAGCATGTGGCTGCGCGGATAGAGCACCAGCAGGGCGCCGATGGCATCGTCCACCAGCACGGCCTGCAGGCGCGCCTCGCTTGGCTGACCCGGGCGCTCCGCGCGTACCTGATAGGGGACGGCGAGTTTCTCCAGCAGTTGCACGATCACGGCGGGCGCTTGCACAGTGGCGTTGGCGGCGAGGGCAGCTTCAGTCATATCGATATCCAGCGTTGGCGCATGTGCCCCGGAGTATAACCAGCGAGGATTTGCGCAAAGGTTCGTGGCGACGGTTGTCCTGTGAACAGGTTCACACTTGACCGTATTGCTGGCCGTGACGCAACCAGCGCTCCAACAATGGAGCCACATGTTGCGGCCAATGTTCCAATAGTGCCTGCGCAGCATCGCGCACGGCGGGCAGCAGGTCGGCATCACGCATCAGGTCGGCGACCTTGAATTGCAGCAGACCGGTCTGCCGGGTACCGAGCATTTCCCCTGGCCCCCTGAGTTCGAGGTCCTTCTCGGCGATGACGAAACCGTCGGTGGTCTCGCGCATGATCGCCAGACGTTCGCGCCCGAGTTGCGACAGTGGCGCATGGTAGAGCAGCACGCAATGGCTGGCGGCGCTGCCACGTCCGACCCGGCCGCGCAACTGGTGCAACTGCGCCAGGCCCAGGCGCTCGGGGTTCTCGATGATCATCAGGCTGGCATTGGGCACGTCGACGCCGACCTCGATCACCGTGGTGGCCACCAGCAGTTGCAACTTGCCCTGCTTGAACTCATCCATCACTGCGGCTTTTTCGGCCGGTTTCATGCGCCCGTGGATCAGCCCGACGCGCAGCTCGCCCAGTGCCGCGGACAGCTCCTCGAAGCTGGTTTCGGCGGCCTGGCAGGTGAGCTCTTCGGATTCTTCGATCAGGGTGCAGACCCAGTAGGCCTGGCGTCCCTGCTGGCAGGCATTGCGTACGCGCTCGACCACCTCATCGCGGCGGCTGTCGGCGATCACCAAGGTGTTGACCGGCGTGCGCCCTGGCGGCAGCTCGTCGAGGATCGAGGTATCCAGATCGGCGTAGGCGCTCATCGCCAGGGTGCGCGGGATAGGCGTGGCAGTCATGATCAACTGGTGCGGGCTGAGGCGACCGTCGATGCCTTTCTGGCGCAGGGCCAGGCGTTGCTGCACGCCGAAACGGTGCTGCTCGTCGATGATCACCAGGGCCAGGCGCTTGAACGTCACTTCGTCCTGGAACAGGGCGTGGGTGCCGACCACCATCGGGCAGCCGCCGGCAATCTGTTCCAGCGCGCTAGCGCGAGCCTTGCCCTTGAGCTTGCCGGCCAGCCAGGCGACGTCCAGGCCAAGCGGTGCCAGCCATTTGCTGAAGTTGAGAAAGTGCTGTTCGGCGAGGATCTCGGTCGGCGCCATCAGCGCCACCTGATAACCGGCCTCCAGCGCCTGCAGGGCGGCAAGGGCGGCAACCACCGTCTTGCCGGCGCCTACGTCGCCCTGCACCAGGCGCAGCATGGGCTCGCTTTGCGCCAGGTCGTAGGCGATCTCGGCGCCCACACGCTGCTGCGCGCCAGTCGGGGCGAAGCCGAGGTTGGCGAGGTATTGCTGTGGCAGCTTCTTGGCCGGCGGCAGGGCCGGCGCCTGCTGGGCGCGCACCTGTTCACGCAGGCGCTGCAGGGACAACTGATGCGTCAGCAGCTCTTCGAAGGCCAGGCGATGCTGGGCCCAGTGGCGACCCTCGGCGAGCTCTTCGACGTCGGCGTCCGGTGGCGGGCGGTGCAGGTAGCGGATGGCCTCGTCCAGTGGCGCCAGGCGATAGTCGCGTGCCAGCTCGTCAGGCAGCCAGTCCGGCAGGCTGCGTGGGCCGAGGCGCGCCAGTGCCTGCTGGCTGAGCTGGCGCAGGCGCTGTTGGGTCAAACCTTCGGTGGTTGGGTAGATGGGCGTCAGGCTCTGCTCTACCGGGGCCGGCTCGTCGCCGCTCTGCGCGCGGTATTCCGGGTGGTAGATCTCCAGGCCCGTAGCACCGGGACGAACTTCGCCATAGCAGCGCAGGGCAGTGCCGCGCTTGAGGCCGTCCTTCTGCGCCTGGCTGAAGTGGAAGAAGCGCAGGCTCAGCGTGCCGCTGCCGTCCTGCAGGCGCACCAGCAGGCTGCGCCGCCGGCCCATGACCACGTCCGCACCGGCGACGATGCCCTCGACCACAGCGTCCTGGCCCGGTCGCAGCGCGCCGATGGGGGTGATGCGGGTGCGATCCTGGTAGCGCAGCGGCAGGTGGAACAGCACGTCCTGCAGGTTTTCCAGGCCGACCTTGGCCAGTTTCTCGGCCAGGGCCGCACCCACGCCCTTGAGCGCGGTGACGGAAACCGCTGCCAGTTCGCTCACGTCCTGCCTCAGACTGCCTTGGTCTGCGGGCTACGGGCGACCGAGCAGAGGCGGATGGAGTCGGCCAGCACCTCGATGGCGTTGGGGCGCGGGAAGCTGGCGCGCCAGGCAATGGCCACGGTACGGAACGGCACCGGCGCGCTGAGCGGACGCACTTCGATCACGCCCGGCGCGTAGTGATGGCTGTCGACTGCCGAGAACGGCAGGATCGATACGCCAAGGCCGGAGGCGACCATATGACGGATGGTTTCCAGCGAGCTGGATTCCACCGTGGTGTGCTTGCCGTGGTCGTCGCCACCCTTGCGCAGGGTCGGACAGGCTTCCAGCACCTGGTCGCGGAAGCAGTGGCCCTCGCCGAGCAGCAGCAGGCTCTTGTCGTTGAGCAGCTTGGTGTCGATGGTCTCCAGCTCCGCCCAGGGATGGCCGGCTGGCAGCAGGGCGTAGAAGGGCTCGTCGTACAGCGGCTTGGTCAGTACATCGGCCTCCTGGAACGGCAGAGCGATGATGATGGCGTCGAGCTCACCGGTGCGCAGCTTGTCGCGCAGGATATGGGTGAAGTTTTCCTCGATGTACAGCGGCATGTCCGGGGCGACCCGATGCAACTGCGGAATCAGATGCGGGAACAGATAGGGGCCGACGGTGTAGATGGCGCCAATCTTGAGCGGCGCAGTCAGCTGGTTCTTGCCGGCCTGGGCCAGCTCGCGAATGCCCTGGGCCTGCTCCAGCACCTTCTGTGCCTGGGTGACGATGCCCTCACCGACCGGCGTCAGGCGCACGGCGCTTTTGCTGCGCTCGAAGATCAGCACGCCCAGCTCGTCCTCCAGCTTCTTCACGCCCACCGACAGGGTCGGCTGGCTGACATGGCAGCGCTCGGCAGCGCGGCCGAAATGCTGTTCCTGGGCGAGGGTGACGATGTACCGCAGTTCGGTGAGGGTCATAGTGTTTATCCATTAAATTGCCGACAAGCATAGCCTTTGCATACGAATGAACCAACCGGGCTAAACTGCGCCTTTGCATAAATGTCATGGAGAAAAGCATGTCGGGATGCAACAGCCTGCTGATTGCCGGGTGTGGAGACGTTGGTACCCGCCTCGGCCTGCGTATGGCCGAACAAGGCTGGCGCGTGCTGGGCTTGCGTCGCAATGTGGCCGCGCTGCCGGCCGCCATCGAACCGCTGGCCGGCGATCTGCACGCCGATGCCTGCCCGCCGGCTTGGCCGCAAGGGCAACTGGATTACCTGGTTTACTGCGCAGCAGCCACCGAGCACGACGAGGCAGGCTACCGTGCCGCCTATGTCGAAGGGTTGAGCCGCGTGCTGAGTTGGTTGGCGCAGCATGGCCAGCGACCACGGCGCATCCTGTTCGCCTCCAGCAGCGGGGTATACGGGCAGCAGGAAGGCGAGTGGATCGACGAGGATTCTCCTGCCGAAGCCCCGAGTTTTTCTGCGGTGATCATGCGCGAGGCCGAACGCGTCGCCCTCGACAGCGGGTTGCCAGCGACCACGGTGCGTCTGACAGGCCTTTATGGCCCCGGTCGGGAATGGTTGTTGAGCCAGGTGCGCGGTGGATATCGCGTCAGCGAGACGCCGCCGCTGTATGGCAACCGCATTCACGTCGACGACGCATCGGGACTGCTTGCCACGCTATTGCAGGCGGACGCCGCAGGCGTGCCCCTGGCCGATTGCTACCTGGGTGTCGACGATGAACCGGCGCCGCTGCACGAGGTGGTAGGTTGGCTGCGTGGGCAACTGGGGGTCAGTCACTGGAGCGATGAGCAGCGCGTGCGCCGCGCCGGCAGCAAGCGTTGCAGCAATGCCCGCGCCCGCGCCTTGGGTTGGGCGCCGCAGTATCCCAGCTATCGTGAGGGCTATGCGGCGATCCTCGCCGAGCGCTGAGATGGACGCTAACCGCCTGCTGGCCAAGCCCTGGTTGCCGGGAGTCGAGCTGTTTCACGCCGATTTCTCCGGGCAGGCGTTCGGCCGTCACAGTCATGACGCTTTCGCCATCGGTGCCATCGTGCAGGGTGTCGGTGGCTACCAATGCCGTGGTCAGCGCTATGCGCTGCCTGCCGGCACCCTGTCGCTGATGAACCCCGAGGAGCCACATACCGGGCATGCCGAGTCTGCGCGCGTGGTCTATCGCATGCTCTATGTCGAGGAGTCACGGCTGCCGGCCCTGCTCGGGCGCAAGCGGCTGCCCAACGGCTTCAGCACGCTCAACCCGGATGACGACGGTCGCGTCGCGGCAAGCCTCGCGCAGCTGGCTGGCGAGTTCGAGCGCGGTGATGCGCTGGCGCTGGAGAGTGAACTGTTGGCGTTATTGGAGCTGGTGTTCGTGCGCCATGGCGGCTTGCGCGAGGCCCGTCCGGCCTTTCGTGACGGCGGGGTGACGGCTTACCTGCGCGATTACCTGGAAACGCACTACGCCGAGGCCGTCAGCCTGGAACAGTTGGCCGCTCTGGTACAGCGCCACCCGCGCCATCTGATCGACGTGTTCCGCCGTGCCTATGGAGTGCCGCCACACACCTATCTGCTGCAGCGCCGGGTACGTGAAGCCAAGCGCAGACTGTTGCAAGGCCAGGCTCTGGCTGAGGTTGCGCTGGGCCTGGGATTTTATGATCAGGCGCATTTCAATGGCGTCTTCCGCCGTTTTACCGGCGTCACTCCGGGACGTTTTCGCGCCGTGGCGCAGGCCTGATTCTGCGGAGCGCAGCGTCAGGTTGCATGGTTGTGCCCATCACTGCGCCGGTTTGCTCGGCAGCAATTGCACATTGCGGCGGACACTGAGTTTTTTCCAATACATCGATACCGCTGGTTGCCGACACTGCCTCCGCCAAACGGAGGTCCCATGTTCGCGTTGTTTCTGCTGGTTGCCGGTACTCATTTCGCGGCCTTGTTGTCGCCGGGGCCGGACTTCTTTCTGTTGATTCGTACTGCGCTGGCGAAGGGCCGGCGGCAGGCCGATGGTTGTGCCTGCGGCATCGCCCTGGCCAACCTGCTGAGCATGCTGCTGGTGCTGTTCGTCCTGGCATTGTTGCCCGCCGAGGGCAGTTGGCTGTGGCGTGGGCTGCAGGTCGTCGGTGGGCTGTATTTTGCCTGGATCGGCCTGCAGGCGTTGGCCTCGCGGCGAGATCTCGTACTGCCACAGGGCGATCAGCCAATGCTGGGCGGGGTGTGGAAGGGAGTGCGTCAGGGCCTTCTGGCCAGTAGCCTCAATCCCAAATTGCCACTGTTCTACGCCGGGTTGTTCGGGGTACTGCGCGAGTCCGCGATGCCGGCATGGGGGCTGGGCCTGGCGATGTTGTGGATGACTCTGGTGGTGCTGTTCTGGGATCTGGCGCTGGTGCGGCTGCTCGATCAGGCGCGTTGGCGCGGCTGGTTGCAGCAGCGCGTGCGCTGGCTGGATCGCGGCTGTGGGGCGTTGTTGCTGCTATTGGGCTTGTGGTTGCTGCAAGGGGCATTGGCAGGGTAGCCCGGATGAAATCCGGGAAGGGTCGATCCAGTTTTCCCTGGATTGCACCCGGCTACCGGCGTTTGAGCAACCAGCGTTGTGGGCCGGGCTGGTACTCGGGCATCTCGTCGAACTGGGCGCGGTTCTGTGCTTCGAAGATGCGCAGCTGATTGCCTTCATGCACGAATAGCCAGGGGCTACCCTGGTCGCCAGCCTGCAGCCAGAGGCTGTCATGCTCGCCGCTCATGGCGGCGCAGTCGCCCGCCAGACACAGGGCGAAACGTTCGGCGCCGGGCAGGCCCTGCACCTGTCCGTCGCTGTTGAAGCGCACCAGGCCACCTTGGCCCAAACCCTCTTCGATCAGCCAGTCGCCGCCCAGGTAGTCGCGGTACAGCGCCTGTTCGAAGCTGCTGCCCAGTGGGCTGGTTTCGCCGGAAACGCGGGTGAAGTGCTGCTCGGGCCAGTATTCGCTGGCGATCTGCACCAGTTCGCCGTTCTGCATGGCGAGCTGCTCGTTGTAATCACCGTAGAAGGTCACCTGCCAACGCCCCTCTCCGGCGCCCAGCAGCCTGCCTTCGGCCAGCTCGAAGCCATTGCTGTAGCTGGCCTGCTGCCGCTCGGGGTTGATCTGCCATTCGAGGTTGGGGCCGTAGGCGAGCAGGGCTTCGCGCAGGCGACCGCTTTCGCGGGCGGCATCGATGGCTGCCTGGTTGATCCAGGTACCGCTCGGGTCGTTGTTCGGTGTGCTGGCGCAGCCGCCGAGCAGGGCGCTGCATAGCAGCAGAGGAAGCAGACGCATGGCGATCTCCATGCCGGGGAAGGGCGAGCGGGGCCTGCTGCCCCGCTCGAACGACTTACTCGATGACCAGAATGGCGTCCATTTCCACCTGGGCACCGCGCGGCAGAGCAGCAACGCCGATGGCGGCGCGAGCCGGGTAAGGCTGTTCGAAGTAGCGACCCATGATCTCGTTGACCTTGGCGAAATGCGACAGGTCGGTGAGGAAGATGTTCAGCTTGACGATGTCCTTGAACGAACCGCCGGCGGCTTCGGCTACGGCTTTGAGGTTCTCGAACACCTGCACGGTCTGTGCTTCGAAGCCTTCGACCAGCTCCATGCTCACCGGGTCCAGCGGAATCTGGCCGGACATGTAGACGGTGTTGCCGGCCTTGATCGCCTGGGAGTAAGTGCCGATGGCGGCGGGGGCCTTGTCGCTGGTGATGACGGTCTTGCTCATGAATCGCTCCTTGTGAGAACTGGCTGGGTCGAGCACCCAGCCTACAGGCTGGAAATAGGGAAATTGTGTCAGGCGCGCACTCGGGTGATACGCATCACGCCCTTGAGCGCGCGCAGTTTCTTGATCACGCGGGCCAGGTGCACGCGGTCATGCACGCTGACCACCAGCTGCACGACGCTGATGCGGCCATCGCGTTCGTCCATGCTGATCTTCTCGATGTTGCCATCGGCAGCGTTGACGCTGCTGGCCAATAGCGCGATCAGGCCGCGTTGGTGCTCCAGCTCGACGCGCAGTTCGACGTTGAATTCGCCGGTAATGTCCTTGGCCCAGTTGAGCTGGATGCATTTTTCCGGGTTGTGGCGGATATCGACGATGTTCCGGCAGCTCTCCATGTGCACCACCATGCCCTTGCCGGCGGATAGGTAACCGACGATGGGGTCGCCCGGGATCGGCGTGCAGCACTTGGCATAGCTCATCACCAGGCCTTCGGTGCCGCGAATCGCCAGTGGGCCTTCGCTGTTCGGCAAGGTGTCGTCGCCACTTTCGGCCAGCAGGCGGCGGGCCACCACGTAGGCCATGCGGTTACCCAGGCCGATGTCTTCGAGCAGATCCTCGATGACTTCCTGGCGGTACTCGCCCAGCACGGCTTGCACGCGCTCGGCGGAGATTTTCTCCAGGTGTGTGTCGAAGCTGGCCAGCACCTTGTTCAGCAGGCGTTCGCCGAGGCTGATGGATTCGGAGCGGCGCTGCTGCTTGAGGGCGTGGCGGATGTGCGTGCGCGCCTTGCCGGTGACCACGAAGTTGAGCCAGGCCGGGTTCGGGCGCGCGCCCGGTGCAGTGACGATCTCAACCGTCGAGCCGCTTTCCAGCGCCTGCGAAAGGGGGGCCAGGCGGCGGTTGATGCGGCAGGCGATGCAGGTGTTGCCGACGTCCGTGTGCACCGCGTAGGCGAAGTCGACCGCGGTGGAGCCTTTTGGCAGCTCCATGATGCGACCCTTGGGCGAGAACACGTAGACCTCGTCCGGGAACAGGTCGATCTTCACGCTTTCGATGAATTCCAGCGAATTGCCGGCGCGTTGCTGCAGTTCCAGCACGCCCTTGACCCATTGGCGTGCGCGGGCGTGGTTGCCCTTCGGGGCCTCGTCCTCGCTGGACTTGTACAGCCAGTGCGCGGCGATGCCGTTGTTGGCCATCTCTTCCATCTCGCGGGTGCGGATCTGGATCTCGATGGGCACGCCGTGCATGCCGAACAGCGTGGTGTGCAGCGACTGATAGCCGTTGGCCTTGGGAATCGCGATGTAATCCTTGAAGCGGCCGGGCAGCGGCTTGTACAGGTTGTGCACGGCGCCGAGCACCCGGTAGCAGGTGTCGACCTTGTCGACGATGATACGGAAGGCGTAGACGTCCATGATCTCGTTGAACGCCTTACGCTTGCCGCGCATCTTCTGGTAGATGCTGTAGAGGTGCTTCTCGCGGCCGATCACCTCGCCTTCCATGCCTTCGCGCTGCAGGCACATCTGGATCGATTCCTCGATCTTGGCGACGATTTCCTTGCGGTTGCCCCGAGCGCGGCGCACGGCGGCGCGAATGCGCTCGGAGCGCATCGGGTGCATGGCCTTGAAGCCCAGGTCTTCGAACTCCACGCGCATGTTGTGCATGCCCAGCCGGTTGGCGATGGGCGCGTAGATTTCCAGGGTTTCCTTGGCGATGCGCCGGCTCTTCTCGTGCGGCATGGCATCGAGGGTGCGCATGTTGTGCAGGCGGTCGGCGAGCTTGACCAGAATCACGCGGATGTCGCGGGCCATGGCCATGGCCATCTTCTGGAAGTTCTCGGCCTGCGCCTCGGCCTTGGTCTCGAAGTTCATCTGGGTCAGTTTGCTGACCCCGTCGACCAGTTCGGCCACGGTCTCGCCGAACTGCGCGTTGAGCGCTTCCTTGGCGATGCCGGTGTCTTCGATCACGTCGTGCAGCATGGCGGCCATCAGGCTCTGATGATCCATGTGCATGTCGGCGAGGATGCTGGCCACGGCCAGCGGATGGGTCACGTAGGCTTCGCCACTGCGGCGGCGTTGGCCATCGTGCGCCTGTTCGGCGTAGAAGTAGGCTCGGCGAACCAGGTTGACCTGGTCATGGCCGAGGTAGGCCGAAAGTCGGTCGGCGAGAGCGTCTATACCAGCCATGGGGTATTCCCCTCATGACCGGTTTGGCTACCCGCCGCGCAACTTCGACCCGGCATCATCGACTTACAGAGGCTCGTTGGCCTCTTCCTCGAAGGCAGCGAACAGCGGTTCTTCTTCGATGATGTCGTCCTGAGCGATCACGTCGTAGTCCACCAGGCCAGCCGCGATTTCGCGCAGGGCCACGACGGTGGGCTTGTCGTTTTCCCAAGCCACTTTCGGCTCTTTGCCGCCGGTGGCCAGCTGGCGCGAACGCTTGGTAGCGAGCATGACCAGTTCGAAGCGGTTATCAACGTTGTCCAAGCAATCTTCGACGGTAACGCGAGCCATGGTGTTCCTCGTAACTTGTGCGGATAAGCTTGGCCCGAGCGGGCGAGCGGACTGGATATTGTAAAGCAGCTGCAAGCTTCAAGCTACAAGTAGAAGCCAAATCGGCCTTGCTTTTACTTGCAGCTTGTGGCTCGAAGCTTGCGGCTGCTCTTATGCCAGCAGTTCGCTGAGCAGCCCGGCATGGCGCTGCTGTTGCTGTGTTTGCGACAACTGGTTGCTGCGGAAGATGGCTTTCAGGTCGCTCAGGGCGTGATTGAAGTCGTCGTTGATCACCAGGTAGTCGTATTCGACGTAGTGGCTCATCTCGCTGACGGCCTCACGCATGCGCCGTTCGATGATCTCGCCGCTGTCCTGGCCGCGGTTGGTCAGGCGGTGACGCAAAGCTTCCTGGGTCGGCGGCAGGATGAAGATAGATTTGCTCTGCGGCATCAGCTTGCGTACTTGCTGTGCGCCCTGCCAGTCGATCTCTAGGATCAGGTCGAAGCCTTCGCTCAGGGTCTGCTCGACCCATTTCTGCGAGGTGCCGTAGAGGTTGTCGAAGACCTGGGCGTGCTCGAGGAATTCGCTGCGTTCGAGCATGGTGTTGAACTGCGCGTGATCGACGAAGTGGTAGTTGACCCCGTCCACCTCGCCTGGGCGCATGGCGCGGGTGGTATGCGATACCGAGACGCGAATCTGCGCCTCGCTGTCGATCAGGGCTTTGACCAGGCTGGTCTTGCCGGCGCCGGAGGGAGCGGAAACGATGTAGAGGGTGCCGGTGGTGGCCATTAGAGCTTCCTGAGCAAATCTTGGTGGTCTTGAAAACGTAGCGAGCGACGGCTAGACAAGGCGAAATCAGGTGAGAAAGCGGAGTTTACGACTGTAAATGAGCATTTCGAACCTGATTTATACGCGGTATAGCCTAGCGCAGCAGTTTTCACTCGATGTTCTGTACTTGCTCACGCATCTGTTCGATGAGCACCTTCAAATTGACTGCCGCTTGTGTACTACGCGGGTCGAAGGCCTTGGAGCCGAGGGTGTTGGCCTCGCGGTTGAGCTCCTGCATGAGGAAGTCCAGGCGCCGCCCGGCAGCACCGCCGGCCTTGAGCACACGACGGACTTCGCTGACATGAGTGCTGAGGCGATCCAGCTCCTCGGCCACGTCGCTCTTCTGCGCCAGCAGCACCAGCTCCTGCTCCAGTCGTTGCGGATCGAGCTCGGCCTGCATCTCGGCGAAGCGGGTTTCGATCTTGGTACGTTGCCCGGCAAGCATCTGCGGCACCAGTTCGCGCAGTGCAGCGACTTCGTCGAGGATGTTGTCGAGGCGCTCGTTGAGCAGCTTGGCCAGCTCGGCGCCTTCTCGAGCACGGCCTGCCTTGAGTTCGCCCAGCGCCTGGTCGAAGAGCTTCAAAGCTGCAGTGTTCAGCGCCTGCGGGTCGGCCGAGTCGGCCACCAGCACGCCGGGCCAGGCCAGCACTTCCAGCGGGTTGAGCGGGGCCGGTTGCTGAATCAGCGCGGCGACCTGTTCGGCGGCGGCGATCAGTTGGCGAGCCCGCTCGTTGTCGACCTGCAGTTGTTTACCGGCACTTTCTTCGGCGAAGCGCAGGGTGCATTCCACCTTGCCGCGTGACAGACCCTGGCGCAGGGCTTCGCGTACCGCACCTTCGAGGTCGCGGAAGGCTTCCGGCAGGCGTAGGTGCGGCTCGAGGTAGCGGTGGTTGACCGAGCGCAGCTCCCAGCTCAGTGTGCCGTGAGCGGTTGCCTGCTCATTGCGGGCAAAGGCCGTCATGCTGTGAACCATGGGATACCTCGTGGAAGTTGGCTCGAAAAGCGCAGGATTGTAGCTCACGGCGCCTACCCATTTCATGTGCAGGCGATCAGGCCTGCCGTCTGCCGATACCAATTCGGCGTGTCGCCGTGCTCGACCGCCCCTATAATGCGTGCTGTTTTCACTTAATGAAGTAGGTATCGCTCGATGAAACGTCCCAGTGGCCGCGCCGCCGATCAGTTGCGCTCGATTCGTATCACCCGCAACTACACCAAGCACGCCGAGGGGGCGGTGCTGGTGGAGTTCGGCGACACCAAGGTGATCTGCACCGTCAGCGTCGAGTCGGGCGTACCGCGTTTCCTCAAAGGCCAGGGCCAGGGTTGGCTGACCGCCGAATACGGCATGCTGCCGCGCGCCACCGGCGAGCGTAACCAGCGTGAAGCCAGCCGTGGCAAGCAGGGTGGCCGCACCCTGGAAATCCAGCGCCTGATCGGTCGCTCGCTGCGCGCGGCACTGGATATGACCAAGCTGGGCGAGAACACCCTGTACGTCGATTGCGATGTGATCCAGGCTGACGGTGGCACCCGTACCGCTTCGATCACTGGCTCCATGGTGGCGCTGATCGATGCGCTGAAAGTGCTGAAGAAGCGTGGCGCGCTCAAGGGCGATCCGCTCAAGCAGATGATCGCTGCGGTGTCGGTCGGTATCTACCAGGGCGAGCCGGTGCTGGATCTGGATTACCTGGAAGACTCCGCCGCCGAGACCGACCTCAACGTGGTGATGACCAACGCCGGCGGCTTCATCGAAGTGCAGGGTACTGCCGAAGGCGCGCCGTTCCAGCCTGACGAATTCAACGCCATGCTGGCACTGGCACAGAAGGGCATGAACGAGATCTTTGAACTGCAGAAGGCCGCTCTGGTCGACTGAAATCTTTAGCCGAGCAAGGAGCACCCGTATGAACGACGATATGCAAAACCCGGTTCCGACGCCCAGTCAGGAAGCGCGTCAGTGGGCCATGTTCTGCCACTTTGCCGCGTTTCTCGGCCTGGTGTTCCCCTTCGGCAATCTGCTTGGCCCGCTGATCATCTGGCAGATCAAGAAAGACCTCGACCCCTTCGTCGATGCCCAGGGCAAGGAAGCGCTGAACTTCCAGATCAGCGTAGCGCTGGCCGCAGTGGTCTGTTTCATTCTGATGGTGGTGGTGATCGGCTTCCCGCTGCTGATGCTGTTGGGCCTGGCGGCGCTGGTGTTGACCATCATCGCGGGTATCAAGGCCAATGAAGGGCAACCTTATCACTACCCCTTCAGTTGGCGTTTGGTGAAGTAAACCTGCGTGCAACAAAAAGCCGGCGATCAGCCGGCTTTTTCATGACTCTTACCTGTCGATCAGATGCTGAGAATCCAGTCGTAATCGACGATCAGCGGCGCATGCTGGGAGAAGCGCGGCTGACGTGGCAGGCGTGCGCTGCGCACACTACGGCGCATGCCCGGAGTGAGCAGCTGGTAGTCGAAGCGGTAGCCCAGGTTGAGCATTTCCGCCTGCTCGTTATCCGGCCACCAGCTGAACTGGTCGCCTTCGCGGCTGACTTCGCGCAGGGCGTCGACATAACCCATATTGCCGACCACCTCATCCATCCAGGCGCGCTCGGGCGCCAGGAAACCTGGTGATTGCTGGCAGTCGCGCCAGTTCTTCACGTCCAGCTTCTGGTGCGCTACATGCAGCGAGCCGCAGTAGATGTACTCGCGACGCTTGCGGCGTTGCTTGTCCAGATAATGGGTGAAGTCGTCCATGAACTTGAATTTCTGATTCAAGCTCTCGTCACCGTCCCGCCCGCTTGGCAGGAGCAGGGTGGCGATACTTACCTTGTCGAAATCGGCCTGCAGGTAGCGCCCGTAGCGATCGGCCATCTCGAAGCCGAGGCCGCTGATCACCGCCTTGGGTTGCAATCGCGAGTAGAGCGCCACGCCACCTTGGCTGGGCACTTCACCGTCGCATGCATAGAGGAAATAACCATCCAGTTGGAAGGCTTGGTCGTCCATTTCAAAGGCGGAGGCACGGGTGTCTTGCAGGCAGATCACGTCGGCATTCTGGGCTTGCAGCCAGCTGAGCAGACCTCGCTCGGCCGCAGCCTGAATACCATTCACGTTCACACTGATGATCCGCATAAATGGCCCCCAAAAACACGTGCGTGTATGATACCCGAGCTCACCTCATTTAGCTAAATCCGTGCCGTCCGGGACTTTTCATGCAAGCGTACCAGCGCGATTTCATTCGCTTTGCCATCGAACGCGGTGTTCTGCGTTTCGGTCAGTTCACCCTCAAGTCCGGGCGTACCAGCCCTTATTTCTTCAATGCCGGCCTGTTCGACAGCGGTCTGGCGCTGGCTCAGCTGGGGCGTTTTTACGCGGCGGCAATCGTTGACAGCGGTATCGACTTCGACGTGCTGTTCGGCCCGGCCTACAAGGGTATTCCGCTGGCGGCGACCACTGCAGTGGCGCTGGCCGAGCATCATCAGCGCGATCTGCCCTGGTGCTTCAACCGCAAGGAAGCCAAGGACCATGGCGAGGGCGGCACCCTGGTCGGTGCGCCACTCAAGGGTCGGGTGCTGATCGTCGATGACGTGATCACCGCCGGCACCGCGATTCGTGAGGTGATGCAGATCATCCAAGGCCAGGGCGCGCAGGCTGCCGGCACGTTGATCGCGCTGAACCGCCAGGAGCGTGGTCAGGGCGAGCTTTCCGCCATTCAGGAAGTCGAGCGCGACTTCGGCATGCCCGTAGTGAGTATCGTGTCACTCGAACAGGTATTGGAATATCTGGCAGGGGATGCTGAACTGAAGCAATATCTGCCGGCTGTCGAAGCCTATCGCGCCGAGTACGGAATCTAGCCCTAGCACAAGGTCGTCTTATGCCTGCACCGCTCCTGACCCGCTGTACGCTGCTCTGTAGCCTGCTACTGCCGCTGTCTGGTGTGGCTGCCGAGCTGTATCGCTATGTCGATGACAAGGGTGTGACGGTGCTCAGTCGCCAGGGTGTGCCGCCGGAGTTCATCGGCAAGGGTTACGAGGTGCTCAATGATCAGGGGCGGGTGCTGCGCGTGATCCCGCCGGCCCCGACGCCTGAAGAGTTTGCACGCATGCAGGCGGACAAGGCGCGCGCCAGCAGCGATGCCCAGTTGCTGCGTCTGTACACCAATCTCGATGATGTTGACCGTGCCCGTGAGCGCAAGCTGGCCGAACTCGACAGTGTCACCAGCGTCGCGCGTGGCAATCTGCAGTCGGTGCGTACTCAGCAGGCCAACTTGCAGAGCCAGGCTGCCGACCATGAGCGTGCCGGGCGCCAGGTACCGGAGCATTTGCTGGCGCAGATCAACAACCTCAAGGAAGAGCAGCGGCGCCTGCAGCGTGATATCGCCCGTTACAAGGAGACGCGCACCCAGGCCGAGGCGGGTTTTGCCGCTGATCGTGCGCGCCTGGCCGAGTTGTTTGGCGAGCCGCAGAAAAAGCCTTAGGGCTTTTGGAGGCTCTGGGGTGGTCGCTTTGCCCTCACCCGCCCTGCGGGCACCCTCTCCCGGAGGGAGAGGGTCATCAGAAGGCCGCGTAGCGGCCGCTTTTTAAGGGCGTTTGCGGTTGCTGATCATGGTGCCATTGCCGATATCGGTGAAGATCTCCAGCAACACTGCATTGGGTACACGGCCATCGATGATGTGCGAACTGGTCACGCCACCCTGCACCGCTTCCAGGGCGCATTTGATCTTCGGCAGCATGCCGCCGTAGATGGTGCCGTCGGCAATCAGATCGTTGACCTGCTCGGTAGTGAGGCCGGTGAGCACCTCGCCCTGCTTGTTCATCAGGCCGGCGATGTTGGTCAGCAGCATCAGTTTCTCGGCCTTCAGCGCCTCAGCCACCTTGCCAGCGACCAGGTCGGCGTTGATGTTGTAGGACTCACCGCCCGGGCCGACACCGATGGGCGCGATGACCGGGATGAAGTCGCCCTTGACCAGCATGTTCAGCAGGTCAGTGTTGACCCCGGTGACCTCGCCGACATGGCCGATGTCGATGATTTCCGGCTGGGTCATCTCTGGCGTCTGGCGGCTGACCGTGAGCTTCTTGGCGCGGATCAGGCCGGCATCCTTACCGGTCAGGCCGATAGCGCTGCCGCCATGCTGGTTGATCAGGTTGACGATGCTCTTGTTGACCTGGCCGCCGAGCACCATTTCCACCACGTCCATGGTGGCGGTATCGGTGACGCGCATGCCGTCGATGAAGTGGCTCTCGATGGACAGTCGCTTGAGCAGGTCGCCAATTTGCGGGCCGCCACCGTGCACCACCACCGGGTTGATGCCGACGGCTTTCATCAGCACGATGTCGCGGGCGAAGCCCTGCTTGAGCTCCTCGCTTTCCATGGCGTTGCCGCCGTACTTGATCACCAGGGTCTTGCCGACGAAGCGGCGGATATAGGGCAGGGCTTCGGACAGTACCTTGGCAACCTGGGCAGCGGCGTCACGCTCGAGGGTCATGCATGGGCTCCTGGAACAAATCGGTCAAAAGGGCAGTTGCAGGTCGGGGGCGACCTTTAGCAGCTGAACACGGAACACATCCTGGATACGCTCCAGCTCTTCCTGGGTGTCGGCTTCGAAGCGCAGCACCAGCACCGGTGTGGTGTTGGACGCACGAATCAGACCCCAACCCTTGGGATAGTCGACGCGCACGCCATCGATGCTGGTGATGTTCGCTTCGCCCCACTGGCCTTCACGCTGCAGGCGTTCGATCATGCCGAACTTGGTCTGCTCGGTGACCTTGATGTTGATTTCCGGCGTTGAAATGTCGCTGGGGAAGGCGCTGAACACCTGCTCGGCGTTGCGTTTTTCGAGGCTGAGGATTTCCAGCAGACGGGCAGCACTGTAGATGCCGTCATCGAAACCGTACCAGCGCTCCTTGAAGAAGATGTGACCGCTCATCTCGCCGGCCAGCAGGGCACCGGTTTCCTTCATTTTCTTCTTGATCAGCGAGTGGCCGGTCTTCCACATCACCGGGCGACCGCCGTAGCCGCTGATCAGCGGGGTCAGGCGACGGGTGCATTTGACGTCGAAGATGATGTCGGCGCCGGGGTTGCGCGAGACCACGTCCTTGGCAAACAGCATCAGCAGGCGATCCGGGTAGACGATATTGCCGGTGTTGGTCACCACGCCGACACGGTCTCCGTCACCGTCGAACGCCAGGCCCAGGTCGGCGTTCTCCGCTTTGACGCGGGCGATCAGATCGACCAGGTTCTCCGGTTTGCCCGGGTCCGGGTGGTGGTTGGGGAAGGTGCCGTCCACTTCGCAGAACAGCGGAATCACGCTGCAGCCCAGGGCTTCGATCAGTTGCGGGGCGATCACGCCGGCGGCGCCGTTACCGCAGTCGACCACCACGCGCAGCGGCTTGGCCATGGCGATGTCGTCACGGATGGTCTTGAAGTAGCGTTGCAGGACGTCGACCTGCTGCACGCTGCCGACGCCGCTGGCCAGGTCGTTGTTGTCCAGGCGGGTCTTCAGCGCGAGGATCTGCTCGTTGGCCAGGGTGTCGCCCGCGATGATGATCTTGAAGCCGTTGTAGTCCGGCGGGTTGTGGCTGCCGGTGAGCATGACGGCCGAGCGGCCTTCCAGCACGTTGGCGGCGAAGTACACCACAGGGGTCGGCACCATGCCGATATCGGTCACTTCGCAGCCGCAGTCGAGCAGGCCCTGTACCAGTTGTTGCAGCAGTTCCGGGCCGGAGAGGCGGCCGTCGCGGCCAACGATGACCTTGGGCTCGCCCTGGGCCAGGCTCTGCGAGCCGATGGCGCGGCCAATCCAGTAGGCGTATTCGGCGGTCAGGGTGTCGCCCACCACCCCACGGATGTCGTAGGCGCGGAAGATGTCGTCGGGAAGTTTAGGGGCGCTTTGGCGAGTGCTCATTGCGGGGTTCTGCTCCAGTCCCAGGAGATCCTGGTCTTCATCGAGAATGTCGATATCGAGGATATCGGTGTCCTGAAACAGCGGGTCGACCAGCTCGGCTGCCGGCTGAGCGGCGGGTGCCGCAGCTGTTCCTTTAACGGGGGTACTGCTGCCTTCAGGGCCACTGCGGCGCGGCAATCGCGCCAGGCTTTGGGCCAGTGCATCGAGAACCGGCATGCTGAGGCTGAAGGCTTTGACGTTCTTACCGGCGGAGAGTTCTTTGAGCATTTGCCCGAGTTGCTGGGCGTCGAGATTGACGCGCCGCTGCAGCGCGCCCTGCACCAGGATCATGCCGATCAGTGCGCCGCCCAATGCAAGCAGGAACGCGAGGCCGAGCATCGCGGGAGAAATGCTGCCTTGAGCCAGGCCGGGGCCGGGGGCGAAGCTGATCTTCCAGTAGGGGTTGCCGGTGGCGAAGGTCTGCGCAGCGGCTGCATCGCCTGCCTGACCGCGCTGTAGCAGAATCTGCGGCGGTGTGTTGGCGAACTGCTGCACCAGCTGCACCTGGCCATACTCTGGCGGTAGCGCCGGCACGGCTGCGAACAGTCGCTGCAGGTCGAAAGCCAGCAGCAGCGTACCCTGTGCCGGCTGGTTCTCACTCAGGCGCAGCGCCACGGCACTGTATGCCAGCCAGCGCTCACCCACGCGATAGGCTTCGATAGCGGGTTGCTGACCGCTTTCAGTGCGGCGCAGCATATCCAGGCCGGCGAAGTTCATCGGCGCGATGCGGGACGTGTTCTGTACCGCTTCGCCGCGGCGATTGAGATGGGCATCGATCACGCCATCCCAGTAGCCCAGGCGCCGCTCGACTTCACTGACCCGCAGGTTGTCGCCGCTTTGCAGTGCTTGCAACAGCTCCGGGTTGCGTGCTGCGGCGAGGCTGTCGGCTTGTAATTGCTTGAGCACCTGCTGCACGGCAGAGGCCTGGCTACTGCCCATGGCCTGCACCAGCTCTGTCTGGCGTGCCTGGCTGCTGCTGTTGTCGGCAAACCACAGCAGCGCGGCGCCTGCGGCCCCACCGATCAGTGCGGCCAGCAGACCGGGTAGCAGTGCGCCCTGCAAGGGGTTAGCCTTCTTGCCCTTGGGCTTGCTCGGCACCAGGCTGGCAGCCGCGTTGGCTTCCTTGGCGGTACGCTTGAAGAGTTTCACGTGGGTGCTCCTCGGCGGGTCGTCCTGTGGGGGATGAATCAGTGGCTACCGGAGTGGCCGAAGCCGCCGGCGCCACGTTGAGTCTCGTCGAACTGCTCGACCAACTCGAAGTGGGCCTGCACCACCGGTACCAGTACCAACTGGGCGATACGTTCGCCGATGGCGATGGTGAAAGGCGTCTGGCCACGGTTCCAGCACGAGACCATCAGTTCGCCCTGGTAATCCGAGTCGATCAGGCCGACCAGGTTGCCGAGCACGATGCCGTGTTTGTGGCCGAGGCCCGAGCGCGGCAGGATCATCGCGGCCAGGCCAGGGTCGCCGATGTAGATCGACAACCCCGTCGGAATCAGCACGGTCTGGCCTGGCTCGAGGACGATCTCCTCCTTGAGCATGGCGCGCAGGTCGAGGCCGGCGGAACCGGGTGTGGCGTATTGCGGCAGCGGAAATTCCTGGCCGAGGCGGGGGTCGAGGATCTTGGCTTGCAGAGCGTGCATGGTCAGTTCTTGTTCAGTCGTTCGGCGATAAGGGTGATCAATTGGCGGGCGATCTTGCCCTTGCTGGTCTGGGCGAAGCTGGTTTGCTGCAGCCCACGGTCGATCACGGTGATGGCGTTCTCTTCACTATTGAAGCCGATGCTGGGGTTGGCCACATCATTGGCGACGATCAGGTCGAGATTCTTGTCGCGCAGCTTGCGCGAGGCGTATTCGAGCAGGTTCTCGGTCTCGGCGGCGAAGCCCACGCTGAACGGGCGATCTTCGCGGCCGGCGATGGTGGCGAGGATATCCGGGTTGCGCACCATTTGCAGGAGCATCCCTTCGCCACTGCTGGGGTCTTTCTTCAATTTGTGCTGGGCTACCACTTCCGGGCGGTAGTCGGCTACTGCCGCGGCGGCAATCAGCACGTCACAAGGCATGGCCGCTTCGCAAGCGGCGAGCATGTCGCGAGCGCTGACCACGTCGATGCGGCTGACCCGGTCCGGCGTCGGCAGGTGCACCGGGCCGCTGACCAGAGTCACTCGCGCGCCAGCTTCGGCAGCGGCCTCGGCCAGGGCGAAGCCCATCTTGCCGGAGCTGTGGTTGGTGATGTAGCGCACCGGATCGATGTTTTCCTGGGTCGGGCCGGCGGTAATCAGGATGTGCAGGCCGTCCAGTGCCTGGCGCTGGAAGCAGTCTGCGGCCAGCTGGGCCAGATCATTGGCTTCGAGCATGCGACCGAGGCCGACATCGCCACAGGCCTGGCTGCCGGATGCCGGGCCGAACAGGCGCATACCGCGACTTTGCAGCAGTTCGAGGTTGGCCTGGGTGGCGGCGTCGCGCCACATGGCCTGATTCATCGCCGGAGCCAGAGCAATCGGCGCGTCGGTGGCCAGCACCAGGGTGGTGAGCAGGTCGTTGGCCACGCCCTGAGCGAGGCGCGCGATGAGGTCGGCGGTGGCCGGGGCGATGAGGATCAGATCGGCCCAGCGCGCCAGCTCGATGTGGCCCATCGCCGCTTCGGCGGCCGGGTCGAGCAGGTCGAGGTGCACGGGGTGGCCGGAAAGGGCCTGCAGGGTCAACGGGGTGATGAACTCGCGTCCGCCCTGGGTCATCACCACGCGGACTTCGGCGCCCTGATCCTTGAGTCGGCGAACCAGTTCGGCGCTCTTGTAGGCAGCAATACCGCCCCCCACGCCGACGATGATGCGTTTGCGATACAGCCGCTGCATAGGCCTGCCTTTTATAAACCGGTGGATGTGCGCCACGTGACCAACGCCTCCCCAGGCCGGCCCCGTGTAAAAAGATGGGCTACGATAGCACAGCGCCCGCAGCGGAACAGCGGGCGCCTGGCTCGACAAGGAGGTGTACATGAGCATTCGTGACTGGCCCGCGGCAGAGCGTCCGCGGGAGAAATTGCTGGAGCAGGGCGCGGCGTCGCTGACCGACGCCGAACTGTTGGCGATCTTTCTGCGTACCGGGGTGACCGGCAAGAGTGCGGTGGACCTGGCGCGTTATCTGCTGAGCGAGTTCGGCAGTCTTAGAGTCCTTCTGGAAGCCGATCTGGCTGGCTTCAGCCAGCACCTCGGCCTGGGGCCGGCCAAGTACGCCCAACTGCAGGCGGTGCTGGAGATGTCGCGGCGCCATCTGGCCGAGCGCCTGCGCCGCGATTCGGCGCTGGAAAGCCCGCAGACGGTGCGTGACTACCTCAAGGCGCAGCTGCGCCACGAACCGCATGAGGTATTCGGTTGCCTGTTTCTCGATGCCAAACATCGTGTGCTGGCCTTCGAGGTGCTGTTTCGCGGCAGCATCGACAGCGCCAGCGTTTATCCCAGGCAGGTGGTCAAACGCGCTCTGGCCAACAATGCCGCAGCCGTCATCCTCACTCATAACCACCCATCGGGTGTAGCGGAGCCCAGCCAGGCCGACCGCGTGCTGACCCAGCGTCTCAAGGATGCCCTGGCGCTGGTCGAGGTGCGCGTGCTCGATCACTTCATCATCGGTGATGGTGAGCCGCTGTCGATGGCCGAGCTCGGCTGGATGTAGGGGCGGCGCTCCTGCAGTGCGTAGGGTGGGCTTCAGCCCGCCAGGATGACGGCTTATGGTGCCATCTGCACCGAAGCGAAATTCTGCCGGCCGAACGGACTGACCTTGTAGCCCTGCACCTTGGCGCTGAGCAGGGCGAAGGCAGTGGGGTGGGCCAGCGGCAGCCACAGCGCCTGCTCCTGAATGATCTGCTGCGCCTGATGATAGAGGCGGCTGCGCTCATCCTGGTCGCTGCTGGTCTTGCCGTCCGCGATCAGCTTGTCCAGTGCTTCGTCGCAGTAGCGCGCGAAGTTCAGGCCTGACTCCACCGAGGCGCAGGCGAATTGCGGGGTGAGGAAGTTGTCCGGGTCACCGTTGTCGCCGGCCCAGCCCATGAACAGCAGGTCGTGCTCGCCGGCCTTGGCGCGGCGGATCAGCTCGCCCCATTCGATCACGCGAATTTCAGCAGCGATGCCGACCTTGGCCAGATCCGCCTGCAGCAACTGCGCGCCGAGGCTCGGGTTGGGGTTGAGCAGGCTGCCGCTGGGGCGTGTCCAGATGGTGGTTTTGAAGCCGTCAGCCAGGCCCGCTTCGGCCAACAGGGCGCGGGCTTTTTCCGGTTCGTGCGCGTAGCCGGGCAGTTCGCTGGCATAGCTCCAGGTGTTCGGTGGATAGGGGCCGCTGGCGGGCTCGGCGCTGCCTTCGAACACGGCCTTGACGTAGCTGGCCTTGTCGAACGCCAGGTTGATCGCCTGGCGCACCTGCGGTTTGTCCAGTGGTGGGTGCTGGCTGTTGATACCGACGAAGGCGGTCATGAACGCGGCGGTCTGCGCGCTTTTCAGTTTGGCGTCGCCGGCGATGGCCTGTACGTCCTGCGGTTTCGGCGACAGGGCGATCTGGCATTCGCCACGGCGCAGCTTCTGCAGGCGCACGTTGCTGTCCGGAGTGATGGCGAATATCACCCGCTCCACGCCCGGCTTGCCGGCGAAATAGTCCGGGTTGGCGCGGTAGCGCACCACGGCATCCTTCTGGAACCGCTCGAAGACGAACGGTCCGCTGCCGATGGGCGCGCTGTTGAGCTTCTGCGGTGTGCCGGCAGCCAGGAGCTTGTCGGCATATTCGGCAGAGTAGATCGAGGCGAAGCCCATGCTCAGGGTGGCGAGGAAGGTGGCATCGCGGCGGTTCAGGGTGATGCGTACGCTCTGGGCATCCGCTGCCTCGACCTTGGCGATCAGGCTTGGCCACTGCATCGACTGGGCATGTGGGTAGCCACTGGCGGCGACCTTGTGCCAGGGATGCTGGTCGTCGAGCATGCGCTGGAAGCTGAACAGCACGTCTCGGGCATCGAGCGTGCGGCTGGGCGTGAAGTCGGCGCTTTGGTGAAATTGCACGTCGTCGCGCAGAGTGAAGTCATACACCAGGCCGTCGGCGGAGATCGACCAGCTGCGCGCCAGGCTTGGCAGCAGTTTGCCCTGCTCGGCGTCGAATTCCACCAGGCGGTTCATCAGCATGTCCGCCGAGGCGTTGGTGGTGGTCAGCGAGTTGTACTGCACCACGTCGAAACCCTCGGGACTGGCTTCGGTGCACACACTGAGGGTGGTGGCCTGGGCCAGGATCGGGGTGCATAGCAGAGCGGCGAGTAGCAGGCGCATGGAGAAGTCCTCATTCCTGGCGTTGACGGCAAGCTTGCAACCCTAGTCGATTTGCCATGAGCTGAATACCTGATCGAGGCGACGAGCGGTCAAATCTTGATCAGGCCCCAACGGGCCGGCCCCCGGCGGCTCTGCTGGCTCGGGGTTGGGTTTTATCCTGCGGTTTTCCTTGTTGCCTTCAGGGCTTTCTGGTATAAAGCAGCGCTCTTTTCTAGGGGCCCGGTTCTTGCGCTATCCAGTGCGCCCGGTAAGACCCTCGAGAAACGCGGCGCCGAGCGCCAATGACATTGAGTTTAAGCGGCCAACCCATGCCGGGTTGGGCATGTGGTTTTAGAGGGCTGAGGCATGTCGAGAGTCTGTCAAGTTACCGGTAAGGGTCCGGTAACCGGGAACAACATTTCCCACGCAAACAACAAAACCCGTCGTCGTTTCCTGCCGAACCTGCAGCACCATCGCTTCTGGGTCGAGTCCGAGAAGCGCTTCGTGCGTCTGCGCGTATCTGCCAAAGGCATGCGCGTCATCGACAAGCGTGGCATCGACGTAGTGCTGGCTGAGCTGCGCGCTCGCGGCGAAAAGGTTTAAGGAGAGAGTCATGCGTGAACTGATCCGTTTGGTGTCCAGCGCCGGTACCGGCCACTTCTACACCACCGACAAGAACAAGCGCACCACCCCTGACAAGATCGAAATCAAGAAATTCGATCCGGTCGTACGCAAGCACGTGATGTACAAGGAAGCCAAGATCAAGTAATTGATCGGCTGCCTGCAAAGAAGCCCGCCCTGATCGGCGGGCTTTTTTTTGCCCGTGTTTCCCCCTCGGACTCGCGCCTGCGCGGCTCATTTGTGCGGGGCGGTTGGCGCGGCTATTGGTCGCGCATTTTTTTGCGCAACTCGCTCACCTGCGACTTACGTCACACAACACCTCGGTTTAGACTGCGCCGTTGCCGTGGAACTGACTCATCCATCAGCTTTTTGGTGGATGTGGGTACATGGGGTTCGGGCATCCTCCGTTCGTCATTCGCCCAGAGGCTCGCATGACCGCTTCAGCTCATTGTGTGGAAGTCCTGATTGCCGAGGCGGATCCCTGGACGTCCAACCTGTTGCAGCAACTGGTGCTCGACGTGTGTGGTGATGCCCGTGTGCTGCAGGTCAGCGATGGCCAGGCGGCTCTGGCGCGTTGCAAGCGGCGCTTGCCTGATCTGGTGATCGCCGATGGCGAGTTGCCCGGGCTCGACGGCCTGGAACTGCTGCGCCAGTTGCGTCGTCACCCGCGTACACCGGCGCTGCCGTTCGTGCTCATCAGTGGTCGCCTCGATGCCAGTAGCGTACGCGCCGCGCGGCCGCTGGCGCCCAGTGCCTATCTGGCCAAGCCCTTCAATGCCGAAAGCCTGCGTCAGCGTCTGCGCACGTTGTTGCCGGCGCCTGCGGCGGCAGTGGCGGTGCGTCAGCCGCTGTTGCTCAGCGAGCTGCATGACTATCTCGATACGGTGCGCGAAGAGGGGCAGGGCGCGCCGCTGCTCAGCGATGTACGCAATGCCGTGAGTCAGGGATTGCAGGCCGGCGAGCAGGACCTGGGCGAGCTGGAGGCGGTGTTCGGTAGCGACCCGCAGATCACCGCGCTGCTGATTGCTGCCGCCAGCACCGCCGCGCAGCATCAGGGTGTGCCTTGTCATACCCTGACGCAGGCGCTGCATCGCCTAGGTGTGGCGCGCACGCTGAATCTGGTGCTGGGCCTGGCGTTACAGCGCAATGCACAGTTGCGCGACCCGCGCCTGGCAGAATTGGCTGCGCATACCTGGCAGCAGGCGCGACGCAGCGCCGAGCTGGCGCGCTGGCTGGCGCTCGAACTGAAGCTGGACGCCGAGCTCTGCTACACCGCCGGTCTGCTGCACAATCTGGGCGAACTGGCCCTGCTGCGCAGCCTGCAGGACTGGCAGGAAGCGGGTGGTGAACTGAGTAATGAGCAGATCGACGATGCGATGCTGTGCCGCTCGGCGAGCTTCGGTTCGGCCTTGCGTATCCGCTGGCGATTGCCGTTCGGCCTGCGAGAGCTGATCGCAGCACTCTACGGCCTGGGCAGCGGCGTGTTCTCGCGTGAGGCGCTGGTGCTCAACCTCACCGGTCTGTTGCTGGCCCTGCCGAACAACGAGCTACCAGCCAGCCTGGTCGAAGCGCGCTGCGTGCGCATGTTGCGTTTGGATCTGGCGCTGCTCGAGCGCGTGCCGGTGGCGCTCTATCAGGCTTCCTGAGTGTCGTGGCGCCGCGCGTCGTCGGCCAGTAGTCGCAAGGGCTGCGGGCGTCCAACGAAGTAGCCCTGGGCGTAGTCGATGCCCAGGCGGCGCAGGCAGTCCAGGCTGGCCTGGGTCTCGACGAATTCGGCGACGGTGAGCAGGCCCAATTGTCCGGCAATCTGCCGCATCGAGCCGACCATGGCCTGGTTGATCGGGTCGTTCTCGATACCGCTGATGAAGCTGCCGTCGATCTTGAGGATATCCAGCGGCAAGTGACGCAGATAAGCGTAGGAGGCGAAGCCGCTGCCGAAATCGTCCAGGGCGACTTTCAGCCCCTTGCTGCGTAGCTCCTCGATCCACTGGGCGGAGACGCCCAACTCACCGAGGGCGACCATTTCCGTCACTTCGATGCAGAATTTTCCGGGCGGCAGGCCGTGGTGCTGCAGTTCGTCCTGCAGCAAACGGTGGAAGTCGGAATCGAGCAGAGAGTTGGCGCTGAGGTTGACGTTGACCTGAGCCAGTTGTGCCAGGTGCCGTGGGTTGGCGGCCAGCCAGGCGCACAGATGCTGGACGACCCAGCGGTCGATGGCGCCGAGAAAGTCATAGCGCGCCGCTGCATCGAGAAACTGCGCCGGGCTGATCCACTCGCCGCTCTGCGGATCGCGGTAGCGCAACAGCACTTCGTAGTGCAGGCCGGCGGTGGCACTCTGCAGCGCTTGTACGGGTTGGAAGAACAGCTCGAAATGACCGCGTTCGCAGGCTTCACGCAGGCGGGTAATCCACTGCAACTGGCGTTGATGTTCGAGCAGCGCGCCGTCTTCCGGGTTGAACTGGCACACGCGGTTGCGGCCCTGGTGCTTGGCCAGTTGGCTGGCGCTGCTGGCCCAGGTCAGTGCGGTCTCCCAGTCGCGCACGCCAGAACCGAGGGCGAGCAGGCCGATGCTGGTGTGGAGACGGAAGGGGCGCCCCTGCCACGTGAAGACGAACTGTTCGACCGCCCGGCGCAAGGCCTCGGCCTGCTTGAGGGCGGCCTCGTCATCGACCTCGCGCAGCAGTACGGCGAACTCGTCACCACCGACGCGGGCCAGCTCGGCATGGCGCGGCAACTGGTGCGCGAGCTGGGTTGCCAATTGCCTGAGCAACTGGTCACCGGCGGAGTGGCCACACAGGTCGTTGACCTGCTTGAAGCGGTCCAGGCTCAGGTGCAGCAGATGGCTGAAGCGGCGCTTGGCGGTACCGCCCAGGGTTTCCGAGAGCAGCCTTTCCAGCTCGCGGCGGTTGAGCAGGCCGGTCAGCGCGTCATGTGCAGCCAGCTGTTGCAGGCGTTCCTCGAGCGCGCGGCGTTCGCTGAGGTCGACCACTATGCCTTCGATGCGGTCTCGCTGAGGGCGCAGGTGCAGCGACAGGTAGACCCAGAGTGGGCGCTGTTTCAGGTCGTACAGCTGGCATTCGCAGGCGACCGTGCCGGCCTGGGTGTCGAGTTGCTGCTGCAGCTCGCGCCACTGGGTTTCGCCGAGCAGTCGCTGTAGCGGCAACCCGACCAGTTGGACGGCCGGTGTATCGCTGCCGAGCAGGCGCGCCAGGCTCGGGTTGGCTTCCAGCAGTCTGCCGTCGTGGTCACAGCGGAAGATGCCCTCGCCGCTGTGGCGAAACAGTGCCTGGTACTGCTCCAGGTTGTCGATGGCCTGCGCCTGGCTGCTCAGCAGCACGCGGCGCACGCGCTCCAGCTGCTTGTCGAGCAGGGCACCGAACAGCAGCATGCTCAGCGCCGGCAGGTAGGCGTAAAGCGCGTAGAAACCGGCGGGCAGCGGAATCAGTCCGGCGCGGCTCAGCGGCACCAGCAGCATCAGCACCAGTGCGGCGCTCCAGCACAGCATGTAGCCGGGCGCGTAGGGGCGGCGCTGATAGACGCCGAGGATCATCAGCAGCAACTGATACAGCCCGGTGGCCAGCGTCAGCAGGTTGAGTGTCTGGTAGGCGTGGGGATGGTCGACGAGGACGCCGCCGACACTGACCAGCAAGGTGGCCGCGAACAGGACATTGCGCAGCCAGCGCAGGCGTCCGAGTTGCAGGCCCAGGGCGCTGGCGATGAACAGCGAGCTGAAGATCATCATCCCGGCAGTGGGTAGATTGACCAGCAATTTGGGCAACAGCGCCCACTGTGGCCAGAGCAGGCCGGCAATGTTGTACAGGCTGATGTTGTACAGCGCCACGCACAGCGAGGTGAGGCTGAAGTAGGCCAGCTGCGCTTCGCGCAGGGTGCTGTACTTGACCAGATAGAACAGTGCGAGGGCGAGCAGGGCGCCGATCAGCAGGCCGCTCTGCAGCCAACTGTGGGCGATCAGTTGTTGGCCCTGTTCGGCGCCGACCACCTGCAATGGCAGGTTGATCGCCGAATGACTCTGTACGCGCAGCAGCAGGCTGTATGGGCCTTCGCCCAGGCGCGGCAGGTTGAGCAAAAACTGTGGATAGGGCTCGCCACGTTCGGCGAATGGACGTTTTGCGCCGCTGTACAGCGGGCCGAGTGACTGCTCGCCATCGAACAGCCAGACCTCCAGATCATCGAGGAAGGTCTGGCCGATGATCAGTTGCAGGCGTTCGGCTGGCGGCGTCTGCAGTTGCACGGCGAGCCACCAGGCGCTGCGTGTATAGCCGATGCGAGCGGTACCGTGAACCTGGCGGCCCTCTTGCGCGATGCGCTGCAGCACCTCGCTGGCGCTCAGCTGGCCGCTGGGGTCTTCCAGCAGGAGGCTGTGCTCAATGCTCACCGGCGTGGCCAGATCGGCTGCGCTGAGCTTGAGCAGCGGCAACGCACTGGTCGCCCAGGCCGGCGCGACGCAGGCCAGGCAAAGCAGCAATATCAGTGAGCGAAGCGGTCGAAGCATCCTGGGCGCCTCATGGCTACTACGAGGGCGCCGAAGTCCGGTGGACGCTGTCGGGTCTGAGGAGCTGTCGGGCGCAGAGCCATTCTAGCCGACTACTGGCGCGATGATTGCGCTGCGAGTCTCATCCGTCGGGATGGCGTGACGATTGACTGCGCCGCCTCTCCAGTCTGGGTCAGGCAGTCTGCGTGCGCTCTTCGCCCGCCTTCTGGCGGCGCGTCCAGCGATTGGCACGGGCGAAAGTGCCGAAGTCGTTGAAGCGTACACCCATCTCGCGCATCACGCGGTGGGCGAAAGGCACGGTCAGTTGGCGAATGTAGAAAGGCTCCTTGACCACGAAATGGTGGATCGCATGACTGCTGCCGAAGTTGAAGCAGAACGCCTGCAGTGGCCATAGCCACCAGGGGTTGAGCACCTGGGTCTGCTGGATCACGTTGCCCGGCTCGACATCGCCGTAGTAGTGCATGTTGGAACTGACGAAGTGCAGACAGAAGGTGCGCAGCACGTTGGGCCCGACCAGCACCACCACGGCAATGTTCACCACTTCCATCACCCTCAGCGTGCTGGCCGGCCAGGCGATGGGGGCGCCGAGCGCGGCGCTGGCCCAGTCCAGCAGATGGAAGCCGAGGAACAGGTACCAGGTCGCCCAGTTGAGCAACCCCAGCGGCGCGTAGACCTTCAGCGTGCGGGTGAGGATCAGCCGGCGGTGCTCGGGGTTCTTCGCCCGCAACCAGCGAATCAACGAACTCATCATGTTGTCGCCGACCATCAGCAGGCGAGCGATGCCCCAGGGCTCGCCGTTGGTGATGGCGCGCTCCTCCATGTCGGCTTCGCTGCCGGACACCTTGTGGTGGTTCAGGTGCAGGTGGCGGCGCACCCAGGGGTTGATGGTACTTGGCCGCGCCAGCCAGACCAGCGCCAGCATCAGGTTGTGCGGCAGCGGCCGCTTGCGGAAATACATCGAGTGAATCAGGTCGTGCTCCAGCTCGTGAGTCAGCGAGGCGAAGAAGGCGTTGAGCAGCAGACACGCCCACCAGGCCAGGTAGCCACCGATGTACAACGCTGCCGAGCCGAGCATGCCGAGCAGGGCGAAGGCCAGGATGCCGGCACCGAGTGCGTCCTGATGTTGCAGGATCGGGTAGCGTTGGCGCAGGGCATTGCCGTGGGCCATCACCTGTTCACGGATACAAGCGGCGCGTTGCTGGTCATTAAGGCTTGCGGGAGAGGGCGACATGCCGACATCCTCTTGTTATTGGGTTGTGACTTCACTGTGCCGTGACGGTCGTCAGAGTGCCCGACCGAGCACGCCAACCTGCCTACCGGATACGCCAATCTGCATGACTGCCGAAGCCACCACACTGGCCAGCTGGACCCGCGCTCTGCGCAAGCAGCTCGATGCCCTCGGGCTGGATAGCGCTGCGCTGTGCCGTGCCGCCGGCCTCGACCCGACAGTGCTCGACGACCCCAACGCGCGCTGCCCGCTGTCGGTCACCACGCGCCTGTGGCAGTTGGCGGTGGCCGCCAGTGGTGATCCGGCGCTGGGTCTGAAGACTTCGCAGTTCGTCAGCCCGACCACCTTCCACGCGCTGGGCTACGCGTTGATCGCCAGCAGCAGCCTGCGCGAGATGTTCGAACGCATCGTGCGCTATCACCGGGTGGTCAGCGATGCGCTGCAGCTGGAGTTGCGCGAGCTGGAAGACGTCTACGAATTTCGTTTTCGCGTACCGCCAGGCAGCCCGGCACCGGCACCCGAAGCGCTGGATGCCTTCGCTGCGATCTACGTGCGCAGCTGTCGCAATCGCCTGAACCGGGAGTTCTCGCCGCTGCTGGTGCAATTGCAGCGCCCGCAGCCAGCCGACCCGACGCCCTGGCAGGCGGTATTTCGCGCGCCGCTGCAGTTCGATGCCGCCGAAAGCCTGCTGCGCTTTCCCCGCGCCGCATTCGAACAACGGCTGGACGACGGCAACCCGGAACTGGCCGAACACAACGAGACAGTGCTCAGACGCAGCCTGGAGCAACTGCAGGCAGCCAGCTGCAGCGAGCGGGTGCGCAATTGCCTGGAGCTGCAGCTGCCTGATGGCGAGCCCTCCGCCGAGCGTATCGCCCAGGCTCTGCACCTGAGCCTGCGCAGCCTGCAGCGGCACCTGGCCGAGGAGGGCACCCGCTACGAGGCGCTGCTCGGCGAGACGCGCCACGCCCTGGCGTTGCGGCACATGCGCGACCCGCGCTGTTCGATCAGTGAAATTGCCTATCTGCTCGGCTTCAGCGATAGCAGCAGCTTCGCCCGAGCCTTCAAACGCTGGACCGGGCAGACGCCGAGCCAGTACCGCGACGGATGCAACAACGTATGACCCAGTACGACCTGATCCTGGCCGGGGCCGGCCACGCCCATCTTGGTGTGTTGCGCCGCTGGGCGCTGGTGGAGCGTCCGCCAGGCCGTATCGGCTTGCTCAGCCCTGGCCCGGAAGCCTGGTACGCCGGCATGTTGCCAGGGCTGATCAGCGGCCGTTTCAGCCCGGCAGACTGCCGTGTGGAGCTGCAGCCGTTGTGCCGTGCGGCCAAGGTCGAGCTGATCGAGGGCGAGATCGCCTCGCTCGATGCCGATGCGCGCATCATGCAACTCGCGGATGGCCGTAGCCTGCAGAGCGAGTGGCTGTCGCTCAATGTCGGTGCCGGTATGGCCATTCCACCCCAACAGGGCGAAGGGATGCAGGTGTTGGCCGCCAGGCCCATCGAACGGATGCTCGAAGGCTGGCAGCAATGGCAGGCCGAGCCACGACGCATGGCGATTCTCGGTGGTGGAGCCGGAGGTGTGGAGCTGGCCCTGGCGCTGGCCGACAAGGTACCGGCGTTGGCGCTGTTCTGTGGCGGAACCTTGCTCGATGGGCTGGGGCCGGGGCTAAGGCTGCGCGCACTGGGCCATCTGCGTCAGCGTGGTGTGCAGGTGCGTGAGCATTGCCCGATCGGCCGTATCGAGGATGACTGGCTGCTCAGCGGTGACGAGCCGGTATGGCGCGGGCGGCGCCTGCTGCTGGCCAGCGGTGCGCGTCCCTGGCCATGGCTGACGTCGAGCCAACTGGCCACCGACGCGGCCGGATTCATCGCCATTCGCCCGACCCTGCAGTGCGAGTCCCACGCGCAGATCTTTGCCGTCGGTGACAGCGCCAGCCTCGACGGCATGCGCCGCAGCGGGCGTTTTGCCGTGCGTCAGGCTCCGGTACTCAGCGCCAATTTGCAGGCCGCGCTGCAGGGGCGTCCGCTGCGCCAGTATCGGCCGCAATGGCAGAGCCTGGCCCTGCTCGCCACTGGCGATGGCGGTGCGCTGCTCGGTTGGCACGACTGGAGTGCGGGCGGGCAGCTGTACGGGCACTGCAAGGACTGGCTGGACCGGCGCTTCGTCAAACGCCATCGCATGGTGGGGTAGCAGGCGTCTGAAAAGCCCGGGTTACGACTGCATGGGGGCGGGAGGCCAAAGCCGAGGTGGTTTTTCAACCGCCTGCTAATGCCACTGAGTTAAGTGTCGATACAGCGAGTGTGTAGGCGCTGCGCCCTGGTGCGGGGGAAGCCTTGTTGAGCCTGCCGGGACACTGCCTAAATTCATGGCAGGTTGCTACCAAAGTTTTATGGTGCTGGTGCTTCCAAGCTGCTCGAATCCCGGTCATCGTGCCCGGCCTGCATACACATAATTTTTCGTCGGGCCTGTCGTACACGTAACCTGCTGCCCAGGTTGCGTGGGATATTCAAGGAGAGACCCGCCGTGACCCCGTCCGCCTACAGCGCCTCGCCGCGCACCAGAACAAGAACTCTGAGGTCGGTCATGCAAGCTGCCTTTGTCCGTTCACCCGTTGCCTGTCTCCTCCATGCCCTGGGGTTGGCTGCATTGATGCTGGTCTACCAGCAGGTGCAGCTACCGTCCTATGTCAGCGTGTTGTCTTTCCTGCTGCTGGCGCTGTGGCCCTGGCTGGGACCATGGCAGCGTCGCGACGATGCTTCGCCCGCCGCGCAGCAGGTCGCCAGCACTGACTTCGTCGAGCTCAGCCGCGGGCTATCGCGCCACACCTGCCACAACGCGCTGTCCGCAGCCAAGGTGGCCCATGCGGTCAAGCATCTGGCCGGTCGCCTGCAATCGCAGCTGACGGCGGTGCAGCAGGTCAGCCAGGCCGCCGAGGCCATCACGCACACCGAGCAGGACAGCGCCGCCCGCGCCGAGCAGACCCTGGCCGCGGCCCGGCATGTGCGCGATGCCAGCGCCAACGGTCAGGCCGAGCTCAACCAGGCCATCGCGCGCATGCAGCAACTCAGTGCGCAGACCCTGGCCAGCCGTGAGCTTATCGATGGTCTCGGTAGCCGTACCGAACAGATCGAGCAGGTCACCCAGGTGATCCATTCCATCGCCAGCCAGACCAATCTGCTGGCGCTCAACGCGGCCATCGAGGCCGCCCGCGCCGGTGAGATGGGGCGTGGTTTTGCCGTGGTCGCCGACGAGGTGCGCAACCTTGCCGCGCGTACCGCCAGCGCCACCGAAGAAGTCAGCCAGATGGTCGCCGACATCCGCCAGCAGAGCGCTGCGGTGGTCGCTCATATCCAGCGTCAGAGCGTCGAGCTGGAACAGGCTGCGCAGCAGATAGAGACAGCCGGCAGCCGCCTGCACGGCATCGCCGACCAGGCCGAGGAGGTCGAGCAGCAGGTGGCGCAGATCAGCGCCGGCACGGCGGACAATCACCAGCGCCTGGCCAGCCTGTCGGCTGCTGCACTGCAATTGCAGGACGACGTGCAAGGCAGCGAAGGGCAGACGCGGCAACTGGCAGACGCAGCCGAACAGTTGGTAGGCCAGGCCGAAACGGTCAGCGAGCAACTCGCCGAGGTGGGTCTGGATGATTACCATCAGCGTGCCTATGACCTGGCCCGTGAAGGCGCCGCTGCCATCGCGGCGCAGTTCGAGCAGGACCTGCAGGCCGGACGCATCGGCCTCGACGATCTGTTCGACCGTCGCTACCAACCGATTGCCGGCACCCAGCCGCAGAAGTACCGCACGCGCTTCGATCAGTATGCCGACCAGGTGCTGCCGGCGCTGCAGGAGCCGCTGCTCAAGCGCCATGAAGGGCTGGTGTTCGCCATTTCCACCACCCCGGAAGGCTATGTGCCGACCCATAACGCCGCATTCAACCACCCGCCGAGCGGCGATCCGGCAGTCGACGCCACCCGCAGCCGTGGCAAGCGCCTGTTCAACGACCGCACCGGCATCCGCTGCGGTAGCCACAGGCAGGCACTGCTACTGCAGACCTACATGCGTGATACCGGCGAGCTGATGCACGACCTGTCGGTGCCGATCATGGTGCAGGGCAAGCATTGGGGCGGTTTGCGTCTGGGCTATCGGCCGGAGCCTTAATGGCGCGCGGCGCTATTTGTCTTACGGGTAACGGTGGTTTGAAGGCTGGTGCGCTGCGCGCACCGTCTTTACCTCGGATGCGGGGGCCCTGGTGCGCACGGCGCACCCTACGGGGCGGTGTGGGTGAAACGATGGGATTGTTTAGCTGACTCATAACCAAGCGTATGAAAAACCCGATTTAACGCACGTCAAACCCTGTGCGACGCTGCCAAGCCATGATCTTCCCGGCCTGCCAAGTCCATGTTCCGCTGTACCGCGCTCCTGCGCGGCGGCGCTTGTTGGAGCGGCTCAACCCGCTGCTGACCATCATCCTCGCCTTCTGGGCGCTGTGGCACTGCCGCCACGCTCGCCCGCCGGACGCCGTCCCCACCCGCTGAATATCGATGGCTGCGCCATGCCCGCAGCCGCTGCTATCACCTTGTCTGCCTGTGCAACCTGTTCAAGAATCGAACGGGCCGTGCAGACACCGAGCGCCCAACTGGCGCAAGCGAGTGCGATATGACGACTTTCGCTGCTGTGCAGGAAGCCCAGGATTTCCTGGCCAGCAATCCCGATATCGAGCTGATCGAGCTGTTCATCCTCGACGCCAATGGCGTGCCGCGCGGCAAGCTGCTGCACCGCGAGGAGCTGCTGGCGCTGTACCAGAGCGGCCGACCGTTGCCGAGCACCATGCTCGGGCTGTCCATCCAGGGCGAGGATGTCGAGGATTCCGGTCTGGTCTGGGAGGTGGGCGATATCGACTGCCGCGCCTATCCGCTGCCCGGCAGCCTGGTGCGCCTGCCCTGGCGACAGATGCCCACCGCCGCCGTGCAGGTGTCGATGCACCCGACCGAAGGTCTGCCGGCCACGCCGGCCGATCCACGCCAACTGCTGATCCGGGTGATCGAGCAGCTCGAAGCCGAGGGGTATTACCCGGTGATGGCCTGCGAACTGGAGTTCTACCTGCTCGACCAGAAACGTGATGCCCAGGGCCGACCGCAGCCGGCGCTGGATGCCGACGGCGGCCGCCCACGGCAGACCCAGGTCTACGGCCTGCGCGAGCTGGAACAGATCGAACCCTTCCTGCGTGATCTCTATGCCGCGTGCAAGGCGCAGGGCATTCCCGCGCGCACGGCGATTTCCGAGTACGCCCCCGGCCAAGTGGAAATCACCCTGGAACATGGCCCGGTGCTGGCGGCTATGGATCAAGCGGTGCGCTACAAGCGCCTGGTCAAGGGCGTGGCGCACCGCCATGGGATGCAGGCCTGCTTCATGGCCAAGCCCTTCGATGATCTGGCCGGTACCGGCATGCACATGCATGTCAGCCTGGCCGATGCACAGGGCACCAACCTGTTCGCCAGCATCGATCCCGCCGGCACGCCGCTGCTGCGCCAGGCCGTCGGCGGCATGCTCGCCAGTCTGCTCGACTCGTTGCTGCTGTTCTGCCCCAACGCCAATTCCTACCGGCGTTTTCAGGCCAACAGCTACGCACCGCTGGCACCGACCTGGGGCGTGGACAACCGCACCGTCAGCCTGCGCGTGCCCGGCGGCCCGGCAAACACCCGGCATGTCGAGCACCGTATCTGCGGCGCCGACGCCAACCCCTATCTCGCTGCGGCGGCGATTCTCGCCGGGATTCACCGTGGCATTGCTGATCGCCTCGACCCCGGCGCGCCGGTGGAAGGCAATGGCTATGCCCAGGCCAAGACCCTGTTGCCGACCGAGTGGCTGGCTTCGATCCAGGCACTGGAGCGCTCCAGCTGGGCGCGCGATGCCTTTGGCGCGGACTTTCTCAAGGTCTTTCTCGCGGTCAAGCGTGCCGAGTATCGCCAGTTCATGGGCGAGGTCGGTGAGCAGGACTGGCGCTGGTATTTGAGTAATGCCTGACTAAACAGCATCGCGGCTGAAGCCGCTCCTACGGGTTAAGCATGGTAGGAGCGGCTTCAGCCGCGATCCAAGATTCATCGGTGCGAACGCACCTCAAGGACATGCAATGAACGCGATCAACCAAGCTGTCAAACCCGCCGCCGAGCGCGCGCCTTCCTACTACTCGGCCTCGCTCAATTTCGAGACCGACTACCCGACGCTGCAGGGCAGCGTGACCGTTGACGTGGCCATCATCGGTGGCGGTTTCACCGGCATCGCCACGGCAGTCGAGCTGGCCGAGCGTGGCCTCAAGGTGGCCGTGGTGGAAACCAACAAGGTCGGTTGGGGCGCCAGTGGGCGCAACGGCGGTCAGGTCACCGGCAGCCTCTCTGGCGACGAGGCCATGCGCAAGCAGATGCGCAACACGCTGGGCGATGAGGTGGACGACTTCATCTGGCACCTGCGCTGGCGCGGTCACGAGATCATCAAGAACCGCGTGACCAAATACGGCATCGACTGCGACCTCAAACACGGCCATCTGCATACCGCGATGAAAGCCAGCCATATGGACGAGCTCAAGGCGACCTACGACGAGGCGTTGCGCCGTGGCATGGGCGAGGATGTCACCCTGCTCGACGCCGCCGGTGTACGTTCCCAGCTCAGCAGCGATCTGTATTGCGGCGCCCTGAAGAACACCCGCAACATGCACCTGCACCCGCTCAACCTGTGCATCGGCGAGGCCAAGGCCGCCGAGAGCCTCGGCGCGCTGATCTTCGAACATTCCGAGGTGCTGGATATCGTCCACGGCCCGCGTCCGGCAGTGGTCACCACGGGCGGACGCATCGAGGCCAAGCAGGTACTGCTGGCCGGCGACGTCTATCACAAGCTCGAACGGCGCACGCTCAAGGGCCTGATCTTCCCGGCCATGGGCGGCATCGTTACTACCGCGCCGCTGGGCGAGCTGGCCAAGGAAATCAACCCGCAGGACCTGGCGGTGTACGACTGCCGCTTCGTGCTCGACTACTACCGCATGACCGCCGATGGCCGCTTGTTGTTCGGCGGTGGTTGCAACTACTCCGGACGTGATTCGCGCGATATCGCCGGCGAGCTGCGTCCGTGCATCGAGAGCACCTTCCCGCAACTCAAGGGCGTGCAGATCGACTACCAGTGGAGCTGCGCCATGGGCATCGTGATGAACCGCATCCCGCAGCTGGGCAAGCTCTCGTCCAACGTCTGGTACTGCCAGGGCTACTCCGGCCACGGTATCGCCACCACCCACATCATGGGCGAGATCATGGCCAAGGCGATCACTGGCGATCTGGAGCAATACGACACCTTTGCCGCCTGCAAGCACATCAAGGTGCCGCTGGGCGACCAGCTCGGCAATCCGATGCTGGCGGCGGGCATGTGGTACTACCAGATGCTCGAGAAGCTGCGCTGACAGAGGGAGTATGTCAGTACGTGGCCTGGGGCGAGTGTAGCGATACGTGGGATATGGCCGATGGGTATCGCTGCACTCAATCCATCTTGAGGCGCTACGGAGCAGCTTTGCTCCGCCGAGGCGTAACGGCTGCCGACGGCCGCTCCTCGCGCTCGTTGGTGAATGTCACTGGCCGTGAACCGTCGGCGTTGAGCTGGAGGATGCGCTTGGGTCGGCCCTGTTCGTCGAAGAACACCTGGCCGAGGCCTGCGCTGTTCCACAGGCGTTCGCCCGAGCGGCTGCGGTCGGGGATCAGTGGGGTGACGCGCATACGGCGGCGCTTGGTCAGCCAGTTGAGCGGCGACCAGGGCGCGTAGAGCCAGCGATTGAGGCGGTCGAACCAGTCCAGCAGGTCAGCTGGAAATTCGTTCTTGATGCCACTGCTGGTGATCTGCCAGATGGTCGGGCTGGCGCGGTGATGACGGATGTTCACGCGGTAGACGAAGGAGTAATGCACATCGCCGGAGAGGATGACGAAATCCCCCGGCGTACGCGAATGGCGGAAGATGTTCATCATCACGCTGGCCGCGCCGCGGTGGGCCATCCAGTTTTCTGCGTCGACCATCAGAGGGTGGCCGGCGAGGGTGAACAGTTTCTGAATGCCCTCGATCAGCTTCACGCCGAACATCGGTGCCGGCGAGACGATGATGCAGCTGGGGTGATCGAGCAGCGCCTGCTGGAAGTCGCACAGCGCTTCCCAGTCCATCAGCCCCGAGGGTTTCGACAGGTGCCCTTCACTGCGCCAGCGGCGCGTGCGGGTATCCAGCACCAGTAGCGCCGGCGTGGTCGGCAGCACGTAGTGCCACTGTTCGAAAGCCTGTAACTGGTCGATCAGCGCGTCCTGCGTCTTGGACTGCAAGTGATTGTCCTGGCGCTGCTGCAGCAGTTCGGCAAAGGCCTGCAGCGGCTCATCGAATACGTCCGGGTTGTTGCCCCAGCCCTGGCACAACAGATAGGCGAGCAGGGCGTTGCCGATGATCCGCTTGGAGAACGGATGACCGTAAGCGGTCTGCTCCCAGCGCGCGGAGAGGTTCCAGTCATCGGTGACATCGTGGTCGTCGAAGATCATCAGCGTCGGCAGGTGGGCGAACACCCGCGCAGCCTGGCCGAGGGTCTGGCGGAAGGCCTCGATGCGTTCGCGCTCGCGGGTGTAACGCTGCTGCTGTTCCTCGTCCAGCGGCGGCTGCTCTTCGCTGATCAGCGTCCAGGGCAGCGGCGACCAGACCAGCAGGTACATGGCGATCATCTCGGCGAAGGTCACCAGATGATTGTCGGCACTGCTGCTGGTGAAGACCGGCTTCTCCACGCCGCCAAAGAACTTGTCGCGCAGGGTCTGGTTGCTCTTCACCGCTGGCAGCAGGTTGGCGCGTTGGTAGTAGCCGACCGGGTTGGCGTAGAGCGCCTGGCTGTCCTCGACCACGGCACCGTCGAGAAACTCGTCGAACAGGCCGAGGCGGGCGATCAACTGGTGGATGGCGCACAGCATTGGGCCGGCGACATCGTCGACATAGACCTGATCACCGCTCATCAGCAACAGCGCCGGGCGCTGCTTGGCTTCGGGCTGACTTGCCAGCAGGCGGTCGGCGCAGAGCAGGCCGTCATCAGCCGCATGGTGCGGCTTGCGGCAGGAGCCGTGGAGCAGGTGGTCGACACGTGAGCGCAGGACGAAATCGGCATGCTCGACGCCGTCGTAAAGCAGGTGCGGCGCCCAATCGCGCATGCCTTGCGGAGCATCGTCGTCGAGGATCTGCAGGTTATAGGCGATGCGTATATCTTGCGGCAGCACCTGCGTAAGGGGCAGGTCGATCAGGTGTAGCACGGCGTGCTGGCCCAGCGGCAGTTGCTGGCAGTGTTCGTCCAGCGCATGCGTCTGCTGCGCCTGACCCTCGGGTTGCAGCCACAGTTGCAGGCTCAGTTCACGGCTGGCCACCAGCCACAGCACCAGGCGGCCGGGCTCCAGGCGGCGCAGCAGCGGGCCGGCGAGCACATCAGGCAGCGGAGCGGGGGCATTGTCTGGCATCGGTGCGGTACTTCCTGCAAGAAAAACGACAGGGGTTGGACAGTGGCAGGACGCCAGCGGTTCAGGAGGCCAGCTGGCGCAGACGTTCGAAATCGAGAATTTCGATCTCGCCATAGGTGAGCTGCACCACGCCCTGCGCCTGCAACTCCTTGAGGATCTGGTTGGTGGTCTGGCGTGACAGCGAGAGCATCAGCGCCAGCTGTTCCTGGGCCAGGTGCAGAATCCGGCGCGGTTCGCTTTCACCGTAGTTCTCAGCGATCAGCAGCAGCCGTCGGGCCAGGCGCGGCGCGGCGGGTAGCAGGCTCATGTCTTCCAGGGTGAGGAAGGCCAGGCGCAGCTTGTGGCTCATCAGCAGGGCGAAGTCGCGCCAGTACTGCGGCTCGCGTTCGAGCAGCGCGAGCAGGTCGTGCTGGGGCAGCAGCAGCAGGGTGCTGGCGCTTTCGGCGAAGGCATCGTGGGTGCGCGGCAGGCCATCGAACAGGGAAATTTCGCCGAACCAGTAGGGCGGCTCGACCAGGGTCAGCAATGCCTCCTTGCCGTTTTCGCTGACCGCACCGATGCGCACTGCACCTTCGACTACCGCATACAGGCCGCTGGGTTTTTCGCCACGGCGAAACAGCCGCTGGCCGGCATCCAGGCGTTGCACCTGGGCCATTTCCAACAGGCTCTGGCTTAGCGCTGTGGGCAATGCGGCGAACCAGTGACCCTGGTTCAGCTGGCTGAAGTAATGACGGGGATCGGGCATTGCGGCTCCTGTGAGGTTGCGCGGCGGTGCGGCCATCCCTGCCATTGTCGGCTAGCCGACAGTGCGACTAGCCAAGGTGGGGGGATCATGTACGGGCCCGTTTCACACCTGAGGACGATAATAATGAAAACCCTCGTCGATCACCTGGCGCAATATGCCGCCTACCATCGCGACCGGCGCAATATCGCCAGCCACTTCCTCGGCATCCCGATGATCGTGCTGGCCGTCGCCGTGCTGCTGTCGCGGCCAGGTTTCCATCTCGCCGGCCTGTGGCTGGCGCCTGCCACGCTGGTGGCGCTGGCGTCGGCGTGGTTCTACCTGCGTCTGGACACCCGTTTCGGCCTGCTTATGGCCGTGCTACTGGGGCTGTGCCTGTGGGCCGGTGCCAGCCTGGCGGTCGCTTCCACTGCCCTGTGGCTGACGGCAGGCATTGGCCTGTTCGTGGTCGGCTGGGTCATCCAGTTCATCGGTCATTACTACGAAGGACGCAAGCCGGCCTTCGTCGATGACGTCATGGGACTGGTGATCGGCCCGCTGTTCGTGGTCGCTGAACTGGCTTTCCTGCTCGGCCTGCGCAAGGAAGTCGAACATGCCGTGGTGGAGATCGCCGGCCCGACCTGCATCCGCGAGAAGAAGGTGCTGGCCTGAGCCGGTCAGTTAAACGTAGGCCGGAACGCATGTAGGAGCCAGCTTGCTGGCGATCCGGCGAGGTGATGATCATCAGCCCTGCTGACGAAGAGCATCGCCAGCAAGCCGGCTCCTACGATTGCTTCGTACGGTCGCGGGGCTAGAACATCTCCATCCACTGCGCCGTCATCGAGCGTGCGTGACGATCCACGGTAATGGGCGCGAAGGGACGGCCGGAGACGCTCTGCAGGGTGTTGCTCTGGCTGTTCATGTCGGCCAGCGCGGCACGCAGGTAACTCCAGCGCGTCTGCAGCTTGGTCACCTGCGGGTCGGATTGATCCTCGATTGCCTGCAGCTCGCTGTCGATGGCGGGCAGCAGCAGGCGTTCGTCCTGACCGAGGTAGGTGCCGGGTTGCTCGCGGGCGATCTCGAAGGTGCCCAGGTAGGAGCGGCTGAGGTATTGCACACAGAGGTACTCGACCTTTGCCGCCAGCTCGCTCTGGCCTTCGGCGCCCGGTAGTGCGCGAGCCGCGCCGAGGAAGTCGCGCAGGGCGCGGCTGAGGTCTTCGGGAAAGCGCCAGGGTACGTTCTCGTCACCGGGGCCATAGGAAACACCGTTGCGCAATTGGGTAACGAGGGCCTGATGGGCGCTGGTGAGTGCGGCGCTGCCCTGTGGCAGGCTCTGCATGGCGCCGGCCAGCGCGGCGAGGTCGGCTTCCAGGCGCTGCTGATGGGTCTTCTGGAAACCTTCGCCACGTAACAGCATCAGGCTGCTGGTGGCGCGGCTGGCGTGTACCTGAATCTGTTCCTGCGGGCTGACGGCCTCGGCGAAGGCCACTGGCGAGAGCCCGACGAAGAGTCCGAGCGACCAGAGAAAAGCATGACGCAACAGTGCTTTACAGCGCATCCGGGGTGCTCCTTGTTATTGTTTTGAGCAGGTATGCATTGGCAGCGTCAACGACGCAGCGCCAAGACTACTGCGCCAAGCGTCGCGGAGCATGACCCGAAAGAGTGATTTCGTCGGAAATCGCTACCGTTCAGGGGCTTTTCGCCAGGTTGCGCAGGTAGTCGGCGGTGAAGGCGTCGGCGGGGAAGAAGGTCTCCAGCGCCAGTTCGGCGAGGGTCACGTCATTCGGTGTACCGAAGACCGTGATGGTGCTGATCAGGCTGAGCACGCCCTGCTCGCTGTGCAGTTGCAGCGGCACCAGCACGGCATCGCTCGGCGGCGCAGGGACTTCTGCCGGCGCCGGGTAGCCGCGCAGTTCATCGAGCAGGCTGAACAGGGCTTCGTCGCCGCTGATTTCGGCGTCACGCTGCAGGCGCATCAGCAGGTGCGCGCGCCACAGCGCAAGGTTGGCGATGCGCGGAGCCAGGCCTTCGGGGTGTAGCGACAGGCGCATCACATTGAGCGGCGGGCCGAGCAGAAAGTCCGGCATGCCGGCGAGGAAGGGGCCGACCGAGGCGTTGGCTGCCAGCAAATTCCACTGCCGGTCGATGGCCAGCGCCGGATAGGGTTCATGGGCCTTGAGCAACTGTTCGATGGCCTGGCGGGCTGGAGCCAGCGCCGGGTCGCTTAGCTCGTACTGGCTGTACAGCGGGGCGAAACCGGCTGCGCTAAGCAGACGATTGCGCTCGCGCAGGGGAATCTCCAGTTGCTCGGCCAGGTGCAGCAGCATTTCGCGGCTGGGTTGGGCGCGTCCGGTTTCGACGAAGCTCAGGTGGCGGGTGGAGATCTCCGCCTCGCAGGCGAGGTCGAGCTGGCTCAGGCGGCGCCTTTGGCGCCATTGGCGCAACAGGGCGCCGGCGGTCTGGGTATTGTTCATGGTCAGCACGATAGTTCAGTCAGGTCATGCCGGCCATTACCTGGCAGGTAATCGACGCCCCGCGCGTTTCGGCGAAATCTGTAGGCCAGGCACCACCCCGGTGTCCCTATGGAGGATTCATCATGAACGCACTGCAACCCACCCCGATGCTGCGCAATGCTCTCTTGCTCGATGGTCTGCTCAGCGGCGTCACCGGCCTGCTACTGGTCCTGGCGGCCGGCTGGCTGGGCGCCTTCCTCGAATTGCCACGCTTGCTGTTACTGGTCGCAGGGAGCGCGCTGCTGCCCTTCGCGGCGCTGCTGGTGTGGTTATCCAACCGCGCCGAAATCAGCCGCCAGGCCATCTGGGCGGTGATCGCGGTCAACGCGCTGTGGGTGATCGACAGCCTGCTGGTACTGGTGATCGGCTGGGTGTCGCCGAACCTGTTCGGCTACGCCTTCATCATCGGCCAGGCGCTGGCGGTGGCGCTGCTGGCCGAGTTGCAATGGTTCGGCCTCAAGCACTCGCAGGCTGCCGCCATTTGATGGTCAGGTTCAGAAACCGCGCAGTGCCAGTTCTGCCCCAAGCAGCAACAGGCCGATGAAGAACCAGCGTTTGAAGCGCTCCGCGCTGATGCGTTTGCGCAGCCACTGGCCGCCGGCCATGCCCAGCAGTGCGGGCAGCAGGGCGAGGGCCGATACACCCAGCACCGCCGGTTGCAGCAGTTCACCGCTGTGACCGAGCGCTGCCGCCAAAGCCAGGGTGGAGACGCTGAAGGACAACCCCAGGGCCTGAACCAGATCGTCCTTCTCCAGGCCGATGGCCTGCAGGTAAGGCACGGCGGGAATCACGAATACACCGGTAACTGCGGTGATCGCACCGGTGATCGCTCCGATCACCGGGCTCAGCCAGCCTTCCTTGGCCCGCTCCACGCGAAAGTGCACCTTGGCCAGGCCAAGCACTGCGTAGATCACCAGCGCGACGCCCAGCCAGCGGGTGGCGCCGGGCAGGTCGAGGCTCTGCAGCAGGGCGGCCACCAGCAGCGTGCCGCACAGGATTCCCAGCAGCATCGGCCATAGCCGGCGCAGCATCGGCAGCGGGCTGCGACCGTCGCACAACTGCCAGATGTTGGTCACCATCGACGGGATGATCAGCAGCGCGGCGGCCTGCAGTGGCGCCATCACCAGACCGAGCAGACCAACGGCGATGGTCGGCAGACCAAGGCCGACCACACCCTTGACCATGCCGGCGAGCAGGAAGGTGGCGAGGATCAGCGGCAGGTGCTCAGTCATCGCGTTGCCCCTGCTCGTGGATCGCGCGGCTGTCGGCTGGCGCCTGTTCGCGCTCGTGCATGCCGTAGTCGCGCAGCACCTGGGCCACGCGCAGGCGATAGTGACTGAAGACCTCCTCGCGTCCTGCCGTCTGTGCGCGTCGGTGTTCATCGCGCTGGCGCCAGGCCTGGATCGCGGCTTCGTCCTGCCAGAACGACAGCGACAGGATCTTCCCCGGCTGGGTCAGGCTCTGGAAGCGTTCGATGGAGATGAAACCCGGCTGCTCGGCGAGCAGCGGGCGCAACTCACCGGCGAGGTCGAGATAGTCCTGCTGCAGGCCTGGCTTGGCCTGAACTTCGAAGATCACGGCGAGCATCGGTTTCTCCCTGGCTGGCTCCGGCTGAAATTGCATGCCAGTATCCACATTTGCTGCACGCCATGTTTCGTCATGAGGTGAACTATGGAATACGCACCGGGTTTCAGCTCGATTGCCGCACTGCTCGCCGATGCCGGGCGCGCCAGCATGGTCTGGGCGCTGATGGACGGCAGCGCGCGGCCGGCCGGCGAGCTGGCCTTGCTCGCGGGGCTGTCGCCGTCGTCGACCAGCGCGCACCTGGCCAAGCTGGTAGAAGGCGGCCTGCTGGCGCAGCAACGCCATGGGCGCAATCGCTATTACCGCCTGGCCGGGCCGGAAGTCGGGCAATTGGTCGAGGCCCTGGCCAGTGCCGCGCTGGCCGCGCAGCCACGGCAACCACGCGCGGTGCCGGCTTCACGCGGGACGCCGCAGGCCATGCGTGAGGCGCGCACCTGCTATGACCATCTGGCCGGAGAACTGGCGGTAGGCGTGTTCGCGCGCATGCGCGCGGCTGACTGGCTGAGCGAGGAGGGTGGTGCGCTGAAGTTGACGGCAAGCGGTGAGCAGGGGCTGCAGGCGTTGGGGATCGATCTGCAGCAGGTCAACCGTCAGCGCCGCCAGCGACTCTGTGCCTGCCCGGACTGGAGCGAGCGCAAGCCGCATCTCGGTGGCGCGTTGGGCGCGGCATTGCTGAATCTGTGCGAAGGCGAGGGCTGGCTGCGGCGCAGCACGGATTCGCGTGCGCTGCAGGTTTCACCGAAGGGGCGCAGGGCGATCATGGCAATCGCGGCCCCGTAGCTTCGCAGCTCCGTAGGGTGGGCCGGGCGACGATTCGCTTCAGCCCACCGAACACAGGTTGAGCTCCTGTCGGTGTAGTCGGTGGGCTGAAGCCCACCCTACGTACTATCGCCCGGCCTACCCTACGAAGAGCTACACCTGGGCGCTGACCGGCTTGCCGCCCTTGGGCTTGAAGTACAGGGTGGTGCCGCGGGCGAGGTTGTCCAGGCTGACGTGATCCTTGGCCACCTCGGCCTCGATCAGCTCGTCCTGGCCTTCGACCTTGAGGGTGATGCGGGTGATCGCGCCGAGCAGGCGAATGTCGCGCACCTCGCCGGCCTTGTGTTCCGGGCTCGGTTCGCTGGACAGGTCGACCTCGTGCGGGCGGAACAGCACGTGGTGATCATTGCCGACGTAGAGGCGGTTGGCGTCGCCGAGGAAGTGGTAGACGAAATCGCTGGCCGGATACTCGTAGACTTCGGCCGGCGTGCCGATCTGCTCGATCACACCCTTGTTCATCACCACGATGCGGTCGGCCACTTCCATGGCTTCTTCCTGGTCGTGGGTGACGAATACGCTGGTCAGGTGCACGTCCTCGTGCAGGCGCGCCAGCCAGCGGCGCAGCTCCTTGCGCACCTTGGCGTCCAGCGCCCCGAAGGGTTCGTCGAGCAGCAGCACTTTCGGCTCCACTGCCAGGGCGCGGGCCAGGGCGATACGCTGGCGCTGACCGCCGGAGAGCTGCTCCGGGTAGCGATCGCCGAGCCAGTCGAGCTGCACCAGGTTGAGCAGTTCGTGCACCTTCTGCTGGATCACCGCTTCGCTCGGGCGCTCGCGTTTGGGCTTCATGCGCAGGCCGAAGGCGACGTTGTCGAACACCGTCATGTGGCGGAACAGCGCGTAGTGCTGGAACACGAAGCCGACATTGCGATCACGCACGTCGTGGTTGGAGACGTCCTCGCCGTGAAACTCGATGGTGCCGCTGTCCGGGGTTTCCAGGCCGGCGATGATGCGCAGCAGGGTGGTCTTGCCACAGCCGGACGGGCCGAGCAGGGCGACCAGTTCGCCGCTCTGGATGTTCAGATTGATCTCGTTCAGCGCCTTGAACGCATTGAAGTTCTTGCTGACGTTACGGATTTCGATACTCATGTTTATTCCTCGCCAGCACTGGCTTTGCGGCGGTTGATACGGGATTCGCTCCACTGCTTGAGCAGCAGGATGAACAGCGCCAGAAGCAGCAGCAGGCTGGCAACGCTGAAGGCGGCGACGTGATTGTATTCGTTATAGAGAATCTCGACATGCAGCGGCAGCGTGTTGGTGTAGCCGCGGATGTGCCCGGAGACCACCGATACCGCGCCGAACTCGCCCATCGCCCGGGCGGTGCACAGCACCACGCCGTAGATCAGGCCCCATTTGATATTGGGCAGCGTCACGTGCCAGAACATCTGCCAGCCGTTGGCTCCGAGCAGGCGCGCGGCCTCTTCCTCCTGTGTGCCCTGCTCCTGCATCAGCGGGATCAGCTCGCGGGCGACGAAGGGCACGGTGACGAACACGGTGGCGAGGACGATGCCGGGCAGGGCGAAGATGATCTGGATGTCGTGCTCGCGCAACCAGGGGCCGAAGAAGCCCTGGGCGCCGAACAGCAGCACGTAGATCAGACCGGCGATTACCGGTGAAACCGAGAACGGCAGGTCGATCAGGGTCACCAGAATGCTCTTGCCGCGAAACTCGTACTTGCTCACGCACCAGGCGGCGGCCACGCCGAACACCAGGTTGAGCGGCACGGCGATGCCCACGGCGAGCAGGGTCAGTTTCAGTGCGCTGATGGCGTCGGGTTCGAGGATCGAGGCGACGAACACGCCGACGCCCTGTTTGAGCGCCTCGGTCGCCACCACGAACAACGGCAGCAGCAGAAAGAAGGCGAACACCAGCCAGGCCGAAATGATCAGCAGGCGGCGGCCCAGGGCGTTACCGCGGCGCGCGGCATTGTTGACGGCGCTGGCCGTCAGGGTTGCAGATGACATGCCTGGCTCCTCAAGAACGGCTGATGCGGCGCTGCAGCAGGTTGATCAGCAGCAGCAGGATGAACGACACCACCAGCATCAGCACACCGATGGCGGTGGCGCCGACATAGTTGTACTGGTCCAGCTGCACCATGATCAGCAGCGGCAGGATCTCGGTCTTCATCGGCATGTTGCCGGCGATGAAGATCACCGAGCCGTATTCGCCAACGCCACGGGCGAAGGCCAGGGCGAAGCCGGTCAGCCAGGCCGGCAGCAGCGCCGGCAGCAACACGTGGCGCGCCACCTGCAGCGGCTTGGCACCGAGGCAGGCGGCGGCTTCCTCGACCTCGCGCGGGATGTCGGCCAGCACCGGCTGCAGGGTGCGCACGACGAAGGGCAGGGTGACGAAGGTCAGCGCCAGGGTGATGCCCAACGGGGTGTAGGCGATCTTGAAGCCCAGGGACGTGGCGAACTGGCCGATCAAACCGTTAGGCGCATAGAGCGCGGTCAGGGCGATACCGGCAACGGCGGTGGGCAGGGCGAACGGCAGGTCGATCATCGCTTCGATGATCTTGCGACCGGGGAAGGTGTAGCGCACCAGCACCCAGGCCAGCAGGGTACCGATCACGCCGTTGATGATGGCAGCGAGAAAGGCGGTGCCGAAGCTCAGTTTCAGGGCGGCCAGCACGCGCGGTGAGGAAATGATGGCCCAGAACTGATCCCAGGTGAGCTGGGCAGCGTGGACGAACATGGCACCCAGGGGAATCAGCACCAACAGGCTGAGGTACACCAGGGTGTAACCCAGCGTCAGCCCGAAGCCGGGTATGACTGGGGAAGTGCGGCGAGACATGCAAGCTCCTTGGTAGGGCGGGTGGAACCCGCCACTGGCTGCGACGATCTTGCGGCTGCATCCGCCCTACATGGGCGGACGCGCCGTGGCAATCACTGGGCTTGGTAGATCTGGTCGAACACGCCGCCGTCGTTGAAGAACTTCGGCTGAGCGGTTTTCCAGCCATCGAAGTCAGCATCGATGGTTACCAGCTTGAGCTGCGGGAACTGCTTGGCGAACTCGGCCGCCACCGCCTGGTTGCGTGGGCGGTAGAAGTGCTTGGCGGCGATGCGCTGGCCTTCCTCGCTGTACAGGTAGTTGAGGTAGGCCTCGGCGACTTTGCGGGTGCCTTTCTTGTCGACGTTCTGATCGACCACGCTTACCGGCGGTTCGGCGAGGATCGACAGCGACGGCGCGACGATCTCGAAGTTCTCCCCGCCTTCTTCCTTGAGCGCCAGGAAGGCCTCGTTCTCCCAGGCCAGCAGCACGTCGCCGATGCCGTTGTTGACGAAGGTGATGGTCGAGCCGCGGGCGCCGGTATCGAGCACCGGGACGTTCTTGTAGAGCTTCTCGGTGAAGGCCTTGGCCTCGGCTTCGCTGCCGTACTTCTGCTGGGCATAGGCCCAGGCAGCGAGGAAGTTCCAGCGTGCGCCACCGGAGGTTTTCGGGTTCGGGGTGATCACTTCCACGCCCGGCTTGACCAGGTCATCCCAGTCCTTCAGGCCTTTCGGGTTGTCCTTGCGCACCAGGAACACGATGGTCGAGGTGTAGGGGGTGCTGGCGTCCGGCAGACGCTCCTGCCAGTTTTCCGGGATCAGCTTGCCGAGCTTGTACAGCTCGTCGATATCGCCGGCCAGAGCCAGGGTCACCACGTCGGCGCGCAGGCCATCGATTACCGCACGGGCCTGCTTGCCCGAGCCACCGTGGGATTGCTGGATGGTCAGCGCTTCGTTGCCCTGGGCCTGCCAGTGCTTGTTGAAGGCGGCGTTGAATTCGGTGTACAGCTCACGGGTCGGGTCGTAGGACACGTTGAGCAGGGTTTGTGCGGCGGCCACCGGGCCGGCGATCAGACTGCTGGCCAGCGCGGCCAGGGCAAAACGACGAAGGGACATGGTGCAGCTCCTAACTGTGAAATTCTTGTGTTGGCGTGTTGGGTGTCAGGCGGGGCGATCTTTCTCGAGCCCTCTGGTGGTCCAGTCGGGCCGCATCATGTTTCAGCTGTTCTTGGTACTCGGTTGTTGCAGGCGAATCTTTTCCTTGCGCTCGATCTGCACGACCTGGCCGTTGTGCACGGTGATTTCCACCGAACCGAATTTCAGGCCATGCAGGGCGGTCTGGATCTCGCGGAGGATCACGGCTTCGTCCTGGCCTTCGAGGTTTCTCAGCGTCGCGGTCATTTCCAGGCTCCTTGTGAATAGGTCGCCACGGCGGCGGTATGGAGTACCGACGCTGGCGTGGAGCGGATAGTAGAGAGGCGTAAATATTCTTAAAAATATTGTTTAAGAACATTTATATGCTTTTTGGAAATATGTGGCGTGATGCGATACATTGCATTTTTAGAATAAGTAAATAAGTTCTTATTCTTTTTGTAATTTATTCGTGCTGCCTAGACTGACGCCATTCGATTCAAGGAGGCGCCGTCATGGGCAGCGAAGCAATCCGTTATCTGATCCTGCCGGGCTGGCAGGGCTCACCCGAAGAACACTGGCAAAGCCATTGGCAGCGCAGCCTGCCGAACAGCGCGCGTGTGGAGCAGAAGGACTGGCTCAACCCGCAACGTGGCGACTGGGTCACCGCGTTGAACCAGGCAGTCGCCGACGATCCGCGTCCGCTCATCCTCATCGCCCATAGCCTGGGCTGCGTGACGGTGGCGCATTGGGCCGCGCAGGCACCGGTCGAACTGCTGCGCCGTGTGCGCGGCGCGCTGCTGGTGGCGCCGGCCGATGTCGAGCGGCTGGGCTGCCCCGCACCGCTGCAGAATTTTGCGCCGATGCCGCGTGATCTGCTGCCCTTTCCCAGCCTGCTGGTGGGTTCCGACAACGACGCAGCGGCCAGCGCCCTGCGCGCCATGGAGCTGGCGCGGGCCTGGGGTAGCGAGGCGGCGATTCTGAGCGGTGCCGGGCATATCAACGTGAAGTCCGGGCACCGTTACTGGGAGCAGGGCTTCGGCTATCTGTATCGCCTGCAGAGCCGCATCGAACAGCACTCGCGCCTGCGCGCCTGAAAGGCCCTCTCGGGGCGAACCCTTTCGGAGCGGGAACGGGCCAGGCAGCCGCCCGCTCTTTTTTACTCGACTACGGGCTGCGTCCACTGAGGCGCGGCATTGGAGCTGCACGTCATGAGCTTTCCACCCGACTTTCCGGCGCCGCTGACCTTCGCTGATTCGGACAAGAGCCCGCTGAGCATCCGCGCCAAGGCGCTGGTATTCGTCGATGCGCGTTCACGTCAGCTGCGAGAGCGCGCCGAAGCCTTGGCGGGCAATGGCCAGCCGTTGCTGATTCTCGGTGAAACCGGCACCGGCAAGGAGCTGTTGGCTCGCTATATCCATCGCCACAGTGAGCGCGCTGGCCTGTTCGTGGCGGTGAGCTGCGCGGCGATAAGCCCGCAGTGGGGCGAGGCTGAGTTGTTCGGCCATGCCGCCGGTGCTCATGTCGGCGCCGGCAGTAGCCGTGCCGGCTGGTTCGGTTCGGCCAATGGCGGCACGCTCTACCTGGATGAAATCGCTGATCTCTCGCGGCCTCTGCAGAGCAAGCTGCTGGCCGCGCTGGAAACCCGCGAGGTGTATCGCGTCGGCGCCAGCCAGGCGCTGCCGGTGGATGTGCGTCTGGTGGCGGCGAGCAGCATCGACCTGGCCCGCGCGGTGGCTGCGGGTACCTTCGATGAGCGCCTGTATGCCTACCTTTGCGACGGCCAGTTGCTGTTCCCGGCGCTGCGTCAGCGGGTCGGCGACATCCTGCCGCTGGCCGAATACTTCCTCGGCATCCATGCCTCGCGCCTGGGGCTGACCATTCCGTCGATCAGCCCGGCGGCGCTGGCCTTGCTGGAGGCGCACCGCTGGCCGGGCAATACTCGCGAGCTGGAAAACGTCATCCACTTCGCGTTGCTGCTGGCCGGCAACGCCGAAATCGGGCCGGAGCATCTGGAGTTGCCGGGTATTGCGTGAGACTGATCGTTCCTCACGCTCCGCGTGGGAATGCACCCTGGGACGCTCTGCGTCCGTTTGGCTTTTGCCTAGCAGTCCGTACGGGCGCTGAGCGCCCTTACCTTGACTCCCACGCAGAGCGTGGGAGCTATCAGATCGGTGCGCGCCCTACGGCGCGAGCAGCGACACCGACTTGATCTGCGCCCACAGCGCCTGTCCGGCATGAATGCCCAACTGATCGAAGGAGTAGCGGGTGATTCGCGCCAGCAGGCGTTGATCACCGATGCGCAGGGTCAGCAGCATCTGCGCGTCTAGCGCCTGCCAGCTTTCCACCGTAGCCAGCAGCAGGTTGAGCAGGCTGCAATCCTCGGCGCGATTGAGCGCCAGGCTGACGTCGCGCGCCTTGATTTTCACCCTCACTCGATGCCCGCTGGGCAGCGCCGCATGGGGCAAGCGCAGGCGCGCCTCGCTGCCAGGCAGTTGAAGCTCCAGCAGATCGTAGGCGGCATCGTGAGCGCAGACCTGGCCGTCGATCACCGCCTCGGCATCCTCGTCGCTGGCGAAGGGCAGGTCGGCACGCAGCAGGGTTTCCTTGAGCGGGCCGCTGGCGTGCACCTGGCCTTCGTCGAGCAGCACCAGATGATCGGCCAGGCGTGCCACTTCGTCCGGCGCATGGCTGACATAGAGTACGGGGATGTCCAGCTCTTCGTGCAGCCTCTCCAGATAGGGCAGCACTTCCTGCTTGCGCTTGAGGTCCAGCGAAGCCAGCGGCTCGTCCATCAGCAGCAGGCGCGGGCTGGTGACCAGCGCACGGGCGATGCCGACGCGCTGGCGTTCGCCACCGGACAGCGCCGAGGGCATGCGCTCGAGCAGATGGTCGATACCCAGCAGCTGCAGCGCCTGATCCAGCGCCACCTTGCGCTGTGCGGCGGGGATGCGCCGTTGGCCGTACTCCAGATTCTTGCGCACGCTCAGGTGCGGGAACAGGTTGGCGTCCTGGAATACGTAACCTATGGCCCGCTTGTGAGCGGGCAGAAAGAACCCGCGCTCACTGTCCTGCCAGAGCTCTCCGGCGACCTGCAGGTAGCCCTGCTGCGGGCGATCCAGCCCGGCGAAGCAGCGCAGGCAACTGGTCTTGCCCGAACCGGAATGGCCGAACAGCGCACTGACGCCGCGCCCGGGCAGGTCGAGGTCGACATCCAGGGTGAAGCCCGGATGCCTGACCAGAAAGCGCGCGCGAATACGCCCGTCGTCGTGAACGGCAGGTGGTGGGGCTTTGCCGAACCCGAACATCACAGTGTCCTCATCCGGGTGCTGCGCCCGCTGTACAACGCCAGCAGAACGATGAAGGAGAACGCAACCATGCCACCGGCCAGCCAGTGCGCCTGGGCGTAGTTCATGGTTTCCACGTGGTTGTAGATCTGCACCGAGACCACCTGGGTCTTGCCGGGGATGTTGCCGCCGATCATCAGCACCACGCCGAACTCACCGATGGTATGGGCGAAGCTGAGAATGGCGGCGGTGATGAAGCCGGGGCGTGCCAGCGGCAGCACGACGCTGAAGAAGCTGTCCCAGGGATTGGCGCGCAAGGTCGCAGCAGCCTCCAGCGGACCACGGCCGATGGCCTCGAAGGCGTTCTGCAACGGCTGCACGACGAAGGGCAGGGAATAGAAGATCGAACCGATCACCAGGCCGGTAAAGGTGAAAGTGAAGGTGCCGAGACCCAGGCTTTGCGTCAGTTGGCCGAAGAAACCGTTGGGCCCCATGCTCACCAGCAGGTAGAAGCCGATCACCGTCGGTGGCAGCACCAGCGGTAGCGCCACCACGGCACCGACCGGGCGCTTGAGCCAGGAGTCGGTGCGCGCCAGCCACAGGGCGATGGGCGTGCCGATGATCAGCAGCAGCAAGGTGGTCAGCGAGGCCAGCTCGAGGGTCAGCAGGATCGCATCGAGGTCGTTCTTGGACAGCGGCATGGGTGGGTTCCGGTGGCAGACGTAGCCCGGATGCAATCCGGGGCATGCTCAGACAGATGGCCCCGAATTTCATCCGGGCTACGGCAGTTTATAGCCGAACGATTCGATCACCTTGGCCGCTTCCGGGCCTTTCAGATACTCGACCAGTGCGACGGCGGCCGGATTGTTCGCGCTCTGCTTGAGGATCACCGCGTCCTGCCTGATCGGGTCGTACATGGCGTCCGGGACGATCCAGGCCGAGCCGCTGCTGAGCTGGCCGTCCTTGTACACCTGCGACAGCGCGACGAAACCCAGCTCGGCGTTACCGCTGGAGACGAACTGATGCGCCTGGGTGATGTTCTGGCCCTCCACCAGCTTGGCCTTGACCGTCTCGCTCAGGCCCTGCTTTGCCAGCACCTGAGTCGCTGCCAGGCCATAGGGCGCGGCCTTGGGGTTGGCGATGGACAGGTGCCTGAACTGGCCGGCTTTCAGCGCTGCGTCCGTGCCGTCGAGGTAGCTGGCATCGGCCGACCACAGCACCAGGCCGCCGATGGCGTAGGTGAAGCGCGAGCCGGGTACGGTCATGCCCTCGCGCTCCAGCCTGGCCGGCGTCGTGTCGTCGGCTGCGAGCAGTACATCGAACGGCGCACCATTGTTGATCTGCGCGTAGAACTGCCCGGTGGCACCGAAGGACGCCACCAGCTTGTGCCCGGTGGCTTTTTCGAACGCGGGCGCCATGGCCTGCATCGGTGCGGTGAAGTTGGAGGCCACGGCGACCTTGACCTCGTCGGCGATGGCGCCGCTGGCGAAGACCAGGCCGAGGACAAACAGGCTGTGCTTGAGAGGCTTGAACATGAGGATTCCTCGTGGAATCGATCCCGACGAGAGACCGGATGCGCAATCCTACATCGTTATGTTTTTTTGTATATAGCGATTGTTGAAGTGGCTGCGGGCCTGGCCTGCATCACTTGAAGAACTGGCTGGGCGTGGTGCCGAACTGCTTCTTGAACATGGTGGCGAAGGCGCTGGGGCTGTCGTAGCCCAGCTCCCCGGCGATGTCGATGATCTTCTCGCCCAGGGCGATGCGCTCCAGGGCCAACAACAGGCGCGCCTGCTGGCGCCATTGGCCGAAGGTCATGCCAGTGCCCTTCTGGAACAGGCGCTGGATGGTTTTCTCGTCCAGACACAGGCGGGTGCTCCATTCAGCCAGGGTGGAGGCGTCGCCAGGATCGTTCTGCAGCGTCGCGCAGATCGCCTGGATGCGTGGGTCGGCCGGCTGCGGCAGGTGCAGCGGCAGGGTCGGCAGGATGCGCAATTCATCGAGGATCAGGCGCATCACCCGCGCCTCGCGCGAGTCGTCGGCATAGGGCTGGGTGATCGCCACGGCGGCGCGGATCAGCTCGCTGAGCAGCGGTGAGATGGCCACGGCGCGGCACTCGGCGGGCATGTCCGCCAGGCTGTCGGGGCGCACGAAGACGCTGCGCATTCGCACGCTGCCGATGCAGCGGATCGCATGCACCTGACCGCAGGGCATCCATATGCCGCGGCTCGGCGGCACCGTCCACTGGTTCAGCGCCGAAGTCACCACCATCACCCCGGAGATGGCGTAGATCAGCTGGTGCTTGTTGCGGTGCGAGTGCGGCTCGATGATGGCGTTGACCGGATAATCGGTGGCGCTGCTGCTGACAAGCCAGGGGGAGGCGTCGATCTCGGCCAGCAACTTCTCGGGTAATCGCATGCCTGTGCCCTTTTTGCGAAGGTTGCTGTCCTGTCTTCGTGAGACAGGCGATTGAGCGGAGCCTAGCATAGCGCCGTTCCTCACCTCGTCCGGAAGCTTCAAGCATGTCCAGCAGTCCTGCCGCTACGCCCCTGGCCGCTGCCTCGCCCGTCAGCCAGGCCAGCCCTCTGGTAATGCGCGTGATCGGCGCCTGCGCCCTGGCGCACCTGATCAACGACCTGATCCAGGCGGTGTTGCCCGCCATCTACCCGATGCTCAAGCTCAACTACGGCCTGAGCTTCGCCCAGATCGGCCTGATCACCCTGACCTTCCAGCTCACCGCCTCGCTGCTGCAGCCCTGGGTGGGCTATCACACCGACCGCCATCCCAAGCCCTGGCTGTTGCCGGCCGGTTCGCTGTGTACCCTGGTCGGCATCCTCATGTTGGCCTTCGTCGGTAGCTTTCCGGCGATCCTCATGGCCGCAGCACTGGTGGGCATCGGGTCCTCGACCTTCCATCCCGAGGCGTCGCGCATCGCCCGCCTCGCATCGGGCGGACGCTACGGCCTGGCGCAGTCCACCTTCCAGGTCGGCGGCAACGCCGGTACCGCATTCGGCCCGCTGCTGGCGGCGGCCATCATCATTCCCTACGGCCAGGGTAACGTCGCCTGGTTCGGCCTGTTCGCCGCCTTCGCCATCGTCGTGCTATATGGCCTGAGCCGTTGGTATCGCCACCACCTGACGCTGTTCAAACTCAAGCAGGGCGGCATGGCCACTCATGGCCTGTCGTCCGGGCGGGTGAAGTTCGCCTTGCTGATCCTGGCGCTGTTGGTGTTCTCCAAGTACTTCTACATGGCCAGCTTCACCAGCTATTTCACCTTCTTCCTGATCGAGAAGTTCGAGCTGTCGGTGGCCAGCTCGCAGCTCTACCTGTTCCTGTTCCTCGGCGCGGTGGCGGCCGGCACCTTCTTCGGTGGGCCGATCGGCGACCGCATCGGGCGCAAGCAGGTGATCTGGTTTTCCATCCTCGGCGTGGCGCCGTTCTCCCTGCTGCTGCCGCACGTCGACCTGTTCTGGACCGGCGTGCTGAGCATGGTGATCGGCTTCATCCTGGCCTCGGCGTTCTCCGCCATCGTGGTCTTCGCCCAAGAGCTGATGCCGGGCAACGTCGGCATGATCGCCGGGCTGTTCTTCGGTCTGATGTTCGGCTTTGGCGGTATTGGCGGAGCGCTGCTCGGCTACCTGGCGGACATCCACGGCATCGAGGAGGTGTTCCTGCTGTGCTCCTTCCTGCCGCTGCTGGGTATCCTCACCGCGCTGCTGCCGTCGCTCAAGACCCGTTAGCCGACTCACCGCGGGGGCAAGGGGCCCCCACTACCCGCAAGGAGCAGGGACGAATGAAAAACCTTGATCGGATGTTGCTTGGCCTGGGCGTGCTGATACCGTTCTGGCTGTTCTTCGGCGTGTTGCTGACGGCGCTGGCGTACCCCGATTACAGCCATCTGGATCAGGCCATGAGCCAGCTTGGAGCGCAGGGTTCACCCACCCAGGGCTTCTCGGCCTGGGTCAATAACCTGCCGCTGGGCGTGCTCTTTGTGCTCTTCGCCGTGGGCGTGCTGCGTCGGCTGCGCGGCTCGCGGCTTGCGCTGTTCAGTGCCGGGCTGATTCTCGTCCATGGGCTGGCCAGCTTCGCCACTGGCTATTTCCCCTGCGACCAGGGATGTGCGCCAGTACAGCCGTCCTTCTCGCAGCAGATGCACAACCTGGCCGGGCTGGTGATGTTCCTATCGCTGACCCTGGCCAGCCTGCTCTGGGCCTTTGCGAGTAAGCGCCTGATGGGCGCTCGCGGCTTCGGTCTGTTTTCCCTCGCCTGCACCGTGTTGGCCGTGGCCACTGTGGTGCTGATGGCCCATGCCGTCGAGACCGGGCATTCGTTCGGCCTGTACCAGCGCATCAACTACGGTATCTCGGTGATCTGGGTCGCAGGCCTGGCGCTGATGTTGTCGCGAAGCCGTGCCGGTTCCCTCCAGTCAGGTACAACTTGAAGTGTTTCGCGGGCACTGGGGCACCGATGCTCGGTGCTCTGCTGCGGGGGTTATTGGCGAAGGCGATTTCGTTCCGTAGTAGATGCATCTGCCGGCCGAGCCGTGTTTATATCGCGCGCTCATCGAACATGCCCGCAAGGAAGGACTGCCATGATCACTTGCTACCTGCGCTACATCGTCGACCCCTACAAACTCGAGGAATTCGAGCGCTACGCGAAACTGTGGATTCCCTTGGTAGAGAAATTCGGCGGTACGCACCATGGCTATTTCCTGCCGTCCGAGGGGGCCAATAACGTCGCGCTGGCACTGTTCAGTTTTCCCAGCCTGACCGACTACGAGCGCTACCGTCAGGATTCATTCGTCGACGCCGAGTGCCAGGCGGCGTTCAAGTACGCCGAGGAGACGCGCTGCGTCCTCAGCTACGAGCGCAGCTTCTTCCGCCCTGTACTCGACTAGGGCGAGGCAGGCAGCTGCCAGGCGCCTGGCTGTCCCGAGCGAGCGCCCTGGCATGCCTTGCGGCGGTGAGCCTCAACCGAGTCGCCGCCACACGCTGGCCAGCCAGGGTTGCTGGTCGCGTGGCAGGCCGGCGGGGCGGTAGTAATGCTCCAGTTCGACGAAGCCGGCCGCCGTGAGCCGCGCGCGCCAGCGTTCGAGGTCGTGGTAGCTGCCGTAGCGCGGGCCGTTCCAGCCTTCCTGATTCTCGCCACGTGGGTTGGAGCTGAACAGCACGCCACCGGCCTTGAGCGCCGCATGCAGCTCGCCGAGCACGCGCGGCAGCTCCTGATCCGGCACGTGGAACAGGCTGGCGTTGGCGAAGATACCGTCGAAATGTCCAGCCGGCAGGTCCAGTTCGAGAAAGCTCTGCTGCCACACCTCGCAGCCGCTATCGGCACGCGCCATGGCGACGAACTCGGCGCAACCATCGAGGCCGACGGCGGTATGGCCGAGGCCGCTGAAGGTGCGCAGGTCACGCCCCGGGCCACAGCCGAAATCGAGGATACGCCAGGGCTTTTCAGCTTCGATATGACGCAGCAGGGCGGCAATGTTCTGACTCACATCATGGTCGCGCGTGCCCTCGCGAAAATCCTCGGCGCTGCTCTGGTAGTGGGCCAGGGTGAGAGCGCTGATTTGCGCGAGTTCATCGGGGCTCAGGGGCATGGTGAGGTTCCGGTAAAAGAGCGCATTAAAACCGTTTGGTAGGGCGCACGGCCAGAGGCGGCATGCCCCTTGGTCGATGGCAATGAACCCGCGTACCGCTTGCACAGTCCCATTTCCTGAGGGGTGTAGACCGGCTGGCTGCAGTCGGGCACCCACAATCAAGGAGATAACGCGATGGTTACGCACTACAAAGTCTCTGGCCACCTCGCCTGTGGTTCTCATGGTGAAAAGCTGCCCGCCACCACCGAATTGGCCAAGGTCAAATGCCGCAATTGCCGTAAGACCGAAGTGTTCACCGAAGCTCGACGTAACTCACGCAATGCCGCGCGCCGTGCCGCCCGCCGCGAGAAGGCTGCCCGCGCCATCAACGACTGGCGCACTTCCTGGGAGGCGCGTCTGGCTGCCTTGCCAGGCCCGCAGCGTCTGCCGCGAGGTTTCGGCGACCAGGCATTCGTCTAGCCTGGATATTGGCGGGAGGAATGACCTCCCGCATCCCCCGTGCTGGCAACACCTGCAGGAGCCGCCCCTGCGGCGAATGGAGCCGGCAACTCACTATTGCGATACGGCCGCATCCGTCTTCGCGCCGGGGCGGCGCTCCTACAGTGACCGAACCAGGCGCGGACCCGGCGTCGCCCAGTAAGGCACTCGTGTGTGTCTGACGCCTCCGCGTAGTCCAGGGCGTGATCTGCGCAACAGCCTGTTCTCGGGTTTGCCCCGTGGCGGAGCTTTCCCGTAGATTGGCCGGCTTACCTCGTCCGGCACTTGCCGGTTCTGCCTCGAGATTTTCGCCGTGTCCGCTGCCCCTGTTTCCGTCTACCGACTTCCCGGTTTCCTGCCGTTTCTCATCGCCCGCATCGTGGTGGTGTTCGCCGTTCAGATCCAGGCCATCGTGGTGGCCTGGCAGGTCTACGACCTGACGCGCGATCCGCTGTCGCTGGCCTATGTCGGCCTGGCCCAGTTCATTCCCATGCTGGTGCTGCTGATGCCCGCCGGCGACCTGATCGACCGCTACGACCGCAAGTTGATCCTGATGCTCAGTTGGCTGGTCGAGGGCGTGTGTGCGGCGGTGTTGCTGTGGTTGTCGCTGAGCGAGGCGGCCGTCAGTTGGTACTACGCGGTGCTGGTGCTCTACGGCTGTGGCCGCGCCTTCACCGGGCCGGCGCTATCGAGCCTGTTGCCGCAGATCGTGCCGCGCGAACGCCTGGCTGCGGCCATTGCGGCCAACAGCATGATCATGCGCGGCGCGACCATTTCCGGGCCGGTGATCGGTGGCGGCCTGTACGCCATCGGTGGCGGCGGGTTGACCTACTCGGTGTGCCTGGCCTGCTTCCTCGCTGGCTCCGCACTGCTGCTGCGGGTGCCGGTGCGCTGCGCGGAAAAGATGCAGGCGTTGGAGTCCACTGCCTGGGCGCGTTTTACTGCTGGCATCCACTTCATCCGCACGCGGCCGATCATCCTCGGCACCATCTCGCTGGACCTGTTCGCCGTGCTGCTTGGAGGCGTGATAGCGCTGCTGCCGATCTACGCCCAGGAAGTGCTGGAAGTCGGGCCGACGGGGCTCGGCCTGCTGCGCAGCGCCATGGCCATCGGCGAGGTATCGGTGGGTTTGTACCTGAGCATGAAGCCGTTCAACCGCCATGTCGGCCTGGTGATGTTCGGCGCGGTGGCGCTGTTCGGCGTGGCCAACCTGGTGTTCGCGCTGTCCAGCCTGTTCTGGCTATCGTTCGCCGCGCTGGTGGTGGCCGGCGGTGCGGACATGGTGAGCATGTACATCCGCTCCTCACTGGTGCAGTTCTCCACCCCGGACACCATGCGTGGCCGGGTCAACGCGGTGAACATGCTGTTCATCGGCTCTTCCAACGAGCTCGGCGAATTCCGCGCCGGCACCAGCGCCGCCTGGTTCGGCGTGGTACCGGCGGCGCTGATCGGCTGCGCCTGCACCCTGACCGTGACTGGCGGCTGGATGCTCGGCTTCAAGAGCCTGCGCAAGGTGAATCGCTTCGAGGATGCTTCGCCGAGCAAGGCGGCGTAGGCGCCGTCTGTTTGTAGGAGCCAGCTTGCTGGCGATCAGCTTCGCGTGAGGCCAAGGTTTGATCGCCAGCAAGCCGGCTCCTACAGATCGCTTCAATCAGCAACCTGGCAGGGGCCCGGTCTGGGAACCGGGCTTCACCCCAAGCGCAGCAACGGCCGCAGCTTCAATCCAAGCACAATGCCAACCAGGCAGAACAGGCCGAACACCCAGCCCGACACCGCGCCGGCCATCACCCCGGACAGCAGCGTGCCCACGGTGCAGCCCAATGCCAGCAGGCTGCCCCAACCCAGCAACACGCCACCGAGCAAGCCGCGCAGCCAGTCGCGCGGCGCGCCACTGCTGGGGCGAAAGTCGCCGGCGGCCAGGGCGCTTGCCCAGGCCGCGATCACCAGGCCGATGACGAACAGGCCGTTGTTCGACAGCAGCGTCTCCTTGACCATCGTTGCGCAGCCGGAAAAGCCATCGAGTCCCTCCAGACGTTCGGGCAGCCAGCCCAGGCTGTCCGCGCCGGTACGCGCCAGGCTGCCCAGTTCGGCGGTCACCCCCAGCGGCGCGACGCGAAAATACGCCAGCACCGCCAGCCCACCGATCAGCACGCCGCCGACCCAGGTTGGCCAGCGCGCGCCGAACAGCAGCGACCATAGCCCCTGTGTCCCGGAAGCTGTGCCCGCCTGGCGATAACGCAGCAGCCAGGCGGCCAGCGCACCCAGCAGCGCCAGTTGCAGCAGCAGCGAGCCGCCGTAACCAACTCGGCCGGGCAGCCAGAGCACCGGCGCTTCCTGCAGGGCGGCCAGATACAGCGGGTTCCAGCTGAGAAAACCCAGAGCAAAGCCGAGCAGCGCGCCAGTGAGCGCGGCCAGCGAGGCGAAATTGCCCTCGCCGAGGCGATACAGATGCGCGCTGATGCACGAGCCGGAAATCGCCATGCCGAGACCGAACAGCGTGGCGGCCAGAGCCAGCACCCAACTCAGCGGGCCGATATGGGCATCCGGGGGCAGGCGCCCGCCGCTGGGGTCGGGCAGGAAGGCGCCGAACACCGCGTGATAGCCGAGGGTGCCCACCGCCAGGGCGGCGAGCAGGCCGAGCAGGCCGTCCGGTATGCGGCGTTCGACGAAGTCGCGGGTTACACAGAAGAAGCAGAAGCGCGAACGCTGCAGCAGCAGGCCGAACAGCGCGCCGCTGGCCAGCGAGTAGCTGAAGACGCGGCCTTCGTTGCTGCCGTCAGCCAGCAGCCAGATGAAGGCGAGCAGGGCGATGGCGATCAGACCGGACGTAGCGATGGGTAGCGCTGCGCGAGGGGAGGCAATGCTGGCAGTCATGGGGTGTCCTTGCTGACCCTGATGACGAAAGCGGCCCTGGCTTCGCGTGCAGGGCCGCTGTTTGTACTGTCGTTGCCGTTTGAGCCACGGGCGGATCGGTGCGGCGTGATCTACCCAGCCGAGGCCGCCGGCCGCTCGCTTACTTACCGCCCCAGACGGTGCCGGCCAGGTTCACCACCGGCACGCCTACGGCATTGCCGTACTCGGTCCAGGAGCCGTCGTAGTTGCGCACGTCGTAGCCGAGAATTTTCTTCAGGGCGAACCAGGTGTGGCTGGAGCGCTCGCCGATGCGGCAGTAGGTGATGATTGGCTTGCTGCCGTCGATGCCTACCGCGGCGTAGACCTTCTTCAGCTCCTCGGCCGATTTGAAGGTGCCGTCGGCAGCGACCGCCTGGCCCCAGGGCACGTTCACTGCCCCCGGCACGTGGCCGGCGCGCACGGCCAGCTCCTGTACGCCCTGCGGGGCGAAGACCTTGCCGTTGTATTCATCCGGCGAGCGGATATCCACCAGCTGCACGTCGCTGCGCTTCTCCGCAGCGGCCAGCACGTCCGGGAGGAAGGCGCGTAGATCCTTGTTGGCGGCCTGCACCGTTACGTTGCCGGCTTTCGGCGTGCTGGCGCGGCTGTCCAGCTGACGGCCTTCGGCTTCCCACTTGGCGCGACCGCCATCGAGCAGCTTGACGTTGTCGACGCCGTACACGTCGAACACCCAGGCGCCCCAGGCGGCGAACCAGTTGTTGTTATCGCCGTAGAGAATGGTGGTGCTGTCGTCATTTACCCCGGCCTTGCGCAGCAGCTGCTGGAAGGCTTCCTGGCTGGCGATGTCGCGGCGCACCGGGTCGACCAGGTCGCTGTGCCAGGCGAAGTTCACCGCGCCGGGGATATGCCCGCGCTCGTAGACACCGGGCACCACGCTGACTTCGATGATGCGTACCTTGGGATCTTTCAGGTTCTTTTCCAGCCACTCGGTACTGACCAGATAGTCGCTGGCGGCCTGCGCCGTCAGCGTGTGCAGCAGGGTGGCGGCGGCCAGCAGGCCGGCGCCGAACAGGGTCTTGATAGTCATTGTCGACGACCTCTCGAAGGTTGGCAGATTTCAGGCTAGTCAGCCTTTATCGAAGCGAGATACCGCTTTTTTCTATGCATATTCCCGGTTGAACGCACCTCCCTCAGCCGTACAGCGACGGCTGCGGCCCCTGGCCGCTGAGCAGCCAGTGACCGAGGTCGCGCACCTTGTAGTCGATGGGATCGTGCAGGCTGTGCACCCGCACGTTGCGCCAGAAGCGGTCGAAGCCGTAACGCGAGCTGGTGGCGCGGGCGCCCATGGCTTCGAAGATCTGGCTGGTAATCTCCAGCGCCGCGCGTACCGCCACCACCTTGGCCTCGCTGATGGCCAGCGCCACCTCGGCGCGTTCGGCGGCAGTCAGCGCCGGTTTTTCCCAGGCGCTCTGCAGGCGCTGGGCGGCGTGCTCGGCCAGGGGCAGGGCGCTGCGGTAGCGCAGCCACAGCTCGCCGTAGCGTTGCTGGATAAACGGATCGTCACTGGCATTGGCCACGCCTGATGCCGGCCAGGCACGACTCTGCTCGCGGGTGTAGCGCAGCGCTGCGTCCAACGCGCCCTGGGCATTGCCCAGGTAGAGCTGGGTGAGGATCAGCTGTGACAGGCAGGCGCGCAGAGTGGTACGCGGGCTGGGGCCGACCGGGCCGAGCAACTCGCTGGCGTCGACGAACACCTGCTCGAACTGCACCGTGCCGCTGTCGGTCTGGCGTTGGCCGAAGCCGTCCCAGTCGCTGTTCACCGCCAGGCCCTCGCGCTGGCTGGGCAGCACGATGAACACCCGATCCTCCGGGTTCCTGCCGCGCGGTGCGCTGATCACCAGCGCATCGGCGCCGAGCGCGCCGGAGCAGAACGACTTGCTGCCATTGAGCTCGAAATGCTCTTCGCGTGGGCTGAGTTTGAGGCCGGTGTCGCGGCCGTTGGTGGCATTGCCCCAGAACCAGCGCTCCTGCACCGTGCGCGTCAGCCAGTGGCGCTGCTGCTCGGGGTTGCCGAACAGCAAAAGGGTCGCCACCTGCAGGTGCTGGAAGGCGAACAGGTGGGCCAGCGAGCTGTCCACCGCCGCCAGGTAGCGCACGATGCGATAGATCTCCGGCCAGGCCACGCCCTGGCCGCCATACTGCTGCGGCACGGCCAGGGTCAGCAGGCCGCTGTCGCGCAATAGCTCGCGTTCGGCCTGGGCGCTGCCGCCGGCGCGATCACGCTCCACCGCGCTGGCCGCCAGGCGCCGGCCCAGGCGTTCGACCTTGGCCGTGCGGCTGCCGAAATCCGCGGGGAACAGGTGCGCAGCGAACAAGGGCTCGTCGCGCAGGCTGGGGTGCAGACGGGCCTCGGCACTCATTGCGGGCTCCAGATACTGACTTCACGGGCATCCACCGAGGTCGGCAACAGACTGGCGCCGTAGAAGGCATCGGCGATTTTCTGCTGTTCGGCGAGGCTGTCCGGCTGCACCAGGCGCACTTGGTAGCTGCGCTTGGCGTTGGCCTTCTCGACGATGGCAGGGTCGAGGTTGCCCCACAGCGGGCCGAGGATTTCAGCGGCCTGGCGTGGGTTGGCGCGCAGCCAGTCGCCGGTCTTCACCAGCTCGGCGAACACGGTCTGCAGCACCTGCGGGTGACTCTTGGCGAACTTGGCGCTGGTCAGGTAGTAGCGCTGGTAGTCGGCCAGGCCCTTGCCGTCGGCGAGGATGCGCGTTGGCAACTGCTGCTGGGCACCGCTGAGGAATGGCTCCCAGGTGACCCAGGCGTCCACCTTGCGGTTCTCGAAGGCGGCGCGACCGTCGGCTGGAGTCAGGTAGGCCGGTTCGATATCGCTGAACTTCAGGCCAGCCTGCTGCAGCGCGGCGATCAACAGGTAGTGCACGCCGGCCGCCTTGGTCACGGCGACCTTTTTGCCCTTGAGGTCGGCCAGGGTTTTGATCGGTGAATCCTCGCGCACGATGATCGCCTGGGCGCTGGGGGAAGGCGCTTCCTGGGCGAAGTAGGCGAGGTCGGCGCCAGCGGCCTGGGCGAACACCGGCACGGTGTCGGCGACATCGGCGGAGAGATCGATGTTGCCGACGTTGAGCGCTTCCAGCAGCGGCTGACCGTTGGGGAATTCGTGCCAGCTGATCGTGATGCCCTGGTCGGCCAATGCCTTCTCCAGGGTGCCCTGGCTCTTCAGCAGGCTGATCAGCGTGGAGGATTTCTGGTAGCCGATGCGCAGTTGCTCGGCGGCCTCGGTGAGCGGAGCGACGAGCAGGCCGATGGCCACCGAGGCGGCGATCAGTGTGCTGCGTTTGGAATGGATCTTGGACATGGCGGCTCTCGATACGAACACGTGCCGGCCATGGGGGCGGCGGATCACGCGTACTTCAGTGTTGAGGGAAAGAAGTCCGGTGATCCGGTGAAGAGAAGCTAGACGATATAAAAACTGCTTGTTAAATAATTTTTAGGAATTAGCTAAGGCCAGTTTGTCAGGCGCAGCAGGGGCCTTGTGCGGGCTGGCGGAGCAAGCCGTCAGGAGTGGCTCGCAGGATTCGCGGATGAATCCGCTCCTACGGACCGAGTTGCATCGGGATCAGGGTCATATTCTTTTTGGTTACTACAAAGTGAAAAATAATTCTTTTTAGGGATTAGCGGGTATTTCGTAGATTAGCCAGCAGCCGACAGCGGACCACCGCATCGGGCCCGAATCAGGGGCTCTTTTGCCAATCCGCCGAGAACAGCGCCAAGTCCGCTGTCCTGCCGAGCCCCTGTGCAGTGCCAACCCTAGAACAGCACACAAAGCACTTGGAGCATCGAGCATGAAAAAATCCACACTGGCCTTGGCCGTCACGCTGGCCGCCATCGCCAACCAGGCCGCCGCCGCTGGTTTCATCGAAGACAGCAAGGCCAGCATCGGCCTGCGCAATTTCTATTACGACCTGAACAACAAGAACACCGCCAACAATAACGGCGAGGCGCAGGAGTGGGGTCAGGGTTTCATCTTCAATTACAGCTCCGGTTTCACCCAGGGCACCGTCGGTTTCGGCCTCGACGCCATCGGCCTGCTGGGCGTCAAGCTGGACTCCGGCGGCACCGCCGGCAAGGCCGGCCGTGATCGCACCCCCGGCCAGCTGTTCCCGCTCGATAGCGACGGCAGCGCCGTGGACGACTACAGCAAGGCCGGTGTGACCGCCAAGGTGCGCCTGTCCAAGACCGAGGCGCGCCTCGGCACCCTGCTGCCGAAGCTGCCGGTGGTGACCTTCAACGACGGCCGCCTGCTGCCGCAGACCTTCGAGGGCGGGCAGATCACCTCCAACGAGATCGACGGCCTGACCCTGACCGCCGGCCAGCTGGAAAGCACCAAGACCCGCAGTTCCACGGACGACATCGCCCTGCGTATCGCCGGCGCCACCGGTGACGCCGACACCAACAAGTTCTACTTCGCCGGCGGCGACTACAAGCTGACCAAGGATCTGACGCTGCAGTACTACTACGGCAACCTGGAAGACTTCTACAAACAGCACTTCCTCGGCCTGGTGCACAACTGGGCGATCGGCCCGGGTTCGCTGAAGACCGATCTGCGCTACTTCGACAGTGGCTCCGACGGCAAGAACGGCAGCGCCTCCGGCCGTGCCGATGGCTACCGCAGCGCCGGCTACTGGCGTGCCGGCGACAGCAGCACCGGCGAGGTCGACAACCAGACCTGGAGCGCGCTGTTCACCTACACCCTGGGCAGCCACTTCGCCAGCCTGGGCTACCAGCAGGTCGAAGGCGACAGCGCCTTCCCCTTCCTCAACCAGGGCGGCGGCTCCTCGTCCTACCTGATCACCGACCGCCAGATCGGCAAGTTCCAGAACGCCGGCGAGTGCACCTGGCTGGCCGAGTACGGCTATGACTTCACCAAACTCGGCGTCCCAGGCCTGAAGGCCAGCGTCGCTTACCTCAAGGGTGACAACGTCGATTCCGCCAACGGCGACCTGAAAGAGTGGGAGCGCGATTTCCGCCTCGACTACACCCTGCAGGACGGCCCGCTGAAAGGCCTCGGTGTGTCCTGGCGCAATGCGACCCAGCGCGGCAACGTCACCACCGACGCCGACGAGAACCGTTTGATCCTGAGCTACACCCTGACGCTGCTCTGATCCACTAACCCAGTTGTGACATCTCCTGACCGGCCCGCCAACGGGCCGGAAGGCCATTCATCCATGAGGAGATGACCATGAAGAAGAATGCCTTGCGTGTTGGCCTGGCGGCCCTGTTCGCCGCCTGGTTGCCTACCGCCGTACATGCCGCACCACCGAAAGAAGTCCGCCTGGACTTCGCCTACTACGCCCCCACCAGCCTGGTGCTCAAGCAGCAGGGGCTGCTGGAAAAAAACCTCGCGCCGCAGGGCATCGCCGTCAAATGGGTGTTCAGCCAGGGCAGCAACCGCTCGCTGGAATATCTCAACGGCGGCAGTACCGATTTCGCCTCCACCGCCGGCCTGGCCGCCGTGCTTAGCCGCGCCAACGGCGCGCCGATCAACACCGTCTACGTTGCCAGCCGTCCGGAGTGGACAGCGCTGGTGGTGCCCAAGGACTCGCCCATCCAGTCGCTGGCCGATCTCAAGGGCAAAAAGGTCGCCGCCACCAAGGGCACCGACCCTTTCCTGTTCCTCCTGCAGAGCCTGCAGAAGGCCGGGCTGGACAAGAACGCCGTGGAAATCGTCCACCTGCAACATCCTGACGGTCGCGTCGCCCTGGAGCGCGGCGACGTGCAGGCCTGGGCTGGGCTCGACCCGCTGATGGCGGCCAGCGAACTGCAGGCCGGCTCGCGCCTGCTGTACCGCAATCGTGATTTCAACAGCTACAGCGTGCTCAGCGTCACCGAGAAGTTCGCCAAGCAGCAGCCCGAGCTGATCCAGCAGGTGATCGCCGCCTACGAGCAGGCGCGTCAGTGGGCCATCGCCAACCCCGACGCCCTGGCCCAACTGCTCGCCGACGAGGCCAAGCTGCCGCTGGAAGTGGCCAAGCTGCAACTGTCGCGCACCGACTTCAGCAACCCGCAGCCGGGCGCCGAACACATCAAGGCGCTGAAAGCCGCCGCGCCCATCCTGCTCGACGAGCAGCTGGTGCGTCCGGGCACCGATGTGGCCCGGGTGGTCGACCAACTGATCCAGCCGCAACTGGCCGCTCAGGTGATCGGTAGCAACGTGGCCAAGGCGGGGAACTGACCGATGGGAGCGCTCAACCTCGTCATCGGTCGCTGGGCCGAACGGCTTCCAGGCTGGCGGCCGGCACTGACCGACCTGCGTGGTTGGGTGGTGCCCCTGCTGATTCTGGCCCTGCTGGAAACCCTGGTGCGCAGCGGCGTATTGCCCGCGCACCAGATGCCCGCGCCGAGCCAGGTGGCGCAAACCCTGTATCTGCTGGCGCAGAGCGGCGAGCTGTGGCGGCACCTGAACGCCAGCTTGCTGCGCGTCGGCGCCGGTTTTGCCATTGGCGCCGTGCTGGCCATCGTCATCGGCACCTGTGTGGGCCTCAGCCGCCGCGCTGAAGCCTATCTGGAACCGACCTTCCAGGCATTGCGGGCGATTCCCAGCCTGGCTTGGGTACCGTTGCTGCTGCTCTGGTTGGGCATCGACGAAACGCCGAAGATCGTGCTGATCGCCCTCGGCGCCTTCTTCCCGGTGTACCTGGCGCTGCTCGCCGGCATCCGCAACATCGACCGCAAGCTGGTGGAGGTGGGCCGGCTCTATGGCCTGTCGCCCATGGCGCTGGTGCGCCGCATTCTTTTGCCGGCTGCGCTACCGAGCCTGTTCACCGGTCTGCGCGGCGCGCTCAGCCTGAGCTGGATGTTCCTCGTCGCCGCCGAACTGATCGCCGCCACCCGTGGCCTCGGCTACCTGCTCAGCGATGGTCGGGAAACCTCGCGGCCGGATCTGGTGATCGCCGCCATTCTGCTGCTGGCGCTGCTCGGCAAACTCAGCGATAGCCTGCTCAAGGCCTGGGAAACCCGCGCCCTGCGCTGGCGCGACAGCTTCCAGGGCGGGGAGAGCGAAGCATGAGTGCATTGCTGAAACTGCAGAATATCCACAAGGCCTTCGCCGACGTACGTGTGCTCGAAGACGTCAGCCTGAGCCTGGCCGCTGGCGAAGTGGTCAGCCTGCTCGGCCCCTCCGGCTGCGGCAAGAGCACCCTGCTGCGCATCGCCGCCGGGCTGGATCAGGACTACCTGGGCGGGCTGGAACTCAACCCGCTGCTCAACTTCGGGCGTGGCTGCGGCATCGGCGTGGTGTTCCAGGAGCCTCGGCTGATGCCCTGGCTGAGCGTCGCGCAGAACGTCGGCTTCGCCGATGGTTGGGTGGCTGACGACGCGTGGGTGCAGCAACTGCTGCGTGACGTCGGCCTGCAGGGACGTGGCGACGCGCTGCCAAAACACCTCTCCGGCGGCCAGGCCCAGCGCGTGGCTATCGCCCGCGCGCTGTATGGCAAACCGCAGGTACTGCTGCTGGATGAGCCCTTCAGCGCGGTGGACGCCTTCACCCGCATGAAGCTGCAGGATCTGCTGGTGGAGCTGGCTGCACGCTACGAGATCGCCGTGCTGCTCGTCACCCATGACCTCGACGAAGCCTTCTACCTCAGCGACCGCGTGCTGATCCTTGGCGGCACACCAAGCCGTCTGCAACGCGAACTGGCCGTGCCCCTGGTTCGCCCGCGAGATCGGCGCTCGGCCGAGTTGGCCTACCTGCGCGGCGAGGCCCTGACCGAGCTGTACCAGTCACACGTGCTGTAAACGAACTCTTCAAGGTGGAGTAACTTTTCGGGCCGTAAGGCCCATTTTTTTGCCTGCGTCGCACGCGGACTGCTTTTCGTAGCCCGGATGAAATCCGGGGGCTCTTCCTATGGGGCTGTGGAGGGGAGTGCATGTATGAAACCGATAATTCCACTGCTATGGACCTTCAATCTTGAAGGTCCATCGACCTGGTTGGATAGCGATGCCTTTCAGGAGGTTTGAATGATCAGAAAAATAGGGAAAGCCCCATTCTACCGATTAGAAACAGCAGCAAAATCAGGAAAAAGATACGGATGAATCCGCTTCCATAACGCAGTGCCAGGAAAACGCCTGTCAGAGACCCAGCGATATTGCACAGGCCTACGATGCCGCCTGCCAGCCATAACACATTGCCTGATGGCGCGAAGAACAGCAGCGCCGCGCTGAACGTCCCCAGGTTGATGAGCTTGGCGGAAGCCGAAGCGTTCAGGAAATCAAAACCGAAGAACCTGACGAATACGAAAAGCAAGAGGCTGCCACTGCCGGGGCCGAATACACCATCATAGAAACCGAGTAGTGCACCGAAGAATATGCCGAGCAGAATTTCTCGCCTGCCATGTTGCAGGTTGCCTTGGTGTTGCCCAAAGTCCTTCCTGACAAAGGTATGGATGGCCATGGCGATCAGGAGCACAAAGACGGCATATTCCATGAGCGTCTTGGGAATGAGCGATACCGAAAGAGCACCCAGGAAAGAAAATACGAAGGCAGAAATCATCGTGGGTAGCATGAGCTTCCAGACGATATTTATTCTTCTCAGGTAGCCCGAGATAGACGAAATATTTCCCAGTAATACCGCCAGTTTGTTCGTGCCGAACACGGTGGCCAAACTATGTTGCGGTAATGCATGCAAAAGTGCAGGCACTTGCACAAGGCCGCCACCACCAACTGCCGCATCAATCAATCCACCGCAGAACGCAAAGAAACCGAGTGCAACGATGAGGTACTCAAAACTCATCATGCATTTCCCAGTTTGGGGGTATTAGGGGCGGTGACATACAGGGCTATCCATTTACAGGTAAGGGTGTGGGTATTTCGTTTATAGGGTTAAACGGAATACCCACGCGCGTATTTAAACGGACGTCGTCATGCAGTTAGCGCACGGTGAAGTCCATGGAAAGCATTGCCCACTCGTTGGTTGTAATCCAGCATTACTTCCTTGAGTTTGGTAATGTCGAATGCGATACCGGTGTTGCGGCTATAGGCCTGCGCTGCCGCTAATGCATGCAGGCCGTGCCTGTTCTCGACCTCTCCAGAGTGCCCCATGACATAGCCTTTTGCATTGCGCAAGGCACGGTTATCGGTACTCAGGGAGGGGGTGTAGGACAGGAGTTTTTCTTCGATATATTGCGCAATGAAATTGTACTCCCGGCCATTCCATAGCTCCGAAGCGATGGATGTTATCATGGCGTTCAATATGGACTGTTTGTGCTCGGTTGTGTCCATTGGGAACTTGTGTCCCGCTACACCCACGTTATAAAGAAATTCGGAGAATTCATTGCGCTCGCTTACGATGAAGTGGGCTTCTTTCCAACGAGAGGCGTTGAAGGCATTGGTCATGTAGTCATACATGCCATCGTGCCCTTCATGGCCAAGTCCGAAGTCATCTTTCGCGACTTCATGCATGTGTGCCATCACATTGCTATAGCCAAGCTGCCGTTCGGTAGGGATCGAGATGGCATCTGCCGCCAGGCGCATGATGATCTTTGCGGATACCAAACTGGTTGTCTTGTGGGTCTCATTCCAGCCGTTGAAAAATCTCAGAACGCCATCATCCGCTTCCTGCTTGGCCAGGAACGCATGGAAACATTGCTCTGCCCAGGATTGGGCTTCCTGGGTCGTGTCATGGCAGAGAACTTCGTGCATAACCAGCTGAATGCTGGGAACATGCTCGACATAAGCGGGAATGGGAGTCCTGCGAGAGTCGCTGGTAATCAGGCGGCCAGGTATCTTCAATGCGGCAATATTTTGGGGTAGAGCCTCGATGAATGCTTCGCCCAGTTGCTGCATGGACACGTGCTGTTGAAGTGCCAGAAAACGATTTTTCAGTAGAGTGGAGGTCATCGTTTTACCTTTATCCTTAAAGGAATCGCTATTGAATGCGGTGCTTGCTCAATACGGCTGAGTTGGCTCGATAACGCTAAGTTGATTGAGTGTGCTGAACAAGTAACTTATAGTTAGTTGTCTATTCACTTTTAGTGAGCGGTGTTGCAATGGAATTGTCACAGCTGAAAATGTTCAAGGTGGTTGCCGATCATGGCAGCATCGTACAGGCCGCTAAAGTGCTGCACTGTGTTCCATCCAATATAACGAATCGACTCAAGCTCCTTGAGCAGGAGTTGGGTGTGGCGCTGTTCATTCGCAAAGGCCGAGGTCTTGTCATCAGTCCCTCGGGCGAGTTGTTTCTCGGCTATGCCAATAAGATTCTGGCAGTATGTCAGGAAGCCAAAAGAGCACTCGCCCCGGATGCAGTGCCCTCTGGTGTGCTGAAGATCGGTGCTATCGAGTCCGCAGCCACAGGGCGATTACCGATTTTATTATCCAAGTACCATCATCTTTATCCCGATGTGCAGATGCAATTCAGCACCGGGACATGGTCTCAATTAATCAATGATGTGGTAGGGCATAACCTGGATGGTGCAATCATCGCAGTCAATACAACACATCCAGATATTGCTCAGGTGGAGGTCTATAAGGAGCCGCTGGTCATGATTGCATCTCCCTCTGTCGGGGTAATACGTACGCCACAGGATTTGGAGCAGATGAACATATTCATGTGGCCTGAGGGGTGCCCGTATCGACGTGCACTTGAAGGATGGCTGAATGAGCACCACGTATCGACTGCGATCACCAGCATCGCCAGTTATGGAACCATCCTCGGTTGCGTCAGTGCCGGGGCAGGCGTTTCCCTGGTACCTGTAGGGGTTTTCGAACAGTTCAAGAAAATTGGGAATATCAGTGGCTATACCTTTAGCCAGTTATCGCCTGTGCAGAATTATTTCGTATGGAACAAGCATGTAGGTTTTCACCGAGCCAAGGATGCATTTGCTGAGCTGCTGCAGAATGAGTTTAAAAAGCTATAAATCTGGTGGTGGAACTGGCCGCCCGCTACGAGATCGCCGTGTTGCTGGTCACCCATGACCTCGACGAAGCCTCCTACCTCAGCGACGCACGTGCTGGCCCTTCGTAGCCCGGGTCCAGACCTCTCCATAACCACCCACAAATTCTGTTAACAGCGCTGTGGATAACCTTTGCAAAAGCCCTCCGCGCCTAGCATCCAAGCGGGTCTCGGCAGGCCGTTCAGTTTTTGTCCAATGATGCTTCGCTGGCGTTATTGCCAGGCGGAATATCGCTTTTAATCAATCACTTGGCTCGGTTTTACAACAGCCGGGCAGGGTGGTGGCTTGTTGGCGGGTGTCGTGCACAGAATCTGGGGAAAGCATTGTGGATAAGATGCGGGAAAACTCTTCCAGGCCAGGTGGGGCAAGGGCTGCGTGAGGCTGGTGATTTTTCGTGCGGAGTCGCGCGGCTGTCATGTTTCGTGGCTATAGTGGCCGGTCGACTTGCAGCCGCTGGAACCCTCTAATGTCCGAATTGCCTGAACGTCCCACCCCGGTCAGTTTGCTGCAGGCGTTCTGGTTCTGGCTGAAGCTGGGGCTGATCAGTTTCGGCGGGCCGGCGGGGCAGATTTCGATCATGCATCAGGAGTTGGTGGAGAAGCGCCGCTGGCTGTCCGAACGGCGCTTTCTGCATGCGCTGAATTACTGCATGTTGCTGCCCGGGCCAGAGGCGCAGCAGTTGGCCACCTATATCGGTTGGCTGATGCACCGCACCTGGGGTGGGGTGATTGCCGGTGCGCTGTTCGTGCTGCCGTCGCTGTTTATCCTGATTGTGCTGTCCTGGGTCTATCTGGTGTTCGGCGACGTACCGTTGGTGGCGGGGATTTTCTATGGCATCAAGCCGGCGGTGACTGCCATCGTGGTGCAAGCGGCCTGGCGCATCGGCGGTCGGGTTTTGAAGAACGTCTGGCTGTGGGCCATCGCGGCGGCGGCCTTCGTGGCCATATTCGCCCTGCAACTGCCGTTCCCGCTGATCGTGCTGGGCGCGGCGCTGGTGGGGTACATCGGCGGACGACTGGCGCCGCAGCACTTCGCGGTCGGTGGTGGCCATGGCGAGAAGGTCGGGGCGCATGCGCCGGCATTGATCGATGACGAGACGCGCCTGGCGCACACGCATTTTCGCTCCAGCCGGCTGGCGCTGATCCTGTTGGTCGGTGCGGTGCTCTGGTTGTTGCCGATGGGCCTGCTGACCCTGGCGTTCGGCTGGCAGGGCACGCTGACGCAGATGGGCTGGTTCTTCACCAAGGCGGCGCTGCTGACCTTCGGCGGAGCCTATGCGGTGCTGCCCTACGTGTATCAAGGTGCCATCGAGCATTACGGCTGGCTGACGCCGCGACAGATGATCGATGGTCTGGCGCTGGGCGAGACCACGCCAGGGCCGTTGATCATGGTGGTGGCGTTTGTCGCGTTCGTCGGTGCCTATGGCCAGCCGGTGTTCGGCGGCGATTCGGCCTTCGCCAGCGGGGCGTTGGCGGCGGTGCTGGTCACCTGGTTCACCTTCCTGCCGTCATTTTTGTTCATCCTCGCCGGCGGGCCGCTGGTGGAGTCGACCCACGGGCAGTTGAAGTTCACCGCGCCGCTGACCGGGATCACCGCTGCCGTGGTTGGGGTGATCCTCAACCTGGCGCTGTTCTTCGGTTATCACGTGCTCTGGCCCGACGGTTTCACCGGCACGTTCGATTGGGTGTCGGCGTTGATTACCCTCGGTGCGGGCGTGGCGTTGCTGGGCTTCAAGCGCGGGGTGATCGAGACGCTGGTGGCCTGTGCGCTGGTGGGGTTGGTGGTGTATGTGTTGGTTTGAGTGGTGGGCTTGCGATCGCTTGGTGGGTTACGCGGCGCTTGAGGTTGGTGCGCGGCCGTAGGAGCGGTGTTCTGCGCCGCTAACCCGCCCTACGGGTATGCGTTCATGCAGTCGCAGCCGCCTGGATAAGTCGCCGCTCAAGCGCCTCCCACAGGGCTGATCCCACTGCATCAATACGATTTCTTTACGCCCCGGCGGCGGGGCGCCAATCGAATCTTTACGGCCAGCCTTTCGACAATGCTCGCGAGCGGATTCCCCGCATCGTGGAGCTTTGGACATGAACGCAATCGATGGTGTGTCGCTGATCCTGGTGGTCGGCCTCTTCGCCTACCTGCTGTCGGCGCTGCTGACCGCCGGGCGTGGCTGAGGAGACGGCCATGCACGACTACGACTGGCTGCTGCTGGCGGCCTTCTTCCTGCTGGTGCTGGCGCCGGCACCTTTTCTCGGACGCTACTTCTACCGCGTGATGGAGGGCCAGCGCACCTGGCTCAGCCCGGTGCTGCAGCCGGTGGAGCGCCTGTGCTACCGCGTGGCCGGCGTCGACCCGGAGCGTGAGCAAAGCTGGCGCGGTTACGCCCTGGCGCTGCTGGCCTTCACCCTGGTCTGCCTGCTGGTGCTGATGAGCATTCTGCTGGTGCAGGGCGCTCTGCCGCTCAACCCGCAGCAGCTCGCCGGACTGAGCCTGCCACTGGCGTTCAACACGGCGGTGAGCTTCGTCACCAACACCAACTGGCAGGCCTACAGCGGTGAGGCGCAGCTGAGCTATTTCAGCCAGATGCTCGGCCTCGGGGTGCAGAACTTCGTCAGCCCGGCGGTGGGTCTGGCGGTGCTGGTGGTGCTGTGCCGGGGCCTGGCGCGGCAGTCCAGCGACCGCCTGGGCAATTTCTGGGTCGACATCACCCGCGCCGTGCTCTACGGCCTGCTGCCGCTGTGCCTGGTGCTGGCGGTGCTGCTGGTGTGGCAAGGCGTGCCGCAAAACTTCAGCGACTACGTCTCGGCCACTACCCTGCAAGGCAGCGAGCAGACCCTGCCGATGGGGCCGGCGGCCAGCCAGATTGCGATCAAGCAACTGGGCACCAACGGCGGCGGCTTCTTCGGCGTCAACTCGGCGCATCCGTTCGAAAACCCCACGGCGCTCAGCAACCTGCTGGAGCTGGCGTCGATCCTGCTGATTCCGGCGGCGCTGGTGTTCACCTTCGGCCATTACGTGCGTGACCTGCGCCAGAGTCGGGCGATCCTGGCCAGCATGCTGGTGCTGTTCGTCATCGGCCTGGCTGTTTGCGCCTGGGCGGAGTTGCAGCCGAACCCGGCGCTGGCGGGGCTGCCCATCGAGCAGGTCGGCTCGCTGGAGGGCAAGGAGGCGCGCTTCGGCAGCTTCGCCTCGGCGCTCTGGGCGACCACCACCACGGCGGCGTCCAACGGTTCGGTGAACGCGATGCACGACAGCTTCAGCGCCCTGGGCGGGCTGGTGCCGCTGGTCAACATGCTGCTTGGCGAGATCGTCTTCGGCGGCGTCGGTGCGGGCCTCTACGGCATGCTGCTGTTCGTGCTGATCGCGGTGTTCCTCGCCGGCCTGATGATTGGCCGCACGCCGGCCTATCTGGGCAAGAAGCTGGAGGCTCGCGAGGTGCGCCTGATGGTCGCCACACTGCTGGTGATGCCGGTCGGCGTGCTGGTGTTCGGCGCCCTGGCGGTGAGTTTCGCCGGGCCTGCGGCGTCCATCGGCAACCCCGGCCCGCATGGCTTCAGCCAGGCGCTTTATGCCTACGGCTCGGCCACCGGCAACAACGGCTCGGCTTTCGCCGGCTTCACCGCCGACACCCCCTACCACAACCTGATGCTCGGCCTGGCCATGCTGCTCGGGCGCTTCGGCTACATCCTGCCGGTGCTGGCGATTGCCGGCAGCCTGGCGGCCAAGCGCGCCGCGCCGCAGGGGCAGAACAGTTTTCCCACCCATGGGCCGCTGTTCGTCGTGCTGCTGACCCTGACCATCCTCCTGGTGGGTGGCCTGACCTTCATGCCGGCGCTGGCCCTGGGCCCGCTGGCCGAATACCTGGCGTTCTGAAGGAGAAACCGTGATGAATGCCCCCGTAACGGCGCAACGCAGCGTCAAATCGTCCAGCAGCCAGCCGCAGACCGGCCTCGGCGCGCTGTGGCGCCCGGCCCTCAAACAGGCCTTCGTCAAGCTCGACCCGCGCCAACTGGTGCGCTCGCCAGTGATGCTGGTGGTGGAGCTGACAGCGCTGGTCACCAGCGTGCTGTGCTTCGTCCCCTTCGTCCGTCCAGAAGCAGGTGCGGTGAGCACCGCCCTGGGCGTGCAGATCGCCCTGTGGCTGTGGTTCACCGTGCTCTTCGCCAACTTCGCCGAAGCGCTGGCCGAGGGCCGTGGCAAGGCCCGCGCCGACAGCCTCAAGTCCGGCAGCCAGGGGCTGATGGCGAGCAAGCAGGTCGGTGCGCAGTTCCAGTCCGTACCGGCCAGCAGCCTGCGCAAGGGCGATGTGGTGCGGGTCGAGGCCGGTGACCTGATCCCCGGTGACGGCGAGGTGATCGAAGGTGTGGCGGCGGTCAACGAGGCCGCCATCACCGGCGAATCCGCGCCGGTGATCCGCGAGTCCGGTGGCGACCGCTCGGCAGTGACGGGCAACACCCGGCTGGTGTCGGACTGGCTGCTGGTCAGAATCAGCGCCAACCCCGGCGAGTCCACCCTCGACCGCATGATTGCCCTGGTCGAAGGCGCGCGCCGGCAGAAGACGCCTAATGAAGTGGCGTTGGATATCCTGCTGATCGGCCTGACCCTGATCTTTCTGCTGGTGGTGGCCACGCTGCAGCCGTTCGCCCGTTTCGCCGACGGCGATCTGCCGCTGATCTACCTGGCGGCGCTGCTGGTGACGCTGATCCCGACCACCATCGGCGGCCTGCTCTCGGCCATCGGCATCGCCGGCATGGATCGCCTGGTGCGTCTGAACGTCATTGCCAAGTCCGGCCGCGCCGTGGAGGCCGCTGGCGACGTGCACACCCTGCTGCTGGACAAGACCGGCACCATCACCTTCGGCAACCGCCGTTGCAGCGCCATGGTCAAGGCACCGGGTGTGTCCACGCTGGAACTGGCCGAGGCGGCGTTGCTGGCCTCGCAGGGCGACGACACGCCGGAGGGCAAGTCCATCGTCGAGTACCTGTCGGCGCTGCACACGATGGAGGTGCCCGACCGCGCGAGCGTGACGCTGATCGCTTTCAGCGCCGAGACGCGCCTGTCCGGTGCCGACGTGCGTGGCGTGGCTTATCGCAAGGGTGCGGTGGACGCCGTGCTGGCCTACCTCGACCTGGGGCGTGACGACCTGCCGGCGCCGCTGGCGCGCGAGGTGGAGAAGATCGCCCAGAGTGGTGGCACGCCGCTGCTGGTGGCCGGGAATGGGCGCCTGCTCGGCGCCATCCACCTCAAGGACGTGGTCAAGCCGGGCATCCGCGAGCGTTTCGCCGAGCTGCGCGCCATGGGCATCCGCACCGTCATGGTGACCGGCGACAACCCGCTGACCGCCGCCGCCATCGCCGCCGAGGCGGGTGTGGACGACGTGATCGCCGAGGCCACGCCGGAGAAGAAGCTGGCGCGCATCCGCGCCGAGCAAGCCGAAGGCAAGCTGGTGGCGATGTGCGGCGACGGTGCCAACGACGCCCCGGCGCTGGCCCAGGCCGACGTCGGCCTGGCGATGAACGACGGCACCCAGGCCGCCCGTGAGGCCGCCAACCTGGTGGATCTGGACAGCGACCCGACCAAGCTGATCGACGTGGTGCAGGTGGGCAAGGAGCTGCTGGTGACGCGCGGCGCGCTGACCACCTTCTCGGTGGCCAACGACGTGGCCAAGTACTTCGCCATCCTTCCGGCGCTGTTCGCCGGCATCTACCCGCAGCTCGGCGCGCTCAACCTGATGCAGCTGCACAGCCCGCAGAGCGCGATCCTCTCGGCCATCGTGTTCAACGCGCTGATCATCGTCGCGCTGATTCCGCTGGCGCTGCGCGGCGTGCGCATCCCCGCGCTGGATGCCGGCCAACTGTTGCGGCGCAACCTGCTGATCTACGGCCTGGGCGGGCTCGTCGCGCCCTTCGTCGGCATCAAGCTGCTCGACCTGCTGCTGGTGGGGTTGGGCTGGGTGTAGGCGCGTTGTTTGAACGTTCTTGTAGGAGCGGATTCATCCGCGAAATGTTCGGGCACGGCGCCAAGACCATCGCGAATGAATTCGCTCCTACAAGAGCATCTCTGCGCCTGGATGCATGGTCGGTAGGAGCGGATTTATCCGCGAAATGGCCAGGCACGGTGCCAAGACGAATGACACAAGCCAAGCGACGTAGCCCGGATGCAATCCGGGGCAATCTGAACAGGAGACTCATCATGCTCGACTCAATCCGCCCTGCCATCACCACACTGGCCTTCATGACCTTGCTGGTCGGGGTCGCCTATCCCTTGACCGTCACTGGCGTGGCGCACCTGGCTTTTCCCGATCAGGCCGCCGGTAGCCTGGTGCGCGACGACACCGGCGAGGTGCGCGGCAGCCGTCTGATCGCCCAGGCCTTCGATGGTGATCAGTGGTTCCAGTCGCGCCCCTCGGCCGGTGACTACGCCACCGTGGCCAGCGGCGCCAGCAACCTGGCGGCCAGCAACCCGAAGCTGTTTGCCCGCATCGAGCAGGCCAGCGCCGGCCTTGCCGGTGACACGCCGGTGCCGATGCAATTGGTCACTACCTCGGGCAGCGGCCTCGACCCGCACCTGTCACCTGAGGCCGTCACCTGGCAGGTGCCGCGCATCGCCCAGGCCCGTGGCATGGCCGAAGCCGAGCTGCTGCGCCTGGTTGAGGCGCACACCGAGCGCCCGCTGTTCGGCCCGGCGCTGGTCAATGTGCTGGCTCTGAACCTGGCGCTGGTCGACAATCCATCCACTTCTTCCCAGTGACGAGTGCTCGATGAACGACAGCCTGCGCGCCGAAGCGCTGCTCGCCGACCTGCCCCGCGAAGGCCGTGGCCGGCTCAAGGTGTTTCTCGGTGCGGCGCCGGGCGTGGGCAAGACCTACGCCATGCTCCAGGCCGCCCATGCGCAACTGCGCCAGGGCGTGTTGCTGCGCGCCGGGGTGGTGGAAAGCCACGGCCGCAGCGAGACCGAGGCGCTGCTGCTGGGGCTGCCACAGCAGCCACCGCTGCGCCTGCCGTATCGCGGTCTTGAACTCAGCGAGATGGACCTCGACGGTCTGCTCGCCGACCCACCCAAGCTGGCGCTGGTCGATGAGCTGGCGCACAGCAACGCCCCCGGCAGCCGCCACGCCAAGCGCTGGCAGGACGTGCAGGAGCTGCTTGCTGCCGTCATCGACGTCTACACCACGGTCAACGTCCAGCACCTGGAAAGCCTCAACGACCGCGTCCGCGACATCACCGGCGTGCAGGTGCGCGAGACGGTGCCGGACTGGGTGCTGCAGGAAGCCGACGAGATCCAGCTGGTCGACCTGCCGCCGCGCGAGCTGCTCGAACGCCTGCGCGACGGCAAGGTGTACATGCCCGAGCAGGCGCGCGCGGCCATCGACGCCTTCTTCTCGCCGACCAACCTGACTGCGCTGCGCGAACTGGCCATGCAGACCGCCGCCGCGCGGGTCGATGCCGACCTCGACCAACGCTACCGCCAGCTCGGCCAGGCCGCGCCCAGCGTGCTCGGGCGCCTGCTGGTGGGTGTTGATGGCGATGGCGAGGCCGAGCGTCTGGTGCGTCATGCCTGTCGGGTGGCCGAGCGTCGTCATCTGCCCTGGTCGGTGGTGCACGTGGACGGCCGCCAGGCCATGGACGAGGAGCAGCGTGGCCGTCTGCAAGCCGCGCTGCGCCTGGCCGAGCGCCTCGGTGGCGAGGTGGTGACGCTGCACGGCGACTCGGTGGCGCGCACGCTGCTCGACCATGCCCGCGAGCGCCGCGCCAGCCTGATCCTGGTCGGCAACAGTACGCGGCGCCTGCGTCGGCGCTGGTTCGGTCGCGGTCTTGGCGAGCGCCTGCTGGCTGCCGGGGCCGGGCTGGAGGTGAGTGTGCTGGATGCGGCGGGTGATCAGCCACGGGCTGGCCGGCGCACGCGCATCGCCCCGCGCTGGCGCGACTACCTGCTGGCCACACTGGCGACTGCCTGCGCCACGCTGATCTCCCTCGGCCTGGCGCGGGTGCTGGAGCTGCCGAACATCTCCCTGGTGTTCCTCGCCGCCGTACTGCTGGTGGCGGTGCGCAGCAGCCTGGGGCCGGCGCTGGCGTGCTCGGGGCTGTCGTTCCTGGCCTACAACTTCCTGTTCATCCCGCCGACCCTGACCCTGCGCATCCAGCGTCAGGAAGACGTGCTGACCCTGCTGTTCTTCCTGCTCATGGCTGGGTTGACCGGCAACCTGGCCAGCCGCCAGCGGCGCCAGGTGCAGGCGCTGCGGCAGGCGCAGGGCGAAACCACGGCGCTGCTGGAGCTGTCGCGCAAGCTCACCGTTGCTGCCGACCGCCAGGCCGTGCTGGCGGTGGCTGAGCAGCAATTGGGTGGCTGGGCGGACATGCAGCTGACCCTGCTGTCGCGCAGCGCTGATGGGCAGTGGCGCCATGAGGGGGGGCTGCCCGCCGAGTTGCCCGATGCCGAACGCGCCGCCGCCGACTGGGCCTGGCAGCACGAGCAACCTGCCGGCCTCGGCACCGACACCCTGCCCAGCAGTCGCTGGTGGTGGTGGCCGTTGTGTGGCGAGGAGGGACCGCTGCTGCTGATCGGTTTGCAGAGCGCCGACGGCACACCGCTGGCGGACGAGCGTCGGCGCCTGGTGGCTGCCCTTGCCCAGCCGCTGGCGCAGGCCCTGGCCCGTGCGCAATTGGCCGAGGAGCTGGAAGCGGCGCGTCTGCATGGGCAGACCGAGGAGCTGCGCAGCGCGCTGCTGGCTTCGGTGTCGCACGACCTGCGCACGCCGCTGACGGCCATGCGCGGCTCCATCGACAGTCTGCTGGCGCTGGGCGATGCGATCCCTGCGGCGGATCGTAACGAGCTGCTGGAGGGCACCCGAGACGAGGCCGAGCGCCTCGACCGCTACATCCAGAACCTGCTCGACATGACCCGCCTCGGCCATGGCGGGCTCAAACTGGCGCGCGACTGGGTGGCGCCCAGCGACATCGTCGCCAGCGCCCTGCAACGCCTGCGCGCGGTGCTAGCGCCGCTGCAGGTCGAATGCGTACTGCCGACGGAACCACCGCTGCTGTACGTGCACGCGGCGCTGATCGAGCAGGCACTGATCAACGTGCTGGAGAATGCCGCGCGCTTCTCGCCGCCCGGTGGCCGTCTGCGCGTGGCGCTGGAGTACGATGAACAGGCGCTGCGCTTCGTCGTCGCCGACCAGGGCCCTGGCATTCCCGAGGCGGAACGGGCGAAGATCTTCGACATGTTCTACACCGCAGCGCGGGGTGATCGCGGCGGCCAGGGTACGGGCCTGGGCCTGGCGATCTGCCAGGGTATGGTGGGTGCCCATGGCGGCCGCGTCACGGTCGGCGAGGGGCTCGACGGCCGTGGCGCCAGCCTGACCCTGCACCTGCCATTGACCGCGCAACCGCAAGCCGCCGAGGAAGACTGATGAGCCAAGGGCCGAACATTCTGCTGATCGACGACGAGGCGCAGATTCGCAAGTTCCTGCGCATCGCCCTTAGCGCCCAGGGCTATCGGGTGCTGGAGGCGGCGAACGGCGAAGACGGCCTGGCCCAGGCGGCACTGCACAACCCCGATCTCGTCGTGCTCGACCTCGGCCTGCCCGACCTCGACGGCCAGCAGGTACTGCGCGGCTTGCGCGAATGGAGCCAGGTGCCGGTGCTGGTGCTCTCGGTGCGCGCCAGCGAGGGCGAGAAGGTGCTGGCGCTGGATGGCGGCGCCAATGACTACGTGACCAAGCCGTTCGGCATCCAGGAGTTCCTCGCCCGTGTGCGCGTGCTGCTGCGCCAGGGCCAGGGGCGTGAAGCGCTGCCGGCGAGCATCGTCTGTGGCGCGCTGAACATCGATCTGGCCTACCGCCGGGTCACCCTCGACGACGCCGAAATCGCCCTGACGCCCAAGGAATATGCTGTGCTGGCGCTGCTCGCCCAGCACCTCGGCCGGGTCGTGACCCAGCAACAACTGCTGCGCGACATCTGGGGGCCCAGCCACGTCGGCGACAGCCACTACCTGCGCGTGGTGGTCGGCCACCTGCGGCAGAAGCTCGGCGACGACCCGGCCGCGCCGCGCTACCTGATCACCGAGGCCGGTGTGGGTTATCGCCTGCGCGAGCCCGCCTAAAGTACCAAGGCCAGGCGCAAACGATCCCGATGCTGCAGGCCGTTCTCGAACAGCGGCTCGGGGTAGTGCTGCGGGAAATAATCCGGCTCCACCGCCACCACGCGAAAACCGGCGCGCTGGTAGAAGGTCAGCTGGTGACCGAAGGTGCCGGTGCCCAGCTCCAGTCGCTGCGCCCCGAGCTGCCGGGCCTGCTCGATGGCGTGGCGTAGCAGCAGGGCGCCGATGCCCTGGCCCTGGTGCTCGGGTGCCACGGCGATGTTCATCAGTTCCCAGGTGTCGGCCGTCAGGGCCTTGATCACGTAGACGCCGACAGTCGCTTCGCCCAGGCGTGCGACCACGCAATGACCCTCCTGCAGATAGCGGGCGATGACGCTGGGGCTGGGGTCGGCCTCCAGCAGCAGCGCTATCGGTACCTGTTCGCTGGGAACCTTGTGCAGGCTTGGGGTGGGCATGACGAACCTTCCTTGAATAACTTTTTGGTTATAAATAAATCATTATTTATTCTTTTTGTTTCGATTGGTTCCTGAGCATAGTGAGCACCACGCAAGCTACTGCCAAGGAGCACGATCATGAGCATCCGTCTGGGCGACATCGCCCCTGACTTCGAACAGGATTCCAGTGAAGGCCGCATTCGATTCCACGAGTGGCTGGGCGACAGCTGGGGCATCCTCTTCTCCCACCCGGCCGACTTCACGCCGGTGTGCACCACCGAACTGGGCTTTACCGCCAAGCTCAGGGACGAATTCGCCAAGCGCGGCGTCAAGGCCATCGCCCTGTCGGTCGACCCGGTGGATTCGCACATCAAATGGATCGATGACATCAACGAGACGCAGAACACGGTGGTCAACTTCCCGATCATCGCCGATGCCGACCGCAAGGTGTCCGACCTCTACGACCTGATCCACCCGAACGCCAACGACACCCTGACTGTGCGTTCGCTGTTCGTCATCGACCCGAACAAAAAGGTGCGCCTGACCATCACCTATCCGGCCAGTACCGGGCGCAACTTCAATGAAATCCTGCGCGTGGTTGATTCGCTGCAGCTGACCGACAACTACAAGGTGGCCACCCCGGCCAACTGGCAGGACGGTGAAGAGGTGGTGATCGTGCCGTCGTTGAAGGACGAGGCCGAGATCGCCGAGCGCTTCCCGAGAGGCTATCGCGCAGTGAAGCCCTATCTGCGTCTGACGCCGCAACCGAACCGCTAAGGACTGACCATGCATGTCGTGTTGCTATCCGGTAGCCCTGCGGCGCGCTCGCGCACTGAAGTGCTGCTGGACCATGTACGCCAACGCCTCGAGGCGCAGCACGTGGAAGTGAGTTGGCTACGGGTGCGGGATTTTCCGGCCGAGGATCTGCTGCATGCCCGCTTCGACAGCCCGGCAGTGCAGCAGCTGCAGGCTGTGGTGGCCAGCGCCGATGGCCTGGTGGTCGGTACGCCGGTATACAAGGCATCGTTTACCGGTGCGCTGAAGGTGCTGCTGGACCTGCTGCCCGAACGTGCCCTGGCGCACAAGGTGGTACTGCCCCTGGCCAGTGGTGGCAGCCCGGCGCATCTGCTGGCTGTGGATTACGCGCTCAAGCCGGTGCTGGCCGCGCTGAAGGCGCAGGAAATGCTCTCCGGCGTGTTCGCCGTGGACAAGCAGATCGCCTACCCGGAAGGGGACAGGCCCGCGCAGATCGACGACGAGTTGCGCGAACGTCTCGATGAGGCTCTGGAACAACTGGGCGCAGCCCTGGCGCGACGGCCGAAGCCGATCGACCCGAACCTGCTCAACGACCGGCTGGTGAACGCTCGCTGGAGCATCTGATCCATCTGTAACACCCCCGCCTTACTCGCCCGCCAACGGGCAAGCAGGTAGCCAACCAAGACATCACTGCAAAGGGAGAGCGCCATGCGCACCATTACTTTGCGTCGAAGCCTGGTCGCCCTGTTTGCCGCGGCCATTTCCTTCGGCGCCATCACTCAAGCTCAGGCTGCTTCTGATAACAAAAGCGTCCTGCGTATCGGCTATCAGAAATACGGCACCCTGGTATTGCTAAAGGCCAAGGGCACCCTGGAAAAACGCCTGGCCGAGCAGGGCGTGGAGGTCAAGTGGACGGAGTTCCCGGGCGGTCCGCAACTGCTCGAAGGTCTCAACGTCGGCTCCGTGGATTTCGGTGTCACCGGTGAAACCCCGCCGGTATTTGCTCAGGCAGCTGGCGCCGACCTGCTCTACGTCGCCCATGAGCCGCCGGCTCCGACGGGCGAGGCGATCCTCGTACCCAAGAACTCGCCGATCAAATCGGTGGCCGAGCTCAAGGGCAAGAAGGTCGCCCTTAACAAAGGCTCCAACGTGCATTACCTGCTGGTTCGTGCACTGGAAGACGCCGGCCTCAAGTACGGCGACATCACCCCGGTCTACCTGCCGCCGGCCGATGCCCGCGCCGCCTTCGAGCGTGGCAGCGTCGATGCCTGGGTGATCTGGGACCCGTTCCAGTCCGCCGCCGAGAAGCAATTGCAGGCCCGCACCCTGCGTGACGGTAGCGGTCTGGTGGATAACCACCAGTTCTACCTGGCGACCCGCACCTATGCCGAGAAAAACCCGCAGGTGGTCGGTGTGCTGGTCGAGGAAATCCGCGGCGTCGGCGAGTGGGTCAAGGGCAACCTCGACGAAGCCACCAGTCAGGTCGCGCCGCTGATCGGCCTGTCCCCGGAGATCACCCGCCAGGCCGTCGAGCGCCAGGGTTACGGCGCGCAGTTCATCACCCCGGAGGTGGTCGAGGCGCAGCAGAAGATCGCCGACACCTTCACCGAGCTGAAGCTGATCCCCAAGCAGCTGACCATCAAGGACGTGATCTGGAATCCGCCGGCCAAGGTCGCGCAGAACCAGTAGAACCCTCACCCCCAGCCCCTCTCCCGGCGGGAGAGGGGAGCGAATCCAAGGAGACCACTCCATGAGCCTCAATATTTTCTGGTTCCTGCCTACCCATGGTGATGGCAAGTACCTGGGCACAGCCGAAGGCGCGCGCGCCGTCGACCACGGCTACCTGGCCCAGGTCGCCCAGGCGGCTGACCGCCTCGGTTATGGCGGCGTGCTGATTCCCACCGGGCGTTCCTGCGAGGATTCCTGGCTGGTAGCCGCCTCGCTGATCCCGCTCACGCAGAATCTGAAGTTTCTCGTTGCCCTGCGCCCGGGGATCATTTCGCCGACCGTGGCTGCGCGCCAGGCGGCGACCCTGGATCGCCTGTCGAACGGCCGTGCGCTGTTCAATCTGGTGACCGGGGGCGACCCGGACGAGTTGGCCGGCGATGGCCTGCACCTGTCGCATGCCGAGCGTTACGAGGCCTCCGTCGAATTCACCCGTATCTGGCGCCGCGTGCTGGAAGGCGAAACCGTCGACTACGACGGCAAGCACATCCAGGTGAAGGGCGCCAAACTTCTCTATCCGCCTATCCAGCAGCCGCGTCCGCCGCTGTATTTCGGCGGTTCCTCCGACGCAGCGCAGGACCTGGCCGCGGAGCAGGTCGAGCTGTACCTGACCTGGGGCGAGCCGCCGGCTGCGGTGGCCGAGAAGATCGCCCAGGTGCGTGAGAAGGCTGCCGCGCAGGGGCGCCAAGTGCGCTTCGGCATTCGTCTGCACGTGATCGTGCGCGAGACCAATGAAGAGGCCTGGGCGGCGGCAGATCGCCTGATCAGCCACCTGGATCAGGGCACCATCGACCGCGCGCAGGCGTCGCTGGCACGTTTCGATTCGGTCGGCCAACAGCGCATGGCCGCCCTGCACGGCGGCAAGACCGACAACCTGGAAGTGTCGCCGAACCTCTGGGCCGGCGTCGGCTTGGTGCGCGGCGGCGCTGGCACCGCGCTGGTCGGTGATGGCCCGACCGTGGCGGCGCGGGTCAAGGAGTACGCCGGGCTGGGCATCGACACCTTCATCTTCTCCGGCTATCCGCATCTGGAAGAGTCGTACCGGGTCGCCGAACTGCTGTTCCCGCACCTGGACGTGGCCCAGCCTGCGCGTCCGGAGAGCCGCGGCTATGTCAGCCCGTTCGGCGAAATGATCTCCAGCGACATCCTGCCGAGGGCGGCTTCGGCGAGTTGAGGTGGTGCAACGCTGGTACAGGTTTTCCCGGATTGCATCCGGGCTACGGACCGAATCGTAGGGTGCGCTGCGCGCACCGCGATTGCCTGCGCTCCCATTGGTGCGCATGGCGCACCCTACGGGTCGATGTTCCTCCGGCTCTCCCATTGATGGGGGAGAGGGGATTTGTAGCCCGGATGAAATCCGGGAGCACAGGTTCGAGTAAACAGAATTCTTCGAGGCAAAAAATGCGCAACACGACCCTTCACAAACTGGCCCTGCGTGCCGCGCCCTGGGCCTTGCCGCTGGGGCTGCTGGCCGCCTGGCAACTGGCGGTGGCCAGCGGCTGGCTGTCCAGTCGCATCCTGCCGGCGCCCAGCGCCGTGCTCGCCGCCGGCTGGGAGCTGCTGGCCTCCGGCGAAATCTGGCAGCACCTGGCGATCAGTGGCCAGCGCGCCGGTATCGGCTTCGCCATTGGCGGCGGCATCGGCTTGCTGCTGGGCTTTATCACCGGCCTGTCGAAATGGGGCGAGCGCTTTCTCGATAGCTCGGTGCAGATGATCCGTAACGTACCGCACCTGGCGCTGATTCCGCTGGTGATCCTGTGGTTCGGCATCGACGAGGCGGCCAAGGTGTTCCTGGTCGCGCTCGGCACGCTGTTCCCCATCTACCTCAACACTTACCACGGCATCCGTAACGTCGACCCGGCGCTGGTTGAGATGGCGCGTAGCTATGGTTTGTCCGGTTTCGCCCTGTTCCGCCAGGTGATCCTGCCCGGCGCGCTACCATCGATTCTGGTGGGCGTGCGTTTCGCCCTGGGTTTCATGTGGCTGACGCTGATCGTTGCCGAGACCATATCGGCCAGCGCCGGCATCGGCTACCTGGCGATGAACGCCCGCGAATTCCTGCAGACCGACGTGGTGGTGCTGGCGATCCTGCTCTATGCGGTGCTCGGCAAGCTGGCCGACGTCGCCGCCCGTGGCCTTGAGCGCGTGTGGCTGCGCTGGCACCCGGCCTATCAGGTCAAGGCAGGTGACCAATGACAGCGCTGCATAACATTCGTCAGGGCATTCCCCTGACTATCGAGAAGATCGAGAAAACCTTCGGCGAGCGTCAGGTGCTCAAGGGTATCGACCTGCATATCCCGGCCGGCCAGTTCGTCGCCGTGGTTGGTCGCAGTGGCTGCGGCAAGAGCACGCTGCTGCGCCTGCTGGCCGGGCTGGATCAACCCAGCGACGGTCAGCTGCTGGCCGGCAGTGGTTCGCTCAACGCCGTGCGTGAAGACATTCGTCTGATGTTCCAGGACTCGCGTCTGCTGCCCTGGAGGCGGGTGATCGATAACGTCGGCCTCGGTCTTGCCGGCAACTGGCGCAAGCAGGCCAAGGAAGCCCTGGCGGCGGTCGGCCTGGCGGATCGCGCCAATGAGTGGCCGGCGGCCCTGTCCGGGGGGCAGAAGCAGCGTGTGGCGCTGGCCCGCGCGCTGATCCACCGCCCACGTCTGTTGCTGCTCGACGAGCCGCTGGGCGCGCTGGATGCGCTGACCCGCATCGAGATGCAGCAACTGATCGAGCGCCTGTGGCAGCAGCATGGCTTCACCGTGCTGCTGGTCACCCACGACGTTGCCGAAGCGGTGGCCGTAGCGGACCGGGTGATCCTCATCGAGGACGGCCAGATCGGCCTCGACCTCGATGTGCAGCTGGTACGCCCGCGTCCGCATGGCTCGCCACTGCTGGCAGCACTGGAAGCGCGCGTGCTCGACCGGGTGCTGGCGCAGCCTGAATTACCCATACCACCGGAGCCCGTATCACCCCTGCCCACGCAATTGCGTTGGGCGCTTTGACGCCGTAGCCCGGATGCAATCCGGGAGCGGTTGCAAGATTCCCCGGATTTCATCCGGGCTACATCAGTGGACCATCAGGAGAAACACCATGACCATCAAAGCCATCAACGTGCGTAACCAGTTCAAGGGCAGCATCAAGGAAATCGTCATCGGCGACGTGCTGTCGGAAATCGACGTGCAGACCGCCGCCGGCATCGTCACCTCGGTGATCACCACCCGTTCCGTACGCGAGCTGGAACTGCAGGTGGGCAGTGAAGTGATCGCCTTCGTCAAATCCACCGAGGTGTCCATCGCCAAACTCTGATCGGCGGATGACGGCTCCCTCGCTCCAGCGTGGGAGCCCAAGCCTGGGCGCTTTGCGCCCGCTTGCGCTGGTGCTGCATCAGCATCTGACGCAGAGCGTCTCTGGATGCATTCCCACGCGGGGCGTGAGGAACGATCAATCGCCAAGCTGTAAAAGTCAGGTATCGCCCAGCCCTCGGAGACGAGGGCCGCACGACCTTATTCAGGAGAAAAGAACTCTGGTTATAAGTGGTTAATAAAAAGATATTTTTCAGCTATATGATTTTTCTGCAGAATCGCGCCATCAAATAGCCTGCCTGCAGGCTGGTGCCAATCAGATAAGTGACTGGCCTTGGCCTGCAGGTTCCTCTCTCGATAAGAAGGACGCCTTAGATGCTGAAGAAGATCGTTCTGGCCAGCGTGGCCAGCGCCACCCTGCTGACGGGCTCGCTGAGCCATGCCGCCGCCGATACGCCATTCCACAACGCCTCCTACGACATCGCCCGCGAGCTGTTCGGCGAGATCAATCCGCTGTTCGTCGAGCACTGGAAGCAGCAGAGCGGCAAGGAAGTGAAGATCATCCAGTCCTTCGCCGGCACTTCGCGCCAGGCGCAGGACATCATTCAGGGCAAGAAGGTCGATGTGGTCACCTTCAACCAGGTGACCGATGTGGACATCCTGGCCAAGCGCAAACTGCTGCGTGAGGACTGGGCCGAGCAGTTCCCCAACAACAGCTCGCCGTACTACAGCACCACTGCCTTCCTGGTGCGCGAAGGCAACCCGAAGAACATCAAGAGCTGGGATGACCTGATTCGCGATGACGTGAAGCTGGTATTCCCCAACCCGAAGACGTCCGGCAACGCCCGTTACAGCTACCTGGGCGCCTGGCTGTTCGCCAACGAGAAATTCAACGGCGACCAGGAGAAGGTCAAGGCCTTCGTCGGCAAGCTGCTGAAGAACGTCGAGAACTTCCCCACCGGTGGCCGTGGCGCCACCGTGGCCTTCGCCCAGAACGGCCAGGGCGACGTGCTGCTGACCTTCGAGTCGGAAGTGATCAACATCGCCAAGGGCGACGAGTTCAAGTCCGCCAACCTGGCAATCGTGGTCCCGGAGGTCAGCGTACTGGCTGAGTTCCCGGTGGCCATCGTCGACAAGGTGGCCGACGAGCGCGGCACCCGCGAGCAGGCCAAGGCCTTCCTGGATTTCCAGTACAGCAAGGACATCCAGCAACTGCTGACTCGCTACAACTACCGTGTGCACAACCCGGAAGTGGTCGAGGCGACCAAGGCGCAGTTCGCTCCGGTACGCCTGATCAACCCGACCGAGGTGCTCGGTACCTGGGACGAGATCACCGCCAAGCATTTCGACAACGGTGGTATCCTCGACCAGCTTCTCGCGACCGGGCGCTGAGCGCGCCGGTCTGGCGTAGCAGGCTGTTGAAAAACGTAGGCGAGGCAGGCAAGACAAGGCAAAAACGGCCGAAAAAGCGCAGTTTACGTGCTGTAAATGAGCATTTTGAGGCCGTTTTTAACGCAGTATTGCCAACGTAGGTAGTTTTTCAACGGCCTGTTAGGGCGGGTGCAACCCACCAGCCTATGAGTGGCGGGTTGCACCCGCCCTACGCGAGCATCGTAATGGTCCGTTGGCCGCCTTCTTGGCGGCCAACTGCATTTGTAGAGCCGAGCTTTTCGTGAGTAAACCGACGCTGTTCTTCCTGCAGACCCCGCTGTTGCCCGGCTTCGGCCTGAGCTTCGGCGTCAGTGTGCTGTACCTCTCGCTGGTGATCCTGCTGCCGTTGTCGGCGCTGCTGCTGTACGTCAGCGACATGACCTGGGGCCAGTACTGGTTCGCGATCAGCGATCCGCGCGTGGTGCAGACCTACAAGGTGACCATTTCGGCGGCCTTCTACTCGACCCTGGCGGTGCTGGTGATCGGCCTGTTGCTGGCCTGGATCATCACCCGCTACGACTTCCCCGGTCGGCGCATCGTCGATGCGCTGGTCGACCTGCCGTTCGCCCTGCCGACCTCGGTAGCCGGCCTGACGCTGGCGACGCTGCTGGTGCCCAATGGCTGGATCGGTCAGTGGCTGGGTTTCAAGGTGGCCTATGCCTATGCCGGTATCGTGGTGGCGATGGTATTCACCAGCATTCCCTTCGTGGTGCGCACCGTGCAGCCGGTGCTGCAAGACCTCGGCTCGGAATACGAAGAGGCCGCGCGCACGCTCGGCGCCAGTCGTCTGCAGACCTTCCGCAAGGTCATCTTGCCGACCCTGGCCCCGGCGCTGGTCACCGGTGGTTCGCAGGCGTTCATTCGCAGCCTCGGCGAGTTCGGCGCGGTGATCATGATCGCCGGCAACATTCCCTACCAGACGGAGGTCAGCTCGCTGATGATTTTCGTCCGTCTGCAGGAATTCAATTACCCGGCGGCGGCGGCCATCGCTTCGGTGATCCTGCTCGCGTCGCTGATTCTTCTGTTCCTCCTGCAGGTCGTGCAGGGGCGTCTGTTCGCATGGCAACGGCAAGGTCGATGAAAAAGCCTCAAGATTGGCGCCAGTGGGCGCTGGTAGTTCTCGGTCTGATGCTGGTGGCGCTGATTCTGCTGGTACCACTGGCATTGATCTTCAGCAAGGCGCTGGCCGGCGGGCTTGAGCTGCTGTGGAGCAATCTGAACGAAGACTACATGCTCCACGCCATTGGCCTGACCCTGTTGGTGGCAGCGATCACCGTGCCGCTGAACCTGTGCTTTGGCATCTGCCTGGCCTGGTGCGTGACCCATTACGACTTCCGTGGTCGCAAGCTGCTGACCACGCTGATCGACATTCCTTACGCGGTATCGCCGGTGGTCGCTGGTCTTTGCTACCTGGTGGTGTATGGCCTGGAAAGCTTCATCGGCCGCTGGTTCTACGATAACGGCATGCAGCTGATGTTCGCCTGGCCGGGCATCGTCATGGTCACCGTGTTCGTCACTGCGCCATACGTGGCGCGCATCCTGATTCCGGTGATGCAGACCCAGGGCCAGGACGAAGAAACCGCCGCCATGTGCCTGGGGGCCAGCGGCTGGCAGATCTTCCGCCGCATCAGCCTGCCCAAGATCAAGTGGGCGCTGCTGTATGGCGTGGTGGTGACCAATGCCCGCGCGGTCGGTGAGTTCGGCGCGGTGTCTGTGGTGTCCGGCACCATCATCAACCAGACCCTGACCCTGCCGCTTCTGGTCGACCAGCTCAACAACGACTACAAACCAGCAGCCGCCTTCACCGCAGCCGGCCTGCTGGCGTGCATGGCGCTGCTAACGCTGTTCCTGAAAACCTTCATGGAGTGGCGCCAGCGCCGCCTGATGCAACGCGCCGAGGCGTGATCAGGGTGGCATTGGCGGGCGACACTCCGCTATAGCCTTTATGACCTATCGCGGCTGAAGCCGCTCCCACGGGGAGAGGTGTAGGAGCGGCTTCAGCCGCGATGCTCTTCCGACGCCGCCACCTGCACCTGATTGCGACCACCATGCTTGGCCGCATACAGCGCCTTGTCCGCGCGCTCACGCAGTTGTTCCGCTTCGCTGTGCACATCGGTGCCGGCGATACCGGCACTGAGGGTGCAGGAGAATTCGCCGCCATCGGCGATGAAGCGCAGCTCGGCGAAGCGCTCGCGAATCTCGTCGACGATCTGCTTGGCCTGTTGCGGGTTGCAGTCCGGCAGTACCGCGAGAAATTCCTCGCCGCCATAGCGCCCCAGGCTGTCGACCCGACGCAGGCGCTGGCGCAGCAGATTGGCCAGGGCGCGGATGACGTTATCGCCAGCGGCGTGACCATGTTCGTCGTTGACCCGCTTGAAGTGATCGATATCCAGCATCACCACGCTGGCGCGGTCGCCACTGCGTAGCGTGCGTTCCAGTTCGATGGCCACCTGCTCCTTGATATCGCCATGCTTGAGCAGGCCGGTGAGGCTGTCGCGCGCCAGGGCGTTGGACAGCAGGCGTGCGCGCTGAGCGCGGGAGAACACGGTGGCAACCAGGGCGTTGTCGGAAATCGGTTTGGTGACGAAGTCATCGCCGGCCTTGATCAGCGCATTCATCTGCTTGCCGATATCGGTTTCCGCCGACAGATAGATAATCGGGATGCGCAGCCAGTCGTCGTTGCAGCGGATGATCTGCGCCAGTTCAGGGCCGGTGCAGTCCGGCATGTTGACGTCGAGCAGCACCACTTCGGGATTGAAGTCGCGCAGGTGCTCGAAGATCTGCGCCGGGTCCTGAAGGATTTCCACCAGCATGCCGGCGTCGCGCAGCACCAGGCTGTAGCGGCTGGCCAGATCGCGGTCGTCGTCGACGATCAGCACCCGGTAGGGCTCGCCGCTCTGCTGAGCGAAGCAGCGTTCCAGGCGGCTTTCCAGCTGCGGAATGTCCACCGGCTTGGCGAAGAAACCCAATGCACCGGCCCGCACCGCCTGCAACTGGGTGGCGAAGTCATCCTGGTGAGTCAGCACCAGCAGCGGCAGTGGCACCTCCAGGCGCTGCTGCAGGCCTGCGGCATAGTCCAGGCCGCTGCAGTCTTCGCTGGCCAGATTGACGTCGACGATCAGCGCGTCCGGTATCTGCTGCTCCAGGGCCGCATCGAGACCGGCGATGGAATTGAAGTGTTCGGCCTGATAGCCGAAGTTGTTCAGGGTCAGGCGCATGTTTTCGCCTACGGCTATTTCATCCTCGAGGATGTAGATGAGCCGGGACTCGGTTTCTCCGCGTAGCGCCTGTGGCATCTGCTGCTGCACTGCTCCGGCTGCCTCGCTGCTGGAGGTCTGGTTGCCCAGGCGTTGCAGCGCCGCGATGAATTCGCCAAGTTCGTGCTGCAGGCGTTGCTGATGCTCCAGCCAGCGCTCGGCCTGTTGTTCCAGCTCCCGGGCTTGCTGGCCGAGCTGGTCGAAACCGAAGGTGCCGGCACTGCCGGCCAAGCGATGCAGTTGGTCACGTAGCGCCTGCAACAGGTGCCTGCGCTGCTCGTTGTCGGCCTCGAGCAATTGCTCGCCCTGCTGCGTCAGTTGCGGAAGCTCCTGGCGCAGGCGTTCGGCGAATTGCTGGCCGAGCTGCTGCAGACGCTCTTGCAAGGTCTGAGGGATGGCGTTGCCGTCGTGCTTATCCATGGCGTTGGCTCCAGATCTGTCGGATCTGGGCGGCGAGCTGCATGGGATCGAAGGGTTTCACGATCACGTCGAGCGCGCCCAGGCTGCGGTAATGGGCCACCTCGCCGGGCTGGACCTTGGCCGTCATGAAGGCTACCGGCACCTCACCGATATCCACCAGTTGGCGCAGCCTCTCCAGCGTTTGCGGGCCGTCCATGCCAGGCATCATCACGTCGAGCAGGATGAAGTCGGGCGCGAAGCCTTGCACCTGATCGAGCGCTTCCTGGCCGCTGGCGCAGCTCAGTACCTGGAAGCCGCCGACGGCTTCCAGGGCGACCTTGGCCACGGCCTGGATCGAGGGGTCGTCCTCGACGTGAAGGATGCGCTTGAGCTCAGTCATGGCGGGTCTCCTTGGCGGGTAACAGGCGGTTGAGCATGTTCAGGAAGTGTTGCCCATCATTGCGCGATTTGGCCAGCGCCGCGCTCACCCCGGCGAACTCATTGCCATCCATCTCGCTGGCCGAGAGCACGGCCACCGGTAGCCCTGGCCGCTGGTTCTGCAGTTCGTCGAGCAGCTCCAGGCCGTTGCCGTCAGGCAGACCGAGATCGAGCAGAACCAGGTCGAAAGGCTGCTCGGCGAGCAGGCGACGCGCTTCGGCGAGGCTGTCGGCGGGAATGAACTCGGCCAGCTCGCGGCCCTGTTCGGCGACCACCAGACGCAGATCGTGATCGTCTTCCACGTGTAACACGCGTGGGCTCTGCGGCAGGTTCTGCAAGGCCTGAGCAAGACTGGCGAGCAGGCGCTGCGGGTCGATCGGCTTGCTCAGCCAGTCCAGCGCGGGCACCCCGTCGAGCGCCAGACGGCCTTCTTCACAGGCGGCCGATACCACCAGAATCGGCAGCTCGCGATAGCGCGCGTCGGCGCGCAGTTCCTGTACCAGTTGCATGCCGTCACCGTCCGGTAGGCGCAGGTCGAGGCTGATGGCGGCGGGTATTTCCTCGCGCAGGCTGGCGCGGGCTTCGTCCAGGCTGTAAGCCAGACGCACGCGATAGCCGGCGTTTTCCAGCAACTGGCGCAGCAGGTTGGCGATATCCGGTTCGTCCTCGACCACCAACAGGCTACGCCGGCCGTCGCTGGCAGCGGGCCGGGCGGCTTCGGCCAGCGCGGGCAGCTCGAACCAGAAGCAGGCGCCCTGGCCTTCTACCGAGTCGAAGCCGATCTGTCCGCCCATGCGTTCGATCAGCTCCTTGCTGATCGCCAGGCCCAGGCCGGTGCCGCCTTTGCTGCGGCTGTCACTGGCGTCGGCCTGGGAGAACTTGCTGAAGATGCGCTGGCGAAATTCGGCAGCGATGCCTGGACCCTGGTCGCTGACCTCGACGCGCACGCGAGTGCCGCGACCTTCGGCGCGCAGGTGCACCTCGGCGCCGGGCGGCGAGTACTTCACGGCGTTGGAGATGAAGTTGGCCAGTACCTGTTGCAGACGCATGGCATCGACCCGTACGAGGGCTGGCACGCAGTCGAGAAGGCGCAGCTTGACCTGGTGGCGGTCGGCGTAGGCCTGGTTGCTGTCCAGCGCTTCCTGGAGCTGGGTGGCAAGCGTGCGGGGTTGCAGGTCGAACTGCATCTTGCCTGCCTCCAGTTTGTCCATGTCCAGCAGATCGTTGATCAGGTGACTGAGGCGCTGGCTGTTGGCCTGGGCGATGCCCAGCATGGTCCGCATGCTTTCCGGTACCGTGCCCAGTGCGCCGCCATTGATCAGGCCCAGCGAGCCGGCGATGGCGGTAAGCGGGGTGCGCAGCTCGTGGCTGACGGTGGAGACGAACTCGCTCTTGAGGCGCTCGATGCGCTTGGCCTCACTCTGGTCCATGGTGGTGCCGGTGATGCGCTGCGGGTAGCCGTTGGCGTCGCGCTGGATGTAACCGCGCAGCAGCACCGGCAGTTCGCTGCCGTCGACACGCAGCAGGCGACAGTCGATGGTGAAGTTGCTGGCGCCTGTGGACAGTGCCTGTTTCAGACGGGCGCGCGTTGCGGGCAGATCGTCCGGGTGTACCAGGTTTTCCCAGGCCCAGGGGTCATCGGCAAAGCCGGGCGGGCCCTGCTCCGGATAGCCGAGCATCTGCCAGCCGTGGGCCGAGGCGAAGAAGCTGCCGGCTTTGACCTCGATATCCCACCAACCGTCATTACCGCCCTTGAGCGCCAGCGCCAGGCGCTCTTCGCTGCGGTGCAGCTGTTCGGTGATGCGCTCGGCCAACTGCTGTACCTGCTCGCGGCGCAGGCTCAGGCTGCTGATCAGGAAGAACAGCAGCAGGCTGATGCAGACCCCCAGGGCGAGCAGTGAGCCCTCGCCGCGATGGACGCCGTCGAGAAAACCCGGGGCGTAGTGAAAGTTCAGGTACCAGCGCTGGCCGAACAGTTCCAGCTCTCGCTGGGTGTCGGCAGCTCTATCGAGGGCGTTGCCGCTGCTGCTGTAAAGCAGGTCGGCGGCACCCGTATCGGGGCCGGCATAGAGCTCGAACTCCAGCTCGCGTTGGCGCGCACCGAGGATGCCGTGCATCAGGTCGTGCGCGCGGTAGGGGCTGTAGGCAAAGCCGCGTAGCGCGGCGAGGCGCTGCTCGGGGGTGTCCAGCGGTTGGCCGTGCCAGTACACCGGGGTGTACAGCAACAAGCCCGGTTGGACCTTGCCGTGGGTTTCCTGCACCAGCGTGACACGGCCGGACAGACGGCTCTGGCCGCTGCGTGCAGCGCTCAGCATGGCGGCCTGGCGCACGGGCTCGGATAGCATGTCGAAGCCGAAGGCGACCAGATTACGTCCGGCGAAAGGCTCGATGTAGCGAATGGCGCTGTACAGCGTGCGCTCGCCAAGCGGGCGCACGCGGAAGTTGGGGTAGCCTTCGGCACGCATCTCGGTTTCGAAGGCGTGCAGCTGCTCGGCGGGCAGCACCTGGCTGAACCCCAGGCCCTGGATGCCCGGGTAGCGTTCCTCCAGGTTCAGGCGACGCGCATAGGTGCGCCAGTCGTCGCGACTGACCGCTTCGCTGGCATCGAGCAGGGCGGCGGCGCCGAGCAGGATGCTTTCCTGGTCATGCATGCGTTGGACGATAGCCGCGCTGATTTCGTCGGCAAGGAGCTCGAGTTGGCGTGTGGCGGACGCGCTCTGGCTCTGGCGCAAGCCGTCCCAAGCCAGCAGCGTGGTGCCGAGCGCCAGCGCCAGCACGCCCCAGGCCAGCAGATTGTTGCGGCTGAACAGTTGCCCGAGCAGTTGCAGGCGCAGCGTGATGTTGTCGTTCATGACTGCACCCCGACCTGCGGCAGGTCCAGCCAGAAGGTGCTGCCTTGCCCCTCCACGGAGTCGAAGCCGATACGTCCCCCCATGTGTTCGATGATCTCCTTGCTGATCGCCAGGCCCAGGCCTGTGCCGCCCTGGCGGCGGGTGTCACCAGCATCGGCCTGGGCAAACTTGCTGAAGATGCGCGGCTTGAAGTCCGGCGCGATGCCCTGGCCCTGGTCACGCACGCTGATGCGTACCCAGCCGTCCCCGGGCACCGCTGCCAGCTCCACGCTCTGTCCGGCGGCGGAAAACTTGGCGGCATTGGCCAGCAGGTTGGCCAGCACCTGTTCCAGGCGCTGGGCGTCGGCGGTTACCTGGCAATCGATGCCCGGCAGCAGCAGAAGTCGCACCCCATGATGCTCGGCATAGGGCTGGTTGTTGTGCAGCGCCTGCTCCAGCAACGGGCGCAGGGCCAGCGGCTGCAGATCGAAGCGCATCTTGCCGGCGACCAGCTTGTCGATGTCCAGCAGGTCGTCGATCAGCTTGCGCAGACGCTGGCTGTTGCTCTGGGCGATTTCCAGCATCTGCTGCATCTGCTCCGGCACCGCGCCCAGGGCGCCACCGTTGATCAGGCCGAGCGAGCCTGCGATGGCGGTCAGCGGCGTGCGCAGCTCATGGCTGACGGTGGAGACGAACTCGTTCTGCAGTTGCTCGCTGCGCTTGCGTTCGCTGATATCGCTGATGAATCCGTGCCAGAGCGTTTCGCCGCCAGGCAGGCGCTGCGGTGCAGCACGCCCCTCGACCCAGAGCGGACCGTGTAGCGGATGCAGGACGCGGTATTCCTGATGCCAGGTGCTCAGGCTCGCGGCTGAACGGGCGATGGCGGCGTGCACCTGTGGAGCGTCGTCCGGATGCAGGCGGGCGAGGAGTGGGCCGGCATCCTCGCTGACTTCTTCTGGCGTGCAGCCGTAAACGTCGCGGATACCGGCGCTGGCATAGGGGAAGCAACTGCTGCCATCGGCGCGCAGCAGATACTGGTAGACCATGCCCGGCAGCTGTGCGGCGATGCGCTGCAGGCGTTGGCGCGCTTCTTCGCGCTGGCTGAGATCGTTGGCCACCAGCAGGTAGCCCTGAAGCTGCTGGCCTTCGGCGCGGATCGGCGAGAGATTCAGGCGCACCGGCAGGTGCTGTCCGCTGCGTGCGCGCATCTGCCCCTCGGTGCTCTGCGGCCCGCTGCTGCAGGCAGTGCACAGGCGCTCGTACTGGCCTGGCTCGAGCAGCAGCTGCGGCAGGTACCGGTCCTCCAGATCGCCAGGCGAATAGCCCAGCAGTTGCTGCGCTTCAGGGTTGCTGCGCAGCACTCGGCCCTGTGGGTCAAGCACCAGCACTGCGCTGCCGGCATTGTCCAGCATGGCCTGGTGCATGGCGCTCTGTTCGGCCTGGCGGCGCGCCTGCAGGCGCAGCTCGAACAACTCTCCGGTCAGGTGTGCCAGGTGCTGCAGCTGAGCATGCTGGTGGCTGTCGAGGTGGCGCGGCTGGCGGTCGATCACGCACAGGGTGCCGAGCGCCAGGCCCCGGGCGTCGTGCAGCGGCACGCCGGCGTAGAAGCGGATATGCGGGTCGGAAGTGACCAGCGGGTTGTCGCGAAAACGGGCGTCATCCAGGGCATTGTCCACTTCCAGTGGCGCGTCGGCGGCCACCGCATGGGCGCAGAAGGCCAGCTCGCGCGCAGTCTGCTCGACATCCAGGCCAACCCGGCTCTTGAACCACTGGCGCTGGGCATCGATCAGCGAGATCAGGGCGATTGGGGTGCCGCAGATCTGAGCAGCCAGCGCGGTGATGTGGTCGAACATCGCTTCGGCCGGGCTGTCTAGCAGTTCCAGGGCGTGCAGGGCGTCCAGGCGTTCCTGCTCGTTGGCGGGGATCGGGGCTTGGCTCATGACGCGCTCCCTGTGATCGGTAGTTCGAACCAGAAGGTGGCACCTTGGCCTGGTGGCGAGTCGAAGCCGATATGGCCGCCCATGCGTTCGATGATTTCCTTGCAGATGGCCAGCCCGAGTCCGGTGCCGCCTTGCTGCCGGGTGTCACCGGAGTCGGCCTGGGAGAACTTGCTGAAGATGCGCGTTTTGAAGGCTTCCGGTATGCCGGGCCCGCTGTCCGACACGCTGACGCGCAGGACCTCGCCGCAATGCTGCAGACGCACCTCGACGCTGGCACCCGCTGGCGAGAACTTGGCGGCGTTGGACAGCAGATTGGCCATCACCTGGGCCAGGCGCTGAGCGTCGACTCGTACCTGGGCGTCACCCTCGACTTGCAGACGCAACGCCACCTGGTGCTGCTCGGCATAGGGTTGGTTGTGCAGCAGTGCCTGTTCCAGCAGTGGCTGCAGTGCGCGTGCCTGCAGGTCGAAATGCATCTTGCCGGCCACCAGTTTGTCCATGTCCAGCAGGTCATTGATCAGGGCGCTCAGACGCTGGCTGTTGCTGTTGGCGATGCTCAGCATCTGGCGCATGCTTTCCGGTACGGCGCCGAGGGCGCCGCCATTGATCAGGCCGAGCGAACCAGCGATGGCGGTGAGCGGGGTGCGCAGCTCATGGCTGACGGTGGAGACGAATTCGTTCTTCATCAGTTCGGTGCGCTTGCGCTCGGCGATGTCGCGGATTACCGCGATGAAGCGGCGCTGCCCCTGGTGGCTGATCTGCGACACCGCCAGCTCCATGGCGAAGCGCTCGCCGCTCTGGCGCAGGCCCACCAGCTCGCGGGCCTGGCCCACTACCCAGGCTTCGCCGGTGCGCAGGTAGCGTTGGATGTAGCCATCATGGGCATCGCGGTAGGGTTCGGACATCAGCATGCTGACGTTGCGCCCGGCCACTTCGCTCTGCCGATAGCCGAATATCGCTTCGGCCGCATGGTTGAAGGTTTCGATACGGCCCTGTTCATCGATGGTGACGATGGCGTCGACCACGTTATCGAGCAAGGTACTGAGGTAATGCTCGCGCTCTCGCACCGCACGCTCGGCTGCGACGCGGTCGCTGAAGTCCTGGATCTGTAGCACGAAGTGCACGGGTAGCCCGTCACCATCACGCACCAGTGACACGCTGAGCAGTACCCAGAGCGTGCGCCCCAGTCTGTCGAGGTAGCGCTTCTCGATCTGGTAGGTGTTGACCCGCCCTGCCAGCAGATCGGCGACGCTTTGCCGATCAGCATCGACGTCGTCTGGATGGGTGACCTGTTGGTTGGTACAGGCCCGCAATTGCTCGCGGCTGTAGCCGAGCATGCGGCATAGCTCGTCGTTGACCTCCAGCCAGCGGCCGTCCGGGCCGACCAGAGCCATGCCCTGTGGCGCAGTATTGAAGGCATTGAGAAAACGCCGCTGGCTCAGGCGCAGTTCGTCTTCCATGGCCTGGCGCTCGCTGACGTCCCAGATGAAGCCATCGATCCACAGGAGCTTGCCGTGGCTGTCGTACTCGCCGCGCCCCTTCTCGCGCACCCAGACGTTATGACCATCGGCATGGCGCAGGCGGTAAGTCAGTTCGAATATTTCCTGGCGCTCGATGGCCTCGCCGGCGCGGTAGGTGATAGGGAGGTCATCGGGATGCACGATGCTGGAAAAGCTGCGTACCTGGTTGTCGATGAAGTCGCTGGCCGGGTAGCCGCTGAGGTTGGCAATTTCATCGCTGACGTAGCGCATGCTCCAGTCGGCGTCGTTGGCGCAGCGATACACCACCCCAGGTAGGTTGGCCACCAGGCCGCGGAAGCGGCTCTCGCTCTTCTGCAAGGCGCGGGTGGCCTGTTGCAACTCGCTGATATCGCTGGCGATGCCGAGAAAGCCGGTGATCTGGCCATTCTCGTCGAACATGGCGCTGACAGTGAGGTTGACCTGGCGCAGGCTGCCGTCCTTGTGGCGATAGGTCCACTGGCGGGTTTCCGGGTCGCCGCCACGGGCGTTGTGCACGAAGACTTCGAAGCCCTCCAGCGGGTGACCGGCGACCTCGCTCAGCTCGGCGGCGCGAGTCCGGATTTCGTCCGCGAGATGAAACATCGCCAGGGTCTGGTGGCCGATCATCTCCTCGGCGCTGTAGCCGAGCAGGCGTTCGGCACCGGAATTGAACAGGCTGATGGTGCCGCTGGCATCGGTGGCGATGATCGACACACCGGTGGCCGAGTCCAGCACCGCTTGCAGATAGGCGCGTGCCGCGCGCACGGCGCGCTCCTGCTGCTGGCGTTCCAGAATGGCGCCGACCCAGCGGGCGAACAGACCGAGGAATTCGCGGTCGGCATCATCGAATGGCTGCCTGCGTCGCTCGGGGTTGGCGAAGGCCAGGGTGCCGAAAGGCTTGCCGCCCACACGCACGGCGGTGCCGATATAGCTTTCAAGAGCGAACTGGCGATAACAAGGGTGGCGCCTGTGCGGCGAGTCGGCCATATGGGCAATGGCCAGTACATCGTTCTGCTGCAAAGCCAGGCTACAGTAGGTGTCGCCTAGCTCGAACAATTGGCCGTCGCTGAGAGCGTCGTCGGGAGATACCTGTACCAGCACCTTATACTGCTCTCCTTCGATACGGCTGATGATGCCCAGTGGCATGCCGAAATGCTCGGCGCCCAGGCGCAGCGCCTGGCGCAGTTGCTCGGTGCGGGTCAGGTTGGGCAGCGCAGCGATCTCGTTGAGCGCGCGTAGCGCCGCCTGCTGGCGCTGCATCAGGCGCTGCGTGCTGCGTCGGGTAGTGCGTAACAGAACCAGCAGCAGGGCCTCGGCGCCGCACCAGGCGAGCAGCCATTTGATCACCAGCCAGCGTTTGTCGCCGCGGTGCAGATTGAACTGATCGCTGACGTCGTGCCAGATCAGTGCAACCGCCAGTGGCTCTGCACTGGGGTCGTGACGTTGCCGGTAGCTGCTCAGAGCCATCTGATTGACCAGATAATGGCGTTCACCGTCGTCCAGCAGGCGTACGCTATCGCCCTCATCAGGGGGAGGCAGTCGCTGTTGCTGTTGCCAGGCCAGGACCTGGGGCCGCGAATGGTCCATCAGTCGCCAGCGCTGTCTGTCGCTGGCCAGTCCGCGTAGTTCTTCGCCGCTGCCCGAGTCCAGCAGCAGATCCTCGCGCAGTAGCAGAGCAACGCCGCTGTCGAATTCCTGGTCCAGCTGGGCGAGATCGTCGAGCACGCCCAGGGCCACTTCGATGGCGCCGACCCGCTGGGGACCGTTGTTGCCCTCGGCCAGCAGCGGGGCGATGGCGCGCATGCCGATGCTGCCGCGGGTCAGCCCCAGGCCGGCCTGGCTGCTGGCGCTGCGCAGTGCCTCCAGCACCATCGGGCGCCAACCGATCTGCAGGTCGCCGAAATGCTCGGGTTCATGTACCCGCAACAGCACCTTCACGTCTGGCGCCAGGTGCACGTAGAGGCGAAACGGCTGGCGTGCCTGCAACTTGCGCCAGCGCGGTGCCAGGCGGGTGTAGAGCTGGCTGCGGATGCTGGCCAGGTTTTCCAGATCGTTCACTGGCAGGGCGTGAGCCTGGCGCACCAGTTCGGTTACCCAGGCATCGGCAGCGATGGTTTCCACCAGCAGCTGGGCGCGTTCCTGCAGCCCATGCTGGGTGCTGTTAAGGGCCATGCGCTGAATGTCTGCCTGCTTGCTGATCTGCAGTTGCCAGAGGGCTTCGCGCTCGTTCAGCGCCTGGCGCCCGAGAAAGGCGAAGAACAATGCCAGGCACAGGCTGCCGCCGATGACTATCCAGCGGCCGGCGTCCCGGTGGCTGGCGTTGAATGGGTCGAACCAGCGATGACCCGGCCTCGGTTTACTCATTCGTCGTGCCTCAGCTCAGCCCGGCCAGGCGGCGCAGGCGTTGTACTTCCTGACCGTTGATGCTCTGCAGTTCGACGCTGGCCAGACGCATGAGAATCGGTTCGCGGCGGGAGGTGCCGGGCGTCAGGCCGTAACAGGCGCCGATCAGTTCACGCAGCCCAATGGGCAAACGCCAGTCTGCCTTGAGGCGGTTGGCCAGTTCACTGCTGTACTGGCGCAGGGCTTGTTGCAGCTGTTGCTCGCTCAACGGCAGACCCTGGTTGCGCCAGATCTGCGCCTGCTGCAGCACGGCCAGCTCTCCCATGCGTTGCAGCAGGGCGGCGCTGTGCAGGGGGGTAGGGTCCAGCTGACAGGCCTTGGCCAGAACACCGACCCTATTTAGCAGGTCCAGCTGCGTCTGCATGAGGTCCTGCCCCAGTGTTCTCAGATCAGCGTCCTGCAGGCTGGCTACCGGGCGTAGCGCCAGGCCCTGAATCAGATTCAGCGCGGTGGCCGCGCCCAGTCGTTGCACGGCGTCGGGCAGGCTGACGCAAGGCTTGCCGGTGTTGTTGTAAAGACTGCTGTTAGCTGCAGCGATCAGTCGCGCCTGTACGGCTGGATCCTGCTGCCAGGTTTCGCCGAGTTGCTCCAGGGTGCTGGGTGCTGCCGCCGTGTCGCGCAGTTGCTGAAAGAGTTCGTCGCACAGGGGCAGATCGATCTCCTCATCGGGCAAGGCGCAGAGATGGTGAAGAAAATCCTCGTCGTTGTCTGCCGCCACGCGAGGCTCATCATCTTCGGGTAAAAGGCGGCGCAGGCAGTCCAGCACCTTGGGTACCTGGAAGGGTTTGCTGATAAAGGCGTTGATGCCCAGGGCACGCACCTCGAGTACGCTGCTGCGGTCGGCGCGCGCGGTGATCATCACGAGCGCCACGTCACGGTCCTGGCTGCGTATCGCCTGCAACAGCAGAGTGCCGCTGCCGTCCGGCAGGTTCCAGTCGGCGATCACCAGTTGAGCAGGTTCGCGTTGCCAGGCCGATATGGCATCTGCCACGCGTACCTGGCAGTCGACTCGGGCCCCGGGGCGCAGGCTCAGTACGATCTGCTTGAGCAGATCGGCGATCCAGAGATCGTCTTCGAGAATCAGCACGCGCATGTTCAGCTCCTGGTGCTGGACTAGCTTTTCTTCGCTTCGATCAGCGTAGTGGCGTCGACGGTTCTGGTTGTTACAGGTTGCGGACGGCCAAAGTGGTAGCCCTGGCCGTAGTTGCAGCCTAGCTCGCGCAGGAAGTCGGCTTGAGCGGGCTGTTCGATACCCTCGGCGAGGACCTTGAGGCCCAGGCTCTTGCCCAGAGCGATTACCGCGCGGGCGATGGCGGCATCTTCCGGGTCGTCAGGCAGGCCGCGCACGAAACTCTGGTCGAGCTTGAGCTTGTCCACCGGCAGGCGCTTGAGGCGCGCCAGTGAGCTGTAGCCCGTGCCGAAGTCGTCGATGGCCAGGCGCAAGCCCAGGGCGCGCAGGCTGATGAGTAGTTTCTGCGCTGCATCCGGGTCTTCCATGATGGCGCTCTCGGTGACTTCCAGCTCCAGTTGCTCGGGCGGCAGACCTGTTTCTGCCAGTACCTGCGCCACTTTCATATCGAGTTCACCGCGGCTGAACAGACGGCTGGAGACGTTCACCGCGACGAAACTCAGCGCACAACCTTCGGTGTTCCAGCGCACCATCTGGCGGCAGGCCTGTTCCAGTACCCAGGTATCGATGGCGCCGATCATGCCGTTGTCCTCGGCAATCGGGATGAATTCGCCAGGAGCAATCAGCCCGCGTTGCGGATGTTGCCAGCGCACCAGTGCCTCCATGCCCACCTGGCTACCGTCACGCAGATCATGCAGCGGCTGGTAGTAAACGCGCAGCTCGTCATTGTCCAGGGCATGGCGCAGGCTGCTGGCCAGTTCCACGCGTTGGCGGGCGTAGTCGGTCAACTCCTGCACATAGAAGGCATAGCCTTCGCGGCCGCTGCTCTTGGCCTTGAACAGCGCCGAGTCGGCGTTACGCAGGATCTGCTCGACGCTATCGGCATCTTCGGGGAACAGGCTGATGCCGATGCTGGCGCCAATGTAGAGCTCGTGACCGTCGAGGCGAAAGAACGTTTCCAGGCTGCGCAGCAGGCGTTGTGCAAGCTCGGCTGCCTGAGCGGCGTCGGCGCAATTTTCGCTGAGCAGGCCGAACTCGTCGCCGCCCAGCCGGGCCAGCGTGCAGCCACTGGGCAAATTCTGCTGCAGGCGTTCGCCGACGCCCTTGAGCAGCAGGTCACCGACGTTGTGGCCGAGGCTCTCGTTGATGTGCTTGAAATGGTCCAGGTCGATCAGCAGCACTGCACCGCGCAGTTCCTCGATCTTGCTGCGTTCCAGTGCATGGGCGACGCGCTCGGTGAACAGCAGGCGGTTGGGCAGGTTGCTCAGCGGGTCGTGGTGGGCCAGGTAATCCAGCTCACGCTGCGAACGCTTGAGCGCAGTGATGTCGGAGAACACCGCCACGTAATGGCTGACGCGCCCCTGCTCGTCGTGGATGACGCGGATGCATTGCCACTGCGGGTAGATTTCGCCGCTCTTGCGTCGGTTCCACACCTCACCGCTCCAGGCGCCACGGTTCTGCAGGGCATGCCACAGGCTCTGGTAGAAGGCGGAATCATGACGGCCGGACTTGAGCAGGTTGGGGTGCTGGCCGAGGATTTCCTCGTTGCTGTAGCCAGTGATGCGGCTGAAGGCAGGGTTGACGTGAACGATCCGCTGCTCGGCATCGGTAACCAGCACACCCTCCTGGGTGGCATCGAACACTGCTGCGGCCTGGCGCAGGCTGTCGTCGATGGCGCGTTGTTGGGTAATGTCGCTGGCGATGCCGATGAAGCGCTGTGGTTGGCCGTTTTCGTCTCGCAGTAGACGGCCGCGAGAGTGAATCCAGCGATAGTTGCCATCGGCATGGCGCAGGCGGTAGAGATTTTCGTAGGACTGTTCGCTCAACTCGGCGTTGAGTGCATGCAGCGCGCGCTCAGCGTCATCCGGATGCAGGCGCGCGGCCCAGTCTTCGCGGGTATTGCCCAGGGTTTGCGGAGTGAGGCCGAGAAGCCTGGCGTAGCCCTCGGAGAAGAACACTCGGCGTCTCGTCACGTCCCAGTCCCACAGGCCGTCGCGCGTGGCATCCAGCGCCAGGCGCAGGCGTTCCTCGTTACCGGCCAGTTCCAGGCGTGCGCGGCGGTACTGCAGGGCATGGCGGTGCAGCACCAGGTAAAGCAGCGAACTGGTGAGCACGACGAAGAACAGGCCCTTGAGGGACTGCAAGTGCTCCTGTTGCGCCACGGACAGGCCCAGGGCGGTCAACAGATGATCGCTGAGAAGGATCCATAGAGCGGCGAGCAGCAGGTAGCCCAGGGTCAGGCGCAAGGCGGCGATGTCGATACGCATGGGCAAGCGGCAGCGCTCCCTTGTAAATGCTGGCCAGTATAGATGCTTCACTGCTGAAACATTCTCATCTAAAAGACCAACTGGTTTTCTGGCATGGGTCAGGGATAATGTGAGCAGGTTCGTCCTTGCAGGACAAGCCGCGTTCCCCCTTCAAGAGGCAACAGCGCCCATGTGGTACAACGGTTTACTCGACCTGTCGGTCTGGCAGCTGGTGGCTGCGATCTTGCTGATGACACACGTGACCATCGTCAGCGTGACTGTCTATCTGCACCGCTACTCTGCGCACCGTGCACTGGAACTGCACCCCGCGCTCAAGCATTTCTTCCGTTTCTGGCTGTGGTTGACCACGGGTCAGAACACCCGCGAGTGGACCGCGATTCACCGCAAGCACCACGCCAAGTGTGAAACCGTCGATGACCCGCACAGCCCGGTCATCAAGGGACTGAGCACCGTGCTGCGCAAAGGTGCGGAACTTTATCAGGAAGAAGCGAAGAACCAGGACACGCTGCGTATCTACGGCAAGAACTGCCCGGATGACTGGATCGAGCGCAATGTATACAGCCGCTATCCGATTGGCGGCGTGACGTTGATGGCGATCATCGACCTGGCGTTGTTCGGCGTACTCGGCATGACTGTCTGGGCGATCCAGATGATGTGGATTCCGGTATGGGCCGCAGGTGTCATCAACGGTCTTGGTCATGCTGTTGGCTATCGCAACTTCGAGTGCCGCGACGCCGCCACCAACCTGGTGCCATGGGGCATCCTGATTGGCGGTGAGGAGCTGCACAACAACCACCACACCTACCCCAACAGCGCCAAGCTGTCGGTGAAGAAGTGGGAGTTCGACATGGGCTGGGCCTGGATCAAGCTGTTCAGCTTCTTCGGTCTGGCTCAGGTGCAGCGTGTCGCGCCTATCGCTCATCGGGTCGAGGGCAAAGGTCATCTCGACATGGACACTGCCATGGCCATCCTCAACAACCGCTTCCAGATCATGGCGCAGTACCGCAAGCTGGTGATCGCGCCGCTGGTCAAGCAGGAAGTGGCCAAGGCTGACGAGTCCGTTCGTCACCTTTTCCGCCGTGCCAAGCGCCTGCTGTCGCGTGAGCCGAGCCTGCTGGAAGAGCAGCATCATGCACGCATTGCTGACTTGCTGGCACAGAGTCAGGCACTCAAGGTGATCTACGAGAAGCGTCTGGCGCTGCAGCAGATCTGGGTCAAGACCAGCAGCAACGGCCACGACATGCTCGAAGCCATGAAGCAGTGGGTGCACGAGGCCGAGGCCAGCGGCATCCAGTCGCTGCGTGAGTTTGCCGAGCAGCTCAAGACCTACTCGCTGCGACCGTCCAGCGCGACTGCCTGACCGCCGCTCGTTACAAGCAAAGGCCCGCCGAACTGGCGGGCCTTTGCGTTTGTCCAACAGCTCGCACTATGCTCATTTCAATGCGAGGCGAAGGACGGATGGCCGCTGTAATGGACGATCAAGGCAACGCTGTTTCCGAGTTGGAAGAACTGACCTTGGCTCTGCTGCACAGCCGTGCCGAAGTGGAGCGCCTGGGTGCGCGCGAACAACTGTTCAGCAGCCTGCTTGGCAGCGTCAATGCCGTGCTCTGGGCCTTCGATTGGAACGAGCAGCGGATGATTTATGTCAGCCCTGCCTATGAGCGAATCTTCGGTCGTTCCGCCGCGCTGCTGTTGGCCGATTATGGCGAGTGGCGCAACAGCATCTATCCGGACGATATCGACTACGCCGCCGAAAGCCTGGCCAAAGTGCTGGAAACCGGCGCGGTGGAGTCTCGCGAGTACCGCATCATTCGCGCTGATGGCCAATTGCGCTGGCTCAGCGACAAGTGTTTCGTCAGCCCCCGGCTGGGTGCTGAGCCCGGCAGTGTGATCGTCGGTATCGCCGAAGACATCACCGAGAAGAAGCGCCTGGAGGGCGAATTGCATCGCCTGGCTACCACTGATGTGCTGACCCAGAGCAGCAACCGGCGGCACTTCTTCGAGTGTGCGCGTCGCGAGTTCGAACACGCGCACAAGTTCGGCAGCCCGCTGGCCTTCCTGTTGCTCGATCTCGACGACTTCAAGAAGATCAATGACCAGTATGGCCACCAGATCGGCGATCAGGTCCTGCAGCGCCTGGCGCATTGCGGCAGCAATGCCTTGAGGCGCGGCGATCTGTTCGGGCGTATCGGCGGTGAGGAGTTCGCAGCGCTGTTCCCGGGCTGCGAGCCGGATGTGGCTTTGCAGGTGGCTGAACGACTGCAGCGTGAGGTGCAACGCCTCAGCTTTCGGCACGAGGGCACCAGTTTCGGCATCACTGTCAGTCAGGGTCTGACCAGTCTGCTGGCCACTGATGTCAGCCTCGATGCGCTCTATGCACGTGCCGATGCAGCGATGTACATGGCCAAGCGTCAAGGAAAGAATCAGATCGTCCTGGGCTGATGGGTTGGCGATTTTCCGCCTGGGAACGCGTTCTCATAAGCGGAAATTTGCCTGCTCTTATTGTCATCGCACGGTCACTGCTCTGCAGGAAAAATGTAACCTGTTGTTCTAGAAGCCTTGCGGGCTTGCCGCCAGGAGCTGGCGCGTTATCTGCATAGGCTCCGGCAGATGCCGGCCAGGATGTCGGTGCACAATAACAACGACGAGAGAGCATTCACCATGCACCACTCTGCCCGCCTCATTCCGGCCGCCCTGCTGCGTTCGCCGTTGTTCTGTTCTTCCTGAGTTTTTTGCGTACCCATTCGAGCCCGGCTTGTGCCGTTTCCTGGCTCGTGGGTGCGTATTCCCTATTCGTTCTGGCCTGCCTCTTCGTGCCGAAGTCTGTGCCGGACGATGCGTCACCTTAAACACACTGGAGAGAAACATAATGAGAAAGACCTCCCTGGCACTGGCCGTAGCCGCCAGCACCCTGGGCCTGAGCCAAGTCGCCTTCGCCGATTTCATCGGTGACAGCAAAGCCAGCCTGACCATGCGCAACTTCTACTTTGACCAAAACACCGTGAACACCACCAACAACAATGGTGAGGCTAGCGAGTGGGGCCAGGGCTTCATTCTCAATTACCAGTCCGGTTTCACCGAGGGCACCGTCGGCTTCGGCGTTGACGCCGTTGGCATGCTGGGTGTGCGTCTGGATGGTGGTGGTCGTGCGACCAAGACCGGCCGTGACCGTACTCCGGGCCAACTGTTCCCGCTGGAAAGCGATGGCAGTGCCGTTGATGACTTCAGCAAGGCTGGTGCGACCGCCAAGGTTCGCATTTCCAAGACCGAAGGCCGTATCGGTACTCTGATGCCGAAGCTGCCGATCCTGGTCTCCAACGACGGTCGCCTGCTGCCGCAGATGTTTGAAGGTGGCATGATCACCTCCAACGAGATCGACAACCTGACCCTGACCGCTGGCCAGATCGAGCACGCAGTCAGTCGTGCGTCGAGCAATAGCACCGGTCTGTCAGTCGCTGGCGGCAGCGAGGCCAGCAACAAGTTCTACTTCGCTGGCGGTGACTGGAAGATCAACAGCGACCTGACTGCGCAGTACTACTACGCCAATCTGGAAGACTATTACAAACAACACTTTGCCGGTCTGGGTCATAACCTGGCACTGGGCGAAGGCAGCCTGAAGACCGACCTGCGTTACTTCCATACCACTTCCGATGGCAAGAACGGCAAGGAAGCGGGTTACTCCGTAGGTGGTTACACCCGCAACGGTGACGGCGAGATCGATAACAACACCTGGAGCGCTGCCTTCACTTACAGCCTGGGTAGCCACGCTGTAATGCTGGGCCATCAGCGTGTATCTGAAGACAGCAACTTCGTGCAGCTGAACCAAGGTGGTATCGAAGGCTCCTCGGGTGCGAGCGTGTATCTGCTGACTGACCGCCTGGTGAACAGCTTTACCCGTGCCGGTGAGCGTACGACCTTCGGCCAGTACAGCTACGACTTCGCCACTCTCGGCGCTCCGGGTCTGAAAGCTTCCGTGGCTTATCTGAAGGGCACCAACATCAAGGTGGCCGGCGCTGGTGATGCCAAGGAATGGGAGCGTGACATCGCTCTGGACTATGCATTCCAGGACGGCGCTCTGAAAGGTCTGGGTCTGGGCTGGCGTTATGGTGTGCTGCGTGGCAACGCTGCAACCGATGCCGATCAGAACCGTCTGATCGTCAGCTACACCCTGCCGCTGATGTAAGACGATAGGTTCTCGGGGGGCCTCAAGCCTGATATCCCGAAAGCTGAACGAAAAATGCCCGCTCCTTTTGGACGCGGGCATTTTTTATGCGCGACTGGTGACGGCTCAGCGTGGGCTGTCGGCTGGCGCTGCCGAAGTGGCGAGAATGGCGCTGGCCAGTGCCATGTCGTCGGCGTCCTGCAGTTGCGGGTTGGCACTGCGCAACTGCTGCATTGCCGCTTCCAGATGCGGGCCGCGAATTTCGCCGTTGCTGGCGACGAAGCTGCTGGCATCCTCTTCGGCCGCTGCAACCAGCTTGCGATCCTTGAAGGTCAGGTAGGTCGAGGCGGTGGTTGCGCCCGAGGACAAAATGTCGCGCAGCATGCCATCTGCTGCAGCGGTCTGGGCGATCAGGCAGGCACTGAACGCCAGTGCGGCACGGCTCGTTACACGCATGATGAAACTCCTGTAGGGTGGTTCCTCTCCTAGGAGTCGCACAAGCCGCTGGTGGTTCCTTGCGGGCGATGGCCGGTTGCCAGGCCGATCAATTGCTGAGCTTGCGCGCCCGCTGCTGATGACGCCACCAAAGCAGCGCCGATAGCAGCGCCAGTGCGCCGAACAGCAGGAATTGCCAGACCCAGGGCAGGTCGGGAAACAGGTAGGTGAGTGCGCCGACACTGACAGCGACCAGCCCGATCCACAGCAGGTAGCCCCCGGCGCCGAACACTTCGAGAATCAGCAGCAGGGTGGCCAGGGACAACCAGTCCCAGAACGACAAGTGTTGCAGGTAGGTGATCATGAGAAGGCGCGGCTACCCATACTCAGACTGTTCGCTGATCGCCCTTTGGTGTGCATTGCATAGACTCCATTGCCAGATCAATCAATCTAAGCACAGCCGTCTGCGCTCTGCCGCCGACCCCTTCGCAAGGTGGGCAGATGCCAGGTAATCCGTGGGAGCCAGGGCATGTTTGAGCGTTCGCTGATGGCGTTTTTGCTTACCGCTCTATTACTGGCAGGGCAGGGCGCGGCGGCTGGTGAGCTACTGAATGCTCTGCACCGTGCAGCGCCGCAGTTGGAAAAGCGTGCGTTGCAGGATGCGTTACAGGCGCTGCAGTGTGCTGAGCGAGAAGGCGCGGGTGAAGCCCGTCGGTTGGCGGTGATCGATTACTCGCGCTCCTCGCTGGAACGACGTTTGTGGGTGTTCGACCTGACGCAAAGGCAGCTGCTACTGCGGGAGTTCGTGGCTCATGGTCGCCAGTCCGGCGAGCTGTTCGCCGAGCGCTTTTCCAATCTGCCCGGTAGCCATCAGTCCAGCCTGGGTCTGTTTCGCGGTGGTGAAAGCTACAGCGGCCGGCATGGGCATTCACTGCGCCTCGATGGCCTGGAGCCCGGCTTCAATGACCAGGCGCGTGCCCGTGCGCTGGTGATCCATGGAGCTGACTATGTGGCGCCGAGATGGGCGGAGAAATATGGACGCATGGGGCGCAGTCTGGGCTGTCCGGCTGTGCAGCAGGAGGTGATCCGGGTGCTGGTGGATCAGCTCAAGGATGGCCAGTACCTGTTCGCCTGGCACCCGCAGTTGGCCGACGACCGCTATCGCGACTGCGCGAGGCTCAGCGTTGCTCGCTCTGCGGAGTGACGCGCAGTACTTCCTCGATGGTGCTCAGCCCAGCCGCGACCTTTTGCGCGCCGGACAGCCGCAGGCTGCGCATGCCGTCCTTGAAGGCGGCGCGGCGCAGGGCGGTCAGGTCGGTATCGGCGTTGATCAGCGGCTTGATGGCGTCGTTGATCAGCATGATCTCGTAGACGCCGGCGCGGCCGCGGTAGCCGGTTTCACGGCATTCCAGGCAGCCGACGGCGTGATGCGCCTGGGTCGGTAATGGCGAGCTCCAGGGCCGGGTCAGGCCGTTCCAGGTGTCTTCGTCCAGTTGCACCGGCGCCTTGCAGTGTGGGCACAGGGTGCGCACCAGACGCTGCGCCATGACGCCGAGGATAGTGGCCTTGAGCAGGTAGTGCGGCACGCCCAGTTCGAGCAGGCGGGTGATGGCGCTGGGCGCATCGTTGGTGTGCAGGGTGGACAGCACCAGGTGGCCGGTCAGCGCCGCCTGGATGGCCATTTCGGCGGTTTCCAGGTCGCGGATTTCACCGATCATGATGATGTCCGGGTCCTGGCGCATCAGTGCGCGTATGCCGCTGGCGAAGTTCAGGTCGATGTTGTGCTGCACCTGCATCTGGTTGAAGGCGCCCTCGATCATCTCGATGGGGTCTTCGATGGTGCAGACGTTCACCTCCTCGGTCGCAAGCTGCTTGAGTGTGGTGTAGAGCGTAGTGGTCTTTCCCGAGCCGGTAGGGCCGGTGACCAGGATGATGCCGTTGGGTTGGCAGGTCATGCTCTCCCAGCGGCGCAGGTCGTCAGGAGAGAAACCAAGCTGATCCGGGCTTTTCAGCAGTACTTCCGGGTCGAAGATGCGCATCACCATCTTTTCGCCGAAGGCGGTCGGCAGGGTGGACAGGCGCAATTCCACTTCGTTGCCATCCGGGGTCTTGGTCTTGACCCGGCCATCCTGTGGCTTGCGCTTCTCGGCGATATTCATGCGGCCGAGGTTTTTCAGGCGGCTGACCACCGCCATGGTGACCTGGGCGGGGAACTGGTAGACGGTATGCAGTACGCCGTCGATGCGAAAGCGCACCGTGCCCTGCTCGCGGCGTGGCTCGATATGGATATCGCTGGCGCGTTGCTGGAAGGCGTACTGGAACAGCCAGTCGACGATATTGACGATGTGCGCATCGTTGGCGTCCGGTTCCTGATCCTGAGCGCCGAGGCTGAGCAGTTGTTCGAAGTTGCCGACGCCGCTGATCCTCTGGTCGGTGGCATTGGCGCCGCTGACCGAGCGGGCCAGGCGATAGAACTCGGTGGTGAAGCGCTGAATGTCGCAGGGGTTGGCCACCACGCGCTTGATCGGGCGCTTGAGCACGTGCACCAGGTTGGCTTCCCAGCTGTGCACCAGCGGCTGGCTGCTGGCGATGGTGACGCTCTCGCTGTCCACCGCCACGGCGAGAATCTTGTGGCGCTGGGCGAAGGCGTAGGACATCAGCGGGGTGATGGCCGGTACGTCGATCTTCAGCGGGTCGATGCGCAAATAAGGTTGCCCGGCGAAGTTGGCCAGCCAGGTGGTGAGGGTTTCCAGGTCGAGTTTCTTGCCCGGCCTTTTCTGATCGTCCACCTGCTGTGCGGCTAGAAACTCCAGCGGGTGCTGAGTATTGTTCAGCGAGCTGCGACGGATCGCCAGGCACTGCTCAGCCACATCCTGATCGACCCGGCCCTGGGCCACCAGCTCGCGCAGCAGGTCACCAAGATCCAGTACACGGTCAGGGGCGGTAGCGGTGAAGGCGGACATGCGGGCTCCTCGGGGTCGGCCTGAACAAGGTTAGCCGAACTAGGATGCCCGAAAAGCCGCACAAGGGCGAAGTGCCTGACGTGATCGAGCGCCCGCTTCAGGCCACCTCCGTCACCAGGCTGTGATCCAGATGCTGCCAGGTCACCTCCCATACGCATACCAGGCCGCGCAGTTTCTGCGCCAGCACCCCGGCTCGATGCAGCGAGATGCCGTGCAGGTGCAGGCTGATATGCAGGTCATCGTGCAGGCGTTCCATGTGCAAGGCTTCGGGTAACAGCTGCAATTGGGCGAACAGGCCGAGCAGTCGGCACAGCACATCGGCTTCGGCGTCGGTACGCAGCTGGTATTCGACACCGGCATCGGGACGATCCTGCCAGGGATCGCGGCGGTTCTGGGCGGACGGAAACGCAGTGGTATCAGGCATGGCGGCAGCTCGGGCAGGTTTTGCCTAAGTTTCCGCCTTCTTCTGGCAAAAGTTCTGCCTGGTTTTCTGTGTTTATGGGTGTTTAATGGATAGAATTTCCTTATTTCGTCACTGATAGGGATTTTTTATGTCCGTCATTCTGGATGCCTACGATCAACGCATTCTTGCTCTGCTGCAGGAGGACGCGGGTCTCTCCACAGCGGAGATCGCCGAGCGTATCGGTCTGTCGCAGTCACCCTGCTGGCGGCGTATTCAGCGGCTCAAGGAGGAGGGGGTGATCCGCAAGCAGGTCACCCTGCTCGATCGCAAGCGCATCGGCCTGCATACGCAGGTGTTCGCTCAAGTCAAACTCAACGCCCATGGGCGCTCCAACCTGACCGAGTTCGCCGAAGCCATGCGCGAGTTTCCCGAGGTACTGGAGTGCCATGTGCTGATGGGCGCGGTGGACTTCATGCTGCGCATCGTCACCCGCGATATCGAAGCCTATGAGCGCTTCTTCTTCGAGAAGCTGTCGCTGGTACCCGGTATCCAGGAAGTGAACTCCATCGTTGCGCTGTCGGAGATCAAGTCCACCACCAGCTTGCCGCTCGCCTAAGGCTTGATAGCCTCGGGCATGGTCTGTTCCACGTTGCGTTTGCCAGGTGGCGTGAGGCCCATGGACACGTAGATGCTGGTCAGTTGATCCACACCCATGTCGGCGGGGCGTATCCAGGCCTCCGGTACGTATAGGAGGCCGCCACCGACCGGAATCGGCGCGGTGGGAATGAGGATGGCGCAGTAGGCTCGGCCTTCCAGCTCCACGCTTTCCGAACTCGGGCGCAGAGCAAGTACGGCAGCGCCGTCGCCGCCGAAGAAGCACCAGACCGGGGCCATGGTGGTGATGTCCGGGTTCTTGCTCTTGTCCAGCAGGCCCACGAAGCGATCAGCCAGGTTGTAGAAATTACCGATCAGCGGGGTACGCCGCAGGGTGCGATCGATCAGCCAGGACAGCGGGCGGCGCAGCCCCAGTTGCACCGCCAAACCCAGTGGATAGAGGCTGGCCAGCAGCACCAGACTGCCGAGCAGGTAAGCCAGGTAGCTGTTGCTGGAAAAGGGCTGGCCGAGCGCTGCGAACAATTGACCGATGAGGGTCGAGGGGCCGACCAGGCGATTGAGCAGGCTGAATATCCAGGCGAGCAGTGCCAGGGTCAGCGCCAGCGGCAGTAGCGCCAGCAGGCCGGTCAGCCAGGTGGTGACGATGGACTTCAGGCTGCGTTTGAGCATGTAACGGTTTCCTTGACGGTCTGGGCAGTGACTTTACGCCAGGCATGGCAATTCTGGGCAGTTGTGTCTGCGCGCGCGGCCTGTGAAATGGCTACAGCGCTTTTCGTCAGATTATTCGCGCGAAAAAAAGCCCGGCACTAAGGCCGGGCGGAGTGGGTACACGAGGTACCGAAGTAGCATCGTTCGATTGAGCCCCTACATGCCGAGCAGATTCGGCAGCGTCATGGAAACGGCCGGGATGTAGGTGATCACCATCAGGAAGCTGATCAACAGCATCAGCCATGGCAGTGCGGCGCGGATCACCGCCGTCAGCGGCATGCCCGTGACCGCCGAGGTGACGAACAGGTTCAGCCCCACCGGTGGCGTGATCAGGCCGATCTCCATGTTCACCACCATGATGATGCCCAGGTGGATCGGGTCGATGCCCAGTTGCATGGCGATCGGGAACAGGATTGGCGCCAGGATCAGGATGATCGCCGACGGCTCCATGAAGGCACCGGCGATCAGCAGCACGATGTTCACCACCAGCAGGAACTGCCACGGCTGCAGACCCAGATCCACCACCCAGGCAGTGATCTGTT
>NZ_LR733265.1 GCF_902506495.1 Pseudomonas sp. 8O
GCTCGCTCCCCTACGCAACACCTCCACTCGGCCTCCTGAAGGGGACCGGGCCGCGAGCTCGCGAAATCTCCGGAAGATCAAAGTCGGTGGCGTTTGGCTTTTGCTCTTGAAGCGCGATCTCACAGACTACGCCCAAATCCCCTTCAGGAGGCCGAGTGGAATCGCCGTGGAAGGGGTTGAGCGACATGGATGTCGCGAGAGCCGTGATGGGCCAGGGATGGCCCTTCACGGCGTACCCCTGTAACGGTGATGGAGCGAGGGAACCCCGGCGCAGCAGGGCGGGGGCGCCTAGCTCGGATGTCGGGGTGCCCTTCTCTTTGGTTACTTTCTCTTGGGCAAGCAAGAGAAAGTGACTTGTAAGTTGTTCCACACCGGCTTACAAGGGCCATCCCTGGCCCTTTAAGCGGGGCCGCCATCGGTATTTCGCCGCATCCATGCGGCTCGCTCCCCTACGCAACACCTCCACTCGGCCTCCTGAAGGGGACCGGGCCGCGAGCTTGCGTAATCTTCGCGAAATTGAAATTGGCGGCGTCTGTGCCTTGCCTTTGCTCTTCAACTGCGATGGTACAGACGACGCCCAAGTCCCCTTCAGGAGGCCGAGTGGAATCACCGCGTAAGGGGTTGAGCGACATGGATGTCGCGAGAGCTGCGATGGGCCAGGGATGGCCCTTCGTCAGTGGGCCGCATCCGGTCGTGCCCCTGGAGCGGTGATGGAGCGAGGGAACCCCGGCGCAGCAGGGCGGGGGCGCCTAGCTCGGATGTCGGGGTGCCCTTCTCTTTGGTTACTTTCTCTTGGGCAAGCAAGAGAAAGTGACTTGTAAGTTGTTCCACACCTGCTCCAGACCGCCAGTGACTAGATCTCCAGATCGTGGGCGAGCGAGGGTCGGAGCAGGTTTTTCTTGATTAACCCGAACGGTTGCCTGAGCTCAAAGNATGGCCGCGAGGAACTGGTCGAAGCCGCCAGCGCGCAGATGCGTCAATTGCCGTTCTACAACACCTTCTTCCAGACTGCCCACCCGCCGGTGCTGGAGCTGGCCCATGCCATCTCCCAGCTGGCGCCAGCTGGCATGAACCATGTGTTCTTCACCGGTTCGGGCTCGGAGGGCAACGACACCATGCTGCGCCTGGTGCGCCACTACTGGGCGTGCAAGGGCCAGCCAAACAAGAAGATCATCATCGGTCGCGACAACGGCTACCACGGCTCCACCGTGGCCGGTGCCAGCCTCGGCGGCATGAAGTTCATGCACGAGCAAGGCGACCTGCCGATTCCTGGTATCGCGCATATCCCGCAGCCATACTGGTTCGGCGAGGGTGGCGAGCAATCGCCGGAAGCATTTGGCATCTGGGCCGCCGACCAACTGGAGAAGAAGATTCTCGAACTGGGTGTGGACAATGTGGCGGCCTTTATCGCCGAGCCTATCCAGGGCGCGGGCGGCGTGATCATCCCGCCGGAGACCTACTGGCCGCGCATCAAGGAAATCCTCGCCAGGTACGACATCCTCTTCGTTGCCGATGAGGTGATCTGCGGTTTCGGCCGTACCGGCGAATGGTTCGGCAGCCAGTACTACGATCTCAAGCCTGACCTGATGACCATTGCCAAGGGCCTTACCAGCGGCTACGTGCCGATGGGCGGGCTGATCGTCAGCGACAAGGTGTTCGAGGTGATCGAAGCGCATGGCGACTTCAACCACGGTTTCACTTATTCCGGCCACCCGGTGGCGGCAGCGGTGGGGTTGGAGAACCTGCGCATTCTCAAGGACGAAGGCATCGTCGAACGGGTGAAGGCAGAAACGGCACCGTATTTGCAGCGTCGTCTACGTGAGCTGGCGGATCACCCACTGGTGGGCGAAGTGCGCGGTGTCGGGATGCTGGGTGCCATCGAGTTGGTACAGGACAAGGCGACGCGCAAACGTTATCCGGGTGACAAGGCGGTAGGCATGATCTGCCGCGGCCACTGCTTTAATAATGGTCTGATCATGCGCGCCGTGGGCGACACCATGATCATCGCGCCGCCACTGGTGATCAGCCTGGCGGAAGTGGATGAACTGGTGGAGAAAGCACGCAAGTGCCTGGATCTGACCCTGCGTGACCTGTAGNAACCCCAAGACCGCCCACTGGCAAGCCCTCAGCCAGGCCCACCACCTGGCGCCGTTCAGTGATTACAAGCAACTGGCCGAGAAGGGCCCGCGCATCATCACTGAAGCAAAGGGTGTGCACCTGTGGGACAGCGAGGGCAACAAGATCCTCGATGGCATGGCCGGTCTGTGGTGCGTGGCCGTCGGCTATGGCCGCGAGGAACTGGTCGAAGCCGCCAGCGCGCAGATGCGTCAATTGCCGTTCTACAACACCTTCTTCCAGACTGCCCACCCGCCGGTGCTGGAGCTGGCCCATGCCATCTCCCAGCTGGCGCCGGCCGGCATGAACCACGTGTTCTTCACCGGTTCGGGCTCGGAGGGTAACGACACCATGCTGCGCCTGGTGCGCCACTACTGGGCGTGCAAGGGCCTGCCGAACAAGAAGATCATCATCGGCCGCGACAACGGCTACCACGGCTCCACCGTGGCCGGTGCCAGCCTCGGCGGTATGAAATTCATGCACGAGCAGGGCGACTTGCCGATCCCGGGCATCGCGCATATCCCGCAGCCATACTGGTTCGGCGAGGGTGGCGAGCAATCGCCGGAAGCATTTGGCATCTGGGCCGCTGACCAGTTGGAGAAGAAGATTCTCGAACTGGGTGTGGACAATGTGGCGGCCTTTATCGCCGAGCCGATCCAGGGCGCTGGCGGCGTGATCATCCCGCCGGAGACCTACTGGCCGCGCATCAAGGAAATCCTCGGCAAGTACGACATCCTGTTTGTCGCCGATGAAGTGATCTGCGGTTTCGGCCGTACTGGCGAGTGGTTCGGCAGCCAGTACTACGACCTCAAGCCTGACCTGATGACCATCGCCAAGGGCCTCACCAGCGGCTACGTGCCGATGGGCGGGCTGATCGTCAACGACAAGGTGTTCGAGGTGATCGAAGCGCATGGCGACTTCAACCACGGTTTCACTTATTCCGGCCACCCGGTGGCGGCAGCGGTGGGGTTGGAGAACCTGCGCATTCTCAAGGACGAAGGCATCGTCGAACGGGTGAAGGCAGAAACGGCACCGTATTTGCAGCGTCGTCTACGTGAGCTGGCGGATCACCCACTGGTGGGCGAAGTGCGCGGTGTCGGGATGCTGGGTGCCATCGAGTTGGTACAGGACAAGGCGACGCGCAAACGTTATCCGGGTGACAAGGCGGTAGGCATGATCTGCCGCGGCCACTGCTTTAATAATGGTCTGATCATGCGCGCCGTGGGCGACACCATGATCATCGCGCCGCCACTGGTGATCAGCCTGGCGGAAGTGGATGAACTGGTGGAGAAAGCACGCAAGTGCCTGGATCTGACCCTGCGTGACCTGTAGGTCTGAAAGCCCGCAGTCACGGAAAGTTGTCAGCGGTGCCATGACCTTGCCAGACTGCGCCAGAGTGCGTGAACCAGCCTGATTCGAACGGCTTGCGCGACCTCTGGAATATCGACACAACAACAGGAGCTGTACGCATGAAAACATTCGGCAAGACCCTTCTCGCGTTGTCCCTGACCGCAGCCGTGGCAAGCGCTGCTCAGGCTGACGACAAAGTGCTGCATGTCTACAACTGGAGCGATTACATCGCCGAAGACACTCTGGCCAACTTCGAGAAGGAAACCGGCATCAAGGTCGTCTACGACGTCTTCGACAGCAACGAAGTGCTGGAAGCCAAGTTGCTGGCCGGCAGCTCCGGTTACGACGTAGTGGTACCGTCCAACCCCTTCCTGGCCAAGCAGATCAAGGCCGGCGTGTTCCAGAAGCTGGACAAGTCCAAGCTGCCGAACTGGTCGAACCTGGACAAGGACCTGCTCAAGGCACTGGATCCGAGCGACCCGGGCAACCAGTACTCGATCCCCTACATGTGGGGCACCATCGGTATTGGCTACAACGTCGAGAAGGTCAAGGCCGTACTCGGCGAAGACGCGCCGGTCGACTCCTGGGATCTGGTGTTCAAGCCGGAGAACATGGAAAAGCTGAAGTCCTGCGGTGTTTCCTTCCTCGACTCGCCGACCGAAATCCTCCCTGCCGCTCTGCATTACCTGGGCTATGCCCCGGATAGCAGCAAGGCCGACGAGCTAAAGAAGGCCGAGGAGCTGTTCCTCTCCATCCGTCCTTCGGTGGCCTACTTCCACAGCTCCAAGTACATCTCCGACCTGGCCAACGGCAACATCTGCGTCGCTATCGGCTACTCGGGTGACATCTACCAGAGCAAGGCGCGCGCCGAAGAAGCCAAGAACGGCGTGCAAGTTGGCTACAACATTCCGAAGGAAGGCGCGGGTTCCTTCTTCGACATGCTGGCCGTGCCGGCTGACGCCAAGAATGTCGAGTCTGCCCACGTGTTTCTCAACTACCTGATGAAGCCGGAGGTGATGGCCAGCATCACCAACTACGTGCAGTTCCCCAACGGCAACGCCGCTGCCACTCCACTTGTGGATGAGGCGCTGCGTACCGACCCGGGCGTATACCCGACTCCGGAAGTGCTGAAGAAGATCTACACCTTCCCGGACCTGGCGCCGGCGGTGCAGCGCACCATGACCCGCAGCTGGACCAAGATCAAATCCGGCCGCTAAGCAACGAAGCAACGCCGCCTGGCGGGTTCGCCCGCCAGGCACCCAAATCGCAAGAAGAGGAAACGTTATGCGTCGTTCTACCCTGCTGGCTGGCCTGGTCGCCGCCGCCATTGGCATATCTGTAGCCCATGCAGATGATCGCGTGGTCAAGGTCTACAACTGGTCCGACTATATTGCGCCGGACACCATCGCCGAGTTCGAGAAGGAAACCGGTATCAAAGTGGTGTATGACGTTTTCGACTCCAACGAAACCCTCGATGGCAAGCTGGCCACCGGCCAGAGCGGCTATGACGTGGTGGTGCCTACCAACCACTTTCTGGCCAAGCAGGTACGTGCCGGCACCTACCTGAAACTGGACAAGTCCAAACTGCCCAACCTGGTCAATCTCGATCCGACCATCATGAAGAACCTGGCCGCGGGCGACCCCGGCAACGAATACTCGGTGCCCTACCTGTGGGGCACCAATGGCATCGGCCTGAACGCCACCAAGGCGCGCGCCGTGCTGGGCGACGATGCGCCGCTCGATTCCTGGGAGCTGCTGTTCGATCCGAAGTACGCCGAGAAGCTCGCATCCTGCGGTATCGCCCTGCTCGATTCAGGCGACGAAGTGCTGCCACAGACGGTCAACTACCTGGGCCTGTCGCCGCACACCACCAAGCGCGAAGACTACGAGAAGGCCTACGAGCAGCTGATGAAGGTGCGTCCTTACATCACCTACTTCCACAGCTCGAAATTCATATCCGATCTGGCCAACGGCAACATCTGCGCCGCTTTCGGTTACTCCGGTGACGTGCTGCAGGCCGCTGATCGCGCGGAAGAGGCCGGCCGCAGCGACGAGATCATCTACATCATTCCCAAGGAAGGCACCGCCATGTGGGCGGACCTGCTGGCCATCCCCAAGGACTCGAAGAACGTCGACGAAGCGCACGAGTTCATCAACTACCTGCTGCGCCCCGACGTGATCGCCAAGATCAGTGACTACGTTGCCTACGCCAACCCCAACCTCAAGGCCACCGAACTGGTCGATGAGAGCGTGCGCAACAATCCGGGCGTGTATCCCGGCAAGGACGTGATGGCCAAGCTGTATGTCGCCGAGGAGCGTTCGCCGGAAGTGCAGCGCTGGCTGACCCGTGATTGGACGCGAATCAAAAGCGGCCGCTGATCGACGAACGATTTTCCTATAAAGTGCCGCGCCTTTTCCGCTCGGCACACAAAAACGAGGACGATACTGTGCGAGTTACCCTGCCCAAGTCTCTGATCGCGATGGCGGCTTCCGCCTTCTGTGGCGCCGCTCTGGCTCAGCCAACCGTGCATATCTACAACTGGAGCGATTACATCGGCGAAGAGACTCTGGCCAAGTTCGAGGCGAAAACCGGCATCAAGCCGGTCTATGACGTCTTCGACTCCAACGAGACCCTCGAAGGCAAACTGCTCGCCGGCCGCAGTGGCTACGATGTGGTGGTGCCCTCCAACCACTTCCTCGGCAAACAGATTCGCGCCGGCGCCTTCCAGCCGCTGGATCGCAGCAAGCTGAGCAACTGGGACAACCTCGATCCGGCGCTGCTCAAGCAACTGGAAACCAACGACCCCGGCAACCAGTATTCGGTGCCCTACCTGTGGGGCACCAACGGCATCGGCTACAACGTCGAGAAGGTCAAGGCCGCGCTCGGTGTCGAGGAGATCGATTCCTGGGCCGTTCTGTTCGAGCCGGACAACATCAAGAAGCTCAGCCAGTGCGGCGTAGCCTTCCTCGATTCCGGTGATGAAATGATCCCGGCCATGCTCAATTACCTTGGTCTGGACCCCAACAGCACCAATCCCGACGACTACGCCAAGGCCGAAGCCAAGCTGCTGGAGGTGCGTCCCTACGTCACCTACTTCCACAGTTCCAAGTACATCGGCGATCTGGCCAACGGCAACATCTGCGTGGCTGCCGGCTTCTCCGGCGACATTCTGCAGGCCGCCGATCGCGCCGACGAGGCCGGCAAGGGCATCGAAATCGCCTACAGCATTCCCAAGGAAGGCGCCAACCTCTGGTTCGACATGATGGCCATTCCCGTCGATGCGGCGAACGCCGAACAGGCGCACACCTTCATCAACTTCCTCCTCGAGCCCGAGGTGATCGCCGAAGTCAGTGACTACGTCGGTTATGCCAACCCCAATACCAAGGCGGATGAATTCATGGATGAGGAGGTCCGCAACGACCCGTCCATCTACCCGTCGCAAGCGGTGCTGGACAAGCTGTACATCTCCGCCGAGCTGCCGGTTCGCGTGCAGCGCCTGATGACCCGCAGTTGGACCAAGGTCAAGTCGGGTCAGTAATCGTTCCTGCCCGGCCACAGGGGGCGGGCACAATCTTCCGGGAGTTTTCCAATAATGGCTGTTGCCTCCAGCGCCTACAAAAAAGCCCTCGAGGGGGATCAGACACCGAAAGAGGTGCTGGTCAAGATCGATCGGGTGACCAAGAAGTTCGACGAGACCATAGCCGTCGATGACGTCTCGCTGACCATCAACAAGGGCGAGATCTTTGCCTTGCTGGGCGGCTCCGGCTCGGGTAAATCGACCCTGCTGCGCATGCTCGCCGGCTTCGAGCGGCCGACCGAAGGGCGCATCATCCTCGATGGCGTCGACATCACCGACATGCCGCCGTACCAGCGGCCGATCAACATGATGTTCCAGTCCTATGCGCTGTTCCCGCACATGACCGTGGCGCAGAACATCGCCTTCGGTCTGCAGCAGGACAAACTGCCCAAGGCCGAGATCGACGAGCGCGTGGCCGAGATGCTCAAGCTGGTGCACATGACCCAGTACGCCAAGCGCAAGCCGCATCAGCTCTCCGGTGGTCAGCGTCAGCGCGTGGCCCTGGCCCGCTCCCTGGCCAAACGCCCCAAGCTGCTGCTGCTCGACGAACCGATGGGCGCGCTGGACAAGAAGCTGCGTTCGCAGATGCAACTGGAGCTGGTGGAGATCATCGAGCGGGTCGGCGTGACCTGCGTGATGGTGACCCACGACCAGGAAGAGGCCATGACCATGGCCCAGCGCATCGCCATCATGCACTTGGGCTGGATCGCCCAGACCGGCAGCCCGATCGACATCTACGAGACGCCCACCAGCCGTCTGGTGTGCGAATTCATCGGCAACGTCAACCTGTTCGATGGCCAGATCACCACTGACGAAGTCGACCACGCGATCATCGATTGCCCGCACCTGGACAAGCCGATCTACATCGGCCATGGCGTCAGTACGCGCGCCGAAAACAAGGCTGTCAGCTACGCCCTGCGTCCGGAAAAACTGCTGATGGCCACCACGCTGCCGGATGACCACGAGCATCCCGAGTACAACTGGAGCCGTGGCCACGTGCACGACATCGCCTACCTCGGCGGTCACTCGGTGTACCACGTCAAGCTCACCTCCGGACAGATCGTGCAGTGCTTCATCGCCAACGCCGAGCGCCGCGGCAAGCGCCCGACCTGGGACGATCCGGTAGTGGTGTACTGGGAAGACGACAGCGGCGTGGTACTGCAATCATGAAACCGAGCAAACTGGCGCGCTATCTGCCCACTGGGCGGCATGCCGTTATCGGCATACCTTTCCTCTGGCTGTTCATGTTCTTCCTGCTGCCCTTCATCATCGTGCTGAAGATCAGCTTCGCCGAAGCCGACGTGGCGATTCCGCCCTACACGGAAATCTACCAGTGGGCGGACAACAAGCTGACGCTGCTGTTGAACCTCGGTAACTACATCTTCCTCACCGAGGATGCCCTGTACCTGTCGGCTTACCTGGGTTCGCTGCAGATCGCCTTCTTCAGCACCTTGCTGTGCCTGCTGATTGGCTACCCGATGGCCTATGCCATCGCGCGTGCGCCGAAAGAACACCAGACCGTACTGCTGCTGCTGATCATGATGCCGACCTGGACTGCGATCCTGATCCGCGTCTATGCCTGGATGGGCATTCTCGGCAACAACGGCCTGCTCAACAGCCTGCTGATGGGCATTGGCCTGATCGATACGCCGCTGCAGATTCTCAACACCAACACTGCGGTCTATATCGGCGTCGTGTATTCGTATCTGCCGTTCATGATCCTGCCGCTCTACGCCAACCTGGTGAAGCACGACCTCAGCCTGTTGGAGGCTGCTTCGGACCTGGGTTCGAGCAATTTCAACAACTTCTGGAAAATCACCGTGCCGCTGTCGAAGAACGGCATCATCGCCGGTTCCATGCTGGTGTTCATTCCGGTGGTCGGCGAGTTCGTCATCCCCGAGCTGCTTGGTGGCCCGGAGACCCTGATGATCGGCAAGGTGCTGTGGCAGGAGTTCTTCAACAACCGCGACTGGCCGGTGGCTTCCGCTCTGGCCGTGGTGATGCTGGCGATCCTGATCGTGCCCATCATTCTGTTCAACCGTAACCAAGCAAAAGAACTGGAGGGCCGTCCATGAAGCGTTTCAGTTTCTCCAGCATCATGCTCTGGGTCGGCCTGGTATTCATCTACCTGCCCATGGTCATCCTGGTTATCTACTCGTTCAACGCCTCGCGGCTGGTAACGGTATGGGGCGGTTGGTCGGTGAAGTGGTACGTCGGCCTGCTGGACAATACGCAGTTGATGAACTCGGTGATGCGCTCGCTGGAAATCGCCTGCTACACCGCCATCGCGGCGGTGGCGCTGGGCACCCTGGCGGCCTTCGTGCTGACCCGCATCACCCACTTCAAGGGTCGCACCCTGTTCGGTGGCCTGGTCACCGCGCCGCTGGTGATGCCGGAAGTGATCACCGGTCTGTCGTTGCTGCTGCTGTTCGTGCTGATGGCGCAACTGATCGGCTGGCCGATGCAGCGTGGCATGACCACCATCTGGATCGCCCACACCACCTTCTGCTCGGCCTATGTAGCGGTCGTAGTGTCGTCGCGTCTGCGTGAGCTGGACATGTCCATCGAAGAAGCGGCCATGGACCTGGGGGCGCGGCCGTGGAAAGTGTTCTTCCTGATCACCGTACCGATGATCGCGCCGTCGCTGGCAGCGGGTGCGATGATGTCCTTCGCCCTGTCGCTGGATGACCTGGTACTGGCCAGCTTCGTTTCCGGTCCTGGAGCGACCACCCTGCCGATGGAGATCTTCTCCGCCGTGCGCCTGGGGGTTAAACCTGAGATCAACGCGGTGGCCAGCCTGATCCTGCTGGCGGTGTCGTTCGCCACTTTCCTGGCCTGGTTCTTCGCCCATCGTGCCGAAGAAAAGCGCAAGAAGGCCATGCAACAAGCCATGGACGAGACCGCCAATCCGTCCTGGCAGCAGGTCGTCGACAGTCGTCGCAACCCCAGCAGCAACTGAGCTGCACGCTGAAATGAAAAACGGGCCCTGCGGGGCCCGTTTTTCATGGTGTGTGGGAGGGGCTGTAGCCGCGACGTCCAAGCTCGCCGCTGAAGCGCCTCCCACAGTGTGTAGGCGATTATTTCACCAACACCTTCCAGCGGTAGGGTGCGCTGTGCGCACCGAGTCTTGCGCTATTTGACCAACGCCTTCCAGGCCTTGAGGCTGCTCACGATCTGCGTCTGAGTCGCACGCAACTGGCGCTGCTCTTCGTCAAGATCTTGCTGAGCCAGGCCGTACAGCTTGTTCAGCTCGCCATACAGACGGTCGACCTCGGGGACTTCCAGTACGCCTCGCGCCAGGCGCAGCCAGACCAGCAGGCGCTCCAGGCGCGGCATCTGCTCGGCCAGATCTTCCGGCTGCTGCTGGTAGCGGCGCAGTTGCAGGGCATTACCTTCTTCGTTCAGCAGGGTCGGTAACCAGTTGCCCAGGGCTGCATTGCCCTGGCGATTACCGCGATTGTTGCGCTCCGCCGTCCAGCTGCGTAGCAGTAGCCAGTGCGACAGTTTCAGCGACACCAGGCCCCAGCGGCAACCATCCAGTTCGGCAGCGAACAGCGCCGGCGCATTGCGCCGCATGCTGTCGTCGCCTTGGCCGGCTGCCAGGCGCGGACGCCAGTCATCGAGCAGGGCATCGAGCGCTTCGCGCAATTCACGTGAGCTGCTGCGGGGCGCTGCCTGACCGAGGCTGGCGAGCAGGGCGCGCAGGTCGATCAGTTGCTCCAGCCATTGTTGCAACAGACTCCAATGGCCGTTCCAGCGATATTGCTCGGCCAGGCGCTGGCTGGCGCCGAGCAGGTGCCAGGCGAGTGCAGCGAAGGCGTCGTCCAGGCTCATTTCGGCGTTAAGCTCGGGAGCCGGTAGGCTCAGGTTGTAGCTGCCGGCATCGAACAGACGATAGCCGCGCTCGGCCTTGCTGATGTCGCAGGGCATCAGCGGCAGTTCGGCGGCCAGCTCGCAGGCCAGTTCCAGCAGCGCGGCGGGTTCGCCCTGGCGCAACTCCAGCTCCAGCTCGCAAATCTCTTCTTCGCCCTCTCCGGCGATGACCTTGCCCAGGTCCAGCGCGGCTTCGATGACTACCTTGGCCTTGCCACGGCCCCAGGCGATCTCGGCTTTTTCGCGGACGAAGTCGGTGGTGAACAGCGGTTGCAGGGTTTTCTTGTCCAGCTCGGCCAGGCTGGCCGGCCAGCAACTGTCATCGAGCTTTTTCAGGTCGAGCTTGGCCTTGCTCAGGTACCAGTCCCACTCGTTGCGCTCGGACAGGCCGGCGACGCTCTGGCCACGGCTCTTCAGGGTCTGGATGAACTGCTCGCCATCGCGGCGCAGACGCAGGGCTACCTTGGCCCCGGCCAGTTCACGGTCCGGCGTGTCGTAGTACTGGTTGAACAGCTCGCAGCGCTGCCAGCCGCTCTTGTTGCGTTTTTTCAGCAACGGGTGTTCACGCAGGGCGGCCAGGGTGGCGCGGCTGGCGCGCAGTTTGATTTCGGTTTCTTTGACCATGGTGGAGAGCTAGATAGCCTTTTATGAAAATGTGACAGAGCGATGACGCGCGCTGGCGAATGACGAAGCCGGTCCCTATACTTGCGACCTTCTCAAAACGGGGGCTTACCCTATGCCTATCAATCCCTTTGTCAGCCTGTTCGGCCGTTCACCCATCGGCCCCATGCAACAGCATATCGCCAAGGCTCACGAGTGCGCGGCGAACCTGGTGCCTTTCTTCGAAGCCATAATGGTCGAGGACTGGGCCAAGGTGGAACAGGTACAACAGGAGATGTCCCGGCTGGAGCACGAGGCCGACAAGCTGAAGAAAAGCGTGCGCCTGCACCTGCCCAAGAGCCTGTTCCTGCCAGTGCCGCGTTCGGACCTGCTCGAGCTGCTCAGTGTACAGGACAAAGTCGCCAACCGTGCCAAGGACATCGCCGGCCTGATGCTCGGCCGGCAGATGGCTATTCCACAGCCGTTGCAGCCGCTGATGCGCACCTATGTGCAGCGCAGCGTGGATGCCAGCGCTCAGGCGCTGAAGGCAATGAACGAATTGGACGAGCTGCTCGAGACCGGTTTCGCCGGCCGTGAAGCTGTACTTGTGGAAACCCTGATCGAGGAACTCGGTTCGATCGAAAACGATACCGATCGTCTGCAGATCGAGGTACGCCGCAACCTGTTCAAGCTGGAGAAGGACCTTCCCCCGGTCGATGTGATGTTCCTCTATCAGATCATCGACTGGGTCGGCGATGTCGCCGACCGTGCCCAACGAGTGGGCAACCGACTGGAACAACTGCTGGCGCGCTAAGCGCCAGTGTCCTTTCTGGGATCTACGGAAAACTAATTTATGTCTCTTATTGCGGACTACGGGCTCGTTCTGCTCGTTCTTGCCTGCCTTTTCGGTTTTTTCATGGCCTGGGGTGTTGGAGCCAACGATGTAGCCAATGCTATGGGTACATCCGTTGGCTCGCGTGCACTTACTATCAAGCAGGCGATCATCATCGCCATGGTCTTCGAGTTTGCCGGTGCCTACCTGGCTGGCGGCGAGGTGACCGAAACCATCAAGAACGGCATCGTCGATGCCAACATGATCAGCCCCAACCTGATGGTGCTGGGGATGATGTCGGCTTTGCTGGCGGCAGGTACCTGGCTGCTGGTGGCTTCGACGCGCGGCTGGCCGGTTTCGACCACGCACACCATCGTCGGTGCCGTGATCGGTTTCGCTGCGGTCGGCGTGTCGATGGATGCGGTGCACTGGGGCGGCGTTGGTCCCATCGTTGCCAGTTGGGTGGTCACGCCAATGCTGGCCGGTATCATCTCCTTCTGTCTGTTCGTCAGTGTGCAGAAGTTGATCATCGACACTGACAACCCCTTCCTTAATGCCAAGCGCTACGTGCCGCTTTACATGTTCATCACAGGCTTCATGATCTCGCTGATGACCATGACCAAGGGCCTCAAGCACGTCGGTCTGAACCTCTCCAGCACCGAAGGCTTCATGCTCTCGCTCGGTATCGGTGTGCTGGTCATGCTGATCGGTATCGCCCTGCTCAGCCGCATTCACGTCGATGCCGAAGCGGACAAGGCCTTCCATTTCTCCAGCGTGGAGAAAGTGTTCGCCATTCTGATGATCTTCACCGCTTGTGCCATGGCGTTCGCCCACGGTTCCAACGATGTGGCCAATGCCGTTGGTCCGCTGGCCGCCATCGTCGGTGTCATCCAGAGCGGCGGTGAGCTGGCTGCAGGTGAGAAGTCCATCGTTCCGGGCTGGATCCTGCTGCTGGGTGCACTGGGTATCGTGGTCGGCCTGGCCACTTATGGTTACAAGGTCATCGCCACCATCGGCAAGGAAATCACCGAGCTGACGCCAAGCCGTGGTTTTGCCGCTGAACTGGCCGCAGCCACCACCGTGGTCAGCGCCTCGGGCCTGGGTCTGCCGGTTTCCACCACCCACACCCTGGTCGGCGCGATTCTCGGTGTCGGTCTGGCTCGTGGTATCGGTGCGCTGAACCTGGGCATGATCGGCAAGATCTTCCTGTCCTGGATCATCACCCTGCCGGCCGGTGCGATTCTGTCGATCGTCTTCTTCTTCATTCTGCGCGCGCTGTTCGGCGGGGTCTGATCCCGTCCTGACGGTTTCCCCTGCGGTTGGATGCTCCTATGATGGAGCTCCGACCCAGGAGAGTGCTGATGCCCTTGCCGTCCTTTCAAGAGCAGTTCGCCGCGCTGATCGCCGCGCCTTCAGTGAGCTGTACCCAGCCGAACTGGGATCAGAGCAACGCGCCTGTGATCGAGCTGCTCGCCGCCTGGCTCGGTGATCTGGGTTTTACCTGCGAAACCCAGCAGATCGCTCCCGGCAAATTCAACCTGCTCGCCAGCTATGGCTCTGGCCCTGGCGGTCTGGTGCTGGCCGGGCACAGCGACACCGTGCCGTTCGATGCCGCCCTGTGGCAGACCGACCCGCTCAAGCTGACCGAAGTCGGTGACCGCTGGGTGGGCCTTGGCAGTTGCGACATGAAAGGCTTCTTCGCGCTGGCCATCGAGGCCGTGCGACCGCTGCTCGATCAGCCGTTCAGGCAGCCGCTGCTGATTCTTGCCACCTGTGACGAAGAAAGCTCCATGGCCGGCGCCCGCGCCCTGGCCGATGCCGGCCGGCCGCTGGGCCGTGCGGCGGTGATCGGCGAGCCGACCGGCCTCAAGCCCATCCGCCTGCACAAGGGCGTGATGATGGAGCGCATCGATATCCTCGGCCAGAGTGGCCATTCCTCCGACCCGGCGCTCGGCCGCAGCGCATTGGAGGCCATGCAGGACGTGATGGGCGAGCTGCGCGGCCTGCGCGCGCAGTGGCAGCGCGAATTCAACAACCCGCAATTCGGTGTGCCACAGCCGACCTTGAACCTGGGTTGCATCCACGGCGGCGACAACCCCAACCGTATCTGTGGCCAGTGCGCGCTGGAGTTCGACCTGCGCCCGTTGCCGGGCATGGACCCGGAGCAACTGCGTGAGGCGATTCGCGGCAAGTTGCAGCCGTTGGCGCTCAAGCACCAGGTGCGCATCGACTACGGCCCGCTGTTCCCGGCCGTGCCGCCCTTCGAGCAGGCTGCCGATGCCGAGCTGGTGCGCCTGGCCGAGCGTCTGACCGGGCACCGCGCGCAAGCGGTGGCATTTGGCACCGAGGCGCCTTATCTTCAGCAACTTGGCTGCGAGACACTGGTGCTTGGCCCCGGCGACATCGACTGCGCACACCAGCCTGGGGAACACCTGGAGCTGGCTCGCATCGAACCTACCGTGGTGCTGCTGCGCCAACTGATCCAACACTATTGCCTGACGCGGAGTGAAGACGTGCAGCGACGATGAGAGGTAGGGCGGGTGCAACCCGCCAAATGGCCATGGCGGGTTGCACCCGCCCTACGTTTCGACGCTAACGGACCTTTACATGCACGACTACGTCACATGGTTACGCCACGCTTCGCCCTACATCAACGCCCATCGCGACTGCACCTTCGTGGTCATGCTGCCGGGCGAGGGCGTTGCCCACCCGAACTTCGCCAACATCGTCCACGATCTGGTGCTGCTGCACAGCCTTGGCGTGCGCCTGGTACTGGTACACGGCTCGCGCCCGCAGATCGAGGCGCGCCTCGCTGCCCGTGGCCTGATCCCGCATTACCATCGCGACCTGCGCATCACCGACGCACCGACCCTGGAATGCGTGATCGACGCCGTTGGTCAACTGCGCATCGCCATCGAGGCGCGCTTGTCGATGGATATGGCCGCCTCGCCGATGCAGGGCTCACGGCTGCGTCTGACCAGCGGTAATTTCGTCACTGCACGACCGATCGGCGTGCTCGATGGCGTCGACTATCACCACACCGGCGAGGTGCGGCGTATCGATCGCAAGGGCATCAATCGCCAGCTCGACGAGCGCAGCATCGTGCTGCTCTCTCCGCTGGGCTATTCGCCCACCGGGGAGATCTTCAACCTGGCCTGCGAGGACGTCGCCACCCGCGCGGCCATCGATCTGGGTGCGGATAAGCTGCTGCTGTTCGGCGCCGAAGACGGTCTGCTCGACGAGCAGGGCAGGCTGGTGCGTGAGCTGCGTCCGCAGCAGGTGCCGGCGCACCTGGCACGGCTGGGTAGCAACTACCAGGGGGAATTGCTCGATGCCGCGGCCGAGGCCTGCCGTGGCGGCGTGGGGCGCAGTCATATCGTCAGTTATGCCACCGATGGCGCGCTGCTCAGCGAGCTGTTCACCCGCACCGGTAACGGCACTCTGGTCGCCCAGGAGCAGTTCGAATCCCTGCGTGAGGCGACCATCGAAGATGTCGGCGGCCTGATCGAGTTGATCAGCCCGCTGGAAGAGCAGGGCATTCTGGTGCGTCGTTCGCGCGAGGTGCTCGAGCGTGAGATCGAGCAGTTCAGCATCGTCGAACGCGAAGGGCTGATCATCGCCTGTGCAGCGCTGTACCCTATTGCCGACTCCGACTGCGGTGAGCTGGCCTGTCTGGCCGTCAATCCCGATTATCGCCACGGCGGTCGCGGCGACGAGCTGCTGGAACGGATCGAGGCGCGGGCGCGGGCGCAGGGGATCAAGACCCTGTTCGTACTCACCACCCGCACCGCCCACTGGTTCCGCGAGCGCGGCTTCGAGCCGAGCAGCGTCGAGCGCATGCCCACCGCACGGGCGTCGCTGTACAACTACCAGCGCAATTCCAAGGTGTTCGAAAAGACCTTGTAGAGAGAAAAATGCGATGAGTGGGAGGGGCTTTAGCCGCGACCGGTGAGCCAGTTCGCGGCTAAAGCCCCTCCCACGATGCGGTCAGAACGTCAGGCGCTGTGCTGCTGCAGGCGCATCTGCTCGAAGCCGTCGTCCCAGCCGGCTTCCCAGGCGGCAGCAGGGATTTCCTCGGGGTAGGGCTGGCGGGTTCTGGGCTGGCCGGTAAGACCGGCCATATAACCTTGCTGGTAGGCCTTGGTCAGGCTTTCCAGGCTCCATTGCGGCGTGGCGTCGTCGGCCATGGGCGCTGCTCGTCTATCGTCCTTTACCCGGCAATGCTAGCTGGCCGGGCGGCCAAGGGAGTGGCCGCCCATCCTGGCTTTTGCTCCGCTGGTTGGCTTTGTGACGCAGTCGACTAATCCGATTTGGCCATTGGCAAGCACCTGATGTTGCCGGGTGTCGCGTAGGGTGCGCCGTGCGCACCGCCTGTATCCTGAGTCGCTTGGCGCGCACGGCACACCCTGCGGCGCAGCTCGACCGGCTTGAGCTACACGGCCAACGCCAGAATGCTCGCCTGGTAGGCCGCGACGAACGCATCGAAATCACCCTGGGGTTGGGCCTCCAGTTCTGCCTGCGCGGCCAGTGAATCGTGGGCGGCTTGTTCGAAGGCCTGCTGCTGCTGCGCGCTGAGTGGCTGAGCGCGGAAGTATTCGGCGTGTCGCAGGCTCTGCTGCAGGGCGAACTCGGTGAAGCTCTTGCCTTGGCGCAGAATCGCCAGGACCTGGGCCGAAGGTGTCAGCGCCACATCCGCGACCTTGGCTTGCTGTTGCGCCAACGCCTCGATATGCACGCTGCTGCCCTGGCTGCGATCGAGCAGTTCGGCCAGCGGCAGGATGCGTTCGAGCAGTTCGCTGGCCCACACCTTGAGTTCCACCTGCTGCTTGCCTTTGTGCAGATGCAGGCCCGGGCGACGACCTTCCTTGACCACCTTGAGGAAGTTGCTGGTGCAACTGCTGCACTCGCCGTTCTCAAGTTGCGGGCTGTCTTCCAGCGCACAGAACAGCAGGAAGGCGTCGATGAAGCGCGCCTGCGCCACGTCGATGCCCAGCGGCAGGAAGGGGTTGATGTCCAGGCAGCGTACTTCCACGTACTGTACGCCGCGGCTCATCAGCGCCTGGATCGGTCGCTCGCCGCTGTAGGTGACGCGTTTCGGGCGGATACTCGAGTAGTACTCGTTCTCGATCTGCAGAATGTTGGTGTTCAACTGCAGCCACTCGTCGCCGCGCTTTATGCCGGCCTCGACATAGGCCGGGTAGGGCGTACCGACCGCCAGGCGCAGGCTGTCGATGTAGCTGGCCAGGTCGTTGTAGCAGGGGGTCAGTCCGGACTGCGCGCTGCTCTGGTAGCCCAGGTCGCTCATGCGCAAGCTGGTGGCGTAGGGCAGGTACAGAGTGTTGGCGTCCAGCTCCTGAAGGTGGTGCGGACGGCCACGCATGAAGCCCTTGTCCAGCGCCGGCGAGGCACCGAACAGGTACATCAGCAGCCAGCTGTAGCGACGGAAGTTGCGGATCAGCGCGATATAGCGCGCCGACTGATAGTCACGCGCACTCTGCTCATTGCCTTCGCTCTGCTGTTGCAGCTGCCACAACCCCTCGGGCAGGGAAAAGTTGTAGTGGATGCCGGCGATGCACTGCATGGTCTTGCCGTAACGCAGCGCCAGACCCTTGCGGTACACGTACTTGAGGCGGCCAATGTTGGAGCTGCCGTAGTGGGCGATGGGAATGGTCTCCTCGTCCGGCAGGGCACAGGGCATCGACGGGCTCCACAGCAGTTCGCCATCGAGCTTGTCGTAGGCAAAGCGGTGGATGCTTTCCAGTTCGGCAAGGGTGGCGGCCGGGTCGTTGGCGGTGCCGGTGATGAACTCCAGCAGCGACTCGGAATAGTCGGTGGTGATCTGCGCATGGGTCAGTGTCGACCCCAGCGCCTGCGGGTGCGGGGTCAGGGCCAGCTGGCCGTCGCGATCGACGCGCAGACATTCGCGCTCGATACCGTGCAGACACTCACCCAGCAGGGACAGGTTGGCCGGCTCGCCGAGCTGAGCCAGGCGGCGGGAGAGAAGATCGCTCAAGATGCAATTCCTAACTGGGCAGTCGCCACAATATGGGGATCGCCCCTGCACTCTGCAAGGGGCGAACGGTTTCCCAGATTAGACCAGACCGAGCGGAGGCGATTACACGCAGGCGAAGGTGCCTTGCGCCTTGGCGACCAGCTTGTCGCCCTGCAGCACTTCGGCTTCCACTACCTGGGTGCGGCGGCCGGCGTGCAGCACCTTGGCATGGCACAGCACGCTACCCTCGGACACCGGGCGGATGTAGTTGATCTTGCACTCCAGGGTCACGCTGCTCGGGCCTCCATCGCCCAGGCTGTGGCTGGCCTGGCCCATGGCTGTGTCGATCAGCGAGAACAGCGCACCGCCGTGCAGCTTGCCGTGCAGGTTGCGCAAATCGTCGGTCAGGGTCAGGCGCACGCGCGCCTCGCCGCCGCCGACCTGGAGGATCTCCAGGCCGAGCAGGCGGGAAAAGGCGCTGCTGGCGCCCACGTTGTCGGTCGTGCTCATTTCTTCAACTGCTTGGCGTTGGCGAACAGGGCGGCCATGCCGCCGGTGGCGGGGGCCGGTTTGTCCTGGCTGGAATGGCGCTCGCTACGCGGTGCGTTGCCGCTACGGTTGCCGCCGCGCGATTGACCGCCTCGCGGTCCCTCGATCTTCTCGCCCGGCGTGTCGCCCATGCGCATGGACAGGGCGATGCGGTTACGTGGGATGTCCACCTCCATCACCTTGACCTTGACCACGTCGCCGGCCTTGACTGCCTCGTGCGGGTCCTTGATGAACTTCTCCGACAGCGCGCTGATGTGTACCAGGCCGTCCTGATGCACGCCGATGTCGACGAAGGCACCGAAGTTGGTGACGTTGGTCACCACGCCTTCGAGCACCATGCCCAGCTCGAGGTCCTTGAGGGTTTCCACGCCTTCCTGGAATTCGGCGGTCTTGAATTCCGGGCGCGGGTCGCGGCCAGGCTTGTCCAGTTCCTTGAGGATGTCGCCGACTGTGACCAGGCCGAAGCGTTCATCGGTGAACTTGGCCGGGTCGAGGCGCTTGAGAAAGGCCGAGTCGCCAATCAGCGAACGGATATCGCGTGAGGTATCGGCGGCGATGCGCTCGACCAGCGGGTAGGTTTCCGGGTGTACGGCGGAGGCGTCCAGCGGGTTGTCGCCGTTCATCACGCGGAGGAAGCCGGCGGCCTGCTCGAAGGTCTTGTCGCCCAGGCGCGGCACCTTCTTCAGTTCGGCTCGGGTCTTGAACGCACCGTTCTGGTCGCGATGGGCAACGATGTTCTGCGCCAGGGTGGCGTTGAGGCCGGAGATGCGCGCCAGCAGGGCGGCGGAGGCGGTGTTCACATCCACGCCGACGGCGTTCACGCAGTCCTCGACTACGGCGTCCAGGCTACGCGCCAGCTTGAGCTGCGAGACGTCGTGCTGGTACTGGCCGACACCGATGGATTTCGGGTCGATCTTCACCAGTTCGGCCAGCGGGTCCTGCAGGCGACGGGCGATGGAGACGGCGCCGCGCAGGGAGACGTCGAGATCGGGGAATTCGCGGGCGGCCAGTTCCGAGGCCGAGTACACCGAGGCGCCGGCCTCGGAGACCATCACCTTGGTCAGCTTCAGGCCCGGCACCTTCTTGATCAGCTCGGCGGCCAGCTTGTCGGTCTCGCGGCTGGCGGTGCCGTTGCCGATGGAGATCAGGTCGACGCCATGCTTGGCACAGAGCTTGGCGAGGATGGCGAGAGTGCCGTCCCAGTCGTTGCGCGGCGCGTGCGGGTAGACGGTGGCGGTTTCCAGCACCTTGCCGGTGGCGTCGACCACCGCCACCTTGCAGCCGGTACGCAGGCCCGGGTCGAGTGCCAGGGTGGCGCGCGGGCCGGCTGGAGCGGCCAGCAGAAGGTCATGCAGGTTGCGGGCGAACACGGCAATCGCCTCGTCCTCGGCCTTCTCGCGCAGCTCGCCGAGCAGGTCGGTTTCCAGATGGTTGTAGAGCTTGACCTTCCAGGTCCAGCGCACCACCTCAGCCAGCCACTTGTCGGCGGCACGGCCTTGCGCGCTGATGCCGAAGCGCTCGCCGATCATCAGCTCGCACGGATGCATGGCGCCGGGCAGCTCCTCGCCGACCTTCAGGCTGGAGCTGAGAATGCCTTCGTTGCGGCCGCGGAAAATCGCCAGCGCACGGTGCGACGGAACGCCCTTGAGCGCTTCGTCGTGCTCGAAGTAGTCGCTGAATTTGGCGCCTTCGTTCTCCTTGCCCGGCACCAGGCGAGCGCTGAGGGTGGCGTTGTCCTTGAGGAAGCTGCGCAGCTTGTCGAGCAACGCGGCGTCTTCGGCGAAGCGCTCCATGAGGATGTACTTGGCGCCTTCGAGCACGGCTTTTACATCCGCGAAGCCCTTTTCGGCGTCGATGAAGCGCTCGGCTTCCTGCTCGGGCGCGAGATTCGGGTCGTTGAACAGCGCATCGGCCAGTTCGCCGAGGCCTGCTTCCAGGGCGATCTGGCCCTTGGTGCGGCGCTTCTGCTTGTACGGCAGGTACAAGTCTTCGAGACGGGTCTTGGTGTCGGCGTGGTCGATTTCGCGCTTGAGTTCGGGGGTCAGCTTGCCCTGCTCCTCGATGCTGGCGAGTATTGCCACGCGGCGCTCGTCCAGCTCACGCAGGTAGCGCAGGCGCTCTTCCAGGTGGCGCAACTGGGTGTCGTCGAGACTGCCGGTCACTTCTTTACGGTAACGGGCGATGAAGGGCACGGTTGAGCCTTCGTCGAGCAGGGCCACGGCGGCGGCAACCTGTTGCGGGCGCACGCCCAGTTCATCGGCGATGCGGTTGTTGATGCTGTCCATATAAAAACTACCCACTGAAGCGACAGGGCGGCCGCAAAGATGCTGGCCAGACACGAAAGCGGCGCATTATAAACACCGCATTCGCGAGAGCTGCGAACCGTTGGGGAAAAATCTGCTAACAATGGCTAAAGCGCCCACTCATGCGCCTGAGCGATAATGCCGCCACTTGCCGTCCTCAGTACGGCTGTCCAAGGAGACGCCATGACCCAGTCCGCTGCCCCTGTCGCCGAAGGCGAGAAGATCCTCATCGTCGATGACGACGCCCGTCTGCGCCGCTTGCTCGAGCGCTTCTTCGATGAGCAGGGCTATCGGGTTCGCGCAGTGGAAAACGTCGAGCAGATGGATCGTCTGCTGGCGCGCGAACTGTTCAATCTGGTGGTGCTGGACCTGATGTTGCCGGGCGAAGACGGTCTCTCTGCTTGCCGCCGCTTGCGTGAAGCCGGCAACCAGATGCCGATCATCATGCTCACCGCCAAGGGCGATGAGTCCAGTCGTATCCAGGGCCTGGAACTGGGTGCTGACGACTACCTGGCCAAACCCTTCAACCCGCGTGAGTTGCTGGCGCGAATCAAGGCGGTGCTGCGCCGTCAGGCGCCGGTGGTGCCAGGTGCGCCGGGTAGCGAGGACGAGAGCGTCAGTTTCGGCGAATATGAACTGTCCCTGGCCACCCGCGAGCTGAAGAAGGGTGAGGAAGTGCACATGCTCACCACTGGCGAGTTCGCCGTGCTCAAGGCGCTGGTGCAACATGCGCGCGAACCGCTGACCCGCGACAAGCTGATGAACCTGGCCCGCGGCCGCGAGTGGGATGCGCTCGAACGTTCCATCGATGTGCAGATCAGCCGCCTGCGCCGCCTGATCGAGCCGGACCCTTCCAAGCCGCGCTATATCCAGACTGTCTGGGGTGTGGGCTACGTCTTCGTGCCCGACGGCAACAAGTGACATGTAGGAGCGGGCGCTGCTCGCGAAAACGTTGTTTCGATTCGCGAGCTGTGCTCGCTCCTACGGTTCTGTATTGATGAAAGCCCCCTACTGGTTCCCGCAAAGCTTCTTCGCCCGCACCCTCTGGCTGGTGCTCGTGGTCGTACTGTTCTCCAAGGCACTGACGCTGGTGTACCTGATGATGAACGAGGATGTGCTGGTCGACCGCCAGTACAGCCACGGTGCGGCGCTGACCCTGCGGGCCTACTGGGCGGCCAATCCCGATGATCGCGACCATATCGCCCAGGCTGCCGGGCTCAAGCGCATCCCGCGCGACAAGGTACCGGCCAGTGAGCAGCACTGGCCCTACAGCGAAATCTTCCAGCGGCAGATGCAAACCGAGCTCGGTCCCGATACCGAAACCCGCGTGCGCGCGACCACGCCACCCGCGCTGTGGGTGCGGGCGCCGAGTCTCGGCGATGGCTGGGTGAGGGTGCCGATGTATCCGCATCCTCTGCGTGGTCAGCGTATCTGGAGCGTGCTTGGCTGGTTCCTGGGTATCGGCCTGCTGTCCACGGCCGCCGCCTGGATCTTCGTGCGCCAACTCAATGCGCCGCTCAAGCGCCTGGTCTATGCCGCTCGCCAGCTTGGTCAGGGGCGCAGTGTGCGCCTGCCGGTGGGCGATACGCCAAGCGAGATGACAGAGGTTTACCGCGCCTTCAACCAGATGGCCGAAGACGTCGAACAGGCCGGGCGCGAACGTGAACTGATGCTGGCCGGCGTCTCTCATGATCTGCGCACGCCGCTGACTCGTCTGCGCCTTGCCCTGGAGTTCATGGACCACGATTCCGAGCTTACCGAGGATATGGTGCGCGATATCGAAGACATGGACGCCATCCTCGATCAGTTCCTCGCCTTCATCCGCGACGGGCGCGACGAGCCGGTGGAGGCGCTGGACTTCTCCGAACTGGTGCGCGAAACCCTGGCGCCCTACAACCAGAACGGCGAGCGCGTGCGCCTGTGCCTCGAGCCGATCCCGCCTTTCCCGCTGCGCCGTGTCTCGACCAAGCGCCTGCTCACCAATCTGGTGGAGAACGCCCTCAATCATGGCGGTGGTGATGCCGTCGAGGTGGTCGCCAGCCTGGCCGGCGACCACAACGCGCCTTATGTGGTGCTGAGTGTGCTGGACCGTGGCAACGGTATCGATCCGGCCGAGCTGGACAGCATCTTCAACCCCTTCATTCGTGGTGATCGGGCGCGTGGTGGGCGCGGCACAGGTCTTGGTCTGGCTATCGTCAAGCGCATCGCGGCACTGCATGGTGGCAGCGTCGAGTTACGCAATCGCAGTGGTGGAGGGCTCGAGGCACGGGTGCGCCTGCCGCTCGGCCTGCTGTTGCCGCGCGACGCGGTGTAGCTGACGACCGAGCGTCCCGGCGAGGGGGATGGTGCTGGCAATATGCTGCCAAGCGCTCTGGCGCTGGGCTATGCTGTGCCAGCGCATCAATTCGAGGCCTGCATGCCCGCCGCCTTTCCCGAACGCTTGCCCTACTGGATCTGGTGGCTGCCGCTGCCAATTTTCCATCTGGCAACCTGGATTTCCCTGGCGACCCGCCTGAATGACGGGGTGGCGTTGTGTTATCTGCCTCTGGTGCTAGGCCTTGCCTTGTGCCTCTGGTGGGGGCCGCGCGTGCTGCCGGCGTTGTACCTCAATGCCTTGTTCAGCACGCCGCTGTGGGGCCTGCCCTGGCAGTGGGCGCCGCTCTATGCTCTGCCGGAAACCGCCGCCGTTGCTCTGGGCTGGTGGCTGTTGCGGCGTCAGCCTTTCGATCCCGCCCTGGGACGTTTGAGCGATCTGCTGAGGTTTCTCGCCTTCGCCGTGTTGATGCCGAGCGCGTTGGTGGCGCTCGGCTTGCAGAGCAACCTCTGGCTGACCGGTTTTCAGACCAGCGAGCAGTGGGCGCAGGACAGCCTGGCGATCTGGTTGGGCGACACCATCAACATGCTCGCCCTGACGGCGCCCTTGCTGGCGTACGGTACCCCGCTGCTGCGTACGCGCGGCTGGATAAGCGAGCCGCTGGCAGATAGCGCGCCGACGCTGAGCATCAGTCGTTCGCCAGGTGGTTGGCTGTTGGCGACTGGCATATTTCTGGTGCTGATGCTGCTCAGCGCCAGCCTGCCGGCTCAGCTCGCTCTGCCACTGCTTGGTCTGAGCATGCTGGTACTGGCGCTACGGCATGCCTTTGCCGGCGCTCTGTATGGTGTGCTGCTGGTGTACGCCGCCACCCTGCCGCTACCGCTGTTACGCGGCAGCCTGAGCTTCGGCGAGCTGGATCTGCAGCGTAGCCAGTTGCACTTTGCCGTCTTGCTGCTGATGGGCGCCACCTTGCTGGTGGGACGTGCGCTCGGCGATCTGCGCCAGGCGCTGTCGCGCAGCGCGCTGATGCAGCAGCAACTGGCCCGCGCCAATCTGGCGATGGAGGCCAGCCCGCTGGGCGTGACCATCGCCGATGCGCGCCAGGCCGACATGCCATTGGTGTACTGCAATTTCGCATTCAGCCAGATAACCGGCTACAGCGCCGAGGAGGCGCTGGGGCGCAACTGTCGTTTCCTGCTCGGTCAGGATCGCGCCCAGCTCGAGCTGCAACCGTTGCGCCGTGCCCTGCGAGAGGGGCGCAGCGGCCATGCGGTGGTGCGCAATTATCGCAAGGACGGCAAGCCGTTCTGGAACGAGGTGGTGCTGGCGCCGATGCGCGACGAGCAGGGCATCAGCCATTTCGTCGGGCTGCAGCACGATGTCACCGAGCGTGTCGAGCTGGCGGCCAAGGTCGAGCTACAGCGCTCGCAATTACTGCGTCAGAGCCATCTGTTCAGCCAGACCGAAGACATCGCCAACCTGGGCGGCTGGGTGCTGGAGATCAGCGACTACGGCATGTTCTGGAGCGATGGCTGCTACCGCATCGTCGACCGCGACATCCAGCAGGGGCCACCCGACCTGCAGCAGGTGCTGGACTACTACGACACGCCGAGTCAGACGCTGATCATGCAGACCCTGCAGGCAGCCTTGAGCGGCAGGGATGATCTGGATATCGAGGTGCGCCTGGCCGCGCGCCTGGGGGGACGCCTGGTGCGCCTGCGCGGCATGGCCGAGCGCGATATCGACGGCAGCCTGGTGCGCATCTACGGCGTGGTGCAGGACATCAGCGAGCGCAAGCGCACCGAGTCGCAGCTTCGCGAGCGAGACGAACGTCTGCGCCTGTTCTTCGAGGCGCCGCTGATCGGCATGGCGCTGACTACCCGGAGCTTTGGCTGGGAAGAGGTGAACCAGAAGCTGTGCAGCATCCTCGGTCGTAGCCGCGACGAATTGCTCGCCAGCAGTTGGCAGCAGTTGTCGCACCCGGACGATCTGCCAGTCGAGCAGGCTCATGTGGAGCAGGTGCTGCTGGGCAGCAGCGATGGCTTCGAGATGGACAAGCGCTTTCTGCGTGCCGATGGCTTGGTAGTCTTCACCCGTGTCAGCCTGCGCGCCGTGCGCGGCGGTGGTGGCCGGCAGACGCTGTTCCTGCTGCTGGTCGAGGACATCAGTGCCCGGCGTGAGGCCGAGGCGCGCTATCGAACGCTGGTCGAGCACGCGCCCGAGGCGATCTTGCTGTTCGACCCGGAGGGCGGCATCGTCGAGTGCAATGAGAACGCCCTGCGTCTGTTTCGCTATCGCCGCGATGAGCTGCTCGGCAAGTCGATTCAGAGCATCAGCCCGCTGCGTCAGGCTGATGGTCGGCTGTCCTCCCGCGCCGGCAAGGCTTTCCTGCGCCGCGCCATTGCCGGTGATGCGCCGGTGTTCGAATGGAGCCATCGCGACAGCGGCGGTCGCCAGTTGCCCTGCGAGGTGCGCCTGGTACGCATGCCAGGGGAGAGCCTGCTGATTCGCGCCAGTGTCACCGACATCTCCGAGCGCCAACGCTACCAGCGCGAGATCGAGCGCCTGGCCTACAGCGACGAACTTACCGGCTTGCCCAATCGCCGCCTGCTGCTCGATCGCCTGCAGCACGCCATGGATCGCGAGAATCGTGAGGGCAGTCTGGGCGCGTTGCTGTTCATCGATCTGGATCACTTCAAGACGGTCAATGACAGCCTGGGTCATCTGGTTGGCGACGCCCTGCTGGTCGAAGTGACCACACGCCTGGCCCGTGAGCTGCGCACTGAAGACACCCTGGCACGTCTCGGCGGTGACGAGTTCGTGGTGCTGCTCGAAGCGCTGGGCCATGAGCCGCAAGCGGTTGCCGAGCAGGCCGCAGCAGTGGGCGAGAAATTGCTGCGCGGCCTGCATGGCAGTTGCCTGATCGATGGTCATGAGCTGGCGATCAGCGCCAGTATCGGCATCGCCCTGCACCCGCTGGGCCTGCAGCAGGCCTCGGACATTCTCAAACAGGCCGATACTGCCATGTACCGGGCCAAGAATGCCGGGCGCAACGCTCTGCATTTCTTCGCTCCGGAGATGCAGGTTGCCATCGACGAACGTCTGCAGTTGCAGAGCGAGTTGCGTCAGGCCATCGCGCGTCAGCAACTGCAGCTGGTGTTCCAGCCGCAGCTGATGCTGGCTGACAACAGCGTGGCGGGCGCCGAGGTGTTGCTGCGCTGGATGCACCCCGAGCGTGGTGAGATCGGTCCGGATCAGTTCATTCCCCTGGCCGAAGAAACCGGGCTGATCCAGGAAATTGGTCAGTGGGTGCTGGAGCAGGCCTGTGCGGCGCTGGCACGCTGGCAGGCGCAATGGCCGCAACTGGTACTGGCGGTCAATCTCAGCCCGCGTGAGCTGCGTCAGGCGGGCTGCGTGGAACGTGTCGAGCAGTGCCTGCGCCAGCACGCCGTACCGGCCCAGTCCCTGGAGCTGGAAATCACCGAAGGCGTGCTACTCGAAGATGTCGAGCGCTGTATCGGCACGATGCAGCAGCTCAAGGCGCAGGGCGTGCGCTTCGCCATCGACGACTTCGGTACCGGCTACTCGTCGCTGACCTATCTCAAGCGTCTGCCGCTGGACCGGCTGAAGATCGACCGCAGCTTCGTCGCCGATCTCGACGGCGAAGCGAGTGGACGCATGCTGGTGCAGACCATCCTGATGATCGCGCGCAACCTGGGCCTGGAGTGCGTGGCCGAAGGTATCGAACACGACAGCCAGCTGGCGCTACTGCGTGAGCAGGGCTGTGCCTTGGGCCAGGGCTACCTGTTCGGCCGGCCGATGACCGAAGCGGAGTTTCTCGCCTGGATGCAGGCGCGTCAGCGCTGAGCAGCGTTACCAGCTCAGGCTGCCGCCGCCCAGGCGCGCCCGCTGGCCGTAAGACCAGGGATAATTGCTGTCGCCATGGCCACTCGGCAGGTCGGCGTACAGGGCTATGCCCAGCGGCGCGAGGTATTCACCGATGATCTGTTCCAGGCTGTGGTGCACGCCGCGCCGCGGGCAGTCGGTGAAACTGCCCAGGCACACCGCGCGTGGGCGCTTCCCGGCGAAGCTGTGCAACAGTTGCCAGAGGCTGCGTTCAAGGCGGTAGTAGGGCTCGCCGACGTCCTCCAGTATCAGGATCGAATCTTCCGCCAGGCGCAGCTCGGCATGGGTGCCGCAGACGCTGGCCAGGGCCGTCAGGTTGCCGCCCTGCAAGGTGCCCTCGATGACATGCCGCGGGCCGCTGATATGGCGCAGCGGCAGTTGCTGGTGCTGGCCCTTGAGCAGGCTCCATAGCGCTTGCATCGAGGCCAGGCGTTCACGCTGACCACCGGGCGCTGACAGAGCCTGATGGCCGAGCGCCGTGGCCACCGGCCCATGAATGGCTGGAAGACCCTGTTGGGCAAAGGCCTCGAGCAGAATCGACAGATCGGAGAAACCGATCAGCGGGCGCGGGCTGGCCTGGCGCAGCAGCGCCCAGTCGATATCCGCCACCAGTTGTGCGCAGCCGTAGCCACCGCGCAGGCACCAGACGGCGCTGATGTCCGGCAGGGCGAAGGCCTGGTGCAGGTCTTCCAGGCGTTGCTCCGGCGTACCGGCCAGGTAGCGATGCCGGGCGCGCACGTGCTGGCCCAGGTGGTAGCGGATGCCCAGCACGTCGAGCTGCGCCAGGGTCGCCTCGAGCACGTCTTCGGCGATGGCAGAGGCTGGCGCGATCAGCGCCAGGCGACCGTCGAACACTGGCCTCATCCGCGGCCCTTGGTGCGGGTCTGGCCGGGTTCGGCGTTCTTTTCCAGGTACTGGATGATCATGCCGGCGACGTCCTTGCCGGTGGTGGTTTCGATGCCCTCCAGGCCGGGCGAGGAGTTCACCTCCATCACCAGTGGGCCGTGGTTGGAGCGCAGGATGTCCACCCCGGCGACGTTCAGGCCCATCACGCGGGCCGCGCGTACGGCGGTCATGCGCTCTTCCGGGGTGATCTTGATCAGGCTGGCGCTGCCGCCGCGATGCAGGTTGGAGCGGAACTCGCCGGACTTGGCCTGGCGCTTCATCGCCGCGATCACCTTGTCACCGACCACGAAGCAGCGAATGTCGGCGCCGCCGGCTTCCTGGATGTACTCCTGGACCATGATGTCCTGTTTGAGGCCGAGGAATGCCTCGATCACCGACTCGGCCGCCTTGTGCGTTTCGGCCAGTACCACACCTATGCCCTGGGTGCCTTCCAGCACCTTGATCACCAGCGGCGCGCCACCGACCATCTGGATCAGGTCGGGAATGTCGTCCGGGGAGTGGGCGAAGCCGGTCACCGGCAGGCCGATGCCCTTGCGCGACAACAGTTGCAAGGCACGCAGCTTGTCGCGCGAGCGGCTGATGGCCACCGACTCGTTGAGCGGGTAGACGCCCATCATCTCGAACTGGCGCAATACCGCGCAGCCATAGAACGTCACCGAAGCACCGATGCGAGGAATCACGGCATCGAAGCCCTCAAGCGCCTGGCCGCGATAATGGATCTGCGGTTTGTGGCTGGCGATGTTCATGTAGGCGCGCAGGGTGTCGATCACCTGCATCTCATGGCCCTGCTGCTGACCGGCCTCCACCAGACGGCGAGTGGAATACAGACGCGGGTTGCGCGACAGCACGGCGATCTTCATTGGGCACCTGGAAGGGACGAGGAGAGTGAGGGTTTGTCCTGCACATAGCTGAGTGCCGGATTGACCACCAGTTGGCCGGTGATCAGCGCCTTGGAACCGAGTAGTACGCGATAACGCATGGTCTTGCGGCAGGCCAGGGTGAACTCGACCGGCCACAGGCGATCGCCGAGGGCCAGGTGCGTGCGGATCACGTAGCGGCTCTGCGCCTGGCCATTGGAGCTCTTGATACGTTTCACCGAGACCATCTGCGCCTCGCAGCGATGGCGGCGTTGCACCTGGGTACCGAGGTAGGCGGTGAAACGCACCCAGTTCTCGCCGTCCTTCTGGAACGGCTGGATATCGCTGGCGTGCAGGCTCGAGGTGCTGGCGCCGGTGTCGATCTTGGCGCGCAAGCCAATGATGCCGAGCTCGGGCAGATTGATCCACTCACGCAGGCCGATCACGCTGAGCTGGTCGAAAGTCTTCAAGGCGGCGTTCCAGGGTATTTGGATGGGCATTCTAGACAGGGCGCATGACAACCGCACCTGCCCACATGGTTTTTGCTTGATCCAGTTGTCACCTTTTTCTTTTAGGCATATAAGCAATTAACTAAGTTGTTAATTGTGGTGGCACGAATGGACGCTAATCGAATTTTTGAGGCGCTGGCTTCAATGCCGCGTAGGCAGATACTGGCCTATCTTTCCGCGCAGGAGCTGACAGCGGGAGAAATTGCCAGTCGCTTCGATATGAGTGCCCCTGCCATTTCCCGTCATTTAGCTGTACTGACTACGGCCGGATTGGTCGTAAGCGAGCGACGGGGGCAGTTCGTGGCTTACCGGCTTAACCCCGACAGCTTGCTGAATACCCTGCTCGGTTTTGCTTTTGAGGTCTGCCCGACGGGTGGGCAACTCAAGCGCGAGTCTGAGGCGCAGGCCAAGAAAGCGTCTGAATGAGCCGGTGTCCCGGCGGAGGAACATATGGATATATTTCCGCAGAGTCTGAAAAGTCATCGAGTCCAGTTGGGGGCGGACGTCGAAAACGGTGAGGTTCATTGGGAGCCGATACGTTCCCTCTGGTTCAGCACGATGGCCCTGGGAGCGTTGGTTGGCGGTACGCTGACATTCAGTTGGTCTGCACTTGTGCTGTTTGTGGTTACGACTGCTTTTGTTTTGCTGTGCGGGCATTCGTTGGGCATGCACCGAAAACTCATCCACGAAAGCTTTCAGTGCCCCAAGTGGTTGGAATACTTCCTGGTCTATTGCGGTGTGCTGGTGGGGCTCTGCGGACCACTCGGCCTGCTGCGTACCCATGATTTGCGCGACTATGCCCAGCGGCAGAAGGCGTGTCACGACTTCTTTGGCCATCGGCGTTCGCCGTTGGTGGATGCTTGGTGGCAATTGCATTGTGAGTTGCGCCTGAGACAGCCACCGGAAATTCTGGTTGAGGCTCGAGTCGAGGAGGACCCGGTTTATCGTTTCCTGCAAAAAACCTGGATGCTGCAGCAACTGCCCTGGGCTCTTCTGTTCTTTGCTATCGGTGGTTGGGGTTGGGTGTTCTGGGGTGTCTGCGCCCGAGTCACCGCTGGGGTATTTGGCCACTGGTTGATTGGGCATTTCGCCCACCGTCATGGTGACCAGGCACATATCGTGGAAGGCGCGAGCGTGCAGGGTTACAACGTGCCTTTCGCTGCCCTGCTGACAATGGGCGAATGTTGGCATAACAATCACCACGCGTTCCCAGGGTCTGCAAAGCTGGGGTTGTATAAGGGCGAGTGGGACCCGGGATGGTGGGTGCTTTTGGTGCTTCAGCGAATGGGGCTGGTGTGGAACTTGAAAACACCTGCCGACCTGCCTGTACGTGAAGAGTTGCGCCACGTTCACCGCCGCTCCAGGTGTGAATGTAGGGTGCGGGCAGGCATGAAGCGATGGTTATGGAGTTGAGAGAGCATTGAGCGAAAAAGACGACGACAAGATTCGCCTGGACAAATGGCTGTGGGCGGCACGCTTCTTCAAGACGCGCGCCCTGTGCAAGGCCGCTATAGAAGGTGGAAAGGTTCATCATCGTGGCGAGCGCTGCAAGCCGGGCAAGGAGCCGAAGATCGGCGACGAATACGTGCTGCGCACCGGTTTCGACGAACGCACGGTGGTCGTGCTGGCTCTATCCAGCGTGCGTCGTGGCGCGCCCGAGGCGCAACTGCTGTATCGCGAAACGGAAGAAAGTATCGCTCGCCGCGAGCAGGCTGCGGCGATGCGTAAGGCAGGCGCCGTGGGTGTGCAGACCGACGGCCGGCCGAGCAAGAAGCAGCGGCGGCAGATCCATCAGTTCAACGAACAGCAAGAAGGTGGCCTGCGCCATCCCTGGGCGGATGAGGACGAATAGCGTTACCTGGCCGTAGGGTGTGCTGTGCGTACCTAAACTTCACCGACCGATGTTGGTGCGCACGGCGCACCCTACGGTTGGCGGCAGTAGCCCGGATGAAATCCGGGGGAATCATCTCGACCTTCCCCGATTGCATCCGGGCGATCTCGTTCAGCGTCCGCTGACGATGCTCAGGTGGCCCAACAGCGGCAGCTTGGTCAGGCGCAAGGTGAGCGGCAGGGTGATCTTTTCCAGCCATTCGCTGGCGCGATGACCCAGTGGGGTGTAGCAACCCCAGGCCAGGGCCAGCAGGCTGAGGAACACGCCGCCGACGAAAGCATCCGCCCCCCAGTGGGCGCCGGCCACCAGGCGCGGCAGTATGCCGATCAGGGTAATTGCCCAGACCAGCAGCAGGCGCCAGCCACGGGCGAAGAAACTCATGAAATAGGCCCAGATCAGCAGCACCGAGGCGTGATCACCGGGAAAGCTGCGACTGGCGCTGTCCTTGAGGTTCCAGCGCTCTTCCCAGGCCGGGAACATCTCGGTCAGGCGGGCACCGCCTTCTACCACCAGCGACGGGCTGGCATGCTGCCAGCCCATGTAGTCGACCAGGTCGGAAAACAGCACACGCATCAGTAGCATCACTGTCAGGACGACCAGAAAGGCGAACAAGGCCCGGCGCACCTGATGGCCTTCGAAGACCAGGCCGGCCTTGAGCATCACCGCCAGCATCACCACGCCGACGCCCAGGTCCACCGGGCGCATGCTGCCGATTGCCCAGATATGTGCCCACAGGCCACCAGCATGCACCGGGTCGTTGAGCAGCTTGAACAGCCACAGGTCGAAGGCGTCCCATAACTCGCGTGTGGGCTGCCACAGCCAGCTGACGAGCAGCGCGATGGCCACGACATGGCAGACCAGCACGGCGCGTAGGTGCCAGTGGCGATTGATGAACGTGCTCGACATGGGAATTCCCTTTGCAGTTTTATGACAGGCCAACTCCAGGCGCGCGGATGATAGGCAGTGCGCGCGGCAGTACAAGGGCAGCCGAGCGCTCGTTCAGTCGAGGTTCAGGGCCTGGCTTCTGCTGTGTGAGCAGGCGCACATGACGGTCGGGCCTTGGTTGTGATGGCGTTTGTGCATAAAATCGCCAGCCTTTTTACAGACTCTGGGCTAGCCGCCATGAACGACTTCAGTCAACGTTTTCTCTTCGACGACACCGACGTGCGGGGCGAAATGGTCGCGTTGCGCGAAAGTTACGCCCATGTGCTGGCCAAGCACGCCTACCCGCAGCCAGTGGAGCAGCTGCTCGGCGAGATGATGGCCGCCGCGGCCCTGCTGGTTGGCACCCTCAAGTTCGATGGTCTGCTGGTACTGCAGGCGCGCTCCGAAGGCCCGCTGTCGCTGTTGATGGTGGAATGTTCCAGTGCGCGTGAACTGCGCGGTATCGCCCGCTATGAAGCTGAGCAGATCGGCGCCGATGCCGACTTGCAAAGCCTGATGCCCAATGGCGTGCTGGCCATCACCATCGATCCGACCCGGGGCCAGCGCTACCAGGGCATCGTCGACCTGGATGGCGTCGACCTGGCCGAGTGCCTGTCCAACTATTTCGCCAGCTCCGAGCAACTGCCGACTCGCTTCTGGCTCAAGGCCGACGGCCAGCGTGCTCGCGGTCTGCTGTTGCAACAGCTGCCACCGCACCACCAGATCGAGCCCGAGGCACGCGCCGAGAGCTGGAACCATGTGCTGACCCTGGCCGACACCCTGAGCGCCGAAGAGCTGCTCGGTCTGGACAACCCGACCCTGCTGCATCGCCTCTACCACGAAGAGAATGTGCGTCTGTTCGATGAGCAGCCGCTGGAGTTTCGCTGCAGCTGCTCGCGTGAGCGTTCTGCCAGCGCCCTGGCCAGCCTCGGTCAGGCCGATGCCGAACTGCTGCTGGCCGAGCAGGGTGGCAGCGTGGTGATCGATTGCCAGTTCTGCAACGAGCGTTATGCATTCGACGCTGCCGATATCGCCCAGCTGTTCGCCGGCGCTGGCAGCGAGGCACCGTCGCATACACGACATTGATGAACTTTTCTGAACGATAGCCGTTCTCTATCAGATCGGAGGATGCCAAGCAGTTCGCTTTTCTGGCATACTCCCGCGACTTTTTTACCGTGTAGTGCAGTTGCCCCTGCACTACACAACGTTCGGAAGACTCGGCCAGTGGCCGACGGGGACCCTCATGACGCAAGCCAACAACGCCGTGTACACCGACATCAGCGCCGCGCAACTGGTCGAAGAAGCCATTCGCCGTGGTGAAGGGGAACTGGCCGCCAATGGCGCGCTGGTCGTACGTACTGGTCATCGCACTGGCCGCTCGCCGGCTGATCGCTTCATCGTTCAGGAGCCGAGCACCGAGGCGCAGATCGCCTGGGGCGCCATCAACCGTCCGTTCCCGGCCGACAAGTTTGACGCCCTGTGGGATCGCGTCGCCGCCTTCAACGACGCTCAGGAGCACTTCGTCTCCCACGTTCACGTCGGTTCTGCCGAAGAGCACTACCTGCCGGTCAAGATGACCACCGCGACCGCCTGGCAGAACCTGTTCGGACGTCAGCTGTTCATCAACCCGACCACTTACAACCAGGCTGGCAAGGGCGAGTGGCAGATCCTCAACGTTGCCAACTTCGAGTGCGTGCCTGAGCGTGATGGCACCAACTCCGACGGCTGCGTGATCATCAATTTTGCCGCCAAGAAAGTACTGATCGCCGGCATGCGCTACGCCGGTGAAATGAAGAAAGCCATGTTCTCCGTGCAGAACTTCCTGCTGCCGGAAAAAGACGTGCTGCCGATGCACTGCGCCGCCAACATCGGCGAAGAGGGCGATGTCACCCTGTTCTTCGGCCTGTCCGGTACCGGCAAGACCACCCTGTCCGCCGACGAGTCGCGTTACCTGATTGGTGACGACGAGCACGGCTGGGGCGAAGGTGTGGTGTTCAACGTCGAAGGTGGTTGCTACGCCAAGTGCATCGACCTGTCCGAGAAGAACGAGCCGGTGATCTGGAAAGCCATCCAGTTCGGTACCGTTCTGGAAAACGTCGTGCTCGACGAGCAGCGTGTTCCCGATTACGCCGATGACAGCCTGACCCAGAACAGCCGCGCCGCCTACCCGCTGGAATACGTCGAGAAGCGCAGCGAGAAGAACCTGGGCGGCGAGCCGAACGCCGTGATTTTCCTGACCTGCGACCTGACCGGCGTACTGCCGCCGGTGTCGATCCTCAACAACGAGCAGGCGGCCTACCACTTCCTGTCCGGCTACACCGCGCTGGTCGGTTCCACTGAAATGGGTTCGGGCGGCGGCATCAAGTCGACCTTCTCCACCTGCTTCGGTGCACCGTTCTTCCCGCGTCCGGCCGGCGTATACGCCGAGCTGCTGATCAAGCGCATCAATGCCTTCGGCTCCAAGGTCTACCTGGTCAATACCGGCTGGACCGGTGGTGGCTACGGCGTTGGCAAGCGTTTCAACATCCCCACCACTCGTGGTGTGATCGCCGCCATCCAGAGCGGCGCGCTGATCGGTGCCGAGACCGAGCACCTGCCGATCATCAACCTGGATGTGCCCAAGTCGGTTCCGGGCGTCGAGACCAACCTGCTCAACCCGCGCAACACCTGGGCTGACAAGAATGCCTACGACGAAGCCGCCAAGGGCCTGGCCAAGCTGTTCATCGACAACTTCCAGAAGTTCGATGTCAGCGACGCCATCAAGAACGCCGGGCTGCAGCTGTAAGCTGACCTGCGCTCTCTGACAAAGCCGCCTGCGGGCGGCTTTGTCATTTATGAAGGCCAAGTGCGCCGTAGGGCGGGTGAAACCCGCCATGGCCAGAGTGGCGGGTTGCACCCGCCCACGAGACTTCCCGGATTTCATCCGGGCTACATACTTTGTCATTTCCGGGGTAGGGTGCGCCGTGCGCACCGGCTTAATACGGCAATACGTTGGTGCGCATGGCGCACCCTACCCAACCGCGTTATGGTCATGGGCCATTCGGCGGTCAATGGAGTGACAGCGCATGTCCACCCTCAAACGTGTCTTCGGTTTCGATCACCTGCGTCCCGGTCAGGAAGCGGTGATCAGCGCCGTACTCGCCGGCCGTTCAGCGGCGGCGATCTTCCCCACCGGCTCCGGCAAGTCGCTGTGCTATCAGTTGCCGGCTTTGCACCTGCCACACCTGACAGTGGTCATTTCGCCGCTGCTGGCACTGATGCAAGACCAGTTGGCCTTCCTGCATGCCCATGGCATCGCGGCGGCGAGCATCGATTCGGCGCAGAGCCGCGAGCAGGCTGCCGAGGTGATGAATCGCGCGCGCAGTGGCGAACTGAAGATCCTGATGATCTCGGTGGAGCGCCTGAAGAACGAGCGCTTTCGCAATTTCATCGCTCAGGTGCCGATCTCGCTGTTGGTGGTCGACGAGGCGCACTGCATTTCCGAGTGGGGCCACAACTTTCGCCCGGACTACCTCAAGCTGCCCGACTATCAGCGTCAGTTCGGCATCGGCCAGGTGCTGCTGCTCACTGCCACGGCGACGCCCAAGGTGATTGCCGACATGCGCGAAAAATTCGCCATTGCCGAAGCAGACGTGGTCACCACTGGCTTCTATCGGCCCAACCTCAATCTGCTGGTCGAGCCGGTGCCTGGCGGCGCCAAGGCGCAGCGCCTGCAGCAATGGCTGGCGCCGCGCCGCGGCCAGGCAAGCATCGTCTACGTCACCCAGCAGAAGACCTCCGAGCAGGTCGCCGAGCGCCTGGCGCGAGACGGTCTGGCGGTCAGCGCCTACCACGCCGGCATGGCGCATGAGGCACGCGAGTCGATCCAGCGGCGCTTCATGGCTGGCGAGCTGGAATGCATCGTCGCCACCATCGCCTTCGGCATGGGCATCGACAAGCGTGACATTCGCAACGTGGTGCACTTCGACCTGCCCAAGTCGGTGGAGAACTACAGCCAGGAAATCGGTCGCGCCGGCCGTGACGGCCAGGCTTCGGACTGCCTGGTGCTGGCCAGCCGCGATGGGCTCAGCGTGCTGGAAAACTTCGTCTATGGCGATACGCCGGAGCTCGATGGGATTCGTGCCGTGCTCACCGACCTGCGTGCGGTCGGCACGGGCGGGCAATGGGAGCTGATGCTCGGGCAACTGTCGGAGCTGAGCAATATCCGCGCGCTGCCGCTCAAGACCCTGCTGGTACAGCTTGAACTGCGCGGCATCATCGCGCCGCGCTACGCCTACTTCGCCGAATACCGCTTCAAGCTGTTGCTGGACGACGCGGCGTTGCTGGCGCAGTTCGAGGGCGAGCGACGTCAGTTCGTCGAGGCCATCCTGGCCTGCTCGCGCCGCGCGCGGACCTGGAACACCCTGGATTTCGATGTGCTGTATCGCGACCATGGCGCCGAGCGCGCGCGGGTGGTCAAGGCGCTGGATTACTTCCAGGAGAAGGGCTGGCTGGAGCTGGAAAGCAAGCAGATGACCGAGGTCTACGCCGTACTCGATGGCGGCTTTGAGGTCGAAGTCCTGGCCAATGATCTGCACGCGCACTTCCGCGGCCATGAAGCCAGCGAGATCGCCCGTATCCAGGCCATGCTCGCGCTGTTCGAGAGCCGCGAATGCCTGAGCCGGCGCCTGGCGCTGTATTTCGGCGATGAGCAGGCGCCCGAGCGCTGTGGGCACTGTTCGGTGTGTCGGGGACAGGTCGCCACTTTGCCACAACCGCCCGAGTTGCCCTCTCTGCAAGGCCGCGATGCACAGGCGCTGTGCGCCGCCTTCGTCGAGAAGCACCAGCAGCACGCGGGTAACAGGCCGAGCTGCGAGTGCCTGGCGCGCTTTCTCTGCGGCGTGCCCACGCCGCTGTTCACCAAGCTCAAGGCACGCCAGCTGGCCGGTTTCGCTGCACTGGAGGAGTACCCCTACGCCGAGGTGCGCGGTTGGTTGGCGGCGTCGTTCGCGTAGGGGCGCCCAGGCGTGCGCACCAGGGATTGCGCGCAAGGCATTGGTGCGTACGGTTCTCGCCAGTTGTGTAGGGTGCGCCGCGCGCACCGATGATCACCTGTGAAGTGCCTGGTGCGTACAGCCCAAGCGGCCCGCCACACCCTACGGGTTAGCGCGTTGCCCTTCGGCCAGCGTCCAGTCCACCAGCTCGCGGGACAATCGATCCCCCGCCTGGCCGAACGCAGCCACCACGGAGGCAACCGAGGTATCACCCGCCGGCTGGCTGACGCTGAAGCGGCGGCTGGCGAGGATACGCTGGTCGCGTGCATCGACCAGGCGTGCATCGAGCTGGATCAGCGCCTCGGGAATGCCGTCGCGATACTGGCTATGGAAGCTGCGCAGGTCGCTGACCAGTTCCAGATCGGCCTGCAGGCGCTGCTCCTCGTTGCTCAGCGCCTGAATCCGCCCGTCGTCGTGGAAGGCATCGAGCAGGCGGCCGCGCAGCAGCTGCGGCGTGCGCTCGCTCCAGCGCACCCCCTGATAGGTGTTGACCCGACCCGGCTCGGGCAGCACGACGATGCGCGTACCGTCGAGCAGCTGGTTGCTGACCGGGCTGTTCACCCGCAGCGACCAGTCGACGCGCTGGGTTTGCGCCGGCAGGGCGGCGCCCGGTAGCAGGTAGATATCCAATGGTTCGCTCTGCGGCAGGATCGAGCAGGCGCCGAGCAGGCCGGCGGCCAGCAGCAGGAACAGGCGCTTCATGGTTGGAACTCCTTGATGCTGTCGTTACGCAGCAGGTAGCCGGTGGGGTCCTGCTCCAGGCGACGGGAGAAGCCGCGCAGGGCGCCGAGGGTGTCGCGCAGTTCGCTGATGGCGGGACCGAGCTCGCCGATGCCCTGCATGCCATTGTCCAGCGCGCTGCGGTTGCTCTGCAGCAATTGCTCGATGGTGCGACTGCTGCGCTCCAGCGAGACCATCAGGCGTTCGGCGCTTTCCAGCACCTGGCTACCCTGCTTGTCGAGCAGTTGATTGGCGTTTTGCATCAACGCGGCGGCTTCACGCGTGGCGGCACTGGTCTGGCGCAGCGCTTCGCCCAGCTCGTCACGCTGGTCAGCGATGCCGGCGGTGGCCTGCTCCAGATTCTCCAGGGTGCGTGATACGCGCTCGGCGTTCTCGCGCGAGAGCATGCGGTTTGCGCGGTGGAGCAGGCGAGTGATGTTGAGCACCAGGTCTTCGCCGTTGGCCATCAGCCGCGAGAGTGGCGAGCGGTCGGCGATGATGATCCCCGGCTCGCCATCCTTGCCCTTGAGCGGCGGACTTTCCGGACTGCCGCTGTACAACTGGATCACTGCCAGGCCGGTGATGCCGGTGATCGCCAGGCGGGCGCGGGTGTCCTGCTTGATGGGTGTGTTGCCGACGATGCGGATGCGCGCCCGCACGGTACGCGGATCGTCGGGATCCAGGCCAAGGCTGATCACGTCACCGACCTTGATGCCGCTGTATTGAACGGCGCTGCCCTGCGACAGCCCGGTGACCGCTTCGTTGAAGATCACTTCGTAGTCGGTGACGGCACGATCAGCCCCGGTCTTGTTCAGCCAGAGGCCGAACAGCAGCGCAGCGCTCACCGTGACTACGGTGAATAAGCCGATGAGCACGTGATGGGCTCTGGGTTCCATTCATTGACTCCCTGCCGCCGCAGCGGTCTGTGCGGCTGCGCGTCCACGCGGGCCGTGAAAATATTCCTGAATCCAGGCATCGTCGGTGGCGGCCACCACGTCCAGGCGGTCGGCTACCAGCACCTTCTTCTGGGCCAGCACCGCGACTCGGTCGCAGATGCTGTAGAGCGTATCCAGGTCATGAGTGACCAGAAATACACTCAGACCCAGGCTGTCGCTGAGGGTGCGGATCAACTGGTCGAAGGCTGCCGCGCCAATCGGGTCGAGGCCAGCGGTGGGTTCGTCGAGAAACAGGATGTCCGGGTCCAGTGCCAGGGCGCGGGCCAGTGCCGCGCGCTTGACCATGCCGCCGGACAGCGAGCTGGGGTATTTGTCGGCGGCATCCTGCGGCAGGCCGGCGAGGGCGATCTTGACCCTGGCCAGGCGTTCGGCTGCTGCACGCGTCAGACCGGCGTGCTCGATCAGTGGCAGGGCGATGTTCTCACTGACGGTCAGCGAGGAGAACAGCGCGCCGCGCTGGTACAGCACGCCGAAGCGCCGCTCCAGCTGCGAGCGCCGCTCGGCTGGCAGGCTCAGCAGCTCTTCGCCGAACACCCGCACGGTGCCGGCATTGGGTTGGCGTAGGCCGACGATGCTGCGCAGCAGCACGGACTTGCCGGTGCCCGAGCCGCCGACCACGCCGAGGATTTCGCCGCGATAGAGGTCGAAGTCCAGATGCTGATGCACCACCTGCGTGCCAAACTGGTTGCACAGGTCGCGTACCTCGATGACGGTTGCCTGACTCACCAGCCCATCTCCATCAGAAACAATGCCGCCAGGGCGTCGAGCAGGATGACGACGAAGATCGACTGCACTACCGCCGAGGTGGTGTGCTCGCCCACCGATTGTGCGCTGCCGCTGACCTTGAAGCCTTCCAGACAGCCGATCAGGGCGATCAGGAAAGCAAAGATCGGCGCCTTGAGCAGGCCAACGAGGAAGTGCTGCAGCAAGTCGCTGTCCTGCAGGATCGACAGGTACATGGTTGGCGAGATGTCCAGGCTCAGCGCACAGACCAGCGCGCCGCCGAGCATGCCACTGAGCATGGCGATGAAGGTCAGGATCGGCAGGGCGATGAGCATGGCGAACACCCGCGGCAGCACCAGCAGTTCGATCGGGCTCAGGCCGAGGGTGCGGATGGCATCGATTTCCTCGTTGGCCTTCATCGAGCCGATCTGTGCGGTGAAGGCGCTGGCTGTGCGGCCGGCCATGAGAATAGCGGTGAGCAGCACGCCGAATTCGCGCAGGAAGGAGAAAGCGACCAGATTCACTGTGTAGATGCTGGCACCGAAGTCGGCGAGGATGGTGGCGCCGAGAAAGGCCACCACGGCGCCGACCAGGAAGGTCAGCAGCGCGACGATGGGCACGGCGTTGAGCCCGCATTGTTCCAGATGGACCGCCAGCGAGGTCAGACGCCAACGCGCCGGGCGTACCAGTATCGCCAGCATGCTGGTCAGGGTCAGGCCCATGAACCCGAGCAGCGCACGGCCCTGGCACCACAGACTTTCGACCACTTCGCCGATATGCCCAAGTACCTCGCGCAGTGCCGAAGGCGTGGCGTGTTCCTGCACCTGCGCAGTGCCTGCCATGGCGTCTGCCACTGCCAGCAACAGGGCGCGGCGCTCAGCGCTCAGGGTGTCCTGTTGCGCAAGTTGGCGCAGGCGTTCGCTGCCCAGCAGTTCCACCAGCAGCGCAGCGCCGGCGGTATCCAGCGCGGCCAGCTCGTCGAGGTCGATGCTTTCCTGGCCGTGCAGGCGTTCGCGCAGGGCCAAGACCTGAGGTTCGAGTTGGCTGTAATGGGCCAGCGTCCAGTCGCCACCGATGCGCAGGCCGCTGGCTGCATCCGTGCTGCTGGTCTGGAGCGGGGTCAGGTATGGCGTGGTCATTGCGACAGCTTAGCGCTGACGGGACCCGCCAGGCCAGCCGCGGTGCTCAGACTGTGTCGACGGTACGGTGTACAAGCCGTTCGGTCACACTAAAGATCGGATGACGAGCGCATGGACTAAGGTGATGCTCATTGCCCGAGTTTCGTGAGCGTGCGCCATGTCCGTGGAATATCTTGATGTCCTGATCATCGGGGCCGGCCTTTCCGGTGTCGGCGCCGCTTGCCATTTGCAGCGCCACTGCGCGGGCAAGCGCTTGGCCATTCTCGAAGGCCGAGAGGCGCTCGGTGGTACCTGGGACCTGTTTCGTTATCCGGGCATCCGCTCCGACTCGGACATGTACACCCTCGGCTACAACTTCAAACCCTGGAGCGACCCACAGGCCATTGCCGACGGCCCGTCGATCCGGCGCTACATTGAGGAGACCGCACGTGAACATGGCGTCGATGGGCTGATTCGTTATCGGCACAAGGTGCTCAAAGCGGATTGGTGCAGTGCCAGCGCCACCTGGCAGTTGCTGGTGCAGCGCGGCGACGAGGACGAACCGCTGCGTCTGAGCTGTCAGTTCCTGATGATGTGCACCGGCTATTACCGCTATGAGGCCGGCTACACCCCCGATTTCGTTGGGCGCGAGAATTACCGGGGTGCATTCATTCATCCGCAGCTGTGGCCCGAGGGTTTCGATCACAGCGGCAAGCGCATCCTGGTGATCGGCAGCGGCGCCACCGCCGTGACCCTGGTACCGGCACTGGCCGAGCGCGCGGCGCAGGTCATCATGCTGCAGCGTTCGCCCAGCTACGTGATCAACCTGCCGCAGCGCGATGCGCTGTCCAACTCGCTGCGGCGGGTATTGCCGGAGACCTGGGTGTATCGCCTGGCGCGCGGGCGCAACGTGACCCTGCAACTGGTCTTCTACAAACTGGCCAAGCGCTTTCCGAATCTGGTGCGGCGGGTCCTGCTTGGGCTGGTGCGGCGGCAACTGGGCGGACGGGTCGATCTGCGCCATTTCAGCCCCCGCTACAAGCCCTGGGACCAACGCGTCTGTGCGGTGCCCGACGGTGATCTGTTCCGCGTGCTGCGCCAGGGCAAGGCGCAGGTGGTGACCGACGAGATCGAGCGTTTCACCGCGCAGGGCATCCGCCTGAAAAGCGGCGAGGAGCTGGCTGCCGACGTGATCGTCAGCGCCACCGGTCTGCAGTTGCAGTTGTTCGGTGGCATCGCCGTGAGTGTCGATGGTGTGCCCTTCGAGGCACCGAAGAGCATGGGCTATCGCGGAATCATGCTACGTGACCTGCCCAATCTGGCGGTGGTGATGGGCTACACCAATGCCAGCTGGACGCTCAAGGCCGATCTCTCCAGCGAGTACTTTTGCCGCCTGATCCGCCACATGGATGCCATCGGCATGCGGCAGGTAACTCCGCGTGACACCGACGGTCGGGCACGGCCGGAGCCGTTTCTCGATCTGCAGTCGGGCTATATCGAGCGGGCTTCACACCTGTTGCCGGCGCAGGGTGATCGGGTGCCCTGGAAGCTGCATCAGAACTATCTCTTCGATCTGGCGCAGCTGCGTTACGGCAATCTCGAAGACGATTATCTGGTGTTTTCCGCCCCTCAGGGCGAGCAGCAAAGCGTGTTGGCGCAGTCCTGATCTATAGCGAATGTCCTACAAAAAGTTGCACAATCGCGCCGCTTTCTTTCCTGGCATTGCGCCACTACCATTTTGAGATCTGAGTCACGGATGAACCAGTGGGTGCAACGTCATCCATCACATGAGGAGTCGGCCATGAAGGAACAGCGCCACCTGCCCGCACTGCGGGAGCACATCGAGCAGTTGTTGAGCAAAGGCTGGGTCATCGCCAGTCGCAGCCCCATGACGCTGCGCAATGGCAGCCGCTGCTATCTGGTGTCCCACGGCATGCTGATCAGCGAGTCCGCCACGCGCGCGGCCTGATAACTCTTTCCCGACCGCTGCGTCGTTATCCCGCCTGGCGCAGCGGCGTTTTTGGTTACCGGATATTGCGTCCGTAGCCTGCCGTATTTCCCCTCTTTCCCCCGTCATAGCCGGGCTGCAGGCATTTCACCGGCATGCTTTCTTTCCCCGATACCTGATCGGCAACGGATGTAACGTCTTGGTCTGAGCGTGGTCAGTGCCTATAACCAACCGGTCACTGTCAGAGGAGCCACGCCATGCCCAGTCGTCGTCGATTCCTGCACGGTAGCGCCAGTCTGGTGGCATTAGCCGCCCTGATGCCCTGGTTGCCGTCATCCGCCTTCGCTTCCGGCACTCTGCTGAGTCGGACGATTCCCAGCAGTGGTGAACTGCTGCCGGTGATCGGTCTGGGTACGTCGCGCACCCACGATGTGGCGATGACCGATGAGGCCCTACAGCCCTTGCGCGAGGTGCTGCAGGCGCTGGTCAATGGTGGCGCCAGTCTGGTGGATACCGCGCCCAGCTACGGACGAGCAGAGGCCGTGTGTGGTGCATTGGCCGCAGAAGACGACATGCGCAAGAAACTGTTCCTGGCCAGCAAGGTCTCCTCCTCCGGGCGCGCGGCAGGTGAGCGGCAGATCGAGGCCAGCTTCGCCGCGCTCAAGACCGACACCATCGACCTGATGCAGGTGCACAACCTGCAGGACACCAGCACTCAACTGGGTCTGTTGCGCGAGCTGAAGGAACAGGGCCGGGTACGCTACATCGGCGTGACTCATTATCTCGATTCCGCCCATGAACGCCTGCTTGAGGTGCTGCGCCGGGAGCCGGTGGATTTCGTCCAGTTCAACTACTCCATCGGCGAGCGCAACGCCGAGCGCGAGCTGTTGCCCTTCTGCGCCGACAAGGGCATCGCGGTACTGATCAATCGGCCGTTCCAGCGCGCGGCACTGTTCGACCGAGTAAAGGGAAAGAACCTTCCCGACTGGGCTGCGGTGGAGCTGGATGTCACCTCCTGGGCCCAACTGATGCTCAAGTTCATTCTCGCTAATCCGGCGGTGACGGCGGTGATTCCAGCCACCTCCAATCCGCGTTACATGGCCGACAACATCCTCGCCGGTCAGGGCCGCCTGCCTGACGCGGCTCAGCGCCAGCGCATCATCGAGTTGTTCGCCTGAGATGCAGGCGCTGACCCGGCGCCTGGCGCGGGCGATCAATGCCGAAGGTGAGGAGCTGGCGGCCGTTCTGGCTGGCTTCGCCCTGTTCTTCTGCCTGTTCGCCGGTTACTTCATGCTGCGGCCCATCCGCGAGGCGATGGGCATCACTGGTGGGGTGAACAATCTGCAGTGGCTGTTCACCGCCACCTTCGTCGTCATGTTGCTGGCGGTGCCGCTGTTCGCCTGGCTCAATTCGAAAGTCCCGCGCATTCACTTCATCGACTGGGTATACGGCTTTTTCTGCCTCAACCTGCTGGTCTTCGTTGTGCTGTTTCGCGTCGATCACGACAGCGTGTGGCTGGCGCGGGTGTTCTACGTGTGGATCTCGGTCTACAACCTGTTCGTCGTCTCGGTGGCCTGGAGCCTGATGGCCGATGTATTCGACGGCGCTCAGGCGCGGCGGCTGTTCGCTTTCATTGCCGCAGGCGCCAGCGTCGGTGGGCTGTGCGGGCCACTCTTGAGTGCTGTTCTGATCGGTGTGGTTGGCGAGTCCGGGTTGATGCTGATGGCCGCGGTGCTGCTCGGCGCGGCCATGGTGCTCAAGCGCTATCTGATGGACTGGCGCGAGCGCCAGGGCGCCGGACGAGCTGGGGCGGTACCCAGCGAGAGCCCGCGCAGGCCGGTGCCGGGTAATCCGTTCAGCGGGCTGACGCGTATGCTCGGTTCGCGTTACCTGCTGGGTATCGGCGCTTTCATTCTGCTACTCACTTCGGTGAGCACCTTTCTCTACTTCGAACAGGCGCGCCTGGTGGCCGAGCTGTTCCCGGATCGTGCCGCGCAGGTGAAGGTGTTCGGCGTGATCGATTTCGTCGTGCAGTCCGGTGCGCTGGCGACTCAGGTATTCATCACCGGTCGGGTGGCGCAGAAGCTCGGCGTGCGCGTGCTGCTGTCGCTGGTGCCAGCGCTGGTCTGTCTGGGCTTTGTCGGTCTGGCGCTGGCGCCGACCTTCGCCATGCTGGCGGGGCTGATGATCGTTCGGCGCATCGGTGAATACGCCTTCGTCCGACCGGGGCGGGAAATGCTCTTCGCGCCACTGGACGCCGAGAGCAAGTACAAGGCGAAGAATTTCATCGACACCGTGGTCTATCGTGGCGGCGATGCCCTCAGTGGCTGGGCCAAGGCGGGGCTGGACATGCTTGGCCACGGGACCTGGCTGGTGGCCATGGTCGGTGCGCTTTGCGCCGCGCTATGGGGTGTGCTCGGTTGGTACCTGGGTGGCCGCGCCGATCGCCAAGTCGAGAGGTAGGGTGTGCTGTGCGCACCGACATTGCACCACCCGTAGATTGAAGAGTGGCCGGTGCGCAAGGCCTGTGGCGGCCCTGCGACACCCTACGGGTTGGCCACTGCGACGATCTCCTCGATCAGCCATTGCAGCGCGGCATCGCGCTGGCGCTGCGCAAGGCTGACCACTTCGAGGTGGAAGGGCCCGAGGGTGAAGGGCAGATCGAACAACTGCAGCGGCAGCAGCGTGGCGAAATGCCGGGCCAGGGCGGTGGGCAGCACTGCTGCCAGTTCGCTGCCGGCGACGATATGCGCTGCCTGCAGGTAGTTCGGCGTGGTGTAGAGGATCTGCCGCGACAGGCCCTGTTCCCCCAGCCACTGATCGACCATGCCACGGGTCTGCCCGCCGTGTACCCAGAGGTGGCGCAGGCGCAGGAACGTCTCCAGTTCCAGGTGGCCCTGGCGCAGCAGTGGGTGCTCGCGGTGCACCGCCAGCTTGAGCGTCTCGCTCATCCAGTGACGGCGGGCGAAACGTGCGGGTATCTCGTCGAAACGGCCCAGCACCAGATCCAGTTCGCCCTTGTCCAGCGCCTCCATTGGCAGGCTCGGGCTGAGGTGGCGAATGTCGATGCCGATGCCCGGTGCCTTCTGGCTCAGACGATCGAGCAGGCGTGGCATGCACACCAGCTCGACATAGTCGGTGACGGCGATGCGAAAGCGCTGGCGGCTTTCGCCCGGCTCGAAGGCCTCGCCAGCGCTCAGGCTCTGCTCCAGCTGACGCAGCGCGCTGCGGATCGGCGCCTCCAGTGCCAGTGCCCGCGGCGTTGGCTGCATGCGCCGGCCGACGCGCACCAACAGCGGGTCGTCTAGCAGTACGCGCAGGCGACCCAGCGCATTACTTACCGCCGGCTGGCTCAGCGCCAGGTGTTCGGCGGCGCGCGAGACGTTCTGCTCGCGTAGCAGGGCGTCCAGTACACGCAGCAGGTTGAGGTCGAAGTTGCTGAAATTCATCTGCTGAATACGTCGTATCACAAGACTAAATTTCAAAAATAGTAGCGGCTTGCTTATCGTGACCCAAGCTTTTCTATTGGTTCTCTAGAGGAACAGCAATGACTCAAGTTGTCTCGCCGCTTCGCTGTGCCGCCGTGATCGGCGCCGGCACCATGGGCCGTGGCATCGTCATCAGCCTGGCCAATGCCGGCCTGCAGGTACTGTGGCTGGATAACAACCCGCAGATGGTCGAGCAGGGCCTGGAGATGGCCGAGCAGACCTGGGCGCACAACGTCGCCAAGGGCCGTATCGCTTCGGCCGAAGCCGCGGCACGACGGGCGCGCGTTGAGGCGGTGGACGGCTACGCGGCCCTGGCCGACGCCGACCTGGTGATCGAGGCGGTGTACGAGAATCTCGAGCTCAAACAAAGCATCTTCCGTGAGCTGGACGCGGTGCTGAAGCCGGACTCCATCCTCGCCAGCAATACCTCGGCGCTGGATGTCGACGCTATCGCTGCGGTCACCACGCGGCCAGAATCGGTGCTGGGCCTGCACTTCTTCAGCCCGGCGCACATCATGAAACTGCTGGAGATCGTCCGCGGCGGCAAGACCGCGCCAGCCGTGCTGCAGGCCGCTCAAGAGCTGGGCGCGCGCATGGGCAAGGTGGCGGTGGTCGCCGGCAACTGCCACGGTTTCATTGGCAACCGCATGCTGCACACCTACGTGCGCGAGGCGCGCATGCTGCTGCTCGAAGGCGCCTGGCCGCATCAGGTGGACGCGGCGCTGCAGGGCTTCGGCTTCGCCATGGGGCCGTTTCGCATGTACGACGTGGTCGGCATCGACCTCGAATGGCGCGCCCGTGAACTGTCCGGCCAGGGTCAGGATGATCCGGCGGTGCAGGTGGATAACCGTCTGTGCGAGTTGGGTCGCTTTGGCCAGAAGAGTGGCAAGGGCTATTACCGCTATGCGCCCGGCAGTCGCCAGGCCGAGCATGATCCGGTCGTCGACGGGCTGGTGCAGATGCAATCGGAACGCCTGGGCTTCACCCGCCGCGATATCGGCAACGAGGAAATTCTCGAGCGCTGCCTGCTGGCACTGGTCAACGAAGGGGCGAAGATTCTCGAGGAGAACATCGCCGCCAATAGCCACGACATCGATCTGGTCTATCTCAACGGTTACGGCTTTCCCGCCGAGCGTGGCGGCCCGATGAGCTGGGCCGACGGCGAAGGTGTCGCTGCGATTCACCAGCGTCTGCTGCAACTGACCGAGCGCTTCGGCGCGCATTGGCAACCGGCGGCGCTGATCGAGCGGCTGGCTGCCGAGAACAAGTATTTCAGCGACGTACAGGAGGGTCGGGTATGAGCTATCAGGCGCCATTGCGCGATATGCGTTTCGTCCTGCACGAACTGTTCGACGCTGCCGGCCACTGCGAGCGTCTGGGTAACGTCCTGGATCGCGAGCTGATCGACGGCGTGCTGGAGGAGGCTGCGGCCTTCGCCGAAGGCGAGGTCGCGCCGCTCAATCGCAACAGCGATGAGGAGGGCTGCCACCTGGAAAATGGCCAGGTCAGCACGCCCAAGGGCTTTGCCGAGGCCTACCGGCAATACGTGGACAACGGCTGGGCGAGCATGACCGGGCCGGTGGAATATGGCGGCCAGGGCTTCCCGCAGCTGGTGGCTTTTGCCTTCCACGAAATGCTGATGGGCGCCTCGCTATCCTTCCGCGTCTACTCCGGGCTGACCGAGGGCGCCGTGCTGGCGCTGCACAAGCACGGCAGCGAAACGCTGAGACAGCATTACCTGGGCAAGCTGGTCAGCGGTCAGTGGACCGGCACCATGTGTCTGACCGAGGCGCAGGCCGGCACCGACCTGGCGTTGCTGCGTACCCGCGCCGAGCCGCAGGCCGACGGTAGCTACCGCGTCAGCGGCAGCAAGATCTTTATCAGCGGCGGCGAGCAGGACATCTCCGAAAACATCATCCATCTGGTGCTGGCGCGCCTGCCGGATGCGCCTGCTGGTGTGAAGGGCATTTCATTGCTGCTGGTGCCGAAATTTATCGCTGCCGCCGACGGCACACCGGGTGAACGCAACACGCTGTCGTGTGGCGCTATCGAGCACAAGATGGGCATCAAGGGTGCCTCCACCTGTGTGATGAACTTCGACGGCGCCACCGGCTGGTTGGTAGGCGAAGCCAACCAGGGCCTGGCCTGCATGTTCACCATGATGAACGACGCGCGCTTTCAGGTCGGCCTGCAGGGCTTGGGGATAGGCGAGGCGGCCTTCCAGGGCGCGCTGCGTTATGCCCGCGAGCGCCTGCAGTCACGTGGTCTGGCGGGCGTGCAGGCGCCGGACAAGGCAGCTGATCCGATCATCAATCATCCCGACGTGCGACGCATGCTGTTGACTCAGAAGACCCTGGTCGAGGGCAGCCGCATGCTCGCCGCCTACACCGCGCGCCAGCTCGACCTGGAGCACAGCGCCGAGTCGGCCGAGGCGCGCAAGGCGGCCGGCAAGCGCGCGGCGCTGCTGATCCCTATCGTCAAGGCGTTCTTCACCGACATGGGCCAGGAAGTGGCCAGCCATGGCGTGCAGGTCTACGGCGGGCATGGCTTCATCCGCGAGTGGGGCATGGAACAACTGATGCGCGACAGTCGCATCACCCAGCTTTACGAAGGCACCAACGGCATCCAGGCGCTGGACTATATCCGCCGTAAATTGCTGGGTGACGGTGGTGCGGAGTTGTCCGCACTGCAGGCCGAGTTCAGCCAGCTGTGCGATGCCGAGGCGGATCGACCGGCCCTGGCTCAGATGGCCAGCATGGTGCAGGCCCGCTTGGGCGAATGGCGCGAGCTAAGCACAGAAGTGATTGCCGCCTGTCAGCGTGACCCGCAGGAGATCGGCGCCACTTCGGTGGATTTTCTCCAGTACTCGGCTTATGTGCTGCTCGCCGGTTTCTGGCTGCAAGCCGCGGCGCGGGCTCAGGATGCGCTGGAGGCGGGTAGCGGCGAGGCGGCGTTCTACCAGGCCAAGCTGCACAGCGCCGATTTCTATCTGCGCCGTGTGCTGCCGCGCGCTAGCGCGCACCGCGAAGCCCTGCTGGGCGGCGCGCAGTGCCTGATGGCCATGGATGAGGACAGTTTCGCCTTTTAGCGCAGATGTCTGTAGGAGCCGGCTTGCCGGCGATGCCGGTTGTGATCGCCGGCAAGCCGGCTCCTACGGACGCAGCGGCGTAGCCCGGATGCAATCCGGGGACATTTGCATGACCGGTCCCGGATTGCATCCGGGCTACAACAAGAGGAGCACCCCATGCACCCATTCAGCTTCGCCACCACCGCGCAGATTATCTGCGAATCCGGCGCCAGCCTGCGTCTGGCCGAACTCTGCCATGAGCGCAGCGCCCGGCGCGTGCTGATCGTCACTGACCCGGGCATAACCCGCCTGGGTCTGCTCGAACCGCTGCTGCCGGGCTTCGCTGGTGCCGGCATGAGTGTGCAGGTGTTCGACCAGGTGCTGGCCGACCCGCCCGAGGTCGTGGTGCTGGCTGCCGTGGCTCAGGCCCGTGAGCTGCAAGCGGAGCTGGTGGTCGGCTTCGGTGGTGGTAGCTCGATGGACGTGGCCAAGCTGGTGGCTCTGCTGGCGCATCCAGACTGCGCCCAGGCGCTGAGCGAGATCTACGGTGTGGGTAACGCGCGCGGTCGGCGCCTGCCGCTGATCCAGGTACCGACCACGGCCGGCACTGGCTCCGAGGTGACGCCCATCGCCATCGTTACCACTGGCGAGACCACCAAGATGGGTGTGGTTTCGCCGCTGCTGCTGCCGGATCTGGCCCTGCTCGACGCCGATCTGACCCTTGGCCTGCCGGCAGCGGTCACCGCGGCCACCGGGATCGATGCCATGGTGCACGCCATCGAGGCCTACACCAGCGCGCTGAAGAAAAATCCGCTTTCCGATCTGTTGGCGCGTGAAGCGCTGCGCCTGCTGGCGGCCAACCTCGATGAGGTGGTGCACAACGGCAGCAACCGCGAGGCGCGCCAGGCCATGTTGCTCGGCGCCTGCCTGGCCGGGCAGGCCTTCGCCAATGCGCCCGTGGCGGCAGTGCATGCCCTGGCCTACCCGCTGGGCGGGCATTTCCATATTCCCCACGGGCTGTCCAACGCCCTGGTGCTGCCGCAGGTGCTGGCCTTCAATGCACCGGCAGCGTCGTCACTGTACGCCGAGCTGGCGCCGTTGGTGCTGGGTGAGCGTCTGCGGGCGGGCAGCGCGGCGGCGCAGACCGAACAATTGATCGAAGCGCTGGCCGGCTTCAGCCAGCGCAGCGGCCTGCCCACACGGCTTCGCGATACCGGAGTGAGCGAGACGATGTTGCCCACGCTGGCGGCGGACGCCATGCTGCAGCAGCGCCTGCTGGTGAACAATCCGCGCGAGATGAACGAGCAACAGGCCCTGGCCATTTATCAGGCTGCTTATTGATTCAGGTCGCGGCTAAAGCCCCTCCCACAGATCCGCAAGCTTTGTGGGAGGGGCTTTAGCCGCGATTCCAACCCAAGGATCATCGATGAACCAACCCCAGCACCTGCGTGGCGATTACCGTCACTTCCAGCCGATCACCACGCGCTGGCACGACAATGACCTCTACGGGCACGTCAACAACGTGACCTACTACAGCTACTTCGACAGCGCGGTGAACGCCTACCTGATCGCCGAGGGTGGTCTGGATATCCATGGCGGGGAAGTGGTCGGCTTCGTGGTCAGCTCCGGCTGCGACTACTTCGCTTCCATCGCCTTCCCCGATGCCATCGAAGTGGGGCTGCGCGTCGGCAAGCTGGGCAATAGTTCGGTGCAGTACGAGCTGGCGATCTTCAGGGCCGGCGAGGAGCAGGCCTGCGCCGCTGGGCGTTTCGTCCACGTGTTCGTGGATCGTGCGAGCAATCGTCCCGTAGCGATACCTGAGGCCTTGCGTGCGGCGATGGCGGCATTGCTGGTGGACTGAACGCTCCGCACACAGCGCACTCCACTTTGGGTGTAATCACTGGGTAGGGTGCGCCATGCGCACCTCCTGCTGCGGCCTGCTAGGCTGTGGGCAATTATCCGCCAGGGAGTGCCCATGTCCGATCTCGAGCGTGAGCAGGCGCAGCGACGCGCCGCTCGCATCGCCGCCTTCCGCGAGGAGCTGGCCGAGCTGCGCCAGGAGCAGGTGTTGCAACTGAGCGAGGTGCAGGAGCAGGCCGTCGCTCACCATCATCGCCAGTTGCTGGCGCATTTTCGTCAGACCTTGGATATCGACGCCGATGCGCGCGCGCGCCAGCTGTCGCTGGGCATGCGCCTGGCCTCGCTGTTCGGTGCGCTGGCGCTGTCGGCCGGGCTGTTTTTCCTGTTCTACCAGTTCTGGGGGCTGTTCGATGCTGCTGCTCAGGTCGCCATCCTCTTCGGCAGCAGCCTCGGCAGTCTGCTGCTGTGCTTCTGGCTACAGGCCCGCGACACCTCTGGCTATTACGCCAAGCTGGCTGCGGTGCTGGCGTTCGTCTGCTTCGTGCTGAACCTGTCGATGCTCGGGCAGATCTTCAATATCACCCCGTCGGACAAAGCCCTGCTGCCTTGGGGTGCGTTGGCGCTGTTATTAGCCTACCAGTGCCGCCAGCGGCTGCTGCTGGTGGTGGCGCTGCTCTGCTTCGGTCTGTTCGTCGCCGCTCGCCTGGGTGATTGGGCGGGCTGGCACTGGTGGTCGATGGGCGAACGGCCGGAGTTGTTCTTGCCACTGGCTGCGCTGCTGCTGGTGCCGCAATGGCTCGATCAGCGGCGCTATGCTGGGTTCGCCGCCTGCTACCGAGTGGTCGGCCTGCTCTATCTGCTGGGCCCGGTGCTGGTGCTGTCCTATTGGGGCGGCGGCAGCTACCTTGATTGGCCGACGGGCTGGATCGAGGCGTTCTACCAGACGCTTGGCTTCGTCCTCGCCGGGTTGACGGTATGGCTGGGCATTCAGCGCAATTGGGGTGAGGTGGTCAATACCGGCCTGGTCTTCGCGTTGATCATGCTCTTCGCCAAGCTGTTCGACTGGTGGTGGCAGTTGCTGCCGCGCTACCTGTTCTTCCTTCTGCTCGGCTTGATCGCCGTGCTGCTGCTGGTGGTGTTGCAACGCTGGCGGCGCAGCGCGCCGGGAGGTGCGCAATGAAGCGGTCAGCGTGGCTTGCTCTCGGCGTGGTGCTGTTGAGCAATGCCGTTGCCCTGTGCGGCGTCTGGTACAACCGCAGCGGCGAGCCCGAGGCGCAACTGCAGCTCAGCGAGCGCGAGCTACAACGCGTCTACGGTGGCTGGTTGCGCGATGAGGACGATGGCGTACTGCGCCTGCAACTGAGCTGGCAGCGCCCCGGTGATGGCTGGCAGTTGCCTTGGCTGAATGAAGCCAAGCTGCACGAGCTGGGATTCTCCGCCACGGATGAACGAGCCTTGAACAGGCAGACAGCACGCGAAGTCTGGTTGGTGTTGGAGCTGGATGGGCCGTTGTACCGACATCAGGTCGAACAGGCTCGCCAGGCACTGGCCGCTGCTGAAGCTGAATTAGGTGGTAAGCCCGAGAGCGAGGTGTTGCGGCAAGAGCGTGATGATCGCCAGCGCCGCCTGCAATTCGTCGAGCAGCAATCCAGCCGTCTGATGCTGGTGGATGCGGGGGTGGATGCGCAGGTGCTGCGTCAGCGCTGGCCGGATAGACAGCGCCAGGTGTTACTGGCCGGAAGTATCGAGCCTTATCACCACGGTGCAGAGGCCGGCTATGGTGCGACCATTCGCTTGGAGAACGACCGCCTTAGCGTTCCCCATGCCTATCGCGAGCTGGCGCGTGGCTGGGAGCGCGGCCATGAACAAACAGGGTTCAAGGCACAGATCGAAGTCGCCTTCGGTCGTCGCCATGAACCCTGGGTGCTAGGGTTTGTTGGCGTTTCGACGCGACCGCGCAGGAGCCAGTTTTAGCGCGGAGCTAGGCACGAGACGCGAAGTTTGGTTGCCCAAATGAGCCGTCGAGTAACGACGCGCCACGCTAAAACTGGCCCGGCCCTTCGGGTTGCGCGGGAAATGACTCCCGCTGTTGTTGCAGGACTTGGCAAGGGAATGACCATTGCCTGCGTCCTGCGCCTAACCGGGAGCCATTTCTCGCGGCAACGCGGCTTGCGTCGAAATGCCAACAGACCCTAGGCATCCGTCAGTGACGGCGCCAGTGCTTGTGGTGCTTCTTGTGTTTCTTGCCATGGTAGTGGCGGTGATGCTTGCCGCGACGATCATCGTCGTAGCTGGCATTGCCCATGTAGTTGCCCAGCGCGCCACCGGCGCCGCCACCGACTGCAGCACCGACCACGCCGCCGGTGTTGCCACCGACCTGCTGACCAACGACGTTGCCGCCGGCTGCGCCCAGTGCGCCGCCAATGGCGGCTTCGGTACGGCTGCGACGGTCGGCACCGACCATGCTGCCGGCGGCGCCGCCGAGACCGGCGCCGACCGCCGCGCCGGTGTTGCCACCGACCTGCTGGCCAACCATCGCCCCCACTGCGCCACCCAGGGCACCACCCAAACCGGCTTCGGTACTGCCGGCAAAGGCAAAGCCGCCGCTGCTCAGGCCAAGGGAAAGAAAGAAGAATTGCAGAGACTTCATGGACACCTCGATCACAGGATTCGCCGGTCAATGGCGAGCGTTACGCCATTGACCGGTGATCTGCGCAGGAGGTTCCTGGCCGCCTGTCAGCTCGCTGCGCTACTACCCAGCAGATTGCCGCCGCTGGCCGCCTGCAGACGAATGGCGACGAACTTGCTGGTCGGTGTGCTGCTGCCGATACCGGCGCTTTCCAGCGGCACCAGCGGGTTGGCCTCGGGGAAGTAGGCAGCGGCCTGGCCGGCCGGGATGTCGAAGGCGAGCAGGGTGAAGCCGCTGACGCGACGTTCGATGCCATCGTTCCACAGCGAGCGGATGTCCACCTTCTGCCCGGGCTTGAAGCCGAGGCGGAGGATGTCCGCCTCGTTGGCGAAGAGCACGTCACGCTGGCCGCGCACGCCCCGGTAGCGGTCGTCGAGGCCATACACCGTGGTGTTGTACTGGTCGTGCGAGCGCAGGGTCTGCAGGATCAGATCCGGCGCTTCACCGCTTTCGCGCACCTGCGATGGCAGCAGGTCGGCAAGCAGCGCATTGGCCTTGAAGTTGGCCTTGCCAGATGCGGTTTTCCATTGCCGCGCGCCGGCCGAGTTGCCGAGGTAAAAGCCACCGGGGTGAGCGACACGCTGGTTGAAGTCGTGGAAGCCGGGAATGGTGTCGGCGATCAGCTCGCGGATGCGGTCGTAGTCGGCGATCAGCGCGTCCCAGTCCACCGGGTGGTTGCCCAGTGTGGCCTTGGCGATGCCGGCGACGATGGCCGGCTCCGAGCGCATCTCGCTGCCGGCAAGCGGTTCGAGCTGGCCGTAGGAGGCGTGGATCATGCTGAACGAGTCTTCCACCGTCACCGCCTGCGGGCCGCCGGCCTGGTGGTCGATGTCGGTACGCCCGAGGCACGGCAGGATCAGTGCGTCACCGCCCACGGTGAGGTGGCTGCGGTTGAGCTTGGTGCTGATCTGCACCGTGAGGTCGCAGCTCTGCAGTGCCTTGTGCGTACGCGGGCTGTCCGGCGTGGCCTGGGCGAAGTTGCCGCCGAGGCCGATGAACACCTTGGCCTGGCCGTCGATCATGGCGTTGATCGCCTCGACGGTGTTGTGGCCGTTCTCGCGCGGCACCTTGAACTGGAAGCGTTTTTCCAGGGCATCGAGCAGCGTCACCGGCGGGCGGTCATTGATGCCCATGGTGCGGTCGCCCTGCACGTTGCTGTGGCCGCGCACCGGGCACAGGCCGGCGCCGGGGCGGCCGAGATTGCCGCGCAGCAGTTGCAGGTTGACGATTTCCTGGATGGTGGCCACCGAATGGTGGTGCTGGGTGATACCCATGGCCCAGCAGATGATCACGCGCTCGGCGCGGCGGTACATGCGCGCGGCCTGTTCGATTTCCTGCAGGCTGAGGCCGGACTGAGCCTGCAGCGCCTCCCAACTGCAATCGTCGAGCAACTGCAGATAAGCCTCGACGCCGTCGGTGTGCTCGGCGATGAAGGCATGGTCGAACACTGCCGGTTCGCCCTTGGCCTGCGCCTCGCGCTCCCACTGCAGGAGGAACTTGGCGATGCCGCGCAGGGCAGCCATGTCGCCGCCCAGCGCCGGACGGAAGAAAGCCGTATTCAGCGGCTCGGAACCGTTGGTGAGCATCTCCAGCGCGTGTTGCGGATGCTGGAAGCGCTCCAGGCCACGTTCCTTGAGCGGGTTGAAGCAGACCACCTGGGCGCCGCGTTTGACCGCTTCACGCAGCGGCTCGAGCATGCGCGGGTGATTGGTGCCAGGGTTCTGACCCAGCACGAAAATGGCGTCGGCATGCTCGAAGTCGGCGAAGGTCACGCTGCCCTTGCCGATTCCCACGCTTTGGCCCAGGGCGACACCGCTGGCCTCGTGGCACATGTTCGAGCAGTCGGGGAAGTTGTTGGTGCCATAGGCGCGCACGAACAACTGGTAGAGGAAGGCGGCCTCGTTGCTGGCCCGGCCGGAGGTATAGAACTCGGCATGGTCCGGGCTCGGCAGAGCCTTGAGGTGCCGGGCAATCAGGGCGAAGGCGTCATCCCAGCTGGTCTGCACGTAGCGATCGGTACTGGCGTCGTAGCGCATCGGATGGGTCAGGCGGCCCTGGTACTCGAGCCAGTAGTCACTCTGCTCGCGCAGTTGGCTGACCGTGTAGCGGGCGAAGAAGGACGGATCGACGCGACGCTTGGTGGCTTCCCAGTTGACCGCCTTGGCACCGTTCTCGCAGAACTTGATGTGACCGTCTTCGGGCGAATCGCCCCAGGCGCAGCCGGGGCAGTCGAAGCCGCCGTTCTGGTTGGTCTTGAGCAGCGCGCGCAGGTTCTTGAACGGCTGTTTGCTGTCCAGCCAGAAACGGGTGACGGCGTTCAGCGCGCCCCAACCGGCAGCAGGGCCGCTGTAGGGCTTGTAACGGGGATTGACGGGTTGCAGGCTCATGGTCGTTCTTCTTCGTCAGGCGCGGGGCTGTAGACCCGCGGCGTGCTGTGATGGGGCAGGTGGATCAGGTTGAGGCGGTGGCGCCGCGCCCAGTCCACGGTCAGGGCGGTGGGCGCGGACAGGCTCACCAGCGTGTCGATGCCGGCGCGTACCGCCTTGTGCAGCAGCTCCAGGCTGCAGCGACTGGTGACCAGGGCGAAGCCGCCATGGGTGTCGAGGCGCTCGCGGGCGATGGCGCCGATCAGCTTGTCCAGCGCGTTATGGCGGCCGATGTCTTCGCGGCACAGACGAATCTCGCCGCTGGCGTCGATGAACAGGGCTGCATGCAGCGCGCCGCTGTGGCGTGCCAGTTGTTGCTTGTCACCGATGCGCTCGCGCAGGCCAGTCAGGTGTTCGAGCGGCGGCAAAGCCGCGCCGGGCAGGGCGGTCAGGGCCGGTAGCGCCTGTTCCAGTGCATCCACGCCGCACAGGCCACAGCCACTGGTGCCGGCCATTTGCCGGCGTTGCTGCTTGAGCGCCCAGAAGGCTCTGCTGCTGACCTGCAGGCGCGCTTCGCGGCTGTCACCGAGGCCGCGTAACTGGATGTCATAGATGTCGTCGATGGACTTGATCAGGTCGTTACCGAGACTGAAACCGACGGCAAAGTCTTCCAGATGATGGGGGGAAACCATCATCACGGCCTGATTCAGGTCGTTGTAGCTGATCGCCAGGGCACATTCTTCGGCCAGTGCAGCGTGCTGCGCACGACCGTCACCGAGTTCGGCGTAGGTGTAGGCACTGGCGATGTGCGACTGGGCGGCTGGCTTGGCCATCGAGGCGCGCTCTGTGACAGATTGACACAGCTAAGCCTAGGCCCATGGGCGGGGAGCGTCTAATCGTTGGCTTTGATGTGTTGATCGAGCAAATCTATCAAGCCTCCGCCAGCCACTCACGTGCCTCTTCGAAGCAGGCTTGCGCGAGCGGTGAGGCAGGGGCGCTACGACGCATGATCAGGCCCTGAGGTGCCAGGGTATGAGCCTCCTCGATGGGTAGAAGGCGCAGGTGACCGTCGGTCGGAGCACCGTCGGCCGGCAACGGCATGACGCTGCAGCACAGACCAGCGCTGACCGCTTGAGTCAGGTGGTGTACGGCGTCGGCCTCCAGGCGCACCTGTGGGCTGAGGCCGCGAGCACGGAAACTGTGATCGATGGACTGGCGAAAGTGCATGCCGGTGGAGAGCAGGCCCAAGGGTAGGTTGGCCAACTGCTCCCAGCGCAGGCTGCTGCTGACGAAGTGGAAGTGACGCTGATCATAGAGCAGGCCCATGCGTGCTTCGGCCAACTCCAGGCTGGCGAAGTGCTCGCGGTCGAGTCGGTCGAGATAGGACAGGCCAAGGTCGAGCTGATTACGTACCAGTCCCTCAAGAATCTGATCGCTGCTCAACGCATGCAGCTGAAAGCGCAACCCGGGGTGACGCTCGGCGAACAGACTGATAAGGCGCATCGGGTCGAAACTGGCCAACGGCACCACGCCCAGGCGCAGGGTACCCACCAGATGTCCACGGCAGGCGGCAGCCTCGGCGAGCAGGCCATCCTGCGCCGCCAGCAGACTGCGCGCCCAGGCCAGGATGCGCTCACCTTCGGCGCTGAAGCCCTCGAAACGCTGTCCGCGGCGCACCAGCTCCAGGCCCAGCTCGTCTTCCAGCTGGCGCAGGCGCATGGACAGCGTCGGCTGGGTTACGTGGCAGCGTGCAGCGGCCTGACCGAAGTGGCGGGTTTCGTCGAGGGCGACGAGAAATTTCAGCTGCTTGATATCCATGGGGGCTCCTGGTTTGCCCGGATTCTAATGCGCGAACGCTAATCAGGGGTGTTTCCTGAACTAGACTTTGGTCTCCGGGCGGTTTGCCCGGCCATTCACAAGGAACGAGAGGAATCGCCATGAGTCTGTTTGCCTTTGTCAAAGACGCCGGGGTCAAACTCTGGGAATCGCTGGTGGGTCAGGAGGCGCAGGCCGCCGAATCACTCAAGGAACACGTTACCAAGGTCGGTCTGGGTAACCCGAACATCGAAGTCAGTGTCGAGGGTGACAAGGTCATCGCCCGTGGCGAAGTGGCCAGCCAGGAAGAGAAGGAAAAGATCCTCCTGGCGCTGGGCAACGTCGCCGGTGTCGGTGAAGTCGAGGACCAGATCAGCGTGACCACGCCCGCCCCCGCAGCGCGCTTCGTCACGGTGAAGAAGGGCGACACGCTGAGCGCCATCGCCAAGGCCGAATATGGCAATGCCAATGCCTACATGAAGATATTCGAGGCCAACAAGCCGATGCTCAGTCACCCGGACAAGATCTATCCGGGGCAGGTATTGCGCATTCCCGAATAAACCTGCGCTTAAGTGCTGCGGGGGCGCTTGGCCTTGCCGGCGATCATCGTCATGCGGGATCGTCGCCAAGCCGGCTCCTACGGCGAGTGCGTCGCAGACAGCCCCTGCACCAACTCCCGGTAATCCTCCACCGCCGCGAATTCCTCGGTGTCTTTCGGCCCGGCCTGGCTGTCTGGCTGGCGCACGGCAAGCAGATGGGCGACACCGAACTGGCCGGCGCTGCGCAGGATCGGCAGGCTGTCGTCGATGAACAGGCTGCGCGCGGGGTCGAAGTCGACGTCTTGGCGCAGGGCGAACCAGAACTGTTGATCTTCCTTGGGGAAGCCATAGTCATGGGAGCTGATCAGGCGCTCGAACCAGGGCGCCAGCTCGACGCGCTCCATCTTCAGCGACAGTGAATCGCGGTGCGCGTTGGTGATCAGCACCACGCGCTTGCCCGCTTCTCGCAGGGCGCGCAGAAAGAGTTCGGCATCCGTGCGCAAGGCAATCAGGTGCGCGACCTCGCGCTTGAGCTCGCGGATCGACAACTTCAGCTCGCGGCTCCAGAAGTCGGTGCAGTACCAGTTCAGCGTACCGGCATGCTCGCGAAAAAGCGGCAGCAGTTCGGCCTGGGCCAGCGCCAGGCTGACGCCATGATGCTCGGCGTAACGCTGCGGCAGGTGGGTGAGCCAGAAGTGGTTGTCAAAATGCAGATCGAGCAGGGTGCCGTCCATATCCAGCAGGATGGTGTCGATCTGGTGCCAGGGTAATGCGGGCATGCGCGCGTCTCTGATAGGACACCTTTAAAAACTACCTGCGTTGTCATCGCTGCGTTGAAAACACGCTCGAAATGCTCATGTACAAAAGTACACTCCGCTTTCTCGCCTGTTTGATTCGCTGGCGCTCACCCTTCGGGCCAGCCTTCGGCTGTTACTCCCGTTGGTCGTTGCGCCTTGCGCTGACTGCCTCGCCTACGTTTTTAGAGGGTCCTGTGAATCTGTAGGTTGTTTTGCCTTGATGCAATCTCGGTCAGGGATAATGTGAAAAGCCGCTGTATGATAACCCGCTCGGTCCCGCCAAGGAGTTGCCTCATGCGCCAAAAACCCACGGTCCTCGCCCGCGAAATTGTCGCCAGCAGCCGTCTGTTTCGTGTCGAGGAAGTGCAGTTGCGCTTCTCCAATGGCACGGAGCGCACCTATGAGCGACTGGTTGGCAGCGGCTCCGGCTACGGCGCGGTGATGGTGGTGGCGATGCTCGATGCCGAGCACGCGGTGCTGATCGAGGAGTATTGCGGAGGCACCGACGACTATCAGCTGTCGTTGCCGAAGGGGCTGATCGAGCCGGGTGAAGACGTACTGGTGGCGGCCAATCGCGAGCTCAAGGAAGAAGCCGGTTTTGGCGCGCACGAGCTGGAGTACATCACCGAGCTGAGCCTGTCGCCCGGTTACATGAGCCAGAAGATTCAGGTGGTGCTGGCGCGCAATCTGTACGAGGAACGCCTGCCCGGTGATGAACCCGAGCCGATGCGGGTCGACCGCATCAGCCTGCGCGAGTTGTCCAGCCTGGTCCAGCACGAGCAGTTCAGTGAAGGGCGTGCCCTGGCGGCGCTGTACCTGGTGCGCGACCTGCTGACCGAGCGCGGGGAGTTCTGCCCGTGAGTCATCCTTTTATTCCTCAGGTGATCGAGCTGGTACGCGCGGCTGGCGCAGCGACCCTGCCTTACTGGCGCAGCGGTGTGGCGGTGACGGAGAAGGCCGATGCCTCGCCGGTGACCGCTGCCGACCTGGCCGCGCACCATATCCTGCTCGATGGCCTGCAGGCGCTGGCGCCGGAGGTGCCGGTGCTGTCGGAAGAGGCCGCCAATATCCCGCTGGCCGAGCGCGCTGGCTGGACGCGCTGGTGGCTGGTCGATCCGCTCGATGGCACCAAGGAATTCATCGCTGGTTCCGAAGAGTTCACGGTCAACGTCGCCTTGATCGAGCGTGGCCGCGTGGTCTTCGGCGTGGTCGGCATTCCGGCTAATGGGCGCTGCTATTACGGCGGCGCCGGCCTCGGCGCCTGGCGCAGCGAAGTACCAAGCGATGAGCAGTCGATCAGCGTACGTCTGGTGCCCGCGCAGGGCTTCACCCTGGTGGCCAGCAAGCGTCATTCAAGCCCGGCGCAGGAAACCTTGATAGCGGGTTTGGCCGCCCGTTTTGGTGAGCCGGCGCTGGCCAATATCGGCAGTTCGCTGAAGTTCTGCCTGTTGGCCGAAGGCAATGCCGACTGCTATCCGCGTCTGGCGCCCACCTCGCAGTGGGATACCGCCGCAGCGCAGGGTGTGCTGGAAGGCGCTGGGGGCGAGGTGCTGGATCTGGCCGGCGCAGCGCTCACCTACGAGGCGCGCGAATCCTTCCTCAACCCTTCTTTCCTGGCCTTGCCGGCTGCAGCCGAATGGCGTGGCGAGCTGATCGAGCTGGCGCGGGCGCTTCAATCGTAGGGCGGGTGAAACCCGCCTCGACATTGGCGGGTTGCACCCGCCCTACAGCGCAACAGGCTCAATCGAGCATATCGCTGTAGCGCGAGTCCTTCTTGAACACCAGTGGCTGCTCGAAACCCGGCACCTTCACTTCTTCGGTGGTGATGGAGATCGCCTGGTCGTCGATCATGTCGTTGCCGAAGTTGTAGATGATGTCCAGCTTGCCCTGCAGCGCCTGCTGGTCGTAGGCAGCAGCGGCGACACGGGTGCCTTCACGGCGCGCCAGGTAGGCGTCGAAGGCGGCCTGGCCATGACGCTTACGCAGCATGCGCTCGGTGACGTGCGGGGCCAGCACCAGAGCGCTGGCGTTGTTGCCGCCGAAACCCTTGGAGTTGATGAAGGCCACGTCCAGCGCCTGCTCACCCACTTTACGGTCTTCGGTGGACAGGCTCAGGTGATCCTGGTGTACGTCGCCGGCGACTGCGTCGATGGTCTTCAGGCCCGGCACGATGCCGTACTTGAAGGCGCCGAGGGCAGCAATCACCTGGTCGCCACTGGCGGTGGCCAGGGAATGGCCGACGAAGGCCTTCACCGCTGTGATCGGCCATTGTTCGATGCCGAAGGCCGCCGCGACTCGGTCTAGAATCTCCGACTCTGTGACGCGGTTGGCCGGCGTGCTGGAACCGTGGGCATGGACGAAACTGCGGTTGCGTACGGCGTCCAGGCCGAGCAGTTGTACGGCGCTGGCCACGGCCTTGGCCACGGTCAGGTAGTTGCCCGGGCCGGGAGCGGAAATGGATTTCTTGAAACCATCGGCGTTGATGAACACGTCCGGCACTGCGCCATGGATGTCGGCGCCCAGTTCCAGGGCCAGTTCGTCGTCCATCAGCACCACGAACTGGCAGGCTTCGGCCAAGGTGAAGCCGCAGTTGTCGCCGAACGGGCGGCTGGCGCGGCGGAAGTCCACTTCGCTCTTGCCCTCGATCTGGCGCAGGCCTTCTTCGGTGGCCAGCGCGCCCATGGCGCCGTAACCCTCGATGCACTCCTGGTTGATCGGCGCTTCGCTGCTGCCGACGATCACCACGCGGGCCTTGCCCGAGGTGATCTGCTCGATGCCCTTCTGCAGGTTGTAGAGGAAGGTGGCGCAGGCGCCGGTGATACTGCCGGTGGTGCCGACGCTGCCGAGCACGTAGGCATTGATGAAGTCGGCTGGCATGGTGTTCAGGCCCAGGGCCAGTTGCTTGGCGGTGACGCGGCCACCCTTCAGGCGCGACTGCATCATGCCACCGAAGCCGTTCTCGTCGAGCTGGCTCATGATGCAGCTGGCGAACACGGCGATCTCGTCTGGTGCGACATGTTGAACGATGCGCTGCCAGTCGATGCCCACCGAACGCAGGGCGTCAGTGACGCCGACGACGGTCATGGCCAGGCCGCGCGGGTGGAAGCGTGCGTTGTACAGCTCGCTCGGCTCGAAGCCGGTGGGCAACTGGCCGGCGGATTTCACCGCCAGCGGACGGTAGCTGTCGACCTTGAATTCGCAACTGTCGTGCAGGGTGACGCGTACTTCATTGCCTTCGAGTTCTTCCAACGACCAGTTCGCCGGCAGCGGCTCGGGCAGTTGCTTGCGCAGGGTGATGAAGCTCAGGCTGGCGCCATCGGTGGGGGCGACGCTGATGTTCTTCTGCCAGTGGGCAGCGTCCGGGTCCAGGTGCTGCTTCTCGAGACGGCGCACCAGGGTGCCAGCCAGGATTTCCTTGGCGTAGCGGCTTTCGATGTCGGCGAGGCTCAGCGCCTGGCCGTCCTGATCCTGGTACTGGCCATTGACCACGCGCACCAGCTTCATCATCTGCGCCAGCCCGGCCAGGGTTTCCTGACGCGCCTGGGGTTCCAGCGACTCCTGCACGGTGCGACGGAAACCATGATGGAAGGAGCTGCGCCCGGCTGCGTTGTAACCCCCAAAACCCACGATCACAGGTAAGCGCGACATAAATCAAAAGCTCCTGAACAAGGCCAGCGCGACGCCAGGCCGGCGCCTCTGGGCGCGAGCAGGGTCATAGGGCGGTGGCGTTTGGAAAATTTCGGCTGCTTAACCTGACGTGGATCATGACCGTCGAGTCACTCATTCGTCCAATGTCGTGGCGAGCGCAAGGCGTGTCGTGGGTGGGAAGGTCGTCGTTGGGACGTAGGGTGCGCCGTGCGCACCAGCTGTTGAAGACCGTGGTGCGCGTGGCATACAGGAAAGCGAGCCCGCCGGGTGGCGAGCTCGTGATGGTTCAGCCCTGGTAGCTGATATAACCATCCACCAGTGTGTAGCGCACCGCGCCGGGCAGGCAATGGCCGAGGAAGGGGCAGTTGCTGCCCTTGGAGTACCACTGCTCACCGGCGACGGTCGAGGCCCCTGCATCGAACAGCACGATATCGGCAGCGCTGCCGACGCTCAGGCTGCCGGCCGGTAGGCGCAGTGCGGCAGCCGGGCCATTGGTCAGGCGCGCCAGCAGCGTCGGCAGATCGAGCAGGCCGTCCTGCACCAGGCTCAGGGCCAGCGGCAGCAGCAACTGCACGCTGCTGATACCCGGCTCGGTCGCGGCGAAGGGCGCCAGCTTGGCGTCGCGCTCGTGCGGCTGGTGGTGGCTGGCGATGGCCGAGATCACCCCGGCCTTTACCGCGTCGCGCAGGCCGTCGCGGTCGGCACGCGAGCGCAGCGGCGGTTGCACGTGATAGAGGCTGGAGAAGTCGATCAGCGCCTCGTCGGTGAGGATCAGCTGGTACAGCGCCACATCGGCCGTCACTGGCAGACCACGGGCCTGGGCATTGGCGATCAGTTCGGCGCCGCGGGCGCTGGTGATCTGGCTGAAGTGCGCGCGCACGCCGCTCTGTTCCACCAGCAGCAGGTCTCGGGCCAGGGCCACGGTTTCGGCGGTTTCCGGTATGCCGGCCAGGCCGAGGAAGCTGGCGGTCGGGCCTTCATGGGCCAGGCCGCCTTCGGCCAGATCAAAGTCCTGCGAGTGGAAGATCACCTGCAGGTCGAAGGTGGCCGCATATTCCAGCGCGCGGCGCAGGGTGCGGCTGCTGCGGAAGTTGTCCAGGCCGTTGCCGAAGGCCACGCAACCGGCGTCGCGCAGGGCGACAAGTTCGGCGAGCTGCTCGCCGGCCAGGCCTTTGCTCAGTGCGCCAATGGGGAAGACCTTGGTGTGCCCGGCTTCACGAGCACGGTCGAGGATCAGCTCGGCCACGGCCGAGGTATCCAGTACTGGCTTGGTGAACGGCGGGCAGCACAGGCTGGTGACACCTCCGGCTGCTGCGGCCAGGGTTTCCGTGGCGATGCTGCCTTTGCGGCTATAGCCGGGCTCGCGCAGGGCCACCGACAGGTCGACCAGGCCGGGCGCAGCGATCAGGCCTTGAGCGTCGAGGCTCTTTTCGCTGACGTAGCCAGTGGGCGCCTGACCAGTGGCGACCAGCTTGCCGCCATCTATATAGAGGTCGGTGACCTGATCCAGACCGCTGGCCGGGTCGATCACCCGGGCACCGAGGATTGCAGTACGCATCAGTTGGCCTCCTCGGCGTTGAGTTGACGTTGGGCGTTCTGCCCGCTCATGGCCATCGAGAGCACGGCCATGCGGATGGCGATGCCGTAGGTGACCTGGTTGAGGATTACCGACTGCGGGCCATCGGCGACCGCCGACTCGATCTCCACGCCACGGTTGATCGGGCCCGGGTGCATCACCAGGGCATCCGGCTTGGCCAGCTTGAGGCGTTGCTCGGTGAGGCCGAACAGGCGGTAGAACTCGCCCTCGCTGGGCAGCAGGCCGCCCTGCATGCGCTCGCGTTGCAGGCGTAGCATGATCACCACGTCGACGTCCTTGAGGCCTTCGTTGGCGTCGCTGAACACGCGCACGCCGTAGCTTTGTTCCAGGCCGATGGGCAGCAGGGTCTTCGGTGCGATCACGCGGATATCCGGGCAGCCCAGGGTTTTCAGCGCCAGCATGTTCGAGCGCGCCACCCGCGAGTGCAGGATGTCGCCGACGATGGCCACCGACAGATTCTCGAAGTCGCCCTTGTGCCGGCGAATGGTGAGCATGTCGAGCATGCCCTGGGTCGGGTGCGCGTGACGGCCGTCGCCGCCGTTGATGATCGCCAGGTTCGGACACACGTGCTCGGCGATGAAGTGCGCGGCGCCGGAGTCGGCATGGCGCACGACGAAGATGTCGGCGGCCATGGCCTCGAGGTTGCGCAGGGTGTCGAACAGCGTCTCGCCCTTGCTGGTGGAGCTGGTCGAGACGTTGAGGCTGATGACGTCGGCCGACAGGCGCTGGGCGGCCAACTCGAAGGTGGTGCGGGTGCGCGTGGAGTTCTCGAAGAACACGTTGCACACGGTTTTGCCGCGCAGCAGCGGGACTTTCTTCACCGCGCGCGCGCCGACTTCGAGGAAGGAGTCGGCGGTGTCGAGGATTTCGGTCAACAGCTCGCGGGGCAGGCCGTCGAGTGAGAGGAAGTGGCGCAGCTGACCTTGGTCGTTCAGTTGCAGCGGGCGCTTGGCGGCGAGTGGCGTCATCGCGGAGAGTCTCAGTTGTCGAGCGTCTGGAGTTCAAGGGTCAGCGGCGTGGGGCCGGACAATTTTACCCGCTCGTTGGTCGCCAGCGACAGGGTGGCACCGACCACGTCGGGGCGGATCGGCAGTTCGCGGGCGTTGAGGTCGAGCAGGCTGACCAGGGTCACACTGGCCGGGCGGCCGTAATCGAACAGTTCGTTCAGCGCGGCGCGAATGGTGCGCCCGCTCATCAGCACGTCGTCGATCAGCACCAGGTGCTGGCCTTCGATCTCGAACGGCAGTTCGGAGGGTTGCACTTGAGGATGCAGGCCGTTCTGCGTGAAATCGTCGCGGTAGAAAGACACGTCGAGGATGCCCAGTGCGTCATCGCGCCCCAGGGCTTGCAGCAGGGCTTGGGCAACCCAGACGCCGCCGGTACGGATGCCGATGAAGCGCGGCTCGCTGATCTGGCGTTGGTTCAGATGCTGGGTCAGGGCGCTGGCCATGGCCGGTAGCAGGTCGTTGGGGTTGGGTAGCATGGCGAAACTCCTTGATGCGGGCTGAGTCGCTCAGCCCGGACAGTTTTCCTCTAGCCAGCCCTGAAGGAGCAGAGCTGCGGCAATGGCATCGACCGGGCGCTCGCGATAGCCGCCACTCTGGCCTTCGCGCAGGCGTTGGCCTTTGGCCTCGAAGGTGGTCAGGCGTTCGTCGTGGGTGTAGGCCGGCAGGTTGAAGCGGCCGTTGAGGCGGCGGGCGAATTTCTCGGCGCGGGCGCTCATTTCGCTGGGCGTGCCGTCCATGTTCAGCGGCAGGCCGACCACCACGGCGTCCGGCTGCCACTCCTTGATCAGCGCTTCGACGCGGTTCCAGTCCGGTACGCCGTTCTGCGCCTTTAGCACGCACAGCTCACGGGCCTGGCCGGTGATCACCTGGCCGACGGCGACGCCGATCTGCTTGGTGCCATAGTCGAAACCCAGTAGCAGGCGCAGTGGCTTGTCGCTCATCAGGCGTGCCCGACCTGCGAGGTCAGCAGACTGAGGTTGACACCGAGGCGTGCGGCTGCGGCGTTTAGCCGCTGGTCGAACGGCAGGTCGAACAGAATGCTGCTGTCGGCGGGGCAGGTCAGCCAGGCGTTGTCGGTCAGTTCGGCCTCCAGTTGCCCGGCATCCCAGCCGGCGTAGCCGAGGGTGATCAGGTAGCGATCCGGGCCGCTGCCGTCGGCAATGGCGAACAATACGTCCTGCGAGGTGGAAAGGCCCAGCTCGCCCAGCTCCAGGGTTGCCTGGAACTGCGGGCCAGCGGGGTGCAGGACGAAGCCGCGATCAGTCTGTACCGGGCCGCCGGCGAAGATCGGCAGGCTGTGGCACAGCGCCGCAGGTTCTTCGTCGGGGCGCAGTTGTTCGAGCACATCCGCCAGATTCAGGCCGTTAGGTTTGTTGATCACCAGGCCCATTGCGCCCTGCTCGTTGTGTTCGACCAGGTAGGTGACGGTCTGTGCAAAGTGCGGATCGGCCATGTGCGGCATGGCAATCAGGAAGTGGTGCTTGAGCGAGGTGGGGGCTGAAATCTTCATGGCGTCTAGTTTGGAGCCACAAGCCTCAGGCTACAAGCCGCAAGACGTGGGAGGATGGCTGCTGGTTATGCGTCATCCTGTAGGGTGCGCCGTGCGTACCGACCAGCACGTAGCCCGGATGAAATCCGGGAGCGGTGGTGAAACTCCCGGATTTCATCCGGGCTACGGTAAAAAGCGATGTTGCCGGGCTAGTTGCTCGACAGCCGGTCACCGCGCTCGAAGCGCCAGGTGCGGATGATTTCAAGGCGGTCGATGTCGGCCAGGTCGCCGGTGAAGGGCGCATAGGGCGCGGCCAGGCGCACGATGCGTTGTGCGGCCTGGTCCAGCACGGCATGGCCGGAAGATTCCAGCACCTGTACCTCGTACAGCGAGCCATCACGGTTGATTGATACCAGGAGGCGCAGGCTGCCGTATATACGTTGACGACGGGCATCGTCGGGGTAATTGAGGTTGCCGATGCGTTCGACCTTCTTGCGCCATTCGTCCTTGTACCAGGCACCCTTGTCGCGCATGGTCGAGGCGGCATTGAGGCGGTGGATCTTCGGGCGCTTGGCGTACTGCTGAACTTCCTGGGCCAATTCGGCTTCCAGGCTGGCGATCTCGGCAGACAGCTGAGCGGAGTCGAACACGGGGGCAGGCCGGGTTTGCGGAACCGGTTTGGTCTCTTCGCGTTTGACCGGGGTTTTCTGCTGCTGCGGCGCGCGTGTGGCAACCGCGGCCTTGGGCGCTTCCTGCCTGGTGGCGGGCTGCTGCGGGGTGGCGGGTGGTGTGACCTTGCGCACCTCGCTGTCCTGGAAGGGCGCCTGCTCGGTGGTCTTGGGTGCTGCGGCGTGTTCCAGCGTGCCGCTGCCCTGCTGGTTGTCCTGCGCCAGGAAATCCGCTTCCTTGGGCTTCTCTTCACTCTTGAATGTGGACAGGGTGATTTCCAGCGTCTTGCTGATTTCCGGCGGCGACTCAAGGGTGAAACCGACGCCGAGGATCAGTGCCGCGTGCAGTGCTGCCGCGAGAAACAGGGTGAATCCCAGGCGGTCCGCCGGTCGGGCGTTGGCGGAGGAAGTGGTCGGTGGGGAGGCTGCTGCGTTCATCGCGTTTCGGGTCTGCTTTCGAATGTCGCGCAGTCTGCCGGGTAGCAGTAGGCGCCTGCAAGTTGCGGGCGCCAGGCTGCCACCTGCGTCAAGCTTTTAACCCGCGTTTGCGTGCAATGCAGTCCATCAGCTGTTCGCCGATACGAGTGTCGAACGCGGCATCTATCTCGCGGATGCAGGTCGGGCTGGTGACATTGATTTCTGTCAGATGATCACCAATCACGTCGAGTCCGACGAAGATCAGTCCTTTTTCGCGCAGGGTAGGCCCGACTGCTGCGGCAATTTCGCGATCACGTTCGGTCAGTGGTCGCGCCTCGCCACGGCCGCCTGCGGCCAGGTTGCCGCGGGTCTCTCCGGCCGCCGGAATACGCGCCAGGCAATAGGGCACCGGTTCCCCGTCTATCATCAGGATGCGTTTGTCGCCGTCCTTGATCGCCGGCAGGTAGGCCTGCGCCATGATCTGCTGGTGGCCATGCAAGGTGAGGGTTTCCAGAATCACCGAGAGATTGGGGTCACCCTCGCGGTGGCGAAATATCTGCGATCCGCCCATGCCATCAAGGGGTTTGAGAATGATGTCACGGTGCTCATGGGCAAACTGGCGCACAATGTCGGGACGCCGGCTTACCAGAGTCGCTGGTGTGTATTGGGGAAACTGGGTGGCGAAAAACTTTTCATTGCAGTCGCGCAGACTCTGCGGCCGATTGACCACCAGTACGCCGTCTCGCTCCGCTTGCTCGAGCAGGTAGGTGGAGTAGACGAATTCGTTATCGAAGGGCGGGTCCTTGCGCATCAGGATGACGTCCAGCTCGGCGAGCGGCGTGTCCTGTTCCGTACCAAGGGTGAACCAGCGCTGTGGATCGTTGAACACTTCCAGAGAACGCAGGCGGGCACGGGCCTGGCCGCGAACCTGATAGAGATCCTGCTGCTCCATGTAGAACAGCGACCAGCCGCGTGCTTGAGCGGCCAGCAACATGGCCAGCGAGCTGTCCTTCTTGAAGGAGATGCCGGCAATAGGATCCATGACGATCCCGAGACGAAGGCTCATGGGGGGTAAACTCCGTGAGATAAGGGCGAAGGCCGGGTTGGCCGCGCCGAACGATGGCTATCAGGGTGGCGCCGGCCGGGCCGCGTGGTCAAGGGCGGAGCTGCCCCGGCAGGCTTATAGATTGCATCTGGAGAGTGTGCTAAAAAGGCCCGACGATTGGGTCAAGCCCCATCGAAGACTGGGCCTCAGGCATACTGATAACACGAATATAACGACTCACCGAGGCGATGGTAGGGCGAACATGGAACAGCATACCGAGGGTTTGAAAGTGATGGTGATCGACGATTCGAAAACGATTCGTCGCACCGCTGAAACTCTGCTGAAAAAAGTGGGTTGTGATGTCATCACTGCGGTCGATGGCTTCGATGCCCTGGCCAAGATTGCCGACACGCATCCCAGCATTATCTTTGTCGACATCATGATGCCGCGTCTCGATGGGTATCAGACCTGTGCCCTGATCAAGAACAACAGTGCTTTCAAGTCCACGCCAGTGATCATGCTGTCCTCCAAGGACGGTCTGTTCGACAAGGCCAAGGGGCGTATCGTCGGTTCCGATCAGTACCTGACCAAGCCTTTCAGCAAGGAAGAGCTGCTCGGTGCCATCAAGGCTCACGTGCCCGACTTCACCCCAGTGGAACAAGCCTCCTGACGTTCCGGCCTGAGCGCCGCACGCCACTTCTGTATTGGGAAACACCATGGCTCGAATTCTGATTGTTGATGACTCCCCGACCGAGATGTACAAGCTGACCGCCATGCTGGAAAAACATGGGCATCAGGTACTGAAGGCGGAAAACGGCGCCGATGGCGTGGCTCTGGCTCGCCAGGAAAAACCCGACGCGGTGCTGATGGATATCGTCATGCCAGGCCTCAATGGCTTTCAGGCGACCCGTCAGCTGACCAAAGACGCCGAGACCAGCCATATCCCGGTGATCATCGTCACCACCAAGGATCAGGAAACCGACAAGGTCTGGGGCAAGCGCCAGGGCGCCAAGGATTACCTGACCAAGCCGATCGACGAAGAAACCTTGCTGAAGACTCTCAATGCGGTACTGGCCGGCTGATGCCGTGCTGTCCGCTTACTAGATAAAAAGAAGGCCAAGGCTGGCATGTCCGTGCAGACTCCTTTCCAGATTCTCCTTGAGATTGATCAGCGTTGCCGGGTCTTGGCGGCTGGCCTGCCGTCGCAGCAGGCGGCGGTACAGAGTTGGAGCGGTATCGGCTTTCGCATGGGCGAGCGATTCTTCGTAGCGCCGATGGGGGAAGTGGGAGAGGTGCTGCACGAGCCGCGCTACACCCTGCTGCCGGGTGTGAAGGGTTGGGTCAAAGGGGTGGCCAACGTGCGTGGCCGCCTGCTGCCGATCATGGACCTGTGCGGGTTCTTCGGTAATGAACTGTCGCCGCTGCGCAAGCTGCGGCGAGTGCTGGTGGTCGACCACCAGGAAATCTTCGCTGGCCTTACGGTCGACGAGGTTTTCGGTATGCAACATTTTCCGGTGGATGCATTTTCAGAACAACTGCCGCCTCTCGAGGCGAGCATTGCGCCGTTTATCCACGGAGTCTTTCAACGAGAACAACCCTGGTTGGTGTTCAGCCCTCATGCGCTGGCAATCGATCAGGTCTTTCTCGATGTCGCTTATTAGCAGGCCGTTGAAAAAAGTGTAGGCAACGACTGCATGGATGCAGAAGGTAGGGTGAAGCAGGAAGCCCGAGTCGATGCAGGCAAGACAAGGCGAAAGCGGTCGAAAAGCGTAATTTACGACTGTAAATGAGCATTTCGAGGACGCTTTCAACGCAGTGTTGCCAACGCAGGTAGTTTTTAAAGAGCCTGTGGATTTTCGGTTGGGTCGGTTCTTCCGACCCTTTGGCGTTACATGGGAACCGTAGTGCGGTCGGTCCAGGCGGGGGCCAGAAAATGAAAAAATTCAATGCAGGTAATTTGTTGGTCGGAGCACGCAGCAGCACGCTGATCGCGTCGCTGTTCGTCGTGCTCATCGTCTCCATCGTGCTGTTGTTCGCGAACTTCGCCTACATCAATACCCAGTCCAACTACGATACCGAGTACATCAGTCACTCCGGTGAACTGCGCGTACTGTCCCAGCGTATCGCCAAGAACGCCACGGAAGCGGCGGCAGGTACTGCCGAAGCCTTCGGTCTGTTGCGTGATGCGCGCAACGACTTCCAGCAGCGCTGGGGTTACCTGACCGATGGTGATGCCAGCAGCGGTTTGCCGCCGGCGCCCGAGGCGGTGCAGGCACAGATGGCTGCGGTGCAGCAGGACTGGGACGGCCTGCGGCAAAACACCGACGCCATTCTCGCCAGTGAGCAGACGGTACTGTCGCTGCACCAGGTAGCCGCCACCCTGGCGGAAACCATCCCGCAGCTGCAGGTCGAGTACGAGGAAGTGGTCGACATCCTGCTGGAAAGCGGTGCACCGGCTGCCCAGGTTTCTGTGGCCCAGCGTCAGTCGCTGCTGGCCGAACGTATCCTTGGTTCGGTGAACAAGGTGCTGGCGGGTGACGAAGACTCGGTGCAGGCCGCCGACATGTTCGGTCGTGACGCCAGCCTGTTCGGTCGTGTACTGGCGGCGATGCTCGAGGGCAACGCAGCGATGGAAATCAGCCAGGTAACCGACGAGGAAGCCCTCGAGCGTCTGGCCGAGATTTCCGAACTGTTCGAATTCGTATCCGGCTCGGTGGACGAGATTCTCGAGACCTCGCCGGAACTGTTCCAGGTGCGTGAGTCGGCGAACTCCATCTTCACCGTGTCGCAGACCCTGCTGGACAAGGCCTCCGAGCTGGCTGGCGGCTTCGAAGACCTGGCCTCGGGCCGTGCCATCAACACTCTGTTCGGTTACGTGCTGGGTGCCCTGGCACTGGGCTCGATCATCCTCATCGGTCTGGTGATGGTGCGTGAGACCAACCGTCGTCTGGCCGAGACTGCCGAGAAGAACGAACGTAACCAGGCGGCGATTCTGCGTCTGCTCGACGAAATCGCCGACCTCGCAGACGGTGACCTGACCGTGGCCGCGACGGTAACCGAAGACTTCACCGGTGCCATCGCCGACTCCATCAACTACTCCATCGACCAGCTGCGTGACCTGGTAGCCACCATCAACCTGACCGCCGTTCAGGTAGCCGGTGCTGCCCAGGAAACCCAGGCCACGGCGATGCACCTGGCCGAAGCGTCCGAGCACCAGGCGCAGGAAATTGCTGGCGCCTCCGCAGCGATCAACGAGATGGCCGTGTCGATTGACCAGGTATCGGCGAACGCCTCGGAATCCTCCGCGGTAGCGGAACGTTCCGTAGCCATCGCCAACAAGGGCAACGAAGTCGTACACAACACCATCACCGGCATGGATAACATCCGTGAGCAGATCCAGGACACCTCGAAGCGGATCAAACGCCTCGGTGAATCGTCCCAGGAGATCGGTGACATCGTTAGTCTGATCAACGACATTGCCGACCAGACCAACATCCTCGCACTGAACGCGGCGATCCAGGCCTCCATGGCTGGTGATGCTGGCCGTGGCTTCGCCGTGGTAGCGGACGAGGTACAACGCCTCGCAGAACGTTCTTCGGCGGCGACCAAGCAGATCGAGGCGCTGGTGAAAACCATTCAGACCGACACCAACGAAGCCGTTATCTCCATGGAGCAGACGACTTCCGAAGTTGTGCGCGGTGCTCGCCTGGCGCAGGACGCCGGTGTGGCACTGGAAGAGATCGAGAAGGTATCGAAAACCCTCGCGGCCCTCATCCAGAACATTTCCAACGCCGCCCGTCAGCAGGCCTCTTCAGCCGGCCACATTTCCAACACCATGAACGTGATCCAGGAGATCACTTCGCAGACGTCCTCGGGTACCACCGCCACCGCCAAGAGCATTGGTAACCTGGCCAAGATGGCCAGCGAGATGCGCAAGTCGGTGTCCGGCTTCACCCTGCCAGACGCCTGATAAAGGAGTGCGGAGGCTGGCGGCAGCCTTCGCTACACAGCCATGACTCAGGGCGAAGGTATGCAGTCAGCGGGCGTTTGGGCATTGCGCCCGGTGGCCGATATGTCGCAAGCCGATTTTCACGACTGGCAGACGCTGCTCGAAGCGCGTACCGGTGTGGTGATCAGCGAGCAGCGGCGCGCTTTTTTGCAGACCAACCTGAGTGCGCGCATGCGCGAACTGGGCGTCACGGATTACGCCAGCTATTACCGTCAGGTCACCGATGGCCCGCGTGGCGCGGTGGAGTGGTCGACCCTGCTGGATCGTCTGACCGTGCAGGAAACCCGCTTCTTCCGTCACCTGCCTTCCTTCGAGGTGCTCTCGCAGTATCTGCAGGAGCGTCTGGCGGCTGGCCTGGGTAAGCCCTGGGAATTGTGGAGCGTGGGTTGCTCCAGTGGTGAGGAGCCTTATTCGCTGGCGATTCAGGCTGCGGAGGTTCTTCAAGGCAGCGAGTTGCCCGAGCATTTCGCGGTGACCGGTACGGATATCAGCCAGGGCGCACTGGGCAAGGCACGCGAGGCGTGCTACTCGGCGCGACGCCTGGAGCAGGTGAATGACGAGCTGCGCGAGCGCTATTTTCTCGCCCAGGCCGATGGACGCTTCAAGGTAGTACCGAGCCTGGCAGCACGTGTGTGCTGCGCCAAGCTCAATGTGTTGGAACTGGCCAAGGCGCCGATGTCCGGCATGGATGTGATTTTCTGTCAGAACTTGCTGATCTATTTCCGCCGCTGGCGTCGCCGCGACATCCTCAATCGCCTGGCCGAAAGCCTGGCGCCGGGTGGCCTGCTGGTCGTGGGTGTGGGCGAGGTAGCCGGTTGGCAGCACCCGCAACTGGTGCCGGTGGCCGACGAGCGAGTTCTGGCGTTTACCCGCAAGGGATAAGGCCAAGTTTATGAGTGGAGTGGCTATGGGTGATCGGCATGATTATGTCGCCCTGGAGTGGGTCAAAGGCGAGATCGGGGAAACCCTGAAGCAGGCGCGGCAAGCCCTGGAGGCGTTCGTCGAGAACCCGCAGGACCCTACGCGCATGCGCTTCTGCCTGACCTACGTGCACCAGGTTCACGGCACCTTGCAGATGGTCGAGTTCTACGGCGCTGCTCTGCTTGCCGAGGAAATGGAACAGTTGGCCAAGGCTCTGATGGAAGGTCGCGTGGCCAACCAGGGCGAAGCCCTGGAAGTGCTGATGCAGGCCATCCTGCAACTGCCGGTGTACCTCGACCGTATCCAGACTGCTCGCCGCGACCTGCCCATGGTCGTGCTGCCGCTGCTCAACGATCTGCGTGCCGCCCGTGGCGAAAAGCTGCTGTCGGAAACCAGCCTGTTCTCCCCGGACATGTCCGCGCGTCTGCCGGCGCTACCGTCCGATAGCCTGGCGCGGCTGCGTACTGCCGAGCTTCCGGTGCTGCTGCGCAAACTGCGGCAGATGCTGCAAATGGCCCTTGTCGGCGTGATCCGCAATCAGGATCTGGCGACCAATCTCGGTTACATGGCACGTGTTTTCGCCCGTCTGGAAACGCTGTGCAAGGACGCCCCGCTGGGCGGCCTGTGGCAGATCGCTTCCGGCATGGTCGAAGGTCTGGCCAACGGCAGCGTGGTCAACGGTACCTCGGTGCGCACCTTGCTGCGTCAGGTCGACAAGGAACTCAAGCGCCTGGTCGAGCAGGGGGCCGATGGCATCAATCAGCCCGCTGCCGATGAGCTGACCAAGAACCTGTTGTTCTACGTGGCCAAGGCGCCGGCGCAATCGCCGCGTATTCGCGCGCTGAAGGAGCAGTATCGTCTCGACGAAGCGCTGCCCGACACCGAAGTGGTGGATGAGGAGCGTGCCCGTCTGGCCGGTCCTGACCGCGATGCCATGCGTTCTGTGGTGGCTGCTCTCTGCGAAGAGTTGGTGCGGGTCAAGGACAGCCTGGACCTGTTCGTGCGCAGTGATCGCAGTCAACCCAGTGAGCTGGACGCCCTGCTGGCGCCGCTCAAGCAGATCGCCGATACCCTCGCAGTGCTCGGTTTCGGCCAGCCGCGCAAGGTCATTCTCGACCAGATCGACGTCATTCACGGCCTGTCCCTCGGCCAGCGCGAGCCCAACGATGCTGTGCTGATGGATGTGGCTGGTGCGTTGCTCTACGTTGAGGCGACACTGGCCGGCATGGTCGGGCCGAGCGATGACAGCAAGAACGAGCAGAGCCACCTGCCCACCACCGATGTGGCGCAGATTCATCAGGTGGTGATCAAAGAGGCGCGCAACGGTCTGGAGCAGGCCAAGGACGCGATCATCGAGTTCATCGCCTCGCAATGGAATCACGAACACCTGGCACGTGTCCCTGGCCTGCTGACCCAGGTTCGTGGCGGCCTGGCGATGATTCCGCTGCAGCGCGCCGCCGATCTGCTCAATGCTTGCAACCGCTACATTCAGGAGCAGTTGCTGGCACGCAAGGCCGTGCCTAACTGGCAGAGCCTGGACACCTTGGCTGATGCCATCACCAGCGTCGAGTATTACCTCGAGCGTCTGGCCGAGGACCATGGCACGCAGGGCGATCTGATTCTTGACGTCGCCGAGGAAAGCCTGGAAGCACTGGGTTATCCGCTCAAGGAAAAGCCGTCGATTCTCGACCGCGTCGAACCGCTGGAGGAAAGCCTGGCGCCGCTGGCCGACCCGCTGCAGGAAATCGAACTGCTGGGCGCCGAGGACGAACAGCTCGAGGAGCCCCTCGCCGAGGTCGAGCCGCTGACCTTCGATTCGCTCGATGTACCTGACGAAGCCGTTGCCGAGCTGGCACTGGCGGACGTCGAGCCTGACTTGCCGACAGTGAGCGAGAGTGCCGAGACCTTCATCTTCGAGCTGGGCGAGCTCGAAGAGCTGCCCGCTGCGCAGAATGAAGAGATCATTGCTGCGCCATTGTTCGACGCCCAAGACGAGTCGGCGTTGGAACTCGAAGAATTGAGCCTGGAGCAACTGGCCGAAGCTAACCAGTGGGACGAGCTGGAACTGGCCGATCTGGAGCTGCCGGAAGTCGAGCTGCCCAGCGCGCCGCAAATCCAGGTCGAGGAGCCAGTGGCAGAGAAGCCGCTGTCAATGGCTGACGTGATGGCCGCACCGGTACAGGCTATCAATCCGCCTGCCGCCGATGTACCTCCGAGCCTGTTGCCGCCGCCTGCCGATGAAGAGCCGGTGGATGAAGAGTTGCTGGAAGTCTTTATCGAAGAAGTCGGTGAGGTGCTGGAAACCATCGGCGAGTACCTGCCGCAGTGGCAGGCCGATACCGAGAACAAGGACGCGCTGATCGAAGTGCGCCGGGCCTTCCATACCCTTAAGGGCAGCGGTCGCATGGTTCGCGCGCTGATCATTGGCGAACTGGGCTGGTCCATCGAGAATTTGCTCAACCGCGTGCTGGACCGCAGCATCGAACCGAGTGCACCGGTGCAGCAGGTGGTGCTCGACGTAGTGGCTCTGATGCCGGCGTTGGTCGACGAATTCGCCGCCAAGGCTCAGCGTCAGCGCGACGATGTCGATCTGCTGGCGGCCACCGCGCATGCCCTGGCCAAGGGGCTGACGCCCCCAAAATCTGACGCCCCGGCCACCCAGCAGGTAGCCGAGCCCGCGGGCGTTGACGACGCTACCGAGGTCGTCGAGCAGGTGGAGTCGGTCACCGACCAACCGCTCGATGGCGAGCCCCTCGACCCCCAGTTGCTGGAAATCTTCCGTAACGAGGCGGAAACCCATCTGGATACTCTGGTGGGCTTTCTCGCCGATTGCGCGCAGGAGCTGCCGCAGCCAGTCACCGACGACCTGCAGCGCGCCCTGCACACCCTCAAAGGCAGTGCCTATATGGCCGGCATCCTGCCGGTGGCGGAAATCGCTGCGCCGCTGGAGAAGCTGGTCAAGGAGTTCAAGACCAACCTGATCCAGGTGGATCTGGCGGCTGCCGAGTTGTTGAGTAGCGCCGAGGGCGTGTTCCGTATCGGTCTCGATAACCTCGAGAGCAAGCCTCTTGCACCTATTCCTGGCGCCGAGGCATTCCTTGCCCGCGTCCAGGCGCTGCATCAGGAGCATCTCGCAAACGCCGAAGGCGAGCGGATGGCTCAGAGCGGCGAAAGCCGCGATCCACAGATGATCAGCATCTTCCTCGCCGAGGGTATGGACATCTTGCTGGATGCCGAGGACCTGCTGCGTAAATGGCGCGAGCATCCGTCCGAGCGTCAGGAGCTGTCTGCGCTGCTGGAAGAGCTGACCACGCTCGGTCGTGGCGCTGAGATGGCCGAGCTGCCGCAGATCGACGAACTCTGTGAAGCCCTGCTGGATCTCTATGGCGCTGTCGAGGAAGGCAGCCTGGCCGTCAGCGAACGCTTCTTCGACGAGGCGGAAAAGGCCCACGAAGTGCTGATCGGCATGATGGATCAGGTCGCTGCTGCCTTGCAGGTCAGCCCGCAACCCGAGCGCGTACAGGCGCTGCGTGACCTGCTGAGCGAAGCCATCGATCCGCATACCCTGGCCTTGCTGGCGCCTGGCGCCGAGGGTCTGGAAATCATCGAGCTGGACCAGGCCACTGCCGAGCTGGAGCAAGCCGAGGCAGATCCACTGCAGTGGCAAGAGTCGCCCGTCGAGCCGGAAATCGTCGAGGCCGCTGGTCTGGAGCAGCAGACCGAGGCCGAGCTGGGTTTCACCCCTGTCGACTCCGACCTCGATGAAGAAATGGTCGAGATCTTTCTCGAAGAGGCTGTGGATATTCTCGACAGCGCCGGTCAGGCGCTGGAACGCTGGCTCGGTGAGCCTGACAACACCATGCCGTTGTCGTCGCTGCAGCGCGATCTGCACACCCTCAAGGGCGGTGCACGCATGGCCGCTATTCGCCCGATTGGTGATCTTGGCCACGAACTGGAGTCGCTCTACGAGGGCTTGGTCGACCGCCGTTACAACTATTCGCCGGCGCTGGGCAACCTGCTGCAGCAAAGCCATGATCGCCTGGCACAGATGCTCGATCAGTTGCAGGCCCGCCAGCCGCTGGTTTCTGGTGACGACCTGATTCAGGCAATTCGTCAATTCCGCCAGGGCGGTACGCCGCAGAGCCTGTCGGCCGCTGTCGCTCAGGTTGAACCGGCGCTGGACGACGATCTTGTCGAGCCGATCGAAGCGCTGGAGCCGGATAGCGTCGAGCTACCACCTCTGGCACTGGTCGAAGACGAAATCGTGCTCGACGAAGCGCCACAGGCAGAGCCTGAGGCAGAGTTGCCGCTGATCGACGAAGTCGAGCTGGTATTGCCCGAAGACGAACTGCCAGCTCAGGCTGAGGCTATTGTCGAGCCAGAGCCACAAGGCGCGACGCTGGCCAACTGGCATGAAGAGCGCGATCCCGAATTGGTGGAAATCTTCCTCGAGGAAGGTTTCGATATCATCGACAGTGCTGGCGCTGCTCTGCAGCGTTGGATGGGCGATGTCGACAACAGCCTGGAACTGGAAGCCCTGCAGCGTGACCTGCACACCCTCAAGGGTGGTGCGCGCATGGCCGAAATTCGCGAGATCGGCGATCTGGCCCACGAGCTGGAGTTCCTTTACGAAGGTCTCGGTGGCGGTCGCCTGCGAGCCAGCCAGGAGTTGTTCACTCTGCTGCAGGCCTGTCACGACCGACTGGCCGAGATGCTCGAAGCTGTGCGTGGTAAACGAGCGGTGCCGCAGGGCCATGCCCTGATCGAGACGATCAAGCGCTTTCGCGCCAATCCTGACGAGCAGCTGAGCATCCCGTCGGCGGTCCAGCTCAGGGCCGTGGTCGAGAGCGACGAAGCCGAAGAGGCTGACAGTGACATCCTCGATATCTTCCTCGAAGAAGGCGATGACCTGCTCGAAGCGATGGAGGCAGCGATTGGGCGTTGGGAAGAACAACCTGATGATGGCCGCGCCATCGACGAAATGTTGCGCACGCTGCACACCCTCAAGGGTGGCGCACGCCTGGCTGGGCAGAAGCGCCTGGGCGATCTGAGCCATGACCTGGAGCAGCACCTCAGCGAGGCGCTGCAGCAGGGTGCACCCTGGCCGGAGAGTCTGCTGCTCGACGTGCAGTCCGGTTTCGAAGGGCTGCAGAACGAGCTCGACGTGCTGCGTCAGCGCCTCAGTGCCAGCCTCGGCGATGAGCCGGTGGTGGCCGAGGCTGAGCCAGCGGCAGCGCCTGTGAGCAATCTGCTCAACCCGATCATCGCTGCCAGTGACGTGCCGAGCCAGTTGCAGGCGCCGAAGGTGCTGCCGTTCGTCCAGCGTGCGCAGGAGGCAGCGCTGGAGGCGGCATCCCGTCGCGCGCCTCAGGAGCTGGTCAAGGTGCCAGCCGAGCTACTCGAGGGTCTGGTCAACCTGGCCGGTGAAACATCGATCTTCCGTGGCCGTGTCGAGCAGCAGGTGAGCGATGTCGGCTTCACCCTGAGCGAGATGGAAGCGACCATCGACCGCGTGCGTGACCAACTGCGCCGTCTCGATACCGAGACCCAGGCGCAGATCCTCAGTCGCTATCAGGCCGAGGCCGAGCGCGCCGGCTATGAAGATTTCGACCCACTGGAGATGGACCGCCACTCGCAGCTGCAACAGCTGTCCCGTGCGCTGTTCGAGTCTGCCTCCGACTTGCTCGATCTGAAGGAAACCCTGGCGGCGAAGAACCGCGACGCCGAGACCCTGCTGTTGCAACAGGCGCGGGTCAACACCGAGCTGCAGGAAGGTCTGATGCGCACCCGCATGGTGCCGTTCGATCGTCTGGTACCGCGTCTGCGCCGCATCGTGCGTCAGGTGGCGGGTGAGCTGGGCAAGCAGGTGGAATTCGTCGTCGGCAACGCCGAGGGGGAAATGGACCGTACCGTGCTCGAGCGCATTGTCGCGCCTCTGGAGCATATGCTGCGTAACGCCGTCGATCACGGCATCGAGCCTACTGCCGTGCGCCGCGATGTCGGCAAGCCGGAAACCGGCACCATTCGTCTCAATCTCGGTCGTGAGGGCGGCGACATCGTTCTTACCCTGGACGATGACGGCGGTGGTATTCGCCTGGAGGCCGTGCGGCGCAAGGCTATCGAGCGTGGGCTGATGGACGCCGACAGCGATCTGAGTGATCACGAAATCCTGCAGTTCATCCTCGAGGCGGGTTTTTCCACTGCCGAGAAGGTCACGCAGATTTCCGGTCGTGGCGTCGGCATGGACGTGGTGCACTCCGAGGTCAAGCAGCTTGGCGGCTCGATGAGCATCGACTCGACGCTGGGTCAGGGTACGCGCTTCACCATTCGCCTGCCGTTCACCGTGTCGGTCAACCGTGCACTGATGGTGTACTCCGGCGAAGACCTCTACGCCATCCCGCTGAACACCATCGAAGGTATCGTGCGGGTCTCGCCGTTCGAGCTGGAGGCCTACTACGCGCCGGATGCACCGCGCTTCGAGTACGCCGGACAGGCCTACGAACTGAAGTACCTGGGCGATCTGCTGAACAACGGTCAGCAGCCCAAGCTGGTAGGCCAGAGCCTGCCGCTGCCGGTGATTCTGGTGCGTTCCAGCGAGCACGCCGTGGCGGTGCAGGTAGACAGCCTGGCCGGTTCGCGCGAGATCGTGGTCAAGAGTCTCGGCCCGCAGTTCGCCGGGGTGCACGGGATCTCCGGTGCGACGATCCTCGGTGACGGTCGTGTGGTGGTGATTCTCGATCTGCTGGCGACCATTCGTGTGTTGCATGCACATCTGCAGAATCAGCTGATGCCGCGCCTGGCTTCGCGTCAGGCTGCGGCCAATGAAGAGGTCGAGGCCGACCGGCCGCCGCTGGTCATGGTGGTGGACGACTCGGTCACCGTGCGCAAGGTCACCAGCCGTCTGCTTGAGCGTAATGGCATGAACGTGGTTACCGCCAAGGATGGGGTCGATGCCATCGCCCAGCTGCAGGATCACAAGCCTGACATCATGCTGCTGGACATCGAGATGCCGCGCATGGACGGCTTCGAGGTGGCCACGCTGGTGCGTCACGACGAGCGCCTCAAGGATCTGCCGATCATCATGATCACGTCGCGTACCGGTGAGAAGCACCGCGAGCGTGCCATGTCCATCGGCGTCAATCAGTACCTCGGCAAGCCCTATCAGGAGTCCTTGCTGCTCGACACCATCGCTCAGTTAGTGGATAGCCATCGGGTCAAACGGACATGACAGACAAAACCTCCGCGCGTATCGCAGTAATCGCCGACACCTCACTGCAGCGTCATGTGTTACAGCAGGCATTGGCGGGTGGTGGTTATCAGGTGGTGCTCAACAGCGATCCGGCGCGGCTCGACGAGGAGCAGCTGGCAGCCTGCGAGACCGACCTGTGGTTGGTGGATCTGGCCCAGTCGGAAGATTCTCCGCTGGTCGACAGTCTGCTCGAGCGCGTCAGCGCCCCGGTGTTGTTCGGCGAGGGACATGCCCCCGAGCGCCATTCGGAGAACTACCCGCGTTGGGAGCGTAGCTTGTTCGGCAAGCTCAAGCGCCTGGTCGGCGATCCGACCCAGGCGGTCGGGCCGAGTCTGCAGGCACTGCTCGACGAAGCACAGCGTCCGGCGCGTCTGGAGCTGCCGCAATCACTGGCCAACACGCCGCTGAAAGCTGGCGAGCCCGCCCGTCAGGTATGGCTGCTGGCTGCCTCGCTGGGTGGTCCGGCGGCGGTCAAGGCATTTCTCGATGCCCTGCCGGGCGGCCTGCCCATCGGGTTCATCTACGCCCAGCATATCGACGCCAGCTTCGAGGCCGCGCTGCCACAGGCGGTCGGCCGGCACAGCCAGTGGCATGTCAATCCGGCGCGCCAGGGCGACCCGGTGCGTTGCGGTGAAGTGGTGGTGGTGCCGATCAGCAACGAGCTGGGCTTTGCCGAAGACGGTGCGATGCAGATCGCCGAACGCGGCTGGCCGGAGCCCTATAGTCCTTCCATCGATCAGATGATGCTCAACCTGGCGCAGCAGTTCGGTGCCGAGTGCGGCGTGATCGCGTTCAGCGGCATGGGCAGCGATGGCAGCGCCGCCGCCGCCTACGTCAAACGCCAGGGTGGCGCGATCTGGACTCAGCGCGCTGACAGCTGCGCCAGTCCGAGCATGCCCGACAGCCTGCGCGAGGGGGGTTACAGTAGCTTCAGCGCCGATCCGCGTGAGCTCGCCGTGGCCCTGGTCAATCACCTCGCCGAACATTGCAGTTGAGGACATTTCAATGAGCCAAGCCGTCGCCACCCAGAACAGCGCCGCCAGTCTTACCGGCTTGCTGGTGCCTCTGGCCGACCGCACCCTGTTGCTGCCCAACGTGGCGGTGGCGGAGCTGATTCCCTATCGCGCGCCGCAGGTCACTGAAGGCACTCCTGACTGGTTTCTCGGCCAGATCGCCTGGCGTGATCTGCGCTTGCCGCTGCTCTCCTTCGAGGCGGCCAGCGGCGGCCAGGCGCATGTCGCCAGTGGTGCCCGTGTTGCGGTGATCAATGCCCTGGGCGGTCGCCCCAAGGTCAAGTTCATCGCGCTGCTGGTGCAGGGTATTCCGCGCTCGCTGAAGGTCGGTAGCGAGCTGCAAGGCGCCGATGTCGAGCTGGCGCCCCTGGAGCTGGGTGCAGCGCGCGTCGGTGAGGAGGTGATGCGTATTCCTGATCTGGCTGCACTGGAGCAACTGCTCGCCGATGCTGGCCTGATCTGAACCGACCCGGCGCGACCACGTCGCCCATGAAAAAGCCCCGGCACTGGCCGGGGCTTTTTCGTTACTGCTGTGCGGCTATCAGCGCTGCGGTTGCTGCGCCTCGCCCTTCTCGGCAGTCAGGTTCTCTTCCGAGGTGCTGGTGCTCCAGTAGTCGGCATTCTTGATGCCGAGCTTTTCCGGGTGGAAGACCGGGTCCTTGCCCTCGTCCAGCTGCTGCTCGTAGTCCTTCAGGCACTTGTAGGCGACCTTGTGCATGAGCAGGATGGCGATGATGTTCAGCCAGGCCATCAGGCCGACGCCGAGATCACCGAGATCCCAGGCGAAGGTGGCAGTGTGCACGGTGCCGTACACGGTAGCCGCGATGATGCCGAACTTCAGCAGCAGGGTGAGGATGGGACGATTCACCTTGCGGTTGATGTAGGCAATGTTGGTTTCGGCGATGTAGTAGTACGCCAGGATGGTGGTGAAGGCGAAGAAGAACAGGGCGATGGCGACGAAGGCGTTGCCGAAGCCGGGCATCATGTTCTCCATCGCGGTCTGCACGTAGCCCGGACCTGCTGCTACGCCAGCGATACCGGTGAACATCGCGCTGCCATCCGGGGCCTGTACGTTGTACTGACCGGTGATCAGCAGCATGAAGGCGGTGGCGGAGCAGACGAACAGGGTGTCGATGTAAACCGAGAAGCCCTGAACCAGACCCTGCTTGGCCGGATGGCTGACAGCGGCGGCCGACGAAGCGTGCGGACCAGTACCCTGGCCAGCTTCGTTGGAGTAGACGCCGCGCTTGACGCCCCACTGGATGGCCATACCGACGATGGCGCCGAAACCGGCCTCGAGGCCGAATGCGCTCTTGACGATCAGTGCGATGACTTCCGGCAGCTTCTCGATGTTCAGCAGGATGATGACCATCGCCACCAGGATGTAGCCCAGCGCCATGAACGGTACGACCACCTGGGTGAAGTGGGCGATACGCTTGACGCCGCCGAAGATGATCAGACCGATCAGCACGGCCAGTACAGCGGCGGTGACGTTCGGGTCGATACCGAAGGCGGTGTTGACGCTGGAGGCGATGGAGTTGGCCTGTACGCCTGGCAGCAACAGGCCGCAGGCGAACACGGTAACGATGGCGAACAGCCAGGCGTACCACTTCAGACCCAGGCCGCGCTCGATGTAGAAGGCCGGGCCGCCGCGGTATTCACCGTTGAGCTTTTCCTTGTACACCTGGCCGAGGGTGGACTCGACGAATGCCGAGCTGGCACCCAGGAAGGCCACCATCCACATCCAGAACACGGCACCCGGACCACCGAAGGTGATGGCGGTAGCCACTCCAGCAATGTTGCCGGTACCGACGCGACCGGCGAGGGTCATGGTCAGGGCCTGGAAGGAGGTGATGCCATGCTCATCGGTCTTGCCGGTGAACATCAGGCGAATCATTTCTTTGAAGTGGCGGACCTGGAGAAAGCGGCCGCGCAGGGAGAAGTAGAGACCAACGCCAAGACATAGATAGATCAGCGCCGGGCTCCAGACCAGACCGTTTAGGGTCGAGACCAGTTCGTTCATGCAATGCTCCTGGGCATGCGGCCGCCTTTTGGGCGGGGCCGAAGCCCGTTGTTTGTTATTGGAAGAGGGACGGTGCTGCGGGGCGCCGGCCTCGGCCGCGCGCGGATTGCTGGTGAGCGGGTCGCGCGAGCGGCGCGCAGAGCATGACAAAGACTGTCAGTCTTGCAATCTCTTGAGGTCACATTTTGTTACGCCAAGGCGACATTTTACGCCTGGAGGTCGCCCCAGAGCTGTTGGGCGACGCTCAGCGCCACCACGGGAGCCGTTTCCGTGCGTAGAACGCGGGGGCCGAGGCGGGCTGCATGGAAGCCAGAGACTTTAGCCTGATCCACTTCGGCATCGCTCAAACCGCCTTCCGGACCGATCAGAAAGGCCAGGCTGTTCGGTTTTTCGTGGCTTTGCAGGGGCGCTGCGACAGGGTGCAGCACCAGCTTCAGGTCCGCTTCGGTTCTTTGCAACCAGGCGGCCAGTTCCAGCGGCGGGTTGATCACCGGCAGCACCGAGCGGCCGCATTGTTCGCAGGCACTGATCGCCACCTGGCGCCAATGTGTCATGCGCTTGTCGGTGCGTTCGTCCTTCAGGCGCACCTCGCAGCGAGCCGAGATGATCGGGGTGATCTCGTTAGCGCCCAGTTCGGTGGCTTTCTGGATGGCCCAGTCCATGCGTTCGCCGCGCGACAGGCCTTGGCCGAGATGAATGCGCAGAGGGGATTCGCTGAGTCCGGCGATGGCTTCGCGCAGTTCGACGCGTACGCTTTTCTTGCCCACTTCGATCAGCTCGCCGAGGTATTCCTGGCCACTGCCGTCGAACAACTGCACAGCGTCACCCGCCGCGTGGCGCAGCACGCGGCCGATGTAATGGGCCTGCGCCTCGGGCAGGTCGTGTTGGCCGAGGGAGAGTGGGGCATCGATGAAGAAACGGGATAGGCGCATAAAGACAGCTACAGGCGGCAAGTTCGAAGCGGCGAGTTTAAAGCGCTGGTGCGCGCAGCGCACCCTACGGAAAAGCGCTGCCCTTGCCGTAGGGTGCGCCGTGCGCACCGGGTTTCGCTATTGGCTCACTCAACCTGGATCGCGATGATCGGGAAAACGGTTATCCACCGCCACGCTGACTGATTCGCGTGTGGCGATATCGATGCCTTCGCTGGCCACATCGGCGAGGAAATCGATCTCCTCGGGTGTGATGACGTAGGGCGGCAGGAAATACACCACGCTACCCAATGGGCGCAGCAGCGCACCTCGCTCCAGTGCGTGCTGGTAGACGCGCAGTCCACGCCGTTCCTGCCAGGGGTAGGCTGTTTTGCTGGCTTTGTCCTGCACCATCTCGATGGCCAGGGCCATGCCGGTCTGGCGCACGTCGGCAACTTGCGGGTGCTCGGCCAGGTGTGCGGTAGCACTGGCCATGCGCGCAGCAAGGGCCTTGTTGCGCTCGATCACATGGTCATCACGGAAGATGTCCAGGGTCGCCAGCGCGGCGGCGCAGGCCAGCGGGTTACCGGTGTAGGTGTGCGAGTGAAGGAAGGCGCGCAGGGTGGCGTAGTCGTCGTAGAACGCGCTGTAGACCTCATCGGTGGTCAGTACCGCGGCCATCGGCAGGTAACCACCGGTCAGTGCCTTGGACAGCACCAGGAAATCCGGGGTGATGCCGGCCTGCTCGCAGGCGAACATCGTGCCGGTGCGGCCGAAGCCGACGGCAATCTCGTCGTGAATCAGATGCACGCCGTAGCGGTTGCAGGCCTCGCGCAGCAGCTTGAGGTAGACCGGGTGATACATGCGCATACCGCCAGCGCCCTGGATCAGCGGCTCGACGATCACTGCTGCGACCTCATGATGATGCTCGGCCAGCGTCCGTTCCATATGGGCGAACATGGCGCGTGAGTGCGCCTCCCAGCTCACGCCCTCGGCGCGCAGGTAGCAGTCTGGGCTGGGGACCTTGAGGGTGTCCAGCAGCAGGGGTTTATAGGTGTCGGTGAACAGCGACACGTCGCCCACCGACATCGCTGCGACCGTTTCACCGTGGTAGCTGTTGCTCAGGGTGACGAAGCGCTTCTTGCTCGCCTGGCCGCTGTTGAGCCAGTAGTGGAAGCTCATTTTCAGCGCCACTTCGATGCCCGATGAACCGTTGTCGGCGTAAAACACCTTGTTCAGGCCGGCCGGGGTGATCTGCACCAGGCGCTCGGACAGCTCGATGACCGGTTGGTGGGTGAAGCCGGCGAGCATCACGTGCTCGAGACTGTCCAGCTGATCGCGAATGCGCGCATTGATGCGCGGGTTGGCGTGGCCGAACACGTTGACCCACCAGGAGCTGACGGCGTCCAGGTAGCGCTTGCCGTCGAAGTCCTCCAGCCATACACCAGAGGCCTTGCGAATCGCCACCAGCGGCAGGCGCTCGTGATCCTTCATCTGGGTGCAGGGGTGCCACAACACGTCGAGGTCGCGTTGCATCCAGTGGTCGTTCAGGCTCATGAGGAATCTCCCAGTGTTCGGCGGCACAGCCTACCAGAAGCCACCACTGAGACGTGGTCGTTGCCGCTGGTCTGGTGCAATGCACCGTCCGTACAGCTGCTTATGAACTCTGCAATGGACGCGTTGAACTAAACTGATCGGCTTAAAGATAGTCGACATGAAATATCGCATTTCTCGATGTTTCATAGCGAATTTTTCCGCTTTAAATCGATATATTTGTCGTTAGTCTTGCTCGGACACTGAATTAGGAAAGCCCCCCATGCAATGGCGCAATACCTCTGCTCGTTATGGTCTGGTCAGCGTCGTGCTGCACTGGCTGGTGGCCTTGGTCGTGTTCGGTCTGTTCGCCCTCGGTTTCTGGATGGTGGGGCTCAGCTACTACGACCCATGGCGCCAGAGTGCGCCTGATCTGCACAAGAGCATCGGCATCCTGCTGTTTGCCGTGATGTTGCTGCGTGCTCTGTGGCGCCTGCTCAATCCTGCGCCGGCAGCCCTTGCCAGCCATGGCCGGCTCACGCGCCTGGCTTCCAAGCTGGGTCATGGCGTCCTCTATCTCGGTCTTTTCGGTGTGATGATTTCCGGCTACCTGATTTCCACCGCCGATGGCCGTGGTATCGAGGTGTTTGGCTTGTTCAGTGTGCCGGCGACCCTGACGGGTATCTCGCAACAGGAAGACATTGCTGGGGCGATTCACGAATACCTGGCCTGGGGGCTGGTGATTTTCGCCGGTCTGCATGGTCTGGCCGCACTCAAGCACCATTTCATCGACCGCGACAGCACCCTGCTGCGGATGTTCGGGCGCTGAAGCAATTCATAACCGGGCTCATGCCCATCTAGATCGACAACCTCGCAAGGAGAACACCCCATGTTGAAGAATGCCCTCGCTGCACTGGTTCTGGGCTCCGCTCTTATCGGCGGCCAGGCCGTGGCGGCTGATTACGCCATCGACAAGCAAGGCCAGCACGCCTTCGTCAACTTCAAGATCAGCCACCTGGGCTACAGCTGGCTGTACGGCACCTTCAAGGACTTCGACGGCACGTTCAGCTTCGATGCCGCCAACCCCGAGGCGAGCAAGGTCAACGTGACCCTGAAGACCGCCAGCGTCGACACCAATCACGCCGAGCGTGACAAGCACATCCGCAGTGCCGACTTCCTCAATGCGAGCAAGCACGCTACTGCCACCTTTGAATCCACTTCGGTCAAGTCCACTGGCGAAGGCACTGCCGACGTGACCGGCAACCTGACCCTGAACGGCGTGACCAAGCCGGTGGTGATCGCTGCCAAGTTCATTGGCGAAGGCAAGGACCCGTGGGGCGGCTACCGCGCAGGCTTCGAAGGCACCACCACCCTGACGCTGAAGGACTTCGACATTTCCATGGATCTCGGCCCGGCTTCGCAAACCGTCGAGCTGATCATTTCGGTCGAAGGTGTTCGTCAGTAATAAAAGGGGCGAGGCGGGTCATCGGTGCGCACGGCGCACCCTACGTAACGGACAAGCCAGCGCACCATGAAAAACGCCGCCCAATGGGCGGCGTTTTCGTTAGCGCGGCAGCTTACTCTTCGCGGTTACGCGTCAGCAGTGCTGGTTTTTCGCTGCGCGGCCGGCTGCTGTTGCTCAGCTCGTCGAGTTGCTCAGCGCTGGGGAAACGATCCAGGCGCGAGCCCTTGTGCACGATGATTGGCTGCTTTTCGCGCGGGTTGCGCACGGCCGCTTCGGCGCGTGGCAGCTCGTCGCGATCCAGTGAGGTGATACGACCGTCCGCCGGTCGGCCACGACCACCGCCGTTACGGCCTTGACCACCCTGGCCACCTTGACGGCGATTCTTACCGGGGGTGCCTGGGTTGCCGCCTGCGTTGCTGCGGGGCTGCCTGTTGTTGCTGTTGGCTTTCTGGCCCTGGCCTGGAGCCGCGCCATTACCAGCCGTCCCGCCGCCTGTGCGACGGCCGCGACCTTGCGGCTTGTTCTGCACCGGTACGTAATCGGCACGATTGCCGAAATTATCGATTTCGTCGTCGAGGAACTCTTCCGGGTCGCGGTCCGGAGGCAATGGTGGAACAGCCGGCGCAGCGCCACGACTCTGGTTGCGCGGCTGCTGACCACGGCGATTCTGGCCCTGGCCTTGCTGCTGCGGCTTGGCTTTCTGGTCCTTGCCGCTGTCCTTGCCCTTGTCTCTGCGGCCACCGTTGTTGCGCTCGCCCTTGGGCTTGTCGCCGCCCTGGGCGTTCTGCGCCTTGGCCGGCTTCTGCCCGCGCGGCTGGCGCGGTTCGCGGGTTTCCGGGCGCTCGGCCTCGACGGTGCTGGCATCGAAGCCCAGCAGGTCGCCGTCGGGGATCTTCTGCTTGGTCATGCGCTCGATGCTTTTCAGCAGCTTCTCTTCGTCCGGAGCGACCAGCGAGATGGCCTCGCCGCTACGGCCAGCACGGCCAGTACGGCCGATGCGGTGGACGTAGTCTTCCTCGACGTTGGGCAGCTCGAAGTTGACCACGTGCGGCAGTTGGTCGATATCCAGGCCGCGTGCGGCGATATCGGTGGCCACCAGGATGCGTACCTGGTTGGCCTTGAAATCGGCCAGGGCCTTGGTGCGCGCGTTCTGGCTCTTGTTGCCATGGATCGCGGCAGCCGGCAGACCATGCTTGTCGAGGTACTCGGCCAGGCGGTTGGCGCCGTGCTTGGTGCGGGTGAACACCAGCACCTGTTCCCAGGCGCCCTGGGTGATCAGGTGGGCGAGCAGGGCGCGCTTGTGGCTGGAAGCCAGGCGGAACACGCGCTGTTCGATGCGCTCGACCGTGGTGTTTGGCGGCGTGACCTCGATGCGCTCGGGGTTGTGCAGCAGCTTGCCGGCGAGGTCAGTGATGTCCTTGGAGAAGGTCGCCGAGAACAGCAGGTTCTGGCGCTGTGTCGGCAGTTTGGCCAGCACCTTCTTGACGTCATGAATGAAGCCCATGTCGAGCATGCGGTCGGCTTCATCGAGCACGAGGATTTCGACATGAGACAGGTCGATGGCTTTCTGATTGGCCAGGTCGAGCAGGCGACCGGGGCAGGCCACCAGTACGTCGACGCCCTTGGCCAGGGCCTGGACCTGCGGGTTCATGCCAACGCCGCCGAAAATGCAGGCGCTGACGAATTTCAAATCGCGGGCATAGACCTTGAAGCTGTCATGCACCTGGGCGGCCAGTTCGCGAGTGGGTGTCAGCACCAGCACGCGAGGTTGTTTCGGGCCGTGACGTTGTTCGCGATCCGGATGACCGCCCGGAAACAGGCGTTCGAGGATCGGCAGGGCGAAACCGCCCGTCTTACCTGTACCCGTCTGGGCCGCCACCATGAGATCGCGACCTTGCAACACGGCGGGAATGGCCCGCTGTTGCACCGGAGTGGGTTGGGTGTAGCCGGCGGATTCGACCGCACGGACTAGAGCCTCGGAGAGACCGAGGGAGGCAAAGGACATGAGCAATCCTGTACTAAGTGAGGGCGTGGCCCTGGGGGTATAGAGCCTGGCTTGAATCACACGTGGGGCGAGTGATCCCGTCCGGTACTGCTGGCTTCTGGGAGCTAGCATCCGGGCGCAAGCCTGGCGGCAAGTCCCGAGTATAACAGAGCTGAGGCCTTGCGCAGCTACCAGCCTGTCGGTTGGTTCACGGCTTGAGCCGTTCAGGGTTGGCGTAGCGCTGCTGCAATTGGGCATAGGCAGGCTCGCGCTTGAAGCGGCGCAGCTCGTCAGCGAAGTCCTTGGCCAGGTGTGCCAGGGCAGGGTCGTGGCGCAGTGCGAGGTACATGCGGTCATGGCCGACTGCCTTGCGGTTGTAGTCGACCTGCGGTTGCAAGCCCAGCTGAGTGGTCAGATAGAGGCCGGCGCGACGGTCGTTGATGACCAGATCGACGCGATGGCGGATCAGCTTGCCCAGATTGGCCTCGTGAGTCGGAGCCTCTTCGCGACTGAACAAGGGCGAGTTGCGGAAGGTTTCGTCGTTGTACCAGTAGCCCGGCGAGATGCCGATCACCAGGTCACGCAAGTCTTCCAGACTCTCATAGGGGTAGGGGCGGTTACGTGCGTAGAACAGCACGAGTTCGACATCACTCAGCGGCTCTTCGACGAAGAGCATGCTCGCCTCGCGCTCGGGCAGATGGAAAATATCCAGGATGCCGTCTGCATGGCCCAGTTCCAGCTCCAGCAGACAGCGCTTCCAGGGCAGAAATTGCAGGTCCAGTTTTACCCCCAGGCGCTGTAGCACCTCGCGGGTGATCTCGTAGTCGAGGCCTGCGGCCTGGCCGTTTTCCTCGTAGACGTAGGGCGCCCAGGCATCAGTGACCAGGCGCAGCGTTTCACCGCGGGCGGAGAAAGCGCAACAGCATAGCAAGAGGGTGGCGATAATCTGGCGCTGGAATAATGGCATTGCGCCAGATTATCGATTTTGCCGGTGCCTTGAAAGTGCGTCTTGCGCAGCCTCAGTCGACTACCCGATAGCAGGGTTCATAGGCACTGCCACCCGGCAGCTTCATGCGGTGCTGCTCGACGAAGGCCTGCAGCAGGCGATCCAGCGGGCGCATGATGGTGGTTTCTCCGCGAATCTCGTAGGGGCCGTGCTCCTCGATCAGGCGGATGCCGTTCTCCTTGACGTTGCCCGCGACGATGCCGGAGAACGCACGACGCAGGTTGGCGGCCAGGTGATGCAGCGGTTGTTCACGGGTCAGGTTGAGGCTGGCCATGGCTTCGTGGCTCGGCTCGAACGGGTGCTGGAAGCTTTCGTCGATCTTCAGCAACCAGTTGAAGTGGAATGCGTCATTTCGCTCGCGGCGGAACTGGCGCACGGCCTTGATACCGACGGCCATCTCACGGGCGACTTCGGTCGGGTCGTTGACGATCATGCGATAGCGCTGCTGCGCGGCCTCGCCGAGGGTCGCCCCGATGAAATCATGCAGCTGCTGCAGGTACGGGCCGGCGCTCTTCGGGCCGGTAAGGATGACCGGGAAGGGCAGATCCTGGTTGTCCGGGTGGGTGAGGATGCCCAGCAGGTAGAGGAACTCTTCGGCAGTACCGGCGCCGCCGGGGAAAATGATGATGCCGTGGCCGACGCGGACGAAGGCTTCCAGGCGCTTCTCGATGTCCGGCAGGATCACCAGTTCGTTGACGATCGGATTCGGCGCTTCGGCAGCGATGATGCCGGGCTCGGTCAGGCCCAGATAGCGGCCTTTGAGGTTGCGTTGCTTGGCGTGGCTGATGGTGGCGCCCTTCATCGGCCCCTTCATCACGCCCGGGCCGCAGCCGGTGCAGATGTCCAGGCCGCGCAGACCGAGTTCGTGACCGACCTTCTTGGTGTACTTGTATTCCTCGGTGCTGATCGAGTGGCCGCCCCAGCACACCACCATCTTCGGTTCGACGCCGCTGCGCAGGGTCTGGGCGTTGCGCAACAGATGGAAGACGTAATCGGTGATGCCTTCGGAGCTGTCCAGGTCGATGCGCTTGTTCTCCAGCTCACTCTGCGTGTAGACGATGTCGCGTAGGGCGCTGAACAGCATCTCGCGGGTGCTGGCAATCATCTCACCATCGACGAAGGCGTCAGCCGGAGCGTTGATCAACTCCAGGCGGATGCCGCGATCCTGCTGGTGAATCTTCACTTCGAAGTCCGGGTAGGCCTCGAGGATGGTCTTGGCGTTGTCGCTGTGCGAGCCGGTATTGAGGATCGCCAGTGCGCACTGGCGGAACAGGCGATAAACGCTGCCGGAGCCGGTTTCGCGCAGCTGCTGTACTTCGCGCTGCGAGAGGGTTTCCAGGCTGCCCTTGGGGCTGACTGAGGCGTTGATCTTGGTGCGTTTGTGCATGAGGGGCGATCCTTCGGCGGCAAGGCGGGAGGGTGAAGCGAGCAGGCTGCCCAAGATGGGCAGCCTGTGAGTAAGCAGCCTGTTAACGCGGCAGCTTGAGATTGTTCCAGATGGCCAGGCTGGGGCCAGCCAGGTTCATGCTGTAGAAGTGCAGGCCGGGCGCGCCGCCTTGCAGCAGGCGTTCGCACATCTCGCTGATGACCTGTTCGCCGAAGACGCGAATGCTGTCGGCGTCATCACCGTAGGCTTCCAGTTGCTTGCGTACCCAGCGTGGGATTTCTGCGCCACAGGCATCGGAGAAGCGCGCCAGCTTGCTGTAGTTGGTGATCGGCATGATGCCCGGCACCACCGGAATATCCACGCCCAGTTTCTGTACGCGCTCGACGAAGTAGAAGTAGCTGTCGGCGTTGAAGAAGTACTGGGTGATGGCGCTGTCGGCACCGGCCTTGGCCTTGCGCACGAAGTTGGCGATATCGTCCTCGAAGTTGCGCGCCTGCGGATGCATCTCCGGGTAGGCGGCGATTTCGATATGGAAGTGATCACCAGTTTCGGTACGAATGAACTCGACCAGCTCATTGGCGTAGCGCAGCTCGCCGCTGGCCATGCCCATGCCGGATGGCAGGTCACCACGCAGGGCAACGATGCGCTTGATGCCGGCATTCTTGTACAGATTCAGCAGCTCGCGCAGTTCGGCCTTGCTGTCACCCACGCAGGACAGGTGCGGGGCGGTGGGCACCTTGATCTCGCCATCGAGCTGCAGCACGGTGTTGAGGGTGCGGTCGCGTGTCGAGCCGCCGGCGCCGTAAGTGCAAGAGAAGAAATCGGGTTTGTAGGTCGCCAGCTGGCGCGCCACGTCCATCAGTTTTTCATGCCCGGCTTCGGTCTTGGTAGGGAAGAACTCGAAGCTGTAGCGGCGTTCTTGGCTCATAGGGTTTCTAGCCTTGGAGGCGTAGGGTGGATGGCGTTCTTCCATCCACCTTGCGGGAAGTCGGCGGTGGATAAGCCAGGGGCTTACCCACCCTACGCATTAGTAACGGTAAGCGTCCGGCTTGAACGGGCCTTCCACGGTCACGCCGATGTACTCGGCCTGCTGCTTGGTCAGTTGGGTGACCACGCCGCCGAAGCCCTTGACCATTTCCAGCGCCACTTCTTCGTCGAGCTTCTTCGGCAGTACTTCGACGGTCAGGCGCTCGGCCTTCTTCTCGGCGGAGAGGTCGGCGAACTTCTGCTCGAACAGGAAGATCTGCGCCAGCACCTGGTTGGCGAACGAACCGTCCATGATCCGGCTCGGATGGCCAGTGGCGTTGCCCAGGTTCACCAGACGACCTTCGGCCAGCAGGATCAGGTAGTCGTCGTTGGTCGGATCGAAGGTACCGGCACCGGTGCGGTGGATCTTGTGCACCTGCGGCTTGACCTCTTCCCACGCCCAGTTCTTGCGCATGAAGGCGGTGTCGATCTCGTTGTCGAAGTGGCCGATGTTGCACACCACGGCACGCTTCTTCAGGGCCTTGAGCATGCCGGCATCACAGACGTTGACATTACCGGTGGTGGTGACGATCAGGTCGATCTTGCCCAGCAGCGCAGCGTCGACGCTCGCCTCGGTGCCGTCGTTGAGGCCGTTCTTGTACGGCGAGACCAGCTCGAAGCCGTCCATGCAGGCCTGCATGGCGCAGATCGGATCGATCTCGGAAACCTTGACGATCATGCCTTCCTGACGCAGCGACTGAGCCGAGCCCTTGCCTACGTCGCCGTAGCCGATGACCAGCGCCTGCTTGCCCGACAGCAGGTGGTCGGTGCCGCGCTTGATGGCGTCGTTGAGGCTGTGGCGGCAGCCGTACTTGTTGTCGTTCTTGCTCTTGGTCACGGCGTCGTTGACGTTGATCGCCGGGACTTTCAGGGTGCCGGCCTTGAGCATGTCGAGCAGGCGGTGCACACCAGTGGTGGTCTCTTCGGTGACGCCGTGGATGCGCTCGAGCATCTGCGGGTATTTCTTGTGCAGGATCTCGGTCAGGTCACCACCGTCGTCCAGCACCATGTTGGCGTCCCACGGCTGGCCGTCCTTGAGGATGGTCTGCTCGATGCACCACTCGTACTCTTCTTCGGTCTCGCCCTTCCAGGCGAACACCGGGATGCCGGCAGCGGCGATGGCGGCAGCGGCCTGATCCTGGGTGGAGAAGATGTTGCACGACGACCAGCGTACTTCGGCGCCCAGAGCGGTCAGCGTCTCGATCAGCACGCCGGTCTGGATGGTCATGTGGATGCAGCCGAGGATCTTGGCGCCTTTCAGCGGCTGGCTGGCGGCGTACTTGCGGCGCAGGCCCATCAGTGCCGGCATCTCGGATTCGGCGATGATCAGCTCTTTGCGGCCCCAATCGGCCAGGGAAATGTCGGCGACTTTGAAATCGTTAAAAGCAGCGCTCATGAAAGCTCTCCATTCGTTGTCTGCGAATGGGCGCCGTTGATGCGTATGGTTAACGCCCCATCCGAGCCTGACAAACCGGTGTCGACCGGCCTGCTGCAGCGCCCCTCGGACAGGTGGCGGGAGCGACCGGAGCTGTGCCGGTCGTTTGAAGCTGGCGGATTATAGCTGCGTGCGGCGTGCAGCCCAAGGCTTTCCGTCGCTCCGTCGGCATCGCCAGTGTTAGCCTTGGCACGTCTAGTCGTAACGGATCGGCCATGGCCAACCACAAAATTGAAATTCGCCGTCGCAACGTCAAGAAGATTCTCCTGGCCGCCGAAAAGGTCTTCGCCGAGAAGGGCTACGGCGGTACTGCCATGGCCGATATTGCCGAACTGGCCGAATTGCCGCGCTCGAACCTGCACTATTACTTCAGCACCAAGGACGAGCTGTATCGCGCTGTGCTGCTCGATCTGCTCGAAGTCTGGAAACAGGATGCCCAGTGCTTCGAGGTGTTCGATGACCCGCGGGTGGTGCTGAGCAGCTACATTCGCGCCAAGATGAACCACTCGCGCAGTCGGCCGCATGGCTCGAAAGTCTGGGCCAACGAGATCATTCATGGTGCGCCGGTGCTCGGCGTCACTCTCGACGAGGGCCTGTACGACTGGGCGAAGATGAAAGAGGCGAAGATCCGTAAGTGGGTCGAGGACAAGCGCATCCTGGCCGTCGAGCCGTCGGCCTTGCTCTACATGATCTGGGCTTCGACCCAGCACTATGCCGATTTCAGTCATCAGGTGAGCGTGCTCAACGAGCACCAGGCGCTGTCCGAGCCGCAATTCGAGCGAGCGGTGCAGACTGTGACCAGTGTGATCTTGCGTGGGATCGGGCTGGAGCCGTAATCGCAGTCGCTGCTTGTCGCGGCTAAAACGGATCGCCGCCCGGCCCCTCCCACGGTCTTTGTCTTTGCTCACCCCATCGGCTAAAGCATTGCGTCGCTCGGCCCCTCCCACAAGAGCACTACTATCCCGTGCGAGGGGCTTTAGCCGCGAACTGTTTTAGCCGCGAGCTATTTTCAACTGGCCACGCGGTACGGATTGCGCGGGTCGTGGTTCCAGTCGAGGAAGGGTTTGCCGCTGTCCTGGGGCGCCATCTCGATGCAGTTTTCCACCGGACAGGTGATCTGGCACAGGTTGCAGCCCACGCATTCCGCGTCGATCACCTCGTATTTATGCGTGCCGTCGTCCTGGGGCAGGCTGGCGATGGCCTGGTGTGAGGTGTCTTCGCAGGCGATATGGCAGCGGCCGCAACCGATGCAGGCGTCCTGGTCGATCCTGGCTATCACCTGATAGTTGATATCCAGGTACTTCCAGTCGGTGGTATTGCCCACCGCGCGCCCGGAGAAATCCTGCAGACTGGCGTAACCCTGACTGTCCATCCAGCGCGACAGGCCGTCTTTCATCTCCTCGACGATGCGAAAGCCATGCAGCATGGCCGCCGTACACACCTGCACCGCGCCGCAGCCCAGTGCGACGAACTCTGCCGCATCGCGCCAGCTGCCGATGCCACCGATGCCGCAGATCGGCAGGCCACGGGTTTCCGGATCGCGGGCGATCTCGGCAACCATGTTCAATGCAATGGGTTTGACCGCTGAACCGCAGTAGCCGCCGTGGGTGCTCTGCGTGCCGACGATGGGGAGAGCGACCATGCGCTCCAGGTCGATGCTGGTGATCGAGTTGATGGTGTTGATCAGCGACACCGCATCGGCGCCGCCGCGATGGGCAGCGCGCGCCGAGGTGCGAATGTCGGTGATGTTCGGCGTCAGTTTGACGATCACCGGCAGCGAGCTGTACGTCTTGCACCAGCGGGTGACCATCTCCACGTACTCCGGCACCTGGCCGACCGCCGCGCCCATGCCGCGCTCGGGCATGCCGTGGGGGCAGCCGAAGTTCAGTTCGATGCCGTCGCAGCCTGTGGCTTCCACCAATGGCAGGATGGCTTTCCAGGACTCTTCGACGCAGGGCACCATCAAGGAAACGATCAGCGCGCGGTCCGGCCAGTCCTTCTTCACCTGGGTGATTTCGCGCAGGTTGATCTCCAGCGAGCGGTCGGTGATCAGTTCAATATTGTTGATGCCCTGCACCTGGCGGTTCGGGCCGAAGTGCGCCGAGTAGCGTGACGACACGTTGACCGCGGCCGGGTCTTCGCCGAGGGTCTTCCAGACCACGCCGCCCCAGCCGGCCTCGAAGGCGCGGACCACGTTGTAGGCCTTGTCGGTGGGCGGCGCGCTGGCCAGCCAGAACGGATTGGGGGCCTTGATACCGGCGAATTCGATGGATAGATCGGCCATTTATGCGGCCTCCACATTAAGCGTCAGGTGAGAGTGGATGGCCTCGGCGGCCAGCTTGCCGTGCTGCACGGCCTGGACGGTGAGGTCCTGGCCCAAGGCGGTGCAGTCGCCGCCGGCGTAGATGCCGGGCACGCTGGTTTGCAGCTGGGCGTCGACCCAGATGCGTTCGCCCTCGCGCTTCAGCTCGCGGGCCAGCGGATCGTTCAGGGCCTGGCCATCGAAGGCCTGACCGATGGCAGTGAAGATGGCGTCGGCGGCCAGCTCGAAGGTCTGCCCGGTGCTCTGCAACCGGCCGTTCTCCACGCGGGTGCGGGCGAAGCGCATACCGCGTACCTGGCCTTGCTCATTGAGCAGCACGGCGTCCGGTTGCGCCCAGGTCAGCAGGCGCACCTGATTGGCCTTGGCGATGTCCTGCTCATGCTCGGTGGCACCCATTTCCTCGAAGCCGCGGCGATAGACCAGGTTGACGTCGCGCGCGCCGAGCTTGCTCATCTGCACGGCCATGTCGATGGCAGTATTGCCGGCACCGAGGACGATGCAGCGCTCGGCCACGGGCAACTGGGTCAGGTCGTCGCTCTGACGCAGTTCACGAATGTAGTCGGTGGCAGCGAGCAGGCCTGGCGCCTCTTCGTCTGGCAGGCCGAGGCGCTTGCTGGCAGCCAGGCCGATGCCGAGAAACACGGCGTCGAACTGCTGGTGCAGCGCACTCAGGCTGAGGTTTTCACCGAGTGTGTGGCCGTGGCGAATCTCGATACCGCCGATCTGCAGGAGGAACTCCACTTCGCGCTGGGCGAAGTCGTCAACCAGCTTGTACTTGGCGATGCCGTATTCGTTGAGACCGCCGGCTTTCTCGCGGGCCTCGAAGATCACCACCTCATGGCCGTGTATGGCCAGGCGATGGGCGCAGGACAAACCCGCCGGCCCCGCGCCGACCACGGCAATGCGTTTGCCGCTGGCCGGGGCGCGCTGGAATGGGTGCTCAGTGAACTGCGCATTATCGATGGCGTAGCGCTGCAACAAGCCGATCAGCACTGGCGCGCATTCCTGGGCGTTGTTACGCACGCAGGCCTGCTGGCAAAGGATTTCAGTGGGGCAGACGCGGGCGCAGCTGCCGCCGAGGATATTCGCCGAGAGAATCTTCTCGGCCGCGCCCTGAACGTTCTCGTGGCTGATATTGCGGATGAACGAGGGGATGTCGATCTCGCTGGGGCAGGCGTTGACGCACGGCGCGTCGTAGCAATACAGGCAGCGCGCACTTTCCAGGGCGGCCTGGCGAGCGGTGAGCGGCGGGGCCAGATCGCTGAAACGATCGGCCAGTTCGGCCGCCCCGGCATCCGGTCGCGGCAAATGGCTGAGGGTGTCTATCACGGTTATTGCCTCACGGTTTTGTGGCTTTTATTGGGCAGTTAACAGCGGATAAGTGGCCGTCCAGCCTCTGCGGGCCGGTGTGGCGGAATGGGTCGCAGTTGTTTTTTTGTGGGAGGGGCCGGGCAGCGTTCCGCTTTAGCCGCGACAGCTCCTGAGCTATCCAGATGAAGCCCCTCCCACAGGTTCTTCTGTGTCCCTGACTTAGCGCTCGACGGCAGTCGGACGGTTCTGTTCGGCGCGCTTGCTCAGCAGGTCGAACACCGCCGGGTAGGCCGGTCGCTCGACATAGCGGCCGGCGCCACGTTCGGCGCGCAGCTCGCCATCGACCCAGACCAGTTTGCCGGCGCTGATGGTGTGACTGGGTACGCCGCGCACGGTCTTGCCTTCGAAGATGTTGAAGTCGACCTGCTGGTGATGGGTTTTCGCCGAGATGGTCCGTGTGCCTTGCGGGTCCCATAGGACCAGGTCGGCATCGGCACCGACCTGCAGCGCGCCCTTGCGCGGGTAAATGTTGAAGATCTTCGCGGTGTTGGTGCTGGTCAGCGCGACGAAGTCATTGATCGACAGCTTGCCGCTGCCCACCCCTTCATCCCAGAGCACCGCCATACGGTCCTCGATGCCGGCGGTGCCGTTGGGGATCTTGCTGAAGTCATCACGCCCGGCGGCTTTCTGTTCGGCGCAGAAGCAGCAGTGGTCGGTGGCGGTGGTGTGCAGGTTGCCCGACTGCAGGCCACGCCACAGGGCCTGCTGATGGCCGCGCGGGCGGAACGGTGGACTCATCACATAGCCGGCAGCGGTCTGCCAGTCGGGGTGGCGGTACACGCTGTCGTCCAGCAGCAGGTGGCCGGCGAGCACCTCGCCGTACACAGGCTGGCCCTTGGCGCGGGCGTAGGTGATTTCATCCAGGGCTTCCTGGGTCGAGACATGCACCAGATAAAGCGGTGTACCCAGGGTCTCGGCGATGCGGATGGCGCGACTGGCGGCTTCGCCTTCGACCTGCGAGGGCCGCGACAGCGGGTGAGCTTCCGGACCGGTCAGTCCCTGCGCGAGCAGCTTCTGCTGCAGGTGATAGACCAGTTCGCCGTTCTCCGCATGCACGGTGGGCACTGCGCCCAGTTCGAGGCAGCGCTCGAAGCTCGCCACCAGGGTGTCGTCGGCGGCCATGATGGCGTTCTTGTAGGCCATGAAGTGCTTGAAGCTGTTGACCCCGAACTTCGTCACCAGCTCGCCCATCTCGGCGGCGACCTGCTCGCTCCACCAGGTGATGGCGACGTGGAAACCGTAGTCAGACGCGGATTTCTTCGCCCAGTCGCGCCAGGTGTGGAAGGCGTCCAGCAAGGATTGCTGCGGATTGGGAATCACGAAATCGATGATCGAGGTGGTGCCACCGGCCAGGCCTGCAGCGGTACCGCTGAAGAAGTCCTCGCTGGCCACCGTACCCATGAAGGGCAATTGCATATGGGTATGCGGGTCGATGCCGCCGGGCATCAGGTACTGGCCGCTGCCGTCGAGTACCTGGCAGCCCGCGGGGGCGTCGAGGTTGTCGCCAATGGCCTGGATCAGGCCGTCTGCGCACAGCACATCGGCGCGGTAGCTTTGCTCATGGGTGACCAGGGTGGCGCCACGGATCAACAGCGACATGGTGGGTTCCTCGCAGGCTGGCCGATGCGTGTCGGCTCTTGGCTTTCTGGTGCTGACGAGGGGCAATGTCCATTCCTGTCAGCTGTGACAAGAACAGAATCTAGTTGCAGTAATCGGATTGGGCAAGATTATTTTTTGATCAGATTTTATTTATTTAAGTATTTGAAAATTAAAGATAAAAACTAAAAATCACCAAAATGGTGAGGGCTCTCACCATTTTGACGCACTTGACAGAATGACAATATGGTCAAGATTTCTCATGGAAAATCAGCCGCTTGTGTCTTGGCATTGCGCGGCCTTGGGCGGCGAAAAAAATTCGCTTGCACCAGTTTGAATCCTGACTGACAGGACAAGCCGCCCCGAGGATGTCGGTGGCGTGTGCTGGCGGCGCCTTTGGATTCAGATAAAACGTTTTCAGATCAGATGCTTAATGTGTTCAAGCAGGCAGGATGCAGGTCCCGCCGGGGAATGCGGCACGCTTATTGAGTGGCGCTGCCCCCGTGCTGGCCGGCTACTGAACTCCGGCCATCGAATTAGCCCGATGCGCTAACAATCAGAAAAATACTGGAGAGGCCCATGCAACAGAGCAGATCGGAAGTGACCGAGCGGGAGGGCTTGTATGAGCTGAACGCTGGCAGCGACGTACTCGACAGCGCGCGCTACAACCATGACATCGCCCCGACCAAGGTGCATCAGCGAACCTGGAACAAGTGGCACATCACCGCGCTGTGGGTCGGCATGTCGATCTGCGTGCCCACCTACACCCTGGGCGGTGTACTCACCGCCTACTTCGGCCTGTCGGTGGGCGAGGCACTGCTGGCGATCCTGCTGGCCAACGTCGTGGTGCTGATCCCGCTGACACTCAACGCCTTTGCCGGCACCAAGTACGGCATCCCCTTCCCGGTATTGTTGCGCTCCTCGTTCGGCATACTCGGTTCCAACGTGCCCTGCCTGATTCGCGCCGTGGTGGCCTGCGGCTGGTTCGGTATTCAGACTCTGTTCGGTGGCCTGGCGATCCACCTGCTGCTGGGTTCGATTTTCGAGAGTTGGAAGGCGCTCGGCGGCACCGGCGAGGTGATCGGTTTCATGATCTTCTGGGTACTCAACCTGTGGATCGTGCTGCGCGGCGCCGAGTCGATCAAGTGGCTGGAAACCCTGTCCGCACCGCTGCTGGTGTTGGTTGGCGCCGGTCTGCTGGTGTGGGCATTGCCCAACGTGTCGATGAGCGAACTGCTGGCGCAGCCGGCCAATCGTCCCGAGGGTGCCAGCGTCACCGGTTACTTTCTCGCCGGGCTGACCGCCATGGTCGGCTTCTGGGCCACCCTGTCGTTGAATATCCCCGACTTCAGCCGCTACGCGAAGAGCCAGAAGGACCAGATTCTCGGGCAGATCTTCGGTCTGCCGCTGACCATGTTCCTCTTCGCCGCTCTCGGCGTGGTGATGACCGCCGCCTCGGAAGGTCTGGTGGGGCAGACGGTGGCCGACCCGGTCAGCCTGATCGGCCATATCCAGAGCCCCGGGTGGGTCGCTCTGGCCATGGCGTTGATCATCGTCGCCACGCTGTCGACCAACACGGCGGCGAACATCGTTTCGCCGACCAATGATTTCCAGAACATCGCGCCCAAGCTGATCGACCGCACCAAGGCGGTGATCCTCACCGGCCTGATCGGTCTCGGCCTGATGGGCCACGAGCTGTTGAAGAAGCTCGGTCTGCTGGTCTCAGAGCTGAGCCTGGAGAGCGTGTATTCCAACTGGTTGCTGGGTTACTCCAGCCTGCTCGGGCCGATTGCCGGGATCATGGTGGTCGACTACTTCCTGATCAAGAAACAGCAACTGGACCTGGCCGGGCTGTACCGCGATGACGTCTACCCGGCGTGGAACTGGATCGGCTTCGCCGCCTTCGCCGTACCTGTAGCGCTGACCCTGCTGTCGCTGGGCAGTAACGCCTTCAGCTGGTTCTACGACTACGGCTGGTTTACCGGCTCCTTCCTGGGCGGCTTGATCTACTTCGGTTTGTGCAGCCTGCGTAGCGCACAGCCGGTGGTGGCCAAGGCGCCGGTTTAAGGCAACAGCAGCATGACTCAGCACACGCGCCTCGCTGCGGCGGGCGCGTCACAGACAACCAGAGAGGCCGAGGAAATAACCATGAAAACTGCCACCGAGGTTCTGCAATCCAGCCAGCCGCACGTCAACGGCGACCGCCTGTGGCAATCGCTGATGGAGTTGGCGCAGCTCGGCGCCACCGCCAAGGGCGGGGTCTGTCGCCTGGCCCTGACCGACCTCGACCGCCAGGCGCGCGACCTGTTCGTGCGCTGGTGCGAGGAGGCTGGCTGCACCGTCACGGTCGATGGCGTCGGCAACATCTTCGCTCGACGTCCCGGACGCAACGCAGCTCTGGCTCCGGTGATGACCGGCAGCCATATCGACACCCAGCCCACTGGCGGCAAGTTCGACGGCTGCTTCGGCGTATTGGCTGGTGTAGAGGTGCTGCGTACTCTCAACGACCTGGGCATACAGACCGAAGCGCCGCTGGAAGTGGTGGTGTGGACCAACGAGGAAGGCTCGCGCTTCGCCCCCTGCATGATGGGCTCCGGGGTGTTCGCCGAGAAGTTCACCCTGGAGGAAACCCTGGCCAAGCGCGACGCCGAAGACATCAGTGTCGGCGAGGCGCTGAACGCCATCGGCTACGCCGGGTCACGGGCGGTGAGCGGCCATGCGGTGGGCGCCTATTTCGAGGCGCATATCGAGCAGGGGCCGATTCTCGAGGATCAGGGCAAGACCATTGGCGTGGTGCTCGGTGCGCTCGGGCAGAAGTGGTTCGACCTTACGCTCAGGGGCGTCGAAGCCCACGCCGGGCCGACGCCGATGCACCTGCGCAAGGACGCTCTGGTCGGCGCTGCGGCCGTGGTCGCAGCGGTCAACCGGGTGGCGCTGGAGCATCAACCGCATGCCTGCGGCACGGTCGGTTGTCTGCAGGCCTACCCCGGTTCGCGCAATGTGATTCCCGGTGAGGTACGCATGACCCTGGACTTCCGCCATCTGCAGCCGGAACGCCTGGATTCGATGATCGAGGCGGTGCGTGGGGTGATCGAGGCAACCTGTGCCAAGCATGGCCTGAGTTTCGAGCTGACGCCGACCGCGGACTTCCCGCCGCTGTATTTCGACCTGGGCTGCGTCGAGGCGGTGCGCGGCGCGGCAGCCGGGTTGGGGTTATCGCATATGGATATCGTCAGCGGCGCCGGGCATGACGCGATCTTCCTCGCCGAGTTGGGCCCGGCCGGGATGATCTTCGTGCCGTGCGAGGGTGGTATCAGCCACAACGAAATCGAGAACGCCGCGCCAGCGGACCTGTCCGCCGGCTGCGCGGTGTTGCTGCGCGCCATGCTCGCTGCCTCCGTGGCACTGGCAGAGGGCAAGCTGGCGGCATGATTGGCCGAATCGCCATCGACTTGGGCGGTGGCAGTCATGGACGCCCGTTCCTGGTCGGGACAAGCTGCACACTCCATTACCGAGCTGCGGAGCCTCCATGACCCTTGCCTACTGGTGCGTGCTGATTGCCATCTTTCTGCCCTACCTGGGTACTGCTTCAGCCAAGTTCCTTGGCCCCGGCTACGGACCGCGCGCCAATCAGGATCCGCGGGCGTTCCTGAGTACCCTGGAGGGCTGGCGCAAGCGCGCCAACAACGCCCAGCTCAACGGCTTTGAGGTAACCCCGGCGTTCGCTGCCGCGGTGATCATCGCCCACCAGGCCGGCGGTGCCGAGCAGGGGCTGCTCGACCAGTTGGCCGTGGCCTTCATCGTCAGCCGCGTGCTGTATTTCATCTGCTATCTGGCTGACTGGGGTCCGGTGCGCTCGCTGGTGTGGTTCGCCGGGATGGGGCTGATCGCGGCGTTGTTCGTGGTGTCCGCATAGTCGACGCTTGCTGTCGACTCTGAAGGAGGAGCTGAAAAGGCGCGTGACCTATCAGTCATTGCGCCGTTCTGGTGCGTTTTATGAGGTCAATCAGCCTGTAGGGCGGCTGGCCGCTGGCCACATTCTTGCTTGCTCCTGGTTATTTGGCGGGGTTTCCCGCCGTCTGCCAGGGAGCCTCTCATGTCCGCCACCGCCTTTTTCGACCGCCTGCTCTGCGCCATCGGCCTGCGCACGCTGAATCAGCAGTTTCTGTTTTCCTATGCGCTGATGTTTCTGCTTGCGGTGGTCGCCTCGGTGGCGCTGTACCTGAGCATGTCGGTGTCACCGGAGACCATCAATGTCGCCGGCGCGCAGCGCATGCTCAGCCAGAAGATGACCAAGGAGGCGCTGTTGCTGCGCGAAGGCGTCCTGCCTGCAGCGACGCTGGAAGCCACCATGGCGCAGTTCGATGCCGCCCATCGCGACCTGTTGAGTGGCAACGCGGCGCGCAATATCAGCGCCATCGCCGAGCCCAGCGTCCAGGCGCAGATGAACAAGGTCGGTGGCCTCTGGCAGGGCTTTCGTTCTCAGCTGCAGCGCGTTGTTGCAGGCGATGTGGCAGTCGATCTCAAGGCCCTCGAGCAGCAGTCGGTCGAGCTGCTGCGCGAGATGAACCAGGCCGTCGGCTTGATGGCGGCGCACGCTGAAGGCAGCCAGCGCCGCCAGATGTGGCTGGCGTTCGGTTGCGTGCTGGGCATTCTGGCGCTGGTGGTGCTGGGCCGTCAGTTCGGCCTGCGCCCGCTGATGCACAACCTCAATGCGGTGGAGGGGGCGCTGACCCGGGTTGGCTCCGGCGACTTCACGCGTAGCCTGGACGGTCGTCAGGGTGACAACGAGATCGGCCGCATCTTCGCGGGCTACAACCGCATGCAGGAGCAGGTGCGTGGCTTGCTGGCGGAGGTCAAGCGCAGCGGTGAGCGTACCGGGGAGCATGTCGGCAATGTGGTCGGTGCCGCGCAATCGGCAGGCGATGGCGTGCGGCGCCAATACGAGGATCTCGATCAGGTAGCCACCGCGATGAACGAGATGAGCGCCACCGTGGCCGAGGTCGCGCGTCACGCTGCTCATGCTGCCGAGTCGGCGCACAGTGCCGATGATTGTGCGCAGAGTGGCAAGCAGGTGGTGCAGCGCAGTGCGGAGCAGATCGCCGAGCTGGTGGAACAGCTGCAGCGCAGTGGCGAGCAGGTACAACGCCTGGAGGCCGAAACCGGTGGTGTCGGCAAGGTGCTCGAAGTGATCACTGGCATCGCCGAGCAGACCAACCTGCTGGCGCTCAACGCAGCCATCGAGGCCGCGCGCGCCGGCGAGGCAGGGCGTGGCTTTGCTGTGGTCGCCGACGAGGTGCGCACCTTGGCCAGCCGTACCCAGAAGTCCACCGGCGAAATCCAGGCGATCATCCAGCGTTTACAGGGTGGTGCGCGCGATGCGGTTCTGGCGATGCAACGCAGCGCAGCTCTGGCCGACGGCAACCTTCAGCATATTCGTCAGGCCAGCGAGTCACTGGAGACCATCGTCGGGGCGGTGGATGGCATCAATGCCCTGAACGCGCAGATCGCCACGGCCGCAGAACAGCAGAGCCAGGTGGCGCAGGAGATCGACCAGCGGGTAACGCACATCTCCAGCCTGGCCGAGCGCAGCCAGGGCGAGACCGAGAGTGTGGTGCAAGTCAGTGCGCAGATTCAGGGCGAGGTGCAGCAGCTCAACAGCCAACTGGGGCGCTTCCGTACCTGACCCTGGCTGACCAGCGCATACAAACGACAGCTGTTGTGACATGAGGTCGCTTGGCCCGACCGGGGCGAGCCGCGATACTGGCGCCCCCTTGTCGCCCGGAAGTCGTGTCGATGCCCCTGAAGAAACGCCTGCTGCTCACCTGCGTCTGCCTGACCCTGGCCGCCTGTGGTGGGGTCGACCCCAATTCACCGTTGGGCAAGCGCCAGACAGCGTTCAAGGAGATGCTCAAGGTCAGCGAAGACCTCGGTGGGATGCTGCGCGGCCGCATTCCCTACGACGAGTCTGCTTTCATCACTGGCGCCGGCAAGCTGGAGCGCCTGTCGCGCGAGCCTTGGCAGCACTTTCCACAGGTCCGCGACGACGAGCGCAGCAAGGCCAACCCTGAAGTCTGGCAGCGCCAGGAGCAGTTCCAGTCGATGGCACGCGATCTGGAGCAGGCCACCGCCGCGCTGGTGCAGGCCGCGACCACTCCGCCGCTACGCCGCTCCGAGCTGGAGCCGGCGATGCAGACCATCGAGGATAGTTGCGAGGCATGCCACAAGGCGTTCCGCGCTTACTGATCGGCGCGCGCTTCGGCCTCGGCCTGCTGCAGCTCGGCGCGTGCCTCGGCCAGTTTGGCCTGACGCTTGGCGATCTTCTCCTGATCACCCTTGCCCATCGCCTCGCGCAGATCCATCTCGCGCTCCTGCACCGCCTCTCGGGCTTCCTTGACGGTGGCCAGGCGCTCCTTGTGCAGTGAAGCGTCATCGCAATGGGCATCGACATTACCCAGTGCTCTTTGCAGTCCATCCAATTCTCGCGAGTTGCCACTCTTGTGCGCTGCGTCGATCTTCTCCTGGAGCACCTGGCGTTTGGCGGCGCAGCCGCTGTCGCCTTCGGCGGCCAGAATCGGTGTGGCGTTCAGGTTGGCGGCCAGCAGCAGGCCGAGCAAAGCGGTTTGACGAATCATGGTCTCTCCTCGTGAGGGTCTACTTCGAAGTGACCCTGGTTGTTGCGCGAGGTTCGACCCGATTGGACCATTGGTTGATCTGGGTCAGCCGCGCGGTGAATTTTCCTGCGGCCTGAAACCGACAGTGCCGGCTTGCTGCAGACGCTCGCCCAGGCGCTGAACCTCCGGGTGGCTGAAGAACGCCACCAGGCGCTCAGCACTCTTCTGGTTCACGCCGGGTTGCTGCATCCATTCGGCGTGGCTGCGAGTCAGTAGCGTGGCCCAGTCATCCTCCGCGCCGAGCTTGAAACCAGACGGTGCGCCGAGTGCCTGCAGCCATTGTTGCAGTGGGCGCTGTCGGGCCTGGGCGAAGGCCTGCAGCAGCTGTGAGGCGCGTCGTGGGCCGATACCTGGCAGCTGTTGCAGGTGTTCGCTATCGAGTTCCAGCCAATCGAGCAGACCATCCAGTTTCTGCCCCGCCAATAGCGTGCTCCAGGTGCCGGGTCCTACACCGGTCAGGTTCAGTCCCTGCTTGCCGGCGAGCCAGTTCAAGCGTGCCTGGAACTGTTGCTGACATTCGTCGTTGAAGCGCCAGCAACTCAGGGCGTGGTATCGATTGGGGTCCGGTGCGTACACTGCTGCGCGCTCCGGGCTGCGCCAGATCACCTGGTCGAGACGCGGAATGGTCAGGCCGGCCAGGCGTATCGCAACCTGATCACCAGGGCGTATGTCCAGTTTCTCCCAGATCTGCAGCGAGCCGAGGGCAATCCGGCTGATCCGCCGCTCGTCGAGGTCAACCGGCTGCAGGCGCAGAACCGGCGTGATACGACCACTGCGGCCGATGTTGAACTCCACAGCCTGCACCACGGCCAGTGCCTGGCTGACCGGGTACTTCCAGGCGACCGCCCAGTGCGGCGCTTCTGCCCGCCAGCGTTCTCCGGGTGGCCGTATGCCTTGGCGTAGCACCACGCCGTCGCTGGCGAACGGTAGCGGCTCATCGAACCAGTGCTGGCGCCAGCGGCGGGCATCCTCGGCGCTTTTGAGCGGCTGGGTGTAGCGCAGGCTGTCGCTGAAGCCCAACTCCTGCAGGGCTTGCAGGCGCTCGGGCATGTTCGCCGGGCCGTCCGGCCAATCCCAGACGAACAGGCCGATGGCATTGGCCTGCTGCTCATCGAGCGTCTGTCGCGCCATCGATCCAGCTGCCTTGCCACGGGCGCCTGCACCTCCGTCGATGCCTTGCACGTGATTGTCCAGACGCCAGTAAAGCTCGCCCTGCAGCACGGCATCGAGTGGCCTCTGCAGGCGCGCGGGAATGGCCGACAGTTGCCGCGCGCGGGCTGTCCAGTCCTGGCCGCGGCTCCCGTCGCCACGGCTGATGGCTTGTTGCAGTACGCCGCCACGGTAGACCAGGGTGACCGCGACGCCGTCGACCTTGGGCTGAATCCACAGATCGCTGCGCTTGTTGACCCATTCGAACACGGCCGCTTCGTTCAGTTTGCGCAGTCCGGTCTGCGGCACCGGGTGCGTGATCGTTCCAGTGCTGCCAGCCAGTGGGTCTGGCAATGCCGTGCGGGCAGTCGCAAAGCACTGATGCCAGGTTTGCAGGCGCTCGCGTGCTTGGTCGTAGATTTCGTCGGCCACCGGCGAGCTACCGTGATTATGGTAGGCGTCGTCCCACTCGGCGATCTGCTGACTGAGTGCAGCAAGTTCGGACGTGCCCCGACTGGCTGGCCAGTCGGGGCAAGGGGTGGCCTGGGCGACCAGTGGAAGGAGTAGCAGCAGCAGGGCACGTTTCATCGCGGAGCTTCCTTGCTCAAGGTATTCACTGAGCCTAGCAGGCTGTATGGGTATTCGCTGAGCCTCTGCAGCTAAGCCACGGATATTGTTCGGTTTTTCTTGTTGCCTGGCTATGTGGGTGATAGATTCGCGCACCTTTTCTACCCCCAAACAAATGGATTTGCCCGGCGGGGGCGCATGGACAGCCGGGCCTCAACCCTCAGAGGTCTTCACCGATGCGTATTGTTTCCGTTGCCTGTTTCGCCGCTCTGGCCTTCGCCGTTCTGCCTGCTCATGCTGCCGAGGTCGCCGCGATCCAGGCTAAATGTCAGGAGCAGATGGCTGCCAATCAGGACGGTCTGGCTCAGATCAAACAGTTGGCGGCACTGGCTGGCAACGACAAGGCCAGCGAAACCCTGGCTTCGCTTGATGGTGGCTGTGAGCGTCTCAGTGCTGAATCCGACGCCTCCACTCAGGCTGCTGCACCTGATCAGCTTAATGCCACCAAGGATGCACTCAAGGGCCTGAGTTCGATGTTCGGCAAATAAGCCCTCAGGCACGAAAAAGCCCCGCCAGATCGCTCTGGCGGGGCTTTTTCATTTTCAGGGGCTTACAGGCCGGCAGCGGCGCGCAGGTCGGCAGCCTTGTCGGTGCGTTCCCAGGTAAAGGTGGTGAAGCTGTCGTCGCCGACGATCTTGGATTGCGGCGTGCGGCCGAAGTGGCCGTAAGCTGCGGTGTCCTGATACATCGGGTGCAGCAGGTCGAGCATCTTGGTGATGGCGTAGGGGCGCAGGTCGAACACGTCACGCACCAGTTTGATGATCTTCTCTTCGGCGATCTTGTGGGTGCCGAAGGTGTTGATCGAGATGGAGGTCGGCTGGGCCACGCCGATGGCGTAGGACACCTGGATCTCGCAGCGCTCGGCCAGGCCGGCAGCGACGATGTTCTTGGCCACGTAGCGGCCTGCATAGGCAGCGCTGCGATCGACCTTGGACGGGTCCTTGCCGGAGAAGGCGCCGCCGCCGTGGCGGGCCATGCCGCCGTAGCTGTCGACGATGATCTTGCGCCCGGTCAGGCCGCAGTCACCCACCGGGCCGCCGATGATGAACTGGCCGGTCGGGTTGATGTGGAACTGGGTGTCCTTGTGCAGCAGCTCGGCCGGCAGTACGTGCTTGACGATCAGCTCCATCACACCTTCGCGCAGGTCGTCGTATTTCACTTCCGGGTTGTGCTGGGTGGACAGCACCACTGCGTCGATGGCAACGACTTTGCCGTTCTCGTAACGGCAGGTGACCTGGGATTTGGCGTCCGGGCGCAGCCATGGCAGCAGGCCGGACTTGCGCGCTTCGGACTGACGCTCGACCAGGCGGTGCGAGAAGCAGATCGGCGCTGGCATCAGCACGTCGGTTTCGTTGCTGGCGTAGCCGAACATCAGGCCCTGGTCGCCAGCACCCTGATCTTCTGGCTTGGCGCGGTCGACGCCCTGGTTGATGTCCGGAGACTGCTTGCCGATGATATTGAGCACGCCGCAGGTGGCGCCATCGAAGCCAACGTCGGAGCTGGTGTAGCCGATGTCGCAGATCACGTCGCGAACGATCTGCTCCAGGTCGACCCAGGCGCTGGTGGTGACTTCACCGGCAACGATGGCCACACCCGTCTTGACCAGGGTTTCCACGGCCACGCGGGCGTGTTTGTCCTGGGTGATGATGGCGTCGAGCACCGCATCGGAGATCTGGTCGGCGATCTTGTCCGGATGCCCTTCGGACACGGACTCGGAGGTAAACAGGGAATATTCGCTCATCTATCGGTTCCTTTCTTGCCGGAGGCTGAAGGCGCTGTGCGCATCGGGTTTGGCAAAGTGCCGTAATTGAATCTGAAAGCCGTTTTTCAGGCCTATGTAGAGGCTTTCGCCGGGTGTCAGGCCGGCGGCCGTCGCCCAGCGCGCCAGGTCTTCCTGTTCGAAACCGAGCCACAGGTCGCCGCAGGCTTCGCGCGCCCAGCTCTGGTCGTGGCTGCACAGTTCGCTGAGCAGCAGGCTGCCGCCGGGGGCGACCAAGGCGGCCAGCTTGCGAAAGGCTTCGGCCGGCGTGGCGAAGTGGTGCAGAACCATGTTCAGCACCACGCAATCGGCCGTGACTGGCGCGTCCTGCAGCGCATCGGCCAGTTTCAGCTCGACGTTATCCAGGCCCTCGGCGGCGCAGCGTTGGCTGGCCAGTTCGAGCATCGCCGGGCTGTTGTCCAGTGCGGTGACCTGGGCGAAGCGCCGCGCCAGTTCGGGCAGGAAGGCACCATCGCCAGGCCCGATTTCCAGCGCCGTGGCGTCCGGCGCGAAATGCAGGGCGTCGAGCAGTGCCAGCAGGCTGTCGCGGTACTGCGGCAAACCTGCGATCAGATCCTGCTGTGCCTGGAAGCTGGTGGCCATGCGCGCGAAGAAGTCGCGGCTGACGGTGGCGCGTTGCTGATGCACGGCGGCAATGCGCGTTTGCACATCGCCGGGCAATGGCAGTTCGTCGATATCGTCCAGCAGGGCGGCGTGCAAGCGGCTATTGGGCAGGGCGCGGCGGTAGAAGATCGCATTGCCTTCACGACGCGTGGCCACCAGGCCGGCCTGGGCCAGGACCTTGAGGTGATGGCTCATGCCTGACTGACCAATGGCGAAGATCTGCGCCAGTTCCAGGACGCCAAATGAATCGTTGCTCAGGGTGCGCAGCACGCTCAGGCGCAGCGGATCTCCGCCGGCCTTGCACAGGGCGGCGAGCTCGTCGCAGGGGTCGAATTCCAACTGGGGTGCGCGCAGGGTCATGGTGGCGCAGTCTAGTCGGTCATTTTTCATACAGCAATACCAATATCAAAAAGTTTTGATATTGGATTCGTGGCTAGCCTGGAGCCTGGCTCAACTGCAGAAAGGCTGCGGGGGCCGGGCTCAGGCTGGTGCCGAGTCGCCACAGTACATGCAGTTCACGCTCGATCTGCAGGTCCTGCACTGCCAAACGCTGCAGTTCGCCGCTGGCCAGTTCACGTTCGACCACCCGCTGCGACAGCCAGGCGATGCCCTTGCCGTCGGTGAGAAGGCGCTTGAGCGCCTCGGTGCTGCCGATGGCCATGCCGGCCTCTGGCTCCAATCCGTGGTCGCGATAGGCCTGCTCGATGCTGGCGCGAGCACCTGAGCCGGGTTCGCGCATGTACAGCGGGTACGTCTGCAGGTCGCGGGCCTCAAGGCGCTCGGCCCTGGCCAGCGGGTGCAGCGGCGATACCACCGGAAGCAGGGCATCGCGTGCCAACAGGTGATGCGCGTAGTCGGCCTGTGCGAACGGGCCTTCGACGAAGCCCAGGCTGATGCGGCCTTCGTCCAGTTGCCGGGTCACGACGTCGGTGTTGCTTACTTCCAGGCTGACGAATATCTGTGGATGCAGGGCGCGGAAGCGCGTGAGGAGTGGCGGCAGCAGGTAGGAGCCGAGCGTGGCGCTGGCGCCCAGGTGCAGCTCGCCCTGTTCCAGTTGGGCAAAGTCGCGCAGATCGCGTTCGGCAGCGCGCTCCAGGGCGAAAATGCGTCGCGCGTAGTCATGCAGGCGCAGGCCGCCTTCGGTCAGTCGCACGCCGCGTGGCTGGCGATCGAACAGGCGCAGGTCGAGGCTGGCTTCGAGATCGCGAATTTCCCGCGTTACGGCAGGCTGACTGATGTGCAGGCGTTCGGCGCCGGCGCTGATGCTGCCGGCTTCTGCCACGGCCAGAAAAACCTTCAGGTGATGGAGATTCATGGTTTATGCATAAAAGAAAAGTATGGATTGAATGCTGAATATGTATTTTTCATATGGCAAGCCAATTCTTACCCTTGCGCCATCACTCATGTCACGGGACCACCCGATTCATGCCGCGCCCCTTCAGTCGTCTACCCGAGCCCCTGGCTTTCATTCGTCATTTCACCCCCAGCTGGTTCGCCATGACCATGGGCACCGGTGTGCTGGCGCTGGTGATCGCTCATCTGCCCTGGCATCTGCCGGGAATGTCGATGCTCGCCGAGGGGCTGTGGTTTGTCGCAGTCGGCCTGTTCGCTCTGTTCAGCCTGTTGTTTCTGCTGCGTCTGGTGCTGTTTCGCGACACCGTCTGGCCGATGCTGCTGCATCCGGTGCAATCGATGTTCCTTGGCGCCATTCCCATGGGGTTGGCGGTGCTGATCAAGGGCTTGCTGCTGTTCGGTGTGCCGCGCTGGGGCGAAGGGATCTACGTGCTGGCCCATGCACTGTGGTGGCTGGACGCGGCGCTGGCGCTGCTCGGCGCCTTGTTGGTTCCTTATCTGATGTTCACCCGCCAGCATCATGCGCTGGAGAAGCTCACCGCGGTCTGGCTGCTACCTATCGTCGCACCGGAGGTCGCCGCCAGCACGGCAGGGGCGCTGGCGCCGCATCTGGCGGCCGAGGCGGCGCAACAGTTGCTGGTGGCCGGTTTCGTGCTCTGGGGATTGTCGCTGTCGCTGGCGTTCTCGCTGATCACTCTGGTGCTGCTGCGCCTGGCCCTGCACAAATTGCCGGATACCGATTTCGCCGCCACCAGCTGGCTGCCGCTGGGGCCGCTGGCTACCGGTTGTCTGGGGCTTCTGAGCATGGGGCAGGCGGCGCCGCTGGCTTTTGCCGGTACGCCACTGGTCAGCGCCGCCGAGCTGGCGCGGGATCTCGGTCTGATCGGCGGCCTGGCCTTGTGGGGCGCTGGGCTGTGGTGGCTGGTGATCGCTACGCTGTTCACCCGTCACTACATTCGCGACAACATGCCGTTCAACCTCGGCTGGTGGGGTTTTACCTTTCCGCTGGGTGTATTCGCCCTGGCCACCTTCGAGCTGCAGGCCGCGACCGGTTTGAGCCTGTTCGCCTTCATCGGTCTGCTGCTGGCGGTGCAACTGGCGGCGGTCTGGACGCTGGTGTTCAGTCGCACGCTCGCCGGCGTCTGGCATGGCGAGTTGTTTCAGGCGCCCTGCCTGGGTGGGCCGGGCAGCCCGGCGGTGAGCGTTCTGAGCGAACAGGCGGGCTGATTTGGTCTCTACGACCATCTGTCATTGCCCCATGGGGGTCGGCTGGGCGAAAATAGGCGTCTTTTTTCGCCCCCTTCATTCAGAAGCAGCCCCCGTAGGAGATTCAGCGATGCCCAGCCGTCGTGAGCGAGCCAATGCCATTCGTGCCCTGAGCATGGATGCCGTGCAGAAAGCCAACAGCGGCCACCCCGGTGCCCCCATGGGTATGGCGGACATCGCCGAAGTGCTGTGGCGCGACTACCTCAAGCACAACCCGAGCAACCCGAACTTCGCTGATCGTGACCGCTTCGTGCTGTCCAACGGTCATGGCTCGATGCTGATCTATTCGCTGCTGCACCTGACTGGCTACGACCTCGGCATCGAAGACCTCAAGCAGTTCCGCCAGCTGCACAGTCGTACCCCGGGCCACCCGGAATACGGTTACACCCCGGGTGTCGAGACCACCACCGGCCCGCTCGGCCAGGGCATTGCCAACGCCGTCGGCTTCGCCATCGCCGAGAAGGTGCTGGGCGCGCAGTTCAACCGCGAAGGTCACAACATCGTCGACCACAACACCTACGTGTTTCTCGGTGACGGCTGCATGATGGAAGGCATCAGCCACGAAGTCTGCTCGCTGGCCGGTACCCTGGGCCTGGGCAAGCTGATCGCCTTCTACGACGACAACGGCATCTCCATCGACGGTGAAGTCGAGGGCTGGTTCACCGACGACACGCCAAAGCGCTTCGAAGCCTACGGCTGGCAGGTGATCCGCAACGTCGACGGCCATGACGCCGAAGAGATCAAGATGGCCATCGAGACCGCGCGCAAGAGCGTGGACCAGCCGACCCTGATCTGCTGCAAGACCACCATCGGCTTCGGTTCGCCGAACAAGCAGGGCAAGGAAGAGTGCCACGGTGCCCCGCTGGGCAACGACGAAATCGCCCTGACCCGCGCCGCGCTGGGCTGGAACCATGGCCCGTTCGAAATCCCGGCCGAGATCTATGCCGAGTGGGACGCCAAGGCCGCTGGTGCTGCCGCCGAAGCCGCCTGGAACGATAAGTTTGCCGCCTACGCCGCTGCCCATCCTGAACTGGCCGCCGAGTTCAAGCGCCGCATTGCCGGTGAACTGCCGGCCGATTTTGCCGAGAAGGCCGCGGCCTACATCAAGGACGTCGCCGAGAAGGGCGAGACCATCGCCAGCCGCAAGGCCAGCCAGAACGCGCTGAATGCCTTCGGCCCGCTGCTGCCGGAATTTCTCGGCGGTTCGGCCGACCTGGCCGGCTCCAACCTGACCCTGTGGAAGGGCTGCAAGGGCGTATCTGCCGAAGATGCGTCCGGCAACTACATGTTCTACGGCGTTCGCGAGTTCGGCATGAGCGCCATCATGAACGGTATCGCCCTGCATGGCGGTTTCGTGCCTTACGGTGCGACCTTCCTGATCTTCATGGAATATGCGCGCAACGCCGTGCGCATGTCCGCGCTGATGAAGAAGCGTGTGCTGTACGTGTTCACCCACGACTCCATCGGCCTTGGCGAAGATGGCCCGACCCACCAGCCGATCGAGCAACTGGCCAGCCTGCGTGGCACGCCAAACCTCGATACCTGGCGCCCGGCCGATGCCGTGGAGTCCGCCGTGGCCTGGAAGTACGCCATCGAGCGCGCCGACGGCCCGAGCGCCCTGGTGTTCAGCCGCCAGAATCTGCCGCACCAAGCACGCGACGCCCAGCAACTGGCCGATGTCGCTCGCGGTGGCTACGTACTGAAAGACAGCGGCGGCGAGCCGGAGCTGATTCTGATCGCCACCGGTTCGGAAGTCGGTCTGGCCGTGGCGGCCTACGACAAGCTGACCGCCGCCGGCCGCAAGGTGCGCGTGGTGTCGATGCCCTCCACCAGCGTGTTCGACGCTCAGGACGCCGGCTACAAGCAGGACGTGCTGCCGCTGCAGGTAAGTGCGCGCATCGCCATCGAGGCCTCGCACGCCGACTACTGGTACAAGTACGTGGGCCTGGAAGGTCGCATCATCGGCATGACCAGCTTCGGTGAGTCGGCCCCGGCTCCCGCACTGTTCGAGCACTTCGGCTTCACTGTCGACAACATCGTCGCCACTGCCGAAGAACTGCTGGACGCCTGAGCGAGAACGACGCTGTAGCGGTGGATCAGGGCGCGTAGCTGACGTTCTGTTGATCCACCGTTACACCGCCCGGTGGATCAATAAAGCGCGATCCACCCTACGTTCATCCGAGATATCCTATGTCCAATCGTCCCTATCGTGTCGCCCTCAACGGTTATGGCCGCATCGGCCGTTGCGTGCTGCGCGCGCTGCATGAGCGTGGCAATTCGGCGAGTCTGGAAATCGTCGCGCTGAACGACCTGGCCGATCAGGCCAGCATCGAATACCTGACCCGCTTCGACTCCACCCACGGGCGCTTTCCCGGCGAGGTGAAGGTCGATGGAGACTGTCTGCACATCAACGGCGATTGCGTGAAGGTGCTGCGCCAGAGCGAGCCCGAGGCCATCGACTGGGCGGCGTTGGATATCGATCTGCTGCTGGAGTGCTCCGGCCAGTACGTCACCCGTGACCAGGCGCAACGCTTCATCGACGCCGGCGCGCCGCGCGTACTGCTGTCGCAGCCGATGGCCAGCGAGGCGGATATCGATGCCACCGTGGTCTACGGAGTCAATCAGCAGTGCCTGAGCGGCGCCGAGCGACTGGTATCGAATGCATCCTGCACCACCAACTGCGGTGTGCCGTTGCTGAAACTTCTCGATGAGGTGGTGGGTCTGGAGTACGTCTCCATTACCACCATCCACTCGGCGATGAACGACCAACCGGTGATCGATGCCTACCACCACGAAGACCTGCGCCGCACGCGCTCGGCCTTTCAGTCGGTGATCCCGGTGTCCACCGGCCTGGCGCGTGGCATAGAGCGCTTGCTGCCGGAGCTGGCTGGGCGTATCCAGGCCAAGGCCATCCGTGTGCCGACGGTCAACGTCTCCTGTCTGGACATCACCCTGCAGACCGCGCGCGATACGTCTGCAGAAGAGATCAACCGCGTGCTGCGCCAGGCGGCGGAAAGTGGCCCGCTAAAGGGGCTGCTGGCCTACACCGAACTGCCGCACGCCAGCTGCGATTTCAACCACGACCCGCATTCGGCCATCGTCGACGGCAGCCAGACCCGTGTGTCCGGCCCGCGCCTGGTCAACCTGCTGGCCTGGTTCGACAACGAGTGGGGGTTTGCCAACCGCATGCTCGATGTCGCCGAACATTTTCTCGCTGCATCCACTTCCTCCGTACAACCAGCCTTTGTGAAGGACTGATCCATGACCGTTCTGAAGATGACCGACCTCGACCTCGCCGGTAAGCGCGTGTTGATCCGCGAAGACCTCAACGTCCCGGTGAAGGACGGTGTGGTCAAGAGCGACGCGCGCATCCTCGCCTCCTTGCCGACCATCAAGCTGGCGCTGGAGAAGGGCGCTGCCGTGCTGGTCTGCTCGCACCTGGGGCGCCCGGAAGAGGGCATCTACAGCGAAGAAGACAGCCTGGCACCGGTCGCCGCCTACCTGAGCAAGGCGCTCGGCCGCGACGTGCCGCTGGTCAAGGACTATCTCGGCGGTGTCGAGGTCAAGGCCGGCGAGCTGGTGCTGCTGGAGAACGTACGCTTCAACAAGGGCGAGAAGAAGAACACCGACGAGCTGGCCCAGCAGTACGCTGCCCTGTGCGACGTGTTCGTGATGGACGCCTTCGGTACTGCTCACCGCGCTCAGGGCTCGACCCACGGTGTGGCCAAGTTCGCCAAGGTCGCCTGCGCCGGCCCGCTGCTGGCTGCCGAGCTGGACGCCCTGGGCCAGGCCCTGGACAAACCGGCCCGACCGATGCTGGCCATCGTCGCCGGCTCCAAGGTGTCGACCAAGCTGGACGTGCTCAACTCCCTGGCCGATATCTGCGACTCGCTGATCGTCGGCGGCGGCATCGCCAACACCTTCCTCGCTGCTGCCGGCCTGCCGGTAGGCAAATCGTTGTACGAGGCCGATCTGGTCGACACCGCCAAGGCCATTGCGGCCAAGGTCAGCGTACCGCTGCCGGTCGACGTGGTGGTCGCCAAGGCCTTCGCCGAGGATGCCGAAGCCACCGTCAAGGCGGTCAAGGATGTGGCTGAAGACGACATGATCCTCGACATCGGCCCGCAGACTGCGGTGATGTTCGCCGAGATGCTCAAGGCTTCGCAGACCATCCTGTGGAACGGCCCGGTCGGTGTGTTCGAGTTCGATCAGTTCGGCAACGGCACCAAGGCCCTGGCCCTGGCCATCGCCGAAAGTCCTGCGTTCTCCATCGCTGGCGGTGGCGACACCCTGGCAGCCATCGACAAATATGGCGTAGCCGACAAGATCTCCTACATTTCCACTGGCGGCGGCGCGTTCCTCGAGTTCGTCGAAGGCAAGGTGCTGCCAGCTGTGGAAGTGCTGGAGCAACGCGCGCAATAAACACCGGCTAGGGTGAAGGGGCGTCCTTCACCCGCCGCGGATTAAACCCTGACGTGAACGGGTGGTCTGTAGAAAACCGGATCATCGAACAAGGAGTCATGTCATGGGCAAGTTAGCCGTCTTGAGTGTCATGGGTATATTGCTGGCGGGTTGCGCTGGCGGTGGTCGAGAAGCGGCCTGCGAGGTGTTCAGCCCGGCGCAGATCGAAACTCCAACCACTCAGGATGATCAGCGTGTCGAGCAGAGCAGTGGTCAGCCCACGGGTTCGACACCGGAACAGCGTTGCTGACGAGGAGAGGCAATGATCGGAATCAGACTGGTGGGGCTTGCTGCCGCCACCCTGCTGCTTGTGGCCTGCAGCAGTCAGCCAGAGGCACCGGATCAATGGAATCGTTGGGTATGCGACAGCCAGACCGAAGTACTGTGGCGCTTCGCCAACGACAGCGTCGACCAGGTGGATCTGCGCCTGGGCGGTGACGACATCGTTTACCGTCTGACTCAGGAGCCGGCAGGATCTGGCGCCCTGTACAGTGACGGGCGTTTGTCCTTCCACACCAAGGGTGAGGAAGGCCTGGTCTACTGGACGGCGACCGATGACCTGATAGGCCGCGGCTGCAAGGCCCCGTAACATCCTCGGCGACGCCGAGGCGAGAACTGCGGGCATGCCCGAGCTTCAGGAAACTTGAACAACGCCTGCCCCTGCGGCAGGCTTGCACGATTAACGACCTCCAAACCGGGAGACAGAAACACCATGGCACTTATCAGCATGCGCCAGATGCTCGACCACGCCGCCGAATTCGGCTACGGCGTGCCGGCCTTCAACGTCAACAACCTCGAGCAGATGCGCGCCATCATGGAAGCCGCCGACAAGACCGATTCGCCGGTCATCGTCCAGGCCTCCGCTGGTGCCCGCAAGTACGCAGGCGCGCCTTTCCTGCGCCACCTGATCCTGGCTGCCATCGAGGAGTTCCCGCACATCCCGGTGTGCATGCACCAGGATCACGGCACCAGCCCTGATGTCTGCCAGCGCTCCATCCAGCTGGGTTTTTCCTCGGTGATGATGGACGGCTCGCTCAAGGAAGACGGCAAGACTCCGGCCGACTACGACTACAACGTGCGTGTGACCCAGCAGACCGTTGCGTTCGCCCACGCCTGTGGCGTGTCCGTGGAAGGCGAACTGGGCTGCCTGGGTAGCCTGGAAACCGGTATGGCCGGTGAAGAAGACGGCGTCGGCGCCGAGGGCGTGCTGGATCACAGCCAACTGCTGACTGACCCGGAAGAAGCCGCCGCTTTCGTCAAGGCTACCCAGGTCGATGCCCTGGCCATCGCCATCGGCACCAGTCACGGCGCCTACAAGTTCACCAAGCCGCCAACCGGCGACGTGCTCTCCATCGAGCGCATCAAGGAAATCCACAAGCGCATCCCCAACACCCACCTGGTGATGCACGGTTCCTCCTCCGTTCCGCAGGAATGGCTGAAGGTGATCAACGAATTCGGCGGCGACATCAAGGAAACCTACGGTGTGCCGGTCGAAGAAATCGTCGAAGGCATCAAGCACGGCGTGCGCAAGGTCAACATCGACACCGACCTGCGTCTGGCTTCCACGGGCGCCATCCGCCGCATGATGGCCGAGCACCCGAGCGAGTTCGACCCGCGCAAGTTCTTCGCCAAGACCATTGTCGCCATGCGCGACATCTGCATCGCCCGCTACGAAGCCTTCGGCACCGCCGGCAACGCCTCCAAGATCAAGCCGATCTCCCTGGAAGGCATGTTCCAGCGCTACGCCAGCGGCGAGTTGAACGCCAAGGTCAACTGAGCCTGTGCGGGCGCAAGCCCGCCGCCTGGTTCAGCCGAAAGCCGCGACTGCGCAAGCATCGCGGCTTTTTCATGCCTGGCGTTCGGGCTTCAGGGTGCTGCGCTGAGCAGGGCGCGGTGCTCGATAAGCAGCTTGTCGAAGCGCGCGGCTCCCGCCTCGGTCTCGTAGCCAGTGTTGTCCTGGGTGTAAACGCCGGCCTTGAAATACAGCGGCTTCTGAGCCCAGCTCGAGTGAAGTCGAGTGCTCCATTTGCTGGCGTTGAGATTGATTACCAGCGTGCCTTTGGGTGTCAGGTGAACCACATAGGTGAAGCGCTGGCTCAGGGCAATGTCAGTAGCCAGGGTAACGGTCTGAATCTCGGCCTCGGGGCTCAGGCGTACCTTGGCGACGATATTGCCGCTGGCGGTGTTGGTCTTGTACTGGTATTCCAGCTTGAGCAGCGGCATCGAGCTCTTGTAGGCGTGGATCTGACCGATGACGATCTTGCCGGTCGACGGCACCTGGCTAACGCTCAGCGCGGCGCGCAGGAAATGGTCGGCTCCCGGATAAGTCCAGTTGCGCAGGCTGCCGTCGGCGTAGGTCTCGCGTAGCTCGCTGCGGGGGTACTTGGCGCTCTCGGTGGTGGTGCCGTTGACCGGTGACCAGAAGAAGATGGCGCCATCTTTGGACTGGAAATAGTGATCCTGATATCCACCGGCCAGCACGCGGGTTTCGATGGTAGTCGCCGGGACGCCGACTGGAATGCTGAGATTCCACATGGCGAGTTCGATCATGTTCAACGCTCCTGAAAAACGGAAACTTCAGTCGGTGGCACATCTCATCCAGGAGTCAGTAACGGCTTACTTGGCGTTCCAGCCGGTGACGCGCGAGCTAGAAGGGCGGCAGGGCTGCCTGTCGCGAGCAGCGAGTGCGCTCGTGGCAGGCGTTGTAACGGCCGCCGGTGGGAAAGCGAGAGGGCCGTACGTCGCATTGTTGGCGTCAATATAAGGTTGTGATCGGTGGCGTTTCGATTCACTCTGGAATCCTGTCGTGCTGCGCTCGGCTCGGTGCAGGTAAAACCCTGTAAAACACCCAGGGCATAACGGCTGATGGGGTACGCCATAATCCCTGCACTGTCGTTCCGGGAACCTGCCACCCATGTCCAGCAAGCCACGTCTGTTGCTCGCTTTCCTTCTTGCCGTGTTGCTGGCCTCGCTGCTCGCCTCGATCTTCCAGACCCAGACCAATCTCGCCGCGCTGCAGGCGCTCGGCGCGCCGATGCCGCTGGATGTGCGCGTCGGCACCACCTGCCTCGATCTACTCGGCTTCGCCCCGACCTTCGCTCTGCTCAGTACCCTGGGGTTTCTCATCGCCCTGCCGCTGGCTAACTGGCTGGCGCGGCGCATGCCGCCGCTGCGGTGGCTGATCTTCGTGCTGGCCGGTGCTGCAGCCATCTGGACGGCACTGGCACTGGCCAATGCGCTGGCGCCGATGCCGACTCTGATTGCCGCTGACCGCAGCCCTTTCGGCACGCTCGGGCTGATGGCCTGCGGTAGCGTCGGTGCGCTGCTGTTCGGCCTGCTCGGCCGACAAGTGCGCTACCGGACGCAGCCGACTTCCTCCGATTCTCTGTGACAAGGCGTTGCCCATGTTGAGAAGCACCCGCGCGCTGATGCTCGGCGCCCTGTTCGTCAGCACGCCGCTGCTGGCCCAGGACTACCGTGTCGAAATCTTCAGCGAAGGCCTGGAGAACCCCTGGGCCGTGGCTTTCCTGCCGGACGGTCGCATGCTGGTTACCGAACGTGTCGGGCGGCTGCGCATCATCGAAGCCGACGGCAGTGTCGATCCCGAGCCGGTGGCGGGTTTGCCCGAAGCCTTCATCGCTGCCCAGGCCGGGTTGATGGAAGTGGCGCTGGATCCCGACTACAGTGACAACCGCTGGCTGTACCTGACCTATGCGCACGGCTCGCTGGAGGCCAACAACACGCGTCTGGCTCGCGCCCGCCTGGTGGATGACGAGCTGCACGACTTCGAAGTGTTGTTCACCGCCCAGCCGCTCAAGGCTGGCGCCGCGCATTACGGCGGGCGTATCGCCTTTCTCGCCGACAAGACCCTGGTGCTGACGCTGGGCGACGGCTTCGACTGGCGCGAGCAGGCGCAGAACCCGGCCAACCACCTGGGCAAGATCGTGCGCCTGAACCGCGACGGCAGCGTGCCGCAGGACAACCCGCTGGTGGGGCAGGAAGGCGCTGCGCCGGAGATCTACAGCCTCGGCCACCGCAACGTCCAGGGCATCTTCTACGACGCCGAGCACAACCGGCTGTATAGCCACGAGCACGGCCCGCGCGGAGGGGACGAGCTCAACCTGATCGAGGCCGGCAACAACTACGGCTGGCCGCTGGCGACCTTCGGTATCGATTACACCGGTGCGCGCGTGAGCCCCTACACCGAGCTGCCGGGGTTGACCTCGCCATTGCTGCACTGGACGCCCTCGGTGGCGCCGTCGAGCCTGACCCTGTATCGCGGTGAGCGTTTCCCCGAGTGGCAGGGCGACTTGTTCGCCGCCACCCTGGCCGAGCGCAGCGTACGACGCATTCGCGTGCGCGACGGCATGCTGGCCGGTGAGGAAATCCTCTTTGAGGAGCTGGGCGAGCGCATTCGCGATGTGCGCAGCGGGCCGGACGGCGCGCTTTATCTGCTCACCGATAACCCAGAGGGGCGCCTACTGCGTGTGGTGCCCAGCGAGTAATGCGGCATCCGTTACACTGGCGGTCCTGATGTATGTGGAATCGTATCGTTGAAGTATCTACAGGGTTATCCGGTTGCCTTGCAGCAGCAGGTTCGCCAACTGATCGCCGATGACCGGTTGGGCGACTACCTGGCGCAGCGCTATCCGGGCCGGCATGAGGTGCAGAGCGACAAGGCGCTCTACGGCTACGTGATGGCGCTCAAGCAGGAACACCTGAAGAATGCGCCGGCCATCGACAAGGTGCTCTACGACAATCGCCTCGACCTCACGCACCGCGCCCTGGGCCTGCACACGGCGATCTCGCGGGTGCAGGGCGGCAAGCTCAAGGCGAAGAAGGAGATTCGCGTCGCCTCGCTGTTTCGCGATGCGGCGCCGGCCTTCTTGCAGATGATCGTGGTGCATGAGCTCGCGCACCTGAAGGAGGCCGATCACAACAAGGCTTTCTACAAGCTGTGCGATCACATGTTGCCAGGCTATGCGCAGATCGAGTTCGACCTGCGCATGTACCTGACCTGGCGCGAAATGACCGGCACAGGCTGAGCCACAGGGCGCGGCTGGCTCGATCATAGGGTGCGCCGTGCGCACCGGTGGCGCACCCTGGACGTCTTAGCTATGCAGGCGCACGTTGAGCTGGTCGACTACCTCTGCCCAGTCGGCGTCTTCGAGGATTTCCTCGCGCAGCAGCGCAGCCTGCGCCGGGCTCCAGAACGGGGCGTCGGCCAGCGAACAAGCAGCTGGCAGCGGCGAATGGGTACTGATGAAGGCGCTGATGCTGGCGGCGTCGTCGGGCAGACCGAGCTGCTTGAACAGGGCTGGCAAGCTGTGGATTGGATTTTCCATGGTATGGGCTCTCGCAAGGCGTGGTGTTCATCGCTCATTACCAACCCTAGCCCAGATAGTTCCTCTTACGTGGCTGCCAGCACCTCGAAAACCTGCTGGCGGTTCCCTACTGGCAGGCTTATCTCGTCGCCGGGCTTCTTGCCGAGCAGCAACCTACCGAGCGGTGCGGTATGGCCGAGCACCTGGATGGTCTGGTTGGCCAGTTGCAGTTTCATACTGGCGCCTGGTGGGCCAAGGAACAGCCATTGTTCGTGGCCATCCTCGGCCGCAAGCTGCACCAGTGCGCCGAGCTGGATACCCTGCTCGATATCGAAGGGGCGCGGGCGCAACTGGCGCCAGGTGATCAGGGTCTGGCGCAGTTCTTCGACGCGGCGCGCCTGACCACTGGCCAGGTAGGCGGCCTCCAGGCCCAGGGTGTCGTACTTGTTCTCGGCGACGTTCTCTTCGTGGGTAGCCGCTTCGTGGGCGCTGAGGGCGGCGAGGCTGGCCTGTTCGAGGTCGGTCTGCAGATGGGTGAGCACGTCTTGCAGCAGCAGATTCTTGTCCATGGTGCGTTTCGGATTCGGGTTGGTGAAAGGGACGGCGGCCCCTCTTCAAAGCTATTGGGTGGCCAGTTGAACGCGGTTGCGACCTTTGGCCTTGGCGCGGTACATGGCGGCATCGGCCAGGCGAATCAGCATGGTGGCATCGTCGGCGCCGCAGCTCAGGGCGATGCCGATGCTGGCACCGACGCGCACGGCACGATCTTCCAGGTGCATCGGCGTGTCCAGTCCTTCCAGCAGGCGCTTGGCCAGGTCATGCGCATGTTCGGCTGATTGCACGCTCTCGCAGATCACCACGAACTCGTCACCGCCGAGGCGGGCAGGCAGATCGGTATCGCGCACGTACTGCCGCAGGCGCCGCGCTATTTCGGCCAGTACCAGGTCGCCATAGCCATGGCCGTGCTGGTCGTTGATCGGCTTGAAACCGTCCAGGTCGATCAGCATCACGGCCAGTAGTTCGTTGCGCCGCAGGCTGCGCGCCAGTGCCTGCTCCAGGTGTTGCTGCAGGGCGGTACGGTTGGCCAGGCCGGTCAGTGGGTCCTGCAGGGCCAGCTCACTGAGGCGCTGATTGGCCTGTTCCAGGGCCTGGGTGCGTTCGGTGACGCGCTTGGCGAGGATCTGTTCGTTGAGCTGCAGCGCGGCCTCGCGCTGGCGCTTGAGTTCGTTGAAACGTGCTGCCAGGGCAAAGGACAACAGGATCATCTCAAGCCCCGAGCCGATCTGCATGGCGTACAGGGTAAGGAAATTCGACGGGATCAGGGCGAAGTTGCGCAACGCCAGCAGCACCGCGCCGGTCAGCAGCATCAGCCAGGCCAGAGCGAACAGGCGAGCGCCGGGCACCCGGTAGCCAACGCAGACGAAGCTGGTGAGCAGTAGTGTCAGGGTGGCGATCAGGCCGGTCAGCGACATCAGCTGCAGCGCGCGCTGCAGCGGCAGCAGCACACTGGCCAAGACGGCCACGCCGATGGCGATGGACAGCATCAGCAGGCCCTTGTCCCAGCGCGGCAGCCACTGGCGGGTATCGAGAAAGCTGCGCGCAAAAACCACCGACAGCAGCGCCGCCGACGTCAGGCTGACCGGCAGCATGCGGTTGCTCCAGGGCGCAGCTTCGGACCACAAATACTGCGCGCCAAGACCATTGAGCGAGAGCACGCTGAGGGCGAAGGCGAACATGAACAGCACATAGTTGAGGAAAGGCCGTTCGCGCAGGGCGAGAAACAGCAGCAGGTTGTACAGCCCCAGTGCGATCAGCACGCCGAAGTAGATGGCATGCACCAGATAACCATTCTGACTGTGCTGCTCGAAATCGCGCGCAGGCATCAGGGTGCCGCTGAGGGTCATGCTGCCGCGCGAGTCGACGCGCAGGTACAGCGTGCGTTGCTCGCCGGGCTGCAGCGCGATCTCGAATACCGGGTTGCGATGGCCGACGCTGCGCTGCGCGTAGGGCACGGTGTCGCCGCTGCGCGACTCGCGCACGCCATCGGCGCCGATGTCGTACAGGCGCACCTCGTCCAGCGAGGCGTAATTCAGCTCCAGGCGCCAGACGCGTGTTTGCTGGGCATCCGATTGCAGCGCCAGGCGCAGCCAGATCACTCCCGGCACGTAGCCGAAGTTGAGGTCACGGCGGTTCAACGAGGGTTGGAAAGGGGCATCGACAGCGCGAACGTCGTCCAGGCTCAGCGCGCTCTGGGGATCGACGAGAAAGTCGACCCGTCCATAGAGATCCTGTGCTGCGCTGCTGTCGTCCAGGCGCGTGCTGGCGAGAGTGACCTGGCACGCCAACAGCAGGCTGCACACCAGCAGCAGACCCGGCAGCGAGGCCAGGTAGGTGAGGGTGGTGTGTCGGTTGGCTGGCATGGGCAAGGCCTGGGAACTAGGCGTCGTCAGATAGTGGCAGAAAGCCCCGTGAGCCTGCTAGTGGCGATCCTTCTGCAGATGCGCGGCCAGCGTGCGCAGGGGCGCGAGCTGGCGGCAGATCAGCGCCAGTTGCGTCTGCACCAGGCGCTGGCGCTCGTCGACGTCGTCGGCGATCTGCTCCAGGCTCTGCGCCAGTGCCTGTTCCTCGTCGCTGTGAATGGCTAACGGCTGCTCGCCGCGCAGGCCGGTGGCGATTTCATCGAGGCTGCTCGCCAGCGCTTCGGCCTGTTCCAGTAATTGTGCCTGGGCCGTCTGCGGCAACTGCTCGCCACGATGGGCGCCGAGCCCGGAGAGGTAACTGAGCAGGGTGTGCGACAGCACCAGGAAGCGAAAACCGAGGTCGGCGTCCTTACGGAAGTACCCTGGCTCCATCAGCATGTTGCCGAGTGTGGTGGACAGAGCTGCATCGGCGTTGTGCGCGTTACGTCGAGCCAGGCGGTAGCCGAGGTCGTCACGCTTGCCGTGTGCGTACTGGGCGATGATCTGCCGCAGATAGGCGCTGTTGCAGCTCAGCGTGCTGGCCAACATGCGCCCCAGGCGACGGCCCTGCCAGTCCGGCAGGATCAGGAACACCGCCAGCCCGGCCAGCATGCCGCCGAGCAGGGTGTCGACCAGGCGCGGCAGGAACAGGCCATAGCCATCGCCGATCTGGTTGAAGCAGAACAGCACCAGCAGGGTGATCGCCGCCGTGGCCAGGGTGTAGCGCGTGCTGCGTGTGGCGAAGAAGGCGACGCCGGCGACCACGGCGAACAGGGCCTGGATGCGTGGGTCGGGGAACAGATCGATCAATGCCCAGCCTAACCCCAAGCCAATCAGGGTGCCGACGATGCGCTGCACCAGCTTTAGACGCGTGGCGCCGTAGTTCGGCTGGCAGACGAACAGGGTGGTCAGCAGAATCCAGTAGCCCTGGGTCGGATGAATCAGGTGCAGCAGGCCATAACCGGCAGCCAGAGCAATGGACAGGCGCAGCGAGTGGCGAAACAGCAGCGAGGTGGGTGTCAGTTGCTGGCCGATACGCTCGATGACCTCGCGCAACGAATGCGGTTCGCGATCCAGCAGGCTGCTGTCCTGCTCATCGGCCAGGGCGTCGGGGTTGCTGGCACTGCCGAGCAGCAGGTCGAGGCTGGCCAGGTTGCCGGCCAGAGCGCCGAGCGAGCGCAGCAGGCGGCGCCAGGCCGGGTTGCTTTGCAGGTGCAGGTGGTCGAGGGAGGCATGCAGGTCTTCCAGAGCCTGGCTGCACAGCTCGCGGTATTCGAACGGCTGGCGCAACTCGATGGCACTGCCCAGGCGCTGGCAGGCTTCGCCGTGCAGACGCAGCAGGCGCTGGCAGCGAAACAGCACATCGCTGTGGAAGAAGGCTTCGGCCAGTTCGTTGTAAGGGTAGTGCGACGAGCTGGCGCGCTCGTGGATGTCCTGGGCAAGGAAGTACAGCTTCAGATAACGATTGACCTTGGGGCCTGGGCGACCGCCTCCGACCCGGTGCAGGATGATCTCCTTGGCCGCGTTGAGTGCGGAGACTACGCGGCCATTCTGCTGGGCCAACTCCAGACGGCGTTGCTCCACATCCAGCTGGCGCACGGGTTCGAACAGCGCTGCTTTGAGCTTGAGGTACTTGCCCAGCTCGCGAAACAGTCGGGCCAGGGCGAGCTGTACCGGCTGATGGGCGAACAGGCCATGCCAGATCACCGACAGCAGGCCGTACCAGGCGGCACCAGCCACCAGCAGCAACGGTTCCAGCCACAGGCCGGCGACGCCGCCGCGCTGCTCGACGCCGATCATGCTGTACACCGCGAGGATCAGCGTGCCGGAACCCAGGGTGGCGAAGCGTTCACCGAGTGCGCCGAGCATGGTCAGACAAAAGGCGGAAAAGGCCAGGGCGATGACGAACAGCCAGGGATAGGGAAAGAGAAATTCCACCGCATAGGCCGCCGCGCTGAAGCAGGCCAGGGTGACCAGCACTGCGCCGAGGCGGCCTTTCCAGCTGTCGTCGGTCTCGGTCAGGGCGCTGGCGATGATGCCGAGAAACAGTGGGATCAGCCCATGCATCCAGCCCTGCCACCCGCATAGCGCCAGGGCTCCGGCCAGGGCGATGAATACCCGCAGGCTGGCGCTGAACTTGTCCAGCGCCCAGAGGCGGCGCAGTGATTGACGAAGGCGAGGGCGGGGCATAGGAAGTCTGGTCGGAAACGATCTGAGCAGCCTACCGGAACTGGCCAGTCACTGGGTATCTGTCTGCCGGCAATCTGTTTGGCCTGGTGCCTTTTGCAATTTCGTCGTCCGTCTCGCGGATAAGTCTGCTTCTACAGCGAGCAACTGCTGGCGCACCCGTACATCCCCTGTAGCACATCCGCCGGTCCTGTCGCGGGAGCCGCTGGAGGCATGAACTATGCTCAACAGAGGCCCTCCGCCAGCTGCCTGGTATCACTGCGGGGCCTGGGAGTCGAACGTGTTTCCTGGCTGGTTGCGTCTGTGTCTGTGTGCCCTGATCCTCTGCGGTTCGGTGGGGGCGAGTGCGGCGCCGGGCGCGGTGGTGCAGCTGCAGGTGGACGGGGTGATCGGCCCGGCCAGTGCCGACTACCTGGTGCGCGGCTTGGCCAAGGCGGTGGATGAAGGTGCGCAACTGGTGGTGATCGAAATCGACACGCCGGGCGGCCTGGATAGCTCCATGCGCGCCATCATCAAGGCGATTCTCGCCAGCCAGATTCCAGTGGCCAGCTATGTCGCCCCGGGTGGCGCGAGGGCAGCCAGCGCCGGCACCTATATCCTCTACGCCAGTCATGTCGCCGCCATGGCGCCGGGCACCAATCTCGGCGCAGCCACGCCGGTGGCCATTGGCATGCCGGGGGCGCCGAGCAAACCGACGGGCGAGGACAAGGAGAACACGCAGAAGAAGGGCGAAGCCGACAAGATGCCGGCTGATGCCATGACCGCCAAGCAGGTCAACGATGCGGCCGCCTACATCCGCGGTCTGGCGAATATGCGCGGGCGCAATGCCGAGTGGGCCGAACAGGCGGTGCGCGAGGCTGTCAGCTTGTCCGCCGAGGAGGCGCTGGAGCAGAAGGTGATCGACTATCTGGCCAGGGACCTGAGCGATCTGCTGCGCCAGCTTGATGGCAAGTCCCTGCAAGCTGCAGGCGTCGAAGTCACCCTGACCACCGCCGGTGCGACGCTGATCAGCCATGCGCCGGACTGGCGCACCCGGCTGCTGGCGGTGATCACCAACCCCAGCGTGGCGCTGATCCTGATGATGATCGGTGTCTACGGCCTGTTCTTCGAATTCTCCAATCCCGGCAGCGGCGTCGGCGGTGTGCTCGGTGGCATCAGCCTGGTGCTCGCGCTCTATGCCCTGCAGCTGTTACCGGTGAACTACGCCGGGGTCGCGTTGATCCTGCTCGGTATTGCCTTCATCACCGCCGAGGCCTTCTTGCCCAGCTTCGGCGTGCTCGGTATCGGCGGGGTGGTTGCGTTCGTCTTCGGCGGGTTGATCCTGATCGACACCGACGTGCCGGGCTTCGGCATCCCGCTGGCGCTGATCTTCACCCTCGCACTGATCAGTGCCGCGCTGATCCTGGCCATAGTCGGTATGGCGCTTCGGGCCAGGCGGCGTCAGCAGGTGGCCGGTGACAGCGGTCTGGTCGGCAGCCTGGTGGCGATAGTCGCGGTGCGCGACGACGATCCGCGCGTCGCTTGGGTGGCGCTGCAGGGCGAACGTTGGCAGGTGCAGGGCGCCTCTGCGTTAAGGCCCGGGCAGCAGGTACGAGTCACGGCGCGCGATGGCGTGCATCTGCAGGTCAGCGCGGTGGATGAATCCCCGCCCCAAGGAGGTCACTGATGGGCTTCGAACTGAGTTTTCTTTCGTTGGTAATCATCGTCCTGGCACTGCTCGTCTCATCGTTTCGCATCCTGCGCGAATACGAACGTGGCGTGGTGTTCCAGCTCGGCCGTTTCTGGCGGGTCAAGGGGCCGGGCCTGGTGCTGGTCATCCCCGGGCTGCAACAGATGGTGCGGGTTGACCTGCGCACTATCGTGCTGGACGTTCCGACCCAGGATGTGATCTCCCGCGACAACGTCTCGGTCAAGGTCAACGCGGTGGTCTACTTCCGCGTGCTCGACGCGCAGAAGGCGATCATCCAGGTCGAGGATTACCACGTCGCCACCAGCCAGCTGGCGCAGACCACCTTGCGTGCAGTGCTCGGCAAGCACGAGCTGGACGAGATGCTCGCCGAGCGCGAGCGGCTCAACCTCGACATCCAGCAGGTGCTCGACGCGCAGACCGACGCCTGGGGCATCAAGGTGGCCAACGTCGAGATCAAGCACGTCGACCTCGACGAGTCGATGATCCGCGCCATCGCCAAGCAGGCCGAGGCCGAGCGCGAGCGGCGGGCCAAGGTGATTCACGCCGAAGGCGAGCTGCAGGCCTCGGAAAAACTCATGCAGGCCGCCGAGATGCTCGGCCGCCAGTCCGGCGCCATGCAGCTGCGTTATATGCAGACGCTGAGCAATATCGCCAGTGACAAGAGCTCGACCATCGTCTTTCCACTACCGGTGGAGTTGTTGCGCGGCATCGTCGATCTGAAGGAGCCCAAGGCTTGAATTTAGAACCGATCGGTTCTAAATTGCGTGCATGACGACACGTGGACGCCCCAAGAGCTTCTGCCCGGACCGGGCCCTGGAAAACGCCATGCAGCTGTTCTGGCAACGCGGTTATGAAGCCGCGTCGCTGCAGGACCTGCAGGCGGCCACCGGGCTGTCCAAGAGCAGCCTGTATCAGACTTACCCGAGCAAGCAGGCCTGGTTCGTCGCTGCCTTCAGCCGCTACGTAGCGCAGCGTCGTGCCTTGTTGCTGGAACAGCTTGCTGCCAGCACCTCGCCGCTCGCTTTCATCCGCGAGCGATTGCTCAGTGTGCTCGAAGACGACGGCCCTGACGGCGTGCCGCGTGGCTGCATGCTGGTCAATGTCGCCAATGAATTCTCCCTGTCGGAGCCAGCGCTGGTGCCGGTTCTGCAACGGGCCACGGCAGGTATCTGCCAGGTCTTCGAACAGGCGCTCGAACGCGCCGTGGCCTGCGGCGAGCTGAGCAACGCTCAGGACCTCGCGGCTCGCGCCAGTTATCTGCAATGTGTGATGAGTGGCTTGCGTACCCAGGTGAAATCCGCGGTGCCGGCGGATTCGATCCGCGCCACCGTGGCAGTGGTGATGGCCAGCCTGGATTGCGCCTGAGTCGTCCTGTGCTGGTTTTTGTTCGCTTGATTTTTGGACTGATTGGTTTTGAATGGGGGTGGTATGCGGGAATTGTTCGAGTTATGCGGTGCCGATCCTGAGCTGGTGTTTTCGCCTTACTGCTGGCGCGTACGTCTGGCGTTGGCGCACAAGGGGCTGGACTGGCAGAGCCGACCGACACGTTTCACCGACAAGGAGTTGATCGCTTTTTCCGGGCAGAAGCTGGTGCCGGTGCTGATCGACGAAGGTGAAACGGTGCATGACAGCCTGGCGATCTTCGCCTACCTCGATCAGCGTTATCCACAACGTCCCTTGCTCGGTGACGCGCTGGCTGCCGAGCGCGCCCGCCTGATCGAGCGCCTGAGCTTTCATATGGTGCGTGTGCCGCTGTTGAAGACTCTGATCCCGAGGGTCTGGCAGGTGATCGACCCGGCCGACCGCGAGTATTTCCGCAGTAGCCGGGAGAAGGCGCTGGGCATGAGTCTGGAGGCGTTCGCCGATCCGCAGGGCGGTGAGCGGTTGTTCCGTGAAGGCGTGGCGTCGCTGGAGATGTGGCTGCGTGATCAGCCCTTCCTCGACGGTCAGGCCCCTGGAGGCTGTGACTACCTGCTGGCCGGCATGCTGCTCTGGGCCTGGTGCCTGGGCGCGCAACCCTGGGCCGACGATTCGGCGCTGGGCGCCTGGTTCGCGCGCATCCTGCAGACGTATGAAGCGACTCACGGCCCGGTCAAGCGGGCCGCGATCCACGTGGAGGAAAACCAATGATAGACCTGTACTACTGGACCACTCCCAACGGCCACAAGGTCAGCATCTTTCTCGAGGAAGCCGGGCTGGACTACCGCGTCGTCCCGGTGCATATCGGCAAGGGCGAGCAGTTCGCACCCGAGTTTCTCCAGATCGCGCCGAACAACCGCATTCCCGCCATCGTCGATCATGCGCCGGCCGATGGCGGTGAGCCCATCGCCCTTTTCGAGTCCGGGGCGATTCTCGAATACCTGGCCGACAAGAGCGGGCAGTTCCTGCCGCGCGAGACACGCGCGCGTTTCACGGTGCTGCAGTGGCTGTACTGGCAGATGGGCGGCGTTGGACCGATGGCCGGGCAGAACCACCACTTCGTGCGCTACGCGCCGGAGCCGATTCCCTATGCCATCGACCGCTATGTGAAGGAAACCGCCCGTCTCTACGGCGTGCTGGACCGTCAACTGGCCGGGCGCGACTACGTGGCGGGCGACTACTCCATCGCCGACATGGCCATCTATCCCTGGGCCAAGCTGTGGAAGATGCAGCAACAGAAACTGGAGGACTTCCCCAACATGGCCGCCTGGCTCGAACGCATCGATGCACGCCCCGCAGTACAGCGTGCCTACGCGCTGGTAGAGCAGGTGAATGCCGATCCGCAGGCCTTGCTCACCGCAGAGGCGCGGCGCCTGTTGTTCGGGCAGTGACGGACGGACGAAATTTCTCGCGGATTTTCCTGTGAGCTGGCTCACGCTTTCCTAGACTGCAACTGTTGGCCCGCAATGGTTGGAGATGGTTATGCGAATCGGCGTACCCAAGGAAATCAAGAACCACGAGTACCGAGTCGGCCTCACGCCACAGTCGGTGGCCGAGCTGACGGCGCTCGGTCATGAGGTCTGGATCGAAACCCATGCCGGTGCCGCTGTCGGTTTCGCCGACGAGGATTACCTCGAGGCGGGCGCACAGATCGCCCGTAATTCGTGCGAGGTGTTCCAGCAGGGGCAGTTGATCATCAAGGTCAAGGAGCCTCTGGCGGTGGAACGCGCCAGGTTGCGAGCCCACCACACGCTGTTCACCTACCTGCACCTGGCGCCGGATCGGGCACAGACCGAAGAGCTGATGGCCGGCGGTGCCACCTGCATCGCCTACGAGACGGTGACCGATGCACAGGGCCGGCTACCGTTGCTGGCGCCGATGTCGGAAGTGGCCGGGCGCATGTCGATCCAGGCCGGCGCCGGCTGCCTGGAAAAGGCCCGCGGCGGGCGTGGTGTATTGCTGGGAGGCGTACCAGGCGTGGCGCCGGGAAAGGTGGTGATTCTCGGTGGCGGCGTGGTCGGCAGTCATGCCCTGGCGATGGCGGTCGGCCTGGGCGCCGATGTCACGGTGCTGGACAAGAGCGTCGACGCGCTGCGCCGGCTCGATGCCCATTACGGCAATCGCATCACCACGCTCTACTCCACTCGCGCGGCGGTGCGCGAGCAGGTGCTGGCGGCCGATCTGGTGATTGGCGGGGTGCTGATTCCCGGAGCTGCCGCGCCCAAGCTGATCACTGCGGACATGGTGCGGCAGATGAAGGCCGGTGCAGTGCTGGTGGATGTCGCCATCGATCAGGGTGGGTGCGCCGAGACCTCCCGCGCCACGACCCATGCCGAGCCCACCTATGTGGTCGATGATGTGGTGCACTACTGCGTGGCCAACATGCCCGGCGCGGTGGCACGTACCTCGACCCTGGCACTGAACAACGCCACCCTGCCGTTCGTCGTGGCGCTCGCCCAGAAGGGCACTCGCCGCGCCTTGCAAGACGACCCGCATCTGCTGAATGGGCTCAACGTGGCCAGGGGTGCAATCACCTGCGGCAGCGTGGCCGAGGCCCATGGACTGCCTTTTCAATCGGCCGCCGGGGTGCTGGAGCATCTGTCATAAGGGCCACCCGGGTTGCGCGCTACGGAGGAAAAGACCATGTCCAGCCGTCGTCATCTCCTCTTCGCAGCTGGCGGCGCGTTGCTGGCCAGCCCGGCACTGGCGCTGGCAGAGCGCCTGCTGACGCCACGGCAGACGCTCGGCCCCTTCTACCCCGACCAACTACCGCTGGATAACGACAACGACCTGGTGCGAGTCGACGGCCAGGCCGCAGAGGCGCGCGGGATTCGCGTGCAACTGCACGGCTCGATCCTCGATGCGGGTGGTCGGCCACTGGCGGGGGCACGGGTGGAAATCTGGCAAGTGGATGCCAACGGTATCTACCTGCACAGTCGCGGCGGTGACCGCCAGAAGCTCGATCTCGGGTTCCAGGGCTATGGCCGTTTCATCACCGCGGCCGATGGACGCTACCGCTTTCGTACCATCCGCCCGGTGCCCTATCCCGGCCGCACCCCGCATATCCATCTGGCGGTGAGCCTGCCCGGCCTGCCGCGTTTCGCCACGCAGTGCTATGTCCAAGGCGAACCGCTCAATCAGCGCGATGGCCTGCTCAACGCGATCCGCGACTCACGCTTGCGCGAACTGTTGGTCGTGCCCTTCGTGCCGGTGAGCGGGCAGACCGACGAGCAGGTCGCCCGCTTCGACGTGGTGCTCGGCATCACCCCGAGCGCTTGAGTGGATGATTACAACGGCCAGATCCACAGCAGCATGGGCACACTGATCAGCACCACGAGGATTTCCAGTGGCAGGCCCAGGCGCCAGTAGTCGCCAAAACGGAAACCACCGGGGCTGAGGATCAGGGTGTTGTTCTGGTGGCCAATGGGCGTGAGGAACGAGCAGGAGGCGCCGATAGCCACGGCCATCAGCAGCGAGTCCGGGCTGACGCCGAGCTGGCTGGCGGCGCTCAGCGCGATGGGGCACATCACCGCTGCAGTCGCCGCGTTGTTCATGAAATCCGACAGGGTCATGGTCACCACCAGCAACAGGGTCAGGGTGATGATGGCGTTGCCCTGTGCCAGGTTCTCCATCAGCAGGCGTGCCAGCAGATCGGCTGCGCCCGTCGCGGACATCGCACCGGCCACCGGGATCAAAGCCCCGAGCAACACGATCACCGGCCAGTCGATAGACTCGTAGACGGCGCGCAGCGGCACCAGACGCAGCAGCATGTAGGCCAGTACACCGCTGGCGAAGGCAATCGCAGCCGAGAGCAGGCCGAAGGCGGCGGCAGCGATGGCCAGCAGCATGATGCCGAGCGCGAGGTTGGCCTGTCGTGGATCGGGAATGTTGATGGCGCGTGCGGCCAACGGTACGCAGTCATAGTCGCTGGCGAACTCGCCGATATCCTCGGCGCTGCCCTGCATCAGCAACACGTCACCGCCCTGGATCAGGGTCGAGCGCAGACGCTTGATCGAGCGATGGCTCTGCCTGGAAATGGCCAGCAGGTTGATGGAATAGCGGCTGCGCAAACGTGTGCTGCTGGCAGAACGGCCAATCAGTGATGAGTCGGGCTTGACCAGCAGTTCCTGCATGGCACGGTCTTCGCCGTTGCTGGCTTTCTTGTCTGCTTCGCCGTCCTTGGCCTGCTGCTGCTCGGCTTCCTCGGCTTCGCGCTCGGCCTCCAGCAACAGGTCCAGCTGGCCGAGCACCTCGCCCAGCTCCTCCGGTTCCGCTTCGATCACCAGTACGTCGTCGGCCTGCAGTACGCGCCGAGGGTTGGGCGCAGTCAGGCGCAGCTTGTTGCGCACCATGGCCACCACCTGGGCGTCGGCCTCGTCGAGCAACTGTTCGATCTCGCGCAGGGTCTTGCCCTGGGCCTTGCCGCCTTCCTTGACTCGCGCCTCGGTCAGGTAATGGCCAGTGTCGAAGCTGGCGGCGTTACCTACTTCGCGCTTGGGCACCAGGCGCCAGCCGAGCAGGGTGATGAACAGCACGCCGGCCACTGCCACGGCGACACCGACCGGGCTGAAATCGAACATGGCGAAGGGACCGCTGCCATTCTGGGCGCGAAAACTGGAGACGATCAGGTTCGGCGGTGTACCGATCAGCGTGGTCATGCCGCCGAGGATGGTGCCGAAGGCCAGTGGCATCAGCACGCGCCCCGGCGGCAGTTCCAGGCGTGCAGAAATCTGCAGGGCGATCGGCATCAGCAGGGCGAGGGCGCCGACGTTGTTCATGAATGCCGAGAGCAGCGCGCCCAGGCCGGTCAATGCGGCGATGGAAAGCAGCACGCCTGCGCCGCTGGGCAGCAGACGTTGGGCCAGTCGGCTGACTGCCCCCGTGCGCTGCAAACCATGGCTGAGTACCAGCACGCAGGCGACGGTGATCACCGCTGGGTGACCGAAGCCTGCAAAGGCTTCTCGCTCGGGCACCAGGCCAACGATTACACAGGCCAGCAGCGCACCCAGCGCTACCACGTCATGGCGCCAGCGACCCCAGATGAACAAGCCCATGCTGGCAACGAGAATGACGAAAATCAGGCCTTGTTCGAACGTCATGAGGCGGTACCGTCCCTGTTATGCGTAGCTTCGAGTCTGCCGTTCATAGCAGAGTCTGCGCTGCATCGGCAGTTCCCGCTGCGCCGTCGATTGGGGCGCAATATTTCAGCCTCAGACGTATTGCGCGGCGGCGTAGCCCGACGCCCAGGCCCACTGGAAGTTGAAGCCGCCCAGGTGGCCGGTGACGTCGAGCACTTCGCCGATGAAATACAGGCCAGGCACCTTGAGCGATTCCAGCGTCTTGGATGACACCTCGTCGGTATTCACCCCGCCCAGGGTCACTTCTGCAGTGCGGTAGCCTTCGGTGCCAGCCGGTACCAATTGCCAGTCGGACAGGCGCTCGGCAATCGTCTTGAGCTCGCCGGGCGTGTACTGCTTGAGCGGTTTGTTGGTGAACCAGCTGTCGACCAGCAGGGTCGCCATCTTTTTGGTGAACAGCTCGGCCAGCAGGGTTTTCAGCTCGCTGTTGCCACGCTCGCGCTGCTGGGTGGCCAGCCATTCGGGCAGATCGATATGCGGCAGCAGGTCGATATGCACGGTATCGCCCGGCTGCCAGTAAGAGGATATCTGCAGGATCGCCGGGCCGGACAGGCCACGGTGGGTGAAGAGGATGTTTTCGACGAAACTCTGCCCATTGCAGCTCACCCGGCAGTCCTCCACCGAGGTGCCGGAAAGCTCCGTGCACAGCGTCTTGAGCTGCGGGTCGGTGAGGGTGAAAGGTACCAGCCCGGCGCGGGTCGGCAGCAAATCGTGGCCGAATTGCCTGGCCACCTGATAACCGAAGCCAGTGGCGCCGAGGGTCGGAATCGACAGCCCGCCGCTGGCGATCACCAGTGACTGGCAGACCACTTCGCCGAGGTCGCTTTGCAGAAGGAAGCCGCCTTCGGTCTTTTCGATACTGTGTACCGCCGTACTCAGGCGAATCTGTGCGCCAGCCTCGGCGCATTCGGCCAGCAGCAGTTCGAGGATGTCGCTGGATTTGTTGTCGCAAAACAGCTGGCCAAGCTTCTTCTCGTGGTAAGGCACGCCGTGCTTGGCCACCAGGCCGATGAAGTCCCACTGGGTGAAGCGTGCCAGGGCGGACTTGCAGAAGTGCGGGTTGCCGGAAAGGAAGTTGTTCGGCTCACAGTACAGGTTGGTGAAGTTGCAGCGGCCACCACCGGACATGAGGATTTTCTTTCCGGCCTTGTTGGCATGGTCGAACACCAGCACGCTGCGGCCACGGGCTGCGGCAGTGGCAGCACACATCAGCCCGGCGGCGCCTGCGCCGATGATCAGTACGTCGGTTTGCAACACGAAATGTCCTCAGGTGAATCGCTGACGCAGCCAGCGCTGCGCGGAAACCGCTGAAGTTTACCCGAAGCCGCTCTGGGCCGACGTTTCTGTCGCCGTGCGGCTGGCAAGTGTGTAACGCCCGATTGACTGTCTCAGATATGAGACAGTGACGAGTGGCCTCGTGCCTGCTATCACTAGAACTGATCATTTCGGATGGACCACCACCCATGCTCGCAGTGCGTGCCTGGCTATTGCTGTTGCTGCTGTCGCCGGTATTGGCCTCGGCCGAGCTGCTGCGCCTGGTGGCCGACCCCTGGCCGCCGTTCAATGATCAACGGCTGCCCGGCAAAGGTCTGGCCAGTGATCTGGTGGAGCAGGCGCTCGCCCGTGCCGGCTACACCACCCGCTACGTGGAGGTGCCCTGGGAGCGTGCGGTGCTGGGGCTCAAGCGTGGCGATTACGATGTACTGATCAACGCCTGGTACAGCGCCGATCGTACCGAGTACGGCTATTTCTCCCAGCCCTATCTGGTCAATCGCATCCGCTTCATGCGGCGCAAAGGGAGCGATATTCGGTTCGAGACCCTGGCCGATCTCTACCCGCACAGCATCGCGGTGGTCAGGGGCTATGCCTATTCCAGGGAGTTCGACAGTGATCCGCAGTTGCTCAAGGTCGGCGTCGGCAGCTTCGAGATCGCCGCGCGGATGCTGCATGCCGGGCGCGTGCAACTGGCGCTGGAGGACGAGTTGGTGGCGCGCCACCTGCTGGGTCGCAAGCTGAGCGCCATCCGCGATGAACTGGAGTTCCTGCCGCAGCCCTTGAGCGAGAACGGCCTGCATATCCTGATACGCCGTAGCCATGCGCAGCATCGCGACATTGCCAGGCGTTTCGATGCGGCGATTCAGGCCATGAGCGACGACGGTAGTTATGCCGCGACGCTGCAGCGCCACAGCCCCTGATCAGGCCAGTACGGTGCGGGCACGGCCCTGCTGCTTGGCCCGATACAGGCGAATGTCGGCTTCATGCAGCAGGCTTTCCAGATCCTCGGGTTCACCCTGATAGAGGCCCGCGCTGAACGATAGCGCGGGCGCACCGACGGCATAGTGCAAGCTGGCGCACTGGCGGCGCAGTTTATCCAGTGCCTGAGCCACATGATCTGCGCCATGCAGGGTCAGCAGGGCAAATTCCTCACCGCCCAGGCGGCCCAGCAGCATGTCGGGGAAGGCATTGCTCATCGCCCGGGCGAACACCACCAGGGCGCTGTCGCCGCTGGCATGGCCGAAGCCGTCGTTGATCTGCTTGAAGTGGTCGAGATCGAGCATGGCCACGCTGACCTCGCGACTTTCCCGTTGTGCCTTCTGCAGTATCTGCATGCCTTGTTCGTAGAAGGCGCGGCGGTTGTTCAGACCGGTCAGGGCATCGAACTGCGCGGCCTTTTTCAGTGCGCGCAACAGGTCGCGTCGCTCCAGGGTCGACATTACCCGGCAGTTCAGCTCTTCAGGGCAGAAGGGTTTGCGCAGGAAGTCGTCGGCACCGTGCTTGATGAACTGCGCACTGAGCGACCCCTTCGGGTCGGCGGATACGCCGATGATGATCAGGTCATTGAGGCGCAGCTTCTGTCGCAGCAGCTTGACCAGCTCGAAACCGCTGACACCGGGCATGGCATGGTCCAGCACCAGCAGGTCGATATCCGGGTGCTCGCCCAGCTGGCGCAGGGTCTCTTTGCCGTCGCTGGCCTCGATGATCTGATAGTGGTGCGGCTCGAGGATATGGCGGATGTAATGGCGCTGCGCCGTGGAGTCGTCGGCGATGAGAATCTTGATATGGCTGTTGTGGTCGAGCCGGTGCAGCAGACGGAAGGCGTACTCGTAGGAGTGCTGGCTCTCCTTGAGCACGTAGTCGACCACGCCTTTCATCAGCAATTCGTCGCGGCGCTGTTCGTTGTAGCTGCCACTGAGCACGATGCACGGCAGGTGATAGCGCATCACCAGATCGACGCTCTCGCCATCCGGTGCATCCGGCAGGTGCAGATCGACGATGGCAGCGAAGAACAGTGCTGCCGAGGTCTCCAGCATGACTTCCGCTTCTGCCAGTGACGCGCAGAAGATCGGCTCCAGATCGGTTTCCTGACGAAACAGATGCTCGAGGATCTTCAGTACCAGTGGGCTGTCTTCAATGACCAGAATATTGCGCATGGGTGACTCCGGCCCAGGCCGTTTGACTCTTTATATCAGCCTAAGAGCCTGTTCGCGATCTTGCGAGCTAGAGCGATACAAAACCGATGGCGGCCCCGCAAAAACAAGCGAGGAGCGGTCGGAGTCGCGTTCGACTTTACGAGCGGTAAATGAGCATCCGAGCTTGTTTTTAACGCAGTAGCGCCGACGCGCAGCAGGTCGCGAGCAGGTTCTTACAATAGACGCACACGCAGCGTTCTGCCCTTGATCTTGCCTTCGGTGAGGCGCTTGAGCGCCTGGCGAGCGACGTCGCGTTCGACTGCGACATAGGCCTGGTAGTCGAAGAGGGCGATCTTGCCGACCTGGTTACCGGGCAGCCCGGCGTCGCCGGTCAGGGCACCGAGGATATCGCCCGGGCGTAGCTTGTCCTTGCGTCCGGCGCCGATGCAGATCGTGTGCATCGGCGGCAGCAGCGGCTCACCCGTCGCCTTGGCTGCAGGCAGCGGGTACCAGGCCAGTTCCTTGCCCTGCAGGGTTTCGATGGCTTGGGCACGACCGGCTTCGGCGGGCGCCACCAGGCTGAGTGCCAGGCCTTTCTCGCCAGCGCGACCACTGCGGCCGATGCGGTGGATATGCACCCCGGCATCACGCGACAGCTCGACGTTGATCACCATTTCCAGCCCGGCGATATCCAGGCCGCGCGCTGCGACGTCGGTGGCCACCAGCACGCTGAGGCTGCGATTGGCGAACAGCGCGAGAATCTGATCGCGATCACGCTGTTCCAGATCGCCATGCAGGGCGGCGGCGGAAATCTTCTCGGCCTCCAGCTGTGCGGCCAGTTCGTCACACTGTTGGCGCGTGGCGCAGAAGGCCACGGTCGGTTGTTTGCGGAAATGCCGCAGCAGGGTGCTGACCGCCTCCATGCGCTGGCTCGGCGCTATTTCGTAGAAGCGCTGCTCGATCTGCCCGTCGTCGTGCTGTGCCTCCACTTCGACCCGCTCCGGGCTACGCAAAAAACGCGCGGCAAGCTGCTCGATGGCGGGCGGGTAGGTGGCGGAGAACAGCAGGGTCTGGCGCCGTGCCGGGGTCTGCTCGATGATTTCGCTGATGCTGTCGATGAAACCCATGTCGAGCATGCGGTCGGCTTCGTCGAGTACCAGGGTATTGAGCCCATCGACTTTCAGTGTGCCCTTGCGCAGGTGCTCCTGCACGCGTCCCGGCGTGCCGACGATAACGTGCGCACCGTGCTCGAGCGAGCCGATCTGCGGGCCGAAGGGTACGCCGCCGCAGAGGGTAAGCACCTTGATGTTGTCGGCAGCACGGGCCAGGCGACGGATCTCCTTGGCCACCTGATCGGCCAGTTCGCGCGTTGGGCACAGCACCATGGCCTGGCAGCCGAAGTAGCGCGGGTTGAGCGGGTGCAGCAGGCCGATGCCGAAGGCTGCGGTCTTGCCGCTGCCGGTCTTGGCCTGGGCGATCAGGTCGCGGCCCTTGAGAATCAGCGGCAGGCTGGCGGCCTGGATGGGCGTCATCTCGGCATAGCCGATGGCGGCGAGATTGGCCTGCATGGCGGCAGAAATGGGCAGGCTGGCGAAGGCAGTAGCGGTCACGGCAAGAGCTCGGGGGTGATGAAACAGGCCGGCAGTGTAGCAGGCCCGCTCATTCGTCCGCTGAAACCTCGATATTGCGCCCGCTACGGCCATCTTTCGTGTCCAGTTGCAGGAAGATCGCCGCCGCCAGCATCGACAGCAAGCCCACGCACAGATAGGTCGCCTGGAACGCCTCCAGCACATGGCCGTTGTCGCCCAGCTCGCGGCTGAAACCGCTGAGCAGCGCCGCCGCCGACGCAACGCCAAGGCCCATTGCCAGCTGTACTACTACCGACAGCAGGCTGTTACCGCTGCTGGCGTCGCGGTTGTCCAGGTCGATCAGCGTTACCGTGTTCATCGCGGTGAACTGCAGCGAGTTGCAGGCGCCGATCAGGCTCAACTGGATGATCAGCTGCAAGGTCGAGGTTTGTGCATCGACCAGGGCCAGGCTGGCGATCAGGGCGCCGAGCAGCAAGGTGTTGCTGGTGAGGATGTTGCGGTAGCCGAGGCGCTCGATCAGCGGCCTGGCCAGGGGCTTGGCTGCCATGGCCGCCAGTGCCAGCGGGATCAGGCTCATGCCGGCCTGGGCCGGCGAATAGCCCATCGCCAGTTGCAGCAGCAGCGGCGTGAGGAAAGGCAGCGCGCCGCTGCCGAGGCGGGCGAACAGGTTACCGATGATGCCCACGGCGAAGCTGCGGGTGTGGAACAGCTTGGGTGCGAACAATGGTTGCTCGATGCGCCCGGCGCGGAGCCAATAGGCGGCCAGGCAGGCCATGCCGCCGAGCAACAGCAGCACCACGCGCATGGTCGGCAGGTGCAATTCGCCGAGCCCCTCCAGGGCTACGGTGATCAGCAGCATGGCGGCGCCGAACAGCAGAAAGCCGGCGGTGTCGAAGCGGCTGCGCTCAGGGCCGCGCAGGTCGGGCATATGGCGCAATGCCGCCCAGCAGCCGAGCAGCCCCACCGGCAGGTTGATCAGGAAGATCCAGTGCCAGCTGGCCACCTCCACCAGCCAGCCGCCCAGGCTCGGGCCGATCAGCGGGCCGAGCAGGCCGGGCAGGGTGATGAAGCTCATGATCCGTACCAGCTCAGAACGCGGATAGGCGCGCAGCACCACCAGGCGCCCGACCGGCATCATCAGTGCGCCGCCCAGGCCCTGGATGACGCGTGCACCGATCAGCATGCTCAGCGACTCCGACAGTGCGCAGAGCAGCGAGCCGAGGCTGAACATGGCGATGGCGCCGAAGAAGATGCGTCGCGTGCCGAAGCGGTCGGCGACCCAGCCCGAGGCCGGGATCAGCAGGGCCACCGTAAGCATGTAGGCGATCACCACCGACTGCATGCGCAATGGATTTTCGCCGAGATCGGCGGCCATGGCCGGTAATGCGGTGTTGAGGATGGTGCCATCCAGCGTCTGCATGAAGAAGGCGATGGCTACTATCCAGGGCAGCAGGCGGGCGGTTCTGGGGTCGAGCAGGGTGGGGTTGGTCATGCTGTTCTCATGGTCTGTGCGCTCCACTCTAGGCCGCCGACCGAGCCCGGGCAACTGTGGGTTGCCGATGTGCAAGCAGGTGTCCGAGGTGGTGCTACGCTGGGGTTACTGGCACATCGCCCCGCAAGGGCTAAGGACGGCGTCATGCGCTGGTTGACTCTGTGGCTTTCGCTGGCTTGCCAGTCGCTGCTGGCGGCCGAGTGGTTCCCTTATCCGGTACGTGCCGATGGCCGCATGCTGGACTACCGGCCTTTGCCAGTGGCCAGCCAGCCCTGGCGTATCTGCGCGCTGCTGCCCCATGGCAAGGACCGCTACTGGTGGGGCGTGGCCTGGGGGCTGGATCAGGAAGCCAGACGTCTTGGCGTGCGGCTGGGTATCTACGAAGCCGGTGGCTACGAGTATGCCGAGGTGCAGGTGGAGCAGTTCGAGCATTGTGTAGCCGAGGGCGCCGATGCCTTCGTCGTGGCCAGTATCAACACCTATGACCTGTGCAGCGCAGCAGACGTGCAGATCAAGGCCGGTCGGCCGGTAATCGATCTGGTCAATCGCCTGGAATGCCCGGGGCTCAGCGCGCATTCGCGCGTCGACTTCGCCGACATGACGCGTGCCACGCTCAAGTATCTGGTACGTGTCAGTGAGGGGCGGCCGATTCAGGTCGGCTGGCTACCCGGCCCGGCCGATGCTGGCTGGGTGCAGGATGCCGAGCGCGGTCTGCGTGATGCCTTGCCTGGAACCCGGGTGAACCTGATCCATGGTGGCTATGCCCCGGTGGATCGCAGTCGGCAGGCGCAACTGGCGCGCGAGCTGTTCAAGCAGCATCCGCATCTCGATTACCTGATCGCCAATGCCGAAGCAGCGGCCTTCGCCGCGCAACTGGTGCGCAACATCGGCTCCGAGGCGCAGGTGCTGTCGCTTTACGCCACCGAGCGGGTACTGGAGCAGATTCGCGAGGGACAGGTATTGGCTGCGCCCACCGATTCACCGGTGATTCAGGCGCGCATCGCCCTGGACCTGGCCGTTCGTGGCCTGCAGGGCGAAAAACTGCCGCAACTGGTGAGCCCGCAGATCGAGATGCTCGACGCCGGGTCCCTGGATCGTTTCGACCTCGGCCGGCTGATGCCGCCCGAGGGGCACTGGATGATCCGCCAGGAATTACCCGACTAATCTGTCTTCCTGCCTGCGCAGCGGCGTACCACGCACCGGGCGTTCGCCCGCGACGAAATAGGGTGCGTTGCTGCGCGGTAATGGCTGGCGCCCGCGAATCCGGTCCGCGATCTTCTCGGCGATCATGATGGTGGTGGCGTTGAGGTTGCCGGTGATGATCTCCGGCATGATCGACGCATCCACCACGCGCAAGCCCTGCAGGCCATGCACGCGGCCCTGACCATCGACCACCGCCATGTCGTCCTCGCCCATCTTGCACGAGCAGGAGGGATGGAAGGCGGTTTCGGCATGCTCGCGAATGAAGGCATCCAGCTCGGCGTCGCTCTGCACATGCGCGCCAGGGCTGATTTCACGCCCACGGTAAGGATCGAGCGCTGGCTGCGCCATGATCTCGCGGGTAAGGCGTATGCCGTCGCGAAACTCCTGCCAGTCCTGATCGGCGCTCATGTAGTTGAAGAGGATGCTCGGGTGCTGGCGCGGGTCCTTCGACTTGAGCTGGATGCGTCCACGGCTGGGCGAGCGCATCGAGCCGACGTGAGCCTGGAAACCGTGCTCGTTCACCGCGTTGCTGCCGTTGTAGTTGATCGCCACCGGCAGAAAATGGAACTGGATGTTGGGCCAGGCGAACTCCGGGCGCGTGCGGATGAAACCGCCGGCCTCGAACTGGTTGCTGGCGCCGATGCCGTTGCCGGCGAACAGCCATTGCGCGCCGATGCCAGGCTGGTTGAGCAGCTTGAGCGCCGGGTACAGCGACACCGGTTCGGTGCATGCGTACTGCAGGTACATCTCCAGGTGATCCTGCAGGTTCTGGCCGACGCCGGGCAGTTCATGTACCAGCGGGATATCCAGCTCGCGCAGCAGCGCGGCGGGGCCGACGCCAGAGCGTTGCAGAATCTGCGGCGAGGCGATGGCACCGGCGCACAGCAGCACTTCACGACGTGCACGGGCTTCGGTGGCGTTGTTCGAGTTGCCGATCAGATAGTTGACGCCGCTGGCACGCTTGCCGTCGAACAGAATGCGGTCGGTGGTGGCGTGGGTGACGATGGTCAGGTTGGGACGCGCCCGTGCCTGGTCCAGGTAGCCGCGCGCAGTGCTGGCGCGGCGACCTTCCGGGGTCACGGTGCGATCCATCGGGCCGAAGCCTTCCTGCTGATAGCCGTTGAGATCATCGGTGCGCGGATAGCCGGCCTGCACGCCGGCCTCGACCATGGCGTGGAACAACGGGTTGTTGCCGGCCTTGGGCGTGGTCACGCTGACCGGGCCGTCACCGCCGTGGTAATCGTTGGGGCCGATGTCGCGGGTTTCTGCCTTGCGGAAGTACGGCAGGCAGTCGAGATAGCTCCAGTCTTCCAGGCCTTTGGCCGTGGCCCAGTTGTCGAAGTCCAACGCGTTGCCGCGGATGTAGCACATGCCGTTGATCAGCGATGAGCCGCCCAGGCCCTTGCCGCGTCCGCATTCCATGCGGCGGTTGTTCATGTACGGCTCGGGGTCGGTCTCGTAGGCCCAGTTGTAGCGCCGGCCCTGCAGCGGGAAGGCCAGGGCGGCGGGCATCTGGGTACGAAAGTCGAGGCGATAGTCCGGCCCGCCGGCTTCCAGCAGCAGCACGCTGACGTCGGCGTCCTCGGTCAGACGGGTGGCCAGCACGTTACCGGCCGAACCGGCGCCGATGATGATGTAGTCGAATTCCTGGGTCATGGCTCCTCCTGTTGCCCGGCTGTGATCCGGGAAAACCTGGATGAATGTCCCCGGATGGCATCCGGGCTACGGGGCGGCGGCTTTTGGGTAGGAGCGGATTTATCCGCGATGTTTTTCGCGGCTGAAGCGGTGCGCCGCCCGGCCGCTCCTACGCTGCGATGGGGTTCAGAACACCGAGGTGTAATCGCCCATTTCCAGTTGCACCGACTTGATACGGGTGTAGTGGCCAAGGGTGACCAGGCCGTTCTCGCGGCCGACACCGGACTGCTTGTAGCCGCCCACCGGCATCTCGGCCGGCGACTCGCCCCAGGTGTTGATCCAGCAGATGCCAGCTTCCAGCTTGTGGATCACTCGGTGTGCGCGATTGAGGTCGCGGGTCACCACGCCGGCAGCCAGGCCGTAGTCGGTGTCGTTGGCGCGGCGGATCACTTCCTCTTCGCTGTCGTAGATGAGGATGCTCATCACCGGGCCGAAGATTTCCTCGCGCACGATGGTCATGTCGTCCCGGCAGTCGGTGAATACGGTGGGGGCGACGTAGGCGCCCTTGGCATAGTCGCCATCGGTGACGCGCGAACCACCGATCAGCAGGCGTGCGCCCTCACGGCGGCCTTGCTCGATGTAGCCGAGCACGCTTTCCATGTGCGCGTAGCTCACCAGCGGGCCGAAGTTGGTGGTGTCGCTGAGCGGATCGCCGAGACGGATACGCCCCACCCGCTCCAGCACCTTGGCCTCGAAGCACGCCTGCAGCATGCGCGGCACGAACACGCGGGTGCCGTTGGTGCACACCTGGCCGGAGCTGTAGAAGTTGGCCATCACCGCGATGTCGGCGGCGCGGTCCAGGTCGGCGTCCTCGAATACGATCAGCGGCGACTTGCCGCCCAGCTCCATGGTCACTTCCTTGAGGCTGGAACTGGAGGCGCTGGCCATCACCTTCTTGCCGGTGACGGTGCCGCCAGTGAAGGAAATCTTCTCGATGCCTGGGTGCTCGGTCAGCCATTGGCCGACTTCGCGGCCGCTGCCGGTAAGCACGTTGAACACGCCGGCGGGCAGGCCGGCCTCGGTGTAGATCTCGGCCAGTTTCAGCGCGGTCAGCGAGGTTACTTCGCTGGGCTTGAAAATCATCGCGTTGCCGGCGGCCAGGGCTGGTGCGGACTTCCACAGGGCGATCTGGATCGGGTAGTTCCACGCGCCGATGCCGGCGACCACGCCCAGCGGCTCGCGGCGGGTGTAGACGAAGGAGGTTTCGCGCAGCGGGATCTGCTCGCCTTCTATCGCCGGGATCAGGCCGGCGTAGTACTCCAGCACGTCGGCACCGGTGACGATGTCGACGTAGCGGGTTTCGGACAGTGGCTTGCCGGTGTCGAGGGTTTCCAGCTCGGCTAGTTCATCGTTGCGCTCACGCAGGATGTCCACGGCCTTGCGCAGAATGCGCGAACGCTGCATGGCGGTCATCGCCGCCCACACCTTCTGCCCTTCGGCTGCGCTGGCCACAGCACGGTCGACGTCGGCCTGGCTGGCGCGCTGCACCTTGGCCAGCACCTCGCCGGTGGCCGGGTTGATGCTGTCGAAGGTTTCTCCACTGCTGGCGGCGACGTACTGACCACCGATGTAGAGCTGCTGTTCGGCGAAACGGGGCATGGGCTGTCCTCTGCACTTGGCAATCTGCTTGGAGAACAGCCTATTTTATTTAAATTGAACGATCAATCAATAAAAACGACAAGGCGCAGCCAAACGCGACATGCTTGTCAGGTGCGTGGAGGTTGGATACTGCCAGCCGCAGGGCGTAGGGTGCGCCGTGCGCACCGAGCGATCCAAATGATCAGAGAAAGGGGTTGTACGCGGTGCGCACAGCGCACCCTACGAAGCTGTTCGGGACGCTTTGGTATTCGCTTGAGACTGGTGCGCACAGCCAAGGTGGTCCCGCGACACCCTACGGGGTGTTGCCAGCCACAGGGCGTAGGGTGCGCCGTGCGCACCGAGCGACCCAAATGATCAGAGAAAGGGGTAGTACGCGGTGCGCACAGCGCACCCTACGAAGCCTTGGCCAACTGCAGGTCGAGATAGTCGTAGGCAATGCGGCGTGCCTGTTCGGTGTCGAAGGCTTCGCCGGAAAGCGCGCCGCGCAGCCACAGGCCATCGATCAGCGAGGCCAGGCCGCGAGCTGCGAAGCGGGCCTGATCCTTCGGCAGCGCGCGATGGAATTGACCGCACAGATTTGAGTACAGGCGGTGATCATTGACCCGCTGCAAGCGGCGCAGGGCCGGCTGATGCATGCTGCTGGCCCAGAACGCCAGCCAGGTTTTCATCGCCGGGCCGCTGACCTGACTTTCATCGAAGTTGCCATCGATCATTGCCTTCAAATGCGCGCGTGGGCTGTCCTCGCGCAATGCACGACGGCGTTGTCCCACTGCATTGCTGAGCGCCTGCATCAGGTGACGCATGGTGGCGTCGAGCAGGCCGTTCTTGTCACTGAAGTAGTGGCTGATGATGCCATTGGATACCCCGGCCAGGCGGGCGATATAGGCGATGCTGGCATCGGCCATACCGACCTGGTCGACGGCTTCCAGGGTGGCGGCAATCAACTGCGAACGACGAATGGGCTGCATGCCGACCTTGGGCATGGGGATCTCCAGCGGGTGAAGTTGGGCCGGAGTCTAGGCGGATTTTGATCGTTCGATCAATTACATGGAACAACGAGATGCCGTGTGGCACAAGGATGAGCCTAGAGTGCACTGTGCATATCGCCTTTGATTAGTAGAGCCACCATGGAACAGGCGTTCCTGGAGACTGGCCGCACATTCCGATGGAGCAGAGTCGATTGAGGCCTGCTTCTGTCGGTTGAATACTTGCTTGGGCTTTCGAGTCGAAGGCGATGCGGAATCTCGCAGCTGCAGTACTCAATACTGAAGCCTGCAACTGATCCTTCCCGCAATCACCAGCATCTACGGATAAGGCGTAGTCGCCCAAGGGCAGTTTGAATATGGCTGATTCTTCAGGTTTGAGCCGCACGCTCAGCTGGCCATCAATGTAAATTGCGACATCACAGCTACTTCCGCTAAATCCTTTATCCCGGTTGATCACCAGGTATTGAAAGGGCTCGGATGGTATTTCCTGATAATTAAACAATCGTTCGGGGGACACCGGTATTGCGCGATTGGCTGGAACTGACTGGGTTGCGCATCCGGCAAGCAGCGGAATGATGGCTAGGGATAGCAGGCGCATGCAGGTCGTCCTTGAACTTGAATTGATCTCCAGCTTATCGAGGTGATCTGCAGAAAGCACTCAGGATTTCAGAAGGTAAAGTCGACTTTGTAGCGGAGAGAAAAAAGCGGGCCGAAGCCCGCTTTGTGATGTGACTGGAGGAGGGCTTACTTCAACCAACTCTCCACGCGCTCCGGGTTGGCGGCGATCCAGTCCTTGGCGGCCTGGTCCGGCTTGGCGCCTTCGCGGATGGCCAGCATCACCGCGCCGACTTCTTCACCGCTCCAGGAAATCTTGCTGAGGAAGGCGGCAGCGTCGGCAGCCTTGCCCTTCAGTTCCGGGTTGGCCACGGTATCGACGCGCTCGTCGTCACCAAAGACTTTCTTCGGATCTTCGAGGAAGCGCAGTTTCCACTTGGCGAACATCCAGTGCGGAATCCAGCCGGTGACCACGATCGGCTTCTGCGCTTTCTCGGCGCGGGTCAGGGCGGTGGCCATGGCCGGGCCCGAGCTCGGCATCAGCTTGATGCTGGCCAGGTTGTATTCCTTGATGGCGTCTTCGGTGCGACGCATCACGCCGGCGCCAGCGTCGATGCCAGTGATCTTGCCGTCGAAGTCCTTGGCGTATTTCTCCAGGTCCTCGATGCTCTTGGCTTGTACATAGTCCGGTACGATCAGGCCGATCTTGGCGCCGGAGTAATTGGTGCCGAGGATTTCCACCTTGTCCTTGAGCTTCTCGAAGTACTCGCCGTGGGTGGCTGGCAGCCAGGCAGAGAGGGTGGCATCGAGGTCGCCACGGGCCACACCCTGCCACATGATGGCGGGTTCGACCGGCTTCAGTTCGACCGTGTAGCCGAGTTTGCTTTGCAGGATTTCACCGGCGACATGGGTGACGGCGACGCTGTCATCCCAGCCGTTGACGTAGCCGATCTTCAGAGTGGGCTTGTCGGCGGCCAGGGCGCTGCCCATGCCGATGGCCAGGGCGGCAGCGCCGAGGCAGAGGTGCTTGATTACGCGCATGTTTGTTGTGCTCCATCAGTGAGTGGCAGTTGCAAGATCGTTGACTGGCTCGTTCTCATTGCGGGCCTTGCGAATCCGTGTTGCGCAGCAGATTGCCGGTTCGCGGGCAAAGCCTCCCCATCACGGCCAGAAAGCAGCCGCTAGTGGTTTACGAGGAGGTTTCCGGGCTCGACCCCTGAGGTTCGAGCCCGAATCAGGTTGTGGCTTGTTACAGCCCTACGTATTTCTTCACGGCGGCAACGCCGTCCTGACCGTCAAAGGTGGTCACGCCGCTCAGCCACTGATCGAGGATCGCAGGGTTGGCCTTGATCCACTCCTTGGCGACGTTCTGCGGGTTTTCCTTTTCCAGGACCTTTTCCATCAGTTGGCTTTCGATATCGACGGTGAACTGCAGGTTGTTCAGCAGCTTGCCGACGTTCTCGCAGCGCGCCTCGTAATCCGGCGGCACAACGGTGTAAACCTTGGCCGCGCCGTAATCGGGGCCGAACACGTCGTCACCGCCGGAAAGATAGGTGATGTCGTGCTGGGTATTCATCGGGTGCGGCGCCCAGCCGAGGAAGACCACCGGCTCTTTCTTCTTGATGGCGCGCGATACCTGCACCAGCATGCCGGCTTCGCTGGACTCGACCATGCGGAAGTCGCCGAGGTCGAACTGGTTGTTCTTGATCATGCCGTCGATCAGCAGGTTGCCGTCGTTACCCGGCTCGATGCCGTAGATCTTGCCGCCCAGCTGGTCCTTGAACTTGGCGATGTCCTGGAAGCTCTTCAGGCCGGCTTCGGCCGCGTAGGTCGGCACGGCCAGGGTGTACTTGGCACCCTCGAGGTTGGCCTTGGGCAGTACCTTGACGCCATCGTCCTTGAGGAACGGCTCGATCACCGAGTCCATTGACGGCGCCCAATAGCCAAGGAAGACATCGACCTGGCCGCTCTTCACGCCGGTGAAGGCGATGGGTACCGAAGCCATGATCTTGCGCGGCTGATAGCCCAGACCTTCGACCAGGGTCATGGCCACACCCGTGGTGGCGGCGATGTCGGCCCAGCCAATCTCGGCGAAACGCACCTGCTTGCAGCTCGCCGGCTCTGCGGCCATGGCGCCCTGCATCAGTGCGCAGGACAGCAGGCCGATGGCGGCAGTGGTCTTGATCATTTTCATCTGCGGTTCCCTGTGAAGTGAAAAAATGTTTACTGGCGCTGCAGCTTGCCGCTGAACCAGGCAAAGATGCCGCCGCGGGCGGTCTGCTTGGTGCCGAAGCTTTCAGTGATGCGGTCGAGAATGATTGCCAGCAGCACCACGGCCATGCCGCTTTCGAAGCCTAGCCCGATGTCCAGGCGCTGGATACTCGCCAGCACATCGTTGCCCAGGCCACCAGCGCCGACCATCGAGGCGATGATTACCATCGACAGGGCCATCATGATGGTCTGGTTGACCCCGGCCATGATCGACGGCATGGCGTTGGGCAGTTGTACCTTGAACAACAGCTGGCGGCTGGTGCAGCCGAAGGACTGGCCGGCCTCGACGATTTCCTTGTTCACCTGGCGAATGCCCAGGCTGGTCAGGCGCACCGCCGGCGGCATGGCGAAGATCACCGTGGCGATGATGCCGGGCACGCGGCCGAGGCCAAAGAGCATCGCTGCCGGAATCAGGTAGACGAACGCCGGCATGGTCTGCATGAAGTCGAGGATCGGCCGGATGATGGTCGCCACGCGCTCGCTCTTGGCGGCCCAGATGCCCAGCGGAATACCCAGCAGCAGGCTGATCAGCGTCGAGGAGAAGGTCAGGCCCAGGGTTACCACGGTCTGTTCCCAGAAGCCGGTCATGACGATGAGGATGAAGGCCACTGCGGTGAATACCGCGAAACGTGCGCCGATGCGCCACAGGCCGAGGGCGACGAAGATGGCGATCAGCAGCCAGGCCGGCGGCAGCATCAGCAAGGCTTCGATGCCTTCGGAGAAACCGCTGACCACCTTGCCAATGCTGTCGAAGGCACCGCTGTAGTTGTCCAGCAGGTGCTGGACGACGTCGTTGACCCAGCTACCCAGGTCGAGTTTCTTGTCACTCATGGGATTCCCCCTGCAGTCGGGTCAGCAGACGGCCCTTGCTGATGGCACCGCAGTAGTGGCCTTCGGCGTCCACCACAGGGATCGGACCTTCGTTATCCACCAGGCGCGTGATGACGTGTTCCAGCGGCATGTCTTCGGGTACCGGTACCACGTGCTTGAGCGCATCCGCCTCGAGTGGCCTGGGTTCGTCGCCGTCGACCATCAGGGCGATCTTTTCCAGGCTGATGGAGCCCTGGAAGTTGTTCTGCTCGTCGACGATGAAGGCGTAGTGTTTGTCCAGCGCCTGCAACTCCTTGCAGATCATTGCCGCATCCGGTGCCCTGCCGTTGTAGACATAGGTCGGCACGCTGTCGGCCTTGAGCTGGCCGGCGGTGAGGTAGCGGCTGGTGTCGACGGTGTCGAAGAAGTTGCGCACGTACTCGTTGGCCGGCTTTTCGATCAGCTCCTGCGGGGTACCGACCTGGATCAGCTTGCCACCTTCCATGATGCCGATGCGGGTGCCGATGCGCATGGCTTCTTCGATGTCGTGGGAGACGAAGATGATGGTGCGCCGGTGGGTCTTCTGCAGCTCCAGCAGCACGTCCTGCATCTCACGGCGCTTGAGCGGGTCGAGGGCGGAGAAGGCCTCGTCCATGATGATCATCGACGGGTTCACCGTCAGCGCGCGAGCCAGGCCGACGCGCTGCTGCATGCCGCCGGAGAGCTCGTGCGGGTACTTGTGGGCGAAGGTGTCCAGGCCGACCTGCTTGAGCACTTCCATGGCGCGTTTCTCGCGCTCCTTACGGCCGGTGCCGGCAACTTCCAGACCGAAGGCGGCGTTGTCCAGCACGCTGCGCGAAGGCATCAGGGCGAAGGACTGGAAGACCATGCTCATGTCGCGCCGGCGCAGGTCGATCAGTTGCGATTGCGGCAGCTTGGCCACGTTCTGGCCATCGATGTAGACATCACCGGCGCTGGGTTCGACCAGGCGATTGATCAGACGGATCAGGGTGGACTTGCCGGAGCCGGACAGGCCCATGAGAACGAAAATCTCGCCCTCTTCGACACTGAATGACACATCGCTGACGCCGATCACGGCGCCTTTCTCGGCCAGAATCCTCTCCTTGCTCCAGCCTTCCTTGAGCAGGTCGATGGCTTCTTGTGGGTTGGAGCCGAACACCTTGTACAGGTGTTCGACCACGATCTTTCCAGACTGCATGGGACGTTTCCCCTTCAATCGGCATCCAGTTCACGCTGGCACGGCTGGGCACGCATCGTCGAAGCGTAGATCAGCTGTGTCAGGCCTCTGATACCTGTGTGGGTGTTTGCTGAGTTTCGAGGTTGGCGAGCGTTTCGCTGCGGGCATCGACTGTGGCGCTCGGGCACGCTGCAGCGCACGCCTGACCGCATCGTAGTTGCAACCTGTTGATGAGTGACCACTGTCTTGCCGTGCTGCAAACCGCTTTCCAAACCCTCTGGCAGTGTTTCGAAGCCCATTCCCTTGGGGGTTCATGCGTCGTCCTGGCGCATGCGTACATCCGAAATTTCTTGTTGGGCTGGCGCCCTGTCGATGGTGGGCCAGCGCTTGTATGTTCTTCGGTCCGGGGCGGTGGGCCCCAGTCTGCCGTTCCCCTTGGGAGGCGGCAGCGACGTCATCGGCTGACTCAACGATATAGTCTTGGGCTCTGCGCAATTATCGGTTTGCGACCCTGACGTGTTGGGCGACGACATGGCCCGTCACACCCTGTATTTTTCCATGTTTTCGCCGTTTTCCGGGCTCCTGAAAGCACTGCGTGATGCCGTTTTGAATAGCGCTCGATGTAAGCATCGAGAAGCGCTTTCGAGAACGTGCTTTAAAAACCTTAACAGACTTTTTCGTCCCTTGGCCAAGGCTGAAAGCCGCGCCGGTGCTGGTTTTCAGCTCTTCAAGCGAGGCGCAGGCGGCGTAGCGCGGGGGCTGTGGCGATGTTGAAAAAAATTTACAGAGAAGGGTGGTGTAGTGCCGAAAATCGCTGGAAAAGCGAAAGGCGGCGCAATGTGACCAATTGGTCGCGCCTAGTGCAGGTCGCGCGCCTGAGCGTGATTCTCTGCGAGATGAGGGAAGGCCCTTTCGGACTGTGAGGCGACCTTTGCTTTTTGCCATTTTATTGGTTTTTCTCGGCCATTTCGTCGAATTTATCAGTCATTTACTGTCAGTGATACGTCGAGGACCTTGCTGGCAGGGCCACCTTGATAGCGGGTCACGCCTTCCAGCCAGGTCGTAATCATCTGCGGGTTGTCTTCGATCCACTGCTTGGCCACGCGGCGGCGGTTGGTATTGTCTTCCGGTACGGCACTCATCAACTGGTTTTTGCGCTGATGGTGAAGGTCATATTGCGCAAAAGCCGAGCCAGGTTGGGACACTGCTCGCTCAACCCGCCGCGTGCCACCGTGTTGACCTGTGCCGCTCCGTGATTGGCACCGAAATATTCATCGCCACCGGCCAGATAGCTCATCTTCAGACGCTCGTTCATCGGATGCGGTTCCCAGCCGAGAAAGTCCATTTGCCCGGGCGTTAAGGAGGTGGGCCGCTCTTCGGGGGAGAAGCCGCGCTGGCATGCCGAGAAAAGACTCAGACACGGACGGCCGCCGCGGCGCGATTGGATATGCGTGAGTCGGTTGGGTATCTGGGTGCGCTGGCGAAAGTTGGATCATCGCGAACCCGTTGCAGATTCATCAGGATGCACCTCTCCATGGAGGTCCCGGCGGATGACACGCCGGCGAGCGTTGACCTTTGCTGGTGCAGCGATTCTGGCAGAAGCCCGCGTTTCGCGAGCTTTTGGTGCGACGCTTGCCGGCGTCGATGCCATCAAGCGTGACCGGTCGGTCGATGTTGTTACCGTCTGTCCGTTACTGGCAGCCAGAGATGCCGTAGCAGGTCACTCAGGCCGTGCTACCAAAATGCTCAAAGCCTTGTAGAAAGAGGCTTTGAGAGCATTTCGTAAACTCTGAAAACAGGGTCAGGAAGCCCGTCCAGCGCGCCATTCATCAACGTTTCAGTTTTTATTGAACGCTTGATCAATTTAGGCATGGCCTTTGCGTAGAGATGCATAGCCGCCCGGTTTTCAAACCTGGCCAGGATAAAACAGAGGCCCACTTCAATTGGGCTCATACCGTGCTTAGCGTGAGAGGGTTCCATCAATGTCGCAGTTCAGCCAAGGGGCGCAACCCCAGAACCGTGTCGCCCAGTCCATCGGCTTCCTGCTCCTGGATAACTTCACCCTGATTTCTCTCGCTTCGGCGGTAGAGCCCCTGCGCATGGCCAACCAGCTTTCCGGCAAGGAGCTGTTTCGCTGGCATACCCTGACTCATGATGGCCTGCCGGTCTGCGCCAGCGACGGTTTGAAGATCACTCCGGACGCCACCATGCAAAGCGCCCCGGCGTTGGATGCGGTGATCGTCTGTGGCGGTGTGGATATTCAGCACAGCGTCAAGCGTGAACATGTCAGTTGGCTGCAACTGCAGGCGCGCCAGGGGCGCTTGCTCGGTGCGGTGTGCACCGGCAGTTGGGCGCTGGCCAAGGCTGGTCTGCTCGACGGCTACGATTGCAGCGTGCATTGGGAGTGCCTGGCCTCAATGCAGGAAGCCTTCCCGCGTGCGGCCATCACCACTCGCCTGTTCTCCATCGACCGCAATCGCCACACCTCCTCCGGCGGTACCGCGCCGATGGACATGATGCTGCACCTGATTGGCCAGCAGCACGGCCGCGAACTGGCCGCCGGCATCTCCGAAATGTTCATCTACGAGCGCATCCGCAACGAGCAGGATCACCAGCGTGTGCCGCTCAAGCACATGCTTGGCAGCAACCAGCCGAAGCTGCAGGAAATCGTCGCGCTGATGGAAGCCAACCTGGAGGAGCCGATCGACCTCGACGAGCTGGCCTGTTTCGTCGACATCTCCCGTCGTCAGCTCGAGCGCCTGTTCCAGAAGTACCTGCACTGCTCGCCGTCGCGCTACTACCTGAAGCTGCGCCTGATCCGCGCGCGGCAGTTGCTCAAGCAGACCAGCATGTCGATCATCGAAGTGGCCTCGGTCTGTGGTTTCGTCTCCACCCCGCATTTCTCCAAGTGCTACCGCGAATACTTCGGCATTCCGCCGCGCGATGAACGTGCCGGTCAGCAGGGCAACAACCTGGTGATGCTGTTGCCGATTCCCGAGCATCAGGTCAACTCCAGCGCGGTGCTGGCGCTCAACCGTGCGCAAGGCGAGTCGACCTTCGCTAGCGTGCGGATCTGAGTCGAGCCGCAATGAAAACGGGGCGCCAGTGGCGCCCCGTTTTCATTGTGTCGTTGCTGTAGGGTGGGCTTTAGCCCACCACTCTGTCAGTGGTCCAATTTTAGGTTGACCCCATCCCTGTCTGCTTTTGGTGGGCTAAAGCCCACCCTACGCCAATGGCGCCCGTCCGTAGGGTGCGCCGTGCGCACCGGAAATCAGGCCGGCTTCGGCACCAGCGCCGGCAGCAGATGCCGGCTGATGGCTTCGCGCACGTTGGGCAGCAGGGTGGCGCTGCCGCCGAGCAATTCCTCCACCAGATGACGCAGGGCCACGGCGCGGTCGGCGCTGAGGCCGCTGACGGCCAGTTCGCAAGCCTGCTCGGGCGTGACGCCTGGTGGAATGCTCAGGCCCAGCGCGATCAGGCGCTCACGGAAGTCTTCCTGGTCGATCAGATCGGCATGCATCATGGTCGTGGCTCCTTGGCTTGGGGCGTCAACGCAGGACGCCTTCTTCGATCAACAGCTTGAAGATAGCCTCCGCGCCGTCTTGTGGCGAGACATCCTTGAGCACCTGGCCGCCACCTCCGCTGGCTTTGGCAGTCGCCGCCTTCATCCGTTCGGCGCCAGTTTTGGCCTTGATCACCTTGAGACGTTTGGGCCGTGGTTTGGCTGGCTGCAGGCTGGCCTCGGCCAGTAACGGATCGTCTATCACCGTGACCTCATGCGCTTCGATCTGCCCGCGTCGGGCCGGGCCGAAGGCGCTCTGGCGCGCGACCGGGGCCGCGTTATCGACGCTGGCCACGCACGGCAGGCGTACCTTGAGGCGACGCCGCTGACCACGTGGCAGCGCTTGCAGCACCTGGGCCACGCCGTTCTCGACCTTTTCCACTTCGGCCAGGCCGACCACCATCGGCCAGCCCAGGCGCTCGGCCAGCAGGAACGGCAGCATGCCCGAGCCTTCGCCTGTTTCCGCCTGACTGCCAGTGAGCACCAGCTGGGTTCGGCTGCCTTGCAGGTAATCGACCAGCAGCGGCAGGGCGTCGGCGCTTTCGGGCTGTTCCAGTACATCGAGCTGTTCCAGGCCCATGCCCAGGTAGCCGCGCAGGGCTTCGGCTTGTGGGTCGCCAGCATGCAGCAGTTGCAGATTCTGCCCAGCCAGGCGCAAGCCCAGTTCCACCGCGCGGGCGTCCTGCTCGGCGCGGCGTGGGCGACCGGAGGTGGGGTGGGCGCCGACCGAGACCAGGGCGATGATATTCAGGTCAGTCATTTGGGCAACCTCGAACCGTGGGAGCGGCTTTAGCCGCGATATGGCCATACGCGCAATCTGTCGCGGCTGAAGCCCCTCCCACGAGGGCGTATTCGTGAGGATCAGGCCGCATCACGTTTGCCCTCCTGACGCCAGGCGGCGACGCGTGCTATCAGGGCCTGGAGGATCGCCGCCGAATCGCCGATCACCGACAGGTCGGCGCGTTTGATCATGTCGCAGCCGGGGTCCATGTTCACCGCCACCACCTTGTCGCAGGCACCGATGCCCTGTAGGTGCTGGATGGCGCCGGAGATACCCACGGCCAGGTAGACGCGGGCAGTGACCCAGGTACCGGTGGCGCCGACCTGGCGGTTGCGCGGCATGAAGCCGTCGTCCACCGCCACGCGCGAAGCGCCTTCGGTGGCGCCGATGGCGATGGCGGCCTGGTGGAACAGATTCCAGTCTTTCACGCCGTTGCCGCCGGAGAGGATGAACTCGGCTTCGGCCATGGGGATTTGCGCCGGGTCCACGGCCACCGCGCCGAGATCTGCGATGCGCGGCAGGCTGTGGGCGACCTTTTCAGCCAGTTCCAGCGGACGAGCTTCATGGCGGGTTTCGCTGACCGGCTCGGCGCATTCGGCGGCGGCCAGAATCAGCCGTGGCAGCGCGCGCTGGATGTCCTGCTGGCCACTGCCGGCACGGCCGATGGCCTGTTCGCCAGCGACTTGCCAGACGCGCGTGGCCGGACGTTCGCCGAGCTTGGCGGCCAGGCGCCGACCCAGCTCGCCGCCACCGGTGCGACTGTCGGGCAGCAGCCAGTGGCGCGGCGCCAGTTGGCTTTCCACGGCGCTCAGGGCGAGCACGCGGGTTTCCGGTGCATAGCCGTCGAAGGTGTCACCCTGGACGCGCAGCAGGCGGTCGACTCCGGCCGTGTCGAATGCGTTTTCCTTGTCCTCGCCGAACACTACGGCGACCACCGCACCGCTGTCACCGGCCAGCTTGCGGGCCAGGCCGAGCAGGTCCTTGTCGTGGCTGGACAGGCGGCCGCCGACCATGTCCGGCACCACGCAGATGTGGAAGGCCGGTTGCTCGATGACATGCAGTGGCAATTGCACCTCGACGCTGGCGCTGCTGCGCTTGCCGGCGGTGCCGTGCTGGGCGCCGCTGCGATCGATCCGCTTGAGCCCGGCCGGGCCGACGAAACCGGCGGCGATGGCATGTGGGTTCTTGCGGATGATGCCGTTGGGGCCCATCCAGCTGGTTTGGTTCTGACTCTGCATGGCCGCATGCAGCGGGTGCAGGCGGTTGCGGGCGATCCACTCGGCGCGAGGGTCGCGGCGGATGATGTCGCTCATAAGGTGATCTCCTGGGCTGCACGGACAACCCCCTCTCCCCTTGGGAGAGGGTTGGGGTGAGGGTGGGATGGGCGGCTCGGGTTCAGACCCTCACCCCCAGCCCCTCTCCCGGAGGGAGAGGGGAGCGCCAGTTGCTTCATCACTGCACCTCTACCAGTTCACGCTTGGCGAGCGGCTTTTTTGCCGCCACTTCGGTGGCTTCGATCAGCACCTCGGCCACCAGCTCGGCGATGTCCTTGATTTCCGGGCGCGGCGCGACCACGCCTTCGAGCATCGCGGTGCATTGCGGGCAACCGACAGCCACCAGTTCTGCGCCCGTTTCCTTGATGTCGATCATGCGCATGTCGGGGATGCGCTGCTTGCCGGGGATGTCGGTGATCGGTGCGCCGCCACCACCACCGCAGCAGCGCGAGCGAAAGCCCGAACGCTCCATTTCCCTGACCTCGATGCCGATGGCCTTGAGCACGGCGCGCGGTGCCTCGTACTCGCCGTTATAGCGGCCGAGGTAGCAGGGGTCGTGGTAGGTCACGCTGGTGGCCTTGCTCTGGCCGAGATTCAGCGAGCCCTTGCGCAGCAGTTCGTCGATGAAGGTGCTGTGGTGCAGTACCTGATAGTTGCCGCCGAGTGCGCCGTATTCGTTCTTCAGTACGTGGAAGCTGTGCGGGTCGCAGCTGACGATGCGCTTGAAGCGGTACTTGGCCATTGTGGCGATGTTGCGTTTGGCCAGGTGCTGGAAGGTCGCTTCATCGCCCAGGCGGCGGGCTATGTCGCCGCTGTCGCGCTCTTCCAGGCCGAGCACGGCGAAGTCGACGGCGGCAGCCTTGAGGATCTTCACGAAGGCACGCAGGGTGCGTTGATTGCGCATGTCGAAGGCACCATCACCGACCCAGAACAGCACGTCGGTTTCACCCTTGTCGGCGAGCAGTGGCAGGTTCAGGTCGGCCGCCCAGTTCAGGCGCCCACCCGGATTGAAACCGCCCGGGTTGTCGGTGGCGATCAGGTTGTCCAGCACCTCGGCACCCTTGTTCGGGGTCGCCCCCTTCTCGAGGGTCAGATGACGGCGCATGTCGACGATGGCATCGACGTGCTCGATCATCATCGGGCATTCCTCGACGCAGGCGCGGCAGGTGGTGCACGACCACAGGGTCTCGGCATCCACCAGCGCCTTGCCGTTGAGGTTCACGATCGGCTGATGCGGGCCCCCGCTGTGTTCGCCCAGTGGTATGCCAGGGTAGGGGCTGCCAGCGAACTTGGCGTCGTTGCCACCGGCGAGGCCGATGACCATGTCCTGAATCAGCTTCTTCGGGTTCAGCGGCTGGCCGGCGGCGAAGGCCGGGCACATGGCTTCGCACTTGCCGCACTGCACACAGGCGTCGAAACCGAGCAACTGGTTCCAGGTGAAGTCTGTGGGTTTCTCCACGCCCAGCGGGGCTTTCGGGTCGTCCAGATCCAGGGCTTTCAGGCCGGTGGAACGACCGCCGCCGAAGCGCTCGGCACGGCGGTGCCAGGCCAGATGCAAGGCGCCGGCGAAGGCGTGCTTCATTGGCCCGCCCCAGGTCATGCCGAAGAACAGCTCGGACACGCCCCAGGCAACGCCGACGGCGAGGATGACAGCCAGAATCCAGCCACCGAAGTTTTCGGGGAGGATACCGGCCACCGGCAGCGTGGCGATAAAGAAGCTGGCGGCGAACATCAGCAGGCTTTTTGGCAGGCGCATCCATGGGCCTTTTGACAGGCGCGATGGTGGGTCGAGGCGGCGCTTGGCGACGAACAGAGCGCCGACGAACATCAGCAACGTGGCGCCCAGCAGGGCGAAGCCGAGGATGCGGTTGTGCAGGCCGAAACCGTGCACGACGATGGCCAGCACCGCTGCCAGAACGAAGCCACCGGCAGTGGCCACGTGGGTCCTGGACATGTACTTGTCGCGCTCGACCACGTGGTGCAGATCTACCAGATAGCGGCGCGGCATCTGCAGCAGACCGCCAAGCCAGTCGACCTTCGATGGTCGACCACGGCGCCACATGAAGAAGCGCTTCAACGCGCCCAGCACAGCGAGGCTGAGCGCAGCGAAGAGCAGAATGGGGAGTAGGGTATTCAACATTCGTTGGTCTCCTTAGGGGGACCTCAAGGCGATCCGGTCAGCCCCCTCTCCCTTTGGGAGAGGGCTGGGGTGAGGGGGATGTCCGGCGACGGGTAATCCAGTCGCGCCAACAATCCCTCACCCCCGGCCCCTCTCCCGGAGGGAGAGGGGAGACAAGCTTAAAAGTCCTTGCACAGGCGCAAGGCGTCGTAGATCGCCGCGTGGGTGTTACGCTGGGCCACGCAGTCGCCGATGCGAAATAGCAGGTAGCCTTCGCCCGACTCGGATAAACAGGGTTGCGGCTTGATCGCGAACAGTGCTTCGACGTCGATCTGGCCCTTGTTGCGCGAGCCTTCCTTCAGCGCGTAGTACAGCGACTCGTCCGGCCGTACGCCGTTCTCCACCACCACCTGGTCGATCACCCGCTCTTCCTTGGCGCCGGTGTATTCGTTCTCCAGCACGGCCACCAGCTTGTCGCCCTCGCGGTAGACCTTTTCCAGCATCATGTCGCCGGTCATGATCACTTCCTTGGGGTACAGGCTGCGGTAATAGGTCGGGAAGCTGGTGCCGCCGATGGCCACGCCCGGCTTGATGTCGTCGGTGACGATCTCCACCTGCGCACCCTTGTCGGCGAGGAAATCGGCCACCGACATGCCGGTGAATTCGCAGATGGTGTCGTACACCAGCACGTTCTTGCCCGGTGCGACCTTGCCTGCGAGCACGTCCCAACTGCTCACCACCAGCCCTTCGGCAGCGCCCCAGTGCTCGTTCTGTTCGAGGAACGGATGGCCGCCGTTGGCCAGCACCACGATGTCCGGACGCAGGTCGAGGATGCTCGCTGCGTCGGCGCCGGTGCCCAGACGCAGGTCGATGCCCAAGCGCGCCAGCTCCAGTTGATACCAGCGGGTGATACCGGCGATCTGGTCACGCTGCGGCGCTTTCGACGCCAAGGTGATCTGCCCGCCCAGTTGTTCCTGCTTTTCGAACAGGGTGACATCGTGACCACGCTCAGCGGCTACGCGCGCTGCTTCCATGCCAGCCGGGCCGCCGCCGACGATCACTACCTTGCGTTTGACGCCGGTGGTCTTCTCGATGATGTGCGGCACGCCCATGTATTCGCGGCTGGTCGCGGCGTTCTGGATGCACAACACGTCCAGGCCCTGGTACTGACGGTCGATGCAGTAGTTGGCACCGACGCACTGTTTGATCTGGTCGATCTGGCCCATTTTGATCTTGGCGATCAGGTGCGGGTCGGCGATGTGCGCGCGGGTCATGCCGACCATGTCCACGTAACCGCCTTCGAGGATGCGCGTGGCCTGGTTCGGGTCCTTGATGTTCTGCGCGTGCAGCACCGGCACCTTGACCACTTCCTTGATGCCAGCCGCCAGGTGCAGGAAGGGCTCCGGCGGGTAGCTCATGTTCGGAATGACGTTGGCCAGGGTGTTGTGGGTGTCGCAGCCCGAGCCGACGACGCCGATGAAGTCGAGCATGCCGGTGGCGTCGTAATAGGCAGCAATCTGCTTCATGTCCTCGTGGGACAGGCCGTCCGGGTGGAATTCGTCGCCGCAGATGCGCATGCCGACGCAGAAGTCGTCACCGACCTCGGCGCGCACTGCCTTCAATACTTCCAGGCCGAATTTCATGCGGCCCTCGAAGGTTCCGCCCCATTCGTCGGTACGCTTGTTGACGCGCGGCGACCAGAACTGGTCGATCATGTGCTGGTGCACGGCGGACAGCTCGACGCCATCCAGGCCACCTTCCTTGGCGCGGCGCGCGGCCTGGGCGTAGTTGCCGATGACGCGCCAGATCTCCTCGACCTCGATGGTCTTGCAGGTGGCGCGGTGCACCGGCTCGCGGATGCCGGACGGCGACATCAGGGTCGGCCAGTGGAAACCATCCCAGCGCGAGCGGCGGCCCATGTGGGTAATCTGGATCATGATCTTGGCGCCGTGCTTGTGCATGGCGTCGGCGAGATTCTGGAAGTGCGGGATGATACGGTCGGTTGACAGGTTGACCGAACTCCACCACTGCTGCGGGCTGTCGATGGCCACCACCGAGGAGCCGCCACAGATGGCCAGGCCGATGCCGCCCTTGGCCTTCTCTTCGTAGTACTTCACGTAGCGCTCGGTGGTCATGCCGCCGTCGGTGGCGTAGACCTCGGCGTGCGCGGTGCTGAGCACACGGTTGCGGATGGTCAGCTTGCCGATCTGGATCGGCTGGAACATTGCTTCGAAGGCCATTACGGCATCCTCACGGTAAGCGCTCTAGCGTTGTGGGAGGCGCTGGCCGCCCCCACGGATTTCTTATGGGTGACTCAGAGTGGCCGGGTGACGAACAGGCCGTCGTCGTGGTCGTCTTCGGCGCCGCTGTATTCCTGCACGGTGACCGTGCGGATCGGGCTGCCCTTGGCGGCCAGGATCTGGTCGATGGCACCGGAGAACCAGCCGGTGAACATGTAGTCGACTTTTCGATTGACCTTGCCGTACACGTAGACGAAGGCCGAATGCTTGAGCTTGACCTCGGCATGGCCGGTTTCCAGGTCGAGCTTCTGCGTTTCGAACAGGCCCCAGCCGCGCTGCGACAGGCGTTTCATGTAGTGCTCGAACACCGCAGCGCCTGAGATGCTGTGGCACTCGGCTTCCTTCTCGCACCAGTGCCAGGCGGACTTGTAGCCGGCCTTGTAGAGAATCTCGGCGTATTTGTCGGCGCCGAGCACTTCCTCGATGCCCATGTGGTTGTTGACGAAGAAATGGCGCGGCACGTAGAGCATCGGCAGGGCGTCTGTGGTCCAGACGCCGGTTTCGTCGTCTACGGCGATGGGCATTTCGGGGGCGTGGGTGGCCATGTGTTTTCAGCTCCAGAATTCGTTGTCTGATCGTTCCCACGCTTTGCGTGGTAACGCCTCATTGGACGCTCTGCGTCCGCTTCTGTGACGCAGAGCGTCACGGGCTGCATTCCCACGCTGAGCGTGGGAATGATCATGGGATAGGGAGGGGCTTACTCGCCCCAGACGTCCTTCAATACGCGCACCCAGTTCTCGCCCATGACCTTGCGCACCACGCGCTCGGACATGCCTCGCTTGAGTAGCGTTTCAGTCAGATTGGGGAACTCGCCGACGGTGCGGATGCCCAGCGGGTTGACGATCTTGCCGAAGTTGGTCAGGCGCCGTGCGTAGCCCTTGTCGTGAGTCAGGTACTCGAAGAAGTCCTGGCCGTGGCCCTGAGTGAAGTCGGTGCCGATGCCGATGGCGTCTTCGCCGACCAGGTTCATCACGTACTCGATGGCTTCGGCGTAGTCGTCGATGGTCGAGTCGATGCCCTTGGCCAGGAACGGCGCGAACATGGTCACGCCGACGAAGCCGCCGTGGTTGGCGATGAACTTCAGCTCTTCATCGGACTTGTTGCGTGGGTGTTCTTTCAGGCCGGAAGGCAGGCAGTGGGAGTAGCAGACTGGTTTCTTCGATTCGAGGATGACTTCCTCGCTGGTCTTGGAGCCGACGTGGGACAGGTCGCACATGATGCCGACGCGGTTCATCTCGGCGACGATCTCGCGGCCGAAGCCGGACAGGCCACCGTCGCGCTCGTAGCAGCCGGTGCCGACCAGATTCTGGGTGTTGTAGCACAGCTGCACGATGCCCACGCCGAGCTGCTTGAACACCTCGACGTAGCCGATCTGGTCCTCGAAGGCATGGGCGTTCTGGAAGCCGTATAGGATGCCGGTCTTGCCCTGTTCCTTGGCCTTGCGGATGTCGGCGGTGGTGCGCACCGGCATGACCAGGTCGCTGTTGTCACGAATCAGATTGCTGCTGGCAACGATATTGTTCACCGTGGCCTGGAAACCCTCCCACACGGACACGGTGCAGTTGGCCGCAGTCAGGCCGCCCTTGCGCATGTCCTCGAACAGGTCGCGGTTCCACTTGGCGATGATCAGACCGTCGATGACGATGCTGTCGGCGTGCAATTCGGCTGGGCTCATCAGGCTTGTCCCCTAAACGTATGCGCCGAGTCGGTCGTCGGCGCTTTGGGGAGAGCTTATCCCTGGGGGGCAGGGCGACCCGATGCAAAAACGACTGGGGGTTTGCCGAAAGCGTCAAGCCGAGGTCGCGAACGGATATGTCATCGTTTCGCCTATTGCGCGTAGCCCGGATGCAAGCCGGGGAATCTGTGGCGCCTGGCCCCGGATTGCATCCGGGCTACGGTTGGCGTAGCAGGCCGTTGAAAAACGTAGGCGAGGCAGCCAGTGCAAGGCAAAAACAGGCGAAAAAGCGGAGTTTACGAGTTGTAAATGAGCATTTTGATCGGACTCGCGCACGAGCCTGTTTTTAACGCAGCAATGGCAACGCAGGTAGTTTTTCAACAGCCTGCTAGCTGCCTGGTCGCTCGTGGCGATCCTGGCTGGGGCTGGCGGCGAAGCGCTTGCGGTAACAGCGCGAGAAGTACGAGGCCGAATCGAAGCCGCACGCCAGGCTCACCTCCAGCACGCTGAGGTCGCTCTGGCGCAGCAGTTGGCGCGCCTTGTCCAGGCGCAGGCCCAGATAGAAGGCCGACGGCGTACTCGCCAGATGATGACGGAACAGCCGCTCCAACTGACGCACGGTGATGCCGACCCGCTCGGCCAGCGCTTCGCTGGGCAGGGGCTGCTCGCACTGGCGCTCCATTTCGCCGATAACCCGCACCAGCTTCTTGTTGTGCAGGTCGTAGCGACTGGCCACCTGCATGCGCTGGTGATCCAGGCGAGTGCGAATGCGGCTGACCACGAACTGTTCGGATACCTGCATCGCCAACGGCTCGCCGTGTTCCTGGCCGATCAGGCCGAGCATCAGATCGAGGCTGCTGGTGCCGCCGGCGCTGGTGATGCGTTTGCCATCGATCTCGAACAGCTCCTGGGTGACCCGCAATGCCGGGTAGCGCTCGCGAAAGGCGTCGATGGCTTCCCAGTGCAGGGTCAGGCGCTGGTGTTGGAATAGCCCGGCCTCGGCCAGCACGAAGCTGCCGGTGTCGATACCGCCGAGCACGGCCAGCTCGGGTTCGTGGCGTTGCAGCCAATGCGCCAGAGTGTGGTCGTAATGGGCCAGCGGCTCGAAGCCGGCGACCACGAACAGTGCTCGACTTTCCTCTGGCAGTTCCAGGCCGCCGTCGACGTTGAGCGACATGCCGTTGCTGGCCTGCACGGCATTGCCGTTCTGGCTGAGCAGGCGCCAGCGATACAGCTCGCCGCGAAAGCGATTGGCCACGCGCAGCGGCTCGATGGCGGACATCAGGCCCATCATGGAAAAGCCGGGCAGCAGCAGGAAGCAGAATGTTTGAGGCATACAAATCATGGTGCAGGTGCAGGGTGGCTGGTAGCCCGGATGCAATCCGGGGGGAATTCCAGATTGCATCCGGGCTACGGACATGGCGAAAGATTAATGGGCCAGCATGGCTTTCATACAAGCATAAGTCGGTATAGGTCAATGAATAGTCGCTAAAGTGCGAGTTATGCGTGAAGCCGAAGCGTAAGGTGCTTTCATCGGGAGACGAGATTCCCCGAGCACGGTGGGGGCTCTGTCCGTTGGCAGACCTCTAGAAAAACGAAATAGAACCGCTGTGACACGATGAGGAGCACCCAGATGAAAGGTCTTACCGCGCTGGCCGCGTGCTGCACCCTGAGCCTGTTCAGTACCTCCCTGCTGGCCGACGATGCCAGTTGCAAGAACGTTCGAATCGGTGCCGTCGGCTGGACCGACGTGGTCGCTACCACGGCCGTCGCCAGCGAACTGCTGCAGGGCCTTGGCTACGAAACCAAGCAGACCCAGGCGTCGCAACAAATCATCTTTGCCGGTATCCAGAAAGGGCAGATCGACGCCTTCCTTGGCTACTGGAAGCCGATCATGGACGACAACATCAAACCCTTCCTCGATGCCGGTGCGGTCAAGGTCGCGGCAGAGCCGTCGCTGGATGACGCCGTGGCTGTGCTCGCCGTACCCAGCTACACCGCTGACAAGGGCCTCAAGACCCTGGCTGACATTGCCAAATTCAAGGACGAGCTGGACGGCAAGATCTACGGCATCGAGGCCGGCTCCGGCGCCAATACGGCGATCCAGAAGATGATCGACTCCAACCAGTTCGGCCTGGGCGGCTTCAAGCTGGTGGAGTCCAGCGAGGCTGGCATGCTCGCTGCCGTCGGCCGCGCTGCGCGTAACGAGAAACCGGTGGTGTTCTTCGGCTGGAAACCGCACCCGATGAACCTGTCGATGCAGATCACCTATCTCACCGGCACCGAGGACGTGTTCGGCCCCAATGACGGTGCCGCTACGGTGTCCACCGTTACCGCGCCGGATTACGCCGAACGTTGCCCCAACGCCAACCGCTTGCTCACCAGTCTGCGTTTCACCAGCGAACAGGAGGCGGCACTGATGCAGCCGATCATGGATCGCAAGGCGCCGGCGCAGGTGGCGCGTGACTGGATCAAGGCCAATCCGCAGGTGGTCGAGGCCTGGCTCGAGGGCGTCACCACGCTGGACGGCAAACCCGCCAACGCCGCGCTGGTCGCCGGCAACTGATACCGAGGCGCCGGGTGAGCCGGCGCCGATTCCCCTTATTGCAAAACGTCTGCGGCCCTGCCGTCGGCACTCGTTCGCCCCTGGAAAGGACAGTCGAAAATGAACTACGAGGTTATCGTCACCTGCGCGGTGACCGGCGCTGGCGACACCGTCGGCAAGCACCCGGCGATCCCGGTCACCCCCAAGGAGATCGCTGCCGCCGCCATCGAGGCGGCCAAGGCCGGCGCCACCGTCGCCCATTGCCATGTGCGCGACCCGCAGACCGGCAAGCCAAGCCGCGACGTGGCGCTGTACCGCGAGTTGGTCGAGCGCATCCGCGAAAGCGACACCGATGTGATCATCAACCTCACCGCTGGCATGGGCGGTGATCTGGAGATCGGCCGGGGCGAGCAGCCGCTGGAGTTCGGTGCCGGTACCGATCTGGTCGGGCCGATCACCCGCCTGGCGCATGTGGAGGAGTTGCTGCCGGAAATCTGCACCCTGGACTGCGGCACCCTGAATTTCGGCGACGGCGACTTCATCTACGTCTCCACTCCGGCGCAACTGCGTGCCGGCGCCAAGCGCATCACCGAACTGGGCGTGAAGGCCGAGCTGGAAATCTTCGACACCGGCCACCTGTGGTTCGCCAAGCAGATGATCAAGGAAGGGCTGCTGGACGACCCGCTGATCCAGCTGTGCCTGGGCATTCCCTGGGGCGCGCCGGCCGACACCACGACCATGAAGGCCATGGCCGACAACCTGCCGCCGGGCATCACCTGGGCCGGCTTTGGCATCGGCCGCATGCAGATGCCCATGGTCGCCCAGGCCATGCTGCTCGGCGGCCACGTGCGGGTAGGGCTGGAGGACAACATCTGGCTGGACCGTGGCGTGCATGCGAGCAACGGCCAACTGGTCGAGCGCGCCATCGAGATCATCGAACGCCTCGGCGGCCGCGCCCTGACCCCGGGCGAAGGCCGCGAGAAGATGAAGCTCAAGCGTCGCGGCTAAAGCGCAACGCCGCCCGCCCCGTCCCACAGGTTTGCGCTGCTCTTGTGGGAGGGGCTTTAGCCGCGACAGTCCCGTAGCCCGGATTCAACCCGGGAGCATTCCCTAACGCCAATTTCCCGGATTGCATCCGGGCTACCGGAGTTCAACCATGACCTTCGTCACCGACATCAAGACCTTCGCCGCCCTGGGCACCGGTGTGATCGGCGCCGGCTGGATCGCCCGCGCCCTGGCCCACGGCCTCGACGTGATCGCCTGGGACCCGGCGCCTGGCGCCGAGGCGGTACTGCGCACGCGTCTGGCCAACGCCTGGCCGGCGCTGGAAAAGCAGGGCCTGGCACCTGGCGCTTCGCTGAATCGTCTGCGTTTCGTCGACAGCATCGAAGACTGCGTGTGCGATGCCGATTTCATCCAGGAAAGTGCGCCCGAACGCCTCGACCTCAAGTGCGAGCTGCACGCGAAGATCAGCGCTGCGGCGCGTCCGGATGTACTGATCGGTTCCAGCACCTCGGGTCTGCTGCCCAGTGAGTTCTATGCAGACGCCGCACATCCTGAGCGCTGCGTGGTCGGTCACCCCTTCAACCCGGTTTATCTGCTGCCGTTGGTGGAAGTGGTGGGCGGTGCGAAGACGGCGCCCGAGGCAGTACAGGCGGCGATCGGCGTGTACGAGTCGCTGGGTATGCGCCCGCTGCACGTGCGCAAGGAAGTCCCAGGATTTATCGCCGACCGTCTGCTCGAAGCGCTATGGCGCGAGGCGCTGCACCTGGTCAACGACGGGGTGGCCACTACCGGCGAAATCGACGACGCGATCCGCTTCGGTGCCGGCCTGCGCTGGTCGTTCATGGGTAGCTTTCTGACCTACACCCTGGCCGGCGGCCCGGCCGGTATGCGCCACTTCATGGCTCAGTTCGGCCCGGCGCTGAAGCTGCCCTGGACCTATCTGGAGGCGCCGGAACTGACCGAGGGGTTGATCGATGCCGTGGTCGAAGGCACCGCCGAGCAGCAAGGCGAACGCAGCCTGGATGCCCTGGAGCGCTATCGCGATGATTGCCTGCTGGCGGTGCTGGAGGCGATCCGCCAGACCAAGGCCAAGCATGGGTTCGCGTTCGCCGAGTAAACCGAGTCCTTCCCGGTGCGCACGGCGCACCCTACGCACCGGGGCCACTTCTGGAGTAGTGTCATGTCCGCCAAGCCGCTGACCAGCTACCAAACCATCATTTCCCCCGACTGGGTCGACTACAACGGCCACCTGCGCGATGCCTTCTATCTGCTGATCTTCAGCCACGCCACCGATGCGCTGATGGACGTGCTGGGCCTCGACGAAGCGGGTCGCGCCCGCACCGGGCACACCCTGTACACCCTGGAGTGCCATCTCAACTTCCTGGCGGAGGTGAAGGAGGGCGAAGAGGTCGAGGTGCGCACGCAACTGCTGGCGCACGACGCCAAGCGCCTGCATATCCACCATGGCCTTTATCGGCCGGGCGAAGACGCCAGCCTGGCGGAAAGCGAGCAGATGCTGATGAATATCGACAGTGCCGTTGGCCGTGCGGCGCTGTTCGACGAACAGGTGGCCGAGCGGGTGGCGCACCTGGCAGCCGAACAGCAGAACCTGCAACGCCCAGCCTGCGTCGGGCGTGTTATCGGCCTGCGCCGGGTTTCGTAGGGTGCGCTGTGCAGTGCCCGCGTGACCAGCCTTACTTCGGCTTGTACGCGCAATACCCAGGCCGTGGGCCGACCTTGGGGTGATGGCGGCAGGTGTCCGGGCGCTTCTCGTAGACCGTGCATAGGCGTGTCTTGCGGTCGAGGAACAGGCAGTCGTTGTTGGACATGCGGATCAGGGTGAAGATGCCCGACTTCTGGTTGAAGCGCTCGACGATGCCGTCCTTCTGCAAGCGCTTGGCGATATTCTTCGGCGGCTCGCTGCGCTCGAACTCGTCCACCAGCTCCAGGCGGATCAGGTCGTTCAGGCGCACCTCAACCGGCATGGTGCAGCAGGTGGACATGCAGCTGTGGCACATGTCGCTGGTGTATTTGGCCCAGGTTTCCAGGCGGTCGATTTCTGCAGCGGCTATCAGGCGGGGCTTTATCATGGTTTTGGCTATCGTGCGGTCTGCGCCGCTGCTGTCACGGGGCGGCGATAATAGCGGGCGCGGGGCGTTTGTGAAGCACCGGCTGGCGGCTGATCGTTTTCCGTTGTGCCTGTGAACAGCTTGGCAGTCGTCTCTATGGGTGTGGGTCGGCGCGACTTCTATACTGTGGCTCGTCTCGGGCGGCCTGCTAGGAACGCGAGGCGACCTCTTTCTCAGGGTTGGGACATAACGCATGCAATGGATCTTCATGCTGGTCGGTTTGGTGCTCGGTGTGGGCGCTAGCGAATCGGTCACGGGTGCGCTTCTGGGCGGTCTGATCGGCCTCAGTCTGGGCCAGGCGCTGCGTCTGCAGGGGCTGGAGACGCACAATGCGCAACTGGCTGCGCAGCTCAAGGACTTCGCTGAACGCTTCGATCACGGAACTCGCGCCATCCACGAGCGCCTGGTCAAGGTCGAGCAGGGTGAGCGCAGCGAGCCGGAGCCGGCCTCCGTCGAACCCCTCTCCAGCCCAGTGCCCGAGCCGGCTGCTGCCGAAGAACAGCAGCCGCAGCCCGAACTGGACTGGACGCTTGATCCGCTGCCGGAAGTCGAAACATCGCAGCCTGTCGAGGAACCTGTGCCACTGGCCGCGCAGGTCGCCCACCAGCCCCAACCGGCACCGCAACAAAGCCCCTGGCGCGAGCAACCGCCGCGCGAGCCGAATCTGATCGAGCGTGGTATCGCTGCCGCCAAGGCCTGGCTGTTTGGCGGTAACACCGTGCTGCGGGTTGGCGTGGTGCTGCTGTTCCTCGGCTTGGCCTTCCTCCTGCGTTACGCCACCGAAGGTGTCGAGGTGCCGGTAGAGCTGCGCTACATAGGCGTTGCGGCCAGTGCACTGGCGCTGCTCGGCCTGGGCTGGTGGTTGCGCCGACGCAATCGCAATTACGCCCTGGTGCTGCAGGGCACCGGCATCGCCGTGCTGTATCTGACGGTATTCGCTGCCATGCGCCTGCACCCCCTGCTGGACCCTGGCCTGGCCCTCGGCCTGCTGGTGGCGGTGACGCTGTTCTCGGCCATCCTTGCCGTGCAGCAGAACGCGCTTGGCCTGGCGGCTGCTGCGGCGCTGGGCGGCTTCGCTGCGCCAATCCTGACTTCCACCGGTAGCGGCAATCATATCGCGCTGTTTTCCTACTTCGCCCTGCTCAATGCCGGCATCTTCGCCATCGCCTGGTTCAAGGCCTGGCGCCTGCTCAATCTGATCGGCTTCGTCGGCACCTTCGGCATCGGTTTCGCCTGGGGGCTGCGTTCCTACACGCCCGAACTGCTGGGCAGCACTCAGCCATTCCTGATCCTGTTCTTCCTGATGTACGTGGCCATCGGCCTGCTGTTCGCCCGCCGCACCCTGCGCGATGCAGCGGATGCGCCTGAGGCGCGTGACGAATTGCTGCGCTGGTCGCTGCGCCGTGGCGACTACGTCGATGCCACCACGTTGTTCGGCCCGCCGTTGATCGGCTTCGGTCTGCAAGTCGCATTGGTGCGACATATCGAGTTCGCTGCGGCCTTCAGCGCCCTGGGTCTGGGCCTGTTCTATCTATTACTGGCACGGGTGCTCAAGGCGCGTGCTGGCGACCGCGCACTGTTGCTGGTGGAAACCTGCCTGGCGCTCGGCGTGGTCTTCGCCAGCCTGGCCATCCCGCTCGGGCTGGATGCGCGCTGGACGGCAGCGGCCTGGGCCGTGGAAGGCGCCGGCATCTTCTGGTTGGGCCTGCGTCAGGGGCGGCCGCTGGCGCGTGCGTTCGCGCTGTTGTTGCAGGTGGGCGCGGCAATGGCGTTCGTCAGTGGCCTGGATCATGGTTACGAAAGCCTGCTCGACGGCTCGCCGCTGGGCGCGCTGATGCTCGGTGCGGCGCTGCTGTTCAGTTACTGGCAGCTGCGCCAGGCGCCGCAGGCGGCCAATGCCTGGGAAAATCGTCTGCTGCCCTGGCTGGGCCTGGCCGGGTTGGCATTCATCTATCTAATCGCACCGCTGCTGTTCGCTGCGCCGGGTACGGCCATCGCCTGGGCACTGGCCGGGTTGGCGACCCTGTTCGTCGGCCTGCGTATCGCTGCGTCAAGTTTTGTCTACAGCGCCTTCGCCATCCAGTTGCTCGGTGGCTTGCTGTTCCTCGGGCAGATGGCGCTGGATGCGCTGTTCGGGCGTGGTGGTTTCAGCGCCGGTTGGTTCGGCCTGCTGGCGGCGTCGATGGTCGGTCTTGGGCTGATCGCCGGCATGCTGCTGGCGGCGCGTGATCCGCAGATTCGCGAGAACCGTCGGCTGCTCGGCGTATTGTCGATGGTCATGCTGGTTGGTCTGGTCTTCATCAATCTGGCGGTGCTGTTCGTGCTGCCCTGGGTGGCGGCTGCGGCAGTGTGGGGCGGGACTGGGTTGCTGATTCTGTGGCTGGCGCTCTACCTGCGGCAGCGCGCGGCTTTCCTGTTCAGCCTGGCGCTGCAGGTCTTCGCCGGCCTGGCCTTCCTCGCCGCCGGGCCGTTGCTGCTGTCGGGGCTCAGTGGTGAAGGCTTGTCGCCGCTGGCGCACACTGGCTTCTGGACGCCCGCCGTGCTTGGCCTGGCTGCGCAGATTGGCGCCTGGCGCCTGCACAGCCTGGCGTGCAGCGGACAGGATACTGGCCTCGATGGCGTCAGCCTGCAGCGTCTGGGCCAGTTGCTGCTGGCCTGGGGCGCCGTCTGGTGGGCCTTGGCACTGGCCAGTGAAGTGATGCGCTTCGTGACTGTAGATATGCAGGCCAGCGTGTTGCTGGTAGTGGCAGCGCTGTCGGCTCTGATCTGGATGCTGCTGGCGTTGCGCACCCGCTGGAGCGAGTTGGCCACGCTGTGCAGCCTGCTGGCGCCGGTGGCAGGGTTGATCCTGATCCAGGCCTGGCATTCCCTCTACCATCCAGCTGCGCACTTCGGCTGGTTGGGCTGGGCTGCCGTGATCGCGGTGCATCTGCTTATCCTGCGGTCCCTGGTCGATCTGCTGCCGAGTACGGCAGCCAGCGTCGCCCATGTGCTCGGTTGCTGGTTGCTGCTCGGCGTGCTGGCGCTGGAGCTGCGTTATCTGCTGCTGAGCCTGTCCGATCACTACAACGCCTGGCGTTGGCTGGGGTGGGCGCTGCTGCCGACTGCCTATCTGTGGGCGATGGCGCAGGCACGGCGCTTGCCCTGGCCGGTGACCAGCTTCGAGCGCGAGTACCGGCTGTGGGCGGCGGCACCTCTGGCCGCATTGATGCTCGCCTGGTTCTGGCTGGCCAACGCCAATAGCGCCGGCGACAGCGATCCGCTGCCGTATTTGCCGCTGTTCAACCCACTGGAGTTGGGTTTGCTGCTGTGTCTGGGTGCACTGTTCGTCTGGGCGCGCGATGCCCTGCCGCGCTTCGGCCTGGCGCCGGTGCGGGCGTTGCCGGTGGTGCATGGCGTGGCAGGTGTTTCGCTGTTCGCCCTGCTGACGGTGATGGTGATGCGTACCGCGCACCACTGGGGCGGCGTGCCCTGGCAGACGTCGGCACTGTTCGACTCGATGCTGGTGCAGGCTGGCTGGTCCATCGTCTGGACGCTGATCGCCCTGGCGCTGATGCTGTTCGGCCATTTGCGCGTGCGTCGTGAACTGTGGCTGGTCGGCGCCGCGCTGATTGCCCTGGTGGTGGCCAAGTTGCTCTTTGTCGAGCTGGGCAACCGGGGCGGCCTGGAGCGCATCGTCTCGTTCATCGGCGTCGGTGTGCTGCTGTTGGTGGTCGGCTATTTCGCCCCGCTACCGCCGCGCAAGGCCGAAGAGTCGGCTGCCGATGAACAGGAGTCTGCCGTATGAAGCTCGTTCGTTGGTGTCTGCTCCTGGGGTTGTCGCTGAGTGCGCTCAGCCAGGCCAGTGAGAAACCTCAGGACTATCGGCATGGTGCCGCCCTGCAACTCGCCGGCGAGGGGCCCTGGTATCGACTGGAACTACCCTTCGCCGCTCACCTCGCCGCCGGGCATGGCGATTTGCGTGATCTGCGCGTATTCGACAGCAATGGCCAGATGCAGGCCTATGCGCTGATTCCGGGGCGCAGCGAGAGCGTGCAGCACGAACAGGAGTATGGCGTAAGCGGGTTCCCGTTGAGGGGCCGCGTCGATGCCCAGGAAATGCCCGCGCTACGCGTCGAACGCAGCACCACTGGCACGCTGATCGAGCTGCGCGGCGAGGCGCCGGCCGAAAGCGAGCAGCAACTGCGGGGCTGGTTGCTCGACGCCAGCGCCATCGACGCGCCGCTGGTGCGTCTGAGCCTGGACTGGAGCGGAGCCGAAGACGGCTTTCAGCGTTTCAGCATCGAAGCCAGTGATGACCTGCAGCACTGGCGCAGTTGGGGGGAAGGGCAGGTGGCGCGCCTGAGCTTCGCCGACGAGCGCATCGATCAGCGCCAGGTCGAACTGCCCGGCCAGCGTGCCCGTTATCTGCGCCTGCTATGGCGCAGCCCTGCGCAGGCCCCGCAACTGCAGGCCGTTACCCTGCGCAGTCAGCGCCATGCTCATCAGGCGGCGCCTCTGGTGTGGTCCGAGCCCATGGCGGCGCAGGCCAACGCTGACGGGCATTACCAATGGCAGTTGCCCTTGTCGTTGCCTCTGGAGCGACTGCGGGTCGAACTGGAACAGAGCAACACGTTGGCGCCACTGCGTTTCGAGGCGCGCAGCAGTGATCAGGGCGCCTGGCGTCAGCTGGTCAACGGGGTTCTCTATCGCCTGCCCGAGGCTGGGCGCGAAGTGGTGAACGATGAGTTGACGCTGCCCGGTTGGCCGGTGCGACAGCTGCGTATGCAGGTGGATGCGCGTGGCGGCGGCCTGGGCGTGGATGTGCCACGCATGCAGGTCGCAGTGCGCGCGACGCAACTGGTATTTCTCGCCCGTGGCGAGCCGCCTTATCGGCTGGCGCTGGGTAACCCGAATGCACAGTCGGCAGCATTGCCGCTGCACACCCTGATCCCCGGCTATCAGGCGGAAAGACTCGCCAATCTTGGTCGTGCCGAATTGGCCGAGCCGCTTGCCGCTTCGGTCGAATCCCAAGCCGGCTCCAGTCAGGACTGGCAGCGTTGGGGACTCTGGGCTGTACTGCTGGTGGGAGTTGGGTTGCTGGCCGCGATGGCCGCCAGTGTGCTGCGTCGCCCGCCAGACGCCTGAGCGGCATGGACCAACAAGCGGCAGGGCTTTTGCAGTATCTTAGGCACCCCGCGCCAATCCAGCATGGAAGGTCAGGAAGGCCCTTGCGTATTTCGATTCGCGTCATTGTCCAGTCGCCTCGCGTCGCTTGCGCATGCGACTCACGCACGGCTTCGTCGGGAATGCGGAGGAGTCGCTGATGCAGGCCTGCATGGCTTCCGGCTGGAGTTTCTCGGCGCCGGTGCTGGTGACGCTGCTGGTGTGCCTCGGCGTGATCCTGCTGGCGCACTGGGTGACCCGCCAGCGCGACTTTCCCGGACGTGACAGTTTCATCCTGCTGCATCTGGCCAGCCTCTGGTGGATGGTGGCTGCTGCGCTGGAAATGACCTTCCTCAGTGCCGACTGCAAGATGTTCTGGGCCAGTATGGCCTGGCCCGGCATCGTTTCCACGCCCACGTTCTGGGCCGTCTTCCTCTGGCAATACGTCAACAGCATGCGCGCGCCGCTGGCACGCAGCAGCATCCTCGGGTTGAGCCTGGTGCCGCTGCTGGTCTGGGGGCTGGCGCTGAGCAACCCCTGGCATGGTCTGTTCTACGGGGCCGGTAGTGCGCCGGTCGACGCCAGCCTGGGTGCGCCGGTGCGCTATGAGCATGGCGCGCTGTTCTACGCCACCGCCGTCTACGTCTACCTGTTTATGGCCTTCTGCATGGGCGTGGTGACGCGTGCCGCCGCGCTGAGCCAGGGATTGCATCGCCGCCATTATCTGGCCTTCGTGCTGGTCACTGCAGTGCCCTGGGTGGCCAATATCGGCTATGTGGGGTTCGGCTGGACGCTGTTCGGCTTCGACCCGACGCCCTTCAGTTTCGCGTTCACGCTGATGGCGTTCTCCTGGTTGATCGTCGGGGTGCGTCTGTTCGACCTGTTGCCGGTGGCTCGTCATCTGCTGCTCGAAGCCTTGCTCGATCCGGTGCTGGTGATCGACCCTCGTGGACGGGTGATCGAGGCCAACCCGGCGGCGCTGAAACTGGCAGGCCTGCAAGCGGGATGGCAAGGCACCGAGTTGGGGCAGTGGCCGGTTTTCGGTGCCGATCTGCAGCAGTCGCTGCAAGAACACAACGGCAACGAGCAGGACCTGCCGCTGACACTGACCAGTGCCGCGCGCTACTACGAGGTGCGCGTGCGCGCCATCCAGCGCGCCAGCCGCCATGGTCCGACCCTGCTGGGCCATATGCTCTACATCCGTGACGTGACCCAGCGCCACCTCAGTGAACTCAAGCTGGCCGAAGCGCTGGCGCTGAGTGAGGAGCGTCTGCGCACCATCTCCAGCCTGCACGAGCAACTGCGTGAACAGGCCCTGTGCGATCCGCTGACCGGGCTTTACAACCGCCGTTATCTGGATGAGTTCTTCGAGCGCGAACTAGCCAGGGCGCAGCGCGAGAACCTGCCATTGGCGCTGGCCCTGATCGATCTCGATCACTTCAAGCGCCTCAACGACGAATGCGGCCACCTGGTCGGCGACGACGTACTCAAGGCCGTCGCGCAGCACCTGCTGGATAACCTGCGCAGTACCGATGCGGTGTTTCGTATCGGTGGCGAAGAGTTTCTGCTGATCTTGCCGGGCGCCGATCCGCGCGAGGCTAGCGAACGCCTGCAAAGCATCTGCGCGCAACTGGCGACTCGCGATGTCGCCACCCGTGGCGGCGACCAGCGTGTGACCCTGTCTGCCGGGCTGGCCCATTGGCCTGAGCAGGGGCAGGCACTCGACGAGCTGTTGCAGGCTGCCGACGCCGCGCTTTATCAGGCCAAACGCGACGGGCGCAATCGCGTTTGCGGGCAGTTGGCAGGCGCCGATCTCAGCCATCCATCCCGGCAGGCAGCATTGCGCGGCGACTCGGGTTAAACTGCGCGCGATTTTTCCCCTTTCCGGAGCCGTCCATGTCCCGCGTCACCCTGAGCCGCTACCTGATCGAGCAGACTCGCAGCCACAACACCCCGGCCGACCTGCGTTTTCTTATCGAAGTCGTGGCGCGGGCCTGCAAGGCGATCAGCCACCAGGTCTCCAAGGGCGCCCTCGGCGGCGTGCTGGGCAGCCTGGACAGCGAGAACGTGCAGGGCGAAGTACAGAAGAAACTCGACGTGATTTCCAACGAGATCCTGCTCGAAGCCAACGAGTGGGGCGGTCACCTGGCCGGCATGGCGTCCGAGGAAATGGACAACGCCTACCAGATCCCCGGCAAGTATCCGAAAGGCGCTTATCTGTTGGTATTCGACCCGCTGGATGGCTCCAGCAACATCGACGTCAACGTCTCGGTCGGCACCATCTTCTCGGTGCTGCGCAGCCCTGAACGTAACGGTGAAACCGGTGATCTGGGCGAAGAGGCCTTCCTCCAGCCGGGTACTCAGCAGGTCGCGGCCGGCTACGCCATCTATGGCCCGCAGACCATGCTGATGCTGACCCTCGGCGACGGCGTGAAGGGCTTCACCCTGGATCGTGAACTGGGCAGCTTCGTGCTCACCCATGACAACATCAAGGTGCCGGAGTCCACCAAGGAATTCGCCATCAACATGTCCAATCAGCGCCACTGGGAAGCCCCGGTACAGCGTTATGTCTCCGAGTTGCTGGCCGGTGAAACCGGGCCGCTGGGGCGCAACTACAACATGCGCTGGATCGCCTCGATGGTGGCCGATGTGCACCGCATCCTCACCCGCGGCGGTGTGTTCATGTACCCGCGCGACGCACGCGATCCGTCGATGCCGGGCAAGCTGCGTCTGATGTACGAGGCCAACCCGATGGCGATGATCATCGAACAGGCTGGCGGTGCAGCTACCGACGGTAGCCAGCGTATTCTCGATATCCAGCCCACTTCTCTGCACCAGCGCGTACCGGTCTACCTTGGCTCCAAGGAAGAAGTGCTGCGCATCACCGCCTACCATCGCAGCTGATGCACGCCTGGCAGCTGCTGCTCGATTGGTGGTTCGGTGCCGACGGCAACGCTACCGAGGTTTCGGCCGCGCGCCATGGGTTGTGGTTCGGCAAGCGTGAAAGCCAGGATCGTGAGGCCGAGGTGCGCTTCGGCGCCCTGGTCGAGCAGGCACTGGCTGGCGAGCTGCAGGGTTGGGCGGACGACCCGCAAGGTTGGCTGGCGCAGCTGATCCTGCTCGATCAGCTGCCGCGCATGATCTTTCGCGATACGCCGCGGGCCTTTGCCGGCGACAGCCTGGCTCGCCCGCTGTTGCGCGATGGCCTGGATCGCGGCTGGGATCGCAGGCTGACGCCGATCCAGCGCGTTTTTGCCTATCTGGTCTTCGAGCACGCCGAAGATCTGTCGTTGCAGGACCGCGCGGTCGAGCTGTTTGCTGATCTGCTGAACGAAGCCGCTGCCGCTGAGCGGCCTTTGTTCGCCAACTTCCTCGATTTCGCCGAGCGTCATCAGCGGGTGATTGCCCGTTTTGGTCGCTTTCCTCATCGCAACGCGATTTTGGGGCGTGCCTCCACTGACGAAGAGCAAGCCTTCCTGCGGGAACCCGGCTCGCGTTTCTGAACTCCAAGCGGGCAAGTCATCGCCGGCTATGCCAAGCTTGCTGGCACCTTCCCATCAGGAGCTTCATCCATGTCGATGCGTATCGTCGCGTTGCTCGCCTGCTGTCTGCTCGCCGCCTGCAGCAAGATCAATCAGGACAACTATTCCAAGCTCAAGGCGGGCATGAGCAAGCAGGAAGTGGAAAGCCTGCTCGGTGCGCCGGGCGAGTGTGCGGGCGCTCTGGGGGTGACCAGCTGCACCTGGGGTGACGACAAGGCCTATATCAGTGTCCAGTACGCCGGGGACAAGGTCATGCTGTTCTCCGGCAAGGGACTCAAGTAAACGGGAGCTTCCATGCGTTCGATCCTAATCGCCAGCACCATTCTCGCCCTTGCGGGCTGTGCCAATTCAGGTACCGGCAGCATCTCCAAACCGCCACCGCAGACCATGCAGGTCGACCTGCAGCGCTACCAGGGCACCTGGTACGAATTGGCACGTCTGCCGATGTTCTTCCAGCGCAACTGCGTGCAGTCGCAGGCGCATTACGGTCTGCGTGACGATGGCCGCATCGATGTGACCAACCGCTGCCGCGACAAGGACGGTGAGTGGATCGAGGCCAAGGGTGTGGCCGAGCCTCAGGTCGAAGGGCAAACCGACAAGCTGTGGGTGCGCTTTGATAATTGGGCCAGCAAGCTGCTGCCGATCAAGGGCGACTACTGGGTGATCTACCACGACGAGGATTACCGCGTGGCGCTGGTCGGTCACCCGGAGCACAAATATCTGTGGCTGCTGTCGCGCACCCCGGATGTTGATCAGGAAACCCGCGACAAGCTGCTCAGCGTCGCGCGCGAGCAGGGCTACGTCACTTCGGACCTGATCTGGCGCCAGGCCGACTAGCCGATAGCCCGGATTGCATTGGCTACGTAACTGGGTGCGTTAGGCCCGCTCCCCTGTAGGAGCGAGCTTGCTCGCGATCAGATTGGATGGCGAACATCGGGTGATCGCCGGCAAGCCGGCTCCTACGCAGGCGGGCGGGCTACGTCGTCACTCCCAGTCCAGGCGCGCCAGTTTCCATTCGTCGCCATCGAGCCACCATTCCAGCTTCACCGAGTAGTGCCGCGCGCTATCGGGAATCAACCCCTCGGCGCCGCTCAGGCCGACCTGGGCTTCGGTGTAGCCCTTGCTGCTGATCGCCGAGTCGATCCAGCTGTTCTTGCCCAGTGCGATGACCTTGATGTTCTTGTGGCGCAGGAACAGCAGGGTCATGGTGCGTTTGGCCCACTCACGATCGAGTTCCTGGCGGGCCAGGAAGTCGCCATGCAACTGCTCCAGCACCGCACCGGTGCTCTTGGCCTCGATGTTGTCCTGCAACTGCTGAACGGCCGCCTCCAGAGCAGCCTGTGGATCGTCGCGACCGCCGCAGCCGGCGAGCAGGAGGGTGAAGGACATAAACAGCGACCAAGCCAGATGACGCATCGACATGCTGAACTTCCTTTTCATGGTTATGATGCCGGGCAGAGTGGAACACGGCAGTTGTAGCCCAGCCAACAGGAGCCAACCATGCAGACTTTGTACCCGGAGATCAAACCCTACGCTCGCCATGAACTGGCGGTCGAGCAACCGCACGTGCTGTACATCGACGAGAGCGGCTCTGCGGACGGGTTGCCGGTACTGTTCATCCATGGCGGCCCTGGCGCCGGTTGCGATTCAGCCAGCCGTCGTTACTTCGATCCCGCCCTGTATCGCATCGTCACCTTCGACCAGCGTGGCTGTGGCCGTTCGACGCCGCACGCGAGCCTGGAGAACAACACCACCCAGGCGCTGATTGCCGATATCGAACGTATTCGTGAGCACCTGGGTATCGACAAGTTCGTGCTGTTCGGCGGCTCCTGGGGCTCGACCCTGGCGTTGGCCTATGCACAGGCGCATCCGCAGCGCGTGCATGGGCTGATTCTGCGCGGCATCTTCCTGTGTCGGCCGCAGGAGTTCAGTTGGTTCTATCAGGAGGGTGCCAGTCGTCTGTTCCCCGATTACTGGGAGGATTACGTGGCGCCCATCCCGGTCGAGGAGCGTGGCGATCTGATGCGGGCCTTCTACAAACGCCTGACGGGCGCCGACCAGATTGCCCAGATGCATGCAGCCAAGGCCTGGTCGACCTGGGAAGGCCGCACCGCCACCCTGCGTCCCAATACTCAGGTAGTCGATCGTTTCAGCGAGGCGCATCGGGCGCTGTCCATTGCCCGTATCGAGTGCCACTACTTCGTCAACGACGCTTTCCTCGAACCCAACCAGCTGCTCCGTGACATACCGAAGATCGCTCACTTGCCGGGTATCATCGTACATGGGCGCTACGATGCCATCTGCCCGCTGGATAACGCCTGGGCGCTGCATCAGGCCTGGCCCAACAGCGAGCTGCAGATCATCCGTGACGCCGGCCACTCGGCCGCTGAACCCGGTATTACCGACGCACTGATCCGCGCAGCCGAACAGATGGCCCGGCGCCTGCTCGACCTGCCGCCGGAGGATGCATGAAGCTGCTGATCCAGCGCGTCAGCGCAGCACGGGTCGAGGTCGAAGGCGAGGTGGTGGGCAGCATCGATCAGGGCCTGCTGGCACTGGTTGGCATCGAGCCGCAGGATGATCAGACCAGCCTGTCCCGTGCTCTGCACAAGTTGTTGAACTATCGCGTGTTCAGCGACGAAGCGGGCAAGATGAACCGCTCGCTGACGGACGTGCAAGGCGGGCTATTGCTGGTGTCGCAGTTCACCCTGGCAGCCGACACCAAGAGCGGCATGCGCCCCAGCTTCTCCAGCGCCGCGCCACCTGCCCAAGGCGCTGCGCTGTTCGATACTTTGGTCGAAATGGCCAAGGCCCAGCATCCGCAGGTCGCCACCGGACGCTTCGGCGCCAATATGCAGGTGCACCTGGTCAACGATGGGCCGGTGACCTTCTTGTTGGCGGTGTGAGTCTGGCGCTGAGGGCGCGGCCAGTCCTGTCTTCACGGCTGTCGCGGCTGAAGCCCCTCCCACTGGGTTGTGGCATGCCTGCTTTCTCCGGCGCATCCACGTTGTTGTGGGAGGGGTCTTAACTGCGACTACCAGTCAGTGCATAGGGTGGACAACGCGAAGCTTGTCAGCCGCCCAAGGCATCAGAACAGCCTGGCCAGCAACGCCGGCACTGCCGTCTCCACCCGCAGAATACGCTCGCCAAGTTGTACGGGTTGCAGGCCTGCGGCTTCGCGCAGCAGCTCGACTTCGTAGGGAATCCAGCCGCCTTCCGGGCCGATGGCCAGGGTCACCGGCTGCTCGACGGCGCGCGGGCAGGCCGGGTAATCACCGGGGTGGCCGGTCAGGCCAAGCGTTCCCGCCGCCAGGGCCGGTAGGCGATCCTCGACGAAGGGCTTGAAGCGCTTCTCGATGCTCACCTCGGGCAGCACTGTGTCGCGTGCCTGTTCCAGGCCGAGGATCAGCTGTTCGCGAATGGCCTCGGCCTCGAGAAACGGCGTCTGCCAGAAACTCTTCTCCACACGATAGCTGTTGACCAGTATCAGGCGTGCCACGCCCATCGCGCTGACCGTTTGTAACACGCGTTTGAGCATCTTCGGGCGAGGCAGGGCGAGGATCAGGGTTAGTGGGAGCTTGGCTGGTGGTTGTTGTTCGAGACTGACCTGCAGTTCGGCATGCTCGGCATCCAGAGCGATCAGTCGGCCTTCGCCCATCAGCCCGCCAAGGCGACCGACGCGCAGGCGATCACCGGCTTCGGCGCGATGCACGTCATGTAGATGCTTCAGGCGCCTGCCACTGAGGCGTACCCGATCGCCGCCGACGAAGTCGGCGTCTTCCAGCAGCAGCAGGTTCACGGCAGTGGTGCGGGTGGTTGGTCTTCGGGCTTGGCTTCTTCTTCGGTCTGTTCCTCGTCGCGCTTGCGCTTGACCAGCGCGCCAGCCAGCACGCCGGCCTCGAACAGTAGCCACATCGGCACGGCCAACAGGGTCTGCGAGAACACGTCCGGCGGCGTCAGCACCATGCCGACGGCGAAGCAGCCGACGATCACGTAGGGACGGCTCTTGCGCAGGGTGGCGACATCGACGATGCCGACCCAGATCAGCAGGAAGGTGGCGATGGGGATCTCGAAGGCCACGCCGAAAGCAAAGAACAGGGTCAGGACGAAATCCAGGTACTGACCGATGTCGGTCATCATCGCCACGCCTTCCGGGGTCACGCTGGCGAAGAAGCCGAACATGATCGGGAACACCACGAAATAGGCGAAGGCCATGCCGGCATAGAACAGGAAGATGCTGGAAATCAGCAGCGGCACGGCGATGCGCCGCTCATGGGTGTACAGCCCTGGTGCGATGAAACCCCAGATCTGGTGCAGGATCACCGGCATGCCGAGGAACAGCGCGCACATCAGGGTCAGCTTGAAGGGCGTCAGAAACGGCGAGGCGACCCCTGTGGCGATCATCGTCGCGCCGTCCGGCAGGTAGGCGCGTAGCGGCGCAGCGACCAGTGCGTAGATATCCTGAGCGAAGTAGAACAGGCCGGCGAAGATCAGCAGGATGATCACTACACAGCGCAACAGGCGAGTACGCAGCTCGGCCAGGTGCGAGACCAGAGGCATTTCCTGGTCGGCTTGTGGATTATTGCTCATGGCTGGGGATTCTTGTCCTGAACGCTCGGGGCCGTATCGGCAGTCGTTTTGGCACTGTTCTCCGCTGGCGGATTGTCGCTTTTGCCGGTGCCGAGAATGTCTTGCTTCATCGCCTGCATTTCCCGCTCGAGTTCGAGAATCCGCTCGTTGTGCAACTGACGGCGAATTTCATCAGCGCCGATCTCGCGTTCCACCTCGGCCTTGATCGAGTTGAAGCTGCGCTTGATCCGGCCGATCCACAGGCTGGCCGTACGCACGGCGCCTGGCAGGCGCTCAGGACCAAGGACCACCAGGGCCACCAGACCGACCAGTAGCAGCTCGGTAAAACCGATGTCGAACATGGCTTAGTCTTTCTTCGCTGGCTCTTCGACCTTGCGTGCCTGGGCGTCGATGGTCTGGCCCTTGGGCTCTTCGACTGCCGGTTTCTCGGCTTCGCCATTATCCATCGATTTGCGGAAGCCCTTGATCGCGTCGCCCAGATCCGAGCCCAGGCTCTTCAGGCGCTTGGTACCGAACAGCATGACCACGATGAGCAGGATGATCAGGAGTTGCCAGATGCTAATACCGCCAAAGCCCATGATATGTACTCCGTAATGAAGGTTTATTCGGATTGCGGTCGCGCGGCTTTTTCCGCGTGGCCGGAGAGGCCGAAACGGCGATCCAGTTCATCCAGTACAGCCTGGGGATGCTGGCCGAGGGCGGCGAGCATGACCAGGCTATGGAACCACAGATCGGCGGTTTCGTAGATCAGGTCCTTGCAGTCACCGCTGGCGGCGGCGTCCTTGGCGGCGAGGATGGTTTCCACCGATTCCTCGCCGACCTTTTCCAGAATCTTGTTCAGGCCCTTGTGATACAGGCTGGCGACGTAGGAGCTGTCGGCCGCTGCGCCCTTGCGCGACTCCAGCACCTCGGCCAGGCGGCTCAGGGTGTCACTCATGGCTGTGTCCTGCATAGATGGCGTGCGGATCTTTCAGCACCGCGTCGACGGTTTTCCAGCCGCCATTCTCGTATACCCGATAGAAGCAGCTTTCGCGACCGGTGTGGCAAGCGATGCCGCCCAGTTGCTCGACCATCAGTACGATGACATCGGCGTCGCAGTCCAGCCTCAGTTCGTGCAGCTTCTGCACATGGCCGGATTCTTCGCCCTTGCGCCATAGCTTGCCACGCGAGCGCGACCAGTAGATGGCGCGTTGTTCGCGGGCGGTGAGGGCGAGGGATTCGCGGTTCATCCAGGCCATCATCAGGATACGGCCGCTCTGGTGGTCCTGGGCGATGGCCGGCACCAGGCCGTCTTCGTTCCAGTGGATTTCATCGAGCCAATCGTTCATCGGTATTCCGTGTCTGTTTCGCCGGGTCGCGGCCCGGGAATTCACCAAGTGTGCCAGTGCCGCAGCCAACTGGCTATCGGCGCAGCACCAGATAGAGTCCGCCGCCGACCATCAGCCAGGCTGGCCAGGTGGCCAGCAGGGGGGCCAGGCCTTGCATGGCCCCGGCGCCGATCAGTGCCGCACCAAGCAGGCGCAGCGTCCAGTGGTCGCGCGGTGCGCTGGTCCGGACCTGTACCGGTTGCTGCAGACGCTCCAGAGTGTCGCGGGCGATCTGTGACAGGTGCGGCACCTGCTCGGCTTGTTGCTGCAGGTTGCGCAGCAGATGTAGCGGACTGATGCGTTCACGCATCCAGCGTTCGAGGAAGGGCTGCGCGGTGTTCCACAGATCCAGATCGGGGTAGAGCTGACGGCCCAGACCTTCGATGTTGAGCAGGGTCTTCTGCAGCAGCACCAGTTGCGGTTGCACTTCCATATTGAAACGTCGGGCGGTCTGGAACAGGCGCAGCAGCAACTGGCCGAAGGAAATGTCCTTCAGCGGCTTCTCGAAGATCGGCTCGCACACGGTGCGGATCGCCGCCTCGAATTCGTTGACCTTGGTGTCGGCCGGGACCCAGCCCGAGTCGATGTGCAACTGCGCGACCTTGCGGTAGTCGCGCTTGAAGAAGGCGATCAGGTTGCGCGCCAGGTAGTCCTGATCCTCATCGGTGAGGCTGCCGATGATGCCGCAGTCGATGGCGATGTACTGCGGGCTCCAGGGCGTGCGAGTGCTGACGAAGATGTTGCCGGGGTGCATGTCGGCGTGGAAGAAGCTGTCGCGGAAGACCTGGGTGAAGAAGATCTCCACGCCGCGTTCGGCCAAAAGTTTCATGTCAGTACGCTGGTCGGCCAGGGTCGCCAGGTCGGTCACCGGGATGCCGTAGATGCGCTCCATCACCAGCACCTGGTGGCGGCACAGGTCCCAATATACTTGCGGTACGTAGAGCAGTGGCGAGCCTTCGAAGTTACGCCGCAACTGACTGGCGTTGGCTGCTTCGCGCAGCAGGTCGAGTTCGTCGTAGATGGTTTTCTCGTAGTCGCTGACCACTTCCACCGGGCGCAGGCGGCGAGCATCGGCCGAGGCTTTCTCGGCGATGCGGGCTATCAGAAACAGCCAGGCCAGGTCCTGGCGGATGATCGGTTTGAGACCGGGGCGCACCACCTTGACCACCACCTGCTCGCCGCTTTTCAGCTGCGCGGCATGCACCTGCGCCACCGAGGCCGAGGCCAGCGGCTGGCTGTCGAAACGCGCGAACAGCTCGCTCACCGGGGCGCCCAGCTGGCGTTCGATCAGGGCGATGGCCTGATCTTCCGGGAAGGGTGGCACCTGATCCTGCAGGCGCGCCAGCTCATCGGCGATATCCGGTGGCAGCAGGTCGCGGCGGGTGGACAGCAGTTGGCCGAACTTGATGAAGATCGGCCCCAGGTCTTCGAGCGCCAGACGCAGGCGTGCGCCGCGTGACAGCTCCAGCGGCTTGCGTGGCAGCCAGCGCCAGGGCAGCAGGCAGGACAGCGCGCGCAGCCAGAACGGCAGCGGTAGCTCGAGGAGCATCTCGTCCAGTTGATAGCGGATGACTACGCGCTGGATGCGCAACAGGCGGCGAACGGCAAGCAGCTTCATGCGTCGGACTTATTGGCAGAAGTGAGGCGCTCGATGCGTGCTTCCAGGCGGTCGAGGGCGAGTTTGAGTTGATCCAGCTCGGCGAAACGCGCATCGGCTTCGCGCTGGCCCACCAGGGCGCGTGATTCTTCGGCCAGGTAGTCGGCCAGATTCTGCTTGAGGCTGGCGGCGCCGTGGCTGGCGAGATTGACCCGGCTGCGCAGGTGACCGGCGAGCAGGGTAGTGGCCACCGGGCCGAGCCAGCGGGAGATTTCGTATTCCCAGTCCAGCTCCAGATCCTGCAGGATACCGGCCAGTTGCAGCAGCACCGCGCTGTCGCCATCGAGCGATACCTCGGGGCGATGCAGCACGGCGGTTTTCTCGCGGCTCAGGGCCAGGCGTGCAAGGCTGGCAGCCGGGGCGGTGAGGGTGCAGTCGGCCTGTGCGTGCCATTGCGACGCCAGTTGCAGGCCGTCGCCGCTGGGCAGAATGAACAGCTCCAGTGCCGGGCTCTGGCACTGCACGGCGATGACCTTCCCGGCCAGCGCCTGCAGACGCGGCAACGCCGTGCCGTCGAGGCGCAGGGCGCGGTTGAGGCCCGCCTCGACGCCTGCCAGCAAGCCCGTGATGAGCATTAAGGCTTTATGCCGCGATGCAGGGCGACGATGCCGCCAGTCATGTTGTGGTAGGTGACGCGCTCGAAGCCGGCGTCGACCATCATCGCCTTGAGCGTTTCCTGATCAGGATGCATGCGGATCGACTCGGCCAGATAGCGGTAGCTTTCCGAATCGTTTGTGATCAACTTGCCGGCCAGCGGCATGAAGCTGAACGAGTAGGTGTCGTAGACCTTGGCCAGCAGTGGGTTGCCAGGCTTGGAGAACTCCAGCACCAGCAGGCGCCCGCCGGGTTTGAGCACGCGCAGCATCGAGCGCAGGGCGTCTTCCTTGTGGGTGACGTTGCGCAGGCCGAAGGCGATGGTGACCACGTCGAAATGGTTGTCGGGGAACGGCAGCTTCTCGGCATCGGCCTGGACGAACTGCACGTTGCCGGCCACGCCCTTGTCGAGCAGGCGGTCACGACCGATCTTGAGCATGGAGTCGTTGATATCGGCCAGCACCACCTGGCCGGTCGGGCCGACGATACTGGCGAACTTGCGGGTCAGGTCTCCGGTGCCGCCAGCGATGTCCAGCACGCGGTTGCCGGTGCGCACGCCGGACAGCTCGATGGTGAAGCGCTTCCACAGGCGATGCAGGCCACCGGACAGCACGTCGTTCATCAGGTCGTACTTGGCTGCCACCGAGTGGAAGACTTCGGCTACCTTCTCCGCCTTCTGGCTTTCCGGCACATCCTGGAAACCGAAGTGGGTGGTGGGTTCCTGCTCGTGGGCCTTGCGTGGATCGCTCATGTCGCTCTCACCAGGTAAAAAACCTGTCCATTCTAAAGCCGCCTGCTGCCTTTGTCTTGCCTGGGTGCCAGGTGGGTTGGCGGGCTGTTAGAGTGCTGTGACTTCATGCCGCAGTGCTGCGGCGCCTGCCTGATCGAGGAGCTGTCATGTCCCGCATTCGTGTCGAACGATCCCATTCCCTTGGCCGCGAGGCCGCGCGGGAGAAAGCCGAGCGCCTGGCCGAACGCCTGGCCAGCGAGTACGACGTGCGCTATCGCTGGAACGGCGACACCCTGGAGTTCAAGCGCAGCGGTGCTGACGGCAGCATCGCGGTGGGTGAAGACACCGTGCGTGTCGAGCTCAAGCTCGGGCTGCTGCTGTCGCCCATGGGCGGCATGATCCAGCGCGAAATCGAGCAGGTATTGGACAAGTCGCTGGCCTGAGCCTGCAGGCGGTGGATGTCGCTTTTTACATCCACCAGGTTGGTGGATCGATGAGGCGTGATCCACCGCGCTGAAGCTTGCAGCCGCTCTTAGTATGCGATTTCTAATTTTTCTCCTTAGGGTGTACCCAAGCCTGCATTCCGTGGGCGTTTCCGCTAACTGTAAAAGCGCGTGAGGTGCACCATGTCGAAAGTTGCCGTGAAGAAAAAAGTTGAAGCTGTTGTCGAAGACAAAGCCGGTCTGTTCGACGACGTGAAGGGCTATGCCCGCAAGATCTACCTCGCTGGCCTGGGCGCTTACGCCAAGGCGGGTAGCGAAGGGGCCGAATACTTCAAGGAGCTGGTCAAGACCGGTGAAGGCGTCGAAAGCAAAGGCAAGAAGCTGGTCGACGAGCAGGTAGAAGCCGCCAACAGCCAGATCGAATCGGTCAAGCAGTCGGTCAACAGCAATGTCACCAGCGTTAAAGGCAAGGTCGAAGTTCAACTCGACAAGATCGAGAAGGCTTTCGATACTCGTGTGGCTTCCGCTCTGAACCGTATCGGCATTCCGTCCAAGCAGGATGTTGAAGCACTCTCTGCTAAGCTGGATGAGCTGAGCGCGTTGCTCGAGCATGTCGCGCGTACCAAATAAGGAGATCAGGATGGCTGTTAAGAAGAAAACCGAGAAACAGACCAGCTCCTGGATCGGCGAGGTCGAGAAATACTCGCGTCAGATCTGGTTGGCAGGCTTGGGCGCTTATTCCAAGGTCAGCAAGGACGGCACCAAGCTGTTCGACACGCTGGTCAAGGACGGCGAGAAGGCTGAAAAGCAGGCCAAGAGCGAAGTCGACAAGCAGGTCGATGCAGTGAAAGCCGGTGTCGGCTCCAAGGTTGGCTCTGCCAGGTCCAAGGTCGATGAGGTCAAGGACAGGGCAATCGGCAAGTGGGGTGAGCTGGAAGAGGCCTTCGACAAGCGTTTGAACAATGCCATCTCGCGTCTGGGGGTACCCAGCCGCAATGAGGTCAAGGCGTTGAATGACAAGGTCGACAGCCTGACCAAGCAGCTGGAGAAAATCACTGGCGTATCGGCCAAGTCGGTCGCCAAGCCTGCTGCCAAAGCTGCGCCCAAACCTGCCGCGAAGGCTGCCGCCAAGCCGGCTGCGAAAGCAGCTGCCAAACCTGCTGCGAAACCGGCCGCCAAGCCTGCTGCCAAAGCTGCAGCCAAGCCCGCTGCCAAACCGGCTGCCGCGAAACCTGCAGCCGCCAAGCCGGCAGCTAAACCTGCGGCGAAACCGGCAGCCAAGGCCGCAGCGAAACCCACTGCCAAGCCAGCGGCCGCCGCCAAGCCTGCAGCTAAGCCAGCAGCCAAGCCTGCTGCAGCGAAGAAGCCGGCTGCGAAGAAACCGGCAGCACCCAAGGCAGCTGCGCCGAAACCGGCTGCACCGGCACCGGCTCCGGCCGCCGCTGCAACGCCGGCCGCTGCACCGGCTCCGGCTGCCACCCCGGCAACTCCAGCCACGCCGTCCTGAGTGTTTCAGGATCAAAAACGCCCGGCCTAGTGCCGGGCGTTTGCGTTTCTGCTCACAGGGCGGGCCATGCGCATCAACCGTGGATGCGTCTCGGCTTTGTAGGGCGGGTGTAACCCGCCATTTGCGCTCTGGCGGGTTGCACCTGCCCTACATTCCCAGCGTGTCATTGGCGTGCAGCACGGCTGCGCATCAGGCTTCAAGATAGCGCTGCGCCAAGTGCTCGACGGTGCTGCGTGAGGGCTGGTTCAGGTGTGGCGCCACCAGCATCATGATCTGGTACACCACCAGGCGCACTTCACCTTCCTGGTCGAGGATGCGCTGATAGTCGAGGGAGAACAGCAGCGTCAGGGTGATCTGCTCGACCAGTTGGCCGAGCGCCTGGGTGCCGCTGTTCACTTGACCGTCGGCCATCAGGCGGGCAAGCAGGGAGGCCAGCGTGCGTTTCAGCGCGTTCAGCCAGTGGCGAATGCCGCGCGCCAGTTTTGGCAGGCGCCCGGCCAGATTGGACAGATCCTGAAAGAGAAAACGGTACTGCGACAGTCGCTCGACGATCAGGTGCAGGAACAGCCAGTAGTCCTCGACATCCAGTCGGGCTTCTGCGGGCGGGTCGAGCAAAGGCGCCATCTCGTTCTGGAAGCGTTCGAACAGCTCCAGTACCAGCGGCTCCTTGCCATGGAAGTGGTAGTAGAGATTGCCCGGGCTGATGTCCAGCTCGTTGGCAATCTCCAGGGTAGAAACGTTGGGCTCGCCCTGTTCGTTGAACAACTGCAGGGCGGCTTGCAGAATGCGCTCGCGGGTTTTCATCCGGTCTTCTTGTTTGTGGCGCGGAAGCGTTGACGATAACCGCCCGGCGCGGCCTCGACCAGCCCCCGATCTGCTGTGCGTCGGCTAAACGGCCTTGTGCATGCTGCGCGCAGCCGGTGCACTTCAGCGCCGCCCCGCTGTAGCTCGCGAAGCGCGTTATGCGTCCTTGCCACTGGTGAATTCCGTATTCCTCTCGTGAGCGCCAATCGTACCGATATGCCGCAACGCCAGTGCGGCGAGGATTGCCAGGATCGCGATACCCAGAGCACTGAGGCTGGTCGATAGGTTCAGTCCCTGGATGAAGGCGGCCCTGGCCTGCTCCAGCAATCCCTCAGGCAAGCGCTGCGCCACCGACGAGGATGCCCAGAGGCTGTCGCTGACGACCCTGGCAAGCTCATCCGGCAACGCCGCGGGAATATGTTCGAGGATGCGCAGGCGATAGACCGTGGCGGCCAGGCTCCCGAGCGTTGCCACTCCCAGCGCTACACCCAGCTCCTGCACCATCTCGGACATCGCCGAGGCGGCGCCGGCCTTGTCCGCCGGCGCCGCTCCCACCACCAGGTCCGTGCCCAGTGCGGCGATGGTGCCCAAGCCGAAATAGACCAGGGCAAAACCGCCCACCAGCAGACCGATACCGGATGCGCCCTGCACCCGCGCGAGTAACAGGTAGCCGAGCGTCGACAGCATCAGGGCCGCGGCGACGACCAAGCCCGGGCGGATGTGCCGGGCGATCAGTGGCGCCACTATCCCGGCCGCAACCATCGCCAGCGCCGGTGGCGCCATCCATATGCCGGCGGCCAGCGGCGAGAGTCCCAGCACCAGTTGCAGATACTGAGTGACCAGCAGCATGGTTCCGCCTACAGCGACCAGACCGACCAGCAGGACGATCAGCGCGGCGCTGAACGTCCGGCTGGCGAACAGCGTCATGTCCAGGAACGGCTCGGTGAGGCGCCGCTGTCGGCGTACGAACAGCGCTGCAAAAAACACCCCGGCAGCCATGATCAGCAAGGGCCCGACCTCCGCACCGTGTTTACCGAGCTCCTTCACACCGTAGATTGTCGGCAGGATGGCCGCGATCGATAGCGCGACGCTGGGCAGGTCGAAGCGACCGCTTTGCGCCGAGCGGTATTCCGGTAGCAGTAGCGGGGCGAATGCCAGCAACAGGGCGACCACCGGAAGCGCCAGGAGAAACGCGGCGCCCCACCAGAAACGCTCCAGCAGCACGCCGCCGACCAGCGGCCCCACGGCCATGCCCAGCGCGAACATGGTTGCCCACACACCAATTGCCTGGGCGCGCTGGCGAGCATCGGCGAACATGTTGCTGATCAGCGCCAGGGTGGAAGGCATCAGGGTCGCCCCGGCCACGCCCAGGGCCGCGCGCGCGATGATCAACATCTCGGCACTGGTGGAATAGGCGGCCAGCAGCGAAGCACCGGCGAACGCCGTGCCGCCGACCATCAGTAGTCGACGACGGCCGACACGGTCGCCCAGCGTGCCCATGGTGATCAGGAAACCGGCAATCATGAAGCCGTAGATATCCATGATCCAAAGTGCCTGGGTGCTGCTGGCGCCGAGGTCCGCTGCCAGGGCCGGAAGCGCCAGGTATAGCAGGGTGACATCGAGGCCGAGCAGCATGGTGGGTAAGGCCAATACTGCCAGCCCTAGCCACTCTCGGACTCCGGCTTGGGGCCTGGCTGGGTGGCAGCTGCCGAGCGAGTAGGTCGGCGATAGGTTTCGATTGCAGTCGAGGCTCATGTTGCCTTCTCCTCCGTGATAGGAGAGGGCATTATTGGAAGGTAATATTGGTATTACAATTTAGTAATTTATCCTATTACTTGAGGCAATACCTTGACCCCCGCACGCACGCTCGACCGTACCCGCCAGGAGCTTTCGGAGTTCCTGCAATATCATCGACGCAAGCTCGGACCTGCCGATGTCGGCCTGCCCGCCACCGGCCGCCGGCGTACCCCGGGCCTCAGGCGCGAGGAAGTCGCCGCCCTCGCCGGTGTGGGCCTCACTTGGTACACCTGGTTTGAACAAGGGCGCGACATCGGCGTTTCCGAGAGCTTTCTGCTTAACGTCGCGCGTGCCCTCAAACTGGATGACGCCGAGTGCTGCCATCTCTTCCTGCTGGCGCATCGTCGTCCGCCACCTGCCGAAGCCCAACAGTGGCCGTCCGTCACTCCGTTGATTCAGCAACTGATGGACGACCTGTCTGCACGACCGGCCTACGTCATCAACCTGCGCTGGGACGTAATCGCCTGGAACCAGATGGCTGACCGGCTGTTCGGTTTCGCCGGCATGGCACTGGCGGAGCGCAATTTCATCCGTATGGTTTTCACCGCCCCGGAGCTGCGCAAACGCCTGCCTGAGTGGCGCGAGGATGCACAGCGGTTACTGGCGCACTTTCGCTGCGATCTTGCCGTGGCGCCGCGGGACGACCCGGCCATACTGGCGCTGACCGAGGAATTGCAGAGCCTGTCGGCGGACTTTCGCCGTTGGTGGGAGACGCCGGGTGCCGGCGACTACAGTCGCGGAGTGCGCTCGATCATCGGCGTCACCGATCCGGCCCGCCTGGACTTTCAGCACGAGATACTCACCGTGGATGAGCATCGCCACCTGCGCATGGTCGTCTATTTTCCCGCCGAGCGGCCCGCGACGAGATCGGCCGCAACTGATGAGCTTGCATAGGGCGGCAGCAGGGCCAGACGAGCCACCGAGCCTCGGGCGGTCACGGCCTGCCGCCGCCCTGGATGCTCAGCGAATGTGCACGTAGGTGCCGGGCGCTGCTTCCATCGGCGGATGGTTCTGGTTGCCCAGCGCCATCAGCGTTTCCCGTTGCTCGCCGGAGCGCGCCTGCATCCACTCCAGCCACTGGGGCCACCAGCTGCCTTGCTGGTGCGTGGCGTCGTGATACCAGGCGCGTGGGTCGGAGGTAAGCTTGGTGTTCTCGTAATAGTTGGCCTTGGGGTTGCCTGGCGGGTTGAGAATGCTCTGGATATGCCCGCTGTTGGACAGGATGAAACGGCGGTTGCCACCAAGCAGCAGGGTCGAGCGATAGACCGCATCCCAGGGCGTGATGTGATCGTTGATGCCGGCCACGCTGAAGCTGTCGACGTTGACCTTGGCCAGATCCACCGGCGTACCGCAGACCTCCAGCGCACCTGGACGGCTGAGCGGGTTGTGCTTGAAGAAATCGATCAGGTCGCCATGCAGCGCCGCAGGCAGACGGGTGTTGTCGTTGTTCCAGTAGAGGATGTCGAAGGCCGGCGGCTGCTTGCCGAGCAGGTAGTTGTTGACCCAGTAGTTCCAGATCAGGTCGTTGGGGCGCATCCAGGCAAATACCCTGGCCATGTCGCGACCGTCCAGCACGCCTTGCTGGTAGGAACGGCGCTTGGCCGACTCGAGGGTTTCCTCGTCGGCAAAGAGCATCGCCGGGCTGTCGATCTGACTATCGAGCAGGCTGACCATGTAAGTGGCGCTGAAAATCTTGCGTAGTTGGCGGCGTGCCTGCAGGTGGCCTTGCATGGCGGCGATGGTCAGGCCGCCGGCGCAGGCGCCGAGCAGATTGACGTCCTTGCTGCCGGTGATGGCGCGGCAGGCATCGACGGCCTCCTCGACGGCCTGCACATAGCTCGACAGGCCCCATTCGCGGTGGCGCGGGTCGGGGTTGCGCCAGCTGATCATGAAGGTCTGCAGGCCGTTCTTCAGCGCGTACTGGACGAAGCTCTTGTCATTGGACAGGTCGAATATGTAGTACTTGTTGATCTGTGGCGGCACGATCAGCAGTGGGCGCAGGTACTGCTTCTCGCTCATCGGCCTGTACTGGATCAGTTCCAGCAGCTCGTTGCGAAACACCACGGCGCCTGGCGTGCAGGCCAGATTACGACCGACCTCGAAGGCATGTTTGCTGACCTGGCTAGGCAGACCGTCGTTGTTCAGCAGGTCGTCGAGCAGGTGGCGCAACCCCTTGAATGCACTGCTACCTCCGGTGTTGAACAGCTCCTTGAGCGCCTGTGGGTTGAGCGGGCTGTTGGAGGGCGACAGGGCGTCGCTCATCAGCGATGCGAGAAAGCGCGCACGGGCTCGGTCATCGGCCGACAGGTCGCTGTCGTCGATCCACGCAGCCAATTGTTTCTGCCATGCCAGATAGGCCTGCAGGCTGCGCCGGTAGAAAGGGTTGAGGTGCCAGGTCGGATCAGCGAAACGCGCGTCCTGCGGATTGACCTTGTGCAGGGTGTCGCCGAGCAGCACGCGGCCAAGCTGGCCGCCGAAGGCCAGCAGATGACGTCCGCTGCGCACCGGATTCTTCAGGCCCTGGGCTGCCAGCAGGCGCATGGTGGACAAAAGATCGCGACCGCGCACGCCCACCACCGCGCTCTGGGCGTTCATGAAACTGGCAGGTGCCGGCAGTGAAGCCGGGTTCGACTTGTCTCGCATGGGGCAACACTCCATCGTCAAACCGTCTAGAGACTTTCATGGCGCGGACTGCCTGACGCGCACCTTGTACTTGTGCACAGTGTGCAGCAAGCCCTGTACCAGACACGCGGGAACTGCATTCCAGAGCGCCGCGCCGAAAAATATGAGACCTTGAACGGCCCCTTTGTCGAGCACACAGAGCATTGCGCACCATGCTGGTGCGATCAGTGCTGGCGCACGGGCGCGGGTTGCGGGTGCATCACCGCGCGGTGCCGTTCCTCCTCGAGAAACTTCATGATGATCGGCGCCACCGCTTCGGCGCGGGTCACCAGGAACAGGTGGCCGTCGTCGATCACGTGCAATTCGGCGTTGGGAATGCGCCAGGCCAGCAGACGCATGTTGATCAGCGGAATCAGCGGGTCGTCGTCGCCGGCCATCACCAGGGTCGGTTGGCGGATCTTGTGCAGCCAGTGGATGCTGGTCCAGCCGAGGCCGGCGAACAACTGCCAGTAGTAGCCCATCTTGCCGCCCGAGCGCACCTTGCTGGCATGCGCCATGGCCAGCTTGGGATCACGGCGGAAGGCACCGCCGTAGATGTCCGGGGCGATGCGCACGCCATAGGACGGCTGCACATAACGTCGCGGGCTGGCCATGCGCCAGAGCACCTTGGGCTTGCCCGGCACCATCACCGCGCCGGCCGAGGTGGCGGCGAGGATCAGCTTCTTGCAGCGCTCGGGATAATCATGCGCGAACTGTTGCGCCAGGGCGCCGCCCCAGGACACGCCGATGGCATTGACCTGACCGTAGTCGAGGTAATCGAGCATGCGCGCCGCCAGCTTGGCCAGGCCAGGGAAGCGGTAGGGCGTAGCCGGCGTGGAGGAGCCGCCGACACCGGGTACGTCGAAGGCGATGATCTCCAGCTCTGGATCCAGGGCGGCGACGAAGGGCATCACCAGCTCCAGGTTGGCGCCAATGCCGTTGAAGATCAGCAGCGGCACCAACTGGCTGTTGCCTGGCCGCACCGCAGTGCGGATGGTCTGCCCATCGAGATCGATGGTGCGGAATACGAATGGTTGCGGCATAGGCGCAGCCCCTGTGGAGTTGAGCGCTGGAGAGGGCCGTCCGGGCCGCCTCCAGGGTTACCAGGGGTTACCTGGTTCCACGCCGGTCAGACCGTCGTGGTGTGCGGCACTTCCCGGTGCCGCTGCGGTTGAAACTGAAAATCAGCGTTCGTGTACATAGGTGCCCGGAGCGGCTTCGCCGGCCGGGAATTTCTTGTTGCCCAGCGCCCGTGGAGCATTCTTGGTTTCGCCCGAACGCTCGGCCAGCCAGGTTTGCCAGTGCAGCCACCAGGAGTCGGCGTGCTTGGTCGAGCTTTCCTGCCAGGCCTTCGGGTCCAGCGGCATCTCGCTGTTGGTCATGTAGCGCGCCTTGGGGTTGCCCGGCGGGTTGAGAATGCTCTGGATATGGCCGCTGTTGGACAGCACGAACTCGCACTTGCCGCCGAACAGGTGCGCCGACTTGTAGCAGGAATCCCACGGCGTGATGTGGTCGGTGGTGCCGGCGACGACGAAGAAATCACAGGTGACCTGCTTCAGGTCAATCGGTGTGCCGCAGACTTCCAGCGCGCCCGGGCGGGTCAGCGGGTTGGTCTGGAACATGTCGATGAATTCGCCGTGCAGCGCGGCCGGCAGGCGCGTGGTGTCGTTGTTCCAGTAGAGGATGTCGAACACCGGCGGCTCGTTGCCGAGCAGGTAGTTGTTGACCCAGTAGTTCCAGATCAGGTCGTTGGGGCGCATCCAGGCGAATACCTTGGCCATGTCGCTGCCTTCCAGCACGCCAGCCTGGTAGGAGCGGCGTTTGGCGGCTTCCAGGGTCTTCTCGTCGGCGAACAGGGCAACCTGGGTGTCGAGCTGGGTGTCGAGCACGCTGACCAGCAGGGTCAGGGCGTTGACCTTCTGCTGGCCAAGCGCAGCGTAGTGGCCGAGCAGGGAAGCGGTGGTCAAGCCGCCGGAACAGGCGCCAAGCATGTTGACGTCCTTGCTGCCGGTGATGGCGCAGATCACGTCGATGGCTTCCTTGAGCGCCTCGATGTAAGTGGACAGGCCCCACTCGCGCTGTGCCTTGGTCGGGTTGCGCCAGCTGACCACGAAGGTCTGTACCTGGCTGCGCAACAGGAAGCGCGCCAGGCTCTTGTCCGGCGACAGGTCGAATATGTAGAACTTGTTGATCTGCGGTGGCACCACCAGCAGCGGGCGCTCGTGCACGCTCTCGGTGATCGGCTTGTACTGGATCAGTTCCAGCACGTCGTTGCGGAACACCACGGCACCGTCGGTGGTGGCCAGGTTCTTGCCGACCTCGAAGGCCTCCATGTTCACCTGGCTGGGCATGCCACCGTTGTGCACCATGTCCTTGGCCAGATGCGATAGACCGTCGAGCAGGCTCTTGCCGCCGGTTTCGAAGAAGCGTTTGACTGCGGCCGGGTTGGCCATGCTGTTGGATGGGGCCATGGCTTCGGTCATCAGGTTGATGACGAAGTGGCCGCGACTGGCATCCTGCTCGGACAGCGAGCTGTGCTCGATCCAGTCGTGCAGTTCCTTGCGCCAGGCCAGGTAGCTCTGCAGGTAGCGGCGATACAGCGGGTTCTGGCTCCAGGCCGGATCGGTGAAGCGGCGGTCACCATCTTCGGGCGTGAGCGCGGACTGGCCGAGCATGACGTTCTTCAGTTCAAGGCCGAAATGGGCGACGTGCTTGGCGCTGTGGAAGGGTTGCTTGAGCGCCTGAGAGAGAACCATGCGGGCAGAGGTCAGGAGATCCTTGCCGCGGATACCAATCACCGGGTTGAGTCCCAGGGTGTTTTCCGAGGCCTGGCGTTTCAGGTCTTCGTTATTCTTATCACTCATCTACGACGCTCCATTGTCCTGAGACGAATACCGGCCTGCGAGGGCGCACGGCGACACAGGGCCAGGTACTGCTCGGGTTACCGGGGGCGGATCGAGTCCGCGTATTTCGTTGCACCTGGCACAGCCAAATGCAGGGAACCTGCCAGTTCCTTGGTTACCCGAGTTTGTGAAGTTAAGCAAGCTGCTCGATGGCGCAGGAGTATGCCGCGATAGATTAGAAAACTCGCCCTAACTGTCGTTAACATGGTCGGTGGGGGATGCGCCGAGCGCTCTGCGGCAAGGGTTTTCCTGTTACCTCAGAGCATCAGGCGCACGACCGATTCGCTGGGGTCGCGGGATTTCCCGGCGGCGCTGAGCTGCGCCAGATAGTCGGCCCAGAGCTGGTCATGACGGGTGGCCAGTTCGTGCAGGTATTCCCAGGTGAACAGGCCGCTGTCATGGCCGTCGTCGAAGCACAGTTTCAGTGCATAGTTGCCGGCCGGTTCTATGCGCTCCAGGCCGACGTTGAGCTTGCCGGTCTGCAGAATCGGTTTGCCATGCCCCTGCACCTCGGCCGAGGGCGAATGCACACGCAGGAACTCGGCGCTGAGCTGATAGCTCTGCTCGCCGTAGCGCAGCTCCAGGGTTTTCGATGCCTTGTGCAGTTTGATCGCGCTGGGGATGGGCATGCTCGGCTCCTGAAACGATGTAGCCCGGATGCAATCCGGGACGCTGTGGTGAACGTCCCCGGATTTCATCCGGGCTACGGGCTTACAGAATATAACGCGACAGGTCTTCGTCCTGTGCCAGCTCGCCCAGGTGACCGTTGACGTAAGCCGCGTCGATACGGATCGCCTCGCCGTTCTGCTGGCCCGCCAGGTCGCCGGCACTGAAGGACACCTCCTCCAGCAGGCGCTCTAGCAGCGTGTGCAGGCGGCGGGCGCCGATGTTTTCGGTCTTCTCGTTGACCTGCCAGGCGATCTCGGCCAGACGCTTGATGCCGTCTTCGGCGAACTCGATGTTCAAACCCTCGGTCTGCAGCAGTGCACTGTACTGCTCGGTGAGCGAGGCATGTGGCTCGCTGAGAATGCGCTCGAAGTCCTGCGGGCTCAGGGCTTTGAGCTCGACGCGGATCGGCAGGCGACCCTGCAGTTCAGGCACCAGATCGCTGGGTTTGCTCAGGTGGAAGGCGCCGCTGGCGATGAAAAGGATATGGTCGGTCTTGACCATGCCCAGCTTGGTGTTGACCGTGCAGCCTTCGATCAGCGGCAGCAAATCGCGCTGCACGCCCTCGCGGGAAACGTCGGCGCCGCCGGTGTTGCCGCGCTTGGCCACCTTATCAATCTCGTCGATGAAGACGATGCCGTGCTGCTCGACCGCTTCCAACGCGCGGGCCTTGAGCTCTTCCTCGTTGACCAGGCGCGCGGCTTCCTCGTCGCGTACCAGCTTCAGCGCGTCGGCGACCTTGAGCTTGCGGCTCTTCTTCTTGCCCTTGCCCATGCTGGAGAACAGGTTCTGCAACTGGTTGGTCATTTCCTCCATGCCCGGTGGGGTCATGATCTCCACGCCCATGGGCGCGTCGGCCACTTCGATGTCGATTTCCTTGTCGTTCAACTGACCTTCGCGCAGGCGCTTGCGGAACAGCTGACGGGTATTGGAGTCCTCGCTGCGCACCGGCTCGTCGCCGAAACCCTGGCGCGCGGGTGGCAACAGGGCATCGAGGATGCGCTCCTCGGCCGCATCTTCGGCGCGATGGCGGACCTTGGTGATTTCCTGCTCACGGAGCATTTTCACCGCTGCATCGGCCAGGTCGCGGATGATCGATTCGACATCGCGGCCGACATAGCCGACCTCGGTGAACTTGGTGGCTTCCACTTTCAGGAACGGCGCATTGGCCAGCTTGGCCAGACGACGGGCGATCTCGGTCTTGCCGACGCCGGTCGGGCCGATCATCAGGATGTTCTTCGGCGTGACTTCCTGGCGCAGTTCGGCCGGCAGCTGCATGCGCCGCCAGCGGTTGCGCAGGGCGATGGCCACGGCGCGCTTGGCGTCGTCCTGGCCGATGATGTGGCGGTTGAGTTCGTGGACGATCTCGCGGGGCGTCATGGACATGGAATTTGGCTCGCTATCGAATCTATGAAAAAAATGGACGCTTGGGGCTCTCTAAAAACGTAGGCGAGGCAGTCAGCGCAAGGCGGAAACAGGCGAGGAACGGTCGGAGTGGCGGTCGACTTTACTGTTGTAAATGAGCATTACTCGCTCCGCTCGCCCTTCGGGCCGTCTTGCAGACGTTCTCACTTCGCTCGTCCGAGCCTGTTTTCAACGCGGCGATGACAACGCAGGTAGTTTTTAGATAGGCCTCACTCGGGGGCGTCCAGTTCCTCGATGGTCTGGTGATGATTGGTGAAGACGCAGATGTCGCCGGCGATGCCGAGTGCAGTCTGCGCTATCTCGAGGGCGGACAGGTCAGTCTTCATCAGCAGGGCGCGCGCGGCGGCCTGGGCGAAGTTGCCGCCGGAACCCATTGCGATCAGGCCTTCCTCGGGTTCGACGACGTCGCCGTTGCCGGTGATGATCAGCGAGGCGTCTTTGTTGGCTACTGCCAGCATGGCTTCCAGGCGGCTCAGGCTGCGGTCGGTACGCCAGTCCTTGGCCAGTTCGACGGCGGCGCGGACCAGATGGCCCTGGTGTTTTTCCAGTTGGCCTTCGAAGCGTTCGAACAGGGTGAAGGCATCGGCGGTGGCACCGGCGAAACCAGCCAGCACCTGGCCGTGGTAGAGGCGGCGCACCTTCTTGGCGTTGCCCTTCATGACGGTGTTGCCGAGGGAAACCTGGCCGTCGCCAGCCATCACGACCTTGCCGTGGCGGCGCACTGAAACGATGGTGGTCAAGGGTGAATCTCCACGCTGCGGGGCGAACTTGCCCGGATGGAAACTCAGATGGGGTGCCCGCCGCGGCTTTTCAACCGGCGACGGGTTTAACAGGCTGTTGAAAAACTACCTGCGTTGTCTGGCCGTCGTTAAAAACAGCCTCAAAATGCTCATTTACAACGCGTAAACTGCGCTTTTTCGGCTATTTTTGCCTCGGCCAGCCTGCCTCGCCTACGTTTTTCAACGGCCTGTCAGGCGATCAGCGGACCTGGCGCTGCTGTAACAGCAGGTTGCTGAAGCCGCCGGCTGCCAGGGTCTTCTGTGCGCTGGCCAGTTGCTCGCGGCTGGCGAAGGGGCCGACCAAGACGCGGTGCCAGGTTTCCTCGCGCACCTTGCCGGTTTCCACGCGTACATTCTGGCCGAGCAGGATGATCTGCGCGCGCAGGCCGTCGGCGTCATCGCGTTTGCGGAACGAGCCGGCCTGCAGGAAGAACTGCGTGGTGACCGGCGCGTTGGCCAGCACGGGTGGTGGGGGCGGCGGCACCTGGCCGTTGAGCGCGGCCTCGGCGCGGGCAGTGTCAATCTTCGCCGCCTCTTCCGGGGTGACCGGCTTTTGCTCAGGCACGGGTGGTGGCGTTTCTTCCAGGGCCTGCGGCAGGATCACTTCCGACTCCGGCAGCAGGGTGTAGAAGTCGTACTTGGGCCTGGATGGCTCGGGTTGCGTCGGCTTCGGCTCGGGCTTGGTGCTGCGCACCTGTTCGCCCTTGTCGCGCTTGATCTCGTCACGGCCCGGTTCGAGGCTGAACAGGAACATGAAGAAACCGCCGACCACCAGACCGCAAGCCAGCCAGATCCAGCCCGGTACGGGCTTCTTCGCCGGGACCTGATAGCGACTGGCGCCGCGTTTCGGCGCCGGCTTCTTGCGCGCTGCCATTTACATCCGCTCCAGAGTTTCCAGGCCGAGCAGCTCCAGACCTTGCTTGAGCGTGCGACCGGTCAGGGCAGCCAGGCGCAGACGGCTGTCACGGGTGACTTCGTCCTCGGCACTCAGGATCGGGCAGTTTTCGTAGAAGCTGGAGAACAGGCCGGCGAGATCGTAAAGATAGCTGCAGAGCATGTGCGGCGTACCCTTGTCGGCGACGTTGCCGAGCAGTTCGTTGAACTGCGCCAGCTTGGCAGCCAGGGCTTGTTCCTGCTCGGCGACCAGGGTGATCTGCCCGCCGATCTCGTCCACGCCCTTGCCCAGCTTGCGGAACACGCCGGCCACGCGGGTATAGGCGTACAGCAAGTAGGGCGCGGTGTTGCCCTCGAAGCTGAGCATCAGGTCGAAGTTGAAGCTGTAGTCGCTGGTGCGGTGCTTGGACAGGTCGGCGTATTTCACCGAAGCGATGCCCACCACGCGGGCGATTCTGCGCAGCTCGTCTTCGGCCAGGTCTGGGTTCTTGTCCTTGACCAGGCTGTAGGCGCGCTGTTCGGCTTCGTCGAGCAGGTGCACCAGCTTCACGGTGCCGCCGTCGCGGGTCTTGAACGGGCGGCCGTCCGGGCCGTTCATGGTGCCGAAGCCCATGTGCTCCATTTCCATGTTGGCAGGTACGAAACCGGCCAGGCGTGCGCAGGCGAAGACCATCTGGAAGTGCAAGGCCTGGCGCTGGTCGACGAAGTACAGCACGCGGTCGGCCTTGAGCGTGCCAGCGCGGTAGCGGGTCGCAGCGAGGTCCGTGGTGGCGTACAGGTAGCCGCCGCCAGCCTTCTGCACGATCAGCGGCAGCGGGTTGCCTTCGGCATTCTTGAACGCGTCCATGAATACGCACTGCGCGCCGTTGTCTTCGGTCAGCAGACCCTTGGCGGCGAGGTCGGCGACTACCTGTGGCAGGTCGTCGTTGTAGGCACTCTCGCCCTTGACGTCGGCCATGCTCAGCTTGACGCCGAGACGGTCATAGAGCGCCTGGCAGTGCGACAGGGAAATGTCGTTGAAACGGTGCCACAGGCGCAGGCACTCGGCGTCGCCGGCCTGCAGCTGCACCACCAGCTCGCGGGCGCGGTCGGCGAACTCAGGGGATTCGTCGAAGCGCTTCTTGGCGGCGCGGTAGAAACCTTCCAGGTCGGCCAACTCGCTTTCGGCGGCGGTCGGGTTTTCCTGCATGTAGGCCAGCAGCATGCCGAACTGGGTGCCCCAGTCACCGACGTGGTTCTGGCGGATCACCGTGTCGCCGAGGAACTCCAGTACGCGCGCCACGCTGTCGCCGATGATGGTCGAGCGCAGGTGGCCGACATGCATTTCCTTGGCCAGGTTGGGCGCCGACAGGTCGACCACCACGCGCTGCGCCGGGCCGTTCTTGCGCACGCCGAGCCTGGCATCGGCCAGTGCAGCTTCCAGGCGCTGGGCCAGGGCATCACTGTTCTGGAAGAAGTTGAGAAAACCGGGGCCGGCGATTTCCACCTTGGTGATCTGCTCATCGGCCGGCAGGGCTGCGATGAGTTTTTCGGCCAGGTCGCGCGGCTTCATGCCGGCGGGTTTGGCCAGCATCATGGCGATGTTGCTGGCGAAGTCACCGTGGCTCTTGTCCTTGGTGTTCTCCACCTGGATGGCCGGCGTCAGGCCGGCAGGCAGCACGCCTTCGGCGGTTAGGCGGTCGAGGGCTTGCTGGATCAGGTGGCGAATGCTGTCTTTCATGTTCGGCTCGGGTTGCCTTGGGGCTTTGGTCGAAAACTGCGCATTATAAGAGCAGCTACAAGCTGCAAGCCATAACTTGTAGGGTGCGCCATGCGCACCAAGGGTTGCCTGGTTGCGAATCGAGCAGCGGATGCGCACGGCGCACCCTACGGTTCGGCGAAGCGGTGGTGCGTCAAAACAGGTCGATCGGGTCGACGTCCAGCGACCAGCGTACCGCGCGGCCGCTGGGCATTTGCTCCAACGCATGCAGCCAGTGGTTGAGCAGGCGGTGCAAAGGTGCACGGGCATTGCCCTGCAGCAGCAGTTGCGCACGGAAGCGCCCAGCGCGGCGCTCCATCGGTGCGGGGACCGGGCCGAGCAGTTCGATGCCGGTCAAGCCCAGCTCTCCCAGTAAATGCTCGGCCTCGCTGCAGGCTTCATCAAGAAAACTTTCCGCCTGGCCAGGCTTGTGCGCTTCGGCGCGCAGCAGTGCCAGGTGGCAGAACGGCGGCAGGCCGGCGCTGCGACGTTCGCTCAGTGCCTGTTCGGCGAAGGCGAAGTAGCCTTGTTCGGTCAGTTGTACCAGCAGCGGATGGTCGGCCAGGTGGCTCTGGATGATTACCTTGCCCGGCTCCTCCGCTCGGCCTGCGCGGCCTGCGACCTGCACGATCAGTTGCGCCATGCGCTCGCTGGCGCGGAAATCGGCGGAAAACAGACCGCCGTCGGCATCGAGAATCGACACCAGCGTCACCCGTGGGAAGTGGTGGCCCTTGGCAAGCATCTGGGTGCCCACCAGGATGCACGGCTCGCCCTTGTTGATGGTGGCGAACAGGCGATCCATCGCGCCCTTGCGCGAGGTGCTGTCACGGTCGATGCGCAGCACCGGGTAGTCGGGGAACAGCACCGCCAGGCGCTCTTCGGCGCGCTCGGTGCCGGCGCCGACCGGGCGCAAGTCGACGTGCTGGCATTTCGGGCAGTTGCTCGGTTGCTTTTCGACATGGCCGCAGTGATGACAGCGCAGTTCCTGGTAGCGCTGGTGCACGGTCATGCGCGCATCGCAACGCGGGCACTCGGACAGCCAGCCGCAGTCGTGGCAGAGCAGGGTCGGGGCGAAGCCGCGGCGGTTGAGAAACACCAGCACCTGCTGTCCGGCCGCCAGGGTCTGGGCGATGGCCTGCTGCATTGGCCCGGAGATGCCCGAGTCCAGTGGCCGGCTCTTCACGTCCAGGCGCAGGAAGCGTGGCTGGCTAGCGCCGCCGGCGCGCTGAGTCAGCTTGAGCAGGGCGTAGCGGCCGCTGTGGGCGTTGTGCAGGCTTTCCAGTGAGGGTGTCGCCGAACCGAGCACGATGGGCACGTCTTCCTGTCGGGCGCGCACCAGAGCCAGGTCGCGTGCGTGGTAGCGCAGGCCTTCCTGCTGTTTATAGGAGGCGTCGTGTTCTTCATCGACGATGATCAGCCCTGGGTTCTTCATCGGTGTGAATAGCGCCGAGCGCGTGCCGATGATGATGTCGGCCTCGCCATCGCGCGCTGCCAGCCAGGCGTCCAGGCGCTCGCGATCATTCACCGCCGAATGCAGCAGGGCGATGCGTGCGTTGAAACGGCGGGAAAAACGGTCGAAAGTCTGCGGCCCGAGGTTGATCTCGGGGATCAGTACCAGTGCCTGCTTGCCAGCTTCCAGGCACTGGTGGATCAGTTGCAGGTATACCTCGGTCTTGCCGCTGCCGGTGACGCCGGCGAGCAGAAAGGCATTGAACTGATCCCAGTTCGACGCCACGGCATTCACTGCTGCGCGCTGCTCGGCGTTGAGCGGCAATTCCGGTTGTGCCAGCCAGTGCGCCGGCTTGGCATGAGGTTGGGTGCGGCGGACCTCGACCCGCACCAGTCCCTTCTCATGCAGTAACTGCAGGCTGTCGCGGTTGAGTTGCAGTTGGCTGAGCAGGCTGTGGGCCACGCCGTGTGGATGTTGCGCCAGCGCCTTGAGTGCGTCGCGCTGGCGTGGGGCGCGGGCCAGGCGTGGGTCGTCGACGCTGGCGTCTTTATTGACCAGCCAGTAGCGCTCCTGGCGAGTTTCGGCCGGCTCGCCCTGACGTAGCAATACCGGCAGGGCCCAGCTCAGGGTGTCGCCAAGGCTGTGCTGATAGTACTGCGCAGTCCACAGGCACAGCTTGAACAGCGACGCTGGCAGCGGTGGGCGGGCGTCGAGCAGTTCCAGGGCGGGCTTGAGTTTGTCGGTGGGGACGTCGCTCTGACTGTCGACCTCCACCAGCACACCGATCATCTCGCGCCGGCCGAAGGGCACGCGCAGGCGTACGCCGGGCTGCAAGGCGCTGCGCGACACGCCAGCGGGGGCGAGATAGTCGAACAGGCGGCGCAGCGGCGAGGGCAGGGCGAGGCGCAGGATCAGGTTGGGCAAGCCAGAAGCTCCATTGACAGGCCGGCGATCTTAACACGCGACGACCGGCGCCTTGCGTGGCTTGCATCGGCTTGCGCGTCTGGTAAGATGCGCGGCCTATTTCTGTGCGGTGCCTGACATTGGTCGGGTGGCGGCACGACTACCCTGAGGAAAGCACGATGAAAGCCGATATCCATCCGAACTACGTCGAAATCGACGCTACCTGCTCCTGCGGTAACGTGATCAAGACCCGCTCCACCCTGGGCAAGAACCTGAGCCTCGACGTTTGCTCCGAGTGCCACCCGTTCTACACCGGTAAGCAGAAAGTGCTGGACACCGGCGGCCGTATCGATCGCTTCAAGCAGCGCTTCGGCGTATTCGGCGCCAAGTAAGCGACCGAACGATTACGGAACGTGCCATGCACCTGTCCGTGAATCTGAAAAAGGCGTCCCTGGTGGGCGCCTTTTTCGTTTCTCTGCTTGGCGCCGATCTGGCCCAGGCCTTCTGCCCGCAGCGCGCCGATCTGGCGCAGGTCGCGGTGCGCCAGGTGGTCGATGGTGACACGGTGCGCCTGGCCGACGGGCGCAGCATCCGCCTGATCGGCATCAACGCGCCCGAACTGGGACGCAAGGGGCGTAGCGACGAGCCTTATGCGGTGCAGGCCAAGCGCCGCTTGCAGGCGCTGGTCGATGCCAGCGATGGTCGGGTCGGTCTGCTCTACGGCGCGCAGCGCAAGGATCGCTACGGGCGTACCCTGGCTCATCTCTACGACCGCGAGGGGCGTAATCTCGAAGCGCAACTCTTGGGCGAAGGCCTCGGCTTCATGGTGGCGGTGGCGCCCAATACGGCGCTGGTGACTTGCCAGGCGAAAGCCGAGCGCGTGGCGCGCAGCCAGCGGCTTGGCTTGTGGCGTGATGAGCAGGTGAAGACGGCTGGTCAGCTACGCAGTGGCGGCTTCGCCCTGCTCGGTGGGCGGGTTACTGGCGTGCAGCGCAATCGCGGCGGCCTCTGGCTCGATCTCGATGGTGGTCGTGTATTGCGCGTGGCACCAGAACTGCTTGGTGAGTTCGACATGCGCGCCTTGCAGAAACTCAAGGGGCGGCGAGTGGAGGCGCGTGGCTGGGTCATCGATCGCCAGAGTCGCGGCGGTTTGAAATCCGGGCAGGCACGCTGGATGCTGCCGCTTACCCATTCGGCGATGCTGGAGGTGTTGCCATGATGCGTGCATTGACGCTGTGTCTGTTCTGCAGCTGGTTGGCGGGTTGTGCGGTCAATCCCGCTACTGGCCGCACCGATTTCGTGATGATGAGCGAACGCCAGGAGCTGGATCTTGGTGCGCGCTACAACCAGGAAATCCTCAAGCAATACCCGCGTTACGAAGATGCCAAACTGCAGGCCTATATCCAGCGCGTGGGTGAGCGTGTGGCGCGCAGCAGCCATCGTAATCAGCTCAACTACGTCTTCACTCTGGTGGACAGTCCGGACGTCAACGCCTTCGCCCTGCCGGGTGGCTACATCTATATCCATCGTGGCCTGCTCGCCTACCTCAACTCCGAGGCAGAGCTGGCGGCCGTGCTGGGCCATGAGGTCGGCCACGTGACCGCGCGCCATAGCGTGCGCCAGCAAAGTCAGTCCACGGCCTGGGGCTTGCTCGGTCAGGCTGCGGCCATCGGTACCGGTGTCGGAGCGGTGGGGGATCTGACCAGCGCCATGGGCAATGCCTTTGTGCGCGGCTACGGGCGCGACATGGAGCTGGAGGCCGATGGCCTGGGCGCGCAATACCTGGCGCGTGGTGGCTACGATCCGCAGGCGATGATCGAAGTGGTCAAGGTGCTCAAGGGTCAGGAGGACTTCGCTCGCGAGCAGGCTGCCAAGCGGGGCGAGGCACCTGCAGCGGGTGGGTACCACGGCTTGTTCGACACGCACCCGGACAATGATCGACGTCTGCAGGAAGTCATTGGCCCTGCGCGTGCATTGGTGGGCGGCAATCAGGAAGTGGGGCGCGACAATTTCCTGCAGATGCTCGACGGCCTGGTGTTCGGCGATTCGGCTGCCAGCGGTATTCGCCGTGGGCGCAATTTCTATCACGGCGAGCTGGACTTCGCCCTGACCTACCCGCAGGGCTGGCAACTGGTCAATCGCCCAGATGTGTTGATCGGCCACACCCCGGATGAGCAAGCCTTCATCGCAATGACCCTGGAGGCGGTGGAAAAAGGTCTTTCGCCTGCCGAGTTCCTGCGAAAGCGTGCCGGCAGTCAGCGTCTGGTGGCGGGCGAAGAGTTGCGCCTGGGGACGCTGCGGGGCTATACGGCGGTCTTGCAAGGGCAGTCAGCGCGGCGCGTTGCGGTGATCTATCGAGACGACAATGCCTACCTGTTCGTGGCGGCGGTGAAAGGGCGTGCGTCGCTGGAAACCGAGGATCAGCGCTTCCTCGATGTCATCCGCAGTTACCGGCCGCTCAAGGCGGCTGAACGCAAGCTGGCCGAGCCAGTGCGCTTGCGTCTGGTGCGAGTCAAGACGGGGCAGGGCATCTCTGCTTTGGCCAAGGATTCGCCGCTGGCGGTTGATGGCGAGGCGCAGCTGAGGCTGCTTAACGGGCTCTATCCGAGTGGTGAGCCGCGCCCCGGCCAGTGGCTGAAAACGCTGCGCTAGCGCGGCGCCTCAATCGCGACCGAACGGTCTTGTGCAGGTGTATACAACTTGCGTATCCTCGGCCGCCTGCCCGTTCAACAGCCAACAAAAGCGGAAATGCCACTATGTCAGATCTAAAAACTGCCGCTCTCGAATATCACGCCCAGCCCCGCCCCGGTAAGCTGAGCGTCGAGTTGACCAAAGCCACTGCTACTGCCCGCGACCTGTCGCTGGCCTACAGCCCGGGTGTCGCTGAGCCGGTTCGCGAAATCGCTCGTGATGCCGAGCTGGCCTACCGTTACACCGGTAAAGGCAACCTGGTAGCCGTTATTTCCGATGGCACCGCCATCCTCGGCCTGGGTAACCTCGGTCCGCTGGCCTCCAAGCCGGTCATGGAAGGTAAAGGCGTGCTGTTCAAGCGTTTCGCTGGTATCGATGTGTTCGATATCGAAGTCGATTCGGAAAGCCCGCAGGCCTTCATCGACACCGTAAAACGCATCTCCATCACCTTCGGCGGCATCAACTTGGAAGATATCAAGGCCCCCGAATGTTTCGAGATCGAGCGCGCGCTGATCGAGCAGTGCGACATCCCGGTATTCCACGATGACCAGCATGGCACCGCGATCGTCACCGCTGCCGGCATGCTCAACGCCCTGGAAATCGCCGGCAAGACCCTTGAAGAGGCGAAGATCGTCTGCCTGGGTGCCGGTGCTGCCGCCATCTCCTGCATGAAGCTGCTGGTGAGCATGGGCGCCAAGGTCGAGAACATCTTCATGATCGACCGCAAGGGCGTGGTGCACGCTGGTCGCGATGATCTGAACCAGTACAAGGCGGTGTTCGCTCATGAAACCGATCGTCGCACCCTGTCCGATGCGCTCGACGGCGCGGATGTGTTCGTCGGCCTGTCTGGCGCCAACCTGCTGAGCCCGGAAGATCTCAAGCGCATGGCGGCCAACCCGATCGTCTTCGCCTGCTCCAATCCTGACCCGGAAATCAAGCCGGAGCTGGCGCACGAGACGCGCAACGACGTGATCATGGCCACCGGTCGTTCCGACTACCCGAACCAGGTCAACAACGTTCTGGGTTTCCCCTTCATCTTCCGCGGTGCTCTGGACGTACGCGCCACCCGCATCAACGAAGAGATGAAGATCGCCGCAGCGCTGGCACTGCGCGACCTGGCCAAGCTGCCGGTACCGCAGGACGTCTGTGACGCCTACGGTGGTATCGCGCTGTCGTTCGGTCGTGAGTACATCATTCCGAAGCCGATGGATCAGCGTCTGATCACCGTGGTTTGCGATGCCGTGGCCAAGGCTGCCATCGAATCCGGCGTGGCGACCCTGCCCTATCCGAAGCACTATCCGCTGAAATCGGTGGATGAAGTGTTCAACGGCTGATCAGCCGAGCAATAAAAAACCCGCCTCGGCGGGTTTTTTATTGCCTGTGATTCGGCTCAAGGCGACGCTTACAGTCGCCTGAACCTCGTCTTAGAACAAGTCGATCGGTGCCATCTCGTCGGCCGGCAGCGGGCTGCCAGGAACGCCCATGCCGGGTTCGAACTCGCTCATCGGGGGTGGCGAGTCTTCGCTTTTGAACAATTCGAAGTAGGCGTCCGGCGTGCCAGGTGCTGCAGCGCGGCCACTGATCGGGTCGACTCGCAACGTCAGCAGGCCCTTGGGTTCCTTGGGTAGATGGTTGGGGCGATCCTTGAGTACCGCGCCCATGTAGTTCATCCAGATCGGCAGCGCGACAGTGCCGCCGTACTCGTGGCGGCCCAGGCTCTCGGGCTGGTCGAAGCCTGCCCAGACGGTGGTCACATAGTCGGCGTTGTAGCCAGAGAACCAGCTGTCCTTGGACTCATTGGTAGTGCCGGTCTTGCCTGCCAGGTCACTGCGGCCAAGGGCGAGGGCACGTCGGCCGGTGCCGCGCTTGATCACGTCCTGCAGCATGCTGGTCATGATGTAGGCGGTGCGTTCGTCGATGATCTGCTCGGCGACCTTGGGTTCTTCCAGCGGCAACTCATCGGTTGCGTTGACGGTGAGATTGGCGTTCTCTTCGGTCGGCGCGCTGCCGGGCACGCGTGCCGGGTTGGCGCGGAACAGCGGTTTGCCATCGCGATCGTCGATGCGTTCGATCAGGTAGGGCTCGACCTTGTAACCGCCATTGGCGAAGGTGGCCCAGCCCTCGGCGATTTCCATGGGTGTCAGGCTGGCGGTGCCGAGTGCCAGCGACAGGTTGCGCGGCAGATCTTGCGGGTCGAAGCCGAAGCGCTCGATGTAACGAAGGCTGCGGTCGATCCCCATGTCCTGCAGCAGGCGGATGGAAACCAGGTTGCGCGACTTGTACAGCGCTTCACGCATCCGAATCGGGCCGAGGAAGGTGTTGTTGTCGTTCTTCGGGCGCCATTTCTGCGACAGGTAATCGTCGGAGAGGATGATCGGTGCATCGTTGACCAGCGTTGCTGCGGTGTAGCCGCTATCCAGTGCCGCGCTATAGATGAAGGGCTTGAAGCTCGAGCCCGGCTGGCGCTTGGCCTGCACTGCGCGGTTGTAGTTGCTCTGGTCGAATGAGAAGCCGCCGACCAGCGACTGAATGGCGCCGCTGTATGGGTCGAGGGAAACCAGCGCGCTCTGCGCCGCTGGAACCTGAGTGAAACGCAGGCTGCCATCTTCCTGGCGCTGCACGCGAACGATATCGCCGACCTGGGCGACATCGCCAGGTTGCTGTGGTCGCGGCCCCAGGCTGTTGGTGTTGAGGAACGGGCGTGCCCATTTCATGCTGTCCCACGAGACAGCTTGTTCTTCACCGTTACGGGTCAATACCAGGATGCCGCTTTTCTCGACCTGGGTAACCACCGCTGGTTCCAGGCCGCCGATGCTGCGGTACTTGCCCAGCTCGGCCTGCCAGGTTTCGCGGGTCATGCCCGGCAAGCGACTCTCAGGGCCACGGTAGCCGTGACGTTGGTCGTAGGCGATCAGTCCGTCACGTAGCGCGGTATTGGCTGCTTCCTGCAGATGGCTGGGTACGGTGGTGGTGACGTTGAAGCCTTCGGTATAAGCCTCGCTGCCATAGCGTCCGACCATTTCCGCACGCGCCATCTCGGCTATGTAGGGAGCGCTCAGTTCCGGAGTTGGAACGTGATAGCGGGCGTCTACCTCTTCGGCCAGTGCTTGCTCGTAGCTGGCCTGGTCGATGCGGCCGAGGCGGTAAAGACGGCCGAGAATCCAGTCGCGGCGCTCCTTGGCCCGTGTCGGGTTGACCAGCGGGTTGTAGCGCGATGGTGCTTTCGGCAGGCCGGCAATCATCGCCATCTGCGCCAGGTTGAGTTCGCGGATCGATTTGCCGTAGTACACCTGTGCGGCAGCTTCGATGCCATAGGCGCGGTGGCCGAGGTAGATCTTGTTGACGTAGAGCTCGAGGATTTCGTCCTTGCTCAGCTCGCGCTCGATCTGCAGCGCCAGGAGAATTTCGGTCGCCTTGCGTGAGAAGCTGCGTTCACTGGTGAGGAAGAAATTCTTCGCCACCTGCATGGTGATGGTGCTGCCACCGCTCTGAATCTGGCCGCTTTTCAATAATTGCGTGGCAGCGCGCATCAGGCTGGTCACATCGACGCCATAATGATTGGCGAAATTATCGTCTTCAGCAGCCAGCAGGGCGCTGATGAATGCCTTGGGGATCTCGTCGAAGCGAATGGGCGAACGGCGCATCTCGCCGAACTCGGCGATCAGCTTGGCGTCGCTGCTGTAGACGCGCAGAGGAATCTGCAGCTGTACCTGACGCAGCGATTCGACGGACGGAAGGGTCGGGCTAAGATAAAGAAACGCGCCGCTGAAACTGAGCAACAGCCCACAAAAAACGGCAACGCAAGACCACCAGATGAACTTCAGCAGGCGTATCAAAATGTTCGGAATTCCAAGTAAAAGAATGAGTTAAGCAGGAGTCGAGGCAAAAAGGGAAAAGCTGATCACATTATAAGCGCTTTTTTTCCCGGGGAGCCATTTGCGCTTCTGTCAAGACTGATATTTAATGTGGAAAAACATAAATAGTCCGTAAGTCGCGGATGCCAATAGGAAAACGGTCGTGCTAGGGCTCTTCACTAAGAAAGCGAATACGCTGCTGGGGATTGATATCAGCTCGACTTCGGTCAAGCTCCTCGAACTGAGTCGCTCGGGAAGCCGCTACAAGGTAGAGGCTTATTCCGTCGAGCCGCTTCCGCCTAATGCAGTGGTAGAGAAGAACATCGCCGAGCTGGAGGGGGTCGGTCAGGCGCTCTCTCGCGTGTTGGCCAAGGCCAAGAGCGGCGTCAAGACGGCCGCGGTTGCTGTGGCGGGTTCAGCTGTCATCACCAAGACCATCGAAATGGAAGCCGGTCTTTCCGAGGACGACTTGGAAAACCAGCTGAAGATCGAGGCTGATCAATACATTCCCTACCCGCTGGAAGAAGTCGCCATCGATTTCGAAGTGCAGGGGCCGGCGCCGCGTAACCCCGACCGGGTCGAGGTGCTGCTGGCTGCATGCCGCAAGGAGAACGTGGAGGTCCGCGAGGCGGCTCTGGCGCTTGCCGGGCTCACCGCGAAAGTGGTCGACGTCGAGGCGTATGCCCTCGAGCGCGCATACGGTCTGCTGGAGGCGCAGTTGGGTGGTGGTCATGATGAACTGACCGTCGCGGTGGTGGACATTGGCGCGACGATGACCACGCTCAGTGTTCTGCACAATGGCCGCACCATCTACACCCGCGAGCAGCTTTTCGGCGGCAAGCAGCTGACCGAGGAAATCCAGCGTCGCTACGGGCTGTCGGTCGAGGAAGCTGGTCTTGCCAAGAAGCAAGGCGGTCTTCCAGATGACTACGACAGTGAGGTTTTGCAGCCGTTCAAAGAAGCTGTCGTTCAGCAGGTTTCGCGTTCGCTGCAGTTCTTCTTCGCCGCCGGGCAGTTCAATGATGTCGACTACATCCTCCTGGCTGGCGGCACCGCGTCCATTCCTGATCTCGATCGGCTGATCCAGCAGAAGATCGGTACGCAGACGCTAGTGGCCAATCCCTTTGCCGATATGGCGCTGAGCAGCAAGGTCAACGCCGGTGCGCTGGCCAGCGATGCGCCGGCACTGATGATTGCCTGTGGTCTGGCGATGAGGAGTTTCGACTGATGGCGCGGATTAACCTACTTCCCTGGCGTGAACAGCTGCGTGAGGAACGCAAGCAGCGGTTTCTGGTTACGCTGGTTGGTGTGCTCGTCGTGGCTGCTGGCGTTGTTTTTCTGGGCGACCAATTGCTCAACGGGGCAATTGATCAGCAGAATGCCCGCAATGAATTCGTAAGAAAGGAAATTGCAGTACTTGATGCCCGTATCAAGGAAATCAGTGAGTTGAAGACTCGCCGTCAGCAGCTGCTGGAACGGATGAAGATTATTCAGGACTTGCAGGGGAATCGCCCTGTTATTGGACGCGTCTTCGACCAACTGGTGCGAACTTTGCCGGATGGCGTTTATTTTTCCAGTGTGAAGATGGTCGGGAAGAAGATCGATATTCTGGGTGCGGCGGAGTCTAACAACCGAGTTTCCAACCTGATGCGTAACTTGGACGCTTCTGAATGGTTGAGCGCGCCTAACCTAACTCAGGTCAAGGCTACAACAGCGGGGGCACTGGATCAGGCCAATGTTTTCCAACTGAGCGTGCAGCAGACTCAGCCTGCAGCAGAAGCAGTCGAGGGTAATCAAAAATGAGTCTGGCCGAATCCATCGATAGTCTGCGCAAATTCGATCTGAATGATCTTGATGTCAATAACGTAGGTTCTTGGCCTGGTGCCGTGAAGGGGGTGGTTTTTGCCTTGTTCTTCGTGGCTGTGCTTGGTGCGGGCTATTACTTCCATCTGAGTGATCTGCGTGCTGATCTGGATCGTGTTACATCGGAAGAGGAAAGCCTGAAGCAGCAGTTCTCTATCAAGGCATCTCAGGCGGCGAACCTTGAGGCCTACAAGGAGCAGATGAAGGAAATGGAGGTTCGCTTCGGTGCATTGTTGAGCCAGCTGCCCAGCGATACCGAGGTTCCTGGTTTGCTGGAAGACATCACGCGTACCGGGCTTGGGAGCGGGTTGGAGTTTGAGGAAATCAAGCTGCTTCCAGAGGTCACGCAGCAGTTCTATATCGAACTGCCGATCCAGATGGCGGTAGTGGGTGGTTACCATGACCTGGCTACGTTTGTCAGTGGCGTGGCGAGTCTTCCTCGTATTGTGACGTTGCATGACTTTGAAATTAAGCCAGTTGAAAAAGACTCTGCATCATCTACTTTGCGGATGAATATCCTTGCCAAGACTTATCGTTACAATGATAAGGGGCTGGAAAAATGAAGACATTTAAGTTGCTTTTCTTGGCCTGTTTGTCCAGTGGCTTGATTGGTTGTGGCGGTGGTGACTTCTCTGATCTCCAGGTATTTATGGACGAGGTTCGCTCCAGGCCAAAGGGCGATATCGAGCCCTTACCTAAAGTCCCTCCTTATGAAGCCTTTATTTACGGGGCAGCTGCTTTGCGGAGTCCTTTTCAGCCTCCGGTCAAAGTTGACACCGTCAGTCGTGTCAAGGGTGCTCCGGAAGTTCGCCCTGACGAGAGTAGGGTCAAGCAATTTCTGGAAGGCTTCAATATTGAGGCCTTCGAAATGGTAGGGACGCTTTCGAACGATAGCGGCTTTTTCGCGCTTGTCGGTGGCGCTGGTGGGGTACATCGGGTCAAGGTCGGTGACTATTTAGGGCGAAACCATGGGCGTGTGGTGTCCGTGGACGAGGCCAAGATCGACGTAATAGAAATAGTGCCGGATGGTGATCAGGGTTGGCTTGAAAGGCCGCGAAGCCTAACGCTCAAAGAGCGCTCTTAACAGGCGGGAACAAATATGAAAAATAATTTTCAGTCTGCACAACGGAAGTATGTAATGAACAGCTCGTTCTCGCGATTCGGTCTTTCTGTTGCGGCCCTTTTAATGTCTCCGGCCCTGCTCGCGGCAAGCTTGAACAGCTTGGATGTCGCCGCTCTACCGGGAGACCGAGTTGAGTTGAAATTGACCTTCGATGAGCCTATTCCAGCGCCTCGGGGCTATACCATCGAGCAACCTGCGCGTATTGCCCTCGACTTGCCGGGCGTGTCCAATAATCTGGGCAGCAAGAACCGTGAAATAGGGACGGGCAACGCGCGTAGCTTGACTGTAGTTGAGGCCAAGGATCGCACTCGACTTATCGTCAATCTGACCAATCTGGCGCCATATACAACTCGCGTTGACGGCAATGCCCTGTTCGTAATTGTCGGGGATGGTCCGCTATCTTCTGCGGCGAGCGTAAGCTCTGCGTCGGTTGCAAGTCCTGCTCCTGTTGCGTCTGCGCCCACTGCTCGTGCTGTCGCAGGTGTTCGCTCGGTCAGTGATATCGACTTCCAGCGCGGCGAGCAGGGCGAGGGTAATATCGTGATTTCCCTGTCCGACCCCAAGATCAGCCCAGATGTTCAGGAGCAGGGCGGGAAGATTCGTATTGATTTTCCCAAGACTCAATTACCGGAGTCGCTGCGCGTGCGGTTGGATGTAAAGGATTTCGCCACGCCCGTACAATTCGTCAATGCCAGCGCTTCAGCTGATCGCGCGAGTATCGTTGTGGAGCCAACGGGCCTCTATGATTATCTGGTGTTTCAGGCGGACAACAAACTGACGATCAGCGTCAAGCCTCTTACTGAAGAAGATGCAGTTCGCCGTAAGGCGGATCGCTTCACCTACACAGGTGAAAAGCTTTCTCTGAATTTCCAGGACATCGATGTGCGTTCGGTGCTGCAGTTGATCGCCGATTTCACGGATCTGAACCTGGTCGCAAGTGATACGGTTCGCGGCAACATCACCTTGCGTCTGCAGAACGTGCCTTGGGATCAGGCCCTGGATCTGGTGCTCAAGACCAAGGGGCTCGATCAGCGCAAGGTCGGTAACGTGCTGATGGTTGCTCCGGCGGATGAGATTGCTGCTCGTGAACAGCAGGAGTTGGCCGTACAGAAGCAAGTGGCCGAGCTTGCGCCGCTGCGCAAGGACATCATTCAGTTGAACTATGCCAAGGCATCCGACATTGCCAAGCTCTACGAAGAGGGTTCTTCCGGCACGCTGAAGGATGATATGCGGGGCTCGGTGATTTTTGATGACCGCACCAACAGTCTCATCGTAACCCTGACTCAGGAGCGTATCGACGAATTGCGCCGCATCGTCACTCAGCTGGATATTCCGGTTCGCCAAGTAATGATCGAAGCTCGTATCGTCGAAGCGAATGTCGATTATGACAAGTCGCTTGGTGTTCGCTGGGGTGGGAACATCGGTTCTGGTAATTGGAATGCCTGGGGTAAGAATGGCAATCTCGAACTGGGCGAAGAGACCGATGGTGTTCAGCAGATCGATATTCCGTTTAACACGCCCTTCGTTGATATGGGGGTGAACGGAAGCACCTCGGGCATAGGTATTGGCTTTATTACGAACAATACCGTCTTGGATCTGCAGTTGAGTGCGATGGAGAAGTCTGGTTCTGGTGAGGTTGTTTCTCAGCCGAAGGTCGTAACCTCCGATAAGGAAACCGCGAAGATCCTCAAGGGTACCGAAGTGCCCTATCAGGAGGCGAGCTCTAGCGGTGCGACCAGTACCTCCTTCAAAGAGGCGGCACTTTCGCTTGAGGTGACGCCGCAAATCACGCCCGACAATCGCGTTCTCATGGAGGTGAAGGTCACCAAGGATGCTCCTGACTTCTCTGTGGCATCTTCAACGGGTGGCATCCCTGCCATCAGCAAGAACGAAGTCAATGCCAAGGTTCTTGTGGCTGATGGTGAAACGATCGTCATTGGTGGTGTCTATTCCAACACCCAGTCCAAGTCAGTGGACAAGGTACCCTTCCTGGGGGATCTCCCTTTTATCGGGCGGGTGTTCAAGCGTGATCTGGTTCAGGACAGAAAGGCGGAATTGCTTGTATTCCTCACTCCGCGCATCATGAACAACCAAGCCATTGCCGTGAACCGATGACCTAAGTGCGGAATGTAATCCTCGTGGGCCCGATGGGAGCTGGAAAGAGCACCATCGGGCGTTTGCTTGCTAAAGAACTGCGTTTGTCTTTCAAGGACTCCGACAAGGAGATCGAGCAGCGTACCGGTGCCGATATACCCTGGATCTTCGATGTCGAGGGTGAGCAGGGCTTTCGTGAGCGGGAGCGGGCGGTGATCGCCGAGCTTTCGATGCAGGACGGTCTTGTGCTGGCGACTGGCGGTGGGGCAGTTATGCGCCCGGAGAATCGCCAGGCTCTGCATGCTGGCGGGCGAGTCGTCTATCTGCATACTTCGGTGGAGCAGCAGATCGACCGCACGTCGCGTGATCGTAATCGTCCGTTGCTGCGCACGGCCAATCCTGCTCAGGTGCTCAGGGATCTGATGGCCATGCGTGATCCTCTGTATCGAGAGGTCGCCGATATCATCATCGAGACGGACGAGCGTCCGCCGCGCATGGTGGTTCAGGAAATTCTGTCGCGTCTGGAAGACTTGTCGCCCCGTTAAAGCGCGGGGCGAACTGCGCTATCCTAGTGGCCTTTTTATCCTGGGGGCCTCATGCAGACTCTTCGCGTCGATCTCGCTGAACGCAGCTATCCCATTTATATCGGTCAGGGGCTGCTGTCCCGCCCTGAACTGCTCGCGCAGCACATAGCTGGGCGGCAAGTGGCGATCGTGACCAATGACACTGTCGCGCCGCTGTATCTGCAAACGCTGCTGCAGGTGCTCGAAGGCTACAGCGTTACCTCTGTGGTGCTGCCCGACGGTGAGGCGTTCAAGAACTGGGAAACCTTGCAGCTGATCTTCGATGGTTTGCTGAGTGCCCGACATGATCGCCGCACCACTGTCGTGGCGCTTGGTGGGGGCGTGATTGGTGATATGGCGGGCTTTGCGGCGGCCTGTTACCAGCGTGGTGTCGATTTCATCCAGGTCCCGACGACCCTGCTTTCGCAGGTCGATTCGTCGGTGGGCGGCAAGACTGGCATCAATCATCCGCTGGGCAAGAACATGGTGGGTGCCTTCTACCAGCCCAAGGCCGTTCTGATCGATACGAGCAGCCTGAATACCTTGCCCGCTCGTGAGTTGTCGGCTGGCCTTGCCGAGGTCATCAAATATGGCCTGATCTGCGATGAGCCTTTCCTGTCATGGCTGGAGCAGAATATGCCAGCCTTGCGTGCGCTCGATCAGCGGGCGCTTACCGAAGCTATCGAGCGATCCTGTGCGGCCAAGGCGCGTGTCGTCGGTGCCGATGAGCGTGAGTCAGGAGTGCGTGCCACTCTCAATCTCGGTCATACCTTTGGGCATGCCATCGAGACGGAGCAGGGTTATGGCGTTTGGCTGCATGGCGAAGCTGTTGCCGCTGGAACGGTGATGGCGTTGGAGATGTCCCATCGTCTGGGCTGGCTATCGGCGGCGGACCGAGACCGAGGTGTGCGCCTGTTGCAGGCTGCCGGGCTGCCAGTGGTGCCGCCGCAGGATATGACGCCTGAGCAGTTCCTCGAGCATATGGCGGTGGACAAGAAAGTGCTCGATGGTCAGCTGCGTCTCGTGTTGCTCAAGCGTTTGGGTGAGGCTGTAGTGACTGCCGACTACCCGCGTGAAATTCTCGACGCCACGCTGCGTAGCGATTACGCAGCGCTGGCTCAGTCGTCCAACTCTTGAAGAGTGATCCATGACCAGTTTGCATGCTGACGAAGCTTTCCTGGCGCATTACCAGTTCAGTCACGACCCCTTTGCGCCACGAGTGCCTGGCTTCAAGTTCTTCCCGGCACAGAGAAAGCCGGTGCTGGGGCAATTGCATCATCTTGCGCGTTACAGCCAGCTGTTGCTGGCTGTGGTTGGTCCAGAAGGTAGTGGTAAGACGCTGCTGCGTCAGGCATTGGTCGCCAGTACCAACAAGCAGGCAGTGCAGAGCATTGTCGTTGCGCAGGGGGTCACCGGTAGCGAGGCGCTGCTGCGCCAGGTCGCTCAGGGGTTGTCCATTGCTCAGGCCGATGTGCGTTCGATTCTGGCGCAGGTGGGGCAGTTGGCGTTGACCGGGCAGGAGGTTTATCTGTTGGTCGACGACGCTGATCAACTGGATGACGCGGCACTGAAGGGCGTCCTGGCACTTGCGGCGGGTAATGCAGAAGGGCGTCCGCACATCTTCCTGTTTGCCGAGCATGATCTGTTGGCGCGGCTGGAGGCGCTGGCAGGTGGTGAGGAGTGTTTCCACGCGATCGAGCTTCAGCCGTACGCCGAAGAGGAAACGCGCGATTACCTGGCGCAGCGGCTCGAGGGGGCTGGTCAGAGTATTGATCTGTTGAGCGAAGAGCAGATCGAGGACATTCATGTCCGCGCTCAGGGTTGGCCTGGGGCAATCAATCAGGAAGCGCGTGAACTGCTGGTCGAGCAGATGCTCGCGCAGCGCTCGGCTGGGCGTGGCGCGGGCGGCGGGTTTGCCCTGCCGAAGAAGCATCTTTTGGCGCTGGCTGTCGTCTTGCTCGGTGTCGCGGCTGCCTGGTTCATGCAGGGGCGCGAATCTGTCCCGCCTGCGCCGGTGGCCAGCAGCACGTCGCTGCCTTTGCAGTCTTCCGCGCCGGCTGTAGAAGCTGAAGAGCCGGCGCAAGCGCCTGCTACGGAAAGTCGCGCGCCAGCTATCGAGTTCGCAGGTGCCAGTCAGCCGCTGCCGTTGCCGCTGGTGGGCGAGTCGCAGGCCGTTATTCGCCAGCCGTTGGCTGAGGCGGCTGGCGAGGAGTTGGATAACTTCGAGCCGCCTACTTCACCTGAGCCCTCGACAGTTACGCCGCCGTCAGCGCCAATCACTGCGGCACCGGCACCGGCACCGGCACCGGCACCGGCACCGGCACCGGCAAAGCAGCCTGAACCCGTTGCCCCGAAACCACCAGCGCCAGCGCCGCCCCCTGCTCCCAAGCCTGCGCCCGTTCAGGCTACGCCTTCGGGTGGAGCGACGAGTGGCTGGTACGCGCAGCAGCCGGCGTCCCGCTATGCCTTGCAGGTGGTCGGGTCGCGTTCGGAAGCCAATATTCAGGCGCTGGTGCGTGAGGGTGGCAGCGAATACCGTTACTTCAAGAAGATCCACCAGGGGCAGCCGCTGTATGTGCTGACCTATGGTAGTTTCTCCAGTCGCGACGCTGCTCAGGCCGCCGTGAAAACCCTGCCGGCCAAGCTGCAGGCCGGTAAGCCCTGGCCTCGTACCCTGGGCAGCATCCAGCAGGAAATGAGCCGCTAAGCGCTCTGTCTCAAGATGACTGCTTGGTCGTTAGCACGACCTTGCAGTCTTATCCTTCGTTTTTGCGACATAAATATTCACCCCCTCGTCACGAAAGTTTGTGACGCCATGGGTGGATATGTACAATGACCTCCCTTTTGCCTATGCAAAGCAGGCTCGTGCCCGCTTTTCGGGTTTAAGTAATTGAATTAGAAAGTAATTTGCCTGAGGTCTAGGCAGCCTGGTGAGAGTTTTCCCTATGAAAGCAGGTTTGTACCGTCCTGATGAGTTCAAGGATAACTGCGGCTTCGGCTTGATCGCCCACATGCAAGGTGAGCCTAGTCATCACCTGCTCAATACCGCTATTGAGGCCCTCACCTGCATGACTCACCGCGGCGGTATCAACGCCGACGGCAAGACCGGTGATGGCTGTGGCCTGCTGATCCAGAAGCCCGATCAATTCCTGCGCGCCATCGCCCAGGAGCAATTTGGCGTCGAACTGCCTGCGCAATATGCCGTGGGCATGGTGTTCTTCAATCAGGAGTCGGCCAAGGCCGAAGCCGCGCGCGAGAACATGAACCGCGAAATTCAGGCTGCCGGCCTGCAGTTGGTAGGCTGGCGCAAGGTGCCCGTCGACACCAGTGTGCTCGGTAGGCTGGCGCTGGAGCGTCTGCCGCAGATCGAGCAGGTGTTCATCGGCGGCGAAGGTCTGTCCGACCAGGAATTTGCCATCAAGCTGTTCAGCGCTCGCCGTCGTTCCTCGGTGGCCAACGCCGACGACAGCGATCACTACATCTGCAGCTTCTCGCACAAGACCATCATCTACAAAGGCCTGATGATGCCGGCGGACCTGCAGCAGTTCTACCCGGATCTGGGTGACGAGCGCCTGCAGACCGCCATCGCGGTTTTCCACCAGCGTTTTTCCACCAACACCCTGCCGAAGTGGCCGCTGGCTCAGCCTTTCCGTTATCTTGCGCACAACGGCGAGATCAACACCATCACCGGCAACCGCAACTGGGCGCAGGCCCGTCGCGCCAAGTTCGCCAATGAGCTGATCCCCGATCTCGACGAGTTGGGCCCGCTGGTCAACCGCGTCGGCTCCGACTCCTCGAGCATGGACAACATGCTCGAGTTGATGGTCACCGGGGGCATCGACCTGTTTCGCGGCCTGCGCATGATCATTCCGCCGGCCTGGCAGAACGTCGAGACCATGGACGCCGACCTGCGCGCGTTCTACGAATACAACTCCATGCACATGGAGCCCTGGGACGGCCCGGCCGGCGTGGTACTGACCGATGGTCGCCATGCCGTGTGCCTGCTCGACCGTAATGGTCTGCGCCCGGCGCGTTGGGTTACCACCAAGAACGGCTACATCACCCTGGCGTCGGAAATCGGCGTGTGGGACTACCAGCCCGAGGACGTCATCGCCAAGGGCCGTGTTGGCCCGGGGCAGATCCTCGCCGTCGACACCGAAACCGGCCAGGTGCTGGACACCGAGTCCATCGACAGCCGCCTGAAGTCGCGTCATCCTTACAAACTGTGGCTGCGCAAGCATGCCCAGCGCATCAAGGCGACGCTGGAAGATCGCGACCACGGTTCGGCCTTCTACGACCCGGATCAGCTCAAGCAGTACATGAAGATGTTCCAGGTCACCTTCGAAGAGCGTGACCAGGTGCTGCGCCCGCTCGGCGAGCAGGGCCAGGAAGCCGTTGGCTCCATGGGTGATGACACGCCGATGGCGGTGCTCAGCCAGCGCGTGCGTTCGCCCTACGACTACTTCCGCCAGCAGTTCGCGCAGGTCACCAACCCGCCGATCGATCCGCTGCGCGAAGCGATCGTCATGTCCTTGGAAATCTGCCTGGGCGCCGAGCGCAACATCTTCAGCGAGTCGCCCGAGCACGCCACCCGCGTGATCCTCAGCAGCCCGGTGATTTCGCCGGCCAAGTGGCGCGCGCTGATGAACCTGGATCGCCCGGGCTTCGACCGTCATGTCATCGACATGAACTACGACGAGTCGCTGGGTCTGGAAGCCGCTGTGCGCAACATGGCCGACCAGGCCGAGGAAGCTGTGCGTGCCGGCAAGGTGCTGCTGGTGCTGAGCGACCGTCACATCGCTCCGGGCAAGCTGCCGGCGCATGCTGCGCTGGTCACTGGCGCCGTGCATCACCGCCTGACCGAGAAAGGCCTGCGCTGCGACTGCAACATTCTGGTGGAAACCGCCACCGCCCGTGACCCGCACCACTACGCCGTGCTGCTGGGCTTCGGCGCCTCGGCGGTCTATCCGTTCCTGGCTTACGAAGTGCTGGGCGATCTGATCCGCACCGGCGAAGTGCTGGGCGATCTGTATGAAGTGTTCAAGTACTACCGCAAGGGCATTTCCAAGGGCCTGCTGAAGATCCTGTCGAAGATGGGCATCTCCACGGTCGCGTCCTACCGCGGTGCGCAACTGTTCGAGGCGGTCGGCCTGGCCGATGAGGTCACTGAACTGTGCTTCCGTGGCGTTGCCAGCCGCATCCAGGGTGCGCGTTTCGTCGATATCGAAAGCGAGCAGAAGCTGCTGTCCCTGGAGGCCTGGAATAACCGCAAGTCGATCCAGCAGGGCGGCTTGCTCAAGTTTGTCTACGGCGGCGAGTACCATGCCTATAATCCGGACGTGGTGCGTACGCTGCAAGAAGCCGTACAGCAGGGCAACTACGAGAAGTACAAGGAATATTCGAAGCTGGTCGACACCCGTCCGGTGTCGATGATCCGCGACCTGCTCAAGCTCAAGGAGTCCGCCACGCCGATCGCGCTGGACGAAGTCGAGCCGCTGCAATCGATCTTCAAGCGCTTCGACGCCGCCGGTATCTCCCTCGGCGCGTTGTCGCCGGAGGCGCATGAGGCGCTGGCCGAGGCGATGAACCGCCTGGGTGGCCGCTCCAACTCCGGTGAGGGCGGTGAAGACCCGGCCCGCTACGGCACCATCAAGAGCTCGAAGATCAAGCAGGTGGCCACCGGCCGCTTTGGCGTGACCCCGGAATACCTGGTCAACGCCGAAGTGCTGCAGATCAAGGTGGCCCAGGGCGCCAAGCCCGGCGAGGGCGGCCAGCTGCCGGGCGGCAAGGTCAACGGCCTGATCGCCAAGCTGCGCTATGCAGTGCCGGGCGTGACCCTGATCTCGCCGCCGCCGCACCACGACATCTACTCGATCGAGGACCTGGCGCAGCTGATCTATGACCTCAAGCAGGTCAATCCGAAGGCGCTGGTGTCGGTCAAGCTGGTGGCGGAAGCCGGCGTCGGCACCATCGCTGCCGGTGTGGCCAAGGCCTATGCTGACCTGATCACCATTTCCGGTTACGACGGTGGTACCGGCGCATCGCCCTTGACCTCCATCCGTTATGCCGGCGCGCCCTGGGAACTGGGCCTGGCGGAAACCCACCAGACCCTGCGCGGCAACGACCTGCGCGGCAAGGTGCGGGTGCAGACCGACGGTGGTCTGAAAACCGGCCTGGACGTGATCAAGGCGGCCATCCTCGGCGCCGAGAGTTTCGGCTTCGGTACCGCACCGATGGTGGCCTTGGGCTGCAAATACCTGCGCATTTGCCACCTGAACAACTGCGCTACCGGCGTGGCCACGCAGAACGACAAGCTGCGCAAGGATCACTTCATCGGCACCGTCGAGATGGTGATGAATTTCTTCACCTACGTCGCCGAGGAAACCCGCGAGTGGCTGGCCAAGCTGGGCGTGCGCAGCCTGGAAGAGCTGATCGGCCGTACCGACCTGCTCGAGATGCTGCCGGGTGAAACCGCCAAACAGGGCAACCTGGATCTGTCGCCGCTGCTGGCCAGCGCGCATATCCCGGCTGACAAGCCGCAGTTCTGTCAGGTGCCGAAGAACCCGCCGTTCGACGAAGGCCTGCTGGCCGAGAAGATGGTGGAAATGGCCAAGGACGCCATCGCCGGCAAGACCGGTGGTGAGTTCGAGCTGAACATCGGCAACTGCGACCGCTCCATCGGTGCGCGTATCTCTGGTGAGATCGCGCGCGTGCATGGCAACCAGGGCATGAACGGCGCGCCGATCACCTTCCGCTTCAAGGGTACTGCCGGTCAGAGCTTCGGCGTGTGGAACGCCGGCGGCCTGTATCTGCGCCTGGAAGGCGACGCCAACGACTACGTCGGCAAGGGCATGACCGCAGGCAAGATCGTCATCACTCCGCCAGCCGGTAGCCCGTTCGCCACCGAGGACAGCGCCATCATCGGCAACACCTGCCTGTATGGCGCCACTGGCGGCAAGCTGTTCGCTACCGGTACTGCGGGCGAGCGTTTCGCCGTGCGTAACTCCGGCGCTCATGCCGTGGTGGAAGGCACTGGCGATCACTGCTGCGAGTACATGACCGGCGGTTTCGTCTGCGTCCTGGGCAAGACCGGCTACAACTTCGGCTCGGGCATGACCGGCGGCTTCGCCTACGTGCTCGACATGGACAACGGCTTCTACGACCGCGTCAACCACGAACTGGTGGAAATCCAGCGCATCAACAACGAAGCGATGGAGGCCTACCGCAGCCACCTCGAAAGCGTGCTCGCCGAGTACGTCGAGGAAACCGGCAGCGAGTGGGGTCAGAACCTGCTGGAAAACCTGGACGATTACCTGCGCAAGTTCTGGCTGGTGAAACCGAAAGCGGCCAGCCTGAAGTCTCTGCTGTCCAGCACCCGTGCCAACCCGCAATAAGAATGCGCCTGAAGTGGTTTGATGAGGTAATGCAATGACTGAACGTCTGAATAACGACTTCCAGTTCATCGAAGTCGGGCGCAAAGACCCGAAGAAGAAACTGCTGCGTCAGCGCAAGAAGGAGTTCGTCGAGATCTACGACAACTTCAAGCCGGCGCAAGCTGCAGACCAGGCGCATCGCTGCCTGGGCTGCGGCAACCCCTATTGCGAGTGGAAGTGCCCGGTGCACAACTTCATTCCCAACTGGCTTAAGCTGGTCTCGGAAGGCAACATCCTCGCCGCCGCCGAACTGAGTCACCAGACCAACACCCTGCCGGAAGTCTGCGGGCGCGTGTGCCCGCAGGATCGCCTCTGCGAAGGTGCCTGCACCCTCAATGACGGCTTCGGCGCGGTGACCATCGGTTCGGTGGAGAAGTACATCACTGACACGGCGTTCGCCATGGGCTGGCGCCCGGACATGTCCAAGGTCAAGCCGACCGGCAAGCGTGTCGCGGTGATCGGAGCCGGCCCGGCCGGCCTGGGCTGTGCCGACGTGCTGGTGCGCAACGGCGTGACTCCGGTGGTGTTCGACAAGAACCCGGAAATCGGCGGCCTGCTGACCTTCGGCATTCCCGAGTTCAAGCTGGAAAAGACCGTGCTCAGCCGCCGTCGTGAAGTCTTCACCGGCATGGGCATCGAGTTCCGCCTGAACACCGAGATCGGCAAGGACGTAACCATGCAGCAACTGCTGGATGAGTACGATGCCGTGTTCATGGGCATGGGCACCTACACCTACATGAAGGGTGGCTTCCCAGGTGAAGACCTGCCGGGCGTCTATGACGCGCTGGACTTCCTCATCGCCAACGTCAACCGCAACCTCGGTTTCGAGAAGTCGCCGGAAGACTTTATCGACATGAAGGGCAAGCGCGTTGTGGTACTGGGTGGTGGCGACACCGCGATGGACTGCAACCGCACCTCGATCCGTCAGGGCGCCAAGGCCGTGACCTGCGCCTACCGCCGTGACGAAGAGAACATGCCGGGCTCGCGCAAGGAAGTGAAGAACGCCAAGGAAGAGGGCGTGAAGTTCCTCTTCAATCGGCAGCCCATCGCCATCGTTGGCGAAGACAAGGTGGAAGGCATCAAAGTGGTCGAGACTCGTCTCGGTGAGCCTGATGCCCGTGGCCGTCGCAGCCCCGAGCCGATCCCGGGCTCCGAGGAGATCATTCCGGCGGAAGCCGTGCTGATCGCTTTCGGCTTCCGCCCGAGCCCGGCGCCCTGGTTCGAGCAGTTCGAGATCCAGACCGACAGCCAGGGCCGCGTCGTGGCGCCCGAGCAGTCGCAGTTCAAGCACCAGACCAGCAACCCGAAGATATTCGCCGGTGGCGACATGGTGCGCGGTTCCGACCTGGTGGTGACGGCGATCTTCGAAGGCCGCAACGCCGCCGAAGGTATCCTCGACTACCTCGGCGTCTGATTCGTCTCGTACCTGCGCGGCTGCGACCTACCCGGTCGGTAGTCGCGCGGGTCGATGGCGAAGCTCTCCAGGCGTGAGCGCAGGGTTGTTGGCTTGAGCTCCAGCAACCGCGCCGCGCCGTCCTTCCCCGATATCCTGCCTGCGCAGGCCGTCAGCGCCGCGATCAAGTTTTCGCGCATCTGCCGGCGTTGCTCGCCCTGGGTGAAAATCCGCATTTCCTGTTCGATGGGGGGCTGCGACGGCGCATCGTTGCCGTTGTCATTGGGCAAATCCAGGCGCAGCCGAGTGCCGGGCGAAATGATCACGGCGCGCTCGATCAGGTTCTCCAGCTCACGAATGTTGCCCGGCCAGGAATAGGACTGCAGGCGCTGGATGTCGGCCAGGCGCAGACTGGGCTCAGGGCGGTTGAGCTGGCGACAGGCGCGGCTGAGAAAATGTTGGGCCAGGGGCGGAATGTCTTCCGGGCGCTGGCGCAGTGGCGCCGACTCGATAGGGAAGACGTTGAGGCGAAAGTACAGGTCTTCACGGAAGCGGCCGGCGCGTACTTCCTGGCGCAGGTCGCGGTTGGTGGCGGCGATCACGCGTACATCCACCTGACGGGTACGGTTGTCGCCGACCCGTTCCAGCTGCTGTTCCTGCAGCACGCGTAACAACTTGCTCTGCAGCTCCAGGGGAATTTCGCCGACCTCGTCGAGAAACAGCGTGCCGCCGTCGGCCAGTTCGAAGCGCCCGACGCGGTCGTTCAGCGCGCCGGTGAAGGCGCCGCGGATATGGCCGAAGAATTCGCTCTCGAACAGTTCGCGCGGCACCGCCGCGCAGTTCACCCGGATCAGTGGGCGACGACTGCGCCCGCTGTTGTCGTGAATGGCGCGCGCGATCAGCTCCTTGCCGGTGCCTGACTCGCCGGTGATCAGTACGTTGGCGCCGGTGGGGGCGACCAGTTCGATCTGGTGGATTACCTGCTGCATGGCGGCGCTGCGCCCGACCAGGTCGTGCTGGGCGTACTCGCCACGAATTTCCTCCTGCAGGTAGGCATTCTCCAGCTCCAGGCGTTGCTTGAGTTGCTGCACCTCGCTCAGTGCCTGGCGCAGCCGGCGCTCGGTTTCCAGGCGCTCGCTGATGTCGCGAAACACCACCACGGCGCCGACCAGTTCGCCGTCGTCGCGCAGCGGTGTGCTGGTGTAATCCACCGGGATCGGCTTGCCGTCCTTGTTCCAGAACACCTCGTCGGCCACCTGATGCACTTCGCCGTCGTTGAAGGCTGCGTAGATCGGGCAAGTGTGTCCGTCGTAGGTGCTGCCGTCGGGATGGTGGTGGTGAATCAGGTCGTGAATGTTGTGGCCGATCAAGTCGTCGGCACGCCAGCCGAGAATACGCTCGGCCGCCGGGTTGACGAAGGTGGTCTCGCCATTACGGTTGACGCCGTAGATGCCCTCGCCAGCGGCGCCGAGGATCAGCTGATTCTGCCGCTCGAACTGGCGGAAGATGCGTTCCACGCCCTGCCATTCGAGCAGACCCTGACGTTGATAGCGCTCGGCTTCAGCGAGCCCGCGCAGGGCGTCGAGGCGGCGGCGCTGTTGGATCAGCAGGCCGAGCAGGGTGGTGCCATCATGCTCCAGTCGGCTGCCATCGATTTCCACCTCCAGGCGCTCGCCGTCGCGACGCAGCAGTCCGAGGCCGTCGCGCCAGGCATTGCCGCGCACCTGCACTTCCTCGGTGAAGGTGACCAGTGCTCCAAGGTCATGCGCCCAGAGACGGCTGGCGCGCAGTGTGAGCAGCTCTTCCTGCGGCCAGCCGAGCAGGGCGCAGCAGGCTGGATTGGCATGCAGGATACGGTCGTGGGTCGGGTCGATTACCAGGCTGGCGCTCTGCATGCGCTGTAGCAGCAATTGGCTGGCGGCATTTGGTTCGGGCATCTCGGGCCTCGCGGGATTGAGCTTTTGTCTTGTTATCCAAAGGCCGTGCCATTTGACGAAATATCGTTTCTAACGCTGACGAAATATCGTTAATGACGATATTTCGTTTTAAGTTTTAGATTTAAAGTCTTTATTTTTCAATTGCTTGCTATGTTTTTTGAGCTGGTACAGCTCCTGCAATAGCTGACATGAACCGGCCAGCAATGGCCCAGCCCAGTCAGCGCCCGCCTCACCAATCTGGGGCAGGCCATCGCAGGAGTGATCATGATGAGCGTCAATAGCCTGGACGATCCATTCAGCCCCGACAGCGAGCTTTCCCATGCCGCCGGGTGTGCTTGCCAGCGTTGCACGCCGAGTGCCGCTTCGCTGCCCGATAGCAGCGAAGCCATGCTCGATCGCGCGGTGGAGAACGCCATCGTGCGCGGCGTGTTCGGCCACAACGATTTCTCCCGGCGCAGTTTCATGGGGATGATCGGGGGCGGTGTCGCGGCGGCGATTCTGGGCAGCATGATCCCGCTGGATGCGGTCAAGGCGGCGGTCAAGGACAGCCTTGGCCCGCTGGAAAAGACCAAGCTGAAGATCGGCTTCGTGCCGATCACCTGCGCCACGCCGATCATCATGGCCGAGCCGATGGGCTTCTACGCCAAGTACGGGCTGGAGGTGGAAACGGTGAAGACCGCCGGCTGGGCGGTGGCGCGCGACAAGTCGCTGGCCGGCGAATACGACGCCTCGCATATGCTTTCGCCGATGCCGCTGGCCATCAGCCTCGGGCTGGGGTCGACGCAGACGCCCTTCGTCATGCCAGCGCTGGAAAACGTCAACGGCCAGGCCATCGTGCTCGGCATGCAGCACCAGGACAAACGCGATCCGAAGCTGTGGAAAGGCATGCGCTTCGGTGTGCCGTTCGAATACTCGATGCACAACTTCCTGCTGCGTTATTACGTCGCCGAGCACGGCCTGGACCCGGATCGCGACATACAGATTCGCGTGGTGCCGCCACCGGAGATGGTCGCCAACTTGCGCGCCGGCAACCTCGATGGCTTCCTCTCGCCGGACCCGTTCAACCAGCGCGCGGTGTGGGAGAAGGTCGGTTTCATCCACCTGCTGACCAAGGAACTGTGGCCGGGCCATCCGTGCTGCGCCTTCGCCTGCAGCCAGCGCTTCGCCAGTGAGAACCCCAATACCTATGGCGCGCTGCTGCATGCGCTGATCGATGCCACGCAGTACTCCTCCAAGGCCGAGAACCGCAAGGCGGTGGCCGAGGCGATCTCCACTCGCAACTACCTCAACCAGCCGGTACCGGTGGTGCAGCAGGTGCTCAGCGGGCGTTATGCCGATGGCCTGGGCAACATTCATGACGAGCCGCAGCGCATCGACTTCGATCCGTTCCCATGGCAGTCGATGGCGGTGTGGATCCTCACCCAGATGAAGCGTTGGGGCTATCTGCAGGGGGATGTCGACTACCGCAATATTGCCGAGCGGGTGTTCCTCGCGGCTGACGCCGGCAAGGTGATGAAAGAGCTCGGCCTGCCGGTACCGGCCGATGCCTACAAATCCTTCAGTGTGATGGGCAAACCCTTCGATCCGGCCGATCCGGACGGTTACCTGGCCAGCTTCGCCATGCGGAGGTCGTGATGAAAGCGTCCATTTCCCTGCGCGCGGCGATCCTCTCCGCCGTGCTGCTGGTGCTGCTGCTCGCCATCTGGGAGGTGCTCTGTCGAGTGCCCGCCAGCGCGGCAGTCAGTGCCGATGACGAATACGCCCTGCTCATGGGCGAAGCCGAGCAGGAGGCCCGTGTGCCACCGCCTTCGGTGGTGCTGGCGCATGCCTACGCCGAGCTGAGCCAGCCGTTCTATGACAACGGGCCGAACGACAAGGGCATCGGCATCCAGCTCGCGCATTCGCTGTATCGGGTGCTGACCGGTTATCTGCTGGCGGCGATGGTGGCGATCCCGGTCGGCTTCGTCATCGGCATGTCGCCGCTGATGTACCGCGCGCTCAACCCCTTCATCCAGATTCTGCGGCCGATTTCGCCGCTGGCCTGGATGCCGCTGGCGCTGTTCGTGATCAAGGATTCGCAGACTTCGGCGATCTTCGTGATCTTCATCTGCTCGGTGTGGCCGATGCTGCTCAACACCGCCTTCGGAGTGGCGGGCGTGCGCCGCGACTGGATCAACGTCGCCCGCACCCATGAGCTGAGCCCGCTGCGCACGGCGTTCAGCGTGATCCTGCCTGCGGCCATGCCGACCATCCTCACCGGTATGCGCATCTCGGTCGGTATCGCCTGGCTGGTGATCGTCGCCGCCGAGATGCTCGTTGGTGGCACCGGCATTGGCTACTACGTGTGGAACGAGTGGAACAACCTCAACCTGGCCAGCGTGATCTTCTCGATTCTGATGATCGGCGTGGTCGGCATGCTGCTCGACCTTCTGCTGGGCAGCGTCGCCCGTCTCGTCAGCTATCAGGAGTGATGTCATGTCCCGCTATTTTCTCGATGCGCGCCGCCTGGCCAAGCGTTTCCCGCAACCCGGCAGCGAGCCGCTGACAGTCTTCGAAGACGTCAGCTTCGGTCTCGACCAGGGCGAATTCGTCTGCATCATCGGTCACTCTGGTTGTGGTAAATCGACCATCCTCAATGCGCTGGCCGGGCTCGACAGCTTCAGCGAAGGCATGCTGGAAATGGCCGGCAAGGAAGTCGCCGGGCCCAGCCTCGAACGCGGCGTGGTGTTCCAGAACTACAGCCTGCTGCCCTGGCTCAGTGCGCTGGAGAACGTCGAGTTCGGCGTGCGTGCGCGTTTCCCGCAGTGGTCGAAGGAGCAGCGCCGCGCGCATAGCCGCAAGTACCTGGAAATGGTCGGCCTGGGCGGCTCCGAGGCGCGCAAGCCGGCGCAGCTGTCTGGCGGCATGCGTCAGCGCGTGAGCATTGCCCGCGCCTTCGCCACTCAGCCGCAGTTGCTGTTGCTCGATGAGCCCTTTGGCGCACTGGACGCCCTGACCCGCGGGGTGATCCAGGACGAGCTGATCAAGATCTGGAGCGCCACCAAGCAGACGGTGTTCATGATCACCCATGACGTCGACGAGGCGATCCTGCTCTCCGATCGCATCCTGCTGATGACCAACGGCCCGCAGGCGCGCATCGCCGAGTCGGTGCGCATCGACCTGCCACGGCCGCGCCAGCGCGACCAGGTGATTCACCACCCGGCGTACTACCGCATCCGTAACCACCTCGTGGACTTTCTGGTGAACCGCTCGCACGAGCTGCGCGGCCGCACCGTGGCCGACGAGCAAGGCTTCCCACCCGATATCAACCCCGCCCTGAACGAGCCGGCAGCGGCCGCCAGGGTCGTACCTCTGACCCCCGTGAAGGAGTTTCACCATGGATAAGCAACAGATGCGCACCACCATCATCGACGCGAAGGCGCGCCTGGGCCTGGACTGGGCCGCGCTTGGCCAGGGCATCGGCATGTCGCCGGTGTGGACGACCTCCGCCTGTCTGGGCATGAACAGCATGGCCAAGGCGCAGGCCGATGCCCTGTGCGAGATGCTCGAGTTGCCGGCGGAAGTCTCCACCGCGCTGCAGGCGTTCCCGCACAAACACTGGGACAAGTCCATCCCCACCGACCCGCTGATCTACCGCTTCTACGAGATGATCAACGTCTACGGTGAGACCATCAAGGAGCTGATCCACGAAGAATTCGGCGACGGCATCATGAGCGCCATCGACTTCAGCATGGACATTTCCCGCGTCGCCGACCCCAAGGGTGACCGTGTACAGATCGTGCTCAACGGCAAGTTTCTGCCCTATCGCAGTTGGTGAATCGTCGCGGCATATCGTCGCGATGGACAAAAGGCACGGCACCCGCCGTGCCTTTTGTTTTGCGCTCTGCGAAAATGCCCGCACTTTTTTCGTCGGATGCCGCCATGACCGCCCTGAAGAACGACCGTTTCCTGCGTGCCCTGCTCAAGCAACCCGTGGATGTCACGCCGATCTGGATGATGCGCCAGGCCGGCCGCTATCTGCCGGAATACCGCGCGACCCGGGCCAAGGCCGGCGACTTCGTGAGCCTGATGAAGAACCCGGAGCTGGCCTGCGAGGTCACCATCCAGCCGCTGGATCGCTACCCGCAACTGGATGCGGCGATCCTGTTCTCCGACATCCTCACCATTCCCGATGCCATGGGTCAGGGTCTGTACTTCGAGACCGGCGAAGGCCCGCGCTTCAAGAAGGTGGTCAGCAACCTGGCCGACATCGACGCGCTGCCGGTGCCGGACCCGGAGAAAGATCTGGGCTATGTGATGGACGCCGTACGCACCATCCGCCGTGAACTCAATGGCCGTGTGCCGCTGATCGGCTTCTCCGGCAGTCCGTGGACACTGGCCACCTACATGGTCGAAGGCGGTTCGTCGAAGGATTTTCGCAAGACCAAGGCGATGCTCTACGACAACCCGCAAGCCTTGCATGCGTTGCTCGACAAGCTGGCGCAGTCAGTCACCGCTTATCTGAACGGCCAGATCCTTGCCGGTGCGCAGGCGGTGCAGATCTTCGACTCCTGGGGCGGCGCGCTGTCGGCGGCGGCCTATCAGGAATTCTCCCTGGCCTACATGAAGAAGATCGTCGATGGCCTGATTCGCGAGCATGATGGCCGCCGTGTACCGGTGATTCTGTTCACCAAGGGCGGTGGCCTGTGGCTCGAATCCCTGGCAGACACCGGCGCAGAAGCGCTGGGTCTGGACTGGACCTGCGACATCGGCAGCGCTCGCGCCCGTGTCGGTGCCAAGGTCGCCCTGCAAGGCAACATGGACCCGGCGGTGCTCTATGCCAAGCCGGCGGCGATTCGTGCAGAGGTGGCGCGCATCCTGGCCGCCTACGGTGCAGGTAGTGGCCATGTGTTCAACCTCGGCCATGGCATCACCCCGGAAGTCGACCCGACCCACGCGGGCGCCTTTTTCGAGGCCGTGCACGAGCTGTCCGCGCAGTATCACCGGTAAGGCGTCTCCAGGACGCCAAGACCCATTCGCCGTCACTCCCGCGAAGGCGGGAGCGTCGGTGCTGCGTGCTATCTGGATGCCAACCGAAGCAGAATGACGGCTATTTCAGCGGCCTTCCTGGCGCTTCCCTTGGCGCCACGCGTTCCTTTTTCTTGCGCGGATGAATCAGGCGCACGCCGATTATGCTGTCCGTATAGCCATGCTCGAACAGGCTTTCGCTGGGTGTGGGTTTGCCGCCGAAAAGCGCAGGACTTCCGGAAAAACCCACCGGCTCCAGCGGGATGCCTCGGGGGCTGAGATCCAGTTGACCGTTACCGTTGCTGTCCTGGAACACCTGCACGGCATAGCGACCTGGGGGGAGATCATTCAGGCGCAGCGGTGTTTCCGTACCCTGAAGTTCGCGCAGGCTGGGCTGCCAGTCCTGCTGATCTGCTGGCACCAGCGCCAGGTACAGGTTTGCCCGATCCTGTACGCCTTCCACTTCGATCAGCAGGTCGCCTGCCCGGAGCGACTGGCAAGCGAGTAGCGGAACCAATAGGCAAAGTTGGCACGGGCGGGTTACGGTTTGAAGAATTCTCTGTGGCATAATTTGCATATTTTGCAGGGAATGCGCCGCGAATGCGTCATGTTTTAGTCGTCCACTTTTCTCAGACTGGCCAATTAGACCGTTTGGCGCAATCGGTCTGTGCGCCCTTGCGCGACTGTGGCGGCATCCAGGTGGACTTCTTGGCGCTGCAACCGGCTGAGCCGTTCCCCTTTCCCTGGCCATTTCTCGACTTCTTCCGCATCTTCCCGGAAACCGTGCTGATGAAGCCGCAGCCGTTGCTGCCGCTCGCTGTAGACGCCGACAAGCGCTACGACCTGGTGATTCTGGCCTATCAGGTCTGGTTCCTCTCGCCCTCGCTGCCGTGCACCAGCTTTCTCGCCTCGCCCGAGGCTGCCCGCCTGCTGAAGGACACGCCAGTGGTGACCCTGATTGGTTGCCGCAACATGTGGCTCATGGCGCAAGAGAAGGTCAAGGCACGGCTGCAGACGTTGGGTGCGAAGTTGGTGGATAACGTGGTGCTGACCGACGCCTGCGGTACGGCCGCCAGCTTCCTGGCTACACCGCTGTGGATGTTCACTGGCCGGCAGAAGCCCTACAGCTGGGTGCCGCGTGCCGGTATCGACGAGCGGGAATTGGCGGCGGCCAGCCGCTTCGGCGACGCTATGGCCCGTCGGCTGCTTGCTGACGAACTACCCATCGAGACACCGATGCTTGCTGGCCTGGGCGCGGTGAAAGTGGATGAAAAGCTGATCGCCAGCGAAAAGGTCGGCAATCGCAGTTTCACCTTGTGGAGTCGTCTGCTGTCGGCGCTAGGCCCGCAGCAGAGCCGCCGACGCGGCGCCGGGCTGGTGCTGTACATCGTGTTCCTGATTTGCCTGATTCTGACCGTGGTGCCGATCACGGCGGTGTTGAAAAAGTTGCTGGCTCCGTTGTTCAAGGCGCGTATCCAGCGAGAGAAGGCCTACTTTGCCGGCCCGTCCGGCGAGTGATGTGACCTGAGGTATTGCAGTGGCTCATCCCGTATTCATCAATCGCATCAGCGCCAGCCTGCCGCACGATCCTGTGGGCAACGAGCAGATGGAGACGCGCCTCGGCATGGTCGGTGGCAAGCCATCGCGCGCGCGCAAACTGGTGCTGCGCCGCAATGGTATTGAGCAGCGTCACTACGTGATCGACCCGAATACCGGCGAGCCGAGCATGAGCAACGCACAGCTCAGCGCCGAAGCCATTCGCGGTTTACAAGGTGACGGCTTCGAACTGAACCAGCTCGACTGCCTGGTGGCCAGCACCTCGTCGCCGGATCAGGTGATGCCGGGGCACGCCGTGATGGTGCATGGCGAACTGGGCAACCCGTCTTGCGAGGTGGTGACCACGGCAGGTATCTGCCTGTGTGGGATGACGGCGCTGAAATACGCCTGGATGAGCGTGGCCAGTGGCGAGAGCCGCACGGCCGTGGCCTGTGGTTCGGAGGTCGCCTCGACCCTGATGCAGGCGCGCAACTTCAACGCCGAGTATGAAAGCCGCGTCGACGAGCTGGAAAAGCATCCGGAGATCGCTTTCGAGAAGGATTTCCTGCGCTGGATGCTTTCCGATGGTGCTGGCGCTGTGCTGTTGCAGGATCGCCCGAATCCGAGCGGTCTGAGCCTGCGCATCGACTGGCTTGATATCTACTCCTTCGCCGATCAGATGCCGCCCTGCATGTACGCCGGTGCAGATATGCAGGACGACACCCTGCGTGGCTGGAGCCGTTACGACGCCGACGAGCGCGCGAAGCAGTCGGTGATGGCGATCAAGCAGAACGTCAAACTGCTCAACGAGAACATCGTCAAATACACCGTGATCGAGGCGCTGCGCCGGATCATGGCGCGCCGCGAGCTGCGCGTGGCGGACATCGACTGGTTCCTCCCGCATTACTCCTCGGAGTTCTTCCGCGAGCCGCTGGCCGTGGGCCTGGCCAATGTCGACCTGCCGATCCCGATGGAGCGCTGGTTCACCAACCTGACCAGCAAGGGCAACACCGGCGCAGCGTCGATCTTCATCATCCTCGAAGAACTGTTCAACGGCGGTCGCTTGTGCAGCGGCCAGCGGTTGCTCTGCTACGTGCCTGAAAGCGGGCGTTTCTCCAGTGCGTTCATGCACCTGACGGTGGTCGGCGATGAAGCTTGATGAGGTTCCCCAGGATCACAGCTCCACCTATGGTGGCCACAGCAAGCTGGTTTACGCAGTGGATGCCAGCGGCCATTACCAGGGGACCCAGAGTGATGGCTGGGAGCCGGAGGCCTATAGCACATTGCTCGCCGTCGCCGAGCTCGAGGCCCAGGAGGCCGAGGCCAGAGAGGCTTGGCAGCGCGGCGAGCTGTCACCGCTGAAATGCCTGATGTACCGCTACCGCATGGATGAAGCGGCCCTGTCGCAAATCACCGGCCTGTGGCAATGGCGCGTGCGCCGGCATTTCCGTCCAGACATCTATCGCCGCTTGAGCACTTCGCTGCTGGCGCGCTACGCCGAGGCCTTTGGCCTGACCGTCGACGAGTTGCGTCGCTACCAGAGAGAGTTGCCATGACTGCGTTCGAACACCGCCAGAGCGCCCACTGCGAAAGTGGCGTCATGGCCAGTCTGCTGACCCACGCCGGCCTGCCCATGAGCGAGCCGATGGCTTTCGGCCTGGCATCGGGTCTGGCCTTCGCCTATCTGCCGATCGTCAAGCTCGGTGGTATGCCGTTGATTGCCTATCGCATGCCGCCGCGCCACCTGATCAAAACCCTGAGCAAACGCCTTGGCGTGCGCCTGACCAGCCGCACGTTTTCCAACCCCGAGCAGGGCCGCGTTGCGCTGGATGCGGCGCTCGACAGCGGTCGCCTGGCTGGCCTGCAGAGCTCGGTGTTCTGGCTGCCGTATTTCCCACCGGAGATGCGCTTTCATTTCAATGCGCACAACCTGCTGGCCTATGGGCGCGAGGGTGACGAGTACCTGCTCAGCGATCCGGTATTCGAGGAGCCGGTGCGCTGCGCCAGCGCCGATCTGCAGAAGGCGCGCTTCGCCAAGGGCGCGCTGGCGGCCAAGGGCCTGATGTACTACCTCGACGACGTGTCGCCGGATCAGGATTGGGAGCGCCTGATCCGCCAGAGCGTGCTGTCCACCTCGCGCATCCTCGACGGCATGCCGCTGCCGTGGATCGGTATTCGTGGCATCCAGCACCTGGCCAAATGCGTCGAATCGCTCGACCCGGCGCAGGTCAAGTACAACCGCCTGTACCTCACTCATATCGTGCGCATGCAGGAAGAGATCGGCACTGGCGGTGCAGGCTTTCGTTTCATGTACGCCAGTTTCCTGCAGGAGGCCGGCGAGAAAATCGGCGATACCAGCTTGCAGGAGGCATCGTCCCGGCTCACGGCGGTGGGCGATGACTGGCGCCAGTTTGCCTCGGCCTGTGTACGGGCCAGCCGCAGCAAGGGCGAGGCGCCGGACTTCAGGCCGATCGCCGAGATGCTTCGAGGCATCGCCGGGCAGGAGCGGGTGTTGATGAAAGAGCTGGGTGCCTGGGCCAAACGCAAGGGCTGATTGCTTTCTGAGAGGCTGGTTGTGGTGGGCTGAAGCGGATCGCCGCCCGGCCCACCCTACAACTGCCAGTCAACTGATCGTTCCCCACGCTTTGCGTGGGAATGCCTCTCCGGACGCTCTGCGTCCGTTATCGAGCGCCTGAGCAAGAACGGGCGCGGAGCGCCCTGGCCTTGGTTCCCACGCAGAAGCGTGGGAACCATCAGAACAACTGCAGATGCGGCTCCGTAATCGTAGGGTGGGCTTCAGCCCACCAATGCCGTCAACAAGCCTGCAGCTGCAGCACTTCGATGTCTGCCGTCAGCTCGGCAAAGCCCTGTGCGTTCGTTGGCGCCTCGATCAACACCGCCTGCGCCTGAAAATCGCCATTCTCGTCGATCACCACCAGCAGCGCCTGGGTGATTACGCCATCGGAAAGATCCAGGGCAGCCAGTGCCTGCAGCTGTTTCCATACATTCGTCCCGGCTCCGATAAACAGGTTTGGTCCCTCCAGCCCCAATTGAGCGGCGACGTGGAAGCCGGCAGCGTTGCTGACGCTGTTGACGAACTCAAAGGGCTTGGGCTGGCGCTGGTGGACGCACACGGCATCGAGCAGTGCGCCCATGGTGGCGCGTGCCGGGTGACGCGAGGCCAGATAGAGACCGCAGTCGCTACGTACCCGCGCCTTGAGTGGCGCACTGCATAGCAGTGCCTGCAGGATCATGCGGTCGATGCGCCGCGGCGGGGTAGCCAGCCACTGGCTCAGCGCGGCCTTGAGATCCTTGTCGGAGCAGCGCGCCTCTCCGCGAACGCTGCACGCGGCGATGACCGGCTTCATGCCTGGTCTCCCGTGCAGCGCTGCAATATCAGGCTGGCATTGTTACCACCGAAACCGAAGAAGTTGGCCAGCAGCAGGCTGTCTGCCGCGATGCTGGTCGGCTGGGCAATGAGTGGCAGCAGCGCCTCGGCCGCATAGTCCACGCCTGGCAGGCTGGCTAGATTCTCCACCAGCAGCAGGGTTTCGCTGAGGCCGCAGGCGCCCAGGGTATGGCCGAGCCAGGGTTTGAGCACACACAGCGGTGGCAGCGCATCGCCGAACAGCAGGCGCACACCATTGCTCTCGGCGCGGTCATTGGCGCCGGTGGCGGTGCCGTGCAGTTTCACCAAACCGATCTGTCCGATGTCGACACCGGCACTGCGCAGGGCTTCACGCATTACCCAGTCGATATGGCTGCCGTCTTCGTGGGTGGTGGTCAGGTTGCTGGTGTCGCAGGCGCTGAAACCGCCGAGCAGCTTCGCCAGTGGCGCGTCGCCGGGCTCCTTTGCCAGCAGCGTGGCGGCATAGGCTTCGCCGAGAATCAGGCCGTCGCGTTCCGGGTGAAAGGGCCGGTAGACGCCACTTGGGCTGACCAGCTCGAGTGCACCGAAGCCTTGTTGGGCGATGGCGCTGGGCGTCTCGAAGGCCAGTACCAGCACGCGTTCGTAGAGGCCGGACGCGAGCATTCGCGCTCCATACAGCAGGCCATTGGCAGCGCTGGTGCAGGCGGTGTTGAGGGTGAAGGCGTCGGCGAAGCCCCACCGCTGGCGAAGGTCCTCGGCCAGCCGGTCGAGCGGGGTCGAATGCTCCGGGTGAAAACCGCCTTCTGCGGCGATCAATTGTTCGAGGTCGTCGATATCCAGGCTGGTGCTGGCGATGATCAGCAGGCAGTCATCCAGCTCCCCCGGCTGTTCGCCCAGGGTTTCGCCGAGCAGTCGGTCACAGCGCTGCGGGCGGTTTTCAGCGCAGCCGCCGACTGCCAGATAGGGGCGCGGCTGCTGCAGCTCATGCAGCAGAAACGAGCCGGACACAGGCCGCTGGCCGCCTTGAAGGGCCGCACCAGCGGCGCGCAGGTCAGCGCCAAGGGCGCTGTGCAGGGCGCCGCGCTGGAGGTAGATGGGCGTCACTTTTTCTGCCTGATGAAGGCCGCGATGCTGGCGATGCTGTTGAGAATGCGCCGTCCGTCCTTGGCTCCTTCGATGCGTACGCCATAGTGCTGCTGCAGCGCCAGGGACACCTGCAGGGCATCGAGGCTATCCATGGCGATGCGGCTTTGCTGACCGAACAGCGGCTCGTCATCGGCGATACTCTGCCAGTCGATGTCGTCTTCCTTGTCGCACTCACGGATCAGCAATTGCTTGAGTTCTTGTTCTAGTAGTGTGTCGTCCATTGCGTTTGCTGCACTCGTTTGCGGAACAGGAAAAGCCCGGTGCCGCCCAGCAGGATGGCGAACAGCAGAAGACGGGCACAGTCAGGGGCGATGTCGGCAAGCGTTCCCTGGCCCACCAGCAGGGTCAGGAAGGCGTCCAGTGCCCAGCTCATCGGCGAGATTTCCGCCAGTTGGCTCATCGCTTCTGGCATCACGCTCTTGGGCACCATGATGCCGCCGATTGCGGCGAGGATGATATTGAGGCCACCGCCCAGCAGCAACGCCTGTTCGCCGCTACGTGCCAGTGCGGCCAGCAGCAGGCCCAGGCTGCAGGCCGCCAGGCTCAGGCTCAGGGCCAGCAGTACATAGGCCAGTGGCGAGCCTGGCAGGTTCAGGCCGCTCAGGCCGAGCAGCGGCAGGATATGGATGCCGATGGCCAGCAGCAGGGCGAACTGCAGCAGATTGATCGCCAGGTAGGGCAGCAACTTGCTCAGAATCAGGCTGGCAGGGCTCACGCCCAGCGCACGAAAACGAAGGAGTGCGCCGCTCTGTTGTTCGCGCTGGAAGCCGCCGGCCATCGGCAGGGCGACGAAGAACATGCCGAAGATCAGCCAGGCTGGCACGCTCAGCTGGCTGGCGTTGGCCTTGCCGCTGAGTTCGCCGCTGGCCAGTACCTGGAATTCAACGACTTCGCTCTGCGTACGCTGGCGGATAAGTTGCCAGCGTTCGTCTGCCGTCATCTCTGCTGGCAGCGCTTCGCTGTCTTCGAGGTAGGCGAGCAGGCGCGTCTGCGCCAGGGCGATGTTCAGCGCCGCGCGCAGGCGCTGACGGCTCTGACTGTCGAAGCGCGCGGGAAAGCTCAGCACCGGCCCTTTGTGGGGAATGTTTAGCAGGGTCTCGGAGAAGTCGCTGGCAAGGCTGATTCGCGGCAGTGCTTCATCGCTGCTGGCCAGCAGCAGGCTGCCTGGCAGCTGGGCCATCAGCGCCTCATGGAAGAACTGGCTGGCCTCGCTGCTGCGTGGCACCTCCAGCACCACGCTCAGCGGTGGCGGCTGGTCGCGCAGGTAGTTGGACAGCGCGGCGGCCATCAGCACGAGAAACAGGATCGGCATGATGAACAGCACGGCCAGCGCGTGCGGGTCGCGCAGCAGCAGCAGGCATTCCTTGCGCACCAGCGCCAGCAACGGGCTCACAGGCGGCCTCCGTTGAGGCTCAGGTAGAGCTGTTCCAGTGATGGCCGGCCAAAGCGCAGCAGGCTCGGTGGGGTCGGCTGCGCGGCAAGGTACTGGGTGATGGCGAGCAGTTGCTGGCAGTCCAGATTACTGATGCGCAGACCATCCGGCAGCGCCTCGGCGCTCAGCTGCAGTTGGTCAAGCAGCCCTTGAAAACCGGCCGGTACCTGCTCCGGCCATTCCAGCAGCAGGCCGTGGCCGGCATCGAGCAGTTGATTCTTGTCCACATCGAGGCGCACCTTACCCTCATGAAGAAGCAGGATGCGCCCGGCCACGCGCTCGACCTCGTCCAGATAGTGACTGGTGTAGATCACCCCATGGCCTTGCGCAGCGAGTCGCCCTACGGCATCGAGCAGCAACTGGCGGCTGCCGGCGTCGACGCCGACTGTGGCTTCGTCGAACAGGTACAGACGCGCGGGTTGGAGCAGGCCGATGGCGAAGTTCAGGCGACGTTGCTCGCCACCGGACAGGCGTGCTGCTCGGCGCGGCAACTTGTCTTCCAGGGCACTGCTGGCGATGCACAGCTCCAGGCGCTGGCGGCGCTGGGTGCCCTGGAGGCGGTAGAGATCGGCGAACAGGGCGAGGTTCTCGGCCACTGTGAGTTCGGCATAGAACGCCAGCTGCTGCGGCACCAGACCCAGGCTGCGCGGGCCGTGCCAGCGGATTTCGCCCTGTTGCAGGGCCAGCGTATCGCTGAGCAAGGCCAGCAGTGTGGTTTTGCCGGCGCCGTTGCTGCCGAGCAGGCCCAGGCACTGGCCTTCCTCCAGTTGCAGATCGATGCCTTGCAGCGCCGAAGTGTCTGCGCCTGGGTAGCGAAAGCTGACGTTGCTTAGTTCAAGCACGGACGAGTACCAGCAGCAGTTTGCCGTCCAGCAGCGGTTGCGCGCCGGCATGGATGGCAAAGGCATAGAGGGCGCCGGCCGGGCTCAGCGCCTCCTGCTGGGCGCTCACCAGCAGTGGTTCTGCACTGCGTGTGACCGGGTGCAGATGGAGCTGGGAAAGTTTGCCGACCAGGGCCATTTCGATGGCATCCGCTTCGCCGTATAGGGCACCATGTGCGGCGCAAAGCTGGGCTGCGGCTTCGAACAGCAGGCAGGGCGAGGCATTTTCGCCAAGCTTGTCGAGGTGATGCCAGGCACTGAGGCCGCGGATATTGAGGCTGTCATGATCGACCAATGCATCCAGCCATAGCGCGTCGCCCTGGTGCGGCAGCAGTGTGTGCAGTTGGGTGCGATCCATGGCAGGCGGTCGGTACGTACGGGTGACGCAGTGTAACAGAGGCAGGGATAGAGGGAGGATGCAGTGACAATCTGGCAGTTGGCGGCTTTTGTGATGCTCAGCGCAGTGCTGGTAGGCATTTCCTGGCGCACCTTGGGCAATCCGCGCAGTCACGGCTTCTATCGATTCCTCGCCTGGGAGGCGATGGCGCTGATGCTGGTGCTCAATGCGCCGTCCTGGTTTGGCGACCGGGGTGAACTGCATCAGCGCATATCCTGGGGGCTACTGAGTCTTTCGCTGGCGGTGCTGTTCGCGGGCGTGTACCAGATGCGCCGTTTTGGTCAGGCGGGTACGCAGCGCCAGGATGATGAGCTATTCGCCTTCGAGCGCACGTCGCAACTGGTGACGGGCGGTATCTTCCGCTACATCCGCCATCCGATGTACTGCTCGTTGCTGCTGCTGGCCTGGGGCATCGCTTTCAAGCGCATCGATGTGCTGATCGTCCTGCTGGCTGTGCTTTCCAGTGTGCTGCTGTGGTGTTCGGCGCGCTGCGAAGAGCGCGAGTGCCTGGCCTATTTCGGCGAGGCCTACCGCGAGTACATGGGGCGAAGCTGGATGTTCGTGCCGCTCGTGCTCTGATCTCACGCAGGGTTGCTATTGCGCGCTCTGGTGCTCCAGCAGCAACTGTCGATAGGCGCGCTGATAGTCTTCATAGCCGAGGTTCTGCTGTTGCAGGTCGCGCACTCGTTCATCCAGGCTTTTGCGTGGCCCGGGTGTCGAGGTGGCCTGTGTGGCAGGTGGGGTTGTGCTGCTCAACTGAGCGCTGGCCAGCAACTCGTCGATGACCGGGTCGATCTTGCTTTTGGTGCCTTGCCATTTCATCAGCGACAAACCGCCTTTGCCGCGCAGGTGATAGTTGGCCTTGGCCAGTGTCTGACGACGGGGGCCGAGGATGGTGATTTCGGCGGTGGACAGATAGGGCGCCATGTCCCAGGAGCGGCGGGCGGTGTATGTCACCACATAAGGGCAGTCTGCTCTGGGAATCTTCGAGTAGATCTGCGTCTGGATTCCATGCCGTGCGAAGCCTTCCTGCAGTACGGACACGAAGTCGCTGACCTGAACTTTTGGGTTCTCTTCGATACACATCTGGTCGGCCGCCGCCTTTAGTGGCGTGACCCGGGTAGCAGTGCAACCGCCGAGTAGGGTTATCGCTGCGAGCAAGGGCAGGGTTATGCGTAGTTTCGACATGGGAGAGGGCTTCCTTGCGTGAAAAGGCCACCTCGACGGTGGCCTTTGCGTGAGTGCCGCTGGTGTCACTTCACCTTGGCGTATTTGGCCTTCAGCGCGACACCGGCCATGATGGCGCCGGCATGGCATTCGTATTTGCTGTCGTCGCGGTATTCCTTGTTCTTGTAGTTGCTGGCCAGGTCGACCACGGCGTTGGCACCGGCAACCTTGGCGGCGTTCTGCAGTTTGATCAGGGCCGATTGCAGAACCCAGCTGCAGGCTTCTTCATCACTCTTGTTGAAAGCGTTGGTCTTCTGGCTGGTGGTGACGTTGGCGTTGATGATCTGTGCGCCAGCCGGAGTCTTGTTCAGGTAGAACTTCACCGAACCGTCGAGACGACCGGCCTGGGTGGCTTCGTTGACCACCGACTGGAAGTCGAGGAAGTGAGCGGTGTCGCGCGCCTGGCTGAGGCCGGGCAGCAGGGCGACGGAGAGAAGAGCGGCAGTGGTCCAGATTTTGGCTTGCATGGGTATCTCCTTGAATATCACTGTGTGTAAGAGCGCGTTCAACGTCTGCTGCGCGTGGGCCTGTCGCACTGATGAACAGGCCGTTACCAACCAGGCACCTGCTAGAAGGAAGCCCTGTTCAGTTCCTGCTGGATGCTGCGATCCAGATTATGGATCCAGTTGTTGTAATTGCGATGGATCTTGCCGTTCTTGTAGCCAAGGTTCTGGCTGTCGCGATAGCGGATCGAATAGCTCGACACGCTATAGGGAATGGTGATCTCGGCCTGGTGGCTGCGACGCTGGATCAACGCCATGATATTGCCCCGGTCGGCACGCTCGACCGTCCACTGGCGGTTTTGCAGGGCGCTGAGAATAGCGCGGCGCATATCATCCTCATTCCTGACCGCCGAAGTGGGTGTCCGGTTCTCAATGTTCATCACCGGTTTTGACGTACAGGCTGCGACGCCCAGCAGCGCAACGATCAGAGCAGATCGAGTGAAATGAGACATCATCCTTGTTCCTTGTCAGTTGAAGGTCATTGCCAGCGCTTGAAGATCAGCGAGGTGTTGACGCCACCAAAGGCGAAGTTGTTGTTCATCACGTACTCATGGCTCATCTGGCGGAACTCGCCGCGCAGATAGTCCAGCTCACCGCAGGCCGGGTCGATCTCGTCCAGGTTCAGGGTGTAGACGTAGCTGTCCGAGTTCATCATTTCGATGCTGAACCAGGACTCCAGCGCGCCGCAGGCGCCCAGGGTATGGCCGAGGTAGCTCTTCTGCGAGCTGATCGGCATCCGCGCGCCGAACAGGCTGCTGGTGGCCAGGGTCTCGGCGACGTCGCCCTGTTCGGTGGCAGTGCCGTGGCCGTTGACGTAACCGATGGCCTCCGGCGCCAGGCCCGCGTCGTCCAGCGCCAGCTGCATGGCGCCGCGCATGGTTGCCTGCACCGGTTTGGTGGCGTGCTGACCGTCGGAGTTGCAGCCGAAACCGACGATCTCGGCATGGATAGTGGCGCCACGAGCGAGGGCATGCTCCAGCTCTTCGAGCACCAGGATGCCGGCGCCTTCACCGATTACCAGACCGTCACGGCCGCTGTCGTAGGGGCGCGGGCTGGTGTGTGGGGCGTCGTTCTTCAGGCTGGTGGCGTAGAGCGCATCGAAGACCATGGCTTCGGTGGGGCACAGCTCTTCGGCGCCGCCGGCGACCATCATCTTCAGGCGGCCGAACTTGATCGCCTCGTAGGCATAGCCGATGCCCTGGCTGCCACTGGTGCAGGCGCTGGACGTGGGGATCAGGCGGCCCTTGAGACCGAAGAAGATGCTGATATTGGCCGCCGTGGTGTGCGGCATCATGCGGATATAGGAATTGGCGTTGAGGCCGTCCGCCACCGAGTTCAGCAGCATGTTGCCGAAGGCCTTGACCTCCTCGGTGCTGCCGGTGGACGAACCACAGGCCACGCCCATGCGCCCGTCGGCGATGCATGGGTCGCCGAGCAGCCCAGCGTGCTCCAGGGCGCGTTCGGCGGCGTACACGGCCAGCTTGGACACCCGGCCCATGCTGCGCGTCTGCTTGCGGTTCCAGTGCTTGGGCTGGACGAAATCGTCCACCGGCCCACCCAGGCGGGTGTTCAGCTCGGTGAAGCGGTCCCATTCGTCCATGCGGCGGATACCACTCTTGCCAGCCTTGAACGCGGCCGAGATGGTTGGCCAGTCGCTGCCCAGCGAGGTGATACCGGCCATGCCGGTGATGACTACACGTTTCATCAACACAAACCACCATTCACCGCGAGAACCTGGCGCGTAATGTACGCCGCCTCGTCGGACATCAGAAAGTTCACCGCACCGGCCACCTCTTCGGGGGTGCCCATACGGGCGGCCGGGATCATCTTGAGAATCTCGTCCACCGGTACCAGCTCGTCGAGGATCTCGGTATCGATCAGGCCGGGCGCTACGCAGTTGACGGTGATCTTGCGCTTGGCCAGCTCGATCGCCAGGGCCTTGGCGGCGCCGATCACGCCGGCCTTGGACGCGCTGTAGTTGACCTGACCGCGGTTGCCGACCAGACCCGATACCGAGGTGATGCAGACGATGCGGCCTGGCGCGCGGCGACGAATCATCGGCATGGTCAGCGGGTGCAGCACGTTGAAGAAACCGTCCAGGTTGGTACGCATGACCTGATCCCAGTCGTCCTCGGACAGCGCCGGAAAGGCGCCATCGCGGGTCAGGCCGGCGTTGCACACCACGCCGTAGTAGGCGCCGTGTTGCTCGACATCGGCCTCCAGCGCCTCGCGGCAGGCTGCGCGGTCGGACACGTCGAATTGCAGGATGCGCGCCTGGCGACCCAGTTCGGCGATCTGCGCCTGCACGGCTTCGGCCTCATCGCGGCGCGAGCGGCAGTGCAGGACGATGTCATGGCCCGAGCGCGCCAGGCGCAATGCAATGGCGCGGCCGATACCACGGCTGGAACCGGTGACCAGAACGGTGGCGGCAGAAGTGCTTTCAGTCATGGGATTGTTCTTGCTGCTCTTGTAGATAGACCGCCGGTTGCGGCGGGCGGAACACGTTGAGGCGGGCTTCGGCCTGGATGCCGGGGCCTTGCAGGTGGCATTCGAACACACCCATGCCATTGTCGTCCTGTAGCGAGCACAGGGCGCGGATGCGCAATTCGCTTCCGGCCGGAAAGCTCTCGACGTTACAGGTGTACTTGCGGGTGCCGAGGAGAAAGCCCAGCTCCACCGGCAAACCAGCTCGCTTGGCCTGGATACCGGCAAAGGCGGCAATGGCCTGTGCCATCAGCTCGATGCCGGTCCAGGCCGGCAGGCTGCCGTCAGCATCGCTGAGCAGGCCGCCGGGGCGCACTGTGAGGCGTACCTCGATCGCTTCGCTATCGCAGCTCAGTACTTCATCGAGCAGCACCATGTTGCCCGCATGGGGTACCAGTTCGGCGACTGGCCACAGGCTCATGACGCATCTCCCAGGATCAGCGCGACATTGTTGCCGCCGAAGGCGAAGGAGTTGCTCATCAGGTAGCGACCCTTGTCGCGGGCCAGGCGTGCGCCAGGCTGGACGAGCTCGAGGGGCGCCAGTTCGGGGTCGTGCTGGCCATCCCAGAGGTGTGGCGGAAGCAGACCGTCACGGTTGTATTCGCTCAGGGTGAGCCAGCAGAAGGCCGCTTCCAGCGCACCGGCAGCGCCCAGGGTGTGGCCGGTCATGGGTTTGCTCGAAGAGCAGGGCAGGCCGTCGGGGAACAGCGCGTGCACGGCCTTGCTCTCCATCGCGTCGTTATGTCGGGTAGCGGTGCCGTGCAGATTGAGATAGTCGATTTCGCTGGCGCCGATGCCGGCCTGGATCAGCGCCTTCTCCATGGCTGCACGGGCGCCGAGACCTTCCGGGTGCGGTGCGGAGATATGGTGGGCGTCCGAGGTGGCGCCTCCGCCGAAGAAGGCGATGGGACTATGCTCGCGGGTCATCAGGAACAACGCCGCCGCCTCACCGATATTGATGCCGTGGCGGTTCACCGAGAACGGATTGCAGGGTTCGGCGCAGACGGCTTCTAGCGACGAGAAACCATTCAGGGTGAGGCGGCACAGGCTGTCGACGCCACCGCAGATCACCGCATCGCACATACCCTGGCTGAGCAGGCGATGAGCGCTGAGCATGGCGCGGGCGCTGGAGGTACAGGCCGTGGACTGACAGTACACCGGGCCCGTCAGGCCCAGCCAGTCGGCGAGGAAGTTGGCCGGTGCAGCCATTTCCTGTTGGGCGTAGTCGTATTCGGCGGGTAGCACGCCTTCGTTGAAGTGACGCGCGATATGCTCACCCGCTTCACGGATGCCCGAGGTGCTGGTGCCCAGCACCAGGCCGACGCGCTGCGCGCCAAAGCGGGTGATGGCTGCGCGCAGCTCGGGCTCGATCTGCTGCGCAGCGGCCAGCAGCAACTGGTTGTTGCGGCTGTGGAATGCCTCGAAACCTGCAGGCATGTCGGGCAGATCGACATGCACGGCGCCTACCGTCAGGCTGCGGTCGCTGACCCAGCCCGCTTCGGCACGCATGCCCGAGGCGTCGCCGGCAAACAGCGCATCGGCCACGGCCTGCTTGCCTTCGCCGAGGGCGCAGAGCAGGCCGAGTGCATTGAGGTAGCCGGGGGTGGGGGAACGGTGCATCAGTCGCTTTCTTCCAGGTTCAGTACGCGTATCCGGTAGTTCAAACCGGTCTTGCCAAGGGTGAAATCCAGTGGGCCGTGGTAATCGATGACCCAGTCCGGCTCGAGTCGGCGCTGCTCATCATTCACCTGCTGCCAACTGCCGGGCGGGTAAGCATGCAGTGCGTCGGCGCGAGCCAGGGCGAACAGCAGCGTGGCGAACAGCTCGCGCGCTTCGCTATTGGGTGGCAGCAATCCGTCGTTGTGCCACTTCCCGGCATCCAGCAGTTGGCGGGCCAGGGGAATGCCGAGCGGATCCAGCAGCGACCAGCGCAGGAGCGAACCTTCCTGCTGGATCACCAGCAACCAGTCTTGGAGCGCGTCCGCCTGTTCACGCCGGATCTGCAAGGTGAGCGGCAAGGGCGCGACTAGTGCCGGGGCCACTTGCGGCACGGGTGTGCGTGCGGTGCAGGCGCCCAGCAGCAGGCTGGCGACGAGCAGGAGTATGCGTGGCATCACGGTTTGCGCGCCACCACGTTGAGCAGCGTTTCGTCGCGTTGGCCGACCGGCTTGGGCCGCATCAGGCCCCAACGTTCCAGCAGGCCGAAGTCCTTGGCCCGGCTCCACCACAGGTAGGGGTAGGAAACGCGGGTATCGTCGAATTGGAAGCCCTGTGCACGCAGCATGTCCAGGTACTGCTCGGCGCTACGTTGCACGTGCATCGGATGGCGGAACAGCCAGCGGATCACCCAGGTATCGATGTAGAACTTGGTCGACTCGGCCAACAGCAGCCGGCCACCGGGCTTGAGCACGCGCCAGAATTCGGCGAGCGCCTGTTCCTGCTCCACCAGGTGGTGCAGGGTCTGATGGCAGAACAGCAGGTCGACGCTGGCGTCGGGCAGGTCGATGGAGGCGCAGTCGCTGGCGATCAGTTCGACCTCCAGGCCCAGGCGCTCGGCCTCGCGACGCGAGCACTCGAGGCTGTGCGGGTCGGCGTCGAGACCGATCATCCGTGTCGGTGCGAAGGCGGCGTTGAGCAGGCCGAAGGAACGGCCCTGACCGCAGCCGGCATCGAGCAGCACGGGGGCTTGCGGCAGCGGGCTGCCGGTCAGGCGCACCAGGTCGTTGATCGCGACCCGCAACACATGGTGTTGCCACACATGGCTCTGCAGGAACCAGAAGCCGAAGCGGGTTTCTTCGACGTAGGTGGGCGAGACGGGGCGCAGGGCGTTCATCGACGATCCTTGTCAGTTTGGGGAGCAAAGCTCTGCGAGTACTCGCAGGCGCCGGCGTGGTTCGGAAACATAGGGATTTTTACCGTCCCAGGCGTAGCCGGCAAGGATCGAACTGATCATGCGGCGAATTTCTGGGGAGGCGTTCTCGTAATAGATCACGTCCTGGAAGGAGCCCTCGTACCAGCCCTCGACGTAAACGCGGAAGGTATCGACGCCGCGTTTGAGCGGGATGGCGAACTCGTTTTCCCAGTCCACCGCTTCGCCGTTCAACTGCCGATGCAGCAGCCCGGCGGCCATGCTCGCCGAGCGCATGGCGATGGTCACGCCCGAGCTGAACACCGGATCGAGGAACTCGGCGGCGTTGCCCAGCAGCGCGAAGCCCGGGCCGTGCAGGCTCTTTACGTTGGCCGAGTAGCCGTTGATCTCGCGCGCCGGGGTGTCCCACACGGCGTTACCCAGCACCTTGCTCAGCGACGGTGTTTCGGCGACGAACTGCTTGAGGCAGGCATCGAGATCTTTCGGGGAGTTCTGGTAGTGCTCGGCCGCGGCGACCACGCCCAGCGAGCAGCGGCCGTTGCTGAATGGAATGGTCCAGAACCACACGTCACGCAGGGTCGGGTGAGTGGTGATGAGGATCATCTCGCGGTTGAAACCCGAGGCTGGATCGATGTTGTCCTCGATGTGGGTGAACACCGCGCGGCGGACCGGGAAGGCCGACGGCGTGTCGAGATCGAGCAGGCGCGGCAGTACGCGGCCATAACCGCTGCCGTCGAGGACGAAGGCGCACTCGACCTGGTATTCATGGCCGTCGGCCAGGCGACGTACCGACAGGCGCGGGCAGTCGCCGCTGAAGTCGGCAGCGAAGATTTCCTCTTCGTAGCGGATTTCTACGCCCTGACGCTCGGCCTCGTCGGCCAGCAGCTTGTCGAAGTCGGCGCGGATCACCTGATAGGTCGAGCCCTTGCCCTCGGTGAACTTGTCGCGAAAATCGAAGCTGGTATAGCGCTCGCCCCAGGCGAATGCGGCGCCGTGCTTGGTCTGGAAACCGGCGGCCTGAACCGCTTCGAGCATGCCGGCCTCTTCGACGAAGTCCAGGCAATGCGACAGCAGGCTCTCGCCGATGGAAAAACGCGGGAAGCGCTGGCGCTCCAGCACCAGTACGTCATGGCCCTGGCGCTTGAGAATGGCGGCGGCGATGGCGCCGGAGGGGCCGGCACCGATGACGACGATCTGACGTTGTTCGAGTTCAGGAGATTTCATAGCGGGCTTTCGCTTCATGATTGACGGTGTGCCGGCCCAGCAGGGCAGGCAACAGAGTAGAGAACAGACTCATCAGCAGCAGGCCGAAGTACACCGTTGAATCAATCAGCTGGAACTGCAGGAGCAGGTTTAGGAACACGATTTCGGTCAGGCCACGGATGTTCAGCAGCAGGCTTTCACGCCACTTGATCCGCGCCGACGCAGCCGGGTCTGCCCAATGCAGGCCCAGCCAACTGCCAAGCACCTTACTGATGACCGGCAGTGCCAGCAGGGTACCTATCACCAGCCAGGACATGTGTTGATCCAGGCCATGGAAATCCACACGCAGCACGCCATAAGTGAGAATCAGCGGGACCGCGATACCATTCATCAGCAGCTTCCAGTGGCGCTGCGACAACGGCAGGACGAAGGGTTGCTTCAGATAGGCCAGACACAGCATGTAGGCGATGCCGAACACCAGCGCATTCAGTCCAAGCTGCTGAAACAGCAGCATCAGGGCGAAGAACGGCAGGCTGTAGCACGACGGGTGGCGCCACTTGAACGCGCGCGCGAGCAGCGGCAGCAATGCCGCCAATAGCGGCCAGAGCAGCGTCGCCGGTTGGCTGCTGCCCTGGGCCAGGCCGAACAGGCTCCAGCACATGAAGTCCATCAGGATTGCCGCATGCAGCAGACGCTTGGTGTCGGCGGCCGGGTAACCGACGCTCTGCAGAAACAGATAGAGCACCGGGATGGCGGTGATGGAGAACAGCAGGCCAATGCCCACGGCGCTCAGCCAGCCGCGCTCGCCGGGCAGTAGCCAGAGCGAACAGACCAGGCCTGCCAGCATGGGCACGAGAAAACTCGGCAGGGCGATCTTCACGCAGGCCGAGCTGAGATCGAGGTCGATCACGTCGCTGAGGATGTAGCCGAGCAGCAGCGCAAAACACAGGCCATAGGCAACACTCAGCCAGTCGGGCGCCAGCAGCTCGTTGGCGTTCAACTGCCAGTGCGGCTCGGCCCACAGCAACAGCAGCGCAGGAATGACCAGTGCCGCTACCAGCAACTGGCCGACGATGGGAATCAAGCGGCGCCCGCCGACGACCGCGGCCAGTGCATAGATGGCCAGGGCCAGCAACCAAAACAGGGCGACCGTCATGGCTGCTTTTCCTTTGTCTGCGCGTCACCCGCCCAGGGGGCGAGGAGGAAGCTGAACGCCAGGCCGATGCTGATGGCCAGGCCGAAGTTGCTCACCGCAGGTGTACTGGAAACGGCCAGCAGGCCGAACGACAACCAGGTGGTCAGCGCCGACAGCAGTGTGCCGAGCAGGCTGGTGGCCGCACCGCCGACCCGCTCGCGAATGAGGATGGCGTAGTCCACGCCGATGGCGGTGACCAGCAGCAGGCCGAACAGGCTGAACAGGGTCAAGGGCTGGCCAAGCCAGCCGAGACTGGCCAGGCTGGCCAGCGCGGCCAATAGAGAAACCGCCAGTACGCGAGCGGCGCCGCGTGCGCCGAAGAAGATGCAGAGTACGGCGAAGATCAGCAGGCAGGAGGCCAGCTTCAGTTCGGCGGCACTGACTTGCGTGGCGGCGAACAGGCGATTGAGCTCGCCGAGACGGTCGACCAGTTTTACCCCGTCGAGGCCTTCGGCCTGGGCGTCGAGCAGGTCGCTGTCGGTCAATCCTTGCAGGCTGATCAGCCCGGCGACCTGGCCGTCATCGGCGTTGCCCAGCCAGAGTGGTCGCCAGGGCTCACTCAGCGGCGCGGCGAGCACCTGCTCGATACTCAGCGTCGGCAGGGCTTGCAGCTGTTGTGCTTCCTGTTCGATGGCAGCGGCGGGGATGCCCAGTTCGCTGAGTGCGGTGCTGTGGCTCGGGAGTTGTGCCACGGCCTGACGCAGTTTTTCCTGCTGTGTGGCCGGCGCGATCAGTTGGCTCAACGCCAGATAGCTCTTCAACTGACCCTGCTCGACCAGCCTGTCCAGGCGCTGGCTCAACGACTGCTGGCGTTGCAGCAATTGCTCTTCATCGTCGCCGCGCACCAGAAAGAACTGACTGGTCGGTTGCATGCCGACGATCTGGCTGATGGTTTTCGATTGCTCCAGCAATTGCGGCGGCACGCTGGCCCACTGGCGCAGGTCGTCCTTGTGCGAGAGCTGCAGCAGGCCACCAGCGCAGAACAGGGCGAAGATCAACAGCAGCCAGGGTGTGGGCAGTTTACGCAGCAAGGCTTCGCGCCAGTCGAGCAGACGCTGTGCCAGGACATGCGGCGGCTGCCAGGGGCGGATCTCGGCTTTGCCGAGCAGCGTTGGCAGCAGGAACAGGGTGCTCAGGTAGGCGCCGATCAGGCCGGCTGCGGAAAAGATCGCTACCTGCTTGAGTGCCGGGAACGGCGTGAAGGCCAGGGCCAGATAGCCGATGACGTTGGTCAGCAGACCGAGACTCAGACCGAGCAGCGTGGCGCGCAAGGCACGCCAGCTATCCCAGGGTTGCAGCGTCCAGCTCTTCGACAGCAGGTGCAGGGGGTAGTCGATGGCCACGCCGATCAGGCTGGCGCCCAGCACCAGGGTCATCACGTGGATGTGGCCGAACACCGCGACGCAAGCCGTGAGCCCGGCGAATACGCCAATGGCAGCGGGGATGAAGGCGAGCAACACGCGTACCCGGCGAAACACCAGCAGCAGCATCAACAGGACGCCGGCACTGGCGATGCTGCCCATCAGGCTGATTTCGCGTGTGGCCTCGCGCTGGCCGTGGGCGGAGTACAGCAACCCGCTGCTGGCGAGCAATTGGCCGCCGCGTGCCTGCACCTCGTCGCGGGCCTGAATGACCAGATCGTCCACCGCCAGCGCCAGGTTGCCGTCGAAGGCGTCGGCATTGGTGCGGGCGCGTAGCAGGGCCCAGGTGATTCCCTCGCTTTCGGCGATCAGCGCGCCGCTGAGATCGACCTGGACATTGTGGTGGTGGGGAAGGCCTTTCTCCACCAGGGTGCTGAGGCCGAGCAGGTCATCGTTGGTGGCAACCACGCCCTGGCTGCGGAAGGGGTCGAACAGATCCTGAACACGTCGCTCGACGAAGGCGGCCGGGTTGTCGATCAGCAATTGGCGGTCGGCAGCCGGCAACAGCGCCAGGCGCTGATCCTGCAATTGCTGGCGTATGCCAGACAGGTCGGCTTGCGGCTCCCACTGCACCTTCTCGAACAGCGCCTGCTGCTGCCAGCGCGTGCCCAGTGCGGCTGCAAACGCCAGGGCTTGTTCGCGCTGCGGGTGGCTGATCAGCACCAGCAGCTCGCGGTTGAGCGGCTCCTGCATGCGTTGCACGGCCTGCTGCTCGAGCGCGTCTGGCTTGCCGTTGGGTACCAGCTCCAGCAGGTTGGCCGTGATGGGCGCGCCGCCGCGCCACTGCCAGGCTGCAACGATAATGAGCAGAAGCAGGGCGAGCGGGAACAGCCGTGAACCCCAGTATTCAACTCTGGAAGTCATGTCGCTCCGCATCGCTCAGGGACTGATCGGCCTGACTGTCCTCAAGGCGCAGCACGGTGCTGTCGCCCTGGGTTTCCTGCAGCTCGATGCGCTGTACCAGCTCACCGCCATTGATGACGATGGCCTTGAAGACCTGCTTGAGCAGAACGCTGCGAGGCGTCAGATCGAGCTGCCAGGCCTCGGCTGTGCCGCTCAGGCTGAGCTCGAAATCCTGACGCAGGCCGCTGCTGTCGCCCTTGAGCACGGCGAGGAACAGGCGATTCTGCTGAGCGGTGGCGCTTTGCTGGGCGACGAACTGCCAACCCTGGTCACTGCGTCGGGCGATGCCTTGGGCGTCGATACGATAATCTTGCTGCAGCGGGCGTTCGAGCAGCCAGAGCAGGCCGTGATCCTTGGCCAGGACGAAGTGGCCACGGCTGGTCAGCGGTTGCGGCAGGGCGCGCAGGTGTTTTTCCTGGATGAAACTGCCGCGCACCACCTCGGGCTCGCCGAGTTGTGCGCTGAGCTGGTCGAGGTCGAAGGCCATGGCCTGCTGGGCAAGGCCCGCCAGCAGTAGCCCGGAGATAATCCGGGAGATGCACCTGGCAATGAGGTTTTTCCCGGATTGCATCCGGGCTACACCAGCCAGGGCGGCGCTGAGCAGGCGGTTCACGCGATGACCCTCTGCACGGCATCGATGAAGACCTGTGGCGAGGCGAACTGCATTTCCCGCGTGGCGATTTCCACGGCGACCTGCACGGTGCTGCCGCGGGTCATGCGCTCGCCCGTCTCGGCATCGCTGATCAGGTAATTGATCTTCAGGCGGCTTTCCCACTCCACCAGATCGGCGCGCACGATGATGCGCTGGCCGAATTGCGCGCCGCGCACGTAGCGCACCTGCAGATCGATCACCGGCCAGGCGTAGCCGGAGTCGCGCATCTGCCGGTAGTTGTGGTCGAGCTTGTCGAGCAGGGCGCAGCGCGCCTGCTCGAAGTACTTGACGTAATGGCCATGCCAGACGATTTCCATCATGTCGACATCGTAGAACTGCACCTGCAGTTCGATTTCCGCCTGCAAGACGCCTGACTTACGCATGGATTGCTCCTGAGCCGATGGTGCGTATGGCGCACCCTACTTGGTAGTGGGGCATCGGGTGCGCCATGCGCACCAGAACAGGCTCAGGCATACAGCCTCCAGTGCTGGGTGCGGATGCGTTCCAGGCACAGGCGCAGTTCGCCTTCCAGGGCGCGGTCTTCGATCACCGGCGGGAAGTCGCTGGCCAACTGCTCGCGCATGGCGAACAGTGGCGCGGGGATGTCCTGCTTGCCGGCGCGCTCGCGCAGCCAAACGCCCTGGTTGGCGGCGAGCAGCGTGGCGGCAGCGACCTGCTCGGTCAGTTCCAGGCTGCGCAGGGCATCGCGCGCGGCGATGGTGCCCATGCTCACCTTGTCCTGGTTATGGCATTCGGTGGAGCGCGAGAACACGCTGGCCGGCATGGTGTTCTTCAGCGCTTCGGCGGTCCAGGCGCTGGCGCCGATCTGCACGGCCTTGAAACCGTGGTTGATCATCGCCGTTTCGGCCGGCGCGCCGGACAGGTTGCTCGGCAGGCCGTGGTTGTAGCGAGTGTCCACCAGCAGGGCGAGCTGACGGTCGAGCAGGTCGGCGACGTTGCCGACCAGGTTCTTCAGGCTGTCCATGGCGAAGGCAATATGCCCGCCATAGAAGTGGCCGCCGTGCAGGGTGCGCTCGGTCTCGGCGTCGAACAACGGGTTGTCGTTGGCGCTGTTGAGTTCGATCTCGATGAACTGACGCAGCAGGCCCAGGCTGTCGGCCAGTACGCCAAGTACGTGCGGCGCACAACGGATCGAGTAGCGATCCTGCAGGCGATGCAGTGGTGGCAGCGGCGCCTCGACGGCCAGATCCTGACGAATCCAGGCGGCGACCTGGGTCTGGCCCGGGTGCGGCTTGGCGGCGAACAGGCGCTCGTCGAAGTGCTCCGGGTTGCCCTCCAGGGCGATCACGTTGAGCGCGGTGATGCGCGTGGCCAGCTTCAGCAGGTAGTCGGCACGGGCATAGGCCAGGCAGGCCAGGGCGGTCATCACGGCGGTGCCGTTCATCAGTGCCAGGGCTTCTTTCGGGCGCAGGGTCAGCGGCGTCCAGCCGAGCTCTTCATGCACCTCGGCGGCGCTGCGACGCTCGCCCTTGTACAGCACGTCGCGCTCACCGCTGAGGGTGGCGGCGACGTAGGACAGCGGAGTGAGATCGCCGCTGGCGCCGACCGAGCCTTCTTCCGGGATCAGGGGCAGCACGTCGTGATCGATGAAGGCCTGGATGCGCTCCAGCAGTTCCACGCGCACGCCGGAAACGCCGTGGCACAGCGACTGCAGTCGGGCAGCCAGAACGGCGCGGCTGCTCGGCGCGTCGAGCAGTTTGCCCAGGCCGCAACCGTGGAAGGTAAACAGGTGCTTGGGCAGCGCCTCGACCTGATGCAGCGGCACCGCTACCACGCAGGAGTCGCCGTAGCCGGTGGTCACGCCGTAGATCACGCCTTCCTTGTCCAGCAGGGTGTCGAGGAAGCGTGCGCCCTTGGCGATCTTTTCCCGGTAGGCGGCATCATCCTGCAGCTGGGCGCGGGCCTGGCGCTGCGACAGGGCTACGATGTTCTCGATGGTCAGGGCGCGCTCGCCGAAGATCACCGGCTCAGGCTGGTATGTCGTCATCTCGCTTCCAGAAAGGGTAGAAGTTGAACCATTGCAGCGGTGCGTCCAGGCAGTGTTCGCCCAGGCGCTGCGCGTAACGTTGTGCCCAGCCGTGAACCACCTGGTCGCGCTCGCTGCGCTTCCAGCTCACCACATCGGCAAAGTGCTCCAGGCGCACCTGATAGCGCCCGTCGATCTTCAGGCAGTGCATCAGCCCGACCGGGCATTGCAACAGGCCTGCCAGCAGCCAGGGACCTTGAGGGAATGCTGCGGGTTGGCCAAGAAAGTCGACCGTGACATTGCGTCCGCCATGCAGCGGCACGCGGTCTCCAGCGATAGCCAGCCACTCGCCGCGTTCCAGGCGCTCGGCCAGTTGCAGCATGATCGCCGGGTCCAGTTCGCTGACCTGAATCAGGCGCAGGTGGCTGGCGCCGGATTCGCCCAGCAGGCGGTTGAAGCGCTCGGCGTGCTTGGTGTGCACCAGTACGTTCATGCGTACCCGCTCGCCGAGTTCGGCCAGTGCCCGACAGACCTCCAGGTTGCCCAGGTGAGCGCCTACCAGCAGCCGTCCACGGCCGCCGTCGTGCAGCGTGTCGCGCAGGTTGCCGGGGTCGACCAGTTGTAGTTCCTGCAAAGGCAGGCGGCCGTTCCACACATCGAGCTTGTCCAGCAGACTATCGGCGAATGCCAGGAACTGACGCAGTACCGAACGGCGGCTCGGACGCAGATCGGGACGTGCGCCCCAGCTCGCCAGGTTGTTCTGGTACTGATGGATGCTGGTCCGCGCGCTGCGGCCGAAGATGTAGAAATACAGGACGATCAGGTACAGCAGCGGCACCAGAGGGCGACGGCCAAGCAGGCGCGCCGCTACGACGGTAAAGCGCATCAGCAGAAAACTGCCGCGCTCCTTCTGCCGGGCCCAGTGATCGTTGTGCTCGGCAGCGTTCATGTGACCAGCCTGCGCCATAGAATCCTTGGCGCGCGCAGCAGCATGCCGAAGAACAGCCGGGCATGCATGCCCGAGATCAGCAGGTTGTCGTGCCACAGGCGAAAATGCGAAAGGCCATCGGCCGGGTAGTGCACGCGGGTCGGCAGCCAGTGCATCGGCTGTTCACGCCAGGCCATGCGCACCAGTATCTCGGTGTCGAAATCCATGCGCCGACCGAGTTGCACCGTATCGAGCAGGGCCAGAGTGGCCGGCAGCGGGTAGATGCGAAAGCCGCACATGGAGTCGCGAATCTGCAAGGACAGGCAGTTGATCCAGACCCAGACGTGGGTCAGGTAGCGGGCGTAAAGGCGCGACCTGGGCACGCTCGCATCGTATTGCGGATAGCCACAGACCAGGGTTTGCGGATGAGCGCGAGCGGCGGCGATGAACTGATCCAGGGTGCTCAGGTCGTGCTGACCATCAGCGTCTACCTGCAGGGCATGGCTGTAGCCGAGGCGCGCTGCTTCGCGCAGGCCGGCCATCACTGCACCGCCCTTGCCCTGGTTGCTCGGCAGGCGTAGCAGGTGAATGTTCGGCTGCTGCGCCAGTTCGTCGATTACCGCAGCGCAGGTTGCGTTCGAGCCGTCGTCCACCAGCAGGCACGGCAAGCCGGCGCTGCGCAGTTGCCCGACCACACCGGGCAATGGCCGCTCGTGGTCGTACACCGGGATCACCGCGCAGGGATTGAAGCCTGGCTCAGCCATGGGCCTGCTCCAGCAGAATGCGCCCGGAAGAACAGGCAGCCTCGCCATTGCGATAAGCGAAATACAGCTTGCCGCGTTCGGCATCGAAACGCAGGGACAACTGCAGGGTGTCGCCGGGGCGCACCAGTTGCTGGAATTTCAGCACTTCCATGCCGGCGAAGCGCGGTGGCAGATGTGCGATCAACTGGCGGGCCAGTTGTTGGGCCCAGTCGACCTGTACCACGCCCGGCAGTACCGGCGTTTGCGGGAAATGGCCGGTGAAGTGGGCGAGATCCACTGGCACCTGCAATTGCAGCAGCCATTCGCCGTCGAGTTCTTCGCGACTGAAAGGCTCCACCCGCGTTGGGCGTGGCGCGGCCAGCAGTGCGTCGATCTGGCTCTGCGCCAGCTTGCCCTGGCTGCTGTAGGGCAACTCCAGGAGCAGGCGCCAGCGGCGCGGCAGGGCGATGGCCTCGCAATGTTCGGCCAGGTGCCGGCGCAGGGTTTCGGTGACGCTGCGACGCCCCTGGTTGCGCAGGACATGCACGCCGTTCGTGCTCAGGGCCAGCACGGCACCGAGGAAGGCTCGACCTTCCTGAATCACGCCAAGGCGGGCATCGGTCACCCAGTCATGACTCATCAGCGCCTGCTCGAGCATGGGCAGGGAGATGCGCTTCTCTTCCAGCTTGACGATGCGGTCGAGGCGCCCACGCAGGACGAAACGGCCGTCAGTGCCAATCTCGGCGGCATCTGCGCTCTGTTCGATATGCCCAGCTGGCAAGTACGGCGAAGCAATGCGCAGGGCGCCGGTTTCATCAAGGCTCAGCTCGACGCCTGGGAACGGCTGCCAGGCCGTATCGCCCTGACGCCAGCCAATGCCGCCGGTTTCCGAGCTGCCGTAGATTTCCGTCGGCCACTGGCCCAGGCGTTCGTGCAGGGATTCGGCCGCTTCGCCGGGCAGCGCGCCGCCGGAGGAGAATACCTGTTTCACGCGGCTCAGCGCCGACCAGTCGAGGTTGTCGCCCATGCGCTTGAGCAAGGCCGGGCTGGCTATCCAGGCAAAGTCGCCCTGATCCAGGCTGATGCGCTGCAGATCCTCGGGGAAGGGCACGGCGCGGCGGTACAGGGGGCGGCCTGCGCACAGCGGCCACAGCAGGCGAAACAGCAGGCCATAGATATGCTGGCAGGCGACACTGCCGAGGATGCTGGCCTGGCCGAGGTTCTGGCCCCACAACCGCTCCAATGCTTCGACCTCGTTGGCCAGCTGCGCAAGGCTCTTGTCGATCAGCTTGGGTTCGCCACTGGAGCCCGAGGTGCACAGGGTCAGGCGGCAATGCTCGGGCAGCAGGCGTGCACCAGGCAGTGGCTCGGCATCCAGCTCGCTCAGGTCGTCCAGCCATAGGTCGATCTGGGCCGACAGGCGCTGCCGGGTTTGCGTCTGGGCATCGGCGGGCAGCAGTACCTGCACCCCGACGCGCCAGGCGCCGAGCAGAGCGATGGCCAGCTCGGCAGCATCTTCCAGATACAGCGCCACGCGTTGTACACCGCGCGCCTGCAGGGCTGCGGCCAGGCGCAAGGCGCGCTCACGCAGCTCTGGATGATGCAGTACGGGCTCCAGAGCAACCTGACGCTCGGGCTGAGCCTTCAGCAACAGATCGGTGATGGGCAGCCAGGTCATTCGTATTTCCTTACCTGCTGGCGGATCAACCATTCGCCAGCGAACAACAGGCCAATCAGGCCGTAAGAGATGAATCCGGTGTAGAGCGTCCACCAGGAAAGCGGCGCCCACATCGCCAGCGCCATCAGCAGGAACGTGTTGCCGAGGAAGAACAGCGCCCAGATCTTGGTGACGGTGCGCGTGTAGCGCACGGCGACGTCCGGCAGCTCCGGTTCACGCAGGCGCGCCATGCGTTCCACCAGTGGCGGGCCGAATTTCAGGCTGAGGCCAAACAGCGCCAGCAGCATCAGGTTGAGCAGTACCGGGTACCAGCGCAGCAGCGCCGGTTCGTTCGCGACTCCGAGCAGCAGGCAGAACACCAACGCCGCCACGGCCAGCCACAGGCCGCCCGGTCGGCGTCGTGCCGTCAGTGCGCGGGCAAGCCAGAGTCCGCCCAGCAATGCGGCGAACACACGTGGCGACCAATGCTCCAGGCCGTAATAGACGGCGAACGGATAGAGCACGCCGGCTATCAGCAAGAGCAGGCCAAACAGGCGAGCCATGGAGTCAGTCTTGGGCCTGAGGCGTGTCATTGATCAGGCGATAGACGGCTTCGACCACATCGCCCACGCTGCGCACGCTCTTGAACTCTTCAGCGGCGAGCTTGCGCCCGGTCTGGCGCTTGATATGGTCGATCAGGTCGACCGCATCGATGCTGTCGATCTCCAGGTCTTCATACAGGCTGGCGTCCAGGGTCACGCGCTCGGCATCCAGCTCGAACAGCTCCACCAAGGCGCTACGCAGGGTGACGAAGATTTCTTCACGGTTTTGCATCGGTGAAATTCTCAGGCAGCTTTTTGGGCGGAAACGAACGCAGCCAGGCTCGCGACGTTGGCGAAGTGCTTACGCGTGTCCTTGGCTTCAGCGTCGATCTTGATGCCGAAGCGCTTCTGGATCGCCAGCCCCAGCTCGAGCGCATCCACCGAGTCCAGGCCGAGCCCTTCGCCAAACAGAGTCTGCTCCGCGCCAATGTCATCGGCGCTCATGTCCTCGAGGCCGAGGGCGTCGATGATCAGGTTCTTGATTTCAAGTTGCAGATCGCTCATCTGAGGCGAGCTCCTTCATAAAGTGTTGGTGCAGATGGTCGTTGAGCTTGCGCGAGGCAATCGGCAATGGCGCCTGCTCGGTGAATTGCCGCGGGTCGATATCCTCCCCGACCCGCAGCCGAAAGTGAAAGCGGCGCGATGGAATGCTGTACCAGGGTTCGGCCTTGGTCAGCGTCGTAGGTGTCACGCTGATGACCACCGGGGTCACCACACTGGCGCCGCGCACGGCAATCGCGGCGGCACCACGATGAAATTCCGGGTTGGTGCCGGGTACGGTGCGGGTGCCCTCGGGGAAAATGATGAGGGTTTCGCCGTTCTGCAGGGCGCCGGCAGCTTCGTCGAGCATGTCCATGCTGCCGCTGTTGCTGATGTACCGGGCGGCACGAATCGGCCCGCGCATGCAGGGGTTTTCCCACAGGCTCTGTTTGACCACGCAGTTGGCATCGCGGATGAAGGCAATCAGCACGACCACATCGATCAGCGAGGGATGATTGGCGATGACCATTTGTCCTGGACGGCCCAGGCGTTCTGCGCCCTCGACCTCATAGGTGAGAACACCAGTGCGGAACATGAACTCGACGAATAGGCGAAACGTCCGGCTGACCACTGCACGCGCTCGGGTTCGCCGGCGCAGGGTGTCGCCGGGCAGCAGGCTGAGCAGCGGGAAGACAAGCACGCGCAGCAGCACCCCGCCGACGCCGAATAGGGCAAAGCTCAGTGCGGTGGCGACAAGCCTCCATGCATAAGGCGGGCTGTAAGGGCTCAGGCCTCGTTGCGTGACCAGATCCATTGGCGGTCTTTCCAGTAGTGAATCAGCGTTGGCTGCCCACCATACAAGGCGCGCAGCAGGTTCAGGGGATGTGGCCAGGCGGCGGGTAAGCCGGATTCGGCGGGGGCGAGGCTCAAGGTCCAGGTTTTGCCCGGTTTCAGCAGCAGAGCCAGCGCGTAGGAGAAGGGTACGTCATCTATATAGGGCGTGTAGAGGTCAGGCGGTAATTCTTCTGCAATAACTAGTAATACTGCAGGAGCACCTTCGGCAAGCAGGCCACTGGCTTCAAGCATGGCCTGTTCCAGACCGTCCCCGGTAGCAGCCATGGCGGTCATCTCGCTGGTGTCTTCACGCAGGATCGACCACAGGCCGATGATGGCGTTATGCACCGAGAGGCTGAATTGGGTGGGCGACAGCGGTTCGTCCTTCGCCAGTTCGCTGAGGATCGCCAGCGTGCGCGGCGTCTCGCCATGACGCGAGGCGAACACCAGTGGCAGAGGGCCTTGACCCTCTGCCAGCGGCCAGGCGACATGGAACAGCATCCGCGCCAGCCGGCTGAGGCGGCGGCGCTGCATGGCGGGTAGGAAACTCACGTCCGGCTGCTGCTGGTCGTCGGGCACGACCACGGGGGCGTTGCACCAGGCTCGCCAATCATCCTCTGACTCCAGGCCGGGGGCCCAGGCGCGCAATCCTTCGATCTGGAAATTCATAGCACGAGGCTTTTCGCCACTCCGGGCATACTGGTCGGCACGACGAGACGCCTGAAAGAGACAGTGTCAGTCAGTGCCATGGCATAGTGCCGGTACTTGTTCGGGCGGGCATTATCTAGATGCACGCGGCGCTGTGCAAATGTTGCGCAGCTTCTTCTGATGGGCGGATGATGGCGATGTGGCCTACGTCTCGTGCTTGTCATGGGCTTTGCATAGTATTCGGAACATTCCAGATCAGGGAGAGCGGCGATGCGACGTGTGGTGTTCAACCAGAAGGGGGGCGTGGGCAAGTCCAGCATCGCCTGTAATCTCGCGGCGGTAAGTGCGGCGCAGGGCTACCGTACGCTGCTGATAGACCTGGATGCCCAGGCCAACTCGACCCAGTACCTCACCGGGCTCACTGGTGAGGAAATCCCCATGGGCATTGCCGACTTCTTCAAACAGACCCTGTCTTCCGGGCCTTTCGCCAAGAAGGGCAAGGTGGATATCTACGAGACGCCGTTCGACAACCTGCATGTGGTCACCGCCACGGCAGAGCTGGCCGAGCTGCAGCCGAAGCTGGAGCAGAAGCACAAGATCAACAAACTGCGCAAACTGCTCGACGAGCTGGCCGAAGATTACGACCACATCTACCTGGACACGCCGCCAGCACTGAATTTCTATACGGTTTCAGCCTTGATCGCGGCAGACCGCGTGTTGATTCCCTTCGACTGCGACAGCTTCTCGCGCAACGCCCTGTACGGCCTGCTGGCCGAGATCGACGAGTTGAAGGAGGACCATAACGAGGATCTGGAGGTGGAGGGTATCGTGGTCAACCAGTTCCAGCCGCGTGCCACATTGCCGCAGCAACTGCTGGATGAGTTGGTCGCCGAGGGCTTGCCGGTGTTGCCGGTGAACCTGATGAGCTCGGTGAAGATGCGCGAATCGCACCAGGTGTGCACGCCACTGATCTATCTGGATGCACGGCACAAGCTGACCCAGCAGTTCGTCGAGTTGCACGATCTGCTGAACGCGGCAGATTGACGCTGTCCAGGACGGCTTGAGTAATAGATTTCAACAAGAACGCCCCAAGGTTATCGGGGCGTTCCTGTTTCAGCTTGATGCATCAGAGTTTGTTGGCGGTTTCCTGGGCGATTTCCCGGAGGCCAGCTTCGGTGATGGCTTTCCAGTCGCTGTCGGTAACGGCTTGCATGCCGTCGCTTTTCAGCGTGACGATCTCCATGTTCGGTTGGCCTGCGGCTTCGATGTTCAGGCGCGACTTGTTGTTCACCGTCACGTAGAAGAAGCCTGGCGAAAACCATGACCAGAACTCCTTGACGCGAACCTTCACCTCAGTGGCGCCTGCGGCGTTGGGCTCTGTCACCACGTCATAGCCGGCTTGCCGATAGGCAGAGGCCACAGACTCTTCGACCAGGGCGGAAACGGTGCGGCCAGATGGCAGCAGAACGTCTCCCAGCGCTTTGCCGTAGCCATTTCTCTTGCGACCAACGGCCCGCTCGGTGATCGAGCGATCAGCAGTTTCCGCATTCTTCAGTGACGGGATGTCGGCCTGACTCGGCTTGATTTCGAAAACGCGTTCATCGACTGCGCTGATGTACACCTTCTTGCCGTTGCCGGCTTCGGGGTTAGCGGCCAGCTCCAGTGAAGGAACCTTCACATCGATCTCGGAACGACTCGTTGCGCAGCCAACGCAAAGCGCCAGCAGGAAGGTAACGGCGACCAGTCTGAAGGTCTTTTCCATACTCATGAAACTACTCCTTGTATGCATCGGTTTGGCCATTAGGCGGGGCGATTCTACAAGGGTGATGGCTAATTGGCATCCGTGCTGCTGTGTCCAGGCATCGAGGGGGGGCGGGATGCCGACTATGGGTTTACGACGCCTCTGCTCGGAAGGCGCGCGTGTTGCCGCAGTGCAAAGGGCGGCTGATCGGCCGCCCCGAGTGAGGGTGATGGGGGGCGGGGCTTGGCGGCGATCTGACTGCGCGGGCTAGCGCACCACGAACACGTCGCACGGTGCCTTGTGCAGGAAATGCTGCGCCAGGCTACCCAACAGGGCTTGGGAGAAGGCGCTGCGGCCGTGGCTGCCGAGCACCAGCAGTTCTGCTCGACGCGCCTTGATCTGCTCCTGCAGGCTGCGCAGGATGCCGCCCTGCAGCACGTCGTGGCTCAGCTTCGGACCTCCAGGTGGCAGGCTTTGTGCTTCGTCCTGCAACAGCTGATCGATCAGGCCGCGCTGGGTCTGCAGTTGCAGTTCAACCTGCTGCGGTGTGCCCTTGTCTGGTTCGAATACATGCAGGGCGTGCAGCTCGGCATCGCCGGGCAACAGGCGATAGGCCTGGCCGAGGGCACTGCAGGCGCACAGGGAGAAGTCGATGGCGGCCAGCGCCCGCTGGTAAGGCTTGGCGTCGTTGCGCGCGACCAGCAGCAGCGGCACGGTGCAGCGGCGGGCGATGCGATCGAGGCTGGTGCCGGAGAAAAAGTCATGGCGCTGGTGGTGTCCGCCCAGCACCAGCAGGTCGCAGCCGCTGTCCTGAACCTGTTGCAGGACGACCTCCGAAGGTTTGCCGCTGAGCATGCGCAGTTCGGTGCCGGGTGGAGCGTATCGGGTCAGGCTGCGATCCAGCGCCTGGCGCGCCTTTTCATGCTGCTCGCTGCTCTGGCTGGGGTCGAGTACATGCAGGATGCTCAGGCGGGCCTTGTGCTGCTGAGCCAACTGCGTGGCACGGCACAGCGCCATGTCAGCGGTGTCGCGCAGGTCATGGGCGATAAGAATATGGTTGAACATGGTGACGGCTCTCCTGCCGATACCCCTCGGCAATTTTATTGTGCCTGTTCAGATAGCCGCTCTTTTGACCTATGGCAAGGTCGGGGACTGTTACCGATTGCGAATGCAGGCAGCGGCGTCATTCAGCGTAAACGCAATTGGTAGTGGCCGCGACTTTCTGCGACCACTTCGCCGCTGCCGTCGGTCAGTTGCAGCTCCAGCAGATAGTCGGCCTTGCCCTGCTGGCTGGCTTGTTCTTCCAGGTGGGCGATTTCCTCGGCCGAGAGGCGCGCCTCGACCTGAATGTCGCCCGTGGCCGGGCGGCGAAAGCGCAGGTTCATTTCCTTGATGATGGGGTAGAAGCGCTCGGCGTCGAAGCTGGTCAGAAACAGCGCGCCGCCGGGTATTTCGGCGAGGGTGAAGAGGGCGCCCGCGTACATGCTGCCGATATGGTTCTGGTTGTCTTGCAGGGGCATGCGCAGGCGCACGAAGCCTGGCTCCAGCACCTCGGCCCTGAGGCCGCTGCGTTTGACGAAGGCGATCTGTTCCTCGGTGAGCTGGCGAGCGATTTCAACGGGCAGCGGCATGGCAAAACTCCCTGAGTGGACGTTTTGCCAGACTAAGGGGCGGAAGGTGCGCTGCAATTGACCGCAGCGCCCGTGCTGACTGACCGAAGCGCTCAAGCGCCCCCAAGCACTTAACCCGGATGCAATCCGGGGATCGCCGGCACGCCATTTCCCCGATTGCATCGGGGCAACAGGGGCATCCTAGATGCCCTGCTGACGCAGCCAGGCCTGCAGTTGCGGCAGCGGCATGGCGCCGCTCTGGCGGGCGATTTCGACGCCGCCCTTGAACAGGATCAGGCTGGGAATGGAACGGATGCCGAGTTGCCCGGCCAGGTTCGGATTGGCCTCGCTATCGAGCTTGCCCAGACGGCAGCGGCCTTGCAGTTGGGCGGCTGCCTGCTGGAAGGTCGGAGCGAAGGCCTGGCAGGGACCGCACCAACTGGCCCAGACATCCACCAGCAGTGGCAGGTCGCCCTTCAACTGACTGACGAAGTTGGCTTGGGTGAGCGTGATGGGCGCCGCGGGCAGCACGTCACTTTTGCAGCGGCCGCAACGTGGGGCGTCGTGCAGACGCTCGGCGGGAATGCGGTTGAGCCCGTTGCAGTGTGGGCAGGGAATCAGCAGCGGATCGGACATGAGGCGAGGCTCCGTGGGGCATACACCTTAGATGGAGCCAGTGCCTGCGGATATCAAGTCAGAGCGGGGTCAGCGGGAAGAACCAGGGGATGACCAGCGTGGCGACGCCCCACAGCAGCAGATTCAGGGGAATGCCGATCTTCATGAAGTCAGTGAAGCGGTAGCCACCAGCGTTGTAGACGAAGGTGTTGGTCTGGTAGCCGATGGGCGTGGCGAAGCTGGCGCTGGCGGCGAACATCACCGCGACCACGAAGGCGCGTGGGTCGACGCCCAGATGTTGGGCCATGCCGATGGCGATGGGCGTAACCAGCACTGCCACGGCATTGTTCGACAGCATCTCGGTCAGGATGGACGTGAACAGGTAGATGAAACTCAGCATCAGCAGCGGCCCTGCCCAGGGCAGCCAGCTCATGACGTTTTCCACCAGCAGCTTGACCAGACCGACCTTGTCCATGGCGATGCTGATGGCCAGCATGCCGAAGATCAGACTGAGGATCTTCCAGTCCACCGCCTTGTAGGCGTCCTCCACATCCAGGCAGCGGGTTGCCAGCACGGTCACTGCGCCGATGATCGCCAGGCCTTCGATGGGCATCACGCCAAAGGCGGCCAGCAGCATGACCGCCAGGGTCGAGAGAATTGCGATAGGCGCCTTGTCGCGGCGGAAGGCGCGCTCCTGCACGGCGTTGAGGCTGATCAGCTCGCCGTTGTCGGCGAAGCGTTTGATCTGTGCAGGTGTGCCCTCGACCAGCATCACGTCGCCGAATTGCAGCTCGAAATCATCGAGGTTGCCCTGCACGTTCTCGTCCTGGCGATGCACGGCGAGCACCGCGATGCCGTAGCGCGCGGTGAGGTCCAGATCGCGCATCGGCCGGTGGCTGTAGCGCGAGTTACGCCCGACGATGGCCTCGGCGAGAATCACGTCGTGGCTGCTGATGGTCTCGAAGGCGTCGCTGCGGTTGAAGCTCAGGTGGCCGCTTTCGCGCAGTTCCACCACGTCCTTGACCTGACCATGCAGCACCAGGCGGTCGCCGCTGGCCAGCAGGGTGTCGGCGCCGGGTTCGGTCAGCTCCTGCTCTTCACGGAACAACTTGAGCACCTGCAGGCCGCTGCCGCCATTGAGGTTGGCTTCGTGCAGAGTCTTGCCGATCATCGGTGAGCCCTGTGGCACCAGCAGTTCGGTCATGAAGGTGCGCGACAGATCCGGGCGCAGCTGGCGCGACAGAGTCTCGCGTTCCGGCAGCAGGTGGCGGCCTACGGTCAGCAGGTACAGCATGCCAAAGGCCGCCATGATCAGGCCGACGCCGGTGATCTCGAAGATGCCAAAGGGCGCCATGCCGGCCTTGCGTGCAACGCCGTCGACCAGGATGTTGGTCGAGGTGCCGATCATGGTCAGGGTGCCGCCGAGAATGGTGGCGTAGGACAGCGGGATCAGAAGTTTGGATGGCAGGGTGCCGGCGCGGCGCGCCAGTGCGATGGCTACAGGAGTTAGGATGGCCACCACTGGCGTATTGTTCAGGCAGGCGGACACCACCAGCGCAGTGACGGTGAGGCCGGTGAGCACGCGAATCGGGCTGGTGCCGACCAGATTGCCCAGCCAGTTGCCGAGGGCGTCGATGCAGCCGGTACGCTCCAGCGCGGCGGAGAGCACGAACATGCAGGCGATGGTCACGGGGGCCGAGTTGGACAGCACACTGAGCACTTCGCCTGGCGTCAGCAACTGGCTGACCAGCAAGGCGGCCACGGCGATGGCGGCGACGATATCCGGGCTCCACTTTTCGCGGACGAAGGCATAGAGCACCCAGATCAGCAGGGCGCCGACGAACAGCAGCGGCAGGGAGTCCCAGAGCATGAAAATCCTTAGAACCGGCTTCTGATCCGCTAGGTGGCCTGGCTGTTTGGACAGCAGGTCTTGGCACGCAGGATCGGGCGCAGATTCTTTGCATCGAATCTCGTGTGAGGTATCGGGCACGCACTGGGCGGCCTGGCAGGGCGCCAAGATAGAGGGGTTCTCTTAGATAGTCTAAGAATGTTTGGGTAGATTGATATGCCTTTTCGATTTAATAGATAAGGCGTCCAGCTCGGGTGGCTGGCGCGATATCCACCAACCTGAGCGGACTGCCTGAGTAGGAAGGGTGCGACCCGCTGGCAGCTGTGGTGGGTTCTATCCTGCGCGGTCAGCGGACGGTTGGTGCGTGCGGCGCACCCTGCGGTCAGGGGGGCACGCCATATTCACGATGAACAACTGATCTCCAGGTGCTTGCCCCACTGTGGCGGGCGCTCGGCATAGCGTTGCATGTCCGGCTGTTCGTCGAACGGTCGTGACAGCACTGCGTGCAGCTCCCGCACCGGGCCATAGTCGCCCTGTTCGGCGGCCTCAATGGCCTGCTGCGCCAGGTAGTTGCGCAGGATGTACCTGGGGTTGACCGAATGCATGCGCAGCTGGCGTTCGGCCTGTTCGCCACCTTCACGTTCGCAACGGGCCAGGTAGTCGCGGCCCCAGGCGTCGAAGCCTACCAGGTCGACGAAGTCGTCGCGCACGATGTTCAGCGCCTCGGCAGGCGCCTGCTCGCCCAGGCGACGGAAGAACAGGTTGTAGTCGGTGGCCCTGCCCTGCTGCATCAGTTGCAGCAGACGCTGGATCAGCGCTTCGTCCTCATCCTCGGCACTGGTGAAACCCAGGCGCTTGCGCATCAGGTCGAGGTAGTGCGCCTGGTAAAGCGGCAGGAACAACTCCAATGTCTCGCGCAAGTGTTCGACCGTGGCGAAGGGCGTCAGCGCCTGGGCCAGTGCGGCGAGGTTCCAGTGAGCGATGGGCACCTGGTTGCTGAAGCTGTAGCGGCCGGTGTCGTCGGAATGGTTGCAGATGTGGTTGGCGTCGAAATCGTCGAGGAAGGCGTAAGGGCCGTAGTCGAAGGTGATACCAAGGATCGACATATTGTCGGTGTTCATCACCCCATGGCAGAAGCCATAGGCCTGCCAGTTGGCGATCATCGCGGCGGTGCGTTCGATCACTTCACGCAGCATCGCCAGCCAGGGTTCGTCCTGTTCCAGGCAACGCGGGAAGTGGCAGGCCATGACATGCTCGCCCAGCGTCTTCAGGTGCTCGTGCTGGCGCGTGTAGTAGAAGTATTCGAAGTGGCCGAAGCGCACGTGGCTCTGCGCCAGGCGCAGCACCATGGCCGCGCTTTCCTGCTTCTCGCGCCAGACCGGCGTGCTCGACCCCGTCACGCACAGTGCGCGCGAGCTGGGGATACCGAGGGCGTGGAGGTGCTCGCTGGCGAGAAATTCGCGGATCGAGCTGCGCAGCACCGCGCGGCCATCGCCCATGCGCGAGTAAGGCGTCATGCCGGCGCCCTTGAGGTGCAGGTCCCAGTGCTCGCCGGCCTCGTTGACCACCTCGCCCAGCAGCAGCCCGCGACCGTCGCCCAGTCGCGGTGTGTAGCCGCCGAACTGGTGGCCGGAATAGACCATGGCGCGCGGCTCGGCCTCTTCCCAGAGTTTGTGCCCGGCGAACAGTTCGGCGAACTCGGGGCGGTGCGCTTCGCTGGCAGCGAGATCGAGAAGAGCGAGCGCCGACTCGCTCGCTACCACCAACCGCGGCTGCTCGATGGGCTCGGGCAATACCTCGGTGGAGAAGGTGTCACCGAGGCGGGCGAAGCGGTTGTCGAAGATCAGCGTGTCGAGACTTTTCACCTGGATTCCTATCGATCTTAGGGCGCTACGGGCGGTGTCGGCGGCTGCTGCACGCTGGCAGCGCCGGCGGCTGCGGCTTTGGCCAGGTCCTTCTGGTCGAGCTTTTGCTCACCATGCTCCAGGTTCTTCACATACACCTCGACCTGGCGGAACGCGATGTTGATGCCGTTCTTCGGGAACTCGCGGTCGATGAAGCGGTTTATCTCGTCGGTGGCTGGGTTGCGGTCGCCGAGGTCGCGCACATGGATGCGCAGTTCGTGATCCAGCGTGCTTTCACCAAAGTTGAGGAAGTACACCAGCGGCGCCGGATCCTTGAGCACGCGGTGGTTTTCCTGCGCGGCCTGCAGTAGCAGCTTGCGTACCAGATCGAGGTCCGAACCATAGCCGACACCGACCTTGAGGGTGACGCGGGTCACCGTGTCGCTCAGCGACCAGTTGATCAACTGGCCGGTGATGAAGGTCTTGTTCGGAACGATGATTTCCTTGTGGTCGAAGTCGGTGATGGTGGTGGCGCGGATGCGGATCTTGCTGACAGTGCCAGACAGGTTGCCGATGGTTACCACGTCGCCAATACGCACCGGGCGCTCGAACAGGATGATCAGGCCGGAGATGAAGTTGGCGAAGATTTCCTGCAGGCCGAAGCCCAGGCCCACTGACAGCGCTGCCACCAGCCATTGCAACTTGTCCCAGCTCACCCCCAGGGTGGACAGGGTGGTGACGATACCGATACCCACCAGCACGTAGGACAGCAGGGTGGTGGTGGCATAGGCGCTGCCCTGCGCCAGGCGCATGCGCGACAGTACCAGCACCTCGAGCAGACCCGGCAGGTTGCGCGCCAGGGCCACGGTGATGGCGACGATGATCAACGCACCGATCACGTCCATCAGGCTGATGGGCACCAGCGTCGCATTGTTCCCGGTACCGCTGCTGTACTCGTAGAGATTGATCGTATCGAGGTAGGTGAAAACACCGATCAGGTCGGCCCAGACCCAGTACAGGCAGACCAGGAAGCCGCCCAGCAGGGCCAGACGGATAAGGCGCAGCGATTGCTGGTTGACCTGCTCGATATCGAGCGTCGGCTCTTCGATCACCGCTTCGCCTTCGGCGCCCTCCTTGCTCTGGGCCTGGCGTTTGGCCAGGGCACGCTGATAGGCAAGGCGTCGTGCCGCCACGTTCAGCCCGCGCACCAGAGTGGCCTCGACGATGAGCAGGATGATCAGCAGATAGAGGGTGTCGATCAATCGGTCGGTGAGCTTGAGCGCCGTGTAGTAATAGCCGAAGGCAACCGCACCGATCAGCGCCAGTGGCAGCAGGTTGAACAGCACGCCGACGCTGGTGCGCAAGGCGGAGGTGTTCTCGCGCAGCGGTGCGCTGAACAGCAGATGGAACAGCAGCCAGGCCATCAGGGCGTAGCAGCTCAGGACCACGGCGATGCCGATGACGTCGTTGGCCAGGCTCGCCGGCTGGTGTTCGGCAATGCTCACCACGGCCACCAGCGCCATAACCACCAGGCCCAGGCGACGCAGGTGCTGACGGAAGAACGCGACGTTGGCTGGTGGCCAGTGGAAGTGCAGTATGGCTACGCCGTCTGGGGAAAGAATCCGGTGCAGGGTATAGAACACCAGCCAGGCTTCTGCCATTTCATAGAGCGCGGCGCCCAGATAGAGGTTCTGCCCGCGCGCATCATGCAGCAGGGCATAGCCGCAGAGCGCCAGGAACAATGTGACCGGCAGTGCGAGGATGATGTTCAGACCCAGTGCCATCGGTGTATGCAGCTGGCTGTCGTGCTTGTAGTGGCCGATGTCGCCATGCAGGGCGCTGAGCTTGCTGAACAGGTACTGGCGTCGCCAGAGGATCAGGGCGCAGAGCAGAATCAGCGGCAGGAACACCAGGGGGCGCTCGAACAAACCGGCGCCGAGCTCGCTGATGGCCATGCCCCAGGGCATGTCGGCCAATTGCTGCTGAAGGTGACGTGGCGCTGACTTCAGCCATTCGAGGTCGAGCGGTTTATTGCTGGGAATCCAGAACATCTGCTCATCGATGGTCGCGCGCAGGCTGCTGGCAGTGCTCTGCAGCTCCTTCTGATTGAGTTGCAGGGTGATCGACTCGTTGAGCAGCGCATTCAGTGAGCGGTTCAGGCGGTCGAGTAACTCACGGCGCGTGTCGAGCTGCTCCAGCAGAGCAGTGCGCAGTTCCTTGGTGATTTCCTCGTCTGGCTGATTGGCCAGCAGATCGTCCACATAGCGACCTGGATCGCTGATCTCATCGCGCTGTTTGTTCAGCTCGAACTGGTAGAGGCGAATATCGGCGATCTCGTCGGCGAGCGCGCCGTCTTCGAGCTTCAGCTTTGGCAGAGCCTGCTTTTGCTGGTAGAGAATCTTCGACAGCAGCAGGCTGCCCTGCAGCACGCGAATCTGCTCGTCCAGGGCCTGATCGGCCTGCGCCAGGTTGTCCAGCTGCTGGCGGGTCTGGAGGTTCTGCTCGGTCAGGCTGTTCAGGCGGTCGGTCGCGCGTAGCAGGTAGTCGGACAGCTTGAGGTTGAGCGTGCTTTCCTTGGCCAGCAGTTTGTCCGAACTGGCGCGTTCGGCCTCCAGCGACTGCTCGGCGACGGTCTGCTCCGATTCGGCGCGGCGGCGGTCGTTGATCAGGCTCTGCAGTGCCTGACGTTCCTGTTCGGCGCGGTTGATGCGTTCTTCGAGCAGGGCGCGCTGGGCACCGCCCAGATCCTGCAGCAGGCTGTTGCCTGCCAGCTCCTGGCGGCGCAGCTGCGTCTGCGCTGCGAGCAACGCCAGCTCTGCATTGAGCTGGTCGCGGCGTTCCGGGGTCAGCGTTTTGCCGTCATAGCGGCCGCTCTTGAGCGCATCGTTGATCAGCTGGCTGCGTGTCTGGTTCTGACTGATCTCTGATTGGGCACGTTCCGGTCGGGTCTGCGCGGTGATCACCATGCTGTTGGCTTCGATGATCGCCTTGTTCCATTCGCTGAGCTGATTGGCGCGCTCGTTAAGTAGTTGTTCCAGCTGCGCCAGTGATGTGCGTGCATGGCGTTCGGTCACCGGCTGATCGGGACTGGCCTTGAGGCGAGCAAGGTCGCGTTGGGCTTCGCTGATCAGGCGCGGTGCCTCGTCCAGCTGTTTGCGTAGATCACTGAGGCGCTGATCGGCAGCCTGCCGGTCCTTAAGCATGCGCAGCGTCTGCTCCAGCGTTTGCTTGAGCGCCAGCTGCTCGGCCTCTGGCAGCTTGCGGTCAGCCAGGCTGTCCAGGCTCTGCTGCACACTCTCGGCTTGGGGTGGTTCCTCGGCGAACACCTGCGGGATGCCGAGACACAGGGCAAACAGGATGGCTACTAGGGAGAGGCGCGACAGAGGCATGGTCGATTGATCTACTGAGTGAGCGATGACGATTGAGTTATCCGCGGCACAACGAGTGCGCGGGCCTGGTGGCCCGCGCTTGATGCTGATGCTAGCAGAGTCCTGGCAGGGACAATTCACCCGCTTGCTAGAAGTGCAGCCCTGGCCCGGGACGTGTGCCTTCGGGGAATTTGACGCCAACCTTGCGTACCTTGTTCCCTTCCATGGCCGCCACCGTCCAGGTCAGACCCTGCCATTCGACCTGGTCGCCAACTACGGGCTCGCCACCGATTTCGTGGGCGATGAAGCGCCCCAGTGGCTGATTGCCTTCCACGTCATCCAGCTTCAGACCATAGAGTGCAGCAACCGCGCTAAGTTCGGCGTCGCCTTCCAGCACGAAATCGCCGAAGAAACGCAGGTCCTGACCACGCTTGGGCGCCTGGCTGAACAGCTTGCCGAGCGCGGGCAGATCGTGTTCGTGGCCGATCACGCAGAGCAGATCTCCAGCCTCCAGGCGGGTACTGCCCGAGGGGTGAAGCAGATCGCGGCCACGAAACAGCGCGGCGATACGAGTGCCTTCGGGCATGTTCAGCTCGCGCAGGGCGGCTCCGATGCACCACTTTTCCGCGCCCAGACGGTAGACGAACAACTCCCACTGGCTGGTCGGATGCACTTCCAGGCCTGCGCGTGATACAGGGGCTGGCTCTGGCGGCACGGTGACGCGCATCAACTTGGCGGCCAGCGGCAGGCTGGTGCCTTGCAGCAGCAGGGAGATGATCACGATGAAGAACGCCACGTTGAAGAACAGCTGCGCATTGGGCAGGCCGGCCATCAGCGGGAACACGGCGAGGATGATGGGCACGGCGCCGCGCAGGCCGACCCAGGCGATGAAGATCCGCTCGCGATCGTGGAAGGCGCGGAAAGGCAGCAGGCCGAGGAAGATCGACAGCGGCCGCGCGAAGAGAATCATCCACAGCGCCAAGGCCAGCGCCGGCAGGGCGATGGGTAGCAGTTCGTGCGGCGTGATCAGCAGGCCGAGCACCAGGAACATGCCGATCTGCGCCAGCCAGGTCAGGCCGTCGAGCATGTGCAGGATGCCGTGACGCGAACGTATCGGCCGGTTACCCAGCAACAGACCGCACAGGTAGATGGCGAGGATGCCGCTGCCGCCGACGGCGGTGGTGATGGCGAAGATGATCAGGCCGCCGCTGACTACCAGCAGCGGGTAAAGGCCGGTGGCCAGTTCCATGCGGTTGATCAGCTTGAGCAGCAGCCAGCCGCCGCCGAGACCCAGCAGGGCACCAAGGCCGAATTGCTGCACCAGCTGAATCGGCAGATCCCAGCTGAAGCCGGTCTGGCCGCTGGCGAGCATGGCGATCAGGGTGACGGTGAGGAATACCGCCATCGGGTCGTTGCTACCGGACTCGATTTCCAGTGTGGAACTGACCCGCTCGTTGAGGCCGCGTCCGCCGAGCAGAGAGAACACCGCCGCCGCATCGGTGGAGCCGACGATGGCGCCGATCAGCAAGCCTTCCAGCAGGGTCAGATTGAACAGCCAGGTGGCAGCCAGGCCGGTCAGGCCTGCGGTTACCACCACGCCCACCGTCGCCAGTGACAGCGACGGCCACAAGGCCACACGGAAGCTGGAGACTCGTGTGCGCATGCCGCCGTCGAGCAGGATCACCGCCAACGCCAGGTTGCCGACCAGGTAGGCCAGGGGGTAGTTGTTGAAGACGATGCCGCCAGGGCCGTCGGTGCCGGCGAGCATACCGACGGCGAGGAAGATCACCAGGATGGGGATGCCGAAACGTGTGCCGAACGCGCTGACCAGAATACTGGCCGCCACCAGCAAGGCGCCGATCAAGAACAGATTGTTGATGGCGCTGGCATCCAACGGCGCTACTCCTGGCTGGGTCATTGGGTGCGCCGTTATGCATGGCGCGTGCCAGGGATTCTAACCGCAGCCTTCGTGCCGCTGTCAAAAAGGTTATTACATTTTTCCAGATTGCCCCGAAGCGCCCACGTTGGGGTGCCCGGGCGTCAGGCTCGGTTTCAGAACCAGGCGTCCTGCATGCTCAGGCAGGTGTCGTCGCGTGCTTCGAGAATGGCCAGGTCGTGGTGGCAGCTCGGCACCTCCCAGGTCAAGAAGTAGCGCGCCGCCTGCAGCTTGCCGCGATAGAAGGCCTGCTCCTCGGCATTGTCCGTGCGGGCCAGGCCTTCTTCGGCGCGAATTGCCTGCTCCAGCCAGCGCCAGCCGATCACCGTGTGACCGAACACCTTCAGGTACAACGCCGAGTTGGCCAGGCCCTGGTTGACCTTGCCGCTCATCAGATCGCCCAGCAGCGCCAGGGTCACCACCTGCAGGCGTGCCAGCAGTTGTTCCAGGGGCTGGCGCAGGGCATCGAGCGTTTCATACGTGCTGGCGCGCTGGCAGCAATCGTTGATTAGCTTGAGCAGTTGCTTGAGGGCGGCGCCGCCATTCTGCGAGACCTTGCGCCCGAGCAGGTCGAGCGACTGGATGCCATGGGTGCCTTCGTGGATCGGGTTGAGGCGGTTGTCGCGGTAGTACTGCTCCACCGGGTATTCGCGGGTGTAGCCATGGCCGCCGAGTATCTGGATGGCCAGTTCGTTGGCCTTGAGGCAGAACTCCGACGGCCAGGACTTGACGATGGGCGTGAGCAGGTCGAGCAGCTCCAGAGCGCGGGTGCGCTCTTCGGCGGTTTCCAGGGTGTGGGTGTCGTCGAACAAACGCGCGGCGTACAGGCCGAGGTCGAAGGCACCTTCGACGTAGGCCTTCTGCGTCAGCAGCATGCGCCGTACGTCGGCGTGCTCGACGATGGAAATCTGCGGACTGCTCGGGTCCTTGCCATCGGGTTGGCGGCCCTGCGGGCGATTACGCGCGTAGTCCAGCGAATAGAGGTAGCCGGCGTAGCCAAGCATGATCGCGCCCATGCCGACGCCGATGCGCGCCTCGTTCATCATCTGGAACATGTAGGAGAGGCCGGCGTGCGGCTTGCCTACCAGATAGCCGACACATTCGCCGTTGTCACCGAAATTGAGCGCGGTGGACGTGGTGCCGCGCCAGCCCATCTTGTGGAACAGGCCGGCCAGGGTCACGTCGTTGCGCGCGCCCAGACTGCCGTCGTCATTGACGTGGAACTTGGGCACCAGGAACAGGCTGATGCCCTTAACGCCGGGCGGTGCGTCCGGCAGTTTGGCCAGCACCATGTGCACGATGTTCTCGGAGATCGGCTGGTCGCCGCCGGAGATGAATATCTTGTTGCCCTTGATCCGGTAGCTGCCATCGGCATGCGGCTCGGCGCGGGTGCGGATGTCCGACAGCGAGGAGCCTGCATGCGGCTCGGTCAGCGCCATGGTGCCGAAAAAGCGGCCGTCGATGATCGGCTGCAGGTAGCGTGATTTCTGCTCCTGGTTGCCGAAGGCCTCGATCAGATTAGCCACGCCCATGGTCAGCATCGAGTAGGAGCTGGTGGCGATGTTGGCCGACTGGAAATGCGCGAAGCAGGCCTGCGACAGCAGGTTGGGCAGTTGCATGCCGCCGTGTTCGAAGTCACGGGTGGCATTGAGAAAACCGGCTTCGTGGAAGGCGCGCAAGGCGGGTTCAACCTCCGGGATCAGCACCGCTCCACCATCGACGTACTGCGGCTCGTGCTCGTCGTTCCTGCGATTGTGCGGGGCGAACAGCGCCTCGGCGATGCCGCGTGCGGTGCTGATCGCCGCGTCGAAGGTCTCGCGGTTGTGATCGGCGAAGCGCGGGCGCTGGGTCAGGGCTTCGGCGTCGAGCACCTCATAGAGTTCGAACGCCAGATTGCGGGAGCTGAGCAGGGTCTCGGACATGGAACGGGCCTCCTGATGATCGTCCGAGTCTAGGCAGTCCGTTGCCCGGCTGCCCAGTATCATCAGTCACGGTGATAAAGCGCCACACCACCCTGCCATCTCTGCACCGTAGGAGCGGCTTCAGCCGCGATGGGCTGTGCGATTGCAACAGGCAGGGCGAGCGGGGTGCGGGGCGTGATCTCAGTCGCGATGGGTTTCAAAGCCTTGTGCCAGCTCGCGCGTCAGCTCGGCTGCGGGCATGGGGCGACAACTCGCGACGTTCTGCCCGGCCCACAGCGGTGAAAAGTCGCCGCTGCCCTGCGCCTCGGCCGCTGCGCGCAACGGCGCGATGGCTGCAGTGGCCAGGGGGAAGGCTGGTGCCTGCGTGCTCAGCGGCCCCAGCTCGCGCATCAGGCGATTGACGATGCCGCGCGCCGGGCGCCCGCTGAACAGGTTGGTCAGCGCCGTGTGGCGCGCCGCCGGGCTTTGCAGTGCAGCGCGGTGCAGGACGCTGGTCGTGGCTTCCGGGCACAGCAAGTACGCACTACCAACCTGCACGCCGGCTGCGCCGAGGGCCATGGCCGCCGCCACGCCACGGGCATCGCTGATGCCGCCGGCGGCAATCACCGGCACAGACAGCGCATCCACCAGCTGTGGTAACAGAGCGAAGGTGCCGAGCTGACGGCTAAGGTCGACATCCAGAAAGTGCCCGCGATGGCCGCCAGCCTCCAGGCCCTGGGCGATCACTGCATCGACGCCGCGCTCCTGCAGCCACAGTGCTTCGTCCAGGGTGGTGGCGCTGGAGAGGATCTTCGCCCCGCTGTCACGGACTCGCTTTAGCAAGGCCTCTTCCGGTAGGCCGAAGTGGAAGCTGACCACCGCAGGGCGGAACTCTTCCACCAGTTCGGCAGCCTCTGCGTTGAACGGCAGGCGTCCTGGTCCGCTGGCGATATCTGCCGGGTCCACGCCTAGCTCGACATAGTAGGGCGCCAGCGTTTCACGCCAGGCTGTATCGCGCGTCATGTCAGGCTGTGGCGGTATGTGACTGAAGAAATTGAGGTTGAACGGCCGCTCGGTCAGGCCGCGCATCGCTTGCAGCGCCTGGCGCAGGGCAGCAGGGGCGAGCATCGCGCAGGGAATCGAGCCCAGGCCACCGGCCTGGCTCACGGCGGCGGCCAGGCGGTGATCCTGTGAACCGGCCATTGGTGCCTGGATCAGGGGAAGTTCGCTGCCAAGCAGGTCAGGTAAATGCATGGGATGGCTCCGTTTCAGCGGTCGGGTTGCGGTTCGGCCACGCGCCAAGCCCAGAACAGGGCCCAGAGCAGTGCAGCCGCACCAATGGAAAAACTGCTTGTGAGGCTATGCCCGGCGGCAGTCCAATGTTCCACCAGCCAGGGACCGAGCAACTGGCTGCCGCCATAGAGACTGATCAGCAGCGCCGCCAGGCGCAAGCCCTGGCCTGGGTTGAGGGCGCGAGCCAGGCGCTGGGTCAGCAGCACGGTGCCGAGAAAGGTGCCGCCCACCAGCAGGGCGCAGGCCATCACGCCGATCGATCCGGGCAGCAGAATTGGCATAACCACGCCGAACAGTTGCAGCAGGTAGTTGGCCAGCAGGGCGCGGCGATCACCCAGCCAGGCGCCTGCGTGGTTCCACAGGGTCGCCGATACCAGACAGGCAAGCGCGGTCCACCACCAGTTGCCGATCAGCAGCGGATGGTCGGCGGGCAACTGCTCCCGAGCCAGTGCCGGCAGGAAGGTCAGTGGCAGTATGTAGCCCAGACCAGCACCGAGGTAAGCCATCAACAGCGGTCGAGTTCGCCTGTCGAAGAGTGGCGCTTGAGTGGTCGCGTGAGGCTTTTCGGGTAGCTGTTGTGCCAGGCGTCGCAGCATGGGGGCGCATAGCAGGGCCAAAGGCAGGGCGCAGAGGGCCATGAGCAACCAGCGCATCGGCCCTTGCCAGGGCGTGATGGCCACCAGCAGGCCGCACAACAGCATGCCGCCGCCCAGGCCCAGGTAAACCAGGCCGCTCAGTACCGTCGCTTGGCGCAAGGCCAGCCACTCCAGTACCAGCGCTGGTGCGAGCACGAAGACAATGCCGTTGCTGATGCCATTGGCCAGGCGCAGTGCCGCGAGTCCGGCGAAGTCATGGACGAAAGCCTGTCCCAGGGTCAGACCGGCGTTGATCAGCAGCGCCGCTGGCAGGCCCAGGCGCAAGCCGCGTGGATTGGCCATGGGCAGTGCGAGCAGGGCGCCGAGCAGATAGCCGAGATAGTTCCAGGTCGCCAACTGGGCGCCTTCGGCGAGGTCGAACAAACCGTCATCGAGCAGCAGAGGTAACAGTGGGGTATAGGCAAAGCGGCCGAGAGCATGCACGACAACCAGCGCCAGAGCGGCGGCGAGCAAGGCGTTGAAGTGGGTGCGGTCGAATCTGGGCATTTGGCCTCCGGTCGTGCCGCGCACCATAGTCGTTGTCGCTAACTGATCGTTAGTGAAAAATACTGCGGTCAATTTTCACTTTTGGTGAAGTCATGGGTGCCTGGCAGCGACTCAATCCTCAGTTGTTCCGCTACTTCCTCGCTGTGGCGCGTGAAGGTTCGTTGAGCGCCGCAGGCTTGCGCCTGAGTTGCGTACCGTCGAACGTCTCGGCGCGCCTGCGGCAACTGGAGCAACAGCTCGATACGCGACTGTTCCTGCGTCGGGGCCAGCGCTTGCGGCTGACGCCAGCGGGTGAACGCCTGTTGCCACACGCCGAAAACCTGGAGCAGCTCTGCCAGATGGCCTGGCGCAGCGTGCAAGAAGATATCTGGAGCGGCGATCTACGCCTTGGGTCGATGGAAACTACTGCGGCAGTGCGCCTGCCGGAGCTGCTGGCGGCTTTCCATCAGCGGGCTCCGCGGGTGAACCTGCAACTCAGCACCGGGCCGAGCCGGCGACTGGTCGAGGGTGTGTTATCCGGGGAGCTGGACGGCGGATTGATCGGTGGGCCGTTCGAGCATCCTCAGCTCGACTGCCTGCCTATCTGGCAGGAGGAACTGATGCTGGTGCTGCCGCCCGAGCAGGATGGCACCCAGTTGGAGAGTCGGCCGCAGACCCTGCTGGGTTTCCCCGATGGGTGCCATTACCGCGAGCGCCTGGAACGTTGGGCGGTCAGTCGTGGTTTGCAGGTGGCGGCGCGGCAGAGCTATGGCTCCATCGACGCCATCTTTGCCGGCATTGCTGCCGGCATGGGTATCGGCCTGTTGCCACGCAGTCTGCTCGATAGTCACCCGCGTGTGCACCTGGTGCAGTATCAGGCCATCGCCCCTGAGCTTGGCGCGACGACTACATTGTTGGTGCGCCGTCGCGACGCCGGTGAGCACCCGCCGCTGGCCTTGTTGCTGGAGCTGATGCGCGCGTAAAGCCCTTTCAACGGGTAAACTTGGCGACCGCTTCGGAGACCTCCATGAACTACCGCCACGCCTTCCATGCCGGCAACCACGCCGATGTGTTCAAGCACCTGGTGCTGACCCGTCTGATCGCCCTGTTGTCGCGCAAGGAAGCACCCTTCGCCTACCTCGACAGCCACGCCGGCATCGGCCTCTACGACCTACGGGGCGACCAGGCCACTCGCACCGGCGAATACCAGGAGGGCATCGCTCGTCTTTGGCAGGCCACGCAACTGCCGGACGCAGTGGAAGCCTATCTGGAGGTGGTGCGGGCGATGAACCCGAATGGCGAACTGCGCTATTACCCCGGCTCGCCCGAGCTGGCGCGGCTGCTCAGTCGCGAGCAGGACTCTCTGCTGCTCAACGAAAAGCACCCCGAGGATGGCCGCCTGCTCAAGGACAACATGCGCGGCGATCGCCGCGTCGCTGTGCACCTGGGCGAAGGCTGGCACGTGCCGCGAGCGCTGATGCCGACGCGCGAGAAGCGCGTGCTGCTGCTGATCGATCCGCCGTTCGAGAAGACCGATGAATTGCAGCGCTGCGTCGAGGCTTTGAACGAAGCGCACGGGCGTATGCGCCAGGCCATCGTGGCGATCTGGTACCCGATCAAGGATGAGCGCCAGTTGGCGCGCTTCTATCGTGACCTGAGCAAGAGCGCCGCGCCCAAGCTGCTGCGCGCAGAGCTTTACGTGCACGCGCCGGACGATGCCACGCGCCTCAGTGGCTCGGGCCTGGTGATCAGTAACCCACCATGGGGCCTGGAAGATGAGCTCAAGCAGCTCCTGCCCTGGTTGGCCGATGTGCTTGGCCAGAGCCAGGGCGGTTGGCGCCTGAATTGGCTGATCGAGGAAAAGTCGGCCGGTTGAGCGAGTGCGAGGGGCGGTGCGCACGGTGCACCCTACGAGGGACGCGGCCGACTTAGCGCGTAGCCCGAATGAAGTCCGGGGCCGTGGCCCTCGATCCCCGGATTGCATCCGGGCTACAAGGGGCTCAAGCGGGCTTGTGGTTGGGCTCGATGTGATAGCTCAGGTTGCGCCGCGGGCTGAGGTATTCCAGTACCTCCAGCGGTAGCTGCGAGGGGCGCAGGCTGCGGGCGATGGCGAGCTTCGGCTCCTGGACGAGATCGACGATCAAGGCTTCCTGCTTGGGCGTGTCGGCGTCGTAGAGAATCAGCGTCGGTTTCAACGCCTGAGTCGGGTTCATGCCCAGCACCAGCGCATAGCGCTCATCTTCCAGCTGCACCAGGCTACCCGGCGGGTAGATACCCATCACACGAACGAAGGCTTTCAATGCCACCTCGTCGAAGCGCTCGCGCTGCTGCTTGAACATCAGCGCCAGGGCTTCGTGTGGGCTCAGGGCCTGGCGCGGATCGAGCGGGTTGCACAGCCCGTCGAAATGGTTGGTGATGGCCACCAGACGACTCAGGCGGCCGATAGCGGCCTCGCCCAGCCCGCGTGGATAGCCACTGCCGTCACAGTGCTCGTGATGTTCGTGGATGATGCGCAGCACCTCGTCATCGAGCATCAGTTTCTGCCCCATGCGCAGGCCGAAGTCGGTGTGCATCTGCAGCAGTTGCTGCTCCGGGCGGCTCAGGGGTTCGGGCTTGAGTAGCACCTTGCTCGGTACTTCCAGCTTGCCGATGTCATGCAACAGGGCGCCGAGGCCGAGGCTATGACAGGCCTCGCTGTCGAGGCCGAGCTGGCGCCCGAGCAGCAGGGACAACACGGTAACGTTGAGGGCATGGAAGTAACTGTCCTCGGCCGCCTTGCCAGTGATGCCATGCAGCACCACACCTGGGGCGCCGAGCAGCGTCTCGACCATCTCGCCGACGATCGCTCCTGCCTGGCGCATGGCGTCTTCCGGGCGGCTGCGCAGGGTCTGGTTGAGCGTCTTGATGCGTTGGCTGGCCTCGATGAAGCGGCGATCCACCTCGGCCAGGCGGCTGCGCAAGTGACGCAGTTTCTCCACGCGTTCCTGACGTGCCTGACTTTCCGGATCGACCGGCGGTTCTTCGACAGGAGGGGGGGTGACGCTGTCGACGAGAGGCGCGGGCAGGCAGTCGCTGCGCGCAGGGTCATAGCGCAGCTGCTTCAGGTTGAGTGCACGCAAGGCGCGAAGCTGTGCTTCGTCCTTGATCTTGAAATTGCTGAAGGCGAAATCATGCTCCCACCAGCTCAGGTCCAGATGAACGTAGAGGCCGACGCAAAGCTGATCGGGGGTGATGGTGGGGAGAGTGGCGGGCATGCCGGGCTCGTCGATCGATGGCTAATTGCCTGCAGTTTAGTTCGACTGATGGCCTGAAGGCATTAGTTGTTCAGGCCATCACATCGATGCTGTTGCCCAGGTTGGGCGGATTGCTGGGGACGCTGACCGGTGCAACTGACTGCACCAGTCCGTTGATGTTGGCGGCCTGCAGTTCCAGCGTCTTGCGCAGCAGCACAAGCGACATCTGCGCGGAGCTCTGCGCCGATGCCAGACTCGCTACCTGGCTGGAAATGCTGCTCAGCTCCACGACCCGTTACCCATGCTCAATATTCCGGGGGGAGACATACGCCTGTTCCGCCCAGGCCGCAATAGCCGCCCGGATTCTTCGCCAGGTATTGCTGGTGATAGGTCTCGGCGTAGTAGAAGGTCGGTGCCTCGGCGATTTCAGTGGTGATGCTGCCCACTCCAGCCTTGTCCAGCTCAGCCTGGAAGCGCGCCTGGCTGGCTTTGGCGGCGCTCAGTTGAGCGTCGTCCTGGCAGTAGATCGCCGAGCGGTACTGGGTGCCCTGATCGTTGCCCTGGCGCATGCCCTGCGTCGGGTTATGCACTTCCCAGAACACTTTGAGCAGCGCTTCGAAGCTGGTCTGCTGCGGATCGAACACCACCAGCACCACTTCGGTGTGCCCGGTCAGGCCAGAGCAGACTTCCTCGTAGGTGGGGTTGGGCGTGCGGCCACCGGCATAGCCGACCGCTGTGCTGAACACGCCAGGCTGTTGCCAGAAGCGTCTTTCGGCGCCCCAGAAGCAGCCGAGACCGAATACCGCCTGTTGCAGGCCGGCGGGGAAGGGCGCTTTGATCGGGTTGCCGTTGACATAGTGAGTATCCGCCACTGGCATAGCCTCTGGGCGGCCGGGCAAGGCCTGCTCGGCAGTTGGCAGGACATCCTTGTTAACGAGAATCTGGGAACGCAGAACCATGACGGTCTCCTGGAAGTTGGTGGGTAGTGGACTACGCGCAGTACGGCGTATTACGTCCGTTGGTCAGCCTGTGGCCGGCAGGGGTAGCGGCGCAGGCTTTCGATCAGTTCGCGGCCGGGAATCGGCTTGTCGAACAGGTAGCCTTGGCCTACGTCGCATTGCTGGCGGCGCAGGAAACCGAGCTGGGCGCCAGTCTCGATACCTTCTGCGACCACCTTGAGCTTGAGGTTGTGGGCCATGGCAATCACCGCTGAGGTGATCTCCATGTCGTCCTGGTTGTCGGGAATATCCTTGATGAAGCTGCGATCGATCTTGATCACGTCGATGGGGAATTTCTTCAGGTAGCTGAGCGAGGAATAGCCGGTGCCGAAGTCGTCCATGGCCAGGGTCAGGCCCAGGCTCTTGAGGCGGCCGAGCTGGTGGCGGGTGTCCTCGGTGGCTTCCAGTAGCAGGCTCTCGGTCAGTTCCAGTTCCAGCAGGCGCGGGTCGAGCTGTTCTTCATGCAGGATGGCGGCGATGGAGCCGACCAGATCCGGATCGGAGAACTGCTTGGGCGACAGATTGATCGCCACCTGCAGTTCGCCCATGCCGATGGCGGCGATCTGCTTGCTCATGCGGCAGGCCTGGCGTACTACCCATTTGCCAATGGGAATGATCAGGCCGGTTTCCTCGGCGACGCTGATGAACTGGTCAGGGCGGATCATGCCCTTCTCCGGATGGTGCCAGCGCAGCAGCGCCTCCAAACCCAGCAACTGGCCGTTTTTCAGGCACAGCTTGGGCTGGTAGAAGACCTCCAATTCACTCTGGGTCAAGGCCCTGCGCAGGTTGTTCTCGACGAACAGCTTGTAGTTGGCCTCGGCGTTGAGCTCTTCGGTGAACAGCTGCACCTGATGCTTGCCGTTGGCCTTGGCCTTGTGCAGGGCGAGGCCAGCGTGCTTCATCAGCGTCTGCGGGTCGTCGCCATGCTCCGGGGCCAGGGCCAGGCCAAGCGAGCCGGTGATGCTGATCAGTTGGTTATCGACGAACAGCGGCTTGTCCAGGGTCTGCAGCACCTGATGAGCGACGCGCAGGCCGCTGTCCTGGTCGCAACCGTCGAGCAGGATGGCGAATTCGTTGCTGGCGAAGCGTGCCAGTGTGCCCTTGGCGCCGAGGCTGTTGCGCAGGCGTCGGGCCAGGGCCGAGAGCAGCTTGTCGCCGGTCTGGTGGCCGAGGCTGTCGTTGATCCGCTTGAAGTTGTCGATGTCCACCAGCAGCAGGACGAGTGGCTGCTGCGTATGCTGAGCGAAGCGTTGTTCGAGGCTGCGGATGAACGAGGGGCGATTGCCCAGGTTGGTCAGGTTGTCGGTATAGGCCAGGCGTTCGATGCGCTGCTGCGCGAGCTTGGCTTCGGTGACGTCTTCGTAGATGCCGATGTAGTGGGTCAGCTCGCCGTCGTCGCCATACACCTTGGATATCGACAGATGCCCCCAGTAGGGCTCCAGATTCTTGCGTCGGCTGCGGAACTCGCCTTGCCAGCTGCTGTGCTCGGCAAGACTGGAGCTGGCATCGAACAGCAGGTCGCTGAGGTTGGTCAGGGCGGGCAGTTCGGAGAGACGATGGCCGCAGACCTCGTCGCTGCTGTACAGGGTGATGGCGGTGAAGCTGGGGTTGACGTACTCCACCCGGCCGTCGCGGTCGACCAGCAGAAAGGCGCTGGCGCTCTGTTCGACGGCGCGCTGGAACAGATGCAGGGCGCTGGTGGCGCTGCGTTTCTGCTGGTTGATCAGCACCTGGGCGAACTGATCGGCAAGCTCACCGGCGAAGGCGATCTCGTCGGCCTGCCAGGTTCGTGTGCCGCCGATATGCTCCAGGCAGAGTACACCGACCACTTCGCCTTCGATGCGTATGCTGGCGTCGAGCATCGAGCAGATGCCCAGCGGCTGCAGGTAGCTTGCAGTCAGTTCGCAGGTGCGAGGATCGCACTGCGCGTCGTGCGCGTCGATCGCTCGGCCGCTGTGCAGTGCTTGCAGATACTGCGGGAAATTCCGCGCGTTTATCGACGGTAGTTGTTCGTGGCGGTCCAGGTCGCGGCGATAAAGCGACACGGAGTCCAGATGATGGCTGCCCAGCTTCCAGATACCGGCGCGAGCGACACCGTAGACCTCGCAGGCGGCCTGGGTGATCAGTTCGGCCGCTTCCTGCTGTGGGTCGCTGGAGGTGTAGCGCTGGCGCGCCAGGCGCACGATCAGTTGCTGCTGGGTGCGTGAACGGGCGAGGTGTTGCAGGTGGTCATTCTGGGTACGCTGATATTGCTGCAGCGAGCTGCGCAGTTGCTGATTCTGCGTGTGCAGCTCCTGTTCGGCAGGGGCGAACTGATCAAGGCTTTCGTCCGCTACCAGCAGATAGCCGCGCAGCAACTGGCGGTTGCGCTGTTTGAAGGGTTCGCCCATCTCCAGCAGGGTCAGAGCACCTTGCGGTGTATGCAGGGTGTAGCGCACCAGGTAATGCGGGCCTTGCAGCAATTGCTGCTGGATGGCGTCGTGCAGGCGATAGCGCGCCTCGGGCTCCATCAAACTGGCGTAGGGGGCATCCACCAGCGCGCAGAGATCGCTGGCGCTGATACCCAACTGGCGTTCGCAGGCCGGGTCGAGAAACAGCAGTGCCCAGCTTGGCTCGTTCAAGCGCTCGAAACGCAACATGCCAAGCCGCGAGGGCACTGGCAACTGCGTCACAACCTCGGCTGCCGAGCGTGCGCTGGCATCGGGATGGCTTTTCATTGGGCGGCGGGCTTCCAGTATGCTGACCAGGCGAGGCATCCGTTCTCAGTACAGGGCCACTGCTGCCAGAGGGCGCATCGGCACGGACGGAGGCTAGGGCTCAGGCCTACTTCACTATAGCGTTCGGCAAGGGTGCATCATGCAAGCGAGACTGACAAGAAAACTCATGGCCATGGTGCTTGGCGGAGCACTTTTTACGGCCATACCCGCGGTTGCCGACGCCGATGACGCGGCGACGCTGCAGGGCACCGAGCAGGCAGCTTATCTGGACGGGCTCAAACGTCTTTATCTGACCGACAACGAGCGCAATGCGTTGCTCGCGCACAGCAACGCGTTGCTGGAAACCTACGCCCTACGCGCTGGTTATCAGGTTGGCCAGGCGCAGCGGCAGGACCTGCTGTATCGCTTCAATATCGGCAATGCCGGTGAGCTTATCCTGCGTGAGGAGAGTCGTGGTGCGCAGGGTACCGCCATCTCGGTGCGCAATCAGCGTGTGCCGGTATTCGGTATCGATCCGTTCATCCGCTATGAGTGTCCGACCGGCGGTATCCGCTGCGTGCTGTTCAATCCGGCTGATGGCAGTCCGCTGCTGAGCATCGTGCGTGATCACCAGGGCGCAGGTGAGTTGGCCAAGGCGCTGAGCTTTCTGATTCGCAACGTGCAGAAGGGCTGAGAGGCATCACGCCGCGCTGAAGCAATGCAAAAAAAACCCCGCCTGAATGGGCGGGGTTGAGGATGCGAGCGTGGCGTGCTCGAAACGATTTACAGCAGGATGGTGCGGATATCGGCCAGCAGCTGCGACAGGCGCTGAGTGAAGCGTGCAGCAGCAGCGCCGTTGATCACCCGGTGGTCGTAGGACAGCGACAGCGGCAGCATCAGCTTGGGCTGGAAGGCCTTGCCATCCCACACCGGCTGCATGGTGGCCTTGCTGACACCGAGGATCGCCACTTCCGGCGCGTTGACGATCGGCGTGAAGCCGGTGCCGCCAATGTGACCGAGGCTGGAGATGGTGAAGCAGGCACCCTGCATGTCATCAGCCGAAAGCTTCTTGGTGCGCGCCTTTTCCGCCAGTGCGGCGGCCTCAGCCGCGAGCTGCAGCAGGCTCTTTTGATCGACGTTCTTGATCACCGGTACCAGCAGGCCGTCCGGCGTATCGACGGCGAAGCCGATGTGCACGTACTTCTTGCGGATGATCGCCTTGCCACTCGGGGCCAGCGAACTGTTGAAGTCCGGCAGTTCCTTGAGCAGGTGGGCGCAGGCCTTGAGCAGCAGCGGCAGCACGGTCAGCTTGACGCCAGCCTTCTCGGCCACGGCCTTCTGCGCGACGCGGAAGGCTTCCAGGTCGGTGATGTCGGCCGAGTCGAACTGAGTCACGTGCGGCACGTTGAGCCAGCTGCGATGCAGGTTGGCGGCGCCGACCTGCATCAGGCGGGTCATCGCCACTTCTTCGATTTCACCGAACTTGCTGAAGTCCACGGTCGGGATCGGCGGAATGCCGGCGCCGCCGGTGGCAGCAGCGGCAGTCGCCTGCGGTGCAGCCTTGGCCTTGTGCATCATCGCCTTGACGTAAACCTGCACGTCTTCCTTGAGGATGCGGCCTTTCGGACCGGTGCCGGCGATATCCGCCAGTTCCACGCCGAAATCACGAGCCAGCTGACGCACGGCGGGGCCGGCATGCACCTTGGCACCATCGCGCTTGGGCGCGTTGGCGACTTCGGCAGCAGCAGCCGACAGCGAGGCGATAGCGCGTACTTCTGCGGCCACTTCCGGGGCGGCGCCTTCCGGTACGCGGTGCACTTGCTGACTGGCTTGCGCCGGCGCAGTGGCCGGAGCGGCACCCGCTACCTTGAGCTTGAGGATCAGGTCGCCGGTGCCGACTTCGGCGTCCAGCTTGACCAGTACTTCTTCCACCACGCCGGCAGCCGGCGAGGGGATTTCCATGGAGGCCTTGTCGGACTCCAGGGTGATCAGCGACTGGTCGGCTTCGATGCTGTCACCAGCCTTGACCATGACCTCAATGACCTTGACCTTGCCGTCGGTGCCAATGTCCGGCACGTGCACGTCCTGCACCGAAGCAGCAGCCGGGGCGGCGGCAGCGGGAGCAGGTGCGGCGGCAGACGCAGCAGCGGGCGCTGCGGCTTGAGCGGGTGCAGCACTGGCGGTTGCGCCGCCAGCAGTACGCAGCTTGAGGATCAGGTCGCCAGTGCCAACTTCGGCGTCCAGTTTGACCAGCACTTCTTCCACCACGCCGGCAGCCGGCGAGGGGATTTCCATGGAGGCCTTGTCGGACTCCAGGGTGATCAGTGACTGGTCGGCTTCGATGCTGTCACCGACCTTGACCATGACTTCGATGACCTTGACCTTGCCGTCGGTGCCGATATCCGGCACGTGCACATCCTGCACGCTGCTGCTGGTCGCGGCAGCGGCAGGAGCGGCCGCCGGAGCGGCTGCTTTCGGCGCTTCGGCAGGCGCGGCTTCGGCTTTCGGTGCAGGCGCCGCTTCGGCGGCACCTTCGACTTCCAGCACCAGCAGCTCATCGCCTTCCTTCAGGCGGTCGCCGATCTTGACCTTGATTTCCTTGATCACGCCGGCTTTGGGCGAAGGCACTTCCATGGAGGCCTTGTCGGACTCCAGGGTCAGTACGCTCTGGTCGGCTTCGATACGGTCGCCGACCTTCACCAGCAGTTCAATTACCTCGCCTTCACCGCCGAGGTCGGGTACGCGAATCAATTCACTCATCGCTACGCTCCTTAGCAGTCCAGGGGGTTGGCTTTGTCGGCGTTGATACCGAACTTGGCGATGGCGTCAGCCAGCACCTTGGCTTCGATTTCGCCACGGTCGACCAGGGCTTCCAGGGCGGCCAGCACGACCCAGTTGCGATCCACTTCGAAGAAGTGACGCAGCTGCTTGCGGCTGTCGCTGCGGCCGAAGCCGTCGGTGCCCAGGACCTTGTATTCCTTGCTCGGAACCCACTGACGAACCTGCTCGGCGAACAGCTTCATGTAGTCGGTCGAGGCGATGACCGGACCCTTGCGACCGCTCAGGCACTGCTCGATGTAAGTCTGCTTGGGCTTCTGCCCCGGGTGCAGGCGGTTGCTGCGCTCCACGGCCAGACCGTCGCGGCGCAGTTCGTTGAAGCTGGTGACGCTCCACACATCGGCGCCGATGTTGAACTCGTCACGCAGGATCTTCGCGGCTTCGACGACTTCACGCAGGATGGTGCCGGAACCCAGCAGTTGCACGTGGTGCGCGGCTTCCTTCTTGTCTTCCTCGAGCAGGTACATGCCCTTGATGATGCCGTCTTCCACGCCTTGCGGCATGGCCGGCTGCTGGTACGACTCGTTCATCACGGTGATGTAGTAGAAGATGTCCTGCTGCTCTTCGGTCATCTGGCGAATGCCTTCGCGGATGATCACGGCGAGCTCGTAGCCATAGGTCGGGTCGTAGGTGCGGCAGTTGGGGATGGTCGCTGCCAGCATGTGGCTGTGACCGTCTTCGTGCTGCAGGCCTTCACCGTTGAGGGTGGTACGGCCGGCGGTACCGCCGATCAGGAAACCACGGGTGCGGCTGTCGCCAGCGGCCCAGGCCAGGTCGCCGATGCGCTGGAAGCCGAACATCGAGTAGAAGATGTAGAACGGCAGCATCGGCTGGTTGTGGCAGGAGTAAGACGTACCGGCGGCGATGAAGGAACTCATGGCGCCAGCTTCGTTGATGCCTTCCTCGAGGATCTGACCTTTCTTGTCCTCTTTGTAGAACATCACCTGGTCTTTATCGACCGGCTCGTACAGCTGGCCGACCGAGGAGTAGATGCCGAGCTGGCGGAACATGCCTTCCATACCGAAGGTACGGGCTTCGTCCGGGATGATCGGGACGATGCGCTGGCCGAGTTCCTTGTCCTTGACCAACTGCGCGAGGATGCGCACGAAAGCCATGGTGGTGGAGATTTCGCGGTCGCCCGAGCCGTCGAGGATGGCCTTGAGGGTATCCAGCGGTGGTGTCGGGATGCTGAAGCTCTGCTGGCGACGCTGCGGTACGAAGCCACCCAACGCGTTGCGGCGCTCGTGCAGGTACTTGTACTCGGGGCTGCCTGGCTCCGGCTTGACGAAGGGCAGGTTTTCCAGCTCTTCATCCTTGACCGGGATGTCGAAGCGGTCGCGGAACTGACGCAGGCTGTCGACATCGACCTTCTTGGTGTTGTGCGCGGTGTTCTTCGCTTCACCGGCGCCGGTACCGTAGCCCTTGATGGTCTTGGCCAGGATCACGGTCGGCTGGCCGCTGTGGTTCACGGCCTGGTGATAGGCCGCGTAGACCTTGTACGGGTCGTGGCCGCCACGGTTGAGCTTCCAGATCTCGTCGTCGGAGAGGTCCTTGACCATCTCCTTGAGCTCCGGGCTATTGAAGAAGTTTTCACGAACGTAGGCGCCGTCTTTGGCCTTGTAGTTCTGGTATTCACCGTCGACCACTTCGTCCATGCGACGCTGCAGGGCACCGTCCTTGTCCTTGGCGAACAGTGGGTCCCAGAAGCGACCCCAGACCACCTTGTTGACGTTCCACTGAGCACCGCGGAACACGCCTTCGAGTTCCTGGATGATCTTGCCGTTACCGCGCACCGGGCCGTCGAGGCGCTGCAGGTTGCAGTTGATGACGAAGATCAGGTTGTCCAGCTTCTCGCGGCCAGCCAGAGAGATGGCGCCGAGGGATTCCGGCTCGTCGCACTCGCCGTCACCCATGAAGCACCAGACCTTCTGCTTGCCGGCCGGGATGAAGCCGCGCGCTTCCAGGTACTTCATGAAGCGGGCCTGGTAGATCGCCTGGATCGGGCCGAGGCCCATGGACACGGTGGGGAACTGCCAGAAGTCCGGCATCAGCCAGGGGTGCGGGTAGGACGACAGACCTTTGCCATCCACTTCGCGGCGGAAGTTCTTCATCTGGTCTTCGCTGATGCGGCCTTCCATGAAGGCGCGGGCGTAGACGCCAGGGCTGGCGTGGCCCTGATAGAACACCAGGTCGCCACCGTGTTCGTCGGTCGGGGCCTGGAAGAAGTAGTTGAAACCGATGTCATACAGCGTCGCGGAGGAGGCGAAGCTGGAAATGTGGCCGCCCAGATCCGGGTCGTCCAGGTTGGTGCGCATCACCATGGCCAGGGCGTTCCAGCGCACCAGCGAGCGGATGCGGCGCTCCATGAACAGGTCGCCGGGCATGCGAGCTTCATGGGTTACCGGGATGCTGTTGCGGTAAGGCGTGGTGATCGCGTAGGGCAGTTGCGCACCGCTACGGGTGGCCAGCTCGCCCAGACGGGTCATCAGGTAATGGGCACGGTCTTCACCCTCACGGTCGAGGACGGATTCAAGGGCGTCCAGCCATTCCTGGGTTTCGATCGGATCGAGGTCTTGCATGGCTTGCTCCAGGGCGGAAAGGCTTCCAGAATCGGAGGCCAGTTGGGTCTCACCGGCTTTTTGGGCGGGCGAGTTGAAATTCTTGGATTTACCGGGGGTAGGACCGGCCGCTTGTAGTTTTACTACATTTCGACGACGGATTCAGCCCTCTGGATACAATTCTTTCGTAGTAAAACTACAATCCGCGGCACCGCCGGCCGCGCGTGCCCCGCTGGTGCGGGGCTGCGGGCGATTGCACCGTGCGTCCGGCAGTCCGCCAAAAGGATAGACCATGAGCCTGCCGTTGCTGGTCGAGTTGCCCCCTTCCCTTGTCTCCCTGGCCGAACGCGCCGAACAGTCGTTGCAAACCGCTTTGGCAGAGCATGAGGCGCTGGCTGAACCTGTTGCCGCATGGCCGCAAGAACGCCGCGTTGCCTGGCGGCAGGTGTCGGCGCTGAGCGATTTCGTCGCCGAGCAGGCGCAGCGTGATCCGCAGATGTTCGTTGCGCTTGCCGAGTCCGGTGAGCTGGAGCGCAGCCTGGCGCCGGGCGAGTTGCGCCAGCAACTGGAGGCGCAACTGGCCGAGTGTGCCGATGAGGATGCCCTGGGGCGCTGCCTGCGGCGTTTTCGCAATCGTCAGCAACTGCGCATCATCTGGCGCGACTTCAGCCGCCAGGCGGCGCTTGGTGAAACCTGCCGCGATCTGTCCGATCTCGCCGATGCCTGCATCGATCTGGCCTATCACTGGCTGTACCCGCGTCATTGCACGCAGTTCGGTACGCCGGTCGGGCGGCGCAGTGGCCAGCCGCAACACATGGTCATCCTCGGCATGGGCAAGCTCGGCGCGCACGAGCTGAACCTGTCTTCGGACATCGACCTGATCTTCGGCTATCCCGAAGGTGGCGAGACCGAGGGTGTGAAGCGCCCGCTGGATAATCAGGAGTTCTTCATCCGTCTCGGGCAGCGCCTGATCAAGGCGCTGGATGCGATCACCGTCGACGGCTTCGTGTTCCGTACCGACATGCGCCTGCGTCCCTACGGTTCCAGCGGTGCGCTGGTGTTCAGCTTCAATGCGTTGGAGCAGTACTACCAGGATCAGGGCCGTGACTGGGAGCGCTACGCGATGATCAAGGCGCGCGTGGTCGGCGGTGATCAGGCCGCGGGTGCCGAGTTGCTGGAGATGCTGCGGCCCTTCGTCTACCGGCGCTACCTGGATTTTTCCGCCATCGAGGCGCTGCGTGCGATGAAGCTGCTGATCCAGCAGGAAGTGCGGCGCAAGGGTATGAGCGAGAACATCAAGCTCGGCGCCGGCGGCATTCGTGAGGTCGAGTTCATCGCTCAGGCCTTCCAGCTGATTCATGGTGGGCGTGATCTCAGTCTGCAGCAGCGGCCGTTGCTCAAGGTGCTGACCACGCTGGAAGGGCAGGGCTATCTGCCGCCGCCGGTGGTCGCGGAAATGAAGGAGGGTTACGAGTTCCTGCGTTATGCCGAGCACGCCTTGCAGGGCATCGGTGATCGGCAGACGCAGATGCTGCCGGCCGACCCGCAGGATCAGGCGCGGGTGGCGGCGATCATGGGCTTTGCTGACTGGGCGAGTTTTCATGAGCGCCTGATGCACTGGCGCGGTCGCATCGAATGGCACTTCCAGCAGGTGATCGCCGATCCTGACGAAGATGAGTCGGATGCTGGCGAGGCCTGCGTTGGCGCCGAGTGGCTGCCGTTGTGGCAGGGGGCGCTGGACGATGAGGCTGCCGCGCTGCAGTTGCAGGAGGCGGGTTTCATCGAGCCTGGTGCAGCCTGTCGGCGCCTGGGGGATCTGCGTAACGGCCCGCAGGTGCGCGCCATGCAGCGCCTCGGTCGTGAGCGTCTGGATGCGTTCATTCCGCGTCTGCTGACGCAGACCGTCGAGCATGACAAGCCGGATCTGGTGTTGGAGCGGGTGTTGCCGCTGGTAGAAAAGGTCGCACGGCGCTCGGCCTACCTGGTGTTGCTGAGCGAAAACCCAGGCGCGCTGGAGCGCCTGATCAGCCTTTGTGCAGGTAGCCCATGGATCGCCGAGCAGATCGCTCGCTATCCACTGTTGCTCGACGAACTGCTCAACGAGGGGCGGCTGTACCATCCGCCGCTGGCCCCGGAGCTGGCTGCCGAGTTGCGCGAACGGCTGATCCGTATTCCCGAGGAGGATCTGGAGCAGCAGATGGAGGCGCTGCGCCACTTCAAGTTGGCCCACAGCCTGCGCGTGGCCGCTTCGGAAATTGCCGGCACGCTGCCCTTGATGAAGGTATCGGACTACCTGACCTGGCTGGCCGAGGCGATTCTCGATCAGGTGCTGGCGCTGGCCTGGCAGCATACGGTGCAGCGTCACGGCCGGCCGCATCGTGCCGATGGTACGCCCTGCGACCCGGACTTCATCATCATTGGCTATGGCAAGGTCGGTGGCCTGGAGTTCGGCCATGGCTCGGATCTGGACCTGGTGTTCATCCATGACGGCGATCCGCAGGCCGAGACCGATGGCGCCAAACCCATCGACGGTGCGCAGTTCTTCACCCGCCTGGGGCAGCGCATCATTCACCTGTTGACTACCCAGACCACCTCCGGTGCGCTCTATGAGGTGGATATGCGCCTGCGACCATCTGGCGCAGCGGGCCTTCTGGTCAGCTCGCTGGGTGCCTTCCAGCGTTATCAGGAGACCGAGGCCTGGACCTGGGAGCATCAGGCGCTGGTGCGGGCGCGGGTACTGGTGGGATGCCCGCGCCTGGCCGGCGAATTCGCTCGCGTGCGCGCCGAAGTGCTGGGTCGCCAGCGCGATACCGAGTCGCTGCGCGTCGAGGTCAGCGAGATGCGCGCGAAGATGCGTGACAACCTTGGCACCAGGAATACTGCGGCCGGAACGGCAGCGAATGCCTTCGAGGCCACGTCCTCCTTCGATCTGAAGCAGGACGCCGGTGGTATCGTCGATATCGAATTTATGGTGCAATACGCGGCTCTGGCCTGGTCGTGGCAACACCCGCAGCTACTCGAGTTCACCGATAACATCCGCATTCTGGAAGGCCTGGAGCGGGTCGATCTGATGAGCGTCGAGGATGCCGCATTGCTGCGTGAGGTCTACAAGATCTATCGCTCGGCTGCCCATCGCCAGGCGCTGCAGAAGCAGCCTGGGGTGGTGCCGGGGGATCAGTTCCAGGATGAGCGTCGCGCCGTGATGCGCCTGTGGCGTGAGCTGGGACTGAGTTGAACGACGGGGTTTGAGGCCCCACCTACTGATCGAACCGTGAAGCGAATTTGAGGAGCAGGCAAGATGTCGATGTCCGACCGTGATGGCGTGATCTGGTACGACGGCGAACTGGTGCCGTGGCGCGAAGCCAACACCCATGTGCTGACCCATACCCTGCACTACGGCATGGGCGTGTTCGAGGGCGTACGTGCCTATAACACCCCGGACGGCACCGCGATCTTCCGCCTGCAAGCGCACACCGACCGCCTGTTCGATTCGGCGCACATCTTCAATATGCAGATTCCTTTCAGCAAGGAAGAGATCAACGAGGCGCAGCGCGCCGCTGTACGTGAGAACGGCCTGGAAAGTGCCTACCTGCGTCCGATGGTGTTCTTCGGTAGTGAAGGCATGGGCCTGCGCGCTTCCGGCCTGAAGGTGCACGTGATCGTCGCCGCCTGGCACTGGGGTGCCTACATGGGCGAAGAGGCGCTGGAAGCCGGCATCAAGGTGCGCACCAGCTCCTATACCCGCCACCACGTCAACATCGCCATGACCCGTGCCAAGGCCAACGGCAACTACATCAACTCGATGCTGGCCCTGCAGGAAGCCATCTCTGGCGGTGCCGACGAGGCCATGCTGCTGGATCCGGAAGGCTACGTGGCCGAAGGCTCGGGCGAGAACATCTTCCTGGTCAAGGACGGCGTGGTGTACACCCCGGAAGTGACCTCCTGCCTCAACGGCATTACCCGCAGCACCATCCTGACCCTGGCCGAAGAGCACGGCATCAAGGTGGTCGAGAAGCGCATCACCCGCGATGAGGTGTACATCGCCGACGAGGCTTTCTTCACCGGCACCGCCGCTGAAGTCACCCCGATTCGTGAAGTGGATGGTCGCAAGATTGGAGCCGGTCGTCGCGGCCCGGTCACCGAGAAGCTGCAGAAGGCCTACTTCGACCTGGTCACCGGCAAAACCAGTGGCCACGCCGAATGGCGTACGCTGGTTAAATAAGCGATTGCTCGAAGGCTCGACGGGGAGGCGAAAGCCTCCCCGGTCGTTTCTGGAAAGAATATGAAGATACTGATCGTTGGGCCAAGCTGGGTAGGCGACATGGTGATGGCGCAGACGCTGTTCCAGTGCCTGAAGCAACGCCACCCCGCATGCGAGATCGACGTGCTGGCGCCGGACTGGAGTCGGCCGATTCTCGAGCGCATGCCCGAGGTGCGCGCCGCGCTGAGTCTGCCACTGGGTCATGGTGTGCTCGATCTGGCCACGCGCCGGCGCATTGGCAAATCGCTGGCTGGCCAGTACGACCAGGCGATCCTGCTGCCCAACTCGCTCAAGTCCGCGCTGGTGCCCTGGTTCGCCGGCATCCCCAAGCGCACCGGCTGGAAGGGCGAGATGCGCTATGGCTTGCTCAACGATATTCGTACGCTGGACAAAGACCGCTATCCGCTGATGATCGAGCGCTTCATGGCGCTGGCCTATGAACCTGGCGCTGCCTTGCCGCAGCCCTATCCGCAGCCACGTCTGGTGATCGATGAAACCAGTCGTGATGCCGCGCTGGTCAAGTTCGAACTGCAACTGGACCGCCCGGTGCTGGCGCTGTGTCCCGGTGCAGAGTTCGGCGAGGCCAAGCGCTGGCCGGCCGAGCACTACGCCAAGGTGGCCGAGATCAAGATTCGCGAAGGTTGGCAGGTCTGGCTGTTCGGCTCGAAGAACGACCATGCCGGCGGCGAGGACATTCGCATGCGCCTGATCCCGGGGTTGCGTGAGGAAGTCAGCAACTTGTCCGGGCAGACCAGTTTGGCCGAGGCCATCGACCTGATGTCGGCGGCCACTGCCGTGGTGTCCAACGACTCCGGGTTGATGCACGTGGCGGCGGCGCTGAACCGTCCGCTGGTGGCTGTCTATGGTTCCACTTCGCCAGCGTTCACTCCGCCGCTGGCTGACCGCGTCGAGATCGTTCGCCTGGGCCTGGAGTGCAGTCCCTGCTTTGATCGAACTTGCCGTTTTGGTCACTACAACTGCCTGCGTGAGCTCAAACCGCGGCCTGTGATCGAGGCGCTGGATCGGCTGGTCGGCGAAACCTTGACCCTGGTCGAGGGCGACTGATTTGCGGGTACTGATCATCAAGACTTCGTCGCTGGGCGACGTGGTGCATACCCTGCCGGCGTTGACCGATGCGGCCCGCGCCATTCCCGGCATTCGTTTCGATTGGGTGGTGGAAGAAGGCTTCGCCGAGATCCCCGCCTGGCATCCGGCAGTTTCCCAGGTGATTCCGGTGGCCATCCGCCGCTGGCGCAAGCACCCGTTGCGCACCTGGCGTAGTGGTGAGTGGGCGCGCTTCAAGCAGCGTCTGCGGGAAACCCGCTACGACCTGGTGATCGACGCCCAGGGCCTGCTCAAGAGCGCCTGGCTGACGCGCTACGTGTCGGCGCCGGTGGCCGGGCTGGATCGTGATTCGGCGCGTGAGCCGCTGGCCAGTCGTTTCTACGACCGTCGCTACGCGGTGGCCAAGGATCAGCATGCCCTGGAGCGCGTACGCCAACTCTTCGCCAAGGCGCTGGGTTATGCGCTGCCGTCCGGTACTGGGGACTATGGCCTCAGCCGCGCAGCGATGATGGATTCCGCTGCGCAGCCGTATCTGGTGTTCCTGCATGGCACCACCTGGGCCAGTAAGCACTGGCCGGAAGCCGACTGGCGTGCGCTGGCAGAGCGCATGGACGAGCTGGGCTGGGCCGTGCGCCTACCTTGGGGCAACGAGACGGAAAAGGCGCGTGCCGAACGCATTGCCGCCGGACTCAGCCATGCCGCTGTGCTGCCGAAGCTGAACCTGGCCGGCGTGGCCAAGGTGATCGCCGGTGCCAGCGCCTGCGTCTCCGTCGACACCGGGCTCGGTCATCTGGCTGCTGCGTTGGACGTACCCAATATTTCTCTTTATGGCCCGACGCTGCCCGGCAAGGTGGGCGCCTACGGTCATAGTCAGGTTCACCTGTGCGCCAGTGGGCCGGGCGCCGGCAGCGGTGATCGTGACAAGCCCTGTTTCGACGGCCTCGGTGCCGAGCGCGTCGGCCTGGAACTGGAAGCGCTGCTGCTCGCGCCTCCCGGCACTCTTTAAGGAGCGGCTATGCAACTGGCCTTCGTTCTCTATAAATACTTCCCCTTCGGCGGGCTGCAGCGCGACTTCATGCGCATCGCCCTCGAATGCCAGGCGCGTGGCCATGCCATTCGCGTCTACACGCCGATCTGGGAAGGCGACAACCCTGCTGGCTTCGATGTGCGCGTGGCGCCGGTGCGTGCGCTGTTCAACCATCGCCGCAACGAGAAATTCAGCGCCTGGCTGCAAGCTGATTTGAAACGCGACCCGGTCGACCGGGTGATCGGTTTCAACAAGATGCCGGGCCTGGATGTTTACTACGCTGCCGACGGCTGTTTCGAGGACAAGGCGCAGACCCTGCGCAACCCGATCTACCGTCGCTGGGGCCGCTACAAGCACTTCGCCGATTACGAACGCGCGGTATTCGCGCCGGAGTCGAAGACCGAGATTCTGATGATCTCCGAGGTGCAGCAGCCGCTATTCATCAAACACTACAAGACCCCGCTGCAGCGCTTCCACCTGCTGCCGCCGGGTATCGCTCAGGATCGCCGGGCACCCGCCAATGCTGCCGACATTCGCGCCGAATTCCGCCGCGAGTTCAAACTGAGTGACGATGATCTGCTGTTGGTGCAGATCGGCTCCGGCTTCAAGACCAAGGGCCTGGATCGCAGCCTCAAGGCGCTGGCCGCGTTGTCGCGCGAGTTGCGCAAGCGCACCCGTCTGATCGCCATCGGCCAGGACGATCCCAAGCCCTTCCTGCTGCAGATCAAGGCGCTGGGTCTGTCCGATCAGGTGCAGATCCTCAAGGGGCGCAGCGACATTCCGCGCTTCCTGCTGGGTGCCGATCTGCTGATCCATCCGGCCTATAACGAGAACACCGGCACCGTGTTGCTGGAGGCTCTGGTATCCGGCTTGCCGGTATTGGTCACCGATGTCTGCGGCTATGCCCATTACATTTCCGACGCCGATTGCGGCCGCGTACTGCCCAGCCCTTTCGAGCAGGACCATCTCAACCGCACGTTGGCCGATATGCTGGCTGACCCCGAGCGCCGCGCTTTCTGGAGCCGTAACGGCCTGGTCTATGCCGATAGCGCCGACCTGTATTCGATGCCGAAGAAGGCCGCTGACGTGATCCTCGCGGAGAAGCACGCATGAGTCGCCTGGGTAGGGTGCGCCGTGCGCACCACAAGGTCGACAGCACGGTGTCATCGGTGCGCACGGATACCCGGCTGGGGAGGCATCCATGCGCCTGATCCTCGCCGAACCCTTCAAGAGCCTGTGGGCGGGCCGCGATGCCTTCGAGGCTGTCGAGGCGCTGCAGGGCCAGGTCTACCGTGAGCTGGAGGGGCGCCGCACCCTGCGTACCGAGGTCGACGGGCGCGGTTACTTCGTCAAGATCCACCGTGGCATCGGCTGGGGCGAGATCGCCAAGAACCTGCTCACGGCCAAGGCGCCTGTTTTGGGAGCCGCGCAAGAATGGCAGGCCATTCAGCGTCTGACCGAGGTCGGTGTGCCGACCATGACCGCCGTGGCCTACGGCGAGCGTGGCAGCAATCCGGCGCGCCAGCACTCGTTCATCGTCACTGAAGAGCTGGCGCCGACCGTCGACCTGGAGCAGCTCAGCCTCAACTGGGCGCAGCAACCGCCGAAGCCAGCGCTCAAGTGGGCGCTGATCTGCGAGGTGGCGCAGATGACCGGCAACATGCACCGCGCCGGGGTCAACCACCGCGACTGTTATATCTGCCACTTCCTGCTGCACACTGACCGGCCGATCCAGGCCAGTGACCTGCGCCTGTCGGTGATCGATCTGCACCGCGCCCAGGTGCGCAGTGCCACGCCAAGGCGCTGGCGCGACAAGGATCTGGCCGCCCTGTATTTTTCGGCGCTGCATATCGGCCTGACCCGGCGTGACAAGCTGCGTTTTCTCAACAGTTATTTCGCAGCTGCAGGCAATGAGCGGCCGTTGCGGCAGATCCTGCGGGAGGAGGCGGCGCTGCTGCTCTGGCTGCAACGCAAGGCCGATCGCCTGCTGGTTCGCTATGCACGCAAGTACGCGCCGGGAGCGAAGCATGAGTGAATGGCGCGTCACCGCCCTGGCCACGCCGCAGGCGGCAAAAGCCTTCGCCAGCCTGGATGCGGTGTTTTCCCTGCAGGGCGAGGCGATCACCCGTGATCCGCTGTCGGACGTGATCCGCGTCGAATTCGATGGGCTGCGCTATTACGTCAAGCGCTATCACGGCGCTGGCAAGGGCGTTCGGCGTTTCATCGGCCGGCCGCGGGTCAAGGCCGAGTGGCAGAATCTCAAACACTTCGCCGCCTGGGGTATTCCCACTGCGCCCATCGCCGCCTACGGCCTGGAGCGCAAGGTCGGCGCCTTCGCCCGAGGCGCGCTGATCACTCAGGAGATCGTCGATACGTTGGACATGTCACGCCTGGCGGCCACGGACGATGCACGTCTGCATGACCGGGCCTGGGTCGACGATGTCAGCCGCCAGTTGGCCAAGGCCACGCGCACGCTGCATGACCATCACTTTGTCCACAATGACCTCAAGTGGCGCAACCTTCTGGTGGACGAGCAGCGCCGGTTGTTCCTCATCGACTGCCCTGCGGGGACCTTCTGGTGGGGGCCGTTCCTGCGCTACCGGATCGTCAAGGATCTCGCTTGCCTGGACAAGGTCGCCAAGTACCACCTGTCGCGCACCCAGCGCCTGCGTTTCTATCTGCAGTATCGGGATCGCGATCGTCTCAACGACAGTGACAAACGACGGATCGTGCAGATCGTGCGCTACTTCGAGGGAAGAGAATGAAGGACTTCATCGAGGGCGAGGATAAAACGCTGCTCGAGCGTCACGGCCTGGACAGTTTCGAGGCATTGTGGGCACTGCAACTGTTTGCCGTGGACGAGCCCAACACCGCTTCTCGCGGTGGTTGGAGCACGGTGTACCGGCTCGACCTCGATGGCACCGGCTACTACCTCAAGCGCCAGAGCAATTACCTGACCCGTAGCTTGCATCGTCCGTTGGGTGAGCCGACCCTGGCGCGGGAGTTTCGCAATACCTGCCGCTATCAGCGCCTGGGCATTCCGGCGATGCGTTCGGCGTTCTATGCCGAACGACGCATTGGCGGCGAGCGCCGCGCCGTCCTGCTGACCCGAGCCCTGGATGGTTGGCGGGATCTGGACAGCTACCTGCCGAACTGGTCGCAACTGGCCGCCGTGAAACGCCATGCCATCGCCAGTGCCTGCGGGGTGCTGGCCCGGTGCGTACATGGCCAGGGCCAGGTCCATGGTTGCTTCTATCCCAAACATATTTTCCTCCAACCCAGCGGCGATGGTTTCGTCGCGCAGTTGATCGACCTGGAAAAGACCCGGCCCCTGTTGTTTGGCGAGCGTGATCGGGTCAAGGATCTGGAACCCCTGCTGCGTCGCGCCAGTGCCTGGGGCGATGACGATGTAGCCTGTTTCCTGACCGCCTATCTCGGTGACGCTCGTCAGTTGGGGTACTGGTTGCAACGTCTCACGGCACGATTCAAGGACAAGGCGAGGCGCTCATGAGGCTTGCTTCCCTGGTCGATGCCGGACGTACCCCCGCGCTACCGCTGCTGATCGAGCTGGAGGGTGCGGGATCTATCCAGTTGCTCAGCCTTTTGCGGGTGTTGCCAGGCCAACGTTATGTCGGTCGGGCGCAGTGGCAGGGGCGTGAGGTGCTGGCCAAGCTGCTGGTCGGCGATAAGGCCGAACGGCATTTCGTCCGCGAACTGCGCGGCGTTCAGCTACTGGCTGAGCAGGGGCTGAAGACGCCCGAGTTGCTTGTCCACGGTTCGACGCCAGGAGGGGGCGGTTGGCTGCTGTTCGAGTTCCTCGACGATGCCGAAAGCCTCGGAGATGCCTGGCAGGCGGTGGCTCATCTGGCGTGGCTGGACGACGCTCGGCAGCAGGTGTTGGGTGAGGCGCTGGCAGCCATTGCAGGGCTACACCGGCAAGGTCTGTGGCAAGAGGATCTGCACCTGGACAACCTGCTGCGTCAAAACGGCAGCCTGTATCTGATCGACGGTGGCGGCGTGCGTGCCGAGACTCCGGGCCAACCTCTGTCGCGAGACAGGGTGCTGGTCAATCTGGGTGTGTTCTTCGCTCAATTCCCGAGTGCTCTCGATCCATTCATCGAGGAGCTGCTGGTGCATTACCTGCTGGTCAATGGCGAGCACGCGCTGCCGCTCGAGGCTCTGCTCAAGGCGGTAGCCAAGGCCCGTGGTTCGCGGTTGCACCAGTTCATGGGCAAGCTCGGTCGCGATTGTTCGGCGTTTTGCGCATGGCGCGGTGCCTCGCGCTTGCAGGTGGTCCGGCGCGAGGAAGATGCCTTGCTGGCGCGATTACTGGCTGACCCTGACGCCGCTATCGCGGCTGGGCAGTCCCTCAAACGGGGTGGTTCGTCTACCGTCGCGCGAGTCGATCAGGGTGCCAGGCAATTGGTCATCAAACGCTACAACATCAAGGGCATGCTGCATTGGCTCAAACGCTTCTGGCGTCCGAGCCGCGCCTGGCACAGCTGGTGCGAGGGCAATCGCCTGGTTTTTCTCGGCATCGCAACGCCCAAACCGCTTGCCGTGCTCGAGTGCCGTACCCTGTGGCTCAGGCGCCGGTCCTATCTTGTTACCGAACACGCATCGGGTGTGGATATAATTACTCGTTTCGCGTCCTGCGCGCCTGGCGAGTTACCAGCCGAAGCGGAACTGCGGGCACTGGATGACCTGTTTGCGGCGCTGCTGCGCGAGCGCATCAGTCATGGGGATCTCAAAGGCAGCAATATCCTGTGGCAGGATGGGCGCTGGATGTTGATCGACCTGGACGCCATGCAGCAGCACCGTCGAGCCGGTAGCTTCGCACCCGCCTATGCGAAGGATCGGGCGCGTTTCCTGCGTAACTGGCCGCAGGACAGTACGCTATACCAGGTTCTGGACGAGCGCCTTCCATCGGTGGTGGCAAAACCGAACAGTTAAGGCAGTAAATGTGCCCGACCGGGGCGACTGAATAACGAACGCTGTTGCTTGAAGCTTGCCGCTTGAAGCCTGCAGCCGCTTTTTTAAGAGGCTTTATCCTTGGCATTGACGATCCTCGGCCTTTCCGGCGCCCTGAGCCATGATCCATCCGCCGCGCTATACATCGACGGCAAGCTTGTTGCTGCCGCCGAAGAAGAGCGCTTCGTGCGTGACAAGCATGCGAAGAACCGCATGCCCTACGAGTCCGCCAAGTTCTGCCTGGAGCAGGCCGGTATCAAGCCGTCCGACGTCGATGTGGTCGCTATTCCCTTTGCGCCCATCAGTCTGTTCGGCAAGGCGCGTTGGCATTACGCCAAGCGTTACTGGTATGCGCCGGATCGTGCGCTAGACGCGCTGCTCATGGGTAACCGCCGTTACAAGCGTTACCGCAAGAAGATCGTCTGGTGCCTGGAGCAGCTGGGTTTCGATGCCAAGAAGGTCAAGATCGAACCGGTCGAGCACCACCTGGCCCACGCCGCCAGCGCTTACCATTGCTCGGGCTTCAAGGAGAAGACCGCGATCCTCGGCATCGACGGCAAAGGTGAGTACGCCACTACCTTCTTCGGCTACGGCGAGAACGGCAAGATCCACAAGATCAAGGAGTTCTTCGACCCGGACTCGCTTGGCGGTCTGTACGGTGCTATCACCGAATTCCTCGGTTTCGAGATGCTCGACGGCGAGTTCAAGGTCATGGGCATGGCGCCTTATGGCGACGCCAGCAAGTACGATTTCTCGCGTCTGGCCAAGTTCGAGAACGGCGAGCTGATCATCAACACCGACTACGCCAACGTCATCGGCCTGCGTCGCTACAAGGAAAAGGGCAAGGGATTCTACTTCTCGCCCAAGCTGATCGAGTGGCTGGGTCCGAAGCGCGAGGGCGATATCGCCGACGATCCCTACATCCACTACGCCGCCAGCATGCAAGCGCTGTTCGAGAAGCTGGCGCTGGAGATGATGGACTACTACCTGGGCGACATCATCCGCGAGACCGGCAAGATCGCCTTCGCTGGTGGCTGTGCGCTGAACGTCAAGCTCAACCAGAAGATCATCGCCCGTCCCGAGGTGAAGGAGCTGTTCGTGCAGCCGGCTTCTGGCGACGCTGGTACTTCGGTTGGCGCTGCTGCCTATGTCTCGCACCAGCGTGGCGTGCCGGTGGAGAAGATGGAGCACGTCTATCTCGGTCCTGCCTACAGCAACGAAGACATCATTGCCGCCTGCGCTCGCCACCCGAACGCACCGAAGTGGCAGAAGATCGACGACATGCCGCAGCGCATCGCCAAGATCATGGTCGATGGCAACCCGGTGGCCTGGTTTCAGGGCCGTATGGAGTTCGGCCCACGCGCACTCGGTGGTCGTTCCATCATTGGCTGCCCGAGCATCCCTGGCGTCGCCGATCGCATCAACGAGCAGATCAAGTTCCGTGAGCGCTGGAGACCTTTCTGCCCGTCCATGCTCGATACCGTTGCTGCGCAGATGCTCAAGGTCGATCACCCGAGCCCGTTCATGACCTTTACCTTCGAGGTCAACGAGGAGTGGAAGGAGCGCGTCAGCGAAGTCGTCCACGAAGACGGTACCTCCCGCGCCCAGGTGCTCGAGCGTGAATACAACCCGCGCTGGTACGACCTGATGCTCGAGTTGGAGAAACTCACCGGCAACGGCGTGTCGCTGAATACCTCGCTCAACCGTCGCGGTGAACCGATGATCTGCTCGCCGACCGACGCGCTGAACATGTTCTACGGCTCCGACCTGCAGTACCTGATCATGGAAGATATTCTTGTCGTGAAAGAGTAGGTAGTCGATGACTGTCGAGACGCATAAAGGGATTTTGCAGGAACGCGAAGGAACGCGGATCAGTCGCTCCGACTGTCATATCGCATTAGTGCCTTCTCTGGGGTTGGGCGATAGCCTGATTTACCTGGTCGTGGCCAATAACCTGGCGCGGGCCGGCTCCCGCGGCCGCTCTCTGGCTGCGCTGGCCTGCTGCGGGTGATCGATGACCCTTGCGTGACCATGGTCAATCAGGCCGTGGCGTTCTGCCGGACCACGCTGGACCTCGAGCAGGCGTCATGCGATCCGGGGTTCGTGATTCCCGAGGACCCGTCGCGCGCCGTCATCCTCAGCGTGTCATGCTGTATCCGACCTCCTACAACGGGAAGAAAAACTGGCCGGCCCGCTAGTACCTGCGTCTTGCCCATCGCCTCAAGGGGCAGGGCTATGACCCGCAGTTCGTCCTTTCTCCGAAGGAGCGGGCCGAATGGAGCGAACGCTAGGGGGATGCGTTTCTGATTCCTCACTTTTCCAACGTCCGTGAACTGGCGGCTTATCTTTATGAGTCTGGCTATATAATCGGCAGCGATTCGGGTGTCGGGCACCTGGCGGCCGCCTTGGTGTGCCGGTGTTGACGGTGTACCGCAAGCGTCGGGACGGTTTCTGCTGGCGGCCGGGCTGGGGACACAATGCAGTGGTAGGCCCTTCTGTTTCTATCGGGGCGATGAGAGATGCCTGGATATATTCCCTCAGCGTAGGGCGGGTAGAGCGGGCGTTCGAAAGATTGGTTGCCAAGAATGAGGTAAGCGTTTGATGGGCATTGCGGGTGACAGCCTAGGCATCAAAGTTTCGGTGGTAATACCTGCCTACAACTATGCGGCGACATTGCCGCGTGCAGTAGAGTCAGTGCTTGTTCAGCTCAACGATGCCGCAGCTGAGTTGATTGTCATCGATGATGGCTCGACGGACGAAACACCTCAGGTCGTCAGTGGATTGCTGGAAACCCATTCGAATGGTTTTCGGGCGATACGCAAGGAAAACGGTGGGCTTTCCTCCGTGCGTAATCGCGGTATTCGCGAAGCACAGGGGCAGTACCTGATTTTTCTGGATGCTGATGACGAACTGGCCGCCGGTGCGATAGAAACGGTCCTGCAGCATTTGCAAACGCATCCCCAGACGCGGATGGCTATCGGTGGGCACATCGGGGTTTGGCCTGACGGCAAGCGCCGTGAGCACCTTCCCGAGCAGCTTCCCGACGACCCGGTGCAGCGGCTGCGCGCCTACCTGCTGGACAAGCGCCTGGCGCTGTCTAACGGCGCCTGCGTCATGCATCGCGAGGTGTTCGAGCGAGGCGACTATCCCGAGCAGTTTCGCAGCGCTGAAGATATCCCGGTGTTTGCCCAGGCGTTGGCCAACTACCCCTGCTCGTTGATCGCTTGCCCCTTGGCGCTGGTTCACAAGCACGATGATAGCCTGCGGCACCAGTTCAGCCACGCCAAGGCCGGTGGATTGGCGCTGGTCGATGAGGTGTTTTCTCCCCGTCGCCTGGATCAGCGTTTTCAGGGATTGAAGCCCGAGTTTTACGTGCAGCGCAGCTTGTCGCTGTTTCGCAGTGCCTACCTGGCGGGTGATGCAGACGCCGCCAAACAGTATTTCAGTGCCGCCTTCCGTTGTGACTGGCGTGTGCTATTCAAAGGGTCGTATATGCGCAAGGCTGTTCGCCTGTGGCTTGGGAAGGGCGTATGAGCCGGAAGATCAAGGTTCTGCAAATGCAGAATCGCTACAACGTCAACGCGTCCGATTTGGCTGAGCAGGTTATTCAGGGGCTTCCCGCGGATCGTTTCGAGGTCACCACCCTGTTCTTGCGTGGCCGTCCGGGGCCGGGCGAGCCCGAAAGTCGAGCAGCCCATTCCCTGTACCTGGACTTCAGTCAGTCAGACCTGAAAGGTTTGCGGCTGCGAGCGCTCTGGCAACTTTATCGGCTGATTCGGGCGGAGCGCTTCGATGTAGTGATCGCCCATCGTTTCAAACCGATGAACATGCTGATGCTGCTTAATTGGATCCTGCCCATTTCCCTGTGTATTGGTGTGCAGCACGGTATCGGTGACTTTGATCGTGCCTACCGGCGCTGGGAGGCACGCCGGCTGCTCAAGAAGAACTGGCGCATTGTCGGTGTATCGCGGGCGGTGCGTGATTATTTGGTTGGATGCGGTGCCGGTTTTAATGCCTCCAACACGGTGCAGATCAACAATGCAATTGATATTGATCGGGCCGAAGCGTTGCAGCACCCCAAGGCTCAAGCCCGTGAGTTGCTGGGGCTTGCCCAGGAGCCGTTCGTTTTCGGGGCTATTGGTCGGTTGGTGCCGGTCAAGGGGCACGTACATCTGATCGAGGCCTTTGTCGAGGTGCATGCCCGCCATCCACAGGCTCGACTGGCGATCATCGGTGAGGGCCGTTCCCGCGACGAACTCGAACAGATGATCGCGCAGCGGGGATTGGGGCAGGTGGTGCATCTGCTGGGCGAACGTGAGGATGCGCTGCAGTACGTACAGGCCTTCGATGCCTTTGTCATGCCGTCCTTGAGCGAAGGGCTACCGTTGGCACTGCTGGAGGGCATGAGTGGGCGGCTTCCGGTCATCGGCTCTGATATCCCCAGCCTGAAATCGATTCTCGAGGACTGCGGTGGACGCCTGTTCCCCTCCGGGCAGGGCACGGTACTGGCCGAGCGTCTATTGGAAGTGCTCGACATGACACAGCAGGCACGCGTTGCAGAGGGTGAACGTGCCTATGACTATCTGCGTCGTGCCCATGACATTGAAGATTTTCGCCGGCACTATCGTGGGCTGTTGACGGCGGCGTTGGCCATGGACGGTATTCGTGATGATTGAGGTAGACCAGCAGCCGCTGGTGAGTGTTGTAATTTCTTCGTACAACCATGCGCCCTACATCGAGGCCAGTATCGAGAGTGTGCTGGCGCAAAGCTATGCGAATCTGGAGCTGTTGGTTGTCGACGATGGGTCCAGCGATGATAGCGTCGAGCGGATTCGCACTTTGCAAGCGAAGCATGGCTTCGACTTCGTCGTTCAGGAGAACAAAGGGCTGGCCGCGACGCTGAACGATTGCATTGCCCGTTCCCATGGCAGTCTGATCGCTCCCTTTGGCTCCGATGACATCATGTGCCCAGAGCGCATCGCGATTCAGGTGGCCTACCTGCAAGGCAAGCCTGAGGTGGGTATCTGTGCGGGCAATATCCAGCCCATCGATGCTAAAGGTGCTGCACTGCCCCAGCGTGAGCGCGGACGAGGGTTGCGCCGCCTGGATTTCGAAGATCTGTTCTGCGCCAAAAAAGTGGGGGCTCCGGCACCAACCCTGCTGTTTCGGCGCGAGGCGTTGGAGGCTGTCGGGGGCTTCGATCCGAGTATCCGCCTGGAGGACTTGTTGATCGAGTTGAAGATTGCCCGTGCCGGGTACTTTATCGACGTGTTGCCCGATGTGCTGGCGCAGTACCGCGTGCACGAAACCAACACCTACAAGAACCGGCGCATGATGGTGGACGCGGTGCTGAGCACCTATGGGCATTTTGCCGATCACCCGGACTATCCAAAGGTGTGCGCGGCCTTCATCAATTCGATGCTGCTCAAGTGTGCGCGCGATGACAAGCCGTTGGCTCGTGAGCTGTTGGCGCAACTGCCGATGAAGTACCGCAATCTGAAGACGGCTCGCGCGATTTTTCGCCTGATGATGCCCTGAGGTCGGGCGAATCAGGGAAGAGGTGGGTAGGTCTTGTTCAACGCACGTTCGAAGCTCATCGCGTGCCTGCTGCTGCAATTCTGGGCATAACCCGCTACCCAATCCTGCCGATGCTGCTGTGTGAGCCACGCGGTGTCTTCCGGGTAGCGCAGAATGTGCTGAATATTGCGCTTGCGCTTGCCGGCATTGAGCGGGTGGCTTCCAACCTTCATGTCTGACAGGTCGATCAGCCCTAGTGTGCCGTCTGGTAAGCGCAGGACATTGCCCAGGTGCAGGGAGCGGAAGTAGACACCTGACTGGTGCAAATGGGCGAGAAACGCTCCGAATTGACGAACTTCGATTGAGCGCTGTTCAGCATCGATTCGTCGCCAGTGGTTGCGCAGTGTGTCCCCTGGCAGCGGCCGGTAGAGCACGGCATTCAATTGCCTGTCAGGAATGAACAGCAGCTCCACGACATCCGGGCAGGCGACGCCCAGCTCTTTCAGGCGCTGCACGTTGCTGGCGAAGCGCTCGCTCGGCAGGATCCAGAGCGCCGACGACAGCAGGCGCTTGCGCCGGTAGAACTTCAGGAAATTGCCGTCCGACAAGCGTGCGACCTTCAGCCCGAATCCATCGATTTCTATCGGGGTGGCGTTCTGCAGGAGCGCATCGAGCTGCAAGGTGCTGATTGTTCTCATCGGTTGTCCAGTTGGCGCTGCTGGATGGAAAGTGCTGCTACCAGTGACAGTGGAATCCAGATCAGGAACCAGCTTTCGTTGGGCCTGGAGAGGTAGGAGCTGCCCTCGGTAAGGCCGGCAGCGATACCGTAGACGAGCAGTGCCGATGCGATCTGAAAACCGGCGTGTCTTCTCTGTTGCAGGCAACGGAACAAGGCGGCGCCGTACATCACCAGCCATAGGATGAGTCCGATGGCGCCGAGTTCCAGTAGCACGGCCAGTTCTACATTATGCGGGTCACTCAGAAGGCGACCGATTTCCGGGATATCGAAGATGAACTTACTGTCGTAGCCATATCCTAACCACGGCTTCGCGGCCGCCTGGGAAACGGCGTCAGCCCAGAGTTGAGGCCGGAAGGAAAGTCCGCGTTCCAGGAATATCTCCGGCATCGCTACAAAGGTCGCGATGGCCAGGGCGATCAGTGCACCTATCAGGTAGGCCCCTCGGCGAGGTGTCATCACCAGCATCCACAGGCTGGTCAGGGTCAGCGCCAGGAGCGGGGTGCGGGAGCCGGTGGCAAGAAGTGCAATCAGCAGTGGGATGGCACAGAAAACCGGTAGCCAGTCACGGTGCTCGCTCTGCGCGAGCCAGGCAGCCAGCCAGTAGGTGCAGAAGAAGCCCAGCACATGGGACGTCAGCAGCGGGTTGCTGAGTGCTCCGGTTCCAATCAGTCGTTGTTCGGATGGATAGGCGTTGGCATAGATGCACAGGTTGATGACGGCCGCGCCTACGGCCAATAGCGCCCCGACTCTCAGTACGGAGAGCAGCAGACGCTGATCCTTGCAGGCGATCAGGGTGCAGGCCGCAAAGATCATGAATACGTACAGTGGCCGCTTGGCCAGGCCGCTCAGGCTGGTGTCTGCTTGGGTCCACGAAAGGCTCAGCAGCAACCAGGTCGCGAATGCCAAATAGGCCAGCGTGATGGGTTCCTTGAGCAACTGCATGAAGACTTTTGGTGAGAGCAGTAGTGCGATCAGGGCGGGGGCGGCGAGCAGTGCGTAGAACAACTTCGTGTACTGGCTACCGTTCGCGGACCAGAATAGGCCGCTCAACAACACCAGGTAGCCCGCCACCAGCCAGTAGCTGGAAATGAAGTTGCTGATACGCAAGGGCATGGGGCGTGTGGGAGGGAGTGATGTCTGCACGTTTGAAACCGGTGGCTGATTTTCGAATGGGCGGCATCTTAATGCATCCTCGGGGGGGGAGGCTGCATCTGTGCTAGAATTCGCGCTTTTTCGGCCAAGTCGAAGTGTGAGCGCATGACCGACAAGCACACCACTGCAAGCCCATCTAGCAGCCTGAAAATCTACCTTCGGCTACTCGGATATGTCAGGCCCTATATAGGCATGTTCCTGATCAGCATCCTGGGTTACGTCATTTTTGCTTCCACCCAACCAATGCTGGCGGGCATCCTCAAGTACTTCGTGGATGGCCTGTCCAACCCTGATGTCGTGCTGTTTCCCACGGTGCCCTACCTGCGCGATCTGCAACTACTGCAGACGGTGCCCCTGCTCATCGTCCTGATCGCCGCCTGGCAGGGTGTTGGTTCCTTCCTGGGTAACTATTTCCTGGCCAGGGTCTCGCTGGGCCTGGTTCACGACTTGCGTATCGCGCTGTTCAACAGCCTCATGGTGTTGCCAAATCGCTATTTCGATAGCCACAACTCCGGTCACCTGATCTCGCGCATCACCTTCAACGTGACGATGGTCACAGGCGCTGCGACGGATGCAATCAAGGTGGTTATCCGTGAAGGGCTGACAGTCATCTTCCTGTTCGCCTACCTGCTGTGGATGAACTGGCAACTGACTCTGGTAATGCTGGCAATCCTGCCGCTGATCGCATTGATGGTGAGCAGTGCCAGCAAGAAATTTCGCAAGCAGAGCAAGAAGATTCAGGTGGCGATGGGCGATGTTACCCACGTTGCGTCGGAAACGATCCAGGGTTACCGAGTGGTGCGCAGTTTTGGCGGGGAGACCTACGAATCCCGGCGCTTTGCCGCTGCCAGCCAGGACAATACCGAGAAACAGCTGCGCATGACCAAGACCGGAGCGGTGTACACGCCGATGCTGCAACTGGTGATCTACAGTGCGATGGCCGTGTTGATGTTCCTCGTTTTGCTGCTGCGTGGCGATGCTACGGCCGGTGACTTGGTGGCCTATATCACCGCTGCGGGGCTCCTGCCCAAACCCATTCGCCAGCTGTCCGAGGTCAGCTCGACGATTCAAAAGGGTATTGCCGGTGCCGAGAGCATCTTCGAGCAGCTGGATGAGGTGCCCGAAGTCGATCAGGGAACGGTAGAGCGCGAGCGCGTCAGCGGTCGTTTGGAAGTACGCAACCTGAGCTTCCAGTATCCGGACACGGAAAAGCCTGTGCTCAGTGATATCAATTTCACGGCCGAGCCTGGGCAGATGGTGGCATTGGTCGGGCGTTCCGGTAGCGGAAAATCGACCCTGGCCAACCTGATTCCTCGTTTCTACCATCACGAAACGGGTCAGATCCTGTTGGATGGGGTAGACGTCGAGCAATACAAATTGCGTAATCTGCGGCGTCATATTGCCCTGGTTACGCAGCAGGTCACCCTGTTCAACGACAGTGTGGCCAGCAATATTGCTTATGGCGACCTGGCCGATGCTCCGCGTGAAGCGATTGAGCAGGCGGTCGAAGCGGCCTACGCCAAGGAGTTCATCGACAAACTGCCGCAGGGGCTGGATACCGAGGTTGGCGAAAACGGCGTGCTGCTGTCTGGTGGCCAGCGCCAGCGCTTGGCAATTGCGCGGGCGTTGCTCAAGGACGCACCGATCCTGGTGCTGGATGAAGCGACCTCGGCCCTTGACACTGAGTCCGAGCGGCATATCCAGGCCGCTCTGGATCGGGTCATGGAAGGCCGAACCACGTTGGTGATTGCACATCGTCTGTCGACCATCGAGAAGGCCGATATGATTCTGGTGATGGATCAGGGGCGCATCGTCGAGCGCGGTACTCACGACCAGTTGCTGGCCCAAAACGGTTTCTATGCACGTTTGCATTCCATGGGGCTCGATGAAGGCGCGCCCTTGGATATCGCCTGATAAACTACGAGCCCGCCAAGACTAAGGCCCCCGGAGTTCACATGAAGTTGACCATGCCCCGTTACGATCAAGCCGCCGTCCTGGTGGTGGGCGACGTGATGCTCGATCGCTATTGGCATGGCGGCACCTCGCGGATTTCTCCGGAGGCGCCGGTGCCGGTGGTGCGTGTCGACCAGATCGAGGATCGTCCCGGTGGTGCTGCCAACGTGGCTCTGAATATCGCCGCGCTCGGCGCGCGAGCCTTGCTGGTTGGCGTGACCGGTAATGATGAAGCCGCTGAAAGCCTGAGCGACAGCCTGCGTGGTGCAGGTGTGGATGCACATTTTCAGCGTCATGACAGCCAGCCGACCATCGTCAAGTTGCGGGTGATGAGCCGTCACCAGCAACTGCTGCGCATGGATTTCGAAGAGCCTTTCAACACCGATACCGCAGCCCTGGCGCGTGAGGTCGATACGTTACTCGATGGGATCAAGGTGTTGGTGCTGTCGGACTATGGCAAGGGTGCGTTGCAGAATCATCAGGTGCTGATCCAGTCGGCGCGAAAGAAGGGTATTGCGGTGCTGGCCGATCCCAAGGGCAAGGACTTCTCCATCTACCGTGGAGCCAGCCTGATCACTCCCAATCTGCACGAATTCGAACTCATCGTGGGTGGTTGCGCCGATGAGGCCGAGCTGGTCAGCAAGGGGGCCACGCTGATGCGCGAACTGGAGCTGGGCGCGCTGCTGGTGACCCGCGGCGAGCACGGCATGACCCTGCTGCGTCCGGAGCATGCACCGTTGCATCTGCCTGCTCGTGCCCGCGAAGTATTCGACGTTACCGGTGCAGGCGATACGGTCATTTCCACCCTTGCAGCGTCCATCGCTGCTGGTGAGGAGTTGCCGCTGGCGGTGGCTCTGGCCAACCTGGCTGCCGGCATCGTCGTCGGCAAGTTGGGCACTGCAGCGATCAGCGCACCCGAACTGCGCCGCGCTGTGCAGCGCGAAGAAGGCTCCGAGCGTGGCGTACTGAGCCTGGATCAGTTGCTGATCGCTATCGAGGACGCTCGCGCGCATGGCGAGAAGATCGTTTTCACCAATGGCTGCTTCGACATTCTTCACGCTGGCCACGTGACCTATCTGGAACAGGCTCGTGCGCAGGGTGACCGCCTGATCGTGGCGATCAACGACGATGCCTCTGTCAGCCGTCTGAAAGGTCCTGGGCGTCCGATCAATGCCGTCGACCGACGCATGGCCGTGCTCGCCGGTCTCGGTGCGGTTGATTGGGTGGTGAGCTTCGGTGAAGACACGCCCGAGCGCCTGCTCGCACAGGTACTGCCGGATGTGCTGGTCAAGGGCGGCGACTACGGCATCGATCAGGTGGTAGGTGCCGATATCGTCCAGGCCCATGGCGGCGAAGTGCGTGTGCTGGGGCTGGTGGAAAACAGCTCCACCACCGCTATCGTCGAGAAGATTCGCAGCAAGTGACACTGGGCTGAGCAAGGCGCAGACCTTGCTCAGCTTGTCCGTGGCTTGACCCGATTGCCGCCGCGCCGCGTCTTGAGGGTCATAGTCGTGCGCCAGTCGGCAGCGCATCATCGATGGCATCCCTCACGTGGAGCGAGATGCCATGATCGTCGATACGCAGGGCCAGGCCCTGAGCGTACTGAGCAAGCTGGCCCAGGCTGACTGGCCAGACCGCCTCAAGGTGCGCAAATCTTTCGAGAAACTCGTCTACAGCGGTAGCCGTGTCAGCTTTCGCCTGGCCGCCGGCGGCAGCAGAAACACGCCGCGCGCGGCAACCGATGACCTGTTTGACCTGTCACTGACCGAAGAGCAGCAGATGCTGGTGGATATGCTCCAGGGCTTCGCGCTGGAGGTTTTGCGTCCGGCCGCGCACGAGGCCGACGCACGGGCTCACGTGCCTGCAGCACTGCTCAATCAGGCACATCAACTGGGCCTGGCGCACTATGGTGTCGCCGAGGCACAAGGTGGTCTTGCCGGGGAGCGCACCGTGCTGAGCAACGCGCTGATCGCCGAGAGCCTGGCGCAGGGCGACTTTTCTCTGGCCGCAGCCTTGCTAGTGCCGCTGTCTGCAGCCAATTGCATTCGTCGCTGGGGAAGCTCGGCGCAGCAGGCTGCCTGGTTGCCGGCATTCATCAGTGAGCAAGGCGCGCCAGCCTTCGCCTTGGCGGTAACTGAGCCTGGCGTATTGACCGATGCTGGTCAGCCTGCGACGCGGGCGCGCAAGCGTGGCAAACACTATCTGCTCGATGGAGAGAAGGCGTTGGTCATCGCTGGTCTGGCTGCCAGTCGATTGATCGTAAGCGCCCAGGCAACTGATGGCCCGGCGCTATTTATCGTCGATGCGGCGAGCAAAGGCGTCAGTCGCCGTACCGAACCGGGAATGGGGCTCAAGGCTTGTGGGTTGACGCGTATTCAACTGAAGGGCGTCAAGGTGTCGAGCGAGTGCCGCCTGGCAGGCGATGGCTTCGATTTTCTGGCCTTCCTCGATTACTCGGCCTTGGCATTCTGCGCCCTTGCAGTCGGTACGGCGCAGGCGGCACTGGACTACGTGACGAGGTACTGCAACGAGCGCCAAGCGTTCGGCGAGCCGATCAGTCATCGCCAGGGCGTAGCCTTCATGGTGGCCGACGTCGCCATCGAACTGGACGCCATGCGCCTGCTGCTCTGGCGTGCCTGCGCCCGTGCCGAGGTCGGTTTGCCGCTGCGCCGTGAGGCCTATCTGGCACGTCTGCTGTGCGTGGATAAGGCGATGAGGATCGGTTCCGATGCGGTGCAACTGCTCGGTGGTCATGGTTTTACTCAGGAGCACCCGGTCGAGCGCTGGTATCGCGACCTGCGCAGCTTGGCGGTGCTCGCTGGCGGCCTTCATCTCTGAACAGGCAGAACAACCATGAACCTGGAAACCCCACGTAAATTCCACGGCTTGCAACAGCAGGCGCAGCAGGTGGCCAAGCACTACTTTCGGCCGATCTCGCGCAAGTATGACAAGGTCGAGCACGCCTATCCCAAGGAGCTGGATCTGCTCGCTGCGTTGCTCGACGGCATGAACGAAGGCTCCCCCGACGCAGTCGGCGCCGGCTCGGCCAGCAAGCGCGGGGCTGCATGCGAGCAGCGGGCAGGCAACAAGAATGCTGGCAACATGGCAGCGCTGCTTGGCGTGATGGAGCTGTGCTGGGGTGATGTCGGCCTGCTTCTGGCCATGCCACGGCAGGGGCTGGGCAATGCAGCCATCGCGGCGGTGGCCAATGACGAGCAACTGGCGCGTTTCGCTGGGGCCTGGGCGGCCATGGCCATTACCGAGCCCGGTTGCGGCTCTGATTCAGCGGCGATCCGCACCACGGCGGTGCGCGACGGTGATCACTACATCCTCAACGGCGAGAAGATCTTCGTCACCTCCGGTGAGCGTGCCGATGCCGTGGTGATCTGGGCCACGCTGGATAAAAGCCTGGGGCGTGCGGCGATCAAGTCCTTCGTGGTGGAGAAGGGCACAGCGGGAATGACGGTTACGCGCCTGGAGAAGAAGCTGGGGATCAAGGCATCCGATACGGCTTCGATCAGCCTGAGCGATTGTCGGGTACCAGCGGCCAACCTTCTGGGAAACGCCGAGATCGATGTGCAGAAGGGCTTTGCCGGGGTCATGGAGACCTTCGATAACACCCGGCCGCTGGTTGCAGGCATGGCGGTCGGTGTCGCTCGTGCTGCGCTGGAGCGCACGCGTGAGTTGCTGATCTGTGCGGGCTGCCGCTTTGATTACGCCAAGCCGCTGCTGACCGTCACTCATGCCGAGGCCACACTGTATCGTCTGGAAGCGGAATGGGAGGCGGCGCGTCTGTTGACGCTGAAGGCCGCCTGGATGGCTGACAACAAGTTGCCCAACTCGAAAGAGGCCTCGATCGCCAAGGCCAAGGCCGGGCGTGTGGCTAGCGAGGTGACGCTCAAGTGCGTGGAGCTGGTCGGTGCGCTGGGCTACGGTGAGGATGAGTTGCTGGAAAAGTGGGCGCGCGACTCGAAGATTCTCGACATCTTCGAAGGCACCCAGCAGATTCAGTTGCTGATCATCGCCCGGCGCCTGCTGGGCAAGAGTTCCAGCGAGCTCAAGTAAGCCCGCGCGCCACGGCCGAGGGCTGGTGCGCGCGGCGCACCATACAAGAAAAAGCCCGCATTTGCGGGCTTCTTCTTAGAAACGGAAGACTTCCGTATCGATCTTGATCGGTTCTGCCACCGGGATCTTCGGCTCGGCAGCGGCGGGTTCCTGCGGTTGGGCTTTGGCCACCGGAGGCTTCTTGCGCGGCGGCTCTGGGGTAGGCTCGGCCGCAGCGATGGGCTGAATGGCCACTGCCAGTTCAGCAGCCAGGCGTTGCAGCAAGATACTCTGCGCCTTGACCTGTTCGGCCATGGGCCCACCGTGCGCCTCTTCCAAGCGAATCAGCCGGCTGTCGCGTAGTTGTCCGCGCCGGTCGAGCAGGCGCCACTGGGCTTCCAGCACGGCAGGTTGGGCCGGGCCGGAATCCAGGCGGGTGATGGTCAGCATGACCTGAGCGTCGGCACTGAAGCCAGGTGCCGCCGGGGCTAGAACCAGGCGCTGGCTGTCCAGGCGCCAGGCCAGCTGGCGCAGCATCTGCTGGTCGATATCGTTGGCCAGGCCGCTGGCCCAGCGAGCGTCATGCGCGGCTACCAGGCTGCCATCAGCCTGACGTTGCAGCAGATTTTGCTGGCGCAGATAATCGGCCACGCTGATCGGACCGACCAGTACGGTCACACCGTTGTCCTGGGTCGGTGTTACGGCGCTGCCGCTATCAAGTTGGTAAAGAGGCACCGGCTTCTGCTGCAGCAGACTGCAACCACTCAATACGAGCAGCGCGGTCATAAGCAGGGCCACAGGGCGTACTACAGTCATCATTAATTCCAGACAGCCGCTTCTGGGGCAGCTGCACATCGATCCCATATCATGCAGAGGGTCATTTGCGCATGACCCGGGGCGCGTATCATCCTTCAAACCGCGCTACGACTCCAGCCTTGGCTGCTGGCTGGTAGCGCGGATATCCCGGAAGAACGAGGCGTGTTGCCGACGCTATTCCACCAGAAGCTGGTCGACACGCTGGAAGCCTCGCGGCAGCTTGTTGCCGCGGCGGCCGCGCTCGCCCTTGTAGTGCTCGAGGTCGTCGGCTTTGAGTGTCAGGGTACGCTTCCCAGCCTGCAAAACCAAACTGGCGCCGCTGGGCAGTACGGCCAGATCGGTCAGATATTCCTCACGCGAGGCTACGCGTTCGCCGGGAATGCCGATGATCTTGTTGCCCTTGCCTTTGCCCAGTTGCGGCAGATCCGTGACCTTGAACAGCAGCAGACGACCTTCTGTCGTCACCGCGGCCAACCAGCTGTCTTCCAGATTGCTGACTGGCTTCGGGGTGACCACCTTGGCGCCGTTGGGCAGGGTCAGCAGCGCCTTGCCCGCCTTGTTCTTGGCCTGCAGATCCTCGCCCTTGACCACGAAACCGTAACCGGCATCGGAGGCGATCACGTACAGCGCACTGTCCTCCGGCAGCATCACGCATTCGAAGGTCGCACCCGGAGGCGGTGTCAGGCGACCGGTCAGTGGTTCACCCTGGCCACGCGCCGACGGCAGGCTGTGGGCCGCGAGCGAATAACTCCTGCCTGTCGAGTCGATAAAGACCGCGTATTGGTTCGAGCGGCCCGGCGCTGCTGCCTTGAAGCCGTCGCCGGCCTTGTAGGAGAGACCGGTGGCGTCGATGTCGTGCCCCTTGGCGCAGCGCACCCAGCCTTTTTCCGAGAGCACCACGGTGACCGGTTCGGTCGGCATCAGCTCGGTTTCCGACAGGGCCTTGGCTTCGGCGCGGGCGACGATAGGCGAACGGCGATCATCGCCATACTTCTCGGCGTCCTCGATGATTTCCTTGCGTACCAGCTTCTTCAGCTTGGCTTCGCTGCCCAGCAGGGCCAGCAGTTTTTCGCGCTCCTTGGCCAGCTCGTCCTGCTCGCCGCGAATCTTCATCTCTTCCAGGCGCGCCAGTTGACGCAGACGGGTATCGAGGATGTAGTCGGCCTGCACATCGGTGAGACCAAAGCGCTCCATCAGCACCGGCTTGGGCTGATCTTCGGTGCGGATGATGCGAATGACTTCGTCGAGGTTGAGGAAGGCGATCAGCAAGCCTTCCAACAGGTGCAGACGACGCTCCACCTTGTCCAGGCGGAACTGCAGGCGACGGCGTACGGTGCCGACGCGGTACACCAGCCACTCGCTGAGCAGGGTGCGCAGGTCCTTGACCTGTGGCTTGCCGTCGAGGCCGATGACGTTGGTGTTGACCCGGTAGCTGGACTCCAGATCGGTGGTGGCGAACAGGTGGGTCATCAGTTCGTCGGCATCGACGCGGTTGGAGCGCGGGATGATGACGATGCGGGTCGGGTTCTCATGATCCGACTCGTCACGCAGGTCGGCGACCATCGGCAGCTTCTTGGCCTGCATCTGCGCGGCGATCTGCTCCAGCACCTTGGCCCCGGAGACCTGATGCGGCAGAGCGGTGACGACGATGTCGCCGTCCTCGAGGCGATAGACGGCGCGCATGCGCACCGAGCCGCGGCCGGTCTCGTAGATCTTTTGCAGATCGGCCCTGGGCGTGATGACTTCGGCTTCGGTGGGGAAGTCCGGACCCTGGATATGCTCGCAAAGCTGCTCGACCGTGGCGCTGGGCTCATCCAGCAAGCGCACGCAGGCCGCCGCGACTTCGCGCAGGTTGTGCGGCGGCACGTCGGTGGCCATGCCCACGGCGATGCCGGTGGTGCCGTTGAGCAGCAGGTTGGGCAAGCGCGCCGGCAGGGTCGCCGGTTCGTTCATGGTGCCGTCGAAGTTGGGCACCCAGTCGACAGTGCCTTGGCCGAGTTCGCTCAGCAGCACTTCCGAATAGCGCGACAGGCGCGCCTCGGTGTAACGCATGGCGGCGAAGGACTTGGGATCGTCCGGTGCACCCCAGTTGCCCTGGCCGTCGACCAGGGTGTAGCGGTAGCTGAACGGTTGCGCCATCAGCACCATGGCTTCGTAGCAGGCGCTGTCGCCGTGCGGGTGAAACTTGCCGAGTACGTCACCGACGGTACGCGCGGACTTCTTGTGCTTGGAGTCGGCATCCAGGCCCAGTTCGCTCATGGCATAGATGATGCGTCGTTGCACGGGTTTCAGGCCGTCGCCGATATGCGGCAGGGCACGGTCCATGATCACGTACATGGAGTAGTTGAGATAAGCCTGCTCGGTGAAATCGGCGAGTGAACGGCGTTCAACGCCTTCCAGGCTCAAATCGAGGGATTCGCTCATGCGGGCCTCATTGCAAGGTTGATTGGCGCAGCACCAGGGTGCCGCCCTTCTGACTGAATTCGAGTTGTTTCAGGGCACTCATGCCCAGCAGCACATCGTCGCCGTCCATGCCTGGGGCAATCAATGCGGCGACGTCACGCAGTTCGATATCGCCCAGGCGCAGGCTGTCCAGGCGTGTACGATGCCCGGTAGCGCGGCCGTTGGCCGTGCTGATGATGATCGGGGCGCCGCGTTGCAGGCCGAGACGTTCGGCCACCGCGCTGGGTATAGCAACCTGGGTGGCGCCGGTGTCGAGCAGAAAGGTCACGTCATGTCCATCGATCTGACCATTGACCAGGTAATGACCCTGACGACTACTGGCCAGGCTCACCTCGACGAAACCATCGCCATGCACCGACTGCGGCGTGTGGTTCGGGTTGCGCTGGCGATCTTCCCAGTTACCGAAGAAGTGCGTGGCCAGCAGCAGGCCGGCGCCCCAGGCGAGTATCAGCATCACTCGCCCGGCGCGGCGGCCCGGTGTCTGTTCACTCACGGACGTCGGCTCCAGCCGCCCTTGGGCGCGGCAAAACGCCAGACCATGGGGCGCTCTTCGCCGTCGGCGCGGGTCTGAGTACCATTGTCGACGCCGATCCAGGCACCGTCCTTGTCAATCCACAGCGCTTCGGCCATGCCGTAGTTCGACGCGTAGCGGCGCGGCTCGCTCAAGGCCTCGGCTGCGAACGACCAGCAGATCTCCGTGGCACCGTTGCTCAAGGTGCGTCGGCAGACCCGATGGGCCTGACGCTCCAGGGTAAAGAGCTTTTCCTCGAAGTAGTCCAGCCCGGAGAAATCACGGGGTGCCAGATGGCCACCCAGCGCTTCAGGTGATACCTCGTCACCGCTCTCGCTGGTCAGTACGCAGCCGCCGGTGCAGCGCCAGCTGCTGCCGTTTCGATGCAACACGGCCAGGCCGCGGCGACGTTGTTCTGCTGCCAGCCACAGGCGTTCGCCCGCCGGGTCGATGGCGATGCCTTCGAAGCCCTGGTTGAAATGCAGCAGCATGCCGCTGGCGCGCGCCTGGCGTACCAGGCCGGTCGGCAGGTTGAGCCACTGCGCATTGCCGTTGCTGCTGACTTGCAGTACGGCGGCGCGGGTTTCGCTGACCAGGTAGCGGTTACCCTGCGCATCGCAGGACATTCCCTCGAAATCCAGCTTGCCGCCACGCGCCAGGCCGGCGGCCCAGTTGCGCATGCGCAGGCCCCAGGGCAGAGCGCTCTCGGGTGGTTCGGGGGCGACGAAGGTTTCTGCTTCGGCGCGCAGCAGGCCGTCTTCGCGATGCAGTTGATAGAGGCGGTCGTCATCACGGTCGGAAACCGCCCACAGCGTTTCGCCGCACAGGGCCAGGCCGGAGAGGTTGCCGCCTGGCATTTCCGTCACCGGGTATTCGGCTTCCAGCTTCAGCTCTTCCAGCACCACCGGCTCGGCGTTCGCGACGCCGGCCAACAGACCAAGTGCAAGGAGGTGATTGCGCATCAGGCCAGTACCTCGGCCAGGTTGCCCTTGCTTTCCAACCAGCTCTTGCGATCACCGGCGCGTTTTTTCGCCAGCAGCATGTCCATCACTTCGCGGGTACCCTCGAAATCATCCAGGGTCAGTTGCACCAGGCGCCGGGTGTTGGGGTCCATGGTGGTTTCGCGCAGCTGTGGCGGGTTCATCTCGCCGAGGCCCTTGAAGCGGGTGACCTGTGGCTTGCCGCGACGTTTCTCGGCCACCAGGCGATCGAGGATGCCGTCGCGCTCGGCGTCGTCCAGGGCGTAGAAGATCTCTTTGCCCAGGTCGATGCGGTACAGCGGCGGCATGGCCACGTAGACATGGCCTGCATCCACCAGCGGGCGGAAGTGACGGACGAACAGGGCGCAGAGCAGGGTGGCGATGTGCAGGCCGTCGGAGTCGGCGTCGGCAAGGATGCATATCTTGCCGTAGCGCAGCCCGCTCAGGTCGCTGGAGCCGGGATCGATGCCGACGGCCACGGCGATATCGTGAACCTCCTGGCTGGCCAGGACTTCGCTGCCGTCCACTTCCCAGGTGTTCAGGATCTTGCCGCGCAGCGGCATGATGGCCTGGAACTCCTTGTCGCGTGCCTGCTTGGCGCTGCCGCCGGCCGAGTCACCCTCGACCAGGAACAGCTCGCAGCGCAGCGGATTCTGCCCCGCGCAGTCGGCCAGCTTGCCGGGTAGAGCCGGGCCCTGAGTGATCTTCTTGCGCTCGACCTTCTTGCCGGCCTTGAGGCGACGGCCGGCATTGCTGATGGCCAACTCGGCCAGCGCCAGGCCGGTTTCCGGGTGGGCGTTGAGCCACAGACTGAAGGCATCCTTGACCACGCCGGAGACGAACGCCGCCGCTTCACGCGAGGACAGGCGCTCCTTGGTCTGGCCGGAGAACTGCGCGTCCTGCATCTTCATCGAGAGGACGAAGGCAATGCGCTCCCAGACGTCTTCCGGGGCGAGCTTGACGCCACGCGGCAGCAGATTGCGGAACTCGCAGAATTCGCGCATGGCATCGAGCAGGCCTTGGCGCAGGCCGTTGACGTGGGTACCGCCCTGCGCGGTGGGGATCAGGTTGACGTAGCTTTCCTGCACCGCGTCGCCGCCTTCGGGCAGCCACAGCAGAGCCCAGTCCACGGCCTCCTTGTTGCCGGCCAGGCTGCCGACGAAGGGCTCGACCGGCAGTCGCTCGAACTCGCTGACGGCATCGACCAGATAGGAGCGCAGGCCGTCCTCGTAATGCCACTCGACCTTCTCGCCCGAGGCCTTGTCTTCGAAGCTGACGTTCAGGCCCGGGCAGAGTACGGCCTTGGCCTTGAGCACATGTTTGAGACGGCTGATGGAGAACTTGAAGGAATCGAAGTACTTGGCGTCCGGCCAGAAGTGCACGCTGGTGCCGGTGTTGCGCTTGCCGACCGTACCGATGACTTCCAGCTCGCTGGCCTTGAAGCCGTCGGCGAAGCTCATCTGGTATTCATTGCCGTCACGCTTGACGGTGACCACCACGCGGGTCGACAGCGCGTTGACCACGCTGATGCCGACGCCATGCAGACCGCCGGAGAACTGATAGTTCTTGTTGCTGAACTTGCCGCCAGCGTGCAGCTTGGTGAGGATCAGCTCGACGCCTGGCACGCCTTCTTCCGGGTGGATGTCCACGGGCATGCCACGGCCGTCGTCGAGCACTTCCAGCGAATTGTCCTCGTGGAGGATCACCTGGATCGACTTGGCGTGCCCGGCCAGGGCTTCGTCGACGCTGTTGTCGATGACTTCCTGGGCCAGGTGGTTGGGGCGCGTGGTGTCGGTGTACATGCCCGGGCGCTTGCGCACCGGGTCGAGGCCGGAAAGGACTTCGATGGCATCGGCGTTATAGGCGTTCTGCTGGGCCATAGGGTCTCTTGATCGTCAATTGAATACGGAAAAGTCGGTATCGCGCCAGAGTGTGGCGCTAATGCCGGCGAATGCGAAGATTGCCGGCAGGCGTTCGGCGAAGCCCTGGAATCCATGATCACCACCGGCCTGGATGCGCAGGGCGCAGGCGCGGTAGTAACGCTCGGCGTCACGGTAGTCGAGCGTTTCGTCGCCGGTTTGCAGCCAGATCTGGTAACGCGTCGGGTCGCTCGGCGGCGCAACGTCGAGTTCGGCCAGGGCCTGGACGTGATCTTCGGTAAGGTCCCAGGTCTCGTCGCTGTAGTAGTTCTTCTGCGGGCCAAGGTAGCCGTCGAAACGCAGGTGCGGCTGCACGGCGGGGTTGATCAGCAGCGCCTTGAGCCCATGCTGTTCGGCCAGGTAAGTGGCGTAATAGCCGCCCAGGGAGCTGCCCACCAGCAGCGGGGCGCCGAGTTCGCTGATCAGCGCCTGCAACTGCGCCATGGCCTGACGCGGATGATGATGCAGGGCCGGTACGCGCAACTGGTTTTCCAGACCCAGATGGACCATGGCGCGGCTCAACTGGCTGGCCTTGTGCGAGGCAGGCGAGCTGTTCAGGCCGTGTATATAGAGGATGGATGCAGTCATGGAGCGGGAGGCTACTCGTCCGGGGCCTCAAGCTGCAAGCTTCAAGCTGATTGAGGGGATGTCAGTAACCCTTGACGCTGTAGTCCACTTCGAAATGGATGCCGGTGACGCGCGATACGCCGGTGTCCAGCCTGCCATCGGCATGCAGGCGCAGCCAGCGGTAGCCGGGGGCTTCACTGTCCACCTGAAACTCCTCGCTGCCCGGCGCGAACTGCACGCAGGTCGAAGGCGAGGCGAGCAGGCGCAGATTGCCGCGCTGCTGGTCGAACTCCTGATGGATGTGCCCCCAGAGCACGGCGCGTGCCTGCGGGTAGCGGTCGAGCACGGCGAACAGGGCGCCGGGGTTGCGCAGGCCGATGGGTTCCATCCACTTGCAGCCGATGGAGACCGGATGGTGGTGCAGGCAGATCAGGTGATGGAGTTGCGGCGCTTCACCAAGGGCGCGTTCGAGCAGTTCGAGTTGACTGTCGGCAAGAAAACCGGGCACCGCGCCAGGGATCGATGAATCGAGCATGACGATGCGCCAGGCGCCAAGATCGATTACCGGCTCCAGCAGCTCGCTGCCTTGGCAGGCGGCCTGCATGGGTGGGATTTCATCATGGTTGCCGGCCAGCCAGCGAGTTGGTGCGTCGATGGCAGAGGTGAGTTGGCGAAAGCGCTGATACGACGCTTCGCTGCCGTCCTGCGAAAGATCACCTGTAGCCAGAATCAGGTCGATCTGCGGCTGTTCCTGCTGTACCCGTTCGATCACCCGCTGCAGGCTGTCGCAAGTATCCATGCCCAGCAGCTTGCCGTCCGCTTCGGCGAACAGATGGCTGTCGGACAACTGCACCAGCAGTACCGAGGAATCAGTGGATGGGGTGGGCAGGCTCGGCAAGACCGTCTCCTAGGGCACAATCGAGTGAATTATGGTGGTTGCTGCAGCAAAGGGAAAACCCGGGAAGCGGACGCAGGTCACAGAAAAAACGCCAGAAGCGCTTTTTGCCGTGATTCGCGACAGTCGTCAGGCAGGGCAGGCCGCCCAAACAATACAACGCTGCGCTATCGGCCAGGCATCGAAAAGCTTGATCGTCGGCCTACATCACCGGCTGCGGTTCGTGCCCGCAGGCCAGGCAATGGCTCAGCCATTCGCCGAGGAACAGGTTGAGCTGACTCTTTTCGTCCGGTTGATGCATCGCCGCGTTGGGGTAGGGGTAGCGAATATGCAGGCGGCGCGCGTTCTCGGCACCGACCACCTCGGCCATACGTGCGTCGTGATAGACCCGCACTTGCAACTGCGGCACCGGTAGCCAGGGCAGGCTGTGTTCCTGACGCACGCAGAGCGTGGTGGTGTAGGGGCAACTTTCCAGCACGTCCAGAGCCAGTACACCGAGCAGGTGTTCGCCCTGGCTCAGGGCGACGCGGCGGCTTTCCGTGTGCTCGCGCATGTTCGGCAGCAGGCGCATCAGGCGCGCATAGTTGGCCTCGCAAGCCGCTTGCAGCTCGACCAGGTCGACCCGATAGCGCTCGCGCAGCAAATTCACGACCACATTCCCCGAACTTCGTCGCGGTTCAGCGCCAGCCATTGCAGGGCGATGATGCTGGCTGCGTTGTCGATACGCCCGTCGCGCACGGCGGCCAGGGCGTCCGCCAGCGGCATCACCTGTACCCGGATGTCCTCGCCTTCTTCAGGCAGGCCATGCACACCGCCGGCACCCTCACTGCTGCAGCGACCGACGAACAGATGTACGCGCTCGTCCGAGCCGCCGGGCGAAGGGTAGTACTGGGTGATCGGCCAGAGCGAAGTCAGGGGCAGGTCAGCTTCCTCGATGGCCTCGCGACGCGCGACCTCCTCGGGCTCCTCGTCCTTGTCGATCAGGCCTGCGACCAGCTCCAGCAGCCAGGGGTTGGCGCTCTTGTCCATGGCACCGACGCGAAACTGCTCGATCAGCACCACTTCGTCGCGCTGCGGATCGTATGGCAGCACGCACACTGCGTCGTGACGCACGAACAGCTCGCGGGTCAGCTGCGGGCCCATGTTGCCGGCGAACTGGCGATGGCGCAGCTTGATGCGGTCAAGGCGGTAGAAGCCGCGAAAGCAGTTCTCGCGCTCGATGATGTCGATGTCGTCTTTGCCCATGGCAACTCCCCAGATAGTCGTAACGGGCCAAGCTCAGACTGTGTGAAAACTACTGCGCTCGCTCATGCTGCGTTAAAAAACGGCTCAAAATGCTCATTTACAACTCGTAAACTGCGCCTTTTCGCCGTTTTTTGCCTTGCCTGACCTTCGCTCGCTACGTTTTCACACGGTCTGATGCGGCCCGTTACCTGTCACACTAGCGAGCATAGCGCTGCCAGATCAAGCTTCCATGACGGCCTGTTATACGCGTTGGTAGAGTTGGCTGCCTTGCGCCTTGAATTCCTCGGCCTTGGCCTGCATGCCTTGTTCGGCATCCAGATCGACGGCGTCGATGCGCTGCTCCTTGGCGTACTCGCGCACTTCCTGGGTGATCTTCATCGAGCAGAACTTCGGTCCACACATGGAGCAGAAGTGTGCCACCTTGGCCGAGTCCTTCGGCAGCGTCTCGTCGTGGTAGGCGCGCGCGGTGTCCGGGTCCAGGCCGAGGTTGAACTGGTCCTCCCAACGGAACTCGAAGCGCGCCTTGGACAGGGCATTGTCGCGAATCTGCGCGCCCGGATGGCCCTTGGCCAGGTCCGCTGCGTGGGCAGCGATCTTGTAGGTGATGATGCCGGTCTTCACGTCATCCTTGTTCGGCAGGCCCAGGTGCTCCTTGGGCGTGACGTAGCAGAGCATGGCGCAGCCGAACCAGCCGATCATCGCTGCGCCGATGCCGCTGGTGATGTGGTCATAGCCCGGCGCGATGTCGGTGGTCAGCGGGCCGAGGGTGTAGAACGGCGCCTCGTCGCAGCATTCCAGCTGCTTGTCCATGTTCTCCTTGATCAGTTGCATCGGCACGTGGCCAGGACCTTCGATCATGCACTGCACGTCGTGCTTCCAGGCGATCTTGGTCAGTTCGCCGAGGGTTTCCAGTTCACCGAACTGCGCTTCGTCGTTGGCGTCGGCAATCGAGCCCGGACGCAGGCCGTCGCCCAGCGAGAAGCTGACGTCGTAGGCCTTCATGATTTCGCAGATGTCTTCGAAGTGGGTGTAGAGGAAGTTTTCCTTGTGATGCGCCAGGCACCACTTGGCCATGATCGAGCCGCCGCGCGAAACGATGCCGGTGACGCGTTTTGCGGTCATTGGCACATAGCGCAGCAGTACGCCGGCGTGGATGGTGAAGTAGTCCACGCCCTGCTCGGCCTGTTCGATCAGGGTGTCGCGGAACAGCTCCCAGGTCAGGTCCTCGGCGATACCGCCAACCTTTTCCAGCGCCTGGTAGATCGGCACGGTGCCGATCGGTACCGGCGAGTTGCGGATGATCCACTCGCGGGTTTCGTGGATATGCTTGCCGGTGGACAGATCCATCACCGTGTCCGAACCCCAGCGGATGCCCCAGGTCAGCTTGGCCACTTCCTCTTCAATCGAAGAGCCGAGCGCCGAGTTGCCGATGTTGCCGTTGATCTTCACCAGGAAGTTGCGACCGATGATCATCGGCTCCAGCTCCACGTGGTTGATGTTGGCCGGGATGATGGCGCGGCCACGCGCGACTTCGCTGCGCACGAACTCGGGGGTGATCTCTTTCGGGATGGCGGCGCCGAAGCTGTGGCCAGCGTGTTGTTCTTTCAGCAGGCCGGCTTCACGCGCCTCGGCCAGCTTCATGTTCTCGCGGATGGCGATGTATTCCATCTCGGGCGTGATGATGCCCTTCTTGGCGTAATGCATCTGGCTGACGTTGTGCCCGGCCTTGGCCCGGCGCGGGTTGCGTACGTGGGCGAAGCGCATGGCCGACAGCTCGGCATCGTTGAGGCGGCGCTGGCCGAACTCGGAGGACAGACCCGGCAGCTTCTCGGTGTCACCGCGATCCTCGATCCAGGCGCTGCGCACATCGGCCAGGCCCTTGCGCACGTCGATGGTGACGTTCGGGTCGGTGTAGGGGCCGGAGGTGTCGTAGACGGTGACCGGGGCGTTGATCTCGCCGCCGAAGTCGGTCGGCGTCACGTCCAGGCTGATCTCGCGCATCGGCACGCGAATGTCCGGGCGCGAGCCTTGCACGTAGACTTTCTGCGAACGGGGGAAGGGTTGTACCGACTGTTGGTCGACTTGCGCCGACTCACTCAAATTCTTTTGTTGTTGTGCGCTCATCAAGGCTCTCTCCGGGGAAGGTTGTCGGAGTTGGAACCTGAGCGGACGAAGGGCGCGAGATGCACCATGGGGCGGTGCCGAGAGGACTCGCCGGTACGCTGGCGAGGACATCTTGTTCCCTACGCAGGCCTTAACCTGATCAGGTTCAACGGGATCCGGCAGCTGCCAATCTCAGCCCCGCATATGGGGCACCCCGACAAGAACTCGGTCAGTCTAAACAAGCTGGTGGGAGAAAACCAACTCGGCGGTCAATAAATATCGACCCGCGCGTCGGAAAGCGACTGCTTGCGCTGCTGATAGTGGATTGTTCCCGACGAGCAACATAGCTTGCCGCCAGCTAGACTGATGGCGTCCATGGCGCGCTTGACCCCCGGCTGTGGCGACCCGTAGCCTTGGCGATTACCGCCTATTCAAGGATCGACATCCATCATGTTGCGCAGACTATCCCTGGCAATCGCCGTGGCCGCCGCTTCGGTGGGCCTGGTTCAGGCCGAAGAGGCCCCGCTGTCGAGCAAGACCGACCTGGTCACCGTGTATCAGGAAGCGGCGAAGAACAACGCCGATATCGCCGCCGCGCGCGCCGACTATCAGGCTCGTCGTGAAGTGGTACCACAGGCGCGTGCCGGCTTGCTGCCCAACCTGTCCGCGGGTGCCAATTACGGCGACACGCGTACGGAAGTCGATTCGCCCAGCGTGACCCTATCGCGCAGCGGTCTGGTCTATCAGGCCAACCTCAGTCAGCCGCTGTTCCGTGCCGACCGCTGGTTCCAACTGCAAGCTGCCGAGGCCACCAGCGAGCAGGCTTCGCTGGAGTTGTCCGCCACCGAGCAGAACCTGATCCTGCAGAGCGCCGAAACCTATTTCGCCGTATTGCGTGCGCAGGACACCCTGGCCTCGACCAAGGCCGAGGAAGCGGCCTTCAAGCGTCAGCTGGATCAGGCCAACGAACGTTTCGATGTCGGCCTGTCCGACAAGACCGATGTGCTCGAGGCGCAGGCCGGGTTCGATACTGCCCGCGCCAACCGTTTGCTCGCCGAGCGCGCAGTGGATGACGCCTTCGAAGCCCTGGTGACCCTGACCAACCGCGATTATCTGGCCGTCGAAGGGATCGTCCACACCCTGCCGGTGCTGGCGCCGACGCCGAACGATGCCAAGGCCTGGGTCGATACCGCCGCGGCACAGAACCTCAACCTGCAGGCCAGCCTGTATGCCGTGACGGCCGCCGAAGAGAATCTGCGCCAGCGCAAGGCCGGTCATGCGCCGACCCTGGATGCCGTGGCCAGCTATCAGCAGGGCGATAACGACAGCCTGGGTTTCACTAACTCCGGATCCTTTGGTGCGCCACGTTATAGCGGCGACGTCTCACAGCGTTCCATCGGCTTGCAATTGAACATCCCGCTTTACAGCGGCGGTCTGACCAGCTCGCAGGTACGTGAGGCTTATCAGCGCCTGGGCCAGACCGAGCAACTGCGCGAGAGCCTGCGTCGCCAGGTGGTGCAGAACACGCGTAACCTGTTCCGTGCGGTGAACACCGACGTGGAAACCGTACAAGCGCGCCGCCAGTCGATCATCTCCAACCAGAGTGCGCTGGAAGCCACCGAGATCGGCTATCAGGTAGGTACCCGCAACATCGTTGACGTGCTCGACGCCCAGCGTCAGCTGTACAGCGCTGTGCGTAATTACAACGACGCGCGTTACGACTACATCCTCAACAACCTGCGCCTGAAGCAGGCGGCCGGTACCCTCAGCCCGGCCGACCTGGAAGCGCTGGGCAGCTTCCTCAAGCCGGACTACAACCCGGACAAGGACTTCCTGCCGCCAGATCTGGCTTCTGCCGCCGAGTCGCGCCTGCAAGGTAATCCGGATTTCTGATTCCTTCGCAGCAAACAAAAAGCCCGACTCGCGTCGGGCTTTTCATTTCGGCGATGTACCACGTAGCGCGCTGCGTGCACCGATTCGGTTGGCGGTGCGCTACCCGTGTTTGAGCCGAGCCAAATCAGTCGGAGCCCGGATGTAATCCGGGGAATTGCCGGCGTGATGCTTGTCCCGGATTGCATCCGGGCTACAGAAGACGCTGCAAGCGCTCCAGCAAGCGCTCCAGCGCGCCCTGGTTGGCCTTGAGTACGCTCAGGCCGGCCTGGCTCATACGCTGTATCTCGCTTGGTTCGTTGAGCAACGTCGCCACTTTGTCCGCCAACTGCACGGCGCTCTCCACTTCGCTCAGGGCGCCGGCTTCACGCAATTGCGCGGCGATTTCCAGGAAGTTGAACAGGTGTGGGCCGCTCAGCACTGGCTTGCCCAGTGCGGCTGGCTCCAGCAGGTTGTGGCCGCCATTGGCCACCAGGCTGCCGCCGACGAAGGCGATATCCGCCAGCGCGTAGAGAAACAGCAGCTCACCCATGGTGTCACCGAGCAGCACCTGGTCGCCGGCTTGCACGGCTTCACCCGTGGAGCGCCTGCGCGTCGGCAGTCCCTGGCTCAGGCAGAGTTCATTGACCGAGTTGAACCGCTCGGGGTGGCGCGGCACCAGGATCAGTAGCGCATCAGGGTGATTGCTGAGCAACTGGCGATGGGCGGCGAGAATGATTTCGTCCTCTCCAGCATGGGTGCTGGCAGCGATCCAGACAGGTCGAGTCGTTGCCTGCCATTGCTGGCGAAGCGCATCTGCGCGTTGCGGCAGCTCGGCATCGATCTTCAGGTCGAACTTGATCGAACCGGTGATTTCCACACAGCCAGGGCGAGCGCCCAGATCGAGAAAACGCTGCGCCTCGGCCTGGGTCTGCACGGCGATCAGCGACAGTTCGGCAAGCATTGGCGCGGTGAGTTTGCCAAAGCGTGCATAGCCGCGTGCCGAGCGCTCGGACAGGCGCGCGTTGGCCAGGGCTACGGGAATGTTGCGCTTGGCGCACTGATGGATGTGGTTCGGCCACAGCTCGGTTTCCATCACCACGGCCAGACGCGGCCGTGCGCGGTCGAGAAAGCGCGCGGCAGCCCAGGGCAGATCATAGGGCAGGTAGCAGTGCTGCACGTTTTCACCGAACAGCGCCTGGATGCGCTCGGAGCCGGTCGGCGTCATGCAGGTCACGGTGATCGGCAGCTCGGGATAACGCGCTTGCAGCGCGCGAATCATCGGCGCGGCGGCGATGCTTTCACCGACCGATACCGCGTGCACCCAGATGCCGCCCGGTGTCATCGCTGGCAGGCCGAGGGAGAAACGTTCGTTGATACGCCGAGCGTAAGCCGGCGCCTTGCGCGCACGCAGGCCCAGGCGCAGGGCAATCAGGGGCAAGGCCAGGTGCAGCAGCAGGGTGTAGAGGAGTCTGTTCATGGGGGCGCAGCTTATCGCCGCCTGCCATCGGCTGGAAGCATGATCACGCTTGCGGGCGCAGCAGTTCACGCGCCAGGCAGTCGGCCAGCCAGTTGGCCGCGGGGCCGAGCGCACCGTCGCGACGGCAGACCAGTTCCACCACCAGCGGCAGCGGTGCCCAGTCGCTACGCAGTTCCTGCAAGTGGCCCTGATAGGTCGGATACTGCGCCACATGGCGCGGCAGCCAGGCCCAGCCAAGGCCGCGTATCACCAGCTCGGCCATGACGTAGAAGCTGTCGGCGCGCCATACCAGTGGGCTGATCTGTTCGCCGCCGGGGTAGTGGCTGTCCTGCGGCGTCATCAGCAGTTGACGGTGTTCGGCGAGATCACTGCGTTCGACGCAGTCGAGCTCGGCCAGCGGGTGTTGCGGGCTGCACACCGTGACCATCTCGATGGTGCCCAGGCGCTGGCTTTCCAGCTCCCTTGGCATCTGCTCGTGATGAAACAGCAGGCCCAGATCGGCCTGACGTTGCAGCAGCTTACGCGCCACGTCGCCCTGGGCGCCGCTGGAAAGCTGCACTTCGAGCAGCGGAAAGGCCTCGGCCAGGGCTTCAAGGCTGGCCAGCACTGGCTGGTAGGGCATGGCTTCGTCCTGTGCCAGGCGCAGGCGCGCCTCCTCGCCACGCGCCAGACCCAGCGCGCGGCCATCGAGTCGCTCGCACTGCTGCAACACGCTGCGGGCCTGCTCCAGCAGCGCGATGCCCGCTTCGGTCAGGCGCGGCTGGCGCCCACTGCTGCGTTCGAAGAGGGTGACGCCGAGATCGCTTTCGAGCAGGGCGATGGCGGTGCTGACCGCCGATTGCGCGCGTCCGGTTTGCCGAGCTGCGGCAGAAAAGGATCGGCTCTCGGCGGTACGGACGAACAGTTGAAGCTGATCGAGGTTCCAGTTCATGGCTGACCTATCTCAAAAACAGATAGGTAATGACTTTATCCCATCAAGGAATAACTTAGAATTGCCGTCATCTTTCAGGAGTCGCCATCATGCCCGGATATCTCTATCTCGCCATTGCCATCGCGGCCGAAGTGGTCGCCACCACCTCGATGAAGGCTATCGATGGTTTCAACAAACCCTTGCCGCTGTTGCTGGTTATCGGCGGTTATGCGATCGCCTTCTGGATGCTGATTCTGGTGGTTCGCACCATCCCGGTGGGTATCGCCTACGCCATCTGGGCAGGGTTGGGCATCGTGCTGGTCAGCATTGCGGCGATGTTCATCTATCAGCAGAAACTCGATCTGCCGGCTGTGCTCGGCATGGGGCTGATCGTCAGTGGCGTGGTGGTGATCCAGTTGTTCTCCAGCTCCACCGGTCACTGAGGCCGTGCGTACCTGAGGGCCTTGGTGCGCATGGCACACCCTACGGGTACTGCCTGAAGCCGTTATACTGCGCGCCTGTTTTTCGCCGAGGCCCGTTCATGTCCCAGTCTCTCAGCACCGATGTCCTGATCGTCGGCGGCGGTATCGCCGGCCTCTGGCTCAATGCGCGTCTGCGTCAGCAGGGCTTCGCCACTGTTCTGGTTGAGCGTGGCAGCCTGGGGGGCGGACAGAGCCTGAAGTCGCAGGGCATCATCCATGGCGGCGCCAAATACGCCCTGCATGGCGCGCTGACCGGTGCCTCCGAGGCCATCGCCGATATGCCGCGCCGCTGGCGCGAGGCGCTTGCGGGCAATGGCGAGCTGGATCTGTCCGGTGTGCGCATTCTTTCCGACGCGCATTACCTGTGGTCGCCTGGCACTCTGGCCGGCAACCTCACCAGTTTCTTTGCCAGCAAGGCCGTGCGCGGCCGTGTCGATCAGGTCAAGGGCGAGCAATTGCCGCCGGCGCTGCAGCACCCGAAGTTCAAGGGCAAGGTCTATCGCCTCGCTGAGCTGGTGCTCGACGTGCCGAGCCTGATCGCGCGCCTGGCTGAGCTGGCCGGCGACAGCCTCCTGGCCGCCGAGCGTATCGAACCGCTGCAGGATAACGGTGAGCTGTGCGGGTTGATCGTCGATGGTCGCGAGATTCGTGCGCAGCGCGTGGTGCTCAGCGCGGGGGCCGGCAATGCCGAGTTGCTCGCCGCTCTGGGCATCGAACAGCCCGCACAGCAGTTGCGCCCCCTGCATATGGTGCTGGCCAAGGGGCCGGCGCTGAAGCCGTTGTACGCGCATTGCCTCGGTGGTGGGCCCAAGCCTCGGGTCACCGTGACCACCCATCCGGCGGCCGATGGGCAGTGGGTCTGGTACCTCGGTGGCGACCTGGCTGAAGCTGATGGCGTCGCTCGCGACGAGGTCGCTCAAATTCAGGCCGCGCAAAAGGAAATGGCGGCGCTGCTGCCTTGGGTCGACCAGAGCCAGACCCGCTGGGCCACATTGCGTGTGGATCGCGCCGAGCCCGCGCAGTCGGGCCTGGTGCGCCCGGACAATGCCTTTCTCGCCGAGCAACAGCGCCTGCTGGTGGGCTGGCCGACCAAGCTGGCGCTGGCGCCGGACTTTGCTGACCGCGTACTCGCTGCTCTGCTGCGCGATAACCTGCAGCCTGGTGGCCATGCCCGGTTGCCCGAACTGCCGCGCCCAGCGCTGGGACAGCCGGTGTGGGAGGTACTGCTGCCATGAGCACTCTGCATGAGCTGCATCGCCCGCTGGGCTCCACCGGCTTGCGGGTTTCGCCGCTGGGGCTCGGCACGGTCAAGCTCGGCCGTGATCAGGGCGTGAAGTACCCCAATGGGTTCACCATTCCTGACGATGCGCAGGCGCTGGCCTTGCTGCAGCAGGCCCGCGAGCTGGGCATCAATCTGATCGATACCGCGCCGGCTTACGGCGTCAGCGAGCAACGCCTCGGCCCGCTGCTGCGTGGTCAGCGTGATGAGTGGGTGATCGTCAGCAAGACCGGCGAAGAGTTCGAGCAGGGACAGTCGCACTTCGATTTCTCCCCCGCCCATACCCGCCTCTCGGTCGAGCGCAGCCTCAAACGCCTGGAGACCGACCGTATCGATCTGCTGCTGGTGCATTCCGACGGCAACGATCTCGCCGTGCTGCGCGAGTCAGGTGTGTACGAGACGCTGGCCGAGCTCAAGGGCGAGGGCAAGATCCTCGGCTATGGCATTTCCGGCAAGACTGTCGAGGGCGGGCTGCTGGCGTTGGAACAAGGTGACTGCGCCATGGTCACTTATAACCTGAGCGAACAGGGCGAGAAGCCAGTACTGGACTACGCTGCCAGTCACGCCAAGGGCATTCTGATCAAGAAGGCGCTGGCCAGCGGGCATGCCTGCCTGGCCGAAGGTGTCGACCCGGTACGCGCCAGCTTCGAGCTGATCTTCGCTCATCCGGGCGTCAGCAGCGCCATCGTCGGCACCATCACGCCCGCGCACCTGGCGGCCAATGTCGCGACAGTCGCGGCGGTTTTGCAGGGCGTCCGCTGAGGTCCCCGGTCACGTCCTCTTACAGCCTCGGGTTGTGCTGGGTAGTCGGCTTGGGGCAGCCTTGAGCGGTTTTCGCTTCAACCTGATCCTCGCGTGAGCGCTGGCTGCCGAGCCGCCTCACGCCCAGCCGGAACAAGGAGTCGAGATGCCGCGTACGCTGATCCGCAAGGACCCGAGTAACTTCAAGACCCTGCCGCTGTTCGTCGAAGCCAGCCCTGATGGCCTGAGCTACCAGAGCCTGGGACAGCCCCTGAATTTCCAGCAGATGCTCGAACGTCGCCGCCCGATCAACGTGGCGGACAACTCGCGGTTTTCCGTCGAACTGGCCAACCTCGGAGTATCGGTGCGCCTGACCCTGCGTCTGCATGGACGCGACTACTGGCTGCTGGTGCGTCAGCGCCGTCCGGATCGCGGCGACACCGTGCTCAAGCTGATTTCCGGCTATGTGCCAGCGCATGAGCTCAATCTGCCGTTGCTCACGGCCATTCAGGAAGTCGCCGAGGAGTGCCTGCTGGAGAGCGCCGATGGCTGGCTGAGCGGGCGTTTCGCCGATACATGGTTGCCTACGCCCTATCAGGGCGCGCTGCGTTATCGCGAGTCGAGCCATTTTCGCCTCAGCCCGTTGTCCGGCGCTGCCCGGCCGGTACAGTGCGGCAACCTGACCTTGCTCGAGCGCCCGCGCGCCTATGTGCATCTGCCTACCGCATCCTTGCAGCTGGTCTATGACCTGAGCCTGGAGCTACCGCGCGATGCTCGGCAACTGAGCCTGTTCCATGTCGACGAATGCCTGGAAGACGGCCGCCTGGTGGCGCGTCTGGAGCGTCGCCGGCCAGATATCTATTTGCTGGCATTGCAGCGCGGTGCGCCCAGCGGTGGGTTGTTCACCCTGCGCAAGGGTGAGCTGCTGCCCGCCAGTACCCGAGGGGTCTGGCTGTCGGAGAGTTTTGCCGAACAGGATGGCTGGCTGGTGCGTGATGAGCGGATTCGCTGGAAGGACTGGTTGCAGCGCTACGGTGTAAAGACGCCGCAGCGGCGCGCATTGGTCAGTGCGTAAGGCGGGTGCAACCCGCTGTTGGCCGTCTGGCGGGTTGCACCCGCCCTACATAGGCTTCGCCGCTTTCACGCTCGGCTCTCGCGCATGCGCGTCAGTTGCCGCTCCAGCAGGGCCGGATAAGGATCGAGCAGGCGCTCCACGCAGCTGGCCCCTTCCGGGCTGGCAATCGGGCGGATGCGGGCGCGCTGGCGGGCCAGGGCATCTTGCGCGACGCGTTGCTCGACCAGCAGCAGGTTGCGACTGTGTTGCGACAACGCCAGGGCATCCAGAGCGCTGTCGCTGAGCAGCAGGTCGGCCTGGCCCAGCTCTTCCAGGTCGCTGCCCAGGGTCAGCCCCAACTGCAGCTGCAGCGTGATGCCGCTGTCGGCGACCTCGATCTGCAGGGCGTGGCCCAATGCGCGCATCAGCTCGCCACAGCAGATAGCGTGGGTCAGATAGTCCTCACCGCATTCACGCTCATGGAACAGCATCAGGCTGCTGCCATCCTTTAGCGTGTGCAGTTGTCCCTGATACAGCGCGGCAGCCTGTTCCAGGCAGCCCCGATAACGATCCAGCAGGTCCAGCAGGCGCGTGCGCGGCAGGCGCCGAAGCTGTTCCTGGGCGCCGAGCTGAATGGCCAGTACGGCGCTGGCTTGCGATGGGCGCGGAGCCTTGGCGACCGGCGCAGGTGCCTCGGACTCGTCACGCAGATCGGCGAAGGGATCATCCGGCTCTATCGTGTCGGGCCATGGCTTGAGCTGCTCGTCATCGCCATGCTCATCGCTGATGTCCGCTTCATCGAGGGCATGCTCGGCCGCGATCTCATCCTGCTCGTCGAAGCGCTCGTCGTCTTCTTCGTGCAGATAGTCCTCGCTGTCATCGAGCAGTTGTTCGTCATCCAGTTCCTGCTCGGGCTCCGGTTTTTCAGGTACCAGGCGCGCTTGCAGTTGGCGCGCCAGATCACCGATCTCGTCGTTGCGCCCGGCGCCCGGCGCAGGATCGTCCGGGTCGCGCAGCCATAGGCGCATCTGCAGCAGGGGCGTGGAAATATGCCGGCCGAGACGCATGCTCAGCGACAGGGTGAGGGCCAGCAGGATCAGGCTGAGGATGCCCATGCTCTGCAGACTGATGGTCATCGGCTGCTGGAACTGGCTCATGTCCAGGCTGATGCGCAACTGTCCGGCCATCACTTCCTGGAAGGTGATGGAGGTGGAGTACAGACCTTCGCTTTCACCCAGCACGCTACGTGTCGGGCGCGCGCCTGCTTCGGCCAGGATGCGACTGTCCACGCTGTAGATGGCTGCATGAGCCACCAGCGGGTTTTTCGCCAGGTTGTTCAGCAGTACGTTGAGGCTGAGGATGTCGTTGGACACCAGCAGTTCGGTGGCCGAGGCCGCCGTCTGAGTGATCAGCGCCTGGCCCAGTGCATCGGCCTGCTGCTGCATGGCCTGCTTGAACTGCATGCCCATGACCCAGGCATAGATGACCATCGCCAAGGCCACCAGCAACAGGCTGTGGCTGGCGATGCGCAGCACCAGAGGCACCCGCCGCTGACGCAGCGCGTGGAAGATCAGGATGAAGAAGTTATCGGGTTTGACGGGCGCGGGCCGGTTCACAGAGCACGGCTCTTGTCGACTGAAGTTGCCGCGCAGTATAGCGAGCGGTCTGGGGCGGGCAAAGCGCGCGGCTGCCCGGATCGACGGGAAACTGGGTAGAATGTGCGCCTTTTCGTCGGTCAGTGGCCAATTCGCCGCTTGCCTGCCTCAATCGTTTGCCTTGGAGGGTGCGTCTTGCGCGAAATCGTCCTGATCAATATCACCGGCGAGGATCGCCCCGGACTTACCGCAGCCATCACCGGCGTGCTGGCTCAGGGCGGGGTGAACATCCTCGATATCGGCCAGGCGGTGATCCACGACACCCTGTCGTTCGGCATCCTCATCGAGATTCCTGACAACGGCCGCTCCCAGTCGGTGCTCAAGGATCTGCTGTTCACCGCCTACGAGCTCGATCAGCAGGTACGTTTCACCCCGGTCTCCGAAGACGACTACCGCCAGTGGGTCGGTGGCCAGGGCAAGGCCCGCCATATCGTGACGCTGTTGACGCGCAGGGTCAGCGCCGAGCAGTTGCAGCGGGTCAGCGCGATCACTGCCAAGTACGGTTTGAACATCGATCACATCGATCGCCTTTCCGGGCGCATGCCGCTGGACATGCCGGCCGAACAGGGCAAGGGCTGCATCGAGTTTTCCGTGCGTGGCGAGCCGGCCGATCCCGTGGCCCTGCGCGCCGAGTTCCTCAGCGTGGCGCAGGAACTCAACGTCGACATCGCCTTCCAGTGCGACTCGGTGTTCCGCCGTAATCGCCGTCTGGCGGTGTTCGACATGGACTCGACGCTGATCGAAGCCGAGGTGATCGACGAGCTGGCCAAGGCCGCTGGTGTTGGCGAGCAGGTGGCCGAGATCACCGAGCGTGCCATGCGTGGTGAGCTGGATTTCCGCGCCAGCTTCAAGGAGCGTCTGGGCTTGCTGCAGGGGCTGTCGGAAGACGTGCTGGAGGAGATCGGTGCGTCTCTGCGTCTGACCGAAGGCGCCGAGGTGCTGTTCGCCGAACTCAAGCGTCTGGGCTACAAGACCGCGATTCTCTCTGGAGGCTTCACTTACTTTGCCAAGCAACTGCAGGCCAAGCTGGGCATCGACTACGTGTTCGCCAACGAACTGCAGATCGAGAACGGCAAAGTCACCGGCGTGGCCGTCGAGCCCATCGTCGATGCGCAGCGCAAGGCAGATTTGCTGCGCGAACTGGCGCAGAAGGAAGGTTTGCAGCTGGAGCAGACCATCGCCGTCGGCGATGGCGCCAACGATCTGCCAATGCTCGGCCTGGCCGGTCTCGGTGTGGCCTTCCGCGCCAAGCCGCTGGTCAAGCAATCGGCCAAGCAGGCGATCTCCACTCTGGGCCTGGACGGCATCCTTTATCTGCTCGGTTTTCGCGAACGTGAGGGGCAGGAATAAACACCGGCGTTGCGTCGGGTATAAAAAAGCCGCCTGTTCAGGCGGCTTTTTTGTCGGCGTGATTCATTCGTCGCCGGCCGAGAAGTCGTAGTCCATCGACTGGCTCGGACCCTGCAGGTAATAACCCTGAATGAAGTTGACTCCGGCCTGCCACAGCGTGGCCAGTACGCTGGCACTTTCGACGAAGGGCACGATGGTCAGCTTGGCCTGTGCATGCAAGCTGCTGAGCAGGGTTTTCAGCGCTTCCTGATTCTCTGCATTGCTCAGATCCTGGGAGAACGAGCCATCGACTTTGACGAAGTCCACTTGCAGGTGCTTGAGCGTGTTGAACGGGTTCAGCGCGCAGCCGAACTGGCTCAAGGCCACCTTGCAATGCAGCTCCGCCAGGCCTTGGGTCAGCGCCTTGGCCTGCTTCAGGTAGGCAATGGCATCGGGCTCGCTGAACTGGAACACCAGTGAGTCCGATGGCAGGCGTGCTGCCTTGAGTGCCACGCTGAGCCAGGGCAGCAGCGTCTGGTCCTGCAGGCTGGCGCTGGACAGGTGTACGAACAGTCGCGTGTTATGGCCTCTGGAGCGGTGGTCTGCCAGTAGCTTGATCGAGTTGAGGATCACCCAGCGGTCGATCTTCTCGCCGAGGCCGGCATCCTTGGCGGCGGCAAGGAAATCGAGCGGCGGCACCTCCGTACCCTGAGGATTGAGCAGGCGCAGCAGCACTTCGTAATGTTCGTGGGCATCGCCACGCAGGCTGATGATCGGCTGGAACAGCAGCCGGAAGCTGTTGTTCTCCAGCGCCTGCTGCACCATCGCCAGCAGGCTGCCGCGGTTGGCCGCTGCGGCGAGCTCATCGGCCGGGTTGAATACTTTGATGGCATTGCCGTCACTGAGCTCGTCGGCACAGCGGTGCGCGCGATCGATGACTTCCTGCGCCTTGGCGGTTTTCTCGCTAAGGCCGGCGACACCGATCGACAGCGTGGTCTGGGCGGTGCGGCCGCTGACATCGAACAGGTGGGCTTCGACCTTCTTCAGCAGGGGCACCAGGCTGGCTTGGCACTGCTCGGGCGACTGGCCCGGGAGCAGGGCAGCGAACACGTCGTCACCGAAGCGGGCCAGCTGGGTCTCCGCCGGGAAATGTGCGCGCAGCAGGCCGGCCAGGTCGGTCAGCAGCAGGTCGATGCCGGCCAGGCCGATCTCGCCCTGCATGCTGGCGTAACGATCAACACGGATATAGGCCAGAGTCGAGGGCTGACCGGTGTTGACGGCGCGCTCGGCAGCGTTGTCCATCAGCTCGAGGAAGTGGTTGCGGTTAAACAGGCCGGTGACCAGATCCTGGCTGCTGATCTCGCGCAGTTTCTCTTCCAGTTCGGCATTGGAGGTTTCCGCGCGGATCACCACCTGAATGCACGGCTCGCCATCATAGGTGGCGGGGGAGAAGGTCATTTGTGCGGCGAAGCTGCTGCCATCGGCACGTACGCCCTGGCAATTGAGCTCGGCATTGCCTTCGGCGCTCTGGTAGTTCTTCAGGAAATCCTTGAACGCAGCGTGATCGGCACTGGCGATCAGGTCGATCATCGGCATGCCTTCCAGCTCTTCACCATCCTCGTAGCTGAACAGCTCGAGATAGGCCCGGTTGGCATAGATGTGCATGCCGTCGTGGACGTAGGTGATGGCGTCTACCGAGCTTTCCAGCAACAGCTGACAGCGTTTCTCCGCTTCGCGCAATGCCACTTCGGCGGCACGGCGGGCGCGACGTTCCTCGAGGTTGGCCAGCTCGCGCTTGGCTACCAACACCAGGCGTTCGTCTTCGCCTTGCGGCAGGGCGTCTTGCGCGCCGAACAGCAGGGCTTCGGTGATGATCTCGGAATCGTTTTCCTCGACCAGCTGGATGACGGGGATGTCCTTGGCCTGGCGGCGGATGGCACTGATCGCTTCGCTCGGGTCGAGATGCTCGCTGCTCGCTGCGCAGATCAGCAGGTCCCAGGTCTGTTGCAGTGTCTCCGTCAGGTCATCGCTGGAAGTCAGACGATGCACGCGAGTAGCATGCCCGGCGTTGCGGAACAGACTGACTAGGCGCTCAGCTTCGTTCTGCGAGTCTTCGAGAATCAGCAGGCGGATGGTTTTTTTTTCGATGGCCATAGAGGGGTCATTACCGCGCCGAACGGACGCGAAAAGGCGACAAATGGTGAGTTCGCCGGAGCCTACAGCGACTTCCAGAGCGAGTCAAAATCTTCCTCCCCTGCAGGCTTCTGGCTTTGCGAGGCTGTGACCGGTGTCCCGGGCGCACCTTCTTCTTCGCCCACGCGGCGATACTCGAATTGGCTGAAGCTGCCGGTGCTGACCTGCCTGCGGGTGAGCAGGGCGCGGTGTTCTTCACCGTGGTCGTTGATCAGTACCTTGCTGCCCTCCTGGAATGGCAGGCGCGGGGTGATCAGGCTGGCGGGGCGAGAAATGGCGCTGATTTCCGGTAGCAGCAGGGCGCGCAGGTACTGGCTGTTCTGCTCGGCCTTGCGCAACAACTGCAGGCCACAGGGGCGCGCGTGCGGTGCTATCAGCTCGATACCCATCTGCGTACCGCCGCCGCGGACCTGACGAATCCAGCGTACGATGGCCACGCTCCAGCCCTGGCTGGGGTTGTCTTGTACACCCAGCAACTCGCCAGCCTGCAGTTGGCTGGGGACGTCCTTGGGCCAGGACAGGCAATAGCCGCCGGGGCTGTGATTGACGATTGGCAGGGGGAAGGTCGGGTAACTCTCGCCATTGTTCTCAGGCTGCGCCTGTTCACCAGGGGTTACCTTGGTGTACTGAATCTCTTCGAAGTGGATTTCGTCAGCCGCATTGCGCTGGGCATCGAAGGCGTTCGACCAGACATCAGGCTCGCCCGTGGACGGCTTGAATACCGCAGCGCCCAGCTCGACCGGACGTTTGAGTACTTCGGCGAACGAGCAGCATCCGGAGAGGAAGAAATGCAACGCGGTCATGCCGATGCACAGGGTCAGGCTGCCTTGCCCAGGTGTTCGCTGGAAGGTGCGCTCGGCGATGTCGCCCCAGGCTGCGGCAACATGCTGCAGCAAGTCGAGGGTGATGCCCTCTGGAATCATCAGGCGCGATTTGTTGCGCTCGTCTTCGGGGAGTTCCAGGTATTCCTTGATGGCATCGACCAGCGGCTGCGTGTCGATACCCAGCAGGTGGTGCAATTCGCTGCTCTGATACAACGACTTGTAGCGCGGCGGGCCATCGATCTGCGGCGCCAGTACGAACAGGCTGTCGGCATGGTCGCCTGGCTGCAGCTTGACCAGCGCGCTCCAGGGTTCCAGCGCTTCTGCCAGACGTGCGATGCCGTTCTGACGCATCTGGTTGGTGCGCGCACAGCCCAGCAGCAGCGCGGTCACGTAAGTCTGCTCGGTGCTCAGGCCCTGAGTATGGCGTGCCAGCGGGTCGCGAATGACCTGGCGCTGCAGGCGCTGCTCGCAGGCAATCTGATAGAGCTGGTGCAGCTCCAGCCAGAGCCCTTCCGGAACCGGGCAGTAAAGCTGACTGGCACGAATCAGCGGACTGCACAGGCTGTGGCTAGCGCGCTGCAGGGAGACGGCGAGCAACTGGTCGCGATCCTTGCCGCTGCGGGCGATCACGCGGGAAATGATCAGCTTGTAGCCGACGGCCAGGTGGTTCTGCAGCGCCTGGCACAGGTTGGCCACCTTGCGCGGGCGCTCGTCGAGAACGATGGCCTGGTTGAGAAAGTGACGCTCCAGGTGTTGGCAGACGAAGCTTACTTCCGGGCGCAGCAGTTCGAGCAACTGCAGGCGATTTTCCGAAGGGGTGAGGAATTGATTGAGTTCCACCAGGCTCTGATACAACTGACGTGCAGTTTCACCGATGTTCGCCTTGGGCAGGCCTGCGATCCAGCGTTTCAGATCGCGGGGACTGCCGTCGCAGAAGCTCAGACTCTGCTTGCTCGGCGTGGGAACGCGCAACAGTTGAAGGTGGGTACTCTGTCTATCCATCAAACTCGGATACTCCGGCCACGCAATGCCAAGCGGCTCTAGTAATAGTCTTTCGAACTCTAGCAGTATCTGTCTGCGCTGGCAGCCCGTCCGCGTGGACGGGCTACCTCGTCAGAGTACGGATCTATGACCGAACGGTCGAGATGCGGGTTCCTTTTCTCAGCGGCTCAGTTCTGAGCGGTGCCCATCAGCTGGCCCATGCGCACCGCGCTGCCAGCGTCCAGCTCCTGGGCCCATTGCACCTGATTCGGGCCGAACAGGACGATGGCCGTGGAGCCCAGTTTGAAACGGCCCATTTCTGCGCCCTTGGCCAGTTCGATCGGCCCGCGCGCTTGCGCGTCATAGCGGGTGCTCTTGAGCTCGCGCTTGGGCGGCGTGACCAGGCCAGCCCATACCGTCTCGACGCTGGCAACGATCATCGCGCCCACCAGTACAACTGCCATCGGTCCGCGCTCGGTGTCGAACAGGCAGACCACGCGCTCGTTGCGGGCAAACAGTTCCGGCACATTTTCCGCTGTGGTCTGGTTGACCGAGAACAGGCGGCCCGGCACGTAGACCATTTCTTTCAGTGTGCCGCCCAGCGGCATATGGACGCGGTGGTAATCCTTAGGCGAGAGGTACACGGTGGCGAACTGGCCGCCCATGAACGGCGCGGCGCGTTCGGCGTCGCCGCCAAGGAGTTCGACAGCGCTGAAGCTGTGGCCCTTGGCCTGGAAGATACGACCGTGCTCGATGGCGCCGAGTTGGCTGATCGCTCCGTCGGCCGGGCTGAGAATGGCGCCGGGGGCTTCATCCAGCGGGCGCGCGCCGTCTTTCAGGGCGCGGGTGAAGAACGCGTTGAAATGTTCGTAAGCACGCAGGTCCTCGACTTGTGCTTCGCTCATGTTGACCTGGTATTGCTTGGCGAACCACGAGATCAGCGGATTCTTCAGCCAGCCGATATGACATTCGGCAACGCAGCCGATCAGGCGCGACAGCAGGTGATGGGGCAGCAGGTACTGGCTGAGGATAAAAAGACGTTGTTTCATCGTGTTTCCTTGAAGGTTCTGAACCGGCACTGGCGTGACCAGACCGGGTGCAACTGAATGGTCGACGGACTCAGCGTTCGATGGGTGTGTCGGGCAGGTTGCCCCACTCGGACCAGGAGCCGGCATAGGCCTTCACGCGTGGATAGCCGAGCGCCTTGGCGACCACGTAGCTGAAGCCGGAGCGGCGGTGCGTCTGGCAGTGAGTGATCACTTCCTTGTCGGGCGTGATGCCCAGGCCTTGCAGGACGTCGGCGATATCCGTGCGGATGCGCATGCCGCGTTGTGGGTCCATGCCGGCAGTCCATTCGAAATGGGTGGCGCCGGGGATATGTCCGCCACGCGCGGAACTCAGTTTTTCGCCACGGTATTCGTCCGCTCCGCGCACGTCCCAGATGGCCAGGTCGGTAGCATCCAGGCGTGATTGCAGGTACTCGCGGGTGGCGGTGGGGGCATCGCTCAGCGTCAGTGCCACCTCGGTGCGGGTCACTGCGGGCTGTTCCTGGCTCAGTTCGAGGCCATCGCTGATCCAGGCCTGCAGGCCGCCATTGAGGAAGTGGTAACGCTGATGGCCGATCACGTCGAGTAGCCAGATGAAACGACCGGCCCAAGGCCCGCCCTCATCGTCGTAGACCACATAAACGGCATCCATGCGATGACCGATATCGGCGAACAGCGCTTCGAGCTGCGCTCGCTCGGGTAGCAGGCCTGGAGCTGGCGGCACGCCCAGTTGTGTGCGCTTGGTATCCACCCAGCGCGCGCCTGGGATGTGGCCGGCGGCGTAGCGCGCTGCGCTGCTCAGATCGAGCAGGATCAGGTCGGCTGCATCCAGGCGTTCGGCCAGTTGGGCTGGCTCGATCACCAGTGGCAAGTTGTCGAAGGCGGACATGACGGCCTCCTTGAATGAAAAGAGGTCGATTGTAGCGGAAACAGAGCGCTTCAGCGCCCGCGCCTGGAAAAGCTGCCCAGCGCGCGCTCGATGCACTGCACGGTCTTGCCGAACGCCTGCAGGCAGACGTCATTGAGCGGTTGGCCGCCCTGATCGGCCACGACCAGCATCACTACCCGACCGTTATTGGCCACAGAGCGCAGCAGCAGATGCTCGCTGGGAAAAAGGGCCTTGAGGTTGCCCGGCAGCAGTGCCGAAAACTGCGCCACGTTGCTGGGCATCAGGCGCAGTTGTCCCGGCGTGCTGAGCAGGCGTTTCAACACCTGACTTTGTGCCGGGTCGAGGCTGAGGGTGGCCGCGCTGACATTGAGCCCCGCCTGTTGCTGGGTTTGCAGGCGGGTGTGCTGGCGATCGGCAAGAAGCAGCAGGACGCGCTTCATGCCGCAGGCCTGCAAGGCGTCGCGGGCGCAGGCAGTCAGCTGCGGCACGTTGGCAAACGTGCTGGGTTCGGCAAGCAGGCGTGCACAGTGCTGACGCCAGGTGGCAAGGTCATCGCGCTTGGGTGGCGCTGCGGCGGCAACGGCTGGTTTCAGGCGATGGGCGTCCCATGGCCAGATCAGTGCCTGGGCCGGGTGCCACAGCGCGTGATCGTGAATCAGGCGTGCGCTGCTCACGGCGTGCTGGTGCACTTGCTGTTGCAGCTCGCTCAGAGGAATCTGCAGGTAGAGTCCGGTAAGGCGCTGCCAGCGCAGGCTGTGCGCGGTATCCCAGGCATGGTGAGCGGATACTGCCAGGCCGTTGGCCAGCAGCACGCAGTTGCTCGGATGGGTGAGCCAGTGGCGCAGGGGGATGTCGGCGTCGAGCATCTGCTGCTGATGCAGCGGGTGTTCGTTGTCGCGTGCGATGTGCAGCGCCCGGACCAGCTGGCGCCGATCACGCTCGAGCAGGCGGTAGCCGCGCACGATCCACTCCGGCAGTCGCCAGCGCTCGGCGAGTTTGACGCACAGCTGGATCAAGGTGACGCCGAGCAACTCTTTCTCTACTGCAGCCGGTCGCTCACCCTTGAGCAATACACGTTGCTCCCAGGCCTCGAACAGCTGCGGATGGGCGCACAGCAATGGCCAGATCGGCGCCAGAAACAGCAGGCTGCAGCCGTGCAATTCATTCCACAAGCGCGCCAGGCGCGCGCCGAACAGGCCGCGAGCCTGTTGGCTGGCATGCTGACTGATAAGCAAAATCTGCTTGAATGCCAGAGGGATGTCGTTCTCTGGTAGGGCGGGTGCCTGGTTGAGAAGGGCCTCGCAGCGGCTCAGACCCAGGCGCGACAGCGCGGTTTCGATGCTCTCGGCTGGATCGCTGAGGCTGTTGCTCGATTGGTTTGCCTCGCGCAGCACCTGCAGGGCGAAAGAGGGGCTGGATTCTATCGCCTCGGCAATTTCACGCCAGGTTCGGCGGCTGTCTCCCAGGATGCGACGCAGGCGCAAATGCTGCTGCTGCTCGATAGGCAGTGGCAACTTGCCCAGGTGTTGTACCCAGGCGTCCAGAGTGCGCGGCAGAGACTTTGACGTCGACATATTGGCTCGAGTCGAACTGGCTTTTGACCATAACTGGCTATAGTCTGGCGTATAAGTTCCGATAATTAGAAGGGTTGTTTTCAATAACCCATCCACTAGGCTCTGCAAGCATTTATTCCATGGTAAAAATCTTAGGCATCATTGTCGTCTTTGGCTGTGTGCTCGGCGGGTTCATACTCTCGGGCGGGAAGTTCATGGCATTGATCCACCCCTTCGAGGTTCTGATCATTGGTGGCGCGGCGCTGGGGGCATTTCTGCAGGCCAACCCGGGCAGCATGTTCATGACGGTGTTCAAGAAATCGCTGAGCATGTTCGGCAGTCGCTTCACCCACGCTTATTACCTCGAAGTGCTCAGGCTGCTGTACGAGATCCTCAACAAGAGTCGCCGCGAGGGCATGATGGCCATCGAGGCAGACATCGAAGATCCCAGCGCCAGTCCGATCTTCAGCAAGTATCCCGGTGTGCTCAAGGACGCGCGGATGACCGCGTTCATCTGCGATTACTTGCGCATCATGTCTTCCGGCAACATGGCTCCGCACGAACTGGAAGGTCTGTTCGATATGGAACTGGCCAGCCTCAAGGAAGAAGTGGAGCACCCGGCTCACGCCGTGGCCAAGGTCGCCGACGGCATGCCGGCCATGGGTATCGTCGCGGCCGTGCTGGGTATCGTGATCACCATGTCGATCCTGGCAGAAGCGGATAACGCGCAGATTGGTGAAAAGGTGGGTACTGCTCTGGTCGGCACCTTCCTCGGCATTCTCGCTTCGTACGGTTTCTTCGGTCCGTTGTCGAACGCCCTGGAACATGATGCCAAGGAAGAACTGAACCTTTACGAAGCGATCAAGGCGACCCTGGTCGCTTCTGCCTCGGGTATGCCGCCGACCCTGGCCGTAGAGTTCGGGCGCAAGGTGCTGTATCCGGCACATCGTCCGAGCTTCAGCGAGCTCGAACAGGCCATGCGCGGCAGCTAAGCCATGGAAAATAACCAACCCATCATCGTCAAGCGGGTCAAGAAGACCGCTGGCGGCCATCATGGCGGTGCCTGGAAGATCGCTTTTGCCGACTTCGCAACCGCCATGATGGCGTTCTTTCTGGTCATGTGGCTGATGACATCGGCCACTCCGGAGCAGAAGAAAGCCATTTCCGGCTACTTCCAGGACCCGATCGGTTTCACCGAGAGTGCCAGTCCATACGCCATCGACCTGGGCGGTACGCCTACGCCGGCGCCCGAGCGCACTCTCAACCCGGACATCTCCGAGACGCCGGAGAGTCAGCCGGATGAGACCGGCGTCAGCACCGATCAGATCGAAACCCTGGCTGAAAAGATGGAGCAGGAGCGTCTGGAGTTGCTGTTGCAGGAGTTGCAGAACAAGGTCGAGGAGAATCCCGAGCTGCAGCGCTTCAAGGACCAGATACTGTTCGAAATCACTCAGGATGGCTTGCGCATCCAGATCATGGACGCCGAGAACCGGCCGATGTTCGCCCTCGGCAGTGCCGACCTTCAGCCCTATTTCGAGGACATCCTGCTGGCCATGGCCGACACCATTCGCGCGGTGCCGAACAAGATCAGCATCAGCGGTCACACCGATGCCAAGCCGTTCGTAGGGCGCGGCGATTTCGGCAACTGGGAGCTGTCATCCAATCGTGCGAATGCCGCGAGGCGCACGCTGGTGGCGGGCGGCTATCCGGACGAGCAGGTGGCGCGGGTGGTCGGCTATGCCTCTTCGGCGCTGTTCGACCGCGAGGACCCATTCAATCCCGTTAATCGGCGCATCGATATCGTCGTGCTGACCAAGAAGGCGCAGCGCGCCATCGAGGGCGAACAAGGTGGCGATGAAGGCGCTGCACCTGCACCAGGCGAGGCTCCGGCGGGCGCCGCGAGTGAACCGCTAGCGCCAGAGCAACTGCAGCAGCGCCTGAATATCTTCGAAGAAGGCGCCCTGCAGTTGGATCAACTGAATACTCAGTAATCGTCTTCCGGCAGGCTGGCGATGATATGTCGGTAGCTGGCCATGCGCTGTGGTTGTAAGCGGCCGTCCTCCAGGGCCTGCAAAAGCGCACAACCAGGTTCGCGATCATGCTTGCAGTCACGGAAGCGGCAGCGCCCGAGCAGGTCGTGGAATTCGATGAAGCCCGCTTCCACGTCATCACGACTGACATGGCCGAGGCCGAATTCGCGAATACCGGGGGAGTCGATCAGTTGACCACCACCGGGAAAGTGGAAAAGCCGTGCGGTGGTGGTGGTATGCGTACCCTTGCCGGTCAACTCCGACAGCGCGCCGACACGCGTATCGACACCGGGCAGCAGGCTGTTGACCAGCGATGACTTGCCTACGCCAGATTGGCCCACGAATACGCTGACGTTTCCGTTCAGGCGGCTTTTCAGTTGCTCCATGCCATCGCCCTGATGGGCCGAGACTTCCAGCAGCGGATAATCAAGCTCTCGATAGACCTTGAGCAGCGCGTCCAGCGCCACCTGGTTCTGCTCATCGATCAGATCGGCCTTGTTCAGCAGCAGCAGCGGGCGAATGCCCGCGTGCTCGGCGGCTACCAGATAGCGGTCGATCAGGTTGGCGTGCGGCTCGGGCAGCGGCGCGAAGACGATGACGATCTGGTCGACGTTGGCCGCTACCGGCTTGAGTTGGCCGCGCATGTCGGGGCGGCACAGCTCGCTGTTTCGCGGCAGTTGCGCGACGATGACACCGTCACCCTGATTGCCGGGACGCCAGACCACCTGATCGCCGGTGACCAGCGCCGGCAGGTTGGCGCGCAGGTGGCAGCGAAATACCTGGCCGGCCATCTCACCCTGCAAACCTTCGATTTCCACCTGCACGCCGAAGTGAGCGATCACCAGGCCGGTCTGTTCCGGCCCTAGGTCGCCGCCTTCCAGTGCTTCCATTGCCCGCGATTCACGCTTGGCGGCGCGGGTAGCGCGTTCGCCTTGAATCTTTTCGATCCGCCAGTTCTGGCGGCGGTTGAGTTGGCGTTTGGCCATGGAGCATCCGGGTAGTGGAGTGTTGATCGCGGCGAGTTTAGCATGAGCGCTCCGCGGCCATTCGGCTGTCAGTAACAGGGGCCGGGAATGACGACAGACGAGGAAAGAGTGGTGCTGCGGCTACCGTTATTGCGCGCTCTTTTGGCGCAGGGCCTGGCCTTGGCGCTGGTGGTGGTGCTGGTCTATCTGCTGGCGTTGCTGCCCTGGCGCATGTCGTTGTTTTCGGTGGCGCTGCTGCAGGGTGTTGCGGCAGCCGGGATCGGCTGGCGCCTGGGACTGTCGCGCTGGTGGTTGTGGATCAATCTGGCGTTCCTGCCCGCGCTGCTGGTGATGCAGCGCGCCGATTTGCCGGCCTGGCTGTTCCTGCTGGGCTTCGTGTTGTTGCTACTGATCAACTGGAACAGCCTGCGCGAACAGGTGCCGCTCTACCTGAGTGGGCGCAAGGCGCAGCAACGTTTGCAGCAGTGTTTGAGCGAGCGTGAGCTACCGCTGCACTTCGTCGACCTGGGTTGTGGTACTGCCGGTACGGTGCTGCAGCTGGCCAGACGGTTTCCGCGCGGGCAGTTCGTCGGTGTCGAAACGGCGCCCCTGCTCTTCGCATTCGCCTGGCTGCGCTGCCTGTTGCAGGAGAACTGCAACATTCGTTATCGGAGTCTGTGGCAGGTCGAGCTCGGCGACTTCGATGTCGTCTACTGCTTTCTCTCGCCCGTGCCGATGCCGCGTCTGTGGGGCAAGGCGAAAGTCGAGATGCACGCCGGTAGCTGGCTGATCAGCAACACCTTCGAGATTCCGGGCGTACAGGCTGATCGCGAACTTGACGTCAACGAAGGGCGGCAAACGTCTCTGTTTCTCTGGCAGATGCAGGGCGCTGAGATCCGCTAGACTTGGCGCCTGAGCCAAGGAGCCTAACCATGCAAAACCCCAACAACCTGATCTGGATCGACCTGGAAATGACCGGGCTGGAGCCGGAGCGCGATGTGATCATCGAAATGGCCACCATCGTTACCGACAGCGAGCTGAACGTGCTGGCCGAAGGCCCGGTGATCGCCGTTCACCAGAGCGACCTGGCCCTGGCCGGCATGGATGAATGGAACACCCGAACTCATGGCCAGAGCGGCCTGACCCAGCGCGTGCGTGAAAGCAAGATCGACACGGCGGCGGCCGAAGCACAGACCATCGCCTTCCTCGAACAGTGGGTGCCCAAGGGCAAGTCACCCATCTGCGGCAACAGCATTGGCCAGGATCGCCGCTTTCTCTACAAGTACATGCCGGCCCTGGAAGCCTACTTCCACTACCGCTACCTGGACGTGTCGACGCTGAAGATCCTCGCTGGCATGTGGGCGCCAGCGGTCAAGGACAGCTTTCAGAAAACCGCCACTCACCAGGCGCTGGATGACATTCGTGAATCCATCGCCGAGCTGCGCCACTACCGCGAGCATTTCCTCAAGGTGTAACCGAGCCACTCTGGCGCGTCGAGCGCGCCGTGCAAGTACCGTAGCCCGGATGCAATCCGGGGAAACGGGCGGCGCTACTCGGATTGCATTCGGGCTACAGGGCGTTGTGCCGCTCCAGCGCCCACGCCACATGCTCGCGCACCAGTGCTGACGGGTGTTCGCGGCGGGCCTCCAGAGCCTGTAGCACCGGAATGGTCGATGGTGCATTGCCCAGGCCGACCGCCAGGTTGCGCAGCCAGCGCTCGTAGCCTGCACGGCGTAGCGGTGAACCCTCGGTGCGGCTGAGAAACTCTTCTTCCGTCCACATGAAAAGCTCGGCCAGGCCGCTGTTGTCCAGGCCGTGGCGGGGCTGGAAGTCGCCCTGCTCGGTGGGGCGCGCGAAGCGATTCCAGGGGCAGACGATCTGGCAGTCGTCGCAGCCGAACACCCGGTTGCCGATGGGCGCACGCAGCTCCTCCGGGATTGAGCCTTTCAGTTCGATGGTCAGGTAGGAGATGCAGCGCCGGGCATCCAGCACGTAGGGACCGACGAAGGCCGCAGTAGGGCAGATATCCATGCAGGCGCTGCAGCGCCCGCAATGCTCGCTGCCATGCGGGGCGTCCACCGGCAGTGGCAGGTCGACGAACAGCTCGCCGAGAAAGAAATAGCTGCCTGCCTTGCGGTTGAGCACCAGGGTGTTCTTGCCGATCCAGCCGAGGCCGGCCTTTTCGGCGATGGCCTTTTCCAGCACGGGGGCGCTGTCGACAAAGGCGCGGTAACCGAAGGGGCCGATCTGCTGCTGGATACGTTCGGCCAGTTGTTGCAGGCGCTTGCGGATCAGCTTGTGATAGTCGCGGCCCAGCGCGTAGCGCGACACGTAGGCCTGCTGCGGCTCCTTCAGGCGCTGGGCCATCTGCGTATCGCCAGGTAGATAGTCCATGCGCAGCGACACCACGCGCAGGGTGCCAGGCACCAGTTCGTCCGGGTGTGAGCGCTTGCTGCCATGGGCGGCCATGTACTCCATCTCGCCCTGGTAACCGGCTGCCAGCCAGCGTTGTAGATGCGCCTCGTGTTCGCCCAGCTCGACATCGGTAATGCCGATCTGCTGAAAGCCCAGCTCGCGCCCCCAGTCCTTGATGGACAGGGCCAGAGCGTTGAGGTCGAGGGTTTGATCGGACATGGGCGGGCGCAGGCGATGGACGTAGGTATAATTCTGCCAGACATCCGTCGCGAGCGAGCCATGCATCTACTACCCGCCTCTTTGCCGTTGAGCCTGCACAGTGCCGAACAGGTGCGCGCGCTGGATGCGCAGTTGATCGCAGCCGGCACCCCAGGCTTCGAACTGATGCAGCGCGCGGCTCATGCTGCCTGGCGTGCCCTGCGCAGGCGCTGGCCGGATGCCGGCGAAATCACCGTGCTGGCCGGGCGTGGTAATAATGCCGGTGACGGCTACCTGATTGCGGCTCTGGCTCAGCGTGCCGGTTGGCGCGTGCGAGTGCTGGCGGTGGGCGATCCCGCTGCTCTGAGTGGCGATGCTGAGCAGGCTTGCGCCGAGGCCGGGCGTGCGGGTGTGGAGCTTCTGCCCTGGAGTGAGTGCGCACCTTTGGCCGGTGTGGTGGTCGATGCGCTGCTCGGTACGGGCCTGGCTGGTGCGGTGCGTGAGCCATATGCCCAGGCGATCCGTATGCTCAACCAGAGCGGTTTGCCGGTACTGGCGGTGGATATTCCCTCTGGTTTGCACGCCGACAGTGGCGCGCGTCTCGGTGTGGCGGTGCGCGCCGATCTGACCCTGACCTTCATCGCCCTCAAGCTCGGCCTGCTGACGGGCGTTGGCCCGGAGCTATGCGGCGAGCTGCAGTTCGACGATCTGCAAGGCGATGCCCGGCTATTGGCCCAGGCGCCCAGCGTGGCGCAGCGTCTCGATCCTGCCAATCTGCCGCGCCTTGCGGCGCGCTCGCCGGTGGCGCACAAGGGACAGTTCGGCCACCTGCTGGTGATCGGTGGCGATCTGGGCATGGGGGGCGCCGTGCTGCTCTGTGCCGACAGTGCCCTGCGTGCCGGCGCTGGCCTGGTGTCACTGGCGACGCGGGGCGAGCATGTCGCGGCTGCTTTGGTGCGCCGGCCTGAAATCATGTGTGCGGCGGTGGCTTCGGCCAATCAGCTGTTGGCACTTACCGAGCGCGCCGATGTCTGCGTGGCAGGGCCTGGCCTGGGGCAGGGGGCTTGGTCGCGCAGTTTGCTGACTGGTGTCTGTGGTCTCGATATGCCTCAGGTCTGGGATGCCGATGCGCTCAATCTTCTGGCTGCCGGACAGGTCGCCGGGCCTGGTCAGGGCGTGCTTACACCGCATCCGGGCGAAGCGGCGCGTTTGCTGGGCATCGATACCGCCAGTGTGCAGGCTGATCGGCCGGCTGCCGTGCGGGCCCTGGCGCAACGTTTTGGCCTGGTGGTGGTGCTCAAGGGGGCCGGCAGTCTGGTCGCAGCACCGGATGGGCGTCTGGCGCTGTGTGATCGCGGCCATCCGGCGATGGCGGGTGCGGGGTTGGGGGATGTCCTGGCAGGATCGATCGGTGCGCTGCTCGCGCAGGGCATGGCGGCGTATGATGCGGCCTGCTTGGCGGTATGGCTGCATGCACGGGCCGGTGAGGTGCTTGCAGTGCAGGGTCGCGGGCTGGCTGCCGGTGATCTGCCGTGCGCCATTCGTCAGTTATTGGAGGAGTTGTGCCCTTGCGTGAAGTGAAACTTGAGGCGGCCGACGAAGCTGCAATGCTGACTCTGGGTGCAAGGCTCGCCGAAGTCAGTGGTGGCCTGGGCATCATTTATCTGCATGGTGATCTGGGCGCCGGCAAGACCACCCTTTCACGTGGCATTCTGCGCGGCCTGGGCCATGCGGGCGCGGTCAAGAGCCCGACCTTTACCCTGGTTGAACCCTATGAAATCGGCGACGTGCGCGCCTTTCATTTCGATCTCTATCGTCTGGTCGATCCTGAGGAGCTGGAGTTTCTCGGCATCCGTGATTACTTCGAAGGGGATGCCCTGTGCCTGATCGAATGGCCGCAGCGTGGCGCGGGCGTTTTGCCAAAGCCTGACCTGGACATTACCATTAGCTCCCAAGCGGGCGGCCGTTCGCTATTGCTGCAGGGGCATGGGACTCGAGGGGAGGCCTGGTGCAAGGCTCTGGCCGGCAAGCAATGAACAAAAAACGATGGGGTTGGTTATGCGCATAGGCGCGCTGGTTACCGCTGTTGGGGTGTTGTTGGTGGCCCTGGCTGCCGAGGCGTTGGCTGCCTCCGATGTGCGTGGCGTGCGCCTTTGGCGTGCCCCGGACAATACCCGACTGGTTTTCGATCTGTCTGGCCCTGTGCAGCACAGCGTGTTTACTCTGGCCGCTCCTGATCGCATCGTTATCGACGTCAATGGCGCCAAGTTGGCTACCAGTCTCGAGCAGCTTTCCCTCGCCAACACCCCGATCACCGGCGTACGCTCGGCCCAGCGTAGCGCTGACGATCTGCGCGTGGTCATCGACTTGTCGGCGCCGGTTTCTCCCAAAAGCTTCACCCTGGCGCCGAACCAGCAATATGGTCATCGCCTTGTGGTCGATCTGTTCGACCAGGGCAGTGCGCCGCCCGCCACGCAGACGCCCAGCATTGCCCCTAGCGCACCTCCTGTACCGGTCACGCCGACCCAGCCACCACCCAAGTTGACGCCTGTGCCCAATGGCAAGCGCGATATCGTCGTCGCCATCGATGCGGGTCATGGCGGTGAGGATCCGGGTGCGCTTTCGCCGGTCAAGGGGCAGTATGAAAAGCACGTGACCCTGGTCATTTCCAAGGAGTTGCAGCGGCAGATCAATGCCGAAAAGGGCTTCCGTGCCGAGCTTGTGCGTACCGGCGACTATTTCATTCCGCTGCGTAAGCGCACCGAGATCGCGCGCAAGAAAGGTGCCGATCTGTTCGTGTCCATTCATGCCGACGCGGCGCCGCGAGCCTCGGCGTTCGGTGCTTCGGTCTATGCCCTGTCCGAGCGGGGGGCTACGTCCGAGACCGCGCGCTGGCTGGCCGACGCCGAGAACCAGTCCGACCTGATCGGTGGCGCCGGCAATGTCAGTCTCGACGACAAGGACAAGATGCTCGCCGGTGTGTTGCTGGATCTGTCGATGACCGCTTCGCTGTCCTCCAGTCTCAATGTCGGACAGAAGGTGCTGTCGAACATGGGCGGCATCACCCCGCTGCACAAGCGGCGCGTCGAGCAGGCAGGCTTCATGGTGCTGAAATCGCCGGATATTCCCTCGATCCTGGTGGAAACCGGTTTCATCTCCAATCCCAACGAAGCCAAGAAACTGCATAGCGCCAGCCATCAGCAGGCACTGGCGCGCTCGATCACCTCCGGGGTCAAGCAGTTCTTCCATGAAAACCCACCGCCTGGCACTTACGTTGCCTGGCTGCGTGACGAAGGCAAAATCGCTGCTGGCCCGCGTGAACATGTGGTGTCGCGGGGCGAAAGCCTGGCGCTGATCGCCCAGCGCTACCAGATCAGCCTGGCGTCCCTGCGTAGTGCCAACAAGCTCAATGGGGACGTGATCAAGGTCGGCCAGACATTGCAGATACCCGCCACAGCGCTGGCAGCCCAGTAGTGAGTGTCATGTCCCGTATTCATTTGCTCAGCCCGCGCCTGGCCAACCAGATCGCTGCGGGCGAGGTGGTCGAGCGCCCGGCTTCGGTCGCCAAGGAACTGTTGGAAAACAGCCTGGACTCTGGTGCCCGGCGCATCGATGTCGAGGTCGAGCAGGGTGGCGTCAAGTTGCTCAAGGTGCGCGACGACGGTGGCGGTATTGCCCCGGACGACCTGCCCCTGGCGCTGGCGCGCCATGCAACCAGCAAGATTCGTGAGCTGGAAGATCTCGAGGCCGTGCTCAGCATGGGCTTTCGTGGCGAGGCGCTGGCGTCGATCAGCTCGGTGTCGCGCCTGACGCTGACCTCGCGTACCGCCGACGCCGACCAGGCCTGGCAGGTGGAAACCGAAGGCCGCGACATGGAGCCGCGCGTGCAACCTGCCGCGCACCCAGTGGGCACCTCGGTGGAGGTGCGAGATCTGTTCTTCAATACCCCGGCGCGGCGCAAGTTCCTGCGTGCCGAGAAAACCGAGTTCGATCACCTGCAGGAGGTGATCAAGCGCCTGGCGCTGGCGCGCTTCGATGTGGCTTTCCACCTGCGGCACAACGGCAAGACGGTGTTTGCCCTGCACGAGGCAGGTGACGAAATCAGCCGTGCGCGCCGCGTCGCCTCTGTCTGCGGCCCGGCTTTTCTGGAGCAGGCGCTGCCCATCGAGATCGAGCGCGGTGGCCTGCGCTTGTGGGGTTGGGTCGGATTGCCGACCTTCTCCCGCAGCCAGGCGGATCTGCAGTATTTCTACGTCAATGGGCGCATGGTGCGCGACAAGCTGGTGGCCCATGCGGTGCGCCAGGCCTATCGCGACGTGCTGTTCAATGGCCGGCACCCGACCTTCGTGCTGTTTCTGGAAATCGATCCGTCGACGGTGGACGTCAACGTTCACCCGACCAAGCATGAAGTGCGTTTTCGTGACAGCCGCATGGTCCACGACTTCCTCTACGGCACCCTGCATCGCGCCTTGGCCGATGTACGCCCGGAAGATCAGGTAGCGGCTCCGGCAGCCATCTCACCCATGGCGCGCCCGAGCGGCCTGGCTGCAGGTGAATTCGGCCCGCAGGGCGAAATGGGTCTGGCTGCCAGCATTCTTGAAGCCCCGGCGCCCAGCGTGCAGCCGGCCTGGCGCGGTAGTGGCGCTGGATACCAGCAGCCTGCAGGTAACCCCGGCGTATCCGCTGGCGAAGCCCAGGCTGCGTATCGCGAGTATTTCTCGCCGTTGCCGAGCGCTCAGGCTCAGTCGATGCCGCAGGAACAGGGCGATATTCCGCCGCTCGGCTACGCCGTGGCGCAGCTCAAGGGCGTCTACATCCTCGCCGAGAATGCCCAAGGCATGGTGGTGGTGGACATGCACGCCGCGCACGAGCGCATCACTTACGAGCGCCTGAAGCACGCCATGGCCAGTGAAGGCTTACGCGGCCAGCCGTTGCTGGTGCCTGAGTCCATCGCCCTCAGCCAGCGCGAAGCGGATTGCGCCGAGGAACATGGCGAGTGGTTCCAGCGCCTGGGCTTCGAGCTGCAGCGCCTGGGTGAGGAAACCGTGGCGATTCGCCAGATTCCGGCGTTGCTCAAGCAGGCTGAGGCCACCCAGCTGGTGCGTGACGTGCTGGCCGATTTGCTCGAGTACGGCACCAGCGATCGCATCCAGGCGCATCTCAACGAGCTGCTGGCGACCATGGCTTGCCATGGAGCGGTGCGCGCCAATCGGCGCCTGACCATTCCCGAGATGAACGCTCTGCTGCGGGATATGGAGCAGACTGAGCGTAGCGGCCAGTGCAACCACGGGCGCCCGACCTGGACGCAACTGAGTATGGATCAGCTCGACAAGTTGTTCATGCGTGGTCAGTAATTGAATTAAGCCCTGAGCCAGGGGCGCCCGTCTTCGTGTTTCGAGTCATATCGATGTCTTCGCTTCCTCCTGCAATCTTCCTGATGGGCCCGACTGCCGCCGGCAAGACCGATTTGGCCCTGGAACTCGCCCGGGTATTGCCGTGCGATTTGATCAGCGTCGATTCGGCGCTGGTCTATCGCGGCATGGATATCGGCACGGCCAAGCCGGAGCGAGTCGTTCTGGACGCGTTTCCCCATGCGTTGATCGATATCCGTGATCCGGCCGAGAGCTATTCGGCGGCCGAGTTTCGCGCCGATGCTCTGGCGGCCATGGCTGAGAGCGCCGCGCGCGGGCGTATTCCGCTGCTGGTGGGCGGCACCATGTTGTATTACAAGGCCTTGCTGGAAGGGCTGGCCGATATGCCCAGCGCTGACCCGGCCATTCGCGCCGAGCTGGAAGCAAGGGCTGCGGTCGAAGGGTGGGAGGCGCTGCATCGGGAGCTGGCTGAGGTCGATCCGGAGTCCGCTGCGCGCATCCATCCCAACGATCCGCAGCGTCTGACCCGGGCGCTCGAGGTCTATCGCGCAAGTGGCCTGAGCATGACCGAGCATCGTCTGCGCCAGGCTGCAGGAAATCCCGATGCGGGCACATCAGGCGCCGGGCAATTACCCTATACTGTTGCTCAGCTTGCTATCGCACCAGCGCAGCGTCAGGTTTTACATGACCGCATCGCTCAACGATTTCGGGTGATGTTGGAACAGGGTTTCGTGGAAGAGGTCGAAGCCCTGCGTAGACGAAGTGACTTGCACGCGGGATTGCCGTCTATACGGGCGGTGGGTTATCGCCAGGTATGGGAATACCTTGATGGTGAGCTGTCCCGGAACGATATGGTCGAGCGTGGCATCATCGCCACTCGGCAATTGGCCAAGCGTCAGTTCACCTGGCTACGCGGTTGGGAGAACTTGCATTGGCTCGATAGCCTGGCCTGCGACAATCTGTCTCGCGCCTTGAAATACCTGGAAAGCGTCTCCATATTGAAATGAGACCTTGCCGCTGGTCGTCTATCCTTGGGGGTGGGACGGCCTGAAGCCATTGTTTACCTACTAAAATTATTGAAAATTGATCCTCGAAAGGAGTGCGGCACATGTCAAAAGGGCATTCGCTACAAGACCCTTACCTGAATACCCTGCGTAAGGAACGCGTCCCTGTTTCCATCTATCTGGTCAATGGCATCAAGCTGCAGGGCCAGATCGAATCCTTCGACCAGTTCGTCATCCTGCTGAAGAACACTGTCAGCCAGATGGTCTACAAACACGCTATTTCCACCGTTGTGCCAAGCCGTCCGGTGCGCCTGCCAAGTGCTGGCGATGCCGAGCAGGCCGATGGCGAGCCGGGTAACGCCTGATAGGGGGCTGCATTGTTCTTCGAGCGTCATGAGGGCGGTGAGCGGGCCATCCTGGTTCATCTGGAAGGCCAAGACTCCGAGGCGAGCGAAGATCCCCAGGAGTTCCAGGAATTGGCCATGTCGGCAGGCGCTGACATGGTCGCTTTCTTTTGCGTGCCCAGCAGTCGTCTGACTGCCAAGTTCCTTATCGGCAGTGGCAAGGTCGAGGAGCTGCGCGATCAGGTCAAGGCCATCGAGGCCGATCTGGTCATCTTCAATCACACCCTGACACCGAGCCAGGAGCGCAACCTTGAGCGCGCCTTCGAGTGTCGTGTGCTCGATCGCACCGGGTTGATCCTCGATATCTTCGCGCAGCGTGCGCGTACCCACGAAGGCAAGCTGCAGGTCGAGTTGGCTCAGCTCGATCACATGAGCACGCGCCTGGTGCGTGGCTGGACCCACCTCGAGCGGCAGAAGGGTGGTATCGGCCTGCGTGGTCCGGGTGAAACCCAACTGGAAACCGACCGCCGCTTGCTACGTGTGCGCATTCGCCAGATCAAGCAGAAGCTCGAGAAGGTGCGCAGTCAGCGCGAGCAGGCGCGCCGTGGGCGCAGGCGCGCGGATATACCTTCGGTTTCCCTGGTGGGTTACACCAACGCTGGCAAGTCCACGCTGTTCAATGCGCTAACCACCTCCGAGGTCTACGCGGCTGACCAGTTGTTCGCCACGCTCGACCCGACCTTGCGTCGTCTGCAGCTCGACGACCTGGGGCCGATCGTGCTGGCTGATACCGTAGGTTTCATTCGTCACCTGCCGCACAAGCTGGTCGAGGCCTTCCGCGCTACGTTGGAGGAGTCGAGCAACTCCGATCTGCTGTTGCATGTTATCGATGCCCATGAGCCCGAGCGCATGGCGCAGATCGAACAGGTGCAGAACGTGCTCAAGGAGATCGGGGCACACGAGTTGCCGATGCTTGAGGTATACAACAAGCTGGATTTGTTGGATGGTGTCGAGCCGCAGATCCAGCGCGATGCTGATGGCAAGCCGCTGCGCGTCTGGTTGTCGGCCCGTGAAGGGCGTGGTCTCGAGCTGTTGCGTCAAGCAGTGGCGGAGCTGCTGGGCGAAGATCTGTTCGTCGCTACGCTGCAGTTGCCGCAACGTTTGGGGCGACTGCGTGCGCAATTCTTCGCGCTGGGAGCGGTGCAGAGCGAAGAGCATGATGAGTTGGGGCGTAGCCTGCTGGCGGTACGTTTGCCGCGAGTCGAGCTCAATCGCCTGGTGAGTCGCGAAGGTTTGGAGCCTCAAGCCTTCATCGAGCAACATACTTTGCAATAAAGCCTGGGACGGTGGCTTTGCTGTCATCATAGGGCTTTGGGTAGCATTGGCCGGCGCGCCGTGGGCGCGCCTTCGCTTTATCAGTACGGAGAACGCTATGGCTTGGAATGAGCCGGGTGGCAACTCGAACAATCAAGACCCCTGGGGCGGCCGCAAAGGCGGTGGCCGGCAGGGGCCGCCGGATCTCGACGAAGCGTTCCGCAAGCTGCAAGAAAGCCTCAATGGGCTGTTTGGCGGTGGTAAGAAACGTGGTGACGACGAGTCTGGTCGCAGTGGCGGCGGTGGCTTCGGCCTGCTGTTCGTCGGCCTTGGCCTGTTGGCGGTGGTATGGCTGTACAGCGCGATCTACGTGGTGGACGAGCAGGAGCAGGCCGTGGTGCTGCGCTTCGGCAAGTACCACGAGACCGTTGGTCCGGGCCTGAATATCTATTTCCCGCCAATCGATCGCAAGTTCCAGGAAAACGTCACGCGTGAGCGCGCTTACACCAAGCAGGGCGCCATGCTGACCGAAGACGAGAACATCATTGAAGTGCCGCTGACCGTGCAGTATCGGGTGACCAACCTGCAGGACTTCGTGCTCAACGTCGACCAGCCGGAAGTCAGCCTGCAGCACGCCACCGACAGCGCCGTGCGTCACGTGGTGGGTTCCACCGAGATGGACCAGGTGTTGACCGAGGGCCGTGAGCTGATGGCCAGTGAGGTGCGTGAGCGCCTGCAGCGTTTCCTCGACAACTACCGGACCGGTATCACCATCACTCAGGTGAACATCCAGAGTGCTGCGGCGCCGCGTGAGGTTCAGGAAGCCTTCGATGACGTGATCCGTGCCCGTGAAGACGAGCAGCGGGAGAAGAACCAGGCCGAGTCCTACGCCAACGGGGTGATTCCGGAAGCACGTGGTCAGGCCCAGCGTCTGCTGGAAGAGGCCAACGGTTACCGTGATGAAGTCATCGCTCGCGCCCAGGGTGAGGCGGACCGCTTCACCAAGCTGGTAGCCGAGTATCGCAAGGCGCCTGAGATCACTCGCGAGCGTCTGTACATCGACACCATGCAGGAAGTGATGAGCAACACCAGCAAGGTTCTGGTCACCGGTGACAAGGGGCAGAACAACCTGCTCTATCTGCCGCTGGACAAGATGATCGACAGCCGTGGTGGTGCTACTTCCTCCAGCTCTGCCAACAGCAGCAATTCGACAGCGCGTGATCCGGCCGTGCCGCTGAGCAGCGATATGTCCCAGCGTAACCTGCGTACCCGGGAGGGCCGTTGATGAACAACAAGTCCCTGATCGGCCTGATCGTGGCCGTGGTTGTGGCCCTGGTGGCGTGGAACAGCTTCTATATCGTGGCGCAGACCGAGCGTGCGGTGCTGTTGCAGTTCGGGCGAGTGGTTCAGCCTGATGTGCAGCCTGGCCTGCATATGAAGATCCCCTACGTCAACCAGGTGCGTATCTTCGACGGTCGTTTGCTGACACTGGATTCGACGTCTTCTCGTTTCCTCACTCTGGAGAAGAAGGCGCTGATGGTCGACGCCTATGCCAAATGGCGGGTGAAGGATGCCGAGCGCTTCTATCAGTCCACCTCGGGCATGAAGCAAGTCGCTGATGAGCGTCTGGCGCGTCGTCTGGAAGCATCGCTGCGTGACCAGTTTGGTAAGCGCACCCTGCACGAGTCGGTATCCGGTGAGCGTGATGCACTGATGGCCGACGTGACCGAGACTCTCAACCGCGCCGCCGAGCGTGAGCTGGGTATCGAGGTTGTCGATGTGCGGGTCAAGGCCATCGACCTGCCGCGCGAAGTGAACCGCAGTGTGTTCGAGCGGATGAGCACCGAGCGTGAGCGTGAGGCCCGCGAGCACCGCGCCAAGGGTCGTGAGCTGGCCGAAGGTATTCGCGCCGATGCCGATCGTCAGCGCCGCGTACTGCTGGCTGAAGCCTATCGTGAAGCTGAAGAGCTGCGCGGTGACGGTGATGCCCAGGCTGCGTCCATCTACGCCAACGCCTTCGGTCAGGATCAGGAGTTCTACTCCTTCTACCGTAGTCTGCAGGCTTACCGCGAAAGCTTCGCTGACAAGCGTGATGTGCTGGTGCTGGACCCGGGCAGCGATTTCTTCCGCTACCTGGAAAAATCCAGGCCTTGATCGGCAACCCTGGCGGCGCGATGTGTCGCCAGGGTGACCGCGAGGTAAAACGTGGTATCATGCGGCAGCCGGGAAAATCCCGGCTTTTTTGCGTCTGTGGGAATCATGTGGCAGGAACTTGGCATCGCACTGTGTCTGGTATTGGTGCTGGAAGGCATCCTGCCCTTCCTCTATCCGCGCCATTGGCGCGGAGCGGTCATGCAGGCAGCTCGTCTGCCCGACCGCCGACTGCGCCTTATGGGGCTGGCCAGCATGCTGCTGGGTACGGCCCTTCTATATCTGCTTCACTGAAGGCTTGTGCCGCCCGGATCGAGAGGGGAATGGCGAAATGGCAACGGTAGACCGCTGGCTGCTGCCAGATGGCATCGAAGAAGTACTGCCGCCGGAAGCGGCGCGCATCGAGGCGGCACGCCGCCAGGTGCTGGATCTGTTCCAACGTTGGGGTTACGAGTTCGTCGTCACCCCTCATATCGAGTACCTGGAATCCCTGTTGACTGGCGCCGGCCAGGATCTCGACCTGCGCACCTTCAAGGTCACCGATCCGTTGTCCGGCCGGCAGATGGGCTTTCGTGCCGACATCACCCCGCAGGTGGCGCGCATCGATGCTCATACCATGCGCCGCGAAGGGCCGAGCCGTTTGTGCTATGCCGGTAGCGTGCTGCATGCGCAGCCGCGTGCACTGACCACTTCGCGCAGCCCGATCCAGCTGGGTGCCGAGCTCTATGGCGACGCCAGTCCGGCCAGCGATATCGAGGTTATCAGCCTGCTGGTCGAGACTCTCGAGCTGGCTGCGGTGCCGGACGTTCATATGGATCTCGGTCATGTCGGTATCTACCGTGGTCTGGCGCGTGCCGCTGGCCTGTCCGGAGAGGCCGAGCAGCAACTGTTCGATGCGCTGCAGCGCAAGGCCATGGATGAGATCGAGAGCCTGACCGCCGCGTTGCCGGCGGGCCTGGGCAGCATGCTGCGTTCGCTCGCCGAACTGTGTGGCGGTCGGGAAGTGCTGGATCTGGCCCAGGCCGTTCTGGTCGAGGCGCCGGATGCGGTGCACGCTGCGCTCGATGACCTGGTGGCCATTGCCGATGCGCTGGAGCTGCGCTATCCGGAGTTGCCGCTGTACTTCGACCTGGGCGAGTTGCGCGGCTACAACTATCACACCGGCGTGGTGTTCGCGGCCTTCGTGCCGGGTGAGGGCGGTGCCATCGCTCAGGGTGGTCGTTATGACGATACCGGCGCGGTATTCGGTCGTGCGCGCCCAGCTACTGGCTTCTCCACGGACCTGAAGACCTTGGTAACCCTGGGTGACATGCGTGTGGATGAGGCGGTCAGCGGTGTCTGGGCGCCGGACAATCATGATCTCTATCTGTGGCAGGCCGTTCGTCGTCTGCGTGGTGAAGGCGAGCGCGTGGTTCAGGCGCTGCCCGGGCAGAGCGAGGCGGATGCGCGCGAAGCAGGCTGTGATCGTCTGCTGACGCTGCGCGATGGACGTTGGCAGGTGGCGCCCCTGGCGTCCTGAATTCATTTTCGCCGGCCCGCGGCCGGCATCGAAGCTTGCGCGAAGAGGACAAGTTTATGGGTAAGAATGTCGTCGTCCTGGGCACCCAATGGGGTGATGAGGGCAAGGGCAAGATCGTCGACCTGCTCACCGAGCAGGCCGCTGCAGTCGTGCGTTATCAGGGCGGTCACAACGCTGGCCACACCCTGGTGATCAACGGTGAGAAGACCGTCCTGCACCTGATTCCGTCTGGCATCCTGCGTGCTGGCGTCGAGTGTCTGATCGGCAACGGTGTGGTCGTCGCTCCCGATGCTCTGATGCGCGAAATCACCAAGCTGGAAGAGAAGGGTGTACCGGTGCGTGAGCGCCTGCGTATCAGCCCGGCCTGCCCGCTGATCCTGTCCTATCACGTGGCGCTGGACCAGGCGCGCGAAAAGGCCCGCGGTGATGCCAAGATCGGCACCACTGGTCGCGGTATCGGCCCGGCTTACGAAGACAAGGTCGCGCGTCGCGGCCTGCGCGTCGGTGACCTGTTCCACCGCGAGCGTTTTGCTGCCAAGCTGGGCGAGCTGCTGGATTACCACAATTTCCAGCTGGTCAATTTCTACAAAGAGCCGGCCATCGACTTCCAGAAAACCCTGGATGAATGCATGGAATACGCCGAGCTGCTCAAGCCGATGATGGCTGATGTCACTGCCGTGCTGCATGACCTGCGTCGTGAGGGCAAGGACATCATGTTCGAAGGTGCCCAGGGCTCGCTGCTGGACATCGACCATGGCACCTACCCCTACGTGACCAGCTCCAACACCACCGCTGGCGGTATCGCCACCGGCTCCGGTTTCGGTCCGTTGTACCTGGACTACATCCTCGGTATCACCAAGGCCTACACCACCCGTGTCGGTTCCGGCCCGTTCCCGACCGAGCTGTTCGATGATGTTGGCGCCTTCCTCGCCAAGCGTGGTCACGAGTTCGGCGCGACCACCGGTCGTGCCCGTCGTTGCGGCTGGTTCGATGCGGTGATCCTGCGTCGCGCCATCGAGATCAACAGCATCTCTGGTCTGTGCCTGACCAAGCTGGACGTGCTCGACGGTCTGGAAACCATCCGTATCTGCACCGGCTACAAGGACGCCAACGGCCAGGTGCTGGTCGATGCGCCGACCGACGCCGACAGCTACATCGGCCTGCAGCCGGTCTACGAGGAAATGCCGGGCTGGAGCGAATCCACCCTGGGCGCCAAGACCCTGGAAGACCTGCCGGCCGCTGCTCGTGCCTACATCAAGCGTGTGGAAGAGCTGGTTGGTGCGCCGATCGACATCATCTCTACTGGTCCGGATCGCAACGAGACCATCGTGCTGCGTCATCCGTTTGCCTGATCGAGATGCTCTCGAGTCGCACAGGAGCCGCCTTCGGGCGGCTTTTTTGTGTCCGTCCGTAGGGGCGCTCCTGCATAGGAGCTGGGCATGCGCTTTGCTTATATTCAATAAATCCCGGAAGTCGCCGTTATAGCTATTACGGTTGTTGAGGAGTGTCCCCAGTGTTCGCCATCGTTTCCATGTTGCGTAGCCGTCTGTTGCGCCCGGTGTTCGTCGCGCTTGGTCTGGCCATGTTGGTGCAGGTCGGTTTGGCTGTTTGGCTGATGCGCGCCTCGGTCGACGGAATGGTCGAGGATCTGGCGCAGCGCCTGGGTGGTGAGAGCCGCCGTCTTGGCGAAGAGCTGAACATGGCTGAGCGCGAGATGAGCCAGGGTCTTGCGGCGTTGGCGAGCAGTACCCGCACTCGCCTGGGTGAAGGGCTTTCTGGCCAGTTGAAGACTGAGCAGGCGCAACTGCGTGTGGTGCTCGAGGGCAATCTCAAGCAGTCCGGCCAGGCGCTGGCGCAATTGCTGGCCGGGGTGGCGCCGAAGTCCATCTGGGATCTGGATATTCCTGCGCTCACTGCGCTTACCCGAATCGCCCAGCAGGATCCGGCGGTGTTGTTCGCCATCATCTATGACGCCGATGGTCAGCGCCTGACGCGCAACTTCAATCGCAGTAACGCGCAGGTGCGTGAGCTCGTCGCTGCCGGGCAGGGTGGCTCGCCGCTGGAGAAGCTGGTGGATGCGGCTTCGCGCGATCCGCGTGTTTATGTGGTCGAGGCTGATATCAATCCAATGGGCTCGCGCATCGGCAAGGTGCAGATGGGCCTGTCGCTGGATGTGGTGGAAAAGGAACTGGCCGCTCTGGACGGCCGCTTTGCGTCTTTGGTCAGTGGCGCTGGTGAGTTGGTCGATAGCAGTCTGGCTGGCGCTTCCGAAGAGGCTACCGGTGCGCTGCGCGAGCGTCTGCAGTCGGCCGAGCGCTACACCCAGGAAATGGCGCGCAACGGTGGTGAGTCGGTGCGCGTGGCGGCGGATTCGCTGCGCTGGAACATCGCCCTCGGCCTTTTGATCGTCGGGGCGCTGGCAATGCTGGTGGTCGCCCTTGTGTTGGGTTGGCGAGTGCTGAGTCGCTTGCGCCTGCTTAGTGCGGCGCTCAACGATCTGGCGGCGGGCGAGGGCGATCTGACGCGGCGCGTGAGCATCGACAGTCAGGACGAGGTCGGCGAAATGGCCGATGCCGTCAATCGCTTCATCGCCAAGCTGCAGCCCATCGTGCGAGAGTCGGGTGAGGTGGCGTTGCGCACGGGTGAGCAGATTCGCAGCCTGACTCAGCGCGGCGTGGCAGCCGAGGCCGCGGCCGGCCGGCAGCGCGATGAAGTTGCTGGCAGCCTGCAGGCGTTGGCGCAAATGGCCGACGAGGCGCAGGCGGAAAGCCAGGCCATGCAGGACGCGCTGCAGCGCGTCGACACCATCCGCCAGGCGGCGCACGAGAACGCGGTTATCGCTCAACGCCTGTCCACGTTGATCGAGGACTTGGTGGCGCGGGTGGCCGATGGTTCGGCGGTGATCGAGCGGCTGGCCAAGCAGAGCGAACAGATCGAGGTGGTGCTGACGGTGATTCAGTCAATTGCCGAGCAGACCAACCTGCTTGCGCTCAATGCCGCCATCGAGGCGGCGCGCGCTGGCGAGAGTGGTCGCGGGTTTGCCGTGGTGGCTGACGAGGTGCGTGCGCTGGCGAGCAAGACTCAGCAGTCCACCGGCGATATCCAGACCCATATCGCTGCCCTGCAGCGTGGCGCGCAGGAGGCGGTTGCCGCCATCGCCCAGGCGGGCGCGCAAGGCAGTGAAGGTCTGCAGGTGCTGCGTGACAGTGCACGCCTGCAGCACTCGGTGCAGCAGTCGGTGGATGAGGTGCATGGCGCCATCAATGCAGCGACCCAGGCGGCGGCACATCAGGCGCAAGGGGCGGGAGCGGTACGCGGGCGTGTCGAAACCATCCATGCCGAAGCGCAGCGTGCGGCCGAGGCGGTGGCGGCGATTGCCGGCAACGCAAGAGCGCTGGATGAGCTGGCTGCGCAGCTCAAGGCCAGTCTGGGGCAGTTCAAAGTGTAGGGTGCGCTGTGCGCACCTCGCTGCTCTAAGGTCTTGGCGGGTGCGCGCAGCGGCGCCCTGCGAGGTGGCACGCTTTTTCGTGGGCAATAAAAAACCGAGCCATTGGCTCGGTTTTTTGAAATTTGGTGCCCAGGAGAAGACTCGAACTTCCACGACCGTTAAGTCACTGATACCTGAAACCAGCGCGTCTACCAATTCCGCCACCTGGGCACTACAGCAATGTTCGTCGTTACCGACACGGAGCGTTGCATCCGTTTATTTGCAAAGTGGGTTATCAAGCCACTTCACGAAATTTGGTGCCCAGGAGAAGACTCGAACTTCCACGACCGTTAAGTCACTGATACCTGAAACCAGCGCGTCTACCAATTCCGCCACCTGGGCACAGAAACCGATGAATCATCATCTGCTTCGTGTTACAACGTCTGCTCGACGCTGTGGGCGCGAACTATACGGGCGGGCATTTACCTTGTAAACCCCTGACCCCAAAAAAATTATTGTCGCCGGAAAAGCTGCCTTGAATGACGTTTTCGCGCTTCAATAGGCAGATGGCATACACCTCTATAGATAAGCACAGGTAATCCTCCTTACATGGCCGATTGGCAATCCCTCGATCCCGAGGCCGCCCGCGAGGCGGAAAAATACGACAACCCCATCCCCAGCCGTGAGCTGATCCTTTCGCATCTGGCCGAGCGCGGCGCGCCTGCCAGCCGTGAGCAGCTGGTCGAAGAGTTCGGTTTGCATACCGAAGATCAGCTTGAAGCTCTGCGACGCCGACTGCGCGCAATGGAGCGTGACGGGCAGCTCATTTATACCCGTCGTGGCACTTACGCCCCGGTGGACAAGCTCGACCTGATCTGCGGTCGCATCAGCGGCCACCGCGACGGCTTTGGCTTCCTCGTGCCGGACGATGGCAGTGACGACCTGTTCCTCAGCCCGGCGCAGATGCGCCTGGTGTTCGACCGAGATCGCGCGCTGGTGCGGGTGGCGGGTTTCGATCGGCGCGGCCGTCGTGAGGGCGGCATCGTCGAGGTGATCGAACGCGCTCATGAGAGCATCGTTGGCCGGTACTACGAAGAGAACGGCATCGGTTTCGTCGTCGCCGACAATCCCAAGATTCAGCAGGAAGTGCTGGTCACCCCGGGGCGCACTGCCGGTGCGCGCATCGGTCAGTTCGTCGAGATCAAGATCACTCACTGGCCTACGCAGCGTTTCCAGCCGCAGGGCGACATCGTCGAAGTGATCGGCAACTACATGGCGCCGGGCATGGAGATCGACGTCGCGCTGCGCAGCTACGACATCCCGCACGTCTGGCCCGAGGCGGTGGTCAAGGAAGCGCGCAAGCTCAAGCCCGAAGTGGATGAGAAGGACAAGGAGAAGCGTGTCGACCTGCGCCATCTGCCTTTCGTCACCATTGACGGCGAAGACGCCCGCGACTTCGACGATGCCGTGTACTGCGAGAAGAACAGCAGCCGCTGGAAGTTGTTCTCCGGTGGCTGGAAACTCTATGTGGCCATCGCCGACGTCTCGCACTACGTCAGGGTCGGCTCGGCGCTGGACGCCGAGGCGGTCGAGCGCGGCAACTCGGTGTACTTCCCCGAGCGCGTCGTGCCGATGCTCCCGGAGGAATTGTCCAACGGCCTGTGCTCGCTCAACCCGCATGTCGATCGCCTGGCCATGGTCTGCGAAATGACCATGTCCAAGAGCGGCCAGATGGTCGACTACAAGTTCTACGAGGCGGTGATCCATTCCCACGCACGTCTGACCTACAACAAGGTCAGCCTGATGCTGGAAGATCCCAAGAGCAGCGAGGGCAAGTCCCTGCGCAGCGAATACAAGGAAGTCCTGCCGCACCTCAATCAGCTCTATGCCCTGTATCAGGTGCTGGTAGCCGCTCGTCACGAGCGTGGTGCCATCGACTTCGAGACGCAGGAAACACGTATCGTCTTCGGTACCGACCGCAAGATCGACGAAATCCGCCCGACTCAGCGCAACGATGCGCACAAGCTGATCGAGGAGTGCATGCTAGCCGCCAACGTGGCCACCGCGCGCTTCATGCAGGATCACGAGGTCCCGTCGCTGTATCGCGTGCACGATGGCCCGCCGCCGGAGCGCCTGGAGAAGCTCAAGGCTTTCCTCGGTGAGCTGGGGCTGTCGCTGCAGCGTGGCAAGTCCAAGGATGGTCCGTCACCCAAGGACTATCAGCGCCTGCTGGAAAGCATCCGCGAGCGCCCGGACTATCACCTGATCCAGACCGTGATGCTGCGCTCGCTGAGCCAGGCGGTGTACAGCGCGCAGAACGAAGGGCACTTCGGTCTCAATTACGAGGCTTACACCCACTTCACCTCGCCGATCCGTCGTTATCCCGACCTGCTGGTGCATCGCGCCATTCGCAGCGTGATCCGTTCCAAGCGCGACACCAAGCACGTGGAGCGTGCCGGCGCGGCAATCATGCCCAAGGCACGCATCTATCCGTACGACGAAGCGACCCTGGAAAAACTCGGTGAGCAGTGCTCGATGACCGAGCGCCGTGCCGATGAAGCGACCCGCGACGTGGTCAACTGGCTCAAGTGTGAGTTCATGCAGGATCGTGTCGGTGAGACCTTCGCCGGTGTGATCACGGCGGTAACCGGTTTCGGCATCTTCGTCGAGCTGCGCGACATCTACGTCGAGGGCCTGGTGCACGTGACCGCGCTGCCGGCCGACTACTACCACTTCGATCCGGTTCACCATCGCCTGTCCGGCGAGCGCAGCGGCCGCAGCTTCCGCCTCGGCGACAGCGTCGAGGTCAAGGTGATGCGCGTCGATCTGGATGAGCGCAAGATCGACTTCGAGCTGAGCCAGGACAAGGCCGGCAAGGGTGATGATGCACGTCGCGGCGGCAAACCGAGCGGCATGGGCAATACCGACGTGCAGAAAAGCCGGGATGTGAAAAAGGCGCTGTTGGCTGGCGCCAAGGCCGGCAAGGGTGCCAGTGGCAAAGGAGCTGCCGGCAAGTCGGCGAGCAAGCCGGCCGGTGGTGCGCGCAAAGGCTCCGGACATGGCGACAGTGCTCCGCCACCTGCCGGTAAGCCGCGCAAGCGTAAGGCCAAGTCATGAGTGATCTGGAAAAGATCTACGGCGTACATGCCGTAGAAGCCATGCTGCGTCATCACCCCAAGCGGGTGAAGCAGGTCTGGTTGGCCGATGGTCGCAGTGATCCTCGGGTGCAGCCCTTGCTGGAGCTGGCTGCGCAGTCTCGCGTAAAAGTGGGGCAGTGCGAGCGCCGTGAGATGGATGCCTGGGTCGAGGGTGTGCACCAGGGTGTGGTTGCCGATGTCAGCCCCAGTCAGGTCTGGGGCGAGGCGATGCTCGAGGAGTTGCTCGATCGCTGCGAAGGCCCGCCTTTGCTGCTGGTGCTCGATGGCGTGACCGACCCGCACAACCTGGGGGCCTGCCTGCGTACGGCTGATGCTGCCGGTGCGCTGGCGGTGATCGTGCCCAAGGACAAATCGGCAACCCTCAACGCCACGGTACGCAAAGTGGCCTGCGGCGCTGCCGAGGTGATTCCGCTGGTGGCGGTGACCAACCTGGCGCGCAGCCTGGAGAAGTTGCAGCAGCGCGGCCTGTGGGTGGTGGGTACGGCCGGTGAGGCCGAGCTTGAGGTCTATCAGCAGGACATGACCGGGCCAACGGTGCTGGTCATGGGGGCCGAGGGCAAGGGCATGCGCCGTTTGACGCGCGAGCATTGCGATTACCTGGTCAAGCTGCCCATGAGCGGCAGTGTCAGTAGTCTCAACGTCTCGGTTGCCACTGGTGTCTGCCTGTTCGAGGCGGTGCGTCAGCGTCAGGCCCAGCGCAAGGGCTGACTGTTCAAATAATCGCCAATTCGTCTTGCGTGCGGCAGGGGGCTTCTCTAGAATGGCGCCCCTTGCCGTGACGGCAGGCCTTTTCGCGCCTACCGCCCGGCAAGCTCATCACGAGAAAACCCACTCCTTGCCTGACCACCTTAGTTGGCAGGCTACAACCCGTAAGGAGCATTTATGCGTCATTACGAAATCATCTTTCTGGTTCACCCGGACCAGAGCGAGCAAGTCGGCGGCATGGTCGAGCGTTACACCAAGCTGATCGAAGAAGACGGTGGCAAGATTCACCGCCTGGAAGATTGGGGCCGTCGTCAGCTGGCTTACGCCATCAACAACGTCCACAAAGCCCACTACGTGATGCTCAACGTAGAGTGCACCGGCAAGGCCCTGGCCGAGCTGGAAGACAACTTCCGCTACAACGACGCCGTGATCCGTAACCTGGTCATCCGTCGCGACGAGGCCGTCACTGGCCAGTCCGAGATGCTGAAGGCCGAAGAAAACCGCAGTGAGCGCCGCGAGCGTCGTGAACGTCCTGAAAACGCCGAGTCCAACGACGGCGATGACAGCGACAGCAACGACAGCGACAACGCTGACGAGTAATCCACGGATCTATTGAGGAGCCAATCACATGGCACGTTTCTTCCGTCGTCGTAAATTCTGCCGCTTCACCGCTGAAGACGTGAAAGAGATCGATTTCAAAGATCTCAACACCCTGAAAGCCTACATCTCGGAAACCGGCAAAATCGTTCCTAGCCGTATCACCGGTACCAAGGCTCGTTATCAGCGTCAGCTGGCCACCGCTATCAAGCGCGCCCGCTTCCTGGCCCTGCTGCCCTACACCGACAGCCACGGCCGCTGAGACCGGACAGTCGACAAGAGTTAAGGAATAGATCGCATGCGCGCCCTGGCTGAATACATCATGCGCGGCCGTATGCAGGCCACCCTTGTGGTGGTGGGATCGGCCATTGTGCCGTTGTTTGTCTGGTTGGGCGCAGCTGCAGGTAGCTTGGTGCTACTGCGCAGAGGCTTGAGTGATGCGCTCGGTATTATGATCTGGGCAGTATTGCCAGCAGCTTACATCTGCTACCTCGGTGATCCGAGTGTGCTGATGGTGATGTTGGGTACGCTGGTACTGGCGCAGGTTCTGCGCAGCAGTGCTTCCTGGGTTCGAGTTCTCATGGCGTTGGTGCCAGTCGGCGTAGTGTTTGCGCTGGTGGTAAGCGTAGCGTTCGTTGAAAACCTTGAGACGATGGCCGAGGTTTTTCGACAGGCTCTGACTGAACTGCCAGCGCAATCCGCTGGGGGCCCAAGCAGTGAGCAGCTCCAGAACATTCAACAGGCATCGCTTGTACCGCTCCTGGGCGGCTTTATGACGTTTTCGTTGTTGACGACGAGCGTCCTAAGTCTGGCTTTGGCGCGTTACTGGCAGGCGTCGTTATACAACCCGGGCGGTTTTGGTAAGGAGTTTCGCCAAATCCGCCTACCGGTGCCGCTAGCGCTTGCGTTGATCGCAAGTGTGTTCTTGGCGCCGTCATTGCTCGGGGATGCAGGGTGGGCGTTTACGCTGATCTGCATGCTGCCGCTGATGCTAGCTGGTCTGGCGTTGGGGCATGGTCTGATTGCGATGAAGCAGCTGTCGAGTTTTTGGTCGATAGGGTTGTATGTGGCGTTACTGGTGGCCGGAAACCTGATCTGTTTGTTAGCCGTTGTCGACAGTCTGTTTGATTTTCGCGGTCGCCTGGCGCGCAAGAACGGCCCGGGCTCTGCGAACGGTGAAGGTTAAAAGTTAAGAGGTAAGACCCAAATGGAAGTCATCCTGCTGGAAAAAATCGCCAATCTGGGCAACCTGGGCGACAAAGTGAACGTTAAAGCCGGTTACGGCCGTAACTTCCTGCTGCCGCAAGGCAAAGCTACCGCTGCCACCGAAGCCAACGTTGCTGCTTTCGAAGCACGTCGCGCCGAGCTGGAAAAAGCTGCTGCCGAGAAGAAAGCTTCCGCTGAATCTCGCGCTGCTCAGCTGGCTGAGCTGGAAGTCACCATCACCGCCACCGCTGGCGATGAAGGCAAGCTGTTCGGTTCCATCGGCACCCACGACATCGCTGACGCTCTGACCGCCTCCGGCGTTGAAGTGGCCAAAGCTGAAGTTCGTCTGCCGAACGGTACCATTCGCCAGGTTGGCGAATACGACGTAGCTGTGCACCTGCACACCGACGTCGAAGCCACCGTCAAGGTGGTCGTGGTCGCTGCTTAATCAAGTAGCCGCCAAGCGGACTTGCGCTGTAGCGTAGGTCTGCTGACAATCGGGCACGGTATCGCTCTGCGATCCGTGCCCTTTGTTTTTCTATCGCAGCATTTTCTCCCCGAGCCTATGAACGACATCAGCATTCCCGAGCAATACGACCTGCAGACTGCCGCCCTGAAAGTGCCGCCGCACTCCATCGAGGCGGAACAGGCGGTGCTTGGCGGCCTGATGCTCGACAACAATGCCTGGGAGCGCGTGCTCGATGGTGTGTCGGATGTCGATTTCTATCGCCATGACCACCGGCTGATCTTTCGCGCCATCTTCAAATTGGCCGAGCGTAACGAACCCTTCGACGTGGTGACTCTGTCCGAGCAGTTGGACAAGGAGGGGCAGCTGTCGCAGGTCGGCGGCCTGGCCTATCTCGCCGAGCTGGCGAAGAACACGCCGTCGGTGGCCAACATCAAGGCCTATGCGCAGATCATTCGTGAGCGCGCCACGCTGCGCAAACTGATCAGCATCAGCAACGACATTGCCGACAGCGCCTACGCCCCAGAGGGCCGTACCGGCGAGGAAATTCTCGACGAAGCGGAGCGTCTGATCTTCCAGATTGCCGAGGACCGCCCCAAGACAGGCGGGCCGGTGGGCATCAACGACATCCTGGTCAAGGCCATCGACCGCATCGACACGCTGTTCAACAACGGCGACGCGATCACCGGTCTGTCCACCGGTTTCGATGACCTGGATAACCTGACCAGTGGCCTGCAGCCGGCCGACATGATCATCGTCGCTGGTCGTCCGTCGATGGGTAAGACCACCTTCGCCATGAACCTGGTGGAAAACGCCCTGATGCGTAGCGACAAGGCGATTCTCGTCTACTCGCTGGAGATGCCGTCGGAATCCATCGTGATTCGTATGCTCGCATCCTTGGGGCGTATCGATCAGACCAAGGTACGTGCCGGCCAACTCGACGACGATGACTGGCCGCGTCTGACCAGCGCAGTCAACCTGCTCAACGACCGTAAGCTGTTCATCGACGATACCGCCGGTATTTCTCCGAGCGAGATGCGCGCGCGTACTCGCCGCCTGGCGCGCGAGCACGGCGAAATCGGCCTGATCATGGTCGACTACCTGCAACTGATGCAGATTCCCGGCTCCAGCGGCGACAGCCGGGTCAACGAGATCTCCGAGATCTCGCGCTCGCTCAAGGGCTTGGCCAAGGAGTTCAACTGCCCGGTCATCGCCCTTTCACAGCTCAATCGTGGTCTGGAGCAGCGTCCCAACAAGCGCCCGATCAACTCCGACTTGCGTGAGTCCGGTGCAATCGAGCAGGACGCCGACATCATCATGTTCGTGTACCGCGATGAGGTGTATCACCCCGAGACCGAGTACAAGGGTGTGGCCGAGATCATCATCGGCAAGCAGCGTAACGGCCCGCTGGGCACCGCGCGCCTGGCCTTCCTCGGCAAGTATTCGCGCTTCGAGAACCTGGCGCCGGGTAGCTACCAGTTCGAGGACGAATAACCGCGCGCGAGCAGTGTAGGAGCGAGCCCGGCTCGCGAATCACGCAGCTCTGTAGCCCGGATGCAATCCGGGGCTCTCGGCGCAGAAGCCCCCGGATTGCATCCGGGCTACGCTCTGGATCAATGAAAACGGGCGCCCAGCGGTTAAGATGGGCGCCCGTTTTTCGTTCAGGCCTTCTGTCATGCGTCCGCTTGCCGCCATCGTCGACCTCTCCGCCATCGCTCATAACTACACCGTCGCCAAGCGCTGCGCGCCCGGGCGCCAGGCCTTCGCCGTGGTCAAGGCCAATGCCTACGGGCATGGCGTGCGTGAGGTGGTGACGGCGTTGCGCGAGGTTGCCGACGGCTTTGCCGTGGCCTGTCTGGAGGAGGCGGCCGAGGTGCGCGCCATGCATGACAGGGCGCGAATCCTGCTGCTCGAGGGCTGCTTCGAGGCCAGTGAATACGCCATCGCCGCGCAGCTTGGACTGGATCTGGTGGTACAGAGCGCGGCGCAGGCCGAGGCGCTGGTTGCCGCTGAGTTGGCGCGCCCGCTAAACGTTTGGCTCAAACTCGACTCCGGCATGCATCGCCTCGGTTTCGACGCCGCCAGTCTGCGCCATTGGCATGCGCGGCTGGAAGACGCCGCCCAGGTCGCCGAACTCAACCTGCTCAGCCACTTCGCCTGCGCCGACGAGCGCGGCCATGCGCTGACCGAACAGCAGGTCGAGCGTTTTCTCGATCTGCTGGATCTGGATTTCAATCATCGCTCACTGGCCAACTCGGCGGCCGTACTGACCATTCCTGCGGCGCATATGGACTGGCTGCGCCCCGGCATCATGCTCTACGGTGCTACGCCGTTCGCCGAGCTGAGTGCACGCGAGCTGGGGTTGAAACCGGCCATGACTCTGGCCGCGCGGGTGATTGCCGTGCGTGAGGTGGCCGTCGGTGAAAGCGTTGGTTATGGCGCGACCTGGGTCGCCGAGCGACCTTCGCGTATTGCCACGGTCAGCTGCGGTTATGCCGATGGTTATCCGCGCCATGCGCCCAGCGGCACGCCGGTGCTGGTCGAGGGACAGCGTGTCGGGCTGGCGGGCAGGGTGTCGATGGACATGCTGGCGGTGGATATCACGGATCTGCCTGAGGTCGACATCGATTCGCCGGTGGAACTATGGGGCAGCAATCTTCCGGTGGATGAAGTAGCGTCAGCCAGCGGCACCATTGGCTACGAATTGCTGAGCAAAGTCACCGCTCGAGTGCCGCGGCGCTATATCGGCTAGCAGGATCTCGGGTAGGGCGGGTGCAACCCGCTATCGGCAGCCTGGCGGGTTGCGCCCGCCCTACGGGACTAGGCCAGCCCGCTGGGAACTTTCAGTACATCCAGCTCCAGGCAGGCTTGTTCGCTTAGCTCGCCATCGTCGCCATGCACGCGCGAACCGGAGCGACCCAGTTCCTTTACCCGGTAAAGCGCCATGTCTGCTGCCTTGTACAGCCCGGTGAAGTTTTTCGCATGGCGCGGATAGAGTGCTACGCCGATGCTGATGGTCACGCGCAGGCGTTCGGCACCGTAGTGCACCGGCGTGGATAGTTCTGCCAGCAGGCGTTCGGCGATCTCCCGGGCCTGGCTTTCGGCATCGCTGCCGCAGATCAGGGCGGCGAACTCATCGCCGCCCAGGCGGGCAACCGCATCGCCTGCGCGAACGTGCTCGCGCAGGCGCTTGGCGATCACCTGCAGCATCAGATCACCGGCTGCGTGGCCAAAACGGTCATTGATCGGCTTGAAGTGATCCAGGTCGATCAGCAGCAACGCCACGCTCTCCTTGTGCCGCTCGGCGTGAGCCAGGGCCGACTCGCAGCGCTCGACCAGATAGCGTCGGTTGGGCAGCTCGGTCAGCGAGTCATGGAAGGCGGCGTGCTGCAGTTCGCGTTCGCGGTCGCGGAGCTGTTCGTTGGTCGCGGCCAGTTCGGCGGTACGTGCGGTCACTGCAGCTTGCAGTTCGTCAGCGCTGGCCTGCAGTTGCGCCAGGCGTGCGGTTTTCTCACGATCGGCCTGTTGCAGGGCAACGGCGCGCTCTTGCTTGAGTATCTGGATGCGATAAGCCAGGGCGAAGGAGAACAGGATGGATTCGGCTGCCACGGCCAGCGGGAATACGTAGGCGTTCCATTCGGCCGGTTGCAGCACGCCGGTAGTGCGCAGCAGCAGGATGGCGACGCTGCCCAGGACCAGACCATAACCATAGAGATACAGCTGGGCCGGGAAGAACCCCTGGCGCCAGCGGATCACGGCGCTGCCCAGGGCGGCGGGGATGCTGGTCAGCGACAGCAGGGCGATGGCCCAGGCCGCGAGGTATCGTTGATCGAACAGGGTCAGGGCGATAGCGATGAGATAGACCACGCAGGCCATGTTCAGCAGGTGATGCGCCCAGCGAACGTAAACGCGCGTCTGCAGCAGCGTCTGGGTGAAGCGGCTGGCGAACAGTCCCCACAACGACGGCAAGGTGATGCGGTCGAGCCACGCCGGCACCGGGTGGTTGGGCCACAGGTACTGCGCGGCATGACCAGTCATGCTCATGATGAACAGCAGGGCGAAGGCTGTGGTCAGCACGTACCAGAAATAGGCCTTGTCGCGCAGCGAGATGAGGATGAACAGGTTGTACAGCAGCAGTGCGAAGACCACGCCATAGATGGCACCGAGCGCAAGGTTCTCGCGGGCTGCCAGTTGTTCTAGGTCATCAAGTTGCCAGATGCGCAGCGGGAAGGAGTTGCCCGCCGGGTCGAAGGCGCGCAGGTAGAAGGTCGTTGGCTGTTCACCCAGGGTTGGCAGGTCGAACACCATGCGTCGGTAGGGGTGGTCGCGGTTCTCGCTGAAGGCGACGCGCTCACCGGATTGACGCACCAGCCAGCCGCCCTGGCCGTCGGGCTGGTAGAGCTGCAGGTCGAGTTGGGTCACCGAGCCCACTTCCAGCACCCAGCGGGCAGGGGCACGTATATCGCGTTGCAGGGTGAGCTTGATCCACCAGGGATTGAGGCTCTGACCGACACTGGCACGGCCATTGGCGGGTTGAAAGCGCGACTGCAGCTCAGGGGCGGCAACGTCATCGATGGTCAGGGTACCCTGAGCGTCTTCCAGCAGCTCGATATGCGCATTGAGCGGCATGCCGCTGCTGGCGTCGGTGAGCACCACGGACGCCGTTGCCAGGCCCGTGGTCGACAGTCCGAGCAGAAGAGCGAGCAGAAAGGCGAAACGCTGCAGCATAGGTGTCCTGGAGACGGCTGACCGAGTAATTGAGTATATGCACAGGATTGTTATCGGACGAAAACAAATATGGCGTAAGGCTACTGCAGGAAGATGTCTGATTTTCTGTCCTTTCTTTGCCGAAGCCGGTTCTGTACAAGCGCCGCTAATCCGGCGGGTTAGCCAGCCCCGTGCTTGAGTGTTTGTCGCAGTGCGTGGGGACGCTATTAAACCCAGCGCTTTAGTCTGGTTTGGTCAATATTTGTGCTATTATCCGCGCCCTTCGTGATAGCCAATTGATCAAAAAATATGCAAGCCGCCAAGCCGCTGTTCGACTATCCCAAGTACTGGGCCGAGTGTTTCGGGCCTGCGCCCTTCCTGCCGATGAGCCGGGAAGAGATGGATCAGCTCGGCTGGGACAGCTGCGACATCATCATCGTCACCGGTGACGCCTACGTCGATCATCCTTCGTTTGGCATGGCCATCATCGGTCGCCTGCTCGAAGCCCAGGGCTTTCGCGTGGGCATCATTGCCCAGCCGGATTGGCGCAGCAAAGACGACTTCATGAAGCTCGGCGAGCCGAACCTGTTTTTCGGCGTCGCCGCCGGCAACATGGACTCGATGATCAACCGCTACACCGCTGACAAGAAAGTTCGCTCCGACGACGCCTATACGCCTGGCGGCCTGGCTGGAAAACGCCCGGATCGCGCCAGCCTGGTCTACAGCCAGCGCTGCAAGGAGGCCTACAGTCACGTGCCGGTGGTGCTGGGCGGCATCGAGGCATCCTTGCGCCGTATTGCCCATTACGACTACTGGCAGGACAAGGTCCGTCGTTCGATCCTGATGGACGCCACCGCCGACATCCTGCTCTACGGCAACGCCGAGCGCGCGGTGGTCGAGATCGCCCAGCGTCTGTCGCGTGGCGAGCAGGTCGAAACCATCAGCGATGTACGCGGTACGGCTTTCATCCGTCGCGATACGCCCGAAGGCTGGTATGAGGTCGACTCCACCCGTATCGACCGTCCGGGCCGCGTCGACAAGATCATCAACCCCTACGTCAATACGCAGGACACCGAAGCCTGTGCCATCGAGCAGGCCAAAGGTGAGGTTGAAGACCCCAACGAAGCCAAGGTGGTGCAGATTCTCGACAGCCCGCGCATGACCCGCGACAAGACGGTGATCCGTCTGCCGTCGTTCGAGAAAGTGCGTAACGACCCGGTGCTCTATGCCCACGCCAACCGTGTGCTGCACCTGGAAACCAACCCGGGCAACGCTCGCGCGCTGGTGCAGAGGCATGGCGAGGTGGACGTGTGGTTCAACCCGCCACCCATCCCCATGACCACCGAGGAAATGGACTACGTGTTCGGCATGCCCTATGCGCGCGTGCCGCACCCGGCGTACGGCAAGGAGAAGATTCCGGCCTACGAAATGATCCGGTTCTCGGTGAACATCATGCGCGGCTGCTTCGGCGGCTGTACCTTCTGCTCGATCACCGAGCACGAGGGACGCATCATTCAGAACCGCTCGCACGAGTCGATCATCCGCGAGATCGAGGAGATGCGCGACAAGGTGCCGGGCTTCACAGGCGTGGTCTCCGACCTCGGCGGGCCAACTGCCAACATGTACCGCATCGCCTGCAAGGACCCGGAGATCGAGAAGCACTGCCGCAAGCCGTCGTGCGTGTTCCCGGGCATCTGCGAGAACCTCAATACCGACCACTCGTCCTTGATCGAGCTGTACCGCAAGGCTCGCGCGCTGCCGGGCGTGAAGAAGATCCTGATCGCCTCCGGTCTGCGCTATGACCTGGCCGTGGAGTCGCCGGAGTACGTCAAGGAACTGGTCACCCATCACGTCGGCGGCTACCTGAAGATCGCCCCGGAGCACACCGAGCGTGGCCCGCTGGACAAGATGATGAAACCGGGGATCGGCAGCTACGACCGCTTCAAGCAGATGTTCGAGAAGTACTCGAAGGAGGCGGGCAAGGAGCAGTACCTGATCCCGTACTTCATCGCTGCGCACCCGGGCACCACCGACGAGGACATGATGAACCTCGCCCTGTGGCTCAAGCGCAACGGCTTCCGTGCTGACCAGGTACAGGCCTTCTACCCGTCGCCGATGGCTACGGCCACCGCCATGTATCACTCGGGCAAGAACCCGCTGCGCAAGGTCACCTACAAGAGCGACGGCGTCGAGATCGTCAAGAGCGATCAGCAGCGTCGCCTGCACAAGGCGTTCCTGCGTTATCACGATCCGAAAGGATGGCCGTTGCTGCGTGAGGCACTGACGCGCATGGGTCGCAGTGATCTGATCGGCCCGGCCAAGCATCAATTGATTCCGGCTAACCAGCCAGCTGCTGACGATGGCTACCAGAGTGCGCGGCGCAAGAACTCCACGCCGGTCGGCAGCAAGAAGGCGGGTAATGCAGGCAAGATTCTCACTCAGCATACGGGGCTGCCGCCGCGTGGCAGTGATGGCAGCAAGCCCTGGGACAAGCGTGAGCAGGCCAAGGCGGCGGCTGAGGCGCGCAACCAGCAAGCCGCGCGTGAACGTGCTGGCGCTGGTAAAGGTAAGGGCAAGAAGCCTGGGAAGAAGCCCGCAGTGCCGCGCTGAATCTCAGCAGCACTCACGAAAACGCCAGCACTGTGCTGGCGTTTTCGTTTCAGAAGCCCTGGCCAGCGCCTCGTAGGGTGGGCTTCAGCCCACCATCGTCGTCGTGACCTGCGGCTTGTCTCAGTCCGTGCTGAAGCGGCACGTCAGGTAGCGATTGCTCGGGCCATAGCGCAGGATCGACCACAAGCGCCTGAACAGATAAAACGGGTGGCTGCGGTAATACGCCAGTACGGCATTGCCGACGCCTTCCGAGCGATGCTGGCGTGCCTCCTTTTTCTCCGACTTCTTGAATAGCCCGGAAAACTCCCAGCGCTGGATCTGCTCGAAACGCTCATGCGGGCGAAGCCCATGGCGGCTGAACAGGCGCGCGAAGCTGGCCGGGCTGAAGTCATGTAGGTGATGCGGGTTGCCGTCGAGTGTCGGTGTGGTCGGCACCGAGGCAATGATACGGCCACCCTGGGCCAGCAGTCGTACGAGGTTTTCTGCCAGGCGCAGCGGGTCCGGCAGGTGCTCGATGGTTTCCAGGCTGACGATGCTGTCGAAGCCTGCGCTGTCGGCGAAGGTTTCGGCATTGGCGCACTGATAGCTCAGGTTGGGTCGTTGATAATTTGCCTGCGCATAGGCAATGGCTTCGGGATCGATGTCGATACCGGTGATCTGCTTGTCCGGATGCCGCTCGGCCAGCAATGCACTGCCATAACCGCAGCCACACGCCATGTCGAGCACACGCGAGCCTGCCAGCGAGTCGCTGGCGAATGCGTAGCGCTGCATGTGCAAGTTGAGAGTGGCCAAGTCGGCGGCCAGGCGCTCATCCATCTTCAAGGGATAGATGCGTTCAAGGGTGTGCATGGCGGCCTGTCCTTGGGCTGCGAAAGTGCTCGTAGTCTGTTGCTTCCCGGTGGGGGCTGCAAGCGTCTCCCCTGGGTTCATGGTATTGCTTGTGAGGGTTGGCTTGTCTATTTGTTGGTACTATAGTTCCAAAATATAAAAACAACAGTGGAGTCCCATCATGCGCCTTGCTGCTCCCTCGGTTATTGCTTTGTCCTTGCTACTGACGGCATGCGGGGAGAGCGAAGCGCCGCCCGCGGCCAATCTCGACTTTCAGAAGCAGCTGCAGACGCAGCTGATCAAGGCCAAGCCGGGGGAGGTGATCGAGATTCCCGCTGGTACCTGGCAGATCGACCGTAGCCTGAGCCTCAAGGTCAGTGGCGTGACGTTGCGCGGCGCCGGCATGGATCAGACCATCCTCAACTTCAAGGGGCAGAAATCCGGCGCCGAAGGACTGCTGGTGAGCGCCTCTGACTTCACCATCGAGGACCTGGCGCTGGAGGACACCAAGGGCGATGCGCTCAAGGTGGTCGGTGGCCAGAACATCATCATTCGTCGCGTGCGCACCGAGTGGACCAATGGCCCGGCTACCGAGAATGGTGCCTATGGCATCTATCCGGTACAGACCGAGAATGTGCTGATCGACGGCGTGGTGGCCATCGGTGCTTCGGACGCCGGCATCTATGTGGGTCAGTCGCGCAACGTGGTGGTGCGCAACAGCCGTGCCGAGCGCAACGTCGCGGGCATCGAGATCGAGAACACCATCGGCGCCGACGTCTATGACAATGTCGCCACCGGCAATACCGGCGGCATCCTGGTGTTCAACATGCCCAACCTGCCGCAGCCAGGTCATACCACGCGGGTCTACCGCAACAAGGTCGAGAGCAACAACCACAAGAACTTCGGCCACCAGGGCACGCCGGTCGCCAGTGTGCCGGCGGGCTCTGGCGTGCTGGTCAACTCCAACGACAAAGTTGAGATCTTCGATAACGATATTGGCGACCACCGCACCGCCAACGTCATCGTCAGCAGCTACTTCAGTACCGGCTACACCGACCTCTCCACCGAGGCGGACTTCGATCCCTACCCGGAGGCCATTCATATCCATGGCAACCGCTTCGGACCCGGTGGCGACAGCCCCGATAACCTCGAGCTGAAAGCGCTGAGGCTGGCCAAGTTCGGTCTCAATGGCCGCCTGCCGGACATCCTCTGGGACGGCTACGTGAACCCCGAAAAGCTGGTCGATGGCAAACTACCGGTGGAACTGGCCATCTGCATCGACAATGGTGATGCCGGCATCGTCAACGTCGACGGTCCCGGCGGCTACAAGAACATCAGCACGGACATTGAGCCACATCGCTGCGAGCTGCCCCGTCTTCCTGTCGTCGAGTTGCGCGCAGCTCTGGCCGAGGCAGGTGAGTAAGCATGAAGCACGCCTGGCTGTTGATTGCCGCCGTGCTGCTCGGCGCCTGTGAGCAAGCGCGCACGCCCCTTTATCTGCCCAGCAGTGAAGACTATCCGCAGAAGCTCAGCGCCTGGGGTGTGCTGCAGCAGCGTGACGGCCAGTTGCAGCCGGTCGGCGGTGTACAGCCCTACGATCTGAATACGCCGCTGTTCACCGATTATGCGCACAAGCTGCGTACGATCTGGCTGCCCGAAGGGCACCATGCTCGCTATGCCGAAGCACGTTTCGATTACCCCGTTGGCACCGTGCTGAGCAAAACCTTCTACTATCCGATCGATACCCAGGGCCGGCTTCTGCGTAGCGAGCAGCACGGTGCCGAGACGGTGGAACTGAAGCGGGTGCGGCTGATCGAGACGCGTATCCTGCTGCGCCAGGAGCAGGGCTGGGTCGCCCTGCCTTACGTCTGGGACGAGGCGCAACGCGAGGCCACGCTGGACTGGGCAGGCGCCAGCTTCGATCTGCAACTGCATGATGAAACTGGCGAGGTGCTGGCGGTCGACTATCAGGTGCCCGATGCCAACCAGTGCGCGGGGTGTCACGAGGAGCAGGCTGGCAAGGGTGTGCAACCCCTGGGGCCCAAGGCGCGCCATCTGAACAAGGATTTCGCCTACGCCGATGGCGCGGCCAACCAGTTGTTTTACTGGCAGAAAATCGGCTTCCTGCAAGGTATGCCGGCTGACATGGCCAGCGTTCCACGCAATGCCCTGTGGAGCGCGCCGCGCGAAGGGGAGAGCCTGGAGCATCAGGCACGCAGTTATCTGGATGCCAACTGCTCGCACTGCCATAACCGTGAAGGGCCGGGGCGTACCTCAGGTTTGTATCTCGATCCGGCTACCCCGCTGAGCATCGCCTATGGCCTGTGCAAGCAGCCAGTGGCTGCGGGCAAGGGCTCCGGTGATCGTCTGGTGGACATTCATCCCGGTGCGCCGGAAAAGTCGGTGCTGAGCTTTCGCCTGCACAGCACCGACCCCAGCATCATGATGCCCGAACTGGGCCGCTCCACCTCCCACCGCGAAGGGCTGGAGGTGATCGACCGCTGGATCGCCAGTCTCGATGGCGAGTGCTGACAGACTAGAGCTGGCCTGCCTGCCATTGCGCTTCGCGGCTGGATAGCGCAGCAGCGATATCCGCGACGCTGTCGGAGGCGACGCTCTCCGGCAGCGGGTCGAGGCCGACGCTGGCGAATAGCTGGCCATAGCTGTTACGCAGCTCGGCGTAGGCCAGGTCGCGGCGCAGGTCCGCCTGCAGCGTGTTCAGCTCGCCCTGGATCAGTTCCAGTTCGCCAATGCCCTGGGCCTGGTAGCGATTACGCAGTTGCTCGACGATCTGCCCGTCCAGGCCGGCCAGTTGCTGGCTGGTCTGGAACTGACGCTGAGCCTCGCGGAAGTTGGCATTGGCAACGTGCAGTTGGGCGAGGATGGCCATCGACATGGCCTGACGCCGTGCATCGGCGACCTCCTGGCCGGCTTTGGCAACATCGATGGCGGCTGGCGCGGAGAGTACATTGAACAGGTTCCAGGTGACTTTCACGCCGTAGTCGGCCCAGCTTTGGTTCACCAGGAACGAGTTGCTGTCGTAGTGCCCACCGGCGGAAAACTCCAGGCCTGGCAACAGACGGAGCATAGCTTTGCGTGTTTCTGCAGCGCTGATGCGTGCCTGGTAATCCTGCTCGCGCAGTTCGGGACGACTGGCCAGAGCTTCCTGCTCCAGTGTGCTCAGTTCAACCTTGAGCTCCGGCATCTGATAACCGGCGTCAGGCGCCAGTTCGACCTGAGTGCCCAGTGGCAGGTTGATCAGAGTGGCCAGTTCGGTCTTGGCCAGCGACAGGGCGCGGCGTTGCTCTTCCAGCTGACGGCTAGCCTCGATCAGCGCGCGCTGATAGCTCAGGGCCTGGATCGGGTCGCCGATACGCTGCTCGCTCAGGCGCTGGCTGTTGTCGCGGGCCTGGGCGACGCGTGCCATCAGGCTGTCGATCTGGGTCAGCAGACGATCTGCCGCCACGGCACGCCAGTACGCGGAGCGCACATCCTGAATGATGGTGTGCACCACCTTGCGCCGGCGCTCTTGCACGATCAGGCGCTGGTCACCCTGTTGCTTGGCACTGACGTAACTGACACCGAAGTCCAGCACGTTCCACACCATGGTCAGATCCGCCACGCCACGGTCGCGGTCCTGCGAGGTGGACGGCTCCAGAGACTGGGTGCCGGTTTCGATGCTCTGGCTGCTGGAGGCGCTGACGTTGTTACGTCCGGCATAGCCGGCGGACAGCGCCATGCGTGGCAGCATGTCGAAGGTGGCCAGGTCGACCTGACGCTGGGCCATGGCTTCTTCCATGACCTTCAGGCGCGCCTCGAGGTTGTACTTCACCGCGCGGGCCATGGCTTCGTGCAAGGTCAGTGGGCCGCTGAGCGGCTCCTGATCCTTGAACATGGTCGCCAGATCCTGCTGCGCGCGTTGCTCGCTGACGCTGCGGTCGATGGGTTGGCTGGTCACCGCGCAGCCACCAACGGCTAGCGCCAGTAGACTGATACTGAAAAATTTCGCTGCTTTGCTCATCCTTGGGCCGCCCCCTGGTACGGCACTCATTCGATTCTTATCTGTTTTGTCGATTACGCTTGTGGCATCTGCAACGGAATTTCTCCCAACGCCCAGGCAAGGTCTCTTACCTGGCGTTGTTCGCTATCCCCTATTTCCTGGAGTTGCTGGCTCAGAGTCGGTGCTCCGAGAATCTCTCCCCCGCCCAGACCATTGCTGTTTGAATTACCCCAGCGAAGCTGGATTTCGCCTGACTCCAGCGGTACGTCCTTGCTGAACATGCTGGAGAAGCTGCTGCTGCCGAACACGCCGCCGTCGCCCCCGCCGAAGCCGAGGAAACCAATGCCGCTGCCATTGCCGGCACCGCTGTCGCTGCTGGCGAAGACCTGGGCGATGTAGCTGGGCGCCAGCGCACCGTTGTTGATGAAGATGTTGCCCACCGTGGGTACGCCGCTGCCGAGATTCGGTTGCTCGAACAGTGGCGGCGGCAACAGTGGCGAGGTGGTACTGGAGGGTGGCGCGCCGGGCACATTGGGTTGAGGCGGTGCGGTCGGTGTAGTAGGCACGTTGGGCGTCGGGTTGGCGCGGAATTCCGGATCGCCGGTATTGAGCCCGCCCAGCGTGTAGCCGGCGCTGGAGAAGTTGTTCTGCAAGGTGTTACCGACGCTATCAACAATGCCGCTGCCAGCGGCCGTGAGCGACAAGCCAAGCGTGCCCTGGCCGGTCACACCGCCGACAGTGATGCGATAGGTGCGTGCATCGATCTGTACCAGCGAGAGCAGGGTACCGCTGGCGCTGCCCGTGGTGGCCAGAGCGAAGTCGGTCAGATCCACGCCGTTGACGTCTTCGCTGAACGTAACGGTGAAGCCGAGGGTGGTATTGGTGGTGGGCGATGTGCCGTCGAGGGCGATGCCGGTCACCTGTGGCGGTGCGGCATCCACCAACACGTCTGCTGTGGAGGGAACGCCATTGAGCGCGGTCTGGGCATCATTGCCGGCGGCATCGCGCAGGGTCGCGCCGTTGCTCTGGAGGTTGGTGCCGACGGCAATGCCGTTGCTGTCCTGCTGGCCATTGGCAACGGTCAGGCGGAACACCAGCGCGGTGCTGCCCGAGCCACTCAGGTAGTTGGCGTAGACGGTGCCGCCGGTATCCAGGGTGATCGCCAGGCGTGGTGTGCCGCCAGTGGTATCAACGGTTACGGCTTCGTCGAAGTTCACCGTGAAGTCGAGGGCGTCACCCGCCACGTAGGTGCCGTTGGCCGGCACGCCGACAGAGGTGATAGCCGGCGCCTTGCTGTCGATGGCGTAGTTGTTGGAGTCGGTGGTGCCGGTGCCGGTGTTGCCGGCGGCATCGGTGTAACCGGTGTTATCCAGAGTGATCAGGTTGGTTGCGTCGGTGACGTCGGCGTCAGGCGTCAGGGTCGCCGTCCAGGTGATGCCGCCGTCACTGCTGCTGAGGTTGCCGAGCGTGCCGTTGGCCACGCTAAAGTCCGCCGTGGTCAGCCCGATCACGGCCTCGCTGAAAGTGATGGTGACTGTGGTGCTCTGCCCTGCCTTGAGCGCGGTATCGGTGATCACGATGCCGGCCGTTGGGCGCTGGGTGTCGATGGCGTAGTTGTTGGAATCGGTGGTGCTAGTGCCGGCGTTGCCTGCCACGTCCTGCACGCCGGTATTGTCCAGGGTAATCAGGTTGCTGCTGTCGGTGACGTTGGCCGACGGCGTCAGGGTGGCGGTCCAGGTGATGTTGTCGGAGGTGAACAGGTTGCTGAGGCTGCCGTTGGCGACGCTGAAGTCTGCGGTGGTCAGCTCGGTGACCGCTTCGCTGAAGGTGATGGTGACGGTGGTGCTCTGCCCAGCCCTGAGCGCGGTATCGGTGACCACGATGCTGGCTGTCGGCCGCTGGGTATCGATGGCGTAGTTGACCGAGTCGGTGGTGCCACTGCCGAGGTTGCCTGCCTGGTCCATCACGCCAGCGTTGTTGAGAGTGATGATGTTGCTTACATCGGTGATATTGGCGCTCGGAGTGAAGGTGGCCGTCCAGGTCAGGCCGCCGTCACTGCTGCTGGGGTTGCTGAGGCTGCCGTTGGCTACGTTGAAGTCGCCGACGTCCAGGCCGAGCACCGCCTCGTTGAAGGTAATGGTGACGGTGGCGGTCTCGCCGATGCGCAGAGCCGTGTCGCTCAGGGTGATGCTGGTTGCTGTCGGACGCACACCGTCGACCACCAGGGCCTTGTTGGCGCCTAGGGAACCCGCCGCGCCGGGGGCTGCCAGGGTGAGAATGGCGGACTGGTTGGCGCCGTCCCGGATACTGCCACCGTTGAGGCTCAGAGCCGAGCTAGAGACGTAGTCGAGGTCGGCGGAGCTGTCGCCCGCCTGCACGGTATAACTGAAGCTCAGGGTGTTGGTGCCCGAGCCAGACACATAGTTGAGCACCCGGTCGGTGGCGCCCGTCTCCAGAGTCAGCGTCGGGAGGCCGGTCACGTTTACTGCCGAGTCGAACTGCACGTTGACGGTGATGACATCACCGATCTTGTAGGTGCCGTTGGCGGTGCTGGACGACACGTTGGTGATGGTTGGGGCGATGGGAGCGGTCAGGGTCAGGTCGTTGCCGCTGCCACCGATATAGCTGGTGGTCAGCTCGGTGCCGTTACCCGCCGTATTGAATTTGCCGCCTTCGCTGATGCCGCTGAAGGTTCCGACTACCGCGTCGGCTGCATCGTTGACGATCACCGTGTAGCTGTCGCCGCTGCTGGCCGCGTAGCCGTGATTGACTGCCAGGGTTGCGCCGGATACGTCTACGACTCCGTTGACCACGATCTGGTCATGGCCGGTTCCGGCACTGGTGCCGTTGATGTTCAGAGCCAGGGTGCTGCCGAAGTCCAGGGTCAGGTTGCCATTGACGGTCAGGATACCGACGCCTGCACCGCCCGGAGCAAGGATGCCGCCGTTCTGCACCTCGACGTCGCCGCCCAGAGTGCCGCTGCCGGCCAAGGTGGAGCCACTGGCCACGGTGGTGGCGCTACTGGTGCTGCCATCGACCACCAGAGTGCCGGCAGAGACAGTGGTGGTTCCGGCGTTTATGTTGCTGTTGGAGAGGGTCAGTTCACCCGCTCCTGCCTTGGTCAGTGCACCGGCTCCTGCAATCACGCTGGAAATCGTCGCGCTATAGCCCGAGCCGACGTTGAAGACCTGTGTGGTACCGCCGGCCAGGGTTATGGTGCCGCCGGTCAGCGTCATGCCGTTGGCCTGAGTCATGTCGAAGGTCAGGCTTTCGTTCAGAGCAACGACGTTGAGGTTCAGTGCCTGGCCGGCCAGGTTGCTGGCGAACACGATGGTCTGGCTGCCGGTGACATCAGCTGCGGCGATAGCGACGGCCTCGCTGAAGCTCACACCGTTGCTGAGGTCGATGGCCGCTGTGTCGTTGGTATTGGTGACGTAGATGATGTCGCTGGTGACCACGACGTCGGCGGCGACGGTGCTGGTGCCGTCATTCAGGCTGTAGCGGATGGTGGTGTCACCCGCCGGCGTGTCATTGCGGTAGGTAACCCGCTGTGCCACATCGTTGACCAGTGCAGTGGTCGCGGCTGTGCCGCTGCCAGTGAACGTGATGGTCAGTACGCCGCCCACGTTGGTGAAGGTGGCGAAGGTCTGCCCGCCCGATTGCAGGTTGCTGCCGCTGATGGTGAACAGGGCCCCAGCGGTGTTGAAACCCAGCACGTCGTTGCCCAGTGCTGTGCCGTTGCGCTGGATCGTCAGGCTGGCTCCGGCCCAGTTGCCGTTGCCACCGTTGAGCGCGCCGAACTCGGTGTCGCTGAACAGGGCGTTCCCGCCTGCATCCAGTACCACGGTGTTACCGGCACCGGCCCAGGCCACGCTGTCGCCATTGAGGTTGGAAATAGCTGGCGCCGAGTTGATCACGATGTCCTTGTTGGCCCCCAGGGAGCCCGCCGCGCCTGGTGCGGCCAGGGTCAGGGTGGCGTCGTTGCCGGCGGTATCGCGAATGGTGCCGCCGTTGAGTCCCAGGGCATTGGTGCCTATGTAGTCCAGGTCTGCATTGCTGTCGCCCGCCTGCACCGTATAGGTGAAGGTCAGGCTGCTGGTGCCGGAGCCGCTCGCGTAGTTCACCACCCGGTCAGTGCTACCGGTCTCCAGAGTCAGCTGCGGTGTGCCGCTGACGGTGACGCTCTCAGCGAAGTTCACCTGCACGGAGATCACATCCCCTACCTTGTAGGTGCCGTTGGCGGTGCTGGAGGTCACCGACGTGACGCTGGGTGCCAGGGTGTCGATGGCGTAGTTGCTGGAGTCGGCGGTACCGATACCTGCAAGGGAGGTACTGACTCCCGTGACACCGCTCAGGTCGACGGTGATGATGTTGGTACTGTCGGTGACACTTGCATCTGGGGTGAACAGGCCGGTCCAGGTCAGGCCGCCATCGGCGCTGCTCAACCCGCTGATGCTGCCGTTGGGCACGGTCAGGTCGGTAGTGGTGAAACCAGTCACCGCCATATTGAAGATGAAGGTGACGGTGGAGGTCTCGCCGACCTTCAGGTTGTTGTCGGAGAACGTTGCCGACACCAGGGCGGGGCGGGGCACATCGGCGAAACCGATGTTGTCGAGCGCGACATATAGATTGCCATCGCCGGAAGAGGGATCCGAGATACGAATCTCGTCGACGTTCTGGAAGATCGACGCGGTCAGCCCGTTGGATTGGGTGAAATCGGAAATGAAGTCGCTGCCATCGGTCGCCAGCGTCACGCTGCCCAGCGAGACGCCATCACGGAAGGCTTCGAAGGTGATTTGCGGATGAGCGCCCAGGTAGTCGACGATTTTGATACCGGTGAAGGAGAAATCAGTTCCGTTCTGGCTGCGAATGATGACGATCGGCGTTCCGTCACCTGAGGCGTCGACAATACCCTCAGCGTTCGGTGTTCCGTCACCGAATAAATTGCTGTAGTACTCCCACTGAGAGTTACTGTTGGTATTGCCTGAGTTTGCCGAGTAGATCTCGATTACCACGCCGGGTATATCGGTGGAGTTGGCCTGCCCATCGGTCACTGTCGTACCGAGCACTGCATCCGGGCCGCTGAAATTGAGCGTCCCCGCGAACAACCGCCCACTGAAGGCTTGTTGGGCCGATGCCGAGAACGGTGTTCCTGCATCGATCGAGCCACTGGTGACTTCCAGCGTCCAGTCACCGCCTTGAGAGGTAGAACCGGTTGCATCGTTGGAAGCGGCTACATCCGCGCCGCTGAGTTGGGCTATCTGGTTGACGAATGCCTGCCCAGCTGCGCCGCTACCAACATCGCAGCCGTAGAAGAGAATGTCGCCATCTGCATCGAGACTCTGCCCAATCTGCGCAAGGTCCGCCGCACGTGCGTCCAGGCCTGCTTTATCGAGGGTAAGGCTGCCAAGCGTCACCTGCCCGGGCAGCCCGTGACTAACGATATGGATGGCATCGATGCCAGTGCGTCCCGCCAGGTAGTCGCTGATTTGCTTCAGACCATCGCCTGTGGGGTTGAGCACTACCACCTCGGTGCCCGGTTTTATGCCCGGCAACAGTTGTTGGTAGTCCTGGACTTGCCCGTCGACGAACACGATTTCCTGACGGTTGTCGGCAGTGCCTGTCGGCGTCGCCGCTAGGTTGTCATGGCTGGAAGAAGCATCCGCTGTCGGCTGGGCATCCGCGGTCTGCGTATCCGCGACCTCAACCGCAGTGGCTGCGACCGCACCGTCGAACATCATCCGTGGCTCCAGAGCCATCGCCAGAGCGGACATTGCGGGGTTGGCCGCAGTTCTTACGGGAGCAGTCTTCTTCCAAAACATGGAGCACCTCCTACCACTTTCAAGAAGAGGAGAGCTCCATTGGCCCTTCCCTTGTACTTGCCTGCCGACCCGAATGCACGAGTCGGCTCGATCACTCAGTTACGCGACGGGAAGATGCCTTCCAGCGCAATGACGAAGTTGGTGCCCAGATAGGGATTGCGGATGCCGATCGGTTGGCTGCCACCAACAGGCGATACAGTCACGGTTCCCTGGGGAATGACTGAGCCCTGCCCGTGAACGCCGCCCAGGCTGGCCTTGGAGGCATCCGGGGCGGTTGAGGTGAATAGACCATTGATGGTCACGGCGGTTGGACCGGCCTTGGCAGTGGTGTTCGACAGGTACACCGTGGCTCCTGCGGTGGGCGCCGCCATGGCACCTGGCGTACCAGTTGCGACGTCGACGCTGGAACCCGTGAGGCTCACGGCACTGGCCTGGCCGGCGAATTGAGCGACGGGCTGATGGATAGGCATTTGGGTGACGTTCAACGTGACGCTCTCTACACCCGCCACTTCCCCGATTGTGACCGTCGTCAGGCCTGGGCCGGTGCCTTGCCCCACCGGGCTACGCCCGGAGAAGTTCGGCAGCCCGAAGGTAGTTTGGCCATTGCCGCCGTAGATGGTGCCCAGCAGCGCGAACAGTGCCGAGTTCTGTTGGATGGCCATGATCTGTCCCTGGCAGGTCGCCCAGCCCCGAGGGGCGAAGTTGAAGCCCACCATACGGATCTCGCCCATGAATGGATCGCTCATTACCTATCTCTCCTTGATGCAGCCGCGCACGCGGCACTGGTGTTTATTGTTCTAGAGCAGGGGCTCGGCCGGCTTTGGCCGCTTTACATGGAACAGCGCCTGCAACAGATGCCGGTCGCCTTCCTCATCCGGGCCTATGGGGGTGAGCATCGCCTCCCATTCACCACCTTCCGGGCTGCGTAGCCGATAGCAATGTTGGGGCAGCTGGAGCCCCTCGGGCTGGGCAAAAATTGCACTGTAACAGTGGTAGCGGGCAGTCATCGCCACGCCTTCATAGGCCTCCACCAGGGTGATGGTCACACCTCCACCTTCGTCCCAGCGCAACTGCCAGGGTTGCTGGAGGTGGCGCTCGAAGTCTTCGAGGCTGGGCACCTGGCTCATGCCGGCACCGCCAGAGCGGGCACGGCTTCGCGGTGCATCTGCAGGTAGATATGGTTGGAGCCGCTGGCCCTAAAGGCAAAGCGCTCGTATAGGCGCTTGGCCGGATTAGTGGGTTCGACGAACAGGCGCATCGACTTCTCTGCGGCATCCGCTTCATCGACCAGTGCAGCCAGATAGCGGGTGCCGATTCCCTTACCCCGCCATTCAGGGAGCAGCGAAATATCGATGAGGTTGATCATGGTTGGGCCGCGGAAGATGTAGAGGCGGCCGATAGCCAGGTCACCGTGGCAGATCAGGGAGAAGTCGGAGCCCTGATAATGCTCCTGGTAATAGCGGTGCTGGGCGTCGAACTGCTGCGCAAGAAAGGCATCAATGGCGGGTTGACCCCAACCGCTGAGCGCCATTTCCTGAGCGCGGGTACTCGCATAAAGCCTGCGCAGGAAGCTTAGATCAGTCTCCTCGGCAGGCCGAAGATGCAATTCGTGGGAACGCATGGCGTGGGTGTCCTTTTTGCTTCCGTGCTACCGCGGCGTGAGCCGGAACCGGTTCGTTTTGCCACTATGCGACTTGCAGGTCGGAGATTAGCTGAAGTCCGGGGTCGATCGCCACTATCCGGATAGACGGTAGGCGCGTATTTAACTCCTGCTGGAACTTTCGTGATCTTCCCTTGTCGTTCGCCATTCTTCAAGCGCTCTATAGGCTTTGCCCGCCCAGTACTCCACGGTTTCGCGGAGGCCCTCGTCGGCAGCTTCGCGTTTGCTCTGGCTGTCGGCAGTGAATGATTGCGACGGCTGTTTGGCATCGAAGCCGGCGGTTTCGCGCAGCCGTGGCAGATGTGCGTCGTGCACGTCGAACAACGAGGCCAACCGACCCCAGCAGGCATTGGGCAGCTCCTGATAGTTCACCGCTACCGCGCCATGCTGTTGGCAAAGCGCCAGCCCTTGCCGGAGGATCGCGCCGACCGTGCGGCTGGTGTACTCGGCGGGAGTCATGCGCAGCGCTTCTTGTGCAGGTAAATCCAGTGCGGATGGGCCCAGCAACCCGGGTACGCGATGCATGCCCGGTTGGCGTAGTTGGGAGACGACGATCTCCAGCGGGTCGCGATAGAGGAAAACACGCGGCACTTCGGGGTAAAGCGCCAGCAGCAAGGGGGCCTCGAACATGTTCCACGCATCGAGCTTGATGAACAGCCGTTGCTCGTTGCCTTGACGTCGTTGCCCGTAGGCGGATACCAGCGCCGCGAGCCAGGCGGGTTGATGAGGCGTCGCCTTGGGATCCAGCCGGTGCGCACGCAGCAGATTGTCCAACGGCGGTGGTTCGGAGAGCACGATGTTGTCATCCAGCGTCGCCAGCATCTGCGCCATCAGTGTCGAGCCGCAGCGCGAGGCGTGGAATATCAGTGCTGTGGGCGGCATGCCAGGGCTCACGGCCTGCCAGTCCAGCAACGCCTGGAAGTCTGTCTCCCGGCGGAAGGCCTGATTGAAGGGCAGGCGCAACGCTTGGTCGACGTCGTCACGAAAGAATGGCCGGGCCAGTCGCTGCTCGCCGAACCAGCACCAGTCTAGTCGCCATTCACCACTCTGAAAAAAGGCGCGGATCGGCAGCCAGCCGCTGAAGTCTTGCTCGGTATTCACGCTCGCCATTGGTCGCCCCATGCTTGCCTGCCGCGGCGCATGGCAGCCTTTACCTCTGCTTCGGAAAAGGTCAGCCCCAACGCAGCAGCGAGGCGCACGGCCTCGGCCTGGAGTTCACGCGCGTCACCGAGGGCGCGTAGGCGTACGGCAAGAGCTGTGTCCTGCGCCACATGCTCGCGGAAGACGGCAAAGGCCAGCTCCGCCCTACCTGGCCGCAGTGCAGGAGTGTCTGGCAGCCCGGCCGCTACTAGTTGCAGCAGCCAGGCGTTGGGCTGGCAATCCAGCACCAGATGCACGCGCGCGCCGGGCCCCGGATTATCCACCCGGTGTGGCCGTGAGAGGTCGATGAACCAGCACTCGCCCACCTTCATGGGCACCTGCAGGCCGTCGACGAGAAACTCCACGTCAGGAGGGCTGAGCAGGGGAATGTGCAGGCGCAGGTCGCCACCGGGCTGGCCGAGGTCGGGGTCGCAGTGTTCGTGAATGCGAGCGCCGGCACCCAGGCGCAGGAGTCGCGCGCTGCGGATCGTGGTCTTGAACAGCGTGAGCACCTGATGCCAGGCCTGTTCCTCCTGCCACCAGTCGGTAAACACCGGCGCTCCTTGCCCAGGGCCGAGAGGCAGGAGGGCGTCTTCCGGGGTGATCAGTGCGACGCCGCTCCACTCACCCTGGTAGTAGCCCGTGTTGAAGTGATGCTGCCAGGCGTCGTCAGGAATCCGCCCGAGTGCCTCCAGCAGTGAAGGTGATCGAGGCGCCAGTGGCAATCGGGAGCATCGTGGTAAAGCGTCCAGGCTCATGCTGCATCCTTGTGTTAAAAGCCGCTCTCGCGCACACCGAGCGCCGCGATCCGCCGCCAGGCAGCACCGAGTAGCGACTGCCGCTCTCCGTCCAGTATCACCACGCCGCGCAGGGGGTGATCGGGATGGATGTGGTTATCCAATAGCGTCAGACGTACGCCGTACTGTGCTTGCACAGGTTCTGCGCGGCGCTGTGCGTCACGGCGTACGGCGATGGGGCCGCCATGATCCGAGCTGAGCGCTTCCAGTTCCAGATAGGCGACGCCGGTGGCGTCCACTTCTTCCAGGCGCACTTTCACCGCCGGGCGTGCCGGGTCGTCAGTGATGAAGCGTCCTTCGCTGCCCGTTTCGATCCGCCAGAGATTTTCTTCGGCCAGATAGCCGCGCAGGCGCAGCCCCGGTTCGACGATGCGTGCCAGTGATTCGGCAGGGTGCAGCCAGCGGTCCGCGCTCAGGTCGCGTTGCAGGTCGCGTACCACGCCGGCCTGCGGTGAGCGCAATTGCAGGCGCTCACGCTGGGCGGCCAGGCCGCGGTACTCGGCCACGGCTTCGGCCAGGCGTTGTTCGAGGATGCCCGCATCGGCCGCCGTTTCGCTGCGTGCCGACTGGCGGCGCAGTTGCAGCTGAAGAATTTCGGTCTCGCGCCGGACGATGGCCTGGCGCGAGTCCAGGTCGGGCGAATCCAGCTCCATCAACAGGTCGCCGGCTGCCACGCTCTGCCCGTCCTGCACATGCACGGTTTTCAAGCGCGCTGCCACTGGCGCATGCAGGGCACTGGTGCGTGAGGCTTCGAGCACCGCAGGGATTTCCACCGAGCTGCGCCAGGGCACGATCAGCACCAGCAGTACCGCGCCAAGGCTCAGGCCGGTGATCAGCACCTTGCGTGAGTCGGCCTGTTCACGGCGTTGCCACCATTCGCCCAGCTCGCGCCAGATGGGCAGGCCGATGAACCAGAGCAGCTCAACCACCATCAGGAAGATGCCGAGTACCTTGAAGAACAGGTGATAGACCGCCAGCGCGATGCCGAGGAACAGGATTGCGCGCCATATCCAGGAACCGTAGCCCCAGATCAGCAGACGCCGGGTCATGCTGGGCGACCAGGGTTCCGGTGCCGGCTCGCCATAGCCGAACAGGGCTTCGCGCAGGTGCCAGCGACACAGGGCGAAGGCGCGGTGTTGCAGGTTGTCCACACGCCATAGATCACTGATCAGGAAGTAGCCATCGAAGCGCATGAAGGGATTGAGGTTGATTACCAACGTGGTGATCCAGGTCGCGCTGGCCAGCATGAAGGCCGAGGTACGCAAGGGGCCGTCCGGCAGCAATGACCAGGCCAGCAACGCCAGCACCGCCAGCAGCAGTTCAGCGAACACGCCGCCTGCACCGATCAGTAGTCGCGAACGCCGGTCGCGCACGCGCCAGGCATCGCTGACATCGGTGTAGAACATCGGCAGCAGCACCATGAAGGCCAGGCCCATGCTCTGTACCCGGCAGCCGGCGCGCTTGGCCATGAAGGCGTGGCCGAACTCGTGACAGAGCTTGGCGAAGGTCAGCGCGATGCCGAAGGCCAATGCGCCACCGAGGCTGAACAGGTGGGGGAAGGTGGCGAGAAAGCGCTGCCAATCGCGCATCATCAGGAACAATCCCAGCACAAAGACCAGCGGCAGGCCCCAGCGCAGCAGCCAGGGGCCGTGGCGTTCGAGCACGGGCCAGGCGCGATTGAGGAAGGGATCGGGCCGCCACAGCGGAATGCGGAAGAACAGGTATTGATGCAGTACCCGCTTCCACGCGCTTTGGCGCTGGGCGGCGGCTTTCATCGCGTAGCTGGCACGCTGGTTTTCGTCCAGGGCGGCGATCAGGTCATGGCTGCTGAGAAAACGCAGCATGTCCTCGAGTTCGGCCTGACCCAAGGGCAGGCCAGGCTCGGCATTGGCGGCCGCCAACACCCGCTGCGGCTCGCCCAGTGTCCAGTGACGCAGCAGGCGCACGGCGGCGGCGCCGAGCTTGAAGTAGCGACCGCGTAGCGGGTCGGCCAGCGTCCATTGCGGGGCGCCGTCGAGGCCAGGCGCCGCCGGTGATAGCTGCAGATCGGGGCGCAGGGCAGGCAGCATCAGAAACCCAGGCTCTGGCGGGCCGCGGCCAGAGGCCGACGCAGCAGGTAATAGGCCAGCGGTGCGCGATCACCGAACAGCTTGGCGGTACCGCGTAGGCCAACGCGTGGTGGGGTATCGACGAAGCGCGCATCCAGTCGGTAGGCCAATTGCCCGGCGGCGGTGGCCTGTGCTTCGTAGGCGGAGCGCTCCAGCTGGGCCTCATGACGATTGAGTGGGTCGCTGTCGAGAAACAGCGCTACTTCGGCGCCCGGCTGCAGGGCGATGGCGTCACCCACCGGCAGTTCGATGCGTAACTCGGCCTGGCTCGGGTCGGCGATCTGCATCAGCCGTTCGCCAGTCTGCACGGGCTTGCCGGTCAAGCGTTCGGCGTCGGCGAAAACGGCGATGCCTGAACGTTCAGCGCGTACTTCGCTGCGGGCCAGCAGTTGCCTGGCATAGTCGCGTTCGGCGCGCTTCTGTTCGACGCGTGCGGCCAGCAGGTCGAGGCGGGCGCCTGATTCGGTATCGGCGAAGGCGCGCTGGCTGTTGGCCTTGAGTTCGGCCTCGGCCACGCCCAGGGCGCGTTCGGCCACATCGGCCTGGGCCTTGAGGCTGGTGGCTTCGAAGCGCACCAGCAGATCACCGGCGGCGACGCTTTGATTGGGCTTGACCAGAAATTCGGCGATCACGCCGTCCAGCGGTGCGGCGACCACCCGGCCACCCAGCGGGACGACTTCGGCAGGTGCCAGTACCGACTGGCGTACCGGGATCAGCAGCAGGAGCGAGAGCGCCGCCGCGACGGCCAGCAGCTTCTTGCGCGGCCAACGCATGCGCCAGGGCTTGTGCGGCTGTAGCGCCAGCCAGGCGTGGGCGTAGGTATCGGCCAACTGCCTGAGCAATGATTGCTCCGCTTCGCTGAAGGCGGTGTCGCGAGCCAGCCACAGGCCGCCGAAGGTTTCGCCGCTGCGGCTTTTCAGCGGCAGCCAATAGGCATGCGGGGCGGACAGGTCGTTCATGTCGGCGCGGGCCTGCTCGTCCAACTGGGCAGGGTCGATGCTGTGGCCTTCATCCAGTCGGCCATGCTTGAGCAAGGCCGAAGTGGCGCGTTCGACGAAGGCCACGAACGGTGCATGCGCTTCCACTACGCTGATACCGGTCAATGCCTGCACCCTGCCGGCGATCAGCAGGGCTGCGTGGCGGAAGCCGAACAGGGCTTGGCCGTCATTGACCATGGTGAAGGCCAGTTGCTCAATATTTCCGGCCTTGCGCGCCTGTTGCTCGAGCCCGAGGAACAGGGCAAATACACGTTCGGCCGTGCTGGGCAGCGGTGCGTTCATTCCGTCACCTGGAACTGGGCCGTGCCACTCATGCCGGCGAGCAGGCCCTTGGCATCATCGGACAGGCTACCGATCAGCAGAAGGGTTTGGCTGCCCTCATCGATACGCGCGCCCAGGCGCTTGACCGTGGCCTTGAGCGGCTTGCCGGTTTCGTCGGGGGTGAAGTCGAAGGTTTGGCCCGGCTGCAAGCGGCTAAGCCAGTTGGACGGCACCAGCAGATAAATTTCCAGCGTGCCGTTATCCACGACATCCAGCAGCGGGGTACCACTGGCCACGCTTTCGTGGGGTTGTGCGCGGCGCAGAACCACACGGCCATTGAAGGGAGCGACAACGCTGCAGCGCTTCACCTGTACCTGATACACCTGGGTTTCCGCCTGAGCCTGGGCCTGCCGAGCCTCGGCCAGCGCCACTTCGAAGCGGCCGACCGAATTGAGGGCGGCCAACTGCTTCTTGTGGTTCAGCTCTTCACGGGTTGCGCGAGTGGCGGCTTGGGCCGCATTGAGCTGGGCCTGGTAAGCGCTGCAGTCAAAGCGCACCAGAACGTCGCCCTTGTTGAAGTCCTGGCCATCGCTGAACGGCATTTCGATGATGCGGCCAGGCAGTTCGCTGGACAGTACCGCCTGGTTTTGCGCGCGCAAGATGCCGCGCACCTGTCGCTCACCGGATTGGGCGACGGAGGGAGTCGGTGAATCGAGCAGCGGGTCGTCGGCCCAGAGTAGTGGGCTGAACGCCAAGAACAGCAGGCCGAGGAGGGGCGAAAGAGGGCTGTGGCGCGGCATGGCATACGTCCTTGCATGAAGTCAGCGCAGTCTACGGCAGAAGTCGGGCCCGGCAAATTGGCCGTAACTGCGCATCCATATGGTGCATGATGTCGACTCTGGTGCGCGCACGGCCTGCTTCTGGTGCGTGAGGTGTCTGGCCGGCCTAGCTGGCGCGTGGTCTGGGCCCTGGCATAAGTCTTGCGCTGCACTGAGTATCGTCCAGGCTAGCAGGAGGCCGCCGTGTCGATTCATGTCGCGCTGCACCATGTCACCCACTACCGCTACGACCGTGCGGTGAACCTTGGGCCACAAGTCGTACGCTTGCGGCCGGCACCGCATAGCCGCACACGCATCCTTTCCTACGCGCTGAAGGTCGAGCCGGGCGAACACTTCATCAACTGGCAACAGGACCCGCAGGGCAACTACCTGGCGCGCCTGGTGTTTCCCGAGAAGACTCGCGAGTTCAAGGTCGAGGTAGACCTGGTCGCCGAGATGGCGGTGTTCAATCCCTTCGACTTCTTCCTCGAGCCCTACGCCGAGCGCATCCCCTTCGCCTACACCGAGGGCGAACAGCGTGAGCTGACGCCGTATCTGGTCAAGCTGCCGGCCACGCCACTGTTCGCCAAGTACCTGGCTGGCATTTCCCGCGAGCCGGTGCCCAGCATCGATTTTCTGGTCGAGCTGAACCAGCGCCTGTCGGCCGACATCCGCTACCTGATCCGCATGGAGCCGGGCGTGCAGACGCCGGAACAGTCGCTCGAGCTGGCCGCCGGTTCGTGCCGTGATTCGGCCTGGCTGTTGGTGCAGTTGCTGCGTCACCTGGGCCTGGCGGCGCGCTTCGTCTCCGGCTACCTGATCCAGCTCACTGCTGACGTCAAAGCCCTCGACGGCCCCTCCGGCACTGACAAAGACTTCACCGACCTGCACGCCTGGTGCGAGGTGTATTTGCCTGGCGCCGGCTGGGTCGGTCTCGACCCGACTTCAGGCCTGTTCGCTGGCGAAGGCCACATTCCACTGGCGTGCAGCCCGGAGCCATCCTCGGCGGCGCCGATCACGGGTGGGCTGGACGAGTGCGAGGTGGAATTCGAACACCTGATGAGCGTCGAACGCGTGTGGGAGGCGCCGCGCGTTACCAAGCCCTACAGCGAGGCGCAGTGGCAGGCGATCCAGGCGCTGGGCCGGCAGATCGACGATGACCTGCACAAGCACGATGTGCGCCTGACCATGGGCGGCGAGCCGACCTTCGTTGCCCTCGATTACCCCGATGATGACGAATGGAACACTGCCGCGCTCGGGCCGAACAAGCGCCGCCTGGCTGCCGACCTGTTCTACCGCCTGCGCAGCCATTACGCGCCCAAGGCGCTGGTGCATTTCGACCAGGGCAAGTGGTACCCCGGCGAGCAGTTGCCGCGCTGGTCGCTGAACTGCTTCTGGCGCCGCGATGGCGAACCGCTGTGGCATGACCCCAAATTGCTGGCCGATGAGAAGCGTGGCTATGGCGCTACGGCAGAAACGGCCGCGCGCTTTCTCGCCACCTTGGCGGACCGTCTGGGCGTGGACGGCGGTAACGTCTTTCCCGCCTATGAAGACTGGTTCTACTACCTGTGGCGCGAGCGCAAGCTGCCGGACAACGTCACCCCGGACGATCCGCGCCTGAGCGACCCGCTGGAGCGCGAGCGCCTGCGCAAGGTGTTCGATCAGGGGCTCGACGCGGTGGTTGGTCATGTGCTGCCGCTGGCGCGTCAGGTGGTCGGCGAGGGCTGGCAAAGTGGGCGCTGGTTCCTGCGTGACGAACATTGCCGCCTGTTGCCTGGCGATTCGGCGCTGGGCTATCGCCTGCCGCTGGATTCCATGCCCTGGGTCAGTCAGGCCGACTATCCCTACGTCAATCCGGTCGACCCCAGTCAGGCGCTGCCGCCGCTACCCAGCCCGGCGCAGATCCAGCGTCAGCTACGCGGTGTCTGGCGCGGCGCCAGTGCCGGCCCGCAGAGCACGAGGCCGGCCAGTGGGCAATCGGCTGCCGGTATCGTGCGCACCGCGCTCTGTGCCGAGCCGCGCGAGGGTCGCCTGTATCTGTTCATGCCGCCGCTGAGCCATCTCGAAGACTACCTGGAGCTGGTCGCGGCCATCGAGGCCGTAGCTGCCGAGCTCAATTGTCCGGTCTTGCTGGAAGGCTATGAGCCGCCGCTGGACCCGCGCCTGCAGTTCTTCCGCGTCACCCCCGATCCGGGCGTGATCGAGGTCAACATCCACCCGGCTGCTAGCTGGGATGAACTGGTCGAACGCTGCGAATTTCTCTACGAGGCAGCGCGCCAGTCGCGCCTGTCCAGCGAGAAGTTCATGATCGACGGGCGCCACACCGGCACCGGCGGCGGCAACCACTTCGTCCTCGGCGGGGCGACGCCGGGGGATTCGCCCTTCCTGCGTCGCCCCGACTTGCTGCGCAGCCTGATCAGTTACTGGCACAACCATCCGTCGCTGTCCTACCTGTTCAGCGGCCTGTTCATCGGCCCGACCTCGCAGGCGCCGCGTGTGGATGAAGCGCGCAACGATGCCTTGTATGAGCTGGAGATCGCCTTCGCGCAGATGCCCGAGCCGGGCCGCGACTGCCCGCCGTGGCTGGTCGACCGGCTGCTGCGCAACCTGCTGGTTGACGTCACCGGCAACACCCATCGCGCCGAGTTTTGCATCGACAAGCTGTACTCGCCGGATTCGGCCAGTGGCCGCCTCGGCCTGCTCGAGTTGCGGGCTTTCGAGATGCCGCCGCATGCGCAGATGAGCCTGGCTCAACAACTGCTGCTGCGCGCGCTGATCGCCCGTTTCTGGCAGGAGCCCTACCAGCCGGCGAAACTGGTGCGCTGGGGCAGCGAGTTGCACGACCGCTTCCTGCTGCCGCATTTCATCGAGCAGGATTTCGCCGACGTGCTGCAAGAGCTGGGCGCCTTTGGCTATCGCCTGCGCAGCGAGTGGTTCGCCCCGCATCTGGAGTTCCGTTTTCCCAAGGCCGGTGATTTTGCCGTCAAGGGTATCGATCTGGAGCTGCGCCAGGCGCTGGAGCCTTGGCACGTGCTGGGCGAGGAGGGCGCTACCGGTGGTACGGTGCGCTACGTCGACTCGTCGCTGGAGCGCATGCAGGTGAAAGTAGGTGGTATGGCGCCGGATCGCTACGTGCTGACCTGCAACGGCGTGCCGGTGCCCTTGCGGCCGACGGGCAAGGTCGGTGAGTTCGTCGGCGGTGTGCGTTTCCGTGCCTGGCAGCCGGCCAGTTGCCTGCAGCCGACCATCGGCGTACACGCGCCGCTGGTGTTCGATCTGGTCGATACCTGGATGCAGCGCTCGCTAGGCGGTTGCCAGTACCATGTGGCGCATCCCGGCGGTCGCAACTACGACAGCCTGCCGGTCAATGCCTACGAGGCGGAGAGCCGTCGCCTGGCGCGCTTCTTCCGATTGGGTCACAGCCCAGGCAAGCGCCCTGTCGTGCAGCCGATAGATAATAATGAACTGCCGATGACCCTGGATCTGCGTCGCGTTTGACGACATGTTGCTCACCTGAGTGTCGGCTACCGTGATCACTCCCCTCGCCCCTCTGGGGAGAGGGTCAGGGAGAGGGGAGAGTGGGCGACTTCGCGCTGTTTTCAGCCCTCTCCCCCGGCCCCTCTCCCATAAATGGGAGAGGGGAGCTTAAAGCCGCACCGCCTTGCCACTGCCGAGCCTGCCATGCACGATCTGCTAGCCGATTACCCGCCGCCCAACGGCGCCTACCACGAACTGCTCGACGCCAAGGGCAATGTACGCCCGCACTGGCGCCGTCTTTACGAGCAACTGGCACGCAGCCGGCCCGAGCACCTGGCGCAGCGCGAAGCCATGCTGGCGCGGCAGATCCAGGAGAACGGCGTTACCTACAACGTCTACGCCGACCCCGATGGCGCTGACCGGCCGTGGGAACTGGACCTGCTGCCCAACCTGATTCCGGCTGACGAGTGGCAGCAGATCGCTGCCGGCGTGGCGCAGCGCGCGACCCTGCTCAACCGCGTGCTGGCCGACCTCTATGGCCCGCAGAAACTGATCGCTGAAGGCCTGCTGCCCACCGAACTGGTGTTCGGCCATAACAACTTCCTCTGGCCGTGCCAGGGCATGCAGGCGCCTGGAGGCACCTGGCTGCACCTGTACGCTGTGGATCTGGCCCGGGCGCCGGACGGTCGTTGGTGGGTCACCGCCGACCGCACCCAGGCACCGTCCGGGGCCGGTTATGCGCTGGAGAACCGGCAGATCGTCTCGCGCGCCTTCCCCGAACTGTACCGCGACCTGCGCGTGCAGTACCTGGCCGGTTTCTTCCGTACCCTGCAGGACACCCTGGCGCGTCAGGCCCCAAGCGGCGGCGAAACACCGCTGGTGGTGCTGCTGACGCCGGGGCGCTTCAACGAAAGCTATTTCGAGCATCTGTATCTGGCGCGCCAGCTGGGTTATCCGCTGGTCGAAGGCAGCGACCTGACCGTGCGCGACGCCACCCTCTACCTCAAGACCCTGGCTGGCCTGCGCCGCGTACATGCGGTGCTGCGCCGCCTCGACGACGACTACTGTGACCCGCTGGAGCTGCGCACCGACTCTGCCCTCGGTGTGCCTGGCCTGCTCGAAGCCGTGCGTCGTGGTCGCGTGCTGGTGGCCAACGCCCTGGGCAGCGGCGTACTGGAATCGCCCGGCCTGCCAGGCTTTTTGCCGGCGATCAGCGAGCACCTGCTCGGCGAGGAACTCTTGCTGCCGTCTATTGCCAGTTGGTGGGGCGGTGAGCCGCCGGTGCTGGACGAGGCGCTGGAGCAGCTCGACCAGTTGCTGGTGCGCCCGGCCTTCCCCTCGCAGAGCTTCATGCCGGTGTTCGGCCGCGATCTGGACGAGGCGCAGCGCGCCAAGCTGGCCGAACGACTGCAGGCACGCCCCTATGCCTATGTCGCGCAAGCGCGGGCCAAGCTGTCGCAGGCACCAGTGTGGGATGGCAGCGGTTTGCAGCCGCGGGCCATCGGCATGCGTGTGTTCGCCGTGGCCAGTGCCGATGGCTACCGGGTGATGCCCGGGGGCCTGACCCGCGTGGCCGCCGAGGCCGATGCCGAGGTGGTGTCGATGCAGCGCGGCGGGGCGAGCAAGGACACGTGGGTGCTGGGCACGCGGCAGAGCGTCGGCGAGCCCTGGCAGACGCAACGCACCATAGGTACTGCCGACCTGGTGCGCAGCGACCCCTTCCTGCCCTCGCGCGTGGTGGAGAATCTTTACTGGTTCGGTCGTTACGCCGAACGCTGCGAGGGCAATGCGCGCCTGCTGCGCATCATGCTGGCGCGTTACGTCGATGATGATGACGACCCGCAGGCACTGCAGAGCGCGCTGGCGCTGGCGCAGGAGTTGGGCCTGCTGGCAGATCCCGAAGAGGGCGAGCTGGCGGAGCGTCTGCTGCAGGCACTGCTCGGCAGCGACTGGCCGGCCAGCCTGCGCTCCAATCTGCAGCGCTTGCAGTGGGCTGCTGGCAGCGTGCGCGGCAAGCTGTCCCAGGCCAACTGGCAGGCGCTGGTGGAGTTGCAGCGCGAGGCGCAGTTGCTGGAAGGCCAGCCGGCCGACTTCGGCGAGTTGCTGGATTTTCTCAACCGTCTGCTGATGTCGCTGGCGGCGCTGTCGGGCTTCGCTTTCGACGACATGACCCGCGACGACGGCTGGCGCTTTCTCATGCTCGGTCGCTACATCGAGCGCTTGCAGTTTCTCTGCGACAGCTTCGCTGGCTTCCTGCGCAGCGGCTCGGCCACCGACCAGTCGGCGCTGGAGTGGTTGCTGGAGCTGGGCAACAGCAGCATCACCTACCGCACCCGCTACCTGGCGTCGGCGCAGTTGATCCCGGTACTCGACCTGCTGCTGCTCGATGAGCAGAACCCGCACGCTGTGATCTTCCAGATGCGTACCCTGCTGCGCTCGCTGGAAGGTCTCAACGAGCGTTTCGAGCTGCCGGCCGAGCGCTACCTGGTCTATCTGGAACAGCAGCTCGCCGCCTTCAGTCTGGCCAGCCTGGAGAACCCATTGTTCGGCCCCGGCAGCACCCGGGCGGTGCTCGAAGGTCTGGCCGATTTGCTGGTGGCCATCAGCGAGGCTGCCGGCGCGGTATCCGATCACCTCGGGCTGCGCTTCTTCGCCCATGTCGATGTCAGCCAGCGGACGCAATCCTCATGAGCAGCGCGTCGTATCAGGTTCTTCACGAAACCCATTACCGGTACTCGGCGCCGGTTTCCCTGGCGCAACAACTGGCGCACCTGTGGCCGCGCGAATGCCCCTGGCAGCGTTGCCATGAACGGGAGCTGCGTATCGATCCCGCGCCCTGTCAGCGTCGTGACGGTCTGGACGTATTCGGCAACCCGCTGACCCGCCTGGTGTTCGAGCGCCCGCACGAGGCGCTGGTGGTCAGCGCCCGGCTGCGCGTCGAGGTGCTCACGCGTGCGCCGCTGGAACTGGACGATTCGCCGAGCTGGGAGGCTGCGTGCGCCGCGCTCAGCTACAGCGGCAAACGGATGGAACCTGCGTTGCTGGAGGCGGCGCGCTACCGCTTCGAGTCGCCTTACGTGCGTCTCAAGCAGGTGTTTGCCGACTACGCCGACGATTGCTTCACGCCGGGGCGTCCGTTGCTGCAGGCGTGCCAGGCGCTGATGCAGAAGATCTTCGATGAGTTCAGCTTCGATGCCGAAGCCACTCAAGTGGCGACGCCGCTGTTGCAGGTACTGGAGGAAAAGCGCGGGGTCTGCCAGGACTTCGCCCACCTGATGCTCGCCTGTCTGCGCTCGCGCGGCCTGGCGGCGCGTTACGTCAGCGGCTACCTGCTGACCCAGCCACCGCCCGGCCAACCACGCCTGATCGGCGCCGACGCCTCGCATGCCTGGGTGTCGCTGTATTGCCCGCGTCAGGGCTGGGTGGATTTTGATCCGACCAACAATGTGCGCCCGGCACTGGAGCACATCACCCTGGCCTGGGGCCGGGATTTCTCCGATGTGTCGCCGTTGCGTGGGGTGATCCTGGGGGGCGGCAGCCACGACCCGGACGTGCAGGTGACGGTGCTGCCGCTGGGATGAGAGTCGTGGGAGGGTGCGACAGGCGCATCTCCCACGGTTAGTAGCGGCCTCAGTCGACCAGCTTCACGCTGCCTTTCATCAGCGAGTAGTGGCCGGGGAAGGAGCAGAAGAAGCTGTAATCCTCGCCTGCCGCCAGCTTGCTGACGTCGAAGGTCACCGACGTGCTTTCGCCACCGCCGATCAGATCGGTATGGGCGATCACACGCTCGTCACCGGCCTTGATGTAGCTGGCGTCCGGGCCGGCAGGAATGCCCTCGGTGGCCACGGCGGGCATGTCGGCGGTCTTGCTCAGCACCCAGTTGTGGCCCATGGCGGTCTTGGGCAGTGAGCCTACGTGCTTGAGATTGACCGTGAAGGTCTTGCAGCTCTTGCTGACGGAGATGGCCTGGGTGTTGAAGGTCATCTGGTCGGTCGATTCGACGTCCACCGAGCATTCGGCAGCGAGTAGTGGTGTGCTGGCCAGGCCAAGCAGTGCCATCAGAGCAACGTTACGCAGCATCTTTGAAGCCTCCAGATTCTGAATTTCCGGTCAGGTCTGAAGAGATTCGCACAGCTTCCGGGACTTAAGGATGCGACTGAACGCCACGCCTGGTTATCCAGAAAAGCTGTGGATAATTCTGTGGGGAAGCTCTGCAATGCCAGTTCTAGGCCTGGTCTCGCGGGCTTTCCGGGTATCTGCTCAGCTTTTGTCCAGGCCGCCTGCTCGCCACTAAAAAATGCTTTGAAATGAATTGCTTGAGCGAGAGGTCAAGGCTCTTGCGCGTCTCTGGAAAGCCACTGGCCGGTTATCCACGAAAGATGTGGAGCAAGCTGTGGATAAGCTTGGGGAAAGCCCGCCTCGACTGCGCCCGGCAGGGGGCGCAGACGATTGATGAGAAAATGAGCGCTCCTAGTGAACCGGTTTTTTGCGTAGCGTCTGCCACAGACGTGTGGCGAGGCTGACCAGCGGTACGCTGAGCAAGCCGGCGACGATGCCCAGCAGGGCATTGAGCAGCGTTGGCACCATGGCCGAAAGCAGGTGGCCGGCATCGCGCGCGACCCATTCGGCAGCGTGATGTACGGCGCTTTCCACAGGAGGCAGGCCATGACTGAGAATGCCGCCGCCTACCATGAACATGGCCGCGGTGCCAATCACCGACAATGCCTTCATCAGCCAGGGGGCCAGGCGCAGGATGCCGCGACCACAAGCCTGGGCGAAGACGCTGGCGCGTTGGCTGAGGTAGAGCCCGGCGTCGTCCAGCTTGACGATGCCGGCCACCAGGCCATACACGCCCACGGTCATCAGCAGGGCAATGCCGCTGAGCACCAGCACCTGATTGAGGAAACTGGCGGCGGCGACGGTGCCCAAGGTGATGGCGATGATCTCGGCCGACAGCACGAAGTCGGTGCGCACCGCGCCACGGATCTTGTCGCGCTCGAATGCCACCAGATCCACCTGCGCATCGGCGATGGCCTTCAAGTGCGCCTGTTGATCGTCATCCTCTTTCTTGTGCAGCAGTTTGTGGATCAGCTTCTCGGCGCCTTCGTAGCAGAGGAACAGACCGCCGAGCATCAGCAACGGCACCACCAGCCAGGGTGCGACAGCGCTGATCAGCAATGCGGCTGGCACCAGGATCGCCTTGTTGACCAACGAACCCTTGGCCACGGCCCAGACGACCGGCAGTTCGCGGTCTGCCTTGACTCCGGTGACTTGCTGGGCATTGAGCGCGAGGTCGTCACCTAACACACCTGCGGTCTTGCGCGCGGCGATCTTGGTCATGGTGGCGACGTCATCGAGTACGCTGCTGATATCGTCGATCAGGGCGAGCAGGCTGCTTCCGGCCATGTTGCGGCTTCCGTGAGAGAGAGAAGCCGCAGAGCGTAGCATTGTGTTACATGTCTGCGTATAGGATCAGTCCGGCGAGCGATCCACCCATTTCGGCGCTGCGCTGGGGCGCCATTCGCTGAGGGCGTCGAGCAGGTTTTGCGGGCTGCTTGCGATCTGCAGCATCTCGCGATGCGGTGGGCGAACGAAGCGTTCGGCGACCAGATGATCGAGGAAGTCGCCGAGCTTGCTGTAGAAACCGTTCACTTCCAGCAGACCCAGCGGCTTGGCGTGATAGCCCAACTGGCCCCAGGTCCATACCTCGAACAGCTCTTCCAGGGTGCCGAGGCCGCCGGGCAGGGCGATGAAGGCGTCTGATAGCTCGGCCATGCGCGCCTTGCGCGCATGCATGCCGTCCACCACTTCCAGGCAAGTCAGGTTGCGATGGCCGATCTCGGCGCGCTCCAGGCTTTGCGGGATGATGCCGATCACTTCGCCACCGGCGTTCAGCGCCGCATCGGCTACCACGCCCATCAGGCCGACGGCCCCACCGCCGTAGATCAGGCGAATGCCGCGCTGGGCCAGGTGTTGGCCAAGCGCTTCGGCAGCTTCGCGATAGACGGGGTTGGCGCCAGGGCTGGCACCACAGAAGACACAGACGCTATGCACGGACATGGATGGACTCCTTGGCTGAATGGGCCAAGGGTAACTAGCCGCTTCGCTCCGACCAAGTGTCAGTGCCGCGTATCAATGCCGCAGGTGGCGCAGGCGTAGCTGGCTAGCAACTGCTTGAGTAGATCGTTGAGGTGCATGGTGCGGCTTCCTGACGCAGGGATATGTCGCTGAGGCTAGTCCCGTTGCTGGCGCCGCGCCCTTAGATTGTTTCGATGATGGCGATAGCCGCAGCGCGATCAGACCAGTTCCATCGCACTCATGCCGGCCAGACCCAACAGCACCACGCCACAGGCTGCGTAGGTCAGGCGATGCCAGAGCAGCGAAGCGGCGCGGCGAAACCAGTCCACCAGACCGGCGCAGATGAAGCACCAGAGCAGCGAAGAAACCATGAAACCGGCGAAGAACACCGCCAGGTGCGTCGGCGTTGGCTGAGCGACGCCGATGGCCGCCATCGCCCCGCCCATGGCGGCCCAGTAGACGATGTTCTGCGGGTTGGTCAGCGACAGCGCAGCGCCCGCGGCGAAGGCACTGCCGGCGGCGACCTGACCATCGTCGCTGGGTTGCGGCGGGCGATGGGCGTCGCGCAGTGACTGATAACCGAGCCAGGCCAGGTAGAGCGCGCTGGCCAGCGTCAGCGGATAGCGAATCTGTGCGCTGTCGAGCAGCAGCGCCAGGCCGGTCAGGCCCAGGGCCGCCCAGGTGGCGTCGCCTACCAGCGAACCGATCTGTACCAGCAAGGCGGGTTTGTAGCCGTCACGCAGCCCGCGGCGCAGGGTTTCGCTGAACACGGCACCCGGCGCGGCGTTGAAGACGAAGCCGAGGAGCATGGCGGCGAGGAAGAAGCTGAACATGGAGTGTCCTTACAGGGGGTAGGGAAGCCTGATGTTCATAGCAGGTGGCGTGCCAGACGCTGATAATAAAGTTTTCCACGGGGGCTGTGGGTATCTCTGTGGGTAAGCTGGTGGTGCTTGTCTGCTGGCCTCGTCGTGCGTCGTTCAGGCCGCGCTGACGAATATTTGAGCACCGGAATTTTTCCTTTGTGCACAGGGGGTTGACAATTTCAAAGGTTTTTTCCGGGCGGTTTCTGGTTGTCCACGATAGCTGTGGATAGTTTTGTTGGTAAGCGCTGTAAGCATTGCTGTAGATCTCGTGTGGCGGGGCTCTCAGCGCTTCGTTCATTTCTTGAGCAGCGACTGGTGACGGACGTTTCGATATGAAGACGGGGCGGTTTGTCCAGCGTTTTCTGGGGGCGGTGCCGGCAGGCAGCAGGTTATCCCCGGGTTTTGTTGGCAGGTCTGTGGATAAGCTGGTGGTAAAACCTTGGAACGCCTGTCAGGCCTGGCTGATGTGCACGTGGCGAGTTGCTGGCCATCATTGTGGCTGTAACGCGCTGAGTTGCGTCGGGCGGCCGAGCAGTTGCAAGGCACGATCCGGGTAATCGGTGACCAGACCGTTGGCGCCCATTTCCAGCAATCGCCGCATTTCGGGCTGCTCGTTGATCGTCCACAGCTGTACGTGCAAACCTCGCGCCTGAGCGTTACGTATCAGGCGCGGGGTGGCCAGGGTAAGGCCGCTATGCTGGGGAGGAATCTGCAGCACTGAATAGGAGGGTGACAGCAGGTCGCTCAGTCCTAGCCAGTTCAGCGCCAGCAGCAGGCGCACCGAAACCGGTCCAGCCGAGGTGGCGACCTCCGGGCAGAGCTCACGAAAGCGCTTGAGGCTGCGCTCATGAAAGCTGCCGACGATGACCCGATCGAGTTGGTCATAAGCCGCCAGCATTTCGCAGAGCACGGCTTCCATGCCGACATCGGGCACCTTGATTTCGAGCACCTTGGGGATCAATGGGAAGCGCTCGAACACCTCTTCCAGCGCGGCAATACGCGTGCCCTGGCCGCGGTAGGGATAGCTCTGACCGCCATCTGCCGTCCATTTGTAGCCGGCATCGAGCGCTTGCAGTTCGGCGAGGCTGAAGTGCGCGACCGGGCCCTGGCCATTGGTGGTGCGTTCCAGGGTTTCATCGTGGATCACCACCAGCTTGGCGTCCTGACTCAGGTGCAGGTCCATCTCCAGCATGTCGACGCCGAGGGCAGTGGCGCGTTCGAAGGCGAACAGGGTGTTCTCCGGCCACAGCCCCTTGCCACCGCGATGGGCGATCACCAGAGGGCGTTCGCCGAGGTCTACGAGAACCGCAGGCAAGCTCGCCGGACGGCTGGTCAGTGTCAGCACCAGAACGATGACGCCGATCAGCAGCAGCGGGACGAGCAGAAATCGAGTGAAGCGCAGCATGGGCGGGGTCTCGAGAGCGGTTCGGGACTTTGTGCCCCAGCGCAGGGACGTTGGCAAGTGCCACGCAAACGCCGGTAGCGCACCGCTACCGGCAGTGTCTGCGATGTAGGCGGCAACATCGGTGCGCATGGCGCACCCTACGGGACGGGGTGGGGTGCGCCGCGCGCACCGCGGGCACCCACGATGGGTGGCCTGTCCCTCAGGAGCTATCGGCGCTTAGCCGGCCAACAGCCAGGCACCGGTGACTGCCGACGCAGCGCCAGCGATGCGTACCAGCGGTGCAGCCGCTTGAGGCAGAAAGCGCACCAGGGCGAAACCGATGGCGTGCAGCGCAGCGGTAGCGACGATGAAACCGATGGCATAACCGAAGGGGCTGGCCAGATCCGGTAGCTCCAGACCGTGGGCGACGCCGTGGGTAAGGGCGAAGATAGCGGTCAGGGCAACGGATACCACCATCGGCAGACGAGCAGCCACGGCCACCAGCAGACCGAAGGCCAGCACCGAACCGGCAATTCCGGTTTCCATCAGCGGGATTTCCACGCCGGCGAAGCCGAGAAGGCCGCCGACCAGCATGGTGCCGACGAAGGTCACAGGCAGCGCCCAGCGCGCCGCGCCACTCTGCTGCGCAGCCCACAGGCCGACGGCGAACATCGCCAGCAGGTGATCCAGGCCGAACACCGGATGGGCCAGGCCGGCCATGATCCCGGAGTCGCCATGCCCAGGGTGGGCGAAGGCCAGCGCCGGGGTGCAGAACAGGGCGATGGCGTAGAGGGTTTTGCGCAGATTCATGAGTATCTCCTTGAATGGGGAATCAGGCCGCGGTGAGCATGCCCTGGCGTTCGATGAAGGCAATGATCTCGTCGAGACCCTGGCCGATTTTCTGGTTGCTGAAGACAAAGGGCTTGTCGCCGCGCATCTTCAGGGTGTCGCGCTCCATCACCTCCAGGGAGGCGCCGACCATGGGCGCGAGATCGACCTTGTTGATCACCAGCAGGTCGGACTTGCAGATTCCGGGGCCGCCCTTGCGTGGCAGTTTGTCGCCGGCGGATACGTCGATCACGTAAAGGGTCAGGTCCGATAGCTCGGGGCTGAAGGTGGCCGACAGGTTGTCACCACCGGATTCGACGATGATCAGGTCCAGGCCGGGGAAGCGGCGGTTGAGCTGCTCCACGGCTTCCAGGTTGATCGAGGCGTCCTCGCGAATGGCGGTATGCGGGCAGCCGCCGGTTTCCACGCCGATGATGCGTTCGGGCTCCAGGGCCTCGTTGCGCACCAGGAACTGGGCGTCTTCCTGGGTGTAGATGTCGTTGGTGACCACGGCGATGTTGTAGCGCTCGCGCAGGGCGCGGCACAGGGCAAGGGTCAGGGCGGTCTTGCCGGAACCGACCGGGCCGCCGATGCCGACACGCAGGGGTTGGCTGTTCATTTCTGGATTCCTCGTCAAGAGCGGAAGAGACGCGAGTACTGGCGCTCGTGCGCCATGCTCGCCAGGGTCAGGCCGAAGGCGGCGCTGCCCCAGTGTTCAGGGGGAAGGTTGGCGGCTTGCTGCTGGGCGGCCTCGAGCGTTGGCAGCAGGCGGCTGGTCAGGCGCTGGGCGGCCTGTTGGCCCAGCGGCAGCACCTTCATCAATACGGCCAGCTGATTTTCCAGCCAGCCCCAGAGCCAGGCGGCCAAGGCATCGTCCGGGCTGATCTGCCAGGCGCGTGCGGCCAGCGCCCAAGCCAGGGCCAGGCCGGGTTCGTCCTGGGCTGCAAGTGCTTCGCGCGCCGCCTCGTCCAGCTCGGGCAGGCCTTCGAGCAGTTGCCGCAGCGAATAACCCATCTGCCGGCTCTCCAAGGCCAGCTCGCGGGTTTCACGACTGGCGCGGTGCTGTTCGGCCAGCGCCTGCAGGTGCGGCCAGTCACCCTCATGCGCAGCGCGACAGTGAGCCAGCAGCAATGGTGCTTCGAAGCGGGCGAGGTTGAGCGTCAGTTGATCGGCCAGCCAGCGTTCGGCGTTTTCGGCATCCTTGACCAGGCCACTGTCGATAGCCCATTCCAGGCCCTGCGAATAGCTGTAGCCGCCGATGGGTAGTTGTGGGCTGGCCAGGCGCAGAAGAGCCCAGGCGGGTTTCACGGTTTTGCCCTGGTGCGCGTGGCGCGCCCTACTTGGCTCGATGGGTTCGGCGTCATTTGCGTACACCGAATTGGTGCAGGCGCGGGCCGTAGTTGAATTCCTCGTCGCCGTGATGGGAGTGATGATGACCGCCGCCATAGGCGCCTTGCTCGGGCTGATAGGGCGCTTCGATGGCTTCGACCGTGGCGCCGAGCTGTTCGAGCATGGCCTTGAGCACGTAGTCGTCAGGCAGGCGCAGCCAGTCCTCGCCCAGTTGCAGGGCGACATGGCGGTTGCCCAGGTGGTAGGCGGCACGCATCAACTCGAACGGGCTGGCGCAGGTGACATGCAGCAGCGGCTCGGCCTTGGCCCGGATGCGCACGATACGTCCGTCCCTGGCCTGCAGGCATTCGCCGTCGGCCAGTGCTGGCTGGCCTCGCTCGAGAAACAGGCCGACCTCCTCACCGCTGGTGGTGAAACAGCGCAGGCGGCTTTTGCTGCGCGCTTCGAAGGTCAGTTCCAGTTCAGCGTCGCAGGTACTCTGCGCTGCGATTCGGGCGTGGATCACCAGCATGTGTGTTTATTCCAGGGCAATGTGCCCGGAAATAGTGCAAGTGGCTTGCCAAGGCTGGAGAGTGGCGCAAGGCGGCGCATTTCTGCGTGCTGTGGATAACTTGGCGAAGCAGTCAGGATTTATTTGGTGCGTTTTTTCTGTGTGCGCACGGTTGTGGTGCGTGCTACTCGGAGGGCTTGCCCAGGCCCAGCCAGTGCTTGCCACCGACCATGATGAAGCGCAGTTGCTGGATGACCTTGGCCTCTGCCGTGAGGTGCGCCGGCAAGGTTTCGGCGGGCGGATCGATCAGTTCGGGCAAGGTGGCGAATACCGTCTTCACCACCAGATCCGACACCACGTCGAGCGCTGCATCGTCGAGGTGCGGCATCCGGTTCATCAGCTTGAGATCGGCGGCCAGGTCGCTGGTGATGCGTTCGCGCAGGGCCGCAACGGCCTGGCGCACAGGTTGCGAGCCGCCGTACTGCTCGCGGGCGAGGAACAGGAACTGAGCGCGATTGGCGGCCACTTCGGCGAGGAAGATACGCACCGAGGCGTCGATCATGCCGCGCATTTCGAACTCATGGCGGCGCACCTGGCGGATCGCCGCACGGAAGGTTTCGCCCACCTCTGCCACCAGCGCCAGGCCCAGTTCGTCCATGTCGGCGAAGTGGCGATAGAAACCGGTAGGCACGATACCGGCGACGCGCGTCACCTCGCGCAGGCTCAGGCTGCCAAAGCCGCGCCCGCTCTCCATGAGGGTGAGGGCGGCGTCCATCAGGGACTGGCGAGTCTGCTGCTTCTGTTCGGCGCGTGGCGTCATGCGAAATCGGATCATTGAGCGATGCCGCACTCTAGCAAATGCGCGGCGCCAGCGTCGAACCGTGCGAAGGTGTTTCGGTGAACGACTGTTGACTGAAATGCAGGCTATCTGTCAGCCTTGTGAACAAGTGTTCACTGGGTTTTTCTGATGGCTCTGCTTTCCCTGTCATTGGCGCGGCATGCTGCGGGAGGTCTGCAACCGCTGCGCCGGCTCTGTGCGGCCGGCTGGCTGCGCGAGGCGGATATCGATCTGTGTTTGCGCTCGCTGCATCCGGCGCTGCGTCTCAACCGCGTATTCGCCAGGGTCGAGGCGCGGCGTTGGGTGGCCGACGACATGCTGGCACTGCAACTGCGCTGCAATGGCAATGCGCGGGACTGGCGGGCCGGGCAGCATGTCCAGGTTTATCTGGAGCAGGACGGCGTGCGCCACGGACGTAGTTACAGCCTCACTTCGGTGGCAGCCGACGGGCGTATCGAGCTTGCGATCAAGCGCCAGCCGGGCGGGCGCCTGTCCAATCTGCTGCTCGATCATCTGGAGGTGGGTAAGGTGATCGAGCTGGGTCAGGCATTTGGCGAGTTCGTTTGGCCGCAGGAGCAGGACGCCGTGTTGCTGCTGGCGGCTGGCAGTGGCATCACCCCGTTGTTCGGTTTATTGCGTGATGCACTGGCGCGTGGCTTTTCTGCGCCGGTGACGCTGCTACATCAGGTCCGTCGTCACGGCCAGCAGGCCTTTGCCGAGGACCTGCAGGCGCTGGCTGCGCGCTACACCAACTTCCAGGTGCGCTGGGCCTTCAGTGCCGAGGCTGGTGGCCGGCTGACGGCCGATCACATTGCTGCCCTGCCTGCCGAACACCTGCTGGTATGCGGTCCGCGCGGTTTCGTCGACACGGCGTGCGGCTGGTGGCGCGATGCCGGGCGCGGCACCAGCCTGCAGTCGGAAAGTTTCAGCCCGTTGCCGGTACTGACCGAGGCGCAGACACCTGAGGTGCTCCTGAGCTTTGCCCGCAGCCGCCAGCAGGCACTGGGTAACGGCAACGCCAGCCTGCTGGAGCAGGCCGAAGCCAATGGTTTGCGTCCAGCCCATGGCTGTCGCCAGGGCATCTGCGCCAGCTGCACCTGTTTGTTGCTGGCCGGCACGGTGCGTGATCTGCGTAGCGGTGAGCTGTTCGCCGAACCCAATCAACCCATACGCCCATGTGTCAGTGCCCCGCATGGGGATGTGGAGGTGGATCTGTGACGGTTCGTCTTGATCGCGAGTTGAACCCCGCTGAGCTCGAAGCTTTCGGCCAGGAGCTGGATGCTCTGCGCCAGCGCACCCTGGCCGATCTGGGCGAGGCCGATGCGCGCTACATTCGCCGTGTGCGTGGCGTGGTGCGCCTGTGCTGCTGGAGTGGTCGTGCGCTGCTGATGTTCGGTTGGTTCCTGCCGACCTGGCTACTCGGCACCTTCTTGCTGGGGCTGGGCAAGATCCTCGAGAACATGGAGCTGGGCCACAACGTGATGCACGGCCAGTACGACTGGATGAACGATCCGGAATTCGCTGGCCGCCAGTACGAGTGGGACATCGTCGGCCCCGCCGATTTCTGGCGGCACACCCATAACCACGTGCATCACACCTACACCAACGTGCTGGGCATGGACGATGACGTCGGCTATGGCGTGGTGCGCCTGTTCCCCGAGCAGCGCTGGAAACCGTTCTATCGTTGGCAGCCGCTGTGGGTGACGATCCAGGCGCTGCTGTTCCAGTACGCAGTGGCGATTCAGCACCTGCGCCTGGACAAACTGGTGAAAGGCCGCATCAGCAAGGAGGAGGTGCGGCCGCTGGCACGTCAGTTCGGTGCCAAGCTGGCGCGGCAGTGGGGCAAGGACTATCTGCTGTTTCCGCTGCTGGCCCTGCTGCTCGGCGCCAATGCACTGGCCGTACTGAGCGGCAACCTGGTGGCCAACCTGCTGCGCAACCTGTGGACTTTTCTGGTGATCTTTTGCGGCCATTTCACCGAGAAGGCGGCGGTGTTTGCACCCGAGGTTCTGCAGAGGGAGACGCGTGGGCACTGGTACCTGCGCCAACTGCGCGGTTCGAGCAACCTCTCCGGTGGGCCGCTGCTGCATATTCTGACCGGCAACCTCAGCCATCAGATCGAGCATCACCTGTTCCCCGACCTGCCCGCGCGGCGCTATGCCGAACTGGCGCGTGAGGTGCGCCTGATTGCCGAGCGCTACGGCCAGCATTACAACTGCGGCACCTTGTGGGGGCAATTTTCCACCGTGCTGCGGCGCATCTGGGTCTACCGGCTGCCGATGCCGCCGACCGGGTAGGTGCGTGATGTAAGCAGTTATTATGTGGTGTGCAGGGCTGTAACTGTTGATCCTTGATACGGGAGCGCAAGCCTCTCTGGCGTTTCAGTAGTTCCTGCGCGAATGCTAAGGAAGGCTCCAAACTTCCCAGAGGCGCGGTGGTGAATAAGCCCTCCCATATCGTCGCTTGATGTGTGTTTGAAAAAGTGAAATGCCCAGCGAAGGGCATTTCACGTGTTGGCGTTACGAGGGTATTTGTTTTGGATACAGAATGATTGCTGCTTTGGCCCGTACAATAGAGTTTCCAGCGTCGTTTGTAATGCTGCCCGCCATGCTGTAGACGGTTCCTTGCAAACTTTCTTTCCATTGTTTTTCTTCTACTTGCCACCTCATTAAATATCTAGTGTCAGGAAGGACGGGGGCGGTGAATTTAACATCCATGTGAGCCCCTAACATGGGGCCATATGCGATGAAGTCAGTTGGAAGCAGGGCAGAGAAAAGCGCGGTAATGTGGCTTCCGCTTGCAATCAGCCCGCCAAGGCGCACAGTGTCTGGGTGATTGTTATCCACATGCAACGGATTGAGATCACCGATAAAACGGGCGCCTTCTACGATCTCTGCTTTAGAAAGTAAGAAGTGTTTACGGACCTCATATCCAATTTCTGGGATTTTTGTCTTGGTTGTGGTGGTGTTCATGATGGCCTCAGGTAGTCATAATGTCATTAATGCCATTGTGGGTCATCAGGCTGGGGGTTGAGTTTCTGAAGTCGTGTGCCCAAACAAATTGATGCCAATAGCTTTCTGCGATCTCAATCCAAGTCTTCAATAGGTTCGCATCCCGGACAAATTGCTTTTGGTTTATCATGATCCAGCTCATGACTGCCTGGCTATCTCGGCAGTCTTCACAATGGCCTGAGGTGCAGCACAGATTGATTGTTTCCAGGTCAGCTGCATAGGCATTGAATCCTGGTAGAACGGGGTTGCCATTTGAAATCCGAGCGGCATTGTCGGGGTGGTCAACGCTTAGGCTGGGGCAGACATCATATCCAAGCTCGCCCCAATGACTTTTGCCGGTCACCATGGCTTTAATGTAGTAAGGGTGTGAGCAAAGTGTTGATGGATAGAGGCTCCGTACTCTGAGTATCTCGTTCATCAAGCGGCTTGAATGGAGCGTGCGAAGAGGATGGTCAGTGCCATACTTGCTGTAAAAATTTACAGATACAGTATTTCCATTGTCGGCGATTCGTTGCACGGTCTCTTCTATATATTGTATTCCGCCCTCGGTTACAGCAAAGATAAAGTGCGCGCGTGGGTCATGTCGATAGTTGTCAAGGGATGTTTGAAATATATCCGAAAATCTCTTCCCGCTGGGTCTTATTGCTCGGAGCTCATCGTCCAGAGGACCACCGCCAAAAAGTGAAATAAGGACCGAAAAATCTGGAAAGTCGGTGAGTGAAAGTGGCTTGAGTCCGTTCGTTGAAATGCTGTTGAACTGCATGACCTCCCCGAAAACGCCAAGGCGCTTTGGGTGCAGTGTTGGCTCACCACCAATAATCAAAGATGTGTTAATGCCTCGGTCTCTTTCGGTTCGGAGAAATGTACGAAGCTTTTCTAGATCGTTCACGTCCTTGGTTTGCTTTTCAAAACCGTACTCAAAAAACCAGCATCCCTTGCAGCGTATATTGCATGCGTTGGTTATTAGGTACTCTGAAACGCGCACCTTGGTGCTTATCTCTTTGATCCTCTGGTAACGAAAAAAATAATCCTCATTCCCGTTAAGCCGCTTTAAGATAGGGCTTGTGATTTTTCTGGCTTCTTTTTTCATTGTTATGCGCCCCGGACTAAAGGAATTTACGATTAGCTTCATCGGACGGCACATTCAAACCCAGTGCTTCCAGTTTCAGCCTGGCGCGCCTAGCAAAGCGCTCTCTAGCGTCCTTATATGTCCGGATGCGCAGGCCGTAAGTGATATATTGCTCTGAACGCTCTGAGTCACTACGGCCAAATGTATCAAGCGTCACCGGCCACATACGCTCAAGAGCAGTCTGGATCTGATGATGCCCCTCTTCGCTGCGGCACATTTCTCTAGTTATCCGAAATCCATGTCCGACGTGAAGCTTTTCTTCCTTTATGACTTGTGGGCACATATCTGCAATAGGTTGATAGCTACTCTCAGTCATCTCCTCAAGAACATCAATAACTGCGTCCTCTACCAAAAAAGAAATCAAAGCCCGCTCGGCCCAGTTTTTACAGGATTTTACTGCCTCGGTTGCGTAAAAGGCTCGTTCTTCTAAGCCTTGAGATATCATGAATGATGTATCTATGCCTATATCCAAAAGAATTTTTGCAGCTCGTTTGTAATGTTCGAGTTCATCTAAGGCCAACTGGCAGCAAATTTTTTTCTCATCAGGATCGTCAGTTAGGAAATAGAATAATTTTACATAATCATCGGCCCCTGATAGTTCACCTTCGGTATGTGCCATCAGTTGCCTTTTGACCAGCTCTTGGTATTCGCTGGGCATGTCCAGCAGTTCTGCTGGCCCTGATACGTGAATGATTTGCTTGGCCGGAATCTGGCTTGATGTGTTCATGTCGCATCCTTGTTGATTGTTGTTTTACCTGTCTCAGGCGGCAAGGTATATGCAAAGCAGCATCATAAGCAGCTTCCCTGCGTCGGTATTCAACCTAGATTAACGATGGTGTTCGTCAATTAAGAATTTTCTGAAAAGTTCGCCTGCACACATCTTGTTTGGCTGTCTTGCGCAGGCTGAAATTAACCATCAGTGTTTGGGCAGAGGCTTGCTTGGCAAGCCTGACAACTCCATAGCAGTCGGGGCGTTGCACGTTTTTCGGCAGGTGCGACAGCGATATTGACTAAACCCTTGACGCCATCCCCAAAGAGTCAATTGCAGTCTCTCCAAGCATGGCGGGTTGAGGTGGCTAATGCAGGGCATGACGCTGAGTAGGCTTCTGCTTGGCACTGGGCAGGCTTAACTGAGCCGGACAGCGGGGAAGGGCGTGGATATCCATGAACAGCAGTCCACAGCTGGGGGCTGCCTTAAAGATTGGCCCTTGCAATACGCTCTTGGTACATGGCCGGAAAAAGCCAGGTGACTCAGGCTGGATAAAAAATCCAGTTCGTTTCTGAAGAAGAGGCCGCTACGAAAAATCTTGAGGGGGTTGAGTCAATCGAACTCAGAACAGATAAGGGAACGCCAAAGTTGATCGATTAACGATCAGTACTTGGCGCCCCTTGTTTTTACACGGCTCGGAATACCAGCTTTGGTGCTGCCGGATGGGGCTCAAGCGTTGCGTCCACGTTGCTTGATCAGGCGATCGGAGCCGCCTTCGGCCAGCTGCACACGTTGGGCACCAGGCGTGCGCTCATAGCCACCTTCTACCAGCTGGATACGCTGGCTGCCGGGAGTGCGGTCAGAACCGTCTTCAGCCAGCTGGATGCGTTGAGCACCCGGGGTGCGATCATAGCCATCTTCGGCCAGCTGGATGCGCTGGGCGCCCGGCGTGCGGTCGGAGCCGTCTTCGGCTAGCGGTGCGATGGGTTGCTGTTGTACCTGGCTGTCCTTGGCTTCGCCCACCAGCGGGAAGGGCGCGCTGCTCGAGGCGGCGAATGCGGTGGTGGTCATCAGGCTAAGGGCCAGAGTTGCGAGGGTCAGTTGAGCTTTCATGTCGATGTCTCCTTGAGGAGTAATAAGTGGCGTCGGAGTCAATTCTTGAGGACATGAGCGCAGATAAGAACTTGACTGGCCTGATAGTGAACATCGACCCCCTCAATACTCGATCGGGAGGCTCTATCTCGGTGCTTGTGGCCGGGCGTCAAGCGTCGCGGCGAATGTTCAGCGAAGCATCGCGCTGAATGCCGGGCGCGCGTATGCTTGGCGACCCTTGCGGGTCGTGCTCGATCCGTCCTCTTTTGCAGTTCCCTGGAGGCAGGCTCAGCAATGCTCGCGGCACAGGCAATTTTGCCGATCTTCGCTCTGATCGTTCTCGGCTATCTGCTCGGCTGGCGCCAGTGGCTCACCAGCGAGTCGGCGGCCGGTCTGGCCAACATCACCTTCAAGCTGTTCATGCCGACGCTGCTGTTCGCCGGCATCGCCAAGGCATCGCTGGCCGAAGGCCTGTCGCCGATGCTGCTGTTGGCCTATTACCTGCCGGTACTGCTGGTGTTCGTTGCGGTCAACGCGCTGGCGCACTGGCGTCGCGGTACAGCGACGCCGCTGGGATTGGTGGCGGCGTTCTCCAACAACGTGCTGGTGGGCATTCCGCTGATCGCCAGCCTGATGGGTAACGATGGACTGCTCTACGTGTTCGCCATCCTGGTGTTCCACAGCCTCACGTTGTTTTCCCTGCACAGTTTCTATGCCGCCTTTGGCAGCCAGGAACGCGTTGACGGTCGCGCGCTGCTGAAGAACCTGGCCAACCCGATGATCATCGGCCTGGGACTGGGCGCACTGCTCAACCTGTCCGGGCTGCAGCTGCCGGATAGTTTGTGGCGGGCAATCATCTGGCTCGGCCAGGCCGCGCTGCCCTGCGCACTGATCGTGCTCGGCGCCAGCCTGTCGCGTTATCGCCTGCGCCCTACCGGCGAGGCCTGGGGCGTGGCCTTGGCCAAGCTGTTGCTGTTCCCGGCGCTGGTGTGGTGGCTCAGTGGCCAACTCCCCGGCCTGAACGAGACGGCGCGCAGCGTACTGGTCCTGCTCGCTGCCTGCCCCAGTGGGGTCAACGTGATGGCTTTTGCCCGCAGCGCGGAGGACAGTCGTAGTGTCAGCGCTGCTATCTCGCTGTCCACGCTGCTGGCGGCGGTTTCACTGCCGTTGTGGATGCTGCTGGTGGGCTTCTGAGTGCATCGCCTGGCGATTCGTCCTTCCGGGCGATAGGCGTCGACGCGGTGCCTGGCTAGCATCGCGCTTCCCGCTCCGTTCAGGACTGCATCGATGAAACGACTCGCCCACGTGCTGCTCGGCCTGCTGTTGGTGTTCGGGTTGACCCTTGCCGCCTTCGTCGCACTCAACTGGGCCCCGGATCGCCCGCTGGACGAACTCACTGCGCGCTGGGCGCCACCGCCTTCGCAGTTCGTCGAGATCGATGGAATGTCGGTGCACCTGCGTGACCAGGGGCGGCGCGATGACCCCGAGCCCATCCTGCTGTTGCACGGCACCTCCGCCAGCCTGCACACCTGGGAAGGTTGGGTAAAAGAGCTGGCCAGGCAGCGTCGCGTGATCAGCCTGGACTTACCCGGTTTCGGCCTGAGCGGGCCATTTCCCGATGGCGATTACCGCGTTGAGCACTACACGCATTTCCTCCTGGCTCTGCTCGATCATCTGCGGGTCAATCGCGTGGTGCTGGTCGGCAACAGTTTCGGCGGCCAGTTGGCCTGGCGCTTTGCCCTGGCTCATCCCGAGCGCAGTGCGCGTCTGGTGCTGGTGGATGCTGCCGGCTACCCGCGCAATGCCGAGTCGGTGCCGATAGGCTTTCGTCTGGCCGGCATTCCTGCCTTGGCGCCATTGATGAGCCGGCTGTTGCCGCGCAGCATGATCGAGTCGAGCGTGCGCAACGTTTATGGCGATCCAGACAAGGTCGATGACAAACTGGTCGAGCGTTACTACCAACTGACCCTGCGTGCCGGCAATCGTCAGGCCTTGCGCCAGCGCTTCGCCCAGGCTCCCAGCGGCGAGCTGCATGAGCGCATCGGCGAACTCGAATTGCCCACGCTGATCATCTGGGGTGGGCGGGACCGGCTGATTCCTGTAAGCAATGCCGAGCGTTTCGCCGCCGATATCGGGGGCAGCCAGTTGGTGCTGTTCGAAGACCTCGGGCATGTGCCCCAGGAAGAGGAGCCGCAGCGCACCGTCGCGGTGCTTGGCAGCTTCCTGGCACGTTGAGGCTCTAGCGCGGTATTTTCCAAGCCTTTGATTTTGTTCGTAGAAGCGCTGGTCGTTAATGGCTGGCGCGTTTCCTGCTATGGCTCGGCGGGGCGGTTGGCTTTGGCGAATCTTCGTCTAGGCTGACGGGATAACGAACAAAAAAAGCAGGAAACTGCATGCGCAAGGGCATTAGAGCTTTCGTCCGGGTCGTGGACGCATTCAACCGGAGGGTCGGGCGTTTCGCCATGTACCTGATCTTCGCCATGCTGGCGGTGCTCCTGTACTCTTCCATGAGCAAGACCTTCTTCACACCATCGATCTGGACCCTGGAAAGCGCCCAATTCCTCATGGTCGCCTACTTCCTGCTCGGCGGTGCCTACTCGATGCAGCTCGACGCCCATGTGCGTATGGACCTGGCCTACAGCGCCTGGTCGCCGCGTACGCGCGCCGTGGTCGATGCCATCACCGTGTTCATGCTGATCTTCTACCTGGTGATGCTGCTGGTCGGCGGCATCTCCTCCACCGAGTACGCCATCGAATACAAGGAGACCAGCTACTCGGCGTGGTCGCCCTACATGGCGCCGATCAAGATCGTCATGTGCTTCGGCATCGCCTTGATGCTGTTGCAGGCGGTCGCCACCTTCTTCAAGGATCTGTACGCCGCCCGTGGGGAGACGTTGTGATGAGCTACGAGCTGATCGCGCTTCTGATGTTCTCCTCGATGATGTTGCTGCTGCTCACCGGCAAGCGGGTATTCGGCGCCATCGGTTTCGTCGCGGCTGCTGCTGCATTGCTGTTATGGGGCGATGGCGGCTCGGAGATGGCCTTCAGCGCGGCCATGAAACTGATGAAGTGGTACCCGCTGCTGACCCTGCCGATGTTCGTGTTCATGGGCTACATGCTCTCCGAGTCGGGCATCGCCGAAGACCTGTACAAGATGTTCCATGTGTGGATGGGACCGCTGCCGGGCGGCCTGGCCATCGGCACCATCTTCCTGATGGTGGCGATCTCGGCGATGAACGGCCTGAGCGTGGCCGGCATGGCCATCGGCGCCAGCATCGCCTTGCCCGAACTGCTCAGGCGTGGCTACGACAAGATCATGATCACCGGGGTGATCCAGGCGGGCAGCTCGCTCGGTATTCTGATTCCGCCCAGTGTGGTGCTGGTGCTCTACGGCATGATCGCGCGCCAGCCGGTGGGGCAGTTGTGGCTGGCCGGGGCCATTCCGGGGCTGATGATGGCCGGCATGTTCATGCTCTACATCGCCATTCGTTGCCGCCTGCAGCCGCATCTCGGCCCACCGCTGGCGCAGGCCGAGCGTGAGCAGATCAGCATGCAGGAGAAGCTGCGGCTGCTCAGTGCCGGGCTGGTGCCAGTATTCATTTTTCTGTCGATGACCGGGCTGTTCCTGATGGGCTACACCAGCCTGGTGGAAAGCTCGGCTGTCGGTGCCGCAGCGGCGACCCTGGCGGCGCTGTTCAAGGGGCGGCTGAGTGGCAAGGTGATGGAGGAAACGCTGCGCAAGACCCTGGCCATCAGTTGCATGTTCATGTGGATCATTCTCGCCGCGCTTTGCTTCGGCGCGGTGTTCGACGGTCTCGGCGCGGTCAGGGCCATCGAAGGCTTCTTCGTCGACAGCCTGCACCTGGGGCCGTGGCAGATTCTGATCCTGATGCAGATCTCGTTCATCGTGATGGGCATGTTCCTCGACGACACCGCCATGCTGGTGATCGTCGCGCCACTCTACATTCCGCTGGTCGGCGCCCTGGGCTTCGACCTGATCTGGTACGGCGTGCTCTACACCATCACCTGCCAGATTGCCTACATGACCCCGCCATTCGGCTACAACCTGTTCCTCATGCGGGCGATGGCGCCACCCGAAGTGACTCTGCGCGACATCTACGTCTCGGTCATACCCTTCGTCTTCATCATGGTCCTGGCGCTGACCCTGGTCATGGTCTTCCCGCAGCTGGCGCTGTGGTTGCCGCAACTGCATTACGGCGGCTGATCAACGGAAATCGGCGCGTGCGCGCGTCAGCAGTCGAGCCGGTTCGTCCGGCCACTGGTAAGGCCGTCAGCTCTGACGGCATTGAGCGGTTGTATTGCATCTGCATCGACACTATGGAGAGACCAGCATGAGTACGAGACGCGATTTCCTAAAGACCGCCGCGGTCACCACCGGGGCCGTCGGCACCGCTACCCTCGGTTCGTCGCATATCTATGCCGCCGAGCCGAAGAAGATCACCTGGCGATTGCAGACCTACGCCGGCGCGGCGCTGGCCGAGCACGTGATCAAACCCTCGATCGACGCCTTCAACAAGGCCGCCAACGGCCAGATGGAGATCCAGCTGTATTTCGCCGACCAGTTGGTGCCGACCGGCGAGCTGTTCCGCGCCATGCAGCGCGGCACCATCGATGCCGTGCAGAGTGATGACGACTCCATTGCCGCGCCCGTGGACGTCTCGGTATTCGGCGGTTACTTCCCCTTCGCCACCCGCTACAGCCTCGATGTGCCGGTGCTGTTCGAACAGTACGGACTCAACGAGATCTGGGCCGAGGCCTACGGCGAGGTCAAGGGCGTCACCTGGCTCGGCGCTGGCGCCTGGGACCCTTGCCACTTCGCCACGGTTGAGCCGATCACCAGGCTCGAACACCTCAAGGGCAAGCGCATCTTCACCTTCCCCACCGCCGGCAAGTTCCTCACGCGCTTCGGCGTGATTCCGGTGACCCTGCCCTGGGAAGATGTCGAGGTCGCGATCCAGACCGGTGAGCTGGACGGCATCGCCTGGTCCGGCATCACCGAGGACTACACCGTCGGCTGGGCCAACGTCACCAAGTACTTCCTGACCAATAACATCTCCGGTGCCTGGTGCGGCTCCTACTTCGCCAACTCGGACAAATGGGCGGAAGTGCCGGAGCACCTCAAGACCCTGTTCAAGCTGTGCATGGACAGCTCCAACTACTATCGCCAGCACTGGTACTGGGGCGGTGAGGCGCAACTGCGGGTCGAAGGCGGCAAGCTGGAACTGACCTCCATCCCGGCCGAGGAGTGGGCCACGGTAGAGGCCGAGGCGTTGAAGTTCTGGGACGAAATCGCCAAGACCAGCCCGCGCTGCGCCAAGGTGGTGGACATCTTCAAGAAGTACAACGCACTGATGGCCAAGGCCGGAGCGCCTTATCGCGGTTGATATTGCCCCCCGATTGCCCGCCCGCCGCTCAGCCTGGGGGCGGGCAGCGCTGCAGGTTCTCTCGGGCCAGGTCCGTGAATGCCTTGAGCGCGGCAGACGGATTGCGTCGATTGGGGTAGTACAGACACATTTCATCTCTCGGCGGCGTCCAGTCCTGCAGCACCCGCTGCAGGTCTCCAGCGTCGACTTCCGCCTGGACCTCCTGCTCCAGAAAGAGTCCGAGCGCCACGTTCGCCTGCACGATGGCCTTGGCCACACCCGGCTCGTCCACGGTGAACCGACCCTCGACATCGAGCCTGAGCACTTCGCCCGCCTGTTCGAAGTACCAGGGATAGATGGCGCCGTTGGGCAGCCGGATGCGCAGGCATTCATGCCGCATCAGATCCGCTGGGTTCTGCGGTTCACCGTGCTTGGAGAAATACAGCGGCGTCCCCACCACGGCATAGCGCTGTGTCTGGCCCAGTGGGATGGCAATCATGTCATTGGGGATCAGGTTCGATGCGCGCACGCCCAGATCGAAGCCTTCCGCGACGACGTCCACCAGTCGCTCCTCCGTCACCAGATCGATCTGGACGCGCGGGTAGCGGTCGGCAAACTCCAGGACCAGTGGCAGGAGGGCCGTGCGCGCTGCGCTGGCAAATGCGTTGATTCTTATCACGCCAGCAGGTTCTGCGTTGTGCGAGCGAACCGTTTCCAGCGCGCCGCGCAGAGCCTGCAGGGCTGGTTCCACCTGCTCAAGATAGCTGCTGCCCGCCTCTGTCAGCGACACGCTACGTGTGGTGCGATTGAACAGGCGCGTCTGCAGAGTCGCCTCCAGTTTGGCGATGGTGCTGCTTAGCGCAGTGGTGGAAACATTCAGGTCGATCGCTGCCCGGCGAAACGAGGCGCGGCGGGCCACGGCCAGGACGGCCTCCAGCTCATGAAGGGTAAGACGTGAGTCGGACATCGGATTGTCCTTATATGCGGGATTAGTCATCAGGTTTTGTCCCAGTTGAGCAGGTTATCTGGCGCGAGGCAAGATGGCAGTCCTGCAAGCCTGACAACCCTGAGAGGACCCAGCTTATGAACCTGCAATTGCCGAGCGCCGTTCAGGCCTACTTCGAGATCAGCAACGGTGATGACATCTCACACATGGCGGCGTGTTTCTGCGCGGACGCCCGCGTGATCGATGAAAACCGCAGGCATCAGGGGATCGCGGCCATCGAATCCTGGCAGCGGGCCGCGCGGCAGGCATTCACCTATCGGGTGGAGCCCATCGAGTCGTTTGCCGAGGATGATCAACTGAGCATCACGGCAATGGTGAGCGGTGACTTTCCCGGTAGTCCGCTGACGCTCAAGCATGTCTTCACCCTCAGGGACGGGCGGATCAGCTCACTGGAGATTGCGCCATGATGAACCTCGAACTTGCCGGCAAGCGTGTGCTGGTCACCGGTGGGACCAAAGGCGTGGGGCTCGCAGTGGTTCGTTTGTTCCACGCCGAGGGGGCGCAGGTGCTGACCGCGGCGCGACAGGCCGATAGCGCCGTGCCGCCAGATATCTTCGTTGAGGCCGATCTTTGTACCCGAGAAGGTTGTGCTGCGTTGGTGGCGGCTGCGGAGCAGCGCTTGGGCGGAGTCGACATCCTCGTGCATGTGCTGGGTGGCTCGTCGGCTCCCGGCGGAGGTTTTGCTGCGCTGGATGACGAGCAGTGGCAGCGCGAGCTCGATCTGAACCTGTTCCCCGCTGTACGTCTGGACCGTGCGCTGCTTCCGGGCATGCTGCAGCGCGCGGCGGGCGTGATCATTCATGTGACATCCATCCAGAGTCGTTTGCCACTGCCCGAGGCGACCACCGCATATGCCGCAGCCAAAGCCGCCCTCTCGACTTACAGCAAGAGCCTGTCGAAGGAGGTGTCACCCAAGGGCGTGCGCGTCGTGAGGGTTGCTCCGGGCTGGATCGAAACCGAGGCATCGGTGGCCCTGGCCGAGCGATTGGCAGAGGAGGCGGGCACCGATTACGAAGGCGGCAAGCGCATCATCATGGAGGCGCTGGGAGGCATTCCGCTCGGCCGCCCATCGAAACCGTCGGAAGTCGCTGAACTCATCGCTTTCCTGGCGTCACCTCGGGCAGCCGCCATCACCGGCAGTGAATTCCTGATCGATGGCGGCACGGTGCCGACAGCTTAGTGCGTCGCGGTGGACAGCCTGCGGTTGTCCACCGCCTTGATCGTCATCGCCTATTTTTCTGCCCAGCTCCCTGCCATCCCGGCAATCCTGTACCACACTCTATGAGCCTGAAACGGACGCTGTCACAAGCGTCGTGCTGAGCCCGTGCGTCGTCGGCCTTGCCTGGCCGGTCATGGATACCCAGCCCTTCGCTTGACCCGCCCGCGATAACAACAAGACACAGGGGTTAGCATGTTCAAACCACGGGATGTAAAGACCGTCGGCGAAGCCCGGCGCATCGTCGAGGAGCGTGGCCTGAGCCACGTCAAGGTCGGTCTGTTCGATAACGACGGGGTGATGCGCGGCAAGTACATGAGCCGCAGCAAGTTCTTCTCCGCCCTCGAGCACGGTTTCGCCTTCTGCGATGTGGTGCTCGGCTGGGACGTCAAGGATCAGCTCTACGACAACGCCCAATACACCGGCTGGCACAGTGGCTACCCGGACGCGCCGGTGCGCATTCTGCCGCACACCTGCCGCGAGATTCCCTTCGAGAACGGCATGCTGCTGTTTCTCGCCGAATTCGACCAGCAGGCCGAGGCGGTGTGCCCGCGTGGCACGCTGCGGCGGGTGATCCAGCGCTGCCAGGACATGGGGTTCGAGCCCTACGCCGCGCTGGAGTACGAATTCTTCATGTTCGATGAAACCCCGGACTCGGCACGGGCCAAGGGTTTTCGCGATCTCAAGCCATTCACCCCGGACTGGTTCGGCTACTCGATGATCCGTAACTCGGTGCACGCCGAGCTCTATCACCAGATTCTCGAAATGGGCGAGGCGATGGATTTTCCCATCGAGGGCCTGCACACCGAGACCGGCCCCGGCGTGCTGGAGGCGGCCATCGCTTACGACCGTGCCGAAGCCGCGGCGGACAAGGGCGCCCTGTTCAAGACCTTCATGAAGGTGCTGGCCCAGCGCAACGGCCTGATGGCCACTTTCATGGCCAAGTGGTCCGGCAAGTATCCGGGGCAGAGCGGGCACATCCATGTTTCGCTGCGCGACCGCAAGAGCGACAAGTCGGCCTTCTACGACCCCAGCCAGGCACACAACATGAGCAAGCTGCAGCGGCATTTTCTCGCTGGGCAGCAGCGCCTGATGCCGGAATTTCTGTGCATGGTGGCGCCGACCCTGAACAGCTATCGGCGCCTGATCCCCGGCTTCTGGGCGCCCACCGACGCCACCTGGGGCGTGGAGAACCGCACCGCTGCGCTGCGGGTAATCCCCGGTAGCGACAAGTCGCAGCGTCAGGAGTACCGCCTCGGCGCCGCCGACGGCAATCCGTTCCTGGCGCTGTCGGTGGCCATCGGTTCGGGCTTGTACGGCGTCATGCAGGAGTGGGAGCCGACCGAGCCGGTCAACGGTAACGCCTACGCGGTCAAGCATCCCGAGGAGCTGGCGCTGCCGCGCACGCTGTGGGACGCCGCACAGCGCCTGAAGGGCTCGCAGGCCGCCCGCGAACTGTTCGGTGATGCCTTCGTCGAGCACTTCGCCGCCAGCCGCGAATGGGAAGAGCGCGAGTACCGTCGCCATGTCAGCGATTGGGAGCTGGATCGCTACTTCGAAATCATCTGAGCGCTCCCCCTCTCCCCAACCCTCTCCCCGGAGGGGCGAGGGGGCCGAGTGCGGCACGCGATCCACCGCGTGCGTCGCGATTCCTCTTACGGAGCACCTTATGAGCAAACTGCAATGCATTTCCCCCATCGACGGCTCGGTCTACGTCGAGCGTCATCTGGCGTCCAATCCCGAGGTGCTGGTGGCGCTGGCCAAGGCCGAGCTGGCGCAGCAGACCTGGAAGCAGACGCCGCTGCGCGAGCGTATCGCTATCGGCCGACGCGCCATCGAATCCTTCGCCGCGCGTGAGGCGCAGTTGGCCGAAGAGCTGTGCTGGATGATGGGCCGGCCGATCCGTTATGCCGCTGGCGAAATCCGTGGCTTCGTTGAGCGTGCCAGCCATATGGCGGATATCGCCGAGGGCTCGCTGGCCGATATCCGCCTGCCGGAAAAGGCCGGTTTCACCCGTTTCATCCGCCGTGAGCCACTGGGCCTGGCCTTGATCATCGCCCCCTGGAATTACCCCTATCTGACCGCCGTCAACGCGGTGATGCCGGCGCTGTTGGCGGGTAACGTGGTGGTGCTCAAGCACTCGGCGCAGACACCGCTGTGCGCTGAACGCATGGTCGAAGCCTTTGCCGAGGCCGGTCTGCCCGAAGGCGTGTTCCAGTACCTGCACCTGAGCCACGGCGAGACCGAAGCATTGATTCGCTCGCCGAGCATCGACCACGTCGCCTTCACCGGTTCGGTGCCCGGGGGCGCCATGGTCGAGCGCGCGGCTGCAGGACGCTTCATCAGTGTCGGGCTCGAGCTGGGTGGCAAGGACCCGGCCTACGTTCGGGCCGACGCCGATCTGCAGCACGCGGTGGAAACCGCCATCGACGGAGCCTTCTTCAATTCCGGGCAGTCCTGCTGCGGTATCGAGCGTATCTACGTGCACGAGTCGCTATTCGATGAGTTCGTCGAGCGCGCTGTGGCGCTGGTGCGCCAATACAAACTGGGGCGCTCGGACGACCCGCAGACCACCCTTGGCCCGCTGGTGCGCAGCGACGCCGCCGATTTCGTCCGCGCGCAGATCGCCGAAGCGGTCGAGCAGGGCGCCAGGACGCATATCGACCCGGCCGAGTTTCCCCTGGATGCGCCGGGCACGCCCTATCTGGCGCCGCAGGTGCTGACCAACGTCAACCATGAAATGCGCGTGATGACCGAGGAATCCTTCGGTCCGGTGGTGGGCATTCAGAAGGTCGCCAGTGACGAGGAGGCGCTGGCGCTGATGAACGACAGCGAGTTCGGCCTGACCGCTGCGATCTTCAGCCGCGACGTTGATGCAGCCATGGCCCTGGCTGACCGGGTGGAGGCCGGCACGGTATTTCTCAACCGCTGCGACTACCTCGACCCCGGCCTGGCCTGGACCGGGGTGAAGCACTCCGGGCGTGGCTGCACCCTGTCGCGGGTTGGCTATGAGCAGCTGACCCGGCCGAAATCCTTCCACTTCAAGACTCAGCTGTGAGGCGCGCAATGACTCTCGATCAGTACCGCATGAACTGGAACTACCCGACCTCGATGCGCGTCGGCGTTGGCCGCATTGCCGAATTGGCCGAGGCCTGTCGTCAGCTCGGCATGCGCGCCCCGATGTTATGTACCGACCCTGGCCTGGCGGCGTTGCCGATGATCGACGCGGCGCTGCGTCAGTGTCGTGACGCTGGACTTGATGCCGGGTTGTTCTCGGCGATCAAGGGTAACCCTACCGGCGCCAACGTGATGGATGGAGTCGCCGCGTTCAAGGCGGGCGCGCATGACGGGGTGATCGCCTTCGGCGGTGGCTCGGCGCTGGATGCCGGCAAGGCCATCGCCCTGATGGTCGGCCAGGATCGGCCGCTGTGGGATTTCGAGGACATCGGCGACAACGCCAGCCGGGTCAACGTCGCCGGCATGGCGCCGGTGGTGGCGGTGCCGACCACCGCCGGCACCGGATCGGAGGTCGGCCGCGCCTCGGTGATCACCGACGATGCGGCGCATATCAAGCGCATCATCTTCCACGCACGAATGTTGCCGGCGCTGGTGATTCTTGATCCCGAACTGACGGTCGGTCTGCCGGCGAAAATCACCGCCGCCACCGGCATGGACGCGCTGTCGCACAGCCTGGAGGCGTTCTGTTCGCCACTGTTCCACCCGATGGCCGAGGGCATCGCCCTCGAAGGCATGCGCCTGGTGCAACAGTACCTGCCGCGTGCGGTAAGCCAGGGCACGGACGTCGAGGCGCGGCTGCAGATGCTGGTGGCCTCGAGCATGGGTGCCACCGCCTTCCAGCGTGGCCTTGGCGCGATGCATGCGCTGGCGCATCCGCTGGGGGCGCTGTACGACGCCCACCACGGCTTGCTCAACGCGGTGCTGATGCCTTACGTGCTGGTGGCCAACCGCGGCGCCATCGAGCCGCAGATGGAGAAGATGGCGCGCTATCTGGCGCTACCGGGCAGTGGTTTCGATGCCGTTCTGGACTGGGTGCTGGCGCTGCGCAGCGAGGTGGGCATCGCCCATAGCCTGGGCGAGATTGGCATCGACGATGCCCGCATCGAGCAGGTGGGACGCATGGCCGAGGTCGATCCCTCGGCAGGCACCAACCCCGTCGCCTTCAGCGCCGCGCAGTACAGCGCGTTGTTCGAGAAAGCGCTGCGCGGGACCTTGTAGCCCGGATGCAATCCGGGAGCGGTTGGCCTGCTTTGCCGCAGATTTCATCCGGGCACGGGGCTGAGCCGTCGAGTGCGTCAGTGGTCAAGAACCTGGCTGAAACGTAGCAGATAACCGTCCAGGTCCTGGATCATCAGCTGACGCACCCTGACCCAGCTGTCGCCAGTGCGGTAGTCCACCGTCTCCGGTGGCAGACGCAGCGGCACGTCATTGGCGAGCAACGCCTGATACAGCGGCTGCAGATCAGCCACGTCGATCTGCAGATTGATGCCGCGCCCCAGCGGGCGATCTAGCGGCATGACTGTCCAGGGATCGTCTGGCCGTGCATGTTGGTCGATCTGTTCCAGCATCAACGCAGCTTCACCCCGAGCGATGGCTGCAAAGCCATCCTCGGGGCGTTGGTACAGCAGGCTGAAACCCAGCACTTGCTGGTAGAACGCCAGGCTGTCCTGCAGATCACTGACCTGCAATTCAGGCGTAAGTGCCGGCAGGCGCGTGCGGCTCACGCCTGGTCCTGCGCCGCCTGCAAGGCTTCCAGTGCCGGTGCGGCATAGATGCCCACTTCCACCGCCAGTTCCATCACTCGCGGCAGGTCGCTGGCGTACACCAGTACCGCTTGCAACTGGTCATCCAGCGGTTCACTGAAGTCCAGCAGCACGTAGCCACCGGTTTCTGGCGACAGCGCAGAGAGCTGCACCTGAATGCGGTTGAGCGCCTTGAGCGGCTCGGTCTTGGCCAGTTGTTTGGGCTTGAGCACGAACTGTACCTGCGGGCCGAAGGATTCGGTGATGTGCTGGAACAGTTCTTCATAGCTGTCGGCCTGGAACAGCACGGTGTCCGGCAGGCTGCCGACCACCACCCACTCGCCCAGGGGGATGGGGAATTCGTCGTCGTAGTTGACGTCCGGGTTGGCGGCGAGGAAGGCGGCCGGATCGGTATAGGCCTGGGTGGCTTCATCGGCGATACGGGCGATCTCGTCCACGGGCAGGCAGCCGGAGCTTATCTTGGCGATCAGTTCTTCCAGCTGGGCTTTCATCGGGGCATTCCTGTTCAGGGGGCAAAGGCGCGCAGGATAACAGGTCGTTGAAAACGTAGGCGAGGCAGGCAAGACAAGGCGCAACGACCAACGGGAGTAACAGCCGCAGGCTGGCCCGAAGGGCGAGCGCCAGCGAGTCAAACGACCGAAAAGCGCAGTTTACATATTTGTAAATGAGCATTTTGACTGGGCTCGCACGCGAGGTCGTTTTTAACGCAGTATTGCCAACGTAGGTAGTTTTCAACGTCCTTTTAAGGCAAAGCGCGCTGCGCTAGAAGTAAGCCAGCAGGCGGCCGAGGCTCATCACCAGCAGCCAGATCAGCAGCGACAGTGCCGCCTGCATTCGACCGAACAGCGGTGCATGCGCATCCCAGTCGCTCAGCCGGGCGCTCCAAAGGTGGCGAAACAACAGGGCGTTGCCGATGCCCAGGGCGATCAGCAGCAGCTTGAGCTGCAGCAGACGGTCAACTGCCAGTGGCCCGGCGTCGGCGGCGAACAGGCAGATGCCGCTGCCCAGCAGGAGCAACAGGCCGGCCACCGCCAGTGGCGTCAACGTGCGCGACACCGCTGCCAGCGGGAAACTGCGGCCGGCGCCAAGCAGGCGCGCATCGAGCAGCAGCATGGGCCCAAGCAGCAACACCAGGCCAAGCAGATGCAGCAGGTTGAGCGCCGGGTAGAGCAGTGCCGAGCTGCGCATCTGCTCGCCCAGGGCCGTGGCTTCGAGCCAGGCGGCCCAGGCGATCAGGCTGTCCATCTAGCGCAGTTCGATGGTGCGACCGTCGACGATGATGCGTTCGGCGCGGATCTCCGCAGTGCCGTCCTTGCGTGGGTAGCCGACTATGGTCACGGTCTTGCCCGCCGTCAGGTCGGCTTCCGGCAGGCCGCGTGCCTGCAGACGGCTGATCGGGGCGAGGATCACCTGCCAGGTGCGCCCGTCGTGCTCGATGCTCACATCGGCGTGCGGGTTGCGGTAGTTGACGGTCTGTAGCGGCACTTCCAGGGTCAGGAGCTGATCGGCGTCGTAGGAACTCCAGCCATGGTGGGCCTGGGCAATGGCGCCAGCCAGCAGCAGGCCAAGTGTGGTGGTGAGAAGCAGCAGTTTCTTCAGCATGGCGATCACCCGGTGGATTGATTGAACACCGGGTAAACCTAGACCCTGTAACCGATGCTGCGACGCACGGGCAGCATTTGGAAACAGAATGGGGCGCGCAGCTGCCTCAGCCGTAGCGCTTCTTCGCTTCGATGGCCAGGCCACTGCCGATGCTGCCGAAGGTATTGCCTTCCACGCTGCGTGCATTGGGTAGCATGGCTGCCACGCTCTGGCGCAGTGCCGGCACGCCGCTGGAGCCGCCGGTGAAGAACAGTGTGTCCACTTGATCGGCGCTCACTCCGGCATCGGCGAGCAATTGCGTGAGGCTGGCGCGGATGCGTTCGAGCAGCGGCTCGATGGCGTTCTCGAACAGCGGGCGAGTCAGCTCGGCGACCAGGCCCGGCTCCACGCGTGACAGGTCGATGGGGTGCGCGTCCTGCTCGCTAAGGGCGATCTTGCTCTCTTCCACCTGCATCGCCAGCCAGTGCCCGGCACGCTGTTCGATCAGACCGAACAGGCGGTCGATGCCGGTGGCGTCGACGATGTCGTAGCGCATGTTCTGCAGGGCCAGCTGGGTCTTCTGCGCGTACAGCGCGTTGATGGTGTGCCAGGTCGCCAGGTTGAGGTGATAGCTGGTGGGCATGAACGCGTCGCTCTTCATCCGGCTGCCGTAGCCGAACAGTGGCATCACGCCGGCCAGCGATAGCTGCTTGTCGAAGTCGGTCCCACCGATGTGCACGCCGCCAGTGGCGAGGATGTCTTCCTGGCGCTCGGCCAGGTGGTGGCGCTCGGGTGCCAAGCGCACCAGGGAGAAGTCCGAGGTACCGCCGCCGATGTCGACGATCAGCACCAACTCCTCGCGATCCAGGTTCGACTCGTAGTCGAAGGCCGCGGCGATGGGCTCGTACTGGAACGACACGTCCTTGAAGCCGAGCTTGTGCGCCACGGCCACCAGGGTGTTCTGCGCTTCCTGATCGGCAGCCGGGTCGTCATCGACGAAGAACACCGGGCGACCCAGCACCACTTCCTCGAAGGCACGCTCAGCCTGGGCTTCGGCACGCTTCTTCAGCTCGCCGATGAAGAAGCCGAGCAGGTCCTTGAACGGCAGGGCGCTGCCCAACACGGTGGTTTCGCTCTTCAGCAGCTTGGAGCCCAGCAGGCTTTTCAGCGAGCGCATCAGACGCCCTTCATAGCCTTCCAGATACTCGTGCAGGGCCAGGCGGCCATAGACCGGGCGGCGCTCCTCGATGTTGAAGAAGATCACCGAGGGTAGGGTGATCTTGCCGTCTTCCAGTGCCAGCAAACTGTCCTGGCCGGGGCGTAGCCAGCCGACGGTGGAGTTGGAGGTGCCGAAGTCGATGCCGCAGGCGCGGGCGGGCGTGGAAAAGGACATGGAACGCAGGACCAGAGTGATTGCCAGGAAAGTGTTCTGCGTCGCCGGACGACGCCCCAGCGTGCTGCCTGGGGCGGCAGGTCACGAAACGGCCGCGCATTCTATGTCAGTGCGTGGGGTTGTCAAATGTGTGGAGCGCCGGTGGCGGTTGTTCGCTCGCTATGCGCGGCATGCGCGCGGCCCAGCGCCTTTGTCAGGACGCTGGTGTGGCGCGAGGATCGCGTCAATCGCACTGGGCTGGCGCCGGGCGTTCAGCCAGCGGTTGTCAGCGCATTTTGAAGTATTCACGGTGAAACCGTGTTTCGGGCAGGCCGCAGGCCGCCCAGTCCTGCAACAGCCGGTCGCCCAGACTGAATGGGCCGCAGAACCACAGGCTGGTGTCATGGAGGCCGCCAGTCGTCGCGCGGATTTTCTCCAGATCGAGATTGCCATCGCGCGATTGATGGATCAGGTGCAGGTGCACGCCTGCGCGCTGGCACAGGTCCGCTACACGCCTGTTCAGGGGCGATTGTTCGGGTGTACAGAAGAAGAAATGCAGGTCGCTGTCTGACCTTTGTACCGCCGGGTTGGCTGCCAGATGCTCCAGTCGGGAAATAAATGGCGCCACGCCCACGCCACCGCCGACCCACACCTGGGCGCTGTCGCTGTCGGCGAAGGTAAAGCGTCCATAGGGTCCTTCGAGCTGCATGCGACTGCCGACTGCCAGTGACTGCATCAGTCGCAAGGTATCGTCACCCAGCACCTTGACGCAAAAACTGATGGTCCTCAGGTCGGTGTCGGAGGATGCGATGCTGAACGGGTGCGGGTCTTGGTTGTTGGCAAAGCGCACGAAGGCAAACTGACCGGGTTTGAATGTCAGGCGGTCATCATCCATGCGGCATTGGATTTCCATGACGCCGTCGGCGTGGCGCACGATGTTCTGCACGCTGCCTGTGTAGTGTTTCCCGCGTTGGTCCAGACCGAACAGGATGGCCAGTCCGGCCAGGCAGCCAACCAGCGCTGCGAGCACAACCCAGATCCCGCTCAGCGTTGGCCAGAGGGCATCCGGCAGCAGGACGATGGCATGGAAAGTGGCGGCAATGAATACCAGTGGAAAGGCTTTGTGCAGCCGCCGAAACCAGTGGTACGGGATGTATTTGATCAGTGCCAGCAGCACCAGCGTGATGGCGATGTAACCCAGCCACTCACCGATGTCCTTGGCCGGGTCGCGCAAGAACTCGAAGACGCGTTCCGGGGCATTGTCGGACTTCGCCGGTCGGGTCAGCCAGCCAGCCTTGGCCATCGATTTCGGGACGATCTCCATCATCCAGTGCACGAATACCAGGACGCCAGCAGTGATGCCCAGCCATTTGTGCAGTCGATAGCTCTGGTCGAGGCCTCCGAGCAAGTCTTCCAGCCACATCGGGCGTGTGGCCAGCAGCGTGATCAAGGCCATCAATGAGTAGGCGACGATACCGCTGAGGATGATGCTGTTGCCTCGCAGTGTCCAGAAGTCGCTTCCTGGCCCTCCCTGCGGCAGCATGCTTACCAGCCAGATGGCAACAGGCAGGATCAGAGCCAGCCAGAACCAGCGCTTCATGGCATTTACCTTTAGGACGTGAGAAGAATTGCGCGCGTCGGCCCGTCATGGGAAGCCGATTCTTGTCACGAAAACTACAGCGATATCCTTCCGCGCTCTTTGAGTTGGATCAATCCCTTGTGCACTGGGCTGGCTGGAAGGACATTGCGCAGCCGCCATGAGGTGCCTCGCCTGCGTATCAGAGCGGTCTTTTCGACGGTGTCAGGCGCTGCATCGAGCGCTCATGATCCTTTGGCGTCTTGCTGGCGGCGTTGCCATTGGCTCCATTCGAAGCCCAGCACCACCAAGAGCGACAGGCCAAACGGCAGCAGCAGGTAGAACATGCGGAACACGATCAGCGCGGCGAGCACGTCAGCCGCAGGCAGCTCGGGCATGGCGGCGAGGAAGGTCACTTCCAGCACGCCCAGTCCACCCGGCGCATGAGATAGCAGCGCCAACGAGAAAGAGGCGAGGAATACACCGAGCACCACCAGGTAGCCGGGGTGGTTGTCGGCTGGCAGGGCGAAGTAGATGATTGCCGCCGCACAGAGCAACTCCAGCGGGCCGGCCAGCAACTGTCGACCGACGATGGGCAGGCGCGGATATTCCACGTGCAGCTTGCCCAGGGTCCAGGGTTTGAACTGGCGCCAGGAACCCAGAACGTAGAGACCGACCAGGCTCAGCAGCACGCTGCCAATGACCACCGAGACCAGCGGCGTGATGTTGGCGACCCGGTGGATCAGGTCGGGCTGCGCGATCAGCACGCAGCCGCTGGCCAGCAGGGCGCCCAGAGCGAAGGTGAAGGAGCAGAAGACGATGAGGATGCCGATTTCCTGTGGCGTCAGGCCCTTGCTGCGGTAGGCGCGATAGCGCACCACCGCGCCGGAGAACACCGAGGCACCGATGTTGTGAGCCAGGGCGTAGGTGGTGAAGGAGCACAGGGTGATGAAACGCCAGGGAATCTGCTTGCCGAGATGGGCAACGGCGATGCGGTCGTACCAGGCCAGGGCCCAGTAAGCGCCCAGAGTGGCGCCGGCAGCCAGCAGCCAGTTCAGATGGCTGATCGCGCGCAGACTATCGGCGATCTCGTCGAGGGAGATGGTGCGCAACTCGCGGTAAAGCAGGAAACAGGACGCCACGACGGCGACCAGACCGATCAGCGTCCAGATCAGGTCGCTGCGTTTCAGCTTGGGTTTGGCTTCGACAACGGACACTGCAACTCCTCGCTCTACAGGCCCGGTAGGCGATCTTGCCGGTCAGGGAGCCTGTCGAGGCTAATGTTCACGACCTTGTAGGTCGGCTCGCGACGGCCGCAGACTGATGCTGCTCTTCGCGGCGCGCTGCGCAGTATCAGCGAGGCACTGCTTTCGCTCAACAGGCAAGCACGTATCCGATTCATACCCAGGCCAGTGTGATGGCTGCCAGCGCGGCGTAGCGACCGGCTTTGGCCAGGGTGACGATGACAACGAATATCCACAGGCGCTCACGCATCACTCCCGCGACCAGGGTCAGTGGATCGCCGATCACCGGCATCCAGCTCAGCAGCAGCGACCAGCGCCCATAGCGCGCGTACCAGCCCTGTGCCTGCTGTAGCCGAGCCGGGCTGACCGGGAACCAGCGGCGCTCGCGATAGTGCTCGATGGAACGACCCAGTAGCCAGTTGATCCAGGAGCCCAGCACATTGCCCAGGGTCGCCACCAGCAGCAAGGCCCAGAGTGGATGCTGGCCTGCCAGCAGGAGGGCGACCAGCACCGCTTCGGACTGCAGCGGTAGTAGCGTCGATGCGCCGAAGGCAGAGATAAACAATGCCGGATAGGCGGACAGACTCAGCATGGCAGGAGCACGCCGGCCGTTGGGCCGGCGGGGGTCAGGACTGCGATTCCTGGCCGCTGTTGGCCATGATCTCTTCCAGGCTCAGGCCGGTCAGGCCGTGAATGGTCTTCCACAGGTAGTAGAAGATGGCCATCAGCATGATCATCGAGGGAATGGCGATCATCGGGTAGCTGAGCAGGGTCATGCGCCCCAGTTCGTCATTGAACGCCTCGGTGCCGGCCGGACTGACCACGATCCACTTGGCCAGCACATAGTTCATGAACGAGGAAAAGAAGAAGGTGCCGCTGAGCCAGTAGGTCGCGCGCATCAGGCGCGTCTCGAAGTGCTCGACGTGGCCGCCTTGCTCCAGGCGATCATGGATCTTGTCGATGTTGAGCACCGTCTTGTTGAACAGCAGGGTGCGAATCAGCGGGTAGCGGGTGCGTGTCGAAACCAGCACGGCAACGCCGATCAGGCCGGGAATCAGTGCTTCCTTGACTGCCAGCCACTGGGTGTCGAGCTTGAGCAGGCCGATGCCACCGGTCAGCGCGACGCTGATCAGGCCAAGCAGGGCGATGAAGTTGAATTTGCGGTATCGGATCAGCTCGAACGCGCCCCAGCCCAGTGGGAACGCCAGGGCCAGGATCAGCGCGCCATCAGCGCCGAGGCGGTGCTCGCCACTGAGCTTCATCAGGATGAACGAGGGGATCAGGATGCTGATGGCCAGGTCGATCAGCGGGCGGGGCTTGTGCGTCGGGGTACGGCTGTCAGTAGTGGCGGTCATGGTAGCTGGAGTCTGCGTAGGAACGCCGATGATCGCCTGCCCGGCTCGCCAGGGCTAGTCCGACCGTCGGTTTTGAATGTGAAAAAGTATGAGTCGACAGCCATCTGACAGGAGAGAAGAGCTGGCTGGCGATGCTAAAGTGATGGCAGGGCCTGGGAGTCGAACATGCCAAGAATCATCCCTTTCATTTGCCTGTTGCTGACGGTTTTTTTCCTGACGCCTGTGCCGGCCTGGGCGCGGGACTGCATCGGTATGGTGCCGGCCGGCACCTCGGCGTTCTGGAGCGAGCTGGAGGCCGGTGCGAGGCGCACCGCTGACGATCTGCAATTGGAACTCTACACGCGCGGCCCGACCCAGGAAGGTAGCGTCGAGGTGCAGTTGCAACTGATAGATCGTGTGCTTGCACAGGGTTGCAAGGCACTGATCATCGCCCCGGCCGGCGATGCCATCGATACCCGGATCGCGGCCTTGCGTGCCGAAGGTATTCCCACCGTCTATGTCGACCGTGGCGTTGCGGGGGATGGCGCCTACGCGCTGGTGGCGACCGACAACTTCCTCGCAGGTCAGTTGGCCGGGCAACAACTCGCCGAGCGCCTCGGGCAGGGTGGCAGAGTCGGGTTATTGCGTTTACGTCCCGGGCTGCAATCGACCGAGGAGCGTGAGCGCGGCTTTCTGCTGGCGGCACAGGCGTCCGGGCTGCAGGTGGTGTTCGACACCTACCTGGGTGATGACCGCCAGCGCATCGTCGATGCCCTGAGCGAGCAGTTGCCCAGGCTCGACGGTCTGTTCAGCCCCAACGGCACCAGCACTCGAGCGACCCTCGCGGCTCTGCGCCAACTGGGTAAGGCCGGAGCGGTGGACTTCGTCGGCTTCGATGGAGGCGACCTGCTGTTCGATGCCGTGCGCGAAGGACATATTCACGCCCTGTTGCTTCAGCAGCCGCAGGCCATGGGCGATCATGCGGTGCGCCTGGTGCATCGGGCCCTGAGTGGCGAACGCGCCATTTCACGCCTGCAACTGTTGCTCGAACCACGGGTACTGACCGCCAGGGAGTTGGCCGATATGACCGCGCCGCAACAGCCTTGGTGATGGGCAAAGCGTGGGTTTATGATCCTTGTCCTGGCCGCCCTGAATTCGCTGTAGGGCGCGCTCTAGACGGTGGCGTGCAATGAATCTGAAGTACCTGCTCGCAGTTATGTTGTTCTGCAGCTTCTGCGTCCACGTGACGGCTGCCGAGTTGCGGCTGTATACCGAAGACTATCGACCCTTCAGCTATCTCGAGAATGGCGAGCCGAGTGGCATGGCTGTGGCGGTGGTCGAAGAATTGATCCGCCGTACCGGCGAGCGGGCGCGCATCGAACTGGTGCCCTGGACGCGCGGCTATCATCAGGTTCGTCATCAGGCCGACACGGCATTGTTCTCCACCGTGCGCACGGCGCAGCGCGAAGCTGAATTTCAGTGGGTCGGGCCGATCGCGCGAGGCTATACGCGTTTCTACACGCACAAGGATGCCGGGCTGCGAGTCACCAGCCTGGACGACGTGCGCCAGCTCGGCACCCTTGCGGTGCCCAAGCAGTGGTACAGCTACGAACTGCTGCGTGAGCAGGAGCTGGATAACCTGTATGGCGTGCCGACGCCTCAGGACATGCTGCGCATGTTTCGCCATGGTCGGGTCAAGCTGCTGCTGGCCAACACCCTGACCCTCGACGGCATGCTTGCCGAACAAGGCATGAATGCCGGGCAGTTGCAGGCGCAGTTCGACCTGATGACCAATGACTCCTATATCGCCTTTTCCCTGCAGACGGATGCCGAACGTGTCGCGCGATGGCAGCAGGCGCTGCAGCAGATGCGCCAGGACGGCAGCCTGGAGCGGATCTATCGACACTGGTTACCGACGGCCGATGAGCGGACGTTGGTCGATTTGTTGCGCCTCGAGTGAAGCGGCTGCATGGCGCTCCACGGCTTGCTAGGCTGCAAGCGGGAGAAGCGGGATGATGATGGGCAAGTGCGCGTATCGATGCTTGTGTGTCTTGCTGGTGGCGTTATGCGTGCCGGCGCAGGCCCAGTTGCGTCTGCTCACCGAGGATGCGCCGCCGATGAGCTTCATGCGCGAGGGCGAGCCCAGCGGCTTCTCCGTCGAGGTGGTCAGAGCGTTGCTGGCGCGCACCGGCGACAGCGGTCAGATCGAATTGATGCCCTGGACGCGAGCATTGCATCTGGCTCAACAGGAGGAAGATGTCGCGCTATTTTCCACCGTGCGCACAACCGAGCGCGAGAACAGGTTCCAGTGGGTCGGGCCCATCGTGGTCGGCACCACCAGCTTCTACTCGCTCAAGTCCCGTGAGCTCGTCATCGATACGTTGGAGCAGGCCGCGGCCAGCGGGCCACTGGCGCTGCCCAAACAGTGGTACACCTTCGAGACCCTCAGTGCGAGGGGCTTTACCAACCTCTATGGCGTGCCCGGTTCGAAGCAGATGGTGACCATGCTCAAGCATGGCAGGGTCAACCTGATCGCTACCGAAGACCTGACCCTGGCTGGTGAGCTGGCCGCTGTCGACCTCAAACCGCAGGACGTCAAGGCGCATGTTCCGTTCATGCGCTCGGCCTACTACATCGCCTTCTCCCCGCAGACGTCGGTGGTGCGCGTGGTGCGCTGGCAGCGCGCGTTACGGCAGATGCATGAGGACGGCAGTCTCGAGGCGATCCTCAGGCGCTGGCTGCCGCATGCGCCGATGCCGCCCATCGCTCCGTAGCGCCCCTCGTGGCGACTGGTTAATCTGAGCGCTGAAATCCATCGAGTCCGATCATGTCGCGTCGTCATCTCACTCTCGATCTGCGCAGTCGCGCTGGCTTGTTCGCCCATCTTGGCGCGATGGAACGGGCCGGTGTGCCCATCGATCGAGCGCTGGCCAGCCTGGATCTCGGTGCGCGCCACACAGCCGCCGTGACGCGCTTGCGGCAGATGATCGGCGGTGGACGGGACATGGCGAGTTCCGGCCAGTTGAGTGGCGTGTTCACGCCACTGGAAAGTGGTCTGGTGCGCGCCGCGCAGGACGCCGGCGCACTGGCGCATATCTACGAGCAACTGGCGCAGCGCTACGACGAACAGGCGCGCCACGCGGCAGAATTGACGTCACGGCTGCTGCTGCCGGCCGGTGTGTTGTTACTGGCACTAGCGGTCAAGCCCTTGCCCGCTTTGGTCGCGGGAAGCCTGAGCGGTGCAGGTTACCTGGCGGCCGTGTTGCTGCCGGTGTTCTGGCTGTCAGCACTGCTGTTCGGCGCGCGCGCGTTGTGGCGTCGCTGGCAGCAGCGGCGAAGCGATCAGCCGGGCCCGCTAGACGATCTGCTCCTGGCGCTGCCGGTGCTGGGCAGCCTGCAGCGGCGTGCGGATATCCGTAACTTCTGCGACAGCCTCGGGCTGTTGCTGGAGGCAGGCATGCCGGTGCTCGATGCCTTGCCGCGTGCCTGCAATGCGGTCAGCAACGCACGGCTGCGGCGGGATTTCGCCAATCTGGCGCCACGCGTAGCCGCAGGGCAGTCGCTGGTGCGTGCCTTCGACGGGCTGAGTTTTCATGGCAAAGCCATGCTCACCGGCGTGCTCAATACTGGTGAAGCGACCGGCCGACCGGGCGAGGCGCTGCTGCGTTTCGCCCGCCTGCAGGCGCAGCAGCTGGCTGCGAGCCAACAGGCGCTGGCGAGCTGGGCACCACGCTTGTTCTATCTGGCGGTCGCCGTGTGGATGGCGTACGGCCTGCTGACTGGTGGCGGATTCTTCCCGGCCCTGCCCGCGGAGCTGGCTGGCCGATAATTTGCTGGTTATCGACCACGGCGGTCCGTTTGAAAGCTGGCAGCAAGTGCCTTGCGCTAGCATTCGTCACGTCTACGCCATGACTAAAAAGAGAAAAAAGCGATTCAACCGACTTTGGAATACGCCCCATGCCCATCTTGCAACGTGCATCCCACCATGAGCTACGCAGCGCCTTTCGTGCTCTGCTGGCCTCCGACCGCTGCTATCACACGGCTTCGGTCTTCGATCCCATGTCCGCCCGCATCGCCGCTGATCTCGACTTCGAGGTCGGCATCCTCGGCGGTTCCGTCGCCTCCCTGCAGGTGCTCGGCGCGCCGGACTTCGCCCTGATCACTCTGAGTGAATTCGTCGAGCAGGCCGCGCGCATCGGCCGCGTCTCGCGTTTGCCGGTGATCGCCGACGCCGACCACGGCTACGGCAATGCGCTCAATGTGATGCGCACCGTGGTCGAGCTGGAACGCGCCGGCGTTGCCGCGCTGACCATCGAAGACACCCTGCTGCCGGCTCAGTTCGGCCGCAAGTCCACCGACCTGATTTCCATCGAGGAAGGCGTCGGCAAGATCCTCGCCGCGCTGGAGGCGCGTGTCGATCCGGAGCTCTCGATCATCGCCCGTACTCATGCGGGCGTACTGGAGGTGGACGAAGTGATCCGCCGCACTCGCGCCTACGAGGCGGCCGGCGCCGACGCTATCTGCCTGGTCGGGGTCAGGGATTTCGCCCATCTGGAGCAGATCGCCGCAGGCCTCAAGGTGCCGCTGATGCTGGTCACCTACGGCAACCCCGAACTGCGCGACAACCAACGCCTGGCGCGCCTGGGCGTGCGCATCGTGGTCAATGGCCATGCTGCCTACTTCGCTGCGATCAAGGCCACCTACGACTGCCTGCGCGAACAGCGCGGTGCGCAGCCGTGCGACCTCAACGCCACCGAGCTGACCCACAAGTACACCATGCCCGAGGATTACATCGTCTGGGCCAAGGAGTTCATGGAAGTGCGCGAGTAAGAGCCTGTTCACGATCTGCTGCGCGTCGACCCTACGGCGTTAAAAACAGGCTCGGACTGCTCATTTACAGCTCGTAAACTCCGCGTCCTCGCCTGTTTTTGCCTTGTAGGCTTCTAGCTCGCAATATCGTGAACAGGCTCCTAGCAAGAACAGCACTTGCACTTCGCATTCCTCGGGCGCATATCTGTCCGGTGGGTGCGAGGAGGTGCAGCATGGCCAGTGGTTGGGCGAACGACGACGCGGTACAGGAGCAGATCGACAGCAGCATCGAGGATGCCGTTGCGCGAGCTCGCAGCCAACTGCCGAAGGGCGAGAGCCTGCGTCATTGCGAGGAATGCGATGCTGTCATTCCCGAGGCCCGTCGCCAGGCCATTCCCGGCGTGCGCCTGTGCGTCAATTGCCAGGCCGAGCACGACCGGGAGAATGCCGCCTACAGCGGCTACAACCGACGCGGTAGCAAGGACAGCCAGTTGCGCTGATCAGGGCATGATGCTGTAGCCGCGCCCGCTCATGCAGGCCGAGTAGGCTTGCTGGGCATCCTCGCTGCTGCGCTCGTTGCGACGATCTTCACGGCGATCCTGGCGCTGCCTGGAACCACCCACTGCCATGCCCACCGCGGCCGCGTCTTTGGCCTGATTCTGCCGGTACTCCTGCTTGATGTCGTCATCCACGCGGTCGTAAGCGTCGTCGTGGTTTCGGCCACGCACCTCGGCGGCCGCCGCACCTGCAGCAGCGCCCACGGCGGCGCCACGCAAGCGTTCACCTCCGCGTGAGTCATCGCTACTGCTGCTCTGGCCGGTGAAACCGGTTTGCGACTGACAGGTGGCGATATCGGCCTGGATCTGCTCGGGGCTCTGGCCCTGAAGCGGTGTCAGGGTTTCGGCAAAGGCGACAGGCACGACCATAAGCAGTAGCCCACCGAGCAGGTGGGAATGTAGCGACGAGAGAGTCATGGCGGTGGTCTCCAGAAGGAACCGTGACCCTTCAGTCTAGTCGCTGGCTACTCAGGCATGAGCCCACGGAAGGCGTCAGAACAGAAAATAGCGTTGCGCCATCGGCAGCACCTCGGCCGGCTCGCACCAGAGCAGTTGGCCGTCGGCCTTGACCTGGTAGTTCTGCGGATCGACCTCGATATTCGGCAAGTAGCCGTTGTGGATCAGGTCGGTCTTCTGCACCTCGCGGCAGCCTTTGACCACACCGATTTTCTTCTTCAGACCCAGCTGCTCGGGCACGCCGGCATCGAACGCCGCCTGGCTGATGAAGGTGATGCTGGTGGCATGGCGGCTGCCACCATAGCTGGCGAACATCGGTCGGTAGTGCACCGGTTGCGGCGTGGGGATCGAGGCGTTGGCGTCGCCCATCAGGCTGGCGGCGATGGCGCCGCCCTTGAGGATCAGCGTCGGTTTGACGCCGAAGAAGGCCGGACGCCAGAGCACCAGGTCGGCCCACTTGCCCACTTCGATGGAACCCACTTCGTGGCTGATGCCGTGGGTGATCGCCGGGTTGATGGTGTATTTGGCGATATAGCGTTTGGCGCGAAAGTTGTCGTTGCCCGGTACGTCCTCGGGCAGTGGGCCGCGCTGCTGCTTCATTTTGTCGGCGGTCTGCCAGGTACGGGTGATCACCTCACCAACACGGCCCATGGCCTGGCTGTCGGAGCTGATCATGGAAAACGCACCGAGGTCGTGGAGGATGTCCTCGGCGGCGATGGTCTCGCGGCGGATGCGGCTCTCGGCGAAAGCCACGTCCTCGGCGATGCTCGGGTCGAGGTGGTGGCAGACCATCAGCATGTCCAGGTGTTCGTCGATGGTGTTGCGGGTGAAGGGCCGGGTCGGGTTGGTCGAGGACGGCAATACATTGGGAAAGCCGCAGGCCTTGATGATGTCTGGCGCATGGCCGCCGCCGGCACCCTCGGTGTGGTAGGTGTGGATGGTGCGGCCCTTGAACGCACCGAGGGTGGTTTCGACAAAGCCGGACTCGTTCAGGGTGTCGGTGTGGATCGCGACCTGCACGTCGTACTGATCAGCGACCGACAGGCAGTTGTCGATGGCCGCCGGGGTGGTGCCCCAGTCCTCATGCAGCTTGAGGCCGATGGCACCGGCTTTCACCTGCTCGATCAACGGCTCCGGCAGTGAGGCGTTGCCCTTGCCGGTGAAGCCCAGGTTCATCGGGAAGGCATCGGCGGCCTGGAGCATGCGCGCCATGTGCCACGGCCCGGAGGTGCAGGTGGTGGCGTTGGTGCCGGTGGCCGGCCCGGTGCCGCCACCGATCATGGTGGTGACGCCACTCATCAGCGCCTCTTCGATCTGCTGCGGGCAGATGAAGTGGATGTGGGTGTCGATGCCGCCGGCGGTGAGGATCATGCCTTCACCAGCGATCACCTCGGTGCCGGCGCCAATCGCAATCGTGACATCGGGCTGGATATCCGGGTTGCCGGCCTTGCCGATGGCGGCGATGCGGCCGTCCTTGAGGCCGACGTCGGCCTTGACAATGCCCCAGTGGTCGATGATCAGCGCGTTGGTGATCAGGGTGTCGACCACATCGGCCGCGCACAGCTGGCCCTGACCCATACCGTCGCGGATCACCTTGCCGCCGCCGAATTTCACTTCTTCGCCGTAGGTGGTGAAGTCCTTTTCCACTTCGATCCACAGGTCGGTATCGGCCAGGCGCACCTTGTCGCCGACGGTGGGGCCGAACATGTCGGCGTAGGCTTGGCGGGAAATCTTCATCGGCACTTCCTGTATTCGTTTGATCGTGCCCACGCTCTGCGTGGGCATGCAGTTGGCGACGCTCTGCGTCGCAGGGACGCGGAGCGTCCCGCTAAGGGTTCCACGCCGAGCGTGGGAACCATCAAAATGGCGGTATTCCCACGCCGAGCGTGGGAACGATCATCTGTGTCTCAAAGATCGCCCATGACCCGTCCGGCGAATCCGAACACCCGGCGCGCGCCGGCCAGATCGACCAGCTCCACCTCGCGGCTCTGCCCCGGCTCGAAACGCACCGCAGTACCGGCCGGGATGTTCAGGCGCATGCCGCGCGCGGCCGCGCGGTCGAACAGCAGGGCATCGTTGGTCTCGAAGAAGTGGTAGTGCGAGCCGACCTGGATGGGCCGGTCGCCGCTGTTGGCCACGGAAAGGGTCAGGGTGCGGCGACCGGCATTGAGCTCGATCTCGCCGTCGGCAATCTGGTATTCGCCGGGAATCATCAGTCAGGCCTCGCAAGCGTCTTGTAGTAGATGGCATTGGCCCGGTAGGTGCCGTCCGGGCCGCAGGCGTAATCGGGTAGGCCACCAATGCTGACGTAGCCCAGGTTTCGATAGAGGTGCTCCGCGTCGCTGCCGGCCTCGGTGTCGAGATAGAGCAGGCCGCGTTTGCGGGCAGCTGCTTCCTGTTGGACAGCTAGCATCAACAGGCGAGCAACGCCACGACGGCGCGCCGTGCTGAGCACCAGCAGTTTCTGTACTTCCGCGCGGTTCAGCCCATTGGGCTTCTGACACAGGCTCAGTTGCACGCTGCCCAGAACGCGGCCTTGTTCATGGGCCACCCAGAGCAGCAGTGAACCGTCCGTCATGGCCGCATGCACCTGGGCGAAATATTCAGCGGCTTCTCGTTCGTCGAGGTCGGCGAGAAAGCCTATCGATGCGCCATGGCTGACGGCATCGAGCAGCAGGACGATCAAACCTTCGCGGTAGTTGGCGAAGCTGGTGCTGTCGAGTCGCTGCAGCGTCACGTCCACGGTGTCACTCCTTGGCGCCGAGGATCAGTTGCATGAAGGTCAGATCCAGCCAGCGCCCGAACTTGCGGCCGACCTGTGGCATCTGCCCGGTGGTGACGAAACCAAGGCGCTGATGCAGACGGATCGAAGCGATATTCTCCGACTCGATGGCAGCGACCATGACGTGCAGGTTGGCGGCGCGAGCGCGCTCGATCAGCGCCTGCATCAGTAACGGACCAAGTCCCTGGCCGCGTTGGTCGGCGCGTACGTAGACCGAGTGCTCGACGGTCTGACGGAAGCCTTCGATGATGCGCCAGGTGCCGTAGCTGGCGTAGCCAACTACCTCGCCGGCGGCGTCATGCGCCACCAGCACCGGGAAGCCGGCCGCCGTGCGCTCTGCCAGCCAGGCGCGGCGGTTGGCCAGATCCACCAGGGTCTCGTTCCAGATTGCCGTGGTGTGCTGCACCGCGTCGTTGTAGATGGCCAGGATGCCGGGCAGGTCGGTGTCGTTGGCGTCTTGAATCGAATAGGTCATGGCTCAGGCAATCGGCTGATGGACGGTCACCAGCTTGGTGCCGTCGGGGAAGGTGGCTTCGATCTGGATCTCCGGGATCATCTCCGGTACGCCCTCCATCACCTGATCACGGCTCAGCAGGGTGGTGCCGAAGTGCATCAGCTCGGCCACTGTCTGGCCGTCGCGCGCGCCTTCGAGCAGGGCGGCGGAGATATAGGCCATGGCCTCCGGGTAGTTCAGCTTGACCCCGCGCGCCAGACGACGCTCGGCCACCAGGCCGGCGGTGAAGATCAGCAGCTTGTCTTTTTCTCTTGGTGACAAATCCATGACGGCTCCAGTCTGGAGCGGCAAGGCTGTGCCTTGTCCGCAATAGTGCTTCGGTCGCTGGGTGGAAAGCGGCGTGCGCTGTTCCACTCTGGCGTGGCTGTACTGCAATTTGTAGGGGCCGGCTGGCCGGCGATCAGGCCTCTGTTGATCGCCGGCAAGCCGGCTCCTACATGTCCGTTGTGCTCATGTGCTCCAGATTCGGGGTGGCACTGCTTCGCGCCCCAGCAGCGCCGGGCGCAGCAGGCGCCACAGGGCGATCAGCCAGGCGCGTGCCTTCAGCGCCTCGCTGGCCAAACAACGGGCGACCAGCAAGCCCGAGAGCTGGCTGAGGTCGCCACACACACCGTCGATCTTCAGCTCCCGGCAGCGCTCCAGCAGTTCGCTGTCCACTTCGCCGCTGACCAGCAGGGTGGCGAACACCGGTTGGCCGTTCAGTCCGATGGCCGAATCGAGCAGGCCATCGCCGCCGGCAACGCGCTGGCGCTCGTGCCAGAGCAGCTTGCCGTCACAGCGAATATCCAGCGCGGCCTGGAAGTGACCACTGGAAAAGCGCTCGTCGGCGGCGGGGCGGCCGAGGGCGACGATATCCCAGTAGAACAGGCGGGCGTCACCGTGCAATTCGATCTGCGTGTGCAGTTCGGCCTGGGCGCCGGCGTAGACGATGGTTTCCTGCGGCAGCCATTCCAGAGTGGCGCCGGCTTCGATGCTCAGGTGCAGATTCTGCCGGGCGACGCCAGCGGCGCGATACCACTTGGCTGCGCCGGGGCTGGTGAGCTGTACCCAGGTGTTTTCACCCGCACGGGCCGAGATGTCCAGAACGTCACCGCCAGCGATGCCGCCGGGCGGGTGGACGATGATGTGCTGGCACACCTGCGGACCTTCGGCATACAGGTGCTTCTGCACTCTAAGAGGGCCGAGGTGGCGCCTGTGCACTGGTGTGGTGCGTTCGCCGTGGCGCGCGTAGGCCAGCTCCAGCTCGGCAGACCAGCTTGGCGTGAACAGGGCGGCAGGCAGATTCATGGTGGGGCAGCGGTTCCGCAGGATAGTTGACCGAGTGGGCAAGCAAGAGGCGTGCCCTGAACCAATTCGGTGCGACTTCTTGCCTGCCTGCATCTGTGGCCAGTCGCGGTGCTTCATCTGGCTCTGCCTGTCGCGCCCGGCCAGCTCTAGAGTCGGGCGTACGATTCGTATGGAGCGCTCATGTTCACCTTTATCGCCTTCGCCGCCGGCCTGGTGCGCGGCTACAGCGGCTTCGGTTTTGCCATGCTGATGGCGCTCGGATTGATGCTGCAGCTGCCGCCTGCCGAGGCGGTGCCGGTGGCTCTGATTCTCGACGTGGCCTGTAGCGTGACTCTCTGGCCGGCGGCGTTGCGCGCCGTTCATGGGCGTGTGCTGGTGCGCCTGCTGATGGGCATGCTGCTGGCGGTGCCGCTGGGCGCGTGGCTGCTGCTCTGGCTGCCTGCTCACGTCATGGCGCCGCTGGTGGCTGTGCTTTGTTTGTGTGGTGGCGTGCTGGTGTTATGGCTTCCGTCTATCGCCAGGCCGCTGGGCCAGGGCATGGCCTGGTTGGCGGGGCTGGCATCTGGTCTGGCGACCACCATGGCTTCGGCCGGCGGCCCGCCATTGATGATCTACCTGCTGCGTAGTGGCCTCGACGCACGTCAGTTGCGCGGCACGGCGGTGCTGTTCTTTCTGGCCAGCAGTTCCTTCGCGCTGATCGGGCTTGGCGTCGCAGGTGTGCTGACCGGCGCGCAGTGGTGGCTGGCGCTGGAGCTTGCACTGCCGGCGCTGGCCGGCAATTTGCTCGGCCAGTGGCTGCTCCCGCGCTGGCAGCCGCTGTCGCTGCGGGTGCTGGTCGGCGGGCTGCTGGTACTGCTGTCGGCGGGGAGCCTGCTGAAGGCGATCTGGTAGGGTGCGCCGCGCGCACCGAAAGCGTGTGCTATGGCTGCTGATCTGCAGGGCGTATCCGGTGTTGCGAAATTGCTGCGGTGCGCATGGCGCACACTACGGGCGGCATGTGTAGGGTGCGCCGCGCGCACCGAAAACGCGTGCTATGGCTACTGATCTGCAGGGCGTGTCCGGTGTTGCGAAATTGCTGCGGCGCGCATGGCACACCCTGCGGGCGGGTTCGGTGTCGGTGACCCGCCCTGCGAGGCGCGTTCTTCAATCGCGGTCGATGGCGAAGGGTGACCAGGCCTGGCGGCTCGGCATGATTTCCAGGCGGTTGATGTTGATGTGATCCGGCAGGCTGGCGACGTAGAAAATCTGTTCGGCGATGTCCTCGGCGGTCAGTGGCGTGGTGCTGCCATACAAGGCGTCGGAGGCAGCCTGGTTGCCCTTGGTGCGCACCAGGGTGAACTCGGTCTCGGCCATGCCCGGTGCGATGTCGGTGACGCGCACGCCGGTGGATACCAGGTCGCAACGCAGGTTGAAGCTGAACTGTTTGACGAAGGCCTTGGTGGCACCGTACACGTGGCCGCCCGGGTAGGGCCATTCGCCGGCCACCGAGCCGATGTTGATGATGCTGGTGCCTTTGCCGATGGCCAGCAGCTTGGGCAGCACCGCGTGGGTGACGTTGACCAGGCCGGTGACGTTGGTGTCGATCATGGTGTGCCAGTCTTCCAGGGCGACCTTCTGCGCGGCCTCCGGGGCCAGCGCCAGGCCTGCGTTGTTGACCAGCACATCGATACGCTCGAAGGGCGCCGGCAGGCCGTCGACCAGCGCCTTCACCGCAGCAGCATCACGCACGTCGAGCGTGGCGACATGCACCGGCACCTTGTCCTGCAGTTCTGCCTTCAGTTCTTCCAGGCGTTCCAGGCGTCGGCCGCTGAGTACCAGAGCCCAGCCGGCCTCGGCGAAGCGTCGTGCCGTGGCGCGGCCGAAGCCGGATGTCGCGCCTGTGATGAATGCCACCTTGCTCATGGATAACCTCATTTTGCTGTTAGGGGTCATGGCTTGCTCCTGCGTCCGCTGTCGGGCGCACGAAGAGCAGTTCCAGTGGGGGCGGGGCGCAAGTCTAAGGCCTTGGCCGCAAGGCTGCGCTCCACAGCTGGCTGCGGATTCATGCGGACAGTTCGAGGAACTTGCGCACGCGTTCTGTTTCCGGGTTGGTGAAGAACTTCTCCGGCGCGGATTTTTCGATCAGCAGGCCCTTTTCCAGGAACACCACCTGGTCCGACACCGCGCGGGCGAATTCCATCTCATGGGTGACCACGATCATGGTGTAGCCCTCGCTGGAGAGGTTCTTCATCACGGTCAATACTTCGCCGACCCGCTCCGGGTCGAGTGCCGAGGTCGGCTCGTCGAACAGGATCACCTCCGGGCTCATGGCCAGGGCGCGGGCAATCGCCACACGCTGCTTCTGCCCACCGGAGAGGGTGTAGGGAAAGGCCTCGGCCTTCTGTTCCATGCCGACCTTTTCCAGCAGCGTCTGGGCGATGGCGCGGGCCTCGTCCTTGCGCATCTTCTTCACCTGCATCGGCGCTTCCATCACGTTTTGCAGCACGTTCAGGTGCGGCCACAGGTTGAAGCTCTGGAACACCATGCCGGTACGTGCGCGAATCGCCGCGAGGTCGCGGTTGTTCATGCGCTTGCCCTGGGTGTCGACGCCAATGCGCTGGCCGGCAATGTGAATGCTGCCGCGATCCGGCACTTCGAGCCAGTTGATGCAGCGCAGCAAGGTGGATTTGCCCGAGCCGGAGGAGCCCAGCACGCTGACCACCTCGCCCTTGTTCACGGTCAGCGAGATGTCGCGCAGCACCTCGACGCCGTCGAAGCTCTTGGAAAGATTGTCGATCTGGACCGCAGGGATGTCAGGCATGTTCGAAACCTCGTTTGGCGCCGAACCGGCTCGCCCACTTGAGCGCCAGTTCCAGGCAGATGCTGATGATCCAGTACAAGGCGATGACCACGATGAACGCCTCGCTGGGGATGAAGTAGGTGGCCTGCACCGAGTTGGCCGCAGCGGTCAGTTCCTGCACGGTGATGATGGTGAGAAAGGCGGTGTCCTTCAGCGCGTAGATCAGTTGGTTGCCGAGCAGCGGGCGAGTACGGATCACCAGTTGCGGCAGGATGATCCGCCAGTACAGACGGCCTGGGCGAAAGCCGTGGGCCTTGGCCGCCTCGACCTGGCCGAGCGGCAGCACCAGGCGGGCACCACGCAGGATCTCGGCGAAGTAGGCCGCGTGATAGATGGCCAGCGCCACCAGGCCCGCGCCCCAGGCGCTGGGCTTCACCCCCAGGGCCGGCAGGCCGTAGTAGAGCAGGTAGGCCAGCACCAGGAAGGGCAGCATGCGCATCAGGTTGATCGCCCCGCGCAGCAGTGTCGACAGCCAGTTGCGGCCCTCCAGCAGGTAGACGCTGAAGCAGCCGATGACGAAGGCCGCCAGCACCGACAGGACGAACAGGATCAGGGTGTTGAGTGCGCCGTTGAGGAAGGCGCCGCGGGCCTCCCAGATGATGTTCCATTCGCTCATGGTCGCGTCCTCACATGGCCAGTCGGTTGGCTTTCTTCTCGGCGATGGCCTGCACCTTGAGCAGCACGCCGATGATCAGCATGTACAGCAGGGCGGCGGCGAGAATCGGTGGCAGCGGCTCGTAGGTCACGGCGCTGATGCGATTGGTCACGCGGGTCAGGTCGACGATGCCGATCACCGCGATGGCCGGGCTGCTCTTGATCAGGAAGGACATCTCGTTGACCAGGCCGGGCAGGCTGCTGGTGATCATCTGCGGCAGCATGATGCGGCGGAAGAACACGCCGTTGGTCATGCCGCAGGCCAGCGCCGCCTCCTTCTGCTCGCGGGAGAAACTGATGAAGGCCGTGCGCCAGACCTCGGCATTGAAGGCTGCGGTGTTCAGGGTGAGGGCAAGGATCGCCGCCGTGTTGCGATCCATGGCCAGGCCGAAGGTGGGTGCCGAGAGGAAGATGAACAGCACCAGGGTGACCAGCGGCGTGGCGCGCGCCAGGCTCACGTAGAGCACCAGTGCCTGTTCCACGAAGGGAATGCGCGCCATGCGCAGCAGGGCGATACCCAGGCCGATGACGACGCCCAGGGCGATGGCGATCGAGGAGATCCACAGAGTCGTCCAGGCGCCCTCGAGCAGCAATAACCAGGCTTGTCCGTTCATGTCGGGCTCCTAGAAAAAAGGTGGGGTGTTGCAAGCAAGGTCAGGGCCAGGCGGCTGGCCCTGATAGGCGGCAGTGCACTGCAAATGAGCAGTAGGGTGCGCCGTGCGCACCGAAACGCTGGCACCGTTGACGCTGGTGCGCACGGCGCACCCTACGGGAACCATGCCAGGCATCTGGCATCAGCCTGTTTTCACTCCATGCCGGCCAGCTTGTGGAACTGCTCTACCTTGGTGATCGGCTCCTTGGGCATGGCCGGGAAGGCTTCGCCGAACCACTTGTTCTGCAACTCGGCCAGGCGACCGCTGTCGCGCACTTCGTTCATGAAACCGGTGAGGAGCTCCAGCAACTCGGGGCTGCTCTTGGGCACCGGCCAGGCGGCGAAACCGTCGCCGGAAACGGCGATGCCCTTGGCGAAGGTGTCGCCACGGGTCTTGACCAGGTCATTGACCGAAATCAGTGCGTTGATCACGTAGTCCAGGCGACCGTTGGCCAGGTCGGCGTAGGCCTCCGGGTAGGACGGGTATTCGGTCACGGTGCCGATCTCGCAGCCTTCGGTAGCCATCATTTTCTTCAGCTCCGGCAGGCGCGCGAGCAGGGCGCTGCCGGCCTGCAGGCCGACGGTCTTGCCGCACAGGCTGGCGATGTCGCTGAGGCTGTCGTCACCGGCGCGCTTGACGTAGAAGTGTTGCGCCGAGGCGAAGGGCGGGGCGAAGTTGAACACGCGCAGGCGGTCGTCGGTGACCAGGGCACCGGTGAAGGCCATGTCGTACTGGCCAGACGAGACCGAGGCGAGCAGGCCGGTCCAGGGCAGGATTTCCTGCTTCACGTCGAAGCCCTGTGCCTTGGCGTAGGTCTTCAGGTCTTCGAGCAGCTCCTTGTGAAAACCCTCGGGCTTGCCGTCGACGATGAAGTTGAACGGCGCGTAATCATCCTCGGTGGCGACGGTCATCACACCCTTGGACTTGATGTCGTCGAGGTCGGCGTGGGCGCTCAGCGAGGCGCCGACCAGGCAACTGGCCAGGGCCAGCTTGCGCAGCAGACCGAAGGATTTGGAATCGGTGTTCGATGGCTTCATGGGCGTGCTCCAGAGGTGTCGACAAGGGTTGTCCAGGCCGCTCGGCGGCGCTTTCGTTTTCACCTTAGAGAGGCCTGGCGAGCCGGCGATAGGGGCAGTTCCGGCCTTTGTTCTGGCCAGTGGCAATGGCGCGCTACTTGCTACATCACAGGGTTGTTTGGATGTTGGAGGGCGCCATGATCGATCACTTTTACCACCTCGATTTCGACCGTCAGCGCGGCCTTCAGGAGCAGCTTCGTGAGTCGCTGGTGTCGGCTATTCTCGGTGGCGGCTTCCCAGCCGACGAGCCGCTGCCGTCGTGCCGCAAGCTGTCCCAGCAGCTGTCGGTCTCGCGCAACACCGTGGCGCTGGTGTATGAGAGCCTGCTCGACAACGGCTACCTGGTCAGCCGCCCGCGCAGTGGTTACTACCTGCACCCGGACTATTGCGGACAGGCGGGCGAGGCGGTGCTGCGTATGACGCCGCTGCGCAAGCCTGAGCAGTCCGACGACAGCAGCGCCGCCACTGCCCCGGATTGGGCCACGCGCTTTCGCATGCAGCCCAGTTTGAAGCACGGCGTGCTGCGCCCGAGCAACTGGAGCCGCTTCACCTACCCGTTCATCTACGGCCAGCCGATCAGCGAGCTGTTCCCGCTGGAGCGCTGGCGTGAGGTGTCGCGCAAGAACCTCAGCGGCGAGCGCGATCAGGGCTGGCTGGGCGACCGCTTCGACCGTGACGATGAGCAACTGATCGAGCAGTTGCGCACCCGCGTGTTGCCCAAGCGCGGTATCTGGGCGCGTGCCGACGAGATCCTGGTCACCCTGGGTTCGCAGAACGCACTGTATCTGCTGGCCAGCCTGCTGATGGCGCGCGGGGTGCGCGTCGGTGTGGAGAACCCGGGCTTTCGCGATGCGGCGAGCATCTTCGACCTGCACGGCGCCAAGGTGCATCTGCAGGATGTCGACGACCATGGCCTGGTGGTGGATCGGCGCCTGGATGACTGCCAGTACCTCTACGTGACGCCGGGGCACCAGGTACCCACCGGTGTGGCGATGAGCGCGGCACGGCGCGAGCAACTGCTGCGGCAAATTCGTGAGCACGACCAGGTGCTGATCGAGGATGACTACGACGCCGAATTCAATCTCGACAACCACCCGCTGCCGGCGCTCAAGGCCAGCGACAGCAGTGGCCGGGTGATCTACCTGAGCAGCCTGTCCAAGGCCTTCTCGCCGGGGCTGCGGATCGGCTACATGGTCGCCGACGCCGAGCTGATCGATGAGCTCCGCGCGCTGCGCCGGCTGATGTACCGCCACCCGCCACTGAACAACCAGCGAATGCTCGCCGACTTCCTCGCCCAGGGGCACTACGACGCGCACCTGCGGCGTTTTCGCGAGGAGCATTGCCGCCGCCGCGAGTTGCTCTACCAGGCGCTGCGCAGCGACCTGAGCGATTGCCAACCGATGGGCAGCCCCGGTGCCAGCGCCTGCTGGCTGGCGGCGCCCAGCGGCGTCGATACCCAGCGCCTGGCCTGGGCGGCGGCGCAGCAGAGCGTGCTGATCGAGTCCGGGGCGCAGTTCTTCCTTGGCGACGGTGCGGCGCCGACAAACTTCATGCGCCTGGGTTTCCACGCCATCGATGCCGAGCTCATTCGGCCGGGTGTGCGGAAACTGGGTGAGGTGTTGGCGGGGTTGTGACGGGCGGTCGCGGCTAAGAACCTGTTCACGATCTGCTGCGCGTCGGCCCTACTGCGTTAAAAACAGGCTCGGACTGCTCATTTACAGCTCGTAAACTCCGCGTCCTCGCCTGTTTTTGCCTTGTATGGCTCTAGCTCGCGAAATCGTGAACAGGTTCTAAAGCCCCTCCCACAAATGCCCCGTGACTCTGTGGGAGGGGTTTCAGCCGCGACGGTTATCAGGCAAGTTCGTAGCCCGGATGAAATCCGGGAAACCATAACCGGCCGTAAAGCCCCAGATTTTATCCGGGCTACGGGGGCTGGACGGTGCTGTAGGAACCGGCTTGCTGGCGATACGTTTGCCCGGATCGCCTGCAAGCGGGCTCCTACGCATATGGCGCGATGTCAGCCAAAGCGCGGCGCGAACAGGGCGAATACTTCATCGAAGACCGCCAGCGCCTCGTTCACTTGGGCGGCGCTGACGATGCACGGCGGCACCACATGGATGCGGTTCTCCACCACGAAGCTGAGCAGCCCACGGGCGGTCAGCGCCGCCTTCATCTCCTGCATCACCGGCGCCGGCATCGGCGTCTTCTTCTGCACATCGCTGACGAATTCCAGTGCCCAGAACAGGCCGACACCGCGTGCCTCGCCGATCATCGGGTAGCGCTCGGCCAGTTTCTGCAGGCCCGGGCCGAGCACTTGTGCGCCGATATCGCGGGCGTTCTCCACCATGCCTTCTTCGCTCATCGCGTCCAGCGTGGCGACGATGGCGGCCATGGCCAGCGGGTGCCCGGAGTAGGTCAGGCCGCCGGGGAAGAAGTTCGTGTCGAAGTGCTCGCAGATCGGCTTGGAAATCATCACTCCACCGGCCGGCACATAGCCGGAGTTGACGCCCTTGGCGAAGACGATCAGGTCCGGCACCACGTCGAAGTGCTCCAGCGCCAGCCAACTGCCGGTGCGACCGAAGCCGGCCATCACTTCATCGAGAATGAGCAGGATGCCGAATTCGTCGGCCAGCTTGCGCACACCCTGCATGTAGCCCTTGGGTGGCACCAGGATGCCGGCGGTGCCGGGGATGCTTTCCAGCAGGATGGCGGCGATGGCGCCCGGCCCCTCGCACTCGATAACCCGGCGCAGGTGCTGCAGGGCACGCGCGCATTCTTCTTCTTCGTTCGCCGCATTGAACTCGGTGCGGTACAGGTAGGGGTTGAAGAAGTGCACATGGCCACGGGCGTACTCGTTGGGTACACGGCGTGGATCGCCGGTGGCCACGATGGCCGCGCCGGTGCTGCCATGGTAGGAACGGTAGGCGGAGAGGATCTTGTCGCGGCCGGTGTACAGACGCGCCATGCGCATGGCGTTCTCGTTGGCATCGGCGCCGGCGTTGGTGAAGAACACCTTGGAGAAACCGGTCGGCGCGCGGGCGAGGATGCGCTTGGCGGCTTCGCCACGCATCAGGTTGGCGGTGGCCGGCGCGATGGTCACCAGGCTGCCGGCCTGCTCCTGGATGGCGGCGATCACCTTCGGGTGCTGGTGGCCGATGTTGGTGTTGACCAGTTGGCTGCTGAAGTCGAGGTAGCGTTTACCGTCGTAGTCCCACAGCGTGCAGCCCTCGCCACCGGCAATCACCAGCGGGTTGAGGGCGCCCTGGGTCGACCAGGAATGGAAGACGTGCTGGCGATCCAGATCGTGGACGTACTGGTTGCTGATCGGTGTGCTCATGATGACCTCGGTCTGGTCGTTGCGGATGGCTGCACCATAGGAATAAAGCGGCCGTGGGCCGTAGGGCCAGATGCCGGAAGTGGCTGAGTCAGAGCGTCTGGCTCACCGACACCGGGCAACTGTCCCTAGGCGCCCTGCGAGCACAGGCTAGGCTGGAGGCATACGTTTTCAGGAGTGAAGCCATGGCCCACGCATTCGAGATCAACACCGCCCCCGTGGCGCCCACTGATGGCCTTGATAGCCCCGCGATCGCCCAGGCGCGTATCGACCTGGCCGCCTGTTTTCGCATGGCGGCGCGCCTCGGCATGGGTGAGGGCATCTGCAATCATTTTTCCGTGGTGGTGCCGGGGCGGCCGGAGCTGTTTCTGGTCAACCCTTATGGGCTGGCCTTCGCCGAGGTCACTGCGTCGTCGCTGCTGATCTGCGATTTCGACGGGCGCGTGGTGCTGGGCGATGGCCGCCCGGAGGCCACGGCGTTCTTTATCCATGCTCAGTTGCACCGCCTCAATCCACGCGCCACGGCGGCCTTCCACACGCACATGCCCCATGCCACAGCGCTGTGTATGCTCGAAGGTGAGCCCTTCGTCTGGGCCGGACAGACGGCGCTGAAATTCTACGAGCGACTGGCAGTGGACGAGGATTACCAGGGCCTGGCGCTGGACTACGCCGAAGGCGAGCGTATCGCCCGCGCGGCAGGTGATGCCGATGTGGTGATGCTGAAAAACCATGGCCCGCTGGTGCTGGGACCGAGCATTGCCGAGGCCTGGGACGACCTCTACTACCTGGAGCGTGCCGCCGAGGTGCAGCTCAAAGCCATGGCCAGTGGTCGGCCGTTGAAGGCAGTGGCGCCGGCAATTGCCAGCGCGGCGTGCCGGCAGATGCTGCAGGGCAATGCCGAAAGCGCGCACCTGCATCTTGAGAGCGTGAAGCGCCAGTTGCTGCGCGAGGGCTCGGATTTCACCCTGTGATGTCTGTAGGAGCCCGCTTGCGGGCGATCCGTCGTTTCGGCCAACGGATCGCCGGCAAGCCGGCTCCTACAAGGCGGGATATTTGATGGCTCCCACGCTCCAGCGTGGGAGCTCAGTCCAGGGCGCTCTGCGCCCGCTAGTGCAGGCGTACGGGGACGCGGAGCGTCCCTGACTTCATTCCCACGCGGAGCGTGAGGAACGATCTTCCAATTCCGTGTGAGGGGAGTAGTGGCGACTGAGGCTGTCGCGGCTAAAGCCCCTCCCACACAATGGCGCCCGTCAGATCGCCACCAGCCCGCGCACACCCTCGGTTTCCATGTTCTCGCCACGACCCTGCTGGACGATCTCGCCGCGGCTCATCACCAGGTACTGGTCGGCCAGTTCGGCGGCGAAATCGTAGAACTGCTCGACCAGCAGGATGGCCATGTCGCCACGAGCCGCGAGCTTCTTGATCACCGCGCCGATCTCCTTGATCACCGAGGGCTGGATGCCTTCGGTGGGTTCGTCGAGGATCAACAGGCGCGGCTGGCTGGCCAGGGCGCGGCCGATGGCCAACTGTTGCTGCTGGCCGCCGGAGAGGTCACCGCCACGGCGATGCTTCATCTCGCGCAGCACCGGGAACAGCTCGTAGATGAATTCCGGCACGGCCTTGGCCTGGCTGCCGGGAAAGCGCGACAGGCCCATCAGCAGGTTCTCTTCCACCGTCAGGCGCCCGAAGATCTCGCGTCCCTGGGGCACGTAGGCGATACCGGCATGTACGCGCTGGTGCGGTTTGAAGCCGGTGATGGCCTTGCCTTCCCATTGCACGTTGCCGTCCTTGGCCGGAATCAGGCCCATCAGGCATTTGAGCAGGGTGGTCTTGCCCACGCCGTTGCGGCCGAGCAGGCAGGTGACCTCGCCGACCTTCACGTCGAACGACAGGCCACGGAGGATGTGGCTGCCGCCGTAATACTGGTGGAGTTGTTGGACTTGCAGCATAGAAATGTCCTTCATTCGTAGTGTGGGAGGGGCCGGGCGGCGAACCGATCAGCCGCGAGCTTTTGAAGTACGCAGTCATCGCGGCTAAAGCCCCTCCCACTGGCTGGCGTCAGCGACCCAGATAAACCTCGATCACCCGCTCGTCGTTCTGTACCTGCTCCAGCGAGCCTTCGGCCAGCACGCTACCTTGGTGCAGCACGGTGACGTGGTCGGCGATGGAGTCGACGAAGCCCATGTCATGCTCCACCACCATCAGCGAGTGCTTGCGCGCCAGGGACTTGAACAGCTCGGCAGTGAACTCGGTCTCGGCATCGGTCATGCCGGCCACCGGTTCGTCGAGCAGCAGCAGGTGCGGCTCCTGCATCAGCAGCATGCCGATCTCGAGGAACTGCTTCTGACCGTGAGAGAGCAGGCCAGCCGGGCGATTGCGAGACGTTTCCAGGCGGATAGTGCCCAGCACTTCCTCGATACGATCCTTCTGCTCGCCACTGAGTTTGGCGCGCAGGCTGGCCCACACAGACTTGTTGGTCTTCTGTGCCAGCTCCAGGTTCTCGAACACGGAGAGTGCTTCGAACACCGTCGGCTTCTGGAACTTGCGGCCGATGCCGGCCTGGGCGATTTCCACCTCGCTCATGACGGTCAGGTCGTACTGTTCGCCGAAGTAGGCCACGCCGTTGTCGGGTCGGGTCTTGCCGGTGATCACGTCCATCATGGTGGTCTTGCCGGCGCCGTTGGGGCCGATGATGCAGCGCAGCTCACCGACGCCGATGTACAGCGTCAGGTTGGTCAGCGCCTTGAAGCCGTCGAAGCTGACGTTGATGTCTTCCAGGGTGAGTATGGTGCCGTGGCGGACGTTGACGCCCTTGCCGACGTTCTTGCCGGTGTCCAGCGCCAGGCCGGTGGGGTCGAAGGCGGCTTCGAGCATGGTTTCAGGTACCGGAGTGGCTCTCATTGATCCTTCTCCTTCTTGAGCAGACCGACGACGCCTCTGGGCAGGAACAGCGTGACGACGATGAACAGCGCGCCCAGTGCGAACAGCCAGTATTCGGGGAAGGCCACGGTGAACCAGCTCTTCATGCCGTTGACCAGACCGGCGCCGAGCAGCGGGCCGATCAGCGTGCCGCGGCCGCCGAGGGCGACCCAGACGGCGGCCTCGATGGACTGCGTCGGCGCCATCTCGCTGGGGTTGATGATGCCCACCTGCGGCACGTACAGCGCGCCGGCCAGGCCACACAACACCGCGCTCAATACCCAGATGAACAGCTTGTAACCGCGCGGATCGTAGCCGCAGAACATCAGGCGGTTCTCGGCGTCACGCAGGGCGGTGAGCACCCGGCCGAACTTGCTGCGTGCCAGACGAAAGCCCAGGTACAGGCTGCCCACCAGCAGCACCACGGTGGCGAAGAACAGCACGGCGCGAGTGCCCTGCGCAGTGATGTCGAAACCGAGGATGCGGGTGAAGCCGGTAAAGCCGTTGTTGCCGCCGAAGCCGGTTTCGTTGCGGAAGAACAAGAGCATGCCGGCGAAGGTCAGCGCCTGGGTCATGATCGAGAAGTACACGCCCTTGATCCGCGAGCGGAAGGCGAAGAAGCCGAACACCAGCGCCAGCAGGCCGGGCGCCAGCACCACCAGGCACATCGCCCAGAGGAAGCTGGAGGTGCCGTACCAGTACCAGGGCAGCTCGTTCCAGGCCAGAAAACTCATGAACGCCGGCAGGCCATCCCCGGCGCTCTGACGCATCAGGTACATGCCCATGGCATAGCCGCCGAGTGCGAAGAACAGGCCGTGGCCCAGCGACAGCATGCCGGCGTAGCCCCAGACCAGGTCCAGCGCCAGGGCGACGATGGCATAGCAGAGGATCTTGCCCACCAGCGTCAGGCTGTAGGCCGAGACGTGCAGGGCATGGTCGGCCGGCAGCAGGTGCAGCAACGGCATGGCCAGCAGGATCGCCAGCACCACCAGGCCGATGGCGATGGATACCTGCGGGCCGAGCTTGGCGCTGGCGCGGGCCAGCAGCGTTTGATTCAGTGGCATGGTCATCAGTCGATCACCCTTCCTTTCAGTGCGAACAGGCCTTGCGGGCGTTTCTGGATGAACAGGATGATCAGTGCGAGGATGAGGATTTTGCCGAGCACGGCACCGATCTGCGGTTCGAGGAACTTGTTCACCACGCCCAGGCCGAAGGCGGCCAGTACGCTACCGGCCAGTTGGCCGACGCCGCCGAGCACCACCACCAGGAAGGAGTCGATGATGTAGCTCTGGCCGAGGTCCGGGCCGACGTTGCCGATCTGGCTCAGGGCCACGCCGCCAAGGCCGGCGATGCCCGAACCGAGTCCGAAGGCCAGCATGTCCACGCGGCCGGTGGGCACGCCGCAGCAGGCGGCCATGTTGCGGTTCTGCGTCACCGCGCGCACGTTCAGGCCCAGGCGCGTCTTGTTCAGCAGCAGCCAGGTCAGGACCACGACGAACAGCGCGAAGCCTATGATGACGATGCGGTTGTAGGGCAGCACCAGGTTGGGCAGCACTTGCATGCCGCCGGACAGCCAGGCCGGGTTGGCCACTTCGACGTTCTGTGCGCCGAAGGTGACGCGCACCAGTTGAATCAGGATCAGGCTGATGCCCCAGGTGGCCAGCAGGGTTTCCAGCGGGCGGCCATAAAGGTGGCGGATCACCGTGCGCTCCAGGGCCATGCCGATGCAGGCGGTGACCAGAAAAGCGATGGGCAACGCGGCCAGCGGGTAGAGCGTCAGGTATTCGGGAGCCAGGCGCTGGAAGCTCAGTTGCACCACGTAGGTGGTGTAGGCACCGAGCATCAGCATTTCGCCATGGGCCATGTTGATCACCCCGAGCAGGCCGAAGGTGATGGCCAGACCGAGGGCGGCGAGCAGCAGGATCGAACCCAGCGACAGGCCACTGAAGGCCTGGCCGAGCAGTTCGCCGATCAGCAGTTTGTTCTTCACCTGGGCCAGGCTCTGCTCGGCAGCGGCGCGCACGGCGGCATCGCTTTCCTCACCATCGAGCAGGCTTTGCAGGCGCGTGCGGGCCTGCGGGTCGCCGGTCTTGCCCAGACGCTCCACGGCAGCCAGGCGCACGGCCGGGTCGCTGGCCTCCAGCTGCAGGTTGGCCAGGGCCAGGGTGATGGCGTCGCGTACATTCTCGTCGGCTTCCATGCTCAGGCGGTTTTCCAGCAAGGTCAGCAGCGCCGGCGGCGTGTTGCGTTGCAGTTGCTGGGCAGCGGCGAGGCGCACGGCTGCATCGTCGTCGAGCAATTGATGGCTGGCAACGGCGAAGGCGATCAGGCCGCGCAGGCGATTGTTCAGGCGCACTTTGCGCGGCGTGCCGTTGGCTTCGCTTGCGCCATCGGCGGCTTGCCAGGTATCGCCTTGCTCGATGAACGCGCGCTTGTCGGCATCGCTGCCGACGTGGCCCTGCTGCAGGGCTTGCAACAGTGGCATACGCTCGGGGCTGGGCGCGGCGGCCCAGTCCTGCAGCAGTTTGGCCTGCTTGCTGGCGTTGGCAGCGACGAAATTGTCGGCCTCACCAGCCTGCACCGCCAGTGGCAGCAACAGCAGCAGGCTCAAGAAAATTCGGGTAAGGGCAGTGGGCATAAAGGTGTCCTTGATGGCCCGTAGGAGCCCGCTTGCGGGCGATCAGGGTGATCGCTGGCAAGCCAGCTCCTACAGGTTTACAGCGGGTGAGAACCGTGGAATCAGTTCGACTTCACCGGGGTATCGGCTTTCTTGTCGTTGCCTTCGATGAAGGGGCTCCACGGCTGAGCGCGAACCGGGCCGTCGGTTTCCCAGACCACGGAGAACTGACCGTCTTCCTGGATCTCGCCGATCATCACCGGCTTGTGCAGGTGGTGGTTCTTCTCGTCCATCTTCAGGGTGAAGCCGCTCGGTGCCGCGAACTCCTGGCCAGCCATGGCTTCACGGACCTTGTCGACGTCGGTGGTGCCAGCTTTCTCGACGGCTTGCGCCCACATGTGGATGCCCACATAGGTGGCTTCCATCGGGTCGTTGGTCACTACGGTGTCGGCGTTCGGCAGCTTCTTGGCCTTGGCGTAGGCTTTCCAGTCGGCGACGAACTTCTCGTTGACCGGGTTCTCCACGGACTGGAAGTAGTTCCAGGCCGCCAGGTGGCCGACCAGCGGCTTGGTGTCGATGCCGCGCAGTTCTTCTTCACCCACGGAGAAGGCCACCACCGGCACTTCGGTGGCTTCCAGGCCCTGGTTGGCCAGTTCCTTGTAGAACGGGACGTTGGAGTCGCCGTTCACAGTGGAAACCACGGCAGTTTTGCCGCCAGCGGAGAACTTCTTGATGTTGGCGACGATGGTTTGATAGTCGCTATGACCGAAGGGGGTGTAGACCTCTTCGATGTCCTTGTCGGCGATGCCCTTGCTGTTGAGGAAGGCGCGCAGGATCTTGTTGGTGGTGCGCGGGTAGACGTAGTCGGTGCCGAGCAGGAAGAAGCGCTTGGCGCCGCCGCCGTCTTCGCTGAGCAGGTATTCCACCGCCGGGATGGCCTGCTGGTTTGGCGCTGCGCCGGTGTAGAACACGTTCGGCGACATCTCTTCGCCTTCGTACTGCACCGGGTAGAACAGCAGGCCGTTGAGCTCTTCATAGACCGGCAGCACGGATTTGCGCGATACCGAGGTCCAGCAGCCGAAGGTCACCGCGACCTTATCCTGGGTCAGCAGCTGGCGGCCCCGCTCGGCGAACAGCGGCCAGTTCGACGCCGGGTCGACCACCACCGCTTCCAGTTGCTTGCCGAGGACACCGCCCTTGGCGTTGATCTCGTCGATGGTCATCAGCGCCATGTCTTTGAGCGAGGTTTCGGAAATGGCCATGGTGCCGGACAGCGAGTGCAGGACGCCGACCTTGATGGTCTCGGCGGCCTGGATGGACCAGCTCAGGCCCATGGCGGCGATGGAAGCGGAAAGGGTAAAGGCCTTGATCAGGCTGCGACGTTGCATGGTGCGATCTCCATTCACAATCGTGATTAAGTGGACAGCGTTTTTATTGGTGGCAGTGATTCAAAGGTCATTTACGTCACCCTTGCGCCGGCAGTGCCCGTTGCCGGGCGCTGTGCAGCATGTGCAGGGTGATCTTGCGCACTTCCGCTTTGCTGACCTCTATATGGGTCTTGAGCAATAGCTGTGCCTCTTCGCAGCGACGCGACAGGATCGCGCCGAGGATGCGGGCGTGTTCCTCGTAGGTGAGTTCCACGCGCGGCCCCTGGGTGAAGTCCAGGCGCCTGATAATTCGGATCTTTTCGCTGACTTCGGCATGCAGCCGGGCCATCTCGCGGTTGCCCGCGGCTTCCACCAGTTGGCAGTGAAAACGTTCATCCAGACGCGACACTTCGCGGCCGTCCTGCAGGCGCTGCTCCGGTTGCACCATCCAGGTGCAACGCAACTGTTCCAGTGCATCCGGTAGCTCGTCATTGGGGCGTTCGCACAGGCGCTTGACCGCCTCCAGTTCGAGGACGATGCGTACCTCGTACAGCTCCTCGAAGTGGGCGAAGTCGAACGGCTTGACCTGCCAACCGCTGCGGAAATACACCTCCAGATAGCCCTCGCGCTCCAGGCGATACAGCGCCTGGCGCACCGGTGTGCGGCTGGCGGCCATGCGCTCGGCGATCTCGCCCTCGCTGAAGCGATCACCGGGCAGCAGGCGGAACTCGAAGATGTCGTCCTTGAGCTGCAGGTAGATGCGCTCGGCGAGATTCTCCGGGCGCTCCTTGCCGCGCTTGGTCGGGCTGACCAGTTGCATCTCAGGCCGCCTCGCTCGGGGTCAGCAGAAGCAGGGCATCGCCCGGCGTCACCGCTTTGCCGGGGGCGCAACGCAGCGACTTGACCGTACCGGCCACCGGCGCGGTTACCGCCAGTTCCATCTTCATCGCCTCGACCACCAGCAGCGGCGTGCCGGCTTCCACATGCTGGCCAGGCTCGACCAGCACCTTCCACACGCTGCCGCTCATCTCGGCGGCGACCAGATGGCCGTCCAGATCGGCGTCGTCATCAGTGTCGGTGCCCAGCGCCTGTGCGGCGCTCGGATCGTCGTCCTTCCACAACTCGACTTCGGCGTCGAAGGCGGCTTTCTGCTGGCTCTGGAAGGCATCGATATCAGCGGCGTTGTCGGCGATGAAACGGTTGTAGGCGGCAAAGTCGAACTCGGTTTCCTCAATGCGGATTTGCGCGCGACCCTCGCGGAAGGCTTCGCGGAATTCATCCAGCTCGGCCTCGCTGACAGGATAGAAACGCACCTGGTCGAAGAAGCGCAGCAGCCAGGGCTGGCCATTCTCGAACTGGGCGTTCTTCACGTATTTGTTCCAGATCGGCAGGGTGCGACCGACCAGCTGATAGCCGCCGGGCGAGTCCATGCCATAGATGCACATGTACATGCCGCCGATGCCCACGGTGCCCTCGGCAGTGAAGGTGCGCGCCGGGTTGTACTTGGAGCTGAGCAGGCGATGGCGCGGGTCCAGCGGCACGGCGCAGGGTGCGTCGAGGTAGACGTCGCCGAGGCCGAGGATCAGGTAGCTGGCGTCGAACAGGATGTCGCGGACTTGTTCACGGCTGGCCAGGCCATTGGCGCGCTGGATGAAGTCGACGTTGTTCGGCAGCCAGGGCGCCTCGCTGCGTACGGTTTCGCGGTAGCGTTCGACGGCGGCGAGGGTGGCGCTGTCCTCGAAGGCCATGGGCAGATGGACGATACGGGTCGGCACCTTGAGTTCGGCGACATCACCGAGCTGGCGCTCCAGGCGCAGCAGGTGTTCGAGCAGGGTGCGCTGGTGCAGTACGCGGCTGTCGTAGCGCAGTTGCAGCGAGCGCACGCCGGGGGCGAGCTCTTCCAGGCCACGCAGCGGCTCGGCCTTGAGCGCCTCCATCAGCAGATGCACGCGCAGGCGCAGGGCCAGATCCAGCACGTTGTCGCCATATTCCAGCAGGATGTAGGCGTCGCCAGCCTGGCGATACACCGCGCGCGGGCGGCTGCCTTCAGCGGGCAGCTCGGCCAGCACGGTGGCGGAAACGGTGTTATCAGGTTGCAGCGACGGTGCCGGCAGGGTCACCGCGCTGATCGCCGCCAGTGCCTCGATGCTGCCCAGTTGCGCCTGCTCCAGGCTCTGCGCCTGCTGGAAACCAATGGGATGAAAGCGCAGCTTGTCGCCAGGCTTGACCTGGCCGACCTTCCACAGCTCGGCCTTGGCGATGGTCACCGGGCAGACGAAACCGCCGAGGCTGGGGCCGTCCTTGGTCAGAATCACCGGGAAGTCACCGGTGAAGTTGATCGCGCCGATGGCGTATTCGCAGTCATGCACGTTGGACGGGTGCAAGCCGGCTTCGCCACCGTCGGCTCGCGCCCAGCTCGGTTTCGGGCCGCTCAGACGTACGCCGAGTCGGTTGGAGTTGTAATGCACCTCCCACTCGGCGGCGAAGAATTCCTCGATGGCTTCAGCGGTGAAGAAGTCCGGCGCGCCGTGCGGGCCATAGAGCACGCCGATGTTCCAGGTGGTGCCGTAGCTGGGGATCAGGCTCGGGTGAGCCGCCTGCGGCGGCGCGACTGGCGCTGGCGTGGTGCAGGCCGGCAACTCGGGCTGGGAGATGGCCAGCATGTCGGCGGTACGCAGGGTACGCCCGGCATGTCCGCCGAACTGGCCGAGGGCGAAGGTGGAGCGGCTGCCCAGATACAGCGGCACGTCCAGGCCGTTGCGCACGGCGAGATAAGTGCGGCAGCCGCTGACGGCGCGACCCAGCTTGAGCACCTGGCCGGCCTTGACCTCGATTGGCTGCCAGTAGGCAACCGGAGCATCGTCCAGGGTGGCCGGGCAGTCGGCGCCGGTCAGGGCGATCAGTGCATCGTTGTGAAAACGCAGAGTCGGGCCTTGCAGGGTAAATTCCAGGCCGGCGGCTTCGGCCGCGTTGCCGACGATACGGTTGGCCAGGCGGAAGGCGAAATCATCCATCGGCCCGGACGGCGGCACGCCGATATCCCAGTAACCGAGACGGCCGGGATAGTCCTGCACGCTGGAGTAGGTGCCCGGCTCCAGCACTTCGATGACGCTGGCCTTGAAGGCGAAGCTGTCGAGCAGACGCGTCCACACTTCGCCTTTGGCGAAACGCTCGTCGGCCACCACCTGGCGTAGGTAGTCGAGGTTGCTGGCGATGCCGTGCAGGCGGGTTTCGCCCAGGGCTTTCTGCAGTTTGGCGATGGCTTCGTCACGAGTAGCAGCATGGACGATCAGCTTGGCGATCATCGGGTCGTAGAAGGCTGACACCTCGCTGCCGGTACTGACCCAGCCGTCGACGCGTACGTCGTCCGGGAAATGCACGTCGGTCAGCACGCCTGGGCTGGGCTGGAAGTTCTTCAGCGGGTCTTCTGCGTAGATCCGCACTTCGATGGCGGCGCCTTGCGGTGCTCGGTCGAGCGCGGGCCAGTCCATCGCATCGCCTGCGGCCACGCGCAGCATGCACTCGATCATATCCAGGCCGGTGACCATCTCGGTAACCGGGTGCTCGACCTGCAGGCGGGTGTTCACTTCGAGGAAGTAGAAGTCGTCGCGGGCGGCGTCGTAGATGAACTCCACGGTGCCGGCGCTGCGGTATTTCACCGACTCGCCAAGCTGTACGGCTGCGGCGTGCAAGCGTTCGCGGGTGGCCTGCGGCAGGTTCGGCGCCGGGGTTTCTTCCACCACCTTCTGGTTGCGCCGCTGCAGCGAGCAGTCGCGCTCGCCGAGAGCAGCGACGCGGCCCTGGCCGTCGCCGAAAATCTGCACTTCGACGTGACGCGCCTGATCGACGAAGCGCTCGAGGAACACCCCGGCATCGCTGAAAAACTGCTCGCCCATACGCTTGACGCTTTCGTAGGCGCTTTCCAGCGCGGCGGCGTCGCTGCAGCGGGTCAGGCCGATGCCACCACCGCCTGCGGTGGTTTTGAGCATCACCGGGTAGCCGATGCTTTCAGCGGCGCTCAGCGCTTCTTCCAGGCTTTGCAGCAGGCCGGTGCCCGGCGCCATCGGCACCTGGGCCTGGGCGGCCAGTTCACGGGCACGGTGTTTGAGGCCGAATTCGCGAATCTGCTCGCCAGTCGGGCCAACGAAGGCGATGCCGGCTGCTTCGCAGGCATCGGCGAACTCGGCGCTTTCCGACAGAAAACCGTAGCCAGGGTAGATAGCCTGGGCGCCGGTTTCCTGCGCGGCGGCGAGAATCTTGTCGATGCGCAGGTAGCTGTCAGCCGGCTTGTCGCCGCCCAGGGCGATGGCAATATCGGCGTCGCGTACGTGCTGGGCATTGCGGTCGGCGTCGGAGTAGACGGCGACGCTTTTGACGCCCAGGCGCTTGAGCGTGCGGATGGCGCGGACGGCGATCTCGCCACGGTTGGCGATCAGGACTGTTTCAAACATGGCGGTTCTCCGTGGCGAGATCGCCGTGACGGGCTACGCCCGTCCGGCACTTTGACTTCGTCGCTGCGCCGCTGCGCGGCTGGTCGCCACGGTTGGCGATCAGTACGGTATGGAACATCTGTTGCGGCCTCCTGGCTTGCTGCACGCGTGTGCGGGCAGGCGCTGATCTGTTCCCTCTCCCCTCGGGGAGAGGGCTAGGGAGAGGGGGCATGCACGCTGCCCTTTCCCTTGCTATTCACTTCCTGGTTTCGGCGATGAACGCGCGCCAGCCACCAAAGCTGGTGATGTCGCGCGCGCCATCCAGCGCATAAGGCTCGCAGATGAAGCCCTTGACCCAGCGGCCATCGGCCAGCTCCAGGTTGCCGATGCCCAGCGGTGGCGGGATCTCGGCGACGAACTCACCGAAGCGCGCCTGCGGCAGGTCCCATAGCTCGACGATGATCTCGGCGCCGTTCTCGGCGACCCGCGCCAGGCCCGGCTTGGGTGGCACGGTGCCGGGCAGGGCATAGAGGCGGTAATGCGCGGCGCTGGTGGTCTGCTCCACCAGCACGGCATCGCGCGTGGTGAGCTGGAAGTTCAGCGGCATGCCGGTCAGGTGCGCGCCGACCACCGCAACACGGATGCAACCGGGTGCCGGTTTGTCGCTCGCTGCTTGAGTCGGAAGCGGTTTGCCGGTGGCGCCCAGCGGCAGATCGACAGCCTGCTGCCAGCGTTGACCGAAGGCGGCCAGAGCCTGGTCATGCCAGGCCGGGGCGAGCAGGGTGATGCCGGCTGGCAGACCGTCGGCACGCAGGCCAGCCGGCACGGCCAGGGCAGCCAGGTCGGCGAGGTTGGTGAAGTTGGTGTAGGTGCCGAACTGGCTGTTGAACAGCACGGGCTCGGCGTCCATCTCGGCCAGTGTGCGGATGGTCGGCGAGGTCGGTACCACCATGGCGTCGAAGCCGGCCAGGGCGTCGTTGATGGTGCGGCTCAACTCGGCGCGAATGTACTCGGCCTTGTAGGCGTCGCAGGCGCTGTACTTGTGGCCGTTGTCGACGATGCCGCGCACCACCGGGTTGATGTATTCGGGGTTCACGCCTTCCACCGCAACGGTGCGTTCGGCGACCCAGGGGCCGTAGTAAAGCTGCTCGGCCAGTTGCTGGAAGGGCGCGAAATCGATCTCCACCAGTTCGGCGCCCAGTTCGCGCAGTTTGCCCAAGGCGGCCTCATAGACGGCCTGGTTTTGGCTGTCGCCGAAGAACTCGGGATTGGCCGGTATGGCCAGGCGCGGACTGGCCGGCATGCCGACCTTGGCGCTGTTCGGGTTCTTGCGGCTGTAGGCATCGGCGGCGTCATAGCCGCCGGCGATATTGGCCACGGCCAGGGCATCGGCCACGGTCAGGGCGAACACCGAGATGCAGTCGACGGTGCGGCAGGCCGGCACCAGGCCGGTGTTGGGCAGCCAGCCCTTGGTCGGCTTGAGCCCGATGATATTGTTGAAACCGGCCGGCACGCGGCCCGAGCCTGCAGTGTCGGTGCCCAGCGAGAAGGGCACGAGGCCGCGCGCGACCACGCTGGCCGAACCGGAGCTGGAACCGCCGCTGACGTAATCCGGGTTGAAGCTGTTGGGCACCGCGCCGTGAGGCGAACGGGTGCCGACCAGGCCGGTGGCGAACTGGTCGAGGTTGGTCTTGCCAATGAGGATGGCGCCGGCGGCGCGCAGGCGGGCTACCACGGTGGCATCGGCCTCGGCCTGATAGGCGAATTCGGGGCAGGCGGCGGTGGTGGGCCAGCCGGCGGCGTCGATATTGTCCTTGATGGCGAAGGGCACGCCGTACAGCGGCAGCGTGCTCAGGTCGCCGGCTGCACCTTCCAGTGCGGTGGTCAGGGCATCGAGCTGGGCATCGAGCTGCGCGTCGCTGGCCAGGGCGATCCAGGCGGTGTCGTCAGCGCGCAGTTCGCGGCGCAGAGCGTGCAGCAGTTCTGCAGGGGATTGGCCGTCACGGTAGGCCTGTTGCCACTGCGCGAGGGTGAAAGCGATAGGTGCGTTGGACATGCTTCTAGATTCCATCTTGTATCCAAGTTGGAATCACTAGAGCAATGACGGGGCCAGTTTTGCGCAGGCCCCTATTTTCGGGGATTTCAGAGTAACGGCAGGGGCTTTGGCGAGAGGCGTTGCACCGAGGTGGGGCTGGTATGCGAGTGAATGGTGCAGGGTTTGAAGGGCTCGCGGTGCACGCAGCGCACCCTACGGGATCGTGGGGCCAGTGGCGTAGCCCGGATGAAATCCGGGGCAGGTCATACGCTTATCGCGCGTTATGGCACCAGGTAGTTCTTCACCCCGGTGAAGATGATCTGTGCGGCCAGGGCGCAGACGAACAGCCCCATCAAACGGCTGACGATCTGCAGGCCCTGGTCGCCGAGCAGGCGCTCGAACTGGTTGGACAAGTACAGCACCACGCCGACGGTGAGGCTGGCGAGAAAGATCGCCGCCACGGCCACCAGCTTGTCGTCCCAGTGCGGCTGGCTGGCGCCCATCAGCAGCAGGGCGCCGATGGTGCCGGGGCCGACCGTCAGCGGAATGGTCAACGGTACGATGGTGACGTCCTGCTGCACGTTGTCTGTCTGCACCGCCGACTTGCCCTGGGCCATGCCGAGGGCGGAGATGAACAGCACCGAGCCCGCGCCGATACGGAAGGCGTCGATGGTGATGCCGAACAGAGTGAAGATGTGCTTGCCGAACAGGTACAGCAGCACGCTGGCGATCAGCGTGGCTAGCGCCACCTTCCAGGCCAGGCGCTTGCGTTCCTTGAGGGTGTAGCCGCGACTGAGGCCGATAAAGCAGGAGAGGACGAAGAAGGGGCTGTAGAGCACCAGCATCTTCAGGTACAGGCTGAACAACTCGGACATGGGGCGCTCGTTTGAGATGGGTGGACTGAGGTAGGGCGGATCGGAGCGCCGACCGCTCGTAGCTATGCGAACAGTCCGTCGCTCTTCGTCACAGCGCAAATCCAGCGGCGTACTGCTTCGCGAGTACGCCCTACGATACCTCGCGCTGGCGACGCAGTTCGCGCTCGGCGATCCAGTGCTCGATCAGCTCACGCAGTTGCGACAGTTCCACCGGCTTGGACATATGGCCATCCATGCCCACAGCGCGTGCGCGCTCCTTGTGCTCGCTCAATATATGCGCAGTCAGCGCCACCACCGGCGTGCGCGGGCGCTTCTCGCTCTTCTCCCAGGCGCGCAATTGTTCGGTGGCGGAGAAGCCGTCGAGCACCGGCATTTCACAGTCCATCAGCACCAGGTCGTAGGGCTGCGCTTTCATCGCGCTGAGGGCTTCCTCGCCGTTGCTGGCAGTGTCCGGCTTGAGGTTGAGCTTGCCGAGCATGCCGCGAATCACCTTGGTCGAGATGCTGTTGTCTTCGGCGACCAGAATGCGGAAGTCGGCTGGCACGTTCAGCGGTGTACTGACCGGAGTTGGCGCTGCTTGGGCGGGGGTGTCGTTGGGGCGCTGGGCCAGCTCGTCGGCCAGGGTGGTCTTGAGTGTGTAGCCGGCCACCGGCTTGGCCAGGATGCGCTTGATCCCGGCGTTACGTGCGATCACCTTGCTCGGCGCGTTGCTGATGCCAGTGAGCATGATGATCAGAATGTCGTGGTTGAGGCTCGGGTCTTCCTTGATCTTGGCGGCCAGTTGCATGCCGGTCATGCCGGGCATGTCCTGATCGAGCAGCACCGCGTCGAAGTATTCGCGCATGTGCGCCTTGGTGCGCAGCAGGGCCAGGGCCTCCTTGCCGGAGGGCACGGCGCTGACCTGCATGCCCCAGGCGTTGCATTGCTGCATCAGCACCTTGCGGCAGGTGTCGTTGTCGTCCACCACCAGCAGACGCGCGCCCTGCAGCGGGCTATCCAGGTCGGCTTCCGGTTGTTCCAGACGGGCGGCGTCCAGCGGCAGGGTTAGCCATAGTGTGGTGCCCTGGTTGCCGCTGCCCTGGATGCCGAACTCGCCGCCCATCAGACGCACCAACTGGCGCGCGATGATCAGGCCGAGGCGCCCACCCAGGCGGGTGGCGGAGAGGAAGTCGCGGCTCTGCAGTTCGGCGTTGAGCAGGGCGTCGCGTTCTTCCGGTAGCAGCGGACGACCGCTGTCCTGTACGGCGACGCGCAGACGATGTTGGCCATCGCTGCTGTCCAGGGCGGCGACCAGCAGGATTTCGCCCTCGTCGGTCTGCTTGAAGGCATTGTCCAGCAGGCTCAGCAGGGCCTGGCGCAGGCGCGTTGGGTCACCGCTGATCACACGCGGTACCTGCGGCTGGATGAAGCTGATCAACTCCACGCGCTGTTGTTCGGCCTTGGCGCGGAAGATGTCGAGGCAGTCCTCGATTAGCGCGCCGAGGTCGAACTGCACATCGTCCAGCTCGATCTGCCCGGATTCTAGCTTGGAAATGTCGAGGATTTCGTTGATCAGGGTGAGCAGCTCGTTGCCCGAGCTGTGGATGGTCTGCACATAGTCACGCTGCTTGGCCGACAGCGGCGTGCCCAATAGAAGTTCGGTCATGCCCAGCACTCCGTTCATCGGCGTGCGGATCTCGTGGCTGATCTTGGCCAGGAACTCGGCCTTGGCCTTCAGCTCAGCGCTGCTGGCGGCCAGGGCGGTGCTTTCCTGCAGGGTATTGTGCTGGATCTGTCGCTGCCGCTCGGTCAGCGAAACGCTGAGGATCAGTCCGGCCAGGGTGGCGACACTGAACACGCCCAGCACCAGCCAGCCAGGATTGAGCTGATCGAAGCCCAGCAGCACCGGCACGAAGAAACCGAATCCCATGTTGAAGACCAGCATGCCCACGGTGATCAGGCGTGCCGGCTGATAACCGGAGCGCCAGTGCCGGCTGCTCACCAGCAGCAGATTGATTGCGCTCAGGGCCACCAGCAGGTAGACCAGCGAGCTGTACCAGAACAGCCCGGTGACGACGATGCACAGGGCGTAGGCCAGTACCAGCAGGGCATTGCCCTGCAGCAGGCGATTGAGTGGGCTGTGCTGCACGGGCGTGCCGTGCATGAAGCCCAGGCCAAAGGCCAGGACGCTGAAGGCGGCGAACAGTGCGGAGAGGTCGGCGACCAGTGACTGGTTATAGCCCAGGCTGGGCAGCCACTGGGCGAAGATTCCGAGATTGGCCGCCGAGCATACGGCCAGGCCGATGTTCACCCCTGCCAGCCATAGACCGCTGGCGCTGCGGCTGTAGATGAAGCGGATGAGGTTGTACAGGGTCAGCAGCAGCAGAGCGCCGAACAGCATGCCGTAGAGGTAGGCGGGCTTTTCCAGGCTGACCAGTTCTGCCTGATCCATCACCTTGAACCAGGTCATCAGCGGGTGGTTGGAGGTCAGGCGCACATAGGCGACGCGGGCCTGGCCGTCATTTGGCAACGGCATTAGATAGAAACGCGACGGCAGCGGTCGCGAATCCAGCGGCATGGCCTCGCCGGTGTGCAGGTTTTGCTCCAGCTGGCCGTCTCTCAGCAGGTAGTAATCGAGGTACTGCACCCGTGGTGAGAAGATCCACAGCCAGGCGGGCTGCTGCTGCGGTGCGAACTCGGCACGAAGCCAGACGGCGTGGTCACTGGGCGGGAAGGTGAAAGACTGCTTGCTGAGGGGCTTGAACTGCTGGCGCTGGGCGCGGACTTCTTCGAGACCCAGACGGGCGCTGGTGTCGACCAGATAGGACCAGCTGTGCGGGCCTGTCGGGGCTGAGTTCGCACTGGCTGTCAGCGCAAGGCTGAGAAACAGCATGCTGGCGAGTAGTCCGATGGCAATCCTGAGCCGGCGCACGGGCAAAATCCTTCTAAATGAGTGGCCGGATTATAGCCAAGCATCTGCTCGCGGGAACATGGTGCAGTCAGGCATTTTTAAGGCTTTTTGTTGGAAAAAGCCGCCTTTTTACCGGACTGCACCCTGTTTCTCGATACCTCAGAACCTGCTTCACGATTTCGCGAGCTAGAGCGATACAACACCGACGGTGGCCCCGCAAAAACAAGCGAGGACCGGTCGGAGTCGCGCTCGACTTTACAAGTTGTAAATGAGCAGCACTCGCTTCGCTCGCCCTCCGGGCTGCGCTTAAGCGCGTTAGCCGCAAGCGGCTTCCGACCGGGCTGGCGTTCCAGCTTGTTTTTAACGCAGTAGCGCCGACGCGCAGCAGATCGTGAACAGGTTCTAGTCTTCGCCGCGCTCGCGGGCGATCGCTCGATAGCCAATATCGTTACGGTGGAACATGCCGTTCCAGCGAATCTTCTCGGCCAGACGGTAGGCCTGCTGCTGGGCATCGGCAACGCTGGCGCCGATGGCGGTGGCGCAGAGTACGCGACCACCAGCGGTAACGATCTGGCCATCCTTCAGCGCGGTACCGGCGTGGAACACCTTGCCGTCGAGCTTGGCGGCTTCATCGAGGCCTTCGATCACATCGCCCTTGGCGTAGTCGCCCGGGTAACCACCGGCGGCCAGCACCACGCCCACGGTCGGACGCGGGTCCCAGGTCGCTTCGACCTTGTCCAGCGCCTTGGCCAGTGCGGCCTCGACCAGCAGCACCAGGGAGCTTTCCAGGCGGCACATGATCGGTTGGGTTTCCGGGTCGCCGAAGCGGCAGTTGAACTCGATGACCTTGGGCTTGCCAGCCTTGTCGATCATCAGACCTGCATAGAGGAAGCCGGTGTAGACGTTGCCTTCGCTGGCCATGCCGCGCACGGTCGGGTAGATCACCTCGTCCATCACGCGCTTGTGTACTTCGGCGGTGACTACCGGGGCTGGCGAGTAGGCGCCCATGCCGCCGGTATTCGGGCCGCTGTCACCGTCGCCGACGCGCTTGTGATCCTGGCTGGTGGCCATCGGCAGCACGTTCTCGCCGTCGACCATGACGATGAAACTGGCTTCTTCGCCGTCGAGGAACTCCTCGATCACCACGCGCGAACCGGCCTCACCGAAGGCGTTGCCAGCGAGCATATCGCGCACCGCGTCTTCGGCTTCCTGCAGGCTCATGGCGACGATCACGCCCTTGCCTGCGGCCAGGCCGTCGGCCTTGATCACGATCGGTGCGCCTTTCTCACGGAGGTAGGCCAGCGCCGGCTCGATCTCGGTGAAGTTCTGGTAGTCGGCGGTGGGGATCTTGTGGCGCGCAAGGAAATCCTTGGTGAACGCCTTGGAGCCTTCCAGCTGGGCGGCTGCGGCGGTGGGGCCGAAGATATCCAGCTTGCGGCTGCGGAACAGGTCGACCACGCCTTTGACCAGCGGCGCTTCCGGGCCGACGATGGTCAGTTGCACGTTCTTCTCGGCAAAGTCAGCCAACTGCTCGATGGCCAGTACGTCGATGGCGACGTTCTCGCACTTGGGCTCGACGGCTGTGCCGGCGTTACCCGGGGTGACGAAGATTTTCTCGACGCGCTTGTCCTGCGCCACTTTCCAGGCCAGGGCGTGTTCGCGACCGCCGCTGCCGATGATCAATACGTTCATATTTGTCTCCTTGTGGAGGCGGGCCGGTGGCCCGGTTGGTGGATAGAAAAAGCGCTATCCACCCTACGAATTCCGAGGTCGCGATGAAGCCGGTAGATGCTAGGCGCCCCGGGTTTCGACAAGCGGAGTTGCCTACTGGCAATGAGCATTGGCGGAACCCGGGGCAACAACGCAGATGCCGGTTTCAGTGCGGCCGATTTTAGTGCCTGAAGTGGCGCATGCCGGTAAACACCATGGCAATCCCGGCTTCGTCGGCGGCGGCGATCACTTCGTTGTCACGCATCGAGCCGCCCGGCTGGATCACGGCGGTGATACCGGCCTTGGCGGCGTTGTCGATGCCGTCGCGGAAGGGGAAGAAGGCGTCCGACGCCATCACCGCACCGGGCACCGGCAGGCCAGCGTGCTCGGCCTTGATGCCGGCGATGCGCGCGGAGTTGACGCGGCTCATCTGGCCGGCGCCGACACCCACGGTCTGACGGTTCTTGGCGTAGACGATGGCGTTGGATTTGACGAACTTGGCCACTTTCCAGGCGAAGATCAGGTCGTGGATTTCCTGCTCGCTCGGCGCGCGCTGGGTAACGATCTTCAGGTCGGACGCTGCGATCATGCCGATGTCGCGGCTCTGCACCAGCAGACCACCATTGACGCGTTTGAAGTCCCAACCCGCAGCGCGCTCGGCCGGCCATTCGCCGCATTCGAGCAGGCGCACGTTGGCTTTGGCGGCCACCACTTCACGGGCGGCGGCGCTGATTTTCGGGGCGATGATCACTTCGACGAACTGACGCTCGACGATGGCCTTCGCGGTTTCGCCATCCAGCTCGCGGTTGAAGGCGATGATGCCGCCGAACGCCGATTCGGTATCGGTGGCGTAGGCCAGGTCGTAGGCCTTGCGGATGCCGCCTTCGTCTTCCGGTACCACGGCCACGCCGCAGGGGTTGGCGTGCTTGACGATGACGCAGGCCGGCTTGACGAAGCTCTTCACGCATTCCAGCGCGGCGTCGGTGTCGGCCACGTTGTTGAACGACAGTTCCTTGCCCTGCAACTGGATTGCGGTGGAAACGCTGGCTTCGCCCTTCTTCGCTTCGACATAGAACGCCGCACTCTGGTGCGGGTTCTCGCCGTAGCGCATTTCCTGCGCCTTGACGAACTGGCTGTTGAAGGTGCGCGGGAAGGCGCCGCGACCTTCGGTGGACAGGGTGTCACGCGCCTGGTCGATGGTGCCCAGGTAGTTGGCGATCATGCCGTCGTAGGCCGCGGTGTGCTCGAAGGCCTTGAGGGCCAGGTCGAAGCGCTGGGCGTAGCTCAGGCCGCCGGCCTTGAGGGAGGCGACGATGCCGGCGTAATCGCCGGTGTTGACCACGATGGCGACGTCCTTGTGGTTCTTCGCCGCGCTGCGGACCATGGTCGGGCCGCCGATGTCGATATTCTCGATGGCGTCGGCCAGGTCGCAATCAGGCTTGGCCACGGTGGCTTCGAAGGGATAGAGGTTGACCGCCACCAGGTCGATCGGCTTGATGCCGTGCTCGTCCATCACCGCGCTGTCCAGCGCACGACGGCCGAGGATGCCGCCGTGAATCTTCGGGTGCAGGGTCTTGACGCGGCCGTCCATCATCTCCGGGAAGCCGGTGTAGTCGGCTACTTCCACTGCGGCTACGCCGTTGTCCTTGAGCAGCTTGTAGGTGCCGCCGGTGGAGAGAATCTCGACACCGAGGGCGGCCAGTTCGCGAGCGAATTCGAGGACACCGGTCTTGTCGGAAACGCTGATCAGCGCGCGGCGGACGGGCAGAAGGGTGGTCTGGTCGGTCATTTCACTATCCATCAGAGCGGGGATATCAGCAAAAAAGGCGGCTCATGCGGGCCGCCCTTTTCGGGAGTTCAGGGTTACAGCAGGTCGTACTGCTTGAGCTTCTTGCGCAGCGTACCGCGGTTCAGACCGAGCAGTTCGGAGGCCTTGGTCTGGTTACCTTTCACGTAATTCATGACGGTTTCCAGCAGTGGCGCTTCGACTTCGGTGAGCACCAGGTTGTACACGTCGGTGACGTCCGCGCCCTCGAGATGGGCGAAGTAATTGTGCAGCGCCTTCTCCACGGCGCCGCGCAGGGTCTGGCCCTCTTCGCTCGGCGTGTTCAGGTGCTGTTTAAGGCTGGTGTTGTCACTCACGGGTGCAATTCCACTCACTAGGGTCTCTGTCATCAACGTCATGCGGCCACCTCGTTTCCATCGTTGTGCCGTTCGCGGAAGAACGCGCGAACGTGGGCGCACTGTGCGTCCGTACTGTCCAGACGGTTGAATTGGGCGCGAAACTCCCTGGCGCCCGGCAGGGTTGCCAGATACCAGCCGACATGCTTGCGGGCGATACGCGTGCCCATCAATTCACCGTAGAAGGCGTGCAGTGCGGCCAGGTGTTCTAGCAGAATGCGTTCCACTTCGAGCAGGCTCGGTGCCGGCAGGGTTTCGCCGGTACTCAGGTAGTGCTCGATTTCACGGAAGATCCACGGCCGCCCTTGGGCGGCGCGACCAATGAGCAGCGCGTCGGCGCCAGTGGCGTCGAGCACGGCCTTGGCCTTCTGTGGAGAGTCGATGTCGCCATTGGCGAACACCGGAATCGATATCGCCTGCTTGATGGCGGCGATGGTGTCGTACTCGGCTTCGCCGGTATAAAGGTCGGCGCGGGTGCGGCCGTGTACGGACAGTGCAGCAATGCCGGCATCTTCGGCGATTTTCGCCACGGTAATGCCGTTCTTGTTCTGGCGGTCCCAGCCGGTGCGAATCTTCAGCGTCACCGGCACGTCCACCGCACCGACCACGGCAGCGAGGATTTCCCGTACCAGCGGCTCGTCGCGCAGCAGGGCGGAGCCGGCGGCCTTGTTGCAGACCTTCTTGGCCGGGCAGCCCATGTTGATGTCGATGATCTGTGCGCCCAACTCGACGTTCTTGCGCGCCGCGTCGGCCATCATCTGCGGATCACCACCGGCGATCTGTACCGAGCGCGGCTCGGGATCACCAGCGTGCAGCAAGCGCAGGCTGGACTTGCGGCTATTCCACAGGCGCACATCGCTGGTGACCATCTCCGACACCACCAGGCCGGCGCCGAGACGGCGACACAGCTGGCGGAACGGGCGATCGGTGACGCCGGCCATGGGGGCCAGGATCAACCGATTGGGCAATGTGTAAGGGCCAATACGTGGGGCCGACATGGGGCGTCCCTGCTTGTTGGTGCGCAGTTGAGACAAAGGGCGATCAACACCCGCCCTCCACTGTGTCCTCAGGGGAAACGGCGGTGGGTCGGTGCTCGCGAAAGGGTGGGCATGATACCCGCTCTGGATGACCGGATAAAGGTCGTTTTGAACAAATTCTGAACAGCTATGGGCTTATCGCCAGTAGTTAGATGGAAGGCCTGCGACCACGTGTCGCGCCGTCTCCAGGCTACTCGGGCGAGTGGAAGCTCAGGCTGTAGTTCACCGCGCGGGTGCCCGGATCAAGGATGTCCAGGGAGATGTGGATGGGCGTCTGCGGTGGCATCTCGCTCTGTCCGGCCAGCTCGCCGGCCAGGTACTCGCTGGGTTTGAAGCGACGACTGGCGACCAGTTGGCCACCCAGGTCAGCGAAGCGCATCTCCAGCAGTGGGAAGGGCTGGGCGAAGGAAGCGCGGTTATAAAGGATGGCGTCGACGATCAGGGCGCCGGAGAATTCCGGGTGGCTACGTACTACCAGGTTGCTGCTGCGAATCTGGCTGATGTCCACTTTCGATGGCAGGGTGCAGCCGATGTTCGGGCACAGTTGTTCGAACCAGGGACGATAGCGATCCTGGCGTGCCAGCTCATCGAAGTTGTAGGCAGCGTATTGTGCCAGCAGGCCGCCAGCTGCCAGCAGGTTGAGTAGCCCCCAGCCGAGCAGGCGCCCCCATGACGTGCCCTGTGGCTGGCGCCAGTCGAGTTGCAAGGGTTCGTCATCCAGTTCGAACAGACGCTCCTCGCGCAGGCCCGGCTCGTTGCGCACTGCCTTGGGCTCTTCACGCTCTGTGCGCAGATCTTCGTCCTGTTGCTCGTCATCGATATCACCCAGGCGCGGCTCAGCGGATTCGTCGAGGTCATTGGCGACGGGCTGTTGCGTGCGGGGTGTGGCGGGAGGGACGAATTCAATGGCAGCTTCGGGCTCAGGTGTAGCGGCGGGCTCCGGCTGCTCTTCGGTTGGTTGCAGCTCGAAGCTGTCGCGCTCGCGCTTGACTGGCTCGTCGCGCAGCAGGGCTTCGGCCCAGGCTTCGTCATGCGTGTCGTCGTGCTCGTCCGTTGCGCGGCTGGCGAAATTCTCGGCATAGCGCGGCGCCTGTTCCAGTGCGAGGAACTGCTGCGACAGCTGCTGTTCCTGCTCTTCCAGCCTGGCCAGTTCCTCATCGAGATCGAGGTTGTCGAGGTCGAGGTCGTCATGAATCCACAGGGTATCGTCGGCGGGATTGGACGCTGGCGACTTGGTGCGGGTGTCGGGTTGGGCCTTGACCGCAGTGCTTACCGTTTTGGCTATCGCTGGCGCAGGTGCGGCTGCACGGGGGCCGAACAGTTGCTCGGCGGCGTTGAACACGTGCAGGCAGGCACCGCAGCGTACTGCGCCATGGGCAGCAGCCAGCTGCGCCTGACTGACGCGGAAGCTGGTACGGCAATTGGGGCACTGGGTGACGTGGCTTTCGCTCATGCGCGGGTCCGGAAAATCCAAGCAGCTAGTCTAACGCAACGATTGCGCGCGGTTCAGCGCTTGACGCCGCTGATGCGCACCCAGCCGTCCTTGATGGCCGTCGGGTCGAGGTCGAAGGCGCCTGCGTAGGCGGCGCGGACTTCCTCGGCCTGCTCGGCGAGGATACCCGACAGCGCCAGGCGTCCACCGCCTTTGACCAGTGTGGTGATCTGAGGTGCCAGGGAAACCAGCGGGCCGGCGAGGATGTTGGCGACGACCACGTCGGCAGGCTGCTGCGGCAGGTCGGCAGGCAGGTACACCGGGAAGCGCGCCGGATCGATACCGTTGCGCGAGGCATTGTCGCGCGAGGCCTCCAGGGCTTGCGGGTCGATATCGGTACCCGCTGCCTGCGGGGCGCCGAGCAACAGTGCGGCGATGGCGAGGATGCCCGAGCCGCAACCGAAGTCGAGCACGCTGCAGTTGTCCAGCTTCTGGCCATCGAGCCATTCCAGGCACAGTGCGGTGGTCGGATGGGTGCCGGTGCCAAAGGCCAGGCCCGGATCGAGCAGCAGGTTGACCGCGTCCGGCTCCGGCGCGGCGTGCCAGCTTGGCACGATCCACAGGCGTTGGCCGAAGCGCATGGGCTGGAAGCCATCCATCCAGCTGCGCTCCCAGTCCTGATCCTCGATGCGTTCGACATGATGCTCCGGCAGCGCGCCGCCACACAGCAGCTGCAGGTGGGCGAGCAGGGCGGTTTCGTCGGTGTCGGCCTCGAACAGGGCCAGCAGGTGAGTATTCGACCACAGCGGCGTGGTGCCCAGATCCGGCTCGAAGATCGGCTGATCTTCGGCGTCCATGAAGGTTACCGATACGGCGCCGACTTCCAGCAGGGCATCCTCGTAGGTTTCTGCCTGCTCAGGAGTGATGGCGAGACGGACTTGTAACCAGGGCATGAGAAACCTCGAAAGCATGTGGAACGGTTTGGCCGCGCAGCTTACTTGAACGGATGGCCGGCCGGCCAGTTCGGCTATCGGCCGGAAACGACAAGGGCTGCCCGAGGGCAGCCCTTGTTTAGCACTTCAGTCATGACCTCGCGAGCTAGAGCGAGACAAGGCAAAAACGGTCGAGGGAGCGGAGCTTACATTTGTAAGTGAGCATTCCGAGGTCGTTTTTAACGCCGTATCGCCGACGCGCAGCTGGTCATTGGGCTCAGTGCTTGTCCATACCCAGTTTCTTTTCCAGGTAATGGATGTTCACGCCGCCTTTGACGAAACCCTTGTCGCGGGTCAGGTCGCGGTGCAGCGGCACGTTGGTCTTGATGCCATCGACCACGATCTCGTCCAGGGCATTGCGCATACGGGCCATGGCCTCGTCACGGTCCTTGCCGAAGGTGATCAGCTTGCCGATCAGCGAGTCGTAGTGCGGCGGAACGCTGTAGCCGCTGTACAGGTGAGAGTCGACGCGAACGCCATTGCCGCCCGGCGCATGGAAATGCTTGACCTTGCCGGGGCTGGGCATGAAGTTGTCCGGGTCTTCGGCGTTGATCCGGCACTCGACCGAGTGACCGAGGATCTTCACGTCTTCCTGCTTGATCGACAGCTTGTTGCCAGCGGCGATGCTGAGCATCTCCTTGACGATGTCGATACCCGTGACCATCTCGGTGACCGGGTGCTCCACCTGAACGCGGGTGTTCATCTCGATGAAGTAGAAGCGGCCGTCTTCATAGAGGAACTCGAAGGTGCCGGCGCCACGGTAGCCGATCTCGACACAGGCATCGACGCAGCGCTTGAGCACTTCGGCGCGGGCCTTCTCGTCGATCAGCGGGGCCGGAGCCTCTTCGATCACCTTCTGGTGACGGCGCTGCAGCGAGCAGTCACGGTCGTACAGGTGAATCGCGTTGCCCTGGCCGTCGGACAGCACCTGGACTTCGACGTGGCGCGGGTTGCCGAGGAATTTTTCCAGATAGACCACCGGGTTGCCAAATGCAGCACCGGCTTCGGTGCGGGTCAGCTTGGCCGATTTGATCAGGTCTTCTTCCTTGTGCACCACGCGCATGCCGCGACCACCGCCGCCGCCAGCGGCCTTGATGATCACCGGGTAGCCTACTTCACGGGCGATGCGCAGGGCTTCTTCCTCGTCTTCCGGCAGCGGGCCTTCGGAACCGGGAACCACTGGGACGCCGGTTTTGATCATGGCTTCCTTGGCCGATACCTTGTCGCCCATCAGGCGGATGGTGTCGGCTTTCGGGCCAATGAAGGCAAAACCGGAGTTCTCCACCTGTTCGGCGAAGTCGGCGTTCTCGGCGAGAAAGCCGTAGCCCGGGTGGATGCCCGTGGCACCGGTCAGTTCAGCTGCGCTGATGATCGCCGGGATGTTCAGGTAGGACTGAGCGCCGGCTGCCGGACCAATGCAGACGGACTCGTCGGCCAGGCCCAGGTGCATCAGTTCGCGGTCGGCGGTGGAGTGCACGGCCACCGTCTTGATGCCCAGCTCCTTGCAGGCGCGCAGGATACGCAGGGCGATTTCGCCACGGTTGGCGATAAGGACTTTTTCCAGCTTCTGCATTGCAGGCTCCCCGTGCATCAAACGATGGTGAACAGGGGTTGGTCGTACTCAACCGGCTGGCCGTTTTCCACCAGGATGGATTCGATCACACCGCTGGCTTCGGCTTCGATGTGGTTCATCATCTTCATCGCTTCGACGATGCAGAGGATATCGCCTTTCTTCACGGTCTGACCGACTTCGACGAAGTTGCCCGAGGTCGGCGAGGCGGCGCGATAGAAGGTGCCAACCATCGGCGAACGCGCCACGGTGCCGTTCAGTTTCGGTGCGGCGGCCGGGGCGGCTTCAGCGCCCGGAGCGGCTGCGGCGACAGGCGCCGCGATCGGAGCCGGTGCCGGTGCGTACATCGGCTGCGGGGCATAGGCCGGTTGTTTGCTGTGACGGCTGATGCGCACGGACTCTTCGCCCTCTTTGATCTCCAGCTCGTCGATACCGGACTCTTCCAGCAGCTCGATCAGTTTCTTGACTTTACGGATATCCATGAATGGTCAACTCCCAGAGGTGAGGTAGGACTTGTCTACCAGGCTACGCGTCAGGCGCGCCCGGTCAGTTGTTCGAGTGCCGCTTCCAGGGCCAGCCGATAACCGCTGGCGCCAAGGCCGCAGATCACCCCGACTGCAACGTCGGAAAAGTAGGAGTGATGGCGGAAAGGTTCACGCTTGTGCACGTTGGACAGGTGCACTTCGATGAATGGGATGCTCACTGCCAGCAATGCGTCACGTAATGCGACGCTTGTATGGGTAAAAGCGGCAGGATTGATCAGGATGAAGTCGACACCTTCACCCTTTGCGGCGTGAATGCGGTCGATCAGTTCGTACTCGGCATTGCTTTGCAGGTACAGCAGATGATGGCCCGCCTCGCGTGCGCGGCGTTCCAGATCCTGATTGATCTCGGCGAGGGTGGTGGCACCGTATTTGTCGGGCTCGCGGGTACCCAGCAGATTCAGATTGGGGCCGTGCAGCACCAGTAGGGTGGCCATGGTCGCGTTCCTTGTTGTTCAGGCTGCGCAGGACTATGCCGCAGCTGCGCGATGTCAGCAATAGTCGACACGATGCCTGCTGTTTACGGCAGAAATATGACTATAGCGCTGGTTTTGGTCGTTGCCAGGACATTTGCAGCGTGCGGGCGATGATCGCGTCGACAGCGTTCAACGACCTGCCAGGCGGCTGCTGGCCTGATCCAGGCGGCCAGCGAAGGTGGCGGCATCGACTTCACCTACGACACGCAGATCGAGCAGTTCGTCACCATTGCCGGCGAACAACTGGATGGCAGGCGGGCCGAACAACTTGTAACGGTCCAGCAGGGCGCGCTGGGCGGCGTTGCTTTCGGTGATATCGAAGCGGATCAGGCGCCAGTCAGCGAGCTTGCTGCCGACTTCGGCATTACCGAATACCTCGCGCTCGATGACCTTGCAGCTGATGCACCAGTCGGCGTACCAGTCCAGCAGCAGCGGTTGGCCGCTGGCTTTGGCCTGCGCCAGCGCGGCGTCCAGCTCGGCGGGGCTGCTCAGGGTTTGCCAGGCATCGCTCTTGGCGCTGCTCTGGCTGGCACCAGCCTGCAGCTGGCCGAGTGGCTTGAGCGGATCGCTCGCACCCTGCAGGGCGCCGACCCAGGCGGCCAGGGCATAGACCAGTAACGCCAGGCCGGCGATCTGGCCGAGCTTCTGTCGATGTGTCTTGGGGCCGAACTCCAGCGCACCGAGGAATACTGCCACGCCACCCGCCAGCAGGCCCCACAGGGCCAGACTCAGACTGCCAGGCAGCACGCGCTCGAGCAGCCAGATCGAAACGGCCAGGAGCAGCACGCCGAAGGCATTGCGTACGCTCACCATCCAAGTGCCGGTTTTCGGCAGCAGCGCACCACCGCCAACAGCGAACAGCACCAGCGGCGTACCCATGCCGAGGCCGAGCGCGAGCAGCTTCAGGCCGCCGCCCAGGGCATCGCCACTGGCGCTGATATAGAGCAGGGCTCCGGCCAGTGGCGCCGAGACGCAGGGGCTGACCAGCAGGCTGGAGAGTACGCCGAGCACTGCGGCATTCAGATGCGAGCCACCATGGGTCCTGCCGGCCAGGCGATCCAGCGGTTCACTGATGAAACGCGGCAGGCGCAGCTCGAACAGGCCGAACATGGCCAGGGCGAAGAGGGTGAAGAAGGCGGCGAAAGGCACCAACACCCAGGCTGATTGCAGGCGCGCCTGTAGATTGAGGCCGGCGCCGAACAGCCCCATAAGTGTGCCGAGGACGGCGAAACAGATCGCCATCGGCAACACGTAGGCGAGCGACAGAGTCAGGCTGCGAAAGCCCCCCAGTTGCCCGCGCAGCACCACTCCGGACAGGATCGGCAGCATCGGCAGCACGCAGGGGGTGAAGGTCAGCGCCAGGCCGCCGAGGAAGAACAGCGCCAGCTCTTTCCAGTTCCAGCCGGTTGCCACCGATGCCACATCGCTGCTGTCGGCAGCAGGCATATCACCGATCTCGATGTATTCAGTCTCGGGCGGATAGCACAGGCCCTTGTCGGCACAACCCTGGTAGCCGACCTGCAGGCGCAGCGGGCGGTTGTCTGGGTTGTCCAGTGGCACGCGGATATCCAGCACGCCGTAGTACACCTCGACATCGCCGAAGAACTCGTCGTGCTTGGCCTCGCCTGCCGGCAATTCGGCGTCGCCGAGCACCAGATCCGCTGGTTCGACGCTGAAATTGAAACGATGGCGATAGAGGTAGTAACCCTCGGTCGCGACGAAGCGCAACGTCACTGCCTGTGCGTCGCTGCTCACCAGGCTCAGCTTGAAGGCTTCGCGCACCGGCAGGAAGTCACTGCTGTTGTTCAGCGGCGCGCCAATCGGCGAGGCGGCTGGGCGCTGGTCGAACAGATTGGCGCTGGCGGGCAGGCTCAGGCAGAGCAGAAACAGGGGAAGTAGCAGTCGACGCAGTGACATCGGGCGAATATCTCGGCGGAAGGTGGCGGCATGATACCGGAAAGCGCCCGCCCGCATCGTCGCTGCCGCGCCGGGACGTCGATTGCCGGGGATGAGCGGCACCTTGGAGGAGGCCGGCCTTGTAGAGTTCCCGCGCAGATCGAGCCTGCGCTGCCGTGTCGCAGGCGGTTAGACGCGAAACGCCTGTACGGCGCTGTGCAACTGGCCGCCCAGGTGCAGCAGACGTTCACTCTCGCTGCGTCCGTTGGCGATCAGACCGAGGTTGTCGTCGCCCAGCTGGTGGATGCGTTCGCCGTGTTCGCGAATCTCGCTGACGGCATCGCTCTGCTGGGCGGTGGCTTCGGCAATGCGCTCTGCCATGCTGGCGATGGTGCGGATAGCACTGACGATCTCGTCCAGCGCACCATCGGCTGCCTCGGCCTTGCCGGCAGTGGTTTCGGCGTGTTCGACCTGGGCGCGCATCGCTTGTACCGACTGGTGCGCAGCCTGTTGCAGGCGGCCGATGACATCCTGGATTTCCGCCGTGGCGCTGCCGGTGCGCTGCGACAATGAGCGTACTTCGTCGGCGACCACGGCAAAGCCACGGCCGGCCTCGCCGGCGCGAGCGGCCTCGATGGCGGCGTTGAGGGCGAGCAGGTTGGTCTGTTCGGCGATGCCGCGAATCACCGTGAGCACGCTGCCGATGGTGGCGGTCTCGTCGGCCAGGCGCTCGATGGCCTGGGCATTGTCCTGCACCTCGGTGACCAGCGCGTGCAGCCCCTGAAGGCTCTGGCCGATGACCTGCTGGCCCTGGACCAGTGCGCGGTCGGCATCGCGGCTGGCGTCGGCGGTCTGGCTGGCGTCCTGGGCGACCTGGCCGATGGTCGCTTCCAGCTCGCCCAGCGCGTCGCGGATCAGGGCGGTATCGCCGGCCTGGCGTTCGGCGCCGCCGTGCAGGCCGCCGCTGAGATCGGCCAGGGTACGGCTGGAGCCGGCGACATGCTCGGCATGGCCGCGGATGCTGGTGACCAGCTCCGCCAGATAGCGACGCAGGTGATTGAGCGAGTCTTCGATATCGCGCAGCTCGCGGGTGCGGGAGTGGATGCTGATCGGCGTTGCGAAATTACCTTTGGCCCACTGTGACAGCGCCGGTACCAGGCGCTCGAGCACCTGCGAGAGGCGCCGCTGGATGCGGTCGATGAGCAGGGCGATGAGCAGGATCAGGCCGATCATCAGGCCCTGAATCAGTCGTACCTCGCCCTGAATGCGTGCGTATTCGCCTTTTACCAGGGGCTCCAGCGCAGCCAGTGCCTGTTGCACCTGGGTCACGCGTTCGGTGGTGGTCAAGGCCAGTTGCTGGCGTTGCTCGACCAGCTCGCGAGTGCGTTGCAGTTCACTGGGGTAGCGACGCACCAGAGAGCCAAGTTCGCGTTTCAGCTCGATGCCGCGATCCTGCGCCTGTTGCTCCTGTTGTGTGTCATCCAGCCCGAGCAGCGCGGCGAAGCCGACGCTGGCAGAGCTGTCGGCCTGCTGCACGCCGAGTAGCGGCAATTTATCCAGTGCCTCTGCCTGCTGGGCAAGGCCCTTGAGTTCGCGTTCGACATCGCCGAGCAGTTCGCTACGACCCTGACTGGTGAAACGTTCGCGGGCGTGGGCGAGCTTGAGCAGGCGCGAACCGGCTTCCTGCAGCGGTTTGCGATACTCACCGGCGGCAGGGCTGCTGGCATCTGCGACGTACTGGGTCAGTTGTTCCAGCGCAGCGAGCATCTCGCGTTCGGCTTGCAACAGCAGGCCTTGCGGATCACCGGCCAGTTTGCCGGCCGCCAGCAGTTGATTGGCGCTGAAGTCGCGCAGTTGCTCAAGGCTTGGGCGCAGCTCGGTGGTCAATTGTTGCGGCAGTTGTTCGAGGGAGTCGTCGAAGGCGTCGATGGCCTGGGTCGCGCTGCTGTGTTGCACGGCATTGCCACTGGCCAGGTAGGCCTGAATGTTGTCGGCCACCTCGCGCTGGAACTGCTGGGACAGCGTCAGGTAGCGCTCCATCAGTTGCACCGGTTGCTGCAACGCGCGCTGCGACCACCAGAGCGTCGCCGCCAGCGCAACGCAAACGGTGACCAGCAGCAGGGTGTTTAGGTTGGTGAGCAGCTTGAGGCGCATGGCGGGCTCGATCGACGACTGAACGATGCCCGCGAGCTTATTGCGGTTTGGTTACAGGCTGATGACGCTGTGAGCTGTGTCACGTTCTACGGCGAGTCACTCGCTGCTGTACAGCTCCACCCGGTTACGACCACCGTGCTTGGCCTTGTACAGCGCTTCGTCTGCGCGCTTGGACAGTGTGTTGCCATCCAGGCCCGGTTGCAGCATGGCGATACCACAGCTGAAGGTGCAGGACAGGTCCTGCGGCTGGGCCGGGTAGTGGATTTCGGCGAAGCGCTGGCGAATCTCTTCCAGCACCTTGAGCGCCGATTGCTCGTCGGTATCGGGCAGCACCACGGCGAATTCCTCGCCGCCGTAACGACCGATATGGTCGGTCTTGCGCAGGCGCTGCTTGAGGAACAGCGCCAGGCTCTTGATCACCCGGTCGCCCATGGGGTGACCATAGGTGTCGTTGACCTTCTTGAAGTGGTCGATGTCGAGCATGGCGAAGGCCAGCGGCTGCTCTTCGCGGCGTGCGCGAAAGCAGGCGTCATCGAGCAGTTGCAGGGTATGGGTGTGGTTGTACAGGCCGGTCAGGCTGTCACGCACCATGCGCGCCTTGAGGTTGCGCGCACGGGCTGCGCGGTTGCGCACGGTGGCGATCAGGTGGCGTGGCTTGATCGGTTTGGTGAGGAAGTCGTCGCCGCCCTCGCTCATGGCGTCGAGCTGCTTGTCCAGGTCGTCCTCGGCCGACAGGTAGATGATCGGCACGCTGACGTAGCGGTCATTGTGGCGGATCACCTTGGCCAGTTCGGTGCCGTTGCACTCGGGCATGTACATGTCGAGGATGATCAGGTCCGGCTGGAATTCGGCCAGCGCGTCCATCGCCTGGATCGGCTCGGTGAGGGTGTGGGTGAGGATGCCGGCACTGTTGAGTACGCGCTCGGTGTGGGTCGCCTGGGCCTTGGAATCGTCGACGATCAGCACCTTGTACGGGTCGTACTGCGAGACGTGGGTCAGTACCTCGATGCGTTCGAGCAGGCTCGATGCATCCAGTGAGCCGGTGAAGAACTCCTGGCCGCCGGCACGTACGGCAGCCAGGCGCGTCGGGGTGTCGGTATCGCAGTGGCTGAAGAACAGCAGCGGAATTTTCTGCTCCAGACCTTCTTGCACCGAGTCGGCAAGTTCCAGGCCTGCGCCGGCGAAGTCGACGTCCATGATGATGGCGGCCGGGTGGCGCTCGCTGATGGCGGCACGGAAGGCGAACTCATCGCCCAGGGCCTGCGCCGCCAGGCCGAAGAAATCCAGTTGCTGGGCCAGACGCTCGGCGCGCTGGGCATCCTGCAGGGCTAGATAAACCGGTTTGCGCAGGGGGGGCAGGAAGGTCTGTTCGAAGGCATCACTATGACGCAGGCCGGTTCTCGACAAGCGCTGCATGGCCTGATTGAGGCGGGCGATCAGCGTGCTGTTGAGGCGACCGCGATTTTCCACTACTTCATCCAGGCTGACGCCAATGCTTTGCGCCAGTTGCGCGTGCTCGGTCTGTTCGAAACGCTCGGCGTAACGCAGCAGTCGCAGGTTGGCTTCGGTCAGCTCAGCCATGCCGGCATCGTTCCATTCGCTGCGTTGCAGGCGCTGCCAGACTTCCAGCACCTGGCGTGCCTGGTGAATGACGCGCTGGGCGAAATGGTGCTTGAGTCGATCTCGACTGGGATCCGGGTGCTCGGTCATGGGCCGACTTCTATAAGTGGTTAAGTCAGTGGTGGCTCGATGCTATCACTTGCTGGAGGCGCTGACATTGCCGTCGATCAATTGGCGTCGGTATTTCTGTCGAATAAGCGACAGAATTTTAGTTTTCCCCTACCCGCATTAAGTTTGCCCCTCTGCCCTGCGTTTTGCTGTGGGCTTGCCTTATAGTGCGTAGCAGGTCGCAACCCGTTGCTCGGGTTGTGGTCGAACACTCGAATTCGCTTGAAAAGGACACTGCCATGCTGGACTGGAAGAATCGCGCGACGAACTCGCAGGGCGGCGCCGCCAAGACCTCAGGAGGCAGTCGCAGTGGCGGCAGCCTGATCGCTCGAGCTCTGGGCGGTCTGATCGGTGTCTATCTGCTCATCGCCCTGGTGGTCGGCTGGTACTGGAGCCAGGAGCCGTCTGTCTTCCAGGTCCAGCAGCATGCCCAGAGTTCGGCGCAGCAGGCGCAACGGCAGATGGTCACCGGTTACACCTCGGTGGAAACCCTCAAGCAGGTCGCTGGCACGCTGCTCGACAAACCGGGCGGCTATCTGTCCAACGATCTTGCGCCGCCCGGTCTGTGGCTGGACAACATGCCGAGCTGGGAATATGGCGTGCTGGTGCAGGTACGCGACTTCTCGCGTGCCCTGCGCAAGGACTTCGCCCGCTCGCAGTCGCAGTCCACCGAGGACCCGGACCTGGCCAAGGCCGAGCCGCGTTTTCACTTCGACAACAAGAGCTGGGCGTTACCGGCGTCCGAGTCCGAGTACCGAGAGGGCATCAAGTCGCTGGATCGCTACCTGGCTCGTCTGGCCGACCCGGCGCAGAGAAACGCACAGTTTTACGCGCGTGCCGACAACCTGAACAACTGGCTGGGTGATGCCGGCACACGTCTTGGCTCGCTGTCTCAGCGCCTGTCCGCCAGCGTGGGGCAGGTGCGCCTGAACGAGAAACTGCAGGTGGGCAGCGATGCCGAAGAGTCCGGGCAGGTGGGTGAGGGCGGCGTTTACGAGACGCCCTGGCTGCAGATCGACAACGTGTTCTACGAGGCTCGCGGTCAGGCCTGGGCACTGGCTCACCTGCTGCGCGCTGTCGAGGTGGACTTCGCCGACGTGCTGGCGAAAAAGAACGCCACCGTCAGCGTGCGCCAGATCATTCGTGAGCTGGAAGCCGCGCAGGCCACCCTGTGGAGCCCGATGATCCTCAACGGCAGCGGTTACGGCGTTCTGGCCAATCACTCGCTGGTTATGGCCAACTACATCTCCCGTGCCAACGCGGGGCTGATCGACCTGCGTCAGTTGCTGAGCCAGGGTTGATGGTCGCGATTTCGGCAGCGGAGGCGGCGCATCGTGCTGCCTCCGACCGCGAGCGCGTGGCCTGGGTCGATGAGCACGACCGGCCGCTGGGCGGTGTTTCTCGTGTCGAGCTGCGCGAGCGCCGGCTGATCGGGCGTGGCACCTACATTCTCCTGTTCAACACGGCCGGGCTGTTGTGCGTGCATCGGCGCACCTTGAGCAAGGCGTTGTATCCCGGATACTGGGACGTGGCGGCCGGCGGCATGGTGCTCGAAGGCGAGGACTACCGACTCTCCGCCGAGCGTGAGCTGGCCGAGGAGCTGGGTATCGTCGATGCCCAGCTGACCGAGCATGCGCACTTTCTCTATGACGCTCCGGAAAGTCGCCTGTGGTGCATGGCCTACTCGGCTGTATCCGATGCGCCGCTGGTGTTGCAGCCGGAGGAGGTGCTGGAGGCGCGCTTCATCAGCGTCGAGCAGGCGTTGGAGGAAACCCATCGCTTGCCGTATTGCCCGGATTCGCTGGCTGCGCTGGAGCGCTACATAAAAAGGCCATAAACAGGCCGCTTGCGGCTAGCTGATGTCCCTCTCCCATTTATGGGAGACGACTGCATGGATGCAGGAGGTAGGGCGACGCAGGATGCCCAAGCCGAGGGTGCCCGAAGGGCGGGAGAGGGTGTTTGTGTCGGCACCTGTATTTCGTCGAGCTTAGCTCGTAGGGTGCGCCTCACCTCGAATAGGGGCCCTTGGCGCGTACCGCGCACCCTACGGCGTCGCGGATTCCGAGCGCTCCGTGCACGATGACGAACGGCGTCGCCATCGTGCCGCACAATGACGCAAATCCATACTTAGCAAGCGCCGCCTTTGCCGTTACACTGCCCGGCCTTTTCGGCGGACGTCTGTCCGCTTGCGCTGCCCCTGCCTGAGTGGGGCTTCGCGGCTGAACCCGTTCAGCCAGTCGCTATCCTGACCCCTACGAGGACAAGCCGGTGGTCAAGAAAGCCTCTTCATTCTCCGCCCTGAGCGGTCTCGTCTATTCCACCGATGGCGGTCGTCATTGCCCGGATTGCAACCAGGCGGTGGATGCCTGCATCTGCAAGCAGACGCGCATTCCTGAAGGCGACGGCATTGCCCGTGTGCGTCGTGAAACCAAGGGCCGTGGCGGCAAGACCGTTACCACCGTCAGCGGCGTGCCACTGGCCGAGGAACCGCTCAAGGAACTGGCCAGTGCGTTGAAGAAACGCTGCGGCACCGGCGGCGCGCTCAAGGATGGGGTGATCGAGATCCAGGGTGATCACGTCGATCTGCTGTTGGCCGAACTGACCAAGCGCGGCTTTACCGCGAAGAAGTCCGGCGGCTGATAAGTCCTTTTCTAAACTTGGATGACGCTCATAGGGTCAACCACCGAGCAAACGTCATCTTGCTTTCATCATTTCTAAACTGGCCGCCAGCAAGGTCAGGCTTTTCTCATGGGAGAACCCGATGTCCGCACGACGCACCCGCAAAGACGACGGCAGCCAATGGACCGTAGCCGATAGCCGTAGTGTCTATGGCATTCGCCACTGGGGCGCCGGTTACTTTTCGATCAACGATGCCGGGCGTATCGAGGTGCGTCCCAACGGCCCGGACAGCCAGCCGATCGACCTCTATCAGCAAGTCGACGAGCTGCGTCAGAGCGGCCTGTCGCTGCCGCTGCTGGTGCGTTTCCCGGACATCCTGCAAGACCGCGTGCGCCGCTTGACCGGAGCCTTCGATGCCAGCATCGAGCGCCTGGAATACCAGAGCCGCTACACCGCGCTGTACCCGATCAAGGTCAACCAGCAGGAGGCGGTGATCGAGAACATCATCGCCACGCAGAACGTCTCCATCGGCCTCGAGGCTGGTTCCAAGCCCGAGCTGCTGGCGGTGCTGGCGCTGGCACCGAAGGGCGGCACCATCGTCTGCAACGGTTACAAGGACCGCGAATTCATTCGCCTGGCGCTGATGGGGCAGAAGCTCGGCCACAACGTATTCATCGTCATCGAGAAGGAGTCGGAAGTCGCCCTGGTGATCGAGGAGGCGGCTGAACTCAAGGTCGCGCCGCAGATCGGCCTGCGCGTGCGTCTGTCCTCGCTGGCGTCGAGCAAGTGGGCCGACACCGGCGGAGAGAAGTCCAAGTTCGGTCTGTCCGCTGCGCAGATCCTTCAGGTGGTCGAGCGCTTCCGCGCGGCCGGGCTGGATCAGGGCATTCGCCTGCTGCACTTTCACATGGGCTCGCAGATCGCCAACATCGCCGACTACCGCAAGGGCTTCCGCGAGGCCATCCGCTACTACGGAGAGCTGCGTGCCATGGGTCTGCCGGTCGATCACATCGACGTCGGCGGTGGCCTCGGCGTGGACTACGACGGTACTCACTCGCGTAACGCCAGCTCGATCAACTACGACATGCAGGACTACGCCGATGCCGTGGTCGACATGCTCAAGGAATTCTGCGACCGCCAGGAAATCCCCCATCCGCACATCTTCTCCGAGAGTGGCCGGGCGATGACCGCGCACCATGCCGTGCTGCTGGTGCAGGTCACCGACGTCGAGCGGCACAACGACAAGGTGCCGGAGATCGATGCCAGCGCCGAACAGCCGGAAGTGCTGCAAGTGCTGATCGAGCTGCTGGAAGACAGCGACCCGGAAATGGTCGCCGAAACCTACTGGCGCGCCACCCACTACATCGAGGAAGTGGCTGCGCAGTATTCGGCCGGCAAGCTGAGCCTGGCGCAGAAGGCACTGGCCGAGCAGTGCTACTTCGCCATCTGCCGTCGTCTGCACAACCAGCTCAAGGCGCGTCAGCGTTCGCACCGTGCGGTGCTGGACGAACTCAACGACAAGCTCGCCGACAAGTACATCTGCAACTTCTCGGTGTTCCAGAGCCTTCCGGACACCTGGGCCATCGGCCAGATCCTGCCGATCCTGCCGCTGTCGCGTCTGGATGAGGAGCCGTTGCGCCGCGCGGTGCTGCAGGACCTGACCTGCGACTCCGACGGCAAGATCCGCCAGTACGTCGACGAGCAGTCCATCGAGACCAGTCTGCCGGTGCACGAGATTCGTGAAGGTGAGGATTATGTGCTGGGCATCTTCCTGGTCGGCGCCTATCAGGAAATCCTCGGCGACATGCACAACCTGTTTGGTGATACCGACTCGGTGAACATCTATCAGGGCGCCGATGGCAGCGTGGTGCACGCCGGCATCGAGACGCACGACACCATCGAAGATATGCTGCGCTACGTGCACCTGTCGCCTGAAGAGCTGATGACCCACTACCGCGACAAGGTGGCCAGCGCCAAGATCAGCGCCCGTGAGCGTACGCAGTTCCTTGATGCCTTGCGTCTGGGCCTGACCCGCTCGTCCTACCTGGCCTCGTAGCCGCCTGCGGCAACTCCGGTAGCCCGGATGCAATCCGGGGATGGTGCAACGTCGGGTATCGTTCCCGGACTGCATCCGGGCTACGGTCCTACCAGGCTTCCTGAGGCCCTTGGTGCGCACGGCACACCCTACTGTAGGGTGCGCCGTGCGCACCGCGCCGAGGATTCAGCCGATCATCCCGTAGCCACGCGCCATCAGCGCGGCCAGCAGCGGGATCGCCAGCAACAGCAGCAGCTCGATACGGATGCTCCAGGTCACCAGGGCGACCTGCCGGGCGCTCGGCTCGGGCACCTGGCCGGCCTTCACGGTTTTGCGCCACTTGATGAACACCACCGTGGGCAGGATCGACAGCAGGCCAACCAGGACGAAAAGCCCCACCTTGGCATGAAACAGGCTGTTGCCCATGTAGTAGGCGGCGCCCTTGCCGAACCACAGCACGCGGGCGACACCGGTGGCCAGCACCAGGCCGGCGCAGATGCCGTAGGCCATGTCGGTGATCATCAGGCTGCGCGCACGGCGCAGATCCAGCGGCGCCTTGAACTGCACGTGTTCGACGCTGAGCAGAGCGAACAGCGCGAAGATTGACAGGTAGTGCAGGTAAGCGACGAACGCGGCAGCCATGATTGCTTCCTTTCAGTGCGAGCTTGGGATGATTTCACTGCGGTTGTGGCCGCCGTGCTCCAGGCGATCGAGTGCCCGCTGGCGTTCGGTTTCATTGGCGGGTAGCGGGGCGCTGAGTATGGGCGATCTCTCCTGATGCTGGGGAAGGGAACCACAGGTCGCGACGGCTCAGTTGCCAAGCATAGCCAGCCAGTACCAGACTGCGCAGCCCCATGAAGGCCAGGAATGCCAACCACAATCCGTGATTGCCCAGGCTTTGCAGCCACCAGGCCAGCGGCAACGCCAAGGCCAGGGCGATGAGCATGGCGTCGCGCATTTCCCGGGCGCGGGTAGCACCGATGAACAGGCCGTCAAGCAGGTAACTCCACACTGCCAGCAGCGGCAGCATCGCCAGATACGGCAAGAAGTTCAGGGCCAGTTCGCGCACTTCGGCGATATCTGTGAGCATGCCGACGAACCAGTGCCCGCCGAGCAGGAAGAACAGGGCGAAGCCGGCGCTGGCCAGCAGCGACCAGGCACCGGCTACCAGTAGCGAACGGCGCAGCGCAGCGCGATCATGCGCGCCCAAGGCGTGGCCGCACAGGGCTTCAACGGCATGCGCCAGGCCGTCGAGGGCATAGGCGGTCAGCGTCAGACCGTTGAGCAACAGTGCATTGGCAGCCACTGTGGCATCGCCAAGGCGTGTGCCTTTCACGGTGATCAGGAAGAACACCAGTTGCAGCGCCAGGGTACGGATGAAGATGTCACGGTTGACTGCCAGCAGCGGGCGCCAGTTGCTCCAGCGTTTCAACGCGCTGCTGTCGAGGCGGCCCGGATAGCGCCCAAGCGCGCCGCGGGCCAGCCACAGGCCGAGCAGGGCGCCACTCCATTCGGCGATCACCGATGCCCAGGCCGCACCGGCCACGCCCCATTCGAGACCGAGCACGAACAGCAGGTCGAGCGCCACGTTGATCAGGTTGGCCGTCAGCAGGATCGCCAGCGGGCCACGGGCGCTCTGCGTGCCCAGCAGCCAGCCGATCAGGGCGTAGGTCGCCAGGCTGGCGGGCAGGCCGAGCAGGCGGATCTGGAAATACTGGCGCGCCAGTTGATCCAACTCGGCCGAGGGCTGCATCAGGCTCAGCGCGGCGTTACTGAAGGGCAAAGCCAGCAGGCCCAGAAGCAAGGCCATGAACACGCCCAGCCCGAGCCCTTGCACCAATACCTGGCGCAGTGCGCCGCCGTCCTCGCGCCCTGCCGCCTGAGCGGCGAAGCCGGTACTGCCCATGCGCAGAAAGCCCATGGCCCAGGTCAGCAGGGTGTAGAGGCTGCCGCCCACCGCCACGGCAGCCAATTGGTGGGCATGCGGCAGATGGCCAACTACGGCAGTGTCGACCAGCGCCACCATGGGCACCGACAGGTTGGAGAGAATCATCGGTGCGGCAAGGGCCCAGACCTTGCGCTGGGTCGGGGCGTGGCGCCAGGCATCGAGCAGGGCGGACATGGGCGGCTCCGGCAAAGCACCGATTATAGGCACAGCGCTGGCGTGGTCGCACGTCGCCTCAGGAGTGTGAGTGGCTTGGCGAATTCTTCTGCAAGGCTCGTCGTTGGCAGGGCGCCTCGGCTATAGTTGTCGGCTTCTGCGCCCCCTGATTCCGGAGCCCGCAATGCCGAACAAAGGACTGCTTCTGGCCCTCGCACTCACACTGCCCCTGACCCTGCTCAGTGCCTGCGATTCTTCTGAACCCCCTGCCACGGTGACCCCCGCCGCGCCTGCCGCACAACAGCCGCAAGTGCCTGCGCCTGCGGTCGACCGCGACGCGCTGGCCAAGCGCTATGCCGGCCGCGAGCTGGAGGTGGTGGACGTTTCCGAGGTGCAACTCGACGGCGCCAGCGCGCTGTCGGTGACCTTCTCCATCCCGCTGGACCCCGACCAGTCCTTCGCCGAGCGCCTGCACCTGGTCGACAGCAAGACCGGCAAGGTCGATGGCGCCTGGGAACTGACCGACAACATCAGCGAGTTGCGCCTGCGCCATCTGGAGCCGCAGCGCAAACTGGTGCTGACCATCGATGCCGGCCTGAAGTCGATCAATGGTGGCAAGCTCGCTGCCGAACATGTCAGTCGCTTCGAAACCCGCGACCTGCAGGCCAGCGTCGGTTTCGCCAGCCGTGGTTCGCTGCTGCCGACACGCCTGGCCGAAGGCCTGCCGGTGATCGCGCTGAACGTCGACAAGGTCAACGTCGAGTTCTTCCGCATCAAGCCCGAGGCTCTGCCGCGCTTCCTGTCCCGCTGGGGGCGTTCCAGCAATCTGGATACCTGGGAGGCGCGCGAAATGCTGCCGATGGCCGATCTGGTCTATGGCGGTCGCTTCGACCTCAATCCGGCGCGCAACACCCGCGAAACCCTGCTGTTGCCCATCGCCGGCCTGGAGCCGTTCAAGCAGCCGGGCGTTTACCTGGCGGTGATGCGTGAGGCCGGCAGCTACAGCTACTCGCAACCGGCGACGCTGTTTTCCCTGAGTGATATCGGCCTGTCCGCGCATCGCTATCGCGACCGTCTTGACGTGTTTACCCAGGCGCTGGAAGGTGGCAAGGCGCAGTCCGGCGTGCAGCTTGAGCTGCTCGACGGTGAAGGTGCCCTGCTCGCCGAAGGCAAGACCGATTCGGCTGGCCATGCGCAACTGCCGTTGTCAGCCAAGGCCCAGGTGCTGCTGGCCAAGCAGGACGAGCAGACCAGCCTGCTGCGCCTGAACACCCCGGCGCTGGACCTGGCCGAGTTCGACATCACCGGCCCGAAAGCGCATGCCCTGCAGTTCTTCGTGTTCGGCCCGCGCGATCTGTATCGCCCCGGCGAGACCGTGCTGCTCAACGGCCTGTTGCGTGATGCCGACGGCAGCCCGGTCAAGACTCAGCCGGTCAGTGTCGAAGTGCGTCGCCCGGATGAGCAGATCAGCCGCAAGTTCGTCTGGAATGCCGGTGATGACGGTCTCTATCAGTATCAGCTGCCGCTTGCCGAAGAAGCGCCGACCGGTCGCTGGCAGTTGCTGCTGGACCTCGGCGACGGCAACCCGCAGCTCTACGAATTCCTCGTCGAGGACTTCCTCCCCGAGCGCCTGGCCCTGGAACTCAAGGGCCAGGAGCAGCCCTACACGCCGGGCGACAGCGCCGAGTTCGCGGTGACCGGGCGTTACCTCTACGGTGCGCCGGCCGCTGGCAACCGCCTGACCGGGCAGCTTTACGTACGCCCGCTGCGTGAAGCGGTGGCGAGCTTGCCGGGCTATCAGTTCGGCGACATCACCGAGGCCGACCTGAGCCAGGACCAGGAAATCGACGAGGTCAATCTCGACGACCAGGGCCGCGCCGTATTGCGCCCGGAAAACCGCTGGAGCGACGCCAGATCACCGCTGCGCCTGATCCTTCAGGCCAGCCTGCAGGAGTCCGGTGGCCGCCCGATCACCCGGCGTATCATCCAGCCGGTATGGCCGGCCGAGCGCCTGCCAGGTCTGCGCGGGCTGTTCGAGGGCGAAGAGGTCGATGCCGACAGCCTGGCCGAATTCGAAATCCTGGTGGCCGACGCCGCCGGCAACAAGCTGGCGGCCGACAACCTCAATGTGCGTCTGGTGCGTGAGCGCCGCGACTACTTCTGGAGCTTCTCCGACGGTGAGGGCTGGCGCCACAACTACAACGAGAAGTTCCTCACCCTCAGCGACGAGCCCCTGAAGATCACCGCTGGCGGCACCGCCAAGGTCAGTTTCCCGGTGGAGTGGGGCCCGTACCGGGTCGAGGTGGTGGACAACCAGACCGGCCTGGTCAGCAGCCTGCGTTTCTGGGCCGGCTACCGCTGGCAGGACAACGCCGACGGCGGCGCAGTGCGCCCCGACCAGGTCAAGCTGGCGCTGGACAAGCCGGCCTACGCCGCGGGCGATGTGGCGAAGATCACCGTCACCCCGCCAGCGGCCGGTAACGGCTACCTGCTGGTCGAGTCCAGCGAGGGGCCGCTGTGGTGGCAGGAGATCAGCGTGCCGGCAGGCGGCAAGACCTTCGAGCTGCCCATCGACCAGAAATGGGCGCGCCATGACCTCTATCTCAGTGCCCTGGTGATTCGCCCCGGCGAGCGCAAGGCGCAGGTCACGCCGAAGCGTGCCGTTGGCCTGCTGCACCTGCCCCTGGAGCGCGCCCCGCGCAAGTTGGCGCTGAGCCTGGAAGCGCCGGAAAAAATGCGTCCGAAGCAGCCGCTGACGGTAAAGGTCAGCGCGCGCAACGCCGACGGCAGCATTCCCGAGAAGGTGCATGTACTGGTCGCTGCGGTCGATGTGGGCATTCTCAACATCACCAGCTACGCCACGCCCGATCCGTTCGCCAATTTCTTCGGGCGCAAGGCCTATGGTGCCGACCAGCTGGATATCTACGGTCAACTGATCGAGGCCCAGGGGCGTGTCGCCAGCCTGGCCTTCGGCGGTGACGCCGGTCTCGCCGCCGGTGGCAAGCGTCCGGATACCAGCGTGCTGATCGTCGCGCTGCAGAGCGATGCGCTGAAGCTGAACGACAAGGGCGAGGGCGAAGTCAGCCTGGATATCCCCGACTTCAACGGTGAGCTGCGTCTGATGGCGCAGGCCTGGACCGACGAGCGCTTCGGCATGGCCGAGGCCAAGACAGTGGTCGCAGCGCCGCTGATCGCCGAGCTGTCGATGCCGCGCTTCCTCGCCGGTGGCGACGAAACCACCCTGGCGCTGGATCTGACCAACCTGTCCGGCAGCGAGCAGAAGCTCGACGTGCAACTCGGCGTCGAAGGTCAGCTGCGCCTGCTCGGCAAGGGGGAATCACCGATCAGCCTGAAAGATGGCGAACGCACCACCTTGCGCATTCCGGTGCGTGCCGAAGGCGGTCTGGGGCAAGGCCGTATTCATGTCGAGGTGCAGGGCCTGGCGTTGCCGGATGAGACGCTGGGTGATTTCAGCCGTGAGTGGACGCTGGGGATTCGCCCGGCTTATCCGGCGCAGCTGCAACACTTCCGTGCGGTTCTCGGCGAAGGCGAGCCCTGGAGCATGCCGGCTGGCACCCTCAACCAGTTCGAGCCTGCCGGGCTGGAGGCCGTGCTGGCCTTGTCGAGCCGGCCGCCGCTGAATCTCGGTGAGCAGATTCGTGCGCTCAAGGCCTATCCCTATGGTTGCCTGGAGCAGACCACCAGTGGCCTGTACCCGTCGCTCTACGCCGATGCCGCCAGCCTCAAACGCCTGGGGCTGGAGGGCGAGCCGGACGAGCAGCGACGCAAGAGTATCGAGCTGGGTATCGAGCGCCTGCTCGGTATGCAGCGTCACAACGGTGGCTTTGGCTTGTGGAGCGCCGAGAGCGAAGAGGAATACTGGCTGACCGCCTATGTCACCGACTTCCTCCTGCGTGCCCGTGAGCAAGGCTTCGGCGTGCCGCCAGAGGCACTGAAGAAGGCCAGTGATCGCCTGCTGCGCTACCTGCAGCAGAGCAGCCTGATCGAGGCCAGTTACAGCCAGGACTTCGCTCACACCCGCTTCGCCGTGCAGGCTTATGCCGGCTATGTTCTGGCGCGCAGCCAGCAAGCGCCTCTGGGTGCGCTGCGCAGCCTGTTCGACCGTCGCAACGAAGCGCGTTCCGGCCTGCCGTTGGTGCACCTGGCGGCTGCGCTGAAACTGATGGGCGATGCGCCGCGTGCCGAGCAGGCGTTGAATCAGGGGTTGATCCAGCAGCGCGATGGCGAACGCTGGATGGCCGACTATGGCAGCCCGCTACGTGACCAAGCACTGATCCTCGCCCTGCTGGAAGAGCACGACCTGGCGACTGGTCAGCGCGAGCAGCGTCTGTTCAACCTGGCGGATGAACTGGCCGGCCAGCGCTGGCTGTCGACCCAGGAGCGCAACTCGCTGTTCCTCGCCGGCCGCGGCATTCTTGGCAAACCCGAGCAGGCCTGGAGCGCCAAACTGGCCAGTGGTGCCTTCCAGTTCGACCTGAGCAACCAGCAGCCCGGTATCAAGCTGGAGCGTGGCGAACTGGCCGAACCGCTGAGCGTGAGCAATGCCGGCAGCGCCACGTTGTATCAGCAACTGACCCTGTCCGGTTACCCGAGTCAGGCGCCGCGCGCCGGTGGCGAAAACCTCAGCATCGAGCGCGAATACCTCAGCATGGATGGCCGCCCGCTCGATCTACAGCGTCTGGACAGCGGCGAGCTGGTGCTGGTGCACCTGGCTGTGAGGGCCACGCAGCGCGTGCCGGACGCCCTGGTCGTCGACCTGCTGCCGGCCGGCCTGGAGCTGGAGAACCAGAACCTGGCACAAAGCGCAGCGAGCCTCGATGACGCCGGCAGCAACGTCAAGGAATGGCGTCGTTCCATGCAGAATGCGCGGATCAAGCATCAGGAGTATCGCGGTGATCGCTACGTGGCAGCGGTGGATGTGGAAGGCTACGGCACCACCCATCTGCTCTACCTGGCCCGCGCGGTGACGCCTGGCAGCTACCGCGTGCCGCCACCGCAGGTGGAGTCCATGTACCGGCCGAGCTGGCAGGCGCTGGGCAGTGCGCCGGATAGTCTGGTGGTGAGGGGGCGCTAAAAGCGAGCCCGGATTGCATCCGGGCTACAGGAGTCGCGTAGCCCGGATGCAATCCGGGAGCTTTGTTGAGTGGGCACGGAGGCCCGATCATGGTCGCTTACCGAAGAGCCCGGGTGGCAGGTGGTTGTTATTTCCTGACCCTGGCACTGCAAGACAGGTCCAGCGACTTGCTGGTCAGATATTCAACTCGGCTTCGTCAGTGCCTACGGAGCGTTCAAGCGCAGAGGCCTTTTCGCCTTCCTGCTCTGGTCGTGCTACCCGACCATCTGCATATGCTGATGGTGTTGCCGACCGATGACGCCGACTTCTCTGCACGGGTTCGCAAGCTCAAGAGAGAATTCATTGTTGCGTTACGCCAACAGGTCGGGATCAGAGTGCAGACCAACGCCAAGGGCGAAGCCAATATCTGGCAGCGACGTTTCTGGGAGCATCTGATCCGTGACGAGCAGGACTACCGCAACCATGTGGATTACATTCATGTCAATCCGCTCAAGCATGGTCTGGTCGCTCGTGTACAGGATTGGCCGTTTTCCAGTTTTCATCACTATGTACGGCAAGGTTTGCTACCCAGCGATTGGGCGGGTGGCACAGGCGTTGAGATCGAAAATGCTGGTGAGTAAGGTGATCCCCGGATTGCATCCGGGCTACGCCGACCCTGTATCCCGGATGCAATCCGGGAGCTTGTGCTGACCATGCGACTCAACCACTTGCGTCGCTGGCTCATACTCGCTTGCGTTCCCCTGGCCCTGTTCTGGCTAGCCGACCGCCTGTTCCCGCTACCCCTGCCCGAGGACGATCTGGCGCGGGTGGTGCTGGCCGAGGACGGCACGCCGCTTTGGCGCTTCGCTGATCGTGACGGTGTATGGCGTTATCCGGTGACGCCGGATGAAGTTTCGCCCTATTACCTGGAGGCGCTGCTGACCTACGAGGACCGCTGGTTCCGCCAGCACCCCGGCATCAACCCACTGGCGCTGGGCCGTGCGGCCTGGCAGAACCTCACCGGCGGGCGCGTGGTGTCCGGCGGCAGTACGCTGTCGATGCAGGTGGCGCGTCTGCTCGATCCGCATGGCCGTGACCTGCCCGGCAAACTCAAGCAACTCTGGCGCACGGCGCAGCTGGAATGGCATCTGTCCAAGGATGAAATCCTTACCCTGTATCTGAACCGCGCGCCCTTCGGAGGCACCCTCGAGGGCGTCGCGGCGGCGAGCTGGAGTTACCTGGGCAAACCACCAAGTCAGCTCACGCGTGCCGATGCCGCGCTGCTCGCGGTGCTGCCGCAGGCGCCCAGCCGCTTGCGCCCGGACCGCCATCCCGAACGCGCCCAGGCAGCGCGTGACAAGGTGCTGCGGCGTCTGGGCGAATTTCAGGTGTGGCCACAGGCCCAGGTGGATGAGGCGCTGGAGGAGCCGGTGTTTCTCGCGCCGCGCCGTGAGCCGAGCCTGGCGCCCTTGCTGGCGCGGCGACTGAACCGTGCCGGCAGCCCGCCATTGATCCATACCACCCTCGATGCCGGCCTGCAGTTGCGTCTGGAGGATCTGCTGCTGGGCTGGCGGGCACGTCTGCCGGAGCGCACCTCGGCGGCGATCCTGGTCGTGGAGCACGAGAGCATGGCCGTGCGCGCCTACCTTGGCTCGGTGGATATCGCCGACACCTCGCGCTTCGGTCATGTCGACATGGTGCGCGCCCTGCGTTCGCCCGGCTCGACGCTCAAACCCTTCCTCTACGGCATGGCCCTGGATGCCGGGCTGATCCACTCCGAGTCGCTGCTGCAGGACGTGCCCCGGCACTACGGTGACTACCGGCCAGGCAACTTCTCTACCGGCTTCATCGGCCCGGTGTCGGCCAGCGAGGCGCTGGCCACCTCGCTCAACCTGCCGGCCGTGCAGTTGCTCGAAGCCTACGGGCCGAAGCGCTTTGCCGGCGAATTGCGCAGTGCCGGTGTGCCGATTCGCCTGCCGGCGCTGGCCGAGCCGAACCTGGCGCTGATCCTCGGTGGCGGCGGTTCGCGCCTGGAGTCGCTGGTGGCGGGTTACAGCGCCTTCGCGCGCGGCGGCATGGCGGCCAGACCTCGCCTGCAACCAGATGATCAACTGCGCGAGCGGCGCCTGCTGTCGCCCGGCTCGGCCTGGATCATCCGGCGCATTCTCAGCGGCCAGGCACGCCCGGATCGCGACCCGCGCGCCTACCTGGCACAGCGCCCGACCCTGGCCTGGAAGACCGGCACCAGCTACGGCTTTCGCGATGCCTGGGCCATCGGCGTTGGTCCGCGTCATCTGATCGGTATCTGGATCGGTCGCCCGGACGGCACCCCGGTGCCCGGCCAGTTCGGCCTGGCTTCCGCTGCCCCGCTGCTGCTGCAGGTGCATGATCTACTGGTCAATCGTGACAGCCAGCGCGGCATCGCTGCGCCGGCCGATCCACAGCCGGCCGAGGTTGGCGTGGCCGCCATCTGCTGGCCGCTGGGGCAGCCGATGAGCAAGGATGATCCCAACTGTCGGCGCCTGCGCTTTGCCTGGACGCTCGAAGGCACCACGCCACCGACGCTGCTGGCCGCTGATCAGCCGTTGGGCAGCGGCCTGCGCGAGCGCTATTGGTTGAATGCCGGTGGGCGTCGCGTTGGTCCGGGCTGCCCGGGAGCCGAGGTGCGTGAACTGGCCTTGTGGCCGGCGCCATTGGAGCCCTGGCTACCGCGTCGTGAACAGCGTACGGCACGTTTGCCGAACGTCGACCCGAGCTGCCCGCCACCGCGCAGCAGCCAGGTGGCGCCGCTGTCCATCGTCGGTGTGCGCGACGGTGATCGTCTGCGTCGTCCGCAGGGCATGCATGAGCCGCTGCGGCTCAGCCTTTCAGCGCTGGGAGGAAGTGGTCGGCGCTGGTGGTTCCTCGATGGCCGACCGCTGGGTGACACTGCGCTGGATGCACCTTTCAATCACGCCTTCGACAGCGGCAGGCATCAACTGAGCGTGCTCGACGAGGGTGGCCAGACCGCTCGTCTGGAGTTCAGCGTAGGGCCGTAAAGCGCGCCGCTGGCGCCGACCGCTCTGGCCTGCGCCCTGATCATCACTGCGCATGATCTCGCCTGGAGCGAATAAAGCTCTGTCGTGAGCCGCCGATATGAAACCTGGCGGTAATCGATTTGCAATTTGTGTACATTTTTGTATCCAATTGCTCGGGTGAGCTCAAGAATAATAACCGGGAGAAGCCTCCATGCGCCTCTGGCAACGCAGTATTCAGTGGCAGTTGATCCTCAGCATGGGCGCTGCCCTGCTGGCCAGCATTCTGATCGTCGTCGGCATCTACTCGGCGGTGGTCGATCGCCTGACTGAACGCTACCTGATCGAAGAAGCGCTGCCAGCGCGGGTGCTGGCGATCCGCAACGACCTGGAGCGGGTGCTGACTGCGCCCATTACCGCCAACGCCTCGATTGCCGAGAACAGCCTGGTGCAGGATTGGCTGGCCGCTGGCGAGGATGCCACCCGGCGTGACGAATTCGCGCGCTATCTGGAGGGCGTGCGCGCCCAGCAGAACGCCATGACCACCTCCATCGTCGCCCTGGCCAGTGGCAACTACACCACCGGTGAAGGGCTGATGCGCACCCTGGACCGCAGTCAGGCGGAGAACCAGTGGTTCTATCGCCTGGTCGACAGCGACCGTGACCGGGTGCTGGAAATCGACATCGACAAGACCACGCGGCTGCCCACGCTGTTCATCAATCAGCGCATCAAGCGTGGCGGCAAGACGCTCGGCGTCTCGGGGCTGGGCTACAACCTGGCGGACATGTCGAAGATGATCAGCGAGTTCCGTTTCGGCGAGCGCGGCCAGGTGTTTCTCATCGACAGCCAGGGCAGCGTCAAGGTCCACCCGCGTTCGCAGCTGAGCGGCAGTGGCAAGCTCGCCGAACTCTTCGGCGCCGACGCCAGCCGTCAGGTGCTTGCAGGCGACAGCCGGGCGGTACGGTTCGAGCGCGATGGCGAGATCTTTCTCGCCGTGGCGCAGAAGTTCGCCAGTATCGACTGGCTGCTGGTCAGCGAGGTGCCTGAGGCCGAAGTCTACGCCGAGGCTCGGCAGGCGCTGCTGATGACCAGCCTGATTGGTGTGGCCGTTGCGCTGTTGTTCCTGGGGCTGGTGGTGCTGCTGGCTCGCGGTCTGGTGCGGCCGATCCGTCAGGTGACCCAGGCACTGGTGGAAATCGGTGGTGGCGGTGGTGATCTGACGCGCCGCCTGGATGAATCGCGGGCCGATGAGCTGGGCGATCTGGCCCGTGGCTTCAATCGCTTTCTCGCCAGTCAGCGCGACCTGATCGGCGATGTGCTGGCCACCAGTGAGCGGTTGCGTACCGCAGTCGGCCAGGTGGCGCGGGTGGTGGAGAACACCGCAGGGCGCGCCGGCCAGCAGCAGGAAATGACCGACATGGTGGCCACCGCCGTACACGAGATGGGCCTGACCGTGCAGGAGATCGCGCGCAACGCCAGTAACGCTGCGCAGTCCTCGCACAGCGCACGCGACGAGGCGCAGAGCGCGCGTCAGGTGGTAGGCCAGTCCATCGCCCATATCGAGCGAATGTCCGCCGATATTGGCAGCGCGGCGGGTGCGGTCGCTCAGCTGGCCGAGCAGGTCGCTTCCATCGATCAGGTGCTGGCGGTGATTCGCGGTATCTCCGAACAGACCAACCTGCTGGCGCTCAACGCCGCCATCGAGGCGGCACGTGCCGGGGAGATGGGGCGCGGCTTCGCTGTGGTGGCTGACGAGGTGCGCACGCTGGCCAGCCGTACTCAGGCGTCGACCGACGAGATCCAGCAGATGATTCAACGCCTCAAGCAGGGCGCGGAAACGGCCGTCAGTTCCATGCACGCGGGGCAATCGGCCACCGGCACCGGTGTCGAGGCGAGTCAGCGCACCGGGCAGTCGCTCGGCGCCATCACCGAGCAGGTCGAGCGCATCAGCGACATGAACACCCAGGTGGCGGCGGCGACCGAAGAGCAGAGCTCGGTGACCGAGGAGATCAACCGCAACGTGCAGGGCATCGCCGATCTGGCGCACGCCACCACTGGTGAGGTGCGCGCCTGCCGCGAGGATTGTCAGACCCTGAGCCGCCTGGCCGATGACCTGGCCGGGCAGATGGGCAAGTTCCGCCTCTAGTCGGGGTGCTGTCTTGGTAGGGTGCGCTGTGTGCACCGCTTATCGCCGCAGATTTGCTGGTGCGCGCTGCGCCCCCTACCCAAACCCCGCACGACCCAGCAGAGCCTCAGTGATCGGCCGTAACCAGGCGGTTGCGGCCCTCGCGTTTGGCGCGGTAGAGCGCACCGTCGACGCGTCTGAAGAAGGCGTCGGCGTCGCCGTCATGACTGCTGCTGAAGCAGCCGACGCCCAGACTGGTGGTCAGCTCCAGGCGCTGACCGGCCAGCAGCAGGCCTTCCGTTGCCAGTTCCTGACGAAATTGCTCGGCCATATCCCACGCCTGGGCCAGGGTGGTGCCCGGCAGCAGCACGCCGAATTCTTCGCCACCCAGGCGCAGCAGGGCATCGGCATCACGGCGAAACACCTTGCGCATGCGTTCGGCGAATGCGCTCAGGCAAGCATCGCCACCGGCGTGGCCGTGTTCATCGTTGACCTTCTTGAAAAAGTCGATATCCATCAGCACCAGCGACAGCGGCTCGCCCTGGCGCACCGCATTGGCTACCAGGCTGGGGAACAGGTTGTTGAACTGATAGCGGTTGCCCAGCTGTGTCAGGCTGTCGGTGCGGCTGAGCAGATCGAGCTGACTCTGCTGCTCCAGCAGCTTCAGCTCCAGGTCGAGGGTCGCTCGGTATTCACGGTGATTGCGGCCCAACACCAGAATCAGATAGCCGAGGTAGAAGGTCAGGGTGATCAACATCGCGTGCTGGTGCTGCCAATTCAGCGCCATCACCGCCAGGCCCGGCAGGTAGAGCAGGGCCAGGGCCAGCAGGGCGCGGCCACGGCGCATGGCGAAGTTGAAGGTCATCGCCGTACCGAAGGCCACCGTGGCGAGGGTGGCGATCATTTCCGAGTCGTTGTAGGCGTCGCTGTATAGCGCCAGCGCGTGAGCCTGCCCCCAGCACAAGGCGGTGAGAAGGATCAGCCCCCAGTGGTGATCGAGCCAGCGTTGCAGTTGCTCAGGGTGGTGGATTCCATCAGGACGGTGCAGCAGGCGTGCAGCCAATAGTACGGCGAACACCGTGCAGCCCAGCACACCGCTTGGAATCAGGCTGCCAGGATCGGCACTGAACACCCAGGTCAGCAGCCAGGCAAGCAGGTAGAAGAATCCTCCCAGACGCGTGCGGATGCGGGTGTCATCCACTTCACGCCACAGGGCGAAGGTATTGGGTTGGCGCGGTACTTCGGCGTCGGTCATTTTTGTGATCACAGAATGCTCTCGCGTGAGCATAGCGCTTTTTGCTTGCAGCAAGGGTGTCGATTGGCCAGCATCCTGCGCCGTTCAGTCCTCAACACCTTGTTACCTTTGCCGCCTGCCTGCAGCGAACCCGCCGCTCTGCAGGCAGTCAGAGCCCAGGCTTCGTTGTCTCGAACGACTGCAACAAATCCGCCGCACACTGCACCCATCCACCTTCATGCGAGCGCTACGCGATGATGTCCGCTGCCAAGGGGATGCTTGGAAAGCTTCCTGTTCTGAGCCCATGGAAATGGGCGTTGCTGTTGGGGGCCGTGCTGGCTGCCTATCAGATGAAAGCGATGCACCTGGACGACCGTCTCTATTTCTGGATCACGACTTCCTGGCATCAGGATGACTGGGCTCACCGTAGTCTGTGGCTACCGGAGTATCGGGTCGAGATCGATGCCAAACCGGTCGTTGGCGTTGCCGATAATTTCTCTGGTCTCAGCTACGACGACGACCGCCATCAGATCTGGGCCGTGCTCAACAACCCGGAGCAACTGTTGAGGCTGAGCCTCGATGGCGAGGTCCTGGGCCGCTATCCGCTGCATGGCTTTCAAGATGTCGAGGGGGTGACTTACCTCGGTGATGACGTACTGCTTCTGGCCGAGGAACGCAAGCAAGCATTGGTCGCGGTACCTGTTCCGCTCCGTGAAGGGACCCTGCAGCGTGCCGATTATCGTGCGCTGACCCTCGGCATCGATCTGGGTGGCAACCAGGGCTTTGAAGGGCTCGGCTATGACCGGGCTGGCGACCGTCTGTTCGCCGTCAAGGAACACTCACCGCGCAAGCTTTACGAGATTCGCGGCCTCAAACGCAGCCTGCAGGGCGAGTTCGGCCTTGAAGTGATCGATCGTCAGGACTGGATAGACCACCGGATATTCGCGAGCGATCTGTCGTCCATACATTTCGATGAGCGCACCGGCCATCTGGTGTTGCTGAGCGATGAATCGCGCTTGCTTATCGAGCTGGGCAAAGATGGGCAACTGATCAGCTTCCGTTCCCTGCTTCGGGGCTTCGCAGGCTTGCGTGACAGTGTGCCGCAGGCCGAAGGCGTCACCTTCGATGCACAGGGAAATCTTTACCTGGCCAGCGAACCCAATCTTTTCTACCGGCTGCAACGCCAATGAGGTTCACCCCCGGCGGATCAGCCAGATGCCGGCAACGATCAGCAGCAAGCCCGCCACCTTGCCAAAGGTGATGGGCGCTTCACGAAAACCTGCCCAGCCGAAGTGATCGAGGGTAATGGCCATGGCCAATTGCCCGGCGATCACCAGCACCATGAACAGCAGTGCCCCAACCCGTGGCCCGGCGAAGGCCGCCGTGGCGATGAAGAAGGCGCCGAGCAGGCCGCCACTCCAGTGCCACCAGGTCAATTCCTTGAGTGCGCCGAAGCCAGGCATCTCGCGCTGGCTCAGTGTCATCAGCAGCAGCGCCAGGCTGCCGACGGCGAAGGAGATCAGCGCTGCGGCGAAGACGCTGGACAGCTGGCGGGCGAGTTGGCCGTTGATGCCGGCCTGCAGAGGCAGCACAGCACCGGCGATGAAGGGCAGGGCCAGCAGCCAGCCGCTGATCTGATTCATGGGTAACTCCAGAGCGAGCAATAGGGTGAAAGGATAGGGCGCTACTGCAGGGCTTTTTCCAGTTGCACCAGGGCCACACGACTGCCGTCCGGGGCGCGGCGTTCGACGATGCCGACGGTCTGGTAGCCGAGTCGGGTGTAAAGCAGCAGGCCGCCAGCGTTGGCGTTGAAGCAGGACACCTTCATCAGCGGTGCCTTGTAGCGCTCGCGGGCGGTCTGTTCCATCACCTCCACCAAGTGCTGAGCCACGCCCTGGCTGCGCGCCCAGGGCGCCACCATCAGGTTGCCCAGTGCGCAGAACTCGCCGTGCTGCCATTGGTAGAAATTGGCAAAACCGGCGACTTTTCCATCCAGTACCACCACCGTGCTTTCGCGCCGCTCGGCGATGGCGGCAGCGAGCTGGCCGACGTTCAGCGGCCAGATGGCCTTGGGGTAGCAGAAGAACAGTTCATCGACGTTCTGCGGAAAGCCGACCACGTCGCCGAGGTCGGTGGCCGTGGCCGGGCGGTGTTGCAGATTTGCATTCAAGCAGGGTGGTCCTTGTTCAGCGCGGTGGATATTGTGAGAGCACCTGGGTGACGGTTTCGCGGATCGCTCGCTCGCGTTCGGCCGGGCTCGGCGGTTGGCTACGCATCACCTGCTCACCGCTGCCGCGCCACACCAGTTTTCCGTCTTTGGCGTCGTACAGGTCGATCTGCAGGGTCGCGACCTTGTAGTCCACGCGGCGCGTTTCGGTGAAGGCAGGGCCGCCCCAGTAGCCCCCCCAATAACCACCCCAGCCACCACCGTACTGGGTGGTGATCTGATCCTGGCGCTCGTCGACGATCAGCACGCTCTGGACTTTCAGGTCACCCTGGCCATCGGCCACCTGGCGCAGGCCGCGCTGGTCGAGCTGTTCGGCGACGGCCTGGCTGATGCGTGCCTCGGTGATATCGCTCTTCAGGCGAACGTCGTTGGGCTGATAAGTGAGTTTCTCATCCATCCAGCTCCAGCTGCGGTAGGCGCTGAAGTCACGGCTGGTGTCGAAGTCGCGCTCCAGGCTGACGCTGGCGCAGCCACTCAGCAGCAGGGCCACGATCAGGTAGGACAGGTTACGCATGATGCTCTCCGGGGTGGTCGATCAATAGGGGGGATAGCCGTCCATCGCGCTGCGGATCGCCGCACGCATGGCATCGGCCCGCGCCGCCTGGTCCTTGCCGGCCACGGCTTCGCCGCTACCGGACCAGACCACCTGGCGGTCGCTTGGGTCGATCAGTTCGATGCGTACCACCGCCACTTTCTGCTCGTAAGTACGCACGATGGGTACGCTACCGTAGGCGCCGTAGTGGCGGTCCCAGTGGCTGCCGGTGCCATAGTAGCCTCCGACGTTGTCCTGATACTGGCGCAGGCGGGTTTCCTGGCTGATACGGGCGTTGACCAGCACGTCGCCAGGACCGTTGAGTGCCGGGCGCAGGCCGTACTGGTCGAGACCGGCGCTGACGCTGTCGGCCAGCTGATCACCACCAGGGGCACGGCCATCCAGCCAGCTCCAGCTGCGGTAGCGGCCGTAGTCGCGTGGTGCTGCTGGATAGGCGCTGCGGTCGAAGGTCGTGGCTGCGCCAGGCGGTGCCGGCGGCATCGGCAGCGATTCGGCCTGGTAAGGGTTCTGGCTCTGGCAGGCGGCCAGCAGCGGCAGGATGAGTATGGCTATGGCGGTGCGCATGGTCGTCTCCGTAGTCGCGCGCGACATCCCCGATGGCTTCAGGCTACGCCGGACTGTCGGCTTCGTCCAACGCGTGCACCACGGTTTCAGCGTGGTCGGCAGATCCAGTGCAGGTAGCGGCCGAGCCCCTCGAAGCTGGGGTGGCGGCGGTGCGCCAGTTCCATTTCCAGCAAGTCGATCAGCTCGGCCTTGGCCTGGAATTGCTGCGGCATGTAATCGTGGAACACGCGCACGCCGCTGCGGCTTTCGACCTGCCAGTGGGCGACGAGTTGCGTGGCCAGTTCGCGTGGGTCTACCGGTTGTTGTGGTGTCAGGCTCTGTTTCTCACCGGCGAAGTGCTCCTTGCGCAGCTTGCGAAAATGACCCTTGAGCAGGTTGCGGTAGATCAGCGCGTCCTTGTTATAGAAGGCCAGCGACAGCCAGCCATTGCTTGCAGTCAGCTGGTGCAACACCGGCAGGATGGCCGCTGGTTCGGACAGCCACTCCAGAACGGCGTGACATAGCACCAGATCGAAGGGCTCTTGCAGCTGGCCGAGCAGTTCCTGCCAGGGCGCTTGAATGAACGTGGCGTTCTGTCCGGCTTCGGCGAAGCGCTGGCGTGCACCTTCGAGCATGGGTTCGGCGGGTTCGGCCAGGGTGACCTGGTGACCACGCTGGGCCAGCCACAGACTCATGTGACCCAGGCCGGCGCCGACGTCCAGCACCCGCAGCGGGCGATCCGGCAGCGCCTCGGCCAGGTCGGCCTGCAGCACGGCGAGGCGAATGGCACCCTTGGCGCCGCCGTAGATCTTCTCGGCGAAGCGGGTGGCGAGCTCGTCGAAGTGGCGGTCGCTCATTTGAGGAAGCGCCGTTCGTTGTCGGCGAGCTTGTCGAGCACCGCCTGGTTCATGTCGAGGCCCAGCTCACTGCACAGTTGCAGGAGATAGAGCAGTACGTCGGCCACCTCCTGGCCGGCATGGACGAGCTGATCGGGAGGCAACTGGCGGGACTGCTCCTCGCTCAGCCACTGGAAGATTTCCACCAGCTCGGCCATCTCCACGCTAGCGGCCATGACCAGGTTCTTCGGGCTTTGGTAACGACGCCAGTCGTTGTGATCGCGAATGGCGTGCATGCGGGCGGTGAGTTCGGCGAGGTTCATGGTGCGGCTCCGTTCGAGCCGCATAGCTTCGGCTCGAACGACCCGGGCTGCAAGCTGCGCTTTACTTCGGATTGTCTCCCCTCTCCCGCTTGCGGGAGAGGGGCCGGGTGATAGGGCTGTCCGATAACAACGGTGCCGCCTGAACCACCCTCTCCCCAGCCCTCTACCATGAATGGGAGAGGGGGTAGACTGTGCAAATCAGGCCTCCAGCGGCTGCCAACTCCCTGCCATATGCGCTATGTCGCCCTCGCCGATCAGGCGGAACTGGCCGCTGGCGGCAGACTCGCTGGCCTGCAGGGCAACGTGGGTGGGCAGCAGCACGGGTTTCTGGAAGCGTACCTCCACCTCGTAGCCGGTCTGCGGCAGGTGCGCGTGCAGGGCTGAGAGGCTGCGCGCCTTGTTCCACAGGCCATGGGCGATTGCGCGAGGGAAGCCGAACAGGCGTGCCGTCACGGCGAACAGGTGGATCGGGTTGTAGTCGCCGGCTACGCGCGCATAGCGCCGGCCAGTGTCGGCGGGTGCGGCCCAATCGGCCAGTGGCGACAGCTCCAGCGTCTGCTGTTCGGCACCTGGCTGCGCTTGCCCTTCGAGGCGCAGGGCGCGGCAGAGGATGCGGCTATCACCTTCCCAGAGCAGGCCGAGTTGGTCTTCCAGTCGGGTGATCAGGCTGAAGGTGGCGCCCTTGTCGTGGGGTTGCAAATCGGCGACCTGCACGCTGATCTGGAACGGCCCCAGCCCACCCAGCGGACGCAACACGCGGATACGATTCTGCAGATGCACAAGGCCCAGGAGCGGGAAGGGAAAGCAGCGGTCGGTGAGCAACTTCATCTGCAGGCCGAAAGCGAGCACGTGCGGATAGACAGGTGGCAGGTATGGGCTGTCTGCGATGGCACAGACCTGGCGATAGCGCGCCAGGTGCTTCGGGTCCACCTCCACGCGGCAGCGCAGACCGATGTTGGGCAGTTGGCGGCCAGTCACCTTGCGGCGCAGGGCTGCGCGCAGGAACAGACCAGGCAGGGCCGGTGGTGCATCGAGATCGAGCCAGTCGATGGCCATTGGCGAACTCCTTGGCGAATGAATGACTGCAGCTTAGCTCTCAGACCCACGCTGACATTGGCTGTTCTGCCCGCAGCGTGCGCAGGCTAGCCAATCCGTCTGTTGCGCGGTTTGCGCGTGGCAGCTCGCTGCCCCTAAGATGGCGCCGCTCACGAATAAAAAGAACAGCAGGAATCATGCGTGATCTGACCGACGATGTGGCGTTGATGCGCCCGGTAATCGATGCCCTGCGCGCCAGCGGAACCGATCCTGACCGTGTGCTGGTGCGTGTTGGCCTGCCTCCTGGCGGGCTGCCGGCTGGCCGTTTTCCCCATGCGGCCCAGGCAGCGTTCTGGAAGGCCGCCAGCGAAGAGTGCGGCGAGGAGCACGTTGGCCTGTACTTGGCCCAGCACTTGCCCGCCTTCCATGGCCTGCTTCTGGAATACCTTTTTCTCTCCAGCGAAACCTTTGGCGCGGGCCTGCGCCATGCGCTGCGCTACGTACGCCTGCTCTCCGACACCCTCAACGCGCGTTTGCATGTTGACGGCGATATGGCCGTGCTGACGCTGGGCCTGCAAGCCGATACGCCGCGCCATTTTCCGGAGATGTTGGCGGGAGCGGTGATCCGTCTGTTCACTGCCTTGACCGAAAACGATTTTCGCCCGCGTGAAGTGCGTTTCATGCATCTCGAGGGTGCACCTGCAGAGCGCTACCTGGCGGTTTATGGTTGCCCGGTGCGCCTCGGCGCCGAGGACTGCGCATTGCTGTTCGACGCCGCGGTGCTGGACAAGGCCTCGCGCCACGCCGCGCCGGAATTGCTGCGCATGCACGAGTCGCTGGCGCGGCGGCAATTGGCGGAAGTGGAGAGGCTGGACCTGGTGCGCCAGGTGCGAGAGCTGATCGCCGAGTTGTTGGTCGATGGTGGCGCCACCCTGGAGCAGGTAGCGGCGCGCTTGAACATGCCGGCCCGGCGCCTGCGCGAGCGCCTGGCCATGGCTGGGGTGCGCTTCAACGATCTGATCACCGATTACCGCTGCCGCCTGGCCAAGGAGCTGCTGCTGAAGACTGACGAGCGCATCGAAGTGATAGTCGAGCGTACCGGCTTCTCCGAGCCGAGCACCTTCTACCGCGCGTTCAAACGCTGGGTCGGGGAAACACCGGTGGAGTTTCGCAAGCGCGGCAAAGGTTGATGCCATCCTGTGGGAGGGGCTTTAGCCGCGACCGTCGCCGCTGAAGCGCCTCTCACAGATAGTCACTCGACTGTAACCGTGGTGTGGGCCGGGCGGCGATCCGCTTCAGCCCACCAGCCCAACGGTCTCAGGCACCGAGCAGGCTCTGCCCGCACACGCGCAGTACCTGCGCGCTCACCGCGCCCGAGCCCGGCTGGGCGAACCAGGCCACGGCTTCGGCGACGTCCTGCGGCAGGCCGCCCTGGCTCATGGAGTTCATGCGCCGGCCGGCTTCGCGGATACCCAGCGGAATGGCGGCGGTCATCTGGGTTTCGATGAAACCGGGGGCCACCGCGTTGATGCTGATGCCTTTCTTCGCCAGGGCCGGTGCCCAGGCCTGAGCCAGGCCGATCACGCCAGCCTTGCTCACCGCGTAGTTGGTCTGGCCCATGTTGCCGGCGATGCCGCTGATCGAGGCAATCAGCACCACGCGGCCGTTGTCATGCAGTTTGTCGGCGTCCAGCAGCGCCTGGGTCAGCACCTGCGGCGCCTTGAGGTTGACGTCGATTACCGAGTTCCAGAACGCGTCGCTCATCTTCGCCAGGGTCTTGTCGCGGGTGATGCCGGCGTTGTGCACGACGATGTCGAGGCCGTCGGGCAACGCCTCTACCAGGCGCTGCGGCGCATCGTCGGCGCAGATATCCAGAGTCACCGCGCCCCCGCCCAGGCGTGCCGCCAGCGCCTGCAGCGCATCGGCAGCCTGTGGCACATCGAGCAGCACGACCTCGGCGCCGTCACGGGCGAGCACTTCTGCGATGGCGGCACCGATGCCGCGTGAGGCGCCAGTGACCAGCGCCTTCTTGCCAGCCAATGGGCGTGTCCAGTCCTTGACCTGTTCGCCGCAGGCGCCGAGATGCAGCACCTGACCGGAGACGTAGGCACTCTTGGGCGAGAGGAAGAAGCGCAGCGCGCCTTCCAGTTGCTGCTCGCCACCCTTGCCGATATAGAGCAATTGCACGTTGCCACCGCGACGGATTTCCTTGCCCAGCGAGCGGGTAAAACCTTCCAGTGAACGCTGCACGCTGGCGGCGACCGGGTCTTTGAGTGATTCGGGTGCACGCCCCAGCACCACCACTCGAGGGCTATTGGCCAACCCCTTGAAGGTGGGCTGGAAGAAGTCGCGCAGCTCGATCAGTTGCTCGAAACGGGTCAGGTGGCTGGCGTCGAATACCAGTGCCTTGAGTTTGGGGCCGTGCTCGGCGGTCCAGCGGGGCAGATCGAGCTGGCCGTCGCGAGCTGAGAACAATTGATCGGTGAGCTTGTTGGCGAAGGGCACCACGGCCTGGAGCAGTTCGCCTTCACCACCGAGCAGCAGGGCGCCGTCCACCGGTCGCACGCGGCCAGCCATCCAGCGTTCCAGGCGCACAGGCGCCGGCAGGCCGAGGGCGCCAACCAGGCGGCGGCCGGTGGAGGAGTTGGCGAAAGCGAGGTAACGATCGGACATGAAGGGCTCCTGCGGGCGAATCGAAAGTCGTGTCACTGTACGCGGCAGTTGGCAAAGCGCAATTGACTCTGTTGCCTCACATGCCGGCAAGGCGGCCAATGTTCGCACCTGTTTGAGGTTTAGCCTGTGCAGACACAAGGCTACAGTGTCAGAACCTATTCACGATCTGCTGCGCGTCGGCCCTACTGCGTTAAAAACAGCCTCGGCAAGCCGCTTGCGGCTAACGCGCTTAAGCGCGGCCCGGAGGGCGAGCAAAGCGAGTACTGCTCATTTACAGCTCGTAAAGTCGAGCGCGACTCCGAGCGCTCCTCGCCTGTTTTGACCAGCCGGAGGCTGTTACTGACGTAGCGCCTTGTATGGCTCTAGCTCGCGAGATCGTGAACAGATTCTACGTCTCATGTTTCTGGGAACTGGCGGACGGGCAATAGTTCGCCACAGGTTTCTTCGATTTCTCGACCAGCAAGGAGTCCCCATGACCCAGTTGCGCCGGGTCGCCATCGTAGGCGGCAACCGTATCCCGTTCGCCCGTTCCAACACCGTCTACGCCAGGGCAAGCAATCAGGAGATGCTGACCAGCGCCCTCGAAGGGCTGGTGGAGCGCTTCAATCTGCATGGTGAGCGCCTCGGCGAGGTAGTGGCCGGTGCCGTACTCAAGCACTCGCGGGACTTCAACCTGACCCGTGAGTGCGTGTTGGGCTCGCGCCTGGCGCCGGAGACCCCGGCCTACGACCTGCAGCAGGCCTGCGGTACTGGTCTGGAAGCAGCGATTCTGGTGGCCAACAAGATCGCCCTCGGGCAGATCGACTGCGGCATCGCCGGCGGCGTTGACACCACCTCCGACGCACCCATCGGCGTCAACGAGGGGCTGCGGCAGATTCTGCTGGAGGCCAACCGCGGCAAGAGCACCGGTGACAAGATCAAGAGTCTGCTGAAGATTCGCCCGCGCCACTTGGCACCGCACATTCCGCGCAACGGCGAGCCGCGTACCGGATTGTCGATGGGCGAGCACTGCGAGTTGATGGCGCAGCGCTGGGCCATCCCGCGTGACGAGCAGGATCAGCTGGCACTGGCCAGTCACCAGAAGCTCGCGGCGTCCTACGCCGAAGGTTGGCACGATGACCTGATGACGCCGTTTCTCGGCCTGACCCGCGACCAGAACCTGCGCCCGGACATCAGCGCGGAGAAGCTTGCGACCCTCAAGCCCTGCTTCGAACGTGGTCCGCGTGGCACGCTGACCCCGGCCAACTCCACGCCGCTGACCGATGGCGCCTCGCTGGTGCTGCTGGCCAGCGAGGAATGGGCCAAGGCCCGTGGTCTGCCGGTGCTGGCCTATCTGCGCGATGGCGAGGCGGCGGCAGTGGATTTCGTCCAGGGCAAAGAGGGCCTGCTGATGGCGCCGGTGTACGCGGTACCGCGTCTGCTGGCGCGCAATGGCCTGACCCTGCAGGATTTTGACTACTACGAGATCCACGAGGCCTTCGCCGCCCAGGTGCTGTGTACGCTCAAGGCCTGGGAGGATGCCGAGTACTGCAAGGAGCGCCTGGGCCTGGACGCCGCGCTGGGCTCCATCGACCGCAGCAAGATGAACGTCAAGGGCAGCTCGCTGGCTGCCGGCCACCCATTCGCAGCCACTGGCGGACGCATTGTCGCCAACCTGGCCAAGCTGCTGGCGGTGGCCGGCGAGGGGCGCGGCCTGATTTCCATCTGCGCGGCCGGTGGTCAGGGTGTGACCGCAATCCTCGAGCGGTAATCCAATACGGGTGGTCGCAAGTCATCGCGATCATTCGATGTAAGCAACTCCGTGATTCGAGCGGCCCGTGTGATGCGTGGCCGCTCTTTTTTTGCGCGCCGCCTGGCTGTGGGAGGGGCTTCAGCCGCGACAAGCGCTCGCAGCGTGCTGTTTCGGTGAACGCTGCGGTGGCCTGTCGCGCGGCAAATCACCACAGCGCCAGTTGGGCCTTTAGCGGCTAGTCTTTTAGTGCGCATTGATCCAGATCAATACGCCTTTTCGCGCTTTACTCAGCAGCTTCTCGGCTGCATACCACTTCCATAAGAACAATTTCAGCTCGTTTGACTCCAAGACCTGGAGTCTATGGATCGGCTTTGCGTGCTGGGGCCGAAATAACCCTGAATGAGGATGTGACATGTTCGGCCTAGAGGCGCTTGATCTCGCCCGAATCCAGTTTGCCTTCACCATTTCCTTCCACATCGTCTTTCCGGCCATCACCATCGGTCTGGCCAGCTACCTGGCGGTGCTCGAAGGTCTGTGGTTGAAGACCGGCAATACGCTGTACCGCGACCTTTACCACTTCTGGTCGAAGATCTTCGCGGTCAACTTCGGCATGGGCGTGGTCTCCGGCCTGGTCATGGCCTATCAGTTCGGCACCAACTGGAGCGCCTTCTCCGACTTTGCCGGGGCGGTCACCGGGCCGCTGCTGACCTACGAGGTGCTCACCGCGTTCTTCCTCGAAGCGGGCTTCCTCGGCGTCATGTTGTTCGGCTGGAATCGCGTCGGGCCGGGCCTGCACTTCTTCTCCACGGTGATGGTGGCCATCGGCACGCTGATCTCGACCTTCTGGATCCTCGCTTCCAACAGCTGGATGCATACGCCGCAGGGCTTCGAGATCATCGACGGACGGGTAATTCCGGTGGATTGGTTCGCCGTGGTGTTCAACCCGTCGTTCCCCTATCGCCTGGCGCACATGGCCACGGCGGCGTTCCTCGCCACCGCTTTCTTCGTCGGTGCTTCGGCGGCCTGGCACCTGCTGCGCGGGCGTGACAACCCGGCAATCCGCAAGATGCTGTCGATGGCGCTGTGGATGGCCCTGCTGGTGGCGCCGGTGCAGGCCTTCATCGGCGACCTGCACGGCCTCAATACGCTCAAGTACCAGCCGGCGAAGATCGCTGCCATCGAAGGCCACTGGGAAAATGTCGGCGACGAGCCGACGCCGCTGATTCTGTTCGGCTGGCCGGACATGGAGCGCGAGGAAACCCGCTTCAAGGTGGAGATCCCCGCGCTAGGCAGCCTGATCCTCACTCATAGCCTGGACAAGCAGGTGCCCGCGCTGAAGGACTTCCCGCCGGAGGACCGGGCCAATTCCACTATCGTCTTCTGGACCTTCCGCATCATGGTCGCCATGGGCCTGATGATGATCTTCGTCGGACTCTGGGGTACCTGGTTGCGTCGGGGCGAGCGGCTGTATACCTGCCGTCCGTTCCTGCACCTGGCCGTGTGGATGGGCCCGAGCGGGATCATCGCCATCCTCGCGGGCTGGTACACCACAGAGATCGGCCGCCAGCCGTGGATCGTCCATGGTCTGATGCGTACCGCCGATGCTTCGTCCGGGCATAGCGCGACGCAGCTGGGTTTCACCCTGGTGCTGTTCGTGGTGGTCTATTTCGTGCTGTTCGGTGCGGGTATCGGCTACATGCTGCGCCTGGTGCGCAAGGGGCCGAAGATCGACGAGGGCAAGGAAACGTCCGAGGGTGGGCCCGGCCAGCCGCGTACGCCAGCGCGTCCGCTGTCTGCTGCCGAAGAAGGCCTGGAAGATGGCGAAACCGACACCTTGCCGGAGAGGAGCTGAACATGGGTATCGACCTTCCGCTGATCTGGGCGGTGATCATCGCCTTCGGTGTGATGATGTATGTGGTGATGGACGGCTTCGATCTGGGCATCGGCATCCTCTTTCCCTTCGTTCGTGACGAGGGCGAGCGCGATGTGATGATGAACACCGTCGCGCCGGTCTGGGACGGCAACGAGACCTGGCTGGTACTCGGTGGTGCGGCCTTGTTCGGCGCCTTCCCGCTGGCCTACTCGGTGGTGCTGGATGCGTTGTATCTGCCGCTGATCCTGATGTTGCTGGGGCTGATCTTCCGTGGTGTGGCCTTCGAGTTTCGCTTCAAGGCCAAGGCCGCCAAGCGCCATCTGTGGGACAAGGCCTTCATTGGCGGCTCGCTGACTGCCACCTTCTTTCAGGGCGTGGCACTGGGTGCCTATATCGATGGTTTCGAGGTGGTCAATCGCAGCTTCGCCGGCGGTGCGTTCGACTGGCTGACGCCATTCTCGGTGTTCTGCGGCCTGGCGCTGATCGCCGCCTACGCGTTGCTCGGTTGCACCTGGCTGATCATGAAGACCGAAGGTCGCCTGCAACAGCAGATGCATGATCTGGGGCGTCCGCTGGTATTCGTGGTACTGGGAGTGACCGGCATCGTCAGCCTGTGGACGCCATTTGCCCACCCGGATATTGCCGAGCGCTGGTTCAGCCTGCCCAACCTGTTCTGGTTCATGCCGGTACCGGTGCTGGTGCTGCTGTGCACCTGGGCGCTGCTGCGGGCCGTGGTCAGCAACGCCAACTACTCGCCGTTCCTGCTCACCCTGGCGCTGATCTTCCTTGGCTACAGCGGTCTGGGCATCAGCCTGTGGCCGAACGTGATCCCGCCGTCGATCAGTATCTGGGAAGCCGCCGCACCGCCGCAGAGCCAGGGCTTCATGCTGGTGGGCGCGTTGTTCATCATCCCCTTCATCCTCATGTACACCGCCTGGAGCTATTACGTGTTTCGCGGCAAGGTGACGGTGGATGATGGCTACCACTGAGAACCTGTCCAAAGCCTGCTGCGCGTCGGCCCTGCGGCGTTAAAAGCAGGCTCGGCCTGCTCATGTACCACTTGTACAGTCGAACGCGACTCCGACCGGTCCTCGCCTGCTTTGACCAGCCGGAGGCTGTTACTAACGTTGCGCCTTGCATGGCTCTAGCTCGCGAGGCTTTGAATCAGGTTCTTAGGAGACGGTCATGACCGAAACCGAAGAGAAGAAACCGCTGTGGCAGCGTCTGGGTTGGCTGGTGCTGATCTGGGCCTGCAGCGTCACCGCCCTGGGTATCGTGGCCTGGCTGTTGCGCCAGTTCATGAGCGCGGCGGGGTTGGGGACGCCGGGCTGAGCCCGGCGATCCAGCCAACTTCCATTCGGCCGATTGGGTCGAGTGGATATATTTGAAAATCATTTGCGTTTGTAATATTTTCTCGGGCTTTCCCGGCACCGAGAACTCTGCGTGTCCCTGCCTGTCGATCCACTGCCTCCTGAAGAACTGTTCCGGCGCCATTCCTCGGAGCTGCTGCGCTTCTTCACCCGGCAGACACGCTGCAGCGAGCTCGCCGCCGACCTGCGCCAGGAAACCTGGCTGCGCTTGCAAGGGCGCCGGACCGAGGAGATCGGCAACGTGCGCGCCTTTCTCTACCGCATCGCTCGCAACCTGCTCATCGACCATCATCGCCAGCAGCAGGTTCGTCCGCAGTCGGCACCGCTCGACGATGCGCTGGAAAGCGAACTCCCCGAACCCGAACGCGCCATCGAGGACAGCCGCCGTCTGGCTCGCCTGCAGATCCTGATGCATGAGTTGCCCGAACACCTGCGCCAGGCGCTGTTGTGGAATCGCCTGGACGGGCTGACTCAGCGTGAGATCGGCGAGCGTCTGGGCGTCTCGGAAAGCATGGCCGGACGTTATATCCTCAAGGCCCTCGAATATTGCCAGGAACGCATGGATGACCGCTGAGGCAGATTTGCGCAGCCAGGCCCGGGAGTGGCTGGTGCTGCTGAATTCCGGGCGAGCCAGTGCCGCCGATCGCGCGGCGGTCGAGCGCTGGCGCCAGGCCAGTGCCGAGCACGCCAGTGCTCTGGCCGAGGCGGAGCGTCTGTGGGCGCTGCTCGGCCAGGTCGAGCGGCCGGCTGCCGTGGTGCAGGCCATGCCCAGGCGTAGGCGGCACTGGCCGCTGCCACTGGCCAGCGCGGCCTGCCTGCTGCTGGCGCTGTGGCTGGCGCCGCCAGGCTGGCATGCCGATGTACGTACTCAGGCCGGAGAAATCCGCGAGGTGACGCTGGAGGATGGCTCGCGGTTGCAGCTCAATGGCACCACCGCTCTTGACTGGAACGCCGATGCAGACGGTCAGCGCCGAGTGCGTCTGTATCGCGGTCAGGTCGATTTTCAGGTAGCGGCCGATACCAACCACCCCTTCGTGATCGAGGCCGGTGAGGCGCGCATTCGCGTCACCGGTACTCGGTTCGACGTCAACCTGCTGGGGGATCAGGTCTTGCTGGCGGTCAGCGAAGGGCATGTGCAGGTTAGTGACAGCGAGGGTACCGAGCGAGCCGTGCAGGCTGGTGAGCAGATCGCCTGGCGTGGTGGTCGTCTGCAATCACTGCAGCCACTGGATGCCGCGCGGGCTTTGGCCTGGCAACGGGGGCGGCTGGTATTCCGTGATCGCCCGTTGCCCGAAGTGTTCGAGGAGCTGCAGCGCCAGCAGGCACAGCAGGTGCTGTTTCTCGATGCAGCGGCGCGTGAGCTGAAGGTCACCGGCGTATTCGCTCTGGATGATCCACAGGCCTTACTGCGCGCCATCGAGACCGCTCTGCCGGTCAAGCTGACCCACTTGCCGGGCGTGCTGCTGGTGTCGTCCGACGGCTGATCTTCCAATCTGACAACTGCCGGACGTGCACCACGCCCCGGATTGCATCCGGGCTAAGACTGGGTGCGGCAAATATTTTTTCGAGAATATTTGCAGCGCCGGTTCAGGAATGCGAATTACCTTCGTCTTCTGTTTCTGCAAATGCGACTTTTTCGCATGAATGGCCAGCAGAACACAGGATATCCGTATGCGTTCGATTCCCTTCTTCCCGACGTTGATCGCGCTTTCCCTCGGCCTCGCTGCAGCGCAGGTGCAGGCCGTCGAGCTCGACATCCCGGCCCAGCCTCTGGATTCGGCGCTCACCGATTTCGCCGAGCAGGCCGGCATCCGCCTGCTCTACGATGCCAGCCTGACTCGCGGGATCAGTGGTCGCCAGGCACTCAAGGGGGATTATTCCGTCGGCGAAGGGCTGCAGCAGTTGCTGCAGGGCAGCGGCCTGACCTTCAGTATCGGCGCCGACGGCACCGTCACGCTGATCCCGCGTCCTGATAACAGCGATGTGCTGGAGCTGGGTGCTACCACCGTCAGCGCTCAGCTCGATGGTCGCCGCGACCTGCCGGCCAGCTATGCCGGCGGTCAGGTGGCGCGCGGCGCGAACATCGGCCTGCTGGGCAACCAGGACATGCAGGACGTGCCCTTCGCCTTTTCCAGCTACACCTCCGAGCTGATCGAAACGCGTCAGGCGCAGACCCTGGCCGACGTGCTGGCCAGCGATCCGGGTGTGCGCCAGTCCTACGGCTTCGGTAACTTCTCGCAGGTCTTCGTCGTTCGCGGCTTCCAGTTGTACAGCGACGACATCGCCTTCAACGGTCTGTACGGGATATTGCCGCGGCAGATCATTTCCACCGAGTCGGTCGAGCGCGTCGAGGTATTCAAGGGCGCCAACGCCTTCATCAATGGCGTGGCGCCTGGCGGCAGCGGCGTCGGCGGGGCGATCAACGTGGTCTCCAAACGCGCCGAGGACACCCCGACCCGCAGCTTCACCCTGGACTACGCCAACGACAGTCGCGTGGGCGGGCATCTCGATCTGGGGCGTCGCTTCGGCGAGGACAACCGCTTCGGTGTGCGGGTCAACCTGGCGCAGCGTGAGGGCGAGACGGGCATCGACGACGAGCATTCGCGCTTCAGCCTGGCCACCGTTGCCCTGGACTACCGTGGTGAGCGCCTGCGCCTGGCAGCCGATCTTGGCTACCAGAAGCAGCGCGTCAACGAGGGGCGTTCAGTTGTCTACCTGACCACGACGGGGGTCACCTCAACCTTGAATGGCAAGGTGCCTTCGGCGCCTGACTCTACGCATAACTATGCCCAGCCCTGGAGTTGGTCGCAGTTGGAAGACAGCTATGGCATGTTCAGCGCCGAGTATGATCTGTCGCCGTCCTGGACCGCCTACCTCATTGGCGGCGGCAAGTACACGCGGGAAAACGGTGTGTACGCCTCCAACTACGTCTATGGCGCCGATGGCGCGGCCCGCATCGGCCGCCTGTATTCGCCGCTCGATCAGGAAACCCTGAGCCTGGCCACGGGGCTGCGCGGAGACTTGCAGACCGGCCCGGTCAGCCACAAGGTCAATCTGGCGGCCAACGGCATCTGGCAGGAAAAGCGTAACGCCTTCGAGTCCACCGCCGCTGGTAGCCGTGGCAATGGCAACTTGTACGAAGCGCTGCCGATTGCAGAGCCGCCCGCCACCAGCGTCTCCGGCGATCTGCATGACCCGGATACCACCGCCAAGGTGCAGAACAAAAGCCTGGCCGTCTCCGACACCCTGGGTTTTGTCGATGATCGTGTGCTGCTGACGCTTGGCCTGCGCCGGCAGACCATTGGCGCCGACGCCTGGAGCGCGGCCAGTGGCGCCCGTACCTCCAACTACCAGGACAGCATCACCACGCCCGCCTATGGCCTGGTGATCAAACCCACCGAATACCTCTCGCTCTATGCCAACCGTGTGGAGTCGCTGCAGCAGGGGCCGACCGCGCCCAATGCTGCGAACAATCGCGGGACGATGTTCGCGCCATATCGCTCCAAGCAGACCGAGGTGGGGGTGAAGCTCGACTGGGGGCGCTTCGGGGGCAACCTGAGTGTCTTCCGTATCGAGCAGCCGCAAGGTGTGCTCGACGGCAGTGGCAACTACGGCGTGGATGCCGAGCAGCGTAACCGCGGTGTCGAGCTGAGCCTGTTCGGCGAGCCGCTCAGCGGGTTACGCCTGTTGGGCGGGGCGACCTGGACCGAAGCCGAGCTGCGCGGCACGGTCGGTGGTGCCAACGATGGCAACCAGGCCGTCGGGGTGCCCGAATTCCAGTTCAATGTCGGCGCCGACTGGGATGTGCCGGGCGTGCCGGGGCTGAGCCTCAATGGCCTGCTGTTGCGCACCGGTGGTCAGTATGTCGATACCGCCAATGACTACAGCATCCCGGCCTGGACCCGCGTCGATCTGGGCGCGCGCTACAAGACTCGTCTGGACCAGCGCGCCGTGACCTTCAACGCGATAGTGGAGAACGTCGCCGACGAGAACTACTGGGCCTCGGCCAATGGTGGCTACCTGACCCAGGGCGCGCCGCGTACCTTCAAGGTCTCGGCCACGGTCGATTTCTGATCGGGGGCTGGGCGGCGTCTGGCTTTTGCTTGCCGGTCGGCGGTTGATCCCGGCGCGTGCTTGTTCCCATACTGGCCTCCTTTCTTCGCCAGCCACGGAGGCCCGATGTTCGCCCTCAGCGATACCCTGCAACGCCGCTTCGCCGGGCTGAAAAGCAGCGCGGATTTCTGGTCGCTGCGCCATGTGCGCGAGAGCCGGGAGTCCTATTGGGTGCGGCGGCGTGTGGCGCAGGCGCCGTCCTTCGTCGACGATGTCGGCGCCATGCTCACCGTGCGTATCGCCGGTGTCGAAGCCTATGCGGCTACCAGCGATCTCAGCCAGGCCGGCTTGCAGGCTGCGCTGGAGCGCGCCGAGCAGATGGCACGCACGTTGGCCGGGCACAACCTGCTCGACCTCGCCAGCCTGCCGTACCCCGCCGAGCAAAGCGACGATGTGATGCCAGGCTACGAGCAGCTGCTTGCGGGCGCCGCCCACTGGTTCGAGTTGCTGATGGCGGAGTCGGCGCGGATTCCACTGGATACGCGCCTGGTCGACAGTCACGTTGGTCTGACCTTCACCTGCCATGAGCAGATCTACCTCAACAGCGCGGGTGCCTGCCTGCGCCGTGCACAGCGCTACGTCTTTCCGCAGGTGGGCGTCACCGCCAGCGACGAGTATGACAGCCAGAGCCGCAGTTTCGGCGGCACTCATCTGGCGCGGCAGGGCGGTGCCGAGGTGCTGCAGCAGTTGGGCGTGATCGGCAGCGCCGAGCGCATTGCCGACGAGGCATTGCAACTGCTGCTGGCGCCCAACACCCCGAACGGTTCGCGTGACCTGCTGCTGATGCCGGACCAGATGATCCTGCAGATCCACGAGTCCATCGGCCATCCACTGGAGCTGGACCGCATCCTCGGTGACGAACGCAACTTCGCCGGCACCAGTTTCATTCGCCAGGAAGATTTCGGTCATTACCCATATGGCTCGTCGCTGCTCAACGTGACCTTCGATCCGGGCGTGCCAGGCGAGCTGGCCAGCTACAGCCATGATGACGACGGCACTCCGGCGCAGCGCCATTACCTGATCCGCGATGGCATCCTCCAGCGCCCGCTCGGCGGTGCGCTGTCGCAGTGGCGCAGTGGCCTGCCGGGTGTGGCCAACAGCCGTGCGTGCAACTGGAACCGGCCGCCCATCGACCGCATGGCCAATCTCAATCTGGAGCCGGGTGACAAGACCCAGGCTGAGCTGATCGGCGGTATCGAGCGCGGCATCCTGATGAGCAACAACCGCTCCTGGTCGATTGACGATGCGCGCAACAAATTCCAGTTCGGCTGCGAATGGGGCCAGTTGATCGAAAACGGCGAACTCAAGGGCGTGGTGAAGAACCCCAATTACCGCGGCATCAGTTCGAGGTTCTGGCGCAACCTGCGCGCGGTAGGCGACGCCAGCACCTTCGAGGTGATGGGCACGCCCTATTGCGGCAAGGGCGAACCCAACCAGGTGATCCGTGTCGGGCATGCCTCGCCGGCCTGCGTCTTCGCCGATATCGACGTTTTCGGAGGGGCTGCCTGATGGATGCACGTCAGCATTTCAGTGCGTTGCTGGAGCACCTGCAGGAGCAGGTCGTGGGCGAGGAGGGTTTTACCCTGGCCTACGGCGCCGAGGTGTCCAGCTTCATCCGTTTCAACCAGGGTCAGGTGCGTCAGGCCGGGCAGGTGCAGCAGGTGTACGTCACCCTGTCGCTGTACCAGGGGCAGCGCCATGCCGAAAGCAAACTGGCGCTCAGTGGCGTGCTCGACGAGGATTTGCAGCGCCTGCAGCAGATAGTGCAGCGCCTGCGTGGCGTGCTACCAACCTTGAGTGACGACCCTTATCTGCGCTTGAATCGTGAGGCCTGGCGCAGCGAGTCGGTGGGCGAGGCGGGGCGGCTGGATGGCGCGGCCATGGCGCAGCAGATCGTCGCGGCGGCGGCTGGCCTGGATCTGGTCGGCTTTCTGGCCGTCGGGCCGCAGTACCAGGGCTTCGCCAGTTCCTGGGGCGCGTTCGGCTGGTACGCCGCGAGCAGTTTCAACTTGGAGTTCAGCCTCTTTCACGGCAACGGCCAGGCAGTGAAAAGCGCTTATGCCGGCGAGCAGTGGGACGCCCAGGCGTTCGCTCACAAGCTGGGGCGTGCACGGCAACAGCTGGAGTTTCTCGGTCGACCGGCCAAGGTGCTGCAGCCAGGGGCCTATCGCGCCTATCTGGCGCCGGCTGCGCTGGAAGAGTTGGTCAGCCTGTGCTGCTGGGGCTTCGGCGCCCAGGCGCTGGCGTCAGGTGGCAGCCCGTTGCAGCGTCTGTTCAACGGTAAGGCCGAGCTCAGCCCGTTGCTGACGATGGACGAACGCATCGAGGGTGGCTTGGCGCCGGCTTTCACGTCCGAAGGGCCACGCCAGCCGCTGCGCCTGATCAGCCAGGGGCGACCTGGCGAACGCCTGATCAGCTCGCGCAGTGCCGCCGAGTACGGGTTGATCGCAAATGGTGCGTGCAGTGGCGAATATCCGCTGTCCTTGCACATGCGAGGCGGTGAGTTGGACGAGCACGACGTGCTGCAACGGCTCGGCACCGGGCTGTATATCGGCAACCTGTGGTACGGCAATTTCTCCGACCTGCCCGCCGCGCGCCTGACCGGCATGACCCGCTTCGCCACCTTCTGGGTCGAGGATGGGCAGATCCAGGCGCCGGTGGACACCATGCGTTTCGATGACTCGCTGTTCGACTTCCTCGGCCCGCAACTGGAGGCGTTGACCCGCGAACCTGAGCTGCTGCTGCCAGGCGGCACTTACGGCGCCAGGCAGACGGGCTCGATGGCCTTGCCGGGCGCGTTGTTGTCGCGCTTTACCCTGACGTTATGACGATCACTCGAGCATCTGGGCGCGCAGCACGCGCTCCTCTCGCATGATGTGGATGATGAAAACTGTTGTGTCTGTATAGCGGTAGAAAATTCGGCAGGGTGGGACGACGATTTCGCGGTACACCGAGTGTGGAAGCTCATCAGGAACGCGGCCCGAGAGGGGGAAATCCACTAACCGTGAGACTGTTTCAACGACTCTTCTGACTAGTGCTCGCGCGGCATCCGGTTTGTCGAGGGAGATGTAGTGCGCGAGATCGTCGAGCTGCTCGAGGGCGGTGTTCGTCCAGACTATTTCAGCCATTTGCTCAGCCTTTCCCTGGCCTGCTCATGGTTCAGGGTGTTGCCCTCGATAACGGCACGTTCACCGCGAGCCAGGGCATCCAGAAGGGCGAGACGCTTCTGCATGAACTGGTAGTCATCGACATCCACCAGATAAGCCGAGGGCACTCCATGCTCGGTGATCAGTACGGGCTCTTTGGACTCGTGAAGGTCGGCCAGAATCTTGGTGGCTTGTCGCTTCAGGTTGGTTACCAGCTCGACTTTCATGGACGGTGCCCGCTGCGCAGATGAAAGTGCCACTTTAGTGATACTTTTCGGCCGTTACAATCAACGGGTCACTTTCTCGCCTTGAGCACCACGAATTTTGGATTGGCCGCCACCTGCTCGACGCCACGGAACAGGCGCGCCAGCTTGGCGTGGTAGCCCAGGTGGCGGTTGCCGACGATCCACAGTTCACCACCGGTGACCAGCGCCGCGCGGGCTTGCTGGAACATGCGCCAGGCAAGGAAGTCGCCGACCACCTGCTGCTGGTGGAAGGGCGGGTTGCACAGCACCATATCCAGCGAGTCGGCGGGCTGTTCGGCCAGACCGTCGCCAGCGCGTATGGTCACTGGTCGCTCACCGAGTGCCGCGCGCCAGTTTTCCTGTGCCGATTGCACGGCCATATAGGACTCGTCCACCAGCGTCAGCTCCGCCTGCGGGCTACCCAGGGCGTAGGCGATGCCGAGCACGCCGTTGCCACAACCGAGATCGGCGACGCGCACGCGCCCGAGGTGGCGCGGCAGATGCGGAAGAAAGGCGCGGGTGCCGATATCCAGGCCGTCGCGACAGAACACGTTCGCGTGGTTGACCAGCTCCAGCGTCGGTTTATCCAGGAGGTAGTGGGTCGGGTAGGGCGAGTGCGGCATTGCCTTGGCTTCAGGCGTGGCGACCAGCAGGCGGGCTTTTTTAACCGCCAGCGAAGCCTGCACGGGGCCGATGTATTGCTCCAGCAGATCACCGGCGGCTCGTGGCAGGTGCTTGATCATCGCCCCTGCGACCACGCGTGCGCCCGGCGCCAACTGGCCGTGCAGGCGAATCAGTTGCTCTTCCAGCAGCGCCAGGGTCTTGGGCACGCGAATCAGCACCCAGTCGAATGGCCCTTGCGGAGTTTCGCAGCTCGGCAGAAAGGTCACCGTCTCGCCACCCAGGCCGTTACTGGCGAGATTCTTCTGCAGGGCGAGAAAGCCCAGGTGCGAATCGCCGCTGCTGGTCACCTGGCAGTGCCCGGCCAGCGAGCAGGTGAGGGCGCCGAAGCTGTCGTTGAGCACCAGCACGCGGCTGCCTGCCTCGATGCCTTGCTCATGAAGATGACCCAGCAGGTATTCGTCGGCGGCATCGAAGGCTTGTAGCGGCTCGTTCGCCTGGTGCGGCTGACGCTGCAGTTCGAGGCTGGCGAAGGGAGTTTCGAGAGTAGGCATGCAAACCTTCGGTGTTTGTCGCTGGCCGATTGCGCCAGACTGGACAGGTATTCAATGAAGGGGGCGATTATGACCGTCAGCGAAGACAAGTTCACCCGTCAGACGCTGCTCGAGGTACACAGCCTGACGCCGAGTCTGTTCACCCTGCGCACCTCCCGCGATGCGAGCTTTCGTTTCCGCGCCGGGCAGTTCGTGCGCCTGGGCGTGGAGAAAGCCGATGGCAGCGTGGTCTGGCGCGCTTATTCGCTGGTGTCCGCACCGCATGACGAGTTTCTCGAGTTCTTCTCCATCGTGGTACCGGGCGGCGAATTCACCAGTGAGCTGAGTCGACTGCGCGTGGGCGACAGCTTGCTGGTGGAGAAGATGGCGACCGGCTACCTGACCCTTGACCGCTTCGTCGACGGCCGTGATCTCTGGCTGCTGGGTAGCGGCACTGGCATCGCACCGTTTTTGTCGATCCTGCAGGACTTCGAGGTGTGGCAGCGCTTCGAGCGTATCGTGCTGGTGTACAGCGCGCGCAGCTTCGCCGAGCTGGCCTATCAGCCGCTGATCCGAAGCTTCGCCGAGCTGGAACACCTGGCCGAATTCGCTCACAAGCTCACCTACCTGCCGGTGGTCACCCGCGAGCAGGCGCCGAATTGCCTGAATGCGCGTATCACCGATCTGCTCGACAACGGTGAGCTGGAGCGCGCCGCCGGGCTTGAGCTGACGCCCGAGCATTCGCGAGTGATGATCTGCGGCAACCCGCAGATGATCGACGACATTCGTCAGCGCCTGAAGGTGCGCGGTCTGAATCTGAGCCTGACCCGGCGGCCGGGTCAGGTGGCGGTGGAGAACTACTGGTGATCAGTCTTCGCGGATCGCCTTGAGTCGATGTTCCCAACGGCGCTTGGCGAAGCGGCGCATGTTGGGGATATCGTCGGTCTCGTCGAGAATCGGCTTGCCGATGATGGTTTCCATGATGTCTTCCAGTGTCACCAGGCCGTGCCAGCTACCGAACTCGTCGTACACCAGGCACATGTGCTGGCGCTCCTGCATGAGCAGGGTCATCAGGTTTTCCACGTTCATGCTGTCCGGCACGACCTTGATCGGCTTCATGATCTGGGTGATCGGTTCGCCATCGTTCTCGGCCGCCAGAGCGTCATAACGGAACACCACGCCCAGCGGCGACTCGTCCTCGCCGATCACCGGGTAACGGGAGAACTGGCTCTCGCGGGCACGTGCCTTGAACGCGGCGATCGATTCATCCGGTGCGGCGGATTCGCAGACGATGCGTGGCGTCATGATGTCGCGCAGACGGATCTCGTGCAGATCGAGGATGTTGCTGATCACCCGCTGCTCGTCTTCGTCGAGCTTGCCCACTTCGCGGCCAAGCAGGGTCAGCGCCTTGATCTCCTGGCGAATGTCGTGCTCCGGCTCCTTGCCGCCGAACAGGCGCATGATCAGGTCCGACATGACGATGAACGGCTTGAGCAGCAGGATCATCGCCCGCAGCAGGCTGGGCAGGAAGGGCGCCAGGGCGCGCCAGTAACGGGCACCGATGGTCTTCGGCAGAATCTCCGAAAGCACCAGAATCAGCAGGGTCATGACCGCCGAGGCGATGCCCAGATAACCGTCGCCGAAGACGATCGCCACCTGTGCACCGACACCAGTCGCACCAACGGTATGCGCCACGGTATTGAGGGTCAGGATGGCCGCCAGCGGCTGGTCGATCTTGTCTTTGAGCTCTTTCAACCTTTCGTACAGCTGCGGTTTTGCAACCTTCTGCTGAGCGATGTAACTGGGCGTGAGGGAGAGCAGGGCGGCTTCGAGGATGGAACAGATGAACGAAACCAGAATGGAGAGGACAGCGAACGCTATCAGGAGTGTCATGTAGAGGGATGAGTGGCCAATGGCCGGCCAATCTAGCGCAAGCGCAGCGGAAAACAGCAGAAAAGCTGCAACATTTCATTTCGTCATGCTGGCGCGGTTGGCGTTTGCTGCCCGGCGTCTGCTCTGCCGATGTTTAGCTGCCTGCACGTAGCCAGGCTTCGACTAGGCTAAAGGGACACTATCTGGGGAGGTCCTCCATGCCGCTTGAACATCATCCGTTGACCCGCGAATTTCCTCAGCAAGGCGACGTCATGCGCAAGCTGATGCAAAGTCATCCGCACTTCCCTCGCCTGGCTGGCGAATATGAAGCGCTGGACAAGCGCATCTACGAAATAGAGGACGGTCGCGAAGCTGCCGACGACCTGACCTTGCAGGGGCTCAAACTGCAGCGTGTGGGTCTCAAGGACGAGATCGCCGATCTGCTGCGCAAGGCGGGCAGTGCTTGATCCGGATCAAATGAACGGTCGACGTGCAGCGCTAGGCTGGAGCCATCTTCCCTGTCAGAGGCTTCCTCATGCACGTCGACCACCATCCGCTGGTTCATGATTTCCCCGAACTGCGCAACGAACTGCAGCGTCTGCGGCAGAGCGATGAACAGTTCTCTCGTCAGGCCGAAGAGTACGAAGCGCTGGACAAGCGCATCTGCCGTATAGAGGACGGTATCGAGTTGCTCGATGACGTTACCCTCAGCGCACTGAAACTCCATCGTGTAGCGATCAAGGACGAACTGGCGCGCCAGCTCAAACGCGCTGCAGGTCAGTGCTGCGGTTGTGGCAATGGCTGTCGGGGTTGATGCCCGGAAAATGCGGCAGGCACGGCGCACCCTACGAGATCGCTAGCGGTAGGGTGCGCCGTGCGCACCGGCCTTCCCGGATCTCATCTTGACTTCGCCATCGGAGCCGAAAGGCCTCAATGCACGGGCGGGTTGATCAGATAAGTGAGCAGCCCGTCCGCCTCTTCTTCTGTCCACACCGGGCGCGCCGGCCTGGGCCATTCGTTCAGCAGCTGCTGCCAGAAGGCACAGGCCAGCTCATCCTGACGGTAGAAACGCAGTAGCCAGGGTCTGCCATCGCCCATTACCTGCTGTACCAGGGCGCGACCGATGCCCTGGCGACGATACTTTTTCAGGATGAACAGGTCGGCGAATTCCGGCACATCAAGACCGGGTAACTCGCTCTGTTCGATCAGCAGGAAGCCGGCAATGAAGCCGTCGACCAGTATCAGTTGCGCACTCCAGCCCGGCTCCTGCCAATAGCGCTGCAGGTGGGGTTGGTGGATGTAGAAGCGACCGTCCGTCTCCACGTCTTCCTGCTCCCAGTCCGAGCTTTCGTAGGCGTAGAACTGGTAGAGGTTGGCCAGTAGCGGCAGCTGTTCGGCGCTGGTGGGTAGCAGTTGGATCTGCATATGTGCATTCCGGGCAGAGTGGCTGTGGTCTGTAAATTTATCCAGTTGTTCGGTATCGTTCCAGCCTTCGTTCAGCGGCAGGATTGATCGCAATGGCCAAGGCAAAACGCATGTATGGCTGCACCGAGTGCGGCGCCACCTTTCCCAAATGGGCAGGACAGTGTGGTGAGTGCGGCGCCTGGAATACCTTGGTCGAAACCGTGGTGGAGGGTGCCACGCCCAGCGGGCGCACTGGTTGGGCCGGCGACAAAGCCAATATCAAAACCCTGGCTGAAGTCAGTGTCGAGGAAATTCCGCGCTTTTCCACCGCTTCCGGCGAGCTCGACCGGGTGCTCGGTGGCGGTCTGGTGGATGGCTCGGTGGTGCTGATCGGTGGCGACCCAGGCATCGGCAAGTCGACCATCCTGCTGCAGACCCTGTGCAATATCGCCACGCGTTTTCCCGCCCTCTACGTCACTGGTGAGGAGTCGCAGCAGCAGGTGGCCATGCGTGCGCGGCGGTTGGACCTGCCGCAGGACAAGCTCAAGGTAATGACCGAAACCTGCATCGAATCGATCATCGCCACCGTGCGCCAGGAAAAGCCCAAGGTCATGGTGATCGACTCGATCCAGACCATTTTCACTGAGCAACTGCAGTCGGCGCCTGGCGGTGTGGCCCAGGTACGCGAAAGTGCGGCGCTGCTGGTGCGCTTCGCCAAGCAGAGCGGCACGGCGATCTTTCTCGTCGGCCACGTCACCAAGGAAGGCGCGTTGGCCGGCCCGCGCGTGCTGGAGCACATGGTCGACACTGTGCTGTATTTCGAGGGCGAGTCCGACGGTCGCTTGCGCCTGCTAAGGGCGGTGAAGAACCGTTTCGGCGCGGTCAACGAACTGGGCGTATTCGGCATGACCGACAAGGGCCTCAAGGAAGTCTCCAACCCCTCGGCGATCTTCCTCACCCGCGCGCAGGAGGCGGTGCCCGGCAGTGTGGTGATGGCCACCTGGGAAGGCTCGCGACCGATGCTGGTGGAGGTGCAGGCGCTGGTGGACACCAGTCATCTGGGCAATCCGCGCCGCGTCACCCTGGGCCTGGATCAGAACCGCCTGGCCATGCTCCTGGCGGTTCTGCATCGCCACGGCGGCATTCCAACCTATGACCAAGACGTGTTCCTCAACGTGGTTGGCGGGGTCAAGGTGCTGGAAACGGCGTCCGACCTGGCTCTGATGGCAGCGGTCATCTCCAGCCTGCGCAACCGGCCGCTGCAGCACGACCTGCTGGTGTTCGGCGAGATCGGCCTGTCCGGCGAGATTCGTCCGGTGCCGAGTGGTCAGGAGCGCCTCAAGGAGGCGGCCAAACACGGCTTCAAGCGCGCCATCGTGCCCAAGGGCAATGCGCCCAAGGAAGCTCCGCCGGGCTTGCAGGTCATCGCCGTCACGCGCCTGGAGCAGGCGTTGGATGCGCTGTTTGACTGAGTCTCTGTGATGTAGGCCCGTTTGCCATGTGATAGGCGAGCCTGCTGGCTGAGCGCGATATGCGAACTTCCTTGAGGATGCTCTGAAAAAGCCGTCATTCCTGTGTAGGTGGGCATCCAGAGCCTATGGATTTCCTGGGTTCGCGTAGTCGCGGAGTGACGGTAAAGGGCTTTTTAAGAATATTCTTGGTTCTGGTTCTGGTTCTGGTTCTGGTTCTGGCTCTGGTTTTTAAGAATTTTCTTAGTGCCTGCTCTGGTTTTTTAAGAATATTCTCAGTGCCGGCTCTGGTTTGTTCAGCTTCTGGTCAGGAGTTGTGCGTTAGAGTTTTCCTGGTTATCTGGTCCGAGCCAATGCTCACCTTGAATTCGACTGGCATGCTGCGCGCTTCCTATATCTTGAAGCCTGCAGTGTATTTCTGTGTGGGCGGATTGCCTGCTGTAGATGTGCGCGCCACTACCAAGTCAGTGCATGTAATTGCGTGTCCTGTGATGGTTGGGTCGCCAAGCTGTTAATGCTTGAAAGTGTTCAGTTGTTTGTGTGGCTTTGATGTCGTTATAAGCGCGTGCGGCGTAGTGGCGTGATGTCCGATGGAAACTTTGCGCGCGTAAAGTTTGCTCTTTAATCGGCCTGCTTTAGCCATTGTTTTTTTGTCAGAAAAGTTATCTTGGGTGATGTCCGGTAGCCTCTGTTGGCCGTCCTCCGGGCACCTTCGTGTGTGGGTGAAATAGGGGCGCCTCTGAAATATGGGTGAGGCGGTCAGCGCAATGCTGATTGCTGTTCCGAGAGAAGGCGAAAGACGGTCGGTGTCGCGCACAAGATTTTTTAATGCAGTGATCATGACGCGGGTAGTGCTTAGACATGCTCCGTAGGGCTTTGCGTTACTTGAATTGGTGACATTAGGCGCTTTGTGTCGGCGTGTCTTCTTGAAAGGCAGATTACTTTTTAGCATGGCGTCTTTGTTGCGCTGAGCTACTTCGTTGGTTTGATTTTTTAAGTTTTGATCAGTGTCTGTTGTATGCGGTGCGTGGAGTGAGTCGGAGATTGCAGGCAAGCATGTATGCGCATTAGTTTCCGGTTAGGCAAGGAACGCCTGAAGTGAAAAACTACATTAACTGGAATGGTGTGGGTTCATTATGAATAAGATAAAGCAGCATGGTGTAAACCCCTTGAAAAAGCGGCCGGCCACTCTTCTGGGTTCGGCAATGGCCGCCATTGCCTGCCTCCCAACGCTGGCTCTGGGTGGCAATGAGTGTGGTGTCGGTCCCACGGTCGTGTGTAACGGCACCGGGAACCCTTATGCAGATGGCATTAACTATACCGGCGCGAATAACAATGTGACGCTGGCCGCAGGCACGGTAGTCGACACAACCGGCGGCAATCCGCTTGGTGCTCACTCGGATACCACCGTAGGTATCGGCCTGGGCGTTCCCTCAGTCACGACCGCAGGTAATGCCTCCCTCACGGTCGAGGAGGGCGCCAGAGTCATCATCGCGCAGGACAACACCTATGGTCTTGTCATTCGCGGCTCGTCGGGTGACTCGACCGGTACGCTGGTCAACAATGGCTCGGTTTCGATGCAGGGAACAGGCGGCCGGGCGATCTACGTATTCACCAATGGCGATGCCTCTGTCACCAATGGCGCGAGTGGCGTTCTCTCAGGGAGCGCTGCCTTCGGTATCTTTGCCCAGGATGCCGGCGTCGACCATGCAGTCTCCGTCGTCAACGACGGCGAAATCAATCTGACCGCTGATGGCTCGACCGGTATTCGCGCTGTTGCCACGGGCGCTGCGGGTTCGGCATCGGTCATTCAGAACGGTACGGTGTCTGCGGGTGCCGGCGGCATCGGTGTGGAAGTTCGTCTGGGTTCTACGGCCGCGAGTACCGGCACATTCGTGAACACCGGGACGATCACGGGGGGGACGGGGGTCAGTTTTTCCCAGGGGCAGGGAACGATGACGGCGACCAACACGGGCTCGATCATCGGTACGGATGCCACGTCCAGCGGCCTGCTGGTTGGTAGCGGTGTAGCCAATATCACCAATGCCGGACTCATCTCGGGTAACACGGGTGTGACTCTGCAGACGGATAACAACAGTCTGACCAACAGTGGAACCATTACCGGAACCGGCGGTACGGCCGTTGCTGTTGCGGGTAACAACAATGCCGTGACTCTCACCGATGGCTCCGTACTCAATGGGGGAGCTGTCAGCACGGGTACGGGCAATAGCCTGCAGTTGCAGGGCTCGGGTTTCGTTTCAGGTGATCTTTCAGGATTCTCCAGCCTGGACGTGTCCGGATCTCTCTGGCAGGTCGGCGGGGATGTCTCGACAACATCCGGTTCGCTGAGCATAAGCTCCGGGACGTTGCAGATCGGTACAGGCGGCACCACCGGCTCCATCACAGGGGATGTAATCAATAACGGTACGCTGGCCTTCAACCGTTTCGATGACATCACCTACTCGGGTGTTATATCCGGTACTGGTGGGCTTTCGCAGATCGGCTTGGGCACCACGACGCTTACAGGCGCCAATGTCTATAGCGGGGAGACGCGCGTATCTGCTGGGCGACTGGCTGCTGGCAATGCGGGTGCATTCAGTTCCAGTTCCACCTATGCGATCGATGCTGGCGGTGTGCTGGACCTGAACGGTTTCAGTCACGCGCTGAACAGCGTGACGAATGCGGGCGAAATCCGCATCGGTGATAGCGCCAATGCTACTTTCACGACGAACAACTACGTGGGTAACGGCGGTGTCATTGCCCTCAGCACCTACCTGGGCGCAGATGGATCAGCGTCTGATCGCATCGTTATCGATGGCGGTACCGCTACGGGTAGCACAACGCTTTCGATCACTAATGTGGGTGGTCCCGGAGCACTCACGACAGCCAATGGAATACAGATTGTCGAAGCCATCAATGGTGCGACGACCTCTGCTGATGCGTTTCGTCTCAATGCGCCGGTGGTGGCCGGTGCTTTCGAGTACAGCCTGTATCGAGGCGGTCTCAATGCGGGCATGAACGATCAGGACTGGTTCCTGCGCTCTATCGATACATCGTCCGCTGGAGGGCCTGGTAACCAAGCGCTGAGTGCTTCGGCGCAGACTGTCCGTGTCTATTCCAGTCAGCTCGGCACTTATGCGCTGTCGACCCTTGGTTCTTTGCAGCAGCGTAAAGGTCATAGCATCTGGCTGAACGGTAGTGCTGACGGCGCTGAGAAAGGTAGCCGCAGTGAGGCAAGCCCAGCCGGTTCCTGGGGGCGTGTGGCTGGCGAGTACGGCTCTTATGACCCCAAGAAGGGTTCGCCGTATACCCAGCACATCGGTTTCATGCAGCTTGGTTATGAAAATACTGCTTTGCAGAATGAGCACGGGGTGCTTAACGCCGGTCTCTACGCAACCATGGGCACGTCGCACGTCAATGTCGACGTTACCCGTGATTCGGCAAGTGGCGAGAAGCGCAGTGGCAAGATCACTACGACCGGCTACGGTGTAGGCGCCAGTGCTACCTGGCTGGAGGAGAATGGCCTCTATGCCGATGCCGTGGGGCAGTTGACCTGGTATGACAGCAAGCTATCGAGCAAAACGGGGGGTGGCAACAAAGGCTGGTCGTCCGTGATGAGCCTGGAGGTCGGTCAGCGCCTTGATGCCGGTTCGGATTGGACGGTGGTTCCGCAAGCTCAATTGGCATGGACTCACGTCGACTTCGACAGTTTCAGCGACGAACATGGTGCACGTATCGTTCAGGCCAAGAACGATAGCCTCAAAGGTCGTGTCGGTGTCCAGGTTGAACCACCTGTGAGCTGGTACAGCGACAACAGTCAGAACAATCCGGTGAAGCTGTACGGCATTGCCAACCTTAGCTACGACATCCTTTCCGGCAGTGAGGTCGATGTCGCCAAGGTTCGTCTCGACCAGAACAATCGGCGCCTTTGGGGGGAGTTGGGAGCGGGTGGCAGCGTTGTCCGAAAAGACAACTGGAGTGCGTCTGGTGAGATTAGCTGCGCCGAGGCTATAGGTGCTGGCCGTTCGCACAATCATGCGTTCAAGGGAACGATCAGCGTGAGCTCCGCCTGGTAAGTGCCAGGCAAGGCGGCAACCATTCGAAGCCCTTCCGAACCGGTATGAGCATCGCTCATTCGGTGTGCGAAGGGCTTTTTTCGTTCGAAGGCAGAGTGCTTCAATTGCGGCGTCCTGCCGCAATTGAAGCACCGGCGACTCTTGATGCAGATCAATAGATAGCCGGCTATCGGCGTGCAGCATGGTCGTGTGTCCATATGAGGAGGCCACATCATGTTTCTGTTCTTCGACTTTTTTTCCCGTGCGTTCAATCCGGATGTTCAGGTCACGCAATCCCGTGAAGCACAGCGCAAGGCCAAACGTATCGAAGCGCGACGTCAGCGTCGCAAGGCTGCCGAGGTGGTGTGTCGCGCCCACTGATATGCGCGGGATACGCAGGCGTCAGTGGCAGCGTTGCCAGTCGTGTTGCATGGCCTGACGCATCAGACCCGCAAGCTTTTCGATATCCGTCTTGCGGCGGATGTTCAGGCGATGGTTCCACTGTTCGCGCACTGATTGCCAGTTCACGTGCCGTGGATCTGTTGTTCAAGCCTTGCGCCATCATTTGCGGTATCTGACTCTTGAGCGGGGACAGTGCTGCCTCCGGCATTGACATGTAGCCAGTCAGCGCCCCGGCCAGCGCCTTGATCGCGGCGATGATTTCTCCTGATCTTGCACCTTTGAGTACATGGCCAGCGGCACCAGCCTGCAGGGATTGGCGAACATATTGCCGGCCACTGTACATGCTCAGTCTCACTACCTTGAACCTCGGATGACCGCGAGCGAGCAGTGCTGTCGGCTCCAGCCCGCTGGCGTCCTTCAGACCAATATCCATCAGCGCGATGTCGGGTCGTTCGCGTTCTACCAGCGTCACGGCTTCTTTCGCAGAGCCGGCTTCGGGACTGTATCCGCACACTGGTGCTGGAGAGCCTTGAACCGGTGGCTCTGGAGCGCCTCAGTGCGTTCATGGAGGGCTTGCTGGCGCGCTTCGGCGATGCGCTGCTGCGCTACAAGGGTGTAGTTGAGGTGGTGAACGAGCCGCGCGAAAGCGTGCTGGTGTTCATTGGTGGCGACCAGCCTGAGGATGAAATCCGCCAGGGATTCGCCAAAGCGCTCAGTCAGCCTTGATCAGGGTTGGTCGCCCAGGGCGGCGAGCTCTCGTTCAAGCAGACTCTCGTCGCCCAGATTGAGTTCGACCAGCCGCCGCAGATGGCTGATTGATTCCAGGTCGATATGGCGGCAGACGAAGCCGAGATAACCCGCCTGGGTACGGGTCAGCAACACTTCCATCTTTACCCGCGCTTCGTCGCCGAGCTGGATCTGCGCTTCGAACGGCTGATCCGGGTCAGCGTTCCAGTCTGCCGGAGTCTCGACCATCAGACCCTTGAGCGAAAGGTCATGCAACACCGCCGCCCATTGCCGCTCGTCTTGAACGAGTACGGTGGGGGCGTCGAAGGCGATGCGCTGAAAGCGCCGACGCTCGTTGGCTGATTCACTCATGCCCATACTCCTGAAGGATTTACATCACTATAGCCAAGGCTGACGGCTCCGTACTTTGCCCCTGTGTCGCAGGGCACAGCAGAGGCATACCAGTTTGACAGGTGGCCAAGTCTCGCCAAAGCTCCGTGTGTAGTTTTTATTACTCGATATTGCGGAGCGATAGACATGAGCAAACGACTGCTAGGCAAAGGTTTGGTCTTCGGCCTGTTGAGCATGGCCAGTGTCGGCGCATTTGCCGATGCTGCGGGTGGCAATGGCTGCGGCTGGGGCAACATGCTGTTCGAAGGGCAGCGTGGCATGGCCCCGCATTTCCTGGCCACCACCACCAACGGCACATTCGGTAATGCCACCTTCGGCATGACGTCGGGTACCAACGGTTGCGATACCAGCGGCGCGCTGGGCTACAACGGTCGCTCCATGTTGGCGATGAACGGCATGCTCGACTCCATCGCTGAAGACATGGCCATGGGCCAGGGCGAAGCGCTGGACGCCTACGCCACCCTGCTGGGCGTCGAAGCCCAGGATCGTGCGCGCTTCGCCAAGGTTACTCACGACAATTTCGGCAGCATCTTCAGCAAAGCCGACGCCACCAGTGAGCAGGTGCTGGCAGCCACGCTTCAGGTGATGAGTCGTGACGCGCAACTGGCGCGCTATGTGAAACAGCCCGCGTAGGCGGTAATGTCCGTTTCGTTGTCGGTGCGCACGATTCGCGGAGTTCAGTAGGGTGCGCCGTGCGCACCAGCCGTATACCGTGCACGACAAGGAAATCGACAAGGCAAAAAGAAGCCCGCCAATCGGCGGGCTTCTTCATTTCAGGCCAGCGGCCTTAGTTGCCGTAGACCGGGAACTTCGCGCACAGCGCCTTGACCTGCTCACGCACGCGGCCTTCGACTTCATCGTTGCCGATGTTGGCCAGCACGTCGCAGATCCAGCCTGCCAGTTGACGGCACTCGTCTTCCTTGAAGCCGCGAGTGGTGACAGCCGGGGTGCCGATACGCAGGCCGGAGGTGACGAATGGCGAGCGCGGATCGTTCGGTACGCTGTTCTTGTTGACGGTGATGAAGGCGCGTCCCAGGGCTGCGTCAGCGTCCTTGCCGGTGATGTCCTGCTTGATCAGCGAGAGCAGGAACAGGTGGTTCTCGGTGCCGCCGGAGACCACGTCGTAGCCGTTGTCGATGAACACCTGGGCCATGGTCTGGGCGTTCTTGATCACCTGTGCCTGGTAAGCCTTGAACTCAGGCTGCAGCGCTTCCTTGAAGCACACCGCCTTGGCAGCGATGACGTGCTCCAGCGGGCCGCCCTGGCCGCCCGGGAAGACGGCGGAGTTGAACTTCTTCTCCAGCTCTTCGTTCTTGCGCGCCAGGATCAGGCCGCCGCGCGGGCCGCGCAGGGTCTTGTGAGTGGTGGTGGTGACCACGTCGGCGAACGGCACCGGGTTCGGGTACAGACCGGCCGCGACCAGACCGGCCACATGGGCCATGTCGACGAACAGGTAGGCACCGACCTTGTCGGCGATGGCGCGGAAACGCGGGAAATCCAGAACCTGCGAGTAGGCGCTGAAGCCGGCGATGATCATCTTCGGCTTGTGTTCGACGGCCAGGCGCTCGACTTCGTCGTAGTCGATCAGGCCCTGGTCGTTGATGCCGTACTGTACGGCGTTATAGATCTTGCCGGAGAAGCTGACGCTGGCACCGTGGGTCAGGTGGCCGCCGTGGGCCAGGCTCATGCCCAGCACGGTGTCGCCAGCGTTGAGCAGGGCCATGTACACGGCGCTGTTGGCCTGGCTGCCGGAGTGCGGCTGGACGTTGGCGTAGTCGGCGCCGAACAGCTCCTTGGCGCGGTCGATGGCGAATTGCTCGACCACGTCGACGTACTCGCAACCACCGTAGTAACGCTTGCCCGGATAGCCTTCGGCGTACTTGTTGGTCAGCACGCTGCCCTGGGCTTCCATCACCGCCGGGCTGGTGTAGTTTTCCGAGGCGATCAGCTCGATGTGCTCTTCCTGGCGCTGGGCTTCCTGCTCCATCGCGGCAAAGAGTTCGGCGTCATAACGAGCGAGGGTCAAATCACGGCTGAACATGGCGGTCCCCTGAAATCAGCTGGGCGGTAGAAAGAGGGGGCGGATTCTACCGCAAAGGTCGCATTCAGGCATATGAAGGTCGGTCATGAGCCTGACAAGTGGCCTTCATGCTGAGTTGGGGCCTAGAGCTTGCCGGCGTCCCGCCCGTCAACTGAGGATGAACAGCGCTGCGCCGCTGAATTGGGCTGTGAGCTGACGTGCAGGCATGGGTCTGCCCAGCAGGAAGCCCTGTACTTCGTCGCAGTCGTGTTCACGCAGGAAGTCCAGTTGTGCCTGGCTCTCCACCCCCTCGGCGATCACCATCATGTTCAGGCTGTGCGCCATGGCGATGATGGCGCGGGCGATCTGCGCATCCTGCTCACCATCAGGCAGGCCGTCGACGAAGCTGCGGTCGATCTTCAACACGTCGATGGGGAACTGCTTGAGGTAGTTCAGCGACGAGTAGCCGGTGCCGAAGTCATCCACTGCAATGCACAGGCCCAAGTGCTTGAGGTTACCAAGAGTCTGCATTGCGCTGGCGACATCACGCATCAGTATGCTTTCGGTCAGCTCCAGCTCCAGGCAGGCTGGGGCTACTCCGGTTCTGTCCAGAATGGCGGCGATGCGTGCGCTCAGGTCGCCTTCGGCAAACTGCCGGGCCGACAGGTTGACCGAAATCTTGGGGATGCGGATCTTTTCCTCGTGCCACGCCTTGAGCTGCCGGCAGGCTTCTTCCAGCACCCATTCGCCGACCTGCACCACCAGGCCGAGTTCTTCGAGTACCGGGATGAACTCATCCGGCGGCACCAGGCCGCGTGTCGGGTGACTCCAGCGCAGCAGCGCCTCGACCCCGGTCAGGCGATTGCCGTCGCCGGAGAACTGCGGCTGATAATGCAGGACGAACTGGCCCTGTTCCTGAGCGTGGCGCAGGTCGCTTTCCAGCTCCAGGCGTTCCAGGGCACTGGCGTTCATGTCGGCCTGGTAGAACTGGAAGTTGTTCTTGCCGCGTTCCTTGGCGTGATACATCGCGGTATCGGCGTTCTTCATCAGTTGGCTCAGCTCGCTACCGTCCTGCGGGGCAAGGGCGATACCGATACTGGCGGTGACGAAGAATTCGCGGCCTTCGAGGACGAAAGGGCGCGCCAGACTGGAGAGAATCTGCTCGGCGACATGAATGGCGCGATTGAGCGCACCCTCGCGGGTGGCGCGCGGCTGCAGCAGCAGGGTAAATTCGTCGCCGCCCATGCGCGCCACGGTGTCGTCGCCGTCGACGCAGGCCGACAGGCGCACGGCGACGTCCTTGAGCATGCGGTCGCCGGCGGCGTGGCCGAGCGAATCGTTGATCGGCTTGAAGCGGTCGAGGTCGAGGAACATCAGCACCACCCATTCATCATGCCGATCCGCATGCTGCAGGGCGCTGTGCAGGCGATCCTGGAACAGGGTGCGGTTGGGCAGGTGGGTCAGGGCGTCGTAGTAGGCCAGACGATGGATGCGCTGTTCGCTGGCCTTGCGCTCGCTGATGTCGCTGAAGAAGCACACGTAGCTGACCAGGTCGCCTTCCTCGTCATGCACCGCGGTGATGCCGACCCAGGCCGGGAAATTCTCCCCGCCCTTGCGCTTGAGCCACACCTCGCCTTCCCAACTGCCGCGCTGGTTGAGTTGGCCGAGGATGTACTGCAGGTGCGCCGCCTGCTGGCGGTCGGCGGTGAGCATGCCGGGAAGCTGGTCGAGCACCTGACCGGCGGAATAACCACTGACGCGGCTGAAGGCCTTGTTGACCTGAACGATGTAACCGGCCGGGTCGGTCACCAGAATCGCCGCGGTGGAGTGCTCGAATACCGTGGCGGCCATGCGCAGGTCTTTTTCCGCGCGGCGTTGCTGGCTGATGTCGCGGCCAACGCCGAGGATGCCTTCGAAGCGACCGTTCTCGTCCCACATCAGCACCAGGCGCAGTTCCACCGGGATCTTGTGGCCGTCGGCGCGCAGGCAGTCGAAGACGAACAGCTGATCCGGCAGCTCCTCGCGCAGACGCTCGAGGCGGTCACGCTCGCCGAGCGAATCGCGAATCCGCTCGAGCAGCAGGTAGAGGCTGGCGAGCTGCTGCGGGTTGGCCGCCAGGCCCTGCAGGCCGTTGGTCGTCACCCATTCGGCGTTGTAGCCGAGCATGGCCTCCACCGACGGGCTGACGTAGTTCAGGGTCAGGCTGTCGTCGGTGGAAACGATCACGTCGCTGATGCTTTCCGCCAGCAGGCGGTAGCGTTGCTCGCTGTCACGCAGCGATTGGTTGCGCTCGATCTGCTCGGTGATGTCCTTGGCCACGCCGATCAGGCGGCTGACGCGACCGCGCTCATCGCGCGCCAGAGCCTGCTCGCGGATGCTGAACCAGTGCCATTGGCCATTGCGGTGACGCCAGCGCAGCACCGATTCGAGCAGCAGACCGTTGCCGACCACTTTCTGCAGGTTGCGAATGCGCCAGTAGTATTCGCTGTCGTCCGGGTGCAGCACCTGCTCCCAGAAGTCTCCGCCCATCGCCTTGAGCTCGCTGACGCTATAGCCCAGTTGCAATCCGAGGCTGTGGTTGCTGAACAGCACCTGCCGGTTCTGCATGTCATGCACGTAGAGCAGGTCGGGGACCGAGCGCACCACTTCGGACCAGAAGCGCTCACGTTCGATCAGCGACAGCTCGATGCGCTTGCGGCTGGTGATGTCGCTTATGCTCAGGGTGACGGCCTGATAGTCCTGGAGCATTTCCGGCAGGCGCAGCACCAGCCAGACGTGACGCTGCAAGCCTTGTGCGGTGACCAGCTGGGTTTCCAGCTCCATCAGGTTGGGGCCTTCGAGCACGGCCACGGCCAGGCGGTAACACAGGTCGTCGGGCTGTACCGGGCCGTTGTCGATCAGTTGCTGCCGGGCCTGTTCGGTGGACTTCACCCCGAGCAGGTTGAGCGCCACCTGGTTGGCCTCGGTGATGCGCAGTTGCTCGACCAGTAGTTGCTGATGCTCGGCATCGGCCTGCAACCAGCGCTGCAGACCCGCCGCATCGCGCAACTTGTGCTGCAGCAACAGGCAGCGCAGGCCGGAGAGGTCGAGCACGCAGAGGGCTACGCCGGTGCCGTCGAAGATGTCCTGATAGCGTCTGCGGGTTTCCTGCAGTACGCGCATGGCCTGCTGCTCGTCAGTCACATCGCGCAGCACCCAGACGTAACCGGCATGACGCCCGACTTCGCTGATATCGCTACGGGTCACGGCGAACAGTCGCTCGCGCCCCTCGCTTTCGACTCTGATCAGCTCCGGCCCCAGATCGCTGCTCAGTTGTGGGCTGTTGAGCAGCAACGGGTCGAGATCGGGCAGCAGATCAAGCAGATGGAGTCCCCCGGCCACGTCGCTGGGAACCCCGAACAGCGCTTCGGCCTGCGGGTTCAGGTAGCGCACCTTGCCATCGGCCTGGGTCACCAGAATGCGTTCTTCGACGGCGCCGAGCGCACTGGCGGCCTGGCGCAGCGAGCGGCGTGTTTCGGTATTCAGGCGCTGCAGGCTGCGCTGCTCGCGTTGCAGGCCGTACAGGGCCAACAGGGTAAGCAGGCTGCACAGCGCGAACAGCAGGAACTTGCCGGCCAGGGTCGGCATCAGCTCGTTGCCGGCGCGCTCTGCATCGAACAGGGCGCGCAGTTGCCAGTCGCTGCCGGGCAGGGCGATCAGGTCGAGGCTTTGTGCCTGCTCTGCCGCAGTAACCGGAGCGATGATGCCGCCAGCCTGTTGCAGGTCATCGGCGCGCGCTATCACGCGGTGACTGAGCAGGTCTTCGAGCAACCATTTGTGCTCGCTCTGGTGCTGCTCGCGCAGCCAGCCGCGCAGCGCACTGGTGCGCATGCGCAATATCCGGTGGCTGTTGTCGGGCTGACGCAGCAGCAGGTAGAGCACACCGCCGTCCAGTGAGCTGAAGGCGAAGTGATAGGGCGCCGCGCCACTGCGTTGTTGCTGGTTGCGAACGAAACTCAGGTCGCGCGACTCGCTGGCGCTGTCGGCCAGCAACTGCCCGTTGGCATCGAGCCAGGCCACGCTGTTGACGGTCGGGAAGATACTGCGCAATGCCGTGACCAATTCGCTGCCGTCGCCAGCGCGCGCCGGGCTGCTCTGCAGCATCGCCTGGCCCGCCTGCGCCTTGAGGCGCATGTTCAGACTCAGATGCTTGGCCAATTGGGTGCTGTAACCCTGGCTCAGTTGCTTCTGGCTATCGAGCAACTGGCGATATTCCTGGGTCAGTTGCCACGCCAGCAATCCCAGTATCGCCAGCACCAGCACCACCAGTGCACGGCGCAATGCGGCGCGCGACTCGCCCGGAGAGGAGGAAGGCAGGGATGAGGGAGTCGACACGTTCTGTGAACCTGTAGCCGGTGCTGGGCTATTTTGAGCTTTGTGAGACGCGCGGGCATGCCTGCGCTCGCGCGAGCCGGCTAGAATGCCTGCAAACGTGGCCAAGTGCCAGCTGCGCCGACGAACGTAGGTTTGCCCTGCCACGCACATTCCGGTAGTTTTGCGCCGCGCGCGTGAACTGTCCGCGCGGTACTTGGCGTTCGCTCCAGCAGGGGCTAAGGTCTCTGCAAACGCCCAGCAGGCTTCGTGAAAACTGCCTGCAGCCGGTAATACGGCGGCCAAGCCGGCACGCACCAGATGGTCAGCCTGTCGGCGTTGCCGGTTTCGTCACTCGCAACGTTATCGCAGTGTCTGCAAGGCCCGCCATTTTCAGCCCTCATTCTCACCAGTCAGGTTCTCCATGGCTCAGTACGTCTATCTGCCCTATTAGGTTTTAGTCACGTTTTAAAATCTGCATTCGAGCCCTTATGGCCACTAGTTTTCCAGCCTGTTCTGCATCTTCCTCTTCTTAATCCTGTGGTTATGGTGGTGCTTTAGTTAGGTTTTGCTGATTTTGGGTCGAATTTAAGCTCCAAAACCTAACTTTTTGTAAGTGTCCCTGTGATCGTTTCTTCTCAAGGTATGAGGGTGTCCCGAATTTTTGTGTAACCGGCTCATGAGCGACACTGTCGCTACAAACTGGAGACACCATGAGCAAGACGCAATCCCCATCACTGACGAGTTTTTGAACCAGTTCCTGACTAACCTTCAGAAATCTGAAGGCCTGATCGATGCTGACGGCATCCTCAAGCAGCTGACCAAGAAACTGGCCAAGCGCGCACTGGATACGGAGCTGATCTACCATCTAGGCCATGACAAGCGTCAACCTGTCAGCAATCCAGCTGGCAGCACCCCCAACAGTTCCAGCCGGAAGAAGCTCAAAGGTGAGTTTAGTGAGCTGGCCATCGAAGTACCACGAGACCAACATGGCACCTTCGATCCGCAGAAATTAGAGAAGCGCTAGGATCTACGGGCGGGGTTCGCCTTCGAGATTCTCTCGCTGTACGCACACGGTATGGCTGTGCGCGAGATCCAACCGCATTTGCAGGAGATGTACGGCGCTGAGGTTTCCCCCTGTCTTATCTCTTCGGTAAGCAAGCGCGCCGAGCATCAATAGCGCCTGAGCGAAGAAGAAGGCGAGTACACCCTCAAGCCCAGCAGCGACGTGGGCAGCGGTAAGCTCCATGACCATATAGAGGCGCCTGTCGGAAATCTTCGTCGCGTTAAACCATATCTTTGGCGCCGAGGCGAGCGATGACGACCTTGAGTGAGGTTACCCCTGGGGGTTCAGTATCCTCAATGAAATAAGATTTTTTATTGATTTATAAGTTTTTTTGTTGGGTTATTTTTAGGTTTATGTGAGGCGCGCTAGTCCTAAATTTGTTGAATCGTTGCCCGCTGCGAAATTGCATCTTTCTAGCCGAGCGCGAAAATGACCTCCCGGCCTGTTTCGACTTGATGCTTCACGCGCTGATCCTGGAGGTAGATGACCCCTGAGCGCAGCAGGTAGGCAAGCGAGGATTGATCTCCCGCATGAATCCGAAAGATTTCTTTCAGCTCATCCATCTTCCATCCTTCGCTACCGTTGAGATCACCGGGACTTACTAAGTCGACGCGATCAATCTCGCATCCCTGGTCTGCTGCCCCGGCGAGCTCGAGGAGATCCTCTAAATCCTTGATCATGTAGATGGTTGGCCGAGTGAAATCCTCGTGGTGTTCCAAGACCGCTACGTAAAACCACGCTCGACTAGTCAGGCACTCGACGTATCGCCACATATGGGTGCCTTTTACAAGGACGCCGGCCGGGATCTCTGCATGCTCCATAGTCAAAAACATGGGCCACCCCCTAAAAATGAACACTATAGATTGTAGCTCTATAGTGTTCGTTGACGCTTCATCGTTCCTTTTGCCGGTACAGCAAAATGGAACTGAACACCGCATTCGGGCTTGCCCTAAAGCAGCTTCGCAAGTCGAAGGGGAAGACCCAAGAAGACTTCTCCATCATCAGCAGTCGAACCTACCTGAGCACCCTGGAAAGAGGACTGAAGTCGCCAACCATCGACAAGGTCGACGAGATTTCGGGCCTGATGGGCATTCAGGCACTGACGCTATTGGCAGCTACCTACCTGCTGAAAAATCAGATGCCCTTCACCGAGCTTGTTAGCGTGGTGCAGGAAGAGTTGCTGACCAATGGGTTCAACGATCAGGGGGTAACCGTCGATTCGTTGGCTCAAGAGCCACCCCTTTCCCTCTGAACTGGATTACCCAGGAACTCCTTAGGGGTCAGCATGCCTCCTTCCGACAAAAGCTTGCTGTGTTCCAGGATCGCTTCGGGAAGAGTCTTCATGGGGCTCACGCTGGTGTGACTGGACGATGTCAGAAGACTCGCTAATTATCTGGCACTGGTCAAGAAATCCCAAGCGCTACGCAGACCAGACCTTCAATAGTCACTGCCTAACGGAAGGGAAAGAGTCCTAGCTCTAGGGGGGCAGTTAGCAACGCGTCCACTGCAGTCAATTAGCGAAATTATGAATTTTCAAATAGTTGCGCATAAATTCATGAGAGCAGGATTGCTGAGTCAATGCTTCAGCCATTTGCCGTAAGACTGACGACGATTACTTGCCGAAAGCAGCAATCTATCTCCGATAGGATGCCGGGCTAAGGGGCCTCCAACACCACCACACACAGCTAGCTTCCCTGGGGTCGACGACAGGCTGTCCGAGATGTCTGAGGAAGCTTACGAGCCTCAAAGCCTATTGCGTTTATGACTGCTGCGTGTTGTGGCTCAATGATCCCGGACACCCATTTAGGGCGAGAATGCTCGCCATAGAGAGGTGTCTGATGACCAAACAACGTCGTTCTTTTACGCCCGAGTTCAAACGAGAGGCCGCTGGTCTGGTGCTTGATCAGGGCTACAGCCATATCGAAGCAGCTCGCTCGCTGGGGCTGGTTGAGTCGGCGCTTCGGCGCTGGGTGAAACAGCTCCAGGAGGAGCGCCAGGGTGTTACCCCGAAGAGCAAAGCATTGACTCCCGAACAGCAGAAGATCCAGGAACTGGAAGCCAGGATCGACCGACTGGAACGGGAGAAAGCGATCCTAAAAAAGGCTACCGCTCTCTTGATGTCGGACGAGTTCAATCGTACGCGCTGATAGACCAGTTGAGTGAGCGGGAGTCGGTGGAAGTGGTCTGTTCAGCCTTCGATGTGGTGCGGTCTTGCTACTACGCCCATCGTCTACGGCGCTGCCGTGTTGATGCACGCCGGGTTGCCCTGCGCAGTCAGGTCAACCAACTGTTCAACCAGAGCCGAGGGTCTGCTGGCAGCCGCAGCATTCTGGGCATGCTGCGTGAGGATGGCGTATGCATTGGCCGCTTTCGCGTGCGTCGGTTAATGCGCGAGTTGGGCCTGGTCAGCAAACAACCAGGCTCGCACGCGTAAAAGCAGGCTACGGTTGAACGGCCAGATATCCCGAACCGGCTGAACCGTGAGTTCACAACTGAGCGCCCCAATCAGGTGTGGTGCGGCGACATCACCTACATCTGGGCGCAAGGCCGCTGGAATTACTTAGCGGTGGTGCTGGATCTGCATGCACGACGAGTAATTGGCTGGGCACTCTCCGCCAAGCCGGATGCGGAGTTGGTCATCAAGGCGCTGGATATGGCCTACGAGCAACGAGGCAAACCGCAGCAGGTGCTGTTTCATTCCGATCAGGGCAGCCAGTACGCCAGCCGCCTGTTTCGGCAGCGGTTGTGGCGATATCGGATGGAACAGAGCATGAGCCGTCGAGGTAACTGCTGGGACAACTCACCGATGGAGCGGTTGTTCCGGAGTCTGAAGTCGGAGTGGGTTCCGCCGACCGGTTACCTGACAGCTCAGGAGGCTCAGCGGGACATCAGTCATTACCTGATGCACCGTTACAACTGGGTCAGGCCGCATCAATTCAACGACGGGCTGCCGCCCGCCGTTGCCGAAGAAAAACTTAACCCACTGTCCGGGATGGGTTGACCACTACAATGAGGAGGGGTATCCATGCATGATTACTTCAGATAACGTCAGCCGGCTTCGCGCTTTCGACTAAGCGTTCTTGAGTGCCGATCGAACCTATGTACGTGAGGCGTGAAACGAGCAAAGTAGGTCGTGGCGATACGTTGAGTCTGAGACCTATTCAGGCACGACCGTACCGTGATCACACTGCATATCCGCAAGATGCTCAAAGGCGGTGAATTGGTAAAGGAGAGCAAAGTGCAAAATCTGCACATTGCAAATTTAGACAAGTCGGTCAGACGAATGAAGCTCAGCGCTTAGCAGCGCGATGGTAAGACCTACTACAGCGCGACTCAGCCCGAAGGACTGTTTGGTTTTTACTTTGATTCGGCGGCCCTCAGGAGGGCCGCCTATGACCAAGTCTCATCACCGGCACATACTCCGGGAGAGGAGGCTCTTGGGCAGCTCTGCATGCTACCACTGCGCCAAATCATCACGTGAGCCCGTCAGTCGCGTTGCCGCTGCTCACTGAATCTCAGCTACGAGTCGCAAAGCTAGCGAAAACTACACTTTGGTAGACTCGCTGCTTTTCGTGTTGATGGGATCAGAATGACAAGGGAATGGCAGCCATCCACCTGGGGTCGTTTGTTCACAAAATCCAAACCCTGGCGGCTGAGCATCGAGAACGATGGTCGTCTCGTACTTAGCATTGGCGAACGGGCTTTCCAGATAGCGCCTGAGGATACGTCGAGCGTCGTTATCAACCGAGGCATCTTCTGGTCAGACGTGACGCTGTCTGTAGGCCGTCGCGTGCGCATCGACGGCTTGCCCAACTCCCACCAGCCAAGCCTGACCAAAGCCGTCAAGCATCTTCTTCTCGTCAACCGTCGCCGCCGATTCGACAGCTGTTATTTAGAGCTTTCTCGCTGGCTGGCGGAGGTATCTCGCGTGGTCGAAACAGCCGATGCCGAGCAACGTTGGTTGACCCATGACATGCAACAGCGACTTCTGGAAGCCAAGCCAGCATTAGCCATGGAAGATACCGACCTGCAGAAGCTGTTTCTAATGCCTGACGTTCAAGCATCACTGAAGGAAAAGGCCTCACTTGTCGGGGAAAAGCTTCAGGATTGGATGTCCGATTGGCCACAACGTTGGGCTGACCGAAACAAGCGGCATATGGCTCGCGAGCGGGAAGCATGCAAAACGCTCTTAGAAAAGGTCGAAAGCAAACCCCTCACGGGCGAACAGTCCGATGCTGTGATCTGCTTCGACAATCGTGTCCAAGTGATCGCTTCGGCCGGATCGGGCAAAACCTCGACCATGGTTGCCAAGGCCATCTATGCAATTCACCGGAATCTAGTTGCCCCCAGTTCCATTGTCATGCTGGCCTTTAATAAGGATGCTGCAAAAGAGCTGAAGACCAGGGCCGCAGCCTCTCTAGCACGCCTAGGTAGAGACAACGTGGCGATTGAGGCAATGACGTTTCACTCGCTCGGGCTGGCCATCATTGGAGGCGCCACCGGTAAGAAACCTCATGTACCGATTTGGGCCAGTAAAAAGCTACCGGGTATCGAGAAGCTTACGGCGATCACAGATGAGCTGAAAGACCAGTCTGATACGTTCCGCATCAACTGGGATCTATTCCGTCTTGTCTTCGGACGAGATCTACCCTCTACGATGCCGAAGGATCTTTTCGATGCCTATAACAGCGAGGGACAGGGGCAGCTTATCAGCCTGAACGGCGACCACGTCGCCAGCCAAGAAGAGCGCATGATCGCGAACTGGTTGTTCTACAACGGAGTGGAGTACACCTACGAAAGACCCTACGAGCACGAAACTGCCACAGCTCAACGCAGGCAATACTTCCCAGACTTTTTCTATCCACAGATCAATCTCTATCACGAACATTTTGCGCTCGATGCGCACGGCCAAGCACCAGAGCATTTTGAAGGCTACTTGGAGGACGCTGCATGGAAGCGAGAGCTCCATAAGGCCAAGGGCACTCAGCTCATTGAAACCACTTCACACCAAGTGAACACTGGACAGATTTTCAAGCACTTGTCCCAAGCCCTCACATTGCGAGGCATTGAGCTCGATCCCAACCCTGATCGGCCGATCCCCGAGAGCGGGTTGGTACCCATGGAGCACCTCGATCTCATCAAGGTACTTCGCTCATTTATCACCCACTTCAAGAGCAATAGCCTCAGCATCGAGACGTTGTATGAGCGGCTCGAAAAGCTACCGCTAGGTGCCTTCAAATATCGCTATCAGATGTTCCTGGAACTAGCAGTGCCTACTATCGGCACCTGGGACAAGGCATTACGTGGCGAAGGTGGAATCGACTTTGAGGACATGATCAACAACGCTGCCGAGCACTTGGAGCAAGGGCATCCTTCGCCCTACGAGCTTGTCATGGCAGACGAGTACCAAGATGCCTCTCGCGCACGTGCTCGTCTATGTCGCGCACTCGTCGCGAAACCTGATCGGTACCTCTTCGCTGTGGGGGACGATTGGCAGTCAATCAACCGATTTGCAGGTGCGGATGTTTCAGTAATGACTGGATTCCGCGACTGGTTCGGCCATGGTGAAGTGTTGAGGCTCGAGAAGACATTTCGCTGCCCCCAAGCAATTTGTGATGCTTCAAGCCACTTCGTTTCGAAGAATCCTGCTCAGCTCCAAAAGATAGTTGTTTCGGATACTCCACCCATAGGTCCCGAATTGACGGCGTTTCAGGTAGAGCGCAGGGATGAGGTGCCTGACGCTGTGAGTCAGTACGTTGAGCGGCTTTACAACGATCTGGTTAGCGGCGAGGTGCCGAGCGGCCGTGGCGGCAAGACAACCGTATTTGTCTTGGGACGCTATAAGAAAGACGTCCAATACGTTCCAGAAGGATGGATCAGTCGATACGGTGATCGCATTGAGGTCAGGTTCAAAACGATCCATACCTCAAAGGGAGATGAAGCTGACTACGTCATCCTGCCTGGGCTCATTGTACGGGGTTTTCCAAATCTCAAAGGTGACGATCAGGTCTTCGGTCTGGTCATGCCAGAGGGGGATTACTACCTCCATGGAGAGGAGCGCCGCCTGTTCTATGTGGCTCTCACCAGGGCACGTCGGTCGGTTGCCATGTTCACTGTGAAGGGTCAGTGCTCGCCATTCCTTGATGAGTTGGTCAAAGACGGAAAGGTAACGATCACCTGCATCAAGGGAGAGCAGGTAAAGGAAGACCGCTGCCCAGTCTGCAAATATGGGGTAATTCTCGCGCGCACGGGGCCTTATGGTGACTTTCGATCATGCTCGAACTACTCGCGCTGCAAGTACAAACCTAAGAAAAGCAGTCCCGCAAAGGCAATATCTCCGCAAAGCATGCGGATATCCCCAAAATCTCCGAGAATCTAAATCGTCGATTAACGTTGGTCTCGCAATTCTAGGAGAAAGGCCGGCTAGACCTGGGTGCTGTGCCAGCAGGAAATCAGGAGGTTGAGCTACCTCCATCATTGCGAGAAACGCGTCCGAAATCGCTGAGATCTTGATCCTCATCGCTAAACATGAAGTTCACCATGCGCTCTCGTCTGAGGCCGGAAAATGTCCTGAAAAAGCAGGGTTCGCACAGATGGACTACATAGCACTCACCATCATGGGCCGAGCCATAACCCCAACTGGCGCAAAGAGTGCCGAATTGCGCAGCCCCTTCAACGCGCGTGCTATTGCCACAAACGTCACACAGAACATCACTGACAGATTCGGTCTGCTCCATAGATGTGAGAGCCATTGGAAAACTCCCGCCTGAGCCAGGCGTTTTGTTCTGTGAGGGTGATGTGCTTTCGAATACGCCCCTTCTGTGCCTCGGATCAGCAACAGAACTCAGGAGCGGTTTCACACAGTCTGGCCCACCTTCTGACAGTTGGCCAATAGCGGGGATTCGATTTGAATAATTGCCTTCCCTTTTTCGTAAGCTCGCGCTTCCCGCGCTTCCCGCGCTTAATGTGGCTTAGCGGCCAAGTCCCTTGAGTAGTTGACGTTTGGTATATGCAGCCCCACCATGCCTCTGCATATCTAGCCAACTTTCGAAATCAGTATTTGCCGCGATGAAGGAATCGAAATCGTCGTCCGGATAGGCTGCAAATTCCTCCATAGTGGTTATTCCTGCCTCAGCCAGAAGGGTTTCGAAGTCGGGGAAGCGACTATGACTCGAAACAAACTCCGGAGTCAGCACATCGGTTATCGGAACCGTGCGAGCCCCCTTCATGTCCTCAAGGTTTTTCTGCAATTTTTTCAGGCCCGAGAGATCAGATTTCACCGGCATATCCAACTTCCATTCGGTTGATGGCAATAACGCATTCTTAACCCTACACCAGTATTACTAAAGTGACCACCCGACCCGGCCGTCACCCTGGCCTAATGAGGGGGAGGGAGAAGTAAACATTATGGTTCAGGAGTCGTCATGCCAAGGGCCGTGAATATCCTCTGCCGAAGGTCGTGGGGCAGCGGCCCCGGCTGCTAACTCTAGTTCCGACCGAACCATATGAAGATAGTCTGCTGCAGAACTAGATAGTGACATCCACCGCGTAGTGTAGTGTTTACGCCACTCAGGAGACCTCTGAGTCCACGGCTGTAGAGCTTTGGCGTACTCGACCTCTCGTCCAAGAGCATCGATTATGCCCAGAGCCATGGCCAAGCGGCTGGCACAGTTCCTAGGGAGTGGTTCCAGGGCATAGATCGATTCCAAGCTGATCGCCTCAGTCAAACGCCGAAGCGTGAGCACTTCGTCTGCGAAGCCATCGTTATTGCTGTCCCGCCCATCATCGTAGAAGGCGAAGGCAGCCATTTTATGGCGAACCTCTTCAGCAAGTAATATCACTGACTCAAGAAGCCGAGATGCAACTAGGCCAGCCCTTTTCGTGTTCTCTTTGCGCCGCTGGAATTCGGATAATAGCGCAAGCCCGAGGGCAACAATGACAGCCAGCAATGTCCCTACAGCGGAAAGAGCATCCCACATGCGAACCTCCAATTCATTCACACTGTTAGATTTCGCGCCGTCTCTTTGAGTCTACGTGCGTAGGCCTGTACTCTCCGCTCCCCATTATTCTGGCTTTTGAGAAAGAAACCAATATTGGTAATTTCCTTGATGCCTCTCCCGAGCTCGTGATTAGAAGTCCCTGGTCCCTGATCAATGTTTTTGAGCATATCATTCATAATAATTCCAGACCCTATGCTCTGGTGCGCAATCCAGTTTCTTATGGATCGAGCTGTATCGATAAGGTTAGCATCCTCGTCATTGAGCGCTTGAATCTTAGTTTTATAAGGGTCGGCGAGCCAATCCATAGCCTTCTGCTTCATTTGACCGGTATCCTTGAAAGTCAGATTCCAGCCGAGGGGGTCAATGGCATCGGCTAACTCCTCCAGCTTCAAGTGTGTCGGAATATCAAAAGTGATCCGACTTATTAACCAGGGACTAACTTTACTGCTTTTAGCTGCTTTCTTTACCACCCCTTCGAAGGTATCCTGATATTGACTAAAATCTCGATTTAGATATGAAATAAATAAGTCGGAAACAAAGCACTCAAAATCCACGAACACAGAGTGAAATAAGTTTCTCGACATAAGCGTTATGTCGAGCTTCTCATTTTGAGTGCCCTTGAGTGCTGCAATAATTCTCTCGTAGTGAGATAAATATTCATCAACTTGTGTGATGAAACTTGCTAAAACATCTGGCGGGCGAACCTTTCTCATAAAAAATCCTTTTTCCTTATGCCGACTACCTAGAGATAAAAATAACCCGATACCACACGTATGCGCCACTCTACGTTAGTTGGTGCAGGTGAGTAGTATTGGAGACTAGCTCGACAAACCCCAATGTCGCCCCTCGCAGCCTGCCTCCGAACCTGGCCTCCAGTCCATACGAGCCCGGCGATTCCCCAGGCTGACGGTCAGTCGTCGGCCCAAGCAGCCAGCCGATTGTAAAGTAAGAGCTCTAAGCCCAATATCGGTTCAAGCTTGCTCGTCGTAATGAAATACCTGATGGTTCAATTCCTTGCCATCGGTAGAGTGAGGACTTGAAGAACAGGCTCGAATGCAATGCTACCTGGTACGCTCGCATCGGGTTTCGATGGCATTAATCCTTGGTTCAATCGACCCATGCTGAGCCCCCATCCAACTCAGCCAAAACTTTTCTTCGTACTTCGTAGGCGTTAACGGTGGTCGGCGGCTGAATGATAAACTTTATCGATATTAGGTGCTGCAAATTGCGTAACCAGTTAGGGAATAAATATGGAAAACAACGATATTTATCTTGCGCAGTACGAAGCGATACACAGAATAATTGACAAAAATCTTGATATTAGAGGAAGTGCTTTGAGCGCACTGGTGCAAATATGCATAAGTAACGGCGGAAAGTTGCCGAAAGTAGCGCGAGATAAATTTAAGGACTGTGTTCCTGATTCATATTTCGATTATATCGAAGTCGTAGCCAGGGATGTTCTTCAGTCGAGTCGTTAGTTTTTGTAATGGCCAACCATGAGGCCCTGAATTTTCTACACTGCCTAATGCTAATTCCTGCTAGATAATTAGATAGGCGGCGCATCCAAGAGTGCTCCATGCCAGATAACAAGGCCCTCAAATGCGTAATAGCACTCCAAGGAGTCAAATACCGTCCTTGTGGACGGTCGGCGTATGTCGTGAAAACAGCTTTCCTGCCCAAACCTGTTATATAACGGCATCTATCAAACTTGGGGTCCAACAATTTCCAATGGCGCTAGGTTGCGTGAGGTTCATAAGGAGCTCGCAGTGCTCAGCAATGGCCATCAATCATGGATCCACGCGTATTCCGCTGATGGTTCAGTGATTACCACATAGACCCGCCGTTCTTCTCCCTTGCCAATGACCAGGCACTTCAGCGCGTAGACTTCGGGCATGTCGAACTAGTGCGATGGCCGGTTTTCGCTCTTTTCCGACATTCCTTTTACCTGCAGCGTTGGACATGCCGAGCGCACGGCGGGGGATGTACTTTGCCCAGCCACCGGCGTCCACAGTGCTGTATTTCGCCCAGCCTCTTCGCTTCGCACCAGTGTCAGAGGTATGGGGCCTAGGCCATCGCTCGGCGAGCTAAGCTCGCGGCCCTCAATATCTTCGCCGCTTGGGATCTAGCGCGGTTCGATACCAGCACTCTACGAAAGACGTTCGATGTCACGATGGAACGCACGGTACGTTAGCTACGGTGTGAACTGCACCGTCTTCAACGAGGGATGGGGCACCACCGGTGGCGAAGACTGAGCTGCTCTGGCCCAAGGCGGGTGGAAAGGTGGTTCACGGGGAGAAGCTGCCAAAGAAAAAGCGGTTGAAGTGGTGCCTCTCTGGTGCCTATATTGGGGGCGTATGAGAGGCGTCACCACCTACGTAGGTAAATGAAACCATGAACCGCCCTAAACCCAACAACACAGCCATTGAGGAGAGTATCCATGCTACTCCGGCTGAGTCCTGGGGCGAAAAGGAGGTAGCCCGCGAGATTGCGCTGCTCGAAGCGCATGTTCATCAGGACAAGATTCATCGACTAATCGACGAAGCGCTAGTTGCAACACAGTCCGAGAAGTCAGGAGGACGCTACGGTCCGAGCAAAGCAGCACTTCTAACCGACATTGAGGACGAGCTACAAGAGAGCTATCTGGATTATGCGATGAGCGTAATCGTAAGTAGATCTTTATCTAGTCTCGATGCCATTGACACTATTCGCACCCTCTCGCGTAGGGGGATGTCTATATTCTCAGGCTTTGTACATGGCCTTTCAGCTGCCATTGCTATCTATCGCCTGCAGCGAGAAAGCCTCACCTTCATGAACCTCAGCAAAGCTGCTGAGATCGCTTGTAACCGAGTTCCTCTCTTTGCCTATGGTCCAGAACTCAGCGAGTTCAGGCACCGGCTCCGCTAAGACCCGCCACTTTAAAAAGATTTTCTACATCTTTTCTAAGAGGAGGGGTCAATCATGACTACCCGTATTACTTCGGCTGAGTATGAATCGGCTGGCACTATACGCTGCGCACATTCTTGGGATCATTACGCTACGCATGTTGAGGTTTCGCATACTCATGATCATGATCCGACTGAGCATATTGTTGTGTGTGTTGATTGCGCGCGCCTTGCGGGGCTTTTACAGTGCAACGCCTGCTTCGATGAGAAACTGATGGTACGTGCAGGCCCGGCTTCTTGTCACATGACACCGGTGTACGCCCCGAATGAGCTCGTTGATGGCTGCTGTGCCAAGCATGTATCGCTGCGTCTTCAGCGTGCGTTGACAGATGATTTGTCTTCACTAAAGGCTCGTGCTGGCTGAGGCCGATAAAGCCTAGACGGAAGGTCGCCTGTTCAGGCGACCTTTGTTGATGCGTCCACGCTCAATCCACCGAAAGCAAGGAGGCTAAGTGATACTTACGACTAAGGCACACGTCCATTGGAAGTCAAAAGGGAAGAAAGCTAAAAAACAAATTAGACTTATCTCTCCTTATCTGACCGGTAAAACAGCAGAGTCCGTACTTGGGGATTCAGTTAAGGGAAGCGTTTATACCGTATTTGATGTTGAAATTTTTGCTTCAGGTGCCTCAGATATCTTTGTCTTCAAGAGGCTAATGGAGAGGGGGCACCAGCTATTTCATTTAGAGGGACTGCACGCCAAGGTAGTTATTGGATCAGATGGCTTTGCCACCTTGGGAAGCCAAAATATAACTTCAAAAGGTGAGCGTAACCTTGAATTAAGTGCGCTGTATACAGACGCAATTTCTGTCTCTAAAGTGAATAAAATAATCTCTCCTTGGCTAGAGAGGGCAATTCCCATCACCATAAACATGATAGCTGAAATGGAATTGTTGATAGAGCCTCTTAAGAAACAGTACGAAGAGTTTAAGCATGCATGCAGCGTTGTTCAAAATAAAATTGATAGAGCTGCTAAGGAAGCCCGAATTCTCCTCGAAAAGGAGGACATAAATCGTGAGCAGGAAGAGTTAAGAGCAGAGATAAAGCGGGCTATCGAAGCTGCCCCGATTTCTGAGGACTGGTCCCGGGGATTGGTAAAATATCGTGCTTACTCTGTTGAAACCACACTGCTCAGTGAAACAAAGAGCTTGCTCTATTGGATGGTGAATGGAGTTCCGCTAAGTCTCGTAAGGCTATCAAGGTACTTGTGCGTTACTGATACTGGAGAGATTGGCTGGGCTAGAGTCGCGCAGACTCGCATTTCTATGATTGGTAGAGGCGTTGACTTCAGTGGAAAAGTAATAGCTGAGTGCCCTACTTGGCGGATTGAGGTTGAGTCAAGGAAAAACTATACGGGCGATCTACCGAAGGGGGCAAATATGCTTATCCTCGTCAAGGAACACGGGCATCCGCTATGTATAGTCCCGATGCGGTTTGCCCTTTCTTCATATAAAACATACTCGCCCCGTCCGGTGCTAAATTCAAGCGCTTCAAACGCATTGAGCAAGCAAGCACGAACATGGATTGGCGAAAATAGAGCTTCTTTTGAAAAGCAGGTGATTTATCGAATCACCAGAGCATTTAAGTACAGCTCAAATTTACTTGGAGACGACGCTAAATTTTTCGGTAAGGTGGGAAGTTACCACGTAATTAGGATTGCAATAATTGACGGGAATCCTATTCTAGTCGTGAAATCAGGCTTTTGGCCTTAGGTCTGCCCGCTATAGGCCATTAGCCCTCGGATACGGTGCTCAGCCACATCTTATAGTGTTGATAATTGATGGATCAGTAACAGGGGCAGGTTTTTGCCAGTTGTTTCCACATGGCGAGCTTTCAATAGGATTACTTTGCCCACCAAATAAGTGCCATAATAATTATTATTGCCCAAGGCAGATTATGTTGGAAAGCTGATTTATTACTTGCAGTGCGCCCCGATTCTTTCGTGGCTGCCTGGCTGTGTTTCAGACTATTTAATTCATGCGATAAATGATGGATTTGGTTTCGCTGTTGCTGCAGGTGGTTTTCGAAGCTGTTACTCAGGCTTGAAATTTCGTTCAGTTGATCCCGAATGTGCGTCCCAGCAGCAGATGGAACTGGAGCTGAATAGTCGCAGACTAAGTCCGCCATCAAGGTGTTCGCGCTGTGGCCGAGTCCGAGGACTCGATAACCAGGATAGGCGGCTAGTGCTTCGAGCAGCTGCGGATCATTAAATGGTGCAAAATCGCTTTCGCTACCACCGCCCCTGATTATCACCAACACATCACCCGCGCTCGACTTGATTGCCTTAGCAATCGCCTCTGCCGAAGAGATTTTCACCGGAATGCATTGGATTTCGCAGCGGCTGTTTACAGGTGCTAGCGCTTTTCTGAAGTCTTCATCTACGAGTGCACTGGATGCGGATGAATGAATGAGCGAAATGCTTAACGTGTCCTTGATGGGGAAGCTATGTCTGCCGGGTTGCAGAGCTCGGAGGTACTCAAAGTCCCGGACAACTCGTCTGGTCTGCTCTACTAGGGCTTCCCCCTCGAAATGGCGAATCTCCACGAGCTCAAGCTTAAAGCTCAGCCTGCTATTAAAGACTTTGGCAGTAGGGAAGCCGACGATCTCGACCAGGTCGCCGTCCCGGAACCCACTGATCAGAGATCGTGGAGCATCCATGACGATGGTGCCCTCACTCTCCAGCTGGAAAGCATAGACCTTAGACCAGCCATTGCTTTCTGCTGTTTTGCGCTTATCGTCCAGCTGCCTTAGCGATCCCCATGCCCGGACAAGTATGCTGGAATCCCTCCAACCATCGAGTTTCCGATTGGCGATATTATTCAGAAATTGGTCGAGCGCCCCAGCATTAGGGATGCCAATAGGTTTGGCGTGTTCTGTAGCATCCATGCGACTAAGATACTCGTGGTTAAGTCATTTAGATCCCTACGCATAAGATGATTCTCGTGCATATGGGGGTAAAGTTTGGTAGTAAGCGCACCCAAGTTTCAGAGGCGAAACACGCCAGAAGCGGAGTAAAGCAAAGAGCCAAGCATAGCTTGGCTCTTTATCCGGCGTATTGAGTACGGGCTTATTGCAACCAAGCGTCCACGGTTGCGGCGCCGTATTGCTCTTTCCAGGACTTCAGGACTTTGTGATTGCCACCTTTAGTTTCTACCACCTCACCAGTCTCCGGATTTTTATAGACCTTCAGTCGGCGCTCTCGACGTGTGGAAGGGACTACGGAATTATCTTGGGGCTGGGGATCAAGAAGAGAAATGATAGCGCGCAAAGAAACACCGTACTCGGCCATGAGGCCACGGAGTTTTTCCTCAAATTCGATCTCGCGTTTCAGTTCACTATCGTTCTTCAGAGCATCAAGCTGTTTCAGTTGAGCTGCAAGTAGTGCTTCAAGTGCTTTGAATTCGGCAATTTTGGACATAGGTCAGCCTGTATGACGGGAGGGGTGTTCCATTATGGCAATGTTTGGCTATAGGTAGCCACGGCTAATGAGCAATGCACGTAGGTCGTGTTCCACAACTTCGACCAGTGGAAGTTCTGGATCAACGGTGTAATGAAGCTTCTCTACTTGGCTCAACCTCTCCGTCTCGGACAGCAACGAGCTCACCACTATCAGATGCTTGCTTGGGAGTAGGGGATGGCAGGGCCTGGTAAGGTACAAGTCCCGGGGCCTCTGCTTCAGATTCACTAGGTTCTTTTGGAGGGGGCGCTTTCGGCAAGGGGTGAAAACCACGATACACCCATTCCAATGAGCTTAAAAAGGCAAAGATAACTCCAGCCGGAACCGTGGTCATGAGCAACAACGCGAACATCATCTGACCGGGTGTAAGCGGCGTCCTGACTGCCTCTGCCTCTAGTGCGGGGATCCCAACAGACGCCGACCACACCCCAACGCCAATGGCCGTAAGCCACTTTAGCAATTCCCATAACCTGCGCCACCCTTCTGCGTACATAACGAGGTTGTCCTGTTAAATGTGCCGGATCTTATGGCTTTTCTATTTAGTCTTATGGAGTTGGCCTGCTACCGAGACAGCAGAATGAACCTTAAACCTCATCTGAAGCGGCTCCGGTGTTAGAAATGATATTTGTCTAGTCGACGCTTAAAGGCTTCCTCAGATCCCTCCATGATGTCCAACACTGCGGTGGCTGTATCAGCTCTGTCCAAACCACCTGACGCAAGCATCACGCCTAGACCAAGGTCAACCTCTAATGCGTACACTAGGTCGGTGTCGGCATTCACTGGTAGGTTGGCATTGTGCGTGGCCAGGATCAATTGACGCTGGTTTTTGATCTTGCGCAGTAATGGCACGAGCTCGCGGTAGATAAACTTGGAGTCCAGTTCGTCCTCAGGTTGGTCAATGACGATAGGCCCCTCTCCCTTGGCCAGCAGCAAGTTCAGGACGGCTGTGTTGCGCTGACCTTCCGACAGAGCCTTGCTCTGTACACTACCGACCAACGTCCTGTCGGCCCGGTACAGCTCGATGTCTACGCGCTCCTCAACACGAGTTAGCCGAGCGTTTCGCCAAGCGTCTTTCTGAGATATGAGGTAGAGCTTCAGCTCATCTCTGTATTCCAGCAGGGATCGTGGAAAATCTCGCCGCTCAGCTAGCACTTCACGAATGTGAAGCCAGGGTGAGCCTGCCTCTTGCTTGTACCCAGAAAAGCTCTCATAAAGATGCTTGCCGATGTGTTCCCAGGCTCTTCCAAGGCGACTGCGGCCGTCTGGTGCAATTCCGTTCCATGCCTGGATGAAGCCCGCCGCATCTGCCATTTTCTGAATGACTAGGCGTATTGAGCCTTGTGCCCTGTCATTGATCTCAAGGGCTGCTTGATGGCGAACATTAAATTGCTGCTCCCATAGCGTGTTCATTTCCTCCATCGCGGTGTTCAAGCGCTCTTGCTGTGGTGAAAGAATGCCCAGGCGTTCCTCCTTCTGCTGCAGCAATTGCATCTTTGCTTGGCGTGCCCTATCGATCTCCTGCAGTCGTGCCACGTCCTGTGGCTGAAGGCCTCGTTCGCTGCATGCCAGAAGAAACGCACCCTTTGTGCCCTCAAGCTCCTGTGAAATTTGTTCCCAACCGCCACCATGTTGAAAGAGCTTGGTCGCTTCTTGCTGGAGCTGAATTGCCAGCTCGGCTGCCTTCGCCCGATATACCTCCCTTAGCTTGGCCGCTTCCTGAGTAAACGCATTGAACCACTCTGACCTAGGCCAAACTTCTACCTGGCCGCTGTTGAGTGCGCCTCGAGAAGACAGGTCGTCGGCCAGTAGGGAGAAGCGCCGGATGTCTTCATTGATTTGCGTTTGGATCTGCTCAAAATAGCGCCGAGCTGCCTCCGCGTACTGGTATTGTTGTGCCTCCGCTTGAACCTCGCTCCGAGCCTGCCACTGCCGGTTTAGCTCCTGGAGCTCCTGCTTGAGGACGTTGATCTCGTCGGTCAAAGATTCAATTTGATCGACGCCAGCAAAAAGCTGGTGGATCTCCGCACGAAGCGTACTTTCCTGGCCCTTTAGGCCCTGAAGTTCAGCTGAACAAGCCTCGTCGATCATTGCCAGCAACCTGTCGCCGCCATCTACGTCCGTGAGTTCACTGAGCTGCTGTTGACTATAGAACTGCACCGGAAGCTGCCGAAGAAAGACGTCAAGATCGTGTGCTTCTCCATGGAGTAATACGTGACCTTCCAGTGGTCTAAGCGAGATGACATCTACCTGGCCAGGAATACTCTCCCAGCCGACCTGAACCTCTGCTTCTTCGGTAAAAGTTGCCCGTACGCGATCAAATTTCGCCTTGGTGGAGGCAGAGAATGTATCTCCTCGGTCACGGCCGAATGCGAACCGAAGGAGCTCAAGTACTGTGGATTTCCCTGTGCCCCTTCCGCCGATTAAGGTGTTGAGGTTCGGAGAGAAAAAGATCTCTTGGTCAGCGAGAAACTTGAAGCCTCGGCATTTCAGAAAAACGATTCTAGGGTGTGTCTGCTGATCTGAGGGGCGGGCCGGCTGGAGTCGAAGCCGTGATTTGCCATCGAGGAAGGCTTGGCGCAGTGAGTTGATCGAGGGCTTTGATGACTTAACCCAGGTGTGGCGATAGCCCAGAGCATTCGCTAGAGGAACACCAGCCGCGTCTACTTTCAGCGACTTTGCGTCCGAGGACTGGACGTATGCTGGCTGTCGTCCATTACGCGACCAGTTTCTATCTTTCCCTTCCAAGATCGAGCTGTATCTTGGAGGCATTGGGTAGGTGGTTACCTCTACCGCCAGCAGCCCTGGCAGTTTGTAGTCATCCATATTGCGGCCGGCAGCAAGCAAACCATCCTCTTGATCAGCGTGCGCCGCAATGACGATGCCACCATGATCTTTCTGAACGACATCCAGTAGGGTCTTGAGACTGACGGGCTCGTCACCGCGGCGCAGGGCGTTGGGCATCCCGCCCCTGAACCGCTGATTTTCTGCCAGGCCCAGCTTGATCAGGATCATATTGACGCGCCGCAGGTGGCTCACCTTCGTAGCTGGCTCAAACAAGCACAGCACGTGGTAGCCGAGATCTACCTCGAAACCGGGGAAAATGAAAATAGGCGCTCGGCCAAGCTCTTTGGCGACAGTTTTGTTCTGTTCAACAAGGTGGGTGAGAAACCAGTCTCGCGGTTCAGTTTTCTCAGAGAAATTGTGGTCAGTGATCCCTATAGCCTCGAGCTCTAACTCGTGGCATCGATGGAGAAAGCGCTTTGCCTTGGCTTGAATATCGCGCTCGTCAGGTTCGCCATTCTGTATAGGGCGGCGCGGGTTCTGTAGACGCAGGTCGTCATCTGCCCAGTGCCTGTTGTCTTCCGGTGTCTGGACCTGAAAATCCATTTTGAACCAGCGCATACCTTGATACTCGGCCACCCATGCCTCCTTGCGTTACAGAGTTGAGATCGTCACGGCAGTCAGCAGACTAGGCTGCGTGGTTCTCCCCTATCAGGGTCAGGTGCCGTGACTCTACACCGTCTCTAGCCTGCCTTGATAGCGCCCGCTTTGGGCCTGATGCGGACTGCTCTCTACCTCGTGCACATGTGCCCGGCTAGGTGTTTGATTCGGCTCTAACTGAGCCAGAGCGATCCGGGCTGCAGCATATCTCGGGGATTGATGCCCAAGATCCTAAACCGAACAAGGTATCCCGTAAGCTCCCTGCCATGAAGCTCAGCGAAGCCGAAAAAGCCAAGGCCTTTATGAGTTACATCAACGCTGTAGCACCGCCACCTAAGCCGAAACGGCCCTGATAAGGTGCTTTATAATCGCGCTGGAGATAGCTCCATTCGCAAACTTAAAGCGTCAATTTAACGGAATAGCTAATAAGGATCACCTGATGAACCCGGCTGGCATCGACACCAGTACGCTACTCACTATGCTCGGCTTGATTGCTGCGGTATGGTCTATGGTGCCAAACTCAACCAAGCTCAGCTTCCGTTTGAGCCTTAGCTGGTTCGATTGGTTGGTCATCTGGGCCGCGCTGCTCATCATCCATGGGTTGTTCTTCCAGCCGGTACTTACCGCACTAGGTTTTCCTACCTTCGGTCCCTGGTTGTGGGGCTTCGACAAGAGCGCTACTCAGTACCTGCTGTTCTTACTGCTCGCTACGTTCGTTTATTGGCGGTCGCGCAGAACCAGGCTGACGAGATGGAATCTCGGGCTGTTCGATGATCTCACCTCATCGCTATTGCACGCTGGAAAGCTAGAGGAGCTCACTGAGCTACTGCAGCTTCACCTTTCATCGGCGTTGAACCTAGCGGCGTCGGAAAGCGTTCGAAGCCGTCTTGCCAGCGCCATCCGGCCACCACATCCCAGCTTGCAGGTCGTCTTCCGAGACGATGGATCCATCTCGCTAGGGGAGGCAGCTTCGACGGACTGGCTCTCCCGCAAGTGGTTTAGCTTCCGCGAATGGCTTGCTGATCTAATTGGTCCTTCGCAGCGGGTGCAGCGCCGTGCTGCTATAGTCGTGACGCGGCTGCTCTCATCTCGCCCCTTGGTCGGCTATCTCGCCATTGCTCGGCCATACCTCTGTATTGAGGTCATGGAGCGTGCAACGCGTTTTGTTGATGATTTCCAAGACGAATTTTTCGAGGCCCTATTAGCCAACGATGCTAGCGTCTTCTACAGCGAGCTAAAGAACAACGACAACTTCGGTGGTGGCGGGCATCGTCTAGTGTTGCCTGATGAGAATCGCCTCGTAAGGTTCTACTGCAGCGACGTTAATGTGGCCGCCCGACTCGGGGTTTACCGGTCTGTCGGTGAGGCTGTTTTAGCGCGTATCGACGGAGATGAGGCGCTTGAGAAGAAGCTCAATGGACGGTTACTGACCTTTCAAGATGTCGGTAAGCATCGTGATCCGGTTTATACGGGCATCTGGTTTTTCAGGGTCATGGTTCTGGAGGGCCTACATCAGAGGATTGCCGACCATTTGTGGCTCCACTACATGCCTTATTTTGCGAGCCGCCTAGTTGATCGAGCACGTGAAGTTCGACTTGAAGATGAGAACCATGAATTCCCAACGCCGCTGTGTTACCTCCTGTACGAAGTCGTTAACACTACTGCAGTGTGGATCAGAGATGCTGAGTCTTTGACAGCGCCGGGTGAAGCGGTGCATGCCGTTCAGATGCAAGGCAATCACATTTACATTTCCTTCGAAGCTGCGGAGGCCATTGGCCGAGTTATCCACCCCACTCTAATGTCATCTCGCATATCCCGTCGGCTCAAGGAAGAACTGCTGGGTGTGGCGCTAAGTACCCTGCGAGACTTGGAGATTCGAAAGCATCTGGCTTCGTTGGCCGCTGTGATGCGACGGCATCTTATCGAGCCATACGGTTACAGAGAGCGGAACAACTACCTGCATATCTTGAAGGAGTGCTTCGATAGTCAGGATCATGTGCTTCGGGCTCACTTGGGGCGTTTTAAAGCGGATCTTGATGCTGCTCTTGAAGCTGCGTTCTGAACGCTAGCATGGCGACAACTGGATCATGTCTGGGCGGTTGTTTTAGAGGTGCATGGACTCGCTAGCAGAATAGCTGCGCTCAACGCCTTGGAGGTGGCGATGAAAGAGGGGGCGCCTCGTGAGCCGGTTCCAGCCAATACTGCTATAATTTTGCCTGGACATTACAAGCCCGGAGTATCGAGGTCTCTGGCCTCAAGGTTACGAGCCTTGGTCTGCAGATCTTGAGGTGTTTCACAATCCATTTGCGCAGCATCCGTTTCCCCGAACTCTTTTGCCTGAAGCTACTCACTGGTTCCAGCAGGGGGACAATATTGAGTGCTCGTCACACTACGAGACGGCAATCCTTAGCTCCCAGACCTTGGTTCTGCCAAAAGGCAAACCGATCCCTAGTCCTGATGAAATCCGCACTATGGCTGCCAAGACTGAATCATGATGTCTTGGGCTCCTACTGACCCGCAGGTTTACCTACTCGGGTCTGTTGAGGGCAGCTCCACGGCCTGCTCACCAGATTACGGGTGTATTCGGACGCTGTTGGCCCCATGTCGCCGCTTCAGTTCCTGATCGATCTCTGTTACGAATTGTTGAGGCTTTTGGGTGAGCTTTTGGCCAGTAAGCTTATGCACACCGACAACGGTCTCGGCCCGAATGGATTGGTTACTGTTCAACTGAATTGTCAGCACTAAGTTCGATTCAGATAGAAAGTCACCTAGCAGCTTGAACTGCGTTTCGATCTCGCGCTCGACTCGTTCTATCTCTGCGATGCCTGCAAATGTCGTTTCCGCGTGATCGATCTCGGAGTCATTTAGCTGCTTGTTCACTGGGATCTTGCGTAGTTCCTTTCTGAAGTCACTGATCAGCTCTGCATACCTCTGGCCCTTCAATTGGAGCCATAGGCCAAGTCCTTGGAGCTTTCCATAGGTGCTCGGGTACCAAGAACGCTCAACGGTCTTCTTGCCGTTCTCGTCGAGTCCTTCCTTGATGATCTGGTAGTCCCAGATGACATCAAGGCGGCCACCCTTCCAACGCTCTGTCAGCTTGCTCATTACTTCGTGCGGAAGGGCATCGCGTATGGACGAGACTTGGCTCTGAAGCTCACTGTGTCTCGTGTGGAGCGTTTCGGCCCGGTTTTCGAGGGAATCACGCTGCTTAAGCATGGATTCGACTCTTCGGCGCCTGCTCGCAAGACGCTCCTCTGCCTCGAGCTCCTTAAAGCCCTTTCTTACCGTTGTATCGTCAAGACTGAGGTGGTTGTAAGCGCAGCAATGCCCAATCAGAACCACCGCTTCGTCCTTTCTCTGCACGACAAATCCCACCTGGTGGGCCTGGGAGCATTGCTTGCCGTTTTTCTCATACTGGCAATTAGCTTCCGCTCTGTAGAGGCGGTAAGGCCAGATCCCGTGGCTGAAATTCTCGTGGTTTAGCACCATGTCGGGCGCAATATCGAAGCGTTTCTGGATATCTTCTAGCGTCTTGAACTCCATCGATTCAGACATGGACGCTCCTTTTGGCCTGGTGTCTGGATAAGGGAACTCTTGGGGTTCTGTATGAATATCCAGTTTACTCTAAAACAACTTGAGGAGAGGCTGAAGTGGCTAGTAGCGCAGACAGATGGTGCGCTGGGGTGAGTCTGCAGTCGGCGATGGGAGTTATATCTGCCCGCGGTCGCATGAAAAAGAGATTAGTCTTGATGAGGTGATCTACGCACGTAGAGGGTGCCTTATGAGCTTCGTTGGCTTGCTTGATCCTGCCGTCGGTAGCGTAATTTCCGCTGGGAAACTGCTGGCTTCAGAGTGGTATCGCATAGGCGGTCCCCGAGGTCAGGGAGATAAAGCGGAGATCGATTCTGAAATCGAAGTACAGCTGCGTTCAGATCTGCTCGATCTCCTGGCATGTGACTTCTGGGGGGAGGAGACGGGCGCCCACTTAACGGGCCACGAATATTGCTGGGTTGTTGATCCCAATGATGGAACCGGAGATTTTTTACAAGGGCGAGCGGGATCTGCAGTTTCAGTGGGGCTGCTTCGCAATGGCGTCCCGGTTTTAGGGGTGGTTCACGCGCCTGTTACTTCAGACCGTGGAGCGGACTGTATCTCTTGGGCTGTAGGCCTGCCGAATGTTATTCGCAATGGGCAAGCAGTCCCCAGGGTACTCGAGCAGCTCGCACTGCAGGGTAGTTCCGTTCTGGTGAGCACCTCGGCTGCCAGTAAGCCAGAACTAAATGCGGAGCTATGTGCTCCGGCGAGCTTCATCCCGATGCCGAGTATCGCTTATCGCCTGGCACGTGTTGCAACTGGTGATGCGGTTGTCGGCATGTCACTTGTCCCTGTGTCAGCCCATGATGTTGTGGGCGGCCATGCCTTGCTGATCGGCGCGGGTGGTGTGCTACTCGATCAAGACGGAATGCTAGTTTCGTACAACACCGAAGAGCGGATGAGGACGGTGTCGTCGCGCTGCTTTGGCGGTGCGCCAGAGGCATGTCGTGATATGGCTGCGCGAGACTGGGGACGCATTTTCCAAGGGTAGCGCTACAGATTTGCCTGGTGTGAAGACGTTTTCATTCGCAACTTTTAGTGAGGCGCACAGGCCCTGCCGTTCGGGCTGACTGGTGACGCGTTAATGATGCGATCTAGGTACCCTTGCGCCGTCTCAGCTTTGCTTTCGCCTAGTGGGGCCGGCGTGTGGTTAAGCCGTCCCCACTGAATATGGGAGCAGTCGCCGGCAATCAACGTTGCCTTGCCCTCAATCGCACATGACATAAGCAGCGATTTGATTGGTCTGTCCCGGGCTGAGTGGACACTGACTTAAGGTGGATAATGTCCACCGCAAGGAGTTTTCATGACCCAGACCAGACGACGTTTTCCCGAATCTTTCAAACGTGAAGCGGCAGACCAGGTACTTTTCGGCACACCGCTTCGTCATGTAGCCGAGACGCTCGGCATCGCTGAAAGCCTGCTGGGCAAATGGAAGCGCCAGTACGAACAGCAAGGTGACGATGCCTTTCCGGGCAATGGCAAGCAGCGCGGTGAGAGTGCGGAGCTGCGTCGGCTACGCCAGCAACTGGCTCAGGTCACCATGGAGCGCGATGTTTTAAAAAAGGCGCTCGCCATCTTCTCGCAGCCCACGAAGTGAAGTTCCGCGCTATCGAGGCGTTGGCCGGTCGCTATCCCGCAGCGGCTTCTATGCCTGGCAGCAGCGGCCACCTTCGGCGAGAGAGATGGCGAATCGGCGTCTGAGCAAGGAGATCCGCACCATCCACCATGAGGTGAATGGGATCTATGGCCATCGCCGCATCAAGGCCGAGTTGGCGGCCATGGGGCATGCGTGTGGTCGACACCGGGTTGCTAGACTGATGCGCGAAGCCGGTCTGCGCGTTCGCTCGCGCAAGCGCTGGCGGCTGGTTTCCAGCAGTCGTCATGCTCTGCCGATGGCCCCGAACCACCTGGATCGCCAGTTCGCCTCGGATCGCGCCAATCGGCACTGGGTCTCGGACATGACCTACGTGCGGACGGCCCAAGGCTGGCTGTATCTGGCCGTCGTGCTCGATCTCTATTCACGCGCCGTTGTCGGTTGGGCGATGCACCACCGCATGCAGCAGGACTTGGTACACGCCGCGCTGGAGATGGCCGTGGCACGCCGACAGCCGAAAGAAGAGGTGCTGCTGCACTCGGATCGTGGCAGCCAATACTGCGCGTACGACTACCAGGCCTTGCTTCGGCGCCATCGCATCGTGCCCAGCCATTCACGTCCGGGGAACTGCTGGGACAACGCCGCGATGGAGAGCTTTTTCCGTTCGCTGAAGGCCGAGCGGGTGTACCTGACGCGCTACGCCAGTTACCAGGAGGCAAAAACCGACCTGTTCGACTACATCCGCTTTTACAATCACCGTCGGCGCCACTCGACGTTGGGCTATCTCAGTCCGATGGAATTTGAGCGGCGAAATGCGAGCAGTAGCTCTTAACTACCTGTCCACCAGTTCCGGGGCAGACCAGCTCTGTGCGTATCACGCGCCCAGTACACCGCTCTTGGCAGATGGCACAGATAAGCGTGCAGCAGCGGCGCGCTACAAGTCAGGAGTTCGCCAGAAAGAACAATTCGACAAGGCCGTGAACCGCCTTCTAACCAAGGAGGTGACGGAATTCCATGAGGGTTTATTCACCCCTGCTGTGCTTTTCCCCGAGCAGGGCATTGCTGCCTGGTTGGCTGAGCGCCGCCCATCGCTCTGGCAATTGCTTGGCGAGCGGCAGCAGGAGCTCAACGATGGTAATGCGGTAGGCATGCTGCTTGATCTACTGCACAGTCCTGACGGCCTATCGCCCAAGGCCTATCAGATTTACCGGCAGATCAATCGGCACCTGCAAGAACATCCGCTTCTGATTTGGCCAATGCTTATACGGGCCGAGGGGTGGCATCGGTGTCGAGAAAAGGTGCGGGGACAATGGGGCGGCAAGCGTTCTGGTGCAGGGCGCCCCGTGCAGCCAGCCATCGAGCCGCCAGCTACTTCGTCATGTACCGATCAACAACCGGGCGCAGCTCACGGTTGCGCTGACCATAAGTTTCAATGACCTGCCGATAGACCTTCACGTCCGAGCCCGGTAACGAATACTGCACGTCGAATACCTCCTGATCCAAGGTTTCCCACTCGGCGATCAGGGCAGCATTTGGCCGTGACTGCTGGCTCTCTGCATAGATCAGATAGGTCAGGCTGGAGGTCAGAAAATCTAGCGTGTCCTCAGCACTTTCCAGTAGTTCGAGGCATTGTTTGTGGGTCATTCCCAGTGCTTCGGCTCCAGGCAAAAGCATTACGTATCTCCGTTCAGGAGATCCTTCAAGCCAGCATTAGCAGTTGCTGCTTATTGGCGATAGCCACCGATCTATCGCCGCTAAGAGCAGCATTAACAGTGTTTAAAGCTACGAGAAATAGTGATCTGTTACAGCCTACGCGATTATAGAAGCGTCGTCCCTGGGGCACCGCAATAGCCCGGAGGATGGCAACGTCATCCAGTTTCTATTGCAGAGCGACGTGCGCGCAGTAGCCCAAAAACAGCAATTGCTATGACCTGTGCTGCCATGAGTATCAGTCCGAGCGCAGTCATCGGCACATAATGGCTTAACGCGGTAACGAGCGCCGCCCCCAATGCCGCCCCTGACATCTGCAAGAAACCAAGCATCGCCGATGCGGAGCCTGCCTGGGCTGCAAAGGGCACAAGTGCCAGGGCTGTGCTAAGTGGATTGACCATGCCCATACCAAACAGAAACACGCTGATCGCGGCCGCAAAGGTAATCAGGTCGCCAGGGTTGCAAGCAGCGGCTGCCCAGACGAGGAACCCTCCCGCTAGAGCCACAAACAGCCCGATATAAACTGTGCGCTCTGTCCCCAGGTAATGCGCAATTCGCGGGCCAAGGAGGCCTGCCGCAAACACCACGAGCACAGTTCCCGCAAAAAACACCCCAAAACCCAGTGAGCTGAGCCCCAACCCCTCAAGCAAGATGACGGGTGCAGCAGTGAAAAAGCCGAAAAGACCACCGGTAACGCAAGCGACCACTACTGCCGGCCCGACAAAGCGTGCGTCGAGCAGTAGCTTTCCATAGCCCTTGAAAATCGAAGTCGCAGACAGGGGCGTCCGCCGGGAGGTGGAATGCGTCTCCGCAAGGCGCATTGCATACCAGAACACTAGGGCAAGCCCCAGGGAACTGACGCCCATGAAGGTCATACGCCATCCGATGAATTTTTCCGCAGCGCTACCCAGAAGCGGGGAAAAACCCGGAGCGGCAGCCATGGCGACCATGATCATTGCCAGTACCCGCGCGAGCGCTTCGCCTTCGAATAGGTCGCGTGCCAGGGCTCGTGCCAGCACGGATGCAGCGCACACCCCAGCAGCTTGTATGGCCCGCCCCAGTACCAGCATCGAGACATCAGTGGCCTGCGCGCACACCACTCCACCTACGCAAAATACCAACAGCCCTCCCACTATCAGCTTACGCCGCCCATAGGAGTCCGAGAGCGGCCCGACCACAAGCTGACCCAGCGCAAAAACAGCGAAAAACACGCTGAGGGTCAAGCCAAGTTCCACGCTGGATGCGCCCAAGTCCGCAGCAATAATGGGAAATAGCGGCAGAATGATATTGGTCGAGAGAGCCCCTATTGCAGCCAAAGCAGCAAGCAAGGGAAGTATCCCGCGTACTGACGGTGATCCACGGTCATGTGCAGGTTTTGGCACCTCGATTCGTACGCCGTTCATTTGGGCAAAACCACTTGGAGTTCACGCTTCCCGATTTCGGCACCTGTTTCGGCATCGATCACGATGGGCCTGACATCGGTTCCAGTCTCGGCATCCTTAAACCACATCAGCTTGCCATCACCGCGATGTTTTCGCCCCCAAGCCGCAATCGCGAAGAGCACAGGCCAATAGTCCCGCCCTGCCTCCGTCAGCACGTACTCGTCGCGCGGGGGACGTTCTGAATAGCGGCGTTTTTCGAGCAGCTTCTCTTCGGTCAGCGTGTCGAGCCGCTTGGTCAACATGGTCGGGGCGATGCCGAGGCTTTTCCTGAACTGGTCGAAGCGCGTCAGCCCTGAATTGGCATCACGCAGAATCAGCATCGACCAGGTATCGCCTAGGACAGAGAGGCTCCGTGCAATGGGACAGGTGCTCGCTGGGGAATCTTTATGGTTCATATCATTTCCGTATTGACTCACTACTGAAACGATACTAGCATTTCCCTTGTGGCCAGTCCAGTTGTAGGTCTACGGATCGCCAAATGAGCAGTTGGCGCACGCTGCAACCTTCACAAGCACGTAATTCGGTATGGGTAGAGCATCAACGAGGTCGCTTGCACGCAAGCCGTGGCCTGACCGCATTACAGAAACGAACCTTTCTGAGCGTTGGAATTAATGAAATGAAAAAAACAGTTCTAATTACAGGGGCATCATCCGGTTTTGGATTGATGCTGGCTAATAACCTTCATCAACAAGGCTTCAATGTTATTGGCACCAGCCGTACACCCGAAAAATATAAAGGTAAACTGCCGTTCAAATTGCTTGCACTGGATGTCAGTGACGACAGTTCAATCAAATACTTTACCGAGAAACTGTTCCAGCACACCAAGCAGCTGGATGTGCTGGTCAACAATGCCGGGTACATGGTCACTGGGATTGCCGAGGAAACCCCTGTGGAACTCGGTCGGCAGCAGTTCGAAACTAATTTTTGGGGTACGGTCAAGGTAACCAATGCCTTACTTCCCTATTTCAGGCGGCAAAAGCAGGGTCAGATTATTACCGTTAGCTCTATTGTCGGCTTGATCGGCCCGCCGAACCTGTCCTATTACACGGCCTCTAAGCATGCGGTGCAAGGCTACTTCAAAGCCCTGCGCTTTGAACTGGATCAATTCAATATCAAGGTCAATATGGTTGAGCCGGTCTGGTTCAAAACCAATCTTGGCCACAATGCCGTTTCTGCAACCAATAACAAGATTTCCGACTACGACGCATATCGGAAGAAAGTCGACGCGGCTACGCAAAAGGGCATGGACGATGCAGAGGAACCCGATGCTGTAGTTAAGGCAATTGGCAAACTTATCGAACACAAAAAGCCGAAATTCAGCAACCCCGTTGGGAAAATGACCGGCATGATTCTTTTCCTGCAAAACTATGCACCCAAGATATTTGAAGGATCGATACTAAAGAGCGTGCAGTCAGCAAAATAACATGCCATCTGCCGCCTCGGCATAAATGGTGTGCCGTTCAATAAATACAACTTCCGCGAAAAATGTTCGTGACTGGAGATTCAAATGAATACAGTTATCCCACACGCTACACATGACACTCAAACAGCTACACCGCATGCAGCGGCGCAGTCTGGAATCCAAGAGTGGCATCGCATCGTTGCCGATTCGGATTGGGAAAAACTTTCAGACCTACTCGCTGACGATGTTGTTTTCCGCAACCCGTCGACGTTCGAGCCCTACCAAGGCAAAGGCCCAATGCAGGCAATCCTGCCCGCAGTATTTAGCGTGCTTGAGGATTTCAAGTATCTCCGCCACTTCGGCAGTGCGGCCGGCTATGTTCTTGAGTTCAGTGCAAGCATCGGTGATGAGCAGGTAATGGGTGTCGATCTTGTTGAGTTCAATGATGACGGCAAGATCATCGACTTCATGGTAATGATGCGGCCCGCAAGCGTTGTGCTGACATTGTCCGCCGAAGTGGGCAAGCGTATTGCTGCTGCTCAGGCATCGGCAAAGTAAGTTCCTCAGCCAAACTCTGAGCGCTGAGCAAGCACTCATTGGAATGACGGCAAAAATAAAAACCAGCTGATATAAGCAGCCCGCTGCAAACGCACTTAATAAACTTCAGTGCGCCCATGCGCTCGGCCTTATAAAACGGTATTCCGTAATTTTGAGGTGTAAAGATGAAATATTATCTGTGCAAATTCATACCGCCGCGCACTGATTTTTTGGCAACCATGTCTGCCAGCGAGCGGGAATGGATGAAACAGCATGGTGCATACCTAAACAACCTGCTTAATCAAGGACTGATAGTCGCCCATGGCCCAGTAATTGATGAGTCGGGTGGTTATGGCGTCTCGCTCTTTCAACTGCCTGATGATCAAGATGTCGCTGCACTGACATCGGAAGACCCCATCATCAAGAACGGCGTTGGCCATTATGAGCACTACACCATGCTGCACCTGACATCTCGCGCGTGATACGGCCATAGATAGCGCGCTGGCGCTATCCAGGTACGCCCGTTCAATATTTAAATAATAAGTTTGCGGTGGCGGCATTCGCTACCGCAAACCTTATAAGGAGTCTCTTATGACAACTGCTCTTATTACAGGTGCTTCAAGTGGTATCGGTGCAGTTTATGCACGCCGCTTGGCTGTACGTGGCCACAACCTTGTACTTGTCGCTCGCGCAACTGATCGGCTCAACTCTCTTGCTTCTGAGTTGCGCGATGCGCATGGTATTTCGGTCGAGGTCATCACTGCCGACCTGACCGATACCAGCCAACTTGAACTGGTTTTGCAGCGCCTACACGCTGAGCCCTCGATTGACATTCTGGTCAACAACGCAGGAGCAGCACTGGTCGGCGACTTTGCTAGCGCGGATCCGGCCAAGATGGAAACACTGCTGAGCCTCAACGTCGTTGCCCCGACCCTGCTCGCATCTGCCGTCCTCGATAGCATGGTGGCGCGTGGCAATGGCGCGATCATTAACATCGCTTCGGTGCTCGCGCTGTTGCCCGAATACTCTCGCGGGATCTATGCAGCCACCAAAGCCTATGTGCTGACACTGTCGCAGAGCCTGGCTGCCGAGGTTTCAGCCAAAGGCGTGTATGTGCAGGCCGTGCTACCTGCGGCCACGCGCACAGAAATCTATGAGCGCGCGGGAGGCGACATCAGCAAAGTGCCCGATGTCATGGAAGTAGAAGCTCTCGTCGATGCAGCATTGGTCGGTTTTGACCGCCGAGAGCTAGTGACAATCCCGCCCGTACCTGATGCAGCAGCCTGGGAAGCCTTTGAGCATGCGCGCGGTGTTCTAGCCTTAGGCTTCAGTAACTCCGAGCCAGCAGCACGCTATCGATCGTCTGTATAAATGAGGTAGAACCCTCTTGCTCTGGGTCAGAGTCATCAGCGCGGTGGATCATAATCACTGGAATGGCTGGGTCAGAACCTCCAGCGCGGGAGGGTCACAATCGCTGGAATTGGGTGTCAGCATCACTGGAATACACAGATTATGCGCTTAATGACTTAATCGGCAGACTATCGATGTCTTCTCACTATACAGTCGATATCGCAATCGCCGTCATAGATAACATCGGGAATTAACTTTCTGTAATACATGTCGCTCCACAAAATATTGACTGCGTACTCCTGCTCCTCCCCCCACTCGATATGCTCGTGCTGATTGATCATGGAAACCATGCCAACGGCATGAATCTTATTTTTCCGACTATTAACGAAATACTCCTGCAGCTTTAGCACTCGATCTCTTTCATTCTTAAGCTCAGAAAGCATCGACTCTATGCCGTAATACCCGTCACTGTCTTCCCGGTCGGGAACATCCTTAATTCCGAGATGCAAATGCAAGTGGTTCTCGTATTGCTCCCCCAGGAAAGTTAAATGCCCACTCTTAAAGCAAACATTCCAAATATCCACTAACGATTCATCATACAAGCCCGACTCATCGCCCAGAACCCCAAGATTGTACGAGAGGGATCTGCAACCTTCGTACGGACAAGCTATTTTGCTCTGATTGTTATAATCGTCATAATAATTCTTTAGATCTTCGAATTCATGCAGGAAACTCTTGACGAGTTTGAAATCGTTTTCGATGAAAACGATATTTTCAAAGTGAGAATACGCCCTTTGCGACCAATTAAAGCTCCCGGTTATAACGACTCTATTATCTACAACGCAGAATTTGTTATGCATTAGCGAGTTATAGAATCTCCCCCTGACCGGATACAGCACCACACTGTGATCCGGACTAACAAAATTCCTTCGATTGATATGATCATCATTATACAACACCTCAATGCGAACACCCTTCCGTGCTAGCTCATTGAAGATGGGGTTGTAATCTGACCATCTTATCCATGCAACGCAGATTTTGATTGACGACTTGGCTTTCCTGAGCTCATTTTTCAGATGATACCCAATATCTTCGAAGTGCGAGCTATTCATTATTTTGGGGTTATTCTGGTACATTCAGGCTTGCGCCCCCATCTGCTTTTTGAATTACAGAGCAAACTTGCTCTTCCCTCCTAATAGCTACCTCTCGACAGCTATCTATTAAGTTTATCCTACCGCACCGGACAACTCGGCTTCGAACCAAAAAAGCATCTGCTTTATGTGCTTGATCGCTTCTATCTTGAATTCTTCGGGGTGACTCTGGTTGCTCATGGCACATCCTGGTGGGCCTTATTATGAGGCTTGGAGGTGTCTACGAAAGTAGGGGGCGATTCACTTCTTTTGAAGCTGTGAAACCGGTCGCTCCAACATCGATTGCGTTAGCCCATGCATATCCGCATTGGCTTGCCAGATCAAAAAGCGGCTACGCATATCTCGAACAGCAGCTAACAGTTTCTGATTGGTCGCTGTCAGTTTCTCAATGTGCTCGTTGGCTGCCTGAATATCGCTAATCCAGCCCGGCTTCAGCGTCTGAGCCTTCAATGCCGCCTTGCAATTTTTCATCGCTAAATTCACGGCAGGTAGATTCATCAGGGACTGGCGAGCACGACTGATACCCAGTTTTTCTTTGCAGGCCTCAACGAGCAAAGGCCAGGTCAACTTCGGTTCTGACCATTCCTCAATTAGTTTAATGATGCGTTTCTCATCCTTTGGCGTTAAATGCCCCATCTTTAATCCTCAATCTCATCCAGGAAAGCCAAGACGTCATCCAGCGATGGTAACGCCTCTTGCGTCTGGTTCTCCTCAATGACTTTGACTTCGATCAGCCCCGACATTGCGGCGGCGTTCTTGGCCAGCGTCCAACCGCTATCGGCGTTCCACACAATGGCACCGTTTTCGAGTTCGGGGGTTTCCAGCGTTTGGATGAGCGCCTCGCACTTATAGAGCTTCTCACCCAGTTTTTGGGCCGACTCCGATGCCCCAAAAAAACCCCGAGAATGCGCATCCAGGGCTTTATCGAGGCGGAGTTTAAGGTCGTCGCGTTCCTCCATGAGGTTACCAAGCTTCACGTCATCCCCTTTGACGCAACCGAGCAGCCCGCAGTCCAAACAGGCTCCCATTTTCGGGCAGGGCTCGGAAGCAAAGTTGTGCACACAGACGCCGAGATGGGTTTGATGGATGATGCGATCCTGCTCACCCTCGCGCAACTCCCTCACTTCAACCAGGCTCAGCGGCTGATTGGTTTTGACCTTTTCCAGACGCTGAGCAGCGGTGCTGTACTTCGTTTTGGGGTGGTAAGCCGCAACCCCTTGAGTGCGTTCCTCGATGGTTTCATGGTTGTAGACCGATCCCATCGTCGTGCGCCCGGAGAAGGCGTCAATCAGGAGTTGCGACAGGCCGGCCTGGTGCATCCGCGTGTTTAATTCGTGCCGAAACGCATGCGTGTTGACCTTGACGCCGGGGTAGCCATGGCGCTCGAACAGGCTTTTCGTTTGCAGGTTGTTCGTACCGCCTAATTGCACATTCAATCGGCCAGTGTTCGCCGCGATCTCCACGCCAAACCCGTGTTTCACCGCAACGTGACCTGAGTCTTCAGTCAGTGCTCCAGTGCGCACGGTGAACAACGCATCACGGTACTTCACACGAGCTTTGCCCTCGGTGTACTGCGTGGTGTATGGGAAATCCTTTGGAAGATACTTCTCCCGCAACAGCACATTGAGCTTGCGCAGCGTGATTACACACTGGTCGTCAAGTTCAACACCCTGGACTCCTGGCCTGCCCTCGACGAAGATCTTCTTCCTTGGGGTTTTCCACCCGTCACGGATCTCGGCCAAGACGGCCTGGGCGGTGGGGCTGAGCGCCTTTTGCTTCTCCAAGGATTTCAGGAACTTGGCATAGAATACTTGTCGCGGACTGTAGTCCCTAGAAACTGTGAGTTTCAGCGCTGCACAGGCTTCGATGTACGTGAGCGGTTCATCAGGCTCCTTGGGTGGTCGTCCTTTATGGGACGGAAACTCATCGGGGTGATCTTCCAGCCAGGCGGCGTAAGCCCGCGCCTCATCAGTGATCGGTTTTAGTAACGTGATGGCCCGCTCGACGACCTGCTCCATCTCAGGCTTAACGACGGGCTTCAGCGTCACCTGGTTTTTCTTTTCCGCATACCAGCGCAGGAACATGCGCCGATTGCCCTGGGTATCCTCTTTGAATACTAGGCAATCCAATTCAACATCCGCCAATTCACCCACGCGACTGGGTGCACTCAGCAACAGTGCACAGGCGGATGTCACAACGATATCAAGGGGGCGGGTCAATTCGTTAGTGAAAACTTGCCCGAGGGCTCTGATCGCGTCGGGGCTGGGCAGCTTTTGTTCCCGATCCGCTTTTTGCTGCTTGAGCGTGCCACGCGGCCTCAGCGTCAGCGGAGTGGTCCACCGGAAATCCGACTTGAGCAGTTTTTTGGTCCGCATCAGGGTGATGAGGGCCTCAAGTGCCCGGCCGTGCTGGTATGCGGTGTCGCCTTTTGTCCAGTGACGGTTCATGTGCTCGCACGCTTTATTACAGACAGCGGCGGACACCCGCGTCACATCCCGCGTACCGGTCAACTCGAACAGGGCGACTTCCAGCGCCTTCAGGGCATTCAGCACGTTGTTAAGTGATTTTTTCTTCAAATACACCCGCCGGTACACCACCATGGCTTTGGCAAACTCCGTGAAGGGTGCCTGCATCGCCTTTGGGGCTGCTATGGTCGATCCGTGCGCCGTGAAGCTACAGGCATGGACGCCATGCTGGTGCCAACTGCCGTCTTCCCAGCGAATACTCGCGTGCACTCGATTGGGAATGCCTTTGGGCAGGGTCTGCTTTGCCCATTCGATAAACGCCGCGAGCTGAGCCTCCGCAGCCAGTTGGCTCCTGGGCTTAAAATCGACAATGTTGTTCGTCGGTTCAAAATGAAACGCATCGGTCATTCGGCTTCCTCCCTGATTGGAGCATGGCCTCACAATCCAGAATCACCTTGCGGCAAGCCAGAATGGCCCGATCCCAGAGCACGCCGGTCGTTTTATCCGTGACAATGGTTTGTGCCCGACGACGTTCTAATCGCTCAAGGACCGCGCGGTGATTGGCGTACAGAAGGGGTTGGAACTTTCCGCATGCGTAACAGGTGTACGGCGCATCGAGATGGCAGGCGGCAGTGGCACCGCATACTGCCACATCCTCGATTTGTCGATCCGCTCGATCCCCGTTTTTCGCTGAGGTGCGATCCGTGACGATGACCCCGGTGAACGCATTCACAACCAAGGCCAGATGGTCGCTCACCTTCGCGTCGATCAACTCCAGCAACTCCGGCGACACGGCTCGGTACTTTCGCACTGTCCGAGTATTTTTGTGCATCAATGCGCGGGCCATCGTCCACTCATCCAGCCCCGCATTGGAAAGATCCGTGCCGAGGGTGTGCCTGAACCGGTGCCCCCGCGTCACTTTCAGCGGCTGATGGGTGCGAGGCGAAATCGGAAAGCCCTCCATCTGCTCGATGCACCTAAGCCAATACTTGATCGCGTCTGATCCGACATGAAATATCGGCTGTGGCGCGTCTTCGAGGCCTTTTTGAAGGGGGCTGTCGAGCAAAACAGGGGGATTCACTCGCTCCCAAGGTTCTGCATCATCATCCAGCTTCCGACGAAAGAGGGGCACATTCTCAATGGCTGCATTCCAGTCGGCACCGTCTGGATACGTTTGCCAGAGTTGCGCCAGAACCATTGCCTTGTAGGCCTGCACGGTGTTGTAGAGATCCTCATCTAGACTGAATGTTTCGGACTTTGCTCGCCAACCCGTCTCGTCGTCTCTTTGCTTTGCCCAATGAAACCTGACCTTGCAGCCCTGATCGCTCTTCGTGAAATCACCAAAAATCATCATTCGCACCTGAGCACCACGCTGTCCGTAAATCATCAACATGCGCAGGTAAAGGAACTGCTCGAAATCTAGCTGCCCGTGACAAAACTGCTCATGTATCCATTGGTGCAGAGCGTCTTGCTCCACCTGCGTGAACGGGCCTTTTTCGGGGTCCAGGCTGAGGATCACATCGTTGCTGGAATGCTTTTTCCTGGGCAGTGCCTGGTAGGCATCGATCAGGGGTTGCGAGGGGCGCTGTTCGAGGGATTCGCAGTCGTGCCAAAACGCCATGCAAGCGGCAATGGCACTAAACTCAGAACTGTTCAAGCGCTCCCGCAGAGCGATCAGGTGATCCTCGTTGAGCGGGTCAATCCCGGCCTGAGCAGCCCGCGACAATGCACTTGTCGTGTTAGCAACCGTACCCGCTTCCAGATCGGCCATTCGGTACGCCAGGGCGGCGTGCAACCAGGGCTGCCAATCCGGCGAGACGCAGGCAATAGCCGCTTCCCAGTTGACTGAGTGATTAGCCGATTTATCCGGTTTCCACATGGGGTGAGTCGGTGTGAAAACTTCCCCGCACTTGGCCAGGCGAGGCGTGTTCAGCCATGCATCGAGGCTGTCCTTCGTGGGTGCCTGAAGTGCTTCGACGGCGATGTTCACTCTGATCCTCCTTGTGTCGTGCCGACCCTCTGACGGTTGGCGGTAAACCGCTCGGCCCGTTTCTGTATCGCTTTGTCTGCCTCTTCCTTCCAGAATTTCGCGCCGTAGAGGCCGGGCATGTTCGATTCGGGACTCCAGCCGAACATCCATGTGAGGGTCTTTTGAACTTGCGTGGTGCGATCCTCCGGCGTGAGCACTGCCAATTCCTCACGCATGCTCTCCAGCATCGTGTAGACCGCGTCATGCCTCAGAATATGTGGGTGCACATGAGCCAGTTCCGGCGCTATTTCTCGGACCTTGGACAGAACACCATCCACTGCCTTGATGGTCAGAGGTCCGCCCTCATTTCGCTTGTGCGCCACCAGCAAAAACGGATGCCTTCTCGCCCGCGATGAGCCGTTACGGGGCTTTCTGTGGCGATATTTCGATTCGTACTCAGTGATTGCGTCATATAGGTCATCGGTCATCACCAGCATGCGCTCGTGTGTTTTGAATTGCGGGGCCATGGTTCGTGGATCGAGGCTCTCATCCTCTAGGTTGACCACCGCTAGTTGACGACTGTGCCAGTGAATGTCGCTGGTCTTGATCAGCAGCATCTCGGAGCGTCGCAGCCCCATGTCGAGACCCAGCAGCAAAATGATGTAGTTACGCAGCCTGATGGCTTCATCTGAAAAGGGGTTCTCGGCGCTATCCGGATGCATGATTTCCAGCAATCGAGTTCGCTCCTGACTCGTAAGCCCTTTCATTTCGTCCGTTCGCGTTTTTTTCCACGCAGGGCTGGTCGCTTTGATCTTGCGGTTGATGCGCTTCTTCAGATCGTCAACCGCCTCATATCGTTTTGAGTGATCACCCAACTTGTCATAGAGGAAGGCCAGATAGTCGCGTACCGCCTCGATTCGTTGCCGCGCATGGACTTTGCCGACGGATTTGTAGGCAGTCGGATGCAAACGCACCCCCGCATACTTCTTGGCCAAGGTTTCCTTGCTAAACCCTGCGTCCGACACAAACCTAGAAAGCTCACTGTCTGTCAGGTATTGGCTGTGAGGGCGCTGTTCGAGGTGAGAAATCAGATCAATGGAGGAAAAAGCCAGAAACTCCTCAAACACAGCCAGATGCTCAAGGTACTTCTTGGTCGTTTCGAGGGCTCTGCCCGAGTGCTCCATGGTGATGTATAGGTTGGGGTAGTAGACCGGGATGTAGTCTTGCACCAGCACCTTTCTTCTAGCAGCATTCACCACCTGTTCTATGACCTGAAAACCCATGTTGCTCCCTCATAAAACATAACTTTTCTAAGTATAGTCAGGGGTGTCAGACAGTCAGCGCAAAACTTAACGTTTTCTTTTCCTGAATTTAAGCGCCTGTCTCTACCCTCAAAACACTGAAAATAAAGGATTAAAGGCGAATAAAACCATGTCCAAAAGTGACAAAGCAGGCAAAACAGGCTCTTACGTCTACAGCATGCATCGGGTCAGCAAGGTTGTCCCGCCGAAGCGTGAAATTCTCAAGGACATCTCCCTGTCATTCTTCCCAGGCGCCAAGATCGGCGTGCTGGGCCTCAACGGTGCCGGTAAGTCCACGTTGCTGCGCATCATGGCCGGCGTCGACACCGAGATCGACGGTGAAGCCCGTCCGATGCCGGGGATCAAGGTCGGCTATCTGCCACAGGAGCCACAGCTCGACCCGAGCAAGACGGTGCGCGACATCGTCGAAGAGGCAGTAGGCGAGATCAAGCAGGCCCAGGCTCGTCTTGACGAGGTCTACGCCGCTTACGCCGAGCCGGACGCCGACTTCGACGCCCTGGCTGCCGAGCAGGCCAAACTCGAAGCCATTCTGCAGGCTTCCGATGGTCACAACCTGGAGCGCCAGCTGGAAGTCGCCGCCGACGCCCTGCGTTTGCCGGCCTGGGACGCCAAGATCGAGCACCTGTCCGGTGGTGAGAAACGCCGCGTGGCGCTGTGTCGCCTGCTGCTGTCGGCGCCAGACATGTTGCTGCTCGACGAGCCGACCAACCACCTGGACGCTGACTCGGTCGCCTGGCTGGAGCGCTTCCTGCACGATTTCCCCGGCACCGTGGTGGCCATCACCCACGACCGTTACTTCCTCGATAACGTCGCCGGCTGGATTCTCGAACTCGACCGCGGCCACGGTATCCCCTTCGAGGGCAACTACTCCGGCTGGCTGGAATCGAAGGCCAACCGTCTGGCTCAGGAAGCCAAGGCCGAGGCGTCACACGCCAAGGCGATGAAGGCCGAACTGGAGTGGGTGCGCCAGGGTGCCAAGGCGCGTCAGTCCAAATCCAAGGCGCGTCTGCAACGCTTCGAGGAAATGCAATCGCAGGAATTCCAGAAGCGCAGCGAGACCAACGAGATCTACATCCCGGCTGGCCCGCGTCTGGGCGACAAGGTCATCGATTTCCACAACGTGTCGAAGTCCTTCGGCGACCGCGTGCTGATCGACGACCTGTCCTTCAGCATTCCCAAAGGCGCCATCGTCGGCGTGATCGGCGGTAACGGCGCTGGTAAGTCGACTCTGCTGCGCATGATCACCGGCAAGGAGCAGCCGGATTCCGGCCATATCGAGATCGGTGAAACCGTACAGATCGCCAGCGTCGAGCAGAGCCGCGAGATGCTCGAAGGCAACAAGACCGTGTGGGAGCAGATTTCCGACGGCTTCGACATGATCAAGGTGGGCAACTACGAGGTGCCGTCGCGCGGTTACGTCGGGCGCTTCAACTTCAAGGGCGCCGACCAGCAGAAGTTCGTCAAGGACCTCTCCGGTGGTGAGCGCGGTCGCCTGCACATGGCGCTGACCCTGAAGCAGGGCGGCAACGTGCTGCTGCTCGACGAACCGTCCAACGACCTCGACGTGGAAACCCTGCGCGCGTTGGAAGAGGCGCTGCTGGACTTCCCGGGCGCCGCCGTGGTGATTTCCCACGATCGCTGGTTCCTCGACCGTATCGCCACGCATATCCTCTCCTACGAGGACGATGGCAAGGTCAACTTCTTCGAAGGCAACTACACCGAGTTCGAAGCCGACCGCAAGAAACGCCTGGGCGATGCCGCCGCGCAGCCGCACCGCGTGCGCTACAAGAAGCTGGCGTAGGGTGGGTTAGCGGCGCCAAGCACGTCATTGGTTGTTTTCACGAGCAGAGTGCGCCGCGTAACCCAACATGCGATATCCCGGTGTTACGCCGGGATGAAAAAACGGAGCCTGCGGGCTCCGTTTTTTGTTGTGGGCGCCGGTCATCTGCAGGAGCGGCGCCCCACGAAAGGTTGCTTTGGTTTCGTAGGGTGCGCCGTGCGCACCGGTTACGCTGGAATATCGGTGCGCACAGCGCACCCTACTTCAGAGCCTGGCCAGCAGGCTTTCCAGCGCCTTGGCCTGGTCCTCGGCCAGATCGATGATATGAAAACCGGCCCAGCAATGCTGGCCGTCGGCACCGGGGCGGCTCCACAGGCAGTCGGCGCCCAGGCGCACTTCTTGTACCGAATCGCTACCTGAGGTGCACACCAGGCGGCATTCCAGCACCGCGTCGGCGGTGTGGGGGGTGTCGCTGAACAGCATGAAACCATCGGCAGACAGGTCGACTATACGGCCCAGGCGCTGTCCGCTGTTCAGGTCGAAGACCTCCAGCTGCATTTCGGTACCATGGCGGCTGTGTTGACGACGCTCTTCCATGGGAATTCCTCAGCGGGGTTCGGCCGTGCGCCCAGTGAAGCGCTGCAGCACACGGTAAATGGCAGTCAGCGCGCGATCCACCAGTGGCGTCGCGCGTTCGGGTGTCACGATGCGGGCCAGGCCCTTTTCCATCTCGCTGGCCAGCAGGGTCAGCGGCTTGATCGCCACGCGTTGGCCGCTGTGGTCGACGAACATGTAGTTGTGCGTGGTCGGGCTGAACCAGGAAAGCTTGAGTACGCGGCTCTTGTCGCCCTCGACGAACTCGAACCAGGTGCCGAATTCGACGCTGGCCAATTCCTTGGCCAGGGCTTGTGCATGTACCGAGAGCTTGCTGCGCGAAGGTGCCTGGCGAGCCAGATCGGCATCCTCTCCGAGCATGGCGCCCAGAGGGCTTTCTGGCAGGGTGGGTTTGAGTTGGTCGGCCAACTGCGGTTGTTTGGCTTGCACCGCATGCTGGCAGGCCACCAGGTCCTGCAGCAGGCGACGGATGCCATCCTCATGGTAGCCGCCGAGCAATTCCAGGCCCTTGCGCAGGTCGCTGAGCATGGGCACGCGCTGTTCCTGCAATTGCAGCACCTCGGCCTCGCCAAGCGGTGTGCCGCTCCAGGCCAGCTGTTCGGCCACTTCGCAGGAGCGCTTCCACTCCGTGCTCTGCTCGCCATGGCGCAGCAAGACGAAAACCAGGACGTCGGCCCAGGTCAGCTCGAGGAAGTTGCGGATGATTGTCGGCAGGTTGCGTTGCCCGACGCATCGCTGAACCACCTCAAGCGCCTGCTCGCGAGCCCCAAGCAGGCGGTCACGGCCCTTGGCAGCCTCTATCGCGCGGCGTTCGCGCAGTTCGACCTTGTGGCGCAGGGTCTCGACATATTCGTTGAACTCCTCGATCAGACTGTCGAACAGCGCCAGGTCACCGCTGAAGCCGTGAATCACCCGTTCGACCACCCATTGCATCTTGGCCAGCAGGCTGCGTTCGTCACCTTCGCTGCCGTACAGCACGCCAGCCTGGGCCATGGTGTTGAGCAGGCGTCGCGCCGGATGGTGGTGCTGGGTGAACAGCGCCTTGTCCTGCAGCGCAATTTTCAGGTAGGGCGTATGCAGGTGCGAAAGTGCGGTCTTGCAGGCGTCCGGCAGGTTCTCGTCATCGAGGATGAAGTCGAACAGCATGCCAACCAGGTCGATCACGTCGGCTTCCTGATCGGACACCTTGCTGTCGCCCGGCAGGCTGCTGTGCGATTCCAATTGCTGCTGCAGGTCGGCCTTGAGGCCTTCAACGGCTTGCGGTTGGTGCAGGCGTTGGGCCAGTTCGTGGGCCGACTGCTGTTGCATGCGGTTGAGCGCAGCGAGCAATTCGCTGGCGCTGTAGGTGCGGCTGGCCTCGCGCGGCGAGAAGCTGATGATGCTCCGTGTACCGCCCAGGAGCGGGGCGTCCGGGTGGCTCTGGCGGTGCTCGCCGAGCAGGCTGGACAGGCCGCTGAACAGCGCCGCCGGATCGCTCGGCGGCGGTGCGCTGAGATCGAGGTCGAACAGCGCCGGTTCCACGGGGGCAGACGTTGCGCCCGGTCTGCCCGGTGCTTGTTGTTGGGGTGTCGGGGCTTCTGCCTGAGGCGCATCGGGGCGGCTGACGCTTTGATTGATCTGCGCGCTGTACTTGAGGTTGGGAAGCACGCCGGCATCGATCAGGCGCTGGTTGAGTGCAGCATAGAGTGAATCGAGGCTCTGCATCACATGGCGATCGAAGAGCATGTACAGGATGGTCTTGATCTGCAGCGGGAAGGGGCAGGGCGCCAGCGCATCGCGAAACGCCTGGGCAATGGCCTGTGGGCCGAAAGGGTTGCTGTCCTCGCCGAGCTTCTGGCCGTTGTTGAGCAGCGCCAGGCGCTGCTCCAGAGCGAACAGCGGCTGGGTGCAGCGTGCCTTGACCCGGCTGACCATATTGGTGACTTGCAGGGTTTCTTCGTAATCCTCGTTCTGCACCAGGGCCAACTGCTCGGGGTCCACTTCGGCCGGCGTCTGATCCTGCAGCTTGCCGTCGAGGAAATCGGAAAAATTGTTGGCGATGGCCTGGTGGTAGCTGCGCTCGATCTGTGGACGCTGGCGGCGGATCTCGCGCATGTTGTCGAAGAACAACGTCTGCACCTTGTTGTTCTCGGCTTTCTCGGCGCACTCGAACAGGGTGTCATCGACTTGGCCGAATACACCGCTCAGATGCTCCGCCAGTCGATTCATCACCAGTTTGCGGCAGGCTTGTACCAGATCGCTGAAGCGCGGCTGTATACCGCGGCTGGCGAGGCTGACCACCTTGGGGTGAATGGGGGGCTTGTCCTGGTTGCTCATGGACTGTCCTGACTGGCGTCGTCGGCTGGCGCGTCCTGCGTCGTGCCGCAGTTCGATGAAACATATAGTAGTCCATGGCTTGCCTGCAAAGCATTGTCATAAAAGCAGTTTGCAGGGGTTGACAGGGAAATTTTGCTACGTAAAATGGCGCGCCTCTGAAGCGGTAAAGCGAAAGCCGAAGCGCAGCAGAGCTGGAAGACCGAAGTTCCGCGATAGCTCAGTCGGTAGAGCAAATGACTGTTAATCATTGGGTCCCTGGTTCGAGTCCAGGTCGCGGAGCCAACTTCCTATCGGGGTATAGCGCAGTCCGGTAGCGCGCTTGCTTTGGGAGCAAGATGTCGGGAGTTCGAATCCCCCTACCCCGACCATTTTTGGGTCGTTAGCTCAGTTGGTAGAGCAGTTGGCTTTTAACCAATTGGTCGTAGGTTCGAATCCTACACGACCCACCACCACAACGAACAAGCCCGCCTAGTGCGGGCTTTTTCGTTTTTGCGTGTTTGGTTTTTGCGACGCGGCTCGAATGCGGCCCGGGGCGGCTGTTCTGTATCGAGAGCGTCCCGGATTTCATCCGGGCTACGCATCTGCTCGTCTCCCCCTGTCCCGCCCTGCGTCCGCTTCTAGCTCGTAGGGTGGGCTTTAGCCCACCAGCGGGGGTGAGAGGTGGGCTGAAGCGGATCGCCGCCCGGCCCACCCTACAACGCCTGTTTCCGCTGCTTCAGTGCAGCTTCAGACGCGGCTCGGTGCTGCGCCCGATGCGATCACTGAGCATCAGCAGCAGGGTGCGTGGCACGCCATACAGGGCCATCTGGTGCATGCGGTACAGCGACACGTAGAACACCCGTGCCAGCCAGCCTTCGAGCATGACGCTGCCGGTCAGATTACCCATCAGGTTACCGACCGCTGAGAAGCTCGACAGCGAGATCAGCGAGCCGTAGTCGCGATAGTGGTATTCCGGCAGCGGCTGGGCGCTGATCTTCAAGCGTAGCGACTTGGCCAGCAGCGATGCCTGCTGATGCGCTGCCTGGGCGCGTGGCGGCACGTTGCGGCCTTCGGTGCCGGGCTGTGGACAGGCTGCGCAGTCGCCAAAGGCGAACACGTCGTCATCGAGCGTCGTTTGCAGGGTCGGACGAACCTGCAACTGGTTGATACGGTTGCTCTCCAGACCATCGAGATCCTTGAGAAAACCGGGGGCGCGGATGCCGGCAGCCCAGACTTTCAGGCTGGCCGGGATGAAGTTGCCGTCGGCGGTTTTCAGGCCATCGGCAGTCACTTCACTGACGGCGGCGCCGGTCAGTACGGTGACGCCGAGCTTCTCCAGGGTCTTATGCACCGGACGCGCGATGCGCTCGGGCAGGGCAGGCAGTACACGCGGCCCGGCTTCGATCAGGGTGATGCGCATATCTTCGGGGCGAATGCGATTCAGGCCATAGGCAGCCAGTTGCTTGGCGGCGTGGTGCAGTTCCGCTGCCAGCTCGACCCCTGTGGCACCAGCGCCGACGATGGCAATGTCGATCTTCGAGCCGTCTTCGCTCTCGTTGGCGTGCGCGCGCAGGTAGTGGCTGAGCATACGGCGATGGAAGCGCTCAGCCTGCGCGCGAGTGTCGAGGAAAATGCAGTGCTCGGCGGCGCCAGGCGTGCCGAAGTCATTGGTGGTGCTGCCAACGGCAATGACCAGGCTGTCGTAGGTGATCCGACGCTCAGGCATCAGCACCTGGCCGTCGTCATCCAGAGTCGGTGCCAGGGTAATGCTCTTGCCGGCACGGTCGAGGTCGGACATGCGCCCGAGCTGGAACTCGAAATGATTCCACTTGGCCTGGGCCACGTAGTTCAGTTCGTCTTCCGAGGAGTTCAGCGAGCCGGCGGCCACTTCGTGCAGCAGGGGCTTCCAGATATGGGTGAGGTTGGCGTCGACCAAAATGATGCGGGCGGCGCCACTCTTGCCCAGTTTTCTACCCAGACGGGTGGCCAGCTCCAAACCGCCGGCGCCTCCGCCGACAATCACGATGCGATGGGACATGGATATTGCTCACAAGGCTTTGAAAAATGCGGTGTGAGTGCGAGAGGGCGAGCGCAAGGCAGCTCATAGCACCAGTCGACTCAGAAGGCGGCTCAGCAGGCCCAGGCCAATGGTCACGACCATGACTACCGCCAGTAGACGCCAGACGCGAAATGGCTGACGTTCGACCTGATGCTGCGGTGCGCTCAGGTAGTGGTCGACTTTCTGCTGGTCTTCGGGGCTCAGGCGACTGGTCATGGGCGGGCCTCTGCTTGAATGCCGCTATTCTAGGCGTGCCCGCCAGCCTTGGCGAGCGTCGTTGTCCTGCGGGTCAGATAATGGGTCAAGGATTTCAACGCTTACGGCGTCCTCCAGGCGGATGATGCCGCCTTCGATCACGCGAGCGGTAATGCCGCCATGGCCACGCATGGCCTGGAAGGTGCCGCGACCAAGGCGTTCCTCCAGACGGGCACAGGGTTGGCACCAGCCGGTGGTTTCCAGCAGCGCCTGGCCAATGCGAAAACGCCGGCCCTTGAGGCTGAACAGATTGATGCCGGCGACCGCGATATTACGGCGCAGCTCGCTGGGCTGCATGGGCGCATCGCGACCGAGCAGGGCAGCGACGACGGCCAGGTGTTCCCACTGGATCAGCGTGACCTGCCGCGCATTGCGTGGCCCGGGGCGGCTGTGATCGCCGGTCAGGCCGGCTTCACGCCGGGCTTCCACGACTTCGACTTCGAGCATTGCCTCACGTGCCTTGGGGCGTACGCCTAGCCAGCGCACCTGGCCGACCTGCGGTACATCGGCCAGCAATTCCTGCAAGGGGCTCATAGGCCGATACCGATGTCGAACAGCAGGCTGCGTCCGAGATTTTGCCGCAGAAAGTCCGGCGCGTCCGGGTGAGCGAACAGCACACGGGCGAAGCGCGGACCGACCAGCGACAACGAGCGCCAGCCCTGGCGCAGGTATTCGGTGGGTGGCGGGAAGTGGCTGTTGCAATCGAGCACGGCGCGCTTGAGGCTGACGAAGGCGACCAGGTCGAGTTCGCCGAGGTCGATGCCGCGCTCGCGGTAGTTATGCGCCTTCTTGCGCAAGGTCGGCGCCAGCCTCGCCTGCATCTCGCTGGCTGGAATGCGTTTGGGGCGTGCTTCGCGGCGTACCAGCTGGCTCAGGGAAAAGGCGCTGCGTCGCCGCTCCAGCTCGGCGCGCCACTCGTCATTCAGGCGCCGGCCTTCATCGAGCACGAAAAACACTTCGAAATTGGCATCGCGAAACAGCACGTCCGGCGGCTCCTGGCCGCTGGGCGTGAAGTCATCGCTGTGGTGACGCACGTTCAGCGCTTGCAGCAGGCGCTGACAAACCCAACGCTCACGCTCCCATTTCTTGGCGTTGGAGAGGAAGGCATTGGCTTGTTCGGCCTGGTGCGTCAGCAGGCGCAGATAGTCGGAATCGTCCATGTCCGAAGCTTAGCTGCAGCGCAGGCTGGCTTGCCAGTGCCGGCAACTCCAGTCGTTCCAGTGAGCGTGGAAATCCAGCTGGGCTTTGTTGGCTGTTGTCGATCAATGGCAGGGCAGTCGCCATTGCAGTTGCTCTGCCGGCAAAATCAAATCCGAGTGCCGGTGTAGACTCCCTGGCACGGCGATGAATGAAGAGAAGGGTGTGCGCATGATCGCTTCCAATCTACTGGCTTTCTCCACCTTGTTGGGCGGCTGGCTGGTCTATGGGCTGGCGCTGCTCTGGGCGATAACACGGGCGCCGTGGGTCGAGCTGTTCAGTGACCTGCGCCGCCAGCATCTGCTGTTCGGCACCATGCTCGCGCTGTTTCTGCTATGGCTGGTGCGCCGCGATTTCGACTCCGGGCTTTCCTATCACTTCATCGGCATGACCGCCGTAACCCTGCTGCTCGACTGGCCACTTGCCGTGCTGGCGGGCCTGGCGGCGCAGCTTGGCCTGCTGGCTATCGGTCGCATGGACCTGGCCTCGCTCGGCATCAACGGCGTGCTGCTGGTGCTGATTCCGGTGCTGATCACCGAGCTGTGCGCGATCCGTGTCGAGCGCGCGCAGCCGCGTAACCTGTTCGTCTATATCTTCTTCTGCGGTTTCTTTCCGGCAGCGCTGGCTACGCTGATGACGCTGCTCGGCGGCCTTGCCCTGTTGTGGATGGACGGGCTGTTCCCCATGCCACCCTGGCTGGACGACTTTGCCGGCTACCTGTGGTTGGTGGCGTTCCCCGAAGCCTTTATCAACGGCACCATCGTCACCGCGCTCGTGGTGTTCTACCCGGACTGGCTGGAAACCTTCAATCGCAGCCGCTATCTGCAGGCGCCCTGGAAGGAGGGTGATCGCGGTGAGTGAATGGCGCTGTATTGGCCGATTGAATGGCGCTGCCGGGATTGATCCTGATCAAGGCTCGGAGCGGGCCTGCCGGCATGCTGTGACAAACGCCTGCGAGGGATTTGAACATGAGTATTCACAGTTGGGCCAGAAGTGCTCTGCACGATGATTTGCGCGACGCCGAGGCGCAGGGTTTCGAGCGCCTGATGGCATTGCGTGCGCTGCTGGCGGAAATCGTGCAGCAGAACAAGGCGCTGCGCGACGCTCAGGAACTGGCTGGCGAACTGCAGTTTCTCGCCGACAACCTCGACGATGATCGCGATTACGCCTTCATGCGCCCCTGAGCCCCGTAGGGTGCGCCGTGCGCACCGCCTGCGCGCATGATGCTGATGGTCTTCCGTAGGCGCTGTAGGAGCGGCTTCAGCCGCGAACGCTCGTCAATGCGGCCTGGTCGGCAGCTCGCCGCTGAACATCTCGTCTTCCAGGTCGTTGCCGGGAATCGCGTGCTCTTCGGCAGCCCAGGCGCCCAGATCGATCAGCTTGCAGCGCTCGCAGCAGAAGGGGCGGTAGGTGTTTTCGGCTTTCCACTCGACGGGCGCGCTACAGGTTGGGCATTGAACGGTAATGGTCATGGCTGGCCTCCACGCAGGGTCAGATAGAAGTTGTGCAGGCGCTCGACCTCCGCGTCCAGCCAGGCCATATCACGATCATTGATCAGCACGTCGTGAGCATGACGCAGGCGCTCTTCGCGGCTGGCCTGGGCCTGCATGATGGCGCGCACCTGTTCTTCCGAACTCTGGTCGCGCGCGATGGTGCGTTGCACCTGCAGCTCGGCAGGCGTGTCGACGACCAATATGCGTTGGGTCATCTGCCGCTGGCCGGACTCGACCAGCAGTGGCGACACCAGAATGGCATAGGGCGATTCTGCGCGCGCCAGCACCTGAACGATCTCCTGACCGATCAGCGGATGCAGCAGGCTTTCCAGCCAGCGGCGTTGCTCGGGGGCGGCAAATATCAGTTTGCGCAGTGCGGCGCGGTCCAGCTCGCCATTGGCTTGCAGTACGCCCTCGCCGAAATGCTCGACGATCCTGGTCAGCGCCGGACGTCCCGGTTCGACCACCCAGCGCGCCGCATGATCGGCGTCCACCACGTGCACGCCACGCTCGATAAAGCCTTGCGCCACCGCGCTCTTGCCGCTGCCAATGCCGCCAGTCAGGCCGAGTATCCAGGGTTTCATAACGCCAATGTGGCCTCGTTACTGCTCAAGGCCGCGATTGTAGGGGGGAATTGGATGCGATGCGAACCGCGTGTGGCCGCGATCCGTCATCCCCGCGAATGCGGGGACCCAGCTTGTGGAGTCAGGATGACTCCTGGACTCCCGCCTTCGCGGGAGTGACGAGTGTTGCTGGATTAGCTCAAAAACCGGCGAACTTCAGATAACTGCCGGTAATCACATCACCCCACAGCAGGGCGATCCACCCGGCAATCGCCAGATAAGGGCCAAAGGGAATCGGCGTGCCGGAGTCGCTGCCACGCATGCGCAGCAGAATCACGCCGAGCACCGCCCCGACCAGCGACGACAGCAGAATGGTCAGCGGCAGAATCTGCCAGCCACCCCAGGCGCCGAGCATCGCCAGCAGCTTGAAATCACCGTAACCCATGCCTTCCTTGCCGGTGATCAGCTTGAACAGCCAGTACACCGACCACAGGCTCAGGTAACCGGCAATCGCTCCCCAGAGCGCGTCTTCCAGGCTGGTGAACAGCCCGAAGTAATTGACGATCAAGCCCAGCCACAACAGTGGCAGCACCAGCACATCCGGCAGAATCTGGTGATCGGCATCGATCAGGCTCATCGCCAGCAGTCCCCAGGCCAGCACCAGCATGGCGCCTGCCTGCCAGGTAAACCCGAAATGCCAGGCGACGTAAGCGGAGAGCAAGCCGCAGGCCAGTTCGACGATGGGGTAACGCTTGCTGATAGGAGTCTTGCAGTTCGAACACTTGCCGCGCAAAAACAGATAGCTGATGACCGGGATGTTCTCCCAGGGCTTTATCTCATGACCGCAATCAGGGCATGAAGAGTTGGGCAGAAGGAGATTGAAGGTTTCTGCTGGTGCGGTGGGCGGTAACTCCAGTACCTCCCGCGCCTGGCCTTGCCAGTCGCGCTGCAGCATCAGCGGTAGGCGATAAACCACGACATTGAGGAAGCTGCCGATCAGTAGGCCGAAAATCGCACAGATAAAAACAAAGGCCGACAGATTGTCGGCCATAAAGTCGAACGCCATGTTTTAGCCAACCACCGAACCGAGTTGGAAGATGGGGAGATACATGGCGATGATCAGGCCGCCGACCAGCACACCGAGCACGGACATGATCAGTGGCTCCATCAGCGTGGTGAGGTTATCCACCGCGTTGTCCACTTCTTCTTCATAGTAACCGGCGGTTTTGTCCAGCATTTCATCCAGAGAACCGGCCTCTTCACCGATGGCGGTCATCTGTACGGCCATGGTTGGAAAAATGCCGGTGTTGCGCATGGAGAAGTTGAGCTGCGAGCCCGATGAGACATCATTCTTGATGCGGTTGACCGCATTGCGAAACACCACGTTGCCGGTCGCGCCCGCGACAGAGTCCAGCGCGTCAACCAGTGGTACGCCAGCAGCAAACGTGGTTGCCAGGGTTCGAGCAAAGCGCGCGACTACAGCCTTGTACAGAATGGGGCCAACGATGGGGGCTTTGAGCAGCGCTCGGTCTAGCGAATCGCGGAACTTCTCCGAGCGTTTGTATGCCTGGCCGAAGCTGTAGAACGAAATAAATAACGCGAAAACTACCAGGAACCACCACTCCTGCAGCCATCTGGAAAGGTTGACCACCACCATCGTAAAGGCCGGCAACTGCGCACCGAAACCTTCGAATACGCTCTCGAACTGCGGTACGACCTTGATCAACAGAATCGCCGTGACGATCACGGCAACCACGACTACCGCAATAGGGTAGGTCATGGCCTTCTTGATCTTGGCTTTCAACGCTTCGGTTTTTTCCTTGTAGGTGGCGACCCTGTCGAGCAAGGTTTCCAGGGCGCCGGACTGTTCGCCCGAGTCGACCAGGTTGCAGTACAGGTCATCGAAGTACATCGGCTTCTTGCGTAGCGAGGCGGCGAAGCTGTTGCCCGCAGCTACTTCCTGCTTGATCTCATCGATCAGCTTGCGCATGTTCGGGTTGTCGAAACCTTCGGCAATGATGTCGAACGACTGCAGCAGTGGCACACCAGCTTTCATCATGGTGGCCATCTGGCGGGTGAACAAGGCGATATCCATCGGCTTGATCTTCTTGCCCGCGCTGAAAAGGGAAACTGCCTTTTTACGCACCTTGAGCGGGTTGATGCCCTGCTTGCGCAGTTGGGCCTTGACCAGTGCGGGAGATTGGCCGGAGATCTCTCCTTTGATCTTGCCGCCTTTTCTGTCGGTACCTTCCCAGGCGAATACGCTGGTTTTCAGTGCTTTTTCCGCCATGGATTAGTCCTTGGTCACACGGTTGACTTCTTCCAGGCTGGTGATGCCCTGCATCGCCTTGAACAGCCCGGAAGTTCGGAGGTCATTGAAGCCGTCGGCTTTCGCCTGCGCGGCGATTTCGATGGAGTTGCCTTCTTCCATGATAATGCGTTGCAGGGAGGGCGTGATTTTAACTACTTCATAAATCCCCACCCTTCCTTTATAGCCGCCTTTGCAATTGTCACAGCCATTGGGGGCGAACAGCTTGAAGCTGCCAATCTTGCTTTCAGGGAAGCCTTCTTTGAGCAAGGCCTCGCGCGGCAGTGTTACTTCCTTCTTGCAGCTGCAGAGTTTGCGCGCCAGGCGCTGGGCGATGATCAGGTTCACCGAGGTGGCGATGTTGAATGCCGGCACGCCCATGTTGCGCAGGCGGGTCAGGGTTTCCGCGGCGCTGTTGGTGTGCAGGGTGGACATCACCATATGCCCGGTCTGCGCGGCCTTGATGGCGATTTCGGCCGTTTCCAGGTCGCGAATCTCACCGACCATGATCACGTCCGGGTCCTGGCGCAGGAAGGCGCGCAGGGCCTGGGCGAAATCCATGCCGTGCTTCGGGTTGACGTTGACCTGGTTGATGCCTTCCAGGTTGATTTCCACCGGATCTTCCGCGGTGGAAATATTGATGTCCGTGGTGTTGAGGATATTCAGGCCGGTATAAAGCGATACCGTTTTGCCCGAGCCGGTTGGGCCGGTCACCAGAATCATGCCCTGCGGCTGCTTCAGAGCTGTCATGTACAGCTCTTTCTGTTCTTCTTCATAGCCCAGCGCATCGATGCCCATCTGCGCGCTGGTGGGGTCGAGAATCCGCATCACGATCTTCTCGCCCCAGAGGGTGGGCAGGGTGTTGACGCGAAAGTCGATGGCCTTGGTCTTGGAGACCTTCATCTTGATCCGGCCATCCTGCGGCTTACGCCGCTCGGAGATATCCAGTTGCGCCATGACCTTGAGGCGGGCGGAAAGACGGCTGGCCAGCTGGATGGGCGGGCGGGCTACCTCATGCAGCATGCCGTCGGTACGAAAACGTACGCGGTAGGCTTTTTCGTAGGGCTCGAAGTGCAGGTCGGACGAGCCGCCCTTGATGGCGTCCAGCAGCATCTTGTTGATGAAACGCACCACTGGCGCATCGTCAGAATCGTTACCGGCGCCAGCATCGTCCGCTTCGTCGCTGACGGCTTCGACATCAAGCCCGTCCAGATCGACGTCAGCCAGTTCTTCCATGCCGGTGTTGCCTGTATCGAAGAACTTGTCCAGTGCATCGCCCAGCTTGTCGTCTTCGACCAGTAGCGCTTCGGTGCTGATGCCGGTGCTGAACTGAACATCGGTAAGGGCCTGGTGATTGGTCGGGTCGGACAGGGCGATGAACAGCTTGTTGCCGCGACGGTAGAGCGGCAATACGCGGTGCTGGCGGCACAGTTTCTCGCTGACGAGATCCTTCGGCTGGTGCTCCTTGTCTACCGCGCTGAGGTCGAAGTAGGGCACGCCGAACTGTTCAGCGGCGATCTCGGCCACGGCACGGCTCGAGGCCAGCTTGTTCTGTACCAGATAGGACACCAGCGGAATCTTGTTGCGCAGTGCCTGGGCAAAGGCCTGGCTGGCGGTGCGTTCGTCGATAAGGCTGGCATTGACCAGTTGGCGGGCGAGGCCGGTGAGTTGGGCGGTATCGCTCATGATGCAGGCGCTTGGTCCGAGGATTGATCCTGCTTATATAGCCCATATTACGTCTCGGCCCAAGCGTAGTTATCTGATGTGACCAAATGCGTCACATGCTGCCGAATTCCTGTGAGGTGAATTGGGCCGGTATGCTGGATATCCTTGAAAAAGCGGTATTTCAGAGTTGGCACGCGACCTGCTATGTACTTCGCAGGTCGCTGACCTTAACCACATAGGAGTTAATCCATGAAGTCTCTGAAGAAGCAAAAAGGTTTTACCCTGATCGAGCTGATGATCGTCGTTGCGATCATCGGTATTCTGGCTGCCATCGCCATTCCGCAGTTCAACGAGTATCGCGCAAAGGCGAACGACTCCACTGCTCAGGCTGACACCAAGAATGGTATCAGCGTAATGACCGCTGCTCAGCGCTAATTAATAGGGGAATTTGATATGAAGAACAATCTGCTGGGTTTGATTGCAGCTGTTGCATTCGGTTTTTCGGTTTCCACTGTTGCGGCTCCAACTGCAATCACTGGCGCCGTGATTACCGGCGGTACTGCTGGTGCGTGTACTGTTCTTGGCGAAGATGTGAAGGTTAACCTGTCGAAGGGTGTCAAGGGGTCTTATGACTGCTTCGAGGGAACTAACTCTATTAATATCGGCGCTTGCCATGAGGCCGGTAGTCGTAGCAATCAGCTGGTTTGTGCTCAGACTGGTATTAATGGTCAGGGTGCTGCCACATACAACAACGCTGCCTGTAACGACGATAACGTTGGTGACACCATTACGCTTAGTGCTGGCCTGAGTTATCGTGGGTATCGAGCCAGCACTACCGGTGGCTCGGTTGCAACTCAGTCGCTCAGCGCAGCATGCACTGACGGCACTGTGCAAGAATTGGTTAATCAGCAGCAATAATTAGATGTGTTGGCTAGGGGAGGGTTCTGCTCTCCCCTTTCTTTTTTGTGGTTTTCAATGTGCGGGTATCATTTTTTATGAAGAGCACCGCGGGCGGCTTTACTCTTATTGAATTGATGATTGTGGTTGCTATTATTGCTGTGCTTGCTGCGATTGCGATACCTCAATTCAATGAGTATCGAGCTCGTAGTAATGATTCAAGTGCGCAGGCTGATGTGAGTAACGCAATTAAAGTTTTTTCGGTTGATATACGGCGTTGATATTTTGTTTCTGGTTTTTATTTGATTAAGCGTTTTCAATGCAAATACTTTCTGAGCTGTGCGTGGGGGTTCGCTTATCTGTCAGGGCGGGCTTCTTATGGTTGGTTGGTATATCTGGTTTTGTATTATTTCTTATCGTCTGGATGGCCTCCGAGTTCAGTGGCCGCCAACCCGCAACCGTTGGGCTGGATGTTGGGTTGTCGGTGATGCGCCTTATCCTGCCGCTGATCATGGTGCTGATGGTGCAGGAACTGCTCTCGCGCGAGTTCGACAGGCGTTATTTCCTTTCCTCCCTGACGTACCCGCGTGCCCGGCAGGGTTTGCTGCTGGGGCGCTTCGCGTCGGTTGTCGTCTTGATGTCGTGCGTGCTGATCGTGATGGCGGTTGCGCTCGGCCTGCTGGTTGCCTGGATCGGTGAAGACTACGCCCAGGCCACCGGCGTTTCGCTGGGCTGGCCTTATGTCGCGACCGTGGCGCTGATTGGGCTGGATCTGCTGGTGCTGACGGCGCTGGCTGTCTTCCTGGCCATGGTCGCCTCCACGCCCAGTTTCGTGCTGATCGGTACGCTGGGCTTCATGCTGATGGCGCGCTCCTTCGCGGCGATCATCGAACTGCTGACGCGCGAATCCTGGGTCGTCGAGGGCGCGGAAAGCTACCGAGCCGGCGTCGGTGTGCTCGGCTACCTGCTGCCCGACCTGGGCTCCCTCGACATCCGCATGACGGCCCTTTATGGCCGCATGGAGTTCCTGCCCAGTGATCTGGGTGTGCTGGTGCTCAGCTGCCTGGCCTATGCCTTCGCCTTCCTCTGGTTGGCGGTGTGGGTATTGCAGCGCAAGCGTTTCGCCTGATCATGTTCAAGCGCTCCTTGAGTCTTCTGCTCGCTCTTGCCGGTTTCGCGGCATTCGTGGCTGCGGTGCTGTGGCGCAGTGGTCAGCCGATCGTCTTTCACAATGCTACGGTCAAGGACCGTGTTGTGGTGTCAGCCCCGGTCCTGACCGCGCTTTATGCGGGTGATCGCTTTCTCGCTGCGAACATGGAGGCCATACGCCTTTCTGCCACGGCTGTGGACCAGGGGCAGGCCGACATTCATTACCTGGTGCGGGCGCAGGTGGTCGTGGCCCAGCTCAATGCCTGCCACGAAGACAACTACTACCTTGCCAACGGTTTGCTGACCTGGGGTGGCGCGGTTGCCGAGGGTAACGAGGTATTGCGCCGAGCCATGGATTGCCGTTTCTGGGACGGTATCCCGCCCTTCTTCTATGGGGTCAATCTGGCCTTTTTCGAGAAGGACAAGACGCAGGCGGTGCAGGCCCTGGAGTTGTCTGCAGAGCGCTGGCCGGAGAACGCTGTCACCTTGCGACGCATGGCAATCATGTTGCGAGCCGAGGCGCTGGCAGATGAGCGTTTGGCAGTCAATTACCTGATGCAGCAGCGTGATACGACTCATGACCCCAAACTGCGTGAGATGCTCGACAAACGGGTGATACGACTGCAGGGGTTGATCGATCTGCGGGCTGCCCAGCGTCGCTACGAGGAGGCTCATGGCCCTTTGCAGAACTTTCAGCAGTTGGTCGACTCAGGGGAGATGGCTATGCTCCCGCAAGACCCGTTGAGACTGGGTTACGAGTTGCGTGACGGGCGTATCGAATTCAGAGAACTGAAAATTCCTGGTATGGAGAATCAGCAGTGAGTGCTGTGCTGGAGTTCAAGAACGTCAGCCAGACGTTTCGCGTCAAGGGCAAAGAGGTTCGGGCGCTGAAGGACATCAGCTTCGCGCTAACAGAGGGCGAAGTCTTCGGTTTTGTCGGGCCTAATGGCGCCGGCAAGTCCACGACGATCAAGGTGATGCTCGACATCATCAACGACTATCAGGGCCAGGTGAGCATCTATGGTGTGGATGCGCACAATGCTTCGGCCCGTGCGCCCCTGGCCTACGTGCCCGAAACGCCGGCTCTGTACGAGCAGTTCACGCCGTTGGAAATCCTGCGCATGGGGCTTTCCATGTACGGGATCAGGGGGGGCGATGCAGATGCCAGATGCATGCACTGGCTGGAGCGTTTCTCCGTCGATATGAATGCCAAGCGGCGGATTCGTGAGCTGTCCAAGGGTAATGTTCAGCGTGTGGCGCTGGCCCATGCGATGGTCGTGCAGCCCAAGTTGCTGGTGCTGGACGAGCCGCTTTCCGGTCTTGATCCAGTCGGGCGCAAGGATGTGGTGGAGATCCTCACCGAGTTCAAGCAACAGGGTGGGGCGATCTTCTTCACCTCACATGTGCTGCATGACGTGGAGCGTATTGCCGACCGCTTCGGCTTTATCAACAAGGGTGAGTTGCTGACCGTGCGCTCGCCGCGCGAACTGGCTGCCGAGCGTGCTGACGATATGCTGGTGCGTTATCACGCTGCGCAGCCGATAGGTGAGCCGCTACGTGTGCTGCGTGAGGGTGAGTTCGAGTGTGAAGTGCAGCAGGCCGAGCTGCCTGCCTTCATTGCACAGCTGAACCAGGTGGGCGGTCATCTTCTGACGGTCAAGCCAGCCGTTTCGTTGGAGACGGTGTTCTTCAATATCCTTGATGGCGCTGCTCGAAAGACGAGTGCCTGACGTAGGGTGCGCCGTGCGCACCGACTGCTTGCTGCGATCTCTCCCGCCCCTGTAGCAGCCGCTCTTGGGACTGGCGTTGTTTTACAACGCCAATCTCATCGACAAATCCACCGCCTTCACATCCTTGGTCAGTGTCCCCAGCGAGATGTAGTCCACGCCCGTCTCGGCGACCGTGCGCAAGGTGCTGTCATTGATTCCGCCCGAAGCTTCGAGCTTGGCGCGGCCGGCGGTGAGTCTTACGGCTTCGCGCATATCCTCGAGTGACAGTTCGTCGAGCATGACGATATCGGCGCCCGCTTCCAGCGCTTCGCGCAGTTCTTCCAGGCTTTCCACTTCGACTTCCACCGGCTTGCCCGGGGCGATCTGGTGGGCGGCGTTGATGGCCTGGGAGATGCCGCCGCAGGCGGCGATGTGGTTTTCCTTGATCAGGAAAGCGTCGTACAAACCGATGCGGTGGTTATGGCAGCCGCCGCAGGTCACGGCGTACTTCTGCGCCAGACGCAGGCCCGGCAGGGTTTTGCGGGTATCCAGCAGTTTTACCTGGGTGCCTCCAACCAGGTCGGCATAGTGACGGCAGCGGGTGGCGACGGCAGACAGGGTCTGCAGGAAGTTCAGGGCGCTGCGCTCGCCACTGAGCAGGGCACGGGCCGGGCCTTCGAGGCGGAACAGGGTCTGGTCGGCGCTGACCTTGTCGCCATCCTGCACCTGCCAATGCACTGCGACGCGCGGGTCGAGCTGGCGAAATACCGCATCGACCCACGCTGTGCCGCAAATTACCGCCTCTTCACGCGTGATCACGCGGGCGCTGGCCAGGCGCTCGGCCGGAATCAGCTGAGCCGTGATGTCGCCGCTGCCAATGTCTTCGGCCAGGGCGCGGCGGACGTTGGCTTCGATTTCGCTGCTGAGGTCGGCGAGTGTCAGGTTGGGCATGATCGGCTCCGGTGTAGGCGAGCGGCGATTATAGAGGCAGGCAGGGGGAGGGCAATGGGTTGGAGTGTGCTCGGAACCACCGCGGGGCAAAAGGATTCGCTGCGGGTCGCAGCGCCTGAAAAGGCGGGCGCGGCCCGACCAGCGGGGCAGCGTCACAGGGCTGTCAGCGTTACGCTGTAAAGATACGGCTGTCGTGTATGGGCTACCGTCTGGAGGTGGCGTGTGGCTATCTGTGATCTGGGTCATGTCTGTAGGAAAAATTGGCTTGGTATGGCGCGCGGCCTCCCTATAATGGCTTTACTTTTTTCATTATTGACGCCAGGCCTTTGACGTTACGGACGACGCTCGGTTGACGCTGTGCAGACCAGGAAGCTCGAGTTCGGGCAGTCTGCGGGAGACTAGAATGAAGACCGACGCGAACGTGGTGCACCTGAACAAGGCCACCGCAGAGCAATCGCCAACTTCGCCGGTAGGAAGACTGCCCGTGGCGCTGATTCAGGTGCGTGACAAAGCGGCGCAACAGCTCAAGCAGAACCTGCAGAGCCTGTTCGACAACGCGGACGATACCCTCTTCGAGATGGCGGATCGGGCGACCAGCAATGCCGAGCAGAATGCGTTCTTCGAGGCCATGCGCGACCTGCGTCTGAAGCGCAAGAACATCGAGCGCGGCTTTCTGCAGAAGGTGTTCGAGTCCTTCGCCAATCTCAATCAGTACGAAATCGGCAAGCCTCAGCCAGCCCTGGATGCCGTGTCGTTCGACAGCCTGAGCCTGGTGCAGAACGATGAGCTGGAAGAGACCGTGGCGCTGGACGCCATGGTGGCCAAGGTGATGAGCCGAGACGCTGTTGCCTTGGGCCATCTCACCACGCGCCTCAATGCGGTGATCAGCAAGAAGCTGGACGACAAGAGCAACCCGCTCGGCCCGACCCTGCTCAGTGAATACTTCCTCGACGCGTGCAGCAGCCTGGGTGTGGAGATCAAGGTCAAGCTGATCATCCTCAAGCTGTTCGAAAAGTACGTGCTCGGCAGTTGCGACACTCTTTACGCCGAGGCCAATCAGGCGCTGGTCAGCGCGGGCGTGCTGCCTGAACTGAAATCCGCACCGCCGCGCCGTCAGCAGCGCCCGGCAGCTTCCGCTTATGTCCAGTCGTCCGGCGAGGAAGGCATTCCCTTGCTCGAAGGCGCCGATCAGGGTGTGCAGGAAGTGTTCGGTGCGCTGCAGGATCTGCTCTCGCAAGTGCGCGGCACGGCGATGCCACGCCGGGCTCAGGCAGCCGATGCAATGCCGATCACCAGCAGCGACCTGATGCGTCTGTTATCGCATATGCAGCAGCGGGCTCCGGCGCAGGTCAGCGTCGAGGATTTCGATCTTCGCGACCAGCTGGAGCGATTGCTCGAACGTGCCAGTGCCAAGAGTGGCAAGGCGCGGGTGGTGGGCGAGGTCGACGAAGATGTGATCAATCTGGTGTCGATGCTGTTCGAGTTCATTCTCGATGACCGCACCTTGCCGGATTCGCTCAAGGCACTGATTGGCCGTCTGCAGATCCCGATGCTCAAGGTAGCGGTGCTGGACAAGACCTTCTTCAGTCGTGGCAGCCATCCGGCGCGCCGCTTGCTCAACGAAATCGCCTCTGCCGCGCTGGGGTGGGTCGATCAGGACGATGCGCAGCGTGACAGCCTCTATCAGAAGATCGAACAGGTGGTTCAGCGCCTGCTGAACGATTTCGTCGATGATCCGGCGATCTTCTCCGAGCTGCTGGCCGAGTTCATGGCGTTCACGGGCGATGAGCGTCGTCGCAGCGAACTGCTCGAGCAGCGTACCCGCGACGCCGAGGAAGGCAGCGCCAAGGCCGAGCTGGCCCGCCGCCAGGTCGAACATGCACTGAACGAGCGGCTGCTGGGCAAGACCCTGCCGGAAGTGGTAGTGCGCCTGCTGCAGGAAGCCTGGAGCAAGGTGTTGATGCTCACCTGCCTCAAGCATGGCGTGGATTCGGACGAGTGGCAGGCTGCGCTGCAAACCATGGACGACCTGGTCTGGAGCGTCGCCCCGCATGAAGATCCCGAGGCGCGTCTGCGTTTGCTGGAGCTGGTGCCGGGCTTGCTCAAGGCGCTGCGTGAAGGCATGGCCAGTGCTGCGTTCGATCCGTTCTCTACCAGCGAATTCTTCAGTCAATTGGAAGTGCTGCATGTGCAGGCCTTCCAGCGCTTCAAGCGCGCGGTGCCTGAAGCCGAGACGGTCGTTGCCGAGGATGCTGTGCACACCGATCCGAGTGAAGCCGGCATCGAGCTGCCAATGCTGGAGCTGCCGGCGGCCGAAGAGGTCGAGGACGCTCCGGCGATGGTCGAGGTGGTCGAAGAGATCATCCTGCTCGCGCCGGGCCAGACCCGTCCGCAGGAGCCGGACGTGGTGCTCCCGGACGACGACGAAGCGTTGCTGCAGGTGGACAGCCTGCGCGTGGGTAGCTGGGTGGAAATCCAGGAAGATGAAGAGCACAAGCTGCGCTGCAAGCTGGCGGCCATCATCAAACCCACTGGCAAGTACGTGTTCGTCAATCGCACCGGCATGAAGGTGCTGGAGAAGACACGCAACGCGCTGGCGGTGGAGTTCCGCCGCAACGCTGTGCGCCTGCTTGACGATGCGCTGCTGTTCGACCGCGCTCTGGAGTCGGTCATCGGTAATCTGCGCAAGCTGAAGAACGCCTGAGAGCAACTCCGCTGCTGATATCTGTAGGAGCCGGCTTGCTGGCGATGGTCCTTGTCAGGCGAGCGTATGATCGCCACCAAGCTGGCTCCTACAAACTCCCGTCTGCGTTTGGTTGATTGGTATCGCCCACCCGCTGACGTTTGCCACTCTTCGTTTTAGCGTGAGATTTTCCCGTCTTTGCACATCCTGTTGCGGCCTCGCTCTTGGCCGCCGTAGCCACCTGCTCTAGAGTGGTGACACGTTCAGGAGTGCCACATGCAGCTCGACCCTTCCACTGGCTGGTTCCAGGGCATCCCTCACTGCCCATCGCCGAATTTCAACGCGCGTCCCGGTGGCGAAATCTCCCTGCTGGTGGTGCATAACATCAGCCTGCCACCTGGGCAGTTCGGTACCGGCAAGGTGCAGACGTTCTTTCAGAACCGCTTGCCCGTGCATGAGCATCCTTTCTTCGCCGAGATCGCGTCCCTGCAGGTTTCCGCGCATTTCTTCATCGAGCGTGATGGCGGGCTGACGCAATTCGTCTCCTGTCTGGATCGTGCCTGGCACGCCGGGATTTCCTGGTTCGAGGGGCGCGACAACTGCAATGATTTTTCGCTGGGCGTGGAGCTGGAAGGGACGGATGATCTGCCCTACACCGACGCTCAGTACGCCAGGTTGGCCGAGCTGACGCGACAGTTGTTGGACGCCTACCCGGCGCTATCGACGCAACGTATCCGTGGCCACAGCGATATCGCACCTGGGCGCAAGACCGACCCGGGGGCAGCGTTCGACTGGTCGCGTCTGCACGCCGAATTGAAGGAGAGGTAGCAATGAGTTTTCTGGTGATTCTGCTGGTGCTGTGGGTCGAGAAATTTTCCGCCTGGCGTCTGCGCATCCAGCAGGACGGCCCCTGGTTGGCGCAACTGCAGCGCCTGCAACAAGGCGGTCTGCAGCAGGCTCCGTGGCTGTGCCTGGCTATTCTGGTGCTGTTGCCGGTATTGGCGTTGGGGCTGGTGCTGCTGATCCTCAAGCCTCTGGCCTACGGCTGGCTGGCTTTGCCCGTGCATTTGCTGGTGCTGATCTACAGCCTGGGGCGTGGTGATCTGCTTGCGGCGTTGGGGCCGTTTCGCGATGCCTGGCGCCGTGGTGACGGTCAGGCGGCTTACCATGTGGCTGAGCGTGATCTTTCGTTGCAGGCGGAGGAGGGCGCCGAGCTGCTGCAGCAGGTTCAGGGGCATCTGCTATGGCAGGCCTATCAAAGCTTCTTCGCCGTTATCTTCTGGTATCTGCTGCTCGGGCCCATGGCGGCGCTGGCTTATCGCTTGCTGGCCTTGAGCGCCGAGCATGCGCAGCAAGTCGCCCTGCGTGAACGCGCCGTGCAACTGCGCCACGCCTTCGATTGGCTGCCGGCGCGGGTACTGGCTTCCAGTTTCGCGCTGGTCGGCAACTTCGTCGCCGTCAGCCGCGCTTTGCTGCATGAGCTGCTGAGCTGGGACATTTCTGCTGCGCAGCTGGTGATCAAGGCCGGGCGTGCGGCCGGTGAGATGCCGCCGCCGGTGATGGGCGAGGAAGGCGTCGAGACCCTGGATCAGCTGTGGCAACTGCTGATCCGTGCTGCGGTGGTCTGGTACGCCGGTTACGCGGTCTGGGTGTTGTTCATCTAGAGATCCTGCCCAAGCGGTATGCAGGGCGGGGGCAGCCTGCTGTCACGCACAGTGGCGGGTTGCACCCGCCCTACGTGCTGGCTTTGTGGAAGCCGCGCCCTGCGGCGAATGGCGAAAACAGCATTCGCCCCACCTGCATGGCCTTGGCTGGACTCTCTGGGCGCGCGTTTAACCTTAAGTTACAGAGGCGCGTGTCGATAAGGGGTATAAGGAGGCCGTAGTCGACCCTGTTTGGTGATTTTCGTCACATTTATCTGCCTGTATTCGCCGTATGGATCGGCGCGCCGCAGGTCGGTCGACAGAGGACGCCGTGATCAGCCCGTGAGAGGCTCGGCGGCGATCCAAGCGATACCTATAACAATAATGGCAACTGGAGACGTCTAGTGAAGACCGTGTTGTATCCGGCCATCGCGCTGATGAATCGCCTCAGCTTCGGCATGAAGTTCAGCCTGATCAGCGTTTTATTCTTCCTGCCCATGCTCGTCACCAACTTCTATCTGGTGCGCGACTCCTATCGTCAGTTCGTCGGCACCCAGACTGCCCTGGAAAGCCTCGAGCTACTCGGCAGCAGCCTGCAGCTGCGCCGTGATCTTGAAAGCCTCAACGATCTGGTGCAGATCAACTCGATGATCGGTCAGTCCGGTCAGGCGGGGGATCTGGAGGGGCGTATAGATCAACTGCAGCAGTCGCTCAATGCCGGCCTGCAAGGGCTGCAGCCGGTGACCAGCGATACCGAGCAGGCAGCGGAGTTCGTCGCCAAGCGCGACGAATTGCTGGCCGAGCTGAAAGGCGCAGAGGCCGAGACCTCTTTGCAGAGCAAGACCGTCATCGTCGAGAAGTTGCTGGGGTCTTCCCAGGTCTTCATCAAACTGGTGGCCAGTCAGGCGGGGTTGAGCCAGGACCCGCAACGCCAGGTGCGGCAGATCACCGAGCTGATCACCAACGTCACCCCGCAGATCACCGATGTGCTCAGTCAAGGCCGTGCCATCGGCGCCTATTCCCTGGGGCAGGGTTTTCTCAATTCCGCAGCCAGCACCCAGTTCGATGACCTGCTGCTGCAGCTGGAGAAGCTGCACGCCGAGTACGGCCTGAATCTGCAGGAGGCACTGGCCGGTAACGTCGCTGCGCAGAACGGGCTGGGCAGTCTGGCCGAAGCCAGTCGCCAGAGTCTGAAGGACAGCGGCGTGCTGTTCGAGGATCAGGTGATCATCGCCGACAGCCTGGATACGCCCTGGGCTCAGTTCTACGATCAGGTCAGCCAGGAAATGGCCAAGACCTACGCCTTCAACGACGGCCTGCTGGCGTTCCTCGACAGCCAGTTGAGCGAGCGGCTGGCCGAGAACCGTGCGCAGATGGTGTTGCTGGTGGTGGCGCTGGTGGTGGTGTTCCTGCTGATCGTCTACCTCTACAGCGGCTTCTACGTGTCCACCCGCTCGACCCTGAAAAACCTCGGCAAGGTGATGGACAGGGTTGCCGCAGGCGATATGACGGCCAACTTCCAGGCGCAGAGCCGAGACGAGCTGGGCGAGCTGGGGCAGGTATTCAACCAGACTGTGTTGCGCATTCATGATCTGATCGAACGCGTCGGGCATACGGTGGGCGAGGTCGGCGGCCAGGCGGATCGCGTCGAGCTGGTTTCAGGCGAGAGCAACCAGGCGGTGGCCGGTCAGCGTGCACAGATCGAGCAGGTGGCCACGGCGATGAACCAGATGTCCGCCACTGCCCAGGAGGTGGCGCGCAGCGCTGCCGCAGCGGTCGGTAGCGCGCAGAGCGTGAATCAGGAAACAGTCAGCGGCCGCGCGTTGGTCGAGCAGCAGGTCGGTGCGATCCAGCGTCTTGCCGGTGAAATCGACCAGTCGGTGGCGGTGATCAATCAGTTGGCCAGTGACAGTGCGGCGATCAGCCAGGTGCTCGATGTGATCAAGGGCATCGCCGAGCAGACCAATCTGCTGGCGCTCAATGCTGCCATCGAGGCGGCGCGTGCGGGTGAGCAGGGGCGCGGTTTCGCTGTGGTGGCTGACGAGGTGCGCAACCTGGCCAAGCGCACGCAGCAGTCCACCGAGGAGATCGAGGCGATGATCGCCAAGCTGCAGGGCGGTGTGGGGGCGGCGGTGAAGGCGATGAACGCCAGTCACCAGATGGCGGATGGCACGGTCAGCCAGTCGGCCAAGGTGCAGCAGGCCCTGGAAAATATCCTCGGTGCGGTGGGCATGATCGTCGACCAGAACCAGCAGATCGCTGCAGCGGCCGAGCAGCAGACGGCGGTGGCGCACGATATCGACCAGAACATCGTCGAGATCAACCATGCGGGTGAGCGCACTGCTGTCGGTGCCAGCCAGACAGAACAGGCCAGCCGCGAACTGAGCGAGCTGGTTTCGCGTCTCAAGCAGTTGATCGGCGCATTTCGGGTCTGATCGCACCGTGGGAGGGGCTTCAGCGGCGATGCTTTTGTAGTCGTCGCGGCTAAAGCCCCTCCCACAGCATTCCGGCGACCATCGCGAGCGGCGTCCCGCCGCGAATTTGGGCGACATGCTCTGGATACATTCGCCCCGGGGCGGGGCTCCTACGAACGGCTGTGTGGGGGTGATCTTCCAGGCCATCCGTGCGGTCTATGCCCAGCCGAACAACTCATCTGCATTTCGGCTGCTGGCCGCCGCCAGCTCCTCGGCTGTAACGCCACGTAGCGCTGCCAGCTCGGCACAGATTGCCGCCAGGTACTCCGGGCTGTTGCGCTGGTTCGGGTGCATGGCCGGTGCCATGTCCGGGGCGTCGGTTTCCAGCACGATGGCCTCCAGTGGCAGCCCTGCCACCACCTTGCGCAATCGATTGGCCTGCGGCCAGGTGGCGGCGCCGCCGAGGCCGAGGCGAAAGCCCAGTTTGATGTACTCGCGCGCTTCCTCATGGCTGCCGGCAAAGGCGTGGATGATGCCGCCGCGCGCCAGGCGAAAGCGCTTGAGTGTGGCGATGGTCGCGGCATGGGCACGGCGCACGTGCAGCAGCGCCGGCAGTTCGAACTCGGCGGCCAGTTGCAGCTGCGCTTCGAACAGCGCCTGCTGGCGCTGCCGGTCCAGGTGTTCCAGGTAATAATCCAGACCGAACTCACCGATGGCGCACAGCTGGCGGTGCCCGGCCAGTTTGCCCAGCCAGTCGCGCAGCTCAGGGAGATGCTGCGGGTGATGATCTTCCAGATAGACCGGATGCAGGCCGAACGCGGCATGCAGGTTTTCGTTGGCCTCGACCAACTGCCACAGCCGCTGCCAGTTGGCCTGGTAGACGCCGAGCACCACCATGCGCTGCACGCCCAGCGCGCGGCTGCGCGCGAGTACTTCGTCGCGGTCGGCGTCGAAGTCGGGGAAGTCCAGGTGTGTATGGGTGTCGATCAGGCGCATCGGTCTGCTCACCAGCGGGCGTTCAGAATCAGCTATTTTCCCCTTTCACGCCAGAACAAGGGAGCGTTGGCGAATCTTTTCAGCCGTATGCAGATGGACGGAGTTCACTCGGGCAGTGAAATGCCGCAGAGGATTCAGGGTGGTTGGCAGGGGACATCAGAACGAGGTGTAGGGTGCGCTGCGCGCACCGAGCTTTTCCAGCAGTTGGTGCGCATGGCGCACCCTACCTCTGGGTTCGGTCCTTGAAGCTGCGGCCGATGGCCTCGATGCCGGGCTGATAGTCGTTGTGTTCCACCGCCCGCAGTGTCCAGGTCAGCACGCGCTCGGCGATGCGTTCATGCTGCTGGCTCATGGAGTTGACCCGCAGCGGCAGAAAGTCCAGCAACTGGGTATCGCCGAAGGTAGCCAGGCGCACTGAGGGCCATTGTCCGCTGCCCTGTTCACGCAGAGCGTCGAACACCCCTTCGAGCAGCACGTAGGCGGTGGTCAGCAGCGCATCCGGCGAGCCGACTTCCTCTAGCAGTGTTTGCATCTGTCGGTAGCCGCAAGCGCGACTGAACAGCTCGCCGTGATAAACGCTGATGCGCCCGTCGAAGCCAGCCAGTGCCGAATGGAAGCCGCGTTCGCGCGCTTGGCTGATGACCAGCTCCGCGCGCGCGCCGAGCAGGGCGATATGCCGGGGTTTGGGCGTCAGCAGGCTTTCGGTCAGGGTGTGCCCGGCCTGCTCGTCATCGCTGACCACCGAGCGAATGTGAGTGGGCGACAGCGCGCGGTCCACGGCCACGACCGGCAGGCCGGCGGCGACGATGGCCGGATACAGCGGATCGTCCGCAGGCAGGCAACTGGCGACGATCAGCGCCTCGCAGCGGCGTGAGCGGAACAGCTCGAGCAACTGGCGCTCGCTGCTCGGGTCATCGTCGGAACTGGCGATCAGCAACTGATAGCCGGCGGCGCGGGCCTTCTGTTCGAGCAGCTTGGCCAGGCGCGCATAACTGGGGTTTTCCAGGTCCGGCAGGATGAAACCCAGGCAGCGGCTTTGCCCGCGGCGCAGGCTGGCGGCCTGCTGATCCGGGCGATAGCCATGTTCCTCGACCACTGCCAGTACCCTGGCCACGGTGGCAGGGCTGATGCGCCGACGTTCGGCCTGACCGTTGATCACGTAGCTGGCGGTGGTCACCGAGACCTGGGCCAGGCGGGCGATGTCGCTGAGTTTCACGGGCACAGCACCATGCAGGGAAGAGTTTTCGAGCGTGCGAGCGCGGCGAGTCTACACCGACTCGACGACGACCGGGCTTCAAGGATTACTCATTATCGGATAAGGTGCCAGCGCTTGATGAATCGTTTCAGCAATGTGATTCATCGACTAGTCTTAGCCAAAACAATAAGCCGGAGACCACCATGCTCGAACTCGATGCCAGCCAAATCCAGATGGGCCGGGCGGCGGCGAACAAGGGCGAAGCCCTGGCCATGCTCGGCGATGCGCTGGCCAGTGCCGGCCTGGCCACTGCGGCTTACCTCGAAGGCCTGCAGGCACGCGAAGCTCAGGGTTCGACCTTTCTCGGCCAGGGCATCGCCATTCCCCATGGCACACCGCAGACCCGCGATGAGGTGCTGCGCACCGGCGTCAGCCTGATCCAGTTCCCCGCGGGCGTGGACTGGGGCAACGGCCAGCAGGTCTACCTGGCCATCGCCATTGCCGCGCAATCCGACGAACACCTGCACCTGCTGCAATTGCTGACCCGCGCCCTGGGCGAAGGCGATCTGAGCCAGGCGCTGCGCGAAGCCCGCGAGCCGGCGCAGATACTCGAACTGCTGCAGGGCGCACCGCAGGCGCTGGCGCTGGACGGTCAACTGGTGGCGCTGGCGCAGCCGGCTGAAGACTTCGATGAATTGCTCTGGCAGGGCGCGCGCCTGTTGCGCCAGGCCGGCTGTGCCCGCAGCGGCTTCGCCCTCGGGCTGGCGCGGGGCGAGCCGCTGCCGTTGGGCGATGGTCTGTGGTGGCTGCACAGCGAGGCCAGCGTCGAGCGGCCCGGCCTGGCCTTCGTTACGCCAGCGCAGCCGCTGACTTTTCGCGGTGAGGCGCTGCGCGGTCTGTTCTGCCTGGCCAGCCAGGGCGAGGCGCACCGTCAGGCGTTGGAGCGGTTGTGCGATGTGCTGATCGGTGGTCGCGCGGCCGCGTTCAGCGAAGCCAGCGACAGCCGCCAGGTGATCGAGGCGCTGGGCGGTGAGGTGCCGCCGGACTGGCCCAGCCTCAGCGTGCCGCTGCTCAATGCCCATGGTCTGCATGCGCGCCCGGCCAAGGCGCTGAGCGAGCTGGCACAGGGCTTCGCCGGTGAGACCCGCGTGCGCCTGCTCGGTGACACGGGCGCCGGGGTCTCGGCCAAGAGCCTCAGCCGCCTGCTGGCGTTGGGCGCGCGGCGTGGTCAGATGCTCGAATTCAGCGCCGAACCGGCGATTGCCGACAGTGCACTGCCGGCCATTCGCGCCGCGCTGGAAAGTGGCCTGGGTGAAACGGTCGAGCCGCTGAGCTACGCGCTGCCCGAAGTCGCTGCGCAGCTGGAACCTGTCGAAGCGGTTGCTCCCGTTGCCGGTAGCCGTCTGCAGGCGGTCGGTGCCTCGCCCGGCATCGCCATCGGCCCGGCGTTGGTGCGCACGCCGCCGGCGTTTCATTTCGCTGAGCAAGGCCAGGGTGTCGAGCAGGAGCGCGCGCGCCTGGATGCAGCCCTGACTGCTGTCGCTGCGCAGATCCAGCGCCTGGTCGATGGCGCCGGTGTGGCGAGCATCCGGGAAATCTTCAGTGCCCACCTGGCCATGCTCGCCGATCCGGCGCTGCGCGAAGACGTCGAGGCGCGCCTGGGCAAGGGTGCAAGCGCCGAAGCAGCCTGGCAGGTCGAAGTCGAGGCAGCTGCCAAGCGTCAGGAAGCGCTGCATGATCCATTGCTGGCCGAGCGGGCGGCTGACCTGCGTGATATCGGCAACCGTGTACTTGCCCATCTGTGTGGCATCGAGCTGCTCAGCGAGCCGAACGAGCCCTACATCCTGGTGATGGCTGAAGTCGTGCCGTCGGACGTCGCCGGTCTCGACCGTCAGCGTGTGGCCGGCATCCTGACCGCCCAGGGTGGCGCCACCGCGCACAGTGCGATCATTGCCCGCGCCCTGGGGATTCCCGCCGTGGTTGGTGCCGGCGATGGCGTGCTGGCGCTGGCGCAAGGTACGCCGCTGCTGCTCGATGGCGACAGCGGCCTGCTGCGCATCGCTCCGGATGCGGCCGAGCGCGACCAGGCGCTGCATGAACGTGAGACGGCGCAGCAGCGTCGCGAGCAGGCGCATGCCAAGCGCTTCAACGATGCGCAGACGCGCGATGGCGTGCGTGTGGAAGTGGCCGCCAATATCGGCGCCAGCGGCGAAACCGCCGACGCCGTGGAACTGGGCGCGGAAGCCGTGGGCCTGCTGCGCACCGAGCTGGTGTTCATGGAGCATGCCCAGGCGCCGGATCACGCTGCGCAGGAGCGCGAGTACAGGCGCGTGCTCGATGCGCTGGATGGGCGCCCGCTGGTGGTGCGCACGCTGGATGTTGGCGGCGACAAACCCCTGCCGTACTGGCCGATGCCGGCCGAAGAAAATCCTTTCCTGGGTGTGCGTGGCATTCGCCTGAGCCTGCAGCGCCCGGACATTCTGGAAACCCAGTTGCGCGCCTTGCTTGCCTCGGCCGATGGCCGCCCGCTGCGGATCATGTTCCCCATGGTCGGTTCGGTGGAGGAGTGGCGTGCGGCGCGTGACATGGTGCAGCGCCTGCGCGAAGAGATCGACGTGCGCGACCTGCAAGTTGGCATCATGATCGAAGTGCCCTCGGCGGCGCTGCTGGCGCCGGTGCTGGCGCGCGAGGTGGACTTCTTCAGTATCGGCACCAATGACCTGACTCAGTACTGCCTGGCCATCGACCGTGGCCATCCGCAGCTGTCGGCGCAGGCCGATGGCTTGCACCCGGCCGTGCTGCGCCTGATCGAGATGACCGTGACCGCTGCCCATGCACAGGGCAAGTGGGTCGGCATCTGCGGCGAACTGGCCAGCGACCGCCTGGCCGTGCCGCTGCTGGTTGGCCTCGGCGTGGACGAACTGAGCGTCACGCCGCGTTCGATTGCCCTGGTCAAGGCGCGCGTGCGTGAGCTGGACAGCCGCCAGGCGCGAACCCTGGCCGACCGCGCCCTGACCCTGGACAGCGCCAGCGCCGTGCGCGCGCTGGTGGCGGAGATGCACTGATGGCCCGAATCCTGACCCTGACCCTGAACCCGGCGCTGGACCTGACCCTGCGTCTCGACCGCTTGCAGCCCGGCGCGATCAACCGCTGCCATGAGCTGCGCAGCCACGCCGCCGGCAAGGGCCTGAACGTCGCCCAGGTGCTGGCCGATCTTGGCCATACCTTGAGCGTGGGTGGCTTTCTCGGCCGCGCCAATGCCGCGCCGTTCGAGAACCTGATACACAAGCGTGGTTTTCACGACCTGTTCGTCCGCGTGCCGGGCGAGACGCGCAGCAATATCAAGCTGGCCGAGGCCGATGGCTGCATCACCGACCTCAACGGTCCCGGCCCGCAGGTCGAGGCCGAGCACCTGCAACGCCTGGAGGCCGAGCTGGAGCCGCTGCTCGCCGGGCATGACGCCGTGGTGGTCGCCGGCAGCCTGCCACGTGGCGTCACCCCGCAGTGGTTCGCCGGTCTGTTGCGGCGCATCAGGGCCAGCGGCGTACCGCTGGCGGTAGACAGCAGTGGTGCGGCCCTGCAAGCGGCCCTGGGCGTCGCGCCCTGGCTGATCAAACCCAACGAGCAAGAGCTGGCCGAGGTGTGCGGCAGCGACCTTTCTGCTGCCGTGCAGACACTGCGCGCGCAGGGCATCGAGCATGTACTGCTGTCGCGTGGTGCAGAGGGCGTCGACTGGCATGGGCCGGACATCGCCCTGCGCGCCGTACCGCCGCGCGTCGAAGTCGCCAGCACGGTCGGTGCCGGCGACTCGCTGCTGGCGGCCAGCCTGCATGGCCTGCTCGAAGGCTGGCCGGCTGAGCGTACCTTGCGTCTGGCCACGGCGGTGGCGGCGCAGGCGGTCACCCAGATCGGCTTTGGTATCCATGATCGCGAGCAGTTGGCCCGTCTCGAAGCGGCCGTGCAACTGCAGCCTTTAGAACAATAAGAGGCACCCACCATGAATCTGCTGATCGTCACTGCCTGCCCCAATGGCCAGGTCACCAGCGTGCTGTGTTCGCGCCTGTTGCAGGCTGCGGCCGAGCGCCTGGGCTGGCAAACCCGTGTCGAGGTGCATGACGCGCGTGCCATTGGCTCCCCGCTGAGCGAAGCCGAAATCGCCGCTGCCGACTGGGTGCTGGTGGTCAAGACCGGTGAGCTGCCGTTGGCGCGCTTTGCCGGCAAGCGCCTGCTGCAGGCCACACCGGCCGAGGCATTGGCCGACCCGCAGCGTTTTCTGCGTGACGCCGCCGAGCGCGCTCAGCCCTATGGCGAAAGCAGCGAGCCTGCTGCGGGCAGTCGTCGCCGACTGGTCGCTGTGACCGCCTGCCCGACCGGTGTGGCGCATACCTTCATGGCTGCCGAGGCGCTGCAGCAGGCGGCGCTGCGCATGGGCATCGAGCTGCAGGTGGAAACCCGCGGCTCGGTCGGTGCGCGCAACCTGCTCGACGATGTCGCCATCGCTGCGGCCGATGCCGTGCTGCTGGCCACCGATATCGAGGTGGATACCAGCCGTTTCACCGGCAAGAAGGTCTACCGCTGCGGCACCGGCGTGGCACTGAAACAGCCGCAACAGACGCTCGAACGGGCGCTCAGCGAGGCGCGACCGCTGAGTGAAGCCACGCCTGCCGAGGGCAAGGCCGTCGCCAGTAGTGGCGAGAAAACCGGCCCCTACACGCACCTGCTCACTGGCGTGTCCTACATGCTGCCGATGGTGGTGGCGGGCGGTCTGTTGATCGCCCTCTCGTTCGTCTTCGGTATCGAGGCATTCAAGGAGGAGGGCACCCTGGCCGCCGCGCTGATGAAGATTGGCGGCGAGAGCGCCTTTCAACTGATGGTGCCACTGCTGGCCGGCTACATTGCCTATTCCATCGCCGACCGCCCGGGCCTGGCACCGGGGATGATCGGCGGGCTGCTGGCCAGTTCGCTGGACGCCGGCTTCATCGGCGGCATCATCGCCGGTTTCCTTGCCGGCTATTCGGCCAAGGCCATCGCCCACTGGGTGCGCCTGCCGGCCAGCGTCGAGGCGCTCAAACCGATTCTGATCATCCCGCTGGTGGCCAGCCTGTTCACCGGGCTGGTGATGATCTATCTGGTCGGCAGTCCGGTGGCGGGCATGCTGGCGGGACTCACCGCCTTTCTCGATGGCATGGGCAGCACCAATGCGATCCTGCTGGGCGTGTTGCTCGGCGGCATGATGTGCGTCGATCTCGGCGGGCCGATCAACAAGGCGGCCTATGCCTTTTCCGTCGGCCTGCTGGCGTCGAGCAGTTATGCACCGATGGCGGCGACCATGGCAGCCGGCATGGTGCCGCCCATCGGCATGGCCATTGCCACCGTGCTGGCGCGGCGCAAGTTCGCCCAGAGCGAGCGCCAGGCCGGCAAGGCAGCCGGGGTGCTGGGGCTGTGCTTCATCTCCGAAGGGGCGATTCCCTTCGCCGCCAAGGACCCGCTGCGGGTGATCCCGGCCAGTATTGCCGGTGGTGCGCTGACCGGCGCGCTGTCGATGTACTTCGGCTGCAAGCTGATGGCGCCGCACGGCGGTCTGTTCGTGCTGCTGATCCCCAATGCCATCAATCACGCGCTGCTGTACCTGCTCGCCATCGTCGCCGGCAGCCTGGTGACTGGGGTGCTCTATGCGCTGATCAAACAGCCCGAGGCGCAGCCGATGGTGGTCGTGACGCAATAAGCGCAGGGTTCGTAGCCTCGGTTACACTGAGCTGAACAGGCCGGGCAAGTAAGAGTCTGTATACGCTGCGACAGCCCTCGGTTGGCTTCGTGGCGCAGTCGCCCTCACAAAGAAAGGACCTTCTGTAGATGACTCAAGCTCTCGCGCATCGCTGGCGCTTCTTCCGTGCCGGCGGCTTCGATCAGGTGCAACTGGAAACGCCTGCCGACCTCGCCGCCTTGCGCAGCCTGGACCAGAAACTCTGGGCCAGCCTGGCCTGCCCGGTGAACAACCTGGAGCTGGATCGGCGCATGCTGCAGTACATCGACCTGAACAATGACGGTCGTATCCGCGCCCCGGAAATGCTCGATGTGGTCGATTGGACGCTGGCGCGCCTGGTCGACCCTGCCGTGCTGTTCCATGACGGTCCGCTGCAGTTGTCATCGCTCACCGACGATGCCGTGGGTGCGCGGCTACGTCTGGCTGCGCAGCGCCTGCTGGGCGTGCTCGGTCGGCCCGATGGCGAGAGCCTGACGCCTGCCGATACCGCTGATCTGGCGAAGCTGTTCCCGCCGCATGAGGCCAACGGCGACGGCCTGGTACCGGCGACCTTTACCGACGATGCCGAGCTCAAGGCCGCCATCGCCGACATCATCGCCAGCCTGGGTGCGCAGACCGACCGCAGTGGCGAGCCGGCCATCGGTGCCGAACAGATCACCACCTTCTTCGATCAGGCGCGTCAGCTGCACGCCTGGCATGCGCGTGCCGCCGAGCAGGGGCTGGATGCGTTCGGTGAGGGTACCGTGGCCGCCGTCGAGGCGCTGAGCGCCGTGCGCGCCAAGATCGACGATTACTTCACCCGCGTGGCCATGGCCGAGTTCGACCCGCGCGCCGCCGCCCTGATGAACGCCAGGGAAGAGGAACTGGTGCGTCTGGCATCCTTGTCGCTGGCGGATGCCGGTGAAGTGGCTGGCCTGCCCCTGGCAACTGTGCAGCATGGCGACGAGCTGCCGCTGAGCAAGAGTCTCAACCCGGCCTGGCAGCCCGCCATCGACGCGTTCCGTCAGCGCGTGGTGGTGCCGGTGTATGGCGAGCAGGACAGCCTGTCGCGCGAGCAGTGGCAGCATCTGGTCGCGCTGTGCGGCAACTACCTGGCCTGGCGCGCCGAGACGCCGAACGTGGCGATTGCCGACGTGCTTGAGCGCGGACGCATTCTCGAGCTGGTGGAGCAGGGCGCCGAAGCGTGTCTGCTGGCGCTGGTGGAGGAGGACAAGACCGTGGCCGAAGCGGCGGACGGGCTGGTCGAGCTGGACAAGTTGATTCGCCTGCGTCACGGCCTGGTCATGCTGCTTCGTAACTTCGTCTCTTTCCAGGCGTTCTATTCGCGTCAGGAAAAGGCCGTGTTCCAGGCGGGCGTGCTCTACATCGACGGCAAGAGCTGCGAGCTGGTGGTCGAGGTCGACAACGTCGAGGCCCACGCCAAGGTAGCGGCGGCCAGCGACTGCTTCCTGCTCTACTGCGCCTGCACCCGTCGCGGTGAGCCGGTGCGGGGCAAGGAAAGCCTGAATATCGTGGTGGCGGTGACTGCCGGTGGCGAGGGTGATCTGCAGGCAGGGCGCCACGGCCTGTTCTATGACCGCGAGGGCAACGACTGGGATGCCACCGTGGTCAAGGTGGTACAGCACGCGATCAGCATTCGCGAAGCGTTCTGGTCGCCGTATCGACGCGTTTCCAAGCTGGTATCCGATCAGGTGCAGAAGCTTGCGGCCAGTCGCGACGCCGACATGGTCAGCAAGACCGCAGCCAAGGTCGGCGAAACCGGGGCAGCCGCCACGCCTACCCCGGCCTTCGATATCGCCAAGTTTGCCGGTATCTTCGCGGCCATCGGCCTGGCGGTCGGCGCCCTGGGCACGGCGCTGGCGGCGGTGGTCACAGGGATTCTGTCGTTGGCCTTGTGGCAGGTTCCGCTGCTACTGCTCTGCGTGCTGCTGGCCATTTCCGGCCCGGCCATGCTGCTGGCCTGGTTCAAGCTGCGTCGTCGCAGCCTGGGGCCGATCCTCGATGGCAACGGCTGGGCGGTGAATGCCCAGGCGCGCATCAGCATTCCCTTCGGCACCGCGCTCACGCAGATGGCGGAACTGCCCGAGGGCAGCGACCGTGCATTGCGCGATCCCTATGCCAACAAATCGCTGGTGTGGCCCTGGATACTGGCGTTGCTGCTGGCGCTGGGCCTGGGTTACTACGCCTGGAGCAACGGCGTGTTCAGCCCGGAGCCAGAGGTGCCGGCCGAAGCGGCTGCGCCTGTCGACGCCGCGGCTGGCTGAGGGACAACTGTAGGGGCCGCGCCCCGCGGGCTCCTAGCGTTGTTGTAGGAGCCGGCTTGCCGGCGATCCTGCATGACGCTGATCGCCAGCAAGCTGGCTCCTACAAGGTCTGTGGCTCTTAGCTCGTCAACAGCTCCGCCACCCAGCGCGGTAGCTGTTCGGTAGCCGGGCCGTAGCGTTTTTCCGCGAACAGCGAATGGCCCTGGCTCGGCTCCAGATTGATCTCCAGCGTATGCGCGCCCGCGCGACGTGCCTGTTCGACGAAACCAGCCGCCGGGTAGACGTGCCCCGAGGTGCCGATGCTGACGAACAGCTCGCACTGCTCCAGCGCATCGTAGATGCGCTCCATGTGATAGGGCATCTCGCCGAACCAGACAATATCCGGGCGTAAGGTGCCGACCAGCCCGCAGCATGTGCAGGGCTGCGTGACAGGCATGTCCTCCAGCAATGGAAAACGCTGCTGGCTGTTGCTGCAGAGCATCGATTGCAACTCACCATGCATGTGCAGCAGGCGTTTGGAACCGGCGCGTTCGTGCAGGTTGTCGACGTTCTGCGTGACCAGCAGGAACTCGCCCTGCCAACCAGCCTCCAGCTCGGCCAGGGCCAGGTGCCCGGCATTGGGTGCTATGGCCGGGTCGCGCAACTGCGCGCGGCGCATGTCGTAGAAACGTTGCACCAGTGTCGGGTTGCGAGCGAAGCCTTCGGGCGTGGCCACCTCTTCGATGCGGTGGTCTTCCCAGAGGCCGTCGGCGGCGCGGAAGGTGCGGATTCCGCTCTCGGCGGAGATGCCGGCGCCAGTGAGGATGACGATATTGGGATGGGGCATGTTGGCTCCGAAGCAGATCCCACTAGGTGCGGCGCTTCAGCAGGGCTTGCCGTTGGTGCGGTTGTCAGCTGGCTGTACGCACACCTGCTCAACGATGGATTGAATCTGGGGGCTCTTGTCGCGAATGCTGCTGGTGAAGCTGCTGATAAAACGTTCGGCTGAAGCGGCATCGTCAAAGCGTCGCGCACCATTGAGGTTGCCGGTGTAGGAGCCGTTGCTGGACGCATAGCACTGTTGGTAGCCGCTGCACTTGAGTGCAACGACCCATACCGTCGAGTTGACCAGCACTCCAGCTTGAGCAAGGCCTGTGACTAATAGCAGTGAGAGAAGGGCTACGCGCATATCGAGAACTCCTGTAGTCGAAAGCACGAGAGTAGCGGTTGGGGGACGCTTCGGCTATCGGATACTGGCATCTGTGCTCGGTTTGCTCAGGGGTATAGGGCGGCATAACCCGCCGGTTCGATCATTGTTGGCGTGCTCTGGGTCTCATCCCCGTTCGCTCATTGCCGCCAGCGCCACCGAGGCGGCGGCGGTGCGGGTTTCCACGCCCAGCTTCACGTACACGTGCTCCAGATGCTTGTTCACTGTGCGTGGGCTGAGGCCGAGGATGTCGCCGATGTCGCGGTTGGTCTTGCCACAGGCTACCCAACGTAGCACCTGTACTTCACGCTCGGTGAGCTGGAAGCGCGCCGATAGCTTGGCATGCGCCGGGGCATCATCGAGGCTGAGGTTGACTGGTCTCGACGCCGCACGTGCAGCCTGCAGAATGCGCGCGGTGCGCAAATGCGAGGCGACGCGGGCGAGCACTTCCTCGGGGTTGATCGGCTTGGTCACGTAGTCGATACCGCCAGCCTCGAAGCCCTGCACCACGTGCTCGCTGTCGGTCAGTGCGGTCATGAACAGCACCGGGATATCGGCGCTGCTCGGCTCGGCCTTGATTCGCCGGCAGGTCTCGAAACCATCCATCCCCGGCATCATCGCGTCGAGCAGGATCAGGTCGGGCCTGCGTCGCTGGATGCGGCCCAAAGCGCTTGCGCCGTCCAGCGCTACCAGCACCATGTAGCCGGCGTCGTCGAGAGCGTCGGAGAGCAGCGCGAGGTTGTCCGGTGTGTCGTCGACGATGAGGATGATGCCGCGCTCGGCCGACAGGCTGGCGGGCGAGTACGACTCAGACTGGTGGAGCGGCGCATTCATGTTCGGCCTCCTTCAGTTGGCGGTTGAATTCATCGAGCTGGAAGTTCTTCACCAGTAGGCGCAAGGCGGCGGTGAAGCCCGCGCAGGCCGGGTCGCGCTGGTCGATATCGTCCAGGCGTCTCTGGATGCCGCGCACGTAACCCAGAGCGCCCAGTTCGCGCAGCGCCTGCAGGTCGTCGCTGCCCGGCAATGTGATGGCTGCAGGCTGCGGCAACTGCTCCTGAGTGCGGCGCAGCCATGTCAGGCCGAGCTGGTGCTGAATGCGCTCCAGCAACTGCGGGGTGTACACCGGTTTGGCCAGGTAGTCGTCGCAGGCAGCGGCGACGCTGCGTTCGCGGTCGTCGGTGAAAGCATTGGCGGAGATCACGATGATCGGCGCCTGGCAGCGTGTGTTGCGGCGAATCAGGCGAGTGGTTTCCCAGCCGTCCATCTGCGGCATGGACAGGTCCATCAGGATCAACGCCGGGTTGTGCAGCGCCACCTGGCGAATCGCTTCCTGGCCACTGGCTGCCTGGATCACCTCGAAACCCAGCGGTTCGAGCATGCCGGCCAGCACGCGGCGATGTTCGAGGTGATCGTCCACCACCAGGATCAGCCTGCGCTCGCCCTGGTAGCCGGTGATGTCGTGCTCGACATGCACCACCGCCTGCGGCACCCGTACTTCGGAGAGGAACAGGCGCACCTGAAAGCACGTGCCCTGGCCGGCTTGGCTGTGTACGGAGAGCTCGCCGCCCATCAGCGAAGTGAGCATGCGCGTGATGGTCAGGCCGAGGCCTACACCGTTGTCCTGGCGAATCAGGTCGCCGCGTTCGAAGGGCTGGAAGATCCGCTCGATCTGCTCCGGGGCGATGCCAATACCAGTGTCGATGATCTCGAAGGTGGCTGTCTCGCGCATGTAGCCGACGCGCAGACGTACTTCGCCGCGCTCGGTAAAGCGCACGGCGTTGCCCAGCAGGTTGATCAGAATCTGCCGCACGCGTTTCTCGTCGCCGCGCACTACTGCCGGCATGCGGCCGATGCATTCGAGGCGAAAGCGCAGGCCTTTCTCGGCCGCCTGCGGGGTGAACATGCGCTCGATCTGGTCGATGAACTCCGGAAAGGGTATTTCCGCCAGTTCCAGGTGCAGTTTGCCGGCCTCGATCTTGGCCACGTCGAGCAGGCCATCGATCAAAGACAGCAAGTGCGAGCCACTGCGCAGGATGGTGGCCAGGGCATCCTTGTGCTGGTTCTGCATGGCCGCGTCGCGCTGCAGGATCTGGGTGTAGCCAAGGATGCTGTTGAGTGGTGTACGCAGCTCGTGCGACAGCCCGGTGACGTAGCGGCTCTTCGCCGCATTGGCCGATTCGGCGGCTTCCTTGGCCTGCTGCAGGGCTTCGTCGGTCTTGCGGTGGGCTTCGATCTCCTGCATCAGCAGCAGGGTCTGACGGTCCGATTCCTCTTGCGCCACACGTCGGCTTTCGCGGGTCAGCACCAGCCACCAGGCGAGCATGGCGGCGAATAGCGAGAGCGTCAGGAAGGCCTTGAGGAAAGCCTGGAACAGTGTCTGGCGGACTTCCGGCTCCTGTGTCAGCAGGCTTAGCGACACCTGGCTGTAGATCAACGCCAGTGCGCCGAACAGCATCAGTACCAGCAGGCATAGCAGGCCCAGGTATTGCGCCAGACGGCTGTGCAGGCGCGGGATGGAGACGCGCGGGAAGAGCCAGCCGATGAAGTCGTCGAGCTGATCGCTCAGGCGGGCTCTGGGTTTGCAGCGATCCTCGCAGCGCGCGTCGAGCGAGCAGCACAGTGAGCAGATCGGTGCGCCATAGGCGGGGCAGTGTGCGGTGTCTGGTTCTTCGAAACGGTTGTTGCACAGACCGCACTGCACCTGGCCGGCCTCTGTGTGGGGATAAAGCAGGTGCGGCTGGCGTTCGCGGGCAATGTAGTAACGCCCGCCGGTGAGCCAGGCCAACAGCGGTGCCAACAAAAATGCCGAGCACAGCGCGACGGCCGGTGAGGCCGCTTGCGCCAGGGCGCCGAACAGGCCGCCGTGGGCGAGGACCGAGAGCAGGGAGGCGATCAGCATGGCGCCGACGCCCACCGGGTTGATGTCGTAGAGGTGCGCGCGCTTGAACTCGATGTACTTGGGTGACAGGCCCAGCGGCTTGTTGATCACCAGGTCGGCCACCAGCGCGCCGATCCAGGCGATGGCGATATTGGCGTAGAGGCCGAGCACTTCCTCGATCGCCTCGAACACGCCCAGCTCCATCAGCATCAGGGCGATGGCCACGTTGAACACCAGCCATACCACGCGACCAGGATGGCTGTGGGTGATGCGGGCGAAGAAGTTCGACCAGGCCAGCGAGCCGGCATAAGCGTTGGTGACGTTGATCTTCACCTGGCTGACGATGACGAACAGCACCATGGCCGCCAGTGCCCATTGCGGCGAGGCGAACACGTAGTTGAAGGCCACCAGGTACATCTGCGTCGGCTCGGCCGCGCGCTCCATGGGAATTTCATGCTGCAGGGCGAGAAAGGCGAGGAAGGCGCCTGCGAGCATCTTCAGCGCGCCGGGGATGATCCAGCCAGGGCCTGCCAGGAGGAGCGCCGTCCACCAGCGCACGCGGTTGGCGCGAGTTTTCTCCGGCAAAAAGCGCAGGTAATCGACCTGCTCGCCGATCTGCGTGATCAGGGCCAGGGCGACGGTGCAGGCAGCGCCGAAGTGCAGCAGGTTGAAGCTGCCGGGGTCGCCCTCACGGCCGGCGAAGCTGGTCCAGTCCGATAGTGCCTCGGGGTTCTTGGCGATGACGAACACATAGGGCAGCACCAGCAGAAACAGCCACACGGGCTGCGTCCACATCTGCAGGCGGTTGATCAGGGTGATGCCGTAGGCCACCAGCGGAATGATGATGATCGAGCAGATCACATAGGCCAGGGCCAACGGGATGTCGAAGTACAGCTCCAGGGCCAGGGCCATGATCGCCGCTTCGAGGGCGAAGAACAGGAAGGTGAAGCTGGCGTAGATCAGCGAGGTGATGGTCGAGCCGATGTAGCCGAAACCGGCGCCACGTGTCAGCAGGTCCATGTCCAGGCCGGAGCGGGCGGCGTAGTAGCTGATCGGTAGGCCGGTGAGGAAGATCACCAGGCTGACCGCGAGGATCGCCCACAGGGTGTTGGTGAAGCCGTAGGACAGCGCCAGGGCGCCGCCGATGGCTTCCAGGGCGAGGAACGACACGGCGCCGAGCGCGGTGTTGGCGATGCGCAGTTCCGACCATTTGCGGAACGACCTGGGCGTGAAGCGCAGGGCGTAATCCTCCATGGTCTCGTCGGCGACCCAGGCGTTGTAGTCGCGACGGATCTTGATGATGCGCTGGGTGCCGGTTGGCTGCACGGGCGATTCCTGCTGGCGTTATCGGGTAAGACCGTCCCTGTCGCGCGTTCCTGTAGGAGCCGGCTTGCCGGCGATGTGCCCTGATCAGACGATGCTGATCGCCCGCAAGCGGGCTCCTACAGGGAGGATGTCAGCAACTTCCATGCCCTGGCTCAGCGAGGCCTCTGCCGCGCGCGCGGGCTTCTGTCTGCCTGGTTTTTCTGCGCTCAGCTTGCACCAGCGTGGCGCAGGGCGCTGTACGTCAGATGACGTATGCCCTTACGTCATGCTGCGTATACCCCGCTCGGTGGGGCAAACGCATCCTTGCTGCGAAGCCGGCGTGGTTCGGCACGAATAACCAGCACAGGAGCACGACCATGGACTCTCAACCGATTCGACTTCTTCCACGCCGGCTGGCGGTGGGGGCGGCAGCGCTCTCGCTGCTGGCTGCCAGCCTGTTCAGCCACGTGGCCAGCGCCGAGGTGAACACCACCGGTCTGGCGGTGACCGACAGCGAGGTCACGGTTGGCATTCTGCATTCGGCCACCGGCACCATGGCCATTTCCGAAACCGGTTCGATTCAGGCCGAGCGTCTGGCCATCGAGCAGATCAACGCCAGCGGCGGCGTGCTCGGCCGGCAGATCAAGGTCGTTCAGGAAGATGGGGCTTCCGACTGGCCAACCTTCGCTGAGAAGGCGCGCAAGCTGCTGGTCGGCGACAAGGTCGCTACCGTATTCGGCTGCTGGACTTCGGCTTCGCGCAAGGCGGTGCTGCCAGTGTTCGAGAAGGAAAATGGCCTGCTCTACTACCCAACCTTCTACGAAGGCCTGGAGCAGTCGAAGAACGTCATCTACACCGGCCAGGAAGCCACTCAGCAGATCCTCGCAGGCCTGGACTGGGTCGCCAAGGAGAAGGGCGCGAAGACTTTCTACCTGCTGGGCTCGGACTACATCTGGCCGCGCACCTCGATGAAGATCGCGCGCAAGCACATCGAGAACGTGCTCGGCGGCAAGGTGGTCGGTGAAGAGTACTACCCGCTGGGCAACACTCAGTTCGGCTCGCTGATCAACAAGATCAAGCTGCGCAAGCCAGACGTGGTGTTCGCTGCCGTGGTCGGTGGCTCCAACGTCGCCTTCTACAAGCAGATGAAGGCCGCCGGCGTCACCGCCGACAAGCAGACCCTGCTGACCCTGTCGGTCACCGAAGACGAGCTGCTGGGTATCGGCGGCGAGAACATGGCCGGCTTCTACGCCTCGATGAAGTACTTTCAGAGCCTGGACAACCCGAACAACGCTGCCTTCGTCGAAGCCTTCAAGGCCAAGTACGGCAAGGACGCGGTGATCGGTGACGTGACCCAGGCCGCCTATCTCGGCCCGTGGCTGTGGAAAGCCGCCGTGGAGAAAGCCGGCAGCTTCGACATCGACAAGGTGGTCGCCGCTTCCCCGGGCATCGAGCTGGGCACCGCGCCGGAAGGCTACGTCAAGGTGCATGACAACCATCACCTGTGGAGCAAGACCCGCATCGGTGAAGTGCAGAAGGACGGTCAGTTCAAGGTGGTGTTCGAGTCCGACCTGATCGAGCCGAACCCCTTCCCGGAAGGCTACCAGTAACACTTCTCTCCTCGTAGGAGCCCGCTTGCGGGCGATCCATGGCGCCTCACGGGCCGATCGCCGGCAAGCCGGCTCCTACCGGCTTTTCTCTTTTCTTCTGGAGACCATCGACATGGAATGGCTATCGGAATTCGGCGCCATCGCAGCCATGCAGGGGTTCAACGGCTTGTCCGTGTTCTGCGTGCTGCTGCTGATGGCTCTGGGGCTGGCGATTATCTTCGGGCAGATGGGCGTGATCAACATGGCGCATGGCGAGTTTCTCACCATCGGCGCCTACACCACCTTCGTGGTGTCTTCACTGACGTCCAGCTACGCACCGGCCTTCGGGCCTTACTATTTCTTCTTCGCGATCATCCTCTCGTTCTTCATCGCCGGCGCCATCGGCTGGCTGGTGGAATGGGCGATGATCAGCAAGCTCTACCAGCGTCCGCTGGACACCTTGCTGGCTACCTGGGGCCTGTCCCTGGTGATGCAGCAGGGCTTTCGCTCGATCTTCGGCGCGCGGGAAGTCAGCGCGACGTTGCCGGATTGGCTGATGGGCTCGTGGAACCCGACCGAGGCCATCGACATTCCGCGCAATGGCCTGTTCGTCATGGGCCTGACCCTGCTGCTCACCGCCTTGCTGTTTCTGATGATCTACCGCTCGCGCTGGGGCCTGCAGGTGCGCGCCACCATGCAGAATCGGGTGATGGCGCGTTCCGTGGGCATCAACACCAAGCGCGTCGACCGCATGACCTTCGCCCTGGGCTGTGGCGTGGCAGGCGTTGCAGGCGCTGCTTTCACCACCATCGGCTCGACTGGGCCTACGGCAGGTTCGCTGTACATCGTCGACACCTTCCTGGTGGTGGTGTTCGGCGGCGCCTCCAGCTTGCTCGGCACCATCGCCTCGGCCTTCAGCATCGCCCAGGCGCAATCGCTGCTGGAGTTCTTCACCAGCGGTTCGATGGCCAAGGTGTTCACCCTTTCCGCCGTGGTGCTGATCCTGATGCTGCGCCCGCAGGGGCTGTTCTCGGCCAAGGTGCGCAAATGAAACGTAGGAGCCCGCTTGCGGGCGATTGCAAACCTATTCATCGCCCGCAAGCGGGCTCCTACAGGATCGTTGAATTGAGGGCACGAGCATGAATCCGACACTCGACAAACTGCTCGGCGGCAAGCAGGGCGCCATCGGTCTGGCGCTGCTCGCCGCGCTGATCCTGGTGGTATTCCCGCTGGCGCTGGATGCCTTCCGCCTGAACATGGTGGGCAAATACCTGACCTATGCCTTCGTCGCCGTTGGCCTGGTGCTGTGCTGGGGCTATGGCGGCATCTTGAGCCTGGGCCAGGGCATCTTCTTCGGCCTGGGTGGCTACTGCATGGCGATGTTCCTCAAGCTCGAGGCATCCGACCCGGAGAGAACCAAGATCCAGTCCACACCTGGCATCCCGGACTTCATGGACTGGAACCAGATCACCGAACTGCCGCTGCTCTGGGAACCCTTCCACAGCCTGAGCTTCACCCTGATCGCCGTGGTAGTGGTGCCGGTGTTGCTGGCGTTGGTGATCGGTATTGCGATGTTCAAGCGCCGCGTGGGGGACGTGTACTTTTCCATCGTCACTCAGGCCATCGCGCTGATTCTCACCGTGCTGATCATCGGCCAGCAGGGCTTGACCGGCGGGGTCAACGGCATCACCGATCTGCGCACGCTCAAGGGCTGGGACATCCGCAGCGACGAGGCCAAGCTGATCCTCTACTTCGTCAGTGCGGCGCTGTTGATCGGCTGCATTCTCATCGCGCGTTTCATCATCGCCTCCAAGCTGGGCCGTCTGCTCCTGGCGATGCGCGACAAGGAAGAGCGGGTGCGTTTTTCCGGTTACGACGTGGCCAGCTTCAAGATCTTCGTGTTCTGCGTTGGTGCGGCGTTCGCCGGTATCGGCGGGGCGATGTTCACCCTGCAGGTGGGCTTCATGTCACCGAGCTTCGTCGGCATCGTGCCGTCGATCGAGATGGTCATCTTCGCTGCGGTCGGTGGGCGCCTGTCACTGCTCGGTGCGGTGTACGGCGCGTTGCTGGTCAATTTCGGCAAGACCTACTTTTCCGAGAGTTTCCCCGAGCTGTGGCTGTACCTGATGGGCGGCCTGTTCATCGTCGTGGTCATGTACTTCCCCAATGGTCTGGCCGGGCTGTGGGACAGTCACGGCAAACGCTGTCTGGCACGCCTGCGGCGCAAACCGCAGGTGCTCGTTACACCACCGCCTGCCGTCATCGCCACCGGCAAGCGTCCAACCCCTGAACTGGAGACCACGCCATGAACAGCCCCGCAGGCTTTCAGGCCGCCAAGCCGGTACTGGCCATCGAAGGGCTGACCGTGTCCTTCGACGGCTTCAAGGCGGTCAACGACCTCAACCTCTACGTCGACCGCAACGAAGTGCATGTGGTGATCGGCCCCAACGGGGCCGGCAAGACCACGGTGCTCGACCTGATCTGTGGCAAGACCCGCGCCACCGCCGGCAGCATCGATTTCGACGGCCGTGAGCTGACCAAGATGCGCGAGTACGACATCGTCCGCGCTGGCGTCGGGCGCAAGTTCCAGAACCCGTCGATCTACGAAAACCTGACGGTGTTCGAGAACCTGGAAATGTCCTACCCGGCCGGGCGCAAGGTGTTCGGCGCGCTGTTCTTCAAGCGCACGCAAGAGGTGATCGAGCGGGTCGAACAGGTTGCGCAGGAAATCATGCTCGGTGATCACCTGCACCGTCAGGCTGAACTGCTCTCGCACGGGCAGAAACAGTGGCTGGAGATCGGCATGTTGCTGATGCAGGACCCGCAGTTATTGATGCTCGACGAGCCCGTGGCCGGCATGAGTGTCAGCGAGCGAGTGGCCACGGCCGATCTGCTCAATCGCATCAGCCAGGGCCGTTCGGTGCTGGTCATCGAGCACGACATGGAGTTCGTCAAGAGCATCGCCCACCGCGTCACGGTGCTGCACCAGGGCAAGGTGCTGGCCGAGGGCAGCATGGAGGCGGTGCAGAGCAATCCCAAGGTGATCGAGGTGTATCTGGGGCATTGATCCCGGATGCCGAGGCTTCCACCGACCGTAGGGTGCGCCGTGCGCACCATGCGACCGAGCCGCGTAGCCCGGATGAAATCCGGGGCGTGTTTAGCAAGGAGTCATCTATGTTCCAGATCAGCAACCTCGCTTCCGGCTACGGCCAGAGCCAGATACTCCACGAGCTCAACCTCGACGTGGCGAAGAAGGAAATCGTCGCGGTGATGGGCCGCAACGGCATGGGCAAGACCACCTTGTTCAAGAGCCTGATGGGCATCCTGCCGCAGTGGGGCGGGCAGATTCGTGTGGACGGCAAGGACGTGTCGAAACTGGAAACCCATCAGCGGGTGGAAAGCGGCATCGCCTACGTGCCGCAGGGGCGGATGATCTTCTCGCACATGACCGTGCTGGAAAACATCCAGACCGGCCTGCCAGCTTCGGCCGGTGGCAAGGTGCCGGACGATCTCTATGCGCTGTTCCCGGTGCTGCTCGAGATGCGCCACCGCAAGGGCGGCAACCTCTCCGGTGGCCAGCAGCAACAACTGGCCATCGCCCGCGCGCTGGCCACCAACCCCAAGGTGCTGCTGCTCGATGAGCCGACCGAGGGCATCCAGCCGTCGATCATCAAGGACATCGCCCGCAGCCTGAAGGAGATCCGCAACATGCGCGATCTGACCATCGTGGTGTCCGAGCAGGTGCTGTCGTTCACCATGGAAATCGCCGACCGCTTCCTGGTCATCGAGAAGGGCAAGTTCGTCGTCGAGGAAACCCGCGACAAGGTCGACGAGGCGAGCATCAGCCGTTATTTGTCGGTGTGACGCAATCTGTAGGAGCCCGCTTGCGGGCGATGCTGTCGCTTGCAATCAATCGCCGGCAAGCCGGCTCCTACAGGTACAAATTCCCGCTTTACGGCCGGTGTGTTCTCCATGCACCGGCCGCTTTTTCGCGCCTGCGAAAAATACCTGCAGGCCGCATGAGCCCTGCAATGCGGGCATACGTCATCCAACGTATTGGCCGATTTCACCGCGCGTTCGAGACTGGCTGCGTATCCCGGCACAGGCCGGCATTCCTCACAGGTCTTATGGAGCTCAGTCATGACCGATACCCTGATCAAGGTCGACCTCAACCAGGCTGCTACCGAAAACGAACAGGTGCACAACCGCTGGCACCCGGACATTCCCATGGCCTGCTGGGTCAACCCGGGGGATGACTTCATTCTCGAAACCTACGACTGGACCGGCGGTGCGATCAAGAACGACGACGACGCCAGCGATGTGCGTGACGTCGACCTGTCCACCGTGCATTACCTGTCCGGGCCGGTGGGCGTGAAGGGCGCTCAGCCGGGCGACCTGCTGATCGTCGAACTGCTCGATATCGGCGCCAAGCAGGACATGCTCTGGGGCTTCAACGGCTTCTTCTCGAAGAACAACGGCGGTGGTTTTCTCACCGACCATTTTCCATCCGCGCAGAAGTCGATCTGGGACTTCGAAGGCATGTTCACCAAGAGCCGGCATATTCCCGGCGTGCGTTTCGCTGGCCTGATCCACCCAGGGCTGATCGGCTGCCTGCCGGATCACAAGATGCTCGCCGACTGGAACAAGCGTGAGCAGGCGCTGATCGATACCAACCCAACTCGCGTACCGCCGCTGGCCAACCCGCCGTTCGCCAGCACTGCGCACATGGGCAAGATGAAGGGCGAGGCGCGCGACCTGGCAGCCGCTACCGGCGCGCGCACCGTGCCGCCGCGGGAGCATGGCGGCAACTGCGATATCAAGGATCTGTCGCGTGGCTCGAAGATCTTCTTCCCGGTCTATGTCGACGGCGCCGGCCTGTCGGTAGGCGACCTGCACTTCAGCCAGGGCGACGGCGAGATCACCTTCTGCGGCGCCATCGAGATGGCCGGCTGGGTGCACATGAAGGTCGAGCTGATCAAGGGTGGCATGGCCAAGTACGGCATCAAGAACCCGATCTTCAAGCCCAGTCCGATCGTGCCCACCTACAACAACTACCTGATCTTCGAAGGCATCTCGGTCGACGACGAGGGCAAGCAGCACTACCTGGACGTCAACCTGGCCTACAAGCAGGCCTGCCTCAACGCCATCAACTACCTGACCAAGTTCGGCTACTCGCCGGCCCAGGGCTACTCGCTGCTAGGCTCGGCGCCGGTACAGGGGCATATCAGCGGCGTGGTCGACATCCCCAACGCCTGCGCCACGCTGTGGCTGCCGACCGATATCTTCGAGTTCGACATCAACCCCAGCGCCAGCGGCCCGACCAAGTTCCTCGACGGCAGCATCGACCTGCCCATCGCCTACGACAAGTGATGCTCATGCGCACGGCCACCGTAGGGTGCGCCGTGCGCACCGAATTTATCGAGGTTTTGCCATGCCCATCTACGAATACGACTGCCCGAGCTGTGGCGATTTCACCGTGCTGCGGCCGATGGCCGAGCGCGACGCCGCCTGCGCCTGCCCATACTGCGACGCGCCGAGCGAGCGGGTGATCCTCAGTGCCCCGGGTCTGGCCAGCATGGCCGGCAGCCAGCGCCGCGCCCATGAAACCAACGAGCGCAGCGCCCACGCGCCGCACAGCCTCGAAGAGTACAAGGCCAACCGCAAGCACCCTGCCGGCTGCAGCTGTTGCGGCCCGAGCAAACCGGTCGAGCGCACCAAGGCCAACCCCCACGGCCTCAAGGCCAGCCCCTCGGCACGGCCGTGGATGATCAGCCACTGAGGCTGTTTATTGGGTCCCCGCCTGCGCGGGGATGACGTGGGTTTTCACCGTCATTCCCGCGAAGGCGGGAATCCAGTTCGCAGAACGTTCCGTAGGAGCGGCTGGGCGGCATCGCGCTTCAGCCGCGATAACCGGCGACACAGAGAGAATTTCGCGGCTGAAGCCGCTTCCACAAACCGCAGTCAACCGGAGGATATACAGCCATGCGCCACGGCGATATTTCCAGCAGCCCTGATACCGTCGGCGTCGCCGTCGTCAATTACAAGATGCCGCGCCTGCATAACAAGGCCGAGGTGCTCGACAACGCGCGCAAGATCGCCGAAATGATCAAGGGCATGAAGCTCGGCCTGCCCGGCATGGATCTGGTGGTGTTCCCCGAGTACAGCACCATGGGCATCATGTACGACAAGGACGAGATGATGGCCACCGCCGCGACCATCCCCGGTGAGGAAACGGCGATCTTCTCCGCCGCCTGCCGCGAGGCCAAGACCTGGGGCATCTTCTCGCTCACCGGCGAGCGCCACGAAGAGCACCCGCACAAGGCACCTTACAACACCCTCATCCTGATCAACGACCAGGGCGAGATCGTCCAGCGTTACCGCAAATGCATTCCCTGGTGTCCCATCGAGGGCTGGTATCCGGGCGACCGCACTTACGTCTCCGAAGGCCCCAAGGGCATGAAGATCAGCCTGATCATCTGCGACGACGGCAACTACCCGGAAATCTGGCGTGACTGCGCGATGAAGGGTGCCGAGCTGATCGTGCGCTGCCAGGGCTACATGTACCCGGCCAAGGACCAGCAGGTGCTGATGGCCAAGACCATGGCCTGGGCCAACAACTGCTACGTGGCGGTGGCCAACGCCACCGGCTTCGACGGCGTGTACAGCTACTTCGGCCACTCGGCGCTGATCGGCTTCGACGGCCGGACGTTGGGCGAATGCGGTGAAGAGGAAATGGGCATCCAGTACGCCCAGCTGTCGGTGTCGCAGATCCGTGATGCGCGGGCCAACGACCAGTCGCAGAACCATCTGTTCAAGCTGCTGCACCGTGGCTACACCGGCGTCTACAACTCTGGTGATGGCGACAAGGGCGTGGCCGATTGCCCCTTCGAGTTCTACCGCACCTGGGTACTGGATGCGCAGAAGGCTCAGGAGAACGTGGAGAAACTCACCCGCTCGAGCATCGGCGTGGCCGACTGCCCGGTCGGTGAGCTGCCGCATCCGGGCAAGGAACGCGTTGCCGGATAGGACTTGATCGCCGGCAAGCCGGCTCCTACGGGGGGCGTGTAGGAGCCGGCTTGCCGGCGATGCTTTTGCCTTATGGGACAGACACCATGCCCTTCGCCAACGACCTGATCGACAGCAACCGCGAGCGCCTGGAGGATCAAGGCGTTACTCGGCTGCAATCACGCTTCCTCTTCGAGCCAATGGCAGTCATGGCCCTGCTACGTTCGCGCATCGTCGGCCAGGACGCGGTGCTGGCGCAGGTCGAGGCCATGCTCAAGGTGGTCAAGGCCGATATCGGCGAGCGCGAGCGGCCACTGGCAGTCAACCTGTTCATGGGCCCGACCGGTGTCGGCAAGACCGAGATCGTGCGCCTGCTGGCACAGGCCATTCATGGCCGCGCCGATGCGTTGTGCCGCATCGACATGCACACCCTGGCCCAGGAGCACTATGCTGCTGCGTTGACCGGTGCGCCGCCTGGTTACGTCGGCAGCAAGGAGGGCACCACGTTGTTCGATGCAGAGGCCATCGCCGGCAGTTTCGGGCGGCCCGGCATCGTGCTGTTCGACGAGTTGGAGAAGGCCAGCCCCGAAGTGCTGCGTAGCCTGCTCGGCATTCTCGAACATGGCTGTCTGACCCTGACCGCCGGCAGCCGCACCCTGGACTTTCGCAACAGCCTGATCTTCATGACCAGCAACATCGGCGCGCAGCAGGCGCAACGCTACCGCGAGCGTTTCGCCCGTGGCTGGCGGCGTTGGTTGGGGCTGGCGCCGAGAGGTGAGGCCGCATTGCTGGAACAGATGCTGCACGAGCGCTTTGAGCCGGAATGGCTCAATCGTATCGACCGCATTCTGGTGTTTGAACGTGTCGACGAGCAGTGGTTGGATGCTTTGCTGAACATCGAGTTGGACAAGCTCAATCAGCGCCTGGGTCGTCAGGGCCGCTCGCTACACGTGGAGCCCTGCGCCCGGGTCTGGTTGTGCCGCGAGCACGATATCCGCTTCGGTGCTCGTGCCTTGGCCCGGCGGCTGCGCACCGAACTGGAGCCGGCAATCGCCGAATGCCTGCTGAATGACCCCGCCACGACCCGACTGCTTTGCACCTGCGAGCACGATAGTTTGCAGGTCAGCGAGTGCTCTTCGTAGGAGCCGGCTTGCCGGCGATCATGGCTGACGAAAAAGCATCGCCGGCAAGCCGGCTCCTACAGGGTGGGTGTTACAGCCAGATCGCATCCCAGTGGGGATAGTCTCCGATGCGTTGTACCAATCCGGCACGCAGCGGGTTGGCGACAACGTATCGCGCCGTGGCGGCCAGGTCTTCTTCCTTGCGCAAGGCATGATCGTGAAAGCCCTTCTGCCAGACGCGACCGCTGGCGTTTCGAGCCTTGTTGATGGCGATAGCGCTGCGGGATTTGAGCTGCAATACCCGCTTTGACAGCGGCATCTCCCGCAGCTGGACAAGCCAGTGCAGGTGATCGGGCATTACTACCCAGGCGAAGGAGTGGACGAGTTGCTGATCATGCAGGCGGCGCATTTCTGCAATCAGCAGCCTTGCTAAGCGCCAGTCCTGAAAGGTGGGATGTCGTTGATAGGTGACTGCAGTCAGCAGGTAGGCGCGATTCGCTTCGGAAACGCGTCCGGAACGCAGGGCATGGCCATGATGGGTAAAACGGCTGGAATCCATTCCATATTTCTCTCGTAGGAGCCGGCTTGCCGGCGATCAGGGTTAAGCGTGGTTCAGAAGCTGATCGCCCGCAAGCGGGCTCCTACACGATTGAGCCTTTAGTGATGCTCGCGCGTGGCGCGGAATTTGACCTCCGGCCAGCGCTCTTCCATCAGGCTGAGGTTGACGCGGGTCGGGGCCAGGTAGGTGAGGTGGCCGCCGCCGTCAACGGCGAGGTTCTCATAGGCCTTGTCCTTGAATTCCTTGAGCTTCTTCTCGTCGCTGCACTCGATCCAGCGGGCCGACCAGACGTTGATCGCCTCGTAGGCGCACTCGACCTTGTATTCCTCCTTCAGGCGGCTGGCGACCACGTCGAACTGCAGCACACCGACCGCACCGAGAATGATGTCGTTGTTGCGCTCGGGGAAGAACACCTGGGTGGCGCCTTCCTCGGCCAGCTCCTGCAGCCCCTGGCGCAGCTGCTTGGATTTCAGCGGGTCCTTCAGGCGCACGCGGCGGAACAGTTCCGGGGCGAAGTGTGGGATGCCGGTGAAACCCAGGTTTTCGCCTTCGGTGAAGGTGTCGCCGATCTGGATGGTGCCGTGGTTGTGCAGGCCGATGATGTCGCCGGCGTAGGCCTCTTCCAGGTGCTCACGCTCGCTGGAGAAGAAGGTCAGGGCGTCGCCGACGCGCACGTCCTTGCCCAGGCGCGCGTGGCGCATCTTCATACCCTGGGTGTATTTGCCCGAGCAGATGCGCATGAAAGCGATGCGGTCACGGTGTTTCGGGTCCATGTTCGCCTGGATCTTGAACACGAAGCCGGAGAACTTCTCCTCGGTCGGCTCCACAGTGCGCTCGTTGGCCGCGCGTGGCAGTGGGCGCGGCGCCCAATCGACCACGGCGTCGAGCACATGGTCGACGCCGAAGTTGCCCAGTGCGGTGCCGAAGAATACCGGGGTCATCGTGCCTTTGAGGAAGGCTTCAGGTTCGAACTCATGGCAGGCGCCTTGCACCAGTTCCAGCTCTTCGACGAAGCGCTCGTACATGTCGCCGAGGTGGTTGCGAGCTTCGTCGGAATCCAGCTTTTCGATGATCTTGACTGCGGTGCGCTCATGGCCATGACCCGGGGTGTAGACGATGATGTAGTCGCCGGTCAGGTGGTAGACACCCTTGAAATCCTTGTAGCAGCCGATCGGCCAGGTGATCGGCGCTGCCTTGATGTTGAGCACCGCCTCGATTTCGTCGAGCAGTTCGATGGGGTCGCGGATGTCGCGGTCGAGTTTGTTGATGAAGCTGACGATGGGCGTATCGCGCAGGCGACAGACGTCCATCAGGGCGATGGTACGTGGCTCGACGCCCTTACCGCCGTCGAGCACCATCAGCGCGCTGTCCACCGCCGTCAGGGTGCGGTAGGTGTCTTCGGAGAAGTCTTCGTGGCCGGGTGTGTCGAGCAGGTTGATCATGTGCTCGCGGTAGGGGAACTGCATCACCGAGGTGGTGATGGAGATGCCGCGCTGCTTCTCCATCTCCATCCAGTCGGAAGTGGCATGGCGGTCGGATTTACGCGACTTCACGGTGCCCGCGACCTCGATGGCCTTGCCCATCAGCAGCAGCTTCTCGGTGATGGTGGTCTTACCGGCGTCCGGGTGGGAAATGATGGCGAAGGTGCGGCGCTTGGCGACTTCTGCGGCCTGGGTGGTCATGAATACGTGCCTGGATGGAGTCGTTGAGGGTGCCTTGGCACCCGTAAAACGCGCGATTATACCGATAACTGCGAGCTCTGGCGGAGAGCGGCTATCGCTTTTCAGATGGGCCGGTAGCTGATGCTGCCGGGCCGCGCCGTAGATGCGTAAATAACGCGTAAATGAATGGTTATGAAAATTATTCCCATATAGAGTGGCCGCCCTTCGCAGTGGGTCAGGGCAAGGGTGGCTCCGTCGTGTTCAAGAAAATCATCTTCCAGTTGCACTGGTTCTTTGGCATCAGCGCCGGCCTGGTGCTGGCCGTCATGGGCATCACCGGTGCTCTCTATAGCTTCGAGGGCGAGATAACCCGGGCGCTCAACGCCGAGCGCTGGCAGATCGAGCCCAGCGCACAGGGGCATCTCCCGCCCGGCGAGCTGGCGGCGAAGATCGAGGCCGCTACCGCTGATCGCGTCACCGGGCTGTGGGTCGATAGTCGCCATGACGGGCCGGGCATGGCCTTTCTCGCTCCGCCACCAGGCGAGCGGCGTGGGCCGCGCATCGTGTTCGACCCCTACACTGGTGAAGTCCTGGCCGAGCCCGTTGGCCAGGACTTCTTCCACCTGATGCTGATGCTGCACCGTTTCCTGTCCATGGGCGAAGTGGGCAAGCAGATCACCGCTGCCAGTACGATTGCGCTGATGTTCTTCTGCCTGTCAGGCCTGTACCTGCGCTGGCCGCGCAAGGCCTTGAGCTGGCGCACCTGGCTGACCATGGACTGGAGGAAGAAAGGTCGCAGCTTCAACTGGGACCTGCACGCCGTTGCGGGCACCTGGGCGCTGCTGTTCTACCTCTGCGCCGGTCTCACCGGTCTCTACTGGTCCTATGACTGGTACCGCGAAGGGCTGACACGCATGCTTTCCGATGCCCCGCCTGAGCAACGCGGCGAGCGTGGCCGTGGCGGCCGCCAGGCGCCCAGTGGCCCCGCGCCGGAAGTCGACTACGATGCCGTGTGGCAGAGCATCCAGCAGACTGCCGGGCCCAAGATGGTTGCCTGGAACCTGCGCCTGCCGCCGGTGGCCGGGCAGCCGGCGACGGTTTTCTACATGCTCGATGGTGCCGAGCATGTGCGTGCCTTCAACCAGTTCCAGATCGATCCGAAAAGCGGCGAAGTCAGCCGCCATGAACGCTACGCCGACAAGAGCTTCAAGGCGCAGCTGCTGGCCAGCATCTACGCGCTGCACGTTGGCGAGTACTTCGGCATGCCGGGGCGCGTTCTGATGATGCTGGCCACCGGGGCCATGCCGCTGTTCTTCATTACCGGTTGGCTGCTGTATCTGGATCGCCGGCGCAAGAAGCGCGCGGCGCTGGCGGCACGCTCTGCGTTGAAGGGCGACGATGCCGGTGACGGTTGGCTGGTCGGCTTCGCCAGCCAGAGCGGCTTCGCCGAACAGTTGGCCTGGCAGAGCGCCGGGCAGTTGCAGGCCGCCGGCATCCCGGTTCGGGTCGAGCCGCTGTCGCGCGTCGATGCCGACAGCCTGCGTCAGGCGCAGAAGGCGCTGTTCGTGGTCAGCACCTTTGGCGACGGCGAGGCGCCGGATGCCGCGCAGGGCTTCGAGCGCAAGGTGCTGGGCGGCTCGCTGCCACTCGAACAACTGAGTTATGCCGTGCTGGCGCTGGGTGACCGGCAGTATCAGCACTTCTGCGGCTTTGCCCGGCGTATCAACGACTGGCTGGGCTTGCAGGGCGCGCAGCGGCTGTTCGACAGTATCGAAGTCGATGGCGCTGACCCGGCCGCGCTGCAGCGCTGGCAACAGCAGTTGAGCGAGCTGACCGGCGCCGCGCCGATTCGCTTCGAACAACTGCCCTGGCAGCACTGGACGCTGGCCGAACGGCGCCTGCTCAACCCGTGCAGCCAGGGTGCACCGGTGTTCTTCATTGGCCTGACGCCGCCGGCGCAGAGCACGTGGCAGGCCGGCGATATCCTGGAAATTCGCCCACGGCATGCGCCTGCGCGGGTGCAGGCCTGGCTGCAGCACTCCGGTTTCGACGGCCTTGAGCCGGTGACGCTCGATGGGCAGATGACGAGGCTGGGTGAAGCCCTGGCCGAACGCCAGTTGCCGGACAGCTTCGCTCATCTGGTTGGCCTGCATGCCCAGGCGCTGGTCGATGCACTGGTGCCGCTGGGTACGCGTGAATACTCCATCGCCTCGGTGGCGGCCGATGGCGTGCTGCAGTTGATCGTGCGCCAGGCGGTGCAGGCTGATGGCAGTCTCGGCCTGGGGTCTGGCTGGTTGACCGAGTACCTGCCCGAAGGGGGGCAGCTACTGGCGCGGGTGCGGCGCAACAGCGGCTTCCACCTGCCGGACGACAATCGTCCGCTGGTGCTGATCGGCAATGGCACCGGCCTGGCCGGACTGCGTTCGCTGCTGCGGGCACGTGCGCTGGCGGGGCAGGGGCGCAACTGGCTGCTGTTCGGCGAGCGCAACCGCGCCTGCGATTTCTTCTGTGGTGACGAGCTGCAGACGGCGCTGGCCGCAGGCGAGCTGCAGCATCTGGATCTGGTGTTCTCCCGCGATCAGGCGCACAAGCGCTACGTGCAGGATCTGTTGCGCGAGCAACACGAGCGCCTGCGTGCCTGGCTGGACGAAGGGGCTGCCCTTTACATATGCGGCAGCCTGCAGGGCATGGCCGGCGGTGTGGATGCGGCGTTGCGCGAGTTGCTCGGCGACGAGGCGGTGCAGGCGCTGATCGAGGAAGGTCGCTATCGTCGTGACGTGTACTGACCCGAGCAAAACGCGCCATGTGGGCCAGGGTTGCCGAAGTGATTTTTATATATGAGAATCATTCGCTTTAATCGTCCTGAGTGACCCACATGACCGCCAGCCTGGCTCGCATCCTGATCGTCGAGGACGATCGCACCCTGGCCGCCCAGCTCGGCGAGCTGCTGCGCGGTCAGGGTTACGCCACCAGCGCCTGTCATCTGGGTGAGGCGGGCCTGGAGACGGCGCTGCGCGAGTCGCCGGATCTGCTGTTGCTCGACGTGATGCTGCCGGACGTCAATGGCTTTTCCGTGCTGCGGCGCCTGCGCGAGCAACAGCAGACTCCGGTGATCATGCTCACCGCATGCGGGGCTGAGGAGGAGCGCATTCGCGGCCTGCGCCATGGTGCCGACGATTACCTGCCCAAGCCTTTCAACATCACCGAACTGCAATTGCGCATCGACGCCGTGTTGCGCCGCACGCGCCCGCAGGAGAGTGCGCGCGTCGGCCAGGCGCAACAGTTGCAGGTCGACGAACTGCAACTGGACCGCCACGCCCAGCAGGCGCGGGTCGCAGGCTGCGACCTGGCGCTGACGCCACTGCAGTTCCGCCTGCTCTGGTTACTGGTCAGCCATCGCGGTGAGGCGCTGAGCAAACCCTACCTGTACCGCATGGCGCTGGAGCGCGAGTACAGCCAGTACGACCGCAGCCTGGACATGCACGTCAGCCGTATCCGTCGCCGTCTGGGCGAGGCCGGCCTGGGCGCCGACCGGCTGCAGACCCTGCACGGCCGCGGTTACGCCTTCACATGAACCGGCGCCTGTTCTGGAAGCTGTGCCTGGTCATCGGTCTGGGCAGCGTGCTGCTGTTCTGGATCATCGCCCGCGTCGCCTGGCAGACCGAGGAGCGCATGAGCTTCATCGATGCCGAGCACCAGCGCACCCTGCGCCACTACGGCGAGCAGGCCGAGGCGATGTACCGCGCTGGCGATCATGAAGCCCTGGCGCGCTGGCTCACTACCCTGCAGCAGCAGGAGCAGACCTGGGCGGCAGTGGTCGAGTCCGAGGTGCGACCGTTGGCCGGCAGCGTGCTCAACGAGCGCTTCTACGAGGGCTTCGGCCTGGGCCGCGACGTGAGCTGGAAGATTCACCTCTACTTCCAGGAAAACCCCATCATGGATCTGCCGTTCGCCGACGGCCGGACCCATTTCCTGATCATCCTGCCGCAGCGCATGCGCCCCGGCCTCAACTGGCATTACGCCAAGCTGTTGCTGCAACTGGTGGTGCCACTGGTGTTGATGCTGATCGTCTGCCTCGTGCTCTACCGCCACCTGATGCAGCCGCTCGGTCGTCTGGAACAGGCCACCCGGCAGTTCAGCGACGGCCGCCTGGACGTGCGCGTGCGCTCGCTGCTGGGCTCGCGCAATGACGAGCTGGCGCGCCTGGCCGAGACCTTCGACGCCATGGCCGCGCGCACCGGGCAACTGATCATCGATCAGCGTCAGCGCCTGGCGGACATGTCCCACGAGCTGCGCACGCCGCTGACGCGCATCGAGATGGCGGTGAGCCTGGCCGAGCAAGGCAGCGACCGGGTCGGCCTGCTCGAACGCATCCGCGAGGACTGCGCCGGCATGCGTCGCCTGGTCGAGGACGCCCTGACCCTGAGCTGGCTGGAAAACGAACGACCCGAGCTGCGCGACGAGAGCCTGGACCTGTCCGAGCTGCTCGACAGCATCCTCGACGATGCGCGCTTCGAGTACCCGGACCGGCAGATTCTCTGCCAGATGCCCGACAGCGCGCCGCTGCATGGCAGCAGTAATCGGGCGTTGGGCCAGGCCATCGAGAACGTGGTGCGCAATGCGCTCGACCACACCCCGGCGGGCGGCCAGATCGAGGTCAGCCTGGCCGAGGAGGATGGCGCCTGGCTGCTGCGGGTCGCCGATCAGGGCCCGGGCGTTGCCGAGCAATGGCTGGAGCGCATCTTCCAGCCGTTCTTTCGCGGCGGCAGCGAGCGCGCCGGTTTCGGCCTCGGCCTGGCGTTGGCACAGCGCCAGGTCAGCGCCACCGGCGGCAGCATTCGCGCGAGCAATCGCGCCGGTGGCGGTTTGCTCATGGACATCCGCCTGCCGCGCACGGCGATGTAACAGTTGTAAAAGTGATTCCCTGCTCAGGTGCTTGTGATGAGAATTCGCAAATGCGAAATATTCACATCTTTCCTGGGGAGGATCGATCATGCCGCACTGCCCTTATCGCCTGAGTCTGCTCGGCGCCATTACCTTTGCCAGTCTGCTCGCCGCGCAGGCGCACGGCGCCGATGCTGCGCTGGAGTTGCAGGCGCAAGAGATCACCGCCGCCGCCATCGACCGCAACGAGAGCGTCGAGGCCGAGCAACTGCAGCGTTACCAGGCCAGCGACCTGCAGGAAGTGTTCGAGTCCAATCCCGAGGTGTCCGTGGCCGGCGGCCCCGGCGTGGCACAGAAGCTCTACCTGCGCGGCCTGGAGGACACCCTGCTGAACATCAGCATCGACGGCGCCAGCCAGCCGGGGCAGACCTTCCACCATACGGGCCGCATCGGCATCGAGCCGGAGCTGCTCAAGCGCGCCGAAGTCCAGGCCGGCACCGGCGATGCGACTGCCGGGCCGGGCGCGCTGGGCGGCGCGATCCGCTTCGTCACCAAGGACCCGGACGACTTGCTGCGCGATGGCGAGCAGCTCGGTGCGCTGCTCAAGACCGGCTACTTCAGCAATGGCGAGGGCTACAAGAGCAGCGCCAGTGTGTTCGGCCGTTTCAACCAGAACTGGTCGGCGCTGGCCATGACCACCTACCAGGATCAGAACGACTTTGAAGACGGCAACAACGACGACGTGCTGGGTACGGCGGCACGGCAGAAGCTCGGCTTCGCCAAGCTGGTGGGCAAGCTGACTGAGGAGCAGACCCTGCGCCTGAGCTACGAGAAGCGCATTGATGAAGGCGAGCGCAGCCAGCGCCCGCAGTGGATCCCGAGCAGCTTCAATCGCCTGTATCCGTTGAGCACCGAACGCGAGACCTGGACGCTCAACTACGCCTGGCAGCCCGTGAACAACGACCTGCTGGATGTCGAGCTGACCACCTATCACACCACCAACGAGCTGGAGCAGGACGGCCGCTTCGGTCTGTACTTCGGCGATACCCGCAGCACGGGGTTCGACCTGCGCAACACCAGCCGCATTGGCGCGCATCAGCTGACCTATGGCGTCGACTACCGTGATGATCGCACCACCCTTGGTCCAGAGGGTGACCGCGAGCTGGATCACGAAGACGGCGAAGTGCTCGGTGTCTACCTGCAGGACCGCTACCAGATCACCTCGCGTCTGCAGCTCGACGCCGGCCTGCGCTACGAGCGCTACACGCTCGACGACCGCGACAAGCAGACCTTCATCGAGGAAGGCATCAGCCCCAACCTGGGGTTGCGTTACCAGCTGACTCCCGAACTGGCTGTTTTCGCCGGCCAGGCGCGGGCGCTGCGCGGGCCGCAGGTGCGTGATGCCTTCAAGCTCGATGTATCCGGCAACGACCCGGACCTGAAAGCCGAGAAGGCGCGTACCGACGAGGTCGGCTTCGACTACCGCGACGGTGGCTGGGAGCTGAGCGGCAAGGCCTACGTCACCCGGATCAAGGATGCCATCGCCGACCCCATCGGCCGGCCCAATCTGTATGAGAACGTCGGTGACCTGAAGAGCAAGGGTGTGCTGCTCAGCACCGCCTACCACTGGCAGCAGCTCAGCCTGGGTCTGAGCTACCACCGCAATGAGGCGCGTCTGGATGGCGAGCGTCTCAACGTCTACGAATACAACGGCCTGGGCACCAGCCTCGGCGACACCTGGACCGCTTTCGCCGACTACCGTGCCAGCGACAATCTCAGCCTCGGCTGGCAGGGCCGCTTCGTGCGCGGCATCGACACCCTGCACACCGGCGTCGGCGATGTCTCCAAACCAGGCTACGGCGTACACGACCTGTATGCCGAATGGCAGGCCGTGCCTGAAAGCCTGACGGTGACCCTGACGCTGAAGAACCTGCTGGACAAGCAGTACCTGGATCACGCCAGCAACGAGGACTTCGAGCACATTCCGGACTACGAGGGTATCCGTGGCTCCTACGAGCCAGGCCGTGAGCTGCGTCTGGGGCTGGCATGGCGAATCTGATGGGGCGAGCAATCGTTGCAGTGATGCTGGGGTTGGCGTTGCTGGCCCCGGTGCAGGCGCAGGTGCTGATCGATCTGGCCGGGCGTGAGGTGCAGGTGCCCGAGCGCGTCGAGCGCATCGTGTTGGGCGAGGGCCGTCTGTTGCCGGTGCTGGCCATTCTCGAAGGCGAGCAGCTGCTGGAGCGCCTGGTGGGCATGCCCGCCGATCTGGCGCTGGTCGATCCCGGCAGCGCGCTGCAATACCAGCAGGCCTTTCCCGAGTTGGCCAAGGTGCCGCGCATTGGCCAGGGCGCGGCCGATACTTTCAGCCTGGAGCAGGTACTGACGCTGCGCCCTGATCTGGCCATCTTCAGCCTGTCCGGGCATGGCCCGGACAGCACGCAGGGCCGGCTGATCGAGCAGCTGCAGCGCGCCGGAGTGGCGGTGCTGTTCGTCGATTTCCGTGAGCAGCCGCTGGTCAATACGCCGCGCAGCATGACCCTGCTCGGCCAGGCGCTGGGTCGTGAGGTGCGTGCCGCAGCCTTCAACGCGGCGCACGCCGAGGCATTGGCTGCGGTGCGTGAACGCTTGCCACAAGGCGCCGCGCCCAAGGTGTTTCTGCACAGCCGCGCCGGCCTTGGCGAGGGTTGCTGCGAAAGCATGGCGCGCGGCATGTTCGCCGATCTATTGGCCGAGGCCGGCGGCGACAATATCGCCCGTGAGCGTCTGCCCGGCCATGCCGGCACCCTCAGTCTGGAGCTGCTGCTCAGCCAGCCGCCCGAACTGTACATCGCCAGCGCCGTGGGCTCGGCCGACAGCCTGGCTGAGGACGCGCCCTATATCGCCCTGGGGCCTGGCGTGACGGCGGATGCGGCGCAGGCCTCGCTCAGGCACCTGCTCGGACGCGGCGGCCTGCAGCATCTGGGCGCCATACGCGAGGGCAGGGCGTATGCCATCTGGCATGGCTTCTACAACAGCCCGTTCAACGTGGTGGCTGTGCAGGTGTTCGCCAAGTGGCTGTATCCCGGAGCCTTTGTCGATCTCGATCCGCAGAGCACCCTGGAGCGTTTCTACCGTGAGTTCCAGCCGGTGACGCTGGACGGCCAGTACTGGATCAGCTTGTGAGTGCGCAGCAGGTGTTGCGCCTCGGTTACCGGCGAACCTTGTTGCGGCGCTGGGCTTGCCTGGGCGTGCTGGCGGCGTTGCTGCTGGCCAGTTTCATCGCCGATCTGGCCACCGGCCCGGCTGGCCTGAGCTGGTGGGATGTGGCGCGTGGCTTGTTGCAGCCGCAGCATCTGGACGCCGCGCAGGCGGTGATCATCCTGGAAATTCGCGTGCCCTACGCACTGATGGCGTTGGTGGTGGGTGCCAGCCTTGGCCTGGCTGGCGCGGAGATGCAGACGGCGCTGAACAACCCCCTGGCCAGTCCCTTCACGCTTGGCGTCGGCGCGGCGGCGACGCTCGGTGCTGCGCTGGTGATCCTGCTGCGCCCCAATCTGGCTGGGCTCGGCGCCGACCTTCTGCTGCCGCTGGCGGCCTTCGCCTGCGCTTTCATCTCCTGCCTGCTGCTGCTCATGGTGGCGCGGGTGCTGGGGGAGGCGCTGCATACCCTGGTGCTGTTCGGTATCGCCCTGTTGTTCGGGCTCAATGCGCTGGTCGGGCTGCTGCAGTTTCTCGCCGATGCCGATGCGCTGCAGCAGATCGTGTTCTGGACCCTCGGCAGCCTGGCGCGTGCCGATCTGCAGCGTGTGGGATTGGTGACTGCGGTGCTTGCCCTGTGCCTGACGCTGGCGCTGCGTCAGGCCTGGGCGATGACCAGCCTGCGCGGCGGTGAGGAACAGGCGCGTAGCCTGGGCATTCGCGTCGGCCGTCTGCGCACCTTCGTGCTGTTGCGGGTCAGCCTGCTGACCGGCGTGGCCACGGCATTCGTCGGCGAGGTCGGCTTCATCGGCCTGGTCGGGCCGCACGTGGCGCGCCTGTTGCTGGGCGAGGATCACCGCTTCTATCTGCCCGGCAGCGCGCTGGCCGGTGCCTTGCTGCTGTCGCTGGCGTCCCTGACCAGCCGTGCGCTGCTGCCCGGGGTGATCCTGCCGGTTGGGCTGGTCACTGCCGTGATCGGCGTGCCGCTGTTCATTGGTTTGATCCTGGCGCGGGGGCGTAGCTTATGAGCCTGCTGATCGAGGGGCTGGGGCTGAACTATGGCGTGCGCAACATCCTGCAGGATCTGACCCTGCCTGCCGTGGAAGCCGGCAGTGTGGTTGGCCTGCTCGGCCCGAACGGCGTCGGCAAATCGTCGCTGTTGCGCGCCATTGCCGGTTTGCAGGCGTGCCAGGGAAAAGCGCGGTTGGGTGATTCGACGCTGAGCGGCGTGCCGCCCTGGCGCCAGCAGGTGCAGGTGGCCTACCTGCCGCAGCAATTGCCACAGGCGGTGTCACTGCTGGCTTATGAGAGTTTGCTGGCGGCGGCGCGGGCGCGTTGTCCGCAGCTTGCTTCGCACGAGCTGACGGTACGGGTCGAAACGATTCTTCAGCGCCTGGGCATCGAGCATCTGGCCTTGCAGCGCATGGATCGCCTGTCCGGCGGGCAGCGGCAACTGCTTGGCCTGGCGCAGGCGCTGGTCGGCGAGCCGCAACTGTTGTTGCTCGACGAGCCCACCAGCGCGCTCGATCTGCACTGGCAACTGCGCGTGCTCGACTGCGTCGCCGAGCGTTGCCGCACGGAGCGCACCATCGCTCTGGTGGCTTGCCATGACCTCAACCTGGCGCTGCGGTTCTGCAGTCATCTGCTGTTGCTGGCGCCGGACGGGGCTTACCGTTTCGGCGCTCCCGCCGAGGTGCTGGATGCGCAATGGCTGCGCCGCGCCTACGCCATCGAAGCACGTATCGAACACTGCTCGCTCGGCCAGCCGCTGGTGCTGGCCGATAGTCCTCTGCTCAAGGAAGTCTCACCTCATGCCCAATAGCCATAGCCGTTTTCCCAGCAGCCAGGCGCCGCGCCTGCTTGGGCGCCTGTGCAAGCATTTTTCGCACAAGATCGAGGCGCGCTGGAGCGAGCGCGAAGGCCAGCTGCGTTTCTCCATTGGCGAGTGCATGCTGCAGGCCGATGAACAGACGTTGCAGCTGACCTGCACAGCACCGAGTGCGGCCGAACTGGATGAGTTGCAGGAGGTAATCAGGCGCCATTTGCAGGGCTTCGCCCAGTTGGACGAACTGGTGCTGCAATGGCACTGAAACACAGCTGCGCCAAACTGGCTGAAAGCCCCGCCTGTTCAGCATTTCAGGACGTTTTGTGTGATATCCGGAACGAGATGAAATTAGGGGTAATTTCCGGTTGATCTGAGGGACGCATGGTCTTAAAGTCCGCGCCCGAACGTCCATGCTGGAAACGATCCATCCGGCTCAAGTACTGACGACGAGAGGTTGCCGGCCGGCGAATGGTCGGTACCGGTGATGCTCGGCGACATGCCTTGGGAAGTAGGCGAACCAAAGTGGGGAAACTGTCAGACGTTCAGGCCAGCGTTTAGCGCGGCCAGCCCCGACACGTAGCGGAACCTGTAAGCGGTTCTGCTGCCCGAATCAATGTGTTCCCGGTTTTGCCATTGGAGTCCCCAGCATGTCGATCAAGGTCGAAGACTATTACGCACCCGCCACTTTCCAGCGCATGAAGGCGTTCGCCGATCAGCACGAAACCCCGTTCGTGGTGATCGACCGGCAGATCATCGCCGATGCCTACGATCAACTGGGCAACTGCTTCCCGTTCGCCAAGATCTACTACGCGGTCAAGGCCAACCCGGCCACCGAGATCATCGAGCTGCTGCGCGACAAGGGCTCGAGCTTCGACATCGCCTCGATCTACGAGCTGGACAAGGTCATGGCCACCGGCGTTGGCCCGGAGCGCATCAGCTACGGCAACACCATCAAGAAGTCCCGTGATATTCGCTACTTCTTCGACAAGGGCGTGCGCCTGTTCGCCACCGACTCCGAAGCCGACCTGCGCAACATCGCCAAGGCTGCGCCGGGTTCGAAGATCTACGTGCGCATCCTCACCGAAGGCTCGACCAGCGCCGACTGGCCGCTCTCGCGCAAATTCGGCTGCCAGCCGGACATGGCCCTGGACCTGTTGATCCTGGCCAAGCAACTGGGCCTGGTGCCCTACGGCATCTCCTTCCACGTCGGCAGCCAGCAGCGTGATATCGACGTCTGGGACGCCGCCATCGCCAAGGTCAAGGTGATCTTCGAGCGTCTGAAGGAAGAAGACGGCATCACTCTGCAGATGATCAACATGGGCGGCGGCTTCCCGGCCAACTACATCCAGCGCACCAATGACCTGGAAACCTACGCCGAGGAGATCACCCGCTTCCTCAAGGAAGACTTCGGCGACGAACTGCCGGAAATCATCCTCGAGCCGGGCCGTTCGCTGATCGCCAACGCCGGCGTACTGGTTTCGGAAGTGGTACTGGTTGCACGCAAGTCGCGCACCGCGGTCGAGCGCTGGGTCTATGCCGACGTGGGCAAGTTCAGCGGCCTGATCGAAACCATGGACGAAGCCATCAAGTTCCCGATCTGGACCGAGAAGAAGGGCGAGATGGAAGAGGTGGTGATTGCCGGGCCGACCTGCGACAGCGCCGACATCATGTACGAGAACTACAAGTACGGCCTGCCGCTCAACCTGGCCAGCGGCGACCGCCTGTACTGGCTGTCCACTGGTGCCTACACCACCAGCTACAGCGCCGTGGAGTTCAATGGCTTCCCGCCGCTGAAGTCCTACTACCTGTAAGGCGCTGCAAACCTTAGGTTGCTACCGTAGCCTGGAGGCCATGCCGTGTAGGGTTCGCCATGCGCACCGCCTGATAATGCTGGTGTGCGCAGCGCACCCTACGGGTGATAGGCCCGCGATGCTGCGTGATGAACGCCCACCTCGTGTGGGCGTTTTCATTTCTGCCCAGAGCCTCTCACCTGCGCTGAATCACCAACCTGGAGCGCTCCATTTGATACGGAGAAAAGGCACTGACATTTTTGTTACAAAAGAGGCTCATGTAAATCATTCGTAATGATTGATTAAGATTGAATCTCAAATACTATCGCGCGCAGTTTCCATCTGGAGTGACTCTCGTGAGCGATAAACACAACAAGCGTGCACCTTTCCCCCAGCGTCGTCTGCTGGCCTCGGCCGTCAGCCTGGCCCTGCTATCCGGTTTCGCCGTGGCCCAGGAGTCGGCAGTCGAACTGGGCGACGTAACCGTTCAGGGGCAGCAGGACAAGGGCTTCAAGGTCGACAAGGCATCCTCGCCGAAACAGACCGCTGCATTGCTCGATACACCGCAGACGGTCAACGTCATTCCGGAAACCCTGTTCCGTCAGCAGAACGCTCGCACCCTGACCGATGTACTGCGCAATACCCCCGGCATCAGCTTCGAGGCGGGTGAAAACGGTTTCGCCACCGGCACCAACAACTTCAGCTTGCGTGGTTTCAACACCAGCGGCAGCCTGTTCATCGACGGTGCGCGTGACAACGGCAGCTACACCCGCGACGTGTTCAACGTCGAGCAGGTCGAGGTGTTCAAAGGGCCGGCAGCCGACAACGGCCGCGGTGGCGCCGGTGGTTACGTCAATCAGGTGACCAAGACGCCGACCCTGGAAAGCTTCATCGCCGGCGGCGCCAGCTTCGGCTTCGACCAATACGACTCCGAGCCGCGCCGCCGTGCCACGCTTGACACCAACCAGATCATCAACGACAGCAGCGCTTTCCGTCTCAACCTGCTGGTCGAGGATAGCGGCGTCGCGGGCCGTGAGCACGCCGAGAAGAACAGCTGGGGTATCGCCCCGTCGGCGGCCTTCGGTCTGGGCACCGACACTCGCGCTATCGTCGCTTACGAGCACGTCGAGATGAACGACCGCCCGGATCTGGGCGTGGCCGGTGTGACCCAGCGTGACAAGCTCAAGGGTGCCAACACCCCGCTAGATTCCTCGGTGTGGTCGGCCGATCGCGACAAGTACTTCGGTCTCAAGTCCGACTTCGACGACACCACCAGCGATGCGCTGATGTTCCGCCTCGAACATGATTTGTCCGCTGGCGTCACCATCAGCAACCAGACGCGTCTGGCCCGCGTTGACCGCCAGGCGCGTTACACCCACGTACTGGATGACGACAACAACGCCAATGCTGCGCTGGTCAACGTACAGCGCCAGCAGTATGACCGCGTCAACACGTCGCTGAGCAACCTGACCAACCTGTCCACTCAGTTCGATACCGCCGGGTTGCGCCACAACCTGTCGGCTGGGCTCGAACTGAGTCGCGAGAAATCCGAGTCGCTGGGTTATCAATCGCAGACGCTGCCGGGGCTGGTCAACGTATTCGACCCGGACTGGGAACGCAGCGTGCCGGCCGCTCTGGCCCCGCGTGATCGCACCAAGGTCGACGTCGATACCGCCGCGCTCTATGTCTACGACACCATCGAGATCAACCCGCAGTGGCAGGTGACCGGTGGTCTGCGCCTGGAGCAGTACCAGGCGAGCATCAGCAACAAGCGTCTGGATGGCGCTGCCGCACCGGGTGATGATTTCGACGACACCGAACTGAGCCTCGGCGGCAAGCTGGGCGTGGTCTACAAGCCGCTGCCCAATGGCAGTGTCTACGCGGCCTACGGTGTATCCACCCAACCGCCGGGCTCGTACCTGTCCAACTCGGATATCTCGCGTACTGACCAGGGCCTGCCGGCGCTGATCAAGGGCGCCGATCCGGTGCGGGCGCACAACTACGAGATTGGCACCAAGTGGGACTTCTTCGACAGCCGCCTGTCTACCACCGCTGCGCTGTTCTACACCGAGAAAAAGAAGGTCGCGATTACCGGTCGGGATGTCGGGCAAACAGGCGCCGCTACGCTCAAGGGCTATGGTGAGCAAGTGGTCAAAGGCCTGGAGCTGGGCGCCAGCGGCAAGATCACCGACAACTGGGATGTCTTCGGCGGCATTGTGTTCATGGACAGCGAGCGCAAGCACAGCGCCTATCTGGATGACGTGCGTCGTCGTGCCAACAGTGGCGACTACGGCAGTGAGCTGCGCACCGATGGTGATGAGCTGGCCTTCACGCCCAAGGTCTCCGGCAACCTGTGGACGACCTACCGCCTGCCCGTCGGCCTGACCCTGGGCCTGGGCGCCCAGCACGTCGGTTCGTCCTACCTGGGGCGTCCGGATGACGTCGAGCGTATTGTCGCCAATGGTCGCTACGGGCGTGTCCCGAGCTACACCACCTTCGCCGCGATGGCCAGCTATGAGGTCAATGCCAATGTGGACGTGCGCCTGAACATCGACAACCTCACCAATGAGGAATACGTCAGCTCGGCCAACTGGCAGGGACGCCGTGCATTGCTGGGTGATCCGCGTACCTTCACCCTGAGCACCAATTTCCACTTCTAAGCACGCTTGAGTGGTACAACGCCCCGATTGCAGCGCAGTCGGGGCGTTTTCATTTTGGTGGCGACAGCAGATCGGGCTTCTGTCCGAGTGCTGCAGCCCTTTAGAATCATTCGCAACGGCGATTGGCCTGGAGAACCCCGAACATGATGCTGAGCATTCCCGACGTGCTGAATGCCGAACAGCTGCAGCAGTGCCGCACCGCGCTCGCCGGCGGCAACTGGCAGGATGGCCGGCTGACGGCTGGGCACCAGGCGGTGAACGTCAAGGCCAACCAGCAGCTCGCTCAGGATGATCCGCTGACGCAGCAGCTGGGCGATTTCATCCTGGCCTGCCTGGCCCAGCATCCGGGTTTCATGGCTGCCGCGTTGCCGCTGAAAGTGGTGCCGCCGCGTTTCAATCGTTACGCCGAGGGCGGCACCTACGGCGACCATATCGACAATGCGGTATTCAGCGTGCCGGGCACGCCGCATCGTATTCGTGCCGACCTGTCGGCCACTCTGTTCTTCAGCGAACCGGACGAGTACGACGGCGGTGAACTGGTGGTACAGGACCAGCGCATCAAACTGCCGGCCGGCCATCTGGTTCTCTATTCCAGCGGCAGCCTGCATCGGGTCGAACCGGTGACCCGCGGCGCGCGTCTGGCCTCGTTCTTCTGGGTGCAGAGCCTGGTGCGCCAGGACGAGCAGCGCAACGTGCTGCTGGAACTCGATGACAGCATCCAGGCGCTGCGCCAGCAGGTGCCAGACAGCCCAGAACTAGTGCGCTTGACCGGGATTTACCACAACCTGCTGCGGCAATGGACGCAGACCTGAGCGCTCGATCCATCACCCTGATCCCACGCACCGACCCGCCGAGTAACAGCATGCCATTGCCCACGCTGCAGCAGATTCCCCAGACCATCGCCGCTGTCGTCGACTACGAGCCCTATGCCCGCGAACGTATGAGCGAGCAGGCCTGGGCCTACCTGGCCGGCGGCGCGGCGGATGAGCTGACCCTGGCCGACAACCGGGCGGCGTTCGAGCGTCTGCGTCTGCGTAGCCGAGTGCTGCAAGACCTGAGCGGTGGCAATACGCGCCTGCGTCTGTTCGGCCAGGATTTCGCCCACCCGATCTTTCTTGCGCCGGTGGCGTACCAGAAGCTCGCCCATCCCGATGGCGAATTGGCCAGCGTACTCGCGGCAGCTGCACTGGGCGCGGGCATGGTGGTCAGTACCCAGGCCAGTGTCGAGCTGGAAGCCATCGCGGCGCAGGCGCAGGCGCCGCTGTGGTTCCAGCTGTATATCCAGCCTGATCGCGAGTTCACTGCGGCCTTGATCCGTCGTGCAGAAAGCGCCGGCTACCAGGCGCTGGTGCTGACGGTGGATGCCCCGGTCACCGGCGTGCGCAATCGCGAGCAGCGCGCCGGCTTCGCCCTGCCGGCGGGTGTCGAGGCGGTCAATCTGCGTGGGATGCGACCCTTGCAGGCGCAGGCCGATCCGCAGAACAGCAGCCTGCTCCTGGGCGGCCCACTGCTGGCCGCGGCGCCGACCTGGGCCGACCTCACCTGGCTGCGCAAGCAGACGCGTTTGCCGATTCTGCTCAAGGGCATCATGAGCGGCGTCGATGCCGAACAGGCGCTGGCGGCGGGCGTGGATGGCCTGATCGTCTCCAACCATGGCGGACGTACGCTGGACGGCCTGCCGGCTACCATCGACGTGCTGCCCGAAATCGCCGCTGCTGTGCAGGGCAGGGTGCCGCTATTGCTCGACGGAGGCATTCGCCGTGGCAGCGATATCCTCAAGGCGCTGGCGTTGGGAGCGGACGCCGTGCTGGTCGGCAGGCCCTATGTCTTTGGCTTGGCAGCGGCCGGTGCGGTCGGGGTAGCGCACGTGCTGCAACTGCTGCGCGCTGAGCTGGAGGTGGCCATGGCTCTGACCGGTTGCGCCGACCTGGCCAGCATCGGGCCGGATGTGATCTGGCGTCCTGCCACTCGCTAGACGGACATTCTTTGGCAGATGGCTTCTACGGCCAATGTTCGCGCCATGCCGAGTTGGCTACGGCTTACTACTCGATGATCAGCCGTTGATGACTGCAGTGTTGTGGTTTCCCGCCTGCAGGGGTGGCAATTGCTAGAAAGCAGAACGCCAGCCCCAGGGTTAATGCTGATCAGATAAGTTCTTTACCACCCCTCCTACTTGCAGCAGAGGGGGCGTTTTTCGTAGGAGCCAGCTTGCTGGCGATGCTTTTTATGGCGGATCGCCGGCAAGCCGGCTCCTACAAAGATCGAGTGCAACGGCTTAACTGACAGGCATTAGCTCCAGAGCTGGCGTTTTGCTTTTTGCGGTTGTGGTCAGAATTCGACTACTGCCGACAGCCACAGGCGACGACCTTCTTCCATCACGCCAGTGGTGGACTGGGTGCTCTGGATGTAGTCCGTACCGTAGGCCGTGCCATTGGCTGCACCGCTATTGGCGTAAGTGGTGTAGGCCTTGCCTTTGACGAAGTCCTTGTCGAGCAGGTTGTAGATTGCCGCGTTGAGCGTCACGTTTTCCGAGGCTTTGAACGAGCCACCCAGGTGGAACAAGGTATAGGCCTTGGTGTTCTTGCCCAGCGTGTCGTAGATCGACTGGTTGGTGGAGTAGCTGCCATTGGCGTTGGCCAGATTTTCGTACCTGGAGGTAAATCGGGCACGTTCACCACGGTACTCGCTCTTGAGCCAGAGGTTGAGGCGATCAGTGGTCTGCCAGGCGAGCTTGGCATTGGCCAGGTGCTCAGGAGTATTGGTCAGCGGTTCGCCTTTGTTGTCGCCGCTTTTCTGCTCGCTGTCGGTGTAGGTGTAGTTGCCTGAAAGTGTCCAGGCCGGAGCGAAGTTCCAGCTCGCGGCGAGTTCCAGGCCCTGGGTCACGGCTTCGTCGATGTTGATCTGCTGGGCGCAGGTACCACCGGTGTTGCCAGCACACAGCGGGTCGGTAACCGGGTCACCGGTAGCGATCTTGTCCTTGAACTTGTTGTGGAACAGGGTGGCGTTGGCATTGAAACCGGCCAGGCTGTCGAAGTACACGCCGAATTCGGTGCTGGTGGTGGTTTCGGGTTCCAGGTCCGGGTTGCCGATGGTGATAATGGTGCCCTGGCCGGTGACACCGTTGATTCCGCTGTGCAGATCATTCAGATCCGGCGTGCGATAGCCACGGCTGACGCCGCCCTTGAGCGTCCAGTTGTCGGTTGTATTCCATACCAGATAAGCGCGCGGGCTGACGTGGCCGCCGAAGGCTTCGTGGTCGTCATAGCGAGCGCCCAGTGTCAGTGCCAAATCATCGCGCAGGCGCCATTCATCCTCGGCGAAGAGTGCCCAGGTTTTCTGCTCGAAATCGTCCAGGGCGATGCCGTCGGTCATTTCGGCTTTCCACCACTGACCGCCGAGCGTCGCAACGTGTGATTCGCCAATTGGCGCTACGAGTTTGGTGTCGAAAACCAGATTGGTGGTTTCCAGATCTCGGTCGTCACCGATGAGTGTGCCCGGGATTCCGGAGCTGTTGCCGATCACATTACCCGGAATGGTGCGGCCGATGGTTTCGGTACGGTTGTGCATCAGGCTGGAATCCAGAGTGCCGAAGCCCAATCGTGCGCTGTGGGTCAGGGCAATCTGCTCACGCTCGAAGCGTAATTCGTCGGCATAGCCGTTGGCGGTGGTGGCGCTGGCAGTGCAGTCGCGGTTCAAACCATCCAGGCTGCCGAGCTGGCACTCGTCGTTGTTGTACTTCTGGCGGCTGCGCTCGATGTCCAGGCCGAAGTCGTGATTCTCGTGCGGGGTGAGAGTCAGGCGTGCGCCCAGATTGTTGGTCCCGCCATCGACTGGAGATGGGCCGCGCTTGCTGACTTCAACGCCATTGCCGTAGCTCAGATCGGACTCTTCACGATTGAACAGGCTGCCTCGTACCTGCAGGCCGAGCAGGTCGTCTACCAGCGGGCCACTGGCATAGATGCTGGTGCTGCGGGTATCGCCGAAATCGCGATTCTCCTGATAGGTGTAGTCCTGGGTCAAAGAGCCGGTCCACTCCTTGCCAACTTTACGGGTGATGATGTTGATCACCCCGCCCATGGCATCGGAACCATAAAGGGTCGACATGGGCCCACGAATCACTTCGATACGTTCGATGGCGGACAGCGGCGGCATGAAGCTGGTGGACGTCTCGTTGAAACCGTTAGGGGTGACGTTGCCGGCTGCGTTCTGTCGGCGGCCATCGATCAGGATCAGGGTGTATTGGCTGGGCATGCCACGGATGCTGATGTTCAGCCCGCCAGTTTTTCCGGTGCCCTGGCCGATGTCGATACCCTCGACGTCACCCAGTGCCTGTGCCAGGTTGTTGTAGCGCTTCTGTTGCAACTCCTCGCGGCTGATCACACTGATGCTGGCGGGGGCTTCGGTGATCTTCTGTTCGAAGCCGGAAGCACTGACGACCACATCGCCCAGGGCGATAGGCTCGTTGGCCTGGGCGCCGAAACTGGCGGCCAAGGCAATGGCGCTGGCCAAGGCGGTGCGGGAATTGAGGGCGGACATCGATCTACTCCTGGCAGTAAGAGGGTGCAGTCGGAACGGTTGCAGACGGCCGGGATGATAGTGATTTGCATATAAGGTTCAATTGCGGATGATACCGACGGACAGGGCATCCGGCTGGAGAGGCCGTAATGATTGGCCTGCAGGCAGATGTAAATTTTGTAAATGCGATTAATTCTCGAGTGTGGCGCGTGCTTTACGCATGCGTTCCTGGCGCTCTAAGCTGCCGGCATGAACCGTATTCTCCTGAACTGCGACATGGGCGAGGGCTTTGGCGCCTGGCGCATGGGCGACGACGCGCTGGCCATGCCGCTGATCGATCAGGCCAATCTGGCGTGCGGCTTCCATGCCGGCGATCCGCTGATCATGGCGCGTAGCGTCGAGCTTGCCGTGGCGCATGACGTGAGCATTGGCGCGCATCCTTCCTATCCGGATCTGCAAGGCTTCGGTCGACGTCATCTGCAGTGCTCGCCGGAAGAGGTCCGCGCACTGGTGTTGTATCAGGTCGGGGCACTGGATGCCTTTTGCCGAGCAGGCGGCTGTCAGCTGGCTTACGTCAAACCGCATGGCGCGCTTTACAACGATCTGGTTCGTGATGACGCGCTGCTGACGGCGGTGCTCGATGCCTGCGCCAGCTACCGCAAGGGCTTACCGTTGATGGTGCTGGCACTGGCTGACAATGATCGGGAGCTACGTTTGGCCGACGAGGCCGATGTGCCGCTGATGTTCGAGGCGTTCGCCGACCGCGCCTATCTGTCAGATGGGCAACTGGCGCCACGCCGGCTCAGCGGCGCGGTGCACCATGATCCCGAGCGAATCCTGGACCAGGCGTTGGCTATCGCCAGCGGCGATTCTTTCGCCGATATCGATGGCAAACCACTGCGGCTGCGGGCCGATAGCCTGTGCGTGCATGGCGACAATCCTGAGTCGCTGGCGGTGTTGCGCCGCTTGCGCGCTCGGCTGGATGCGCTGTGAGGGATCAGTTGGGTTGCCAGTCCAGGGTCAGCTCTTCCTGCCAGGCAAAACGCTCGAAGTGGCTGCCGACGACGCCCTCCAGGCGTTGCAGATCTTCACTGCTGGCGCTTTCAACCCGCAGGCGCAAGCCCTGGTTTTCTGCCTTCAAGGTCGCGAGACCGGCGTCAAACTCGATGCGGCCCTGCTGCTCGTCGAAGCTGACTGGAATCTTGTGTGCGAAGTGCTTGCACAGACGGCTGATGTAGCGCGCCGGGGTATCGGTCGTGACGAACGCGCTGCTGCTGAAGGGGGTCATGCAAAATCCTCTTGGGCTGTGTATTTCCGGTGGTTACAGTGTTGCGACAGTGCGGTGCGGCTCAGTACGCCAGGGTAAAGCGTTGACGAACGTGCTGCGGCTGCTCGACTTCGTCCAGCATTGCTACGGCCAGGTCGGCCACCGAGATGCTGCCCAGTTCATCGCCGTTCATCAGCAACTCGTCACGGCCCAGGCGGAACTTGCCGGTGCGTGGCCCCGGAACGAGCAGGGCGGCTGGCGAGAGAAAGGTCCACTCCAGCTCCGGCTCTTCACGCAGCATGTTCAGTGCCTGGCGTGCACCTTCGGCGCTTTCCTTGTACTCGGCAGGAAAGTTCGGGGTGTCGATCAGTTGCACGCCGGGGGCGATGTACAGGCTGCCGGCACCGCCGACCATCAGCAGGCGTTTGACGCCGGCCTGCTTGCTCGCCGCGATGATCGAGCGGCTACCGGCGATGAACTGCTCACGGATGTCTGTCACGCCCCAGCCAGGGTTGAAGGCGCTGATCACCGCGTCGTGGCCGTGTAACTGTTTGACCAGCTCTGCGCTGTCGTGGACGTCCGCCTGAACGGCGGTGAGTTGCGGGTGTGCGTTCAGCTTTTGCGGATGGCGTACCAGCGCGGTGACCTGATGACCACGGCCCAGTGCCTCTTGCAGCAATGGCGTGCCGGTATAACCAGTGGCACCAATCAGTGCGATTTTCATTGAGGTAATCTCGAAGAGTGACGGTGGACACATGATCACTGCTGGATAAACACCGAAAAAAGTGGCCTGATGAACTTGGATAATTAAGCAGGGCTTTATAATGGAGCAGCTCAAACGCATGGCGCTTTTCGCCATGGTGGTGGAGCGGGGATCGATGGTGGCGGCTGCCGGAGCCATGGGCATGACGGCATCGGCAGTCAGCCAGCAGATTCGCCGGCTGGAGGAAGCCACTGGCGTCACGCTGCTGCACCGCACCACCCGCAAGCTGACCCTGACCGAGGCGGGTGCACAGTTCTATGAAAGCTGCCGACAGATAGTCGAACTGGCCGAGCAAGCCGCGCAGCGCCTGGCCGAACAGCGCGATGCGCCGGTGGGCGAGTTGCGTGTTGCCGCCCCGGTCGGGTTTTCCGGGCCGCTGCTGAGCGAAGCGCTGGCGCCGCTGCTCAGCGCTCATCCGGGGTTGAGCCTGAGCCTGTTCTTTCACGATGAGCCGATCGACCTGATCGAGTCGCGTATCGATCTCGCCATCCGTGTCGGCCGCCAGGAGGACTCTAGCCTGGTGGCCCGTTACGTGACCGACTGGCGCATGATCTTGTGCGCTGCACCGGCCTACCTGGCGCGCGCCGGTTTACCGGTCGAGCCGGCGCAATTGCTCAAGCTCGACTGGATCGGCCTGCACCTGGAGCGCAGCCAGCACCTGACCTTGCATGGCCCTGGTGGAGTGCAGCAGCGGCTGCGGCTGGAGATGCGCATCAGCTGCAACAACATCCTTGCCTCGCGTCAGTTCACCCTGGCGGGTATGGGCGTGTCGTTGCAGCCTGAGCCGGAAGTCCGTGAACTGCTGGCTCGCGGCGAGCTGTTGCCATTGCTGCCGGATTGGCATCTCGAACCTATCGGTCTGCATATCGTCACGCCACGGCGCGATGCTCAACCGGCCAAAGTGCGCTATGCCATCGAGACGCTCAGGCGTCATCTGGTCAGCGCCTGAGCGGTGGGAGTCGGCATCTGCCCCGTGCTGTGAGAGGATGGCCCCTGAACGTCTCGCCCCTGGCCAAAAAGGACCCGTGATCCACACCGATGAAGACGCCCAAACGTATTGAACCCCTGGTCGAAGATGGCCTGGTGGACGAGGTGCTGCGACCGCTCATGAGCGGTAAGGAAGCAGCGGTTTATGTGGTGCGCTGCGGCGATGAGCTGCGCTGCGCCAAGGTCTACAAGGAAGCCAACAAACGCAGTTTTCGCCAGGCTTCCGAGTATCAGGAGGGCCGCAAGGTGCGTGGCAGCCGTCAGGCGCGGGCCATGGCCAAGGGCAGCAAATACGGGCGCAAGGAGCAGGAACAGGCCTGGCAGAATGCCGAGGTGGCGGCGCTCTTTCGCCTGGCCAGTGCCGGTGTGCGGGTACCCAAGCCCTATGACTTTCTCGATGGTGTGCTGCTGATGGAGTTGGTGGGCGACGGCGAGGGCGATGTTGCGCCGCGGCTCAATGACGTCGATCTGCATCCGGATGATGCGCGTGAATTCCACGCTTTCATGATCCAGGAAATCGTCAAGATGCTCTGCGCGGGCCTGGTGCATGGCGACCTGTCGGAATTCAACGTGCTGCTCGGCCCTGATGGGCCGGTGATCATCGATCTGCCGCAGGCCGTGGACGCCGCCGCCAACAACCACGCCTTCAGCATGCTCGAGCGCGACGTGCGCAACATGGCCGATTACTTCGGCCAGTTTGCCCCCGAGCTCAAGTACACCAAATATGCCAAGGAAATGTGGGCGCTTTACGAGGCTGGCAAGCTGCAACCGGATACGGAGTTGACGGGGGAGTTCGCCGAGCCCGAGGACGCCGCCGATATCGATGCAGTGATGCGCGAGATCAAGGCTGCGTTGGCCGAGGAAGCGAAGAAGCAGGCCCTGCTCAACGCCGACGACGAGCCCAAGGACGCCGAACCGATACCGCCCTGGATGCGCTGAGGCAATGTTCGAGGCGCAATCTGCTGCGGGTGTAGGAGCCGGCTTGCTGGCGATGGTGTTTACGCTTAGCAATCGCCCGCAAGCGGGCTCCTACAGAACCGTAGCCCGGATGAAATCCGGGGCGTTTTCGCAGCCTCCCCCGGATTGCATCCAGGCTACACGGCGCCTCCGTGCGCGCAGTTGGATGCGCCGCAGCTCACGCCTTGTTCGATGCCCTTGAGGATCGGGCAGTCCGGTCGGTCGTTACCCTGGCAACTGTTCGCCAGCTCCAACAGCGTATCGCGCAAGGCACTCATCTCGGCGATCTTGCGTTCCAACTCCGCGATATGTTCCTCGGCCAGCGCCTTCACATCGGCACTGGCGCGCTGCTTGTCCTGCCACAGGGCTAGCAGCTTTCCCACCTCCTCCAGAGAAAAGCCCAGATCCCGCGCACGCTTGATGAACGCCAGGCGGTGCAGGTCGGCCGTGCCGTACTGCCGATAGCCACTCTCCGAGCGCCCGGCATGGGGCAGCAGGTCGATGGACTCGTAGTAACGAATCATCTTGGCGCTGAGGCCGGTGTGCTTGGCGGCTTGGCCGATGTTCATCGCACTTGATCTCCCTTCGGCTTCCATCGATTGAGCAGCAGCGCGTTGCTCACCACGCTGACGCTGGATAGCGCCATGGCGGCGCCGGCGAACATCGGGTTGAGCAGGCCGGCCGCAGCCAGGGGAATGCCGATCAGGTTGTAGATGAAGGCCCAGAACAGGTTCTGACGGATCTTGTCGTAGGTGCGCCGGCTGATCTCCAGAGCGGCCGGCACCAGGCGCGGGTCGCCGCGCATCAGGGTAATGCCGGCGGCATGCATGGCGGCATCGGTGCCACCGCCCATGGCGATGCCAACGTCCGCTGCAGCCAGCGCTGGCGCGTCGTTGATACCGTCGCCGACCATGGCCACGGTGCCGTGCTGGCGAAGTTCACCAATCAGTCGCGCCTTGTCCGCCGGCAATACCTGGGCGTGGGGTTCGTCGATGCCCAGAACGCTGGCCACCGCCGCCACGCTGCCCTGGTTATCGCCGCTGATCAGGTGGCTGGTGATGCCCTGTTCGCGCAGTTCGGTGATGGCGTCGGTGGCACCTTCCTTGAGTTGATCACCGAAGGCCAGCAGGCCGAGCAGGCGTGGCGTGCTGCCGGTTTCGATCAGCCAGGACAGCGTACGGCCTTCGGCTTCCCAGCTTTGCGCCGATGTGCCCAGCGCGCCGGCTTGTAACTGGTTTTCCTCCAGCAGGCGGCTGCTGCCCAGTTGCAGGCTGCGCCCCTCGACATCACCGGCGATGCCGCGCCCTGCCAGCGCCCGGCTGTCGCTCAGTGCCGGCAGGGCGATGTGCTGCTCTGCGCAGCGCTGCAGCACGGCCTTGGCCAGCGGGTGTTCGCTGCCCTGTTGCAGAGCGCCGGCCAGGCGCAGCAGTTCTTCTTCGCTGGCTTCGCTGGCTTCGCTGGCTTCGCCCAGACCGATATGGACGATGCGCGGCTTGCCTTCGGTGAGGGTGCCGGTCTTGTCGAAGGCGATATGCTGCACGGCGTGCGCCACCTCCAGTGCTTCGGCGTCCTTGATCAGGATTCCGTGGCGCGCGGCGACGCCGGTGCCGGCCATGATCGCGGTCGGCGTGGCCAGACCCAGCGCGCAGGGGCAGGCAATCACCAGCACGGCGACGGCGTTGAGCAGGGCGTTTTCCAGCGATGCGCCAAACGCCAGCCAGCCCAGCAGCGTGGCCAGGGCGATCAGCAGTACCGAAGGGACGAATACCTGGCTGACCTTGTCCACCAGCTTCTGAATCGGCGCCTTGGCAGCCTGGGCGTCTTCCACCAGACGGATGATCCGTGACAGCACCGTTTCGGCACCGAGGGCAGTGGTTTCCAGCAGCAGGCGACCTTCACCGTTGATGGCACCGGCCGTCACCTTGTCGCCCGGCTGCTTGGCCACCGGCAGGCTTTCACCGTTGATCAGCGCTTCGTCCGCATGGCTGTTGCCTTCCAGTACCTGGCCGTCGACCGGGAAGCGTTCGCCGGGCTTGACCAGAATCCGGTCGCCCAGCACCAGTGCGTCGATGCCGACGCGCTCTTCACGTCCATCGATCAGGCGCACCGCGTGATCCGGGCGCAATGCCTGCAAGGCGCGAATGGCACCGGCGGTCTGGCGCTTGGCACGGCTTTCCAGGTACTTGCCGAGCAGGATCAGGCTGATGATCACCGCCGAGGCCTCGAAGTACAGGTGCGGCATCTGCCCGGCTGGCGTCACGGCCCACTGGTACAGGCTCAGACCGTAACCGGCGCTGGTGCCGATGGCCACCAGTTGATCCATGTTGCCGGCACGGGCTTTCAGCGCCTGCCAGGCGGCGCGGTAAAAACGCGCACCGAAGATGAACTGCACGGGCGTGGCGAGCAGGAACTGCGTCCAGGCCGGCAGCATCCAGTGCAGACCGAAGGGTTCGACCAGCATCGGCAATACCAGTGGCAGGGTCAGGACGATGGCCGCCAGCAAGGTCAGGCGTTCCCGCTGCAAGCGGCGTTGTGCCTGATCCGCAGCCGGACGCTCGTCCAACAGGCTGGCCTTGTATCCAGCGGCGGCTACGGCTTTCAACGCCTGCTGCGGATCGAAGCCGGCGAGCACCTGCAGGCGCGCCTTCTCGTCGGCGAGGTTGACGGCGACCAGGCTGACACCCTCGAGCTTGCCCAGGGCGCGCTCGATGCGGCCGACGCAACTGGCGCAGGTCATGCCTTCGATGCTCAGCTCCAGAGGCTGGCTGGGCACTGCATAGCCAGCGCCCTCGATGGTGGTGATCAGCTGCGGCAGGCTATCGGCAGGTGCCTCGATGCGCGCCTGCTCGCTGGCCAGGTTGACGCTGACGCTGCTTACCTGCGGCAGCTTGCGCAACGCGCGCTCGACACGGCCGGCGCAACTGGCGCAGGTCATACCCTGGATGGGCAGGTCGAAGGTGGACATGGTTTGGCTCCCTGTAACGTCGTGGCTACAGGATCAACCTTGCCCCCATGGCAAGGTCAAGTCTTCAGTTCAGCATCGGCGCGGCATGCAGTCGCAGGCCATCGCTGCCCATGGCGATGCGGTAGCGGCGCACTTCGCCGGCCTGCAGTTCCAGCGATTGGCCTGCGAGCTGGTTGATACCGTCCTGACAGGGGCCGGTACCGGTCAGGCCAAGGCGCAGTGAGACGCGGCCAGGCGGCAGGTTGAAAGACACCGACTGGCCCTGATGCAGGCGTGCGGCCATCTGGTCATGGACATACAGGGCGACCTCGCAGGTGGTGGCCACCTCAAGGCGTTCGCGCGAGACGATCAACACCGCGTAGCCTTCGCCCTGACTTGTCGAGGGCAGCGGTGCCAGTGGTTCTGCCTGAGCCAGAGGCGCCATCAGCAGGGCAAGGGCGGTGCAGAGCAGGCGCATGGCGAGGATCCTCATGCAGAAACCGGGGCGGGTGACGTGAAGCAAGGGCTTGACCTTGCCATCGTGGCAAGGTCGAGACTACACCCATCAACCACCGATTCAAGGAGTCAGTCATGCAGCAATTCAAGGTCAGCGGAATGTCGTGCGGTCACTGCGTGCGGGCCGTCACCCAGGCGATCCAGGCGCTGGAGCAGACGGCCAGGGTCGAGGTCGATCTGGCTGCGGGTCTGGTGCGGGTCGAGGCAGGCCTGGATGCCGCACAGATACAGACAGCGATTCGCGACGAAGGCTACGAGGTTGCGCCTGCGTAGAACTCAGGTCTGCTAGGGCCACTGCCGCAGTAGGCCGCGAAAGCAGCTGTCGATCATCGCCGGGGTATCGGTCTGGGCATCGAACAGGTTGGGATCGCGCAGCCAGTCACTGAACAGGCCAACGAGCAGCGCGTGCAGCGTGCGCGAGGCCAGGCGCGGGGTGATGCCCGGTTGCAGGTACGGTTGTACGGTCGACAGGGCGAACTGTTGTTCGCACAGGTCGATGAACTGATTGACGAAGGTCTCGTGACGCTCCTCGGCCTCGCGCAGCTCCTCGGTGAACTCGCAGCGGCGCAGCAGCACGGTAAGGATGCGCCGGCGCTGTTCGTCGAGCACCAGATTGGCCATGGCTTCTATGCACAGATCGCGCAGCAACTGCAGCGATGACAGGCCATCGACCGCCGCCAGTTGTTGGGCCAGTGGCTCCAGCGGCAGGCGAACCTGGTTGAGCATTTCGTGGAACAGGTGCGCCTTGTTCTGGAAGTGCCAATAAACCGCACCGCGCGTAACCCCGGCATGTCTGGCGATATGTTCGAGGCTGGTATGGGCGACCCCTCGCTCGAGGAACAACTGTTCCGCAGCAGCGAGGATGGCGCAGCGGGTTTTCTCCGCATCTTCTTTGGTTCTACGCATGGCGATCCGGTTAATTGGAACTAGGCTCAGATTGTGCCGAGTTTACCGATTTTGCCCCGCCTGCTGGTGGCGGGCTTGGTTGTCTTGCTTCTGCCCCGTGTCTAGCCAAGGAGAGGAATGCCTCATGCCCTTCGTTCGTCTGGTCGGTATCTGCCTGCCCTTCAGCCTGGTCCTGCTGGCCGCGAGCGTCCAGGCCGCCGATGCGCCACCGACAGCGGTGACGGCCGAGCAGGTCAAGGCCGGCGAACTGCCCATCGTGCTCGAGTATCCGGCGCGAACCGCCGGTTACCGTGAGGTGCAGGTCCGGGCCCAGGTCGGCGGCATCCTGCAGGAACGCACCTATCAGGAGGGTAGTCGGGTGCAGAAGGATCAGGTGCTGTTTCGTATCGATCCTCGCCCCTACGAGGCTGCTCTGGCCCGTGCCAAGGGTGCCCTGGCGCAGGAGCAGGCGCGTTTTCGGCAGACCGATCGTGACCTCAAGCGCATCCGTGAGCTGCAGAAAAAAGGCTTCGCCAGTGAGAGCGAGCTGGACAATGCTGTCTCCAATTTCGAGCAGAGCAAAGCCAATATCGAGGCGGCCCAGGCCGAGGTGCAGTCGCGTCAGATCGATCTCGACTACACCACGGTAAAGGCGCCGATCACCGGCATCACCAGCAAGGAAAGCGTCTCCGAAGGCAGCCTGATCGTCGCCGGCGATCCCAATGCCAGCCTGCTGACGCAGATCACCCAGCTCGACCCGATCTTCGTCAACTTCGCCTACCCGGACGCCGAGGCAGAACGCCTGCGCCGCGAACTGTCCGAAGGCAGTCTGGTACCGCCGGCCAGCGGCAAACTCAGCGTGGAAGTGCATTTCGGTGACGGCTCGGTCTATCCGACGGCGGGCGAGGTGGATTTTACCGACAGCCTGATCGACCGCGGCACCGGCACCGTCAGCGCTCGTGGCGTGGTGCCGAACCCCGAGCAGAAGCTGTTGCCCGGGCAGTTCGTGCGCGTGCAGGTCATGGGACTGACCCGCCCCAACGCCATCACCGTACCGGAGCGCGCCATCGCTCAAGGGCCTCGAGGCACCTTCGTCTACGTGGTGGACGAGCAGAGCGTCGCGCGCATGCGTCAGGTCACCATGGGCGATACGGCCGGCGGACGCTGGGTGATTCTGGCCGGCGTCAGCGATGGTGAGCGGGTGATAGTCGACGGCCTGGCCAAGGTGCGACCGGACAGCCCGGTGCAGGTCGAGGAGGCGAAGGCAGCCACGCCAGCCAGCCCGGCGCAGGAGTAACGGCCATGATCTCGCGCTTTTTCATCGACCGCCCGGTATTCGCCACCGTCATTTCCATCGTCATCGTGCTCGCCGGCCTGGCTGCGATGCGCGCGTTGCCCATTGCCCAGTACCCGGAAATCCTGCCGCCGCAGGTGTCGGTCAGCGCCTCTTACCCTGGTGCCAGTTCGCAGGTCATCGCCGAAACCGTGGCGGCGCCGCTGGAACAGCAGATAAATGGCGTCGAGAACATGATCTACCAGCTGTCCAACTCCTCCAGCAGCGGGGCGATGAGCCTGACGGTGTACTTCGAGGTTGGCACCGACCCGGACCAGGCCACCATCAACGTCAACAACAAGGTACAGGCGGCACTGGCCAAGCTGCCGGAAGAGGTGCGCCGCCAGGGCGTGAAGGTGGAGAAGAAGTCTTCCGACATTCTCCAGGTGATCACCCTCTACTCGCCGGATGATTCGCGTGACCCGATCTTCATCAGCAACTACGCGCTGATCAACGTCATCGACGAGCTCAAGCGCCTCAAGGGCGTTGGCGATGCCAGCCAGTTCGGCTCCAAGGACTATTCCATGCGCATCTGGCTGCGCCCGGACAAGCTGGCGCAGTACAACCTCACGCCCACTGATGTGGTGAACGCCATCCGCGAGCAGAACTCGCAGTTCGCTGCCGGCAGCTTCGGCCAGCAGCCGCTGAAGGAGCCGCAGGACTTCACTTATACGGTCACCACGCAAGGGCGTTTCACCGACCCGAAGGAGTTCGAGAGCGTCATCCTGCGCACCGACGACACCGGTGCCAGCCTGTTGCTCAAGGACGTGGCGCGGGTCGAGCTGGGTGCGCAGGATTACTCGCTGGTCACCACCCTCAATGGCCAGCAGAACGCCGCCTTCGGTATCTATCTGCAGCCCGGCGCCAATGCTCTGGATACCGCCGAGGCGGTCGAGCGCACCATGCAGCGTCTGGCCAAGCGCTTCCCCGAAGGCATCGCCTACAAGATTCCCTACGACACTACCAAGTTCGTCCAGGTCTCGATCACAGAGGTGATCCACACCTTCTTCGAAGCGCTGGTGCTGGTGGTGCTGGTGGTGTTCGTGTTCCTGCAGAATTGGCGTGCCACGCTGATTCCGGTACTGGCCATTCCGGTGTCGCTGGTTGGCACCTTCGCCGGCATGTACATGCTGGGCTTCTCCATCAACCTGCTGACGCTGTTCGGCATGGTGCTGGCCATCGGCATCGTGGTGGATGACGCCATCGTGGTGATCGAGAACGTCGAACGGGTAATGCGAACCGAAAACCTGAACGCGCGCGAGGCCTCCATCAAGGCGATGGAGGAGGTGACCGGGCCGATCATCGCCATCGTCCTGGTGCTCTGCGCGGTGTTCGTGCCGGTGGGCTTCCTCGGCGGCCTGGCGGGACAGATGTACAAGCAGTTCGCGATCACCATCGCGGTGTCGGTGGTGATTTCCGGCATCGTCGCCCTGACGCTTTCCCCCGCGCTCTGCGCGCTGCTGCTCAAACCCGGCCACCACGAGCCGGCGGCACCGTTCCGCGCCTTCAACCGCTTCTTCGACAAGGCCACCGAGGGCTACGGCGCCGGGGTGCGCTTCTTCCTCAAACGTTCGCTGGTCGGCCTGCTGCTGTTCGGCGGCATGATCGCGCTGGTCATGCTGCTGTTCTCACGGGTGCCCGGCTCGCTGGTGCCCGATGAGGATCAGGGCTATGTGATCAACGCCTACTACCTGCCGCCAGCCGCTTCGCTCAATCGCACCGAGGCGTTGAGTGGTGCGGTGAGCCAGCAGTTGATGGAGCATCCGGCGGTGCAGGATGTGGTGACGTTCGCCGGTTTCGACGTGCTCACCTTCGGTGTGCGCAGCAACGCCGGGGTGTCTTTCGTACCGCTCAAGGACTGGAGCGAGCGCACCACGCCCGAGCTCGATGCGCGCAATCTGACGCGCGAGTTCATGGGCATGGGCGCTGCGCAGAAGGATGGCCTGGTGTTGTCGTTCAACCCACCGCCGATCACCGGCATGAGTACCACCGGCGGCTTCGAGTCCTTCATTCAGGATCGCTCCGGCGGCAGCGTCGAGCAGCTCGGCGAGAAGGTCCAGGCCTTCGTCGAGGCCGCCAGCAAGCGACCTGAGCTGGCCGGCATTCAGAGCACCTTCAGCGCCAACGTGCCGCAGTACTACATCGACCTGGATCGCACCAAGACGCGCGCCCTTGGCGTCAGCGTCAGCGATGTGTTCACCGCGATGCAGGCCACCTTCGGCAGTTACTACGTCAACGACTTCACCCTCTTCGGGCGTACCTGGCAGGTCAGCCTGCAGTCGGAGTCGGAGTTCCGCCGCAAGCCGGAAGATCTCGGCCAGGTCTACGTACGCTCCAGCAGTGGCGATCTGGTGCCGCTGTCGACCCTGCTGCGGGTACGGCGCATCCTCGGGCCGGATTCTTATGACCGTTTCAACGTCTATCCCTCGGCCAAGGTCCTGGGTGGCCCGGCGCCGGGGTACAGCTCCGGGCAGGCACTGGCGGCGATGCAGGAGGTAGCCGATGAGGTGCTGGGCGAGGACTACAGCCTGGGCTGGATCGGCTCGGCCTATCAGGAGCTGGCGACTCAGGGCTCGGGAACCCAGGCCTTCGTCTTCGGCCTGATTCTGGTATTCCTCATTCTCGCTGCGCAGTACGAGCGCTGGACGCTGCCGTTGGCGGTAGTTACCGCTGTGCCGTTCGCGGTCTTCGGGGCGATTCTCGCGGTGTGGCTGCGCGGTATTCAGAATGACGTGTACTTCCAGGTCGGGCTGGTCACCCTGATCGGTCTGGCGGCGAAGAACGCCATTCTCATCGTCGAGTTCGCCGTGCTGCTGCGCGCCGAAGGCAAGAGCATCTTCGACTCGGCACTGGAGGCGGCCAAGCTGCGTTTCCGCCCTATCGTGATGACTTCGCTGGCGTTCATTCTCGGTTGCGTGCCGCTGGCCATCAGCTCTGGCGCTGGCTCGGCCAGCCGTCACTCCATCGGCACCGGGGTGATCGGCGGCATGCTCGCGGCCACGCTGTTGGCCACCTTTCTCATCCCGATGTTCTACCTGCTGGTGGAGTCGGCGGCGCAACGGGTGAGCCAGCGCGGCAAGGCCAGGGAAGAACAGCCGCCGCATTGATAAGCACGAACCGTCGTTCGGCGATCCGCGCTTTCATCTGCGGCCTGGTCGGTGAGATGATTAGCCGGCTAACAATAGTCCGGATAATTCATGAACCTGCGAACCCTGCTGATTCTGGGCGCGCTGAGCGCCTTCGGCCCCTTGGCCATCGATTTCTACCTGCCGAGCTTCCCCACCCTGGCGCAGCAGTTCGGCACCGATGTCGAACATATTCAGCTGTCGCTGGCAGCCTATTTCGTCGGGATCGCCATCGGCCAGCTGTTCTACGGACCATTGGCGGATCGCTTCGGTCGCCGTGTGCCGCTGCTGGTCGGGGTGGCGTTGTTCACCGTGGCATCGCTGGCCTGTGCCCTGGCGACGAACCTGGAATGGTTGGTGACGGCGCGCTTCGTCCAGGCCCTCGGCGGCTGTGCCGGGATGGTGATCACCCGCGCGGTAGTGCGCGACCTGTGCGATCCGCTGGCTTCGGCCAAGGTGTTCTCGCAACTGGTGCTGGTGATGGGCCTGGCGCCGATTCTCGCGCCCCTGGGGGGCGGGCTGCTGCTCAATACGCTGGGCTGGCCGTGGATCTTCCACAGCCTGGCGATCTTTGCCGGGCTGTGCCTGCTGGCCGTGCTGCTGTGGTTGCCGGAGACGCGCCCGCAGCATCTGCAACCGGCGCCGCTGAGTGGTGCCTTCGGCCAGTACCGAGCGTTGCTGGGCAATGCGCCGTTCATGGGCTACAGCCTGGCCGGCGGTGTGGCGATGGCCGGTATGTTCGCCTACATCGCCGGCTCGCCCTTCGTGTTCATCGAACTGTACGGTGTGCCGGCCGAACACTACGGCTGGCTGTTTGGCAGCAACGCGGCAGGCTTCGTGATCATGGCGCAGGTCAATGCGCGTCTGGTGCTGCGCGGCGGTCCGGCGCTGTGGCTGCGACGCATGGTGCTGGTGTACCTGGCCAGTGGCTTGTGCCTGCTGGCGTTGGCGCTGTGGCAACCGGCCGAGTTGTGGCCGCTGCTGATTCCGCTGTTCATCTGCGTGGCCAGCCTCGGCTGTGTGCTGCCCAATGCCACGGCTTGCGCCATGGCCGGGCAGGGCCGTCATGCCGGCAGCGCATCCGGGTTGCTGGGCAGCATGCAGTTCAGCGTGGCGGCCAGCGCTTCGGCGTTGGTGGCCTTCCTGCATGATGGTTCGGCCATGCCCATGGCGCTGGTGATCGCCCTGTGCGGCGCTGGCGCCTGCGGCTTCGCCTGGTGGAGCAAGCGTTTCGTGGTCTGATCCGGTGCGTTAAAGGCGCGCCGCCTTGAAGGTGTCGCAACGTCCCGGCTGACCGCTCTCGAAACCGGCGCTGAACCAGCGCACGCGCTGCTGCGAGGTGCCATGGGTGAAAGCATCCGGCACCACCTGACCGCGCGACTGCTTCTGCAGGCGGTCATCACCGATGGCGCTGGCTGCGTTCAGTGCTTCTTCCAGGTCGCCGGCCTCCAGCCAGGCATGCCGGCGTTGCGCGTGATGCGCCCAGACCCCGGCCAGGCAGTCGGCCTGCAGTTCCTGACGCACCAGCAGACCGCCGTCGCCCTCGACGCGTTCACCCCGCTGGCGCGCCGCATTGACCTTGGCCGATACGCCGAGCAGGGTTTGTACGTGATGGCCGACTTCATGGGCGATCACGTAGGCCTGGGCGAAATCACCCGCTGCGGAGAAGCGTTGCTCCATCTCGCGGAAAAACGCCATGTCCAGATACACACGCTGATCACCTGGGCAGTAGAAGGGGCCGACTGCCGAGCTGGCGAAACCACAGGCGGAATTGACGCCGTCGGAGAACAGCACCAGTTGCGGATCGCGATATTGCTGGCCGGCTTGCTGGAACAGCTCGCGCCAGGTGTCTTCGGTATCGCCGAGAATGGCGCGGACAAACTCGCTCTGCTCGTCGTTCGCCGCTGGCGCGCTCTGCGTCTGGGTAACCTGCGGCTGGGTGGCCTGGCCGGCGATCTGACCGAGAATCTGCAGAGGGTCCTGGCCCATCAGCAGGCCAACGATGACGATCACCGCCACACCGCCGAGGCTCAGGCCGCCGCCGAGTCGCCTGCCGGAACGGCCGCGCGCATCCACCACGTTGTCACTACGTCTACCGCGTTGCCAGCGCATGGCCGCACTCCCAGGTTGGTTATCGCAGCAGTGTAGCTGCGCGCGCCGACTCAGTTGGCGGGATAGTCGTTCAGCAGCTGATCCTGGCGCGCGCGATCCAGGCCGATCACCTGATAGGCGTCGGCGCGATCACCATATTCCATGCCCGGTGAGCCCATGGGCATGCCAGGTACGGCAGCACCGATCAGGTCCGCGCGCTCACGCAGTTTGAGAATGTCGGCCGCCGGCACGTGGCCTTCGACGAATTTGCCGTCGATCACGCCGGTGTGGCAGGAAGCCAGGCGAGGCGGAACGCCGAGTCGCTGTTTGACGGCGACCATGTCGGCCTCGACATGGTCGTTGACGGTGAAGCCATTGTCCTGCAGATGGCTGATCCAGGCCTTGCAGCAGCCACAATTGGCATCGCGGTGTACATCGATGGTCAGTGGCTCGCTGGCGTGAGCGAGGCTGGTGAAGAGGCAGAGGACGAACAGGGAACGACGCATGGCAAGGCTCCAGATAATCGAGTGTTCAGCATAGCGTCGGCATCGCGGCTGCCCAAGTCATTGCGACTATGCGTCGCGACCCGTGGCGGCCTATGCTGGCGGCAGCCATCCATTGCCCGGAACCTGCCGATGCTGTTCGCCCGAATCGTCCTGTTGATCCAGGTCGCTGCCTTGCTCGTGCTGGGGCTGGCCTACTTCATTCGTCCCGAGGAAATGGCCAGCTTCAGCGGCGCACTGCTGATGGGCAACGCTGCGGTGACCGAAGTGCGCGCCTATTACGGCGGCTTGCAACTGGGGCTGGCGGCTTACCTGGCGATGGCGCTGCTGCGCCTGGACCTGCTGCGCCCGGCACTGCTTCTGCTGGTGCTGCTGTACAGTGTGCTGGCGCTGGCGCGTACTGCCGGTCTGTGGCTGGACGGTGGTGCGCAGCAGACCTTCAACCTCTACGCGCTGCTGCTCGAGGTGGTGTCGGCCGGGCTGGCCTGGTGGGCGTTGCGCGGTCTCTAGCGCGAGAGACGTGCGTCACGATACGGCACGGCACGCTTGCTGTAGGGGGCACTTGGCAAGAAAATGCGCGGTGCAATATTCCGTGAACAAGGACCTTTGATATGGACGTCGTTATGGGCCTGATCGGCCTTGGCTTGATTGCCTTCTTTGCATTCAATGCCACCCGCTTCTTTGGCGAGCATCTCTCGGGGCGTATGAATCTTCAGGATCTGCGCCTGCATGGCAAATCTCATCGTACCTTGCAGCAGAACGAGCGTGACAGCCTGGCCGAGTTCGCCAAAGGGCTTGGCTATCTGGGCACTATGGCGCCTTCATACGAACCGTTGACTGACGAAGTTTATCGCTTGAAAGGCGAGGGCAAAGTCGTTCGCTACAGCATGAGCGGCGCCAATTCTGAAACCACCACGATCGATGGGGTCCCCGTCGAGATTCCCTACACGCTGCGCGAGGTTCTGCTGGCTCAGGATAACGAGGCAGAGGTGGTGCTCGCCAAAGGTCACGCGCTGGTGCTATCGCTCAATGGCTACGCCATTGCCCTGTTGGATAGCACGCAACCAGCAACCTGAATCTCAGCGCCTTTCCAGCAACACACCCGCTTCCATATGGTGGGTGTAGGGGAACTGGTCGAACAGGGCGCTGCGCGTCACCTTGTGGGTGTCGCTCAGTTGGGCGATGTTAGCGGCCAGGGTTTCCGGATTGCAGGAGATGTACAGGATACGCTCGAAGCGCCGGGTCAGCTCGCAGGTGTCCGGGTCCATGCCGGCGCGCGGCGGGTCGACGAAGACGCTGCCAAACTCATAGCTCTTGAGGTCGATGCCGGCCAGGCGGCGGAACGGGCGCACTTCGTTCAATGCCTGGGTCAGCTCTTCGGCGGACAGGCGCACCAGCTCGACGTTGTTCACGCCGTTGTCAGCCAGGTTGGCCAGGGCGGCATTCACCGAGGCCTTGCTGATCTCGGTGGCCAGCACGCGACGTACGCGGGTGGCCAGCGGCAGGGTGAAGTTGCCGTTGCCGCAGTACAGCTCCAGCAGGTCGTCGTTACGCTCGCCGAGCACGTCATAGGCCCAGCCCAGCATCTTCTCGCACACCCGGCCATTGGGCTGGGTGAAGGCGCCTTCGGGCTGGCGATAGCGGAAACTGCGTCCGGCCACGCTCAGTTCTTCTTCTACATAGTCGCGACCGATCACCAGGCGCTGGCCGCGTGAGCGTCCAACCAGGCTGACGTTCAGCTCGGCGGCCAGGCGTTCTGCCTCGGCTTGCCAGGTGTCGTCCAGCGGGCGGTGGTAGGCCAGGGTGATCAGCGCATCACCGGCCAGGGTGGTGAGGAACTCCACCTGGAACAGTTTGAACGACAGCGCTTCGCTGGCCTGCCAGGCGGCGCGCAGGCGCGGCATCAGCGCGTTGATACGCAGGCTGGCGATGGGGAAATCGTCGAGCAGGATCGGCGTGTGCTTGTCGCCCGGCGCGAACATCGCGTAGTGGCGCTGGCCGTCTTCACGCCACAGGCGGAACTCGGCGCGCATGCGGTAGTGCTCGCGCGGTGAGTCGAACACCGCAGGCTCCGGCGCGCCGAAGGGCGCCAGCAGTTCGACCAGGCGGGCCTTCTTCTCGGCGAGTTGGGCGTCGTAGGTGGCGGGGTCGAATGCGGGGCGGCTCATCGGTCACTCATGGGGCAGGAAAACGGGGCGCCATTGTAGCGATTCCGTTGTCGGCGTGCCGTTGTCGTCGATCATTGGTGGCGCGGGACGCAGAGCGTCCGGGGGAGGCGTTCCCACGCGGAGCGTGGGAACGATCATGATCATCCAGCTTGTGCGCTGATCAGGCGAAGTAGGCCAGCTTGACCACGAACAGGGCCGAGAGCACCCACATCGCCGGGTTCAGCTCGCGCCAGCGGCCGGCCAGTACCTTTACCGCGGTCCAGGCGATGAAGCCAAAAGCGATGCCGTTGGCGATGGAGAAGGTCAGCGGCATGGCCAGGGCGGCGACCACCACCGGCGCGGCGACGGTCAGGTCGTCCCAGTCGATCTGGGCCAGGCTGCTCATCATCAGCACGGCGACGAACAGCAGCGCTGGCGCGGTGGCGTAGGCCGGAACGGCACCAGCCAGCGGGGCGAAGAACAGGGCCAGGAGGAACAGCGCAGCCACCACGCAGGCGGTCAGGCCGGTACGCCCGCCGGCGCTGATGCCAGCGGCGGATTCGATGTAGCTGGTGGTGGTGCTGGTGCCCAGCGCGGCGCCGGCCATGGTCGCGGTGCTGTCGGCCAGCAGGGCACGGCCCAGACGTGGCATCTTGCCGTCCTTGTCCAGCAGGTTGGCCTTCTGCGCGACGCCGACCAGGGTACCGGAGGTGTCGAACAGGTCGACGAAGAGGAAGGCGAAGATCACGCTGATCAAGCCGATATCCAGCGCACCGGCAATGTCCAGTTGCAGCAGGGTCGGCATCAGCGACGGTGGCATCGACACTACGCCTTGCAGTTCGGACAGACCGAGGGCAATGGACAGGCCGGTGACCAGCAGGATGCCGATCATCACCGCGCCGGTGACCTTGCGATAGGCCAGTGCGGCGATGACGAAGAACCCCAGGCAGGCCAGCAGCGCGCCGCCCTTGCTCATGTCGCCGAGGCCGACCAGGGTGGCCGGGTGATCGACCACGATGCCGGCATTCTTCAATGCGATGATCGCCAGGAACAGGCCGATACCGGCGGCGATGCCGGCGCGTAGCGCCAACGGGATGCTGTTGATGATCCACTCGCGGATCTTGAAGATCGACAGCAGGAAGAAGATTGCGCCGGAGAGGAACACCGCGCCCAGGGCGGTCTGCCAGCTGTAGCCCATGGTCATCACCACGGTGTAGGTGAAGAAGGCGTTGAGGCCCATGCCGGGCGCCAGGGCGATCGGGTAGTTGGCCAGCAGGCCCATGATCAGCGAGCCGATGGCTCCAGCCAAGCAGGTGGCGACGAACACCGCGCCGTGGTCCATGCCGGTCTTGGCCAGCATTTCCGGGTTGACGAAGAGAATGTAGGCCATGGTCAGGAAGGTGGTGATCCCGGCCAGTACCTCGGTGCGCACCGTGGTGTTGTGGGCTTTGAGTTGGAACAGTCTTTCCAGCATGGTGGCTCCCCGAGGCGCGAGCGCGCCGAAATTGATCTGCACAAAGCAAAGCACATTCGTCCGTGCAGGCCGGAAAATTGCTCGATCTGGCAAAAGCCGCGCATCATACCAGCAAGGTTTTGCCGGGTGAATTTATGGTCTGCCGTGTCTTTTTATGACCAGGTGGACAGTTTCATTTTCTGCCTCAAGGAGTGGTGAGATGAGCAAGCGAGCACTGATTGCAGTCGCCGATGGTGTCGAAGATCTCGAGTGCGTGACCTTGATCGACGTGCTGCGCCGCGCCGATATCGAGGTACTGGTAGCGAGTATCGAAGAGCGCAGGATGATCACCTGCGCCCGTGGCACCCGCCTGACTGCCGATGCCATGCTGGTGGACGTGCTGGCGCAGGATTTCGACCTGATCGTCCTGCCCGGTGGCATGCCGGGTGCGCAGCATTTGGCTGACTTCGAACCACTGGCCGAGCGCGTACGCAAGCAGGCCAAGGCGGGCGAGCTGTTCGCTGCCATCTGCGCCGCGCCCGCCTTGGCGTTGCAGCGCTACGGGGTGCTCAGGCAGCGGCGCATGACCTGCTACCCGGCGTTCAGCGATCGACTGAGCGGCTGCACGTTCGTGGATGAGGCGGTAGTGGTCGATGGCAACTGCATCACCAGCCAAGGTCCGGGAACGGCGTTGGTGTTTGCCCTGACCCTGGTGGAGCAACTGGTCGGGCGCGGCACACGCGCCGAGGTGGCCAAGGCGATGCTGGTGTAGGGGCGCGGCCCTGAATCTGTAGCCCGGATGAAATCCGGGGCGCTGGCGATCATGTTCCCCGGATTGCATCCGGGCTACGCAAAGCGCCGTTCAAGACTCGTGGGCTAAAGCGGATCGCCGTCCGACCCACCCTACGAGCTGAAGCGCCCGCACGGGCTACGTCTCCCGGCTTTCCTGCTCCAGCAACCGCCGTTTGCGCTGCAGTCCCCAGCGGTAGCCGCTGAGGCTACCATCGCTGGCCACCACGCGGTGGCAGGGCAGCAGCAGGCCGATGGCGTTGCTGGCGCAGGCCCGGGCAACCGCCCGCGGGTGACTGCGCAACTGCCCGGCCAACTCGGCGTAGCTGCGGGTCTCGCCTCTGGGGATGTTCTGCAGCGCCTGCCAGACGCGCTGTTGAAAGGCCGTACCACGAATGTCCAGAGGCAGATGAGCGGCACGCTCGGGCTCCTGCAATTGCGCCAGCACTTGCTGCAGCCAGTTGCGCAGACCCAGTTCATCTTCTTCGAGTTGGGCGGCGGCGAAGCGCTGTTGCAGCTCGCTGCGTAGTGCTGTCGGCTCGTCGCCGAACAACAGTGCACAAACGCCTCTGTCGCTGGTGGCCAGTAGCACCTGCCCGAGCGGGCAGGGGGCGATGCTGTAGCGCAGGCGCTCGCCGGCACCACGTTGGCGGCGCTGAGCGGGGCTCATGGCCTGGGGTTGTTCATACAGCGCGCGGGTCCCGGAATAGCCGGCAGCCAAGGCGGCATCGAGCACGCTATCCGCTGCACCCAGTTGCGCCTCCAGACGCTGGCGCCGCTGCGCCGCCGCCCAGGCATTGGGCGTCATCCCGGTGCGCGCCTTGAACGCCCGGGCCAGATGCGATGGCGACAGGCCGATGCGTGCCGCCAGCTGTGGCAGCGTCAGGTGTTGCTCGCCATTCAGAAGCTCACAGGCGGCCGCAACCAGCGTATCGAGTTGCTGAGCCGGACTTTGCCCCTGCGGTGAGCAGCGCCTGCACGGGCGAAAGCCAGCTGCCTCGGCACTGGCGGCATCGGCATGGAAGCTGACGTTGTCGCGCCGTGGCCGCCGCGCAGGGCAGTTCGGCCGGCAATAGATGCCGGTGCTGCGTACGGTGAAAACGAAGCGTCCGTCGAACGTCTCATCACGTTCGCAAACGGCCTGCCAACAGCGTTCCTGGTCGAGCATGGAGCAGCCCTTCTGCTAGCGATCTTGCTGATAATTGTCGACTGCGTTCGCTGTCCTGCCAATCCGCATTGCACTTTCAAAGCTCTGCCGAGGTCATTTGTACGACGGCGTGAGCGCAACTTCAGCCCAGCGCCTTTAATGATGGATAAGCAGGTGCCAACGGAGATCGCCATGCGCGGGATGCTCGATAGGCTGGAGCAGGAGCTGATTCTGGTTGTGGACGATGCAGTCGATGCGCGCCAGCGCCTCGGCGCGCTTTTGGTCGACCGTTATCAGGTGCGGCTGGTTGGCAGCAAGGAGGCGCTACACGCCGCCAGGTCGCGGCCGCAGCCAGACCTGATTCTGCTGGGCTGGCAGGACGATTACGCGCTCTGTCGCGGGCTCAGAACCGATCCGCAGACCTGTCATATCCCGCTGATCCTGGTCACCGGTCGCAGCGATGCCGCCGACGAGCAGTTGGGCTTCGACCTTGGCGCCGCCGACTACATAACCAAACCGGTCAGCGCGCCCATCGTGCTCGCGCGCGTTCGAGCGCAGTTGCAGGTCAAGGCAGCCACCGATTACCTGCGTGACAAGAGCGAGTATCTGGAACTCGAGGTCAAGCGTCGCACGCGCGATATCCAGAACCTGCAGGATGTCACCATCGAGGCCATGGCCAGCGTTGCGGTCATGCGTGACAACCCGAGCAGTCGTCGCCTGGAGCGTATCGAGCGCTACATGACCTGTCTGACCGCTGCATTCGCGCGGCAGCAGCCGGCCTTGTCGGCGTCTCTGAGCGAGGAGCGCATCGCCCAGTTGGGCAAGTCGGCCATGTTGCATGTGATCGACCGGCTGACCCTTCCGGATCGCGTGCTGCTCAATCATGGCGAACCGGATGAAAATGACCTGCGCCTGCTGAGCGAGGGGGTGATCGCCGGACGGGATGCGTTGCAGCGAGCCGAGCGCAAGCTGGGCAGCGTCACCGATTTTCTTTCCGATGCCAAAGACATCGTCTACGGCCAACATGAGCGTTGGGACGGCAAAGGCTATCCGCAGGGGTTGTCAGGCGAGCAGATTCCGCTTTCGGCGCGTCTGATGGCGTTGGTGGGCCACTTCGAAGAGCTGAGCTGCCGACATCCTTACCGACCGCCAATCAGCCCTGCGCAGGCGGTGGCGCAGATCAGCGCGGCCAGCGGCACGCGCTTCGACCCAATGGTGGTGTTGGCCTTCGTCGAAGCCACGGCGGAGTTCCTGCATATCGCCGAAGCTCTGGCTGACGACGCCGCTGCGGTCGGCGTGGAGTTGCAGCGGCTGGAGGACTCGCTGGCAGAAAACATCGAGTTGACGCTGCCGCCGACGCCATGACGCGGCGCCGGCTCAATCCATCGCTTGAGACCGGCAGCCGACATTTGCCTGTAGGGTGCGCCGTGCGCACCGCGAGAGTCTACCGCGCGGCGCCATACCTGAGAGCTAGTCGACGATCCGCTCCACATGATGGCAGGCCACCTGCCGCGTATCGATCAGACGCAGCTCCGGGCGCTCGCTACGGCAGCGCTCGTCGGCATGTGGGCAGCGCTTGTGGAAGGCGCAGCCGGACGGCGGGTTCAACGGATTGGGCAACTCACCGCTGATCTTCATCCGTGGCTTGTCCGGGTCCGGATGAATCGCCGGCGTCGCCGACAGCAGGGCGCGGGTGTAGGGATGCAGCGGACGCGCGTAGAGCGCTTCGGCCGGGCCCATCTCCACCGGGCGGCCAAGGTACATCACCAGCACGTCGTCGGCGACATGACGCACCACAGCCAGGTTGTGCGAGATGAACACGTAGCCGGTCTGGTACTGCTCCTGCAGATCCATGAACAGGTTGAGTACCTGGGCCTGGATCGACACATCCAGCGCCGAGGTCGGTTCGTCCGCCACCAGCACTTGCGGTTGCAGCATCATGGCGCGGGCCAGGGCGATGCGCTGGCGCTGGCCGCCGGAGAACATGTGCGGGTAGCGTTGATAGTGCTCCGGGCGCAGCCCCACCTGCTGCATCATCGCCTGCACCTTTTCACGGCGCTCGGCGCGCGACAGGTGGGTGTTGATCAGCAGCGGTTCGGCCAGTTGGTCACCGATCTTCTGTCGCGGATTGAGCGAGGCATAGGGGTTCTGGAACACCATCTGCACGTCGCGGCGCAGCTGTTTGCGCTCGGTATGGCTGGCGCCGGTCACTTCGCGCCCGGCGATCTGCAGGCTACCGGAGCTGGGCTCTTCGATCAGGGTCAGGGCGCGGGCCAGGGTGGACTTGCCGCAGCCGGACTCGCCAACCACTGCCAGGGTCTTGCCGGCCTGCAGGCTGAATGACACGCCGTTGAGTGCCTGCACCAACGCTGCCGGTTTGAACAGACCACGGGAGACGCTGTAGTGACGGGTCAGCTCACGGGCTTGAAGTACGGTGCTCATCAGGCCACCTCCGTCGTGGGGACAAGAGGAAAGAAGCAGCGCGCGGCGCCTCGCTCGTGTGCGTCCAGCGTCGGGCGCTCGTCGCGGCAACGTGGCTGCACATAGGGGCAGCGCGGTGACAGCAGGCAGCCCTGTGGGCGGTCATAGCGGCCGGGGACGATACCGGGCAGGGTCGCCAGGCGACGAGCGCCGGCGCTATGTTCGGGGATCGCCTTGAGCAACGCTTCGGTGTACGGATGGCTGGGGGCATCGAACAGGGTCGGCACCTGGCCCAGCTCCACCGCTTGCCCGGCGTACATCACGCAGACGCGCTGGGCGGTTTCGGCCACCACGGCGAGGTCGTGGGTGATCAGCACCAGGGCCATGCCCTGGTCGCGCTGCAGATCCAGCAGCAGTTCCATGATCTGCGCCTGGATGGTCACGTCCAGCGCAGTGGTGGGTTCGTCGGCGATCAGCAGCTTGGGTTCGGCGGCAATCGCCATGGCGATTGCCACGCGCTGACTCATACCTCCGGAGAGCTGATGCGGGTAGGCATCGAGGCGACTGGCGGCGCCGGGTATCTCGACCCTTTCGAGCAGCTCAAGGGCGCGAGCACGCGCCGCTTTACCTTTCAGGCCGAGGTGCTGGTGCAGCACTTCCTCGATCTGGAAACCCACGGTATAGCTGGGGTTGAGCGCTGTCATCGGGTCCTGGAAGACCATGGACAGGTCCTTGCCGACGATACGCCGACGCTGCCGGCCCTTCAGACGCAGCATGTCGGTGTTGTCGAACTGCATGCAGTCGGCCTGGACGATGCCGGGCGCGTCGATCAGGCCCATCAGCGCCATCATGGTCACCGACTTGCCGGAGCCGGACTCGCCGACGATGGCCAGCACTTCGCCCTTTTCCACACTGAGGTCGAGCCCGTCGACCACCGGCACGGCGTCGGCCGCGCCAAAGCGCACCGACAGGTTGCGGATATCCAGCAGGCTCATGGTGTGGTCTCCAGTCCGCTGTGGTGCGCGCGGCGCACCCTACGGGGCCGTGCAGTAGGGTGCGCCATGCGCACCGAGATCATCTTGTGCATATGGGCCTCCTCAGATGGCGTTCTTCAGTTTCGGGTCAAGGGCGTCGCGCAGGCCGTCGCCCATCAGGTTGATCGCCAGCACGCTGAGCAGAATCGCCAGGCCAGGCAGACTTACGACCCACCAGGCGCGTTCGATGTAGTCGCGCGCCGACGCGAGCATGGTGCCCCACTCGGGTGTCGGCGGTTGTACGCCGAGGCCCAGAAAACCCAGCGCGGCGGCGTCGAGAATCGCCGAGGAAAAACTCAGAGTGGCCTGCACGATCAGCGGCGCCATGCAGTTGGGCAGCACGGTGAAGAACATCAGCCGTGGCAGGCTGGCGCCGGCCAGTTGTGCGGCGGTGACGTAGTCGCGGTTCAGTTCACCCATCACGGCCGCACGGGTCAGGCGTACGTAGGAGGGCAGCGAGACGATGGCGATGGCGAAAATGGTGTTGATCAGCCCTGGGCCGAGGATCGCGACGATGGCCACTGCCAGCAGCAGCGACGGCAGCGCCAGCATGATGTCCATCAGGCGCATGATGCCGGGGCCGAGCAGGCGCGGGAAGAAGCCGGCGACCAGACCCAGCAGGATGCCGGGAATCAGCGACAGCACCACCGAAGCCAGGCCGATCAGCAGCGACAGGCGTGCTCCGTGGATCAGGCGCGAGAGCAGGTCGCGACCCAGCTCGTCGGTGCCGAGCAGGAAGCGCCACTGACCGCCTTCCAGCCAGACCGGCGGGGTGAGCAGGAAATCTCGGTACTGCTCGCTCGGATGATGCGGCGCGACCCAGGGCGCGAACAGTGCGCAGAACACCATCAGCAGCATGAAGCCGAGGCCACAGACAGCGCCCTTGTTGTGACTGAAGGCTTGCCAGAACTCTTTCAGTGGCGAGGGGTAGAGCAGGCTCTGGTCTAGGCTGGTGACTGTCATGGGCGCACCTCGCGTAGGGTGGATGACGTTTTTTTCATCCAGCGTGAAGAGGTTGTAGGGTGCGCTGTGCGCACCACGTGTCGACTCTCTGCATTGGTGCGCACGGCGCACCCTACGAGTTCGGTCAGTGTGTTCTTCATCGCGCCGTCCCTATTTCTGATGGCGAATACGTGGATTGGCCAGGCCATAGAGGATGTCCACGGTGAAGTTGACCAGGATCACCAGGCAGGCGATCAGCAAGATGCCGTTCTGCACCACCGGGTAGTCGCGGGCGCCGATGGCTTCGATCAGCCATTTGCCGATACCCGGCCAGGAGAAGATGGTTTCGGTCAGTACGGCGCCGGCGAGCAGGGCGCCGACCTGCAGGCCGAACACGGTCAGCACCGGGATCAAGGCATTGCGCAGACCATGGACGAACACCACGCGCGTCGGCGACAGGCCCTTGGCCCGCGCGGTGCGAATGTAGTCCTCGCGCAGCACTTCGAGCATGGCAGAGCGGGTCATCCGTGCGATCACTGCCAGCGGAATGGTGCCGAGCACGATGGCGGGCAGGATCAGATGGTGCAGGGCATCGACGAAGGCACCTTGCTCTTCGGAAAGCAGCGTGTCGATCAGCATGAAGCCGGTGACCGGCGGGATGTCGTAGAGCAGGTCGATACGCCCGGACACCGGCGTCCAGCCCAGACCCACCGAGAAGAACATGATCAGCAGCAAGCCCCACCAGAAGATCGGCATCGAATAGCCGGTCAGCGAGATGCCCATCACGCCATGGTCGAACAGCGAACCGCGCTTGAGTGCCGCGATGACCCCGGCGATCACCCCCAGAGTGCCGGCGAACAGCAGGGCGGCCAATGCCAGTTCGACGGTGGCGGGAAACAGGGTGAGGAACTCTTTCCATACGCTTTCGCGCGAGCGCAGCGATTCGCCGAGATTGCCGCTGGCGAGCTGGCCGATGTAGTCGAAATATTGCGCATATAGTGGCTTGTTCAGCCCCAGGCGCTCCATGGCCTGAGCGTGCATTTCCGGATCGACGCGGCGTTCGCCCATCATCACTTCCACCGGGTCACCGGGGATCAGGCGAATCAACGCGAAGGTCAGCAGGGTGACGCCGAAGAAGGTTGGGATCAGCAAGCCCAGGCGGCGTGCAATGAAGCTCAGCATGGCGGTGGGTAACTCCTAATCAGAACGGTATCGAGCCGCCTGGAATTCTGGCGATTCCTTCGAGCACGTTGCAGGTTAGCTGTTCGATCACGACATGACCCGGGCGTTTGCCCGGGGCGTCGTTTGGGGGCGCTCGCACAGCCGGCTATCAGTTGTTGCTGACACCGATGAAGCTGTTGCGACCGAAGGGACTGATCTGGAAGCCTTTGACGCTGGTGCGCATCGGTTGGTAGACCGTGGAGTGAGCGATCGGCGTGATCGGCACTTCGCGCTTGAGAACCACCTGGGCCTGACGATACAGCTCACTGCGTTGTTCCTGATCGGTCACGCGCTTGGCGGCGACCACCAGCTTGTCGTATTCGCTGTCGCACCACTTGGAGAAGTTGTTGCCGTCTACCGAGGCGCAGCCGTACAGGGTACCGAGCCAGTTGTCCGGGTCACCGTTGTCGCCGGTCCAGCCGATCAGCATGGCGTCGTGTTCACCAGCATGGGCACGCTTGATGTACTCGCCCCACTCGTAGCTGACGATACGGGCCTTGATGCCGATCTTGGCCCAGTCGTTTTGCAGCATCTCGGCCATCAGCCGCGCGTTGGGGTTGTAGGGGCGCTGCACAGGCATGGCCCACAGGGTGATCTCGGTACCTTCTTTCACGCCAGCGGCCTTGAGCAGCTCCTTGGCTTTCTCCGGGTCGTACGCGGCATCCTTGATCGACTCGTCGTAGGACCACTGGGTTGGCGGCATGCCGTTCACGGCCAGCTGGCCGGCGCCCTGGTACACGGCGTCGATGATCGCTGCCTTGTTCACCGCCATGTCCAGCGCCTGACGCACTTCGCGCTGGTCGAACGGCGCACGGGTGACGTTGTAGGCGATGTAGCCGACGTTGTAGCCAGGCTCGGTCGGTACCGCGAGGTCCTTGTCGGCCTGCAGGCCCTGGAGGTCGGCAGGGCGCGGGTTGAGGGTGATGTGGCATTCACCGGCGCGTAGCTTCTGTGCGCGTACCGAGGCGTCGGTATTGATGGAGAAGATCAGGTTATCGATCTTCACCTGTTCGGGTGCCCAGTACTGCGTGTTGCCCTTGAAACGGATAACCGCGTCCTTCTGATAACGGCTGAACACGAATGGGCCAGTACCGATGGGTTTCTGGTTGATCTCGGCGGCCTTGCCGGCCTTGAGCAATAGGTCCGCGTACTCGGCCGAATGCACGGCGGCGAAGTTCATCGCCAGGTTTTGCACGAAGGCCGCATCCACGGCGTTGAGGGTGAAGACCACGGTCATGTCGTCGGTCTTCTCGATGCTGGCGATGTTCTTGTCCAGGCCCATATCGGTGAAGTAGGGGAACTCGCTGGGGTATGCCTGGCGGAACGGGTGGTTACTATCGAGCATGCGCTGATAAGTGAACAGCACATCGTCGGCGTTGAAGTCGCGTGTCGGCTTGAAGTAGTCGGTGCTGTGGAACTTGACCCCTTCGCGCAAATGGAAGGTGTAAGTCAGGCCGTCTTCGCTGATGTCCCAGGAGGTGGCGAGGGCCGGTTGTGCCTTGGTGCCGCCGCGCTCGAATTCGGCGAGGCGGTTGAAGATGGTTTCCGAGGCTGCATCGAAGTCGGTGCCGGTGGTGTACTGGCCGGGGTCGAAACCACCCGGACTGCCTTCGGAGCAATACACCAGGTTGTTGGCGTGGGCGAACGAAGCACTGGTGAGCAGTCCTGCGGTGAGCAGGGCCCTGCACAGGGGAGACATACGCATGCGAACCTCTTTTTTCTTTTTGTTCGCGCCTGGGTGCAGCGCGAGCTCGTAATGCGGTGAAGGCGGGTAGCCCACCGGGTCGAGCTCGAAATTAAGTCATGCTGAAATTGTGGTCAACAAAAATTAAGCAGCACTAACATTGCGCATATTTGCCCTGAATTGGGGCAAAAGGTCACTCGTTGGCGGGATGATCGCCGAAAAGCGCCATGGTGGTCATGGTCAGCACTTCGGCCGGAGCATCGGCAGTATTGGCCAGGCGATGCAGCTTGCCGGCATCGAAGTGCACCGAGTCGCCGGGGCCCAGGGGGTAGTCGCGACCCTCGATGGTGTAGACGATCTGCCCGCTGAGCACGTAGGAGAATTCCACGCCCTCATGCGCGATCAGTTCAGACTGATAGCCCACCGGAATGTTCATCTTCACCGCGTTGATCGAGTTACCGGGAAATGAGCTGGACAGGCGCTCGTAGGCCAGCAGCTGGCCGCCGACGGTGTAGCGCACTCGCTCGTTGACGTGAGAATCCGGCTGCGCCTGGGTGGGCTGGTCGAACAGCACGTTGAGCGGTACATCGAGTGACTTGGCGATGCTCGCCAGCGAGGATAGCGATACGCCGGTCAGGTTGCGTTCTGCCTGGGACAGGAAGCTGGCGGTCAGACCGGCGTCTGCCGCTACCTGATTGAGAGTCTTGCCGGCGGCCCGCCGGTAGCGGCGCAAGCGTTCGCCAATGCGATCTGCGGTCATGGAGGAGGCTCGCTGTTCGGATCATCGCAGTATACCCATGAGCTACTGGGACTTCAGCCTGATGCCGGGGCGCTTTTTAAGTCTGGCTGAAAAAAACTTTGACCAAAATTTAAGTTCCACTTAAATTTTCCCGCAACCAATTGCCCGGTGACGATGTTCGTCGTGGGCGCCAGACGAGGATGCGCAGATGACACTGGGAGTGGGCGGCAGCACGCCGGAGCAGGCCTTGGCGCGCCTGCAGAACATGATGGCCGGCGCTAAGCCGATCAGCGAGGCGGAGTACCAGGTACGCATCGCCCGCGCTCAGGCGCTGATGCGCGAGCAGGATATCGCCGCGCTGTTTCTGGCTGCCGGCAGCAACCTGCAGTACTTCACCGGCGTGCAGTGGCATGCCAGCGAACGTATGGTCGGTGCGATTCTGCCGGCCAGCGGCGCACTGGAGTACCTGGCACCTGCATTCGAGGAAGGCACGGTGCGCGACTTTCAGGTGGTGCCCGGCGCGATCAATACCTGGCAGGAGCACGAAAGCCCCTACGTGTTACTTCTGAACTGCCTGAAGCGCCTGGGGATATTGCCCAATGATGGTGCGCAGCCGAAGGTAGGTCTTTGTTCTTCTTTGCCTTTTTTCATGTTCGAGGGCATTCGCCAACTGACCAGCGGTTATCGCTTCGTCGATGCCGGCAGCATCACCACGGCCTGTCGCCAATCCAAATCGCCAGCCGAAATCGCCCTGATGCAGCGCGCCAAGGACATGACCTTGGAAGTGCACAAGGCAGCTGCGAGCATTCTTCATGAAGGTATCAGCACCACTGAAGTCGCCGAGTTCATCCACCAGGCGCACCGCCGTGTCGGTGCACCTGGCTCGATCTTCTGCATCGTGCTGTTCGGTGCTGCCAGTGCCTTTCCGCATGGGGTCAAGCATGCGCAGCGGCTCAAGGACGGCGACATGGTGCTGATCGACACCGGCTGCAAGGTGCACAGTTACCTGTCGGACATCACTCGCAGCTACGTTTTTGGCACGCCCAGCGCGCGTCAGCGCGACTTCTGGAACAAGGAGAAAGCCGCTCAGCAGGCGGCGTTCGAGGCGGCCACCTTAGGGGCGCCCTGTTCGTCGGTGGACGCGGCGGCCCGGCGTAGCCTGGAAGCGGCAGGGCTTGGGCCTGGCTACAGCTTGCCAGGCCTGCCGCACCGTACGGGGCACGGTATCGGCCTGGACATTCACGAAGGGCCCTATCTGGTCGGCGGCGATGACACCCCGCTGGCAGAGGGCATGTGCTTCAGCAACGAGCCGATGATCTGCGTGCCGGGCGAGTTTGGTATCCGCCTCGAAGATCACTTCTACATGACCGCCGACGGCCCGCGCTGGTTTACCCAGCCCAGCCATTCGGTGGATGACCCCTTCGGTCTGGGCGTTTGACCACGCCCACGCCTGACTCGGAAGCTCTTTCCATCAGGACCGAGCCATGGCCGCTTAGGGCACGCTCACCCTGGAAAAGTTGTTCGAGCCCATCGGGCTGAGTACGAAACCTTCGACGCCCTTGCGCAGCGCTGCGAACTGTTTCGGGTGAGCCAGGGCGATCCACGGCGCTTGCTCATGGAAGATCGCCAGCGCCTGGCGATACAGCGCGGTGCGTTTGCTCGTATCGGGCTCGCGGCGTGCCTGGCTGATCAGGGCATCGAAGGCCTTGTCGCACCAGCCCGCCTGGTTCTCGCCACTCTCGGCCGCCGCGCAGGACAGATTGGGGGTGAGGAAGTTGTCTGGGTCGCCGTTGTCGCCGGCCCAGCCCATGAACACCAGGTCGTGCTCGCCATTCTTGGCGCGCTTGATCAGCTCTCCCCACTCGAACACGCGAATGTCGCTGCGAATGCCGATGGCGGCGAGATCGGCCTGCAGCATCTGCGCGCCGATCCCGGGGTTGGGATTGGTCGGTCCGCCGCCGGGCCTGGTCCAGATCGACAGGGCGAAGCCTTCGGCGTGGCCAGCCTCTATCAGCAGTTGGCGCGCGCGCTCGGGATCGTGCGGCCAGTCGGTGAGTGTAGGGTCATGGCCCCAGAGCGTCGCCGGGTAAGGTGCCACGGCCGGTGTGGCATTACCTTCGCCATACTGCGCGCGAATGTAGGCAGCCTTGTCGAACGCCAGATTCAACGCCTGGCGCACACGCACATCTTCCAGCGGCGGGTGGCGGGTGTTGATGCCGATATAGGCAGTCAGCAGCGAATCCAGCTCCAGTACCTGCAGTTTCGGGTCGGCTTTCAGAGCTGGGATGTCCACTGGGCGCGGGTAGAGGGCGATCTGGCAGTCGCCGGCCTTCAGCCGTTGCTGGCGCACGTTGGGCTCGGGGGTGATGGCCAGCACCAGACGCTCCACCTTGGGTGCGCCATTCCAGTAATCGGGGTTGCCGCGAAAGCGTATCTGAGCGTCCTTGGCGTAGCGCTCGAAAACGAAAGGCCCGGTGCCGATGGGCGCATTGTTCAGGCGTTCGGGTTGGTTCGTTGCGAGCAGATGGTCGGCATATTCGGCCGAGTAGATCGAGGCGAAACCCATGGCCAGGTTGGCCAGGAAAGGCGCCTCCGGGTGTTTGAGGACGAAGCGCACGCGGTGGTCGTCGAGCTTGTCGATGCGCTCGATCAGTTGCGCCAGGCCCATGGCCTCTGCGTAGGGGAAACCGCGCAGAGACAGCCTGTGCCAGGGATGCGTCGGGTCAAGCTGGCGCTGGAAGCTCCATAGCACGTCGTCGGCATTGAATTCGCGGTTGGGGCTGAAATGCTGGTTGGCGTGGAATTTAACGCCCTTGCGCAGCGTGAAGGTGTAGCTCAGGCCGTCATCGGCCATTTCCCAGCTTTGGGCCAGTGCCGGCACGATCTCGGTGCTGCCAGGGGTGAAGGCCACCAGGCGTTCGAACAGGGTTTCAGCCGTGGCATCGGCGGTTGTGGCGGCGGTGTATTGAACGATGTCGAATCCTTCCGGGCTGGCTTCGCTGCACACCACCAGGCTAGCCGCCTGGACTTGAGTCGCAAGCAGCGCGGCCAGCAGCAGGCCGCCGCGTGGGAAAAGCAGGGCTGACATGGCGACTCCTTGGTCGAGGGGTGTTGGGCCAGGTGCGCGGCGGTCATGCGTAGGGTGCGCCGTGCGCACCAGCTTTCAGGTTCTCCGAGTACGCGGTGCGCATAGCACACCCTACGGAAGTCAACCGACCGAGGCAGCGCACTGATCCGTAGGGTGCGCCGTGCGCACCAGCTTTCAGGTTCTCTGAGTACGCGGTGCGCATAGCACACCCTACGGAAGCCGACCGGCTGGCGCAGCCCACTAGCGGGCGCCGCGCGCCCTCACTTGGCGATACCTACACCATAGAACGAGTTGATGCCGAACGGGCTGATGCGGAAGTCCTGCACTTCCTTGCGCATCGGCTGGTACACGGTGGAGTGGGCCAGCGGGGTGATCGGCACCTCACGCTTGAGGATCACCTGCGCCTGCTTGTACAACTCGGTGCGTTCGGCCACGTCGGTGGTGCGCTTGGCGGCCTTGACCAGCTTGTCGTAGTCCTCGAAGCACCACTTGGAGAAGTTGTTGCCGTCGACCGCGTCGCAGCCGTAGAGGGTGCCGAGCCAGTTGTCCGGGTCACCGTTGTCGCCACTCCAGCCGATCAGCATGGCGTCGTGTTCGCCGGCCTTGGCGCGCTTGAGGTACTCGCCCCACTCGTAGCTGACGATGCGTGCCTTGATGCCGATCTTGGACCAGTCGGCCTGCAGCATTTCGGCGATCTGCTTGGCATTGGGGTTATACGGGCGCTGCACCGGCATGGCCCACAGGGTGATCTCGGTACCTTCCTTGACGCCAGCGGCCTTGAGTAGCTCCCTGGCCTTTTCCGGGTCGAAGGCCGGGTCCTTGATGTCCTCGTTATACGACCATTGGGTCGGCGGCATGCCGTTGACCGCCAGTTGCCCGGCGTTCTGGTAGACCGCGTTGAGGATGGCCTGCTTGTTCACCGCCATGTCCAGCGCCTGGCGCACTTCCAGCTTGTCGAACGGCGGGTGGGTGACGTTGTAGGCGATGTAGCCGACGTTGAAGCCGGCCTGTTCGGGCATCTGCAACTTGGCGTCCTTCTGCAGTGCCTCGATGTCGGCCGGACGCGGGAACAGGGTGACGTGGCATTCGCCGGCCTTGAGCTTCTGCATGCGTACGGACGAGTCGGTGTTGATGGCGAAAATCAGGTTGTCGATCTGCACGTCATCGGGCTTCCAGTAGTCCTGGTTGCCCTTGTAGCGGATCACCGCGTCCTTCTGATAGCGGCTGAATACGAAGGGGCCGGTGCCGACGGGTTTCTGATTGATGTCGGCGGCCTTGCCGGCCTTGAGCAACTGGTCGGCGTACTCGGCGGACTGGATCGAAGCGAAGCTCATCGCCAGGTTCTGCACGAAGGCGGCGTCCACGTCGTTGAGGGTGAAGCGCACGGTCATGTCATCGAGCTTTTCCAGCTTGGCGATGTTGCTGTCCATGCCCATGTCGGTGAAGTAGGGAAACTCGGTAGGGTACGCCTTGCGGAACGGATGCTCCTTGTCGAGCATGCGGCCGAAGGTGAACAGCACGTCGTCGGCACTGAATTCGCGGCTGGGCTTGAAGTATTCGGTGGTGTGGAACTTCACCCCGGGGCGCAGTTTGAAGGTGTAGGTCAGACCGTCGTCGGACACCTCCCAGCTTTCTGCCAGGCCGGGCTCGACCTTGGTGCCGCCGCGCTCGAACTGGGTCAGGCGGTTGAAGATGGTTTCTGCAGCGGCGTCGAAGTCGGTGCCGGTGGTGTAAAGGCCTGGGTCGAAACCGGCAGGGCTGCCTTCGGAGCAGAACACCAGGTTGGCGGCGCTGGCGAGGGGAGCGCTGGCGATCAGCCCAGCGGTGAGTAAAGCCTGGAGAATGGCGTTCTTGCGCATCTTGACCTCATCGTTGTTGTGGTTGTGGTCCTTGAGGAGCCTCTTGTGGAGACCACCGCCGAAACTATGCAGGCCTTGTGCCCGAGGCAAGGGGGTTGCCGCGCGGAAAATGGTTAGCGCTACAGCGCTGTAATTTGCTGTCGCATTTATGAAAATTTTGCAGGGAAAAGATGGCGAAACGCCGTTATCTGACGATAACGGCGCTGCTTTGTTGCGGAGCGAGGTTCAGGGCATCTGCACTTCGATGACGCCGTCGGCACTGACCGTGACCTGGCTGGTACCGGCTTCGATTTGCGGTGTGGGGGCAGAATCCATCATCGCCATGCCCTTGGCTTCGAAGTTGCGCATGGCCATTGGCGGCTGGAAACCACCGGTGTTGAGGTTCAGGCTGACCAGCTTGTAGCCCTTGCCGCCAAGCGCTTCGGTGGTCAGTTGCGCGCGCGCCTTGAAGGCATTCACGGCGTCTTTGAGCATGGCATCTTCACGGGTCTTGCGGGTGTCGGTGGCGATGCTGAAATCCATGCCGGCCATCTTCATCGATTGCAGCAATTCACCGGTGAGGGTGGACAGGCGGGCGAAGTCAGCGCTTTCCAGACGCACCTCGGCGCGCTCGCGCCAGGCGGTGATCTTCTGGCCCTTGTCGTCATACACCGGGTAGCTGTTGCGGCTGCCGAGTTTGACTGCCACGCCCTTGACCTGGCGGACCTGCTCCAGCGTCTTGTTGAGGGTAGTGGTGATCTCGGCGGCCAGTTTGGCCGGGTCGCTGTGCTGCGCTTCGGTATAGAGGGTGACGTGCATCAGATCGTGCGCCACTTCCTGATTGACCTCGGCGCGCAGGGCGATCTGGTTGTAACGCGCCTCGGCGGCCAGCAGGCCGGTGCTGGCCAGGCTGGCGGCGGTGAGGGCGAGGGCGGTGGCGATACGGGTCATGGTGCGCATGGTGCGGTTCCTTTTTCGATGGCCTTGTGGCCGTTTAGCGTGAAAGTCGCGTAGCGACGCCCTCATTGATGCCCTTCTCCCTCCGGGAGGCAGCTCCCGCTCCCGGCGGGAGTTCTGCATTCACCACATCCCTGTGGATCAAGGTGGCGCGAAGCGCCGGATGAGGGAGGGCATGCTGCCGGCTTTCATCATTCGGGGCCGCTCGTGGCAAGCCCGTTCCCGAGGTTAGACGAAGGCGAGTCGCGATCCGGGTTAATGCCGTGCAATTTTTTTCATCCTGCCCACCGAGTGGGCTGCGGCGAAGTGTGCGTCCGGTTGCCGCAGCGGCGGAGGGCCGCGCCAAGCTTGGTTATACTCGGCGCAACCAATGGAGTCGCCATGCTCGAACCCGTGCAGTTACTCTCCGCCAGTCGCCAGAACCTCTGGCGGCTGACCCTTATCCGTATTCTGGTGCTGGCCGCTCAGGCAGGCTCGGTCGGTCTCGCCTACAAGTCGGGCATGCTACCGCTACCCTGGCTGCAATTATCGGTCACCCTTGGCGTTTCTCTGCTGTTGTGCCTGGGTACGGCCGTGCGCCTGCGTGGCCCCTGGCCGGTGACCGAGGTCGAGTACGCCGTGCAGCTGGGCTGCGACCTGATCATCCACAGCGTGCTGCTGTATTACTCGGGTGGTTCGACCAACCCCTTCGTTTCCTATTATCTGGTGCCGCTGACCATTGCAGCGGCAACGCTACCCTGGATGTTCACCATCGTCCTGGCCGGCCTGGCGTTGGCCGGTTACACCCTGCTGCTGGTGTGGACCCATCCGCTCGAGCTGCCCGCGGCGCGTGAGAGCCTGCTGGTCTACGGCATGTGGCTGAGCTTTGCCCTGTCTGCTGCGCTGATCACGTTCTTCGTTGCCAAGATGGCCGAGGAGCTGCGCCGCCAGGATGAGCTGCGCGCCGAGCGCCGCGAGGAAAGTCTGCGCGACCAGCAACTGCTGGCTGTGGCCACTCAGGCTGCGGGCGCCGCCCATGAACTGGGTACGCCGCTGGGCACCATGAGCGTGCTGCTCAAGGAGCTGCGTCAGGAGTATCGCGACAAGCCGGCGCTGCAGGATGACCTGGCCCTGCTGCAGGAGCAGGTCAAGCTGTGCAAGTACACCCTGCAGCAACTGGTGCGTGCCGCCGAGAATGATCGGCGCCAGGCGGTGGTGGAGCAGTCCTGTGTCGAATGGCTGGAAACGACCCTCAATCGCTGGCACCTGATGCGTCCTGAGGCCAGCTACCGCTATCAGTGTCTGGGCCGTGGCACGCCGCCGCGCATCATGCCGCCGGCCGATCTCACCCAGGCCCTGCTCAATCTGCTCAACAACGCTGCCGATGCCTGCCCGGACAAACTCGACATTCGCCTGGACTGGGACCACCAGTGGCTGCGCCTGAGCATCCGCGACCATGGTGCAGGTGTGCCGCTGGCCATCGCCGAGCAGCTTGGGCGCCCCTTCTTCACCACCAAGGGCAAGGGCTTCGGCCTGGGACTGTTTCTCAGCCAGGCCAGCGTGACCCGTGCTGGTGGCACGGTTAAGTTGTATAACCATGAAGAAGGCGGCACCCTCACCGAATTGAAGTTGCCGCGAGCCTATGGCGTGGCCTGACAAGGAAAACCCAGCATGAGCGACGAGTCCCTGTTCGAAGGCGAAGAGCAGCCCCATCTGCTATTGGTCGATGACGATCCCACCTTTACCCGCGTGATGGCGCGCGCCATGAGTCGTCGTGGTCTGCGTGTGTCTACCGCCTCCAGCGCCGAAGAAGGCCTGGCCCTGGCCAAGGACGACCTGCCGGATTACGCCGTGGTCGACCTGAAGATGGAGGGCGACTCCGGTCTGGTGCTGCTGCCCAAGTTGCTGGAGCTGGACGCCGAGATGCGTGTGGTGATCCTCACCGGTTATTCGAGCATCGCCACCGCCGTCGAGGCGATCAAGCGTGGTGCGGCCAACTACCTGTGCAAGCCGGCCGATGCCGACGATGTGCTCACCGCACTGCTTTCCGAACACGCCGACCTCGACAGTCTGGTGCCGGAAAACCCGATGTCGGTGGACCGTCTGCAGTGGGAACACATCCAGCGCGTGCTGGCCGAGCATGAAGGCAACATCTCCGCCACTGCCCGTGCCCTGGGCATGCATCGCCGCACCCTGCAGCGCAAGTTGCAGAAGCGCCCGGTTCGCCGCTGATGTGCTGCAGCATATCGGGTGTGCTGCGCGGATCGCGCTTTTCGTAGGAGCGGCTTTAGCCGCGAAGCGTTTGGTTCATGGCCTAATTGCGGCTGAAGCGGAATGCCGCCCAGCCGTCCTGCGCGAGCGGGCATTGGCGGACTTTGCCCATAGCAGATAAATGCTTAGCCAGCTAACATAGGTCGTCAGACAACCTGCTGGTGTCGTCATGCTCGCCGTCGCTGCACAAACCCTTGCCATCACCGCGCCCGTGTTCGCCATGCTGTTTCTCGGCGTGGCGCTCAAGCGCCTGCGCTGGATCGATACGCCCTTCATCGACACTGCTTCGAGCCTGGTGTTTCGCGGCACCATGCCGACCCTGCTGTTTCTCGGTGTGGTCAAGGCTGACCTGGATACGGCCATGCAGCCGCAGTTGCTGAGCTACTTCTTTCTGGCCACTACTGCGTCGTTCTTCGTCGCCTGGGCCTGGGCGATCTGGCGGGTGCCGTTCGAGGATCGTGGCATCTACACCCAGGGCGCCTTCCGTGGCAACAACGGTATCGTCGGTCTGGCGCTGGCGACCAGCATGTACGGCGACTATGGCCTGTCGGTCGGTTCGCTGCTCGCCGCACTGGTGATCCTTTGCTACAACGCGCTTTCGGCGGTGGTTCTGGCCATCTACAGCCCAGGCGTGAAACCCGGCGCCAAGGCCATAGCGCGCAGCATCGTGACCAACCCGATGATCATTGGCGTGCTGCTGGCGGTGCCGATTGCCTACTGGAAAATCCCGCTGCCGCAGTGGTTCCTGACCTCGGCCGAGTACTTCGCGCAGATGACCCTGCCGCTGGCGCTGATCTGCATTGGCGGCACCCTGAGTCTGGCGTCGTTGCGCCGCAGCAGCGGCACGGCCATCGGTTCAGGGATGATGAAGATGGTCTGGCTGCCGCTGCTGAGCACTTCCGGCGCTTGGCTATTGGGCTTTCGCGGAGCGGATCTGGCGATCCTTTTTCTCTACTTCGCCAGCCCGACGGCGGCGGCCAGTTTCGTCATGGCCCGCGCGGTGGGCGCCAACCATGAGCTGGCGGCGGCCATCATTGTCATCACCACCCTGGCGGCGGTGGTCACCACCAATATCGGTCTGCTATTGCTGCAGTGGGGGGGCTGGATCTAGGGGAGGGCGCCGTAGGGTGCGCCGTGCGCACCGATGGCGGTGATGGTTGGTGCGCACAGCACACCCTACGAACGGGTGTTGTTCTGGTACTCGTCGATCACTTCCTGTGCAGCGCGGAAGGCATCGATGCTGGCCGGTACGCCGGCATACACCGCGCAGTGCAGCAGGGTTTCGCGAATTTCCTCGACGGTGCAGCCGTTGTTCAGTGCGCCGCGCACATGGCCTTTGAGTTCCTGCGGGCATTTCAGCGCGGTCAACGCGGCCAGGGTGATCAGGCTGCGGGTCGCACGCGGCAGGCCGCTGCGCGTCCACACGCCGCCCCAGGCATGCTCGTTGACGAAATCCTGCAGTGGCTGGGTGAACTCGGTGGCGTTGCCCAGGGCGCGATCGACGAACGCGTCGCCCATCACCTCACGGCGCACCTGCACGCCACGATCATGGTTGTCGCTCATGCTCACACCTGCTCGCCACGCTGTCTGTGCCAGGCACGCCCGGCGATGATCACCAGGGTGATGGCGGTAAGCGGCAGTGCGTAGCCGATCATCGCGTCACCAAAGGTCTGAGCCAGCGGGCGGCCCGTGCTGAACATCACCAGATAGAGGGTGTAGGCCACGTAGTAGCCAAGGAACAGCAGGCCTTCCCAGCGATTGATGCGATAGCCGCTGAAGAAGATCGGCAGGCAGGCCACGGCCACCGCGATCATTACCGGGAAGTCGAAAGCCAGCGCATTGGCGGCCACTGGAATGGCTGCCGGCGAAACCAGAGAGGCCAGGCCCAGTACGCAGAGCAGGTTGAAGATGTTGCTGCCGACGATATTGCCCACGGCGATGTCGCGCTCGCCCTTGAACGCCGCGATGATCGAGGTGGCCAGCTCCGGCAGTGAGGTGCCGATGGCGATCACGGTCAGGCCGATCACCAGCTCGGACAGGCCCAATGCGCGCGCCAGTTGCACGGCGCCTTCGACCAGGAAGTTGGAACCCACCACCAGCAGCACCAGGCCGGCGATGATCAGGCCGAGGTTGATCGCCCAGGCATAAGGCTTGGGCGCCTCGTCGAGCCCGAATTCCTTGGCGAATTCGTCATCGTCGCCGCCCTTGTCCTTGCGCGCGCCATAGATCAGGAAGCCGGTGTAAGCCAGCACGCTGGCGAACAGCAAAGCGCCATCGAAACGGCTCAGCGCGCCGTCCCAGGCCAGGGCGTAGACCACCAGGCTGGCGCCGATCATGATCGGCACATCGAGGCGAATGAGCTGGCGCGAGACGACCAGCGGTGCGACCAGGGCGGTCACGCCCAGAATCAGCAGAACGTTGGCGATGTTGCTGCCGATCACGTTACCGATGGCCAGGTCGCCGCTGCCGTTGAAGGCCGATTGCACGCTGACCGCCGTTTCCGGCGCACTGGTGCCGAAGGCCACCACGGTCAGGCCGATCACCAGTGGTGGAATGCCGAACTGTGCGGCCAGCTTGGCGGCGCCGCGTACCAATACCTCGGCGCCGGCAACCAGCAGCACCAGGCCGGCGATCAGGTAGACATAGGTCATCAGGGTCATTGCAGGGTAGCTCCGAAAAAAGTGCGGCTAGTGTAGCGATGGCGTTTTTGGCCGCCAGGGGCGGCAGAAAGATTTTGTTGCCAATTGTTCCTCAGTCCAGCGTCTCGACCCTGACCGGCACCACGCCTGCGCGCAGCATGTCGAGGCGCACGGCGGCGGCGCGGGAAACGTCGATGACGCGACCGCGCACGAAGGGGCCGCGGTCGTTGATGCGCAGCACCACGCTGCGCTCGTTGTTCAGGTTGGTGACCCGTACCCGCGTGCCGAAGGGCAGGGTGCGATGAGCAGCGGTCAGCGCGTTCTGATCGAAGCGTTCGCCGCTGGCGGTACGCTGGCCGTGGTGGCGGTCGCCGTAATAGGAGGCCTTGCCGGTTTCGCTGCTGTCTGAGCCGCCGCCTAAGGTGGAGCAGCCGCCGAGCAGGGCGAGCGCTCCGAGCAGTGCACAGGCCTGTAGCCCGAATGTAATCCGGGGTAGCAAAGGTTCCCGGATTGCATCCGGGCTATGCATCGTCATGTTCGTGGTCTCCATGAAAAACGCCGGGCGAGCCCGGCGTCATTGCAGCTAGCGTAAGCGAGCCGGCCTGGCTCAGCCTTCGAGCTTCTTCTTCAGCAGTTCGTTCACTTGCCCCGGGTTGGCCTTGCCCTTGGAGGCCTTCATGGCCTGGCCGACGAAGAAGCCGAACATCTTGCCGCGCTTGGCTTCGTCGCTGGCGCGGTATTGCTCGACCTGCTCAGCGTTGGCAGCCAGCACTTCATCGAGCATGGCTTCGATGGCGCCGGAATCGGTGACCTGTTTGAGGCCCTTCTTCTCGATGATCTCGTCAGCGCTAGCGCCTTCACCGGCAGCCAGGGCCTCGAAGACCATCTTGGCGATCTTGCCGCTGATGGTGTTGTCCTTGATGCGCAGGATCAGGCTGCCCAGTTGCTCGGCGGACACTGGCGACTGCTCGATCTCCAGGCCTTCCTTGTTGAGCAGGCTGGACAGCTCGCCCATCACCCAGTTGGCCGACAGCTTGGCATCGCCGCAGGTCTTCTCGACCACTTCGAAGTAGTCGGCCAGCTCGCGGCTGGCACTCAGCACGCTGGCGTCGTAGGTGGACAGGCCGAACTGGCTCTCGAAGCGCTCGCGTTTCTGCGGCGGCAGTTCGGGCAGGCCAGTGCGCAGTTCGTCGAGGAAGCTGCGTTCGATCACCACCGGCAGCAGGTCCGGGCAGGGGAAGTAACGGTAGTCGTTGGCTTCTTCCTTGCTGCGCATGGAGCGGGTCTGATCCTTGTTCGGATCGTACAGGCGGGTTTCCTGCACCACCTTGCCGCCGTCCTCGATCAGCTCGATCTGACGCTGCACTTCGTGATTGATGGCCTTTTCGATGAAGCGGAAGGAGTTGACGTTCTTGATCTCGGCGCGGGTGCCGAATTCCGCCTGACCGACTGGGCGCACGGAGACGTTGCAGTCGCAGCGCAGCGAGCCTTCGGCCATGTTGCCGTCGCAGATGCCGAGGTAACGCACCAGCGCATGGATCGCCTTCACGTAGGCCACGGCTTCCTTGGCCGAACGAATGTCCGGTTCGGAGACGATCTCCAGCAGCGGTGTGCCGGCGCGGTTCAGGTCGATGCCGCTCATGCCGTGGAAGTCTTCGTGCAGGCTCTTGCCGGCGTCTTCTTCCAGGTGCGCGCGGGTAATGCCGATGCGCTTGACGGTGCCGTCTTCCAGGGTGATGTCGAGGAAGCCCTTGCCAACGATGGGTTGGTCCATCTGGCTGGTCTGGTAGCCCTTGGGCAAGTCCGGGTAAAAGTAGTTCTTGCGCGCGAAGACGTTACGTTCGGCGATCTCGGCGTCGATGGCCAGGCCGAACTGGCAGGCCATGCGCACAGCTTCGGCGTTCAGTACCGGCAGGGTGCCGGGCATGCCGAGGTCGACCAGGCTGGCCTGGGTGTTGGGCTCGGCGCCAAAGGTGGTGGCGCTGGCCGAGAAAATCTTCGATTGGGTGCTGAGCTGAGCATGAATCTCGAGCCCGATCACGGTTTCCCATTGCATGTTCAATATCCCTCAAATGTTTTGCGGTCTGCCCCCTCTCCCGCTTACGGGAGAGGGTTGGGGAGAGGGTGGCGGGCCATACCCTTTCCCCCGGCCCCTCTCCCACTCGTCATGAACGAGAAGGGAAGAGGGGAGGGCTGTCTCAGAATCCTGCGGGCGTCGCTTTATGCCAGTCGCTGACCTGTTGGTACTGGTGCGCGACATTCAGCAGACGACCTTCCTGGAAGTAGTTGCCGAGCAACTGCAAGCCCACCGGCAGACCATCGACGAAACCGGCCGGCATCGACAGGCCGGGGATGCCGGCCAGGTTGGCGGTGATGGTGTAGATGTCTTCCAGGTAGGCAGACACCGGGTCTGCGTTCTTCTCGCCGAGTTTCCAGGCCAGGTTCGGCGTGGTCGGACCGAGGATCACGTCGACGTCCTTGAAGGCTGCGACGAAGTCGTTCTTGATCAGTCGGCGAATCTGCTGGGCCTTGATGTAGTAGGCGTCGTAGTAGCCGGCGGACAGCGCGTAGGTGCCGACCATGATGCGCCGTTTGACCTCGGCACCGAAGCCTTCACCGCGCGAGCGCTTGTACAGATCCTGCAGGTCTTTCGGGTTCTCGCAGCGGTAGCCGAAGCGTACGCCGTCGAAACGCGACAGGTTGGAGCTGGCCTCGGCCGGCGCGATCACGTAGTAGGCGGGGATCGCGTGCTGCATGTTCGGCAGGCTGATGTCCTTGACGGTGGCGCCGAGCTTTTTCAGCTCTTCGACCACGGCCATCACCTTCTCGCCGATACGCGCGTCCAGACCTGCACCGAAGTATTCCTTCGGCAGGCCGATACGCAGGCCTGCCAGTGGCTGGGCGAGGGAGGCCAGGTAGTCATCGACCGGCTGGTCGACACTGGTGGAATCCTTGCTGTCGAAACCGGCCATGGCGCCGAGCAGCAGGGCGCAGTCCTCGGCGGTACGGGCCAGCGGGCCGCCCTGATCGAGGCTGGAGGCGTAGGCGATCATGCCCCAGCGCGAGACGCGGCCGTAGGTGGGTTTGATGCCGGTGAGGTTGGTCAGCGCAGCCGGCTGGCGGATCGAGCCGCCGGTATCGGTGCCGGTGGCAGCCGGCAGCAGGCGTGCGGCTACGGCGGCAGCCGAGCCGCCCGAAGAACCGCCCGGTACGCGGCTGGTGTCCCAAGGGTTCTTCACCGGGCCGTAGTGGCTGGATTCGTTGGCCGAGCCCATGGCGAATTCGTCCATGTTCAGCTTGCCCAGGGTGACGGTGCCGGCGGCCTTGAGTTTCTCCACCACGGTGGCGTCATAGGGCGCCTTGAAACCGGTGAGGATCTTCGAGCCACAGGACGTCAGCACGCCGTTGGTGCAGAACAGGTCCTTGTGGGCGATCGGTGCGCCGAGCAGCGGGCTGTTTTCGCCGGCAGCGCGACGGGCGTCGGCGGCTTTGGCTTGTTCCAGCGCAAGGTCTTCGGTGACGGTGATGAAGCTGTTGAGCTGCGGGTCGAGCTGCGCGATACGCGCCAGCAGGCTACGGCTCAGTTCTTCGGCAGAGAATTGCTTGTCGGCGAGGCCACGGGCGATCTCGGCCAGGGTCAATTGATGCATGTCGAGCCCTTTCCTTTATTCGATGACTTTCGGCACGAGGTACAGGCCGTTTTCCACGGCCGGGGCGATGGCCTGGTAGGCGTCGCGCTGGTTGCTCTCGTTGACCACGTCGGCACGCAGGCGCTGGGTGGCTTCCAGCGGGTGGGCCAGGGGTTCGATACCCTGGGTGTCGACGGCCTGCATCTGGTCGATCAGGCCGAGAATGCTGTTCAGGGTCTCGGTGGTTTGCGGAATATCGCCTTCATTCAGACCCAAGCGGGCCAGGTGGGCGATTTTTTCCACCTCGGAGCGTTCAAGCGCCATCGGGGGTTCTCCAGTGGAAGTGTGACAGAGGGGCATCAGTGAGCGGCTGCAGGGAACGTATGTCGCGAGCCAGCGGTCAAAGGCCGCGATGTGCAGCTACAAGGCCCGGAAAAACAGGCAATCTACCATATTGCCGCCTTGCTCAAAATCCCTGCCGTTGTTAGAGTTTGCCGCACTTTTTACCTGCGCGTTTTCCGCGCCTGGCCTTCACCCACGCGTTGCCTAGGGTCCCTTCCTAATGTTCAAGAAACTGCGTGGCATGTTTTCCAGCGATCTGTCGATCGACCTGGGCACTGCCAATACCCTTATTTATGTGCGCGAGCGCGGTATCGTCCTGAATGAGCCGTCCGTGGTCGCCATCCGTACCCATGGCAACCAGAAGAGCGTCGTGGCTGTCGGCACCGAGGCCAAGCGCATGCTCGGCCGGACGCCCGGCAACATCTCCGCGATTCGCCCGATGAAAGACGGCGTGATCGCCGACTTCAGCGTCTGCGAGAAGATGCTGCAGTACTTCATCAACAAGGTTCACGAGAACAGCTTCCTGCAGCCTTCGCCGCGCGTGCTGATCTGCGTGCCGTGCAAATCGACCCAGGTCGAGCGTCGCGCTATTCGTGAATCCGCTCTGGGCGCCGGTGCCCGTGAAGTGTTCCTGATCGAAGAGCCGATGGCCGCTGCCATCGGTGCCGGCCTGCCGGTCGAAGAGGCGCGCGGTTCGATGGTCGTCGATATCGGCGGCGGTACCACCGAGATCGCCCTGATTTCCCTGAATGGTGTGGTTTACGCCGAATCCGTCCGTGTCGGCGGCGACCGTTTCGACGAAGCCATCATCACCTACGTGCGCCGCAACTACGGTTCGCTGATCGGTGAAGGCACCGCTGAACGTATCAAGCAGGAAATCGGCACCGCCTATCCGGGCGGCGAGATTCGTGAAGTCGACGTACGCGGCCGTAACCTGGCCGAGGGCGTACCGCGCAGCTTCACCCTGAATTCCAACGAAGTGCTCGAAGCGCTGCAGGAATCTCTGGCGACCATCGTCCAGGCGGTCAAGAGCGCGCTGGAGCAATCGCCGCCCGAGCTGGCCTCGGACATCGCCGAGCGTGGCCTGGTGCTGACCGGTGGTGGTGCACTGCTGCGTGATCTGGACAAGCTGCTGAGCCAGGAAACCGGTCTGCCGGTGATCGTTGCCGAGGACCCGCTGACCTGCGTCGCCCGTGGCGGCGGCAAGGCCCTGGAAATGATGGACCGCCACGCCATGGATCTGCTCTCCACCGAGTAAGGTTCACTCCGCGTGCCTGCCGTGCCGCCTCCGGGCGGCACGCGCATATTCGAGCATTGCAGTACACTCGGCCCAACCTTCGCCTGACCGGTTTGCCTTTCGCATGAATTCGCGCGCTTTCCGCCCCTGTGGCGCACGAGGAGCAGGTCATTAAGCCGCTCTTCGCCAAAGGTCCCTCGCTGGGCATTCGTCTGTTGGTATTTGCCGTACTGTCGGCGGTGCTGATGGTGGTCGATGCCCGCTTCGAGACCCTGAAGCCGATGCGCAGCCAGATGGGGCTGGTGCTCACGCCCTTCTATTGGCTAGCCGATGTGCCCGTTCGCGTCTGGGATGGGGCGACTCAGCAGATTTCCTCGCGCAGCGAGCTGATGGCCGAGAACGAGAAGCTCAAGGCCGAGGCTCTGCTGCTGCAGCGTCGCCTGCAAAAGCTGGCAGCGCTGACCGAGCAGAACGTGCGTCTGCGCGAACTGCTCAACTCCGCCGCGCTGGTGGACGAGGAGGTGCTGGTCGGCGAGCTGATCGGCGTCGATCCCAACCCCTATACCCACCGCATCCTCATCGACAAGGGCGAGAAGGACGGCGTGTTCCTCGGTCAGCCGGTGCTTGATGCGCGAGGTCTGATGGGCCAGGTGGTCGAGATCATGCCCTACACCTCGCGCGTGCTGTTGCTTACCGACAACACCCACAGCATCCCGGTGCAGGTCAATCGTAACGGTCTGCGTGCCATCGCCGTTGGCACTGGCAACCCGGAGCGCCTGGAGTTGCGCCACGTTGCCGACACCGCTGATATCAAGGAGGGCGATCTGCTGGTCAGCTCCGGCATGGGCCAGCGCTTCCCGGCCGGTTACCCGGTGGCCACGGTCAAGGAAGTGATTCACGACTCTGGCCAACCCTTCGCCATCGTCCGCGCCGTACCCACTGCCGCACTCAATCGCAGCCGTTACCTGCTGCTGGTGTTCTCCGACCGGCGCACTCCCGAGCAGCGTGCCAACGATTCCGCCGAGGCCCAGGAAGCTGCCGACCGCGAAGCCGAGCAGGCACGCAATGGCGAGCAGGTGCCGGCGCAGAGCGACGCATCGGCCGAAGACGCCCCAGCACAGGAGGCAAACTGATGGCTGGCGTACTGCCCCGTAATGGCTGGGTGATCTGGCTGAGCCTGGCGCTCGGGTTGTTGCTCAGCGTGTCGCCGCTCCCCGAGTTCATGCAGATCGGCCGCCCGCTTTGGGTCGCATTGATCCTTACCTACTGGGTGCTGGCCCTGCCGCATCGCGTCGGCATGACCACCGCCTGGATTCTTGGCCTGGCGCAGGACGTACTGTTCGGTACGCTGCTCGGGCAGAACGCCTTGATTCTCACCCTGATCACCTTTCTGGTGCTGAGCCTGCATCAGCGCCTGCGCATGTTCCCCATGTGGCAACAGAGCATGGTGCTGATGGTGGTGTTCGGTCTTGCCCAGCTGGTTCAGCTGTGGCTCAACGCCCTGACCGGTAGCCGTCCGCCAACCCTGGCCTTTGTCCTGCCGGCACTGGTCAGCGCTCTGCTGTGGCCCTGGATCTGCGCCATCCTGCGCGGTCTGCACCTGCGCCTCAACGTCAACTGAACGCGGCCTGCCGCACGGCTGGCCGCGGTTCGCCAAGGGAGATACCCGTATGGCCGAGCTGTTTCTGGCCTCCGCCTCGCCCCGTCGCCGTGAATTGCTGGCCCAGATCGCTGTGCCTTGCGTCACGCAAATCGCCTCGATAGATGAAAATCCATTGCCAGCCGAACCGGCGGCAGCCTATGTAGAACGCCTGGCGCGTGAAAAAGCGCGCGCCGGTCTGCTCGCCTTGGGCGGGCGTGAAGATGCCGTGGTGTTGGGCGCCGATACCGCTGTGGTGCTCGATGGACGTATTCTTGGCAAACCGGCGGACTTCGCCGAGTCACGCGCGATGCTTCAGGCCCTGTCGGGGCGCAGTCATCAGGTGCTGACGGCTGTGGCGTTGGTCGGTGATGGCCGCGAGGCGGCGCGAGTGGTCAGCAGCGAAGTGAGCTTTCGTCCCATCGGCGAGGCGGAAATCGAAGCGTACTGGGCCAGCGGCGAACCCTGCGACAAGGCGGGCAGTTATGGTATCCAGGGGTTGGCAGCCGTGTTCGTCAGCCAATTGCAGGGCAGCTATTCGGCAGTGGTCGGTCTGCCGCTGTGCGAAACTGCCGAGTTGCTTGGCGAGTTCGGTATCGCCTGCTGGCAGTTGCCGGCGAAAGGGCCGCGCTAAGAACCCTGGCGGTGGCAGCATAGGTAGTTTTTTGGCGTGCCCGAAAGCTTGAGTCCGCGGGGCGGTGCAGTAGCCCGGCCGGCATGATCACCAGGATGGATGCATGAGCGAAGAGATTCTGATCAATATCACGCCGATGGAGTCGCGCGTGGCGGTGGTGGAAAACGGCGTGCTGCAGGAAGTGCACGTCGAGCGCACGCAGAAGCGCGGCATCGTCGGCAACATCTACAAGGGCAAGGTGGTGCGCGTACTACCTGGCATGCAGGCGGCTTTCGTCGATATCGGCCTGGAGCGTGCGGCCTTCATTCATGCTTCCGAGATTTCCACCCGCGAGGGGACTGCGGTGGAGCCGATCAGCGCGCTGGTCCACGAAGGGCAGAGCCTGGTGGTGCAAGTCACCAAGGACCCCATCGGCAGCAAGGGGGCGCGTCTGACCACTCAGTTGTCGATCCCTTCGCGCTATCTGGTGTACATGCCACGCACCAGTCATGTCGGTATTTCCCTGAAGATCGAAGACGAAGCAGAGCGCGAGCGCCTCAAGCAGGTGGTCGCCGATTGCGTCGCCGCCGAGGGTATCGAGGAAGCCGGTGGCTTCATCCTGCGTACCGCTGCCGAAGGGGCCGGGGCTGATGAAATTCTGATCGACATCCGCTACCTGCGCCGCCTCTGGGATCAGATCGGTGCGCAGATCCAGAACTGCAAGGCACCCACGGTGATCTACGAGGATCTGTCCCTGGCGCTGCGTACCCTGCGAGACCTGGTCAGCCCGCGGACCGAGAAGATCCGTGTGGATTCGCGGGAAACCTTCCAGAAAATTACCCAGTTCGTCGCCGAATTGATGCCGGAGATTGCCGATCGTCTCGAGCACTACCCTGGCGAGCGGCCGATCTTCGACCTGTACGGTGTCGAGGACGAAATCCAGCGCGCACTGGAACGCAAGGTGCCGCTGAAGTCCGGCGGCTACCTGGTGGTCGACCCCGCCGAAGCGATGAGCACCATCGACGTCAACACCGGCGCCTTCGTTGGCCATCGCACCCTCGAAGAAACCATCTTCAAGACCAATCTCGAGGCGGCCACGGCCATCGCCCGTCAGCTGCGTCTGCGCAACCTGGGCGGCATCATCATCATCGACTTCATCGACATGGAGGACGAGGAGCATCAGCGCCAGGTGCTGCGTACCCTGGAGAAGCAGCTCGAGCGTGATCATGCCAAGACCAACATCATCGGCATCACTGAGCTCGGCCTGGTGCAGATGACCCGCAAGCGTACCCGCGAAAGTCTCGAACAGATCCTCTGCGAGCCCTGCAGCGCCTGTCAGGGGCGCGGCAAGTTGAAGACGCCGGAAACCATCTGCTACGAGATCTTCCGCGAGATTCTGCGCGAGGCCCGCGCCTACCAGGCGGAAAGCTATCGCGTGCTGGCCAATCAGAAGGTGGTCGATCGCCTGCTCGATGAAGAGTCAGGCAACGTCGCCGATCTGGAAGCCTTCATCGGACGTACCATCAAGTTCCAGGTGGAAACCATGTATTCCCAGGAACAGTACGACGTGGTGCTGCTCTGAGCGCGCCAGCTGTCGAGGTGAACGCCCTGGCGCGCCTGTTTTCGGCGTTGCTGCGCTGGGGCCTGGGTCTTTGCGCCGCCTTGCTGGTGCTGGCTGCGCTTTACGTCAGCCTGGGCCGTGAGCTGGTGCCGCTGGTGGCCGAATACCGGCTCGAACTGGAAGATCGCGCCACGGCGCAGCTGGGAGTACCGGTACGAATCGGTCGCCTCGAAGGTCATTGGCAGGGTTTTGCCCCGGTGCTGGTGGCGCATGACGTGCACCTGGGTGACGAAGAGCAAGGCCTGAGCCTGGAGCGTGTGCAACTGGTGCCGGATGTGGGCGCTAGCCTGCTGGCACGCCAGCCGCGCATCGCCCACCTGCAATTCGACGGCCTGCAATTGAACGTGCAGCAGAACGCTGAAGGTGGCTGGCAGTTGCAAGGATTGCCACAGCGCAGCGGCCCCGAGCTGAATGTCGAGCAGTTACTGGAGCAGTTGCAGATCGTGCACCGCATCAGTCTGCTCGACAGTCGTGTGGTGCTGCAGCCGCTCGATCAGGAGCCGCTGCTGCTCAGCTACGTCAACCTGAGCCTGCGTTACGGCAGCAACAGTCAGCGCCTCGACGGCCGCCTGCTGCTGCCTGATGGTCAGCCTGTGGCGCTGCGGCTGCGCACGCGCATGCAGCCCAAGACCTGGCGCGAGGCACAGTCCGAGCTCTATCTGAGCCTGCCGCAGAGCGACTGGGCCACCTGGTTGCCCAAATCGCTGCTTGGCGACTGGCAGGTGCAGCGCTTGCAGGCCGGCGGTGAGCTGTGGCTGGAGGGCCGTGGCCTGGCCTTGGACAAAGGCGCCTTGCGTCTGCATGCCCCCGAGCTGGCCGGCGGCCAGGCCAAGCATGAGGCGGTGACGCTCAAGGACCTGGCCTTCAACGCCTTCTTCACGCAAGACAAGCAGGGCGTGCGGGCGCAGATCGACTCCCTGGCCTTGACCCATGGTGAGCAGCGCATCGGCGAGCTGCACCTGAACCTGAAACAGCAGGATACGGGCGAAGCCGACGAGCGCTGGGCGCTGACGGCTGATCGGCTTGATCTCGCTGCCTGGTTTCCGTTGGTTCACGCGCTGGTGCCGATGCCCGATGCAGCGCGCGATGTGCTGGTAGCGCTGGCTCCGGTGGGTGCTGTCAACAACCTGTTGCTCGACTACTACCCGCAGCGTGAAGGCGCCGAGCGCCTGCAGTTCGCCGCGAACCTGGACAAGGTGGGCATTCAGGCCTATCACGGTGCGCCGGCGGCCGAGAACGTCAGTGGCAGTGCCTCGGGCAATATGTTCCGGGGCGAACTGCGCCTGAACAGCGAGAATTTCGCCCTGCATCTGGATCAACTGTTCCCCGAACCCTGGCGATATCGCCATGCCCAGGCGCGGTTGAGCTGGGACTGGAGTGAAACCGGCCTGACTCTGTATAGCCCCTATATGCGCGTGGATGGCGAGGAAGGGCAGGTCGCCGGTGACATGCTCATCCGCCTGTTGCGCGATCCCGAGGCTGAAGACTACATGGACCTGCGTGTCGGCATGCGCGACGGCGATGCGGCCTACACCGAGAAGTACCTGCCGAGCCGCGCGCCGGGCATGAGCGCTGAGCTCGATCATTGGTTGAAGACGGCGATCCGCGCGGGGCACGTCGAAGAGGGTTACTTCCAGTATCAGGGTTCGCTGAACAAGGGCGCACCATTGGGCGCGCGCAGCCTCAGCCTGTTCTTCAAGGTCAAGGATGCCGAGCTGGCGTTCCAGCCCGGCTGGCCGTCGCTGCGTGAGGGTGTGGGCGAGGTGCTGATCGAGGATGATGCAGTGCGCGTGCGCCTGCAGAGCGGGCGTTTGCTGGAGAGTCAGGTCAATGACGTCACAGCCAATATCCCCTTGCGGCATGACGGCAAGCCACCGCGCCTGGAGCTCGATGGCGAGGTGCAGAGCAGCCTGAGTGACGCCATCAAGCTGCTGCAGGAAGCGCCTCTGGGCACAGCGGGGATCTTTGCCGGTTGGCAAGGTGAAGGGCCTCTGGCCGGGCGTCTGAAGCTGGATATTCCGTTGCAGAAGGGGCAGCCGCCCGGTGTGGTGGTGGACTTCGCCACCGAGGGCGCGAGCCTCAAGCTGGCCAATCCCGCCTTGCAACTGAGCAAGGTGCAGGGTGCGTTTCGCTTCGATAGCGCAGCCGGGTTGAGCGCGCCGGACGTTCGCGCCGAGGTCCTCGGGCGTCAGGTGCGCGGCACTATCCGCGCCGAGGGCGCGCGTGGGCAGGCGCGTACGTTGTTCGATCTGCGTGGACAGGTCCAGGTCGATACCCTCAGCCAGTGGCTGGGCGGGCCGCAGAAGTTGCCGGCCAGCGGACTGCTGCCTTATCGACTGCGCCTGACCCTGGATGGCGATGACAGCAAGCTGCGCGTTGATTCCAATCTGCGCGGTGTGGCGATCAATCTGCCTGCGCCCTTCGGCAAGACGGCGCAGCAGGAGCGTGATGCCGACTGGCGCATGACCCTTTCCGGGCGCGAGCGTCGTTACTGGGCGAACTATGGCGAGCTGGCCAGCCTGAGTCTGGCCGCGCCCCCGGGGGCGCTGGCTGACGGACGCGGTGAGGTGGTGCTCGGTGGCGGTGCGGCCGGCCTGCCTCCCGGTCAGGGTTTACGTGTGCGTGGGCATCTGGATGAGCTGGACCTGGATGCCTGGAAGCAGCTCGGCACCCAACATCCGGTGAAGGTGGATGCTGACAGCCAGCGCCTGTTTCGCAGCGCGCGGCTGGATATCGGGCGGTTCCGTGGTTTTGGTCAAGAGATCGAGCAGCTGACGCTTGGTCTGGCACGAGAGGGGCGGTACTGGGCCTTGCAACTCGACAGCGAGTTGGCAGCCGGGCGTGTGCTGCTGGCCGATGCCGAGGGTGTGCCTATTCGTATCGATCTGCAGCACGTGCGGTTGCCGGCGCCAGATCCTGAGGCGACGAAAGTCAGCGATGCGCCCGATCCTCTGGCCGATATCGACCCTCGGCAGATTCCGGCGCTGGATATCGCCATTGAGCGCGTGCAGCGCGGTGACAAGGTGCTGGGCGCCTGGTCGCTCAAGGTCAGGCCCGAAGCACAGGGTGTTCGCTTCGAGGAGCTCGACCTCGACCTGCAGGGGCTGAAGATTGGGGGCAGCGCCGGTTGGCGTGGTACGCCGGGCAACACCAGCAGTTGGTACAAGGGGCGCCTGCAGGGCGAAGAGCTGAGCAAGGTGTTGCTGGCCTGGAACTTCGCCCCGAGCGTCACCAGTGAGAGTTTCCGTGTGGACGCCGACGGCAGCTGGCCCGGTTCGCCGGCCTGGTTCTCGCTCAAGCGCTTCTCCGGCAATCTCGACGCCTCGCTGCGTAAAGGTCAGTTCGTCGAAGTGCAGGGCTCGGCCCAGGCGCTGCGCGTGTTCGGCCTGCTCAACTTCAACTCCATTGGTCGCCGCCTACGTCTGGACTTCTCCGACCTGCTGGGCAAGGGGCTGAGTTACGACCGGGTCAAGGGCAACCTGCAGGCGACCAATGGCCTGTTCGTGACGCATGAACCGATCACCCTGAGCGGACCGTCGAGCAATCTGGAACTCAATGGCAATCTCGACATGAACAACGAGCGCATCGACGCCAAGTTGTTGGTGACCCTGCCGGTGACCAACAACCTGCCGCTGGCGGCGCTGATCGTCGGCGCCCCGGCGATTGGCGGGGCGCTGTTTGTCGTGGACAAATTGCTTGGCGACAAGGTCGCCCGCTTCGCCAGTGTGCAGTACGACGTCAAGGGCCCGATGCAGGACCCGCAGATCAGCTTCGACAAGCCCTTCGAAAAACCGCAATGACCTAGTCTCTTGGCGTACGCTGTTAGAGCCTCTTCAAAGTTTCGCGAGCTAGAGCCATGCAAGGCAAAGACAGGCGAGGGCCGGTCGGAGTCGCGTCCGACTTTACGAGTTGTAAATGAGCAGTCCGAGCCTGTTGTTAACGTAGCAGGGCCGACGCGCAGCAGACTTTGAACAGGCTCTAAGACCGAGAACCGATGAGTGCCACTATGAATTTCGCTGTAATCCAGATGGTTAGCCAGGACGACGTGCAAACCAACCTGCGTCTGGCTCGCCGTATGCTGGAACGTGCCGCGCAGGGCGGTGCGCGCCTCGCCGTGCTGCCCGAGAACTTCGCTGCCATGGGCCGTCGCGACCTGGCTGCCATCGGTCGCGCCGAAGCATTGGGCGAGGGGCCGATCCTGCCCTGGTTGAAACGCGCTGCTCGTGACCTCAGTTTATGGATAGTGGCCGGCACTTTGCCGCTGCCTCCGGACGATGATGCCGACGGCAAACCGCACGCCTGCTCACTTCTGATCGATGATCAGGGTGAGCGTGTGGCCCGTTATGACAAGCTGCATCTGTTCGATGTCGACGTGGCCGACAACCGTGGCCGTTATCGCGAGTCCGACGATTTCGCCCATGGCCAGCGCGTCGTGGTGGCCGATACACCCGTGGGGCGCCTGGGGCTGACGGTGTGTTACGACCTGCGCTTCCCTGAGCTGTTCGGTGCGCTGCGCGAAGCTGGCGCCGAGCTGATCAGCGTGCCTGCAGCGTTCACTGCGGTGACCGGTGCCGCGCATTGGCAGGTCTTGACCCGCGCCCGCGCCATCGAAACCCAATGCTATGTACTGGCGGCCGGGCAGGGCGGTGAGCACCCCGGTCAGCGTCTGACGTTCGGCCACTCGGCGATCATCGACCCATGGGGTCAGGTGCTGGTCGAGCAGGATCAGGGTGAAGGGGCCTTGCTGGCTCCCCGCGATGCCGCCGAGCAGGCGAACATTCGCCAACGCATGCCGGTGCAGCAGCACCGCCGAATCTTTTCATCGGACGTACCCCGTCCGATCGTTGTGGAGTGACCATGAACACGATGTTGCAATCCGTCAGCGAGCATCTGCTTGCCCCCGGTAACCTGACGCTCGATAGCCTCGGCAGCGTGCTGGGCGAAGTCGCTGGGCCGGGAATCGATGCCGCCGATCTGTACTTTCAAAGCCAGGTTTCGGAAACCTGGGTACTGGAGGACGGCATCGTCAAGGAGGGCAGCTTCAATCTCGATCAGGGCGTTGGTGTGCGCGCCCAGTCGGGCGAGAAGACCGGTTTTGCCTACAGCAACGCGATCAGCCTCGATGCGCTTACGCAGGCCGCACAGGCCGCGCGTTCGATCTCGCGTGCTGGCCAGCAGGGCCGTGTGCAGGCTTTCGTCAGCCCGCAGGTGACCCAGCTGTATGCCGAGGGCAACCCGCTGGATGTCATGAGCCGTGCGGAGAAGGTCGAGCTACTGCAGCGCATCGACCGCGCCACGCGCGCGCTCGATCCACGTATCAAACAGGTCACCGTGAGCCTGGCCGGCGTCTGGGATCGTATCCTGGTCGCCGCCCATGACGGCAGCCTCAGCGCCGATATCCGCCCGCTGGTGCGCTTCAACGTCAGCGTCATCGTCGAGCAGAACGGCCGCCGCGAGCGCGGTGGCCATGGCGGCGGCGGGCGTACCGATTACCGCTACTTTCTCGATGAAGACCGCGCCATGGGCTACGCCCGTGAGGCACTGCGCCAGGCGCTGGTCAATCTGGAGGCCATCGCTGCCCCCGCTGGCAGCATGCCGGTGGTGATGGGCGCCGGCTGGTCTGGCGTGCTGCTGCACGAAGCGGTCGGCCACGGCCTGGAGGGTGACTTCAACCGCAAGGGCAGTTCGGCCTACAGCGGCCAGGTCGGCCAGAAGGTCGCTTCCAGCCTCTGCACCATCGTCGACGACGGCACCCTGGCCGGACGACGCGGTTCGCTGAGTGTCGACGACGAAGGCACGCCGACCCAGTGCACCACGTTGATCGAGAACGGCGTGCTCAAGGGTTACATGCAGGACAAACTCAATGCCCGCCTGATGGGCGTGGCCGCCACCGGCAACGGGCGTCGCGAGTCCTACGCGCACCTGCCGATGCCGCGCATGACCAACACCTACATGCTGGCTGGCGAGAGTGATCCTGAGGAAATCATCCGTTCGGTAAAGAAGGGCATCTACTGCGCCAACCTTGGCGGCGGCCAGGTGGACATCACCAGTGGCAAGTTCGTGTTCTCCACCAGTGAGGCCTACCTGATCGAGGACGGCAAGATCACGGCGCCGGTCAAAGGCGCCACCTTGATTGGCAATGGCCCGGAGGCCATGAGTCGCGTGTCCATGGTCGGCAATGATCTGGCGCTGGACAGTGGCGTCGGTACGTGCGGCAAGGATGGTCAGTCGGTGCCGGTCGGTGTCGGTCAGCCGACGCTGAAGATCGACGCGATCACCGTCGGCGGCACTGGTGCGTAGAGCCGACAGTAGTAGGGTGCGCCGTGCTCACCAGCGGCTGGCGAAGAGTCGGTGCGCATGGCGCACCCTACGGTCAGCGCAATCCGCGGTGGATTTCGTCGAGCTCGCGGATGTACTTGAACACCTTGCGCGCCGCAGCCGGCGGCTTGTTGCGCGCGGCTTCGTGCTGAGCATGACGAACCAGGCCGCGCAGGTGCTGGACGTCAGCGTCGGGGTAGAGCTCGACGAAGCTCTCCAGCGCACTGTCGCCTTCGGCGACCAGACGGTCGCGCCAGCGTTCGAGAGCGTGGAAGCGTTCGTTGTACTCGCGGGTAGAGCTGTCCACCTGGTCGAGCATGGCGACGATCGCATCGACATCCTGTTCGCGCATCAGCTTGCCGATGAACTGGATGTGGCGTTTACGCGCGGCATTGGCGGTATGTTTCGGCGCTTCGGCGAGCGCGCGGCGTAAGGCATCGGTCAGCGGCATCTTGGCCAGCAGATCCGCCTTGAGCGTGGTCAGTCGCTCGCCAAGCTCCTGCAGAGCATGTAGTTCGCGTTTGACCTGGGATTTACTCTTCTCCAGGGAGAAGTCGTCGTAGGAATCAGACATGGGGTGGGTCCAGAGGGAAACGCCGCCATGATAGCAGTAACCGTGACTGCCGGCCCGCAGCGGGCAGTCGAGAGCAGGCCTTGGATTTCGTACAGAAAGTGCCTGCGCCAAGAGAATCGGGAGTGGTTATGAGTGAAGTAGAACGCATCGGGCCGCAGGCCTTGCCAGCACTGCAAGAGCAGGTGGAGGCAATTCTCGCCGAGGCCAGGCGCCAGGGCGCCAGTGCCTGCGAGGTCGCGGTCTCGGCTGGTCAGGGGCTCTCCACCACGGTGCGCCAGGGCGAAGTGGAGACCGTCGAATTCAATCGCGACCAGGGTTTCGGTATCACCCTGTACGTTGGCCAACGCAAGGGCTCGGCCAGCACCTCGGCCACCGGTAGCGAGGCCATTCGCGAGACCGTGGCGGCAGCCCTGGCGATTGCCAAACATACCAGCGAGGACGAATGCGCCGGCCTGGCCGATGCTGCGCTGATGGCCCGTGAGCTGCCTGAGCTGGATCTCTACCACCCCTGGTCGATCACCCCGGAGCAGGCGGTGGAGCAGGCGCTGCTCTGTGAGGCTGCGGCTTTCGCGGCTGACGCGCGGATCAAGAACGCCGATGGCACCAGCCTCAATACCCATCAGGGTTGCCGTGTGTATGGCAACAGTCACGGGTTCGTCGGCGGTTACGCCAGCACCCGCCACAGCCTGAGCTGCGTGATGATCGCCGAGGGTGAAGGGCAGATGCAGCGCGACTACTGGTACGACGTCAATCGCCAGGGTGAACTGCTGGCCGATGCCAAGGGTATCGGCCAGCGCGCCGCCGAGCGTGCGGTCAGCCGTCTTGGTGCGCGCCCGGTGCCGACCTGCGAAGTGCCGGTGCTGTTCGCCGCCGAGCTGGCCGGTGGGTTGTTCAGCCATTTGCTGGCGGCGATTTCGGGTGGCAACCTGTATCGCCAGTCCTCCTTTCTCGAAGGCGCCCTTGGTCAGCGGCTGTTCCCCGAATGGCTGAGCCTCGACGAGCGTCCGCACCTGCCGCGCGCACTCGGCAGTGCCACCTTCGACGGTGATGGCCTGGCCACCTACGCCAAGCCGTTCGTGGAGAAGGGCGAACTGGTGTCCTATGTGCTCGGCACCTATTCCGGGCGCAAGCTGGGTTTGCCGAGCACCGCCAACTCCGGTGGTGTGCACAACCTGTTCGTCACCCATGGCGATGAGGATCAGCAGGCGCTGATTCGCCGCATGGGCCGTGGCCTGCTGGTCACCGAATTGATGGGGCAGGGCTTGAACCTGGTTACCGGCGACTATTCCCGTGGCGCGGCGGGCTTCTGGGTGGAGAACGGTGAAATCCAGTTCTCTGTGCAGGAGGTGACCATTGCCGGCAACCTGCGCGACATGTTCCGCCAGATCGTCGCGGTCGGGCGTGATCTGGAACGGCGCGGCAATATCTGCACCGGCTCGGTGCTGATCGAGAAGATGACGGTCGCTGGTAGCTGAGGCTGCTAGAAACGAAAAGGCCACCCGCGGGTGGCCTTTTCGTTCGTGGGGTGATGCTACTCGCCTTCGTCAAAGTAGTTCTCGATCAACGCAACCAGTGCATCGAGAGCTTCGTGATCCTGTTCGCCTTCGGTAAGCAGGTGCACGTTGGTGCCCTTGCCGGCGGCCAGCATCATCACCGCCATGATGCTCTTGCCGTCTACCAGGCTTTCGGCGCTGCGGCCGATGCGCACCAGGCAGGGGTAGGTGCTCGCTACGCCGACGAACTTCGCTGCAGCACGGGCATGCAGGCCAAGTTTGTTGATGATGGTGATTTCACGTGCTGGCATCGCGGCAGGATTCCTTAGCTGAGGTCGCGGTGACGCACCTGGACGTTCTTCAGCGAGTCTTTGAGTGCCTGGCTCAGGCGGTTGGCCAGGTACACCGAGCGGTGGTGGCCACCCGTGCAGCCAATGGCGATGGTGACATAGGCGCGGTTGCTGGCGGCGAAGCGTGGCAGCCATTTTTCCAGGTAGACGAGGATGTCCTGATACATCTCTTCGACCTCCGGTTGCGCGGCCAGATAGTCGATCACCGGTTGATCCAGCCCGGAATGATCGCGCAGTTCCGGTTTCCAGTACGGATTGGGCAAGCAGCGCGCATCGAACACCAGGTCAGCATCCACTGGCATGCCACGTTTGAAACCGAAGGACTCGACCAGAAAGGCGGTGCCAGTCTGCGTCTGGCCCAGCAGACGTAGCTTGAGCGTATCGCGCAGCTGGTAGAGATTCAGTCGGGTGGTATCGATCTTCAGATCGGCACGATCGGTGATCGGTGCCAGCAGCTGGCTTTCGTAGGCAATGGCCTCGGCCAGCGAACGATTGTCGTTGGTCAGCGGGTGTCGTCTGCGCGTTTCGGAAAAACGCTTGAGCAGCGTTTCGTCTTCGGCATCGAGATACAGCACGTCGCAATGGATACTGCGCTTGCGCACTTCATCGAGCAGTTCCGGGAAGCGCTTGAGCTGGCTCAGCAGGTTGCGCGCATCGATGGATACGGCCACCTGCGGCAGCAGCATGTCGCTATGCGGCAGGAAGCGCTCGGCAAGATCCGGCAGAAGGCCGGCCGGCAGGTTGTCGATGCAGTAGAAACCGTTGTCCTCAAGTACATCGAGGGCGGTGCTCTTGCCCGAGCCCGAGCGACCGCTGACGATGATCAGGCGCATGTTTATTGACCGTTCTGAATGTCCACGACGACCTGGTAGAGATCTTCGCCGCTGTTGGCCTGGCGCAGACGTTCACGTACATCCTGGCGATCGAGCATGCTGGCTATCTGGCGCAGCAGTTCGAGATGCGCATCGGTTGCCGCCTCCGGCACCAGAAGCACGAACAGCAGATCGACTGGCACGCCGTCGATGGCGTCGAAGTCGACTGCCGTCTCCAGGTGCAGGACAGCACTGATCGGGGCACTGCAGCCGGCCAGGCGGCAGTGGGGAATGGCAATGCCGTTGCCGAAGCCGGTAGAGCCGAGCTTCTCGCGGGCGATGAGGCTTTCGAAGATGTCCTGGGCATCCAGGTCGGGCAGATCGCGTGCAACCACATTGGCGATCTGTTCGAGCACGCGTTTCTTGCTGCCGCCCGGCACGTTCACTAGGGAACGGCCGGGGGTCAGGATATTTTCAAGTCGGATCATGGATAGGGAATGTCAGCGGGCCGTGGCGCCTTGCAGGCGTTCTAGCTGCTTTTCCTTGTGCTTGATGAGTTGACGGTCGAGTTTATCGGCCAACAGGTCGATGGCAGCGTACATGTCCTGGTGCTCGGCGTTGGCGACGACTTCGCCGCCAGCGATGTGCAGGGTGGCTTCGATCTTCTGCTTGAGTTTTTCGACCTCCATGGTCACCTGTACGTTGGTGATCTTGTCGAAGTGGCGTTCCAGTCGGCCCAGTTTCTCGCCGATATAGTCACGCAGGGCGTCGGTCACATCCAGCTGATGTCCACTGATGTTGACTTGCATACCGCTTTCTCCTTGTTGCCTTGTGTAAGAGACGGGTCTGGTTCGACCCGCCGCCGGAACACTTTGGCCTGAAGGCCTGAGGCCTTCAGTCGATCTGGCCTACATCAGTCGCTTGCGCTCACTGGAGGGCGCTATACCGAGGGACTCGCGATACTTGGCGACCGTCCGACGGGCGACTTGGATGCCTTGTGCCTCCAGTAAACCAGCGATCTTGCTGTCGCTCAACGGCTTTTTCGCGTTTTCTGCTGCAACCAGTTTTTTGATGATCGCGCGGATCGCGGTGGACGAGCATTCGCCGCCTTCAGAGGTGCTGACGTGGCTGGAGAAGAAATATTTCAGCTCGTAAATACCGCGCGGTGTGTGCATGAATTTCTGCGTGGTGACGCGTGAAATCGTCGACTCATGCATGCCCACCGCTTCGGCGATGTCGTGCAGCACTAAGGGTTTCATCGCCTCGTCGCCGTAGTCGAGGAAACCGCGCTGGTGCTCGACGATCTGCGTGGCCACCTTCATCAGCGTCTCGTTACGGCTCTGTAGGCTCTTGATGAACCAGCGTGCTTCCTGCAGCTGGTTGCGCATGAAGGTGTTGTCGGCACTGGAGTCGGCGCGTTTGACGAAGCCGGCATACTGCGGGTTGACCCGCAGGCGCGGCATGGCCTCCTGGTTCAGCTCCACCAGCCAGCGTTCGTTGTGCTTGCGCACGATGACGTCGGGCACGACGTATTCCGGTTCGCTGGATTCGATTTGCGAACCCGGACGCGGATTCAGGCGCTGGATCAGGTCGATGACCTGGCGCAGTTCGTCTTCCTTGAGCTTGGTGCGGCGCATCAGTTGGGCGTAATCGCGGCTGCCGAGCAGTTCCAGGTAGTCGCCGACCACGCGTTGGGTCTCGCTCAGCCAAGGCGTGCCGGCAGGCAGCTGGCGTAGTTGCAGCAGCAGGCATTCGCGCAGGTCGCGGGCGCCGATACCTGCCGGTTCGAACTGCTGGATGCGGTGCAGCACCACTTCCACTTCGTCCAGTTCGACATCCAGCTCGGGGTCGAAGGATTCGGTGACTTCCTCGAGCGTTTCTTCGAGGTAACCGTCGTTGTTGATGCAGTCGATCAGGGTGGCCGCAATCAGGCGATCCTTGTCCGACATGGGCGCCAGGTTCAGTTGCCAGAGCAGGTGGCTGTGCAGGCTCTCGCCGCTGGAAGTGCGGGTGGTGAAGTCCCACTCGTCATCATCGTTGCTGGGCAGACTGCTGGCGCTGGTCTGGTAGATGTCTTCCCAGGCCGTGTCGACTGGCAACTCGTTGGGAATGCGCTCGCCCCATTCGCCTTCTTCCAGGTTATCCACCGTGGGGGTGGTTTCCTGATAGCTCTCTTCCTTGCTCGGGGTCGGGGTGGCGCTTTCGGCGCCATCAGCCATTGGATCGCTGTTGTCGAAGTCGTCGCCGTCTTCCTGGCGCTCGAGCATGGGATTGGATTCCAGCGCCTCCTGGATTTCCTGTTGCAGGTCCAGGGTAGACAGTTGGAGGAGGCGGATAGCCTGTTGCAGCTGCGGGGTCATCGTCAGCTGCTGGCCCATCTTGAGGACTAGCGATGGTTTCATTGCAGACCTTAATTTACTGGCGAGTTACGCCTTCCACATCAGGGCGCCGAAGCGCCGCCAGGAAGCAAATTATATGCCTGAATTTCTCGTTTTTGCCTAGGGGTTGCAATATTTATGTAGCGAAATAGTGGGCAACCTACAGGCTGTGTGAAAGCGTATCGAGGTTGTTTTTAACGCAGCAGCACCGAGCGCAGTAGCTTTAACACAGCCTGTTACAGGCGGAATTCGTGGCCCAGATATACCTCTTTCACCGTCTGGTTGGCGAGGATGGTCTCGGCGTCGCCCTCGGCGATCAGTTGTCCATCATTGACGATGTAGGCGGTCTCGCAGATGTCCAGGGTTTCACGCACATTGTGATCGGTGATCAGGATGCCGATGCCCTTGGTCTTGAGGTGATGGATGATCTGTTTGATGTCGCCCACCGAGATCGGATCTACCCCGGCAAAGGGTTCGTCGAGCAGGATGAACTTGGGGTTGGTCGCCAGGGCCCGGGCAATCTCCACGCGGCGTCGTTCACCGCCGGACAGGCTCATGCCGAGGCTGTCGGCGATATGGTGGATATGGAATTCCTGCAGCAGGCTTTCCAATTCCGCCTGACGTCCGGCGCGGTCCAGGTCCTTTCGCGTTTCGAGAATGGCCATGATGTTGTCGGTTACCGACAGTTTGCGGAAGATCGAGGCTTCCTGCGGCAGGTAGCCGATGCCAGCGCGCGCGCGGCCGTGCATGGGCTGATGACTGACGTCGAGGTCATCGATCAGCACGCGGCCCTGGTCGGCGCGTACCAGGCCGACGATCATGTAGAAACAGGTGGTCTTGCCTGCGCCGTTGGGGCCCAGCAGGCCAACGATCTGACCGCTTTCGATGCTCAGGCTGACGTCACGCACGACCTGGCGGCTCTTGTAGCTTTTCGCCAGGTGTTGGGCTTTGAGAATGGCCATTACTGCTGCTGATCCGCGGGTTTGTTCTTCGGTTGGATGACCATATCGATACGCGGGCGCGGCGTGCTGACGTTGCCGCCTGTGGCGCGGCCGGCGTTGACGATCTGGCGGCGGGTATCGTAGACGATTTTCTCGCCTTCGAAGGTATTGCCTTCCTGAATCACCTTGGCCTGGTCGATCAGTACGATGCGCTCATTGCTGGCAAAGTACTGGATGGTCTTGCCGTAGGCCTTGACGATATCCTTGTCCACGGCCGGCTTCTGCTCGTAGTAGGCCAGGTTGCCGACCGAGGTGAATACATCGATATCGCCACTGGCGGTTTGGGTGATGGTTACGGTGTCACCCGTGATCTTCAGGGTGCCCTGAGTGATGATCACGTCGCCGCGATAAACGGCTACACCTTGCTTGTCATCCAGTTCGGCGCTGTCGGCCTGGATGCGGATCGGTTGATCGCGATCCGATGGCAGTGCCCAGGCAGCCGCGCTTCCCAATGCGGCGCCGAGGCTGAGAATCAGGGGGAGGGTGTTAACGAACCTCATGCTGGCCTCTTACGTTGGACTGCAGGATCATCCTGCCGTCATTCAAGTACGCTTTCATTCCTTGTGCCGTGGTCACCCCGTTGGCCGCAACGATTCTAACGGCTTGCTCGGTCTGCGCATATTCCTTGTCAGGAATAACGGTCATGCGGCTGCTGGTGATCACGGTGGGGCGGTTCTTGGCGTCGGTGCGAGCGATGCGCACGTCGTCGATCAGTTCTACCTCGACGCCGCCAGGCGAGACTTCGGCACGCTGACTGGTGACTTCCCAGGGGAGCTCGGTACCGCGATAGAGCTTCAGCTTGGGGGTGTCGATCAGGGTGATGTCAGTGCTTTTGATGTGCTCGAGTTTGTCCGCAGTCATGCGGTAGTGCAGTTTGCCGTCATCCTGGAACTGCACGGTGCGCGCGCCCATTGCATAGAAGTCAACGACGTTGTCGTCGCTGGCCCGCTCGGCTTGGCGTGCGCTGTCCGGGGCAAGGTTCCAGTAACCAAGTGCGGCCACGACGACTGCAATCAGAGCAAAGATCAGGGTGTTGAGGATTTTACGTGGCATGCTGTTCTCTACAGGTAAGCGGCCTGGGCCGCATCCAGTGTGCCCTGGGCACGCATGATCAGTTCGCAGAATTCCCGTGCCGCACCGTCGCCGCCGCGTGCCTGGGTTACGCCATGGGCGTGCTGGCGGACGAAGCTGTCGGCGCTGGCCACGGCCATGCCCAATCCGACACGGCGAATGACTGGAAGGTCCGGCAGGTCGTCGCCAAGATAAGCGACCTGTTCATAGCTTAGGCCGAGTTCGGCGAGCAGGCCGTCGAGTACCACGAGTTTGTCCTCGCGCCCCTGGAACAGGTGCTGGATGCCCAGGTTGTTGGCGCGGCGCTCGACCACCGGGGTCTTGCGCCCGCTGATGATGGCGGTGCGCACGCCCGAGTTGATCAGCATCTTGATGCCGTGGCCGTCGAGTGTGTTGAAGGTCTTGAACTCGCTGCCGTCTTCGAGGAAGTACAGGCGGCCGTCGGTAAGCACGCCGTCGACGTCGAAGATCGCCAGTTTGATGGCGCGGGCGCGTTCCTGCAGGTCGTTCATCACATTACTCCCGCGCGCAGCAGGTCATGCATGTTGAGGGCGCCGACCGGGTTGTCCAGGTCGTCGACCACTACCAGTGCGTTGATCTTGTGATCTTCCATGATCTTCAGGGCTTCGGCCGCGAGCATCTCGGCGCGAGCGGTCTTGCCGTGCGGCGTCATGACCTCGTCGATCAATGCCTGGCGCACGTCGATGCCCTTGTCCAGGGCGCGGCGCAGATCGCCGTCGGTGAAGATGCCGGCGAGGCGGCCGTCTTCCTCCAGAACCACGGTCATGCCCAGGCCTTTCTGGGTCATTTCCAGCAGGGCATCGCGCAGGCTGGTACCGCGGCGTACGCGTGGCAGGGCATCGCCTGCGTGCATGACGTTCTCTACCTTGAGCAGCAGGCGCCGGCCAAGGGCGCCACCCGGATGGGAGAAGGCGAAGTCTTCGGCGGTGAAGCCGCGCGCTTCGAGCAGGGCGATAGCCAGTGCGTCACCCAGTACCAGGCTGGCGGTGGTCGAGGAGGTCGGCGCCAGGTTCAGCGGGCAGGCTTCCTGCGAGACGCGGGCATCCAGGTTGACTTCGGCGGCCTTGGCCAATGGAGAGTCCGGGTTGCCGGTCATGCTGATCAGGCGGATACCGAGACGTTTGATCAGCGGCAGCAGGGTGACGATCTCGGCGGTCGAGCCCGAGTTGGAGAGCGCCAGGACGATGTCGTCCCTGGTGATCATGCCCATGTCGCCATGGCTGGCTTCTGCCGGGTGAACGAAGAAAGACGTGGTGCCGGTGCTGGCCAGGGTTGCAGCGATCTTGTTGCCGATATGCCCGGATTTGCCCATGCCAACCACTACCACGCGGCCCTTGCAGCTGAGAATCAGCTCGCAGGCCTTGATGAAATCGGCATCGATGCGGGGCAATAGCTCCTGCACCGCTTCAAGCTCGAGGCGGATGGTGCGCTGCGCGGAGTCAATCAGGTCGCGGGTCTGGTTCATGCTGGGCAAGGCTGTCGGGCGAAAAAAGACGAGGATTATAGCGGGAAAAGCTTTCCGCGCTCACCCTTGCTGCAATGAGGCAGTGTCGAAGCTGTCGCAAGTCTGAACGCTGCTTTGGGGGGCTATTGGGCGGCCTGTTCGGCAAATGCTATAGTTCGCGGCCATTTTGGCCCCCTCTGGCTGGCGCGTGTCCTTGCTTCTGGAGGTGGCGTCTGCCAGGAAGGCCTGATTTTCAAGGAGTTCAGATGAGCGCCGAGCACGAGTACGCGATCGAGTTGCAGGGCGTCAGTTTTCAGCGTGGCGCGCGGTCGATTTTCGACAAGGTCGATATTCGCATACCGCGTGGCAAGGTGACCGGCATCATGGGGCCATCCGGCTGCGGCAAGACCACGCTGCTGCGCCTGATCGCCGCTGAGCTGCGTCCTTCGGCCGGTGATGTTCGTGTAGCAGGCGTCAGCCTGCCGAAGCTGTCGCGCGACGAGTTGTTCGACATGCGCAAGCAGATGGGCGTGCTGTTTCAGAGCGGTGCGCTATTCACCGACCTCGATGTGTTCGAGAACGTGGCCTTTCCATTGCGCGTGCATACCCAGTTGCCGGAAGAAATGATCCGCGACATCGTCCTGATGAAGTTGCAGGCCGTTGGCCTGCGCGGAGCGCTGGAGCTGATGCCGGACGAGTTGTCTGGAGGCATGAAGCGCCGTGTCGCGCTGGCTCGTGCCATTGCGCTCGATCCGCAGATTCTGCTGTATGACGAGCCGTTCGTCGGTCAGGACCCCATTGCCATGGGGGTCCTGGTGCGCCTGATTCGCCTGCTCAACGACGCGTTGGGGATCACCAGTGTGGTGGTCTCTCATGATCTTGCAGAAACCGCCAGTATCGCCGACTACCTCTATGTCGTCGGTGATGCACAGGTCTTGGGGCAGGGCACTCCAGCCGAGCTGATGGAGTCGGATAATCCACGTATTCGTCAGTTCATGAAGGGCATTCCGGATGGTCCGGTGCCGTTTCATTTTCCAGCGCCTGACTACCGCGAAGATCTGTTGGGGAGAGGTTGATGCGCAGAATTTCACCGCTCGAACGCCTGCGGCTGTTCGGTCGTGCGGGTATCGATGTGGTCGCGACGCTGGGGCGTTCGGTGCTGTTTCTGGTCAGCGCGCTGTGCGGCCGCAGCCGTGCCGGCAAGCCGTTGCAACTGTTGATCAAGCAGCTGTTCGCAGTTGGCGTGATGTCGCTGGCGATCATCGTCGTCTCCGGCATTTTCATCGGCATGGTACTGGCCCTGCAGGGTTACAACATCCTGGTCAGCTATGGCTCCGAGCAGGCCGTGGGGCAGATGGTCGCCCTGACCCTGCTGCGTGAATTGGGCCCGGTGGTCACCGCGCTCCTGTTCGCCGGTCGCGCCGGTTCCGCGTTGACCGCCGAAATCGGCAACATGAAGTCCACCGAGCAGCTCTCCAGTCTGGAGATGATTGGCGTCGACCCGCTCAAATACATCGTCGCGCCGCGGCTGTGGGCCGGTTTCATTTCCATGCCGCTGCTGGCGATGATCTTCTGCGTGGTCGGCATCTGGGGGGCGGCGATGGTCGCCGTTGATTGGCTGGGCGTTTACGAGGGCTCGTTCTGGGCCAACATGCAGAACAGTGTTTCTTTTTATGACGACGTGCTCAATGGCGTGATCAAAAGCATCGTCTTTGCCTTTGTGGTGACCTGGATCGCCGTGTTCCAGGGTTACGACTGCGAGCCCACTTCCGAAGGCATCAGCCGCGCGACTACGCGCACCGTGGTGTATGCCTCGCTGGCCGTACTTGGCCTGGATTTCATTCTGACCGCTTTGATGTTTGGAGATTTCTGATGCAAAACCGCACGCTGGAGATTGGTGTCGGCCTGTTCCTCATGGCCGGTGTGCTGGCGCTGCTGCTGCTGGCCCTGCGCGTCAGCGGCCTGAGCGTCGGTAGCGCTGGCGATACCTACAAGGTCTACGCCTACTTCGACAACATCGCCGGGCTGACCGTGCGCGCCAAGGTCACCATGGCTGGCGTGAGCATCGGCAAGGTCACTGCCATCGATCTAGATCGTGACAGTTACATGGGCCGGGTGACCCTGGAACTCGATGGCGGCGTCAATAACCTGCCTGAGGATTCCACGGCGTCGATCCTGACCGCTGGGCTGCTCGGCGAGAAATACATCGGCATCAGCGTTGGTGGTGACGAGGAGGTGCTCAAGGACGGCAGCACCATCCACGACACGCAGTCCTCGCTCGTGCTGGAGGACCTGATTGGCAAATTCCTGCTCAATTCGGTCAATAAAGATGAAGCCAATTGATGAGGGCTCCTGACATGCTAAAGACCATGCGTAATTCCCTGCTGGCGTTGCTGGCTACCATGCCGTTGCTGGCCATCGCTGCGCCAAGCGCCCATGAGGTGGTGCAGCAGACCACCGAAACCCTGCTGGCAGACCTGAAAGCCAACAAGGAACAGTACCGCAGCAATCCCAATGCCTTCTACGACTCGCTCAACGAGATTCTCGGCCCGGTGGTGGATGTCGAGGGTATCGCCCGTGGCGTGATGACCGTGCGCTATTCGCGCCAGGCTTCGCCTGAGCAGATGAGACGCTTTGAGGAGAACTTCAAGCGCAGCCTGATGCAGTTCTATGGCAATGCCCTGCTCGAGTACAACAATCAGGATATTCGCGTGCTGCCAGCCAGCGGCAGGGCCGAGGGCGAGCGCACGTCGGTCGGCATGGAAATTCGCGATGGCAAGGGCGTGGTCTATCCGCTGTCCTACACCATGGTGTCGATGGACGGCGGCTGGAAGTTGCGTAACGTGGTGATCAACGGCATCAACGTCGGCAAACTGTTCCGCGATCAGTTCGCCCAGTCCATGCAGAACAACCGTAACGATCTCGACAAGGTCATCGATACCTGGGCCGAGACCGTGGCCAGGGCGCGTCAGGCTCGAGGCGAATCGTGAGTCAGGCGAGCATCGGCGAGCGCGCTGCTGGGCAATTGCAGCTTACTGGTGTGCTCGATTACAGCACCGGACCGCTGCTGCGTGAGCAGGGCGCGCGGCTGATTGCCGCCAGCAGCGCCACGCGTCTGGCGCTCGACTGCAGCATGGTGGAAAAGTCCAGCAGCGTCGGTCTGGCGCTGCTGCTGGCGTTCATGCGTGATGCACGCAAGGCCGGGCGTGAGCTGACGATCAGTGCGCTGCCCGACGACATGCGCGAGATCGCTAAGGTCAGCGGCTTGCTGGAGTTGCTGCCGCTGCAATCGTGAAGCGCTTCCCGTCGTTCCGTCAGCGCCGTTGCTGGCGGGGTTCGCAGGCGGGAGGCTTTTTTGTATGATGGCCGACCCGCGGGCTCAGGTGCCCGAATGCGTCAGTCGAGGTCGAGCATGCAGGCTGCAGAAGTAAAAAGCCTCCTAGAGGAAAAACTCCCGAACACCCAGGTGGAAGTCGAAGGCGAAGGCTGCAACTTCCAACTCAACCTGATCAGCGACGAACTGGCCGCCCTCAGCCCGGTCAAACGTCAGCAGCAGATCTATGCCCACCTCAATGCCTGGATCGCTGATGGCAGCATCCACGCCGTGACCATGAAATTCTTCAGCCAGGCCGATTGGGCCGCGCGTTCCTGAGCCTGCGGGCGACGAGATTCCTAATGGATAAACTGATCATTACCGGCGGCGCTCGCCTCGATGGCGAAATCCGCATTTCCGGTGCGAAGAACTCTGCTCTGCCGATTCTAGCAGCGACCCTGTTGGGCGATGAGCCTGTCACCATCTGCAACCTGCCGCACCTGCACGACATCACTACCATGATCGAGCTGTTCGGTCGCATGGGCATCGAACCTGTGATCGACGAGAAGCTGTCGGTGGAAGTCGACGCGCGGGCGATCAAGACCCTGATCGCGCCTTACGAGCTGGTAAAAACCATGCGCGCTTCGATCCTGGTGCTCGGGCCCATGGTCGCTCGCTTCGGTGAGGCCGAAGTGGCGCTGCCGGGCGGTTGCGCCATCGGTTCGCGTCCGGTCGACCTGCATATCCGTGGCCTCGAGGCCATGGGCGCGATCATCGACGTCGAAGGCGGCTACATCAAGGCCAAGGCGCCGGATGGCGGCCTGCGTGGTGCCCACTTCTTCTTCGATGTGGTCAGCGTGACCGGTACCGAGAACATCATGATGGCTGCGACTCTGGCCAAGGGCCGCAGCGTGCTGGAAAACGCCGCGCGCGAGCCTGAGGTGGTCGACCTGGCCAACTGCCTGATCGCCATGGGCGCGAAGATCCAGGGTGCCGGTACCGACACCATCATCATCGACGGCGTCGAGCGCCTGCATGGTGCGCGCTTCAACGTGATGCCCGACCGTATCGAAACCGGCACCTACCTGGTCGCTGCCGCCGTTACCGGTGGTCGGGTCAAGGTCAAGGACGCCGATCCTTCGACCCTGGAGGCCGTGCTGGCCAAGCTGCAGGAAGCGGGTGCCGAAATCACCACCGGTCCGGACTGGATCGAGCTGGACATGAAGGGCAAGCGTCCGAAGGCCGTCAATCTGCGTACCGCTCCGTACCCGGCGTTCCCCACCGACATGCAGGCGCAGTTCATTGCCCTGAATGCCGTGGCTGAGGGCACCGGCACCATCATCGAGACCGTGTTCGAAAACCGTTTCATGCACGTCTACGAGATGCTGCGCATGGGCGCCAACATCCTGGTCGAAGGCAACACTGCCGTGGTTACGGGTGTCGACAGGCTCAAGGGCGCGCCGGTGATGGCGACCGACCTGCGTGCTTCGGCGAGCCTGGTGTTGGCCGCGCTGGTGGCCGACGGTGACACGCTGATCGACCGCATCTACCACATCGACCGTGGTTACGAGTGCATCGAGGAAAAACTGCAGCTGCTGGGCGCGAAAATCCGTCGCGTACCGGGCTGATCGCCTGTCTCCGTTGTCGTAGGGTCGCTCCCTGTCGGAGCGGCCGCTTCCGTTCAAGGAAACCGTTTCATGCTGACCATCGCCCTGTCCAAAGGCCGCATTCTCGATGACACCCTGCCGTTACTGGCCGCAGCGGGCATCGAACCGACCGAGAACCCGGACAAGAGCCGCAAGCTGATCATCCCGACCACTCAGGATGACGTGCGCCTGCTGATCGTGCGGGCCACCGACGTGCCGACCTACGTCGAGCATGGCGCGGCCGACCTCGGCGTGGCGGGCAAGGACGTGCTGATGGAATACGGCGGCCAGGGTATCTACGAGCCGCTGGACCTGCAGATCGCCAAGTGCAAGCTGATGACGGCCGGCAAGGTCGGTGCGCCGGAGCCGAAAGGGCGCCTGCGCGTGGCCACCAAGTTCGTCAACGTTGCCAAGCGTTACTACGCCGAGCAGGGCCGTCAGGTCGACATCATCAAGCTGTACGGCTCGATGGAGTTGGCCCCACTGGTAGGTCTGGCTGACAAGATCATCGACGTGGTCGACACCGGCAACACCCTGCGTGCCAATGGCCTGGAGCCGCAGGAAATGATCGCCACCATCAGCTCGCGGCTGATCGTCAACAAGGCTTCGATGAAGATGCAGCACGCGCGTATCCAGGCGCTGATCGAAACCCTGCGCAGCGCCGTCGAGGCGCGACACCAGGGCTGATGCCTTCCCGCGGCGTCTGGTCGCGGTAGCCTATCCGTGTCATAGCCATTTTTCTTGGGTGCCCGCACGGTGGGCTTGCTACATTACGGGCGCCCGAGAAAACGCCATTTAATGAGGCTTTTGCTATGACCGCACCCGTTGCCATCCGCCGACTCAACGCCGCCGACACGGACTTCGCGCGTCATCTGGATCATCTGCTGTCCTGGGAAAGCGTCTCCGACGATGGCGTCAACCAGCGCGTGCTGGAAATCATCCAGGCCGTGCGTGAGCGTGGTGATGCCGCCCTGGTCGAATACACCCAGCGTTTCGACGGCCTGGAGGTTGCCTCCATGGCTGACCTGATCCTGCCGCGTGAGCGTCTGGAACTGGCCCTGACCCGCATCAGCCCGGCTCAGCGCGAGGCGCTGGAAGTTGCCGCTGAGCGCGTGCGCAGCTACCACGAAAAACAGAAGCAGGATTCCTGGCGCTACAGCGAGGCCGATGGCACTGTGCTGGGGCAGAAGGTCACCCCGCTGGATCGCGCTGGCCTTTACGTGCCTGGCGGCAAGGCGTCCTATCCCTCTTCGGTGCTGATGAACGCTATTCCGGCCAAGGTCGCCGGCGTGCCCGAGGTGGTGATGGTGGTGCCGACCCCGCGCGGCGAGATCAACGAACTCGTGCTGGCTGCTGCCGCCATCGCCGGTGTCGACCGCGTGTTCACCATCGGTGGTGCCCAGGCTGTCGCCGCGCTGGCCTATGGCACCGAGAGCGTGCCGCCGGTGGACAAGATCGTCGGCCCCGGCAACATCTATGTGGCCACCGCCAAACGCCACGTGTTCGGCAAGGTTGGCATCGACATGATCGCAGGCCCGTCGGAGATCCTCGTGGTCTGCGACGGCCAGACCGATCCGGACTGGATCGCCATGGACCTGTTCTCCCAGGCCGAGCACGACGAGGACGCACAGTCGATTCTGGTCAGCCCGGATGCTGCCTTCCTCGACCGCGTCGCCGAGAGCATCGCCAAGCTGCTGCCGACCATGGAGCGTGCCGAGATCATTCGTACTTCGCTGGAAGGCCGTGGCGCGCTGGTCCAGGTGGCGGACATGGCGCAGGCCATCACCGTTGCCAACCACATCGCGCCGGAGCACCTGGAGCTGTCGGTGGCCGACCCGGAAGCCTGGTTGCCGCAGATCCGCCATGCCGGTGCGATCTTCATGGGCCGCTACACCGCAGAAGCCTTGGGCGATTACGTCGCTGGCCCCAACCACGTGCTGCCGACGTCCGGTACCGCGCGTTTTTCTTCGCCGCTGGGGGTGTACGACTTCCAGAAGCGCTCGTCGATCATCTTCTGCTCGCCGGATGGCGCGTCGGAGCTGGGCAAGAGCGCCTCGGTGCTGGCCCGTGGCGAGTCGCTGACCGCGCATGCGCGTAGCGCCGAGTACCGCATCAAATGAAGTAGGGTGCGCCATGCGCACCTTGTGAATGTTTTGGTGCGCACGGCGCACCCTGCGGGATCGCGCTTCGCCGGTTGATCGAAGCGATATCCATCGTCCATGCAACGCATTCGAGGAGAGAAGGGCAGATGAGCAAATTCTGGAGCCCCTTCGTCAAGGACCTGGTGCCCTATGTACCTGGTGAGCAGCCCAAACTGAGCAAGCTGGTCAAGCTCAACACCAACGAGAACCCTTACGGCCCGTCGCCCAAGGCCATTGCGGCTATGCAGGTTGAGCTGAACGATGACCTGCGCCTGTACCCTGATCCCAATGGGGATCGCCTGAAGCAGGCGGTAGCCGACTATTACGGCGTACAGACCAGCCAGGTGTTCGTCGGCAACGGTTCCGACGAGGTGCTGGCGCACGCCTTCCATGGTCTGTTCCAGCACGAGGCGCCGCTGCTGTTCCCGGATATCAGCTACAGCTTCTATCCGGTGTACTGCGGTTTGTACGGTATCGATTACCAGCAGGTGGCACTGGACGAGCAGTTCCAGATCCGTGTCGAAGACTATGCCCGGACCAATGGCGGCATCATCTTCCCCAATCCCAATGCGCCGACGGGCTGCCTGCTGCCGCTCGAGGCCATCGAGCGCATGCTGCAGAACAGCCCGGACAGCGTGGTGCTGGTAGACGAGGCGTATATCGACTTCGGTGGTCAGACGGCCATCGCCCTGGTCGACAAGTACCCGAACCTGCTGGTCACTCAGACGCTGTCCAAGTCGCGTTCGCTGGCCGGGCTGCGCGTCGGCATCGCGGTCGGCCACCCGGATCTGATCGAGGCGCTGGAGCGGATCAAGAACAGCTTCAACTCCTATCCGCTCGATCGCATGGCCATCGCTGGTGCTGCGGCGGCGTTCGAGGACCGCGCTTATTTCGAGAGAACCTGCCAACAGGTGATCGAGAGCCGGGAGGCGGTGGTCGCCGGTCTACAGGGACTGGGTTTCCAGGTGCTGCCTTCGGCGGCGAACTTCGTCTTCGCCCGTCATCCGGGCAAGGATGCCGCCACGCTGGCGGCCGGGCTGCGAGAGCAGGGGGTGATCGTGCGCCATTTCAAGCAACAGCGCATCGCCCAGTTCCTGCGCATTACCATCGGTACGCCGGAGCAGAACCAGGCACTGCTGGACGCCCTGCAAGGCCTTTGATCCAGGCGAGTCTGAAGAGAGCCGGTGGCGCGTAAGCGTCACCGTTTTTTTTCATGGCACAGAGGGGGCTTACTCGTGATGCGGCTCGCCGAGGAAGGTCAGCGAGGTGAACAGACCGCGGCTTTCGATGTTGGGGTCGTTCTCTACCGGCAGGTAGACCGCAGCGCTGATGATGTTCAGCCCTTCGTTGCGCACCATCACCTGAGCGCGGCCTTCGGCATCGGTCTTGGCGCTGACCTGATGCGGCGCGCCACGGTAATCGCCGACCAGCTCGACGCCAGCGAGCGGCTTGCCGTCAGCCAGCACGCGCACGGGCAGTGGCTTGCCGGGGCCGACCTTGAGCGGGTCGGTTTCTGGAACGATGACCAGTTTCAACTGCTCGAGGTCGGGAAGCTTGGCGCCTTCGCTGTAGATCGCCAGGCTGTACTTGAAGGTGCGCAGCGACTGGGTCGAGTTCGCCACCTGGCTGCGGCCCTGGTTGATCCATTGGCCTTCCGGGGTCTTTGACCAGGCACCATTGTCCAGGGCCACGCCGAGCACGGCGGGTTTCTTCAAGGGTTGCAGGCGGGCGTGATCGGCCAGGCGCTCGACGGTCACCGGAATCATTCGGCCTGCTGCGTCATAGGCCCAGGCGCCGCTGATCTTTTGTGCCTTGAAGGCATTGTCCTCGGCGCCATGGCCATAGACGACTTCGATATTGCCACGGCGCTCTTCGGTCCAGAGGCCGTGGGCCAGTGCACTGTTGCTGGCGAACAGGCCGGCGAGCAGCAGGTAGGCAGGAATACGCATGTGAATCTCCGATTCAAAGGTTGAGTGTCAGGCTGACGCTGAGATTGCGAGGGTCGCCGGGCATTACCCAGACGTTGTTGAACGAGCGCTCGTAGTACTTGCGGTCGAACAGGTTGTTGAGGTTCAGCCCCAGGCTCAGGTCCTTGCTGGCTTGCCAGCGTGCGAGCAGGTCGACCGTGGTGTAGGCCGGCAACTCGAAATCGCTGCCGGTCTGCCCGGAACGGTCGCCAACGTAGGTGATCGCGGCGCCCAGTTCGGAACCTTGCAGTGCGCCGCTCTGGAACTGGTAAACGCTCATCAGGCTGGCGCTGTTGCGGGCGATGCCGAGCAGGTCGCTACCTTCAGGGATGCTGTTGTCCTTGGTCACTTCGGCGTCGATATAGGCATAGGCACCGATGACTCTCACGGCCTCGCTGAGTTGGCCGGTGATCTGCAGATCCAGACCCTGGCTGCGCGCCTTGCCGGCGGCGATGCTGTCGCCGGGGTTATTCGGGTCGGCAGTCAGCACGTTTTCCTTGTCGATATGAAACAGCGCCACGGTGGCGCCGATGCGACTGTCGAGCAGGTCGAGCTTGAGGCCGGTTTCGTAGCCGAGACCCTTCTCCGGCTTGAACACCTGACCCTGAGCACCGATGGCGTTGGGTTTGAACGACATCGAGGCGTTGGCAAACACACCGACCTCTGGCGTTAGCTGATAGAGCACGCCCGCGCGCGGTGTGGCGACATCCTTGCTCTGCTCGTTGCTGACGCGGGTGCTGCGGTTCAGTGCAGTCTGTTCGAAGCGCTCCAGGCGCACGCCGAGCAGGCCGCTCCAGCGCTCGTTGAAACTGATCTGATCCTGCAGGTTGAGGGCGTAGCTTTCGGTGTGCTCGTGGAAGTCGTTGGGATTGACTATGGGCGGTTTCGGCTGCCCATAGATCGGGCTGTAGATGTCCTGGCCATAGCCCAGGCCGGTGACGCTTTGCGGATACTTCTGGCTGTTGCGATAGTTCTCGTACTCCAGCCCCAGCAGCGTCTGGTGTTGCCAGCCGGCCAGCTCGAATTGTCCATGCAGTTCGGCCTGGGTAATGCTGTCGTTCCATTCGAAGCTGCGTTCGCGGTAGAAACGCGTGACCTGATCGCCAATCAGGCGCGAAGGTTCGGAGCTGTTGCCGTCCAGCGTGCCTTGGCTGTAATGGCTGGCCAGGCGTAGCTTCCAGGCATCGTTCAGATAGTGCTCGAGGCTGACCTGCAGCAACTGGTCGTTGTTACGGATCTTGCCGTCATTGGGTTCGCCGAGAAAGGTCGAGCGTTTGACCGCGCCCATCTTGCCGTTGACGGCGGGAATGCCACGGTCGAACACCGAGTCGGTGCGGGAAAACTCGCTGTCGATCATCAGCAGAGTGTCTGGCGATAACTGCCAGGTGAAGGTCGGGTTGATGATCTGCCGCTGGTTGCCGGCGTGATCACGGAAGCTGCCGTTGTCTTCCACTGCCAGGTTGACCCGCGAAAGCAGAGTGCCGTCCTCGTTCAGTGGCGTGTTGACGTCGAGGCTGCTGCGGTAGCGATCCCAGCGTCCGGCGCTGGCCTTGAACTGGGTGAAGGGCTCCAGTTGCGGGCGCTTGGTGACGATATTGACCAGACCGCCGGGGTCGCCGCGACCGTAGAGGGCCGCCGCCGGCCCCTTGAGCACTTCCAGGCGCTCGATGGCCGATGCGTCCGGCGAGCTGTAGCTGCCGCGGTTGATGGCAAAACCGTTGCGGTACAGCTCGCCGGTGGTGAAACCACGCACGCTGTAGTTGAGGAAGGTCAGGCCGCCGAAATTGTTCTGCCGCGAGACGCCGCCAGCGAAATCCAGGGCGCGGTCGATACGGCTGCTGCCGAGATCGTCCAGCACCTGGGCGGGGACCACGCTGATGGCCTGGGGAATTTCGCTGATCGGTGTGTCGGTGCGGGTGGCACTGGATGAGCGTTTGGCGCGGTAGCCCTGCACTGGCCCATCGGCTTGTTCACTGGGGGCGCTGATGATGCTGTCGGCCAGTTGGGCTGGAGATTCGGCGGCAAGAGCGCAGGGTGTTAACAGGCTGCCGGCAAGCAAGGCGGAAGTGACGCGCAAGGGGAGGGTCTCCGGATGATTGTGATTTATGTAATAACATTACAATAACCTCAATCGAGAAAAGTTCCCACTTGAAAATGAGCGCCGATCAGTTGCCGTTAACGGGAGGGCGAATACCGACCTCGGCGGTCAGCTGCAGCGGCTTGCCGTTGCGCAGCACGTCGATGCGGATATTGTCGCCAGGCGTGGTGCGTGCGACCTGATTCATCGAACGGCGACCGTCACTGGCCGGTTCGCCATCGATGCTGAGAATCAGGTCGCCAGGCTGCAGGCCGGCCTTCTGTGCCGGGCCGTCGCGATAGACACCGGCGACGACGATGCCTGGACGGCCATCGAGACCGAAGGACTCGGCCAGCTCCGGCGTCAGTGGTTGCACCTCGACGCCGAGGTAGCCGCGAATCACCTGGCCATGCTCGATGATTGCCTGCATCACCTCCATGGCCAGTTTCACAGGAATGGCGAAGCCGATGCCCTGCGAGCCGCCGGACTTGGAGAAAATCGCCGTGTTGATGCCCACCAGGTTGCCGTGTGCATCGATCAGCGCACCGCCGGAATTGCCGGGGTTGATCGCCGCATCGGTCTGGATGAAGTCTTCGTAGGTGTTGAGGCCCAGTTGGTTGCGCCCGGTGGCGCTGATGATACCCATGGTCACGGTCTGACCGACGCCGAAGGGGTTGCCGATGGCCAGGGTGACGTCGCCGATGCGAATGCTGTCGGAGCGTCCCAGAGTGATTGCCGGGAGATTGGGCAGGTCGATCTTCAATACGGCCAGGTCGGTTTCCGGGTCGTTGCCAATCACCCGCGCCAGGGTTTCGCGGCCGTCCTTGAGGGCGACGACGATCTGGTCGGCGCCGCTGACCACATGATTGTTGGTCAGCAGATAGCCTTCACGGCTCAGCAGCACGGCCGAGCCGAGGCTCGACTCCATGCGCTGCTGGCGTGGCAGGTTGTCGCCGAAGAAGCGGCGGAACGTCGGATCTTCGAACAGCGGATGGGCCGGCTTGCTCACCAGTTTGGTGGTGTACAGGTTGGCCACTGCTGGCGATGCAGTATCGACTGCCTCGGAGTAGGACACCGGGCCTTCCTGCAGGCGGCTGTAGAGCGGTGCTTGCACCAGCTGCACTTCCTGGCTTGGCAAACCGACCCACTGCGGGTAGCGCTGAATCAGCAGCAGTGCGAACAGCACACCGACCAGCAGGGGCCAACCGAGAAAACGCAGTGCCTGGGGCATCGAGACAATCCTGAGGGTTGCGGGGGCCAAATCCGGCCCTTAAGGTGGCGCATTATAGTGAGGTGCTCGCCAATTAGGCAGCGGCCCGCAACAGCTTGTGAGGAATCTTCATGGCCATTGCCCTGACCACGCTAGTGGAAGAAGCTGACGCTTTTCTTAACGCGTCGCGTATCAATGATTACTGCCCCAATGGCCTGCAGGTCGAGGGGCGTCCGCAGGTCAGTCGCATCGTCAGCGGCGTGACCGCCAGCCAGGCACTGATCGACGCGGCCATCGAGGCCGAGGCCGATGTGCTACTGGTGCATCATGGCTATTTCTGGAAGGGCGAGAACCCCTGTGTCATCGGCATGAGGCAGCGCCGCCTGAAAGCGCTGCTGGCCAATGACATCAGCCTGCTGGCCTATCACCTGCCGCTGGACGTGCATCCCGAGGTGGGTAACAACGTGCAGCTCGCGCGGCAGTTAGGCATCGTCGTCGAGGGCCTGCTTGAGCCGGAAAATCCGCGCACCGTTGGCCTCGTCGGCTCGCTGCAAGAGCCAATGAGCGCGGCCGACTTCGCCAGGCTCGTGCAGCAAACGCTGGGGCGTGAGCCGCTGCTGGTAGAGGGCGACGGGCTGATTCGTCGAGTCGGCTGGTGCACGGGCGGCGGCCAGGGCTATATCGACCAGGCGATTGCTGCAGGAGTCGACCTCTATCTGACCGGCGAAGCCTCCGAGCAGACCTTCCACAGCGCACGCGAAAATGGCGTGAGCTTCATCGCCGCCGGCCATCACGCCACCGAACGCTACGGCGTAAAGGCCCTGGGGGATTATCTGGCGCGGCGTTTCGCACTCGAACATCTGTTCATCGACTGCCCCAACCCGATCTGAATCGCCCGTACGGGCAGGCATAACGCTAGATCGTTTCGGTCTAACTGGCGTCCTGAGTATAAGCAGACGCTGTGATAGAGTGCGCGCTCGTCCACGGCCCGCCGGCCCCACAACAGCAAACCGTGAGTAGCCATGCTCGACAAATTGACCCATCTGAAGCAGCTGGAGGCGGAAAGCATCCACATCATTCGTGAAGTGGCCGCCGAATTCGACAACCCGGTGATGCTCTATTCCATCGGCAAGGATTCAGCCGTGATGCTGCACCTGGCCCGCAAGGCGTTCTTCCCTGGCAAGCTGCCGTTTCCGGTGATGCACGTCGATACCCGCTGGAAATTCCAGGAGATGTACCGCTTCCGCGACAAGATGGTCAGCGAGATGGGCCTGGATCTGATCACCCACATCAACCCTGATGGTGTGGCGCAGGACATGAACCCCTTCACCTACGGCAGTGCCAAGCACACCGACGTGATGAAGACCGAAGGCCTCAAGCAGGCGCTGGACAAGTACGGCTTCGACGCCGCCTTCGGTGGCGCGCGTCGCGACGAAGAGAAGTCGCGCGCCAAGGAGCGCGTGTATTCCTTCCGCGACAGCAAGCACCGCTGGGACCCGAAGAACCAGCGCCCCGAGCTGTGGAACGTGTACAACGGCAAGGTCAAGAAGGGCGAGTCGATCCGTGTCTTCCCGCTGTCGAACTGGACCGAGCTGGACATCTGGCAGTACATCTACCTGGAGCAGATTCCAATCGTGCCGCTTTACTTCGCCGCCGAGCGTGAAGTGATCGAGAAGAACGGCACACTGATCATGATCGACGACGAGCGCATCCTCGAGCACCTGTCCGATGAAGAGAAGGCGCGCATCACCAAGAAGATGGTGCGTTTCCGTACCCTCGGCTGCTACCCGCTGACCGGTGCGGTGGAGTCCACGGCACTGACTTTGCCCGAAATCATCCAGGAGATGCTCCTGACCCGTACTTCCGAGCGCCAGGGTCGTGTGATCGATCACGATGCTGCCGGGTCGATGGAAGAAAAGAAACGTCAGGGCTATTTCTGAGGATCGCGCACCATGAGTCACCAATCCGATTTGATCGGTCAGGACATTCTCGCTTACCTGGCCCAGCACGAGCGCAAGGAACTGCTGCGCTTTCTTACCTGCGGCAACGTCGACGACGGCAAGAGCACGCTGATCGGTCGTCTGCTGCATGACTCCAAGATGATCTACGAGGATCACCTGGAAGCCATCACCAAGGATTCGAAGAAAGTCGGCACCACCGGCGATGACATCGATCTGGCACTGCTGGTCGACGGCCTGCAGGCCGAGCGCGAGCAGGGCATCACCATCGACGTGGCCTATCGCTACTTCTCCACCGCCAAGCGCAAGTTCATCATCGCCGACACCCCCGGCCATGAGCAGTACACGCGCAACATGGCTACCGGCGCTTCGACCTGCGACCTGGCGATCATCCTGATCGACGCCCGCTACGGCGTGCAGACCCAGACCAAGCGCCATAGCTTCATCGCGTCCCTGCTGGGCATCAAGCACATCGTCGTCGCCGTCAACAAGATGGACCTCAAGGACTTCGACCAGGGCGTGTTCGAGCAGATCAAGGCCGACTACCTGGCCTTCGCCGAGAAGATCAACCTGCGCCCGACCACCCTCGAGTTCGTGCCGATGTCGGCGCTCAAGGGCGACAACGTGGTCAACAGGTCCGAGCGCTCGCCCTGGTACACCGGCCAGTCGCTGATGGAGATTCTCGAGACTGTCGAGGTCGCTGGCGACCGCAACTTCGACGACCTGCGCTTCCCGGTGCAGTACGTCAATCGCCCGAACCTGAACTTCCGCGGTTTCGCCGGCACCCTGGCCAGCGGCATCGTGCGCAAGGGCGATGAGATCATGGCGCTGCCGTCGGGCAAGACCAGCAAGGTCAAGTCCATCGTCACGTACGAGGGCGAGCTGGAGCAGGCCGGCCCGGGCCAGGCGATCACCCTGACCCTGGAAGACGAGATCGACGTCTCCCGTGGCGACATGCTGGTGCATGCCGACAACCGTCCGCTGGTCACCGACAGCTTCGAGGCCATGTTGGTCTGGATGGGCGAAGAGCCGATGCTGCCGGGCAAGAAGTACGACATCAAGCGCGCCACCAGCTACGTGCAGGGCTCTATCCCGAGTATCGTTCATCGCGTTGACGTGAACACCCTGGAGCAGGGCGCGGCCAGCGAGCTGAGGCTCAACGAGATCGGCCGGGTCAAGGTGGCGCTGGATGCGCCGATCGCCCTGGATGGTTACGAGTACAACCGCACCACCGGCGCTTTCATTATCGTCGATCGCCTGACCAACGGCACCGTCGGTGCTGGCATGATCATCGCCGATCCGGTCGCTCATGGCGGCGGTCAGCATGGTCGTCTGGCGCATGTGTCGACCGAGGAGCGTGCTTCGCGCTTCGGTCAGCAGCCAGCCACCGTGCTGTTCAGCGGTTTGTCTGGAGCGGGCAAGAGCACCCTGGCCTATGCGGTCGAGCGCAAGCTGTTCGATATGGGCCGTGCTGTGTACGTACTGGATGGCCAGAACCTGCGCCACGACCTGAACAAGGGCCTGCCGCAGGATCGCGCCGGTCGCGCCGAGAACTGGCGCCGCGCCGCCCATGTAGCGCGTCAGTTCAACGAGGCCGGCATGATCGCCCTGGCCGCCTTTGTCGCTCCGGATGCCGAAGGTCGCGAGCAGGCCAAGGCGCTGATCGGTGCCGAACGCCTGGTTACCGTCTACGTCCAGGCCTCGCCGCAGATCTGCCGCGAGCGTGACCCGCAGGGGCTGTACGCCGCCGGTGGTGACAATATCCCGGGCGAAGGCTTCCCCTACGACGTGCCGCTGGATGCCGATCTGGTGATCGACACTCAGACGCAGTCGGTCGAGGAGGGTGTCAAGGCGGTGCTGGATCTGCTGCGCAGTCGCGGCGCGATCTGACCCTCCTGCGTTGAACGAGAAGCCCTGCACTAATGCGGGGCTTTTTCATTGCCGCCTCGCAAGGCGCCGGCCGGTTGCAGGCGCGAGCTCTGCTCGCGAAACACTGTGCCCTCGGGGGCGCGGGCAGAGCTCGCTTCTACAATGCTTGTCCAACAAAAAGCCCCGCAATCGCGGGGCTCGGTATTTCTGGCTGGCGGGTTACTTCTTCAGCCCGTAGCTTTCGTCCAGCATGCCCGGGCCGTCGCTTTTCGGCGCGTAGTCCTTGGGCATTTCATGGTTCTTCGGCGGGGTCAGGCGCTCGCGCTTTTCGCCTGCTTCGGTGCTGTTCAGGGTGGCCAGCAGGCGCTGACGGGTCAGCTCATCCAGGGCCAAGCGGTTGGCACCGTCGGACAGGTGTTCCTGCACGTCCTGGTAGCTCTGGGTGAGTTTCTTCACCAGGCTGGCGGTGGTGTTGAAGTGGGTCACCACTTCGTTCTGGTAGGCCTCGAAGCGTGCCTGCATTTCATCCATCTGCCGCTGCGTACGGCCCGGTGCAGCATTGGGGGCCAGGCGGGCGAGCACAAAGCCCACGGCGATGCCGACCACCAGGGTCAGGGCGGGTATCAACCAGGCTGTAACGGTCTGTTCCACGAGTCCTTCCTCTCAAAACGGCTTTGCTTTACGTTAGCGGCTCGAGCCTGTGCTGTATACGACCAGAACCTGCTCAGAGTCTACTGCGCGTCGTCACTGCTGGGTTAAAAACAGATTCGGAATGCTCATGTACACCAGTACACTGCGCTTCCTCTCCTGTTTTTGCCTTGCATTGCGCGAGCTCTCGAGACGCTGAACAGGTTCATTTGCCGCACAGGCAGTTTGCTAGACGAGTCGACCCGTTGCGGGGTCACGGAGTTCAGTGTTGCTCAGTCGCGAAACCCCTCTTTTCATTCAAGGCCCGGTGGGTCAACTCGAAGCCCTGCTGCTGGAAGTGCCGGACGCCCGAGGCGTGGCGCTGATCTGCCATCCCAACCCGGTGCAGGGCGGCACCATGCTCAACAAGGTGGTGAGCACCTTGCAGCGCACCGCACGTGACTGTGGATATCACACATTGCGTTTCAATTATCGCGGCGTTGGCGCCAGTGCCGGCAGCCACGACATGGGCACCGGCGAGGTGGACGATGCCGAAGCCGTCGCCGCCTGGCTGCAGGAGGAATATCCGAACCTGCCCGTCACGCTGCTGGGCTTTTCCTTCGGTGGCTTCGTCGCTGCGGCGCTGGGTGCGCGCCTGGAGGCGCAGGGGCAGGTGCCGAGCAAGCTGTTCATGGTTGCGCCGGCGGTGCATCGCCTGACCGCCGAGACGCCACCGGCCAGCCAGTGCCCGCTGGTGGTGATCCAGCCCGATAGCGACGAAGTGGTCGAGCCGCAGTCCGTGTACGACTGGTCGACCCATCTCGGGCGTGCCCATGAGCTGCTGAAAGTGGCAGAATGCGGTCACTTTTTTCACGGCAAGCTGACGGATCTGAAGGAACTCCTTCTGCCGCGTCTGTGAACGTGGCGTAGGGTGCGCCGTGCGCACCGGCCTTTGTGGTGCGCACGGCGCACCCTGCGATCAATCTGGCATTCAAGGCGTCCCGCGGCCTCGGCTCGCGCGATCAGCGAAATAGTTCAAGCAAAGCGAATCTGATCATGACCACCCGTATCCTTACCGGTATCACCACCACCGGCACGCCGCACCTGGGCAACTACGCCGGCGCCATCCGTCCGGCCATCGTTGCCAGCCGCGATCCGCAGATGGATTCCTTCTACTTCCTCGCCGACTACCACGCGCTGATCAAGTGCGATGATCCGGCGCGCATCCAGCGTTCGCGCCTGGAAATCGCAGCCACCTGGCTGGCGCTGGGCCTGGATACCGACAAGGCGACCTTCTACCGCCAGTCCGACATTCCCGAGATTCCCGAGCTGTGCTGGCTGCTGACCTGCGTCGCCGGCAAGGGCCTGCTCAACCGTGCCCACGCCTACAAGGCTTCGGTGGACAAGAACGTCGAACAGGGCGAAGACCCGGATGCCGGCGTGACCATGGGCCTGTTCAGTTATCCGGTGCTGATGGCGGCGGACATCCTGATGTTCAACGCGCAGAAGGTGCCGGTCGGTCGTGACCAGATCCAGCACGTGGAAATGGCCCGCGACATTGGCCAGCGCTTCAACCATCTGTTCGGCAAGGGCAAGGACCTGTTCGTCCTGCCCGAGGTGGTGATCGAGGAAGAAGTTGCCACGCTGCCCGGCCTCGATGGGCGCAAGATGAGCAAGAGCTACGACAACACCATCCCGCTGTTCGGTACTGCCAAGCAGCTCAAGGACGCCGTGGCGCGCATCGTCACCGATTCCAAACTACCGGGCGAGCCTAAGGATGCCGAGGGTTCGCACCTGTTCACCCTGTACCAGGCCTTTGCCAGCCACGCGCAGCAGGCCGAGTTTCGTGCCGAACTGGAAGGCGGCCTGGCCTGGGGCGAGGCGAAGAACCGCCTGTACCAGTTGCTCGAAGACACCCTGGGCGAGGCGCGCGAGCGCTACAACGCACTGATCGCTCGGCCAGCCGACCTCGAGGACATCCTCCTCGCCGGTGCGGCCAAGGCGCGCAAGATCGCCACGCCGTTCCTCGGTGAGTTGCGCGAGGCGGTGGGCCTGCGTTCGTTCCGCGAACAGGTGCAGGTCACTGCTGGTGAGAAGAAGCAAGCCGTCAAGAGCGCACGTTTCGTCAGCTTCCGCGATGAAGACGGCAGCTTCCGCTTCCGTCTGCTCGATGCCGATGGCGAGCAATTGCTGCTGTCGAAATCCTTCGCCGATGGCAAATCGGCCGGCATGATCAACAAGCGTCTGCAATCTGGCGAACCGCTGGATGTACGTGCCGAAGGTCAGGCGTTCTCGGTCTGGATCGACGGTGAAAGCGTGGCGAGCAGCCCCGAGTTCGCTGACGGTCAGGCGCTGGAAGATGCCATCGTCCGTCTGCGTGAGGCGCTGGCGCCGCAGGAGTGAAGTAGCCCGGATGCAATCCGGGGCGAGCTTCGCCAGTATCCCCGGATTGCATCCGGGCTACGGCCATGATTGCCAAGCAACGGGGGCGTCGCTAAAGTGACGCCCCCGTTTTTACTTGCCCGGCTAACGAATCATGACCCCCTTAGAGCGTTATCAGGCCGATCTCAAGCGGCCCGACTTCTTTCATGATGCGGCCCAGGAAAATGCCGTCCGCCATCTGCAGCGTCTGTACGACGACCTGATCGCGCGCGACCAGGGCAAGTCCGGGCTGATGGGCAAGCTGTTCGGCAAGAAGCCGCAGGGGCCGGTCAAGGGCCTGTATTTCTGGGGTGGTGTCGGGCGCGGCAAGACCTACCTGGTCGATACCTTCTTCGATGCGCTGCCGTTCGAGCAGAAGATGCGCACTCACTTCCACCGCTTCATGAAGCGCGTGCACGAGGAAATGAAGACCCTCAAGGGCGAGAAGAACCCGCTGACCATCATCGGCAAGCGTTTCGCCGACGAGGCGCGGGTGATCTGCTTCGATGAGTTCTTCGTCAGCGATATCACCGATGCCATGATTCTCGCTACGCTGATGGAAGAGCTGTTCAAGAACGGCGTTTCCCTGGTGGCCACGTCCAACATCGTGCCGGATGGCCTGTACAAGGACGGCCTGCAGCGCGCGCGCTTCCTGCCGGCCATCGCCTTGCTCAAGGAGCACACCGATATCGTCAACGTCGACAGCGGTGTCGACTATCGCCTGCGTGCGCTGGAGCAGGCCGAGCTGTTCCATTTCCCGCTCGGCCCGGCTGCGGAAGAGAGCTTGCGCAAGAGCTTCCAGAGCCTGCTGCCGGACTGCACCCACATGGTGGAGAACGAGGCGCTGATGATCGAGAACCGCGCGATTCACGCCGTGCGGGTGTGCGAGGACGTGGCCTGGTTCGAATTCCGTGAGCTGTGCGACGGCCCGCGCAGCCAGAACGACTACATCGAGCTGGGCAAGATCTTCCACGCGGTGATCCTGGCCAATGTCGAGCAGATGAGCGTGGCCAAGGACGACATGGCGCGCCGTTTCATCAACCTGGTGGACGAGTTCTACGACCGCAACGTCAAGCTGATCATCTCCGCCGAGGTGGAGCTCAAGGATCTCTATACCGGCGGCCGCCTGAGCTTCGAGTTCCAGCGCACGCTGAGCCGTCTGCTGGAAATGCAGTCGCACGAGTTCCTTTCGCGCCCACACCGGCCCTGAAAACTGGCGTCCGCCCTGCATCGGGCGGGCGTTACCCGGTCACTGTGGCAGCCAGCTGCGCCACAGCTCCAGCGTCTGCGCACCGTGCTCGACGATCAGTTCACCGCCATAGGTGACGATCAGCAGCGCCACGATCATTACCGTCATCGGCAGGATCCAGCGCTCATAGCGGTAGTAGAAACCCTTGTCGCGCACCTCCTCGTTGGCGGCGGCGATTTCCGCCTCGCCCACCACCTGTCTGGCCAGCAGGTGGTTCAGCGCCACGGGCGGTGACAGGTAGGCCAGTTCCATGGCCGTCAGGGCGATCATCCAGAAATGCACCGGGTGAATGCCGTTGGCATAGGCGATCGGGGCAATGGTGGCCGACACCAGGATCACCACGCCAAAGGCGTCCATCACCATGCCGATCAGGAACAGCACCACCATCAACGCGGTCAGTGCCAGCCAGATGCTCTGGAAGTCCTGCGGGATCAGCTCCATGAGGCCGGAGCGTTCGATCACCCCGCCAGTGGATACCGACAAGGCCATCAGCAAGGTCAGCGCGCCGATATGGCCGACAGTGTCATAAGTGGCGGCGCCCACAGCCTGGGTGAAGTTGCGCTGGCTGTTGCCCTGATCGTTCTCGATGGCGCGAGCGCTCGGTGTTTCCACCAGTGACTCGCCGCGCAGCTTGTCGAAAATCAGCACCACCAGCAGGATGACCGGCAACATCACCGGCGCGGTGAACTCGTTCAGCCGGGTATCGAGCAGGTAGCTGTAGACCCAGACCACCACGATGGCGATGAGGATGTAGGGTGCCACCGGCACCAGGGCGCGGGCCATGGCGGGCATGGCGTCGCGTGGATGGGCAATGTTGATTCGTTGTTGACGCAACACCTGCGAGGCGATGAAGAACAGCGACGAGGTCAGGACGAAAACGGCGATCCCCCAGTTGTACAGTTCGGCTGTGGTCACCTGCTTGTTCAGTGCTGCGACCACCACGATCAGCAGGCAGGGGCGCAGTACCACGCCGAGCGAGCCGGACATCGCCGAGACGGCCAGGGCGAATTGCCGGCGGCCTCCGGAGAGCAGCACTTCGCGGTAGATGATGGCCCCGGCGGCGATGACGAAGATGCCCGAGGCGCCCGTGTAGGCAGTCGGCACGGCGGCACCGATCAGGAGAATCCAGGTCAGCAGCTCCGGCGACAGACGCCAGGGGCGAACCAGATCGAGGAAGCGGTCGACCACGTTGGTCTGCTTGAGCAGCATGCCGGCCCAGATGAACAGGGCCAGGTTGAGGAAAATACCCGACAGCTCGACGAGCTGACCCAGGTAGATGGCGATGCCGCCATGGTGGCCTTGCAGCGAAAACGAGGTGAAGGAGCTGATCGCCATGATGGCATACAGCGGCGTGCAGAGCAGCGCCAGCCCCAGATTGCCGCCAGGTTCGGCTTCCGCCGGTGGTTTGAGCAAGTTGTAGACGCTGATCAGGCATAGGCAACTGAACAGTGCGATCCACAGCCCATTGAGATACGGCCTGTTCAGTGGCAGGTCGGCGTTGAGCAGGGTATGCAGGTAGTGGCTGCAGGAAAACACCAGCAAGGCATTGGCGATGACCATGCCGGCAGCCGAGACACGGTGGTCGAGTCGGCTCTTGGCGGGACGCAGCGAGATGTGGTGGTTGCGCAGGGTGGTGGTGATGCCGGCGATGGCGATGAGCAGCAGCAGGAGCAGGGCGCGGTTGTCGGTGCCGAAGCGAAAGATGCCGAAGAACGAGGTTTCCAGGCTGCGGAACAGCTTCAGTTCAGGCGTCATGTGCGCGACGACGGCTGCGTGCAGCGTATGCTGCTGCGCGCAGAGTTGAGCGGCACGTTGCAGAGCGCTGCGTTGCGCCTGCGGGTCGACCTCGGTAGCGTCGAACAGGTCGTCGATATCGCTGCTGGCCCGGGCGGGCTGCCTGGCCAGCAGAGCTTCGAGGTCGGGGGTGGGATCGCAGGTCGGGGTCACCGGATCGGCGCGCAGCATGAAGTACTGCACACCGGCAGCCGGGTCACCGAACAGACGCTCGCCCATGCGCAGAAGTTGGCCATGGAGCATCTCCCCGGTGCCTATGACCAGGGTGAGGGTCAGCAGAAGGAAGACCGGCAGGGTGGAAAGCCATCGGCCAAACAGAGGACGTTTGAAGGTCTGGGTTGGCGCAGGCTGGTCATGGCTGATCATGGTCGAGGCAATGGGCATGGCAGGCTCTACGGTCGAGGCGGAGTCCGGGGGCGTGCCCCCGTTTCGTTATTGTTATTCGAGGTTCTGGGCGCACTCGGCATCGGCTGAGTCGATCTGGCAGCGCACGCGCTTCATCACCGCCATCATGCGTTTGTCATAGACGCCTTCCTCGGTCAGCGAAATACGCGCCTCACGCAGCATCACGCTGTACTTCTCCATGTCCTCGGGCGGAATGTCGATCCAGTAGTGATTGTCGATCTCGCTTTCCGATTGCGTGATGATGTCCATGGCGCGGCTGTACTGGCTGAGGGCGAACTCGCGTGATTGCTGCCCGAAGCCTTCGGGGAAACGGTCAGGACGGATGACCAGCTGGTAGGTCAGTTGCAGCACCGGGAAGCGCGCCACGCCGCCGCGTTCACCCATACCCTTCTGCAGTTCCAGCGGTTTGTAGGCCGCCGCCGGCGCACCGACCACATCCACCGAGCCGTTATTGAACTTGCCGGCGAAGTTGGTGACATCGGAGGCGACTGGCTGAGCGCCGATCCGCTGCACCATCTTCGCCTGTGCATTGTCGTAGTCCATGATCGCGAACTTCTTGCCCGACAGTTTGCTGATGTTGTCGATGGTGCGGTCGTTGACGAACAGGTAGGCCGCGCCCATGGGTACGATGCCCGCCACTTCGTAGGGGCCGTTGAGCATGAACTTGCTGGCCTTGGCTGAGCTCAAGGTGGTGATCACCGTTTCCAGTGCCTGGTAGCTGGGCAGGGCACCCAGTGCTTCCAGGCTGCCGGTGAATCCGTTGAACTGACGGGCGCGCAAGCCCATGATCATCACGCCATCGCATTGCCCGGCCTTGAAGTCTTCTGCAGCGATTTTCTCGTCGGTGTAGGGCTTGAGTTCGAGGCTGGCGCCGAAATGGTTGGCAGCCAGTTGGTAGTCCTTCATCAGGCTGTAGATGTCGCCCTGGGCACCGAGGATGTCGAACACGCAGATCCTCTGAGCGAAGGCCTGGGGGGAGGCGCCCAGTGCCAGACAGAGCAGAGCGGGGGTGGCTAGGTTGGAACACTTCATGGCGGATACTCCGGATCGTGCTGCTGAGGCGGGAAGGCTTGTGACGATCTGACTAGAGCAGGTCGTCGATCTCGATGCCGGTATCGACCGGCTGTTGCTCGTCCCAGAAACGCAGCAGGCCGCCGATTGGAGTGCGTGTACCGGCATTGGTCGTCCAGTAGCGATCGGCATTGTTCATGACGGTGCTGCTGCTGATGGCATCGACCTGGGCATAGGGTTCGTTGAGCTTGAAGCTGCTGTTCGCCGCTTCGGTCGCGCCGAAGGCCCGCAGCGCGCTGCGCAAGTGCTGCTCGTCGTTCTTCGCGGTGGCGGAGATCGCGTAGAGGGCATGGGCCAGGCGTACGCCGTGACGCTCACCGATCTGCCGTGACTGCTCGAGCACCTGCCAGGGGTTCTGCCCCTCACCGCTGCCTGGCAGCATGTTCCAGACCAGGGCACGTGCCGCCATCGGGGCGCCCCACCACTTCTCATTGTCCAGGCAGCTCATGGCGCGCTCGGTCTTGGCCGCGATGTCCTTGGGTACGCCGACGGCGTTCTGCGAGTTGATGTCGTTCTGGATGGCTTGCAGTCCCTGGATCAGGCCTAGCAGGTAGATCAGTTCGTCGAGGTCCTTGTCGAAGGCCGGGCAGCTATCGCCGATGCGAATATCGAAGCGATTCTCGTAGTAGTTGGCGAAGTTCTGGTACGACTGGTATTGGCGTCGTGCCGCCAGTTCGGCATAGCGCTTCTGGGTGATGCGTGCGTCCTGTGCCTCTTCGACCTGCTTGCTGCGTGAGGCGCGCAGATAGCGCAGCTCCTGCTCGAATGCGGTCTGCTCGGCACAGGTAGCGGCGGTGAGGTAGAGCAGGGTCAGCAACTGTTGGTTGTCGGCACCCATGCCGCTGGTGGACTGGATGAGTGGGGCGACGGACGCGCCGGAATAACAGGCCATGTCGGCGTCATGGCTTTCGAGCATGGGGCCGACCAGGTTGTTTTCCATGAAGCGCAGCGATTGGTCGGCACCGAAGCGTTTGATCGGGGTGCAGGCTGTCAGTAGCACCAGCGATGCAATGGCACACAGGCACAGCGCACGAGAGGCTCCCATGGCGTTCTCCATCGTTATTGTTGTTGTAGAGGCGCATCCAGCGCACGTTCTTGTGTGTCTGCCACGCGCAAGCGGGCCGACCACGTAAGCACTCTACTGGCAGCGGGTTGGGCTGATACCCAATCTTCTGGTGGGTGTGGCGGAGCGGTAGACAGGTTGTCTAGTGCAGGGCGTTACCGAATCGCCGCAGGCGCGGCGAATGGCGCCTGCGCGATTTCACTGGGGCTGCTGCTGAAACTGGCGGCGATAGTGGTTGGGGGACAGCCCCGTGTGCTGGCGGAAAAGGCGCGCGAAGAAGCTGGCATCGTCGTAGCCGATCTCGTAGCTGACGGTCTTGATGCTCTTGCGGGTGGAAGACAGCAGACTCTTGGCGGTTTCGATGCGCAGGCGTTGCAGGTAGTGCAGAGGCTTGTCGCCGGTGGCACCCTGGAAACGACGCATGAAGTTGCGGATGCTCATGCCGTGCTCGCGGGCCACGTCCTCGAAGCGGAACTTGTCGGCATAGTGCTCCTCCAGCCAGTGCTGGATCTGCAGCACGGTGACGTCCTGGTGCAGCTTCTGGCCGCCGAAGCCGATGCGTCCTGGCGTATAGCTGCGCTGTACCTCGTAGAGAATGTCGCGCGCCACGCCCTGAGCCACGCCGGCGCCGCAATAACGCTCGATCAGATAGATATAGAGGTCGCAGGCCGACGTGACGCCGCCTGCGCAATACAGATTGTCGGCATCGGACAGGTGCTTGTCCTGATTGAGCAGTACCTTGGGGAAACGCTCGGAAAATTCGCGGAAGAAGCGCCAGTAGGTGGTCGCTTCCTTGCCGTCGAGCAGACCGGCTTCGGCCATCCAGAACACCCCGCTGGCCTCACCGCAGATCGCCGTGCCGCTGGCATGCTGGCGTTTGAGCCAGTCCAGCACCTGTGGATAACGACGACTGAGTGCGTCGAAATCGTCCCAGAAGGCGGGCAGGATGATCACGTCGCAGCTGTCCAGGCCGCCGTCTACTGGCACCTTGACCTTGCTGAAGCTGTTCACAGGCAACCCATCCGGGCTGACCAGATGGATGTCGAACGGCGGTTCGAAGCCCAGGCCCTGCTGCTTGGCATAGCGAATGCCAGCCATGTGGAAGAAGTCCTTGGCTTGCATCAGGGTGGAGGCGAAGACGCCGTCGGTGGCGAGAATGCTGACGCGGCGTAACGCCGTACGCGGCTCTGGAATAACCATAAGTATTTATTCTTGTTCAAGGCTAAGTGGTCATGCAGCGGCTGGATCGTCTTATTTTTTGGCGCTTGTGTCCAGTGCGACCAAGCGTTTGCTTGGCTAAAGTCGAGGCCATGCTTTTTCTCCCGCCTCAGACACAGGTAGCGCCATGATCCCCAGAACTCTATTCAGCTCCGACCATGAACTGTTTCGCGACAGCGTGCGCAAGTTTCTCGAGCAGGAAGCCGTGCCTTATCACCACCAATGGGAGAAGGACGGGCATGTCGACCGCGCGCTATGGAACAAGGCGGGCGAGGCGGGGATGCTGTGTTCGCATATCCCGGAGGAGTACGGCGGCATGGCGGCCGACTTCCTCTACAGCACCGTGGTGATCGAGGAGATCGGGCGCCTGGGACTGACCGGCATCGGTTTCTCGCTGCATTCGGACATCGTCGCGCCCTACATCCTGCATTACGGCAGCGAGGCGCAGAAGCAGCACTACCTGTCCAAGCTGGTGAGCGGCGAGATGGTCACGGCCATCGCCATGACCGAGCCGGGTGCGGGTTCCGACCTGCAGGGCGTGAAGACCACTGCCGTGCTCGATGGCGACGAGTACGTGATCAACGGCTCGAAGACCTTCATCACCAATGGCTGGCTAGCCGATCTGGTGATTGTCGTGGCCAAGACCGATCCCAAGGCCGGCGCCAAGGGCACCAGTCTGTTTCTGGTCGAAGCCAATACGCCCGGCTTCTCCAAGGGCAAGCGCCTGGAGAAAGTGGGTATGAAGGCTCAGGACACCTCCGAACTGTTCTTCCAGGACGTGCGCGTACCCAAGGAGAATCTGCTGGGCCAGCCGGGTATGGGCTTCGCCTACCTCATGCAGGAGCTGCCGCAGGAGCGCCTGACCGTCGGCATCGGCGCCCTAGCTTCGGCGGAAGCGGCGCTGCAGTGGACGCTGGATTACACCCGTGAACGCAAGGCTTTCGGCAAGGCCGTGGCGGACTTTCAGAACACTCGCTTCAAGCTCGCCGAAATGGCGACGGAGATTCAGGTCGGTCGGGTGTTCATCGACCGCTGCCTGGAGCTGCACCTTGCGGGCAAGCTCGATGTGCCGACGGCAGCGATGCTCAAGTACTGGACTACCGATCTGCAGTGCAAGGTGCTAGACGAGTGCGTGCAGTTGCACGGCGGTTACGGTTACATGTGGGAATACCCGGTGGCGCGTGCCTGGGCCGACGCGCGGGTGCAGCGCATCTACGCTGGCACCAACGAGATCATGAAGGAAATCATCGCTCGTTCACTGGTGTAAATCCGTAGGGGCGCTGTGCGCACCTGCAACGCTGAGGTGCTTGTCGGTGCGCACGGCACACCCTACGTGGTGCGTCAGGGCGCGGGGTTGGGTTGCGACTTGTGGATCGCCTCGATGCCGGCGAGCACTTCTTCGGAGAGCTTCAGCTCGGCGCTGGCCAGGTTGCTGTCCAGTTGCTCCAGGCTGGTGGCGCCAATGATGTTGCTAGTCACGAAGGGCTGCGCGGTGACGAAGGCCAGGGCCATCTGCGCCGGATCCAGGCCGTGCTCGCGAGCCAGGGCCACGTAGCGTGAGCAGGCTGCTTCCGACTGCGGGTTGGTGTAGCGGGCAAAGCGGCTGAACAGGCTGATGCGTGCGCCGGCCGGGCGAGCGCCGCCTTCGTATTTCCCGCTGAGCATGCCGAAAGCCAGTGGTGAGTAGGCCAGCAGGCCGCACTGCTCGCGAATCGCCACTTCCGCCAGACCCACCTCGAAGCTGCGGTTGAGCAGGTTGTAAGGGTTCTGGATCGACACGGCGCGCGGCCAACCACGGCTTTCGGCCAGTTGCAGGAACTTCATGGTGCCCCACGGGGTTTCGTTGGACAGGCCAATATGGCGGATCTTGCCAGCCTTGACCTGCTCGTCGAGCACTTCCAGGGTTTCTTCCAGAGGCGTGAACTCAACGTCCTTGTGCTTGTAGTCGAGCTGGCCGAAGAAATTGGTCGGCCGCTCCGGCCAGTGCAGTTGGTACAGATCGATCCAGTCGGTCTGCAGGCGCTTGAGGCTGGCGTCCAGTGCATTGACGATGTGTTGGCGGTTGAACTTCAGTTGGCCGTCACGGATGTGCGAGATGCTGTTGCCGGGGCCGGCGATCTTGCTGGCCAGAATCCAGTCGGCGCGGTCGCCACGCTGCCTGAAGTAGCTGCCGATGATCTGCTCGGTCTTGCTGTAGGTTTCGGCGCGCGGTGGCACAGGGTACATCTCTGCGGTATCGATGAAATTGATGCCGCTGGCCTTGGCCCGCTCGATCTGCGCATGGCCTTCGCTCTCGCTGTTCTGCTCGCCCCAAGTCATGGTGCCCAGGCACAGTGCGCTGACATCGAGATCGGTTCGGCCTAGCTTGCGGTATTCCATGATTGACTCCTTCGGCAAAAGAGTCATACAAGCAGGTTGAAATTTTTTTCGCAATCAGGATAATTCGGCACCTCTTTCTGCGGTGGAAGTGATGCGCCGCCTGCCGAAGAATCTTGCCGTATTGTGGACGCGCTGACCCGAGCCCCCGATAGCGTCCGTATGCGGCTGCCTTTGACTTGTCAAAGTACGCACTATCCAGTAAGATCCGCCGTCTATTTTTGCTGGGCGGCCCCTGAGGCTATAAAGAATGAAAACTTTTACTGCTAAACCGGAAACAGTAAAACGCGACTGGTTCGTCGTTGATGCTGCTGGCAAGACCCTGGGTCGTCTGGCCACCGAAATCGCGAGCCGTCTGCGTGGCAAGCACAAGCCTGAGTACACCCCGCACGTTGATACTGGCGACTACATCGTCGTTATCAATGCCGAGCAGGTGCGTGTAACTGGTGCCAAAGCCAGCGACAAGAAGTACTACTCCCACTCCGGTTTCCCGGGCGGCATCAAAGAGATCAACTTCGAGAAGCTGATCGCTCGTGCTCCTGAGCGCGTGATCGAGACTGCGGTCAAAGGCATGCTGCCGAAGAACCCGCTGGGTCGCGACATGTACCGTAAGCTGAAGGTGTACAAGGGTGCAGTCCACCCGCACACTGCTCAGCAGCCCCAAGAACTGAAGATTTAACGGAATAGTTCATTATGTCGGCGACTCAAAATTACGGCACTGGCCGTCGCAAGACCGCAACCGCGCGCGTTTTCCTGCGTCCGGGCACTGGTAACATCTCGATCAACAATCGCGCCCTGGATACTTTCTTCGGTCGCGAAACCGCTCGCATGGTCGTGCGTCAGCCGCTGGAGCTGACCGAGACCGTCGAGAAGTTCGACATCTTCGTCACCGTTGCAGGTGGTGGTGTCAGTGGTCAAGCTGGTGCCATCCGTCACGGTATCACCCGCGCTCTGATCGAGTACGACGAAACCCTGCGCAGCCCGCTGCGTAAAGCTGGTTACGTTACTCGTGACGCCCGTGAAGTCGAGCGTAAGAAAGTCGGTCTGCGTAAAGCGCGTAAGCGTCCGCAGTACTCGAAGCGTTAATCGCGACTACGCTTCCCAAAGCGCCCAGTTTCCTTACGGAGCTGGGCGTTTTTTTTGGGCGTGGCAAATTGCTGCGACAACGTGCCGCATACGCGTAAGCCGCGTCTTCCAAGGCTTTCGCCAGTCTCTTCGGGGGTAATTACCTTGTCAGAAAAGGGGCTTTTCTTTACCATTTGGCGAATTTTTTGCGCGGCCCGATTTTTACTTAGTAGAGGCCTGAACAACAGGCCACAAAGCTGATGGGAGACGACTGAATGAGCAATGACGGCGTGAATGCAGGCCGGCGTCGCTTCCTGGTTGCAGCCACCTCCGTGGTGGGTGCAGCAGGAGCGGTAGGTGCTGCGACTCCGTTCGTGGGGTCATGGTTCCCCAGTGCCAAGGCCAAGGCGGCCGGTGCACCGGTGAAGGTGAACGTCAGCAAGATCGAGGCAGGTCAGCAGATGGTTGCTGAGTGGCGCGGTCAGCCGGTGTTCATCGTGCGCCGTACCGAGGAGATCCTGGCCAATCTGACCAAGATCGAAGGCAGTGTCGCCGATCCCGAGTCCGCTGCCTCCGTGCAGCCGGAGTACGTGGACAAGAAGACCCGCTCGATCAAACCAGAGCTGCTGATTCTGGTAGGTCTTTGCACTCACCTGGGTTGTGCGCCGTCCTTCCGCCCGGAGGTAGCCCCGGCTGACCTGGGTCCGGACTGGGTGGGTGGCTATTTCTGCCCTTGCCACGGTTCGCGTTACGACCTCGCCGGTCGCGTGTACAAGTCGCAGCCTGCACCGCTGAACTTGCCAGTGCCGCCGCACACCTACGAAACGGATGATGTGATCATCATCGGTGTGGACCAGGAGAAAGCGTGATGAGCAAATTCATGGAATGGGTGGATGCGCGCTTCCCTGCCACCAAGATGTGGGAAGACCATCTCTCCAAGTACTACGCCCCGAAGAATTTCAACTTCTTCTATTTCTTCGGCTCGCTGGCTCTGCTGGTGCTGGTCAATCAGATCGTTACCGGTATCTGGCTGACCATGAGCTTCGAACCTTCGGCTGAAGGTGCTTTCGCCTCCGTCGAATACATCATGCGTGACGTCGAGTACGGCTGGATCCTGCGTTACCTGCACTCCACCGGTGCCTCTGCGTTCTTCGTGGTGGTCTATCTGCACATGTTCCGCGGTCTGCTTTACGGCTCCTATCAGAAGCCGCGCGAGTTGGTGTGGATCTTCGGCATGCTGATCTACCTGGTGCTGATGGCCGAGGCCTTCATGGGTTACCTGCTGCCGTGGGGCCAGATGTCCTACTGGGGCGCCCAGGTGATCATCTCGCTGTTCGGTGCCATTCCGGTCATCGGTGACGACCTGACCCAGTGGATTCGCGGCGACTACCTGATCTCCGGTATTACCCTGAACCGCTTCTTCGCCCTGCACGTGATCGCACTGCCGATCGTTCTGCTTGGCCTGGTCGTGCTGCACATCCTGGCGCTGCACGAAGTAGGTTCGAACAACCCTGACGGCGTCGATATCAAGAAGTTCAAGGACGAGAACGGTGTGCCGCTCGATGGCATCGCCTTCCACCCTTACTACACCGTGAAAGATATCGTAGGCGTAGTGGTGTTCCTGTTCGTGTTCTGCTTCGTGGTGTTCTTCTTTCCGGAAATGGGCGGTTACTTCCTCGAGAAGCCGAACTTCGAAGCAGCCAACCCGTTCAAGACCCCTGAGCACATCGCCCCGGTTTGGTACTTCACGCCGTTCTACGCGATTCTGCGTGCGGTGCCGGACAAGCTGCTCGGCGTAATCGCCATGGGCGCAGCCATTGCCGTTCTGTTCGTGCTGCCCTGGCTCGACCGTAGCCCGGTCAAATCCATGCGCTACAAGGGCTGGATGAGCAAGATCTGGCTGGTGGTGTTCTGCATCTCCTTCGTCATCCTGGGCGTGCTGGGTGTGCTGGCGCCGACCCCGGGTCGTACCCTGCTGTCGCAGGTGTGCACCTTCCTGTACTTCGCGTACTTCATCCTGATGCCGTTCTACACCAGGATGGAGAAGACCAAACCGGTTCCGGAAAGGGTGACTGGCTGATGAAAAAGCTCTTTGCTGCATTTGTTTTCGCTGCGCTGCCGGCCCTGGCCATGGGTGCTGCCAGCAACTACCCGCTGGACAAGGTCGATATCGACCTGACCGACAAGGCTGCCATGCAGGATGGCGCGCGTACCTTCGCCAACTACTGCATGGGTTGCCACTCGGCTCAGTATCAGCGTTATGAGCGTGTTGCCGATGACCTCGGCATCCCGCACGAAATCATGCTGGACAACCTGGTGTTCAACGACGCCAAGATCGGTGACCACATGAAGATCGGCATGAAGCCGGATGACGCCAAGGCCTGGTTCGGTGCAGCGCCACCTGATCTGACCCTGGTCGCTCGTGTGCGTGGCAATGACTGGCTGTACACCTACCTGCGCACCTTCTACGCAGACCCGAGTCGTCCGCTGGGCGCCAACAACAAGGTGTTCCCGAACGTGGGTATGCCCAACGTGCTGGTGGGTCTGCAGGGTAACCAGGTCATCGGCTGCAAGCAGGTTCAGGTCGTCACCGACGGCAAGAAGCAATTCGACCCGCTGACCGGTGCACCGATCACGCGCGAGGCCTGTGATCAGTTGACCGTCGAGGAGAAGACCGGCGCGCTGAGCGAGGCCGAGTTCGACGAGAAGGTGAAGAACCTGGTGACCTTCCTGGCCTATTCGGCCAACCCGGTCAAGCTGAAGTCCCAGCGTATCGGCACCTATGTGCTGCTGTACCTGGCGTTCTTCTTCGTGTTCGCCTACCTGCTCAAGCGTGAGTACTGGAAGGACGTGCATTAAGCCGTTGCAGTTCTCTGCATACACCTGCGCGCCCCTATGGGCGCGCAGGTTTTTGTACCCTGCCATTCCGAGTGACCACCTTGCGGTGTCGTCACTTGCAACTTCAAGAATTGCCCTGGGCAATTTTTCGTGTTTCTGCAAAATCAAAACAAGCGAGGAGGATCGCCATGGCGGTGACCAATAGGTTGACCTGCTACTCCGACCCCGCCGACCACTATTCCCATCGCGTGCGTCTGGTGCTCGCCGAGAAAGGTGTCAGCGTCGAGATCATCGATGTCGAGCAGGGCCGTTGTCCGCCCAGGCTTGCCGAGGTCAATCCCTATGGCAGTGTGCCGACGCTGGTCGATCGTGACCTGGCGCTGTACGAATCGTCCGTGGTGATGGAATATCTGGACGAGCGCTACCCGCATCCCCCATTGCTGCCTGTCTATCCGGTTGCTCGCGCCAACAGCCGTCTGCTGATGCACCGCATCCAGCGTGACTGGTGTGTGCTGGTCGACCGTATTCTCGACAAGCGCAGCAAGGAGGCCGAGCGCCAGTTGGCGCGCAAGGAGCTGCGCGAGAGTCTGACCGGTGTATCGCCGCTGTTCGCGGACAAGGCATTCTTCCTCAGTGACGAGCTGAGTCTGGTGGATTGTTGCCTGCTGCCCATTCTATGGCGTCTGCCTGTCATGGGTATCGAACTGCCGCGTCCGGCCAAGCCCTTGCTTGACTATATGGAGCGTCAGTTTGCTCGTGAGGCCTTTCAGGCCAGTCTTTCTGCTGCCGAGCGCGCGATGCGCTGAGAAGGAGGAAACCATGAATTCCAGTCGTCCCTATCTGGTTCGCGCCCTCTATGAGTGGATCGTTGATAACGATTGCACGCCGCATCTGCTGGTCAGTGCCGAGTATCCGGGCGTGCAGGTGCCACCCGGCTTCGCCAGTGATGGCCAGATCGTGCTGAATGCTTCGCCCAGCGCTGTGCGTCATCTGCATATGGACAATCAGGCGGTGAGCTTCGAAGGGCGCTTCGGTGGTGTGGCGCACAGCTTGTACATTCCGGCAGCGGCGATCCTGGCGATCTACGCGCGGGAGAACGGTCAAGGCATGGTCTTCGATATGGAGCCGTCGGTTGCTGGCGGTCCAGAGGAGCCTGAGCCGGATGATGATGGGCCTTCCGGTGGCGAGCCGTCGCGTCCTAGCGGCCGGCCAAGTCTGAAAGTGGTCAAGTGAGCAATGAAAAGGGCGCCCATGGGCGCCCTTGTCGTTTCTGCGTTCGAGTCAGTTGGTGTATTCGAACAGGCGCACGACCCGCTGCACCCCCGATACACTCTGTACCACGCGAGTGGCGGCGTTGGCTTCCTCGCGCGTGACCAGGCCGAGCATGTAGACGATGCCGTTTTCGGTCACGACCTTGATGCGCGCGCTCGGTACGCTGCTGTCGGCCAGCATCTGCGCCTTGATCTTGGTGGTCAGCAGCGAGTCGTTGCTACGTGCCAACAGGGATGCTGGTTGCTGCACCTGCAGCTCGTTATAGATCTTCTTCACGCCCTGTACGCTTCGGGCGGTCTGAGCGGCGCGATCCTTGAGCTCGCTGCGTGGGGTTTGCCCTGCAAGCAGAATCACGCCGTTATAGCTGGTAACCACGATGCGTGAGGTCGGGCTGGCCAGGTCGGCATGGGCATTGCTGATGCGTGACGCGACTTCCGGGCCGAGGAACTGGTCATCGATCTTGTTGCCGATGCTGCGGCTGCCGCAGCCTGCCAGGGTCAGAGTAACGGCCAGGGCGGCCAGAATCAGGGCGGAACGCTTCATTCTTCACTCCCAAACAATTGACTGTCGATCAGGTCGCAGAGGCAGTGGATAGTCAGAAGGTGGACTTCCTGGATGCGTGCGGTGACTTTGGCTGGAACGCGGATTTCGACGTCTTCCGGCAGCAGCAGTGAGGCCATGCCGCCGCCGTCGCGGCCGGTGAGGGCGACGACGGTCATCTCACGATCATGTGCAGCTTGAATGGCTTGGATGACATTCGCAGAGTTGCCGCTGGTGGAAATCGCCAACAGTACATCGCCCGGTTGGCCGAGCGCGCGGATCTGTTTGGAGAAGATTTCGTTGTAGCTGTAGTCGTTGGCGATGGAGGTGATGGTCGAGCTGTCGGTGGTCAGGGCGATGGCCGGCAGGCTCGGGCGCTCGCGCTCGAAGCGGTTGAGCAGCTCGGAGGAAAAATGCTGGGCATCGCCGGCGGAGCCGCCATTGCCGCAGGAAAGAATCTTGCCCTCGTTGAGCAGGGCCTGAACCATCACCAGGCTGGCGTGCTCGATGTATGGAGTCAGAACGTCCATGGCCTGTTGTTTGGTATCGATGCTGGCTTGGAAGAGCTGGCGGATTCGGGATTGCATGTCCATCGGTTAAACCTTGAATTTACGGCCGTCAGGCATCGAAGGCGTTTTTGATCCAGTCGAGGCGAGTGGCGCTGTCGGTACTGATGGCGACCACGTCGAAGCGGCAGGGGTAGCGGGCCCAGCGTGAGTGTTGCTGAAGGAAGAGCTCTGCGGCGATGACCAACTTGCCACGCTTGCGCGCATCGATGCTCTCCAGGGCGCCGCCCCAGGCGCTGTGGCGGCGGGCGCGGACCTCGACGAATACTACTGTATCGCCGTCGAGCATGACCAGATCGAGCTCGCCACGGCGACAGCTCCAGTTCTGTTCGATCAGTTTCAGGCCGCTGCGTTCCAGATGCTGGCGAGCCGCCTGTTCGGCGGCTCGCCCCAGATCGTTGTGTGCGCTCAATTGATGCTGTCGGGAAGGCGCTGGATCTGGCCGCCACGGAACTCGGCCCAGGGCAGCTGGCGCTCGATGCGCTGCGTGGCGTTGAGGCTGAGGCTGCCCGACAGGCCGTCGATGCGCGAGTCCGGCAGGGCCTGGAGCTGGCCCAGGCGCGGCGCCAGGCGGTAGGCGTCGACACCCATGGCATACAGGCGGCCCAGGCTGCCACCGGCTTGCGGCCACTGATTGCTGACTTCCTGACGCAGCGGTGCGTGAGTATCGAGCAGCCAGGGTGTTTCGCAGAAGCGAATGCCTTCCAGGTCCTGGTACTGGGCTTGGCTGTGGGCGCCGGTGAACAGGTGCGAGGTGGCGTAGACCGGCACGTCGCCAGCGTACTGGAAGGCCAGGGTCGGCTTGATCTGCTGCGCCTGTTGCGGCGTGGCGGCGAGGAAGATGAAGTCGATGTCCTGACGGCGCGCCGGTTGTGCATCCAGGCTGGTGCCCAGGGTATTTTGCAGGCGGCGCGCGCGGGCTTCGCTTTCGCGCAATTGGAACAGGTCGGCGATCTGGCGAGCCAGCTCCACGGGCTGGTCGACGTGCTCGGCGGCGATCAGGGTGCCGCCCTGGGCTTGCCAGCTCTGGCGGAAGGCGTCCAGTACGCGGTCGCCCCAGTCGCCACGCGGCACCAGGGCCACGGCGCGGCGCATGCCATCATTCCAGGCGCGGCGCGCTACTTCGCGCGCTTCGTCCTCGGCGGCCAGGCCGAACTGGAAGAGTTGCGCCGGGCTTTCCTGGCCCGGGTCGCTGTAGTTCAGGGCGAGGGTGGTGATTGGCAGTTGTTCGCGGTCGCTTAGCTGCTTGACCAGCGGTTTTTCCAGTGGACCGACCACCAGTTGCACGCCATCGGCTTGCGCCTGTTGGTAGAAGGCGTCCAGCGAGCCAATGCGGGAGCTGTCGTAGAGCTTGATTTCCGGTGGGTTCTGTCCGGCTTGCTGGGCTTCGTAATGCGCGGCGAGGAAGCCGTCACGCAGGGCGCGGGCAACATTGGCCAGTTGGCCTTCCTGTGGCAGCAGCAGCGCGACGCGGGTCAGTGGCTGGCTGGCCAGCTCGCGCAGTTTGCTCAATGCTTCGGGCAGTTGTTCGGCCGCCGGGTGCTGCGGATTTTGTGCGACCCACTGGTCGATGGCCGCTTGCTGCTGTTCGAGCGTGGCGCCGCTTTTGGTCGAGCGAGCCAACTCCAGCCAGCCTGCCAGGTCGCTATCTGTGCCGGCAGAGGTTTCTGGTGGCAGGCTCGATACCAGCTTCCAGATGTTTTCGTGGTTGTCGTTGGCGGCCTGGCCGCTCAGTAGCGGCGCGATGAACACCCGCTCGCGGGCGGCGGCCAGGGTCTGACCGTCGGCTTCCAGAGCGCGCGCGCGGACCAGTTGGGTGCGAATCTGTTGCTCGACCGGCAGCTCACCCAAGCGCTCGAAGCTGGGGTGCTGCAAGGCTGCAAGGGAGCTCTTGGGTTGCTTGCGGGCCATTGCCAGCTCGGCCTTCAGGGTGCTGGCGAAGATCTGCTGGGCAGGCAGCAGGCTGGCTATGTCGATCTGCTCGAGAATGCGGGTGGCGCGGGCCACGTCGTTTTGCTGGTAGCTCTGGTCGGCAGCGGACAGACGCAGCAGGGCGGCCTGCTCTGGTTTGCTCTCGGCAGCTTGCTGAAGCATCTGCTCGATGCTGGCTTGTGGCGTGCGAGGCAACTGGCCCAGGTTATTGGAGGGCGAGCTGGCGCAGGCGGCGAGCAGGCCGGCCAGGAAAAGAGCAGAAAGAGGGCGCAGGCTAGCGATCATCGGGTCATCCTGATACTTGAGCAAAACGAGCGGCGATTGTACCCAAGGGGCGACATCCGTGCGATGCCGCTGGGGCGGAACCGGCTAGAATGAGCGCTCTTTCAATTAACGAGGTGTTTCCAGTGAGTCAGCCCGCAGTCTCAAGCGTCCAGCCAGGCAGCCTGTATGTGGTCGCCACGCCCATTGGCAACCTGGATGACATCAGCGCGCGGGCGTTGCGAATCTTGCGCGAGGTGACGCTGATCGCTGCTGAAGACACGCGGCATTCGGTGCGCCTGCTGCAGCATTTTGGTATCGAGACGCCATTGGCTGCCTGTCACGAACACAACGAGCGCGATCAGGGTGGGCGTTTTCTGGCGCGCCTGCAGGCTGGCGAGGACGTCGCGCTGATTTCCGATGCGGGGACGCCGCTGATTTCCGATCCGGGTTACCACCTGGTGCGCCAGGCGCGCGCTGCGAGGATTGCGGTGGTGCCGGTGCCGGGCGCCTGCGCCCTGATTGCCGCGCTTTCGGCTGCCGGGTTGCCCTCGGATCGTTTCATCTTCGAAGGTTTTCTGCCGGCCAAGGCGGCGGGACGCCGTGCGCGCCTGGAGCAGGTGCGGGAGGAACCGCGCACGCTGATCTTCTATGAGGCGCCGCACCGTATCCTCGAGTGCCTGGAGGACATGCGCGAAGTCTTTGGTGGTGATCGCCCGGCATTGCTGGCGCGTGAGCTGACCAAGACCTTCGAGACTCTCAAGGGCTTGCCGCTGGATGACTTGTGCGCCTGGGTGGCTGCAGACAGCAATCAACAGCGCGGCGAGTGCGTGGTGCTGGTGGCGGGTTGGCAGGCACCAGAAGGCGAGGAGGCAGTCAGCGCCGAAGCCCTGCGCGTACTCGATCTGCTGATGGCGGAAATGCCGCTCAAGCGGGCGGCAGCGCTGGCAGCGGAGATCACCGGGGTGCGCAAAAATCTGCTTTATCAGGTTGCTTTGGAGCGCAAGAACTAGGTCTTGCGCTGTCCGTCCAGCTTGCAGCTTGCCATCACGCCCGGTACCCTTGCCGGCGGAGAGTCGATCGGGCAGTCGCTGCCTTCGCAAGAAGGGGGAGGAAAGTCCGGGCTCCATAGGGCGGAGTGCCAGGTAACGCCTGGGAGGCGTGAGCCTACGGAAAGTGCCACAGAAAATAACCGCCTAAGCGTTTCGGCGCCGGTAAGGGTGAAAAGGTGCGGTAAGAGCGCACCGCGCGGCTGGCAACAGTCCGTGGCTAGGTAAACCCCACTCGGAGCAAGACCAAATAGGGTTCCATTGGCGTGGCCCGCGCTGGAACCGGGTAGGTTGCTAAAGGCGTGCAGTGATGTACGTCGTAGAGGAATGACTGTCCTCGACAGAACCCGGCTTACAGATCGACTCTCCTCCTTTCTCTCTCGTTTCGCGCTTCTATTCCCCGCTCGTCTGATACCAAAAAAATCTTACTCTTAACAAATCACTTTAAGTTCGAATTTCAGCTGGCTGGAATGGTTGAGTTTTATCTGTCAAAAGCCGGTTCCGGCATCCCTTTTTCCCTCGCTTTTGTTCGCTAAATCTCCGTCCTGTAAGGATTTTTCCCTTCTGGCGCGCCTTGACGGTGGGGCGTGCGCGTTCCTATAGTGTGCGCAAGTGGTAAGAAGTGGCATGAAGTGGGTTTTTTTGGGCATGGAAAGCTAATTACAGGGGAAGCGCAGCCGTGTTTCGCGGAGCTAACGCCATCAGTCTCGACGCCAAAGGGCGCCTCGCGATGCCGAGTCGGTATCGTGACGAGCTCGTTGCGCGTTGCAGTGGCCAGCTCATCGTGACCATTGACGCCGTCGATCCCTGTCTTTGCGTTTATCCACTGGCCGAGTGGGAGTTGATCGAGAACAAGCTGCGTGAGCTGGCCTCCTTTCGTGAAGAGAACCGCCGCCTGCAGCGTCTGCTGATCGGTAATGCCGTCGATCTCGAACTGGACGCCAGTGGCCGCTTCCTGGTCCCTCCGCGCTTGCGCGAATACGCCAAGCTGGACAAGCGAGCGATGCTCGTCGGTCAGCTGAACAAGTTTCAACTCTGGGATGAAGATTCCTGGAATGCCGTAGCCGAAGCCGACCTCGCTGCCATCAAGCAGCCGGGGGCCCTTTCCGATGACCTGCGTGACCTGATCCTGTGAACATGACCGATAGCAACTTCCGCCATATCACCGTGCTGCTCGACGAAGCCGTCGAGGGGTTGGCTGTGCGCGGTGATGGTCGTTATATGGACGGCACTTTCGGGCGTGGCGGGCACAGCCGGCTGATTCTGCAGAAGCTCGGGCCAGATGGGCGGCTCTTGGGGTTCGACAAGGATCCCCTGGCGATAGCCACCGGGGAAGCATTGGCGGCCGAAGACGGCCGCTTTGTCGTTGTGCAGCGCAGTTTTGCGGAACTTGGCGACGAAGCCGTTGTCCGCGGTATTTCCGGTCAGGTCTCCGGCATCCTGCTCGATCTCGGCGTGTCTTCGCCGCAGCTGGACGATCCCGAGCGTGGCTTCAGCTTTCTCAATGACGGCCCGCTGGACATGCGCATGAACCCGGACATCGGCGTCAGCGCGGCAGACTGGATCGCCACGGCGGCCGAAGACGAAATCGCCCGTGTGCTCAAGGATTATGGCGAAGAGCGTTTCGCCAAGCGTATGGCGCGCGCCGTGGTGCAGCGCCGCGCCGAGCAGCCGTTCACCCGTACTGCCGATCTGGCGCAGGTGCTTACCGTGGCCAATCCGGCCTGGGAAAAGGGCAAGAATCCGGCGACTCGTGCCTTCCAGGGCATTCGCATTCACGTCAACAACGAGCTCGGTGATCTCGAACGCGGCCTCGAAGCGGCGCTGGAAACGCTCGAGGTGGGTGGCCGTCTGGTCGTGATCAGCTTCCACTCGCTGGAAGACCGCATCGTCAAACAGTTCATGAAGCGTCAGGCCAAGGGCGAAGCGGACAAGCTGCCGCGTGACCTGCCGATCATTCCCAAGGCCTTCGAGCCGCGTCTGAAGCTGATCGGCAAGCCGGTCTACGCCGCTGAGGCCGAACTCAAGGCCAATCCGCGCTCGCGCAGCGCGGTGATGCGCATCGCGGAGAAGTTGCGGTGAGCCGCCGGCTGATCAAGTCCATGCCCAGCGGCAGCTTCCTGATGCTGCTGCTGTTCATCGCCGTCCTGGTTTCCGCTGTGGCGGTGTCTTACAGCGCGCATTGGAATCGTCTGCTGCTCAATGAGCTGTATGGCGAATTGAGCGTGCGCGACAAGTCGCAGGCCGAGTGGGGACGACTGATTCTCGAGCAAAGTACCTGGACCGCGCACAATCGCATCGAGGCGCTGGCCAGCGAACAGCTGAACATGCACATTCCTGACCCTGCCGCCGTGCGCATGGTGCGTCCATGATCGGGCTCGAAGGCGCACTCTATCCCTGGCGCTTCCGCCTGGTGCTGGTGCTGCTGGCGCTGATGGTCTGCGCCATCGCCTGGCGCATGCTCGACCTGCAGGTGCTCGACCATGACTTCCTCAAGGCGCATGGTGATGCCCGCAGCGTGCGACACATCCCGATTCCTGCGCACCGTGGTTTGATCACTGACCGTAATGGCGAGCCACTGGCCGTCAGTACCCCTGTCACCACGCTGTGGGCCAATGGCAAGGAATTGCAGGCCGGTCGTGAACAGTGGCCGGCGCTGGCTGCCGCACTCGGGCAGGATGCTGTCAGCTTCGCCGCGCGTCTTGAACAGAACAAGGAGCGCGAGTTCATGTATCTGGTGCGTGGCCTGACCCCGGAGAACGGTCAGCGTGTGCTGGATCTGAAAGTGCCGGGCGTTTATGCCATCGAAGAGTTCCGCCGCTTCTACCCAGCGGGTGAGGTGGCTGCCCATGTCGTCGGCTTCACCGACATCGACGACCGTGGGCGTGAAGGCATGGAGCTGGCTTACGAAGACTGGCTGGCTGGTGTGCCGGGCAAGCGTCAGGTGCTCAAGGATCGGCGTGGCAAGTTGATCAAGGACGTGCAGGTCGCGCAGAACGCCAAGGCTGGCAAGGCCTTGGCGTTGTCCATTGATCTGCGCCTGCAGTATCTGGCCCATCGCGAGCTGCGCAATGCGCTGCTGGAAAACGACGCCAAGGCTGGCAGCCTGGTGATGGTCGATGTGAAGACCGGTGAAGTGCTGGCGATGGTCAACCATCCCACCTACAACCCGAACAATCGCCGCAACCTGACCCCGGCCGCCATGCGCAACCGCGCCATGATCGACGTATTCGAGCCCGGCTCGACCATCAAGCCGCTGTCGATGGCTGCCGCGCTGGAAACGGGGCGCTGGAAGCCCAGTGACATCGTTCAGGTCGGTAACGGCACGCTGCAGATCGGTCGTTACACCATTCGTGACGTGTCCCGCACTCAGGGGCCGGCGCTGGACCTGACCGGCATTCTGATCAATTCCAGTAACGTCGGCATGAGCAAGGTTGCCTTCGATGTCGGCGGCGAGCAGTTGCATCATGTATTCAGCAATCTCGGCTTCGGCCGTGATACCGGGCTGGGCTTCCCCGGTGAGCGGGTGGGTAACCTGCCCAATCATCGCAAGTGGCGCGAGGCCGAAACGGCCACGTTGTCCTACGGCTATGGTCTGTCAGTCACGGCTGTGCAACTGGCCCATGCTTATGCAGCGCTGGCCAATGGCGGTGGGATGACGCCGCTGTCGATGATCCGCGTAGATGAGAAACCCAGTGCGATGCAGGTGGTTCCGACTGACGTGGCCAAAACCGTGCAAGGCATGCTGCAGCAGGTCATCGAAGCACCGCGTGGCGTGTTCCGCGCCCAGGTACCGGGTTACCACGTCGCGGGCAAGAGTGGCACCGCGCGCAAGACCAACTCTGGCGCCAAGGGCTACCAGACCAATTCCTACCGTTCCCTGTTCGCTGGCTTCGCTCCGGCACAGGACCCGCGCATCGCGCTGGTCGTGGTGATCGACGAACCTGGCAAGGGCGCTTATTACGGCGGCCTGATCTCTGCACCGGTGTTCAGCCGGGTGATGGCAGGTTCGCTACGTTTGATGAACATCGCGCCAGATAATCTGCCGCCGCCCGAGCAGAAGATGGCCGCCGTTGGTCAGGGGGGGCGCAACTGATGCCCATGTCGCTCAATCAATTGTTGCCTGCTGCCGAGAGCAGCGTGCTGATTCGTGAACTGACCCTGGATAGCCGCAAGGTGCGTCCGGGGGATCTGTTCCTGGCGGTGCCGGGTACCCAGCAGGATGGCCGCGTACATATCGCCGATGCCATTGCGCGCGGCGCTGCAGCAGTGGCCTTCGAGGCTGAAGGTGCTGCACCCATGCATGCTGAAAGTGCTGTGCTGGTGCCGGTCAAGGGGCTGGCTGGCCAGCTTTCGGCCATTGCCGGGCGCTTCTACGGTGAGCCGAGCCGCGCGTTGCACCTGATCGGTGTTACAGGTACCAACGGCAAGACCAGCGTCAGCCAGTTGTTGGCCCAGGCACTGGATCTACTTGGTCAGCGCTGTGGCAGCGTCGGTACCCTGGGTACCGGCTTCCATGGCGCGCTGGAGCAGGGCAAGCACACCACGCCCGATCCGGTCGGCGTGCAGGCCACCCTGGCTTCGCTCAAGCAGGCCGGTGCTCGTGCTGTGGCCATGGAGGTATCTTCCCATGGTCTGGACCAGGGGCGTGTTTCCGCGCTGGAGTTCGACGTGGCGGTGTTCACCAACCTGTCGCGTGATCACCTCGATTACCACGGCAGCATGCAAGCCTATGGTGCTGCCAAGGCCAAGCTGTTCTCCTGGCCGAATCTGCGTTGCCGGGTGATCAACCTGGATGACGCCTTTGGTCGTGAGCTGGCTGTGCAGGCGCACGAGTCGCGTCTGATCGGTTACAGCCTGAACGATGCCAGCGCCTTCCTTTATTGCAGCGAAGCGCACTTCGATGATCACGGTGTGCGTGCTCGTCTGGTGACGCCGCGTGGCGAAGGTATGCTGCGCAGCAATCTGCTCGGCCGTTTCAACCTCAGCAATCTGCTGGCGGTGGTCGGTGCGCTGTTGGGCCTGGACTACGCCCTCGACGAGATTCTCAAGGTCCTGCCGCAACTGCAGGGGCCTGCAGGTCGCATGCAACGCCTCGGTGGCGGCGACAAGCCGCTGGTGGTGGTCGATTACGCGCACACCCCGGATGCGTTGGAGAAGGTTCTCGAAGCCATGCGTCCGCATGTCGAAGGGCGTCTGGTCTGCCTGTTTGGTTGCGGCGGCGATCGTGACCGTGGCAAGCGTCCGCTGATGGCAGCAGTTGCCGAGCGCCTGGCCGATACGGTGTGGGTGACCGATGACAACCCGCGTACGGAAGCGCCGGCGCAGATCGTTGCCGATATCCGCGCAGGTTTTGCGGTGCCGGAGCAGGTGCAGTTCATTCACGGTCGTGGCGATGCCATCGCCCGACTGATCGCCCAGGCCGAAGCCGCCGATGTAGTGGTGCTGGCTGGCAAGGGCCATGAGGATTACCAGGAAATCATGGGCGTGCGTCAGCCGTTCTCCGATCTGATCGAAGCGAACAAGGCCCTGACGGCCTGGGAGGCAGCGCATGCTTAAGCCTTGGCTGCTCAGCGAAATCGCCGCCAACTTGAACGCACGCGTGATGGGCGCCGATGTCGCCTTCTCGTCCGTGGGCACTGACAGCCGTACCATCGCTGCTGGCCAACTGTTCGTGGCGCTGACTGGGCCGCGCTTCGACGGCCATGACTATCTGGCCGAGGTTGCCGCCAAGGGTGCGGTCGCCGCGCTGGTCGAGCGTGAAGTGGCGAATGCACCGTTGCCGCAATTGCTGGTGGCCGATACCCGCATGGCGCTCGGTCAACTGGGTGCGCTGAATCGGCAGGCCTTCACCGGCCCGCTGGCTGCAGTGACCGGTTCCAGTGGCAAGACCAGCGTCAAGGAAATGCTCGCGTCCATTCTGCGTGCCGGTCTCGGCGGCGCGGTCCTGGCCACTCGTGGCAATCTCAATAATGACCTCGGTGCGCCACTGACCCTGCTGGAACTGGCGCCTGAGCATCGCGCCGGGATGATCGAACTGGGCGCCAACCATGTTGGTGAGATCGCCTATACCGTCAGCCTGACCCGACCGCAGGTGGCGATCATCACCAATGCCGGCAATGCCCATGTCGGCGAGTTCGGCGGTCCGGAAAAGATCGTCGAGGCCAAGGGCGAGATTCTCGAAGGCCTGCCTAACGATGGCGTTGCCGTGCTCAACCTGGATGACAAGGCTTTCATCACCTGGCAGCGCCGCGCTGCCGGTCGCAAGGTGCTGAGCTTTGCCTTGCGCGACACCCGCGCCGACTTCCACGGCAGCGATCTGGCCCGCGACGAGCGTGGCTGCCAGGGTTTCACCCTGCGTAGCCCGGTCGGTAGCGCGCGCATCCAGCTCAACCTACTCGGCGAGCACAGCGTGGCCAATGCGCTGGCGGCCTGTGCTGCCGCTCATGCCCTGGGCATGCCGTTGGTCGCCATGGTCGAGGGGCTGGAAAGTCTGCAACCGGTCAAGGGCCGCGCCGTAGCGCAGCTGGCGCCGAATGGCGTGCGAGTCATCGATGACAGTTACAACGCCAACCCGGTGTCCATGTGTGCGGCGGTGGATATACTCGCCGGCTTCTCCGGTCGCACCGTTCTGGTGCTGGGAGACATGGGCGAGCTGGGCGAATGGGCCGAACAGGGTCATCGCGATGTCGGCCGCCATGCGTCCGGCAAGGTCGATGCACTGTATGCCGTTGGCCCGCTGATGCGCCATGCGGTCGAGGAGTTCGGCTCAAAAGGCCGTCACTTCGTCGATCAGGCCGAGCTTATCGAAGCACTGCGTGCCGAACAGGCCGGCAGCACACTACTAATCAAGGGTTCACGCAGCGCTGCCATGGACAAGGTCGTGGCGGCACTGTGTGGCGTATCTGGGGAGATTCACTAAATGCTGCTGCTGCTGGCGGAGTACCTGCAACAGTTCCACAAGGGCTTCGCGGTCTTTCAGTACCTGACCCTGCGCGGCATCCTCGGCGTGCTCACCGCCCTGGCGCTGTCGCTGTGGCTTGGCCCGTGGATGATCCGTACCCTGCAGATACGTCAGATCGGCCAGGCGGTGCGCCACGATGGCCCGCAGTCGCACCTGTCGAAAAAAGGCACGCCGACCATGGGCGGGGCGCTGATCCTCAGCGCCATCACCGTGAGCACCTTGCTCTGGGCCGACCTGTCCAACCGCTACGTCTGGGTGGTGCTGGCCGTGACCCTGGCGTTCGGCGCCATCGGTTGGGTCGATGACTACCGCAAGGTGATCGAGAAGAACTCGCGGGGGCTGCCGAGCCGCTGGAAGTATTTCTGGCAGTCGGTGTTCGGCCTTGCTGCTGCCGTCTTCCTTTATATGACTGCGCAGAACCCGGTGGAAACCACCCTGATCCTGCCGCTGCTGAAGGATGTCGCCATTCCCCTGGGCGCCGGCTTCGTGGTGCTGACCTACTTCGTCATCGTCGGTACCAGCAATGCGGTGAACCTCACCGATGGCCTCGACGGCCTGGCCATCCTGCCCACCGTTATGGTGGCCGGTGCTCTGGCGATTTTCTGCTACCTGTCGGGCAACGTGAACTTCGCCGAGTACCTGCTGATTCCCTACGTGCCGGGCGCCGGTGAGCTGATCGTGTTCTGCGCCGCGCTGGTTGGCGCCGGCCTGGGCTTTCTGTGGTTCAACACCTACCCGGCTCAGGTGTTCATGGGTGACGTCGGCGCGCTGGCGCTCGGCGCCGCGTTGGGCACCATCGCCGTGATCGTTCGCCAGGAAGTCGTGCTGTTCATCATGGGCGGGGTGTTCGTCATGGAAACCCTGTCGGTGATCATCCAGGTCGCCAGCTTCAAGCTGACCGGCAAGCGCGTATTCCGCATGGCGCCGATTCACCACCATTTCGAACTCAAGGGCTGGCCTGAGCCGCGCGTGATTGTCCGTTTCTGGATCATCACCGTGATTCTCGTGCTGATCGGCCTGGCCACCCTGAAACTGAGGTAATAGAGCGTGTCATTGATCGCTTCCGACCAGTTCCGCATCGTTGTCGGCCTCGGCAAGAGCGGCATGTCCCTGGTGCGCTTCCTGGCGCAGCAGGGCGTGCGCTTTGCCGTGGCCGACACGCGCGCGAACCCGCCGGAACTGGAGACGCTCAAGCGTGACTATCCGCAGGTGGAAGTACGTTGCGGCGAGCTGGACGTGGACTTCCTCTGCCGCGCCTCGGAACTGTACGTAAGCCCCGGCCTGGCCGTGGCGACTCCAGCGCTGGCCGAGGCCGCTGCGCGCGGGGTCAAGCTGTCCGGCGATATCGACCTGTTCGCCCGCCACGCCAAGGCACCGATCGTCGCCATCACCGGCTCCAACGCCAAGAGCACCGTCACCACCCTGGTCGGCGAGATGGCGGCCGCTGCCGGCAAGCGCGTCGCCGTGGGCGGCAACCTCGGTACGCCGGCGCTGGATCTGCTGTCCGATGATGTCGAGCTGTACGTGCTGGAGCTGTCCAGTTTCCAACTGGAGACCACCGATCAGCTCAATGCCGAAGTGGCGACCTGCCTGAACATCAGCGAAGACCACATGGACCGTTACAGCGGTCTGCCGGCCTATCACCTGGCCAAGCACCGGATCTTCCGTGGTGCCCGTCAGGTGGTGATCAATCGCGACGACGCGCTGTCGCGCCCGCTGATCGCCGACCAGGTGACCTGCTGGGAATTCGGCCTGGGCAAACCGGACTTCAAACGCTTCGGCCTGCTCGAGGACAACGGCGAGAAGTGCCTGGCGTTTCGCTTCGACGCGCTGCTGCCGGTGAGCGAGCTGAAGATTCGTGGCGCGCACAACCAGTCCAACGCCCTCGCAGCACTGGCGCTCGGTCATGCCGTTGGCCTGCCGATGGAGGCCATGCTGAGCTCCCTGCGTCAGTTCGCCGGTTTGCCGCATCGCTGCCAGTGGGTCGGTGAGCGCGCCGGGGTGAATTATTACGATGACTCCAAGGCCACCAACGTCGGAGCGGCATTGGCAGCCATCGAAGGCCTGGGCGCGGATATCGCCGGCAAGCTGGTGTTGATCGCCGGTGGCGATGGCAAGGGCGCAGATTTCACCGCGCTGAAGAATCCGGTCGCACGTTTCTGTCGTGCGGTGGTGCTCCTGGGGCGTGATGCTCAGCGCCTGGCCGACACCCTGGGCGACGCCGTACCGCAGGTGCGGGTAGCGAGTCTGGAGGAAGCGGTGCAGCGTTGCAGCGAGCTGGCCGAGGCCGGCGACGCCGTGCTGCTGTCGCCGGCCTGCGCCAGCCTGGACATGTTCAAGAACTTCGAAGAGCGCGGGCGGCTGTTCGCCCTGGCTGTGGAGGGGCTCGAATGATGCTGTCCTTCCTGCAGATTCGTCCCTCGCCGCTGCTGGGCCGCGGCCTCGATCTGGACTTCCCGCTGCTGGCCGGTTGCCTGGGCCTGCTCGGCCTCGGCCTGGTGATGATCGCTTCGGCGTCTTCGGAAGTGGCCGCGGCGCAGACCGGCAGCCCGCTCTATCACATGATTCGCCATCTGATTTACCTGGTGATCGGTCTCGGTGCCGCTGGCGTGGTGCTGATGGTGCCGATGAGCATCTGGCAGCGTTACGGCTGGATCATGCTGCTGGCGGCTTTCGCCCTGCTGGTGCTGGTGCTGGTGCCGGGAATCGGCCGTGAGGTCAACGGCGCACGGCGCTGGATCGGCTTCGGCGCCTTCAACGTGCAGCCGTCGGAAATCGCCAAGGTGTTCGTGGTGGTCTACCTGGCCGGCTACCTGGTGCGCCGCCAGGAAGAGGTGCGCGAGAGCTGGGCCGGCTTCTTCAAACCTTTCGTCGTGCTGCTGCCAATGGCCGGCCTGTTGCTGCTGGAGCCTGACTTCGGTGCCACCGTGGTGATGATGGGCTCGGCCATGGCCATGCTGTTCCTCGGCGGCGTCGGCCTGCTGCGCTTCGGCCTGATGGTGGCCCTGGCGGTCGGCGCGGTGTTCGTCCTGGTGCAGACCCAGGAATACCGTCTGCAGCGCCTGATCACTTTCACCGACCCCTGGGCCGACCAGTACGGCGCAGGCTACCAGCTGACCCAGGCACTGATCGCCTTTGGCCGCGGCGAGTGGTTCGGTGTTGGTCTGGGCAACAGTATTCAGAAGCAATTCTACCTGCCGGAAGCCCACACCGACTTCGTCTTCTCGGTGCTGGCCGAGGAGCTCGGTCTGGTTGGCGCGCTGGCCACCCTGGGGCTGTTCGTCTTCGTCAGCGTGCGTGCGCTGTACGTCGGTCTGTGGGCCGAGAAGGCCAAGCAATTCTTCTCCGCCTATGTCGCCTACGGTCTGGCGTTCCTGTGGATCGGTCAGTTCCTGATCAATATCGGCGTGAACACCGGTCTGTTGCCGACCAAGGGCCTGACCCTGCCGTTCCTCAGCTACGGCGGCTCGTCGCTGGTGATCTGCTGTGTGAGTCTGGCGCTGCTACTGCGTATCGAGTGGGAGCGGCGCAACATTCTGGGTAACGAGGACGTGGATTTCACCGAAGCGGATTTTGCCGAGGAGGTCAGTCATGCGCGGTAATGTGCTGATCATGGCCGGCGGCACCGGTGGTCACGTATTCCCGGCGCTGGCCTGCGCGCACGAGTTCCATGCGCGCGGTTACGCCGTGCACTGGTTGGGCACGCCGCGTGGTATCGAGAACGAACTGGTCCCGCAGGCCGGCCTGCCGCTGCACCTGATCAACGTCAGCGGCCTGCGTGGCAAGGGCAGGCTGTCCTTGCTCAAGGCGCCGTTCCAGCTGCTGCGTTCGTTGCTGCAGGCTCGTCGCATCGTGCGTGAACTGCAGCCAGTGTGCGTGCTCGGTATGGGCGGTTATGTCACCGGTCCCGGCGGTCTGGCCGCGCGCATGGCCGGTGTGCCGCTGGTGATTCATGAACAGAATGCCGTGGCCGGTACTGCCAATCGTCTGCTGTCGCGCATCGCCACGCGCATCTGCGAGGCTTTCCCGAACACTTTCGCGGTTTCCGACAAGCGCCGCACCACTGGCAACCCGGTGCGTGAGGAGCTGTTCCTGGAAACGCCGCGCGAGCCGCTGGCCGGTCGCAAGCCGAAACTGCTGGTGCTGGGCGGCAGCCTGGGTGCCGAGCCGCTGAACAAATTACTGCCTGCCGCGCTGGGGAAAATCCCCGCTGACCTGCGTCCGCAGGTGTTCCATCAGGCCGGCAAGCAACATGCCGAAATCACTGCGGAGCGTTATCGCGATGCCGCGGTCGAAGCCGAGGTCGCGCCTTTCATCAAGGACATGGCTCGTGCTTATGGCTGGGCCGATCTGGTGGTTTGCCGCGCCGGCGCGCTGACTGTCAGCGAACTGGCCGCAGCCGGTCTGCCGTCGTTTCTCGTGCCACTGCCGCACGCCATCGACGACCACCAGAGCCGCAATGCCGAATATCTGGCGAAGGAGGGCGCCGCTGTCCTTCTTGCGCAACATGCCACTGACGCGGACACGCTCGCCGCGCAGCTCACCGAGGTTCTGATGCACCTGGAAAAACTCAATGTCATGGGCGCCACCGCGCGTCGCCTGGCCAAGCCCGATGCCACCCGCACGGTGGTCGACATTTGCCAGGAGGTGATGCGTGGCTAAGTCTCCCGCTGCGGTCAAAGCCGAAGTTCGGCGCATGCGCCGTATCCGCCGCATCCATTTCGTCGGTATCGGCGGCGTGGGCATGTGCGGCATCGCCGAAGTGCTGCTGAACCTGGGATACGAAGTATCCGGCTCCGACCTAAAGGCCTCGGCCGTCACTGAGCGCCTGAAGAGTTTCGGCGCACAGATCTTCATCGGTCATGCTGCCGAGAATGCTGAGCAAGCCGATGTACTGGTGGTATCCAGTGCCGTCAACACCAGCAACCCGGAAGTCGCCACCGCGCTGGAGCGGCGTATCCCGGTGGTGCCGCGTGCCGAGATGCTCGCCGAGTTGATGCGCTACCGTCACGGCATCGCCGTGGCCGGCACCCATGGCAAGACCACCACCACCAGTCTGCTGGCGTCGGTGTTCGCCGCCGGTGGTCTTGACCCGACCTTCGTCATCGGTGGGCGGCTGAATGCGGCCGGCACCAATGCCCAGCTCGGCTCCAGCCGCTTCCTGATCGCCGAAGCCGATGAGAGCGATGCCAGCTTCCTGCATCTACAGCCCATGGTCTCGGTGGTCACCAATATCGACGCCGATCACATGAGCACCTACGGCGGCGACTTCAACAGGCTGAAGAAGACCTTCATCGAGTTCCTGCACAACCTGCCGTTCTATGGTCTGGCCGTGCTTTGCGTGGACGACCCGGTGGTGCGCGAGCTGCTGCCGCAGGTTGGCCGCCCGACCATGACCTACGGCTTCGCTGAAGACGCCGACGTGCGTGCGATCAACGTGCGCCAGGAAGGCATGCGCACCTACTTCACCGTGCTGCGCCCGGACTGCGAGCCGCTCGACGTGTCGGTGAACATGCCGGGCAACCACAACGTACTCAACGCCCTGGCGACCATCGCCATCGCCACCGACGAAGGCATCGACGATGCCGCCATTGTCAGCGGCCTGTCGGGCTTCCAGGGTGTCGGCCGGCGCTTTCAGGTCTACGGCGAACTGCCGGTGGACGGTGGCAGCGTGATGCTGGTCGACGACTACGGCCATCATCCGCGTGAAGTGGCTGCAGTGATCAAGGCCGTGCGTGGCGGCTGGCCGGAGCGTCGCCTGGTGATGGTCTACCAGCCGCACCGCTACAGCCGTACCCGTGATCTGTACGACGACTTCGTGCAGGTGCTCGGCGAAGCCAACGTGCTGCTGCTGGTGGAAGTCTATCCGGCTGGCGAAGAGCCGATCCCGGGCGCTGACAGCCGCCAGCTGTGCCACAGCATCCGTCAGCGTGGCCAGCTCGATCCGATCTATGTCGAGCGCGGTGCCGACCTGGCTCCGCTGCTCAAACCGCTGCTGCGTACCGGCGACATCCTGCTGTGCCAGGGCGCGGGCGATATCGGCGCAGTGGCACCGCAACTGATCAAACACCCGCTGTTCGTAGGGGAGTCGAAATGAGTTTGCACAGTACCCTCGATCCCAAGGCCTTCGGTCGCGTCGCCGTGTTGTTCGGCGGCAAGAGCGCCGAGCGCGAGGTGTCGCTGAAATCCGGCAACGCCGTGCTCAGCGCCCTGCAGGCCGGTGGTGTGGACGCCTTCGGCATCGACGTGGGTGATGATTTCCTGCAGCGCCTGAATCGCGAGAAGATCGACCGCGCCTTTATCGTGCTGCACGGCCGTGGTGGCGAAGATGGCTCCATGCAGGGCCTGCTCGAGTGCGCCGGCATTCCCTACACCGGCAGCGGCATCCTGGCCTCTGCGCTGGCGATGGACAAGCTGCGCACCAAACAGGTTTGGCACAGCCTCGGCCTGCCGACGCCGCGCCATGCCGTGCTGACCTCGCGGGCTGACTGCGAGGCTGCTGCCACTGAGCTGGGCTTCCCGCTGATCGTCAAACCGGCGCATGAAGGTTCCAGCATCGGCATGGCCAAGGTCGAGAGCGTCGAGGCGCTGATCGCTGCCTGGCAGGACGCCGCGCGCTACGACAGCCAGGTGCTGGTCGAGCAGTGGATCGCCGGCCCCGAATACACCATCGCCGTGCTGCGTGGCGAGGTGCTGCCGCCCATCGGGCTCGGCACGCCGCACACGTTCTACGACTACGACGCCAAGTACCTGGCCGATGACACCCAGTACCGCATTCCCAGCGGCCTGTCCGCCGAGAAGGAAGCCGAGCTCAAGGAGCTGACTGCGCGTGCCTGCGAGGCCGTGGGCACTCAGGGTTGGGCGCGTGCCGATGTGATGCAGGATGCCAGTGGCCAGTTCTGGCTGTTGGAAGTGAACACCGTACCGGGCATGACCGATCACAGCCTGGTACCGATGGCCGCGCGTGCTGCCGGTCTGGATTTCCAGCAACTGGTGCTGGCGATCCTGGCTGACAGCGTCGAGGCGAGGGGTTAAGCGATGAGCATCGCCCTGCGTCATCAGGACTCGCTGAGGGCTCCGCAACGCGGCAAGCCCGCGCCGCGTGGCGCCAGCCGTCTGGTGGCCAAGGAGCCGATGCGTCTGCGCATGCCCAAGGCGGATTTCTCTTGGGTGGGACGGCTGCTCTGGCCGCTGGTGCTGGTCGGTCTGGGTTTTGGCGCGTACGAGGGGGCGCTGCGCCTGCTGCCTTACGCCGACCGCCCGATCGCGCGCATCAGCGTGCAGGGTGATCTGGCTTATGTCAGTCAGCAGGCGGTGCAGCGGCGGATCGCACCGTACATCGAGGCGAGCTTCTTCAGCGCTGACCTGCGCGGCATGCGCGAAGAGCTCGAGCGCATGCCTTGGATCGCCCACGCCGAAGTGCGTCGCGTCTGGCCGGATCAGATCGACGTGCGCCTGGAAGAACAGCTGCCCATCGCCCGTTGGGGCGACGAGGCACTGCTCAACAACCAGGGGCAGGCGTTCGCGCCACAGGAGCTGGACAACTATCAGCATCTGCCGCAGCTGTCCGGCCCGAAGCGGGCGCAGCCGAAGGTGATGCAGCAGTATCAGATGCTCAGTCAGCTGCTGCGGCCGATGGGCTTCACCGTGGTCGGGCTGCAGTTGCGCGAGCGCGGCAGCTGGTTCCTCTCTGCCACCGAGAATGCCAGCGGCCAGCGCATCGACATCCTGCTGGGACGTGATCACGTGGTGGAAAAAATGCGTCGTTTCGCCGCCATCTATGAGCGGGAGTTGAAAGAACAAAGCGCGAACATCGCGCGCATCGACCTGCGTTATGCCAACGGCCTGGCCGTGGCCTGGCGTGAGCCGGTGGAGCCGGCTACGGCCGAGCAGAAAGTGAATTGAGGAGAGGCAGGACTAAATGAATAGCGCGCAGAGCGGCAAGATGATCGTTGGCCTGGACATCGGCACCTCCAAGGTGGTGGCGCTGGTGGGTGAGGTGACGGCCGACGGCCAGCTGGAAATCGTCGGTATCGGCACTCATCCGTCGCGCGGGCTGAAGAAGGGCGTGGTGGTCAATATCGAATCCACCGTGGCCTCGATTCAGCGTGCTGTGGAAGAAGCGCAACTGATGGCTGGCTGCCGCATTCACTCGGCGTTCGTCGGTGTGGCCGGCAATCACATCCGCAGCCTGAACAGCCACGGCATCGTTGCCATTCGTGATCGCGAAGTGAGCCCGGCCGACATCGAGCGTGTGCTCGATGCCGCGCAGGCTGTCGCTATCCCGGCTGACCAGCGTGTACTGCACACCCTGGCGCAGGACTATGTGATCGACAACCAGGAGGGCGTGCGCGAGCCGCTGGGCATGTCCGGCGTGCGCCTGGAGGCCAAGGTGCACGTGGTGACCTGCGCCGTGAACGCTGCGCAGAACATCGAGAAGTGCGTGCGCCGCTGCGGCCTGGAAGTCGACGACATCATCCTCGAGCAGCTGGCTTCGGCTTACTCGGTGCTGACCGAGGACGAGAAGGAACTGGGCGTGTGCCTGGTGGACATCGGCGGCGGCACCACCGATATCGCCATCTTCACCGAAGGCGCCATTCGCCACACCGCGGTGATCCCGATTGCCGGTGACCAGGTCACCAACGACATCGCTATGGCCCTGCGTACGCCTACCCAGTACGCCGAGGAAATCAAGATTCGCTACGCCTGCGCCCTGGCCAAACTGGCCGGTGCTGGCGAAACCATCAAGGTGCCCAGCGTTGGTGACCGTCCGCCGCGCGACCTCTCGCGTCAGTCCCTGGCCGAAGTGGTCGAGCCGCGTTACGACGAGCTGTTCACCCTGGTTCAGGCCGAGCTGCGTCGCAGCGGTTACGAAGACCTGATCCCGGCCGGCATCGTCATGACCGGCGGCACGGCGAAGATGGAAGGTGCGGTCGAGCTGGCCGAGGAAATTTTCCACATGCCGGTTCGACTGGGCGTACCGCACAGCGTCAAGGGCATGGGCGACGTGGTGCGCAACCCGATTTATTCCACCGGTGTGGGTTTGCTGTTGTACGGGCTGCAAAAGCAGAACGACGGCATTTCCATGTCGGTGGGCAGTCCTTACCAGGACGAAAGCAAAACCCCGGTACTCGAACGCATCAAGCGTTGGGTACAAGGCAATTTCTAAATTTGCAGTAGGCGTTACAACTAGAAAGGAAGGAGAGGGATCATGTTCGAACTAGTAGATAACATTCCGCAAAGCGCGGTTATCAAAGTAATCGGTGTCGGTGGTGGCGGCGGCAACGCAGTCAATCACATGGCGATCAGCAACATCGAGGGTGTCGAGTTCATCTGCGCCAATACCGATGCGCAGGCGCTGAAGAACATCGGCGCACGTACCGTGCTGCAGCTTGGCCCGGGCGTGACCAAGGGCCTGGGTGCTGGCGCCAATCCGGAAGTCGGTCGTCAGGCCGCGCTGGAAGATCGCGAGCGCATCGCCGAAGTGCTTGCCGGCACCGACATGGTGTTCATCACTACCGGCATGGGTGGTGGTACCGGTACCGGCGCTGCGCCGGTGATCGCCGAGGTGGCCAAGGAACTGGGCATTCTCACCGTGGCCGTGGTGACCCGTCCGTTCCCGTTCGAGGGCAAGAAGCGCATGGTCATCGCCGATGAAGGCATCCGCGCGCTGTCCGAGAGTGTCGACTCGCTGATCACCATCCCTAACGAAAAACTGCTGACCATCCTCGGTAAGGACGCCAGCCTGCTGTCCGCCTTCGCCAAGGCTGACGACGTGCTGGCTGGTGCGGTGCGCGGCATCTCCGACATCATCAAGCGTCCGGGCATGATCAACGTCGACTTCGCCGACGTGAAGACCGTGATGAGCGAGATGGGCATGGCCATGATGGGCACCGGCTGCGCCAGCGGTCCGAACCGTGCGCGTGAAGCGACCGAGGCGGCGATCCGCAACCCGCTGCTGGAAGACGTAAATCTGCAGGGCGCGCGCGGCATCCTGGTGAACATCACTGCCGGTCCTGACCTGTCGCTGGGTGAGTACTCCGACGTCGGCAACATCATCGAACAGTTCGCTTCCGAGCACGCCACCGTCAAGGTCGGCACCGTGATCGACGCCGACATGCGCGACGAACTGCACGTCACTGTGGTCGCTACCGGTCTCGGCGCGCGCATGGAGAAGCCGGTGAAGGTGGTCGACAACACCGTTCAGGTCGCCGTCAGCCAGCCTGTTGCCCAGCAGCCTGCCGCGCAGCCGCGCAGCGAGCAGTCGGTCAACTACAAGGACTACGAGCGTCCGACCGTGCAGCGCCAGAGCCATGGCGGTGCGGCCACTGCAGCCAAGCTCAATACCCAGGATGACCTCGATTACCTGGATATTCCGGCTTTCCTGCGTCGCCAGGCTGATTGATGGAATTTATCAGGAGTATATGGGTGATTGGTGTTCAGCAAAGGTCGGTTCTGCTATCATTCCCGACCATTGTTGAAAACAGTTCGCAACTAGCGATATAGCGGCCAAGCCATGATCAGACAACGCACCCTGAAGAACATCATCCGTGCCACCGGCGTTGGCCTGCATTCGGGGGAGAAGGTTTACCTGACCCTGAAGCCGGCTCCGGTGGATACCGGTATCGTGTTTCGTCGTACCGACCTCGACCCAGTCGTGGAAATCCGCGCGCTGGCCGGGAATGTCGGTGAAACCACCATGTCGACTACGTTGATCAATGGTGATGTCAAGGTGGATACGGTAGAGCACCTGCTTTCGGCCATGGCAGGCCTGGGCATCGATAACGCCTACGTCGAGCTCTCCGCGTCCGAAGTGCCGATCATGGATGGCAGTGCTGGTCCCTTTGTATTCCTGATTCAATCCGCTGGCCTGCAGGAGCAGGAAGCGCCGAAGAAGTTCATCCGCATCCTGCGTGAGGTGACTGTGGAGGAGGGCGACAAGCGCGCCACCTTCGTGCCTTTCGACGGTTTCAAGGTGAGCTTCGAGATCGACTTCGATCACCCCGTGTTCCGCAATCGCACGCAGAGCGCCAGTGTGGATTTCTCCAGCACGTCTTTCGTCAAGGAAGTCAGCCGGGCCCGCACCTTCGGCTTCATGCGTGACATCGAGTTCCTGCGTTCGCAGAACCTGGCACTCGGTGGCAGTGTGGAAAACGCTATCGTGGTCGACGAATATCGCGTGCTCAACGAAGACGGCCTGCGTTACGAGGACGAATTCGTCAAACACAAGATTCTCGACGCCATCGGTGACCTGTACCTGCTGGGTAACAGCCTGATCGGCGAGTTCAAGGGCTTCAAGTCTGGTCACGCACTGAACAATCGTTTGCTGCGTACGTTGATCGAGCAGACCGATGCCTGGGAAATGGTGACCTTCGAGGACGCCAAGCTCGCACCGATCTCTTACATGCGCCCGGTTGCGGCGGTGTAAACGCACTCTCTTTCCAGCTTCAATTGAGGCCACCTTCGGGTGGCCTTTTTTGTGCTGTGGTGTTTGGCGTGAAGGCGCTGTTCAGGAGAATTTATGGCGCCATTTGTCTGACGGGTGCGGCGAAGTGAAGCACGTCGACGAACGGGGGGAAGGTGTTATTCGCCTTTCTGCGTATGACTGGCCAGGCGCTCAAGTGCCGCGCGCAGCCTGGGGTCGCTGATGCCTTCGGCTGTTGCCTGGATGCTTTGCGCGGCGCTATCTGACAAGTGCAAGGTGCGACCGGTTCCACGATTCTGGCCGCCTCGAGGTTGCACCTTGAACATGATTTTCGTTAAGGTCGCGAATTCTTCGAGTGCCTGTAGTTGTCGTTGCAGTCTTCTTTGCTGATAACGCAGGCGTGTTGCCCAGTGGCCATCGGTCACTATCAATAGCAAACAGCCGTCGCGCCAGGACGCTACATGACAGTGTTCCCGGGCGGCGGGTTGCAGCTGGCTATCGACAAGACGCTGCAGGTGAGTCAGGCGTTGCGCCTGACCGAACAGCGCTTTCAGGGGCTTGGCTTCGCGTAACAGCTTAGCGGGTGCCTGGGCCGGCAAGGGACGAAACGTCATGGCAGGAAGCCTTAAGTTGCAGAGTCGCCATGGTAGCAGAGCGTGCTGCCGGCCTGTGTTCTGCGAAAAGGGGAAGCCATGCATATCATCTTGCTAAATAGCCGTCACGGTTCGGCGCGAACGATCCATCTGGACCTGCGCTGGTTGCTGCTGTCGGTTGTCCTGCTGCTGGTCCTGAGCCTTGCAGCCGGTGCTGCAATGGGCGCCAAGTGGTTGACCGCCGAACCGGTGGTCGACACCTCGCTGGTCGAAGCGCTTGACCAGCAGCGTGAGCAGGTCGGCGCAGTGCGTCAGGACGCGCAACGTCAGCTCGACGCATTCGCCGTACACGTGGCGGATTTGCAGGCGCGCCTCACCCGTCTCGATGCGCTCGGTGAACGTCTCACTGAACTGGCTGAGCTTGACGCTGGAGAGTTCGACTTCTCCCTCAGTGTCGGTCAGGGCGGTGCCGAAGATGCGCTAGGTGCTTCGGCCTATGCGCCACCACCTTTCATGAACACGCTGGATGATCTGGCACTGCGCGTGGAGAGTCGTGAGCAACAGTTGGAAGTGCTGGAGCAACTGCTTGGCGAGCGCCGCCTGAACGAAGCCGAAACCCTGTCCGGTCGCCCGGTTTTGCACGGTTATGTGTCGTCACCTTTCGGCCGTCGCGTGCATCCACTGACCGGTCGCACCAGTGTCCACAAGGGCATCGATTTCGCAGCCAAGCCTGGCAGTGACGTAGTTTCGGTCGCTGCTGGCGTAGTGACCTTTTCCGGCAGGAAGAACGGTTACGGCAATACCGTGGAAATCAGTCACGCGGATGGCTACGTTACGCTCTACGCTCACAATCAGAGCAACACCGTGCAGATCGGTGATCTGGTGCAGCGCGGCCAGGTCATCGCCAAGGTCGGTCGCAGTGGTCGCTCCACCGGTTATCACGTGCATTTCGAAGTCAGCAAGGATGGCCGACAGGTCAATCCCGCTCTTTATATCGCGCGCGCCAACGGCGTCGAGTAACTCTGGGGCGCTGGCTGGCCTTGAATTGCCAGCATTCATCCCCATATAAAGTTTCACGTCGCGCCCCTGGCTAACCGGGATGCGCGGCCTGCGCCATCACACGGCAGCAACGGGCTGACAACGTCACTTTCCTCCCTGAGTTTTCCGGGTAGAATGCCCCCTTCGCCCGCAGCCATGCTGGCTGCCAGGTCGCGATTTGCGCCGACCTCCATCCATTCGCCGGAAGATCCTGTCGATATGTTTGCGCCTCTGTTTAAAAAACTTTTCGGAAGCAAGAATGAGCGTGAAGTCAAACGCTTGCTCAAGGCGGTGCAGTCCGTCAACGTCCTCGAAGAGCAGATGATCGCCCTCTCGGACGAGCAACTGCGTGGCAAGACCGAAGAGTTCAAGGGCCGTCTGGCTCAGGGCGAAACCCTCGACAAGCTGCTTCCCGAAGCCTTCGCTGTGGCCCGTGAGGCCGGCAAGCGGGTGATGGGCATGCGCCACTTCGATGTGCAGTTGATCGGCGGCATGACTCTGCACGAAGGCAAGATCGCCGAGATGCGTACTGGTGAGGGCAAGACGCTCGTAGGTACCCTGGCGGTCTACCTCAACGCACTGTCCGGCAAGGGCGTGCACGTGGTCACGGTCAACGAATACCTGGCTCGCCGCGACGCCAACTGGATGCGTCCGCTGTATGAATTCCTCGGCCTTACCGTGGGTATCGTCACCCCCTTCCAGCCGCCGGAAGAGAAGCGCGCCGCCTATGCCGCCGACATCACCTACGGCACCAACAACGAATTCGGTTTCGACTACCTGCGTGACAACATGGCCTTCAGCCTGGAAGACAAATTCCAGCGTGAGCTGAATTTCGCCGTGATCGACGAAGTCGACTCCATCCTCATCGACGAAGCCCGTACTCCGCTGATCATCTCCGGTCAGGCCGAAGACAGCTCCAAGCTGTACATCGAGATCAACAAGCTGATCCCGCGCCTCAAGCAGCACATCGAGGAAGAGGAAGGCGTGGTGACTCAGGAAGGTCACTACAAGGTCGACGAGAAATCGCGCCAGGTCGAACTCAACGAGGCCGGTCACCAGTACGTCGAGGAGATGCTCACCACTGCCGGTCTGCTGGCCGAAGGTGAAAGCCTCTACTCCGCGCACAACCTCGGCCTGCTGACCCACGTGTATGCTGGCCTGCGTGCGCACAAGCTGTTCAACCGCAATGTCGAGTACATCGTGCAGAACGGCCAGGTGATCCTGATCGACGAGCACACCGGCCGTACCATGCAGGGTCGTCGCCTTTCCGAGGGGCTGCACCAGGCCATCGAGGCGAAGGAGGGAGTGAATATCCAGGCCGAGAGCCAGACTCTGGCCTCGACTACCTTCCAGAACTACTTCCGCCTCTACAACAAGCTGTCCGGCATGACCGGTACCGCCGATACCGAGGCATTCGAATTCCGTCAGATCTATGGTCTGGACGTGATGGTGATCCCGACCAACAAGCCGGTCGCGCGCAAGGACTTCAACGACCTGGTCTATCTGACCCAGGAAGAGAAGTACCAAGCGATCATCGCCGACATCAAGGATTGCCAGGCCCAGGGCCGTCCGATTCTGGTCGGTACCGCCACCATCGAAACGTCCGAGTACGTCAGCCAGTTGCTGGACAAGGAAGGCATCGAGCACAAGGTGCTCAACGCCAAGTTCCACGACAAGGAAGCCGAGATCATCGCCCAGGCCGGTCGTCCGGGGGCGCTGACCATCGCCACCAACATGGCGGGCCGTGGTACCGACATCCTCCTCGGTGGCAACTGGGAAGTGGAAGTCGCGGCGCTGGAAAACCCCACCGACGAGCAGATCGCGCAGATCAAGACCGAGTGGCAGAAGCGTCACCAGCAGGTGATCGAAGCGGGTGGCCTGCACGTGATCGCCTCCGAGCGCCACGAGTCGCGTCGTATCGACAACCAGCTGCGTGGTCGTGCCGGCCGTCAGGGCGATCCGGGTTCCAGCCGCTTCTACCTGTCGCTGGAAGACAACCTGATGCGTATCTTCGCCTCGGATCGGGTGAAGAACTTCATGAAGGCCCTCGGCATGCAGTCTGGCGAGGCCATCGAGCACCGTATGGTCACCAACGCCATCGAGAAGGCTCAGCGCAAGGTCGAAGGGCGTAACTTCGACATGCGTAAGCAACTGCTCGAATTCGACGACGTGGCCAACGAGCAGCGCAAAGTGATCTATCACATGCGCAACAGCCTGCTGGCTGCCGAGAGCGTTGGCGACACCATCGCCGAGTTCCGCGAGGAGGTGCTGACCGCAGCGGTCAACAACCATATTCCGCCGCAGTCGATGCCAGAACAGTGGGACGTGTCGGGCCTGGAGTCGACGCTGCAAAGCGACTTCGGCATCAAGCTGCCTATCCAGCAGTGGCTGGATGAAGATGACAAACTGTACGAAGAAACCCTGCGTGAGCGCATCCTTGCCGAACTGCTGAGCGCATACAACGAGAAGGAAACCCAGGCCAGCGCCGAGGCCCTGCGTACCTTCGAGAAGCAGATTCTGCTGCGCGTGCTGGACGACCTGTGGAAAGACCACCTGTCGACCATGGACCACCTGCGTCACGGCATCCACCTGCGTGGTTATGCACAGAAGAACCCGAAGCAGGAATACAAGCGCGAGTCCTTCGCCCTGTTCCAGGAACTGCTGGAGTCGATCAAGCGCGACGCCATCCGCGTGCTCAGTCACGTTCAGGTGCGTCGCGAAGACCCGGCGGAAGAAGAAGCCCGACTGCGTCGCGAAGCCGAAGCCATGGCCGAGCGCATGCAGTTCCAGCACGCCGATGCTTCGGCCCTGGCAGCTGAAGAGAGCAATGGCGAAGAGGGCGACGTCGCCATGGCCACAGCACCGGTACGCGCCGAGCAGAAGGTCGGCCGCAACGAGCCGTGCCCTTGCGGTTCGGGCAAGAAGTACAAGCACTGCCACGGTCAGATCGGCTGATCATGGCAGCTACGCGCCGCTAAAGGCGCTTGCAGTAGAGAGGGCTTCGGCTATGCTGTCGCCGCCCTCGATGACGCCGCGACGGCTCTGCCGCTCGCGGCGTTTTACCATCTTTCAGACCGCCTGGCGGTCGGCAACGTCTCACAAGGAGCTCACCTTATGGCTGTTGGTCTTGGCCCGCTGTCTACCCTGCACCCGGTTCCTGGTTTCGAGTTGGGCATCGCCTCAGCCGGTATCAAGCGTCCCGGGCGCAAGGATGTGGTGGTGATGCGTTGTGCAGAAGGTTCGCGCATCGCCGGTGTGACCACCACCAACGCCTTCTGCGCGGCCCCTGTGCTGGTCACTCGCGAGCGTCTGGGTGGTGAAGTGCGCTACCTGCTGACCAACACCGGCAATGCCAATGCCGGCACCGGCGCCGATGGCCTGGCCCGTGCGCGCCGTGCCTGTGCGCGGCTGGCCGAGCTGACCGGTGTGACCGAAAACGCCGTGCTGCCGTTCTCCACCGGTGTGATCGGAGAGCCGCTGCCGGTCGAGAAGATCGAGTCCGCGCTGCAGGCTGCGCTGGATGATCTCAAGGCCGACAACTGGGAAGCAGCGGCCACCGGCATCATGACCACCGACACCCTGCCCAAGGGCGCCAGCCGGCAGTTCCAGCACGATGGTGTGACCATCACCGTCACCGGTATCTCCAAGGGCGCCGGCATGATCCGCCCGAACATGGCCACCATGCTCGGCTACATCGCCACTGACGCCAAGGTGGCCCGGGGCGTGCTGCAGGATCTGGTGCGCGACGCGGCGAACAAGTCGTTCAACCGCATCACCATCGATGGTGACACTTCCACCAATGACTGCTGCATGCTGATCGCTACCGGCCAGGCTGCGTTGGCGGAAATCACCGAGGCCTCCGGTGAGTTGTTCGCCAAGCTCAAGCAGGCTGTGTTCGAGGTATTCATGGAAGTGGCTCAGGCCATCGTCCGTGACGGCGAGGGTGCGACCAAGTTCGTTACCGTACAGGTCAACGGCGGTGGCACGCATCAGGAGTGCCTGGACGTGGCCTACGCCGTGGCCCATTCACCGCTGATCAAGACCGCGCTGTTCGCCTCCGATCCGAACTGGGGGCGTATCCTGGCTGCCGTTGGCTACGCAGGCGTGCCGCAGCTGGACGTGAGCAAGATCGACGTGTTTCTCGGCGAAGTCTGCATCGCCAGCAAGGGCTGCCGTGCGGCCACCTACACCGAAGAACAGGGCGCGGCGGTGATGGCCCGTGAGGAAATCACCATCCGTATCGAACTTGGCCGCGGCAGCTGCAGCGAGACCATCTGGACCACTGACCTGTCCCACGAGTACGTCAAGATCAACGCCGAATATCGCACCTGATCGAGTCCTGCTCGTCCGTATTCCCGCGCCTCATGCCCCCATGACGCGCGGGAATTTGCTATTCGGGGTGCAGGCTTTTAACGTCGAGCGACTTCATTCCCGAGGACGCGCGAGATGGCCCTGAAACTGGTAATTGGCGACAAGAACTATTCCTCCTGGTCGTTGCGCGCCGCTCTGGCAGTCGAGCTGGCTGGCGTGGAGTGTGACGAGGTGCTGGTGCGTCTGTATCAGCCCGATAGTCGTGCGCAACTGCTGCTTCATTCGCCCACCGGCAAGGTGCCGGTTCTGCTGACTGAGCAAGGGCCGGTGTGGGATTCCCTGGCGATAGCCGAGTATCTGGCCGAGTGCTATCCCGAAGCGCAGCTGTGGCCGCAGGATCGTCAGGCCCGCGCCTTGGCGCGTAGCGTCTGTGCGGAGATGCACAGCGGCTTCAGCGCTCTGCGTAGCCACCTGCCGATGGACCTGGCGCGTGACAAGGCGTTGCTCGAGCTACCGGACGCGGCGCAGGCCGATATCGACCGCATTTGCGCGATCTGGGCCGGCTGCCGCGAGCGCTTCGCCAGCACCGGCAACTATCTGTTCGGTCAGGCCAGCATCGCCGATGCCTTCTATGCACCGGTCGCCGCGCGTCTGCGCAGTTATCATGTGGTGCTGCCGACAGCGGCAGCGGCCTATGTCGAAACCATCTATCGCTGGCCGGCATTCCAACGCTGGTATCAGGCGGCATTGCAGGAGGTAAAGGGGTGAAACGCGTTCATGTCGCAGCAGCGGTGATTCGGGGTGCCGATGGACGCATCCTGATCGCCAGGCGCCCGCAGGACAAGCACCAGGGCGGTCTGTGGGAATTTCCCGGCGGCAAGGTGGAGGAGGGCGAGGCCGTGCGCGTCGCCCTCGATCGCGAGCTGGAGGAGGAACTGGGTATTCGTCCGCAGGCTGCGCGCCCGCTGATCCAGATTCGCCACGATTATCCGGACAAGCAGGTGTTGCTGGACGTCTGGGAAGTCTCGGCCTTCAGTGGCGAGCCGCATGGCGCGGAAGGCCAGCCATTGGCCTGGGTCAACGAGCGACAGTTGCTGGAGTACGAGTTTCCCGCCGCGAACAAACCCATAGTCGCCGCCGCGCGCCTGCCCGAGCGCTACCTGATCACCCCGGATGGCCTGCAGCCGAGTGAGCTACTCGCCGGCATCCGCAGCGCCCTGGCGCAGGGCGTGCGACTGATTCAACTGCGTGCGCCGAACATGTTCGACCCGCAATACCGCGACCTGGCTGTCGATGTGCAGGGCCTGTGTGCCGGCAAGGCACAACTGATGCTCAAAGGGCCGCTGGAGTGGCTGGGAGACTTTCCTGCGGCCGGCTGGCACCTGACCGCCGAGCAACTGCGCAAGTACGCCGCTGGTGGCCGCCCGTTCCCTGAGGATCGCTGGTTGGCTGCGTCCTGCCACAATGCCGAGGAGCTGGCGCTGGCCATGCAGATGGGCGTGGACTTCGCCACCTTGTCCCCAGTGCAGGCGACTGCGACTCATCCTGAAGCGCAGCCGCTCGGCTGGGACGCCGCGCGCGAGATGCTGACCCATTTCAACCTGCCGGCTTATCTGCTGGGCGGCGTAGGCCCGACGGATATCGAGCGCGCCTGGCAGGTTGGCGCCCAAGGTGTGGCCGGTATCCGCGCGTTCTGGCCGTAGTAGGGGCGGCGCGGGCACCGAGCTGGCCGGGGTAGGGTGCGCTGTGCGCACCGAGCAGTAATCGCAGCATTGCGGATGCGCAAAGCTTCTGGCCCTAAGGTTTGTTGGCCGCCTTCCACAGCACTTCAGCGATGCCCTGGCGCTTGGCGATCAGGCGGGCAGCGACGAACAGCAGGTCGGAGAGGCGGTTGACGTAGGCCAGGCCTTCACCGCGCAATGGCTCGACGGCATTGAGGTGCTGGCAGCGACGTTCACTGCTGCGCGCGAAGCTGCGGCAGACATGGGCCTGGGCAATCAGCCTGGAGCCGCCGGGCAGGATGAAGTTTTCCAGCGGCCCTACCTCTTCGTTCCAGCTGTCGATGGCGGCTTCGAGTCGTTCCACCTCCACCTGCTGCAGGGCCTGATATTCGGGCATCGCCAGTTCGCCACCCAGGTCGAACAGGCGATGCTGGCAGGGCCTCAGCACCTCGCTGATTTCCTTCAGGTCTGGCCAGGTCGTGGCGGCCTCGTCGAGTTCGGCCAGTAGCAGGCCGAGCTGGCTGTTGAGCGTGTCCAGCTCGCCGATGGCCTCGATACGTGGATGGTCCTTGCCGACCCGGCGGCCGTCGGCCAGGCCGGTCTCCCCCTTGTCGCCGGTACGGGTATAGATCTTGGAGAGTCGAAAGCCCATGGCTCAGAGTCCTGTGTGCTCGGGCAGGGAGGCCAGCGGCAGGCGCAGGGTGAAACAGGTGCCCTGGCCTGGCATCGAGTGGACCTCCATTTGCCCTTTGTGATTGTTGGTGATGATGAAGTAGGAGACCGCCAGGCCGAGTCCGGTGCCCTGGCCGACCTCCTTGGTGGTGAAGAAGGGTTCGAAGATGCGTTTGCGCACCGTCTCGCTCATGCCGGTGCCGTTATCCTCCACCTGGACTTCCGCCCAACTGCCGGCCTGCCGAGTGCGCAGGATGATGCGGCCGGGCTCGGTGTCCTGGTCGCGTTGGTGAATGGCCTGGGCAGCGTTCTTCAGCAGGTTGAGCAGCACCTGCTCCAGTTCGTTGGCGGTGCCGGCCACCGGGCCCAGCAGCGGATCGAACTGGCGCACGATCTCCAGGGCCTTGAAGTCGAAACTGTCGGTCAGGTCGAAGTCATTGCCGGCGATCTCCAGGGCCTGGTCGATCAGCGCCGGCAGATCGCAGGGCGATAGCTGGCGGTCGCTACGCCGGCTGAAACTGAGCATGTGGCTGACGATCTTGGCGGCGCGCTGGCCGGCCTGCTGGATGCCGTCGAGCAGGCGCGGTACCTCGCGTGCCTCCATGTAATGCTCAATGGCAGGCAGGCTGACGCCGGCCTGCTCGGCCTGTTCGACGTTCTTTTCCAGGCTCGGCGACAGGCGTCGGCGGATGTTCTGCACGTTGTGCAGGATGGCGCCGAGTGGGTTATTGATTTCATGTGCCATGCCTGCCGCCAGGCCGCCGACTGAAAGCATCTTCTCCGACTGCACCATCATTTCTTCCAGGGCCAGGCGCTGGGTGATGTCGTCGATACGGATCACCACGCCCCGGCCGGCACTGCCCATAAGTGGGTAGAAGGTCAGGGCGTAGTGGTGGGGCTCTTCATCCTTGTGCCAGGTAACGCGCTCGATCTTCTCTACGCGATGTTGCTCGGCGGTGCGTTTGAGCTGCGCGAGAAAGGGTTTGAGTGGCGGGAAGGCAAGAAACACCGGCTGGTTCAGCGCTTCTTCCAGGCGCGTACCGGACAGGGCGCTGGCTTCCTGATTCCACTGCGTCACGTAGAGCTGTTCGTCGAGAGCGATCAGCGCCGAAGGCATGGAGTCGATGATGCTGTTGAGGTAGTTCTGAAAACCGGTGAGTTTCTTCTCGATCTTGCTGCGCACCTGCACTTCCAGCTCCAACTTGCGGTTGGAGTGGCGGGTTTCCTCGGCCAGGCTCTGCGCCTGATCGAAGGCCTGCTGGGCGTCGTCGCGGGCACGCTTGAGCTGCTGCTCGCGGGCCTCCATGCGCATCAGCATGGTGTTGAACGCATCGGCCAGGCTGCCGATCTCGTCCTGATTGCCGCGATTGGCGCGCAGCGCATAGTTCTCTTCGCGGGTGACCTGGCGTGACAATTCTTCCAGGCGGCGAATGGGTTTGGTCACCAGGCGTTTGATCTGCCTGGCCACCAGCATCCACAGCAGCACGCTGAACGCCAGAATGACCAGGCTTGCGGTCAGGGTTCCTGTATAGAACGCGCCAGGCAATTCGCTGGAAGCCACCAGCAGCAGGGCGCCGGGACGACCACTGGGATGCGGCAGGTCGACCAGCAGGTTGGTGCGAAAGGCTGTTTCGCGCCAGTTCTGCAACTGGCCCAGTTGCTGCGGCAGCTGCAGTTTTTCCCCTCGCTGCAGTTGTGCCAGGCTGTTGCCATTGCTGTCGTAGATAACCGCTGCGCGCAGGGGGGCATAGTCATCCAGGCGTTTGAGTACGGCCTCGGCCGATGCTGACGAGTGCAAGGCCTCCTTGCTCAGCGTCGGGCTGGCGATCAGGCGACCGAGGGTGTGCAGGGCCTGCGGTGCCATGCTCTCCTGGGTGATCCAGTAGGCTGCGCTGATGAAAGCCAGATTGGCCACCAGCATCACAGCGGCGAGCAACACCAGCAGCGCGGCGAGCAGTTTGCGGCCCACTGGCAGATTTTCGAGGCGCTGACGCAGTCTCATGAGGTTATCGTTGTGGTGAGTGAAGGCGGCAGGTTAGCGCGGCTGTCAGGCCATTGCCTACTGCCTGTGCGGGGCGGGTGCAACCCGCCAAGCTGCGAGCGATGGGTTACACCCGGCCTGCGTACTCAATCGAGAGGCAAACCTCGTTCACGCAGGTGGCTCAGCAGGCGCTGCTGCAGATGCTGCAGGTGCGGCACATGCAGTTGATGACGTTGCGCCGAGGCGCAGGCGTAGCCAAGCAGATAGCTGATCTCGGTGCGACGTCCCTGAGTGACGTCCTGATGCATGGACGAATAGTTCGCTGCGGTGGCGCTGATCACGCGCTGTACCTCTTCATGCAGATTCTCTGCGGCTGCGGGCTGGCCGCAGCGTTGCAGCAGCTCGTCGAGTTCGGTGCACAGGGTGGCGACTTCGGCAGGGTGCTCGGTCAGGCCGCCATTACGACAGTCGTGCAGAACGGTGAGCGGGTTGATCGCGCAGTTCAGCGCCAGCTTGCGCCACAGGCGCGCGAGGATATCCGGACTCCACTGGTGAGCGATGCCGGCACGCTGCAGTTCGCCCAGCCAGGCTGGCGGCCGGGGATCGCGCGGGTCTCCCAGCCAGTTGTGACCGTGGCCGGCGAACACCACCTGAAAGTCGCTAGGGCGAAAAGCGCCTTCGGTACTGGAGACGAAAAGGCAGCGCTGCCTGGGGAGGCGTTGGGCGACTTCATCCTGGCTGCCCAGGCCATTCTGCAACAGCAGCAGCTCGGCACCCGGGGCCAGGCGTTCGGCGATGGTCGCCACCGCGCTTTGTGCGTCATAGGCCTTGCAGGCGAGCAGCAGGCGATGGATTGGCGTATCCGCTTGCGGCAACTCTGCGGCAATGGCGTATTGCTGAGGCTGGCCTGCCTCGACCAGCGTTACCCCGCCGGCCTGGCGATAGGCTTCGAGGCGTTGCGGGTTGCGCAGGATCAGCCTGACTGGCAGGCCGGCACGGGCCAGGCGTGCAGCCCAGAGGCTGCCGAGGCTGCCGGCACCGAGGATGTGCCAGGTCACGGCAGAGGTAGGCGCATGGCTGCGACCCGGCCGCTGGCGTAAGACTCTGGCAGCAGATTTTGCGCATGCTGAATCAGTTGTTCGGGATCAGTGGGCAGCACCTTGGCGTCCAGGCCGACCAGGCTGATACCGGCTTTCAGCGTAATGAAACCTTCGCTGGTCTTGAACGCTTTGAAGTTGAGGCCTTCGTGCAGGCGCTTGAAGCTGCTCGGTGAGCACTCGTGCAGATCTTCGAGCAGGGTGATAAGGCCGAAGTGGTTGTCATCCAGGCGCGTCAGCACGTCCAGTGGCCTGACAAGCTGCTGCAGGCGTCGTGCGACGCCATGCAGCAGTTCGTTGAAGAAGCGGTCACCGTACTGGTTGCGCAGCTGACCGGCGTCCTGCAGGCCGATCAGCAGGTAGCACACGGCGCCGCCTCGAGATTCGATCTGGCGCAGGCTGTCGGTGAGCTTCTGGCGCAGATAGCGCGGGTTACCCAGGCCGGTGAGTGGATCGACCAGATTGCGTCGCTCCAGGCTGGCTATGTTCTGCGTCAGCATGCGGTTTTCGTGCAGCAGGCGCTGCAGGGTGTTGCACAGGCGATCAGCGGCGTACACGCGTGGCACCAACTGTTCGTTCATGGCTGCCTTGCTGATGAAGTCATCGACGCCACGGTCGAAGGCTTCGCCCAGGACGTTTTCGCCTTCCTTGCCGGTCAGCAGGATGATGTAGGTGTAGTGGTCGGCGGTCTCGTCCAGCTGGCGTACCCGTGCGGTCAGCTCCAGGCCGTCGATCTCGGGCATCAGCCAGTCGGCCAGAAGCACGCTGGCGGGGCGCTGTTCGAGCAGTTGCAGCGCCTCGCTGGCGCTGCTGGCGAAGCGCACGTCCTGATAGCCGGCCTGGCTCAGTGCGCGACCGATCATGGCACTGGAGAACTTGGCGTCGTCCACCACCAGGATGCTGAGATGGGGGTTGGGCATGGGGCTGGCTCGCAGACAGAGAGGAAGGACGCCAAACGGCGTGTATCAGTCTGGATATAATGGGCCCGCCATAGTTATCGTCAAGTCAGGCGCGTTCACTCCGTGAAGAGGATCGCGCCGTCCATCAGGAGCCCGCTCATGCCTTCGTTCGACATCGTGTCTGAACTGGACAAACACGAACTGACCAATGCGGTCGACAATGCCATCAAGGAGCTCGACCGCCGTTTCGACCTGCGTGGTAAATGCAGCATCGAGAGCAAGGACAAGGCGCTGACCTTGACCGCCGAAGCCGAGTTCATGCTCGAGCAGATGCTCGACATCGTGCGCAGCAGCCTGGTCAAGCGCAAGATCGACTGCCAATGCCTGGAAACCAAGGAGCCCTATGCCTCGGGCAAGGTGATGAAGCAGGAAGTCACCTTCCGTGAAGGGATCGACAAGGAGCTGGCGAAGAAGATCGTCGCCCATATCAAGGATGCCAAGCTCAAGGTGCAGGCCGCGATCCAGGGTGAGCAGGTGCGCGTCACCGGCAAGAAGCGCGACGACCTGCAGGAAGCCATCGCGCTGCTGCGTGGTCACGAATTCGGCATGCCGCTGCAGTACAACAACTTTCGCGATTGAACCTTTGTGGCGCTGAGGCGTCGCAGGCTAGGTTGATAGCATTTTGACCGCCATGGCATGCCATGGCGGTTTCGTTTCATGCACAGGAAAACGGGAGTACCCCTATGGAGATGAACGTCGACGAACTGGTCAAGCTGTCCGAGGCCTGGCTGCCTGTGGTGCTTGAGTACAGCGGCAAGCTGACCCTGGCACTGATCACGCTGCTGATCGGTTGGTGGCTGATCAGCAGGCTCACCTCCAGCATCGGGCGCATGCTCGAGGCGCGCAAGGTCGATCGGGCGCTGAGCAGTTTTATCAGCAGCCTGGTCAGCATCGTGCTGCGCATTCTGCTGCTGATCAGCGTGGCGTCGATGATCGGTGTGGAGACCACTTCGTTCATCGCCATGATCGGTGCAGCGGGGCTGGCCATTGGCCTGGCGCTGCAGGGCAGTCTGGCCAACTTTGCGGGCGGCGTGCTGATCATGCTGTTTCGCCCGTTCCGCGCGGGCGACTGGATCGAGGGGCAGGGCGTTTCCGGTAGCGTCGACAGCATCCAGATCTTCCACACCACGCTGAAAACGGCGGACAACAAGGTGGTGATCGTACCGAATGGCGCGCTGTCCAACGGTCATATCACCAATTACTCGCGTGAGCCGCGTCGGCGTGCCGATATCAATATCGGCATCGACTACTCCAGCGATATCAAGCGTGCCCGTGAAGTGCTGCTTGATATCGCCAAGGACCCGCGAGTACAGCTTGACCCTGCACCCGTGGTTTTCGTGACCGGGCTGGGTGAAAGCGCCGTGAACATCTCGCTGCGCGTATGGGTGGCGACCGGTGATTTCTGGCCGGTGACCTTCGAGTTCACCGAACTGGCCAAGGAGCGTCTGACCGAGGCGGGTATTGGTATTCCGTTCCCGCAACGGGTGGTGCATCTGGCCAAGGCTGATTGACACTCACCACAAAAAAGCCCCGGTCGATCCGGGGCTTTTTTGTGCCTGTGATCAGGCATTTTCGACTGCAGGTGGCGTCGTCTCAGGCACCGCTTGGCGTTTATCGCGACGCCACTGGATAACGATGAGCAGCAGTGTCGGTATACCCATCAGCGCCGTGGCAAGGAAGAAGTGAGCGTAGCCGAGGCTTTCCACCATTACGCCGGAATAGCCGCCGATCAGGCGCGGCAGCAACAGCATGATGGAGCTGAGCAGGGCGTACTGGGTGGCCGAGAATTTCAGGTTGGTCAGGCTCGACAGGTAGGCCACGAATGCCGAGGTGGCGAGGCCGGCGCTGAAGTTGTCGCAGCTGATGGTGACAATCAGCATGTTCAGGTGCGGGCCCATGCCCACCAGCAGCATGAACATCAGGTTGGTGGCCGCCGATGCGGTAGCGCCGATCAGCAGAATCGGCATGATGCCGAAACGCACGATCAACAGGCCACCGACTCCGGCGCCGAGCAACGTCATCACCAGACCGAAGACCTTGCTGACATTGGCGATCTGTTCTTTTGTGAAGCCCTGGTCGATGTAGAAAACGTTGGCCATCACGCCCATGACGGTATCCGACAGGCGATAGGTGGCGATCAGGCTCAGCAGCAGCAGGGCCTGCCAGCGGTAGCGCACGATGAAATCGTTGATCGGCGTGAGCACCGGTGCCATGCCGCCCCAGAACAGGCTGGAGATCGACAGGCTGGTGAGCAGGGTATAGAGCAGTGCACGCAGGAAGGCGCGGTCGTAGTAGAGCAACTCCTGCAGGCTTATCTGGCCCTGGAACAGCAGCATCACGTCACTTTCGTAGAACTGGGTGATCATGGCCGGGATTGCGATCAACAGAATGATCAGCAGCAGCACGGAAAGTAGCTGGTGGAAGAACCCGTACCTCGCCGCAGCCGTTTTCAGTACCGGTGCCAGCCCGCCCCAGAACAGCCCGGATGCGCAGACGCAGGCCAGGGTGCTGTAGAGCATGGCACGCAGGAAGGCGCGGTCGTTGTAGAGCAGTTCCTGCATGCTGACGTCGCCAAGCAGCATCGGCACCAGATCGCTCTGGTAGAACTGGATGAACATGGTCGGCACGGCGATGATCAGCATGATGACCGCACTGATCGCCAGCAACTGGTGGAAGAAACCGTGCTTGGGTGGTGCGACATTGATGTGTGGCGGTGCCGGTGGCTCGCGCATCCAGATGGAGGTGAGCAGGCCCGGCAGCATCAGCAGGGCAAAGAGCATGTAGGTACCGGTCCAGGCGCCGAACTGGTAGTCCTTGGCGGTCGAGCCGAAGCCTTCGGCGAAATACAGCGCGCCAGCGGTGGCCAGGAGCGCGGCAACCCGGTAGCCGGTCATGTAGGCAGCAGCCAGCGCGGCCTGATGCTCGTCGCCGAGAATTTCCAGGCGGTAGGCGTCTACGGCGATGTCCTGAGTGGCCGAGGCGAAGGCCACCAGCACGGCGAGGGCGATCAACGAGGACAGGTGCGTCTGCGGATCGTAATTGGCCATGCCGATCAGACCGATGGCGACCAGGCCCTGCGACAGCACCAGCCAGGAGCGGCGCCGGCCAAGCTTGCCCAGCAATGGCAGGCGCCACTGGTCGAGCATTGGCGCCCACACCCATTTGAAGGCATAGGCCAGGCCAATGAGGCTGGCGAAACCGATGGTCTCGCGTGCCACACCGGCTTCGCGCAGCCATACCGAAAGGGTCGAGAACACCAGCATGTAGGGCAGGCCGGCGGCGAAGCCCAGAAGTAACAAAGCTAGTGTGGCGGGGTTGGCGTAGGTCGCGAGGGCTTCTCGCCAGGATTTGCGTGGCATCAGGCTCGAATCTGGGGTGGAAAAATGAATAGCGCGCACTCTAACTGCTGTGCTCCATCGGGCGCCAGCCGTGACGACGCATATCCACACGTTCATTCAGGATACTGATGCCTTCTGCACGCAAGCGCGCCCGCTGTTCGGCGCCGGAAGCGCTGCCGGCGGTCAGGCTGAGGCGGCCTCCAGCGGCGATGACGCGGTGCCAAGGTAGCGTGGTGCCATCTGGCAACTGGCTCAGCGTACGCCCGACCCAGCGCGCGGCGCGGCCAAGACCGGCTAATTGCGCCAGTTCGCCATAGCTGACGACCTTGCCTTCCGGCACCTGTGCCAATACCAGATACAGCGCTTCGCGACGCGTCTCCAGGCTTGCCGGTGGTGGTGCCTGCCATGCAGACTCTGGCGGTTTCGTCTTGGCCATAGGGTTCGTCCTTATCATGCGCGTACTGATCGCCTTATTCCTTTTTACCCTGGCAGCCCCGCTCTGTGCCGATACCGTTTGGCTGGACAACGGTGATCGCCTCAGCGGTGAGATCATCCTGCTCGACGGCGGCAAGCTGGCGCTCAAGACCAAATATGCCGGCCAGGTGCTGATCGACTGGAAGGATATCGATACCCTCAGTTCGGACAAGCCCCTGCTGGTGCACCGCAGTGGCTTCGACAGCGAACGCAGCGAAAGGTTGTCGGCTGCCGGTAGCGGCATGGTACGGGTGCAAGGCGAACGCGAATACACCCTGCCGCTGGCGCAGATCAAGCGCCTGGTGCCGCCGCGGCCGCTGCTGGAGGATCTTCTCTGGGAAGGCAACCTCGATGCCAAGCTGGACATGAAGCGCAACCAGAACGATGTCGACGAATGGAAGCTCAAGGGCAATACCCGTTTCGAGCACGGGCGCTGGCGGCATGTGCTAAGTGGCGAGCTCGAGCGTGAAACCAAGAACGACAGAAAGATCGAGGACAACTGGGAGCTGGAGTACGACCTCGATCGCTTTTTCACCGAACACTGGTTCTGGCGAGTCGGTGTGGAGCAGGCCGAGGATGAGTTCGAAACCGTCGACCGTCAGCGCATCGTTGGCACCGGCCCCGGTTATCGCTTCTGGGATGACGAGCTGGGGCGTTTCGACCTGATTGGTCAGTTCAATCGCGTGCGACTGGAGTCGGACGTTGCCAATCTTGCGTTCAACACCACGTCACTGGAACTGGATTACAAGCGTCTGCTGTGGGGCACGCGCCTGGAATTCTATGCCAACGCCCAACTGCAGATCCCTCATATCGACGAGATCGACTACGTGCTCGATAGCGAATTCGGCCTGCGCTATCGCCTCAATCAGTGGGCGCGCTTATCGCTCTTGTACGAGTTGGATCAGTTGCGTGCCCCAGGGCAGACGGTTTCGGATCGGCATTATCTGATCGGTGTCGGCGTCGGGTGGTAATGCCGTCTGGCGGAGTATGGCTCGACGGAACGCCGCCCGACGGAAAAAGCTGAACTCTGCGTATTCGGCCCGGTCTGCTGTTGCTCTGGCGCCGGGGTTGCGGATAATGCCCGGCTTTCGCCCACCAACGCCATTACCCAACTTATGTCGCGCCCTATATCGCTGTCCCTGCTTGGCCTGAGCATCGCTCTGTGCAGTTCCGCCACCTTCGCCGATACCGTCTGGTTGAAGAACGGTGATCGTCTCTCCGGCACCATCCGCTTCTTCGACGGTAGCAAACTGCTGCTGGAAACCGACTACGGCGGCTCCATCCCGCTGGACTGGAAGAAAATCGCCACCCTGGAAAGTGACCACGAGCTGCTGGTCAAGCTCGGGCCAGTAGATGGCGAGCGTGCCAAGTCGCTGCTGGCCGCTGAGCCGGGCAAGGTCACGCTGGCCAATGGCGAGGCGCCGAAGACCATCGAGCTGACGCAGATCGAACAGATCATGAAGCCCAAGCCCCTGGTGGAAGACTTCACCTGGAAGGGCAACATCGACCTCGGTCTGGACTACAAGCGCGGTGAGCGCGACTCCGACGACTACGATGTCGGCATCAAGACCCAGGCCCGCCACGGTCGCTGGCGGCACAATGCGCTCGCCGACTACAACCGCGAGCTGAAAGACGACGTCGTCAGCACCGACAACTGGAGTGCCGAGTACGCGCTCGACCGCTTCCTCACGGAAAAATGGTTCTGGCAGGGGCGCTTCGAGTACAAGCGCGACCGTATCGAGGAGGTGGAGCGCCAGCGCACTCTCGGTACAGGTCCTGGTTATCAGTTCTGGGATGACGAACTGGGCGCGTTCTCCATCGCTACCCTCGCCAACCGTAGCGATTACCGCTACAGCAACGGTGAGCAGGATCGCTTCTACGCCATGAGCGTGAAGTGGGACTACAACCGCTATCTGATCGGCAAGACTGTCGAGCTGTTCAGTGTCGGAGAGCTAGGTCGTCCGCTGAGTGGCGCGGCGGATTACAGCCTGGATGCCGAGGTCGGGCTGCGCTACAAGGTCACCGACTGGGCGTCGCTGAACATGAAGGCCGAGAAGGATATGGTCAGTGGTGCCGAGGGTGATCTGGACGAAACCCGTTATACCCTTGGCTTCGGTGTCGGCTGGTAAGTTCCTGCATCGCAAACGAAAAGCCCGCGATCTGCTCGCGGGCTTTTTATTGGGCGACGGAATCAGGCTTCTTCCTGTTCCCGTTGTTTCCAGCCGGCGCCACCTGGCAGCACCAGATTGAGGAGCAGGGCAGTGATCGCGCACAGGGATATCCCTGACAGGGCGAACTCCTTGCCACCGATGACCATGCCACCGATGCCGAACACCAGGGTCACCGAAACGATGATCAGGTTGCGAGCTTCGGAAAGATCCACTTGATGGCGAATCAGGGTGTTGAGGCCGACCACGGCGATCGAACCGAACAACAGGCACAGGATGCCGCCCATCACCGGAACCGGAATGCTCTGCAGGGCCACGCCGAACTTGCCGATGAAGGCCAGGGCGATGGCGAAGACCGCAGCCCAGGTCATGATCTTCGGGTTGTAGCTCTTGGTCAGCATCACAGCGCCGGTGACTTCAGCGTAAGTCGTGTTGGGTGGGCCACCGAACAGGCCGGCTGCCGAGGTGGCGAGGCCGTCACCGAGCAGGGTGCGGTGCAGGCCCGGCTTTTTGACGAAGTTCTTGCCGGTGACGTTGCCGATCGCCACCACACCGCCGATGTGCTCGATGGCTGGCGCCAGTGCCACTGGCACCATGTACAGAATGGCGCCCCAGTGCAGTTCCGGGGTGACGAAGTTGGGTACGGCGAGCCAGGCTGCCTGATCGACGGCGCTGGTGTCGATCACGCCGAGCACCGCAGCGATGGCGCAGCCAACGGCGATACCTGAGAGGATCGGCACCAGGCGGAAGATGCCGCGGCCCAGCACCGCCACCAGCAGGGTGGTGATCAGAGCCGGCATCGAAATCATCATCGCCGTGCTGTACGGCACCAGTTCGATGCTGCCATCACCGGCCTTGCCCATGGCCATGTTCACCGCTACCGGCGACAGCGCCAGGCCGATGGAGATGATCACGGGGGCGATCACCACCGGCGGCAGCAGGCGGTCGATGAAGCTGGGGCCGCGCAGTTTCACCAGCGCCGAGAGCAGGATGTAGACCACACCGGCAGCGATCACGCCGCCCATCACCGCAGGCAGGCCGAACTCGCCTTTGGCCGCCAGAATCGGTGCGATGAAGGCGAAGCTGGAGGCCAGGAAAACCGGAACCTGGCGCTTGGTCACCAATTGGAACAGCAGGGTACCGATACCGGCGGTGAACAGCGCGACGTTGGGGTCCATGCCGGTGATCAGCGGCATCAGCACCAGGGCGCCGAAGGCCACGAACAGCATCTGCGCGCCGGAAATGCCCTGGCGCCACAGCGGATCGTTGAATTCCGACTGCGACATGTCAGGCGTCCTTCTGCTTGGTGCCGAAGATCTTGTCACCGGCATCGCCCAGGCCCGGGATGATGTAGCCATGCTCGTTCAGGCGCTGATCGATGGAGGCGGTGAAGATGGTCACGTCCGGGTGAGCCTGCTCGACGGCCTTGATGCCCTCGGGAGCAGCGACCAGGACCATGGCGCGAATGTCCTTGCAGCCGGCCTTCTTCAGCAGGTCGATGGTGGCGACCATCGAGCCGCCGGTGGCCAGCATCGGGTCGATGATCAGCGCCAGGCGCTCGTCGATTTCCGGCGCGAGCTTTTCCAGGTAGGTGTGCGCTTCCAGGGTTTCCTCATTGCGCGCCACGCCCACGGCGCTGACCTTGGCACCGGGGATCAGGCTGAGCACGCCATCGAGCATGCCGATGCCGGCGCGCAGGATGGGCACTACGGTGATTTTCTTGCCGGCGATTTTCTCGACTTGCACGGTGCCTGCCCAGCCTTCGATTTCGTAGGTTTCCAGCGGCAGATCGTTGGTGGCTTCATAAGTCAGCAGGGCGCCCACTTCCTGGGCCAGCTCACGGAAATTCTTGGTGCTGATATCGGCGCGGCGCATCAGGCCGATCTTGTGACGGATCAGCGGGTGGCGGATCTCGCGAGTGGGCATGGGCTGGGATCTCCAACGGGGCTCTGGGGAAAAATCGCGTTAGATTAAAGCATTGCTTGTGCCAAGTGGTGGGTGACTGATGAGTCACGATGCCCCGTGCCGCGCATCGGCTACGCTGGTCAGTCGATACTTGGCAAGCGTTGCCGGGGTCTGTACCTTTGCCCGCTTTTATTTGACGGTTCGATCAGCTTTCAGGCTGTCCGCCGCCATTCTTCAGCCCGATCAAGAGAGAACACATCATGTCCGCCGATCTCGTGCACATTCGCCAAGTCATGGCGGAAGCCGACTGTCTGTTCACCGAAGCCGAGGTAGAAGCGGCTATCGACAAGGTCGCCAGTCAGATCAACGCCGAGCTGGCCGAGCGCAACCCTGTGGTGTTCTGCGTCATGAACGGCGGGCTGATTTTCTCTGGCAAGCTGCTGACCAAGCTGAACTTCCCACTGGAGGCGTCCTACCTGCATGCCACGCGCTATCGCAACGAAACCAGTGGTGGCGAGCTGTTCTGGAAGGCCAAGCCGGAAGTTTCGTTCATCGACCGCGATGTACTGATCATCGACGACATTCTCGATGAGGGGCACACCCTGGGCGCGATCATCGATTTCTGTCGCCACGCCGGTGCGCGCGCCGTGCACACTGCGGTGCTGATCGACAAGGAACACGAGCGCAAGGCGCGCCCGGACCTGAAGGCCAACTATGTGGGCCTGCATTGCATCGACCGCTACATCTTCGGTTATGGCATGGACTACAAGGGTTACTGGCGCAACGCTGCCGGCATTTTTGCGGTCAAGGGGCTGTAAGTCCCTTTATCCATACGTAGCGTTAGCACCGCTCGGGCAATAGCCAGGTAGGGTGCGCCGTGCGCACCGCCTTTCCGGGCGCTGTCCCCGGTGCGCATGGCGCACCCTACTCGGGTGGCGCCTTCCCCGGTGTGCCATCCAGCCAACGCAGTGCCTTTTCCCGTGCTTGCGGCAGATCCCGCGCATACGCCAACTCGCCTTCACGGCGATGTACTCTCGCGCGCCGCAGCCAGGTAGGGTGCGCCGTGCGCACCGCCTTTCCGGTCGCTGTCCCCGGTGCGTATGGTGCACCCTACTCGGGTGGCGCCTTCCCCGGTGTGCCATCCAGCCAGCGCAGCGCCTTTTCCCGTGCTTGCGGCAGATCCCGCGCATACGCCAACTCGCCTTCACGGCGATGCACTCCGGCGCGGCGCAGCTGCAAGCGCACCTGCGCAGTCGGCCCGCTCAGAATCAGCGCCACGTGCTGCTGACGATAGTCGCGCAGCACGTTGTCCAGCGCGGCGATGGCGGTCATGTCCAGTAGTGGCACTGCGCTGATATCGACGATCACCACGCGCACGCCCGGGGTAAAGCGGCGCAGCACGCTCAGCGCTTTTTCCGCCGCGCCGAAAAACAGCGGGCCGCGAATGGCGTAAGCCAGCACGTGCTCGGGCAGATCCTGCAGGGCCTGACGCTGCTGCCGGCTCAGCGCAGCCGTATCGGTCAGCTCGCTCATGCGCTTGATGAACAGCCCTGCCGCCAGCAGCAGGCCGACGCCAACGGCCAGTACCATGTCGAACAGCACCGTCAGCACCAGACAGGTCAGCAGTACCAGTACATCGCTGCGCGGTGCGATGCGCAGGGTATGGGCGACATGCTGTGGCTCGCTCATGTTCCACGCCACCATCAGCAGCAGCGCCGCCAGAGCGGCCATGGGCAGATAACCGAACAGCGGCGCGAGCAGCAGAATCGCTGCCAGCACCACGCCTGCATGTACCAGTGCCGCCATCGGCGAAAAGGCGCCTGCCCGCACGTTTGCTGCCGTGCGGGCGATGGCGGCAGTGGCGGTGATGCCACCAAAGAACGGCGCGGCCAGATTACCCAGGCCCTGGCCGATCAGTTCGGCGTTGGGGTCATGCTTGCTGCCGGTCATGCCGTCGGCGACCACGGCACACAGCAATGACTCAATGGCGCCGAGCATGGCGATGGCGAATGCAGGTGCCAGCAGTTGGCGAATCAGTTCGAATGACAGCGCCAGCGGCTGGCCGTCAGCACCCGGCAGGTTCCAGGGAAGCGCCAGGCTCGGCAGGAAGGGCGGGATACCGGGGTATTCGATGCCATCGAGTTGATAACTGAAGCGCTCGCCCAATGTCGCCACCGGCAGCCCCAGGCGTTCCAGTACGAGTGCGAGCAGCGCGCCGACCGCCAGGGCGACCAGGTGTGCGGGAATTTTCGGCATCAGGCGCGGCCAGATCAGCAGTGTCGCCAGGCATGCGGCGCCTACCAGGCTGTCGCCGGGCTGCAGGCTGGGAAGGGCGCGGACCAGCAGAGTGATCTGTTCCAGCAGATGTTGAGGCGCTCCGGCCAGATGCAGGCCAAACAGGTCCTTGATCTGCAGAACGGCGATGACGATGCCGATGCCGGCGGTAAAGCCCAGTGTCACCGGATAGGGTACGAACTCGATCAGGCGTCCGGCGCGCAGCAGGCCCAGAGTAATCAGAATCACGCCAGCCATCAGCGTGCACAGCAGCAAACCACCGAGGCCGTACTGCTGGGTGATCGGCAACAAAATCACCACGAAGGCGGCGGTGGGGCCGGAAATATTGAAGCGAGAGCCGCCGCATAGAGCGATCAGTGGTGCGGCGATCAACACGGTGTATAGGCCGTGCTGCGGCGCCGCCCCCACGGCGATGGCCAGCGCCATGGCCAGCGGAATGGCGATGATGCCCACTGTCAGGCCGGCGCCCAAGTCTCCGCGCAGGGCCTTCCACGAGTAGCCTGCACGCAGGGTCTGGCGCCAGGCGGCGAACAGCGGTAACGATGAGCGTGACATGCTGGCTTCCTAATGGCTTGGCGCATTATAGGAGCCAGTTCGCTGGGCGCGGCATGACCTAGGTCGGCTGTCGTGTCGATTGTTCGCGTGTTAGCCTGCCTGGCTGTGCGTTGAGCCGCGCGCAGCTCGGCGGTACACTGCCGGCCCTCTGTAATGCTGGCGGGAGCGGGCGATGCGTAAAGACAAGAAGCAGGTGATTGGCGAAGAAATCAGCGATGACTCGATCAAGCTGTTCCTTGCGGTGGAACCAGCGGACGCCACACCGCCTTCGCTGCACAAGCTGGTCAAGGCTTATCGCGGCCTGCGTATCGATGACTTCGAGCGTTTCGTGGGTTTCTTCGTCGCCGAGGGCTACGACCTTTCGGCCACTGATGCGCAGGGCAATGATTTCATCGCACTGATTCAGGATCAGCGCAATGCCGAGCCCTATATCGACGTGATCAAGGCTGCTCGCGGCTGATTCTCGTCCGCTGGACAAAAATGCCCGCGTTCCATTGAGAAGGCGGGCATGTTTTATGAGTGCGATTGTGGGCAACTAAAAGTTGCCGGGATACGTTTTCAGCGTTGTGCGTCATGGCTCGTTGGGCGGCCACCAGGAATGACAGGCAATAAAAAACCGGCCCTGGGGCCGGTTTTTCAAGAACCTGTCGCGATTAGGCGGCAGCAGCTTCGCCCAGCGCCTTGATGTGCGCGTTCAGGCGGCTCTTGTGACGAGCGGCTTTGTTCTTGTGGATGATGCCTTTGTCAGCCATGCGGTCGATGACCGGAACGGCTGCGGTGTAAGCGGTTTTGGCAAGCTCGAGATCTTTGGCAGCAATAGCCTTGACTACGTTCTTGATGTAGGTACGAACCATCGAGCGCAGGCTGGCGTTATGGCTACGGCGCTTCTCAGCCTGTTTGGCGCGTTTTTTGGCAGAAGGTGAGTTGGCCACCGTCAAGCTCCTCGAAAACTGGGGGGTTACGACAAATAAGGCCGCGAATCATGCCGATCCATCTGCCTGCTGTCAAGTCTGATGACGCTTTCCTGTGCTGGCCTGACCAGTGGTGGCTCGCTACACTCGACGCCTTCGTTGGGCGGCGGATTGTCCGCTACTGCACCTCTTTATGGAAGCCGAAATACCCCATGAATCTGCTCAAGTCCCTGGCTGCCGTCAGTTCACTGACCATGGTTTCGCGCGTGCTGGGGTTCGTGCGCGACACCATCATCGCCCGCACCTTTGGTGCCGGGGTGGCGTCGGATGCCTTCGTGGTGGCCTTCAAGCTGCCCAATCTGCTGCGCCGTATTTTTGCCGAAGGGGCGTTCTCGCAGGCCTTCGTGCCGATCCTGGCGGAATACAAGATGCAGCAGGGCGAGGAGGCCACGCGCACCTTCGTGGCCTACGTCTCTGGTTTGCTGACCCTGGTGCTGGCGCTGGTCACGGCCATCGGCGTGCTCGCTGCACCCTGGATCGTCTGGGCCACGGCACCGGGTTTTGCCGATGAGGCCGAGCGTTTCGAGCTGACTGTCGATCTGCTGCGGGTGACTTTTCCTTATATATTGCTGATCTCCCTGTCATCGCTGGCCGGGGCCGTGCTCAATACCTGGAACCGTTTTTCGGTACCGGCGTTCGTGCCGACCTTGCTCAACGTCAGCATGATCGTCTTCTCGCTGTTTCTGACGCCCTATTTCGACCCGCCGATCATGGCGCTGGGCTGGGCGGTACTGGTCGGGGGGCTGGCGCAACTGCTCTGGCAACTGCCGCATCTGAAGAAGATCGGCATGCTGGTGCTACCGCGCCTGAGTTTCGGTGATCTCGGTGTCTGGCGCGTGCTCAAACAGATGGGGCCGGCGATCTTCGGCGTTTCGGTGAGCCAGATTTCGCTGATCATCAACACCATTTTCGCTTCCTTCCTAGTGGCTGGCTCGGTGTCCTGGATGTACTACGCCGACCGCCTGATGGAGCTGCCCTCGGGTGTGCTGGGCGTGGCGCTGGGGACCATCCTGCTACCTGCACTCTCCAAGACCTATGCGAGCAAGAACCGCGACGAATACCGCCGTCTGCTCGATTGGGGGCTGCGTCTGTGTTTTCTGCTGGTGCTGCCCTGCACCCTGGCGCTGGCGATTCTCGCCGAGCCGTTGGTGGTCTCGCTGTTCCAGTACGGCAAGTTCGGCGCAGAGGACGCGCTGATGACCCAGCGGGCGCTGGTGGCTTATTCGGTCGGCCTGCTTGCGCTGATTCTGATCAAGATCCTCGCGCCTGGCTTCTACGCCCAGCAGAACATCAAGACACCGGTGCGCATTGCCATCGTCAGTCTGCTGGCGACTCAGGCGATGAACGCGCTGTTCGTGTTCGGCCTGGATATGGCGCATGTTGGCCTGGCGCTGGCGATCAGCCTGGCGGCCTGCCTGAACGCCGGCCTGCTGTACTGGCAGCTGCGCCGTGCAGATATCTTTCAGCCGCTGCCGGGCTGGGGCCTGTTCCTGCTCAAACTGGTGGTCGCGGTGGCGGTGATGGTCGCAGTGCTGCTGGGGCTGCTGCAGCTCATGCCAGCCTGGGCCGAAGGCGAGATGCTTGTGCGCCTGTTGCGTTTGGGCGCGCTGGTGTTTGCTGGTCTGATCGCCTACTTCGGCATGTTGCTGGTACTGGGTTTTCGCCTGCGCGATTTCGCCCGGCGGTCGCTGTAGCCATTGCAGGGTGCGCCGTGCGCACTGTCGGGTCGGCGCAGGAGTGGTGCGCATGGCGCACCCTGCGATTCAAGGCGTCGCGATGCCTGTTGTGCGTGGCCTGCTGTGCGTATAATCGGCCACTTTGTGAACAAGAAGCGTGCTATGCAGCTGGTTCGAGGTCTTCATAACCTGCAGCCCCAGGCGCGGGGCTGTGTGGTCACCATCGGTAATTTCGACGGCGTTCATCGTGGGCACCAGGCCATCCTGGCGCGTCTGCGCGAGCGTGCCGCGGAATTGGCCGTGCCCAGCTGCGTGGTGATCTTCGAGCCGCAGCCGCGCGAATTCTTCGGCCCGGATACCGCGCCGGCACGCCTGACCCGCCTGCGTGACAAGCTCGCCCTGCTGGCTGCCGAAGGCGTCGACATGGTGCTGTGCCTGGCCTTCAACCGCCGCCTGCGCGAACTGTCGGCTGCCGAGTTCGTCCAGCGCGTACTGGTCGACGGGCTCAAGGTCAAAGATCTGGAGATCGGCGATGATTTCCGTTTCGGCTGTGACCGCGCTGGGGATTTCGAATTTCTCAAGGCCGCAGGCCTGCGCCACGGTTTCAGTGTCGATGCTTCGACCACCGTCGAAGTGCTGGGTGGCCGGGTCAGCAGCACGCGTGTGCGCCAGGCACTTGCCGATGGCGATTTCGAGTTGGCCGAAGCCCTGCTCGGTCGGCCGTTTCGCATCGCCGGGCGCGTATTGCACGGGCAGAAACTCGGCCGCCAGCTCGATGCGCCCACCGCCAATGTCCAGCTCAAGCGGCGCAAGGTGCCGCTGACTGGCGTCTACCTGGTGAGCTGCGAAGTCGATGGCGTGATTCAACCGGGCGTCGCCAATATTGGCGTGCGACCCAGCGTTGCCGGTGACGGCAGCGCCCATCTGGAAGTTCACCTTCTGGATTTTGCCGGCGATCTGTATGGCCGGCGTCTCTCGGTGGCTTTCCACCACAAGCTGCGTGATGAGCAGCGTTTCGCCTCGCTGGAGGCCTTGAAGGCGGCGATTGCCGCCGATATCGCCGCTGCCCGTGATTATTGGCAGAGCCACCCGCTGATGAAGAGCCCGAAATGACCGACTACAAAGCTACGCTGAACCTGCCCGATACCCAGTTCCCGATGAAGGCCGGCCTGCCGCAACGCGAGCCGCAGACCCTGCAGCGCTGGAACGAGATTGGCCTGTATAGCAAGCTGCGCAAGATTGGCGAAGATCGGCCGAAGTTCGTCCTGCACGACGGCCCGCCCTATGCCAACGGCAGCATCCACATCGGTCATGCGGTGAACAAGATCCTCAAGGACATCATCACCCGCTCCAAGACGCTGGCCGGCTTCGATGCGCCCTACGTACCAGGCTGGGACTGCCATGGTCTGCCGATCGAGCACAAGGTCGAAACCACCTTCGGCAAGAACCAGGCGGCCGACCTGACCCGTGAGCGTTGCCGCACCTACGCCAGCGAGCAGATCGAAGGGCAGAAGGCCGACTTCATCCGCCTCGGCGTGCTCGGCGACTGGGACAACCCCTACAAGACCATGGATTTTGCCAACGAGGCCGGCGAGATCCGCGCCCTGGCCGAGATGGTCAAGCAGGGCTTCGTGTTCAAGGGTCTGAAGCCGGTGAACTGGTGCTTCGACTGTGGCTCGGCACTGGCCGAGGCCGAGGTGGAGTATCAGGACAAGAAGTCCGATGCCATCGACGTTGCCTTCCCCATCGAAGACGCAGGCAAATTGGCTACCGCCTTCGGTCTGAGCGAGCTGAGCAAGCCGACCGCCATCGTCATCTGGACCACCACGCCCTGGACCATCCCGGCCAACCAGGCGCTCAACGTACACCCTGAATTTACCTACGCCCTCGTCGACACCGGCGAGCGCATCCTGCTGCTGGCCGAGGAACTGGTCGAGTCCTGCCTGCAGCGCTACGGCCTGCAAGGTCAGGTGATCGCCACCGCGCCGGGCGCGGCGCTGGAGCTGATCCGTTTCCGTCATCCGTTCTATGAGCGCTTCTCGCCGGTCTACCTGGCCGAATACGTCGAGCTGGGCGCCGGTACCGGCATCGTTCACTCGTCGCCGGCCTATGGTGAGGACGACTTCCGTACCTGCAAAGCGTACGGCATGAGCAACGACGACATTCTCAGCCCGGTGCAGAGCAATGGCGTCTACACCCCGGATCTGCCGTTCTTCGGCGGCCAGTTCATCTGGAAGGCCAACCCGGCCATCGTCGAGAAGCTGGCCGAGGTCGGTGCGCTGCTCAAGCACCAGCCGATCCAGCACAGCTACATGCACTGCTGGCGCCACAAGACGCCGCTGATCTACCGCGCTACCGCGCAGTGGTTCGTCGGTATGGACACTCAGCCCAAGCAGGGCGCTCCCCTGCGTGAGCGCGCGCTGGCCGCCATCGAGCAGACCCAGTTCGTCCCGGCCTGGGGCCAGGCGCGCCTGCACAGCATGATCGCTGGTCGTCCCGACTGGTGCATCTCGCGTCAGCGCAACTGGGGCGTGCCGATCCCGTTCTTCCTGCACAAGGCCACCGGCGAGCTGCACCCGCGCACGGTCGAGCTGATGGAAGAAGTCGCCAAGCGTGTCGAGCAAGAGGGCATCGAAGCCTGGTTCAAGCTCGACGCTGCCGAGTTGCTCGGCGCCGAAGCAGCTGATTACGACAAGATCAACGACACCCTCGACGTGTGGTTCGACTCCGGCACCACCCACTGGCACGTGCTGCGTGGCTCGCACGACATGGGCCACACCGACGGCCCGCGTGCCGATCTGTATCTGGAAGGCTCTGACCAGCACCGCGGCTGGTTCCATTCGTCTCTGCTGACCGGCAGCGCCATCGACGGTCACGCGCCGTACAAGGCACTGCTGACCCACGGTTTTGTGGTCGACGAGAACGGCCGCAAGATGTCCAAGTCGCTGGGTAACGTGGTCGCCCCGCAGGAGGTCAACGACAGCCTGGGCGCCGACATCATGCGCCTGTGGGTCGCCTCCACCGACTACTCGGGCGAGATGGCCGTGTCCAAGGTGATCCTGCAGCGCAGCGCCGACGCTTACCGGCGTATCCGTAATACCGCGCGCTTCATGCTGGCCAACCTCAACGGTTTCGATCCAGCCAGGGACCTGCTGAAGCCCGAGCAGATGCTCGACCTCGACCGCTGGGCCGTGGACGCTGCCCTGCGCCTGCAGGAAGAGATCATCGAGGCCTACGCCGACTACCGTTTCTGGAACGTCTACTCCAAGGTGCACAACTTCTGCGTGCAGGAGCTGGGCGCTTTCTACCTGGACATCATCAAGGATCGCCAGTACACCACCGCTGCCGACAGCGTGGCGCGTCGCTCCTGCCAGAGCGCGCTGTTTCACATCAGCGAGGCGCTGGTGCGCTGGATCGCGCCGATCCTGGCGTTCACCGCCGAGGAAATCTGGCAGTTCCTGCCGGGCGAGCGCAACGAGTCGGTGATGCTCAACACCTGGTATGCCGGTCTGGAGCGCCTGCCGGAAGGCTTCGAACTGGATCGTGCCTATTGGGACCGCGTCATGCAGGTCAAGGCTGCGGTCAACAAGGAGCTGGAGAACCTGCGCACGGCCAAGGCCATTGGTGCCAGCCTGCAGGCGGAAGTGACCCTGTTCTGCGACGAGGCCAAGCAGGCCGACCTGGCCAAGCTCGGCGACGAGCTGCGTTTCGCCCTGATCACCTCGGCGGCGCAGACCGCGCCGCTGGCCGATGCGCCGAGTGATGCGGTGGTGACCGAGGTCGAAGGCCTGAAACTGAAGATCCTCAAATCCGCCCACGCCAAGTGCGGTCGCTGCTGGCACTTCCGCGCCGATGTCGGCAGCCACGCTGCGCATCCGGAGCTGTGCGGTCGCTGCGTGAGCAACCTCGAAGGCATCGGTGAGGTGCGCAAGCATGCCTGAGGCCTCGCGTTTCGGGCATCTGCCCTGGCTGTTGCTGAGCGTGCTGATCCTGGTCGCCGACCGGGTGACCAAGGACATCTTCGAGGGCACGCTGAGCATGTATCAGCGCATCGAAGTCATTCCGGGCTACTTCGACTGGACTCTGGCCTACAACACCGGCGCGGCATTCAGCTTCCTGGCCGATGCAGCCGGCTGGCAACGCTGGTTCTTCGCGGCCATCGCCATCGTTGTCAGCGTCGTGCTGGTGATCTGGCTCAAGCGCCTCAAGCGTCACGAAACCCTGCTGGCTGTGGCACTGGCCATGGTCCTGGGCGGCGCGCTGGGCAACCTGTATGACCGTGTGGTGCTCGGCCATGTGGTCGACTTCATTCTGGTGCACTGGCAGAGCCGCTGGTTCTTCCCGGCGTTCAACCTGGCCGACACCTTCATCACCATCGGCGCCATCCTGTTGGCGCTGGATATGTTCAAGAGCGACAAGTCCGCGAAGGAGGCTGCGCAATGACAGACGTACGCATCGGGCCGGACAGGGAAGTGACCCTGCACTTCGCCCTCAAGCTGGAAAACGGCGACGTGGTCGACAGCACATTCGACAAGCAGCCGGCTACCTTCAAGGTCGGCGACGGCAATCTGCTGCCAGGCTTCGAGCAAGCGCTATATGGCTTCAAGGCCGGCGATAAACGCAGCGTCCAGGTGCAGCCGGAGCAGGGTTTCGGCCAGCCGAACCCTCAGAATGTGCAGATCATGCCGCGTAGTCAGTTCGACGGCATGGAGCTCTCCGAAGGGCTGCTGGTGATCTTCAACGACGCCGCCAATACCGAGTTGCCGGGCGTGGTCAAGGCGTTCGATGACAAGCAGGTCACCATCGACTTCAACCATCCGCTGGCCGGCAAGGTGCTGGACTTCGATGTGGAAATCATCGACGTCAAGGCGCTCTAGCCCGTGCAGCCGCTCTTGTAGGAGCGGCTTCAGCCGCGAGGCTCTTGTTGCAGTCTGTAGTCCGGATGAAATCCGGGAAAGCGTGACCATCGTTTCCCGGATTTCATCCGAGCCACGTGAAGCGGGAACCCTGGTCGATCCCGCGTTACACTGCCCCTTCTGAATGACCGCGTGCCGAGAATCTCCATGCATATCAAACTCGCCAACCCCCGCGGCTTCTGCGCCGGTGTCGATCGCGCCATCGAAATCGTCAACCGCGCGCTGGAAGTCTTCGGCCCGCCGATCTACGTACGCCATGAAGTGGTGCACAACAAATTCGTGGTCGAAGATCTGCGTGCACGCGGCGCAGTATTCGTCGAAGAGCTGGATCAGGTGCCGGACGATGTCATCGTCATCTTCAGCGCTCATGGCGTTTCCAAGGCCGTGCGCGACGAAGCGGCGCGTCGTGGCCTCAAGGTGTTCGACGCCACCTGCCCGCTGGTGACCAAGGTGCACATGGAAGTGGTGCGCTACAGCCGTGAAGGTCGCGAGTGCATCCTTATCGGTCACGAAGGCCACCCGGAAGTCGAAGGCACCATGGGCCAGTACGACGCCAGCAATGGTGGCGCCATCTATCTGGTGGAAGACGAGGCGGACGTCGCTGAGCTGCAGGTGCGCAACCCCGAAAACCTGGCATTCGTGACCCAGACCACCCTGTCCATGGACGACACCAGCAAGGTGATCGACGCCCTGCGCACCAAGTTTCCCGCCATTGGCGGCCCGCGCAAGGACGACATCTGCTACGCCACACAGAACCGTCAGGACGCGGTCAAGCAGCTGGCCAGCGACTGCGATGTACTGTTGGTGGTCGGTAGCCCGAACAGCTCCAACTCCAACCGCCTGCGCGAACTGGCCGAGCGCATGGGGACTCCGGCCTATCTGATCGACGGCGCCGAAGATCTCAAGCGTGAGTGGTTCGATGGCGTGAGTGGCATCGGCATCACCGCGGGCGCTTCCGCGCCGGAAGTACTGGTACGTGGCGTGGTCGAGCAACTGCGCACCTGGGGCGCGGTAGGGGAGACCGAACTGGATGGCCGGCCGGAGAACATTACCTTTTCGATGCCGAAGGAGTTGAGGGTGAAAGCGCTCTGACGGAAAAGAAAAAGGCGATCCGAGGATCGCCTTTTTCTTGTGTTTGGCTGCTCAGCGCCAGCACTGATCTACCGTCTTGGCATTAGAACCGGTGGACGTCTTGCCTTTGATGCCAACGGCCGTGAGGGTCAGGTTGCCACAGAGGCCGTCGCCGATAGTCTCCTCGGCCGTCAGCGTATAACCGCCATCACCGTTGGTACGGGATACCCCGACCAAGTAGTAGCCATTTTCCGAGCGCACCCTGGCTCCTGCTGCGTCAGCGTTGATGACGCTTGCCTGATTGGAGACCAGCAGGTCCAGATCCTCAGGGGTGGTCACGTAGCGGTTGTTCTGGGCATAGAAGCGCTCCTGCCGAGCGGCCATTTCCTGGAGCAGCGCCATGCCTTCAGCCCTCTTGCTACGGGTGATGTAGTCCTGATAGTTGGGGATGGCGATGGCCGCCAGGATGCCGATGATCGCCACCGCGAGCATCAGTTCGATCAGGCTGAAGCCCTTCTGTTTACGCTGGATCATTGAAACTCCTCAGGCACGATATGCCAGCTCTGGCGGCCGCTGCTGTTAGGGTCATCGCCCACGGTCGCGGGGTCTGCTGCGCCGTCGCTGCCGAATACCTTGTTGCCGGGTGCCAGGGTGAAGCCACCCAGGGCAGGGAAACGCATACCGGATACGACATTGGCATTGTATGCGTCAGTTGGGTTGACCAGGCGATCCGCGTTCAGATCCAGTACGTTGAAGCGTGTGCGGCCACCACTGAAAGCATCCACTGCATACAACCAGGTATCTGCACCTGCCTGGCAGGGATCCTGATTCGGCGTCAGGCTGCTGAGGAACAGGATGGAGCCGCTGGCCGTCATATTGTTGATGATCATCTCGCCCTCCAGTCGCGGGGTCCCGTTGTTGTTCTTGACGGCCATGTCCAGCGCCCAGCCCCACTGCGTTACCAGGGCGTCGGAGGTCGGGACCCTGAGGTCGGCTTCGCTGGTGGTTGGTGCCCGGAACCACTGTGGTAGCTCCTGGCTTACCAGGCGGATATCACGTGTAGCGCTCTGTTCTTCGTCACCGATAACGACATTGTTTTGTTGCTCGGTGAAGTTCTGTTCCACCAGGCGACCGGCGCGAGTCCCTGCAACTGGCGTAGTTGCAGTGGTGCTCTGGCGTTTGGTGTTGCGATCCCAGATGCCGTAAAGCGTCATGGCGCGGCTGGTGTCAACGTTGGCGTCGCTCGTTTCCAGATACTTGCCGGTACCGAAAAGCACCAGATAACCATAACTAGTCGGGTGGCGAACCAGCGAAGGCTGAATGGTGATGGCTTGACGCTTGCCCGCCGTATCCCTGGCCACGAACAGAGGTTTTTCACCATAAGCTAGTTTGAAATCGGCTTTGCTCGTACTGGCGACTTCTGTGTTGGTGCGGGCGAACGGATCACCCGTAATGGATGTGGTGTCGCTGGTGGTTTTCACCAGATCAAAGCGCCACAGGTTGCCCTGGAGATCGCCAGCATAGGCATAGTCCACCAGCCCATCACCGTTATTGTCGGCACCACGCACGCTGGACAGGCCATTCGAGAGGGTGATGTTGCCTTCCACGACATCAGGCACAGTGATCTTCTTGATCAGCTCGCCGCTCTTGATGTTAATGATCAGCAGAGCAGCCTTGTCGTTTGTGCTGTTATAGCCATTGCCCTGCAGGACTGCCCATTCACCCGTATGCAGGCGCACGATCTCGGGTTGTGCGAAGGTGAAGCCGAGGTCGGCATCCTTGGCTGAGTCGAACTCCCACAGCAGCTTGATCTGCGCAGGGTCGGTGACATCCAGCGCGAACAGGGATTTGCCCCCTGCGCGCAGGGTGCCGATCAGCACGGTGCGCCAGCCTTCATCATCACCGTTGCCAAAGTAGACATCGCGCACGATGGGGGAACCGTCGACAAAATACTGGTGCTCGCCACCTTTGTAGTTTTGTCCCGTGAGCTTATGAAGGTTCTGAATCACTTCGCTTGGAATGAAGGCGAAGGTTTCCTGTCCGGTCGTGGCATTGAAGCCATGCAGCATGCCGTCGTTGCCACCGACATAGATCATTTCCTGGCGATTGGCTTTCTTGTTGGCTTCACGGAACGCTGCGTAACTCCTGTAGCCGGTTAGATCCCCTGTGGGGTTTTCGATCGCGTCGGCGAGGTAGGCGAGGTAAGCAGGCGTGCCGACGACCGCAGGGCTGGAGTTGATGATGTCACCCAGGATCGAGCTGCGTTTGCGGAACTGCGGAGAGGTCAGGCCTTCGTTGCTCCGTTCGCCCCGTACATAGTTCAGGCGGTCTTGACCGCGGCTGTCGAATGCCACACCAAGGCTTTCAGGGTTGCGGTTCATCCAACTTTGCTGCTGGGTGCTGAGGTTGTTCCAGGTGAAGTTCTTGAGTTTGTTGCTGGCAGTGCTGTCGAGCATCAGCACGCGGCGAGTGTTGGGGTTGATACCCTCATTGGCTTTCTGCGCACTCCACAGCAGGGTGGTACCTCCGGTTTTGTCGACCAGGGTCTTGCTCAGCTCGCCACTCCAGTCCTCGCTGGAGAACTGGGTGGCGTAGACATTGCTCTGCAGGGCGTTGTCGCTATCGGACACGAAGGATGCTGCAACCGCAGGACGTGCTGCCGAAGTGGTGCGGTTGGCAATACGGTTGAGGATGTCCTTGAACGCCTTGACCATGTCGTCCGGGCTATCGACGCTGAAGAACTCGCCACGCGAGTTGATGGCGGCATGCCAGAGGTCATAGACGTTATTGGATGAACTTTTTGATGCCTCAGGCCAGCTTTGCGCGCCGGATAGCAGGTTTTCATAGCCGCTACCGCCGAAGGTGTCGCCGGTCCAGGGCAGGTTCGGTGCATTAAGGGAGTTGGTGAGTGCCAGCCCCATGGTGTAGTTGACCATGTGTTGCCAGGTGGCCGGGTTGTTCTTGGGCTCCCAGTACTGGGCCGTGGCGTCTGTGTTGGGAACCTGGATGTAGGGTTTGACATCGTTTTCCAGAGTCGGACGCAGATCCGTGGCCCAGTAGTGCATGGCGATATCCGCAAGGGTGCCAGTGGTCGTTCTCTGGTCATTGCCGTAAGGCTTGCGGCTTGGGCTATAGGTCTGGCTGCCGTCAGGAAGTGTGAAGGTGGCGCCGTCATGTCGTGCGATGCCGCTCGGGAAGTTGTCGTCGTTCCACATGCCGTCAGTCATCAGCACATGGAAGCTCGGGCGGCATGCATGAACGGGGGATTCGATGGTGGCGCCACGGCCTCCCGTTGTAGTGACCGGGTTGGGAGTGTGAGCCCACGCATCTGATGATGTACGCAAAAACTCACCAGCTCGTGCTGTGGCAGCCAGCAGCGGGGTACTGCTGTTGAATTTGACCGAGGCCAGCCAATTCAGAAAGTTGGCCTTGTGGCGTGGGCTGAGTTCACGGAAGTAGTTGTTATTGCAGTTGTTGGAGTTCAGCGTATTGCAGACGGCCAGCGTTTGCCAGGTAAAGCGGGACGAGGCTGCCAGTTCGTTGAATGCGAGGTTTGCGGCGGTCACCGTAGCCAGTGCGCGAGTGCGATAGAACGAGTACCAGATGGCAAAGTTTGCTCGTTCGTCGGTACCACCTGCGCCGGAGTTGGCCGATACAAAGACCGGGCGATGGCAGGCATCGTTATTTTTATTAGCGTTGCAGCCGGCAAGGGATGGGTCGTAAACGTAGTAGTAAGCAGGGACAGGAACGTTACTTAAGCTGATCGTATAGTCATTGTTGTTGCGTGAGCAGGATATAGGGCCGCTATAGCTACCGCTGATGAAGGTCGCAGTACAATTTGTTCCAGATGTGGTTCGTTGGACTCTGACCTTGCCTAGCCCAGGTATAATACTTGGGGGTGGATCGACGTCCTGTCGGCTACTTGTTCCGCTGGTCCCACTAAGAGAGAGCCTGTAAGTGACAGTTCCAAAATCTGAGTTAGGGTTTTGCGACAAATTAAATATGCGCCCTGTCGGGGCAGCGTAGTTGACGGAAGAACTATAGTTATAATTCACGGCCTCATCAGTGCTGAAGTTCCAGGATACTCGATAGTCATTGCTTAAGTTGATCGAGCCATAAGAGGTCTGAAAGCCATTTTGATAAGCGGTGGTGAAACTGGAGGTATAACCATTTTCTACCTCCGAGCCATCGTTATTCAGCTTCACCGGCGGGCGGTAAGTCACGCTGGGGTTGTAGTACATCGGGTTGGTAGTTGAAGACATTCCGCGCCGAGTATTACGCAGGTTGCTCGGGCTCTCTTCGCGGCCCGCATCATCGGGGCCGAAGGCCCAGCGCATACTGCCGGAGTCATCGAGGGTGAAGATCAGGTTGGGGGCAACGCTCTCGCTCAAAATGAGGGGTTTTTGGCTGATATCCAGCGTTGCCCCGACAGCGGCGTTGAAGCCAGAAAAGACAAATGTGAACAGCAGGGCGCTGCCGACGGTTCTGGTCGTGGATTGAAAAAGATTCATGGAATGACTCCCTGATCGATCACCAGGCACAAAAAAGATGGATTTCATTCGGTTTCGATCCTGCCCTTGGAATTGAGGGCCACGGTCGAGCGCACAGCGCTATTCAAATCGTTGTTACTGGCCATGCCGTTTACCTCGTAACGGAATACGCCAATACCTAGCAGCATGTTTCCGTATTCGGGGTTTTCCGACTCGCCCTGAAGCTCGCCGCCAGGTGCTATCTGTGCGTACCAGGTGGCGTCGCCGTAGAGTTCGGTGTTGTCGTCCGGTGAATAGACCTGCTTGTTGGTCGCGTCTATTGCATAGGCGGGCTCTTTGTCGAGTAGGCAAAGCGTACCGGCGGCAATACCTTCACAGGTGCTGGTCGGTTCCTGGGGGCCACGCTGAACCGTTCTGCGCTCGCCATCGCGTACACTGGCCTCCGCCACGTTTAGCAGTTGTTTCTGTTCGATCATGTTGCCTGTGATGCGCGACTCCAGGCTGACCTCGCGCATGTTGGCGATGGCCAGAACCGTAATGACAAGCAGAAAAATCAACGCGATGAGCAGACTTACGCCTTGCTGGCGCTGCCCAAGGTGGTAATGGCGGTTGTTGTTCATGGCATCAGGTTCCTCATGCTGGTGCTGCTGGAGAGCATGGTGTACAGGCGTTTGTCATTGGGCGCATTGCCGAACCAGAATTCGTAGACCGCACTGCCGGCACTCTTGCCGACTTCGGTCGGGCTGCCTGCCATGATGGCGAATTGCACAGCACGCACACGGGCGTTCGCCGCGGGTGCTGGTGTGTATTCGGTGATGCGCTTGTCATCGTTGTAGTTGACGCCGTAATCGAAGTTCAGCGCTGTTATGCCTGTGGCGATGGTTTGTCCGTTGCAACGCAACTCACCATTGGTGAGTTGAAAGATTTCGACGACTGGATCGGTGTTCACGTAAGGGTCATTTGGAATGTCGGCAATCAGGTCGCCGCTGCAGGTGCGAGCGCCCGGAAAGGCCGGTTGGTAGCGGATGCAGAAGCTTGTTGCGTCAATGCGCTTTACAACTTCTCCGGTAGCCATTCCGTTGCAGTTACCGCCACTAAACGAGGGAAATGCTGCCTCCATGGTTTCATCGGGGCGACGGCGATAGCCGGTCTTGGCCAGCGTTTGCTCCAGTAGAAGGATGGAGAAGCGAGCGCTCTCGATATTTTGTCCCTGGCTCTGCTGGAACAGCGTGTTCTCGCGGTTGTCCAGGTAAACCTGAGTGATACCCAGGATCAGGAAGCTGCTGATCAGCAGGGCAACCATCATCTCGATAATGGAAAGGCCATGTTGCTTGTGCATGGTCAGAGTTCTCCGCGCAGGCGCAAGGTACAGATAAAGGGATCGGCGCCATTGCCGCAGGTCTCGCCGTTGGAGCGCCAGGCAACCTGAACCTCGACAGTAGAACCAGCGGCACAGGCACCGGGTACCTGGGAACGGCAGATATAGAACGCATTGCGCACTGCCACTGCATCAGCGTCGTCGCCAGCAGCGCCGGGCATCAGCGTGCGCACTTTCTCGCTCCAGCAGGTCAGTTGCCTGGCTACATTGTCGACGGGGATGGGGGTGTCGCCACATGCCCCCTGCGCCTCGAGCGCGTTGATCATGTAGTCATCCCGAGCATCGGGATTGGCGCGGATCTTTTCCATGATCTCGGTCGCCAGCATGACGGCGTTGTTACGCGCCACGGAGTCCGAGGTGAACTGGATACCACGGCCTTGCATAGCCACCAGACCGAGCATGCCGACGGTCAGCAGAAGCAGTGTGACCAGTACTTCGATCAGGCTGAAACCACGTTGTGTATTGCGCAGGGTCATGGTTGGCAGTCTCCCAGGTCGTTGCCCTCATCGTCCTTGCCACGTGGCATCAGACGCGTACTGCCGCTGGGCTGAACCTCGATTCGATAGGCAAATACCGGGTTATCGTCGCGGCAAACGACGAAGCTTGCGGTTTCGGCTGTGCCGTTTGCTGTAAAGGTGAGCGTGACCGGCGCCAGGCTGCTGGCGACACTGGCGTGATCCGGGTTAAAGGTTTCCTGGCGCAGCCGGGTGGCATCCGCTGCGTTCTCGACAATCCAGTCATTGTTGTCGTTGCGCAGCCTGATCGAGGTACGGCGTACCACCGCCTGCGAACGAGCGAACTGCAGCAAACTGTTGAGCGTCTGCGCCTGCGCCTCGATCTGGTTGTTGGCAACCAGGCGGGCGAAGTTGGGTATTGCGATGCCTACTGCGATAGCCAGCAATGCCAGCACGATCATCAGTTCGATCAGGCTAAAACCTCGCATGTCAGGATGGCGTGACATGTTTTGCTCCTTGGGGACGTCCGAGCGAATACTGCGATAACGTCCTTTGTCTGTCTGCCGTAGCAGGACGGCTGGCTGACTGGAGCGGATGACTGGTTGCTGTGTTGTTCAGCCTTGACAGCGATGGACCTGGGCGAGGTTTTCCTGATGACTTGCGAGGCGTACTCGCCCCTGTCGGTTGAGTATCAGTTGCCAGGCTATTTCCGTGCCTTTGCACTGAAAGAAGCGGCCGTTACTGGACGGGCTGGTGCCGTTGGCGTGAAAGCGAATGCGCGAGTCGAAGCCGACCCAGCGTAATGGTGTACTGCTGCGATGCTGCTGGATCAGCATGATGTGTTCCGGTGCGTTCATGAACTGCATACGCCAGCCCTGACTCCAGTCGTGACCACAAGTTGCACCATCGTGTGATCCGCATAGCTCTACGCTTGTTTTGTGCACTACGGCTTGTAGTCGGGCGTGACTGAGAGAGGCGCGCAGATGGTTGCACAGGGCTTCGCGTTCGCTTTTTTGTTGTAGTGCAAGGAGACTTGGTACTGCCAGAGAGGCGCCGGTGCTGAGCAGTGCCAGCACGACAAGAAGCTCGTAGAGGCTGAACGCCAACTGTGTAGGTAGTTTCATGGGTATAGTCCTTTACATTCTGCTGTGTGCGTTCCTGGCACGAGTGGAAGGTTTAGTAGTGATTGACTGTCTTGGCAAATGAGAGGGCGATGTGGGGCGTACGTTAGTAGTTGGAGGAGGGGCTTTGGGTTTGCTGTCCGCCAAGTTGTTGGCAGCAGCGGACGAGGGTGTACTCCTTCTGGATCGTCAGGGTGTCGGCCGCGAGTCCTCCTGGGCCGGCGGCGGCATTGTTTCCCCGCTCTATCCCTGGCGTTACAGCGCGGCGGTGACGGCGTTGGCGCATTGGTCGCAGGATTTCTATCCGGGTTTTGCGCGGCAGTTGCTGGAAGACACCGGTATCGATCCCGAGGTAAACGCCACCGGGTTGTACTGGCTGGATCTCGATGATGAGGCCGAGGCGCTGGCCTGGGCTGCACGCGAGGGGCGTCCGCTTTTTCCAGTGGATATCGCCGAGGCGTATCGGCAGGTGCCTGTTCTGGGTGGTGGTTTTGAGCGCGCCATCCATATGCCGGGCGTGGCCAATGTGCGTAATCCTCGGTTGGTCAAAGCGTTGCGAGCGGCTTTGGCGGCCATGCCGAACGTGGAGCTGCGTGAGCATTGCCCTGTCAAAGGCTTTGTCCAGGAGGCGGGTCGGATCTGCGGCGTGACTACGGCCGATGGCGAGATTCGTGCCGAGCGCGTGGTGCTGGCTGCCGGGGCCTGGAGTGGCGAACTGCTCAAAACGCTTGGTCTGGAGTTACCGGTCGAGCCGGTGAAGGGGCAGATGATTCTCTACAAGTGCGCCGAGGACTTTCTGCCAAGCATGGTGTTGGCCAGGGGGCGCTATGCGATTCCGCGGCGCGATGGGCATATCCTGATTGGCAGCACGCTGGAATACGCCGGATTCGACAAGACGCCGACCGATAATGCGCTGGAAAGCCTCAAGGCATCGGCCGAAGAGCTGTTGCCTGCACTCAAGGATGCCGAAGTGGTGGGGCATTGGGCTGGTTTGCGGCCAGGCTCGCCTGAAGGTATTCCCTTCATTGGCGAGCTGCCTGCGTATCCCGGTCTTTGGCTCAATTGCGGGCATTTCCGCAACGGCTTGGTGCTGGCGCCAGCGTCCTGCCGGCTGCTGGCTGATCTGCTGCTGGGGCACGAGCCGATCATCGATCCGGCGCCTTACGCGCCGGCGGGGCGGTTGCACTGATACCTTGTTATCCCCGCATCAAGGGACTTCAGGACTCGGCGCAGGCTGTCTTGATCGCCGGCAAGCCGGCTTCTACATGCGCGTGATCCGTGGTCAGTCGATACCCAGTTTCTTCAGTCGATAGCGCATCGACCGGAAGGTCAGGCCCAGACGCTGAGCCGCCGCCGTGCGGTTCCAGCGCGTTTCTTCCAGAGCCTGCATGATCAGCTTGCGTTCGATGTCCTCGAGGTAGTCCTCGAGGTTGTCGATCTGCGCCAGGCTGGCTTCGCCACCTTCGCTACTCGGGCCGCTGGCATCGGCCAGGCGTAGGTCGCTGGGCGTGATCTGATCGTCTTCGCACAGTGTGTAGGCGCGTTCGAGCATGTTTTCCAGCTCGCGCACGTTGCCGGGGAAGCGATAGTTCTTCAGTTTTTCCAGGGCATCGGGGTGCAGCCTGGCGGCGGCGAGGCCGGTGCCATCGGCCAGGCGCGCGAGCATCACGTCGGCCAACTGGGCGATATCTTCGCGACGTTCACGCAGCGGAGGCACGCGCAGTTCGATGACGTTGAGGCGGTAGTAGAGGTCCTGGCGGAAACGGCCGGCCGCGACTTCGGCTGCCAGATCCTTGTGGGTGGCGCAGAGGATGCGTACATCGACCACCACTTCCTGCTGGCCACCGACGGCGCGCACGGCTTTTTCCTGAATCGCGCGCAGCAGTTTGACCTGCATCGGCAGCGGCAGGTCGGCGACCTCGTCGAGGAACAGGGTGCCGCCATTGGCCGCCTGGAACAGCCCCTGCTTGTCTTCGATGGCGCCTGTGAAACTGCCTTTCTTGTGGCCGAAGAATTCGCTCTCCATCAGCTCCGAGGGAATCGCACCGCAGTTCACTGGCACGAACGGCTGTTCGACGCGCGGGCCTTGCTCATGGATCAGGCGGGCGACCAGCTCCTTGCCGCTACCCGATTCGCCGCTGATGTAGACCGGCGCCTGGCTGCGCGAGAGTTTCTGGATCTGCTTGCGCAGCGACTTCATCGGCGGCGAGTCACCGAGCAGACGGCTGTCGACCGGGGTTTCCTCACCCTCGGGAGAGCGAATGCGCAGGGCGGTGGCCACCAGTTCGCGCAGGCGACCGAGGTCGACCGGTTTGGTGAGGAAGTCGAAGGCGCCGGCCTTGAGCGAGTTGATGGCAGTGTCCAGGCTGCCGTAGGCGGTGATCATCGCCACGGGCACTTGCGGATGGCGCTGCTGGATATGCTGCACCAGATCCAGGCCGGTGCCATCGGGCAGGCGCATGTCGGTCAGGCACAGGTCGAACGGCTCGCGCGCCAGCCACTCGCGCGCTTCCTTGACGTTGCGGGCGCTGCGGGTGTCCAGTTTCATGCGTCCGAGGGTGATTTCCAGCAATTCGCGGATATCGGGTTCGTCGTCGACGATCAGTGCTCTCTGACGGTTCATGCTCAGCTCAGTTTGCGCGGATGGGCGAAGGTGATACGGAAGCAACTGCCGCCACCTTCACGAGGTTTATAGTCGAGGCGCGCCTGGTTGCCCTGGCACAGCTCGCGAGAAATATACAGGCCGAGACCGGTGCCCTTGTTCTCGGTGGTGTAGAAGGGCTCGAAGATGTGCTGCTCCTGCTCTGGCGGCACACCGGGGCCGTCGTCGAGGATTTCCAGCACCGGCAGGTCGCTGTTCTCGTCGCGGAAAAGGCGCAGCCAGACCTGGCCGATCTTGTGCTGCTTGGCACTATAGCGCAGGCCGTTCTGGACCAGATTGGTCAGCACCTGGGTCAGTTGATGCGGGTCCATGCGCGTTTGCAGGCTGCCGCCCTGAGTCTCCAGGTGAATCTGCCGGTCAGCCGGTGCCGAGCTGCGAAACTCGCTGGCGAAGCGGTGTAGCCAGTACTTCAGGTCGAGCAGTTGCGGTTCGGCCTGGCGCCTGCGTGACAGTTGCAGAACGTTCTCGATCACCAGGTTCATGCGCTTGGAGTGATCCTGAATGATCTGGGCCAGGCGCTGATCCGGGCCGTGCAAGTCCTCCGACTCCTGCAGCAATTGCGCGGCATGGCTGATGGCGCCGAGCGGGTTGCGAATTTCGTGGGCGATACCGGCGGTCAGGCGGCCGAGCGAGGCCAGCTTGAGTTGCTGCGCCTGCTGGGCGATCTGCGAGATGTCGTCGAGAAACACCAGGGTGTGCTGCTGGTCACCGCGTTGCAGGGAAATGAAACTGGGTTGCAGCACCGGGCCATCGACCTGGGCCTGCAGGCTTTCCGGGCGCAGGGTCGGGTTGTGCAGCCACTGTTGCAAGCGTTTGACCAGTTCAGGGCAATGCGGGTCGATGATCTTGCCGGTCAGTTCGCCGCGCCCCAACAGTTGGGTCGCGCCCTGGTTGGCCAGCAGCACACGATGCTGGGTATCGAGCACCAGGATGCCGGTACGCATGCGCTGCAGGATCTGCGCGTTGAGTTCTTCCAGGTTGGCCACGTCGGCGGCGCGCTGTTCGGCCAGGTTTTCGCTGACCTGCAGGCGGCGGGTGATGCCCTGGATGAACAGCGCCCCGGCGAAGCACAACGCACCAAGTGCGCCAGCCTGTACGTACTGGGCTGCTGCGGCCGGGCGGCTGAGGCTGAGGTAGAAGGTCAGGTAGATCAGCGCCATGGCGGCGACGGCGGCGATCAGCAGACCAACGCGTCCGCGCAGCAGGATATTGGCGATGGCCACCGCCACCACCAGCAGGTTGCCGATGCCGCTGGGCGTGCCGCCGGCTGCGTAGAATAGCGCCGAGAGAAAGATCACATCGACCAGCGCCAGGCTGAACAGCTGCATCAGGTGCTTGGGTTTCTGCACCAGTACGGCGATGAAGATGTTGAGGATCAGGTAAACCCAACTGCCGGTGCGAAACAGCTCGATATGCACGACGTCCAGCAACTGTTCGTCGAGGTTGCTGGAAATCATCAGGATCAGCGCCAGGCCGATGCTCAGGCGATAGAAGTGATAGAGCCTGAGGATACGTCGCCCCTGAGTGTTGCCGGGTGCGCTGATATCAGCGGTCACCGGTGTGTGGGCCTTGTTCGAGGTGGGCCTGACTGCAGTACCACTGCTGATCCTGGCTCAGTGCCTGGGTCTTGGGAATGTGCACGCCGCAGTGCGCGCAGCGCACCATCGGGGCTGCAGCGTCCTCGGTGGGGCGAGTGCTCTTGGCTTTGCTGATGAAACGACGCCAGATCCAGATTGCGGCGAAGATCACTGCAACCCAGAACAGCAGGCGGAACAGGCCCATGGTGTGCTCTTTTATCCGGTTAAAGTCGGCAGTTTAGCCAAGCTGAGACCATCGGCACAGAGGGGCGGTGGCAGGCTGTGAGCTGATTCCGAGGGGGGCGGGCTGCAAGTCGGAGTCGGGCCCGTAGCCTGGATGAATTCACGGGCACAAAAAAGGGAGGCCGTGGCCTCCCTTCTGCACTGACGCGTCGATCAGTCGAACAGACCGAAGGTCATGTAGCTCCAGATCGAACGCTTCTTGGCGGTTTCGCCGGTCTTGGCGTCCTGCTGCAGTTCGCGCGGTATCTGCTGCTCGGCTTCCTCGTACTGACGAACCACGTCCTGGCTGGCGCGGGTTTCACCCGGCGGCAGCGGCGTGTCGGTTTCGATCAGGCCCAGGGTGGCCTTGGCCAGCCAGGAGCGGTTGTCGGCTTCCTCTTCGAGCGGGACGAACTCGCCGCTTTCCAGGCTCGGATGGTCAGGGTAGTTGAGCTTGAGGGTTTCCAGGCTGGTGGCAGCCAGGTCGTCCAGGGACAGGCGCTGATAGGCCTCGGTCATGATCGCCAGGCCGTCACCGACCGACGGGGTTTCCTGAAAGTTTTCCACCACGTAGCGGCCACGGTTGGCGGCAGCGACATAGGCCTGGCGGGTCAGGTAGTAGTGGCCGACATGTATCTCATAGGCAGCCAGCAGGTTGCGCAGGTAGATCATGCGCTGTTTGGCATCCGGGGCGTAGCGGCTGGTCGGGTAACGGCTGGTGAGCTGAGCGAACTCGTTGTAGGAGTCGCGTGCGGCACCCGGGTCACGCTTGGTCATGTCCAGCGGCAGGAAGCGCGCCAGCAGGCCACGGTCCTGGTCGAAGGAGGCCAGGCCCTTGAGGTAGTAGGCGTAGTCGACGTTGGCGTGTTGCGGGTGCAGACGGATGAAGCGCTCGGCGGACGACTTGGCAGCTTCCGGCTCGGCATTCTTGTAGTAGGCGTAGATCAGTTCCAGCTGCGCCTGCTCGGCATAGCGTCCGAATGGATAGCGCGATTCCAGCGCCTTCAGTTTGGCGGTGGCCTGGGTATAGCTGCGGTTGTCCAGGTCGGCCTGGGCCTGCTGGTACAGCTCCACCTCGCTGAGGTTTTCATCGACCTCCGGCTGCTTGGAGGAGCAGGCGGCGGTAAGGGCGAGGATGGCGATCAGCAGCAGGTGTTTCACTTGCATGGCGGCTTGCGTCCCTGTGACGGCCGCGCGGCCGTCCTGTTATGATGAGCGCCCCCGGAAACCCCTGGGGCAAAGACGCCGTATTTAACCACAAGCCTGTCGCCGAAACCAAAGGCCAGGCTCCCGCCGTTGCCGAAGATGACTTCTATAAAGAAACAGCTGATCCAACTCCAAGCCATTGTCCCCTTTGAACAGGGCGGTCAACGCCTCGACCAGGTGGCTGCGCAGCTGTTTGGCGAGTTCTCCCGTTCGCGCCTTTCCACCTGGATCAAGGAAGGTCGCCTGACCGTCGATGGCGCCGTAGCGCGCCCGCGCGACACCGTGCATGCCGGCTCAACCCTGGTGCTCGATGCCGAGCAGGAGGCGCAGGGCGAGTGGATCGCGCAGGACATCGAACTGAACATCGTCTATGAAGACGAACACCTGCTGGTGATCGACAAGCCGGCTGGCCTGGTGGTGCATCCGGCTGCCGGGCATGCCGATGGCACGCTGCTCAATGCCCTGCTGCATCACGTCCCGGACATCATCAATGTGCCGCGCGCCGGCATCGTCCATCGTCTGGACAAGGACACCACCGGCCTGATGGTGGTGGCCAAGACCCTGCAGGCGCAGACCAACCTGGTCGAACAGCTGCAGAAGCGCACCGTCAGCCGCATTTATGAATGCGTCTGCATTGGCGTGATCACCGCTGGCGGCACCATCGATGCGCCGATCGGCCGCAGCTCCAGCCAGCGTCAGCGCATGGCGGTGACTGACGGCGGCAAGCCGGCGATCAGTCACTACCGGGTGCTTGAGCGCTACCGCTCGCACACCCATGTACGGGTCAAGCTGGAAACCGGGCGTACCCACCAGATTCGTGTGCACATGACCCACGTTGGTTACCCGCTGGTAGGCGATCCGGTCTACGCCGGTCGTTTCCGCATTCCGCCAGCCGCCAGCCCGACACTGGTGCAGAGCCTCAAGGAGTTCCCGCGTCAGGCGTTGCATGCGCGTTTCCTCGAACTGGATCACCCGGCTACCGGCAAGCGCATGAAGTGGGAGTCGGAACTGCCGGATGATCTGGTCTGGCTGCTGACCCTGTTGCGTCAGGATCGCGAGGCCTTCGTCGGGTGAGTGCCCACGACTGGCTCATTCCTGATTGGCCTGCGCCGGCCAACGTGCGCGCCTGCGTTACCACGCGTAGCGGCGGCGTCAGTGCTGCGCCGTTCGATAGCTTCAACCTGGGCGATCATGTCGAGGATGACCCGATTGCAGTGACCAGCAACCGTCAGCATCTGGTCGATGCCCTGGGTTGCCAGCCAGCCTGGTTGCGTCAGGTGCATGGCACCGTCGTGGCACCAGCTGATCCTTCAACGCTCATCGAAGCCGATGGCAACTGGACAGCCACGCCCGGTATCGCCTGCACGGCGATGACTGCCGATTGCCTGCCAGCATTGTTCTGCGACCGCGCTGGTACGCGTGTGGCGGCGGCCCATGCCGGCTGGCGCGGTTTGGCCGGTGGCGTGCTGGAGGCGACTGTACAGGCGCTGGACGTCGCGCCGCAGGAGTTGCTGGTCTGGCTCGGCCCGGCCATCGGCCCGGCAGCGTTCGAGGTCGGTGGTGAAGTGCGCGAGGCTTTCGTGCAGCAACATGCCGAGGCTGCCAGCGCATTCGTGCCCAGCGCCAATGCCGGCAAGTTCATGGCTGATATCTACCAGTTGGCGCGCATTCGCCTGGCTGCCATCGGCGTGACCGCCGTCAGCGGCGGTGGGTTGTGTACCTACAACGATCCGCGTTTCTACTCCTATCGCCGCAGTGCCCGCACCGGGCGTTTCGCTTCGCTGATCTGGCTGCAGCCCTGAGCGTGGGGTGGATCACGCTCTGTCGATCCACCAGGTCAGCGTCCGTCCAGCCGCCTATGTTCATCCGAAAAATAGCTGGCACAGTGATCTGTGCGGGCTGTAGGAGCGGCTTTAGCCGCGACATGCATCGCGGCTGAAGCCGCTCCCACAGGTTCGTGGTTGTTCCATTTCCTGCGGCCGACCTGGTACCTGGTGGATCACGCTTCATCGATCCACTGTGGCGTAGGGCTCGGAGGGTCTATCCATCCGGGCGCTGCGTTCTAGACCTCAATCACCAATATCAATAGTGCTGTCCCGAGCGAGACGACCGGTCATATGCTCGGCGCCATGAACAGCATTCGACTCGACAAGCGCGACCTGATCCTGAGCAAAGGCTCGGCGGTGATGACGCGCCGTGGCTACCACGGCACCGGCGTGCTGGAGATCGTGCAGGCGGCCGGGATTCCCAAGGGCAGCTTCTATCACTATTTCGCCAGCAAGGAAGACTTCGCCCTGCAGGCGCTGGCCTTCATCTATCGGCCACGTCTGGCGCGCTACGCCCAGGCGTTGAACGCCCCGGCGGCGAGCCCGCGTGCGCGCATCCTCGGCTATTACCGCGAGCTGCTGGCGCATTTCGCCCGGCAGGAGACGCCGCAATATCACTGTTTCATCGGCAGCCTGAGTTTCGAGATGAGCGAGATGCTGCCGGCCATCGGCGCCGAGGTCGCAGCTATTCAGCAGACTTCGGTGGACATTTTGCGTGACTGCCTGGAGCAGGCGCAGGCTGCCGGTGAACTGTCGGTTGACGAGGACTGCGGCAACCTCGCCACCTTTATCAGCGACGCCTGGCAGGGCGTGCTCGCCCGCCTCAAGGTGGGCCGTAACCTGCAGCCGCTGGAAGCTTTCGTCACCCGCCTGGAGCGTTTGCTGCAGGCCTGATTACCGTTCAACCCCAGAGGAAAGATGATGAGCGCTCCCGTTCAAGCCCTGTTCGCCCCGTTCCGTCTCGGTAACCTGGAGCTGCCGACCCGTGTGGTCATGGCGCCGATGACCCGGTCCTTCTCGCCCGGTGGCGTGCCCAACGCCAAGGTCATCGAGTACTACCGTCGCCGCGCAGCTGCGGGCGTGGGCCTGATCGTCACCGAGGGCACTACCGTCGGCCACACGGCCTCCAACGGTTACCCGAACGTGCCGCGTTTCTACGGCGAAGACGCCCTGGCCGGCTGGAAGCAGGTGGTCGATGCGGTACATGCCGAAGGCGGCAAGATCGTCCCGCAGCTCTGGCACGTCGGTAACGTGCGCCGTTTGGGCACCGAGCCGGATGCCAGCGTTCCCGGCTATGGCCCGATGGAAAAGCTCAAGGACGGCGAGGTGGTCGTGCACGGCATGACCCAGGCCGATATCGATGAGGTAATCGCCGCCTTCGCTCAGGCCGCGCGCGATGCCAAGGCCATTGGCATGGATGGCGTGGAGATCCACGGCGCCCACGGTTATCTGATCGACCAGTTCTTCTGGGAAGGCAGCAACCAGCGCACCGATCAGTACGGCGGTGACCTGGCAGCGCGCTCGCGTTTCGCCATCGAGCTGATCCAGGCGGTACGTGCAGCAGTTGGCCCGGACTTCCCGATCATTCTGCGGTTCTCGCAGTGGAAGCAGCAGGATTACACCGCGCGCCTGGTGCAGACCCCGGAGCAACTGGAAGCCTTCCTCAAGCCGCTGTCCGAGGCTGGCGTGGACATCTTCCATTGCTCGACCCGCCGTTTCTGGGAGCCGGAGTTCGAAGGCAGCGACCTCAACCTGGCTGGCTGGACGCGCAAGCTCACCGGCAAGCCGACCATCACCGTCGGCAGCGTCGGCCTGGATGGCGAGTTTTTGCAGTTCATGGTCAAGACCGACAAGGTGGCCGAGCCTGCCAGCCTCGAGAATCTGCTCGAGCGCCTGAACAAGGAGGAGTTCGACCTGGTGGCCGTGGGGCGTGCACTGCTGGTCGACCCGGACTGGGCGCTGAAGGTGCGTGAAGGTCGTGAGCAGGACATCCTGCCGTTCAGTCGTGATGCGCTGACTACGCTGGTCTGACTCTGTTTCTAGCGGGCGTCGCGATCCGGCGCCCCATTTTCAGCCCCGGCACATCGGGGCTTTTTTGCGTCCGCTGATTGATGGGGCTCCGCGCGAACCTGCTCGGTATCGCGTCGGGTTTCCGGTGCGCACGGCGCACCCTACGGGGAATGTGTCAGCGCTCTGAGGTTTTGCTCGGTATCGCCACTGGGGTCTCGATGTTCACCGGCTTCGTCTGTTCGGGCGCCGGCTGCATGGCGCTGCGCAGGTGCTGTTCGAACAACGCGACGATGCCGTCCCAACTCAGGTGGCTGGCATGCCGGCGCGCATTGAGACGTATGCGCCGTAGCACTTCGGCATCATCCAGCAACTCACAGGCGGCTTCGCAGAAACCGGCTTCGTCGCCAGGGCGAGCGAGCATGCCATTGTGGCGGTGATGAATATGCTGGGCGGCCGCCGCCTGGTCGAATGCCACCACGGCAAGACTCGATGCCAGGGCTTCCAGCACCACGTTGCCGAAGGTTTCCGAGAGGCTGGGAAACAGGAACAGATCGCCTGACGCGTAGTGCGTGGCCAGCTCTTCACCGCGTTGCAGGCCGCAGAACAGCGCCTCTGGTAATTGCGCCTGGAGGCTGGCACGCAGCGGTCCGTCGCCGACCATAATCAGGCGCATGCGTCGTTGTGGGTGTGCCTTCTGCAGGGCGTGGAAGGCCTTGACCAGCAGGCCGAGGTTCTTCTCTGCCGCCAGGCGACCGACATGCAGCACCGCCAGATCATCCGGCCCCAGGCCCCAGCTTTCACGCAGGGCCTCGTTGCGTCTGCTTGGGTGAAACAACTGACTGTCGACGCCACGGGCAAGCAGGGCCAGGCGTTCGAAATCGCGGCGTTCGAGGTCGACCTTCTGGCCGATGCTCGGCACCAGCGTCAGCTGCGTGCGGTTGTGGAACCAGCGCAGGTAGTTGGTCATCGCCCGCGTCAGCAGGCCGATGCCGTAGTGCCCGGTGTACTGCTGGAAGTTGGTGTGAAAACCGCTGACCACCGGGATCGCCAGGCGCCTGGCTGCGCGCAAAGCGGACAGGCCCAGCGGACCTTCGGTCGCGATATAGAGCACATCCGGTCGCTGCCGTTGCCAGCGCCTGAGCAGCTTGTGCAGGGATGACTGACCCCATTGCAGGCCGGGGTAGCCGGGTAGCGGCCAGCCACGCGTGAGCAGCAGATCATTGCCGGCGTCCTGTTCCTGATCGACCTCCTGGCGTGGCCGCACCAGTTGCACGCGATGGCCGCGGCTGCGCAGGCCGTCGACCAGGCGGCCGAGGGTATTGGCCACGCCGTTGATTTCCGGCGGGAAGGTTTCGCTGATCAGCGCGATGTGCAGAGAAGGTGCGTTCATGTAAGCAGTCTCTGCCCAGGTCATGTAGTGAACATGACGTTTCGATTGCGTTTATATGTCAGGCAAGCAGGCCGTGCAGTTGTTCACGCAGCCAGGCATGTGCCGGGTCGTGGTGCTGCTGGCGGTGCCAGATCAGGCTGATCTGCACGGCCGGCATGTCGAAGGGCAATGGTGCGACCTGCAGGGCGAAAAGCGGCGCGAAGGCGTTGGCCAGGCGCGCCGGTACGGTGCCGAGCAAATCGGTGTGGGCGACGATGGCGGGAATCGGCAGGTAATTGGGCAGGTGCAGCGCCGCTTGGCGTCTGACCTTGGCCGAGCCCAGGACGATTTCCAGTGGCGAGCCGCGCCCGGCACGTGGCGTCACGATCACATGGCGAGCCTCTTGGTAATCCTTGAGGCTGAGGCCGCCGACGAAGGCCGGATGATCCTGGCGCCCGATCACCACCAGAGCCTCTTCACGCAGGGGCGAATAGCGCAGGTCAGGCGAGTCGAAATGCAGGTAATCGATGGCCAGGTCTAGAGCGCCGCTCTCCAGGCGTGGCAGCAGGTTGTCGGCGTCGTCGCTGTGAGCCACCAGCTCTACCAGCGGCGCGACGCGGGCCAGGTGCGCCTGCAGCGTCGGCAACAACGCGGCCTGGGCGTAGTCGTTGAGCGACAGGCTGAACACATGTGGCGTCCGCGCATCGAAGGGTTCTGCCGGACCGAGGCCGGTCTGCAGCAATTGCAGCGCCTGGCGCACGGGTGGGTAGAGCGCCAGGGCGCGCGCGGTCGGCGTCATGCCGCGTGCGGTGCGCTGGAACAACTCCTCGCCCAGTTGCTGGCGCAGGCGGGCGAGGGCGTTGCTCACGGTTGACTGACTCAGGTGCAGGCGTTGGGCGGCGCGGGTCAGATTGCCTTCCTGCATCAGGGCGTCGAAGACCAGCAGCAGGTTGAGGTCGAGCTGACGTAAATTCGTTATCACGGATAATGCTCTTTTCAAATATCCATTATTCGAATGATTTGGCCGGGCCTAGACTGCTGTCAATCCACAGGAGAGCGCCATGGCCTACAACAATGACAATGCCCGGGCTTTTCGCAGCGATTACCGGGCTGCCATCCATCCGCTGTACAACCCCTGGCTGCATGCCGCATTCGTACTGGCTTACGGGCTGCTCTGCATCGGGTGGCTCGGGAGCACGCTGGAAGCCGTGGCGCCCTGGCAGTGGCTGCTGGTGCCGGTGACGCTGGTGTTCTTCAGTTGGGGTGAGTACCAGGTGCACAAGCGCCTCGGCCACAACAAGACGCGCTTCGGCAAACTCTTCTACAAACGCCACACCGGCGATCACCACAGCTTCTTCGTCGAGACGCTGATGCCCTACGAGACGGCGCGCGACTGGCGGGTGATCCTCTTTCCGGCCTGGCTGATCGTGTTCTACAGCCTGCCGTTATTCGCCGCCTGGTGGCTGTTGTCCCATCTCGACGGCAACGTCGCCGCGTTGTTCGCCGGCAGCATGCTGCTGGGCTACATGAGCTATGAAGTGGTGCATGCCTGCGAGCACCTGCCGGCCGAGCACCCGGTTTCGCGCTTGCCGTGGATTCGCCAGATGCGCCGCCTGCACGCGCTGCACCATCGCCGTGAACTGATGCATTCGTACAACTTCGGCATCGTTCATCCGCTGATGGACTGGCTGTACGGCACTCTGCACTGGGAGCCTGAGGCGATTCATCAGCAGAACCGCCAGCGACACCACATTCGCATCGCCCGGCCTGCCTCGCGCGTGCTGGAATACGCCGCGGCGCCGAGTCACTGGCCGCAGTGGCACCCGTCGTCACTGCGCATCTATGGGCGCGAGGGGGCCTTGCTCGCAGGTGAGCGCTTCGAGGAAGACATTCATGCTGGCGGCCGCGCCGGGCATCTGCGCTGGAGCGTGCTCGACCATCAGCCGGCCCAGCGTTGGCAGGCCAGTGCGCAGGGCGATCATGGCCTGCACCTGCTGCTCACCTACGAGTGCGTGACGGTGGAGGGCGGCTGCGAGTTCGTGCGCACCCTCGAATACGGTTTCGCCGGCTGGCCGATGCGCCTGGCCAATGACCTGTTCATGCGCCGGCGCATCGAGCGCGAGTCGCAGGCGTCGATGCAGGCGTTACACGATGTTCTTGCGCGAACCTAGCGCCTGCTCGCCGCGCTCGCGTACCCAGAATAGCGTGGCACCGGCCACTGCCGCCGGCATCATCAGGATGTTCAGCCCCGGCACCAGCAGGGCGGCGTATGTGATACCGCCGAAGCTCAGGCTCTGCCAGCGCTTCTCGCGCAGCCAGGCGAGCATGTCCTGCCAGCTCATCTTGTTGTTGTCCGCCGGGTAGTCGATGTACTGCACGGCCATCATCCACACGCCGAACAGCAGCCACAGCGGCGCAGCAATCAGGTTCACCACCGGGATGAAACTGAGGATCAGCAGGCCGATGGCACGCGGCAGGAAGTACGCCAGCTTACGCATCTCGCGGCCCATGGTGCGCGGCACCATGGCCGCCAGTTCGGCCCAGCTGAATGGCGGGAAGTGATCTTCACCGCGCGCTACCACTTCGACCTTCTCTGCGAGAAAGCCATTGAACGGCGCGGCGATGATGTTGGCCAGCATGGTGAAGGTGAAGAACACCATCAGCAGCACCAGCACCACGAACAGTGGCCAGAGGATGTACTGCAGAAAGCTCAGCCAGTTCGGCAGTGTGGGCATGAAGGTATCGACCCAGCCGCTGAACTGCTGCACGGCAAAGCTGATCAGGGTGACGAACAGGAGCAGGTTGACCGTCAGCGGCAGCAACACGAACAGGCGCAGACCAGGGCTGAGTACCAGTTTCAGGCCTTCTCGCAGGTATTGCGGGCCGGACAGGACGGGAGCGGCGGGCATGGTGGTCTCCTGAGTGGTTGATGCGCGCGACCATACCGACTTTGCCTGCGCGGTGAAAGTTCAGCCATGGGCAAGGCTCAACCCCGACGGCCATAGGCGGATTCTATTCGCGGAATTGGTAATGGATATTTCCGCTTCGCAAACCGCCCCGATAGCCTTGCGCCCAGTTTCCTTTTAGAGGTGCGCTTTTTTGCGGGGCTCTCAACGTTCCAAGCCTTCCCCTAGTGCTTCGAGAGTCCCTTTTTATCCAGCCTGCCGGTCCTATGGGCCTGCGAGGAGTTAGCGATGTCTGCCGTTCGTCATGCCCGCGTCATCATCCTGGGTTCCGGCCCTGCCGGTTACAGCGCTGCCGTCTATGCCGCGCGCGCCAACCTGAAACCGCTGCTGATCACCGGCATCCAGGCCGGCGGCCAACTGACCACCACCACCGAGGTGGACAACTGGCCGGGTGATCCCCATGGCCTGACCGGTCCGGCGCTGATGCAGCGCATGCAGGAACACGCCGAGCGCTTCGAGACCGAGATCGTCTTCGATCACATCAATGCCGTGGACCTGGCCGGCAAGCCCTTCACCCTGGTCGGTGACAGTGCTACCTACAGCTGCGATGCGCTGATCATCGCCACCGGCGCCAGTGCGCGTTACCTGGGGCTGCCCAGTGAGGAGGCGTTCATGGGGCGCGGCGTTTCGGCGTGCGCAACCTGCGATGGCTTCTTCTATCGTGGCCGCGAGGTGGCAGTGGTCGGTGGCGGCAATACTGCCGTGGAAGAGGCGCTATACCTGGCCAATATCGCCAGCAAAGTGACCCTGATTCACCGCCGCGAGACTTTCCGTGCCGAGAAGATCCTGCAGGACAAACTGCGCGCACGTATCGCCGAAGGCAAGATCGAGTTGCAACTCAATGCCGAGGTGGACGAGGTGCTGGGTGATGCCAGCGGCGTCACTGGCGTGCGTCTGAAGCAATACGGCGGCGCTTACCGCGAGCTGAAGGTGGATGGTCTTTTCGTCGCCATCGGCCATACCCCCAATACCAGCCTGTTCGAAGGCCAACTGGCGCTGAAGGATGGCTATCTGGTGGTCAATGGTGGGCATGAGGGCAATGCTACCGCGACCACTATTGAGGGCGTGTTCGCCGCTGGTGATGTGGCCGATTCGGTCTATCGCCAGGCGATCACCTCGGCCGGTGCCGGCTGCATGGCGGCGCTGGATGTCGAGCGCTATCTCGACGGGCTGTGAGGTTGCGGCCGCGTTGTTGGCGGCCGTTGTAGGAGCCGGCTTGCCGGCGATGCCTGGCAATGGTTGATCGCCCGCAAGCGGGCTCCTACGGGCCTGGTGTCTGGCCGCTCAATCCGGCCAATGCCAGGGCGGCTCGTCGAGCATGCCCTGGCCGCGTATGCAGGTCTGGCCGAGCTGTTTGTCCAGCTCCAGTGTGTTGCAGTCGGGGCTTTCCTTCAGCGTTGCGATCAGTCGGCTGGCGTGAGAGACGACCCACACCTGCGTTTGCTTCGACGCGGCGATGATCAGCCGGCCAAGTGCAGGTAACAGATCCGGGTGCAGGCTGGTTTCCGGCTCGTTGAGCACCATCAGTGAAGGCGGCCGAGGCGTGAGCAGGGCGGCTACCAGCAGCAGGTAGCGTAGCGTACCGTCGGACAGCTCGGCTGCACTCAAGGGGCGCAGCAAACCCTCCTGGCGCAGTTCCACGGCGAAGCGCCCGCCGGCCTGAAAATCGATATGCAGGCGGCTGCCGGGGAAGGCGTCGTCGATGGCGGCGTCCAGCGCCGCGCGGTCGCCGATTTCGCGGATGGTCTGCAGCGCGGCGGCCAGGTCGCGGCCATCGTGATGCAGCACCGGTGTGCGCGTACCCAATTGGGGCTGGCGTGCCGGCGCGTCTGCATCACTGCGAAAGTGATCGTAGAAGCGCCAGCGGCGGATGGTTTCGCGCAGTTGGAAGACTTCCGGGCAATTCGGGTCGTTGCCGATCTGGTCGAACAGGCTGTCGTAGTTCGGCACGTGTTGGGCCAGTACCTGCCAACTGCGCCCTTCACGCATGCGCACCATGGGCCCGGCGCGATCCACCAGCAGCGAGGCAGGGCGGTAGCTGGCGCCAGCCCAGATGCACTCGCGCTTGATCTCCGGGTCGAGAGCGAAGGCCGAGCTGCTTGGCTCGGGCAGGCCAAGGGCGATGGCGTAGCCGAAATCCTCGCCGGCAAAGCCCAGGCGCAGACGCATCACGTTCTGCCGCGGGCCACCCTGCACGGGCACCTCGCCGCCCAGCATGCGTCGGGAAATTTTCTCCGGTCCGGCCCAGAAACTCGATTCCAGCCCGCCTTCGCGTGCCAGCGCGTTGACCACGCCACCTTGCGCGGTTTCCGCCAGCAGGCGCAGGGCACGGTAGAGGTTGGACTTGCCGCTGCCGTTGGCGCCGGTGATCAGGTTGAGCCGGCCCAGTGGCAGCACCAGGCTGTTGATCGAGCGGTAGTTGGCGACGGCGAGGGTGTGCAGCATGGCGGAGTCATCCTGACAAAACGATCAGCGACCATGGCGTGGCGAAAACGCCAGCCAGGCCAGCACTGGGTAGCACAGATAATGCAGGCTGAAGAGAAACAGGCCCATGGGGCTGGGTGTGTCCTGCAGGACCATCATGCCCAGCAGGCCGAGATAGAGCAGCCCCAGCACGCCGCCATAGAGCAGGATGAAGCGCCAGCGCTCGGCGCTGCTTGGCGCGCGCCCCTGGCGCCAGTGAAACACCAGCGCCAGGCCAGCGGCGATGGCGGCGGCGATCAGCAGTGTGGTGAACACCCCGCCCAGGCGCACGAAGGTGCGCAGCAGCAGGTTCAGCACGATGGCTGTGACTATCCCCACAGCCGCGTAGTAGCGCAGTTGCAGGCTCTGGCTCACAGGCTTTGCACCAGGCCGAAGCGTTTGCTCAGTACCCGTTGTAACAGTGCCTTGGGCAGCAGCGTGGCAAGCAGTGGCAGGGCGCGGCTTCCATTGCCCAGACGCAGCAAGCGTGGGCGTTTGTCGCGTTGCACGGCGGCCAGCAGTTGCGCAGCGAACTCGCTGGCCGGGGTCGGGTTGTCCTGCGAGGCGTTGGCGCGGGCGCGGATGCCATCGCGTAGCGGCCACCAGGGCGAATCCTCGCGGATCAGCGCCTCGGCTTGCTGACTGGCGTTGGCGCCGAAGCTGGAGGCGATGGCGCCGGGCTGCACTTCCATCACCTCGATGGAGAAGGGCGCCAGCTCCATGCGCAGCGCGTCGCTCAATGCATGCACGGCAGCCTTGGAGGCACAGTAGGCACCGGCGAAGGGCGTCACCAGTACCGAGGAAACGCTGCCGATATTCACTACCAGACCACGGCTGCGGCGCAGCAGCGGGAAGAGCGCGCGGGTGACGCCGACGATGGAAAACACATTGGTTTCGAACTGCCGCTGCATCGCTTCCACACCGCCGTCGAGCAGTGGGCCCATGGCGCCGTAACCCGCGTTGTTGATCAGCACATCGAGGCCGCCGATTTCCTCGTTCAGGCGTGCGGTCAGTTGCTGCAACGCTTCGCCATCATTGACGTCGAGCTGCACCGCGTTGAAACCGGCCTGTTGCAGGGCGGCCAGATCGCCCTCCTTGCGCGCCGTGGCCCAGACGGCGTAGCCACCCGCCTTGAAGGCGTCGGCCAGGGCGCGGCCGATGCCGCTGGAGCAGCCAGTGATCAGGACGCTGGGTTGAGGCATGGCGGGGTTCCCTGAGACGAGATGGGGCTGCAGCTTAGCAGGCTTGGCTTGAGGTGATAGCGGACTGTTCGCCTAGGCTCCTGAGTCCGCCCTACGCGCTTAATGCCGTAGCCCGGATGCAATCCGGGAACCGCCATAGGCAGCATCCCCGGATTGCATCCGGGCTACGAGGCTGCGTTCGGCGTGCAGTAGGTGTCAGCGAATGAACTTGCCCTGCAGGCGTTCGGCGCGAAACTCCAGGGTCGCCGGGCGATAGCCGCTGCGCAGGTCGGGCAGGGGCATGCAGTCGCTCCAGCTGGCGCCCGGCAACAGTTCGCCCGGGCCGCTGTAGCGCGGCGATTCGTAGAGGCGCTGGGCCAGGTTGGTGGCATTGCCCGGACGGTAGGCGGCGACTTCCCAGCGCAGCTCAAGCAGGGCAGCGTCGCTGCCGTTCTTCAGGTCGATCGCCAGGGGGCGATCAGCAGGGCAGCGCTGTGGGTCGTAGTGCAGGCGCAGTTCGAGATGGGCGAGGTAGCGCTCATCGCGAGTTTCCTGCCAGAGCACCCAGGTGGCCACCAGGCCGAGACCGACCAGCGCGGCCATGGACACCGGCAGCGCCTTGGTCGGGTAGCGGATCAGCAGGATCAGCCAGGTGATGACGAGTACGACACCGAACAGCATGAGGGCAGCCTTTTGCGAAGTCTGCGCTCATCCTACACAAGGTGTCAGGTCAGGGTAACCGCGTGGGCTGTCGCAGGGTGTGACAGCTTCCTTCATCTGGCGGGAAAGGGGCAGGGAAAGGGAGAACCTGCAACGGCGTGGCGTCTTCTGCCCTCTCCCCCAACCCCTCTCCCATGAATGGGAGAGGGGAGTTCGTTGCGCATGCCTTGGATGAACTGGGGCGTAGCCCGGATGCAATCCGGGGCCGAGATCGACCCGTATTGCATCCGGGCTACGAACAGCTCAGTGGACGGCGCCAGCGACTAACGCATCGCTGCGACCGTATACATCTTCCAGACGCTCGATATCGTCTTCGCCGAGGTAGGTGCCGGACTGCACCTCGATGATTTCCAGCGGGATCTTGCCCGGGTTGGAGAGGCGGTGCACCGAGGTCATCGGGATGTAGGTGGACTGGTTCTCGGTGAGCAGGAACTCACGGTCGTCGCAGGTCACCTTGGCCGTACCGGACACCACGATCCAGTGCTCGGCGCGGTGGTGGTGCATCTGCAAGGAGAGCTGTGCGCCCGGCTTGACGGTGATGTGCTTGACCTGGAAACGACCGCCCATGTCCACCGAGTCGTACGAGCCCCACGGGCGATACACCTCACAGTGGTTCTGAGTCTCGCAGCGGCCCTGTGCGTCGAGCTTGCCGACCAGTTTCTTGACGTCCTGCACGCGGTCCTTGTGCGCCACCATCATGGCGTCTTTGGTTTCCACCACGACGATATCGTCCAGGCCCAGTACCGAGACCAGCTTGCCGTTGCCGTGGATCAGGCAGTTGCGGCTGTCTTCGAGCACCACGTCGCCCTTGGTCACGTTGCCGGCCTCGTCCTTGTCATGCACTTCCCAGATCGACGACCAGCTGCCCACGTCGTTCCAGCCGGCGGCGAGCGGCACCACGCAGGCGCGGCTGGTCTTCTCCATCACCGCATAGTCGATGGAGTTGTCCGGGCAGCAGGCGAAGGTGGCCGGGTCGATGGAGATCTGCGTGCCGTCGCGCTGGCTGCGTTCCAGGGCCAGCAGGCAGGTGTCGTAGATGTCCACATCGTGATGCTTGAGCTCTTCGAGGAAGCGGCTGGCGCGGAACAGGAACATGCCGCTGTTCCAGTAATAGTCGCCGCTGTTCACATACTCGGTGGCGCGTTGGGCGTCGGGTTTTTCGACGAAGCTGGCGACGCGCGCCACGCCATCGGGCAGGGTGCCGTCAGCCTGGCCGCGGATGTAGCCGTAGCCGGTTTCCGGGCGGTCTGCCGGTACGCCGAACAGCACCATCTCGCCTTTTTCGGCGGCCACGGTGGCCAGTGCCAGGGCCTGGCGGAAGGCTTGCTGGTCGTCCAGTACATGATCGGCCGGCAGCACCAGCATCAATTCGTCACGACCTTCGGCGACCAGCTGCAGGGCGGCCATGGCCACGGCGGGGGCGGTGTTGCGGCCGAACGGCTCGAGCAGCAGCATTTGCGTCTGCTGACCGATCTGCTCCAGTTGCTCGAGCACGATGAAACGGTGCTCCTGGTTGGCCACCAGCACTGGCGGTTGCATGCCGTCGAAGGAGAGGCGCTGCAGGGTCTGCTGGAACAGCGTCTGCTCACCGGTCAGGGCGAGGAACTGCTTGGGATACAGCTTGCGCGAAAGAGGCCAGAGTCGCGAGCCGCTGCCACCGGATAGGATGATGGGGGTCATGGTTGTGTCTCTCCTGAACGATTGATCAAGTGGTTTGCCCGTGTCGTGTCGGTGCGGCGTGTACCCGCCGTTTTCCTTGTTCTAGAAACTCACTGCATCAACCGTCGATGGGGCGCTTGACCCACACCGGCGACAACTTGCCCTGACCACCGGTGACGAACAGGCTGACCACCTCGCCGCGTTCCAGCGTGACCGGTTTCAGGTCGGCGACCTTGCGTTCGCCGTCGAACAGCGCCAGGCCGACCTTGACCGGGTTGATCTCGCGGTCGCCACGGCCGTCCGGCTTCACATCGGCGACCACATCGGTCTTGCCGTCGGCGGTTTTCAGGCTGAGGGTGCTGTCAGTCAGGTTCTGCACGCGCAGCAGGGCTTTCTGCCGGCTGGTGAAGGGCGGTTCCTCGACCAGGCGCGGCTTGGCGCCGGTCTGGCTGACCAGGGTGTAGTAACGCGCGGCCTGCAGATCCACCGGCATCTGCGCGTTGCCCACTTGGGCCTGATAGCTGCCGGCCGGGAGGAACTTGAAGTCGCTCGAGCCTAGTGGCGAGATCTGCTTGAGCTGGGTCTGGCCGACGCTGACATCGAGTTCGGCGCTGCTGGCGTTGTAGGCTCGGACGAAGGCCGAACCCTTGGGCGCCTTGGGTCCGTAGAGGGCGCCGTCATCGGCATGCGCCTGAAGCATGCCGAGGCCCAGGGCCAGGGCGCAGGCGCTCAGAGTGAAACGACGCAGGGTGGTTTGAGTGTTCATCGGATAGTCCTCCTTGGGGGATGAATCAGTGACTGGCAGCAGCCAGCCCCTGGCGCTCGCCGCCGTCTTTGAGTGCGGTGAGCCATTGCGGGTCGAAATCGGTGAAATCGCTGGCCATCGGCAGGTAGCGCTCGGGGAATTCCCAGATCACCAGCTGTGGTGGGTTGTTCTTCAGCTCGTCGCTTTGCAGGTACTTGAGCATCGGCACCAGCGGGCCGCCGCCTTCCTCGGCGTGGTTGGCCAGGTCGCGCTGCAGGTGTTCACGCAGGGCACCCGCGAAGTTCCAGGCTGGGTTGGCGCTGTAGCTGGTACCGACCAGCGTCACCGGCAGGTCGCTGTCGCCGAACAGGTCGTCGCCGCTGCCTTCGGCGGCGTGGGTTTCACGCTGCTGCAGGCGGTCGGCTTGCGGCATCAGGCTTTCGAACAGCGGCGCCAGCGGCAGGAAGCGGGTCAGGTCGCCCTGGTGCGAGCGGGTTTCCACGGTCTCGGTGACGAACTGCTGTGGCTCGCCACGCAGCTGCATGGCGCTGTGCACCACCTCGCTCAGGGCGCGGGCCGTGATGTCGGCACCTTCCGGGGTCCAGTGGGTGTCGGTGCGCAGGAACATCGGTGCTTCGCGCTTGGCTGCCTGCAGCGGGCCGAGCAGGTCCGGCGCGGCGATCCCGGCGTTACGCACCGCGCGGTGAAAGCGCGGGTACAGGCTGCGCTGCAGCGCGCTGGGGCGATGGCTGCCGGTGTGCTCCGGGTACAGGCGGGTCTTGGCCGGGACGATGGCCAGCAGCAGCTGGATGTCGCGTTTCTCCAGCTGGCGCTGTACACCACGGATCAGCGCCAGGTTGTCGCGCAGCTGGCGCTGACCGTCGGCCAGCGGATCGAACTCCTCGTCCGAGTACAGCCAGCCGTCCTCGCCGACCACCAGGCCGCTGCGGCCTTCGCCAAACGCCAGGTATTCCAGGGCGGCCCAGAGGTTGATGCCGGCCTGCTTGAGCGGGAAGTTCTCGTCGTAGTGACGCTCGATGCTCTTGGCCAGGCCGCCGTCGAGCACGTTTGGCTGCGCCGGCATGCTATAGGCGCCGAGCTTGCTCAGGGCCAGCAGGCTGACTGGCAACAGCAGCAGGGCGAACAGCGCGACATACAGGGTCTTGATGGGGCGATTCATGCTCGGCCTCCGCTCAGAACTGGAAGTACAGGAAGGGGGAGTAGCTCTGCGCCGAGAGCTTGAGCAGCGAGGCGCAGAACAACAGCAGCAGTGCGCCGCGTACGGCCACCATGCGCAGGTCGACGGCCTGCAGGGCGACACCGGCGCTGGCCAGGGTCAGGCCCGGCTCATGGCTGCGACTGGCAAGGAACTGGCGGGCACCGTTGATGGCGATCACCACCCAGGCCAGCACCAGAGTGACCATCTGCAGCCCGGTGATGTGCGCCAGGGTCAGCTCGCTCAGCTGCCAGTCACCGAAGGACAGCAGTGCGGCGTACATGCGCCCGGCAACTTCCAGGTTCTCGGCACGGAAGATCACCCAACCGAGCATCACCAGCAGCAGGGTGAAGGCCCATTTCAGCGGGTTGAACACAGTCGGTGCGGCTTTCACGCCGAGCGCTCGTTCGATGGCCAGCCACATGCCGTGCCAGGCGCCCCAGATCAGGAAGGTCCAGTTGGCGCCGTGCCAGAAACCGCCCAGCAGCATGGTCAGAAACAGGTTGCGGTAGGTGTTGAAGGTGCCGTGACGGTTGCCACCCAGCGGCACGTACAGGTAGTCACGCAGCCAGGTGGACAGGCTGATGTGCCAGCGCCGCCAGAACTCGGTGATCGACTGGCTGATATAGGGCTGGTTGAAGTTCTCCATGAAGCGAAAGCCCATCATCAGGCCCAGGCCGATGGCCATGTCGCTGTAGCCGGAGAAGTCGAAGTACAGCTGCGCGGTGTAGGCGATCATGCCCAGCCAGGCGTCGCCGGTGCTGGGGTTCTCCAGGGCGAAGCAATGGTCCACCAGCGGCGCCAGGCTGTCGGCGATGAACACTTTCTTGACGAAGCCCTGCATGAAGCGCGTGGCGCCTTCGCTGAACTTGTCGAGGCTGTGGGTGCGGTCGGTGAACTGGTCGGCCAGGTCCTTGTAGCGCAGTACCGGGCCGGCGATCAGCTGGGGGAACAGGGCGATGAACGCGGCGAAGTTGATCAGGTTGCGCGTCGGTTCGGTGTCCTTGCGGTACACGTCGATCAGGTAGCTGATCGACTGGAAGATGTAGAAGGAAATACCGATCGGCAGGATGACCGACGTCAGCACGAAGGGCTCCAGGCCCATGGATTCGAGCACGGCGTTGATGTTGGCCACGCCGAAGTTGGCGTACTTGAAATAGCCCAGCGTGGCCAGGTTGCCGATCACCCCGGCCACGACCCAGCGGCGCGCCGTCTCGGTGCCGGCATGCGCCTGGATGCGCAGGCCGAAGAAGTAGTTCCACAGCGTCACCGCAGCGAACAGCAGGAGGAAATCCACCCGCCACCAGGCATAGAAGGCGTAACTGCCGATCAGGATCAGCAGGTTGCGCCCGCGATTCGGGCACAGGTAGTACAAGCCGAGGAAGGTCGGCAGGAACAGGAACAAAAAGACGTTGGATGAAAAGACCATCCGTGCTTCTCCGTGAACAGCCGGGGCAGCGCCCCCCTTTCCCCCCGCGAGCGGAGGGTTTGTTTTTGCTACGTCCGTAGGAGCTGGCCTGCCAGCGATCAGCTTTTAAAAGCATCGCCGGCAAGCCGGCTCCTACGGCTTTCCGAACACCTGGGTCACTTCGCCACCGAGGCGGAAGCTGTTGAACGGCCCCATCTCCTGGTTCAGTTCGCGGGTCTGTTCGCTGCAGGCATAGAGGCTGCAGTAGGGCGCCAGCCAGGCGTACTTGAAGTCCTTGCGCAGCTCGCTCATGTCCTGCTTGGCGCCAGTGCGCTGGGCGAACGCAGCCGGGTCGCGCGCGCCTTGCAGCACGCGCTCGGCCAGGCGCTGCAGGGCACCATGGTTCTCGCCACGCAGGTCGACTTCATTGGCTTCGGCAAATGCCGCAATCATCGCCAGCGGCGGCAGGGCGTAGTTGTGGTAGGCGAGGGCGCGATGGCTGCGGCGCATCTCGTTGGCCAGGTAGCCTTCGTCATCGACCTGATTGGCAGCGATGCGGAACTGGCCTACGGACCAGTCGAACAGGTCGCGGCGATCATCGATCACCGCCACCGCCATCACCGACCAGGCAGCCCAGTAGCTGTGGTTGTTGATCTTCTTCAGCGGCAGGTCGCTCCACTCGCGCACCGTGTGCTCGGCCAGGCGAGTGAACCAGGCCTCGATGCGTGCGCTCTGTTGCGGGTAGGCGGCCAGCGGCTGCGACTCGGAAAATTTCAGGCGTAGCCAGGCGCCGGCCAGGCTGCCGAGCGCCCATTTGCGCATCGACTTGCCGGTGTGGTTGAACTGCTCGGACTCCAGCGCATCGGAGCTGGCCCACTGGTCCAGCCATTCGATGGCGCATTCCAGGCGCTCGCGCTGACCGGTACGCATGTAGCCGGTGATCATCCGCCCGGCCTCCTTTTCCAGGCGGGTGATGTGCGCGGTCTGCTCGCGGAAGTTCTTCTCCGCCTGGCGATTGAGCGTGGCGCGCGCGCTATCGGAGCCCTCGTACTTGCTGGTGAACTGCAGCTCACCGGTATACGGCTGCGGTACCGCCGGGCAGACGGGCGCCTTGCCGTCGCGCTGGCCCACGGCGGCGTAGTAACCCGCAGGCGGTTGCAGCGCGGCGAAGGCCGGGGCGCTGAGCAGCAGCGCCACAAGGGTGAAAGGTGCGAGTCGTGCAGGCATGGTGGCCTCCTCAGTCGTTCGCGTGATGCTGCGCGACCTGCTGGCCAGGCCCGCTCGGGCGTTCGCACAGGCTGGCCTGGACTTTCAGGTCGTTAGCGCTGTCCTCGGGCTTCTGGATTTCCAGGGCGAAGAAGTTCTGATCACCCCAGCCCGGCTCGTCGCGCAGCTCCACGGCGAAGCGGCCGTCGGTGTCGACGGTGTCGGGTTTCTCCAGCTTGAGCTGTTCGCGGCGGCCGTTGAGGTACCAGATGGTGGCGTCGACGCGTTTGACCGACGGATCGCTGAAACGCAGGTCGAGCTGGTGACGATTGCCGGCCAGGGTCAGCAGCTTGTTCTCGCCGTTGACGAGAATTTCGTTGCTACCCGGATGCAGGCGTTTCTCGCTGGCGAGCAGCTCGGTCTGGCCGCTGCAGCCGTTGTTCAGGGAGGCCATCAACTGACGGTGGATCTTGTCCGAGGCCAGGTCGTAGAGCGGCGAGAATTCCCAGATCAGGACCTTCGGCGGGTCGTTCTGGAACGAATCGCTGGCCAGGTATTCGAGCATCGCGCCTTCCAGGCCACCGCCGGGGAAGGCGGCGTTGAGCACGTCGGTGCCCAGGTACTGTTCCAGGAAGCCGCCGAAGTTGTAGTTCTTGCCGCTGTGGCTGGTGCCGACCAGGGTGATCTGCGGGCTGCTGTCGTCGCCGAACAGCGCATCGCCATCGCTGGCATTCTTCGGCTCGGTGATGAACTGATCGACGTACTGCACCGCATAACCGGTGCCACACAGTTGGCTGGCAACGTTCTGCATGGTGCCGGTCTTGCCCATCAGACCGACACGCTCGGTGACGAACTCCTTGCGCGGAATGTCTTCGAAGCCGGGGATGCGCTTGACCGTCTCGGCCACCAGACGCGCGGTGCGCTCGGCACCGTAGGGTGTCCAGTGCTGGTCGCGGCGGAAGTAGAACTCCTTGTCGCTGTCCTCGTCGGTCAGCGGGGCCAGATCCGGCACCCAGATACCCAGCTGTTCGAAGCGGGTCAGCGCCTGGCGATAGTTGCGCAGCGCCTTGTCGTAGTCGAAGCGCTGATAGTCGGCCGGGCGCAGCTTGCTGCGATTGACCAGGCCGCGGGTCGGTTGATAGACCACCACCAGTTCCACGCCGCGCTGCTTGAGGCCGTCACGCAGTTCCTTCAGCCGCTGGTAGCCGACTTCGCTGGTGCCGAATTCGGTGCGCAGGTCTTCGACGCTGCGAAACAGCCAGCCCTCGTCGGCATCCATCAGGGTGACGAAGTTCTTCATGTAGTTGGTGGTGTAGCGGCTGGCGTCGTGCGCAGCCGGGCACAGCGAGCAGCAATCTTGTACCTGGTATTGCGGCGCCTGGCGCTCTTCGGCTTGCAGGGTGCTGCCGAAGGCGGCGCAGGTCACTGCCAGGGCCAGGGTCTTGAGTGTGTATGCAGTCATTAGAGGCCTCGTCAGTTGGTCATCAGCTCGGGATCGATTGGGTCGATCAACACGGGCAGGCGCTGGCGCACCATGAGGTCGAGGATTTCGTCCTGCTTCTCGCCGAGGATGCCGGCGAGCTGGATGCCGCTGCTCTTGCGCGGTGCGAGCATCTTCACGCGGTACATCTCGACGGAAAGTGGCGAGTCGATGTTGATCGGGCTGGAGCCATTACCGGCCAGGGTGCCGCCGACGATGATCATCGAGATCTTGGTGTCGAACGGGTCCAGTTGCAGGTCGCGGTCGGTGTCGGACAGGTCCTTGATGTGGCCGTACACGCCGGTGAGCTGGTTCATCGCCGAGACGTTTTCGTAGAGGCGGATGTTCTCGCTGTTGCGGATGCGGATGCCGTGGCGCTGGTTGCGCAGCACCTGGTTGCCCCACAGCAGGTTGTCGCCGCTCTCGTACAGGGTGATGCCGTCGGCATGATTGCCATGCACGCGGTTGTAGGCGATCAGGTTGTGCTCGCTGTTACGGTCGATCACCACCCCGGAGAGCTTGTTGTCATAGCTCTCGTTGTTGAAGATCCAGCTGTCGTTGACCTCGCGCGAGATGATGATGCCGTGCTTCTTCTTCGTACCGAACACGGTGTTCTCGGCGATGATCAGGCCGTGCGAGCGGTCGTGCGGATCGATGCCGTAGACGATGTTGTCGCGGTAGGTGTTGCCCTTGATCACGACGTTCTGCGCTTCGTAGCAGTAGAAGCCGTACCAGTGGTCGACGAACTCCGAATCGATCAGCCAGCCGGTCGGTTCTTCACGTTGCAGGCGCTCATGCATGTTCGGCGTGTACTGGGTGATCGACACGCCATAGGACTTGGAGTTGTCGTAGCCCAGGCTGGTCAGCACGCTGCTGGCGATGTACAGCTCGCTGCCGCCCCAGGACACCAGGAACGGGCGGAACTCCTTGCCGTCGTCGCGCAGGGTCGCCGGGCCGTTGTCGGCCTCGCGCCAGGCGGTGACGCGGGTGTCGGTGAGAAACATCAGGCCGTCGTTGACCAGGAACGCGCCGCGCTCCTGCGACAGGCGCAGTTCGCGGGTTTCCTTGCCGACATGCAGCGCTGCGCCTTCTGCCACGACGATGGGCAGGCGGGCGAGGTACACGCCCGGTTCCTGCTCGGCGAACTGGCTCTCAGGCAGCGCCTTGGCGATGTCCTGGGCGGTGACCAGGCCACCTTCGATGAAGATCGCCTGGGGCATGCCTTGCTGGCGTTTGATCCACTCACGCAGGCGCTCGTTGCCGCCGGTGAAGTCCTTCAGCGCGTCCTGGCGCAGCATGCGCCTTACCATCACCTGACCGCGCTTTTCACGCGGGATCTTGGCCAGCACGGCCTCCTTGGTGTAGCCGGACAGGTCCGGCAGTTTGGGTGCTTCCAGATGCAGCTCGTCCGCCGGTGCGCTGCGCACGCGGTAGTCGAACTGGTGCTGCTCGGGGTTGGCCTGGGCCAGGGGCGCGGTGAGACACAGTGCGCTGAGCAGCAGGGGTAGGGCTAAGCCGTTGGGTTGCATGATCCGATCCCTCAGAAGCGCCAGATGAAGTCGACGAAGGCGCGGTGCATCACCGAGTCGGTGCCGCTGCCGTAGGCGTCGCCTGGCAGGAACACGCCGGCGCGCAGGCGCACCAGGGCCGAGCGGTCATCCAGTTGTTCGGCAACGGCGGCCGGCAGCAGGCCCTGCTTGAAATAGCGGGTCAGCACCAGGTCGACTTCCTGGCCGATGTCTTTCTCGCCAGCCACCAGCGGCGCGGTGATGCCGCTGTCGCCGACGTCCTGATCGCCATCGACGCGCCAGAAACGGTGATAGACGACGCTGGCGTCGTAGTCCTCGCCCAGTTGCCAGGAGCTGAAGGCACTGGCCACCTGCAGGTTGGAGAGCTCGCCGCGGAAGGCCTCGCCGTAGCGGTGCAGGCGCGATTCGACGCCGGTGAAATTGGCGCGGTTGCTGTGCAGGCCGGTCTGCATGAACTGGCGGGATTTGCCCTCGTCGCCACCGCCGCTGCCACGGGCATAGGCGGCGCCGATCTTCCAGTTTTCGTCGAGGCTGTAGCGCAGGCCCAGGTCCATGGCCCAGGCGTCGACGTCCTGGCTGCGCGAGCCGGTGGCGATGCGGTCGCTGCCGACCACCTGCTGCTGCAATTGGTCGGTATCGCCCTGCAACCAAGTCAGCTGCGCCCAGTAGTTGAGGCGGTTGCGCGAATTGCGTTCGAAGAAGCCGCCGTCGGCGTGCAGGCCAAACCAGGTCAGGTCACCGGTGTAGCGCTTGCTCAGCTCGTCGACGCGCTCGCCGGGATTGGCCAGGCGGCCGTCGTCGCGGCTGTGATGCAGCTTGGTGCCGATGCGGTGTCCGGGCGTCCACTGGTAGTCGAGGCCGGCGAAGAAATGCTGGCGGTCTTCGTCTTCGGGCGCCAGGTCGTCGAGATCGGTGCGGTAATCGGAGAAGCGCTCGGCGATGCCGACGTTGGCCTGCAGCAGGGTGGTATCGAAGCGCCAGTTGACCGCTTCGATGTTGGTGTCCCACCAGGTACCTTCGTCACTGCGCAGGCGCTGACGACCGACGCGCAGGTGCTCACCCGGGTAGGCGGTGAGGCCGGCGTAGTCGACCCAGAATTCGCGCATGGCCAGGTAGCTCTTGTCCGGCTGGCGCGCGTCGCTGCGCTGCGTGCTGTCTTCGCCGTCATCCTGCAGTGGGTCGGTTTCGATGGTATCGGTGGCGGTAACCACCTGGCCCATGGCGAAGGCGCTCCAGTTGCCGCGTTCGCCGTAGGCCCAGGGGCGCAGGTCCAGACCGATACCGCTGACATCCCCGCCGCTTCGGGTGCCGAGGTCGCGGTCATCTTCCGATTGCGCGGTGATCTTCACATCCAGGCCGAAGTTCTTCGGTGCATCCGCCGCCCAGGCGGCGCTGGCCGCCAGCAGGCTGGCACTCAACCCCAGCTGGCTAACGATTTTGTTCAACTGCATGCGTGCATCCTTGTTCATGGCTGGCTGACCTGCAGGGCGGCCTGCTGCTGCAGGACGATGCCGCGGGCATCGCGCTCTTCGCGCAGCAGGCGTTGGCCTTCGGCCAGTTGTGCCGGGGTCAGGCTCTCGGCCACCGTCTGTGCCAGTTCGACGGTTGGCGGTGTGTTGCGTGGCAGGGCCAGTTGGCTGAATACGTAGGCGTTGATCGGGTTTGGCTTGACCCCACGACCCTGGCTGAACATCTGCGCCAGGGCGAAGTCGGCGCTGAGCTGGCCAGCGCGCGCAGCGCTGAGCAGGTGGTCGAGCGCCTGCTGGGCGTAGACCTCGCCGAGGTAGCCGCGCAGGTAGATCTGCCCCAGGTAGTAATTGGCGCTGGGTTCGCTGGGCGCGGCCTTGCGCAGGTGCTCTTCGGCTTTCTTCGGTTGCTGCGGCAGCAACTTGCCTTCGTAGTACAGGCGCCCGAGTAGCAATTCGGCGCGTGGCAGGGCAGCCTCGCGGCCCTTGTCCAGATAACCGAGCAGCGTGTCGATATCGCCTTGCGCCGGATAGTCGTAGAGCAGACGCGCCAGGCTGACCCAGGCGGCCGGATAGTTCGGTGCGATGGCTTCGAGCAGCTCCTGTGCCTGCTGCGGTTGCGGTTGGCCGACCTCAGGGTCGCTGAGGACTTGAGCCACGGAGTCGACCTGGTTGGGCGAGACAGTGCCGGCGCGGTAACCCGCCAGCAGTTGCTCGATCAGCGCCTGACGGTCGTCTTCGCGATTCTGCTTCTGATACACGGTGGCCAACTCGGCGTAGCAGGCGTCGTTGCTGGCCAGGCGCGCCTGGCAGATGCGCTCGATCTCGCCCAGATGCTGGTCGTAGGTGCCATCGGTGCGATACAGAAGAATCTGCGCCAGTTCTGCCTGCGGCAGACCCTGCTGGCGCCAGTCTTGGATACGTTGCGCGAGGTTCATGGCGGGAAAGTCCTGTGGGTAGAACAGGTAGAGTTCGGTCAGCGGCAGCAGCGCACTGGGCTCGCGGGCCTGGGCTGCGCTTTCCAGCAGCTCGGCGGCCTCCTGGCGCTCGGCCAGGCTGCTGCCGGGCTTGCGCGCCAGCAGCTTGCCGAGGCGCGCCTCGGCCCGTGGCGAACCGTCCTGGGCCTGGCGGTAGATGCGCTCGGCCTCATCCAGATCCTGGGTCTGGCCACCTGCTGCGTAGATGTCGGCCAGGCCGATCTGCGCGTCGCTGTAGCCCATCTCGGCAAGCTGGCGGAAGTGCCATTCGGCCGTCTGCTGGTCGCCGCTGTGCAGGGCTTCACGCGCCAGGCGCTCATCCGGCAGGCCGGCACAACCGGCCAGCGTGGCGCTGACGGCGAGGCCGAGCAGGGCAGGGCGAAGTAGGGGCATGCTCACGACACGTTCTCCTTAGCGGCCTGCCGCGACGGCGCGATCGACCAGCCAGCCCAGCGACGGGCCACGGTCGATGACCACATCCACCGGTTGCCCGGCGAGGCTGGCCGGCAGGGTTTCCTGGGGCTTGATCACCACGCGGATGTCCGAGCTCAGGCCGCCGTCATGCAGGGCGCTGCTGACGATCTCGCCGTGACGCGCCTGGTCTTCGCCGGCCACCTTGAAGGTCACTGGCGTGCCGGGGCGCGCCTGTTCCAGATGGCGGTAGGGGAAGCTGGCGGCGACGGTGGCGATGCCGTCCTGCGGCACCAGTTCGAAGATCACGTCGCCCTTGCTGGCGAACTGACCGTCGGCCACCAGTTGGCGGGAAATCTTGCAGTTGCACGGGCTGGTCAGAGTGCCCTGCATCTCACGGGCGAACAGCGCTTCGATCTGGCTCGGGTCGAGCTGGTCTTCACCCAGGTGCCCCTTGAGCATTTCCAGCATGCTGGTGGTGAAGGTGGCGATTGGCGCGCCTTTCTCGACGATGCCGTCGGGCTGCGCCAGGCTCTGCACGCTGCCTTCACGCGGCATGGTCACCTGCAGCGCTGGCAGGCTGATCTGCGCCGACTGTGCGTGGGTGACGAAGTACAGGCCGTAGATCGACTTGCCGATATAGCCGAAGGCGGCCAAACCGATGAGGAAGATCGCACCGCTGAAGGTCACCGCACGCAGGCGGCCGAACACGCCCATACCGCCGCTACCGCCGTTCTTGCGCGCCTTGGTGAAGTTGTCGCGCTGGAGGATGTGCAGCACTTCGCCGACGTTGACCAGCTCGCCAGCCAGGTGCGCGCTGATCAGGTGGCGCAGGGCCGCAGTTTCGCGTGCGCCGACGCCATGGAACTGGCAGCCGATGCGGTTGTGCTCGGGCTGTACCGAGTTGACCTGAAACTCCACGTCCAGGCCCAGCACCAGGCTGTCGAGCTGGAACTGCAGCTGGCCGCGATGAAAATCACCGACCTTGTGCGTGGTCTTCTCGTTGGTGAAGCTGAAACCGCCGGCAGAGACATCCTGCAGGCGTGCATCGATGCGTTCGCCCTTGGCATTGGTGAAGCGCAGACGCCCCGGCAGCTTGACGCGGGCATGTTGGCGCTGGGCCTCGGACTCATGGACGACGTTGTGATTGGCGACGGAGTTCATGGTGGCTAATTCCTATTCGAGTACGGTCACACCAGCGCCAGCAGCGCGGCGATGAAGACAGAGGCGGCAGAGAAAGTCATGGCACGTGACGACCAGCTGTTGAACCAGTTGGCGAAGCTGGACAGGCCACGATTGAGCTTGGTGTTCTGGCGCGTCCAGGATTGCTGGTCGAGGCGGAAGAACACGTAGATCTTCACCATCGCGCCAACGATCTGGTTGTAATAGAGCAGCGCCGGGTAGGCCGGACCGATGCGGTGGCCGGAGAGCATCAGCAGCAGCGTCAGGATCAGCCGCGTCGTGCCGATCCACAGCAGGTAGATCAGCAGGTACATCAGGCTGTACTTGATGCTGGCGATGATCGCCACGCACAGACCCAGCAGGCAGGTCCACATCGACACGCGCTGATCGAACAGCACCAGGCTGGTGAAGGCGCCGAGGCGACCCATGCCCAGACGCAGGGCGCGCGAGTTCTGCCGCAGGTTGTTGCCGTACCAGCGGAACATCAGCTTGCGGCTGGCCTTGATGAAGCTCTTCTCCGGCGGGTGCTCGACCGTGTTGATCGCCGCATCCGGCACGTAGAAGGTGTCGTAGCCCAGGCGCATCAGGCTGTACCAGCTGGACTTGTCGTCACCGGTGAGGAACTGGAAGCGGCCCAGGCGCCAGTGCTCCAGGTGATCGCTTTCCACGTCGCGGATGAACTCGGGGTCGGTCACCACGCTGGCGCGGAATACCGACATGCGCCCGGTCATGGTCAACACGCGTTTGCTCAGGGCCATCGAGCACATGTTGAGGTGGCGCTGGGCGAAGCGCAGCTTGTGCCACTCGCTCATCAGGTAGCTGCCGCGTACCTCGCAGAACTCGTTGGTGGTCAGCCCGCCGACGTTGGGGAAGAGCTTGAACCAGGGCACGCATTTACGTACCACTTCAGGCTCGAGCACGGTGTCGCCGTCGATCACCGCCACCACCGCATCGCGGTCCGGCATCTGCCGGGAGATGGCGCGAAAACCATGGGCCAGGCCATCACGCTTGCCGGTGCCGGGAATGCGCACGATGTCCAGGGTGACATGCGTCGGCGGCTCGGCCTGAGCCCAGAGGTTCTTGATCAGCAACTCGTCGGAGAGCTCGACGATCGAGCACACCACGGTGGTTGGGTAGCCGCAGTCGATGGCTTCGCGAATCACCGAGCGGTAGACCATGGCGGTGGTCAGCGCCTCGATGCGAAAGCTGGTGACCAGCAGGAACACATGAGAGGGGTCGGCGTCCTTGCCGAGTTTTGTAACCTTGCGGCGATACCAGGGGTACACCAGGTAAAGGAACAGGCAGCCGCGCACGAAGTGCATGGCGCCCATGGAATAGCGCCAGATGCCGACGATACCGATGAGCAGGAGGAAGTCCCGCGACTCGGGGTCGAACACCGTGCGTGGCAGGGCCAGTGCCAGCAGCATCAGCAGGCTGAGATAGAGCATCCAGCCGCTGGCTTGGTTGAGGCCGTTCTTGAGCTTGTCCATATGGGTCTCCGAGTACCTGCACGCGCTGGGCGCGCAGGTACGTTCGGGTCCTTACCAGCAGATGCCTTCGGCCACACCATTGCTGGCGTGGGGCATGAAGCCGACCAGGTCGATCACCCGCTTGCCGCTCGGCGCCTGCTCGGCCAGCTTGGCGAAGCGTTCGTCGCTGTTGCCCAGGACGATGATGTCGGCCTTGGCTACCACGTCGTCCAGGTCACTGTTGAGCAGCGAGGAGACGTGCGGGATCTTCGACTCGATGTATTCCTTGTTGGCGCCGTGTACGCGGGCGTACTCGACGTTGCGGTCGTAGATGCTCAGGTCGAAACCCTTGCCGATGAGCATTTCCGCCAGCTCCACCTGCGGGCTTTCGCGCAGGTCATCGGTGCCGGCCTTGAAGCTCAGGCCGAGCAGGGCGACCTTGCGCGAGTCGTGACTGGCGATGATGTCGAAGGCCTTCTGCACCTGGGCGGCGTTGCTGCGCATCAGCGAACCGATCAGCGGCGCTTCCACATCCAGGCTGCCGGCGCGGTAGTTCAGCGCACGCACGTCCTTGGGCAGGCAGGAGCCGCCGAAGGCGAAGCCGGGCTTCATGTAGTACTTGGAGAGGTTGAGCTTGTGGTCCTGGCAGACCACGTCCATCACCTCGCGGCCGTCGACGCCGACGGCCTTGGCGATGTTGCCGATCTCGTTGGCGAAGGTGACCTTGGCGGCGTGCCAGACGTTGCAGGTGTACTTGATCATCTCGGCGACTTCGATGTCCTTGCGGATGATCGGTGCGTCAAGTTCTTCATAGATGCTGGCCAACAGGTCGCCGGAAGCCTTGTCCAGCTCACCGATGACGGTCATCGGCGGGAAGTCATAGTCCTTGATCGCGGTGCTTTCGCGGAGGAACTCGGGGTTCACCGCCAGGCCGAAATCGACGCCGGCCTTCTTGCCCGAGCAATCTTCGAGAATCGGCAGCACCACGTTCTTGGCGGTGCCTGGCAGCACGGTGCTGCGCACCACCACGGTGTGGCGCTCGTTCTTGTCGCGCATGGCCATGCCGATCTCGCGGCACACGCCTTCGATGTAGTTCAGCTCCAGGTCGCCGTTCTTCTTGCTCGGCGTGCCGACGCAGATGAACGACACATCGCTTTCCAGAACGGCAGCGGCGACGTCGGTGGTGCCGCGCAGGCGACCCTGACGCAGACCCTGTTGCAGCAGTTCTTCCAGACCCGGTTCAACGATGGGCGATTTACCGTTGTTGATCAGGTCGATCTTGTTCGCGGAGATATCCACGCCAATCACGTCGTGACCGCGTGCCGACAAACAGCCGGCACAAACGGCACCTACATAACCCAAACCGAAGATACTGATTCGCATGGTATTCACCTCGTCCGTTCGATGCAGTTTCAAATACTGGCCTTATGGCCAAAACTAGTCCGTGAACGTGCTGCTTTAATATGAGCAAGTTCATTCAGGCATAAATAGAGTGGGGCGCCGGAAGTGGCACCAAATGTGGGCCTTTATATTGAAGGTGGCCCTTTGATGTTGTCGCTGCCGCCTCGTTTGAGGCTTCTATCTCGGTGCTTTGACGGGTTGCTATATCTCCCTTTGAAATACACGAACTTTTCTTTGGGTGAAGCTGTCCGGCGAAAGTTAATTCGCTATTTGGCAGGTTCAAGTGATTGGAAAGTTATGTATTGAAATGTGTTACGGGCTGTATGAGTAGCGGCCCTTTCAGATAGTTCCTACCGTTCGTCCTGAAGCTGAACCGAAGCTGAACGGCTAATTTGATTGCAATATACTGGCAAGTTGCAAAATGCATGATGGCAATATGTTCATTAATGCGCTCGAAACTATCCGATAACTTAATGACGCAATAAGTTCTATGGAAAGTGCACGTGCGCTGAATCTGTGATGCCAAGCAGGTTTTGAGAATCAAACGCAACGGCGAGGGAATTTTTGCCAGGCGCAGCGCTCGGGGCGCAACGAAGCGACAGGGTGAGGAAGGAGGGGATCGGCAAGCGCAGCGGCCAACCCATGCAGCAACCGATGAGCGGTGCATGGGCTAGCCGGCGTAGAAGAGGTCAGTCTTGCGGCTGGTCGCGCAGGAAAACCAGGCTGTCGGCCTTGGAATGCTCGGCCGAGTAGCGATAGCCTTGGTAGTTGAAGTCTTTCAAACCTTCGGGGTTGGTCAGGCGCTCCTTGATCACGTAGCGCGCCATCAGGCCACGGGCTTTCTTGGCGTAGAAGCTGATGATCTTGTACTGGCCATTCTTCAGGTCCTTGAACTCGGTATCGATGAGGCGTGCGTTCAGGGCCTTGCGCTTGACCGCGCCGAAGTACTCGTTGGAGGCCAGGTTGAGCAGCACGTCATCGCCTTGGGCGGCCAGGGCTTCGTTCAGCCAGCCGCTGATGCGCTCGCCCCAGAAGGCATACAGATCCTTGCCGCGCCCATTGGCCAGCTTGGTGCCCATTTCCAGGCGATAGGCCTGCATCAGGTCCAGCGGGCGCAGCACACCGTAGAGGCCGGAGAGCATGCGCAGGTGAGTCTGGGCGAAGTCGAAATCCTCTTCGGAGAAATCCTCGGCGTTTAGCCCGGTATACACGTCGCCCTTGAATGCCAGCAGCGCCTGCTTGGCGTTGGACGGATTGAACGGTCGCTCCCAGCTGCCGAAACGGGCGGCATTGAGGCCGGCGAGCTTGTCCGACAGATGCATGAGCTCGGCGATCTGCGTCGGGCTGAAGTCACGCAGCTGGGCGATCAATTCCTGGGCGTGGTCGAGGTGTTCGGGTTGGGTGAAGCGCGGGGTGGCGGGCGGCGTCTCGTAGTCGAGGGTCTTGGCCGGTGAAATCACCATCAGCATGTGAGAAGTCTCCAGAAAGCGTGACGGCGATTCTAGAGCTCAGGGGGCGGCAAGACCACCTATCGGGACGATTGAGAAGAACAGTATTGATGCCTTTGTAGGCGCCGGCTTGCCGGCGATCCGGTCAGCACTGATCGCCGGCAAGCCGGCGCCTACGGGAACGCAGATAGTCAGGCGATACGAACAGCGCCTGCACCTTATTAGCGCGGCGTGCTGCATGTGGGGGCGGTAAGCGCGGCGAGTTGCAGCAGGTAGGACTTCGGACTGTAACGGGGTGCTGGTGGCTCGCCAAGCGCTATTTGTCGCGTCTGCAAATAAACCTGTGTGGCGAAAAAAAACGTTTTTCTGTCATGTGAATTGGAGTAATAAAAAAGCAAGACCGCCGAAACCTGCAGACAGGTGGCGGCCATTGGCCCTCACCTTGTTTGCCTCCTTTCGGCCCCGACCTGAAAAAGTCGGCGGTCTCTGTCCGGCGCAGCACCGCCCCAGGTATTGCGTCGTCTGGCTACTACAAGAAGGTGACCGACGTATGGATGACCACGGACGCTCCAAGCCCACCGCTCCAACCCTCTACGCTCTCGACACCAACGTCCTGATTCACGATCCCAACGCCTTGCTCAACTTCGAAGAACACCACGTCGCTATCCCGATGACCGTATTGGAGGAACTCGACAAACTGAAATCCGGCAAGCATGGCGTGGCCGCGGAATGTCGCCAGGCCATCCGCCTGATCGATCAGATTCTCGCCGGGGCGGAGCCCGAGGACGTCGAGTACGGGGTACCCATCCAGCGCGGCAAGAGCGGCCCTTGCGGTCGTCTTTCCATCCTCATGAGCAAAAGTGCGGCGCCGGTGACCTGGCTGCCGGAAAACCTCAACGACAACAAGATCATCAACCAGTTGGTGGAGCTGAAGTCGCGCAACCCCGGCCTGTCCGTGGTGCTGGTGACCAAGGACATCAACATGCGCCTGAAGGCGCGCGCCTGTGGTATCGACGCCGAGGACTACCACACCGACCAACTGGTCGATGACGTCTCGCTGCTGTCGAAGGGGTATCACGACATGCCCGGCTCGTTCTGGGATCGCGTGAGCAAGGTCGACACCCGTCAGGACCATGGGCGCACCTGGCATCGCGTGCAACTCATCGACAACCTGCCAGCGGTTCACGTCAACGAGTTCATCCTCGATGAACAGGGCTTCGTCGGCTGGATCAAGGCGATCAAGGGCGACGAGTTGGTGATCCTCGACATGCATCAGGAACCGTTGCTGCATCAGGAAGCCTGGGGCCTGAAACCGCGCGACATCCACCAGGCGCTGGCGCTGTTCGCCTTGCTCGACCCGGACATCCACCTGGTCAACCTGTCCGGCGCCGCCGGCTCCGGCAAGACCATCCTGGCGCTGGCCGCGGCCATCGAGCAGACCATGGTCAGCAAGCGCTACCGGCGCATCATCGCCACTCGCAGCGTGCAGGGGCTGGATCAGGAAATCGGCTTCCTGCCCGGCACCGAGGCGGAGAAGATGGAGCCTTGGCTCGGCGCGATTACCGACAACCTCGAAGCGCTGCATATGGAGGACGAGAGCACCCACGGCAGCGTCGACTACATCCTGCAAAAGGTGCCGCTGCAGTTCAAATCGCTCAACTACATCCGCGGGCGCAGCTTCCAGCAGAGCCTGATTCTCATCGATGAATGCCAGAACCTCACCCCGCACCAGATGAAGACCATCATCACCCGGGCCGGCAATGGCTCGAAGGTAGTGTGCCTGGGCAACCTGGCGCAGATCGACACCCCCTACCTGTCCGCGCCCAGCTCGGGCCTGACCTACCTCACCGAACGCTTCAAGGACTTCCCGCACGGCGTGCACATCACCCTGCAGGGCGTACCGCGCTCGATCCTCGCGGAGTACGCTGAAACCCATATGTAACTCGGGCTGTTAAACACTCGCGCCCCTGCTCGCAAGAGCAGGGGCGTTTTAGTCTGCATTAACGAATCTCCACAAGTCCCGTGGGACCGGCTTCAGCCGCGATGATCGCGGATAAATCCGCTCCTACAGAAGCGCGCGTTTGGCTCCCCTCTCCTGCTTGCGGGGCGTAAGCGGAAATAGCGAAGCACTGCTTCGCTCGCTGAAGCGCCCTGAGCTCTGCGAAGGGCTGGGGCGCAGGGCGGGGGCAGGGGGAGAGGGTTCGTAGCCCGGATGAAATCCGGGGATTTTTGCCGCTCTGGCCTCGGATTTCATCCGGGCTACAAGATGACTGCAAATCCTGACCTGCAGGTTTACAATCGATCGATTCCCGTCTGGAGCTTTCCCGTGCTGACTCACCTCGATTCCCAAGGCCGCGCGCACATGGTCGACGTCACTGACAAGGCGACCACCTTCCGCGAAGCCACTGCCGAAGCGCGCGTGCGCATGTTGCCTGCCACCCTGCAGATGATCGTCGCCGGTGAGCATCCCAAGGGCGATGTGTTTGCCGTGGCGCGTATCGCCGGCATCCAGGCCGCGAAGAAGACCAGCGATCTGATCCCTCTTTGTCATCCGCTGATGCTCACCGGCGTCAAGGTCGAGCTGAGTGCAGAGGGTGACGACACCGTGCATATCACTGCCCGTTGCAAACTGTCCGGGCAAACCGGTGTCGAGATGGAAGCACTGACGGCCGCCAGCGTCGCCGCGCTGACCATCTATGACATGTGCAAGGCCGTGGATCGCGGCATGGTCATCGAACAGGTACGCCTACTGGAAAAACTCGGCGGCAAGAGCGGTCACTACAAGCTGGAGGAACAAGCATGATCCGCGTGCAGTATTTCGCCCGCTACCGCGAAGCGCTGGGCCGTGACGACGAACAACTCAGCGGCGATTTCGCCACCCTCGACGACCTGCGCCTGCACCTGGTCGCCCGTGGCGGCGAATGGGAAGTGCTGGGCGAGCAGAACCTGATGTGCGCGCGCAACCAGGAACTGTGCAGCCTCGACGAACCGCTGGCCGAAGGCGATGAAGTCGCCTTCTTCCCCACCGTTACCGGTGGTTGATGCTGCTGTCAGCCGCTGCTCCGCGTTCGTTGTCGCGGCTGAAGCCCCTCCCACAGATTAGTGACACCGTAGGGTGGGCCGGGCGGCGTTCCGCTTTAGCCCACCGCTCCAAAGCCCTACCGAACGGACACATCGCATGACCATCCGCGTCCAAGCCCAACCCTTCGACCCCGGCACCGAGCTCAACGCCCTGCATGCCGCCAACCTTGGCATTGGCGCGGTGGTCACCTTCGTCGGCTACGTGCGCGACTTCAATGACGGCCGCGAAGTCGGCGGTATGTTCCTCGAACACTTCCCCGGTATGACCGAAAAGGCCCTGGCCAAGATCGCCGATCAGGCGCGTGAGCGCTGGCCGCTGTTGGGCATCGAGATTATCCACCGCATCGGTCGTCTGGAGCCGGGCGAGCCCATCGTCTTCGTCGGCACCAGCAGCGCCCATCGACAAGCCGCGTTCGATGCCTGCAACTTCATCATGGATTACCTGAAGACCCGCGCGCCGTTCTGGAAGAAGGAAGACACCCGCGAAGGCCCGCGCTGGGTCGAAGGCCGCTGCAGCGACCAGAGCGCAGCCGAGCGCTGGAAGTAGTAGGGAGTCATGGGGCTGTTACCTGAACCCACCTTCGGCGTGGCGTCGTCAACCGCTTGGTGGGTTACGCGGCGCACTGCCTGAAGGCCGGTATTCTGCGTTGCCACCTTTAGTGGCCGCGAAAACCACATTACGTGTAGGAGCTGGCTTGCCAGCGATGCGTCAAGCGGATCGCCAGCAAGCTGGCTCCTACAAGAGCGGCTTCACGCCAACGCCAGATGCACCCGCAATGCAATCGGCACCAGCATCAGCAATACGCCCAAACCCAGCACGCGTACGCCCCATTCGTGCTCGCGAAAATTGAAGCCGACTCCCAGCAGCAGAAAGCCACCGATCAGCAGCATCAGCATCAGGTGATAGTGGTCCATGGCGCTTCTCCACTTCGCAGTCCTGATTACAGCTTAGTCTCGCCGTCTGGCTTGGGGCTGACCTGGGGCAATTAAAGTCTGACTCGATTGGCGACAACCTGCGTCTCGATTGGTCGCTGCCTGGCGTCATGGCCTGCTCCATACTGTGCGCAGTCATCGTCAAGGATCGTCCATGCGCCTGCTCCTCTCCCTCCTGCTTGCCGGCCTGCTGAGTGCGGCGCCGCTGGTCGCCGCTGAGCGCCATTTCACCATCCTGCACAGCAACGACTGGCAGTCGCGCCTGCTCGGTTTCGGCCCCAACAATGAATACAGCCCGGCGACGGTGAACGATGACGACACCGTCGGCGGCGTCGCCCGGCTTGCCACCTTATTGAATGAACGCCGCGCAGCAGCCGGCGAAGAACCTCTGCTGTTGCTCGACGGCGGCGACTTCACCATGGGCACGCTGTTTCACACCATCGCCCGCGAGATGGGCAGCGAACTGCGCCTGATGACCGAACTGGGCTATGACGCCGCGGTGATCGGCAACCACGAATTCGACTTCCGCCCCGCCGGCCTTGCCGCGATGATCAGCGCGGCGCACAGGGCCAAGGGCGACGCGCTGCTGCCGCTGCTGTCGAGCAACATGCGTTTCGATGCCGCGAGCAAGGCCGACGATAGCCTGCAGGCGCATGCTGAGGCCGGGCGCATCTTGCCGTACAAGCTGATTGAGCGCGGCGGCATTCGTTTCGGCCTGTTCGGTCTGCTTGGCAACAACGCCGTGGCGGTCAGCCCGATGATCAAGCCGGTGACCTTCGCCGACCCGGTCGCCACCGCCAGGGAAACGGTGGCCAAGCTGCGCGAGGAGGGCGCCGAGGTGGTCATCCTGCTCTCGCACATGGGCGTCACCCAGCAGGCTGATGGCAGCTGGCGCGGCGAGGAAGTGGAACTGGTCGAGCAGGTGCCGGGCATCGATATCGTCGTCGGCGGCCATTCGCATGTGGCACTGCCGCAGCCGGTGCTGGTTAATGGGCGTACCCCGGTGGTGCAGGCCGGCTCGGAAATCCAGTACCTTGGCGAGCTGCGCATGAGCCTGGGTGAAGACGGCGTGCCGCGTGTGCGTGACTATCGCCTGCATGCGGTCAACGACAGCATCGTCGGCGACGCGACCATCACTGCCAGGGTCGAAGACTTCAAGCAGGTGGTCAGCGAGCGCATGCTGGCGCCCAGGGGCTACCGCTTCGACCAGCCGCTGGCCAGGGTCGACCAGAGCCTGGGCCGTGATTTCACCGATCAGACCCTGGCCAACCTGGTCACCGATGCGCTGCGTCATGCGGTCGATGCCGACCTTGCGTTCACCGGCAACGGCACCATCCGCGATGACCTGCTCAAGGGGCGTAATGGCGTGCAGGATGTCTCCGACCTGTTTCGCATCGCCCCGCTGGGTATCGGCCAGTTCGACGACGAACCGGGTTACCCGATGATCAAGGCCTACATCAGCGCGCGCGAAATCAAGTCGTTGCTCGAAGTGCTGCTGCTCGCCTATCAGCTGCGCGACAGCCAGAGCTATTACCCGCGCGTTTCCGGCGTGCGTTTCACCTACAACCCCTGGCGTGTGCCGTTCGACCGCGTCAGCCGCATCGAAATCGGCGATCCGCAAGGTGACTACCGTGACCTGGACCTGAACGACACACGCCTCTACAGCATCGGCGCCACCAGCTACGTCGGCAGCTTCACCTGGCTGGTGCCGGACCTGACCAAGGGCCTGCTCGACGTCATCCCCAAGGATGCCGAGGGCCGCCCGCTGCCGCGTATCGAAGACGCCATTATCGACCAGGACCCGGATAGGGAAGGCGTGCAGGAACTCAAGGAATGGCAGGTGCTGCTCGACCATATCCGCAGCCTGCCGGATCTCGATGGCGACGGCCTGGCCGATATTCCCACCACGGGTGCGGCAGCCGAAGCGCGCATGATCCGCGCGCCCAGCCTGCATCCGACCGAGCTGTTCCGCCTGGCCGGGCCGATGCAATGGGGCGCCAGCGCGGTGATCCTGGCCGGCGTGCTGCTGATTCTCTGGCTGCTGAGTCGTCCGCTGCGTCGCCGCAGTCAGCGTTGATGACCGTAGGGTGCGCGGTGCGCACCGGGAATGACGCGCTATTCGGCCCTCATACTCGCAAAATGCACCCATGCGCGGACGCCGTTGGGTTGGTGCGCACGGCGCACCCTACGGGATCTCGCGCGGTTTGCGCAGCGTAGGGTGCGCCGCGCGCACCGAATACGCCGAGATATGCCGAGATACTGCAACGCTCGCCGCTGAAGCGCCTCCCGCGGTTTGGCTCCGGCCGATTCGTGGGAGTGGCTTTCGGTTCGGGCATCCTGCTTCGCTCTACCTCCTGCATCCATGCAGTCTTAGCCATGATGGTGTCACTGCAGAGTTGGTGCGCACGGTGCACCCTACAGTCCGCCACCTTGCCAAGCATTGCGTGCCTCCGTATGGTGCAAAGCCGCCTGATTCGGAAGCTACGCAATGATCGCTCAGCACTGCCCGCTCGGTGACCGCGCACAGCCGGCCAACCTCCACACGGATAAATGTCGCGCCACTGGTGCGGCGCTCGCCCTATGACCGCACTCAATCATTCGCGCCCGCTGGCGCTGTTCGGCCTGTTGCTGGCCAACCTTTGCTGGTCCGGCAATGCCCTGGTGGCGCGCGCCTTCGCGGGCGAGATCGCCCCGTTCACCCTGTCGTTCTGGCGCTGGTGCCTGGCCCTGGCACTGTTGCTGCCTTTCGTCGCCATGCCGCTGTGGCGTCATCGTGTGGCAGTGCGCACTGCCGGCTGGCGTCTGCTGGTGCTCGGCGGGCTGGGTATCGCCGGCTACAACTCGCTGCTCTACAGCGCGGCGCAGACCACGGCAGCCATCAACATCTCGCTGGTCAATACCTGCCTGCCGCTGGTGACATTCATCGGCGCCGGGCTGCTGCTCAATGAATGGCCGGCACGCCGCGCCTGGTGGGGCATGCTGGTGGCGGTGATGGGCCTGGCGGTGCTGATCAGCCAGGGGCAATGGAGCCGCCTGGCCAGCCTGTCGTTCAATCAGGGCGACCTGATCATGCTACTGGCGGTGGTCGACTGGGCGTTGTACTCGCTGCTGCTGCGGCGCTGGGCTGCTTACCTGCAGCCGATCCCGCCGCTGGCATTGCTGGGCGTGTTCATCCTGCTGGGCGTACCGCTGATTCTGCCCTTCTATCTATACGAACTGAGCCAGGGCGCGCATCTGGCGCTCAACGCCGCCAACCTATCGGCTGTCGCCTACACTGCCGTGTTCGCCTCGCTGCTGGCCTACCTGGCCTGGAACCACGGCATCCGCGTGATCGGCGCGGCCAAGGCGGCGCTGACCAACTACCTGATGCCGGTATTCACCGCGTTGTTGGGGTGGGTGCTGCTGAACGAGAGCCTGCAGCTCTATCACTGGCTGGGTGCCGCGATGATCTTCGGCGGCCTGCTGCTGGCAACGCGGCCAGGCAAGAGCGCCTGAAAATACCCCTGATTAGCGTAACGCTGTTCACAGAACGTCCTGCGCGCTTTGCTCCCCTCTCCCATTTATGGGAGAGGGGTTGGGTGAGAGGGCTGAAAACGCCGTAAGTCTGCCGGCCACCCCCGTCGAACGTGGCTCGGGGGAGGGGATGCTAGTTCTTTCACTCCGGCTTCAGCATCACGAAGGCCTCACCGCCTTCACGATCATGCATCAGGATGAACGGCTGCCCGGCGATCATCATCTTCACCGGCACCTTGCGCGGCACCGTGGTGCCGGCGTTGATCGCCGCCGCGCTGAGCAACTGGCGAGTCAGGCTGTCATCCTCCTGCGCCTCGCTGGTCACCACGCATTCGTGGCTGACCTTGACCTGAATGCTCAGGCTCTTGTCCGCATTGAAGCCGACGGTGGCGAAGCCCATATCGGTCATCTCGGTGATGCCATGCTGGCGCGCGATGCGATGCGCCTCGGCAAAGCTCGGCGCCGTCTGCAGGCAGATGTCGCGGAACGCCTTCACCACGGGAGAGGTGACCGGCACCGGCGGTTGCGAGCCCAGGTTGGCGCAAGCGCCGAGAAGGCCAACGCTGACAAGCAAGGCGAACGTTTTCATCACATCATTCCTTAATGAAGGGTGTTCAGGGTTGCTGGCAAAGATCATGCCCCAGCAACTGCGACGCCAGCCCTTTGGCCAAAAAGGTTTCTACCACGCGGCCATCGCCGCATTCGGTCTTGTGGCCGAGGGCGAAACCGATGGAAAGCAACACGAATAGCGCCAGGCCGATATTCTGGATGGGCGTCATGACAGGGCTCGCAGGATAAACAATGGGGCAGGATGAACAGGCGGGCAGGGGATGGCAAGTGCCAATGCACGCCCCTGGCGCTGTCGGCTCGGCAAGCCGATACTGGCTATCACGTAAACCGGGCAAGGGACTGTGCAATGAAGAAACTGATCATCATCCTGCTGTTGGGCGCCGCTTTCTGGCAGTTCTATCTGAGCAAGCCCGGTAGTCCGGTGATCAGCAACATCGCCAGCGATGGCTCGGTGATGGACAATCCGGTGGTCACCCAGCCAGGTTCGTCCACCTTCTCGCTGGACAGTCTGCGCCCCTCACCCTCGATCAGCCAACCCGCAGCCCAGGTCGCCAGCAAGCAGTATCGTTGCGATGGCCGAGTTCACTGCTCGCAGATGACCTCCTGCGCCGAAGCCACCTTCTTTCTGCGCAACTGCCCCGGCACCAAGATGGACGGCGACAACGATGGTGTGCCCTGTGAAGGGCAATGGTGCGGGCGTTAGGGCAGGGTGATCGACAGATTGCTCAGCGCAAGCTGGGCGACAAGCAGCCAGGCAACCGCACTGATGACGCCCAGCACGCTGTAGCCGACGACGATACCAATCGCGATCTGCTTCCATAGCCCGGCGTAGCGGTTGGGTTCGTGTCGGTAATGCGTCGGCATGTCGCGCTCCGCCCGCAGATCGTCGAAGTCGTCTCTCGCTCTCAAGGTGTTCTCCCGGTTCATGGGCAAGCGCGCGGCGGCGCTGCAGCCTTCTGGAGGCGGATTTTCCGGCATCGCCCGACAGCCCCGCAAGCACCGTTCGGGCTGCTGCAATGCGCGCAACTTCCGGCAACCGACTTGCCTGGCTGCCAGTGATTGGTTGAACCAGGTATCGTTGATCACTCGGGAGCAGTCCTGTCATGCGCGCAACATGACGCTTGATCGTAAAAAAGGAGTTCACATGGATACCGAGCTGCCTCACTTTCCCTATCACAAGGACCCTCTGGCTACTGGCGCCATAAAGGCCAGCGATGCGCTTTGTCGTTGCTGTGGGCTGGCGCGGGGTTATATCTACGCGGCCTCGGTCTATTCCAGGGAGGAGCTGAGAGACCGGCTTTGCCCGTGGTGCATTGCCGATGGCAGTGCAGCCAAGCGTTTCGAGGCCTCCTTCATCGAACATCACGCATTGGCCGAATCGGGAGTGGCCGACTCCGTCATCGAAGAAATCGACCTTCGCACGCCAGGCTACTTTTCCTGGCAGGGCGCGACTTGGCTGGCGCACTGCAATGATGCTTGCGAGTTTCATGGCGATGCCACCGTGGAGGACGTGCGCCAGGCGAGCGCTGCGACCAAGCAGCAATGGATGCAGGATTACGAGCAGGCAGAGCAAGACTGGGAGTGGGCAACCAGAGGCTACCAACCGGGTGGCGACTCGGCGTTTTACAAATTCGTCTGCAAGCATTGCCAATTGGTCATGTTTGCCTGGGATCTCAGCTAACGGCCGGCGGTTCTGTCGTCCAGGTAGCAGCCTGGAGCCTGCCCAGGCGCCACAGCCTAACCGCTTGATAAAACGTAAATTTATCGATGATCTGGGGTTGACAGCGGTAGGCGAGACGCGGACAATGCGCGCCGTTGGCTACATAGCTCAGTTGGTTAGAGCGCAGCATTCATAATGCTGATGTCCCAGGTTCAAGTCCCGGTGTAGCCACCATATTTATCAAAGGGTTAGCTTCGGCTAGCCCTTTGTCGTTTCTGGGGTAGTGACTACGAAGTGACTACGCCACGACTACTTGTCAACTGAGCCGTCTCGCAAGCGAGCGAGTAGAGCTGCCTCTTGAACCTGCCAGATTTTGGGGGCTGCATAGCCCACAATGAATGAAAGGCCCCAAATCTTGGCAAATACAGCCCCGGTTTGGTGAAGAGTGCCGACAAAGTAAAGCCCGAATACAAAACCCAGAATCGCGCCGAGAAATAGGCGAAGGGTAAGCCATACCCCTCTGACCTCACGTAACTCAGGCGAGGCTATTTTCATGATGCCTTCTTTGTTAGGAGGGCTATCAGGATGAATAGTGGCTGCAATTGCTTGGGCGAAGCTGCCAGCCACAGAGCCTATTGTGCAGGCCAATAGTAGGTAGTAGTCGAAGGGAGTAAACCCTATTGCGCTGAGCACTATTAACGTCCCTGCTAATGCTGAAATAAGCGCAAACAGTAGCAGATAAAGAAGGTTAATTCGCATGGAGATGGCCTGACTGTGTGAGAGGGGAGAGCCTAAGCGCCGACTCCAGATGATCAGGCGACAGGTGTGCATAGCGCATGGTCATCGTTATGGTCGAGTGCCCGAGGATGCGTTGCAGACCCAGGATGTCACCACCGCCCATCATGTAATGGCTTGCGAAGGTGTGCCGGAGGATGTGGGTCATCTGGCCAGGTGTGTGGAAGCCGCAACGCTGGTAAGCAGATCGGAATGCAGACCGGCAGGGCATGAACAGCCGACCATTCCCCGGCATCCCCACCTTTAACGCAATCTCTTCGACCTCTTTGGGGATCGGCACCGACCGGGACTGACGGTTTTTGGTCCGGTGAAAGTGGGCCTTACCGCCGAACAGGGCACCCCGTGACAGGGATTCCGCTTCGTCCCATCGGGCACCTGTGGCCAAGCAGATCAGCGCAACCGGGTAGGTATGGTTGTTGGTCGAGCGCTTGCACTCTTCCAGCAGTTGTTCGACCTGTTGCAGGGTCAGAAACGTCAGCTCGGTCTGATCTGTCTTGATCTGACGAACCTTGGCCAGTGGGTTGTTGCCGACCCAGGCACCCAGGCGGATCAGTTCGGAGAAGACCGCCGACAGGTAACGCTGTTCATGGTTGACGGTGTGCGGGCTGACGTCCTTGAGGCGTGTCTGGCGATAGCGTGCCCAGGCGAGGGCATCGAAGTTGGAGGCCATCGGATTGCCGAGGCGTTCGACAGTGGCGAGGGTACGAGCAAGACGATGCTTGGCATCCTTGAGCGAGCAGCCGTGCAGGTCATGCCAGAGCGTCACCAGATCGGACAGGCGATCATCGAGCGGCCGGCCGGTAGCGTTGAGACTGGCGAAGAACTCCGATTCATAGCGCTGGGCTGCGGCCTTGGTCTTGAAACCCTTCTTGCGAATACGACGACCCGAGCGACCGTTTTCGTAGAAGTCAGCGGTCCAGGTGTTGCCGTCTTTCCTGGCCGTCATACAGCACGCCCCCAACGCACATGGCGTTCCTCCAGGATGCCTTTGATGTGCTTATACAGCCCGTCTTCGTCCATGCCCTTGGCGGCATAGTGGTCGCGGATCACCGGCCAGCACTCCCAATCCTTGAGCCGATAGAAAGCCTTTCTAGCGCCCACTCGCTCCCGTGCCAGCAGGCTTACGAAGTTTCCCAGGAACAGTTCCACGTTCTTGCCGGAGAAGCCCCGCGAGGTCTTGTATTGGCGCTTGTACTCGGTTTCGTCCACCAGGGAATCCACCGGCAGATCGACGCGCACATCGTCACGGATCAGCGTCCAAATGGGCTCAAAGTAGCCAGGGCGAGCCAGCAGCTTGAATTGGCGCAGGCCATAGCGCCACAGGCCGTCTAGGTGCGGTGCGAAGGCGGCGTAGCTGTTGGTTTCGATGGTTTCGCCGCTCTGCAGGTCGAACGAGCCAGAGGCGAATTGCTGGATGACAGAGTGGTGATAACGCAGCTCTACGCGCCACACGTCTTGCTCGGGGTCGTAGTTGTCCGGGTCGCCTTCGTCGAAGCTGTCGCGACGCTTCCAGACGTTTTCCCAATAGTCGAGCTTGTCGATGGAGCGGGCCTGTTCGGTTTTGTTGTAGATACCGAGCTGGACGCCACCAGCAGAGCCGAACAGGTACGACTGGCCTTTGCCGTAGGTGGCAGACTCCAGGGTCCACTGGATTTCCTTGATGCCGGAGATATCACGGGCTGAGCGGGCACGGCAGTGCATGCGGGCGACCAGATCGGCGGGCGGTTGCCAGCCCTGCAGGTCTAGCGCGAGGTGGACCGCGCATTGGTTGCGTTCGACGTTCGTCAGTACGTGGCTGGCGTAGTAATCCAGACGTTCCTGCAGGCGCTCGGGGCAGAACTGGTCGATAGCATGCGGAGATACCTCGATTTTCAGGTGGGGGCCGATGTTCTCGATTTTGGCGTTGAAGTTTTTGACCAGCAGGATGATGCCGAGGTCTGCGTTCTGAAGCTTGTACTGATAACCAGAATCCTTGCTGACGCGACCCGAGTGCCAGCGCTGGCCAGCGAAATCGACGATGGTGCCGGGCTTCTCGAACAGGCTCATGATTTCCGGGCGGATCAGGCCGCGATACAACTGGCGGACGGTATCGACGCTACAGGCAAGGATTCGGACGTTGGACAGATCCACGAAACCACCCGCCCGAGGATCACAGAACAGACGACTATTCGGGTTCTCTTTCCCGGTTTCGATATCAATGCGGTAGTAGTCCTTTGGTGCGCTCATTCTCTGTATCTCTCTGGTGTAACGTGGTTACTAAAATCGGTTTATCTGACGTGCTACAGGGACGTCAGCGCGCCTAGCGGTCGGCTAGGCGCGCGGTCCCACCGGCTGCGCCGAAGTGCCCGCGCGCCTGCTCGACCGCGTGCGGAACCAGCGGACTTACTGCATCAGGAACAGCTACCCCTCTTTCCTCGGTGTGTATGGCTGCGGTGAGCAGTACAACGAGGTTCGTTCCACGGGTGCGGACGGAGGTGGAGCGGAAGGCGTGGCCGATCACGGGGATATCGGAGAGGAAGGGCACACGGGAGACGGATTTGTCCCGTTGCTCTGATCGGAGACCACCCAGGAGCACGCCCCCGCCATCGGGCAACTGGACCTTGGTGGTGATGCGGCGGGTGTTGGTGATGATGTCGGCAGCACTGCGATCATCAGAGACGGTCGAGGCGGATTGATTGACGCTGAGTTCGATAGCCCCTGATGGCGTGATGAAGGGCGTTACATCGAGTGAGACACCCACATCCTGGCGGACGATGGTTTGAAAGGGATCAGAGGCCGGCGTAGATCCACTGGTGGTTTGCCCGGTGATGAACGGGACGTTCTGGCCGACGACGATGGAGGCAGCTTCCCGGTTGAGGGTGAGCAGCTGGGGCGTTGAGAGGATGCGGTTGTTGCCGCTGACTTTGACCGCCTGCAGGAAGGCCGACAGGGTTGGCCCGTTGAAGGTGAGGCTGAATCCCAGGTCGGACTTGTCGGAGCCGCGCAGGCTGATGCCACCCAGGTCGGTTCGGTCATTCTTGGCACCGATATTGAGGCCGAGGGCTTCGAAGTCGTTGTCGGCCAGCTCAGCCACAACGGCGGTGATGACGACTTGGCGACGTGGTTTGTCGATTTCCCCGAGCAGGCTTTCGACCGTATCGAGCTGCTGCTGTGTGGCGGTGACGATGACGGCGTTTGAAGTCGGTGAGGGTGTAGCCATCAGCGACGGCATACCGCTTTCGTTGCGCTCGGTTTGTGCCCGCAGTACGTCGAGGATGGATTGATAGGCGAAGTCGGCTTGCAGGTGCTGGAGCTGGAAGACGCGGGTTTTGAGTTCCAGCGGTTCGGGTACGGGCTGCGCGCTGATCAGCAGCGTATTGCCGCGTGACGTGAGGTGAAAGCCAGATGACGCGACGGCGTTACCAATCAGGGCTTCTAGCTCAGCATCGTTGCTGTAGGTGGCGAAGATGCTGATAGGCGCACTGCGGATATCCGAGCCGACTACCACGGACTTGTTGAGCATCTGTGACGACCACTCAACGAAGTCTTGCAAGGTGGCGTCATACAGCTCGATGCGTTCGGCTGATTTGGCCGGTGCCGTGAGTACCAGGAAGAGCAGCATCGGCAGCAGGAAGAACAGGGCAAAGGACTTATCCGAACGATCAATCATGGCGGATCACCTGTAGAGGGAAATGTATTCGTCACCGCGAACCAACAGGGCTTCACGGGGACCACGGTCTTTCACCACGATGTCGCGAACACTCAGGTCATCGGTGTTGATGCGCTGGCCATCGGGCGAGCGGAAGACGTAGAGAGTTCGCCCAGCCAGTTGGCCGTATGTGGCGATGCGGTAATCCTTGAACTCAGCGGCCAGGGTGTTGGATGGCTTGGCTGAGGCTTGCAGGGGCGCGCTGGGCTGAGCCGGTGCGCGATTGGCGTAGGCCAGGGCACCGAACACGGGCACGCTGATCACCAGGGCGAAAAGGGCGCCGAGGGCAAAGGCGTTGAGCACGCGAGTACGGCGGAAGAAGATTTTGGTGGTACGCATGAAGAACCCCATATCGCGCGTGGCGGGAGGCAGTGGGCGGCGCCAGTAGCCGGGCGGGAGCATGGAATACGAGCCTTTGTCGTAGCCTTTGTCGTATTCCTGGGTGGTGTCGTAGAAGCTGTAGAAGTCTTCGCCGCGATAGAACCAGTCTTCGACCTTGGGCGAGTTGAACTTGGGGCCGTACTTGACGATGGCCTGATGCAGTTTCGGCAGGCGGCCACTCCAGATACCGAGGGTGAGCAGGCGCAGCGGCCAGCGGATGAAGACCGGTGCTTTCATCCGGTCCCAGCGGTTCAGGTAGACGACGTGTTCAGCGATGGATTCGCGGACTTGCTTGTCGATGACGTTGACGTTCTGGACGCATAGCCAGAGGTCCCAGCGGCGTTTACGCAGGAACAGGAAGAATTTCAGCAGGTCGGAGCGGCCGCCTTGGTTCCAGTCGCGGGAGTTGAGCCAGACACCGGCTTCATCCAGGAAGATGCCGCCAAATTTCTCTTCATCGTAGGTTTCCCAACCGTAGCCCAGGCCGATCAGGTCATCAGCGCTGGGCAGGTCCGGCAGGCGCACGACGCGGGAATGACGATTACCGGGCTTGCACAGGCGGTTCATGCGCACGTCGATGTTTACGGCGACGCGACGGCCAGACTTGAGGTAGTCGAGGATTTTTTGAACCAGCAGCAGGGTTTTGCCTGACCCTAGCTTGCCGGTGACGATATACACGGCCATGGCAGGGACTCAGGTGTGAATGAACTGTTCGGAGAAGCGGTGCACCCAGTAGAAGACCAGCGATTTGAGCTTGGCCAGCACCAGCAGAGAGACGCAGTAGGACAGGTTGCTTGGCATCAGCATCCGGCCCACTTCGAAGAACTGCCCCGGTGCGCTCCCGGCAATCTGTTCCAGCAGCAAGGCGATGGCTTTGACGAACACTTCGACGGCCAGATGCACGGCGGCCACGATCAGGAAGAAGATAAGAGTCTTCTTGAAGAACGAGGCCAGGAAGGTCATGACCGGGGCGATCAGTGGACCGACGAAGCCGACAATGAAGGCGCCTGCACGGCTGAACAGGTTGGGGAAGAAGCGCTTGAGCCAGCCGAGAATCCAACCCATGTTTAGTAGCCTCCTTTGCTGGCTTTGGCGTCCTCAAGGCGCAGGCCCGAGTAGAGGATTTTCCAGAGACCGATGACAGTGATCAGCCAAATGACGTACTCAAGCAGGGGCTTTACCCGGCTGAGTTCGCAGACAGGCATGATGAAATCGGCGTCGTATTTACCGAGCCGAAAGCTGATGGTGTAGTCAGCGCAGCCCAGGTGAGAGGGCAGCACTTGGTTCAGGAAGTCGAGGGTTTGGATAGCGACGCCGTCAGGGTCGAACATGCCGCCTTTACCTGATACCAACTCCGGTATTTTGTCTTCGAGGTCGCTTTTAGCTTCGGCTTCACGCTCGGTGATCATCTGTTCGGTGAAGTCGCTAATCTGGTCACCCAACTCGCTGCCCTGGCCGCTTGCTTCACCGCCAATAGCGCCGTTTTCGCCATCGCCTGAGCCGTCGTATTCACCGCCGAGCAGTTCTTCGATGCCATCGGCAATGCCATCAAGCACACCCTTGATAGCGCCTAACAGACCGTTGGTTTCATCGAGCTTGCCGCCGAGTTCATCGCCCAGCTTGCCAATGGCTTCGTTGGTTGCGCCTTGGTCGGAGCCTTGCGGACTGCCATTGCCAGTCTGGCCTGGGGCGGTCGGGTCGTTGTTTTCGTTGCCATCGGCGTTGCCGCCGTTCTTGGGGTGATCAGGCGAGGTTTCCGGGATGATCTTGGTCGGGTCGTTCGGATCGCTGCAGGTGTATTTGCCGTTGAAGTAACCGCAGTTGTTCTGCGGTTTGTCGGAGCCATAGCAGTTGTAGACGCCGTTGAAGTAGCCGCAGCCGGGTTCCTCCTGAAAGCAGCCCTCAACACCGTTAACCGAGCCACAACCGGGCTTTTGCGGGTTATGGCAGACGGTGACGTTGCCATTGGTGATGCATTGTTCTTCAGCGGGTGGCACCTCTGGATCACGGGGTGGGGTGCAGGATTCTTCGGTGCACTCTTCGACACCTTCACCAGCAGGCTGACCGGAGCCGTAAAAGTCAGTGGTGCAGATGCCTTGCCCCGTGGTCAGGTCGGCAAAGCACTTTTTGTTGGCGGCGCCGGTGTAGAGGCAGCCACCTTCTTGAATCTGGTCATCGCAGACGTAGGTTTTCAGGGCTGCAACGTACTGGCAGACCTGAGCGCGGGTGATGACGTTGCCCGCAGTGTCGGAGCAATCAACAGGAGGCGGGGCTTCGCACATGGTCTCAGGCGTGCCGGCTCTGACCCAGTTGCCGAAGGTGTCGAAAGTTCCGCCCGGATAGTAATAGCAACCCCCGCCACCAGCATTCACGCCGCCCAAAGCGCCATAGCTATCGCTATGTGGACGACCTCCAGCATCAATAAGCTGCCTACATACAGTCATAGCAGTTGCATTGCTTGAGCCGGAAGCGCTGAAACTGAGTTGCCCTTGGTAGGCGGTGAAGCAATACGCTTGAGCCAGGGAGGCCAGCGAGGAAAGCAGGAGCACGCAGACGCCGCGAAGCGCGAGCAAACGGAAAAGCGCGGCGTTGAACATTTGTCAGGCTCCAAAAGGAAAGCCCCGCCGAAGCGGGGCCGTAGTGGGTGACTTAGGCGCCCGCTGCGCTGAACACGCGGCTGGCAATCTTGAACAGGGCCAGGGTGCCGCGGATGACACCGAACAGCACCGCACCAGCGGCAACCAGGGTGCCGAAGGCAGTGGCCAGATCGGTGAAGACCCCGAGCAGTTCCGGCGGAACGGTGATGGCCGCATTGGCAGCACCGGCAGTCATGCCAGCAGCGGCAACGGTGAAGGTGGCAGCCGCTTTGGCGCCCAGTGCTTTACCGACACTGGTATCGCCTTGCTCAGCCTGTGCGCCACGGATGGCGACTTCTTTCTTGCTTTGGTACATGGTGAGTTTCCTCAGTTGGTTGATGCGTCAATGATTTCTTTCCAGCCAAGCCGGAAAGCACCCCAGGCGACGCCGATCCCGAGAGAGCCGATGAAGAGCCCAGCGATAACGAGGTATTGCCCCCAGGTGAATGCCATTGCCCATTACCTCTGGTGCCCGTGAATGAGGCCAAGGGCGGCCAGATAGACCATCCCTTGAAGGAATTGCAGGGCCCACAGATCACCCAGGGTGACGTTGGCGAGGTAGCTTTCGAGCGATCCCATACCGGCACCTATTGCGTTGTGTCCGTGAGCGCTGCGCCGTCTTCTTCTTGCTCAGCCAGGGCCTTGCAGTCAGGGCAGACGGCGTAGTCGGGAGCCATGCCGAAGTCAGCCGCCCAGCCGCTGGAGTCAGCAGGCTGGCCATAGACTTGGCCCATGTTGGCCAAGCACAGGTCACAGAGGACGCGGCCGTGAATCAGCATGGCGATGGCCTGGGGTTAGGCCTTGGGAGCGTCAGCCGGTTTGGGCTGTTGCTGGGTGCCTTGCGGGGCGGCAGGCTTGGCGGCCTGGCCTTTCGGATTCACCGCCTCGATATGCACAGCCAGGTTGTTACCCTTCTGCTTGCCAGCACGCGCCACTTCGAAGGTGATGCGGACCGTTTCGAGCGGGGCAAATTGGGCGCCAGAGGCGAACACCTCATCTGCAACGTCGGCAGGCACATCCATGCTCACAATGGACAGGCCGTTTTCGGTGATGCCGTCTGGCTCATCGCCGTAAAACACCTTGACGATTTTTACGTCGGTGCCGTTTTGGTTGAACGCCAGTTTCTGAGTGCCGAGAAATGCAACTTCCATAGTCGAACGTGCCATTTGTGTTTCCTCGCTTAGTTGCGCGTTATTGCGCGGTTTTGCCTTTCAGCAGGCCGAGCGATCCCGCACGGGCAAACTTTCGTTTTTGCCCGAGGGTGGTTCTCGACTTGCCGGGGTTTCAGTTGCCGCTTGTGCAGCCTGTTAGTTCGTTAACACCAAGGGCCGTGCCCTTGTCATCCCGTTTCGCCACCGTCGCCCGCGACTGGCGGTGATTGCGCTGTTCGGTCTGGCAGACCGGGGTGGCCAGTCACGGACGCCGGAGGCGACTTCTTGGCGGCCTCTTTGCGATCCAGATACTTGCAGTACGCGATGATCAGCGGCAGGCAGAGCAAAGCGACGATGCCAACGCAAAGGAAAACCAGAACGCCGAGGTAGATAACCTGAAATAGAAACACCGCCAGCGTTTCTAGGGTGGCCTGCATAAAGTTGATCAAGTCAGTGATCATGCGCTCACCCCACCAGTTCGAACGGTTCGCGCAGGGGCACGAAGGGCGTGGGTTTGCCGGTGTCGCTCACAACGAACCAATACTTCGGCGGACGGGGCGACGGCTTGTGTTTCTCGCAGTACGAGGCAGCTGTCACACAGTTCCGCCCATCGACCATGCGCCATTGTGCGGGGCGGCAGTCGGTGCATGGTGTGGACGGGGAGGCGGCGGGCTTGGGCGGTTGCCAGTTTCGGTTTAACCAGCAGACAGAGCAGTCGCAGTTGTCGGCGTGCGGGTGACGGCGAAAGGCGAACGTCTTGCCCTGCGGATTGCGGGCAAAGCAGCTCTGGCAGCCGCAATCCTTGTGGTGCGATAGCAGGTACTGGGAGGGATTCATGGGCGGGCACCTGATTAGTCATCGCTGTAATCCCCCGCGCAGAAGATGGTTTTGCCTCGGTCGAGGTCGCGGCGGATGCGGTGCAGGTTGATGACGCGGTGACGGCCGATTTTCACAGTCGGCAGGGCGTGGCTTTCGATCCAGCCGCGCACCACGTCTTCGGTGATTTGCTCCATGCCCAGGAGCTGAGCCAGCACGTATTTCGTGCAGAACGGTGCGTCGCGGAAATCCGTTACGCGTTGGGCGTCTCCCGAAATCGAAAGCCCCACTACACCAGACTGTTCCATAGCTTTTGCCCTATACTCGTCCAAACGTTCGACTCAGATACTTGAGTCAAAATATTTGAACAAAGCATATGAATTGCTTTCTCAAAATTCAAACTATTTGATCAAAATACTTATACGAAATGGGCACAATAAACGAGCGCGTTAGAACGGTTGCCTCTATGGCTGGCATGGATCGGCTCGTAAGAGAAACGCCGATAGGCTCGAATCGATGGAGGACGGTGCTCTATAACAAGGACGTGCGGATCAGCACGGATGAGATAGAAGCCCTAGGTGCTCTGTATCCGAGCTATCGCTGGTGGATGGTCAGCGGCGAGATCGCGCCGGAGATAGGCCAGACCAGCCCCGAATTCGACGAAGCCAACCGAAACTTGGCCAATCCAAACGCGGGATAGCGATCACACAGGAAGTAGCTAGGCGCTGGTACGCCCGAAGAGATGCCAAGGAGGGGGAGTGAAGGTAGATATCCACGATCGGCCGCAAAGAAAAGTCAGCCATGCAAGGTGGCGACCGTATGCGGCAGCAATAGCCGTTTCAGCTTTGCTCTCAAGCGGGATGATGTACCTCTATTCAACGGGATGGGGAGTGACGATAGACCTTCAGAAGTTGAAGGAAGCCTTCGTAGTGAATGGCAAGGCTGAGCCCAAAAGCTGGAGCGCTGAGCCAGCAAGGGAGCAGCCTAAAGTCATCGCAACTCCAAAAACTCCAGTGTCTCAAAGAACAAATGCACAAACGAAGAATGAAGAGTCTTCGGCGTACTACGTGCATCCGAAAGGAATGCCCCCAGTCGATTGGGGGACATATATCAGAACATTCAATAGTATTTTCATTCAGCATCCTTCTTGCAATCCACATGATATGAAGTGGACTCAAATGGAGTGCTCAAATTTTCGCGCAAGAGCTATGAAGAGATTTGGTGAGGAATGGAATAAAAATTCTTACTGGGATGGAAGTGAAATAAAAAATAATAAAGATGCAGATGTAAGAGTAAATTTAGAATTGAGGTGGTAATTCTGGGGGCTACCTTCGAGTTCTAAAGGCTACAGTATAGTCTCTTCGGGAATCAGAAAGCTTTTCAGGAATGCCCGTAAGAGTAGCATTCACTTTGTCTAGGAAAGTGAATACATTTAGCTCTATTTCTACAATGCGCTGTAGATCAGGTTCTTGAACTGTTACGCCAAGAAGTTCAAAGAGCTGTAGCATCTCCGTTTCATGTTCTGGCCTGACACCTTGTGAAGAAGCGTTTCCTGAGCCGTAGAGGGAGCTGGTTAGTTCTACACAAGACTGTATTTTTCTAATGGTCTGTGCGTAAGATTTGGATATGGAAATGTCTCCAAGCTCAGAGTTGGGGTAAATTAGTTTATAGAGTTTATTGGTGTTTAAGCATTCTTTGGATATGTTTGAGGACTTTACTATTTCTTCAATGGCAGTCTTAAATGATGACAGATTGCTGGAGTGTCGTGTGTAGTTGTCGCGGTTGATGGTTTGGTTAAATGTTTTTAATCCTATATATGATCCGGACATTGCGGCTGTATAAGCTGCGATTAAGGATGAGTTTTTTATAATATCAATCGACTCTGAGAATATAAGAGCTGCATTACTGAAACAGCCGGAGGTGAAGCAAAACTCTAAGTTTGCTTTTGATAGCACATCGAATGCCGGGAAAGCGGCAAGGATAAAGCCCGTGGTAAGAATTGCGCAAACAGCGCCGACCGCTATGTTAAGTATCATCGGAGAAATTGGGCTCTAATCCACGTAATGTTTGACGCATTGCTGCCGCTTCGTGGTGATATATTCGACGTAAAATCCCAAGTCTATGTCGAAGCCTGGCATGACGAACCTTATAGAGGTAGCTTGAATTGTGATTTGCGTGGTCGCGGACAAGAGTTGCAAGCATTATCTGGCATCTTTTAATATCTTTCTTCGATGGCAGAGGAAGAATATCTCTCATTTGTTTTCTTAAGATATTATAGCGTGGGTGGTTTACACGTTTGAGCTTGTTAACTTTGCCAGAAACGCTTTCAAAGAGGCGGCGATATTCGAAGCTAACTCTGGCATTGGGTTCTGAGGCTTTATTTTTTAAATTATGAACATCTGATCTAATTTTTCTTACTTCTTCCCGGGTTAGGCCGGGGGTTGATCGATTAATTCGAAGTCCATGGACAGAGAAGGCATTGAGAGCGACGTGCTCAATGCCAGACTTCTCCTCATTTAGCTCAAAGTCAGAGTCTTCAATCATGCGCTTAAGGACGCGCATCCACTTTTCTAAATCTTTGTTTGGGGTTTTTGATGATATGGTTATATCGTCTATGAGTCGTGTGTACCGTAAGCTGTCATAGCTAAGCTTTCTAACAAGATCATGCTCATCTAGAAGACAAAGGTTAGCAATGAAGCTTGAAGTGGAGGCACCTTGGGGAACTACTCCACAGCGAGTGCAAAGGTTTGCGAGAGTATCTGAAACCTCTGGAGGATAGTGAAGTATGGTTTTGAATACTTCAAAAACTAAATCGCGGGAGATGTTGTCAAAAAAATTGCGTATATCTACCTTCAATACTGTTTTGGCGCCGCAGTGTACGGCAGCACAGCGGATATAATCTCTAGGGTTCTCTTTATCCGATAAGGAGCCATAAAGATAATGCGGGTAAATAATTTGAGAAGATAGGATGCGGTTCTTGATACGGCGCTGAATACGCCTTAATTTGGGATGGGGGTTGTAAACTATACGAGTAGAACCATTTTTCTTACGAAGTTTAATCTCGACGTAACGATCTTCATCAGTCAGTGAGAGTGCTGTATCTAGTTCTTCGCGAGAAATACCTAAGGCATCACAAAGGTTATCCAAGTTCTGAATTGGATCAATGCCATCCTTTGTGCGTGCTTTAAGCTCTTCCATAAGTACATTGGCCGGCTGCCCTCTTGCGAGGGATATAGAGTAGAGATGTTAAGTCCGAGCCACCCCGAAGAAGGTCTGCCTCTACTCTACGAGCACGGCCAATCACCGAGATAGTGCTGTCGGCAAACTGAGCTTGTTATGCCGCCGCCTCCCCACATGACCTGTCAGGTTGCCCTTCCAGATCGCTGTTAATCACAACAGCCAAACAACTCGGGTTTTTCAGCTCGAATGTCACATACAAGGCGGAACGCCTGTGCACCCTGATACTAAAATGCCTTTATGGTACAAGGCAACCCCATGGTGACTACATAGGTCAAATTTTCTGGAAAGGACTGGCTTAGCCAGTGTGGGGAAGGGCTAGAGGGCCCGTTTTATGGACCTTTCTGGCCCAGCGGGGCAGGGCGTAGCGGATTCATAATCCCCAGCTCACGACAGTCACACTAGAGAATTCCTCACCCCAAAAACAACAAAACCCCGCCTTGGCGGGGTTCTGTCTATGCACTGCTCCTAACGATCAAACGTTAAAGCGGAAGTGCATCACGTCGCCGTCCTTGACGATGTAGTCCTTGCCTTCCAGACGCCATTTGCCGGCTTCCTTGGCGCCAGCTTCGCCCTTGTACTGGATGAAGTCGTTGTAGGCGATGACTTCGGCGCGGATGAAGCCTTTTTCGAAGTCGGTGTGGATCGCTGCAGCCGACTGCGGGGCGGTGGCGCCGACCTTGACGGTCCAGGCGCGTACTTCCTTCACGCCAGCGGTGAAGTATGTCTGCAGGTTGAGCAGCGAGTAACCGGCGCGGATCACGCGGTTCAGACCCGGCTCTTCCATGCCCATGGTTTCGAGGAACATCTGCATTTCTTCGAGATCGTCCAGTTCGGCGATCTCGGCTTCGATCTTGTTGCACACCGGCACGACGATGGCGCCTTCCGCTTCGGCGATGGCGTTGACCACGTCGAGGTGCGGGTTGTTCTCGAAGCCGTCTTCGGCGACGTTGGCGATGTACATCACCGGTTTGGTGGTGAGCAGGTGGAAGGTCTTGGCCAGGCGCTTCTCGTCGTCACCCAGGTCCTTGAGCAGGCTGCGCGCCGGCTTGCCTTCGGTGAGGTGGGGGATGAGCTTTTCCAGCAGGGCCTTCTGCGCCACGGATTCCTTGTCGCCACCCTTGGCGGTACGGGCAACGCGCTGCAGTTGCTTCTCGCTGCTGTCGAGGTCGGCCATGATCAGTTCGAGGTCGATGATCTCGATATCGCGCTTGGGGTCGACGCTGTTGGCAACGTGGATGACGTTGTCGTCTTCGAAGCAGCGCACCACGTGGGCGATGGCGTCGGTCTCGCGGATGTTGGCGAGGAACTTGTTGCCCAGGCCTTCACCTTTCGACGCGCCCGCGACCAGGCCGGCGATGTCGACGAATTCCATGGTGGTGGGGATGACCTTCTCGGGCTTGACGATCTCGGCCAGGGCATCCAGGCGCGGGTCAGGCATGGGCACGATGCCGCTGTTCGGCTCGATGGTGCAGAAGGGGAAGTTCTCCGCCGCGATGCCGGATTTGGTGAGGGCGTTGAACAGGGTGGACTTGCCGACGTTGGGCAGGCCGACGATGCCGCAGTTGAATCCCATGGTGTGTCCCTCGGGGTAAAGGTGGTTACTGGGTGGCCTTCTGGCTGTGCAGTTTGCGCATGGCCACGGTCCAGTCGCCGGCGAGTATTTCCGGCAGGACGTCCAAGGCGAAGTCGATGCTCTTGTCGAGCAGTTCCTGTTCGCTGCGTGGGGCGCGTCCGAGCACGAAGCCGGAAACCAGGCTGGCGTGCCCTGGATGGCCGATGCCGAGCCGCAGGCGATGGAAGTTATTCTGGTTGCCGAGCTGGGCGATGATGTCGCGCAGGCCGTTGTGCCCGCCGTGGCCGCCGCCCTGTTTGAGCTTGGCGACGCCGGGTGGCATGTCGAGTTCGTCGTGGGCCACCAGGATTTCTTCGGGTTTGATCTTGAAGAAATTGGCCAAGGCCGCCACGGACTGGCCGCTGCGGTTCATGTAGGTGGTGGGGATGAGCAGACGAACTTCGCGCCCCTGGTGGTTGAACTTGCCCACCAGGCCGAAATATTTGCGATCGACAGAGAGGTTGACGCGCTGGCTGGCTGCCACGCGCTCAACGAAAAGGGCCCCTGCATTGTGCCGGGTCTGGTCGTATTCGGGGCCGGGGTTACCCAGGCCAACGATCAGTTGTACGGCAGTCATACAGGAGCCCTTTTGAGGAAATCGCCCGGCGTGATCGCCTGCCGGGCGGGTTCCGCGCTGCGATTACTCGGCGGCGCCTTCTTCGTCTTCAGCCTTCACGCGCGAAGCGTGAATGTTGGAGACAGCCAGGTCGTTACCGTGGGCCAGAGCAACCAGCTCAACGCCTTTCGGCAGCTTCAGGTCGGACATGTGGACAGTCTGGCCAACTTCTACGGCAGCCATGTCGACTTCGATGAATTCCGGCAGGTCTTTCGGCAGGCAGGAAACTTCGACTTCGCTGATGGTGTGGGAGATCTCGCCACCTTGCTGCTTCACGCCAACGGAGGTTGCTTCGTTGAGGAAGTGCAGCGGTACGTGAGCGGTCAGCTTCTGGCCGGCAACGACGCGCTGGAAGTCAGCGTGCAGGACGAAGCCTTTGGCCGGATGGCGCTGCAGGGCCTTGATCAGGACGCTTTCTTTGGTGCCGGCAACGTCCAGGGTCAGGACGTGGCTGAAAGCCGCTTCGTTTTCCAGCAGCTTGGCCAGGTCTTTGGCCAGCAGGCTGATCGATTGCGGGTCTTTGTCGCCACCGTAGATCACGGCAGGCACCATGGACACGTTACGACGCAGGCGGCGGCTCGCACCTTTCCCCAGGTCGGAACGCACTTCGGCATTCAGGGCAAATTCAACAGTCATTTCACTTCTCCAAAATAACCAAACCGCCTTGTGGCTTGCGACCAGCCTCGGGCGGTAGGGCAAAAAGCCCCGCACGAGGCGGGGCAGTGTGATCTCGCCAGTTCCGCTTAGCGGAACATGGCGCTGATCGATTCTTCGTTGCTGATGCGGCGAACCGCTTCGGCGACGACCGGGGCGATGTCGAGCTGGCGAATACGCGAGCAGGACTGCGCCGCAGCGGACAGCGGGATGGTGTTGGTGACCACCAGCTCGTCCAGGACGGAATTCTCGATGTTCTCGATGGCGCGGCCGGACAGCACCGGGTGAGTGCAGTAGGCGTAGACCTTGGCGGCGCCGCGCTCTTTCAGCGCTTTGGCGGCGTGGCACAGGGTACCGGCGGTGTCGACCATGTCGTCGACCAGGATGCAGGTACGGCCTTCGACGTCACCGATGATGTGCATCACTTCGGACTGGTTGGCCTTCTCGCGACGCTTGTCGATGATCGCCAGGTCGACGCCCAGGCTCTTGGCCACGGCGCGGGCGCGAACGACGCCGCCGATATCGGGGGAGACGATCATCAGGTTGTCGAAGCGCTGGTCTTCGATGTCGTCGACCAGGACCGGGGAACCGTAGATGTTGTCCACCGGAATGTCGAAGAAGCCCTGAATCTGGTCAGCGTGCAGGTCGACGGTCAGCACGCGGTCGATACCGACCACGGTGAGCATGTCGGCAACCACTTTGGCGCTGATTGCCACGCGCGCGGAACGCGGACGGCGATCCTGGCGGGCATAACCGAAGTAGGGGATGACCGCAGTGATGCGAGTCGCCGAGGAACGGCGGAAGGCGTCGGCCATCACTACCAGTTCCATCAGGTTGTCGTTGGTGGGTGCACAGGTCGGCTGAATCAGGAAGACGTCCTTGCCGCGGACGTTCTCGTTGATTTCGATCATGACTTCGCCGTCGGAGAACTTACCGACCGAAGCATCGCCGAGGGGAATGTGCAGCTGACGAACGATCCGTCGCGCCAGATCGGGGTTTGCGTTCCCCGTGAAGACCATCATCTTGGACACGCGCAGTACCTGCCGGCTGGGGGTATACCTGGATGGGTATGGAAAATGGCAGGGGCGGCTGGATTCGAACCAACGCATGCCAGGATCAAAACCTGGTGCCTTACCGCTTGGCGACGCCCCTATATTCTGTGTTGAACGCTTGTTGACTCGGTTCCCGATGCCTCCCGAAGGAGGTTATGGCAGGGGCGGCTGGATTCGAACCAACGCATGCCAGGATCAAAACCTGGTGCCTTACCGCTTGGCGACGCCCCTGTATCGTATAACCGAATGCTGAGCATTCACTTCTTGGCCAATGCTTGGAGCCTGCGGTGCAGCATCGAAATGTTGCGACCTTGAGCGACAAAGCTCGGCAGAGTGCCTGGAAGTTGGCGGGCGACTTTATCAGCATCGTCCCGATTTGGGAAGCTCCCAAATATGCAAGCTCCAGTGCCGGTCAATCTAGCTGAAACAAATTTGTTCAACAAGATCAAAGCGTTACGAACTTCAGGGTAACGCTTCTCTACGACCGGCTGGCAGTCGTTTCGACCACCCCCCGCAAGAAGGCTGCGAACTTTAATGGGCGGCGTATCCCGTGTCAACTCGGGCGAGCCGAAAACTTCTGCAGTGCTGACAAAGACTTGCGGTACTGCGACGAGGAACCAGGGTTCGTCGAGTTCGACCGGGCTCAGGTGCTCGCCAACGCCCTCGGCGAAGGCTGCGCGGCCGCGTACGAATACCGGTACGTCGGCACCCAGGGCCAGGCCCAGTTCCGCCAGGCGATCTTCACCCAGTTGGGTGTGCCACAGGTGGTCGAGACCGAGCAGGGTGGTGGCGGCATCCGAGCTGCCACCACCAATGCCGCCGCCCATGGGCAGGCGCTTGTCCAGCCAGATATCGGCACCGAGCTGAGTGCCGCTGGCTTCCTGAAGTCTTCTGGCGGCACGCACGATCAGGTTGCTGTCGTGCGGTACGCCTTCGATGGGCGTGTACAGACGGATTTCGCCATCCTGACGGACGCTGAAACCGAGTTCGTCGCCGTGGTCGAGAAACTGAAACAAGGTCTGCAGCTCGTGATAGCCGTCGGCGCGGCGACCGAGGATATGCAGCATCAGGTTGAGTTTGGCGGGGGCGGGCAGGATCAGTTCTGTCTCTTATACAATCTGACGCTGCCGACGAAGCTAGAAGTGTAGAGGATGGCTGTGCGGCTCATGGCGATGTCGTTGGCGGGAGTTCGTAGCCCGGATGCAATCCGGGGCTGGGTGGAGAGAGTCCCCGGATTGCATCCGGGCTACGGCTCCTGCGGGAGGCGCTTCAGCGGCGACGGAGCAAGCCAATGTCGCGGCTGAAGCCCCTCCCACAGGATCTGCAGTGAGCTTATTGACCGAGCTGACGCGGTTGCCAGTCCTTGATCACCAGGGTCACTTCCAGGTCCTGGCCATAGAGCTTCAGGCGCTCCGGCAGAGCGTAGCCGTTCTGCTCGGTGTAGCGCTGGTATTCCACCTGCCAGCCGTCCTGTTCCAGGCGCGCCAGGTGGCTTTCGCCGTCGAGGGTGATGCGGCTGCGGCTGTCCGGGGCGGGCAGGCCGCGAATCCACCAGAGCAGGTTGGAGACCGGCAGGTCCAGGCGCAGTTGCTCTTGCAGCAGCGCTTCCGGCGATTCGGCGCGGAAGCGGCCACGGTTGGACACTTCCAGCAGGATGTCACCCGGGCGGCCGGTTAGGCGTGCGGCTCCGCCACCCAGCGGGCCGGACAGGCGAATGTCGTAGTAATCCTGGCGCTGCAGCCAGAACAGCGTGGCACTGCCGGAGTCACGTGGGGCGCGGATGCCGATCTTGCCGTTGATCTGCCAGCCGTCGAGCTGGGTGATCTGCTGTTTGTGGGCTTTCCACTTGGCCGGGTCGCCCTGGCCTTCCAGCGCTTCGTGCGAGGTGAGGCCGGCGCAGCCGGCGAGCAGGGCGAGGAGGCTGAATACGAGTAGGTGACGAAGCATCAAAGAGTCTCGGAACCGGTCAGGCGCAACAGCGTGTCACGCAGAATGGGGCTGTCGGGCGTTTCGGCGAGGGCGTCGCCCCAGATACGTCGAGCTTCGCGCTGCTTGCCCTGGGCCCAGAGCACTTCGCCGAGGTGGGCTGCCACTTCGTGATCGGGGAATTTCTCCAGGGCCTGGCGCAGCAGACGCTCGGCCTCGTCCAGGTTGCCCAGGCGGTAGTTGACCCAGCCGAGGCTGTCGAGAATCGCCGGGTCATCCGGGTTGAGCAGGTGCGCCTTGGCGATCAGGTCACGCGCTTCTTCGTAGCGCGTGGTGCGGTCAGCCAGGGTGTAGCCGAGGGCGTTGAGCGCCATGGCGTGCTCCGGCTCGCGCTCGATGATGTAGCGCAGGTCGGTTTCCAGCTGCGCCAGGTCATCGCGCTTTTCCGCGAGCATGGCGCGGGTATAGAGCAGGTTCAGGTCGTTGGGGAATTGCTTCAGGCCCTCGTTGATCACCTTCCAGGCCGGCTCGACCTGCTGGTCATTGCTCAGGCCTTCGGCTTCGATCAGGTACAGCTGGATGGCGTAATCGGGCTGTGCGTCACGTGCCTGGGCCAGGCGTGCGCTGGCTTCTTCGCTGCGCTGTTGGGCGAACAGCAGCTCGGCCTGGCGTTGCTGGGCCGGCAGGTAGTCGTTGCTCGGGCCGACCAGGTTGTATTCCTGCAGGGCACTGTCGTTGTCGTTCAGCGCCTCGTAGGCGCGGCCGAGGTTGTAGTGCGCGGCATCGACATGGCTGCGGCGTTCGACCAGCTCTTCCAGATAGACGATGGCCTCTTCCCAGGCTTCGGCTTCCAGGCACACCAGGGCCAGGGAGAAACGCAGGTCGTCGTCGTTGGGGTTTTCCTGCACCAGCTTGGAGAACTCGCCCTTGGCGTCGTCAAGGCGATCCTGCTCGACCAGCAGGCGCGCGTAGGTCAGGCGCAGGCGTTTGTCTTCGGGGTTGTTGCGGATGCCTTTGTGCAGCAGCGGCAGGGCTTCGTCACCACGGCCGAGGCTCTGCAGCAGGCGGGCGCGCAGCAGGATCGGCGACACTTCGTTGCTGCTCGCTGCATGGTCTTCGAGCAGTTGAAGGGCCTCTTCGGCGCGGCCGTCCTGTTGCAGAAGGATGGCCTTGCCGAACAGCAGCTGGCTGTTGTTCGGGTTCTTGCTCAGCAGGCGGTCGAAGCCTTGCAGCAGGCCGGCGCGGGTGTCCGGGTCGGTCTCGGCGGCAGACAGGGCGAGGAAATCGAAGTGGGTATCGCCCTGGCGCTGCAGCACCTGCTCCATATAAGTCATGGATTCGTCGTAACGGCCGGCGCGGGCCAATTGCACGGCGGCGGCGCGCTGGGCGTCGATGTTGCTTGGCGCGTTCCTAGCCCAGATCAGTGCACTGTCGAGCGCAGCCTGTTCGGCGCCGAGGTATTCGGCAATGCGGAAGGCGCGTTCGGCGACGCCGGCATCGCCGGTGGCGTTGGCCTGCTGCACGTAGTTGCCGAGGGCGATGTCGAAGCGATTGCGTTGGCCGGCCAGCTCGGCGGTGAGCAGGGCGAACAGGGTTTCCTGGCTGAACGAGCCGTATTCGCTCGGTTCCAGCTGGGCGGTCTGGTCGGCTTCCTGTACCGGCGGCGTACCGTCCGGTTCACTGGGGGCGAAGGTTTGGCAGCCGCTGAGGAAGGCGAGTGCAGTGAGCAACGCGAGGGGTCTGTTCATAGTGCCTTGTCGTGCGTTATTCCGGGGCGACGGCCGTGCCGGCTCGTGCCCTGCGACGTTCGCGGCATCATGACACAAGCCTTGGGGCAAGCCCACTGGCCAGGACGATGCGGCGAACTGTCTATTGGGACAATAGGTCGCGGGAGTTGTTCTCTCGGGGGCGAAGTAGGACAATTGCCGGCTTCCGTATTGCCCCTCAGCGACCCTGCATGGCCTTTATCGCCCTCGGTATCAACCACAAGACCGCCTCGGTAGAGGTGCGCGAGCGCGTTGCTTTCACCCCGGAGCAACTGGTCGAAGCCCTGCAGCAGCTGTGCCGGCTGACGCCCAGCCGTGAGGCGGCGATCCTCTCTACCTGCAATCGCAGCGAGCTGTACCTGGAGCAGGATCAGCTGAGCAGCGACGAAGTGTTGCAGTGGCTGGCTGATTATCATCGCCTGAGCGTCGACGAACTGCGTGCCTGCGCCTATGTGCACAGCGAGGACGATGCGGTGCGGCACATGATGCGCGTGGCGTGCGGGCTCGACTCCATGGTGCTGGGCGAGCCACAGATTCTTGGCCAGCTCAAGTCTGCCTACGCCGTGGCGCGCGAGGCCGGCACCGTCGGGCCGCTGTTGGGGCGGTTGTTCCAGGCCACCTTCAGCACCGCCAAGACCGTACGCACCGATACCGCCATTGGCGAGAACCCGGTATCGGTGGCCTTCGCTGCAGTCAGCCTGGCCAAGCAGATTTTCTCCGACCTGCACCGCAGCCAGGCGTTGCTGATTGGTGCCGGCGAGACCATCAGCCTGGTGGCGCGCCACCTGCATGACCAGGGCATCAAGCGTATCGTCGTCGCCAACCGCACCCTGGAGCGCGCCAGTCAGCTGGCCGAGCAGTTCGGTGCGCATGCCGTGCTGCTCTCGGACATCCCTGACGTGCTGGCGCACAGCGATATCGTCATCAGCTCCACTGCCAGCCAGTTGCCGATTCTCGGCAAGGGCGCGGTGGAAAGTGCGCTGAAAAAGCGCAGGCACAAGCCGATCTTCATGGTCGACATCGCCGTGCCGCGCGATATCGAGTCGCAGGTGGGCGAGCTGGATGACGTCTACCTCTATACCGTCGATGACCTGCACGAAGTCATCGAGGAAAACCTCAAGAGCCGCCAGGGCGCGGCGCAGGCTGCCGAGGAACTGGTGGCCGCCGGCACCGACGACTTCATGCAGCGCCTGCGTGAGCTGGCTGCGGTCGATGTGCTCAAGGCCTACCGTCAGCAGGCCGAGCGCCTGCGCGACGATGAGCTGGCCAAGGCCCAGCGCATGCTGGCCAACGGCAGCAACCCCGAAGACGTACTGGCGCAGCTGGCCCGTGGCCTGACCAACAAGCTGCTGCACGCACCCAGCGTGCGCATGAAGAAACTTACTGCCGAGGGGCGCGTCGACGCGCTCAGCCTGGCCCAGGAATTGTTCGCCCTCGACGAGAGCGCGCCGCAGGACAAAGGTCTGCAATGAAAGCTTCACTGTTGAACAAGCTGGACAATCTCAGCGACCGTTTCGAGGAACTGACGGCGCTGCTCGGCGACGCCGAGGTGATTTCCAAACAGACGCAATTTCGCGCCTATTCCAAGGAATATGCCGAGATCGAGCCAGTAATCGCCACCTTCCGCGAGCTGCGCAAGGTGCAGGGCGACCTCGAAGGTGCCCAGGCGCTACTCAAGGACAGCGACGCGGATATGCGCGAGATGGCCGAAGAGGAGGTGGCCCAGGCCAAGGAAGCGCTGGTCACCCTGGAGGACAAGCTGCAGCGCATGCTGCTGCCGAAAGACCCCAACGACGGCCGTAACGTCTACCTGGAAGTGCGTGCCGGCACAGGCGGCGACGAGGCAGCGATCTTCTCCGGCGACCTGTTCCGCATGTATTCGCGCTATGCCGAGAAGCAGGGCTGGCGGGTAGAGGTGCTGTCGGCCAACGAGGGCGAGCACGGCGGTTTCAAGGAAGTGATTGCCCGTGTCGAAGGCGACAACGTCTACGCCAAGCTCAAGTTCGAGTCCGGCGCTCATCGTGTGCAGCGTGTGCCGGAAACCGAGTCCCAGGGCCGTATTCATACCTCGGCCTGCACCGTGGCGGTGTTGCCGGAGCCGGACGAGCAGGCTGCCATCGAGATCAATCCGGCTGACTTGCGCGTCGATACCTACCGCAGCTCCGGCGCCGGTGGTCAGCACGTCAACACCACTGACTCGGCGATCCGCATCACCCACATTCCCACCGGCACTGTGGTTGAGTGTCAGGAAGAGCGCTCGCAGCACAAGAACCGCGCCAAGGCCATGGCCTGGCTGGCAGCCAAGCTGCAGGACCAGCAGGAAGCGGCGGCGCACAAGGAAATATCCGAGACGCGCAAGCTGCTGGTGGGCTCCGGCGACCGCTCCGAGCGCATCCGTACCTACAACTTTCCGCAGGGCCGGGTGACCGACCACCGCATCAACCTGACCCTGTATTCGCTCAATGAAGTGATAGCCGGTGGTGTCGAGGCCGTGATCGAGCCGCTGCTGGCCGAGTACCAGGCCGATCAGCTGGCGGCGTTGGGCGATTGATTGCAGCGGTGCGTATGGCTGGCGCCGCGTAGGGTGCGCCGTGCGCACCGTAGCCCGGATGCAATCCGGGATGAGCTGACAGCAAGCGCCAACGTAGCGCCGGACAGTCCCCTCTCCCCTCGGGGAGAGGGTTAGGGAGAGGGGGCGCAATGGCACACCCNTGAGCACACCGGGCATCGTTAATGCCCAACGTGAACGAGCACGTTTACGTGTCAATATATCGAAAATTCCCTATATCCCTTTTTCCAGAAGCGAGGAACCACAATGAAAGCGCAAGTACTCAAATCCTTTGGCGGCCCGAACGCGTTCGAACTGAGCGAAGTGGCCAAACCCGCACCGCAGGCAGGACAAGTACTGGTGCGGGTTCACGCAACCTCCATCAACCCGCTGGATTACCAGGTACGTCGTGGCGACTACGTTGATTACGTCCCTCTCCCCGCCATTACCGGGCATGACGTCTCCGGCGTCGTCGAAGCCATCGGCCCGGGTGTGACGAGCTTCGTGCCAGGTGACGAAGTCTGGTACACCACGCAGATTTTCGAAGGCGACGGCAGTTATGCCGAGTACCACGTGGCGTCCGAAAGCATCATCGGCAAGAAGCCGGCATCGCTGAGCCATCTCGAGGCGGCAAGCCTGACGCTGGTAGGCGGGACAGTCTGGGAAGCACTGGTCGGCCGTGTATCGCTGAGGGTCGGGGAAAGCATTCTGATCCACGGCGGCGCCGGTGGCGTCGGCCACGTGGCGATCCAGGTGGCCAAAGCCATTGGCGCCCGGGTGTTCACCACCGTGCGTGAAGCGAACTTCGAGTTCGCCCGGGGTATGGGTGCCGACGTGGTCATCGACTACGAACAAGAGGATTACGTTGACGCTATCCTGCGGGAAACCGATGGCCAAGGCGTGGATGTGATCTTCGACACCATCGGCGGCGACACCTTGACCCGCAGCCCCGATGCGCTCGCCCAGCTCGGCCGTGTGGTTTCGATCGTGGACATCGCCAAGCCGCAGAACCTCATTCAGGCCTGGGGCAAGAACGCCAGCTACCACTTCGTCTTCACCCGCCAGAACCGCGGCAAGCTCGATGAACTGAAGGCATTGGTCGAGCGCGGCCAACTGCGCCCCCATATTGGCGCGGTCTATTCGCTCGCTGANAAACCCCAGACCGCGTTGGCGATCTGGGGTTTCGTATAGGAGCTTGACGATGACCTACTCTCACATGGTGAAGCACCACACTACCATCGGCGATGCGTCGTTTCACTACTGAGTTCGGGATGGGATCAGGTGGTTCCAACGCTCTATGGTCGTCAAGCAATTCGGTTGGGATCTCGCGGTTAGGCGCTATCCCTTGGATACGTGATAGATAATTTGTAGTTCTTGCAAATTTTCGGCTTTCTGTCGACTTCACCATCGACACCCTCTGTCTCCGGCTTATGCCTTCGCAGATTGTTTGGGTGTTATATGGTCAAGCCTCACGGGCAATTAGTATGGGTTAGCTCAACGCCTCACAGCGCTTACACACCCCACCTATCAACGTCGTAGTCTTCGACGGCCCTTCAGGGAGCTCAAGGCTCCAGTGAGATCTCATCTTGAGGCAAGTTTCCCGCTTAGATGCTTTCAGCGGTTATCTTTTCCGAACATAGCTACCCGGCAATGCCACTGGCGTGACAACCGGAACACCAGAGGTTCGTCCAACCCGGTCCTCTCGTACTAAGGTCAGCCCCTCTCAAATCTCAAACGTCCACGGCAGATAGGGACCGAACTGTCTCACGACGTTCTAAACCCAGCTCGCGTACCACTTTAAATGGCGAACAGCCATACCCTTGGGACCGGCTTCAGCCCCAGGATGTGATGAGCCGACATCGAGGTGCCAAACACCGCCGTCGATATGAACTCTTGGGCGGTATCAGCCTGTTATCCCCGGAGTACCTTTTATCCGTTGAGCGATGGCCCTTCCATACAGAACCACCGGATCACTAAGACCTACTTTCGTACCTGCTCGACGTGTCTGTCTCGCAGTCAAGCGCGCTTTTGCCTTTATACTCTACGACCGATTTCCGACCGGTCTGAGCGCACCTTCGTACTCCTCCGTTACTCTTTGGGAGGAGACCGCCCCAGTCAAACTACCCACCATACACTGTCCTCGATCCGGATAACGGACCAGAGTTAGAACCTCAAGGTTGCCAGGGTGGTATTTCAAGGTTGGCTCCATGAGAACTGGCGTCCCCACTTCAAAGCCTCCCACCTATCCTACACAAGCAAGCTCAAAGTCCAGTGCAAAGCTATAGTAAAGGTTCACGGGGTCTTTCCGTCTAGCCGCGGATACACTGCATCTTCACAGCGATTTCAATTTCACTGAGTCTCGGGTGGAGACAGCGCCGCCATCGTTACGCCATTCGTGCAGGTCGGAACTTACCCGACAAGGAATTTCGCTACCTTAGGACCGTTATAGTTACGGCCGCCGTTTACCGGGGCTTCGATCAAGAGCTTCGCTTGCGCTAACCCCATCAATTAACCTTCCGGCACCGGGCAGGCGTCACACCCTATACGTCCACTTTCGTGTTTGCAGAGTGCTGTGTTTTTAATAAACAGTCGCAGCGGCCTGGTATCTTCGACCGGCATGGGCTTACGTAGTAAATACTTCACCCTCACCGGCGCACCTTCTCCCGAAGTTACGGTGCCATTTTGCCTAGTTCCTTCACCCGAGTTCTCTCAAGCGCCTTGGTATTCTCTACCTAACCACCTGTGTCGGTTTGGGGTACGGTTCCTAGTTACCTGAAGCTTAGAAGCTTTTCCTGGAAGCATGGCATCAACCACTTCGCATTCTAAAAGAACGCTCGTCATCAGCTCTCGGCCTTAAGATCCCGGATTTACCTAAGATCTCAGCCTACCACCTTAAACACGGACAACCAACGCCGTGCTGGCCTAGCCTTCTCCGTCCCTCCATCGCAGTAACTAGAAGTACGGGAATATTAACCCGTTTCCCATCGACTACGCATTTCTGCCTCGCCTTAGGGGCCGACTAACCCTGCGTCGATTAACGTTGCGCAGGAAACCTTGGTCTTTCGGCGTGCAAGTTTTTCACTCGCATTGTCGTTACTCATGTCAGCATTCGCACTTCTGATACCTCCAGCAAGCTTCTCAACTCACCTTCACAGGCTTACAGAACGCTCCTCTACCGCTCATCCAAAGGATGAACCCGTAGCTTCGGTGTATGGTTTGAGCCCCGTTACATCTTCCGCGCAGGCCGACTCGACTAGTGAGCTATTACGCTTTCTTTAAAGGATGGCTGCTTCTAAGCCAACCTCCTAGCTGTCTAAGCCTTCCCACATCGTTTCCCACTTAACCATAACTTTGGGACCTTAGCTGACGGTCTGGGTTGTTTCCCTTTTCACGACGGACGTTAGCACCCGCCGTGTGTCTCCCGTGCTGACACTTGCTGGTATTCGGAGTTTGCATCGGTTTGGTAAGTCGGGATGACCCCCTAGCCGAAACAGTGCTCTACCCCCAGCAGTGATACACGAGGCGCTACCTAAATAGCTTTCGAGGAGAACCAGCTATCTCCGAGCTTGATTAGCCTTTCACTCCGATCCACAGGTCATCCGCTAACTTTTCAACGGTAGTCGGTTCGGTCCTCCAGTCAGTGTTACCTAACCTTCAACCTGCCCATGGATAGATCGCCCGGTTTCGGGTCTATACCCAGCGACTAAAGCGCCCTATTAAGACTCGCTTTCGCTACGCCTCCCCTATTCGGTTAAGCTCGCCACTGAATATAAGTCGCTGACCCATTATACAAAAGGTACGCAGTCACCCAACAAAGTAGGCTCCCACTGCTTGTACGCATACGGTTTCAGGATCTATTTCACTCCCCTCTCCGGGGTTCTTTTCGCCTTTCCCTCACGGTACTAGTTCACTATCGGTCAGTCAGTAGTATTTAGCCTTGGAGGATGGTCCCCCCATGTTCAGACAAGGTTTCTCGTGCCCCGTCCTACTCGATTTCATTGATAAGAGCGTTTCGTGTACGGGGCTATCACCCACTACGGCGGCACTTTCCAGAGCCTTCCACTACACTCAAATCAACTTAAGGGCTAGTCCCCGTTCGCTCGCCACTACTTAGGGAATCTCGGTTGATTTCTTTTCCTCAGGGTACTTAGATGTTTCAGTTCCCCTGGTTCGCCTCTTGCACCTATGGATTCAGTACAAGATACCCGGCTTATGCCGGGTGGGTTCCCCCATTCAGAGATCTCTGGATCACAGTCTGTTTGCCGACTCCCCAAAGCTTTTCGCAGGCTACCACGTCTTTCATCGCCTCTGACTGCCAAGGCATCCACCGTATGCGCTTCTTCACTTGACCATATAACCCCAAGCAATCTGGTTACTGTCTCAATCGTGAAGACGACATTCGCCGAAAATTTGCGTCTTGAGAACTACAAATTTTACCTTGACCAGATCAATTGCCAGTGAAAGCAATTAATCAGTCACTTCTATCACATATCCAAATTTTTAAAGAACGATATTCGTACCGGTCAAAAGACCAGAAATCAGCACTCATCAGGCTTACCCTGAAGCGCTCATTTCTGAACTCTTTCACTTCACACCGCAACCGCGTAGAGAGTGGTGGAGCCAAGCGGGATCGAACCGCTGACCTCCTGCGTGCAAGGCAGGCGCTCTCCCAGCTGAGCTATGGCCCCGTATTCTTCTGCACCAAGCAATTGGTAGGTCTGGGCAGATTTGAACTGCCGACCTCACCCTTATCAGGGGTGCGCTCTAACCAACTGAGCTACAGACCTATAACAGGGTCGCGTTACAGCATCGTCTTCGACTATGAATCAAGCAATTCGTGTGGATACTCATGAAGAAGCTGATGTCTTCGATTAAGGAGGTGATCCAGCCGCAGGTTCCCCTACGGCTACCTTGTTACGACTTCACCCCAGTCATGAATCACTCCGTGGTAACCGTCCCCCCGAAGGTTAGACTAGCTACTTCTGGAGCAACCCACTCCCATGGTGTGACGGGCGGTGTGTACAAGGCCCGGGAACGTATTCACCGTGACATTCTGATTCACGATTACTAGCGATTCCGACTTCACGCAGTCGAGTTGCAGACTGCGATCCGGACTACGATCGGTTTTATGGGATTAGCTCCACCTCGCGGCTTGGCAACCCTTTGTACCGACCATTGTAGCACGTGTGTAGCCCTGGCCGTAAGGGCCATGATGACTTGACGTCATCCCCACCTTCCTCCGGTTTGTCACCGGCAGTCTCCTTAGAGTGCCCACCATAACGTGCTGGTAACTAAGGACAAGGGTTGCGCTCGTTACGGGACTTAACCCAACATCTCACGACACGAGCTGACGACAGCCATGCAGCACCTGTGTCTGAGTTCCCGAAGGCACCAATCCATCTCTGGAAAGTTCTCAGCATGTCAAGGCCAGGTAAGGTTCTTCGCGTTGCTTCGAATTAAACCACATGCTCCACCGCTTGTGCGGGCCCCCGTCAATTCATTTGAGTTTTAACCTTGCGGCCGTACTCCCCAGGCGGTCAACTTAATGCGTTAGCTGCGCCACTAAGTTCTCAAGGAACCCAACGGCTAGTTGACATCGTTTACGGCGTGGACTACCAGGGTATCTAATCCTGTTTGCTCCCCACGCTTTCGCACCTCAGTGTCAGTATCAGTCCAGGTGGTCGCCTTCGCCACTGGTGTTCCTTCCTATATCTACGCATTTCACCGCTACACAGGAAATTCCACCACCCTCTACCGTACTCTAGCTCGCCAGTTTTGGATGCAGTTCCCAGGTTGAGCCCGGGGCTTTCACATCCAACTTAACGAACCACCTACGCGCGCTTTACGCCCAGTAATTCCGATTAACGCTTGCACCCTTCGTATTACCGCGGCTGCTGGCACGAAGTTAGCCGGTGCTTATTCTGTCGGTAACGTCAAAACACTAACGTATTAGGTTAATGCCCTTCCTCCCAACTTAAAGTGCTTTACAATCCGAAGACCTTCTTCACACACGCGGCATGGCTGGATCAGGCTTTCGCCCATTGTCCAATATTCCCCACTGCTGCCTCCCGTAGGAGTCTGGACCGTGTCTCAGTTCCAGTGTGACTGATCATCCTCTCAGACCAGTTACGGATCGTCGCCTTGGTGAGCCATTACCTCACCAACAAGCTAATCCGACCTAGGCTCATCTGATAGCGCAAGGCCCGAAGGTCCCCTGCTTTCTCCCGTAGGACGTATGCGGTATTAGCGCCCGTTTCCGGACGTTATCCCCCACTACCAGGCAGATTCCTAGGCATTACTCACCCGTCCGCCGCTAAATCAAGGAGCAAGCTCCTCTCATCCGCTCGACTTGCATGTGTTAGGCCTGCCGCCAGCGTTCAATCTGAGCCATGATCAAACTCTTCAGTTCAATACTGCTTGGGTTTTGAGAAAACCCTAAACTTGGCTCAGCAATCGCAAAACTTTCAAATTAATGAAAGGTAACTCTCGAATTAACGAGTGTTGCTTTGTGATGCTGATAATCAGTTGACTATCAGTCTTACCTCACAAGCACCCACACGAATTGCTTGATTCAGTTGTTAAAGAACAGTTGGTTAAGCCTTTCGTCTCAACCGAGGCGCGCATTCTACAGCAGCCTCTCTATCTGTCAAGCTGTTTTTCGAATTTGTTTCCGGAGAAACTTCTTTCTACTCAACCACTTGCGCCTTCAATCAGAACTTCTTCTCTCCAGCGGGAGGCGCATTCTACAGCGTTCAAAACCGCTGTCAACCACCTCTTTCAAACCGCTTTCGATCCATTCGACCGAAGCATCAACACCCCGGAGCAGCGCCGGAATGAGGAAACGCAGCGAAGCGAAGTAACAGCCGCAGGCTGGCCCGAAGGGTGAGCAAAGCGAATCAAGTTTCGCGTAGCGAAACCCGGATGTCGGGGTGCCCTTCTTTGCCACACCGTTCTTGGGCAAGCAAGAAAGGTGTGGCGCCCGTAAGGGGCGCAACCCAAACGCTCAGCGCACGCGATAACGGATAGTGCTAAGTCAGTAAGCGATACGCACATAAACTTGCCAGTACGGTCTCAACCCGCACTTTCCACAAACTATGCGAAGAACTTTTTTATTGCCTGTTCCGGGCACTGGCTGGCAGCACCCGGTAATGGCTCAATCCTGACTCACCGCACCGATCTTGTGGATCGACAGGTCGGCGCCGTTGTATTCCTCTTCCTGACTCAGGCGAATGCCCAAAGACACCTTGAGCAGGCCGTATACCGCAAAGCCACCGACCAGCGCGACCACCACGCCCAGCGCAGTGCCGATCACCTGGCTGGCCAGGCTGACGCCTCCCAGGCCACCGAATGCTTCGAGGCCGAAGATGCCGCAAGCGATGCCGCCCCAGATGCCGCACAGGCCATGCAGCGGCCAGACGCCGAGCACGTCGTCGATCTTCCACTTCACCTGAGTCGCGGTGAATGCCCAGACGAACAGCGCACCGGCAATCGCGCCAGTGGCCAGGGCGCCAATCGGGTGCATCAGGTCCGAGCCGGCGCAGATGGCGACCAGACCAGCCAGCGGGCCGTTGTGCAGGAAGCCTGGGTCATTGCGCCCTACCAGCAGCGCGGCGACGGTACCACCGACCATGGCCATCAGCGAGTTGACCGCCACCAGGCCACTGACGCCTTCGAGCGTCTGCGCACTCATCACGTTGAAGCCGAACCAGCCGATGATCAGAATCCACGAGCCCAGCGCCAGGAATGGAATGTTCGACGGCGCCATGGCCACCAGCTTGCCGTCGCGATAGCGACCATTGCGACGCCCCAGCAACAACACCGCGCCGAAGGCCAACCAACCGCCCATGGCATGCACCACCACCGAACCGGCAAAATCATGGAAGCCTGCGCCGAAGCGAGTCTCGAGCCAAGCCTGGAAACCGTAGTTGCCATTCCAGATCATGCCTTCGAAGAAGGGGTAGACGAACGCCACGATCAACGCCGTGGCGCATAGCTGCGGGCCGAATCTGGCGCGCTCGGCGATACCACCGGAGATGATTGCCGGAATCGCCGCCGCGAAGGTCAGCAGGAAGAAGAACTTCACCAGACCGTACCCGTGGTTCTCCGTCAGCACCGCCGCCGGCTCAAAGAAGTTGATGCCGTAGGCGATCCAGTAGCCGATGAAGAAATACGCCAGGGCGGAGATGGCGAAATCCGAGAGAATCTTCGATAGCGCGTTGACCTGGTTTTTCTGCCGCACCGTTCCCACTTCAAGGAAGGCAAACCCGGCATGCATGGCCAGGACCATGATTGCACCCAGCAGGATGAACAGGGTATTGGAGCCGTGGATCAGCGTGGCCACGGCACTGTTGATGTTTTCCATCGAGAAAGAAAACTCCGGAGGCAGAAGAAAAAGCACCAAACAAAGGCACAAAACCGAAAATGCGCACCACAATGCAGCCAACACATGCAGCGCGCCCTCGAAAAGTGCTGTCTGACGGCCCCAAAATAGCGCCACCAAAGACTGACTGATCGATGCTTATTTCTTGTTAATCAAATGGTTATGCGCGAAATTGACCATCCTGAGCCGCATCGAGAAAGCCCCATCACAGGGCATTTCGCGACCTTCGCGCACCAGCAAAATGCAATCGCTATACCAAACACCAAACCGGTCACTTCACGACTATTCTTGCGGAACCCTCACGCAGCAGAGCACTCGTAAACAGTACATCCCCAACGCAGAGGACTGCTCACCATGCCACGCAAAGCCGCTACTCCAAGCACCAAGGACGCCCTGCTGGATGAATTCCAGGCTCTGGTCAGCGACACCGAGAAGCTCCTGCAACATTCCGCCAGCCTCGCTGGTGAACAGGCCGAAGCGCTGCGCGATGACATTCGCAGCAGTCTTGACCGTGCCCGTGACACCTTGCACAAAGCCGAGTCCAGCCTGCGCGAACAGGGCAAGATCGCCGTCGACGCCACTGAGGATTACGTGCACAAGCACCCGTGGCAGGCGCTCGGCCTGTCGGCCGCTATCGGCTTGGTGCTCGGCCTACTGATCAGCCGCCGTTGACAGCGCCCATGTCCAACGGCCCCTCGCCACGGCGCCTGGGTGCAGCCCTGTTGGGCCTGCTCCAGGGCCACGTGGCGCTGCTCGCTCATGAACTCGAAGACCAACGCAACCAGGCACTACGTGCGCTGCTCCTTGGCGGTCTGTGCCTGGCCTTCGCCCTGCTCCTGCTGATAGGTCTGTCCGCTCTGCTGCTGATCGTCTACTGGGATACGCACCGTCTGGCAGTCGCCACCGGCCTGTGCCTGTTCTACGGTTTTGGCCTGCTCGTTTGCGGCGCCTGGCTGCTGACCAGTCTGCGCAACGCCGAGCCGCCGTTCAGCGCCAGCCTTGAAGAACTGCAACGTGACCGCGAGCAACTGCTGCCATGACGCCGAACTTGCCTCCAGGCGCCTCGCGCCGTGAACTTCGTAAAGCCGTGCTGCGCATGCGTCTGGAGATGCACCGCCAGGAATTGCGCCATGAAATGCTGCAGATCAGCCAACCACTCAAACAGGTACGCGAGTACGGACAGCGCCTGCGCCAGGGCAATGCACCCTTTTTGCTCACTGGCGGCGCACTGGCACTGGCCGGGCTGCTCGGAGGCAAACGCGGTTGGCGTCGCTGGTTACGCCTGGCATTGATCATTGCACCGCTACTTCGGCGCCGGCAAAGCGGCATCGACTGAAGCGGAAGCTGGTCTAGACCTGGGCTGGCCGCGATCTTGCTTGGTTGAGCAACCCAGCCGCCACCAGGCGGCTCAACCGCTCAGCGCTAAGGACACCCCAGGTGATCGACGGACTGCCTTTTGCCGTCTTCCAACCCTTCATCGACACCGCCACCGGCCGTATCGCCGGCGTCGAAGCGCTGGCTCGGCTGCGCGATGCCAACGGCCAGGCACACTCGGCCGGGCCGCTTTTCGCTGATCCGAAAACCCCGCCCGCCGCTCTGCGCCGCCTTGACCGGCAAGTGCGCGAAGATGCCCTGCAGCGCTTCCACCAAGCCCCCGCGGACTGGTTCCTGAGCCTGAACATTTCACCACGCTGGATCAGCCGCCTGCGCCCGGCGCAGCCACTGCCCAGCCTGATTCAACTGCAGCGCAGCGGTATCGACCCAGCACGCATCGTCTTCGAGATCACCGAACTGGGCGGTGCCAGCCAGCGCTTACCCGACGTGGTAGCGCGCTACCGTGAGGCCGGAGCACGCATCGCCATCGACGATTTCGGCGCTGGCTATTCGCAGCTCGACCGCGTGCTGGCACTGCAGCCGGACATCCTCAAGCTGGACATGCGTCTGTTCCAGGAGGCCGCTCGCGGCGGCCCTAGCGGCGAAGTGGTCAAGGCCCTGGCACAGATGGCCGAAAAGACCGGTTGCTGGATCATCGCCGAAGGGGTGGAAACCGAAGCCGAGCTGAACTTCGCCCTCGAGTGCGGCGCCCGTTACGTCCAGGGGTTCCTGTTCGCCAGGCCGGAGGAGGAACTGTTCGCCAGCGACGCCTTCGTCGGCCGTTTCGCGCGCCTGCGTGACAGCTACGTACAACAGAAACTCGCCGAGCGCGCGCGCCTGGTCAGCCTGCGCCAGCAACTGGCCGAATTGATGTCCGAACTCAGGTTCTGGGCCGAAAGTGGCGCCCCGGCAACGAGCCTCAATGCGCCGGACAACTATCCCTGGCTGTTGCGCATCTATCAGTGCGACCGCCACGGCACCCAACTCACACCCAACCTGCAGTGGCGCCAGAACATCTGGCAGGCCGATGACCGCTACCTTGGGCATAACTGGTCATGGCGTCCCTACTTCTATCAACTGCTGGCCGAAGGCTGGGAAGAGCGGCGCCTGACGCTCTCCACCACCTACCGCGATGCCACCACCAACCAGTATTGCCTGACGGCAGGCCAGTTCATCGACAATGGTCGTCGCCTGCTGCTGGTAGACATCGACGCTGCCGGTTTCTGAGGAGGCAGCTAGGCTAAAGCAACAGGTTGTCGGACTTCTCTCGGCACAGTCGAACCAGGCGTTTCTCGGATACATCCCTGCCCACAGAAGCTTCGCGCCGAACGGCTGAATGATCTGCCCCAGTCTCCGAGGCTGCGCTTATGCCCTGGCTAGCCCTGCGCCTGTTCATCCCGCTACTGCTCAGCGCCAGCGTACTGGCCGCCGTGTCCCCGACCTATCACGGCGACATCGCTCCGCTTCTGGCCAACCGCTGCCTGGTCTGCCACAGCGGCGCGCAGGCCCCATTGGGTCTGCGCCTGGACAGCCTGGAGAATCTGTTGCGCGGCAGCCAGCGCGGGCCGGTGGTCCACGCTGGCGATGCCGCCGGCAGTGAGCTGCTGCGCCGCCTGACAGGCAGCAGCCAACCACGCATGCCGCTGAGCGGCCCGCCCTTCCTCGATGCCGCCGAGATCACCATGGTCGAACGCTGGATAAACGCCGGCCTGCCAGCGGGCAGCGAAATCGCCACCCGGCCTGCCGTCACCCTGCCAACGCCTGACGAGGCGATCGACTACCGCCACGTCGAAGCCATCCTGCTACGCCGCTGCGCTACCTGCCATTCCGCCAGCGGCCTGATGGGTCCGGCTCCCGAGGGTTATCTGCTGTCGAGTTACGCAGCAACCCTGGCCAGCAACGAGCGCGCCCGCGTGGTGCCCGGTAACCCCGCAGCCAGCGAGCTGGTGCGGCGCATTCGTGGCCAGGCGCGACCCCGCATGCCTTACGACGGTCCTCCCTATCTCGCGGATGCGGAAATCGACCTGATCGTGGCCTGGATCGAACAAGGCGCACGCGATGCTACCGGGCAGCCAGCAGCCGTGCCGGTGGGCGCCCGAGTACGTCTGCATGGCCGCCTGGATGATGCCGGCAAGCTGGACGGGCTGGCGCTGCTGATCGATGCCCGCACGCGCCTCGACGATGCACCACGCCCCGGCGCCTACGTGCAGGTGCGCGGCCGCCTCGATGCTGGCGGCCGCGTGCAAGTAGAACGTCTACGCCTGCGCTAGCTGCTCGGCAGGCGCCTCATGCGGACGATAAGCGGTGTGCACCACCTTGCTGTCGACATGATTGATGGTCGACAAGATCTGCGCGGCATCGGTCTGCGACGGCGCCATGGTCCAGCGGTCCAGCGCGTCGTTGCCGATGCGCAGCATGCCGGTATGGCTGAGGTCGTTGAGGTCAACCACCGGGTCGACGTCATAAAAACCCAGGGCGCGACGCAGTTGCTCGATATCGGCGCGCGCGCCGGTAAGGAACTGCCAGCCCGGACCGATATGGTGGCGCTCGACGTACTCGCGCAGACGCTCGGGGCTGTCCAGCTCCGGTTGCAGCGTCAGCGAATACAGGTGCACATCGCGTCCGGCACGTTCACCGAGCATCTCCTGCACCAGGCGCAGGTTGGCGGTGGTAGCCGGGCAACTGTTGCTGCACTGGGCGTACATCATGTTGATCGCCACCACCTTGCCGCGCACCAGGTCGTCGTAGAAGCGCACTTCACGCCCCTCGTGGGTCAGCAGCGGGACATTGGGAAAGCGCGTACCGCCCACCCCGGCCAGCGGCGCGGCTGGCTGCTGCAGGCTACTGCCCGAGTGCCAGGCGGCCCAACCGAACGCGGCAACGCCAAGCCCTGCCAGCACCTTTCTTCGCGTATTCATGGCAAACCTCCTGCTGGCTCAGACGATGTCCCAACGCAGCATCATGGCGTGGTCTTCGTGGATCAGGTTGTGGCAGTGCATCACGTACTTGCCCTTGTAATCGCGAAAACGCATCAGCACGCGCAGAACCGTACGGTCGGAAATGTTGAACACATCCTTGCGGCCGCGCTCATGCACCGGGATGACCACGTTGCGGCCATCGGTGGTCTTGCTCAGCAGACGGCCCTCCTCGAAATGGATATGTACAGGGTGATCCCAGCCGTCATCGACGCTGTACAACTCCCAGATCTCCATGGCCCCCATGGGCACCAAAGCGCGCGGAACGTTGAGATTGATGAACTGACCATTGATCGCCCACATGTTCTGTCGGCGCTCGAAGAGGAACCTGCGCACCGGCAGTGCCGCCAGCTGGGCGGTCGTCGGCAACGGCGGCAGCGGCCGCAGGGTGCTGGGCACCCGGCTCAGGTCCTGCTCCGGCGGCTCACGGTCGACCACTATCTTCAACACCCGATCGCCGGGCGCAACCACCTGATAAGGCCGACGAGTGTCTTCCGGGCGGTGGGTCAGGCGGTTGGCCAGGTAAAGCTCAGTGCCCACCGGGTAGCGCGAGAAATCCACCACAATATCAGCTCGTTCGGCCACGCCCAGGCGCACGTTGGTCTGGTTGAGCAGTGGTTTTTCCAGCAGGTTGCCGTCGTTGGCGATGTAGGTGAAAGGCTGGATGACGTTGTTCGGCCGCACCAGGTAGAACTGGTAAAAGCGGCTCGGCCCACCGTTGAGCAGGCGCAGCCGGTACTTGCGCCGTGCTACCCGCAGTACTGGCTGGATCTTGCCATTGACTATGGTCTTGTCGCCGAGGATGCCCTCGGGGCTGACCTGGTCGTAATAAAGGATGCCGTTGGGGTCGAAACGCCGATCGCAGAAGCTCAGCGGGTAGTCGTAGGGGTGGCTGGGCAGACGCAAGGCCGCGGGGTTCGGGTCCTTCTCGTTGCCCGAGTCGAGATGATCGAACAGCAGGAAGAAGCCCATCAGCCCGCGGACGATGTTAGGCGCTGTGAAGTCCAGGGTATGGTCGTGGTAGAACAGCGTGCCGAGGGCCTCGCGGTAATCGCCGATGCCGTTCTGCAGTTCGTCGTAGCCGGCGTAGATGTTGGAGTAAAGGTGGTCCTTGAAACCGCCTGGCGCGGTCAGATTGGGCCCGGCCTTGGTGGCGCTGTAGTAGTCGCCGGCAAAACCGTCACTCTCCGAACCGACGTGGGCATTGTGCAGGTGGGTGCTGATCTCCGGCGTACCAAAACCAGTGTGGTTGGCCGGCAAGTCATTGTAGATGCGGCAGATCATCGGGTGGCCGTAGTGCGAGTGCACCACCGGGCTGAGCACGGACAGATCCGCAACGGCGGCCTGGAAGGTCCATACCGGCTGTGGCGGATAGGCCGGATTGAACACCCAACCCTCGCGCTGCGCTGCATGCAGCTCGTAGTGCTCTGCCTGCGGGCCGAACTCGGCCCAGCGCTGATGAGCCGGCCGCCCGGCCTCGCCGGCGACGGTGTTGGCATGCTCGGTAGGCGGCGGATTGAGCGTGCTGCCGTAAAGCAGCGCCGGCTCATTGGGCAGAAACTCCTGCCAGGCAATGGTCGGCGGGCTAGGCGGCACCACCGCCTCGCTACGACTGGGCGCCAGGATCAGCGGCGCCGCGGCCATTGCCGCACTACCTTGAAGAAAACTGCGCCGTGATAACTGCCCAGGCGGCGCCAGCTCTCCATCAGCGGGGCAAACAGTGCTCTGTGCCTCGGTCGGACCCGAGCTGGGTGATAAAGGTTTCATGCTGCATCTCCCCGACGCCCGGCTGTCGCTCCTGTGTGCACGCCTTAACCCGCACACCGGCGATATACGCACGTCGTCTGACAAACGGTCGACTCGACTGAGGCCTCCAGGCCGAGACAGCTACCAACGACCAGACGGCCCACAGGGCCAGCACGCCAGAGCGAGTCGACTCGGCTCCAGCAAGGTCGGTGCACGGGAAATAGGCAGATGAACAATGAAGGCGTGGCAACTGCGCCTCGCTGATACGGGGTGCATGGTCCGGCGCAACAGCAAGCTGTCCATGACGTTCTCCCTAGCAATCTCTACTACCAGTACGCGGCGTCCTCTCCTTCACCGCACACCGTCAAATAACAAACGATCACAACTATTACTTAAACCCCTTCACAGCAATTAGTCAAATACCCGTCACAACACGTAAACAACCTCAATATAAGCAATAAGTATATGTTAAAAAGCCAATAAATTGACGATTGGATAATTATTACCTCCTCTCAAGCTCTCCGAATGCAGAATCCACCCAGGCGTCATGCCAACACGACGCACCTCATCCCTACCTCGGGTTGCGCAGCGCTGCGCGAACGCCGAAGCTAGGAAGCCTGGATCAACTTGGCGAGGATCAGCCTTGGATTGGCACACCCTGCTCACCCGCGAACGTCTCGGTAAACCTGCGCCCAGCTCTGCAGAGCTGGGACGCAGTCCCTTCCACAAGGATCATGACCGCATCATCTTCTCGGGTGCGTTCCGCCGCCTCGGGCGCAAGACTCAGGTGCATCCTGTTTCGAGTAACGACCATATCCACACCCGCCTGACCCACTCGCTGGAGGTCAGCTGCGTCGGCCGTTCGCTGGCCATGCGCGTCGGTGAGATGTTGCGTGACGACCTGCCCCACTGGTGCACGCCGAGCGACCTGGGCATGGTGGTGCAGTCCGCCTGCCTGGCCCACGATATCGGCAACCCGCCGTTTGGTCATTCCGGCGAAGACGCCATTCGCCACTGGTTTCAGCAAGCCGCCGGGCGCGGCTGGCTGGATGCGATGAGCGATGCCGAACGCGGCGACTTTCTCAATTTCGAAGGCAATGCCCAGGGCTTTCGTGTACTCACCCAGCTGGAATATCACCAGTTCGACGGTGGTACACGGCTGACCTACGCGACCCTCGGCACCTACCTCAAATACCCCTGGACGGCCCGCCACGCGGACGCACAGGGCTACAAGAAGCACAAATTCGGCTGCTACCAGAGCGAGCTGCCGCTGCTCGAACAGATCGCCGCCAAGCTCGAACTGCCGCAACTGGAAACGCAGCGCTGGGCGCGTCACCCGCTGGTCTATCTGATGGAGGCTGCGGACGACATCTGCTACGGCCTGATCGACCTGGAAGACGGCGTGGAAATGGAGCTGCTCGACTACACCGAAGTCGAGGCACTGCTACTCGATCTGGTAGGCGATGACCTGCCGGAAACCTATCGCCAACTCGGCCCCAGAGACTCGCGCCGGCGCAAGCTGGCGATCCTGCGCGGCAAGGCCATCGAACACCTGACCAACGCGGCCGCCAGCGCTTTCGTCGAGCAGCAGCACGCCCTCCTTGGCGGCGGCCTGCAGGGCGATCTGGTCGAACACATGCATGGTGCCGCCAAGCACTGCGTGCAGAGCGCAAAGTCACTGGCGCGCGAGAAGATCTTCCACGACAAGCGCAAGACGCTGCATGAGATCGGCGCCTACACCACGCTGGAAATTCTCCTCAACGCCTTCTGCGGTGCGGCACTGGAGCAACACAGTGGGCGTGCGCTGTCGTTCAAGCACCGGCGCATTCTCGACCTGCTCAGCTACTACGCACCTGAGCCGGGTTGGCCCCTGTATCGCTCGTTCATGCGAGTGATCGACTTCATCGCTGGCATGACGGACAGCTACGCTACGGAAATGGCGAGGGAGATGACGGGCCGTTCGAGCCCGATCTGACGAAAAGAGCGCATGAAGAACCTGATTCGCAACAGTTTCACCTGGCATGCCGGTCCGCCGGCCTGGGGCCCGGCCGTGGTCGCCGGGCTGGGCTGCGCCTTGCCGCTGGTACTGGGCCTGTTCACCGCTCACAGTGGTTTTCTCTGGGCTTCGGCTGGCGCCTTTCAGGCCGCCCAGGCAAATCCACTGCACCGTTTCGGCATGCTGCGCATGCTACTGCTCACCGGCCTGGGTGCTTGCAGCGCCGGCCTGGGTTTCTGGGCCGCCAGCCACCCGCTTATCAGCCTGGGCATTTTCGCTGCTTTCGGCCTGCTGCTGGCCTGGCTACAACGTTTCGGCAGCGAAGCCGGCAAGTTGGGTATCGGTCTGTGCATCTGCCTGTGCCTCGGCCAGGGACAATTCGGCATTGGGAATCTGCACAACCCTTATGCAGTGGCCATGCTGTTCGTTCTCGGTGGGCTCTGGGTCATGCTGCTGGCCTTCGGGCTGCGTGGCCTGCATGGCCTGCGCATGTGGCCGTACATGCCGCGTTTCCTGGCCATCCTCAAGGTACTCAAGCGTCACGCGCAGCGCCTGCCTCGTCAGCAATGGCGCCTGCATGCCCTGGCCTGCATGCTGGCTTTTGCCGCGTCAGGGCTGATCGTCAATCTGGCCGGTTTGTCACGTGGTTACTGGCTGACGCTGACAGTCATCACCACGTTACAGCTGGAATTCCAGGGCAGCCTGGTGCGAGCGCTGCAGGCGAGCCTGGCCAGCCTCGCTGCCGCCGGCTTGCTGATCCTCTTCGGCCACAGCCTGCAAAGCCCACCCACGATGGTCATGACCTTACTGGTGCTGGTGATTCTCAGCCGTGCGCTGCAGGCCAATCACTACGGCTTGTTCGTGCTGCAGACCAGCCTGTGCTTCGTGCTCCTGGCCGAGAGCCTTGCACAGGACTGGCACCTGGCGGAGGTACGCCTGCTCAACGCACTGATCGGCGTGGCCTTGAGCCTGACCGTAGCTCTTCTGGTACATGGCCTGCGCCTGCAACTGAACAAACCGAGCAAGGCCGAGGACAGTTCTCAGCAGCCTTTATAGCGTTTAGGCAGATTCGTCCACTCTTCACTATGCTGTTCAAGCCTGCAGCGCCCGCAAGGAGTGAAGTGCGATGCCCAATACCGCTGTTCCCAGAGAACGCCGTTTCCCTCTGCACGTTCATATCAGTGTCTTGTTCACGCTTCTACTGCTTGTCACCGGTGTCGTGCTGGGGTTGTTCAATTACCAGCAGACCAGCCGGCTGATATTCTCCAGCAGTTCGACACTCTTCGAGCGCATCCAGCACGACGTTCAGAGAGATCTGGACAATACCTACCGCCCCATACGCCACCTGCTCAGCCTGCTGGCGCTGCATCCGGCCACCACGGCAGACACGCTCGATGAACGCCTGGAGATGCTGCCGCTGTTCGTGCAGGCCCTGCGCGACAACCCCAAACTGGCCTCGATCTATCTCGGCTATGAGGATGGCGACTTCTTCATGGTCAGGCCGCTGCGCAGTGACGTGCTCAAGCAGCGCTTCAACGCACCGGACAAAGCGGCCTATCAGGTCTGGGCCATCGACCGGGGCAGCGCCGGGACCGACAGCGATTACCTGTTCTATGACGGCTCACTCAACCAGCTCAGCCGCCGGCAGAAACTCAGCGAGCCTTACGATCCCCGGCAACGCGACTGGTTCAAGCGCGCGCGCGGCGATGGCGGGCAGATCACCACCGCGCCCTATCTGTTCTTCTCCACCCAGGAAATCGGCACCACGTTGGCCAGACGCAGCGGCCTGACCACCGTGATCGGCGCCGACCTGACGCTCGATGACCTCTCCGCCACATTGGCAAACCACCGCGTCACCCCCAACAGTCAAGTGGTGCTCGCGGACAACGACGGCAACGCGGTGGCCTACCCCGAGAGCAGTCGCCTGCTCAAGGAGGTCGACGGCAAGGTATCGCTGGTCAAGGTCCGCGAACTCAATCCGGCCCTGGGTGAACTGCTGGCCGGTCAGTTGAACGAACGGGACGAGGGCATCGTCGAACTGGCCAAAAAGCGTTGGGCCATGGCTCACCGGCACATTCAGGAGGGTGGCCCACAGGGGTTGCATCTGGCCCTGCTGGTTCCCGAGCAAGAGCTGCTGGCCGAGGCTTATCGCATCCGTTGGCAGGGCGCGCTGATCACGCTCACCACCCTGCTGCTGTGCCTGCCACTGGGCTGGCTGACTTCACGCCTGGTGGTCAAACCGCTGCGCAGCCTGGTGCAGGAGGCGCAGGCCATTCGCCGTTTCGACTTCGCCCATCCGGCCAGCGGCCGCTCGCCAATTCTTGAGGTCGACCAGCTGGCGGTATCGATGAGCAGCATGAAGGACACCTTGTCGAGCTTTCTCGACATCGCTGCCAGCCTCTCGGCGGAAACCCAATTCGACGCGCTGATCAAGCGCGTGATGGACGCCACCGTCTCCATCAGCGCAGCCCAGGGCGGTTTGCTTTATCTACTGGACAACGACAGCGGCCGCCTGGAGCCACAAGGCCTGGTGATCGACGGCCAGAGCCGCAGCCTTACCGATCTGGGCATCCAAGGACTGGCCCATGACGATCCGACCTTACCCAGCTGGCTGCAACGTCCAGCAAGCGGCGGCGACAGCGTCGCCACCTCCATCGGCTTCGATCAGGCGGGTAAATTTCAAGGGCTCCTGTCGGCCATGGACAGTCCGCGCCTGCACCTGATCGCTGCCGGCCTGCATAACCGTCAGGGCGACACTGTTGGCGTGCTGGTACTGTTGCAACGCGATACCGGCGAGGATAACGAAAGCATGCTCAGCCCGGATCGCGTCGCCTTCGTCGACGCCGTCTCAGGCAGTGCAGCCCTGTGCATCGAGAGCCAGCGTCTGCTGGCCAGGCAGAAGCAGTTGCTCGATGCCTTCATCCAGCTGATCGCCGGCGCCATCGACGCCAAGAGTCCCTACACCGGCGGCCACTGTCAGCGCGTACCGGAAATTACCCTGATGCTGGCCCGTGCGGCGGCCGAGAGCGACGCCCCCGAGTTTCGTGACTACAACCCCAGCGACGAGGAGTGGGAGGCGTTGCATATCGCCGCCTGGCTGCACGATTGCGGCAAGGTCACCACCCCCGAATACGTGGTGGACAAGGCGACCAAGCTGGAAACCCTGTACGACCGAATCCACGAGGTACGCATGCGCTTCGAGGTACTCAAGCGCGATGCCTGGGTCGTCTATTGGCGTGGTCGTGCCGAAGGGGGTGAAGAAAGCGCACTGGCGGCTCTGCGCGACCAGCTGCTGAGCGATCTGGACGATGAGTTCACCTTCATCGCGCGCATCAATCTGGGTGGCGAGGCCATGGCCGATGACGACCAGACCCGCCTCAAGCAGATCGCCGAACGACGTTGGCTACGCACACTGGACAATCGCCTGGGCGTTTCCTGGGAGGAAGCCAAACGTTTGGAATACTCGACCCTCAGCAGCCTGCCGGTGGAGGAGCCGCTGCTCGCTGATCGCCTCGACCATCTGATCGAGCGCGCCGACCAGGAGGTGATCGCGCCAGACAATCGCTGGGGCTTCAAGCTGGAAGTGCCGCAATACAAATTCAACCGTGGCGAACTGCACAACCTGAGCATCGCCCGCGGCACGCTGACGGCCGAAGAGCGCTACATCATCAACCACCACATCGTGCAGACCATCCTGATGCTCGACCGCCTGCCCTTCCCCAAGCATCTGCAGAATGTCACCGAGATCGCCGGTGGGCACCACGAGAAAATGGACGGCACGGGCTATCCCAAACGCCTGACGCGCGAACAGATGAGCCTGCCGGCACGCATGATGGCGATCGCCGATATCTTCGAAGCCCTGACGGCGGTGGATCGCCCCTACAAGAAGGGCAAGACGCTGTCGGAGGCACTGAACATCATGGTCGGCATGTGCAAGGGCGCGCACATCGACCCCCAGCTGTTCGCTCTGTTCATTCGCGCAGGCATCTACCGGCGCTACGCCGAGCGTTTCATGCAGGCCGAACAGATCGATCAGGTAGACGAGCAGATACTGCTGGAAAAGGCGGGAGTGCTGTAGGGTGCACTCCACGCACCGAGCTTCTGCATCAGGTCAAACGCTGGGTGCGCGCGGCGCACCCTACCTGATGACTGGCGCCAGAGAACCCGGCGCCGAGTAGCGATCAAGCCTGGTTGATCGGGTTTTCCGGGTACCAGACGTCCTGCAACGGGCTGAGCTCGAACTTTTCCAGTTCGCCACGGCCTTTCAGCCAGGCCTCGACGGCAGCACGCTGCTCCTCGTTGACCGAGCCACGCTTGGCCAGGCAGACCAGACCGAAGTCTTCGCCACCGACGTAATCCAGACCATTGCCGGCGATGGCCTGATCGAGGAACTGATCGACGAAATCGTCGAGGGTCTGGTCGCTCAAGTCGGCCTTGAAGTTCAGGGTCAGCTCGAAGCCCAGCTCCTGGAATTCATCGACACAGAGCTTCTTGCGCAGACGGCGGGAACGGTTGGTCGCCATGAAACAATCCTCAAAGGTAATAACGCGCGGCACTCTAGCAGTTTCGCCGGCAGAGCGCCCGCTTTGTGTCGCCCTGGCGCCCCCTCGAACATGTTGAACGCCAGCTGTTTGTCGTAACTGTTTTTAACCCGGCCGAGCCGACTGCAAGCAGATTCTTGCGGCATAATGCCGGCAACTTTTCCCCGAGTCGGACTGTCGTTTATCTGTCTCCCTCTTTACTCCCGCCTGACAGCGGAAGGTTCTTGTCGATGATTCAGCGGTTTCGCCAACTGGCGCTGAGCGCCCTGCTTCTCCCCCTCGCCCTGTCCTGCCACGCTGCCAGCGCCGCACTCCCTGCCAAGGTCGAGCAGGCGCTGAAGGCCAACAAGATTTCCAACAACTCGCTGTCGGTGATGACCGTGCCTCTGGGCGGGCAGGCTGGCGGCCTGCAGTTCAATGCCGATATCTCGGTCAACCCGGCCTCCACCATGAAGCTGGTGACCACCTACGCCGCCCTGGAATTGCTGGGGCCCAACCATCAATGGAAGACCGAGTTCTATGCCGATGGCCCGCTGAAAGATGGTGTACTGCATGGCAACCTCTACCTCAAGGGTGGCGGCGACCCGAAACTGAACATGGAAAAGCTCTGGCTGCTGCTGCGCGACCTGCGCATCAACGGCGTGCGCCAGGTTCAGGGCGACCTGGTACTCGATCGCAGCTTCTTCGTGGCCCCGCAGTTGCCGGCGTTCAATGATGACGGTGGCGATGCCAACAAACCCTTCCTGGTCAAACCCGACTCCCTGCTGGTCAACCTCAAGGCGCAGCGTTTCATCACCCGCGCCGAAGGCGGCAAGGTGCATATCGCCATGGACCCGCCAATCGCCACAGTCCGTATCGACAATCAGGTTCGCGTGCTCAAGGCTGCAACCTGCCCGGCATGGCCTGACATTCGCTACAACGCGGTGGAGCAGTACGACGGCACGACCCTGATCGTCAGCGGCCAACTGGCTGAAGGCTGCAGCGCGCAGACCTACCTGTCGTTGCTCGACCACCCTAGCTATGCAGCAGGCGCAGTGCGCGGCATCTGGCAGGAGTTGGGCGGCAAGATTCTTGGCAAGGACCGCCTGGGGCCGGTACCGGAAGACGCCCGCATGCTAGTGCGCGCCTTCTCCCCGGATGTGGTGGAAATCGTCCGCGACATCAACAAGTACAGCAACAACACCATGGCTCGGCAGCTTTTTCTCAGCATCGGCGCACAGTACCGCACGGAAGCCGACAAGGACGATGCCATGGCTGCACAGCGCGTCATTCGCAGCTGGCTGGCCCGCAAGGGCATCACTGCACCGCATCTGGTTATGGAGAATGGCTCCGGCCTGTCACGTGCCGAACGCATCAGCGCACGGGAAATGGCGCTGATACTCCAGGCAGCCTGGCGCAGCCCTTACGCTGCCGAATTCCGTAGCTCGATGCCGCTGGTGGCGATGGATGGCACCATGCGTCGCCGTCTGCAGCGCACGCCGCTGGTAGGCGAGGCGCACATCAAGACCGGCACCCTGAACAACGTGCGCGCCATTGCCGGCTTCAGCCGCGACAGCAATGGCCAGGACTGGGCCGTGGTGGCTATCCTCAACGACCCGAAACCCTGGGGCGCCACCTCGATCCTCGATCAGGTGCTGCTGGAAACCTACAAACAGCCCAAACGCTGACAACGCTGTAGCTCGGATGCAATCCGGGGCTCTGTTGAACCCAAGCCCCGGATTGCGTCCGGGCTACGCTGTCAGCGTGCAGTGAAACGCCAGGCGCGGTGGATCTTCGGGTTGCGGGCGAAGTCCGGATCCAGTGTCTGCGCGCTGATTTCTTCGACCTGATAGCGCGCCACCAGGCTCTCATCCAGCTGGAACTTGCGGAAGTTGTTGGAGAAATACAGCACACCGCCACGGGCCAGACGCGCCATGGCCAGGTCGAGCAGTTCGACGTGATCACGCTGCACATCGAACACGCCTTCCATGCGCTTGGAGTTGGAGAAGGTCGGCGGGTCGATGAAGATCAGCTCGTACTCACCGCGATCCTCTGCCAACCAGGTCATCACGTCGCCCTGTTCCAGACGGTGCTTGTCGGAAAAACCGTTGAGCGCGAGATTACGCCGCGCCCAGTCCAGGTAAGTTTTCGACAGATCCACACTAGTGGTGCTGCGCGCACCGCCCTTGGCTGCATGCACGGTTGCCGTGGCGGTGTAACAGAACAGGTTGAGGAAACGCTTGCCAGCTGCTTCGCGCTGCAGACGCAGGCGCAACGGACGGTGGTCGAGGAACAGTCCGGTATCCAGATAGTCGGTGAGGTTGACCAGCAGCTTGACCCCGCCCTCGCTCACCTCCATGAACTCACCCTGCGCAGCCTGACGCTGATACTGCTTGGTGCCAGCCTGGCGCTCACGACGCTTGATCACCACGCGGCTCTGCGCCACGCCCAGCGCCTGTGGGATCGCGGCCAAGGCATCGAGCAGGCGCGCCTGGGCCTTGTCCGGGTCGACCGAACGCGGCGCGGCATATTCCTGGACGTGTACGTAGTCGCGGTACAGATCGACCGCCACGGCATACTCGGGCATGTCGGCGTCGTACAACCGGTAGCACTCGATACCTTCGCGACGAGCCCACTTGCCCAGTTGCTTGAGATTCTTCTGCAGGCGGTTGGCGAACATCTGTCCGCCTTCGGACAAACGCGCCTGCTGTGGTGCTTCGCTCACCGGCTGTTGATCGTCCTCGCGCGCACGCCGCTCACCGGTAACGAACTGCTCGGTCTGCACCTTGATCAACAACAACTTGCAAGGCAGTGCGCCGTTCCAGAACGCATACTGCTTGTGGCTGCGCAAACCCATGCGCTTGCCCAGTTCGGGCGCGCCAGTGAATACCGCTGCCTCCCAGCCCAGGCAGGCCTGACGCAGACGCTCACCGAGGTTCTGGTAGAGGTACAGCAGGCTGGCTTCGTCACCCAGGCGTTCGCCGTAGGGCGGGTTGCTGATCACCAGGCCCTTCTGATTCTGGTCCGGGCGCGGCTCGAAACTGCCCAGCTCGCCCTGATAGATCTTCACCCAGTCCGACAGGCCGGCGCGTTCGACGTTATTGCGCCCAGGCTGAATAAGGCGCGGGTCGGCTTCATAACCACGAATCCACAGCGGCGGCTTGGCCAATCCCGCCGCAGCGCGCTGCTCAGCCTCGGCATGCAGCTTCTTCCAGATTGCCGGCACATGGCCCAGCCAATTGGAGAAACCCCAGCGCTCGCGCTTGAGGTTGGGCGCGATGTCGGCAGCCATCAGAGCCGCCTCCACCAGGAAGGTACCCACGCCACACATCGGGTCGGCCAATGCGCCACCCTCGGCAGCAATGCGCGGCCAACCGGCACGGATCAGCACTGCCGCAGCCAGGTTCTCTTTCAGCGGCGCAGCACCCTGCTGCAGACGGTAACCACGCTGGTGCAGGCTGTGGCCGGAAAGGTCCAGGGAAAGCACTGCCTCACCGCGATCCAGACGCAGATGCACGCGCAGGTCCGGGTTGAGCTTGTCGATGCTGGGGCGCTCGCCGCCGGCCGTACGCAACCGATCGACAATCGCATCCTTGACCTTGAGTGCGCCAAAGTGAGTGTTGTCGATCCCCGAACCATTGCCACTGAACTCCACCGCCAGGCTGCCGGACGGCTCCAGATGGTCGCGCCAGTCCACTGCCTGCACGCCGTCATAAAGCTCGTCGGCGTTGTTCATGGCAAAGCGCGACAGCACCAGCAGCACGCGGTTGGCCAGGCGCGACCACAGGCACAGTCGATAGGCCACCTCAATTTCGGCATGGCCACGGACCGCGGCCGTTTGCTCACGCGCATCTTCCAGCCCCAGCGCTTTGGCCTCTTCCAGCAACAGGCCCTCGAGCCCCTTGGGGCAGGTCAGCACGATTTCGTAACGATCAGACATGGATGTTCCACTGCCTATGGCAATCAGGGAGGTGCAGCGGCGCACCTCGACTCAAAATAAGTGACAAAAGGTCACAGCGCGACCCTTCGTCGGAATAAGCAAGCACTCTCATTTGCACTAGCAAAATGACGGCATCGGCGCGCACAGCCAGATATGACGGCGTCTGGCTGAAAGATGCTGGACGTATCTCCAGCGCCCTTATGGCCTCACCCGCATTTAGGTTACGCCCTTATGACAAATCGATCATTCACAGGCCTCAGTGCATTCGTTAGAACACTACCTAAGGCTTTCGCCGCAACGGCGCAGGCACAGAAAGTTCGCCACGCCGGCAGCGGACTTTCGCAGGCAGAAGATTTCTGCCCGGCCTTGCCACAAGGCCAACGGGACATAACAGTCAACAGTGAGGGCAACACCCTATGAGAAGACTTAAGCGTGATCCGTTAGAAAGAGCTTTTTTGCGCGGCTATCAGTACGGCATCAATGGTAAATCCCGCGAACTTTGCCCCTTTACCCTACCTTCGGTTCGTCAAGCCTGGCTCAATGGCTGGCGTGAGGGCCGTGGCGATAACTGGGATGGGCTGACCGGCACCGCCGGTATTCATCGACTCAACGAACTTCACGCTGTCGGCTGATCAGGATCACCCCCGACTTCACCATGCCGACCCCCTCCGGGCGGCGGGCGCAAGCCCAAGGGCTCCTCCGGGAGCCCTATTTATTTATGCGGCTTATTTACGCAGCGCGGCAATCGCATCCACGGCCTCGCGAATCAGCGCCGGCCCCTTGTAGATGAAACCCGAATAGATCTGTACCAGGCTCGCACCCGCGGCGATCTTCTCCGCTGCATGCTTGCCTTCGGTAATACCACCGACCGCAATGATCGGCAGACGGCCCGACAGTTCACCTGCAAGCACCCTGACGATATGCGTACTCTTGTCGCGCACCGGAGCGCCCGACAAGCCGCCGGCTTCATCCCCATGGGCCAGCCCTTCGACACCTTCCCGGCTGAGCGTGGTATTAGTGGCGATCACCGCATCCATATCGGCCCCCAGCAGCGCTGATGCCACCAGCGCGGTCTCTTCATCACTCATGTCCGGGGCGATCTTGATCGCCAGCGGCACGCGCTTGCCATGCTCCTGGGTCAGGTCTTCCTGACGACGACGCAGCGCCTCGAGCAACTCCTTCAGCGAGTCGCCGAACTGCAGACTGCGGAGCCCCGGAGTGTTGGGCGAGCTGACGTTGACCGTGACATAACTGGCATGGGCATACACCTTGTCCAGGCAAGCCAGGTAATCGTCCACCGCCCGCTCGACTGGCGTATCGAAGTTCTTGCCGATATTGATACCCAGCACACCCTTGAACTTCGCTGCCTTGACCCGTTCGAGCAGATGATCGACGCCATGGTTGTTGAAACCCATGCGGTTGATTACCGCCTCGGCCTCCGGCAAACGAAACAGTCGCGGCTTGGGGTTGCCCGGCTGCGGACGCGGGGTAACGGTGCCGATCTCAACGAAACCGAAGCCAAGCTGGGCGAAGCCGTCGATAGCATCGCCGTTCTTGTCCAGCCCTGCCGCCAGACCGACCGGATTGGCGAACTGCAATCCCATCACGCTTACTGGCAGGCTGGTCGGTGCCTTGGTCAGCAGGCCATTGAGCCCCAGGCGACCACCTGCTCCGATCAGATCGATGGACAGCTCATGGGACGTTTCCGGGGACAGTTTGAACAGCAGCTCGCGGGCCAGGGAGTACATGGTCAGGCTCAGCTCGACAGGTAGAGGATTGGCAGCCGACGATTATAGCCGCGCCGGCACCCTCGGCGCGAGGCAAGCGCGCCAGGTCAGTCCAAAGGGCGTAAACTCAGCAATTCGCCGGAGCTACTGAACTCCAGCACGAAGGAACCAAAGATACCGGCGTGAGTCAGATACGGCCGCAGATGGTGGGCCGGCAAACTGACGCGGCGCCCGTCCCGGCTTTGCGCCATAATCCGGTTAGCCTGGCCACGATAGATGGCCTGCAATCGTTCGGCCGATAACGCAATATCCAGCACCAAGCTGGGCATGGAGGCACCCTCGCAAATGAATGCGGCTATTTTGCCACAGACCTGCAACGCGACAGGCACTCCCGCGCCGCGCTACGCTATATGGGCAATAGCCATCCGCGTCTGCCACACTGCAGCAGACGCTTCAGGAGCGATCTGCCGGCCATGAGCCTGTCCGAATCCTCAACTCTCAGTAGCCGCCTGGCCGCTCTGGCCCAGCGAATGGGCCTGCTCGGCCGCAGCTCACGGCAGATATTCGCCAGGGCCAGTGCCCTGCGCCTGCCATTCAAACCGTTGCCTGCAGCGGTCGAAAGCATTGGCTGGCACGACGGTCCGCAATTACAGCTTCTACTCAACCTGCCTCGCGGCGCACTTTCCGGCCCGGTGCAAGAAGACAAAGCCCACGCACACTCAGCACTGACTCAAGTAGTAGAAGCCCAAACGCAGCAACTGCAGTCGTTCGATCTGCGCCTGATCGATGGCTTCGCCTGCCGTTGTCCGGCGCCAGGCTACGCGAGCTTCGAAGACTACGCGGCGAGCGAACACTGCAAGCAGGTGCGCATTATCAGCTACAAGGATTTCGTTAAAACCACCGGGCAAGCATTGCCGCGCTTTCTCGCCGGTGAGCCAATCGAGCTACGACAGGCCAACTGGCGCGGCTCGCGCACCTTCTGGTCAGGAGAGATGCACGGCGAAGCCTTCGCTGGAGCCATCGCCTATGCGCGCAGGCGCGAACTGGAAGTGCTGCTACCAGCCAATCTGGTTCGCTATCGCTTGAATGAAGCGGGCCTGGATAACCTGCAAAAGCGCTATCACGTACTGGCCATGCCAGAAGCGGCCTGGAGCGATCCCAGCTTCATGGGGCTGCTGCTGGACAACGGCATCCCCTATGCACGCCTGTCGCTGCTGAAGAAAGCCGGCACCCCAGAGTTCCTTCTCCTGCCCAAAGAGCATCAGCAAGCAACTGCGCTTGGCGAAGGATTGCGCCTGGCCGGCGCACCAGACGTGCCGAGCCATCTACGCCAGCTAGCCGTCCAGCCAGCCTGAGCAGACTGACGAGCTATTCGTCGCAACCGCGCAACAGTCGCCCAATCATATCCAGCGAATAACCACGATAGGCCAGGAACCGGCCTTGTTGAGCACGCTCACGAGCGTCCCCCGGAAGGCGACCGGCAAACTTGCGCTGCCAGGTTTCACGCAACTGCTCGAACCAGTCGATCCCACTCTCACGCAACGCCTGATCGACATCGCCACGCGCGAGTCCACGCTGGCCAAGCTCCTCGCGAATACGCAGCGGACCGTAACCAGCACGCGCCCGATAAGCGACGAAGCTTTCCAGATAGCGGGCCTCGGACAACAAGCCCTCCTCTGACAGCCGCTGCAAGGCGGTGTCGATCATGTCTTCGGGGGCGCCACGTTTGCGCAACTTGCGCGTAAGCTCGACACGCCCATGCTCACGTCGCGCCAGCAGATCCATGGCCGCCCGCCTGACGGCGAGCGGATTATCCAGTACGACGGTCATGCTCTGACGACTTAGAAGTCGACTTCAGCATCAGCCAGATCGGCAGCCGGAGCCTTGGCAGGAGCGCTGCTGACCAGCAGTTTCTCGCGAATCAGGCCTTCGATCTCGCGCGCCACTTCCTGGTTCTCTTCGAGATACTTAGCCGCATTGGCCTTGCCCTGACCGATCTTGTTGCCCTTGTAGCTGTACCAGGCACCCGATTTCTCGACCAGGCCCTGCTGCACGCCGAGATCGATGATCTCGCCATTACGGTAGATGCCCTTGCCATAGAGGATCTGGAACTCGGCCTGACGGAACGGTGGAGCGACCTTGTTCTTGACGACCTTCACGCGGGTTTCGCTACCCACGACCTCTTCGCCTTCCTTCACCGCGCCAGTACGACGGATATCCAGACGAACCGAGGCATAGAACTTCAGTGCGTTACCACCTGTGGTGGTTTCCGGGCTACCGAACATCACGCCGATCTTCATACGAATCTGGTTGATGAAGATCACCAGGCAGTTGGCATTCTTGATATTACCGGTGATCTTGCGCAGCGCCTGGCTCATCAGACGCGCCTGCAGGCCAACGTGCATGTCACCCATCTCGCCTTCGATTTCCGCCTTGGGCACCAAGGCCGCCACGGAGTCGACGATGATCACATCGATGGCATTGGAGCGCACCAGCATGTCGGTGATTTCCAGTGCCTGCTCACCGGTGTCCGGCTGCGATACCAGCAGGTCATCGACGTTGACGCCGAGCTTGCCGGCATAATCCGGATCCAGCGCATGTTCGGCATCGACGAAGGCACAGGTAGCGCCAAGCTTCTGCGCCTCGGCGATCACCGACAGGGTCAGCGTGGTCTTACCAGAGGATTCCGGGCCGTAGATTTCAACAATACGGCCCTTTGGCAAACCGCCGATGCCCAGCGCGATATCCAGCCCCAGCGAACCGGTGGATATGGCCGGAATGGCCTGACGCTCATGGTCGCCCATGCGCATGACCGCACCCTTGCCGAACTGCTTCTCGATCTGACCCAGGGCAGCCGCCAAAGCGCGCTTCTTGTTCTCGTCCATTACCATCCTCACGTATTAACAAGGGCCTCGAGGGCCGCCAACAACTGTATAAGTAGCCAGTATTATTCCACAGGGCAAGTCGCCCGCCTACCCCACAAGCGGATTTTCCTCCGCCAACAGGCGCAGAAGCCCCACCAGAGCGGCCTCGACCGTTTGTCGGCGCACCTCATCGCGGTTACCAGCGAACTGCTTGCGCACACTGAAAAGACACTCGCCATCGCCCCAGGCCAACCAGACGGTACCGACCGGTTTCTCCACGGAGCCACCGCCCGGCCCCGCCACCCCACTAACAGCCACGGCATAGCGCGCCCCGCTATTGGCCTGAGCGCCACGCACCATCGCTTCGACCACCTCCTGGCTAACGGCGCCCACACTGGCGAAAAAGTCGGAACATACGGCCAACTGCTTGGTTTTCTGGGCGTTGGAGTACGTCACATAGCCAGCCTCGAACCAGGCTGAACTGCCGGGGATACGAGTGATCGCCTCGGCGATACCGCCGCCTGTACAAGACTCTGCAGTGGTGACCTGGGCAGCTTGCGCCTGCAATGCTGCACCCAGTTGTTCGGCCAGTTGGCTGATTCTGTCCATATCCACTCCTCGCTCATCGAACGGCAAACCCTACACAGCTTGCCTGCCAGTGGAAACGGCAAAGTTCGTCTACTGTTATCACGGGCTAGGGTGCAATAGGAGGCACTGCGATGTGGCTTTCACGGAACAAGGAACACAAGGACACGCAGGATCAGGGAGCGGCAGAGCTACAGGCCATTCGCCAATCGATGGCGATGATCGAGTTCACCCCGGACGGCATCATCCTCGACGCCAACCCAGCCTTTCTCGGTGTAGTGAATTACCGCTTGGAAGAGCTCGTCGGCAAGCACCATCGTCTGTTCTGCTCCCGCAACCTGAGCGAGAGCCTCGCCTATCAACAGTTCTGGCAGCGCCTGCGCCAAGGCGAACACTTCAGTGATCGCTTTCCAAGGCTGACGCAAGACGGCAAGGAGGTCTGGCTGGAAGCGACCTACATGCCAATCCGGGATGATCAGGGCTCGGTGACCAAGGTAATGAAGATCGCCACCGACATCACCCGCCAGGTAGCGGCCGAACATATGCACGAGAGCTACATCAAGGCGATCGACCGCTCCATGGCGGTGATAGAGTTCAACCTCGAGGGTGAGGTAGTGAATGCCAACCAGAACTTCCTCGATCTGATGGGCTATCGAAGCGACGAGGTGATCGGCCAGCATCACCGACTCTTCTGCCTGGCTGAGGACAGCCGCAGCGATGACTACCGTCAGTTCTGGGCTCGCTTGAACAAAGGCGAGTTCATGTCCGATCGTTTTCGCCGTGTGACCAAACAAGGCCAGCAGGTCTGGCTGCGTGCCACCTACAACCCCCTTTACGACGCCAACGGCCGTGTCTATGGCGTAGTGAAATTCGCCAGCGACATCACCGCCCAGGTCGAGCGCCGCGACTCGGAGGCTGCCGCTGCCCAGTTGGCTCATGACATCGCCAAGGAGACCGACGTTTCCGCTGATCACGGCACGCGCACAGTGGCCCAGACCGTCGCGGTGGTCGCCGATATTGCCAGCGAACTGGCTCATGCGGCCGAACAGATAGAAGGCCTTAACAAGCAATCCGAGCAGATAACCAGCATCGTCCAGGTGATCCGCAGTATCGCCGACCAGACCAATCTGCTGGCACTCAATGCAGCCATCGAAGCGGCACGTGCCGGCGAACAGGGTCGCGGCTTCGCCGTGGTGGCCGATGAAGTGCGTCAACTGGCCTCGCGAACCAGCCAGGCCACCCAGGAGATCAACGGCGTCGTTCAGCAGAACCAGAACCTCACACGCAACGCAGTGGCCAGCATGGCAACCACGCGAGAGCGTGCACGTACTGGCGTAGAACTGGCCAACCAGGCCGGCGAAGTGATCCGCGAGATACGCAGCGAGTCGCAACGTGTGGTCGAGGCGGTGGCCCAGTTCTCGGTGACCTTCACCGACTGAAGGGGAATTGCGTCAGATTCGCAGCCCACGTGAGGGACGAAGTATGGGAAAATTCCCGGCTTCGTCACACCCATCGCACGTAAGGCCCGGCATGACCGATCTCTCCGCTCACACCCCGATGATGCAGCAGTACTGGAAGCTGAAGAACCAGCACCCGGATCAGTTGATGTTCTATCGCATGGGCGACTTCTACGAGATTTTCTACGAAGACGCGAAGAAGGCAGCCAAGCTGCTCGACATCACCCTGACCGCACGCGGCCAGTCGGCCGGCCAATCGATTCCCATGTGCGGCATTCCTTTCCATTCGCTCGAAGGCTACCTGGCCAAGCTGGTCAAGCTCGGCGAATCGGTGGTGATCTGCGAACAGATCGGCGACCCGGCCACCAGCAAGGGTCCGGTGGAGCGTCAGGTGGTGCGTATCATCACCCCCGGCACCATCAGCGACGAAGCCCTGCTCGATGAGCACCGCGACAACCTGCTTGCTGCAGTCCTGGGTGATGAGCGCCTGTTCGGCCTGGCCGTGCTGGATATCACCAGCGGTCGCTTCAGCGTGCAGGAGATCAAGGGCTGGGAAAACCTGCTGGCCGAACTGGAGCGCCTCAGCCCCGCCGAACTGCTGATCCCGGACGACTGGCCGCAGGGCCTGCCCGCCGAGAAGCGCAAGGGCTCGCGCCGCCGCGCCCCCTGGGATTTCGACCGCGACAGCGCCTTCAAGAGCCTGTGCCAGCAATTCAGCACCCAGGATCTGAAAGGCTTCGGCTGCGAGAACCTGACCCTGGCCATCGGCGCCGCCGGCTGCCTGCTCAGCTATGCCAAGGAAACCCAGCGCACCGCCCTGCCCCACCTGCGCAGCCTGCGTCACGAGCGCCTGGACGACACGGTGATCCTCGATGGCGCCAGCCGCCGCAACCTGGAGCTGGACATCAACCTCGCCGGCGGCCGCGACAACACCCTGCAATCGGTGATGGATCGCTGCCAGACCGCCATGGCCAGCCGCCTGCTGGGCCGTTGGTTGAACCGTCCGCTGCGTGATCGCGCGGTGCTGGAGGCGCGCCAGGACGCCATCGCCCGCCTGCTCGATGGCTATCGCTTCGAAACGCTGCAGCCGCAGCTCAAGGAAATCGGCGACCTGGAGCGCATCCTCGCCCGTATCGGCCTGCGCAACGCCCGTCCACGCGACCTCGCCCGCCTGCGCGACGCCCTGGCTGCGCTCCCCGAGCTGCAGTTGGCGATGACCACACTGGACACCCCACATCTGCAACAACTGGCCAGCAGTATCGCCACCTACCCGGAACTGGCCGACCTGCTGGCCCGCGCCATCATCGACAACCCGCCGGCGGTGATCCGCGACGGTGGTGTACTGAAGACCGGCTATGACGCAGAGTTGGACGAGCTGCAGGCTATGAGCGAGAACGCCGGACAGTTCCTCATGGATCTGGAAGCTCGGGAGAAGGAACGCACCGGCCTGGCCAACCTCAAGGTCGGCTACAACCGCGTGCACGGCTACTTCATCGAGCTGCCGACCAAACAGGCCGAGTCGGCGCCGGCTGACTATATCCGCCGCCAGACGCTCAAAGGTGCCGAGCGCTTCATCACCCCGGAGCTGAAGGAGTTCGAAGACAAGGCGCTGTCGGCCAAGAGCCGCGCCCTGGCACGGGAAAAGATGCTTTACGACGAGCTGCTCGAGCACCTGATCGGCCATCTGGCGCCGCTGCAGGACAGTGCCGCAGCCCTCGCCGAACTGGACGTGCTGAGCAACCTGGCAGAGCGCGCGCTGAATCTCGACCTGAACCGCCCACGCTTCGTCGACGAGCCGTGCATGCGCATCGACCAGGGCCGTCACCCGGTGGTCGAGCAGGTACTGACCACGCCCTTCGTGGCCAATGACCTGGATCTCGACGACAACCGGCGCATGCTGATCATCACCGGGCCGAACATGGGCGGTAAATCCACCTACATGCGCCAGACCGCACTGATCGTGCTGCTGGCCCATATCGGCAGCTTCGTCCCGGCCGCGGCCTGCGAGCTGTCGCTGGTCGACCGCATTTTCACTCGTATCGGCTCCTCGGACGACCTGGCCGGCGGCCGCTCGACCTTCATGGTAGAGATGAGCGAAACCGCCAACATCCTGCATAACGCCAGCGAGCGCAGCCTGGTGCTGATGGACGAAGTCGGACGCGGCACAAGTACCTTCGACGGCCTGTCGCTGGCCTGGTCGGCAGCCGAGCACCTGGCCAGCCTGCGCGCCTTCACCCTGTTCGCCACCCACTATTTCGAGCTGACCGTGCTGCCGGAAAGCGAGCCGGTGGTGGCCAACGTGCACCTCTCGGCCACCGAACACAACGAGCGCATCGTCTTCCTCCACCACGTTCAGCCAGGCCCCGCGAGCCAGAGCTACGGCCTGGCCGTGGCGCAACTGGCCGGCGTACCGGGCACAGTGATCAGTCGTGCGCGCGAGCACCTGGCGCGCCTGGAAGCCACCAGCCTGCCGCACGACCTGCCACGCCAGGAACCCGGCCAGCCGCAAGCGCCGATGCAGAGCGACCTGTTCGCCAGCGCGCCACACCCGCTACTGGAACAATTACACAAGATCAATCCGGATGATCTGACTCCGCGTAAGGCGCTAGAGCTGTTATATACATGGAAGACGCAGATCTAACGCTCAATACAACAAACTGCTAGAATCGCGCGCAATTTTACGACCGCCCGGTTTACAGCCTGAGCCGCGGCCACATACAGAGCGCCTGGCAGCCCTTCACAGAAAGGGCCCAGGCCGCCGCCCGAGGAGAGAATCAGACATGACCTTCGTCGTCACCGACAACTGCATCAAGTGCAAATACACCGACTGTGTGGAAGTCTGCCCGGTGGACTGCTTCTACGAAGGCCCGAACTTCCTGGTCATTCACCCGGACGAGTGCATTGATTGCGCCCTGTGCGAGCCGGAGTGCCCAGCGCAAGCGATCTTCTCGGAAGACGAGGTACCGGAAGATCAGCAGGAGTTCATCGAGCTGAACGCCGATCTGGCCGAAGTATGGCCGAACATCACCGAGAAGAAAGAGGCGCTGCCGGATGCCGAAGAGTGGGATGGTGTAAAGGACAAGCTGCAGCATCTGGAGCGCTGAGTTCGCCCAGAAACACGAAGACCCGCCAAGTGCGGGTCTTTTACTTTCAGAGCCGATGTCGTGACTGGCAACGCCCAACAGGGTTGCCGCCAAAAATGGCGGGCAAAAAAAGGGGCGGCTTGCGCCGCCCACTTTTATTCCCTTATCCCTTTGTTTCCCAACTCATCGTCCTGATGAATCGCTTCTTGCGATGTTCCTGATCGTCATCCTGATGATCTGTGCTTGTCCCTGTGCACGAGTGTGATATTAGCCGTTCCAGGCACCTGCACAACCCGGCCAACATTCATCCCGTCTGCTCGAATAATTTATAAGATCCTTAAAAAACAATTACTTATAAGCTAATCCGGTATTAATCCAGACTTTTCAGCACAAACACTGACAGCACCTGTAAGCGATGACTTACATGGACGCGAATAAAAAACCCGGCCGGAGCCGGGTTCGTGATCGAAGCGAAGCCTCACTGGAACAAGGCGTCGCTGGACAAGCCGTTCTTCTCCAGGATTTCCCGCAAACGCTTGAGCGCCTCGACCTGAATCTGCCGCACCCGCTCGCGAGTCAGACCGATTTCCTGTCCCACTTCTTCCAGGGTACAGCTTTCATGGCCGCGCAGACCGAAGCGGCGCACCACGACTTCCCGTTGTTTGTCGGTCAGATCGGAAAGCCACTGATCGATGCTTTGCGACAGATCATCGTCCTGCAACAGCTCGCAAGGATCGGTCGGGCGATCATCGGTCAGGGTATCGAGCAGGGTCTTGTCCGAGTCCGGACCGAGCGAGACGTCCACCGAGGACACTCGTTCGTTGAGGCCGAGCATGCGCTTGACCTCGCCCACCGGTTTTTCCAGCAGGTTGGCAATTTCTTCCGCAGAAGGCTCATGGTCGAGCTTCTGGGTCAGTTCACGAGCCGCACGCAGGTAGACGTTGAGCTCCTTGACCACATGAATGGGCAAACGGATGGTTCGCGTCTGGTTCATGATGGCGCGTTCGATGGTCTGGCGGATCCACCAGGTTGCATAGGTCGAAAAACGGAACCCCCGCTCCGGGTCGAATTTTTCCACGGCGCGAATCAAGCCGAGGTTACCCTCCTCGATCAGATCGAGCAGAGAGAGACCACGATTGACGTAACGCCGGGCGATCTTCACGACCAGGCGCAGGTTGCTCTCGATCATGCGCTTGCGCCCGGCAGGATCACCCTTCTGCGCCAGACGCGCGAAGTGCACTTCCTCTTCGGGAGTGAGCAAGGGAGAGAAACCAATTTCGTTGAGATAGAGCTGAGTGGCGTCTAGCGCCCGGGTGTAGTCGATGTATTTGTGCTGCTTGGAGGGGGTGGCGTTCTTGGCCTTGGTACGTGCGACCGGTGCTTCCACCTCATCGCCCTGAACCTCGCCGAAAACGATGCCTGGCTCCATGAGGAGCAGTTCATCGTCGACGTCAAACTCCGGCGCTTCTTTTTTTATGAGAGCCATTGTTGTTGTCCCTAGCTGAGTTCGACAACAGACTCTGGCGGAACCGTCCTGGCCACACCTGAGCCCGTCCCTCCTACGTGATGGAACGGGTCAGCGACGGATCAACGACGTGGCAGATATTGCAGCGGATCGACAGGTTTACCTTGGCGGCGAATCTCGAAGTGCAGCTTCACCCGGTCGGCCCCTGTGGAACCCATTTCGGCAATACTTTGCCCGGCTTTGACCTGCTGCCCCTCCCGTACCAACAACCTGCGGTTATGACCGTAAGCACTTACGTAGGTATCGCTGTGCTTGATGATGATCAACTCGCCGTAGCCCCGCAAACCACTCCCGGCGTACACCACTGACCCATCAGACGCAGCTAAAACAGGCTGTCCTAATTGCCCTGCGATATCAATGCCTTTATTCAAACTACCGTTTGAGGAAAAACGACTGATCACTGCACCCTCGGTTGGCCAGGACCAGCCACTGGCAGAACGAGTCACGGGGGTAACTGGCGTAGTCGCTGGCGTGTTGGCTACAGGCGGGCGGGCAGGCTGAGTGGCAGGTGGCGCAGTCACGGCAACCGGTGGACGACTGGGCACTGGCCGGGTGACAACGGGCGAGGTGGCTGGAGACGGTTTCGAAACGACTGGCTGACTGTTGCCTAACGGGCGGTTGTCGAAACGGATCGTCTGACCCACGCGGATCAGATAAGGATCGCGCAAGCCGTTATGAGCAGCGAGTGCCTTCCAATCCCAGCCGAAACGAAAGGCAATCGAATAGAGCGTATCGCCACGCTGCACCACATAGTGACCGTTGCGCACAGGCTGACGCAGCACCACCGGAGCACGCCCCTGGTTCTGCCCACGATCAACCACCTGCACGCCGCCAGGAGGCGAGCTGACGCAACCGACCAACGCGGAGACAGCAAGCATCGCGAGCGGCAGACGAACGGCTGCAGCTACGCGGACTAGCACGTGAAGGACGGTCCAACTCACCCAACTGCTCCCTGAATGATTCCGAGTACGGCGCCTATTGTGCCGTATTTATTCTGTGCGACCAGCATCGACCGGCCGACGACTTGCCAGCCACTCCAGACCCAGCACCAGGACGATACCGCCGATTGCCAGTAGCACGGCGAGCAACAGCTGGGGGTCCTGACCACTGATTTCGGCAAAATGTCCCGGCAGCAGATTGTTCTCCAGTAGCGGGACCTGCTCGCCCTTGCTGTCGATACGCCAGCTCAAGGTTTCTTTCCAGGGCCAGACCTTGTTCAGCGAACCCAGCATCAGACCGACCAGAAACGCCAGGCTCATATCACGCCAGCGTGACAGCAGCCAGCTGAGCAAGCGAGCGAAACTGAGGATGCCAATCAGGCAGCCGCTGGCGAATACTGCCAGGACCTGCATGTCGAGGTCCTTCACCGCACCCAGCACCACCGAATAGAGGCCGAGCAAAAGCAGGATGAAGCTACCCGAGATACCCGGCAGGATCATCGCGCAGATGGCGATGGAACCGGCCAGGAACAGGGTTGGCAGATCACTGCCCCACTGCATCGGGGCGGCAACGGTGATCCAGTAAGCGAAGGCCAGGCCAAGCATAAAGCTCACTGCCCTGCTCCAGTTCCAGCGCTGGATCTCTCGCCCGACCAGATAGGTGGATACCAGAATCAGGCCGAAGAAGAACGACCATACCGGAATCGGATGGTGCTCAAGCAGATAGGTGATCAGCCGCGCGAGTGTGAGGATGCTGGTCAGGATGCCGCACAGCAGCACCAGCAGGAATGTCGCGTTGGCCATCTGCCAGGCGTCCTTGATGCGGCCCCGCAGCAGCAGCAGGAACGCTTCGGGAATACTGGCGATGGAGCGCAGCAGCTCGTCATAGATGCCACTGATAAAAGCGATGGTGCCGCCGGAAACGCCGGGCACGACATCAGCAGCGCCCATCGCCAAGCCCTTGGCATAGAGCAGAAAATATTTCTTCATGGATCCTTCCGCTGCGAAAAAACGATCAAGCCAGCGGCCCGTTGAGTAGCGGCACAAACCGCACCGCATCAAGCACGTGACGGGAAAAACCATCCTCTTCACGCACGATCAACAGCAGCTGTTGCACATCGCCACTGCCGACCGGAATGACCAGGCGTCCACCTGGAGCCATTTGATCGAGCAAGGCCTGCGGCACTTGCGCGGCGGCGGCGGTGACGATGATGCCGTTGTACGGACCGAGCGCGTTCCAACCTTCCCAGCCATCACCCCAGCGAAAGACCACGTTGCGCAGCTTGAGTTCGGCCAGACGCTCCTTGGCGCGGTCCTGCAGCACCTGAATGCGTTCCACCGAGAATACCCGCTCGACCAGTTGCGCCAGTACGGCGGTCTGGTAACCGGAACCAGTGCCAATCTCCAGCACCTTGTCCAGCGGGCCGGCAGCCAGCAACAGCTCGGTCATGCGCCCAACCATATAGGGCTGGGAGATGGTCTGGTTATGACCGATGGGTAGTGCAGTGTCTTCATAGGCGCGATGCGCCAGGGCCTCGTCGACGAACAGATGGCGCGGCGTACGGCGGATCACTTCCAGTACCTGCGCATTGGACAACCCCTCCTCGTAGAGGCGCTGGATCAATCGTTCGCGGGTGCGCTGCGAGGTCATGCCGATCCCGCTGCGCTGCATCTCGTCCTGTCCACGCATCAGAAGATGCCCTCCAGCCAGCCATCCATAGATTCGAGGGCCTCATTGAACGTGCGATCGAGCCGTAGCGGCGTGATCGATACATAACCTTGCATCACGGCATGAAAATCGGTGCCCTGACTGCCGTCCTCGACATCACCGGCGGCAGCGATCCAGTAACCTTCCTTGCCACGCGGATTGACCACCTTGACCGGAGCAGCCGCGCGCGCACGATGACCGAGACGGGTCAGCTGCACGCCACGGATATGCTCCAGTGGCAGATTGGGCACATTGACGTTGAGCACCGTGCGCGGTGGCAAATCCAGGGTCGCATGTGCCTCGACCAGCTTGCGCGCGAAATAGGCAGCGGTAGACAGGTTATCGGGCAGGCGCGAAAGCAGCGAGAAAGCGAACGCCGGCTTGTTCAGGAAGCGGCCTTCCAGCGCTGCGGCGACGGTGCCGGAATAGAGTACGTCATCCCCCAGGTTGGCACCCAGGTTGATGCCGGAGACGACCATATCCGGCGTTTGCTCGAGCAGACCATTGAGGCCCAGGTGCACACAGTCGGTCGGCGTGCCATTGAGACTGATGTAGCCATTGGCCAAGGCCATGGGATGCAGCGGACGGTCGAGCGTCAGCGCACTGCTGGCACCGCTCTTGTCTTCGGCAGGCGCGATCACCACGCAATCGGCATAGTCAGCCAGCGCTTGGTGCAACGCAGCGATACCGGGCGCGTTCACCCCGTCGTCGTTGGAAATCAGAATTCGCATGGAGTATCCGTCTGCCCTGCTGGCACCAGATCGAGCAATTCGCGCACCACCACGGTGGCGAAACACCCGGCCGGCAGGACGAATGCAAGTTGCAGAATATCGGGTTCGGGATAATGCCATGACAGGCCGCCAATGGGGAGGCGCAGAATTCGCCGTTCGTGCGCCATGTCCGCCTTGATCAGCCATTGCACCAGTTGCGCAGCGTCATCGGCCACGCTTTGCTCGAGCTGCTGGGTAGCGCCGCTGGTCGGCAGAGCGCCATCGCCCCAAAGCGGACCGGTGGGATGCAGATCGAGAATGGCCAGGCGCGGGTCAACGCACTCGGCCTCACCGGCCATGAAGAAACTGCGGCTGGCGGTGAAGGCCAGCAAGTCACCAATCTGTGCCTGGTTCCAGGTGCCAGCAGCGACGCGCTTGGCCAGCACCTGATTGAACAGATAGCTGCGCACCGAGGACAGCAGGCGCGAACGCAGGTTGCGCTGCACCGGTAGCTCCAGGCGCGCGGCAAAATCACGGGCCTGTTCGACATTGCCGCCATCGAAGCCGAAGCGTTGCAAACCGAAATAATTGGGCACGCCTTGCGCAGCGATACGCTGCAGGCGCTGCTCCAGTGCATCGCGGTTCGCCTCCAGAGCAGTCAGGCGCAAGGTGAAACCATTGGCGGCATGGGCACCACGCTGCAATTTTCGGTTGTGCCGCTGGCTGCGCAGGATGACCAGATCATCGCCCTGCGCGGCCGCCAGATCGGGATCGGCCTTGCCCGGCAGGTGCAGGCTGAACCACTGGCGGGTCAGCGCCTGACGATCCTTGAGGCCCGCATAACTGACCGCCTTGAGCGGGAGGCCGGCAGCACGGGCGATACGCCGGGCGGCCTCTTCGGTATTCAGGCCGCGCTTTTCCACCCATAGCCAGAGGTGCTCGCCCTGACCAGTGAGCGGGATGTCGAGTACCTCGTCGACCTGAAAGTCCTCGGCCGTGGCCTTGAGTACCGCGCGCCCGCAGGCCTCGCCGTGGGCACGCGGCCCGAGCAGTTGCAGCTCGTTCATCATGCCTTGACCAGCAAGGACACGGCGTGCACCGCGATACCTTCCTCACGCCCGGTGAAACCTAGCTTCTCGGTGGTGGTGGCTTTGACGTTGACCTGATCCAGCTCGATGCCCAGATCCTCGGCGATGCGCTCGCGCATGCTGTGGATGTGCGGCGCCATCTTCGGCGCCTGGGCGATGATGGTGGCATCGACGTTACCCACCGCGTAGCCCTTGGCACGCACCAGCCCCATCACATGGCGCAGCAGCGCGCGGCTGTCAGCGCCCTTGAAGGTCGGATCGGTATCGGGGAAGTGCTTGCCGATATCGCCCAGCGCCACGGCGCCAAGCAGCGCATCACTCAAGGCGTGCAGCAGCACGTCACCGTCGGAATGAGCGACAAGACCGAATTTATGGGGAATCCGTACGCCGCCGAGGGTGATGAAATCGCCTTCGCCGAAGCGGTGTACGTCATAGCCATGACCGATACGCATAAAGAACAACGCCCTGAAAAAGTCAGGGCGTGATTCTAACCGCATTGCCCGTAGCCCGGATGAAATCCGGGAAATTCGCACCCCGGATTTCATCCGGGCTACGCCGGCTGCCGCTGCAGAGTGCGCCGTGCGCACCGAGGGCCAGGGTTTGCCCTGATGCGCGCAGCGCAGAACGACCTACGTCAACGCCTCGGCGTGATGACGCAGGTGGTCGTCGATAAAGCTGGCGATGAAGTAATAGCTGTGGTCATAGCCAGGCTGCATGCGCAGCGTCAGCGGATGACCGACAGCCTTGGCTGCCGCCTGCAACGCCTGGGGTTTGAGCTGACCCTCGAGGAAATCGTCACGATCACCCTGATCGATCAGAATCGGCAGCTTCTCGCTGGCCTCGGCGATCAGCACACTGGCATCCCACTCACGCCAACGCGAACGCTCCTCGCCCAGGTACAGCGAGAAGGCCTTCTCGCCCCAGGCGCAGTTCATCGGATTGCTGATCGGCGAAAACGCTGACACCGACTGATAATGCCCCGGATTCTTCAGCGCGCAGATCAGCGCCCCGTGCCCCCCCATGGAGTGACCGGCGATGCCGCGCTTGTCCGAAACCGGGAAGTTGGCTTCGAGCAGCGCTGGCAACTCCTGCACCACGTAGTCATACATGCGGTAGTGGCGCGCGAAGGGCTCCTGGGTCGCGTTGACATAGAAGCCGGCCCCCAGACCGAAGTCATAGGCGCCGTTGGCGTCATCGGCCACGCCCTCGCCACGCGGGCTGGTATCCGGCGCAACGATGATCAGCCCCAGCTCGGCGGCCATACGCTGGGCGCCGGCTTTCTGCATGAAATTCTCGTCCGTGCAGGTCAGGCCACTGAGCCAGTACAACACCGGCAGCTTGGCGCCCTGCTCGGCCTGAGGCGGCAGGTAGACCGCGAACACCATGTCGCAATTGAGGCTGCTGGAGCGATGGCGATAGCGCTTGTGCCAGCCACCGAAGCTCTTGTTGCTGGAAACGATTTCGAGGGTCATGAGCATCTCCGTAGGGTGCGCGGTGCGCACCACTTGATCCTGGTGCGCATGGCGCACCCTACAGTCAGGTCACCCTGAAGTCAGAAATGAATGACGGTACGGATGCTCTTGCCTTCATGCATCAGCTCGAACGCCTCGTTGATGTCTTCCAGCGGCAGATTGTGAGTGATGAAGGTATCCAGCGGGATTTCACCGCTCTGCGACTTCTCGACATAGCTGGGCAGCTCGGTACGCCCCTTGACGCCACCGAAGGCGCTGCCACGCCAGACGCGGCCGGTCACCAGTTGGAATGGACGGGTACTGATCTCGGCACCGGCCGGCGCCACGCCGATGATGGTCGACTCGCCCCAGCCCTTGTGGCAGCACTCCAGCGCGGCGCGCATCAGTTGCACGCTGCCGATGCACTCGAAGCTGTAGTCGACGCCACCGTCGGTCATCTCGACGATGACCTCCTGGATTGGCTTGCTGTGCTCTTTCGGATTGACGAAATCGGTGATGCCCAGTTCACGCGCCACCGCCTCTTTAGCCGGATTGATGTCGATACCGATGATGCGCGAAGCCTTGGCCATCTTGGCACCGATGATGGCAGCCAGACCGATGCCGCCCAGGCCGAAAATGGCCACGGTGGAGCCCTCGGTAACCTTGGCGGTATTGAGCACCGCGCCGATACCGGTGGTTACACCGCAGCCGAGCAGGCAAACCTTCTCCAGCGGTGCGTCCTTGGGAATCTTGGCCAGGGAGACTTCCGGCAGCACGGTGTACTCGGAGAAAGTCGAGCAGCCCATGTAGTGGTAGACCGGCTCGCCGTTGTAGGAGAAGCGGCTGGTGCCATCGGGCATCAGGCCCTTGCCCTGGGTGGCACGCACCGAGCTGCACAGGTTGGTCTTGTTGGATTTGCAGAATTTGCACTCGCCGCATTCGGCGGTGTACAGCGGAATCACGTGGTCGCCGACCGCCAGTGAGGTGACGCCCTCACCCACTGCCTCGACGATACCGCCACCTTCGTGACCGAGAATGCAGGGGAACACGCCCTCGCTGTCCTGGCCGGACAGGGTGTAGGCGTCGGTGTGGCAGACGCCGGTCGCGACGATACGCACCAGCACCTCGCCGGCCTTGGGCGGCGCCACATCGACTTCGACGATTTTCAGGGGTTCATTCGGGGCGAAGGCGACGGCAGCACGAGACTTGATCATGGCAGTTCTCTCAGGGGAGCGTGGACAGTGGTCAGCAGTCTAGTTCATGTCCAATACGAGATAATCAGCAGCAGAGCAAAACATTATTGCTCTACAGGGATAATATTGAACCTCCTTACATCGCCCGCAAGCGGGCTCCTACAGGTGCAGCCGGATGCAATCGGGAGCACAGGAGAAGAAGCATCGATGAATCGCTGGGAAGGACTCGACGAATTCGTCGCCGTGGCTGAATGCGGGCAGTTCAGTGCCGCGGCCGAGCGCCTGGGATTGTCTACGTCGCAGGTCAGCCGCCAAGTGGCACGCCTGGAGGAACGCCTGCAGAGCCGCCTGTTTTATCGCAGCACCCGGCGTGTGGCGCTGACCGAGGCCGGCCAGTTGTTCCTGCAACACTGCCAGCGCCTGCAGGATGCCCGCGAAGAAGCGCTGCGCGCGGTCGGCGACCTCGGTGCGGAACCCAAGGGACTGCTGCGCATGACCTGTGCAGTGGCTTACGGCGAACGCTTCATCGTGCCACTGGTCAACGACTTCATGGCGCAGCATCCGCAGCTGCGCGTGGAAATCGAACTGTCCAACCGCCAGCTCGATCTGCTGCACGAAGGCCTGGACCTGGCCATCCGCCTGGGGCGCCTGCAGGACTCGCGACTGATGGCCGCGCGTCTCGCACCTCGCGAAATGTATCTGTGCGCTGCTCCCGACTATCTGCAGCGCTACGGGCGCCCGCACTCGCTATCCGAGTTGGCCCGACACAACTGCCTGGTGGGGAGCAGCGACCACTGGAGCTTTGCCGAGAACGGCCGGGAAACCCAGGTGCGAATACAGGGAAACTGGCGCTGCAACAGCGGCCAGGCCGTGCTCGACGCAGCGCTGCGCGGTTTTGGTCTGAGTCAATTGCCGGATTATTACGTATTGGAACACCTGCGCAGCGGGAGACTGATCTCTCTGCTGGAGCAGCATCGCCCACCCAATACAGCCGTCTGGGCGCTCTATCCGCAGCAGCGTCATCTATCGCCCAAGGTTCGCCAGTTGATCGACTCGCTGCGCAACGGGCTGAGCCAACGCGCCGAGTACAGCGCCCCCGTCTGACGCTCTGCAACAACCTTGTCACCCAGCTGAACGGTCACGGAATGTCACAAGCCGGCGCGAAACTTGAGCGCGGCGACCGCGTCACACTCCATGCACCCCGCCCAAGCGGGGCCTCACGAACTCAGCGACATGAGGACATGGTTATGCAGGTTCTGGTCAACAGTGGTAAGCACGTCACCTCCTCGATGGACTTCAGGGACGGCATTGGCAGTCGCATCCGGGACAAGCTCCAGCGCTATGAGGATCACCTTACCCGGATCGAAATTCATCTCTCCGACGAGAATGCGCTCAAGAGTGGCCCACAAGACAAGCGCTGCAAGGTCGAGGCGCGGATGAAAGGACGCGATCCGCTGACGGTGTCCCACGATGCCAGTGAACTGCAGCAGGCGATCGACGGCGCCATGAACAAGCTGACCAACGCGCTGGATCGCACTATTGGCAAAGACGCCAAACCCTGGACGCACTGATGCGGTAAATCCAGTTCAACGGTCTTGCGGCCATATGGACTGTAGATAGTGCAGATCTTCCGGGCGGGTGACCTTGAGGTTGTCCGCCCGGCCTTCTATCAGACGTGGCGCTTGCCCCGTCCATTCCATGGCCGAGGCTTCATCGGTCACTGCCACGCCTTCTTTCAGCGCTTGCGCCAGCGCTTCGCGCAGCGCGCCCAGGCGGAACATCTGCGGCGTGTAGGCCTGCCAGATCACGCTGCGATCCACGGTCTCGGCCACGCGGCCGTCGCTTGCGGCACGCTTGAGCGTATCGCGCGCCGGCACTGCCAGCAGGCCGCCGACCGGATCATCGGCCAGACTGTCCAGCAGGCACTCCAGGTCTTCCCTCGCCAGGTTGGGTCGTGCGGCGTCATGCACCAGCACCCAATCCTCGGCGCGTGCGCCCTCTGCAAGCAGCGCTTGCAGCCCCGCCAATACCGAATCGGCCCGCTCGCGTCCGCCAGGTGCCCGGCGGACACGCGGATCACGCGCCAGTGGCAACTGCGGCCAGTACGGGTCATCCACGGCAACGCAAACCACCGCGCCCAACAGGCCGGGATGGTCGAGAAAACAATGCAGGGTATGTTCGAGAATGCAGCGGCCGGCGATCTGCAGGTACTGCTTGGGTCGGTCGGCGGCCATGCGCGCACCAACGCCAGCGGCAGGGATCACCAGCCAGAATTTCGTGGTCATTCGGTCAGCAGATAGAGGGTTTCACCCTCTTTGAGCATGCCCAACTCCTGTCGCGCGCGCTCTTCCACGGTTTCCATACCGCGCTTGAGTTCCATCACCTCGGCCTCGAGGATACGGTTGCGCTCCAGCAGCCGCTCGTTCTCGCCCTGCTGTTCAGCGATCTGCTGTTGCAGACGGCTGGCAGCAGCCAGGCTGCCGTCGCCGATCCACAGTCGATACTGCAGACCGACCAGCAACAGGATCAGCACGATGAACAGCCAATACGGACTACGCATGGAGCGGCTCGCAGATTGAGTCATCGGCATGGTAGGGGCTGCGTTCATGCTTGAAAAGGAGCCGTCTGATGAGTGACATGGAGTTTCAGTACCTGCATCCGTGCTTTGGTTCCCAGAGGCCGGTAAAAAGCACTGCGGGTTCGCAATGGTAGGGTGCGCCGTGCGCACCAGCAATCCGCCGTCGACGCTGGTGCGCACGGCGCACCCTACCAAGCAGCCATCGCCTACAAAAAAGGGCGACTTGCGTCGCCCTTTTCAGTCTACACGACGGTTAGCCGCGGAACTCGGCACGGCCCTTGTACGGGGCCTTACCGCCCAGCTGCTCTTCAATACGCAGCAACTGGTTGTACTTGGAAACGCGGTCGGAGCGGCACAGCGAACCGGTCTTGATCTGACCGGCGGCAGTACCAACGGCCAGGTCGGCGATGGTGCTGTCTTCGGTTTCGCCGCTGCGGTGCGAGATCACGGCGGTGAAGCCAGCGGCCTTGGCCATCTGGATGGCTTCCAGGGTTTCGGTCAGCGAGCCGATCTGGTTGAACTTGATCAGGATCGAGTTGCCGATCTTCTCGTCGATGCCGCGCTTGAGAATCTTGGTGTTGGTGACGAACAGGTCGTCGCCTACCAGCTGCACTTTGGCGCCGATCTTGTCGGTCAGCACTTTCCAGCTGGCCCAGTCGGACTCGTCCATGCCGTCTTCGATGGAGATGATCGGGTAACGCTCGGTCAGGCCAGCCAGGTAGTCGGCGAAACCTTCACCGCTGAATACCTTGCCTTCGCCGGCCAGGTCGTATTGACCGTCCTTGTAGAACTCGCTCGATGCGCAGTCCAGCGCCAGGGTCACGTCGTCACCCAGGGTGTAGCCGGCGTTGGCCACGGCCTCGGCAATGGCAGCCAGGGCGTCTTCGTTGGAGGCCAGGTTCGGCGCGAAACCACCTTCGTCACCCACGGCGGTGTTCAGGCCACGAGCCTTGAGCACGGCTTTGAGGTGATGGAAGATTTCGGCGCCCATGCGCAGGGCATCGGCGAAATTCTTGGCGCCGACCGGCTGCACCATGAATTCCTGGATGTCGACGTTGTTATCGGCATGCTCGCCGCCGTTGATGATGTTCATCATCGGCACCGGCATGGAGTAGACGCCCGGGGTGCCGTTCAAGTCGGCGATGTGCGCGTACAGCGGCACGCCCTTGGCCTGGGCGGCGGCCTTGGCGGCAGCCAGGGACACGGCGAGGATCGCGTTGGCGCCCAGAGTCGCCTTGTTCTCGGTACCGTCGAGCTCGATCATCGCGCGGTCCAGAGCCTTCTGATCGACGGCGTCTTTGCCGAGCAGCAGATCGCGGATCGGGCCGTTGATGTTGGCGACGGCTTTCAGCACGCCCTTGCCCAGGTAACGGCTCTTGTCACCATCACGCAACTCCAGCGCTTCGCGCGAGCCGGTGGAAGCACCGGACGGAGCGCACGCGCTGCCGACAATGCCACCTTCCAGAATTACATCCGCTTCCACGGTGGGGTTGCCGCGAGAGTCGAGAACCTCACGACCCTTGATGTCGACGATCTTTGCCATTGTTGTTTGCACTCCAAGGTTTGACGATAAGACTGCAGCAGCGGGCTGCGCGGGGCCGCCGACCACCTCGAGGGGCGGTCGACGACACAGTCTGACTCACGGGTCAGGGGGATCTTTTCTGGGGCGGCACTTTACCGGATTGCGTGCGGTTCAGGCAGTCTCGATCGGCGGAAAACTCTTGATCAGATCGTCAAGCTGCTTGAGCTGGGTGAGGAACGGCTCCAGCTTGTTCAGGCGCAAGGCGCACGGGCCATCGCACTTGGCGTTTTCCGGGTCCGGATGTGCTTCGAGAAACAGACCGGCCAGGCCCTGGCTCATGCCGGCCTTGGCCAGGTCGGTAACCTGGGCGCGGCGACCGCCAGCAGAGTCGGCGCGACCACCCGGCATCTGCAGGGCGTGGGTCACATCGAAGAACACCGGGTACTCGAACTGCTTCATGATGCCGAAGCCGAGCATGTCCACCACCAGGTTGTTGTAACCGAAGGAGGAACCACGCTCGCAGAGGATCAACTGGTCGTTACCGGCCTCTTCGCACTTGGCCAGGATGTGCTTCATTTCCTGCGGTGCGAGGAACTGAGCCTTCTTGATGTTGATTACCGCGCCGGTCTTGGCCATGGCCACCACCAGATCGGTTTGCCGCGAGAGGAAGGCCGGCAGCTGGATGATGTCGCACACCTCGGCCACGGCAGCCGCCTGGTGCGGTTCGTGAACGTCAGTGATCACCGGTACGCCGAAGGTCTTCTTCACTTCCTCGAAGATCTTCATGCCCTCTTCCAGGCCAGGGCCACGGAAGGAAGTGACGGAGGAACGGTTGGCCTTGTCGAAACTGGCCTTGAACACGTAGGGGATGCCGAGTTTCTCGGTCACCCGCACGTACTCCTCGCAGGCCTGCATGGCCAGGTCACGCGATTCGAGCACGTTGATGCCACCGAACAGCACGAACGGCTTGTCGTTGGCGATCTCGATGTCGCGAACCTTGATGATCTTCTGCGCCATTGATCAGACCTTCTTCGCTTTCTGCGCCAGGGCAGCGTTGACGAAACCGCTGAACAGCGGGTGACCGTCACGCGGCGTGGAGGTGAATTCCGGGTGGAACTGGCAGGCGACAAACCACGGATGATCCGGTGCCTCGACCACTTCGACCAGCGCGCCATCGCCGGAACGACCGGTGACCTTGAGGCCAGCCTCGGTCAGCTTCGGCAGCAGGTTGTTGTTCACCTCGTAACGGTGACGGTGACGCTCGACGATCACATCCTTGCCGTAACAATCGTGTACCAGCGAACCATCCTGCAGCTGGCAGTCCTGGGCACCGAGGCGCATGGTGCCGCCGAGATCGGAGCTTTCGCTGCGCTGCTCGGTGGCGCCAGTCGCATCCTGCCATTCGGTAATCAGACCCACCACAGGATGAGCGCTGGCCATGTCGAACTCGGAGGAGTTGGCATCGCTCCAACCCACGACATTGCGGGCATACTCGATCACGGCCACCTGCATGCCGAGGCAGATGCCCAGGTAAGGGATCTTGTTCTCACGTGCGTACTGCACGGTCTTGATCTTGCCTTCAACGCCGCGCAGACCGAAGCCGCCCGGCACCAGAATGGCATCGACACCTTCGAGCAGCGCAGTGCCCTGGTTCTCGATGTCTTCGGAATCGATATAACGCAGGTTGACCTTGGTACGGTTCTGGATGCCAGCGTGGCTCATCGCCTCGATCAGCGACTTGTACGCGTCCAGCAGTTCCATGTACTTGCCGACCATGGCGATGGTGACTTCTTTTTCCGGGTTGAGCTTGGCATCGACCACGCGATCCCACTCGGACAGGTCGGCGCCGCCGCACTCCAGGCCGAAACGCTCGACGACGAAATCGTCCAGACCCTGGGCATGCAGCACGCCCGGAATCTTGTAGATGGTGTCGACGTCTTCCAGGCTGATCACCGCACGCTCTTCGACGTTGGTGAACAGGGCAATCTTGCGCCGCGAGGACACGTCGATCGGATGATCGGAGCGGCACACCAGCACGTCAGGCTGCAGGCCGATGGAGCGCAGCTCCTTGACCGAATGCTGGGTCGGTTTGGTCTTGGTCTCGCCGGCAGTGGCGATATACGGCACCAGAGTCAGGTGCATCAGCATCGCGCGCTTGGCGCCCACTTCCACGCGCAGTTGGCGAATGGCTTCGAGGAACGGCTGCGACTCGATGTCGCCGACGGTGCCGCCGATTTCCACCAGGGCCACGTCGGCATCGCCGGCACCCTTGATGATGCGACGCTTGATTTCGTCGGTGATGTGCGGGATGACCTGAATGGTCGCACCCAGGTAATCACCACGGCGCTCCTTGCGCAGTACATCTTCGTACACGCGGCCGGTGGTGAAGTTGTTGCTCTTGCTCATCGTGGTGCGGATGAAGCGCTCGTAGTGGCCCAGATCGAGGTCGGTCTCGGCGCCGTCGTGGGTGACGAACACCTCACCGTGCTGGAACGGGCTCATGGTGCCCGGATCGACGTTGATATAAGGGTCCAGCTTGAGCATGGTGACCTTCAGGCCCCGCGCCTCCAGGATGGCCGCCAGTGAAGCCGAGGCGATGCCTTTCCCCAATGAAGAAACAACACCACCCGTGACGAAGATGTAGCGCGTCATGAAAAACCCTAGAAGTCTGCGTTTAAGCGGTCAGTGCCGCCGGGGAAAGCGAAGGAGCGCCATCAATGCGAACAATGGCAAGCTCGCCAAGCTCCCTGAGGGAGTCGGCAAAAGCTGTAGTAAGACGGGAGCGTAGTCTACCCGAAAGGCCTTACCAGCTCAAACCTTGCGCACAGATAGGCGGCGACCAGTGCAGATGCGCCCCGCTCGCCTCGATTCCTGCCGGGTGCGACAGATTCGCCACCGCCTTCAACTCGCTGCCTTCGAACAGCAGCGGCAGACGCGGACGTACAAATGCCGGCACGCGCAGCTCATTGAGCAGACGCTTGAGATCACGACTGCCACGCCCCGGCACCCGCAACGACTCACCACCCTGGCGATAGCGCAAATGCCAGCGACCTTGCGGCAACTCACCCTGCAGATGCACATGACCATTGCCGGGAAGTTCGACCGACGCGCAAAACCGGTCGCAGGGCAGATCGAGAGGACCGAGTGGCCGCAGCCACTGACCACTGAGCCACCAGAGCCGACCATCGGCACGGTGCAACTCACCATCGGCCAGCTTCCAGATCGGCGCCGCATCCAGACCTGCATCACGCAGATCGCACCAACCTGCCCAGTGATCGCTGTCGGGCATGCGCGTCAGCGGCGCCAACCAGTGACGCAGCAGATTGCGCTGACGTGCATCGCTCAGAGCGCTCACCGCCGACAAATCAAGAGATGGTAATGGCAGCCAGGGACATGCCGAAACGCCGCGGGCAGCCGCCAGGTCCATCTCGGCCAACTCTTCCAGCAACTGCTGAGCCTCCGACAGATGGCTTGCGCTGCGCACCAGAGTGATCGAGGCCTGCGGCCAGCGCTCAGCCAGCACTGGCATCACCCGCCGCCGCAGGAAGTTGCGACTTAACCGTTCGTCGGCATTGCTCGGGTCTTCGATCCAGGCAATGCCATGCCCCTGCGCATAGGCCTGCAGCTCAGCCCGGGAACAGTCGAGCAGCGGCCGAACCAGGCTGCCCTGCCCCAACGGCCGACTGGCCGGCATCGCCGCCAGCCCGCGCACGCCAGCACCGCGCAACAGGCGAAACAACAGGGTTTCGGCCTGATCATCGCGGTGCTGGGCACTGAGCAACACCTCGCCCTGCTGCAGACTTTCACCGAAAGCGGCGTAGCGCGCGCTCCGCGCAGCCTGTTCGAGACTGGGACCCGGCGCCACCTGAACCCTGACGACTTCGAGAGCGATGCCCAGCTGCTCGCAGACACGCGCGCAGTGCTCGGGCCAGGCGTCGGCGGCAGCCTGCAGGCCATGATGGACATGAATGGCAAAAATCGGCGGCAGGTTCTCGCGCCGAGCCCAGTCGGCAAGCAGGTGCACCAGCACGCTGGAGTCCAGGCCACCAGAATAGGCAACGCGCCACGCCGGGGCCGCACGCCAGGGCTGCAGGGCCTGGCGTAGGCGAAGTTCGAGAGCAGTCATCAGCCAAGCTTAAACAACAACGGGCCCGAAGGCCCGTGGTGATGTGCGATGAAATTACGTAGGGTGCGCCATGCGCCCCCAAATACCGGCGCTACTGTCATGGGTGCGCACAGCCTGGGCGGCCCCGCGACACCCTACAAAAGCCATCTACGCCAGGCACATTAGCCCGAACTCAGGCGATGCCGTAGCTCATCAGACGGTCATAACGACGCTTGAGCAGTGCCTCGGTGTCGTGCTTCTGCAGGCTGGCCAGTTGCTTGGTCAGCTCCTGACGAATCGACTCGGAAGCCGCCGCTGGGTCACGGTGCGCGCCACCCAGAGGCTCGGCGATGACCTGATCGACGATACCCAGATCCTTCAGGCGCTCGGCGGTGATGCCCATGGCTTCAGCGGCATCCGGCGCCTTCTCGGCGGTACGCCAGAGAATCGAGGCGCAGCCTTCCGGCGAGATCACCGAATAGGTGGAGTACTGCAACATGTTGAGCTGGTCGCAGACACCGATGGCCAGTGCACCACCGGAACCCCCTTCACCGATGACGGTGGCGATGATCGGGGTTTTCAGGCGCGCCATCACGCGCAGGTTCCAGGCGATGGCCTCGCTCTGGCCGCGCTCCTCGGCATCGATACCTGGGTAGGCACCGGGGGTGTCGATGAAAGTGAGGATCGGCATCTTGAAGCGTTCGGCCATTTCCATCAGGCGGCAGGCCTTGCGGTAGCCTTCCGGACGCGGCATGCCGAAGTTGCGGCGCACCTTCTCGCGCACTTCACGGCCTTTCTGGTGGCCGATGATCATCACCGGCTGTTCGCCCAGACGGGCAATGCCACCGACGATGGCGGCGTCGTCGGAGAAGTGACGATCGCCGTGCAGTTCGTCGAACTCGGTGAAGATGTGCTGGATGTAATCCAGGGTATACGGGCGGCGCGGATGGCGAGCCAACTGAGCGATCTGCCAGCTGGTCAGGTTGCCGAAGATGCTTTCGGTCAGGGTGCTGCTCTTGTCCTGCAGGCGGGCAATCTCATCGCCGATATTCAGCGAGTTGTCGTTACCAACCAGGCGTAGCTCTTCGATCTTGGCTTGCAGGTCGGCGATCGGCTGTTCGAAATCGAGGAAATTCGGGTTCATAGTCATCCGTCTTGCGTCGACGGCCAAGTGGCCGGGGAGCTGATCCATTAGGGAACCGCTGAAAAACGTAGGCGAGGCAGCCGATGCAAGGCAAAAACAGGCGAAGAACGGTCGGAGTCGCGGGCGACTTTACTACTGTAAATGAGCATTCTGAGCCTGTTTTTAACGCAGCAGCGGCAACGCAGGTAGTTTTTCAGCAGTTTTCTAGGCGTCCTACCTTAAGTGATAGGGCGCAGCGGGTCGACACCCGCAGGTGTCGATGCCAACACAAAGGGGGATTTTCCCCTCTTGCATCAGCGGTAGTGCAAAAAGACGTTGTCGCGCCCGAACTGGTCACGCAATGCCTGAATCAAAGTGTCAGCCGGATCGATTCGCCAGGCGTCACCAAATTGAAGCAAGGCGCGTGCCTCCTCGCCACTGTAGTCCAGCGTCACCGGGCAGGCCCCCTTGTGCTTGCTGCACAGTTCGGCCAGCCAGCGCAGTCGATCACCCTTCAAGGCCTCGCTGGCAACCTTCACCCGCAGGCTGTCGGCCAGGCCGGTACGGGCTTCTTCCAGACTCATCACGCGCTTGGCACGCAGACGCAGGCCACCGGAGAAGTCGTCATTACTGACCTCGCCCTCGACCACCACCAACGCATCGTTCTGCAGTAACGCCTGATTGCTGGCGAAGGCATCGGCGAACAAGGAGGCTTCGATACGCCCGGAGCGGTCGTCGAGGGTAATGAAGCCCATCTTGTCGCCCTTCTTGTTCTTCATCACCCGCAGGTTGACGATCATCCCGGCGATGGTCTGGGTGTCGCGCGCCGGCTTCAGCTCGACGATGCGCTGGCGGGCGAAACGGCGAATCTCGCCTTCGTATTCGTCGATGGGATGGCCGGAAAGGTAGATGCCCAGGGTGTCCTTCTCGCCTTTCAGGCGCTCTTTGATCGGCAGTTCGCGGGCCTTGCGATGATTGGCGTAGACGTCCGCCTCGGGTTCGGCGAACAGGCCGCCGAACAGATCCATATGGCCGCTCTCGGCGCTGCGCGCGGTCTGCTCGGCGGACTGCACAGCCTCTTCCATCGACGCCAGCAGCACCGCGCGGTTCTTGTCCACGCTGGCCTGGTAGGCCTTGAGTTCGTCCTGATAGTAAGGACCGAGACGATCCAGCGCGCCGCTGCGGATCAACGCTTCAAGGGTGCGCTTGTTGATGCGCTTGAGGTCAACGCGATTGCAGAAGTCGAACAGATCCTTGAACGGTCCGCCTTCGGCGCGGCATTCGACGATGGCCTCGACCGGCCCCTCGCCCACGCCCTTGACCGCACCCAGGCCGTAGACGATACGACCGTCGTCGTTGACGGTGAACTTGAACTCGGACACGTTGACGTCCGGCGGATCGATGCGCAACTTCATGTTGCGGCACTCTTCGACCAGGATCACCACCTTGTCGGTGTTGTGCATATCCGCCGAGAGTACCGCCGCCATGAACGGCGCCGGGTAATGCGCCTTGAGCCAGGCCGTCTGGTAGGAGACCAGACCGTAGGCAGCCGAGTGCGACTTGTTGAAGCCATAACCGGCGAATTTCTCCACCAGATCGAAGATGTTGCCCGCCAGGTTGGCGTCGATGCCATTGTTGGCACAACCCTCGATGAAGCCGCCGCGCTGCTTGGCCATTTCCTCGGGCTTCTTCTTGCCCATGGCACGCCGCAGCATGTCCGCCTGACCCAGGGTGTAGCCACCCATGACCTGGGCAATCTGCATCACCTGCTCCTGATACAGGATGATGCCGTAGGTGGGCTTGAGCACCGGCTCGAGGCCGGCGTACTGGTAGTCCGGGTGCGGATAGGACAGCTCGGCGCGACCGTGCTTGCGGTTGATGAAGTCGTCCACCATGCCGGACTGCAGCGGGCCGGGGCGGAACAGCGCCACCAGTGCGATCATGTCTTCCAGACAGTCGGGCTTGAGCTTCTTGATCAGCTCCTTCATGCCGCGCGATTCAAGCTGGAAGACCGCAGTGGTCTCCGCCTTCTGCAGCATGTCGTAGGTTTTCTTGTCATCCAGCGGGATGAAGTCGATGTCGACCAGATCCTCGTCCGGCGCTCCGTCGCGCTTCTGGATGCGGTGAATGGTCTCCATCGCCCACTTGATGATGGTCAGGGTACGCAGACCGAGGAAGTCGAACTTGACCAGGCCAGCCTGCTCGACGTCGTCCTTGTCGAACTGGGTCACCAGGCCGCCGCCCTCTTCGTCGCAAGCGATCGGCGAGAAGTCGGTGAGCTTGGTCGGCGCGATCACCACGCCGCCGGCATGTTTACCGGTACCACGCACCACGCCTTCGAGCTTGAGGGACATGTCCCAGATTTCGGCGGCTTCTTCGTCGTTCTTGAGGAAGTCGCGCAGCGGCTCCTCCATCTCGTAAGCCTTCTCCAGGGTCATGCCCACTTCGAAGGGGATCATCTTCGACAGACGGTCGGCCAGGCCATAGGACTTGCCCTGGGCGCGGGCCACGTCACGCACCACCGCCTTGGCCGCCATCGAGCCGAAGGTGATGATCTGACTCACCGCGTTGCGCCCGTATTTCTCGGCCACGTAGTCGATCACCCGGTCGCGGCCGTCCATGCAGAAGTCGACGTCGAAGTCGGGCATGGACACCCGCTCGGGGTTGAGGAAGCGCTCGAACAGCAGGTCATAGGCCAGCGGGTCGAGGTCGGTGATCTTCAGTACGTAGGCCACCAGCGAACCGGCGCCCGAACCACGGCCCGGACCGACCGGCACGCCGTTGTTCTTGGCCCACTTGATGAAGTCCATCACGATCAGGAAGTAACCGGGGAAACCCATCTGGATGATGATATCGAGTTCGAAGTTGAGGCGATCGATGTAGACCTGCCTCTTGGCCTCATAGTCCGGGGTGTCCTTGGGCAGCAGAACTTCGAGACGCTCCTCGAGGCCCTCGAACGAGGCATGGCGCAGGTAGTCGTCGATGCCCATGCCATTGGGTGTGGGGAAATCCGGCAGAAAGTATTTGCCGAGCTGCACATCGATATTGCAGCGCTTGGCGACCTCGACGGTGTTCTCCAGCGCCTCGGGCAGGTCGGAGAACAGCTCCCACATTTCCGCGGCGCTTTTCAGGTACTGCTGATCGGAGTAATGCCGTGGCCGGCGCGGGTCGTCGAGAGTACGACCTTCACCGATGCAGACGCGTGTTTCGTGCGCCTCGAAGTCGCCCTGCTTGATGAAGCGCACATCGTTGGTCGCCACCAGCGGCGCCTCGACGCGATCGGCCAATGCCACCGCCGCATGCAGGTACTCTTCATCGCCAACTCGGCTAGTACGCTGCACTTCCAGATAGAAACGATCCGGGAACGCGGCCATCCATTCACGCAGGCGCACTTCGGCCAGCGCTTCGTCACCGGCCAGCAGCGCCTGACCGACTTCGCCTTCACGCGCGCCGGATAGTGCGATGAGGCCTTCGGCGGCACCCTTGACCCAGTCACGCTGGATGATCACCAGGTCGTTGCTCTGCCCTTCGGCCCAGCCACGGGAAATCAGTTCGGTGAGATTGCGGTAGCCCTTGGCGTTCATCGCCAGCAGGGTCAGGCGCGTCAGCGGGCCGTCTTCCTCGGCGCTGGCCATCCAGATGTCGGCGCCGCAGATCGGCTTGATCCCGGCGCCCATGGCCGCCTTGTAGAACTTCACCAGCGAGCACATGTTGCTCATGTCGGTAACCGCCACCGCCGGCATGCCGGCCCCGACGACGGCCTTGATCAGCGGTTTGACCCGCACCAGACCATCGACCAGGGAGTATTCGGTGTGCAGACGCAGGTGGACGAACGCTTGAGTCATGGGCGGCCTTGCAGGTGAAAACGACAAAGCGCGGATTGTAGCAGGTAGGGCGGCCCGGATCGCCGTCCGCTCGTAGCGCAGCGAACAGTCCGCCGAACCATGTCGAATCCATCCGTCACAGCACGCACCATCGAAACACCAGTGGCGTACTGCTTCGCGAGTACGCCCTACACGGCCCCCAGCAGTGCACGCACCGGGGCGAAGGAACGCCGATGAATCGGTGTAGGTCCCAGGCGTATCAGCGCTTCGAGATGAACGGGCGTGGGGTAGCCCTTGTGACCGGCGATGCCGTAACCGGGATAGAGACGATCCATCTCGAGCATCTCGCGGTCGCGACTGACCTTGGCCAGGATCGAAGCCGCGGCTATTGCCGGTACCCGGCTGTCGCCCTTCACGACCGGGGCGCTGGGCACCGCCAGCTGCGGGCAACGATTGCCGTCGATCAGCGCCAGTTTCGGCGTCACTTTGAGTCCTTCGACGGCGCGCTGCATCGCCAGCATGGTGGCATGCAGGATATTCAAGCGGTCGATTTCCTCCACCTCGGCGCGGGCGATGCACCAGGCCAGAGCCTTCTCGCGAATCTCGTCGAACAGCGCTTCACGGCGCGCCTCGGAGAGTTTCTTCGAGTCGTTCAAGCCAATAATCGGGCGAGCCGGATCGAGGATAACCGCAGCCGTGACCACGGCACCGCAAAGCGGGCCACGGCCCACTTCATCGACACCGGCCACCAGTTCTTCGACCAGGGTGAAATCGAGGCCCAGCTGCATCAGCCACGCCCTGCCAGTTTGAGCACAGCATCGGCCGCCGACAACGACGCATCGCGACGCAGCGCTCGGTGAATCACGTCGAAGCCTTCAGTCTGAACCTGCCCGCCGTCGATCAACGGCGCCACGGCCTGCGCCAGAGCCTCTGGAGTCGCCGCATCCTGAATCAGCTCAGGCACCAGCAGGCGCTCGGCCAGCAGATTGGGCAGCGAGATATAGGGGCTCTTCACCAGGCGCTTGAGGATGCGATAGGTCAGCGGCGCTACACGGTACGCCACCACCATCGGCCGTTTGTACAGCAGCGCTTCCAGGGTCGCGGTACCCGAAGCGATCAGTACCGCGTCGCAGGCAGCCAGCGCCTCGTGGGAGCGACCATTGAGCAGCGTCAACGGCAAATCACGCCCGGCCAGCATCTGTTCCAACTGCTCGCGGCGCTCGGGTGTGGCGCAAGGCAGCAGGAAACGAATACCAGGGCGCAGTGCGCGCAGACGAATCGCTGCATCCAGAAACAGCTCACCGAGACGCGCGACTTCACCGCCACGACTGCCGGGCATCAGGGCCACTACCGGCTCGTCCTGCGGCAGGTCCAATGTCTCCCGCGCGGCAGCACGATCAGCCTGCTGCGGAATGGCATCGGCCAGCGGATGACCCACGAAGCGCACCGGCACCTGATGCTCGTCGTAGAACTGCGCCTCGAACGGGAACAGGGTCAACATCAAATCGCAGGCTTCACGGATCTTCAGCACACGCTTCTGCCGCCAGGCCCAGACCGAAGGGCTGACGTAGTGCACGGTCTTGATGCCGGCACGGCGCAGCTTGAGCTCCAGCCCCAGATTGAAATCGGGGGCATCGATGCCGATGAATACGTCCGGTTTGGCAGCAATCAGGTCGCGAGCCAGTTGACGACGGCGGCCGAGCAACTCGAACAGACGCCCCAGCACCTCGACCAGCCCCATCACGGCCAGGCGCTCCATCGGGAAATAGGATTTAAGGCCTTCGGCCTCCATGCGCGCGCCACCAACACCGATGAACTCGGCATCTGGATAGCGCTGCTTGATGGCCTGCATCAGGCCGGAACCGAGGATGTCACCGGACGCCTCACCGGCAACCAGTGCGACGCGAAGAGGTCTGTTCATAGGAATCAGCGGGTGATGCCGCGCGTGGAGGCCTGGATCGAATCACGGAAGATCGCCACTTCAGGGAACTGAGCAGCAGACTCGGCCAGCTCGGCCAGTGCCTGCTCGACGGTCAGTCCCTGGCGATAAACCAGCTTGTAGCCTTTGCGCAACGCGGCGATGGCCTCGTTGGAGAAACCACGGCGACGCATGCCCTCGAAGTTCATGCTGCGCGCCTCGGCCGGGTTACCGAATACGGTAACGAAAGCTGGCACATCCTTGCCAATCGCAGTGCCCATGCCCGAGAAGCTGTGCGCACCAATGCGGCAGAACTGATGCACCAGGGTATAACCGGACAGAATCGCCCAGTCATCGACCCAGACATGTCCAGCCAGTGCCGTGTTGTTGACCAGAATGCAATGATTGCCGATCACACTGTCATGGCCGATATGGGCATAGGCCATGATCAGGTTGTGGTCGCCAATGGTGGTTTCGCTTCGATCCTGCACGGTGCCACGGTGAATGGTGACCCCCTCACGAATCGTGTTGTGATCACCGATCACCAGGCGCGTCGCTTCGCCCTTGTATTTCAGGTCTGGCGTATCTTCACCGACCGAAGAAAACTGGTAGATGCGGTTGTGCTTGCCGATCACGGTCGGCCCTTTGAGCACTACGTGCGGGCCGATGACTGTACCCTCGCCGATTTCCACATCGGCCCCGACAATGCTCCAAGGGCCAACGACGACGTCGTCGGCCAATCTGGCACTGGGGTCGATGATCGCGCGGGGGTCAATCAAACTCATAGCTTGCGTTCCGCGCAGATGATTTCAGCGGAGCAGACTTCCTTGCCATCGACAGTCGCGCGGCACTCGAATTTCCAGATGCTGCGACGGTCGCTCAGGTACTTGGCTTCCAACGTCAGTTGATCGCCCGGCAGCACCGGCGAGCGGAAGCGCAGCTTGTCGGAACCGACGAAGTAATACAGGGTGCCATCGGCCGGCTTCACGCCCATCATCTTGAAACCGAGGATACCGGCAGCCTGGGCCATGGCCTCGATGATCAGAACGCCCGGCATGATCGGGTGCTCGGGGAAGTGGCCGTTGAAGAACGGCTCATTGATGCTGACATTCTTATAGGCGCGAATCTGCTTGCCTTCGACGTCCAGGTCCACCACGCGGTCCACCAGCAGGAACGGATAGCGGTGCGGCAAATATTCACGAATTTCGTTGATGTCCATCATGTCCGGTTAAGCCTGTAAGAAAAGAAAAGAGCACGGTCACACCGTGCTCAGGCATCAGATGAGACGTTTGCCGTCTGGGTCACGGCGGCCAGCTTTTTTTCCAGCTCACGCAGTCGCTTGGCCATATCATCCAACTGACGAATACGGGCCGCACTCTTCTTCCACTCGCCCGCCGGTTGCATGGCAGTCCCTGAAGAATAAGCGCCCGGTTCGGTGATCGAACGGGTCACCATGGTCATGCCGGTGACGAACACGTTGTCGCACACCTCGATATGACCCACCATGCCAACACCACCCGCAATCATGCAGTTCTTGCCGATTTTGGTGCTGCCGGAAATGCCACAGCAGCCGGCCATGGCAGTGTTGTCGCCAATCTGTACGTTGTGCGCGATCATGATCTGGTTATCCAGCTTCACGCCATTGCCGATCAAGGTATCGGACAGCGCACCGCGATCCACCGTGGTGTTGGCGCCGATCTCGACGTCATCACCGATGGTCACCCCACCGATCTGAGCGATCTTCTGCCAGACGCCCTTCTCGTTGGCGAAGCCGAAGCCTTCACCGCCGATCACCGCGCCGGACTGGATCACCACACGCTTGCCGATCTGCACATCGTGGTACAGCGTCACGCGCGGAGCCAACCAGCCGCCATCACCCACCACGCTACGTGCACCGACCACGCAATGAGCACCGATGCTCACATCAGCGCCGATGCGGGCACCGTTTTCGATCACCGCAAAGGCGCCGATGCTGGCAGTCGGATCGACCTCAGCATCGCCTGCAACCTGGGCAGTAGCATGGATGCCGGGAGCGGCCTTGGGCTTGCGATCGAACAGATGCGAGAGCTGGGCGTAGGCCAGATAAGGGTTGGCAACGATCAAGGCATCGCCAGCGTACGCTTCGGCATCGGCTGCGGTCAGCAGCACGGCACCAGCCTGGGTCTGCACCAGGAACTTGCGGTACTGGGCATTGGCCAGGAAGCTCAATTGTTCGGGCCCGGCCTCCTGTAAGGTGGCCAGGCCCGTGATGACCTTAGCTTCGGCGCCACGCAAGGTGGCGCCCAGGCTCTCGGCCAGTTGGCCGAGGGTAAATGTCGCAGTCATGCTCAACGCATCTGATTCATGCGCTCGATGACCTGGCGAGTGATGTCGTACTGAGGTTTGACATCGATCACCGCGCCGCGCTCGAGCACCAGGTCGAAGTTACCGTTCTTGATCACTTCTTCGACGGCCTTGTCCAGGTTCGGCTTGAGCTTGGCCAGCATCTCGCGGTCAGCGATGGCCTTGGCTTCGTTCAGTTCCTTGGACTGGAACTGGAAGTCACGGGCCTTCTGCTTGAATTCGAGTTCGAGGCGCTCGCGCTCGGCCTGCTGCATCTTCTCGCCGTCCTTGACCATACGATCCTGGATGCGCTTGGCGTCGCTTTCCAGCGTCTTGAGCTTGTTCAGCTGCGGGCCGAATTTTTTCTCGGCATCGACTGCGTAACGCTTGGCCGCGTCAGACTCGAGCAGCGCCATCTGATAGTTCAGCACGGCCACCTTCATCTCGGCGAACGCCGGAGTGGCGATCAGGGCGACGGTGAACAGAACCAGTTGAGTCAACTTACGCACAATGCACTCCTGCAACAAAACTGTTGGCTTTCTGTGAAACGAGATTAGAAGGTTTGACCCAGAGAGAACTGGAATACCTGAGTATCGGCATCATCCGGCTTCTTGATCGGCATGGCCAGACTGAAGCTCAACGGGCCCAGCGCAGTGATCCAGGTCAGGCCAACACCCACGGAGCTGGCCAGGTTACTGAAATCGATGTCGCAGCTCTCGCTGAGCCTCTTCTGAGTCGACGAGCAGTTGGTATCGAAGACGTTACCCACGTCCCAGAACAATGCGGTACGCAGCGAACGCTGATCCTTGACGAACGGCAGCGGGAACAGCATCTCCACACCGCCCTGCACCAGAACATTACCACCGAACGGCAGCGGATCCTGATCCGGGTCAGCCAGTGTGCCGGGCTTGGTACCAGTGCTCGGCGTGCTGCGCGGGCCCAGACTGCTGTCCTCGAAGCCACGCACCGAGTTGAAGCCACCCGCGTAGTAGTGTTCGTAGAACGGCAGCTCAGCAGTAGAGCCATAGCTGTCGCCGTAACCCAGCTGGGTATGGAAGCGCAGGGTGTAGTTGTCGCTGATCGGGGTGAACACCTGACCACGGTAGTCGAGCTTGTAGAACGACAGATCGCTACCTGGCAGTGTGGTTTCCAGCACCAGGCTCTGCGAATGACCACGGTTGGCCAGTACACCACGGTTAAGGGTCGACTCGGACCAACCGATGGAACCCTTGAAGTTCAGGTAATTGTCACCCTCGGCGTCGATGAAATCGAAAATCTCGTCGACGGTGTAACGGCCGGTGTCGATGCTATCCTGCTGCACGGTCAGACCATAGGTCAGACGCGCGGTTTCGCTGATCGGATAGCCGATGTTGATACCTGCACCCAGGCTGTCGACCGAGTAGCTGGATACGTCGACATCGAGCTCATCGTAGTCGGTGGTGCGGTAGAAGGCGTTGTAACCCAGGCTGACACCGTCGACGGTCCAGTAGGGGTCAACGAAGCCGAAGTTGTATCGGGTCTGGTATTCGCTACGGGTCAGGCCGATGCTGACGCGGTTACCGGTACCGAGGAAGTTGTTCTGGCTGATCGAACCACCGAGGATCAGACCGGCGTTCTGGGCGAAACCGACGCTGGCGGTGATGGAGCCGGACGGTTGCTCTTCGACGCTGTAGTTGACGTCGATCTGATCGTCGGTACCCGGCACCTGCGGGGTTTCGACGTTGACTTCCTTGAAGAAGCCCAGACGTTCCAGACGCACCTTGGACTGGTCGATCAGGTAGGTCGAGGCCCAGCCACCTTCCATCTGGCGCATTTCGCGGCGCAGTACCTGGTCTTCGGACTTGGTGTTGCCACGGAAATTGATGCGATTGACGTAGGCGCGCTTGCCCGGATCGACGAAGAAGGTGATCGAAACGGTGTTGTCCTCGTCGTGCGCTTCCGGCACGCCATTGACGTTGGCGAAGGTATAGCCTTCGTTACCCAGGCGGCGGGTGATCAGCTCACTGGTGGTGGTCATGATCTTGCGCGAGAAGACCTGCCCTTCCTTGACCAGCAGCAGTGCACGCACGTCTTCTTCCGGGACCTTGAGGTCACCGGACAGTTTCACGTCACGGACGCTGTACTTCTCGCCCTCCTCGACGTTGACAGTGACATAGACGTGCTTCTTGTCCGGAGTGATGGATACCTGGGTGGAGCTGATATCCATGTTGATGTAGCCGCGGTCCAGGTAGTAGGAGCGCAGACGCTCGAGGTCACCGGACAGTTTCTCGCGGGCATACTTGTCGTCGTTCTTGAAGAACGACAACCAGTTGGTGGTCTTCAGCTCGAACAGGTCGACCAGATCTTCATCGGAAAACACGGTGTTGCCGACCACGTTGATGTGGGAGATGGCAGCAACGGTGCCTTCGTTGATGGTGATCTTCAGCGCCACGCGGTTACGCGGCTGCGGAATCACTTCGGCTTCGATCTCGGCCGAATAGCGGCCCTGAGCGACATACTGGCGCTGCAGCTCGTTGCGTACGCCCTCGAGGGTGGCACGCTGGAAGATCTCGCCCTCGGCCAGACCGGACTGGTTCAGGCCCTTGAGCAGGTCTTCGGTGGTGATGGCCTTGTTGCCCTCGATCTCGATACCGGAGATGGAAGGACGCTCGACCACGGTAACCACCAGCACGTCGCCATCGCGACCGAGCTGGATATCCTGGAAGAAGCCGGTACGGAACAGGGAGCGAGTGGCATCGACCAACTGGCGATCATCGACCTGTTCGCCCACATTCAGGGGCAGTGCGCCGAATACGCTGCCGGCGGATACCCGCTGCAGGCCGTTGACGCGTATATCGGAGATGGTGAAGGACTCGGCGTGAACTTCGGCGATCATCAATGCGGACAGTACCGCAGGTAGCAGCAGACGTTTCATGAAGTCCTTTCTTATTCCAACTGACGATAAAAACTGCCGCTCAAGCGACACTTCTTTTAAATCTCAAGAACGTATTCAGCAATGCTCACAGGCGGCTGAGGTCGTTGACCAGGGCAAGCAACATGACCCCGATGACCAGACTGATGCCGATCTGCATCCCCCAACCCTGAACCCGCTCAGACAAGGGGCGACCACGCACCCACTCGACCAGATAAAACAGCAGATGCCCACCATCCAGTACGGGAATGGGCAGCAGATTGAGAACCCCCAAGCTAATACTCAGATATGCAAGGAATTTCAGGAAATCCCCCAGCCCTGACTCAGCTGAAGCGCCCGCCACTTTAGCAATGGTTATCGGCCCACTCAAGTTTTTTACCGAGAGCTCTCCGAACAGCATTTTCTTCAGCGAATCGAGGGTCAGCAGGCTCATGGACCAGGTTTGCCGCATGCCTTCGACAACCCCCTCGAGCGGACCGAAGCGCACCTCACGCAGCATCTCCGGCGGCCATTCGACGCCCTGCACACCCGCGCCCAGGTAGCCACTGCGGGCTTCCCCTTCTCCGCGCGAAGCCAGCGTCAGCTGCACGTCCTGCGTTTGCCCGGCGCGCTCGAAGCGCAACGTGACCGCTTCGCCCGGCAATGCCCGCACACGGTCGACCAGGTCCTGCCAATCGGCAAGCGGCTCACCATCGAGCGCCAGCAGTCGATCTCCGGCTTGCAGACCCGCGGCATGGGCAGGCCCCTTGGAATCGACCTCTGCCAGCACCGGCTCCAGCACCGGACGCCAGGGACGAATGCCCAGCGAGCCAATCGGGTCCGGCTCGTCGGCACCGCGCAGCCAGTTGTCCAACTGCACCTGCTTGGACGTCTCGACGGTAGAGCCCGGCTCCAACACACGCAGATCGAGCGTACCGCTCTCACCCAGACGACTTACCAGTTGCAGATTGACCGCCGCCCAGCCGCTGGTGGCCTCGCCGTTGACCGCAACGATCTCCTGCCCTGCACGCAGCCCGGCCACTTGCGCCAGGCTGTCCGGCTGCACACCACCGATAACCGGCCGCACCTGCTGACTGCCGAGCATGGCGACGAACCAGAAGAACAACAACGCCAGCAGGAAATTGGCCAGAGGACCTGCAGCCACGATAGCGATGCGCTGACGCACGCTCTTGCGATTGAAGGACTGCTCGACGAGCTCGGGCGGTACATCGCCCTCGCGCTCGTCGAGCATCTTGACGTAACCGCCCAGAGGAATGGCCGCCACCACGAATTCGGTGCCCTGGCGGTCATGCCAGCGCAACAGCGGTGTGCCGAAGCCAACGGAGAAGCGCAGTACCTTGACGCCACAGCGCCGAGCCACCCAGAAGTGTCCGTACTCGTGAAAGGTCACCAGGACACCCAGTGCGATCAGGGTGCCAAGCAGCATGTACAACCCACTCATTTCACTTCTCCAGCTCTACGAGCCGCTCAAGTTCCGGCCAGGCCGATACGGGCGTCATCAACGACCAGCTAGCCACTGCCCAGCCAGTTCACGCGCACGGGCATCGGCCTCGAATACCGCATCGAGCGCTTCGACAGCCTGCACAGGCTGGGCGTTCAACACGGACTCAATCATACGCGCGATATCCACGAAACGGATGCGCCGCTGCAGGAAAGCCTCGACCGCAACCTCATTGACGGCGTTGAGCATCGCCGGCGCACTGCCACCGGCCTGCGCCGCCTCCCGCGCCAGGCGCAGACAGGGGAAGCGCTGCTCATCGGGGCGCTCGAAATCCAGACGGCCGACGGCAAACAGATCCAGAGGCGACACGCCCGAGTCGATGCGCTCCGGCCAGGCCAACGCATGAGCGATGGGCGTGCGCATATCCGGATTACCCAACTGGGCCAGCACCGACCCGTCGATATAATCGACGAGCGAGTGAATCACGCTCTGCCGATGGATGACCACTTCGATCTGCTCGGGGCGGGCATCGAACAACCAGCAGGCCTCGATCGACTCGAGCCCCTTGTTCATCATGCTGGCCGAATCGACCGATATCTTGCGCCCCATCGACCAGTTCGGATGCGCACAGGCCTGCTCTGGAGTGACGCACTCCAGATCGGCCAACGGCGTTTCACGAAAAGGTCCACCAGAAGCCGTCAGCAGTACGCGACGCACACCGACAGCCGGAAGCCCTCGCGAATAGTCACCGGGCAGGCACTGGAAAATGGCGTTGTGTTCACTGTCGATAGGCAACAGCACCGCCCCACTCTGCTTGACCGCCTGCATGAACAAGGCGCCGGACATCACCAGCGCTTCCTTGTTCGCCAGCAGCACTTTCTTGCCGGCCTGCACCGCCGCCAGCGTTGGCTTGAGGCCTGCAGCGCCAACGATGGCTGCCATCACGCAATCGACGGCGGCATCGGCAGATACCGCGCACAGCCCTGCTTCGCCGACCAGTACCTCGGTCGCCAGCCCGGCAGCACGCAGATTGTTCTGCAACTCGAGCGCTGAAATGTCATCAGGCACCACCGCGTAACGCGGCCGATGCTGCACGCACAGCACCTGCAGCTCTGCCAGGCGCGAAAAGCCCGTCAGCGCGAAAACGCTGTAGCGCCCGGGATGGCGCGCAATCACATCCAGCGTGCTGAGGCCGATGGACCCGGTCGCCCCCAGCACGGTGACCTGCTGCACTGCGCTCACAGCGAACCCCAGCCTGCCAGCCAGAGCAATGCAGCGAACAGCGGAATGGCCGCCGTCAGACTGTCGATACGATCCAGCACTCCACCATGCCCCGGCAGCAGATTGCTGCTGTCCTTGATCCCGGACTGACGCTTGAACATGCTCTCGGTCAGATCGCCAACCACGGAAATCAGCACCACCACAGCAGCACCTGCCAGAGCCAGCAGCAGCCCACCAGCAGACCAGCCCTGCTGCAGACCGACCACAAGCGTGATCAGCAGACTGGCAGCCAGACCACCATAGAGCCCTTCCCAGCTCTTGCCCGGGCTGACCTTGGGCGCCAGCTTGCGCTTGCCGAAGGTCTTGCCGGAGAAATAGGCGCCGATGTCCGCCCCCCAGACCAGCACCATCACCGCGATGATCAGCGCATTAGCCTGCGGCCACTGCTTGAGCAGGACCAGCCCCTGCCAGGCCGGCAGCAGGATCAGCAAGCCGATCAGCAAACGCCCCGGCACACCACCCCAGTAACGACTGCTATCGGGGTAGGTCAGCACCAGGAAGGTCGCTGCCAACCACCACAGCACAGCCACCGCCAACAGCACTGGCGCGAACACCGGAACCAGGTAAAGTGCACCGAGCAACACGGCCACCACTGCGGCATAGGCTACGCGTTTGGGCTGCGCCTCGAACCCCGCCAGGCGCGCCCATTCCCAGGCCCCCAGCGTGACCACCGCACCGATGAACAGGGCGAAGGCACCGCCGTCAAGCAGAAAAAAACCGCCCAGGGCGATGGGCAACAGCACCAGCGCCGTGATGATTCGTTGTTTCAACATTAAGAGCGCGCCTCAGCTTCCACCTGCTCGCTGGTCTTGCCGAAGCGACGCTGGCGGGTAGCGAAATCGGCCAGCGCCTTGCGCATGGCTTCGTGCTTGAAGTCCGGCCAATAAAGGTCGGAGAAGTACAGCTCGCTGTAAGCCAACTGCCACAGAAGGAAGTTACTGATGCGGCGCTCGCCGCCCGTACGGATGCACAGGTCGGGCAGAGGCAGGTCACCGGTAGCCAGACAGCCCTGGAGCAACTGCGGGGTGATGTCCTCGGGCTGCAAATGACCTGCCTGCACTTCACGCGCCAGGCGCTGAGCGGCCTGGGCGATATCCCACTGACCGCCGTAGTTGGCCGCGATCTGCAGGGTGAAACGACGATTGCCAGCCGTCAGCAGCTCGGCTTCGCGCATGGCAGCCTGCAACTCGGGATGAAAACGCGAGCGATCACCAATGATGCGCAGGCTGATGTCGTTATCCAGCAGGCGCTTGGCCTCACGACGCAGCGCCCCCAGGAACAACTCCATCAGCGCACCGACCTCGTCGGCCGGACGCTGCCAGTTCTCGCTGGAGAAGGCGAACAGGGTCAGTACCTCGACGCCCGACTCGGCACACACCTCGATCACTGCGCGAACCGCATCGACCCCGGCCTTGTGCCCAGCCACACCCGGCAACAGGCGCTTCTTCGCCCAACGATTGTTGCCATCCATGATGATGGCGACATGCCGCGGCACCGCCCCCTGCTTGTTCTTGTCCATGTATGGGCGCCCAGCCGTCAAACGGCCATCAGGTCCGCTTCTTTGACCTCGAGCGCCTTGTCGACATCACCGATGAACTTGTCGGTGATCTTCTGCAGCTCGTCAGCGGCGCGACGCTCTTCGTCCTCGCTGATTTCCTTGGCTTTGGACAGTTTCTTCAGTTCGGCCAGGGCATCACGACGCACGTTGCGCACAGCGACCTTGGCATCTTCGGCGACGCCACGCGCCTGCTTGGTATAGCCCTTTCGGGTTTCCTCGGTCAGCGCAGGCATCGGCACGCGAATGGTGGTACCGGCGCTGCTCGGATTCAGACCCAGATCGGAGGTCATGATGGCCTTCTCGATGGCTGCACCGAGGGTCTTGTCATGCGCAACGATCTTCAGGGTGCGCGCATCCTCAACGGTGATCGCTGCCACCTGATTGAGCGGCATGTCGCTACCCCAGGCCGGCACCTTGATGCTGTCGAGAATGCTCGGATGGGCACGACCGGTTCGAATGGAGGCCAGGTTACGACCCAGCGATTCCAGGGACTTGCTCATGCGTTCCTGAGCGTCTTTCTTGATGTCGTTGATCATTGTGCATCCTCCTCGATCAGAGTTCCTTCGGCGCCACCCACTACAACGTTAAGCAGTGCGCCGGGCTTGTTCATGTTGAAAACCCGCAGCGGCATGTTGTGATCGCGGCACAGGCAGATGGCGGTCAGATCCATCACGCCCAGCTTGCGATCGAGCACCTCGTCATAGGTCAGGCGCTCGAACTTCTCGGCATGCGGGTCCTTGAACGGGTCGGCAGTGTACACGCCATCGACCTTGGTCGCCTTCAGTACCACGTCCGCATCGATTTCGATGGCGCGCAGGCAGGCAGCCGAATCGGTGGTAAAGAAGGGGTTGCCGGTGCCAGCAGCGAAAATCACCACCTCACCGGTCTTCAGGTGGCGCATGGCCTTGCGGCGGTCATAGTGATCGGTCACGCCGACCATGGAGATCGCCGACATGACGATGGCCGGGATGTTTGAGCGCTCCAGCGCATCACGCATGGCCAGCGCGTTCATCACGGTGGCCAGCATGCCCATGTGGTCGCCGGTGACGCGATCCATGCCGGCAGCGGACAGCGCCGCGCCACGGAACAGGTTGCCACCACCGATCACCAGGCCAACCTGCACGCCGATACCGACCAGTTGGCCGACTTCCAGCGCCATGCGATCGAGCACCTTGGGATCGATGCCGAAATCTTCCGAGCCCATCAGGGCTTCGCCGCTAAGTTTGAGCAGAATGCGTTTGTAGCGAGGTTGGCGACCAGTTGTCTGCTGAGCCATTGCAAGTCTCTCCTGCGGCGATATGAAATTCGTCAGCAGCGCCTCTGAGGGCTGCAGTTATCCGGCACTTCGACAGCGCCAACGGCCGTTCGTTGAAACGACCGATACTTTATTCGTCACCCCTTATTCGGCAAAGAGGCCGCCCGCGTAAACGGGCAGCCTCTTTGGGGCACATGCCGAAAAACCGATTACTGCTTGCTGGCGGCCAGCTGGGCAGCAACTTCTTCAGCAAAGTTGTCGACCGGCTTCTCGATGCCTTCGCCTACTTTGAAGTAAGTGAAGGAAACGATTTCTGCGCCGGCTTTCTTGGCCAGCTCACCGACCTTGATCTCAGGGTTCTTGACGAACGCCTGCTCAACCAGGCTGGCTTCTGCCAGGAACTTGGAGATACGGCCGGCAACCATCTTCTCGGCGATATCGGCAGGCTTGCCCTTGAGCTTCTCTTCGTTCAATTGCAGGAAGACAGCCTTCTCGCGCTCGATTGCTTCAGCCGAAACGTCGCTGGGCAACAGGAACTCCGGGTTGCTTGCAGCAACGTGCATCGCGATGTCTTTGGCCAGCTCGACGTCGCCGCCTTTCAGGACAACGGCAACACCAATCTTGTTGCCGTGCAGGTAGGAACCGACAACGTCACCCTCAACGCGCACAAGGCGACGGATGTTGACGTTTTCGCCTACTTTGGCAACCAGAGCGGTACGCTCGGCTTCCTGAGCCTCGATCAGCGGAGCGACGTCGGTCAGCTTGTCGGCGAATGCCTTGTCCACACTGCTGGTGACGAAGTTCTTGAAGTCGTCCTGCAGAGCCAGGAAGTCGGTCTGCGAGTTGACTTCGATAAGGACCGCGGCCTGACCGTCGGCCTTGACGGCAATAGCGCCTTCAGCTGCAACGTTGCCAGCCTTTTTGGCGGCCTTGATGGCGCCGGAGGCGCGCATGTCATCGATGGCTTTTTCGATGTCGCCGCCAGCCTTGGTCAAGGCCTTTTTGCAATCCATCATGCCTTCGCCAGTACGCTCGCGCAGTTCTTTAACCAGGGCTGCAGTAATCTCTGCCATCTTGAAAATCCTCTCGGTAGGTCTTCAACCATTCACCCGCATGGCGGGCGATCAAATCTGTGAGTGGCAAAAAGGGGGCTTAGCCCCCTTCTTGCACAGCGCGTAACGCTAGATGCTTTGCGTTACCGCTTAGCCTTCGGCGCTCTCGGCAGCCGCGGCTTCTTCGACGAACTCTTCAGTGCCGCCGCCAGCATTGCTGCGACCACGGATCACGGCGTCGGCCATGGCACCCATGTACAGCTGGATGGCGCGGATGGCGTCGTCGTTACCCGGGATGATGTAGTCAACGCCTTCCGGGCTGCTGTTGGTATCGACGATGCCGATAACCGGGATGCCCAGCTTGTTGGCTTCGGTGATAGCAATGCGCTCGTGGTCAACGTCGATCACGAACAGAGCGTCCGGCAGACCGCCCATGTCCTTGATACCACCCAGGCTGCGATCCAGTTTTTCCAGATCACGGGTACGCATCAGGGCTTCTTTCTTGGTCAGCTTGGCGAAAGTACCGTCCTGGGACTGAACTTCCAGCTCACGCAGACGCTTGATCGAGGCGCGGATGGTCTTGTAGTTGGTCAGCATGCCGCCCAACCAGCGGTGATCGACGAACGGCGAGCCGCAACGAGCAGCTTCTTCGCGAACGATCTTGCCAGCGGAACGCTTGGTGCCGACGAACAGGATCTTGTTCTTGCCAGCAGCCAGCTTCTCAACGAAAGCCTGGGCTTCGTTGAACATCGGCAGGGTTTTTTCGAGGTTGATGATGTGAATCTTGTTACGCGCGCCGAAAATGTACTTGCCCATTTTCGGGTTCCAGTAACGGGTCTGGTGGCCGAAGTGCACACCGGCCTTCAGCATATCGCGCATGTTGACTTGGGACATGGTAGTTCCTTGATAAGTCGGGTTAGGCCTCCACGTATCCCAGCTTCCAACCCTCGAACTTGTCGAAAGGCACCCAGGAAACCGTGTCGATACGTGTGTGGGTTTGAGCTTTCGGGCTTAGTGCCCGTAAAGCGGCGCGTTTTATACCACACAAAGCCGGCTCAAGCTACAAAAGCTGGCAAACAACGCAGTAACGCCTCGCAGCGGTTGCAGCGCCTTTGGGGCTGGCACGGTGAAGCTGCTAATATATCGCCCTTTCCGTTCGTGCCCGAGAGCTTCATATGACCGTCACCATCAAATCCGCCGAAGAAATCGAGAAAATGCGCGTGGCCGGCCGTCTGGCCGCCGAAGTGCTGGAGATGATCGGTGAACACGTCAAGCCAGGCGTCACCACCGAGGAAATCGACCGCATCTGCCACGACTATATCGTCAACGTGCAGCAGGCCATTCCCGCACCGCTCAATTACAAGGGCTTCCCCAAGTCGATCTGCACCTCGATCAACCATGTGGTGTGCCACGGCATCCCCAATGACAAGCCGCTGAAAGACGGCGACGTGCTGAACATCGACGTCACCGTGATCAAGGACGGCTACCACGGCGATACCAGCAAGATGTTCATGGTCGGCAAGGTTGCCGAGTGGGCCGAGCGCCTGGCCAAGGTCACCCAGGAATGCATGTATAAAGGCATCGAGCTGGTCAAACCCGGCACCCGCCTGGGCGATATCGGCGAAGTCATCCAGAAGCACGCGGAAAAGAACGGTTTCTCCGTGGTCCGCGAATACTGCGGCCATGGCATCGGCGCGGTATTCCATGAAGAGCCGCAGGTGTTGCACTACGGCAAGGCCGGCACCGGTATGGAGCTCAAGGAAGGCATGACCTTCACCATCGAGCCGATGATCAACCAGGGTCGCCCGGAAACCCGCCTGCTCGGCGACGGCTGGACCGCCATCACCAAGGACCGCAAGCTGTCGGCGCAATGGGAGCACACCGTGCTGGTCACCGCTGACGGCTATGAGATCCTGACCCTGCGCAGCGATGACACCCTGCCGCGCACCTCGGCCTGACCGCGATCCGTAGGGTGCGCCGTGCGCACCATTGAAGCTTGTGGTGCGCACAGCGCACCCCACCTTATATAAGGAAGGCAACTGCATGCCGCAGATGGACCCCGAACTGTTTGACCGTGGTCAGTTCCAGGCCGAGCTGGCCCTGAAATCCAGCCCCATCGCTGCATTCAAGAAGGCCATCCGCGGCGCGCATGACGTGCTGGATGCGCGCTTTCGAGCCGGTCGCGACATTCGCCGCCTGGTCGAAGACCGCGCCTGGTTCGTCGATCAGATCCTGCAGGAAGCCTGGAAACGCTTCACCTGGAGTGAAGATGCCGACATCGCCCTGCTCGCCGTTGGCGGCTACGGCCGCGGTGAGCTGCATCCCTATTCCGATATCGACCTGCTGATCCTGCTCGACAGCAGTGATCACGAAATCTTTCGCGAGCCCATCGAAGGCTTTCTCACCCTGCTCTGGGACATAGGCCTGGAAGTCGGCCAGAGCGTGCGCTCGGTCGACGAATGCGCCGAAGAGGCGCGCGCCGACCTGACGGTGATCACCAACCTGATGGAAAGCCGCACCATCGCCGGCCCGGAGCACCTGCGCCAGCGCATGCAGCAGGTGACCAGCACCGACGCCATGTGGCCGAGCAAGCACTTCTATCTGGCCAAGCGCGAGGAACGCAAGGCGCGACACGGCAAGTACAACGACACCGAGTACAACCTCGAACCCAACGTCAAGGGCTCACCTGGCGGCCTGCGCGATATCCAGACCGTGCTCTGGGTGGCGCGCCGACAGTTCGGCACGCTCAATCTGCAGGCCCTGGTCAGCCACGGCTTCCTGCTGGAAAGCGAATACGCCCTGCTCTCCTCCAGCCAGGAGTTTCTGTGGAAAGTGCGCTACGCCCTGCACATGCTGGCCGGGCGCGCCGAGGACCGCCTGCTGTTCGATTACCAGGTGAAGATCGCCGCCCTGTTCGGCTATCAGGACGGCGAAGGCAAACGCAGCATCGAACACTTCATGCAGAAGTACTACCGCGTGGTGATGGGGATTTCCGAGCTGTCGGACCTGATCAACCAGCACTTCGAGGAAGTCATCCTGCGCGCCGGCGAAAGCGGCCAGGCCACGCCGCTGAACAGCCGTTTCCAGGTGCGCGACGGCTACATCGAAGTCACCCACCCGAACGTATTCAAGCGCACGCCCTTCGCCATCATCGAGATTTTCGTGCTGATGGCGCAGCACCCGGAAATCAAAGGTGTACGCGCCGACAGCATCCGCCTGTTGCGCGACAGCCGCCACCTGATCGATGACGAGTTCCGCAAGGACATCCGCAACACCAGCCTGTTCATCGAACTGTTCAAGTGCAAGGAAGGCATTCACCGCAACCTGCGCCGGATGAACCGCTACGGCATTCTCGGCCGTTACCTGCCGGAGTTCGGCCATATCGTCGGGCAAATGCAGCACGACCTGTTCCACATCTACACGGTCGACGCGCACACGCTCAACCTGATCAAGCACCTGCGCAAGTTCCGCTGGCCGGAGCTGGCGGAGAAATTCCCGCTGGCCAGCAAGCTGATCGAAAGACTGCCCAAATCGGAGCTGATCTACCTCGCCGGCCTGTATCACGACATCGGCAAGGGCCGCGGTGGTGATCACTCGGAACTGGGCGCGGTGGACGCCGAAGCCTTCGCCCGCCGTCATCACCTGCCAGCCTGGGACAGCGCACTGATCGTCTGGCTGGTGCAACACCACCTGGTGATGTCCACCACCGCCCAGCGCAAGGACCTTTCCGACCCACAGGTGATTCACGATTTCGCCCAGTTCGTTGGCGACCAGACCCACCTGGACTACCTCTACGTGCTGACTGTGGCCGACATCAACGCCACCAACCCCAGCCTTTGGAACTCCTGGCGCGCCAGCCTGCTGCGCCAGCTCTACACCGAGACCAAGCGCGCCCTGCGCCGTGGCCTGGAAAACCCGCTGGATCGTGAAGAGCAGATTCGCCAGACCCAGAGCGCGGCCCTGGACACCCTGGTACGTGGCGGCACCGACCCGGACGATGCCGAACAACTGTGGAGCCAGCTCGGCGACGACTACTTCCTTCGCCACACCGCCACCGACGTGGCCTGGCATACCGATGCCATTCTTCAGCACCCCAACGATGGCGGCCCGCTGGTGCTGATGAAGGAAACCACCCAGCGCGAGTTCGAGGGCGGCACGCAGATCTTCATCTACGCACCGGACCAGCACGACTTCTTCGCCGTGACCGTGGCCGCGATGAGCCAGCTCAACCTGAACATTCACGACGCGCGGATCATCACCTCCACCAGCCAGTTCACCCTCGATACCTACGTGGTACTGGATGCCGACGGCGGCTCGATCGGCAACAACCCGGCACGCATCCAGCAGATTCGCGAAGGCCTGATCGAAGCGCTGAAGAACCCGGACGACTACCCGACCATCATCCAGCGCCGTGTACCGCGCCAGCTCAAGCACTTCGCCTTCGCGCCGCAGGTGACCATCCACAACGACGCGCAGCGCCCGGTGACCATCCTCGAACTGACCGCACCGGATCGGCCCGGCCTGCTGGCGCGGATCGGGCGAATCTTCCTCGAATACGACCTGTCGCTGCAGAACGCCAAGATCGCCACCCTCGGCGAGCGCGTCGAGGACGTATTCTTCGTCACCGACGCCAACAACCAGCCACTGTCCGACCCCGAACTCTGCGCGCGCCTGCAGGAAACCATCGTCCGCCGCCTGTCCGAGCCCAGCGCTCAGCCGCAAACCCTGCAGATCAACATATGATTGCGCCGCCCCGTTTTCCGAAGTACGCGAGATAACGATGAATCCAGCCCTCGACCAGCTCCAGCCCTACCCTTTCGAGAAACTGCGCGAACTGCTCGGCAGCGTGCAGCCGGCCGCCGACAAGCGCCCGATTGCCCTGTCCATCGGTGAACCCAAGCATCGCTCGCCCGAGTTCGTCGGCCAGGCGCTGACCGCCAATCTCGACAAGCTCGCCGTCTACCCGACCACCCTGGGCTTGCCGGAGCTGCGCCAGAGCATCGCCAACTGGTGCGAACGCCGCTTTGGCGTGCCGACTGGCTGGCTGGATGCCGCGCGCCATGTGCTGCCGGTCAATGGCACGCGCGAAGCCCTGTTCGCCTTCACCCAGGCGGTGGTCGACCGCAACGCCAAGGGCCTGGTGGTCAGCCCCAACCCCTTCTATCAGATCTACGAAGGCGCAGCGTTCCTCGCCGGCGCCGAGCCGCACTACCTGCCGTGTCTGGAAGCCCATGGCTTCAATCCGGACTTCGATGCCGTGCCGGCCGAGATCTGGAAGCGCTGTCAGATTCTGTTCCTCTGCTCGCCAGGCAACCCCACCGGCGCACTGATCCCGGTGCAGACGCTGAAGAAGCTGATCGCCCTGGCCGACGAGCATGACTTCGTCATCGCCGCCGACGAGTGCTACAGCGAACTGTATTTCGATGAGGACGCACCACCGCCCGGCCTGCTCAGCGCCTGCGCCGAACTGGGCCGTAGCGATTTCGCCCGTTGCGTGGTGTTCCATAGCCTGTCCAAGCGCTCCAACCTGCCGGGTCTGCGCTCGGGCTTCGTCGCCGGCGACGCCAGCATCCTCAAGCACTTTCTGCTGTACCGCACCTACCACGGCTGCGCCATGCCGGTACAAACCCAGTTGGCCAGCGTTGCCGCCTGGAATGACGAAGCGCATGTACGCAGCAACCGCGACCTGTACCGCGAGAAGTTCGCTGCCGTGCTGGACATCCTGGCCCCGGTGATGGACGTGCAGCGCCCCGATGGCGGCTTCTACCTGTGGGCACGCACACCGGGTGACGACACCTTGTTCACCCGCGACCTGTTCGCCACCGAGCACGTCACTGTGGTGCCTGGCTCGTACCTGTCGCGTGAAGTGAACGGCGTCAACCCGGGCGCCGGCCGCGTGCGCATGGCGCTGGTGGCGCCACTGGCCGAGTGCATCGAGGCCGCCGAGCGCATCGCCCGCTTCATTCGCAACGCCTGAGCCACTTCAACTGTCGCGGCTAAAGCCCCTCCCACAGCTACTTGGCTTGCAGGAGAGGCTTTAGCCGCGAGCTTTCGACCCCGTAGCCCGGATGCAATCCGGGAAGCCGTATGCCGGCTATCCCCGGATTGCATCCGGGCTACGCGTATCTGTTATCGCCGCTAGCTGGCGAGTGCCGGCCCTGTAACACATCGCAGCGACTGCCGCCGCCACGTCAGGACGCGACGTGGCATAATGGCCCGCCGTATTTTCCGGACCTTCCGGCACGCCACTCATCAGAGGAAGATCAATGAGTTACGTCCTGTATGGCATCAAGGCCTGCGACACCATGAAAAAGGCCAGAACCTGGCTCGATGAACACCAGGTCGACTATGCCTTTCACGACTACAAGAGCGTCGGAATCGACCGTGCAAACCTGGAAGAGTGGTGCAACGAGCATGGCTGGCAGACCGTCCTGAACCGTGCCGGTACCACCTTCCGCAAGCTGGAAGACGCGCAAAAAGCCGATCTCGACCAGGCCAAGGCCATCGAACTGATGCTGGCCCAACCCTCGATGATCAAGCGCCCGGTACTCGATCTGGGCGACAAGACCCTGGTCGGCTTCAAGCCGGATAACTACCAAGCCGCGCTGGCCTGATCACTCTCACCCGATTTCGTTGCAAGGAACCCCATCTAATGAGCACCTCCCTTTACAGCATCGCCTTTGGTGTTGGCACCCAGAACCGCCAGGGCAACTGGCTGGAAGTCTTCTACGCCCAGCCGCTGCTCAACCCGGCCAGCGAGCTGGTGGCCAAGGCCGCCGAGAAGCTCGGCTACCAGGGCGGCAACCAGGCCATCGCCTTCACCAGCACACAGGCCGCTGACCTGGCCGAAGCGCTGAAAGGCGTGGACGCTGCTCAAGCGGCGCTGCTGACCCGCCTGGCCGAAAGCCACAACCCGCTGGTCGCCACCTTCCTGGCTGAAGATGCCGCGCTGACCAGCACCCCGGAGGCCTACCTCAAGCTGCACCTGCTGTCGCATCGCCTGGTCAAGCCGCACGGTCTGAGCCTGGCCGGCATCTTCCCGCTGCTGCCCAACGTCGCCTGGACCAGCCAGGGCGCCGTCGACCTCGCTGAGCTGGCCGAGCGCCAGCTGGAAGCCCGCCTGAAGGGCGAGCTGCTGGAAGTGTTCTCGGTGGACAAGTTCCCGAAAATGACCGACTACGTGGTGCCGGCCGGCGTGCGTATCGCCGACAGCGCCCGCGTGCGCCTGGGTGCCTATATCGGTGAAGGCACCACCGTGATGCACGAAGGTTTCGTCAACTTCAACGGCGGCACCGAAGGCCCGGGCATGATCGAAGGCCGCGTTTCCGCTGGCGTATTCGTCGGCAAGGGTTCGGACCTGGGCGGCGGCTGCTCGACCATGGGCACTCTGTCCGGCGGCGGCAACATCATCATCAGCGTCGGCGAAGGCTGCCTGATCGGTGCCAACGCCGGTATCGGCATCCCGCTGGGCGACCGCAACACCGTCGAAGCCGGCCTCTACATCACCGCCGGCACCAAGGTGAACCTGCTCGACGAAGGCAACGCCCTGGTCAAGGTGGTCAAGGCGCGCGACCTGGCGGGTCAGCCGGATCTGCTGTTCCGTCGCAACTCGCTGACCGGCGCCGTGGAGTGCAAGACCCACAAGTCGGCTATTGAGCTGAACGAAGCCCTGCACGCCCACAACTGATCCCACGTAGGGTGCGCCGTGCGCACCGCTCAGCCATGCGATCCGGTGCGCATGGCGCACCCTACGGGATAGGCTCCTCATGTCACTGATCTCCCCCTGGCGTGCCGACTTCCCCGGCATTCTCGCCCTCGAAGCCGAAGGCCAGACCTATCTGGACAGCGCCGCCACTGCGCAGAAACCGCAGGCGGTGCTGGACGCTCTGCTCGCCTATCTGAGCAGCGGCGTGGCCAATGTGCACCGTGCCCAGCACCTGCCGGGCGAACGTGCCACCCGCGCATTCGAGGCGACACGCAGCAAGACCGCGCAGTGGCTGAACGCGGCCAGCGCCGAGGAGATCATCTTTACCCGTGGCAGTACCGAATCACTGAACCTGCTTGCCTATGGCCTGGAGCATCTGCTGCAGCCTGGCGAGCAAATCGTCGTCAGCGCGCTGGAGCACCACGCCAATCTGCTGCCCTGGCAGCAACTGGCCAGGCGGCGCAATCTCGAGTTGCTGGTATTGCCGCTGGATAGCACCGGCAGCATCGATCTGCAGCAAGCGGCTCGCCTGATCGGCCCGCGCACCCGCTTGCTGGCGGTTTCGCAGCTGTCCAACGTACTCGGGTGCTGGCAACCGCTGAGCGAGCTGCTGAGCCTGGCCCGCACGCAAGGCGCACTCAGCGTGGTCGACGGCGCCCAGGGCGCGGTGCATGGTCGTCATGACATGCAGGCGCTGGGCTGCGACTTCTACGTGTGTTCGTCGCACAAGCTCTACGGCCCAGATGGCGTCGGGCTGCTTTATGGGCGCCGCGAAGCGTTGGGCAAATTGCAGCACTGGCAATTCGGTGGCGAGATGGTGCTCGATGCCGACTACCACGAGGCGCGCTTTCGCCCTGCGCCACTGGGTTTCGAGGCCGGCACACCAGCGGTTTCTGCGGTCATCGCCCTGGGCGCTGCACTGGATTGGTTGGGCAGCCAGGATCACCTGGCCGTGAGTCAGCATGAAGCGGCTCTGCATGCCGAACTGCTGGCCGGCCTGCAAGCGCGTGACGGTGTTCGCCTGCTGGGCGTGCCGCAGTTGGCCCTGGCCAGTTTCTGCGTCGAGACCGTGCACAACGCCGACCTGGCCCACTTGCTGACCGAACAGGGTATCGCCGTGCGCGCCGGGCATCACTGCGCCATGCCACTGATGAAAGGCCTCGGCCTGAGTGGTGCGATTCGCGTCTCGCTCGGCCTGTACAACGACGGCGAGGATCTGCAGCGATTCTTCAGCGCCCTGGATAACGCCCTGGAGCTGCTGCGATGAAGCGCGGCCAATGGTTCGTCGTAGGAACGGCTTCAGCCGCGAATATTGGCAACCGGAGCATCGCGGCTGAAGCCGCTCCTACGGGCATCTGGAGAGCTTCTCGATGAACCTGCCGCCTGCCGCCCAACAAGCGCTCGGCGCCTTCAGCGCCTGCTCAGGCTGGGAGCAGCGCGCGCGCCTGCTGATGCAATGGGGCGAGCGTCTGGAGCCATTGAGTGATGCCGAACGCGTCGATGAGCACCGCGTGCATGGCTGCGAGAGCCTGGTCTGGCTGGTGGCAGAAAACCAGGATGGCATCTGGCATTTCCGTGCTGGCAGCGAAGCTCGTCTACTGCGCGGCTTGCTTGCCGTACTGCTGGCCCGGGTCGATGGGCTTAGCGGTGACAAACTGGCAGCGCTCGACCTGGTCGACTGGTTCAACCAGTTGGGCCTGCAACGGCAGCTCTCGCCGTCACGCAGCAATGGTCTCAATGCGGTGCTGCAGCGTATGCGCGAGCTGGCGCAAGAAAGCTAGAAGCAGGTTCCGTCTCGCCCGGCGTCGATGATGTATGCTCGCCTCCCCCCGAACTCATGGAGCGAGTCATGCCTGTCTTTATCCGCGTAGGGCTAGCCGCCCTGCTCAGCATCGCCTTGGTTTACTTCGGCCCACAGTTGCTTGGAGGAATACTGGCATTTCTGCCGGATGCCCTCTACGAGGTGCTGCCGATGCATCCCTTCATCTTGATCCTGCTCTTGTCCGGTCTGCTTGCCGGGATTTGCCTGGCGCTGATCGCTCCGAATCGGCGCCTCGTCAGCAGCAGCTTGGTCGCGTTCGGCTTGATAGCTCTTGGCAGCATCAGTTTTTACAGCAATCTATGCAGCCCAGAAGAAACGCAGCGTATCCATGACGAGTGGGCTGCCATACCCCAGTACAACCTGGGACAACCGCTGGATCAGCAACCCGTGCAATCCGCTGCGCTCACCAGCGTCAGCTACGACTGCCTATTGCCTGAGACTGGTTGGGAAAGCGCAGGCGCCATCGCAGGGGATCTGCTGACCAGTTTTCTGGGAGTGGCCCTGGGCATATTGCTGGTCCCGCGCCGCCGGCAGCGGCCAACCTCCGAAATCATCTAGGGAATCTCTGAAAAAGCCGTCATCCCCGCGCTGGCGGGAATCCAGGACCTGCGGATTTCCTGGTATCCCGCATTCGCGGGAGTGACGAACACTGCTTTTTCAGAACATCCCCAGGCAATGTGCAGCGGGGGTCAGCCCCGCTCGCGTAGCGTCAGCCCGCGCAGAAAATTGCGCAGGATCTGGTCGCCGCACTCGCGAAAATGCTTGTGACCCGGCGCGCGAAACAGAGCGCTGAGCTCGGTCTTGGTCATCGGCAGGTCAGCCAATTGCAGAATCACCTGGATATCGTCGTCACGCAGCTCGAAGGCCACGCGCAGCTTCTTCAGGATCAGGTTGTTACTCAGGCGTTTTTCCACCGCCAGGCGCGGCCGACTATCGTCCTTGCCACGTTTGTGGAACACCAGACCTTCGAGCACGTGAGCCAGCAGCACATCGCTGCAGGAACGATAACCGGGCTCGTCCTCATGCAGCAGACAGGCCGGGATCAGACCCGGCTCGACGGGATAGTCCGCCAACCGGCAAAGCTCTTCCAGCTTGCCATCGCTGACATCCAGCAGGTAGCGCAGGCTGCGCAGTACATCGTTATTGAGCATGCAGAAAACTCTTGGAGGAGGAGGTAGGTGCGGTTCAGTCCCGCCCGGCCTGGGCCAAGGGACTGGGTTTCCAGTCATCGGCGTTACCTGAATTAAGCGCCTGCTGTAGACGCTGCAGGTCACCACGCCGGGCAAAGTCACGCAGCCTGGCATTGAACACGCGCAGCAGCTTGGCGCTCTCAGGATCGCCCTTGCGAAATAGCAAACGCAGCGGCTCGACATTCAACTGACGCGGATGATGCACGATATTACCGCCATCTTCCGGAAACAAACGACTCAACATTGCATAGCCGACAGCACGGTCCTGAGGATGCAGGTCGATACGGCCCAATTCGAGAAGACGAAAGCTGGTGTCCTCCTTGCCATTCTGCTCGACGCTCAAGCGGCCGGCCTGCAACGCCTCGTCGAACGCCGGGCCATAGGAGTAACCCAGGGTCGTGCCGATGTGATACTTCAGCAAGTCCTCGACCGAGGTCCAGTCGAACGCCTGATCGCGACGATAGAACAGGACGATCTCCCCACGCACCAGCGGGTCGCTACAAATGCCGTAATTGAGCCGACTGGGGCTGCAGCTATAGGGCATGATCGCGTGCAACTGGCCCTGCTGCAGCATCAGTACGTTGCGGTCCCAGGGATGGAAGATGAACTCGACCTGGTAACCCTCTTCAGCGAACACTGCGCTGATCAGTCGCGCCAGAGCGCCACCATCACTGCGCTCCTGATCGACATAAGGCGCCCAGTCGCCGGTACCGATACGCAGCTTTCGCGCCTCGGCCTGAACGGGCTCCAGGGCTACCAGCAAAACAGGCAGCATCAGGGAGGCGAGCATCCGTGCCCAGCGTCTTCTCAGTGCGACGCTACAAAACAGGTACGACACAAATCACCTCTGATACGGGTCATGTTCGACGTCTCCCTGTCGGCTACTGCAACCTCTCCCTTCGCCCAGCATAGTCAAACGCCGCGCCCGGGCGTTTCTCAAGTTGTCGATTGGCGCTCTGCCGGACGACGGGCGCCGGCTACCAGTTTGTCTACCAGCTTGGCCGCAGCGGCCATGCCGAAGCTGGCGGTGACCATCATCACCGCGCCGAAACCGCCAGCGCAGTCCAGCTTCACACCCTCACCCACGAAACCCTTGGCCTGACAAACCGTGCCGTCCGGCTTGGGATAGCGCAATTGCTCGGTGGAAAACACGCAGGGCACGCTGTAGGTGCGCCCCGGCGTACGCGAAAAGCCATAGTCGCGGCGCAACATGCTGCGCACCTTGGCCGCCAGCGGGTCGTTGAAGGTCTTGTTCAGGTCGGTGACCTGAATCTGCGTCGGGTCGACCTGCCCACCCGCGCCGCCGGTGGTGACGATCTGAATCTTGCGCCGCTTGCACCAGGCGATCAGCGCCGCCTTGGCGGGCACGCTGTCGATGCAGTCGATCACCCCGTCGAGCTGCTCGGTGATGTACTCGGCCATGGTTTCGCGGGTGACGAAATCCGCCACCGCGTGCACCACGCAGGCCGGATTGATGGCGCGGATGCGCGCCGCCATCTCGTCGACCTTGGCCTTGCCCACCGCGCCTTCGATGGCGTGCACCTGGCGATTGGTGTTGGTGATGCAGACGTCGTCCAGGTCGAACAGGGAAATCTCGCCGACCCCCGAACGCGCCAGCGCCTCGGCCGCCCATGAGCCCACGCCGCCAATGCCGACTACCGCCACATGCGCCGCTGCCAGTCGTTGATAGCCCTCCTGGCCGTAAAGCCGGGCTATGCCGCCGAATCGCTGATCGTCAGTACCCATTACACCCTCCGAACCAAGCCGGGCATTATAGGGATAGCACCCTGCCCACCCAAGCCCGCCGCACAGGTCAGCCGTCGGTCCGTCATAGCCGGCTGCATTGATCGCGAATACGCCGCGCGACGCGCCTTATGACCTGATCGGTAACGACGTTTGCTTTGACGCGCTTGCCGCGCCGGCCCCCGACGGCCCTCCCTCATCCGGCGCTTCGCGCCACCTTCTCCCGCTGGGAGAAGGGCATCAAGGATGGCGTCGCTGCGCGACTTTCACGGTAATATGGCCGGCCTTCACGCTAGCCGCCGCACCGGAGCCGCAATGACCGCCACACTCACCCCGACCCTGGAACTCGCCTTCGACCTGATCCGCCGCCCGTCCGTGACCCCGGTCGACGAAGGTTGCCAGGAGCTGATGATGCGCCGCCTGGCCGCCTGCGGCTTCGAGGTGGAGCCCATGCGCATCGAAGAGGTGGAGAATTTCTGGGCCAAGCGCGGTGGTGACGGCCCGGTACTGTGCTTCGCCGGCCACACCGACGTGGTGCCCACCGGCCCGCTGGATGCCTGGCAGTACCAACCGTTCGACGTGCGTGTCGATGAAGACGGCATGCTCTGCGGCCGTGGCGCGGCCGACATGAAGGGCAGCCTGGCGAGCATGATCATCGCGGTGGAGCGCTTCGTCGCCGACCACCCGAACCACAAGGGCGCCATCACCTTCCTCATCACCAGCGACGAAGAAGGCCCGGCCCAGCACGGCACCAAGGCGGTGGTCGAACGCCTGCGCGAGCGCAACGAGCGCCTGGACTGGTGCATCGTTGGCGAGCCGTCGAGCACCACCCTGCTCGGTGACGTAGTGAAGAACGGTCGTCGCGGCTCGCTCGGCTGCACCCTGACCGTGTACGGCAAGCAAGGCCATGTCGCCTACCCGCACCTGGCGAAGAATCCGATCCACCTGGCCGCTCCGGCGCTGGCCGAGCTGGCCGCCGAGCACTGGGATCATGGCAACGACTACTTCCCGCCGACCAGCTTCCAGGTGTCCAACCTCAACGCCGGCACTGGTGCCACCAACGTCATCCCCGGCGAGCTGAAGGCGGTATTCAACTTCCGTTTCTCCACCGAATCCACCGTCGAGGAACTGCAGCAGCGCGTCACCAACATCCTCGACAAGCACGGCCTGGACTACCACCTGGAGTGGGCGCTGTCCGGCCTGCCCTTCCTCACCCAGCCGGGCGAATTGCTGGACGCCGTGGCCGCCAGCATCAAGAGCATCACCGGTCGCGACACCAAGCCGTCCACCAGCGGCGGCACCTCCGATGGCCGCTTCATCGCCACCCTGGGTACCCAGGTGGTCGAACTCGGCCCGGTCAACGCCACCATCCATCAGATCAACGAGCGCGTGCTGGCCAGCGATCTGGACCTGCTGACCGAGGTTTACTACCAGACCATGGTGAAGTTGCTGGCATGATGGGTGGGTCACGTCCGATGCCAGGCGCCACCTCAGCCAGCTTGATCCGCCCATTGCCCTCATCCGGCGCTGCGCGCCACCTTCTCCCGGAGGGAGCGGTACTCAAGGAGGAAGTCGCCACGCGACTTGCACGCCCATGCTGATCTGCCCCATCTGCCAGACGTCGCTGGAGCCGAGTGACAGCGGCCTGATCTGCAGCAATCGGCACAGCTTCGACCGCGCGCGCCAGGGCTACTACAACCTGCTGCCGGTACAGCACAAGAACAGCCGCGACCCCGGCGACAACGCCGCCATGGTCGAGGCCCGCCGGCGCTTTCTCGACGGTGGCCACTACGCGCCACTGGCCGCACGCCTGGCCGCACTGGCAGCCGAGTACAAGCCGGCGCGCTGGCTGGATATCGGCTGCGGCGAGGGTTACTACACCGAACAGATCGCCCGCGCCCTGCCCGCTGCCGACGGCTACGCCCTCGACATCTCCCGTGAGGCGGTCAAGCGCGCGTGCAAACGTACTCCACACCTCAGCTGGCTGGTGGCGAGCATGGCTCGCGTACCGTTGGCCGATGCCAGTTGCGAGCTGCTGGCCAGCGTTTTCAGCCCGCTGGACTGGAGCGAAGCCAAACGTCTGCTCGCACCCGGCGGCGGCTTGCTGCGCATGGGCCCAACCCGCGTGCACCTGATGGAACTGCGGCAGAAGCTCTACGACGAAGTGCGTGACTATGACGACGAGAAGCACCTGGCGCTGATTCCGCCCGGCATGCACCTGGCCCATAGCGAAACCCTCGAGTTTACGCTGCACCTGAGCGATGCCCAGGCTCGCGCCGACCTGCTGGCCATGACGCCACACGGCTGGCGTGCCAGCGCCGAACGCCGTGAAGCGGTGATCGCCGCGTCCTTCGAAGTTACCGTTGCCATCCGCTACGATTGGATCATCAAAACTTAGAGCACCAGCCCTCAGGATCAGAAGCCATGCGCCAACCCGATATCGAGATCTACCTGAAAGACGCCGAACGCGATGCCGTGGCGCAATGGCTGGGTGAAGCCCTTGGCCCGTGCAGCGACTGGCAGCAAAAGGGCCAGACCTTCAAGTGCCAGGCCGGCGACGTGCCGGTAACCTGGCTGCCGAAAGCCGTGGGCAAATGGCACAGCCTGTACCTGGAAAGCGATGCCACCCCCTGGGCCGACGACCTCGCCTGCGCCCGTGCTGCCCATGCCGCACTCGGCGTGCAGGTGCGTTGCGCACCCGGCACCTGGGTGGAAGATGAAAGCGATGAAGAAGCCGACCGCTGGATCAAGGTCGATGCCGATGGTGAAACCGAGATCGTCTGGCGTACTGAATAAAAGTGGCGCCTTGAATCGACAGCCTGTAGCCCGGATGCAATCCGGGGCCTGACCGAGGCATTTCCCCGCATCTGACTACAGAACCGCGACGGCGAAACCGAGATCGTCGTAGGGTGCGCCGTGCGCACCGCGCCATCCCCGCCCTGAAAAGTACAGCGCCCACAAACAACAAGGCCCGTCATCGACGGGCCTTGTTGTATTTCGAGTTGGAGCTCAGACCGCAGAGACGTCTTCCGCCTGCAGGCCCTTCTGGCCCTGGGTCACACCGAACTCGACCTTCTGGCCTTCGACCAGGGTGCGGTGGCCGTCGCCGCGAATGGCGCGGTAGTGAACGAATACGTCCGGGCCGCTTTCGCGCTGAATGAACCCGTAACCCTTGGAATCATTGAACCATTTGACGGTTCCCGTCTCACGATCTGCCATTACCAACTTCTCCAAACTCGCTATGTTTTTATTGTCCCGAAGGCGCTTTGACGGCTCGGTAAAAACGTTCTTCTCAGCGTTCGCCACCCCCGGCAATCGAGCATGGAGCAGGTCAAGCGATTCGCGTTCTTGCTGCAGCCGAAGGCCGAGTATAAAGCATGGATTGTGACTGAAAAGCACTTTTTCAAAACCGCCACGAACCCAGAAGATATGCGGGTTACAGCTTGTTTTATGAGCTTTTGGCTAACAGATCGCGCAACTTCTTCGCCAGCCACTGCACCTGATCAGGCGCCAGTCGATATGCCCGCTCACTGCGCGCACGGTTGAGAATGCCCAAGGGTGGATGTCGCTCTTTGCATCCACCACAGCGGTGGATAGATGAAGCGCGAGCCACCCTGCGCACCTTGCTAGGATGAAGCCACGTAGGGTGCGCCGTGCGCACCGATGCTTCCAGGGTGGTGCGCATGGCGCACCCTACGGACTACGCACGACTCCGCAGGGTGGATGTCGCTCTTTACATCCACCACAACGGTGGATCGGTGAAGCGTGATCCACCCTACTCTCACAGGTGAACATCAAGCGCGGCGGCGGCGCCGCCACAGCCACAGCGCCAACACGCCAAGGGTCAGCAGCGCGGGCACCAGGGCGATGTTGATGATCTTCAGCGCCCGGCCCAGCGCCTCGATATCGGCATTGAGCTGATAACGCACGTCGCGCAGCTCCTTGCGAATCTCCAGCTTCTGCTGGATGAAGCGCTGCAACGCGCCCTGCTGCTCCGGCGTCAGCTCCAGGTTTGGATCGTCGCTTTGCTGCAGCGCCGCCAGTTGCTGCTCGGTCTCGGCCAGGCGTGCCTGCAGTGCCTGCTCCTTGTCACGGAAACGCTGTTCTGCGGCACGCTGCAACTCCTCGACCACCACGAACGGACGGCTGAAGCGACCACGCGAACGCACGCTGATCAGCGCCTCGGAGCCGCTCAGGTTGTCCAGCGCGTTGATGGTGAAGCTGCCGTTGTCAGCCCAGGGTTGCGGCATGCGCTGACCGAAGAAGTCCTGCACCTGCACCCACATGCGGTCGCTCAATATGTCGGTATCGGCCACCGCGATGACGTTGATGTTGTCGGCCTGCTTGAGCCCGTCCTTGCGCCCCTCGATGCCATCGGGGAAGGCGCTCTGCGCCGGGCCGTCGATGCGGGCGGCGATAGCGTAGCGCTCGCCGGTCGGCTCCAGCTCACGGATCAGCTCCTCGGGGTTGCTGAGCATGGCGAAGCGTTGCGCGTCAAAGGGCATGGCGTACTCGGAGCTCTGCATCAGAGGGGTAAAGCGCGTCTTCGCCCCTTCCAGCGGCTCGAGGATGCCAGCGGTGGCGACAGTGACGCTCTCCAGCCCGGCCGTGACGATATCGGTCTGATCCAGCGCCTTGCGCGGCAAGCTCAGCCAGGCAGCGTGACGAACCGGACGCTGACCCTGACCACGGTTGACCGACATGGCATAGGAACCGTCACCGAGCACCTTGTCCGGCACCATGCGCAAGCCCCAGGCCTTGAACAGCGGCTCGATGTTCGAGGCCCTGTCCGGTGCCATTTCGCCCGGCATATCACCCGTATCGGCCTCGGCGTAAGGATCGACGAACACCATCAACTTGCCGCCGCGCAGCACGAACTGATCGATGGCATACAGGGTCTGCTCGGGCAGGTTCTTCGGATGCACCAGCCACAGCACCGAGACATTCTCGGGGATCAGGTCGACGTCACTCTTGAGCTGCTCGATCTGGAACAACTGGCGCACCTGCTCCAGCACCATCCACGGTGGCGTCGGCTGCCGCGCCATCATGTCGAAACCGCCGGTCATCGGCAGCCCGGAGAGCACGCCAACCACCGGCAGCTCCGACTTGGCCAGGGTCTGCACCAGGCGGCTCAGCTCGTATTCCAGGTGCTCCTCCTGATCCAGGGCGAAGAACGGGATCACCTGGGTGTCGTCCTGGCCGTTGCTGCCGGCCAGGCCGAAGTAGATCGAGTCGCCGCCCTGCTGCAGGGGGATGCCCTGCAGGCCGAATTCGGCCGCCTTGTCCTCGTCCTCGGAGAACGGCTCGGGGTCGATGATGTGCAGGCGGATCTTGCCATTCGCCTGGGCCTGGTAGGCCTTGAGCATCTCCTCCACGCGCTGGGCATAGGTGCGCAGCGCCGGCAGGTCCTTGGCCACCTTGTCCGAGTAGAAGAAGTACAGGTCGATCGGCTCGTCCAGCTCACCAAGGATCTGCTGGGTGCCGCCTGAGATGGTGTAGAGCTTCTGCTCGGTCAGGTCCAGGCGTGCACCGCCCAGACCCAGGCCGGCCAGCAGGTTGAAGGCGAAAAAGGCCACCGCGATCAGCAGCAACCCGGCGCCGGAATAGATCAGCTTTTTCATGGGCGCATTCCTTCAGTCGGCTTTCTTCAGGTCGATGACCACGGCAGTGGCAGTCAGCCAGCCGGCGATCAGCGAGAGGAAATACAGCAGGTCGCGCAGATCGATCACGCCCTTGCTGATGGCATCGAAGCGCACCAGGAAGCTCAGCGAGGCGATGGCGTCCACCAGCCACTGCGGCGCCCAGGCGAAGGCGTCGAGCACCATCGGAAAGCCGCTGACGATGAACAGGAAGCAGGCACTGACCGCGAGAATGAAGGCGATCACCTGATTCTTGCTCAGTGCCGACATGCACGAGCCGATGGCCAGATAGGCGCCGGCCAGCAGCCAGCTGCCGATGTAGCCGGTGACGATGGCGCCGTTGTCCGGCTCACCCAGGTAGTTGACCGTGATTATCATCGGAAAAGTCAGCAGCAACGCGATGCCGGCGAACACCCAGGCCGCCAGGAACTTGCCGGTTACCGCCTCGAAGCGGGTGATCGGCAGGGTCATCAGCAGCTCGATGGAGCCGGACTTGCGCTCCTCCGCCCACAGGCGCATGGCAATGGCCGGCACCAGGAACAGATAGAGCCAGGGGTGGAAGTTGAAAAAGGCGGAAAGATTGGCCTGGCCGCCCTCGAAGAAACCGCCCAGATAGAAAGTGAACACCCCGGACAGCACTAGGAAGATGACGATGAACACATAAGCCAGCGGCGTGGCGAAATAGCTCGCCAGCTCGCGCTTGAAGATCACGGGCAACTGGGTCATGGCTGCTCTCCCCGGGTCAGCGTGCGGAACACTTCATCGAGCCGACCGCGTTCCACATTGAGTTCGCGCACCTTCCAACCGCGCTCGGCAATCAGCGCATTGACCTGCGGGAAGATCACTTCGCCCGGCTGCGCCAGCACGCTCAGGCTGTGCTCACGGGCGTTCTCCTCGACACCGGCGACGCCTGGCAGCGCCGCAAGAGCAGCCTGGTCGAGCGCCTCATCGGCCACCAGCGTCACCGCCTGGTGGTAGCGCGAACGGCTCTCCAGCTCCAGCGGCGTGCCATCGGCCAGCAGCCGGCCCTGAGCGATCACTACTGCGCGGGTGCACAACGCCGTGACTTCTTCGAGGATATGGGTGGAAATGATCACGATCTTGTCGCGGGCCAATCCCTGGATCAGCTGGCGCACCTGGTGCTTCTGGTTGGGGTCGAGGCCATCGGTGGGCTCGTCGAGGATCAGCACGCGCGGATCATGCAAAATCGCCTGGGCCAGGCCGACGCGGCGCTTGAAGCCCTTGGACAACGTCTCGATGCTCTGCTCCAGCACCTTTTCCAGCTCCACCTGCTCCACCGCACGCTGCACGCGCAATTTCTTCTCGGCGCCACGAAAACCGCGTACCTCGGCGATAAAGTCGAGAAAGCCGCGCACCGTCATATCGCCGTAGCAAGGCGCGCCTTCCGGCAGATAACCGATCTGCCGCTGGGCCTTGAGCGTCTGGGTCTGGATATCGCAGCCGAGGATGCTCGCGGTGCCGGAAGTCGGCGCGAGAAAACCGGTGAGCATTTTCATGGTGGTGGATTTGCCGGCCCCGTTGGGGCCGAGAAAGCCCAGCACTTCCCCTGGCTGGACCTGAAACGACAAGTCATCGACTGCCGTGTGCTGCGCAAAACGCTTGGTCAGGTTTCTTATATCGATCATGGCCTCTCACCGTCGCGAAGGGCACTGCGCTCAGCGAAACCATCGCGAGAGCGCAGGCCGCAAGAACGCCGGACGCAGAAAGCACACGCCCGGACGAGGGCAAGACCGTAGCAAAACTGAAAAGTTCAGTCAGCAGCCCGAAACAAGTAGTAAATGGAATATGTGCTTAGGGTGTGTACGAAAAGTCGTCGAGCGAAGGTCAGGCGATACCGATGGCGGCCCCGCAAAAACAGGTGAGGAACGGACTGGGCTCGCAATCGAGTTTACGAGCTGTAAATGAGCATTCGACCGGGCTGGCGTTCCAGCCCGTTTTTAACGAAGCATCACCGAGCGCAGGCACTTTTCGTACAAAGCCTAGCGATCCAAAGGACTCAATACCGCCAGACCACCTCGATTGAGCACATGGGTGTAGATCATGGTGGTTTTCACGTCTGAGTGGTCGAGCAGTTCCTGCACCGTACGAATGTCCTGACCAGCTTCCAGCAAATGAGTCGCGAAACAATGGCGCAGGGTATGCGGTGAAATGGGCTTTACGATGCCTGCCTCCCTAGCAGCGCGCTTGAGGTTGCGCTGCACACGCTTCTCGTCCAGGTGATGACGCCGTACGGCCCCGGAACGCGGGTCGACCGAAAGCCCGGCAGCCGGAAAGACGTACTGCCAGCCCAGCTCACGAGGTGCATTGGGATATTTGCGCGCCAGGGCAAAGGGCAACCATACATCGCCACGCCCTTTCGCCAACTCCGCCTGGTGCAGAGCCTTCACCACTGCAAGGTGATTTCGCAGTGCCTGCTCCAAGCGCTGCGGCAGCATGGTGACGCGATCCTTCATGCCTTTGCCGTCACGAATGAGGATTTCGTGCCGGGAAAAATCCACATCCTTGATGCGCAAACGCACTGCCTCCATCAAACGCATCCCTGTGCCATAGAGCAGGCTACACAGGAGCCAAACCTCACCATCCAGCCGCTCCAGCACCTGGCGCACCTCATAGACAGTCAATACCACTGGCAATCGCTGCGGCTTCTTCGCCCGAACGATATCGGCTAACCACGGCAAATCCAGCGCCAATACTTCCTTGTAAAGAAACAACAACGCCGCCAATGCTTGATTTTGAGTAGATGCCGACACATTTCGCCGCACGGCAAGATCTGTGAGAAAGGCCTCAATCTCGGCAGCGCCCATATCCTGAGGATGCCTGTAGCGGTGAAAGCGGATAAAACGCTTCACCCACTCGCAATAGACGCGTTCAGTCCGGATGGAGTAGTGTTTGAGGCGAATTCGATCACGCATCTGATCGAGTAAACGAGGCTTATCATCCATGGTGCATAACCTTCCAAAATGGTCGTCCTGACCCGGAAAGCACCAGCCTAGACAGGGAGTCGAACGATGGCAAGGAAGGTTATCCACTAAAATCACCCGCAGGTTATGCACCATTTGGTGTCTATTTATAGTTAGGTTCTTATGGTCAGATTTCTCTTCGCGCCTCTAGTAATTGCCATCTTTATTTCTGGCTGCTTGGACACCGCACAAGATAACGCTGAGAAAAAAGCAATGAATGAAACAAGCACAGTGGAGCCTAACGATCCACCGTTGAATCAAGCCCAGGAGTTGGCGGTAAGTAAACTCTCTGCCTCGGATGTAGAGAAAATTGATACCGAGCTGCTTGCAAATACAGGCAGTAATTGGCGAAAGGTTGCAATGGTTGTAGGGCTAACCATGAGCAAAACTCAGAGTCAGTTCAACGACATTCCAGATCTTTACTACTCGCAGCGCGTGGCTAACCTTGTCGAGCAAGGGCACCTTGAGTCACAGGGCAACCTACTGCAAATGCGCTATAGCGAGGTAAGGCGTTCGCGCACCGTGCAACCATAAAAACCTAACTACTGGTTCAAGTCGCTCGCTTCGCTCACTCGGGACCGGCTAAAGCCGGCCCCTTAACCAAACGTTAGATCGCCCCTGGGAATGGATGCCGATGTCAGGCCAAAGAAAGATTTTCGCAGTAAATGACCGAGTTCTAGTCCTTGCTGAAGGCGGCTGGAAGCAAGCCGCATTTGGGAAAGTCAGCAGTGCTGCTGAACCAGTTGAAACACTCCAGGGGCATGATTTTTTCTATTGGGTGACGTTCGACCAGCCCCAAGAGGACGTCAATGGTCCAGATAAATACTCAAAGGCCCAAATACTTAGCTGCTACATTGAGCCGGCAATCTAACTAGTGGCTCAAATCGTTCGCTTCGCTCACTGGGACGGGCTAAAAGCCCACCTTTTAGCCAACCGTTAGGTGTACAAATGTCGGATCACCATGTTTGTTTAATTCCTGCCACCCCGGAATTCATCCCAAGCAAGGCGTCTCAAACAGCCGCCATTGCACTGATTCAAAAAGCATGGCGTCAAAACGTCCCAGAGATCACACTCGAGACCGATGAACACATCGCCTTCAGGGACTGCGGGGAAAATTTTGAGTCTATTCATTGCCCACACTGTAGCACTGAAGTTCAGGTCGAATATTGGCAAGACCTCATGGATCAAGATTACTCAAATGAGGATGGGTTCCGACTCCGTACAATATCAATGCCCTGCTGCGGACACATATCAACACTGAACGATTTTCTTTATAAGTGGCCCATGGGCTTTAGTCGATTCATTATACGTTTTAGCGACCTAGGACATGAGATATCCGACCACCTTCTCATTGAACTGGAATCAGTCATAGGCTGCAAATTGCGAGTTATTCACCAAATGTACTAAGTGGCAAACCATTATCATCCGTATACCCTCAAGGAAACGCTGGCTTGTTGTCACGCACAGATAGACTTTCGTTGTCTACCTAACAAGTGATTGAACCAATCGCTGTGTTATCTGGGACGAGACAAAGCCTGTCCCTCAACCAAACATCAGGCATCACCAGACAGACGTGCACTCCCAGAACCTCCGAAACTCCACGCATTCTTGACACGCAGAAGATGACAACTCTTTCACGCAAACTCGATTACCTACACTGCTGCCAGCGTAAAATTTGCTATACTGCTCGCCCTCCATCTGTGCATCATTTTTTCATAGGAAGTGAAATGGATAAACTATTCGCAGCTGTAACAACATGCTTACTATGTTCTGTTTCTAGCTTAGTGTTTTCGACAGAAAGGCAAATCGTGCGCCCTGGAATGTATGAAATCACTTCTGGCATTGCCGACAATTCAGTCAAGACCCAGACCTGTTATAGCGATACAGATGTGGAAGACCTTCCTACGCTTTTACTAAAAATGGAAGATAAATTGATGCAAAAAAACTGTAGCGCTGAGATTTTATCAGAAACTGATGGAGAGGCTGAGTGGCGTACAGAGTGCAAGACAGACTTTGTTACCCGAACTACGGTTGGTTCGATCATGTGGGACGATACTCATTTCAGCGGCAACGCCTTTCTTACAATGGGAAGAATTGAGATGGAGTATCAATTCGATGCCCTGCGCGTAAGCGATTGTAAATAAAGGAAGGGGCATGGAGGTTTAACACAATTTCTGTTCCGACCCTGTACGGCAGTAAACTACTGCTTATGGCCAGCCTGACAACGTGTATGGACTCTCCCCACAAGTAGTGAGCAAAGCTTTTCCGTTGCACGTGCCGTCAGGCGGGCTTTACGCTCTGCCAATTGCCATTGAAACGCCGCTCGTGGCACCACACCGCCCAGCAGATCCGCACCAGTTTGTTGGCCAGTGCTACAACCGCTTTGTTGTGGCCGATACGTTCTGCCGTCTGCACAGCCCAGCGCTACAGCTGCGTCAGCTTTTCCTGCGTACGTGCCTGGCAACGCTGGGCCGCCCCCAATAGTGCGCTGTGCCACAGGCTTCCATTACTCACTCGACCAGCTCACCCTGCTCCTGTATATGTTGCCGGAACGCCTCTCGGTTCAGCCGCTTGCGCTGCACCACCTGGCCGGAACGGACACTCTCGGCAACTTGGTAAACGGACTTGGCCAGATCAACTGCAATTCGCTTCATGGTAGCTCTCCCATTCTTCAACCCTCAACGCCTTGGTATAGAGCCGTGGCGCGGGAAGAGTCCATTACAGCATTCAAACCGTTCGCTTCGCTCACTGGTACGAGCCAAAACCCGCCCCTTAACCAAACGTTAGACAGACCATGAATCCTTCAAAGCTATCCGCAGAAATTGATTATCTGATCGAAAATTTCGGTGTCTATCCGTATAGCTTTTTCAATATCCTGCACCTCTCGGATAACCCGAACCTTGACTTAACTAAGCAGAACGAAATTTGGCAGGATATAAAAACCGAAGATTGGCACGATCTGAGATTGGAGGCCTATTCGTTATGGGCTATTACAGATAACGGCGATCTGCTTTGGTGGAATGAGAAACAAACGATTGCGATGAATCCTAGAGCGCAGGAGTATATGGCTTTGCCGGTGAATCCAAGGCAGTTCATAAGGCTGATAGGGCTAGGGAAGGTAACAGGTATATTCCCATCCACTTTGTGGCAGAGTGTCTAACCAGTGGTTCAAATCGCTCACTTCGCTCACTGGGACGGGCTAAAGCCCGCCCCTTAATCAAACGTCAAATGTCCTCAGGAAGAAATCATGGAATTCAAAGCAGGAAGCTTCACCTTCGGAAGGTGCGACAAAATTGCTGCAGAATGGATGCACCAACATGGACAAACCCTATTAAAGTACTCCTTGTCGATCATATTCATCTGGCTTGGTGCTCTAAAGCCACTTGGCTTAAGCCCAGTAAATGATCTAGTGACAAATACGATAACCTGGCTACCTTCAGATATATTCATACCTATATTGGGGGTATGGGAAATTGCCATTGGTGCTTGCCTTCTCATCAAGCCTCTGGTGAGGATTGCATTAACCTTGCTATTTTTACAGCTATTCGGAACCGTACTGCCGCCATTTCTACTGCCAGAAGTGTGCTTCATCAAATTCCCATATGCACTCACACTTGAAGGCCAATACATAATTAAAAATTGTGTGATTTTGAGTGCTGCTATTGTCGTAGGTGGCGGTTTAAGCAAAGAAGTATCCCCGTATGCAGGCCAACGCGCGCAAAACACTTAACAACATTCAAACCGTTCGCTTCGCCCACTGGAACGGCCTGAAGCCCGTCATTCCCGCGAAGACGGAAATCCAGAACCTGTGTAGTGCCTGAGCTCCTGCCTCTGCGGGAGTGACGGCAAATGGCTTTTCAGAATTCCCCTAAAGAAAACAAACATAAAAATGGTTCAAATCGCTCCCTGAGACGGGCTAAAGCTCGCCCCCTCAACCAAACGTCAGGTTGATTAATCAGGGAGATACCAATGAGTCAATGCCATAAACCAGGTAATTTCAAGACGTACTTCAACGAGAACATGAAAGATTTGGGACTACCCGTTCCTCAAACACTATTTGACAATCTCAATGCAGCCGTAGCGAATGCCGGACTTGTTTTGGACGCTCTAGAAACATTAGGTACGGGAGCGACAATGGCAGAGGTTATTAAAGCAACGACCGGGCTGGAGAAATTAAAAGTCGCAGCTTCGCTGGGGGCTTCTTTTTATGTTGGGGCCGTCATTGGGAGTATCGCTGTAGCAAGCGGGCGCTCAGTAGGTTGCGGCAACAGAATGTCAGATATGTTTGTGTTTCTTCAGAAAAACAACCTTGCGTTTGATGGCTGGAACTCGTTTTATGCTCGCAACCCGGAAATACTGGACAAGAGTAGCAGGTTCAGAGTCGCCTATCGCTCCAAGGCCCTAGTTCGGAGTGGGGTCTACGCCTGATGAAAGACACTTTAATTTTATTGGTAGCCGCTTTAGTCTGCGCGGCTTTGTCGTGGCTGTTTTTCGCTCACTTTCAAAATAGCGCCTTCACCATCATGCTCGCTATATTTGTCATTACAATTCTAGCGAAGCCACTCTACAAGCAATACCGAGACAGGGATAAGTAGCCTGACTGCGCCCGACGTCTTCGCTTTGACGCTATGCTCTCCCCCGCTCATACCAACAAGGACGTAAACGTCGATGGATTTCATTGCACGCAATTTCAGATGGCTGATGTTGCTATCAGGCGTTCTCACGGCGACTCTGTTCTACGGCCTGTTCGCCCCGCAGGAGGCGCTGCATTCGATGTTCGGGGCATCCTTCGATGGGCAGTTGCAATCCTTGGTCGTTCGCAGTTGGTCGGCGCTGGTCGGGTTGATGGGCGTGCTGCTGATCTATGGCGCGCTGAGCCCGAAGCATCGGGTTCTCTGCGCCGTCATTGCCGCGCTGAGCAAGGCCATCTTCGTGTCGCTGCTGCTGATCCATGGCCAGGATTACCTGAGCAAGGCCGCGCCCGCCATCGCCCTGGATCTGCTGGTGATCGCCTTTACCCTGCTGTTCCTGCTGGCCGTGCAAAAGCGGCGCAGCGCTTGAGGCGAGCCCCATGAAAATGATCAGGCATATCCTCTGGCTGGACTGCATGGCCGCTGCGAGCGCGGGCGTGGTGGTTCTGTTGCTGGCCCCCTGGTTGAGCGGCTGGTATGCCCTGCCCCGCGAGCTGCTGAGCTTCATCGGCGCAGTCAATATCGCCTACGCCTGCTTTTCCTTTTCGCTGGCGATTCGTGTGCGGCGCGCCGAAGCGCTGATCAAGCTGCTGGCAGTGGCCAACGGATTCTGGGCGCTGGCATGCCTTGGCATCGCGGCGACCTTTGCCCCGGTCATGACGCTAGCGGGGCTTTGCCATGTGCTCGGCGAGGCTGCATTCGTCGCAGGCCTGGGCATGCTGGAGTGGAAATGGCGCAGGCAACTGCTGGTGGCTGGCGAACAGGGCGTTTCGACTCAGCCTGTAGCGGACCAATAGCCGTCACAGGTATTCAGGCGAAGGTCCGGCGATGGCCGCTCAGGCCATCATCAGCCCTATTCGTCAGCGCTGTGAAAACGGTTCTTGCCCGCGTGCTTGGCCGCGTACATGGCCTGGTCCGCACGTTTGAGCAGGTCCTGGCCGTCTTCGGCGTGCAGCGGAAACAGAGCGGCGCCCACGCTCGCCGATATCCGCACCATGCTGCCGTCCAGATCGAATGGCTTGGCCAGTACATCCAGCACCTTGAGCGCCACCGTTTCGCAATCCTGACTGCCGTGCAGATTGGCCAGGACGATGCCGAACTCATCACCGCCGAAGCGTGCGACCGTGTCGGTGCTGCGCACACAACCTTCGAGTCGTCTGGCGGCCATCTGCAGCAGGCTATCGCCGGCCGCATGACCGTGGCGATCGTTGATTTCCTTGAATCCATCCAGGTCGATATAGAGCACGGCGCACAGCTGCTGCTGGTCGCGCACGGACTCCAGCGCCTGGTCGAGCCGCTGGTGGAACCTGACGCGGTTGGCCAACCCGGTGAGGGCGTCATGCTCGGCGTCATGACAAAGGCGCGCTTCCAGGTGCTTGCGCTCGGTGATGTCCTGCGTGACCAACACCAGGAACTCCGGGTGACCCTGGCGATTGCGGACGACGCTCGAGGCCTCGCATACCCAGATCAGCGAGCCATCCTCACGCCGATAGGTTTTCTCGATTTCCGGGGAAAGCGCACGAGCCTCGCTGACCAGTTGCTCACTCAGAAAGCTGCGGGCGGCGGCAGCTACTTCGGCGTCGCTCAGGTCGAAAATGTTGGCGCCTTGCAGCGCCTCGGGCGGGCGCCCCAGCATGCGCGCGAATTTCTCGTTGACCCGCAGTATCCGACCCTCGGGGCTGATGTGGGCGATACCCATGGCCGCCTGGTGAAAGGTGGCGCGAAACAGCGCTTCGCTGCCTTGCAGGGCATCGGTGGCCGCACGTTGGCGAACCAGCATCAGCGCCAGCAGGCCAACGAACAGCATGACCACCAGGGTGACGCCGACTGCGGCCATCAGGTAGGTGGAGCGCCGCTGCAAGGTCGTGCCCATCTCCTCGTCATAGGCGGTGGCCACGGTAATCATCAGTGGATAACCGGTCATGGTGCGGTAGCTGACGATACGGGCGACGCCATCGAGCGCCTCGCCACTGTCGTGGAAATCATCGGCGCCGTGCAGCTTTTGCCGCTGGAACCAGGCCAGCGACTCGGCACCCAGGCCAAATTCGCTGCGTGCGCCGATCTTGCGCGCCCGTATCACGCCGTCGAGGCCGGCGAGTTCCAAAAGCCCTTGCGGACCCAGATCGACCTGCTGGAAGAAGCGCGTGACGTCCTCTGGACGGACGGCCATCACCACGACGCCGGCGAAGCTGCCATCATCGCGCTCGATACGCAGCGACAGGGGGATCAACCAACGCCCGGAAACCCGCCCGAGTACCGGCTGATTGATGAACAGATGATCGATACGAGCATCGCGCTGCGCCGTGAAGAACTCGCGGTCGGCGTAGTTGACCGGGCCGGTGTTCTGGCTGCTGCTGACGATATCGCCCTGCTCGTCCACCACGCTGACGATGGTGAACATCTCCTCGCGGATTACGCCCTCCTCGACCCAGCGGCGCAGGTCGATGGCCTTGCCCTGCCGGCGGTACTGCTCGCGCACGAAAGCCGCCACCTGCTCGGCCGCCTTCAGCGCGCGGAACACCTGCTGCTCGAAAGCGATGGCCAGACTGGAGTTGGCTTCCATTTCCGCGGCCAGCGCCTGCTCACGCTCGAAGGCGATGCGTTGCAGGGTAATCAGCCAGACAACGGCAACGAATACGCTCGCCAGAACGATCAGCAGGTTCAAGGGCGTTGCGATTCGAGGGCGTCGAGCGACGGCGTCATGCGCGTCAATCGGCGTGCTGGGCGGGGTCATCGCCTTGTTCTCCAAGCCTTTCACGGGCGGGCTGTTTTCTAGCTGTTGGGGCCAGGGTCTGTTGCTCTTTGGTTCAGCGTCGCGGGGCGTGATCCATCGCCTTGCGTTGAATCATAGGCATTGTTGCGCCACTGTGCTGCCATCATGCGGTAATGGGTTTTGCCCGAAAATCGAGCTTGCGGCAGACTGACGACCGACACGGCACCTCAGCCACATCACTTCGAGCCGAGCGGTATCCGCACGGCTCCTGCTCAATTTCTTCGACAACCGCCTGCCTTCGAGGCCCGCCTTGGAAACCACGGTCTTTCTCGCCGTCATCGCCGCCGCTGCCCTGCATGCCGGCTGGAACGCTCTGCTCAAGATTGGTCTGGATCGCTTCCTCACCGCCACGCTGATTCAGATCGGTGCCGGCCTGGTGGCGCTCTGCGCCCTGCCGCTGGTGGCGCTGCCACAAGCCTCGGCCTGGCCGTGGATCGCGCTGTCGGCGCTGCTGCACATCGGCTACAACTTCTTTCTCGCCCGCGCCTACCAGTACGGCGACCTGGGCCAGGTCTACCCGATTGCGCGGGGCAGCTCGCCGCTGATGGTCGCCCTGCTCTCGCTGCTGCTGTTGCATGACGGGCTCAGCGCCCTGCAGTTGCTGGGTTTGCTGGTTCTGGTGCTGGGCATCTGGCTGATGGCGCTGCGCGGCGGGCAGCACAAGGCACCGCAAGGGGCGATGCTGGGCTGTGCGTTGATGACGGCGCTGTTCATCGCCGGCTACACCCTCAGCGATGCCATGGGCGCTCGCAGCAATGGCGATGCACTGAGTTATTCGCTATGGCTGTTTACCGTCAACGGCGTAGTGATGGCGGCGGTATTGGCCATCAGCCGTGGGCCGCGCGCCTTCCTGCAGCTGGGCCCGCACTGGCGTGGCGGACTGGCCGGCGGGGCGATGTCGATGGCGGCCTACACCATCGTCATCTGGGCCATGACTCAGGCGCCGGTGGCATTGGTTTCGGCCCTGCGCGAGACCAGCGTGGTGTTCGCCGTGCTGCTGGGGGTGGTGCTGCTCAAGGAAAGATTACGACCGATTCGCCTCGTGGCGTGTGCGGTGATCGCGGCGGGTGTGGTGGTGATGAAGTTGGCGTGAGGGATTCGCGGTGCAGCAAGTGGATTGCGAAATCACAACTTGGTGGGCTGAAGCGGATCGCCGCCCGGCCCACCCTAAAACTGAAGCGCAGTGCTGTTTGCCCATCCGGCACAGGTCGTAGGAGCCGGCAATCGCCCCGAGAGCTGACTCGGTATTCCATTCGGGAACCCCAGACCCGCTTTGCAGTTCTGTTGATCAACGGGTGCTGAATCGTTGACCGTTTTTTCGTCACACGCTGCCTGCATGCTGGCCGGGCTGACCGTCTGGACGCACGAGTTTTTTGCCCGCCAGACGCGGCTTGCGGCACACTAGCGCCCTTCCCGAGCCACCGCTCGTTTTGCCATACAAGCAGAGTCCGTATGACCCGTTCCCCCTTCCGCCGCCTCGTCTTCGGATCGTTGCGCCGCCTGCTGTACCTCTGGGTACGCTCGGAAACCATCAACCAGTCCGCGTTCACCCTCAAGCTCGACCGCAGCAAGCCGGTGTTCTACGTGCTGCAGCAGCCGTCGGTGAGTGACCTGGCAGTGGTCGACCGCGAGTGCACCAAGGCCGGCCTGCCGCGCCCGGTGCTGCCGGTAGCGGTCGGGGAACACATCGAGCCCGCCGCCTTTTTCTACCTGACGCCGGAGCCGGACTGGTTCGGCCGCCAGGACAAGCGCGGCATTTCGCCGACCCTCGATCGCGTGGTCACCGCCCTCAGCCAGCATGCCGTGGATGACGCACAGATCGTCCCGGTCAGCGTGTTCTGGGGCCAGTCGCCGGACCGCGAAACCAGCCCGTGGAAACTGCTGTTCGCCGATAGTTGGGCGGTGACCGGGCGCCTGCGCCGACTGGTGAGCATCCTGATTCTCGGGCGCAAGACGCGCGTGCAGTTCTCCACGCCGATTCACCTGCGCGAGCTGGTCGAGCAGGACAAGGGCCAGGAGCGCACGCTGCGCATGGTGCACCGCATCCTGCGCGTGCACTTCCGCAACCAGAAGGCCGCTGTGATCGGCCCGGACGTGTCGCACCGGCGCAACCTGGTCAAGGGCCTGGTGCATGACCCGATGGTGCGCCAGGCGATTGCCGAGGAAGCCGAGCGCGAGAAGATCAGCCTGGAGAAAGCCGAAGCCCAGGCGCTGCGCTACGGCAACGAGATCGCCTCGGACTACACCTACACGGTGATCCGCTTCCTCGAGCTGGTGCTTTCCTGGTTCTGGAACAAGATCTACGACGGCATCAAGGTGCACAACGTCGAAGGCGTGCGCGACATCGCCCAGGGCCATGAGGTGATCTACGTGCCCTGCCACCGCAGCCACATCGACTACCTGCTGCTGTCCTACCTGCTGTTTCGCAATGGCCTGACGCCGCCGCACATCGCCGCCGGCATCAACCTCAACATGCCGGTGATCGGCGGCCTGCTGCGCCGTGGCGGCGCCTTCTTCATGCGCCGTACCTTCAAGGGCAACCCGCTGTATACGGCGGTGTTCAACGAATACCTGCACACCCTGTTCAGCAAGGGTTTCCCGGTCGAGTACTTCGTCGAGGGCGGCCGCTCGCGTACCGGGCGCATGCTGCGGCCGAAGACCGGCATGCTGGCCATCACCCTGCGCAGCTTCCTGCGCTCGCATCGCCTGCCCATCGTTTTCGTGCCGGTGTACATCGGCTACGAGCGCGTGCTGGAAGGCCGCACCTACCTGGGCGAGCTGCGTGGCGCAAGCAAGAAGAAGGAGTCGATCTTCGACCTGTTCAAGGTGCTCGGCGCACTCAAGCAGCGCTTCGGCCAGGTCTCGGTGAACTTCGGCGAGCCGATCAAGCTGGCGGAGTTCCTCGACCAGCAGCAGCCCGGCTGGCGTGAGCAGGAGCTGGGCCCGCAGTACCGCCCGGCCTGGCTCAACGACACCACCAACCGCCTGGGCGAGCGCGTGGCGCGCCACCTCAACGAAGCGGCGTCGATCAACCCGGTCAACCTGGTGGCCCTGGCGCTGCTGTCCACCAGCAAGCTGGCCCTGGACGACCGCGCCCTGGCCCGTGTGCTCGACCTGTACCTGGCCCTGCTGCGTGCGGTGCCCTACTCGCCACACACCACCCTGCCGGAAGGCGACGGTGCAGCGCTGATCGAGCACGTCAAGGGCATGGACCTGCTGGCCGAACAGAAGGATGCGCTGGGCAAGATTCTCTATCTGGACGAGCAGAACGCCGTCCTGATGACCTACTACCGCAACAACGTGCTGCACATCTTCGCCCTGCCGGCGCTGCTGGCGAGTTTCTTCCAGAGCAGCGCGCGGATCAGCCGCGAGCAGATCCTGCGCTACGCCGGCGCGCTGTATCCCTACCTGCAATCCGAGCTGTTCATCCGCTGGGAACAGAGCGAGCTGGAAGGCGTGATCGACCAGTGGCTGACGGCATTCGTCGAGCAGGGCCTGCTCAAGGTCGAGGGCGATGTGTACGTACGCCCGGCGCCCAGCTCGCGCCAGTTCGTGCTGCTGACCTTGCTGTCGCGCTCCGTGGCGCAGACCCTGCAGCGCTTCTACATGGCCATCGCCCTGCTGCTCAACGCCGGGCAGAACGCGATCAGCGCCGAGGAGCTGGAAGACCTGTGCACGGTCATGGCCCAGCGCCTGTCGATCCTGCATGGCCTGAACGCGCCGGAGTTCTTCGACAAGAGCCTGTTCCGTCACTTCATCCAGAGCCTGCTGGATCAGGGCGTGCTGCGCCAGGACGAAGCCGGCAAGCTCAGCCATCACCCGCTGCTCAGCGAACTGGCCGAAGGCGCCGCCAAGCGCGTGCTGCCGGCGGAGATTCGCCTGTCGATTCGCCAGGTGGCGCTGGATCGCAACGAGGATGAGCCGGCAGCGCCTTGATCGTAGGGTGTCGGGATCGCCCAGGCCGTGCGCGCCTTCGAATCGCCGTAGCCACCCCGGTGCGTACGGCGCACCCTACACGTGTCACGTCAGCTCCGTAGGGTGGATGTCGCTCTTTACATCCACCATGGCGCAGGATCGATGCAACCAGCCAGGTCGCAAACCGCCCAGGCCGTGCGCACCTTCGAATCGCCGTAGCCGCGGTGCGCACGGCGCACCCTACGTGTCACGTCAGCTCCTGGGGTGGATGTCGCTTTTTACATCCACCATGGCGCCGGCTCGAGATCACCAAACGAACCTGTCACGGCTTTGGCAGTCAGTCGATAGACCACACACCGGCAGGAGGCCCAGGCCATGATCGATTCCCTGATGTTGAGCGCTGCACGCATCACCACACTGGCCGCTGGGCAGATACTGACCAACGCCAGTGGTTTCTTCTTCCTCCGGGATCAACGGCTGTTCCTCGTCACCAGCCGTCACGTGGTGCTCGACGAGCCGAGCGGCCATCAGCCGGACAGCCTGCAGATCGAGTTGCATACCGACGCAGACAACCTGGCCAGCACCGTCAGCTTTTCCATCCCGCTGTATGACGGCGAACAGCACCTGTGGCGTCAGGGTATGGATGGCGCGGGCGAGATCGACGTGGCGGTGATCGAGCTGGATCAGGCCGCCCTTCCCAACAACGGTGCTTACCAGGCCTTCACCCCGCAGCACCTGCTACAAGCCGACGAGCATGTGGAGATCGGCTCGACGTTGCTGGTGGTGGGCTTCCCGCTGGGCTTTCAGGACACCCTGCACCGCATGCCGGTGGCGCGTCATGCCGGGCTGGCGTCGTCCTTCGGTCTGCGTTTCCACGGGCTGGGCTACTTCCTCACCGACGGCCGCACCCATCGCGGCCTGAGCGGCGCGCCTGTGGTCAAGCGCGCCGGCGTCGAGGGCGAGTTGCCCTGGAAATTGCTCGGCATCCATTCCACGCGCCTGTTGGGCAATCGCGACGAGGATCAGGACGAAGCCCTGGGTCTGAACTGCACCTGGTATGCCGATATCCTGATGACGCTGACGGAATGATCACCCTGCCCGTAGCCCGGATGTAATCCGGGGGAAGCGCCCGCTACCCAGTCGCGGCTAAAGCCCCTCCCACAAATGTCCCGCGTCTGTGGGAGGGGCTTCAGCCGCGCCAGCCTTTGCCATGTGTTCGAAAAGCCCCCGGATTCATCCGGGCTACGCATGGTTTGCGAGCCAATAAAAAAACCCGGCACAAGGCCGGGCGCAGAGGTAGACGCGGTAAAGACGGTTATTCAGCTCATCCCCAGCCAGTTCGGCAGCGCCATGGAAACGGCCGGGATGTAGGTGATCACCATCAGGAAGCTGATCAGCAGCATCAGCCATGGCAGTGCAGCGCGGATCACTGCCGTCAGCGGCATGCCCGTGACCGCCGAGGTGACGAACAGGTTCAGCCCCACCGGTGGCGTGATCAGGCCGATCTCCATGTTCACCACCATGATGATGCCCAGGTGGATCGGGTCGATACCCAGCTGCATGGCGATCGGGAACAGGATCGGCGCCAGGATCAGGATGATCGCCGACGGCTCCATGAAGGCACCGGCGATCAGCAGCACGATGTTCACCACCAGCAGGAACTGCCACGGCTGCAGACCCAGATCCACCACCCAGGCAGTGATCTGTTGGCGCCAGGATCAGGATGATCGCCGACGGCTCCATGAAGGCACCGGCGATCAGCAGCACGATGTTCACCACCAGCAGGAACTGCCACGGCTGCAGACCCAGATCCACCACCCAGGCAGTGATCTGTTGCGGAATCTGCTCGGTGGTCAGCACGTGGGCGAAGAGCATGGCGTTGGCAATGATGAACATCAGCATGATGGTCAGCTTGCCGGACTCCAGCAGCACCTTCGGGCACTCGCGAATGGTCAGGTCCTTGTACACGAACAGGGCGACGAAGCCGGCGTACACCGCCGCCACGGCCGCAGCCTCGGTCGGGGTGAACATGCCGGTGTAGATACCGCCGAGGATGATCACCATCAGCAGCAGGCCCCAGAACGCCTCACGTGCGGCACGCAGCCATTCGCGGAAACTGGCACGCGGCAGGGCCGGCAGCTTCTTGATGCGCGCGACGATGTAGATCGCGATCATCAGCACCAGGCCCAGCATCACGCCCGGGATCACCCCGGCCATGAACAGCTTGCCCACCGACTGCTCGGTGGCGGCGGCGTACACCACCATCACGATCGACGGCGGAATCAGGATGCCCAGGGTACCGGCGTTACACACGATGCCGGCGCCGAACGCCTGCGGATAACCGGAACGCACCATGCCGGCGATGGCGATGGAGCCGACTGCAGCCACGGTAGCCGGCGACGAGCCGGACAGCGCGGCGAACAGCATGCACGCCAGCACCGCACCGATGGCCAGGCCGCCACGGATATGGCCGACGCAGGCGTTGGCGAAGTCGATCAGGCGACGCGCCACGCCGCCGGTGGTCATGAACGCACCGGACAAGAGGAAGAACGGGATCGCCAGCAGGGTGTAGTGCTCGGACGTCTCGAACAGCTTGATCGCCAGCGAACGCACCGAGTCCGGGCTGAACAGCATGATGGTGATCGAACCGGCCAGGCCGAGCGACGCGGCGATCGGCACGCCGATGAACATCAGCAGGAACAACAGCAGGAAGAGGAACAGAACGGTCATTGCTTGGGCTCCTCGTGCTCATTGATCTTCAGGGCATCGGCGGCTTCGTCAGCCAGACCGAGACCGGTCTGCTCGTTGCGCAGGATACGGACGAGGATTTCCAGGAAGCGGACGAACACCATGGCGTAACCGAACGGTACGATCATGCCGATATGCCATTGCTGACTGCCGTAGTGGCCGAGGTCTTCGGCGCCGATGCCGGCGGTGAACAGGGTGCGCACCCAGTCGAAGCTGCCGACGGCGATCAGGCCGGCGTAACCCAGGCAGGCCGAGCAGGCGATCACGCCAATGACGCGCTGCACGCCGCGCGGGGCGAGCTTGACCAGGGCATCGACGCCGATGTGGCCGGCGGTACGCACGCCGTAGGCCAGGCCGAAGAAGATCAGCCAGCCGAACAGGGCCTTGGTCAGGGCATTGCTCCAGGTCATCGCCTGGGCCATGTCGAGAATGGCGTCGCCGATACCGAGCAAAAACTCGTTACCGCCGAAATAGTCACCCAGCCAATAAAACAGGGTGTAGAAGTTGTTGAGGATCACGTAGACGAAAGTGATCAGCGTCATGGCCGCCAGGAGGAAAGCCGCCCCGCCCGCCCCACACAGGAAAAACACGCGGTGGTGATCGGCGCAGGCCTGGCCGGCTGCGCCACGGCCGCCAGCCTGGCCGCGCGCGGCTGGCGAGTGAGCCTGCTGGAGCGCCACGCGGCGGTTGCCTGCGAGGCATCGGGCAACCCGCAGGGCGTGCTCTACCTCAAGCTTTCGGCCCATGGCACCGCGTTGTCACAATTGATCGTCGCCGGCTTCGGTCATACCCGCCGACTGCTCGAACACCTGCAACGCGGTGCGGACTGGGACGCCTGCGGCGTGCTGCAGCTGGCCTTCGATGACAAGGAAGCCGCGCGCCAGACCAAACTGGCCACTGCCTTTACGGCTGACCTGCTGCACGCCGTGGGGCGTGAGCAGGCCGAAGCGCTGGCCGGCATCGTTCTGCCAGCCGGCGGTCTGTTCTACCCCGACGCCGGCTGGGTACACCCACCGGCGCTGTGTCGGCAACTGGTGCAACACCCGCTGATCGAATTGCGCCCCTACCAGGAGGCGCTGAGCCTGAGCCGGCAAAATGATCGTTGGTGCGTCGACGGGCAGAGCGGCACGCTGGTCGAAGCCCCTGTACTGGTACTGGCCTGCGCCGCCGAAATCGGCCGCCTACTGCCGGCTGCGAACCTGCCGCTCAAGCGCATCCGTGGGCAGATCAGCCGTCTACCGGCCAACTCGCTCAGCAGTCGACTGCGCACCGTGGTCTGCGCCGAAGGCTATGTCGCACCGCCACGCGAGGGTGAACACACCCTGGGCGCCAGCTTCGACTTCCACAGCGACGACCTCACACCCAGTGTGGCCGAGCATGCCGGCAACCTGGAGCTGCTGCGGGAAATTTCCACGGATCTCGCCGAACGCCTGGATGCACAAACACTCGACCCGGCGACGCTAGAAGGCCGCGCCGCGTTCCGCTGCACCAGCCCGGACTACCTTCCGATCGTCGGGCCGCTGGCCGATGCCGAAACCTTCGCCGAGACCTATGCGGTACTGGCCAAGGATGCCCGCCAGGTGCCGGATGCGCCCTGCCCCTGGCTGCACGGCCTTTACATCAACAGCGGCCACGGCTCGCGCGGGCTGATCACTGCCCCGCTGTCGGGCGAACTGATCGCCGCCTGGCTGGAGAGCGAGCCCCTGCCGGTGCCACGCGAGGTGGCCGAGGCCTGCCACCCCAATCGTTTCATGCTGCGCACCTTGATTCGTGGGAGCTGATCAACGCTGCAGAGGGTCGGTGCGCGCGGCATGCCCAACCGTGTAGCGCGCGTAGGGTGCGCCATGCGCACCGAACCGACTCTGCAATTAAACCCTGGCCTCCGTGAGTACCGGTTTTGGCTTGCGAAACACCAGCACGTTGCCCAGCATCACCAGCCCCAGGCCGAACAGCGCCGGAGCCGTCCACTGGTAGCCCTCGGCGAACACCGAGATGTTCAGTGCCACCACCGGGAACAATACGGTGCAGTACGCCGCGCGCTCCGGCCCCATGCGCCCGACCAGGGTCAGGTAGGCCGTGAAGCCGATCACTGAGCCGGGAATCGCCAGGTACAACAACGAGCCGACGTAGCGCGCGTTCCACTCGAAGGAGAACGGCGTGCCGCTGACCAGACAAATCCCCACCAGCATCAGCGCGCCATAAAGCATGCCCCAGGCGTTGGTGGTCAGCGGCTTGAGGCCGGCCTTCTGCTGCAGGCTGGAGAGCATGTTGCCGGCAGAGAAGAACAGCGTGCCGAGCAGTGCCAGGCCGATGCCCAGCAGGCTTTCGCGGCTGGCTTCGTGCCCAGCCAGCTCCGGCCAGAACAGTAAGCCCAGACCGGCCAGCCCCAGCGCACCGCCGAACAACACGTTGGACGCGATGCGCTGTTTGAAGAACAACCGCGCATTGATCGCGTTCCACAGGGTGGCCGTGGAGAAGATCACCGCGATCAGGCCGCTGGGTATCCACTGGCTGGCGGTGTAGAAGCACAGGAAGTTGAGGCAGAACAGGCACAAACCCTGCACCAGGCAGATGCCCTGGCCACGGCGATCCAGCGGCTGCAGGCGGCCGCTGAACCAGAGCATGGCGAACAACACCGCCGAAGCCAGGGCAAAGCGATAAGCGATGGAAGCGGCGACAGCCACCTCGCCCATCTGCAATTTGATGGCGATCCAGGTCGTGCCCCAAATCAGTACGGTAAGCAGGTATAGCGACAGATTCATCGTAGGTTCTCCGAGACTGACTACAGTCTGGAACCGGAGAACTTCAGGCGCTTGCACAAAGTTGCGCATTTATCAAAGCGCCATCGTTGCCTGCCATCGCGTCACAGGGCTTATCATTCCGGCTTTGCCAGCCAGGTCATCCTCAGCACATGCTTTCTGCCGTCGCGCGCTACAAACAATTGCTGTCCAGCGCCCTCGCCCGCTACTTCCCTCACACCACCGCCTACCTGCGTGCCGAGCGCGAAGCCGCGCAACCGCGCAAACCTGTGCGCAAGCAAAGCAAGAAAAAATCCACTGGCAACAAGAAAGCCAGCGGTCGCAAGACTGACAGCGGTAAACCCGGCCCTGCCGGCATCTACCCCGGCACCCGACTGAAGGTCGAAGACGCTCAGGTACAGGCGATGCGCGAACGCGTGGCGCAGGCGGTGAACGCCAGGCTGATCGGCGCTCCGTCGGACGAACAGTGGGCGATGATCCTCTGCCGTGCGCCGCTGGCACGTATCTTCGCTGGCGCAGGCTCGGGCAAGTCGAGCACCCTGGTACTGCGCGTGGTGTTCCTGCTCTGCCACCTGGAGGTCGACCCCAAGCGCCTGACGGTGATTTCCTTCACCAACGCCTCCTGCACCGAGTTGCGCGAGCGCCTGCAACGCCTGCTCGACTTTTGGCACTACCCGCACGATGCACGCCAGTGCGTGCGTACCTTCCATGCGGCCATGGCCACGCTGACCAAGGAACACCTGGGCAACCCGCGCTGGTTCGAGCAACTGGACGACCCCAGCGACGAGCCGGACAACCCGCTTACCGGCGCTCGTCTGCGCCCCGCGCAGCAGCGCCTGCTCAAGCAGGCCTACCAGAACGCCTACGCCGAGGACGCGCGCTTTCGCGCGCTGACTCACCGCCTGCTCAAATTACCGGCCCCCGAGGAGCCGCCAAAGGGCAAAGCCAAGGCGCCGCTGGATGCCTGCAAATTACCCGGCGAATTCGCCGCCCTGCCCTTGTTCGAGCTGCTGCACGGGCAGATCGATTTCGCCGAGAGCCTGGGGATTCATCTCGACCGTCTGGATGTGAAAACCCTGGACTGCGCGGCACGCGAGCGCGATTTCATCGAGGTCATGCAGCGCTTCCACCAGCACTTCAACACTCTGTTGAAGAATCAGGGGCTGATCAGTTTCAACGGTGCCTTCGCGCAACTGAGTGAGCGCCTGCAAGGTGCTGGCGACGGCAAACCCGGCCCGGCCCTGCTTGCCCTGAGCCACCTGCTGATCGACGAATTCCAGGACATCTCGCCACAGATCGTGCTGTGGCTGCAGGCCGTGCATCGCCGCCTGCACGCTACGGGCGAGCGCATCAGCCTGATGGCCATCGGCGACGACTGGCAATCTATCTACGGCTGGCGCGGCAGTTCGCCGGAGCTGTTCATCGACTTCGACCGGCACTTCCCAAGTCGTGGTCGCAGCAAGAGCACCACCCTACTGCTGGGCACCAACTACCGCAGCATCGAGCCGGTGATCCGCGACGGCGAAAAAGTGCTCGCTGAAGTGCAGAACAAGCAGGCCAAGACCTGCGTTGCGGCCAAGGCGATGCAACCCGGCGACCATGGCGTCAGGCTGATCCAGCGCTTCGACCTGGCCAGCGGTCTGCCGGCGCTGCTCAAGGAAATCACCGCGCAGTGCCAGCACGTCAGCCAGCGCGCCAACGCGGATCGCACCGCCGTGCTGCTGCTCAGCCGGCGCAACGAGCCACTGCAGCAGGTGCGCGTTCATCTCGACAAACAACTTCCGGTGAAAACCATGACCATCCACCGCGCCAAGGGCCTGCAGGCCGAAGTGGCGATCATCCTCGATGACTGCCTGCCGATGGAGAAGCACCCGCTGCGCAACGCGCTCTACGCCCAGTGCGGCTTCTTCGCCGGCAGCTACGACCAGGCCATGCAGGATGAAGCTCGTCGCCTGGCCTACGTGGCCATCACCCGTGGCGTGAGCCGCGTGCTGTGGTACACACGCAAGGCCCAGGGAGCAACGCAGTGCTTGGCCAGCTAGATCGCCCGGCGAAAGACTCCAACACCTTGACGCCCGCAAAGCAGCTTTGCGTGGGAGCCCCGGAGCGAAGCTTTTCAGGCCGCCGAGTTTCGCGGCGGGGCGCCGCTCCTACACGCTCTGGGACTCGGGGATTGAACGAGTGAGCCGTTAAGCGCTGGCACTTTCTGGCAGACAACAAAAAACCCGCCGAAGCGGGTTTCTTCCCAACCATCCGACATCCTGTCGGCTGCCAATCCTGGCCTGGTCATCGTCCTTGATCCTCAGCGATCCTTCGCTGTAGGGGATGTGCGTAGACTAGAGATCGGCTCGCGATGGCAACAGTGGTGGTTGCCGCCAGGCCGTGTAAGCCTTTTGCCATACCACCCTGAGTCAGCGCCCGATCATCCGCGCCAGTACATCCTCGTCGCCCTGGCGGCGGTGCAAGAAGGCCATGACGATGTGGCCGATGATCAACACCAGCAGCAACCAGCCGAGGTTACCGTGCAGCAGGCTGGCCGGCGCAATCATCCATTCGATCTTGTTACCGTCGAAACCGCTCATGATGGTCATGCCGAACGCCTCGAAGGCACGGCCGGATCCATATTGACGCACCAGGGCGAGCAGCGGGATCAGCACCATCAAGCCGTAAAGCGCTAGATGGCCGAGCATCGCAGGGACACTGAGCGAAGCCGGTCGGCGACCGCGGTTGCTCAGCGCCCAGAACAGGCGAATCACCACCAGCACCATCAGCAGCAGCCCCACCGACTTGTGCGTACCGCCGACGATACTTTCGAGGAAGTGCCCCTCGGGCACGATCACCGTGAGGTATTGCCATACCAGCAGCGCGGCCATGGCCCAATGCAACAGCCGCGAGACAGCGCCGTAACGCTGTGCAGAATCTTGGAGGTTAGACATATCAGGTTCCCATCAGGTCAAATGAGTGACGCAGCCTTATAAGGCCTGCCTTGTGTGCACGCGGCAAAACGTTATCGGCAACTGCAACGGGAAGCCGCGGACACGGTTCCGCGCGCTTCGCTTGTTGGAGGGTAAAGGCTCTGTTTCGGGCCTTTCAGACCATACCCGGGGTGTATGGTGCCTGCAGCGAAGCGCATGTGGGAAGCGTGGCTGTAAGCAAGTGTGTCGCTGCCAGGCCAGCGACACACTTTTCCGCCATCAACCGCCGCGCAGACGGTCGCTGGCTTCGCGCCAGGCGTGGTATTGCGGTTCCTGCCAGATGCGCGCATGCAGGCGCGCCATGCCGTCAGGATCGTTGAGCAGACGCCAGCGGGTTGCCTCGACCTTACCTTCAGGCCCGGCGCTGAGGATCTCATCGATACGCTCGTCGCGCAGCGCTTCGGCGGCAGGCACCACCTTGGCGTGGCGAGCACGGGCCATGGCGCAGACCAGGGCGTTGTACAGCGGATCGACCACTGCACGCAGGAAGCCCTTGCGCAGTGCTCGCGCGCTGTTCAGTTGCTCGTACTCGGAGGTGTTGCTCAGCTCCACCGGCACCTTGTGCTCTTCCGGGATCAGGAACAGCTTGCTGCGCCGCGCAGCCAACCCCGGTGCGGTCCGGCTGGTCAGCACCGAAACCACGGGCGACAGCACCAGAGATACCACGATAGGCGCCAGCCACCAGAGGAAGTCCGGGTTGAGCCAGGCCACCAATGCGGTCCAGCCGATACCGATCAGCACCTGGGTACCGTGACGACGGAAAGCCTCGCTCCAGGGCGTCGAATCATCCACGCGCTGCGGCGAGTTCCACTGCACCGACCAACCGAGGAAGGCAGCGGTGACGAACAGGCTGTGGAACAACATGCGCACCGGCGCGAGCAACACCGAGCAGGAGGCTTCCAACAGCATCGACAACAACACCCGCGAACGACCACCGTAGGCTTCAGCGCCCTTGATCCAGATCAGCAGCACGCTAAGCAGTTTGGGCAGGAACAGCAGGGTCATCGTGGCGGAGAACAGGGCGATGGCCTCGTGCGGCTGCCAGCGCGGCCACAGAGGGTAGAGCTGGTTGGGCTGCAGGAAGTACTCCGGCACCATCAGCGTATGCGTCGCCAGCAGGCAGGTCGAGAGCACCAGGAACAGCAGCCACAGCGGCGCCGAAAGATAGGACATGACACCGGTGAGGAACACCACGCGATGCACGGCGTGCATGCCACGCACCAGGAACAGGCGGAAGTTCATCAGGTTGCCATGGCACCAACGACGGTCACGCTTGAGCTCGTCGAGCAGGTTCGGCGGCAACTCTTCATAGCTGCCCGGCAGGTCGTAGGCGATCCATACGCCCCAACCGGCGCGGCGCATCAGCGCGGCTTCGACGAAATCGTGGGAGAGGATCGCGCCAGCGAAAGAACCAGTGCCCGGCAGAGGCGCCAGGGCACAGTGCTCGATGAAGGGTTTGACCCGAATGATCGCGTTGTGCCCCCAGTAGTGCGACTCACCCAGCTGCCAGAAGTTGAGGCCAGCCGTGAACAATGGCCCGTAGACACTGGTGGCGAACTGTTGCAGGCGCGCATAGAGGGTGTCCATGCCGGACGCCTTGGGCGCGGTCTGGATGATGCCTGCACCCGGGTTGGCTTCCATCAGCCGCACCAGGCGGGTCAGGCATTCGCCACTCATCACGCTGTCGGCGTCGAGCACCACCATGTAGCGGTAGTTGCTGCCCCAGCGCCGGCAGAAGTCGTCGATGTTGCCGCTCTTGCGCTTCACCCGGCGCCTGCGGCGACGGTAGAAGATATGACCGAAGCCCTCTACCTCGCGACACAACTCCATCCAGGCCTGCTGTTCAGCAACGCAGATGTCAGGGTCGTTACTGTCGCTGAGGACGAAGAAATCGAAGTGTTCGAGTTGCCCGGTGGCCTTGAGCGACTCGAAGGTCGCACGCAGGCCGGCGAACACGCGCGGCACGTGCTCGTTGGCAATCGGCATGACCAGCGCGGTACGTGCCCGCGGCGAAATCGGCTCATCACCGCAGCTGCTGGCGGAAATACTGTAGCGGTCACGCCCCTTGAGCAACTGGAAGAAGCCCATCAGGGCAGTCCAGAAGCCCATCGACACCCAGCAGAACAGCACGGCGAACAGCGCGAGAATACTGGTCTGCAGTACATAAGGCAGGATCTGCCGCGCTGACTCCTGCCAGGGCTGCTCGAACACCAGGCCCAGATCGACCAGCGACCAGCCCTGATAGGGCAGCACCGACTTCATGTACCAGGTGGCGACCACGGTCTGCACGACCATCAGCACCAGCAGCGCCGAACGACGCACCGCCGCGACGTGGCGCCAGTGTTCTTCGGCGAAGTCTTCGCTCTCACGCGTGCGCGGCCGCGGTGCGGGTTTCTCGCCCTTCAAACGACGCCAGCCGCGATCCAGGATATTGATCTGCCAGGGCTCCGGCACCATGCGTGTGCGCTTGATCGGCGGCGTCGAATCGATGGTGGGCCGGCCCTGGTGGTCGTGCACGATGCGGCAGCCGCGCTCGAGCGCGTCCGGCCAGCCCAGAGACAGACGAGCCGGCACCGACTCGAGCATCTCGCGGGTTTCTTCCAGAGGCTCGGCAGCCGCGAGATCGTCCTCGTGCAGGGCACGGTGCAAGGTGGCGAGATCCCCGCCCTCCTCTTCCAGGCGATGAGCCAAAGCCGCCTGCTGCTCAGGATCGAGCGGCAGTTCCTCCAGATACTCCTGGATTTGCGTAGGATCTAGAGTGTTATTCATGGGCAGGCAGCTGATAGCTCCAGGTTTCCGACAAGGGCTTGCCGCCGTCGACCAGGGCAGCACGCATTTCCACCGGCTGCACCGGGTCCTTGACCTTGATGCGCAGCGTCAGGCGCCAGCCTTTGCTAACCGGGTTGTAACGCAGGCTGTCCTCCAGCAATTCGGCGTTGCCATCGACGCTGACCTGAACGGTCGGCGCTGCATCAGGCGAGCGCTTGGCCAGCTCCTCACCGACGAAATCGACCACCAGCGCGGTACTGCCATCGGCCTGACGGATCAGGTTGGCCTGTTTGATGTCGCCCTCTGACAGACGGGTCTGACTGACCATGGCCAGTTGCGGGTCGTGCAGCTTGGCGTCGTCACGACTGAAGTGCAGGCGGTAGGCCACATCCAACGACTCACCCGGGGCCGGCAGCTTCTCCGGGCGCCACAGAGCGACGATGTTGTCGTTGGTTTCGTCCGGTGTGGGTATCTCCACCAGCTCGACATGACCAGCGCCCCAATCACCGACGGCTTCTACCCAGCCGCTCGGGCGCAGCTCGTAACGGTCGTCGAGATCCTGGTACTGGTTGAAGTCGCGACCACGCTGCATCAGGCCGAAACCACGCGGGTTGTCGATACGATAGCTGCTGACGTTGAGGCGTTGCGGGTTGTTCAGCGGGCGCCAGATCCACTCGCCATTGCCAGCGTGAATGGCCAGACCGTCGGAGTCATGCAGCTGCGGGCGGTAGTTCGGGCGCGGCCAGGGCTGGTTGGCACCGAACAGGTACATGCTGGTCAGCGGCGCGATGCCGAGCTTCTCGACGTTCTCACGCAGGTAGACCTTCGATTGCACATCGAGCACGCTGTCGCGGCCCGGTTTGATTTCCATGCGGTAAGCACCAGTGGCCCGCGGCGAATCGAGCAGCGCATAGATCACCAGGCTACGGCGATCCGGCTGCGGCTTCTCGATCCAGAACTCGCTGAAGCGCGGAAATTCCTCGCCGGACGGCAGCGCGGTGTCGATGGCAAGACCACGGGCGGACAGGCCAAACACCTGGCCCTTGCCGACGATACGGAAGTAGCTGGCGCCGAGTACGCTCATCACTTCGTCGTGACGCCCCTTGTCGTTCAGCTCGTGGATCACCTTGAAACCGGCGAAACCCAGATCCTTCAGGTCATCCGGGTTAAGGTTGAGGTCGGCGAAATCGAACATCGACGGGTCATACTTGATCTCCTGGGTGCCGCTGGCGGTCACTTCGTTGATCTTCACCGGCACGTCGAAGTGCATGCCCTGGTGGAAGAAGTACAGCCGGAACGGCGTCTTGCCGTCCGCCCAGTGCGCCTTTTCCTCGAGGAAGCGAACTTTCTGATAGCCGGCGAACGGCAGCTCACGCAGCGAAGCCGGCAGGCGGCTTTGCGGTGCGCTGTAGCTTTCGGCCGCGAGGGCCTTGGCCTTGACCGCGACATCGTCCAGATCGAAGGCCCAACTCTGGGCAGCGAACAGCAGAGGGAGCACACAAAGGGCCAGCTTGCCGGCCTTGCCCATACGGGCTCCAGAACAACGACTCATCGACACACAGCCTCCAGGGCAACACGTACTGACAGGCAGCGGCCAGCCCAAGGGCGGCCACTGCAGGGAGTTGAAAACGGGCGAATAGTGTAAAAACAACGCGAGCACGATGCAGACAGCCAACCGAACGGCGACGTCTCCGCATGCGCGGATTCTTTCTGCGCATTATTACCAGATCGTGAAGTCCGGCACAGGTGCTCGCGCGAGTATATTTTTCGCCTCCTTGGGCCACGCCTTCATGGGCGTGGCAACAGTTCGAAACGCGCCTCCTGCACGCTCTCCGAATCCAGCCCCAACTGAACACGGAAGGCACCCGGCTCGCTGACATGCTGCAGGCTGGCGTTGTAGAAACGCAGCATGCTTTCGTCGATCTCGAAACTCAGCTCGCGCGCCTCACCTGCCTCAAGCTTGACCCTGCGAAAATCCTTGAGTTCCTTCACCGGACGGATCACCGAAGCAGCCTCGTCATGCAGATACAGCTGCACCACGGTCGCGCCAGCCCTGGGCCCGGCGTTCTTCAGCGTGACGCTGACGCGAATTTTCTCGCCCGCCTTCATGCGCTCGGCGGACAGCTTCGGCGCCGAAAGCTGGAAGTCGCTGTAGCTCAAACCGTAACCAAAGGGATAGAGCGGCCCGTTGGGCTCCTCGAAATATTGCGAGGTGTAGTTGCCCGGCGTACCGGGTGTGTACGGCCGCCCCAGGCGCAGGTGGTTGTAGTAGGTGGGAATCTGCCCGACCGAACGCGGGAAGGTGATCGGCAGCTTGCCGGAAGGGTTGTGCTCACCGAACAGCACATCGGCGATGGCATGGCCACCCTCGATGCCGCTGTACCAGGTTTCCAGTATCGCATCGGCGTTTTCCTTCTCCCAGCCGAGCGCCAGCGGCCGGCCGTTCATCAGCACCAGTACCAATGGCTTGCCGGTGGCCTTGAGCGCGCGCAGCAGCGCCTGCTGGCTGTCCGGCAGGTCCAGACGAGTGCGGCTGGACGACTCATGGGACATACCACGCGCCTCCCCTACGGCCGCGACGATGACGTCAGCCTGAGCGGCGACACGCACGGCCTCCTCCAGCATTGCCTGTGGCGAACGTTTGTCCAGCACCACCTCGGGGCGGTCCCAGTTGAGCTGGTTGAGATAACTGATCACATGGGCATCGTCGGTGACGTTGGCGCCCACGGCGTAAAGCAGCTTGCCCTGGCCGTTGAGCTCCGCCTCCATGCCCTTGCGCAGCGTGATGGCCTGCTCGGCTACACCGACCGCCGACCAACTGCCGAGCATGTCCACCGGCGAGTCGGCCAGCGGACCGATCAGGGCGACGGTGGTCTTCTTGCTCAGCGGCAGGGTGTTGTCATAGTTTTCCAGCAACACCAGGGAGTCACGCGCCATGGCCCGTGCATCGGCGCGGTGCAGACGGCTTTCGGCATTGACGTCGGCCGGGTCGTCCTCGGCGCGGCCGATACGGCGGAACGGATCATGGAACAGGCCGAGGTCATATTTGGTGTTCAGCACATGGGTGACGGCTTCATCCAGCACACTCTGCGCTACCGCACCGCTGCGCACCAGTGTCGGCAGCTCCTGATAGTAGAGCGTGTCGGCCATGCTCATCCCGACACCTGCCGTGACGGCCAGTTTTGCAGCCTCACGGCCATCGGCGGCCACACCATGGCGCAGCAGTTCGGTGATCGCGCCGTGGTCGCTGAGCGCCACCCCCTTGAAGCCCCAGTCGCGACGCAACAGATCACGCAGCAGCCAGGTGTTGGCCGAAGCAGGTACGCCATTGATCGCGTTCAGCGCCACCATCACCCCGCCGGCGCCAGCATCGATGGCAGCGCGATAAGGCGGCAGATAATCCTGGTACATGCGCATCGGGCTCATGTCGACCACGTTGTAGTCGCGCCCACCCTCCACCGCGCCGTACAGGGCGAAGTGCTTGACGCTGGCCATGATGCGCTGCGGGTCGCTGGGATTTCCCCCCTGATAGCCACGCACCATGGCTGCGGCGATGCGCGAAACCAGATACGGGTCCTCGCCGAAACCTTCGGAGGTCCGCCCCCAACGCGGATCGCGGGAAATGTCCACGGTCGGCGCGAAGGTCATGTCCAGGCCGTCGGCGCTGGCCTCGAAGGCTGCGACCCGAGCACTGTTCTCGATGGCGGCAATGTCCCAGCTCGAAGCCAGTCCCAGACCAATCGGGAACGTGGTGCGATGGCCATGAATCACGTCATAGGCGAAGAACACCGGGATACCCAGGCGACTGCGCAGCGCCGCCTCCTGCATCGGGCGGTTCTCCGGACGTATCACCGAATTGAAGGTGGCACCGATGCGTCCTGCGGCCATCTCCTCGCGGATGCGCTCACGCGGCATATCGCCGCCGATGCTGATCAGGCGCAGTTGGCCGACCTTTTCCTCGAGGGTCATACGACCTACAAGATCGGCGATGAAGGCCGATTTGTCATCTATCGAAGGTGCAGCAGCCAGCAGGTTGGGGAAGATCAGGGCAGAGGCAAGCGCGAAGTGGTGCAGGTATTTCATCGAGAGCGGCATCCGGGATGCGAATCATTGTTTGAATGGCCGCCACGATACTCCCAGTCATCGTGCCGCGCCGCGGGTCGGCGCAAAAAAACTCAAGCACCATTCAAAGGCGGTCCAGCAATTACGACCTCGAACTTTCACAAACTTGCGCATTTTTTTCGTCGACACTGGTTTTGCATGTCGGCAGGCGTAGCATGGGCTGCATTCGGGAGGAAATGATGGCGCAATTCGAACATCTGCAGGTATTCCAGAGCATGAGCCGTTCGGCCAATGCGCGGCTGCACGCCATGGCCGAACTGGGCAACGGCATGGGCGTGGCACGCTGGAGCAACGCCCATGATGCACGTGACTACCTGGCCCCCAGCCATCACACGCTGTCGTGCTACCTCAGTGGCGGCACTGGCACCTTTCGCCGCGAGCAGCCCGGCAACAAGGGCGCTCCAGACAAACTGTGCATCCTGCCGGCCGAGCATCAGTCGGCATGGATCATCAACGGTGAAATTCAGCTTGCCCATCTTTATATAGAGCAGGAGCAGTTCGCTCTTGGTGCGGTCGCCTTGCTCGATCGCGAACCGCGCAGCCTGCAACTGGAAGAAGCGACCTTTCTCGAGGACGCCGAACAGTCCGCACGCTTTCGCCAGCTGTGCACCCTCGACTGGCAGGAGCCGGGCGAACGCCTGCTGGCCAGCAGCCTGGCGCACCAACTGCTCGACCATGCGCTGCTCAACCAGGTTGGCCTGCGCCAGAGTCTGCGCCTCAAGGGTGGCCTGGCACCGTTGCAACGCAGGCGTGTACGCGAGTTCATCGAGCAGCATCTGGAGACGCCGCTGCCGCTGAGCCAACTGGCGGCGCTTTGCGCCCTTTCGGAATACCACTTCGCGCGCATGTTCCAGAGCAGCTTCGGCCTGCCGCCTCACCGCTACGTGCTGGCCCGGCGCCTGGCGCGTGCCTGCCAGATGCTACGTCAGCCAGCCCCTGCTCTGAGCGAAGTGGCGTTGGCCTGCGGCTTCGCCAGCGCCAGCCATTTCAGCAACCGCTTTCGCCAGGCACTGGGCGCCACTCCGGGGCAATACCGCGCTGCATTTCTGTAGGACGAGAACAACCCGCTTCCCGCCCTGTCGTCGGCAATCTCGGCGCCACGCCTGCTAATCGTCACGCGGCTATGCGAAAATCTGCGGCTTTGCATTGCCACGGCCCAGTCATGCGCCCATCACTTTTCCCCATGGGGCTTCGTTGATGCCTCTGGATATCCACCAGTTACGCCAGGAAGACTGGCGTTCGGAGTTCGGCGCCGGCGACCTGCGCCGCGGCATTGCCTACGCCGAAGAAAAGCGCAGCAAACTGCTCAGCCTCAAGGACCACAGCCTGCTCGCCAATTGCCGGGGCTCCGGCGGGCAGACCTATCAGCAGCGCATCACCCTGCACCCCTACGGGCGCAAGTGGAGCGTGACCGGCCACTGCAACTGCCCGGTCGGTTTCAACTGCAAGCACGTGGTCGCCGCCCTGCTCACACTGGAAGACCAGCAACGTGCCGGTAGCGATCTGTCGGACATCATCGTGGTGAACAAGGAACTGGCGGAAACGCGCCTCGAGGGCGTCGCCCCCTCCGCCATCCTCAGCCTTGGCAGCCAGGTGCGCGTGCACTTCGACGCACGCAAGGGACGCATGCATGAACAAACCCAGCACCGCGCGGCGCTGGCTTTCGACTACGCCGGACACAAGGTTTTCGGCAAGCCGGCCAAGGACCTGGTCAAGCGCCTGGACGAGCAAACCAACCTGCGCCTGATCCGCGACAGCGGCGCCGAAGCCAGCCTGCGCAAACGCCTGGAAGGCCTCGGCCTGCAGGTCGCCCTGCGCCAGAGCGAAGCGCTGCCGAGCGATGCCGGCGAGCCGTTCGAGCTTGAGCGCGAGCGCGACTGGCTGGACTTCGTCCAGCAGCAACTGCCGCAACTGCGTGCCGAGGGCTGGCAGATCCACATGCGCCCGGACTTCCAGTACAACCTCGCCGAGGTCGACGACTGGTACGTCGAAGTCGAGGAAGATCCGCAACAGAACTGGTTCGATCTGGAGCTGGGCATCGAAGTCGAAGGCCAGCGCCTGAGCCTGCTGCCGATCCTGCTCCAGGCCATTCGCCGCACGCCCTGGCTGCTGGCACCCGAGGCACTGGCCCAGCGCGCCGACGAGGATCGCCTGCTGGTCAGCCTGCCGCAGGGTGGCAAACGCATCGCCCTGCCCTTCGCCCGCCTGAAACCGCTGCTGGCCACACTCGGCGAGCTGTATTTCCGCGACCCTGGCGACGATCATCTGCCGCTGCGCCTGGGGCGCGCCGACGCCGCACGCCTGGCCGAATTGGCCCAGGGGCCCGAACTCAGCTGGCAAGGCGGCGATGAATTGCGCGGTTTCGCCCAGCGCCTGCAGAACCTGGCGGTGCGTGAAATTGCGCCACCCGAGGATTTGCAGGCCGAACTGCGCACCTATCAGGTGCAGGGCCTGAACTGGATGCAGACGCTGGCCGAACTGCGCGTCGGTGGCGTGCTGGCTGACGACATGGGCCTGGGCAAGACCCTGCAGACCCTGGCGCATATCCTCTGCGAGAAACAGGCCGGGCGCCTGAAGAATCCAGCACTGATCGTCATGCCCACCAGTTTGATTCCCAATTGGCAGGACGAGGCGGCGCGCTTCACCCCGCAGTTGCGCGTACTGGCCCTGCACGGCAACAAGCGCAAGGCGCTGTTCGAGGAGATCGCCGAGCACGACCTGATCCTCACCACCTACGCCCTGCTGCCACGCGACCTCAAGGCGCTGAACCAGCAGCGTTACCGTCTGCTAATCCTCGACGAAGCGCAGAACATCAAGAATCCGCGCAGCAAGGCGGCCACCGCAGCGGCTCAGGTGCAGACCGACCTGCGCCTTTGCCTGACCGGTACGCCGCTGGAAAACCACCTGGGCGAACTCTGGTCACTGTTCCACTTCCTCATGCCCGGCTGGCTCGGCGACGCCAAGGCCTTCACCCGTGACTACCGCACGCCCATCGAGAAGCGTGGCGACGCCCAGCGCCTGAACCATCTGAATGGGCGCATCCGTCCCTTCCTGCTGCGCCGCACCAAGGAACAGGTGGCCAGCGAGCTGCCGCCGAAGACCGAGATCACCCAATGGGTCGAGATGACCCAGCTGCAGCGCGACCGCTACGAGACCTTACGCCTGGCCATGGACCAGAAGGTGCGCGACGAAATCGCGCGCCAGGGCCTGGCCCGCAGCCATATCGTCATCCTTGAAGCCCTGCTGCGCCTGCGCCAGAGCTGCTGCGACCTGCGCCTGCTCGGCGAAGCCGGCAGCGAACTGACGGCCGCCGACTCGGGCAAACTCAGCGCCCTGCTGGACATGCTCGTAGAGCTGGTCGACGAAGGCCGCCGCGTATTGCTGTTTTCCCAGTTCACCTCGATGCTGGCGCTGATCGAAGCAGAACTGCAGACACGCAAGATTGCCTACGCCAAACTGACCGGCAGCACCCAAGACCGACGCACGCCGGTACAACGCTTCCAGGCGGGGGAGTTTCCGGTTTTTCTGATCAGCCTCAAGGCTGGTGGCAGCGGCCTCAACCTGACCGCCGCCGACACCGTGATCCACTTCGATCCCTGGTGGAATCCGGCCGCCGAAGCCCAGGCCAGCGACCGCGCCTACCGCATCGGCCAGGACAAACCGGTGTTCGTCTACAAGCTGATCGCCCGTGGCAGCGTCGAAGAGAAAATCCAGCAACTGCAGCAGGCCAAGGCCAACCTGGCCAAAGGCGTGCTGGACGGTGGCAGCCAGGGTCAGTGGCGACTGGATGAGGAAGATCTGGCGGCACTATTCGCACCGCTCGACTGACACCTCTCCTCCTACGCTTCATCGATCCACCATCACGCCGACAGTGGTGGATGAAAAGAGCGTCATCCCCCTAAATTTCAGTCAGACGCATCGTCGCGCTCGGACTCGGCATCCTCGCGGTTGCGCGCCATGTTGCGGGGATGCGGGCCGGCCACGGCCGGAAAGCGCGACGAAGCGTAGCGCACCACCAGAATTGCCAGGGCCAGCAACAGGATCGCCCCCGACACCATCACCACGCCCCAACTCGGCTTGTGCGTGTGGGAAATGTCGGAAATCAACAAACGGGTCAGCGCAGTGATCGCCACGTAGATCATGAAGCGAATCGGCATGTGGTTGGTCTTGAAGTAGATACCGACCATCGCCGCCAATTCCAGGTAGATGAACAGCAACAGAATGTCATCGACCGTGATGTGCCCCTTCTCGAGCATACCGATGAAGGTCATCACCCCAGCCCAGGCCGTGATCGCCCCGATGGCGAACAGCGCCAGGTAATGGAAGGCCTCCATCAGCAGATTACCCAAGGATTCCGCCAGGCCATGCATGCCCGTACGCAGACGTTCCGCCCAATTCATCGTGTCACTTCTCCCCAAACAAACATGACGCCCATGCATCCGACATGGATGCACGCCGACGAGCATGCAGGAAAAACACCAGCTTGAGGATGATGCGGCGATGTGACGGAAAGACACAGGCCGTTCAGACGACAGCGAGCACCGGCTGACGTGATTCAGGCCAGGCGAAGCGGTGCTTGCCCGCTTCCTTGGCGAGATACATGGCCGCATCGGCCGCAGCGATAAGCCGGCGGCGATCTTCGCCATGTTCGGCATAGCGCGCCAGCCCCACACTGACGCCGACCCGCACATCGGGAAACTGCTCCAGCAGCGGCACATCAAGCGCCTCGATCAGACGCTGAGCCAGGCGCTCGACAGCGCCAGCATCACCTGCCGCGATGACAGCGAACTCATCCCCGCCGAGTCGTGCCAGCACTTCTCCTTCACGCATCAAACCCTGCCAACGTGCAACCACCGCCTTGAGTATCGCGTCTCCGCCAGCATGGCCATACTGATCGTTAATCGGCTTGAAGCCATCGAGATCGAGATAAAGTAGCGCCACCTGACGCTCTCCCCGCCTGGCGAGCGCCAATGCCTGATCCAGCATTTCGTTGAAGGCTCGTCGATTCGGCACCTGGGTGAGACTGTCGTGCTGCGACTCGAAGGTCAGGCGCTCGAGCAACTCGGCGCGCTCACTGAGGTCACGACGCAAATCGATAAACAGCAGCGTAAGCAGCCCTAGCATCAGCAGCGCAACACCGCCGCCGCCCCATAGCGCCAGATCCGAGCGCCATTCCAGATCCGCCTTCTGTTTTTCAAGGGATGCCGTTACGCCTCGTTCGATATTGCCGATGCGGACACGCATTTCATCCATGTAAAACTTGCCGACGTCCTCGGCCAGCATGCGCTGTGCAGCGCTCTGCCCCTGCTCCCTACGCACGACGATGGTCTGTGCCAGCTCGTTGCGCTTGAGCTGGCTGAGTCCGGCAATCGCATCAATATCAGGCTTGTAAGCACTGAGCATTGGGGTTTCGACAAGTAGCAACAGTTGCTCATCCAGTTGCCCGATGGCTCGTTCGTAGGGCGCGAGGTACTGCTCGTTGCCCGTGAGCAAATAGCCGCGCTGACCGATCTCAGCGTCCTGCAGGATAGAAAGCAACGAAGACAGCCGGTAAAGGGATCGATACAGATCTTGTACATCACGACCACTGGAGAGGCTGGCCTGACTTCCCCAGATAGCCCCAATGAGTAGCATCAGGCTCAGGTAAAACAGTGCCACCAGCGCGAGCAACTTGCGCTTTACACGACCGACTGAGTTCAAGGTGAACACCTCATGATTGGGCACTGCAAAGGCGAAGCACATACGCCCGAAGTGACTATAGATGCCCACTAAACAGCTACACAAGCGCCGCCCCGGAAAACGTTTGATAAAGAATCCGATGCTGACTCAACATATACAATAATTGTACAAACGTACCTGATCCTGCCGTTGGCGATACCTACACCCAAACGCCGCCGCCCGATGAATGCAGGCGCAAATCGAGTCATCTAAGCTGCCCATCAAGCCCAATGCTGGCAAAAAAGAAGCGAGTCCTTTATTCTCGCCACCACTGTACAAACAACCAGTTAATTACTGACCGACACGTATGAAGGCAGATGAGGTGATGAATGGCCGTCGAAGTGGTGTACCGCAGCAGTCGCGATCCGGAGCGCTTGTTCATGGATAAGGCCGAAGCCGATCGTTACGACAAGATGCTGGAGCTGGCCGAGCGCCTGAGCGAGGTGCTGCACAAGGCCGTGCCGTCCTTGAGCGAGGAACAGGGCGAGGAACTGGGTATATTCATGGCCAAGAATCGCGACGTGTTTGCCAAAGCGTTCAAGAGCCAGCCCGATGCCCTCGACGAACTCGAGGTCGACGCAGCCAGCGAGTGATCAGGCGTGCAGCCCGGGCACGCGCAATGTGGGCCCGGCCAGCATCACTTCAGCCCTCGCTCGCTCGATAATCTGCAGCAGCCGCCTGTAACCAGGCAGGTAGATCACGTCGCCTGACCCCCTCACGCTGCGCACTGGCCAATTGTTCCAGCATGTACGCGCGCTTGGCTGTATCGCCTTCGGCCAGCGACAGTGCCAGGTCACGGTCACTCCACTGACGGATGCGTCGATACAGCCACCAGTGGAAATACAACCCGACGGCCGTGGTAACGATGATGATGAAATAATCCATGGCAATTTCCCCCTCCCCTCACGCTAATCCAACCCGTGCCCCCGCGCCAAGCGCAGCATTGCCTCAGGCGCCAACGCCGGCGCGACACCGCTCTTCACGGTAATCGCAACGCGCGTGCGGTTTAAAATGGCCACGCGCGGGAAAATTCAAATGCCACCAAATAGATATCACCCACAATTACAATCACTCCAATAATGACCAATAAATAACTTGACGATTATTAGCGTGAGTTTTAATTTTTCCAAAATCGGCCACACATAGAGTTCCATATAACGGAACAAGGAGTGGTATGAGCACATTGGAAAACGCTGCTGCAATATTGTCATTATTTGCGCAACGACAAACAAACTTCAGCCAGCCGGGCATTAGCTTCAGCGATGTAGTCGCGCAACTGGAACTCCCTAAAAGTACCGCATCGCGTTTACTGAAAACCCTGGAAAGCCAGCACTGGCTGAAACGCGACCCGCATACTCGCCACTACCATATCGGTAGTCTGCTGCTGAAAGTGGCCGGCTTCTACCTATCGACACCGCTGGTCGAAAGTGCCGCGATGGCCATGAGACGACTTGCTCACCTGAGCATTTGCACGGGGTATATCGCCGTACTGGAAGGGTGCGAAGGTCGGGTGATGCGTGCGCTGCCGGGCAAGCACTTCATGCATGTCGTGACGCCGGTTGGGGCCCTGTCGCCTGCTGCCGAAACCTCCGTAGGCCGCGCCCTGCTTGCGCGTGAGAGCGATGAGCAGGTGCGCAGCCACTATGCAGAAGGCTACCGCGTGCAGTCACCTGGGTCCCCACAAACACTCGATGCCTTGCTGAAGGAACTCGCGCGAATCCGCTCGCGCGGCTGGTCACTGGCATGCAATGAAATCTTGCCTGGCATCAGCTCGCTGGCGACGGCAGTCTGCAACAAGCACCGCAGCGAAACGGTGGGACTGTGCCTGTCATACCCCTCGCTGAGCGAGGGTCAACCCTGCGCACCTGAAGTGCTCGCAGCCTTGATGGCTGTATCGCGAACACTCGGTGAAACACTGGGCGATAGTTACTGGGAACCCATCAGGCAACTGCCAGCATCAGCAATGTAAACACTTGCGCACAACGTACAGAAGTCTAACCACCATTTAAATCTTCACCCGTAGTTGCGCCCGGAAAGTTCCTTATAGCGGAACTCATAAAAACAATTTGCAAGCCCTTCGAAATAACCGCCGAATACGTCAGGGAGCAGTTATGAAGCCCGCACACCATAACCATTTATTGAGCGATATCGGCGTACTGTTCGTCATGGTGGTGCTGTCCGTGATCGGCGCAATCATCGGCATACAGTTGATCACTACATTGGGGGTAACGCCGATGACCTCGATCATCGGCGCGTTGGTGGCGATGCTGCTGGCTCGTCTGCCCTGGCAGGCGTTTCAACACTTTCGGCTGCTGGAAACACAGAACCTGGCGCAAACGGTCATTTCCTCGGCCACCTTCGGTGCAGCCAACAGTCTGCTAGCGCCCATTGCCCTGCCCTACGTGATGGGCCTGCCACATTTGATCATGCCAATGTTCTGCGGCGTGGCAGTGGCGATGCTGCTCGATGCCTACCTGCTGTATAGGCTCTTCGATACCAAGATCTTTCCTGCCACCGGCACCTGGCCACCCGGTATCGCCGCGGCCGAAGCTATCAAGGCCGGTGATCGTGGTGGCATGCAGGCACGCCTGCTGCTGATTGGCGTGGGTCTCGGTGTTGTCGGCTCCATCCTGAAGATTCCGATGGCGGCCTTCGGCACTGCCTTCATCGGCAATATCTGGGCACTGACGATGTTTGGTGCGGGGCTGTTGATACAGGCTTACAGCCTGCCGCTAACCGGAGTCGACCTCAACACGCATTACATTCCGCATGGTGTGATGGTAGGCGCTGGTCTGGTAGCGCTGATTCAGGTGGTGCTGATCATCTGCCGGAAAACCTCAGGCGCGGCCGCGACACACAACCAGCCTGATAGTGACGTGCGTGTGGCGCTGGGTCTGGGTGCACTGGGTTACGTCCTGATTGCCGCGCTGCTCGCACTGGCGACAGGCCTGTACAGTGAAATGTCGCTGATCATCCTCGCGGCATTCGTGCTGTACGCAGCCTTTGCTGCATTCGTGCACGAATTGATCGTGGGCATTGCCGCCATGCACTCGGGCTGGTTTCCGGCCTTCGCAGTGGCCCTCATCACGTTGATCATCGGCATTCTGCTCGGTTTTCCACCCCTGGCCCTGTGCGTACTCACCGGCTTTACTGCCGCCACTGGACCGGCGTTCGCCGATATGGGCTTCGATCTGAAAACGGGCTTCATTCTGCGCGGATATGGCGAGGACATGCCGCTGGAACTGCTGGGACGACGCACCCAGTTGATCGCCGCCATGCTGGCCTTCGTCATCGCCATCATCGTGGTCTATCTGTTCCATGCCAGCTATTTCCAGCAGGCGCTGATCCCACCGGTTGCGCGGGTATTCGCCAAAACCATCGAGGCAGGCTTGCAACCAGGCATTGCCATCGCTCTGCTGACCTGGGCCATTCCTGGCGCCATCGTGCAGTTCTGCGGCGGCCCGAAACGCCAGCTCGGCGTGTTGCTCGCCACCGGCTTGCTGATCAACAGCGCCGCAGCCGGTTGGGCGGTTCTCCTGGGCATCACCCTGCGTCTGTTGATACTGCGCCGTTGGGGCGAGAAGGGTCAGGACCAGATGGATATCGTCGCGGCCGGCTTCATTGCAGGCGACGCGCTTTACAGCTTCTTCAGTTCGATGCTCTCCAGCGCACGCAAGTGACGCCAGCTCGGCGCTGGCTGGGCTTTACGAAAAAACTGTCATTACGCGGCCCATTACACTCGCGAGGAATAAGCCATGAGTTTGCGACAGACGCTGCAGATCTTCGAGCTGCTCGACGATGCCTTCATCAGTGGTCAGCAGGTGATCGAGTTGTTCGAGCATTATCCGCGGGTCAGAGCAAGGACCTGGCAGGTCGATGGCGCGCGGGGTACGACGGATTTCGTGCGCATCGACGTGATCGGTAGCAACGGCAAGGAAGCTGGCGGCCAAGTACCGACACTGGGCATTATCGGCCGCCTGGGCGGCATTGGCGCGCGCCCGGCACGACTGGGCCTGGTTTCTGACGCCGACGGCGCCATCGCGGCGCTGGCCAGCGCGCTGAAACTGGCCGAAATGCAGGGTAAAGGCGATGTGCTGGCCGGCGATGTGACCATCATCACGCATATCTGTCCCGACGCGCCGACCCTGCCACATGAGCCGGTAGACTTCATGGACGCGCCCATCGACGATGTGACGATGGGCGATAACGAAGCCATTGCCCAGGCTGACGCGATTCTGTCGATCGATGCCACCAAGGGCAATCGAATCCTCAACCACAAGGGCTACGCGCTCTCACCGACCGTGAAGCAGGGCTACATCCTGCGCGTCGCCGAGGACCTGCTGCGCATCATGGAGGCAACCAGTGGGCGTGCGCCGGTCACCTTTCCGATCACCACTCAGGACATCACGCCTTACGGCAACGGCGTGTACCACCTCAACAGCATCCTGCAACCCTCAACGGCCACCGCCGTGCCCGTAGTGGGCGTCGCCTTGTGCAGCGAGTCGCTGGTGCCCGGCTGTGCCACAGGCGCCAGCCATGAGGTGGATATTGCTCTGGCGGTGAAATTCGTCGTGGAAGTGGCCAAGGAATTCGGGCACGGCACCTGCCGCTTTCACGACGAGGATGAATACCAGCGTCTTCTGGCGCTGTATGGCAGTTTGGCTAATCTGCAAAAAAGAGCCTGAGGCCAGAGCCGCTGACCCTAGCATTGAGTCCGCCGGAAGTGGCGCGCCGCCTGGATATTTCGCTACAGGGCGTGATTTTCCCCGGTCATTTCATGCTCCGTGTACTTGGCGCCGATCACCTGCTCGTCCCCTGCGGCGGGCGCCGCCTGCACACCTGGAGACAGCCGATGCCACCGACACGCTACGACGCCTGTCTCGCATTTTGCGCCTGCTGCATATGCAGCACGATGCCCAGGAAGCAGCACCAAGTGCGGCATTGCCGCAGGCTATGGAGGACATTCGATGATCCGTTGCAAGCGGGTTTACCTCGATGCCCAGGCCGGCCACGGCCAGCGCGTACTGGTCGACCGGCTATGGCCAAGGGGCCTGTCCAGGGAGGCCTTGGCGTTCGCTGAATGGCTACCCGAAGTCGCGCCATCTACCCAGCTGCGCAAGGCCTTCGCTCATCGCGCCGAAGCCTTCGCTGACTTCAGTGCGGCCTACCGCCGTGAGCTGGCGGGTCACCCTGAACATTGGCAGCGACTGCTGCATTGGGCGGCGAGCGACACGCTGACGCTGCTCTTCGCCGCACGCGATGAGGAACACAACAACGCACGAGTCCTGGCAGAGTTCCTCGAAGATGAGCTGCAGCGATACGACTCGCCCAGTTCACCGGTGTGTTACCAGGCCGAATTCGACGGCGATTGACCGTGCAGGCGCGGCAGGCTAGCCTTCAGGCTTCTGCACCATATTCGAACCTGCGTCCATGACCCTCACCGCGCATTGCCTCTACGAATTCGCCAGCGCCGCCTGCCGCGCCGCTGCCGATGGCTGCGCGCCGCCACCAGCCTGTCACGCCGGCACTCCACCACCGCCGGCCTCCGTCCAAGCGGGCTAACCCCGCCCTTCCTCGCTCCGTTTCATCGGCCTTGCCGAGACGTGTCTTTGCGCGCGTGCGGAGCTCATGCGGATTTTCGACAGGTGTTCCATCATGTGTTTCGATTCGACCTCTCTGCGCACCTATGGCGCAACCGCTCTGTTTGTATTGCTCTGGTCCGGTGGTGCGATCTTCGCTCGCCTGGGCCTGGACCATGCATCCCCCTTTGCTTTTCTGATCCTGCGTTTTGCCCTCGCCTTTGCAGCGCTGGTGCTGATCGCCAGTTGTTCCGGGGCCTGGCTACCCGAACGCGACTTGCGCTGGCCAACCGCCAAGGCCGGCCTGCTGATGATCGGCGGTTACAGCATCTGCTACATGCTGGCGCTAGCCGAAGGCATCACACCCGGTGTGCTGGCGACGGTGCTCGGCGTACAACCCATCCTGACCCTCACGCTGCTGGAGCGGCGCACCTCGCTGCTGCGTGTGCTCGGATTGCTGCTGGCGCTGGCCGGACTGGCGATAATAGTCGCGGGTAGTTTGCTGAGCAGCGCCATGCCACTGTCCGGTATGGCGCTGGCTCTTGGTGCCCTGCTCTGCATCACCTGCGGCACCATCGCCCAGAAAAACCTGCAACAGACGCCCATACGTGCCCTGCTGCTGCAGTACGGCCTTTGCCTACTGGCTAGCCTGATACTGTTGCCCAGCCAGGAGTGGCAGGTGCGTTTTGAAGTCGGGCTGATCGTGCCACTGCTGTGGATGGGACTGGTGATTTCGGTGGGCGCACAGTTACTGCTGTACCGGCTGATCCAAACCGGCAACCTGGTCAATATCACCAGCCTGTTCTATCTGGTTCCGGTGACGACAGCGCTGCTCGATTACCTGCTGCTGGGGAATCATCTTTCGGTCAGTGCTCTGGCCGGAATGGTCGCGATCCTGCTCGGCCTGGCCTTGGTCTTTCGCTTCGCCCCTCAGCTGGAACGGGTCGGATAGCGGCTAGGTGCGATAGAGCAGGCCTTCCGCCAGATAGTCGGCGACTCGCGCGGGGGAACGTTTTTCAGCCTGGGCATGGGCGTAGACCTCGGTCAGACGCCGGCTGATCTGCGCCAGATGCGCGGTGATCGCCGACAGCTCCTCACCGCGATGACGCAGCGCCACGTAGATCAGCCCGCCGGCATTGAGCACGTAATCCGGTGCGTAGAGAATCCCGCGAGCTTCCAACTGGTCGGCCACTTCAGGGCTGGCCAGCTGATTGTTGGCAGCCCCTGCCACCGCTGCGCAGCGTAGATGGGCGACCGTCTGCGCATTCAGCACACCACCCAGGCCGCAGGGCGCAAGGATGTCGCAGGGTGTGGTGAGCAGCGCATCGCTGGCAATCGGGTGCGCCCCCAGTTGTTCGACGGCCAGTTGCACACGCCCGGCATCGAGGTCGCTGACCAGCAGTTCGACGCCAGCGGCATGCAGCGCTTCGGCCAGGGCGAAGCCGACATTGCCCAGGCCCTGAACGGCGACCCGCAGCCCTTCCAGATCGTCGCTGCCAAGACGCGCCTGGGCCGTGGCGCGAATGCCCGCGAATACGCCCAACGCCGTGTGCGGCGAGGGATCACCTTCGCTGGTCGTGCTGGTTGCGTGACGGGTGTACTGGGCGATGCAGTCCATGTCGGCGCTGGAGGTGCCGCTGTCGATGGCGGTGATGTAACGTCCATTGAGGGTTTCGATAAAACGCCCGAAGGCTTCGAACAGCGCAGCCCGGCTCGGCAGATGCGGCGGACGGATGATCACCGCCTTGCCGCCACCGTGGTCGATACCCGCCAGCGCCGCCTTGTAGCTCATGCCCTGAGCCAGACGAATGGCATCGCCAATGGCGCTTTGTTCATCGGCATAGGGCAGGTAACGACAGCCGCCGAGTGCTGGCCCGAAGCGGGTGTTGTGAATGGCGATAACGGCCTTGAGACCGCTGGCCGGATCCTCGGCCAGGTGCAGGGCCTCGAGGCGGGCGGCTTCCATCATGCTGAACATGGGCGAGCTCCCGGTCGGACTTCAGGCCTCAGTATAGGAGAGCCACACTGGACGACGACCTTGCCAGGGGCTACAAAAGCACAATCCAGCGGAGAATGCGATGAACCCACGCCAAGCCTGCCTGCAGTGCCTGCAACGCGATCCACCCGCCCTGTTCGAGGCGGCGCTGTGGATCGCCGCCGAACACGATGATCAGCTCCAGCCTGTGCAGATACTGAGCGACCTGCACAGCCTGTTACTGCAGGTCAGCGCTGGGCTACCCGCCCTGCCCGCTCGCGAACTGGCCCAGCCGTTGCTGCGCCGACTTGCCGAGCTCGATTTCCAGGAAGACGACGAAGGCGTGACACGTCCATACCATGCCCTGCTGCATGAAGTGCTACGCCGCCGACGCGGCCAGCCGCTGCCCCTGGCATTGATCGCGCTGGAAGTGGCGCGCCGCCTGGATATCCCACTGCAGGGCGTGAATTTCCCGGGTCATTTCATGCTCCGTGTACCTGGCGCCGATCACCTGCTCGACCCCTGCGGCGGACGCCGCCTGTACACCCGCGACTGCCGTGATCAGCTCTATCGCCAGTTGGGCCCGGATGTCGAACTCAGCGCCGTGCATCTGCAGACAGCCGATGCCGCCGACATGCTACGACGCCTGTCTCGCAATCTGCGCCTGCTGCACGTGCAGCACGATGCGCCCGAGGCAGCCCTCAAGGATGCCGAGCGCGTCCTGCAGCTCGGCCCGCCGAACCTGGTCGATCACCTGGCTCGCGCGGACGTCTATCGACGACTGGATTGCCCCCAGGGTGAGCGCTATGACCTGGAACGCGCGCTGCTGTTCTGTGAGGAAGAAGGTCTGCGCCTGCAGTTGAGCCAGCGCTTGCGCGACCTGGCGCGTACGCCCGCAGTGCATTGAAACGGCAGAGACGGCAGCCTCAGACGGCTCGCACGAGCGAAATATCAGGCAGACGCCGCCAGACCGTGGAAGCTGAAGTAGTAACGCAGCGCGTCGATCATCTCGACGTAGTCGGCAGGCGGCGCCACCAGGGCGAACCCGGAATCGTAGATGCCAGGCGTAACATCTTCACGGCACCACTGGCAATTGGCGGAGAAGTCGATGAAATGCATGCCATGCTGGCCTGGAATTTTCAGGCGCATGTCGAAGCGTGCGCCCACCAGCATCGGCAACTGGCTGATCAGCATCAGGCCGTCGAGGGAGACATTGCCGATGGAGCCCATCGGTTTGTCGGTGATGCGATTGAACACCTTCAGGTAGTAGGGCAACTGATGGCGTTCGATTCGGCGCTGGCTACGCATAGTGGCAAATCGCTACAAAGGAACTTGAGTATGGCCCTACTACGGCCACTTAACCACCCTCAAGGACAGCGTTGGGCAATCCGCTCGCGCAACTGGCGACGAGCGGCGTCTGTTTCTTCATCACTGTAGTAGATGCGTTCACCGTTGGCGTCTGTGCGGTAATAGCTGAAGCCTTCGGCAATCTGCGCCAGGCGCCGGCGCAGATCGCGGCATTCGTTGACGCGCTCTTCGCGTTGCGCGGTCGCGGCTGCCGCCGCCTGTTGCTGCTCCTCGCGCCGGGCATCATAGAAACGCTGGCTGCGCGCCTCGCGCTCACGCGTGTGCTCGTCACGCTCGACCACCTGCGGCTTCACCTGCACGGTTTCAGCCCCGGCCACGGGCCGTTGGCCGAAATGCACCCGCCCCTGCTCGTCCGTCCAGCGATAGATTTCCGCCGTGGCCAGCGTGGGCAGCAATGCAGCGATCAACAACAAGTGGCGCATGTTCATCCTCCATGAGCGACATATGCCAGCTTATACCGCGCCACGTCGTCGAGGAACGCCGGACGACCGAAGGCTCAGAGTGTGGCCGGACTGACCTTGGCCGCCGTCGCCGGGCTGTGATGCCCCAACTGCTCCAGCGTCTGCAGCCGCGCGCGGGCACGGTAGGCATACTCGCTGGCCGGATAGCGCGTGATGATGAACTGGTAGGTCTGCGCGGCATCGACGAACAGGTTCTCGCGCTCCAGGCATTGACCGCGCAACAAGGAAATCTCCGGCTGCAGGTAATTGCGCGAGCGGCTCTTGCGCTCGGCCTGCGACAGCTCCAGCGCGACACGGGCGCAATCGCCTTCGTGGTAGGCGCGATAAGCGTTGTTCAGATGATGGTCGAGCGAGACACGGGTGCAACCCGTGGCAACCAGGGCCACGGCCAGAATGATCAGGGTACGCATGGGCAATTCCTCCAATGAGCAGTGTATCGACAGCCCAGGCAAAAACTGAACAGCGGCAAGCCGACTATGGTTCTCCGGCAGCGACCTGGCGCGTTTCAGCCAGCGAGCGTGTCTTTCCTCTTTACCGGCACCGACGGCCAGACGGCTCAGCCTCTGGAACCAGCGCCAGATCGTCGCATGCGCTGACCCACATCAATGCCACTCGCTGCAATAGCGCCTGTAATGCAGCCATACACTCCAGGCGAGGACCCTGCCATGAACGTTCAACGGCTGCTGGTCGTCATCGACGCCGAACACCAGCAACAACCTGCCCTACAACGTGCCGTCGATGTGGCACGCAAGATTGGCGCCGAATTGCACCTGCTGCAGGTCGAATACCACCCAAGCCTGGAGAGCGGCCTGCTGGGCAGTCATCTGCTCAACCGCGCCCGTGAAACCATCCTGCGACAAAACCACGAGGCCCTGCGTGCCAGCGTCGCTCACCTGAGCGATGAAGGATTCAGGATCGAAGTGGACGTACGCTGGGGCAAACGCCGCCACGAAGAGATCCTTGCCCGCGTGGCGGTGCTGCAACCGGACATCCTGTTCAAATCGACGCACCCCAGCAGTGCGCTGCGCCGCCTCTTGTTCAGTGACACCAGTTGGCAGCTGATTCGCCGCTGCCCGGTGCCACTGTGGCTGGTGCACGACGCCGAGCCCCGCGGCCAGAGCCTGTGCGCCGCGCTCGACCCACTGCACAGTGCGGACAAACCCGCCGCCCTCGATCATCAGCTGATTGATACCAGCCAGATCCTGCAGGCCGAGCTCGGCTTACAGGCCCAATACCTGCACGCGCAGGCGCCGCTGCCGCGTTCGCTGCTGTTCGATGCCGAGGTAGCGCAGGAATATGAAGACTACGTGACCCAGTGCAGCCGCGAGCACCGCGAAGCCTTCGACAAGCTGATCGCCCAGCACGCCATCGATAGAGCACAGGCCCATCTGCTGGACGGTTTTGCCGAGGAAGTCATCCCGCGTTTCGTGCGTGAGCACAATATCGGCCTGCTGGTGATGGGCGCCATCGCCCGCGGCCATCTGGACAGCCTGCTGATCGGCCACACCGCAGAACGGGTGCTGGAACGTGTCGAGTGCGATCTGCTGGTGATAAAACCGCACGGCAAAGGGTAGTGCACAGGAACAATGACTACAGCCCGGCGCCGTAGTAGCCTCCCGGACATAGTTCACTAGGGAGTTCGTGCATGACCTTTCGCCGCACCAAAATCGTCGCCACCCTGGGCCCGGCCAGCAGCTCGCCGGAAGTACTGGAGCAACTGATCCTCTCCGGTCTCGACGTGGCCCGTCTGAACTTCTCCCACGGCACGCCGGACGACCACAAGGCGCGCGCAGCCCTGGTTCGCGAGCTGGCCGCCAAACACGGTCGTCATGTCGCGCTGCTCGGCGACCTGCAAGGCCCGAAGATCCGCATCGCCAAGTTCGAGAACAAGCGTATCGAGCTCAAGGATGGCGACCTGTTCCGCCTCTCCTCCAGCCACTCGCGCACGGCCGGCACCCAGGACGTGGTCGGCATCGACTACCCGGCGCTGATCCAGGACTGCGATGTCGGTGATGAACTGCTGCTCGACGACGGCCGCGTGGTCATGCGCGTCGAACTCAAGGGTGCCGACGAGCTGCACTGCCGCGTACTGATCGGCGGCCCGCTGTCGGACAACAAAGGCATCAACCGCCGTGGCGGTGGCCTCACCGCGCCTGCTCTGACCGAGAAAGACAAGGTCGATATCAAGGTCGCCGCCGAGATGGACCTGGACTACCTGGCCGTATCCTTCCCGCGCGATGCAGCCGACATGGATTACGCCCGTCGCCTGCTCACCGAAGCCGGCGGTACTGCCTGGCTGGTGGCCAAGATCGAACGCGCCGAAGCCGTGGCCGATGATGAAACGCTGGACGGTCTGATCCGCGCCAGTGACGCAGTGATGGTCGCTCGTGGCGACCTGGCCGTGGAAATCGGTGACGCCGAGCTGGTCGGTATCCAGAAGAAGATCATCGCTCACGCCCGTCGCCTGAACAAAGCCGTGATCACCGCCACGCAAATGATGGAGTCGATGATCCACAGCCCGATGCCGACCCGCGCCGAAGTCTCCGACGTGGCCAACGCCGCGCTGGACTACACCGACGCAGTGATGCTGTCGGCCGAGAGCGCTGCGGGCGAATACCCGGTCGAAGCCGTGCAGGCCATGGCCCGCGTGTGCCTGGGCGCCGAGAAGCACCCGACCAGCAAGCAGTCCAGCCACCGCCTGGGCCGCACCTTCGAGCGCTGCGACGAAAGCATCGCCCTGGCAACCATGTACACCGCCAACCACTTCCCGGGCGTCAAGGCCATCATCAGCCTCACCGAGAGTGGCTACAGCCCGCTGATCATGTCGCGCATTCGCTCGTCGATCCCGATCTTCGCCTTCACCCCGCACCGCGAAGCCCAGGCTCGCGTGGCACTGTTCCGTGGCGTCTACACCGTGCCGTTCGACCCGGCCTCGCTGCCAGCCAACAAGGTCAGCCAGGCGGCGGTGGACGAGCTGCTCAAGCGCGGCGTGGTCGAGCCGGGCGACTGGGTCATCCTGACCAAGGGCGACAGCTACCACGGCACCGGCGGCACCAACACCATGAAGATCCTCCACGTCGGCGATCCGATGGTGTGATCCCCCCGTGAATGCAAAAGGCCGCTCATCGAGCGGCCTTTTGCGTTTCAGCGGTCTCGCTTCATTTCTGGTTGTAGCTCTGGATCAGGTTGGCGTAAGCCGGCAAGTGGCCGCCGAGGATACCGCCGAACCCTTCGACGTCATTTCGCCAGTCGCGGTGCAGCTCACCACCGACGCTGAACCAGTTGACCAGTTGGGCGCCGGCATGGGCCATGCGTGCCAAGGCGGCATCGCGCACTGCGGTGTTGAAGGTGCCGGAAGCGTCCGTCACCACGAAGACGTCATAACCGGCCTCCAGTGCGGAGAGCGTGGGAAATGCCACGCAAACGTCGGTGACCACACCCGCGATGATCAGCTGCTTGCGCCCTGTGGCCTTGATCGCGTTGACGAAATCCTCGTTATCCCAGGCATTGATCTGCCCCGGGCGAGCGATATAGGGCGCATCCGGAAACATGGCCTTGAGCTCCGGCACGATGGGGCCATTGGGGCCCGTTTCGAAGCTGGTGGTAAGAATGGTCGGCAGCTTGAAGAACTTGGCGATATCGGCCAGTGCCATGACGTTGTTCTTGAACTCGTCGGGCGAATAGTCGCGCACCAGCGAGAGCAAACCCGCCTGGTGATCGATCAACAATACGACGGCATCGTCCTTGTCCAAACGCTTGTAAGTGAAAGCCATGGGAAAACTCCTGTACGGGTGATGAGACTGAACCTCGAGACCATTACGATCTCGGAGAACGCTCAGCCTAGTGGCAGGGGCCGCTGGCAATCGACCGCACAGAGGGAAAATAGCTTTTCGAAAAAACAGAACAAAAAACCTCGACGAAGGCATTACCCTCATCCAATCGAATCGGGGAGAAGCCCGCACATGAAGCTTGATCTGCAGGAAATCGAAACCTATCTGCGCGTGGTGGAATTGGGTGGCGTAAGCCGGGCAGCGGAGGACCTGGCGCTATCCAAGTCGGTGATCAGCAAGCGTTTGAGCGATCTGGAAAAACGTCTCGGTAGCAAGCTGCTGCACCGCTCGACGCGCAAGGTCACACCGACCGACACCGGCCTGGCCTTCTATCAACAGACCAAGCAGGCGCTACTGGAACTGAGCGAAGCGGCCGAGGCTGCAGCCTTCAATGACAGTGGACTATGCGGCCGCCTGAACATCCTGGCGCCGATGAGCTTCGGCACGCTATGGCTGGCGCCGCTGATCGCCGAATTCATGCGTCTGCATCCACAGCTGGAAGTCAGCCTGTATCTCGAAGATCGCATCAGCGATTTCGAACGCGAAGGCTATGACCTCTGTGTACGGATCTCACGCATCGGCGATAGCGCGCTGATCGCCCGCAGGCTCGCCAGCAGCGCCCGGATACTCTGCGCCAGCCCGGAGTACCTGCAACGGCAGGGCACACCAGAGGATGTCGAGGCGCTGCGTGAGCACGACTGCATCGGCTACAGCAACGTCGCTTCACGGCAATTCTGGTCCTTCGAAAACGACGATGAGCAAGGCGAACTGGCGAACGTGGCACCACGCGGACGTTTTTCCAGCAACAACGGCGAAGTCATGCGCGAACTGGTGCTGGCCGGCCAGGGTCTGGCGTTGCTGCCAAGCTTCCTGGTCCACCGGCATCTGAAAGACGGTTCGCTGGTCGAGATCCTGCCTCAGGCGCGGCCCAAGCCTTACTCGATCTATGCCATGTACCCGCGCTCCCGGCGGGCTTCACGCAAGGTCGTGGCGCTTTGCGAGTTTCTCCAGCAGCGCCTGGTCGAACCGCCTTGGGAATAGATCAGTACGACACTGAAATCCCCGGTGCGCACGGCGCACCCTACTGGCTGGCTTGACAGCTACCGCGTTAGCGGCGGCACCCACACCCTGAAGTTCCTGCACGTCGGCGATCCGACGGTGTGATCCCCCGGTAGGGTGCGCCGTGCGCACCAGGGTACGACACTGACATCCTCGGTGCGCACGGCGCACCCTACGTGAAGCGAGAGAAATCCGGCGTCCTGCGCTGCATGAATGCCGTCAACGCCTCGACGGCCTCCGGCGAGCGCAGGCGCTGGCCGAACAGAGCACCCTCCTCCTCGATCACCTTGCGCAGCTGCTCGCGATCCGGCGCGCGCATCAGCCGTTTGCTGTCGGCGACCGCCGATGGCGCCAGGTCGAGAAAACGCTGCGCCATCTCGCGCGCCTTGTTCAGCGTCGTCGCGCCATCCTCCAGCGCCTGGTTGGCGATCCCCCAGGTCGCGGCCTGCTCGCCCGTGAAGGCCTGACCGAGCAACAGCAACTCGGCAGCACGCGCATGCCCCAGCAAACGCGGCAGAATCAGGCTGGAACCATATTCAGGGCACAGACCAAGATTGACGAAGGGCATTTTCAACTGCGCATCACGGCTGACGTAGACCAGATCGCAATGCAGCAACAAGGTGGTACCGATACCCACCGCCGGGCCGGCCACGGCGGCGACCACCGGCTTGCTGAGCTCGAACAGGGCGCGCATGAACTGGAACACTTCGCTGTTCAATCCGCTGGGTGGCGCCTGGATGAAGTCGGCGACATCGTTGCCGCTGGTGAAGCACACCTCGCTTCCGCTGAGCAGCACCACGCGCACGCTGGGGTCGCGCTCGGCCTCGTCCAGCATTTCAGCCATACCGGCGTACATGGCACGGGTCAGCGCATTCTTCTTGTCCGGACGGTGCATGCGCAGGGTCAACAGACCGCCGTCGCGTTCGATATGCAGGTGTTCGCTCATGAAATGCTCCAGAACCGTAGGGTGCGCCGTGCGCACCACACGCCTGGGCAGCCGGGCCGGTGCGCACGGCGCACCCTACGCGCGGGGAAGGAAAACGTCGGCGAGCATCTGGCTGCGCGGCAAGCCGGCCATGTAGAGGCGCCGCGCAAAGCTGTCGACCGTAGAAGGACGGCCGCAGAGTAAGGCGAGGGTCTGCCGTGAAACAAGGCGCAGTTCGGCCAAAGCAGCCGGCAACTGCGCCGCCGTTATCAGCTCCACCTGCAGGTTGGCGTGTTGCGCCGCCAGCGCCTGAAGCTCGCTCGCCAGATAGTGCTCGGCCGACTCATGCGCCACGTGCAGCAGGCGGATGGCGCCTTGGTGCTCCTGACGCAACGCTTCACGCAACACCCCGTAGAGCGGCGCCAGACCGGTACCGGCAGCCATCAGCCAGAGTGGTCGCGTCTGCCAATCGACGTCGTAATGCAGGGCGCCACCGCGCAGCTCACCGAGGCGCAGCGCGTCGCCAACCTGCAGGTGCCGCGCTGCATCGCAGAATGCACCGGGCAGGCGGCAATCGATGTGAAATTCCAGGCAGTCGTCCTCGCCTGGCACACTGGCCAGTGAATAGGGCCGGGCAACGCCTTGTTCATTCCACAGCAGCAGATGCTGGCCGGGGCGATAGCGCAACGATCTGGCCGGCTGCAAGCGCAGACGTAAAACCTGCGGGCTGGGCCAGTCCAGAGCGACCACCCTGGCCGCCAGGCCATCACGCTGCGGGTCGAAGGGTTCGACCTGCAGGTCGTCGATCACCTGGCACTGACAAGCCAGGCGCCAGCCCTCGGCACGCTTGTCGGCCGCCAGTGCCTCGGGCTGACGATCCAGCGGCTCACCGGCTACGCAGCGCACCAGACAGGCGTGACAACTGCCGGCGCGGCAGCTGTAAGGCACCGCTACACCGCCTCCGAGCAACGCATCGAGCAAGTTGGTTTGTTGGACGACCTGCAACTGCAGGTCACCCACACGCAGTTCAGGCACCCGCATTCTCCCAGCTGGCATCGCAACGATTACGTCCGCCGCGCTTGGCCTGGTAAAGCGCCTGATCGGCACGCTGCAGGGCTTCATCGAGATCGTCACCGGCGACCAGCAGCGTCATGCCGGCGGACAGGCTGAGATTGTCGACCTTCACGCCCAACGGCTCGGCCCTGGCGAAGGCTTCGCGCAGGCGCTCGCAGCAGGCGGTGAACTGGTCGGCATCGGTATTGGGCAATAGCAGGACGAATTCCTCACCGCCGTAGCGGGCAATGATGTCGCCGTCACGCAGACAGGCACGGGCAACTGCGGCGAAGGTTTGTAGCACCCGGTCACCGGCAGCATGGCCATGAGCATCGTTGATTCGTTTGAAATGGTCCAGGTCGATCAACGCCAGACCGTGATGTCGCCCGTGGTCCAGATGTTCCAGTTCGCGGGTGGCCAGACGCAGGAAATGGCGACGGTTGAACAGCCCGGTGAGTTCGTCGGTGGCGACCAGATCCTCGAGCTGGCGCATCATCCCGCGCAAGGTGTCCTGATGCGCCTGCAAGGCGAAGCGGCGTTGGCGCATGCGTTTGCGCATGGCCTGCACGTAGCTGGAGAAAAGACACAGCCAGACCAGCAGAATGAACAGCACCCACACCTGCAGCCAGGCCATGCCCGGGTCCACCAACTGCATGCGATAGGCCTCGATCAGCACCATGGCAGTGAAGCCGAAGAAGGCAAAGGCGGCGCAACGCACGAACACCCGCGGCGGCAACTGGAATACGCCGAACAGCAGGATCAGTACATAGAAGACCATCATCACGCCGCGCGCACTGTCGAACAGCGCCAGCACCGGTGGCTGCCAGGCTAGCGCCACCAACACCTGGGCTTCGGTCAGGCTGGGATCGTCACAACGCAGGTTGCGCCCGGAGAGAAACAGCCACAGAAATACCAATTGGCTGCCGAACACGCCCAGTGTCAACCAGGCGGCAGTACTGAGGGAGCCGAGAAAAAGACCATTGAACACGGCGAACCAGCAGACGAGCGCCATCATCGCGTAGGTAGCGAAGGCCATGGCGAAGCGTTTGAGCAGGAGGCTCTGCAGGCTGCGTTGCGTTCCCCGGCGAGTCGTTGAGCTCATGGGCTCCATCCCATACTGGCATCTGGCCGTACTCTACCCTTGTGATCACAAAAAACCTAGGCCGCAGTAGGAAACCGCTGAAAATCAGGCAAGCCAGTCAGCGCGGGAAAGAACAGGCGAAAACGATCGCAGTCGCGCCCGACGTTACTGGCTGCAAATGAGCATTCGACCAGGCTGGCGTTCCGCCTGTTTTAACGTAACGATGGCGATGCACGACTGCATGGATGCAGGAGCTAGAGGGACAGCCGAGGTCGCTTTGCCGGCGCCCGATAACCGCCCACTGCACTTGCCATCGACGTTCGGCTGCTGTGCCCGACGCGAGCGGGTGCGGTATACTGCCGCGCCTTTTTGGGCGGCTCTGAAGATATCGTCAAGGTGGTTTCCAGAGCTGCCCTTCCGCCGTTGCGCCGGGTCGTTGTCCGGCGCTTCCTTGTTGATGTTCCCTGATAGAGGAGCGCCCCAATGACCGTGATCAAGCAGGACGACCTGATTCAGAGCGTCGCCGACGCACTGCAGTTCATCTCCTATTACCACCCCGTCGACTTCATCCAGGCGATGCACGAGGCCTACCTGAAGGAAGAGTCGCCGGCCGCCAAGGACTCCATGGCGCAGATCCTGATCAACTCGCGCATGTGTGCCACCGGCCACCGCCCGATCTGCCAGGACACCGGCATCGTCACCGTGTTCATCAAGGTCGGCATGGACGTGCGCTGGGACGGCGCCACCATGAGCGTCGACGACATGATCAACGAGGGCGTGCGTCGCGCCTACAACCTGCCGGAAAACGTGCTGCGCGCCTCGATCCTGGCCGACCCGGCCGGTGCCCGCAAGAACACCAAGGACAACACCCCGGCGGTGATCCACTACTCCATCGTTCCCGGTGACAAAGTGGAAGTGGACGTCGCAGCCAAGGGCGGCGGCTCCGAGAACAAATCGAAGATGGCCATGCTCAACCCGTCCGACTCCATCGTCGACTGGGTGCTGAAGACCGTGCCGACCATGGGCGCCGGCTGGTGCCCGCCGGGCATGCTCGGCATCGGCATCGGTGGTACTGCCGAAAAAGCGGCAGTGATGGCCAAGGAAGTGCTGATGGAGCACATCGATATCCACGAGCTGCAGGCTCGCGGCCCGCAAAACCGCATCGAAGAGCTGCGCCTGGAGCTGTTCGAGAAGGTCAACCAGCTGGGCATCGGCGCCCAGGGCCTGGGCGGCCTGACCACCGTGCTCGACGTGAAGATCATGGATTACCCGACCCACGCGGCTTCGCTGCCGGTGTGCATGATCCCCAACTGCGCCGCCACCCGTCACGCCCACTTCGTGCTCGACGGCTCGGGACCTGCCGAACTGGAAGCGCCGGATCTGGACGCCTACCCGGAAATCGTCTGGGAAGCCGGCCCGAGCGCACGTCGCGTCAACCTCGACACCCTGACCCCGGAAGACGTGCAGAGCTGGAAGCCGGGCGAGACCGTTCTGCTCAACGGCAAGATGCTCACCGGCCGCGACGCTGCGCACAAGCGCATGGTCGACATGCTCAACAAGGGCGAGCAACTGCCGGTGGACCTCAAGGGTCGCTTCATCTATTACGTCGGCCCGGTCGATCCGGTCGGTGACGAAGTGGTTGGCCCGGCTGGCCCGACCACCGCTACCCGCATGGACAAGTTCACCCGTCAGATCCTCGAGCAGACCGGCCTCTTGGGCATGATCGGCAAGTCCGAGCGCGGCCCGATCGCCATCGACGCGATCAGGGACAACAAGGCCGTGTACCTGATGGCCGTCGGCGGCGCGGCCTACCTGGTGGCTCAGGCGATCAAGAAGTCCAAGGTCCTGGCCTTCGAAGAGCTCGGTATGGAAGCCATTTACGAGTTCGACGTGAAAGACATGCCGGTGACCGTCGCGGTCGACACCAACGGTGAGTCGGTACACATCACCGGCCCTGCGATCTGGAACAAGAAGATCGCCGAAAGCCTGGCGGTGGAAGTGAAGTAAGGCAGCCGCAAGCGACAAGCTTCAAGCTGCAAGAAGAAGCCCGGCCATGTGCCGGGCTTCTGCGTTTCCGGGCGCTGACATTGAATCGGAGCTGCCGGCATGGATCAGCCGGCGGAACGATACCTGGCAAGGTGCGGCCTAACCGAGAAACCGCCAAGGAGTTGCCATGACCTTTTCCATCGTTGCCCGCTGCCCCCGCAGTGGCCAGTTCGGCGTCGCCGCCGCCACTGCGATGCCTGCCGTCGGCAAACTGCTCAGCCACGCCGCCGCCGGTGCAGGAGCAGTGGCTACCCAGGCGCAGGTCAATCCCTATCTCGGCCTGGATGGCCTGCAACTGCTGCGTCAGGGTTCATCGGCGAGCGCAGCGCTACAGCGACTCAAAGGCACCGATCCCTGCATGGAACTGCGCCAGTGCGCGCTGATCGACGCCCAGGGCGATACGGTCTGCTGGACCGGAGAGAAATGCATTCCCTGGGCCGGTTCGCTGGCCGGCGAACAGTTCTCCGTACAGGGCAATCGCCTGGTCGGCCCGCAGGTGCTGGACGCAGTGGCCGAAGCATTTCGCCGCACCGAGAAACGCCCGCTGATCGAACGCCTGATCGAAGCGCTGGCCGCCGGCGATCGATGCGGCGGCGACCGCCATGGCGAGTCGTCCGCCGTGATCTACGTGGTCGATCAGGAGGAGTATCCACTGTGGGACATCCGCGTCGACCATCACCTCGACCCGCTGGCCGAGCTGCGCCGTCTGCACAAGGTGTTCGCCCGCGATGTACTGCCGGAGATCCTCGCCATGCCGACACGCGACAATCCGGCAGGCCTGGCAGCGGAGGACTCGGTCTAGCGCGCCGCCGCACCGAAGCGCCGCCGATAATCGCCAGGCGATACCCCCACCAGGCGGGTGAACACTTTGCGAAATGCACCACTGTCGCCGTATCCCACCTGCCAGGCCACCTGCTCGATGCCCTGGCGAGTGAACTCGAGCAGCTCGTGCGCCTTGCTCACGCGCAACTGCTGGCAATACTCGGTCGGTTTCATGCCCGTGGCAGCGCGAAAACGGCGCAGGAAAGTACGCTCACCCAAGCCAGCACGGGCAGCCATGTCGGCCAGGCTCGCCTCCGCCTTCCCCTGGAGCCAACGCTGCACGGCCAGTACCGCTGCATCGCCATGATCGAGACTGGGCGCAAAACTGCTGAAATGCCGCTGCGACTCCCGGTTCAGATCGATCACCAGAAAGCGCGCGGTCTCCGCCGCAATGGTCGGCCCCATCAGCCGCGTCACCAGCGCCAGGCCAAGATCGGTCCAGGCCATCAGGCCCCCGGCGGTGATCAGATCACCATCGTCGATGACCATACGCTCGGGAAGTACCCGGACGTGGGGGAAACGAGCCGCCATCTGAGCAGCCAGCGACCAGTGGGTGGTTACCGTTCGACCATCGAGCAACCCGGCTTCAGCCAACGCGAAAGCACCGACGCAGACGGACGCCAGCAATACACCCGCGCCATGCTGCTCACGCAGCCAGTCGCGATAACACGCGGCGAGCGGCTGCGTGGCATCGCCATCCAGACAAGGCGGCAAAATCACCACCTGCGGCGCCTCCTCATCCTGTGGCAGGCTATCGAACACACGACGCACGCACCCCGCCTCATCGGCCTGCCAGTGACTGACCCGCAGCCGAGGCACTCCCTGGCGTTCGTGCCCCGTCGCCATCCTATTCGCCACGCTGAACAGATCCCCCAACCCATGCACCGCAGCGAGCTGCGCACCGGGGTAGAGCAATAATCCGATCTCCAGACAGCGCTCGCTCATTGTCAGTTTTTCCCCGCAGATTGTCGGCCCTGCCCATCCTCGCAAACGCGCCGAGGCGATAAGGTGTGCCGCACATCATCCCACGGAGAACACCATGAGCAAGCGCGCCCTGATCCTGATCGATATCCAGAATGACTATTTCGAAGGCGGCAAATGGACGCTCGAGGGCATGGACAGTGCCACCGCCAATGCCGCTCGCGTACTGTCGGCAGCACGCAAGGCGGGCGACAAAGTGATCCATGTACGCCATGAGTTCGGGAACGATGACGCGCCCTTCTTCGCCCCCGGCAGCACAGGCGCGCGCATCCATACGCTGGTGCAACCCCTGGCAGGCGAAGCGGTGGTGCTCAAGCATCAGGTCAATGCCTTTCTCGACACCGACCTCAAGGCCCAACTGGACGAAGCAGACATCGAACAAGTAACCCTGGTCGGCGCCATGAGCCATATGTGCATCGATGCCGCAGCACGCGCCAGCAGCGACTTTGGCTACGCCACCACCGTCATTCACGATGCCTGCGCGACGCGCGACCAGGCGTTCGAGGGCCAATCGATTGCGGCCACCCAGGTGCATGCCGCGTACATGGCCGCCCTGGCTTTCGCCTATGCGAGCGTGGTTTCGACCGAGCAGTATCTGGCGGGCTGAGTCAGCTTGCCCCGAAACGCTGCAGTTGCATCTCGCGCAGGCGGCTTAGCGTGCGCCGGAAGGCGAAGCCGAGGTAGCCCTGGATGTAGAGTTCATCCAGCGCCACTTCGGCCTCGATATACAGCGGCACGCGGCGGTCGTAGCACTCGTCGACCAGGGCAATGAAGCGCCGTACCGCATCGTCGTTGCGCGACAGCGCGGGCAACTGCCGATCCCCGGCATCGACCCGTTCGGCGCCATCCTCGGTGCCACGGGCGATGCGTCCTTCACGCTGCTCACCACCCAGGCATGGCACCTCGCCGAGCAGGATGGCCGGGAAACGCTCGCACAATTGGATGAAATCCACCGCCGCCAGTGGCTGCTCGCACAGATCGTGAAAACGACACCACAGTGCCGCTGGGCAGTGACCGAGGCTCACCAGGCTGCGATGGGCCAGCTGCAGCGTTTCACGGCTGATGACCTGCCCATCGCTCAAGCGGGCGAACAGCTCGCCCAGCGCCTGTGGCTGCTGCACCCAATAGCGTTGAACCTCGGCACCGGGATGCAGGCGATGATCCTGTTCGCCGTCCACGGCAACGACCTGCATATGCATCTGGAGCGCAGCGATGGCGGGCAGGAAGCGCTCGCGGTTGTAGCCCTCGGCATACAGCTGATCCGGCGGCTGGTTGGAGGTGGCCACCAGCACCACGCCCTGCTCCACCACCAGGCTGAGCAGGCGGCCCAGCAGCATGGCATCGCCGATATCGCTGACGAACAGCTCGTCGAAACAGAGCACACGCACCTCGCGTCCCAGCTCCTCGGCTAAAAGTCGTAGCGGATCGGCATTGCCGGTCAGCTGGAACTGCCGGCGATGCACCCATTGCATGAAATGATGAAAATGCTGCCGCCGCGCCGGCACTCGCAGGGCGTTATAAAAGCTGTCCATCAGCCAGGTCTTGCCACGCCCGACCGGCCCCCAGAGATAAACGCCGAGCGGCCGTTCGCCACGTTGCGCGGCCTCGAAGCACTGCTGCAGCGCCTCGACCGCGCGGCGTTGTGCAGCATCGACCACGAAGCCGGCTGAAAGCGCACGCGCGTAGGCAGCACGAGGTGAATCCGGCAGGGCCTGCGGCGCGTTCAACGCAGCACCAACCGGCCGTCATCGAACTGTCGTGGCCAGTCGCGACGGGTGAACACCTGGCCCTGCTCGCGCACGCGGCGCACCTCATCCAGATCCAGCTCGCAGATCAGCCAGTGGCTGTGCGTGGGGCACAGCTGCTCGCTCTCGGCGACGATGCCGCTGGCCGGCATGCCGTAGTCCGATGGCACGTACAGCGAGGCGCGGCCATAGCCCTCGTCCAGCGAGGGCGACCAGGGCGCCAGGCCGACGGTGGGCGAGTGCAGCACGGCGATCTGGTTCTCCAGCGCGCGAGCCTGGGCACCGATGCGCACGCGATGAAAGCCGGCCACGGTGTCGGTGCAGCTGGGGGCGAGAATCAGATCGACGCCCGCCTCGGCCAGGGTATGCGCCAGCAAGGGGAATTCGTTGTCATAGCAGATCAGAATGCCGAGCTTGCCCAGCGCCGTCTCGAACACCTTGAGGCCGCTGCCCGCCGCGATGTGCCACTGTTCGAGCTCGAAGCGGGTCATGATCAGTTTGTCCTGGGTGCCCAGACAGCCATCCGGGCCGAACAACCAGGCGCGGTTGCGGTAGATGCCGTCGTCATCGAGCACCGCCATCGAGCCGGGCTGCAGGTAGAGATTCAACCGCCGCGCCAGGTGCTTGCACAGCTCCAGCCAGCGTGGCAACAGCGGCTGGATACCGGCGATGGAACCATGCAGGTCGCCGCGCTCTTCTTCCGGTAACTGCCCTGTCAGCACCAACCCGGCGTACTCCGGCAGCAACAACAGGTCAGCGCCCTGCCCGGCAGCCTCTTCGCAGAGTGTGGTGAGGTGCTCGACGTAGGCATCCCAGGTGGGCAGCAGATCGATGTGGTACTGGCAGGCGGCAACCTTGATCATGAGGTGAGTTCCTTCAACCAGAACGACATGGGCTTGGCCGACTCTTCGGCTTCGTCCAGATCACGCCAGTGGTAATGGGTGTGCAATTCGGGATGATGGCGGTAGCCGCGCCTGATCCAGAAGGCGTCAAGCGGCTGGTAGTCGGCAGGCCGTCGCGGGTGATCGACGGGGCGCTGCACGGCGCAGAAGGCGCACCAGTCGAAACGCCCCAGCTTGCGTGCATGGGCCTCGCGCTCGGCGAAGAAGCGCACGCCCAGACCGCGCCCACGCCAGGCCGGCAAGACCACCGACTCGGCGCAGTAGAAGATCCGCGCCGAGTCCCAGCCCGCAGCAATGAACGGCTGCTGAAACGCCTCGGTTTCGTCCTGCAGCGGTAACGCCGTGCAAGCGCCTACCACCTGACCGGCGTCGACGACCAGCACGCACAGGCTATCGGCACTGCGCACGTAGGTAGCCAGGTACTCGGCCTCGTAGTCGAGGTCGCCCGCGTAGAGATAGGGAAACTCGCGGAACACCTGGATACGCAGGCGCGCCAGGTCGTCGATATGGGGCGCAATCTCGGCCCCGTGGAGCAACTGAATGTCCATGCGCAGTCGTTGGCCAACAGCAGGGTGACGCCGACGGCTATGCCGGCGGGAAGCGGCGAACTTATCATGCCCACCGGCAAACCACTAACGACGCAACGCAAGGAACTTAGCCATGACCGCCACCGAACTGGTTCAGGCCTACTACGCCGCCTTCAACGCCAGCGACATGCCCGCCTTTCTCGACCTGCTGGCCGACGACGTGTTGCACGACATCAACCAGGGCGAGCGTCAGGTCGGCAAGGCCACCTTCGCCGCCTTCATGGACAAGATGAACCGCTGCTACCGCGAGCGCCTGACCGACATCGTGGTGATGCAGAACGCCGAAGGCAGCCGCGCCGCTGCCGAGTTCGTGGTGCACGGCGAGTACCTGGCCGACGACGAAGGCCTGCCGCCGGCCAACGGCCAGACCTACGTGCTGCCGGCAGGCGCCTTCTTCGAGATCAAGCACGGCAAGGTGGTGCGCATCAGCAACTACTACAACCTCAATGACTGGGTTGCGCAGGTCGGCTGAATATCCTCAGGCCCGGGGCCGGGCCTGGCAGCCGCTCGGTGCCCTGATGCACAACCCCCTCCCAGCTCAGTGAACCCAGTACAGCCCACGTTGCTCGGCCAGCCGCGCTCGCTCCCGATCCAGCTCGGCCCGTAGCTCTTCTTCACTGGGTAACACCAGCTTGTATTTGCTGGCGAACAGTTGCTCGCTGCCCTGCAGCACCGAATAACGCACCACGGACGCATCCTTCTGCGCACAGAGGATGATGCCCACGGGCGGGCCGTCTTCCGTGCCGCGCCTGAGGTCATCGAACATGCGCACGTACATGTCCATCTGGCCGATATCCTGATGGGTCAACTCGCCGCGCTTGAGATCGAAGATCACGAAGCACTTGAGCAGGTAGTTGTAGAACACCAGGTCGATATAGAAATCCTTGCTCTCGGTGCTGATGCGCTGCTGCCGGCCGACGAAGGCGAAACCCTTGCCCAGTTCCAGCAGAAAGCTCTGCAACTGGTCGATCAGCGCCTGCTCCAGCTCGCCCTCCAACATGGTGCCGGCATTGGGCAGGCCGAGGAACGCCAATAGCACCGGATCGCGCACGAACTCACGCGGGCTCTTGCCCAGGGCCTGCAGCTTGCTCGCCGCCTCCTGCTCGACCGCCGCGCGATCCTGGCTGGCCAGCAGACGCTCGTACTACAACGTGCCGATCTGCCGCTCCAGCGCACGGGTGCTCCAGTTCTGCGTCGCGGCCTCGTTCATGTACCACTGCCGTGCACTGTCGCTGTCCAGCTTGAGCAGGGTGCGATAATGCGTCCAGCTCAATTCGCGACGCAGTGCGTCGCGAATTGGAAAAGCCAGAAAGAACGCCCGCATATGTCGCAGATTGGTTGCATCGAAACCTTTGCCGAACTCGGCCGTCAGTCCCTTGGCCAGCGCCGTTAACAGATTCTTGCCGTAGGCGGCACGCGCCTGCCCACCCTGCTCTAATTCAACGATATGCCGGCCGATTTCCCAGCAGGTTTGCACCTGAATCGTATCCACCGCACGCACGGCCTGCTGCCGGGCCTGGCGGATCAGCTCGCCCAGTTCGGTGAGCAGAGGTTGCAACTTGGGGTCAGCATTGAGTGACGTCATCTTTGCTCCCTGAATGCTCGGTGTTGATCCTGCCAGCGATGGCCCATTCAGTCCGAAACTTACCCGCTCATCCTGCCAAGAGCCAGTATTCAAGCCCATTGCAGGCACGGACTCATCCGCGATAGTCAGCGCCGAGACCATAAGCCTGAAACATTCTGCAAAGTCTTAATACAGCGTTAAGCCAGCCCCTCACACAATCGCCCCCAGGTTCATTACCGAGGTTCCGAGCATGGAACTCCCCTGGGCGCAGCATGATCGTCCCGTTGCCCGTATCGGGCGCGGCGATAGTTACGAACTCCACCTGGCCTCTCCCGACAGCGCACGCCGCGTTGCCCTGGAGCGGTTCATCCGCCAGCGCTTCGAGTTGCAGCACGGCGCACGCATCCGCCACTTCATGCCCTGTCTGTTCGGCCTGGAAAATCAAAGCGGGCAGTTGCTCGGCGCGGTGGGCGTGCGCAGCGGCAACAGCGGCCCGCTGTTTCTCGAGCGCTACCTGAACGAGCCGATCCAGACTGCCATCGGCGCACGCCTGGGCCACAGCGAGCCCAGCCGGGGCGAGCTGGTGGAAGTCGGCAACCTGGCCGCCGACAGCCCCGGCGCCGCGCGCCTGCTGATCGTCGCGCTGACCGATCTGCTGGTAGCCCTGGGTTTTCGCTGGGTCACCTTCACCGGCACCCCAACCCTGCTCAACAGCTTCCAGCGCCTGGGCCTGACCCCCATCGCCCTGGGCGAAGCCGATCCGGCACGCATGGGCGAGGAGCTTGCCGACTGGGGCAGCTATTACGACAACCGTCCACTGGTCATGGCGGGTGACATTCATGGCGGTCATCAGCGCCTGCTGCAACTGGGCGCCTATCCGCGCCTCGGCCATCAACCGCTCTATCCCCTGGAGGAGATGCCCGATGTGGTCTGCAGTTGAATCCTTCTTCGCTCGCCTGGCCGAGTTCGGCCCGCACATCGCCTTGGCCGAGGGCGAACGCACGCTGACCTATGCCGAACTGCTCGGCGCGGTCGAGGCGCGCGGCAGGCACCTGCGCGCCCTAGGCGCCCACCGTGTGGCGCTGGCCCTGGACAACGGCACCGACTGGGTGCTGTGGGACCTGGCGGCGTTGCACGCGGGCCTGGTCTGCGTACCGGTACCGGCGTTCTTCTCTGCCGAGCAGCAGCGCCATGTGCTCGACAGCGCCGGCATCGATTGCCTGATCGGCAACAGCGCCCCCGGTTTCGCCACCGTCGAGGGCAACATTCATCGCCGCACGGTGACGCAATCGGCCGCGCTGCATCCGGGCACCTGCAAGATCACCTACACCTCCGGCACCACCGGCCAGCCCAAGGGCGTGTGCCTGGACCTGAAAACGCAACTGGCAGTGGCCGGCAGCCTGGTCAAGGCCAGCGCCAGCCGCGAGGTGCAGCGGCACCTGTGCATCCTGCCGCTGGCGACCTTGCTGGAGAACATCGCCGGCGTCTACGCGCCGCTGCTGGCCGGCGCGCGGGTCGAGCTGATGCCCATGGCGCAGATCGGCCTGACCGGGGCCAGTGGCTTCGACCTGGCGCGCTTTCTCCAGGCCCTGCACGCCGCCCAGCCGCACAGCCTGATCCTGCTGCCGCAATTACTGCTGGCCCTGGTCAACGCGGCCGAGCGCAAGCTGCCGGTACCGGGCTCGCTGCGTTTCGTCGCCGTAGGTGGCGGCCGGGTTTCCGCGCAGTTGCTGGAGCGCGCCGACGCGTTGAGTCTGCCGATCTTCGAGGGCTATGGCCTGTCCGAGTGCGCCTCGGTGGTGTGCCTGAACACGCCCGAGCAACGCCGCATCGGCAGCACCGGAAAACCGCTCGACCACCTACAGGTGACGCTGGCAGACGACGGCGAAGTGCTGGTCAAGGGCGCGCGCATGCTCGGTTATCTGGGTGAGCCGGCAGCGCAAGGCGAATGGCTGGGCACCGGTGACCTCGGTCATTTCGAGGATGGCTTTCTGGTGCTGCACGGGCGCAAGAAGCATCAGTTCATCACCGCCTACGGGCGCAACGTCAACCCGGAATGGGTCGAGTCAGAACTGGTGCAGCAGTTGCCCATCGCCCAGGCCTGGCTGCACGGCGAGGCGCTGCCGGGCAACGTCGCGGTGCTGGTGCCGCGCTTCGCCAATACCCCAGACGCGCAGTTGCAGGAAGCCGTGGACGCCGTCAATCACGGCCTCCCGGACTACGCCCGCGTACATCACTGGCTGCGCGCCGATGCCCCGTTCAGCACGAGCAACGACCTGGCCACGGCCAATGGTCGCCTGCGCCGCATCACCCTGTTCAACCATTACCAAGCCGCCATCGATGAGCTGATGGCAGAAGGAGTACATGCATGACTTTCTACGATTCCCTGCTGAACCAGACCCAGGCCGAACGCGACTACCTGCTGAGTGCACCGATCATCCAGCAGGCCATGACCGGCCAGGTCGCCCTGCACAGCTACATCGCCTTCCTCACCGAGGCCTACCACCACGTCAAGCACACCGTGCCGTTGCTGATGGCCTGTGGCGCACGCCTGCCGGAACGCCTGGAATGGCTGCGCGAAGCCATCGCCGAGTACATCGAGGAAGAAACCGGCCACCAGGAGTGGGTGCTCAATGACATCGCGGCCTGCGGCACCGACAAGGAAGCGGTGCGCAACGGCACCCCGCACATGGCTACCGAACTGATGGTGGCCTATGTCTACGACCGCATCGCCCGACACAACCCGGTGAGCTTCTTCGGCATGGTCAACGTGCTAGAAGGCACCAGCATTACCCTGGCCACCCAGGCAGCCGGCATCATCCAGGACAAGCTGCAGCTGCCGAACAAGACCTTCAGCTACCTCAACTCCCACGGCAGCCTGGATCTGGAACACATCGAGTTCTTCAAGAAACTGATGAACCAACTGGACAACGACGATGACAAGGCCGCCGTGGTGCACACTGCCAAAGTCGTCTACCGCCTGTACGGCGACATGTTCCGCAGCCTGCCGCTGGCTGGCGAGGAGTAAGGTCATGCAACCGATGGATTGCCGTGCTCTGCTCACCGGCGCCAGTGGCGGCATCGGCCTGGCCCTGGCGCATCGCCTGGCCAGCGAAGGCGCCCATCTGCTGCTGGTCGGGCGCCGACTGGAGCCCCTGCAGCCGCTTCTGCAACGCTTTCCGCAGAACGTGCTACTGGTGCAGGCCGATATCGCCAGCCGCAGCGGGCGTGATGCACTGGTCGCCGCAGCGCAGAACTTCGGTGGGCTGAACTGCCTGATCAACGCGGCCGGGGTCAACCGCTTCGGCCTGCTCGATCAGCAGGACGAGCAGCTGATCGCCGAGCTGATCGGCCTCAACGTCACCGCCACGCTGCAACTGACCCAGCGCCTGCTGCCGCTGCTGCGTGCGCAACGGCATGCGCTGGTGATCAACGTCGGCTCCACTTTCGGCACCATCGGCTACCCAGGCTTTGCTGCCTACTGCGCCAGCAAGTTCGCCCTGCGCGGTTTCTCCGAGGCGCTGCGCCGCGAGCTGGCCGACACCAATGTGCGCATCCTCTATTTCGCGCCGCGCGCCACCCGTACGCCGATGAACGCCCCCAGCGTGGTGGCGATGAACGACGAGCTGGGCGTGAACATGGACGATCCGGAAAAAGTCGCGGCCGAATTGCTGCAAACCATCCGCCACGAGCAGGAAGAGCGCTACCTGGGATGGCCGGAACGCCTGTTCGTGCGCCTCAACGGCCTGCTGCCGCGCGTGGTCGACCAGGCCCTGCGCAAGCAGTTGCCGATCATTCAACGCTTCGCCCGCCACAAGCACTGAGGAGATTGCCCGTGAACGCATTTCGCACCCTGATCATCGCCGCACTCGGCTTCACCGCCCTGCCCGCCTTCGCCCTCAGTGACAACGGCCAGGCCCAGTTGCAGCAGTTGCAGACACGCTGGGCCGAGATCAACTACGAGACGCCGCAGAAGCAGCGCGAAGCGGCCTTCGCCAAGCTCGTCACGCAAGCCGATGCGGCCCTGGCCAGCGAACCCAGGGCGCCGGAGCTGCTGATCTGGCGCGGCATCATCCTCAGCACCCAGGCCGGTGCCAAGGGTGGTCTCGGCGCCCTGGGCCTGGTCAAGCAGGCCAAAGCCAGCCTGGAGCAGGCGCTGGCCATCGATCCAAAAGCCCTGGCTGGTTCGGCCTATACCAGCCTCGGCAGCCTGTATTACCAGGTCCCCGGTTGGCCGATCGGCTTCGGCGACGACGAACAGGCCGAGAATATGCTCAAGCAGGCACTGGCGATCAACCCGGACGGCCTCGACCCGAACTATTTCTACGGCGACTTCCTGCAACGGCAGAAACGCTACGAGCAAGCCCGCGCTGCGCTGGAAAAGGCCCTGGCGGCCAGGGATCGTCCAGGCCGTGAGCTGGCCGACCAGGGGCGCCGCGCAGAAGCCACAGCGCTTTTGCAGCAGGTGACAGGTAAACTCCAGTAACCCTCTGCAGGAGTGACCATGCGTATTCTTCTCATCGAAGACGACCAGGCCCTGGGCGAAGGCATTCGCACCGCTCTGAAACCCGAAGGCTATACCGTGGACTGGCTGCAGGACGGCGCCAGCGCGCTGCATGCGCTGAGCCACGAGAGTTTCGAGCTGGCCATTCTCGACCTCGGCCTGCCGCGCATGGACGGCCTGCAGGTGCTAAAGCACCTGCGCGCAGCGGCCAACCCGGTACCAGTGCTGGTGCTCACCGCACGTGACGCCACCAGCGACCGCATCGCGGGCCTCGATGCCGGCGCAGACGATTACCTGGTCAAGCCCTTCGATGTCGCCGAGCTCAAGGCACGCCTGCGTGCCCTGCTGCGGCGCAGCTTCCAGCGCCCGCAACCGGCACTGCAATACCGCGGCATCAGTCTCGACCCGGCCAGCCAGGTGGTCGAATACCAGGGCCAGGTCATCAACCTGCCACGCAAAGAATTTCTCTTGCTGCACGAACTGCTGATCCAGCCCGGTCGCGTGCTGACCCGCGACAAGCTGCAACAGGCGCTCTATGGCTGGGATGAGGAAGTGGAAAGCAACGCCCTGGAAGTGCACGTGCACCACCTGCGCAAGAAATTCTTCCCGGAGCTGATCCGCACCGTGCGCGGCGTCGGTTATCTGGTGGACAAATGAGGCTGCTGAAAACCTTCGGTTCCATTCGTACCCGCATGCTCGCCCTGCTACTGCTGCTGGTAGCGGCCAGCTTCGGGCTGATCAGCCACAAGATCTACAACGACTCGGTGCATGAGGTGCGCGAGCTGTTCGACGCTCAGCTGTCGCAGACTGCGCGCCTGCTCATGGGCCTGGTACGCCACGACCTCAGCGAGAACGAGCGAGGTGAGATGCAGGCAGTGCTCGACGAAGCGCTGCTGCTGCACAGCGCGCGCAACCCGGACAACCTGCTCGGTCACGAATACGAGGGTAAGCTGGCCTTTCAGATGCTCGATGACGATGGCGAGCTGCTGTTCCAGTCTGCCAGTGCCCCACCTGGTTTGCTGAACAACATGATCGCGCAGCTCGGCCTGGCGCTGCCCAAGGATGACCAGCCCATGCGCGAGCGCCTGGTCCAACTGGCCCGCTACCTGATCGGCTATCACACTCTGAATATCGGCCAGCATCGCTGGCGCGTGTTCGTGCTGCATGACAGTCGCGATCACCACTGGGTACTGGCAGGTGAGCGCGAAGACGTGCGCGGCGAGCTGATCGGCAAGATTGCCCGACGCAGCCTGCAACCGCTGCTGATCGGCCTGCCCATCGTCGGCCTGCTGCTATGGCTGACCGTGGGTTGGGGTTTGTATCCGCTCAAACGCATGGCCGATGCCATTCGCGGCCGCGCCCCGGACAACCTGGCGCCGCTGGTCTTCCCGCCACTACCCAACGAGTTGGAGCCGATGGCCGCCGCGCTCAATCGCCTGCTGATGCAGGTCAACCAGTTGCTCGAACAGGAAAAGCGCTTCATCGCCGATGCCGCCCACGAGCTGCGTACGCCGTTGGCGGTGCTGCGCATCCACGCCCAGAACGCACTCGAGGCGCCGGATGCCGGCGACCGCGAAGAGGCGCTGAGACAGTTGGGCAGCGGTGTCGACCGCGCCACCCGCGTCGTCGCACAACTGCTGACACTGGCACGCCTGGACCCCAACGGCATCCGCCTGAACATGGATCACCTCGACCTGCTTGCCTTCCTGCGTGGCGAGCTGGCTGAACTGACACCCCTGGCGCTCAATCGCGGCCAGGAGCTGGTTCTCGACGCTCAGGAACCAGGCGACTACCACCTGCCGGCGGACGCGCCCAGCCTGGGTATCCTGCTGCAGAATCTGGTGAGCAATGCTGTGCAGTACACCCCGGCGGGCGGCTGCGTTCAGGTACAGCTGCAGGCCACCACTGAGGACCTGCTGCTGCAGGTACTCGACAGCGGCCCCGGTGTGCCAGCGGCGTTGCGCGAGCGGCTGTTCGAGCGCTTCTTTCGCGCTGGCGAAGGCCAGGGCGCCGGGCTGGGCTTGTCCATCGTGCGCCGCATCGTTGAATTGCATCAGGGCAGTATTGCCCTCGATGAGTCACCGCTCGGCGGCCTGCGTGTCAGCGTGCGCTTACCCCGGCGTCCCGGCAGCCTTGCCTGAATGATCGCAACGACAAATATCGATGGTCAGGTATAGCCATACCCAATCACAAAGATAGAGACAATCCGTTTTATCAATCAAAGCGCTTCTCCGATCATGCACACCTGTTCAACAGCCACTACCTACAGGAGTAACTCCGCATGAGTCTGATCAAACGCTTCTTCCAGCAATCCCAACCGAGCCAGCAGCCGACCACACCGAACGTGCAGGAACACCCGAACTTCTGGATGTACCAGTGACTCAGCCGCTTGCACCGACCACCCTCAGCGGCACCTGACGCCCGGCCTTCTGTGCCAGGTAGCGGGTGCAGCTGACACGCAGGAACGAGGCGAAATTGACCACTTCGCCGCGAAAATCCATGACCTCGTCATGCAACTTGGCGATCAGCTGGTTGGTGGTCATGCCATCGACTTCGGCGATTTCGCGCAGGATGTCCCAGAACTGATTTTCCAGACGCAACGTGGTGACCACACCGCGGATGCGCAATGAGCGTGCGCGCGATTCGTAGAGAATCGGGTCGGCCTTCACATAGAGTTCGCACATCGGCTTTATCTCCTCACGAGCGTCGTAGCCCGGATGCAATCCGGGGATGCCGACAATGGTGCGGCCTCGGATTGCATCAGGGCTACGTTAGCTACAAGCGGATTTCAGTCCCAAGTACCTTGAGAAACGCCGCCAGCCAGGCCGGATGCGCAGGCCAGGCTGGCGCGGTGACCAGCTTACCCTGCACGTGTGCCTGATCCACCGGAATTTCCACGTACTTGCCACCGGCCAACGCCACTTCCGGCGCACAAGCAGGATAGGCACTGCACTCGCGTCCCTCCAGCACCCCGGCGGCCGCCAGCAACTGAGCACCGTGGCAGACGGCAGCGATGGGCTTGTCGGCGCTGGTGAAGGCCTTCACCAGCGCGATGACGTCGGCATTCAGCCGCAGGTACTCGGGAGCACGGCCACCGGGAATGACCAGAGCGTCGTAGTCCTCGGCACGGACCTTGGCAAAATCGAAGTTGAGCGCAAAGTTGTGCCCCGGCTTCTCGCTGTAGGTCTGGTCGCCCTCGAAGTCGTGGATAGCGGTGCGGACCGTCTGGCCGGTCACCTTGTCCGGGCAGACCGCATGTACGGTGTGGCCGACCATCTGCAGTGCCTGGAACGGCACCATGGTTTCATAGTCCTCGGCGTAATCGCCGACCAGCATGAGAATCTTCTTGGCAGCCATGATCGTCTCCTGAAGGTAGGTGGAACGAATGCCATTATTCGCCCCTATTTCCTCCGACAGGTAACAGCCGGGTACTACTCACTGCACAGACACCGACTATGTGGGAGCCGCGCCCCGCCGCGAACCAGAGCAGCAGGGCCTGGCAAAGCTTCGCCTCGGGGCTCCTGCCAAACGCCGCATTGAGCGTTCTATATGATCACTACCGGGCTTTCAGTGTCCGCATGTGCTCTAGAGCGCGTATTTCTGCAGGTTCGCCATCATCTCCTTGAGCGCCTCGACGTTGTCGGCCGGGTGTGCAGCGCCTTCAAAATCGCAGATGCGTTGCCACTGGGCGGCGACATCCTCGGGGCTGAAGCCCGCGCTGGGGTCGAAACCGGCGCCCAGGCTGCGCTCCCAGCGCACCTTGCCCACCCAACCACCGCCGACCTCGAACAGGCCACCGGTGTCCTGGCAAGCGGCACTACCGAGGTACACCACCAACGGGCTGACCAGCTCGGGCTTGAGCTGCTCGAACACCTGCGGCGGAATCAGTCCTTCGGTCATGCGCGTGGCACCGGTCGGCGCGATGGCATTGACCAGAATGTTGTTCTTGCGCCCTTCGATGGCCAGGGTGCGGGTCAGGCCGTACAGGCCGAGCTTGGCCATGCCGTAGTTGCTCTGGCCGAAGTTGCCGTAGATGCCGGAGGTCGACGAGGTGAAGATGACACGGCCGAAGTTCTGCTCGCGCAAGTGGGGCCAGGCCGCGTGAGTGGTCTTGTAGGCACCTTCGACATGGACCCTGTAGACCAGATCCCAGTCGGCATCTTCCATCTTGTGGAAGCTCTTGTCGCGCAGAATGCCGGCATTGTTGACCAGCACATCGATACGGCCGAAATGATCCAGCGCCGTCTGCACGATCTTGTCGCCGTCGGTGACCGAGTCATGGTTGGCCACTGCAGTACCGCCGAAGGCGCGAATCTCTTCCACCACCTTGTCGGCCGCCGAAGCGTTGGCCCCTTCACCATGGGTGCTACCGCCGAGATCGTTGACCACCACCTTGGCGCCATGACGAGCGAACAGCAGCGCATGGGCGCGGCCCAGGCCACCGCCGGCACCGGTGACTATGACCACTTGATCTTCGAAACGGATGGCATCGCTCATCGACAGCTTCCTCGGGCAGGTTGTGAATGCGCCGAGTGTCAGGCAGCCCCGCACGCTTCACAAGACGCGCGCGGGCGCTGAATGACGGCCGATAATGCGACCTTATGCGCGCTCAGGCGATGCGAATCAGGCTCAGGTGGTTGTACAGGTGCAACACGTGCGCCTCGGCGTATTCGCCATGTTCCAACGCGCCATAGGCGAAATGCGGCTGCAGCTCACCGCTGTAGCTGGCGAACCGCTCGAAGGCCATCTGCAGGCGCTGCAACGCCAAGCCCTGGCTAGCCGGTTCGAGCAGAGACGCAGCACCGGGAATCACCTCGTCCAGCGGATGACGCATGGCGCCGCGACCGCTGAACACGGCGAACGCGGCAGGCCCCAGGCAGTGGCGAAACCAGGCCGGTTTCAGCTCTGGATAACCGTCGATGGAGTAATCGATGCTCTGCGCGCAGTGATTGAACACCTCGCTCGGGCTCCAGCCGCGAATGCTCTGCAGCGTCTTGCCGTGCAGGTCCGCCAGCACCTGGCGTGCGCCCTCCAGGCTGACAGCCGCCGGCCGTGGCCCGGCAGGCAAGGCCCAATAGCCGGCGCCGAGTGCGGCGGCTCCGCCGAACACGGCGCCTTTGAGCAGGGTACGTCTACGCATCCGAGCTCCTTGCATCGCGAAATTGCAGGTAATGCTCGAGCACCGCAGCCGGCGCCTCCAACTGCGGATAGTGGCCGATGCCGTCGAGCAGAACGGTGTCGGCGTCTGCGATCAGCTCACGGTAACGCGCCACCATATGTGCACCGGAGATGGGATCGAAGGCGCCATCGATCACCCGCATCGGCAGCGCCGTGGCCTGCATCGCCGTAACCCAGCGCTGCCGTTGCTGGCGCCGCTCGGGCATGTAGCGAATCAGGCGATGCATCACCGCCGGCCCGTTGTTGTACGCCACCAGTTGCCACAGGGCATCCAGTTCGGCTTCGCTGGCCTGGGTGTGCGGGCCGAAGATACGGGCAAAACTCTGTGCCAGCTTGCGCCGTGAGAACAATCGCCCGATCAGCGGACCAAGCGGCCCGAGCAGCAACTTCTGCACCCGCACCGGATGATGCGTTTCGGGGAACAGGCCGCCGTTGAGGAACACACAGCTCGCCAGTTGCAGTTGCCCATCCTGGTGCCGTGCGATCAGCTCTTGGGCAACGCTGTCGCCATAGTCATGAGCCAGCACATGCAAGGCCCGTTGTTCGCCGATGTGGGCTAGCAGTGCCTGCTGCAGATCGGCCTGTTCCAGCAGGCTGTAGGCATGCCCACGCGGTTTGGCCGAGTAACCGAAGCCAAGCATGTCGCAGGCGATCACCCGGTAACGCTCGGCCAGCGGCGCCCACAGGCGGTGCCAGTCCCAGCTGGCGCTGGGAAAGCCGTGGATCAGCAGTAACGGCTGGGCTTCTGTGTCTCCAGCGGTCCAGTAACGGATCCTGTGACCACGAAAGTCCAGCACCTGGCTTTGCCCGCGCCATTCATCCAGGGCAATGCCTGGCAGCTCGCTCACTGGTCGTAACCCGGCATCTGCTGGTCCAGCTTGCGCAGCAGCGCTGGCCAGGGCAGCGCGCCACCCATGCCTTGCGGCGTTTTCATCACGCCGGCGATCATTGCCCGTGCGCCGTCGAGAATCTGCTGCGGAATATGGATCAGCTCGGCACCGCCGCTCTGCGCCATGACCTGAATCTCGCAGGCACGCTGCAGGACGAACATGCCGAGGAAGGCGTCGGCGATGCCGCCGAAAGCGGTGAGCAGCCCATGGTTGGGCAGGATCATGAAGTTCTTGTCGCCCAGATCCGCCTGCAGCCGCGCTTTCTCGTCATGATTCAGCGCCACGCCTTCATAACCGTGGTAGGCCAGGCTGGCGAGGACGAACAGTGATTGCTGCGACAGCGGCAGCAAGCCCTGCTTCTGCGCCGACACGGCGATGCCGGCAGACGTATGGATGTGCAGCACGCAACCGACGTCGTGGCGCACCTCGTGCACGGCGCTGTGAATGGTGTAACCGGCCGGGTTGATGTCGAACGGGCTGTCCATCAGCTTATTACCCGCCAGGTCGACCTTGACCAGGCTAGACGCCGTGATTTCGTGGAACATCAGGCCATAGGGGTTGATGAGGAAGTCCTCGGTGCCCGGTACCTTGGCAGAGATATGAGTGAAGATCAGGTCGTCCCACCCATAGAGGGCAATCAGCCGGTAGCAGGCGGCGAGGTCGACGCGTGCACGCCATTCGGCCTCGGAAACCAGATTCTTCACGGCAGGGAGTTTCAGCGGAGCATTCACGGCGGTCACCTCGATATTCTTGTTGGTCGGTGGTGTCCGCAGTCTAGCCAGGCGCGTCGCTGGCGGTAGTTGCCCTGGCAGCCATCTTGATGGCTTTGCGGGTCACGGCTCTGGCGCGACGCGGTGCGATAGGCAGGTATTCGCCGCTTTTATCGCCGCTCAAACCAGCTCGGGGTAATCGCGAGCCAGCAGCGGCCACTGCGCCTGAGCGGCGCTATCATCGGCCAGCAGGCGAAAGCCCTCGAACTGGAACTCCGGCGCCACGCTGCAGCCGACCAGCGTATAGGCGCCTGTCGAGCGCGCCGCCTGCCAGGCATGGGCCGCGACCGCGCGCTGCGGCATCTGCCCTTCTGCCGCTGGCCCGAGCAGCTCGCAACGCACTGCGCCGGGAGTGTCGGCGATCAACAATTGCAGCGGATCGCCCTCGTGAAAGTGCCACAGCTCATCGGCGTCGACCCGATGCCAGCGGCTGACCGCGCCACCCGGCAGCAGGAACAGAATGGCACTGGAAGCCGCCCGGCCCTGAGCATCGCGCTGCGCCGAAACGAACAGACGACGGTAGTAACCGCCCTCGGGATGCGCGGCGAGCCCGAGGCTGTCGATCAACTGGCGAGCGCGCGGGTGCACGTCAGGCCTTCAGCGCTGCCACGAAGGCTTGCAGCCAGGGTTCGGCATCGGTTTCAGGTGTGACGGTTTCGCTGGAGTCGAGGCGCAGCATGTCCAGCACTTCGCGCAGGCCCAGCTCGGCATACAACTCACGCATCAGTTCACCGCCGCCACAGAAGGTGTCATAACTGGAGTCGCCCAGCGCCAGCACTGCAGCCGGTTTGCCGCTCCAAGCCGGCAAACGGTCTCTGATTTCGCTGTACAGCGGCAACAGGTTGTCCGGCAGCTCACCCATGCCAGTGGTAGACGTGACGGTAAGGAAGGCATCCGGCGCGAAGGCCAGCAGCTCCTCGATATTCATGTTCGCTTTGTGCCAGGCATCCAGCCCGGCGGCCTTGAGCTGGCGCTCGGCGTGGCGAGCGACTTCCTCGGCCGTGCCGTAGACCGAGCCCGAGAGAATGGCGACTTTCATGACAACTCCGGAAACAGGAAAAACGCCGCGTATTATGCCGCAAGTGGACAGGCCGACCCGATGTTTTAGAATGCAGCGCATATCCATCGCGGAACCGGACTCATGATCAATGCCAAACTGCTGCAACTGGTAGTCGACGCCTCCAACGACGGGATCGTGGTGGCCGAGCAGGAGGGCGAAGACAATATTCTGATCTACGCCAACGCGGCATTCGAGCGCCTGACCGGCTACCCCTGCGATGACATCCTCTACCAGGATTGCCGTTTCCTGCAGGGCAATGACCGCGCACAGCTCGGCCTGCAGGCCATTCGCGAAGCGGTCAAGGCGAACAAGCCCTGTCGACAGATCATTCGTAACTACCGCAAAGATGGCAGCGCGTTCTGGAACGAGCTATCGATCACTCCGGTGCTCAACGAAAGCGACCAACTGACCTACTACATCGGTATCCAGAAGGATGTCACCGAACAGGTCGAAGCCAAGCAGCGGGTGCGTGAGCTCGAGGCAGAGGTCACCGAGCTGAAAGCCGAGCTGGCGCGCCTTAAAAGCTGACGAACGGATAAAACTATCCTTCGCCAGCGCAGTCAGATGAGTTTGACCCCGTGCAGTCTCATCTCATGCAAAGCGACCCGCTGCTCACCAAGGACGAACTGGATTTCATCCAGACGATCCTCTTCAAACCTCCGCAAAAGCGGCGCCCTCACCCTGCGCCGCGGTTGGCTCTGGGCGAACAACTCAGTGAGCTTCTGGCGCGCTTGGGCAACGAAGAGCAGCTAAGCCTGGACACGCACACCGATAATCAGCACCTGAGCTTCCCCCTGCACCTGATCCAGGACGGCCACAGCCAGTCGCGCCTGGAACTGGGCGCACCGCTGATCTTCGAACAAGGGGTGAACGAACGCCCATGGCGTCTCGCTCTGCCCACAGCGCTGGCACTGCTGGATGGCAGCGACCAGCCCAGTGGCCTGAAGGCGCTGGAGCTATCGAACAACGGAATTCTGGTGGAATACAGTAGAACAGGCACGCCGGCCAAGGATCAGTTGCTGCAACTGCTTCTGCCCCAGGAGCGCCGCGTTCAACTGCGCGCGCGGCTCGCAAGGCGCGTCAGCCAGAAGCGTTACGCTTACAACCTGCAGACGCTGCATACGGAAGATGAACAGACCCTGCGTCAGTACCTCTTCGAACAGCACAACGAACAACAGTCGCAGCCTGCAGCAGTCAGCTGAAGCTCAGTAACCTGGGCCGCCTCAGGTATCGAGATGGCCAGCCAGAAACTGCTGCATACGACGCTGCATCAGGCGTCCTTCATTACCCAGGCAGGCAATGGGCGAACCAGCCAGGCTCTCCTCTGCCAGATCGGCACTGTCACCGGCCAGCAGCAGCGGACATGCCAGACCCAGCGCCAGGCGCGCCAGTTGCCGCGGGAACTCCTCACCTGGCGGCTGATTGCTGAAGACCACCAGCGCCTGGGGCTGCATGCGTTCACAGACCAGGGCCAGGTCGGTCATGGGTACGCCAGGGCCCATCACCGACACGCCGACGTCCTGATTGCCTAACAGCAACGCGGCAACCAGCAACTCCAGTTCCCGACAGTGACCCGGTAGCGCCACCAGCAGCACGCGCTCACGCGAATCATCGCGCCCCAATTGCAGACGCTGCCAGCAGCGCCCACGCAGGAAACCGTCGAGCATCAGCCACTCGCCACGCAGGCCGACTTCGTCCTGGCGCAGCAGCAACTCCTGCCAGACCGGCATGAAAATGTCCTGGAACACGACCGGCAGCGGATAGCAGGAGAAAATCTGCCCATACAAGCGCTCGAGACGAGGCTCATCGAAACTCTGCAGCGCACTGCGCACCTGGCCCTGCCACTGACTCCAGTCGTCACTGCTGACTTCGTTGTAGGCCGGCGTGGCGACGCTGCGACTGCTGGCGCTCTTGGCCAGGATCGAGCCGACCTTGCTGACCGCGACGCCACGCTCGATCCAGGCGAGGATGCTGCGCACGGCATCGATATCGGCCTGTGAGTAGAGACGATGGCCGCTGTCGGTACGGGTCGGTTGAATCAGGCCGTAACGCCGCTCCCAGGCACGCAGGGTGACCGGATTGACGCCGGTAAGGCGAGAAACCTCGCGGATGGGGAACAGCTCTTCCTGCTTCAAAGCGCTGGACGCAAGCGATGTGACGGAGGCGAGTTCTGGCATGGCTTCGGGCATCACGGCAACGAATATGAGCGCATTGTAACCCAGCTAAGGCAGGCTTACATTGTGCAAGAACTGTACAAGGTGATTTCATGCACAACCTTGCCTGGCCATTGACCCTCTACTACGACGGTGACTGTCCGCTCTGCGCACGCGAAATCGGCATGCTCAGGCGGCATGCGTCACCACAGCGACTGCTGCTGGTAGATATTGCCGCCGCTGACTTCGATCCGATGCCGCTGGGTGTGTCCCTGAACGCGATGCAGGATCGCCTGCACGCACGCTGGGCAGATGGCGAGTGGTTGCTGGGCCTTGATGCCAGCCTGTGGAGCTGGGAGGCGGCCGGACTGGGAAGCTGGGTTGCGCCGCTGCGCTGGCGACCGCTGCGTCCGCTGCTGGAGTGGGGCTATCGGTTGTTCTGCCGCCTGCGCCCCCATTTGGCGCGACTTCCGCACCCTGACGGTGCAACACGTTGCCGTAAAGGCAAGGTTTGCTCCGGCCAACGTCCGCCATCAGGCAGGGCTGGCTAATTTCCGCAAAACGGGAATAATCCTTGCTGCATTCTTCGTCGAGCACATTACCCCGTGCTCGATCGCGCCCAATGCCATACCCCGGCTGACGGCAACACTCGAGGAGATACACAATGTCCCCCGTTACCCTGATGGTGGCGCGCCGCGTTGCCAATGGCCGTTATCACGATTTCATCGCCTGGCTACGTGAAGGCGAACACCTGGCCACCGACTTCCCTGGCTACCTCGGCTCCGGCGTACTGGCACCGCCTGCCGGTGATGATGAGTTCCAGATCGTTTTCCGTTTCAGCGACGAACAGACCATGGCTTCCTGGGAGCACTCGGCCTCACGCCAGGCCTGGCTGCAGCGTGGTGCGGGCCTTTTTGCCCAACCGCAGGAAAAGCGTGCTGTCGGCCTTGACGCCTGGTTCGGCAGCGCCCATCGACAACCTCCGCGCTGGAAGCAGAGCGTGGCGATCTGGCTGGCGTTCTTTCCAGTATCCCTGGCCTTCAACCTGCTGCTGGGCCCCTGGCTCGCCGAGCTTTCGTTGATCACCCGCGTGCTGTTGTCGACACTGGCCTTGACGCCACTGATGACCTACTGGTTCATCCCACTTTCCACTCGCCTGCTGGAGCCCTGGCTACAAGGTAACTACCCGCAGCGCCTGAGCAGAAGAGCCGCCAGCATCGGCAAGCCCTGAAAGCATCCATCTCTACCACTCGGCCAGCCTCGTGCTGGCCGATTTTGTTGTACAAGCAACCAATATTTGTACAAAAACAACAATGCGTACAGGTAAAGTACAAAATCCCCCTCTCGGCCTCCTCAGTAAAAATCCTTAAAACTCAGCAAAATAGGCTAATTCACTCAGCCTGATAGCAAAACCACATGCCGCACATGGTTGTACAACCTGCGACTCTGGTATAGCTTTATCCACGGCCTGGTGAGTACCGCCTGCCACTGGTCAGGTATCCCGAGGCGGTACGAGCCAGACCTTCATTTCTTTCTCACGAGTTGCACATGAGCGCTGCCAGCTTCCCAATTCTGATCACCGGCGCCGGCCAGAGGGTCGGCCTCTACTGCGCCGAACGTCTGCTCGACGAAGGCCAGCCGGTGATCATCAGCTACCGCCAGATGCGTGACGATATTGCGCAACTGCGTGAGCGCGGTGCCATCGCCCTGCAGGCTGATTTCAGTGATGAGAGCGGCATCATGGCGTTCATCGAACAGCTCAAGGCGCAGTGCAGCGGCCTGCGCGCGATCGTGCACAACGCCTCGCAGTGGCTGGCGGAAACGCCGGGCGAAGAAGCGCAAGCCTTTCGTCAGCTGTTCAGCGTGCACATGCTTGCGCCCTACCTGATCAACCTGCATTGCAGCGAGTTGTTGCTGCAGTCAAAACACGCCGACATCGTGCACGTGAGTGACGATGTGGTACGCAAGGGCAGCGCCAATCGCCCCGCCTACTGCGCGAGCAAGGCGGGCCTGGAAAGCCTGACGTCGTCGTTCGCCGCACGTTTGGCGCCACGCATCAAGGTCAACACCATCGCTCCGGCGCTGCTGATGTTCAACGATGGTGACGACGACGCCTACCGGACCAAGACCTTGGCCAAATCGGCGCTGGGCATAGAACCCGGCCCGCAGGCCTTCTATCAGACCTTGCGCTATCTGCTGGACAACGCCTACGTAACCGGAACGACCCTTACCCTCAACGGCGGCCGCCACCTCAAGTGAAGCGACTGCCCAGGACACTGCCATGAGCCAACCTCTTTCCCAGCAATACCGCGAAATTCTCGTAGGCCTCGGTGAAAACCCGGAGCGCGAGGGTCTGCTCGATACGCCCAAACGCGCAGCCAAGGCCATGCAGTACCTCTGCCATGGTTACCAGCAGTCGCTGGAGGAGATCGTCAACGGTGCGCTGTTCGAGTCCGACAACGACGAGATGGTGATCGTCAAGGACATCGAGCTGTACTCGCTGTGCGAGCACCATCTGCTGCCCTTCATCGGCAAGGCGCATGTCGCGTACATCCCCACCGGCAAGGTGCTCGGGCTGTCCAAGGTGGCGCGCATCGTAGACATGTACGCGCGGCGCCTGCAGATCCAGGAAAACCTCACCAAGCAGATCGCCGATGCCATCGCCCGTGTGACCAATGCTGCGGGCGTAGCCGTGGTGATCGAGGCCAAGCACATGTGCATGATGATGCGCGGCGTTGAGAAGCAGAATTCGGTGATGAGCAGCTCGGTGATGCTTGGCGCCTTCCGCGAGTCCTGCAACACTCGCCACGAATTCCTGCAATTGATCGGACGGAGCAACTAATGCCGCGACTGGAACCCGGAATGGCGCGCATCCGCGTCAAGGACCTGCGCCTGCGCACCTACATCGGTATCAAGGAAGAAGAGATCAACAACAAGCAGGACGTGTTGATCAACCTGACCATTCTCTACCCCGCCGTCGATGCGGTAGAGGTCAACGATATCGAGCATGCGTTGAACTACCGCACCATCACCAAGGCCATCATCGCCCATGTCGAAGGCAATCGCTTCGCCCTGCTCGAACGCCTGACTCAGGAGATTCTCGACCTGGTGATTACCCATCAGGCCGTGCGCTACGCCGAAGTGGAAGTAGACAAACCCCATGCCCTGCGTTTCGCCGAGTCGGTATCCATCACGCTCGCCGGTCATCGCTGACAGCCGCTTTCAGCGGCTTGCCGCTCTCCGGCGAGGCTCTTATCATCGCCGCCACCCATTCCCGGAGAGCCACCATGACCGAGCAAGAACGCCTCGAACTGGAAGCTGCAGCCTTTCGTGCGCTGGTGCAGCACCTGCGCACACGTCCTGACGTACAGAACATCGACCTGATGAACCTGGCCGGTTTCTGCCGCAACTGCCTGTCCAAATGGTACAAGGCCGCAGCCGACGACCTCGGTGTCGAAGTGAGCGCCGACCAGGCCCGCGAGACGGTATACGGTATGCCCTATGCCGAGTGGAAGGCCAAGTATCAGCAAGAAGCCTCGGCCGAGCAGAAAGCCGCATTTACCAAAGGAAAGCATGAATGACCGCTCTCAACGAGCTGCGCAAGCGCCTGCAACAAGACGACTACGCCTTCAGCGAAACCCTGGCCTTCGTCGCCGAGCACTACGACTATCAGCCCAGCGCCTTCCGTAACGGTGATGTGGAGAACGCTGCCGGCCAGAACGAAGGCTCCTGCAAGACTCTGGCCCTGGCCCTGCTGGAAGGCTTGAGCAAGGACGAAGCGCTGCGCGCCTTCGGCGAACACTACCGCAGCGTGCTGGCCACGCCACAAGGCAGTGACCACGGCAACATTCGCGCACTGATGAGCCACGGCCTGGACGGCGTGAAGTTCGAGCAGCAACCGCTCAAACCCAGAATCTGAATCTGTAGCGCAAAAAACTGCGCAACTGTCGGCAAAGGCTGACAGACATCACATTGCCATCACCTTATGCTGCGTGCCATCACAACATGGAACACGAGGGAACGTGTTCTGCGCGCAGCTGCCGCCCTTCCCTCCTGTTTCGCGCTCGGCATGGAGTCGACCGATGCAGCAAACCCTGGTATGGAAACCCTGGTGCAACCCTGGCGTGGAAACCCTGCGCCTGAGCCAGGATGCCAATGGCATCCAAGCCACCAGCCACCTCATGCAAGTCATCAAGGGCAACAGCATCGTTGCCAACTACATGATCGATTGCGATCCACGCTGGCGCTTCCGCCGCCTCTGGCTCAAGGTCGACAACCATGGCCAGCGCAACCTCTGCCTACAGCGTGATCTGCGTGGCAACTGGCTGCTCAACGGCGAACCGCGCACTGATCTGCTGCAATGCCAACATGTCATGCTTTCGGCCTCGCCCTTCACCCATACACCTGCCCTGCAGCGCAGTGCGCTGGAGACTGGCCAGAGTGATGAGATGCAAGTCGCCTATATCGACATGCTCAGCCTCAAGGTGGAACCACGCCAGCAGCGCTACCAGTGCCTGCGCCGCCACCCTGGTGAAAGCCTCTACCGCAGCCAGGCAGAAGGTCGTGCTCATGAAGAACTGAGCGTCGACGACCACGCGCTATTGCTCAAGGCTGACCAACAGTACCTGCGCTTGAGCCTGCTCGACCTGAAAGTCAGCGCACTGGTGTAACGGCCCCCTGGTAGGGTGCGCCGTGCGCACCGCGAATATCGCAGTGCCTGCCTGGTGCGCACGGCTCACCAGGCATGCCGGTACCACTCAGATCGGCAGTTGCCCGAACGCCCAGCGCAGCAGGAAGAACACCAGCAATCCACCACCGATGGTCGCCAGCAGGTGCCGTGTGAAAGCGGCGATGGCAATGGCGACCAGGCCCGCCAGCAGGTAAGCGTTGTTCCAGCTCAGCGACCAGCTCTGCCCGTCCGGCATGAGCATGCCGGGCACGACAATCGCCGTCAGCACTGCAGTCGGCACGTAATGCAGCCCCTGCCTGATCAAGGGCGGAAAACGCAGATCAGGGAACGCGAACAGGCTATAGCGGGTGACGAAGGTGATCGCCAGCATACCCAGGATCAGCAACCAGACATCCATCAGACCAACTCCTCCTGCAGCAACGGCTTGCGCCGTTCCAACCACACGCCGACAACGATGCCACTGGCCGCGGCAGCCATCAGCCCGAGCTTGTACGGCAGTTCATGACAAGCCAGCGCCACGCCTGCCGCGACCAAGGCCGCCACGACCTGCGGCTGATTGCGCAACATGGGCACGACGATACCGATGAAGGTCGCCAGCATGGCGAAATCCAGCCCCCATTCACCGATGTTCGGCACCGCCTGGCCGAACAGCACACCGACCAGCGTGCACAGCTGCCAATTGCAGTACATGGCCAGTGCCGCGCCAAGAAAGTACCAGTGGCGATAGGGTTCGCTATCGCCACGCGCATAGCGCTGTACCACCACCGCGTAGGCCTCGTCGGTGAGCCAGAACGCCAACGGCATGCGCCAGCGCTTGGGCAGATGACGCACGTATGGCTGCAGGCTGGCGCTATACAGGGCATGGCGCAGATTGACCACGAAGGTGGTCAGCAACACCACGGCAATACCGGCGCCGCCGGTCAACAGGCTGACGGCGATGAACTGCGCCGAGCCTGCGAATACCAGCAAGGACATACCCTGCGTCTGCCAGGGATCGAGCCCTGCAGCGCCTGCCAGGCTGCCGAAGATGATGCCGAAAGGAATGGCGCCGAGCAGCATCGGCAGCATATCGCGGGCGCCCTGAGTGAATTCTTGATGACGAGACATGGAACCTCCTTGAGCAGGCGAGCTTAGCCAAGCGCCTCGAACAGGTCTTGAACGTTCTTGCTCTAAATGAAAAGAGGCTGGGCCAACGAGGGCACCTCTTCTATTGTGTGACGCCCTATCCACGGATCACCTCAGCTGGATGCATATGGATCTGCAAACTTTCATCGTCACCACAGCCCACATCAGCGAATTTCCCAACCCGATCACTTTCACCGAGGGTGCGCCGCTCACGGTTGGCGAGGCGTATCAGGGCGACGAAGGCTGGGATAACTGGTTCCTCTGCACCACACCTGGCCAGGAAGCTGGCTGGGTTCCCGGCCAGGTCATCGAACGGCTCGATGATCTGCACGCCCGCGCACGCGAGGCCTATACCGCCCGTGAACTCGATGTACGCGTCGGCGAGCGGCTGAGCGCGTCGCGCAGCCTCAATGGCTGGTTCTGGTGTACACGCGAAGATGGTGTGGAATCAGGCTGGGTGCCCCAGGCCAATCTCACCGAATACGCGCCCAACTGTGTCGTACAAGAAGAAGTCAGCGGCTGCGGTATTGCCGCAGCAGCCAACATTCTCGGCAAGAGCTACGCCGAGATGAAGGCGATCGCCAACGCCATGGGCATTCATGCCGAGGACGAATCCTTGTGGTCCGACAGCCAATACGTCAGGCGTCTGCTGGCCACGGGAGGTGCGACGGCCGCCCCAGGCGAAGCGCCCTTCGTATCGTGGGAGCGCCTGCCGGATCTGGCCCTGCTGGCCATCAAGCACCACCAGGAGAACGGCCGCGACTTCTGGCACTGGGTGGTCTTCGAACGCTCGCTAGGTCAGATGCACGTATTGGATTCGGCCAGCTACCTGCCCTCGAACATCCGCACCGACTTCGCGGCCATGCAACCGAAGTGGTTCATCGCTGTGAACAGAGCGAACGCCTGACAGCGACTGCGTCGCGCGAAGCCGACGCAGCCACTGTGCGACCTCCAGCCACGTCCAGCTAACGCTAATCCATCTTATTTAAATTCCGTTAGCCTGCTAATCTTGGCGCCCCGCTTTCTTGCCCGTTCGGATTGTTCATCGATGTCGCCGCTCCAGCGCTGCCTGCTGCCCTTCATGGCCCTGACTCTGATCGCTTGCGAGCAGCAACCGCACTTCACTGCGCCAGAACCTGGCGAGGCCCTGTCTGCGGGTGCGGCGACGGTACGCAAGTTCGATCACAACGCTTTCTCCCTGCCCTCGGCCAACCTGGCGCCAAGCCGTCGCCTGGATTTTGCCGTGGGCAACAGCTTCTTCCGCAATCCCTGGGTCACGGCGCCAGCCACCACCACCGCTCGCGATGGCCTGGGCCCGCTGTTCAATACCAATGCCTGCCAGAACTGCCACATCAAGGATGGCCGTGGCCATCCGCCGGGGCCAGATGCAGTCAGCGCCGCCTCGATGTTGGTGCGTCTTTCACTGCCGGCCGGCCCCGAGCATGCCGAGTTGCTGGTGCGCCAGGGCGTCGTCGCCGAACCCACCTACGGTACCCAACTGCAGGACATGGCCAATCCTGGCGTAGCGCCCGAAGGCAAGGTACGCGTGACTTACAGCAGCGTGCCCGTGCGTTTTGCCGACGGCACACTGGTGGAGTTGCGCAAGCCGCAGCTGGAAATCAGCCAGCTCGGCTATGGGGCCATGCACACCGATACCTTGTTCTCCACGCGCATCGCCCCGCCGATGATCGGCCTCGGCCTGCTCGAAGCCATTGCCGAGGCGGATATTCTGGCAGGCGCCGACCCGGACGACGCCGATGGCGACGGTATTTCCGGTCGCCCCAATAGGGTCTGGGACCGTCAGCAGCAGCGCAGCGTGCTCGGCCGTTTCGGCTGGAAGGCTGGCCAGCCCAATCTCAATCAGCAGAATGCCGACGCCTTCGCCAATGACATGGGCCTGACCAGCTCGCTGATCCCTCACGACAACTGCACAGCGGCGCAGGGCGATTGCCTGGCCGCGCCCCATGGCGGCGAACCGGAGGTCAGCGACAATATCCTGGCCAGCGTACTGTTCTACAGCCGCAACCTGGGTGTGCCGGCGCGGCGTGACGTCGACGCGCCCGAGGTGCTCAAGGGTAAGAGCCTGTTCCATCAGGCCGGCTGCCAGAAATGCCATACGCCCAGCTTCACCACGTCGGCCGATGCGGCGGAGCCGGAACTGGCCAACCAGTTGATCCGTCCTTATACAGACATGCTGCTGCACGACATGGGCGATGGATTGGCCGATGGCCGCGATGAATTTCTCGCCAGCGGTCGCGAATGGCGCACGGCGCCGTTGTGGGGTATTGGCCTGACGCAAGCGGTCAATGGTCACACTCAGTTCCTGCATGACGGCCGTGCGCGCAATCTGCTGGAAGCCATTCTCTGGCATGGCGGCGAGGCCGAAGCGGCCAAGCTGCATGTGCTGAAATTCGATGCCGACGAGCGAGCAGCGCTGCTCGCCTTCCTGAATTCCCTTTGAGGAGCCTGCGATGTTGCATAAAACCCTGATCGCCTCCCTGCTCGGCCTGGCCCTGGTCGGCTGTGGCCAGCAGGACCCGCAAGCCAAGGTCAGTGCCGCGCTGACCGATGGCGTCCTGTTACCGGCTTACAGCAGTTGGCAGGAAGCTGACCGTCAACTGGCGGCGAGTGCCGAAGCCTTCTGCGCAGGCAGCACCGATCTGAGTGCCGCGCGCCAGGCCTTTCTCGGGGCACAGAGCGCCTGGGCCGGCCTGCAGCCATTGCTGATCGGGCCGCTGGCCGAAGGCAACCGCGCCTGGCAGATCCAGTTCTGGCCTGACAAGAAGAACCTGGTACAGCGCCAGGTCGAAGCCCTGCTGAAGAACAAGCCGCAGCTGAGCGCGGATGACCTGTCCAATGCCAGCGTGGTGGTTCAGGGCCTCACCGCCTACGAATACATGCTGTTCGACCCCAATCTGGACCTCGCCCAGGCCGAACAGAAAGCGCGCTATTGCCCACTGCTGCAAGCCATCGGTAAGCACCAGCAGGCCCTGGCGGCGCAGATCGTCGGCGAATGGCAGGCCAAGCCTGGCATGGCCGAACAGCTGAAGACATTCCCCAACGAGCGCTACGCCGACTCCAACGAAGCGATCGCCGAACTGCTGCGCGTTCAGGTCAGCGCCCTGGATGGCCTGAAGAAGAAACTCGGCGCCCCTATGGGTCGGCAGAGCAAGGGCATCGCCCAGCCTTACCAGGCCGAAGCCTGGCGCAGTGCCGGCAGCCTGGCCAACCAGGGCGCCGCACTGGCCAACGCCGAATTGCTGTGGCACGGCAGCAACCGTGACGGTATTCAGTCACTGCTGGGCGACGACCAGGCTGACCTGGCAAAACGTATCGACGCCGCTTACCAGGACACCCGCCAACGCCTGGCTGCACTCGACAGCCCACTAGGTGAGTTGCTGGAAGATGAAGCCGGTCGCACTGCCCTGAACGAGCTGTACGACAGCCTCAATCGCCTGCACCGCCTGCAGGAAGGCGAACTGGCCAAGGCGCTCAACGTGCAGATCGGCTTCAACGCCCACGACGGGGATTGAGCATGCAACGCAGAGCCTTTCTCGGCCTCAGTGCAGCGGCTGCCAGCCTGGCGGCGGCCGGCGCCTTCGGTGACTGGACGCTGTTCGGCCCATCCGGCCAGCCGTTGCTCTTGTCGGCCCGTGACGACGGTGACGGCAAACACTACGCGGTCGGCTATCGCCTCGACGGCGAACGCGCCTTCGCCACACAGGTGAACGAGCGCTGCCACGATGTAGTGCCGCACCCGAGCTTGCCTATGGCACTGTTCGTCGGCCGCCGCCCGAGTACCGAAAGCTACCTGATCGACACGCGCGACGGTCGCCTGCTGCAGACGCTCAGCTCGCCGGCCAGCCGCCACTTCAACGGCCATGCGGTGTTCCACAAGGGCGGTGAGTGGCTGTACGCCACCGAGAACGACACCACCGAGCCAGGCCGGGGCGTCATTGGCGTTTATCGCCTGCAAGGTGAGCATCTGCTGCGTGACAGTGAGCACAGCAGCCACGGCGTCGGCCCGCACCAGCTGCTGTGGATGCCCGATGGCGAAACCCTGGTGGTGGCCAATGGCGGCATTCGCACTGAAGCGGAAAGCCGCGTGGACATGAATCTCGACGCCATGCAGGCCAGCCTGGTGCTGATCAAGCGCGACGGCAGCCTGGTCAGCCAGGAGTATCTGGCCGACCAGCGCAACAGCATCCGCCACCTGGCCGTGGCACGCGACGGCACGGTGGTCAGCGGCCAGCAGTACATGGGCGACCTGCATGATCAGGTGCCGCTGCTGGCGATCAAGCGCCCCGGCCAACCGTTCCAGCCTTTCGCCCTGGGCGAGACGCAACGCGTGGCCATGAACCAGTACACCGCCAGCGTGGCGATCCACGATGAACTGCGCCTGTTGGCGATGACCGCACCGCGCGGCAACCGCTTCTTCATCTGGGATCTGGACAGCGCCCAGGTGCGCCTGGATGTGCCATTGCCGGACTGCGCAGGTGTTGGCGCGGTTGCCGACGGTTTCGTGGTCACTTCAGGCCAGGGTCGCTGCCGGCTGTACGACTGCCGCGGTGAGCGCATCGTCACCAACGCCCTGCAGCTACCTGCCGGCTTGTGGGACAACCACTTGCGCCTGGCCTGACGGGCTCAGGCGCTGCCGCGCTCGATCAGTTCGAACCCGACGTCCAGGCGCAGTGGCTGGCGTGCCGCCGCCGGTTCGGCGAAGCGCGCCAGCAGGGCATCGGCGATAGCGCAGCCGATGCGCGGTCCGTCCACCCGCACGGTGGAAAGCGGCGGGTAAGTGTGCGCCGCACTGGACAGGTCGCCGAAACCCATCACCGCAAGATCTTCAGGGATGCGCAGGCCACGGCTGAGCGCCTCGGCCATCACGCCTTGTGCCACGGTGTCGGAGCTGCAGACCACCACCTCGCCAGCGGCACCCTCCTGCAGCAGGCGCGCCAGGCCTTCGCGGCCAACCGCCAAGGTCGCCGGCGCAGGCAGGATCTGAGCCGCCACCGGCGCTGCAGCGTGCCCCTGCAGCGCTCCGACCAGACTGCGATAACGACGCATACCACGCGGGTCATCGATGCTCACCGCCGAGACCCGGCGGTAGCCCTTGCCGATCAGATAGCGCGCCACCGCCTGGCCCACGGCCTCGTGCGAAAAGCCGACCAGCATGTCCACCGGGTGCTCACACAGATCCCAAGCCTCGACCAGCGGGATACCGACTCGCGCCAGGCGCTCACGGCTCGCCAAGGTGTGCTCGGTGCCAGTCAGCACGATACCGTCCGGTCGACGACCCAACACGGCCTCGAGCAATGCTTCCTCCTGCTCGGGGCTGTAGCCGGTAAGGCCCAGCAAGGTCTGGTAACCGGCAGTCGCGAGGCGGTCAGTCAGCGCCTGCACGGTGTCAGCGAAAATCGAGTTGGCAATGGTCGGCAGGAAGATCGCCACCAGCCGGCTGCGACTGGACGCCAGAGAGCCTGCCGCGAGATTGGGCACATAACCGGTCGCCCGTACCGCCTCCAATACGCGCTTGCGGGTGGTATCGGTAACCACTTCGGGGCGGCCCAGTGCCCGCGATACAGTGATCGGCGACACCCCCGCCACCCTGGCGACATCGATCAGTGTCGGGACCGCACTGCTGCGGATGCCAGCAGGTTTCCTGCCCATGTCACGCCTCCAGTCATTCGAGCGCCTCGCATCATAGAGGCACTTCATCCCAGCCGAGATACGTTGTCATACAACTTTAGTCATATAAGCTCCGAGAATGCCGGGCCTGCACCTGCCTGAGGCCACTCGCGCGATGTTCAAATACACTGTACGGACACAAGAAAACACCGTATTAGAGCCTACCGAGCTGTAGTTTCCCTTACCATTCATGGGTGTTTTACAAGTTGGAGCTGCTCACTGAAACGCAGACTGAAGACCTCAATTTCCCCCCACTGTCGCGTTGACATTACCTGGGATGGTGCTGATAATCGGCCCAAGTCATACGACAACGTATGACAAACCAATAACAACAAGCAACAAGAGTCCAGGCCCCGCCATGACCACGATCTCCAGCGAACTGCGCCCCTTCAATCGCCTGCTGCTGACCGGCGCTGCCGGCGGGCTGGGCAAGGTACTGCGCGAACGTCTGCGCCCCTACGCCACTATCCTGCGTCTGTCTGACATCGGTGAGATGGCACCGGCTGCCGGCCCCCACGAAGAAGTGGTGCGCTGTGATCTGGCAGACAAAGCCGCCGTGCATCAGCTGATCGAAGGCGTCGACGCCATCCTGCACTTCGGTGGCGTCTCGGTCGAGCGCCCCTTCGAAGAAATTCTCGGCGCCAACATCTGTGGCGTATTCCATGTCTACGAAGCGGCCCGCCGCCATGGCGTTAAACGCGTTGTATTCGCCAGTTCCAACCACGTCATCGGTTTCTACAAGCAGGACGAACACCTCGACGCCAACTGCCTGCGTCGCCCGGATGGCTACTACGGCCTGTCCAAGTCCTATGGCGAGGACATGGCCAGCTTCTACTTCGATCGCTACGGCATCGAAACCGTCAGCATCCGCATCGGCTCCTCGTTCCCCGAACCCGCCAACCGCCGCATGATGAGCACCTGGCTGAGCTACGACGACCTTACCCACCTGCTCGAACGCTGCCTCTACACCGAGAACGTCGGCCACACCGTGGTTTACGGCATGTCGGATAACCGCGATGTGTGGTGGGACAACAGCAAGGCCGCGCACCTGGGCTTCACGCCCAAGGACAGCTCGGAAGTCTTCCGCGACAAGGTGCAAGCGCAGCCCATGCCGGCCGCTGACGATCCGGCGCGCATCTACCAGGGTGGGGCCTTCGTTGCCGCCGGCCCGTTCGGCGACGACTGAACAGCACCCCTCGACCGCCCCAAGCCATAACAACACGTAGAGCGCCACAGCCATGACAGCCGAACTGATTGTCGATGCGCGCAACGCCACGGGTGAAAGCCCGGTGTGGAACGCTGCCGAACAGGCTCTTTACTGGGTCGACATCCCTGCCGCCCGCCTGCATCGCTGGTCCGCGGCCGGCGGCAAGACGCAGAGCTGGCAGGCCGACGAGATGCTCGCCTGCATCGCCATGCATCCTGCCGGCGGCTGGATCGCCGGCATGCAGAGCGGCATCTTCCATCTGCGTCCGCAAGACGATGGCAGCGTACAGGCAGAGCGCCTGGCACAGGTCGAACATGCCCGCCCGCAGATGCGCTTCAACGACGGTCGCTGCGACCGCCAGGGTCGCTTCTGGGCCGGCACCATGCTGCTGGATATGGCCGCCGGTGCCCGCGTCGGCGCGCTGTATCGCTACGACGGTCAGTTGCAACAAATGCTCGACGATTTCATCGTGCCCAATGGCCTGGCCTTCAGCCCCGACGGACGCATCATGTACCTGTCCGACTCGCACCCAAGCGTGCAGAGCGTCTGGGCCTTCGACTACGACATCGACACCGGCACGCCGCACAACCGCCGCCTGTTCATCGACATGACACGGCACCCGGGCCGCCCCGATGGCGCGGCGATGGATGTCGACGGCTGCTACTGGATCTGCGGCAATGATGAAGGCTTGGTCCACCGTTTCACCCCCGACGGCCGCCTGGATCGCTCGCTCGCCGTGCCGGTGAAGAAGCCCGCCATGTGCGCCTTCGGTGGCGCCAATCTGGACACCCTGTTCGTGACCTCGATTCGCCCCGGCGGCGATCTCTCCGACCAGCCACTGGCAGGTGGTGTATTCGCCCTGCAGGCCGGTGTGCGCGGCATCGAGGAGCCTGCCTTCCAACCCTGATCCGATTCACCCCGGGCCGCTCGCGGCACCGGACTCAAGCTGCTGTAAACCAACAACAACAAGACGGAGTTTTCCGCATGAACCTCAAACGTAAGTTGCTTCTCGCCACACTTCCGCTAGCGCTCGGTCTGTCCTCCTTCGTACAGGCCGAGACGACCCTGAAGATTGCCGAAATCCACCCTGCTGGCTACCCGACCGTAGTCGCCATGGAAAACCTCGGCAAGAAGCTGGAAGCTGCCACCAACGGCGAGATCAAATCCCGCATGTTCGCCGGCGGCGTTCTCGGCTCCGAGAAGGAAGTCATCGAGCAGACCCAGATCGGCGCCGTCCAGCTGACCCGCGTCAGCCTCGGCTCGGTCGGTTCGGTAGTTCCGGCCACCAACGTCTTCAACATGCCGTTCGTGTTCCGCGACGTCGACCACATGCGCAAGATCATCGACGGTGAGATCGGCCAGGAAATCCTCGACGCCATCACCAACTCCGACTTCAACATGGTCGGTCTGGCATGGATGGACGGCGGCAGCCGCAGCCTCTACACCAAGAAGCCGATACGCAGCATCGAAGACCTGAAAGGTATGAAGATCCGCGTAATGGGCAACCCGCTGTTCATCGATACCCTCAACGCCATGGGTGCAAACGGCATCGCCATGGACACCGGTGAAATCTTCAGCGCCCTACAGAGCGGCGTGATCGACGGCGCCGAGAACAATCCGCCTACCCTGCTCGAGCACAACCATTTCCGCTCCGCCAAGTACTACACCCAGACCCACCATCTGATCCTGCCCGAACCGCTGCTGATGTCCAAGACCACCTGGAACAAGCTGACGCCGGAACAGCAGGAACTGGTCAAGAAACTGGCCAAGGAAGCGCAACTGGAAGAGCGCCAGCTGTGGGACGAGAAGAGCGCCAGCAGCGTAGAGAAACTCAAGGCTGAAGGCGTCGAATTCATCGAAGTCGATACCAAGCCCTTCTACGATGCTACCGCCCCGGTTCGTGAGAAGTACGGCGCGCAGTTCGTTGACCTGATTCAGCGTATCGAAGCCGTTCAGTAATCCACGCGCAAGCGCGCGGCGCCGGCACCTCGCCTGCGCCGCGCAACCGGTGAAGCCTCATGAAAAACCTGGTTCTGGGCGTCAACGACGCCATCTACCGTGCCTGTATCGCAACCGCCGGCCTGGCGATCGTGATCATGGCTTTGATCATCCCCTGGGGCGTATTCAGCCGTTACGCGCTGGGTCAAGGACTGGGCTGGCCCGAGCCTATTTCAGTGCTATTGATGGTGCTGTTCACCTTCGTCGGTGCCGCTGCTGGCTACCGTGCGGGGGCCCACATGGCTGTGACCTCACTGACCGATCGCCTGCCACAAGCACTGGTACCGCTGATCACATTGTTCGTGCGCCTGATCATGGGTGGCATCGCGCTGTTCATGCTGATTTGGGGTTACAAACTCTGCGTAGCGACCTGGAACCAGTACCTCAGCACCCTACCCTCGGTACGCGTCGGCATCAGCTACATGCCAATCCCGGTGGGCGGTTTCATCACCCTCCTGTTCGTCATCGAGCAACTGCTGTACGGCGATCAACACAAGCGCCGTGCCGTCGACTTCGAACACACTGAAGATTCCAAGGAGGCCGCGTAAATGGATGCCGCCATTCTTTTGGGCAGTTTCATTGTCCTTATCCTGCTACGCGTCCCCGTTGCTTATTCGCTTGGCGTTTCCGCACTGATCGGCGCCTGGTGGATCGATATCCCCCTGCACGCCGTGATGATCCAGATCGCCGGTGGCGTGAACAAATTCTCCCTGCTGGCCATTCCATTCTTCGTCCTGGCCGGCGCAATCATGGCCGAAGGCGGCATGGCGCGGCGCCTGGTGGCGTTCGCCGGGGTGCTGGTCGGCTTCGTCCGTGGCGGCCTGTCGCTGGTCAACATCACCGCTTCGACCTTCTTCGGCGCCATCTCCGGCTCCTCACTGGCCGATACCGCCTCGGTCGGTTCGGTGCTGATCCCGGAAATGGAAAAGAAAGGTTATCCGCGCGAGTTTTCCACCGCTGTGACCGTTTCCGGCTCGGTGCAGGCACTGCTCACACCGCCCAGCCACAACTCGGTGATCTACTCGCTGGCCGCTGGCGGCACGGTGTCCATCGCTGCCCTGTTCGTCGCCGGCATCGGCCCGGGCCTGCTGCTCAGCTTCACCATGGCCGCGCTGTGCCTGTGGTTCGCCAAGAAGCGCAACTACCCCAAGGGCGAAGTGATTCCGCTGCGCCAGGCACTGAAGATCTGCGTGGAAGCACTGTGGGGCCTGATGACCATGTTCATCATCCTCGGCGGCATCCTCAGTGGCGTGTTCACCGCCACCGAATCGGCGGCTGTCGCGGTGGTCTGGGCGTTCTTCGTGACCATGTTCATCTACCGCGACTACAAGTGGCGTGAACTGCCGAAGATGCTGCACCGTACCGTGCGCACGCTGTCGATCGTGATGATCCTCATCGCCTTCGCCGCCAGCTTCGGCTACATCATGACCCTGATGCAGATTCCGGCGAAGATCACCACGGCGTTCCTGACCTTCTCGGACAACCGCTACGTGATCCTGATGTGCGTCAACTTCATGCTGCTGGTGCTGGGCACGCTGATGGACATGGCGCCACTGATCCTGATCCTCACGCCGATTCTGCTGCCAGTGGTGACCTCCTTCGGCGTCGACCCGGTGCACTTCGGCATGATCATGCTGGTCAACCTCGGTATTGGACTGATCACGCCACCGGTAGGTGCGGTACTCTTCGTCGGCGCCGCAATCGGCAAGGTCACCATCGAAAACACCGTGAAGGCACTGCTGCCGTTCTACATCGCGCTGTTCACCGTGCTGATGGCCGTTACCTACATCCCTGCCATTTCGCTGTGGCTGCCGAGCGTCGTGCTCTGACAGCAACCGGGCATTGAACGACAACGCCGCCCAATCGGGCGGCGTTTTGCTTTAGGGCCTGATTTTCAGGCTATGACAACAGGATTTCGTCATGCAAGGTTCCACCCCATTTGCGCGTCACATTGCCGTCCTGATCCTCGCAACACTGGCTTGCTCGTTCGCGGGTAACCACATCGCTGCGCGGATCGCCTTCGACCACGACACCGGGCTGCTGCTGGCCATGCTCGCGCGTGCCGGCGTGACCCTGGTCGCGCTGGCCGCTCTGGTACTGTGGCGACGTGAATCGCTGAAACTGGGTCGCGCCACCTGGAGCTGGCAGATCTTGCTGGGCCTGCTGATCGCCATTCAAAGCTTCTGCATCTACTCGGCCGTGGCGCGCATTCCCGTAGCCCTGGCGCTGCTGGTAGTCAACCTCTCGCCAATCCTGCTGGCACTGCTCACCTGGGCGCTCGGCGGTGCAGCGCCAACCCGACAGGCGCTGGCCATCATGGGCGTGATCCTCTTCGGCCTGGTGCTGGTGCTCGACGTTCCTGGCCGCCTGGCCAGCAGCGACGCGCCGGACGGCGAGTGGATGGCAGGCATCCTGTTCAGCCTGACGGCCGCCGCCGTTTTCGCCGTGGCGTTGTGGATCACCGAAAATCGTCTGTCGAAAATCGCTGGCTCGGTACGCAGCATGCTGACCCTGGCCGTGGTGTTCAGCGCCTCGGCCCTGCTGGGCAGCAGCGGCCTTATTCCTGGCGGTTTGAGCCTGCCCAATGCCAGCACCGGCTGGATCGCACTGGCCTGCCTGGTCCTGCTCTATGGTGCAGCTTTTTCAACCCTGTTCATCTGCATGCCGCGTCTGAACATCGCGCGCAATGCACCGGTGATGAACATGGAGCCGGTGGCCGGCATGATCCTGGGCTGGCTGATTCTGGGGCAGGTATTGGGAGCCCTGCAGGTGATCGGCGGTTTGATCGTGGTCGGCGGTATCGTCGCCCTGGCCTATCGGCGCTAGAGCGCGCCATGTGCGCTGATTTTTTCTCACTGCCAAAAGACACTCGGCGGCCCAGGGCCGCCGAGTGTCTGCGGGGAGTTTCAGCCGTGCAGCGCTTCCGCCTCGGCCGCTTCGTGCGCCTGACGCAGGCGCTCGCGGCTGTTGGTCAGGTGCAGGCGCATCGCAGCCCGCGCCGCCTCGGCATCCTGGCGCGCGATGGCTTCGAAGATCTGCTCGTGCTCGCGCTCCAGACGCGCCATGTAGTGGGTCTGGTCGTCACGCGCCAGGCTGGCGGAATTGACCCGAGTGCGCGGGATGATGCTGGTACCCAGGTGACTGAGAATATCGGTGAAGTAGCGGTTGCCGGTAGCCTCGGCAATGCGCAGATGGAATTGGAAATCAGAGGACACCGCATCGCTGGCATGCATCGCGCTCTCGTTGATGGCATCCAGTGCCTCGCGGATAGCCTTCAGCTGTACGTCATTACGGCGCTGAGCTGCCATCCCGGCAGACTCCACCTCAAGACTGATACGCAGTTCAAGAATGGCCAGCACGTCGCGCAAGGTGACGATGGTTGCCGGATCGATGCGAAAACCACTGGCACTGGGCGTATCCAGCACGAAAGTGCCGATGCCGTGACGGGTCTCGACCAGCCCCGCTGCCTGCAAGCGCGACAAGGCCTCGCGCACCACGGTACGGCTGACGCCCTGCTCTTCCATGATCGCCGACTCCGTCGGAAGCTTCTCACCGCGCTTGATCAGCCCATCGCGAATGCGCTGCGACAGATCGGCTACCAACTCCTGGGCCAGGCTGCGGTGCTTGCGACGAGCACGAGGTTGAGCGTTTTGCGTTTCCATGGCGGACGAATTCTCGATTTAGGACTTGAGGCTTTGCAGCAATGATAGCCTAGCAGTTGTACGATGACACTATGAATTCCCGACAATTACAGCCCCCGGAGCGTCAAATGCCAACGACTCTGCTGACCCTGAGCGATAGCCTGACCCAGTTGACCCTTGCCCCGGAACTGGGCGCAAGCCTGGTCAACTGGGTGCGCCTGAGCGACGGCCAGCCGCTGCTTCGCCACAGCGACGAACAGGCGCTGGCTGCCGCCAATCCCAGACGATTGGCCTGCTACCCGTTGCTGCCCTGGTCCAACCGTATTGGCGGCGGCGGTTTCGCTACCCCTGACGGCTGGCAAGCGCTTGATGCCAATACCGAACACGAACCTCTGCCGATACATGGCAGTGCCTGGCAACAACCCTGGCAGATAGTCAATGCGACGTCCGACAGCGCCGTCCTGGAACTGCGTAGCCAAACACCTTTTCCCTATCGCGCCACTCTCCACGTACAACTCACTGACGGCCGTCTGCGCCTGACGTTACAAGCCACACATCTCGGCGAGCAGCCCACCTGGTATGGACTCGGCCTGCATCCTTATCTGCCGCGCACTGCACACACGCGCGTGCAGGCGCAAGCAGGCGGCGTCTGGTTGTGCAGCGAGGACAAACTGTCCAGCCAGTGGATCGAGTTACCGCAAGCCTGGAACTTCGACGAGCCCGGCTTGTTACCGCAGCAACTTGTCGATAATGCGTTTACCCAATGGCCAGGCCGCGCTCGCATCATTCAACCGGACGCAGGTTATCAGCTCGTCTGCGAGGCGCAGGGCAGCGATATGTTTCTGTTGTTTTGCCCGCAAGCGCAGAACTTCTTCTGTTTCGAGCCCGTCACTCACCCGGTCAACGCCCACCATTTGCCGGGGCAACCAGGGCTAAGATTACTGGCAGCGGAGCAAAGTGTTCAGATGAGTTTCAGCCTGCATTACCAGACGCTTGCAGACTGATCACTGGACATTCAAAGGGTATTGGCGATAATACCCGCCAGTTGCCCAATGCAACTTTTCTCGAAAAAAAGTTACAGATAGATAAGTAACTGAAGAGAAAGGAGAAAGATGCAAAGCGTGAAACTTTGCAAACTGTTCTCCCGGCCAACCAAGGCAAAGCACTTTAGATTGATCCCTCAGCGCAACAGTGAAACCTGGTGTTTCGGCTGTTGTGTGGGTCGATCACAACCTACAGGTAAAAACAGTGACGAAAGACGAACTGCGCGCCGAACTCGAGCGCCAGGCGCAGCGTTACAAGGATGTATACGGCGGAGAAGTCATCACCTACGCCGCCCAGCCGGACCCCGACCGCAAACCCTGGCGCAAGAAGCCCAGCCTGCTCGACCAGGCCTTCGAGAAAGAAATCGAGAAAATCGAGAAAGAACGCCAGGACAAGCAGGACGCAGCCGACGAAAACGCCGGCTAGTGACACGCTGCCCCAGACTCCCCGTAGCCGGAGAAGTTCTGGAACAGGCTTTCTACCGTCACTCCCGCGAAGGCAGGAGTCCAATTGCTCTTGAGCCGCCTCCGCGGGAATGACGGCTTTTCCAGCACTTACCTAACGCTTCCTGCTACCCGTCAGCGAGCCCATGAGCCCCCGCACCAGTTGCCGTCCAATCTGGTTGGCGGCCTGGCGCAGCGCGGTCTTCATCGCGCTGCCAATCAGATCACTGGCCATATCGCCCAGCCCCGGCTCCGCCTTCCGCTTCTCTGCTGGCTCGACTGGCTCGACATTGCGAGCCTGCTCGGCACGCGCGGTGAGCAGCTCATAGGCCGACTCGCGATCGACAGGCTTGTCGTAGCGCCCAGCCAGCGGCGACTGACGCACCAATGCCGCACGCTCGGCCTCATTCAGCGGGCCGATACGCGACTGCGGTGGCGCGATGGCCACGCGCTGAACCATGGCCGGTGTGCCTTTTTCCTCCAGCGTGCCAACCAATGCTTCACCAATCCCCAGTTCGGTGAGCACGCTGAGCGCGCTGAATGCCGGGTTCGGGCGAAAACCATCGGCCACTGCGCGCAGGGCCTTCTGCTCCTTGGCCGTGAACGCGCGCAGGCCATGCTGAATACGCAGGCCGAGCTGAGCCAGGACATCGTCCGGCAGATCGCTCGGCGACTGGGTGACGAAATACACCCCGACGCCCTTGGAGCGAATCAGCCGCACCACCTGCTCCAGGCGCTCCTGCAGCGCCTTGGGCGTACCCTGAAAGAGCAGGTGCGCCTCGTCGAAGAACAGCGCCAGTACCGGTTTGTCGGCGTCACCGCGCTCCGGCAGTTGTTCGAACAGTTCGGCCAACAGCCACAGCAGGAAGGTTGCATACACCTTGGGCGCCTCATGAACCAGGCGAGAGGCATCGAGCAAGTGCACGCGCCCGCGACCATCGCGATCAGGGTGTAGAAGGTCTTCGAGCTGCAACGCCGGCTCGCCGAACAGGGCCTCGGCACCCTGCTGCTCCAGCCCTGCCAGGCGACGTAACAACGCCTGTGCCGAGGAGCTGGTGAACAATGCACTGTCCTCCCCCAGCACGTGCGGATTGTCCTTGAGGTAGCCGAGCAGCGCCTTCAGGTCTTTCAGGTCGAGCAGCAACAAACCTTCGCGGTCAGCCACCTTGAACGCCGCGTAGAGCGCCGCCTGCTGGCTGTCAGTCAGCTCGAGCAGTGCGCCAAGCAGCAGCGGCCCCATCTCGCTGAGAGTGGTACGCAACGGGTGGCCGCTCTGACCGTGTACGTCCCACAGCGTCACCGGATAGGCCAGCGGCTGATGGTTCAGCCAGGGCATGCTGGCGATGCGCTCGGCGACCTTGCCTTGCGGCGCACCTGCAGCGCCCAGACCACACAGATCACCCTTTACATCAGCGGCGAACACTGCCACACCGGCGTCGCTGAACGTCTCGATCAACCGTTGCAGGGTCACCGTCTTGCCGGTGCCAGTAGCGCCAGCGATAAGACCGTGACGGTTGGCCAGGCGCAAAGGCTGACCAACCGCCTGACCATCACTGCCTGCACCCAATACGAACTGTGAATTCAAAGGCATCTTGCCATCCCCTGGGTTAAAGCTTTACTGCAGTTATACCGATACAAACAGCAGAACAAACAGTTATTCCATCTGCCGCAACAGCCCGCGAAAACGCTCTTGAAAGCGCAGCCGCGGAATACAAGACTGGTTCCAGAGCCATCCGGACGCAAGACAACATGAGCAAAAACCTGCAGTTCAGCCACAAGATTCTGCTCGCGGCCTCCCTGGTAGTGATTGCCGCCTTCTCGCTGTTCACCCTCTACAACGATTACCTGCAGCGCAACGCCATCCGCGAGGACCTGGAAAGCTATCTGCATGAAATGGGTAACGTGACCGCCAGCAACATCCAGAACTGGTTGTCCGGACGCATCTTGCTGGTGGAAAGCGCAGCGCAGTCGATCAGCAACGACAGCGAGCCGGATCGTGTGGTCAAACTGCTGGAGCAGAAAGCGCTGACCTCTTCCTTCGCCTTTACCTACCTGGGCACCGAAAGCGGCGGTTTCACCATGCGCCCGGACGAGCAGATGCCTGCCGACTACGACCCACGCACTCGCCCCTGGTACAAGGATGCCCTGGCTGCCGGCGGCACCACCCTTACCGAGCCTTACGTCGATGCCGCTACCGGTGAACTGATCATCACCATCGCCACCCCGGCCCGGCCTGCTGGTGTGGTCGGTGGCGACCTGAGCCTGCAGACCCTGGTCAACATCATCAATGCACTGGACTTCGACGGCATCGGCTATGCCTTCCTGGTCAGCGCCGATGGCAAGGTTCTGGTGCACCCGGACAAAAGCCTGGTGATGAAGAACCTCAAGGACATCTACCCGCAGAACACGCCACGTATCAGCAGCGAATTCAGCGAGGCGCAGCTCGATGGCAACACCCGCATCCTGACCTTCGCACCAGTCCAGGGCCTGCCCTCGGTCAACTGGCACATCGGCCTGTCGATCGACAAGGCCAAGGCCTATTCCATGCTCACCGAGTTTCGCGCCTCGGCGATCATCGCCACGGTGATTGCCGTGGTGCTGATCATTGCCCTGCTCGGCCTGCTGATCCGCGTGCTGATGCAGCCGCTGACAGCCATGGGCAAGGCCATGCAAGACATCGCCCAAGGCGAAGGCGACCTGACCAAGCGCCTGGCGATCCAATCCAATGACGAATTCGGCGCCCTGGCGCGCTCCTTCAATCAGTTCGTCGAACGCATCCACAGCTCCATCCGTGAAGTGTCATCGGCCACCGTTCAGGTCAACGAAGTCGCCAAGCTGGTGGTCAATGCTTCCAACTCCTCGATGGTCAACTCCGACGAACAGGCCAGCCGCACCAACAGCGTGGCAGCTGCCATCAATCAGCTCGGCGCGGCTGCGCAGGAAATTGCCCGCAACGCCGCCGATGCCTCGAGCCAGGCATCGGATGCCCGCCATCAGGCAGAAGACGGCGGCAAGGTGGTTCAGCAAGCGATCAGTTCGATGAGCGAGCTGTCGAACAAGATCAGCGACGCCTGCGCCAAGATCGAGATGCTCAACAGCAAAACGGTGGACATTGGCCAGATCCTCGAAGTGATCAAGAGCATCTCGCAGCAGACCAACCTGCTGGCGCTCAACGCCGCCATCGAAGCCGCACGGGCCGGTGAGGCCGGGCGCGGTTTCGCCGTGGTTGCCGATGAGGTGCGCAACCTGGCGCACCGCACCCAGGAGTCAGCGCAGGAAATCGAGAAAATGATCGAGGAACTGCAGGTAGGCTCTCGAGAATCCGTCACTACCATGACCGAGAGCCAACGCTACAGCGAAGAAAGCGTGGACATCGCCAACCAGGCCGGCGAACGACTGGGCACAGTGACCGCCCGCATCGGCGAGATCGATGGGATGAACCAGTCGGTTGCCACCGCCACCGAGGAGCAGACCTCGGTGATCGAGTCACTGAACATGGACATCATCGAGATCAACACCCTCAACCAGGAGGGCGTGGAAAACCTGCAAGCCACCCTGCGCGCCTGCGGCGATCTGGAGCAGCAGGCCGCGCGCCTCAAGCAGATGGTCGACAGCTTCCGAATCTGAAACAGCCAGTAACAAGAAGGGCGCCGCGGCGCCCTTCTTGTTTATTGCTCATACTCAGGTTTGTCTTCGGCCTGCTCCTGCAGTTGACGCCACAGTTCGGCCGCATCGGCGAACTCGGTCCCATCCTCTTCGCTCAGGGCATCGGGGTCGTATCGCCGTACACAGCCGTCACCCAGAGTCGGCGGCGCCTTTGAGGTGGCTTTTTCCAGTGGATCGGTCATGCCGTTCGAGCCTCCATCAACTGGCCTCCAGGGAGCCCTGCTCGTGCTGAGCGAACTCCTTGACGGCGCGCAGCACGTCGCAACGACTGATCTGCCCCACCAGACGACCGTGCTCGATCACCGGCAATCGCCGCCGCCGCCCCCGCAGAAAGCGCTCGGACAACTCGATGATGTCGGCCTCCGGGCTCACCGTCTCGACGTCGGTGGTCATGTAGGTACTGACGGTGCCGCCAACAGCTTCGTAGTAGGCACCGGAGAGAATGCCACGCAAGCAGTCACCCTCCGACAGCAAACCAATCAGATGGCCCTGGGAATCGACCACCGGCGCACCGGAAATCCGATGTTCCAGCAATCGATTGATGGCGGTGAACAGATCGGTATCCGACCTGAAGGTCACCAGATGGCGAGTCATGTAGTCGCGCACCTTGATGGACTTGAGCATGGGCGTTCTCCTCTGACGTACATCGGGCCGGCCCACGCAGCAGAATCAGTCGAATACCACTGTCTTGTTGTCGTGCACCAGCACTCGGTCTTCCAAGTGATAGCGTAGCCCACGCGCCAGCACCATCTTCTCCACATCCTTGCCCAGACGCACCATTTCCTCGGTATCGTCGCGATGGGTCACGCGTACCACGTCCTGCTCGATGATCGGCCCGGCATCCAGCTCCTCGGTGACGTAATGCGAAGTGGCGCCGATCAGCTTCACGCCGCGCAACGAAGCCTGGTGGTAGGGTTTGGCGCCGACGAACGACGGCAGGAAGCTGTGATGGATGTTGATCACGCGCTGGGCAAATTCGGCGCACAACGCCGGTGGCAAAATCTGCATGTAGCGCGCCAGGACGATGACATCGGCCCGATGTTCCTTGACCAGCCGCTCCACCTCGGCGAAGGCCGGCGCCTTGTCCTTGGGATCGACCGGAACATGGAAGTAAGGAATGCCGTGCCACTCGACCATGCTGCGCAGATCGTCATGGTTGGCGATTACGCAGGGAATTTCGCAATCGAGTTCATTGCTGTGCCAACGGTGCAACAGATCAGCCAGGCAGTGCGACTCGCGACTGGCCATCAGCACCACGCGCTTCTTCTGCGCCGAATCGGTGATACGCCACTCCATCGAGAACTCGCGGGCAATAGGCGAGAACGCCTGCTTGAAACCATCCAGATCGAACGGCAGCGAGTCGGCACGGATTTCGTGACGCATGAAGAACCAGCCACTCTGTGTATCGGAGTGGTGACTGGCTTCGGTAATCCAGCCGTTATAGGTAGCGAGGAAATTACTGACTTTGGCAACGATGCCGACGCGGTCAGGGCAGGAGATGACCAATCTGAACGTGCGCATAACTAAACCCCACTGGCGGCGCAAAAAGTCGGCCATTCTAACGATTTGCCGGCAAAACTGCAGCAGCCACGCACCTGCAAAAGCACGCGACCGGGCACCCGGAAAGTGCCCTATTTGAGCGCACCGAAAACTTCAGGGCCTAGTTGCAGTAGCCGGTTTAATTCAAGCCTGAGCGACACATAGGGTTGCAGTACACTGCAGTTATTTTGTGGCCTGCTGTTTACTTGCTAAAAGTGCATGACTATTATTAGGCCACTGTTGACTACCACAGTCTTATTCACGCCAAGGTAATGCCCATGTCGCTGATCAACGAATACCGCAACATCGAAGAAAGCATCAAAGAGCTCCAAGAGCGTCTGAAGAACATGTCGCAAGACGACAAGCTGAAGAAAGAGCTGGAATTCGAAGGCAAGCTGCGCACCCTCATGGGCGAATATCAGAAGTCGCTGCGCGACATCATCGCCCTGCTCGATCCTGAAGCCAAAACCGGCAAAGGCGTGCGCGCCAGCAAGCCTGTTGCTGCCAAGCGTGCGCGCAAGGTCAAGCAGTACAAGAACCCGCACAGCGGCGAAGTGATCGAAACCAAAGGCGGCAACCACAAGACTCTGAAAGAGTGGAAAGCCAAGTGGGGCGCCGACGTCGTCGAAGGCTGGGCCACTCTGCTGGGCTAATTCCTGAGCGACACCCAAAACGCCAGCCTTGCTGGCGTTTTTTATTGTCGATATTTTTCAGGCTTAACCGTTTTAGGCAATTGCCTGCACCCGCAATTACGCCGAACGAACGAAAAACTTCCGCCCCTACATTTTGCTTACACAGTACTGACGAGACCATCGTCTGTTGCCCTGGCAGCCTCTTGTCCGCTTCAAACGCCAGCGGAATTCACGGCAAAACGCGCCTGCAGCGCCTGTGCATACGCCTGCCACTGCTGCAGAAGTTGCAATTGGCTCGGGCTGCAGTCCGTGCGCAACTGCTCCAATGCCGCGTGAAACTGCGTCAGGGTATTGGGCGCACCAAACTCCGGATCGCTCAAACGCTGCCGGCAGAACTCTTCCCAGCGCAGAGATTCAGCGGCTGACAGACTTGAAGGGAAATTGCGCGCCCGATAACGAAACAATAACTCTGGCAGTCGTGCATCATCGAATGGCCATTTTTTGCCGTCGGCCAATGCTTCAGGTTGAGCGCCACGCACCTGTTCACACAAACGACGGTCACGATCACCGATAAACCCATCGTAAAGCTGTTGTTCGGGGTCGTTACTGCCTGCGAAGGCTTCTTCACGGTAAATGGCCGCTAATTTGTCCTGCCAATGCGGCTGTTCATTTTTCAGCACTTCAACATTGCGCTCACAGATCGACCAGTCCAGTTGCAGGCGTTGCCGATCCCCCTCGCGCAGCACCGCAAGCGGTGCCACTACCGGACAGCGATTGATATGCAGCAGCTTCAGCGGCACCGGCAACTCGCCCTCGGCAAGGTCCTCGCGGCGCGTGTAGAGACGACTGCGCAGCGTATCGGCGTCCAGATTCAACAAGGGCGACGGATCAGCCTGCAGATCATAGACGATCAGCGCATTGCGATTGCGCGGATGCCAAGCCAGCGGCAGCACTGGCGCCAGATAATGACGTGCCGCAGAGAAGCGTCCGGAAATGTGCAACAGCGGCTGCAGCAGGCGAATCTGATCCAGCACCCGTTGTTTGCTACGCAGTTGGTAGAGAAAGTCGTAAAGCTTCGGCTGTCGGTCGCGCAGCAGCCGTGCCAGGCCGATAGTGGCGCGCACGTCGGACAGCGCATCGTGAGCCTGGCCATGTTCGATGCCATTGGCCTGGGTCAGGCGCTCCAGCTTGAGCGACACCCGCCCCTCTTCCTCGGGCCACTCGATGCCCTCGGGACGCAGCGCATAAGCGGTGCGCACCAGATCGATCAGGTCCCAGCGGCTGTTGCCGCCCTGCCACTCACGCGCGTAAGGATCGAAGAAGTTACGGTAGAGGCTGTAGCGCGTCACCTCGTCATCGAAGCGCAAGCTGTTGTAGCCGGCGCCACAGGTGCCGGGCGCAGAGAGCGCGGCATGCACACGGGTCATGAACTCGCCTTCGTCGAGCCCTGACTGCTGCAGGCGCTGAGGGTCGATACCGGTCACCAGACAAGCAGCCGGGTGCGGCAGAATGTCATCGCTGGGGCGGCAGTAGATGTTCAGCGCCTCGCCAACCTCGTTCAGCGCCTCATCGGTACGGATACCCGCCACCTGCAGCGGACGATCACACCGCGGATTGATACCGGTGGTCTCGTAGTCGTACCAGAAGATGCTGGAAGTCATTTGGTGGCTCCGTACCGGACGTAAGGTTGTCGGCAGTCTATCATCCACTTCCAGGCTCGCTGCTCCCGGCCAAAGCATGAACCAGTGCACAGCCGCTGCGCCGCCAGACACGCCGCACTTGTCGGGCAGCTGCCGTAACCACTAGCATTGGCAGCCCCCACACTCTACCTACAAGGATGCAACCATGAGTGACGCGATCACCCCCAATCCCTATGCCGCTCCCACCAGCGACCTGCAACAGACCTCGCCTAACCAGACCCCGAGCATCGAAGAAGCGCTGGCTCGCGGCTATGACTTCAGCATCGGCGAGCTGCTGAGCGAATCCTGGAGCAAGGTCAAGGGCACCAAAGGCATCATCATCGGTGGTTTCCTGGTGTTCTACGTGGTGCTGCTGGCCGCCACCTTCATCCTCGGCGGCGTCGTCGGCATCTTCGGCGCCCTGAGCGAAAACATGCTGCTGATGATCGTCGGTGAAATCCTCATCTCGCTGCTGGCCTCGGCCCTGGCCTACCCCTTCATGGCCGGCATCAACATGGTCGGCATTCGTCGCGCCGCCGACCAGCCGCTGAGCTTCAACGAGATTTTCAGCCACTTCGGGCGCACCGTACCGCTGATCATCACTGCCGTGGTGATGATGCTGCTGATCTACCTCGGCATGATCCTGCTGCTGATCCCGGGCATCTACCTGGCCGTTGCCTACCTGCTGGCCATTCCGCTGGTGGTCGAGCGTGGCCTGTCGCCGTGGCAGGCACTGGAAGCCTCGCGCAAGGCCATCACCCAGCACTGGTTCAAGGTCTTCGGCCTGTTCCTGCTGCTCGGTTTGATCGTCATGGTCAGTGCCATCCCGCTGGGTATCGGTCTGGTGTGGAGCATTCCGCTGATGGTCGTGGCCATGGGCGTGCTTTATCGCACTATCTTTGGCGTGCTGCCTGCCGCCCAATAAATCGACGTGACCCGGGCCAGCTCACTGGCCCGGTTGCGTTCGTGGCCCGCTGCTCGCTAGCATCGGGCTTTCCTTGATGCAGTCCGCCGATGCACTCACGCTCACGCGCAAGCCTTCCGCTCAACCAGCTCCCTCTGGATACTCGCTACCAGGTCGAAACGCCGGAAGGTATCGATCTGCATTTGCGACCCGCCGGACTGGTGCCGCGCGCCCTGGCATTCGCCATCGACCTGGTCATTCGCGGCCTGATCCTGATGGTGATGTTCATCGTTCTCGGCCTGCTCGGTCAGTTCGGCATGGGCCTGGGTACGATCCTGCTGTTTCTCGTGACCTGGTGGTACATGGTGCTGTTCGAGGTGTTCAACCAGGGCCGCTCTCCCGGTAAGCAGATGCTCGGCCTGCGCGTGGTTCACGATGACGGCACGCCAATCGGCTGGGCCGCTTCACTGACGCGCAACCTGCTGCGTTTCGTCGATATCCTGCCATTTGGCTACACCCTGGGCATCATCAGCTGCCTGAACCACCCGGCATTCAAACGTCTTGGCGATATCGCCGCCGGCACCCTGGTGGTCTATCGCGATGCGCCGTTGAGCAAACCGCTGCTCGCCGACGCCGAACCTCTGCCAGCACCCTTCCCGCTCAGCCTTGACGAGCAACGCGCCATCCTCGGCTTTGCCGAACGTGGCGGCCAGCTCTCCGCAGCACGCCGAGCCGAGCTGGCGGCGCTGCTGGCCGATCCGCTACAAGTGCCTGCCGAACAGGCCGAGCCGCGCCTCAACGGCATCGCGCGCGGCCTGCTGGGGAGCGCACCGTGAAACAGAGCCTGTTCGAAAGTCGCCATCAGCCGGATTGGGATGCCTTCAACAGCCAGCTCGAAGCTCTTGAGCGCGGCAAGTCCAAAACGCAGACCTATCAAGGCTTCGCCGCCAGCTACCGACAGCTTTGCCAGCATCTGGCCCTGGCTCAGGCACGCGGCTACAGCAGCCACCTGATCGACCAGCTTCAACAGTTGGCCATGCGTGGCCATCAGCAGTTCTACCGCCATCGCAGCCACCTTGGCGCGCAGATGGTCCGCTTTCTGTTCGGCGGTTTCCCGCGCCTGGTGCGCAGCGAGTGGCGCAGCGTATGCGTGGCCAGCCTGCTGTTCTTCGGCAGTCTGGCAGTGATGGGACTGCTGACCTATCTCTATCCCGAGCTGATTTTCAGCCTGGTCAGCCCCGACCAGGTCAGCGAAATGGAAGGCATGTACGATCCCGACGCGCGCCGTCTCGGCCGTTTCAGTGAACGCGGTTCGGGCGACGACTGGGTGATGTTCGGCTTCTACATCATGAACAACATCGGCATCGCCTTTCAGACCTTCGCCAGTGGCCTGCTGCTCGGCCTCGGCAGCCTGTTCTTCCTGCTGTTCAACGGCCTGATGATCGGCGCCGTGGCGGGCCACCTGACGCGCATCGGCTATGGCGAGCCCTTCTGGTCCTTCGTCATCGGCCATGGTGCCTTCGAGCTGACCGCCATTGCCCTGGCTGGCGCGGCTGGCTTCAAGCTCGGCTGGGCACTGCTCGCCCCCGGCCGCCTGCCCCGTGGCGAGGCCTTGCGCCTGGCCGCAGGCAAGGCGATACAGCTGGTGGCCGGGGTGATCCTGTTCCTGCTGCTGGCCGCCTTCATCGAGGCCTTCTGGTCCTCTACCACCTTCGCCAGCCCGAACATCAAGTACGTCGTCGGTGCCGGGCTCTGGGCGCTGGTGCTGGGTTATCTGCTACTGGCCGGTCGGAGGCAGCATGCGCCTGACTGAGGCCAGCGTTGCCATCCGCCCGCGCAGCGCCTGGGAAGCCATCGATCTCGGCGTGCTGCTCGCCCGTCGTCACGCCGGCCTGCTGATGGCCAGTTGGGCGCTGGTCACACTGCCGCTGTTCGCCCTGCTCTGCGCCTTGCTCTGGCAGTATCCGGGCTGGGCCATCTTCGTCTTCTGGTGGCTCAAACCGGCCTATGAACGTCTGCCGCTGTACATCCTTTCGCAAGCGCTGTTCGGCAACACACCCTCGCTGAAACAGGCCCTGCGCGCCCTGCCGAAACTGCTATGGCCACAATTGTTGGCCAGCCTGACCTGGCGCCGCCTGAGCCCGACGCGCAGCTTCGATCTGCCCGTGCTGCAACTTGAAGGCCTGGCCGGTCAGGCACGCAGCCAGCGCCTGGTGGTCCTCGGTCAGCGCGACAGCGCCGCTGCCACCTGGCTGACGCTGGTGGGCATGCATCTGGAGGTTGCCCTGTGGATGGGCCTGGTCGCCCTGTTCTATCTGATGCTGCCACAACAGGTGGAGCTGGACTGGACCTGGGAAAGCCTGATCGCCGCCAGCAGTGGCCAGTGGATGTGGCTGGAGCACCTGTCCAATCTGCTTTATGTGCTGCTGCTGATCATCTGGGAGCCGGTCTATGTCGCCTGCGGCTTTACCCTCTATCTCAACCGCCGCACGGCCCTGGAAGCTTGGGATATCGAGCTGACCTTCCGCCGCCTGCGCCAGCGCCTGACCGGCAGCGCCTATGCCTTATTGCTCGGTTGCGCCGTGCTGTTGACGCAGCAGCCAAGCAACGCATGGGCCGACACGCCACCAATCGTCAGCGAAGAAGCCAAGCAGGCCGACCCGCAAGGCCCGGACGCACCACGCCTGCTCCAGCAGCCGCTGACCAGCCAAGCCGCCCGTGCAAGCATCGAAGCGCTGCTCGACGAGCCGCCCTTCCAGCACCGCGAAACCGTCACGCGCTGGCGCCTGGGAGAAGAAAAGCCCGCAGAGGAGCCCAAGCCGGAAGACGTCGAAGCCTTCCTGGACATGCTCAAGAACCTGCTCAAACTCGGCGAATGGTGGAAAAGCCTGGATGTCGTCGCGCAAGTTTTCGAAGTGCTGCTTTGGGCAGCGCTGGCCGCGCTGCTGGTCTTCGTTCTGTGGCGCTACCGCGAGTGGCTGCAGGCCTTTGGCGACCGCATCGGCCTGCCGACACGACGCCGACAGGTCGCGCCGCAACAGCTGTTCGGTCTCGAACTCGCGCCAGAGACGCTGCCCGACGATGTCGCCAGCGAAGCCGAGCGACTCTGGGCCGACCAACCGCGCGCAGCCCTCGGTTTGCTCTACCGCGCACTGCTCAGTCGCCTGCTGCATGAACACCGCCTGCCCCTGAAACAGTCGCACACCGAAGGCGAGGTGCTGCACCTGGTCGCCGGCCTCGGGCAAGAGAACCTGGAAGACTACAGCCGCCAGCTCACCCTGCATTGGCAGGCCCTGGCCTATGGGCATCGCCTGCCTGCCGAATCGCAGCGTCAGGGCCTGTGTCAGGGCTGGCGCAGCCTGTTCGGCCAGGAGCGTGCAGCATGAGTCGGCGCGCCGGTTTCATCCTGGCCATGGCCCTGTTGCTGGTATTGGGACTGCTCGCCAGCTACCTGATGGGCAAACTCGAACCCTATGAAGAGGTGATCGAGCACGGCCCTGCCCCCGAGGTTGCCAGCAGCCCTTATCTGGCTGCCGAGCACTTCCTGCGCAAACAAGGCATCGCCGCACGCCGCGCCGAAGGCCTGGATGTGCTCGATGACCTGCCCAGCGAAGGTCAGACCCTGATGCTGCTGGCTGACCGCAGCAACATGACGCCGCGCCAGGTTGAGCGCGTGCTGCAGTGGACAGCGAGTGGCGGCCATCTGCTGTTCATTGCCGAGCGCCTGTGGGACGAAGAGGAAGGCGAGAGTGGCGACCTGCTGCTCGATCTGCTCGGTGTCCAGCAATACATGACTGACGAGCTGGACGACGAAGAAGCCAGTGAGCCCGAGCCAGACAGCGAAGCGAGCGAGGCCTACCCGCAACTCACCAAGCTTTACCTGGAGAACGAGCAGGCCCCGGCCTACATCGCCTTCGACACCGACTTCCACCTGTACGATGCGCAGAACCGCGCGCACGCCTGGGCCAACAGCGACGCTGCCACGCACCTGCTGCAGCTGTACCACGGCGACGGACTGATCACCGTACTGAGCGATCCATGGATCTGGCAGAACCGCAACATCGACGACTACGACCACGCCTGGCTGCTCTGGTACCTGGGCCAGGACAGCGCGGTGACCCTGCTCTACCATGCCGACAGCGACGGCCTGGCCCGTCTGCTGCTGCGCCACTTCCCACTGGCACTGCTGGCGCTGGCGCTGCTGATCATCGCCACCCTGTGGCACGTCGGCATGCGTCATGGCCCGCTGCAGGCACCGGCCAGCCGAGCACGGCGCCAGCTCGAGGAACACCTGCGTGGCAGCGCCGACTTCCTGCTCCGCCGCAGCGGCCAGCACAGCCTGCTCAAAGGCCTGCAGCAGGACATCAATCGCCGCGCCCGCCGCCGTCATCCCGGTTTCGAGAAGCTCGCCGTCGCCGAGCAGTGGCAGGTTCTTGGTCGCCTGACCCGCCTGCCCGCCAAGGACATCAGCCAGGCCATGCGCCCATTGCCGCCGCAGCGCCTATCCGCCAGTGACTTCACCCGCCAGGTCGCCCACCTGCAAACCCTCAGGAATGCCCTATGAGCGAGACCCCCGAGAACGACAACCTGCCGGTGCAGGAAATCCCGGCCGCCACGCCGAGCAACCCGCAAGCGCAGCAGCGCCAGCGTGCCAGCCAGTTGGCCCAGGCCCTGCGCGCCGAGTTGCGCAAGGCGGTGATCGGCCAGAGCGCGGTGATCGACGACGTGCTCACCGCACTGATCGCCGGTGGCCACGTGTTGGTCGAAGGTGTACCGGGGCTGGGCAAGACCCTGCTGGTGCGCGCCCTGGCGCGTTGCTTTGGCGGCGAGTTCGCGCGCATCCAGTTCACCCCGGATCTGATGCCCAGCGATGTTACCGGCCATGCCGTGTATGACATGCAGAGCGAGCAGTTCAAACTGCGCAAGGGCCCGGTGTTCACCAACCTGCTGCTGGCCGACGAAATCAACCGCGCACCGGCCAAGACCCAGGCCGCCCTCCTGGAAGTGATGCAGGAACGCCAGGTGACTCTGGAAGGCCGCGCACTGCCGGTGCAGCTGCCGTTCATGGTGCTGGCGACCATGAACCCGATCGAGCAGGAAGGCACCTACCCGCTGCCGGAAGCCGAGCTGGATCGCTTCATGCTCAAGCTGCGCATGGATTATCCGCAGCAGGATGAAGAGCTGAACATGGTGCGCCAGGTGACCCGCTCGGCCAAGGCCGACATGCTCGAAGTCAGCCCGCTGCGTACCCTGCTGCAGGCCAAGGACGTACTGGCCTTGCAGAAGATCGCAAGCGATCTGCCACTGGATGAGCAGGTGCTCGATTACGCCGTACGCCTGGCCCGCGCCACGCGCAGTTGGCCAGGCCTGGCCATGGGCGCCGGACCACGTGCCTCTATCGCCCTGGTGCGTGGCGCCCGTGCTCGCGCGCTGCTGCGCGGCGGTGATTTCGTCCTGCCGGATGACATCAAGAGCTGCGCCCTGGCCGTGCTGCGCCATCGCGTACGCCTGGCGCCGGAACTGGATATCGAAGGCTTGTCGGTGGATCAGGTGCTGCAACAGTTGCTCGATCAGGTGCCGGCACCGCGTCTATGAAACCTTCGCGCCTGCTCCTCGGGCTGCTCGGCGGCCTGTTCGCCGCCGCCGTATTGCTCGGCGCCTTGCCCCTGCTCGGCATGCGCCTGGCAGACAGCCTGATGCCATTGGCCTGGGGGCTATTGCTGGCGTTGGCACTGATCGCCGTCGTCGATGCCCTGTGGCTGCGTCGCCAGCGCTCGCCGCGCCTGGAGCGCGTACTGCCGGGCAACCTGCCGCTCGGGCGCTGGAGCGAGGTACAGCTGATCGCCCATCACGATTTCGCCCAGCCCCAGGAAATCGAGGTCTTCGACCATGTACCAGAAGGCATGGCCTTCGACTTCCTGCCGCAACGCATCACCCTGCAGCCTGGCCAGCAGACGCGGGTCAGCTATCGTCTGAAGCCGCTGATCCGTGGGCACTTCCACTTCGCCCTGTGCGAGCTGAAACTGCCCAGCCCGCTGCGCCTGTGGCAGGCCAAACGCCTGCTGCCGCTGGAAGGTGAAAGTCGCGTCTACCCCGATTTCGCGCGTCTCTACGGCGCGCAGCTCAAGGCGGTAGACGACTGGCTGAGTCAGCTGGGCGTGCGTCAGCGCCCGCGTCGCGGCCTGGGCCTGGAGTTTCATCAGCTGCGCGAATTTCGTGATGGCGACACCCTGCGCCAGATCGACTGGAAGGCCACTGCGCGCAAGCGCACACCCATCGCCCGCGAGTACCAGGACGAACGCGACCAGCAGATCGTCTTCCTGCTCGACTGCGGCCGCCGTATGCGCAGCCAGGACGACGAGCTGTCGCACTTCGATCACGCCCTCAACGCCTGCCTGCTGCTCAGCTACGTAGCCCTGCGCCAGGGCGATGCCGTCGGCCTTGCGACCTTCGCCGGCAACCAGTCGCGTTACCTGGCGCCGGTCAAGGGGCCTGCGCAGTTGAACGTGCTGCTCAACGCCGTTTACGACCTAGACACCAGCCAGCAACCGGCCGACTTCAGCGCCGCCGCCGATCTGCTGCTGGCGCGCCAGCGGCGTCGCTCGCTGGTGGTGCTGGTGACCAACCTGCGTGACGAAGACGATCAGGACCTGCTCGCCGCCGTGCGTCGCCTGTCGCGCCAGCATCGCGTGCTGATCGCCAGCCTGCGCGAGGAAGCACTGGATCGTCTGCGTCAAACGCCCGTGGAGCAATTCGATCAGGCCCTGGCCTACTGCGGCACGCTGGACTACCTCAATGCCCGCGCCGACCTGCACGAACGTCTGGCTGCCCATGAAGTACCGGTGCTCGACGCCCGCCCGGGCGAACTGGGCCCGGAGCTGGTAAGCAGTTATCTGGCCTGGAAGAAAGCCGGCGCACTTTAAAGCCTGTTGGCGTTTCGGCGCGACCGCGCCGAAAGAGGCAACTGCTGGCGCCTGAGGCTGTCGAACTCAATGCTGCAAAGGCCCTGGCACCGGCTTTCCCACACAGATGTTGCGTGGTTATGGCCGTGGTCGGGTGCTATGATCCCGAGTCTGCGGCGCAAAGAGTACAAACTCGACGCCGCCTGTAGGCCGCCCGTGATCGGCCTTGCGCATACCGCACACGACCTGAGTAGGAGATAGACCATGGCTTTTGAATTGCCGCCGCTGCCTTACGAAAAGAATGCCCTCGAGCCGCACATTTCCGCCGAGACCCTCGAATTCCACCACGACAAGCACCACAACACCTACGTCGTGAACCTGAACAACCTGGTGCCGGGCACCGAGTTCGAAGGCAAGAGCCTGGAAGAAATCGTCAAGACTTCCTCGGGCGGCATCTTCAACAACGCCGCTCAGGTGTGGAACCACACCTTCTACTGGAACTGCCTGTCGCCGAACGGCGGTGGCCAGCCGACCGGCGCCCTGGCTGATGCCATCAACGCTGCCTTCGGTTCCTTCGACAAGTTCAAGGAAGAGTTCAGCAAGGTTTCCATCGGTACCTTCGGTTCCGGCTGGGGCTGGCTGGTGAAGAAAGCTGACGGCTCCCTGGCCCTGGCCAGCACCATCGGCGCCGGCTGCCCGCTGACTTCCGGCGACACGCCGCTGCTGACCTGCGACGTCTGGGAACACGCCTACTACATCGACTACCGCAACCTGCGTCCGAAGTATGTCGAGGCGTTCTGGAACCTGGTGAACTGGGACTTCGTCGCCCAGAACTACGCGGCCTGAATCACAGCCCCGTAATACAAAACCCGGCCTTCATGGCCGGGTTTTTCGTTTCTGCATCTCGTCTGCCCGGCTAGAGCAATCTGCGCGGTGAAAACTCCACCCCCTGCTCCCCCACACGATTGACCGCCTGACTCAGTACGCGGTCAGCACGGACCGGCCCGAGAAACTCGCAGAGCCCGATATATAGCAGGTTCAGCAGCTTACGCAGTTGCTCCAGTCCGAGGTTGGCGATACCGTCGCCCCCGCCCTGCTCCAACCAGATACGTAAACGCGTCGACAGCTCGGAGCTCACCCCCATACCGGACAGGTTGCCGGCGGCGAAGCGCCTCAGTGCTGCCTGCTGCGCGCTATCGAGTTGCTCCAGCAAGGCCTGGTTCAGGGCCAGGAAAGTGGTTTGCGCGGCACTATCCGGGGTCGCCACCTGCCGCACAGCCTCGTTGCGTCCCTGGCGCCAGGCAGCCAGTTGCTCCTCTGGGTCAGGCAGCAGCTGCGAAGGCGGTCCCGTCAGGGCGCCAACCAACTCTCGGTAAAGACGTGCGCGTTCGAGCTTGCGCTCGGTACGCAGCACCACCTCGGCAAGAAACTCATTGAGGGCGAACGGCGGTTGCTCGGCGTATTTGTTCTCCCACAGCGCCAGCAACGGCCAGACCTCTTCATCCGAAAAGTGTCCAGCCAGGCCGGTGTAGATCGCGCGACGACGCAGGCTCAATCTCATCCTCAGCCCCTCCTCGACCATTGCTCGCTGTCGAAGGTCTGCGTCAGGTTGAACTCCGGATAACCGACCTCGGCATGCTCGGCAAAATCCAGCCCGCGCTGCTCATGCTGGGTCGAAACCCGCAGCCCCATGGTCTTGGCCAGCAGGAAGTAGAACACCAGGGCAACCGGAAAGGCCCAGAGAAAAGCTGCCGCAGCACCCAATGCCTGCACCGCGACACGCTCCCAGTTGAACAGGTCGCCCTGGTAGAACAGGCCTGCAGCCAAGGTGCCCCAGATGCCGGCGAACCCGTGGACCGGAATCGCACCGACGACATCGTCGAGCTGCAGGCGATCGAGCAAACGCATGCCATAGACCACGACGAAACCGGCGACAAGACCACTGAGCAGAGCGAAACCCGGCGCCATGCTGGCGCAACCGGCTGTGATGCCGACCAGCCCGCCAATCGAGCCATTCACCGTCGTGGTCAGCAATACCGGGCTGGCCGTGCTGCGTTGTGCCAGCAGAGCGCCGAGCGCACCAGCGACCGCAGCCAGATGCGTATTCAAGGCGATCAACCCAAGACTGCTGCTGACTTCCAGGTTGCTGCCGGCGTTGAAACCGAACCAACCCACCCAGAGGATGAAACCGCCCAATGCCACCAGGCCAAGATTGTGCCCAGGGATCAAGCGTGCCTTGCCATCAGGAGCAAAACGCCCGAGACGCGGGCCCAGCACCAGAATCCCTGCCAGCGCACACCAGGCACCGATGCTGTGCACCACGGTCGAGCCGGCGAAATCGATAAAGCCCAGCTTGGCCAACCAACCCTGACCGCCGTACAGACCGCCCCACACCCAACTGCCGAATATCGGATAGATCACACCGCTGATCAGTACCGCGCCAATCAGATAGGCGCCATAGCGCGTGCGCTCGGCCATGGCACCACTGGCGATGGTCGCAGCGGTGGCGGCGAACATCATCTGAAACAACAGGAAGGTGTAATCCCAGGGCTCGCCGTCATTCAGCGCGAAGTGACTCATGCCGAACCAGCCCGTGACATTGGCACCGAACATCAGGCCGAAGCCGAACAACCAGAACACTATGCCGCCCACGCAGCAGTCCATGTAGTTCTTCATCATCACGTTGACGGCGTTCTTGGCCCGTGACATGCCGCTCTCCAGCAAGGCGAAACCCGCCTGCATGAAGAACACCAGCACGCTGGCCAACACCAGCCAGGCTGTATTGGCGGCCTCTTCGCTGGCGGCATGGGCCTGTGGGGCAAAGCTGACAGCGACGAGCAACAGCATGAGCGTTTTCATCACGAGTCCCCTCCTGGTCGATGCCCGGCCTTCGCAACTCTTGTGCCAGCGGCGAAGCAGGCGGCAGGTGGCGCGTCACAGGACGTAACAACAGCGGACGGTCAATATGACAAAAGGCGTTCAAGTACGGCGCAATCGCACCGACACAGAGCAGTGAGTAGGCCTCCAAGCGGCGATTCGCACCAGGAGCGTTCCTTGTGGGATAAATAGTGCCACCAGGCATGATGGCCCTTTGACGGCCAGGCCTAGATTGCCAATACTCTCGTCTGACTGACGCTGTAAGCATCGACATAAGGAATTGCCTTTGAAGCTGGAATTGAAGAACAGCTTGTCACTCAAATTGCTCCGCGTGGTGCTGTTGTCAGCACTCGTAGTAGGGGTGGTATTGAGTTGTGCGCAGATTGTCTTCGACGCCTACAAGACACGTCAGGCGGTGGCCAACGATGCCCATCGCATCCTCGGCATGTTCCGCGATCCTTCGACCCAGGCGGTATACAGCCTGGACCGCGAGATGGGCATGCAGGTGATCGAGGGGTTGTTCCAGCACGAATCGGTGCGTCACGCCTCCATTGGCCACCCCAACGAACCCATGCTGGCCGAACGGACTCGCGATCTGGCGCAGATGCCGACTCGCTGGCTGACAGACCCGATCCTCGGTCAGGAACAGCTGTTCGCCACCAAACTGGTCGGCCGTGGCCCTTACAGCGAGTATTACGGTGACCTCAACATCACCCTCGATACGGCGCCTTACGGCGAAAGCTTCGTCACCAACTCGGTAATCATCTTCATCTCTGGGGTGCTGCGCGCCTTGGCCATGGGCCTGGTGCTCTATCTGGTCTATCACTGGCTGCTGACCAAACCGCTGTCGAAGATCATCGAGCACCTCACCAACATCAATCCCGACCGCCCCAGCGAACACAAGCTGCCCATGCTCAAGGGCAACGAGAAGAACGAGCTGGGTTTGTGGATCAACACCGCCAACCAGTTGCTGGCCTCCATCGAGCGCAACACCCACCTGCGCCGTGAAGCCGAGAACAGCCTGCTGCGCATGGCTCAATACGACTTCCTCACCGGCCTGCCCAATCGCCAGCAGCTGCAACAGCAGCTCGATCAGATTCTCGAAGATGCCGGCCGCCTGCAGCGTCGCGTCGCTGTGCTTTGCGTCGGCCTGGATGACTTCAAGGGCATCAACGAACAATTCAGTTACCAGAGCGGCGACCAGTTGCTACTCGCACTGTCCGACCGCCTGCGCAGCCACAGCGGTCGTCTCGGGGCGCTGGCCCGCCTGGGCGGTGACCAGTTCGCCCTGGTTCAAGCCGACATCGAACAACCCTACGAAGCCGCCGAACTGGCGCAGAGCGTACTCGACGACCTGGAGCTGCCCTTCCTGCTCGATCAGCACGAGGTGCGCCTGCGCGCCACCATCGGCATAACCCTGTTCCCGGAAGATGGCGACAGCACCGAGAAGCTGCTGCAGAAAGCCGAACAGACCATGACCCTGGCCAAGAGTCGTTCGCGCAATCGCTACCAGTTCTACATCGCCAGCGTCGACAGCGAGATGCGTCGCCGTCGTGAGCTGGAAAAGGATCTGCGCGATGCCCTGGCGCAGAACCAGTTGCACCTGGTCTACCAGCCCCAGATCGACTACCGCGACCATCGCGTAGTCGGCGTCGAAGCGCTGCTGCGCTGGCAGCACCCACAGCATGGCTTCGTCGCGCCGGACCTGTTCATTCCGCTGGCCGAGCAGAACGGCACCATCATCCCCATCGGTGAATGGATTCTCGACCAGACCTGCCGCCAGCTGCGCGAATGGCATGATCAGGGCTTCAGCGATCTGCGCATGGCCATCAACCTGTCCACCGTGCAGTTGCACCACGCCGAGCTGCCACGCGTGGTCAACAACCTGATGCAGGTCTACCGCCTGCCGCCCAAAAGCCTGGAGCTGGAAGTCACCGAGACCGGCCTGATGGAGGACATCAGCACCGCGGCCCAGCATCTGCTCAGCCTGCGCCGCTCCGGCGCGCTGATCGCCATCGACGACTTCGGTACCGGCTATTCCTCGCTGAGCTATCTGAAAAGCCTGCCGCTGGACAAGATCAAGATCGACAAGAGCTTCGTGCAGGATCTGCTCGAAGACGAAGACGACGCCACCATCGTTCGCGCCATCATCCAGCTGGGCAAGAGCCTGGGCATGCAAGTCATCGCCGAAGGTGTGGAAACCGCCGAGCAGGAGGCCTACATCATCGCCCAGGGCTGCCATGAGGGTCAGGGCTATCTCTACAGCAAACCGCTACCTGCGCGCGAGTTGACGCTGTTCCTCAAGCAGTCGCGACGCCTGAGCTCAGCCGCAACGCTCTGACACGACCACCAACGAAAACGCCGCGATCAATCGCGGCGTTTTCGTTCGCGCCCGGCAAAACAGCTCACCAGTGCTGCACACCCAGCAGCCAGACCGTGGCCAGCGCGCCGACCACGCACAGTACAGCGCCACCAGCGGCTCGCCAGTAGAAGCTGCGGGCCAGCTCGTCCTCTCCGCTGTTGGAGAGAATGAACGGCTGGCGCTCATCGGGCTTGGCCATCTGGTGCCGCGCCGGCTCGGACGCCTTTTGCCGGTGCCGATCTTCGGCCTCCAGTTGCGCCGCCAGACGCACGCGATTCCACTCCTGCTCGTCGAGCTCGCCGTTGCCGTCACTGTCGAAACGCCGCAACAGGCCGACGTAATCGCCCTTCCATTCGCGGATCACTTCGCCCTGAGCGGCATGCCTGTCGAAACCCTGCTGCGCAGCGCCGCGGGTGCGAAAATCACCGATGGCATACAGCGGCTGACCGACATGAAAGCGTTCTTCGCTGTAGCGATAGCGCTGGCCGCTGGTGAGAAAGCCGAACAATCCGGTCTTGGCAGGCCCCAGCGGATGCCGCAGGTTGCCCTCCCAGACTTCACGCACCGCCGCACGAATCTCGGCACCACGCGGGTCGATCAGGCATTCGCCGGTACCATCGACCAGGCGCAACCAGGCGTCACTGGCGCCACTCTCGATCACCCGCCAACTGCGCTTCTTGCCGCTGGAGCGATACTCCTCGATACGAAAGCGCCACCACAGGCAGGGTTTGCCGGTCAGCGGCCCACGCAACTGCGTGTCCGGCAAGGCTTCGAGCACACCATAGAGTTCGACGTAACCCTGCGCCGCCGAGCGGATCTTCGAGGTGGGCGTGTCCAGAAGATGGCGCGCCTGCGACCAACCCCGCAGGCACCACCAGGCGCCGCCCAGACAGGCGCCGAGGGTAAACGTGAGCGTGAAGAAGAAGCCGAAGGGGTCGACCTGCATCATCGGCAGGTTCTCAGTTGAACAGTGATTTCATGTCCACATCGGCTTTCTCCGCCTCGCTGAACACCAGCAGCTCGGCAGCCTGGAAGTTGAACATGCGCGCAATGAGGACATCGGGGAACTGCTCGATTCGCACGTTGTTGAGGTTGACCGCCTCGTTGTACAGCTCGCGGCGGTCGGCGATGCCGTTTTCCAGGCCGCTGATACGCTGCTGCAGGTGCTGGAAACTGTCGTTGGCCTTCAGCTCCGGGTAGTTCTCGGCCAGGGCAAAGAGCTGACCGAGGCCCGCGCGCAGACCACTTTCGGCCTTGCCCAGGGCGCCGACATCATGTTGTTCGCGAGCACTGGCAACGGCGCTACGCGCTGCAATCACCCGCTCCAGCGTCGAGCCTTCGTACTGCATGTACTGCTTGCAGGTTTCCACCAGTTTGGGCAATTCGTCATGCCGTTGCTTGAGTAGCACGTCGATGTTCGACCAGGCCTTGCTCACGCCATGCTTGAGGCGTACCAGTCCGTTGTAGAGCGACACCGCGTAGGCGCCGAGCAGGACGAGAACAACGATGATGATCACGGCGGTCAGGCTCATGCAGTTTTCTCCAGGCAGAACTGCGAATCGGGTGCTGGCATTCTAACGGCAACGAGGTGGCTCGGTAGCGATATCCCGCACAGCACGAATAATGGCCTTTACACATAATGCGAAACATTTGCATTATGTTGCAGTTTTTCAGGTACCTCTGAGTACCGTCCACATTTCGTACATGCAAAGGACCCCGCCATGATTCGTATGCCTCTGGCCTCCGCCAGCCTGCTGGCCATCGCCATTTCCCTCGCTGGCTGTGGCGAAGACAAAGCCCCCGCGACCCAGGCAGCTGCACCTGCTGCCACCACCGAGAGCACGGCGCCAGCCACTGCGGCGAAGGTCGACGAAGCAGCGGCGAAGGCCGTGGTCAACCATTACGCCGATCTGGCCCTGGCCGTGTTCAGCGACGCCGCCAGCACCGGCAAGACCCTGCAGACAGCCGTCGATGCACTGCTTGCCGATCCCAGCGAAGCGACCCTGAACGCTGCGCGCGAAGCCTGGCTGGCCGCACGCGTGCCGTACATGCAGACCGAAGTGTTCCGTTTCGGTAACCCGGTGGTCGACGAGTGGGAAGGTCAGCTCAACGCCTGGCCGCTGGACGAAGGCCTGATCGACTACGTGGCCGAGGACTACCAGCACGCCCTGGGCAACCCGGGCGCGCAAGCCAATATCATCGCCAACACCGAGATCCAGGTTGGCGAAGACAAGGTTGACGTCAGCGAAATCACTGGCGAGCTGCTGGCCAGCCTGAACGAGCTGGGCGGCTCCGAAGCCAACGTCGCCACCGGCTACCACGCCATCGAATTCCTGCTCTGGGGCCAGGACCTCAACGGCACCGAGCCAGGCGCCGGCGAGCGCCCCTACACCGACTATGTAGTGGGTGAAGGCGCTACCGGTGGCCACAACGAGCGCCGCCGCGCCTTCCTCAAGGCAGCTACCGACCTGCTGGTGAGCGACCTGAACGACATGGTCAAGCAGTGGAAAGACGGCGTGGAAGGCAACTACCGCAGCGAACTGGTCGCCGAGTCGGCCGACAACGGTCTGCGCAAGATGCTGTTCGGCATGGGCAGCCTGTCGCTCGGCGAACTGGCGGGCGAGCGCATGAAGGTCGCGCTGGAAGCCAACTCCACCGAAGACGAGCACGACTGCTTCAGCGACAACACCCACAACTCGCACTTTTACAACGGCAAAGGCATTCGTAACGTCTACCTGGGCGAGTACAAGAAGGTCGACGGCAGCACCCTGACCGGCCCAAGCCTGTCCGAGCTGGTGGCCAAGGCCGACGCACAGGCCGATGCCACGCTCAAGGCTGACCTGCAGGAAACCGAAGCCAAGCTGCAGGCGCTGGTCGACAGCGCCGAGAAGAACAACGTGCACTTCGACCAGTTGATCGCGCAAGGCAACACCGAAGGCCAGCAACTGGTACGTGACGCCATCGCTGCCCTGGTCAAGCAGACCGGCGCCATCGAGCAGGCTGCGGGCAAGCTGGGCATCAGCGACCTGAACCCGGACACCGCCGATCACGAATTCTGATCGACATAGCGGACTGAAAAAGCCGGCGCCCCGATAAGGAGCGCCGGTTTTTTTATGGCGGCTGTTACCGTTCGGTAGGGTGCGCCGTGCGCACCGGAAAAAGGTTCGGGCTGCTGGTGCGCACGGCGCACCCTACGAACCCCGTGCCACCGCGCTGCGGTACTCGCCTGGGGTCACGCCATAAACCTGCTTGAACTGTCGCGACAAGTGGCTCTGATCGGCGAAGCCCAACTGCATCGCCACGCTGACCGCCGCACAACCGCCCTTGAGCAACGCCCGCGCCTGCTCCAGGCGCCGCTGCTTGAGCCAGGCATGCGGTGGCAAGCCGGTCGCGCGGCGGAACACTCGAGCGAAATGGAAAGGCGAAAGATTGACCGCAGCCGCCAGCTCTTCCAGCGAGGGCGGCTCGATCAGCCGCTCGGCGAGCATCTGCTTGGCGCAAGCCACTGCCCAGGGCTCGCGCCCAGGGGCAGGCGGTTCGGCAAGCTGTGCATGATGCTGAAACAGCAGCAGGATCGCCTCGCGCCAGGCCAGTTGCTGCTGCAGCGCCTCGGCACCGCCCTCGAGCAGTTGATGCAGCTGCAGAAAGGCCGCGTGCAAACGCGGATCATGCAGCACGCTGAAGGAAAACGACGGCATGCCGGCCTTGGCCAGGCCCAGCTCCTGCAGCGCCCCCAGTACCTGGGCGTTATCAGGATAGAACCCGCGATAGCGCCAACCGTCTTCGTGCGCCTTGGAACCGGTGTGCACTTCGTCAGGGTTGATCAGCACCATGCTGCCCTGAGGTGCCAGATGATCACAGCCGCGATGATGAAAACGCTGGGCACCATGTTCGATCACGGTGAATACGAAACCTTCATGCACGTGAGGTGCGAAGCGTTGTTCAAGGTAGCGCGCCTGCAACAGCTCGACGCCGCTCAACGCTGAGGCTTGCCAGAAGCGGGTCTGCTCGCGACTGTGCATGAGAGTCAGGCGCTGAAGCCCGCCTCCATGGCCTCACGCAGCGCCGGCCATTCCATATCGGTGATGCTGTACAGCACGGTGTCATCGAGACGGCCATCGGCCAGACGGCGATGGTTGCGCAGCAATCCTTCACGAACGGCACCCAGCTTCTCGATAGCGCGTTGCGAACGCAGGTTGCTGGCGGCAGTTTTCAGTTGCACGCGGACCATGCCCCAGTTTTCGAAAGCGTGCCTGAGCATCAAATACTTGATGCTGGTGTTCAATCCGCGGCCATGCTGGTGTCGGTCGAGCCAGGTCCAGCCGATCTCGCAGGCAGGCAGGCTATTCATGAAGTCGGCGAAGCGGGTGGTGCCCACCAACTCGTCACCAAGGCGAATGACGAACGGCAGTGCACGCTGCTCGCGCATATCGGCCAGGGCGCTGCGGTACCAGTCCAGTCGCTGGGTGCCGCTCATGTACAGCAGTTCCTCCCGGTTGGCTTCGGCCAGCGCCACCAGCGCAGGGATATCGGCGTCGGAAAGCGGTTCCAGGCGCAGAGCGCCACGTTGCAAAGTCACCAACTGCGGCTTGAACATAGGGCTTCCTCAGGGTCCTTCCTTGGGCAGAATCGCAAACGGGGCAAGCTATCAGGCCCCAGGCTTCGACACAATCGAGTCCCGTTGCAAAGCACGCCTGCCTGGCTGCGACCTTGGTCGCAGCCGACAGCGCCCGGCTTTGTGCAACACTGATCAGCATCGGCCTCGCCTCGGCGGCCAGGCTCATTTCGTTTCACTGCGCGTTTCGGAGTCTGCATGTCGCTGTCCCCCGGTTTGATCGCCGCGGTTGCCCTGATCTACATGGCCATTCTTTTCGCCATCGCCTTCTATGGCGACCGCCGCAGCACCCCCATGCCGCCGAAGATCCGTGCCTGGGTGTACTCGCTGTCGCTAGCCGTTTACTGCACCAGCTGGACCTTCTTCGGCGCCGTCGGCCAGGCCGCCGAGCAGCTATGGTCGTTCCTGCCGATCTACCTCGGCCCGATCATCCTGCTGCTGACCATGCCCTGGGTGCTGCAGAAGATGGTGATGATCAGCAAGCAGGAGAACATCACCTCCATCGCCGACTTCATCGCCGCGCGCTACGGCAAGTCGCAATCGCTGGCCATCGTCGTGGCGCTGATCTGCCTGGTCGGTGTGCTGCCCTATATCGCACTGCAGCTCAAGGGCATCGTCCTCGGGGTCAACCTGCTGATCGGCGAGCATGCCCTGGATACCGGCACCAGCGCGCAGGACACAGCGCTGATCGTGTCGCTGGCACTGGCGCTGTTCACTATTCTGTTCGGCACGCGCAACCTCGACGTCACCGAGCACCACCGCGGTATGGTGCTGGCGATCGCCTTCGAATCGCTGGTCAAGCTGCTGGCCTTCCTCGCCGTGGGCGCCTTCGTCACCTTCGGCCTGTACAACGGTTTCAATGACCTGCTCGAGCAGGCGCACAACACTGCCGAGCTGGACGAGTTCTGGAACGAGGCGGTGAACTGGCCGGCGATGTTGGTGCAGACTGGCATGGCGATGATCGCCATCGTCTGCCTGCCGCGGCAGTTCCATGTCACCGTGGTGGAGAACATCGAGCCCAAGGACCTGCGCCTGGCGCGCTGGGTATTCCCTGCTTACCTGGTGCTGGCCGTTTTGTTCGTCGTGCCCATCGCCCTCGCCGGCCAGATGCTGCTGCCGGCCGGCGTGACGCCGGACTCCTTCGTCATCAGCCTGCCGCTGGCCGAGGCCCATCCAGGTCTGGCGGTACTGGCCTTCATCGGCGGTGCCTCGGCCGCCACCGGCATGGTGATCGTCGCCTCGGTGGCACTGTCGACCATGATATCCAACGACATGCTGCTGCCCTGGCTGCTGCGCCGGCAAAGCACCGAACGGCCATTCGAAGCCTTCCGCCACTGGATGCTTACCGCACGCCGGGTCAGCATCGTGCTGATCCTCCTGCTGGCCTACGTCTGCTATCGCCTGCTCGGTGAGGGCGCCAGCCTGGCCACAATCGGTCAGGTCTCGTTCGCTGCCATCGGCCAACTGGCCCCCGCCATGTTCGGCGCGCTGGTGTGGAAACAGGCCAACCGCCGCGGCGTGTTCGCCGGCCTGATCTTTGGCGCCATGCTCTGGTTCTATACCCTGGTGTTGCCGCTGGCAACGCGTGGTATGGGCTGGTCACTGGAAAGCTTCCCCGGCCTGACCACCCTGCTCTACGCCCCCATCGGCCTGCATGTCGACCCGCTGACGCGCGGCGTGGTGCTGTCGCTGGCTGGCAATATGCTCCTGTTCGCCTGGGTTTCCTGGTTCTCGCGCACGCGCGTTTCCGAGCACTGGCAAGCCGGGCGCTTCATCGGCCATGACCTGGGCACCAAACCCAGTAGCCGCAGCCTGCTGGCGGTGCAGGTGGCCGACCTACTGATACTGTCCAGCCGTTTCGTCGGCGAAGAACGCGCACATCAGAGTTTTACCCGCTTCGCGCTGCGCCAGGGCAAAGGCAAGGACTTCGACCCTAACCAGCCGGCCAACAGCGAATGGATCGCCCACACCGAGCGCCTGCTCGCTGGTGTACTTGGCGCCTCCTCGACCCGAGCGGTGGTCAAGGCCGCCATCGAAGGCCGCGAGATGCAGGTCGAGGACGTGGTGCGCATCGTCGACGAAGCCAGCGAGGTGCTGCAGTTCAACCGCGCCCTGCTGCAGGGGGCGATCGAGAACATTACCCAGGGCATCAGCGTGGTCGACCAGAACCTGCGTCTGGTGGCCTGGAACCACCGCTACCTGGAGTTGTTCGAGTACCCCGAAGGCTTGATCTACGTCGGTCGGCCGATAGCCGAGATCATCCGTTTCAATGCCGAGCGCGGCATGCTCGGCGGCGGCGACCTCGAAGAGAACGTCGCCAAACGCCTGTACTGGATGCGCCAGGGTACTGCGCACAGCTATGAGCGGGTCTTCCCCAACGGCCGGGTGATCGAACTGATCGGCAACCCCATGCCGGGTGGCGGTTTCGTCATGAGCTTCACCGATATCACCGAGTTCCGCGAAGCCGAGCGCGCCCTCAAGGAGGCCAACGAAAGCCTCGAACGAAGGGTCGCCGAACGCACCTTTGAGCTGTCGAAACTGAACCAGGCACTGACCGAAGCCAAGGCCCACGCCGAAGCCGCCAACCAGTCGAAAACGCGCTTCCTCGCTGCGGTCAGCCATGACCTGATGCAACCACTCAATGCAGCCCGGTTGTTCTCAGCGGCGCTGGCCCACCAGGATGACGCACTGCCCAACGAAGCCCAGGAGCTGGTCCGACATCTGGACAGCTCGTTGCGTTCAGCCGAGGACCTGATCACCGACCTGCTGGATATATCGCGCCTGGAGAACGGGCGAATCACCCCGGATCGTCACGCCTTCGCCCTCTCCAGCCTGTTCGATACCCTCGCCGCCGAGTTCGGCGTGCTGGCTGCCGAACAGGGTATCGACCTGCGCGTGCACGGCAGCCGGCAGTGGATCGACAGCGACATCAAACTGCTGCGCCGGGTATTGCAGAACTTCCTGACCAACGCCTTCCGCTACGCCAAGGGTCGCGTGGTGCTGGGCGTACGCCGTGAAGGCGGACAATTGCGCCTGGAGGTCTGGGACCGCGGCATGGGTATCCCCGAAGACAAGCGCAAGGTGATATTCGAAGAGTTCAAGCGCCTGGACAGTCACCAGACTCGCGCAGAGAAAGGCCTGGGCCTTGGGCTGGCGATTGCCGACGGCCTCTGCCGCGTGCTCGCCCATCGCCTGGAAGTGCGTTCCTGGCCAGGTAAAGGCAGCGTATTCAGCGTCAGCGTGCCGCTGGCGAGAAAACCGGCGCCGAAGCCGCAAGGCCCAGCCGTACCGGCGATGGATGGCCACCCTCTGCAGGGCACCCAGGTGATATGCATCGACAACGAAGACAGCATCCTCACCGGCATGCACAGCCTGCTGTCACGCTGGGGCTGCCAGGTGTGGACGGCGCGCAATCGTCTGGAGTGCGAGCACCTGCTCAGCGAAGATGTGCATCCGCAGTTGGCGCTGGTCGACTACCACCTCGACGAGGGCGAAACCGGTACCGAACTGATGGCCTGGCTACGCACGCGCCTGGGCGAACCGGTGCCGGGCGTGGTGATCAGCGCTGACGGTCGCCCGGAGCTGATCGCCGAGGTGCATGCCGCCGGCCTCGACTACCTGCCCAAGCCGGTCAAACCTGCGGCCCTGCGCGCGCTGCTCAGCCGTCATCTGGTGTTGCGCGGTTAAGGGGCGTTGGCGACGGTGCGCGCGCCCCTACTCGTCACAATCGCCTATGGCTGCAGCTCACTCGTCCAGTTCGTCCAGCGCAGGCAGATCGGCAGAGCGTTCGAGCAACTCGCCCGGCAGGCTCTTGCTCGCGCGGGCGCCCAGCAGCTTGAGGTTTTCCACACGACCAATGAGGTTGCCGCGACCGTCCACCAGCTTGTTGCGGGCACTGGTGTAAGCCTTGTCCAATTGCTGCAGACGACTGCCCATCTCGTCCAGATCGGCGACAAAGGCAACGAACTTGTCGTATAGCTGACCAGCACGTTCGGCAATTTCGCGCGCGTTCTGGCCCTGGCGCTCCTGGCGCCAGAGGCTGTCGATCACCCGCAGGGTAGCCAGCAAGGTGGTCGGGCTGACGATCACCACCTGCTGTTCAAAGGCCTCCTGGAACAGGTCCGGCTCGGCCTGCAACGCTGCGGCAAAGGCCGCCTCGATGGGCACGAAGAGCAGGACGAAATCCAGACTGTGCAAACCTTCCAGACGCTGATAATCCTTGCCGGACAGGCCCTTGAGGTGACTGCGTAGCGAGATCAGATGTTGCTTCAGCGCCTGCTGACGAATCGGCTCGTCCGCAGCCGCGACATACTGCTGATAGGCGCTGAGACTGACCTTGGCATCAACGATCACCTGTCTGTCGCCCGGCAGTCGGATCAGCACGTCAGGCTGAAAGCGCTCGCCACCAGCGCCCTTGAGGCTGACCTGAGTGTGGTACTCACGCCCCTTCTCCAGACCGGCATGTTCCAATACCCGCTCCAGCACCAACTCGCCCCAGTTGCCCTGGGTCTTCTGGCCCTTGAGTGCACGGGTCAGATTGGTCGCCTCGTCGCCCAGGCGCTGATTGAGCTGCTGCAGACGCTCCAGCTCCTTGCTCAGGGAAAAGCGCTCGCGCGCCTCTTGCTGGTAACTCTCGTCGACGCGCTTCTCGAACGCCTGGATACGTTCCTTGAGTGGGTCGAGCAACTGGCCGAGGCGCTGCTGACTGGTCTCGGCGAAACGCTGCTCGCGTTCATCGAAGATCTTCGTCGCCAGCTCGGAGAACTGGGCACGCAGCTCGTTGCGTGCGCCCTGCAAATCATCGAGGCGCTGTTGCTGATTGTCGCGGTTCTCCTGCAACTCGGCAGCCAACGCCGCACACTCGGCAGTGAGCCGGCGCAATTCGGCTTCGTTGCGTTCGCGCTGCTGGTTCCAGGACTGCGCGGCCTCACGCGCAATCTGCCGCTCCTGTTGCAGCCACTCATTCTCACGACGCAAGCCGGCCAGCTCGGTCTGCTGTTCCACCTTGATCTCGCTGACTTCGGCCAACTCAGTGCGACAGGCATCGAGCTGAGCCAGCAAACCGGCCTGGCCCAGTTGCACATGCTCCAGTCGTTCCTGCAGCAGCGCCTGCTCGCCTTGCTCGCGAGCCAGCCTGCGCTGCAAGGACCAAAGGCCAGCTATTAATGGAACCAGCGCAACGACGGCGCCGACGGCAAGAGACAGGGGATCGATTGGCATAGACGCTCCATGTTTGATCGCCATGCAGTATAACCAGCCGACGTTTTACACGAAGCCAGCACGCAATCAGCGCGACAGACGCTCCAGCTCAAGCTGAGCACTACGGTCGCCCGCGCGAGCAGCCTGGCGCAGCAGTTCATAACCGATGCGGCGATCACGGGTATTACCGCAGTCGCGACAGAGCAGTTGGCCCAACCGGCTTTGCGCCTGCACACAGCCTTTGCGGGCAGGCTGCTTGAGCAGGTTGCCGGCGATGCGTTTGACGCTCGGCGTTTGTCCCAGACGTGGACTATCGAGCAGCCAAAGCGCAACGCGCATGGGCAGACGAGAAGAACCGGAACGAGTTGCGAGGGCTGAAGAAGGCAAAGCGCGAGGCATAAATAAAGGAGGGTGACTGCCGGGGCGCGCCACTCTACTCCTTTTTTCTCGAAGGTAAAGTCTTGCCTGCCGGATCGATTGCGGCGGCAGAAAAGAGCTCCCTCACAATCCACAGAAGCTGTGGATAACTCCGTGAACAACTTGGGCGAAAGAAGTCACAGGCCTGATGCTGTGGGGCTCTCAGTCAAACTGTCGATTTTTTCACCAACGAAAAAAATTCATATTTTTCATTGACTTAAAAATCAACCACGAAAAATCAAGCGTTTAGCGGCGTTTCTGACAGTGATATGACAGCCTGCTTCAGCATTGTGCACAACTCCCTGCGACAGATCCGCGCAGCGCTCTGTTTCGGGGCATCTGCCGCGCCAATGCAGACGTTACGCGGGGCGCGGCAATTGTCCCTGCACCAGGAATTGCCCCCGGTGAAACAAGCGCGGCTGATCCGGCGTCTGCGCATGCTTGAACGCCACATACTCGCCCGTGGTTTCGCACAACCAAGCCGTGAGGTTGCGCGGGCGCTTTTCCGCGAACGCAGCCGGCACGTACAGCGCGACATTGCTGCCAGCGTCAGGACAGCGCGCCGAACGGTACTCGAACGCCTCGATACCGACCGCACGCATTACCGCCCCCAGGCGCTGAGATACGCGGTAATCGCTGGGGTGGGCCAACAGTGCGCCATGTCGATCGAAAGGTGGCTGTTGCAACTGGATACCGCGCTCGACGCGGTAACGCGCCTCGAACGTGGAGTGCTCGGAGAGAATACGGCCACTGGGCGGCGCGGTGACCATGCCGCTCCACAGCACGAAGCGGTAGTAAGCAGCCTCGGCCATTGCCGTTTCCAGGCGCATGGCCGCGTAGAACAAGCTGGGTTCGTGCACGGTGCCGAAACGCGAGCCCCAACGTAGCGGTGGATAACGAAACGGCGTCTTGAGCAGATAGTGCAGCGGCTCGGCAGCCTCCGGCAGCGGCGGCTTGCTGCTCTCGAGCAGTTCCTCGAGCAGGGCCTGTTCGGCCAGGTTATCCACCAGTTGCAATGTCGCGACCTGCGCCTGGCTCTCCACCATGCGCAGCAGCTTGCCGCGTAACGGCCGAACCTGCCGTTCGCCGTCGCATAGTTGCCAGATATCCATGGTGATCCCTCCCTGTCTCATATCACTGCCGCGAACCGCGTCGATAATCGGTGCGCATGGCGCACCCTACCTGTGCTCAGACCTTGCCGCGAATGGCGTCCAGATACTCGACGACGCGCACCAGCCCCTGCACCTGACTCATCTGCTGCAGCGGCACGCCAGCCAGGTGGTGATTCTCGGTGCGCAGGAAATGGCGCATGTCCTGCTGATTGCCGCCAAACAGGGCAAACAGCGCGCGATAGGCGCGAATCAGCAACAGCGCCAACTCGCCGGTCTTGCTCTGCGGACGCAAACCGCCCTGCTCGCTCCAGCGGCTGACGGCACTGCGATGGACGCCGACGATATCGGCCAGCTCCTGCTGCGTCAGCCCCAAATGCTCACGGGTATTGAGCAGGGCTTTGGCCAGTACCGCATCGGCATCGGGCTGAGAGCGAGTCACGGCACTCATCACATCCTCCTTCGCTCGTTTACGACAAAATAAATATCTAAAGCTGTTAACACACAATAGCACGGAAACCCGCTTGGCACTCACTCGAGCATGGGGTACCGTCCAGTGGACCGCACCAAGCAAGGAACACTCATGAGTCGCCGGCGTTTCTGGCTGAGCACCTGCGTAGCGATACTGGCGCTGCTGTCGATACTGGCCTGCTATGTCGGCTACCGCGTGCAGCAACTGCTTGAGGAACAGCACATCGAGCTGGACTGGCAGCGACTGGGGCTATCCTGGCGCGGCCTGCAGCTCCAGGGTGCAAGCCTGGTGCAGCGCCGTGACGGCGAGCTGCAGGTGCAAAGCGGTCAGTTGCGACTCTACTGGCTGGCCCGTGAAGCACCTCGCTACCGCCTGGTTGCCCAGGATTTGCACCTGTCGTGGCAACCCACGCAGGGAGAGTCCGAAAGCCCGAGCGACAGCGATCTGACCAGTCTCCTGCAGACCCTGGCAAATGTTCTGCCATGGCTTCCACGGCACATCGAGTTGCGCAACGCCCAAGCGCAACTGCCCTGCAGCAGCGGCCGCTGCGCACTGCTGGGCGACATCGATCTGCGTTTTCTGGACGATACCTTGCAATTGCAGACACTGCTGCTGCGCGGAGCACACAGGGCGCAGTTGCAAGCCCAACTGCAGGGGCTGGGCAGCGAACTGAACAGCCAGCGACAGTTGCAGATGAACCTGCACCTCGACGATCAGCCGCAGATCGCTCTGCATAGCGACTTGCAGGCTCAGGCCGACGCCTTGCAATGGAGCGGCGAGCTTGAGATTACCGCGCTGCAGGACATGGCCTGGCTCGCCGAGTGGCTGGGCGAGTGGACGCTGCTCGACGCTGCCGCTCTACCAGCAACGCCCCGCCAGGCCGGCATGAACGCTCAGTGGCAACTGCAGGTGCCGCAGAGCACCGCTACGCTCAGCAAACTGCTGGCCACCTCCGGATGGCTGCGGGTCGACACGCACATACCGCACCCCTGGCCGCTTCCCGGTGTCGGCCTGGTCAGCGGTGAACTGGCGCTCGATCTACGCAGCATCTTGGGCAGATGGCAGGCCCGTCGCTTGAACGGCCAACTGCAGCTCGACACGCAGGACGCGCCCTGGCTGGCGTCACTGCCGAACGGGCTGCGGCCGCAGCAATTGCAGTTGCACCTCACACCACTGGACAGCGATGTCGATGAGGCGCTGGCCCTGCAGTTGAAGGTCAGCGGCCAAGGCCCGCTGGAACTGCAGGCGGATGCCGAGCTTGCCCTGCACCAATCCCCCGACTGGGCACTCGAAGTCCGACACCTGCTGCTTGAGGCTCACAGCAAACGCCTGGACCTGGATGACAGCCGTCTCGATGACCTGCACCTGAACCTTGGCCTTCAGGGCCGCGTCACGGCGCAGCAATTGCAGCTCACCCTGGCCGACAGCTCGCGCCTCGGCGTCCAGCGCCTACGCAGCGCCGAGCTGGACCTGCAGCAAGCCCAGGCGACGCTGGCCGGCATCACCTTGAACGGCTCCCCAAGCGCACCCACTCTGTCCGGCCCGCTGGGCCTGCGCATCCAACGCCTGCACCACCCCCAATTGCAGGCACAAGGCTGGCAATGGCAGGGACGCGTGCAGGCCGACAACGGCAGCCAGACCCTCGACGGTGCATTACTGGCCGATTCGGGCCTGAGCATGGCGCTGCGCCTGACCAACACGGCCAATGCGCTGAACGTCAACGCCACTCTGGACGAGTTGTTCCTGCGCGCCGGCAATCCACTGGCACAAACCCTGGCCGACTGGCCGCCGCTGCTGGCGCTGGACAACGGCCGCGTTCAGGCCGAGGCCGACCTGCAACTACCCAGCGGCAAGCCCTTGCAACTCAAGGCCAGCCTGACAGGCAAGGGCTTGGCCGGCATCTATGACCGCACCACCTTGAGCGGTCTCGATGCCGAGCTGCGGCTGCAGCTGACCGGTGACCGGCTTCGCCTCGACCTGCCTCGGTTGAGTGCAAGGCAGCTCGACCCCGGCATCGAGCTCGGCCCTTTGCAGCTGCAGGCCAGCTACCGGGCCAGCCTGCAACAACCGCTGGCGGGCAGCCTGACCCACCAGCGTGCCGAACTGGGCATTCTCGGCGGTAGCCTGAGCCTGGCGCCCGCGACCTGGGCGCTGGAGCAACCCAGCCAGTTGCTGCCCCTGCAACTCAGTGGCCTGGATCTGCAGGAACTGTTTCGCGCCTATCCGGCCGAAGGGCTGGCCGGTAGCGGGCTGATCGACGGCACCCTGCCACTGCGCCTGGATGGAGCCATCAGCATCGAAAAGGGCCTGATCGAAGCCCGGTCACCGGGTGGGCGACTGAGTTTTCATTCACCACGCATTCGCGCCATGGGTCAGGCCAACCCCGGCATGAAGCTGGTCACTGACGCGCTGGAAGACTTTCACTACGATCAGCTAAGCAGTAGCGTCGACTATGATCCGTCCGGCAAACTGCTGCTGGGCATGCGCCTGCACGGACAGAACCCGACCATCGAGAAAGGCCGGCCCATCCACTTCAACATCAATCTGGAAGAAGACATTCCGGCCTTGCTGGCCAGCCTGCAACTGACCGACAAGGTAAGCGGCATCATCCAGCAACGGATTCAGCAATGGATGCGCCAGCGTGTCCCCCAAGAACCAAAGGAGTAGCGCCATGCGCACGTACCGCCTCCTCACAGTCCTGAGCCTGGGGCTGCTGTGCCAGGCCTGTACCCCGACGGTACAACTGGCGATGCCGAACGAACCGATCAACATCAACCTGAACGTCAAGGTCGAGCACGAAATCTACATCAAGGTGGACAAGGCTCTGGACAATGTATTCAACGAAGACAGTGGTCTGTTTTGAGCCCGCCATGCCGGTATGAACAGGTTCTACGGAGAGAGACGATGATTCGATACATTTCGACCCTGCTGCTGGCGCTGACCCTCAGCCTGCCTGCCTACGCACTGAACCTCAACCAGGCCATGAGCGCCCTCGGAGATGCCAAGGCCAGCGGCCAGTTGGGCGAGCAGCCCAACGGCTACCTGGGCGTGGTCAAACCCGGCGGCCAGGCCGACGAAATCGCTCGCCTGATAAACCAGGCACGTCGCGCCGAGTATCAGAAGGTGGCGCAGGACAATGGCATCAGCCTTAACGACGTGGAAGCCATCGCCGGCAAGAAGGCCATCGAGCGTACGCCCAAGGGGCAATTCATCCAGCTGAACGGCCAGTGGCTGCAGAAGTAGCAGCCATGCTCAAGCACGGGGAGCACACAGCTCCCTGTAGAAACGAAAGAACCCGCCTAGGCGGGTTCTTTTTTGCGCGAACAGTGATCAGGCGCCAGCTTTGCTCACGGCATCCTTGATCAGGGTCTGCAGCTCGCCCTTTTCGTACATCTCGGAGAGGATGTCGCTACCGCCGACCAGCTCACCGCCGACCCACAGCTGCGGGAAGGTCGGCCAGTTGGCGTACTTCGGCAGGTTGGCGCGGATTTCCGGGTTCTGCAGGATGTCGACGTAGGCGAACTTCTCGCCGCAGCCCATCACCACCTGGGCAGCACGGGCAGAGAAGCCACACTGCGGCGCGTTGGGCGAGCCTTTCATGTACAGCAGAACGGTGTTGTTGGCGATCTGCTCTTTGATGGTTTCGATGATATCCATGGGGGCACCTCAGCATAGACTTCGCGACCCGACGGTCGCCACGGTGGCGCGATTGTAGCGAAAAGCCGAGCATAATGCTCGGCCTTGCCGAGCATCCCTAGAACTGTTTACGACCTAGCGAGCTAGAGCCATGCAAGGCAAAAACAGGCGAAGACGCGGAGTTTACAAGTTGTAAATGAGCAGTCCGAGCCTGTTTTTAACGCAGCAGGGCCGACGCGCAGCAGGTCGTTACGCAGCCACCACCTCCACCGGCACACCATTGAGCACGGCATTGCCGGACAGTGCATCGAGCTGGCGCTCATCGGTCAGGTCATTGGCGCTGGCACCCGGTTGCGCACGGGCGATATCCATCTGCACACCGGGTCGAGCATGGCCCCAACCATGCGGCAGGCTGACCACGCCAGCCATCACCTCATCGCTGGCCGCCACCTCCACCTCGATACTACCCACCCGCGACCGCACCCTTACGCGCTGGCCATCGGTCAAACCACGGCTGGCCAGATCCGCCGGGTTCATCAGCAACTGATGACGCGGCTTGCCCTTCACCAGGCGGTGATAGTTGTGCATCCAGGAGTTGTTGCTGCGCACGTGACGACGGCCGATCAGCAGCAGTTCATGGGCAGCCGGTTGTTGCTGCTCAGCGAAGCGTGCCAGATCGGCCAGCAGCAGCTCAGGCGCGGCCTGTACCGCCTTGCTCGGCGTTTTCAGACGCGCGGCCAGGTTCGGCTGCAAGGCCCCCAGGTCGACCCCATGCGGATGCTCACGCAAGGCAGCCAGGCTGAGTTTGCGCTCGCTACCATCACCGTAAGGGCCGAAACGCAGGCCCATGTCGATCATCTGCTCAGGCGCCATGGTCGGTTTCAGCTCGAGGCCATTACGCGCGGCGAAGGCCTTCGCCAGACCGACGAAGATTTCCCAGTCGTGCAGTGCGCCCTCCGGCCTGGCCAGGACTGCCTCGTTGAAACGGGTGACGTTACGCACGGCGAACACATTGAAGGTGGTGTCGTAGTGATCGTGCTCCAGCGGCGCGGTGGGCGGCAGGATCAGGTCGGCGTAACGGGTGGTCTCGTTGATGTAGAAATCCACCGAAAGCATGAACTCCAGACCGTCCAGCGCCTGTTCCAGCTGACGCCCATTGGGCGTGGACAGCACCGGGTTGCCGGCCACCGTGACCAGGGCGCGGACCTGCCCATCGCCAGGGCTGAGCATCTCTTCGGCCAGTGCCGAAACCGGCAACTCGCCGCCGTATTCCGGCAGGCCGGATACCCGGCTCTGCCAGCGGTTGAAATGCCCGCCGGAGGTGCTCGCCACCAGGTCCACCGCCGGCGTCGTGCAGAGCACACCGCCGCTGCGATCGAGGTTGCCGGTCACCAGGTTGATCACTTGCACCAGCCACTGACACAGCGTACCGAACGCCTGCGTGGATACCCCCATGCGGCCGTAGCACACCGCCTTGTCCGCTGCGGCGAAATCCCGCGCCAGTTGCCGAATGGTTTCGGCCGGCACCCCACAGCGCGCGCTCATGGTTTCGGCATCGAAGCCGGCTATCGCCTCGCGTACCTGCTCCAGCCCTTCCACCGGCAGATGGCTGTAACGCGTCAGGCCTTCCTCGAACAGGGTGTTGAGCAGAGCCAGCAGCAGCGCCGCATCGCTGCCGGGGCGCACGAACAGATGCTGATCGGCGATGGCCGCGGTCTCGCTGCGCCGTGGGTCGACCACCACCAACTTGCCGCCACGTGCCTGGATAGCCTTCAGGCGCTTCTCCACATCCGGCACAGTCATGATGCTGCCGTTGGATGCCAGCGGGTTGCCGCCCAGGATCAGCATGAAATCGGTGTGATCGATATCGGGAATCGGAATCAGCAGGCCGTGGCCATACATCAGGTGGCTGGTCAGGTGGTGCGGCAACTGGTCAACCGACGTGGCGGAAAACCGATTGCGGGTTTTCAGCAGGCCGAGAAAGTAGTTGCTGTGGGTCATCAGCCCGTAGTTGTGCACACTGGGATTGCCCTGATAGACCGCCACAGCGTTCTGCCCATGTGCCGCCTGGATTGTGCTCAGGCGCTCTGCCACCAGAGCAAAAGCTTCGTCCCAGCCGATGGCCTGCCACTGCTCACCAACGCGGCGCATGGGCTGGCGAATGCGATCCGGGTCATTCTGGATATCCTGCAGCGCCACAGCCTTGGGGCAGATATGGCCGCGGCTGAAACTGTCCTGGGCATCGCCCTTGATCGAGCGAATCTGCGTTGCGCCGTCTGCCTGGGTTTCGGTTTCGATGGCGAGTCCACAGATGGCTTCGCACAGATGACACGCACGGTAATGGAGGGACTTGGTCATGGCCTGGCCTCTTGTTCTGATCCGAGACGACCGGTCAGGTCGCGGGTCTTGAACTATGGGCCGAGCGCGGGAGCGACGCCAGCAGCGTTCGTCTCATGAATCGGCAGGCATCAAGCCTGCCGATTCAGGCAATTACCGATCCGATCAACGGATGGAGGTAACGGTGCCTTTCTTGCCGGTAACGCTGACGTTGACGGTTTTGTATACGAAGTAATCCTGAACGTTAACTTCGTAACGCGGGGCGACGATCAGGTCGGCGCCCGAAGCCTTGACAGCCTTGTAAGCAGCTGCGGACTTGGCAGAAGCAACCGGGTCGAGACCCAGCGCGAAACCACCTTCACCACCACCGTAAGTCACGCCGTCGGCGAACTGAGTATCACCACCCAGCTTGAACACACCGAACAGGATGTTCACCGAAGATTGGCCAGAGATGGATTCGCCTACTTTCACGTCGGCTTTCAGGTTGGTTTTAACGGCACCATTCAGTGGTGCGGTCGGCTGGCTGACGTTCTGGCTGGCACAGCCAGTCAGCAGGACCAGGGCGGACAAGGTAGCAGCATAGGCTACGTGTTTCATGCAAAACTCCTTTGCACAGATATTCCATGGATGTCCCCATTGCGGGGGCAATGCATTGCCTTGTTGAAGGCGGCGGCATCGTAGAGGCCCGTTCTAGAGCGGCGCAATCTATTATTTCAGTTTTATGACATCTCTTACGCCGAATTGGGAAAAGGCTTACAAAACAGGATCAAGCAAGCCTGCGGGCGGCAATTTGCGCCTTCTCGTCATTTCCTTATAAGATCGCGCCTTCCCCTGTTTCGTCGCACCCTGCGGCCTCCTGCCGCAAGCTCTGCTGTTTTTGTCGGTTTTACCCCCGACTGCGGGCTTGCGAACTGTAGTGATAAAGGTAGTTAACGATGAGCGTCAGACACTTTCTCTCGATGATGGATTACACACCGGACGAACTGGTGGGACTGATCCGCCGAGGCATCGAGCTGAAGAATCTGCGCAACCGTGGCGTACTCTTCGAGCCACTGAAAAATCGCGTACTGGGCATGATCTTCGAGAAGGCCTCGACTCGCACCCGCTTGTCCTTCGAAGCCGGCATGATCCAGCTCGGCGGCCAGGCCATCTTCCTCTCGCCGCGCGACACCCAACTGGGTCGTGGCGAGCCGATCGGCGATGCCGCCATCGTCATGTCGAGCATGCTCGACGCGGTGATGATCCGCACCTTCGCCCACAGTAACCTTACCGAGTTCGCCGCCAAGTCGAGGGTGCCAGTCATCAACGGCCTGTCCGACGACCTGCACCCCTGCCAGTTGTTGGCCGACATGCAGACCTTCCTCGAACACCGCGGCAGCATCGCCGGCAAGACGGTGGCCTGGATCGGCGATGGCAACAACATGTGCAACTCCTATATCGAAGCGGCGATGCAGTTCGACTTCCAGCTGAAGGTCGCCTGCCCTGCTGGCTACGAGCCGGACGCGCGCTTCCTCGCCCTGGCCGGCGAGCGTGTGCAGGTCGTGCGCGACCCGCGCCAAGCGGTGGCCGGCGCCCATCTGGTCAGCACCGACGTGTGGGCCTCCATGGGTCAGGAAGACGAAGCAGAGCAGCGCATGGCGTTGTTCCGCCCCTACCAGGTCACCCGCGAGCTGCTCGACGCCGCCACCGAAGACGTGCTGTTCATGCACTGCCTGCCGGCACACCGTGGCGAAGAAATCAGCTTCGACCTGCTCGACGACCCGCGCTCAGTGGCATGGGATCAAGCCGAGAACCGCCTGCACGCCCAGAAGGCGCTGCTGGAGATGCTGGTCGAGCCGGCGTACCACCACGCATGAGCCAGCCCCTGCTGCAGCTACGCGGACTGAACTGCGGCTACCACGCGCACAAGGTGGTGCAGGATCTAGACCTGCACCTCAACGCGGGCGATATCGGTTGCCTGCTCGGTCCATCGGGTTGCGGCAAGACCACCACACTGCGCGCCATCGCCGGTTTCGAGCCGATCCTGCAAGGCGAAATCGAACTGGCAGGTGAAGTGATTTCCCGCGCCGGTTTTACCCTGGCGCCGGAAAAACGCCATATCGGCATGGTGTTTCAGGATTACGCCCTGTTCCCCCACCTGAGCGTGGCGGAGAACGTCGCCTTCGGTATCCGCAAACAGCCCAACGCCGAGCGCGCCACTCAAGACCTGCTGGAACTGGTCAAACTCGGCAACCTGGCCAAGCGTTACCCGCACGAGCTGTCCGGTGGTCAGCAGCAGCGGGTCGCCCTGGCGCGCGCTCTGGCGCCGGAACCGAAATTGCTGCTGCTCGATGAGCCCTTCTCCAATCTCGATGGCGAACTGCGCAGGCGCCTGAGCCATGAAGTACGAGAAATTCTCAAGGCACGTGGCACCAGCGCCATCCTGGTCACTCACGATCAGGAAGAAGCCTTCGCAGTCAGCGATCACGTCGGCGTGTTCAACGCGGGTCGTCTGGAGCAGTGGGACACACCGTTCAACCTCTATCACGAGCCGCTGACGCCTTTCGTCGCCAGCTTCATCGGTCAGGGTTACTTCATTCGCGGCCAGTTGCTCGGCCCGGAAACGGTGCAGACCGAACTCGGCATGATCCGCGGCAACCGTGCCTATACCTGGGCGCAGGGCAGCGCGGTAGACGTCCTGCTGCGCCCGGACGACATCGTCCCGGACGAGCGCAGCGAGCTGAAGGCGCGCATCGTCGGCAAGACCTTCCTCGGCGCCGCCACGCTCTATCGCCTGCAACTGCCGACCGGCAGCCAGCTGGAATCGATCTTCCCCAGCCATGCCGATCATCAGCCAGGCGACGAAGTGGGCATCCGCGTCGCCGCCGATCATCTGGTGGCCTTCCCGGCACTCGGCAGCGTAGCCGCGCAACTGCAACTGAGCGAATCAGGTGGCGTGCGCCGGGTCAACAGCAACTGAATCAGAGCATCAGCTGGCCAGAGGCGATATGCCGCGCGTGGCCGGCAATCTTCACCCGCTCACCGTCCAGACGACAGAGCAGCTCACCACCGCGCGCCGAACACTGGAAGGCACTCAACGTGGTACGTCCCAGACGCTCGGCCCAGTACGGCACCAGCATGCAGTGGGTAGAGCCGGTCACCGGGTCTTCATTGATACCAATGCTCGGCGCGAAGTAGCGCGAGACGAAGTCGTGCTTTTGCCCGCCGGCAGTCACCAGCACACCAAGCCCAGGCAGGGTGGCCAGCGCCGGCAGATTGGGCTTCAGCTCGCGAAGCTCGGCCTCGGAGCCCAGCACCACCATAAGTTCCTGCACGCTGCCATCGCCGTTGCGCAGTGCCAGCACCTGCTCGACCTGGCGCTCCAGCGCACGTTCGGCCTGCTCGTGTAGAGGCTGCGCCACCAATTCCACGCGCCGCACCGGGAAATCCAGCTGCAAACGCTCGCCCTGCCGGGTGACCTGCAGCGCTCCGGACAAGCAGTTGAAATCCAGCACCTCGGCCGGTTCCCGATAGATGTCGAACAGCACCTTGGCCGCAGCCAGGGTGGCATGTCCGCAGAGCGGTACCTCGCTGACCGGGGTAAACCAGCGGATATGCCAGGCACTGCCCTCCTTCACCACGAATGCCGTCTCCGCCAGATTGTGCTCGGCGGCGATGCGCTGCATCAGCGCCTCATCGAGCCAGCGGTCAAGGCGATAGACAATGGCAGGGTTACCGGCGAAGGGCTGATCGGTGAAGGCGTCGATCTGGTGAAATTCGAGGGACATGGGGCGTTCCTGGCCATAGTTGTGAAATCAGAGCATGCCCAGTTAATCGAAGCCGAACCACGTACAGACGGTCTGTATTTTCCCCGAACAGTAAGGCTCAACGGAGGCCGTAACGCCGTAACAGTTCGTCCATGCGCCCGTCCTCGCGAAAGCGCAGCAGCCCCTGCTCGAACAGCCGTGCATAACGCGCGCTATCAGCCAGCCCTGGGGCGAATGCCAGGTAGATGGGTATATCCGGCTGACGGCAACCCACTTCGACGATATCGCCGTGCAGATAGTGTTCACTGAGCAGCGCCTGCATCACCCAGGCATTTTCTACCAACACATCGATGCGATCGTGACGCAGCTTGCGCAGATTGCTCTGCAGCGCGCGGTCGCCAGTCATCAGTTGCACCTGAGCCAGATCATGGTGCTCGCGCAGATACAGATCGAGTTCGGCGCCATAGCTGTAGCCGTTGATCGCGCCAAGACGCACGGCCTGCAACGACTTCAGCCCCTGGTAACGCCAGGTTCCGCCGCGCAGGGCGTAGAAGCACATGCGCGACACACCGGGAGCCGTGGGCGTGAAGATGAAGTCCGGCGCATCCTGCACCCCGGCGCCGATCAACGCCCCCAGCTTGCCGCGCCGGGTGTCGTGCACCGCACGCGCCCAGTTGATGACGCGGTACTCCACCTCGATGCCGGACTCGGCAAAGATCTGCTCGGCCAGCTCGACGAAAATGCCGCGTTGCTCGGCATCGGCGGCACAGTTGATCGGGCACCACAGATCACCGGCGATCACCAGTTTCTCGGCCCGCGCCAACCCACTGCCGAGCAGCAGCGACAGCAGCACACAAGCGCCGCTGCGTCGCCACAGAGCGAGCCGCTTCACGCTTCGCTGCGCACCCGTTTCACCGCATCCAGCCAACCGGCGTAGAGGCGCTCGCGATGCGCCTCGTTCATTCGCGGCTCGAAACGCTGCTGCCGATGCCAGTGGCTGGCGATGGTATTGAGGTCCTGGTACAGGCCGAGCTTCAGCCCCGCCAGGTAGGCGACACCGAGCGCCGTAGTCTCGGTGACCTCGGGGCGCTCGACGCTGACGCCAAGAATGTCGGCAAGAAACTGCATGACCCAGTTGTTCTCCACCATGCCACCGTCGACACGTAGCGCGCTGGGCGCCGCAGCACCATCCTGGCGCATGGCTTCGAGCAGGTCGCGGGTCTGGTAGCACACCGATTGCAGACCGGCGGTGACGATCTCCTTGATCCCGGTGTCGCGGGTCAGGCCAAAGATGGCACCACGTGCCTTGGGGTCCCAATACGGTGCGCCCAGACCGGTGAAAGCCGGCACCAGATAGACGCCGCAGGCTTCGCCGGTTGCTTCGGCCAACGCCTCGCTGTCGCGCGCATGGCTGATCAGCTTGATACCGTCACGCAGCCACTGCACTGCCGCGCCAGCGACGAAGATGCTGCCCTCCACCGCGTAGGTCACCTTGCCATCGAGGCGATAACCGACCGTGGTCAGCAGGCGATTCTTCGAGCTCACCGGCTGATCGCCAGTGTTCTGGATCATGAAACAGCCGGTGCCGTAGGTACTCTTGACCATACCCGGCTCGAAGCAGGCCTGGCCAATCAAGGCTGCCTGCTGGTCGCCCGCCATGCCCAGCACCGGGATGCTGGCGCCGAGCAGCTCGCTGTCGGTGTGACCGAACTCGGCAGCGCAATCGAGCACTTCGGGCAGCAGGCTGGCGGGGATTTCGAACAGCTTGAGCAGTTCCTCGTCCCACTGTTGGGTATGGATATTGAACATCAGCGTGCGCGAGGCATTGCTGGCGTCGGTGCGATGCACCTTGCCATCGGTCAGGCGCCACAGCAGGAAGCTGTCGACGGTGCCAAAACGCAGCTCGCCGCGCTCGGCCCGCTCACGGGCGCCGGGTACGTTTTCCAGGATCCAGCGCAGCTTGGTGGCAGAGAAATAGGGATCGATCAGCAGGCCGGTCTTGGCCGCGACCGCCGCCTCGTGGCCTTGCTCCTTGAGCCCGGCGCAATAGTCTGCGGTACGGCGATCCTGCCAGACGATGGCGGGATGGATCGGCGTGCCGCTGACGGCATCCCATACCAGGGTGGTTTCGCGCTGGTTGGTGATGCCGATGGCCGCGATCGCCTCGGGCTGCAGACCACTGCTGGCCATGGCATCGCGGCAAACCTTGAGTGTGGACAGCCAGATTTCCTGCCCATCGTGCTCGACCCAGCCGTCCTGCGGGAAATACTGCTTGAACTCCTGCTGGGCCCGCGCAACCGGCAATCCCTGGGCACTGAAGATGATGGCGCGGGAGCTGGTGGTGCCCTGGTCGATGGCTAGCAGGTATTGGGTCATGCAAGATTCCTTGTTTTTATCGGTAACGTTCGCTGCTGTTGACCGCAGAGTGGCTTATTCACTGGCAGCATACTGCGCGGTTCAGGCTTTGCCGATAGCGGCGAAGTGTCCTTGGGTATGCTGCGCCAGAGTCTCTGCCGAGAGCTCCAGCTCCAGCCCGCGCCGGCCGCCGCTGACGTGAATGGTTGGATGCCGACGTGCCGATTCGTCAATAAAGGTGCGCAAGCGTTTCTTCTGCCCCAGCGGGCTGATGCCGCCGACCAGATAACCCGTGGCGCGCTGCGCGGCATTCGGGTCGGCCATATCGGCCTTCTTCACGCCAGCCGCTGCGGCCAGCGCCTTGAGATCGAGACTGCCGACCACCGGCACCACCGCCACCAGGAGTTCGCCTTTCTCGGTCGCCGCGAGCAGGGTCTTGAACACGCATTCGGGCGCCAGACCGAGCTTTTCCGCCGCTTCCAGCCCATAGGACGGCGCCTTGGGGTCATGCTGATAGCTATGCACACGGTGTTCGGCCTTGGCCTTCTTCAACAGATCGATTGCTGGAGTCATGTTCGAATGTGAAAACGCTGTGAAAGATACCCTACATTAACAGGCCGAAATCCTCCGTATCTACAGCCTATAATGGGTGACCATCACAGGAAGCGCTCATGAATCTCGCTCCCCGCCAGCACGACATCCTCAACCTCGCCCGCGAGCGCGGCTACGTCAGCATCGACGAGCTGGCTCAAGCCTTCGCCGTTACCCCACAGACCATTCGCCGCGATATCAACCAGTTGGCCGAGCACGGTCTGTTGCGCCGCACCCATGGTGGCGCGGCGTGCGAATCGTCGAGCATTCAGAACACCGCCTACGGCATGCGCGCCGGGCAGATGCGCGAGGAAAAACAGCGCATCGCTGAAGCCGTGGCGGCACAGATACCCGATCACGCCTCGCTGTTCATCAACATCGGCACGACCACCGAGGCCATCGCCCGCGAACTGCAGAACCACAAGGGCCTGAAGGTCATCACCAACAACCTGCACGTCGCCGCCCAGCTCAGCGCCAAGGCCGACTTCGAAGTGTTGGTGGCCGGCGGTACGGTGCGCAGCGACGGCGGCATCGTCGGTCAGGCCGCGGTGGATTTCATCCAGCAGTTCAAGGTCGATTACGCCATCGTCGGCATCAGCGGTATCGACGACGATGGCAGCCTGCTCGATTTCGACTATCAGGAAGTGCGGGTTTCCCAGGCCATCATCGACAACGCGCGGCAGGTTCTGCTTGCGGCCGACTCCAGCAAGTTCGGCCGCAACGCGGTGGTGCGCCTGGGCTCCATCGCGCTGGTCGACCGCGTCTTCACCGATAGCGCGCCCTCTGCCGCCATCATCCGCCTGCTGCACAGCCACAAGGTTCAGCTCGATCTGGTCTGATCAGAGAGGTTGGCAGGTACTCACACAGGGCGGGTGAAACCCGCCAGCCTACCCACGACGAGTCCCCCCGCCCTGCAACTTCCCGTAACCGCCCAGCGCGCCGGGGTAGCGAAACTGCGCATCTTCGTCTAGCATATTTTCGAAAGTGAACATCAACACATTCGAATCCAATAGCCGAGCGTGCCACATGCCCCATGACCAGTTCGCCAGCCCTGTTGCGGAAGTCTATGACCTCGCCGTCGTTGGCGGTGGTATCAATGGCGTGGGTATCGCCGCCGATGCAGCCGGTCGCGGCTTGTCCGTGTTCCTTTGCGAAAAGGACGACCTGGCCAGCCACACCTCCTCTGCCAGCAGCAAGCTGATCCACGGCGGTCTGCGCTATTTGGAGCACCACGAATTTCGTCTGGTACGTGAGGCGCTGGCCGAGCGTGAAGTGCTGCTGGCCAAGGCGCCGCATATCGTCAAACCGATGCGCTTCGTCCTGCCGCACCGTCCGCACTTGCGCCCAGCATGGATGATCCGCGCCGGCCTGTTCCTCTACGACCACCTGGGCAAGCGCGAGCGCCTGCCGGCTTCGCGCGGCGTGTGTTTCGGCGCCGGTAGCCCGTTGAAAGCGGAAATCAGCCGCGGTTTCGAATATTCCGACTGCTGGGTGGACGATGCTCGCCTGGTGGTGCTCAACGCCATGGCCGCACGGGAAAAAGGCGCGCACATTCACCCGCGCACGCGCTGCGTCAGCGCCCGACGCAGCAAGGGCCTATGGCATATCCACCTTGAGCGCAGCGACGGCAGCCTGCTGTCCATTCGCGCCCGCGCTCTGGTCAACGCCGCCGGCCCCTGGGTCGCGCGCTTCATCCGTGAAGACCTCAAGCAGCAATCGCCGTACGGCATTCGCCTGATCCAGGGCAGCCATATCGTCGTGCCGCGCCTGTATGACGGTGAGCAGGCCTACATCCTGCAGAACGAAGACCGCCGCATCGTCTTCGCCATTCCGTATCTGGAGCGCTTCACCCTGATCGGCACCACTGACCGCGAATATCAGGGCGACCCCGCACAGGTGACGATCACCGCCGAGGAAACCGACTATCTGCTCAAGGTGGTCAACGATCACTTCAAGCAACAGCTCAGCCGCGACGATGTGCTGCACAGCTTCGCGGGCGTGCGACCGCTGTGCGATGACGAATCCGATGAGCCATCGGCCATTACCCGTGACTACACCCTGTCGCTCTCCGGTGCGCCGGGCGAAGCGCCACTGCTTTCGGTGTTCGGCGGCAAGCTGACCACTTATCGCAAGCTGGCCGAGTCCGCCATGCAGGAACTGGCCGCGCATTTCACCAACCTGGGCCCGAGCTGGACAGCCAGCGCGCCGCTTCCCGGTGGCGAGGATCTGCAAAGCCAGAGCGCCCTGGTCGAAGCGCTCTGCGAACGCTATGGCTGGCTACCCACCAGCCTGGCCAGACGCTGGGCCACCAGCTATGGCAGCCGCAGCTGGCGCCTGCTCGATGGCGTACACAACCTTACCGACCTCGGCGAACATCTCGGCGCCGGGCTCTACACCCGCGAAGTGGAATACCTGCGTCGTGAAGAATGGGCGCGCAGCAGTGCCGACATTCTCTGGCGGCGCAGCAAACTGGGCCTGTTCATGACTCCGGTGCAGCAGGCCCGCCTGCAGGACTACCTGAACAGCCGCGACCCGCATTCGGCTCACGCCGCCTGAATTCTGCGTGCCCCATGCCCCGCCTTGCGGGGCTTTTTTATGGGCACGAAAAAATAAAATATCGACGTCACTTATCCGTTTCAGTCAGCGCAGAACTTTCAGTAACTTTTTTATTGCATTGATTCAATAACTTGGCGTCGTGATGCGGAATAAAAACATTCTTATTCAGTTTTATTTTTACTTATGTTTCAACTACTTAAGTTTGACATAAGAGAAAACCAGGCCGAAAATTCGAGATCATCACGGTCATTGAAGCAGCAGGAGCGGTCATGAAAGGCGACAAGAAGGTCATTCAACACCTGAACAAGATTCTTGGTAACGAACTGGTCGCCATCAACCAGTACTTCCTGCATGCGCGCATGTACGAAGATTGGGGCCTGAAGAAACTCGGCGAGCACGAGTACCACGAGTCCATCGACGAGATGAAGCATGCCGACAAACTGATCAAGCGCATTCTCTTCCTCGAAGGTATTCCCAACCTGCAGGACCTGGGCAAGATCCTGATCGGTGAAAACACCAAGGAAATGCTCGAGTGCGACCTGAAGATCGAGCACAAGGCACACGGTGACCTGAAGGCCGCCATCGCCTATTGCGAGAGCATCGGTGACTACGCCAGCCGCGAACTGCTCGAAGAAATCCTCTGCTCCGAAGAGGATCACATCGACTGGCTGGAAACCCAGCTCAGCCTGATCGAAGCCGTCGGCCTGCAGAACTACCTGCAATCGCAGATGGACGAATAAGTCCGATCCGCTCGACGAAAAACGGGAGCCACTGGCTCCCGTTTTTTATGGCTATCCCGAATCTCGTGGAAGGGGCGCAAGCCGCGATAGCAAGTCGCCGCTGAAGCGCCTCCCACGACTCAACGCGCCTCGCTCTCCCTGACCCGGAACCACGCTGCATACAGTGCCGGCAGGAACAGCAGGGTCAGCGCCGTCGCGACCACCAGACCGCCCATGATGGCCACCGCCATCGGCCCGAAGAACACGCTGCGCGACAGCGGAATCATCGCCAGCACCGCTGCCAGTGCAGTGAGCACGATGGGTCGGAAGCGCCGCACCGTGGCCTCGATGACGGCGTGCCAGCGATCCAGCCCGCTGCTGATGTCCTGTTCGATCTGATCGACCAGAATCACCGAGTTACGCATGATCATCCCGGCCAGGGCGATGGTGCCGAGCATGGCGACGAAGCCGAACGGCTGGCGGAAGATCAACAAGAACAGGGTGACGCCGATCAGGCCCAGCGGTGCGGTGAGAAATACCATCGCCGAGCGCGAGAAGCTCTTGAGTTGCAGCATCAAAAGCGTCAGCACCACCACGATGAATAGCGGCACACCTGCATTCACCGACTTCTGCCCACGGGTTGAGTCTTCTACCGTACCGCCCACCTCCAGCAGATAACCATCGGGCAGCTCGGCGCGGATCGGCTCGAGCGTCGGCAGTATCTGCTGGGTCAGACTGGCCGGCTGCTGCTTGCCATACACATCAGCACGTACGGTGACGTTGGGCAGGCGATTGCGGTGCCAGATGATGCCTTCCTCGAAGCCGTATTCCAGCGTCGCCACCTGCGACAGCGCCACGCTGCGGCCGCTGTCGGTCGGCACCGCCAAGCTCGGCAGCAGGCTTAGCGCCTTGCGTTCCTGCGGCGTACCGCGCTGAAGAATCTCGATCAGCTCATTGCCCTCTCGGTACTGGCTGACGCTGGTACCGGACAGCGAGCCCTGCAAAAAGCGCGACAGCTCGGCGGTGTTGACCCCCAGGGCACGGGCACGATCCTGATCGATATTGAGGATCACCACCTTGCTCGGTTCTTCCCAGTCCAGGTGCACGTTCACCACATGCGGGTTTTCGCGCACCTTGTCCGCCACCTGACGAGCCAGGGCGCGCACCTCGTCGATATGCTCGCCACTGACACGGAACTGGATCGGGTAGCCCACGGGCGGCCCGTTCTCCAGGCGGCTGACGCGGCTGCGCAGGGACGGAAACTCATCGTTCATGACCTGGATCAGCCAGCTACGCAGACGCTCACGCTCCTCGATGCTCGAAGCCAGCACCACGAACTGAGCGAAACTCGCCGCCGGTAACTGTTGATCCAGCGGCAGGTAGAAACGCGGCGAGCCGGTGCCGACATAGGCCACGTAGTTGTCGATGCCAGGCTGCTCCTTGAGCAGCTTCTCCAGGCGATGCACTTCGGCTTCGGTGGCGCTCAGTGAGGCGCCCTCCTCCAGCTTGATGTCGACCATCAGCTCCAGGCGCCCGGAGGCCGGGAAGAATTGTTGCGGCACGAAGCGGAACAGCAGCACCGAGGCGACGAACAGCGCAATGGTCAGCAGGATCACGACGCCACGACGGCGCACGCACCACTCCACCGTGGCGCGAACACGGCGGTAGAAGGGAGTCGAATAAGGGTCATGACCGCCTGCGCTGCCACCGTGTTTCGCCGCGTGCAACTTGGCCAGATCGGGCAGCAGCTTGTCGCCAAGATAGGGCACGAACATCACCGCCGCGATCCATGAAGCGATCAGCGAAATGGCCACCACCTGGAAGATCGACCGGGTGTATTCGCCCGTACCGGACTGCGCGGTGGCGATGGGCAGAAAGCCCGCAGCGGTGATCAAGGTACCGGTGAGCATGGGAAACGCCGTGCTGGTCCAGGCGAAGCTGGCGGCCTTGAAGCGGTCGTAGCCCTGCTCCATCTTGATCGCCATCATCTCCACCGCGATGATCGCGTCGTCCACCAGCAGCCCGAGGCCGAGCACCAGCGCGCCGAGAGAAATCTTGTGCAGGCCGATGCCCAAGTAGTACATGGCGGCAAACGTCATCGCCAGCACCAGCGGAATCACCAGCGCCACCACCAGGCCAGTGCGCACGCCCAGGGAGAAGAAGCTGACCGCGAGCACGATCACCAGCGCCTCCACCAGCACCTTGACGAACTCGCCCACGCCGGTTTTCACCGCCGCCGGTTGATCCGACACCTTGCGCAGCTCCATGCCCAACGGCAGCGTCTGTTGCAGGCGGGCGAACTCACCTTCCAACGCCTTGCCCAGCACCAGAATATCGCCGCCGTCCTTCATCGCCACGGCAATACCGATGGCGTCCTCGCCCATGAAGCGCATGCGCGGCGCGGGTGGATCGTTGAAGCCGCGCTTGACCTCGGCCACGTCGGCGATGCGGAACGTACGATCGGCGACGCGAATGGGGAAATCGCGAATTTCCTCCACCGACTCGAAGCGCCCGGTCACACGCAGTTGAATACGCTCGCTGGCGGTTTCGAAGAAACCGGCAGCCGCGACCGCATTCTGCGCCTCCAGCGCCTGCTGTACGGCCGACAACGGCAGGCCGAGGGTCGCCAGCTTGGTGTTGGACAGTTCGATCCAGATCTTCTCGTCCTGTAGCCCCACCAGCTCGACCTTGCCCACATCCTTGACCCGCTGCAGTTGCAGCTGCAGGCGGTCGGCGTAGTCCTTGAGCACCGCGTAGTCAAAACCGTTGCCAGTCAGCGCATAGATATTGCCGAAGGTGGTGCCGAACTCGTCGTTGAAGAACGGTCCCTGGATACCGGGCGGCAATGTGTGGCGAATGTCGCTGATCTTCTTGCGCACCTGATACCACAGCTCGGGAATCTCGGCGCTGCGCATGGAATCGCGTGCCATGAAGGTGACCTGCGATTCACCCGGGCGGGAGAAGCTGGTGATACGGTCATACTCGCCGGTCTCCATCAACTTCTTCTCGATGCGCTCGGTGACCTGGCGCGATACCTCTTCAGCGCTGGCGCCCGGCCAGTTGGTGCGAATCACCATGGCCTTGAAGGTGAACGGCGGGTCTTCGCTCTGACCCAGCTTGGTGTAGGACAGTGCACCGACCACGGCGAACAGCAGCATGATGTAGAGGACGATCTGGCGATGGCGCAGCGCCCAGGCAGACAGGTTGAAGCTCATGCAGGCTTACTCCTTGGCTGCCAGTTCGACATTGCGATTATCCCGATCGACAGGGCGTACCTGCTGGCCCTCGCGCAGAATCTGCACCCCGGCGGCGACCACCCAATCGGAAGCGGCCAGCCCCTCCAGCACTGGCACACGATCATCACCATAGGCGCCGACACGGACCGGACGGCGTTGCACGATGTGCTCCCTGGGATCGACTACCCAGACGAACGCTTGCCCCTGCTCGGCGCTGAGTGCCGACAGTGGCACCGCCAGCGGTACCTCGCCATTACTGGCGATGAATACCCGCGCGCTCTGCCCCAGTTCGGCCGGCACCTTGCCTTCGGTGAACGCGACACGGGCGGCGAAGGTGCGCGATTGTGGATCGGCCGCCGGCGCCATCTCGCGGATGCGCCCAGGGAAACGCTGATCAGGCTGCGACCACAGTTCGACCTCGACCACCTGACCCATCTCGAAACGACCGAAGCCCTGCTCCGGCAGGCTGATCGACACCTCGCGCTCACCATCGGCAGCCAGGGTGACCACCGTCTGCCCCGCCGCCACCACCTGCCCCACCTCGACCGCACGGCGGGCGATCACGCCGTCCTGCGGGGCCCGCAGCACGGCATAGTCGGTCTGATTGCGGGCCACGTCGTATTCAGCCTTGACCTGCTTCAGACGCGCTTCGCCAGCACGGTACTGATTCTCGACGTTGTCGAACTGCGAGCGGCTGACCAGATTGCGCCCGAGCAACGCCTTGTAGCGCTCACGCTCGGCGCGCACGGTCTGCAGGTTGGCCTCGGCTGCCGCCATCTGCGCGCGTATGGCTTCCAGTTGCAGGCGCACGTCCTGGGGGTCCAGTTCGGCCAGTGGCTGATCCTTCTTCACCCGGTCGCCGACATCCACCATGCGCTTGCTGACCTTGCCGGCGATGCGGAAGGCCAGCTCCGGCTCGTAGCGTGCACGCACCTCGCCCGGATAGCTGTCGACCAGCGCGGTAGCCGGCTGCGGCTGCACCACCATGGCAGGACGGATCGGTTGCTCCACCTGCTCACCGTTACCGCAGGCAGACAGCAGGAAGACGAGACCCAGAGAAGCAACAAGCGGGAGAACGTGGCGGGACATGTGTAAGACCTTTCGGAGAAGGTTTGGAATATTTGTACTGGCGGGTATAGTAAAAATAGCAAACTCGCCAGTCCAGTATTAAAATCCGCCAATGCCTGACAAGTTGTTACAACCTTCCGGCCCCGGCCGTCCGAAGGATCCCGCCAAACGTCGTGCCATCCTCGAGGCAGCCAAGAGTCTGTTCCTGCGCAACGGTTACGACGGCAGCAGCATGGACGCCATCGCCGCCGAAGCAGGCGTTTCCAAGCTCACGGTTTACAGCCACTTCACCGACAAGGAGACCCTGTTCTCTGCGGCGATCAAGGCCAAGTGCGAAGAGCAGCTTCCCGAACTGCTGTTCGAACTGCCGGATAACGTGCCGCTGGAGAGTCAACTGCTGGGCATTGCGCGCGGCTTTCTAGCGCTGGTCAACAGCCGTGAATCGGTGGAAATGCACCGCATGATGATCAATCTGGCCAGCCAGGGCTCGAAGCTGTCGCAGCTGTTCTACGAAGCCGGCCCGAAGCGGGTGCAGGAAGAGATGGAAGTGCTACTGCACAAGGCTGCCGAGCGCGGCCTGCTGAGCCTGGATAATCCGCATCTGGCCGCCGATCACTTCTTCAGCCTGCTCAAGGGCGGCGCGCATTTCCGCCTGCTGATCGGTTGTGGCGAACCCCTGGAGGGTGAAGCCGCCGAGCACCATGTACAAGATGCGGTGCAGCTGTTTCTGCGCGCTTACCGGCCCTGAACCTGCGGTGCCTATGCGCCGGCTTCCAGCTTCTTCTTCGGGTAAATGTCATAACGACTGGACTTGCCTTCCAGCACGTAGCCCGGCTTGCCACCTTCGATTGCCGGAGCCTTGCGCGGGCGCTTGACCACTACGCGATGAGTGGCCAGCGCCAGCGCCGCTTCGAGCAACGCCGGCGCATCCAGGTCATCGCCGACGAACGGACGGAACAGACGCATTTCCTTCTTAACCAGCGCACTCTTGTCGCGATGCGGGAACATCGGATCGAGGTAGATCACCTGCGGCGCCTCCCCCTGCCAGCTGCGCATCAGCTCGATGGCGTTACCGGTAAGCAGATGCATGCGCGCCACGATGGGCGCCACGTCGAGGTTCAGCGCCGCACGCTGCAGACCGTCCTCCAGTAACGCCGCCACCAGCGGCTGACGCTCGATCAGCGTCATCTCGCAGCCCAGGCTGGCCAGCACGAACGAGTCGCGCCCCAGCCCCGCCGTCGCGTCGAGAATACGCGGACGAATACCCGACTGTACGCCCACCGCCTTGGCGATCATCTGCCCGCTGCCACCACCGAACTGGCGTCGATGCGCCGCTGCGCCCTCGACGAAATCCACCCGCACCGGGCCAGGCGCCTTGTCGCCCAGCTCCACCAGTTGCAGCCCGTCGTCTCCCAGCTGCAGAGCGAACTCGGTTTCCCCCTCTTGCGCCAAGCCCAGGCGCGACGCCCACCGGGCGGCTGCTTCAGCGTACTGGGGGTGCAGGGCTTGGATACGGATGCTGGCGTTGTGCCGCTCGTCGGTCATTGGCTCGTTCTGCTCAAAAATCACTCAAAGCATCGACCACGCGGCCGATATCGAAGAAGCGGCATTCTGCCAGACCCGGCCGCCGACAGCCGCATCGAGAGTGAACATGTTCGACGCCCTCTCCGCCCCACGCCCAAGCAGCAGCTCCGCCAGCCATCGTCGTCTCGATGAAGAGCTCGACAGTGTGGCGCACGAATCCATCAACTATCAGATTCTGCGCCGCACTCTGGGTATCGAAGACGAGCAGAAACCCGGTGAGGTCGCTCGTGAACTGCGGGAAACCGCCGAGCCACCTGCCGTCTCCAGCAGCGCCGCCGTCGTCAGCCAGGCGGTAATCGATCAACGCGGCCTGGAGCTGAATGTCAGCGTGGGCCAGGCGACCCAGCAGGTCGACCCGCTGGTGCTGGATCTGGCCGGCAACGGTTTTTCAACCAGCGGTCTCAGCCGCCCGGTACGCTTCGACCTGGACGCCGATGGACGTATGGACTCGATCAGCGTACCCACCGGTGACGACGCACTACTGGCGCTGGATCGTAACGGCAACGGACGTATCGACGATGGCCGCGAGCTGTTCGGCGATCAGCATGGCGCTGCCAATGGCTTCGCCGAACTGGCGCGCTTCGACGACAACGGCGACGGCCGTATCGATGCGGCCGACGCGGTATTCGACCAGCTGCGTCTGCTGCGTTTCGATGCCCAGGGCCGCCAGCAGTTGCAGACACTCGGCGAAGCAGGCGTCAGCACCATCGACCTGCGCGCCCGCGACGTCAGCATCGCCCTGGGCGCTTACGACCGGATCGCCCAGCTAGGCCGGTTCGAGTTCGCCGATGGTCGCAGCGGGCAGGCGGCCGATCTGCTGTTGGCCAAGCGCTAGTCGCGCCAGGCAGGCATGCGGGTAGGGTGCGCCATGCGCACCGGGAATACTGTGGTGCTTGCTCGGTGCGCACGGCACACCCTACGCAAAGCCGCCCGACCGCCAGTTGATCCGTGACATCCCGCGCTAGCGACACATCCGCCACATACCCATATCCACATGAAAGTGATCGCGATGGGCGGTGTTGTAGTCCGGCCCCAGCGTCAGGTTGAAAGTGTCGCAGGCCGCTTGCTGCACCAGGCGCAGAAAGCGTGCCTTGTCGCCCTGCCCCGGCCAGTCACGCAGCACGCCGATGTGCTGGCCGTCACGCAGACGGAAGCCGACCATATCCAGCGCGTTGGCATAGGAATGCTGACTGGGCCGCTGACTACCGGCAATGCTGCGACAGGCGAAGCTGCCGACATGCTCGACGCGGGTCACCGGCTGGCCGAACACCGCCTGCGCAGCCGGCTGCAGCCCATGTCGCTCGAACAGGGCAAAACTCACCGCCAGCGAGCAGGTGGCCATGAAGCTACTGCTCAGGCCAACGCTGGCACCCTGGATGCGCACGGCGTTCTCCACCGGGCAGCCCGGGTGTGGCGTGCTGTCGGCCAGACGGATGAAACGCAGCCCGGACGTCGCCAGCGCCAGGTCGCACAACTCGCGATCCTCGCTCAAACGCCAGAGCTTGAAAGGGGTCAGCAGATTCGGCACCTCTCGAACATCCAGCGGCGCCCAGGGGTTGAAGCGCGGCGCTACATCCAGCCATCCGCGCCACAGAGCCACCAGTAGCGCTGCGCCCAAGAGCAGGGAGAGCAACAGCAAACGGCCGATTATCCGTATCAGCATATTCATCCTCCATCAGAGCAAGCCGAGCTGCTCCAGTTCCGGTTCCGTGTGCAATACCGGCAGTTCGGGCAAGCCTGGCAGCCGCAGCATCAATTGTTCATGAAACCTCCGCGCCAGCTCAGGTGCCAGGCGGTTATCCGAGGTGTGAGCGAATACGTAGGGGGACAGCCCCTGCTCGATCCAACCGGCGACCTTATCCAGCCAGGGCTGCATGAAGGGGTCGTTGGCCAGTAACTCGGGATGACCGATGAAGCGCAACTGCGGGCCCTGACTGAACGCAGTGGGCCGAGTCGGCAGGCGCGGTTTCTTCCCCTGCGCATACAACACGGCGGGCTCCTGCGAATCGCAGCTGAACAGCGCACGCGAATCCAGGCAGATACGCTCGATACCACGCTCGTGCAGCAGGCGATTGAGCACGCGCTCGGCATCGCCCTTGGCGAAGAATTCCGGGTGGCGCACTTCTATCGCCAGAGACCAGTCCCCCCAATGCTCGATGAACGCCGCCAGCTCCGCCAACCGCGACGGTCCGAAGCTGGCCGGCAGCTGCAGCCAGTAAGGCGCTACCCGTTCGCCGAGCGGCGCCAGCAACTGGCGAAACTGCGTGACCTCATCCAGTTGCTGGCAGAGATCCTCGCTATGACTGATGTCTCGCGGCAACTTGGCGCAGAAGCGAAAGTGCATCGGCATCGCCTGCGCCCAGCGCGCCACCGTTTGCTCGCTGGGCCTGGCGTAGAACGTTGTGTTGCCTTCCACCGCGTTGAACACCTCGGTGTAGCGGCTGAGAAACTCGGTTGGCCGGGTATCCTGCGGATACAGCGTGGCTCGCCAGGCAGCTTCGCTCCAGGACGGACAACCAAGGTAATAGGGAAGCGCAGCGCTCATCGATCTGTTTAGCGGACCTGGCTGAGAGGGCGTGAAACGGGGTTACGCGTAGAGATCGAGCCCGAGCACTTCCTGCGCATCGTACTCGCTGGCGTAAGCGGCGGTGGTGCTGTAGCTGGCCAGCGCCTGAGCGGCACGGTTACTCAGCGTAGGCTGTTGATAACCGAGGTCCTGCGAGCGGGTCGGCAGGCTATCGGTGTTACTGCTGCTGGCCTGCACACGGCGAATCTGCGGTGTCTGCTCCAGACCCTGGCTGCTGGCCGGGGCAGCCGGCTGTTCGCGCTGAGCCTCGACCTCCCGCTGCGCCTCACGATAGGGCGTGACCGCGGTGCCCGAACGGGGGCCGCGATCTGGCGAGTAGGAAGGTAGGTAACCGTCGATCCGCATCTAGGACTGCTCGGTGGGCTCGGCTGAACAAGGGACAGTGCTGGCAATGTAGCGGCGGGCATCGTCCTTGGCAAATGCCAAGGGGATTCTGACGCCAGGCATCCGACCAGTTGTCATGCCGGCGGCGCTTTCGGCGTGGCGACCTGGTCACGCAGGTACACCGGCTGCGCCTGATCAGCGGGCACCGCCTCGCCACGCGCCCAGGCAAAGCGGGCCAGGCTCAGCAGGTCTTCGGCATGTGGCAGCATGCTGCCATCCATGCTCGTTGGCGTGAGGGCGATACGCGCGGCGAAGGTGCCCCAACCGGTGCCGGCGCCGAACCACTCGCCCTCGCTGCCACGCGGCGCCTCGGCTTGCTCCGGCGGCAACACTGCCTCCTGACCGAGCAGACGCATCTCGCCAGCCTCGGCGCGGTAGCAGCCCCAATAGACTTCGTCCATGCGTGCATCGATGGCAGCTGCGACCTGGGTCGCGCCCTGCTCACGCAGCGCACGCTGAGCCAACACGGCGAGATTGGAGACCGGCAGCACCGGTCGATCCAGGGCAAAGGCCAACCCCTGCACCACGCCGATAGCGATGCGCACACCAGTGAATGCACCAGGGCCACGGCCGAAGGCGATGGCATCCAGCGCCGATGCGGCGATACCCGCCTCTCCCAGCAGTTGCTGAATCATCGGCAACAGGCGCTGCGCGTGCATGCGCGGGGCGACTTCGTAGTGGCTGAGCACGCGACCATCGTGCAGCAGCGCGACGGAGCAGGCTTCGGTAGCGGTATCGAGGGCCAGGAGAGTGGTCATTGCATTCGGACAGCTGAAGAAAAAGAGCCGGCATTAGACCGGCTCGACAACATTTTTTCCAGCGCCATGACGGCGCCTGACTTGCGCAGAGCGACCGACGGGCGCCCTTAGAGCCTGCTCAAAGTCTCGCGAGCTAGAGCAATGCAAGGCGCAACGACCAACGGGAGTAACAGCCGAAGGCTGGCCCGAAGGGTGAGCGCCAGCGAATCAAACAGGCGAGGAACGGTCGGAGTCGCGGGCGACTGTACTTTTGTACATGAGCATTACTCGCTGCGCTCGCCCTGCGGGCCGTCCTGCGGACGTTCAGTGACAAGTCACTGTCCGAGCCTGTTTTTAACGCGGCAGGGCCGACGCGCAGCAGACTTTGAACAGGCTCTTACCAGGGCTCGACCACCGGCTCGGCATCCCAGCCTTTGAGCGGCGCCTTGGACCAGGTGCCGTAGCCGGCATTGGGGAACACGATCCACTCGACGCCCCACTTGTCCGACTCTTCGGCAACGGTATTGCGCTGTGCGTCGAGCGGTGTCTTGCGGAAGCGTGCGTCGAAATCATGCAGCGTGTCACCCAGCAGCAGGATGATCTGATGATCGGCGCTGACGATGGCGCGGCGCTCGACCTTGGGCGGCCCGAGCAGCAGCACGCTCTCCTCCGACACCTGCGGCAGACCCAGCTTGCTCAGCGTGGCCAGGGTGTACTTCTTCTGCTCGTCGGCGCGGTCGGAGATGTAGCGGATGGTCACGCCGAGCGTGTCGGCGTGCTCGAGGAATTTCTTCGCACCTGGGATCAGCACGGGAGTGCCGTCACGCTCCCACGGCAGCCAGGTGTCCCAGGCGTCGTACTGGTGACAGTTGGCCAGATCGCGCGCCAGCAGGGCGCTGTTGTCGATCACGGTTTCATCGAGATCGGTGACGATAGCCAGCTTCGATGGATCCTTCGCCGCCGCCACAGCCTTGTCGAGTTTCTCCGTGGCGATGTTGTAGGCCTGCAACTGCAACGCCTGGATTTCCGCGGACTGCTGCTGAAAGCGCAAGCCCATGGTGAATTCGGCGACGGAACAATTCGTCGCGGTGTCGGCAAATGCCGGCGGAGTGGCCAGCAGCGATACCGCAAGGCCCAGCCAGATGCGTTTCTCGGTCATTGAATGCCCTCTTCCTTATAGGTTATCGACACGCCCCGACGCAGGCCGGAGGCTGCATCGTCGATACTAGCCGGCACACGTTGCGCGGCCATGCTTGAGAGCGACCTGAACGTATCAGGTTCCATAAACGAACAAGGCCCCTTGCGGGGCCTTGTCATGATGACAGCTGGAGATCTGAACTCAGTCCAGAGCCGCCAGAGTCTTCGCGGTGATCTCTTCGACGCTGCCGACACCCGGAATATGGCTGTATTTCGGGGTACCGGATGCAGCGGAGAGTTTCTGATAGAAGTCCACCAGCGGCTTGGTCTGCGAGTGGTAGACGGACAGGCGATGACGCACGGTTTCTTCCTTGTCGTCTTCGCGCTGAACCAGCTCTTCACCGCTGATGTCGTCCTTGCCGGCAACCTTTGGCGGGTTGTACTCGGTGTGGTAGACGCGGCCGGAAGCCGGGTGAACACGGCGGCCAGACAGACGCTTGACGATCTCCTCGTCTTCCACGGCGATTTCAACCACGTGATCCAGAGCGACGCCAGCATCACGCAGCGCTTCGGCCTGCGGAATGGTGCGCGGGAAACCATCGAACAAAAAGCCATTGGCACAGTCGGCCTGAGCGATGCGCTCCTTGACCAGATTGATGATCAGGTCGTCGGAGACCAGACCACCAGCGTCCATCACGCTCTTGGCCTTCAGACCAAGCTCGGTGCCAGCCTTGACCGCAGCACGCAGCATGTCGCCAGTGGAGATTTGCGGAATGCCGAATTTCTCGGTGATGTAGCGAGCCTGGGTACCTTTGCCGGCACCGGGCGCCCCCAGCAGAATCACGCGCATCGATGTGCTCCTCAAGAGTTATGTAGTAATCGGTCGGACTCGCCTCGTGGGGCCAATCTCTTGAATGTAGTGCGGCAGCCGTAGCGGCCAAAAGGCTGCTCAAGATACACAGCGCACCCCAGGCGCACAAGCCGCCAAAAGTCGGATAAAAACCCTCCTCCCGGCGGCCTGGACCTGCTTCGCGGCGCAGGTCAGGCAGTTGTCCACCAGTGCCCGCTGCCCTTCACCCCGTGTTGCGCAAGCCCGCTGCAATACCGGCAACGCTGACCAGCAAGGCCTGTTCGAGAGGGCTCTCCGGCGCCTGTTCACGTTGCCGGCAGCGCGCCAGCAGCTCAGCCTGCAACAGGTGCAGCGGGTCTAGGTAGGTGTTGCGCACGCTGATCGATTCCAGGGTTTCCGGGTTGTGCGCGAGCAAACGCGACTGACCGGTCAGTTCCAGCACGGCAGCACACGCCTGCGACAATAGGTCGCGTAACTGCGCCCCCAGCGCCTGCAGCGCCGGTTCGACCAGACGCTCGTCATAGAGGGCGGCAATACTGGCGTCTGCCTTGGTCAGGACCATCTCCAGCATGTCGATGCGCGTACGGAAGAACGGCCATTGCTCGCGCATGCTTTTCAGTAGCTCAGCATCACCGCCTTGCAGGGCTTGCCCCAATGCCTGCTCCCAGCCGAGCCAAGCCGGCAGCATCAGACGCGTCTGTGTCCAGGCGAAGATCCACGGGATCGCCCGCAAGCTCTCAACGCCGCCTTCGCGCCGCTTGGCCGGACGACTGCCCAGCGGCAAGCGCCCGAGCTCCTGCTCCGGCGTGGCCTGGCGGAAATATTCGACGAACTGTGGATGCTCGCGCACCACCCCGCGATAGGCCTTCACCCCGACATCGGCAAGGCAATCCATCATCGCCCGCCAGCTCGGTTCCGGCGCCGGTGGCGGCAGCAGCGTGGCTTCCAGCACTGCTGCGAGATAGAGATTGAGGTTCTGCTCGGCGATATCCGGGAGACCGAACTTGAAGCGGATCATTTCCCCCTGCTCGGTGGTGCGGAAACGCCCCGCCACCGAGCCGGGCGGTTGCGACAGGATGGCCGCGTGAGCAGGGCCACCACCACGGCCAACGGTGCCACCGCGACCGTGGAACAGCAGCAGTTCGACCTGATGCTCGCGACACAGACGCACCAATTCCTCCTGGGCACGGTACTGCGCCCAGGCTGCGGCGGTTGTACCGGCGTCCTTGGCCGAATCGGAATAACCGATCATCACTTCCTGCGGGCCATGCAGGCGCGCGCGATAGCCGGGCAACCCCAGCAGGCGGTCGATCACCGGCCCGGCATGATCCAGATCGGTCAGGGTTTCGAAAAGTGGCACCACCCGTATCGGTCGGCGCAACCCGGCCTCTTTCAGCAGCAGTTGCACGGCCAGCACGTCGGAGGCGGCACCGGCCATGGAAATCACGTAGGAGCCCAGCGATGCGGCAGGAGCTGCGGCCACCTCACGGCAAGTCGCCAGCACTTCGGCAGTATCGGCCGAAGGGCGATAGTCGCTTGGCAGCAGTGGCCGGCGGTTTTCCAGCTCGCGCTGGAGGAAGCTCAGGCGCGTCTCCTCGTCCCATTCGGCGTAGCGACCGAGGCCCAGGTAATCGGTGATTTCCGACATCGCCGCAGCGTGCCTGGCGGAATCCTGGCGAACATCGAGGCGGACCAGAAACAGGCCGAAAGTGGCTGCTCGACGCAGGCAATCGAGCAGCGGACCATCGGCGATGACGCCCATACCGCAGGCATGCAGCGACTGGTAGCAGAGCTGCAGCGGCGCCAGCAGATCATGGTTGTCACGTAACACTGCAGCACTGGGCGCCACCTCGGCAGTGAGCGCCTGCTGCGCCCAGCTGCGCGTTTCGCGCAGACGCTCACGAAGCTGCTTGAGCAATGCGCGGTAGGGTTCGACACTGTCGCCTACCTGCGCACGCAGTTCGTCACTGGCCTGCTGCATGGACAGCTCCGCAGCCAGATTGTCGATGTCGCGCAGATAGAGATCGGCGGCCATCCAGCGCGCCAGCAGCAATACCTCGCGGGTCACGCGCGCGGTGACATTGGGGTTGCCGTCACGGTCGCCGCCCATCCACGAGGCGAAACGAATCGGCGCGGCCTCCAACGGCAGGCGCAGGCCGGTGGCAGCCTGCAGGCTCTGATCGGCGCGGCGCAGGAACTGCGGCACAGCCTGCCACAGCGAATGCTCGATGACGGCGAAGCCCCATTTGGCCTCGTCCACCGGACTGGGCCGGCTGCGGCGGATTTCTTCGGTGTGCCAGGCCTCGGCGATCAGCCGCTGCAGGCGCTGGGCAATACGTTCACGTTCTGTTGGCAACAGATCGCTGTGATCCAGTGCCGTCAGTTGCGCGGCGATGGCATCGTATTTCTGGATCAAAGTACGTCGCGCCACTTCGGTCGGGTGCGCAGTCAGCACAAGTTCGATGTCCAGGCGCCCCAGCTGGCGCGCCAGTTCATCGCTGCCCTGCCCGGCGGCGAGCAGGCGTTCGAGCAGCTCGTCGAGCACGCGCAATTCGAACGGCTCGGGCTCACCGGCACGGCGGCGACGCACGCGATGCTGCTGCTCGGCGATGTTGGCCAGGTTGAGAAACTGATTGAAGGCCCGTGCCACTGGTAACAGTTCGTCGTCACCCAAGTCCCCCAGGGTGCTGGTCAACTGCTCGGCACCCGCGGCAGAGCCACGACGACCGGCCTTGGCCGACTTGCGTATGCGTTCGATCTTGTCGAGAAACTCGTCGCCCAATTGGGTGCTGATGGTATGCCCGAGCAGTTCGCCGAGCAGGTGCACCTCTTCACGCAGGCGCGCATCGATTTCCGCCATGTCGCACTCCTTATCCTGTTCAGTGTCAACAGAGTGCACAGCACGCCAACTTCTTACAAGGGTGCGACGCGTACCCAGGCAGGCATGCGTGCTGGGACTAGGCTTACTGACAGGGGCAGTGGATGCGCTAGCCGGCATCAGCTGCGCCACCCGTGAGGAGTGACGACATGAGAATTCGCGAACTGGCAAAACACTGGGAACAGAATGCCAAGGGGCACCTGACCCCAACCCGTTATCACATTCACCTGGATGTCGAGTCGGCCGCTCGCCTGGCGGCGCTCACCGAGATGTACCCCAAGCACCACAGCGAGGAACTGCTAGGCGAGCTGATCGGTGCGGCGCTTGAGGAACTCGAGGCCAGCCTGCCCTATGTGCGCGGCAGCAAGGTCGTGGCACTGGACGAACAAGGCGACCCGCTCTACGAGGATATAGGGCCAACACCGCGCTTTCTGGCGCTGTCGCGCAAATACCTGCGTGAGCTCAGTGAAATGGGCAAGGATACGAGCCACTGATGTTGGAAAGGCGCTCGCTCGTTCGATATATCGTTCAAATTCGCTTGCTTAGAGCCTGAACGTCGAATATCCAAGCTGCTTAACGCAACAGCGACAGCGAACCTGGACGTTCCAGGGGCGCCTTTGTCGCGCCCGCCACCAGCCTGCCAACAGCTCAAAACCCAGTATCCATAATGGATTGAGGTTTCCTGACGAACCTCACCGCCCGCTTCAAGGGCTACCAGAGCAGCGATTAACTGACTGATCGGTCATCAAAAAAATCATGAGCTAACTGTCTTTTTTTCTGAACCATTCGAAAAACGAGCGGGTCCCAACTGCAGGCCATCGTGGCACGCCAATATCGCCAAGACCCTTGGTAGACGAGCAGCACGATGGACCAATTGCCACGGATATCGTCGTTCATAGGAGTGTTTCAAATGGAGTTAGCCGCCATGAAGACCCATACCGAGAAAGCCCCACGCAGCCGCCTGCACGGGATCAAACTGACCGCCCTGGCACTGGGTAGCAGCCTGGTACTCGCTGGCTGTGCGGGTAACCCGCCCAGCGAACAATACGCCGTGACGCAGTCTGCCGTGAACTCGGCAATCAGCGCAGGCGGTACCGAGTTTGCCGCCGTGGAAATGAAGTCCGCGCAGGACAAGCTCAAAGAAGCCGAACTGGCCATGCATGAGGAAGAGTACGAGAAGGCCCGCCGCCTGGCTGAACAGGCTGAGTGGGACGCCCGACTCGCCGAGCGCAAGGCCCAGGCCGCCAAAGCCGAGCAGGCACTGCAAGACGCCCGTCAGGGTGTTCAGGAACTGCGTGAGGAAGGCATGCGTAACGCTCAGTGAGCGCCATGCACCCCACCCATTCGCTGACAGATCAAAGGATGAACGCCATGCGTAAACACGTGATGATCCCCGCCCTTCTTGCCCTGAGCGTCGGCCTGGCCGCTTGCTCGCACCAGCCCAATGCCAACCTGGAGTCGGCGCGTAGCAACTTCTCCTCCCTGCAGAGCGATCCGCAGGCGAGCAAGGTCGCAGCGCTGGAAACCAAGGAAGCCCAGGAATGGCTGAACAAGGCCGACAAGGCCTACATGGAAGAGGAAGACGAGAAGAAGGTCGACCAACTGGCCTACCTGACCAACAAGCGCGTCGAGGTGGCCAAGCAGACCATCGTCCTGCGCAATGCCGAAGCCGAGCTGAAGAATTCCTCGGCGCAGCGCGCCCAGGCCCTGCTCGATGCTCGCGATGCGCAAATCCGCAAGCTGCAGAACAGCCTCAACGCCAAGCAGACCGAACGCGGCACGCTGGTGACCTTCGGTGACGTCCTGTTCGACTTCAACAAGGCCGAACTCAAGAGCAGCGCACTGCCCAACGTCACCCAACTGGCGCGCTTCCTCCAGGAAAACCCGGAGCGTCAGGTGATCGTCGAGGGTTATACCGACAGCGTCGGCTCGGCCAGCTACAACCAGGGCCTGTCCGAACGTCGCGCCGAGTCCGTACGTCGCGCACTGATTCGCGCTGGCGTGGAGCCGACGCGCATCGTCGCCCAGGGTTATGGCAAGGAGTATCCGGTCGCGGACAACTCCAGTGACTCCGGTCGCGCACAGAACCGTCGTGTGGAGGTGACCATCTCCAACGACAACCAGCCGGTCGCTCCGCGTTCGGCTACCGGCGCCTGACAGCCAGCCGGAATGAAGAAACCCGCCTGATGGCGGGTTTCTTTTTGGTACATCGCATTTTCGCGGGGAGAATACGCTTGACACCGAACTGGCAATTACGTGTGAGCTTTCGATGACTTGGCACTCTCCATTAGCACGCCGCCTGGCTTGATGGGTTTCGCCCCTTACGGGCGAGCAACCGTGTTCAGCGTCAAGCCACTTGAGACCTGAAATGAGCCTGATCACGGAGCATCGCATTGAGGATGGTAAGCAATTTCCGCATGCAGGCGACGACCGCTACTTTGCCTGGTTTCCCCTGTTCCTTAAGTCGCCGGTAGAAGCTGTACACGACCTCGTTGTGGCTGCGAATGGCCGACAGCGTAGCCATGTAGAGCACCTTCCTGACTTCGGATCGTCCACCCCAGACTCGCCGGGTACCTCGGTAGTAGCCGCNCTAATGTTTTGCGCAATATAGTTCGCTCCATGGAAACGGTTAGCGCACAAAAGATTAGCAAGCCAATCCATCACCACCCCACCGACAAGGATCAATGCCATGACTATCGAAAACGTTCTGTACCGCGCAACCGCTGAAGCCTTTGGTGGCCGTGAAGGCCGCGCTGTCTCCTCCGACGGCATCCTCGACATCGCCCTGACCACCCCGAAAGAACTCGGCGGCGCCGGCGGCAATGGCACCAACCCGGAGCAACTGTTCGCTGCCGGTTATTCCGCCTGCTTCCTCGGCGCCCTGAAATTCGTCGCCGCCCGCGACAAGCTGAGCATCCCGGCTGACACCTTCATCGAAGGCACCGTCGGCATCGGCGCCATCCCCACCGGTTTCGGCATCGAAGTGGAACTGCGCATCAGCCTGCCCGGCCTGACCCAAGAAGCCGCACAAACCCTGGTGGATCGCGCGCACATCGTCTGCCCGTACTCCAACGCCACCCGCGGCAACATCGACGTCACCCCCCAAGCGTATCGGCATCGTCACCTCACCCACCGGTGCGGTGATCCGCGACATCATCAGCGTATTCCGCCGGCGCGCGCCGCAGGTGGAGCTGAACCTGATCCCCACCGCCGTGCAGGGCCGTGACGCCACCGCGCAGATCGTCCGCGCCCTGCAGCGCGCCGACGCGCAGGGTTTCGATGCACTGATCCTGGCCCGTGGCGGCGGCTCGCTGGAAGACCTCTGGTGTTTCAACGAGGAAGCCGTTGCTCGCGCCGTGGCCGCCTGCGTCACGCCCATCGTCAGCGCCGTGGGCCACGAGACGGACGTATCCATCGCCGATTTCGTTGCCGACGTGCGCACGCCGACGCCTTCAGCCGCCGCCGAACTGCTGGCCCCGGACAGCAGCGAACTGGTGCAGCGCCTGCACAACCTGCAACGCCGCCTGGTCCTGCACATGCAAGGACGCCTGGCTCGCGAGCGTCTACGCCTGGAAGGAACGAGCCGACGCCTGCGCCACCCTGGCGAACGCCTGCGCCAGCAAGCCCAGCGCCTGGACGACCTGGACATGCGCCTGCGCCGCGCCTTCAACCAGCAACTGGCCAATCAACGCGAGCGCCTGGCCCGTCTCGATGCACGCCTCGCCGCGCAGCATCCGGGGCGCAACCTGGCCCTGCTGCGCCAGCGTCTGGATGGCCTGGCCACGCGCCTGCCGCGTGCCATGCAAGGTCAGCTGCGCAACCAGCGTCAGCAACTGGGCGCCCTGGCCGCGCAACTGCAGATCGTCAGCCCACTGGCCACCCTGGGCCGTGGCTACAGCATCCTCCTCGACGAACGTGGCCACGCCGTGCGCAGCGCCTCACAGACCCGGCCGGGCCAGCGCCTCAAGGCGCGCCTGAGCGAGGGCGAACTGGATGTACGCGTCGAAGACAACCACATACAACCGGCGACGCTGTCGCTACTGGATTGACTGCCGCCGGAGACCCTGCCGATGTCCCGCCTGAGCCAGCGCGCCCTCGCCTACCTGAATGAGGTCGTGCACTTTCGCTCCCTGCGCAAAGCCGCCCAACACCTGAACATCGATCCGTCGGCCATCAGCCGACAACTGAGCGCGCTGGAAGAGGAACTGGAAATTCGCCTGCTGGAACGCACGCCACAAGGTGTGATTCCCACCGAGGCCGGCAACATGCTGGTCGCCCACTTCCGCCAGCAGCGCGCCAACGAGCAGGGCGTGCTGTCACGCCTCTGCGACCTCCAGGGGCTGCGTCAGGGCAGCGTCCGCATCGCGGTCGGTGAAGGCTTCATCACCGACCTGATTTCGCAGCCGCTGCAGAGCTTCATCCTGCGCTATCCCGGCATCGACCTGGAAGTACAGATGGCGGGTGCCAACGAGGCCGTTGGCCTGCTCAAGGAAGATGCCGTCGACCTCGCACTGGTCTATGCACCGATCGAGGACGAAGCCCTGACGGTGCATGTCGACACCCGCCAGCCACTCGACCTGATCATCCCGCCGCAGCATCGCCTGGCCAGCCATCGCGGTGCCGTATCGATGACCGAGCTGCGCGGCGAAGCCCTGGCGCTGATCCACAGCAGCACCGGCATGGGCCAGCTGGCGGTGATGGTGGCGCAGCTGGAGCACATGGAGCTGCGCCCCAAGCTTCGTACCAACTCGGTGGCCGTGCTCACCAACTTCGTCAAATCCGGCATTGGCGTGGCCTTCATGCCGGAGCTGACCGTCAGCCATGAGCTGCAAGCCGGCAGCATCCGCCGACTGCCCATGGCAAACCCGGCACTGCGCGATGCCCGCGCGCGCATTCTCAGCCACCAGGGGCGTGAGCTGACGGTGGCCAGCCTGGCCTGCCTGGAGCACCTGCGCAAAAGCATGCGCTTCTTCAGCGGCGATGCGCCGGGGCTGGCTCGCAGCGCCTGACAGCGCCGTCCAGGTGTTGACTTTCATGCATCACCCATCGACTTGAATAGTCAACACGACAACGGCTAGCGTGTCCCTGCTCCTGCGCCAAAGCTTCGCTTTTCCTATAAGAACCAAGCAGTCTGCGCCCTTCTCTACCCTAGTCCTGCCATAAGGAAAACAATATGCAAACGACTCTGTTCGGCAATCTCGGCCGCCATTTCGGCACTGGCCTGTTGCTCACCGCCATGGGTTTGAGCGCGTCCCTCGCCCAGGCGGCTACCGTCATCAACATGAGCTACAACGGCGCGGCCGACCTGGAGAAAAACCCGGTTCACCTGTTCGCCAGCAACGTCAAGCGTCTGGTCGAGGAAAAGAGCGGTGGCGAGCTGGAAATCAAGCTCTACCCCAACAGCATGCTCGGTGAAGAAGAACAACGCATGGAACAGGTGATCAGCGGCCCGGGACTCAACGTGGCCTCTTTTGCCGGCATCGCCCCGCTGTTCCCGGAGATCTACGTCAGCGCCATTCCATTCATGTTCAAGGACGCCCAGGCTGCCCACAGCTTCTTCGACCAAGGCACCTACTGGCAGGCCGCCAAGCAGGAATTCAAACAGCGCACGGGCACGGAACTGCTGGCAGTGGTCGAGGAAGGCGGCTTCCTCAATTTCACCAACAGCAAGAAGCCAATCGCGGCACCGGCGGACTTCAAGGGCCTGCGCTTTCGCGCGATGGACCCCAGCCAGGTCGCCCTGTATGAATCCTTCGGTGCCTCCGGCACGCCCATTCCGTGGACCGAGCTCTACATGGCGCTGCGCTCCGGTGTAGCCGACGGACAAATGAACCCGACCTCGTACATCATCCTCGGCAGCCTCTATCAGGTGCAGAAATACCTGACCCTGGCCAACATCCAGTATTCCGACCAGTTCCTGGTGGCCAACGGTGCAATGCTCGACTCGCTCTCGGCAAAGGATCGCAAGGCGCTCACCGATGCAGCGCTGGAGGCCACACGCCTGAATCGTGAGGCGATTGCCCAACAGCAGGAAAAGGAACTGGCCTTCCTCAAGGAGAAGGGCATGGAAATCATCGAACCTTCGACCGAGGATCTGCAGGCATTTCGCAGTCAGGGCCAACCGGCCTACCTGAGCTGGCTCAGGGAACAGAGCATCGATGCCGGCTGGATTGACAAGGCACTCCAGGACGTCGGGCTGAGCACCGTCCAGTAACCCACCGTCTGCCACGGCCCGCCCTGCTTGAACAGGGCGCGGCCCAGTCTTCGCCTCGGAGCCACCATGCCTGCGTTCATCAAACGTGTGCGCGCCCTGCTGTTCAATCTCGGCGCCCTTTTGTTACTGCTCGACCTGCTATTGCTCATCTACGGCGTATTCGCCCGCTACCTGCTCGGTAGCGCACCGATCTGGCTGGATGAGATGGCCCGCTACCTGATCATCGGCAGCGTCATGCTGGTGCTGGGCGCCCTGTGGGTCGATGGCGGCCACATGCGCATCAATTTGCTGGAAGAGCGCCTGCCTGCGCATCTGGCGCGCTGGGTACGCCTCTATCAATGGCTGGCAGCCACCGCCTTCTTCGCATTCGCCAGTTGGGTCAGCCTGCGCTATGCGCTCGATGCCGGGCGCTTTCGCAGCCTGGGTCTGGGCGTGAGCCGGACCTGGCCGCTGCTCAGCCTGCCTGTCGGCTTCAGCCTGCTGACGCTGCTGATCCTGTTGCGCGGCCCCTGGCCGGCGGCATCCGACACCGATGAAACAACTGGGAGCGTGCAACCATGATGGGTGTTGCCATGCTTCTCGCCTTCGTCGTCAACCTGCTGCTGGGCCTGCCGCTGTTCTTCTGCCTGCTGCTGACTGCTCTGGTCGGCTTCCTGTTCGTCGACGTCAACCTGTTCATCAACATCCTGCCGCAGCGTTTTTTCGGCGGCATGGACATCTTCTCGCTGATGGCCATTCCGCTGTTCATTCTCGCTGGCAACCTGATGAACACCTCCGGCATGACCCCACGCCTGATACGCCTGGCCAATGCCATGGTCGGCCACCTGCGTGGCGGCCTCGGTCACGTCAACGTGGTGGCCGGCGTGTTCTTCGCAGGTGTCAACGGCTCGGCTGCCGCCGATGCCTCGGCGCTCAGCTCACTGCTGGTGCCCACGATGGAAAAGGAAGGCTACTCGCGCAAATTCGCCGCCGGCCTGACTGCTGGCAGCTCGTTGATCGGTCCGATCATCCCGCCGAGCATCTTCATGATTCTCTACTCCTCGCTGACCAACACGTCGGTCGGTGAACTCTTCCTCGCGGGCGTGATGCCAGGCCTGTTGCTGGCACTGGGCTTCATGGCGATGAACGCAATCTATGCGCACAAGGCCGGCCTGCAGACACGCCATGCCAAACCGGCCTGGAGCGAAATGTTCGCCGCCCTCTCCGGTGCAGCAACCGCGCTGGTGGCGCCGGTGCTGATCGTCGCCGGCATCGTCCTGGGCGTCGTCACCCCGACCGAGTCGGGCGCCCTCATCGTGCTCTACGTCGCGGTGATCGGACTGTTGCGCGGCCAACTCTCGCTCCAGGGCTTCTGGGCCTCGCTGCGTGAAACCGTGCGCCTGACCGGCAGTATCTACGCCATCATCGCCGCCGCGTCTGTGGTCAACTGGCTACTCAACTACACCCAGGTCGCCAGCGCCTTCGCCGAGCTGCTGGGGCCGTTCAGCGACTCGCCGACCCTGATCCTGCTGGTGATCAGCGCCATCATCTTCATCTGCGGCATGGTCATGGAAGAAGTCTCGGTGCTGATGCTGCTGACACCGATCATCGTCCCGGTGGCCCTGGCCGCCGGCGTGGATCCGGTACACCTGGGGCTGATCTTTACCCTCAACATCACCATCGCCATGATCACGCCCCCCATGGGAGCCTGCCTGTTCATCGTCGCGACAATCAGCAAGCTGGACATCATCGAGATGTTCAAGGGTATCTGGCCGTTCGTGCTGATGGCGCTCGGGGTGCTCTACCTGCTGATCATCTTCCCGTCCCTGACCCTGTGGTTACCCCGCCTGCTGAGCTGATGCCATGACTTCTTTCACCACCCCGATCCCGCTGCAGCCCGAGCCGGACTGGCCAGCCGTCGCAGCCATTCCCATCGTCGATGACGAACAGCCACTGCACCCCCTCAGCCTGAGCCGGGTGCTGCGCGTATACCCAGCCTATTTCCGCATGGGGGTGCGCCATGCGCTGCCCGAATGCTATTCACGCATGGCTGTATTCGAACGCCTGCTGCAGGTAGCCAGAATCCTGCCGCACGGCATACATCTGGTGGTGCTCGATGCCTGGCGCCCGTTCGCCGTGCAGCAGTACCTTTACGACAGCCTGTATGACGCCATCCGCGAGTACTACCCGAAACTGGACGAGCGCCAGCTCGAGCACCTGACCCGACAGTTCGTCTCGCCGCCCAGCAGCAGCCGCAACACGCCAAGTCCGCACCTGACCGGAGGCGCCGTGGACGTCACCCTGTGCGACGAAGACGGCCGCTGGCTGGATATGGGTACGGCCTTCGACGAGGCCAGCCCACTGTCGGCCACGGCACACTTCGAGCAGCTCGCGGACTACCGCGAGCGTGACTTGCAGATACGCGACAACCGCCGCACGCTCTACAACGCCATGGCGGCGCAAGGCTTCAGCAACCTGTCCAGCGAATGGTGGCATTACGACTACGGCGATCAACTCTGGGCCTGGCACACCGGAGCGTCAGCGGCGTTGTATGGCCCAGTGCAACTGCAGACACTCGACACCCTCTGGCGCAAACAGCTGGAGCAACAACTGGCTGCCGAGCAACATTGATAAAGGCCATCGACGTCCGCCGGGCTTTGCACCGGCGCGTATATGCGCCAGCATAGCCCGCGATCTCGAACCGGAAACCCAGCTCCATGCCCACTATGCTGCGATTGTTGTTGGCCTGTATTGCCCTCACGCTCACCCTCCCCGCCCATGCCGAAGGCTTCATCACCCGCCTGCTGGACAAGCCGGTGCCGGGTGGTGTGGCGGTGATCGATCTGGGTAATCCGGCGCAGGCGCCGAAGGTGCGCTATCAGGGCAAGCCGGTGCTGACCGTGCATGAAGAAAGCAAGCGCTGGATTGCCATCGTCGGCATTCCACTCAGCGTCAAGCCGGGCACTCAGCAGGTAGAGGTCGAGGGCGGCCAGAGGCTGAATTTCCTGGTGGGTGCCAAGCACTACACCGAGCAGCGCATCACCATCAAGAACCAGCAGCAGGTCACGCCCAACGCCGCCAACCTCAAACGCATCGAGCGCGAGCTGGCCGAGCAGACCCGCGCCTACCGGCAGTTCAGCGCACGCCAGCCGAGCAACCTGCTGTTCGACAAACCGGTCAACGGCCCGCTGTCCAGCCCATTCGGCTTGCGTCGCTTCTTCAACGGCGAGGAACGCAACCCGCACTCGGGCCTGGATTTCGCCGCCAACCGCGGCACCCCGATCAAGGCGCCAGCAGCCGGCAAGGTGATCCTCATCGGCGACTACTTCTTCAATGGCAAGACAGTGTTCCTCGACCACGGCCAGGGATTGATCAGCATGTTCTGCCACCTGTCCGAGGTCGACGTGAAGCTCGGCGACGAAATCGTCCGAGGCGGCCATGTCGGCAAGGTCGGCGCCACCGGACGTGCCACCGGCCCGCACCTGCACTGGAACGTCAGCCTCAACGACGCGCGGATCGACCCAGCGATCTTCATCGGCGCGTTCAAGCCCTGAGAGTACGCAGCTTGCAACAGCTGCCGTTTGGGTTAACCGAGTATTTTTGCTAGGGTACGGCGGCTCAGATGGCCGGCCCTGTAGCGTCGGCCCTTCCTCCTGCCTGCTTCGGAGCCGGAAATGCCGAATGAGCTCAACACCTGGATGGACTGGCTGAACACTCAGCCAGAACTGCTCACCCTCACCGCTACCCTCGCCCTGATCATTGCCGCCTGGCTGTCGAACTGGATCGTCAAACGCATTCTGGTACGCGCCATCTACCGCGTGGTGGGCGCCACCGCCGTTGGCCGCCATGGCCAGATCAAGGAAAGCGGCATCATCACGCGCCTGTCCAATATCGTACCGGCGCTGGTGCTCTCCTCCGGTGTGGCCGTAGTGCCGGGCATGCCGGAAGCCGTGGTGACGGTTACGCAGAACGTCTGCGGCGCCTTCATCGTGCTGACCATCGCACTGGCCATCGGCGCCCTGCTGGATATTCTCAACACCCTCTATCAGCGCCGCCCGAATGCGCACCTGAAGCCGATCAAGGGCTACCTGCAGGTGATCAAGATCGCCATCTTCGCCATCGCCGCGATCCTGATAGTAGCGACGCTGATCGACCGCTCGCCGCTGATCCTGCTGTCTGGTCTCGGCGCCATGGCTGCCGTACTGATGTTGATCTTCCAGGACACCCTGCTGTCACTGGTGGCCAGCGTGCAGATTTCTTCCAGCGATATCGTGCGCGTCGGCGACTGGGTGGAAATGCCCCAGCTCAACGCCGATGGCGATGTGATCGACATTGCCCTGCACACCGTGAAGGTGCAGAACTGGGACAAGACCATCACCACCATCCCGACCAAGCGCTTCATCACCGACCCGTTCAAGAACTGGCGCGGCATGCAGGAGTCCGGCGGCCGCCGGATCAAGCGCGCGCTGTACCTGGATCAGACCAGCGTGCATTTTCTCAGCGACGAGGAAATCGCCCGCCTGCGCCGCTTCATGCTTCTGGATGAGTACCTGGACCGCAAGGACCAGGAACTGCAGGACTGGAACACCAGGCTGGCCGAACACGGCAAAGAGGCAGTGAACACCCGCCGCATTACCAACATCGGCAGCTTCCGTGCCTACGTCGAACACTACTTGCGCCACAACCCGAACATCCACCAGAACATGACCCTGTTGGTCCGCCAGCTCAATCCGACCGCCGATGGCCTGCCGCTGGAAATCTACTGTTTCACCAACACCATCGCCTGGAATGCCTACGAAGACATCCAGTCGGACATCTTCGACCACCTGCTGGCCATCCTCCCCGAGTTCGGCCTACGCGTGTTCCAGCATCCGAGCGGTGCGGACATGCGCGAATTGCGCCCGACCCTGGTGGCTCAGCAACCAGGCTGAAGCACGGGGCGAAGGCCGGGCATACCCGGCCTTCGACTCACCGTAAACGCCCCCGCAATGTTCCTTCAAACAAGCGCCATGCTGCGCCATAAAACATCGCGACAGAGCGGTAGAAGATCGTTTCTACCAATTTTCACGCAATGCTTGCCAGCCTTCATCAAGATCACTAGGGTTGGCTGCATGAACACTGCACATACCCTCATTCTGCTACGGCAACATCGCTGCCTGCGCTTGGTCAGCCCGCGACTGCGGGGCTGAATCCCTGCGGCCATCCGGCCACCGTCGACCGCCCTATTCGTTTCCCAGACAAGGCGTCTGGACCCAAGGATTTTCACCATGACCATGCTCAAAGACCCGTCGAAGAAGTATCGCCCCTTCACCCAGATCCAGATTCCGGATCGCACCTGGCCGGACAAGATCATCGACAAGGCACCGATCTGGCTGTCCACCGACCTGCGCGACGGTAACCAGTCGCTGATCGAGCCGATGGATGCGCAGAAGAAGATGCGCTTCTTCAAGTGTCTGGTGGCCGTGGGCCTGAAGGAAATCGAAGTGGGCTTCCCGTCCGCCTCGCAGACCGACTTCGACTTCGTCCGTGAGCTGATCGAAGGTGGCCACATCCCCGACGACGTCACCATTCAGGTGCTGACCCAGGCCCGTGACGATCTTATCGAGCGCACCTTCGAGTCGCTCAAGGGCGCCAAAAAGGCCATCGTGCATTACTACAATGCCTGCGCGCCGAGCTTCCGCAAGATCGTCTTCAATCAGGACAAGGCCGGCGTCAAAGCCATCGCCGTGGCCGCCGGCACCACCATCAAGCGCCTGGCCGATGCCGCGCCGGAAACCCAGTGGGGCTTCGAGTACTCTCCGGAAGTGTTCAGCAGCACCGAGATCGACTTCGCCGTCGAGGTGTGCAACGCGGTGATCGGCGTGTTCCAACCGACCCCAGCGAACAAGCTGATCCTCAATCTGCCGGCCACCATCGAGTGCGCCACGCCGAACAACTACGCCGACCAGATCGAGTGGTTCGGCCGCCATGTCGACCGCCGTGATAGCGTGCTGATCAGCGTGCACACCCACAATGACCGTGGCACTGGCGTCGCTGCCTCGGAACTGGCGGTAATGGCTGGAGCAGACCGTGTCGAAGGCTGCCTGTTCGGCAACGGCGAGCGCACCGGTAACGTCTGCCTGGTGACTCTGGCGCTGAATCTCTACACCCAGGGCATCGATCCGCAGCTGGACTTCTCCGACATCGACGCCGTACGCAAGGTGGTCGAGGACTGCAACCAGATCCCGGTACACCCGCGCCACCCGTACGTAGGCGACCTGGTACACACCGCCTTCTCCGGCTCGCACCAGGACGCCATCCGCAAGGGCTTCGCCCAGCAGAAGGAAGACGCCCTGTGGGAAGTGCCGTACCTGCCGATCGATCCGGCCGACATTGGCCGCGACTACGAGGCGGTGATTCGCGTGAACAGCCAGTCGGGCAAGGGCGGCATCACCTTCCTGCTCGAGCAGGAGTACGGCATCTGCCTGCCGCGTCGCATGCAGATCGAGTTCAGCCAGGTGGTGCAGCGTGAAACCGACCGTCTCGGCCTGGAAATGACTGCCGCACAGATCCATCAACTGCTCGAAACCGAGTACCTGCAAGCGCGCAGCCCCTACGCCCTGAAAGGCCATCGCCTGCAGGAAGAAAACGGCACCAGCGCAGTGGATGTGGAGGTCGTCGAAGGGGGTGAAAATCACCATTGGCGCGGCATCGGCAAAGGCCCGCTGGAAGCGCTGGCGGCTGCGCTGCCGGTCGCAGTTGAAGTCATGGACTACAGCGAGCACGCCATCGGCGCCGGCACCCATGCCAAGGCGGCGGCCTACATCGAACTGCGCGTCAATGGCGGTCGTGCCCTGCATGGCATCGGCATCGACGAGAACCTGACCACGGCGAGCTTCCGCGCCCTGTTCAGCGCGCTGAACCGCGCCCTGAGCCAGGCCGAGTCGCAAGCGGCCTGATTCTTCAGCACCGAACACGAAAACGCCGGGCAATGCCCGGCGTTTTTGTATGCGTAGCCCGGATCAAATCCGGGAATCAAGACGTTTAGATATCGAAGATCATCAGCACCGCGAACATCAGCGCGGCCAGGCCGAGGGTGAACATCAGACCGATACCCGCGGCCCGCCAGTTGGACAGAAACGCACCACCGGCCTCGGCATGCAGCTTGAGATCGGCTTCCATGAGGCTCTTGGCAAACATGATCATCGCCATCAACTGTGCGATGGCGAACGGCATGGCGGGCACCTCTTCCGGCAAGACGAAAGCCAGGACCAAGGTAACCACCAGAAGGAAGACGGAAATACCCCAGACCATTGCCACTCGATGGGCCTGGCCGAGCAATTGCAGGTTATGCGCCAGCAGCCAGGCGCCAGCCAGCGGCGTGCCGATGAAGGTCGCCAGGCCAACACCCGCGACGCTGTAGAGCGGCGACTGATTGGTGGTGGCCTGCTGCAGGTCGGCCTGCGGAGGCTGGAAGGGATTGCTCTGCTGTACGTCCATGTTCATGTAGCTCCTGGTCAGTTCAAGGTGAAGGCATCGGCATCCAGGTGTGCGGGGAAGCGCTCGCGGTAGGCAGCCAGTGCCTCGCTCGACAGCCGGGCGCGGAACACACCATCACCATCGCCTGCCGCCAGCAGAGTCTCGCCCTGGAAATCCAGCACCTGAGAATCGCCAGTATAGCCATGGCCCTTGCCGTCCTCGCCGACGCGGTTCACAGCCGCGACATAGCACAGGTTCTCGATGGCTCGCGCTGGCAGCAGGCGGTTCCAGTGCTGGCGACGCGCCCCCGGCCAGTTGGCGGTATACAGCAGAAGATCGGTGCCACCCGCATCGCGACTCCAGACCGGGAAGCGCAGGTCGTAGCAGATCAGCGGGCGCACGCGCCAGCCCTTGAGCTCCAGCACCACCTGCTCGTCACCTGCGCTGTAATGCTTGTGCTCGCCGGCCATGCGGAACAGATGACGCTTGTCGTAGTGCGCCAAAGAGCCATCCGGGCACGCCCAGAGCAGGCGATTGCGGTAACTGCCGTCGGCCGCCTGGATGATCAGGCTGCCGCAGATCACCGCATCGATACGCTGCGCCTGCTCACGCAGCCAGACGCTGCTGGGGCCATCCTCGGACTCGGCCAGTTCGGCCGACTCCATGGAAAATCCGGTGGTGAACATTTCCGGCAGGATCACCAGATCGGCGCCGCGTGCCTGTTCCAGCAATGCCAGGAAGTGCTCGCGGTTGGCGGCCGGATCGTGCCAGGCCAGGGTGGTCTGGATCAGCGCCAGTTCAAGATCGGTTTTATCGCTCATTGGGGCGCCTCGCTCGCCGTAGGGAGGGTGAAACCCTCCAACTCCTTACAGGCGGGTTGCACCCGCCCTGCCCTCACACCGCGCACAGCTTCTCGGCAGCCTCGCGCAGAGTCTCCTCGCGTTTGGCGAAGCAGAAGCGCACCAGGCGCATCTCCTTGGGCGCCGACTGATAGAACACCGATACCGGAATCGCTGCCACGCCGTGCTCGCGGGTCAGCCACTCGGCCATGGCCACATCGTCCAGATCCGGGCGAATGGCCGAGTAATCAGCCAGCTGGAAGTAGGTGCCAGGCGCGCGGGTGAAGGTGAAGCGCGAACCCGCCAGCAGGTCGCAGAACAGGTCACGCTTGGCCTGATAGAAAGCTGGCAGCTCTTCGACATGCTCGGGGTGCGCGGCCATGAAATCGGCCAGGCCGAACTGCAATGGCGTCACGCCGCAGAAATTGACGTACTGGTGAATCTTGCGCAGCTCGGCGGTCAGCGTTGGCGGCGCCACCACGTAGCCGGTCTTCCAGCCGGTGACGTGATAGGTCTTGCCGAAGGAGCTGACCACGAAGGCGCGCGGATACAGCTCGTCGTGGGCCAGCACGCTGGCATGGCGGGCGCCGTCGTAGATCAGGTGCTCATAGACCTCGTCACTGATCACATGGATATCGCGGCCACGAATCAGCTCGGCCAGCTTGTCCAGATCGGCACGGGTCAGCAGAGCACCGCTGGGGTTGTGCGGTGAGTTGAGAAAGATCAGCCGGGTAAGCGGGCTGATGGCATCACCCAGGCGCTGCCAGTCCACGGAGAAATCCGGCAGTGCCAACGGAACATGCACACAGCGCCCGCCGGCCAGCTCCACCGACGGCTCGTAGCTGTCGTAACAAGGGTCGAGGACGATGGCTTCATCACCCGGACGAATCAGCGCCTGCACCGCGCAGAAGATCGCTTCGGTGGCGCCTGGGGTAATGGTGATCTCGCTGTCGGCATCACGCTGCACGCCATAGCTGCGAGCGATCTTGGCAGCGACCTGCTGGCGCAGGCTCGGCAGCCCGGTCATCGGCGAATACTGGTTGCGCCCTTCCATGACATGCCGCGTCACGGCCTCACGCAGCGCCTGCGGCCCGTCGAAGTCGGGGAAACCCTGGGACAGGTTGATCGCGCCGGTCTCCAGGGCGAGCTGGGACATCCGCGTGAAGATGGTGGTGCCAACGTTGGGCAGTTTGCTGACGAGCATCGCGACTTCCAAGAGGAACAAGGCAAGCCGCGAGAATAGCCGAAGGGCGCTGCAGACGGCACCCACAGCGCTTATGAAAATGTGTTGGAAGCTTATGCCGTGCACGCCGAGTGATCCCCGGCGCGCACGCTGCGACAGAGCTTACTTGCGCTTGTCCTTGCGCTTCTTCTCAGCCTTCTTGTGGTGGCTCATCAGGCGGCGCTTCTTGTTCACCTGACGGTCGGTGAGCTTGTTCTTGTTGCCCTCGTAAGGGTTCTCGCCGCCCTTGTACTCGATGCGAATCGGCGTACCGACCAGTTTCAGCACACGGCGGAAGGTATTTTCCAGATAACGGGAATAGGCACGCGGGACCGCGTCGACCTGGTTACCGTGGATCACGATCAGCGGCGGGTTGGCGCCCCCCAGGTGGGCATAGCGCAGCTTGATGCGGCGACCATTGACCAGAGGCGGCGCGTGGTCGCTGACGGCATCTTCGAGAATCTGCGTCAGGCGGCTGGTGGGCCAGCGAGTGATGGCCGACTTGAACGAGGCCTGCACCGACTTGTACAGATGGCCAACACCAGTGCCGTGCAAGGCGGAGATGAAGTGGATATCGGCGAAGTCGACGAAGAACAGCCGGCGCTCCAGCTCGGTCTTCACGTAATCCTTCTGACCCTGATCCATGCCGTCCCACTTGTTCAGGGCGATGACCAGAGCGCGGCCACTTTCCAGCACGAAGCCGAGCAGGTTGAGGTCGTGGTCGACCACACCCTCGCGGGCGTCCATGACGAACACCACGACGTTGGAGTCCTGAATGGCCTGCAGCGTCTTGACCACGGAGAACTTCTCCACGGCCTCGAAGATCTTGCCGCGACGGCGTACGCCAGCGGTATCGATCAGCGTGTACTTCTCGTCGTCACGCTCGAACGGGATGTAGATGCTGTCGCGGGTGGTGCCGGCCTGGTCATAGACGATGACCCGTTCTTCACCCAGCATGCGGTTGACCAGGGTCGACTTGCCCACGTTGGGACGGCCGATGATGGCGAGCTTGATGCCGTCCTTCTCGCTCGGACCGGGAATGCGCTTGGCCTCCTGGCCTTCGAGCACTTCTTCCTCTTCTTCCGCGCCCTCTTCCGGTTCACCGGCATCCTTGGGGAAGGCGCCGAGCACCACTTCCAGCATCTGGGTGATGCCACGACCATGAGCACCGGCAATCGCCAACGGCTCGCCCAGGCCCATGGGACTGAACTCCGCGCGGGCCAGGTCAACGTCGAGGTTGTCGACCTTGTTCACCACCAGGAAGCTCTGCTTGTTACGACGACGCAGGTGCTCACCGATCATCTGGTCGGAAGCGGTCATGCCGGCGCGCGCGTCCACCAGGAACAGCACGGCATCGGCCTCTTCGATGGCCTGCAGCGACTGCTCGGCCATCTTCGCGTCGATGCCTTCTTCGTCACCGGAAATACCACCGGTGTCGATCACGATATAGGTGCGCCCCTGCCACTTCGCCTCGCCATACTGGCGGTCGCGGGTCAGACCGGACAGGTCGCCGACGATGGCGTCGCGGCTGCGGGTCAGGCGGTTGAAGAGTGTGGACTTGCCGACGTTCGGCCGGCCCACCAGGGCAATTACGGGAACCATCAGGCTCTCCACTTGAGTTAATTCAGAAAATGCAAAGGCCGCTGCAGGGGCAGCGGCCGGAATCTGTTGCGCTGCGGCATCCAAGACTCAGGTCTGGATGCAGCATAGTCGGTTCATTTGATGGTCAGTGCCACCAACTTGCCGCTGTTGCCGTAGACGTACAGCCAATCCCCCACCACCAACGGCTGGGCGCGCAGGCCATCACTGTCGATACGGGTACGACCGACGAAACGGCCATCGACCTGGCTCAGCAGATGCAGATAGCCTTCCACATCACCCACGGCCACATAACTGGAGAACACTTGCGGTGCCGACAGCTGACGGCGCGCCAGGGAATCGTTGCTCCACAGCGCCGAAGCACTGCGCTCGTCGATACCTTCGACGGTGCCGCTGGCATGGCTGACGTACACGTTACCGAAGCCCTGAGCGACGCCTACCGAACTCGATGCCTCGCGTTGCCACAGCACGCGGCCGGACTCCAGATCCATGGCCACGACTCGACCCTGGTAGCTCACCGCGTAGACAGTGCCACCGGACAGCAGCAGGCCGCCGTCGATGTCTACCACGCGCTCCAGCTCGGAACGGCCTTGCGGAATGGCTACACGCTGTTCCCACACGGGCAGGCCGCGTTGGGCGTCGACCGCGACCACCTTGCCACTGGACAGGCCAGCGACCACCAGACGGTTGGTCACCAGCGGAGCGCCAGTGCCACGCAGGGTCAGTACGGCCGGAGTATTTTCAACGATCCAGCGCTGGCTACCGGTGCTGGCATCGAAAGCGATCAGACGATCGTCCTGGGTCTGCACCACGACGATATCGCCGTTGCTGGCCGGCGCAGCCAGCACTTCGCTGGTCACGCGCGAGCGCCACTGTTCTTCACCATCGCTGGAGTCGAGCGCGATCACTTCGCCCTTGAGCGTACCCAGCAGCACCTGGCCGTAGCCAACGCCAATGGCACCGGAAACCGGGATTTCGAGTTTCTTGCGCCAGATGACCTTGCCGCTGTTGCGGTCCATGGCCATGACCAGGCCTTCGACGTCGGCGGCGTAGATCACCTCGCCATCGATGGCCGGTACCAGCATGTTGAAGGTTTCGCCCTGACCGTCACCGACAGAGCGGCTCCACTCGGTGCGCAACTCGACTTCTTCGTCGAATTTGGTCAGTTCGGCGGGCGGCAGTTCCTTCTTGCTATTGCTGCTGCAACCCACGACCAGAACGGCCAGAGCCAGCAGTGCGGCATTCTTCCAACGCATCACGTCACGCATCCCCTTTTGCCAGGTCGTCCAGCTTCATCTGCAGACCGCCAACAGCGGCATCTTCGGCCAGCGCATCCTTGGCCTTCTGATAGGCAGCGTGCGCGTCATCGCTGCGACCCAGCTGTACCAGCAGGTCGCCCTTGAGTTCTTCACGGCTGGCGAGGAAGGCATCCTCGACCTGGGCATCGAGCAGTTTCAGTGCATCATCGGCCTTGTCCTGCGCGGCCAGCACACGCGCCAGACGCTGACGTGCCAGCTCACCGAGCGTGGCGTCGGCAGGCTTGTCGAGTACGCGCTGCAGCGCTGCAGCGGCATCGTCGAGGCGGTCAGCCTCGACGGCGACCTTGGCGACGAACAGGCTGCCGTACTGGGCGTAGTGGGTACCGCCGAACTCGTTGTCGAGCTTGCCGGCCAATTCGGCAACTTTCGCGGCATCGGGCTTGCCGGCCGGGTCCAGCGCGGTTTCCAGCAGTTGCTGGTAAAGCACCGAGGCCCCTTGCGCCTGATTGTCCTGGTACTTCTGCCAGCCCTGCCAGCCGAATACGGCTACCAGTGCCAGTACGCCACCGGCCAGCAAAGGCTTGCCGTTACGATCCCACCAGTCCTTCAGTTGCGCGATCTCTTCGTCTTCGGTCTGCATGTCTAACCCCGTACTCCTAATCGAGAGCCTGCTCAGGCCTGCTGGCAGGCAGCCAGATGCTCAGCCAGAGCATCCCAGGCAACACTTTGTTGTTCACTGTCGTCGCGCAGCGGTTTGCAACCTACCACGCGCCCTGCCAATTCGTCGTCCCCCAGAATCAGCGCATAGCGTGCGCCGCTCTTGTCGGCCTTCTTGAACTGGCTCTTGAAACTGCCACCACCGGAGTTGAGCAACAGGCGCAGCCCCGGCAACTCGTCGCGCAGACGCTCGACCAGCGTCAGCGCCGCCAGCTCAGCCGCCTCGCCGAAGGCGCAGACGTAGACATCGGCGGCACGGTTGAGCTCGGCCGGCAGCAGTTGCAGGGTATCGAGCAGCAGCACCAGGCGCTCGACGCCCATGGCGAAACCAACACCCGGTGTAGCCTTGCCGCCCAGTTGCGCCACCAGGCCATCGTAACGGCCGCCGGCACACACCGTGCCCTGGGCGCCGAGCTTGTCGGTGACCCACTCGAACACGGTGCGATTGTAGTAATCCAGGCCACGCACCAGCTTGTGGTTGATCTGGTAGCGAATGCCAGCCGCATCCAGGCGCGCCTTGACGCCCTCGAAGTGCAGGCGCGACTCCTCATCGAGGTAGTCGCCCAGTGTCGGCGCACCAACCAGCGCGGCTTGGGTCGCCTCGTTCTTGCTGTCGAGGATGCGCAACGGATTGGTGGTCAGACGGCGCTGACTGTCTTCGTCGAGCTGATCGAACCGTTCCTGCAGGTAGGCCACCAGTGCATCGCGATAAGCCGCACGCGCCTCGCTGGAGCCCAGGCTGTTGAGCTGCAGGGTCACGGCATCGGCCAGGCCGAGCTGCTTCCACAGGCGCCAGGTGAGCACGATCAGCTCGGCATCGACGTCCGGCCCAGGCAGGTTGAAGGCTTCCACGCCCACCTGATGGAACTGGCGATAGCGGCCTTTCTGCGGCTTCTCGTAACGGAACATGGGGCCGGCGTACCAGAGTTTCTGCACTTGGCCACCACCGGACAGACCATGCTCGAGCACGGCGCGTACGCAACCGGCAGTGCCCTCGGGACGCAAGGTCAGGGATTCTTCGTTGCGGTCGAGGAAGGTGTACATCTCCTTGTCGACCACGTCGGTACCCTCGCCGATACCACGAGCGAACAGCTCGGTGTACTCGACGATGGGCAGGCGGATTTCCTTGTAGCCATAGCCATCGAGCAGGCTGACCAGAGTATTTTCCAGGTAGCGCCAGGCAGGCGTCTGCTCCGGCAGGATGTCGTTCATGCCACGAATGGCTTGCAGGGACTTGCTCAATTGTATTCCTTACGCACGGATCAGCCGCGCACGATCACGGCGGCATCGGCGGCAACCTTTTCGGCTGCCTTGTCGCGAATGAGCTTCTCCAGCTCGTCCACCAGATTTTCATTGGTCAACTTCGAGGCCGGCTTGCCGTCGATGTAGACCAGGTTGTTCGGGCTACCACCAGTGAGGCCGATATGCGCCTCCTTGGCTTCACCGGGACCATTGACCACGCAGCCGATCACGGCCACATCCAGCGGCACCAGCAGATCCTCGACGCGGGCCTCCAGCTCGTTCATGGTCTTGACCACATCGAAGTTCTGCCGCGAGCAACTCGGGCAGGCGATGAAGTTGATGCCTCGCGAACGCAGGCGCAAAGACTTGAGAATGTCGAAACCGACCTTGATCTCTTCCACCGGGTCGGCGGCCAGCGAGATGCGGATGGTATCGCCAATTCCGTCGGCCAGCAGCATGCCCAGGCCGACGGCGGACTTTACAGTACCGGAGCGCAGCCCGCCGGCTTCGGTGATGCCCAGGTGCAGCGGTTGCTCGATCTGCTTGGCCAGCAGGCGATAGGCCTCAACGGCCATGAACACATCCGATGCCTTCACACTGACCTTGAAGTCCGGAAAATTGAGACGATCGAGGTGCTCGACATGGCGCAGCGCGGACTCGACCAATGCTTCGGGAGTCGGCTCGCCGTACTTCTTCTGCAGATCCTTTTCCAGTGAGCCGGCATTGACGCCGATACGGATCGGGATGCCCTTGTCCCGGGCTGCCTCGACCACCGCCCTGACGCGATCTTCGCGGCCAATATTGCCGGGATTGATCCGCAGGCAGTCGACACCCAGCTCAGCCACGCGCAGGGCGATCTGGTAGTCGAAGTGAATGTCAGCCACCAGCGGTACACGCACCTGCTGCTTGATCAGGCCGAAGGCTTCGGCGGCGTCCATATCCGGCACCGAAACGCGCACGATATCGGCGCCGGCATCTTCCAGGCGCTGAATCTGCGCCACGGTAGCTGCCACATCGTTGGTGTCGGTGTTGGTCATACTCTGCACCGCGATCGGCGCATCGCCGCCCACTGGTACCGAGCCAACCCAGATCTTGCGCGACAGTCGGCGCTTGATCGGTGATTCGCAATGCATGCTTTACAACCCCAATTTCAGGCGCGCGGTTTCGCCAGTCATGTGCGGCGCAATGTCCACGCTTTCGCCGTTGTAGGTCACTTGGGCGCCACGGGCAAAGCCCAGGCGCAGCTCCAGAGGTGCCTTGCCGGCGAGTTCGACGCGCTCACCACTGCGTTTGAGTGCACTGAGCAGGACCTTGCCATCGGCATCGGTAACCTGAGTCCAGCAATCGGCGGTGAACTGCACGTAGAGCGCTCCCTGCCCGGCAGCAACGGCTACAGGTGCTGCCGGTTCGGCAACAGACGCAGACGGCGTAGCAACGACTGCCGGCGCGCTCGCCACAGGGGCAGCAGGAGCTTCTGGTGCGCTTTCCGTGGTGCTGGCTTCGACAGCAGGAGTAGGCGGTTCTGCGGCAACGATCTCTTCTGGTGTTTCGCCTGGCGCCTCCGGCAGCAGCAGTGGGGTGCCCTGCTCGCCACCCTGAGCAGCGATTACCGCCTGGTCTTCCGGCTCGGCGAGCGAGTGCACCTGAGTGGTACCGTCGGCGCCCTCCACTTCCACATGCTCGAGCCCCAGATCAGCCAGGCTGGCCACCGGACGGCCCTGATCCTGCCACCAGAGAAAACCCGCGCCGATCAATGCCAGCAGCAGCAGGAAACTCACTAAGCGCAGGATGCTCTGCGAATAACGAACAGGCTCTTCGATGCGGCCAAGAGCGTGCACGCTGCTGCCAGTGGCATCGGTCCCCGTGAACTGATCGAACTCCAGCACCAGCCGGTTCTGGTCCATCTCGAGAAGCTTGGCATAGGCGCGGATGTAACCACGGGCGAAGGTGGTACCCGGCAGTTTGTCGAACGCTCCGGCTTCGATCTGGGCAAGGCGCTGCGGGGTCAGGTTGAGCTGAGTCGCCACTTCGGCAACGCTCCAACCCTTGACCTCCCGGGCCTGACGCAGGCTTTCGCCTGGGTTGGTCGGCATCGGCTGAGTCACTTCGCTATGTGCCGCTTTCATTGTTGCCCCGAAACAAATTGCTGATATTCCTGAGAGGCCGGATACAGGCGGCGCAACTGCAGACCCAGGCTGGCGGCCGTGTCACGGTCCTCGAATACGTTGGCCAGGCGTGCGCCGAGCAGCAGGCTGCGCGCATTCTGTGGCGCTATTTCGCTGTAGCTGTCGTAGTAACGACGTGCCGGTACATATTCCTTGTCCTCGTAGGACATCACCGCCATTTCCAGCAATGCGCGCGGCTGTCTGCTGCTCAGGCGCAAGGCGCGCTGGAGGTATTCTTTGGCCTGCTCGCGCTGGCCGAGTTGCGCAGCAGTCATACCCAGGTTCTCGAACACCCGCGAGCGCTCTGGATAGAGGTTGTCCTCTGCGGCCTTGAGGTAAGTGTTCATGGCCTCCTTGTAGCGCTTCTGCTCGAACAGGAAGCCACCGTAATTGTTGAGCAGGCGGGCATCATTCGGCCGCTGGGACAGAGCCTTGCGAAAATGCTCATCGGCCAGCTTCGGTTCCATCTCCAGCTGGAAGGCCAGGGCCAGGGCGGCATGCGCATCGGCACTGGACGAATCCAGATCGAGGGCATTCTTCAGCGGCACCTTGGCGCGCTGGGTATCGCCCTGCTGGATATAGGCAAGACCCAGTTGCACATAGGCATTACGTGCCTCGTCACGCCCTTTCGCCGTACGCATGGGGTCGACATCGCCCGTGGTCACACAACCAGCAAGCAGACTGACAACGAGCAACAACAGCGCTGGGCGCAGGGTCATAGACATCCTCTCTTCAATTTCGATTGGTGGCAGCATGAGGCTCTTGCGCCTCGTTGCCCAACTGGCGCACGGCGATGTAGCGCTCGCTGCGCCGAGTACGGTCCATGACCTGGCCAACCAACTGGCCACAGGCAGCATCGATATCGTCACCACGGGTAGTACGTACCGTGACGTTATGGCCAGCCTTGTGCAACAGGTCCTGGAAGCGGCGAATGGCGTTATTGCTCGGCCGCTCGTACCCCGAGAAGGGGAAGGGATTAAACGGAATCAGGTTGATCTTGCAAGGTACATCGGCCAGAAGTGCGATCATCTGCTCAGCGTGCTCGGGCTGATCGTTGACCCCCTTGAGCAGGGTGTACTCGATGGTCAGCACACGCTTCTCGCCAAGCTTGGCGACATAACGCTTGCAGGCGGCCAGGAGCACTTCCAGCGGGTACTTCTTGTTGATCGGCACCAGTTGGTTACGCAACTCGTCGTTGGGCGCGTGCAGCGACAGGGCCAGGGACACGTCGATGACTTCAGCCAGCTTGTCGATCATCGGCACCACGCCGGACGTGGACAAGGTGACCTTGCGCTTGGAAATACCGTAGCCAAGGTCGTCCATCATGATCTGCATGGCGGAGACGACGTTATCGAAGTTCAGCAGCGGCTCGCCCATGCCCATCATCACCACGTTGGTGATGGCACGGTCGACCTTGGCCGGCACGCTGCCGAAGGACTTGTTGGCGATCCATACCTGGCCAATGATCTCGGCGCTGGTCAGGTCGCTATTGAAGCCTTGTTTGCCGGTGGAGCAGAAGCTGCAATCCAGGGCGCAGCCGGCCTGCGACGAGACACACAGGGTGCCACGGCCGTTCTGCGGGATATACACGGTCTCCACACAGCTACCCGACGCCACCCGCACTACCCACTTGCGCGTGCCATCGGCGGAAATATTTTCGCTGACCACTTCCGGGCCGCGAATCTCGGCAGAGGCCTCGAGCTTTTCGCGCAAGACCTTGCCGACATTGGTCATGGCGGCGAAATCATCGACGCCAAAGTGATGAATCCACTTCATTACCTGGCCGGCACGGAAGCGCTTCTCGCCGATAGACTCGAAGAACTGTTCCATTTCCGGCTGGGTCAGGCCCAGCAGGTTGATCTTGCCGGTGGTATTGGTCATGGCTTCACCCTCGCTTCATTCGCCAATCAGCGAATGCGCGCGCACAGCTCGGTAGCGGAGAAGAAGTAAGCGATCTCGCGAGCAGCAGAGGCTTCGGAATCCGAACCGTGGACAGCGTTTTCGTCGATGGAAACGGCGAAGTCAGCACGGATGGTGCCGGCAGCAGCTTCTTTCGGGTTGGTAGCACCCATCAGCTCGCGGTTTTTCAGAACGGCATCTTCACCTTCCAGAACCTGAACGATGACCGGACCGGAGGTCATGAAGGCGACCAGGTCCTTGAAGAAGCCGCGCTCGCTGTGCTCAGCGTAGAAACCAGCGGCTTCACGCTCGGACAGTTGCACCATCTTCGAAGCGACGACGCGCAGACCGGCTTTTTCGAAACGGGTGGTGATCTCACCGATGACGTTCTTGGCAACGGCGTCAGGCTTGATGATGGAGAAAGTACGTTGAACAGCCATGTGAAGCTCCAGAAACTTTAGGGTTAAAGCGAAAAATTAAACCCGCGAATTATACGCGGGTTCCGGTTAAAAGCGTAGGGCGGGCGCCGTAAGCGCCTGTTTCAATCGAGTTCTTCGATCCAGGCGGCCTGTATCGCCTCCAGCACCTTCTCTCCCCCACGCTGCGGGTCATCGGAGAACTCCGGCAACTCCAAGACCCAGCGGTGCAGATCGACGAAGTTGACGTAGCGCGGATCGACATCCGGCTTCTGCTCGCTCAACTCGATGGCGATATCCAGTACATCGACCCATTTCAGACTCATGATGATGCTTCCTGGTTAACGTGAAAGTCGCGTAGCGACACCTTCCCCTGAGCCGTTCTCCCCTCGGGAGAAGGTGGCGCGAAGCGCCGGATGAGGGACTCGGCCATGCCCGTCAGTGCGGCGCTTCAGCTGCGTGATTGAGCGAATACTTGGGAATCTCGACGGTGAGATCTTCCTCGCCGACGATGGCCTGACAGGCCAGGCGCGACTGAGCCTCGAGCCCCCAGGCCTTGTCCAGATAGTCCTCTTCCAGCTCGTCGGCCTCGTTCAGCGAGTCGAAACCTTCGCGCACGATGCAGTGACAGGTGGTGCAGGCACACACGCCACCGCAGGCGCTTTCCATCTCGATATGGTGCTCGTGCGCCAACTCGAGGATGGAAACTCCAGGCTCAGCCTCTACCACCAGACCATCCGGGCAAAATCGCTCGTGAGGCAGAAAAATTACCTGCGGCATCAATTATTCCTCGATCTCATTCAGATTGCGCCCGGCCAGCGCAGCTTTTACCGTCGAATCCAGGCGGCGGGCCGCGAAGGCGTCAGTGACCTGCGACAGCCGCTTGGTCTGCCGCTCGATCGCCAGACCATCGCTGCCCGCAAGCAGGTCGCGCAATTCCTGCACCTGCAGCTCGATGACCTCGCGCTCCTCGGCATCCAGCAAGCGCTCGCCATCGGCCTGCAGCGCCGCTTCGACCGCCTCGATCAGACGCTGACCATCGACTTGCTGCTCACGCAGCGCCCGGGCGGCCTTGTCGCCTCCAGCATTCTGGAAGGAGTCCTGCAGCATGCGTGCAATTTCGCCATCGGTCAGGCCGTAGGACGGCTTGACCTGAATGCTCGCCTCGACGCCGGAAGCCAGCTCCCGCGCGGCAACGCTGAGCAGACCGTCCGCATCGACCTGGAAGGTCACGCGAATCTTCGCCGCCCCTGCCACCATCGGCGGAATGCCGCGCAATTCGAAACGCGCCAGGGATCGGCAATCAGCGATCAGCTCGCGCTCGCCCTGCAGCACATGAATCATCATGGCCGTCTGGCCATCCTTGTAGGTCGTGAATTCCTGCGCACGCGCCACCGGGATGGTGGTGTTGCGCGGGATCACCTTCTCCATCAGCCCGCCCATGGTTTCCAGGCCGAGCGACAGGGGGATCACGTCCAGCAGCAGCAACTCCTCGCCGTCGTCACGCTGATTGCCGGCCAGGGCATCGGCCTGGATCGCAGCACCAATGGCCACCACCTGATCCGGGTCGATGTTGGTCAGCGGCGCACGACCGAACAGCTCGCCAACAGCCTCACGCACACGCGGCACGCGGGTGGAGCCACCGACCATGACCACAGCACCCACCTCTTCCAGCTCAACACCGGAATCACGCACGGCGCGACGACAAGCCTTGAGACTGCGCGCCACCATCGGCTCGATCAGCACCTCGAACTGCGTGCGTGACAGCGAACCACGCCAATCACCGTGATTCAGCTCGACGCTATCGGCATCCGTCAGCCCTTCCTTGGCCACACAGGCGGCCTGCAGCAGACTGCGCTGGGTCGCCGGATCGAGATCACTGGAAATGCCGGCCTGCTGGATTATCCAGTCAGCAACGGCATGATCGAAATCGTCACCACCCAACGCGCTGTCGCCGCCGGTAGCCAGCACCTCGAACACGCCGCCGGTCAGGCGCAGGATGGAAATATCGAACGTGCCGCCGCCCAAGTCATAGATGGCAACCACACCTTCGGCCTTCTGATCCAGTCCATATGCGACTGCAGCGGCAGTAGGCTCGTTGAGCAGACGCAGCACGGTCAGACCGGCCAGGCGCGCAGCGTCCTTGGTGGCCTGACGCTGAGCGTCATCGAAATAAGCCGGAACGGTAATCACAGCCCCGACCAGTTCACCGCCCAAGGTTTGCTCTGCGCGCAAGCGCAGGGTCTTGAGAATTTCCGCCGACACCTCGACCGGGCTCTTCGCCCCCTGCACCGTCTCGATGAAGGGCATGTGCGACTCGCCTGCCGCGAAGCGGTAGGGCATCTGCTCGCCGAGCTGATGAACGTCGGCGATACCGCGCCCCATCAGGCGCTTGACCGACAGCACGGTATTGAGCGGATCGCTGGCGGCCGCCAACCTGGCCGACTCGCCGACCTCGACGCTTCCAGCGTGGTAACGCACGGCAGACGGCAGGATGACCTTGCCATCATCGTCAGCCAGGGGCTCGGCCAGGCCGCTGCGTACAGCGGCAACTAGCGAGTTGGTGGTACCCAGGTCAATCCCCACCGCCAGACGACGCTGGTGCGGTTGCGGGCTCTGCCCGGGCTCGGCGATCTGCAATAAGGCCATGGTCTTCTTGAAGTCATCAGGCAGGCTGCCGTGGCAACCTACAGGTTAATCGTCGAGGCGCTCTTCTAACTGGCGCACTTCATGGGAGAGCTTGTCGAGAAACTGCATGCGGCGCATCAGGCGCTCGGCCTCTTCACGACGGGCTTCGTCGTCCCAGCATGCAGCGAAGCACTCATTGAGCTGCTCCTGCGCTGTTTTCAGGCGACGCTTGAACGCCGCGACACCGGCGAGATCTGCGTCATCCTGCAGCTCTTCCAACTCTTCGCGCAGCTGCATTTGCTGCAGAAGGAAGTCCGGATCCTGCACCGTCACTTCCAGCGGCAGCTCGGGGCCACGCATTGCAAGCAGGTAGCGTGCGCGCTGAGACGGCGTTTTCAGAACCTGATACGCCTCATTGAGGCAAGCCGAGCGCTCGAGCGCCAGACGCTGCTCACGCTCACCGGCATCGGCGAAACGATCCGGATGAACCTGACGCGCCAGCTCACGGTAGCGAGCAGCCAGCTGCTCCATATCGAGGCGAAAACTCGGCTGCAGGTCGAACAGGGCGAAATGACAAGGATTACCCACGCGAGCGCCTCAAACGTTGAAGCTTTCGCCGCAACCGCATTCGCCGCGCACGTTGGGGTTGATGAACTTGAAGCCCTCGTTGAGGCCTTCCTTGACGAAGTCCAATTCGGTGCCATCGAGATAGACCAGACTCTTGGGATCGATGATCACCTTGACGCCATGGCTCTCGAATACCTGATCCTCTGCCGCCAGCTCATCGACGAACTCGAGCACGTAGGCCAGGCCGGAGCAACCGGTAGTGCGCACACCGAGGCGAATACCCTCGCCCTTGCCGCGCCCTTCAAGAGAGCGTTGCACGTGGCGGGCAGCTGCTTCAGACATGGTGATGGCCATTACAAACCTCGTATCAGAGCAAGCCTTTCTTCTGCTTGTAGTCGCGCACAGCAGCCTTGATGGCATCTTCGGCGAGCACGGAGCAGTGAATTTTCACGGGCGGCAGCGCCAGCTCTTCGGCAAGCTGGGTGTTCTTGATGCTCTCGGCCTCATCCAGGGTCTTGCCCTTCATCCACTCGGTCGCGAGGGAGCTGGAGGCGATAGCTGAACCGCAACCATAGGTCTTGAACTTGGCGTCTTCGATCACGCCGCTCTCGTTGACCTTGATCTGCAGGCGCATCACGTCGCCGCAGGCGGGCGCGCCGACCATGCCGGTGCCGACATCCGGGTCTTCGGCGTTCAGCTTGCCGACGTTACGCGGGTTTTCGTAGTGGTCGATGACCTTGTCACTGTAAGCCATGTTGTACTTCCTCTCTCATCAGGTGCCGCTCTTCAGGCGGGATCGCTCAGCGAGCGATCCACCTCGGCAGCTATCAGTGTGCTGCCCATTCCACGGAGGAAATGTCGACACCTTCTTTGAACATATCCCACAGGGGCGACAGTTCGCGCAGCTTGTCCACGGCCTCACGGACCTTGGCAGCGGCGTAGTCGACCTCTTCTTCGGTGGTAAAACGACCGAAGGTGAAGCGAATCGAGCTATGCGCCAGTTCATCATTGCGGCCCAGGGCGCGAAGCACGTAGGACGGCTCCAGGGAAGCCGAGGTGCACGCTGAACCGGACGATACGGCGAGATCCTTGAGCGCCATGATCAGCGACTCACCCTCGACGTAGTTGAAACTCAGGTTGAGGTTGTGCGGCACGCGAGCAGTCAGGCTGCCATTCACGTACAGCTCTTCCATGTCTTCCAGCTGGCGGTAGAAACGATCTCGCAGAGCTGCGATACGCTGATTCTCTGCAGCCATTTCTTCCTTGGCGATACGGAATGCTTCGCCCATGCCGACACACTGGTGAGTGGCCAGGGTACCCGAGCGCATGCCGCGCTCGTGACCGCCACCGTGAGTCTGCGCTTCCAGACGCACGCGCGGCTTGCGGCGCACGTAAAGAGCACCGACGCCCTTGGGGCCATAGGTCTTGTGCGCGGAGAAAGACATCAGGTCGACCTTCATCTTTTCCAGATCGATGTCGACCTTGCCGGTGGACTGCGCCGCATCGACATGCAGCAGCACGCCACGCGAGCGGGTCAGCTCGCCGATGGCAGCGATGTCGTTGATGGTGCCGATTTCGTTGTTGACGTGCATGACCGACACCAACACGGTGTCCTCACGCAGCGCAGCTTCGATCATGGCCGGCGTGATCAGGCCATCTTCACCGGGTTCCAGATAGGTTACTTCGAAACCTTCACGCTCGAGTTGGCGGGTGGTGTCCAGCACCGCCTTGTGCTCGATCTTCGAGGTAATGATGTGCTTGCCCTTGCTGGTGTAGAAGTGCGCTACACCTTTGATCGCCAGGTTGTTGGACTCGGTAGCCCCACTGGTCCAGACGATCTCGCGCGGGTCGGCATTGACCAGCTCGGCGACCTGGCGACGAGAGTTTTCTACAGCCTCTTCAGCCTTCCAACCAAAGACGTGGGAGCGCGAGGCCGGGTTGCCGAAGTTACCGTCGACCAGCAGGCATTCACTCATCTTCTGCGCAACACGCGGATCTACCGGCGTGGTGGCGGAATAATCGAGGTAAATGGGCAATTTCATTGGGTTTCTCCTATCAGGCAAACGCCCTGCTCACTCGATGGCAGACGCTTCAATCTTATCCAGGCGCGGCGTCCTGCCATTGCAGCGGCGCTGATCCTGGCGCAACGCGACCTCTTGAACCTCACGGCGCGCGACCAGATCGGCCAGGCTGATGCCACTGAGGAACTCATGAATCTGCTGACTGAGATCGCACCACAGGTGATGGGTCAGACAGGTGTCGCCAGAGTGGCAATCGCCCTGCCCCTGGCAACGCGTGGCATCGACCGACTCGTTGACCGCATCGATCACCTGAGCCACCTGAATGCCGCGCATGTCACGCGAAAGCTGATAGCCACCACCCGGACCACGGACACTGGAAACCAGACTGCCACGGCGCAGCTTGGCGAACAGTTGCTCGAGATAAGACAGGGAAATGCCCTGCCGCTCGGATATATCGGCCAGGGAAACGGGACCGTGCTGTGCGTGCAGCGCCAGATCTAGCATGGCGGTAACGGCGTAACGGCCTTTGGTGGTCAGTCGCATGGCTCTCTACCACGAATCACTGAATTGCGGCGAAGTATGCAATTTCCGAGTATTTAAGTCAACTATAAGACCGATTGATTTACTCAGGATTGACCGCAAAAAGAGGCGGCATGATAGCAAATGCCGCCTCTGCGCGCATCAGGCAGCAGGCTTGTCACTCTGCTGCTGATCCTTGCACACGTCGGCGAAGTCCTCGTCGCGCAAGGTCGGCAAATCCTTGGCGCAATAGTCGCTACCCAGGGCCGTCAACGCCTTGCACACCCCCTCCAGGCGACCATCGACAGCATGCAGATGATCGAGCAACTGGCCGATGGCGCGCGCCACCGGGTCGGGCATGTCCTGACCGACGCCATAGGCATCAAAACCGATCTTCTCGGCCATGGCCTGACGTTTGGCCTCCTGCTCGTCATCGGACTTGACGATGATCTTGCCGGGAATGCCAACTGCAGTCGCCCCAGCCGGCACGGCTTTGGTCACCACCGCATTGGAACCGATCTTGGCACCCGCACCGACCGTGAACGGCCCCAGCACCTTGGCCCCAGCGCCAACCACGACACCGTCCTCCAGGGTTGGATGACGCTTGCCCTTGTTCCAGCTGGTACCGCCCAGCGTCACACCCTGATAGAGCGTGACGTCATTACCGATCTCGGCGGTCTCGCCAATCACGATACCCATGCCGTGATCGATGAAGAAGCGCCGCCCGATCTTGGCACCCGGATGGATTTCGATACCGGTCATCCAGCGCCCGAAGTTGGACACCACGCGCGCCAGCCACTTCCAACCCGAACGCCACAGAGCATGCGCCACACGATGCAACCAGACCGCATGCAGACCCGGATAGCAGGTCACCACCTCGAAGGCATTGCGCGCTGCCGGATCACGATGGAAAACACTTTGGATATCTTCTCGAATGCGCTCAAACATCAGACTTCCCCTGCTTGTGAGGCTCTCCACGCACGGCCTTCTCTGTCTCGGTAAGGATGCCGCGCAGGATATTCATCTCCAGCTTGCTCACCGCACTGCGCCCATAAAGGCGACGCAGGCGCGTCATCAGGTGCCGCGGCTTCTGCGGATCGAGGAACCCGATCATCACCAGCACGCGCCGCAGATGACCGTAGAAGGACTCCAGCTCATCTGCCGTCGCTGCCTGAGTGTTGAGCATCGCAGTGGCTTCCAGCTTCTCTACCTTGGTCGGCAGATTCTGCGCCGTGAGCCACGCCATACGAACCTCGTAGGCCAGCACCTGCACCGCCGCCGCCAGATTCAGCGAACTGAACTCGGGATTGGACGGGATATGCACGTGATATTGACATCGCTGCAGCTCCTCGTTGGTCAAGCCAGCGTATTCACGACCGAACACCAACGCCACTTCGCCGCCAGCAGCGGCCTGCTCGCAACTAGTCACGCCGCACTCGCGCGGATCCAGCAGCGGCCAGGGAATGCGCCGATCGCGAGCACTGGTGCCAATCACCAGACTGCAACCGACCAGCGCCTCTTCAAGACTACCGACGACCTGAGCAGCATCCAGCACATCGGTCGCGCCGGACGCACGCGCCACAGCATCGCCACTAGGAAAATCCTCCGGCTCGACCAGCACCAGGCGCGACAAACCCATGTTTTTCATCGCCCGCGCCGCGCCGCCGATGTTGCCCGGATGACTGGTGCCCACCAAAACCACGCGAATATTGTCCAGCAACGCAGACACTCTCAGAAATCTTCAGGGGGCAACGATCTTACCCAAGCCCTCCGATTAATGCCATGCAACGTACAGACGGCGCTTCAACGACAACGGTTTTCTGCTAACATGGCCGGCTTTCTTTAACGCCCCAGGTGAACCTCCCATGCAGCCCATGCTGAATATCGCCCTGCGCGCCGCTCGCAGCGCCGGTGAAATGATCTTTCGCTCCATCGAGCGCCTGGACGTCATCTCGGTAGACGAGAAGGATGCCAACGATTACGTCACCGAGGTCGACAAGGCCGCCGAGCTGATGATCGTCCAGGCCATTCGCAAGGCCTACCCGACCCACAGCTTCCTGGGGGAAGAAGGTGGCGTCCTGGAAGGCAGTGGCGACGGCGCTGACTATCAGTGGATCATCGATCCGCTGGACGGCACCACCAACTTCATCCGTGGCGTTCCGCACTTCGCCATCAGCATCGCCTGCAAATACCGCGGTCGCCTCGAGCACGCCATCGTCCTTGATCCGGTGCGCCAGGAAGAGTTCACCGCCAGCCGGGGCCGTGGCGCCGCCCTCAACGGTCGCCGCCTGCGCGTGAGCAACCGCAAGAGCCTGGACGGTGCGCTGCTGGGCACTGGCTTCCCGTTCCGCAACGAGCAGTTGGACAACCTCGAGAACTACCTGGGCATGTTCCGCAGCCTGGTCGGCCAGACTGCCGGCGTACGCCGTGCCGGTGCCGCCAGCCTGGACCTGGCTTATGTCGCAGCCGGCCGCTATGACGCCTTCTGGGAGTTCGGCTTGTCCGAGTGGGACATGGCAGCTGGCGCCCTGTTGATTCAGGAAGCAGGCGGCCTGGTCAGCGATTTCACAGGCAGCCACGAGTTCCTCGAGAAAGGCCAGATCGTTGCCGGCAACACCAAGTGCTTCAAGGCCGTACTGACCGCGATCCAGCCGCACCTGGCACCCTCGATGAAGCGCTGAGCTTCCATCGAGCAATAAAAAATCGCCCGGAGCGATTTTTGACGTCGCGCAGCGACGGCCCGTAGGGTGGCCGCCAAGGATGGCAGGCCACAAAAAACGCCCCGAAGGGCGTTTTTTATTGCTTTAGACTCTTACTGAGCCTGCTGCACCAGCACCAGCTCACCCTGATCATTGACCGGAATGCGGCTGCCCGGATCACGCTCCATGCGCACGGTGCCGACCTTCTCGCCCAACTGATACTTCACGTCATAGCCCACCAGCTTCTCACTGGTGTCAGTCACGGTATTGCAGCGGGTTTCGGTGGTCGTATAGGTGTCACGCTGCTGCATGCCTTCCTGAATCTTGTTGCCGGCGTAACCGCCACCGACCGCACCAGCAACGGTGGCGATCTTCTTGCCAGTACCACCGCCGACCTGATTACCCAGCAGACCGCCCGCGATGGCGCCGATAGCGGTGCCGGCAATCTGGTGCTGATCCTGCACCGGACGCTGACGAGTGACCGTCACGTCCTTGCACACTTCCCGCGGGGTTTTCACGGTTTCATTGATCGGGGTTACAGCCAGCACCTCGGCATAATCCGGGCCGCGATCAACCAGGCTGTAAGTGGCGACAGCACCACCAGCGGTCACACCCACAGCACCCAGTACGGCACCTACCAACAGTGATTTATTCATTTTTGTGTCTCCTAGGCTCGGCGACTCGCGCCCTTTCTCCTTGCCTAGGACAGCAAAAAGCCGCGAAAAGTTCGACTTGCCGCGGCTTTCGCTGTCTTTCATGAAGTCCATCACAACATCATGGACGACCGTCGTCTGCTTCAGCTTCGGCCGCTGGAGGAATCAGATCTTCCACGCTGAGCTTCAGCCACACCAGCACCGTGGCACCGATATAGACCGAGGAGTAGGTCCCCACCACCACACCGACCAGCAAGGTCAGGGCGAAGGCCGCCAGCACGTCACCACCGAAGAACAGCAACGCCAGTAGCGCCAGTGCAGTGGACAGCGAGGTGGCGATGGTACGCAGCAGGGTCTGGGTGATCGATACGTCGATGTTCTCGATCAGCGAGGTCTTGCGTAGCACGCGGAAGTTCTCGCGAATCCGGTCGTAGATGATGATGGTGTCGTTGAGCGAGTAACCGATCATCGCCAGCACCGCCGCCAGCACCGTCAGGTCGAAGGGAATCTGGAAGAACGCCAGCACACCCAGGGTGATCACCACGTCGTGCACCAAGGATGCGATCGCACCGATACCAAACTTCCACTGAAAGCGGAAAGCCAGGTAGAGCATGATCCCGCCCAGCGCCAGAAGCATGGCGATACCGCCCTGGTCACGCAGTTCCTCACCCACCTGCGGGCCGACGAACTCGACGCGCTTGACCTCGAAGCGCGCAGCCTCGTCGACCTTGCGCAGCGCAGCCGCGACTTCATTGCCCAGGTCAGGGGAATCGCCAGCCAGACGCACCAGCACATCGGTACTGGCGCCGAAGCTCTGCACCACGGCGTCGGCATAACCTGCCTGGCCCAGCTCGGTCTTGATCAGGTCGAGGTTGGCCGGCTGCTCATACTGCAGTTCAATCAGGGTGCCACCGGTGAAATCCAGGCCGAAATTCAGCCCCTTGGAAAACAGCGCGCCGAGACCGATCAGCGTCAGCACGACCGTAATGGAGAAGGCGATATTGCGGATCGCCATGAAACGAATGGTTGACTTGATCATGGCTGCACCTCAGATCCACAGCTTCTTGAAGTTACGGCCACCGAAGATCAGGTTGACCAGGCCACGGGTGAACATGATGGCGGTGAACATCGACGTAATGATGCCCAGCGACAGCGTCACCGCGAAACCCTTCACCGGACCGGTCCCCATGGCGAACAGGATACCGCCCACCAGCAAGGTGGTCAGGTTACTGTCCAGAATCGCCGAATAGGCACGATCGAAGCCCTCGTGCAGGGCACGCTGCACCGGTAGTCCATTGGCCAGCTCCTCGCGTATCCGCGAGAAAATCAGCACGTTGGCGTCAACCGCCATACCCAGGGTCAGCACGATACCGGCGATACCCGGCAGGGTCAGGGTCGCACCGATCGCCGACATCAGACCGACCAACAGCACCAGGTTGAATGCCAGGGCAACGGTCGCCAGCACACCGAAGAAGCGATAGATGGCTATGATGAACAGGGCCACGAAGATCATCGCCCACTCGGTGGAGGCGATACCCTTGGCAATGTTCTCGGCACCCAGGCTCGGCCCGATGGTGCGCTCTTCAGCGAAGTACATCGGTGCCGCCAGGCCACCAGCGCGCAGCAGCAACGCAAGCTCGGACGACTCGCCCTGGCCGTTCAGACCGGTGATACGGAATTGGCTACCCAGCGCAGACTGAATGGTCGCCAGGCTGATGATCTTCTTCTCTTCGACGAACGAAGAAACGGCAACTTCCTGCTCGACGCCATCGATGTTCTGGCGCACGTAGCGGGTGACCGGTTTCTGCTCGATGAAGATCACCGCCATGCTGCGGCCGACATTGTTGCGCGTGGCGCGATTCATCAGATCGCCGCCGTGGCCGTCGAGGCGAATGTTCACCTGCGGACGACCATTCTCGTCGAAACTGGCCTGGGCGTCGGTCACCTGGTCACCGGTAATGATCAGCTCACGCTCCAACTGGACCGGCGGACGACCTTCCTCGCGAAAACCGAAGGACTCGGTCGCGCCGCGCGGGGCATCGAGGTCAGCCTGCAGACGGAACTCCAGGTTGGCGGTCTTGCCGAGAATACGCTTGGCCTCGGCAGTGTCCTGTACGCCCGGCAGTTCCACCACGATGCGATTGGCACCCTGGCGCTGCACCAGCGGCTCGGCCACACCCAGCTCGTTGACGCGATTGCGGACAGTGGTGAGGTTCTGGCGAATCGAGTATTCGCGAATCTCGGCGATCTTCGCTTGAGTCAGACCCAACTGCAGGACCTGCTGACCATTGCGCTCGACGGTAGTCAGTTCGAAATCGCTGTAATCCTTGCGGATCAGGCGCTGGGCCTTTTCCAGCGCGTCACTGTCGGCAAAGCCGAGCTGAATGCGCTGGTTGCTTTCCGGCATGCTGCGGTAGCGAATGCGCTCCTTGCGCAGCAGGCTCTTGATTTCACCTTCATAGACCTTGCGGCGCACATCCAGCGCCTTGTCCATGTCGACTTCCAGCAGGAAGTGCACACCGCCGGACAGGTCCAGGCCGAGCTTCATCGGGCTCGCACCCAGGCTACGCAGCCAGTCGGGGGTGGTTTGCGCCAGGTTCAGCGCCACGACGTAATCATCGCCCAGAGCACGACGGACGATGTCCTTGGCCGGCAACTGGTCGTCCTGCTTGATCAGACGAATCAGACCGCCACGGCCACGCTCATCGACGCTGGCCGCCTTGACGGAAATGCCGGCGTCCTGCAGCGCTTTGCTGGCACGGTCTACATCCGCCTGCTCGATGCTCAGCGCCGAACTGGCGCCACTGATCTGCACGGCAGGATCGTCTGGATAAAGGTTGGGAATGGAGTACACCAGGCCGATTGCCAGAACGGACAAAATCAGCAGGTACTTCCACAGAGGGTATTTATTGAGCATGAACGGGCCGCCCGTTTAAGACGCGGGGCGCTATAAGCGCCCCGTGGAATGGAAAAACCGAGAACCGAATCAGATGGCTTTCAGCGTGCCCTTGGGCAGAGTGGCGGCGATGGCCTGCTTCTGGAATTTCAGCTCGACGGTGTCAGACACCTCGATCACCACGAAATCATCGGCAACCTTGGACACCTTGCCAGCGATACCACCGCTGGTGACCACTTCGTCGCCCTTCTGCAGGTTGCCGAGCAGGTTCTTGTGTTCCTTGGCGCGCTTGGCCTGCGGACGCCAGATCATCAGATAGAAGATGACCAGGAAGCCGATCAGGAAGACCCACTCGAAACCGCTGCCGGCAGGGCCAGCAGCCGCAGTGTCAGCGTAAGCGGCAGGGATGAAAAAGCTCATGTAACACTCCTAATGGAAAAGATCTTGAATCGTTCGGGAATCAGTCAAGCGGCGGCACAGGCAGGCCGCGCTTGGCATAGAAGGTTTCGACGAAGGCGGCCAATGTACCCTGTCCGATAGCCTCGCGCAAACCAGCCATAACCCGCTGATAATGCCGCAAGTTATGGATGGTATTGAGCATGCTACCGAGCATTTCGCCGCACTTGTCCAGATGGTGCAGATAAGCGCGCGAGAAATGTTTGCAGGTGTAACAGTCGCAGGTCGGATCCAGCGGCGAATCATCGTGTTTATGTACGGCGTTGCGGATCTTCACCACACCGGTGTCGACGAACAGGTGGCCGTTGCGCGCATTGCGCGTGGGCATCACGCAGTCGAACATGTCCACGCCACGGCGCACGCCCTCGACCAGGTCTTCCGGCTTGCCTACGCCCATCAGGTAGCGCGGCTTGTCGGCCGGCATGTGCGGCGGCAGGAAATCCAGCACCCGGATCATCTCTTCCTTCGGCTCACCCACCGACAGTCCGCCAATGGCCAGGCCGTCGAAGCCGATCTCGCAGAGTCCTTCGAGCGAGCGCATGCGCAGCTCGTCATGCATGCCACCCTGGACGATACCGAACAGCGCTGCGCTGCTCTCACCGTGCGCGGTCTTCGAGCGCTTGGCCCACCGCAGCGACAGTTCCATCGAACGCTTGGCCACGTCGAATTCAGCCGGGTACGGCGTGCATTCGTCGAAGATCATCACGATGTCCGAACCCAGGTCACGCTGCACCTGCATCGACTCTTCCGGCCCCATGAAGACCTTGGCGCCATCGACCGGCGAGGCGAAGTACACGCCCTCTTCCTTGATCTTGCGCATCGCGCCCAGGCTGAACACCTGGAAGCCGCCGGAGTCGGTGAGGATCGGCCCTTGCCACTGCATGAAGTCATGCAGGTCGCCATGTTTCTTGATCACCTCCATGCCTGGACGCAGCCACAGGTGGAACGTGTTGCCGAGGATGATCTGCGCGCCGATGTCCTCGACGTCGCGCGGCAGCATGCCCTTGACCGTGCCATAGGTGCCCACCGGCATGAAGGCCGGGGTTTCCACCACGCCACGCGGAAAGGTCAGGCGACCACGACGGGCCTTGCCGTCGGTGGCCAGCAACTCGAAGGACATGCGACAGGTGCGCGACATACTCAAACCTCGGGCCCGCGCGCGGCGGGATTGCGGGTGATGAACATCGCATCACCGTAACTGAAGAAGCGATAACCCTGCGCCACGGCTTCGCGGTAGGCGGCCATGGTTTCGGGATAACCGGCGAAGGCCGACACCAGCATCAGCAGGGTCGACTCGGGCAGGTGGAAATTGGTCACCAGAGCATCGACCACATGGAACGGGCGCCCCGGATAGATAAAGATGTCGGTGTCACCGCTGAAGGGCTTCAACTCACCGTCGCGCGCGGCGGTTTCCAGCGAACGCACGCTGGTGGTGCCGACCGCGACCACCCGCCCACCACGTTCGCGACAAGCCGCCACGGCATCGACCACGTCCTGACCGACCTCCAGCCACTCGCTGTGCATATGGTGATCTTCGATACGCTCGACCCGCACTGGCTGGAAGGTGCCAGCACCGACATGAAGCGTCACGAACGCGGTGTCCACACCCTTGGCGCGGATCGCCGCCAGTAGCTCGTCATCGAAGTGCAGACCCGCAGTCGGAGCCGCTACGGCACCCGCCTTCTGCGCATAGACGGTCTGATAGCGCTCACGGTCCGCCTCGTCATCCGGCCGGTCTATATAAGGAGGCAGCGGCATGTGCCCGACGCGCTCCAGCAGCGGCAGCACCGGCTCGGCGAAACGCAACTCGAACAGCGCATCGTGACGTGCGACCATCTCGGCCTCGCCGCCACCGTCGATGAGAATCTGCGAACCGGGCTTGGGCGACTTGCTCGAGCGCACGTGGGCCAGCACGCGATACTGATCGAGCACACGCTCCACCAGCACTTCCAGCTTGCCGCCGGAGGCCTTCTGGCCGAACAAACGCGCCGGAATCACCCGAGTGTTGTTGAACACCATGAGATCACCAGGACGCAGTTGTTCCAGCACATCGGTGAACTGGCCGTGGCGCAGCTCACCGCTTGGGCCGTCGAGCTGCAACAGGCGACTGGCACGACGCTCGGCCAGTGGATGACGGGCGATCAGCGACTCAGGAAGGTCAAAGTGGAAATCGGCAACACGCATGATTCGGAGGGGGTATTTCTGCAGGGTGGCAAAGCTTACCGGATTTCCACCTGCCCGGCCACGTGAGCCTTGGGCGCATACCTGGCGACGATACGCGCCAAGGTGCCATCGGCCTGCAGAGAACGAATGGCAGCATTGAATACCTCGAGCCGCCCGGCCAGCTGTCGATGCAGGCGCAAGCGCAGCTGTGAGCGATTGATCGTCGGGCCTTCCTCTACCTGCCAACGTGGCGCCTGCAACTGCGCGTCTTCATGCCGCAGATAAAGCCACTCCAGGCGATCCAGAATACCGGCCTCACTACGCCCCTGCGCCACCAGATAGATCAGCGCTCGTGCATCGGCGCCATCGTTGCGCTGAAAATACTCACTGCCGGCATAACCATAACCGCGTACCGTTGCGATCGAGCGCCCCCGCAAGTCCTGCAGATGCTGATAGGTGAAGCGCCTGCCCGGCGCGAAGATCAGCATTTCTTCGGTTTCCAGCACCGGCACCGTCCATAGCGACACCGCCTCCTGATCGCTATCGTTACGCCAGCTTTTGCTCACGCAACATTCGATCTGCAATTGCCCATCACGGAAAAGCTTCTGCGTACGCAGAGGCGGCAGCGGGTGACTGGCTTGCAGGTGCTCAGGCAATCGCTCATCCAGCGCGAGCATGAGTTCATGGAAGATGCCGCTGACGCGCTGATCCTCGACTATCCAGTAAGGCGCCCAGCTCTCGTCGGTCACGGCATAAGTCAGGGTCTGGGCCTGAACAACAGGCGCAAGTAGCAGGCCGGCGACAAGCGCTCTGCGCAAGATATTGATCACTCCCCCTCCCAACCTTGCAATACCCCTGGCTATCTATATGCGTCGTACTCGACACGCTTGATGACAGCCTGCGATTCTAGCCGTAACCACGCAATAAAAGCCTGACGCCACCAGCAACACCATTGGCCGTTAGTAGATCAGTCAATCGCAGCACCAACGCCGATTGACCGACGCAAGGCGCATCCCTATACTGCGCCGCCATTGTGCCCCGGTGGCGGAATCGGTAGACGCGGCGGATTCAAAATCCGTTTTCGAAAGGAGTGGGAGTTCGAGTCTCCCCCGGGGCACCACGATTCGAAGCCCGCAAGACATTGGTCTTGCGGGCTTTTTCGTATCTGCGCGAGCAACTTGGGCGATGCTTGCAAGCATGTTGCAGATGAACTTTTTCGGCACCTCGACAAGCCCCGCAAAACCTGGCCGGCGACCTTGCTGGCGGGGGTTGGCAATTGCGCAAAAGTTAGCGTAGAGTGAACCAACTGTTTGCATGGGTCGCTGTGAATCGTGACTCTGGTGCAGCAGATCATCTAGATCCGCTACATCCCGCTCGACTTCTATTACTCCTTGCAACCAGTCTCAGCCCTCTATACTTGGAGGCTGTCATCAACTCTAGTTTCAAGGAAAAAGACATGTCGAATCGTCAGAACGGTACCGTCAAGTGGTTTAACGACGAGAAAGGTTTTGGTTTTATCACTCCCGAAAGCGGTCCGGATCTGTTCGTGCACTTCCGCGCGATCGAAGGTAACGGCTTCAAGAGCCTGAAAGAAGGCCAGAAAGTCAGCTTCGTAGCTGTGCAAGGTCAAAAAGGCATGCAGGCTGACCAGGTTCAAGTCCTGGGCTGATCGCCGCTGTCTTGAAGAACCCCTGATATCCGTCAGGGGTTTTTTTTGCCTGTCATTCCTGTAACCCGCCCTTCGCAGCGCCGGGTTACAGATAGCCCATGCACCTCTTTATATCGACAGCAAAGTCGCGGTTAGAATGGCGCGCACTTTCGTCTCAGCGAGCCCATCATGCCGAAACACCAATTACGTCCGCAGGGAGACTTCCCCACCGCAGGGCTGATTCGTCGCCTGGCGGCCCTGTTCTATGATTTTCTGCTTTGCGTGGCGCTGATCATGGTGGTCACCCTCATCTACCAGCAGGGCATTTTGCGCCTGATTCACGGCGGCGATGCCCTGATGGCCATGTCTGAGGCCGGCGCCCTGGATCATGACCCGATTCTTGCCAGCCTGGTGCTGCTGTCACTGTTCGCCTTCTTCGCCAAGTTCTGGACGCACAATGGCCAGACACTGGGCATGCAGGCCTGGGGATTGCGCATCCAGAACGCAGACGGCAGCGCCATCGATCTGTGGCAGGCCCTGCTGCGCTTCGTGGTCGCCATCGGTTCCTGGCTCTTCGCCGGCCTGGGGTTTCTCTGGCTGCTGTGGGACAAGCAGGGACGCACCTGGCATGACATCTACTCCGACAGCCGCGTGGTGCAACTGCCGAAGAATATTCACAAAAAGTAGCCCGCGCAGATGCAAAAAAGCCGGTTCATTGAACCGGCTTTTTCATGCCCCCTGATCGACTCAGCCAGCCCGACGCAGCAGCCACACACCAGCCAGCGCACAGATACCAGCCGGCACCAGCACCGCCAGCAGCGGCGAGAAACCGAATACCAGGCTCGAAGGGCCCAGCAGATCCTGGGCGATCCGGAAGATGAAGCCCACCAAAACGCCGGTGAATACGCGTTGCCCCAGGGTCACCGAGCGCAGCGGGCCGAAGATGAAGGAAATCGCCATCAACACCAGCGCGCCGGTCACCAGCGGCTGCAGGACCTTGGTCCAGAATGCCAACCAGTAGCGGGCATTATTCAGGCCCTGCTCACCCAAGTAATGGATGTACTGCCACAGCCCGGTCACCGACAGCGCCTCGGGCGCCATCACCACCGTGCCGAGCAGTTCCGGATTGAGCTCGATGTCCCAACGCTCTTCCGGCTGGTTGACCACCTCGGAGCGATCTTCATGCAGCAGCGTGGTCTGCACGTTGCGCAGCATCCAGTGGCTGTCACGGTACTCGGCACGACGAGCGAAACTGGCCGAAAGCAGACGGCGTTCGTCATCGAAGCGGTAACGCGTAACCCCCAGCAGAATGCCATTGGGCTGCACGGCGTTGATGTGCACGTATTCCTGCCCCTGGCGGTGCCACATGCCGCGCTTGGAGCTCTGCGCCGCACCGCCACCCTGAGCCAGCGCGCGATCTGCCTGGGCCTGGTTTTCGGTCAACGGCGCGACGTATTCGCCGATCAGAATGCCGGCCAGCATCAGCACCAGCATGGGCTTCATCACTGCCCAGACGATGCGCCCGATGGAGACACCCGCCGCACGCATGATGGTCAGCTCACTGTTGCTGGCCAACGAACCGAGACCGATCAGGCAGCCGATCAGCGCCGCCATCGGCAGCATCTCGTAAGCGCGACGCGGAGCGGTCAGCAATACGTACCAGAGCGCCTGACCAAGACCGTAATCGCCCTTGTTCAGATCGCCCAATTCGTCGATGAACGCGAACAGCAGTGCCAGGCCCAGAATGATGCCCAGCACTGCCAGAATGGCGAAGAACACCTGGGTACCGATGTAGCGATCCAATTTAGCCATGAGCCACCTCCGACACCGGCGCACGACGACTGGCCCACCACAGACTCAGACGCTCCCAGTACAGCAACAACAGACCGATGGCGAGGAAGATGCCGTGCACCCACCACAACCCCAACGCCGGTGGTAGCTGCCCCTTGTCCAGCGCGCCACGTGCAGCGATCAGCAGCCCGAGGTAAGTCATGTAGAGAAAGATCGCCGGCAACAGCTTGAGGAAGCGGCCCTGGCGCGGGTTGACCTTCGACAGCGGCACGGCCAGCAAGGTGACGATGAACACAAGCAAGGGCAGTGACAGGCGCCATTGCAATTCGGCCTGCAGGCGCGGGTCATCGCTGCCGAACAGCTCACGCGTTGGCGTCGCCTCGCGCTCGCTGGTTTCGATGGCGACCTCGGGCTTGGGCAGCAGGACACCATAAGTGTCGTACTGGATGGCGCGGTAGTCAGCCTCGCCCGGCTCGCCGTCATAGCGGTAGCCGTTTTCCAGAATCAGATAGCGACTGCCATCTTGCTGAATTTCCTGACGACCACTCTCTGCTACGAGCACGGTAATGCCTCGTTCCGAGGTGCCATCACTGGAGAAGCGCTTCTCCGACATGAATACGCCACGCAGCTCGCTGCGATCAGGCGACAGCTCCTGCGAATAGGTCACCCGCGAACCATCGCGTAGCGACTGAAAACGCCCCGGCACCAGGGTATCGAGTTCGGTCAGGGCGTCCTGCTCGTTGAGAATGCGCGCCACACTGGCCACACCCTGCGGCGCCAGGCCAAGGCTCAACCAGCCCACCAGCAGTGCGACGATCAGCGCTGGCGCCATGCTGTAGACGGTGAGGCGCTGCTGACTGACGCCAGTGGCCGACAGCACGGTCATCTCGCTGTCCAGATACAGGCGCCCGTAGGCCAGCAGGAAACCGAGGAACAGGCCGAGCGGCAGGATCAGTTGCAGGAAGCCGGGAATCCGGTAGCCCATGATCAGAAACAGCACGCCGGGATCGAGCACGCCCTGCGCGGCCTGGGCCAGGTATTTGATGAAACGGCCGCTCATGATGATCACCAGCAGCACGGCACTCACCGCACTAAGGGTCACCAGCACTTCACGGGACAGATAACGGAAGACGATCAAACCGGACGCTCCAGGGTTGTCAGGCTCAGGCGCGAGCGCTCACACTAGCCGCACCTACTTGCCGGCCCACCGCAGGGTGGACCCTCGAAAAATGGCGGCCATTATCCGTCAAACCCGACTCTTTGTCTTGGGGACAGCTCACTATGGAATTCCTCGTCAAAAGCACCCGTGCGGAAACCCTGAAAACCGCGACCCTGGTCGTCGCCATCGGTGAAGGGCGCAAGCTCGGCGACGCCGCCAAGGCCGTCGACCTGGCCAGCAACGGTGCGCTGAGCGCCGTGCTCAAGCGTGGCGACATCGCCGGCAAACCGGGCCAGACCCTGCTGCTGCACAGCCTGCCGGGACTGAAAGCCGAACGCGTGCTGCTGGTGGGCTGCGGCAAGGGCGACCTATCCGACCGTCAACTGCGCAAATTGGTTGCAAGCGTGCATGGCGTGCTAAAGGGCCTGGGCGGCGGCGATGCCCTGCTCGCCCTGGGCGAACTCAAGGTCAAGGGCCGCGACACCTACGGCAAGACCCGCCTGATCGTGGAGACCCTGGCCGACGGTACCTACCTGTTCGAGCAGTTCAAGAGCCAGAAGGCTGATCCACGTGCACTGAAGAAAATCACCCTGATCGTCGACAAGGCCGAACTGGCCGCTGCCGAGCGCGGCCTGCAGCACGCCCGCGCCATCGCCAGCGGCGTCGCCTTCACCAAGGACCTGGGCAACCTGCCGCCGAACCTCTGCCACCCCAGCTACCTGGCCGAAGAGGCCAAAGCCCTGGGCAAAGCGTACAAGAGCCTCAAGGTGGAGATCCTCGACGAGAAGAAGCTCAAGGAGCTGGGTGCTGGCGCCTTCCTCGCCGTGGCTCAGGGCAGCGAGCAGCCGCCACGGATGATCGTCATGCACTACCAGGGCGGCAAGAAGGATGAGAAACCCTTCGCTCTGGTCGGCAAGGGCATCACCTTCGACACCGGCGGCATCAGCATCAAGCCGGCGGCCGGCATGGACGAGATGAAGTACGACATGTGCGGCGCCGCCAGCGTGTTCGGTACGCTCAAGGCCGTACTGGAACTGCAACTGCCGATCAACCTGGTGTGCCTGCTGGCCTGTGCCGAGAACATGCCCAGCGGCCGCGCCACCCGCCCCGGCGACATTGTCACCACCATGAGCGGGCAGACCGTGGAGATCCTCAACACCGACGCCGAAGGCCGTCTGGTGCTGTGCGACACCCTGACCTACGCCGAGCGCTTCAAGCCGCAGGCAGTGATTGACATCGCCACCCTCACCGGCGCCTGCATCGTTGCCCTGGGCAGCAATGTCTCCGGACTGATGGGCAACAACGACGCGCTGATCAAGCAGATCCTCAAGGCCGGTGAAAGCGCCGACGACCGTGCCTGGCAGTTGCCGCTGCACGACGAGTACCAGGAGCAGTTGGACAGCCCCTTCGCCGACATCGCCAATATCGGTGGGCCAAAGGCCGGCACCATCACCGCAGGCTGCTTCCTGTCGCGCTTCGCCAAGAACTTCCACTGGGCGCATCTGGATATTGCCGGCACCGCCTGGATCAGCGGCGGCAAGGACAAAGGCGGCACTGGCCGCCCGGTGCCGATGCTGACCCAGTACCTTTTGGATCGTGCCAAGGTCTGATCCAGAATCCGGGCCATGCCCGTGTAGGAGCGGCTTCAGCCGCGATAATTCGCGATGAAATCGCGGATGAATCCGCTCCTACACCATCCAGACCACCACCGTCCGACTGTTGAAAAACCGAATGCCCAGAATCGAGTTCTACGTTCTCTCCTCCAACGACGCCGTTGGCCGCCTGCGCGCGGCCTGCCAACTGGCACTCAAGGCCTGGAGCGCCGGTTTGCCGGTGTTCGTCCGAGGTAGCGACGAAGCGCAGTGCGGCGAACTCGATGAGTTGATGTGGCAATTCAAAGCCGAACGTTTCGTGCCTCATGATCTGCATCGCGATGCGCCGCTGTCACCCGTGGTGCTGGGCATCGACGAAGTGCCGAGTACCGAGCAGGGCGTGCTGATCAACCTTGGCAGCAGCCTGTCACCGCATGTCGAGCGCTTTTCCCGCATCATCGAGATCGTCAACCAGCAGCCTGAACTGCTCAACGCCTGTCGCGAGAATTTCCGTACCTATCGCCAGCGCGGGTATGATCCGCAACGCGTCGAACTTTAGTGTCCGTGCACGCTCACAACACAAGTCACTCCAGCCCCTTTTCTCGCTGCGCCGATAACCATGGACACCCCCAAGCCTCCACAGAAACCTGCTCAGTTGCTGCACGACCTGGAGTCGATTCGCGAGCTGCTGGGCGATAACGGCAGCGAACCGCCGTTGCTGATCGACTCGCTCGACCCGGACAGCATTCCGGTGCTGTCCGATATCGTCAGCGCGCCGCCTGGCCCGCCACCGCCCTTTCATGCAACGCCGACGCCCAAACCGACACCAGCGCCACAGCCTATGCCGGCGCCCAGCGCGCTGCGTGAGCGCATCGAGCCACGCCTGCATGATAGTGCCCGCGATCTGCAACACCTCAATGCCGAGTTGCGCGCCGCAGCCCAGTTGATCCTGCAGGACGTGATCGACGACTTCGTGCCGCAGATCGAGGCTGAACTCAAGCGCCGCCTCGAAGCCCGCCTGCCGCGCCTGCTGCCGCCACGCAAGTAGCCACTCCCCTCCGTAGAAGCCCCGCCCCGAGGCGGGGCTTCTACAAAAGCTGGACGCGGGCCTGCCATTTCCCGTAGGACGGGTGCAACCCGCCACGCCACGGATGGCGGGCTGCACCCGCCCTACAGCTCAAGGCTTATGGCTTGGCGCTCAGAAGCGGTATACTTGTCGGCTTTTCCGATCAGCCGTCAAAGGGTCCCGCCGCGCATGGACAAGACCTACCAGCCGCACGCCATTGAAACCGCCCTGTACCAGAACTGGGAAGCCAAGGGCTACTTCGCCCCGCAAGGCTCGGGCGAGCCCTACACCATCATGATCCCGCCGCCGAACGTCACCGGCAGCCTGCACATGGGCCATGGTTTCAACAACTCGATCATGGATGCGCTGATCCGCTTCCGCCGCATGCAGGGCCGTAATACCCTGTGGCAGCCGGGCACCGACCACGCGGGCATCGCCACGCAGATGGTGGTCGAGCGTCAGCTGGCCGCCGACGGCATTGGCCGACACGATCTGGGCCGCGAGAAATTCCTGGAGAAAGTCTGGGAATGGAAGGAGCAGTCCGGCGGCACCATCACCCGGCAGATTCGCCGCCTGGGCAGCTCGGTGGACTGGTCGCGCGAGCGCTTCACCATGGACGACGGCCTGTCTGAAGCCGTGAAAGAAGCCTTCGTGCGCCTGCACGAAGACGGTCTGATCTATCGCGGCAAGCGCCTGGTCAACTGGGACACCAAGTTCCACACCGCCATCTCTGACCTGGAAGTGGAAAACCACGACGAGAAAGGCTCGCTGTGGAACCTGCGCTACCCGCTGGCTGACGGCAACAAGACCGCCGACGGCAAGGACTACCTGATCGTCGCCACCACCCGCCCGGAAACCATGCTTGGCGACAGCGCCGTGGCCGTGCACCCGGAAGACGAGCGCTACAAGGCGCTGATCGGCAGCTACGTCGAACTGCCGCTGCTGGGCCGCCGCATTCCGATCATCGCCGATGACTACTGCGACCCCGAGTTCGGCACCGGCTGCGTGAAGATCACCCCGGCGCACGACTTCAATGACTACGAAGTGGGCAAGCGCCACAACCTGCCGCTGATCAACATCTTCGACAAGAACGCCGCTGTGCTGGCTCAGGCCCAGGTGTTCAATATCGACGGTAGCGTCAACGCCGAGATCGATGGCAGCCTGCCGGCCGAATACGCCGGCCTCGACCGCTTCGTCGCGCGCAAGCAGATCGTCGCCGCCTTCGACGCCGCCGGCCTGCTGGAGAAGATCGAAGACCACGCCCTGAAAGTGCCGAAGGGCGACCGTTCCGGCACCGTCATCGAGCCGTGGCTGACCGACCAGTGGTACGTTTCCACCAAGCCGCTGGCCGAAAAAGCCATCGCCGTGGTCGAGAGTGGCGAAATCCAGTTCGTGCCCAAGCAGTACGAAAACATGTACTTCAGCTGGATGCGTGACATCCAGGACTGGTGCATCAGCCGTCAGCTCTGGTGGGGCCACCGCATTCCGGCCTGGTACGACGATGCCGGCAACGTCTACGTCGGCCGCGACGAGGCGGAAGTCCGTGCCACGCACAACCTCGGCGATGCCAACCTGCGCCAGGACGAAGACGTGCTGGACACCTGGTTCAGCTCCGGCCTGTGGACCTTCTCCACCCTCGGCTGGCCGCAGCAGACCGATTACCTCAAGACCTTCCACCCCACGGATGTTCTTGTAACGGGCTTCGACATCATCTTCTTCTGGGTCGCGCGGATGATCATGCTGTCGACCCACCTGACCGGACAGATTCCGTTCAAGACCGTGTACGTTCACGGTCTGGTGCGCGACGGCCAGGGGCAGAAGATGTCCAAGTCCAAGGGCAACGTGCTCGACCCGCTGGATATCGTCGACGGCATCGACCTCGAATCCCTGGTGGCCAAGCGTACCAGCGGCATGATGCAGCCCAAGCTGGCCGAGAAGATCGCCAAGCAGACCCGCGCCGAATTCCCCGACGGCATCGCCGCTTACGGCACCGACGCCCTGCGCTTCACCAACCTGGCGCTGGCCTCCACCGGCCGCGACATCAAGTTCGACATGGGCCGCGTCGAGGGTTACCGCAACTTCTGCAACAAGCTGTGGAACGCCGCCAACTTTGTCATCGAGAACACCGATGACAAGGACACCGGCATCAATGGTGAACCAGTCGAGCTGTCCCCGGTGGATCGCTGGATCATCTCCGCCCTGCAGCGCACCGAGGCTGACGTGACCCGCCACCTCGACGCCTTCCGCTTCGACCTGGCCGCGCAAACCCTGTACGAGTTCATCTGGGACGAGTACTGCGCCTGGTATCTGGAACTGGTCAAGCCGGTGCTGTGGGACGAGAACGCCCCCATCGAGCGCCAACGCGGCACCCGCCGCACATTGGTGCGCGTGCTGGAAGTGATCCTGCGCCTGGCCCACCCGTTCATGCCCTTCATCACCGAAGAAATCTGGCAGCGCATCAAGGCCCAGGCCGGCGTGCAGGGCGAAACCCTGATGCTGCAACCCTGGCCGGTGGCCAATGAGAGCCGCATCGACGCCGCCGCCGAAGGTGACATCGAGTGGGTCAAGCAACTGATGCTCGGCGTGCGCCAGATCCGTGGCGAGATGAAGATCTCCATGGCCAAACGCATCGACATCATCGTTGCCAACGCCAGTGCCGAAGACCTGCGCCGCCTGGCCGACTTCGAGCCGCTGCTGAGCAAACTGGCCAAGCTGGAGTCGGTGCGCGTGCTGGCAGCCGGTGAAGAAGCGCCAATGTCCGCCACCACGCTGGTCGGTGAAATGGAAGTGCTGGTGCCGATGGCCGGGCTGATCGACAAGGACGCCGAACTGGCGCGCCTGGACAAGGAAATCGGTCGCCTGGAAGGCGAAGTACAACGCGTCGGCGGCAAGCTGAGCAACCAGGGCTTCGTCGCCAAGGCCCCGGCTGAAGTACTGGACAAGGAACGTACCAAACTGGCCGAGGCTGAACAGGCCCTGGCCAAGATGGTCGAGCAGCGCGGCAAGATCGCCGCACTCTGATCACTGCGCACCACCGAAAGACCCGCGCCATAACCGGCGCGGGTTTCTTTTTTGTGGGAGGGGCTTGAGCCCAGCTCGTAGGGTGGGCTTCAGCCCATCATCGGTACTTTGGCTGAGCTACACAGCCCACCTTGCAAAGCCCATCCAATCACACACTCGACCTTTTATGGAGAGCGCCTCCCAGGCCTCTACCCCTTGTTTGATCGATTACCCGGAACACCCATGACTGCTCGCACCCCCTCCCTGCTCGACGCGCTGCTGCCAATTGGCGTACTCGTCGTGCTGCTCAGCCTCTCCGTTTACCTGTTCGGCGACAGCTCCTCCAGTGGCCCGAACCAGATCGCGCTGATGAGCGCGGCCTTTGTTGCCGGCCTGGTCGGCCTGAAGAACGGCCTGCGCTGGGCCGAGATCGAGGAAGGCATACTCGCCGGCATCCACATGGCGATGAAGGCCAACCTGATCCTGCTGGCAGTCGGCGCGCTGATCGGCACCTGGATTCTCGCCGGCACCGTGCCGACCATGATCTGGCTGGGCCTGAAGCTGATCAGCGCCGAGTACTTCTACCTCACCAGTTGCCTGATCTGCGCGCTCACCGCACTGTCCATCGGCAGCTCGTGGACGGTGGCCGGCACCCTCGGCATCGGCCTGATGGGCGTGGCAGCCGGCCTGGGGCTGGACCCGGCGATCACCGCCGGAGCGATCATTTCCGGCGCCTACTTCGGCGACAAGCTGTCACCACTGTCGGACACCACCAACCTGGCACCCGCCGCTGCCGGTGCCGATCTGTTCGCGCATATCCGCAACATGCTGCGCACCACTGTGCCGGCGCTACTGATCGCCCTGGCGATCTTCTTCACCCTTGGCCAGCAGGCCAGCGCCGAGCATGACACTGGGCGCATCGTCGAGGTGCTGACCGCCTTGGAGGCACAGTTCAACCTGGGCTGGCACCTGCTGCTGCCGGTGGCCTTCCTGCTGCTGCTCGCGGTGCGCCAGTGGGCCGCCTTCCCGGCGGTGTTTCTCGCCGCCCTGCTCGGTGCGGTGTTCGCCGTACTGTTCCAGCCGGAGGTGATGGCGCGCCTGGCGGACCCACAAGCCGGCGCCCTGGCGCCGCTGAAAACGGTATGGAGCGCGTTGTTCGCCGGCTATGAGTCGGCCAGTGGCAACGCCGAACTCGATGGCCTGCTGTCCAAGGGCGGCATGGCCAGCATGCTCACCACGGTATGGCTGATCATCTGCGCCATGTGCTTCGGCGGTGTGCTGGAGCGCCTCGGCCTGCTGCAACGCCTGCTGCAGAGCGCCCTGCGCCTGGTACGCAGTGACAGCGGCCTGGTCGCCAGCACCATCACCACCACCATTGGCACCAACATCATCACCGCCGACCAGTACATCGCCCTGGTGCTGCCAGGGCGCATGTACCGCGCCGAATACGAGAAACGCGGCCTGGCGCCGACCAGCCTGTCGCGCGCCCTGGAAGATGGCGGCACCCTGACATCGGTGCTGGTGCCGTGGAACACCTGCGGCGCTTACATGGCCGCGACGCTCGGCGTGGCAACGCTGAGCTACCTGCCGTACTGCTTCTTCAACCTGATCATGCCGGTGCTGGCAATCATCCTCGCCTACCTGCTGCCACCCAAGCCGCAAACTGCCGTTTGATTTCACGCCCGTTCGGGCCGGCCAGTACACCGGCTCGAACTCCTCATTAGGTAGCAAAGCGCTCATCTCTTTGCTCTTTTCGCTATAAAAACCTTCCCTTTTTCCAATTGTTTCAGGCATCTTCACCCGCCTGGCAGCAGCCCTCCGGCACGTCCCAACCCATAAGAATCAGAGCGGAACTCCGAACATGTATGCGTTGATGGCACTCGTCTTCGTCCTCGGCTACCTGTGCATTGCACTCGAGCACCCGTTAAAGATCGACAAGGCAGCGTCCGCCCTGCTCACGGCCGTGATCGCCTGGACCCTGCTGGTTCTCGGCGCCGACAGCATCCTGCCACTGCTCGGCACCGGTACGGCCGGAGCCAGCACCAACACCCATCACGTGGTCGAGGAACTGCGCCACCACCTCGGCGAGATTTCCGAGATTCTGTTCTTCCTCATGGGTGCGATGACCATCGTCGAGTTGATCGATGCCCACGAAGGTTTCAAGGTCATCACCGACCGCATCCGTACCCACAAGCGCGTGCACCTGCTGTGGTTGATCGGGCTGATCACCTTCTTCCTGTCTGCCGCGCTGGACAACCTGGCCACGACCATCGTGATGATCTCGCTGCTGCGCAAGCTGATCGCCGACCGTCACGAACGCTGGTTCTATGCCGGTATCGTGGTTATCGCAGCCAACGCCGGCGGCGCCTGGTCGCCGATTGGCGACGTCACCACCACCATGCTGTGGATCGGCAATCAGGTCACCGCCACCGGCATCATTACCAAGCTGTTCCTGCCCAGCCTGATCTGCCTGCTGGTGCCGCTGCTGATCATGAGCTTTCGCCTCAAGGGCGAAGTGGCCGAGCCGCGCATCAAGGAAAGCGCCGAAAGCCGCCGCGACCCAACCACCCCCTTCGAGCGCAACCTGGTGTTCGGTCTCGGCCTGGGTGCTCTGATCTTCGTGCCGATCTTCAAGACCATCACCCACCTGCCGCCGTACATGGGCATCCTCTTCGGCCTCAGCCTGCTGTGGATCACCACCGAGATCATCCACCGCAGCAAGAACAGCGAAGAGAAAGATCCACTGTCGGTAGTCGGCGTATTGCGCCGTATCGACATCACCAGTGTGCTGTTCTTCCTCGGCATCCTGCTTGCGGTTTCCGCGCTGTCCAGCGCCGGTCACCTGATCCAGGTAGCGACGCTACTCAAGGACAGCCTGGGTAATATCTACAGCATCGCCATCTCCATCGGCATGCTCTCGGCCGTGGTGGACAACGTGCCGATGGTCGCCGGTGCCATGAAGATGTATCCGCTGGTCAGCCCCGAAAACCTGGCAGCGGCCGCAGCGCACGAGTTGCCATGGCTGCGCAATTTCGTGGTCAACGGCAACTTTTGGGAAATGCTCGCCTACTGCGCCGGCACCGGCGGCAGCTGCCTGATCATCGGCTCGGCTGCTGGCGTGGCCGCCATGGGCATGGAGAAGATCAACTTCATCTGGTACCTGAAGAAGATCAGCGGCCTGGCCTTCATCGGCTACCTGGCCGGGGCCGTCACCTATATGCTGATGTTCGCCGCCTGATCCCGTTGCGGCGCTCGGATACGTACAGGGAGTCACCATGCAGACGAGCAAGACCCGCACCAGCTTCTACCGCCGCCTCTACGTGGCCTGGCTGATCGACAGCGGCCAGGCCGTCAGCGTGCCGGCGCTGATGGACGCCACCGGCATGCCCCGGCGCACCGCGCAGGACACCCTTGCCGCACTGGCCGAGCTGGATATCGACTGCCAGTTCGAGCAGAACGAGGGCGAACGCAATAACGCCGGCCACTACCAGATTCGCGACTGGGGGCCGATCGATAAACGCTGGATCGCCGCCAACCTGCAGCAGATCAAGACCACGCTCGGTTATCCCTGAGACAATTCTTCCCATACCTCCTGGGAATCGCGATGAATCCGGACCTGCTCTGGGTGCTCGGCCTGCTGGCCGGCGCCGTCACTCTGTTCATCATCGGCAAGCCACGCATGGACGTGGTCGCCTTGCTGGTGCTGGTCGCCCTACCGCTGACCGGCGTACTCGACCTGCAACAGACCCTGGCCGGTTTCAGCGACGCCAACGTCATCCTCATTGCCGCGCTGTTTGTCATCGGCGACGGCCTGGTGCGCACCGGCATCGCCTATCGCCTGGGCGACTGGCTGGTGGCCAGGGCCGGTAGCAGCGAAACGCGCCTGCTGATTCTGCTGATGCTGGCAGTGGCCGGCCTGGGCTCGGTGATGAGTTCCACCGGTGTGGTAGCGATCTTCATCCCCGTGGTGCTCGGCGTGGCTGCGCGCCTGCGCATCGCCCCGGCGCGACTGATGATGCCACTGGCTTTCGCTGGCCTGATCAGCGGCATGCTGACGCTGGTCGCCACACCGCCGAACCTGGTGGTGCATGCCGAACTGCGCCGCGCCGGGTTGGATGGTTTTGGCTTTTTCGATCTCACGCCCATCGGCCTGGCGGTGCTGGTGCTCGGTGTCGGCTACATGCTGATCGCCCGACGCTGGCTGGTGCGCAAGAACGCTGGTGAGGGAGGCGAGCCGCCGCGCCTGACCCTGGCTGACCTGGCCGAACGCTACCGTCTGAGCGAACGCGAACGGCGCCTGCAGGTACGTGCCGACTCGCCCCTGGCCAATCAGGTGCTCAACGAACTGCAGCTGCGTCGCGAGCACGGCATCAACGTCATCGCCATCGAGCGGCGCCAGCGCCTGCGCACCCTGTTGCTGATGGCCAGCGGCAATACCCTGCTGGAACCGGGCGACGTGCTGCTGGTGGACATTGCCAGTCCCGCCATCGGCCTGCTAGGCAGCTACCAGGCGCTGGGTCTGGAACCGATGCCGTTGCCGCATTCGTATTTCAGCCTGCACGCCCATGAGCTGGGTCTGGCCGAAGTGGCGTTGCCGCCGGAGTCGCAACTGCCGGGCAAGACCATCCAGGAGTTGGGCTTTCGCTCGCGGCACAAGCTCAACGTGGTCGGCCTGCGCCGTCAGGGACAGGCGCTGGAAGGCGTGTTGGTGGACGAGAAACTCAAGGCCTCCGACACCCTGCTGGTGGCCGGCGCCTGGCGCGACATCCACCGTTTGCAGGGGCTGAACCGCGATTTTCTGGTGCTCAGCCTCCCAGCGGAAGTAGCCGAGGTGGCGCCTTCTGCGCGCAAGGCCCCCTACGCCCTGCTCAGCCTGGCAGTGATGGTGCTGCTGATGGTCAGCGGCCTGGTACCCAACGTGCAGGCCGCGCTGATCGCCTGCCTGCTGATGGGCGCGTTCCGCTGCATCGACCTGGACAGCGCCTATCGCGCCATTCATTGGCCGACGCTGATCCTCATCGTCGGCATGCTGCCCTTCGCCCAGGCCTTGCAGCAGACCGGTGGCGTCGAACTGGCCGTGCAGGGTCTGGTGGGCGGCCTGGGCGATGCCGGGCCACGGCTGATTCTCGCCAGCCTGTTCGTGCTTACCGCAGTGATCGGCCTGTTCATCTCCAACACCGCCACGGCGGTGCTGATGGCGCCGGTGGCAATTGCCACGGCGCAGGCGCTGGGCGTCTCGCCACTGCCCTTCGCCATGACCGTTGCCCTGGCTGCCTCGGCCGCGTTCATGACGCCGATCTCATCGCCGGTGAACACCCTGGTGCTGGGTCCGGGTCAGTACCGCTTCGGCGACTTCGTGCGCATCGGCGTGCCTTTCACTCTGCTGGTGATGATCGTCAGTGTGATGCTGGTACCGCTGATCTTTCCGCTCTGAGACAGCTCACGCCGCACTGCGGAAGAATCGCCGACCGGCACGGCGCAGCCATCCACCCTCGGAGGTGTCGGCACTGAGCCGGCGCAGGTTGTCATTGATGGCTTCGACGTAATTGCGATCATCGCTGCGGATATGACTGAACAACCAGCGCCCCAACAAGCCCTTGAGCTCATCGGCAATATCCTCGCCGCCGATGAAGCGCTGGCGGTAGTCCTCCACACGCTTGATGAACAGCGCGTGCACCCTTTTGTGTGCCTTGGTGAAGACGTAGCCCGCCTCCTCGAGCATCGCTTCCTCGAAGGCGAAGTGTGAAACGGTGTAGTCAATCAACTCGTCGATCACCGTACCCACCTTCACCTTGCTGGCGGTGCGCTGGGCATCGTCCAACTGATTGATCATGGCAACGATGCGCTTGTGCTGATCGTCGATGACCGCGATGCCGGTATCGAGGTCGTCGCTCCATTCCAGGTATGTCATGGTGCCTCCTAACTGCTGATCGAAGAGGCGCGCAGTCTAAGGCCGCAGGCGAGTCCCCGATTGACCTGGATCAACACAAGGTCAGCCACTTTATGGCCACTTGCCAGCCTTCCTTGATCGCAGCACAGGTCGCTCCCGCGCTTCCATGGGTTACGAGCCGCAAGCAAAGCATGCGAAAATCCTGCGCCCGAACCGCCAGATGCTCGTTCATGCCCCAGCCGCCGAGACGCCCACGCAAGCCCGCCCCCGCCGCCGTGAAAACCGCACCTAGCAAGGGCGAGCTGCATCCGCGCAACCGTCACCAGGGGCGCTACGATTTTCCCGCGCTGATCAAGGCAAGTCCCGAGCTGGGCGACTTCGTCATCACCAATCCCTACGGTAAACCGAGCATCGACTTCGCCAACCCGGCAGCGGTCAAGGTGTTCAACCGCGCGCTGCTGGCGCAGTACTACGGCATCCGCCACTGGGATATTCCCGACGGTTACCTGTGCCCACCGATCCCGGGGCGCGCCGATTATCTGCACAACCTCGCCGATCTGCTGGCGACTGACAACGATGGGCAGATTCCTCGCGGCGCCATGGTGCGAGCACTGGATATCGGCGTCGGCGCCAACTGCATCTATCCACTGATTGGTCGCTGTGAATATGGCTGGCAGTTCATGGGTGCCGACATTGCCAAGGAAGCACTGGCATCTGCACGCGCCATCGTCGCCGCCAACCCGCAACTGGCCGGCGGCGTCGAGCTGCGCCAACAGACCAATGCCGAGCACATCTTCCTCGGCCTGCTGCAGGCGCAGGAGTACGTCGACCTGACCCTGTGCAACCCGCCCTTCCACGCCAGCGCCGCCGAGGCCACCAGCGGCAGCACGCGCAAGTGGCGCAACCTGGGCAAGCTCGACCCCAAGCGCAAGTTGCCGATGCTCAACTTCGGCGGCCAGGCGGCCGAGCTGTGGTGCCCGGGTGGCGAGGCAGCCTTTCTCAAGCGCATGGCCAGCGAAAGCGCGCAGGTGGCCGGGCAGGTGCTGTGGTTCAGCAGCCTGGTGTCCAAAGGCAGCCATGTGGAATTGCTACAAGGCTGGCTGGCCAAGGCCGGTACTGCCGAGGTGCGTATTCTCGGCATGTCCCAAGGGCAGAAGCAGAGTCGCCTGGTGGCCTGGACGTTCAAGAATGCCGAAGAGCGCAGCACCTGGAGCAAGAGTCGCTGGCGCTGAGACCTGCTGGTGCGCGCGGCGCATCCTACCTGGGGCCGACCTTGATACCGGGTTAGGCCGTAGGGTGTGCCGTGCGCACCAATCTCCCCACCAGGATAACCAACCACCCAGCGCCAGGCCCCGTGCAACGCGCTCGCAGCGGCGGTGCGCGCGGCGCACCCTACCTGGGGCCGACCTTAATGCCGGGTTAGGCCGTAGGGTGTGCCGTGCGCACCGATCCTCCTACCAGGGCAACCAGCCACCGAGCACCAGCCACAGCCCGGCCACCGTCATGCTCAGCAACGTCACCGGCACGCCGCTGCGCGCGTAATCGACGAAACCAAGCCTGACGCCCTGACGCTTCGCCCCTTCGGCAACGATCAGGTTGACCACGCTGCCAATCAGCAGGAGGTTGCCGGCCAGGGTCGACATCACCGCCAGGCCAATCAGCACCGAATGCGACAGTTCCGGCATCAGGCCCAGCAGCAGCACCACGAACGGCACGTTGCCGATCAGGTTGCCTGCCACCAGGGATGAAGTCGCCAGCGAGATCACGCCCTGCGGCAACAGGCCATGTTCGGCCATCCAGGCGGCGCCCTGCGCCAGTTGCGGCAACTGCAGAGCGGCGCCGCTGACCAGGAACAAGCCCACGAACAGCAACAGCAGGTTCCAGTCCACCTTGTTCACGTAGTCGCGGCTGTCCACCCGCCGCGACACCATCACCAGCACCGCAATCAGCAGCGCCGATAACTCACGCGGCAACGCCGTGGCGAACAGCGCCAGCAGCGCCAGGCTGGCCAGCAGCGGCTTCAGATAGCTGTGTGCGCCATAGATATGCTCGAGGGGCGTATCGTCAGCGGCCAACGGCCTGGCTTCACCCCAACGATGGCGCCACTGCAGCCAGATCACTGCGTAAACGATGGCCATCGCGACCACGGCAGGTGGCCCGGCCACAGCCACATAACCCCAGAAATCCAGGGCACCAGCCTGACCAATGAGGATGTTCTGTGGATTACCGATCAGGCTCGCCGCCGAACCCGCGTTGCACGACAGCGCCAGCGCCAGGAGAAACGGCCGGGGCTCCAGCCCGCGCAGGTGCAGGCTGCGACACAACAGCGGGGTCAGGGCGAAGGCGACGATATCGTTGACCAGCACCGCCGAGAGCAAGCCGCCCAGCAGCACCACGCCGAACAACAGCACTGCCGGGCGCTCGGCATGCTCGGTCAGGTAGCGGTTGAGCCAGGCATACACACCGGAAAAATCGAACTGCGCGGAAATCAGCATCAGCGCCAACAGCAGCAACAACGCGCCAGGATCGAGATGATGGGCCGCGTTCTCCATGCTCAGCGCACCGCTGACCAACAGCAGAACGGCAGCACAACAGGCGATCCAGCTGCGGTCGATACGCAAGCCGCGGATGCCGCCGGCAGCCATGCCCAGATAGGTGAGGACGAACAGGCCAATGGTCAGCCAGGCTGCGAAAGTCATGCGCGATTCACCCGAACGGATGCATGGGATAAGCCGCGCAATCTAGCGAGCCCGACGCGACACGGGAATAGCACGCCGCATTTTTTATGGCCGTTGCCAAACCCTGCCGAAGCAGGCCAACCCGTAGCCCGGATGCAATCCGGGGCAGCCGTACCAGGCATTCCCGGATTGCATCCGGGCTACGAATCAGCGAATGAAACCGCGGCTGATCTCGCGAAACTGCTCGGTACCGGCACGCTCCAGCCACTCGAAGGCGACCATCTCGCGCGAGACGATCACCGCCCCGGCACGCTCCATGCGCGCCAGGCCCAGCGCCTTGTCACGTGGCCGACGCGAACCCACGGCCTCCTCGACCACGAACACTTCACGTCCGGCTGCCAGCAGGCCGAGTACCGTCTGCAGTACGCAGACATGCGTTTCCGTGCCACAGACGATGAACTGCTGGCGCTCCCCCCCCGGCAAGTCGAACAGCCCTGCTCCTGCGGTCGCCGAGAAATGAATCTTCTCCCGCAGCCCCTCGCCCGGCAGCAGCTCATGCAGGCCCGCCTCGGTATAGCCCAAGCCCTTGGGATACTGCTCGGTCGCGATCACCGGCACGTGCAGACTCTGCGCCACACGCACCAGCCACGAGGCCTGTTCGATCACTGCCGCGCCGCCATCGATGGCCGGCAGCAGTCGCTCCTGCAGGTCGATGACCAACAGGGTGGAATCCTTCGCTCGCATCAGCATCACTACGCTCCTTCCTTCACCGCAAAACGCGCGTCTAGCCGGCTGTAGCCCAGGCCAACGCCCTTGTGCACCCGCAGTTGCACGGGAATACGTTCCTTCATCGCCTCGACATGGCTGATCACACCGATGGTCTTGCCGCTGGCGTTGAGGTTGTCCAGCGCATCCAGGGCCACCTCCAGGGTTTCGCCGTCGAGGGTGCCGAAGCCTTCATCGAGAAACAGCGAATCGATGCTGGTCTTGTGGCTGACCAGGTCGGACAGCGCCAGCGCCAGCGCCAGACTCACCAGAAAGCTTTCGCCACCGGACAGCGTGCGGCAGTCACGCGCCACATCGGCCTGCCAGGTGTCGCACACCTCCAGCTCCAGCTCGCCGCTGCCCTTGCGCGCCAACTGATAACGCCCGTGCAGCCGCGTCAGTTGGCGGTTGGCCAGGTGGATCAGGTGATCGAGGGTCAGCCCCTGGGCGAACTTGCGAAACTTGGCGCCGTCGGCCGAGCCAATCAGGCCGTTGAGTTGTTGCCAGAGGGCGTGCTCACCCTCCTGCGCGTCGATCTCGGCGAACAGCGCCTGCTGGCTGCTGCGCCGTGCATCGTCGGCCTGCAACTGCGCGCGCAACTCGCCCTGGCGCTGGCTCAGTGCACGCAATTCGCTCTGCAGTAGATGCAGCTGCTCGTCCAGTTCGCCAAGCGCCAGCTCGGTCTGCGGCATGGCGGCGAGCTGCTGCAACTGCGCGTCGGCGGCAGCCAACAGCGTCGATGCCTCGGTCAGGGTTCGCTCCACACCTGCCTGCAACGCCAGCAGACGCGTTCGCTCATCCTCCTCCAGCAGCGCGGCGAGAAACGCCGCAAGATCGCTGAAAGGACTGGCCGTCAGTGCCTGCAGCCAATGCTGCTCGGCCTCGCTCGAGCGTTGCTGCAATTGCTGTAGCACTGTGCGCTGACTCTGCTCGCGACCGCGCAAGGCATCACTTTCACGCTGGGCACTGGCCAGGGCGTTGGCGGCCTCATTCAACGCCAGCTCCGGCCGTGCCGACGACTCGGGCTCAGCCAGGGTCATCGCACCTTCGTTCTGCCAGCGCTGTTGCCAGTGCTCGGCCTGTGCCTCTGCTTCAGCGAGCAAGCGCTGCGCCTCGCGCTGCTGCTCCTGCAACTGCTGGTCCCGCGCCTGGGCCTGCTGCCAGTCGCGCCAGGTACTTTCCTGTTCGGCCAACCAGGCAACGGCGTCCGCCGGCAACTCCGTGGCAAAGCCTGCAAGACTGCTCAGCAGCGTCCGCTGGCGGTGCTGCAACTCCTGCTCCAGATGCTGCAGGCGCTCGCCCTGCTCGGTTTGTCGCGCCTGCAGGTTCTCCTCATCACGCGCCAGTAGCGCCTGGCGCTGCTGCGCATCGGCTACGGCATGCTCGGCCACCTCGCGGTCACTACGCGCCTGCGCCAGTTGCGCCTGCCCAGCCTCGACCGAGGCGAGTCGCGCCTGCAGATGCGTCAGACTCTGCTCATGCTGGCGCTGCAGTTCGCGCAAATCGGCACCGTCAGTAACCTGCAGGGCCTGCTCGCTCAGTTGCTGCTGCCACTGCGCGTCCTGCTGAGCGGCTTGCTGACTTGCCTGCTCCAGTTGCTGCTGCATCTGAGCGATCTGCGTCGCCAGGCGGGTCAGCTCGTCACGCAGGGTGCCGCCCTGGCTTTCCAGTTGCGCCAGTTCGTTGCGGCACTGTTCCAGCGCCTGGCGCGTGGCGGAGACGTTGAGCGCCTGGTACTGACTGACCGCCGGATGCTCGTGCGAACCACACAACGGGCAGGCTTCGCCCGGCTGCAGCTGGGCGCGGTAGGCTTCCAGATCCTGAATGCGCTGTTCCTGCTCCAGCAGCTTTTCCTTGTCGGCCTGCTGTTGCTTGAGCGCCTTGTAACGCTCGCGCAGGCCGGTGATTTCATCGTTCTTGCTGGCGTGCTGTACCTGCAACTGAGCCAGACGCGGGGTCAGTTCGGCGACCTGGGCGGCCGTTTGCTCACGGACCAGCGCCAGTTGCTCCAGGCGATCCAACGCGCGCCCCTGCACTTGCAACTGCTGCCAACGCTGACGCAGCCCAGCCTCGTCGCCCTCCCCGAGTAATGCCTGCAGTTCGCTGTGCTGCCCGGCTTCGCTGGTACGCGCGGCCTCCAGGCGCTTCAGCGCGTCGGCCTGCTGCGCACCGAGCTGATCACGCTGGCGCTGCAAGGCGGCGAGCTGTTCACGCTCCTGCGACAAGCGCGCGTGCAACGCCTGTTGCTCCTTGAGCAGTTGCCCATGCTGATCGAACTGCGCACGCCAGCCGCCAAGCAATTCGCCCAGACGCTCCTGCTGCGGTGCACTGCTGAGACGTGCACGCAGGGTTTCGCGTTGTCTGACCAGCCCCTGCAGCTGCGCCTGACGCAAGCTCAGGCATTGCTGGGCATAGCGGCTGGCCAGCCAGAGTTGCTGGTGCTCGCGTTCACTGCTGTGGCGTTGTTGCTGGTGCAGGTCATCCAGCGCCTGCTGCGCCTGTTGCCTGTCTTGTTGCACTTGCTGCCAGGCCAGGTACAGCGGCTGCAATCGCGCTGCCGGCTCACTGACGGCCAGACGCTGCAGTTCACCGGCCGCATCCTGACGCGCCTGCTGGGCCCGTTCCAGTCCCAATCGAGCCTGCTCCCGCTGCTGTTCAGCCTGCTGCAGCGCTTCACGCCAGCGACGCTGGGCCTGCAGAGCTTGCTGCCGGGCCAACAGCGGGGGCTCGTTCTGGCTCAGGCGCTGATGCTCGGCCTGCAGCTCGGCGCGCTGCGCCTCGTCGAGCAACTCCATGCCCTGTGCGCGGCTTTTAAGCAGATTGAGCGCCTGTTCGGCGGCTTTGGTGCGCTCGTAGACCTGCTGGGAAATCTGCCCGTACACCTCGGTGCCGGTCAGCTCCTCCAGCAGCTCCGCGCGCTGGTTGGCATTGGCTTCGAGAAACGCCGCGAAACCGCCCTGGGCCAGCAGCATGGACTTGGTGAAGCGCTCGAAATCCAGGCCGGTCAGCTCGGCAGTCAGGCTCTCCTTTTCGCGAATCTTGTCGGTGAGGATTTCGCCATCGGCGATACGCGCCAGCTCGACCTTGGGCGCCTGCAGCGCGCCGTCCACCTTGTCGCGCGCACGGCGCTGGCTCCAGAAGGCGCGATAGCCCTGCCCCTTGACCTCGAACTCGACCTCGGCCAGGCAGTCGGCGGTGTGCCGCGTCATCAGTTCGTTGCCACTGGCCGACAGCGTGCTCATGCGCGGCGTGCGGTGATACAGGGCCAGGCAGATGGCGTCGAGCAGCGTAGTCTTGCCCGCGCCGGTCGGCCCGGTAATGGCGAACAGGCCACTACCGGCGAAAGGCTCGGCAGCGAAGTCGATCTTCCACTCGCCCTTGAGGGAATTGAGGTTCTTGAGGCGCAGGCTGAGGATTTTCATGCACAGGTCGTAAGCCGTTGGAGGCGGTCATTCTGGCATATCCGCCCCTACGTAAAGGCTCAGTCGCGGCAATAACCCTCACCGCTGCGCACGGTCAGGCAATTCTGTTTATCCAGTAGCCATTTCATGCCGGTGGCTTCACCGTCGGTGGCGCTGATGCTCTCCACCACGCCATCGCGCACGAAGACGATCTTCGCCCCCTGCGCACGGCCGACGAAGCGGCGCGGGCCGTCGAGGTTGGCGATGGTCAGACGGTAGTCGGCCGGCGTGCCACTGATATCCAGGTAGGTACCTTCGGGCCCGTTCCAGCGCCCCAGCCATTGCTCGGTCACCCTGACGTCCTGCTCGCCGGACGACCTGGCGCAGCCGGATAGCAGCAGGGGAACGGCCGCAGCCGCGAGAAGAAAGTGCGCAGTTCTGTGCATGACGCTCTCCACAGGAAGGGTTAGCCGTTTCGACCAGAGCCGCACATGAGCGGTTCAGGCCCAAGCGCTTACAGCATCTCGATACGGTCGCGGCCTCTGGCCTTGGCGCGGTACATCGCCTGGTCCGCCCGCTCCATCAGGCTGTCCAGGCTCTCGCCAGGGCGATACTCGGCAATGCCGAAACTGGCGCTCTTGCGTTGCACCCGGTCGAACGAAAAACCGTTGATACGCTTCTGCAGGGCCTGCACAGCCTGCTCTGCATGAGCCGCATCGGTCTCCGGCAGGATGATGAGAAACTCCTCGCCGCCAAGCCGCCCGACCTTGTCCATCACTCGCACACCGTCGCGCAGCAGGCCGGCGAACTGGCGCAGCACGCTGTCCCCCACCGCATGGCCATGAGTATCGTTGACGCTCTTGAAGTGGTCGATATCGATCAGCACCACCGAAAACGGCGTGCCATAACGATTGGTCCGCGCCACTTCCTCGATCAGAAAACGCAGGGTACGCGAACGATTCCACAGCCCGGTCAGGCTGTCGACACTGGCGCTGAGGGCCAGGCTGTCCTGATGCAGGAACATGTGTTTGTGCGCCTTTTCCAGAAGAAAGGCGCTGAGCAGGCCAAAGGAGAACGAAGCGAGAATCCAGATCAGGTGCAGGCGCTGCATGCCGGGGGTCAGCGAGTGCTCGAGCGTGACCAGCAAAATCGCCGCCAGAGACAACAACGCGGTAGCCATGGCACGCCTGAGCGTCAGCCCGGAGATGGCGAATGTCCACATCAGGTTGAGATAGATCTCCGGCGCGTAGAAGGCGAAACGCGGTGAGCCGAAATTGAAGTAGAGATTGGACAGCACCGAGATGATGGGCGCGAGTGACAGCAACCCCAGCATCAACGGCTGCCGCCTTGGTTGAAAACTCAGCAGCCCGATAGCCAGCAACGCTGCCGGTACCAGCAACGCATGCACGATGAACCGCGCGAGAGGCTGATCGGTTTCGACGTTCTGCTCGATGGCGGCGTAGATCAGATACAGCGCCATGGTCAGAAAAGCCACGTAGCGAATCTGCGGAATCTTCGCCTGTAGATACCAGCACGCAAACCCCTGCCGAGTCGCATCCGGCACTCCATGCAAAGGGTCAAGCGCACGCAGCAAGCTATTGAACGACGGCACTTCGCTCCCCTGTCGAATGGCCACTATTCACAGCATAGAACGCTTGTCGCATCGGAAGCGATGCAGGCTTCACTCAATCGCCTGTCAAACCACGCCAGCCAGATTTATCCGAGCCTGTGCCTCGTAGCGCGTCCTGAAATGATCCGTGTTGTAAATCATCGAGCGCGCCAGAAATGACTTCAGAACGCTGCGCCGCTTGATGCGGTACACAAGGCCCGGCACCCAGGCGTACTCGGCACGCACCTGGGCGTCGTACTCGGCGAAACGCTCCGGCGTGGCGCCGAGAATGGCCAGGTCGATATCCACCAGCAACTGCTCATCCGGCTCGCCCGGCGTCGCATCATGCCGGGTGACCATGATCAGTCGTTCGACCCGCGCCAACGTCGCCTGGCTGGCCTGACAGCTCGCGAGCACCCGGATGGCCCAATCCGCACTCTGGCGCTCGTTGTTCTTGCCGCGCACGTCGTAGATGGCGTCATGGAACCAGAGCGCAATGGCCACCTCGCCCGGCTGCTGCGCCAAGTGCCGCGCCTGATCGAAATGCATCAGGCATTCGCGCAGGTGTTGCAGCGAGTGATAGTGCCGCTGCGGTTCCTCGTAGGCACGAACGAGTTGTTCGAACAGACCTGGCGGAGGCTGCAGGCCCAGGTCTGACCAGGCGCTGGCCCAGGATGATGGGAGAAGAGTCATTTAGGGTATCGATAGCGCTTGGCCAAGCGAGCGGTTTTGACGCATTTATTATACCGATTCATATTCGGCGGTATTTTTTAGCTCACGCTTCTTTCCGCTGAATGACTCAAACAAATATTTGTGGCTGCCAAGGCCATATTCATCCGTTCGTTTTCCATATGATTGAACCCATTCGATTAGGTTATTTAAGTTCTCATCTTGCTCTTCGATGGAATTGAATTTTTCAGGCTCCCAGGGCCTTGAGCGACAGTGAGCAATACATGTATCCACCCCTGGATTCAGAAATACAAGCTCCTCGCACTCATCTAGAACAGCTTTGATTATGTTGGCATAACAGCCCTCAATGACCCAGCTATCATGTGACTGTATAAACTTCTTAACATCAGCGATGCTTTCTTTGAGCGGGCGTCGCTCCGCACCGTTATGAAATGCAACTTCATCCAGTGATAAGCGTGCAGCGGGTTCTCTAGCGATAATTTTTTTAGAGAGCGTGCTCTTTCCTGAGCCGGCATTTCCAAGAAGTATGAGCTTCATGAGTTTTCTTCTCGATTATCACGATCAAGCCAACGAGCAGGCAAAAGCGTAGCTTCTGACTGCCCAGCGAGCGAAGTGAGCGGCAGTTGAGTGCTGTAATGGACTCTCCCCGCGCCACGGTTCTATACCAAGGCGTTGAGGGTTGAAGATTGGGAGAGCTGCCATGAAACGAATTGCAGTTGATCTGGCCAAGCCCGTTTTACCAAGTTGCCGAGAGTGTCCCTTCCGGCCAGGTGGTGCAGCGCAAGCGACTGAACCGAGAGGCGTTCTGGCGATATATACAGGAGCAGGCCGAGCCGGTCGAGTCGGTGATGTAGGCCTGCGGCACTGCGCCTTACTGGGGCGCTTCGCGCAATCGCTTGGTCATCAGGTCACGCTGCTGCAGCGATGGAGTCAGCCCGCTGGGTTGAGGGCAGCAGGCGCTTGGCCGGAGTGTCGCGACGGCCGTTCCCGGATTGCATCCGGGCTACGGAGGTCTGCGCCGCTAGGCCTTGGGCAGCGCTTCCAGCACCTGCCGGTACAAACCCTGCAAACGCTGGGCATCCTCTTCTTCCAATGTCTCTTGCTGCAAGCGTCGGGCGAATACGTCCTCCACGCTCAGTTCATCCAGCGTTTCCCGCGCTTCGCTGGCCAGGCTGGCACTGGCGTTACCGCGTTCACGGCGGATGCGCAGCACTTCCACCGGCAGCCCCTCACAGAGTGCGTTGATGCGGCTTTGCAGGTCGCTCAGGTAATCGTCGGTACTGACTTGCACTTCCAGCCATACAGGCCGCTCGGGTATGCCCTGTGCAGCAGCCTCGGTGATGGCGCCTGCCAGTTCCTTGAGCGAGCCGCGCAGGCTGGCCATGGGCTGGAACACCGGCACGGGCAGCGGTGTGATCGATTGCAACGCGGCAGCGCCGAACTCCAGCAGCAGAACTTCCTTCTGCTGACGCGACTCGTCGAAGGACAACGCAATCGGTGAGCCGCTGTAGCGGATATGCTCCAGCCCGCCGACCTTCTGCGGGCGGTGGATATGGCCAAGGGCGATGTAGTCCGCCGGTGGGAAGGCACTGGTGGGGAAGGCCTCCAGACTGCCGACGTAGATCTCGCGCACCGACTCGCTGGCGCTGGCACCAACCGTGGTGAGGTGACCGGTGGCGATGATCGGCAGCGCCTGGCCCAACTCGTCACGCTTGCTCGACGCCAGCTCGTACAGCGCCCGGTAATGCTCGGCGATGGCTTGCTGCAGCGACTGCTGTTTGTCCTGCGCGCTCTGCCCCGCCTGGCTGGCCAGCACGTCGCGCGGGCGAATGAAGGGAATGGCGCAGAGAACCGCTCTCGGCTGGCCAGTACGATCATTGAGCAGCAGTACCTGTTCGGCCAGGTCGACGCCCACGCTCGGCACAACCTGCGTGCCCAGTTGCGCCAGCAGGCTGCGGCTTTCACCGAGCATGGCCGGTGAGTCGTGGTTGCCGCCAAGCACCACCAGGGCGCAGCCGGCATCGCGCAGCTCCACCACCAGCCGGTAATACTGCTCGCGGGCGTAACTGGGCGGTGCGCCGGTGTCGAACACGTCGCCGGCAATCAGCAAAACATCCACGTCGCGTGCCCGCACCTGCTCCAGCAGCCAGGAGCAGAAGGCCTGGTGCTCGGCCTGGCGGGTCTTGCCCATGAAGTGCTGGCCCAGGTGCCAGTCGGAGGTGTGCAGGATGCGCAGGCTCATAGCGGCCAGTCCTGCACGACGATGTGAGTCTTGACCCGCTGCATCTGCGGGAAGGCTTCGATGGCCGCGCGCACTTCGCTCAGGCGCGCCATGTTTGGCGCTTCGACCAGCACCAGCATGTCGGTCTCGCCGCTGATGCCGCTGCAATGGCGGATTTCCGGGTATTCGCGCATGCGCTCGACGTAATCCTGGCAACGGGCGTTCTGGTAGAACAGCTCGAGGAAGGCCTTGACCCCACCCTCGCCGGGCACCGCGACCTGGGCGTGATAGCCGCGAATCACCCCGCTCTCTTCCAGGTGACGAATCCGCTCACTGACCGCCGAACGTGACAGGTTGACCTCACGGGAGATCTGGCTGACGGAGGTACGCGCATCACTGCGCAGCAGGGCGAGGATCTGACGATCGAACTTGTCCACGGGGCTTCTCGGGGCGGCAATCAGGTTGACGTGGGAAACCGCCATTTCGTCGGCAAAAGGCGACACCCTGTAATCAGGCGGCGCTCTACCATGGCGGTATCTGCAAAGGCGTGAGCATACCCCATGAGTCGATTGAACAAGGAATTGGGCCTGCTGCAGGGCATCGCCCTGCTCAGCACCTCGCTGCTCGGCACCGGCATCTTCGTGGTGCCGGCCCTGGCGGCCACGGCGGCGGGCGAAGCGTCGTTATGGGCCTGGATGCTGCTGATCGTCCTGGTACTGCCAGTGGCGTTCACCTTCGCCCAGCTGGGCAAGCGCTTCCCTCATGCCGGCGGCGCGCCGCACCTGATCGGCCGCGCCTTCGGTCTGCGCATGGAAGGGGTCAGCGCCCTGCTGTTTCTCGCCGTGCTGCCGGTCGGTCTGCCGGCGGCTCTGCATATCGCCAGCGGCTTCTGGCTGGCATTGTTCGATCTCGATCGCAGTGGCCTGTTGCTCATCGAACTGGCCACGCTGGGCGCCATTCTCCTGCTTGGCCAGCGTCCACCGAAAGCATCGGGCATGCTGCAGGGGCTGATCGCCGTGGCCATCGTCACCAGCGTGGCGCTGATCTGGTGGGTCGGTGACCTGCCGCGCGCCAGCCAACCACTGCTGCCGGCGATGGAGGGCCAATGGCACCTGCTACCGACGGCGCTGGGGGTGATGTTCTGGTGCTTCGTCGGTATCGAGGCCTTCACCCATCTGGGCGAGGAGTTCAAACACCCCGAGCGTGACTTCCCCCTGGCGCTGCTACTCGGCGTGCTGCTGGCCGGCCTGGTGTACTGGGCCTGCTCGGTGGCGGTGCTGAGCTTTGCCACCTACGGCGACGTGCACAGCGACACCACCGCCCTGCCCCGTCTGTTCGAGCAACTGCTGGGCGAGCAGGCGCGCGTTCTGGTGGCAGTGCTCGGTTACCTGGCCTGCTTCGCCTCGATGAACGTGTACATCCAGGGCTTCGCCCGGCTGATCTGGAGCCTGGCCGATGAAGGCCGCCTGCCTGCCAGACTGGCCGTGCGCAACCGCCAGGGCGTACCCGGCAGAGCCTTGCTGCTGGTGGTGATCTGTTGTGCGCTATGCGCGATGCTCTCGGCCACCTTGAACCTGTCGGTAGATGATTTGATCCGCTATGCCAACGGCAACTTCGTGTTGATCTACCTGCTCAGCATGGCCGCCGGCTGGGTGCTGCTCAGTGGCATCTGGCGCCTGCTGGCCGGACTCAGCGGGCTGCTCTGTGCAGCGCTGCTGGTGATGCTCGGCAGCGATGCGCTGTATGCCGCAGGGCTGCTTGCCGCCCTGCTGCTGCTCAGTCATCTGCGTGCGAGGCACAAGGCGCTGGCGTAGGGGGGATCACACCTCTGCGATCCACCGCGAGCCTGATGGTGGATGAAAGAGTGTCATCCACCCTACAGGTGACCGTGAGGCGCAGAGGGTTCTATCCTTACCCTGATTTCGCCGAAAGGAAGCCCCATGCGCCGCGTACTAAACGACCTGAAAATCATGATCCTGGCCAACCTGTGGATCGTCCCGGTGGTGGCTGGCCTGGTCTGGGCACTGTTCCAGTTCGTCGCGCCGCCACCGCCGATGAGTGCCAGCATGGCCACCGGCGCCCAAGGGGGCGCCTACCAGCAGTTCGCCGAACGCCTGAAGGAAGAACTGGCCAAGGAAGGGTTCGAGCTAAATCTGGTGCCGACCTCTGGCTCGCGCGACAACCTGCAGCGTCTGCTGGCCAAGGACCCGCAAGTAGAGATCGCCCTGGTGCAGAGCGGCCTGGAGCGTCAACTGGTACCCGAAGAACAGCGTCAGCTGGAAAGCCTGGGTGCGATCTATCAGGAGCCCCTGTGGCTGTTCTATAGACGTGACGTGGCGCTGGATCGCATTGCCGACCTGTTGCCACTGCGCCTCGGTCTGGGCGGCGAAGGCAGCGGCACCCGTGCTGCCAGCGATGCCATCCTCAGCGCCAATGCCATCGAGCCTGAACACTATCCTGAAAGCTGGCAGAGTATCGGGGGTGGCAAAGCCGCCCGCGCGCTGATGGCCGGCGAACTGGATGCCGCATTCTTCGTTGGCCCGGCAGAAAACGCCCTGGTGCAACAACTGGCGGCCAACCCGGACATCGCCCTGGCGCACTTTCGTCGCGCCGCCGCCTACGCAGCGCGCTTGCCGTTCTTCAATCAGGTTACCGTCGGCGAAGGCCTGCTCGATCTGGCCAGCAATGCACCTGATCGCGACATCGTCACCCTCGCTCCGGTCGCGACCCTGGTGGTCAATGACGACTTCAACCCCGGTCTGGTGCCACTGTTTCTCGCGGCCAGCCGTGAAGTGATGCGCGACGGCACTCTGCTCGACGCCGCCGGCACCTTTCCCAGCGCCGAGCCTCGCACCTTCGAACTGCACAAGGATGCCGGGCATTACTACGACAAGGGCCTGCCAATCCTGCAGCGCTACCTGCCGTTTCGTATCGCCTCGCTGGCCGACCGCTACATCATCCTGCTGATCCCCTTGATCGTGGTGATGATCCCGCTGTTCAAGGCCGTCGGACCGATCTACCAGTGGCGCATCCGTGCGCGCATCTACCGCTGGTACAAGCACCTGCGCGAAGTCGACCGCAAGCTGCACGCCGGCTCCCTGCCCGACGAGCTGGGCAGCGAGATCGAACGCCTGGAACAGATGGAAGACGAGCTGGCAGCCGTGGAAGTGCCACTGTCGTACTCCAACGAGTTGTACGAACTGCACATGCACGTACGCTACGTGATCGAGCGGCTGCGCGTGTTGCAGCAGCGACGGCAGATGTAGGGTGGATCACGCTTCATCGATCCACCACAACGGTGGATGTAAACAGCGACATCCACCCTGCACACTGTGGGAGGGGCTTTAGCCGCGACGGCTACATGACTTTCAACACCGCTCACGGATACATCCGCACCAGAATCCATCACCCGCTTCGGGTAAACTGCGCCCCTGTTTCATTTGCCCACGAGACCGCCATGCCGATCCGCCACTGCATCGTCCACCTGATCGACAAGAAGCCCGACGGCAGCCCCGCCGTGCTGCACGCTCGCGACAGCGAGCTGGCCACGTCGCAAGCCATGGAGAACCTGCTGGCCGACCTCAACGAGAGCTACAACGCCAAGCAGGGCAAGGCCTGGGGTCTGTTCCACGAAGAATCCGGCGCCTACCCGTTCAGCGGCTGGCTCAAGGCCTATCTCGACGGCGAACAGGATTTCACCGCCTTCAGCCGTCAGGCCGTCGAACACCTGCAGAAGCTGATGGAGGAATCCAACCTCTCCACCGGCGGCCACGTGCTGCTGGCTCACTACCAGCAAGGCATGACCGACTACCTGGCCATCGCCCTGCTGCATCACAGCGAGGGCGTGGCGGTGACCGACGCGCTGGACGTGACCCCGGCCAAGCACCTGGACCTCGGCCAACTGCACCTGGCCGCACGCATCAACATCAGCGAGTGGCAGAACAACAAGCAGTCCAAGCAGTACATCTCCTTCATCAAAGGCAAGAACGGCAAGAAGGTCTCGGACTACTTCCGCGACTTCATCGGCTGCCAGGAGGGCGTCGACGGCCCGGGCGAGACCCGTACCCTGCTCAAGGCCTTCAGCGATTACGTGGAAAGCGAAGACCTGCCCGAAGAGCAGGCCCGCGAAAAGACCAAGACCCTGGTCGGCTACGCCACCAGCCAGGCCAAGCTCGGTGAGCCGATCACCCTCGACGAGCTCTCCGGCCTGATCGACGAAGAGCGCCCCAAGGCCTTTTATGAACACATCCGCAACAAGGATTACGGCATGGCGCCGGAATTTCCGGCGGACAAACGCACCCTGAGCCAGTTCCAGCGCTTCACCGGTCGTGCCGAGGGGCTGTCGATCAGTTTCGAGGCACACCTGCTGGGCTCGAAGGTCGAGTATGACGAAGGCCGCGACATGCTGATCATTCGCCAGTTGCCGACACAGCTGAAAGACCAGCTCAAACGTCGCCAGGATTGATGCATTTGTAGGTTGGGCCACGGGTTGATATGGCAGCATGGCCCGGCGCGGTTTACGCTGGCAGGACTGCGCCATCACACAAGGATGCGAAACCATGAAGACGATTCTGCTGATGCTCGCCGCTCTGGCCCTGTGGCAGAACTGGGACAGGATAGAGCGCTGGATCGACCCGCCCCAGGCGCGTAACGCCAGCGGCGAGGTGGTGCTCTACGCCACGCAGTGGTGTGGCTACTGCGCCAAGGCTCGCGAGCTGTTCGCCGAGGACGGCATCGCCTATCGCGAAGTGAATATCGAGACCGATGCCGCCGGTCGCGCTCAGTATCAGGCGCTCGGTGGCCGCGGCGTGCCGGTGATCGACCTGCGCGGGCAGGTCATCCACGGCTACGACGTACGAGCCATTCGCGCCGCCTACTGACAGGCGGCGCGAGAGGCCTCAGCGCGCCTCGATACGAAAGCCCAAGCGCGGGAAGTGCACATGCACGACGCCGGCGCGCTCATCTTCGCGACGCAGGATCAGCTCGTCGCGCCCGGCATGCAGCAACTCGCCCTGCACCGGGTCGACACCATAGTCCACGGCAGCGATGCTCACCGCCTGGCCAGCTTTGAAGCCATTGGGCTCGACAAAATCCTCTTCCGGCAGCGCTGCCGGAGTCGCCTCACGCGCCACCGCGATCGCCTGTTCGCTGCTCATCTCGCTCAACGAACCATGGCCGAAGCCGAGCACACGACCAAGCCAGGCAGCGACTTCCGGGTAGTCGTCGACCAGCGGCGAGGTAACCGGCGTGCCGCGCAGAAACCACAGGCAATGAGCCACGGAAAAATCGGCGAGCGACGGTTCACCGAAGAGGAAATCGCCCTGCTCGCGTTGCAACTGGCGCTGCAATGCGCCCATCAGTGCAGGCCAATTGTGCTTGGCCTGCTCCAGTGGCAGCCGAGTCGCCGTACCACCGGAAAACAGCGCGCCACGGTCGGCTGCAAAGGCCTTGGCGAACTCCGGCGGCACCTTGGCGAAGCGCAGCGCCATCGACTCGGGTTGGAACACCAGCGCCACGGCATGCTGGAACAAGACCGAGTCGGCCCACTGCGCCAGCAGGCTGACATTGAACTCCTGACCTTCGGGCAGCAGCGCCGGGGTGGCCTTCTCGGCTTCCAGGCGGCGAGCGATCAGCGCGGTATCGCAGTAGATGTCGGCGCCAACCTGCAGCACCGGCGTCTTGCGGTAGCCGCCGGTCAGCGCGGTGAGATCGGGCTTGGGCATCAGTGGCGGGATCATCACCGAACGCCAGGACAGTTGCTTGAAGCCCAGCATCAGGCGGGCCTTCTCGGCAAACGGCGAGGTCGGGTAGTGATGAAGGATCAACTCATGCATGGCGCGCTCCGCGTCGGATCAAAAGTCCTCAGCTTACCCGCGCGTCACATGCGCGCAACCGTCTCAGGCTGATGAACCGCCATCAACGGCCAGAATGAGTGCTTCTTTGGCGCTTTTGCTCAGGCGCTTGATCGCACGCTCACGGCGCAACGCATCGCCCTTGCCGGCACAGGCTTCGACGTAGGCCAGGGCCAGTGCCGGACTGGTATGGAAGAACCGGGCGCCCTTGCCACTCTGGTGCTGGGCGAAACGCCTCTGCGGGTCATCGCTGATGCCGCAATACAGCGCGCCATTGGCGGCGCGCACCAGATAGACGAACCAGGCTTTTTCGACTGCTGCATTCATCCGCGAGCGGGAAACCACTCACGCGCCGAGCGCCACAGGCACATGCCGACGAAGTAAGCCGAAGCCAACCACCAGAGTGCCAGCAGCCAGAACTGATTGACCGGGTACTGCAGGATCAGCAGCGCGCTGGAGAGCATCCAGACGAAGGTCACGAGGATGTTCAGCGGCATGAACTGACGTACGCGGAACGGATGCAGGAACTTCATCTTGGTCAGGGTCAGGCCGGCCAACAGGACGATCACGCCCAGGGTGATCCAGGGATGGACATCAAGGATGAAGAAATACAGCACCACTACATTCCACGCTGCCGGGAAGCCGACGAAGTAGTTGTCCTTGCTCTTCATGTTCAGGTTGCAGAAGCAGAACAGCGAGGACAGCAGAATCAGGCCCACGGCGAACAGCGGCGTGTAATCCGGCAGCGGGATGAAGCGGTAGAGAAAGATCGCGGGGATGAATACGTAGGTGAGATAGTCGATCACCAGGTCGAGGGTCGAGCCGTCGAAGTGCGGCAGCACGCCCTTGACGTCGTAACGGCGCGCCAGCGAGCCGTCCAGGCCATCGACCAGCAGCGCCAGGCCGAGCCACAACAGGCATTGCTTGGGTTGGCCGTCGAGCACGGCCAGCAATGCCAGCAGGGCAAGGATCACGCCGCTGGCGGTAACGGCATGGACCCCCCAGGCTTTGGCCTGTTTTACGGCAACGATCAGTTCGGTCACGGCAGGTCTCGATTGGCAGTTGAGGTGCGGCACCCGATGTGCGCACTCTTTATTGAAGGCTAAGACCGGCTAGCCTACCACTGCGTTCCTTCGCCCGCCTCAGCGCGTGCCGCGAAACTGGGCCAGCCCGCGTGCCGCCTGTCGACGAATGGCAGCCTGAACCGGTGGTGCCCAACCCAGTAGAAGCCCTTTGCCACCTAGCGCCTGACGTGCCCAGCGCCATAGATCGAAGTGATCGCGATGCTCGACGATGAGCCCGTCACGAAACACGAAGCGCGCCTGAATGTGGTTGACCACCTGACGACCGGTGGCGCTGAAACGGTAGCGTGCGACCCAGCGCGCGCTGCCGGCATGATCGTCGGCGTGCACCGCGTCGAACGTCAGCGAGAAGTCTTCGGCGCGGCTGCACAGCATGCGCCACATATCGCCCGCCTCCGCGCCGCGCAAGTCGACGAAGACCGGGTCGGAGAAACGCACGTCCTCGGCGTAACAGCCAGCCATGGTCTCGGCATCGAGCTTTTGGAAGGCGCTGTAGAAACGCTGGATCAATTCGGCGTTGGCGTGGCTCATGGTTCGCTCCTGCGGCGTTGTGGTTCGGGTTCACCCGCCAACGATGCGATGACATCGGTGCGCACAGCGCACCCTGCGGCGCGATGGTGAATGTAGCCTAGTCTGGGCGCAGAAGAAGGGTGTGGCGATTGGCTATAAAGACAACTTTGTGTCAATAATCGCCAACCCCATTCCAGGTCACCGTTATGCTGCGCATCGCCTTGTACGTCTGCCCGCAAACCATCTGTTCCAGCCTGAGCATGGCGCAGGACGCCTTCAGCCTGGCCAATCGTCTGGCCGGAGCACCCCGTTTTCAGCTGCAGCGTTTCAGTCTCGATGGCCAACCCATGCACCTGGAGTTTGCGCAGATTCTGGTCGATGGCGGCCTTGAGTTGGCCGAGCAAGCCGACCTGCTGATCGTTCCCGCCACCGGCAGCGCCATCACCCGCACGCTGGAAAGCAACGCCAAGCTCCTGCCCTGGCTGGCCCAACGCGACCAGCAACAGGTAGCCAGCCTGTGCAGCAGCGCCTTCCTGCTGGCGGCTGCCGGCCTGCTCGATGGGCGCCAGGCGACCACCCACTGGGCTCTGGCTGATGCCTTCGCCCGGCACTTTCCCCAGGTGAACCTGCGCAGCGATCTGCTGTTGACCGAGGACGGTCCGCTGTTCTGCTCCGGCGGTGCCCAGGCCGGGCTCGACCTGTGCCTGCACCTGATAGCCCTGCATGCCGGCGAATGGCTGGCGCAACAGGTCGCCAGCGCCATGGTGATCGAGCGTCAGCGCGGTACGCAGAAGCGTTTCGCCCCGCTGCTACCCAGCAGCGAAGACACATCCCTTGCCCCGCTGCTGACCTGGCTGCGCAAGCATCACGCCGAAGTGATCGATCTCAACCGTCTTGCGCAGCAGGCACACTGTTCGCCGCGTACCTTGTTGCGGCGCTTCAAACAGACCACCGGGCTGACCCCGGGCGATTACCTGCAGCGCCTGCGTATCAGTCTGGCGCAGCAGGCGCTGACCGATTCGGCGCAGTCGCTGGAGCAGGTCGCCAGTCAGGTGGGTTTCGCCGATCGTGCCACCTTCGCCAAGCGCTTCAAGCAGTTGTGCGGGGAAACGCCGGGCGCCTTCCGCAAGCGCATGCAGGGCAACGGAGCCGCGCCGCCGGCCCCTTAGGGTGGGCCTTGCACGCCAATCTGGTCTGGGGGCGCAGGATATTCGAGACGCCTACGGGTTCGCGGTGCGCACGGCGCACCCTACCTCAGGGCGCATCCCGTGGCCCAAGAAAAAGGGAGCCCGAAGGCTCCCTGATCGATGGCGCGATGCCGGCTCAGTGCAGGATCTGGCTGAGAAACAGCTTGGTGCGCTCGTTCTGCGGATTGGTGAAGAAGGCGTTCGGCTCGGCCTCCTCCACGATCTCGCCCTTGTCCATGAAGATCACGCGGTTGGCCACGGTGCGGGCAAAACCCATCTCATGGGTCACGCAGAGCATGGTCATGCCGTCTTCGGCCAGGCCGATCATGGTGTCCAGAACCTCTTTCACCATCTCAGGGTCGAGGGCCGAGGTCGGCTCGTCGAACAGCATGATCTTCGGCTTCATGCACAGCGCGCGGGCAATCGCCACACGCTGTTGCTGACCGCCGGAGAGTTGCCCCGGAAACTTGTTGGCCTGCTCGGGAATGCGCACGCGCTCGAGAAAGTGCATGGCAATTTCCTCGGCCTGACGCTTGGGCATCTTGCGTACCCACATCGGCGCCAGGGTGCAGTTCTGCAGAACGGTGAGATGCGGGAACAGGTTGAAGTGCTGGAAGACCATGCCCACTTCGCGGCGAATCGCTTCGATGTGCTTGAGGTCGCTGGTCAGCTCGGTGCCATCGACCACGATACGCCCCTGCTGGTGCTCTTCCAGGCGGTTGATGCAGCGAATGGTGGTGGACTTGCCCGAACCGGACGGGCCGCACAGGACGATGCGCTCGCCCGGCTGCACGCTGAGGTTGATGTCCTTGAGCACGTGGAACTGGCCGTACCACTTGTTCACACCCTGCACCAGGATCATCGGCTCGGCGCTGGGTTGTTTGATTGCTTCACTCATAAATTCACTCCTCTCGAGGGCTGATTCAGGATTTCGAGCCATGGCCAGGCACGTTCATCAGTGCCTGGCCGACGCGCAGCAAATACTGATCAGCTCCTAACGCTTATGGCCGGTATCCAGCTTCCGCTCGAGATGCAGCGAATAGCGGGACATGCCGAAACAGAAAATCCAGAAGACCAACGCGGCGAACGCATAGCCTTCGGTGGCCATACCCAGCCATGCCGGGTCGGTGGTCGCCTGCTTGATGCTGTTGAGCAGATCGAACAGGCCGATGATGATCACCAGACTGGTGTCCTTGAACAGGGCGATGAAGACGTTGACGATGCCCGGAATCACCAGCTTCAGCGCTTGCGGCAGGATCACCAGGCCCATCATCCGCCAGTAGCCCAGGCCCATGGCCGCGGCCGCCTCGTACTGACCTTTGGGAATGGCCTGCAGACCACCGCGCACCACTTCGGCGATGTAGGCGGACTGGAACAGGATCACCCCGATCAGCGCACGCATCAGCTTGTCGAAATGCATGCCTTCGGGCAGGAACAGCGGCAGCATCACCGAGGACATGAACAGCACGGTGATCAACGGCACACCGCGCCAGAACTCGATGAAGGTGACGCAGATGACCTTGATCGCCGGCAGGTTGGAACGTCGTCCCAGTGCCAGCAGAATACCCAGCGGCAAGGCGCCGGTGATGCCGACGGAGGCGATCACCAGAGTCAGCATCAGGCCGCCCCACTGGCTGGTGGATACCACGCTCAGGCCGAATACGCCGCCATGCAGCAGGCACCAGGCGATCACCGGATAGATCACCAGGAAGCCCAGGCCGTAGAACGCCTTGCGCGGCATCTGCGGCACGAACAGCGGCGCCGCACCGACGATGGCCAGCCACAGCGTGGCGTCCACGCGCCAGCGCAGTTCGCTGGGGTAGAAGCCGTACATGAACTGACCGAAACGCTGCTGGATGAACACCCAGCACGCACCTTCCTGCGTGCAGTCGGCGCGGGTGCTGCCCACCCAGTTGGCATCGATGATCGCCCACTGCAGCAGCGGTGGCACCACCAGCCAGATCAGATAAAGCGCGAAGAGGGTCAACAGGCTGTTGAACCAGTTGGAAAACAGGTTGGCCTTGAGCCAGCCCACCGCACCGACGCTCATGCGCGGCGGCGGCAGGTCCGGTTTGAATGTATGAGTCTGCATGGCTGCTCCTTACCGCTCAGTCAGCGCGATGCGCTTGTTGTACCAGTTCATCAGCAGGGAAATGCTGATACTGATGGCCAGATACACGCTCATGGTGATGGCGATCACCTCGATGGCCTGGCCGGTCTGGTTGAGCACGGTGCCGGCGAACAGTGAAACCATGTCCGGGTAGCCGATACCGGCGGCCAGGGACGAGTTCTTCGCCAGGTTGAGGTACTGACTGGTCAGTGGCGGAATGATCACGCGCAGTGCCTGCGGGATGATCACCAGCCGCAGGGTGACGCCCGGGCGCAACCCAAGCGAGCGTGCCGCTTCCGTCTGACCATGACTGACCGCCATGATCCCGGAGCGAACGTTCTCGGCGATGAAGGCTGCGGTGTAGATGGTCAGCGCCAAGGTCAGCGCCATCAGCTCGGGGATCATCACCCAGCCGCCACGGAAGTTGAAACCGGTCAACTCCGGTACGCTCCACACCAGCGGGTTGCCGCCAATCAGCACGGTAAGACCGGGAATCACCACGATCAGCGCCAGCGAGGTCCACAGCAGCGGGAAGATCTGGCCAGTGGCCTCGCGGCGCTTCTTGGCCCAGCGTCCCAGGGCGATGATGCCGACGATAGTTGCCAGCAGGACCACCGCGAACAGCCCGAAACTCTCCGAAGGGCCAGGCGCCGGCATGTACAGACCGCGACTGTTGAGGAAGAACATCTCACCAACACCCAGGCTCTGCCGAGGGCCAGGCAGGGCGAGAAATACCGCGAAATACCAGAAGAGGATCTGCAGCAGCGGCGGAATGTTGCGGAAAATCTCGATGTAAACGGTGGCCAGCTTGCTGATCAGCCAGTTGGGCGATAGCCGCGCCACACCCAGCAGAAAGCCGAGGATTGAGGCCAGCACGATACCGATGAAGGACACCAGCAGGGTATTGAGCAAGCCGACCAGGAACACACGACTGTAGCTGTCGCTTTCCGTGTAGTCGATCAGGTGCTGGGCGATACCGAAGCCGGCGCTGTTATTGAGAAATGCGAAGCCGGAAATGATCCCGCGCTTCTCCAGGTTGGCCTGGGTGTTCTGGAAGAGAAACCAGCCGAGCGCCACAACGGCGATAACGGCAATGATCTGGAAAGCCCAAGCACGCACCTGCGGATCGTTCAGAAGCGATCCTCGCGGGCGCGGGGCATTAGCAGTCGTGTGCATGACAACCCTCATGGAAGCCCCGGCCGCACGCAAGCCGGCCGGAGTTCACGTAAATCGGAAACGACAGCGGCAGGCCTCGAGAACCGGTCCATAATCTGCTGCGCGTCGGGCCTGCTGCGTCAAAAACAGGCTCAGAATGCTCATTTACAACTCGTAAACTGCGCTTCTTCGCCTGTTTTTTCCTTGCATACCTCTAGCTCGCAAGCCTATGAACAGGTTCTCGCCTGCCGCTGTGGACGGTCAACGCACCGGCGGTGCGTACTGCAGACCACCCTTGTTCCACAGGGCGTTGAGGCCACGCTCGATCTTCAGCTCGCTGCCGGCACCGACGTTACGGTCGAAGGTCTCACCGTAGTTACCGACTTGCTTGACGATCTGTACTGCCCAGTCCTTCGGCAGCTTGAGGTCTTTGCCGAACTCACCTTCAGTACCCAGCAGACGGGCTACGTCGGGGTTCTTGGTGTCTTTGGCAGTCGCTTCGACGTTGGCCGAGGTCACACCCAGTTCTTCGGCGTTGACCATGGCGAACAGGGTCCAGCGCACGATGTCGAACCACTCTTCGTCACCCTGGCGCACGACCGGGCCCAGAGGCTCCTTGGAGATGACTTCCGGCAGCACGACATAGTCGTCCGGGTTGGCCAGCTTGATGCGCTGTGCATACAGCTGCGACTGGTCGGAGGTCAGCACGTCGCAACGGCCGGCTTCGACCGACTTGGCGCTCTCGTCGGAGGTATCGTAGGTGATGGGGGTGTACTTCATGCCGTTGGCACGGAAGTAGTCGGAGAGGTTCAGCTCAGTGGTGGTACCGGCCTGGATGCAGACAGTAGCTCCGTCCAGTTCCTTGGCGCTGGAAACGCCCAGCTTCTTGTTCACCAGAAAACCCTGGCCGTCGTAGTAGTTGGTGCCTGTGAAGTTCAGACCCAGTGCGGCGTCGCGCGAGCTGGTCCAGGTAGTGTTACGCGACAGGATGTCGACTTCGCCGGACTGCAGCGCGGTGAAGCGCTCCTTGGCGGTCAGCGGGCTGTACTTGACCTTGGTCGCGTCGCCGAAAACCGCAGCTGCAACAGCACGGCAGACGTCAACGTCGAGACCCAGGTAGTTGCCTTTTTCATCGGCGTAGGAGAAGCCAGGCAGACCGTCGCTGATACCGCACTGCACGAAGCCTTTCTTCTGCACTGCATCCAGGGTGGCGCCTGCCTGAGCAAAGCCACTGACACCGAGCACAGCTGCGGTGGTCAGCACAGCCAGGGTGGATTTCACCATCTTCATCAAAAACCTCCAGTTGCTCTTGTTGTGTTGGAGTCTCCGTCCGCCTTCCCCACCCTTTTGAGGCACGCGATCCGCTGGCAGCAACGGCATCGACGAGAAGTTCGAACGTCAGGCAGGAGTCTAGTCGGCTTTACCCTCTGCTGGCCAACTGCCCCCGCCCAGCCCATTGATTGAACGGGCCAGAGACGGATCGTCATCCATCTGGGCGATCAACCGCCCCGACGGTCTATTAGGAACCCCACACAGCAGATTCCTGCCTGTTGAGCGGTGCGCAGTGGCACAGTGTTACCGTTAGCGCACCGCGTCGTCAGTCCGAGTGAGACTTAGCAAGCCCCGTACCAGCACATGGCAAATGGCCGGATATGAGAGGGTCAAGGGCAAAAGATTCACCCGTGCGACAACTTCTTCACAGATTAGACAAGCCTTGAACAGGGCGCCGCCCCAAATTAAGGCGCCCGCACCACACTGGAGCTACCAATGACCGCACCCATGATTTTGCAGCCCCCACAATCCGCCGATGCCAGCGTGATCTGGCTGCATGGGCTGGGGGCTGACCGCTACGATTTCCTGCCGGTCGCCGAGATGCTGCAGGAGCGCCTGCCTAGCACACGTTTCATCCTGCCGCAGGCGCCAACCCGCCCGGTCACCATCAACGGAGGCTGGAGCATGCCGAGCTGGTACGACATCCTCGCCATGAGCCCGGCCCGCGCCATCGACCAGGCACAACTGGAAGAGTCCGCCGACCAGGTGATCGCCCTGATCGAAGCCGAGCGCGAAAGCGCCATCGCCCCTGAACGCATCGTCCTGGCGGGCTTCTCCCAGGGCGGCGCTGTGGTGCTGCACACTGCCTTTGTGCGCTATCCAGAGGTCCTCGGCGGGGTACTGGCACTCTCGACTTACGCCCCGACCTTCAGCGACGACATGCCGCTGGCGGATACAAAAAGACAACTGCCGGTGCTTTGTTTACATGGCAGATTCGACGACGTGGTGACACCCGATATGGGGCGTGCCGCGTATGACCGCCTGCACGCCTGTGGGGTGCCGGTGCAATGGCGCGACTATCCGATGGCGCACGAGGTGCTGCCGGAAGAGATTCGCGATATCGCCCAATGGTTGGGCCAACTGCTGGCCGACTGACCGACCCGAGAGATGCACGATAAATGAGCACCGCGCCCCTCATTCGCACACTGCAGGATATCGAACGGATCGAGCGCACCGCGCTGAGTGATCGCGATCTGCCCAGCAGCACCTTCGAGCTGATTCGCCGCACGGCGCAGGCCAGTCCCGAGGCAGCGGCGCTGTCGTTCATTGCCCAGGGTACGGGAGAGGAAACCCCGCTGCGCCTGAACTATGCCGAACTGCTCGGCAAGATCACCCAGACCGCCAACGCCTTCCACCGCCTGGGCCTGCGTCCTGGCAAGGCGGTGTCCTTCCTGCTGCCCAACCTGCCACAGACCCACTACACCATCTGGGGTGGCGAGGCGGCCGGCATCGTCAATGCGATCAACCCGCTGCTCGATCCCGAGCACATCGCCGAGCTGATCCACGCGTCGGACTCCGAGCTGCTGGTGACCCTGGCGCCCTTCCCCGGCACCGAGCTGTGGGACAAGGTCGACTCCCTGCGCGATCAGTTGCCAGAGCTGAAAGCGATTCTCTGCGTGGACATGGCCAACCTGTTGCCCGAGCCACAACGCAGCGCGATCAAGGCCCAGCGCGGCCCTTTGCCTGAGGGCGTGCTGGATTTCGATGAAACCATCGCCGCGTGCCCCGCCGACCACCTGGAAAGCGGTCGTGTGATCGCCGCCGACGACATCGCCAGCTACTTCCACACCGGCGGCACCACCGGTACGCCGAAACTGGCGCCGCACAGCCACGGCAACGAAGTGGCGATGGCCTACAGCATGAACCTGGTGACCCGCTTCGGCGTCGGCGACGTGACGCTTTGCGGCCTGCCGCTGTTCCACGTCAACGGCGTGATCGTCACCGGGCTTACGGCCTTCATCGGCGGCGCGGAAGTGCTGCTGGCCACGCCGCAGGGTTATCGCAACACCACGCTGATCAGCAACTTCTGGAAAGTGATCGCGCGCCACAAGGTCAGCTTCTTCAGTGGTGTACCGACCATCTACGCCGGCTTGCTGCAGATTCCCAGCGAGGGTCATGACCTGTCCTCGCTGAAATACGCCCTGTGCGGCGCCGCGCCGATGCCGGTGGAACTGATCCGCCAGTTCGAGGCCAAGACCGGCCTGACTCTGATCGAAGGTTACGGCCTGACCGAGGGCACCTGCGGCAGCTGCGCCAACCCACCGGCAGGCGAACGCCGCCCCGGCTCCATCGGCCTGCCCATGCCCTACTGCGAAGTGCGCATCAAGGTACTCGACGAGCAGGGACGCTATCTCCGGGATGCCGAGCAGGATGAGATCGGCAACCTGTGCATCCGTGGCGCTACGGTGTTCAAGGGCTATCTGCAGGCGAGCAAGAACGCCGGCATCTGGGTCGATGGCGACTGGTTCAACACCGGCGATCTGGGTCGCGTCGATGCCGACGGCTACATCTGGCTGACCGGGCGCAGCAAGGATCTGATCATCCGTGGCGGTCACAACATCGACCCGCAGATGATCGAGGACGCCCTGCACAAGCACCCCGCCGTCGCCATGGCCGCGGCCGTGGGCAAGCCAGATGAAAAGGCCGGCGAATTGCCGGTGGTCTACGTGCAGCTCAAGCCGGGCGCACAGGTCAGCGAAGTCGAACTGCTGGAACATGCCGCCGCCCATATTCCCGAACGCGCTGCGGTGCCCAAGGACGCCTGGATCATCGATGCCATTCCGCTCACCGCGGTGGGCAAGACCTTCAAACCAGCGCTGCGCTTCGATGCCATCGCCCGTGTTTACCAGGCTGCCGTCGATGAGTTGCACCCGGCTGTTCGGGTCGAAGTGCTGAACGATGACAAGGCCGGTCAATTGGCCCACATCCACCTGCCGAATCAGGATCAGGCATTGGCTGCCACCATTGGCGAGCGGCTGTCCGGCTACGCGGTAGGCCATCGCATCCACTTCGCAGCGTGATCCAGAGCGCGCAAGGACGCGCACCAGTTAACAGCTTTGCATTTTCGTGCAACCGCTGGTCGGCAGAGCTTCAGGCAAGCATTGCCACGCCTGAAGCCCGGGAATAATGTCGAACGCTATTCGTAGACACGACAGGGAGCGTTGATGGTGCCTCGGGCTTTTCGCCCGGTCAGGCCCGACGAGATTGTAATGAAAGTGGCGCACTGGCAGGCAGACCTGCAGCAAGTTCAACAGTTGCGACTATTTCATAATGTCGCCACCAGCAGCCTGGACCAGTTGCTGCGGGAATTTCGCGCCTGCGAGCTGGAAGCCGGCGAAGTGCTGCTCTCCCCCTTCAATCGCAACCAGCACCTCTATCTGCTGATCGATGGCCAGTTGCGCGTCTACCTGGGGTCACTGGACAACCAGGCCGTCAGCACCCTCGAAGTCGGCGACTGCGCCGGTGAAATCAGCTTCATCGACAACGAACATCCCTCCGCCTACGTGGTGGCCGAGCGCCCCTCCATCGTCCTGCGCCTGCATCGCGAGTCCCTGGTGGCGCTGTTCCAGCAATCCCCGCAGATGATGCAGAACCTGCTGGAGCTGCTCTGCGATCGCGTACGCCAAGGCAACCGGCAGATTCTCGACAGTGAGCAAAACGCCAACGTCGACACCCTCACCGGTTGCTTCAACCGGCGCTGGCTGGAGCACGTGTTCGAGCGCGAGAGCACCCGCTGTGCCTTCAACGATCAACCGATGTCGCTGCTGATGCTCGATGTCGACCACTTCAAGGCCTACAACGACCAGCACGGCCACCTGGCCGGCGACTACGCCCTGTGCCTGGTGGCGCATACCCTGAGCAGCCAGCTGAGGGCCAAGGACAGCCTGATACGTTTCGGTGGCGAGGAGTTCGTCATTCTCCTGCCGGAGATCGCCGATGAGGCTGCACGCGGTATCGGTGAGCGCCTGCGTATCAGCCTGGAGCAGATCGCCTCCTTCTACTCGCCGGTCGGCGTGCTGCCCGGCGTCACCATTTCCATCGGCCTCGCGCAGATGCGCCATCAGGACAGCCTGCAAAGCCTTATTGCACGTGCCGATACGGCGCTGTACCAAGCCAAGCAACAGGGGCGTAACTGCCTCTGCGGCTGATAATTTGCGACATTGGTGCGCTAGGCATTGTGGGAGGGGCTTTAGCCGCGACCGAATCGCCGCTGAAGCGCCTCCCACAGAGCTGCCGCGCACCGCCGCCCCTTCCCTTGCTACAGTGCCGAGCATAACAACACGCCTGGATGGCTACTCATGCGCAAACTGCTGATCGCCCTGCTTCTGCTCGTTCCCCTCTCCGCCCTCGCCGTACTGGGCCTGCCCCAAGTCATCGACGCGCAGATGAACAGCGTCGCCAGCCCGCCACCCTATCCAGCCAGCGCCAGCGCGCAGAAGCTGCACCAGGGGCTGTTCGTCGCCGACCTGCACGACGACGCCCTGCTCTGGGAGCGCGATCTGCTCAAACGCTACGACTACGGTCACTCCGACCTGCCGCGCATGCTCGAAGGTCGCCTCGGCCTGCAGGTGTTCTCCACCGTGACCAAGACGCCACGCGGGCTGAACATGGAGAGCAACGCCGCCGACAGCGACAACATCACCCTGCTGGCCATGGCCCAGCGCTGGCCACGGGAAACCTGGAACAGCCTGCTGCAGCGCGCGCTGTACCAGGCGCAGAAGCTGCAGGATGCGGCGCACGCCAGCGAAGGGCGCCTGGTGCTGATTCGCAGCCGCGCAGACCTGGCCCGTTTCATCGAGGCCTGGGACAAAGACCCGCAACGTGTGGCAGGCCTGCTCGCCACCGAGGGCCTGCAGCCTATCGAGAATCAGCTGGAGAATGTCGATACGCTCTTTGATGCAGGCTTTCGTATCGCCGGCCTGACCCACTTCTTCGATAACGAAGTGGGCGGTTCAGCCCACGGCCTGGCAAAGGGCGGCCTGACCCCGCTGGGGCGCCAGGTGATCGTGCGCCTGGAAGAAAAATCCATGCTGGTGGACCTGGCCCACGCCTCGCGCCCGCTGATCGACGATGTGCTGGCCATGGCCACGCGCCCGGTGCTGGTCTCGCACACCGGCGTCGAGGGCACCTGCCCCGGCACGCGCAATCTCAGCGACAAGCACCTGCAGGCCATCGCCGCCACGGGCGGGGTGATCGGTATCGGCTACTGGAGCACCGCCGTTTGCGACACCTCGGTCGCCGCCATCGTCAAAGCCATCCGCTATACGGCGGACAAGGTCGGCATCGAGCACGTCGCCCTGGGCTCGGACTTCAACGGCACCGTGCATACGCCGTTCGACGTCACCGGCCTGGCGCAAATTACCGAGGGACTGCAAACCGCCGGCTTCGACAATGACGCCATTGCCGCGATCATGGGCGGCAATGTACAGCGCCTGCTGCTGGCCAGCCTGCCGGAGAAATGAGGCCCTGAGCGCACGGTCCTCTTGACAGACGCGAGCGAAGCACTTCGCCACGCCCGCGTCTTGCATTACACTGGCGGGCGTTCACTCCTTAACCAGTCGATGAGAAGCCCGTGCTCAAAGCACTCAAGAAAATGTTCGGCAAAGCCGAAGACGAGCAGCCACAACCAGCGCCGTCACCCGTAACAGCGCCCGCCCAGAGCGGTGACGCAGAGCAGAAGCGTCCCCGCAAGAACAAGCCCGCCCGCACCACCAGCGAGACCGCAGGCGATAGCCCGGCGCAGCAACAGCCCCGCCCGCCAAAGGCTGACAAGCCGCGCCGCGAGCGCCCCGCCAAACCGGTGGATACCTGGAAGCTGGAAGACTTCGTGGTCGAGCCCGCCGAAGGCAAGACGCGCTTCCATGACTTCAAGCTCGCCCCCGAGCTGATGCACGCCATTCATGACCTGGGTTTCCCCTACTGCACGCCGATCCAGGCTGGCGTACTGGGCTACACCCTCAAGGGCCAGGACGCCATTGGCCGCGCCCAGACCGGCACCGGCAAGACCGCAGCCTTCCTGATCTCGATCATCACTCAGTTGCTGCAAACCCCACCGCCGAAAGAGCGCTACATGGGCGAGCCACGCGCGCTGATCATCGCGCCGACCCGCGAACTGGTGGTGCAGATCGCCAAGGACGCTGCCGAGCTGACCAAGTACACCGGCCTCAACGTGATGCAGTTCGTCGGCGGCATGGACTTCGACAAGCAGCTCAAGCAGCTGGAATCGCGCTTCTGCGACATCCTCGTGGCCACACCGGGCCGCCTGCTGGACTTCAACCAGCGCGGCGAAGTGCACCTGGACATGGTCGAAGTGATGGTGCTGGACGAAGCCGACCGCATGCTCGACATGGGCTTCATCCCGCAGGTACGCCAGATCATCCGCCAGACGCCGATGAAGGGCGACCGCCAGACCCTGCTGTTCTCCGCCACCTTCACCGACGACGTGATGAACCTGGCCAAGCAGTGGACGGTCAACCCGGCCATCGTCGAGATCGAGCCAGAGAACGTCGCCAGCGACACCGTCGAGCAGCACGTTTACGCCGTGGCCTCGGCCGATAAATACAAGTTGCTGTACAACCTGATCAGCCAGAATGACTGGACGCGGGTCATGGTCTTCGCCAACCGCAAGGACGAAGTGCGGCGCATCGAAGAGCGCCTGACCCGCGACGGCATCAGTGCCGTGCAGATGTCCGGCGACATTCCCCAGCACAAGCGCATTCGCGCCCTGGAAGGCTTCCGCGAAGGCAAGATCCGCGTGATGGTCGCCACTGACGTTGCCGGTCGCGGCATCCACGTCGATGCCATCAGCCACGTGATCAACTTCACCTTGCCGGAAGACCCGGACGATTACGTGCACCGCATCGGCCGTACCGGCCGCGCCGGCAGCAGCGGCACCTCGATCAGCTTCGCCGGCGAGGACGATGCCTTCGCCCTGCCGCCGATCGAAACGCTGATCGGCCGCAAGATCCAGTGTGAAATGCCGCCGGACGAACTGCTCAAGCCGGTACCGCGCAAGCACTGAAGCGGCACAGGCAAACCAAAGGCGAAGCCCTCCAGCTTCGCCTTTTTCATTTGACCCCGTTGATTGATACGCCATGCAGCATTGCGATTACCTGATCATCGGCGCCGGCATTGCCGGCGCTTCGACCGGCTACTTCCTCGCCAGCCACGGCAAGACGCTGCTGCTCGAGCGCGAGGCGCAGCCCGGTTATCACGCCACCGGCCGCTCGGCCGCGCTCTACACCGTGGCCTACGGCACACCGCAGGTCCGCGCACTGACGGCCGCGAGCCGCGCCTTTTATGACGCACCACCAGCCGGTTTCGCCGAACATCCCTTGCTGACGCCGCGCGGCGAGCTGGTGGTGGATTTCAGCGGTGACGCCGCCGAGTTGCAGCGCCAGTACGCGCAAGCCCGCGAGCATGTCACCGAGGCTCACCTGCTCGGCACTGACGAGGCCTGCGCGCTGGTGCCTGTGCTGCGCCGTGAGCGCGTGCATGGCGCACTGCTGGACCCCAGCGCTGCCGATATCGATACCGCAGCGCTGCACCAGGGTTACCTGCGTGGCATCCGCCAACAAGGTGGGGAGATTCACTGCAACCGCGACGTGCTGGCGATCATGCGCCACGCTGGCGGCTGGCAGGTGGATTGCGCCGGGCAAAGCTACCGCGCGGCCGTGCTGATCAATGCGGCCGGTGCCTGGTGCGATGAGGTCGCGCACCTGGCCGGGCTGCCCGGCATCGGCCTGCAGCCCAAACGCCGTGCGGCCTTCACCTTTGACGGTCCGACGGGTGTCGACTGCCAGGCCTGGCCGGCGCTGGTAAGCCTGGATGAGTCCTTCTACTTCAAACCCGATGCCGGCCTGCTGCTGGGCTCACCCGCCAATGCCGACCCGGTGGTGCCGCATGACGTGCAACCGGAAGAGCTCGATATCGCACTGGGCATCCATCAGATAGAGGCACACACCACCTTGCAGATTCGCCGCCCGGCGCATACCTGGGCCGGCCTGCGCAGCTTCGTCGCCGACGGCGATCTGGTCGGCGGCTTCGACACCCACGCGGATGGCTTCTTCTGGGTAGCAGCACAGGGCGGCTACGGCATCCAGACCAGCGCGGCCATGGGCCAGGCGTGCGCAGCCTTGATCCGTCGACAGCCGCTGCCGGAACATCTGGCCCGCCACGGCCTGAATGCCGCAGCACTCTGCCCGGCACGCTTGCTGCGTACATGCGCCAGAACCTGAGACGTGCGCTACCGGGCCTAGCGCTGATTCCGACCACCGCACTGTTCATTGGCCTGTTGACCAGCGAACTGCAGCACTCTCGCCTGGGACTGGCCTGGCCCCTGACGCTGGATCCGCACACTTCGCTGTGGCTGGAACTGACGATCGCCTCGCTACCCGGCCTGCTGCTGTTTATCGTGGCGAGCATTGGGCTGAGGCGTCACGGCAAGGCCACTGCACAGCTGATCTTCGTCGCCAGCGCCGCACTCAGCGCCTACTGCGCCGTCATCCTGCTGGCGCCCTCATACGGCAATACCTGGAGCCTCAGTGAGGTGTTCAAGGAGCTGCTGCTGGGTCAATGGCAGTTGTTCGTCCTGGCACAACTGCCAGGGTTGCTGATGAGCGCACTGCTGTATCCGGCAGGCGCTGAGCACAACTGATGGGGCCGCGCTGCGCCTGACGGCATGGCGATTCAGGTCTCAACGCCCTCTTCGCGGGTCTTCTCAGCCTCTTGGGGCTCCGTTTCAGCTTCCTCCTCCGGCTCGGTTTTACCCAAGGCGCGATTGGTGGACTCCTGCAGAGAGTCCACCTGGCGGTTAACCTCATCGACCACTTCGCCGACCGAGTCGTTGATCAGCGCCTGCGCTTCCTTCTTCGCCTCCTCAGCGAGTTTCTGCGCGGACTGTTCCGCCGCATCACAGCCGACCAGAGCCATCAACGCCAGGCCCAGTGCGGCAGGTTCAAGTCGGTTTTTCCAGTGTTTGTGCATCATGGTTCTCCAGTTGCGAAAGCCTGGCCACACGTCGTGCATAGCCGGGCTAGAGTCTGTGATCAAATCTGCGCGGGCGGCTGGTCACGGGTCTTGTACAGTGACAGCAGTACGCCACCGATCAGCAGGCCCAGGGTCACGCTCAGGGACACCACCGCCGGGATCTTGCCGATGATGCCAACCAGGAAGATCTTCGCGCCGATGAACACCAGTACCAGCGCCAGCGCGTACTTGAGGTAGGCGAAGCGGTGGATCAGCGCGGCAAGGGCGAAATACAAGGCACGCAGGCCGAGGATGGCGAAGATGTTCGAGGTGTAGACGATGAACGGATCCTGAGTAATGGCGAAGATCGCCGGCACGCTGTCGATGGCGAACACCAGGTCAGCGCACTCGATCAGGATCAGCGCCAGGAACAGCGGTGTTACCCACAGCACGCTGCGGCCCTGGCCATCGTCCTGGCGGACGAAAAAGCGCTGACCGTGGAGATTCTCGGTCACGCGCAGGTGCTTGCGCAGGAACTTCACCAGCACGTTGTTCTGCAGATCAGGCGCATCGTCGAGCTTGGAGAACAGCATCTTCACACCGGTGAAGAACAGGAAGGCGCCAAACACGTAGAGGATCCAGGCGAACTCGTGGATCAGCGCGGCGCCCAGGCCGATCATGATCGCCCGCAGTACCAGCACGCCCATGATTCCCCAGAACAGCACCTTGTGCTGGTACTGCCGTGGAATGGCGAGAAAGCTGAAGATCATGGCCATGAGAAACACGTTGTCCATCGACAGCGATTTCTCGATCAGAAAGCCGGTGAGGTAATCCATGCTGGCGTCGCCGCCCTTCTGGAAGAACACCCAGACACCGAACAGCAGACCCGCAGTGATGTAGCCGGCCGACAACAATAGGCTCTCGCGCACGCCGATTTCGCGGTTATCGCGATGCAGTACGCCAAGGTCGAAGGCCAGCAGGGAGATGACGACAGCGATGAAGACCAGCCACAACCAGGTGGCCGTGCCGAGGAAGTCGGCGAAGAGAAACGGTTCTAGGGCAGTCATGAGCCCCTCCTACAGTCAGATTGAACAGACTGTGATCCGACATCGCGGGGGTTAACCGCCAGAGGGGCCCGGTATCACGGGCGCAACGATACTCAGGCCGCGAACGCTGCTCAACGAGACGACTTTTGCAAAGTATTTCCGGCTCTACGACGCCACAGAGTCTGCTGCCGTCTTGTAGGAGCCAGCTTGCTGGCGATCAGCCGCCGGCACCAGGATCGCCCGCAAGCGGGCTCCTACGGGGTTCGCTGTTTATCCGAAGGCTTCAGAACAACCCCAGTTGCCCATCCACCAGCCGCTCGAACTCGCCGCCGACGAACGGCAGGATGGCATCAGCCACAGGCTTCAACTGGCGACTGATGTAATGTTCGTAGTCCACTGGCGACAGCAGACGCTCCAGCGGTTGCGGCCCGCCCGTGGTGATCAGGTAGCTGATCCAGCCGCCGCGCTGGTACTGCAAGGGCCGGCCAAGATGCTGGTTGTGCTCGTCGGCCAGGCGCGCAGCACGCACGTGTGGCGGTACGTTGCGCTGGTAGTCATCGAGGCGCCGACGCAGGCGCTTGCGGTAGACCAGTAGCTCGTCCAACTCGCCCGCCAGGGTGCGTTTGACGTAGTCGCGCACGTAGTCCTCGTAGGCCTGCCCGGCGAACACCAGACGGTACAGCTCCTGCTGGAAGCGCTGGGCCAGTGGCGACCAGTCGGTGCGCACTGTCTCCAGGCCCTTGAATACCATGCGCTCGCTGCCATCGGCGCCGAGCACCAGACCGGCGTAGCGCTTCTTGCTGCCCTCTTCGGTGCCGCGGATGGTGGGCATGAGAAAGCGTCGATAGTGGGTTTCGTACTGCAACTCCAGCGCGCTGGTCAGGCCGTATTCCTGCTGCAGATGCTCACGCCACCAGGCGTTGACCTTGCTCACCAACCCACGGCCGATCCGCGCGGCATCTTCCTCGCCATGCGCACTACCGAGCCAGACGAAGGTGGAATCGGTATCGCCATAGATCACCGCATGCCCCTCGGCTTCGATCAGTTCGCGCGTGCGCTTCATGATCTGGTGCCCACGCAGGGTGATGGACGAGGCCAGACGCGGATCGAAGAAGCGGCAGCCGCTGGAGCCGAGCACGCCGTAGAACGCGTTCATGATGATCTTCAGAGCCTGTGACAAGGCTGCATTGCCGTCACGCTTGGCCACCTCTCGGCCCTGCCAGACACGCTCGACGATGGCCGGCAGACAATGCCGGGTACGCGAGAAGCGCGCGCCGCGAAAGCCCTCCACCGAGTGTTCGTCATCCGGCTGGTGCAAGCCTTCGACCAGGCCCAGTGGGTCGATCAAAAAGCTGCGGATGATCGACGGATACAGGCTCTTGTAGTCCAGTACCAGCACCGAGTCGTACAGACCAGGGCGCGAATCCATGACGAAGCCACCGGGGCTGTTCTCGCCGCGAATGTCGCCGAGGTTCGGCGCGACGAAACCCAGGCGATGCATGGGCGGCAGGTACAGGTGGATGAAGGCGGCCACCGAGCCGCCACTGCGGTCGGCAGCCAGGCCGGTGACGCTGGAGCGTTCCAGCAGGAAGGCGAGCAGGTCGGTATGGGCGAAGATGCGCGTGACCAGCTCGCAGTCCTTGAGGTTATAGAGAGCCAGCGCCGGCTTGTCCTCGTCGAACATGCGCTGGATCTCGTCCATCCGCGCATAGGGCGTGTCGATGGCCTTGCCTTCGCCGAGCAGCGTCTGCGCCACCGATTCCAGGCTGAACGACGAGAAGCTCCAGGTCGCCGAGCGCAGGGCTTCGATACCGTCGATGATCAGCCGCCCGGCCGCCTCGGCGAAGTAATGCTGGCTGCTGTTGTGCTGGCGCCAGCCCATCACGTCGCCGCCTCGCCCCAGAATCAGCGGTACCTTGAGCTGCTCGGCGTGATCGCGCAGCACGCGCAGGTCGAACTGCACCAGGTTCCAGCCGATGATGGCGTCCGGGTCATGCCGCTGCAGCCAGTCATTCAGGCGTTCGAGCAGCGCCTTGCGGCTGTCGCAGTACTCCAGGTCGAAGTCGACGATGCTGGCGTCACCATTGGCTGGGCCGAGCATGTACACCTGGCGCTGACCACAACCTTCCAGGGCGATGGAATACAGCTCGCCGCGGGCGCTGGTCTCGATGTCCAGCGACACCAGGCGCAGCGCCGGGCGGTAATCAACGGCGGGCTTGAGCGACTTGCACAGCAGGCTGCCGTCTTCCTGCAAAGCGCCCTCGAAGCTGACGGAGGCGGTGATGAAGCGCTCCATCAGGTAGCGATCCGGCGGACGGATATCGGCCTCGTAAACGTCCACGCCGACCTGACGCAGCTTCTTCTCCAACTGCAGCAACTGGCGGTACTGGCGGCAGTACAGCCCCAGCACCGGGCGATGCTTGAAGTCGCGCAATGCCAGCTCACGCAGCTCGACGCCCGGCTCGGTGCGCAGCAGCGGTTCGGCCCAGGCGCGCTGCTCGACCGGGATGAAAGCCACCGAGTCCTGGCACGGCAGGCGTATCTGGCGCGGGCCGGCATCAGTGGCCAGCCAAAAGGCCACCTCGGTGCCCTCCGGCGTGTCGCGCCAATGGCGGCTGAGCACGAAGCCTTGCTGGGGTTGCGTCATTGGGATTGGGCTACGGATTCAAACTCGGTGCTTACGGGCTACTTGTGGGAGGGGCTTTAGCCGCGACAGTCGCCGCCAAAGCGCCTCCCACAGGGGCGTGTGCCTCAAACTGGCAAGCCATTCTACGCGAGCAGTTACAATGGCGCCTTTTCCGCGGAACAACGCGATGAGCCACACACCTCCCTACGGCACCGGCGATGCCTCCTACCAGGCTGCCGGTGGCATCGACGGCCTGCGCCGACTGGTCGACGACTTCTACCGCCTGATGGACGAACGCCCCGAGGCCGCTTCCCTGCGCGCCCTGCATCCGGCCGACCTGAGCGCCCCGCGCGACAAGCTGGCGTGCTTCCTCAGCGGCTGGCTGGGCGGGCCGCGCCTGTTCGCTGAAAAATACGGCAGCATCAGCATCCCGGCCTTCCATTCGCAATGGCCGATCGATCAGGCGCTAGCCGAAAGCTGGCTGAGCTGCATGGCCGGCGCCGTCGCCCTGCAGGGCTATGCGCCCGCATTCTCCGACTACCTGCTGATCCAACTACGCGTGCCCGCCGAACGCTCGGTACAGGCCAGTCAAAACCGTCACCGCAAGGAAACCCCGACATGACTGAAGAACTGATCATCGAAGACCTGCAACCCGGCGACGGCAAGGCCGTGGTCAAGGGCGCCCTGATCACCACCCAGTACCGTGGCTGGCTGGAGGGCGGCAGCGAGTTCGACTCCTCCTGGTCGCGCGGCAAACCGTTCCAGTGCGTGATCGGCACCGGCCGGGTGATCAAGGGCTGGGAGCAGGGTCTTTATTAGTGGCAACACACAATTTGTTACATCTTTCCGACGAACGGTAGTTGCATTTATTTACAGCATCAAATGCTCTACAACCCGCATAACTACTGGGTTTTATAAAACATAACTCCCTAAGTTGCTCTCAAAGTTTGATTCTATATGCACTTTCTTGACTAGAAAGTTGAAATAAAATTAATAAAACACTTGACAACTGGAAATAATGTGGTAATATATAGTTGTAGATAAATAAAAATTTATCCTGCCCTTCTAGTTCCTTCTAAAGTTTCCTTGTGTGCTGGCTTACTTGCCAGCGTCTAATCGCTGTTTGACATATAAACAGCGCATTATTTAAATCCCAAAGTCTATAGGCTCCTACCTCTGTCTATAGGCTCGCCAGCCTCTCATAAGTTTATCCTTTCCTTATGACGTAAAGCTGGCACCAAATTCTAAGAGCCCCCTCCCCTGGGGGCTTTTCATTGTCCGAAATTCGTTAAACCGACACCTTTTTATCTATTAACAACCTAATGGAGGGAAAACTATTGCCTAAATTTACCAAACATTGCATTTGGTGCAATGCAGAATATGAATTTGTCCGATCTTCAAAAGTCACATGTTCGGATGCTTGCTCTATTGCATTCCGCAGATGGACTGAATCATTGAATATCAACAACACAATTGCTTTCACTTATCTTGATGCTATCAAGATGTTCGGTGGCAAACATCCAAACAAGAACTATAACAAGGAGAGCATCAATGAAACCTACTGAATGTTTCATGTGTGGCGCATCACTAACACAACCGACTATAGGGCGACCCCGTACCACTTGCAGTACAGCTTGCAGACTGAAACTTTTCTATCAGCGTCAGCGTGTTTCAAAAATGATCAATCATTTACTGATGCAAGCAAACAGCCTTCAAATCACAAACATTGAATCAAGATTAGGAGAAGTGTAATGCAAGGATTGCAAGTGTGGGATGCAGACGGGAACATCGTTGCCGACCTTACAGATAAACTAGCCAAGTTAATGGCATCTGGAGAACTAACATTCACCACCTCTTCACAGTCATACACTATTAGTGTGCCGGGAATGGTAGACGATGGAACTTGGTATGTATCATGTACAGGGTATGTAGTGACACGGATAAACAACGGTTCATTCACTGTTAGGAGATTTGATTATTTCACACCAACTGAAACGCATTATTGGGCGGCACTAAAACAATGACAGCAGGAATTGAAATCTATAATACGTCTGGAGATTTGCTCATATCGTCAAATGAACCAAACATCTATGTACACACCTACCTTCCAAATCTAGCAATGCCAACAGGTATTGATCCTGTCGTTATTCCATATTCAGGCTGGCCAGAGGCACCAACACTATTGTTACGTCCCCGTGCTGGGCTTTGGTATGGGTGGACACACATAAGGCGATCTGGAAATAACTTACTGTTGTATATAAGCAATTTGGGCACAAGAGGAACATTTGATTTAGCCCTTGCATCAACAGCAAAGTCTGTTACTAACACTGGTGATGAAGGTTTTGGCTTACAGATATTCGATGCTAATGGGGATTTGAATTTTTCATCATCAAGAAAGTATCCGAGAGTTAAGCAGATTGCAGCAGTGCCAGGACCAAACCTCACAGTAGCTAATTCCACAACATCAGCAGCAATCACCACTACATTCGACGGCATGCCCTGGGTGATCTTTAGAGATGCTACACAAGCTGTTCCATTTTCAGTTAATGAATCTGCGAGCAGTGTTGGGTTCTATTTTTCAGTGGACGCAGCTAAAACAGCAATCACTGTACGTGGCAGCGACACAATTGCATCTAATTCAGGGAATCAATACTGGGGGAGAAATCTATACTTTCCATTATGTGAAATCCCTGGCACCTAATAACAACAATTACAGAAAAGGAAAATAACAATGTCAGAAAGAAAAAGAACTAAACGGCAATATCGAGTTTCAGTGAACGTACCTGCATGGCTAGTCGAATCAATAAACAATGCAAACATGCAAACATCCCTGTCAGCTCTAATTGTTAAACTATTGAAAGGTCATATGTTGGATTACGAATTGAAGCAACAATTCTCTAAATTGAATAATAGAGTCATCAATTAAATTAGATGTATTTTTAACAATTAAACTTCTTGCTTGCAGAATGCTGCAATGGTACAACGCCAACAGACACAGAGTCACATGGCCATAAGACATGAAGTCCGCATAGTAATAATGATATTAGTAATAATGATAATAATAAAAAAGAAAGAAAGAGCATATGTCTATTTCGCTCACTGCGCTCACTCATAGACATATTAGCAATAAAGAATAAAAAGCAAAAAGCAAAAGCCCCATCACTGGATATGATGATATCTAAATACTGACTGTATTCCTTCAGTTAGAAATGCTGTCGTGTTCAGGATGCTTTAGTTTTTATTCTTATTCAACAGAAATAAGAAACATAGATATACGTCAAGATGGCGCATGCACTCCAATCAAAGAGAATTAGAGAATGAAAATTAACTTAAATGAACGAGCACAGAAAGAACTGATTGAATTACGTACTGTCATGGGAAGCCATGCATTCCAACATATTATCAATGTTCTGATCAGTGAAGCTCACAAAAACAAAGTCGTCCCACTATATGAGGAGAATTCAAAACATGGCAACAGAAGTTTTTGCACAAACTAAAAAAGAAATCGACAGCTATCTGCGCGCATACAAGAATATTCTGTCTGCTGTTGGGTTTGTTAACTTAAACACTGGCGAGACAATCAAACTGAGCGCAGAGCAAAAGATTGTTTGGCTCTACATCCTTTCTCAGTACAAGTTCTTCAAAGATAAAGATCAACTATATTTCGAAAATCAAGCAGACATTGGTTTGGCTTGTGGCGTATCAGAAAAAACAGTTTCACGATTTATCAACACCCTATCTGATGCAGTTGATGAAAACGGGGAGAAAGTCGGCAGCGGTTATCTCCAGATCAATCAAACCCGTATATTTGGTGGGCATAAATCGAATAGTTACACACTACTCAGAGACCTAGTGTTAGTAGAGCCCGAGAAAGCCCCAAATAAGCCCGCAGAAGCGTTTTCTAGTGAATCTGATGCAGACGTAGCACCTGCACCAGAAAACAGCTCTAAAGAGCTTATAGAACGATATATTGAAAATAACAATTCTGCTGGTGAAGAGTGGGCTATGGAATCCATTCCATTCGATGACGCACCGGCTTGGATCGTTGATTCAGAGGATGACGGAAGTGTTGCAGATGCCAAAGATTATGTAGAGGAGCGTCCGATTGCCAATGCAAGTAGGCCGCAAATCCGTTATCAATCGAACGGCAAATCGGCTGATGAGCAGCACACACATAAAGCTAATCAACCTAATAAACGAGAAAGCAACGGCTGCATACTGTATGAAATTGCGGGCGAGCCACACACATTAGAAAATGGTTGCTATGTGCCGGCATCTGCTATAGACATTGCCTTGTTTGAGACAGGATTACCTTTCTAGTCTTATCCTGCGTGTCGCGCTAAAAAATAAAAATCACTAAAGAATTTGACTTCGCAAGAGTCATAAACATGGGCATCTATTGCCTAAAATAAACAAATGAGGATATATAAATATGCAATTTTTCGTATTAAATAAAAATGTAATCACCGGTGTAATTCATACACATATTGAGATGCACAGAAAGTCATCGAAATACATTCCAACCACCAAAGAATCACTAGCCGTCTACAACAATTGGCTAACAACCAACCCAAACAAACAGCCATCACTAGCAGATATCTTTGCCAGCAAGCCAGCACCAGCTAAAAGCATCACAAATGCCACCACCACAAATGTTAGCAAGCCTTTGAACAAGGAAGAAGCTGACAAGAAGGCAATGGTTAAGCAGTTTAAACAATTCATTATTAACAAGCACTAATAGGGAGAAATATAAATGAGTAAAACAATTATCGATAACAAAGAAGTTACAGTGAAAACCCCAAGTCGATTCAATGTCGAGGAACTGAAGTCTTTACAGGAAGTTGCGTGTCGGGAATGGCTCAATGCCCCAGGGCACACAACATTCGTCATCACTGAAGAATACTTGATAGATGCTTGTAGAAAAATGGCTGACCTTCTCAAGCAGGGATATGAACATGACACCAATGGCAGGCATCTGAGCCACCCGTTTGTGATCCCATTCAAAAAGAAAGAAGAAGAGATTCAAGCAGAGCTTGAGAATGTTAAGGCTAACGTCAAGACGAAGTATGAAAATAGGATTCGTGACGAAGTGGAACAGGCGAAAGCCAATCTAATTGCTCAGCGTAAAGCCAACCATGAGCGCAAAGAGAGAGAGAAGGCAGAACAGAAAGAGCAGAAACTACTGGCTGAGCTTGAACAGGAAGCCTCTGAATTATTCGATAGCTACCTGAATTTCAACTGTAATTACAGAGAGTGGCCAGAATAACTCTGTAGAAATGCGGGAATAATAGGGAATAACGGGGGGCACATACAGCATCCCCCCTCCCCTCCCAACATTCAATATAGCTACACCCCGCATTCTTTCTGCTGCTGCTTGATTGTGTGTTAAGCAAAATCCTCCCCTCTCTGTCATGCAAAAGTGTTCAGGGATGAAAAATTCATCCAACAATCGGCATTCCCCCCTGGAGAATCCCTGGGAATCCCTATTTACATCTTGCAGACGACCGACAACGACATGTAAAATACACCTCAACATGATGTAAACAGATTGAGGGGGAACGGAAATGGACGTTGTTGCTCTGCTGCGTGTATCGACCAAGGGTCAGGGTGAATCCGGGTTAGGTCTGGATGCTCAGCGCGAATACATTCAGCAATCCGCAAAGGCTAATGGCTGGAACATCGTTAATGAATACATCGACGTTGGTGTGTCTGGCTCAGTTCACCCCCTGGAGCGCCCAGCAGCATCCAAAGCATTCGCCACAGGCTTGCCGGTAGTGGTGGCCAAGCTTGACCGCCTCAGCCGCGACGTTGAGCACATCGCCGGTCTGATGAAGCGTGCAAATTTCAAAGTGGCATCCATGCCCAAGGCTTCTACGATGGAGCTTCACATTTATGCGATGTTGGCCCAGCAGGAAAGAGAGTTCATCGCTCAACGTACAAAGGATGGTTTGAAAGCTCTGGCTAATCGTGCTGATGCTGGCGATATCGAAGCACAAGCCAAGATCGACAAGCGCAATGCCGGGCGCGCAGCAGCCCACAAAGCACATACATACAAGATCGCCCAGCAGGCAAACAAACAAGCGGCTTTAGCTCGTGCTGAGGATTACGCCAGCCATATCAAGGCAGCAATGTTTGACAAGGTGAGCACGCTCAAGGGGTTGGCTGAATGGCTGAACACTAAAGGCATTGCATCCCCCAAGGGTGTAGTGGGTAGCTGGCAAGCTGTGCAAGTGTCCAGGCTTCTCAGTAAGCTAGATATCAAATTCCCTTGAGGCGATAGCTATATACGCTGCACAGGCCATCAAATAGCTTCATACAGCGATTTTCTATGCGAGGTAGTACGATGGTAGCCCTGTAGGCTTAAAACGCCTTGTAGGGCCTTGCAGGGGCTATATAGCGCATTTCCTGTAATGGCCAGATATTTTGATATTATAGAAAAAGAAGGGAGTGGGAGTTATCCACACCGTTAAGCCCTACTCCTGTCCATCAGGCACCTCCACACAGGTATTCAGGAGGCTGTCAGAGGCTAGCAGGCCTAACGCGCGACAGGAATGCCACATAATAATTATTTAGCAGCATCAAATACCATGACAAAGATTTTTAACGCATTTGGGTTAAGCCGCGATATACCTGCCGATATTAAACGTCAAGTTAGGCAACGCGACGGTTTCGGTTGTGTTGTTTGTGGACTTGGTATTGTTCAGTATGAACATGTAGACCCCGAATTTAAAGACGCGAGAACCCACGATCCAAATTGCATAGCATTGTTGTGCCCTCAGTGCCACGCTAAAGTTACTACGCGAATGTGGTCAAAAGCACGAGTGAAATTGGCTATGCGAAGCCCAAAATGCAAGCAACTAGGATACACAAGAGAGTTCTTTGATTTCTCTGACGGCCATCCTGCACTCAAGTTTGGAGGCATGTTGCTTAGCAACTGCCCCACCCCTATTGAAGTAAGCGGAAAACCTTTATTTAGAATTAAGCCCCCAGAACTACCTGAAGAACCTTTTTTGTTCTCTGGCTTATTCACTGACTCCGAAGGCAACATAAGCCTCGAAATTGAAGATAATGAGTGGAAGGCCTATTCAAATGCATGGGACGTCGAAGTAAAAGGATCAACTATCACAATCAGAGAGGCGCACCGAGTTTTTCATCTTATTCTTAGCGTTTCCCAGCCCAACACCATTGTAGTTGAGCGGCTTAACATGACGCTTGGTGGACTTCAGTTTGAAGCAAACGGGGATTTTTTAAGAGTTACATTCCCCCACGGGGGTGTAAGTGAGTTCACATCTTGCTTAGCAGACAACTGCATGGTTGGCATGGCTTTCTGAGGTCGAACAAAGGCTCAACCAGTCTCACGAAAAACGTTGCCGTGCGTTAGTCATAATCCTGACATATGGCGTGTCTAGATGCTCTTCTTCACCACCACCATTCATAGCTGACAACACAAGCCCTGAATATTTCTGATATCGAATGTTTGTTTCCCCCTCAGAAAGCATGTCAGTTGTGTGGATAGCAGGGATTTCTATAGTAGGGTCAGGATTCACCATTATTATGGTGTAGGGTTTTTCATAGAGCCTGTATGCCTCTGTGCTGTTGCTCTTGGGCTTGCGCTTCACACCCAGGTATTCCCATTCTTCCCTCCCCTCAGTGGTTGTGATACGGCCAACCACATCGCATTTAATTGAATATCCAACATCTTTAAGCATTGCATTCAGCACAATAGGGTCAGAATGCATTAATACACTTTCCTCCCTCAACACTGTCAAAGTTTCACTTACAATAATATCCCCAGTGTTCAGGGAAGAAAGCTCAGTTTGTAAAGCTTCTCTTTCGGCTTTCAGTGCTATCAGCTTGCTTTGAATCTCTGGCAGATCAACAGACAGCGCCAGCATCACCAGTTTTTTAATCTCCTGGGTTGCCTGTGCTATTTCAGCCTCTAAGGTGATTCTGCGCTTATCAGTGTTGGATAGTGTTTGCTTGGCTAATGCCCGCTTGAATGCTCTATTTGACGTAAGCACCTGAACAAGCTTAATGATGTTTACAGGGATCGATTTATTATTGATACACCCAGCAGTCTTTAAACGATGGTGTGTCAGGCAACGCATGGCCGCAGGGATTCCATTAACAAAGTGGAACACCATTGACGCCTCACAATGGGCGCATTTCACCAATCCAACAAGAAAGTGTTTACTTGTGCGCGTTCGCTCTGTTTTACGCTCTGTTAGAAGTTTCTGAACAAGATGGAAAGTTTCAGGCTCTACAATTGCCGGATAAACACCATGGATTAAATCTCCTGTGCTGTCAGTGTTAGCCCATGCTCCAATGGCAGCAGGATTAGTTAACCACCCCTGAACAGTAGGCCCTGAACATTTAGAAAGTTTCTCAACACCAGATTGCCTAATTCTTGATGCAATTGAATGTTTACCAACACCGGAAATATACCAATCAAAGACAAGGCGGATTTGCTGTGCCACCTCTTCAATTACATTACCCTCTGAATCGAGCCATACGGGTGTATGGCGCTTAATTCTCTCCCCACCCTTAGCCTTGGTACGTCTTGCCTCATAAGACGCTGATACGCGCTCTGAGAGCGCTTTAGAATACCCATGCGCTGCCTGTATCTTGGCCATCAACAGGAATATCTGAGTGCCAAGTAAACTTTGCTCGGTGTACTCCGTACCATCCTCAATAGTTACGATGGACACCCCTGCTCGCAGAATCGGCGCCAGCAAATCGAAAACATCCCAAGTTCCCCGTCTGGTAGCCCTGTCGATAGCTTCAAGCAATACACAGTCGCCGGCCCGGATTAGCCCCGCCTCGATAGCTTCCCGAATCTGGATAAACCCGCTTGCAGCCTTTCGATCATCTGTAGAAAACCCACTTTTGGCCAAGTCTTCATATGTCAGGTTTGACCGTGCGTATTCAGGGTGTTGGGCTAACCACCTGTCTATCAGCTCAGCCTGCCGCCTGTAGCTATCACCCTCGGTTTGCCTGTAGCTGGAAAATCGAATGTAGGGGATTGCTTGCTTTGTCATACTGCGCAACCTGAATACAGAGGGGAATCTCCCAAGGGAGAGGGGTGTAGAGGGGTCATGATAACGCAATATCACAAACCGAGAAGCTGGGACCAGGGCCTGATGGGCATGCGGGTTGGCGGCAAGCGCAAGCTGCAGGTGCCCGCGCACCTGGGTTATGGCGAGCGCAGCATGGGCGCGATTCCGCCCAACTCCAACCTGATCTTCGAGATCGAGCTGCTGGAAGTACTGACCCGCGATGACTGATGCAGCCCTCACCACCCTGCGCAATCATCTGCTGCAGGCGCTGGAAAATCACCCCGGCTCGGAAACCCGCCGCCTGTTCCATGGCCGTGGTCGCTGCTGGCCCGGGCTGGAGCAGATCACCGTCGACTGGCTGTCAGGCATCGTGCTGGTGATGCTGTTTCGCGAACCCGAAGCGGAGCACCTTGCCGCTCTGTATGAACTGCTGGACGAGCTGACCCGCTCGCCGCAGTGGCAGCACAGCGGCGCACGCGGCCTGCTGCTGCAGCATCGTCACCGCGAAGGCAGCGCAAGCGAGTGGCTGGCTGGCGAACCGCAGACGCAGTGGCAGATCACCGAACACGACCTGCATTACCTGCTCGACCTGGGCAGCAAGCAGAACAGCGGGCTGTTTCTCGATATGCGCCTCGGACGGCAATGGGTACGGGAAGAAGTACGCGGCAAGCGCGTGCTCAACCTGTTCGCCTATACCTGCGGTTTCTCCGTCGCGGCCATCGCTGGCGGCGCAGAGCGAGTAGTCAACCTGGACATGGCGCGCGCCGCGCTATCACGCGGGCGCGACAACCATCGCCTGAACGAGCACGACCTGAGTCGGGTGGAGTTTCTCGGCCACGAGCTGTTCAAATCCTGGGGCAAGGTGCGCAAGAGCGGGCCCTACGACCTGGTGATCATCGATCCGCCGACCTTCCAGAAAGGTAGCTTCGCCCTCACCCAGGACTACCGCAAGATCCTGCGTCGCCTGCCCGAGCTGCTCACCGAGCGCGGCACGGTGCTGGCCTGCGTCAATTCACCGGATATCGGCCCATCATTCCTGATCGACAGCATGGCCGAGGAAGCGCCGCAACTGCACTTCGAGCGGCGCCTGGACAACCCGCCGGAGTTCGCGGATATCGATCCGAACAGTGACCTGAAGGCACTGGTGTTCCAACAGAGTTAACCCTTCGTATCTGTAGCCCGGATGCAATTCGGGGCCGGTAACCCCCGGATTGCATCCGGGCTACGAGCAGATGCCGATAATGTGGGAGGGGCTTTAGCCGCGACGTGAACAGATCGCGGCTAAAGCCCCTCCCACCATCCTGCTACCGAATCCCCAGACGCTTGGCCAAACGACTGAGGTTGGCACGATCCACGCCCAGCTCACGCGCCGCATCGGCCCATTTGCCATGATGACGCGCCAGGCACTGCTCGATCAGTTGGCGCTGGAATACGTCCACCGCCGTACGCAGTTCCAGGCCTGCCGGGGGCAGATCCATGGGCGCCAGGACGTCGTCGATGGCAGCCGTCGCCTGGGCCGCCAGCAAATCCAGGTCCTGCACGTCCAGACTGAGAATGCGCGGGCGCTCGCCGTGGCGCGCCAGTGCCTTGATCGCCGCACGGCCAATCAGGTGTTCCAGTTCACGCACGTTGCCCGGCCAATCATGACCGAGCAGCGCCTTCTGCGCCTCAGAACTCAGGCGCAAGCTGCGCAGCCCCAGGCGTGCGCGGTTCTCTTCGAGGAAGTAGCCGGCCAGCAACAGCACATCGCGACCACGCTCGCGCAGCGGCGGCACCGGCAACGGGTAAACGCTCAGGCGGTGATACAGGTCGGCACGAAATCGTCCGGCACGCACCTCAGCCGCCAGGTCGCGGTTGGTGGCGGCGATCACCCGCACGTCGACGCGGTGTTCGCGATCCGAACCGACCCGCTGCAACTGCCCACTCTGCAGCACGCGCAACAGCTTGGCCTGCATCGCCAGCGGCAGCTCGCCCACCTCGTCGAGAAACAGGCTGCCGCCATCGGCCAACTCGAACTTGCCGCTGCGCTCGCTCATGGCCCCGGAAAAGGCGCCACGCACATGACCGAACAGCTCGCTCTCCACCAGTGCATCGGGCAACGCCGCACAGTTGATGCTGACCAGCGGACGCTGCGCACGTGGCGAAGCCGCGTGGATCGCCTCGGCCACCAACTCCTTGCCAACCCCGGTCTCGCCAGTGATCAACACGGTGAGCGGGCTGTCACCGACCAGGCGAATCTCGTCCAGCAGCTTGCGCAACGCCGCGCTCTGCCCGACCAGCTCGCGCGGTTGCTGCCGCGCCTGTTTGTAAAGCTCGGTGAGCTGACGCTCGGCCTCGACCCGCTGCGCCAGGCCGCTGATGCGCTGGCTGACCTTGACCGTAGCCGCGGCCAGGCTGGCGAAGGCTTCCAGGCTGTCCAGATCGAGTCGGCCAAAGCTGGCCGGGTCGAGCGAATCCAGGGTCAGCAGGCCCCAGAGCTGCTCGTCCAGATATAACGGGCAGCCCAGGCAATCGTGCACTTCCAGGTGGCCATGCAGCCCCTCCACCAGACCGTCGTAGGGGTCAGGCAGGCCGCAATCGGCCGCGAAACGCGTCGGCCTGGCGTGTTCCAGCAACGCAGCCAGACGCGGATGCTCGCTGACTCTGAAGCGCCGCCCCAGGGTATCGGGACTCAGCCCCTCGACCGCCAGGGGGACCAGAATTTCGCCGTCGAGTCGCAGCAGCGCCACGGCATCGCAAGGGAACAACTGGCGCAAGGCAGCGAGCAGGCGGCGATAACGCTCGCCGTCATCCAGCTCGCGAGACAGATCGGCGACCAGGGGAATAAGCGTTTCCAGCAGAGGATTAGCGGTCATTTCGACTACTCAAAGTCTTTATGACTCACACGCAAAGCGAGTCATTAACACAACAAAATAAGTAAGCCGCTGATATTTAAGGATTATTTAATTGGCACGCTTACTGATAGGTATCTATCGCTAACGCTAGCACGCCACAACTGGCCAGACGAGCCACACCGGCGTCTTTATTTGTCTTGCGGAGATACCCTTATGCTGACCCATACTCAACGCGACCTGATCAAAGCCACCGTGCCGCTGCTGGAAAGCGGCGGCGAGGCGCTGACCACCCACTTCTACCGGATGATGCTCAGCGAACACCCCGAGGTGCGCCCGCTGTTCAACCAGGCCCACCAGGTCAGCGGCGACCAGCCGCGTGCCCTGGCCAATGGCGTGCTGATGTACGCCCGCCATATCGACCGCCTCGAAGCCCTCGGCCCGCTGGTGCGTCAGGTGGTGAACAAACACGTGGCCCTGCAGATTCTCCCCGAGCACTACCCCATCGTTGGCAGCTGCCTGCTGCGCGCGATCCGCGAGGTGCTGGGTGCCGAGATCGCCACCGACGCGGTGATCGAAGCCTGGGCCGTGGCTTACCAGCAACTGGCCAATATTTTCATCGGCGCCGAAGAGCAGCTCTATACCGAGAATGCAGCGGCGCCGGGCGGCTGGCGCGGCGCACGCAGCTTCCGCGTGGCGCGCAAGGTGGTAGAGAGCGTCGAGATCACCTCCTTCCACCTGGTGCCGGTCGACGGCGGCGCCCTGCTCGACCATCAACCCGGCCAGTACATCGGCATGCGCCTGCTGCTGGATGGCGAAGAAGTGCGCCGTAACTACTCGCTGTCGGCCCTGGCCAACGGTCGCGAATACCGCATCAGCGTCAAGCGCGAGGTTGGCGGCCGTGTCTCCAATCACCTGCACGATAACGTTCAGGTCGGCGACGAACTCGAACTGTTCCCGCCGTCTGGCGAGTTCACCCTGAGCGCCTCGGACAAACCGCTGGCCCTGATCAGTGCCGGCGTCGGTATCACCCCTGCGCTGGCCATGCTCGACGCGGCGCGGCACAGCGGCCGTCCCATCCACTTCATCCACTGCGCGCGCAATGCCGAGGTGCACGCTTTCCGCGACTGGGTCGATGCCCATGCCGCCGAACACCCACAGATCCGTCACTACGTTTGCTACAGCGAACCGCGGGACGGCGACCAGGCCGACGCCAGCGGTTTTCTGAGCCGCGATCTGCTGGAGCAATGGCTGCCGGCCGAGCGCGATCTGGACGCCTACTTCCTCGGCCCGAAACCCTTCATGGCTCAGGTCAAGCGTCATCTGCAGGCGCTGGGCGTTCCCGCCGAGCAAAGCCGCTACGAATTCTTCGGCCCGGCTTCGGCACTGGATAGCTGATCAATCAGGAGGTAAACCATGTATCCGCTCAATCTTCCAGCTGCGCACATTCTTCATCTGTCCAGCCAACTGCTCGGGGGCGGCCTGATTCTGCTACTCGTCGGGCTGGTCGCGGCCTACGGTCTGGAGAAGCACCTGAATGTGCCGACACTGGTATTGGCCCACAGCCTGACACTGATCGGCCCCAGCGTACTGAAGATCGGCTACGTGCTACGTCTGATCGCTCAGGAGCGCCTGAACGACAGGGCATGTGCTCATGCAGTTGCTTGATCGCCAGCAGGCCCTGGCCATTGCGCCGCTCTGGCGCCTGGGCTTTCGGCCGTTCTTCCTCGCCGGAGCCCTGTTCGCCCTGCTCGCCGTCGCCCTCTGGGCGGCGGTGCTGAACGGTCTGACAAACCTTGCGGTGCCCGGCGGCATGTTGGCCTGGCATCGCCACGAAATGCCCTTCGGCTTCGGCCTGGCCATCATCGCCGGCTCCCTGCTCACTGCCGTACAGACCTGGACGGGCCGCCCCGGCCTCAGCGGGCGGCCGTTGATCGCGCTGTTCGGTTTTTGGCTGGCGGCGCGCCTGGCCTGGTTCGCACCCGTGCCGTTGCCAGTACTGATCATCCTGCAACTGGCCTTTATCGGCCTGTTCATCGCGCAGATGGCGCACCAGTTGATTGCCGCAAGACAGCGCAACAACTATCCGATTCTGCTGGTCCTGAGTCTGCTCGCGCTGTGTCAGTCCCTCACTCTCGCTGGCCTGGCAATCGGAGATGGCGACCTGCAACGCCGAGGGGCACTGGCTGCACTGTGGCTGATTGCAGTCATGCTGGGCCTGATCGGTGGACGGGTGATCCCCTTCTTCACTCAACGCGGCCTGGGGCGGGTCGAGGCCTTCGCCGCCCATCCCTGGCTGGACCGTCTACTGCTGGCCTGCGGCGTGCTGGTCGCGGCACTGTTTGCCAGCGGACATAACCTGCAGGCCCGGTCCTGGTTGGCCGTGCCCTTTATCGTGCTGAGCGTGCTGCATGGCCTGCGCCTGTGGCGCTGGTACCTGCCGGGTATCTGGCGCGTGCCGCTGCTGTGGTCGCTGCATCTGGCCTACACCTGGCTGCTGGTCGCCAGCCTCGGCATGGCCGCCTGGCACCTGGGCTGGCTGGCGCAACCCAGCCAGCCCAGCCATGCATTGGCGGTGGGTGCGATGGGCGGGCTGATCCTGGCGATGATGGCCCGGGTCAGCCTCGGCCACACCGGACGCGCCCTGCAACCACCTGGTGTGATGGCCTGGGCCTTCGGCCTGCTCAATCTGGGCGCTTTGATCCGGGTCTCGACCGGTGGCGGCTGGCTATGGCTGGCGGCAATCTGCTGGAGCGTGGCCTTCGCACTGTTCGTCTGGCATTACGCGCCGATGTTGTGTCGGGCGCGGGTGGATGGGCATCCGGGGTGAAACGCCTGGTGCGATCAAACGGCCAGACCGTAGCCCGGATGCAATCCGGGGCAACGATTTCCCGGATTGCATCCGGGCTACGCTTTTAATCAATCGACCAGCGTGCAGGCCATCACCAGCGCATCTTCGCGCCCACCCACTGCCGGGTAGTAATCACGCCGACGTCCCACTTCGTTGAAGCCAAAGCGCTCGTACAGGCGATAGGCACTCTGGTTGCTGGCGCGCACTTCGAGGAAGCACTCACGCCCGCCCAGCTCGTACGCCTCTTTCATCAGGTGTTCGAGCAGACGCAAACCAAGGCCACGCCCCTGGCTTTCTGGCTTGACTGTGATATTGAGCAGATGCGCTTCGTCGAGAATCAGGTTGATCACGCCGTGGCCGACCTGCTGATTGCCCTCGAACATCAGCCAGCAGTTATAGGACTTGAGGCTGTCGGTGAAGATGCCGCGCGTCCAGGGATGGCTGAAGGCGGCGTATTCAATTTTCAGCACGGCATCGAGATCCGCCTCGGTCATCGGGCGGAAGGAAATCGCATCGCTCATTGGGCGTAACTCGGGCACAAAGACGGGGGTTCTCAGGAATGAGCAGGGGCTGACCAGCGCTGACGAACGCGGCGCATGGCCTGCCATAGTTCGCGCTTGCGCGCCGGCTCTTCCATCAGCAGTTCCAGGCCCGGCAGGGCCCAGCAGGCGCCGAGGCCTTCGACCTGCAGTTCGCGGTTGTAGCTGTGTTCGTCGCCTTCGCCGGCAAAACGAATGGCCGGCAGACCCACCAGCCACAGACAGGCGCTGGGCTGCTCTTCAAGACGCGCTGCCACGAAGCTCTGCACGAATTCCAGCGCCGCTTGCGGGCCTTGATCCATATTGCCGCGCACCAATAGCGGCCAGCGCACCGGCTCGCCGAGCAGTTGCGGGCTGTCCGGCAGGCCCGCAGCGCGTAGCAGATCCTTGAGCAGGATGTAGGCTGGGTCGCGGCTCTGGAAAGGCTGGCCGGTGGGCAGTTCCACCAACAGGGCGCAATCGCCGGCACGCAGCAACTGCAGGGAAAAACGCGGCGGCGGAGCACTGACGCGAGCAGGCTTTTCTTCGACCGGCTCCGGCTCCGCCGCTGGCACTTCGGCTACCACCTGGCGCGGCTGGGCACCTGGGCGAGGGATCTCGATCTTCGGACGCTCGACTGGCGCCTCACGCACGGGCACCGGAGTGACAACAACAGGCTCTGGCACAGGCTCGAACGACTCCTCTTGCTGCGGCTCGAGCAGCTCCAGGCGCGACGCTGCCGCGAAGGGCAGTTCGGTACGCGGCAGCCAGGTGGCCACCTGCATGGCGTCGAGGTAGGCGCGACGGCGCTGTTCAGGAATCACAGGCGCTCCAGAGAGAGAATTTTCAACAGGGGCGGATTGTCGCGTGAAATGGCCGGAGCGGGAAGCGTCGCAACGGGATTGCGACCAAACAACGTCTGCCCCATAAAACAAAAGCCCCGCTGTTCGCACAGCGGGGCTTTCGGGGTTCACCTGGGCTTACTGATCCCAGGGACGATCGCCATGCTCATCCTTGATGCGCGTCGGCAGACCCATTACGTCCAGCAGCTTGAGGAACGGCTCGGCCGGCAGCTCCTCGACGTTGACCATACGCTTGGCATCCCATTCGCCACGCGCGACCAGCAGCGCGGCGGCTACTGGCGGCACACCGGCGGTGTAGGAGATACCCTGGCTGTCGGTCTCGGCGAAGGCGTCTTCGTGGTCGGCCACGTTATAGATGAACAGCTCGCGCGGCTGGCCATCCTTGGTGCCCTTGACCAGGTCGCCGATGCAGGTCTTGCCGGTATAGCCCGGCGCCAGCGAGGCAGGGTCAGGCAGCACGGCCTTGACCACCTTGAGCGGCACCACTTCGAGGCCTTCGGCGGTCTTGACCGGCTGCTCGGAGAGCAGGCCAAGGTTCTTCAGCACGGTGAACACGTTGATGTAGTGGTCGCCGAAGCTCATCCAGAAGCGGACGTTCGGTACGTCGAGGTGCTTGGACAGCGAGTGCACCTCGTCATGGCCGGTCAGGTACAGGTTCTGTTCGCCCACCACCGGCAGATCGTCGGTGCGTTTGACTTCGAACATGCTGTTGCTGGTCCACTGGCTGTTCTGCCAGCTGTAGACCGTGCCGGTGAATTCGCGGAAATTGATTTCCGGGTCGAAATTGGTGGCGAAGTACTTGCCGTGCGAGCCGGCGTTGACGTCGAGGATGTCGATCGACTCGATCGTGTCGAAGTACTGTTGTTGCGCCAGAGCGGCGTAGGAGTTGACTACGCCCGGGTCGAAGCCGACACCAAGGATGGCGGTCACGCCCTTGTCCTGGCATTCGGCCAGGTGCTTCCACTCGTAGTTGCCGTACCACGGCGGGGTTTCACAGATCTTGCTCGGATCTTCGTGGATGGCGGTGTCCAGATAGGCGACGCCAGTGTCGATGCAGGCGCGCAGCACGGACATGTTGAGGAACGCCGAACCGACGTTGATGACGATTTGCGACTCGGTCTCGCGGATCAGTGCCTTGGTCGCTTCCACGTCCAGGGCGTTCAGCGCATAGGCCTTGATCTCGCCGGGCTGCTTGAGGCCGCCCTTTGCCTGCACGCTGTCGATGATGGCCTGGCATTTGGAGATGTTGCGCGACGCAATTGCAATGCGACCTAACTCGTCATTGTGTTGCGCGCACTTATGGGCCACCACCTTGGCAACACCTCCTGCACCAATGATCAGAACATTCTTCTTCAATTGTTTCACCTCCAGAGAACTGCGTTGTTTTAAGCGTTTTGATGCGTATTTTGGGTGGTGGGCTGAAGCCCACCCTACGACCCAAATCAGGACAGTTGGTAGGGTGGGCCGGGCGGCGTTCCGCTTCAGCCCACCGCAGCAATGTCAGGACAGGCTGGACAGGTAGTCGTCGAAGCCAAACTGGCGCGCCACCTCGACACTACCGTCGAGTTGTTTCACCACGATGGACGGCATTTTCAGACCGTTGAACCAGTTCTTCTTGACCATGGTGTAACCCGCCGCGTCGATGAACGACAGGCGATCACCGATCTGCAGCGGCTTGTCGAACTGGTACTCGCCGAAGATATCGCCGGCCAGGCAGGATTTGCCGCACACCATATAGGTGTGTTCGCCGTCATTCGGCGCCATCTTGGCGTTGAGGCGGTAGATCAGCAGGTCGAGCATGTGCGCTTCGATGGAGCTGTCGACTACGGCCAGGTGCTTGCCGTTGTACAGGGTGTCGAGCACGGTGACTTCCAGTGAGGCGCTGAGGGTGATCGCCGCTTCGCCCGGCTCCAGATATACCTGCACGCCGTATTTCTCGGAGAAGGCTTTAAGGCGCGCGCAGAAGGCATCGATCGGATAGCCCTCGCCAGTGAAGTGAATGCCGCCACCGAGGCTGACCCACTCGACCTGAGCGATCAGGTGACCGAAGCGCTCCTCAATGGTGGTGAGCATCTTGTCGAACAGCTCGAAGCTGCCGTTCTCGCAGTTGTTGTGGAACATGAAGCCGGAAATCTGGCCCATGACCTGCTCGATTTTCGCCGGGTCCCACTCGCCCAGGCGGCTGAACGGCCGCGCCGGGTCGGCCAACAGGTAATCGGAGCTGCTCACCTGCGGATTGACGCGCAGGCCGCGAATGGTGCCCTCGGTACGCTCGGCGAAACGCTCCAGTTGGCCGATGGAGTTGAAGATGATCTTGTCGCAGTTGGCGACCATCTCTTCGATCTCGTCGTCGGCCCAGGCCACGCTGTAGGCGTGGGTTTCGCCGGCGAACTTCTGCCGACCGAGCTTCAACTCGTAGAGGGACGACGAGGTCGTACCGTCCATATACTGCTGCATCAGGTCGAACACCGACCAGGTGGCGAAGCATTTCAGCGCCAGCAGCGCCTTGGCACCGGAGTTCTCACGCACGTAGGCGATCTTCTCCAGGTTGACCAGAAGCTTCTGTTTGTCGATGAGGTAGTACGGCGTCTGGATCATCTCGTCGCCCCAGCAAGGTCAATCAATGGAGGTCTTTCGGGCACCTCTAAAAACTACCTGCGTTGCCATCACTGCGTTAAAAACAGGCTCAAAATGCTCATTTACTACTCGTAAAGTCGAACGCGACTCCGACCGTTTTTCGCCTGTTTTTGCCTTGCGCTGAAGGCCTCGCCTACGTTTTTAGAGGTGCCCTTTCAGCCCCCGGGAAAAAGTGGACGCGAATTGTGCCGATAACCGGCGAATATCGAAAGGGCATTGGGGATTTTTTGTACAACCGGTGATGACCGGAGTCTGGCCTGGCTGAGCGGAGACCCTACGGCCGAGCGGTTACAGTGATATGACCGGGCAAGGCCTGTCCATCACCTGCGCCTCCCCAGAGCGGACAAGACTGGTGCGGATCACATTGGCGCAACATCCGCAGCGCTCACTGTTGGCGAAACAGGCTCAGCAGATGCTCGGCGATGGCGCCGCGGATGGTGTCGATGCTCAAGCGCGAGCAGTGAGCGAGTTTGGCGGGATTGATGCGGTGCAAATGCAGTGATGGCATGCGCGCTTCGTACTCACGCAGATCGCCTTTCACCAGCACGGGCAGAAAATGTTCGCCGCGCGCTCGATAGCGCTCGATCAGTAGACGCAAGCCGGCCTGGAACGGCAATTCGCGCGAGGCAATCAGGCGCGACTCACCTGGCACCTTCATATATAGGCCGTCGAACCCCACCGCTTCACCAGGCAGGATGTGCACGCCGGTGGGCTCCACCGCATCGGCGGGAATATCGTGAAAGGTGTCATGCCAGGCCATCTCGTCCGGCAGGATGGTGATACCGCCCTGCTCATCGTGCGGCACCACGAAGCTGTAGTTGCTGTAGAGCTTCTCGACATAGCTGGAGTAAATGCACAGGCGGTTTTCGAAACGCCGCAGGAAAGCGATGGCCTGGGCACGGTCGGTAATGGCGTGCAGATCCCAGTTCAGATCGCGCTGGTGCTGCAGCTCATGCCAACGGGCATCGACATTCAAGGCAAGGGCAGACATCAGGGGCTCCACAAACAGGTTCACGGCTAACCACGGCAGAAAGCGTGCCACCTCTCCAACCCAGGTTTTCTCGGCTTTTCAAACACTTGCCAGCGTTTCCCACGCACAGCCCGTCCCAATGTGCCGAATAGCGTCACCTGCCTCTGATCGATTCGGACTCAAACCCGGCATCCACCTTGCAGTACAATCGCTGCTTTTAACTTGCCTGGAACCGGCGCCTCGATGATCGATCCCAAGCGCGTATTGCGCGCCCTCGCCGAACACTGGACGTTGCTCGAACCGCTCTGCGAGCGTTTCGACGCCGGCACCCTGAGCCTGGTGGAGCTGCGCGGCCAGCTCACCGCGCAACTGCCCGACGCCACGCCCAGCGACACCACTGCGTTGCTCGACACCTGGATTCGTCTGGACATCCTGGTGCCGGTGGCCAAGAGCCCCAACCGTTTCGAGCTCAACGCGCAGATCCACGACTTTCTCGCCTACCTGCGCCGCGAGCACCGCCTGGGCCTGTGCCTGGAGATCGAAGCCTACCTGCGCCATCTGGAGCGCCTGGCCGGCTATATCCAGGACGCTTTCGAGGTGCGCGATGCCAACGACCTGGCGCGCCAGTTGCGCCTGCTCGACATGCGTGTGCGCGACGTATTGAAGAAACTGGCCAACGACGAACAGGCGCTGGTCAGCGTGGCCGACCGCGCCAAGACCTCGGATCGGCAGATTCCCCTGCGCCAGCGTTATGCCGAAGTACTGGCCACCTGGGACGAATACGTCGAGCCGATGATCCAGCTGGTCGCCGCCGACGGCGCCTTCGAGCAAGGCGTGCGCCGCGTCGAACAGGTGCTGCTGCGCCTGCTCGGCGACCAGCAGCGCCTCGGCCAGTTGGTCGACGACGACCTGCTGCTGCGCACCCACGCGCGCATCCTGGAAATGCAGACCACTGCCCAGCTGACCCTGCGCAAGGCTCGCGAGCTGCTGCTGCCGCTACGCGAGGAAGCGCGCCGTCACAACGCCGTGACACGTGGCGCGGCACTGGCGCTGTCAGTGATCCGCAAGAAGGGCATCGACGCTGTGCCACAGGCCGCCATGCCGCTGTTCACTCGACCGCAGAGCAACTTCCTGGGTAGTGCCAGCCAGGTCGAAGCCTACGTCTATGCCCTGGCGCGCTTCGAAGCCAAGCCGGCGCATTTCCCCAAGGCCAGCGGCAGCCGCAAGGGCGGCGCGCCCAAGGCGCCGAAAACCGCGCGGGAAATGATCGAGCGCTGCGAACAGGCGCTGCCGCTGCCGGACCTGATGGCCTGGCTGCTGGAACAGGAGCCGGAAGGCGCTACCGACGAGCTGCTCTACTGGTTCTCGCGTCTGTCGCGCGAGTCACGCTTCCAGCGTGAACGCCTGGAGCGCCGCCCGTACCTGACCCGCGAACACGAGGTCAGCCTCAGCTCCTATGCCCTGCTCAAGACTCCGTAGGGTGCGCCGTGCGCACCATAACCGACGACCCGGTGCGCACGGCGCACCCTACTCGGCTCCACTAGCCAACGGATTGCCATGAACATCGATCTAAAAGAAATGACCCAGCTCGCGGCCGCCTTCCGCGATCTGTTCAAGGGCTACCACATCTCGCGCAGCGAGCCGGAGTGCTACGCCCAGCTGTCCAGCATGCAGGACCAGTACCGCGCGCTGTTCCGCGCCCTCGGTTTCGAGCTGGTGTGCGACCCGCGCGGTTTCTACTACTTCGTCCCCGAGCAGGTCGCGCCGCAGGTGAACAAGACCGCCCAGCGCCTGGCGCTGTTCACCTTCATTCTCGTGGAACATCTCGCTGACCAGGGCCGTGACCCGCTTTCCGTGCTCGACGGCGGCAGCATCGGCCGTGACGAGCTGCCGGCGCTGCTGGAGAAGTACCGCGACCTGTTCCTGCAGGCCGAGGTGACCACCTTCGAGGAGCTGGAAGACAAGATCATCCGCCGCCTCATCCAGCTCGGCTTCGCCGAGGACAGCAACGGCGTGTACCGCTTCCTGCCGCCGATGCACCGTTTCCTCGACGTCTGCCTGTCGGTGCAGCACGACCGCGACCTGGCCGCCAGCCTGCACAGCAGTGACCTGCCGCTGCCGGCGCCGGTGCTGCTGGACGATGACGGCGATGCCGACACGACCGCGACCATCGATATCGAAGAATCCGAGGAAGATGCCCTGGCCCGCGCCATGGCAGACGAACGCGCTGCACAGGAGATGGACGCATGAGCCAGGAACGCTACGGTATCCGCCGCTTCGCCCTGCTGAACACCGCCGGCTACAGCCTCGGCCTGTTCCCGCTGGAAAACCCGCTGTCAGTCTACGGCGCCAACAACCTGGGCAAGTCCGCCTCGATCAACGCCCTGCAGTTCCCGATCCTGGCGCGCATGTCGGACATGAGCTTCGGCAAGTACAGCCTGGAAGCCTCGCGCAAGTTCTACTTCGCCAGCGACACCAGCTACATCCTCGTCGAAGTCGCCCTGCCCCATGGCCCGCACGTGATCGGCGTGGCCGGTCGCGGCCCGGGTGGTGGCTTCGGTCACCAGTTCTTCGCCTACGCCGGCGAGCTGGATCTGGAGCACTATCAGCACAACGGCACCTGCCTGCGTCAGCGCGAACTGTTCAAGAACCTCGGCCAGGCCGGTATCACCGCCTACGAACTCAAGCCCGACGAACTGCGGCGCCTGCTGGTCGGCGGCCACACCAGCATCCCGCTGGACCTGACCCTGATCCCGCTGCGCTCGACCAGCGAGCAGAGCCTGAAGACCTTCCGCGCGCTGTTCATCAACCTGCTGCACATGCGCGAGATCACTGCGGCGAAACTCAAGCAACTGTTCCTGGATGCCTTCGAGCACAGCCTGCGCTCCGGCAGCGTCGACTACATCGCCGCCACCGAGGAAGCCTTCCGCGATGTACGCCGTATGGAACAGGACTACCAGGCCCTGGTCACCGCCGGCCCGCTGATCGAGGCACTGGCCTCGGGCGTCACTCAGCGCGAGACGCTGCGCGGCAAGCTGCACCGTCTCTCGCCACTGCTCGACAACCTGCTGGGCACCTGGCACGACTACGCCGATGCGCGCAAGGAAGAGCTGGTGATCCAGGCCGAGCATTACCGCAACGAGCAGGACGGCCTGCAGAACGAACAGCGTGGCGGTACCAGTGAGCTGATGCGCCTGGAACGCGAGATCAGCGAGATCCAGCGCTGGCTCGGCGAGCTTTCCGTGCTGAAGAACCGCTTCGCTCTGGTGGACGATGCCAAGGTGCTGGAGGAGCAACTGCTCGCCGCCAAGGACGCCCACGACGAACTGGCCGGAGCCCTGGCGCAATCACGCCAGTTCTCCAGCGAAGACCTGGACGAACGTCTGCGCGATCTGGAAAAACGCCTCAAGTCGGTCAAGCAGCAGCTCGATCACGCCGACAACAACAGCTACTCGCGCCTGCGCGAGGAATTCAGCCAGGCCGACGTCGACCGCCTGATGCGCCTGTTCAACGGCCAGCTGTTCAGCCTGCCGCTCGGCGAGAAAGGCATCCAGGCCGAGGGCGATGACTGGGTCAAGGCGGTCGAAGCGGTGCTTGATCGCTTCAAGGGCGATACCTTCGCCGTGCCGGGCCTGTCCATCGACCTCAGCCATATCGAACCGCCAGCGCTGCAGGCACTGGCCGATCGCGCCGCTCTGCGCGACCAGAAGGATCGCCTGGAGCGCGAACTCAAGCAGCTCAAGACCCAGCAATCGGTCGCCGCCGACCGTGCCGCCAGCAAGGCCCAGGCCGAGACGCTGTATCAGGCCGTACTGGATGCGCAGAAAGCGCTGGAAGACTTCCGCAAGAGCCAGACCCTGGCTGCCGAGGAGCCACAGAAACTGGAGCGCCTGGCCGAGCTGGAAGGCGCCCAGGACGAACTCAAGCGTGCCAGCGATGCCTTCGCCGAGCGCGTGCAGCAACTCTCCGCCAAGCTGCAACTGGTCGGCCGCCAACTGGCCGATCTGGAAGCCAAGGAGCGCACCCTGGAAGACGCCCTGCGCCGTCGCCAGTTGCTGCCGGCCGACCTGCCCTTCGGCACGCCGTTCATGGAACCGGTGGACGACTCGCTGGACAACCTGCTGCCGCTGCTCAACGACTACCAGGACACCTGGCAGGCACTGCAGCGCATCGACGGCCAGATCGAAGCGCTCTACGCCCAGGTGCGCCTGAAAGGGGTGGCCAAGTTCGACAGCGAGGACGACGTCGAGCGCCGCCTGCAACTGCTGGTCAACGCCTACGCCCACCGCCAGGACGAGGCGCTGACGCTGGCCAAGGCGCGCCGTGCGGCAGTCACCGACATCGCCCGTACCCTGCGCAACATCCGCAGCGACTACGACAACCTGGAACACCAGCTGGCGCTGTTCAACCGTGAGATCAACAAGCGCCAGGTCTCCAACCTGCAGAGCTTCCGCATCGTCCTGGCGCCGAACAAGGAAGCCCTACGCCATATCGACCAGATCATCCACAGTGCCGGCCAGTACGAGGAAGGCGAGACCCTGTCGGTGTTCGACCTGTCGCAATCAGCCGACCAGGACGCGAAGAACGAGGAAGCCAAGGATTACCTGTCGCGCCTGGTTGCGGCCAACGGCAACCAGCTGGGCCTGAAGGATCTGTTCGAGCTGGCCTTCGAGATCACCAAGGTGCACGGCCAGCCGATCATCCACACCGACATCGATGGCGCTGCCTCCAACGGCACCACCATGACCATCAAGGCGCTGACCAACATGTACCTGTTGCTGCACCTGATGGATCGCGAGCAGGCCGGGCGCGTGCGCCTGCCCTACTACCTCGACGAGGCGGCCGACATCGACGAACGCAACCAGCAGGCGTTGATCGAGACCAGTCTGCAGCTCGGCTTCGTGCCGATCCTGGCCTCGGTGAAGCCGCAGGTCTCGGCACACGTGGCCATCGACCTGGAAGGCGGCAGCGGCCCCAACGGCATCTACATCGACGAGGCGGACTGGAAGTTCATCAAGCCGCGCGAAAGTGCCAAGGTCGAGGTGCCTCAGCAGGCCGAAGCGGTCGAACCAGCCTGACGGCCTGTCGCGGCTAAAGCCCCTCCCACAGTTCAGGATGCACCTGTAGGAGCGGCTTCAGCCGCGAGCTTTTATAGCCACAAAAATGAAAGGGCCGCTCAATGCGGCCCCTTTCATTTCCATGGTTTGCAGTCCGTAGGGTGGATGTCGCTTTTCACATCCACCCTGACGGGCAGTGCATCGGTCAAGTGTGCCCCTACTCCAGTACGATCTTCGGTGCCCACTGCATCCAGACATCCTGCGGCTCGTCGAACAGTGCAAACGTCTGCCCCGGCTGCGCCGGCCCACCCATCTCAGGATTGTTCGGCGTGGCGAAGGCGACGCCGCCCTCGAGCAGCGCCTCCAGCGATTCGGTGCGCACCTTCACGCCCTTGAACAGCCCAGCATCGACACCGATGCCACTGGCATTCCAGAAGCGGCTGCCCGAACGGACCAGCGGCGCATAACGCGGTTCGATCAGCACATGAATCAACACGCGATCCGAAGTCGGACCCAGTTCGAAATCCACCACTTTGCCCACCGGCACCTCGCGGTAGCTGACGATCACCCCAGGTTTGATCGAGCCACGCCGCGGCGCGCTCAGCACCAGGCGCAAGCCTTCCTCGCGCACGGCCTGATTCGGCGGACTGGCCAATGCGGTGAATTCGGTACGGCGCGCGCCCTTCTGTGCCGAGGGCTGCACTTCAAGATACTGACCGCTGACCAGGGTGCCGAGATTCGCTGCGCGTGTCAGGCTCAGTTCCGGCTTCACCACCCAGAACTGCGTGCCTTCGCGAACGATACGCTCGGCCGCCTGGGTAATTCGCGCCCCTAACACCACGCCCTGCAGATCGTCGGTTAGGCTCATGCTCTCCACCGTGCCAACCTCCAGGCCTTTATAGCGAATCGCCGTACCAGGCTGCAGACCGTCGCCGTTGCTGACCCGAATGCTGATCTGCTGCCCCAATTGCAGCGCACTCTCGCGATTGGCGTAAAGGGTAAAACGCTGCACCCGTCGATCGCTTCTAGCCGCTTGCGGCTGCGGCGTCTCGAAGGCGATGCCACCGGCCAGCAGGGTCTGCAGCGACTCGCTTTTCACCTCCACCCCAGACAGCCCACCCTTGAGAGTGATGCCACTGGCATTCCAGAAACGGCTCGACGTGTTGACCAGATGGCTGTGCTCCGGCTCGATATGCACGCCTAGTACCACCTGGCTGTCGTCACGCGACAACTGAAAACTCTGCACCGAGCCCACCTTGACCTGCCGGTAAAGGATCGGGCTCCCCACCTCCATCGACCCGAGTGCGTCGCTGAATAGCACCAGATGCAAGCCCGGCGCGCCCAGATCCAGCGGTGGCGCCTTGGCCCGGGCCTCGAACTCGCGGCGCGGCGGATTGCCACTCTCGCCAGGACGAATAGCGATGTAGTTGCCCTTGACCAGCGCCTCCAGACCGGTGATGCCGGCCAGCGAGATGGATGGTCTGACCACCCAGAAGTCAGTGCCTTCGACCAAGTAGTCCTCGGTGCGCGGATCGAGCATCAGTTCCACCTGAGCACCGTCCAGATCGGCATCGACCTTGAACGTCTTCATATGGCCGACCTGAATGCCCTTGTACATCACCGGCGTGCGTCCCGGCTCCAACCCCTCGAAATCGTGCAGCTTCAGCGAGACGCGGATACCCGCCTGTGCGGCGTCATAGTCCTCGTAGAGGCGGAAGGAAATGTTCGGGTCGGTGGCCGGGCTGTCCTTGCGGTGTTCAGGCGTGGCAAAGGCGATACCCCCGGCAACGATGCTGGCCAACGACTCGGTACGCACCTTGACCCCAGACAGCCCGGCATCGATCGAAACGCCACTGGCGTTCCAGAAACGTGTGTGCTTACGCACCAGGCTCGCATATTGCGGCTCGATGAACAGCTTTACCTCAACCGTGCTCTGATCTTCGCCCAACACGTAGCTCTTCACCCGGCCGACCTGAATCTGCTTGTAGAACACCGGACTATCCCTGTTCAACGAGCCCAGGCGCTCGGCCTTGAGCGTCAAATGTAAGCCAGGCACGTCGTCTGCCAGCGGCGGCGCCTCGGGTAATGCCGTGTACTTCCGGGTCGGCTCGCCCTCACCCGGGCTAACCGCGATGTAGTTACCGGATACCAGTGTTTCCAAACCGGTAATGCCAGCCAGGGTCACGCTCGGCTTGACCAGCCAGAAGCGCGTACCACTGAGCAGATGGGGTTCAGTCTCCTTGTCCATCTCCAGCGTGGCGATTACCCCACGTCGCTCTCCGCTGCGATCGAGCGTCAGCTCGGTGACCTTGCCGATCGCGATCCCCTTGAAGATCACCTCGGTCTTGCCGGCCTGGATGCCGGAACCGTTCGCAAACAGCACCTGAACTTCAATGCCGGCCTGGGAATAGGCACGCCAGCCCAACCAACCCCCTATCGCCAGCGCGAGCAAGGGCAACACCCAAATGGCTGACCAGTTCGAAGCAGGACGCGTCTTGGCCAGAGGAAGGTCAGTCATGATCGGTTTCCGTGTTATCCCAGATAAGGCGAGGGTCGAAAGTCAGTGCTGCCAGCATGGTCAGTATCACCACACTGGCAAAAGCTGCGGCGCCGGCTCCAGCTTCGATGCTGGCCAGACTGCCAAAATTCACCACCGCCACCAGAATGGCGATGACGAAAATATCGAGCATCGACCAGCGGCCAATCCACTCGATGAAGCGGTACATGAGGATGCGCTGGCGCGCTGACATCGGCTGATGACGCTGCACCGAGTACAACAACAGCGCAATCCCCACCAACTTGAAAGTCGGTACCAGAATGCTGGCGATAAAGACCACCGCCGCAATAGGCAGCATGCCAAAGTTAATGAGCTCCAGTACGCCGCCCATGATGGTCGCAGGCGAACCCTTGCCAAGACTGTTGACTGTCATGATAGGCAGCAGATTAGCCGGGATGTAGAGAATCGCCGACGTCAGCAGTAAGGCCCAGGTTCTGATCAGGCTATTGGGCCGGCGGGCATGAATCTGGCCACCACAGCGGCTGCAGTACTGATGCTTGGCATCAACGTCGGCAGGATTGAGCTGATGGCACTCGTGACAGACTAGCAATCCAGCCTCAATCGCCCGCATGGACATCCTCCCCGGACAAGGCTTCCCAGATCTGATGCGGTGACATGGTCACCTCCAGCCAGACTTGCACCAGCAGCAGCGCGATAAAACAGAACAGCCCCAGACCGAGGCTCAAGTCAGCCAGGTCCATCAACTTCACCATCGCCACCAGGATGCCCATCAGGTAGACCTCGAGCATTCCCCACTCACGCATGTCATGGTAGACCCGGTAGAGCAACAGACCGTAGCTACGACCGATATCCATACGAATACTCAGCAGCACCAGCAGTTGGCAAAGCAACTTGAGCAGCGGAACAGCCATGCTGCTCAGGAACACCACAACAGCGATACCTTGCATGCCGCTTTCATACAGGCCAATCACACCGCTCCAGACGGTGTCCTGCGAGGTCTGACCCAGCAGGTTGAGTTGCATGATCGGCAGGAAGTTGGCTGGGATATAGAGCAGCAGAGCCGTCAGTACCAGTGCCAGGCTACGCCGCACGACATGGTGACGATGGCTGAAAAGCTCATAACCGCAGCGAGGGCACTCCGCACTCTCCCCGTCCTGCAGCACCGGCTTGTGCATCAGCAGATCGCACTCATGGCAGGCGACCAGTTGCTCAATCGGCAAGGATGACGAGGAAGGATCGGGCGGCGAGTCAGACATGAAAGTCCCCTGCAGAATTCGCGCATTCTACCCGAGCGGAGCCAAACGCCGACATACCGTAGGGTGCGCCGTGCGCACCGGCATGTCGGCGTCATTGGTGGTGCGCGTAGCGCACCCTACGCGAAGCGTTGTTTTCCGGCGCACAAAGAAGAAACCCCAGACCGCGTTGGCGATCTGGGGTTTCGTATAGGACGCTTTGCAACCCCTCTTTTAAACTTAACTTATTGATTAACAAGAAGTTTTTGAAGAGCTTCATCGCTGAAGTGGCGCGCATTCTACCGCCAGCAGAATGCACGTCAAGCAGAAATTGCAGTTTTATTACTCGGACTTGAGGGTGATACGCGCAAAGGCCTTCTTGCCTGCCTGGCAGACGTGAACCGACCCCAGCTTGAACAGGAAGGTGCGATCAACCACTTCACCATCGACGCGCACACCGCCCGAACCCAACAGGTCACGAGCAACCGCAGCATTCTTCACCAGGCCTGCCTTATTAAGGACGGACGAGATCGGCATATCTTCGATCGAGAGCAACTCGATCTCTGGCAGATCTTCCGGCAGTTCGCCATCCTTCATGCGGTTACCTGCGGAGCGATGCGCATTGGCAGCAGCTTCTGCGCCATGGAAACGCGCAACGAGCTCTTCAGCCAGCTTGATCTTGATGTCACGCGGGTTCGCCCCCAGCTCGACATCACGCTTGAACTGCTCGATCTCCTCCATGGAGCGGAAGCTGAGCAGCTCGAAGTAACGCCACATCAGCGCATCGGGCATGGAGACGAGCTTGTTGTACATCACACCCGGCGCTTCCTGGATGCCGACGTAGTTGCCCAGCGACTTGGACATCTTCTTCACGCCATCGAGACCTTCCAGCAACGGCATGGTGACGATGCACTGCGATTCCTGACCATAGGCGCGCTGCAACTCGCGCCCCATCAGCAAGTTGAACTTCTGATCGGTACCGCCCAGCTCGACATCGGCCTTGAGCGCCACGGAGTCGTAGCCCTGAACCAGCGGGTAGAGAAACTCGTGAATGGCGATCGGCTGGTTGCTGCTATAGCGCTTGTCGAAGTCATCACGCTCGAGCATGCGCGCTACGGTGTACTGCGACGTCAGACGAATGAAATCGGCAGGCCCCATCCGATCCATCCAGGTGGAGTTGAAGGCCACCTCGGTCTTGGCCGGGTCGAGAATCTTGAAAACCTGCTGTTTATAGGTCTCGGCGTTATCCAGAACCTGCTCACGTGTCAGCGGCGGACGGGTAGCGCTCTTGCCGCTGGGGTCACCGATCATTCCGGTGAAGTCGCCGATCAGGAAGATCACCTGATGACCGAGGTCCTGAAACTGACGCAGCTTATTAATAAGGACGGTGTGACCGAGATGCAGATCCGGCGCGGTAGGGTCGAAACCCGCCTTGATCCGCAGCGGCTGACCACGCTTGAGCTTTTCGACCAGCTCAGCCTCAACCAGAACCTCTTCTGCACCGCGCTTGATCAGCGCCAGCTGCTCTTCGACCGACTTCATGACAGAACCCGCAACCACTGGAAATTGAAAGGGAACCAACCATACAAGATCGCGGACTAATTACAAGTTTTGCCCAGGGTAAGCGCCCTGAGCGTCCGTTCGGCATGTCAAGGGTTGCCCCAAGCCGATTTTGGTTATATTTTATACAGTTAATGCATATTCCAAGAAAACGCCTCACGCCATGACGCAAAATATCCCCAAAGCCCCGCCCTACCCTAAAAGCCATATCCTGGCTGCTAGCGGCGTAGCTGCGCTGCTGAGCCTGGCTCTGCTGGTGTTTCCTTCGCGTGAAGTCGAAGCGCAGAAAACCTTTCTCGACCTGGACCTCGGTAACGATACCGAGCAGGTGCTGCAGGAAAAGGACGACCTCCGAGCGGGACAGCCAGTGCCTGGCGCCGCTTCGCCCTTCGCCAAGATCGAGCAAAGCGCGAACACCGCAGAGAACAGCGCAGAAGACGCTGACAAAGACCGCCTAGAAACAGCTGACACCACTCCTCCTTCCGACCCCAACCGCCACAACATCACGGTCAGCAATGGCGATACGCTTTCTACCGTATTCGCCAAGGTTGGTCTGAACGCCAATGATCTGCACGAAGCCCTCAATAGCAGCAAGGACGCCAAGCAGTTCAGCCGTCTCAAAGTGGGCCAGGTGCTGGACTTCGAGCTGAACGAAGATGGCAAGCTGAAGAGCCTGCAGAGCAAGCTCAACGATCTGGAAACCATTCGCCTTAGCCGTACCGATAAAGGCTTCGACTTCGAGCGTGATCAGATCAAGCCTGAGGTGGTCACCGCATACAGCCGCGGCGTGATCAACAGCTCGCTGTTCCTCTCCGCCAAGCGTGCCGGCCTGTCGCACAGCCTGACCATGGACCTGGCCAACGTGTTTGGCTACGACATCGACTTCGCCATGGATATTCGCGAAGGTGACGAATTCGAAGTGATTTACGAAGAGAAGGTAGTGAACGGCAAGCCCGTAGGCACCGGCAACATCCTTTCGGCGCGCTTCACCAATCGCGGCAAGACCTACACCGCCGTGCGTTACACCAGCAAACAAGGCACTACCAGCTACTACAACGCCAATGGCGAAAGCATGCGCAAGGCGTTCATCCGCACTCCGGTGGACTTCGCTCGCATCAGCTCGCGCTTCTCCACGGGTCGCAAGCATCCGATCCTGAACAAGATCCGTGCACACAAGGGCGTCGACTATGCCGCGCCACGTGGCACGCCAATCAAGGCTGCCGGTGACGGTCGCGTAGCACTGGCAGGGCGTAACGGTGGCTACGGCAATACCGTGATCATCCAGCACGGCCAGCGCTATCGCACCCTTTACGCACACATGCAGGGTTTTGCCAAAGGTGTTCGCAACGGTGCGAACGTCAAACAAGGCCAGATCATCGGCTATATCGGTACTACCGGCCTCTCCACCGGCCCTCACCTGCACTATGAGTTCCAGGTAAACGGTGTACACGTCGATCCACTCAGCCAGAAGCTGCCGATGGCAGACCCCATTGCAGCGAGCGAGAAACAGCGCTTCATGCAACTGAGCAAACCGCTGATGGCACGCATGGACCAGGAAAAGGCCACCATGCTAGCCGCCAACCAGCAGTAAGCCGTGGCCCTCTATATTGGCGTGATGTCCGGCACCAGCCTGGACGGACTGGACATCGCGCTGATCGATCAGGATCAGCGTCCTCACCTTCTCGCCACGCTCTACCGCCCCATGCCAGAACAACTGCGTAGCGACCTGCTGGCGCTGTGCACCTCTGGCAATGATGAACTGGCACGCGCAGCCATTGCAGAACAACACTGGGTCGAACTGGCCGCTGCCGCTGTCAACGAACTCCTGCAGCAACAGAACCTGACCGCGCAGCAGATTCGCGCCATCGGCAGCCATGGCCAGACGGTGCGCCATGAACCGGCGCGCGGCTTCACCATCCAGATCGGCAACCCTGCGCTGCTGGCCGAGCTTACGGGCATTTGCGTGGTCGCAGACTTCCGCCGGCGCGATGTTGCCGCTGGCGGTCAAGGGGCTCCTCTGGTCCCAGCCTTCCACCATGACCTGTTCGGCAATAGCCAGCGGCAGGTTGCCGTGCTCAATGTCGGCGGTTTCAGCAACCTCAGCCTGCTTTCACCCGGCCAGGAGGTTCTGGGATTCGACAGCGGCCCTGGCAACGTTCTGCTCGATGCCTGGATTCAGCATTGCAAGGGCCTGGCCTATGACCGTGACGGTGCCTGGGCATCCAGCGGCAAGGTAGACAGCGCGCTGCTGTCGCGACTACTGAGCGATCCCTTCTTCGCCACCCAGGGCCCGAAGAGTACCGGTCGCGAACTGTTCAACCTCGACTGGCTGCTTGGCCATCTGCAAGCGTCGTCGCGACTGGCCAGCGAAGACGTTCAGGCCACCCTGGTAGAACTCACCGCATGCAGTATCGTCAGCGCCCTACGCAACGCGCAGGCTCACACGGATGCTCTGCTGGTGTGTGGAGGTGGCGCGCACAACGCTTGTCTGATGAAGCGCCTGCGCGAGATGCTGGCTGGAACCGAGGTGAGCAGCACCGCGACTGAGGGCGTAGATCCGGACTGGGTCGAAGCCATGGCCTTCGCCTGGCTGGCACATTGCGCGCTTGAGGGCATTGCTGGTAATCGCCCGAGCGTGACCGGCGCCAAAGGCCTGCGCGTGCTTGGCGCCATCTACCCGGCGTGAAAACGAAAACGCCGCGCATCGAGCACGGCGTCTGTCATCAGGCGATACATTCAGATCGAGAAGGACGACCCGCAACCACAGGTGGTGGTGGCATTGGGGTTCTTGATCACGAAACGCGAACCTTCCAGCCCTTCCTGATAGTCGACCTCGGAGCCAGCCAGATACTGGAAGCTCATGGCATCGACCACCAGGCTAACGCCTTCGCGCTCGACGATGGTGTCATCCTCAGCCACGTCCTCATCGAAGGTAAAACCGTACTGAAAGCCCGAGCAGCCGCCGCCCGTGACGAACACGCGCAGCTTCAGGCGCGGATTACCCTCTTCATCGACCAGGTTCTTCACCTTGCTGGCCGCGCCTTGGGTAAAGTGCATGGGGGCAGGGGTGAAGGTTTCGACGCTCATTCTGGACTCCCGGCGCCATGCGCCATACTGCTTTGGGCGTGCATTATCCGCTTGCCCTACAAAATTGGTCAACTATTGCTCGTTTTCCAGCGTAGCGGGAAGCTCGAGTGGCCGCTCACCATCCTTGATATGACAGAGACGCCCCTCGATCTGCGCCCCCATGGCCATCTCCATCAGGCCGTAATGCAGGTTGCCGCGAACCCGAGAGCGTGAACCCAGCTCAAGATGGCCACTGGCGAATACATCACCACTCACCTCTCCATCGATCACTATATGGGGTGCCCGTATCTCACCTTCAACCAGGCCGCCTGCACTCACGCGCACCAGCCCTTCGGTAGCCAGCAGATTACCGGTGACCCGACCATCCACTTGCACCGCGCCCTGAAAGCGCATGTCGCCTACCAGCTCGGCGCCAGCGGCAATCAGGCTGGTCTTGCCGCTGAAGCGCTGCAAGTCGGGTTTGGTCTTGTCTTTACTCCACATGGGTGGCTATCGCTCCTGATTTTATCCATTCGAATGTACGGCTCAGCGGCTTGTCGCCCTCGACCTCCGCCTGAACCCTGACCTGACGCGGCTCGAAGCCCGCAGGTAGTTGTAGCTCGCCGAAACGACCCGCTTCGGGAAAGGACTGGAAGTGCTTGAAGGAGAACGCAATGCTGCTCTCGCTTACCTCGTCGGACAGCGCCGCCAACTCCAACGAGGCCGGCTTACCGTTCTGCTGCCCTTCGACAGTAATACGCAAACGCCCCTGTAATGCCTCATCACTGGCACCGACTCGGCTCATCAGCAATTTGTAGCGAAATCGCTGCGGCGCGTCCGTGGCTTGCAGCTCAAAGGCGCGAATGCGAATACCTTCACGACGACTGGCAGGTGCCAGCACGCCTTTGTAGAAGGCCAGATCCTGCTGCTGCTTGAAGATCTGCTCTTCCAGCAGCTTGATGGTACGACGATTCTGCTCCATGGCCTGCTGCGTGACCTTGTCGCTACTGCCGACCACGGCCAGGCGCTGGCGCAGCAACTCCAGCTCCTGCTCCTGTTCGGCAAGGCGAGTCAGCAGTGCCCGCGTATCCGCGGGCGCCTGTTGCGGCTGCGCCTGCGGCCAGTACCATCCCAGGGCAAAGGCCACCGGGATGGCGAGCACCAGCAGCAACTGCAGCCAACGGCGTCTACGTTCGCGACGAGGATCCCTGAGGCGGACCTCCCAGCCCGGTATCACGGCAGCAGGGCCGCGTGCGACAGACCGAGGCGCTCGTCGAGACCGAAGAGGATGTTCATGTTCTGCACCGCCTGGCCCGAGGCCCCCTTGACCAGATTGTCGATCACCGAGAGCACCACCACTAGGTCGCCGCCCTGCGGACGATGCACGGCGATACGGCAAACGTTGCCTCCGCGCACACTACGGGTTTCCGGGTGGCTGCCCGCCGGCATCACATCGACGAAGGGCTCGCCGGCGTAACGCTTCTCGAACAGCGCCTGAAGATCGACCGAGGTATCGGCAACGCGCGCATAGAGGGTCGCGTGAATGCCACGAATCATCGGTGTCAGGTGCGGCACGAAGGTAAGGCCGACATCGCTACCTGCTGCCTGGCGCAGCCCCTGACGAATTTCCGGAAGGTGACGGTGGCCCTTGACCGAGTAGGCCTTCATGCTCTCGCCGGCCTCGCAGAACAGCGAGCCAACGCTGGCACCACGGCCGGCACCGCTGACACCGCTCTTGCAGTCGGCGATCAGGCTACCGGTCTCGGCCAGTCCGGCTTCGAGCAGCGGAATCAGCCCCAGCTGAGTGGCGGTCGGGTAGCAGCCGGGTACGGCAATCAAACGGGCAGTCTTGATCGCCTCGCGGTTGACCTCGGGCAGACCGTACACCGCCTCGCTCAGCAACTCGGGAGCGCCGTGCGGCTGGCCGTACCACTTGGCCCATTCCTCGGCGTCCTGCAGGCGGAAATCGGCGGACAGATCGATCACCCGCGTACCGGCAGCCAGCAACTCACCAGCCAGAGCATGGGCCACACCGTGCGGGGTGGCGAAGAACACCACATCACAGGCGCCCAGGGTGGCGACATCCGGCACACTGAACGCGAGTTCAGGGTAGTGGCCGCGCAGATTGGGGTACATCTCATCGACGCGCAGGCCGGCCTCGGAACGGGAAGTGATCACGGTCACCTCTGCCTGCGGGTGTTGCGCCAGCAGACGCAGCAGTTCGACACCGGTGTAGCCCGTGCCGCCGACGATACCGACCTTGATCATCACATGCCCCTTTGCAAAAGCCATTGGAAAGTTGCCGATGATAAAGCCGCATCGGCCAAGCTCCAACCGCGGAGGTGACGCAGACCGTCAGCTGCCTCTACTATCGAGGCCATTTTTCAGCGCGGGAAGCGAAAATGCTCTATCTCTGGCTCAAGGCTCTGCACATCATCGCCATGGTCTGCTGGTTCGCCGGCCTGTTCTATCTGCCGCGTCTGTTCGTCTATCACGCCATGAGCAGCGACGCCGCCAGTCACGAACGTTTCTGCATCATGGAGCGCAAGCTGTATCGCGGCATCATGATCCCCTCGATGATCGCCACGCTGGGCCTGGGCATCTGGTTGTTCAGCCTCAATTCGGCGTACTACTTCACGCAGGGCTGGATGCACGCCAAGCTCACGCTGGTGGTGGCCCTGGTGATCTATCACCACCTGTGCGGTGCTCAGCTCAAGCGCTTTGCCCGCGGCGAGAACAGCCGTAGTCACGTGTTCTATCGTTGGTTCAATGAAGCGCCGGTGCTGGCCCTGCTGGGCATCGTCATCCTGGTTGTCGTCCGCCCCTTCTGAGGAGTTCGCCATGTCTCTGCCTGCCCTGCTCGAACAACGCCTGCGCCTGCCTCTGGTCGCTGCGCCGATGTTTCTGGTGTCCAACCCGGCGCTGGTCAGTGCCTGCTGCAACAGCGGCATCGTCGGCAGCTTTCCGGCGCTGAACCAGCGCGAGAGCGCCGGTTTCGCCGCCTGGCTCGACGAGATCGAAGCCAGCCTCGCGAGCAACGCCGCACCCTACGCAGTCAATTTGATCGTGCATAACAGCAATCCGCGCCTGCAGGCGGATCTGGCCATCTGCGTCGAGCGGCGCGTGCCCATCGTCATCACCAGCCTGGGCGCGGTGAAGGAAGTGGTCGATGCGGTGCACAGCTACGGCGGCCTGGTGTTCCATGACGTGACCACCCGCCGCCATGCCGAAAAAGCTGCCGAGGCTGGCGTGGATGGCCTGATCGCCGTGGCCGCCGGCGCTGGCGGCCATGCCGGTACCTGGAGTCCCTTCGCCCTGCTGGCCGAGATTCGTCAGTTCTTCGACAAGACCGTGTTGCTGTCCGGCTGCCTCAATCACGGCCACGAAATTCTCGCCGCGCAGCTGCTCGGCGCCGACCTGGCTTATATGGGCACCCGTTTCATCGCCACGACCGAGAACAACGCGTCGGCCGATTACAAGGCGATGATTCTCGAAGCTCGGGCCGCCGACATCATTCACACACCCGCCGTATCCGGTGTACCGGCCAGCTTCATGCGCCAGAGCCTGGAGCAGGCCGGCTACGACCTGAGACAGCTGCAGAACAAGGGCGATATCAACTACGGCGAGAAGCTCAAGCCGATGGATGAAGAAGCCAAGGCCTGGAAAACCGTCTGGTCGGCCGGCCAGGGCGTTGGCGGCATCGACGATCTGCCGTCGGTGCAGGAGCTGGTGTCGCGACTCGACCACGAATATCGCGCCGCACTGACACGTAGCCAAGCGCTGGGGCAACGCTGGCCGCAATGAAGCGTCGCCACCTGCTGGGGCTGGGCGCGCTCGGCCTGCTCGGTGGCTGGGCGCTGCGCCCGGCCGATCATGGTCGCGAGCATGACGCCTACTTCGCCGAACTCAACCGGCAACTGCAGCGCGATGGCGAGGGCATCCCCATCCTGCTGCTCGATCTCGATCGGCTCGACGCCAACGCCGACCTGCTGGCAGCACGGCTAGGCAGCCGCCTCCAGCTGCGCCTGGTCGCCAAGTCGTTGGCCAGCACCGGTCTGTTGGAATACCTGGCCAAGCGTCTGCAGACCCAGCGTTTCATGGTCTTTCATCAGCCGCAACTGAATCGCCTGGCCAGGAGCTTTCCCCAGGCCGACCTGCTGCTTGGCAAACCCATGCCGGTCGCTGCGGCCCTGAACTTCTATCGCCAACTTGCGCACCACCTGAATTTCGATCCCAACCGCCAGGTGACCTGGCTGATCGACAGCGAGCGGCGCCTCATGGAGTACGCCGAACTGGCCAAGGCACTGGGGCGACCGCTGCGCATCGCACTGGAAATCGACGTTGGCCTGGAACGCGGCGGTTTCGCCACCCCGCAGGCGCTGGCTCAGGCACTGCAGCAGCTTCGCCAGCAGCCGACACTGCAACTACAGGGGCTGATGGGTTATGACGCGCATGTCGCGCACAGCCCACCCTGGCAGAGTCAGCGGCGAGCATTCAGCGAGAGCGATGCGCGTTATCGACAATTCATCAGCAACGCTCAGGGGTTCAGCGATCTTTGGCCAGCAAAGCCGCTGCTCAACGGTGCAGGCAGTCTGACCTACCTGCTGCACAGCCAGCAGGAGACTTCGCTCAATGAAGTCGCCGTCGGTTCCGCCCTGCTCAAGCCCGCGGAGTTCGACACGCCACTGCTGGAGGAACATCAGCCAGCCCTGTGGATCGCCAGCCCCGTACTCAAGGTGGTCGACGGCGCCCTGCCCTACCTGCAACCACTCAAGCCCCTGATCAGCGCCTGGAACCCCAACCGAGAGAACGCCTACTACCTCTACGGCGGTCGTTGGCCGGCGCAGCCCGTCTCACCGGCCGGGCTCGACTACGACGAACTCTATGGCCGTAGCGCCAATCAGGAGCGCCTGATCGGTGGTGAAGGCACACAACTGACGAGCAACGATTGGGTATTTCTGCGCCCTGCGACCAGCGAAGGTGTGCTGGGTGATTTCAGCGAAATACGTCTACTACGCCGCGGCCAACTGGTCGGCCGCTGGAGCACAATAGGCAACGCCTGAAAAATAGCCAGGAGCTCCGCGTCAGGCCGCTTGTATATTGGCCTCGCGGCACTCTAGGCTTATGCCTCGCCCGCTGCTCAACGGGCGCTTCGCTCACCTCCACTTCCCGCCGACAAGGAAGCTCGCATGAATCAACCGCGCTACAAGATCGTGTTCGACGGTCAACTAATGCCCGAGGCATCGTTGGAAATGGTCAAGACAAACCTGGCCCGCCTGTTCAAGAGCGACCTTGCTCGTATCGACAGTCTGTTCAGCGGAGCGCCGGTGGCGCTCAAGCGTGATCTGGGCGAAGGCGAGGCGGAGCAGTACCTCAACGCGCTGCAAAAGGCGGGCGCCAAGGTGCGCAAGGAGCTGGATCAGGCCGCCAGCATGAGCCTGGTGCCGACCGAAGCCGAAACCGAGCAGGCTGTGGAGGCCGCTACCTCGGACATGACCTGCCCCAAATGCGGCCATGAGCAAGCCAAGGCGAGCGAGTGCTCTGCCTGCGGCATCATCATCGACAAATACCTCGCCCGCCAGGCACAGCTGGCCGAAGCCGCTCCTGCCCCAGCTCCCGTCGCAGCGACTGCATCGCCCTATGCGCCACCCCAGGCGAATGTCGCCGAGCAGTTGCCGCAGTACTCCGAGCTCAAGGTTCTCGGCGTCAGCGGCCGGATCGGCCGCGTGCGTTACCTGGGCTGGCTGATGGCGATGACGCTGTGCTTCATCCCGATCATGTTGATCGGTACCGGCATTGCCGCGATGTCCTCGACCCTGGCCATGTTGGCGCTGGGTATCGTCAGTATTGCTGCGGTCGTGATCGGCGTCTTCATCGGCGTGCAGCGTCTGCATGACATCGGTTGGTCCGGCTGGCTGCTGCTGGTCCACCTGATCCCGGTCGTCGGCAGCGTGTTCGCCCTGCTGATGCTGATCATCCCCGGCACTCAGGGCGTCAACCGCTACGGCCCGCCACCGCCCCCCAACAGCACCGCAGTCAAGGTACTGGCCTGGTTGTTCCTGCTGGTGCCAGTGACCGGTATCGTCGCCGCCATCGCCATTCCGCAGTACCAGGGTTATGTCGAGCGCGCTGCCGAGTTTCAGGAGCAGTAACCCTCGACCATGCGCAGTTATGCACTGATCACCGGAGCGTCCAGCGGCATTGGCCTGGCCTTGGCCGAGGCCCTGGCGCGCCGTGGGCGCAACCTGATTCTGGTGGCGCGACGGCGTGATGCGCTGGAAAGCATCGCCTGCGAGTTGGCCCAGCGCTTCGGCGTCGACGTGCTGTTTCGCCTCTGCGACCTGAGCGAGCCGCTGCAATTGTCCGGCCTGCTGCTGGAGCTGGAAGAAGGCCAGTGGCATGTCGATCTGCTGGTGAACAACGCCGGCCTTGGCTGCGCCGGTCCGTTCCTGGAGCAGGACTGGAGTCGCGAGCTGGAGCAGCTGGAAGTCAACGTGCTGGCACTGACCCGCTTGTGTCACGCACTCGGTCAGCGCATGGCCGAGCACGGCAGCGGGCAGATTCTCAACGTCGCCTCGGTCGCGGCCTTCCAGCCCGGCCCCTGGATGAGCAGCTACTACGCCAGCAAGGCCTATGTGCTGAACTTTTCCGAGGGTTTGCGCGAAGAGCTGAGAAGCCGCGGCGTGCGTGTGTCAGTACTCTGCCCCGGCCCGACCCGCAGCGCCTTTTTCCGTGCGGCGCAGATGGACGTCACGCGGATTGCCGGCAGCAAGCTGATGATGAGCGCCGAGGAAGTGGCGCTGATCACCGTTCGCGCACTGGAAAAGAATCGCGCCATCATCATTCCCGGCTGGCGCAACCGCCTGCTGGCCCTGAGTCCACGCCTCGCCCCGCGCTGGCTGGTACGCAAACTCAGTGGTCGCCTGACCCGCCCCTTCACCGGCGCCTGACCGGGTGCTCAGCCGGCATTGACCGTCCGCCCATCGGCCCACTCCCGCAACGCCGCCAAGCGCTCGGCCATTACCACCGACAGCGGCGCCGTGCTCTGCAGCGCACGCAGCAGCAAACCCTGATCGACCGCCTGCTGCTGCGCCTGACCTGCGTACAACGCGCTGACCACTGCCTGCTCGATCTCGGCGCCAGAGTAGCCCTCGCTGGCAGCAGCCAGTTGCGCAAGATCGAAGCCGCCTGGCTCCAGTTCACGGCGTTGCAGGTGGATACGGAAGATGTCGGCACGAACCTCGGCACTGGGCAGGTCGACGAAGAACAACTCGTCGAAGCGCCCCTTGCGTACCAGTTCCGGCGGCAGACGGTCGATGGCATTGGCCGTGGCCACCACAAACACCGGTGCCTTGCGCTCGGCCATCCAGGTCAGCAGGGTGCCGAGCACACGCTGGCTCACGCCTCCGTCGTGGTCGCCACTGGCCAACCCCTTCTCCACCTCGTCCATCCACAGCACACAGGGCGCCATCTGTTCGGCCAGACGTAGCGCCTCACGCAGATTACGCTCGGTCTCGCCAAAGAACTTGTTGTACAGGCAGGCGAAATCCAGACGCAGTAGCGGCAAGCCCCAGAGTCCGGCAACGGCCTTGGCCGCCAGGCTCTTGCCACCGCCCTGTACGCCGACCAGCATCACCCCTTTCGGCGCATCAAGGAGCTTGCCTTCGAGAAAGCCGGCCTGACGTTCGGCCAGCCAGCGTTTGAGGTTGACCAACCCGCCGACTTCGGCGAAGCGCGCGGTGTCGTATTCGAAGCTGAGCACGCCCTCCAGATCCAGCAGCTGGAACTTGGTCTTGTTCAGCTCCGGGATGTCTTCCTGGGTGATCGCGCCGTCATCGCAGATCACGTTGCGCGCCAGCGCGCGTGCCTCGGCATGACTGAGGCCGCGCAGGTTCTTCACCACCTGCTGCAAGGTGCGGTTGTCGGTGCGCACGCGTGCGCCGCGATTGCCTTCACTCCAACGCGTCGCCTCGTCACGCACGATGCTCAGCAGTTCGTCTTCCGACGGCAGCGCGAGACTGAAGCGTGCCGCGAAACGCTGCACTTCGGCAGGCAGCTTGAGCGCATGCGACACCAGCACCAGCGTCGGCTTGTGTGCGGCCTCGCTCATGGCGATTTCCTTGAGCAAGCGCACCAGCCTGGGGTTGTCATCGAGGAAGGGATGCAGGTCGCACATCACGTAGAGGTTCGGCTGCAGATCGGCCTTGATCATGCGCAGAGCCGCTTCGGGCTCGAGGGTCGCAGACTCGTCCACCGCTGCGCCGCCGAAACCCAGACGCTGCAGGCCCTCGGTCACCGACCAGGTGTGCAGGCCGAGACCGCGCTTGATCGCCAAACCTGTCAGGGTTTCCAGCACGCGCAGCTCGTCCCAGGACTCGATCACCACCAGCTTGACCTTGGAATCCAGCACCAGCCCAAGATCATGAATATCGTTCTTCAACACCGACTCCTTGTGAGATTTGGCCAGCCAGGCACGCAGGGTTACCATCCGCGGTTTCACAGCATCGAGAACTTACAGCATGGACCGCCTGAACACGCAGATCGTCGCCGGAGGCATCACCCCGTGCAAGTGCTGAAAGCGCGTCGTGTCACAGTATCCATGGCCATCGCAGCCGGCCTGCTGGTCAACCTGCCAGTCGTCGCCAGCGAAACCATCAGCGACCCGTTGCCCGGTGGCGCTCAGGGCCCCGAAATGGTGGTGATTCCGGCTGGCGAGTTCCGCATTGGCGATGCCAGCGGTCGTGGCAATGACAACGAGCGCCCGCAACGATCGACTGCGTTCGATCAAGCCTTCGCCATCGGTCGCTACGAAGTCACCTTCGCCGACTGGCAAAAGTACGCCGACGCCAACGGGCTGCCCATGCCTGACAACGAGGGCTGGGGCCTTTCGGCGCAGCGCCCGGTGATTCATGTGTCCTGGCGTGACGCTCACGCCTATGTCCAGTGGCTGTCACGCGAGACAGGCGCGCGTTATCGCCTGCCTACCGAAGCCGAATGGGAATATGCGGCACGCGGCGGCAGCCAGAGCTACTACTGGTGGGGTGACGAACTCGACAGCGATGAACAGGCACCCCGCGCTCATTGCCGCGGTTGCGCCAGCTCACGCCTGCTGCGCAACAAGACGGCGGCCGTCGGTCAGTTCCCAGCCAATGGCTTCGGCTTGCATGACACCGCGGGCAACGTCTGGGAATGGACAGCCTCGAACTTCACCCAGCGCTTCGACGGCAGCGAAACACAGAGCGCCGGCTTGCTCGACAACAGCCCGCGCGTGGTGCGCGGCGGCGCCTGGAACAGCGGCCCGGTCTACCTGCGCAGCAGCATGCGCGATCTCAAGCAGCCACATCATCGCGACTATGCCCTGGGCTTTCGCGTGCTGCGCGAGCTGCCTTGAGCGCGGACGACCTGGCGACTTTGCAGTAAACTAGCCCGGTTGTTACCTCTGGAGGTGCCCCATGGCCAGCGAACGTCAGTATTCCCCCGTCGACCGCCTGCTGCTGCAAGCCGATGCAGCGCTGCGCACACTGCTGCCATTCAGCGGTGCGCCGGGTCGCCCATCGCCTGCCATCGTACAGAACGAGACCGAGCTGAGCAGCGAGGAGTCGCGCCACGTCGCCGGCCTGATGCGCATCAATCACACCGGAGAAGTGTGCGCCCAGGCGCTCTATCAGGGCCAGGCGCTGACCGCCAAACTCCCGGAAGTGCGCAGCGCCATGGAGCATGCGGCTGATGAGGAAATCGACCACCTGGCCTGGTGCGAACAGCGCATTCGTGAGCTGGGCAGCCAGCCCAGTGTACTCAACCCGCTGTTCTACGGTATGTCCTTCGGCGTTGGCGCCGTTGCCGGACTGGTCAGTGATCGCGTCAGTCTGGGCTTCGTCGCCGCCACAGAAGATCAGGTGTGCAAGCATCTGGACGAGCACCTGGAGCAACTGCCCGAGCACGACACCAAGTCACGCGCCATCCTCGAACAGATGCGCATCGACGAACAGCAGCACGCCAACAGCGCCATCGCAGCCGGCGGTGTGCGCTTCCCGGCGCCAATCAAGTTCGGCATGACCTTGCTGTCGAAGGTCATGACCAAGAGCACCTACCGCATCTGAAACGAACGAGGGCGCCAATCGGCGCCCTCGTTACTTCCAGCAAACCTCAGCCCAGCTCGACGATTTCGTAATCGTGGCTGATATCCACACCGGCACGACCCAGCATGATCGAGGCCGAGCAGTACTTCTCCGCCGACAGCTCCACCGCCCGCTTCACCTGAGCCTCTTTCAGCCCGCGGCCCTTGACCACGAAGTGCAGGTGGATCTTGGTGAACACCTTGGGCTCCTCGTCTGCGCGCTCGGCGTCGAGGAACACCTCGCAGCTTTCTATCGGCTGGCGGCCCTTGCGCAGAATGCTGACCACATCGAAGTTGCTGCAGCCACCGAGGCCGATCAGCAGCATCTCCATCGGCCGAACACCGAGGTTACGACCACCCGCATCGGGCGGACCGTCCATCACCACGGCATGGCCACTACCGGACTCGCCGAGGAACAGAGCTTCACCGGCCCATTGCACACGCGCTTTCATCGATATTGGCTCCCAGAGTGGAAAAGTTCGGCAGATTAGCACAGGCAGGCTGCAATCCGATGTGCGCCGAATGCGCGAAAGTTCCACGCCGTAACGTTACCCAAGTCGCAAAAAACTCCTTGGTCATAGTATGTCTGTTAAGCTGGCGTCGGAATGCTGTCACACTTGGCCGGATAACAAATAAGAAATTGCCGTTGGACAAAGGCCTTCACTTTTCATATTCGGGACTCGGGCATGGTTGCTATTACCCTTACACCAAAGATCAAGAACCTCGACAAGCTTCTCGCACATTGTCATCGCCGTCGTTACACAGCCAAAAGCACCATCATCTACGCAGGTGATCGCTGCGAAACCCTGTTCTTCATCGTCAAGGGCTCGGTCACCATCCTGATCGAGGATGACGATGGCCGTGAAATGATCATCGCCTATCTCAACTCTGGCGACTTTTTCGGCGAGATGGGCCTGTTCGAAAAGGATGGCTCAGAGAAGGAACGCAGCGCCTGGGTTCGCGCCAAGACCGAATGCGAAGTAGCGGAAATCAGCTACGCCAAGTTCCGCGAACTGACCCAGCAAGACCCCGAAATCCTCTTCGCCCTCGGTAGCCAGATGGCCGAGCGCCTGCGCAATACCACGCGCAAGGTCGGCGACCTGGCCTTCCTCGATGTCACTGGCCGTGTTGCGCGCACCCTGCTTGACCTGTGCAAGCAGCCGGATGCGATGACCCATCCGGATGGCATGCAAATCAAGATCACCCGTCAGGAAATCGGCCGCATCGTCGGCTGCTCCCGCGAGATGGTCGGTCGGGTACTCAAGTCGCTGGAAGAACAGGGCCTGGTACACGTCAAAGGCAAGACCATGGTGGTCTTCGGCACGCGCTGAACCAGCCTCCATAAAAAAGCCGGCTTGATTGCCGGCTTTTTTATGCGTCTTACTCAGGATCGTTGCCGATGACAGCCGGCCGGCCGCGTTCGGGAAAGAACAAGCGCTGCAATTCGCTGCCCGGACTTTCCGCACGCATGAAGGCTTCACCGACCAGGAAGGCATAAACCTGGTTGATCTCCATAAGCTCGACATCGGCGCGATTGAGAATGCCGCTTTCGGTCACCACCAGACGATCACGCGGAATACGCGGCAGCAGGTCGAGGGTGGTTTCCAGGCTGACATCGAAGGTGTGCAGGTTGCGATTGTTGATACCCACCAGTGGCGTATCCAACGTCTTCAACGCACGCTCCAGTTCGTCGCCGTCATGCACCTCGACCAGCACGTCGAGACCGACGTCCTTGGCCACCGAGGCCAGCTCGGCCATGCGTACGTCATCCAGACAGGACACGATCAACAGCACGCAGTCGGCGCCCAGTGCACGCGCTTCGACGATCTGGTACGGATCGACCATGAAGTCCTTGCGGATCACCGGCAGCGCGCAGGCGGTGCGCGCCTGCTGCAGGTACTGATCGGCGCCCTGGAAGAAATCGATATCGGTCAACACCGACAGGCAGGTGGCGCCGCCCGCTTCGTAGCTACGGGCGATATCCGCCGGTACGAAGTCGGCGCGCAGCACGCCCTTGCTCGGCGAGGCCTTCTTGATCTCGGCGATCACGGCCGGTTGCTTGCGCGCCGCCTGCTCGAGCAGCGCGCGGGCGAAGCCACGCGGTGCGTCGGCACTGCGCGCAGCAGCCTCGATCTCGGCCAGGCTGACCTGAGCGCGACGTGCCGCGACTTCCTCGAACTTACGGGCGACGATCTTCTCCAGTACGGTTGGCACGCTCACCCTTCGTTCTCCTGTTTGAATACTGCGGTAAAGGACACCAGCTCTTCCAGCTTCTCGCGCGCCAGGCCGGTGTGCAGGGCGTCATGCGCCAGTTGCATACCTTCGCGCAGGCTGCTGGCATGGTCAGCAGCATAGAGCGCCGCGCCAGCGTTGAGCACAATCATGTCGGCGGCCTTCTGGCCATTGTCAGTCTTGCGCCGGCCGAGGGCATCGTGGATCAGCGCCAGCGACTGCTCGGCGTTGTCGACGGTCAGGCCGATCAGGCTCTGACTCTTGATGCCGAAATCCTCGGGCTGGATGCGGTACTCGCTGACCGCGCCATTCTTGAGTTCGGCAATGAAGGTTGGCGCGGCCAGGCTGATTTCGTCCAACCCATCCTGCGCGTGCACCACCAGTACGTGCTCGCTACCCAGGCGCTGCAGCACTTCGGCCATCGGCCGGCACAGCGCCTGGCTGAATACACCGATGACCTGATGCTTGGCACCTGCCGGGTTGGTCATCGGGCCAAGCATGTTGAAGAGGGTACGCAACGCCAGCTCGCGGCGCGGGCCGATGGCGTGCTTCATCGCCCCGTGATGAGACGGCGCGAACATGAAACCGACGCCCACGCTCTCGACACAGCGCGCCACTTGCTCGGGCTTGAGCCCCAGGTAGACGCCGGCGGCTTCGAGCAGATCGGCGCTGCCACTCTTGCCGGAGACCGCGCGGTTGCCGTGCTTGGCCACCTTGCCGCCGGCTGCCGCGACGACGAAGGCTGCCGCGGTGGAGACGTTGAAAATGTTCATGCCGTCGCCACCAGTGCCGCAGGTATCGACCAGCCGCTCGGCATCGATGACCACGGGCGCGGCCAGCTCACGCATGACGCTGGCGGCGCCGACGATCTCGTCGATGGTCTCGCTCTTCATGCGCATGCCCATAAGGAAGGCGCCGACCTGCGCGTCGGTGCACTGGCCGGTCATGATCTCGCGCATCACCGCCTGCATTTCCTCGGTGGTCAGATCGAGCTGGGCGACGATGCGGCCCAGAGCTTCCTTGATATTCATGCGCGCACGCCTCCGGTCTGCTTGAGGAAGTTGGCGAACAGTTCGTGACCCTGCTCGGTGAGGATGGATTCGGGATGGAACTGCACGCCCTCGATGTTCAGAGTCTTGTGGCGCAGGCCCATGATCTCGTCGACCGAGCCGTCTTCATGCTGGGTCCAGGCGGTGATTTCCAGGCAATCCGGCAGGGTTTCACGCTTGACCACCAGGGAATGATAGCGGGTCACGGTGAGCGGGTTGTTGAGGCCGGCGAACACGCCCTTGTCCTCATGGAATACCGGGCTGGTCTTGCCATGCATCACCTGGCGCGCACGCACCACATCACCGCCGTAGGCCTGGCCGATGCTCTGGTGGCCGAGACAAACACCCAGGATCGGCAGCTTGCCGGCGAAATGCAGGATGGACTCGATGGACACACCGGCCTCGGTAGGCGTGCAAGGGCCGGGCGAGACGACGATGCGCTCGGGCTGCAGAGCCTCGATCTCGGCGATGGTCAGTTCATCGTTGCGGATCACGTGCACGTCGGCACCCAGCTCGCCCAGGTACTGCACGACGTTGTAGGTGAAGGAGTCGTAGTTGTCGATCATCAAAAGCATGGTACGGCTCCTCTTATTCCTGGGCCTGGACGGCAGTCTGTTCGGCGAGCGCGACGGCACGGAACATGGCGCGGCGCTTGTTCAGGGTTTCTTCCCACTCCAGCGCGGGCACCGAGTCGGCAACGATGCCGGCGCCGGCCTGCACGTGCAGCTCAAAGTCCTTGATCACCGCAGTCCGAATCGCAATCGCGGTGTCCATGTTGCCGTTCCAGGCGTAGTAACCGACCGCACCGCCGTAGACGCCGCGCTTGACCGGCTCCAGCTCGTCGATAATTTCCATGGCGCGGATCTTCGGCGCACCGGACAGGGTGCCGGCTGGCAGGATGGCCCGGAGCGCGTCCATCGAAGTCAGGCCCTTCTTCAGCTCGCCAGTGACGTTGGAAACGATGTGCATGACGTTGGAATAACGCTCGATGACCATCTTCTCGGTGAGTTTCACCGAACCGATTTCCGAGACGCGCCCGGTGTCGTTGCGGCCCAGATCGATCAGCATCAGGTGCTCGGCGACTTCCTTGGCATCGGCCAGCAGGTCTTCTTCCAGCGCCAGATCGGCCTCTTCGGTGGCGCCACGCGGGCGGGTGCCGGCGATGGGCCGCACGGTGACCAGGTTGTCCTCGACACGCACCAGCACCTCGGGCGACGAACCCACCACATGGAAATCGCCGAAGTTGAAGAAGTACATGTAAGGCGTCGGATTGATGCAACGCAGCGCGCGGTACAGGTCGATGGGCGCCGCCTTGAACGGAATCGACATGCGCTGGGAAATCACCACCTGCATGCAGTCGCCCGCCAGGATGTAATCCTTGATGGCGCTGACCGAGCGTTCGTAATCCTCGCGACTGAAGCTGGAGCGGAACGCGGGCTCCTCGCCCGCAGGCTTGTTCAGATCCACCCCCAGACGCGGGGTGAACGGCTGACGCAGCTTGTGCAGGATTTCCTGCAGTTGCGCCTGGCCACGTTCGAAGGCCTGCGCCTCAGCCGGGTCGGCCAGCACGATGGCGTGCATCTTGCCCGCCAGGTTGTCGAACACCACCACGGCATCGGAGACATTGAGCAGGATGTCCGGCGTGCCCAGCACATCGGGGTTCACCCCGGCAGCCAGCTTGGGCTCCACGTATCGCACACTGTCGTAGGCGAAGTAGCCGACCAGCCCGCCATTGAAGCGCGGCAGCCCGGCGATGGTCGGCACCTTGTAGCGCGCCTTGAACTGCTCGACGAAGGCCAGCGGATCGGCGCACTCATGACGCTCGACCTCGACGCCGTCGGTGGTGATCACCACCTCATGACCGTGCACACGCAGCACGGTGCGCGCCGGCAGGCCGATGATCGAGTAGCGGCCCCACTTTTCGCCGCCCTGCACAGACTCCAGCAGGTAGGAATTGGGCGCATCGGCCAGTTTCAGGTAGATCGACAGCGGGGTATCGAAGTCAGCGATGGTTTCGCAGGCAAGCGGAATGCGGTTGTAGCCTTCAGCGGCTAAACGCAGGAATTCTTCATGGGTCATGATCAGCCTCATGGCTCGGGGTAAACGGTCGGGTGCAAACGGGCCGCGCGGCGGCGGCAGGACGAGATCAGGCGCGCCAGCGCCAACGGGCCAGAGCCTTGATCACTTTCATCCAGAGTTTGCAGCTAACCACCACGGTGCGATCTCGACAGGCGGGGAATGGGGAGAGCGGCCAAGGTAGCGCAGCCGCTCAGGCTAAGCAACCCGTAGGAGCCCGCTTGCGGGCGATCAACCGAATCATCGCCCGCAAGCGGGCTCCTACGCACAAATGCAATTACAGCAGCTCGGCCAGGCTATCGACCACCAGACTCGGCCGCTCCTCGGCAATCGGCCGGCCGTGATTGTAGCCGTAACTCACGGCGACGCAGGGCACCGCGGCAGCGCGCGCGGCCAGCACGTCGTTACGCGAGTCGCCGACGAACAACGATTGCGCCGCCTCGACCCCGGCCAGGCGCATCACCTGCAGCAGCGCAGCCGGGTCGGGTTTCTGCTGCGCCAGGGTATCGCCGCCGATGATCCAGCGGAAATAGCCGCCCAGGCCGACCTGCTCCAGCAACGGCGCGACGAAGCGCTCCGGTTTGTTGGTCACTACGGCGAGCTCGACGGCCGCCGTGCTCAGCGCTTCGAGCAACTCGTGCACGCCGGGATACAACGCGGTCAGGTGATGACAGTCGGCATAGATATCAAGAAAGCGCGCCAGCGCCTGCTCGGTTTCAGCCTCGCCCACAGCTGCATGATCCAGGCCGCCAGCCAGGGCGCGGCGCACCAGCACCCGCGCGCCGTTGCCGACCCAGTCACGCACCTTTTCAACGCCAGCCGGCGGGCGACCCAGCTCGATCAGCATGCGGTCGACCGCCTCGGCCAGATCCGGCACCGAGTCGATCAGGGTGCCGTCCAGGTCGAACATCACCAGGCGCGGCAGCTCACCGCCGCACAATGCGCGCAGCGGTTTCATCCACGCACCACGGCCAGCTCGGCGCGCATGGCGTCGATCACCGCCTTGTAGTCCGGCTGGTTGAAGATTGCCGAACCGGCGACGAAGGTGTCCGCACCCGCCTCGGCGATCTCGCGAATGTTCTGCACGTTGACGCCGCCGTCGATCTCCAGGCGGATCTCGCGGCCACTGGCATCGATCAGCGCACGGGCCTCACGCAGCTTGTCGAGGGTGCCGGGGATGAACTTCTGCCCGCCGAAACCGGGGTTGACGCTCATCAAGAGGATCATGTCGACCTTGTCCATCACGTACTTGAGCACGTCCAGCGGGGTGGCTGGGTTGAACACCAGGCCGGCCTTGGCGCCGCCAGCCTTGATCAGCTGCAGGGAACGGTCGATATGCTCGGAGGCTTCCGGGTGGAAAGTGATGTAGGAAGCGCCCGCCTCGATGAAGTCACCGATGATGCGATCCACCGGCTTGACCATCAGGTGCGCGTCGATCGGCGCAGTAATGCCGTACTTGCGCAGCGCCGAGCAGACCATCGGGCCGATGGTCAGGTTGGGCACGTAGTGGTTGTCCATGACATCGAAGTGGACGATGTCCGCCCCGGCGGCGAGTACGTTGTCCACTTCCTCACCCAGGCGGGCGAAGTCGGCGGAAAGGATCGACGGGGCGATGGCGAAGGGTTGCATGGCGCACCTCTGAGTGCTGGATCACGGTGACGCGCATTGTAACGGCTGTGGCGCCCTTGATCGACAAGCGCAGGAGACAGTGGGAGGCGCTTCAGCGGCGAGCTTCTGGCTTTTGTGCCAAGCCAATCGCGACTGAAGTCCCTCCCACCGTGAGCCGCCTGCCTCAGATACCGCCGAGGCAGAGGTACTTGATCTCCAGATACTCATCCAGGCCGTACTTGGAGCCTTCACGGCCCAGGCCAGAGGATTTCATGCCGCCGAATGGCGCGACCTCATTGGAAATCAGCCCGGTATTGATACCCACCATCCCGTACTCCAGCGCTTCGGCTACACGGAAGGTGCGGCCCAAGTCACGGGTATAGAAGTAGCCGGCCAGACCGAACTCGGTGTCGTTGGCCTGACGCACCACTTCGGCTTCGTCACTGAAACGGAACAGCGGTGCCAGGGGGCCGAAGGTCTCTTCGCGGGCCACGCGCATATCCGCGGTGACACCGGTGATGACCGTGGGTTCGAAGAAATGCCCGCCCAACGCGTGCGCCTTGCCGCCCTGCAGCACCTTGGCGCCCTTCTCCAGCGCATCGGCCAGATGAGCCTGCACCTTGGCCACAGCATTGCCGTCGATCAGCGGGCCAATGACGACGCCTGCTTCATCACCCGGCCCAACCCGCAGTTTGGCCACAGCTACAGCCAGTTTTTCGGCAAAGGCGTCGTAGACGGACTCATGCACATACAGGCGATTGGCGCAGACGCAAGTCTGCCCGGCGTTGCGGTACTTGGCGACCATCGCGCCCTCGACCGCAGCATCCAGATCGGCGTCCTCGAAGACGATGAACGGCGCATTGCCACCAAGCTCCAACGAGAGCTTCTTCAGCGTCGGCGCACATTGCTCCATCAATTTGATGCCGACGCCGGTGGAACCGGTGAACGACAGCTTGCGCACGATGGGGTTGGCGCATAGCTCGGCGCCGACTTCACGGGAACGCTCGGCATCGGCCGGCAGTACGCTGAACAGCCCGGCCGGGATGCCCGCGCGCTCGGCCAGCACCGCCAGCGCCAGCGCACTGAACGGTGTCTGTGGCGCCGGTTTGAGCACCATGGCGCAGCCAGCGGCCAACGCCGGGCCGGCCTTGCGGGTGATCATCGCCGCCGGGAAGTTCCAGGGCGTGATCGCTGCGGTCACGCCAATGGGCTCCTTGGTCACGATCAAGCGCTTATCCGGCTGATGGCCGGGAATGGTGTCGCCGTAGACGCGCTTGGCCTCCTCGGCGAACCACTCGATGAACGAAGCAGCGTAGAGCACCTCACCACGCGCTTCGGTCAGCGGCTTGCCCTGCTCGGCGGTCATGATCCGGGCCAGGTCTTCCTGGTTGGCCAGCATCAGTTCGTACCATTCGCGCAGTCGCGCCGCACGCTCCTTGGCCGTCAACGCACGCCAGGCGGGTTGGGCAGCCTGCGCCGCTTCGATGGCCTGACGGGCCTGCGCGCCGCCGATGTTCGGCACGACGCCCAGCAACTCGCCGTTGGCAGGGTTGAAGATTTCAGTCACATCGCCATTGCTGGCGTCGCACCATTGGCCATCGATATAGGCCTGATGGCGCAGCAGATCGGGATCGTTCAGTTGCATGATTTTCTCCTGCTGCCGAGGGAGGCGTTCGCCCCTCGGCTGAATTGGGGATTGCACAGGCCTCACTCGGCGGGCGGCAGATCCTTGGTGAAGGTCTGGTCGTTCTCGCCACGGAACATCCTTGCCCCATAGATCAGCGCGCACAGACCAACACCGATGGCGAAGGCCCAGCCGGCGCCCTTGATCGCCAGCACCGCACCGATCACCCCGGCGATACCCAGGTCACGCTGGCTGCGCGCCTCCATGATGCCCAGGCGCACGCTGACGTAGCCCTGGATCAGCAGAGTCAGCGCCAGCGCAACACCGAGGATCGGCTGCACCAGCGTCACCACCGGCAACAACAGCAGACCGGTATTGGTGCCCCAACGGAACGAGCCAACCCCGCCGTAGATCGATTTCATCGCCTTGGCGCCACCCTTGAAGCGCTCGGTGATTACCACCTGCATGGCGGACCACTGCGGGCCACACATGGCCACGTCCGGCCCGAAGATGCTCATGAAGGCATTGCGCCCACCAAAGATCAGGTGCGAGCGGTTAGGGTTGAAGTCGACCTTCTCGTCACGGCGCACATGGTCGGCCTCGCCGAGGATCGCCTTGGCGCCGAGCACGTCACCGAACACCACCAGATAGGCGGCGAACACGGTGGGGATGGCGGTGACGAACATCATCAGCGGCGGCATGCCAAGGCCGAATACGGTGTATTCGTTCCACAGGGTGACGAAGTCCGGCTGGCTGATACCCCACTCGATGCTGGGCCAGGGTGCCTCGCCGAAAATCGGCGCGACGATTACCGCCAGTAGAATGATCGGGAAGATGCCCAGCTTGGCGAAGTTCCACCAGAAGCGATTGCGCTTCTTCAGCTCCTGGAAATGGATGGAAAACACCAGGTAAAAGGCGATGCCGATGGCAATGGAAATGGTCCAGGGGAAGCTGTCGAAGCGACCGCCTTCCTTGAATACCGTCACCACCGCGCTAAGGCCGGCGCCCATGATGATGCCGGCCTTGAGCGCAGAGGGCACCAAGGACACCACCTTGCGTGCCATACCCGTCATGCCCAGGCCTATCGAGAACACCCCGAGCATCAACTGGAAGGCAATCAGCGCATGCACCCGCTCCGGGCCCTCCGGGAACTGGCTGCAGTAAGCCATCAACAGCGGAATCGCCGGGGTGATCCAGCCCGGAACCACCGGGTCGCCCAGCAGGTGGTGGGTCAGGTACAGCAGCCCGTTGAGCATGACCACCGCCAGCGCCACCTCGAAAGGCATGCCGAGGAATTCCGTCATCAACGGAATCGCCGCCAGATCCACCGCGCACATGAGCAGGCCCTGCATGTAGTCGGATATTTCGAAGCGGTAATGAATGAAAGGCAGACGCACCTTGAATGGCCCCACCGGCCAGTAGGGGGCTTCCACACCAAGGTCTTGTTGATGCAGTTCGGACATTTGAGTCACCCAGCTTTATTAGAGTTGTATTTCAGCCGGCCCCAGCACACTGGGGCCTGTCATCTTCGTTGCGGTAATCAGTAGGCAGCGCGGTAGATTTGTTCGATGTCGCCAGCCGTCAGGCGCCGCGGATTGTTGCGCATCAGGCGGTCGATCTTGCTCGCCTCCTCGGCCATGGCCGGGATGGCGTCTTCCGGTACACCGAAGCTGCGCATGCCCTTGGGAATGTCGACGCTGGCGCACAGCTCGGCCATGGCCTCGACGGCCAGGTCGGCGGCGGCCTTGTCGCCCAGGCCATGCGTTTGCACGCCAAGAGCAGCAGCGATCTCGGCCATGCGCTCGACGCAGGCCAGCTTGTTCCAGGCCATCACGTAGGGCAGCAGCAAGGCATTGCTGACGCCATGAGCGATGTTGAAACGACCGCCCAGCGGGTAGGCCAGCGCATGCACAGCGCCAACGCCGGCATTGCCGAAAGCCATGCCGGCCATCAGGCTGGCAGTGGCCATGTCTTCGCGAGCGACCAGATCCGCCGGGTTGGCATAGGCCTTGGGCAGCGCCTTGGCGATCAGCTTGATGGCGCCAATGGCCAGGGCATCGGTGATCGGCGAAGCGTTGACCGACAGATAGGACTCCACCGCGTGCACCAATGCATCGACGCCACTGGCAGCGGTCACGCCGCGCGGGCAGGTCAGGGTCATCAGCGGGCTGACCAGGGCCACGTCGGGCAGCAGGTAATCGCTGACGATGCCCTTCTTCAGCTGGGCCTGCTTGTCGGAGAGGATCGACACGTTGGTCACTTCCGAGCCGGTGCCGGCGGTGGTCGGGATGGCAATCAGCGGCGGCCCTTTGCGCTTGATCTGATCGACACCGAACAGCTCTTCCAGTGCACCGTCATGACCAACATAACCGGCCACGGCCTTGGCGATATCGATGGCGCTGCCGCCGCCGACGCCGATCAGACCATCGTGACCGCCGTCGCGATAGACCTTGGCGCAGGCTTCGACGATGGCGATCTCCGGCTCCGGCTCGACACCGTCATAGATGCCATAGCGGCGCTCGCCGAGCTGTTTGAGGACATGCTCGACCGTACCGGACTTGATCAGGATGGCGTCGGTGACGATCAGCGGGTTGGTGATATTCAGTCGAGGCAGTTCGAGCGCCAATTGCTCCACGGCACCCTGGCCGGTCAGCAGCTTGTTGGCGATCTTGAATGCGGCAGTGTTCATCAGCAGGCCCCTTATGCGTTGTTGTGCTGAGCGGGTTCGGGGCTTGCCATAGCCATTCCTGTGCCAGCTCGCCGAAAGCGGCGTGGTAGAAGGCTTGCGTCGATTTGTCACAGCGCGCTACGGGCTGCGCTTGATCAGAAAATCAATCAAAAGACCGTGATTCGATCCATTTTTCAATCAACCCTGTTCCCAGCGTTTCATCTTCTGCACCAGCGTCGCCTGGCTCAGACCAAGCACCTTGGCTGCCTCTCGGGTGGTCTTGTGCTGCATCAGCGCACGGCGGATGAGGCGCCGCTCAAGGTTCTCCACCTGCTTGCGCAATGGCAGCAGGTCGTCTTCGCCTGCGGCGCTGCGGGCGATGCGCATCTCCTCAGGCAGGTCGAACAGCTCGATGCGTTCGCCACTGCAGGTGACCACCAGGCGCTCGACCAGATTGATCAGCTCGCGGATATTGCCGGGCCAGGCGTAGTCGGTCAGTGCATCGAGCGCTTCGAGTTCCCAGCTCAGCGCTCGGCCATAACGCTGGTTGAATTCGGCCAGGTAAAAATCCAGCAGCGGCTGAATTTCCTCGGGGCGCTCGCGCAAGGCCGGAATGTGGATCGGCACGACGTTGAGCCGGTAGTAGAGGTCGGCGCGAAAACGCCCCTCGGCGACCATCGTACGCAGGTCGTGGTGGGTGGCGGTGATGATGCGCACGTCCACCTCCTTCAACTCCAGGCCACCGACCGGGATGAAGCGGCTCTCCTCGATCACCTTGAGCAGCTTGACCTGCAGCGGCAGTGGCAGATCACCGATCTCATCGAGGAAAACCGTGCCCTGGTGCGCCAGCTCCAGTAGACCGCGCTTGCCCTTGCTGCCTGCACCGGTGAACGCGCCCGGCACATAGCCGAACAACTCGGCTTCGATCAGGTTCTCCGGCAGCGCACCGCAGTTCAGCGCCAGGAACGGCTGCGCTGCGCGCGGGCTGCTCTTGTGGATGTACTGGGCGATCAGGGTCTTGCCAACGCCGGTCTCCCCCTGCAGCAGCACCTTCACGTCGCTGGCAGCGACCTGCCGCGCCTGCATGAAGACGCGCCCGGAAGCGGGCTGATCGGCGACTGGTGAGGCATCGAGCAGATCGTCACGCTGCCCGGCATGCAGCCTGGCCGTGCTGCTGCGTAACTGCTTCAGCTGCTGCAGCTCATCACGCTCATGCTTCATGCGCAACAGCTCGGTCATGTCGCGCACGGTGCTGACCACGTAACGCACGCGGCCATCGCTGGCGAAGATCGGCGTACCACTGACCAGCAGGCGTTTGCCCTGGCTGACGCTCTGCATCAGCGACAGCGCCTTGCCTTCCTTGAGCACACGCAAGGACACCGACTGCGAGATCACGCCCTGCTCTACCAGCGCCTGCATGTGCTGGCCGACGACGTCCTCGGCACGCAGCCCGGTCAGGCGCTCATAAGCACTGTTGACCTTGAGGGTGATGCCATCGGCGTCGGTGATGTAGACGCCATCGTGCAACGCGTCGATCAGCTCACGAAAACCGGGATCATCGAAGTCCATCTGGCCGCCTTGTTGGGACAGGAGAAACTGCACATTCTACGCCCGGAAACGAGCAAGGCCCCGCCGGTTTCCCAGCGAGGCCCTGAACATACAACTGCGGCGATCTATTCCGGCATCGAAGTGCGTAGCTTCTCGCTACGCCCACGCAGCCACTCCAGAGTCAGCAGCAGCAACACCGAGAAGCCGATCAGCAGGGTCGCCGCGGCAGCGATGGTTGGCGACAGGTTCTCGCGGATACCGCTGAACATCTGCCGCGGCAGGGTGGCCTGCTCGGGGCCAGCGAGGAACAGGGTCACCACCACTTCGTCGAACGAGGTGGCGAAGGCGAACAGTGCGCCGGAGATCACGCCCGGCGCGATCAGCGGCAGGGTCACCCGGCGAAACGCCGTCAGTGGCGAGGCGCCGAGACTGGCGGCGGCGCGCACCAGGTTGTGGTTGAAGCCCTGCAGGGTGGCCGACACGGTGATGATCACGAACGGCACGCCGAGCACGGCATGCACCAGGATCAGCGACAGGTAGCTGTTGCCCATGCCCAGCGGGGCGAAGAACAGATAGCTGGCCACACCGATGATCACCACCGGCACGATCATCGGCGAGATCAGCAGGCTCATCACCAGCGCCTTGCCGCGAAACTCGCCACGGGTCAGGCCGATGGCCGCCAGGGTGCCGAAGACCATGGCCAGCATGGTCGCGGCCGGGGCGATGATCAGGCTGTTCTTCAGCGAGCGCATCCAGTCGGCGGACATGAAGAAGTCCTCGTACCAGCGCAGCGAGAAGCCCTGCAGCGGATAGACCAGGAAGGTGCCGGAGTTGAACGACAGCGGCACGATCACCAGCACCGGCAGGATCAGAAACAGCAGCACCAGGCCGCAGAGAATGCGCAGGCCGTAGTACCAGAGACGCTCGACGGGTGACATGTAGGGGCTGAGCATGCGGTTTTACTCCAGTGAGCTTTTTAAGCTCCCCTCTACCGCTTGCGGGAGAGGGGTTGGGGGCGCCCGGCGTAGGGGAGAGGGATGGGCGCAACTAATAGCCGCCCTCTCCCGCCCTTCGGGCACCCTCTCCCATGAATGGGAGAGGGTCATCAGATGGCCTGCTGTGCAGACCGTTTTCAAGCAAGCCTCAGCTTGCTCGCACCAACCAGCCAGCTGTACACCACGTAAAGCACCAGGGTCGCGGCCAGCAGCAGGCCGCCAAGGGCCGTGGCCATGCCCCAGTTGATGGTGGTGTTGGTGTAGAAGGCGACGAAGTAGCTGATCATCTGGTCGTTCGGGCTGCCCAGCAGCGCCGGGGTGATGTAGTAGCCAATCGACAGGATGAACACCAGCAGGCAACCGGCGCCGACACCGGCCAGGGTCTGCGGGAAGTACACCCGCCAGAAACTGGCGAACGGGTGGCAACCCAGCGACACCGCCGCACGCATGTAGCTGGGCGAGATACCCTTCATCACGCTGTAGATCGGCAGGATCATGAACGGCAGCATGATGTGAACCATGGCCACGTACACGCCGCTACGGTTGAACACCAGTTGCAGCGGTTGCTCGATGATGCCCAGCGATATCAGCGCGCTGTTGATCAGCCCGCCCGACTGCAGCAACACGATCCAGGCCGCCACCCGCACCAGAATCGAGGTCCAGAACGGTAGCAGTACCAGAATCATCAGCAGGTTGCCCTGGCGCGTCGGCAGGTTGGCCAGCAGGTAAGCCAGTGGGTAAGCCAGCACCAGACAGATGGCGGTGATCACCAGACTCATCCAGAAGGTGCGGGCGAAGATGTCCAGATAAATGGCCTGGTCCGGTGTGGCCTTGGCCAGTTCGCCAAGGTCGTCGATGCGGTGATCGAGCGCGGCCAGCAAATAGTAGGGCGTCACCGACGAAGCATTGCGGCGTATCACCTGCCAGTAGGCGGGATCGCCCCAGCGCTCGTCCATGTCGAGAAAGGCTTCCTGGTAGGACGCTGGTTCCTCGCGCAGCGGCAACTTGCGAGCGGTACTGCTGACCAGGCTACGGAAGCCCGCCAGCTCCATGTTCAGGCGCTTGGACAGATCGCCCAGGCTCTGGTTGCGCCGCGCCTCGAGCATATCGTCGGCAATCGCCCGGTATACCGATTCATCCGGCAGACCACGGCCATCCCATCCGGCAATCGCCTCGACGGTACGCGACAGGCTGCCGACCACCTCAGGGTTGTCCACGCTGCGCATCAGCAGCGCGCCGATGGGCAGCAGGAAGGTCAGCAGGAGAAACAGCAACAGCGGCAGGATCAGCGCCTTGGATTTCAGGCGATTGAAACGCTCGGCACGAGCCAGACGCTGCTTCAGGCTCGGCCCAGGCAAATCGTTGGCAGGCAGTACGGCGGCCATGGACAACTCCGCAAGCTAAGGCCGCTCCAGGCGGCAGAAATTCGGGGATACGACAAACATCATTTGGGCAGCTCCGCCCCCTCATCCGGCGCTAAGCGCCACCTTCTCCCGCAGGAGAAGGGGACGAGGAAGGCGTCGCTGCGCGACACCTTGCTTAACGGGCGGCCCAGGCGTTGAAACGCTGCTCCAGCTGCTCGCCATAGTCAGCCCAGAAGGTCACGTCGATGGCCACCTGGTTGGCGATGTTTTCCGGGGTGGTCGGCATCAGGTTCAAACGCTCCGGCGCCAGCAACTCGATGGCCTGCTTGTTGGCCGGACCGTAGGCGATGTTTTCCGAGTAAGTCTTCTGCGCCTCCGGCTTGACCGAATAGGCGATGAATTCCTTGGCCAGCTCCACGTTCTTGGCGCCACGCGGGATGGCCCAGGAGTCGAAGTCGTAGATGCCACCGTTCCACACCACTTGCAGGTTGCTCTCGGCTTGCACGGCCGCGATACGACCGTTGTAGGCCGAGCTCATCACCACGTCGCCGGAGGCCAGGTACTGCGGCGGCTGGGCACCGGCTTCCCACCACTGGATATTGGGTTTCAGTTCGTCGAGCTTCTTGAACGCTCGATCCTGGCCTTCCTTGGTGGCCAGCACCTTGTATACGTCCTTGACCGGCACGCCGTCGGCCATCAGGGCGAACTCCAGGGTGTACTTGGCGCCCTTGCGCAGGCCACGCTTGCCCGGGAATTTCTCGACGTCCCAGAAGTCGGCCCAACTGGTCGGTGCAGCGCTCAATTTGTCGGCGTTGTAGGCCAGCACCGTGGACCAGACGAAGAAGCCGACGCCGCACGGCTGGATTGCGCCGTCGATGAAGTTAGCCTCATCGCCGAACTGCGCCGGGTCGAGTTCCTCGAACAGACCTTCGTCGCAACCGCGGGCCAGCTCCGGAGACTCCACCTCCACCAGGTCCCAGCTCACGCTGCGGGTGTCGACCATGGCTTTGACCTTGGCCATCTCACCGTTGTATTCGCCGCCCAGCACCTTGTTGCCAGTGTCCTTCTCGAAGGGTTCATAGAACGCCTTGACCTGCGCCGCCTTGTTCGCGCCGCCGAAGGAAACCGCCGTCAGATCCACCGCCAGTGCCGGCATGGCGCAGCTAACGCCCAGGGCCAACGCCGCGAGCTTCAGGGATTTCGTCATTCTTATCAGCTCCTCTGTGTTTCGGGGTAAAGGTGAAGCACTGCGCGAAAGGCTCACTCGGCTTGGAGTGGATCCAGCGCGCGGACATGCTCGACAGACCAGCCGAGCGGAACCAGGTCACCAACCGTCAGGGCCGGATCGAGCTCGGCCACAGGTTGTTTGACGTAGAAATCGGATTGGCCGCAGACCTCCATGCGAATACGCACGTGGTCACCCAGGTAGATGAACTCGGCGATACGCCCGGAGAAACGATTCGGGCAGGTTTCGCTGTGGCCATTCAAACGGATGCGCTCGGGGCGGATCGACAGGCTCACGGCATCGCCCACTGCGCCGACATTGACTGCCGTGGCGCGCACCTCTTCACCACGCGCCAGGCGCACAACGCACTGCTCGCCATCGCGGCTGATCAGCTCGCCAGCCAGGCGGTTGTTCTCACCGATGAACTGGGCGACGAAGGTGTTGTGCGGCGCTTCGTAGAGTTCGCGCGGCGCGGCGATCTGCTGGATCTCGCCCTGGTGAAACACAGCTACACGATCAGACATGGTCAGCGCTTCGCCCTGGTCATGGGTCACGTAGACCACGGTCACGCCCAGACGCTGGTGCAGGTGCTTGATCTCCATCTGCATGTGTTCGCGCAGTTGCTTGTCCAGCGCACCGAGGGGTTCGTCCATCAGCACCAGTTGCGGCTCGAACACCAACGCACGGGCCAGCGCCACGCGCTGCTGCTGGCCACCGGAGAGCTGGCCCGGATAGCGGTTGCGGAAGCTGTCGAGCTGTACCATCGACAGCGCGCGCTTGACCCGCTCGCTGATGTCGGTGCGCGACATGCCACGCACGCTCAGCGGGAAGGCCAGGTTCTCGGCCACGGTCATGTGCGGAAACAGCGCGTAGTTCTGGAACACCATGCCGATGTCACGCTTGTGCGGCGGCAGTTTGTTCAGGGAGCGCCCATCGAGGAGGATCTCGCCAGCGGTCGGCGTCTCGAAACCGGCCAGCATCATCAGGCTGGTGGTCTTGCCGGAGCCGGACGGGCCGAGCAGGGTCAGGAACTCACCCTTGCGGATATCCAGGTTGAGGTCTTTGACGATCAGCGTTTCGCCGTCATAGCTCTTCTGCACGCCACGGAAGCTCACCAGTACATCGTTTGCCATCACACCACACCCTTGTTCTTGTCTCAGGCCGATGACCCAAGATTAGGTCGGCGAGAAAGGGCGAAAAATCGGGCGGGATGACAAGCTGATATCAGGCGCGAGGAGAATCTCGTGTAGGGATTGTCCTACAAATCCCGAGTCAGTATCTCGGGCATCACGCCCGTAAGGTGTCGCGGGGCCGCCTGGGCTGCGCGCACCAATCTTCCGGTTCCACGGCATTGGTGCGCACCGCGCACTCTGCACGCAAAGCCATGCGCAACTCAGACCAGGCGATGCTCCATCGCGTAACGCACCAGATCGGCCATCGAATGCGCGCCGAGCTTTTGCATCAGACGCGCCTTGTGCGTGCTCACGGTCTTGTTGCTTATCGCCAGGTGCAGGGCGATATCGTTGACGCCCTCTCCCCGAACCAGACGCTCGAACACCGAAAACTCACGCTCGGACAGTTGCGCATGAGGTGGACGCGAATCGGTCAGGCCGACCTCGAAGACCATGCGGTCGGCCAACGCCGGATCGATATAACGCCCACCGCCGGCCACCTTGCGAATCGCGGTGATCAACAGCGCCGGGTCGCTGTCCTTGGTGGCGTAGCCGGCCGCCCCGGCCTTGAGCGCACGCGCCGCCATCTGCGCCTCGTCGTGCATCGACAGCACCAGAATCGCCGGAGCTTCGGTCAGCGCGCGAATACGTGGGATGGCCTCCAGACCATTGACGCCGGGCATGGAGATATCCAGCAGCACCACATCGCAAGAGGTGCGGCGCAACACCTCGATCAGTTGCTCGCCGTTACAGGCTTCGCCGGCCACCTCGAGATCACGCGCCATACCGATCAGTTGCTTGATGCCTTCCCGAACGATGGTGTGGTCTTCGGCCACCAGTACCCTAATCACGCTGCGATCTCCTCTTCCAGATTGATACGCGCACACAGCGTAGTGCCCTCGCCCGGCTGGCTGTCAATCTGCAACTGTCCGCCGAGCATGAGCATGCGTTCCTGCATGCCGACCAGGCCGAAGGATTGCCCCGGCTTGCGCAGCGCCGGATCGAAGCCCTTGCCATCGTCGACGACCGACAGACACAAGGCGCCCCTTTCCTGCCACAGGCGCACCTCGACGCTGTGCGCACCGGCATGTCGCATCACGTTGGTCAGTGCCTCCTGGAGAATGCGGAACATACCTATGGCCTGGGCATCCGGCAGATGCGGCAGGTGCTCCGGCACTTCGACCAGACAAGGAATCTGCGTGCGCTCCTCGAAACGCCGTACCTGCCATTCGATGGCCGAGGCAATGCCGGCATCGAGAATCGGCGGGCGCAGCGCCGTGGCCACATCACGCACCAGCTGGAACAACTGAGCGATCAGGCGTTTCATGCTGTTGAGGCGCTCGTCCAGCTCGGGAATCTGTCCGGCGCAAACCAACTCGCACATCGCCGTTTCCAGCTTGAGTACGGTCAGCACCTGCCCCAGCTCGTCGTGCACTTCGCGGGCGATCCGTGCCTTTTCCTCCTCGCGCACACTTTCCAGGTGCGCCGACAGTTCGCGCAGACGCGCCCGCGAGTCGGCCAGCGCCAGCTCGGCCAGCTTGTTCTCGGTGATATCCCAGAGAATCCCGTCCCAGACCACACGCCCATTGCCCAGCGGGCGCGCGGTGGTGCGGATATCGGCCCACAGCACCTCCTGATCGGCGGTGAGGATGCGCCCCTGCCAGTACCAGTCGCTCTCGCCTTCCAGCGCCAGCGTCTGGCTGTTCAGATAGCTGTTCAGATCCTGCGGATGCACCAGGCTGCGGATACCGCGCTCCTCGCGCTGCAACTCGTGCGCCGGCCAGCCGACCATGTCCTGACTGGCCTCGCTGATGTAGGCGAAGTTGACCACCGCTCCCGGCCCGGCGCGCTCCAGGCGGAACACCAGGCCGGGCACGTTGCCGGCGATACCCTTGAAGCGTGCCTCGCTCTCCTCCAGCGCCGCACGCGCCCGACGGCGTTCGGTGACGTCGCTGAGAAACACCACCAGATACTCGGCCTGGCGATAACGCAGGAAACTCAGGGAAACATCGGCCGGCATGCGGCTGCCGTCGGCGCGCAGGCAGTCGACCTCGAAGCTGGGGGAACCCTCTTCCTGCTCACGCACGCGCTTCCACAGGTTGAGCCAACGATCCATGTGCAGGCCGGGCTCCAACTGACTCAATGGTTTGTCCACCAGCTCGCCAGCGGCGTAGCCAAGCATGCGTTCGGCGGCGCGGTTGGCGTAGCGCAGGTGACTGTCCCAGTTGACCCAGAGAATGCCCACCGTACTGTGGTCGATGGAAAACTGGCTCAGACGCAATGCCTCGGCCGCCTGCTGGTGACGATCCAGCTCACCACGGGCACCCAGCAGCCCTCGCTCCAGCAAACGCGTCTGCTGCCTTTGCCGATAGAGCGCAGTTGCAACCAGCATCAACACCAGACCGAAAAATAGCGCGAGCGTCTTCCAGAAACCGACGAAATCAGTGGACTGCGGATAGCGCAAAGGCATCCAGGTTTCCCGTAACGCCTCCAATTCGCGAGCCGGCAGTGCCTTCAGGGTCTGATCGACGATGCCGGGCAACAGCGCCTGATCGCGGCGCGTGGCCAGACGCAGGAGCTGCGGCAGACCTATGTCACCCACGATGCTCAAACTGGAGAAGCGTGACTCGCGTAGCAGCAGGCTGAGGCTCGCTTCATCCAGCACCGCGTAGCTGACCTCCTGATTCAGAACCAAGAGCAACGCCGAACGCTCCGAAGTCGTCGCGCGCAGACGCAGGTTGGTATGAGTCCGTTCCAGGTATTCGGCAGCCTGACTCGGCGTACGCAACGCGACCCTCTGCTCCAGCGGCAGTTGGTCGAGATCCACCGCGCCATTGCCGCTACGCTCGCCAACCACCAGATGCGGTACGCGCAGGTAAGGCATGGAGTAATGCCAGATGCGCAGGCCGGCCGGTGTCTGCTGCAGGCCTGGGGCCAGGTCCACCTCGCCGGCGCTTGCGGCACGTTCCAGGGCCCCCAGGTTCGGATACAAGCGCCAGTCGGGGGTCACACCCATGCCTTCGAGCAGACGCTGCATCAGTTCGACATTGGCGCCCGTCAACTGTCGGTTCTGGTCACGCACGACCCAGGGCGCCTGCTGGACAAGGCCCACGCGCAGCACCGGATGCTCCTTGAGCCAGGCGCGCTGCTCGGCATCGAAAGCGGGGCGCAATGGCATGCGCGTGCTCTCGGCCCAGGCGGTGGGAATGGCCAGCATCAGCAGGAGGGCGAGGGAACGGAGAAGGGAGTTCATGCACGGCGAATCCGGTGACGCGATCCCCTACCTTACTCCAGTCTTGCGCTAATCGCCTGACAAAAGCGGAGCTCGGCATTAGGCTCTGTAGCAGTCACCAAGGAGCTTCATCGATGCGCTTGAACTCACTCGCACTGCTCGGTTTCTGCCTGTTCTGCACTGCCACGAGCTGGGCGCAGGAGCCGACCGAGGACACACAGAACGCGACGCCCGGCGAGGCCGAAACATCGACTCCCAGCGAACGCCCACTGCTGCCCGAACGCAGCGTCAGCGACGCACAGGTGCTTGAGCAACGTCTGGACAAGCGTGAGCAGCAGATGCTGCAGGCCGGCGCAGAAAGCTTCCTCGCCCTCTGGCTTCCGGCCAACGTCGGCGAACCCAGTGGCGCGGTGATCCTGGTGCCCGGCGACGTGGAAAATGCCGATGGCGCCGCGGCTGTCGGTCCGTTGCGGCGCAAGCTGCCCGACGCCGGCTGGCACAGCCTGAGCCTGACGCTGCCGGACCCGGACGGTGACCCGCTGCCACTGCGTGATGCCAGCGCCGACACTCCAGCGGTGCCCGCTGATCCTGCAAGTACCGAGGCGGCTTCCGCTGCCGATGACCCTGTACAAACGCCGGCGGCAGAAGGTGTTCAACCCACGGACAGCAGCGCGATCAGCCCGGAGCAGCGGCGTCAGGCCCACGTCGATCGCGTGATGGCGCGCATCGATGCCGCCATCGCCTTCGCCAGCCAGCAGCAAGCCAGGGAAATCGTCCTGCTAGGCCACGGCAGCGGCGCCTACTGGGCCGCGCGCTACCTGAGCGAACGCCAGCCGGACAACGTGCAGAATCTGCTGATGGTGGCAGCCGAACTACCTGCCGGCTTCGCGCCGCCACTGGATGAAATGGTCACACAGCTGGCCGTGGCCACCGGCGACTTCTTCTACAAGGATCAAGCCACCGACCGCACGGCTGCCTTGAAGCGCCTGCAGGCCAGCAAGCGAGCGAAGCTACCCACGTACGTACAGGTGTCGATGAAGGCGCTGCCAGGCAATCTGGATGTTCAGCAAGAACAGCTCTACCGCCGTCTACGCGGCTGGCTGACGCAGCACATACGCGCCGCAGGCAGCTAGCAGGCGGCTGAAAACTACCGGCTAGCGAATCCCCCGGCGCTGGCGAATCAGCGCGTAGGCCTGATGCAATTGGCGCGTGGTGTCGGTGGCTTCGCGGATGCGCTCGGGCGAGGCGCCGGAGCCGGCCAGTTTGTCCGGGTGATGCCGGCTGAGCAGCCGCCGGTAAGCGCGCTTGATCTGCTCCGGCTCGCTGCCTTCATTCACACCCAATAACCGCAGCGCTTCCTGGTAACTGCCGCCAGCCGGTGCCGGCTGCTGACTGCGACGCGGCGCGTACTCCTCACCCAGACTATCGAGCCGGGCACTGTCCCAGCCGAGCCATTTGCCCCAGAGCAGGATCAGTTCATGCTCGCTGGCCGACACCCGGCCATCGACCCAGGCCATGCGCCAGCAGGCTCGCAGCAACAGATCGGCGCGCTCACGCTGACGCTGCAGCGGCGCACGCAGGTTGTCACGCCCGGTCTTGCCACGGGAGAAAGCCTCGATGGCGCGACGCTGAGCCACCGGGTCCAACCCCAGCCGCTGCATTTCCGAGCGCGCCTGCTGGATATGGCTCTGCACCACCCGGCCATCGCTCTTGGCCAGACGCCCCAGCATCAGAAACAGCAAATCGTCATCCGTCGGCGCCGCGCGACCGCCCAAACGCTCACGCAGATTGTCCCAGCCATGCAGGCGCAGACGACGGTCCAGCACCTGTCCGAGCAGACCGCCCAGCAGAGCACCTGGGATACTGGCCAGGGCGAGGCCGGCGGCAGCCCCGAGCATGGTGGCCGGCCACAACACCTAGCGCGCCTCCTGCAACAAACGCTCGACTTCGGCCAGGCGCTCGTGCGTACCGACGTCGACCCAGCAGCCGCCATAATACTCGCCACTGACCTGCCCGGCCGCCATCGCCTCACGCAGCAGCGGCGCCAGCTTGAAGGCACCGGGCTGAGAAGCGCCGAACAGACGCGGGTGCAGCACGGCGAGACCGCTGTAGGTCAACCGCTCGCCTGTCGCCTCACCGTCACGAACCTGCCCCGCCGCCAGCACGAAGTCGCCCTGCGGGTGATGCGCCGGGTTATCCACCAGCACCAGATGCGCCAGACCGGCGAGCGGCTCACGCAGTGCGGCGAAGGCGTAGTCGGTGAAGATATCGCCATTGACCACCAGAAATGGCTCGGCACCCAACAGCGGCAGCGCCTTGAAGATGCCGCCACCCGTCTCCAGTGGCTCACCTTCGGGGGAATAGACGATATGCACGCCGAAGCGCGAGCCATCGCCGAGGTAATCCTCAATCTGCTGGCCGAGCCAGGCATGATTGATCACCAGTTCGGTGAAACCAGCGGCCGCCAGCGCACGGATGTGATACTCGATCAACGGCACGCCCGCCGCCTTCACCAGCGGTTTTGGCTTATGCAGCGTCAAAGGACGCATGCGCTCGCCCTTGCCCGCCGCGAGGATCATCGCCTTCATGCACGTGCCCCTTCATCTTTCGCCAGGCTGGCGAACAGCTCACCCAACTCGGCGAGCTCCGGCCGACGCGCCAGCACAGCCTCTATATAAGAGAAGAAACGCGGCACATCGCCGAGGTATTTGGGCTTGCCATCGCGGTGGCAGATGCGCGCGAAGATGCCGATGACCTTGAGGTGACGCTGCACGCCCATCAGGTCACTGGCTCGCATAAAGTCGTCGAACGATGCCTGTACCGGAATGCCCGCTGCCTTGGCACGCTGCCAGTAGTCCTGCAGCCAGCTTTGCACGCGCACCTCGGGCCAACTGAGAAACGCATCCTTGAACAGACACGTGATGTCATAGGTGACCGGGCCGTTGACGGCATCCTGGAAATCCAGCACGCCGGGATTAGGCCCGCTCTGCATCAGGTTGCGCGGCATGAAGTCGCGATGCACCACCACCTTGGGCTGTGCCAGGGCGCTGTCGATCAACAGGCGGCTGATACGTTGCCACGCTGCTTCCTGCTCAGGTGTAAAGGCATGCCCCAGATGGCGCTCGACGTACCACTCGGGAAACAGCTGCAACTCACGACGCAGCAACGCCTCGTCGTAATGCGGCAGATGGCTGTCGAGCGGTAAACGCTGCTGCTGCAGCAAGGCCTCGATGGCATCGTCGAACAGCGCGTCGGCATTGTGTTCGTTTATCACGTCCAGGTAGGTCTGGCGGCCCAGGTCATCGAGAATCAGGAAGCCCTGCTCGAGATCGGCAGCCAACACCTGAGGCACATGCACACCGGCGCTGGCCAGCAATGCAGCAATACGCACGAAGGGTTCGCAGTTTTCCTGAGGTGGCGGCGCATCCATCAAGATCAGGCTGCGCTCACCGGCCTGCCAACGAAAATAGCGGCGAAAGCTGGCATCGCTGCTGGCGGGAGTGAGTTCGGCCTCAGGCACCGCTCCCCATTCGCGTGCCGCGAAGAGGGAGGGCAATTGCTCGACGAGCCAGGTTTGCAGCTGTTGCAGACGTACATCGTGTTCAGACATCAAGGGGTCTCCGACGGCGCTAGCCGTTGCGCGGGTCATGCTTTATTATCCAGCATCTTTTTCAGCCCATCGAGAGGCGTGCGGCCCCTGGGCCGATAGCGCGCAGGAAGCCCGGACTAACAAGATGGCAGTAAAATACCCCGCGTTCCGCAAAAAATTCCCGCTGCTGGTCACCGGCAGCCTCCTGGCCTTACAGCCCGCGTTCAGCCTACAGTCCTTTGCCGCCGAGCAATACGATTGCCAGGCGTCACCCACGGGCGGCTGGGCCTGCGCGCCGAAATCGGCGGCCAGCGCCCTGCCTCCGCGCCCGGTGCACAGCCGTGATGCTGTCAGCGTAGGTGGCGCCACCAGCGAGGCCGTAGCCAAGCAGGATGCTGCCCCGGTGCTGGTCACCGAAAGCAAGGGCCGTGCCCTCGCCTCGCGCAGTCCTGATTACAGTCACCTGGACTGGGTCCCGCGCGACAAGTTGACTGCCGCGCAACTGGCCGAGGCCGGTCCTTACTGCGCAGGCACCTACGTCGAGCCGCTGCGTCCGGGCATGGATGACACCACGCCACTGGACGAGGCACCGATGTTCATTTCCGCCAAGGCCTCGCGCTTCGAGCAGGAAAAGCAGATCGCCACGCTCGCAGGCGACGTCGTCCTGCGTCAGTCCGGCATGCAGGTCGAGGCCGACGAAGCCAGCCTGCACCAGACGGAAAACCGTGGTGAACTGGTCGGCAACGTGCGTCTGCGCGACAAGGGTACGCTGGTGGTCGGCGACCGCGCCGAACTGCAGCTGGATAACGGCGAAGCCCGTATCGACAACGCCGAATACGTGATGCATCAGGCCCACGTGCGCGGCAGCGCGCTCTACGCCAAGCGCGAAGAGACCGCGATCATCCGCCTCAAGGATGGCACCTACACCCGTTGCGAACCGGGCGACAATGCCTGGCACCTGAAAGGCAACAACGTCACCCTGAACCCGGCGACCGGCTTCGGCACCGCGACCAACGTCACACTGCGGGTCAAGGACATTCCGGTGTTCTACACCCCGTACATCTACTTCCCGATCGACGACCGTCGCCAGTCCGGCTTCCTGCCACCCAGCATCGGCACGTCGAGCAGCAACGGCTTCTCGTTGCAAACGCCGTACTACTTCAACCTGGCGCCGAACTACGACGCCACGCTGTACCCGACCTACATGGCCCAACGCGGCCTGCTGATGGAAGGTGAGTTCCGCTACCTGACCGAGAGCAGCGAAGGCCAGGTCGGCGGCGCATGGCTGAACGACAGCGAAGACGAGCGCAAACTGCAGTCCGAGTACGAAGATCAGCGCTGGATGTACAGCTGGCAGCACAAGCAGGGGCTCAACTCGCGCCTGCTCGCCGAGGTCGACTACACCAATATCAGCGACCCCTACTACTTCCAGGATCTCGATACCGACCTGGGCATCGACAAGCAAACCTACGTCGACCAGCGCGGCACCCTGACCTATCGCGGTGGCAGCTATACCGCACGCCTGAACGTGCATGCATACGAACTGGCCAACATCACCGATGTGACGCCTTATGATCGTCTGCCGCAGATCACCCTGGACGGCAAGCTGCCGTTCAATCCGGGTGGCCTGGACTTCACCTACGGCACCGAATACGTGCGCTTCGATCGCAACCTGCGTTCGGGCTTCTTCGTCGACGAGGACGGCGTGACCGGTCGTCCGCAAGACCTCTGGTATGACGAACGCCTGACCGGTCTTAACCGCGCAGACGGTGAACGTCTGCACCTGGAACCAGGTGTTGCCCTGCCGCTGAACTGGAGCTGGGGCTTCGTCAAACCTCAGGTCAAGTATCTGCAGACGCAGTACCAGATCAACCTGGATGGCAAGGGTAAATCTGAGCTGGCGACAAACGATCCAAACAATCAGTGGTTCGGTGTCGACTACAAGCGTTCGCCCAACCGCGGCGTGGGCCTGTTCAGCGTCGACAGCGGTCTGTATTTCGACCGCAACACCCAGCTGTTCGGCAAGGACTTCCGCCAGACCCTGGAGCCGCGTGCGTTCTACCTCTACGTGCCTGAAGAAGACCAGACCGATATCCCGGTCTTCGACACCGGCGAGCCGACCTTCAGCTACGCCTCGCTGTGGCGTGAGAACCGTTTCAGCGGCAAGGATCGCATCGGTGACGAGAACAAGCTGTCGCTGGGCGTGACCAGCCGCTGGGTCGAGTCGAACGGCTTCGAGCGTCAGCGTTTCAGCATCGGACAAGCCTTCTACTTCGAAGACCGCAAGGTGCAGATGCCGGGGATCGACTATCGCGGCCGCCAGGATGCCACCTCAGATGTATCTCCGTACGCACTGGAGTACCTGTATCGATTCAACCGCGACTGGCGCTTCTCCTCGACCTTCAACTGGGATCCGGACCAGCACAGCACCCGCTCGGGCAGCGCAATGTTCCATTACCAGCCGGAAGCCAATCCGAACAAGATCGTCAACTTCGGCTATCGCTACCGCAACGACACCCTGCGCTACGACCGTGACAGTGGCACCTGGACCACTAACCCGGACTATGGCAATCCAACGCTGGGCAACGGACAGCCGAACCCCAACTACATCAAGAACTACTACAAGATCGACCAGCATGACTTCTCCGTCATCTGGCCGCTGGCTCCGCAGTGGAGCCTGATCTCGCGCTGGCAGTACGACTACGGCCGCAACCGTACCCTCGAAGCCTTCGGTGGTTTCGAATACGACAGTTGCTGCTGGAAACTGCGCCTGATCAACCGCTACTGGATCGATTACGACGAAGTCAGCCTCGACCCATCGCGCAACGACGAGCCGGACCGCGGCATCTTCCTGCAGATCGTCCTCAAGGGCCTCGGCGGCGTTGTTGGCAACAAGGTGGAATCTTTCCTCGACCAAGGCATTCAAGGTTACCGTGAACGTGAAGACCAAGCTTTCTGATCGCCTGCGCCCCCTGTTATTGGGCGCAGCACTGCTGGCGGCAACGGCTCAGGCCCAGGTTCGCCCACTGGATCGCGTCGTGGCCATCGTCGACAACGACGTGGTCATGCAGAGCCAACTCGACGCTCGCCTGCGTGAAGTGCAACAGACCATCGACAAGCGCGGCGGCGCCCTGCCTCCCGATAACGTACTCAGCCAGCAGGTGCTCGAACGCCTGATCATCGAGAACATCCAGCTGCAGATCGGCGATCGCTCCGGCATCCGTATCACCGACGAAGAGCTGAACCAGGCCATGGGTACCATCGCCCAGCGTAACGGCATGAGCCTGGAGCAGTTCCGCGAAGCGCTGGCACGTGACGGCCTGTCCTATACCGACGCCCGTGACCAGGTTCGTCGCGAGATGATCATCAGCCGCGTGCGCCAGCGCCGCGTGGCCGAACGCATCCAGGTCACCGATCAGGAAGTGCAGAACTTTCTCGCCTCTGATCTGGGCAAGATGCAGCTGTCGGAAGAGTTCCGTCTGGCCAATATCCTGATCCCGGTTTCCGAGGGTGCATCCTCCAGCGAAATCCAGGCTGCCGATCGTCAGGCGCAGGAGCTGTATCAGCAACTGCAGCAAGGCGCGGACTTCGCCCAACTGGCCGTCTCTCGCTCTGCCAGCGAGAACGCCCTGGAAGGTGGTGAAATGGGCTGGCGCAAGGCCGGCCAGTTGCCGCCTCCGTTCGACAGCATGATCAGCCAGCTGAATCCGGGCGAAGTCACCGAGCCGGTGCGAACCCCGGGCGGTTTCATCATCCTCAAGCTGATCGAGAAACGCGGCGGCGACACCCAGGTACGTGACGAAGTGCATGTTCGCCACATCCTGATCAAGCCCAGCGAGATTCGCAGCGAGACAGAGGCCCTTCGCCTGGTCGAGCGCCTGCATGACCGCATCGTCGCTGGCGAGGACTTCGCCGAACTGGCGAAGAGTTTCTCCGAAGATCCGGGCTCCGCGCTCAATGGGGGCGACCTGAACTGGATCGACCCCAACGCGCTGGTTCCCGAATTCCGCGAAGTGATGAACGATACTCCCAGCGGCGAGTTGTCCAAACCCTTCAGAAGCCCGTACGGCTGGCACGTACTGCAGGTCATGGGCCGCCGCGCCACCGACAGCAGCGCGCAGTTCCGCGAACAACAGGCCGCAAACCTGCTGCGCAACCGCAAGTACGACGAGGAACTGCAGGCCTGGTTGCGCCAGATCCGCGACGAAGCCTACGTCGAGACCAAGCTGTAATAGCGGTATCGCCCCAAAAGCCCGGCCAAGTGCCGGGCTTTTTCGTGATCGGCCCTGCAGCGTAAACTGACGCCCCAGCCTTTACAGAGAGCGACCATGACTGCGCAGCAATGCTTTGCCCTCACACCCGGCGAGCCAGCCGGCATCGGCCCCGATCTGTGCCTGCTGCTGGCGCAGCAGGCACAACCTGCGCCATTGGTCGCCATCGCCAGTCGCAAGCTGCTGGCAGACCGCGCAAAACAGCTGGGGCTGAATATCGAATTGCTGACCGCAGGCCCACAGCAATGGCCAGACGGCCCTGCAGCAGCAGGTGCCCTGTATGTCTGGGATACGCCGCTGGCGGCCCCTGCCACCCCCGGCGAACTGACGCCTGCCAACGCCGCCTACGTGCTGGAAACCCTCACCCGCGCAGCCCAGGGCTGCCTGGACGGGACATTTGCCGGGATGATCACCGCCCCCGTGCACAAAGGCGTGATCAACGAAGCGGGCATCGCCTTCTCCGGCCACACCGAGTTTCTCGCCGAACTCACCCATACCCAGCAAGTGGTGATGATGCTGGCGACCCGTGGTTTGCGCGTCGCGCTGGTCACCACGCACCTGCCGCTGAAAGACGTCGCAGCCGCCATCACCGCCGAGCGCCTGGAACGCGTCACGCGCATCCTGCATGCCGATCTGCAAGGCAAGTTCGGCATCCCCGAGCCGCGCATCCTGGTGTGTGGGCTCAATCCGCACGCGGGCGAAGGCGGTCATCTGGGCCGCGAGGAAATCGAGATCATCGAACCGACACTGGAGCGTCTGCGCAGCGAAGGCATGAACCTGATGGGACCGCTGCCGGCCGACACCCTGTTCACACCGAAGTATCTCGAACATGCAGATGCCGTACTGGCCATGTACCACGACCAGGGCCTGCCCGTGCTCAAGTTCAAGGGCTTCGGCGCGGCGCTCAATGTCACGCTGGGCCTGCCGATCATCCGCACCTCGGTGGATCATGGCACTGCCCTGGATCTGGCCGGCACCGGCAATATCGATACCGGCAGCCTGCAGGTGGCGCTAGAGACGGCCTACCAGATGGCAGCAGCCACCCGCAGCAAGCCACTAGCGGCGGGTTGATCACGACCGGCCATATGGCCCAATGCAATCCAGGGCCATCGCCGCCATGCTTTCCCGGATTGCATCCGGGCTACGGCCCGTCAGGGTCACAAAATCCGCGCGCGCCTACAGCCGCAGCATCTTTCGCTGTTAAACTGCGTGACTTTGCCTTATCGCTCTCGGCGCCTGCTTGATGCTTGCAGCTTGAGACTTGGAGCTGTCGCCATGTCCGAATACCAACACCGCGCGCGCAAGCGCTTCGGCCAGAACTTTCTGCATGATGCCGGGGTGATCGACCGTATCCTGCGCGCCATTCGCGCCAAGGAGGACGAGCACCTGCTGGAAATCGGCCCAGGCCAGGGTGCCATTACCGAGGGCTTGCTCGGCAGCGGCGCGCAGCTCGACGTGATCGAACTCGACCTCGACCTGATCCCTATCCTGCAAGGCAAGTTCGGTGACAATCCGCGCTTTCGCCTGAATCAGGGCGACGCACTGAAATTCGACTTCGCCCGCCTCGAAGCGGCGCCACGCAGCCTGCGCGTGGTCGGCAACCTGCCCTACAACATCTCCACGCCGCTGATTTTCCATCTGCTGGACAACGCACCGCTGATTCGCGACATGCACTTCATGCTGCAGAAGGAAGTGGTCGAGCGCATGGCCGCCGGCCCAGGCGGTGGAGATTGGGGTCGCCTGTCGATCATGGTGCAGTACCACTGCCGCGTGGAGCATCTGTTCAACGTTGGCCCCGGGGCCTTCAACCCGCCGCCCAAGGTCGACTCGGCCATCGTCCGCCTGGTGCCGCATGAAACCCTGCCGCACCCGGCCAAGGACCATCACCTGCTCGAGCGCGTCGTGCGTGAAGCCTTCAACCAGCGCCGCAAGACCCTGCGCAACACGCTCAAGCAGTTGCTGCCCGCCGAGGCCATCGAAGCGGCAGGCGTCGACGGCAGCCTGCGCCCCGAGCAGCTGGATCTGGCCGCCTTCGTCCGCCTGGCCGACCAGCTGGCCCTGCAGCCTTCGGCCGAGCAGGACTAAACTGCAATCACGCTAAACGGATCACGCGCATGTCCGACCCTCGTTATCAGATCGACGTCAGCGTCACCACCCGCTACCTGGCAGCCCAATCGCAGCCGGAGCAGAACCGCTACGCGTTCTCCTACACCGTGACCATCGCCAATAACGGCGAGCTACCGGCTCAGTTGCTGTCGCGTCACTGGATCATCACCGACGGCGATGGCCGTGTGCAGGAGGTCCGCGGCGCCGGGGTGATCGGCCAGCAGCCGCACATCGAACCCGGCGCCAGCCACACCTATAGCAGCGGGACGGTCATGGCCACGCAGGTCGGCACCATGCAGGGCAGCTACCAGATGCTCGCCGAGGACGGTAAACGCTTCGATGCGACCATCGCTCCGTTTCGCCTCGCCGTACCGGGGGCACTTCACTGATGGCGGTGTATGCCGTCGGCGACCTGCAGGGTTGCCTGAAACCGCTCAAGTGCCTGCTCGAACAAGTGTCTTTCGATCCGGCGCAAGACCAGCTGTGGCTGGTCGGCGATCTGGTCAATCGCGGCCCGCAGTCGCTGGAGACTCTGCGTTTTCTCTACTCCATTCGTCATGCGATCACCTGTGTACTGGGCAACCATGACCTGCATCTGCTGGCCGCAGCGCACAATATCGAACGTCTGAAGAAGGGCGATACCCTGCGCGAGATTCTCGATGCGCCGGATCGTAACGACCTGCTCGACTGGCTGCGCATGCAGAAGCTGGTGCACCACGACGCCGAGCGCAAGGTAACCCTGGTACATGCCGGCATCCCTCCACAATGGACGCTGAGCAAGGCGCTACGCCGCGCAGCCGAGGTCGAAGAAGCGTTGCGTGACGATGCCCGTCTGCCGCTGTTTCTCGACGGCATGTACGGCAACGAACCGGCCAAATGGAACAAGGAACTGCACGGCGTGACTCGCCTGCGGGTGATCACCAACTATTTCACCCGTATGCGCTTCTGCAAGGCCGATGGCACGCTGGATCTGAAGAGCAAGGAAGGTGTTGGCAGCGCCCCGCCCGGCTTCGCCCCCTGGTTCAGCCACCCGCAGCGCAAGATGCGCGGTGAGAAGATCATCTTCGGTCACTGGGCAGCGCTGGAAGGCAACTGCACGGAGCCCGGCCTCTACGCGCTGGATACCGGCTGCGTCTGGGGCGGTGCGATGACCTTGCTCGATGTCGACAGCGGAGCACTTCACCGCTGCACCTGTCCCAAGGAATAAGCGCCAGAGGCGCCCCACGAATCACTCGAAGGCAACGAACATGAGCGAGTTCAAACGCATTTCTCCACAACAGGCGCAGGAGCTGCGCACCCAGGGTGCCGTCGTGGTCGACATTCGCGACCCGCAAAGCTTCGCCAATGGCCATATCAGCGGCTCGCGTCACCTGGACAACCACTCCCTGCATGATTTCATCACCCACGCCGACCTCGACGCGCCATTGATCGTGTCCTGCTACCACGGCAACTCCAGCCAGGGCGCAGCGGCCTATCTGGTCGGCCAGGGCTTCTCCGAGGTGTACAGCCTCGACGGCGGTTTCGAACTGTGGCGCGCCACTTACCCGAGCGAAACGGCTCAAAGCAGCGAAGAATAAATTTCTCCAGGCGGCAAGCCGCGCCCGCTCTGGTCTGCCGCCACTTCCCGACGTACGGTAACATCCAGTTATCGTTACCCAGCCCTTGACCCTCGGCAGAACGAACTATTCTGTTACTCAGGCCATCCCACTCAAGGTAGAGCCGGCCAACCGGCATCGGGCCATCGGTAACGACTTTTAGGTTTTGGGGGATTCTTCCCGACTTGTCTCTAGGCCGGGGTTACCCAGCACCTGCACGACCGATCCCGAGCCAGCTTTCAGCATCGAGCGAGGTGAAGTCATGAGCATTTTCAGTCACTTCCAACAACGTTTCGAGGCGACCCGCCAGGAGGAGTACTCGCTGCAGGAGTACCTCGAACTGTGCAAACAGGATCGCAGCGCCTACGCCACTGCGGCCGAGCGCCTGCTGATGGCCATTGGCGAGCCGGAACTGCTGGACACCTCCAGCGATTCACGCCTGTCACGCATCTTCTCCAACAAGGTCATCCGCCGTTATCCGGCCTTCGCCGACTTCCATGGCATGGAAGAGTGCATCGACCAGATCGTCTCCTACTTCCGCCATGCCGCTCAGGGCCTGGAAGAGAAGAAGCAGATTCTCTATCTACTGGGCCCGGTGGGCGGCGGTAAATCCTCGCTGGCCGAGAAGCTCAAGCAGCTGATGGAGAAGGTGCCCTTCTACGCCATCAAAGGCTCACCGGTATTCGAGTCGCCCCTGGGGCTGTTCAACGCCACCGAGGATGGCGCCATCCTCGAAGAGGATTACGGCATTCCGCGCCGCTACCTCAACTCGATCATATCGCCCTGGGCCACCAAGCGCCTGCAGGAGTTCGGCGGCGACATCAGCCAGTTCCGCGTGGTCAAACTGTACCCGTCGATCCTCAACCAGATCGCCGTGGCCAAGACTGAACCAGGCGATGAGAACAACCAGGACATCTCCGCTCTGGTCGGCAAGGTGGATATCCGCAAGCTGGAAGAATTCCCGCAGAACGACGCCGACGCCTACAGCTACTCGGGCGCGCTGTGCCGGGCCAACCAGGGCCTGATGGAGTTCGTCGAGATGTTCAAGGCGCCGATCAAGGTGCTGCACCCGCTGCTGACCGCCACCCAGGAAGGCAACTACAACAGCACCGAAGGCCTCGGCGCGATTCCCTACAGCGGCATACTGCTGGCCCACTCCAACGAGTCCGAGTGGCACAGCTTCCGTAACAACAAGAACAACGAGGCCTTCATCGACCGTATCTATATCGTCAAGGTGCCGTACTGCCTGCGCGTGACCGACGAGATCAAGATCTACGACAAGCTGCTGATCAACAGCTCGCTGGCCAAGGCCCATTGCGCGCCGGACACCCTGAAGATGCTTGCCCAGTTCTCCACCCTGTCACGCCTGAAGGAACCGGAGAACTCCAACATCTATTCGAAGATGCGCGTCTACGACGGCGAGAACCTCAAGGACACCGACCCGAAAGCCAAGTCGATCCAGGAGTACCGCGACAGCGCGGGTGTCGATGAGGGCATGAACGGCCTGTCGACCCGCTTCGCCTTCAAGATCCTGTCCAAGGTGTTCAACTTCGACCCGCACGAAATCGCCGCCAACCCGGTGCACCTGCTGTACGTGCTGGAGCAGCAGATCGAGCAGGAGCAGTTCCCCGCCGAGGTGCGCGAGCGCTACCTGCGCTACATCAAGGAGTACCTGGCGCCGCGCTACATCGAGTTCATCGGCAAGGAAATCCAGACCGCCTACCTGGAGTCCTACAGCGAATACGGTCAGAACATCTTCGACCGCTATGTGCTGTACGCCGACTTCTGGATTCAGGATCAGGAGTACCGCGACCCGGAGACCGGCGAGATCCTCAACCGCGTGGCGCTCAACGAGGAGCTGGAGAAGATCGAAAAGCCTGCCGGCATCAGCAACCCGAAGGATTTTCGCAACGAGATCGTCAACTTCGTGCTGCGCGCCCGCGCCAACAACAACGGCAAGAACCCCACCTGGCTCAGCTACGAGAAGCTGCGCGTGGTCATCGAGAAGAAGATGTTCTCCAACACCGAGGACCTGCTCCCGGTCATCAGCTTCAACGCCAAGGGCAGCAAGGAGGATCAGCAGAAGCACAACGACTTCGTCAAACGCATGGTCGAGCGCGGCTACACCGAGAAGCAGGTGCGCCTGCTGTCGGAGTGGTACCTGCGGGTTCGCAAATCGCAATAACAGCAGCCGCAAGCTACAAGCTTCAAGCGGCAAGAACGAGCGGGAGCGCTGGACGCCCTTCGCTTACTTGCAGCTTGCGGCTTGCAGCTTGAAGCCGCCCCGGAGGGGCTTATGAGCTATGTGATCGACCGGCGCCTGAATGGCAAGAACAAGAGCACGGTGAACCGCCAGCGCTTTTTGCGGCGTTACCGTGAACACATCAAGAAGGCGGTGGAGGAAGCCGTCAGCCGGCGCTCCATCACCGACATGGAGCACGGCGAGCAGATCAGCATTCCCGGCCGCGATATCGATGAGCCAGTGCTGCATCACGGCCGTGGCGGCAAGCAGACCATCGTCCACCCCGGCAACAAGGAATTCACCACCGGCGAGCGCATCCCACGACCACAAGGCGGCGGCGGTGGACGCGGCAGTGGCAAGGCGAGCAACTCCGGCGAGGGCATGGACGAGTTCGTCTTCCAGATCACCCAGGAGGAATTTCTCGACTTCATGTTCGAGGACCTGGAGCTGCCCAATCTGGTCAAACGCCACCTGACCGGCGCGGAAACCTTCAAGACCGTGCGCGCCGGCATCAGTAACGAGGGCAACCCCTCACGCATCAACATCGTGCGCACCCTGCGTTCGGCCCACGCTCGGCGTATCGCCCTGTCCGGTTCCAGCCGCGCCAAATTGCGCGAAGCCAAGGCCGAACTGGAGCGACTGCGACGTGAAGAGCCGGACAACTTCGGCGATATACAGGCCATTCACGAAGAAATCGAACGCCTCAGCGTGCGCATCCATCGCGTGCCGTTTCTCGACACCTTCGACCTCAAGTACAACCTGCTGACCAAGCAGCCCAACCCCAGCTCCAAGGCGGTGATGTTCTGCCTGATGGACGTTTCCGGCTCCATGACCCAGGCCACCAAGGATGTGGCCAAGCGCTTCTTCATCCTTCTTTACCTGTTCCTCAAGCGCAATTACGACAAGATCGACGTGGTGTTCATCCGCCACCACACCAGTGCAAAAGAGGTCGACGAGGAAGAGTTCTTCTACTCCCGCGAGACCGGCGGCACCATCGTTTCCAGCGCGCTGAAGCTGATGCAGGAAGTCATGGCCGAGCGCTACCCGATCAACGAGTGGAACATCTATGCCGCCCAGGCGTCGGACGGCGACAACTGGAATGACGACTCACCGGTATGCAGGGATATATTGATCAACCAGATCATGCCGTTCGTGCAGTACTTCACCTACGTCGAGATCACCCCACGTGAGCACCAGGCGCTGTGGTTCGAGTACGAACAGGTGGCCGAAGCCTTCGCCGACAGCTTCGCCCAGCAGCAGCTGGTGTCCGCCGCGGACATTTACCCGGTGTTCCGCGAACTGTTCCAGCGTCGCCTGGTGAGTTGAGGTCAATGCCATGAGCGCTACAGCCAAAAAACGCCAACCGCTGTCCACCGGTTCGGAGTGGACCTTCGACCTGATCCGCCAGTACGACAAGGAGATCGCGCGCATCGCCGAGCGTTACGCGCTGGACACCTACCCCAACCAGATCGAAGTGATCACCGCCGAACAGATGATGGATGCCTATGCTTCGGTCGGCATGCCGCTGGGCTATCACCACTGGTCATACGGCAAGCATTTCCTCGCTACCGAGAAAGGCTACAGGCGCGGGCAGATGGGCCTGGCTTACGAGATCGTGATCAATTCCGACCCGTGCATCGCCTACCTGATGGAAGAGAACACCATCTGCATGCAGGCACTGGTGATTGCCCACGCGTGCTACGGCCACAACAGCTTCTTCAAGGGCAACTACCTGTTCCGTACCTGGACGGACGCCAGCTCGATCATCGATTACCTGGTGTTCGCCAAGCAGTACATCATGCAGTGCGAGGAGCGCTATGGCATCGACGCCGTGGAGGAGCTGCTCGACTCCTGCCACGCGCTGATGAATTACGGCGTCGACCGTTACAAACGCCCCTACCCCATCTCTGCCGAAGAAGAGCGCCGGCGCCAGAAGGAACGCGAGGAACACCTGCAGAAGCAGATCAACGACCTGTGGCGCACCATTCCCAGGAACGCGGACAAGGGTGGCGAGAAGGACAACAAGCGCTTCCCCGCCGAACCGCAGGAAAACATCCTCTATTTTCTGGAAAAACACGCGCCGTTGCTGGAGCCCTGGCAGCGCGAGGTGATTCGCATCGTGCGCAAGATCGCCCAGTACTTCTACCCGCAACGTCAGACTCAGGTGATGAACGAAGGCTGGGCCACCTTCTGGCACTACACCCTGATGAACGATCTGTACGACGAAGGCCTGGTCACCGACGGTTTCATGATGGAGTTCCTGCAGTCGCACACCAGCGTGGTCTACCAGCCGCCGTTCGACAGTCCCTACTACAGTGGTATCAACCCCTACGCCCTGGGTTTTGCCATGTACCGCGACATTCGCCGTATATGCGAAAACCCCACCGAAGAAGACAAACGCTGGTTCCCGGATATCGCCGGCAGCGACTGGCTGACCACGCTCAAGTTCGCCATGAACAGCTTCAAGGACGAGAGCTTCATTCTGCAGTTCCTCTCGCCCAAGGTGATTCGCGACTTCAAGCTGTTCGGCATTCTCGACGACGACCAGAAGGACGAGCTGCTGGTACCGGCCATTCATGACGAACCGGGTTATCGCACCATCCGTGAGCTGCTCGCCGCGCAGTACAACCTGGGCAATCGCGAGCCTAACGTGCAAATCTGGAACATCGACCGCCGCGGCGACCGCTCGCTGACCTTGCGCCATCAGCAACACGACCGCAAACCACTGGGTGACTCCACTGGCGAAGTACTCAAGCATCTGCACCGGCTGTGGGGCTTCGACATTCACCTGGAGGTCTGCCAGGGCGACCAGTTGATCACCACCCAGCATGTACCACCACGCGGCAGCTCGGAGAACGACAGCGAATACCCGAGGCTGGACCTGATCATTCCGCCGATCTGAGCGGTTGCAGGTCCAGCTGCCGGCCATGATCGCGCCCTGGCCCCATAAACCGGCCCACACGGCGCGTCCCACCTCGATCTTCGGTATCCTCTGCGCTCAGTGGAGGAACAGACATGCAGATCTACACAGTCGGCGGCGCCGTGCGCGATCGCCTGCTCGGCCGTCCCATCAGTGAAGTGGACTGGGTCGTGGTTGGCGCCAGCGCCGAGCAAATGCTCGAACTCGGCTATCGTCCGGTGGGCGCCGACTTTCCGGTGTTCCTGCACCCGCAAACGGGCGAGGAGTACGCACTGGCCCGCACCGAGCGCAAGAGCGGGCGCGGCTATGGCGGCTTCACCTTCCACGCCAGCCCCGACGTCACCCTGGAACAAGACCTGATCCGCCGCGACCTGACCGTCAACGCCATGGCCGAGGACGACCAGGGCAACCTGATCGACCCTTATGGCGGCCAGCAAGATCTTGAGGCCCGCATCCTGCGCCACGTTTCGCCGGCATTCGCCGAAGATCCGCTGCGCGTCCTGCGCGTGGCCCGCTTCGCCGCTCGCTATGCACCGCTCGGTTTCAGCGTCGCGCCAGAAACCCTTGAGCTGATGCGTCAATTGGCCGAATCCGGCGAGCTGGCCCACCTCACAGCCGAGCGCAGCTGGAAGGAAATATCCCGCGCCCTGATGGAGCCGCGCCCGGATGTGTTCGTCCAGGTGCTGCGCGACTGCGGCGCGCTGGCCGCCCTGCTGCCGGAAGTCGACGATCTGTTCGGTGTGCCGCAACCGCAGGCACACCATCCAGAAATCGATACCGGCGTGCATGTGCAGTGCGTGTTGCGCCAGTGTGCGGAGCACGACCAGCCGCTGAACGTGCGCTGGGCCTGCCTGCTGCATGACGTCGGCAAAGGCCTCACACCGGAGGCCGAATGGCCACGGCATATCGCCCACGAGCCCAAAGGCCTGCCACTGATCCAGGCGATCAACGAGCGCTGCAAAGCACCCCGCGACTGCGCCGAGCTGGCAATGCTGGTCGGCGAGTTTCATACCCATGGCCATCGCGCACTGGAGTTGCGCCCCTCGACGCTACTGGAACTGCTGCAACGTTTCGACGTGTTTCGCCGCCCGCAGCGCTTCGCCGAATTCGTCGCGGCCTGCGAGATGGATGCGCGCGGTCGCCTGGGCCTGGAGCAACGCGACTACCCGCAGGCAGCTTACCTCCTGGGCGCTGCCGAGGCTGCCCGGCAAGTGCCGGTCAAACCGCTATTGGAGAAAGGATTCAAGGGTGCAGAGCTGGGCGAGGCGCTCAACCGCGAACGCCTGCAAGCGCTCAAGGCCTACAAAGCGCAACATGCCCCCTCGTAGGGGCCCGCTTGCGGGCGATCATCGCCGGCAAGCCGGCTCCTACAGACCGCCGCAGCAGCTGTAGCCCGGATGAAATCCTGGGCGATTCTGAGGCCGATCCCCGGATTGCACCCGGGCTACGCAGGGCGCGTCTGCAGCAACTCTACCGGCGTCAGCTCGACACCGCGCCACTGGAAGGCCGCCGGCCAGAGCTGCTGATCAATCTGCGCCGAAGCCCACAGCTCGGCGAACGAACGACCATCCACCGGGTGCTGTAGCTGCGGTGCCAACAGCGCCAGCGGCCAGAGCACGAAGGCGTTCTTGAGAATTTCCGCGCGCGGCAGGATCAGGCCGTTGAAATTACCGACCTGCTCACCATACAGCAGCACGTCGATGTCCAGCGGCAACCCCTTGCGGTCCGGCGCGTAGCGGCCATTGTCGGCTTCGATGAATTTCAGGCGGCGGTCCAACTCCAAAAGCGGCAGCTCCGTCTCGCCCACCACCACCAGATTGAAGAAATTGCCGCTCTTGATGCCTACGGCATGGCTCTCGAACACCGGCGAGCAGCGCATATCACTGAGCAGTAACGTCAGTGCATCGAGCCCCGCGACGAGGTGAGCCTCGCGCTCGATATTGCTGCCGAGGCCGAGAAAGACGCGTGTCAGAGGCATCCGCGCTCGATCTCCACGCCCACGCCACCGCGTGCGGCTGGCACCGCGCCGGGCTTGGTCAGCTTCAGACGCATCCAGGGAATGTTGAATTCATCCATCAGGGTCTGCACCAGCCGTTCGGCGAAGGTCTCGACCAGGATGAACTGCGACTCGGCCGCGAAGGCCTGGATACGCGTGGACACGCTGGCGTAGTCGAGCGCCAGGTTGAGGTCGTCACCGGCTGCGGCGGGGCGATTGTCCCAGCCCATCTGCAGGTCCAGACGCAGGCACTGACGAATGTCGCGCTCCCAATCGTAGGCGCCGATCACCGTGTCGACTTCCAGCCCCTCGATAAATACTCTGTCCACCCGCACTCTCCGCGCCACGACAAGGGCGCTGCACCTCGTTAGAATCGGGCCACCCCATGCCCTGGAATGGCCACCATGTTCTGGCTTCTGGCAATCCTTGCCTATCTGCTCGGTTCGTTGTCCTTCGCCATCCTGCTCAGCCGACTCGCTGGCAGGCCAGACCCGCGCGTCAGCGGCTCGGGCAACCCCGGCGCCACCAACATGCTGCGCGTGGCCGGCAAGAAGCTCGCCGTAATGACGCTGATCGGCGACCTGCTCAAAGGCCTGCTACCGATCCTGATCGCCAAGCTGCTCGGCCTCAGCCTGCACCAACAAGCCTGGATCGGCCTGGCGGCCGTCGTCGGCCATCTTTACCCGCTGTACTTCCGTTTTCGTGGCGGCAAGGGCGTGGCCACTGCCGCCGGCATGCTGCTCGGCCTCTACCCACCAGCCGCCTTGCTCGCCCTGGCGGCATGGGCCCTGGTATTCCTGCTGACCCGCACCAGCTCGCTGGCCTCGCTGATCGCTACACCGCTGACGCTACCGCTGCTGGCCTGGCAACAACCGGCGGCGTTGCTGCCAGCCTGCGTATTGGCTGGGCTGATCGTCTGGCGCCACCGCAGCAATCTGCGTGACCTGTTCGCCGGCCGCGAGCGGCGCTTTTGAACAACCCGTAGGAGCGGCTGAGCCGCGATTTTCGCGGCTGAAGCCGCTCCTACGGTACATGCGTTTCGTTAAATCGCCGGCAGCGACTCCATCGGCCAACGCGCCTGCACCTTGATCGCCAGGTCTTCATGCTGCCCGGCCAGCAAACGCTGGCAACCGGCGTAGGCGATCATCGCGCCGTTGTCGGTGCAGAAGCGTGGCCGCGCATAGAACACCTTGCCCTTCATCTCGCCCAACATGCGCTCCAGATGCTCGCGCAGCGCCTTGTTGGCACTCACGCCACCGGCGATCACCAGGCTGTTCAGCCCGCTCTGCTTGAGCGCGCGCTTGCACTTGATGGTCAGAGTCTCGACCACCGCCTGCTGGAAGGCCAGCGCGATGTCGCGACGGGCTTGGTCGAGGTCGTCACCGTTGTCGCGGCATTGCTGCCAGGTATTGAGCGCAAAGGTCTTGAGGCCGCTGAAGCTGAAATCCAGGCCCGGACGATCGGTCATCGGCCTGGGGAAAACGAAACGCCCCGGCGTGCCCTGCTCGGCCAGCTTGGCGATCTCCGGGCCGCCCGGATAGTTCAGGCCCATCAGCTTGGCAGTCTTGTCGAAGGCCTCACCGGCAGCGTCGTCCAGCGACTCGCCGAGCAACTGGTACTGACCGATGCCATCGACTCGCACCAACTGGGTATGACCACCGGACACCAACAAGGCGACGAACGGAAAGGCTGGAGGTTGCTCTTCCAGCATCGGAGCCAGCAAGTGACCTTCCATATGGTGCACGCCGACGGCCGGTACATCCCAGGCAAAGGCCAGCGCCTGGGCGCAGGACGCGCCGACCAGCAGCGCGCCGACCAGGCCAGGGCCTGCCGTGTAGGCCAGAGCGTCGATGTCGCCGGCCTGCTTGCCCGCCTCATCCAGCACCTGGCGAATCAGCGGCAGCATGCGTTTGACGTGATCGCGCGAGGCCAATTCCGGCACGACGCCGCCGTAGACGCGATGCAGGTCGATCTGGCTGAACAGGGCGTCAGCCAGCAGGCCGCGCTCACTGTCATAGAGCGCGACACCGGTTTCATCGCAGGAGGTTTCCAATCCCAGTACGAGCATGGAGCTTGAGCCTTGATTTGCCGCGTGGAACAAAGGCGCGCATGATAAGCGCCGCCCGGCGGAGCGGCCAGCGCTTTTCGATCAGAGGCCTTTGCATTCCTCGGCTCGAGGGGGTAACATCCGCAACCCTTAAAAACCGACGCAACCCGAGCCATTTGCCGGGAGCGCGTTGAACACCGGTAATTAACGAAGGTACGACCTGGATGCCAGCCGTCAAAGTTAAAGAGAACGAACCCTTCGACGTAGCCCTGCGTCGTTTCAAGCGCTCCTGCGAGAAAGCCGGCGTACTGGCTGAAGTCCGTAGCCGCGAATTCTACGAAAAGCCGACCGCTGAGCGTAAGCGCAAGGCCGCTGCCGCTGTTAAGCGTCACGCCAAGAAAGTGCAGCGCGAACAGCGTCGCAGCGTTCGCCTGTACTAATACCGTACACGCAACGCTCGAATGCCCGGCTCTGGCCGGGCATTGCATTTGAAAGACTCCGCCTCGCGCTTCAGCGAGTGAGCGGAGTTTTTGCTTTTCTACCCATCGTTGTCCCGCGCTTGCGCCGGGCAGTATGCTGAGCGCCTATGGCCGGCCTGATCCCGCAATCCTTCATCGATGACTTGCTCAACCGCACCGACATCGTCGATGTGGTGAGTTCGCGCATCCAGCTGAAGAAGACCGGCAAGAACTACAGCGCCTGCTGCCCGTTCCACAAGGAAAAGACCCCCTCCTTCACCGTCAGCCCCGACAAGCAGTTCTACTACTGCTTCGGCTGCGGCGCCGGCGGCAACGCCCTCGGCTTCGTCATGGACCACGATCAACTGGAATTCCCCCAGGCGATCGAGGAGCTGGCCAAACGCGCCGGCATGGACGTGCCGCGCGAGGAAAGTGGTCGCGGACACAAACCCAGACAGCCGGTCGACTCACCGCTCTACCCGCTGCTCAATGCCGCCGCCGAGCACTATCGCCAGGCACTGAAAAGCCATCCACAACGTAAATACGCGGTGGACTACCTCAAGGGCCGCGGCCTGACCGGCGAAATCGCCCGCGACTTCGGCATTGGTTTCGCACCGCCCGGCTGGGACAACCTGCTCAAGCAACTGGGCGCCGATGCCCTGCAGCAGAAAGTCATGATCGACGCCGGCCTGCTGATCGAGAACGCCGAGAACGGCAGGCGCTACGACCGCTTCCGCGACCGCATCATGTTCCCCATCCGCGACAGCCGCGGCCGGGTGATCGCCTTCGGCGGCCGCGTGCTGGGCGACGACAAGCCCAAGTACCTCAACTCACCGGAAACCCCGGTGTTCCACAAGGGCCAGGAGCTCTACGGCCTCTACGAGGCGCGCAAGCACAACCGCGATCTCGACGAGATCATGGTGGTCGAAGGCTACATGGACGTCATCGCCCTGGCTCAGCAGGGCCTGCGCAATGCCGTGGCGACACTGGGCACGGCCACCAGCGAAGAACACCTCAAGCGCCTGTTCCGCATCGTGCCCAGCGTGCTGTTCTGCTTCGACGGCGACGCTGCCGGGCGCAATGCCGCCTGGCGCGCCCTGGAGTCCACCCTGTCGAGCCTGCAGGACGGGCGCCGCGCACGCTTTCTGTTCCTGCCCGATGGCGAAGACCCGGACACCCTGGTCCGCGCCGAGGGCACCGACGCCTTCCGCGCACGCATCAACCAGCACGCGCAACCGCTGGCCGACTACTTCTTCCAGCAGCTGTGTGAAGAAGCAGACCCGCGCTCACTGGAAGGCAAGGCACACCTGGTGACCCTGGCCGCGCCGTTGATCGACAAGATTCCCGGCAACAACCTGCGCGCCCTGATGCGCCAGCGCCTGAGCGAGATCACCGGCCTTTCCGGCGAAGCGCTGAGCCAGGTCGCCAGTGCTCCGCGCAGTCACGCGCCGAGCACCACCAGCCAGGCGCCCAGTAGCGATTACCCGGATTACGGCGACGTCCCCGACAGCGCCTACTACGACAACCTGCCGGACGTCGGCGGTTACGAGCAGCCCGCACCGCCCCAGCAGCACTACGAGCGCAGCAACGAAGGCGGTAAGGGCAGCTGGAAAAAAGACGGTGGCGGCAAGTGGAACAAGAAGGGCAAGGGCGACTTCGCGCCACGTGCCCCGCGCACTGCCGTGAGCGTCGAATCACCGCACCTGATCGCACTGCGCACGCTGCTGCACCATCCGCACCTGGCGCAGAAGGTCGAAGATGTCAGCCATTTCGCCGACGAAGATGACACCTACGCTCAGCTTCTCGTGGCCTTGGTCGGTGCCCTGCAGAAAGCGCCCAACCTGCGTTCGCTGCAACTGATCGCCCGCTGGCACGGCACCGAACAAGGTCGCCTGCTGCGGGCGCTGGCGGAGAAGGAATGGCTGATCCAGGGTGACAACCTTGAACAGCAGTTTTTCGACACCATTACTACACTTGCAAACAGTCAATCGCAGAGGCGGCGTGAAAAGGCGCTCCGCAGCATCATTCATAAAAGCCCCAGCGAGCTCACAGACGAGGAAAAGACATTGCTCAGAGAGCACTACAGCCTGGCCTCCTCGCAGAGCAGCAAGTCCCCAACTGGCGCCTAAAGCCAAAACCGAGGTATAATCCTCGGCTTGTTTTCAGCCCGCCAAGACCTTCAGTGGATAGGGTGTTATGTCCGTAAAAGCGCAGCAGCAATCTCGTATCAAAGAGTTGATCACCCTGGGTCGTGAGCAGAAGTATCTGACTTACGCAGAGGTCAACGACCACTTGCCTGAGGACATTTCAGATCCTGAGCAGGTGGAAGACATCATCCGCATGATCAATGACATGGGGATCCCGGTACACGAGAGTGCTCCGGATGCAGACGCCCTGATGCTGGCCGATGCCGACACCGACGAGGCTGCAGCCGAAGAGGCCGCAGCAGCACTCGCCGCCGTCGAGACCGATATCGGCCGCACCACTGACCCGGTGCGCATGTACATGCGCGAAATGGGTACCGTGGAACTGCTGACCCGCGAAGGCGAGATCGAAATCGCCAAGCGCATCGAGGAAGGCATCCGCGAAGTCATGAGCGCCATCGCTCACTTCCCCGGCACCGTCGACGGCATCCTCGCCGAGTACACCCGCGTCACCACCGAGGGCGGCCGTCTGGCCGAAGTCCTCAGTGGCTACATCGACCCGGATGACGGCAGCGTGCCTGACGAAGCCGCCGCCCCCGTTCCCGTCAAGGACGGCGCCGCCGCTGAAGAAAGCGACGACGAAGAAGAAGACGAGAGCGGCGACGACGAGGAAGAAGAAGGCGATGGCGGCCCGGACCCGGAAGAAGCGGCTCGCCGCTTCACCGCCGTGGCCGAGCAGCAGGACAAAGTCCTCAAGGCGCTGAAGAAGCATGGTCGTGGCAGCAAGCAGGCCATCGAAGAGCTGGCCACCCTGGCCGAGCTGTTCATGCCGATCAAGCTGGTGCCCAAGCAGTACGACGCCCTGGTCACCCAGGTGCGCGACGCCCTCGACCGTCTGCGCTCGCAAGAGCGCGCCATCATGCAGCTGTGCGTACGTGATGCGCGCATGCCGCGTGCCGACTTCCTGCGCCTGTTCCCGGGCAACGAAATCGACATGGACTGGGCCGCCGACCTGGCCAAGGGCAAGGCCAAGTACGCCGAAGCCCTGGGCAACCTGCAGGGCGACATCCAGCGCTGCCAGCAGAAGCTGGCCGACCTGGAAGCCGAGTGCAGCCTGACCCTGGCCGAGATCAAGGACATCAACCGTCGCATGTCCATCGGTGAAGCCAAGGCTCGCCGCGCCAAGAAGGAAATGGTCGAGGCCAACCTGCGTCTGGTGATCTCCATCGCCAAGAAGTACACCAACCGCGGCCTGCAGTTCCTCGACCTGATCCAGGAAGGCAACATCGGTCTGATGAAGGCGGTGGACAAGTTCGAATACCGTCGCGGCTACAAGTTCTCGACCTACGCCACCTGGTGGATTCGCCAGGCGATCACCCGCTCGATCGCCGACCAGGCGCGCACCATCCGTATCCCGGTGCACATGATCGAGACCATCAACAAGCTCAACCGCATCTCCCGTCAGATGCTCCAGGAAATGGGCCGCGAGCCCACGCCGGAAGAGCTGGGTGAGCGCATGGAAATGCCCGAGGACAAGATCCGCAAGGTATTGAAGATCGCCAAAGAGCCGATCTCCATGGAAACCCCGATTGGCGACGACGAAGATTCGCACCTGGGCGACTTCATCGAGGACAGCACCATGCAGTCCCCGATCGACGTAGCCACGGTCGAAAGCCTCAAGGAAGCCACTCGCGAAGTGCTGGCCGGTCTCACTGCCCGTGAAGCCAAGGTCCTGCGCATGCGCTTCGGTATCGACATGAACACTGACCACACCCTCGAGGAAGTGGGCAAGCAGTTCGATGTCACCCGTGAGCGTATCCGTCAGATCGAAGCCAAGGCGCTGCGCAAGCTGCGCCACCCGACGCGAAGCGAGCATCTGCGCTCCTTCCTCGACGAGTGATACCAGAACCCCCGGGCCAGTCCGGGGGTTTTGCTTTCTGGGCAGCGCGCCCGATCACTCGCCAGCCAAAGGCAGCACAGACGCTGCAATCAAACTGCCATCCCTGCTATGGCCGATCTACACTACGACGATACTGATCGCGAAACGAGGCCGTTATGCCCCGCTTGCCGGCCATTGTGCTGCTGTGCCTGGCGTACTGGATGACCCCGGCCCTAGCCCTGACACTCAACGAGGACGAGCGCACCTGGCTGGCAGCCCACCCAGAAATACGCCTGGGTGTCGATGCATCCTGGCCACCTTTCGAGTTTCGTGACGAACAGGGCAACTATCTCGGTCTGACCGCCGCCTATGTACGGCTGATCGAAGAACGCCTTGACGTGAATCTGCAGCCCGTCGAGGCCAGCAACTGGAGCGCGATACTGGAACAGGCGCGCATGGGCCAGGTCGACCTGCTCCCCGGCGTGATGTCGACACCCGAACGCCAGCAATACCTGGCCTTCACTCGCCCCTACCTGGATTTCCCCATCATCATCCTGGCCCGCACTGGCGGACCGCAGCCCAAGCAGCTCAGGGACCTGTACGGCCTGAAAGTCGCAGTCGTCAGCGACTACGCACCGCACGAACTGCTGCGCCAGCACCATCCCGACCTCAACCTGCTGCCGCTGCGCAATGTCGCCGCTGCCCTGCAGGCGTTGGCGACCAACCAGGTCGACGCCATGGTCGGCGATCTTGCCTCCAGCGTCTGGAGCCTGCGCCAACTCAAGCTCGACGGCCTCTATATCAGCGGCGAGACGCCCTATCGCTACCAGTTGGCCATGGCCGCACCGCGTGGCCAGAGCATACTGGTCGGCATCCTCGACAAAGTCTTCGCCGAGCTCAGCGCCGAAGAAATCGCCGCCTTGCAGGAACCCTGGGTCGGCAGCGTACTGGACAAACGCAACCTCTGGTACGAAACCCTGCTCTACGGCCTGCCCGCCGTACTCGGCCTGCTGGCGATCATCGCCATCATCCTGCGCATCAACCGCCGCCTGAAACGCGAGATGCGCAACCGCGAAGCGCTGGAGCAGGAGCTGCGCAACCGCGAGCAGCACTTCCGCGACATGGTCGAAAGCCTCTCGGCCATCACCTGGGAAACCGAGCCCAGCGGGCTCACCTATACCTACGTCTCGCCCCATGCGGAAAAATTGCTGGGCTACCCCTTGCAAGAATGGCTGGAGTCCGGCTTCTGGCAGCGCCACCTGCACCCGGACGATCACCAACGCACCCTGCGCACCTGCCTGGAACAATGCGCGGCCGGCAACGACCACGCCCTGGAATATCGCCTGCTCGCCGCTGACGGGCGCACGGTGTGGGTGCGCGATATCGTCACCCTGCTGCAACGCGACGACCGCCAGGTGATTCGCGGCGTAATGGTCGACATCAGCGACGCCAAGCGGACCGAGCAGGCGCTACGCCTGTCGGAACAGAAGTTCGCCTCGGTGTTCCAGCAGTGCCCGGACATCCTGGTCATCGCCCGCCGCGCCGACGGTGTGCTGCTCGAAGTCAACGCCGCGTTCACCGAACAAACCGGCATCAGCCTCGAACAGGCCATCGGCAAGACCGCCACCGAACTGGATATCTGGGGCGTTCCGGGGATCGGCCCGAATCTGCTGTTGCGCCTGCAGGACGAAAGCCTGCGCAACCTGGAAATGCCCTTCCGCCGCGCCGATGGCAGCCTGTTCACCGGCCTTATCTCGGCCAGCCAGTTCGTGCTCGACAACACCCCGGCACTGGTCGTGGTGGTGCGCGACATCAGCCAGCTCAAGAGCACCCAGCAGCAGTTGCAGATTTCCGAAGAGAAGTTCGCCAAGGCTTTCCACGCCTCGCCCGACGGCTTGCTGATCACCCGCTTGCGCGACGGCTTGCTGGTGGAAGCCAACGACGGTTTCAGCCGCATTACCGGCTACAGCCTCGACGAGATTGCCGAACAAAGCACCCTCAGCCTGGGCATCTGGGCCGACCCGAAAGATCGTGAACGCCTGGTGCAACGCATTCGCGAGCAAGGCAGCGTGCGCGACCTGATCGCCCCGGTGCGCACCAAGAGCGGCCACCTGCGCCTCTGCGAACTCTCCGCGCAGCCGTTGCCCATCGGTGGCGACGAATGCCTGCTGACCATCGCCCGCGACATCACCGAACGCCAGCAGATGCAGGAAGAACTGCAGCAGGCCGCCACCGTCTTCGAAAGCACTGCCGAAGGCGTGCTGATCACCGACCTCGAACAGCGCATCACCGCGGTCAACCGCGCCTTTACCCAGATCACCGGCTACAGCGAGGCCGAGGCCCTCGGCCAGCGCCCCAGCCTGCTTTCCTCCGGCCAGCACGACAAGGCCTTCTACACCACCATGTGGCACAGCCTGGCAGCCAACGGCCACTGGCAAGGGGAAATCTGGAACCGGCGCAAGAACGGCGAGCTGTACCCCGAGTGGTTGACCATCAGTGCCGTGCGCAACAGCGATAACCAAATCACCCACTTCGTCGGGGTATTCGCCGACATCTCCAGCCTCAAGCATGCCCAGGCACGTCTCGATCATCAGGCCCACCACGACCCGCTGACCGGCCTGCCTAACCGCCTGCTGTTCGAGAATCGCCTGCGCAGCGCTCTGGATGGCTCACGCGCCGACGACCAGCTGGGCGCTGTGCTGTTTCTCGACCTCGACCGCTTCAAGCAGATCAACGACAGCCTCGGCCACCCGGTCGGCGACCAGTTGCTCAAGGCCATCGCCGCGCGCCTGAAACTGCAACTGCGCGATATCGACACCGTGGCCCGTCTCGGCGGCGACGAATTCATCATCCTGCTGCCCGGCCTGCACCAGCCGCAGGACGCCGAACAGGTCGCGCAGAAACTGCTCGAATGCTTCGGCGAACCGTTCCAGCTCGACAACCATGAGTTCTTCATCAGCGCCAGCATCGGCATCAGCCTCTACCCCAAGGACGGCCTCGACGTCGCCACCCTGGTGAAGAACGCCGACGCGGCCATGTACCAATCCAAGGCCAAGGGCCGCAACCGCAGCGAGTTCTACACCCGCTCGCTGACCTTCCAGGTCAACGAGCGCATGGCCATGGAACAGGAACTGCGCCGCGCCATGGAGCGCGACGAACTGTGCCTGTACTACCAGCCCAAGTACTGCCTGCGCAGCCAGAGCCTGGTCGGCGCCGAAGCACTGGTACGCTGGCCGCACCCGGTGTTCGGCGACATCCCGCCGGATCGCTTCATCCCGGTGGCCGAAGAAAGCGGGCTGATCCTGCCGCTGGGCGACTGGGTGCTGGAACAAGCCTGCCGCCAACTGCAGGTCTGGCAGGAAAGTGGTAGCAGCTTCGGCGCTCTCTCGGTCAACCTCGCCGGCGCCCAGCTGCATCAGCCCGGCCTGCTGCCGCGCATCAGCGCACTGCTGCAGCGCTACAACCTGGCGCCGGAGCTGCTGCAACTGGAGATCACCGAGAACTTCATCATGAACCAGGCCGGCGAAGCGCTGGACATCCTCCACCGCCTCAAACAGCTCGGCGTACAACTGGCCATCGACGACTTCGGCACCGGCTACTCCTCGCTCAGCTACCTCAAGCGCCTGCCGCTGGACGTGCTGAAAATCGACCAGTCCTTCGTCCGTGGCCTGCCGGACGACCCGCACGACCTGGCGATCACCCGCGCCATCATCGCCCTGGGCAACAGCATGCAACTGACGGTGATCGCCGAAGGCGTGGAAACCAAGGCCCAGGAACTCTGCCTGGCCGCCGAAGGCTGCCTGCAGATCCAGGGCTACGTGGTCAGTTGCCCGCTCTCGGCCGAGGCCTTCACCCGGAAATTTCTCCCGCCAGGTCAAGCGGTTGGCGCTGACGAGAACGCGCCGGTATAATCCGCCGGCCTTCTGGGGGCCTATAGCTCAGTTGGTTAGAGCAGAGGACTCATAATCCTTTGGTCCACGGTTCGAGTCCGTGTGGGCCCACCACCTTCAAAGCCGCGCACTGCGCGGCTTTTGTCTTTCTGATCGGTCGAAATTGGGCATTTCACAAACGCCAAAGTCCACAAAACGTCCACATCAGTACAGTTATCGAACCAAGCGGTGGGCGTACTTTCGGGAGATCCAGCCTTCCACACCGTCTTCGCCAACCACAGAAACATGCAGCCAATCCCTGTTGCTGCTGTCCAGAACCTCAAGCACGGAACGGTCTGGGATACTTACAGAGATAATCCCGTGCTTCATTCCTGGCCCCTCACGCAATCGAACACCAACGCCGTTCACTAGACGATAGCCCTGCAGAAACTCCGCTGGCACATCCGTCTCGCACAGGAAATTCCGAACGGCTTTGCCTGCCTGGTTTGCCGTCAACATCGGTGCAATTTTTGGCTGGAAGAAGCACAGTTCCTGCCTGGCGGCGCTCTGAAACTCTATGTACCTACCCATAAAGCTGATGATCAGCATCAGCACTAAAGCCAAATACTGCCTGTGATCCTTGGGTAAAGCGCCTGGTGATTCACCACGATCAAGGCGTTCAATGATCTGCTGTTCAAGCTCCAAGTGATCACTGCTGACCACCCTTGCATCGCATGTTGTCTCGACCGATACGGTTGCAACACCAGCCCCTTCAATGAGCTGCCCGATATCTGGCCCGCGCCCTGACAGTAGGTACTCGGCAAGCGGCGAGCCTTCAAACCGCTGCATTGCGGCAGACAACTCCGCTGCAGATCTGATTGCCTGGTGCAGCTGTGGCGAAGCCATAAATCCTTCAATGGCTTTGAGCCCCGCCTGCACCTCCGGCGTCTGCAAGTACCTGATGACACCACTGGCAAATCGCTCCGTGAAAGTGATCAGTTGCTTCACCGCCCGCACCGGGCTGCGCTTCCGGGTGCCAGACAAGCCCTATGCAAAGGTGAAGGCCCCTTACTTCCACAGCCTGGCCACCGGCTTCCAAGCCATGGACAGCCTCGCCCAGGTGTTCGGGATCCCCGACTACATCTGGCAGCAGCAGGGTGATGGCGAGGTATTCGCCGGCAGCTGGGCCGACAGCTACTGGGGCGCACGCGAACCGCTGAACCTGCCACAGGAATTGTTCGACAGCTATCAGGGCAATCAGAGCGCCACCGTGGCTGCCCTGCCCGGGCTGCGCCCTGGCGTATCAATCAACCAAGGCGAGCGCATCACGTCGGTGACGCTTGCCAGCACGCAGATGGCCATCCGATGGAAGACGCAATCCAGCGCACAGTAGAGCGCCGCTTTCCCGAGCTGACCGGCGGCTACCACCTCCCACGCTTCGGGCGCGTGTTGGCCGTTCCTGACGCGCCAAAGACGCAAGGCCTGTGCGACGACTTCCGCCCGCGCTTCGCCGTGGACGTGGAAGTGCTGCTGCCCGACGGCGAGCCGGATCCGGCACTGCCCATCCTGCAGAGTCTGCCCCTACCGGTGCCAGGTGGTGGACAGGAAGCCGGCATGTTCGGTTTTCCCGAGGAAGGCACCACCGTGGTGGTGTGCTTCGCCTATGGCCTACCCCACAAGCCCTATATCGCGCAGATCCTGGCCCACGGCCTGAGCCTGCCCCGCGTGCCCAAGGGTGACCAGCTGTGGCAGCACAGTGAGGCCTGCCAGCAGCGCGTGGACGCCGACGGCAACTGGCTGCGCCAGACAGACGGACGGATCCGCGATCAAGCCGTGGAGCGCCAGGTGGAGGCCCTGGACAACGCGGAGAGCTACCAGAGCAGCACCGTGGAAGTGGCCGACCATTCCACCGAATCGGTGGGCGGCATCAAGAAAGTGGAGGCACTGGGCGCGCTCAAGCTGCTGTCGGGTGGATCCGCCAGCCTGGCAGCAGTGGACGATCTGCACCAAGCCACCGGGCGCGACCTGAACCTAGTGGTGGGTCAGAAGCACAACGCCACGGTGGGCGGCGATATGCAGGAACGGATCGAGGGCATTCGCCGCAGCATTGCCCCACAGACCTGGCTCGGATCCGAAGGCGTCAACGTGCTGCAGGTACTGTGCGATCTGATCGACCTAGTGCAGGCCATGAACACCCAGCTGGCAACCCACACCCACGTGCCAGGGCCAAACCCAAGCCCCACAGACGCGGCGCAGTTCAACGCCAAGGCCGCCCAGGCTCTGGTGTTGGCAGGTAAGCTGAAGCCCATCACTGCATAAACAATAAGGGCGCCAATCGGCGCCCTTATTGTTTATGTAATCAACTTATTCCACCGAGCGCTGCTATGGCCAAAAGGCCAGACTGTAGCTGTATTGATGATCTTATTTTATCAAGTCATTGAGCAGGACTTTCCAGAGAGGAAGATATCTTGCGCGGACTTAGCTTCTGCCTAATATAACTTTGCATAGGCACCTCAAAATAATAATAACTAGCAAAACACATAGGTATCAAAGCAGCCATAAATATAATTATAGAATATTCAGTATAAAAGAATTCACCGCCAACACCCAACCACACACTGCAAACCGCAAAAAACAACTGCAGAGGAAAGTGGATCAAATAAGACGAGTAACTTAAGTGCCCCAAGAATGAAACTCTACGCCCCAAGCCACCCCGAAAAGTCTCAATTAATGCAATCGAAACAATTGCCATCGGAAACATAAAAACAGTAACCACATAAAACGTAAACTTAGTAACCACCAAAACAAGCAAATCAAATACCTGCCGAGGGAGCACAGAGCTAAAAAAATCAACAATAGCCGGCGAAGGCTGCCCGCTTTTAAAAGTGAAAACTAGAAAAACCCAAGACACCGCGGTAATAAGCCACAAAGACAAGACTAGGCGAACATTTGGCGCGCTCTGCCTAAGCCAATCGTAGCAATAAAAAGCTACCCCCCCGGCAAAGAATGAGGTGATGCCACGGCCTAATCCTGGGTTTATCTTACTCATGAAAACCCCCAGCACTAGCAAAACACATAGCACTGATACACGTGGCTTCCCAATAAGACATAGGGCGAAGAACGCCAAGTACAAAAGAACCTCTATCGATACAGACCAAATAGGAGCATTAAATGAAGCACCCGACTGAAAACCCCACTCGGAAGCCATGAACAAATTCAAAGAAAAATGATAAAGGTCATTATATTGATATGTGAAATATCTCCCCTGCCACTGAAAATAAACATACTGACCAACCAAAACAAGCAATAAAGTTAGAAAATGCAGGGGATATAATCGCGAGAAACGAGCCACAAAAAATAATTTACCACTCACTTTCCCTGCTGAAATTGAACCCGCATACAGCCAAAAGAAAACAAACCCTGAAAGAGCAAAGAAAAAATCAACAGCCAGCCAGCCCCAGTGATAAATAATTGAAAAGAAACTATAGAAAGGCTGCTCGCTAATTCTATATCCGCCATCCTGGGCAGTACCGTATAGAAAGTGCTGCCAATGCCAGAACACTACACTTAATGCGGCAAGACCTCTCACCACATCAAGAGAGTAAAACCGAGATGGTATTGGCTTAGGTGAAAAATCCATTAGTAGTACGCTCGCTTCAATATAAACCGTCTAGGGCCAACCGTTTCATGCACAGCCGTGCATGAAATCCGACACATACTAATACCTACGCGAACCAACCCTAAGCGTTTCTTGCCACTGCACCTTAGTGACGTCGCTCATCAGCGATGAAACAACCAGCAGCTAAGTCCTCCCAAAAATCGATCACAAGCCAGAAAAGGCGGTTTGGGAACGCACTTTTCCCCCTCCCGCCGACGGGCCTTGCGCGAATTTTTTGTGCAAACCTGGGTGGTGGTGAAAGAGGGGTGCCGGGGCAGCAGTGGCGCGGGCCTTGGCGGGTGATGGGTGTTTTCACGCTGTGAAAGGCTTTGCAAGGCTGTGTAAAACAGTACAGTCGAGAGTGTCCACATTGCGTCCACACCGCTGGAAAACATGTGCAGCATATTCAGCCATATAGCCCGGAAAACCCCATGCCATGGGCTTTTCCCCTGATGGCACGTGACGCTGACTGGGGCTCATAATCCTTTGGTCCACGGTTCGAGTCCGTGTGGGCCCACCACCTTCAAAGCCGCGCATTGCGCGGCTTTCGTGTTTTTGCACACCTCAAATGGAACCCCCCTCCTCACTCGCCACTACGCCTCCAGGCGCTGAGAAGCTGCGCAGCCATTGCCTACGAAAAATGTAGCCCAAGAGCTACAAAAAACGATCACCAGGCGCATCCTGTAGCCCATAAGACACAATAATTGATTCAGGCTGCTTGTATAGCTGTAGCCCACGAGCTACATTTTTCGGCATTACTTCGATTTTTGACGCCCAGGGGCTACAAATGACCTCTCTCTACGACGTTTCGGAAATGCTGAAACAGGCGCGTGGTGACGCGAAACTGAGCCAGGAAGCGCTTGCCAGTCGTGCCGGTGTTTCACGCACCACGGTAGCGCGCATGGAAACCCTGGCCAAAGGCGATATGAGCGTCTCGGTGCTGGTTCGCCTGCTGGAGGCGGCAGGCTACGACCTGAAGCTGGTCAAGGCCGGGCATCAACGCACGGTTGAAGACATTCTCGACGAGCAACGCTCAGGGAGTGCTTGAGCATGATCCTCGACGTCCACGTCAGCTCACGGCGGGTGGCCAAGCTCTATCGGGAGCGCGATGAATATGTGCTGAAGTACCTTCCGAGCACAGCACCGGAAGACTTCGTCAGCCTGACGATGCCGGTACGGGAAGAAGCATGGCGCTGGCCGCGCGACCTCTTCCCGTTCTTCCGGCAGAACCTGCCCGAGGGGTATCTGCTGGGCGTCATTCGCGAAGAGTTCGGCCCACTGCTCGATGGTACTGACCTGTCACTGCTGGCCGTGGTGGGCGGCACCGGTATCGGCCGAGTCTCGGTCACGCCAGAAGGTGTTGAACCCGGTGTTGATATGGCGCCGCTGGAGATAGAACACCTGCTCAAAGCGGAAAACACCAGCGAACGGTTCGCCGCACTGGTGCGGCAGTACGCTCGGGTCGCCGTATCGGGGGTCGTGCCAAAGTTCATTGCCAGCGACGCCGTCGCCTCTCGGGAGCCGCTGGGCAAACCGACCCTGCGCACCGGCTTTCACATCATCAAGGGCTCTGACGAAACCACCCCATTTCTGGGCTTCAACGAGTTCTACACCATGCGCGTACTGGAGCGACTGAATGTCGTGCCGGTCGCTGCCTGCCGCATGTCTGACGACGGCAAGGTCCTGGTAGTGGATCGCTTCGACGTGGACGAACACGGCATCCCCCGCTACGGCGTCGAGGATGCCTGCGGGCTGCTGGGTTTACCGCCCCATGAAAAGTACGCACCCACCACCGAACGGGTGTGGAATGCCACACGCGCCTATATTCCCGCTGACCGCCTGCAAGCACAGCGCGAGCACCTGGGCTGGCACCTGCTGACCAATTACGTGGTACGCAATGCCGACTGCCACGCGAAGAATATCGCGCTGTTCTACTCCTCCCGAGCGGACGTGGGCTTCACGCCGGTCTATGACCTGGTGACCACTCAGGCCTACCCGCGCTTCGCCGGCAACCCGCCTGGCCTGTCCGTGGGAGGCAGACAAACCTGGACACCGGGTCGGTCCTTGGAAACTTTCTTCAAGGCCGTACTGGGCATTGCCCCGAGCAAATACGCAGCCATGCTCGAGCAACTCTGCGAGTCCGCCGTAGAGGTCGGCAGCGAAGTGATCGAAGCTGCGAAGAACGAGCCCGCCTGGCGCGACGTAGCCAAACATATGGTGCATGCCTGGAACGAAGGCATGGAAACAGTCCGCAGCCCCAAAGCCGCCCCGCACTTTCGTGGCCTGGATAGCGCCATCGAAGACGCCGGTTTCTCCGGCCCGCGCAAACCTGAGCGCAGCAGAGAAGTGATTGGCCGCTCCGAATTGCTGGCGAAGAAGCGCTGACCAGCAAGCGACACGACAGCCCAACGAGCGTCAGGTGAGAAGACGGTGGGCCAGATAGCCCTTATTCGGCTCACCAAATGAGCCGAATAGGTGCGCTAATCGGCTCATGAACAAAAACTCCTGCCAAATGACCCGGCCTGGATCGGGCAGCTCGGCCGCGCTCAGCCCTGCGCAATGCCCCCAAACCTGGCGTAACCGCCTAGCGGCCATAGGACAATGGTCGCGATCCTCTTGAGCGATTGAAAGCAATTAGCCATTATCCAGATCAGTGCCAAGCATCTGGATTTCGGCACACCTGCTCGCCTCTCCCTCAAGCAGCTCGGCTCAAGGAAGAAAATGGATTACAGCCCGATAGTCGCCCAGGTCTGGGGCATGCTGACCTGGTTCATCCCGGCGGCCCTGCTGATCGGCCTGCTCAAGTCGCCTTGGGCCAAGGGTCATATTGGCGAACTCCTGGTGCGCCTGTTCGCCCACTGGCAACTGAACAAGCAAACCTACCGCCGCCTGCACAATGTCACCCTGAACACCCCAGACGGCACCACGCAGATCGACCACGTATTCCTCTCGCCCTACGGCATCTTCGTGCTGGAAACGAAGAACATGAGCGGCTGGATCTTCGGCAGCGAGAAGCAAGCGCAGTGGACGCAGAAGTTTCCCAAACGCAGCATCAAATTCCAGAACCCGCTGCGGCAGAACTACAAACACCTCAAAGCCCTGGAAGCCACCCTTGGCGTTGATCCCGCGCACCTGCACTCGGTGATCACTTTTGTCGGCGGCAGCACCTTCAAAACCGAAGTGCCGGCCAACGTGACCCAGGGCATTGGCTTTATTCGCTACATCAAGTCATTCCAGCAGGCGGTATTCAGCGAGGCTGAGGTCGACGCCATGCTGCACACCCTGCAAACCGGCCGCCGCGCACCAACCTTCGCTACGCACCGCGAGCATGTGCAAAACCTCAAGCGGCGTAGAGACCCAACAGCCGAGCGGCAATGTCCGAAATGCGACAGTGCTCTGCTGATTCGTACAGTGAAGTCAGGCCCGAAAGCGGGGCAGCAATTCTGGGGCTGCTCGGGCTTTCCGAAGTGCAGGACGATGCAAAGCTTATAGATGCAAGGGGCAGCAAAGAATCATGGCCTATCCCCGAATACTCAAATACTCAAATACTTATTAACCATTATCAACTGGAATAGCAACATGGATAAATTGGCGGCATATAAGAAACTTTTAGCATCAGCCAGCTGCACAGCTGACTATAGATTTAATGCTTACAGACGCCTCCTTAGACTTGAGCACGCATCTAATCTGGCGCTCATCTCAGCTTCAACCGCACTTATTGTAGTCTCGGTTATTGTCGCGCTTTACTCTAATGAACTCGGACAATACGAGAAGATCATTACAATTGGACAGAATTGCATGCCAGTAATAATGCTAGCAGTTTCCATCATGGTTTCAGGCGCCAAGTACGGCATTAGAGCAGAAAAGATGCATGAGTGCGCCCAGACACTAAATCATCTGAAGAAGCTATTTAACTTCAAGATCCAGAACGAAAATTTTGATCCTAAATTTGATGAATTCAATAAAGACTCTCTCAGATACGCGAGGACCATCTCAAAATACGACAATCATGCAGATGCAGATGTTTATGTGGAGAAGGTCCGTTCATGGTTTGAAGGGAAATGTATTTCCTGGCTAGCGGTTATTCCGATAGAAATTATTGAAAAAGGATGGATCTATTACTGTTACGCGACTGTTTCAATTTTATCACTAGCCTGGATTTTCTTAGGACTATACTCCGTAACTAAAGGTATTTAGCCTTGTTGAATCAGAGCTTTACAGGGAAAAGCTTTTTAAGGCTGACATCCCTAAGAGATATAATTAGATTCAAGCTCGGCCGAGAAAGAGCAGAATATTTAGAAAAACTAGAAATAGCTGCAAAAAAGGTAGCTGATGGAAACTGTGATTTTTCAGACATCTCCCCCTTTTCAATAAAAGGAAAGAAGATATTTAAACCCCATTTGCTGGAGAGTGTATATAGCTTAAGACGAGTTAACAAAATTTTAGGCAGGATATACAAAGTAAAGCAATCTGATAGAGATAGCATTACGAGACAGCTAAATGCGTTAATTACAGACACCAGCCCTTATGTAATCATCAAGGGCGACATAAGCAATTTCTACGAATCGATACCGAGAGAAGCTGTCCTCGAGAAAATAGAATCTAATCGTATACTCTCATACCAGAACCGGAATTTGATAAAACAAGTTTTTACTTGCAAGAGCATTTCCGCAGAAAACGGTCTTCCCAGAGGCATCAGCATTAGCTCCTCTCTTTCCGAGTTATATCTTAGAGATTTTGACAGATACGTCAGATCACTAGAGGGCGTTTATTACTATGCGCGCTATGTAGATGATTTTATAATATTCTCCCACACCACTGGAGAAGATATACTTTCCATGATAGCGCTCAAGCTTAAAAGCATAAGCCTTGAGCTTAACGACAAGAAAATCAAAAAAATCAAATCAACGAAAATGTTAGAAGGCTCGCAAACATTGAGCTTTCTAGGTTACGAACACTATATAGACTCAGACGGCTCTGGGAAAACAAGAATATCAAAAAACAGAATCCGAAAGATAAAAACTCGAATTGCGCTTGCCTTCTTAGACTACGCAAGAAATCATAACACCAACTTGCTCTGTCTTAGACTTAGGTTTGTCACTGGCAATTATCAAATTCGAGAAGACTCCAGCCTGGGTGCGAGAGGACTAATGGCCGGCTTCTACTACAACAATAAGGCATTAACTGATCTTGAGCAGGTATTTGAGTTAGACAGCTATCTTATGCGCCTATGCCGCTCTAAACGTGGAAGTATCTATAGATCAGTTGGTGACTTACACATGAGGCAAGCTTGTCGCGCCGCGCAAGGAATTAGCTTTGACAAAGGTTTCAATCAACGCAAGATTTACAAGATCGCGAAGAATGAATTCTCGCTGATAAAAGCATGCTGGAAGCGGGAAGAGACATATGAGAAAAAACAGTAGAAATGGCGAATTAAAAAAAGTATCAAGCTCTAACTATAATCGCGTATTACTAACAGAAGTACTTCCATACGAAATACCAATTCTTTTAACCAATGAAGGATTCTACGCTCGCTCTATCAGCCTTGCCAACAAAGGCCTATTGGGGGCAATTTTAGGCCCACACAAGGAAACACACCCATTCCAATATAAAATAGTAAAGACTGCAAATAGTTACCGCACCCTTCATCTAATACACCCGTCCAGCCAGAGAGATTTTGTAAGCTTTTATAAAACATACCATAGTCTAATGTGCGGCCTTACATCACGCAGCGAATATAGCTTGCGGGCACCCGCTGAAGTCGCTGCGAAGTATTATGAATCAGATAACTCGCTGCGTGACAACTCACTAAAAGACGAAGGGACCGAGGCGAACGTAGACGACGGACTAGCCGTTCAGTTCAAGTACGCCAGCTCATTTTTTCTGTATAAAAAATATGCATTCCTCTACAAGTTCTATGACTCCTATGAATTTCACAGAATAGAGAAGAAATTTAAAAGACTCTTGAAATTTGACATTTCAAAGTGCTTTGACAATATATCCACTAAGCGCCTAGCCGAAACAGTCAAGAACGAGCTATATCACAAAGAGCACTTCTCAAAAAATAATTTTGAAAACAAATTCTCTCTCCTAATGGAACAGGCTAATTTTGGTCGAAATGACGGATTAGTAATAGGCCCCGAGTTCAGCAGGATATTTGCAGAGATAGTACTGCAGGGTATAGATAACAAGGTACTTCAAAAAACCCTGGGAATAAGAGGATCTTTTGAGGTTAGGCGATATGTAGATGACTATTTTCTATTTTACAATGATGAAAGAGTTGGCAAACATGTTTTAGAAGAATTCCAATCATCGCTAGAGGAAGTCAAACTCTATCTAAATGAATCGAAAATTTCTAGGCATAAGGCCCCTTTCTTAACCGGCATCACAATGGCAAAGAAAGACATACAAGATATTTTCTCTGCCTTATTTGATACTTTTGACGAGTCTAAAAAAAGCGTTACACCTGACGGTGAAACGCCTGAAACCACGGATAGCTATGCAGATCAACCTGAAGAAAAAATAACATTTATTAAGTTCTTTAAAGGCCCAAGCATTGTAGCCAATCGACTCATCAGAGACATCAAGGCTGTAGTAAGAAGCAACGAAATTGAATTTGAAAATATAACAGGCTACTTCTTCACCGTAATCAAGAACAAGATTCACGAGGTATATGGCTACAGCGGGGGCCTAGATGATGTCCAGCAAGATAATGTTTTAAAATTTCTACTAGTCATTATCGACGTCGCCTTCTTTGTATACTCCATGGATGTAAGAGTCAGAAGCACTTTTCTAATCAGCCAGATTTCTATCTTGTGCTGTAGAATAGCAAAACTAATGAAACCTATTTATGGCGAGGAAATTTTAAGAAAAATCCAAGATGAAATCATCTTTATAATAAAAAACCGAAGCTCAGATAAGATAGCATCTGGAGTAGAGGTAGTTAACCTCCTCATCGCGCTTCGAGAAATATCAGACAATCACGATTTAATTTCCGAAGAGGATATATCAAAATTTATCTTTAACGAAGAAACTAAAAACATCAAAGACTTGAACTATTTTCAAGTCATATCAGTTCTTTTTTACATTAAAAATAACCCCACATATGATCAGCTAAAAAGCAAAATCAAGGTACTTGCATTACAGAAAATATCTACACAACGGGCTTCGGTGTACTCAGAGTCGGCTCACGCCTTGCTAGATCTTGTTCGCTGCCCGTATGTGGATAGGGCTTTTAAAAACCGATTAGTTGCACGCGCCTTTGAGCTTGAGTTTGGTAGAAAACCAACATCTTCCGAGGTGAAAAATGAATATAAAAATATGTGTACGGCTGACTGGTTCGTTGACTGGAGTGAGAATGGTATTAAAATTGAAAGACTTCTTCAGAAAAAGGAATTGAAAACGCCTTACGAGTAATGCAGAATTCAAGTGCAGGTGCGTTTACAGCCAAGGTGCAAAATACCCATGCGGGAATTTATTCCCCCATGATGATTCCAGCTTTAGCTGGACACACACCAACAACCCTGGCTCAGTGCCTGCCTCTTCTCCTCAATAACGAAGGGGAAGCGGATGAAATGGGGACAGATTTATGTGCCTCTGTGGCGGCACATAGCTTTGGGTGCATCACTCCCCGTCGCCCTAGCTCTTACCCTTAATCCCCACCATCACCAGCCAACTCATCCTCAAAACGCTGCACAAAGCTGCTCAAGCTAATGCCCAGCACCTGACAGATATCCCGCAGCTGTATCAGATCCAGCCGACGCAGCCCGCGTTCTACGTCGCTGACAAATGACTGTGGGCGATCAAGCGCTTTGGCGAAATCGTCCTGGGTCAGCCCTGCCTCGACCCGACACTGTTTGAGCAATTTCAAGAAAACCAGGTTTTCGTCTCGATAAACCGACTTTTCCACAGGAGGCGCATCCGTCCGTTGACAGGACAGTCACGGTATATCTACTCTCCAGATATCTGATTTTCAGATATAGAAAACCAAGCAGCCGGGAGGCCTTATGGAAGATGCCTTTATCCCCATCGTACTGATGCGGCACAACCGCCCGTTGCGCGGGGTGATGATCGACCGCCAGCCGTGGGTCTGTGCCCGGGATTTTGCGCGGTTGCTGGGCCATCGCCACCCGGAGCGCATCTGTCGGTTGATGGATGCCGACCAGGTGCAGACGGTGCATTTCCAGCTGGCCAGCGGGCAGTTGGAGACGGTGGAGGTGCTCAGTGAGTCGGGCCTTTACAGGGCGTTGTGGCGCTTCTCGCACCCGGAGAACCGTCATCTGCGTCGCTGGCTCAGCCATGTGGCCTTGCCGGCGCTGCGCGACAGTGCGGCGCGGGCCGATCATGAGCCATCCCGCTGCCTGATGACCTGGGACAACCAGCAGGTCAATCTGCTGGAGTGGCAGGGTGAGCTGTGGATCGCTCTGGGCGAGTTGCCGCGCTTCCATCGGCAGCCCCTCTCAGCAGCGCGCGAGCCTCAATCGTGGTTGGCTCGCTGGTGGCGTGGGCGTTTTCGAGCCGGGGCGGCGCGCGGAGCGCCGGGCAAGTGGTGACAGCGCAGCGCCTGATCGCCGCCATCAGGATGGGCGCATGCTGCGATGCGTTTCGGACCCCTGCCATGTAAACGACACACTTTTCCTTGAACCTTTGCCCTTATTGGCCAGTCGGCTTTAGAACCGTCGCGCTACGCGGCGCCAGCAAAGGATGCGTGTTATGCGAGACCGCACCAGCAGGATCGCCGTTTCACCGCCGCACCTCGAACAGCTCTGGCAGCGTTATCAGCGGGTGCGCGCTGCCAGCGAGCGGCTTTGCGAGCCGCTGGAGGCTGAAGATTATGTGATCCAGAGCATGGCGGATGTCAGCCCGCCGAAGTGGCATCTGGCGCATGTCACCTGGTTCTTCGAGGCCTTCGTGCTGCAGCCCTTTCTGCCGGGTTATCGCCCGCTGGATGCGCGCTACGACCATCTGTTCAATTCCTATTACAAGACCCACGGCACGCCCTTCGAGCGGGCGCGGCGGGGGTTGTTGTCGCGGCCGACGGTGAGCGAGGTGTATGCCTATCGCAGCCATGTCGACCTGGCCATGCAGCAACTGCTCAGCCAACCGCACAGCGACCTGGCCGATGAGGTGTTGCAGCGCATCGAGCTGGGGCTGGAGCACGAGCAGCAGCACCAGGAACTGCTGCTGATGGATATCAAGCACATCCTGGCGCAGAACCCGATGCGCCCGGTTTACCGCCACAACCTCAAGCCGGGCGGCGCCACTGCAGGCGAGTTGCGCTGGGTCGAGTTTCCCGCCGGGCTGCGGCATGTCGGCCATGCCGGCGATGGCTTTGCCTTCGACTGCGAGCGACCGCAACACCGGGTGTTCGTCGAGGCCTTTCAGCTGGCCAGTCGGCCCGTGAGCAATGGCGAGTACCTGGAGTTCATCCGCGATGGCGGTTATCGCAGCACGGCTCTGTGGCTGGCGGACGGTTGGGACCATATCCAGCGCGCTGGCTGGCAGTCGCCGCTGTATTGGCTGCGCGAGGGCGATGATTGGCTGGAGCTGACCCTGGGCGGCCCGCGCGAGCTGGATCTGGATGCGCCGGTCTGCCACCTGAGCTACTTCGAGGCCGAGGCCTTCGCCACCTGGGCGCAGGCGCGCTTGCCACGCGAAGAGGAATGGGAAGTGGCCGCGCAGGACGAACCGCTGTGGGGCAATTTCGTCGAGAACGATCACCTGCAGCCGGTGGCTGCAGGTGCCGGCGATGGCTTGCAGCAGCTCTATGGCGATGTCTGGGAATGGACGGCCAGCTCCTATCGGCCCTACCCCGGCTTTCGGCCGCTGGGCGGCAGCCTGGGTGAGTACAACGGCAAGTTCATGTCCGGGCAGATGGTGCTGCGCGGCGGCAGTTGCGCCACGCCTGAAGACCACGTGCGCCCCACCTATCGCAATTTCTTCTACCCCACGATGCGCTGGCAATTCTCCGGCCTGCGCCTGGCCAGGGAGCTCTGAGCATGGCATTGGCAATCCGTACCCATGAACGATCCATCAGCCCGGAACTGGAGTCGTTGCGCGAAGAGGCGCTGCGCGGCTTCGCGGCCAGCCCGAAGGCGATGTCGCCGAAGTTCTTCTACGATCATCGCGGCTCGCAGCTGTTCGAGCTGATCTGCCTGCAGCCGGAGTACTACCCGACGCGTACCGAGGAAACCATTCTGCGCCTGGCGGCGAGCGATATCGCCGAGCTGGCCGGGCGCAACGCCAGCCTGGTGGAGCTGGGCAGCGGCGCCAGCCGCAAGATCCGCCTGCTGCTCGAAGCCCTGCGCCCGGCGCGTTATCTGGGCATCGATATCTCCCGCGAGTTTCTGCATAGCAGCACCCGCCGCCTGGCCGCCGACTATCGCTGGCTCGACGTGCACGCGCTGTGCGCCGACTTCAGCCAGCCGCTGAAGCTGCCCGCAGAGGCGCTGGGGCAACGCCCACTGGCGTTCTTTCCCGGCTCCAGCATCGGCAATTTCGACCCGGACGAGGCGCGTGCCTTTCTGCGCAACCTGCATCAGGCACTCCCGGCAGGCAGTGGCTTGCTGATCGGCGTGGATCTGGTCAAGGACCGCCAGGTGCTGGAGCGCGCCTACAACGATGCGGCCGGGGTCACTGCGCTGTTCAACCTCAACCTGCTCGAACGCATCCGCAACGAGCTGCACAGCGACATCGACCCGCGCCGCTTTCAGCACCGGGCCTTCTACAACGAAGCCGAGTCACGCATCGAGATGCATCTGGTCAGCCGGCAGACGCAGCGGGTGCGCATCGAAGACCGCGTGTTCGACTTCGCCGCTGGCGAAACCCTGCACACGGAGAACTCCTACAAGTACACGCCGAGCGGTTTTCGTGATCTGGCGGGCGCATGTGGCTTCGCCTCGGTCGCCATGTGGCGCGACCCGGCGCAGTTGTTCAGCGTGCATTTTTTGCGGCGGGAATGAGGGGGCTTCGCCAGGGGCGAGATAAGCAAATTGCTGCGTGATCTTCTGCCCTCTCCCCCGGCCCCCACCCTGTGCCCCAGCCCTTCGCAGAGCTCAGGTCGCAACAGCGGGCGAAGCGGTGCTTCGCTGTTTCCGCTGTAGCCCCATGAATGGGAGAGGGGAGCAAAGCGCTTTCGACATTAGTAGGCGAGCGCGCTCGGGACAGGCCTCAGTAGCGTAGGGTGGGTTAGCGGCGCCGAATGCCGAGTATTCCAGACGCAGATGAAGGTGGTGCGCCGCGTAACCCACCAGACGATGGACCGCGTTGCGCCGATGGTGGGTTACGCCGCAGCCGACACTGCGAGTCGATCGGCAATGTCACAGGCGGCTAACCCACCCTAGGAGAGCAGCGCTCGGCGCCGCTTGCCCAAACACATCAGCCAATAGGGCCTCAGCGTTTGGCGATGATGTACACCGCGTGGACGATGCCGGGGATGTAGCCGAGCAGGGTGAGCAGGATGTTCAGCCAGAACGCGCCGCCGAAACCGACCTGGAGAAACACGCCCAGCGGCGGCAGCAGGATGGCGATGAGGATACGGATAAGGTCCATGTGGTACTCCTTTACATTCCATAAGGGGTACCTGAACAGACTGCGGCTGACGCCTTGCAGTTCACTCGGGGCGACCAAGCCAGCGGTAATACTGAGAACCTGCCACTGGCGCCGCCAGGGATATGACTCTAGTCTGGCGCCAATATGAAGGCGCCCAGCATGTCTGAACAGTCACCACACGAACGCATCATCGTCGCCGACGATCATCCGGTTTTCCGCGATGGCCTGTGTCGTATCGCCCAGCGCGTCTTCCCCCAGGCATGCATTCTCGAAGCCGGAGACATGGATGAAGTGCTGAGCCTGGGGCACGCTGGCACGGCACCAAGCCTGTTCATGCTCGACCTGCTGTTCCCCGGCCAGTCGCCGCAGGCCATCAGCGCGCTGCGCCAGACGTTTGCGCGCAGCTCGATCGTGATCGTGTCGATGGTCGACAACCGCGAGTTGATCGATGAAGTGATGACGGCAGGCGCGGACGGTTTCATCGGCAAGGCGACGCCGCCGGATGAGATCGCCGCTGCCTTGCTGGCCGTGCGCGCCGGGGAGTTCGTCCTGACCCTGGGCCCATCCGGCGTGCCGGCCTTCGCCGAGGACCGCCATCTGCTGGAGCAACTGACACCACGTCAGCAGGAGGTCTTGCGGCTGGTGGTGCGCGGCCTGTCTAACAAGGAAATCGCCCGCGAGCTGGCGATATCGCCCTTTACCGTACGCATTCACGTTTCGTCGCTACTGCGCACGCTGGACGTCAGCACCCGCGCCGCAGCCGCCGCCAAGGGAGCCAAGGCCGGGCTGGTGTGATCATCACGCAGTTTTGAGCTGGAGTTTCAACGCCACCAACAGCGAACGCAGCTCGGCGGGCTGCACCGGTTTCGACAGGATCGGAATATCGCTGTCGCCCACCTGTTCCTGCACACGACGCACGTCGTGCCCGGTCATGATGATCGCCGGCACCCTGCGCCCACTGCTGCGCCGCACGTGCCGGATGCAGTCGGCCCCCGACGCTTCGGTGCCGAGGTCGAAGTCGGTCACCACCAGATCGAAATGCGCAGAGGCATCGGGCAGCGTGCTGAAGGTGGCGACTTCGCAGCCCCATTTCTGCAGCAAGGTGGCGGTGGCCATAAGCACGTTCTGGTCATCCTCGATCAGGCACACGCGCAAGCCATCGAGCATGCGCGGTGCCTGCAGGCCAACGCCCTTGGCGGTGGACATCTCGCGCGGCGCCTCGACGTGCTGCAGGCCGTCGATCACCACCCGTGTGCCGCGTGCCTCCACGGAGCGAATGCTCACATGCATGTCCATCAACGCTCCCAGACGCCTGACGATGGCCAGGCCGAGGCCCATTCCCTCGACATCGCTGTCTCGCTCCTGACGCACGCGGTAGAACTCCTCGAAGATGTTGTCGAGATGGCCGGCGGCGATGCCGCGCCCTTTGTCGTAGACCTCGATGGCAACGCCTGCCCGCCGGCGACGACAGGCGATCAGCACTGGTTTTCCTGGCGCATATTTCAGGGCATTGGACAGCAGGTTCTGCAGCATGGTGGTGAGCAACACCGGGTCGGCGCACACATGCAGCGACGGGCAGCGCAGGCGCATCTCGACTCCGGCCCAGCGCGCCGCCTCGGCATTCTGCTGGATGAGTTGCTGCAGCAGGCCACGCAGCTCCAGCGACTCCAACTGCGGCACCACCTTGCCGCTGTCGAGCGAGTACATATCGAGAATCGTGCGAAACAGACGTGCGACGCTGTGCAGTGATTTGTCGATGTTCTCTACCAGGCGCCGCTGCTCGGTGCCCAGGCTGCTGTCGCGCAGGCAGGCGGTGAACAGGCTGATGGAATGAATGGGTTGTCTCAAGTCGTGGCTGGCCTGGGCGAGAAACTGCGACTTGGCCCGATTGGCAGCCTGCTCGGCCTCGGCCGCCTGGCGCGAGCGCTTGAGCAGCACGTGCATGTAGGCCGGCGCCATCAAGGTGGTGAGCAGCAGCGTGACGATCAGGTAGGGCTGCGATTGCCAGTACGCCGACAGGCTGGCGGCCACACTCAGCGACAGCAGCGCCAGCAGGGTGGCCAGCAGCAGGTAGCCGGAACCGTAGCGCAAGCCATAACCGATGGTGACCCAGATCAGGATCGCGTAGACCGGCAGCATGGCCGCGCCACCACATGCCAGGACCACCGTGATGCCGGCATAGTCGGTGAGCATGGTGATCAGACGGCGCCCGCGATAGCTGCCCGGACGACGTCGGATATCGAACCAGATCAGTGTGGCAGCGACGCTGAAGACACCCTCGAGGAGAAAGACCTTCCATACCAGCGCCGGATCGATCAGCGCGAGATGGTAGAGGATCACGATGTAGCAGGCGGCGACCGACATGAAGATCATCCGCACCCCGGCCTGGGCGCGTTCGGTGTCGTAAGCGGCGGAGACATTCCGGTACATGACATTTCCCTGCTGATGACAGCGCATGTGGTCGTATCGGCACCTTAGGCCGGAGCCTGCAGCCAGCGCAAGGAGCTGCCTGGCAGGCACAACGACACTAGTACACCCGTACTATTTCGCGCGTCCCCACCCGTTCCTAGAATCCGGGCAACGCCTCGGCACAGGGTCGGGGCCCGGTCATAGAAGGGAATGTCTGATGAACACCAAAGGAACCCTGGGTGTCCTGATGAGCGTCGCCGTGCTGGCCTCGCTGAGCGGCTGCCTGGCGCAGAACACGCAAACCCAGGGGCTGCAGAACACCCAGTTGGCCAACGATCCATGCGCGCCGAACGCGACCAGCAACCTGATCGCTACCGGGCGCAGCCTGCTGGAGATGGCCAACACCGTGTTGGAGACTCAGCAGAGCTTCAATGGCAACTCGGCGACCTATGCAAAACGCATGGAAGTTGCGGAGAACGCGCAGAAGGTCAACCAGGGCCATAACGTGCTGAATGACGTGGAGAACCTCGCGGGCATGGGCCAGCAGCCCTGCGTGCCCGCTGCATCTAACAGCGCAGCACGCTAGCCGGCACTCAAAGTCGCACGTCGAATTTGTCCAATAGCAGCTCGGTCGGTATGTCGGCGCTGACCAGCTGGTTGCGTCCGCGCTGCTTACCGCTGTAAAGGCGACGATCAGCGGCGCGGTAGAGCTCGGCGGCGCTGCGGCCGTCCACGGGCCAGGTGGCCAGGCCGAAGGTGGCGGACAGCGCGATCTGCTCACCGTCGTACTCAAGCGGCTGTTCGGCGATCTGCTTGCGCAGTTTGTCCACCAGCGGGTCGGCGCCAGTGCTGTCGGTATAACGTAGTAGCAGGCCGAACTCCTCCCCACCCAGGCGACCGAGAAAGTCGGTCACGCGCAGGCGCTGCTGCAGGATCTGGCAGATGTGCTGCAGCGCCATGTCGCCCGCCTCGTGCCCCCACTGATCGTTGACCTGCTTGAAGTGATCGACGTCGAGCAGCACCAGTACCAGATGGCCGTTGCTGCGCTCGGCCTCCTGAATGCTGCGTTGCAGGGCGTGCTGAAAGCTGCCGCGGCTGGCCACGCCGGTCAGTGAATCGGTCTGCGCCAGGCGCTGCAACTCCTCGTAGGCCTGCATGCGCAAGCCATCGTAGATGTGCACGAACACCAGGATCAGCACGCCGCACAAGGCGGCGTTGCCCAGGTCGATCAGGCCGTGTGTATCCAGGGTCAGGTGGTTGTCGGCGAAGTACAGCAAAAGCCCGGCGAACATGAAGGGGGCGGTGAGCAGGAAGGCGCGCTGCTTGCCCAGCAGCAGGTAAGCCAGCAGCGGGATCATGTACAGCCAGACGAACGCCGCCGCTGAGGCGTCCGGCATGACGATGATGTAGAGGATGAAGCAGAAGGTCGGGATCAGGTACAGGTAGATCCACAGGTACAGATGACGGGCACGCTCGATGCGCCAGGCGCCGAACAGCAACAGCGCAGTGCACAGCACTTCGACGATGGCGAAGGGATAGTTGCCGGCCAGGGCCTGCAGCACGGCAAAGCCGCCCAGGGTCAGGCCGGTGGCGAGCAGGATAGTGCGCATCAGCTTGCGCTTGCCCGACTCGCGCAGCCCTTCGCAGTGCCCTGCGCCTACATCCCTGTGATCGTTATAGTTGCCGTCACTCATCTTGGTGCCCAGCGCTGCCGCCCTCAGCGGTGCGCAGCCCCCCGCTGCGCACCATCAGGCAACTATAGACGGCCTTGCCTGTTTTACACCGCGTAACCCAGCACGCGCGGCAGCCACAGGGCGATTTCCGGGAAGATCGCCACCAGCAGCAGGGCGCTGGACATCACCACGACGAATAGCGCGGCCCAGCCGACGGTCTGTTCCAGGCGTATCTTGGCGACCTCCGCCGTGACCATCAGGTTGATCGCCACTGGTGGGGTGAACTGACCGATGGCGATGTTCATCGCCAACAGGATGCCGAACCACACCGGGTTCCAGCCGAAGTGCTGCATCACCGGAATCAGGATCGGCATCAGGATCAGGTAGATGGAGATGGCATCGAGCAGCATGCCGGCCAGCAGCACGGCAAGCATCACCAGCGCCAGCAGCACCCAGCCGTTATCCGACAGCGAGATCAGCCATTCGGCCAGATGACGGAAGGTGCCGAGCATGGTGCCGGCCCAGGCGAAGATGCCGGCCAGGGCGATGATCAGCATCACCACACCGGAGATCACCCCAGCCTCGCCACACAGGCGCCAGAGGCTGCGCCAGTCCAGCTCGCGGGTGACGAACAGGCCGACCAGCACGCCGTAGGTCACGCCGACCACGGCCGCTTCAGTGGGCGTGAACAGCCCGCTGCGCAGGCCGCCGAGGATCAGTATCGGGGCGAACAGCGCCGGCAGCGCCTGCTTGAAGCTCTCGCCCAGCGGCGGACGCTCACCCTGCTCCGGGGACTCCCAGCCGTAACGGCGCGACAGCAGCCAGGCCGGCAGCAACAGCACCAGGCCGGCCAGGATGCCGGGGAACAGGCCGGCGGCGAACAGAGCGCGCAGGTCCACGCCCGGCACCACGATGGAGTAAAGGATCAGCGCAATCGACGGCGGAATCAGGATCGCCGTCGAGGCCGACGCGGCGATCAGCGTGGCGGAGAACGGTCTCGGATAACCCGCCTTGGTCATGCTCGGCAGCATCACCATGGCCACGGCGGCGGCATCGGCCGGACCGGAGCCGCTTATGCCGCCCATGATCAGGCACACCAGCACCGCGACCATGGCCAGGCCACCGTGACGCGGGCCGATCAACGCCTGGGCGAAGCGCACCAGCCGCAGCGCCACACCGGCTTTCTCGAACACCAGGCCGGTGAGGATGAACAACGGAATGGCGATCAGCGGGTACTTGGCCACGCCGTTGTAGGTGTTGGTGCCGAGGGTGGCGAGCATGTCCGGCGACAGGCCGGCAATGATGCCGATGGCGCCGGACAGGCCAAGAGCGAAGGCCACCGGCACACCGAGTGCCAGCAGCACGGCGAAACTGAGGATCAGCCAGAGATCAGGGCTCATCACTGATCCTCCCGCGCAGACGATCGACGGTCATCTGGGTCAGGCGCACGAACACCAGCAGTGCCAGGATCGGCAGCCAGATCACGTACCACCAGTTGGGCAGGCCGAGGCCGGGCGACTCGGAATCCCACTGGAATTCCTCCCAGGCGAACTGGCCACCGAACCAGCACACCAGAGCCAGCACCAGCACGCCGGCCAGCCACTGCAACAGGATCAGCGGCGTGCGCAGACGCGGGAACATGCGCTCCAGCAGGCCGATACGAATGTGCCGGTTGCTGCGCATGGCCACCGAGGCACCGGCGAAGGTGAGGATGACCAGCAGGAACACCGAGATTTCCTCGGTGAAGGCAAAGGATGCATCGGTGAAATAACGCACCACGACGTTGGCCAGGCTGATCAGACTGATGATCACCAGGGCCAGGGTGGCGAGCACGCGCTCCAGCGGCGCGTCGACTTGCTTGCTCATAAGAACCTCGAACGACCGGAGCAATACGCTCATGCGGTGGCGCCCCCTGCCCTCTCCCCCGGCCCCTCTCCCGCAAGCGGGAGAGGGGAGCAGAGCTGGCTGATGGGCAACCACCACTACGCCCCGTAGTGTGGGCTTCCGGTCAGATGAAACGAATCAGGGCTGGGCCACGGCCTTGCGCGCGGCGTCCATCAGCGCATCGCCGATGCGCGGTGCCCATTTCTCATGCACGCTGGACGTGGCTTCGACGAAGGCCGCGCGCTCGGCGTCGCTCAGTTCGATCACTTCCACGCCGCGCTCACGCACGTCGAGCAGGCGCTGCGCCTGGGCGCCGCGCGACAGTTCGATCTCCCACTTGCCGGCGTCGATAGCGGCCTGGCTGAGCAGCTCGCGATCCTCCTCGGGCAGGGATTTCCATACGCGCTGGTTGACGGCGAACACCAGCGGGTCGGCCATGTAGTCCCACAGGGTCAGGTACTTCTGGCCAACCTGGTCGACACGCGCCACGTCGAATACCGACAGCGGGTTTTCCTGGCCGTCCACCGCGCCGGTGGTCAGTGCCGGCTTGGCATCGGCCCAGCTCATTTGCGTCGGGTTGGCGCCGAGGGCGGTGAAGGTGTCCTGGAACAGTGGCGAGCCAACCACGCGGATCTTCAGGCCGGCCATGTCGGCGGGGCTGCGCACCGGCTTGGCCGAGTTGGACAGCTGGCGGAAGCCGTTCTCACCCCAGGCCAGCGGTACGATGCCGCGTTGCTCGATGGCGGCGAAAGCCAGCTTGCCGGCTTCGCCCTGGGTGATGGCGTCGAGGTCGGCATCGTTCTTCATCAAAAACGGCAGGGAGAACAGGTTGAGTTCCGGCACCTGCGGCGACCAGTTGATCGTCGAGCCCACGGCCATGTCGATCAGGCCCGAGCGCATGGCGGAAAACTCCTTGGTCTGGTCGCCGGCGACCAGCTGCGCATTGGGGTACACGCGCAGGGTGATGCGCCCCTCGGAGCGCTCGTTGACCAGATCGGCCCACTTCTGCGCGGCCTGGCCCCAGGGGAAGGCGTCGGAAAGTACAGTGGAAACGGAGTATTCACGCGCCTGCGCGGTGGCGCACAGGGCGGTCAGCGCAGCGCCGGCGGCGAGCGCGCAGAAGAGTCGCTTGAGTTTCATCGGGGCGTCCTTGTATGGATCTTGGTCATTGTCGTTGTGGCACCGGCAAAGCGGTGCGGATCCAGCGGCGGGCGGATGGCTCGCCTGGCGCACCTGGTCGGCACGCAAATAGGGACACGGCAGGTGTCACGGCTGCCGGGCAGGCCTTGTGGGCGATCGGCAGGTGCCGGCGGGTTACGCGCGGCCGCCCAACTATTCCAGAAGCGCGCAGCGAATGCCATTGTCCGATGACTGTTGACGTTGCCCGGCCTGATCGGCGCTGCCCATAATCACCGGCATCTCACTTCCGGACACTCGCCCATGGCCATTTCCCGCGACGACCTCGACCAGCACGGCCTGATCATCGGCGTGTCGCCCGAGCGCTTTCGCGCGGTGGCCATGCCACTGCTGTTCGATCACCTCGATGCGCAGTGCGAAGGCACCATCGCGGTCAACCGCCAGGCGCGCATCGTCTGGATCAACGACAAGTACGCGCAGAAGGTCGGCATCGCCGATGCGCGCACGGCGCTGGGCAAGGAGATCGAGGAAGTGCTGCCGGCCAGCCGCCTGCGCGAGGTGGTGGAAAGCGGCCAGCCGAGCATGCTCGACCTGATGGCCTTCGGCAGCGAGCACTTCGTGGTTACCCGCATTCCGCTGCGCGACGAGGACGGCACCCTGGTCGGCGCGCTCGGCTTCGTGCTGTTCGACCGCGCCCGTCATCTCAAGCCGCTGATGGCCAAGTACGCCAACCTGCAGACACAACTGCTCGCCACCCAGCATGAGCTGGCCAAGGCACGACGGGCGCGCTACACCATCGCGGGTTTCATCGGCGCCAGCAGCGCGGCCAGCGAGGTAAAGCGCCAGGCCCGCCGCGCCGCGCAACTGGACGCGACGGTGCTGATCCGCGGCGAAACCGGTACCGGCAAGGAGCTGTTGGCGCAGGGCATCCATAACCTGTCGCCGCGCGCCAACGGCCCCTTCGTCGCCGTGAACGTCGCGGCGATTCCGGAAACCCTGGTCGAGGCCGAACTGTTCGGCACGGCACCCGGCGCCTTTACCGGCGCCGACCGCAAGGCGCGCATCGGCAAGTTCGAAGTGGCCAACGGCGGCACCCTGTTCCTCGACGAGATCGGCGATCTTCCGCTGCCCCTGCAGGCCAAGCTGTTGCGCGTGTTGCAGGAGCAGGAGGTGGAGCCGCTCGGTTCCAATCAGGTCAAGCCGCTGAACGTGCGGGTAATCGCCGCCACCCATATCGACCTGGAGGCCAAGGTGGCCGCCGGGCAGTTCCGTGACGATCTCTACTACCGCCTCAACGTACTGGCCCTACGCGTGCCGCCGTTGCGTGAGCGCGCGAGCGACATTCCCGCGCTGATCGAGCATCTGCTCGATGACCTGGCCAACCGCTCCGGCCTGGCGCCCATGGAGCTGACGGAAGATGCCCTCGCCCTGCTCTGCGCGCAGCCCTGGCGCGGCAACGTGCGTGAGTTGCGCAACCTGCTGGAGCGGGCGCAACTGGCGGTCGATGGGCGGCTGGATGGCGAAGCCTTGCGCGGTTTGCTGGTCGATCCGGTAACGCCGAGTGCACCGACGCCCGTTGCGCCGGTAATCACTGGTGCAGCGCAGTCGTTGGCCGAACAACTGGCGCAAGCCGAGCGCCAGGCGCTATTGGCGGCCTTGGCAGCAACGGATGGCAACCGCCAATTGGCAGCCGAACGCCTGGGGATTTCCCGTGCCGGTTTCTACGCCAAGCTGGCACAGCACGGGCTGGGGCGGCGGGGCTGAACGCCTCACCCTGTAGGAGCCGGCTTGCCGACGATCCCTCAGTGTTCGCCTCCCGACCTGATCGCGAGCAAGCTCGCTCCTACAAAAAAGCGTGGCGGGCCGCAATTACGTAGCCCGGATGAAATCCGGGGATCAGGCGCCCACAGAAGCCCCGGATTGCATCCGGGCTACCCGCGCGCCCCTTGCGTAGGAGCCGGCTTGCCGGCGATCCCTCGATCTTCGTCTCCCGATCTGATCGCGAGCAAGCTCGCTCCTACAAAAAGCGTGGCCGGCCGCAATTACGTAGCCCGGATGAAATCCGGGAGCAGGCACCCATAAAGCTCCCGGATTGCATCCGGGCTACCCGCGCGCCCCTTGCGTAGGAGCCGGCTTGCCGGCGATCCCTCAGTGTCCGCCTGCCGATCTGATCGCGGGCAAGCTCGCTCCTACAAAAAGCGTGGCCGGCCGCAATTGCGTAGCCCGGATGAAATCCGGGGATCAGGCGCCCACAGAAGCCCCGGATTGCATCCGGGCTACCCGTGCGCCCCTTGCGTAGGAGCCGGCTTGCCGGCGATCCCTCAGTGTCCGCCTGCCGATCTGATCGCGAGCAAGCTCGCTCCTACAAAAAGCGTGGCCGGCCGTAATTACGTAGCCCGGATGAAATCCGGGATCAGGCGCCCACAAAGCTCCCGGATTGCATCCGGGCTACCCGCGCCATCGCTTGCGTAGGAGCTGGCTTGCCGGCGATCCCTCAGTGTCCGCCTGCCGATCTGATCGCGAGCAAGCTCGCTCCTACAGGACGACGCGACTCACGCACCCAGACGTCTAGAAATCTGGACAAATTATCCACCAAATAATCCATTAATCTGGACAAATTCCATAATTATGGACAAGCGATTCACCACCCCCAGCCTCACGTACGTACCCAAACCAGCCCGAAAACCCCGTCGGGAGCGGCTTCCCGCCCTATCGACCAAAGTCGTAACGCCGCCTGGCACGACTCTGGCTCTGTATCCGGCAAAGGCACGCTGCCGCATCCGCGCCTTCCGATAAAACGGCCTCGAGCCGCTAGAACAACAACAAAAGGAACCACCCATGGGTACCCTCGGTATTCTGATTTCCCTCGCATTGTTGATGTACCTCGCCTATCGCGGCATCAACGTCCTGATCCTCGCCCCGCTGCTGGCCCTGCTGGCGTTGCTGTTCGCCGGCGATATCGCCCTGCTGCTGCCCACCTACACCCAGGTGTTCATGAAGGCCATGGGCGGCTATGTGATCCAGTTCTTCCCGCTGTTTTTGCTCGGCGCCTTGTTCGGCAAGTTGATGGACGACTCGGGATCAGCGCGCGCTATCGCCCACGGCATCGTCGCCAAGGTCGGCAGCGAGCGGGCGATTCTGGCCATCGTGCTGGCGTGCGGCATCCTCACCTACGGCGGCGTGTCGCTGTTCGTGGTGGCCTTCGCCGTGTACCCGATCGGCGCCGCGCTGTTCCGCGAGGCGGGCATTCCCAAACGCCTGATCCCCGGTGCCATCGCCCTCGGCTCGTTCACCTTCACCATGACCGCGCTGCCCGGCACCCCGGCGATCCAGAACGCCATTCCCAACCCCTTCTTCGGCACCGACGCATTCGCAGCCCCGGGCCTGGGAGTGATCGCCGGCCTGATCATGTTCGGCCTCGGCACCTGGTGGCTCACTGCGCAGTCGCGCAAGTTGATGGCGGCGGGCGAAGGTTACGGCGAGCACCGCGACGACCCGGTCGTCGAAGAGCGCCGCGACATTCCCGGTTTCTGGCTGGCGCTGCTGCCGATCTTCGTGGTCATCGGCCTCAACTTCCTGATGGCCAAGCAGATTCTGCCGAGCGTCGACACCAGCTACCTGGCCAAGCCGGAATACGGCGGCCTGCAGGATGCCAAGTCGCTGATCGGTATCTGGTCGATCATCGTCGCTCTCAGCGCCGCCATCGTGCTGCTGATCGCGATGCACTGGAAGCGCTGGATGGACCTGAAGAAGAGCGTCAACGACGGCGCCTTCGGTTCCATGCTGCCGATCCTCAACACCGCCGCCGAGGTGGGTTACGGCACGGTGATCGCATCCTTGGCCGGCTTCGTGATCATCCGTGACCTGGTACTGGGCGTCTCCAGCAACCCGCTGATCTCCGAAGCGGTGGCGGTGAACATCCTCGCCGGTATCACCGGTTCGGCCTCCGGCGGCATGTCCATCGCGCTGAAGACCCTCGGTGCGCAGTACCTGGAAATGGCCAACGCCGCCGGCATCAGCCCCGAGCTGCTGCACCGCGTCGCCGCCATGGCCTCGGGCTGCATGGACACCCTGCCGCACAACGGCGCGGTGATCTCGCTGCTGGCGATCTGCAAGCTCACCCACCGCGAGTCGTACAAGTTCATTTTCGTTAACACCGTGGCCTTCCCGATGGTGGCACTGGCCGTGGTCATCACGCTGGGCACGCTGTTCGGCAGTTTCTAAGCCATAAGCCTCCAGGAGCCCTCCAGACGCTGCACTGTCGCTCAACAAAAGGTGTAGGAGCCAGCTTGCTGGCGAATGCTTTTGAACCGCATGGATCGCCGGCAAGCCGGCTCCTACATGGCCCCTTCGTCACGAGTACCCGTTAATGAGCAAGATCATGACCGCCGCCGAAGCCGTGGCGCGCATCCCGGACAACGCCAACCTGGCCACCGGCGGCTTCGTCGGCATCGGTTTCGCCGAGCAGATCGCCATCGCCCTGGAGCAGCGTTTCGTGGCTGAACAGGCGCCGCGCGACCTGACCCTGGTGTATGCCGCTGGCCAAGGCGACGGCAAGGGTCGCGGCCTCAACCACCTGGCCCATGAAGGCCTGGTGCGCCGGGTGATCGGCGGTCACTGGGGCCTGGTGCCGGGGTTGCAGAAGCTCGCGGTGGACAACCGCATCGAGGCCTACAACCTGCCGCAGGGGGTGATTTCCCAACTGTTTCGCGACATAGCCGCCGGCAAGCCGGGACAGCTGTCGCGCGTCGGCCTGGGCACCTACGTCGATCCGCGCCATGGTGGCGGCAAACTCAATGCGCGCACCACTGCCGATCTGGTGCGGCTGATGCCCATCGACGGCGAGGACTACCTGTTCTACCCAACCTTCCCGATCAACGTCGGCATCGTTCGCGCCACCAGTGCCGACCCTGACGGCAACCTCAGTTTCGAGCGCGAGGCGCTGACCATCGAGAGCCTGGCCATCGCCATGGCTGCGCGCAACAGCGGCGGCCTGGTCATCGCCCAGGTCGAGCGGGTGGTCGAGCGCGGCTCGCTCAACCCACGACATGTGAAGATTCCCGGCATCCTGGTGGACTGCGTGGTGGTGGCCGAGCCGGCCAATCACCAGCAGACCTTCGCTACCGCCTACAACCCCGCCTTCGCCGCCGAGACCCGCGTACCGGTGGACAGCCTGACCCCGATGCCGCTGGACGTGCGCAAGCTGATCGCCCGCCGCGCCGCGCTGGAGCTGAAAAGCGGTGCGGTGGTCAACCTCGGCATCGGCATGCCCGAGGGTGTCGCTGCGGTGGCTGCCGAAGAAGGTGTGATCGAGCGCCTGACCCTGACCGCCGAGCCCGGCGTGATCGGCGGCGTACCGGCCTCCGGCCTGGATTTCGGCGCAGCGAGCAACCACAGCGCCTTGCTCGACCAGCCCTATCAGTTCGATTTCTACGATGGCGGCGGCCTGGACATCGCCTTCCTCGGCCTGGCCCAGGCCGACGCGGCGGGCAACCTCAACGTGTCCAGGTTCGGCTCACGCCTGGCCGGTGCCGGCGGTTTCATCAACATCAGCCAGAACGCCAAGCAGGTCGTGTTCGTCGGTACGTTCAGTGCTGGCAAACAGGAGATCCGCATCGAAAACGGCCAGTTGCGTATCGTCCAGGACGGCGAGCTGCGCAAGTTCGTCGCCGAGGTTGAACACCGTACCTTCGCCGGCCGCCTGGCCGCCGAACGCAGCCAGCCGGTGCTCTACGTCACCGAACGTTGTGTGCTGCGCCTGAGCCTCGAAGGGCTGGAACTGATCGAAGTGGCGCCGGGCGTGGATATCCAGCGCGACATCCTCGCACGCATGGATTTCGCCCCCATCGTGCGTGAACCGAAACTGATGGATGCACGGCTATTCAAGCCCGAGCCCATTGGCCTGGCGCAATGCCTGGAAACTCTTTGAGCGTGAACTTGCGGGCCTGAACAGGCCCGTTTTTTTGCTCAGGCTCACGCTGCCTGACCGTGTCGGTTGCGTGCACAGTTCGAGGCTGGCATGGTGCGCCTCTCTCATTAACAAGGAACGTTACCGAATGAGCCTGCCTGCCCCCACTCCGCTGGTTTTCTGCTCCAACCCCTTCGACGGCGACCTGCCTTTCCAGGCCTGGTCCGATCTGTCTCTGGAAATTGATGGCCAGCCCGAACACAACGAAAACCTTCTGAACCTGGCAGGTTTTCTGGTGCGCCAGGCGCTGGTCGACCAGCAACCTGAGCGCCTCAAGCAGGCAAGCGATGTCGAGTCGGCGCTCTATGGTTTACGGGCTCATGTGCAATTGCACTCAGGTGGTTGTTTCGATTTCGGCGACGAGCATTCGGATGCTGAAGTGAAAGAGCATCAGGTGACGCCTGGCCTTGCCATCGGCAAACTGCTTCTGGTTGCGAACGAGCCGGGTTGTGTCGGCATCGAGGAACTGCATGAACGCCTGAAACCGGTAGATGCCACGACCAACGCTCTGGCCAAGTTGCAGGCCTCGGACATGCCGCCCATCAACCTGATATGCGCACTGCTGCCAGGCATGACCATCACCCTGACCCCGCCCTTCGCCGATAGCCGCACCCTGGTTTACCCAAGCCGGCTGGACACCTATCAGCAGCAGCTCAAACTCGAAGAGTTGGCCGGCCTGCCGCAACAGCGCTGTGAAATCCTGCTCGGCGACCAGTTGCTGAACGAAGCGCAGCCGGCATACGGCATCGCTTACGACATCCTGTCCATGATGCTTCGCCTGCTGCGCCAGCGCGCACTCGAGAACGATCAACCCGACCTGTCCGCGCGCCAGCAACAATGGCAGCGGGTACGCCTGGTGATCGGCAGCGGTCTGCACTACAGCGCGCAGTTCATGCTCAACCCCGAGACCTATCAGCCGGCCTTCGGTAACGCGGTGCGCGGCCTGAAGCTGGCGGGTACGCAGAGCATTCTGCTGCCGGACCATCTCGACCTGCCGGCCCTGGAGCAGATATGGGAGGCTCTGGCACACGAAGACATGCTCGTCGAATGGCAGAGGGTGCAAACAAGCAAGGACGTGGCAGACCGCTCACTGATGCTCAACCTGGAAGTGGCCTGCACACTGGAGGTGCTCGCCATCGGTGCGGAGCAGCAACTGCAGGTGCTGGAAAGCTACCGCGACAGCGAGTTCATGGCAGAACCCGCCGAACAGCAGGCAGAGGAGGTCGCAGCGACGCCCTTGCCGGAGGCCGAACAGACACCGGCACCGGCATTGGAGGCTGGCGCAGCAGGGGTCGAACAGCCGGCAGCGAGCCCGCGTAACGACCAAGCGACTCCCCATAAGTCGGGCAGCTACGGACCTCTGCTCCTGGCCGCCGTGATCGTTGCAATGCTGACAGCAATTCTGCTCAGGGGTTAAGTGCCGCACAGCCGGCTACGGACTGCCCCGGGCTGGCTTCGACCAACGCCAGACAGACAACCTGAACCATCCCTGCCCCTGCGTCGTAACTGCAAAACGACGAGCCAGGGAGACGGAGCGCAGCCACCGCCAAATGAAGCGCGGCAGGCATTCGTTGAAGACAGGCGGTTACCCTGACCTGAGTCCACGAAGCGACGTACGGCAAAAACCGGGGTCTATAGTTGTTCACTCCCATTCGTTCCCGCCGCAAGGAGTTTTCATGAGCACGACTCACAAGGTCGCCGTACTGGTCGGCAGTCTGCGCAAGGCCTCGATCAACCGCAAACTGGCCCTGGCCCTGGCCGAACTGGCGCCAGCCTCGCTGCAACTGGAGATCGTCGAGATCGGCGAACTGCCGCTGTACAACGAGGACATCGACGTCGACCCGGCGCCATCCGCTTACAGCGCCTTCCGCACCAAGCTCAAGGGCGCCGATGCGCTGCTGTTCGTCACCCCGGAGTACAACCGCTCGATGCCGGCGCCGATGAAGAACGCCATCGACGTCGGCTCGCGCCCTTATGGCCAGAGCGCATTCAGCGGCAAGCCCGGCGCCGTGTTGAGCGCCTCGCCGGGCGCCGCTGGCGGCTTCGGTGCCAACCACCACCTGCGCCAATGCATGGTGTTTCTCGACGTGCACATGATGCAGCAGCCGGAAGCCTACCTCGGCGGCGCTGGCAGTTTCTTCGACGACAACGGCAAGCTGAGCGACGGCATCAAGCCGTTCCTGCAGAAATTCATCGACGCCTACGCGGCGTGGGTGGCCAAGCACGCAGGCTGAGCCGACAATAGTTGCCGCTCGGGGCCTGGGAAGAAACTCGGCCCAGAGCGGCATTGATGCCAGGAAACTCAAGCACACCCAGTGCCGAAAGTCCGTCAGGTAAGCTCATCCCCACACCCGAACGACACGATATGGAAATCCGTTTCAGCCTCACCCCCGCAGACCTTCAGACGCTGGCCGACGAAACCGTCGATGCGCGCGTGAAGGACAATGACCAACACTTCGAGACGCTAGGCAATTGGCAGAAGCGCTATGCGCCCGCTCTGATCCTCGGCCTGGCCCTGACTTGCGCGGCGTTGGCGCCCTGGGTTGTGTACGGTCGCTATACAGCGGAAAGCATCATTGCCCTGCTGTTGGCGATGCCACTGCTGTTCGTGCTCGGACGACGCTATACCTCTCGCCTTACCGAGCAAGGGCAGGAGCGAAACGCCCGCATCCGTCAGCGCAGCAGCGATAGGCTGGGCATCAGCCTGCACAAGCAATTGGAAAGCAACCGCGACCAGCTGCTGGGCGTACATGTCTGGCAGATAACCCCTCAGGCACTGCGAATGACTTCACCAGGTGGACAACAGACGGAAATCGCCTGGAAAACCATCGCCTGCGTAACCCGAAGCGCCAGCTTCTATCGCTTGGCCAGCACGTCCCAACGGATCATGGGGCTTGCCTATGTAATTCCCAGGCAGAGTCGAGAAATGGCAGCGCCGCTTTACGAGCAAGGGCTTGCCGAGCTTCTGCAGCATTGCGGGCACGAGCCCAGCTAGAGCTGACAAGCTCCCCGGCGCCACTGCGACGCCTGCTCCACGCCAACGAGCGGCGAAAATCTGTCGGTCGCTAAGCAGACCCTGACTGCCGATATGACCTGATTCATGGCCTGAATGTCGCTTGCCCAACTAGACCGACCGGTCTACATAATTCCGCCCATGACCAAGACCACTCGCGACAAACTGATCGACGCCATGATCGATGCCCTGCAGCGCAGAGGCCTGCATGGCGTCGGCCTGAGCGAACTGCTGGCCGCCGCCGATGCGCCCAAGGGCAGCCTTTATCACCACTTCCCGAACGGCAAGACCGAACTGGCGGTAGCCGCCATCGAACGCGTCGGCCAGCGCGCCGAGCAGGCGTTCGCCACGCTCTTCGAACGTCAGTCCGATCCGCTCGATGCGTTGACTATCTGGTTGCAGAGTGCGCTTGGCCAGTTGCAGGACAGCGCCTTCGAGCGCGGCTGCCCGTTGGCCACCGTCGCTCTGGAGAGTGGTCCGCAAGATCATGAAATTCGTGCAGCCCTGGCTAGTGCCTTCGTCGCCATTCGCCAGGCACTGCAGCAGCAGTTGCAGCGCCATGGTTACCCACAGCCAGAGGGGCTCGCTGCCCTGTTCGTCGCGCTCTACGAAGGCGGTCTGCTGCAAGCACGTGTCGCCGGCAGCAGCGAGCCGCTGAAACAGGCCGTTGCCACCCTGCTCCACCTGACCCGCCAGCACCGCACGGAGTCCCCGCCAGCATGAACACAGCCATTCGCAGCGAAACCCTGCCACTGCTCGCCCTCGACGACTACCAGTTGACCGCCACGCGCTATCACGCCGAGCGACCACAGGCGCAGTTGCTGATCGCCGGCGCAACCGGGGTGCCGCAAGGTTTCTATCGGCGCTTCGCCGAACATGCCGCCAGCCGCGGTTTCAATACCATGACCCTGGACTACCGTGGCATCGGCCAATCCAGGCCAGACAGCCTGCGTGGTTTCGAGATGGAGTATCTGGACTGGGCCAATCTTGACCTGGCCGCGGCGGTGGATCAGCACCGGCACGCCGAGCGCCCGCTGTTCATGATCGGCCACTCGTTCGGCGGTCACGCCTTTGGCCTGCTGCCCAATCATGATCAGGTCGCCGGCCTCTACACTTTCGGCACCGGTGCCGGCTGGCACGGCTGGATGCCCAGGGCCGAGCAGGTGCGCGTCCTGGCCATGTGGCGAGTGATCGGCCCACTGATGACGCGCTACAAAGGTTATCTGGCCTGGAGCAAACTGGGCATGGGCGAAGATCTGCCGCTGGGCGTATACCGTCAGTGGAAGCGCTGGTGCCGCTTCCCGCGCTACTTCTTCGACGACCCGCAGATGCAGGGGTTAGCCGAGCGCTTCGCCCAGGTGAACACACCGATGGTGGCGCTCAACAGCCTGGACGATCTTTGGGCGCCGCCCGCATCACGCGATGCCTTCATGGCCGCCTATGTGAATGCGCCCTACCAGGCGCGCACGCTCGACTCGCAAGCCGAGGGCCTGGGCACTATCGGTCATATGGGTTATTTCCGTCCCGCCGCACAGCGTCTGTGGGACGAGACGCTGGACTGGTTCGAGCAGATCAACGCCGGGCGACAGGCAGCCTGATCTCGTAGGGTGCGCTGTGCGCACCAGCCATGGTGGGCGGAGGCATTGGTGCGCGCGGCGCACCCTACGGGGGAACCCTGCAGTCTGGACATTTACGTAGGGTGCGCTGTGCGCACCGGCCATGGTGGGCGGAGACATTGGTGCGCACGGCGCACCCTACGGCGGAGCCCTGCAGCCTGGACATTTACGTAGGGTGCGCCGCAGGAATCAGCCGCCGATCACTCCGCCGTCGATCCGGGTCACCAGCACCGTGGTCGAGCGCGGACGGCTACGTCCATCGCTGGCCGGGTAGCTGATGCCCGGGTGCTGGATGTTGGCCCACATCGCCTTGCCGTCAGGGCTCCAGGCCAAGCCGGTGATCTCGCAGCCGCGCGGGCCGACCATGAAGCGACGCACCTCGCGGGTAACGGGGTCGGCGCAGAGCATCATGTTGCAACCCATGCCCTGCATCGACGCCTCCTCGTCGTCATAGTCGGTCTGGATCCACAGGCGCCCGGCGGCATCGAAAGCCAGGCCGTCCGGTGAAGAGAAGATGTCGCCATTGACGGTGCCGGTGAGGTTGGCCGATACCGGCTCACCCTCGGCAGTCCGCGCGCCCTTGGCCTCTCCGGCCAGCAGAAACAGCTCCCAGGTGAAGGCGGTGGCGGTCGGGTCGGCGCCCTGCTCTTTGAAGCGCAGGATCTGCCCGTGCAGGTTGTGCGGACGCGGGTTGGCGGCGTCGGTAGGCTGCTTGTCGCCACGGCCATCGTTGTTGGTCAAGGCGACATAGACTTCGCGGGTGCCGGGGTGCACCGTGGCCCACTCGGGACGATCCATCGGCGTGGCGCCAGCACGGTCGGCGGCGGCACGAGCGTTGAGCAGCACCTCAGCCTGGCTGGCGAAGCCGTGCTCGGCGCTCAGGCCGTTCTGCCCGTGCACCAGGGCCAGCCACTGACCGCTGCCATCAGCATCGAACCGTGCGGCGTACAGGGTGCCTTCGTCCAGCAGGTCGCGGTTGGCGCGAGGATTGGCGGCGTCGAAACGCCCGGCCGGGACGAACTTGTAGACGTACTCGCCGCGGGCGTCATCGCCCGAGTAAAAGGCCATACGCCCATCTTCGCCAAGCGCCAGTGCCGCGCACTCGCGACTGATGCGGCCGAAGGCGGTGCGCTTGATCGGCTGCGCGCTCGGATCGAAGGGGTCGATCTCGACCACCCAGCCGAAGCGGTGCGGTTCGTTGACGTGGCCGCCGTGGGGCTGGTCGGCATAGGGGGTGGCGTCGAAACGCGGATCGGCGGTTTCCCACGCGTAGTTCTTGCTGGTGCCCTCGTTGGCCAGGCCGTAACGCTTGTGCGACACCCGACGCGGGTAGTCCTGCTTGTCGCGGTTGATGAAGTAGTTGTGCCAGTTTTCCTCGCAGGTGAGGAATGTGCCCCAGGGCGTGACACCGGTGGCGCAGTTGTTCAACGTACCGAGCACCGTCAGGCCTTCGGGATCGCTGGCGGTCTTCATCATCTCCAAACCCGCCAGCGGCCCGGACAGGCGCATCGGCGTGAACATGCTGATGCGCCGGTTGTAGGGCGAATCCAGCACTCTGTGCCACTGGCCGTCCGAGCCCTTCCTCACTTCGATCACCGAGACGCCATGAGCGGCTTGCTCCTTGCGCACCTCATCCAGCGGGCGCGGCTTGGACTGGTCGATCACCCCAGACGGATGCAGCGGCGGATTGACGTATTCGTGGTTCATCACCAGCAGGCCACGATCCTCTTCGCCCTCGAAGGCGAAGAAGTTCATGCCGTCGTGGTTGTCGCCGGCCTGCTTGAGCTGGGCATGCCAGTCGTCACTGGCATCCGGGCGCCAGTCCGGCGCGCCGGGCTCCACCGCGTCGCCCCAGGAGAAGAACGGCACAGCGCGGTAGCCCGGCGGGACCAGCACCTGATCGAACTGGGCATCGAACTGCAGCGGCACGCTGGTGAAGTTCAGCAACGGGCTGGCCGACGCCTTGCCGCAGGCGGCCAGGCCGACGCCGAAGAAGCCCAGGGCGGCCAGGCCGAGGCCGCCCTTGAGCAGGTTGCGCCGGGTGGGGTCGATCAGCGTGGCCAGCGGCGCATTGGCGCTGGGGTTGATCGACTGGTCGTCGTGGGCTTCAAGGCGTTGGTGAAAGTCCTGCAGATCGTGCTTCATCGAGCTTCTCTATGCTGGCTGGTGTTCCCGGATTGCATCCGGGCTACGGTTGGATTGAGGAGCAGCGTTATTCGATACGGTAGGTAAAGGTGTTCCTCACGTTGGCCACCGCCACGGCGCGGCCATCGATCACCCGTGGCTGGTAGCGAAAGCTCTTCGCCGCGTTCAGTGAGGGGCGGACGAACAGTGGGTGGCAGTCGGGTTCGGCCTCGGGGTTTTCCACCCGGCCCTGCTCATTGACCCGGTAACGCACCGTGCACTGTCCTTCGAGCCCCTTGTCCAGGGCGCGCTGCGGATAGGCCGGGGCCTGTTTGGCGATGGGCAGGAACTCGCGACTGGCGGCTGCAGCTGCTTCGGCCTGGCGCGCGCGTTCGGCCGCAGCAGCGGCCGCCTGCTGACGCTCGGCCTGTTCACGCAGCTCGGCCAGACGCTGCTGCTCCAGTTGCTCGCGCACCTCGGCCTCGCGGCGCTCTCGCTCACGCCGCAGCGTCTCGCGCTGGCGTTGCTGCTCCTGCTCAAGGCGCTGTTGCTCGACGCGTTGGCGCGCCAGGGCAGCCTGCTCCAGCCGCTGTTGCTCGATGGCCGGATCGGGCTGGGCCGGCTGCGGTGGCTCGGGAATCACGGCAGGCGGCTGCGGCGGTGCCGGCGGGGTCAGGGTCAGCAGTTGCAACTGCACCGTGCTGACCAGCGGCACCGGTGGTTCGTCAACCTGCCAATGAGTCAGCAACAGCGCGCCCAGCCCCAGGTGCAGACCGAGGGTCGCGCCCAGGGCCACGCAGCGACGACGCCAGTGCAACGACAGCAGTACTGACCGTCGAGCATCGTCTACGGCAGGCATGGCCAGGCTGCTCATTGCGGAGCCTCGGTGACCAACCCCAGGCTGCTCACCCCGCCCTGCTGCAAGGCGGCGATGCCGGCCACCACGCTGGCGTAGTCGGCGGCCTGATCAGCGCGGATATACACCTGGGTGTCGCCACCCTCGGCGACCAGTTGCGCCACCCGCGCACTCATCACCGTCAGGTCCACCGCCTGCTCGCTGGCCGCGCCCAGTTCGGTGTCCAGTTCGCTGCCGAGGTTCCAGTAGTAGCTGCCATCGGCCTGTACCGAGAGGGTCAGGATGCGTTGCTGGTGATCACTGGGCAGCGCTTCGGCGGCGACCTTGGGCAACTCGATCTGCACCCCCTGGGTGAGCATGGGCGCGGTGACCATGAAGATCACCAGTAGCACCAGCATCACGTCGATATAGGGCACCACGTTCATCTCGGCCTTGGGGCCGTGCTTGCTCTGTGGCCTGCGCATGGCTTTCCCCTCAGGCCGCTGCGGCGATGCGGCCGCTACCGGCGTGCAGCTTGCGCTGCAGGCGCCCCTGCAACTCGTTGCCGAAGCCGTAGTAGCGCGCGCCGAGGCTGGCTACCCGAGCGGAGAAGCGGTTGTAGGCGATTACTGCGGGAATCGCCGCGAACAGGCCGATGGCGGTAGCGATCAGCGCCTCGGCAATGCCCGGTGCGACGGTGGAGAGGGTCGCCTGCTGCACCTGGGACAGGCCAATGAAGGAATTCATGATGCCCCAGACGGTGCCGAACAGGCCGACATAGGGGCTCACCGAACCTACCGTGGCGAGCAGCGGCAGGCCCTTTTCCAGACGTTCTTCCTGTTCGGCGATGGCCACCAGCAGGCTACGTTCGACACTCTCGACCACCGCCTCGCTGGCGACGCCGGGCTCGCGTTGCAGGTGCTGGTACTCGCGGTAACCGGCCTGGAACAACTGCTGCAGGCCTGCATCCTGATCCGCCTCGGCGCCGCATTCGCGCTGCAACTGGGCCAGATCGGCGGTGCCGCGAAAGCGCTGCAGGAAGCTCCGCGCCTCACGCTCGCTACGGCGCAGCACGGCGCTGCGCTGAACGATCAAATACCAGCTGGCCAGCGACGCCAGCACCAGGCTGAGCATCACTGCCTGCACCAGCAGGCTGGCCTCGCTGACCAGGCTCCAGACGGTCATCTGTTCGAGTGAACTGTGCATCTTCGACTCCTTGCTTGTCGCGCCCACCATGGGTGGCGAGCGCCATGTCTATTGCGGTTACCGGCGAAATTGCCCCGCTGCCGTGGGAGGGGCTTTAGCCGCGAGCTTTTCGCCCCTCGACTACCGCCCCTCATGCGTCGCTATTCCAGGCCCAAGGCTTCGGCCACTGCGCTCCAGGGCAGGTACTTGTAGTTCTGCCGGCCTTCGGGCATGCGCTTGCGGCCGTCCTGCACCACCAACATCCCCTGGCTCCAGGGGCCGCCAAGGTTGGCCGAAGTCACCTCCAGGCCATCGGTCTCCGACACACCGTCGATGCCGCGCTCTGCATCCAGACCGATACGGAAGGCGCCGCGCACCGCATAGGGCGCCTGGCCGTCGAGCACCACATAGCTGTCGTTGCCCTGACTGGAGATCACCAGGTAGTCGCGCTGCTCGCCCTGGTAAAAGGCCAAACCCTCGATATCGGCGTGCACCACGTCGCCGACACCGATTACCTGCTGCAGCTCGGCCGGCACCTCTGCGCCAGCATCCAGAGCCCACACAGCGACATCCTCCTCGCCGACGAACAAGCGCTGGTTACGGTCATCGGCGACGCAGCCTTCTGGCTGGCTAGCGACCTTGAACTGGCGCGCCAAGGTGGCCTGTACACGGCCGCTGCTGCCGTCCAGGCGGTACTGCACAAAGGTGCCGTCCTTGTCGTTGGCGATGGCGTGGATTGCGCCGCCGGGCTCCTGGAACAGGCACAGGCCGTAGATATCGGTCAGTTCGGTCGGCGCCTGGCCGAGATCACTGAGCTCGCCGCTGGCGCGGTCGATGGCGAAGAACTGCAGGCTGTTGTGGTCGCGGTGGCTGGCTACGGCCAGGTCCACCGTGGCACTGCCGAGGCGAAAACCCGGGCGCAGGTCGACGTTGTTGACCCGGCCGACGCGCAGGTCCTGCAGCTGCTTGCCCTGCAGGTCGTAGACCAGCAGGCCGCCCTGCTTGTCGGTGCCCAGCACGCGACTACGGCTCGGCTCGTCCGGGTGCAGCCAGATCGCCGGGTCGTCGGCGGCGTCGCCCAGGCTCGGCACCTCGTCGGTCTGTACCAGCGACGTCAGCACCGGCAGCGCTCTGATCGGCGCCGGTGGCTCCGGCAGCCAGTCGAGCTGAGCACGGTGCAGGCCACGGTCGTCGCCGATCAGCAATTGCAGACCGCCCTCGACCACCCGCGCACTGAGGCGCTCAGGCTCCTCCAGCCCAGCCAGCGGCAGCGGCGCCTCGGCGCGCCAGCCTTTGCCCTGGCGGCTGTAGCGGTGCAGCACGCCGGCCTCGGGGTCGAGGGCAAGCACGCCAGCAGGAATCACGGCCATGCCGGCCATGGCCTCGGCGATATCACCGAACGGCTGACGCAGGCCCACTGGCTGGCGGGTCAGGTCGGCCTCGGCGTGGGCGGCGTAGGCCCACAGGCCGACGTTTTCCTCGTTTACGTAGAGCAGCTCGGCAGCGTCATCGACGCGGCAATGCTCGCTGGCCGGCGGCAGGCTCAGGCGCCGCACCAGGCGCGGCTCGGCCAGCGGCTGCAGGCCCTGGGCCACCAACCACTGTTCGCCAATGCCCTCTTCGCCGACCAGGAACAGGAACTGGTTGTCGGCCTCGTCGCGCGACAGGCACAGGCCGTCCACCTTGAAGCTGGCGCGCGGCAGATATACCGGCGCCCCCCAGCGCCGCTCGGCACCGCGCAGCGCCACCAGCACGGGCTGCTGACGGTCGATGTCGACACTGGCCAGCAGCAGGCCCTCGGCATCGACGCGCTGATCCAGGGCGCCGAAGCGACCGGGCAGATGAGCCAGCTTGGCGCCCTGTTCATCGAGCAGGTAGAGGCCCTGCTTCTCGCTGCTGAGCAGGTAGCGCGCACCCGGCCAGAACGTGGTGTCGGTCAGCAGTTGCAGGTCTTCGACAGCAATCTCGGTGGCAGGCTGCCAGGCCTGTGGTGCCAGCGGCGCAGCCTCGTCCGCAGAGGGCTGGGCCTGGACGGCCTGCGCCTGTGGCTCACAACCAGCGAGGAGCAGGACACTGGCGAGTAGAGCGAGAGCCAGGGGCGAAGGGGTAATAACACGGTTCATTACAGGGGCGATCCTTGTACGGGTCGCCCTGCGCTGCCCGGCGGGCGCGCAGGGCAGAGCTTTTAGAAGTGGGTAAAGGTCAGGCCGAGCGTGTAGGTCGGGCCGTATTCCTCGTACTGGGCGTTGTAGCGACGGTTGCCGGTGTAGAGGTAATAAGACTCGTCCGTGATGTTCTGCGCCTCGAACTTGAGCTGCAGGTTGTCGCTGAGGAAGTACCCGGCGCTGAAATCGACGAACAGCTGAGCATCGGCATAGAGGTCATGGGCCTTGTCGTCCACAGCCGCCACCTCGGCCAGGTACCTCGATTTGTAGTTGGCCGCCAGACGCAGGCTGAGCTGGTCGTTCTCCCAGCCCAGGGTCAGGTTGCCAACCTGGTCGGACTGGTTCGGCAGGTCGATGCTGCGCTTGCTGCCCTGGCCTTCAATGCGCGCATCGGAGCGGCTGAAGGTGGCGTTGGCGCCCAGCAGCAGGCCGTTCCAGGGTGCCGGCAGCCACTCGAACTTCTGCGAGTAGGCCAGCTCGATGCCGTAGAGCTTGGCGCTGGTGCCGTTGGCGAAGGTATTGGCCTCGCTGAAATCGGCCCAGGCGCCGCTGCCGGCCAGGTCCGTGGCATAGACGAAATTGTCGATATCCTTGTAGAAGGCGAAAGCCGAGACCACCCCGGCGCGGCCTAGGTAGCGCTCAATACCGAGGTCGAAGTTGCTCGACTCCAGCGGCTTGAGGTTGGGGTTGCCGAAACTGGCCTCGTCACCGTCGATGACGAAACCTGGCGCCAGCTGGCCGAAGGTCGGGCGCACCACCGAGTTGGTCCAGGCGGCGCGGATCTGCGTGCTGGCATCGAGCTGATAGCGTGCGTGCAAGCCCGGCAGCCAGTGGTCGTAGCGCTTGCGGCTGCTGATCGACTCGTAGGCATCGTCGCGCAGGCCGGTGCCCTTGGCCTCGAACTCGGTGCCCTCGTAGCGCATGCCGGCGATAAAGCGCCAGTCGTCGATGTCGACGCTGTTCATCAGGTAGGCGGCGTTGATGTCCTCGCGCATCGAGAAGTCGTTGATGCGTGATTCTTCCTCGTCATAGAAGTCGGCTTTGTTCAGCCCGGCGAGCAGACGCTCGATGGCCTTCGCGCTGATGCCCGGGCCGAAGCGGCCGAGACCGTAGTCGACCTCGCCCTTGACGAACTGGCCGAGGTTAAGCTGCTCGTCCGTCAGGCCGAAGTCGCCCAGATCCTCATAGACCCAGGCCTCCAGGTCGTTGTCCTTCTTGCGCCGGCTGAGCTTGCCACCGAACTTGGCCTGTGCCGCATAGCCACTTAGCTCGTAGTCGCGGGCAAGGTCGAGCTTGATGTTCTTTTCGGTGTCAGTGGTCTTCTGCTTCTCCCACGCCACTTCGTCGAGGGTGAAGTTGGCCGGGTCGTAGAAATCCGAACCGATGTTCAGCTTCGGCTTGCGCGTGCCGCCGAAGCCGACATCGGCAAAGTCGTCGTTGCCCTCGAAGGTGGCGCCGGCGATGCCTTCCGGGGTCTTCTCGCTGGCCTTGCTGTAGCCAAGCTGGCCGCTGACCGTCCACAGGCCCAGGCTGCGCTCGCCGCCGAACACGTAGGACTGGATCTGCTGGGTTTCTTCACGGCTTTTCAGCTCACGCCAGCCTTCGGCCTCGCCAGTCTCACCGGGCAACTGCGCGTCGGCGAACCCGACGCCGGCGGCGTTGCGCGTTTCCGTGTCCTTGTAGCGGCTGTAGAGAGTACGCAGGTAGTAACTGGAGGCGTCGTCCGGCTTGTAGTCGAAGTTCAGGCCGAAGCCGGTGCGCTCACGGCGGATGTCGTAGGCGCGCTGTTCCAGCTCTTCGAGCCTGGCACCGTCGCTGAAGTCCCAGGCACCGCCGGTCTCCACGTTGTCCGAAGCGAAATCGCGTTTTTGCCAGCTCAGCGCCGCGGCCACGCCGAAGTTGTCGATACCGTCGCCGAGACTGAAGCGCTCGCTGATCGCGCCGGAGAATTTCGGGCTGGTCTGGCTGCTGTTGTCGTCATGGCTGGCCTCGCCGCTGAGGGTGTAGAACAGACCGTCGTGGTCGAAGGCCGACAGGCTTTCCACTTGCACGGTGCCGCCGAGGGAGTTGGCGTCCATGTCCGGAGTCAGGGTCTTGACCACCGACAGCGACTGCACCAACTCGGACGGCAGTACGTCCAGGGCCACCGCGCGGCGGTCGCTCTCCGGCGAGGGCACCAAGGTGCCATTGATGGTCACGCTGTTCAGGTCCGGGCCGATGCCGCGCACGCTGACGAAGCGGCCCTCGCCCTGGTCGCGCTCCACCGACAGGCCGGGAATACGCTGCAGTGCCTCGGCGGCGTTGTCGTCCGGCAACTGGCCGATGCCGTCGGCATGCACCACGCTGGTGACACTGTCGGAGCGGCGCTGATCCTGCAACGCCTTGTCGATGCTCACCGCCTGGCCGACCACCTCGACGTGTTCGAGGAGCACCGGCTCCTCGGCCAGGACGACGGTACTGGCGGCGATGGCCAGCGCCAGGGTGCTGATACGAAAGCCCGCATGGCGGGTGCTGCTGTGACCTAGGCGCATGGCCTGCTCTCCCCAAGAGTGAAATCTACCGGCACGGGGCCGGCTCGCTGGAGGCGCAAGCTAGGTGGGGCGAATGACGCTTCTGTGACAGACCTGGAGCGAACAGCGCAAATACCCGGGTTTTAGCGGCACTATCGGCGGCAGATGAGCCGAAATGACCTGACGCGGCGCGCCTCGACGGCGGGCTGCCTGCTCGTGGCAAGTGGTGTGTGGCGCCTGAACGGCCGCGGGGTTGGTGCGCGCGGCGCACCCTACGGCCGTGCGCAGCAAAAAATCGTGCAACTGCCCTGAGCCGAATCGACCTCCCCGGCTGCAACCAAAGTGTCATGGGCATCTGTTCTGCTGCCGCCATCGAAGCCCGCGGAGCACCGCCGATGCCACCCCTGCTGAAACTGCATGCCTGGAAACTCGCCGGCCTCTTGCTGCTGGCCAACCTCGGCCTGCTCGCTCACCTGATCGCCGGCCATATCAAACCCGTCAGCGAATGGAACTGGACCGATATCCTCGGCGAAGGTGGCTCGGCGCTACTGGTGCTGCTGTGGATCGGCCTGTTGCTGAAAAGCCGCCCGGCCGGCCGGGTGACCAACCTGCTGTTCTGCGGCCTGGCCTGCCTGTTCCTCTCGCTGTGGATGGACTCGGTGGACGAGTTCGTGCAACTGCCGGCCAGCGCCAACTGGGACAAGTGGCTGGAGTCCGGGCCGATGCCGGTAGGCTTCATCCTCATGACCCTGGGCATCTACCACTGGCACCGCGAGCAGCTGGCGATCAGCGCGCAGATGGAAAAGCGCGAGCGGCTGTTTCGCGAACACCGCCTGTTCGACAAGCTCACCCCACTGGGCGGCGCCGAGTACCTGCGCCTGCAAGTACAGCAGGCGCTGCAGCAAAGCCGCGCCGAAGGCCAGCCGCTGGCCCTGGCGATTCTCGACCTGGATGGCTTCGACCGCCTCAATCGCGAGCACGGCCACGCCGAGGGTGATCGGGTGCTGCAGAGCCTGACCCAGTTGCTGCTGCTCAACCTGCGCCGCCAGGACCTGCTCTGCCGCCTGGCTGGCGACCGTTTCGTCGTGCTGCTGCCAGGCACCGGCGCGCAACAGGCGCAACAGATCGCCATCGAGCTGCAGGACGCCGTACGCCACCTTGCCTACCGTAGCAGCCGCAACGGCGAGCGCCTGCAGCTGTCGGCCAGCGTGGCCAGCGTGCTGGCGCAGGACGAGGACGGCGACAGCCTGCTCAAGCGCCTCAACCTGGCCCTGGCGCGGGCCAAGCAAACGCCATCTGCCAAGCGCGCCTGAGGAAGACGCCATGACCATCAAGGGCAGTTGGTACGAACGCGACAGCCGCTTCATCGCCGCCCACCACCAACCAGCATTGCTGCTCGATCTGGCTCTGGCCCGCGAGCTGGACAGCCATCGCCTGCTGCGCGGCAGCGGCCTGTTCCACGAAGACATTCTCAGCGGTCAGGCGCGCATCAGCCCACAGCAGTTTCTGCAACTGATCGACAACACGCGGCGCCTGCTGGACGCCGACGACAGCAGCTTCCTGTTCGGCCAGCGCCTGCTGCCTGGCCACTACGGCGCCGCCAGCCAGGCCCTGCAGCAAGCCGGCAACCTGCAGCAGGCGCTGGAGTTGCTGACACGTCTGCGCGCCCTGCTCAGCCCGCTGCTAGCGCCGCGCCTGCTGCTCGACGAACAGCGCATCTACATCGTCTGGCTGGATGCCTGCGGCTGCGGCGAGCAACGCCGCTTTCTGCTCGAGGCGAGCATGACCGCCCTGGCCTCCTGCAGCCGCTGGCTGGCTGGCGAACGCCTGCCCTGGCAGTTCGAATTCGCTCACGAGCAGCCACGCTACATCGAACAGTATTGGGTGCACCTGGGAGAAGACGTGGCGTTCGCACGCCAGGTGGACATGATGAGCCTGCCGCGTGAATACCTGGCCCGCCCCTGGCCAGGCGCTTCTCTCACCGCCGGACAGGTGGCCGAGCAACAGAGCCTGACGCAACTGGAGGCGCTGGGATTCTCCGCCAGCCTGCTCGATCGCCTTTACGATCACCTGCACGAGCAGATTCGCGAGACGCCTAATCTGGACAAGGTGGCGCACACCTTCGCCATGAGCCCGGCCACTCTCAAGCGCAAGCTGGGCAAGCACGACAGCCACTTTCAGGAGCAACTCGATCTGGTGCGCAAGCACGTGGCGCTGCACCTGTACCGGGTCAAGGGCTACAGCAATGACGAAGTGGCCGCCTACCTGCAGTTCCACGACAGCACCAACTTCCGCCGCTCGTTCAAACGCTGGACCGGTCTGTCACCCAGTGCGCTGCGTCAGTTGCTGGGTTGATGGCGCGCACCCTGTTGAGGCGATTCGGAGGGGATCGAGCGGGGATGGGCGAACGCCCAAAAAAGAAAACCCCGCGTTCGCGGGGCCTTGCAGACTGTAGTCCTGACATCCTTGATCTGCTCACCATCCTGGCGGCTGTCCAGCGTGTCCTTGTTCGTCTAGGCGCTTCCTGCGCTGAATCCATAAGCGGCATAGTACGCTCGTACCTGATCGACCGACAGTGGCAAAACACGTGACATCGTGTAAGCAATGGCTTACACGAGCTCTCCCTCTTTCAGCCGCTCGACTTTGCTGTGGCGATCCTGGGTTGGGAGAAAGCATTTAGCCATGTTTTTTGCGACGTGCGTCTTGCTAGACTCCATCTTGTCCTACAAAAACAACAGACTCCGACAACGGTGGTCACTGGGGCTAGAGTATGCGCGCAGTCACCTTGCTTCTCGGTTGCCTGGCAACCTGCATCAGCACGTTCTCCCTGGCCAATGGCCAGACCCAACTGGGCGATGTCAAACAGGCCATCGATCAGGCGTTCTGGCAGGATCTCTACGGTAATGGCGGCACCACGCTCTATTGCGGCCAGACCTTCGCCCGCGAAAGCGGCACCCTGACTGCCAGCCCGATCTACAGCAGCAAGCAGCTCAAGAGCGCGATGCGCTGCGTCACCGACCGCCAATGCACCATCATGAATCCGCGCTATCCGTACATCGCCGCCGACCTGCATAACCACTACCCGGCGCTCAGCCGCGTGGAGCTGGCACGACGCAACGCCCAGTTCGCCGAACTGGCCGAAGACGTACCGAGCAAGTTCGCCGACATAGGCTGCGACATGAAAGCCAGCTTCCAGCTGGTGGAGCCGCGTGACGAAGCCAAGGGCAACATCGCCAGAGCGATCTTCTACATGCATGTCGAGTACGACCTGCCCATCGTCGGCCTCACGCCGATGTACAAGGCCTGGCACCGCATGGACCCGGCTGATGCCGAGGAAAAGGCACGCAACGACAAGATCGAGATCCTGCAGGGCACCCGCAATCGCTTTATCGACGATCCCGCGTTGGTGGATCAACTGATCCGCGATTGACCCTGCTCACTGTGGGAGGGGCTTTAGCCGCGACGAAACCACTGCGGATCGCCGGCAAGCCGGCTCCTACGGTTTGTGGACAGACTACCCTCTGCGCTTGTGCAGCGAACGCAGCTTATAGCGGTCACCGGGATGGATCAGCCGTGCATAGCTGATCAGGTGATCGTCCGACCAGGTGCGGCGAATCACGCTCAGGCAAGGCATGGCCGGGTCGATCTGCAGCAGCTCGGCCGTGCGCGCATCCACCAGCACCGCTTCAACCACATGCTCGACATCCGAGATCGGGCAACTGGCGACCAGCACCTCGTTGGGCGTGACCTGGGTGAAGTCGCTCTGCAGGTAATGCGGTACCCAGCGCGGGTTGACGAAGCGGTCCTCGAGCTGGATCGGCAGATCGTCCTGCAGGTGCACGAGGATGCTGTGAAACACCTCCCCGCCCAGGCGCAGCCCCAGACGCAGGGCCACCTCATCATCGGCGGCGATGGCCTCGCAACGCACCACGGTATTGCTGTAGGCATGGCCGCGACCACGCACTTCGCTGGCGATGTTCATCACCTCGTGCAGCGGCGACTCGGCCTTGCGGTCGGTGACGAAGGTGCCAAGCCCGGCCTGACGCACCAGGTAGCCCTTCTGCACCAGATTCTGGATCGCCTTGTTGGCAGTCATGCGGCTGACGGCGAAGTCGCGCGCCAGCTGTTCCTCGGGCGGAATCTGATGATTGACCGGATAGGCACCGCCGTGAATGCGCTCGAGGAGAAAATCCTCGATGGCCTTGTAGCGCGGGGTGGGACTGGTCACGACTGCTCCTTGGAAATGCCCGGTGCGCGGATGATAGCGGAGCGAACCACTCCGCTCCCAGCGCCGTAGCCCGGATGAAATCCGGGAGCCCCGAAACCAGGACCCCGGATTGCGGCTCAGTCTACCGAAGGCAACATGCCGGCCGGCAGCAGCGGCGTCAGCACGCGCTCGGCGAGCAGTGCATCGGCTGCAGCGATGTCCGGGGCGAAGAAGCGGTCTTCGACGTAATACGGCACCTTGGCGCGCAGCGCCTGACGTGCCTGTTCCAACGCAGGGGTGCTCTTTAGCCCTTCACGGAAATCCAGGCCCTGGCAGGCGCCGAGCCATTCCACGGCAAGCACGCCACGGGTGTTGGCGGCCATGTCCCACAGGCGCTTGCCGGCAGCCGGGGCCATGGAAACGTGGTCTTCCTGGTTCGCCGAAGTCGGCAGACTGTCGACGCTGTGCGGGTGAGACAGTGCCTTGTTCTCGCTGGCGAGTGCCGCAGCGGTGACCTGGGCGATCATGAAGCCGGAGTTCACGCCGCCATTGGCCACCAGGAACGGCGGCAGTTGCGACATGTGCTTGTCCATCATCAGCGATACACGGCGCTCGGACAGCGAGCCGATCTCGGCGATGGCCAGGGCGATATTGTCGGCGGCCATGGCCACCGGCTCGGCGTGGAAGTTGCCACCGGAAATCACTTCGCCCTCGGCGGCGAACACCAGCGGGTTATCCGACACGGCGTTGGCCTCGACGCCGAGCACTTCTGCAGCCTGACGCAGCTGGGTCAGGCAAGCGCCCATGACCTGCGGCTGGCAGCGCAGCGAATACGGGTCCTGCACCTTGTCGCAGTCGACGTGGGAGCGGCCGATCTCACTGCTGTCGCCGAGCAGGTGACGGAACGCCGCCGCCGCGTCGATCTGCCCGCGCTGACCACGGGCAGCATGAATGCGTGCATCGAAAGGCGAGCGCGAGCCCAGCAGCGCCTCGACGCTCAGCGCGCCGCAGACGCTGGCAGCGGCGTACAGGTCTTCGGCCTCGAACAGTCCGCGCAGGGCATAGGCAGTGGACACCTGAGTGCCGTTGAGCAGGGCCAGGCCCTCCTTGGCGGCCAGGGTCATCGGCTCCAGGCCGGCGATGGCCAGCGCCTCGGTGGCCGGCAGCCATTGGCCCTTGTGTCGCGCCTGGCTTTCGCCGAGCAGCACCAGCGACATGTGCGCCAGCGGCGCCAGGTCACCGGAGGCACCGACCGAGCCTTTCAACGGAATGTGCGGGTAGACCTCGGCGTTGACCAGGGTGATCAGCGCGTCGATCACCTTGCGGCGGATACCGGAGAAGCCGCGCGCCAGGCTGTTGATCTTCAGCAGCATGATCAGGCGCACCATGGCGTCCTCCAGCGGCTCGCCAATGCCGGCGGCATGCGACAGCACCAGCGAGCGTTGCAGCTTTTCCAGGTCGTCGTTGGCGATGCGGGTCGAGGCCAGCAGGCCGAAACCGGTGTTGATGCCATAGGCGGTGCGGCCCTCGGCGATGATCTGGTTGACGCAGGCGACGCTGGCGTCGATGGCCTCGTGGGCGCTGGCGTCCAGACGCAGTTGCACGGGGGCCTGGTAGGCAGAGCGCAGGTCGGCCAGGGTCAGGTGGCCGGGTTTCAGGTTCAGGGTATTCATCAAGTGTTCTTCCAAAGAGCGTGTTCAAAGTCTCGCGAGCTAGAGCCAAACGGTGGCGCAAATGGCTGAGGACGCGGAGTTTACGAGCTGTAAATGAGCAGTCCGAAGTCGTTTGCAACGCCGTTTGGCCGACGCGCAGCAGACTTTGGACATGCTCTCAGCCGATCATCGGCAGATTCAAACCCTGCTCCTTGGCGCAATCGATGGCGATCTGGTAACCGGCGTCGGCGTGACGCATCACACCGGTACCCGGGTCGTTGGTCAGCACGCGGGCAATGCGCGCGGCAGCTTCGTCGGTGCCATCGCAGACGATGACCATACCCGAATGCTGGGAGAAGCCCATGCCCACGCCACCGCCATGGTGCAGCGAGACCCAGGTCGCACCGCTGGCGGTGTTGAGCAGGGCGTTGAGCAGCGGCCAGTCGGACACGGCATCGGAGCCATCCTGCATCGCTTCGGTCTCGCGGTTGGGACTCGATACCGAGCCGCTGTCCAGGTGGTCACGGCCGATGACGATGGGCGCGCTCAGCTCACCCGAACGCACCATCTCGTTGAACGCCAGGCCGAGCTTGGCGCGCAGGCCCAGGCCGACCCAGCAGATACGCGCCGGCAGCCCCTGGAACGAGATGCGCTCGCGGGCCATGTCCAGCCAGCGGTGCAGGTGGGCATCGTCCGGGATCAATTCCTTGACCTTGGCGTCGGTCTTGTAGATGTCCTCGGGGTTGCCGGACAGCGCCGCCCAGCGGAACGGGCCGACACCGCGGCAGAACAGCGGACGGATGTAAGCCGGGACGAACCCGGGGAAGTCGAAGGCATTGCTCACGCCCTCTTGCTTGGCCATCTGGCGGATGTTGTTGCCGTAGTCGAAGGTCGGCACGCCCATCTTCTGGAAGTCGAGCATGGCCTGCACGTGCACGGCCATGGACTGCTTGGCGGCCTTGACCACGCCAGCCGGATCGGTGGCTGCACGATCCTTGTACTCGGCCCAGCTCCAGCCGATCGGCAGGTAGCCATTGAGCGGATCGTGGGCGCTGGTCTGGTCGGTGACCATGTCCGGGCGCACGCCACGGCGTACCAGCTCCGGCAGGATCTCGGCGGCGTTGCCCAGCAGAGCGATGGAGATGGCCTTGCCTTCGCCGGTGTACTTGGCGATACGCGCCAGGGCGTCGTCGAGGTCAGTGGCCTGCTCGTCGACGTAGCGGCTGCGCAGGCGGAAGTCGATGCTGGTCTGCTGGCACTCGATGTTCAGCGAGCAGGCGCCGGCCAGGGTGGCGGCCAGCGGCTGGGCGCCACCCATGCCACCCAGGCCTGCGGTCAGCACCCAGCGGCCTTTGAGGTTGCCGGCGTAGTGCTGGCGACCGGCTTCGACGAAGGTTTCGTAGGTGCCCTGGACGATGCCCTGGCTGCCGATGTAGATCCAGCTACCGGCGGTCATCTGGCCGTACATGGCCAGGCCCTTGGCATCCAGCTCGTTGAAGTGCTCCCAGCTCGCCCAGTGCGGCACCAGGTTGGAGTTGGCGATCAGCACGCGCGGCGCGTTGCTATGGGTCTTGAACACGCCGACCGGCTTGCCGGATTGCACCAGCAGGGTCTCGTCGTCATTCAGGTTGGTCAGGCTCTCGACGATCTTGTCATAGCACTCCCAGTTGCGCGCGGCGCGGCCGATACCGCCATACACCACCAGCTCCTTGGGATTCTCGGCCACGTCCGGGTCGAGGTTGTTCATCAGCATGCGCAGCGGCGCCTCGGTCAGCCAGCTCTTGGCGGTGAGCGTGGTGCCGCGCGGGGCGCGGATTTCGATATCGCGGTACTTGGTGGTCACAGCGTTTTCCTCTTGTTGTTCGGTGCTCAGAGGCTGAGCAGATGAATCAGTCGCGCCGCCACCTTGGCGGTACGGTTGTCGATGTCGTATTGCGGATTGATCTCGGCCAGGTCAGCCAGGCGCAGCTTGCCGCTGGCCTTGAGCCGTTCGAGCAGCGGCTCGAGCAGTTCCAGACGCACGCCACGCGCGGCCGGTGCGCTGACGCCCGGCGCCTCGCAGGCCGGCAGCACGTCGATGTCGAGGGTCAGGTAGAGCGCGTCGCAATTGGCAGCGAAGGCGTCCAGGTCGGCGCCGATAGCATCGAGGGTCGATTCACGAATCTCGTGATCCTCGCGCACCAGCACGTCCAGTTCGGCGGCGCGGGCGAACAGCGCGCGGGTGTTGCTGGCGCGGCTGACGCCCAGACAGGCATAGCGGAACGGCCAGCCGCGCGCCGCGCACTGTTCGGCGATCTGTGCGAAGGGGGTACCGGAGGAATGTATGTGGGCCGGGTCGCGCAGGTCGAAGTGCGCGTCGAAGTTGACGATGCCGATACGTGGGGCGGCCTGCCCGCTCAGGTGTTCGGCCAGTCCCGACCAGCTACCGAAGGCCACCTCATGACCGCCGCCGATAACCACGGGCAGGTGGCCGGCATCCAAAAGCGCGCAGACATTGCGACCGAGGCGAGCCTGTGCTGCTTCCAGGTCACCATCCTCACAGACGACGTCGCCAGCATCGTAGGCCGGCGCCTGACGGTGCCAGGCCAGGTTGGCCAGCGCCTTGCGCACGCCCTGGGGCGCAGCGGCAGCACCGACGCGGCCATGGTTGCGGCGCACACCCTCGTCGCAGGCGAAGCCGAGCAGAGCCAGGCCCGGCTGACTGTCTTCAGTGAGTGCGCGGATGCGCTGGTGCCAGCGCGCGCTGTCGCTTTCCGGGTCGGTACGACCGCTCCAGGCGGCCATGCTGTGACGATCAGCGAGCATGAGTGATGACCCCTTTGTCATAGCTGATAGCACCCTTGAACACGCGCTGACGCAGGCGCCCGGCTTGCACCGCGTAGGCCAACTCGGCCGGTTGCTGGATATCCCACAGGCACAGGTCCGCCGGGGCGCCGACGACGATGCGCCCCAACTCGGGCAGGCCGAGGGCGCGGGCGCCATGGGCGGTCATGCCGGCCAGGGCCTCGCGCGGGGTCAGCCGGAACAGGGTGCAGGCCAGGTTGGCCATCAGCGTGGGCATGCAGATCGGCGAGGTGCCGGGGTTGGCGTCGCTGGCCACGGCCATCGGCACACCGTACTGGCGCAGCAGCTCGATGGGCGGCAGCTGGGTTTCGCGCAGCACATGGAAGGCGCCGGGCAACAGCACGGCGACTGTGCCGGCCTCGGCCATGGCGCGCACGCCGTCCTCATCCAGGTATTCGATATGGTCGGCTGACAGCGCGCCGTAACGTGCAGCCAGGGCACTGCCACCGAGATTGGACAGTTGCTCGGCATGCGCCTTGATCGCCAGGCCATGCGCCTTGGCCGCCTGATAGATGCGCTCGCACTGCGCCAGGGAAAAGCCGATGCCTTCGCAGAACACATCCACTGCATCGGCGAGCCCTTCACGGGCGGCAGCCGGAATCATCTCCTCGCAGACCAGGCTCACGTAGTCGTCGGCATGCCCGGCATATTCCGGCGGCAAAGCATGGGCACCGAGCAGCGTGGTCAGCACACGCACCGGGCGCAGTTCACCGAGACGGCGGGCCACGCGCAGCATCTTCAACTCGCTGTCGACGGTCAGGCCGTAGCCGGACTTGATCTCCACCGTGGTCACACCATCGGCCAGCAGCGCATCGAGACGCGGCAGGCTGGCGGCGATCAGTTCGTCCTCGCTCGCTGCACGAGTGGCGCGCACGCTGCTGAGAATGCCGCCACCGGCGCGGGCGATCTCTTCGTAGCTCGCGCCTTCAAGGCGCTGCTCGAACTCGACGGCGCGGTTACCGGCATAGATCAGGTGGGTGTGGCAGTCAACCAGGCCAGGCGTCATCACGCCGCCGCGCCCAGCTTCGACAGCGTCCTGAGCCTGCATCTCGTCGAAACTGCGCGACGGCCACAGGCCGGCAATGCGGCCGTTCTCGACAAGCACGGTCATCGCCTCGTCCAGCTGCATCAGCCCATCGAAGAGCTGCACGTCACGCCACAACAGCCGTGAATGGGAATGCACTGACATGGAAGCCTCCACCTGCAATTTGTATATACAATATGAGGCAGGACAGACGCCGTCAAGCCCCTCCCAGTCCTTAAGACCGGAATCAGACAGAACCGGACACGAAAGTCTGCTGAGACTTGGGGAAGGTATGAGAACTATCCATATTGTATATACATAACGCCTTGTCGAATCATCCGGACGGAGGTCGAACAAGGCGACGGCGCCAGGGCGGCGCCGCGAAACGGAGGAGAGGGAGGGGAGCAGGTCGGCATTCAAAGGCACCGCCCCCTCCAATCAACGCACTCAGAAGGTCAAGCGCATGCCCAGCGTCAGGTTGCGACCGGGTAGCAGCACCTCATCCTTGATGAACGAAGTGTGTTCACGGGCCTTGCTGTCGAGCAGGTTGTCACCGCGCAGATAGACCTTGTAGTCGGTCCGGCCGAGGTTACCGCGATAGCCGACGCCGGCACCGAGCATGTTATAGCCGCCGGTATCACCCTCGTAGTCCGCGCTATCACTCTGGCGCTGCACCCGATAGAACTCCAACTGACCGTCGATGGCCGAGGTGAACGCCTGATCCAGGCGCACACCAAGGCGGTCTGCCGGAATACGTGGCAGGTCACCGCCACCCTGACGCAACTTGCCACGCACGTGATCACCGAACAGGGTCATGGCAAAGGCATCAGTGGCCTGGAAGCGCACCTCACCTTCGGCACCGGTCAGCACTGCGTCGTGTTGCCGGTACTCGATTTCGCGATAGCCGGCACCGGGTGAATGACCGCTGTCTGCCGCGTAGATATAGTCGCTGACCTGGTTGCGATAGACGCTCAGGCTAAAGGTGGTGCGCCCAGCGAACTTACGCAGGGTCAGCTCGGCGTTGTGTGCAGTTTCTTCATCCAGATCCGGATTACCCAGCTCAATGGTGCGCGTCGCCGCGTGCGGCCCATTGGCATACAGCTCCTCGGCGGTCGGCAGGCGCTGCGAGCGCGACAGCGAGAAGCCCAGCGAGTACTGCGGCGCGAAGGTCCAGACCGCGCCAGCGGAAACAGAGGTGCCACGGTGACGGGCATTGGACTGGTCGCTGTCGACGTCGATGCGCTGCCACTCGTGACGCAGCCCCAGCTCATATCGCCAGTCATTCAGGCTGTATTCCTCGAGCAGGAACAGCGCGTGATTTCGAGTCAGCGTCGGCGGCACATAGGCCTCTTCGCCCAGCGCCTCGAAGTCACGGCGCAGGGTCTGCACACCCATCACTCCACGCCAGCCGAACACCGGCGCGTGGGTCAGCTCGACACGTGCGTCGGTGGCCTTGTTGTTGAAGGTCGTCGACGCAGTGCCCCCCTCAATTTCGCGGTGCTCGTAATCGCTGTGGCCGACACGCAGGCGTGCGCTTTCGAAACCGGCAAACGGGTCACTGAGCTCGCCACGCAGGTCCCAGCGTTTCTGATCCATGTCGATATAGGGCACGCCTTCGCCATGGTCGTCGTGGTCGTGGTCGTCGTGGCCCCCGTGCCCGTGATCATGGCCATCCACGCAGTGCCAGTTACCGGGGCCATGGGTGTGGCAGTCGGCATGCTCGTGCGCCAGCAGTCCGTAACGATTCTTCTGCCAGGTGTGCGCCAGCCCCAGATAGCCACGCTCACCGACCCAACTGCCGCCGAGCGTGCCCGTTTCGGTATCGTTGTAGGAACCGACCTGCTTGTTCGAACGCGGATCACCCTCGGCACCGGGAATCTCGTATTCGTCGGCATTGCGCTTGAGGCCCTCGACACGCGCCGCGAAGTTGCCGCTGCCGACCGTCAGACCGAACACGCCGGCACTTTCGTTGGCCGCCGTATTGCCGCGCCACTCCAGCTCGCCTTCATAGCCATCAGCCGGAACCTGCGTCGGGATTTTCTTGTCGATGATATTGACCACGCCACCGATGGCACCACCGCCGTAAAGCAGGGTGGCCGGCCCCTTGAGCACCTCGATACGCTCGATCAGCATGGGCTCGACAGTGACCGCATGGTCCGGGCTGATGGTCGAAGCATCGAGCACATCGACGCCGTCGGAAAGCACCTTGACCCGCGCACCATCCTGTCCCCGGATCACCGGACGACTGGCGCCCGCGCCGAATGAACTGCCGCGCACACCGGGCAGCAGGTCCAGCGTACCGCCCAGCGTCGCCTGACGCCGCTCGATCAGCTCGTCGCCTTCAAGCACGGCGGCCGGCGTGGTCATTCGGGCGGCGGAACCCGCCAATGGGCTGGCACTGATTACGGTGGACTCCAACTCGACCGGCTGATTAGCAGCAAGAACTGGAACAGCAGGCAACAGACCGACAGCAACGGCCCAAGCCAATGGATGGCGGGACACCTTCATGAAAACCTCTGGGCAGATCAAATAATGCGCGCGCTGACGCAATGGCGTGTCGAACGGTAAACATTCGATAGGCAACGTTATACCATAACGCTTACAGATCATTATCGAGAATGCAATCGAGCCTGCCAATGACTCCTTTCGCATTTGCTTCTGAAACAAAAACCCCGGCACGCTGGCCGGGGCTTTCATCGAACGCGACTGAACGTCAGAACTGCGCAGCATCCAGCAGATACAGCGACTCGCTACCGGCCTTGACCGACGCACTCAGCGAGTGAATGCGCGGCAGTAGGCGAGCGAAGTAGAAGCGCGCGGTGCCCAGCTTGCTGGCGTAGAACTCGTCCTGCGCTTCCTTGCCCAGCGCAGCACGTGCCATCAAGGCCCACATGTAGGCATAGGCGGTGTAGCCGAACACCTGCAGGTACTCCACCGAGGCCGCTCCGATCTCGTTGGGGTTGTTCTTCGCACGATCCAGTACCCAGGCAGTCAACTCATCAAGGTTCTGCACGGCGGCTGCCAGTGGCTTGGTGAACTCGTCGAGATTGGCATCGGCCGCAGCGATGAAGCCTTTGATCTCGTCGGCCAGATGCTTGTAGAAGCTGCCACCGCTGCCAACGATCTTGCGCCCCATCAGGTCCAGCGACTGGATGCCATTGGTGCCTTCGTAGATCTGGGTGATACGGCAATCCCGAACAAGCTGCTCCTGGCCCCACTCACGGATGAAGCCGTGGCCACCGAAGATCTGCTGGCCATGCACGGTGGTTTCCAGCGCCATGTCGGTGAGGAAGGCCTTGGCCACCGGGGTCAGCAGCGCCACCAGCTCATCGGCGCGCTTGGCGATTTCCTTGTCCTCGCTGTACTTGGCGGTGTCCAGCTGCATGGCGACATAGCTGGAGAAGGCCCGGCCGCCCTCGTTCAGCGCCTTCATGGTCAGCAGCATGCGGCGTACGTCTGGATGCACGATGATCGGGTCGGCCGCTTTGTCCTTGGCCACCGGGCCGGTCGGCGCGCGGCTCTGGATGCGCTCGCGGGCATACTCGATGGCGCTCTGGTAGCTGCGCTCGCCCAGCGCCAGGCCCTGGATGCCAACGCCCAGACGCTCGTAGTTCATCATGGTGAACATGGCATTGAGGCCCTTGTTCACTTCGCCGACCAGGTAACCGGTGGCGCCGTCGAAGTTCATCACGCAGGTGGCCGAAGCCTTGATGCCCATCTTGTGCTCGATGGAGCCGCAGCCCAGCGCGTTTTTCTCACCGAGGGAGCCGTCGGCATTGACCATCACCTTGGGCACGATGAACAGCGAGATACCTTTCGGCCCGGCCGGCGCGTCGGGCAGCTTGGCCAGCACCAGGTGGATGATGTTCTCGGTCAGATCGTGCTCACCGCCGGTGATGAAGATCTTGGTGCCGCTGATCCTGTAGCTGCCATCTGCCTGAGGTTCGGCCTTGGTGCGGATGATGCCCAGGTCGGTGCCGGCGTGCGGCTCGGTCAGGCACATGGAGCCGGCCCAGACACCTGCGTACATGTTCGGCAGGTACTGCGCCTTCAGCTCTTCACTGGCGTGGTTGAGGATCGACAGGCAGGCGCCGGCGGTCAGCATCGGATACAGACCGAAGGACAGGTTGGCCGAATTGACCATCTCCTCGACCTGGGCGCCAATCACCTTGGGCATGCCCATGCCGCCGAACTCCGGCGAACCGCCGACACCGACCCAGCCACCCTCGGCGTAGGTCTGGTAGGCCTCGGGGAAACCGGCCGGGGTTTTCACCGCACCGTTGTCCCAGGAGCAGCCTTCTTCGTCACCACTGCGGTTCAGCGGGGCGATGCTGCCTGCGGTGACCTTGCCAGCTTCTTCCAGGATGGCGCTGGCGGTATCGGCATCGACCACCTCGGCCAGGGCCGGTAGCTCGGCCCAGAGCTTGGAGACTTCGAATACTTCATTGAGCACGAAGCGCATGTCGCGCAAGGGGGCTTTGTAATCGGCCATGACACATCCTCAAAAACGGACTTACGTGAGAGGACCGAGTTTACTTGAACAACTTTATAGACACATAGGGTCTTGTTGTGACCAATAGTTCACGCCAGGTCACTAACTATCTGATTGACCGAGGACAAGGAAAGCCCCTGCCGACCGCTCGTCTGCCAGCGCCGTTATTCACTCCCGGAGGCCAGCTTGACGGCCCCGCGACGCTGTCCGGAGCTACGGATGCAATTGCGTCCTGCGGCCTTGGCGCTGTAAAGCGCCTTGTCCGCCTCCTTGATCACTTCCTGCGGCGTGCGCTGCTCGGCCTGACGCTCGGCGACGCCCATGCTCACGGTCACCGACACCTCGCTGGCGGCCTTGCCGGCCCGGCGCTGCTTGCCTTCACGGTCATCACGCGGGCGGCTTTGCGGATCACGCAGTTGCATGCGGTACTGCTCGATGGACAGACGTACTGCCTCGATGTGCGGTAGAGATTGCTCCACACTCTTGCCGGGAAACAGCAAGGTGAACTCCTCACCGCCATAGCGATAGGCCTTGCCGCCACCGCCAACCTTGCGCAGTTGACCGGCGACCAGACGCAACACCTGATCCCCCACATCATGGCCGTGGGTATCGTTGAATTTCTTGAAGTGATCGACGTCGACCATGGCGATCACATAGTCGCGCCCCAGGCGCTGCAGGCGCTCGTTGAGCGCACGCCGGCCAGGCAGCCCGGTGAGCTCGTCACGGAAGGCCATCTGGTAGGCCTCGTGCGCCACGGCAGCCACCAGCATGAGCATCACCATGCTGATCATCACCTGCAACGCGTTGGCCAGGATGAACACCTGCGGCAACATCCACAGCAGACCGCACAGCCCCACCAATTGCGCCGCATGCAGCGGCCTGGGCTTGCGCAGGTACTGCACTGACAGAGCGATGAAAGCGAGCAGGAACGCCAGATAGACCAGTTGCGCCAGGTTCATCCAGGCGCCATGCAGCGACGGCCAGTGAATCTGTGCCAGCCAGTCGGCGATACCCTGTGGATAACGGCGCGCCAGGCCGAAGGCCACCGCGCTGACTGCCAGCAGGACCAGGGCGCGAGCGAGCATGTCCTGCGCCAGGTGCGAGCGCTCCTCCCAGCAGCCGTAGAGGGCGTAAAGCAGCGGCAGCAACAGGCAGATCAGATGGAAGACCAGAGCCGCGTCGCCCCGTACCTGGCCGTTGTCACGAAAGTGATCGACCTGGATATCCAGCAGGAAGTAGCCGACATACAGCGCCAGCAGCAGGAAAACTTCCCGCTGACGGCCATAGACCAGGCAGAACGCACCGCCGAGCAGTAACAGCAGTGTCGGTAATACGTTGAACAGGGAAATGAAGAACTCGCTCAGCACCGGCAGCAGAGCAGCCACGATCCCACCGGCCAGCAAGGGCAGCGACGAGAAGAAATGACTGAGGCGCAGATTGGCCGGACGGATCACGCTGATATCCTTTGCGAGAGATGAAGGCATTCTGCCTGCTTAGACGCTTGAAAACAGCGACAGGATGCGACATTCCCTTCAGTGCCCGGCGCAAAAACGACAACGCCGCCCCGAGGGGCGGCGTTGTGATTCAACCGAAAGAGATGGCTCAGAGCCAGTCTTAGAAGCCCAGAGCGAAGTGCTCTTCTTCCATCTCCATCAGGTTGCTGGCGCCCGACAGCATGGCTTCGACATGCGTACGGGTGCGCGGCAGGATGCGCGCGAAGTAGAAGCGAGCGGTCTGCAGCTTGGCCTTGTAGAAAGCCTCGTCATCAGTACCGGCAGCCAGCTTCTCGGCAGCCAGACGCGCCATGTCGGCCCAGAAGTAGGCCAGGCAGGCGTAGCCGGAGTACATCAGGTAGTCCACGGAGGCGGCACCGACTTCTTCGCGATCTTTCATCGCGGCCATGCCGATCTTCATGGTGATGTCGCCCCACTCCTTGTTCAGCTTGGCCAGCGGCTCGACGAATTCCTTGACGGAATCGTTGCCTTCGTTGGCCTGGCAGAACTTGTGGACGATCTTGGTGAAGTTCTTCAGAGCGCCGCCCTGAGTCATCAGCACCTTGCGGCCCAGCAGGTCGAGCGCCTGAACGCCGGTAGTGCCTTCGTACATCATCGAGATGCGGCAGTCGCGCAGGTTCTGCTCCATGCCCCACTCGCTGATGAAGCCGTGGCCACCGTAGATCTGCATGCCGTGGGAAGCGGCTTCGAAGCCCACTTCGGTCATGAAGGCCTTGGCGATCGGCGTCAGGAAAGCCAGCAGTTCGTCGGCGGCTTTCTTCTCTTCTTCGTCCTGGCTGTGCTGGACGATGTCCACCTGCTTGGCGGTGAAGTAGACCATGGCGCGGTTGCCTTCGGCGAACGCCTTCATGGTCAGCAGCATGCGACGCACGTCTGGATGCACGATGATCGGGTCAGCGGCTTTTTCCGGCGCTTTCGGGCCAGTCAGCGAACGCATCTGCAGACGCTCGCGAGCGTACTTGATGCCACCCTGGAAGCCGACTTCGGCATGGGCCAGACCTTGCAGCGCGGTACCCAGACGAGCGGTGTTCATGAAGGTGAACATGCAGTTCAGGCCTTTGTTGGCCGGGCCAATCAGATAGCCGGTAGCACCGTCGAAGTTCATCACGCAGGTGGCGTTACCGTGGATGCCCATCTTGTGCTCGATGGAACCACAGGAAACGGCGTTGCGCTCGCCTACGCCGCCTTCAGCATTGGGCAGGAACTTCGGCACGATGAACAGCGAAATGCCTTTGGTGCCAGCCGGTGCATCGGGCAGGCGGGCCAGAACGATATGGACGATGTTGTCGGCCATGTCGTGCTCACCAGCGGAAATGAAGATCTTGGTACCGGAGACCTTGTAGCTGCCGTCGGCCTGCGGTTCGGCCTTGGTACGCAGCATGCCCAGATCGGTGCCGCAATGCGGCTCGGTCAGGCACATGGTGCCGGTCCACTCGCCGGAAACCAGTTTGGTCAGGTAGGTGTGCTTCTGCTCGTCGGTACCGTGAGCACCGATGGTGTTCATCGCGCCATGGCTCAGACCCGGGTACATGCCCCAGGACCAGTTGGCCGAACCAACCATCTCGCTGATGGCCAGGCCGAGCGACTCAGGCAGACCTTGGCCACCGTGCTCGACGTCATGCGCCAGGCTCGGCCAGCCGCCTTCGACGAACTGCTGATAAGCCTCTTTGAAGCCGGTCGGGGTTTTCACGCCGGATTCGCTCCAGGTGCAACCCTCGGTGTCACCCACACGGTTCAGCGGCGACAGCACCTGCTCGCAGAACTTGGCGCCTTCTTCGAGGATGGCATCGACCATGTCCGGAGTGGCGTCCTGGCAGCCAGGCAGGCTCTGGTAGTGCGCTTCATAACCCAGCAGCTCGTCACGAACGAAACGAATGTCACGCAAGGGGGCCTTGTAGTCAGGCATAACGGTAAACCTCTGCGGTGGATTCCTAGTAGTTGGGGTGACCGTCTTGGCGGTCGCTCTCGGGATCAGTCCCGGCTGCCTGGCCGCGCGGTTGCGGCCAAAGCAATCAAACAGGCGTTTGAAACATACGTTTACGCCAACCCCTTGTCAAGCGCTGCCAATCGGCCGACTACGCGACCAGATCGATGCGAGGCTCCGGCGCCGGCAACTCGCCCAGACGCCGATACAGATCAAGATTAGGCGCTGGCGGCAGAGCCTGCTGCGACTGCTCGGCGGGCTGCTCATCCGCTTGTCTGGCTTGGTCACGCGCCTTGCGCTGCTCGATGGCGTTGGTAGCTTCTTCTCGTCGCTGCTCGGCCAGTTCGACGCGCGCCTGCGCCGCCTGCGACTGAGCCAGAGCAGCTACACGCAGGTCCTGCGGGGAAGGTTCGATGGGCGCGAGCGCTGCACGCAGGACGATTTCCATCTTGCGCAGCGTCGCTTCGGGATCGTTGGGGACGGGAGCGGTATCGATGCTGACTTCACCGGAAACGGCGTATCGCTGCCCATCAGGGCCGCGTTTGAAGCTGTAGGTGGGCGCACCGGCGTATTGCCCGCCCACAGCAGCGTGCGCCTGCTCGTGGGTGCGCACCTCGCGGTCACGTTGCACGAGATCGGCGATTTCCAGCTGCTGCTGGCGCTGCTCCTGAGGGCTTGGCTCGGGCTCGCCTGCGCGCGTCGATGAGTTGGTATCGCGATCCGCCTCTTCTCGGCCGGAGGCAGCGGAGTCGGCCTGCTGCTCCTGTGGCGCGGCGACAGGCGCCTGGTCGGCACGGGCAATATCAGGGGAAACATCGGACGACAGCGGTCTCGCCGAACTGGCGGACGGCGCGGGGGTGAAAGGTGGCAGGCTACTGCCGATCTGCATGAGCGCCCTCCTGCCCCGCTGCTGGCCGCATCCGCGCGGCCGCGCTGAGACGATTTAAGCGCGGGTATCGATCAAGGTGCCCAGGACCTCGTCAGCCGTGTCGACGACGCGCGCGTTGGCGCGCACTTCGTTTTCACCGACGCGCAACGCAACGAGGCTTTCGGTCAGGTCGGGACGGCTACGCTCGGAAATCTCTGAGCTCGGGTTGACCTGGTTCTGCGGCGGGGTCTGGGTGGCCTGCTGAGAGGGGTTGATGGTGTTGCTGGCGATACCAGCGGCTGCCTGTTCGACACGGCGTTGCCCGGCCTGAATACCGTTCAAACCCGAATTGAATGCGTTGGCGGAGATTTCCATCGGCAGCCCCCTGAGGGATGTAGAACCTAATGGCGGGTATTGAAGCAGAAAACGGCTAAAAAACGTACAGGCAAAAGGCTATGGTCACTTTACTGTTTATTACCAGTCTGCCAACAACTCGAGATTGAGGTGTTCCGCTACTGCTGCGGCCGTCGCTTTGCCCAGGTGCGGCACCCGCCCCAGGCACGGCGCTGGTAGCCGCTCGCTGAGGGTGGCGAGATTCTCCTCCAGGCGTGAGGTCTTCGGCTCGACGATATTGGCCACCCAGCCGGCCAGCCTGAGCCCGTCCCGCTCGATGGCTTCGGCACTGAGCAATGCATGGTTGATGCAGCCCAGGCGCACACCCACCACCAGAATCACCGGGATACCCAGCGCCATGGCCAGGTCCGACAGGTTTTCCTCGCCGGCCAGCGGCACACGCCAACCACCCGCGCCCTCCACCAGCGAGAAGTCTGCACCCTTGGCCAGAATCGCCTGTACCGGCGGCAGCAGGCTGGCAACATCCAGTTTGACGTCTACCTCACGGGCTGCCAGATGCGGGGCAATGGCCGGCTCGAAGGCCAGTGGGTTGACCTCGTCGTAGCGCAGCGGCAACGAACACTGGGCGAGCAAGGCCAGCGCGTCGTCGTTGCGCAATCCGTCGGCGGTTCGCATGCAACCGGAAGCGACCGGCTTGGCCGCTACGGTGCTCAGACCCTGCTGGCGCGCCGCATGGAGCAGGCCAGCGGCGATAGTGGTCTTGCCGATTTCGGTGTCCGTTCCGGTGACGAAGTAGGCTTGGGTCATCTGATCCCCCGTGGGAGCGAGCTCTGCTCGCGAAGCTTTTTGGCGAGCGAGGCTCGTTCCTATGAAGGTTTCTGCAGCACGCCGTACACCACCTGATAGGTCGCCGGCAGCCCTTGCGTCTGGCGAAAACGCTCGTAGGCCTCGATCAGCGCGCGAATGCGTGAGCGCCCGGTCAACCCGCCCGGTCGTCCCGGGTTGAGGTTGTGCGCGCCGAGATCCTTGAGCGAGGTGGTCAGGCTGCGCAGATCCGCGAAGTGCAGCACCTCGGCCTGGCGCTGTAACATCAGCGGTTGCAGGCCGCTGACCGCACATATCTGCTGGTAATCCTCGAAGCGGCGAAAGCGATTGACGTGGACGAAACAATCGACCGCCAGCCAACTGTCACGCAGCTCTTGCAGGGTGCCGACGCACAGGCTGGAAAACGCCAGCACACCACCGGGGCGCAGCACCCGCTGCGCTTCGCTCAACACGTTCGGGAAATCGGCACACCATTGCAGCGCCAGGCTGGAGAACATCAGGTCGACGCTGTCACCTTGCAGCGGCAGAGCCTCGGCATCGCCAGCGATGAAATGAGCAGCGCCACCTTGAGGCCTGGCATGACGCAGCATGCCTTCGGCGATATCCACCGCCAGCCCTTCGCCTTGTGCATAACGCTCGGCCAGAGCGCGGGTGAAATAGCCCGTGCCGCAGCCCAGGTCCAGCCAATGACGCGGCTGCAGCGAGGCCGGCAAACGCACCAGCAGCTGGGTGCCGACGTTGCGCTGTAACTCGGCCACCGCATCGTAGCTTTCTGCCGCGCGGGAAAACGACGCGGCGACCTGGCGCTTGTCCGGTAACGCCGCATCACCGCAGGGTGCGCTGTGCGCACCAAGGGATTGGTAAAGCGGGTCCATACCACGTACCCCACGCAGCTCAGACATCATTGGCCTCGCAGATGAAATCGAGCATCAAGGCCGCCAGAGCATCCGCCTGGTGGAGTACGAAGGCGTGACCACAATCTTCCAGCACGTCCACCTCACCCGTTGGCAACAGCGCCAGCAGCGCATCACCCGCTGCAGCCGGCACCAGCGCATCCTGCTCGGCCAGCAGGTGCAATTGCGGCCCGGTGAAAGCCGCCAGCGCCACGCGATTGTCGAGAGTCGCCAGCAAGCGCAGCCCGGCCAGCAAGGATGGCTCGTCGCTGGACGCCAGATGGTTCTGCAGCTGTCGTGACAGGCCGCGTGTGTCGGCGCTGCCCTGGGCACAGAGCATGGCGAAGCGCTTGAGGGTCGCGCCAGCATTCTCCTGGCAGTCCTGATAGAAGGCTGCGTAAGTCTGCGCCGGCATTGCCGGCGGCCAGGCATCGCTGGCGACGAAACAGGCGTTGCTGGCCAGGGTGATCAGGCCACGGCAGCGCTCGCCACGACGTGCAGCCAGGGCTGCCGCCAACATGCCGCCAAGCGACCAGCCGGCCAGCCAGCAGTCATGTGGCAAGCGCGTATCCAGCTCGTCGAGCCAATCGGCCGCCGCCGCACTGCTCAGTCGCGGCAGGGCCGGCACCTGCACCTGCATATCGCTACCCAGCGCCTCGGCCAGCGGTTGCAGTACGGCGCCGTTCAGGCCCCAGCCCGGCAACAGAATCAGCGTCTCACGCATCGATCTGCACCTGTGGCCAACACTCGGCAAGCGCTTCGAGCAGCAGCTCAAGCTGCGCATCGCTGTGCGCAGCGGACAGCGTCACGCGCAAGCGGGCACTACCGGCAGGCACGGTCGGCGGGCGGATGGCGCCGACCAGCAGGCCGCGATCCTTGAGCAGGGACGAGAGTTTCAGCGCCCGCGCGCTGTCGCCCACCAGAATCGGCTGAATCGGCGTGGGACTGTCCATCAAGCTCAGGCCGATTTCGGCAGCGCCCTGACGAAAGCGTGCGATCAGTCGGTTCAGATGCTCACGACGCCAGCTTTCGCTGCGCAGCAGCTCCAGGCTTTTCAGCGTGGCGCAAGCCACGGCCGGCGGCTGACTGGTGGTGTAGATGTAGGGGCGGGCGAACTGGATCAGGGTCTCGATCAGTTCCTCGCTGCCGGCGACGAATGCGCCGGCGGTACCAAAGGCCTTGCCCAGCGTACCGACCAGCACCTGCACGTCATCCTGGCCCAGACCGAAGTGCTCGACGATACCGCCGCCGGTGGCGCCCAGTGGGCCGAAGCCATGGGCGTCATCGACCATTACCCAGGCCTGCGTGGCACGCGCCTCGGCACACAATGCCGGCAGATCGGCCAGATCGCCGTCCATGCTGAACACGCCATCGGTGACCACCAGACAGTTGCCTGTAGCCTTGCGCAGGCGGTTGGCCAAGCTGACTGCATCGTTGTGCAGGTAGCGCGAGAACCGCGCGCCACAAAGCAGGCCGGCATCGAGCAGCGAGGCGTGGTTGAGACGGTCCTGCAGCACGCTGTCGCCCTGCCCGAGCAAGGCGGTGACGACCGCCAGGTTGGCCATGTAACCGGTAGAGAACAGCAACGCACGCGGCCTGCCGGTGAACTCGGCCAATGCTTCTTCAAGTTCATGGTGCGGCGTGCTGTGGCCGATAACCAGATGCGAGGCACCGCCACCGACGCCCCATTTTTCCGCGCCCTGCTGCATGGCACAAATCACCTCGGGGTGGTTGGCCAGGCCGAGATAGTCGTTGGAACAGAAAGCCAGCAGTTCCTGATCGTCCGCGCGCACCTGCGGCCCCTGTGGGGTCTGCAACAGCGGGCGCTGGCGGAACAGATCGACGGCCTGACGCTCGGCCAGGCGGGCGGATAAATCGAAAGGCATATGCATACCCTGTAGGAACCGACTTGCCGCTGTCCGACGTCTCGGCGATCAACGGCAATCGCCAGCAAGCTGGCCCCTACATAAACAGCGGTTTAGGCCGAAGCGGCGTTGTAGAACAGCTTGGAATCGCGCTGCTCGACCAGCGCCTGCTCGATGGCCGCCTGGTGCACCTCATCGGCATGCTCTTCGCGCTCTTCGGGTTTGATACCGAGGCGCTTGAACAGGGCCATGTCCTTGTCCGCCTGCGGGTTGGCGGTGGTCAGCAGCTTCTCGCCATAGAAGATCGAGTTGGCGCCAGCCATGAAGGCCAGGGCCTGCATCTGCTCATTCATCGCTTCGCGGCCCGCGGACAGGCGCACGTGGGACCTGGGCATCATGATCCGCGCCACGGCCAGGGTGCGGATGAAATCGAACGGGTCGACGTCCTTCTCCTCGGCCAGCGGCGTGCCCTTGACCTTGACCAGCATGTTGATCGGCACGCTTTCCGGATGCTCCGGCAGATTCGCCAGCTGGATCAGCAGCCCAGCGCGGTCGTCAACCGACTCCCCCATGCCGAGAATGCCGCCAGAACAGATCTTCATCCCCGCTTCGCGCACGTAGGCCAGGGTCTGCAGGCGCTCGCCGTAGGTGCGGGTGGTGATGATGTTGCCGTAGAACTCCGGCGAGGTATCGAGGTTGTGGTTGTAGTAGTCCAGCCCCGCTTCGGCCAGCGCCTGGGTCTGCTCCTGATCGAGACGACCGAGGGTCATGCAGGTTTCCAGGCCGAGCTTCTTCACGCCTTTGACCATCTCCAATACGTAGGGCATGTCCTTGACGGATGGATGTTTCCACGCCGCGCCCATGCAGAAGCGCGTGGAACCGATGGCCTTGGCCTCGGCGGCCGCCTCCAGCACCTTCTGCACTTCCATCAGTTTTTCCTTGTCCAGGCCGGTGTTGTAGTGGCCGGACTGCGGGCAGTACTTGCAGTCTTCCGGGCAGGCACCGGTCTTGATCGACAGCAGGGTCGAGACCTGTACGCGGTTGGCATCGAAGTGCTGGCGATGCACGCTTTGCGCCTGGAACAGCAGGTCGTTGAAAGGCTGCTCGAACAGCGCGCGAACCTCGGCGAGGCTCCAGTCGTGGCGGGTGGTGATTGCAGCGGTTGCGCTCATCTGAGAAGTCCTTCGACGCTTGGTGGCATCTGTTGTCAGGCCCACACGGGGCATTCAGGCTTTGGCCATCATAAGTGGCGATTGGATGCTGTCAACCACAACAAAGACACAGGTTTACGTATGATCAATTATTGACCAATAGAACTTATGTCATGGCACAAGGCCAAATGCTTACCCCTCCCACAGGATGTTCTGCATGCAGGTTGAAGGTTTTTTCGAAGGGCTCGGCGAAGCGCTGGGTCGCGCCATCCGTTTCATCGTCGACATGCTGTCCGGCGTGTTGGGTGCCATGGCCGATGCCATCGACGACTTTCTCCATGGCCTGGCCAGGGCCATTGGCATGGACGTGTCGATCTTCAGCATCATCCTGCTGATCATCGGCCTGCTGTTTCTGTTCAGCGGCGCTCGTTCGCTGTTGCGCGGCTCGATCATCGGCGGGGTGATCTGGCTGTTTCTCGGTCTGATCGTAATGGGCTGGCTCATCCGCTGACGCTGACTAAACTCCAGGCACCACTGCTCATGGACGAGCTGCCATGTCGCCATTCGATCTCGCCTCACTGTCACGCCTTGCCTGGCTACGCCAACGGCGTCATTGCCAGCTTTGCGACGAAGCCACCGACCACCCCACGCACAACATCTGCACCGCCTGCGAGACCGAGTTGCCCTGGCTCGGAGCGCAATGTCAGATCTGTGCGGTGCCAATGCCGGCACACGGCATGATCTGCGGCGCCTGCCAGAACAAGCCGCCGAGTTTCAGCCGTGTGGAAGCGCCCTGGCGCTATGCCTTTCCCGTCGACAACCTGATCACCCGCTTCAAGCACCAGGCGCAATGGCCATACGGCCGTCTGCTCGCTGAACTACTGGCCGAACACCTGCGCCATGCCTTCGATGAAGGGCTGCCTCGCCCACAGGCGCTGCTGCCGGTGCCGCTGGCCCGCAAGCGCCAGCGACGACGCGGCTTCAATCAGGCACAGATGCTCGCCGACTGGCTGGGTACCAGCCTGAAGCTGCCGGTGCAAAATGACTGGCTCCAGCGCCGCGTCGATACACCCGCACAGCAAGGGTTGGATGCCGCAACGCGCAAGCGCAATCTGCGTCAGGCCTTCAGCCTGGAACTGCAAGCCAAGGTCGCCGGCGCTCATCTGGCGCTGGTCGACGACGTGCTCACCACAGGCGCCACGGCGGGCGTGCTCGCCCACCTGCTGCGTCGCGCTGGCGCCCTGCGCGTCGATGTGTATTGCCTGGCACGTACGCCACGGCCGGGCGATGGCTGACTTGACGCGCCTGGCGCAGTCACGCACCGTGCCCGACATCCTCCCTGGCAACGCCTGAACCATGTCGCAGCTCGATTCCATCGCCCAATTGCTCAGCCGCCGCCCGAAACGCCTGGCCCTGCTCGAGCAGATCGCCGAACAAGGCTCCATCACCCGCGCCGCCAAAGCCGTCGGGCTGAGCTACAAGGCGGCCTGGGATGCCATCGACGAGCTGAACAACCTGTCCGAGCAGCCCCTGGTCAGCCGCAGCGTCGGAGGCAAGGGCGGCGGTGGCGCGCGCCTGACACCCGCTGGCGAACGCCTGCTGGCGCTGCAGCAACGCCTGCAGGTATTGCAGACGCAACTGTTGCAGGCCGCCGGTGACGATGCCGACCTGGAGCTACTCGGCCGCCTGATGCTACGCACCAGTGCGCGCAACCAACTGACCGGTCGTGTACGCGCGATTCACACCCACGGGCACAACGACCTGATCGATATCGAACTACCAGGCGGCGGCCACCTGCAGGCGCAGATCACCCATGACAGCACGGAAAACCTGCAACTGAGCGAAGGCAGTAACGTGGTAGCCCTGATCAAGGCTGGATGGCTGGAATTGCAGCCACTACAGGCTCCTCGTGCCGAACAGCACAACGCACTCGAAGGCCGCATCGAAAAGATTCTGCCGGCCAACGACGGCCCCAGCGACGTGCGCATCAGTCTGCCCGGCGGCCAGACCCTGTGTGCCCTGATCGAATCCGCTCGGCTGGCCGAGCTGGGCCTGCGCGTCGGTGATCCGGTGCGCGCGCAGTTCGCCGCCAGTCAGGTGCTGCTCGGCACTCAACTATAGGGCGGGCGCCACCCGCTAATAGCGCTAACGGCGGGTTACATCCGCCCTACGTTTAGCGCAAGCCGGTAGACTGGGCGCCCACTCACGCGGAGCCGCTCATGAGTCATCCTTTTTCCACCCTCACCCCGGATCTGGTGCTTGATGCCGTGGAGAGCATCGGCTACCTCAGCGACGCCCGCGTATTGGCACTCAACAGCTACGAGAACCGCGTCTATCAGGTAGGCATTGAGGGCGAAACGCCGCTGATCGCCAAGTTCTATCGCCCGGATCGCTGGAGCGATGCGGCGATCCGCGAGGAGCACAGTTTCAGTGCCGAGCTGGCCGAGCATGAGGTCCCGGTGGTGGCGCCACAGGCGCGCGATGGCGAGACACTGTTCGAGCACGGCGGCTTCCGCTTCGCCCTGTTTCCCCGTCGTGGTGGCCGCGCACCGGAGCCGGGCAATCTCGAGCAGCTGTATCGCCTCGGCCAGTTGCTCGGACGCATGCACGCCATCGGCGCCAGCCGTCCTTTCGCTCATCGTGAAACCCTGGCTGTGGACAACTTCGGCCATGCAGCCCTGGCCTCCCTGCTCGACGGCGGTTTCGTGCCGCGCAGCCTGCTGCCCGCGTACGAATCGGTAGCGCGCGATCTGCTCGCGCGCCTCGATGAACTGTTCGCCCGCGTACGCTATACACCGATTCGCCTGCATGGCGATTGTCACCCGGGCAACCTGCTGCACCGCGATGACGCCTTCCATGTCGTCGACCTCGACGACTGCCGCATGGGCCCGGCTGTGCAGGACCTGTGGATGATGCTGGCCGGCGAGCGTCATGAGCGCCTCGGCCAGTTGGCCGAACTGGTCGACGGCTACCAGGAATTCCACGACTTCGCCGCCCGCGAGCTGCCGTTGATCGAAGGCCTGCGCGCCCTGCGTCTGATGCATCACAGCGCCTGGATCGCCCGCCGCTGGGACGACCCGGCGTTCCCCCTGGCCTTCCCCTGGTTTGCCGGTGAACGCTACTGGGGCGATCAGATTCTCTCTCTGCGCGAACAGATGGCCGCACTGGACGAAGAGCCGCTGAGACTGTTCTGAGGCGCCATCTCGATGCCGTCAGGTAGGGTGCGCCGCTCGCACCGCTGACTGCCCAAGCGGCGGCAAGGGTCAGCCACTGCCCAGATCATCGCGGGACTGATCATCAGCCCGCACAGCGCGCCGACCGATACAGTTGCACACGCCGCGTAAAGTTTGCCTTACGACTTTGCCGGCGCTGCGGTGTACGGAAAAAGCTGAACGAACAGACAAGGCAGCGGACAGAGCGCTAGAATTTCGCGGCAACCGTTAGTTGCCTAACCAAGGATTCTCGATGGCTACCGCCAACCCGCAACGCGGGTACATTCTGGGTCTCACCGCCTACATCATCTGGGGCCTGTTCCCCCTCTACTTCAAAGCCCTGCAAAGCGTGCCGGCGATGGAGATCATCGTGCACCGCGTGCTCTGGTCCGCGCTGTTCGGCGGCCTGCTGCTGCTCGTCTGGAAGCACCCTGGCTGGTGGCGCGAGCTGCGCGACAACCCCAAACGCCTGGCAGTGCTGGCCGGCTGCGGCCTGCTGATCGCGACCAACTGGCTGGTGTACGTGTGGGCGGTGAACAACGACCGCATGATCGAAGCCAGCCTGGGCTACTACATCAACCCGTTGATCAACGTGTTGCTCGGTCTGCTGATTCTCGGCGAGCGCCTGCGTCGCCTGCAGTGGCTGGCCGTCGCACTGGCCGCACTGGGCGTGCTGCAGCAGCTATGGCAGGTCGGCAGCCTGCCCTGGGTGTCGCTGGTGCTGGCGCTGACCTTCGGTTTCTATGGATTGATCCGCAAACAAGCGCCCGTGGCGGCACTGCCCGGGCTGGTGGTGGAAACCTGGCTGCTGGTGCCGGTGGCGCTGGCCTGGTTGGTTCTGCACCCTACAGCGATGAGCAGCCAGGCCAGCTTCTGGACCAGCAGCGAGGCACTGTGGCTGGCCGCCGCCGGGCCGATCACCCTGGTGCCGCTGGTGTGCTTCAACGCCGCGGCGCGGCATCTGCCGTACACCACGCTAGGCTTCCTGCAATATCTGGCTCCGACCCTGGTGCTGCTGCAGGCCATCCTGCTGTTCGATGAGCACTTCTCGCCGAGCACCCTGCTCGCCTTCGCCTGCATCTGGGCCGGACTTTTTGTATACAGCCTGGATATCTGGCTGAACCTGCGCAAGCGCTCGAACGCTTAACCCGGCGGTGCGCACGGCCACCCTACGGGGGTTCGCGAACACCGTAGGGTGTCGCGGGCCCACCTAGGCCGTGTGCACCGGCTTTCCTGCTAGCGCTCGCTGAACAGAAAACATCCACCCAGCGCCAAGCCTCGCCAGCCCTGGCGCGGCGCCTGTCATCCGCGGCTTATCCACAGATCCATCCCCGATATTTGTGCACAAGCCATTGATCCTGCTGAATTTTTAGCCAGCCAATGAAAAGCCCCGGGGCACTAGGTAGTGCGCCGGGGCTCCCCAGTTTATCCACAGGCTGATCCACCTATGCCGTGGATATCAATCCTCGGCGCGCAGATTCAGCTCCACCATCAGGTCATCGGCCAGGGTTTCCAGGCGTGCCTGCAATTGCTCCAGCGCCAGCGTCTCCGGCACGGCCAGCAGCGCTTCGGCGGTGAACAGCAACTCGCCGCTCATTGGCGCTGGCGCCACCTCGGTCAGCAGGCTCTCCAGGTTGACGCCCTGCTCGGCCAGCACACGGGTGATATCGCGGACGATACCGGGCCGGTCGTTACCCACCAATTCCAGACGAATCGCGGTGAAGCGCCCGCCCGGTTCGCTGCCGCTCGCTGCCAGTTGCACACGAATGCCCTGTGCACTGAGGGCTTCGAGCTCCTTGATCAGGCCACCATGGGCCTCGGCCGGCACATCCACCCGCACGATTCCGGCGAACTGCCCGGCCATGCGCGCCATGCGGCTCTCCAGCCAGTTGCCGCCATGGTTGGCCACGCAGCCGGCCAGACGCTCGACCAGACCCGGTTGATCCTCGGCAATCACCGTCAGTACCAGATGGTCCATGTACTACCTCACTCGTTCACAGGATTAGGAAGGTCAGCCGCGTAGCGACAACCAATAGGTGAAGAACTGCTCGTCACGCACATAGCCAAGCCGCTGGTAAAGGCTCTGACCGGCCAGATTGGTCTTCGCCGTCTCCAGTTGCAGACCGCAGGCGCCGGTCGCCTCGGCATGCGCGCGAGCGGCATTCATCAGCGCCTCGCCAACACCCGAACGGCGCGCGCTTTCGTCGACATACAGATCGCTGAGCAACCAGGCCGGTTCCAGCGCCAACGAAGAATGAAAGGGATAAAGCTGCACGAAGCCCTGCGCGGCGCCCTGCTCGTCGCGGGCGATGAACAACTGTGAATCCCCACGCTGCAGGCGCAGGTCAAGGAAAGCGGCGATCTCCGCCTCGTCGCGCGGCACTTGATAGAAGCGCAGATAGCCAGCAAACAGACGGGTGAGATCGCCAAGGTCGGCAGCAACAGCAGCAGATACCGTCATGGCGGGCTCCAGGATGCTCGAGAAAACAGTATAGGCGAGGAGGCGTAGGCCATATTGGCGCTGTTGTCAGTAGTCAGCCCAATTAATCGTGTACGGTTTTGATTATTTTATGGAACAATAGCGCACTTTTTTGCACACATAGCGTATTGATCGTGACCATAAATAGTCTTTTGGTCGCAGACTGACGCTACCCCGCTGCATTTACCCAGGTTCTTGATGTAGTATGCCGCGCTTTGGACTACAAGACGGAAAACCCGTCGCCAAAGCGGCTATTGAGTAGAGCTCAGAGAGAGTGAGGCAAGTGATGACTGAACGCGTTCAAGTCGGCGGCCTGCAGGTCGCCAAAGCCCTGTACGACTTCGTGAACAACGAAGCCATTCCCGGTACCGGCATCGCTGCCGACAAGTTCTGGGCCGGTGCCGCTGCGGTCATCAAGGACCTGGCGCCGAAGAACCGTGCCCTGCTGGCCAAGCGCGACGAACTGCAGGCGCAGATCGATGCCTGGCACCAGGCGCGCAAGGGTCAGGCCCATGACGCCGCTGCTTACAAGGCCTTCCTCCAGGAAATCGGCTATCTGCTGCCGGAGCCGGAAGACTTCCACGCCACCACCACCAACGTCGACGAAGAAATCGCCCGCCTGGCCGGCCCACAGCTGGTGGTACCGGTGATGAACGCGCGCTTCGCCCTGAACGCCTCCAACGCCCGCTGGGGCTCGCTGTACGACGCGCTGTACGGCACCGACGTGATCAGCGAAGAAGGTGGCGCCGAGAAAGGCAAGGGCTACAACAAGGTCCGCGGCGACAAGGTCATCGCCTTCGCCCGCGCCTTCCTCGACGAGGCCGCACCGCTGGCTGCCGGCTCGCATGTCGACTCCACTGGCTACGCCATCGTCGACGGCAAACTGGTCGTCGCCCTCAAGGGTGGTAGCAACAGCGGCCTGCGTGACGACGCGCAACTGGTCGGTTTCCAGGGCGAGGCCAGCGCGCCGATCGCCGTGCTGCTCAAGCACAACGGCCTGCACTTCGAGATCCAGATCGACGCCTCCAGCCCCATCGGCAGCACCGACGCCGCTGGCGTGAAAGATGTACTGATGGAAGCGGCGCTGACCACCATCATGGACTGCGAAGACTCCGTCGCGGCCGTCGATGCCGATGACAAGGTGGTGGTCTACAAGAACTGGCTGGGCCTGATGAAAGGCGACCTGGCCGAGCAAGTATCCAAGGGCGGCCAGACCTTCACCCGCACCATGAACCCGGATCGCGTCTACACCAAGCCGGACGGCTCCGAGCTGACCCTGCACGGCCGTTCGCTGCTGTTCGTGCGCAACGTCGGTCACCTGATGACCAACCCGGCCATCCTCGACGCCGAAGGCAACGAGATCCCGGAGGGAATCCAGGACGCGCTGTTCACCAGCCTGATCGCGGTGCACAACCTGATCGGCAACACCAGCCGCAAGAACACCCGCACCGGCAGCGTGTACATCGTCAAACCGAAGATGCACGGCCCGGAAGAAGTCGCCTTCACCAGCGAGATCTTCGCCCGCGTCGAGGATGTGCTGGGCCTGGCCCGCAACACCCTGAAAGTCGGCATCATGGACGAAGAGCGCCGCACCACCGTCAACCTCAAGGCGTGCATCAAGGCCGCCAGCGAGCGCGTGGTGTTCATCAACACCGGCTTCCTCGACCGTACCGGTGACGAGATCCACACCTCCATGGAAGCCGGCGCCGTGGTGCGCAAGGCCGCCATGAAGAGCGAAGCCTGGATCGGCGCCTACGAGAACAACAACGTCGACGTCGGTCTGGCCACCGGCCTGCAGGGTCGTGCACAGATCGGTAAGGGCATGTGGGCCATGCCGGACCTGATGGCGGCTATGCTCGAGCAGAAAGTCGCGCACCCGCTGTCCGGCGCCAACACCGCCTGGGTTCCGTCGCCGACCGCCGCTGCCCTGCACGCACTGCATTACCACAAGGTCGACGTGTTCGCCCGTCAGGCCGAACTGGCCAAGCGTGCACCTGCTTCGGTTGACGACATCCTGACCATTCCACTGGCCAAGGACACCAACTGGAGCGCAGAGGAAATCCGTAACGAGCTGGACAACAACTCGCAAGGCATCCTCGGCTACGTGGTGCGCTGGATCGACCAGGGCGTCGGCTGCTCCAAGGTGCCGGACATCAACGACGTTGGCCTGATGGAAGACCGCGCCACCCTGCGCATCTCCAGCCAGCTGCTGGCCAACTGGCTGCGCCACGGCATCGTTACCGAAGCGCAGGTGGTCGAAAGCCTCAAGCGCATGGCGCCGGTGGTGGATCGTCAGAACGCCAATGACCCGCTGTATCGCCCGATGGCCCCGGACTTCGACAACAACGTCGCCTTCCAGGCCGCGCTGGAGTTGGTGATCGAAGGCACCAAGCAGCCCAACGGCTACACCGAGCCGGTGCTGCACCGCCGCCGTCGCGAGTTCAAGGAAAAGAACGGCCTTTAAGTCGCGCATCCTGTAGGAGCGGATTTATCCGCGAAAGCTGCACCTACGAGCCAATAAAAAACCGCCTGCGAGGGCGGTTTTTTATTGGTTGCGGCGCCGCCTTGTGGGAGGCGCTTTAGCGGCGACTTTGGTGTACAACGTCGCGGCTAAAGCCCCTCCCACAGCCCTGTAGCCCGGATGCAATCCGGGGATGCCGGCCCCGGATTGCATCCGGGCTACGCCTCCTCTCCCCCTACTTAGGTGCAATGGGCAACAGGCCCGGCCAGGGCCACACTGACAACATCCCGAAACTGCGAGGCGCACGCCCATGAGCAAGGCCGACGCGATGGCCGATGCGGGCAAGACAGCGGTGCTGCAGAACATCCACGGCACCATGGAGTTCCTGCAGAAGTTCCCGCCTTTCAACCAGATGGACACCGCCCACCTGGCGTTTCTGGTCGAGCACTGTCAGCTGCGCTTCTATGCCGAGGGCGATTCGATCATCAAACCCAGCGATGGCCCGGTCGAGCACTTCTACATCGTCAAGCAGGGCCGTGTGCATGGCGAGCGCCCGCACAGCGCCCGGCGTGGCACGGAAACCACTTTCGAGATCACCGCCGGCGAGTGCTTCCCGCTGGCTGCGCTGATCGGCGAGCGCGCCACGCGCACCGAGCACCTGGCCGCCGAAGATACCTTCTGCCTGCTACTGTCCAAGCTTGCCTTCGTCAAACTCTTCGCCGTTTCCAACCCGCTGCGCGACTTCGCCCTGCGCGGGGTCAGCAGTCTGCTCGATCAGGTCAATCAGCAGGTGCAGCTGCGCGCAGTGGAAACCCTCGGCGCGCAGTATTCGCTGGATACCCGCCTGGGCGAACTGGCCATGCGCCAACCCATCGGCTGCGCCCCCGACACGCCGCTGCGTGATGCCGTGCGCATGATGCACGAACAGCATGTGGGCAGCATCGTGGTACTCGACCCGGCCGACAAACCGCTGGGTATCTTCACCCTGCGCGACCTGCGCCGAGTGGTGGCCGACGGTGTCGACCTGGCCCAACCCATCGACAACCTGATGACGCCCAACCCCTTCCACCTGGCACCGGATGCCAGCGCCTTCGATGCCGCTATCGCCATGACCGAGCGGCATATCGCCCACGTCTGCCTGGTGGAACACGAAAAGCTGTGCGGGGTGATTTCCGAGCGCGATCTGTTCAGCCTGCAGCGTGTCGACCTGGTGCACCTGGCGCGCACCATCCGCCATGCTGGCAAGGTCGAGACTCTGGCCGGGCTGCGCAGCGACATCCGCCTGCTGGTCGACCGCATGCTCGCCCACGGCGCCAGCTCGACGCAGATCACCCATATCGTCACGCTGCTCAACGACCACACCGTATGCCGGGTGATCGAGCTGACCCTCGAGGACATGGGCGATCCAGGCATACCCTTCACTTGGCTGTGCTTCGGCAGCGAAGGCCGTCGTGAGCAGACCCTGCACACCGACCAGGACAACGGCATTCTCTTCGAGGCCGAGAGTGCCAGCGAGGCCACTGCCATTCGTGAGCGCCTGCTGCCGATCGCGCGCGAGATCAATCAGCGCCTGGCGCAATGTGGCTTTACCCTGTGCAAGGGCAACATCATGGCCGGCAACCCGGAGCTGTGCCTGTCGCGTCAGGAATGGTCGCGGCGCTTCGCCGGCTTCGTCCTCGAAGCTACGCCGGAGAATCTGCTGGGCTCATCGATCTACTTCGATCTGCGCACCATCTGGGGCCCGGACGAAGGCTGCGAGCAACTGCGTGAGGCATTGCTCGGCCGCGTCGCCAGCAACAGCCTGTTCCAGAAGATGCTGGCCGAGAACGCCCTGCGTCAGCGCCCACCGGTCGGGCGCTTCCGCGATTTCGTGGTGGCACGCTCCGGCGCCGACAAGGACACCCTCGATCTCAAGGTGCAGGGCCTGACACCCTTCGTCGACGGCGCCCGTTTACTCGCACTGGCCAACGGCATCAGCGCGGTCGGCACCCTGGAACGCCTGCGCGCGCTGGTCGCCAAGGGCGTGATCGACGCCCTGGACGGCGCCGCCTATGAAGAGGCCTACCACTTCATTCAGCAGACGCGCATGCAACAGCATCAGCTGCAGGCACGCGACGAGCTACCCTATTCCAACCGGGTCGACCCCGACCACCTCAACCACCTGGACCGGCGTATTCTGCGCGAGTCGTTCCGCCAGGCGCAGCGCCTGCAGAGCAGCCTGACCATGAGGTATCAGTTATGAGCAAGTTCACCTGGTTCACCGGCCGTGGTCCGGCCCTGACCCAGCAGCAGCTGCAACGCCGCGATGCTCTGAGTGCGCCGGCGCCGTTCGACGAACGCCCGTTGCACCAGCAGCGCCTCGTCGTGCTCGATCTGGAAACCACCGGCCTGAACATGCGCCGCGATCAGGTGCTGGCCATCGGCGCGGTGGTGATCGACAACGGCGCCATCGACTTCGCCGAACAGTTCGAATGCACGCTGCACCGCCCCGATCACCAGGCCAGCGCCAGCACCCTGATCCACGGCATCGCCCCCAGCGAAGTGGCCCGTGGCGTGGACCCGGCTGAGGCACTGCTGGATTTCATGGAGTTCGTCGGCAGCAGTCCGCTGCTGGCGTTTCATGCCGAGTTCGACCAGCGCATGCTGGCCCGCGCACTGCGCCAGAGCCTGGGCTATCGCCTGCAGCACAGTTTCTTCGATGTCGCCGAAATCGCTCCGCTGCTGTGCCCGCAATCGCGCATTCGCCAAGGCGGGCTCGATGAGTGGGTCGCCGAATTCGGCCTGCAGGTGCACCAGCGTCACAACGCCAGCGCCGACGCTCTGGTCACCGCCGAGCTGGCACTGATGCTGTTTAGCAAGGCGCGCCGTCAGGGCATCGACACCCTCTGCGAACTGGAGCGCCAACTGGCCAGCCAGCGGCGGCGCCAGCACGCCATGTAAACAGGCGCCGCGTAGCCACGTAGGGGGATCGGGGCGCGTAGTCGACGCTCTTTTATCCACCTCGAGGGCAACAAACCTGGTGAATGGGTGAAGCGTCATCCACCCTACGAAGCTTATTCACAACTTCAAGGTGCGCACAGCGTCCCCTACGGACTGGCCCGGCGTCGGCAGACCATATACAGCGCATCGCCCGCAAGCGGGCTCCTACGACGCAATCCCCCGTAGGAGCCGGCTTGCCGGCGATCCATCTTTGCCGCGCTAAAGATCGCGCATCAGCAATCCATAATCCAACCCCACTTCCGCCGGCAACGGCAGGTACAGCACATGGCCGTCGCCCGGCGCCACTTGCTGCGCCTGCCCCTGTGCGCTCTCCAGTTGCTCCAGGGCGAAACGTAGATTGCCCTGCGGCGTCATCAACTCCAGCCCATCACCCACAGTGAAGCGATTCTTCACCCTGACCTCGACCAGTTCGCCACGGCGCTCGCCGGTCAGCTCACCGACGAATTGCTGACGCTCCGCAAGCGAGCAGCCGCGCTCGTAGTTCTGGTATTCGTCATGCACGTGGCGGCGCAGAAAGCCCTCGGTGTATCCACGATGCGCCAATGACTCCAGGCTCCCAAGCAGGCTCGGATCGAAAGGCTTGCCAGCCAGTGCATCGTCGATGGCGCGGCGATAGACCTGCGCGGTGCGTGCCACGTAGAAGTGGCTCTTGGTGCGCCCTTCGATCTTCAGTGAATGCACGCCCATGCGCACCAGCCGCTCGACGTGCTGCACCGCGCGCAGGTCCTTGGAGTTCATGATGTAGGTGCCGTGCTCGTCTTCGAAGGCGGCCATCTCCTCGCCCGGACGCCCGGCCTCTTCCAGCACGAAAGCCTGGGTCGTCGGTGCGCCCTGACCGAGGGTTGGGTCGACCACACGGACGATCTCGCCCAACTCGTTCTCGGCCGCAGGCGTGGCCTGGTACTGCCAGCGGCAAGCGTTGGTGCAGGTGCCCTGGTTGGGGTCGCGGCGATTGATGTAGCCCGACAGCAGGCAGCGCCCGGAATAGGCCATGCACAGCGCGCCGTGGACGAATACCTCCAGCTCCATGCCTGGCACCTGGCTACGGATCTCCTCGATCTCTTCCAGCGACAGCTCACGCGACAGGATCACCCGCGTCAGCCCCTGCTGGCGCCAGAACTCGACACTGGCCCAGTTCACCGCATTGGCCTGCACCGAGAGGTGAATCGGCATCTGCGGGAAGTGCTGGCGTACCAGCATGATCAGACCCGGATCGGACATGATCAGCGCATCCGGCGCCATCTCGATCACCGGCGCCAGGTCCTTGAGGAAGGTCTTCAGCTTGGCGTTGTGCGGGGCGATGTTGACCACCACGTAGAACTGCTTGCCCTGGGCGTGCGCCTCAGCGATGCCGAGAGCCAGGTTGGCGTGGTCGAACTCGTTGTTACGTACCCGCAGGCTGTAACGCGGCTGCCCGGCGTACACCGCATCGGAGCCGTAGGCGAAGGCGTAGCGCATGTTCTTCAGGGTGCCGGCTGGCGACAACAGTTCGGGAAAACGGGGCATGACCGCAAGCTCGAAAAATCAGGGGCTGGCGATTCTATGCAGGTGGCAGGCGTGTATATTGATCTGGGTCTATCGGGCGCGGAAAAGCGCCCGAGTCCGGCGCCGTCAGTGAAAGGTCGGTGCGCACGGCGCACCCTAAAGTGAGAGGAATCCGCAAATAGGGGGTGGTCGCCCAGGTCGCGTGCACCGATGCTGCGCTTTCGGATAGCGTGCGCCGCGTGCACCACCACCGCGATGCATGGACAGCGCGCTAGCGACACACCTGACGATACAACGCTTCCTCCTTGTCGATACGCTTGAGCTGAGCGACCTGGGGCTGTTTCTTCTCGTCCAGCGGCAACAACTCGCCGGTTGCGCAATTGAGCAGGTGGGCGCGGTGCGAAACGTGGTCGATGTGTTGCTTCTCGAAGCGATAGAGCATGAACTCGGCCACTTGGGCGTCCGCCACCTGCTCGCGCACGACGCTCTTGCTGTCGAGTACGGTGAAGGCGGTGACCATCGGTACGAAGTAGCTCCACGGGCGCCAGAACACGTGACCCGCTTCGGTCGCGACCACGACCGACTCCTTGGGCTGGCGCGCCTGTTGATGCTCGAACCAGGAATACTCGTAGAACACCTGATAACCCAGCATCCCCAGACCACCGAACAGCGGCACGATCCACTTCGGCAGTTTGTTACGCGTCAGTTTGCGCAGCAGCAGAGCGATACCGGCAGCGCCGAGCCCCGCGACCACGATGGCAAGCAAAGTCCACAACATATGGTTGTTCCCGAAAAAAGACGGGCCTCCAGTGGAGGCCCGTCTGTCAGACCCTGGACCATCGACAGATGGCGTCAGGCCAGGATTATGCTCAGTGGCTCAGAGCGGCACCAGCACCTTTGGGGGTACGTACGCTTTCCACCAGATCCTGGATTTCCTGCGGCGGCTCGGCGGTGACCATCGATACACCGTAGGCCACGGCGAAGTTGATCAGGGCGCCGACGGTACCGAAGGAAGCCGGGGAGATACCCATGAACCACTGGTCCGGGGTATTGGGCAGCATGTTGGTCTCCGGAATGAAGAACCAGCCCAGGTAGGTGAAGATGTACAGCAGGGTGATCACCAGGCCGGCGACCATACCGCAGATCGCACCCTTGTCGTTCATGCGCTTGGAGAAGATCCCCATCATCAGCACCGGGAACAGGGTCGCAGCAGCGATACCGAAGGCCAACGCCACCACCTGCGCAGCGAACCCGGGTGGATTCAAGCCCAGATAGGTCGCCAGCAGAATCGCGCACGCCATCGATATCCGCGCCGCCATCATCTCGTTCTTCTCGCTGATCTTCGGGTTGATCAGGGTCTTGATCAGGTCATGACTGATCGCCGAAGAAATCGCCAGCAACAATCCCGCAGCCGTCGACAGTGCCGCCGCAATGGCGCCCGCCGCGATCAGACCTACCACCCATGCAGGCAGGTTGGCGATCTCCGGGTTGGCCAGAACCAGGATGTCGTTGTTCACGGTCAGCTCGTTACCGCTCCAGCCACGCTCTTGAGCAGTTGCGGTAAAGGCCGGCGTAGCATCGTTGTACATCTGGATGCGACCGTCGCCGTTCTTGTCTTCCCACTTGATCAGGCCGGTCTGTTCCCAGTTCTTGACCCACTCAGGACGCTCTTCGTAGGACAGGGACGGGGCCGAAGCGCCTTCCGGATAGATGGTGGTCACCAGGTTCAGACGCGCCATCGAGGCGACGGCCGGCGCGGTGAGGTAGAGCATGGCGATGAAGATCAGGGTCCAGCCAGCCGACCAGCGTGCGTCGGAAACCTTCGGCACGGTGAAGAAGCGGATGATCACGTGCGGCAGACCGGCCGTACCAATCATCAGCGACATGGTGAACAGCACCATGTTCAGCTTGTTGTCGACATCGGCGGTATAGGCAGCGAAGCCCAGGTCACGCACCACTTCATCGAGCTTCTGCAGCAGTGGCAAGCCGGACTCGACATGATCACCGAACAGGCCCAGCGGCGGAATCGGGTTACCGGTCAGTTGCAGGGAGATGAAAATAGCCGGGATGGTATAGGCCACGATCAGTACCACGTACTGAGCAACCTGGGTGTAGGTGATGCCCTTCATGCCGCCGAATACGGCGTAGGCGAACACCACAGCCGCAGCGATCCAGATACCGGTGGAGTTGCTCACCTCGAGGAAGCGCGAGAAGGCAACGCCGGCACCGGCCATCTGACCGATCACGTAGGTCACGGAGATGATCACCAGGCAGATCACTGCAGTCAGGCGCGCGCCACGACTGTAGAAGCGATCACCGATGAAGTCCGGTACGGTGAACTTGCCGAACTTGCGCAGGTAGGGCGCCAGCAGCATCGCCAGCAGCACGTAGCCACCGGTCCAGCCCATGAGGAAGGTGGAGTTGGCATAACCGCCGGCGGCAATCAGGCCCGCCATGGAAATGAAGGATGCAGCGGACATCCAGTCAGCGGCTGTCGCCATGCCGTTGGTGACCGGATGCACACCACCGCCAGCGACGTAGAACTCTTTGGTGGAGCCGGCGCGCGCCCAGATGGCGATGCCGATGTAGAGCGCGAAGGACGCGCCTACGAACAACATGTTGATGACGAATTGGCTCATGACCACTTACTCCTCGACGCCATATTCTTTATCGAGTTTGTTCAGTCTCCACGCGTAGTGAAAAATGAGCCCGATGAAGAAGAGGATGGAGCCTTGCTGTGCAAACCAGAATCCGAGGTCGGAACCGCCAACGGAGATCCCAGCGACCATCGGACGCAGAATCATGGCGAATCCGTAGGAAACCAGCGCCCAGATAACCAGGCTCCAGGTGATGAGCCGCACATTGGCCTTCCAATAGGCCGCAGCATTTGTTTGTTCAGAAGTCATAGACGCCTCCGGTTATTGTTATTCTGATGCAGCTTCAAGCTAGCAGCAGGCCAGTACCGACCGACAGATAGACATTGGTATTAGCCGCATCGCGACGTTTCGTGGATTCATTGCAAACGCTAAAAACGCTAGTAGAGAAGCGGCATCTTTCAAGTGATTCACTGCGACAAAGCCGCATTTGATAATGATTCTCTAAAACAATAGAATCCCGGGCCCTCACCCTCCCCCGCCCCAAGGATTCACACCATGCGACGCCTGGTCGTACCGCTGCTCGCCCTTCCCGTCCTCGCCTGTCACAACGCCTTCGCCAGCTCGGACAACGACACGCCACTGGCGCTTGAAGAAATGCAGATCACCGCACCAAGCGAACGGGTCGACGGCCCGGTAGCGGGTTACCGTGCGAGTCGCTCGGCCAGTGCGACCCGCACCGACACGCCGATTCACGAGATCCCGCAGTCGATCAGCGTCGTCCCCGCTCAGGTGGTGCAGGACATCGGCGCGGTACGCCTGGAAGATGCGCTGGACTATGCCGGCGGCGTGGAGCGCGGCAACAATTTCGGCGGCCAGGGTCTGACCGAATTTCTGATTCGCGGCTTCAACAGCCAGGAGTTCTACCGCAACGGTTTCGCCGTCAACCGTGGTTACCCGAACATGCCCGACGCCAGCACCATCGAGCGCATCGAAGTGCTACGCGGCCCGGCAGCCATGCTCTATGGCCGCAGCGATCCGGGCGGCACCTTCAATATCGTCAGCAAGCAGCCGCAGGCCGAGCGCCGCACCGTGCTCGGTAGCCAGGTCAACAGCGAGGGCCTGCGCCGTGGCACCCTCGACACCACCGGTGCGCTGGATGAGCAGGCCGCCTTCACCTACCGCCTGAATTTGGTGGCCGAGGGCGGCGACAGCTTCCGCGATGACGTCGAGAGCGAGCGCTACAACGTCGCCCCGGTACTGCGCTGGCAGCTCAATGAAGACACCGCTGTCACCCTCGAGGGCGACTACCTGCACAACCGCCACCCGCTCGACCGTGGCGTCACCCGCTACGCCAACCAGCAGGGCAAGCTGCCGCGCGACCGCTTCCTCGGCGAAGAAGCCGCCGGCAAGCTGACCAACGAGAACGCCAGCACGCAACTGCGCATCGAGCATCTGCTCAACGACAGCTGGACCCTGCGCGGCGGCGTACAGTACCTCGATGGCAAGATCTACGGCGGCGCCGTAGAAAACAACAGCAACAGCTACACCGGCTTGGCAGCAGGCGCCAGCACCATCGGGCGCAACTACAACGAGCGCTGGCTGAACTGGAACGACGTCAACGCCCAGGCCAACGCCGAAGGCAACTTCGATCTCGCCGGCTTCGCTCACACCCTGCTGGTGGGCGTGGAGTACGACAAGTTCAACTACAACTCGCTGATCATCCGCTCGGCGGGCGGCGGCGCTTACCCCATCGACCTGTACAACCCGGTGCATGGCCAGCCGCTGCCGGCGCTGACCCGCACCACCACCCACGACGCCGAAACGCTGAAGTCCTACGCCTTCTACCTGCAGGATCAGATCGCCCTCACTGAACGCCTCAAGGCGCAGGTGGGTGCGCGTATCGAGCGCTTCGAGCAGAGTTATGCGGACAAGCTCAACGCTGGCGGCAACTGGGATCAGGCGCATAACGCCGTCACCCCGCGCTTCGGCCTGATCTACGACCTCACCGACGAACTGGCGGTGTTCGCCAACACCTCGCGCTCGTTCAAGCCCAACCGCGGCGCCGACCGCTTCGGCAACGCCTTCGATCCGGAAAAAGGCATCGCCCATGAAGTCGGCATCAAGTACGACATGGCCGACCGCGACCTCAGCCTGACCGCCGCGCTGTTCCATATCGTGAAAGAGAACGTGCTGACCAGCGACCCGCTGGATACCACCCGCAGCATCGCCGCTGGCGAAGTGCGCAGCCGTGGTCTCGACATCAACCTGGCGGGCAACATCACCCCACAATGGCGTGTGATCGGCGGCTATGCCTACGTCGACGCCGAAGTCAGCGAAAGCACCAGCACCACCATGCCGGTGGGCTCGCGCCTGGCCAACGTGCCACGTCACAGCTTCAACCTGCTCGACACCTACGAGTTCGACAGCGGAGCCCTGGCCGGCCTGGGCCTGGGCGTTGGCCTGAAATACGTCAGCGAGCGTCAGGGCCAGACCAGCAATAACACCTTCGACATGGACGGCTATGGCCTGGTCGACCTGCTGGCCTACTACCCGCTGACCGAGAGCGTGCGCCTGAACCTCAACCTGAACAACGTCCTCGACAAGCACTACGAAGAACGCGCCTGGAACGTCTGGAGTTATCCGGGTGAGCCGCGCACGCTGCAGGCGGGGATTTCGGTCAGCCTGTAACCATGAACGCCAGGTGGGCGGCGCTCACCCGGCGTTCAGCGTTGTAGCCCGGATGCAATCCGGGGATGGTCTGTTGCACTGTTCCCGGATTGCATCCGGGATGCGTGCTTTCAGAGCGGGTCGGAGGCCAGTTCGATCGGCAGCAGATAGCGCTCCTCGTCGTACTCGATGGGCAACTGGTAGCGATGCGTGCTCTCTTCGACGGTCTGACATTGACCATCGACCAGCGCCATGCGTCGTTCGACGCGTGTGTCCTTGAGCCGCAGGTCGCGATAGCCCTGGTTACCGATACGCTCGGTGATGATGACCACCCCCTTGGTTTCGCTGAACTCTCCCGTGCAGTTGGTATCCCACTCGCCCCATGACAGCGCGACCGGCAACTCCCCGAGCAGCGGCCGAAGGCGCTGTGCCTCCAACTCATACAGATGCAGCTGCGTTTCACTGAAGGGATTCGCCCGCGAACTGTTCTCGCGCGAGATTCGCAGACCAAAAGCCAGATCATCCCCACGCAGGCGATAAGGCGCAGTATCGAAGGCCAATCTGGTCACGTAGATCGCATCCCAGTCCAGCCGATTGGGCTCCACCAAACGTGCCACGACATGGTGCTTGACGCTATCGAGCAGCAGTACTTCAAGATCCGTCTCGCCGTGACTTTCGTGCTCTGCGCGCACCAGTGGCATCGCGATCAAGGTCAGCTCAGGCCGCGCCGGCCAGACCTTGCAAATGCTCTGTTCGGCATCCACCCGATAGCGCCCGCGCTCATCCTCGAGCACCCGACTGGCTGTATGGCCTGGGTGGGCGATCTCGATCCAGGTGGGCAACTGCTGCCGACAATCATCGGCCTGTGCCAGGCTCGCCAGCAGCAGACAGCCAAGCGCGGAGGTCAGTCTCTTTCTCATCCTTGAAGCACTCCCGTTCAACGAACCGCGAGTCTACGCGGCTGCCCGCCCACTGCCCATGATGAACATCGCGAAACAACCAGGCGATACGCAGCGCCAAGAGATGCCCGGCACGCGCCTCCTCGCGCAAACCGATACGCCCACTCATGGCCGATACCACAGGCGCATGAAGCCCAGCGCCAGCAGCAGGCCGACCTGACCCAGGGCTGCGCACAGCGACAGGAAGGAGCGCAGCGTGCTGTTTTGCGCCGCGTCCTGAATGCCGGTCAGGGCACTCCAGAAGCCCTCCGGCAGCAGCATCAGGCTCAGGCTGGCGAGTGGCTTGCCAGTCAGCAGCAGGCCGTCGATCAGGTTGAACCAGCCGCAGAACATCAGGCCGATGAGAATCATCACCGCCACCACCAGGCCGAGGCCCAGGCAGGCGGAAAACTGCATGAGAAGACGCATGGGATTCCCTCCAGAGACAGGGCGCGGCCTGCGCCGCGCCAATTGATTCAGGCTTGCGGAGCGCTGCGGCCGACGCCGTACCAGTCCAGTTTGCGGGTCAGTACCATCACGCTGCCGAGTACACCGAACACCAGCAGCGAGCCCATCAGCAGGGCGTAGTCCTCGGCGTTGAGCAGGCCGTAGAGCATGGCGTACAGGGCTGCCAGCAAGGCGCCGAAGCCCATGCCACGCCGCCAGCTGTGCAACACGAAGCTGACGTAGAAGCCGATCAGGCCGACGCAGGCGCTGGCGGACAGACCGTAGGCCAGGGCGAACTCCAGATGCTCGGAGAGCGACAAGAGCAGCAGGTAGAACAGCGCCAGTGACAGGCCGACCAAGGCGTACTGCACCGGGTGCACGGCCAGGCGCTTGAGCACTTCGAAGAGGAAAAAGGTGGCGAAGGTCAGGGCGATGAACAGCAGCGCATATTTGATCGCACGGTCGGTCTTCAGGTACTGATCCACCGGGTCGACGAAACTCACCCCGAAGTTGCGGCCGAATAGCCCCTGGCAACGATCACCGCCTACGCAGTCGCGCAATGCCTCTTCCAGGTTGGTGGCGAAGAAGCTGGTCTGCCACTCGGCGGTAAAACCTGCAGCGCTGATCTCGCGGCTGCTCGGCAGATATTCACCGACGAAGCTCGGGTGCGGCCAGTCGGAGCTCAGCTTGACCCGGCTATCGCGCCCGACCGGCACCACCGAGAGCTGCTCGGTGCCCTGCAGCTTGAGGTCGAAGGCGAATTCGAGCGTCTGCCCACCCTGCGCATCCAGAGCCGGGATCGGTGCATGCACGCCGGCGCCGAAGTTATCGTCAGCACTGCCTGGCGCGAAGCTCAGGGTCTGGCCATTGAGGCGCAGTTGCAGGTCGTTGCTGATGCCGCGGATATCGCTGATACCGACCGAGAGGAAGGGTTTCTCGAAGCGGTAGAAGCCCAGCTCGTCACCCAGTCCCAGGCGCGCCGGCAGGCGGAATTGGCCGCTGACCTGGCTGTCGCTGCGGTACAGGCGCGCCTCGTAGATGCCACGGGCACGCAGCTCGGTGCCAACTGTCCCTTCGAGCACGAAGCGCTCCGGCAGGAAGTACAGGCGACCACGCCGCTGACGCTCTTCGCTGTAGCGCTCGCCAGTCTTCTCGTTGGTCTTCCACTCGTGGGTGGTCTTGATATAGGGCAGCACCAGGATCGGCCCGGTGATCTGCTGGCGGTAGCTGGAACTGCGCGCGATATCCTGCAGCACCTCATGGCGCAGGCCTTGGCGCTCGTCGACCAGGCCATCGATCATCAGCAGGGGAATCATCAGCAGCAGAATCAGCAGGGCGATGGCGCCCAGCTTGAAGCCCAGGGAACGGCTCATGGTACGGCTCTCCGTAGCGAGTGAAGGTACGGCAGAGTCTGGGCAACGGCGGTGGGAGGCGTATGGGGCGAGCGTGGAGATTGTGTGGAGAATGGGTGAAAGAGAAAGGGCGCCGATTCAGGGCGCCCTTTCTAACTGCAATGCGGCATAAGACTGCTCCCGCGTGATGGATATCCGGATCAGCTGATACGGCTGGCACCTACGCGGTCGGCACCATCTTCGGCTACGCGGTTCAGGCCTACGCGGTCAGCACCACCTTCGGCTACACGGTTCAGGCCCACGCGGTCGGCACCACCTTCGGCTACACGGTTCAGGCCAACGCGGTCAGCGCCACCTTCAGCTACGCGGTTCAGACCAACGCGATCAGCGCCACCTTCGGCTACGCGGTTCAGGCCAACGCGGTCAGCACCACCTTCGGCTACGCGGTTCAGGCCAACGCGATCAGCGCCACCTTCGGCTACGCGGTTCACACCGACGCGATCTGCGCCATCTTCAGCGACTACAGGGGCTGCGGACTGTTGAGCGGCAATCTGCGGCAGGGCGAAAGCACTGGCGGACAGGGCGGCGATAACGAGGCTGGCGAGGATTTGCTTTTTCATGTTCGTTCTCCTGAGAGGGGGTGAGTAACTGGCTACGGTTGCTATGTTACGCACGCCCCAGAACGGCAAAAGGCACATCTCGGGATAGTGACAATCGACGCCATCGATACCTGAGAAATCGCTTATCGATCAGACAGATAGTTGCCACGAACAGTAGCCCAGCGCCGTCCTCGCCTTCAGTCTATTCGGCACGGCAGCGGGTGAACGGCACTGGAATCTGTATAAAAAACCAGTAAAACTTCGCACCATGCTCAGCCTCGACGCTCCTGAACTCTATTACCTGGCCAACTTCCGCAAGGCCCTCGCCTGGCTCGATACCCATCACCGCGACCTGATGGATGACGCCGAGCGCGCCTTCGTAGCGGATTTCCCCCAGTTGTCACTGCCCGCCCAGGCGCTGCTGGTGCGCCTGGTGATGCGCAAAGGCGTGCACTTTCGCGTCAGCAAACTGCGTTATGCCGAGATCGGCGACATCCCCGGCGCTGCCGCTCCGCTGCTGGAACTGGGTTGGCTGATCGACTGCGCCGCGCTGAGCTTCGACGAGATGGGCGCCCTACTGCTCAAGGACGAACTGGCCGCGCTTTTCGCCAGCGACCTGCCACGCGCCAACCTGAAGAAAAGCGAAGTGCTCGACCATCTGCGCGAGCTAAACACTGAGCCGCGCAGCCTGGCCGACTGGTGCCCGCAGTTGGACGAGCGCCTGCTGAGCCTGGCCATCGGGCCGCTGTGCGACCGCCTGCGCCTGATGTTCTTTGGCAACCTGGCGCAGGACTGGTCGGAGTTCGTTCTGGCCGACCTTGGCATTTTCCGCTACGAACAGGTGCCGATCACCCCCGGCTCCCGCGGTTTTCGCAGCCGCCAGGACGTCGACGACTACTTGCACCTGCGCGCCTGCCGCGACGCTTTCGAGGCCGGCATGGCGGTCACGGAGGTGCTGCAGCACTTGGGCGATTTCTGCAGCGACAGCCCGCATATCGGCGAACGCCACCAGCGCCTGCTGCTGCAATTGGCACAACACCTGGAACGCGCTGGTGAACTGGAGTCGGCGCTGGCGCTGTACCGCGACACCCGCGCGGTGGGCTCGCGGCAGCGACAAATCCGTGTGCTGGAGCGCCTGGGCCAAGATGCCGAAGCATTAGCGCTGGCCGAACAGGTGATCGCGGCGCCGCACAACGCCGAAGAAGCGCAACTGGCCGAACGAGCCCGCACACGCCTGCGCAAACGCCTCGGCCTGCCGCCTGCGGCCAAGGTGGCGAAGCTGATCGAGGATCGCCTCGACCTGCGCCTGCCGCGCGCCGCCAGCGTCGAGCTGGCCGTGGCCATGCACCTGGCCGAGCCGGACGCGCCGGTGCATTACGTGGAGAACACGCTGATCTGTGGGCTGTTCGGCCTGCTCTGCTGGGAGGCGATCTTCGCCCCGCTGCCCGGCGCCTTCTTCCACCCCTTCCACACCGGCCCGGTGGATCTGCACCGCGCCGACTTCCACACCCGCCGCAGCGAGCTGTTCGCCGCCTGCCTGGCGCGCCTGGAGGACGGCAGTTACATCGATGCCATGCGTCGTACCCATGCCGAGAAATTCGGCATTCAGTCGCCCTTCGTGTTCTGGGAGCTGCTCGACGCCGAGCGCCTGGAACAGGCGCTGGTCTGCCTGCCGCCGGCGCACCTGGCCGCCTGGTTCCGCCGCCTGCTGGCCGACATCCGCGAGAACCGTGCCGGCATGCCCGACCTGATCCAGTTCTGGCCCGCTGAAGGCCGCTACCGGATGATCGAGGTGAAAGGCCCGGGCGACCGCCTGCAGGACAACCAGAAACGCTGGCTGGCCTTCTGCGCCGAGCACGGCATGCCGGTCAGCGTCTGCTATGTGGAGTGGAGCGATTGAGCCTGCGCATCGCCGTGCGCGAGCTGTGCGAGTTCACCGCCAAGGAAGGTGACCTCGACCTGCGCTTCACCCCCTCGCCCACCGCGCAGGAAGGCATGGCCGGGCACGCCACGGTGGTGGCCCGGCGCGGCCCGGATTACGTGTCCGAGCTGCCACTGATCGGCCAGTTCGAGGGGCTGACGGTCAGTGGCCGCGCCGATGGCTTCGACCCCGAGTTTCGCCTGCTGGAGGAGATCAAGACCCACCGCGGCGACATCTCGCGTATCCCGGCCAACCACCGCCTGCTGCACTGGGCGCAGGTGAAGATCTACGGCTGGCTGCTGTGCCAGGAACTGGGCTTCGAGGAACTGGATCTGGCGGTGGTGTACTTCAACGTCATGACCCAGCAGGAAACGGTGTTCCGCGAGCGCCATAGCGCAGCCTCGCTGGGCGAGTTCTTCGCCCTGCACTGCCGCCGCTACATTCACTGGGCGCAGCAGGAACAGGCGCACCAGCAGGCACGTAACCAGGCGCTGGAAAACCTCAGCTTCCCCTACGGCGAATTTCGCCACGGCCAGCGGCAACTGGCCGAAGCCGTGTATCGCGCCGCGCGCGACGGCCACTACCTGCTGGCACAGGCCACCACCGGCATAGGCAAGACCCTCGGCACCCTGTTCCCGCAGCTCAAGGCCATGCCCGGCCAGCAGCTCGACCGCCTGTTTTTCTTGAGCGCCAAGACACCCGGCCGACGCCTGGCACTGGATGCCCTGCAGCGCCTGCGCGAGCCGGACACACCGCTGCGCGTGCTCGAACACGTGGCCCGTGACAAGGCCTGTGAACACCCGAGCAAAGCCTGCCATGGCGACTCCTGCCCGTTGGCCAAGGGCTTCTACGACCGCCTGCCGGCGGCACGCAGCGCGGCGCTGAAGGAGCGCTGGCTGGATCAGCAGGCCGTGCGCAACATCGCCATCGCCCACGGCGTATGCCCCTACTACCTGAGCCAGGAGCTGTGCCGTTGGAGCGACGTGGTGGTGTGCGACTACAACTACTACTTCGACCTCGGCGCCCTGCTGCACAGCCTGACCGTGATCAACCAGTGGCGCGTCTGCCTGCTGGTGGACGAAGCGCACAACCTGGTGGAACGCGGACGCGGCATGTACAGCGCCGAGCTGGATCAGGCGCGCTTCAAGGCCATGTGCCGCGACGCGCCGAAGCGCCTGAAAAGCGTGCTGGAACGAATCGACCGCCACTGGGATCAACTACACCGCGAGCAGCAGGTGCCCTATCAGGTCTACCCGCTGGCGCCGGACCTGCTGCTCGCCGCCCTGGGCAAAGCGGTCAGCGCCATCACCGACCTGCTCACCGACCAGCCGGAGGGCAATGCCGGCGAACTGCTCAGCTTCTATCTCGACGCCATGCTGTTCTGCCGCCTGGCGGAAAGCTTCGGTCCGCACTCGCTGTTCGACATCAACCGCGTTGATGCCGGCAACGGGCGCAGCTACTCGACCCTGTGCATCCGCAACATCCTGCCGGCGCCCTTCCTCGGCCCGCGCTTCGAGGACGCCCACAGCGCCACGCTGTTCTCCGCCACCCTCAGCCCCAGCCACTACTACCTCGACCTGCTCGGCCTGCCCGAAGAGACCCAGTGCCTGGACGTGGCCTCGCCGTTCAGCGCCGAGCAACTGCACGTGCAGGTAGTGCGCAACCTGTCGACCCGCTACCAGCACCGCGACGCCTCGCTGGCACCGATCTGCCAATTGATGGCGCGCCAGTACGCCGAACGTCCCGGCAACTACCTGGCCTTCTTCAGCAGCTATCAGTACCTGGAACAGGTGCTGCAACAGCTGCGCCGTGATCACCCGCAGATTCCGCTATGGACGCAATCACGGCAGATGGACGAGGCGGCGCGCCAAGGCTTTATCGAACGCTTCCAGATCGGCGGGCGCGGCATCGGCTTCGCCGTGCTTGGCGGTGTGTTCGGCGAGGGCGTCGACCTGCCCGGCGAACGCCTGATAGGCGCCTTCGTCGCCACCCTCGGCCTGGCCCAACTCAACCCGATCAATGAAGAAATCCGCCAGCGCATGGACGCCCTGTTCGGCAATGGCTACGACTACACCTACCTCTACCCCGGCCTGCAAAAGGTCGTGCAGGCGGCCGGCCGAGTGATCCGCACGCCCGAAGACCGGGGCGTGCTCTACCTGATCGACGACCGCTTCGCCCGGCCGGAAGTGCGTCGCCTGCTACCGACCTGGTGGCAGGTGGAGCTGCTGCGCTTGCCCGTCACGCTGCCCTTGCTGGAAAGCTGAAAACGCGCGGTGCGCGCGGCGCACCCTACGGGAATGGCGGCGCTTTTGCAGGATGCGCTGCGCGCACCGAATCAGGCGCCCGGCAACTGCAGTATGACTTCCACGCCGCCCTCGATATTGCCGATGCGCAACTCACCACCGTGCAGCTCGGCCACTTCCTGCACGAAGTTCAGGCCCAGGCCGGTGCTCTTGCGGCCGCCGTTGGGACGCGGCAGGGAGTAGAAGCGCTCGGTCAGGCGCGCCAGCGCGTAGTCGGGGATGGCTTCACCCTGGTTGAACAGGCGCAGGACGATACGCTCGCCATCGCGCTCGGCGGCGATGCGGATACGCCCGCCGGGCGGAGTGAAGTCGAGGGCGTTGTCCAGCAGGTTGGCCAGTGCCTGGCGTAGCAGGAAGCGCTCGCCGCGCAGGCTGAGGCCTGCTGGCACAACCTGTTCGATCTGCAGGTTGGCGGCGGTGATACGCGCCTGTTGCGCTTGCAGCAGTTCCTCCACCAATGGCGCCAAAGGCACCGGCACGCGCTCCTCCAGACCCTGGCGTTGCTCCACCTGTGCCAGGTGCAGCAGGCGTTCGATCAGGTTCTGCAGGCGCGCGCTTTCCTGTTGGATATTGCCCACGAAGCGCTGGCGTTGCTCGAGCGGCATATCACCTTCGAGCAGTTCGGCGGCGCCGCGGATGGCGGCCAGCGGGCTTTTCAGTTCGTGGGTCAGGGTGTGCACGTAGCGCTCGACGTAGGCCTTGCCTTCCAGCTCGGTGCGCATGCGCTCCACCGCCTTGGCCAGTTGCCCCAGTTCGCCGCCGCGCACACTGGGCGCCTCGGCGCGTTGGCCCTCGCTGACAGCCTGGGCGTAGCGAGTGAGCTTGCCCAGCGCGGCGCTGAGCCACCAGGACAGCCCCGCGCCAATCAACAGGCCAAGGCCGATCAACCCGGCACCGAGCCAGCCAAGACGCGTTTGCGAGCGCTCGATATAGGGCTGCAGGGTGCGGTTGGGTTTGGCCACCGAGACCACGCCGATGATTCGCTCGCCGTCCCTGATCGGCGCGGCGACATACATCACCGAGGAATCGGGATCGTCCGGGTCTTCACGGGTCGAGCGGGCGCCGTACTGGCCACGCAGGGTCAGCAGCACGTCGTTCCAGCGTGAATAATCCTGGCCGACCGCCAGACCAGTGGAGTCGAGCAGGACGATGCCCTTGTCGTCGGTGACGTAGATGCGGTGATTGACCTCGGCCTTGGTCAGTCCCCAGATGCTGGCCTGGGGCTGGCGCCGGCCATAGGCCTCCAGCGCTTCGTGCAGCCGGCCTTGGTCGAGGGTACCGGCCTTGACCTCGTCGCGCAGGATCTCGGCCAGCAGGTTGGCGGTATCGACCAGCGTCTCCTCGGTGCTCTGGCGTACGCCGGGGCGAATCTCGTCCATCACCGTGCTCAGCACGAACCAGCCGGCCAGGCCAACGAAGAGGAAGTAGACGAGGAAGATGCGCACGCCAAGTGGCATGACTCAAGCCTCCGGTTCGAAACTGTAGCCCAGGCCGCGATGGGTCTGGATCGGCTCTTCGCTCGGGGCGATGGCGCGCAGTTTGGCGCGCACGCTCTTGATATGGCTGTCGATGTTGCGCTCGTAGCCGGCCTCGCTGGCCACGCCGAGGGCATCGAGCAATTGCTCGCGCGAATAGACCCGGCGTGGCTGACCGAGCAGCGTGCGCAGCAGGCGAAATTCGTGACGGGTCAGGCTCAGGGCCTGGCCGTGGTAGTGAATGCGAAAGGCGGCATCATCGATCTGGAAAACGCTCGGCGCGCTGGCTGCGGGCGTTTCACGCGGTGCCACGCGTTTGAGGATGGCCTTGACCCTGGCCGCGACTTCGCGCGGGCTGAAAGGCTTGACCACGTAGTCGTCGGCGCCGATTTCCAGGCCAACCACACGGTCGATCTCCTCGCTGCGGGCAGTGAGGAAGATCACCGGCAGCTCGGAGAAACGGCGCAGGCGCTTGCACACCTCGAAGCCGCTGATATCGGGTAGGCCGACATCGAGAATGGCCAGGTCGAAGGCGCCGTTTTCCAGCAGCGTCAGCGCCTCGCCACCCAGGCTCGACCAGTGCGTGACGAAGCCTTCGGCCTGTAGGGCATAGACCAGCGTATCGGCAATCGCGGCTTCATCTTCGACTATGAGTATCTGCGGCATCGGGCGTCCTGCACCTGTGGGGCGACGGCGGCAGACTGCCGGGGGTTGGATCATGCGTCAAGCGGGCGATAGCGTAGAACGGGGCTGCCCGTCAGGGGTGGTTGGCGGGTTACACCGGCCCTACGCGACAAGCGCCGCTGCGACTGCATGGATGCAGGAGGTAGAGCGAAGCAGGATGCCAGAGTCGAAAGCGCCTCCCACGAGGTTTTCGCTCACCCGTAGCCCGGATGCAATCCGGGAAATCGTGCCATTCGTTCCCCGGATTGCATCCGGGCTACGCGCTCAGGGAATCTCACCGCGGATGTACTGCTCCAGCTGACGGATCAGGTCGGCCTGTTCGGCGATGGTTTCCTTGACCAAGTCACCGATGGACAGCAGGCCGATCAACTCGCCCTCGGCCAGCACCGGCAGGTGACGCAGGCGGCGCTCGGTCATCAGCTCCATGCAGTACTGCACGCTGTCACGCGGACCGACGCTGATGACGTCGCTGGTCATGATTTCACTGATCTTGGTGTTGAGCAGCGAACGCTCGGCCAGCGCTACCTTGCGCACGTAGTCACGCTCGCTGACGATGCCTACCAGGCGCCCGCCGGAGAGCACCACCAGTGCCCCGACACCCTTTTCGGCCAGCACCCGCAAACCGTCGAGCAGCGAATCCTCACGGTCGACGCTGTAAACGTAGGCATGGGCTTTATTGCGAAGAACTTCTGCGGCGGTTTTCATGCTGGCGACTCCTTTTGTTGTTATCCGTTTTTAGCAGAGTTGGCCGCCGCGGTCAGCCTCACTGGAGGCTGAATCGTCCAGTATTCTGCGCCAGCCCTTCGCTGCCTCTGCGCAGTTGCTCGGCGGCGCTGCTCACGGCCTGGGCGCCATCGAGTAGTTGTCCGGCGGCCTGATCGACCTGCTGGATATTGCCACTGACCTCATCGGCGGTGGCCGCCTGCTGCTCGGCAGCCGTGGCGATCTGCGCCAGGCGGTCGCTGACGCGCTGCACCGAGTCGACGATGTTCTGCAGTTCATCGCCCATGGCCAGCACGCTGCCGATATCGCCGTCGGCCTGGCTGCAGGCTTCTTCCATCAGAGTGACCGACTGACCAACCACGCGCTGCAGGTTGTCCACGGTCTGGGCGATTTCCTGGGTCGAGTCCTGGGTGCGCCTGGACAGTGAGCGCACTTCGTCGGCGACCACGGCGAAGCCTCGACCGGCCTCGCCCGCGCGCGCCGCCTCGATAGCGGCATTGAGCGCCAGCAGGTTGGTCTGCTCGGCAATACCCTTGATCACCTCGACCACGCGGTTGATCTGCTGGGTCTGATCACGCAGTTGCTGCAACGCTGCAGCGCTGTCGCCGAGACGGCTGCTGAGATGGCGCATGCTGGCGCTGGTGCGCTCACTGCGCTGGTTGCTGCTCAGCGCCACTTCACGGGTCTGCTGCGCTTCCACTGCGGCCTGCTCGCAGCTTTGCGCCACGCTCTGTGCGGTGGCGGCCATCTGCGTTGCCGCGGTGGCGATCTGACTCATCTGCGCCTGCTGCTGCTCGACGGCATCCAGAGCGTCACGCGCCTGGCCACCGAGCAGTTGCACCGTGCTGTCCAGTTGCTGGCTTTCGCGGTTGACGCCTTGCAGCGAGTCGCGCATCTGTTCGACTGCGGTATTCAGCGCCTGGGCGATGGCGGCCAGATCGTCACGACCGTTGACCTCCATGCGCACGCGCAGGTCGCCATCACGCAGACTACGCGCGGCCTCGATGATGTTGCTGGTGCTGATGCGGATCGAGGCGTTCAGGCACATCAGCACATACATCGCCAGCAGGGTCAGCACGCTGAAGGCGCCGATCACCTCGATCATCGAGTGCAGCGCCTGCTGCCGGTAATGACCGAGGCTGGCGGTGAACTGCTGATAGAGCGCTTGCTGCAGGCCCTGCAACTGGGTCTCCAGCGTTTCGACACGCTGCACGAACTGCTCAGGCGTGAGCGCCATGGGGCTGGCCTCGAACATGTCGCGGTCGATCTGGGTGAGGAATTCATCGAACGCCTTGAGCGAGGCGTCAAAGGGCGCGCTCAGTTGGCGCATGGCCTGCGGCGCCTCGCGCGACAGGGTAATCTGCGCCTTGACCAGTTGCGCCCGTTGCTCGTCCAGGCTGCGGCGCAGATCGCGGATCAGCACCCGGCTCTGCAGGGTGAAATGCTGGGAGACCACAGCGCCATGGCCCTGAGCGGCAAAGGTACCGAGCTGCTCGAGCAGACGCGGCATGATGTAGGTGATCTGCTCCATCATCAGGTAGGTGTCGAGGCGTGGATCGAGAATCAGGGTACTGTCCGTCGCCACCTGCTCACGCAAGGCGATCAGCGACAAAAGTGCCTTCTGGTAGCGTTCCAGCGCATCGGGCAGGGCAACCTTGGTCAGCCCTGCAGCTCGCAAACCATCGCGTTCGCCCTGCAGGGCCTGGAAATGCTCGCGCGCCTGATCGCTGATCAGGTCGCTCTGCAACGGTTCAGCAGCCTGCTGCAAGGCCTCGTCGAGCTTGGCCTCGCGCTGCTGCAGCAGCCCCTGCGCAGCATTCTCGGTGCCCTTCCAACGCGCCAGCAGGGTGCGCTGGGCAATCAGCTCATGCTGCACCTGCGCCATGCGTTCCAATGCTTGCGCGCCTTCCACCTCGAAATCAACGGACTGCAGGCGTGACTGGTAGTCACTGCTGATGATCCACAGCGCGTAACCAAGCGGAAGCGCGAACAACAGGAACACCAGCTGAAACTTGTGGGCAAAACTGAAACGCTGCAGAAGCCGTACACCCGGCTTGAGTACTCCCGTCATAGCGACACCTCAACGACCTAAAGGGCCTACAGGCCTGGCAAAGAATTGCATATAGCAAAAAGCAGGCCCGACGCGCCCGGGGGCAAGGAAGTCGATACTGGGCACTCTCGACGAGTGTAATGGCCAATGGGTATCAGTCTTTTCCGAAATGCGACAATTAACTCAGCATTGGGGACGATCGCGGGTATATCGCTCGGCCGGGTCCACCGCTGCACCAAGATCGCGCATGGCGCTGGCACCGATCAGCAACGGATAGCTGAAGGTGCTGCGATCCGTCAGGTTGACCTCGATGGTGCGCTCTTCTTCGCCCAGGCAGATCGGCATCTCGATCACCGGGCGCTGCGAGTAGGCGACTTCCTTGATCTCGGCGCCACCCTCTTCGGCGCGCTTCTTGATCTCGGCGATACGCACCAGCGGGTGTTCGTAAATCGTATCTTCGGCGCCATCGACAGCCAGGCGGAAGCGTACCCAGTCTTCGCCGTCGCGCTTGAAGGGTTCGATGTCCTTGGCCGACAGCGAGGCAGTCATCGCGCCGGTGTCCATCTTGGCCTTGAGGGTCTGGCCCAGAGCAGGGAGCTTGATCAGTTCGTAGCGGCCGTAAAGGTCCGGTTGTTCATCGGCCATGGTCGGCAGACTGATGGCGGCGGCCAGCAGGAGCAGAGCGTATTTCAAGGTTAGGTCCTCTCGTTTGCGGTGACCGAACCTGGGACTGCCCTGCACCCGGCATGTTCCCTCTGAAAGCGTTACAACGTGCTGCAAACTAGCGCCCGCGCCCCTCCAGATCCATCCCACTCCACAGCTCGTCAAGCCGCTCGAAACCCCAGTCTTCAGCCGACTCACGGCCGACGATGCGGTCCTGATCGGTGATCTTGCTCAGATCGACAACGCTCTGCGGCAACGGCAAACGCGACTTGGCGGAGAAGAACACCTTGACCCTGGGCGCCAGCAGCGCCTTGGGATTCTGCTCCATGACTACCGCCAGGCGTCCACTCTGCAAACGCACCAGCGCGCCGACCGGGTAAATGCCGACGGTCTTGACGAAGGACTGGAACACCAGCTCGTCGAAATGCCCCTTCCACTCGGCCATCTTGCGGATCGACTCGGCCGGGTCCCAGCCCTGCTTGTACGGTCGGTTGGACGTGATGGCATCGTACACGTCGCAGACCGCGCCCATCTTCGCCATCAGGCTGATCTGCTCGCCCTGCAGACGGTGTGGATAACCACTGCCATCGACCTTCTCGTGGTGATGCAGGCACACATCAAGGACCAACGCACTGACCTGCTTGCTGGCGATCAGAATGCCGCCACCCTCCTCCGGATGCTTGCGCACCTTGGCGAACTCGTTGTCGGTGAGCTTGCCGGGCTTGTCCAGCAGCTCCTGCGGTACGGCCATCTTGCCGATATCGTGCAGCAAACCGGCCAGCCCGGCCTCGCGCACGGCTGCTTCGGGCAGACCGAGCTGGCGCGCCAGAGCGATCATCAGCGCACACACGGCGACCGAGTGCATGTAGGTGTATTCATTGCTGTGCTTGAGCCGCGCCAGGCTGATCAGGGCGTTGGGGTGGCGCATCACCGACTCCGAAATTTCCTCGACCAGTGATTCGGCCTGCTCGAACTGCAGCGCCTGGCCCATGCGCGCATCGCTGAACATGTCCATCACCGCCTGCTTGGAGCGCGCGCAGAGCTTCACGGCCTGCTCCAGTTCCTGCTCCATCGACAGCATCTTGACCTTGGGCGGCTCGATAGCGGCGAGCAACCGCGCCTCGGCTTCGCACTGGACCTCGGCCTCTGTCGCAGCTCTCACACCAACGGCGACATCGGTGCCCTTGCTGACGTCGATCCACAACTCGGTGATCGCACTGTCGCGAATACGAGCGAGGTCTTTTTCGGAGTTGAGGACAAACTTGGACTTCCAGAAGGGATGATCCATCCAGGAACCACAGAACTCCTGGATGAACATTCCGACGCGTAGATCAGCGACGGCGATCCGTTTGAGCATGATGCATACCGGCAGGTTGAAGCGCCTTCCGTGGGCGGGATGTCCCGTGGTGACGATCATTGGTTTATAGACGCTGACCTGGCAATAGGCCAGTGGGTGATGCTTTGAGCAAAATGCCGGGCTTGCATAAGATGGCCGCTCACTGCCCGCCATGGAGTCGACATGCGCCCGCTGCTGACCGGCCTCGCCAACATCGTCCTGCTGCTCGCCAATACCCTGACCCTGATCGGCCCACTGCTGCTGATCGCCCTGGCCAAGTTCGTCTTGCCCGGGCAAAGCGCCCGCGACACCTGTTCGCGAGGGGTGATGTGGGTGGCCGAATTCTGGGCGGAGAACTGCAAACGCATCTTCGCCCTGCTGACACCGACGCACTGGGACATTCGCGGCAATGCGGAGCTGCGCAGAGACCGCTCCTACCTGGTGATCAGCAATCACCAATCCTGGGTCGACATTCCCGCCCTGGTGCAGGCGTTCAACCGCAAGACGCCCTACTTCAAGTTCTTCCTCAAGCAGCAACTGATCTGGGTGCCCTTCCTCGGCCTGGCCTTCTGGGCGCTCGATTACCCCTTCATGAAGCGCTACTCCAAGGCATTTCTGGACAAGAACCCGCATATGAAGGGCAAGGATCTGGAGATCACCAAGGCCGCTTGCGAGAAGTTCAAGCGCCTGCCGGTGACCGTGGTCAACTACCTGGAAGGCACCCGCTTCACGCCGGCCAAGCAGGCCCAGCAGCAATCGCCCTATCGCTACCTGCTCAAGCCCAAGGCCGGCGGCGTGGCATTCGTCCTCGCCACCCTCGGCGAGCAGATCGATGCTGTGCTGGACGTGACGCTGGTGTATCCCGGCCAGCAGGTTCCGGGCTTCTGGGCCTTGCTCAGCGGCCGGGTGCCGACGGTGATCATCGATATCCAGACCCTCGAACTGGACCCGGCGCTGTACCAGGGCGACTACGAGAACGACGCCGAATTCCGCCAGTACCTGCAGGAGTGGGTGAGCCAGCTGTGGCGGGACAAGGATGCCCGTATCGAGCGCCTGCGCGAGCGCGCCACGTAGGGTGCGCCGTGCGCACCGATCTTCCAAAGCCATTGGTGCGCGCGACCTCAGCAGCTGTCGACGCCCTGTCGTTCGGATTTCCGAACGAGCCACCCCGACTTATTCGCCAAGCCGAACGCATTACGTCGTCAATTAAAAATAAAAATCTTTAAATTCAAACATTTACTGGATTAACAGGCACTGGCACATATCCTGCTCCGTCCTCCTCAGGAATGCGATAGACCTTCCCTGAGCAAAGTGGCGTACCGCGCCATCACAACAACAACATTGAGGACTCGATTCATGCGTACCTTCCACCGTGTACTGAGCGTGGCCATTGCCGCCGCCGTCCTTTCCACCCCGGTGACCGCTGCGGAACTGACCGGCACCCTGAAGAAAATCAAGGACAGCGGCACCATCACCCTGGGCCACCGCGACTCGTCCATTCCCTTCTCCTACTTCGGCGACAACTCGCGCCAGCCGATCGGCTACTCCCATGACCTGCAACTGAAGGTGGTCGAGGCGATCAAGCAGGAACTGGGCATGCAGGACCTGAAGGTACGCTACAACCTGGTCACTTCGCAGACCCGCATCCCGCTGGTGCAGAACGGCACCGTCGACCTGGAGTGCGGCTCCACCACCAACAACATCGAACGTCAGCAGCAGGTCGACTTCTCCGTCGGCATCTTCGAGGTGGGCACCCGCCTGCTGGCCAAGAAGACCAGCGGCATCAACGATTTCGAAGACCTCAAGGGCAAGAACGTGGTGACCACCGCGGGTACCACGTCCGAGCGCCTGATCAAGTCGATGAATGCCGAGAAGAAGATGGGCATGAACGTGATTTCCGCCAAGGATCACGGCGAGTCCTTCCTGATGCTCGAATCCAACCGCGCCGTCGCCTTCATGATGGACGACGCCCTGCTCGCCGGCGAAATGGCCAAGGCCAAGAAGCCGGACGACTGGTCCGTGGTCGGCACCCCGCAATCCTTCGAGATCTACGGCTGCATGGTGCGCAAGGGTGACGCTGGCTTCAAGCAAGTGGTCGACAAGGCCATCAGCGCTACCTTCGCCTCCGGCGAGATCAACGACATCTACGCCAAATGGTTCCTCCAGCCGGTTCCGCCGAAAGGTCTGAACCTGAATTTCCCCATGAGCGACGAGCTGAAGAAGCTGATCGCCAACCCGACCGACAAATCTGCAGAACAGATCTGACGGTGATGCGCCGCCACGCTCACAAGGCGTGACGGCGCGGGGACCCCGGGGAAGCCAGCGGCTTCCCCAACCTAATTCCTGACGAAGCCGAGACCGTCCGCCTACGCGGATACGGGCAACTCTTGCCTTCGTCAAAGTAGAAACATATCCACGATCTCGCGAGCTAGAGCTATGCAAGGCGCAACGACCAACGGGAGTAACAGCCAAAGGCTGGCCCGAAGGGCGAGCGCCAGCGAGTAAAACAGATGAGGAAGCGGAGTGTGCTGTAGCACATGAGCATGACTCACTTCGTTCGCCCCTTCGGGGCCGCACTGAAGTGCGTTAGTCGCAAGCGACTTCCGAATCTGCTTTTAACGCAGCAGAGCCGACGCGCAGCAGATCGTTTCCTCACAAGAGGGAATCTGCAATGAATTACAACTGGGACTGGGGCATCTACTTCAAGTCCACCGGCATTGGCAGCGAAACCTACCTGGACTGGTTCATCACCGGCCTGGGCTGGACCATCGCCATCGCCCTGGCTGGCTGGATCATCGCCCTGGCGCTGGGCTCGCTGCTCGGCGTGATGCGCACTCTGCCGAACCGCTGGCTGTCCGGCCTGGCCACCGCCTACGTGGAAATTTTCCGCAACGTGCCGCTGCTGGTGCAGCTATTCCTCTGGTACTTCCTGGTGCCGGACCTGCTGCCCGAGCCGCTGGAGCTGTGGTTCAAGCAGGACCTCAACCCGGCCACCTCGGCCTACCTCTCGGTGGTGGTGTGCCTCGGCCTGTTCACCGCCGCGCGGGTCTGCGAACAGGTACGCACCGGCATCGAGGCGCTGCCCAAGGGCCAGACCGCCGCCGCCTACGCCATGGGTTTTCGCCTGCCGCAGATCTACCGCAACGTGCTGCTGCCGCAGGCCTACCGCATCATCATTCCGCCGCTCACCAGCGAGTTCCTCAACATCTTCAAGAACTCCTCGGTGGCCTCGTTGATCGGCCTGATGGAGCTGCTGGCACAGACCAAGCAGACCGCCGAATTCAGCGCCAACCTGTTCGAAGCCTTCACCCTGGCCACGCTGATTTACTTCACCCTGAACATGAGTCTGATGATGATCATGCGCATGATCGAGAAGAAAGTTGCCGTGCCCGGCCTGATCTCCGTAGGGGGTAAATGATGGATTTCAGCGAAATCATCCCCGCCCTGCCAGGCCTGTGGGATGGCATGGCGATGACCCTGCAACTGATGACCCTGGGCATCATTGGCGGGGTGGCACTGGGCACTCTGCTGGCCCTGATGCGCTTGTCGCACAACAAGCTGCTGGCGAATATCGCTGCCACCTACGTCAACTACTTCCGCTCGATCCCGCTGCTGCTGGTGATTACCTGGTTCTACTTCGCGGTGCCGTTCATCTTGCGCTGGATCACCGGCGAAGACACCCCGATAGGTGCATTCAGCTCGTGCCTGGTGGCCTTCGTGATGTTCGAGGCGGCCTACTTCTGCGAGATCGTGCGTGCCGGTATCCAGGCCATTCCCAAGGGCCAGATGGGTGCCTCCCAGGCGCTCGGCATGAGCTACGGCCAGAGCATGCGCCTGATCATCCTGCCGCAGGCCTTCCGCAAGATGACGCCGCTGCTGCTGCAGCAGAGCATCATCCTCTTTCAGGACACCTCGCTGGTGTACACCGTGGGCCTGATGGACTTCCTCAACGCCGCCCGCTCGCGTGGCGACATAATCGGCCAGCCCCATGAGTTCCTGATCTTCGCCGGCCTGGTCTACTTCACCATCAGCTTCGCCGCTTCGCGCCTGGTCAAGCTCCTGCAAAAAAGGTTAGCCGTATGATTTCCATCCAGAACGTCAACAAGTGGTACGGGGATTTCCAGGTGCTGACCGATTGCAGCACCGAGGTGAAGAAGGGCGAAGTGGTCGTGGTGTGCGGGCCGTCCGGCTCGGGCAAGTCGACTCTGATCAAGTGCGTCAACGCACTGGAGCCGTTCCAGAAGGGTGACATCAACGTCGACGGCACCTCCATCGCCGACAAAAAGACCAACCTGCCCAAGCTGCGCTCGCGTGTCGGCATGGTGTTCCAGCATTTCGAGCTGTTCCCGCACCTGACCATCACCGAGAACCTGACCATCGCTCAGATCAAGGTGCTCGGCCGCAGCAAGGAAGAAGCCACCAAGAAAGGCCTGGCCCTGCTCGATCGTGTCGGTCTGGCTGCCCATGCGCACAAGCACCCTGGTCAGCTCTCCGGTGGCCAGCAACAGCGCGTGGCCATTGCCCGTGCCCTGGCAATGGACCCGGTGGTGATGCTGTTCGATGAACCGACCTCGGCGCTCGACCCGGAGATGGTCAACGAAGTGCTCGACGTGATGGTACAGCTGGCTCAGGAAGGCATGACCATGATGTGCGTGACCCACGAGATGGGCTTTGCACGCAAGGTCGCCGACCGGGTGATCTTCATGGACGCCGGGCAGATCGTCGAGGATTGCCCGAAGGAGGAGTTCTTCGGCGACATCAACGCCCGTTCCGAACGCGCCCAGCAGTTTCTGGCGAAGATCCTTCAGCACTAAGATCGGGCTTTGCTCCCCTCTCCCATTTATGGGAGAGGGGCCGGGGGAGAGGGCAACTGCCCGCCCATCTGGCCAGTCCGGGACGACTATGATGCAATGCCTGCCCGCCCCTCCTCGCGCCGATCTGATCGTGAAACCGCGCCTGCTCCGCCACCTGTCGCTGATTCTGCTGTTCCTGCTGCTGGTACTCGGCTGCGGCTACGCCGCCTATCACCTCAGCGACCGCGCCGGCATCCGCGCGCTGGCCGAGAACGGCGAGCGCCAGCTGGAACTCAACGCCCGCGCGGTGGAAAGCGAAATCACCAAATACACCTACCTGCCCAGCCTGCTGGAGCTGGAAGGCAACGTCTCGCGCCTGCTGCTGGCACCCACGGCCTACCGTCGCCATCACGTCAACGTGTACCTGCAGGGCCTCAACGAACGCAGCGGCAGCCTGGCCATCTACGTACTCGACCCGGACGGCCGGGTGATCGCCACCAGCAACTGGGACGAGGCCGACAGCTACCTCGGCGAAGACCTGTCGTTCCGCGCCTATTACCAGGACGCCATCAAGGGCCGACCCGGCCGCTTCTACGGCATCGGCAGCACCACCGGCGAGCCTGGTTACTACCTGGCCCATGGCCTGCGCGAGGGCAATCGCATCATCGGCGTGGCGGTGGTCAAGGTGCGCCTCGACACCCTCGAAGAGCGCTGGCAACGCGCGCTGCTGGAAGCCTACGTCAGCGACGAGAACGGCATCATCATCCTCGCCAGTGATCCGATGGTGCGCCTGAAGTCCGTGCGCCCGCTCGACGAAGCCACCAAGGAGCACCTGGCGCGCAGCCTGCAATATCACTGGGCGGCGCTGGAAGAACTGCAGCTGTTCAACCGTTCGCCTCTGGACGAAGGCATCGAACAGGTCAGCTTCGCCACCGCCGGCACGCCCGCCAACTACCTGCTGCAGACGCGTCGTCTGGAAGATACGCCGTGGCACCTGACACTGCTCAGCCCACTGCAGGAGCAACGCAGCGCGGCCATGAGCCACGGCATGCTGGCGGCCGTGGCGGCAGCACTACTGGCCTTTCTGCTGATCGCCTGGAACGAGCGGCGCAAGGTCATCGCCACGCGTCTGGCTGCTCGCGAGGCATTGCAGGCAGCCAACGACGAACTGGAACGCAAGATCACCGAGCGCACCGCCGACCTGCAGGCCAGTAATGAACGCCTGCAAGCCGAGGTGCGTGAACGCCAGCAGGCCGAAACCACCCTGCGCCAGGCCCAGGACGAACTGGTGCAGGCCGGCAAGCTGGCGGTGATCGGGCAGATGTCCACCAGCATCGCCCACGAACTGAACCAGCCGCTGGCAGCGCTGCGCACCCTGTCCGCCAATGCCGTGCGCTTTCTCCAGCGCGGCGCGCTGGATGTCGCCAGCAGCAACCTGCAGAACATCGCCGAGTTGGTCGATCGCATGGGCAAGATCACCGCCAGCCTGCGCGCCTTCGCCCGCCGCACTGGCGACCAGGGCGAGGCTTCGCTGCAACAGGCGGTAGACGCGGCGCTGCTGCTGTTGCACCCGCGCCTGCAGCGCACCCGCGTACAGATCCACCACGCGTTCACCGAGACGCGCCTGAACATCGAGCAGATTCGCCTGGAGCAGATTCTGGTCAACCTGATCAGCAACGCCCTCGATGCCCTGCAGCCGCAGACCGACCGACAGATCTGGCTGAGCGGTGCCAGCGAGGCCGGGCATTATCAGTTGGAAGTGCGCGACAATGGCCCCGGCATCGCCCCGGAAACCCGCGCACACCTGTTCGAGCCCTTCTTCACCACCAAGCCCGGCGAGCAGGGTCTGGGCCTCGGCCTGACCCTTTCTGCCAGCCTCGCCGCCGCTGCCGGCGGTAGCCTCACCGCGCGCCATCCCGAAGAGGGCGGTACCGCCTTCGTCCTCAGCCTGCCCTACCCGCGAGAGCCACAAGCATGAGCGACCGCCTGACTGTACTGATCGTCGAAGACGATCCCCATGTGCTGCTCGGCTGCCAGCAGGCCCTGGCGCTGGAAGACATCCCCAGCATCGGCGTCAGCAGCGCCGAAGAAGCGCTGGCGCAGGTCGACGCGGACTTCGCCGGCATCGTCGTCAGTGACATACGCCTGACCGGCATCGATGGCCTGGAGCTGCTCACCCGCCTCAAGCAGCGTGACCCGAGCCTGCCAGTGGTACTGATCACCGGCCACGGCGATATCGGCATGGCGGTCAGCGCGATGCGCGACGGTGCCTATGACTTCGTGGAAAAACCCTTCTCCCCCGAACGCCTGGTGGACGTCGCCCGCCGCGCTCTGGAGCAGCGCAGCCTGGCCCGCGAGGTCAGCGCCCTGCGCCGCCAGTTGGCCGGGCGCCAGGCGCTGGAGCAGCGCATCATCGGCCGCTCGCCAGCCATGCAGCAGTTGCGCGAACTGATCGCCAACGTCGCGGACACCAACGCCAACGTGCTGATCGAGGGTGAGACCGGCACCGGCAAGGAGCTGATCGCCCGCTGCCTGCACGACTTCAGCCGACGCCAGCACAAGCAGTTCGTAGCACTCAATTGCGGCGGCCTGCCGGAGAGCCTGTTCGAGAGCGAGATTTTCGGTCACGAAGCGCATGCCTTCACCGGCGCCGGCAAGCGCCGCATCGGCAAGATCGAGCACGCCGACGGCGGCAGCCTGTTCCTCGACGAGATCGAGAGCATGCCGATCAACCTGCAGATCAAGCTGCTGCGCGTGCTGCAGGAGCACAGCCTGGAGCGGCTTGGCTCGAACCAGTCGATCAGGGTCGACTGTCGGGTGATCGCCGCGACCAAGGCGGATCTCGGCGAGCTGGGCAAGCGCGGCGAGTTTCGCAGTGACCTGTATTACCGCCTCAACGTGGTGACCCTGGAGCTGCCACCGCTACGCGAGCGGCGTGAGGACATCGCCTTGCTGTTCGAACACTTCCTGCAACTGGCGGCGCTACGCTTCGACCGCGGCGTGCCGGAGCTGGATCGACACACCCTGGCGGCGCTGACCGCCCACGACTGGCCCGGCAACGTGCGCGAACTGCGCAACGTTGCCGAGCGCTTCGCCCTCGGCCTGCCCGTGTTCAAGAAAAGCGGCCTGGCCGACAGCAACGCGCTGGGCTTCAACGAAGCCGTGGAAGCCTTCGAACGCAACCTGCTGGCCGGCGCGCTGGAGCGCCACGCCGGCAACCTCAGCCAGGCGGCACAGGCACTCGGCCTGGCCAAGACCACGCTGTTCGACAAGGTGAAAAAATACGGGCTGCAATAATTAAAAAAGGAGCCCGCAGGCTAATGCCTGTCAGTTAAGCCGTTGCCCTCGATCTTTGTAGGAGCCGGCTTGCCGGCGATTCGCCATAAAAAGCATCGCCAGCAAGCTGGCTCCTACAAAAACGTCCCTTCTACTGCACGTAAGAGAGGGTGATAAAAACTTATCTGACCAGCATCAGCTCATAGGCTCCCAAAGGAAGGCGCAGGCCTATGCGCCTTGGCCGTGAAAACAGCTGGGTGGCGCCATGCGCAGCACCACCCCACGTAGCCCGGATGCAATCCGGGACAACGCGTGTTACTCCCTCCCGAATTGCATCCGGGCTACGCCATCACGCCGCGCTGAAGCTCTTGTGCGGATCGATGACGAATTTCTTCGGCACACCCGCATCGAACTCGCCGTAGCCACGCGGCGCATCGTCCAGGCTGATCACTTGCACACCGACCACTTCAGCGATGTTGATGCGATCCCACATGATCGCCTGCATCAGCGCGCGGTTGTACTTCATCACCGGGGTCTGACCGGTGTGGAAGCTGTGCGATTTGGCCCAACCGAGGCCGAAGCGGATGCTCAAGCTACCGATCTTCGCCGCCGCATCCACCGCGCCCGGGTCTTCAGTCACGTAGAGACCGGGAATGCCAATCTTGCCGGCTACGCGCACGACCCCCATCAGCGAGTTGAGCACCGTGGCCGGCGCCTCCTGCTGAGCGCCCGCATGGCCATGGCCACGCGCTTCGAAGCCCACGGCATCGACCGCACAATCCACTTCCGGCTCGCCCAACAGATCGGCGATCTGTTCATGCAACGGCGTGTCCTTGGACAGGTCGGCGATTTCGAAGCCCTGAGCCTTGGCATGCGCCAGGCGCGTTGGGTTGACGTCACCGACGATGACTACGGCAGCACCCAGCAGCCGAGCCGAAGCGGCAGCGGCCAAACCGACCGGGCCGGCCCCCGCGACGTAAACGGTGGAGCCCGGGCCAACGCCCGCAGTGACCGCGCCGTGGTAGCCGGTGGGCAGGATGTCGGACAGGCAGGTCAGGTCGCGGATCTTCTCCATGGCCTTGTCGCGATCCGGCAACTTGAGCAGGTTGAAGTCGGCGTAAGGCACCAGCACGTACTCGGCCTGACCGCCGGTCCAATCGCCCATGTCGACGTAGCCGTAGGCACCGCCGGCACGCGCCGGGTTGACGGTCAGGCACACGCCGGTGTGCTGCTCCTTGCAGGAGCGACAACGGCCGCAAGCGACGTTGAAGGGCACGGAAACCAGATCGCCGATCTGCAGGCGCTCGACGTCGCGGCCCTTCTCGATCACCTCGCCGGTGATCTCATGCCCCAGCACCAGGCCGACCTGCGCGGTGGTACGGCCGCGCACCATGTGCTGGTCGGAGCCGCAGATGTTGGTGGAAACGACTTTGAGGATGACCCCGTGCTCGATCTTCTTGCCGCGCGGGTCCTGCATTTTCGGGTAGTCGATCTTCTGTACTTCGACCTTGCCCGTACCGAGATAAACCACACCACGATTACCAGACATGCGTAACTCTCCTTTCTTGTTGTGGACACAAGACGCGACCGACGGGTCGCGCGGCCTTGCACTGGAGCTTGTTGCGTCTGTTGCCGGTCACCGCCGGTAAAGCCTGGCAGGGCGGTTCCCGTAGGGTGGGCCGAGCGGCGATCCGCTTTGGCCCACAAAGTTCTTCGTTGCGACTGGTGGGCTAAAGCCCACCAATATTCGGGTTTGCGATTGCCCTCAGGCGTTGAGCACCACCGTACGGCTGGCGTTGAGGAACACGCGGCGGTCGATGTGATAACCGACGGCGCGGGCCAGGGTCAGGCATTCGATATCGCGGCCCTTGGCGATCAGGTCTTCGGGGTAGTGGGCGTGATCCACCGCCTCCACGCCCTGGGCGATGATCGGCCCTTCATCGAGGTCGTTGTTGATGTAGTGCGCCGTGGCGCCGACCAGCTTGACGCCCTTCTGGTAGGCCTGGTGGTAGGGCTTGGCGCCCTTGAAACCCGGCAGCAGCGAGTGGTGAATGTTGATCGCCCAGCCATCCAGTCTGCGACACAGCTCGGGTGAGAGCACCTGCATGTAACGGGCGAGCACCACCAGCTCCGCACCGGTGTCCTCGATCACCTGCAGCACCTTGCGCTCCTGCGCCGGCTTGTCGGCCGGATCGAGCGGGAAATGGTGATAGGGAATGCCGTGCCAGCGTGCCAGCGGTTCGAGATCAGGGTGGTTGGACACCACCGCCACCACTTCCATGGCCAACTGGCCGATGCGCTGGCGATAGAGCAGATCATTAAGGCAGTGGTCAGCCTTGGACACCATCAGCACCACCTTGGCGCGGTAGCCCGGCGGGGTCAGCTCGACCTGCATGTCGAAGGGCGCCAGACGCTCGGCTACACCGGCGCGAAAGGTAGCCTCGTCGAAATCCTGCGGCTGGCGGAACTCGACGCGAATGAAGAAGCGCGACGACAGTCGATCATCGAAGCTGTGATGCTCGGTGACGTAGCAGCGCTGCTCGAAGAGAAAGCGCGTCACCGCGTCCACGGTACCGAGCACGCTCGGACAATGGGCGGTGAGAATCCAGGTGTCAGGGGTGCGGCTCATAACAAACTCCTATGATTTTCACCCCTCTCCCTTGGGAGAGGGGCCGGGGGTGAGGGCTATCCGACACAACGCGGTCTGCCTTCCCCTCACCCCAACCCTCTCCCCCGGGAGAGGGAGCCGTTCGTGGCTACATCTGATCCTGCCGTCAGTCCCGCGGTGGACGAAAAAAGCGTCGTCCACCCTACGAAAAAACTCCATTGCTGTTCACCCCCCTCCCTCCGGGAGAGGGGCCGGGGGTGAGGGCTATCCGACACAACGCGGTCTGCCTTTCCCCTCACCCCAACCCTCTCCCGGAGGGAGAGGGGGCTGTTCGTGGCTGCTTGTGAGACCGACGCCAAGCACGCGGCGTAGCGACCTACCCTTCCCCTCACCCCAACCCTCGGCTTTGGCATCCTGCGTCGCCCTACCTCCTGCACCCATGCAGTCGTCTCCCGGAGTGAGAGGGGGCTGTCAGCGTATGCCTCTGGTTCAGCTTCAGGCCTCGACCGCCAACCCATACTCGGCGCTGGCGTCCTGCAGCCACAGCCAGAAGTAGTCGGCGAAGCTGCGGCGGATCACCAGCTCCCAGGTTTCCTCGCCGGTGTGGCGGATCACCAGCTGAGACTTGGCGAACACGGTGCCGACTGCCTTGCCGACCGGGAAGTTGCTCGGATGCACGTCGTAGCTGGTGGACTTCATCAGCAGCTCGCGCACCTTCGGCCCGGACAGCTCCAGCAGGGTCTGCCCGCCACTGACGTTGACCACCGAGACATGCTGGCCTTCAAGGGCCGTGCGCAGCGTGCGTTCGACTTCGAACTCTGTGCCACCCGGCACGATCAGCAGCCATTCATCGGGGCCCAACCACTGCAACGAGGTATCGCCATCGGCCACCAGGGTCAGCGCCACCGGCAGCTCCAGGCCCAGGGCCTTGTGCACGCCGCCGGAGAAGGTAGCGTCGCGGGCGTCGCCACGGATCACCAGATGCCCACGCAGCTTCTTCTCACGCAGGGTGATGCCGGCGTTCTTGCGGCCCTTGCCGACCAGTTCGTGCAGGCCGGCGTGATGCAGCGGCGATTGCCCGGCGATGTCGGCGGGACGTTGCTGATAGACGTTGACGTTAGACATTCTGGCGATCCCCTTTCGGGTCATAGAACACGGAGCTGCAGATTTCGGCTTCGATCAGGCTGCCATCGGCCAGCGGCGCGAACACGCGCTCGCCCATGCGCTTGAGGCCGCCCTTGACCACCGCCATGGCGAAGCTGTAGCCCATGGCCGCGCTCATGTAGCTGGAGGTGACGTGGCCGACCATCTGCATCGGGATGGACTGTTTCGGGTCGAATACCAGTTGCGCACCTTCCGGCAGCACCTGGTTCGGGTCGACCGGTTTCAGCCCGACCAGCTGCTTGCGGTCTTCGCGCAAGCAGTCGTCACGGTTCATGCCGCGCTTGCCGATCCAGGAGAAAGGTTTGGTGCGGCCGACGCACCAGCCCATATTGAGGTCGTCCGGGGTCACCGAGGCGTCGGTGTCCTGACCGACGATGATGAAACCCTTCTCCGCACGCAGCACGTGCATGGTCTCGGTGCCGTAGGGCGTCAGGTCGAACTCCTTGCCGGCTTCGATGATCTGTTCCCAAACGCCCAGGGCGTAGTCGGCTTGCACGTTCACCTCGTAGCTCAGCTCACCGGTGAAGGAGATGCGAAACACCCGTGCCGGCACGCCGCCGACCAGACCTTCCTTCCAGCTCATGAAGGGGAAGGCGTCCTTGTCCAGGTCGATGTCGGTGACCTTGGCCAGCAGCTTGCGGCTGTTGGGGCCGGACAGGGTCATGGTCGCCCAGTGGTCGGTGACCGAGGTGAAGTACACCTTCAGTTCCGGCCATTCGGTCTGATGGTAGATTTCCAGCCACTCCAGCACGCGGGCGGCACCGCCGGTGGTGGTGGTCATGACGAAATGGTTGTCGGCCAGGCACGCGGTGACGCCGTCGTCGAAGACCATACCGTCTTCCTTGCACATCAGCCCGTAGCGCGCCTTGCCCACGTCCAGCTTGGTCCAGGCGTTGGTGTAGACGCGGTTGAGGAACTCGCGCGCGTCCGGGCCCTGAATGTCGATCTTGCCCAGGGTGGAGGCATCGAGGATGCCCACGCTGCTACGCACGGCAACGCATTCACGGGCCACAGCGGCGTGCAGGTCCTCGCCATTTTTCGGGAAGTACCAGGGGCGCTTCCACTGGCCGACGTCCTCGAACTCGGCGCCGTTCTTCAGGTGCCAGGCCTGCATCGCGGTGTAGCGCTTGGCATCGAACAGTTCGCCACAATGACGGCCGGCCACGGCGCCGAAGGTCACCGGGGTGTAGTTCGGGCGGAACATGGTGGTGCCCATCTGCACGATGCTGATGCCCATCGAACGCGCGGCGATGGCCAGGCCGTTGATGTTGCCCAGCTTGCCCTGGTCGGTGCCGAAGCCCAGCGCGGTGTAGCGCTTGACGTGCTCGACCGACTCGAAGCCTTCACGCGTCGCCAGCTCGATACCGGCAGCGGTGACGTCGTTCTGCAGGTCGACGAACTGCTTGGGGGCACGTGCCGTGGACTTGTCGTGCGGCACCTGGAACAGTGTCAGCATCGGCTCTTCCTGGCGCACCTCGGCCTGTGGCAGGCTGCCGCTGACGGCCTTGTAGCCAGTATCGGCAGCCGCCTTGGCGCCTGCTTCGAAACCATTGGCGAGCACGTCGCCGAGGGCGAACACGCCGTTCACCGCACCGGCATCGATGCGCTGCTGGATGCCATTACCCGGCCCCGGCACGAAGCCGAGGATGTCTTCGCGCCACTCGGGACGACCGCCCAGGTGCGAGGCCAGGTGCACCACCGGGCTGTAGCCGCCGGAGCTGACGATCAGGTCGCAGTCGAGCACTTCGCCAGGGCTGGTGACCTTGTGCGCCTTGGCGTCGATGGCGCAGATACGCGCACCGGTCACCCGCTTGCTACCGCGTGCCTCGACCACTGCGCTGCCGGTGAGGATGCGCACACCACGAGCACGCGCTTCCTCGACCCAGCTGCCGCGCGGGTTGCTGCGCGCATCGGCGACAGCCACCACCTTGCGCCCGGCATCGAGCCAGTCGAGCACCACGCGGTAGGCGTAATCGTTGTTGGTCGACAGCACCAGTTCCTGCCCTGGCGCCACGCCGTAACGACGCACGTAGGTGGACACGGCGCCGGCCAGCATGTTGCCGGGCACATCGTTATTGGCGTACACCAGCGGCCGCTCATGGGCACCACTGGCCAGCACCACGCGCTTGGCACGCACGCGGTGCATGCGCTGACGGGCCTGCCCCATCGGCGCGATTTCACCGAGGTGATCGGTCAGACGCTGGTGGATGGTGAGGAAGTTATGGTCGTGGTAACCGTTGACCGTGGCGCGAGGCAGCAGGGTCACTTCCGGCATTTTCTGCAGCTCGGCGATGGCCTGCGCCACCCAGTCGGCGGCGGGCTTGCCGTCGAGGGTTTCGCGGGTGTCGAGCAGGCTGCCGCCGAACTCTTCCTGTTCATCGGCGAGGATCACCCGCGCGCCGCTACGGCCAGCAGCCAGCGCGGCGGCGAGACCGGCAGGGCCGGCGCCGACGATCAGCACATCGCAGTGCTGGTTGAGCTGGTCGTAGATGTCCGGGTCGACCTCGGTGGGCGAACGGCCTAAGCCTGCGGCCTTGCGGATGTACTTCTCGTAGGTCATCCACAGGTTCTGCGGATACATGAAGGTCTTGTAGTAGAAACCGGGCGGCATCATGCCGCCGCCGACCTTGCCGAGGATTCCCATCAGGTCGGTGTTGACGCTCGGCCAGCCGTTGGTGCTGCTGGCCACCAGACCGCTGTACAGCGCCTGCTGGGTGGCGCGCACGTTGGGGATCTGCGCCGCCTCGGTGGAGCCGATCTGCAGCACGGCATTGGGCTCTTCCGCGCCCGCAGCGACGATGCCGCGCGGACGCGAGTACTTGAAGCTGCGCCCGACGATGTCGACGCCGTTGGCCAGCAGCGCGGCGGCCAGGCTGTCGCCAGCGTAGCCCTGGTAGTCCTGGCCATTGAAGGTGAAGCTCAGCGCCTGGCTACGGTCGATGCGACCACCCTTGGCAAGACGATTGACCTGGCTCATGCCGTTACTCCTTCTGCCACGGCTTGCTTGTCGGTGGCCCCGGTTGCGGTGACCGAAGGCTTCTCGCCGACCTTGTAGGTCTCAAGGATCTCGTAGGTCACGGTGTGGCGGGTGACGTTGAAATACTTGCGGCAACCGGCCGCGTGCACCCACAGCTCGTGGTGGATACCGCGCGGGTTGTCACGGAAGAACATGTATTCGCCCCACTCTGCATCCGTGCAGGCATCAGGATCGAGAGGGCGGGCGATGTGCGCCTGGCCCTTGGCATGGAATTCCTCTTCGGAGCGCAGTTCGCCACAGTAGGGGCAGAAGATGTGCAGCATGCTCGGTACCTCCAGAAAATCTTCAAACCCGCTCGTATAACCATGCGGGACAAGCTTGTCTCCCCTCTCCCCCTGGGAGAGGGGCCGGGGGTGAGGGAGTGAGGGGACCGCGATCAGTCGAACCACCCTCTCCCGCCCTTCGGGCACCCTCTCCCGGAGGGAGAGGGTCATCAGATGTCGCGCTGCGCGCGAACTTTTAATGAGCCACGGCAGCAGCGCCGTGCTCGTCGATCAGTGCGCCAGTGTGGAAACGGTCGATGGAGAACGGCTTGGCCAGCGGGTGCATTTCGCCCTTGGCCAGGCTGGCGGCGAACACGTGACCCGAACCCGGCGTGGCCTTGAAGCCACCGGTACCCCAACCGCAGTTGAAGAACAGGTTGTCCACCGGGGTCTTGGAGATGATCGGGCAGGCATCGGGGCTGGTATCGACGATGCCGCCCCACTGACGGTTCATGCGCACGCGCGAGAGCACCGGGAACATCTCGACGATGGCCTGCAGGGTGTGTTCGATGGTGCCGTAGGAGCCTCGCTGGCCGTAGCCGTTGTAGCCGTCGATGCCGGCACCGATGACCAGGTCGCCCTTGTCCGACTGGCTGATGTAACCGTGCACGGCGTTGGACATGATCACGCTGTCGATGATCGGTTTGATCGGTTCAGACACCAGCGCCTGCAGCGGGTGGGATTCCAGCGGCAGGCGGAAGCCAGCGAGCCCCGCCATGTGCCCGGAGTTACCGGCGGTGACCACACCGACGCGCTTGGCACCGATGAAGCCCTTGTTGGTCTCCACGCCGATCACCGCACCTTTCTGCTTGCGGAAACCGATCACCTCGGTGTTCTGGATCAGATCGACGCCCAGAGCATCGGCGGCACGCGCGTAACCCCAGGCCACGGCGTCATGACGGGCGACACCACCGCGACGCTGCACGGTGGAGCCCATCACCGGATAACGGGTGTTCTTGCTGCAGTCGAGGTAGGGAATCTCCTCGGCCACCTGCTTGGCATCCAGCAGTTCGCCATCCACGCCGTTGAGGCGGTTGGCGCTCACGCGGCGCTCGGCGTCACGCATGTCCTGCAGGGTGTGGCAGAGGTTGTAGACGCCACGCTGGGAGAACATGACGTTGTAGTTGATGTCCTGCGACAGCCCTTCCCACAGCTTCATCGCATGCTCGTAGAGCTGCGCGGACTCGTCCCACAGGTAGTTGGAACGCACGATGGTTGTGTTGCGCGCGGTGTTGCCGCCGCCGAGCCAGCCCTTCTCGACCACGGCGACGTTCTTCACGCCGAATTCCTTGGCCAGGTAATAGGCCGTGGCCAGGCCGTGGCCGCCACCACCGACGATGACCACGTCGTACACCGGCTTGGGCGTTGGGTTGCGCCACATGCGCTGCCAGTTCTCATGGTGGCTGAACGAGTGCTTGAACAGGCCGAAGCCGGAATAACGTTGCATGAAGATGCTCCTTGAATCTGTTCTCGAACGCCTAACCTGCAGGAGCCAGCTTGCTGGCGATCCATAACAACGAGCCCGGCTTGATCGCCAGCGAGCTGGCTCCTACAACAGAGCAGCGGGGTTTAGCGATAAACGGGGTAATCCGCGCACAGCCCGGCCACCAGCTTGGCCACCTGCGCCTCGACATCGGCATCGCCGAGGTGATCGAGGATGTCGCAGATCCAGCCGGCCAACGCCTGGCACTGGGCGACCTTGAAGCCACGGGTGGTGACGGCCGGCGTGCCGATGCGGATGCCCGAGGTCACGAACGGCGATTGCGGGTCGTTAGGTACGGCGTTCTTGTTCACGGTGATGCCGGCGCGACCGAGGGCGGCGTCGGCTTCCTTGCCGGTCAGGCCCTGCTTGATCAGGCTGAGCAGGAACAGGTGATTGTCGGTGCCGCCGGACACCACCTCGTAACCGCGCTCGATGAACACCTTGGCCATGGCCTGGGCGTTGTCGATGACCTGCTGCTGGTAGGCCTTGAACTCCGGCTCCATGGCTTCCTTGAAGCACACCGCCTTGGCCGCGATGACGTGCATCAGCGGGCCGCCCTGGGCACCGGGGAACACGGCGGAGTTGAGCTTCTTCTCGATCTCTTCGTTGCCCCGCGCCAGGATCAGGCCGCCACGCGGGCCGCGCAGGGTCTTGTGGGTGGTGGTGGTGACCACGTCGGCAAAGGGGATCGGGTTCGGGTACAGGCCAGCCGCGACCAGGCCGGCAACGTGAGCCATGTCGACGAACAGCAGCGCCCCGACCTTGTCAGCGATGGCACGGAAACGTGGGAAGTCGAGGGTCTTGGAGTAAGCGGAGAAGCCGGCGACGATGATCTTCGGCTTGTGCTCCACGGCCAGACGTTCGACCTCGTCGTAGTCGATCAGTCCGGTGGCAGTGTCCAGCCCGTACTGCACGGCGTTGTAGAGTTTGCCCGAGGACGACACCTTGGCGCCGTGGGTCAGGTGGCCGCCGTGGGCCAGGCTCATGCCGAGGATGGTGTCGCCGGCATTGAGCAGCGCCAGGTACACAGCGCTGTTGGCCGAAGAGCCAGAGTGCGGCTGGACGTTGGCGTAGTCGGCGCCGAACAGGGCCTTGGCGCGGTCGATGGCGAGTTGCTCGACCTTGTCGACGTACTCGCAGCCACCGTAGTAGCGCTTGCCCGGATAGCCTTCGGCGTACTTGTTGGTCAGGCCGCTGCCTTGCGCTTCCATCACCCGCTGGCTGCAGTAGTTCTCCGAGGCGATCAGCTCGATGTGCTCTTCCTGACGGCGTTCTTCCTGATCGATCGCCGCGAGCAACTCGTCGTCGTAACCCTGAATCTGATCCTGCTTGCTGAACATCTCGAGTCTCCTGCAGCGCCTTTGGGCGGCGGTCTTGGACGGGCGGGCCAGCAAGGCCCTGTGCAGCGATGGTAGGGCCGCCCCTGCCCCCTCAAATGCCTGCCAACGCCGCGAGAGCATTCGTTTGCGACATGCCCTTGTCGCAATCAGGCGCGTCGAGATCAGTTCGCTGCTTTGCGCACAAATAACGGGGATCAAGCTGTGGATAAACCGTGCATACCGCGCGCTGCCCCAGCATCTGCAAGGGTTCCCTGAAGACGGTTATTTCCTGATCGATATCAAGCAGTTAACAACGCAGACCATGCACAGAAACCGTGGACCAACCTGTGGAAAAGCTGTCAGCAGATGGCTGCCGGCCTTGCCAGCTCTGAGGTCTGCAGCGCTGTTCGATATCCATACGACCAGACAGATGGCCTGGCTTATCCACCAGCGACAACTGCGAGAGAAGGGAGCGAATGGGGATATGCACAGAAGATGTGGATGAAACTGTGCATAGGCTGTTCGACGAAGGCGCGCGCCCAGAGCCACCGCGGCCTGCCGGGATACGACTAAAAATCGAACAGGATCAAGGAGATAGCGCAGGCTTGTGCACAAATACTGTGGGCGGCGCTGTGCATGGCCTGTGGAAACATGGCGCCAGGCCAGAGCCCATGGGGCTCCGGCGCCAGCGCCTGCTATTTGCTCAACGACGCCTTACGGCTTGAGCTTGCCAGCACAGCTGCTGGAGGCATTCACCAGACGCTGCTGCATGGCAGGGTCAGGTGGTGATTGGCGGCTGATTTCCTGCAACTCGGCTTCGCTGAACTCCTGGCTGACCTTGGTCGCAGCGCAGTCGCAATAAGCGCGCAATTGTGGCTCCTCGTAGCCTGCCGGAGCGCCAGCGATGCACTGCTGAACGAACTCGGTCTTGGCATTATCCGACCACTCGGCGGCGGAAACGGGCAGTGCCACGGCCAGCGGCAGGGCAAGGGCGAGCAGGTGACGATAAGTCATGGGAAACTCCTTCTCTTGATTGCGGAGAGCGGATCGACTGCCGCCCTCTGGAAAGTGTGAGCCCCACAGCAAGCCACGAGTTCCATCTCCGGGCCGAACGGTTGGCCACGAACCGACCCGGCAGTACGCTTCAGCGCAACAACTCGTCGCCGCGACGGACGCCTGACCGACGGCCGCAGGGTAAAGTGAGCCCTTTGTCGGCAGACCCGCCGGCAGTTTTTTCAGAAGGAACGCGCCAATGCCCGACAATGCCCAGCAATTCGCCAGCGACAACTACTCCGGCATCTGTCCCGAAGCCTGGGCCGCCATGGCCGAGGCCAACCAGGGCCACCAACGCGCTTACGGCGATGACGAATGGACCGCGCGCGCTGCAGATCACTTCCGCCGCCTGTTCGAGACCGACTGCGAAGTGTTCTTCGCCTTCAACGGCACCGCCGCCAATTCCCTGGCCCTGGCCTCGCTATGCCAGAGTTACCACAGCGTCATCTGCTCGGAAACCGCCCACGTCGAGACCGACGAATGCGGCGCGCCGGAGTTCTTCTCCAACGGTTCCAAACTGCTGCTGGCCAAGACCGACAACGGCAAACTGACGCCGCAAGCCATCCGCGAAATCGCCCTCAAGCGCCAGGACATCCACTACCCGAAACCGCGCGTGGTCACCCTCACCCAGGCCACCGAAGTCGGCACCGTGTACCGCCCGGAAGAAGTCCGCGCCATCAGCCAGGTCTGCAAGGAGCTGAATCTCAACCTGCACATGGACGGCGCGCGCTTCTCCAACGCCTGCGCCTTTCTTGGCTGCAGCCCGGCGGAGCTGACCTGGAAGGCTGGCGTCGATGTGCTGTGCTTCGGCGGCACCAAGAACGGCATGGCGGTAGGTGAAGCCATCGTCTTCTTCAACAAGGATCTGGCCGAAGACTTCGACTATCGCTGCAAGCAGGCCGGCCAGTTGGCCTCGAAGATGCGCTACCTCTCCGCGCCCTGGGTCGGCATCCTGCAGGACGATGCCTGGCTCAAGTACGCCAACCACGCCAACCGCTGCGCGCAGTTGCTGGCCGCGCTGGTCGAGGACGTGCCCGGTGTCAGCCTGATGTTCCCGGTGGAAGCCAACGGCGTGTTCCTGCAACTGTCGGAGCCGGCCATTGCCGCCCTCACCTCACGCGGCTGGCGCTTCTACACCTTCATCGGCGCGGGCGGCGCGCGCTTCATGTGCAGTTGGGATACCGACGAAGCCCGCGTGCGCCAACTGGCCGCCGATATCCGTGAAGTGATGAGCGCCTGAGCGACGCCATGAAACACCCCTGGGAGGGGCTTGAGCCGCGACCGTAGCCCGGATGAAATCCGGGGAGATCGATCAATCGCCCCGGATTTCATCCGAGCTACAGCCCCGTAGGGTGCGCTGCGCGCACCAGCGCCCTCCGATCTAACGTGACGATCAATAGTCGATCGCCACATCCCCTTTCGGCACGCTGCAGCACGACAGGATGTAGCCCTCGGCCACATCCTCGTCGGTGATGCCACCGTTGTGCTCCATCTCCACTTCGCCCGCCGTCTTCATCACCTTGCAGGTACCGCAGATGCCCATGCCGCAGGCCTTGGGAATATGCAGACCAAGCTTGGCGGCAGCTGCATGCACGGTTTCACCGGGCACCACGCGAATGCTCTTGCCGGTGCTGATGAATTCCACCTGGTGCAGGTCGGCCAGCGGCACATCCGGCGCATCGGCCGCCTCGGCCGCCAACTCCTTGACCTCGGCGCGAATCTCCGGCGGCGTCGGGCCGAAGGCCTCTTCGTGATAACGACTCATATCGTAGCCATTACCTTGCAGCAGGTGCTTGATCGCGCCCATGTAGGGGGTGGGGCCGCAGCAGAAGATCTCGCGTTCAAGGTAATCGGGGGCGATCAGTTCGAGCATGCGCTGATTGAGATAACCGCGGTAACCGGCCCAGGACTCCCCCAACCCATGCTTCTCGCAGATGATGTGCAGGCTGAAATTGTTGATGCGCGCGGCCATGTGCTCCAGCTCACGCTGGTAGATGATGTCCTTGGGCGAGCGAGCACTGTGCACGAAGACCATATCGACATTGGCGTTGGTGTCATAGAACCAGCGCGCCATCGACATCACCGGGGTGATGCCGACACCGCCGGAAAGAAACAGCACCTTGTCAGTGGGGAAATCGATGGCATTGAACAGACCCACCGGCCCATGCACTGGCACCTCGTCGCCTTCCTTGAGGTTGTCGTGCAGCCAGTTCGACACCTTGCCGCCCGGCACCCGCTTGATGGTGATGGAGAAGCTGTAAGGCACCGAAGGCGAACTGGAGATGGTGTAGGAACGCATGATCGGCTGGCCGTCGATCTCCAACTCCAGGGTGACGAACTGCCCCGGCTTGAAGAAGAACAGCACTGGCTGATCAGCCATGAAGCAGAAGGTGCGCACGTCCCAGGTTTCCTGGATCACCTTGACGCAACGCACCAGGTGGCGACCGTTGGTCCAGGTCTGCGTCGTAACCGGATTGAGGAAGGCGTTGGTGCTCATGAACGGCTCTCCACGCGGCCGGATATCGGCCTATATGCGGCGGATTGTGCGAAAGGCTGCTGGCGATCATTTATCTACCTGCGACATCCGCATGCTTATCGCGACCTGCCCGATAGCGCGGGGCCTGGCGCGTCGGAAACAAATCCGGCCATGTCGCCCATGGATAAGGTTTTACCTGTTGCCGGCTCCACACTCCGCTCAACCAAGCATGCACGCCCATTGCAGGCGGCAGCGATTGATCGAGACCTTGCGGCACATACCGTATCAGCCACTAATTCCGGCGGGCGCAGAGCGCTCGCCAATGAGGAGCCACCATGGATTGCACCCAAAACCTGAGCCTGGGCGACCCGCTGGAGCCTGCCCGCAAGGCGACCGCGCAAATGCTGCACGAGCGCGACCGCACATTCTCCCTGCCGCAGCCTTTCTACAGCGATGAGCGCCTGTTCCAGGTCGACATGCAGGAGATTTTCCACAAGGAATGGTTGATCGCCGGCATGACCTGCGAAATCCCGGCCAAAGGCAACTTCCTGACCCTGCAGATCGGCGATAACCCGATTCTGGTCATTCGCGGCGCCGAAGGGCAGATCCACGCCTTCCATAACGTCTGCCGTCACCGTGGATCGCGCCTGTGTGTATCGGACAAGGGCAAGGTCGCCAAGCTGGTATGCCCTTACCACCAGTGGACCTACGAGCTGGACGGCCGCCTGCTGTTCGCCGGCAGCGAAATGGGCGCCGACTTCGACCTCAAGGACTACAGCCTGAAACCGGTGCAGTGCAAGACCGCCGGCGGCTACATCTTCATCTCCCTGGCGGAAAACCCGCCGGCCATCGACGAGTTCCTCGCCACCCTGGCGCACTACATGGAACCCTACGACATGGAGAACGCCAAGGTGGCCGTGCAGACCACCCTGATGGAAAAAGCCAACTGGAAACTGGTGCTCGAGAACAACCGCGAGTGCTACCACTGCAATGGCTCGCACCCGGAACTGCTCAACACCCTGCTGGAATGGGATGACGTCACCGACCCGCGCGCCAGCCAGGCGTTCAAGGATCAGGTCGCCGAATGCACCACCCGCTGGGACAAGGACAACATCCCCTACGCCCACGCCAGCTTCGGCCTGCGCAACCGCATCGTGCGCATGCCCCTGCTCAAGGGCACCGTGTCCATGACCATGGATGGCAAGCAGGGCTGCAAGAAACTGATGGGTCGCATCACCGACCCGGACCTGGGCTCCATGCGCATCCTGCACCTGCCGCATTCGTGGAACCACTGCATGGGCGACCACATGATCGTCTTCACCGTGTGGCCGATCAGCGCGCAGCAAACCATGGTCACCACCAAGTGGCTGGTGCACAAGGACGCCGTTGAAGGCGTCGACTACGACGTTGCCCGCCTGCGCCAGGTGTGGGACGCCACCAACGACCAGGATCGCCGCCTGGCCGAGGAAAACCAGCGCGGCATCAACTCCACTGCCTACCAGCCGGGCCCGTACTCCAAGACCTACGAGTTCGGCGTGATCAACTTCGTCGACTGGTACAGCGAGCGCATGCTCAACAACCTCGGCGACACCCCGGCGCAATCGCTGCGCCAGGTAGCGGGTGAATGATGACGCTCAGCCTGCTGGTAGTGATCGGGCTGGCAGCCTATGGCCTGCTGGCCTGTCGGCCAGAGCACGACTGATTTTGCATGCCCCCGGCATCCTCGCGGATGCCGGGTCTTACATGCCACTGCAAACTGCAGGAGCGGCTTTAGCCGCGAAACTTACCGCCTTCCAGTAGAACTCGAATCATTCTCTCGGAATGCTCATTCAGCACGACACATCTTGTCGCGCCCCTGTCACAGACTCAGCCCTGACTATCCACCGATCCAGTGCCGATTTTAGCTAGCACAAAGCCATCAAAGATGGTTAAAGTGCCATCAGCATGACGCCGGTAAACCGGCGAAAGGATCAACGAGACAAGGCTGTTGTCATGCCCGAAGCGAAAGACACACTGCTCAGGCTTTTTAGTCTGCTGCGCCTGATACCTGAGTACCCTCGCTACAGCACCGCCCCAACGCTTCACGAAAAACTTCGTGACCGCGGTTTCTACGTTGATCTACGCACCGTACAGCGCGACCTGCAGAGGCTCTCCGGGCCGTTCTCGCTGATCGACGAGGAAGAAGGCGGCCGCAAACAGTGGAGCCACGCCAAGAACGCCGCGCTGGATCTGCGCGACATGGAGCCGGCCACTGCCCTGGCGCTCTACCTCGCCGAAGGGCACCTGAAGAACCTGCTGCCGCAAAGCGTACTCGACCTGCTCGGTCCGCAGTTCAACAAGGCGCGCAACTACCTGGGCGAACTTGGCGAGAACAGCCTGGCGCAGTGGGCGCAATGCGTACGCACGCTACCCAACGGCAAGGCCCTACAGCCCGCAGAAGTGAGCCCGGCGGTGTGGCAAGAAACCTCCACCGCCCTGCTCGAACGCAAGCAATTGCTCGTCAGCTACCTGAGCCGCAGCAAAGCCGAAGCCAAACAACTGCTCATTCACCCTGCTGGCATGGTTTCGCGTCATTCAATCAGCTACCTGATCGCCAGCGTCGACGGCTACGACGATCTGCGCCAGTTCGCCTTGCACCGAATCCAACAAGCCGAATGCCTGAGCAAACCCGCCCGCGAACGCCCCGACTTCGAGATCAACAACTACATCCGCCAGGACCTCAACACCGCAGCCCCCATCGAACAGGTGGAACTGGTCGCCGACGTCGCTCCCCAAATCGCCTGGCTACTCGGCGAAACCCCGCTGAGCCCGGAGCAAAGCTTGGAACCGCTGCCCGACAGCGACTGGCAACGCTTGCGCGCCAAGGTTCCGGATGATCAGGAGACGCTGTGGTGGGTGTTTGGGTTGGGGGAGAACGTGAGGGTGCTGGAACCTTCGCACTGGGCCACGAACGTTCAGAGCAGGGCCGCCAAAGTGAAGGCGCTATATGCACGCTAAGGCCCCCGACAAACAAACTGGACAGCAGAAACATCATAAAGACGACTTGAACCAATAGCATCGCGGCAGCGGTTAAGTAATCAAAAGATCCATTCCCAGACCAATATATCAGCCAGACATTGAGCAAATTCCGGTAGGAGTAGTTAATGAAAGCCCCTCTAATCAAAGACATGGAAAACGCTGTAGCAGGCGTGCTCAAGATCTCAGCCGAGCTGAAAACCCGTAGCAATCCCCGTCCAGCCTTGGTCTCGATACTCCGCAAACTGCGAATCGCTCGCGAGCTCTCTTCGGTCTACTACATCTGCGTAGCGGGCAGCCAAAGTGCCGGCAAAACCCGCCTGATCCGCGAACTCTACGAACTGGGCGAAGGCTGGCTCGCAGACAACCAAGGCCGCGGCGAGCGCATCCCAGTGTTCATCCTCGAAAAGGACTGCGACACCCCCTACGCCGTAGTCGTCAAATACGATACCCAAGGCAACGAACAGGAAGAAAAGATCTCCCAGGACGCGTTCCGAGCGCTGATCAGCGGCTACGACAGCTCCGGTGACCTCGACTGTCTGTTCCCCAAACTCTACGTCCCACGCCGCTACTTCGACGGCCAGCGCTGCGGCTTCGTTCTGCTCCCAGGCTACGAAATGTTGAACCCGGACAACGTTGAGTGGCAGGGTCTAATGAGACACACCCTGGTTCACTCCCTGGGTAGCATCCTGGTCACCGACCGCACCCGTGTCGCCGACAACAGCCAGAAGCAGATCCTCAACGACCTGGTTGCCCGCTACTTCCCCGATCGCAAACCTGCCATCGCCGTTACCAAGACCGAAACGCTCACCCCAGGGCAGATGGATGAACTGGCAGGCACCGTGACTGAAGTCTTCCAGATCCGCTCCGATGAGCAAGATCGTATAATCTTCACTGGCGTCGGCGACAAAGCCTACCGCTCCGCCTGGACCAGCCAACTCATTCAGGTCATCAACAAATACGCGCTGTCCGCCGGTGGCTCGGACGCAGGCCGTCTGCGTGAACTGGAAAGGCTGCTGGACACGGAATTGGCAACGGTCAAGGCAGCTCTGGAAGTCGAACTGGACGCACAGAGCATCAGTGAACACCTGACCGAGCGCCAGGCCGAGCGCATGCGAGAGGCGTTCACCAAGGCGTCAGAGCGCTATCGGAACCGTTATGCCAAACGGCTTCGCGAGCACACCTATAGCTATCTTGGTCAGGTCAAGGACATCGCAGAGAAGAAGTACAACGACGAAGAAGAGGGCTTTACCAACAAACTCAAGCACGCAGCGAATTTCCTCACGCTGCAGTCCGGTGAAAACGAGACCCGCTTCAGGTCGCGAATCATCGACTGCTGGTGCAACGGCACAAGCACTCTGCAATCCCCACTGGAATCCGACTACCTAGCCATCTCCGACATGTCCGCGAAAGAGCTTGGCATTCAAGAGATCAAGCCCTCGGAGCTCGCCGCGATCAAACATGAGGGCTTGGACAAACTGCTGGGTTACGAGGGGGCTTCTCTCGAGGTGCCTGCGGTGGTGCCCGAGGAACTGCAACACGATCTGCGCCTGCTGCTTTCCAAGGGTGTTGCTACCACCAATGACGTATCGCGGTTCAAGGCGGAGCATGTCGAGGAGGTGCTCAAAGCACTGCCCGCAATGACCATGGAATACTTTCGCCTCAATCAGGCAGTTGCTATTCGCACCCCTGAATTGGCCCGCACCGAACTAGAAACCTTCGACTTCGGCAAGCTGGCCTCGTCGATCCAGCAAGACCTACCCAAGGTAACCGCCTCAGCCAAACCACTGCTCAGTACCCTGGCGGCGATCCTGGCAGTGGACGTGGCTATCGACGGTTCCATCGATACCATTCCGGCCATCGCGGGCACGCTGACGGGCGGCCAGACCGCCGCTGCTTCACTGGGTGCTTCGTTGTCGATGGCAGCAGCCGGCGCAATCACCCTGGGCTTCATTGCCTATCGCGGTGCCACCGAAATTCAGCGCTACGACGCCGCCCGCAAAGGTTTCATCGCCGAGAGCCTCAATCAATTCGCCGAAGCCCACATTCAGAAAGGCCTGGAGCTCTACGACGATCTGATGGAAACCCTCGAAGAGCGCCTGGTACGCAACCTGCGAGTGGCCTATGGCCTCGGTGCCGACCTAACGGTAAAAGACGCGCTGGCGCGGGGATTGACGCGCCTAGAGCACGCTCGGGTGAACCTGGTCAAAGCCATCGACGATGCGCAAAGTCGCCATGTGGCTTGAGAAATACGGCAACCGCTATCGCTGGGCCTATGACGCGTATCAGCGCTTTATCGACGAGGTGGATCCAAGCCTGGCTGGCGACTTCAACCGCTCCAGCCATGTGACGGTCGCCGTCTATGGCGCCACCCAGGTCGGCAAGACCACGCTGATTCTGGACTTGCTAGGCGTGACCGGTGAGGCACTGGAGCGCGCTTCCAGCGTTTTGCGGGGCGATCAACGCATGGGCAAGTCTTCGACGGCCTGTGCGATTCGTTATGGTCGATCCAAGGATGATTACTGGTACATCGGCGACAATAGCAACGCACTGGATGACAAGGCCGCAAGGGCACAGTTTTCCACGATACGAACAGAGCTGGAGAAAGGCCGGGCGCACTCCGTGGACGTATTGTCCGTGCGGCTGCCGTCGATGTTCTTCGAGCAAGTGGGAGGGGATGCGCTGAGCCTGGATCTGCGCATTCTCGACATCCCGGGCATCAATGCGGTCAACGAGGCTGAACAGGCCCAGGTTGCGCGAGTGGCTGAGAAGTATGTGGCCACGGCTGATCTGATCTTGTTGGTCGGGCGTGCGGATGACCTGGGTTTCCTTCATCCCAACAAGCTGAAGTTAACGGCACTGGGTGACTGGATGTTGCAGCCCAACCGCTTCCGGGTGGTGCTCTCCTATACGTTCTCGCCTGCCAGCTTCAAGGCCTGGTTCGACCAGGACGAGCGCACTCTGGAGCAGGTCAGGGCGAAGCTCTACCAGGAGCTGAGCACCCATGACTACAAGCCGCCGAAGTCCGTCGAAACCATGTTGTACCCACTGGAGTTCGGCGACTCGTTGCACAGCCTTGGCGCGGACACTGAGTACCATGGTGCTGCCGTCGATCTGATCCGTACCTTGCGGCGCGAGCTGCTGGCAAGCATCACCGAATCGGCCAGCCCCTACGGTCGACTCACCTCTGCGTTCAAGATGAAAACCTTGATCGATGCCAGGCTCGAGCGAGAGCAGGCTGATTACCTCGAACAGCGCAAGGTACTCGAGCTAGACCTGACGCATGCGCAGGGCGCGCTGAAACAGGCTAACCAGCTTCTGGCCGAGTGTGTAGAGGAACGCGGCCTGCTCAGCCATCAGGCGCGTCGCTTGCACCGCTACATCAAACTGCACGATCGTAGTGACATTCGCCGCTTCTTTACCCAGCCTTTGCGTCCTACCAAGGAATCTGTCAGCGAACTGAAGTCGGCAGCCGTGGAGTTCGAGAAAGGTATCCAGGCAAAGTGGCGGGCGCTTTGCGAGCGGCACGCCCATCGCCTGACCAACTCCCGGTTGGCTGAGCTGGCGCCACCGAAAACCAGCGCGCTGAACAGCGTCTATCAAAAGCTGAACGGCTACCTCACTGATGGCTATTGGTGGTCCAGTGAGAACTACCGCAACGATCGCAGCATGTTGTATCAGGCTGCCGAAAAAATCGTCGACGCCTACAGCGACGCCGCCACCGTTACAATCCACAAGTATCTGGAAGAGCAGGCCGATAGCTTCAAACGCAATCACCGCGGCTTACAACAGCGGCTCAGTGTGATGCAGGCAACAGTTGCCGAGCGTCAGCAGACCTTGCTGGACGCGAAAGCTAAGTGCAACGACCTTGAACGCGCCCATGAGCAATTCGAGAAGCGCATGCATTCCAGCATGGAGCACTCGCACAAGTTCGAGCAATATATCCTCGAAGCTTTCAAGGCCGAGCTCAATCGTGTCAGGGAAGCCATCCGCCGTCCGGTCAGAGCGGTAGAACAGGTCTACGACATGTTCTACCTCCACGTGCTGCTGGGCGAACTCGACAAAATGCTGGAAGGGAAGAAGTTCTGATGGAACGATCCGATTTGGATGCCGAAATCACTGCCGCTAATCAAGAGCTGTCAGCGCTGCTGGAAAAGCACATCAATGTGCCGATGAAAAGAAGCATTGAAGAGGTGAGCGGTGGCCTATCGCTCACACTTAAGGGCGACTTCGAGTCCAGCGTACTCAGCCTGCGGTCGGAGCTGAAAAAGCTGAACAACACATTCGAAGAACTGGGTGAAGATCTTGGCAGTGTCCTTCAGGTGTCCAAGCGAATCGAGACAATGGTTCAGCAGGCTGAGTCTGCACTGGATGGTCGGTTCGGGAAGGCTGGTGCGCAGGTTGTCGAAAGCGCTCGTCTGGTTTCAGAAGGGATCGCCGGTATCGAGGAGCGCCTGAGCAAGCTTGGCGCCGCCCAACTGCAGCACCTGAACTCAGCGTTAAAAGCGCTGGCTGCGGACATTCAAGTTCAGCGCACGGAAAGCCGCGATGACCAGCAAAAGTCATTAGCCAAGCTGGATGAAATCGCCTCCGTAGTTGCAACGCAGCAGGCCCAGGCACAGGCGATACAACATTTGTCCAAGCGGCGCTTTATCTGGGGGGCTGTGGCACTAGGCGTGAATTTTGGTGTTCTCGCAGGCCTGCTGGTCAAAGCATTCCTGTAGAGGCTTTTCCAGGATCCCGGCACTATTGTGGCACCTGAACATTGCCATCGGATCATCACGTTTCTTTTTGGAACCGCCCCAGAACAGCTCGTCTGTGCCCCCTTCAAAGGCACTTTCCTCCCCTGATAACACCGTAAAACGCTGCACCTCATTCAAGCAGGCCAAGTTCCGGTGCTCGGCAATCAAACCGAACGGACCAGAGCCACCGAAAAAATCGACCCAAACGTTCTGAGCGAACTGCTGGATATTTCGCGGGAACATAGATGCAGAAAACCTTCCATCACACCCTCACCACCGGATAACAAGCATCCCCCCACAAGGTATCCGCGCTATCCATCATAAGTTCGATTAGCAGCGGTACGAGTTTGCTCAGAAGGCTCGTGCAGTCGCGTAGCTGCTCACGATTGACTGAACCGTTCCAGGTGGCGCCGCCGTGGATAAGCTGGTTACGCAGGGTGTAAAGGCGGTTGAATAGCACGCCGAGCAGTGCCGGTGTGTTGCCGCTGGCCAGTGCCTGTTGCGCCGCACGTTTGCCGGTTGCGAAACGGTTCTTCCAGGTAGCCTCATCGATCTTGCCGCTCTGGTGCTCCCAAAAGCTCTGGAACACGTAGGGGTTGTCCAGCAACACGCGGATGCTGCCGGAAAACTCCTGCCAGACCAGATCGTCGATGCGCTTGGCCTTGTCCAGCGTGCAAAGCTTCTGCAGGAAGACCTTGAAGGTTTCCTGCTCGGAGAGTCGCAGGTGATCATCGATCTCAGTGGCGTAAGCCGCGTTAAAGGCGATCCACAGGAAGATGAAGCGGCCATCGAGATCGTCAGCCTGTTCGGCGCGGTCGAGCCAACTCAAGGCACGATGTACGCGCAGACGCAGGTTGGAATGTTGAGCGTCACGCTCCTGGCGATGGCGCTGTTTAAGCTCCTGAAACGACATGTTGCCTCCTTTGACTGATGGCCAAACCATATCAAAGGAAGCCATGCAGGCGGCACTGATTTCAGCGAGGCGACAACAGCGACACAATCTGTCGCGCCCCTCCCGCAAAGTACCTCCATACCGAGCAAGGGAGATCTCGTTCATGCCAATACCACCTCAGCCACGCACATTCCGTTGCCCAGCCTGCAACTGGCAAGGCACCACGATTCCATTGAGCGATTGCCTCATGATCGGCATCGACTGGCACAGCACCTGCCCCCAGTGCCATAGCGACGCTCTCGACTCCCGAACCGCAACACGCAGCGAAATCATGAAGAAACGCCTGAGCGATTTCCTGCGCACTCGGCACGCCTGACTCAACACACCAGAGGGAAATATCATGCAAGGGAAGATCACATGGCTGCTGTGCAGCCTGCTCGCCTGCAGCACTGCCAGCGCCGGCACCTATGAATGGACCAGCGGCTGGGGCATGGGCGTCAGCGAGCACCTGGTCGATGACGGCAATGGGAATGAGCTGAACATTTCCTGCCCGGACCATGAGGAAGATGGCGCCGTGCGCGCCTATGCCACCATCGCTGGCAAACAGTACAGTTCGGAAGAAGGTGTGATGTCAGGTGAGCGCAGCTTCGACGTGATCGTCGACGGCGAGCATTACAGCAACCCGTTCTTCACCGACTGCCGCGCCTGTGCCGCCAACTTCCCCGGTTTCTGGAAGGCACTGCGCCAGGCCAACCGCCTGCAACTGGTGGCTGGCGGACACACGATCAATCTGCCGACAACCAATATCAGCAACGTTCTAGCGCCACTCGGCCCGGAAAACAGCTGTCGTTCGGCATGGTAGGAACAGCAATGGAAAAAGGCATGGGATGGAAATAAGCCCATCCTGCCTGACGATAACTGGAGAGTCTTATGCTGAAAAACATCCTCGCCACCATTGGCCTCGCGGTCGTGACCAAAGCTGCCTATGAACACTATTGCGAATATCGCGAGCTGAAGCGCGAACGGGAGGAACGCGAGGGCAGACCGGCATAGCAGATGTAGTTGTTGTGGGGGCTAGATCTATCGCCTTTCCGGGTATCGATACGCTCAGCCCATGCTACGGCCTATCAGCATCGCACCGGCAGGATCGCCCGCAAGCGGGCTCCTGCACGAAACAAAAAGCCCCGCCAGATCGCTCTGGCGGGGCTTTTCATTTACAGCCGAGGCTAGTCGCTAAGCGTCAGGCCTTGTTGGCTTTCTTGGCAGCGCGGGTGCGCTCGCCTTCGTCGAGGATCTTCTTGCGCAGACGGATCGACTTCGGCGTCACTTCGCACAGTTCATCGTCCTGGATGAATTCCAGAGCCTGCTCCAGGGTGAAGCGAACCGGCGGCACCAGGGCGATGGTTTCGTCCTTGCCCGAAGCACGCATGTTGTCGAGCTTCTTGCCCTTGGTGGGGTTGACGCCCAGGTCGTTGTCGCGGCTGTTCAGGCCGACGATCTGACCGTTGTAGATTTCCTGGCCGTGCTCGACGAACAGCTTGCCGCGCGCCTGCAGGGTTTCCAGGGAGTAGGTCAGCGCCTTGCCGGTGTCGATCGACACCAGTACGCCGTTCTGACGACCAGACATGGTGCCAGCCTTCACGGTGTCGTAACGGTCGAAGATCGAGGTCAGGATGCCAGCGCCGTTGGTCAGGGTCAGGAACTGGTTACGGAAACCGATCAGACCGCGAGCCGGGATGTTGTATTCCAGACGCACGCGACCTTTGCCGTCCGGCGACATGTTGGTCAGGTCGCCCTTACGCAGGCCCATTTCTTCCATGACCTTGCCCTGGGATTCTTCAGGGATGTCGATGGTGACGTTCTCGAACGGCTCCTGCTTGACGCCGTTGACTTCACGGATGATCACTTCCGGACGGCCAACGCCCATTTCGAAGCCTTCGCGACGCATGGTTTCGATCAGTACCGAGAGGTGCAGCTCACCACGGCCGGAGACCTTGAACTTGTCGGCGCTGTCGCCTTCTTCAACGCGCAGGGCCACGTTGTACAGCAGCTCCTTGTCCAGACGCTCTTTGATGTTGCGGCTGGTGACGAACTTGCCTTCTTTACCGCAGAACGGCGAGTCGTTGACCTGGAAGGTCATCGAGACGGTCGGCTCGTCAACGGTCAGCGGCTTCATCGCCTCGACGTGGTTGATGTCGCACAGGGTGTCGGAGATGAACAGCTGATCCATACCGCTGACGCAGACGATGTCACCGGCGGTGGCTTCTTCGACGTCTACGCGGTGCAGGCCGTGGTGGCCCATCAGCTTGAGGACACGGCCGTTACGCTTCTTGCCGTCGACGTCGATGGCGACGACCGGGGTGTTCGGCTTGATCTTGCCACGGGCAATACGGCCAACACCGATGATGCCGAGGAAGCTGTTGTAGTCCAGAGCGGAAATCTGCATCTGGAACGGGCCGTCGAGGTCGACGTTCGGCGCCGGCACGTGGTCGACGATGGCCTGGTACAGCGGGGTCAGGTCTTCAGCCATGTCAGCGTGGTCGAGACCGGCGATGCCGTTCAGGGCGCTGGCGTAAACGACCTGGAAGTCGAGCTGTTCATCGGTGGCGCCGAGGTTGTCGAACAGGTCGAAGATCTGGTCCATGACCCAATCCGGACGCGCGCCCGGACGGTCGATCTTGTTGATCACGACGATCGGGCGCAGGCCGGCTTCGAAGGCCTTCTTGGTCACGAAGCGGGTTTGCGGCATCGGGCCGTCCTGGGCGTCAACGACCAGCAGCACGGAGTCGACCATGGACATCACGCGCTCGACTTCACCACCGAAGTCGGCGTGGCCGGGGGTGTCGACGATGTTGATGCGGTAGTCGTTCCACTTGATGGCGGTGTTCTTGGCCAGAATGGTGATGCCGCGCTCTTTTTCCTGGTCATTGCTGTCCATCACGCGCTCGTCGTTGAGCTCGTTGCGTTCCAGAGTGCCGGACTGACGCAGCAGGGCATCGACGAGGGTGGTTTTGCCATGGTCGACGTGGGCGATGATGGCGATGTTACGTAGATTTTCGATCACTGTGTGTATCTCGATCAGAGGATTCGGTGTGTCGCCCAGCCTGGACGACGAATATGAAGAAATTGGGATCAGCGGGCCGAACATGGCACCTGTGCAAGCGAGCAGTCGGGAGGGCGATGGCGGATACTTCCGCCATTAAGCCCCGGCGTTCTATGCCGGACGATAAACGCGCACATTGGCATGTCCCTCGCTCAGCAGATGGTGGGCGTGCAGGCGGCTCATGACGCCCTTGTCGCAATACAGCAGGTACTGGCGGTTCTCATCCAGTTCCTTGAATTTGTTGTTCAGCGCATAGAACGGCAACGCCTGCACTTCGATGCCCGGCACGTCCAGCGGCTCGTCTTCGGCGGCGTCGGGATGGCGGATGTCGATGACGATCTGTCCGGCCAGCGCTTCACGCACCTCCTCGACTTGCACGTCCTTGCCCAACTCGTCGATCACGCGGTCGATGGGCAACTGGGTAGCACGTTCGAGGGCGCGCTCGAGGATGGCCATGTCGAACTGGGCCTCCTCGTGCTCGATGCGGTAACCACGGGCCTTGGTGGTCGGGTTGACCGAGATCACGCCGCAATACTCGGGCATGTTCTTGGCGAACTCGGCGGTGCCAATGCGCGTGGCGGTGTCGATGATGTCCTGCTTGTGGCTGGCGATCAGCGGGCGCATGACCAACATGTCGGTAGCCGAATCGATCACTGCAAGGTTGGTCAGGGTCTGGCTGGAGACCTGACTGATCGCCTCGCCGGTGACCAGCGCCTCGATCTGCAGGTTCTCGGCGATACGGGTGGCAGCACGCAACATCATGCGCTTGAGGATAACGCCCATCTGGCTGTTGTCGACCTTGCCGAGAATCTCACCGACCACTTCCTCGAACGGCACACTGATGAATAGCACGCGCTGCGAGCGGCCGAACTTCTGCCATATATAGTGCGCCACTTCCATCACGCCCAACTCGTGGGCACGCCCGCCGAGATTGAAGAAGCAGAAGTGGCTGACCAGGCCGCGACGCATCATCTGGTAGGCCGCCACGGTGGAGTCGAAACCGCCACTCATCAGCACCAGGGTCTGCTCCAGCGAACCCAGCGGGTAACCACCGAGACCTTCGTGGCGGTTGTGCACCACGAACAGGCGCTGGTCGCGAATCTCCATGCGCACTTCGACTTCCGGCTTTTTCAGGTCGATGCCAGCCGCATCGCACTCACGGCGCAGGCGCGAACCGACATGCCGCTCGACATCGATGGAAGAAAACTCATGCTTGCCGCCGCGCTTGCAACGCACCGCGAAAATCTTGCCCGGCAGTTGCTCGGCGTAATGGCGCTTGCAGTGCTCGGTGATCTCGTCCAGATCGCCCAGCGGGTATTCATTGACCTCGAGGAACAGACCGATGCCCGGCATGTTGCGTAGGCGCTCGGTCATCTCGGCGAGCAGCTTGGGATCGTCCAGGTCGGTTTCGACTTCGAGGTTGTCCCAGACACCGGTCACCCGCAGTTCGGGGTCAAGATCGCGCAGCACGGAGCGAATGTTCTTCCCCAACTGGCGGATGAACTGCTTGCGCACCGGGCGGCTCTTGATGGTGATTTCCGGGAAAACTTTGACGATGAGCTTCATGAATAGGCCGCCCGCTTGGGGGACGAAAAAACAGGGGCGCGGATTATAGCGGAAATTGTTCAAGCTTTGACCAAAAATACTGCACCACTCACGCAGCGCACCAAAATAGATCCTTCTCCAAATTAAAGGCCCTTAAATGGTGCAAATATTTCTGGCGAATTAGCGCGCAGACAGCGCGGTGCCTGAGTTTCGTGGCTTCTGCCCAATAAAGGGCACTGGCATGCAATTTGCTCCCTTGTGAGGCAGGTCGCCCTGGAGGACTATCCCGCCGGGCTTCACCGCATCTTCAAGGCTTATCGATAAGAGCCTTTTCCACCTGGAGGACAACATGTCTAAGGCTGTTCAACTGATCAAAGAACACGACGTGAAGTGGGTAGACCTGCGCTTCACCGACACCAAGGGCAAGCAGCACCACGTGACCATGCCGGCCCGTGATGCCCTGGACGAAGATTTCTTCGAGCACGGCAAGATGTTCGACGGCTCGTCCATCCATGGCTGGAAAGGCATCGAAGCCTCCGACATGATCCTGATGCCGGTAGACGATACCGCCGTTCTGGATCCGTTCACCGAAGAGCCGACCCTGATCCTGGTCTGCGACATCATCGAGCCGAGCACCATGCAAGGCTACGATCGCGACCCGCGCTCCATCGCCAAGCGCGCTGAAGAGTTCCTCAAAGGCACCGGCATCGGTGACACCGTATTCGTTGGCCCGGAGCCCGAGTTCTTCATCTTCGACGAAGTGAAGTTCAAGTCCGACATCTCCGGCTCGATGTTCAAGATTTACTCCGAGCAAGGTTCCTGGATGACCGACGGCGACGTCGAAGGCGGCAACAAGGGCCACCGTCCAGCAGTCAAAGGTGGTTACTTCCCAGTTCCGCCGTGCGACCACGACCACGAAATCCGTACTGCCATGTGTAATGCCATGGAAGAAATGGGCCTGGTCATCGAAGTTCACCACCACGAAGTGGCGACTGCCGGTCAGAACGAAATCGGCGTGAAGTTCAACACCCTGGTTGCCAAGGCTGACGAAGTTCAGACCCTGAAGTACTGCGTGCACAACGTAGCCGACGCCTACGGCAAAACCGCTACCTTCATGCCGAAGCCCCTGTACGGCGACAACGGCTCGGGTATGCACGTGCACATGTCCATCTCCAAAGATGGCAAGAACACCTTCTCCGGCGAAGGCTATGCCGGCCTGTCCGATACCGCTCTGTACTTCATCGGCGGCATCATCAAGCACGGCAAGGCTCTGAACGGCTTCACCAACCCGTCGACCAACTCCTACAAGCGTCTGGTCCCAGGTTTCGAAGCTCCGGTAATGCTGGCCTACTCGGCGCGTAACCGCTCGGCCTCGATCCGTATTCCTTACGTTTCCAGCCCGAAAGCCCGCCGTATCGAAGCGCGCTTCCCGGACCCGGCTGCCAACCCGTACCTGGCCTTCGCAGCTCTGCTGATGGCCGGTATCGACGGTATCCAGAACAAGATCCACCCTGGCGATGCGGCCGACAAGAACCTGTACGACCTGCCACCAGAAGAAGGCAAGCTGATCCCGCAAGTCTGCGGCAGCCTGAAAGAAGCCCTGGAAGAGCTGGACAAGGGCCGTGCGTTCCTGACCAAGGGCGGCGTGTTCTCCGACGACTTCATCGATGCCTACATCGAGCTGAAATCCGAAGAAGAAATCAAGGTACGTACCTTCGTACACCCGCTGGAATACGACCTGTACTACAGCGTCTAAACCAGTCTCGCGCCGCCTCGTGCAGCGCGCTCGAAAGCCCCGCCCGGCTCTGCCTGGCGGGGCTTTTTCATTTTCCACCGGTAGGGTGCGCCGCGCGCACCGAAAACCCGAGACTATGCAGCAGATGCTGCGCACAGCTCAGTACTCCACGACGCCCTAAGTAATCCGCGCCCACGGCCCGCGCCGATTTGTAGCCAAACATCACAGCCATGGCGCCCTGCGCTTGCCAGGAACCGCCAGCAGTGCAAGGCTTAGCGCATCATCCGTGGAAGGATCGGCCCATGCGCCCATTACTCGCCTGCCTGCTGCTTGCCCTGGCCTTGCCGGCCAGTGCGCAGATCTACAAATACATCGACGCCAACGGCAACACGGTTTTCACCAATCAGCCGCCCGATGGCGCAGCAGCCGAGAGCGTCAACCTGCCACCAACCAATACGGTAGAGACGCAGAAACCCAGCATTCCCGCAGACATCAGCGGCGACACCTCAGCACAGAGTGCGGCACCCTATTCCACACTGAGCCTGACCGGTATCCCTGATGATGAAGCCATGCGCGCCAACAACGGCACCTTCGTCGTTGGAGTGGACATCCAGCCACGTCTGCAGCCCGGCCACCAGCTCCGACTGATTCTCGATGGCAAGCCATACGGTCAGGCCGGCAACGTGCCGAGCCTGCAGCTGACCAATGTCGAGCGCGGCGAACACAGCGTGGCGGTAGCGGTCGTCGCTGGCGAACGCATCGTCCAGCAGAGCGCCACCGAAACTTTCACCGTGCAGCGCATCAGCGTCAACAGCCCTGCCCGTCCACCTGTAACGCCACCGCGCCCGACTCCGAGACCTACGAACTGATCATGATGCGTACACTGCTGCTCTGCCTGTTGTTCATCAGCCAGGCAGCCTCGGCTCAGGTCTATACCTACGTCGATGCTGAAGGTAACCGCGTATTCACTGACAAGCCGCGCAACAGCACTGCCGAACGAGTGATGCTGGCGCCGTCCAACAGCGCGGAAATGAGCCAATCCCAACCCACGGTGCGCATGGCCCCGCCAGCTGCGGTAAGCAAACCGACCGTGCACTATCAGGTGCTGCGCATTCTTGTGCCTGAGCCGGACGCCTCGATCCACAACGGTTCCGGCGACATGATCGTCACCCTCACCAGCGAGCCAGGCCTGCTGCCCGGCCACAGCTACCGGTTGCGGCTCGACGGCGAACCCCAGGGCGAGACAAGCCGCAGCCCGGTGTTCTCCCTGCAGCACGTCGACCGTGGTACGCACCAACTGGTGGCAGAAATCATTGATTCCGCCGGACTCATCGTCGAGCGCACACCGGCGCAGCCCTTCCACATGCACCGCATGACCCTGGCACAGAAGCGCAAGATCAATCCGTGCAAGAAGGATGAATACGGCGTTCGCCCCGAATGCCCACTCAAAGACAAGCCCAAGGAAGAGGCCAGCATCCTTCCCTTCTTCTGAATTCGATTGCACCTTAATAGTGCAATCGAACGCACCACCTCCTAAGCTCTCCCTGTTTTGGGTCGTTTTTCTCAACCCAACCTCGCTACCACGCCACCAGACCTCGGGCGGATCGCACAAAAATTGCCGGAAGCCATTTTTGACCTCGCTTGCGACGGCCCAAATGGGGGCCACCAGGGATGGCAGGCCATAAAAAATGCGTCTTTTCGGGGCCTTGGTTTGCTTCTTGCATTTTCCTGCCCATTGCCGGAATGCGCTGCCTATGACCATCAACGACGCTCTGCATCGACTGCTACTCGACAACCTGACCACCGCCACCCTGTTGCTCAACAGCCAGCTGTGCCTTGAGTACATGAACCCGGCGGCGGAAATGCTTCTGGCCGTCAGCGGCCAGCGCAGTCATGGTCAGTTCATCAGCGACCTGTTCACCGAATCGCCAGAGGCGCTGTCATCGCTGCGCCAGGCGGTGGAACAGGCTCATCCGTTCAACAAGCGTGAAGCCGTGCTGACCTCGGTCACTGGCCAGACGCTGACCGTGGACTACGCCGTCACCCCGCTGTTCAGCAAGGGCGAAACCCTTCTGTTGCTGGAAGTGCACCCGCGCGACCGACTGCTGCGTATCACCAAGGAAGAGGCGCAGCTGTCCAAGCAGGAGACCACCAAACTGCTGGTGCGCGGCCTCGCCCACGAGATCAAGAATCCGCTCGGCGGCATTCGCGGTGCAGCGCAACTGCTGTCGCGCGAACTGCCCAACGAAGAGCTCAAGGACTACACCAACGTCATCATCGAAGAGGCCGACCGCCTGCGTAACCTGGTCGACCGCATGCTCGGCTCGAACAAGTTGCCGTCGCTGGCGATGACCAACGTGCACGAGGTGCTGGAGCGCGTCGCCAACCTGATCGAAGCGGAAAGCCAGGGCAGCATCACGTTGGTGCGCGACTACGACCCGAGCATTCCGGACCTGCTGATCGACCGCGAGCAGATGATCCAGGCCGTACTCAATATCGTGCGCAATGCCATGCAGGCCATCGCCGGACAGAAGCACGACATGGGTCTCGGGCGCATCAGCCTGCGTACCCGCACCCTGCGCCAGTTCACCATCGGCCACACGCGCCACCGCCTGGTGGTCAAGGTCGAGATCATCGACAACGGCCCAGGCATCCCGCCTGAGCTGCAGGAAACCATCTTCTATCCCATGGTCAGCGGGCGTGCCGACGGCACCGGCCTGGGCCTGGCCATCACCCAGAACATCATCAGTCAGCACCAGGGTCTGATCGAGTGCGAGAGCTATCCCGGCCACACCGTATTCTCGATCTTCCTACCGCTGGAACAAGGAGCGCCCACGCCATGAGCCGCAGTGAAACCGTCTGGATTGTCGACGACGATCGTTCCATCCGCTGGGTACTGGAAAAGGCCCTGCAACAGGAAGGCATGACCACCCAGAGTTTCGACAGTGCCGACGGTGTACTCGCCCGCCTGACCCGCCAGCAGCCGGACGTGATCATCTCCGATATCCGCATGCCCGGCGCCAGCGGCCTCGATCTGCTGGCCCGCATCCGCGAGCTGTACCCGCGCCTGCCGGTGATCATCATGACCGCGCATTCGGACCTCGACAGCGCGGTGGCCAGCTACCAGGGCGGCGCCTTCGAATACCTGCCCAAGCCGTTCGACGTCGACGAGGCCGTCTCGCTGGTCAAGCGCGCCTTCCAGCACGCCCAGGAACAACAGAGCCTGGCCGCGCCCGCAGCGCAGGCACGCACCCCGGAAATCATCGGCGAGGCGCCGGCGATGCAGGAGGTGTTCCGCGCTATCGGCCGCCTCAGCCACTCCAATATCACCGTGCTGATCAATGGTGAATCCGGTACCGGCAAGGAGCTGGTGGCCCATGCCCTGCACCGCCACAGCCCGCGCGCTGCTGCGCCCTTCATCGCCCTGAACATGGCTGCGATCCCCAAGGATCTGATGGAGTCCGAGCTGTTCGGCCATGAGAAAGGTGCCTTCACCGGCGCAGCCAACCAGCGTCGCGGTCGCTTCGAGCAGGCCGATGGCGGCACCCTGTTCCTCGACGAGATCGGCGACATGCCGGCCGACACCCAGACCCGTCTGCTGCGCGTATTGGCCGATGGCGAGTTCTACCGTGTCGGCGGCCACACCCCGGTGAAGGTGGACGTGCGCATCATCGCCGCCACCCACCAGAACCTGGAAACCCTGGTACAGGCCGGCAAGTTCCGTGAAGACCTGTTCCACCGCCTCAACGTCATTCGCATCCATATCCCACGTCTGGCTGATCGCCGCGAGGATATCCCGACCCTCGCTCACCACTTCCTCGCCCGTGCTGCGCAGGAGCTGGCGGTGGAGCCGAAGCTGCTCAAAAGCGAAACCGAGGATTACCTCAAGCACCTGCCCTGGCCGGGCAACGTGCGCCAGCTGGAGAACACCTGCCGCTGGATCACCGTCATGGCCTCGGGTCGTGAGGTCCATGTCGACGACCTGCCGCCGGAGCTGCTGACCCAACCGCAGGACGCAGCGCCAGTGACCAACTGGGAGCAGGCGCTGCGCCTGTGGGCCGACCAGGCCCTGGCGCGTGGCCAGTCCAACCTGCTCGACAGCGCCGTGCCGGCTTTCGAGCGCATCATGATCGAGACCGCACTCAAGCACACCGCCGGCCGCCGCCGCGACGCCGCTCTGCTGCTGGGCTGGGGTCGCAACACCCTGACGCGCAAGATCAAGGAACTGGGCATGAAGGTCGACGGCGGGGATGACGACGACAGCGAAGACTGATCCCGCCAGCATTACGAAAAAGGGCATCCCATGGGATGCCCTTTTCATTTTCCCCGGATTGCATCCGGGCTACGACACGAAGATCGTAGGGTGCGCCGCGCGCACCGCCAATTGTCGCCGCCCGCTCAACCGCGCTGCGCGTTCTTGATCGAGATCTGCGTGTTCAGCGTCCAGAAGTCATAGAGCACACCAATCAGGAACAGGCCGCCGGTGAACAGGTAGATGATCCCGGTAATCCACTTGCCCTGATACATGCGGTGCACACCGAACACACCCAGGAAGGTCAGCAGGATCCACGCCACGTTGTAGTCCGTATCCCCCGCGGTAAAGCGCAGGTCAGCCTCGCGATCCATCGAGGGAATCAAGAACAGGTCGATGATCCAGCCGATGAAGAACAGTCCCAGGGTGAAGAACCAGATGGTGCCGGTGACCGGCTTGCCGTAGTAGAAGCGATGGGAACCAAGAAAACCGAAAATCCACAGCAGATAGCCGATCAGCTTGCTGTGCGTATCCTGTCGTTGCATGACGAACTCCTTGTACGAGGTGCAGCTATGACGCTGCGCGCCGAGTGAAGGTTTCATTTTCGCAGAAACGATGCAACACAACGAATGACTTGATAGCTGTACGATGCCCATATACTGTATAAAAAAACAGTACAGATATCGCCTGCCATGCAACTGATCGAAAAGCTCACCATCCTCGCCGACGCAGCCAAGTACGACGCTTCCTGCGCTAGCAGTGGCGCGCCAAAGCGCAGCTCCAAGGGCAAGGACGGCATCGGCTCGACCAACGGCATGGGCATCTGCCACAGCTACACGCCGGATGGTCGCTGCGTGGCGCTGCTCAAAGTCCTGCTGACCAACTTCTGCCTGTACGACTGCCAGTACTGCATCAACCGACGCTCCAGCGACGTACCACGTGCGCGCTTCACCCCCGAGGAAGTGGTGACGCTGACCTTGGACTTCTACAAGCGCAACTGCATCAGCGGCCTGTTCCTCAGCTCCGGCATCATCCGCTCGGCCGACTACACCATGGAGCAGTTGATCCGAGTCGCCAAGCTGTTGCGCCAGGAGCACCAGTTTCGCGGTTATATTCACCTCAAGACCATCCCCGATGCCGCACCAGAGCTGATCGCCGAAGCCGGCCTGTACGCCGATCGCCTCAGCGTCAACATCGAACTGCCCACCGAGACCAGCCTGGTTCGCCTGGCGCCGGAAAAGAATGTCGGCAGCATCCACCAAGCCATGCATAACATTCATCTCGGCGAGCGCGAGGCCAAGGAAGAGCGCCGCGCACCGCGCTTTGCCCCAGCCGGACAAAGCACGCAGATGATCGTCGGTGCCGATGCCACCGATGACAGCACCATCCTGCACAACGCACAGAGCCTGTATCACGACTATCGCCTGCGCCGCGTCTACTACTCGGCGTTCAGCCCGATTCCGCAGAGCCCGAAGACCGTGCCCTTCGAGGCGCCGCCGCTGCTGCGCGAGCACCGCCTGTACCAGGCCGACTTCCTCATGCGCGGCTACGGTTTCAGCGCCACGGAGCTGCTGGCCGGCCCTGGCAACCTGGCGCTGGACATCGACCCCAAGCTGGCCTGGGCGCTGGCCAATCGCGAGCAGTTTCCAGTGGACCTCAATCGCGCCGACGAGTCGCTGATTGCCCGTGTGCCCGGCATCGGCGTGCTCAGCGCACGGCGCCTGGGTGCGCTGCGGCGGGAACGGCGCATCCGCTATGAGGATCTGACCCGCCTGCGCTGCGTACTGGAAAAGGCCAAGCCCTTCATCATCACCCAGGATTACCGGCCGCCACGTGCCGAACACGAGTCAGTGGTACTGCGCCAGCAACTGCGCGACACACCGGCACAGATGGCGTTGTGGTGATGTACAGCCTGAGCTTCGACGGCACCTTCGCCACCTGGCGCCAGGCCGCGCGCCGTGCACTGCTGCAAGGCTTGGCACCACACCAGTTGCAATGGCTGGACGAAGAAGCGGCGCCTGGCCTGTTCGACCAGCCCGCCGAACGCGCGCCGGAGCCAAACGGTCGCCTGCGGGTATCACCCGAACTGCTGGAACTGCTGGAAAGCGCCGCACAGTACCGGGGCGACGAGCGCTGGAGCCTGCTCTACCGTGTGCTCTGGCGTTTCGTGCAAGGCGAACGCAGCGCCGTACTGGCCGGTGACCCCGACGGCAGTGAGCTGCATCGTCGGCTCAAGGCCGTGCGCCGTGAGGCCCATCACTTGCACGCCTTCGTGCGCTTTCAGCCGAGCAAAGCTGCGGGCGCGCCGGACTTCGTCGCCTGGTTCGAACCGGCGCACGACATTCTCGCCTCGGCCAGCGGCCACTTCGCCGAGCGTCTGGGCAAACATAGCTGGCTGATCGCAACATCGCGTGATGGCGTTTACTGGGATGGCCAACGCCTGCAGCATGAGCGCCGCTGCCCAGCGCAGTGGCGAGCCTGGGCGCAACAGCCCGAGGATGACGGCCAGGCCCTGTGGCGTGCCTACTACGGCAGCACCTTCAACCCGGCACGGCTCAATCGCACGGTGATGCAGCAGCATCTGCCAACGCGATTCTGGAAGCACCTGCCGGAAGGACCACTGATTCCGCAACTGATGAGCGAAGCACGCGCCGGCGCACAGCGCGATGGCCAGGCATTGGTGCTGGCAGGCAGGAAGGGCAAACGCATTGCCCGGATAAACGAAGGGGACGCTTCGCGTCCCCTGTCTGCTGGCCTCAGCGGAAGCGACGCCCCGGATCTTCCTCGCTGACCTCCAGCGCCAGGCCCTGAGCCATGCTGGTCAGGTGATCACCATCGGTTTCCGAACCGAGCTTGATCATCAGGCGCAGGTCGTTGGCCGAGTCGGCGTAGAGCAGCGCATCCTCGTAGGTGATCTCGCCCTGGGTGTAGAGGTTGTACAGCGCCTGATCGAAGGTCTGCATGCCCTGCTCGGTCGAGCGTTTCATCAGCCCCTTGAGTTCGTGCACCTCGCCCTTGCGGATCAGGTCAGCGGCCAATGGGGTGTTGATCAGCACCTCGATGACCGCGCGGCGACCCTTGCCATCCGGGGTCGGTATCAGTTGCTGGGCAACGATGGCCTTGAGGTTGAGCGACAGATCCATCCACACCTGGTTCTGCCTGTCCGCCGGGAAGAAGTTGATGATGCGGTCCAGCGCCTGGTTGGCGTTGTTGGCGTGCAGGGTGGCAAGGCACAGGTGGCCGGTTTCGGCGAAGGCCACGGCATGATCCATGGTCTCGCGGGTCCGCACCTCACCGATGAGAATCACGTCCGGCGCCTGACGCAGGGTGTTCTTCAGCGCCACTTCGAACGACTCGGTGTCGATGCCCACTTCACGCTGAGTGACGATGCAGCTCTGGTGCTGGTGGATGTATTCGATCGGGTCTTCGATGGAGATGATGTGGCCGCTGCTGTTTTTGTTGCGGTAACCGATCATCGCCGCCAGCGAGGTGGACTTACCGGTACCGGTGGCACCGACGAACAGGACCAGGCCGCGCTTGGTCAGCGCCAGCTTCTTGAGGATTTCCGGCAGTTTGAGGTCGTCGAGGGTAGGGATATTGGTCTCGATCCGGCGCAGCACCATGCCCACCAGGTTGCGCTGGTAGAAGGCACTGACGCGGAAACGACCGATACCACGGGCACTGATGGCGAAGTTGCACTCATGGTTCTCGGCAAAATCGCGGCGTTGCGCCTCGTTCATGACGCCCAGCACGGTCTCGCGAGTCTGCTCCGGCGACATGGCGTTCTTGGTCACCGGCATGATCTTGCCATTGACCTTCATCGACGGCGGCACGCCAGCGGTGATGAACAGGTCGGAGCCGCCTTTTTCGACCATCAGGCGCAGTAGTTTTTCGAATTCCATCGTCGTTCTCGCAGCTTCGTGAGCAATGCCGTGCGGCAGCCATCTGCCGAATCGTAGGAGCGAACTCTGTTCGCGAACAAAACTTCGCTCGCGATGCCCGCTCCTACACCAGTTCCTAGAAGTTTTCCGGGCTCTTGGCCTTCTCGCGCGCACTGTCGCGGCTGACCAGGCCTTTGGACACCAGCGTCTTCAGGCAGGCATCGAGGGTCTGCATGCCCAGCGCGCCACCGGTCTGGATAGACGAGTACATCTGCGCAACCTTGTCCTCACGGATCAGGTTACGAATGGCTGGGGTGCCGATCATGATTTCGTGGGCGGCGACACGACCGCCGCCGATCTTCTTCAGCAGGGTCTGCGAGATCACCGCCTGTAGCGATTCCGACAGCATCGAACGGACCATCGACTTTTCCTCGGCAGGGAACACGTCGACCACGCGGTCGATGGTCTTGGCGGCGGAGGTGGTGTGCAGAGTGCCGAATACCAGGTGACCGGTTTCTGCGGCGGTCAGCGCCAGGCGGATGGTTTCCAGATCACGCATCTCACCCACCAGGATGATGTCCGGGTCTTCCCGTAGTGCCGAGCGCAGGGCTTCGGAGAAGCCATGGGTGTCGCGGTGCACCTCACGCTGGTTGACCAGGCACTTCTTCGACTCGTGGACGAATTCGATGGGGTCTTCGATGGTGAGAATGTGGTGGTACTTGTTGCTGTTGAGGTAGTCGAGCATCGCCGCCAGGGTGGTCGACTTGCCCGAACCCGTGGGACCGGTGACCAGCACCAGGCCGCGCGGCACGTCAGTGATCTTGCGGAACACGTCGCCCATGCCCAGGTCTTCCATGGTCAGCACCTTGGACGGAATGGTACGGAACACCGCACCAGCGCCACGGTTCTGATTGAAGGCGTTGACCCGGAAACGCGCCACGCCCGGCACTTCGAAGGAGAAGTCGGTCTCGAGGAACTCTTCGAAGTCCTTGCGCTGCTTGTCATTCATGATGTCGTAGATCAGCGCGTGTACCTGCTTGTGATCCAGCGGCGGCAGGTTGATGCGGCGTACATCGCCGTCGACGCGGATCATCGGCGGTAGACCCGCCGAGAGGTGCAAATCCGACGCGCCTTGCTTGGCGCTGAAGGCAAGCAGCTCAGTGATATCCATGGGACTCCCCAATTACAAGCAAGCAGGTAGAATGCCGCAAACCCTGAGAAGGTGTTTACAAAGCAGCGAGCGAAGGTCAGGCAAAACGAAGTCAGGCGAAAAAGCGCAGTGTACGAGCTGTACATGAGCATTTTGAGGGTGACTTCAACGCAGCATGGCCGAGCGCAGCAATTTGTAGACGCCCTCTCTAGAGGTAGGGCTTTATAGAGCGCAATTAATGTCCACGATAGCAGAGAATATTGCAAAGGTCGGAGCGCGCATCCGTGAGGCGGCGCAAGCCTCGCAGCACAATTTGGCGGATATCGGCCTGCTCGCGGTGAGCAAGACCAAACCAGCAGCGGCCATTCGCGAAGCATACGCAGCCGGGCTTCGCGATTTTGGCGAAAACTACCTGCAGGAAGCGCTGGAAAAACAGGCCGAATTGAGCGACCTGCCCTTGATCTGGCACTTCATCGGCCCCATTCAGTCTAACAAGACCCGGCCCATCGCCGAGCATTTCGACTGGGTACACTCGGTGGATCGACTGAAAATCGCCCAACGCCTCTCCGAGCAGCGCCCTGCGCACCTGCCGCCGCTGAATATCTGCCTGCAGGTCAATGTCAGCGCTGAGGACAGCAAATCCGGCTGCAGCCCCGAAGCGCTGCCAGAACTGGCCAAGGCCATCGCCGCCCTGCCCAACCTGCGCCTGCGTGGGCTGATGGCAATTCCCGAACCTACCGACGATGTCGCCGCGCAGCATGCCGCCTTCGCCCACTTGCGCCAGTTGCGTGATGACCTGGCGTTGAACCTCGATACCCTGTCCATGGGCATGAGCCATGACCTGGAAGCCGCCATCGCCGAAGGCGCCACCTGGGTGCGCATCGGCACCGCCCTGTTCGGCGCCCGCGATTACGGCCAGCCCACCCATTGAATGAAGGAACTCCCGTAATGAGCAACCCGATCATCGCCTTCATCGGCGCCGGCAACATGGCCGCCAGCCTGATTGGCGGTTTGCGTGCGCAGGGCGTGGCAGCCAGCGCCATCCGCGCGAGCGAGCCCGGCAGCGAACAGCGCACCCGTCTGCAGCAGGAGCATGGCATCGCCACCTTCGCGGATAACGGTGAAGCCACCAAAGGCGCCGACCTGATCGTACTGGCGGTCAAGCCGCAGATCATGAAGGCGGTATGCCTGGATCTGGCTCCGCACCTCGCGCCGAATCAGGTGATCATCTCCATCGCCGCCGGCATCAGTTGCGCCAGCCTGGAAAGCTGGCTGGGCCAGCGCCCGGTGGTGCGCTGCATGCCCAACACCCCGGCGCTGCTGCGCCAGGGCGTTTCCGGCCTGTTCGCCAACCCGCGCGTCAGCGCCGAGCAGAAAGCCCAGGCCGAACAGGTACTGAGCGCCGTCGGTCTGGCCCTGTGGCTGGATAATGAAGCGCAAATCGACGCAGTCACTGCCGTATCCGGCAGCGGCCCGGCTTATTTCTTCCTGCTGATCGAAGCCATGACGGCGGCGGGCGAGCAACTCGGTCTGCCGCGTGAAACCGCTGCGCGCCTGAGCATCCAGACCGCGCTGGGCGCCGCGCGCATGGCCAGCGAGAGCGATGTCGAAGCCAGTGAACTGCGTCGCCGCGTCACCTCGCCGAACGGAACTACCGAAGCAGCAATCAACACCTTCCAGGCCGGCGGCTTCGAAGCGCTGGTACAACAGGCACTGAATGCCGCCGCCAATCGCTCGGCCGAACTGGCCGAACAACTGGGTCAATAAGGGAAGCAAACATGTCCGGACTCATCGAAGCCCTGATCTACATCATTCAGACCCTCGGCAGCCTGTATCTGCTGATCGTCCTGCTGCGTTTCATCCTGCAACTGGTACGCGCCGACTTCTACAACCCGCTGAGCCAGTTCATCGTCAAGGCCACGCAGCCGCTGGTGACGCCTCTGCGCCGAGTCATTCCGGGATTCGCCGGGCTGGATCTGGCCTCGCTGGTGCTGGCCATCCTGGTGCAGCTACTGCTGATGGTCATCACCCTGACGCTGATGGGCTACAACGTCGGCGGTTTCATCCTGCAGCTGCTGGTGTGGTCACTGATCGGCGTGACCTCGCTGTTTCTCAAGGTGTTCTTCTTCGCCATGATCATCAGCGTGATCCTCTCCTGGGTCGCCCCGGGCAGCTACAACCCCGGTGCGCAGCTGGTCAATCAGATCTGCGAGCCACTGCTGGCACCGTTTCGCAAGCTGCTGCCGAACCTCGGCGGCCTGGATATCTCGCCGATCTTCGCCTTCATCACCATCAACCTGATCGATCGCTTCGTGATTGGCGGCCTGGCCGCTTCCACCGGCCTGCCACCGATGCTCAGCCCCTTCCTCTAGCATGATAGTCGCGCAGCGACACCTTCCTTGCTGACCTTCTCCCTCCGGGAGAAGGTGGCGCGCAGCGCCGGATGAGGGGTATGCCGATCAAGACCGCAAGTTTCTACCGCTGGGACGGCGAGGACCTGATCCTCGACTGTCACCTGCAACCCAAGGCGAGCAAGGATGAGTTCGCCGGGCTGCATGGTGATCGGCTGAAGATCCGCCTCACCGCCCCACCGATCGAGGGCAAGGCCAACGCGCATCTGCTGGCCTTTCTGGCCAAGGCTTTTGGCGTGGCCAAGAGCCAGGTTAATCTGGAAAGCGGCGAACTCAATCGACAAAAGCGCCTGCGCATTCGCTCTCCGAAAAACCTGCCGCCGATTCCCGGCCTGCAGCGTGCCTGATGACCATTCAGCCACCAGACCCGACCACAAGGCGGGACTGTATTAGCAGCCAATTGACGGCCGCCCTGTACCTCGCATAATGCAGGTTATTCCCGCGATTGCCGTGCTTCCTGGCGGCAACGCCAACCGAACAGTCACGCAGCCCCAGCAAGTGGATGAACTTGCCGAGAGGAGAGCCAGGATGAGCATGGAACGTCTCAGCCAGCAGGTTGACGCTTACGTCGCCTGGAAACGCGAACTGATGCGCGAGATCACGCGTTATCGCAGCTGGCTGGAACATAACCGGCTCAACTCCGAGGCAGTTCAGGCCAAGCTCGAACGCGCCCTGAAAATCCTGCGTACCGACCACATCACCCTGGCCTTCGTCGGCGAGTTCTCGCGCGGCAAGACCGAGCTGATCAACAGCCTGTTCTTTTCCGAATACGGCCAACGCATGCTGCCTTCGCATGCCGGGCGCACCACCATGTGCCCGACCGAACTGTTTTTCGACCCGCGCTCGGAACGCCCCTACATTCGCCTGTTGCCCATCGAGACGCGCACGGCCTCGGCCAGCGTTGCTCAGTTCAAACGCATCCCGCGGCACTGGGTGAACATCCCACTGGACACCAGCGACCCGGCCAACATGGCGCTGGCTTTCAGCCAGGTGGCCAAGACCAAGCCGATGCCCGTGGAGCAGGCGATCCAGCTCGGCTTCCACCCGGATATGCTCGAAGGCACCGGCAAGCGCGGTCAGGTACTGGTGCCGGCCTGGCGCCACGCCATGGTCAACTTCGACCACCTGCTGCTGCGTCAAGGCCTGCGTATTCTCGACACCCCCGGCCTCAACGCCCTCGGTAGCGAGCCGGAGCTGACCCTGTCGATGCTGCCCAATGCCCAGGCGATCATCTTCCTGCTGTCCGCCGATACCGGCGTCACCGCCAGCGACATGAGCATCTGGCAGCAGCACATCCGCCAGCTCGACGAAGACACCCAGACCAGCCTGTTCGCCGTGCTCAACAAGATCGACGTGCTGTGGGACGACCTGGCAGGCGAGACCTTCGTGCAGAACGCCATCGGCCAGATCCAGAGCGCCACCGCCAAGCAGTTGGGCATCGCCAAGCAGGACGTACTGCCGTTGTCGGCCAAGCAGGCGCTGCTGGCCAAGGTGCGCAAGGACGAGGAACTGCTGGCACGCAGTCAGATGGCCGATTTGGAGAACCTGCTGTGCGAGCGCATCGTCGCGCAGAAGGAACGCGTGATCGAAGATAACGTGGTGCGCCAGGTCCTGGCGCTGCTCAATAACAGTCAACACGTGCTCAGCCTGCGCCTGGAGAAAGTCAACGAACAGCTGGCCCTGCTCGGCAACCATCAGCAGGACAACGGCCAGTTGCTGTTCGAGCTGACCGCCAAGACCAAGGAAGACCACAGCCTGCACCACAAGCGCCTGCTCGGCCTGAAGACCAACCAGCGCCTGCTGCAGCGCCAGGGTCAGTTACTGCGCCACGCCGCACGCGCCGAACGCCTGGAAGAACACCTGAGCGAGGTGCGCCGCAATCTCACCGGCAGCTGGACCACCCTGGGCATCAACCAGGCCATCCTGCATTTCTTCAGCGCCGTCGAGCAGGATCTGCACAACCTGCAGCACGAAGCCGACATGGCCAACAAGATGGTTGCAGCCATCTATCGCCGACATAACGAAGACAACCCACTCGGCGGTGTCGACGCGCCGCAGTTCAAGACCCAGCGTTATCTGCGTGAGCTGAAGAAACTGCAGGAAAAGGGCGACCAGTTCCGCCTGCACCTGAAGACCCTGCTCACCGAGCAGCGCAGCCTGACCCGGCGCTTCTTCGCCACCCTGGCCCAGGAAGTGATAGGCCTGCACCAGCGCCTGCGCCTGGATGCCGAGCAATGGGCCGCCGATGCGCTGATGCCGCTGATGCAGCACACCCTGGAACACAAGCAGATGCTGGAAAGCCACATGCTGCGCCTCAAGGCCTTGGCTCAGGAAACTCAGCAGACGCGCAAACGCAGCCTGCAACTGGCGCGCTACCGGGAAGAGCTGGAACAGCAGCTGGCCCAGGCCAGCGACATGTTGCGCGTGCTGCGCCGCCCGGCACCGGTGCAGCGCCAGGGCAAGGTGGTCAGCCTGCCGACAGCGGCGCGCCCGCAAAGCCTATAGAGCGGAGCGGGCGCCCAGCTCGCTTGCCGCTCGGGTCGGTGCTCTTTAGACTGGCGCCCTCCTCCGATTCATTAGCAGCGCCTTCATGCCCACTGCATTTCCCGAAGATTCCGTCGGTCTGGTCAGCCCCCAGGTGTTCCGTTTCAGCGAACCCTTGGCACTGGCCTGCGGACGCAGCCTGGCCGAGTACGAACTGGTCGTCGAAACCTATGGCGAACTGAACGCCGCGCACAGCAATGCCGTGCTGATCTGCCACGCCCTGTCCGGCCATCATCACGCCGCCGGCTATCACAGCCCGGACGATCGCAAACCTGGCTGGTGGGACAGCTGCATCGGCCCCGGCAAGCCTATCGACACCAACAAATTCTTCGTCGTCAGCCTCAACAACCTGGGCGGCTGTAATGGTTCCACCGGCCCAAGCAGCGCCAACCCGGCCACTGGCAAGCCCTATGGCGCCGACTTCCCGGTGATGACCGTAGAAGACTGGGTGCACAGTCAGGCACGCCTTGCCGATGTGCTCGGCATCGCCCAATGGGCGGCGGTGATCGGTGGCAGTCTCGGCGGCATGCAGGCCATGCAGTGGACCATCAGCTATCCCGAGCGCGTACGCCACTGCCTGGCGATTGCCTCGGCGCCCAAGCTGTCGGCGCAGAACATCGCCTTCAACGAAGTGGCGCGCCAGGCGATCCTCACTGACCCGGAGTTTCACGGCGGGCATTTCCAGGAACAGGGCGTGATCCCCAAGCGCGGGCTGATGCTGGCGCGCATGGTCGGCCACATTACCTACCTGTCCGATGACGCCATGGGCGAGAAATTCGGCCGTGGCCTGAAGAGCGAGAAGCTCAACTACGACTTCCACAGTGTCGAGTTCCAGGTGGAAAGCTATCTGCGCTATCAGGGCGAAGAGTTCTCCGGCCGTTTCGATGCCAACACCTACCTGCTGATGACCAAGGCGCTGGACTACTTCGACCCGGCCGCCGCCAACGACGGCGACCTGGCCAAGACCCTGGCCGCCGCCAAAGCGGACTTCTGCGTGATGTCCTTCACCACCGACTGGCGTTTCTCCCCCGCCCGCTCGCGGGAGATCGTCGACGCCCTGACGGCGGCGAAGAAAAACGTCTGTTACCTGGAAATCGACGCACCGCAGGGCCATGACGCCTTCCTCATGCCGATCCCGCGTTACCTGCAGGCGTTCGACAGCTACATGAAGCGAATCGAGGTATGAGCATGCGAGCGGATCTGGACATCATCCAGGAATGGATCGCCCCGGGCAGCCGTGTGCTCGACCTGGGCTGTGGTGACGGCGAGTTGCTGGCCTGGCTGCGCGACAACAAGCAGGTGGCCGGCTATGGCCTGGAGATCGACCCAGACAAGATCGCCCTGTGCATCGAGCGCGGCGTCAACGTCATCGAGCAAAACCTCGACCTCGGCCTGGGCAACTTCGCCAGCAACAGCTTCGATGTAGTGGTCATGACCCAGTCGCTGCAGGCGCTGCATTACCCGGACAAGGTGCTGGCCGAGATGCTGCGTGTCGGCAGGACCTGCATCATCACCTTCCCCAATTTCGGCCACTGGCGCTGCCGCTGGTACCTGACGACGAAAGGTCGCATGCCGGTGTCGGACTTCTTGCCCTATACCTGGTACAACACCCCGAATATCCACTTCTGCACCTTCGAGGACTTCGAGCGTCTCTGTCACGCCCAGGGTGCCCGTGTGGAAGAACGCCTGGCAGTGGACCGTGACCACCGCCATGGCCTGGCAAGCCGCATCTGGCCCAACCTGCTGGGCGAGATCGGCATCTACCGCATCAGCGGCGCGGACCTCTCCGCCCACCGCGTCGCGGTCTGAACGAGGAGAACATCATGAGCCGCATCATCCCCTTCCTGATCGCCCTGTGCCTGGCCCTGCCGTCCGCCGCCGAGCGCAAGCAGAGCTTCGGCGACCTCGACGTGCACTACAGCGTGTTCAACTCCAGCTTCCTGCAGCCGGACATCGCCAGCGCCGCCGGCCTGGTGCGCAGCAAGACCCTGGGCGTGATCAACGTCGCCGTGCTCAAAGCCGGCAAACCCAGCACCGCCGTGGTCGGCGGAGAGGTGAAGAACCTGCTGGGGCAGAGCACCGCGTTGACCTTCAGGCAGGTCACCGAGAGCGGCGCCATCTATTACCTGGCACAGTTCCCCTTCTCCAGCCGCGAGATTCTCAGCTTCACCCTCGACGTGCGCCAGGGCGACAATACGCACCGCATCACCTTCAATCAGGAAATGTTCCCGGATGACTGATGCTGAAGGCGCTGCCAGCACCTTTGCGTAGGAGCCCTGCCACGGAACGAAGCTTTCAGGACGTTGCCGTCCTGATTCGCGGCGGCGCGCCGCTCCTACATGGTGTGTAATTCAACGTTCAACTGACAGGCAATATGCGCATGATCGACCTCAAGGAGCTGGTACTGGCCAGCCATAACGCCGGCAAGCTCAAGGAACTGCAGGCCATGCTCGGCGATGCCGTACGCGTGCGCTCCATCGGCGAGTTCAGCCAGGTCGAGCCGGAAGAGACCGGCCTGTCGTTCGTCGAGAACGCCATCCTCAAGGCACGCAACGCCGCGCGCATCTCCGGCCTGCCAGCGCTGGCCGACGACTCCGGCCTGGCGGTGGATTTCCTCGGCGGCGCGCCCGGCATCTACTCGGCGCGCTATGCCGATGGCCAGGGCGACGCGGCGAACAACGCCAAGCTGCTCGACGCCCTGAAAGACGTGCCGGAAGCCGAGCGCAGCGCACAGTTCGTCTGCGCCCTGGCGCTGGTGCGCCACGCCGACGATCCGCTGCCAATCCTCTGTGAAGGCCTGTGGCACGGCAGCATCCTGCATGAAGCCCGTGGCGAGTACGGCTTCGGCTATGACCCGCTGTTCTGGGTGCCGGAAACCAGCTGCTCCAGCGCCGAACTGCCCGCCGAGCAGAAGAACCGCCTCAGCCACCGCGCCCGCGCCATGGCCCTGCTCAAGCAGCGCCTGGGGCTGGCATGAGCGATTCCGCTGGCGGGAGTTTCCTGCTCCCGCCCCTGGCGCTCTATATCCACATCCCGTGGTGCGTGCGCAAATGCCCTTACTGCGACTTCAACTCCCATGCTGCCGGGCCGACGCTGCCTGAAGAAGAGTACGTCGACGCGCTGCTCGCCGACCTCGACATCGACGTGCAGCACGCCCACGGCCGGCCGCTGAGCTCAATCTTCTTCGGTGGCGGCACGCCCAGCCTGTTCTCCGACCCTGCCCTGGGGCGCCTGCTGGAAGGTGTCGAGCGACGCATCGCCTTCGCGCCGGACATCGAAATCACCCTGGAAGCCAACCCCGGCACCTTCGAGCAGGCCAAGTTCAAGGGCTACCGTGCACTGGGCATCAATCGTCTATCCATCGGCGTGCAAAGTTTCCAGGAAGCCAAGCTCAAGGCGCTGGGACGCATCCACAATGGCAACGAGGCCATCCGTGCTGCTGATATGGCGCGTGCTGCCGGCTTCGACAACTTCAACCTCGATCTGATGCACGGCCTGCCGGAGCAGAGCATCGAGGACGCCCTGTTCGACCTGCGCACCGCCATCGCCCAAGCCCCCACGCACCTGTCCTGGTACCAACTGACGATGGAGCCGAACACGGTGTTCTGGAGCCAGCCGCCCGAGCTGCCCGAGGATGATCTGCTGTGGGACATCCAGGAAGCTGGCCAGGCGCTGCTCGCCGCCGAGAGCTACGCGCAGTACGAGGTGTCCGCCTACGCCCAGCCCGGCAAACAGGCGCGGCACAACCTCAACTACTGGACCTTCGGCGACTTTCTCGGTATCGGCGCCGGCGCCCACGCCAAGCTGAGCACACCCGCAGGGCGCATCCAGCGCACCTGGAAAACCCGGCTGCCGAAGGACTACCTCGACCCGGCCAAGGCATTCCAGGCCGGTGAACGCCTGCTGGAAGCCGACGAGCTGCCCTTCGAGTTTCTGATGAACGTGCTGCGCCTGACCGAAGGCGCGCCGGCCGAGCTGTTCAGCCAGCGCACCGGCCTGCCGTTGCAGCAGCTCGAACAGGCACGCCGCGAAGCCGAGCGCCTGGGCCTGCTGCAAGCCGACGAAACTCGGCTGGTCGCCACGGCAAAGGGTCAGTTGTTTCTCAACGATCTGCTGCAGCAGTTCCTGGCCTAGTTCCGCCACAGCGTCACGACAATCCGTTAGTCTTGAGCGCTTCGCTTGCGCAGCCCTGATGCCGCTGCACTGACCGTTAAGCCTGCCAAGGAGCCTGAATGGATCTGCTACTGGACCTGATCGTCACCCTCTCGCGCTGGAGCCGCAGCCACCTCGGCGATATCTCCCTGGCCATCATGGCCACTCTGCTGGTGCTGTTCGGCCCAGCCATCAACGCCTGGGTTCAACGCACCATCGGTAACCTCAATTTCGTCCTGCGTACCCTGCTGTTCGTGGTGTTCTGCGCGGTCGGCTACGGCCTGGCGATCGTCTTCCTCACACCCTGGCTGGCCAAGGGCCTGGCGCACTTCAACAACTACACACTGGCGCCGGTGCTGATCCTGATCTTCGTGGTGATCGGCATATTGGCCGACAGGAATTAGGTCGACAACGAAGCGCGATCGCATTTGCTGCAAGAAGAACACCGCCCGACTGGATGCGATCTCCCTTGCGGAGCGGTGTCAGCCACGGACAGTGGCCTTCGCGGCTGAAGCCGCTCCTACGGCGAGGGGGCGAACCGCTGTTTCTACAGCACGAACTTGGACACTTCGCTACCGATCTGCCGGCCTAGCGCCTGCAGGTTGGAGGCAGCTGCCGAGGCAGCATGGCTGCTCTGCGACATCTGATCGCCCATGGCGCGGATGTTCTCGGTGTTGCGGTTGACCTCCACGGTGACACAGGCCTGCTCTTCCGCCGCCGAGGCGATCTGCGCGGCCATGTCGTTGATCCGCCCGACCGCATCGGTGATCTGCTGCAACAGGTCACTGGCCGCCTGGGCATCAGTCACACTCTGCGATGCCTTGGCAGCGGCGTTGTCCATCACCCCGACTGCCTGGCGGGTGGCGTCCTGCAGCACCTGGATCATCGCCTCGATCTCGCGGGTGGACTCATGGGTGCGCTTGGACAGCACGCGCACCTCGTCGGCCACCACCGAAAAACCACGACCGTGCTCGCCGGCACGCGCCGCCTCGATGGCCGCGTTTAGGGCCAGCAGGTTGGTCTGGTCAGCAATGCTGGCGATGGTGGAGAGAATCGAGCTGATCTCGTTGGAGTGGCGGTGCAATTCATCGATGATGCGCCCGGCCCCTTCGACTTCTTCAGCCAGCAGCGCGATGGACTGCTGGCTGCGCTCCACCTGGCGACGCCCTTCCACACTCAGGCTGACCGAATCCACGGCCTGACCGGAGGCGGTCTCGGCATTGTGCGAAATTTCCTGTGTGGCGGAAGCCATCTGCGTCACCGCAGTGGCCACCAGGTGCAGCTCGGACTGGTGCTGCTGCACGTGCTGGTTCTGCGCTTGAGCATCCTGCGCCACCTGTCCGGACTCACTACTCAGCGCCACGGCGACCTCGCGCAGACGGGAAATGATGCCGTGCAGTTGCTCGATGAAGCGGTTGAAGCTGCTCGATAGCTGGCCAATCTCGTCATTGGAGTTGACCGGCAGGCGCTGGGTCAGGTCACCATTGCCTTCGGCGATGGCGTTGAGGTTGTGACGGATCTGCTCGAGATCACGGAACAGCACACGGCCCAGCAGAGCCAGCACCAGAATGGCGACGGCCAGCATGCCGATACCGATGATCAACTGCACAGCGAGCTGCTTACGCACCGGCGCGAGTACTTTTGCCTCATCCATGACCATCACGAACGTCCACCGGGTATTGGGGATCTCGACGGCGTACAGCAGGCTATCGGTGCCCGCCACCTCAGCCTCAGTGAGACGACGCTGCTGCACCAGGGCCTTGAGCTGCTCGCCACCCAGCGTTGGCGAAAAGTCGGAAGCCGACTTGGTGCGCCACTCCTTGTCGGGGTGCGCGATCATCTGCCCGCTCTGGTCGATCAACAGCGCGTAGCCGTCACCGGGGATACTCAGTTGGCCGATCGTCTCGGTCAGCGTATCGAGCGTCAGGTTGGCGCCGACCACGCCAATCAGCGTGCCGTTGCGGCGTGCCGGGTAGGCGATGGTCACCACGTAGGCACCATCGGTGAGCGAAACGTAAGGGTCGCTGATGAACACATCGTTGTTCTTCTCAGCGCCCTGATACCAGCCGCGCTGGCGCGGATCGTAGTTCTGCAGGATCACCGTCGGGTCATTCTGCAGCATCTGTCCATCGACGGTGCCGATGTAGGTGATATTGAAGGCGAAGGTCGCCCAGGTCTGCTGCAGCAGGATGTGCGGGGCGATCTGCGGCTGCTGCACCAGGCTGCCCGCAGTGGTCTTCACGGCGTTGATGCGGTCGTGCATCCAGTTGCCCAGGTTGACCGATATCGACTGAGCGAAGCCGTCGATATCCCGCCGCAGAGTGTCATTGACGGTCCGATCCAGGGACGAAACGCTCTGCCAGATCAGCACCATGCTGACCAGCGATAACAGCGCCGCCGCCGTCAGAGTGATTTTCAGGCGCAGCGGCCAATCCTTGATATTCATGCACAGGACTCCATCGATGCCAGGCTCGAGCAGACACCTGTCGTTGAAAGCCAGATCCATGACAAAGCGACGCAGCGCAGGAGCACGAGCCTCTGGCGGGCGTTCAGCGCAGAGCGTTATCAGCGGGATCTGGAAGCGGTTATGGGTTGCCCGGGAACCTGGGTAGCCTTGACGGGCACACGCAGGTAATAAGCGACCGTATGACGGAGAACGTGAAGCCGAGAATGTGCAAAACCGCTGAAAAGCACTGAAATAGAGCGGCCCCATACTTCCAGCGAGGGATCTGCTGAGCACCTCGCTCAAGGCTGCAGCCAGCTCAGCACGCGCTCAGCCAGTTGTTCGGGCGTGCGCCGAGCGGGCAGCTCAAGTGGCGGGCCATCCAGGCTTCGTGAGAATGGACGAGACGCGCGACCAGCGCATCGACCAGCCGGAGCTGACGATGCGCTGGTCGCGCCAGCGAGGACGGTTCAGTTACCTTCGCGACGCAACGCCTGCGGGGTGAAGTCGCGCGGGCTCAGCCGGGCGTTGAAGTCGTACATCTTCTCGTTGTTATCCAGACCGTCTGCGAAGTAGCGGCCGCCCTTGAGGTCGTAGATGGTCTCCAAGGTCGAGCCGAACATCGGCACGTCGTAGTAGCTGATCGGGTGGGCTTCCTGCAGGCCGATCAGGTTACCGTCGCGGTCATACAGGTCGACCGCAAGAATCTGCCAACTGTCCTCGTCCAGATAGAAGCGGCGCTTGCCGTAGGGATGGCTGAAGCCGGTACGCAGACCCGCCTCGACCACCCAGACGCGGTGCAGCTCGTAACGCAACAGCTCGGGGTTGATGTGCTTGGCCTGCAGGATATCGGCGTAGGGAATGCCGCGCTGGTGCACGGCATAGCTGTTGTAGGGCACCAGCATCTCGCGCTTGCCCAACAACTGCCACTCGTAGCGATCCGGCGCGCCATTGTAGGAATCCACCTGGTCGGCGGTGGCCATGCCATTGGTGTCGGGCTGCAGGGTGTCGTAGGCAAGCATCGGCAGACGGCGCACACGGCGCTCGCCACGGTTGAAACGCCAGGCCTTGCGAATCGCCAGCACCTGATCGAGGGTCTCCTGCACCACCAGCGCCGAGCCAGCCAGCTTGGCCGGGGCCACGACCTTGTACTTGTAGTGGAACAGGGTGTTGTCCAGGTCCTGCGGGGCCACGCCGTCACGGCCGTAGACGAAGTAGATGTCGCGCTCGAGCTTGAGCAGGTTGTAACTACCGTTGCTGAGCACCGCCGCCTGATTGGTGGCCATGCTGATCTGGTCGCCGCGATAACGCATGACGTGGTTCCAGATCGCCTCCTGGCCGTTTGCAGGGAGTGGGAACGGCACACCGGACGCAGCCCCCTGAACGCCATTGCCACCGGCAATCAGCTCGGCATTGAGGGCGTTGAAGCGAGTGGCGTCGTAGATGCGTTGTGGCGCGGCCGCACTGCGCCGGGTCGGGAATACGCGCAGGTAGAAGCTGGGATTCTGCTGCAGCAGGGTCTTGAGGCCGACCGGCAGCTGTTGTTCGTACTGCGCCAGGTTCTGGCTGTCGACCCGGTACAGCAGTTTGTCGTCAGCATAGGGATCAGGGTGATGCATGCCCGGCTGGTAATTGGCCGGTGGCGTGGCCAGGCCGCCCGTCCAGGCAGGGATGGTGCCACTGGCATTACCGGCACGCTCGCCGCCAAGCGGCGTCAATTCCTGACCCAGGCGCGCGGCCTGGCTGGCATCGACCTTGGCCTGGGCCTGAAACGCCAGGGCAGTCAGCAGAAGAAGGGAAACCGATCTCAACACAATGCTCTCCTCGCGGCGCCTAGAAGCGGGGCCGCTATTGTCCGCGCCCCTTGTAGGTGCGCTTGTCTTTGTTGTGTTCTGAGAGCCTGCTCACGATCTCGCGAGCTAGAGCGATACAACACCGATGGCGGCCCCGCAAAAACAAGCGAGGAACGATCGGAGTCGCGCTCGACTTTACGATTGGTAAATGAGCATGACTCGCTTCGCTCGCCCCTTCGGGACCGCACCAGAGGCGCGTTAGCCGCAAGCGGCTTTCCAAGCTTGTTTTTAACGCAGTAGCGCCGACGCGCAGCAGATCGTGAGCAGGTTCTGAGGTGAGGCGCCATCCTGGCCGTCGGGTTATCCCGATCTAATTGTGCATCCTGCCGGTTCTAATCGAATGCTTGTCGCTGGGTGGATTATTCCTGACGCTGGAACTTCAGATCCCACACGCCATGGCCGAGACGCTCGCCACGACGTTCGAACTTGGTCACCGGGCGCTCCTCGGGGCGCGGCACGTAGGTGCCATCGGCCGCCAGATTGCGATAGCCCGGCGCCGCATTCATCACCTCGAGCATGTGCTCGGCGTAGTTTTCCCAGTCGGTAGCGATGTGCAGTACGCCACCGACCTTCAGCTTGCTGCGCACCAGCTCGGCGAAAGCCGGCTGGACGATACGGCGCTTGTGGTGCCGCGATTTGTGCCAGGGGTCGGGGAAGAACAGCAGCACGCGATCGAGGCTGGCATCGGCGACGCAGTCACGCAGTACTTCCAGCGCATCGCAGCTGTAAACGCGAATGTTGCTCAGATTCTGCACCATCGCGCCGCTCAGCAACGCTCCGACGCCGGGTTTGTGTACCTCGACGCCAATGAAATCCTGCTCGGGTGCGGCAGCGGCCATCTCCAGAGTGGAGTGGCCCATACCGAAGCCGATCTCGAAGGTGCGCGGCGCACTACGGCCGAATACCTGATCGAAATCGCGCAGGCCATCTTCCAGCTCCAGGCCGAACAGCGGCCAGCCCTTGTCGATGCCGCGCTGCTGGCCTTCGGTCATGCGCCCGGCGCGCATCACGAAGCTCTTGATGGTACGGCGCTGGCGACCGTCTTCGGTCAGTTCGGGCTGTTGGGTATCGGTCATGCTGGGCTCTTGTCGAGTGTTTTACGACTCTGCGGGCTGAAGCCCTGCCTTCAACGCAGCAGGGCCGACGCGCAGCAAATCGTCATCCTTAGTTGATCAGGCCAGTCAGCGGCGACGATGCACTGGCATAAAGTTTCTTCGGCATGCGGCCGGCCAGGTAGGCCAGGCGGCCCGCCTCGACGGCATGCTGCATGGCGCGCGCCATGAGCACCGGATTCTGCGCTTCGGCAATGGCGCTGTTCATCAGCACCGCCTCGCAGCCCAGCTCCATGGCGATGGTGGCGTCGGAGGCAGTACCCACACCGGCATCGACCAGCACCGGCACTTTCGATTCCTCAAGAATGATGCGCAGGTTGTACGGGTTGCAGATGCCCAAGCCCGAGCCGATCAGGCCGGCCAGCGGCATCACCGCGATGCAGCCAATCTCGGCCAGTTGACGCGCGATGATCGGATCGTCGCTGGTGTACACCATGACGTCGAAGCCGTCCTTGACCAGCACTTCGGCGGCCTTGATGGTTTCGATGACGTTGGGAAACAAGGTTTTCTGGTCGGCCAGCACTTCCAGCTTGACCAGGTTGTGGCCATCGAGCAGCTCGCGAGCCAGGCGGCAGGTGCGTACGGCCTCGACGGCGTCATAGCAGCCGGCGGTATTGGGCAGGATGGTGTACTGGTCCGGGCTGATCACGTCGAGCAGGTTCGGCTCACCGGGGTTCTGGCCGATATTGGTGCGGCGCACCGCGACGGTGACGATCTCGGCGCCGGAGGCGGCGATGGCGTCACGGGTCTCGTCCATATCCTTGTACTTGCCGGTACCGACCAGCAGGCGCGACTGGAACGTACGACCGGCCAGGGTGAAGGGCTTGTCGCTGCGAACTTGGCTCATGGAATACTCCTCGTGAGGTCAACCGCCGCCGATGGCGTGCACCACTTCCACCTGATCGCCCTCGGCGAGCTGGGTGCTGTCGTGCTGGCTGCGTGGAACGATGTCCTGATTGAGTTCGACCGCCACACGGCGCCCGGTCAGATCGAGGCGAACCAACAGGTCGGCGACGCTCTGGTTTTCCGGCAGTTCGAAGGGTTCACCATTCAACTGGATACGCATGACGACTCGGTCACAACTGGAAAGAGGGCCGGCATTCTAGCCCGTTAACTGGCCACTACCAAGGTTAAAAGGCGCCATTCGTCCTCATTTCTGACGCCAGGGTCAGGTCAGCTTCCAGGCGCTCAGCCCCAGGCACAGCCAGCCAACGAGGAAGGCGACGCCGCCGAAAGGCGTGATCATGCCCAGCTTGCCGATCCCGCTGAGGGTCAGCAGATAGAGGCTGCCGGAGAACAGCACGATACCCAGCGCGAAGGCGCCACCCGCCAGGTTCACCAGCCGGCCGGGCGCATGCATCGCCAGCAGGCCGACGCCGAACAGGGCCAGCGCGTGGATCAGTTGGTAATGCGTACCGGTCTGGAACACTGCCAGATACTCCGGGGTCAGCCTGTGCTTCAGACCATGGGCCGCGAACGCGCCCAGAGCGACACCGGTGAAGCCGGTGAATGCGGACAACAGTAGCCAGAGACGCGCCATGGAAACTCCTGATGAGATCGACCTGAACGCAGTTTAACCATTGAGCCTTAAGACGAAATGATCGTTATTGTCACACCGGTACTCAATCCTGTGGTTTCACGGGAACTGACTCGGCACTTTTTGTTGCCCGCCATCCTTGGCGGCAACCCTTCGGGCCGTCGCAAAGCGACGTCGAAAATTGCTCCCGCCGATTTTTTGTTTTAATAGCGCCTCACCTGATCATTGCGAGACCTCATGCTCCGAGCCCTGACCCGCCGCCTGCTGAAACTGCTGCTCTGGCTGATCCTGGCCAGCGTGCTGCTGGTGCTTGCCCTGCGCTGGGTACCGCCGCCCGGTACGGCGCTGATGATCGAGCGCAAGATCGAATCCTGGGGCAGCGAACAGCCCATTGAACTGAAGCGCCAGTGGCGTCCCTGGAAAGAACTACCGGATCACCTGAAGATGGCGGTGATCGCCGCTGAAGACCAGAAATTCGCCGAGCATTGGGGTTTCGATGTCGGCGCGATCCAGGCAGCTCTGGCACACAACCAGAGCGGCGGCTCACTCAGGGGCGCCAGCACCCTCAGCCAGCAGGTGGCGAAGAACCTGTTTCTCTGGTCCGGTCGTAGCTGGCTGCGCAAGGGCCTGGAAGCCTGGTTCACCGCGCTGATCGAACTGCTCTGGCCGAAGGAGCGCATCCTCGAGGTCTATCTCAACAGCGTCGAGTGGGGCGATGGAATCTTCGGCGCCGAGGCCGCCGCACAACATCATTTTGGCGTCGGCGCGCCCTATCTGAATCGCCAGCAGGCCAGCCAGTTGGCAGCGGTGCTACCCAATCCGCTGCGCTGGAGCGCCGGCCGACCCGACGCCTACGTCAATCGCCGCGCCGCCTGGATTCGTCAGCAGATGTCGCAGCTCGGTGGCAGTCATTACCTCAATCAGCTCAAGCCGCAGCGCCCCGATTGGTGGCCGCGCTGGCTGTAGAAACCGCCGGATGGCGCTGCTCGGTGCGCGCGGCGCACCCTACGGTCGGAACGCCGGACGGCGTAGGGTGCGCCGTGCGCACCAGGGATCTCAATCGGCGCGCTAGCGGTGAGGCGCGAACGCGCCTTTGGGCAACGCATGCAGCAACGCGACGTCCTCGCCACGCAAGTGTACGGTGAGCCCCCATTGCGGATAGACCCAGGCCTGGCCATCAGCCAGTTCCAGGGTCAGCCGTGGTTGCCCGAGACTGGCGGCCAGGCGCTCGCTGGCCAGCGCTTGCGGGGCACTCAGATTGAGGCTGGCAATGGAAAAACCAGCCATCTGGTCGATCAGTGACTGACCAAGGGCCAGCTCGGCATCACCGGCCTGGAGGCCCTGCGCCGCCATCAGGCTGTCGCGCTGCTCCAGGCTCAACCTCAGCTCCGCCTCGAGCAACCAGCCGCCCTCTTCCCCCTCGAGCGACGCACGATAGAAAAGCCGTGCACCGTCCAGGCGCGGTTCCAGCCACAGCTCTCCCGGAGCCACTGCCTGCACATCACTTAGCGTCAGTTCGTCTTCGGCCAACGGCTGCAACAATACATCACGCCACTGCTGCAGATTGGCTAGCGGATGCACCTCACCGCTGCGCATCAGCCAGGCACCCCAGGCGAAAAACAGCACGGCCACGACCACGAATACCAGCCAGTGCTGTGCTTTCAGAGGGACTTTGTTCACGGCAATTGCTCCAGACAGAAAAAAGCCGCACCTGAGTGCGGCTTTTGGGGTAACGACAGACTCAGGCGGCAATACAACCCTTGAGCTTGTTCATCGCGTTCTTCTCGAGCTGGCGAATACGCTCGGCGGACACGTTGTACTTGGCAGCCAGGTCGTGCAGCGTCGCCTTCTCCTCCGCCAGCCAACGCTGGTGGAGAATGTCGCGACTGCGCTCGTCCAGGCTTTCCAGCGCTTCGTGCAGGTTGCTGCTGGAACTGTCGCTCCAGTCGGCATCTTCGAGCTGACGAGCCGGGTCGTAGCGGTGGTCTTCCAGGTAATGTGCAGGCGACTGGAAGGCGCTGTCATCGTCGGCATCGGCTGCCGGGTCGAAGGCCATGTCCTGGCCGGTCAGGCGACTTTCCATCTCGCGCACTTCGTGCGGCTCGACGCCCAGGCTTGCGGCCACGGCAGTGACTTCATCGCTGTTCAGCCAAGCCAGACGCTTCTTCTGGCTACGCAGGTTGAAGAACAGTTTGCGCTGGGCCTTGGTGGTGGCCACTTTGACGATGCGCCAGTTCTTCAGGATGAACTCGTGGATTTCCGCGCGAATCCAGTGCACGGCGAAGGACACCAGACGCACACCCATTTCCGGGTTGAAGCGCTTGACCGCCTTCATCAGGCCGACGTTGCCTTCCTGGATCAGGTCGGCCTGGGCCAGACCATAACCGGAGTAGCTGCGGGCGATATGCACCACGAAACGCAGGTGGGCCAACACCATCTGGCGGGCGGCCTCGAGATCCTGCTGGTAAAAGAGATTTTCGGCCAGTTCACGCTCCTGCTCGGGCGTCAGCAGCGGAATGCTGTTGACCGCATGCACGTACGCTTCCAGGTTGGCGCCTGGAACCAGAGCATGAACAGGTTGCAAGGAAGTGGACATTCGAATCCTCCGATTCATAAAACTCGTGCAGTGTAGCACTGCGCTATCTGATACAGAGCCTGTGGATAAGTTCCCTGACAGATAGTCAATATCAACCAAAACAATGACTTGCCAGCTTTCGTTCAGCCTCTCCGAACAGCGCCCTAACGGGGCGCAAGTTCGTTCAGATGCCGTGCCACTGCCAGCCAGGCGCCAATATAGCCCAACAGCACGGCGCCGAGCAGCAGCGAAAAACCGTCGGAAGAAGGTACGCCACCCAGCGCGAAATCGCTACCGTAAAGGCCGGCCAAACGTACTACAGCATCGTTCAGCCAATCCAGCCCGAAGGCCAGCAGCAGCCAGGCGAAGATGCCGGCGCCAAAACCGTACAACGCGCCCATATAAAGGAAGGGACGACGCACGTAGCCATCGGTTCCACCAACCAGCTTGATCACCTCGATCTCGGCGCGGCGGTTCTCGATGTGCAGGCGGATGGTGTTGCCGATCACCAGCAGCAGCGCCAGGATCAGCAGCAGGCTGAGGCCGAAGACAAAGCGATCACCCAGCTTGAGGATCGCAGTCAGACGCTCGACCCAGACCAGATCGAGCTGCGCCTGCTCCACCTTGGGCAGCTCCGCCAGGCGCTGGCGCAGGGCTTCGAGTTTGGTTTTGTCGACCTCCTTCGGCGTCACCAGTACCACGCCCGGCAGCGGGTTCTCCGGCAGCTCCTTCAGCGCCTGGCCCAGCCCCGAGAGTTGCTGGAATTCCTCCAGCGCCTGCTCGCGACTGATCCACTCGGCGTCGGAGACGTCATCCATCGCCGCGATCTGCTCGCGCAGCGCCTGGCCGTCACGCTCGCCAGCGGACATGTCGAGAAACAGGGAAATCTGCGCCGCACGCTGCCAGGAACCGCCGAGCTTCTCGACATTATCCAACAGCAGCGACAGGCCCATGGGCAGGCTCAGTGCCACGGCCATCACCAGGCAGGTGAAGAAGCTGCCGATGGGTTGGCGCGCCAGGCGGCGCAGGCTGTCGACCAGGCTGGCGCGGTGGCTTTCCAGCCAGGCATTGAGCAGGGTACGAAAATCCGGCTCATCCGCCGGGCCGTCGACCACCTTGTTGCGCGGCGCCGCGCCAACTCGTTCGGCCGGTTGCGGCGTGGGCATCTTCGATGCGCTCATCAGGCAGCCTCCCCGTCACCGATCAGGCGACCGCGTTGCAGGGTCAACATGCGCTGGCGCATGCGCGCGATCAGCGCCAGGTCGTGGCTGGCGATCAGCACCGTGGTGCCCAACTGGTTGATGTCTTCGAACACGCCCATGATCTCGGCGGCCAGACGTGGGTCGAGGTTACCGGTGGGCTCGTCCGCCAGCAGCAGGGCCGGCCGGTGGACGATGGCGCGGGCGATGCCGACGCGCTGTTGCTGACCGGTGGACAGGTCGCCAGGCGACTGCGCCGCCTTGTCGCTGAGGCTGACCCGTTCCAGCGCGGCGCCGACGCGTTTGCCGATTTCCGGCTTGGACAGTCCAAGAATCTGCAGCGGCAGGGCAACGTTGTCATACACGGTGCGGTCGAACAGCAGCTGGTGATTCTGGAACACCACACCGATCTGCCGACGCAGGAAAGGAATCTGCGCATTGGTGATGGTCGACAGATCCTGCCCGGCCAGCAGCAATTTGCCGCTGGTGGGTCGCTCCATCGCCAGCAGCAAACGCAACAGCGTGCTCTTGCCGGCACCGGAATGACCGGTGACGAAGAGAAATTCGCCGGGGCGAACGCGGAAACTCAGCTCGTGCAGCCCGACATGGCCATTGGGGTAACGCTTGGCGACCTGCTCGAATCGGATCATGCCCGCTCACGCTCCTCGAAGAGTGCCTGGACGAAAGCCTGCGCCTCGAACGGACGCAGGTCATCGATGCCCTCACCCACACCGATATAGCGAATCGGCAGGCCGAACTGCTTGGCCAGGGCGAAAATGACACCACCCTTGGCAGTGCCGTCGAGCTTGGTCAGCGCCAGGCCGGTGAGGCTCACGGTCTGATTGAACTGCTTGGCCTGGTTGATGGCGTTCTGCCCGGTCCCGGCATCGAGCACCAGCAGCACCTCGTGCGGTGCTGTCTCGTCCATCTTGCCGATCACGCGGCGTACTTTCTTCAGCTCTTCCATCAGATTGTCTTTGGTGTGCAGGCGCCCGGCGGTGTCGGCGATCAGCACGTCGATGCCGCGCGACTTGGCAGCCTGCACCGCATCGAAGATCACCGAGGCCGAATCGGCACCGGTGTGCTGGGCGATCACCGCGATGTTGTTGCGCTCGCCCCAGACCTGCAGCTGCTCCACCGCAGCGGCGCGGAAGGTATCGCCAGCGGCGAGCATGACCTTCTTGCCCTCTAGCTGCAGCTTCTTGGCCAGCTTGCCGATGGTGGTGGTCTTGCCCACGCCGTTCACGCCCACGACGAGAATCACGTAAGGCTGCTTGGCGCCGTCGATGAGCAGCGGCTGCTCGACCGGCTTGAGCAGGCTGACCAACTCTTCCTGCAGCGCCTTGTACAACGCACCGCTGTCGGCCAGCTCCTTGCGCGCCACGCGCTTGGTCAGGTTGCCGATGATGGCGGTGGTCGCCTCGACGCCAACGTCGGCAGTCAGCAGGCGGGTTTCCAGGTCGTCGAGCAGGTCATCGTCGATGGCCTTCTTGCCGAGGAACAGGCTGGCCATGCCCTCGCCGAGACTGGCGCTGGTCTTCGATAGACCTTGCTTGAGGCGGGCAAAGAAACTCGGCTTTTCCTGCGTGACTGGCGCAGCGACGGTAGCCGGCGCAACAACTTCGGGCAGGGCTTCGACGACAGGCTCAGGCACGACCGGCGGCTGTTCAGCGACAACTGGAGTGGCGGCCGGGGGTTCGGCAACGAGCGGCTCAGGCTGTAGCGCTGATGCAGGCGCGACCTCAGCCACTTCAGGCTCTACTGCCGGCAAGGCTTCGGGCGCGGGCTCAGAGGGCGACGGCTCGGCAGGTATCTGATCAGACACCAGTTGCTCGACGGGCGCGGGCTGAGCCGGCTCGGCAGCAGTCTCTGCGGGCTTCTTGCGCCACCAGCTGAACAGGGATTTCTTCTCTTCATTCACAGGCTGAGCCTGAGTACCGACCTCGGCCGGTGGATTCTTGTCGTCTTTGGAACCAAACATGGGTCATCTCAAAGGGGCGAGCAGTCGTCGCAGGCAGCCTGCGCCGCGGACCGCATCCAGAAAAATTCGCTTGCCAGCCATGTCCCGGGGCAATAGCCCGCACGGGCACATCAGAAGGGCTTGCGCTGTCAGAAACAACCCGAGACTTTACCACTTTAGAGCGCTACCGCGCAGCGTTGCTGGCTGCCCGTTGCCAGCCGCTGATCAGTCGCTTGCCGCCACCGCCTTCGCCAACGAGAGCGTCAGGAGCGGTAACGCCAAAACCTATACAAAACCTGTACAAACCATGCACAATTGTCGAGCATTTTTCTAAGCTCAGTCTTTTTGCGGGGTCGCCAACATGCTCGTTCGCCTAACCTATGCCAGCCGCGCCAGCCATGGCATTTCTTCGCAGCTGATCCGCGAGATTCTGGAAAGCTCGCAACGCAACAACCCGGCACGCGGCCTCACCGGCATTCTGTGCTGCAACGCCGATACTTTTCTTCAGGCATTGGAGGGACCGCGGACGGCCATCAACGCCTTGTACAACCGCCTGACCGAGGACAATCGCCACAAGGACCTGACGATTCTCGACTACGAAGAGATCAGCGTACGCCGCTACGCCAACTGGAGCATGGGCTGGGCCGGCGCCAAGCAGGCCAACCGGGAGTTGTTTCTGAAGTACTCCTGCAGCGACCGCCTGGACCCTTTCAGCATGAGCGCAGCGCAGGTCAATGGCCTGTTGCTGGAACTGTCGGCAAGCGTGAGCACTATCAGCGCCCCAATCATCGACTGAATCCAACTCACTGCCACGCAGAACCTAATTGCCTGCGCCGATGTCGGAACGGCGGGCGATGCCTCGTCGTATGGATGGGGTATCCTGACGCCCTCTCGTCAACGGCGGTTCGACCGCCCCGGCCATCCAACAGGACGACACCTGATGATTGTCTCTGCACACCGTACCCTCGGTCTGATCATGGGGGTGCTCTGCCTGCCGCTGGCGGCGTTCGCCGCCGCGCCGCAGCCTACCCACGAATTCAAACTGGACAACGGCCTGAAGGTCATCGTCCGTGAAGATCACCGCGCCCCCGTGGTGGTTTCGCAGATCTGGTACAAGGTCGGCTCCAGTTACGAGACGCCCGGTTCCACCGGCCTGTCCCATGCACTGGAACACATGATGTTCAAGGGCAGCGGCAAATTCGGCCCCGGCGAAGCCTCGCGCATCCTGCGTGAGCTGGGCGCCGAGGAAAATGCCTTCACCAGCGACGACTACACCGCCTACTACCAGGTACTGGCCAGTGACCGCCTGGGCGTGGCCCTGGAGCTGGAGGCCGATCGCCTCGCCAGCCTGACGCTGCCAGCTGACGAGTTCGCCAAGGAGATCGAAGTAATCAAGGAAGAGCGCCGCCTGCGCACCGACGACCGTCCGTCTTCGCTGGCCTATGAGCGTTTCAAGGCCATGGCCTATCCGGCCAGCGGCTACAGCATCCCCACCATCGGCTGGATGGCCGACCTCGACCGCATGCACATCGACGAGCTGCGTGCCTGGCACCAGAAGTGGTACGCACCGAACAACGCCACCCTGGTGGTGGTCGGTGACGTGACCGCGGATGAGGTCAAGAGCCAGGTGCAGCGCTACTTCGGCGACATTCCGCGCGGTGAGGTGCCAACCGCCAAACTGCCGCTGGAACTGGCTGCGCCGGGCGAACGCCGCACCACGCTGTACCTCAAGACGCAGTTGCCGAGCCTGATCATGGGCTTCAACGTGCCAGGCCTGGCCACCGCCGAAACGCCACGACAGGTCTATGCCCTGCGCCTGGCCGCTGCCCTGCTTGACGGCGGTTACAGCGCTCGTCTGTCCACCCGCCTGGAGCGTGGCGAAGAACTCGTCTCCGGCGCCAGCGCCTGGTACAACGCCTTCACCCGCGGCGACAGCCTGTTCATTCTCTCGGCCACGCCCAACGTGCAAAAAGGCAAGACCCTGGAGCAGGCCGAAACCGGCCTGTGGCGCGAGCTGGAAGAATTGAAGAAAGCTCCGCCGTCCGCTGACGAATTGGCGCGGGTGCGCGCCCAGGTTATCGCCGGCCTGGTGTTCGAGCGCGACTCGATCACCAGCCAGGCGACCAGCATCGGCCAACTGGAAACCGTTGGCCTGTCCTGGCAACTGATCGACCAGGAGCTGGCCGAGCTGGAGGCCGTGACCCCGGCCGACATCCAGCAAGCCGCGCGCACCTTCTTCGTCCGCGACCGCCTGAGCGTCGCCCACGTACTGCCCGAAGAGTCTCGCAATGAGGAGTCCCGTCATGAAGACTGAGCACCGCCGCCTGGGCCTGCTCGGCCTGATCCTGTCCAGCGCCCTGGCGCTGGGCGCCTGCGCCAACCTGTCCGATAGCACAGTGACTGGCGACGCCGCCAAGCTACAATCTCTGGCTGCGCTCGACGGCAAGGCGCCAACGCGCCGCACCCTGGATATCCAGACCTGGACTACCGCGCAAGGCGCCAAGGTGTTGTTCGTCGAAGCGCACGAGCTGCCGATGTTCGACCTGCGTCTGACCTTCGCCGCCGGCAGCAGCCAGGACGGCAGCTTGCCGGGCCTGGCCACCCTGACCAACGCCATGCTCAACGAAGGCGTGCCGGGCAAGGACGTCGGCGCCATCGCCGCCGGTTTCGAGGGCCTTGGTGCCGAGTTCGGCAACGGCGCCTATCGCGACATGGCTGTGGCCAGCCTGCGCAGCCTCAGCGCACAGGAGCAACGCGCGCCCGCCCTGGCACTGTTCGCCGATGTACTGGGCAAGCCCACTTTCCCCGCCGACTCGCTGGCACGGATCAAGAACCAGTTGCTCGCCGGCTTCGAGTTCCAGAAGCAGAACCCCGGCAAGCTGGCCAGCCTGGAGCTGTTCGAGCGCCTGTACGGCCAGCACCCCTACGCTCACCCGAGCGACGGCACGGCGCAGTCGATCCCGGCCATCACTCGCCAACAACTGCAGGCCTTCCACTCTCGCGCTTATAGTGCCGGCAATGCGGTGATCGCCCTGGTCGGCGATCTCTCGCGTGCAGAGGCCGAGGCCATCGCCAATCAGGTGTCCGTAGCCCTGCCGCAAGGCCCGGCACTGGCCAAGATCACCCAGCCGCAAGTACCCAAGTCGGGCGTCAGCCATATCGAGTACCCGTCCAACCAGACCCATCTGATGATCGCCCAGCTCGGCATCGACCGCCGCGACCCGGACTATGCCGCGCTGTACCTGGGTAACCAGATCTTTGGCGGCGGCGGTTTCGGTACGCGCCTGATGAGCGAAGTGCGCGAGAAACGCGGCCTGACCTATGGCGTCTACTCCGGGTTCAGCGCCATGCAGGCGCGTGGCCCGTTCATGATCAATCTGCAGACCCGTGCCGAGCTCAGCGAAGGCACCCTGGCTCTGGTCAAGCAACTGCTCGCCGACTACCTGCGTGACGGTCCGACCCAGCAGGAACTGGACAACGCCAAGCGCGAACTGGCCGGCAGCTTCCCGCTGTCCACAGCCAGCAATGCCGACATCGTCGGCCAGTTGGCGTCGATGGGCTTCTACGACCTGCCGCTGACCTATCTGGACGACTTCATGCGTGACGTGCAAAGCCTGAGCACCGAACAAGTGAAAACGGCGATGACCAAACACCTCGACTCCGAGGCACTGGTGGTGGTCACCGCTGGCCCGACCGTGGCGCAGAAGGAACTGCCGCCGCCCACCGACCGGCCGGCCGAACTGCCCAGCGCGGTGCCACACTGATGCGCGGTCGCACACCGCAAAATCCTGCCGCCAAGGTTCACGGCGGCCAGGGCCAGTTACGCATCATCGGCGGGCAGTGGCGTTCGCGGCGCTTCGCCTTCCCCGACGGGCCAGGCCTGCGCCCGACCCCGGATCGGGTGCGTGAGACGCTGTTCAACTGGCTGGCGCCTTATGTCGAGGGCGCTCACGTGCTCGACCCCTTCGCCGGTAGTGGTGCACTGCTGCTCGAAGCGCTGTCGCGCGGCGCCGCCAGCGGCCTGGCTTGTGATCTCAACCCGGCCTCGGTGAGCGCCTTGCGCAGCCATCTGGCGACACTGCAGTGCAGCGACGGCGAGATCCAGCAGGGCGACGCCCTGCAGATGCTGGCCCGCCCGGCGCCGCGCTGCTTCGATATCGTCCTGCTCGACCCACCCTTCCACAAGGATCTGCTACAGGACGCCTGCAACCTGCTGGAAGCACAGGGCTGGTTGGCAGATGACGCCTGGGTCTATACCGAAAGCGAAACGGCGCCCTCGACCCTCGGCTTGCCCGGCAACTGGCGCCTGCACCGCGAGAAGCACACAGGCCAGGTGCATTACGCACTGTGGCAGCGTGGATGAAAGACTTCATCTACGACCACCTGCCCTACCTGCTGCTGATCGCCCTGGCGCTACCGGTATTGTTCAGCCAGCAGGAAATGGCGCTCAACCTTCAACGCGCGATACCGCACAATCCCAACGCAGGCATTACCATCGGCCTAGCCAACCAGCGTATCGCCGCCCTGCTGGTTTTGGCCTGGTGCGCCTGGCGCATACTGCGCAAGCGCCGCCGCTGATGGCGTAGGGCGGACTAAGGAGCGCCAGCGAACAGTCCGCCACTCCTTGATGCTGGCAAAAACCTATGGCGTACTGCTTCGCGACGACTGCATGGATGCAGGAGGTAGAGCGACGCAGGAAGCCAAAGCCGAGTACGCCCTACCCCAGAATAAGCTCCAAGCAACGACCAACCACCCGATGAACACTGACTTTCGCCCCGCCTGGTGGCTCCCCGGCCCGCATCTGCAGACGCTGTGGAACCCCTTCTGTCGCAAGCCGCCGCTGCTCGAACGCCAGCGCGAGCGGTTGTGGCTGGACGATGGCGATTTCCTCGATCTCGACTGGCACGGCCCGCATGACGCCCATGCGCCGCTGGTGCTGGTACTGCATGGCCTGACCGGCAGCTCCAACTCGCTCTACGTGCTCGGCCTGCAGCAGGTTCTGGCCGCGCGCGGCTGGGCCAGTGCGGCGCTGAACTGGCGTGGCTGCTCGGGCGAGCCCAACCTGCTGCCGCGCGGCTACCACTCCGGCGCCAGCGAGGATCTGGCGTCGACCGTGGCTCACCTGCGCGCGCAACGGCCGATGGCGCCGCTGTACGCCGTCGGTTATTCGCTGGGTGGCAACGTGCTGCTCAAGTACCTGGGTGAAAGTGGCACGCAGAGCCAACTGCAAGGCTCCGTGGCCGTGTCGGTACCGTTTCGTCTGGACCAGTGCGCCGACCGCATAGGTCTGGGCTTCTCACGGGTGTATCAGGCGCATTTCATGCGTGAGATGGTCGCCTACGTGAACAACAAGCAGCGCCTGTTCGCCGAGAGCGGCCAGGGAGAACGCCTGTCGGTGCTGCAGCGCCTGGGCCCGCTGGATGGCATGCGCACCTTCTGGGACTTCGACGGACGTATCACCGCGCCGCTGCACGGTTTTGCCGATGCCCAAGACTACTACCGGCGCGCGTCCAGCCGTTTCTATCTGGGTGAGATTCGCACGCGCACGCTGATCATCCAGGCCGAGGACGACCCCTTCATCTTCCGCCACAGCCTGCCCGAGGCCAGCGAGCTTGCCCTGGGAACCGAGTTAGAGTTGCACGCCAAAGGCGGCCATGTCGGTTTCGTCGAGGGCAGCCCGCGCCGGCCTGGTTATTACCTGGAACGGCGCATTCCACAGTGGTTGGATAATCGCGGCTGAAGCCGCTTCTACGCGGATCGCAAAAACCGTAGCCCGGATGAAATCCGGGAAAACGCGCCGGACTGCAACCGAGCACGGCAATCGCTATCGACTGTAGGAGACGCGTCAACGGCGAAAAGCTCGCGGCTAAAGCCCTCCCACAAAGACGTGTGTGCGAGGTAATCACCCCAGCACCTGCTCCAACGGCACATGCAGGCGGCCATACAGCGCCTCGACCGCATCACGGGCTGAAGGGGCGATGTAGCCACTTTCCAGCGCCAGCACCTGGTAGATGCCACGGCGCAGCATGTCCTGGCTGAGATTGTCCGGGTTAGCCCCGGCGGTGCAGAGAAAGCGCACCCAAGAGGTCATGATGATCCAGGCGTTGAGCGTAAGCGCCTCGATCTGCGCCGGCGTCATCAACAGAATGCCGGCCTCGACGAATCCCTGATAGACCGACTGCGCACCTATCAGACAGCGCCGGGCGAAAGCACGGTAGCGCTCGGCCAACTCGGCGTCGGATTCCAGCAGATGCTCCAGATCACGGTGCAGGAAGCGGTAGTGCCACATCGCAGCCAGCAGCGCCTCCAGATAGAAGGTCTTGTCCGCCACCGTCAGCGCGCGCCCCTCAGGCAGGCGCAGGAAGCTGTCGACCTGCACTTCGTACTGGGCGAACAGCTCGGCAATGATCATCTGCTTGTTGCGAAAGTGGTAGTACAGGTTGCCCGGCGAAATCCCCAGGTGCGCGGCGATATGGTTGGTGGTGACAGTGCGCTCGCCCTGGCTGTTGAACAGGGCCAGGCTCTCGGCAACGATGCGGTCGCGGGTCTTGGGTGGCGCCATGAGGCAGCTCGATCTCGACTTCAAAAGTAGCAAAGGTACAGGCGAAACAGCCGAAGTGTTACCCCCTGATGCACCCCGCAAGCCTTGGCAGACCTTTGGTTAGGGTGCGGCGAGGGAGGCATCGCGGCATCCTGTTTGACACATTAGAGTAATTGCTCTAAAAATCCAGCTCAGCCCCAAGCAGCCCGCTGGAACGTCGAGGAGAAACCCATGGTCGCCGACATCGCCTACCTGCAGCACAGCCAGCAGCAGATCAACCAGCTGGACGGCACCTTCGCCCTGCAGCGCTCTGCCTTTGCCGCCAACCCGATGCCTTCGGCCGACCAACGCATCCAATGGCTGAAATCCCTCAGCGAACTGCTCACTCAGCAACAGAACGCCCTGGTGGCAGCGATCTCCGAAGACTTCAGCAACCGCTCGGCTGACGAGACCCTGCTCGCCGAACTGATGCCCAGCCTGCATGGCATCCATTACGCGAGCAAACGCATCAAGAAGTGGATGAAACCGTCACGGCGCAGCGTCGGCATGCAGTTCATGCCGGCTTCGGCCAAGGTCATCTACCAGCCGCTGGGCGTGGTCGGCATCATCGTGCCGTGGAACTACCCGCTGTTTCTCGCCATCGGCCCGCTGACCGGCGCGCTTGCGGCCGGCAACCGGGTGATGATCAAGATGAGCGAGTCCACCCCGGCCACCTCACAGTTGGTCAAGGACCTTCTGGCGCGCGTCTTCCCCGAGGACCTGGTCAGCGTCGTCCTGGGCGAGGCGGAAGTCGGCATGGCCTTCTCCAAACTGCCGTTCGACCACCTGCTGTTCACCGGCGCCACCAGCATCGGCAAGCACGTGATGCGCGCCGCCGCAGAGAACCTCACCCCGGTGACCCTGGAGTTGGGCGGCAAGTCGCCGGCCATCGTGTCTGCCGATGTGCCACTGGCGGACGCGGCCGAACGCATCGCCTTCGGCAAGACCCTCAACGCCGGGCAGACCTGCGTGGCGCCGGACTATGCGCTGGTACCGCGTGACCGTATCGACGGTTTCGTCGCCGCCTATCGCGACGTGGTGCAGCGCTTTTACCCTGTGCTCAAGGACAACCCCGACTACACGGCGATCATCAACGAGCGCCAGTTGGCACGCCTCAACGGCTACCTGCAGGACGCAGAGGCCAAGGGTGCACGCATCGTCTCGCTGTACCCCGAAGCGCAGGGTCGACGCCTGCCGCAGAGCCTGGTGCTCGACGTCAACGACGACATGAAGCTGATGCAGGATGAAATCTTCGGTCCACTGCTGCCGGTGGTGCCCTATGAGCGCCTGGAAGATGCCTTTGCCTACGTCAACGCACGGCCACGCCCACTGGCGCTTTACTACTTCGGCTACGACAAGCACGAGCAGCAGCGCGTGCTTCACGAGACCCACTCCGGTGGCGTGTGCCTCAACGACACCCTGCTGCACGTGGCCCAGGATGACATGCCGTTCGGTGGCGTCGGCCCGTCCGGCATGGGCCATTACCACGGCCACGAAGGCTTCCTGACCTTCAGCAAGGCCAAGGGCGTGTTCATCAAGCAGCGCTTCAATGCCGCGCGGCTGATCTACCCGCCCTATGGCAAGTCGATCCAGAAGCTGGTCTACAAGCTGTTCGTGCGCTGATCCACGCGGGCCCGGCCCGTTCTACGCCTGGTGATAACAACAATGAACGACACCACCCTGAACGCGCCGCAACTGTCGCGGCGCAGCCTGCTCAAGGTCGGCTTGCTGGGCACGGCGCTGCTCGGCACCGCCGGGCTGACCGCAACGCTCAGCGGATGCTCGGCCAGCACGCCGGCCAATGGTTACCTGATCCTGCGCAGCAGCGACATGCCCTTTCTGCGCGCACTGATCCCGGTGATGCTCGATGGCGCCGTCAATGCCGAACATATGCCGCTGGCCATCGACGGCACGCTGCAGAGCCTCGACAACAGCCTCGCGCACCTGTCGCCGGAGATGCGGGGGCTCACCGTGCAACTGTTCGACGTGCTCGCCCTACCCATCACCCGCGGCCCACTGACCGGAGTGTGGGGCAGCTGGGAAAACGCCAGCGGCGATGACGTGCGCAACTTTCTTGGCCGTTGGCAGAACAGCAGCCTGAGCCTGCTACGCATGGGCCACGCCTCGCTGCTGCAACTGGTGATGATGGCCTGGTATAGCCGCCAGGAGGCCTGGGCGCATTGCGGCTACCCGGGGCCGCCCACCGTATAACGGCTGCTTCGTAGGGTGGGCCGGCCGGCGATCCGCTTAAGCCCACCAATAGAGACAGCTTGGTGGGCTGAAGCCCACCCTACCAACTGGAATTTAGCCAACCGCGATTATCAGAATGAGGCCTCTGAAACCGTAGCGAGCGGTTCGAGCGCAAGGAAGGCTCGCAGCACGTGGCGAGGCTGTACTGAAGTACGCCGAGCCACGGGCGAGAACCTGACGCCGCAATCGGATCGCGCAGTAGGTTTCAGTGACTCCGAGGAAAAACAATGCCTGTACCCGATTTGTTCAAGCAAGGCCTGGCCAAGGGCTGGAAGACATACGACGGTTCGCGTCTGGAAAACGACCTGACCCTGGAAGCCGACGTCGCCATCGTCGGCAGCGGCGCCGGGGGCGGCACCACGGCGGAAATCCTCAGCGCCGCCGGCTACAAGGTGCTGCTGATCGAAGAAGGCCCACTGAAGACCAGCGACGACTTCAAGATGCAGGAAGCCGACGCCTACCCGTCGCTCTATCAGGAAGGCATCGGGCGCATGAGCAAGGACGGCGCCATCACCATCCTGCAGGGCCGCGCGGTCGGCGGCACCACGCTGATCAACTGGACCAGCAGCTTTCGCACCCCGCCACAGACCCTGGCGCATTGGGCCGAGGTGCACGGTGTGGCAGGGCATGATGAAGCAGCCATGGCGCCCTGGTTCGAGAGAATGGAACAGCGCCTGGGCGTTGCGCCCTGGGCGGTGCCGCCCAATGCCAACAACGAGGTGCTGCGCAGCGGTTGCGACAAGCTCGGCTATCACTGGTCGCCGATCCCGCGCAACGTACGCGGCTGCTGGAACCTAGGCTATTGCGGCATGGGCTGCCCGACCAACGCCAAGCAGTCGATGCTGGTCACTACCATCCCCGCCACCCTCGACGCCGGCGGCGAACTGCTCTATCTGGCGCGCGCCGACAAGCTGCTGATCAAAGACGACCAGGTGGTCGGCATCGACTGCCTGGGCATGGACGAACGCTGCGTGGCGCCCAATGGTCGGCGCATCCGCGTCAAGGCGCGGCACTACGTGCTGGCCGGCGGCGGCATCAATACGCCCGGCATCCTACTGCGCTCCGAAGCCCCCGACCCGCACCAGCGCGTCGGCCGCCGCACCTATCTGCACCTGGTGAATTTCTCTGCGGCGCAGTTCGAGCAGGTGATCAACCCCTTCTATGGTGCCCCGCAATCGGTCTACTCCGACCATTTTCAGTGGGACGACGGCACCAGCGGGCGGCTGTCCTACAAACTGGAAGTGCCGCCGCTGCAACCGGCGCTGACTGCCACCCTGCTCGGTGATTTCGGCCGTGAGAACGCCCTGCGCATGGAACAGTTGCCCCACACCAACGTGATGCTCGCCCTGCTGCGCGACGGTTTCCACGAGGACAGCGCCGAAGGCCGCGTGGAGCTGCGTAGCGATGGCAGCCCGGTACTCGACTACCAGATGACCGACTACACCTGGGATGGCGTGCGCCGGGCCTACCTGACCATGGCGGAAATCCAGTTCGCCGCCAGCGCCAAGGCCGTGATGCCGACTCACACCGATGCGCGTTACGTCAGCACCTGGCGCGAAGCCAAGGACATGATCGAGAACCTCGACCTGGCGCTGTACCGCACCCGCCTGGGCAGTGCTCATGTGATGGGCGGCTGCGCCATGGGCGAGGATCCACAGCAGGCCGTGGTCGACAGCCTCGGCCGGCACCATCACCTGGCCAACCTGTCGATCCATGACGGCTCGCTATTTCCCACCAGCATCGGCGCCAACCCGCAGCTGTCGATCTACGGCCTGACCGCCAAGCTTGCGACGCTGCTGGCCGAGCGACTGAAAAGCCCGAGCTAGACGCCACTGTCCTGGCACGGGAGAACGCAACGCAGGCCGTGGCTTGGCCGCTGGCATGCGCTGCGCTACCATCCGACTCCTTTTCGACCCGCCAGGACGTCCCGATGAATCGAGTGTTATACCCCGGCACCTTCGACCCCATCACCAAGGGCCACGGTGATCTGGTCGAACGCGCCGCGCGCCTGTTCGATCACGTCATCATCGCCGTCGCCGCCAGCCCCAAGAAGAACCCTCTGTTTTCCCTGGAGCAACGCGTCGAGCTGGCCCGCGAGGTGACCAAGCACCTGCCCAACGTCGAAGTGGTGGGTTTTTCGTCGCTGCTCGCGCACTTCGTCAAGGAACAGAACGCCAATGTCTTCCTGCGCGGCCTGCGCGCGGTGTCCGACTTCGAATATGAATTCCAGCTGGCCAACATGAACCGTCAGTTGGCGCCGGACGTGGAAAGCCTGTTCCTCACCCCGTCGGAAAAATATTCCTTCATCTCCTCTACTCTGGTGCGCGAGATCGCAGCCCTGGGCGGCGATATCACCAAGTTCGTCCACCCCGCCGTGGCCGACGCGCTGAACGAGCGTTTTCGCAAGAACTGAAGCCAACGCCGTAGGGTGCGCCATGCGCACCTGATGGCAGCAGCGATCTCACGCCTCATGGCGCCCCTGCCGGTAATCCGGCACAATTCGCAGCATCGTTGCCCGTAAAGTGTCGAAGCCTGCGCGTCGACAGGAGTTGCCCCATGTCCCTGATCATCACCGACGATTGCATCAACTGCGACGTCTGCGAACCCGAGTGCCCCAACGGCGCCATTTCCCAGGGTGAGGAGATCTACGTGATCGACCCCAACCTGTGCACCGAATGCGTTGGCCACTACGATGAGCCGCAATGCCAGCAGGTGTGCCCGGTGGACTGCATCCCGCTCGACGAGAACAACGTCGAGAGCAAGGATGAACTGATGCACAAATACCGCATCATCACTGGCAAGGCCTGACCTTTCCGGGAGGCTACCGGCCTCCCGTTTCCTCCGTGCCCGTTCTGCCCTTCGCCAGAGCAAGGCTGTTAAGCTTCCAGCCTCCTTCAGCCGCCTCGGGTAGCTCGCATGTTGCGCACACTCCTGCTATCGACCCTGCTGCTCGGCGCCAGCCTCCTGGCCCAGGCCGCTCCGCAGCAAGCCGCCATTGCCACCGCTCATCCTGCCGCCACTGCCGCTGCGCAGCAGATGCTCGACGCCGGCGGTAACGCCTTCGATGCCGCCGTCGCCGCCAGCGCGGCCCTGGCCGTGGTCGAACCCTACGGCTCTGGCCTTGGTGGCGGCGGCTTCTTCCTGCTGCGCACTGCTGGCGATACGCCAGGCTACGACTTCCTCGATGCCCGCGAACGTGCACCGCTGGAAGCCAAGCCGAATCTCTATGTCCGCGATGGCAAAGTGCAGCGCGAGCTGTCGCTCAACGGCGCACTTGCTGCCGCCATTCCAGGGCTGCCGGCAGCATTGGTCGAGCTGGCGGAGAAGCACGGCCGCTTGCCGCTGAAAACCAGCCTGGCACCGGCGATTCGCCTGGCCAACGAAGGCTTCGCGGTCGATCGCGTCTACCGCGAGCGCGCAACCTGGCGCCTGGCAGCGCTGCGTGACGATGCCGAAACCGCCAAGCTATTTCTCGATCAGGGTGAAATACCCGCCGAAGGCCATATGCTGCGCCAGCCCGACCTCGCCACCACCCTGCAGGCGTTGGCCGAGCATGGCCGCGCGGGCTTCTATACCGGCCCGGTGGCCGAGCGTCTGGTCAGCGGCGTGCGCCATGCCGGTGGCATCTGGACGCTCGATGATCTGCGCGAGTACCGCATCGCCCGTCGCACGCCGCTGCGCTTCCCCATGGAAGACGGCCGCGAGCTGATCAGCGCGCCACCACCCTCGGCTGGCGGTATAGCGCTGGCGCAGAGCCTGGCCATACTCGAACAGCTGCCCTGGCGCGATGCCGAGCCCGTACAGCGCACGCATTACGTGGTCGAGGCCCTGCGTCGTGCCTACCGTGACCGTGGCCTACTGGGCGATCCCGACTTCATCAAGAATCCTGTAGAGCAACTGTTGTCACCCGGGCATCTGGCCGTGCTCGCCGGCAGTATCGACCCCGAAAAGGCCACGCCCAGCGCCAGCCTGCCGCCTGCCGGCACCTGGCACGAAGGCGACCACACCACCCACTTCGCCGTGCTCGATGCCGAGGGCAATGCCGTGGCGGCGACGCTGTCGATCAACCTGCCGTTCGGCGCGGCCTTCACCGTGCCCGGCACCGGCGTGCTGCTCAACGACGAGATGGACGACTTCGCCGCCGACGTACAGGGCGCCAACGCCTACGGCCTGACCGGCAGCCAGGCCAACGCCATCGCAGGTGGCAAACGCCCACTGTCATCGATGAGCCCCAGCTTTGTCGAAAGCAGCGACGAATTCACCGCCTTCGGCACACCGGGCGGCAGCCGTATTCCGAGCATGGTGCTGCTGTCGATGCTCGAATACCTGGACGATAAGCCCATCGAGCGCTGGCCGGCGGTGGCGCGCTACCACCACCAGTTTCTGCCGGACGTGATCGAGCATGAGCCGGATACCTTCAGCGATGAGCAGATCGCCGAGCTGCAACGACGCGGCCATGAACTCAAGCGTCTGGATCGGCAGTACGGCAACCAGCAGGTGCTGTTCTGGGACAAGGTCAGCGGTGAAGTGCAGGCCGCAAGCGACCCGCGCGGGATTGGTACGGCGACGCCGTGAAGCGCAGCGCTCGAGTGTGATCGTAGCCCGGGCTCAGGAGAGCTGGATCAGGCTCTCCTGCTCCTCACCGAACTTGCGCAATTCGCGGAACAGTGCCTGCTCGCTGCCTAGCATCAGCACGTTGCGCAGGCTCTGGAAGATGCGGCTGACGTAGCCCAGGTCGTTCATCAGCGAGCTGGTCTGCAGGCCATCCAGGTGGCCGTCGCGTACCTCGGCGAATAGGCGCTGACGAAACCTCGCATCGAAGCTCGCCGCCTGCTCGTCGAGCCAGCGCAGGCGCGATTGCCACACCTCGTCCGGCAGATCGGCACGGGCCAACTCACGCACTTCATGCAGGGTGGTGAGCAAATGGCGACGCAGCTCCACGTAGGCATCACGCACCGCCGAAGGTGGTGCGTCCAGATAATGGCCAAGGTTCTTCTGCAGGTGCTTGGCGTCCTTGACCGCATCCACCAGCTGCAGCGCCGCCAACTGGCAACTGACCCAGAACTGCTGATGCGCTTCGTCCATGGGCAGTTCCATGCGCCCCATGAAGCTCAGCAGATCGCCATACACGCCCTTGATATGGAATTGGTACAAGTGCTCCGCTTCGAAGCCGCCCTGCGCGGGCTTGGCCTGCAGCAGTTGCTCATCCGCCCGCGCACGCGCCAGTTGATCAACCGGCAGATAGAGTGCATGGCAGATCACCTCCAGGCTCAAGCGGCCAAGGTGCCCCAGCTCCTGCACCACCGCGCCGGAGGCGGCATCCACCGAATCCAGCGCGCGCTCATTGAGATAGCGCGCACGCGTGCGCTCGGGTTCGGCGACCTCTTCGGACGCCAACTCCGTAATCAATACCTGTGGCTCGGCACGCTCCGGCAGCCAGCGGATCAACAACCGCGCCAGACGCCCCTGCAGCGGCCAGAACAGCGCGACACCCATGGCATTGAACAGGGTATGGAACATCGCCAGTTGGATCAGGCTGCTCTCGCCAAGGCCCAGAGGTTCGGCCAGCGCATGCACCAGCCAGGTCAGCGGACCCAGCAGGCAGAAGGCGAGCGTACCGGTGGTGATGTTGAACAGCACGTGCGCCAGGGCCAGGCGCTGGCCATTGCGATTACCGCCGAGGGAGCCGACGAACGCGGTGGTCACGCTGCTGCCGACGTTGGAGCCAATGGCGATCGCCAGGCTCTGACCAAGCTCCAGCTGGCCGCCGGCCAAAGCCGCCAGCGTAAGCATCAAGGTAGCGTGGCTGGACTGCAGCACCACGGTGATGGCCAAACCGATGGCGGTGAACAGCAACGCACCACGCAGCCCGCCCTCCTGGTAGCCGGTCATGTCCAGGCCGTCACCGAAACTGGCGAAGCCGTCCTTGATCTGATCGATGCCGAGAAAGATGAAGGCGATACCCAGCACGATACGACCAGCCGCCTTGCTCCTGGGCCCGAAGAAACCGGCCAGCACGCCGAATACCAACAGCGGCAGGGCCAGCGGACTTAGGCTGAGGTTCTGCCCGGCCAGCGCCAGCAGCCAGATGCCGCTGGTGGCGCCAAGATTGGCACCGAACAGGATGGCAATGCCGCCGGCCAACTGGATCAGACCGGTGCTGATGAAGGCGATGGTCAACAGCGACACCAGCGTGCTGGATTGCAGCAGTAGTGTACCGCCCACTCCGAATAGCAGGCTCTTGAAAGGGGTAGACGTGCTGCGCCCGAGTATCTGCTCCAGTTTGCTGCCCGCCAGCTGGCGCAAGCCCTCTTCCAGGCACTGCATGCCGAACAGGAAAATCGCGAGCCCGGCGCAGAGTTGCAGCCAGCCCTGGCTGAACCAGAACGAGGCGATCAGCCCCATTACAACCAGCAGCAACATCACCCAGCGCAGGTACTTCATCACCACCGGCTCATCCCTTTTTAGTGGTACCAAACGTAAGCGGCCCCTGGCTCGTTACCAAACCAGGGGCCGCAAGAACCGCATTTCAATTACTGACGCTGATTGTAACCGTCGCCGGTGCAACCCAGGCAGCGTACGAACGCCGCTTTGCCCGGCTCGACGACCAGAGCTTTACCCGCTGCTCCAATCCCGCCACCCATCGCGGAAAATGGCAGGGAGACCACGAACAGACCAGCGCCGATAACAGTAGCGCCAATCAGTAGAGGACGAGCGATCACCAGATCAGCTGCCATGGAAAAAGCGCCCGGCGCCTCAACTGTGTAAAACGGATCACCGCTGACGTTCTGCTGCGCCTGCGCCGGCAACGCCAGTAGGCCCATAAGCAGCGACATGACGGCTGCGGTCGTGCGGAACAGGTTCATAATGCAGTCCTTCAGATTATTCGGGAAAGTGCCAGTAACTATAACAGCGCATTGATAATTGTCAGCGTGACGGACGTCAATCGCCGTGAAAGGCATATTCCGGCTTTTTCGGCACATAAGGACGAAAGAACGCCAGCATGGCTGTCAGGTCGGCTTTCTCGTCACCGGTTGGCTGGAAGATCGGACCGATCACCACCCGCCGATTCTGATAATCCAGCGCGCCCAGCACTATGGGGACGCCCGCGCCCAGCGCGATATGGTAGAAGCCCATCTTCCAGCGTTCGACCTTCTTGCGCGTGCCCTCGGGCGACAACACCAGGATGAACTCGTCATGCTCACGAAAGGCCTGAATGGCCTGTTCGACGGTGTTCAACTGGCGATCCCGACGAATCGGAATACCGCCCCAGCTGCGCATCAGGCCACCGAAGGGCCAGCGGAAGATGCTGTGCTTGCCGAACCAGCGGGCGTTGAGGCGCAGCACGAATTTCAGCGCTATGAAGATCACGAAATCCCAGTTGGACGTGTGATGAGCGCCGATGGCGACGAACTTGTCGAGCTTCGGCAACTGTCCCTCGATACGCCAGCCCATCAGTTTCAGCACACTGCGCCCCAGCCACTCAGCGGCCGGATTGCGTGGCAGGTAGTTACCGGACATCGATCAACCTCGGTATTTGTTGTTGTTTTCTTACCAGAACGTGTTTTACGAGCTCGCGAGCTAGAGCCATACAACACCGATGGCGACCCCGCAAAAACAGGCGAGGAACGGTCGGAGTCGCGCTCGACTGTACTTTTGTACATGAGCATGAATCGCTCCGCTCGCCCCTTCGGGGCCGCACTGAAGTGCGTTGGCCGCGAGCGGCCTCCGAGCCTGTTTTTAACGCAGTAGGGCCGACGCGCAGCAGATCGTAAACAGGTTCTCAGCGTTGGCACTTGGGACAGTACACACTCGCCCGCTGCCCCAGCTTGACCTCACGTAGCGTACTGCCGCAGACCTTGCAGAACTCGCCGCCGCGCCCGTAGGCAAACAGCTCCTGCTGGAAGTAGCCCGGCTGGCCGTCGCCGCCGACGAAGTCACGCAAGGTGGTACCGCCACGCTCGATGGCATGAGCCAGGATGCGCTTGATCTCCTCGGCCAGGCGCAGGTAACGCGCCCGCGAGATGGAGCCGGCTTCGCGGCGCGGATCGATACCGGCAGCGAACAGCGCTTCGGTGGCGTAGATGTTGCCCACGCCGACGACCACGGCGTTATCCATGATGAAGGGTTTCACCGCCATGCTACGACCGCGCGACATCTGGAACAGACGCTCACCCTCGAACAATCCGCCCAACGGCTCTGGGCCGAGTTTGCTGAGCAGCTCGTGGCGCAGCGGATCTTCGCTCCATAGCAGCGCACCAAAACGGCGCGGGTCGGTGTAACGCAAGGCGAGCCCCGACTCCAGCTCGATATCCACGTGCTCGTGCTTGGCCGCGGGCAGGCCGCACTCGACCAGACGCAGACTGCCGGACATGCCCAGATGGCTGATCAGGCTGCCGACTTCGGCCTTGATCAACAGGTACTTGGCACGGCGCTCGACGCACTCGATTCGCTGGCCGGACAGACGCACGTCCAGGTCTTCGGGGATAGGCCAACGGAGACGGCGCTCACGCACGATCACGCGGCTGACGCGCTGACCTTCCAGGTAAGGCGCGATACCGCGACGGGTAGTTTCGACTTCAGGTAATTCAGGCATGGCAGTACGACAGGAAACGGCGGTGCGCCACCTTAGCAGGAGCCGCGCAGCAAGCGGTAGGGTCCGCAGCTTACCCGCTCACCTGCCCGGCGGCGCAAGCGCTTGAAGACTCAGAGCACAGCCAGGTCACGGATGCTTTCGCGCAGGTTCTCGAAGTCATACTCCGACAACCCCAGATACTCGAGAATCGGCTGCGCGATGGACTGCCACTCCATGTCGATGGCCTGCCCGCCCTGCACGCGGTGTGTCTCGCAGATATGCTCGGCCATCTTGAGAATGCCCAGCAGCGTCTTCAACTGAGCGTCGCGCCCCGAGTCATCGCTGAAGATCGACAAGGCGTTGTGGTGGTTGGCGATGACCTCGCAGAGATGCTCCGGCAGGCGCCAGGAACGTGCGGTGAAATAACCGACCACGGCATGATTGGTAGTCAGCAGGCGGTTCTCGGTATCGACCACACGGCGCTCTTCACTGGCACTGGCGTAGGCTTCCTCCAGCACCTGCATGTAGTTGGGGAAGCGCTTGAGCATCAGCGGAATGCCGCAATCGTGGAACAGCCCCAGGCTGTAGGCTTCGTCGGGCGAGTGATAACCGAGGCGCTTGGCCAGGGTCAGGCAGGTCATCGCCACGTCCTGGGCACTGTCCCAGAAGCGGTTGAGTACCAGGATCGCTTCGTCGGTCAGCTCGCCTTTGATCGACTGCGCATTGATCAGGTTGATCACGGTGTTGCAGCCCATCAGATTGACCGCCTGCTGAATCGAGGCGATGCGATTGGCCAGGCCGAAATGCGGCGAGTTGACGATTTTCAGCAGCGCGCCGGACAGCCCTGGGTCCTGACTGATCAGCTTGGCGATGCTGCGCAAATCGGGGCTGGGCATGATCTGCTCCATCTGCAGATCGACCATGATCTGTGGTTGCGGCGGTACGCTGATCCCCTGCAGGACTTGCTGGATCTGTTCGGCGGTAAGTTCGTAGGTCATGAAAGAGGGATCGTGCAGGGTGAGAAGTAGCGCACAGTCTAGCCAAAGCACTGGCCAGCCCGCAGTCGACTTTTGTAACCGCCGTCCCCGTGTGCAAACCGCTATAATCCCGCTCTTTTCCCCGCGGAGCCCGAACTCATGTCTTCCCTGCCCAGTCTGCGCCTGAAAGCCAACGCCGACCGACGCCTGCGCGCCGGCCACCTGTGGGTCTACAGCAACGAGATCGATGTCGCCGCCACCCCGCTGCATGGTTTTGCCGCCGGTGACCAGGCTGTTCTCGAAGCCGCCGGCGGCAAGCCGCTGGGCATTGTCGCTATGAGTCCGAACAACCTGATCTGCGCGCGCCTGTTGTCGCGGGACATCAAGCACGTACTGGACAAATCCCTGCTGGTGCACCGCCTCAACGTCTGCCTGTCGTTGCGCGAACGCCTGTTCGACAAGCCCTGCTACCGCCTGGTATATGGCGACTCCGACTTGCTGCCGGGGCTGGTGGTCGACCGCTTCTTCGACATTCTGGTGGTGCAACTGGCCTCTGCCACCATGGAGGCGCACAAGGACGACGTGCTCGCCGCGCTGATCCAGGTGTGCAAGCCCAGCGGGGTCCTGTTCAAGAACGACTCCAGCGCGCGCGACGCCGAAGGCCTCGAGCGCTATGTGGCGACCGCCTACGGCGAGGTGCCGGAGTGGGTAGCGCTGGAAGAGAACGGCGTGAAATTCGAAGCACCGGTGATCGAAGGGCAGAAGACCGGCTGGTTCTATGACCACCGCATGAACCGCGCACGCCTGGCGCCCTACGTCAAAGGCAAGCGCGTGCTCGACCTGTTCAGCTACATCGGCGGTTGGGGTGTGCAGGCCGCAGCCTTCGGCGCCAGCGAAGTGTTCTGCGTGGACGCTTCCGGCTTCGCCCTCGATGGCGTGGAGCGCAACGCCACGCTCAACGGTTTCGCCGAGAAGGTCACCTGTGTGGAAGGTGACGTGTTCGCCGCGCTGCGTGAGCTGAAATCCGCTGAAGAACGCTTCGACGTGGTGATCGCCGATCCGCCCGCCTTCATCAAGCGCAAGAAGGACATCAAGAACGGCGAAGCGGCCTACCGGCGCCTCAATGAAACCGCCATGCGCCTGCTGAACAAGGACGGCATCCTGGTCAGCGCCAGCTGCTCCATGCACCTGGAAGAGGACAACCTGCAGAACATCCTGCTGACCAGCGCCCGTCATCTGGATCGAAATATCCAGTTGCTCGAGCGCGGCGCCCAGGGCCCGGATCACCCGGTGCACCCGGCGATCAACGAGACCCGCTATATCAAGAGTCTGACCGTGCGTCTGCTGCCCAACAGCTAAACGTAGGGTGCGCCATGCGCACCGAAAATGCCGGTGTCATCAAGCATCATTGGTGCGCACGGCACACCCTACGCGACACGCGCCGAAACAGGGACGCTCTCCAGACCGTGCACCTGCCATGTGCGTGTCGACAGGAGCCCCATCCCTCCTCTCGCTGTTACCTCCCCCCACACCCGCCTCGCATCTCGCCCAGCATGGACTAGGCTTTAACCTGCATAGCAGAGCGCTATCAGCCAATCACTGGCTAACTGGCGTGCTTATTGCTTTTGGCTATCAACATAACGAACGCCTTCCACGCAGGAGGCGAATCGACTCAGAAGTTGGAGCCTTGGCCACGAGCTGACTCCATATTGCGGCCTTTCACGGACAACAGCGGGGAGGACTATGACTGCGCAGGCTGGGAACGATGCGTTCCTGCGATTCACCAACGTCAAGAAGACCTACGATCACAAGACCCTGGTGGTCAAGGACTTCAACCTCAACGTGGCCAAGGGCGAATTCATCACCCTGCTCGGCCCCTCCGGTTCGGGCAAGACCACCTGCCTGATGATGCTCGCCGGCTTCGAGGACGTGACCAGCGGCGAGATCCTGATCAACGGCCGTAACGTCACCAGCATCGCCCCCTATGCTCGCAACATCGGCATGGTCTTTCAGCAGTACGCGCTGTTCCCGCACATGACCATCCGCGAGAACCTGGCCTACCCGCTGAAGATTCGCAAACTGCCCAAGGACGAGATTCGCGCCAAGGTCGAGGAGTACCTCGCACTGGTCGAACTGCAGGCCTTCGGCGGCCGCTACCCCGCCCAGCTCTCCGGCGGCCAGCGCCAGCGAGTGGCCCTGGCCCGCGCGCTGATCTTCGCTCCGGACATCGTACTGATGGATGAGCCGCTCGGCGCGCTGGACAAGAAGCTGCGTGAGCAGATGCAGTTCGAGATCAAGCGCCTGCACGAGCAGCTCGGCTTCACCGTGATCTACGTGACCCACGACCAGACCGAAGCGCTCACCATGAGCGACCGCATCGCCGTGTTCAACAACGGCGTGGTGCAGCAGTGCGCGGCGCCGCACGTGCTCTACGAACGTCCGGCCAATCTGTTCGTCGCCGACTTCATCGGCGAGAGCAACAAGCTGCACGGCGTGATCGAGGCGGTCGAGGCTGATCGCGTCCAGGTACGTCTCGACGATGGTGGCCTGGTGAGCACCCTGAAAGCCAACTGCACCGAAGTCGGCCAAGCCACCACGGTGTCGGTACGCCCGGAGAAGCTCAACTTCACCGATCGACTCGGCGCCAGCGGCAATCAGGTCAAGGCCCACTTCGTCACGCGCCATTACGTCGGCGAATACATCCGCTACCACTTCGAGACCGCCAGCGGCGCCGAACTGGTGGTGAAGAATCTGAACGACAGTTCAGCCCCGCAACTCAGCGCTCAGGAAGAGATCGCCCTCGCCTGGCTGCCGGAAGACAGCCAGGCCCTGGACCGATCGGAAGTGCCGAAGACGCTCTGACCCCACAACTAGTAGAAGCAAATGGAGCACAGCAATGGCTAGATCACTGACTACCAGCTTTTCCACCTTCGCCCTGGTGGCGGCATTGGGACTCACAGCGGGCAACGCCACGGCCCAGGACAGCCTCACCGTGGTTTCCTGGGGCGGTGCCTATGGCGCCGCGCAGAAAAAACACGTCATCGACCCCTACCAGGCTGAATCCGGCGTCAAGGTATTGTTCGAGGATTACTCGGGCGGCGTCGCCGAGATCAAGGCCCAGGTCGAGTCCGGCAACATTCAGTGGGACGTGGTCGACTTCGAAGTGATCGACCTTGAGCGCGCCTGCTCCGAAGGCCTGCTGGAAACCCTCGACCACAGCGTGCTGCCGGCCGGCATCGACGGCACCTCGGCCGCTCAGGACTTCATCCCCGAAGCACTGGCCAGCGAATGCGCGGTGGGCAATATCGTCTGGTCGGTGGTATTCGCCTACAACCAGAACACCATCGGCGGTACCAAGGCTGCCAGCATCGAGGACTTCTTCGACACCGCCAAGATTCCGGGCAAGCGAGCCATGCGCAAGCGCCCGCAGGTGAACATGGAATGGGCCCTCATGGCCGACGGCGTCGCACCTGAGGAAGTCTACGAAGTACTGGCAACCCCGGAAGGCCAGCAACGTGCCTTCGACAAACTGGCCAGCATCAAGGATGACATCGTCTGGTTCGACTCCTGGTCGCAAGCGCCGCAATTGCTCAACGACGGTGGTGCAGTGCTGGTGCAATCGGCCAACGGCCGCTTCTACGATGCCATCGTGCAGGAAAAGAAACCCTTCGAAATCGTCTGGGACGGCCACGTCTACGACCTCGACGCCTGGGCCATCGTCAAGGGCAGCAAGAAGAAGGACCTGGCCATGGAGTTCATCAAGTACGCCACCGGCTCCAAGCCGCTGGCCGGCATGCCGGACGTGGCCTACGGCCCGACCCGCAAGTCCTCCATGCCTCTGGCCGACCAGAGTGCGGCGCCGCACCTGCCGACCGCTCATCTGGACAAAGGCATCCAGGCTGGCTCCGAGTTCTGGGCTGACTATGGCGAGTCGTTGGGCGAGAAATTCAACGAGTGGCTGTTGAAGTAAGCACCACACCCTCCCCACGGACGACCTGTGGGAGGCGCTTCAGCGGCGACGGTCGCGGCTGAAGCCCCTCCCACGGGTACCGAGGTCCAACGGAGAAGGGGCTTATCCCGGAGTAATGTCTTGACCTCTCTCACCACCAGCGAAGCTGGCCAAGCCGCCAGCGCCCGTCGCAGGAAACGCCTCGCCGCCTTCCTGTTCGTGGTGCCGCTGCTGCTGTTCATCATCGTCACTTTCGTCGCACCGATCGGTACCATGCTGTGGCGCAGCGTGCATCACCCGACCGTGGCCGAACTGATTCCACAGACCCTGGCCGAACTCGAGCGCTGGGACGATCACAAACAACTACCGGACGACAATACCCTGCAGGTATTCGTCACAGAGCTGCATGGTCTTAACGAGCAACGCCTGTCTGGCAAGCTCTCCGAAGAGTTCAACCGTGCGTACACCGGCATGTCCAGCGTGGTCAAATCCACCGCCCGCCGTGTTGGCCGGCTGGATGCGCAAGAGCTGCAGAGCCAAGGCATAAAGACCCTGCTCGACGCCCATCGCAACTGGAGCAAGCCCGAGCTGTGGTACGCCATCGAGCGCGCCGGCAAGGTCTACACCTACGACTACTACCTGACTGCCCTGGACCTGGAGCTGCACCCCGACGAGGGCATCCAGGTACGCCAGGACACGCAGATCTACCTGCAGCTGTATACCAAGACCCTGAACATGGCGCTGGTCATCACCCTGCTTTGCGCCCTGCTCGGCTACCCGCTGGCCTACTACCTGGCCGGGTTGCCATCGAATCGCGCCAACCTGCTGCTGGTGTTGGTACTGCTGCCGTTCTGGACCTCGCTGCTGGTGCGCACCACCTCGTGGATAGCCCTGCTGCAGACCAACGGCGTGATCAATTCCTTCCTCATGGGCATCGGCCTGATCAGTCAGCCCTTCGAGATGCTCTACACCTCGTTCGCCACCGTGGTGGCGATGACCCACATCCTGCTGCCGTTCATGATCCTGCCGCTGTACAGCGTGATGCGCGGCATCGACCCCAGCTACATGCGCGCGGCGCTGAGCCTCGGCGACAAACCCATTCCGGCGTTCGCCCGCATCTACTTCCCGATGACCTTGCCTGGCCTCAGCGCCGGAGCGCTGCTGGTGTTCATCATCTCGGTGGGCTACTACATCACCCCGGCGCTGGTCGGCGGTACCGACGGACAGATGATCAGCAACATCATCGCCTTCCACATGCAGCGCTCGAACAACTGGGAGTTGGCCGCCGCGCTGGGCTCGCTGCTGCTCGGGCTGATCCTGTTGCTGTACTGGGTGTACGACCGTTTCGTCGGCGCCAGCAATATCAAGTTGGGATGAACATGTCCGTACCGTCATTTCCTCATAACGGCGTAGCCCGGATGCAATCCGGGAAAACCGGCCCCCATCCCTCCCCGGATTTCATCCGGGCTACGGGCGGCACTCGCCGTCCCTACAACCCGGGCTCAGCGCTATGAAAATCCCCGCCTATTACGGCTTCTGGCACCACCTCGGCAGTTGGCTGCTCAAGGTCAGCTCCTGGCTGGTGCTGCTGTTCCTGATCCTGCCGATTCTGGTGATCGTGCCGCTGTCGTTCAATGCCGAGCCGTTCTTCAGCTTCACCGAAGGCATGCTCAGACTGGACCCCGAGGCCTACTCGCTGCGCTGGTATCAGGAGATCTTCAACGATCCGAAGTGGATACTGGCAATCAAGAACAGTTTCTTCATCGGCATCCTCTCCACCATTCTCGCCACGATTCTGGGTACCTGCGCCGCCGTGGGCCTGGCGCGCGACGAGATGCCCTTTCGCCGCTTCATCACCGCCCTGCTGCTGTCGCCGATGATCGTGCCGCTGATCATCACCGCCGCTGGCATGTTCTTTTTTTACTCGGACCTCGGCCTGGCCGGCGGCTATCTAGGTGTGATCCTGGCCCACGCGGCGCTCGGCACGCCCTTCGTCATCATCACTGTCACCGCCACGCTCACCGGCTTCGACTACAGCCTGGCGCGCGCAGCGCTGAATCTCGGCGCCACGCCAATACGCGTGTTCTTCGACGTGATCATGCCGCTGATCCGCCCCGGCGTGATTTCAGGCGCACTGTTCGCCTTCATCACCTCCTTCGATGAGGTGGTGGTGATCCTGTTCATGGCCGGACCACAACAGCGCACCATTCCGCGGCAGATGTTCTCGGGCCTGCGCGAGCAGATCAACCCGAGCATCCTGGCCATCGCCACTCTGCTGATCCTGGTATCCATCGCGTTGCTGGTGACCATCGAACTGCTACGCCGCCGCGCCGAGCGGATGCGAGGGATCGAGATTCCGAACTGATACCCGCCCCGAAGGGCGAGCATCACGCAGAACGCCGCCACTGTTCGTCCGAAGCCCATCGCCTTTATTATCAGCGGCCCGCCCTGCCTATCCACCTGCTTCGAGCACGACACGCCCTGACCATGGATGCAACCCGAGACGTACATGAGCAGCGCCTGGCAGAGCAGGAGCGCGCTTTACTGTTCGAACGCCCGCATGCGGGGCCGCGCAAACCCTACGAACGGGACAAACCACCGCCCCATGCGTTGGAAGACCGGCGCATCCTGCTTGCCATTCGCTACATTGAAGCCCATCTGGATCGGCCGCTCTCTCTTGATCGCCTGGCTGCCCGCGCCAGCTTGAGCACCTTCCATTTTCAACGCCATTTCCGAGAGGTCATGGGCGAAAGCCCAAGCGAATACATTCGTCGCACCCGCCTCGACCGCGCGGCGATTCACCTGTTGATCTACCCGGAGTCGGTACTTTCCATCGCCCTGTCCGTTGGCTACTCCAGTCATGAGGCTTTCATCCGTGCCTTCCATCGCCAATTCGCCCTGACACCCACCCAGTACCGTCAGTTCGCGCGCCAGGCCAGCATCCCCGCCACCACCGAGGAATATCGGAGAGCTGCCGAAGTGCAGGTCATCCACTTACCCGATCTAGCGTTGCTGAGCATGCGTTTCTACGGCAGCTATGCGCGAGTTATGGATCATTGGCAACGCTTTGCCGAAGAGTTGAAACGTATCGGCTACCCACTGGATAACGCCAGGGCCATCGGAGCCATCACCGACAACCCGGAGATCACCCCCAACGACCTGGTGCGCTATGACTGCGCAGTGGTCGACCTCGGACTCCCCATCGGTGGCGCCCCACTGAGCCGAATGAGACTGCCAGCCGGACGCTACGCCTGTCTGCAACACCAGGCACCATACGATCAGGTATTCGCGGCCTATCGCACCCTCGCTGTGGCCTGGCCGGAAAGTTCCGGCGAGCGTTTTGTCCCCCAAGGTGGCTATGAGCTGTATCGCCAGCCACCCTGGTCGGGTGACGCCACGCAACAATGCCTGGATATCGCCCTCGGCCTGGAGGGCTGAGGTGAACACAGCAAGTTCTATCAAGCTGCATCCAGGTCACACGCCCTATTCTTCGCCCTTGTCTTCGGCCTGCGTAAATTATCAAGGCCTGAGCAGCCGTCTGCCAGAAGGAAGCTGATCGCCATGCGTGTTGCCACGAGCCTGTTGTCCGTCGCCTTGCTGGCCGCCGGGAATATCCTCACCAACTCGGCTCTGGCAGCCGTAGCGCCGGATGCTGGTCAGACCCAACAAAGCCTCGACCAGAAGCCTCTGCAGTTACCCAAGCGGCAATCCATAGACATCAACCTGCCCGACTCACCCGGTGATCAGGAGCAAAGCGCTGGGCCGAGCCTGCAAGTCACAGGTTTCGTCCTCGAGGGCAACAGCGCCATCCCCAATGAGCAACTGCTGACGCTGCTCGATGACCTGAACAATCGCACCCTCACACTTGGCGATCTGCAGGGCGCCGCCAATCGCATCACCCGCTTCTACCGCGAACGCGGTTACCCGCTGGCACGCGCCTATCTGCCCGCCCAGGAGATCGATGGCGGCATGGTTCGGATCGCCGTGCTCGAAGGCCGCTACGGCCAGGTGCAGATCAACGACAAGGCCGGCCTGGGTGGCAGCGCCCTCGCGCCCCTGGCGGCACTGCAAGCCGGCGATGCGGTGCAGGCCAGGCCGCTCGAACGCAGCCTGTTGCTGCTGCAGGACACGCCCGGCGTCGAGGTGAAGTCCACCCTGCGCCCCGGCACCAGCACCGGCAGCACCGACCTGCTGGTGAATATCGAGCGCGCACCGCTGCTGTCCGGCTCCATCGACGCCGACAACTACGGCAACCGCTTCACCGGTCAGTACCGCCTTGGCGGCACACTCAACATCAACAGTCCACTGGGACTGGGTGACCGTTTGACCCTGCGCGCCATGGGTTCGGACGAAGAACAGAATTACGGCCGCATCGCCTATCAGCTACCTGTCGGCCCCTGGTCGACTCAGCTCGGCGTGGCCTATTCGGACATGGACTATGAGCTGGCGAAGGACTTCGAAGACCTCGATGCCCATGGCAATGCACGCATAGCCAGCGTCTTCGCCCTGCAACCGCTCGTGCGCTCGCGGGACTTCAGCCTCTATGCCCAGGCTCAATTCGACGACAAGCGCCTGCAGGACGACATCGACCTGTTCGACCAGAAGAGCGAGAAACGCTCGCGCGTGGTCATCCTGACGCTCAACGGCAACAGCCGCGACACCCTGCTCGGCGGTGGCGTCAACAGCTTCGCCCTGGCCTGGAGCCAGGGCAGCCTGAACATCGATGATGCCACTGCGCAACGTATCGACGACCTCACCGCCGGCACGGCCGGGCGCTTCCAAAAACTCAACCCCAGCCTGGTACGCCTGCAGCGCCTGACCGAACGCTTCAGCCTGTACACCCAGCTGCAAGGCCAATGGGCTGACGGCAACCTCGACAGTTCGGAAAAGCTCTACCTGGGCGGCGCCTACGGCGTGCGCGCCTACCCGCAAGGCGAAGCCTCCGGCGACCAGGGCTGGCTGGCCAACCTCGAACTGCGCTATGCGCTGACCGACGCCTGGCAGCTCAGTGCCTTCGTCGACCATGGCCAGGTGCGCCTTAACAAGGACACCTGGGCCTCCGGCGAGAATCATCGCAGCCTTTCCGGTGCTGGCCTGGGCGCACGCTGGGCAGCCCACGGCTGGCAGGTCAGCGCCGTGACCGCCTGGAAACTGGGCAACAGCGACCCGCAGAGCGATGTCGACCGCAGCCCGCGCGTATGGGCGCAGGTGGTGCGCTTCTTCTAACGCTGCAAACCCTTGATGGTTACACCGCAGGCCGAAACGCAACACTCCGCAGCCAGACGATTGATAAGGGGACACCCATGAACCGCAGCTACGCTCTAATCTGGAACCACGCCCTGGGCAGCTGGGCCGTCGCCCATGAACACGCCCGCAAACGTGGCAAGGGCGCCGGTGCGGTATTGGCGGCGAGCCTCGTGCTGGCCGGCTCTACCTTCGCCGCCGACCTGCCCACTGGCGGCCAGGTGGTCTCCGGCAACGGCAGCATCAGCCAGCCCAACGGCCAGCAGATGGTCATCGATCAGGCCAGCAACAAGCTGGCCATCGACTGGCAGAGCTTCAACATCGGCACCGGCAACAAGGTGACCTTCAACCAGCCCGGCACCGACTCGATCGCCCTCAACCGGGTGCTCGGCACCGACGGCTCGAAAATCATGGGCCAGCTCGACGCCAATGGCCGGGTGTTCATCATCAATCCCAACGGGGTGCTTTTCGGCGCCGGGGCGCAGGTCAACGTAGGCGGTCTGGTCGCCTCCACGCTGGATCTTTCAGTGAGCGATTTCGAAGCAGGCAACTATGCCTTCAAGGGCGACGGCAGCAACGCTTCGATCATCAACGATGGGCGCATCACCGCCGCCGACGGCGGCAGCGTCGCCCTGCTCGGTGGCGCGGTAAGCAACAACGGCGTGATCATCGCCAACCAGGGCACGGTGGCCCTGGCCGCTGGTAATGCCGTCACCCTCGATTTCGCGGGTGACGGTCTGCTCAACGTGCAGGTCGACGAGGCCGTGAAGGACGCACTGGTGGAAAATCGTCAGTTGATCCAGGCCGATGGCGGCAACGTCATCCTGACCGCCAGCGCGGCCGATGCCCTGCTGCAGACGGTGGTCAACAACGACGGGGTAATCCAGGCCCGCACCCTGGGCGAGAAAGAAGGCAGGATCGTCCTGCTCGGCGACTTCGACGGCGGCACGGTACAGGTCGCCGGCACCCTGGATGCCAGCGCGGCGGATGGCGGCAATGGCGGCTTTATCGACACCAGCGGCGCCCATGTGCAGATCGCCGAAGGCACGACCGTCACCACCAAGGCCACGACCGGGCAAACCGGCACCTGGCTGATCGACCCGACCGACTTCACCGTCAGCGCTGGCGGTGCCAGCCAGACCACCAGCGGCATCGGCGCCACCACCCTCAGCACCAACCTGCAGAACACCAGCGTCACGCTACAGACCGTGGCGGGAGGCAGCGAAAACGGCGACATCAACGTCAATGCTGCCGTGAGCTGGAGCGCGGATACCACGCTGACGCTCGATGCCCACGGCCGCATAAACGTCAACAAGGACATCACCGCCAGCGGCGACAATGCAGCGCTGGTGTTGGCCTATGGCAATGGTTACAGCCTGAACCAGGGCGCCCGCATTACCCTATCCGGAGGCAATGCCGGACTGAATCTCGGTGGCATCGACTACACCCTGATTCGCGACCTCGGCGCCCTGCAAGGAATCTCGGGAAGCGGCCACTATGCGCTCGCCATTGACCTCGATGCCGCTGCGACCAGCACCTGGAATGCTGGAGCAGGCTTTGCTCCTATCGATGGCTTCAACGGCACTTTCGCCGGCCTCGGGCACACCATCGACAGCCTGCTCATCAACCGTCCGAACGAGTCGACTGTCGGTCTGTTCGGCCTGACTGAAGCCACCATCCGCGATCTGACCCTGTCCAATATCTCCGTCACTGGCGCCGCCACCGTGGGTGCCCTGGTAGCACGGCTGAGCAGTAACGCTGCCAGCCTGACCAATACCCATGTCACCGGGCAAGTATCTGCGCAGGGCGATAGGGTCGGCGGGCTGGTGGGCTGGAGCGATCAGGGCGTCGTCAGCCAGTCCTCCTCTACAGCTACGGTCAGCGGGGCGAGTGAGGTGGGTGGCTTGATCGGTCGCAATCGTGCCGCCTCGGTCACGGACGCCTATGCAACGGGAGCGGTGACCGGTACGGGGAGTGCCATCGGTGGGCTGATCGGCAGTACCGTGCAGGGCACCACATTGACCAATGCTTACGCCAGCGGCCGAGTGACCGGTACTGGAGGGCTGGTGGGAAATGTTGATGGCTCCGGCGCTACGGTCACCAACAGCTACTGGGATATGGATTCGACCGGCCAAGCAAGCAGTGCCGCCGGCACTGGCATCGACTCCACCAACGCCCGCACCCAAGCCACCTACGCCGGCTTCGACTTCACCGATACCTGGGTGATGTTCGAGGGCGATACGCGGCCCATGCTGCGCGGCGAGTACTCGACGACCCTCTTCACGCCCCACGCCCTGCAACTGATGGTACTGAATCTGTCGGCCAACTACCGCCTGGGTACCGACCTGAATCTCGGTGAGGCACTGACAGCAGGCGGCAATGGCTACTACGGCGACGTCTGGGGAGCGGCAGGGTTCAAACCGGTGGGCAACTCCAGCACTCCCTTTACCGGCTCGCTGGATGGCCAAGGCCACCTGATTCGCGACCTCAGGATAAATCGTGCAAACGAAAGCGAAGTGGCACTGATCGGGCAGACAGCAGCTGGGGCGCAGATTCACGACCTGGGAATGGTGGGTGGCAGCGTTCATGGCGGGTCCAATGCTGCCAGCCTGGTAGGCATCAACTACGGCGGCATACTGAGCGACCTCCATACCAACGTCACCATTAGCGCCACTGAGCGAGGAGCTGGTGGCTTGGTGGCACGCAACCGGGACAACGGCATCATTCGCAACAGTTATGCCACCGGCAATGTCAGCGGCGCGGAGAACGTCGTAGGTGGACTGACCGGTGAAAACTGGGGCCTGGTGGAAAACTCCTATGCCACGGGCAACGTCAACGGGGTCATATTTTCCGGTGGTCTCATAGGTACCAACACCGGAACCATCCGCAACGCCTATGCCACCGGCCAGGTGCAAGGCACACAGTATGTAGGCGGTCTGGCCGGGTATGCCGGCGGCTTGATCGAATACACCTACGCCACCGGTGGCGTGAGCGGAGTGACGTCCGTAGGGGGTTTGGTAGGCGATATAGGAACCGGACGCGTAGTGGACTCGTTCTGGAATACCGATACCTTCAGCGGCCCCGGCGCGGGCACCATTGGTGGATCTGCGACCGTGGAGAATCTACACGGCCTGGACAGCACGGCGTTACGCGACGCCTCCAACTATGCCACCTGGAACCTGGCCACCAGCGGCGGCAGCAATGCAGTGTGGAGGATCTATGAAGGGCAAACTGCACCGCTGCTGCGCAGTTTCATGCAAAGCGTGACCATCACGGCGACGGACATCGGCAATAAAACCTACGATGGCCAGAGCAGCGGCACCAGTGGCTATACAACGGATCTTGGCACTACCCTGGATGATGATCTGCTGCTTGGTAGCCTGACCTACTCCAGCGCCTCGCAGAATGCCGGCAGCTACAGCACCACCGATGGTGGTCTCAGCCTGGACGGGCTGTATTCGGGCCAGCAGGGCTACGACGTCAGCTACGCCGATACCACCCTGACCATCGACAAGGCCGCACTCACCGTCACCGCCAACGACGCCAGCAAGACGTACGATGGCCTCGCCTTCACTGGCGGCAACGGCGTCAGCTACAGCGGCTTCGTCAATGGCGAGGACGCCGGCGTGCTTGGTGGCACGCTGGTCTACGGTGGTAGCGCACAGGGTGCGGTCAACGCCGGCAACTATGACCTCAGCGTCAGCGGCCTGAGCGCCGACAACTACGCCATCAGCTACACCACAGGTAGCCTGAATGTCGGTAAGGCCCAAGCTACCATCACCGCCAATAGCGGTCAGGTGACCTACAACGGCCAACAGCAGAGCATTACCGGCTTCACCGCCAGCGGTTTGGTCAACGGTGAAACGGCAACCGTGCTCAGCGGTATCAGCACCACCGGCGGCGCTGGCATCAATGCCGGCAGCTACACCCATAGCGCCAGTGGCACGGACGTCAACTACAACCTGATGTTCGTCGATGGCACACTGACCATCGACAAGGCCGCGCTCAGCGTCATCGCCAACGACGCCAGCAAGACGTACGATGGTCTCGCCTTCACTGGCGGCAACGGCGTCAGCTACAGCGGCTTCGTCAATGGCGAGGACGCCGGCGTGCTTGGTGGCACGCTGGTCTACGGTGGTAGCGCACAGGGTGCAATCAATAACGGCAGTTATGCTATCAGCACTAATGGCCTGACCTCCGGCAACTACGCCATTACCTTCATAGACGGCACCCTGACCATCAGCGGCCAATCCCAGGGCCAGCCAAGCAACCCGGTGGCAGAAATACCTCGGGCCTACACCGATATTCTCGCCGCCATTCAAAGCGACCCTGATAGCGAGGCGAGTACTCCCTCACTCAACCCGGACGAACTCTATCGAATCGCCGATAGAGGCATCCGGCTACCAGAAGGCCTTGACGGAGCGTCGCGAGACAATTGATCGCTGCATTACCCCTCCACCCTGAATCTGACGGATCACCAAGGATGGTGACTGTCAGCAGCCTTTCCCCTGGCGCCTGCTGCGGCGTAGAATCGACGTATTTCCCGCCAGGCATCCTCCGGCGGGCCTGTGAGCCCTGGCTGCGCGAACGGTGATCCCGTCTCGTCATGCAGCCCACGACACGCGGTGACCTGCCGCCCACGACGCTCACCGCCTACATAACCGAATTAGCCGCAGGATCATCGTCATGCCTGACTACCGCTCGAAGACCTCCACCCACGGCCGCAACATGGCCGGCGCCCGCGCCCTGTGGCGTGCCACCGGGATGAAGGACGAAGACTTCAAGAAACCGATCATCGCCATCGCCAACTCCTTCACCCAGTTCGTGCCCGGCCACGTGCACCTGAAGGACCTGGGTCAACTGGTCGCCCGCGAGATCGAGAAGCACGGCGGCGTGGCCAAGGAATTCAACACCATCGCCGTCGACGACGGCATCGCCATGGGCCACGACGGCATGCTCTATTCGCTGCCGAGCCGCGAGATCATCGCCGACTCCGTGGAGTACATGGTCAACGCCCACTGCGCCGACGCCATCGTCTGCATCAGCAACTGCGACAAGATCACCCCCGGCATGCTGATGGCCGCCCTGCGCCTGAACATCCCGGTTGTGTTCGTCTCCGGCGGGCCGATGGAAGCCGGCAAGACCAAGCTGGCTAGCCACGGCCTGGATCTGGTCGATGCGATGGTGATTGCCGCCGACTCCAGCGCCTCCGACGAGAAGGTCGCCGAGTACGAGCGCAGCGCCTGCCCGACCTGCGGCAGCTGCTCCGGCATGTTCACCGCCAACTCGATGAACTGCCTGGTCGAAGCCCTGGGTCTGGCGCTGCCAGGCAACGGTTCGACCCTGGCCACCCACAGCGATCGTGAACAGCTGTTCCTGCGCGCGGGTCGCCTGGCCGTCGAACTCTGCCAACGCTACTACGGCGAAGGCGACGAGTCGGTGCTGCCGCGCAACGTCGCCAACTTCAAGGCGTTCGAAAACGCGATGACCCTGGACATCGCCATGGGCGGCTCGACCAACACCATCCTGCACTTGCTGGCTGCTGCCCAGGAAGCGGAGATCGCCTTCGACCTGCGCGACATCGATCGCCTGTCGCGCAAGGTGCCGCAGCTGTGCAAAGTCGCGCCGAACATTCAGAAGTACCACATGGAAGACGTGCACCGCGCCGGCGGCATCTTCTCCATTCTCGGCGAGCTGGCACGTGGCGGCCTGCTGCACACCGACGCCCACACCGTGCACAGCCCGAACATGGCCGAAGCCATCGCCCAATGGGACATCACCCAGACCCAGGACGAGGCGGTTCATCACTTCTTCAAGGCAGGCCCGGCCGGAATCCCCAGCCAGACCGCGTTCAGCCAGAGCACCCGCTGGGACAGCCTGGATGACGACCGCGAGAATGGTTGTATTCGTAGCGTCGAGCACGCTTATTCCCAAGAGGGTGGACTTGCGGTGCTGTACGGCAACATCGCCCTCGATGGCTGTGTGGTGAAGACTGCCGGCGTCGACGAGTCGATCCACGTCTTCGAAGGCACCGCCAAGGTCTTCGAGAGCCAGGACAGCGCAGTCAAGGGCATCCTCGCCGACGAAGTGAAGGAAGGTGACATCGTCATCATCCGCTATGAAGGCCCGAAAGGCGGCCCGGGCATGCAGGAAATGCTCTATCCGACCAGCTACCTGAAATCCAAAGGCCTGGGCAAAGCCTGTGCCCTGCTCACCGACGGTCGTTTCTCCGGTGGCACCAGCGGCCTGTCCATCGGCCACGCCTCGCCGGAAGCTGCCGCGGGCGGCGCCATCGGCCTGGTGCAGGACGGAGACAAAGTACTGATCGACATCCCCAACCGCAGCATCAACCTGCTGGTGAGCGATGACGAACTGGCCACCCGCCGCGCCGAGCAGGACAAGAAAGGCTGGAAGCCAGCCGCACCGCGCACCCGCAAGGTGACTACGGCACTCAAGGCCTACGCCCTGCTCGCCACCAGCGCCGACAAGGGCGCGGTGCGCAACAAGGCCATGCTGGACGGCTGATTCGTCAACGTTGCTACAGCAAAAGCCCGGCCTGGTTTGCCGGGCTTTTTGTTGACGGAAGGTTTTGCATCTGACGCGGATCGCCAGCAAGCTGGCTCCTGCATCCATGCTCAGGAGCCCATCATGCGTATCGGCCTGATCGCTGACACTCACAATCTGCTGCGTCCCGAGGCGCTAGCTCTGTTGCGGGGCGTCGATCATCTGATCCATGCCGGCGATATCGGCGGGCCGCACATCCTGGCCGAGCTGGAGCGCATCGCGCCGCTGTCCGTGGTACGCGGCAACAATGATCAGGACAGTTGGGCAAACGCCATCCCCGAGCGCCTGACGCTACGCTTCGGCGCCATCACCCTGCATGTGCTGCACGACCTCAAGCAGCTGGATATCGACCCGGCTGAGCAGAACATCGACGTAGTAATCGCCGGTCACTCGCATAAGCCGCTGCACGAAGAGCGCAACGGCGTGCTCTACCTCAACCCGGGCAGCGCCGGACCACGACGGTTCAAGCTGCCCATCGGCGTGGGCATCCTGCATATCGACGACCAGACGGTCCGGGCCGAGCTGATCACGCTGCAGGTTTGAAGCCAACCGTAGGGTGGACGACGCTTCATCCGTCCACCGCCTGCCAACCCATGGTGGACAAAAACAGCGTTCTCCACCCTACGCACTGACACGAACCGTAGGAGCGGCTGGGCGGCATTCCGTTTCAGCCGCGATGCTTCGCGCCCTCAGGCCAATCGCGGCTGAAGCCGCTCCTACAAACGCCCCCTGCATCGTTGCTTGGTCAGGGCTGGCAAAGGCTCACCCCACACCCTTGAAAAATGCGCCCACCGCGTCCATCTAAGCTGGTACAGCCTTTTCCCCGCCTGATGGAGAACCCCATGACCCTCGACGAGCTCAACGCCATTGCCGGCGTGACCGCCAAACCCGACGTCGCCACTGCCGACTTCGTCTACAACCACACCATGATCCGCGTGAAGGATCTGCAGAAATCCCTGGATTTCTACACCCGCGTGCTGGGCTTCACCTTGCTGGAGAAGAAGGACTTCCCCGACGCCGAGTTCAGTCTGTACTTCCTCGCCTTGATCAACGACAAGTCACAAATCCCGGCTGACCCGGCTGTCCGCCATCAGTGGCGCAAGTCGATTCCCGGCGTGCTGGAGCTGACCTACAACTACGGCACCGAGAAAGACCCGGAATTTTCCTACCACAGCGGCAACAGCGACCCGCGTGGCTTCGGTCACCTGTGCGTGTCGGTACCGGACATCAAGGCGGCCTGCCAGCGCTTCGAAGACCTCGGTGTGGACTTCCAGAAGCGCCTGACCGACGGCCGCATGCGCGACATCGCCTTCATCAAGGACCCGGACGGCTACTGGGTCGAGATCATCCAGTTCACCGAAGTGATCTGATTCTCGCGCCCGCGAAAAACGACGAGGGGCTGCCTCCAGCGAGGCAGCTCCTCGTTCGTTCATGGGCTCAACTGACGCCGACGTAGCGATCCGCCCGGTGATTGATCGCCAGCACCAGATTGAGCATCACCGCCCCCAGCACCGAGAGCAGCACCTTGTCTGGCGACACCACGAAGATCGCCGCCAGCACGATGCTCGCGTCGATGGCCATCTGCACGGCACCCGCACGGAAACCGAAGCGCTCCTGCATGTACAGCGCAAGAATGTTCACCCCACCCAGGCTGGCACGGTGACGGAACAGCATGAGCAAACCCAGCCCCATGGCGGCACCACCGAACAGCGCGGCATACACGGCGCTGAGGTGGGCGAAGGCGACCCACTGCGGCGTCAGCTCCGCCAGCAGCGAAACCAGCAATACCGCGCAGCCCGTGCGCAAGGTGAAACCCCAGCCCATGCGCCAGATGCCGAGCAGATAGAACGGCAGATTGACCAGACAGAACACCAGACCGAACGACCAACCAGCCTGGTAGTTGGCCAGAAAGGCGATGCCGACAGTGCCACCCGTCAACAACCCCGCATGGGCGTAGAAGGCGATGCCCAGCGCCACCAGAGCGGTGCCGAACAGCAGGGCCAGCGCATCTTCCCAGAGTGGATGGCGCACGAAGAGTGCTGCGACGGCGTTCAGTTGCTCGTCGTCGGGCGATTGCTCAGACATGTAAAAACCTGCATCAGGATGCACGAAAGAAAATTACGGCAGAGGCAAGGCAGTGGCCATCACCGCGCGCTGGGAAATCTGGCGGCAGAGATGGCCGGAAAGCTCGGTAGGGTTATGCGCCGCGGCGCTCCCACACTTCGAAGGCGTAGAACGGTGTCTCGGGTGAAGCCGGGTGCTCGACGCTGGAGGTCATGCGCCATGTAGCCTCGTCGACCTCGGGAAAGAAGGCATCGCCTTCGGGGTCGAGGCCGACACGCGTCAGGTACAGGCGATCAGCCTGGGCCAGGCCCAGCTCATAGAGCTGCGCGCCGCCGATCAGCATCAGTTCCTCGGCATTCTCTTCACGCGCCCAGGCGTCGGCTCGTTCGATGGCCTCTTCCAGCGTCGCGAATACCTCGGCCCCTTCCAGGGCCAGGCCCGCCTGGCGGCTGACCACGATATTGAGCCGGCCGGGCAACGGCCGACCGAGCGAATCCCAGGTCTTGCGCCCCATGATGATCGGCTTGCCGAGCGTCAGTGCCTTGAAGTGCTTGAGGTCTGCTGGCAGATGCCAGGGCAGCTGGTTGTCGCGACCAATCACGCGGTTGTGCGCGAGCGCGGCGATCAGGGAAAGAGGTAGAGTCGTTTTCATGGCCGCGAGCATAACAGAGCACCCAGCGGCCTCGCAGCCCACCCGTGGCCGAAGCAACGCTGTCGTCGTATCGTCACATTCGCCGTAGCAGGCTAGCGGCTGAACTTACGAGCAAGGAGCTAGCGTCATGTCGAAATCACTCTCCGCCTGGATATTGGGCGTCACACTGCTGCCACTGTCGGTCTTCGCCAGCCCGGCTCTGGACAACGTCCAGGCCGCCATTGATTGGGCCCAGCAGCAACCCAGCGCCAAGCAACCCCAGACCCGGGACACCAAGGCTCCACTGGTGATCGCCCACCGGGGCGCCAGTGGTTACGCGCCTGAGCACACCCTGGCCGCCTACGCGCTGGCCGCCTTGCAAGGCGCCGACTACATCGAGCCCGACCTGGTGATGATCCGCGACGGCCAACTGGTCGCCCGTCACGACAATGAACTGGGGCTGACCACCGATGTGGCGCAGCGCCCCGAGTTCGCTGACCGCAAACGCACCCAGAGCGTCGACGGACGCAGCCTGGAAGGCTGGTTCAGCGAAGACTTCACCCTGGCCGAGCTGAAAACCCTGCGCGCCATCGAGCGCATCCCGCAGCAACGGCCGGGCAATACCCGCTTCGATGGCCAGTTCGAGATTCCTACCTTGCAAGAGATCATCGATCTGGTGAAACGGCTGGAAGCGCTCCAGCAACGAACCATCGGGTTGTACCCGGAAACCAAGCACCCCACCCACTTCCAGCAACTCGACCTGGCCATGGAAAAACCGCTGCTGGCGGTGCTCGAACGCAACGGCTATGACAGTGCCGACGCGCCCGTTTTCATCCAGTCCTTCGAAGTGGATAACCTCAAGACACTGAGCAAACTGACCTCAATCCGCCTGGTGCAGTTGCTGTGGATAGAGGGCCAACCCTTCGACCAGCAGGTACTGGGCAGCGACCTTGGCTATCAACAGATGATCACCCCTGAAGGCCTGCAAAATATCGCGCGTTACGCCGCCGGAATAGGCCCGGAGAAAGGCATGATCATCCCGCGTGATGCCGCCGGTAACCTCACCGCGCCGACCAGCCTGGTACGTGACGCTCATGCTGCCGGGCTCAAGGTGCACCCTTATACCTTCCGCGCCGAGAACGCCTTCCTGCCCACCAGCCTGCGCAGTGGCGACGTACCAAGCAATCGCGGCGACATCGACGCCGAGCTGCGTGCCTTCCTCGCCACCGGCATCGACGGCCTGTTCATCGACCAACCGGACATCGCCGTGCGCGTGCGCCAGCAGCGCTGATTCGCACCGAGGCGGATCAGGGGTTATCCTCAACCCCTGATCCGAACGACGAGACGCCGCGTGACAGACGCCTCCTCCCCAACGCCCTTCCAACGCCTCTGGCTCAGCGAGACCATTCGCCTGCGCGAGGAACACGCCGGCCCGCTCGAAGACGCCGAAGCCAATCGCCTGGCCCGTGCCGAGCAGGTTGACCTGGCCGAGCGCATCCAGCATCGCGCCCTGCATCTGGCCCGTCGAGATGGTCAGTGGCAGGCGCTGCTGCACTGGCTGCAGGGCGCACGCCTGGCCGGTCTGCTGCTGGCGCTGTTGGCCCTGCTCAGCGGCTTCGGTCTGGCGCTGGCCGCGTTGGGTGACGGGCGCCAACCCGTCAACGTATTCTGGGCGCTGGGCAGCCTCCTCGGGCTCAACCTGCTGATGCTGCTTGGCTGGCTGCTGGGCCTGCTGCTGACCCGCGACCACCCTGGCGCGCTCGGTCGCCTGTGGCTGTGGCTCAGTGAAAAACTGGCGCGCGATGCCAGCGCCGCGCAACTGGCCCCGGCCCTGCTGCTGATGCTGCAACGCCAGCGCCTGACCCGCTGGGGCCTGGGTCTGATGGTCAACGGCCTGTGGACGCTGGCCATGCTCGCGGCACTGGTCACCCTGCTGTTGCTGCTCGCCACGCGTCGCTACGGCTTCGTCTGGGAAACCACCATTCTCGCTGGCGACACCTTCATCGCCCTGACCCAAGCCATCGGCGCCCTACCCGCCCTGCTCGGCTTCAGCCTGCCGGATATCGACGTCATCCGCGCCAGTGGCGACGCCGCCATCGCCAGTGAAGCAGCCCGGCAGAGCTGGGCTGGCTGGCTGGTCGGCGTGGTGCTGGTCTACGGCCTGCTGCCACGCCTGCTGCTGGCGCTGCTGTGCCTGTGGCGCTGGCAATCCGGAAAAGGCGCGCTGCGCCTGGATCTCGACCTGCCGGGCTACAGCCTGCTGCGCCAGCGCCTGCAACCGGACAGCGAGCGTCTCGGCATCTGCGACCTGCCCCCCGCCGCCCTGCATCAGCCGCAAGGCGGCGCCAGCGCCCAAGCCGGCAGTGGCGCGCTGCTGCTCGGCATCGAACTGGATGAGCGGCGCCCCTGGCCGCCGATGCCGCTGCCAAAGGGTGTGGCGGATGCCGGTGTGGTCGACAGCCGCGAACAACGCCGCCAGTTGCTCGAACAACTGACCCGCTTCCCGCCCGAGCGCCTGGGCATCGCCTGCGACCCGCGCCGCTCGCCGGATCGCGGCACCCTGGCGCTGCTCGGCGAACTGGCGCGTTGCGCGAGTGCCACACGCATCTGGCTGCTACCGCCCGCCCCAGGTGAAAGCCTGGACAGCGCACGCCTGGCGGACTGGCACCAGGCAATCGCCAGCCTGGGGCTGCAGCATGACGATACGGCGCCGCTGAGCTGGTTGGAGACAGGACATGACTGAACGCGTTCGCCGTAGGGTGGATGACGCTTTTCTCATCCACCATCCTCCCCGGTGGATGGGTGAAGCGTCATCCACCCTACGCTTCCCAACTGCCGTAGCCCGGATGCAATCCGGGAACACAGCGTCGGGGTCTGCACCATGAGCCAACCACTGAAGCTCGCCCTGGTCGGCCACACCAACGTCGGCAAGACCTCGCTGCTGCGCACTCTGACCCGTGACGTGGAGTTCGGCGAAGTCTCACCGCGCGCCAGCACCACGCGCCATGTCGAGGGTGCGCGCCTGTCGGTAGATGGCCAGGCGTTGCTGGAGCTGTACGACACCCCTGGCCTGGAGGATGCCATCGCCCTGCTCGACTACCTGGAGCGCCTCGACCGCCCCGGCGAGCGGCTGGACGGCCCGGCACGTCTGGCGCGTTTTCTCGAAGGCAGCGAAGCCCGCCAGCGCTACGAACAGGAAGCCAAGGTACTGCGCCAGCTCATGGCCTCCGACGCCGGGCTGTACGTGATCGACGTGCGCGAGCCAGTGCTGGCCAAGTATCGAGACGAACTGGCGGTGCTCAACATGTGCGGCAGACCCTTGCTGCCGGTGCTCAACTTCGTCGCCAGCGCCAGCCATCGTGAAAGCGAGTGGCGCGAAGCCCTGGCCCGCCTTGGTCTGCATGCGCTGGTGGCGTTCGACAGCGTGGCGCCAGCCGAAGATGGAGAACGCCGTCTGTACGAAAGCCTGGCCCTGCTGCTGGAGCGTTCACGCCCGCAGCTGCAACGACTGATCGAGGATCATGAAGCGCAGCGCCTGGCCCGTCGCCAGGCCGGCAACCGCCTGATCGCCGAACTGCTGATCGACTGCGCCGCCTGCCGCCGCAGCGTCGCCGCCCAGCCGGTGCTGGAACAGGGCGCCATTACCGAGCTACGCGATGCGATTCGCCAACGCGAGCAACGTTGCGTCGAGGCCCTATTGCGCCTGTACGCCTTCCGCAGCGCCGATGCCAAGGCGGCCGACCTGCCGCTGCTCGATGGCCGCTGGGGCGACGACCTGTTCAACCCGGAAACGCTGAAGCAGCTGGGCATCAAGGTCGGCGGCGGCATGGCGGCCGGCGCCGCCACTGGCGTCGGTGTCGACCTGCTGGTCGGCGGCCTCACCCTGGGCGCCGCCGCTGCACTGGGCGCCGTGATCGGCGGCAGCGCGCAGACCCTGCGCAATTACGGAGAAAGGCTGAAAGGAAAATTGAAAGGCCAGCGCGAGCTGACCATCGACGATGCCGTGCTGCGCCTTCTCGCCCTGCGTCAGCAGCAGCTGCTGGCCGCCTTGGACGTACGCGGACACGCCGCGATGGACGCCATCACCCTCGGCGCCCCGCAGGAAACCCTGTGGCGCCAGGGCAAGCTGCCAGTACCACTGAACGTGGCACGCGCGCATCCCGAATGGTCGTCACTGAACTCGTTCGCACGTTTGGAAGACGCCGAGCGTGCCGAACAGGTGGAACGCCTGCGCAGCGACCTCTCCATGCAACCAGCGGGCTAGCGCGGAACGCAGCCCGGCCCACCCTGAAGGCAGTCTGCACCGGGCCTGGATGAGCGGAGGCTGAAGAGGGACAACTGGCTGGCATGGGCAATCAGCGGGCCGCGCGAATTCATCGATGAGATCGCGCAACGCTTCTCGCTGAAGACCAAGCCGCAAGCGACGCTTGAACAGCCACCCGACTCAGAGTTCCTCGCCCAGGTAGTCGCTCACCGTTCGCGGCCATTGTGGATCATCCATGATGCCCAGTACCGCCCGGCTGATCGGCTCCCGCAGCGGACTGCCGCTGCGCACCAGGAATCCGTAGCTCTGGTTCTCGAAGGTTCCGGGCAACACCTGCAGGCGCACGCCGACCAGCTCGCGGTTGCGGTACTGCAGGATAGGTTTGTCGTAGACGATGGCATCGGCCTCCCCCTGCTGTACGGCCAGTAGCGCCTTGGTCAGGTTCGGATAGTCGCTCTGGCGAATACGCCGCTCCTGCAGCCAGTGCGAGCTGGCTGTGCGCTGCACGCTGGCGACGTGGGCGCCTTGCAGGTCGCCAGGGCCCTGGATGGTGCCCTGTAGATTGCTCACAGTCAGGGCCGTGGTCATCGCCGCAGTGAAGGTCGAGACCATGATCAACGCGGCGAACATCCACACCACCGCGACCAGCCGTCCCCCCAGCGTCACCGGTGACTTGTCACCGTAGCCAACGGTGGTCATGGTCACTGCAGCCCACCAGAAACCATCGCCCAGCCCGCGCATAGGCTCCTCGGGGAACTGCTCGCGGTTACGCCGTCGTTCGAAGAACCAGATCAAGGCCCCCACCAGCATCAGAACCGCAGCCAGCCCCAGCACCACGCTGATGAAACGCCAGGAGAACAGCCTCTTGAAGGTCGTCCACCAGCCCGCCGAGGCGGTTGCCGGCACCGCGATGGCGAGGCCGGTGAAGTAGAACGGATGGGTGAAGTCGAAGCGCGCCTCGCGCTCGGGGGTCATGGTCATCGCACCGACCACGACGTCGACCTTGCTCTGCTCGAGGCTGTCGAGCAGGCTGTCGAAGGGCATCGGCTCGTACTGGAAGGCATAGCCATTCTTCTCGGCGATGGCATTCCACAGATCGATGCTGATGCCGCTCCAGCTGCCGTCGTCACGCTTGATCACGAACGGCGGCACTTCGGTGATGCCGACCCGCAGCGGCGAGGTGTCGGCATGACTCGTCAAACAACTGCAGACCAGCAGCAGGGCCAGTGCGATTCGGCTCACGGGGGACTCCCTTTTCACTCGTTGAGGGAAAAGGGTAGCAAATTGCCCCTGCCTGCGGGTCTATCTCAGACCGCGACCGGCGCCTTGATATGCGGATGGGCCTCGTAACCGACCAGCTCGAAATCCTCGAACTTGAAGGCCAGCAGGTCCTTCACCCCAGGGTTGAGCTTCATGGTCGGCAGCGGCAGCGGCTGGCGGGTGAGTTGCAAGTCGGTTTGTTCGATGTGGTTGGCGTACAGGTGGCAGTCTCCGCCAGTCCAGATGAACTCGCCCGGTTGCAGGTCGCAGACCTGCGCCACCATCAGCGTCAGCAGCGCGTAGCTGGCGATGTTGAAGGGCACGCCGAGGAAAATGTCCGCCGAGCGCTGGTAGAGCTGGCAGCTGAGCTTGCCGTCCGCCACGTAGAACTGGAACAGCGCGTGGCACGGCGGCAGCGCCATCTGCTCGACCAGCGCCGGGTTCCAGGCCGAGACGATCAGGCGGCGCGAGTCCGGGTTCTTCTTGATCATCTCGATCAGCTTGGCGATCTGGTCGATGGACTCGCCATTGGGCGCCGGCCAGCTGCGCCACTGGTAGCCGTAGACCGGGCCGAGGTCGCCGTTCTCGTCGGCCCACTCGTCCCAGATGCTGACGCCATTTTCCTTGAGGTACTTGATGTTGGTGTCGCCCTGCAGGAACCACAGCAGCTCGTGAATGATCGAGCGCAGGTGGCACTTCTTGGTGGTAACGATGGGGAAGCCATCGGCCAGGTCGAAGCGCATCTGGTAGCCGAACACGCTGTAGGTGCCGGTGCCGGTGCGGTCTTCCTTGAAGGTGCCGCGCTCACGCACGTGGCGCATCAGGTCGAGGTACTGTTTCATCAGACGGCTCCTTGTACGGGCTGGCGCTTGTAGGCGTAGGCGATCAGGCCCAGGCCGGCGAGAATCATCGGTATGCAGAGGACCTGCCCCATGGTCAACCAGCCCCAGGCCAGGTAGCCAAGTTGGGCGTCCGGCACGCGAACGAATTCGACGATGAAGCGGAATACACCGTAGCAAGCGGCGAACATGCCGGAAACGGCCATGGTCGGACGCGGTTTGCGCGAATAGAACCAGAGGATGGTGAACAGCGCGACGCCTTCCAGGGCGAACTGGTACAGCTGCGACGGGTGGCGCGCCAGTTGCTGCGGGTCGGTGGGGAAGATCATTGCCCAGGGCACGTCGGTGGCCTTGCCCCACAGCTCGGCATTGATGAAGTTGCCAATGCGCCCAGCACCCAGGCCAATCGGCACCAGTGGCGCGATGAAGTCCATCAGTTCGAAGAAGCTCTTGCCGTTGCGCTTGCCGAACCACCAGGTCGCCAGCATCACCCCGATCAGGCCGCCATGGAAGGACATGCCGCCCTCCCAAACCCGCAGGATCTTCGCCGGTTCGGCGATATAGGCGGCAAAATCATAGAAAAATACGTAGCCCAGGCGCCCGCCGAGAATCACCCCCATGGCCACCCAGAACACCAGATCGGAAAGCTTCTCCTTGTTCCAGGTCGCGTCGAAACGCTCAAGCCGGCGCGAGGCCAGCCACCAGGCACCGCCGATACCGACCAGATACATCAGGCCGTACCAATGGATTTTCAGGGGACCGAGGGCGATGGCCACCGGGTCGATCTGCGGATAAGGCAGCATCCAGGACTCCTTAGATGAAAAAACTCAGGCCCACGCTGAACAGCAGCAGGGCGAACAGACGCTTGAGCAACAGTGGCGACAGGCGATGAGCCAGGCGCGCACCAAAACGGGCAAAGAACATGCTGGTCAGGGCTATCCCCAGCAATGCCGGGAGATACACGAAACCGACGCTCCATTGCGGCAGACTCGGATTCCCCCAGCCGGTAACCATGAAACTCAGCGCACCGGCGATGGCAATCGGCAAACCACAAGCCGCCGAAGTTGCCACCGCTTGCTGGATCGGCACGCTGCGCCAGACCAGAAAAGGCACGGTAAGCGAACCACCGCCAATCCCGAAGATCGCCGACGCCCAGCCGATCACCCCGCCGGCTACCGTCAGCGTCGGCTTGCCTGGGACACCGAGACTGGCGTTGGGTTTCAGGTCCAGCGCCATCTGCGCGGCAACGATGATGGCGAACGTACCGATGATCTTCTGCAGCAAGGCCCCCTGGATCAGCGACGCGGTCATAGCCCCCAGCGCTGCACCAAGCACAATGCCCAGGGTCAACCAGCGAAACAGTGGCCAGCGCACCGCGCCCTTGCGATGGTGCTCGAGCAGCGAATTGATCGAGGTAAAGACGATGGTCGCCAGGGACGTTCCCACTGCAAGGTGAGTGAGGATTTCCGTTGCCATACCCTGTGCGGTGAAGCTCAGCACCAGCACCGGCACGATGATCAGACCGCCGCCCACGCCGAACAGACCCGCCAGCACACCGGCAGCCGAACCCAGCACCAGGTAGAGCAGCAGCTCCATCGACACCCCCCAAAAAACAAAGCGGCATGGTAGCGGAAATGCCCCCTCAACGGCACACGGATCGACGGAACGGTTGCCGCACCGGGCTCAGCTCGCTAGCCTGCCAGACTCCGTCAGTGGAGGAATGCGCATGTGCCTGATCGTCTTCGCCTGGCAGCCCGAAAGCCCGACAGTGCTGCGCCTGGCGGCCAATCGCGACGAATTTTACGCGCGCCCCAGCGCAGCACTGAGTGAATGGTCGGATGCACCTGGCGTATTCGCCGGTCGTGATCTGCAGGCTGGGGGCACCTGGCTCGGCGTTACCGCGCAAGGTCGCTTCGCGGCACTGACCAATATCCGCGACCCGCAGCAAAAGGCCGGCCCTCGCTCACGCGGCGCGCTGACGGCCGACTACCTGCTGGGCCAGGACTCGGCACCTGCCTATCTCGACAGGATCATGCGCGACGCAGAAGAGCATGCCGGCTTCAACCTGCTTTTGGGCGACCGCCATCAGCTCTGGCATTTCAACTCCCAGGAAGGCCTGCCTCGGCAATTGCAGAGCGGCATTTACGGCATGTCCAACGCCAGCCTCGACACGCCTTGGCCGAAACTGCTACGCGCCAGAAATGCCCTGAGCGATAGCGTCGAGCGCGAGGATGAAGCGCTACTGGAGCTGCTGAGCGACAGGAGCCTTCCGGCCGATCACCTGCTACCGGACACCGGCGTCGGGCTGGCGACGGAGCGCGTACTGTCGAGTATTTTCATTACCACAGCCACCTATGGCACCCGCGCCAGCACGGTGCTGAACCTTGGCCGGGATGGGCGCTGGAATATCACCGAGCGCAGCTTCGGTCCGCAGGGAGCCCTATTGGGCGAGGTCACCTTGCGCGGGTAGCCCGGATGCAATCCGGGAATGGAGAGCGCCGTTGTCCCGGATTGCATCCGGGCTACAAAACGCTCTTGCAGCCGCTTGTCAGGCCTGGATATTGGACGCCGGATTGATCACCCGACCCAGCCCCAGGTTGCGCAGTGCCAGGTGCAGGGTGCTGTCGATCAGGTGCGGGTTGTCCATGGTCATCACCTGGCCGAGCAGTTCCTTGGCCTTGCTCTGGGTGATCTGACGCAGCAGCCATTTCACCTTGGGCAGGTTGGTGGCGTTCATCGACAGCGAATCGAAGCCCATCGCCAGCAGCAACACGGCAGCCGCCGGGTCACCGGCCATCTCGCCGCAGATGCTCACCGGCTTGCCTTCGAGATGCGCGTCGTTGACCACCTTCTGCAAGGCCTGCAGCACCGCCGGGTGGAGGAAGTCGTAGAGATCCGCCACGCGCGGGTTGTTGCGGTCGACCGCCAGCAGGTATTGGGTCAGGTCATTGGAGCCGACCGAGAGGAAGTCCACCTGACGCGCCAGTTCACGAGTCTGATAAACGGCTGCCGGGATCTCGATCATCACGCCGATAGGCGGCAGCGGCACATCGGTGCCCTCGTCACGCACCTCGCCCCAGGCACGGTGAATCAGGTGCAGCGCCTCTTCCAGCTCCTGCGTGCCGGAAATCATCGGCAGCAGGATGCGCAAGTTGTTCAGCCCCTCGCTGGCCTTGAGCATGGCGCGGGTCTGCACAAGAAAGATTTCCGGATGATCAAGGGTCACGCGAATGCCGCGCCAACCCAGGAAGGGGTTTTCTTCCTTGATCGGAAAGTAGGACAGCGACTTGTCGCCGCCGATATCCAGGGTGCGCATGGTCACCGGCAGCGGGTGGAAAGCCTGCAACTGCTCGCGATAGGTGGCGAGCTGTTCCTTCTCGCTGGGGAAGCGCTCGTTGATCATGAACGGCACTTCGGTGCGGTACAGGCCGACACCCTCGGCGCCACGCTGCTGAGCACGCGCCACGTCGGCGAGCAGGCCGGTATTGACCCACAGCGGCATGCGGTGGCCGTCGAGGGTCTCGCAGGGCAGCGCGCGCAGGGCGTCGAGCCCTTCGGTGAGCTGACGCTCCTCCTCGACCACCTCCGCGTACTGCTTGCTCAGAAGCTCGCTGGGGTTGGTGAAGACTTCGCCGTGGTAGCCGTCGACGATCAGCTTGATGCCGTCGATCTTCGAGTACGGCAGGTCGACCACACCCATGACCGTGGGAATACCCATGGCGCGGGCGAAGATCGCCACGTGGGAGTTGCCCGAGCCGGTCACCGAAATCAGGCCGACCAGCTTGCCCTCGGGCACTTCGCCGAGCATCGCCGGCGACAGCTCCTCGCTGACCAGGATGGTGTTATCCGGGTAGACCAGCGTGGTCTTGCGTTCTTCCTGCAGGTAGGCGAGCAGGCGCCGGCCGAGGTCGCGCACGTCGGAGGCGCGCTCGCGCAGGTAAGCGTCATCCATCAGCTCGAAACGATTGACGTGGTCGAGCACCACCTGGCGCAAGGCGCCCTGTGCCCACTGGCCGGTACGGATGACCTTGCGCACCTCGTTACCCAGTGCGGCGTCCTCCAGCATCATCAGGTAGACGTCAAACAGCGCGCGCTCTTCCTTGCGTAGCTGAGTGGCGAGCTTCTCGGACAGCTCCTGCATGTCCTCGCGCACCCAGCCGAGCGCCTTGTCGAACAGCTCCAGCTCGGCAGCGATGTCATCGACACTGCGGTCTGGAACTACATTCAAATCGGCCGGGGGCAGCACCACGACAGCGGTACCGACCGCTGCCCCCGGCGCACCCGGCACGCCGACGAATTTGGCCTCCTGCACGCCCTTGCCCTGGCGACCGAGCCCCCGAATCGAACCGGTCGCCTCGGCATGGGCGATAACGCCAGCGAGCTGCGCGCTCATGGTGACCAGGAAGGCTTCCTCGCCTTCGTCGAACTGGCGGCGCTCCTTCTGCTGCACCACCAGAACGCCCATCACCCGCCGGTGGTGGATGATCGGCGCACCGAGGAAGGAGGCATAGCGTTCCTCGCCGGTCTCGGCGAAGTAGCGGTAGCGGGGATGGCTGGCGGCGTCTTCGAGGTTCAGCGGTTCTTCACGGCTACCGACCAGGCCAACCAGACCTTCGCTGGGCGCCATGCTGACCTTGCCGATGGAGCGCTTGTTGAGACCGTCGGTGGCCATCAGCACGAAGCGATTGGTTTCCGGATCGAGCAGGTAGACCGAGCAGACCTGGCTGCCCATCGCTTCCTTGACCCGCTGCACGATGATCGACAGCGCCGCCTTGAGATCCTTGGCGGCGTTTACTTCCTGGACGATCTTGCGCAGCGTATTGAGCATGCTCGATTGGGGTCCGTATCAGTCGCGCACTATCAGGCGCGGGGCAAGTTCCTTGAGCGCACGGCGGTAGACCTCGCGCTTGAATGTGACCACCTGGCCCAGAGGGTACCAGTAGCTGACCCAGCGCCAGCCATCGAATTCGGGCTTGCCGGTCAGATCCATGCGTACACGGTCTTCCGCCCCCGTCAGGCGCAGCAGAAACCACTTCTGCTTCTGTCCGATGCACAGCGGCTGGCTGTGCGTGCGCACCAGACGCTGCGGCAAACGATAACGCAACCAGCCGCGGGTACAGGCGAGGATCGTCACATCCTGCTCTTCGAGCCCGACCTCTTCATTCAGTTCACGGTAAAGCGCCTCTTCCGGCGATTCACGATCATTGATGCCACCCTGGGGAAACTGCCACGCATCCTGGTTGATACGCCTGGCCCAGAGCACCTGGCCGACATCATTGGTCAGGATGATGCCGACATTCGGGCGGAAACCATCAGAATCGATCACGGCAAGCAACCTCGTACACGCAAGTTCCGGCATTGTTCCACAAAGCCGGCGGCAGCAGCAACGCGGGTTTAGGCGCTGTTTGAAAGCCCCGGCAAAGCAGCTATTCTGGCGCGCCTTCCCTTTCTACAGAACAGGTAACGAACCGTGCGCTTGGCCCTTTTCGATCTCGACAACACCCTGCTGGCTGGCGACAGCGATCACAGCTGGGGCGAATTCGTCTGCCAGCGCGGCCTGGTCGACGCGGCCGAGTACCTGGCGCGCAACGATGCCTTCTATGCCGACTACTGCGCCGGCAAACTGGACGTGGTGGCCTACCAGAATTTCAGCCAGGCCATTCTGGGTCGCAGTGAAATGGCGCAACTGGCGCAGTGGCACCGCGAGTTCATGGCCGAGGTGATCGAGCCGATCATCCTGGCCAAGGGCGAGGCACTGCTGGCCGAGCACCGCGCCGCTGGCGACAAGCTGGTGATCATCACCGCCACCAACCGCTTCGTCACTGCGCCCATTGCCGAGCGCCTGGGCGTGGAAACGTTGATCGCTACCGAATGCGGCATGCAGGACGGCCGTTATACCGGGCAGATCGCCGGCACGCCATGCTACCAGGGCGGCAAGGTGACGCGCCTGAACGAGTGGTTGGCAGAGACGGGGTACAACCTCGATGGCGCCTACTTCTACAGCGACTCGCGCAATGACCTGCCGCTGCTGGAGGCCGTGGCCAATCCGGTGGCGGTCGACCCGGACGAGGTGCTGCGCGCCACCGCCACCGAACGCGGCTGGCCGGTGATTTCACTGCGCTGAGATGAAGTAGGGTGCGCCCACCTCGTTAATGCCCTGAACACGCAGTGGTAGGAGCGGCTTCAGCCGCGAAACCTGTCATCGCGGCAATCGCGGCTGAAGCCGCTCCTACAAGTCAGCAATAACCCTGCGTTTAAGCAGGCTTGGCGCCCATCAACGCCATGATGGCGATCAGCAGCACCAGAATCAGCCCGGCATAGATCAGGCACAGACGCTTCAGCGCCGTCGACGCCGGCGTATCGCCCAGCGCACGCCAGACCGCCAGACGACCGGCCAGCAGCAAACCCAGCAGCATCATCAGCGCATAGAGAATGCTGCCCAGCAACAGCCAGGTCTGCCCCAGCGGCCAGCCGACGGTGTCCACCAGCCAGTAGCCGGTGACCGGCAGGCTCAGCGCCAGCACGGCGAATGCCGGGAAGCTGAACAGCAGGGTCACGCGCAGCTTGCGCGCCAGCACGGCGGCATCGCCACCGCGCTGCGCCTTGAACAGCATGACGCCATGGGCGATCAGGCCGAGCAGCAGCAACACGCCCGGGGCGCTGTGGAGGATGCGAACCAGCAGATAATGCTCCATCGAGGCTTCCTTTGTTGTCAGGCGATTACGTAGGGCGGGAGCAACCCGCCAGCGCGCACTGGCGGGCTACACCCGCCCTGCGGTTCGAAGGCAGTGCTCAGCCCAGAAACAGGCTATAGGCGGGATTTTCGCTCTCATCCCAGTAGGGGTAACCGATGGCGTCCAACGCCGCCGGCACCAGATGACGTTCGTCCGCCGGCACCTGCAACGCTGCCAGTACGCGACCATCGGCAGCGCCGTGATTGCGGTAATGGAACATCGAGATGTTCCAGCGCCCGCCCAGTTTCTGCAGGAAGTTGAACAGCGCACCCGGCCGCTCGGGAAATTCGAAACGCAGCACCATCTCGTCACCGACACCGGCGGCATGGCCACCGACCATATGGCGGATATGCAACTTGGCCAGTTCGTTATCGGTCAGGTCCAGCACCGGAAAGCCCTGCGCGCGCAGCCCTTCGACCAGCGCCTGGCGCGGGTCGTTTTCCGGGTGGGTCTGCACGCCGACGAAGATGTGCGCTTCGCGATCGGTGTGATAGCGATAGTTGAATTCGGTGATCTGGCGCTTGCCCACCGCCTCGCAAAAGGCCTTGAAGCTGCCTGGCTGCTCGGGAATGGTCACGGCGATGATCGCCTCGCGCTTCTCGCCCAGCTCGGCGCGCTCGGCCACATGGCGCAGGCGGTCGAAGTTGACGTTGGCGCCGGAATCGATGCCCACCAGCACTTCACCGTTGGCGCCCTGACGCTCGACGTACTTCTTGATCCCAGCCACGGCCAGCGCGCCTGCCGGCTCGGTGATCGAACGGGTATCGTCGTAGATGTCCTTGATCGCCGCACAGATCTCATCGGTGCTGACGGTGATCACTTCGTCGACGTGATCCTTGCAGATGTCGAAGGTGTGCTGGCCGATCTGCGCCACCGCCACGCCGTCGGCGAACAGACCGACGCTCGGCAGCACCACGCGCTCGCCAGCCGTCATCGCCTGCTGCAGGCAGTTGGAGTCGTCCGGTTCTACGCCGATCACCTTGATCTCTGGCCGCAGGTATTTGACGTACGCCGCGATGCCGGCGATCAAACCGCCGCCACCGACGGGCACGAAGATGGCATCGATATGGCCCTGATGCTGACGCAGCACCTCCATGGCCACAGTGCCCTGGCCGGCGATAACCAACGGATCGTCGTACGGGTGAATGTAGGTGTAGCCCTTCTCTTCAACCAGCTTCAGCGAATGCGCCAGCGCCTCGGGGAAGGCGTCGCCGTGCAGCACCACCTTGCCGCCACGCGAGCGAACGCCCTGCACTTTCAGCTCAGGCGTGGTGCGTGGCATGACGATGGTCGCCTTCACCCCCAGATGCTTGGCCGCCAGGGCCAGGCCCTGCGCGTGGTTGCCGGCCGAAGCAGTGACCACGCCGCGCGCCAGCTCGTCGGGCGAGAGTTGCGCCAGCTTGTTGTAAGCGCCGCGAATCTTGAACGAGTACACCGGCTGCAGATCTTCACGCTTGAGCAGAATCTGGCTGCCCAGCCGCTCACTGAGCTGACGGGCGGGTTGCAGCGGGGTTTCCACCGCGACGTCATAGACGCGCGAGGTGAGGATCTTCTTCACGTACTGTTCGAGCATGGCGATTTCGCAGGCGTTCGGGCTTTGAGGGACTGCCGAGTCTACCCCAGCGCCGCGCTGGACGACCATACGAAACACGTGGGTTCTGCCCCGTCAGCACGTCACTTGCGGCTATAATTCGCGCCTACTTCCTACACCTTCCCAGGCATTCTCCCGCGATGAACCAGGATCAGCTGAAACAGGCCGTGGCCCAGGCCGCCGTCGACCACATTCTCCCGCGCCTCGACAGCAAGAGCATCGTCGGCGTCGGCACCGGCTCCACCGCCAACTTCTTCATCGACGCGCTGGCCAAGCACAAGATGGACTTCGATGGCGCCGTCGCCAGCTCCGAAGCCACAGCCGCACGCCTGAAGGGCCATGGCATCCCGGTCTACGACCTCAACAGCACCGCCGAGCTGGAGTTCTATGTCGACGGCGCCGACGAGAGCGACGAGCGTCTGCACCTGATCAAAGGCGGCGGCGCGGCGCTGACTCGCGAGAAGATCGTTGCCGCCGTGGCCAAGACCTTCATCTGCATCGCCGACGCCAGCAAGCTGGTGCCGGTGCTGGGCGCCTTCCCGCTGCCGGTGGAAGTCATTCCGATGGCGCGCAGCCATGTGGCGCGCGAGCTGGTGAAACTGGGCGGCGACCCGGTGTACCGCGAAGGCGTGCTGACCGACAACGGCAACGTCATCCTCGACGTGCACAACCTGTCGATCACCGACCCGGTCAAGCTGGAAGCGGATATCAATGCCATCGTCGGCGTGGTCACCAATGGCCTGTTCGCCGCTCGCCCGGCAGACCTGCTGCTGCTCGGCACTGCCGAAGGCGTGAAAACGCTCAAGCGTTGAATCTGACCGGCATATCTTGTGGGAGGCGCTTCAGCGGCGATTGTCGCGGCTGAAGCCCCTCCCACAGAGTCCGTTGTTCCACCCACTCTGGTTTGCGCAGTCGGTAGCCCGAATGCAATCCGAGCCTCCTGCGATTCGCCATGCGCACCGGAAACGGCAGGTGCGCTTGTCCAACCCTACTCCAACAGGCGGCGCAGCTCCTCGCTTATCGGCATGGGTTGAAACGCACTGACCCGCGCCCGCCCGGTATTGCCGGTGGGCACCCAGATACGCGAGAACAGCAGCGCCGCCAGGATGCGCGGCATTTGCCCCAACACCTCACGCATATCCCCTTGTTGCCAGCCGGCCCGCAGCATCAACCAATGTGAACGTGCATGCAGCCATGGGCGACGCTGAGTAAGGATGTGCGCCCGCTCCAGCCAGACCATCGCTTCGGCACTGCGGCTGGCACGCAGTTCTTGTCGTGCCTGAACGAAAGCTTCGTCGATAGCCTTGCGTAGCTCCACCTGCATGCCAGCACTCCTCATTTGCGCAGCAAGCGCAGGCCGTTGAACACCACCATCAGGCTCACGCCCATATCGGCGAACACGGCCATCCACATGGTCGCCTCGCCCACCAGGGTCATGGCCAGGAAGATGGCCTTGATCCCCAGTGCCAGGACGATGTTCTGCACGAGAATGGCGTGGGTCTGCCGAGACAGGCGAACGAAGGCCGGAATCTTGCGTAGATCATCGTCCATCAATGCCACGTCGGCCGTCTCGATGGCGGTGTCGGTGCCGGCGGCGCCCATGGCGAAGCCGATCTCGGCCTTGGCCAGAGCCGGCGCATCGTTGATGCCATCACCGACCATTCCGACCACCTTGCCGCGTGCCTGGCTCGCCTCCACCCAGGCCAGCTTGTCGGCTGGCAACAGGTCGCCACGTGCCTCGTCGACACCAACCTGTTCGGCGATGGCCGCGGCGGTATGGGCGTTGTCACCGCTGAGCATGCAGGTACGCACACCCAGTTCGTGAAGTTCGGCGACCGCCTCGCGGCTGGTCTGGCGCACCGTGTCGGCCACGGCGAAGAGCATCAGCGCGCGCTGTTCGTCGCACAGCACCACCACGCTCTTGCCCTGGCGTTCCAGTGCCTCGAGGCGCTGCTCCAGTTGCGCCGAGCACAGCCCGAGGTCTTCGACCAGGCGGTGGTTACCTATATGGAGAAGCGTGCCATCGATCCGCCCTTTGCTACCCCGCCCGGGCAGCGCCTCGAAATCCTCGACAGCATGCAACGCCTGCCCCTGCTCTTCGGCACGCTGGGCCAACGCCCTGGAAACCGGGTGATCCGAGCGCGCGGCCAGGCTCGCTGCCCAGGCGGCGTGCAGCGGTTCATCCACTTCCAGCAAGTGGAGGCTGTCGGTCTGCACCGGCTTGCCATGGGTCAGCGTGCCGGTCTTGTCCAGCGCCAGCAGGGCCAGATGCCGCCCGTTCTCCAGATAGACGCCGCCCTTGATCAGGATGCCCTTGCGCGCGGCGGCCGCCAGGCCGCTGACGATGGTCACCGGGGTGGAAATCACCAGCGCACAGGGGCAGGCCACCACCAGCAGAACCAGCGCGCGGTAGACCCAGTCGAGCCAGGCGCCACCGATGACCAGAGGCGGCAGCACGGCCACCGCCAGAGCGAAGGCAAAGACCGCTGGGGTATAGATGCGCGAGAACTGATCGACGAAACGCTGGGTCGGTGCACGCGAGCCCTGCGCCTCTTCCACCGCATGGATGATGCGCGCCAGCGTCGTGTCGCGTGCCGTCGCGCTCACACGAAATTCCAGCGAGCCGGCCTCGTTGATGGTGCCAGCGAACACCGAGTCGCCCGCGCGTTTCTCCACCGGCAGGCTTTCCCCGGTGATCGGCGCCTGATTCACCGTCGACGAACCGCCGACCACCTCACCATCGAGGCTGATGCGCTCGCCGGGACGTACCCGCACCACGGCGCCCAGACCGATAGCCTGCACGTCGACCTCCTGCCAACTGCCATCAGCCTGCTGCACGGTGGCGCGCGGCGGCGCCAGATCCATCAGCCCGCGTATGGCGTTACGCGCCCGATCCAGCGAGCGCGCCTCGATCAACTCGGCCAGGGTGAACAACACCATCACCATCGCCGCTTCCGGCCACTGGCCGATCAGCACCGCGCCGGTCACGGCGATGCTCATCAGGGCATTGATATTGAGGTTGCGGTTCTTCAGGGCGATCCAGCCCTTCTTGTAGATGTTCAACCCGCACATCAGGATGGCGGCAACGGCCAGTAGCGCTACCAGCCAGTCCGGGCCGAGCCCGGTGAAATGCACGACTTCCGAAGCGGTTGCCACCCCACCCGCCAGCGCCAGCGGCCACCAGGGCTTTCTCTCAGACACGACGACCGGCTGCCGAGCAACACCCTCGTCCTCCACCTGCGGAGTGAAGCCCAATGCGCAGATGGCGGGCAGCACCTGCGCCAGCATGCCCTCGTCATGACTCACGGTCAGCACGCGCTGCAGCAGATTGAAATGCAGGCCAGCCACGCCAGGCAGGCGCCCCAGCGCGTCGCGAATCAGGCGTTCTTCCGTGGGGCAATCCATCTGCTCGATGCGAATGCGGGTATTGCGCGCGCCCGCCAGCGCGGCGTCCGCTGGTTGCGGTACGGCCTCGTGATCGTGGGCATGCCCAGGGTGAGCGGGTGACTGTTGGTGCGAGTGATCGCAGCAGCGGCTCATGGCAAATCTCCGTCAGGTGTCTATTGCCGAGTACACACCCTGTAGTCACTATAGGGTCAAGCACCCACGGAGCGATCCCATGAAAATCGGAGAATTGGCGAAAAAGGCCGGCTGCCAGGCAGAAACCGTCCGCTACTACGAACGTGAAGGCCTGCTGCCGGCGCCCGCACGCAGCGAAGGCAACTACCGCCTGTACGGCGCCCCCCACCTGGAACGCCTGGTGTTCATCCGCAACTGCCGGACGCTGGACATGACCCTGGAAGAGATTCAGCGGCTACTGGCCCTACGTGACCTGCCACACGAAAGCTGCGCCGGCATCAACAGCCTGGTGGACGAACATATCGAACATGTTCAGGCGCGCATCGACAGCCTGCAGGCGCTGCGCGACCAACTCACCGAGTTGCGCGACCGTTGCAACGGCCCCAAGGAGGCGGAAGACTGCGGCATCCTGCGCCAGCTCAACGTCAGCGGCGGCGTGCAGCCGCTGCCGGACGATGGCCATACCCATGTCGGCAAGAGCCATTCGCATTGATGGTCTACGCTTGCTGAACGTCGCTGCGGCATACCGCCGGGCGCTCAGGGAGAAATGAACATGCCTGGAAAGTTCGAGCTGAAGAAAGCCAAAGACGGCCAATTCCACTTCAACCTGCTGGCCAGCAATGGCCAGGTCATCCTCACCAGTGAGATGTACAAGGCCAAGGATTCGGCACTGAACGGCATCGAGTCGGTGAAGAAGAATTCACAACGCGACGGCGCCTTCGAGACCAAGACCTCGAGCAACGAAAAACACTACTTCCTGCTCATGGCCACCAACGGCCAGGTAGTCGGGCAAAGTCAGATGTATGCCAGCGCCGCCAGTTGCAAGAGCGGCATCGAGTCGGTGCAGAAGAATGCGCCCGATGCGCAAACGGACGACCAGACGGGCTAGTCGTCCTGCTTCCTGAACATATAGAACAGGTTCGGCTCACTGATCAGGTACAGGTTGCCGTCGTCGTCCGTCGCCACCCCCTCGGCCTGCGGCACACTGCGCTGCAGGCCATGTTGGCCACGTAGCAGCGACAGGGTACTGATCGGCTTGCCCTCGGTGTTCAACTCGATCACCAGGCGCGACTCATCCGAAAGCGCCAGCAGATGGCCAGTCGCCGTATCGAAGTCGAGGCTGGAAAGGTCGCGCACGAACAGCCGCGCATCGCGCTTTGGGTCAGTATTGACCTGCAGCGCCAGCGGCTTGCTCTCGTCGACATGGGGGAAGCCGAGCACCTCGAAGATACGCACCGGATCGCGTTCCTTGGCCACCAGCAGACGCTGATTCTGCGCATCGTAGGCCAAACCCTCGAAACCCTTGTTGCCGTTGCGCCCGATACCCAGGGAGAGTTGCTGGAAGTCGGCCGCATCGAGCACGCGACTGTCATCGTCAATGCGCACCTTGACCAGGCGCTGCTCGCGCTCATCGGCAATCACATAGGTGCCGGGCGCCACATATTCGATGGCCTCGGGATCACCAAAACCTTCAAGATCGATGGTGCGCTTGAGCTCGCCCTCCAGGCTGATCTCGATCACCTTGGCCGGCTTGTTGGTGACGCTGAACAGGCTGCGCCGATCCGGGTCATAGGTCAGTGCCGACACATCGCTTATATCGGCAATCGGCTTGGCCTCGATCACCACGCGATAGTCACCCAGCCACAGCGACTGATCACGCCACTGCGCGCCATACTGCCATTCCTGCACGGAGAACCAGGCTCGCTCGAACAACCGATACTGCTGGCCCAGCACGGCGCCAATCAACAACACGAAGAACAGCAGATAGAGCCAGGGGCTTATGGAGAGCAAACGACGCATGATGGACTTCTCTGACTACCACGGAAAAGCCCGCCACGGGCTTGACGTGGCGGGCGGGCGGGATATCGCGATCAGTTGATCAGTTCGACGCGATCGACATCGATCTCGCGGCTGTTGAAGTCCTTGTCGACTTCACCGCTCAGACGCACCTTGGCGGTTTCCGAAACTGTCTGGCCCGGCCAGTCTTCGTCGTCGATTTCCACCTGGATGGTGCCGGTGGCGTCCTTGAACTCGTAGAGCTCGTCCTGCAGGCGCTTGACGATCTGACCTTCCAGAACAACATGGGTGTCATCGGCAGCTTCCAGTGCAGCGGACACGGTGGTGACCTGCGGGGTCGCGCCCGGGCCGGTGTAGCCAGTAGCGAAAGCGGCAGTGCTGAGCAGCGGCAGAACCATCAGAGCGAGAGCGGTACGTTTCATGGTGTGAACCTCGTTGTTCGTAAGTGACGGGGTCAGATTAGTGCCGCTAGCTGAAGCCAGACTGAATCGCGGCTTAAGCCAAACTGAATCCGCCACCCCACTCAACTGGCACCCGGTTGCGCCTTGCTGAACACATAAAAAAGATTGGGCTCGGCGACGATATAGATGTTGCCCTCTTCGTCCATGGTCACGCCTTCGGCCTGCTTGATGCCCTGTTCCAGACCGTTGAGACCGCCGCTAAGGCTGAGAAAGCTGATCGGGTGACCACTACGATCCAGCTCCAGCAGCATGCGCGACTCATCGGACAGCACCAGCGCATGGCCGGTACGCGCATCGATACTCAGCGAAGAAATATCGCGCACTCCCAGACTGTCGTAGTTGAAAGGCTGCATCACGCCAGCAGCACCGTCCTCGCCAGGAAAAGGCAGGCTGAACAAGCCCATCGGGCTACGCTCCTTGCCCAGCATCAGGCTGCTGCTGCGCGCATCCCAGCCAACGGCTTCGAAGCCCTTGTTACCCGCGTCGACAAAGCCCAGGTCGAAACCGGGTAAATCGGCCGCATCCAGTTCCAGGTCGTCGTCATGCAGGGTAAAGGTGGTGAGCTGACGACGACGTTCATCGACGATGGCCATGCGCCCGTTATCCATCATCTCTACCGCTTCCGGATCAGAGAAGCCCTTCAGCTGGATACGCCGCAACACCTCCCCCTCACGCGAGAGCTCCACCAACAGTGGATTCTTGCCCGTGACGGTGAAGAGTGTGCCGGTTACCGGGTTGTAGGTAAGCCCCGAGGTTTCATCTCGCTCCAGGCCAGACAAGGGCTTGGCCTGAATAACCGCACGGTAGCCAGGCAACCAGACGCTGGCCAAGCGCTCGACCAACGGCGTATGCCCCTCCTGCCACCAGAGCAGGGCGCGATCATCCCAATGCTGGGTTTTTACGACCGTGATCGCGGCCAGCACGGCTATGCCGGACAACCAGCAACGGGGACGAGAAAGGCGGGAACGAAGGGAGGGCATCGGCGACGGCTCGGCTGCTTGATGGCGATCCGACATCCGATGTCTGGAAGAGTTCCGCCGCCTGAAGAGGCGACGATTGGTATAGAACCTGTGCACGATCTTGCGAGCTAGAGCCATGCAAGGCAAAAACAGGCGAGGAAGCGGAGTGTACTTTTGTACATGAGCATTCCGAGCCTGTTTTTAACGCCGCAGGGCCGACGCGCAGCGGGATCGTGGGCAGTTCTATAGCACGCGGCTGTTGAAACTACTGTGACCGACCAACTCCAGCACCAGCTCATCGCCCTTGTTCAGCGCGCCAACGCCGACCGGCGTGCCGGTGAGAATCACGTCACCCGGCTGCAGGGCGAAGTGCCCGGCCATGTGCTGGATCATGCTGAGGATGGGGTTGAGCATGTCGCGGCTGTTGCCGTCTTGGCGGGTTTCGCCGTTGATCACCAGGCGAATGCCGATATCGGCCAGGTCCTCGATGGCATCGCCGGGTACGAAAGGCGCCAGCACGCAGGCACCGTCGAAGCTCTTGGCGATTTCCCAGGGATAGCCCTTCTCCTTGAGCTTGGCTTGCACGTCACGCAGGGTCAGGTCCAGGGCCGGGGCGAAGCCGCTGATGGCGTCACGCACTTCCTCGGCATCCGGCGCCTTCGACAGCGGCTTGCCAATCAGCACAGCGATTTCCGCCTCGTAATGCACCGAACCGCGATCCTCGGGAATGGCGAAGCCACTATCGAGCGGCACAACACAGGAGCCCGGTTTGATGAATAGCAAGGGCTCGCTGGGCACCGGGTTGTTCAGTTCCCTGGCGTGCTCGGCGTAGTTGCGGCCAATGCAAACGACCTTGCCGAGGGGGAAGTGGACGGTGGTTCCGTCGACGTACTGGTGCTGATAACTCATCGGGGACTCCTGATCAGTAGGGTGCGCCGTGCGCACCAAGACGCGTTGGATCATGGGTGCGCGTAGCGCACCCTACGAGATCAAACCGCGAAAATCTTGCCGGGGTTCATGATGCCGTTGGGATCGAACACCGCCTTGACCGCCTTCATGCAGGCAATTTCCGCCGGCGAACGACTGTAGTGCAGGTAATCACGCTTGGTCATGCCCACACCGTGCTCGGCGCTGATCGAGCCGTTGTACTTCTGTACGGTCTCGAACACCCACTTGTTGACCACTGCGCACTTGGCGAAGAACTCGTCCTTGGACAGGTTCTCGGGCTTGAGGATATTCAGGTGCAGGTTGCCGTCACCGATATGACCGAACCACACCACCTCGAAATCCGGGTAGTTGGCTTCGACGATGGCGTCGATATCCTTGAGGAAGGCCGGCACCTGGCTGACCGTGACCGAGATGTCGTTCTTGTAAGGTGTCCAGTGGCTGATGGTCTCGGAGATGTATTCGCGCAGCTTCCACAGGTTCTGCAGCTGCTGCTCGCTCTGGCTCATCACGCCGTCGACCACCCAACCCTGCTCGACGCAGTACTCGAAGGTTTCCAGCGCCTGGTTGGCCACTTCCTCGGTACTGGCTTCGAACTCCAGCAAGGCATAGAAGGGGCATTCGCTTTCGAACGGCGCCGGCACGTCGCCACGGCCGAGCACCTTGGCCAGGGCCTTGTCGGAGAAGAACTCGAACGCAGTCAGGTCGAGCTTGCTCTGGAAGGCGTGCAGCACCGGCATGATCGAGTCGAAATCAGCGGTGCCGAGCACCATCGCGGTGAGGTTCTTCGGCGCGCGATCCAGGCGCATGGTCGCCTCGACCACGAAGCCCAGCGTACCTTCGGCACCGATGAACAGCTGGCGCAGATCGTAACCGGTGGCGTTCTTGATAAGGTCCTTGTTCAGTTCAAGCAGTTCGCCGGTACCGGTCACGACCTTCAGGCCCGCCACCCAGTTGCGGGTCATGCCGTAGCGAATCACCTTGATACCGCCGGCATTGGTGCCGATATTGCCGCCAATCTGGCTGGACCCTGAAGAGGCGAAGTCCACCGGGTAATAGAGGCCTTTCTCTTCGGCGAACAGCTGCAGCTGCTTGGTCACCACGCCCGGCTGGCATACCGCTGCACGGTCGTACTCGTTGAACGAGAGAATCTGGTTCATGTAGTCGAACGCCACCACCACTTCGCCGTTGGCCGCCACGGCTGCGGCCGAAAGGCCGGTACGGCCGCCAGACGGCACGAGGGCGATCTTGTGCGCGTTGGCCCAGCGCACGATGGCCTGCACCTGCTCGGTAGTCTTGGGGAAGACGATGGCCGAAGGCGCCGGGGCGAAATGCTTGGTCCAGTCCTTGCCATAGGCCTCGAGGGAATCGGCGTCGGTCAGTACCTTGCCGGGTTCAACCAGGGTCTTCAGCTCTTCGATCTGGGCAGGGGTGGTCATCTACGGAACTCTCAAAGGATTCATGGTCGCCCTGAGAACCATTCAGGTCGCAACCGAGCATTGAAAAAGGCGAACATGCTAGCATACGCACCCCGTGAATCGAGCCATGCAGCGATCTACGGGCGCTGGCTGAGTTTCTCGGCCCTTCCCTGCCAACATCCCTGGGACAACAGGTACTCCGATGAGCAAGACCTCTCTCGACAAGAGCAAGATCAAGTTCCTTCTTCTCGAAGGCGTCCACCAGAATGCCGTGGACACCCTGAAGGCCGCCGGCTATAGCAACATCGAGTACCTCAAGGGCGCGCTGTCAGGCGAAGAGCTGAAAGAAAAGATCGCCGATGCCCACTTCATCGGTATTCGCTCTCGCACCCAGCTGACGGCAGAAGTCTTCGACTGCGCGAAGAAGCTGGTCGCCGTCGGTTGCTTCTGCATCGGTACCAACCAGGTCGACCTGAATGCCGCCCGTGAGCGTGGTATCGCGGTATTCAACGCGCCTTACTCCAACACCCGCTCGGTCGCCGAACTGGTACTGGCCCAGGCCATCCTGTTGCTGCGCGGCATTCCCGAGAAGAACGCCTCCTGCCACCGTGGCGGCTGGATCAAGTCGGCGGCCAACTCCTTCGAGATCCGCGGCAAGAAGCTGGGCATCGTCGGCTACGGCTCCATCGGCACCCAGCTTTCGGTACTGGCCGAGGCCCTGGGCATGCAAGTGTTCTTCTACGACACCGTGACCAAGCTGCCACTGGGTAACGCCACGCAGATCGGCGATCTGTACGAGCTGCTGGGCCTGTGCGACATCGTGTCTCTGCATGTCCCTGAGCTGCCGTCCACCCAGTGGATGATCGGCGAGAAGGAAATCCGCGCGATGAAGAAGGGCGGCATCCTGATCAACGCCGCGCGCGGCACCGTGGTCGAGCTGGATCACCTGGCCAATGCGATCAAGGACGAGCACCTGATCGGCGCGGCCATCGACGTGTTCCCGGTCGAGCCCAAGTCCAACGACGAAGAGTTCGAGAGCCCGCTGCGTGGCCTGGATCGCGTGATCCTGACCCCGCACATCGGTGGTTCCACCGCAGAAGCGCAGGCCAACATCGGCCTGGAAGTGGCCGAGAAGCTGGTCAAGTACAGTGACAACGGTACTTCGGTGTCCTCGGTCAACTTCCCTGAAGTGGCCCTGCCAGCGCACCCGGGCAAGCACCGCCTGCTGCATATCCACGAGAACATTCCGGGCGTGATGAGCGAAATCAACAAGGTGTTCGCCGACAACGGCATCAACATCTCCGGCCAGTTCCTGCAGACCAACGACAAGGTCGGCTACGTGGTGATCGACGTCGACGCCGAGTACTCCGACCTGGCGCTGGAGAAACTGCAGCACGTCAATGGCACAATCCGCAGCCGCGTCCTGTTCTAAACCGGAGCTGCTGCGCGTCGGCGATACGGCGCTGGGAACAACCTCGGAGATGCTCATTTACTAACGTAAACTCCGTTCTCCTCGGTCGCTCCCGCCTTGTCTCGCTCTGACTCGCGAGCCCCGGAGGTTTGCAGAAATGAACAAAGGGAGGCTTCGCAGGCCGAGTGAAAACGTAGCGAGCGAAGGTCAGGCAAGGCAAAAACAGGCGAAGAAGCGCAGTTTACGAGTTGTAAATGAGCATTCTGAGCCTGTTTTTAACGCAGCATGACCAAGCGCAGTAGTTTTCACACAGCCTGTTCGGCCTCCCTTTCTCATTCCGTAGGGTGCGCCGCGCGCACCACCGTACCCCGGATTGCATCCGGGCTACCTCAATCGCGCTCCAACCGCGCCAATTCGGCTGCTGCTTCGTCCAACTGCATTTCGTTGAACACCTTCACCCCGGCTCGTTTCAGCAGGGCAGCAGTAACCCCCTCCCCCGGCACTCGCACACCGCTGAAGCTGCCGTCGTAGTTTTCCAGATTGCCACACGAAGGGCTTCGCGCCTTCAGCAGTGCCAGGCGGATGTCGTGCTCGTGCACCAGCGCCAACGCTTGTTCGGCGCCGTCGACGAATGCAGCCGTGACATCCGCGCCTTCGATCGTCAGTACGGGCAGCCGACCATCCAACACCGCACCACCCTGTCCATCGCGAATTTCCGCAGGCGGGCGCGGCGTCGACAACCCACCCGCCACCTCCGGGCACAGCGCCACCACTCGCCCTTCGTCCAGCCACCGCTGCAGCTGATCGAAGGGACCATGAGCACCGCCGTCATAACGCACCCGATGCCCGAGCAGGCAGCGGCTGACCAGTATCTTCTGCATCGACTCGCTCTCCATGACTGCCGCTCGCAAAACTCAGAGCACCGCGCCACCCCGACGTCTGAACCAACCGGTCAACGACAGTCGCTCGCGGGTGGCCGGCAGCACTTCGTGAGGCATCTCGGAAGACAGAAACAGCGCCAGCGTTCCAGCCTGAGGCAGTACGTCATGCTCACGGCCATCGGCCAGATACAGGCGCAACGCTCCGCCCTGCTCGGCCTGCCAGTCCTCGTTCAGATAGAACACCGCCGACACGGTGCGGCGGTCGTCATCGCGAAAACGATCGAGATGACGCTGATAGAAGGCCCCCGGTGCATAACAGGCGAAGTGGCATTCGTAGTCTTCGAGCCCCAGATAGAGCGCCTGATTGAGTGCCTGACGCAAACCGTCCATCAGTTGCAGGTACTGATCACAGGCTTGGCTCTGGCCAGGTTCCAGCCATTGAATGTGGTCGCCACGAATCCCTTCCTGCACCTGCTGCGTGCCCCCGCGACCAACGCTGGCGGCATTGAGTTCGCCATTCTGTGCACGCGTGCGGCACTCGACGGCCAGTTCGCGGGTCAGAACTTCTGGGGCGAACAACGCCCGTTGCGACCAGCCCTGGCTGGCAAGGTCGTCGATAAGGCCGGAAAAGAGGTCTTGCAGGCTGGATTCGGTCATGGCGGCGATTGTATCAGTGGCATGTCGTGACTCGACAAGCCTCCGCCAGCCGCCGAAAATAACCGGCCGCAGCACCCTGCGGCCGGCCAGGAAAGTTTGCCAAGGAGTTTTCGATGCGCGTTCTGTTTGCCCTGTTGCTGATTGGCCTGACCTTGCCGGCCCTGGCAGACGACCACCTGCGCCTGTATCAGGCTGCCGGCTGGCCGCAACAGCGTGAACATTTCAATCAGGCGCTCGACGCTGCTCAGCAGCGCTACCGCAGCACCCTGCCACCGGCGGTGTTTCAGGCACTGGTGGATAACAGCAATCGCCGCTTCGCCGCTACCGCCATCGACCAGCGTGCGCAACACAGCCTGAGCAAGGAGCTGGCTGACCCGCAGCCGGCGCTGGCCTTCTTCGAATCCGCACTGGGCCGCAAGATCGTCGCCGCCGAGACGCTGGCCACCCGTAGCGACCAATTGGCCAAGTACGCCAATGGTCTGCCACGCACCGACGCCGATGCCACCCGTCGCCTGCTGATTCGTCACCTGGCCCAGGCCATTCCCGCCAAGGAAGCCGGCGCCGAAGTCAGTCTGGCGCTGGCCGGCGTGGCGGCCGACAGCCTCAGCCAGATGATTCCCGGCCTACTCGGCGGCGGTCAGGCTCAGGGGCTGCTCAATGGCCAGCGTGAGCGTCTGATGGCGCAGATCGAACAGGATCTCGACAACACCCTGCTGCACGTCTATCGCGAGCTGAGCGACCCGGAACTGGAGCAGTTCGTCGAATTCGCCCAGTCGGAAGCGGGCAAAACCTATTACCAGGCCGCCCTGCAGGCGCTGCGCGCAGGCCTTGCGGTGGGCATGAGCACCAACGAGCTGGCGCCGGCGCCGCAGGGCATCTAAGTCAATCGCTCGCGCAGAAAATCGAAGTAACGCAGGCGCAGCGCCTCGCTCTCATTGGCCAGATGGTGACGCGCCTCCGTCAGCCGCAGGATCTGCGGCTGATGGAACTTGTCCTGCAGCACCTCGAGGTTGTGGCGCCAGTCCACGGTCATGTCCGCCTCGCCCTGAATGATCAACGGGCTGTGTGCGCTGCGCCCGGCAGCCTCGATGCGCGGTACCCACTTGGCCAACGCCCCCACCCAGGCAGTCGGCAGACTGCGCGGCTGCAGGGGATCGAGGTTGTGCACGAAGTCGATGAAGGCGGCGTCGCTGGAGTTTTCGCTGAAGCGCCGTGGAATTTCGCGGACGAAGGGGCTGAGCATTCGATAGCTGAGCTTCGACCAAGCCCAGGCGCGCGGGCGTACCAGTGGCGCGAGGAGAATGCTCTGCCCGAGCTCCAGGCGCTTGCCGTCAGCGAGCAGATAATCCAGCGCAATCGCGCCGCCCGTACTCTGCCCACAGAGATGCCAGGGCTGCGGCAACCCCAGCTCGCTGGCCTGCTCGAACAACCCGCCCAGCACCTGCTGATACTCGGCAAAATCGCCGATGCTGGCGCGCGCACCGCTGGACAGGCCGTGCCCTGGCAGGTCGCAAGCGAGCACGGCGAAATTCATGCTCAGTGCCCAGTCGACCACATGCCGGTACAGACCCATATGGTCGTAATAGCCGTGCAGCAACAGCAGGGTGCCACGCGGTTCGGCCGGCACCCACAGCTGCACGGCAATCTGGTAGCCGGCGGCATTGAAGCTGCCGAGGCGGTTGTCCAGCCCGGCAAAGCGCGCAGACAGGTCGAAGCCGTAGAAGCTGCGATACGCCTGCAGCGCCGGCAGATCCAGGTGTGCTGCGGCCAAGGGTCGCAGCAGAGGGCGCAATTGATCGGGCTGAAACGGCTCTGACATAGGGCTTTCCATAGGTTGCAGGATGCGCGCGGACGATCCCGACGACATCTCCTCGAATGCTGCGATATTCAGCTGCCCGGCGCATCGTGGCAAGCTACACGCCCTTTTACGCCCGGCCTGCCCCATGCCCCGCCTGACACGCAAGAACCTGCTCATCGCCCTGCTCGCCCTGGCCTGGCTGGCCGGCATGGTGCTGGCCTACCGCTGGTTCGAAACGCGTTACCTGCGCACCTTCGACGAGCGCGCAGCGGTGTTCTCCGGCGCCGAACTGCAACTGCCCGCTGAACTGAGTGGCCCCGGTGCGATCCGCCTGGTGCATTTCTGGGACCCGGCCTGCCCATGCAATGTCGGCAACCAGCAGCACCTGGCCGAACTGATCGAACACTACACGCCAAAGGGTGTGCAATTTCATGTCGTACAGAAGCCCGGTAGCCAGGGCCGCCTGCCCGCCGAACTGGCCGCGCTGCAACCCATCGATGAGCTACCCGGCAGCGCCAACCTGCCGGCCAGCCCTGCCGTAGCGATCTGGGACAAACAGGGCCAGCTGGCCTACTTCGGCCCCTACAGCGAAGGGTTGGTGTGCAACTCGAGCAACAGCTTCATCGAGCCGATTCTCGAAGCGCTGGCGGCCGGGCGCAAGGTGAATGCCAGCAATACCCTGGCGGTGGGCTGCTTCTGTGAATGGGCCAAGCCGAGCAACGATTGACCCCGTAGATACAAGGGTGGGTTAGCGACGCTGAACACCAAACGCCCAGTCACCGAGCAAAGCAGGGCGTCGCGTAACCCACCAGGCGGTAGATCGCCTTACGCCGGCGGTGGGTTACGCCGCAGCTGATATGGCGAATCGACTGACAAGTGCGACAGGCGGCTAACCCACCCGAGAGCACCTCAAACGCCAGTCGATCCGTGGCGCGCTACCAGACCGCGCGGCGTCCCGCCCTGCCAGCGACGAAAGGCGCGGTAGAACGGCGACAACTCGGCGAAACCGCAGGCCCGCGCCACCTCGCGCACGCCCAGGCCCTGATCCAGCAGGCGCAACGCACGCAGGCGCCGCACCTCATCGTGCAGTGCGCGAAAACTGCTGCCCTGCTCACTCAGCGAACGCTGCAAGGCACCGCGATTGCTGCCCAGCGCCCGTGCACAGGCCTCCAGGCTGCAGGTCGTACCGCCCAGATTGACCTCCAGCCAGTAGCGCACCCGCGCCAGCAGCTGGTTCTCCAGCAAACCCGCCAGCTGCTTCTCGGCTTCCTCGCTGAGCACCTCGAACAGCCGCGGGCTGGCGCTGCGCGAAGGCCGGGAGAGCAGCGCACGCGGCAGGATCAGCACGTCGTGCGGCCGCGAGAAACGGGGTTCGACACTCAGCAAACGGCGATGCTCGGCAAGCTTGCGCGGAGCACGATGACGAAATTCCACACCCAGCAGCGGCAACTCGCCGCCAGCGGCCGACGCCAGCATCTTGCTCAGCAGCACGGCCAGGCACTCCATCTGCTGACGCAGCGAGCCAACCTCGCGGTAGTTGAGATCGATCACCAGGTGAGCCTCGTCCCCCTGCTCCTCCAGCCGCGCAACGAAACCGCCGGACAGAATGTGCTGAAAACGCACGAAGGCCTGCAGGCCCTGGCGCAGATCGCGAGCCGCCAGCAGCAGGTAGCTGACCACATCCATCGGCCGGGGCTGCATGACCTCGCCCAGGTGCAGGCCGATATCGGCGTCACCGCTGATGCCCTCCAGCGCCTGCCAGAAGCGCGGCGCATTGTCGTGCTCCTCGCGCGCTTCCAACAGCGGCGCAGCCAGCGGCACGCCGGCGTAGGCACGACGATAGGTGTCGGTCGGGTCGAGCCCCAGCGCCGCCAGGGCCTCGTAGAGCAGCCGACGCAGGGTCGAGGAGTGGGTAAGGGCGACGAAGGCGTTATCGACCATGGCGGTTCCGGGCAAGTATTGACCATAGACTTTCAGCATTGAGGCATATGGTCAATGCCGCTGCCCACGCGCCTGAGCAAAATGCCCGCACGCTTGCCTCACAACAATAAGGATCGCTCGATGAAACGCTCCCTGACCGCCCTTGCTTTGGTGGTTGCTGCCGCCGCTGGCGGCCTGACCTGGTACCTGCACGACAAGCAACCGCAACGCGACGGCGAATGGGTACTCGCCGCACTGCAGGCGCCGGTCACGGTCGACTACGACGAACGCGGCGTACCGCACATTCGCGCCGAGAATGAAGCGGATATGTACCGAGCCCTCGGTTTCGTCCACGCTCAGGATCGTCTGTTCCAGATGGAGCTCCTGCGGCGCCTGGCGCGCGGTGAACTGGCCGAAGTGCTCGGCGAAAAGCTGGTGCCCACCGACCGCCTCTTCCGCACCCTGGAAATAGGCCGCCACGCCGATGCCTACGCCGCCCGGCTGGACGCCGAGAGCTCGTCCACCCAGGCGCTGCAGCACTATCTCGAAGGGGTCAACCAGTACCAGGCCAGCCGCCCACGTCCGCTGGAGTTCGATCTGCTGGGCATCGAGCCACGTCCCTTTACCATGGCCGATACGCTCAGTGTCGCTGGCTACATGGCCTACAGCTTCGCTGCAGCTCTGCGCACCGAACCGGTGATGACCCACATCCGTGACGCCCTGGGTGCGGACTATCTCGAGCTGTTCGATCTCGACTGGCATCCGCAGGGCGTGCTCGGCACCTCCCTGGCAGCCGGCGACTGGCAGGATCTTTCCGCCCTCGCCCAACTCAGCAACAGCGCCCTGGAGGGCACCGGCTTGCCGCAGTTCGAGGGCAGCAACGCCTGGGCTGTTTCCGGCAGTCGCACCGCCAGCGGCAAACCGCTGCTGGCAGGTGACCCGCACATTCGCTTCTCGCTGCCAGCGGTCTGGTACGAGGCGCACCTGCAGGCGCCCGGCTACGAGCTATATGGCTATCACCACGCACTGATTCCCAGCGCCATGCTTGGCCACAATCGCGACTTCGCCTGGAGCCTGACCATGTTCCAGAACGACGACCTCGACCTGATCGCCGAGCGCGTCAACCCGGACAACGCCAACCAGGTCTGGTACCAGGGCAACTGGGTCGACCTCGAGCAGCGTACGGAAACCATCCAGGTCAAAGGTGCCGAGCCGGTGCAGATCACCCTGCGCCGCTCGCCGCACGGGCCGATCATCAACGATGCCCTGGGCCAGACCAGCGGCAGCACGCCGATCGCCATGTGGTGGGCCTTCCTCGAAACCGACAACCCGATGCTCGACGCCTTCTACCAGTTGGGTCGCGCCGACAGCCTGGACAAGGCCCGCGCCGCCGTCGAGAAGATCGAAGCGCCCGGCCTCAACGTGATCTGGGCAGGCGCCAGCGGCGATATCGGCTGGTGGGCCGCAGCCAAGCTGCCGATGCGCCCGGCCGGGGTCAACCCGACCTTCATTCTCGATGGTGCCAGCGGTGACGCGGACAAACTCGGCTATCACCCCTTCAGCGCCAACCCGCAGGAAGAGAACCCGCAGCGCGGCTACATTCTCTCGGCCAACTACCAGCCCGTGCCGGCCAGCGGCATCGAGATTCCCGGTTACTACAACCTGCCGGATCGTGGCCAGCGCCTGAACCAGCGCCTGAGCGACGCCTCGGTGAAATGGGACACGCAGAACAGCCAGGCGCTGCAACTCGATCCTGGTACCGGCTATGGTCCGCGCCTGCTGGCGCCGATCCTCGACGAGCTGCGAGCTGCAGCGGCGACCGATGAGGAGCGCGCACTGGCGGAACAACTGGCCAAGTGGAATGGCGACCACGCACTCGATTCCGTGGCCGCCACCCTGTTCAACCAACTGACCTATCAGCTTGCCCGCGAAGCCATGGCCGACGAGCTGGGCGAGGTGTTCTTCGACAGCCTGCTGCAAACCCGCGTGCTCGACACTGCCCTGCCCCGCCTGACTGCCAATGCCGACTCGCCCTGGTGGAATCGCCAGGGCAGCGAGCAACGCGAAAGCCGCGCACAGATCGTCGCCGACGCCTGGCGCGCTAGCCTGACGCATCTACGCAGCGTGCTCGGCAATGATGTCGATGCCTGGAGCTGGGGCCGCGGTCATACCCTCACCCATCAGCACCCACTTGGCCAGCAGCAGCCGCTGGCCTGGCTGCTGAACGTGGGCCCGTTTGCCGCACCAGGCGGCCATGAAACGCCGAACAACCTCTCGCACAAGGTTGGCCCGGCGCCCTGGCCCGTGGTCTATGGCCCCTCGACCCGGCGCCTGGTCGACCTGGCCGATGCCGACAAGGCGCTGGGCGGCATTCCCGTCGGCCAGAGCGGCGTACCGTTCGACGCGCATTACGGCGATCAGGCAGCGTCTCATGTGGCCGGCAAATATCAGCCACAGCACCTGAGCGAGGCCGACGTCAAAGCCAACAGCCTGGGCACGCTGACGCTGCTGCCACGCTGAACAACTGTCCAGCACCCCAGAACAGCATGGTGCGCCATCGGTGCATCACGCTGCACGCTGGTGCACCGTGGCGCCGCAAATGGCGCCGCAACCCTCGCCAGAGGGCCTCAAACCCAGCGAAATAGCGCCTTTGCACTGCGGTAATAAAATTGGCACACGCCCTGCATATGCTAAGGCAATCCCAGTTTCGGGGACCTTGGTACAGGCAGGCCGGGGAATCCCCTTCTTTATTCGACGCCACCGCGCGTCATGTGTAACGCGCCGCTGCTCTGCCAATGAGCACGGCGCCACCCGTTTCGGGGACCTTGGTACAGGCAGGCCGGGGAATCCCCTTCTTTATTTGGGACGCAACGTCAGGCGCGCCCGCCAACGTCCATCCTCTTGCGCACCGCGCCACTCCCCGTCCAGCGGGCGGGGTGATACCAACACCAGCAACAGATCCCGTCCGTCGCGCTCCACGCGCCAGTTCACCAGCCCCAGCGGCAGCTCCAGTTGCCCCTCGCGTACCCGCCCGTAGGCATCCTCGTAGCGATACACCAGGGCGCCGTCGACATGCTCGGCCTGTGCCTGTGGCTCACGATTGAACCAGAGCTGTAGTCCCTGCTCCCAGGCCTCGGCATCCTCGATACGCAGACGTGGTGGATCGAACACCCGGCCGATCATCAAGCCGACGAGAAAGGCGATCAGCATCACCGATGCCACGAAACGCCAGCGCAAACGCGGCCGTGGATCTTCTGGCGGCGTAGAATGGCGCTCGTCCCAGCGCTCGGAGTGTTGCATGTTCCACGTCATCCTCTTTCAACCGGAAATTCCGCCCAATACCGGCAACATTATCAGGCTGTGCGCCAATAGCGGCTGCCAGCTGCACCTGATCGAGCCGCTGGGCTTCGAACTGGACGACAAGCGCCTGCGCCGCGCCGGCCTGGATTATCACGAATACGCCACCCTCAAGCGCCACCCGGACCTGCAGAGCTGCCTCGACAGCCTTGGCCAGCCGCGCCTGTTCGCCTTCACCACCAAGGGCTCGCAGCCGTTCCACGAGATCGCCTACCAGCCCGGCGACGCCTTCCTGTTCGGTCCGGAAAGCCGTGGCCTGCCCGAAGAAGTGCGCAACGCCCTGCCACCGGAGCAGCGCGTACGCCTGCCGATGCGCGCTGGTTGCCGCAGCCTGAACCTGTCCAACACCGTGGCGGTGACCGTTTACGAGGCCTGGCGACAGAACGGTTTCGCCGACGGTGATCTGTAGAGTGCGCCGTGCGCACCAACTGACCACCCGGCCTGATCATGATCACGTACAACAAAAAAAGCGCCCCGAGGGGCGCTTTTTCATGCAATCGAACCGAGCGCTCAGTGAGCGGTGGTTTCGTCAGCCTGCTGCATGCGCTGCAGCTCTTGGGCATACAGTGCATCGAAGTTCACCGGCGACAGCATCAGGGCCGGGAACGAGCCGCGGATCACCAGGCTGTCCAGCGCTTCGCGGGCATACGGGAACAGGATGTTCGGGCAGAAGGCACCGAGGGTGTGGCTCATCGAGGCGGCGTCCAGGCCCTTGATCAGGAAGATGCCAGCCTGCTGCACTTCAGCGATGAAGGCGACTTCTTCGCCGTTCTTCACGGTGACCGACAGGGTCAGCACCACTTCGTGGAAGTCGCCTTCCAGGGCCTTCTGGCGGGTGTTCAGATCCAGGCCGACGCTCGGCGTCCACTCCTGACGGAAGATTTCCGGGCTCTTCGGCGCTTCGAAGGACAGGTCCTTGACGTAGATGCGCTGCAGGGAAAATTGCGGGTTCTGCGAATCGGCAGCGGCTGCGCCGCTGTTGGCTTGCTCGGTCATGGCGTTTGCCTTCCTTAACGTTGAGGTTTCAAGCGGGGCTCTGCAGCAGGGCGTCGAGCTTGCCGGCGCGCTCCAGGGCATAGAGGTCGTCACAGCCACCCACATGGGTGCTGCCGATCCAGATTTGCGGCACCGAGGTGCGGCCGGCCTTGCGGGTCATCTCCGCGCGGATGGCCGGCTGGCCGTCGACACGAATTTCCTCGAAGTCCACCCCTTTGCTGGCCAGCAGTTGCTTGGCGCGCATGCAGTAGGGGCACCAATCGCTGGAGTAGACGACCACCTTGGTCATGTCACTTCACCAGCGGCAGGTTGTCGCCGCGCCAGGTAGCGATGCCACCGGACAGCTTGGCGGCGGTAAAACCGGCCTTCTTCAGCTCGCGGGCAACGCTGCCGGCATGCTGCCCCATGGCGTCGACGACGACGATAGTCTTGGCCTTGTGCTTTTCCAGCTCGGCGACACGTGCCACCACCTTGTCGTAAGGGATGTGCAGCGAATCGACGATATGCCCGGCGGAGAAATCCTTCTGCGCGCGCACGTCGAGCACCACGCCCTTGTCGCTGTTGACCAGCGCGGTGAGCTCGCGGCTCGACAGGCTCTGCCCGCCCTTGCGCATTTCGGTGATGATCAGCAACACCAGCAGCACGGCGAACATTCCACTCAGCACGTAGTGGTTGATGATGAATTCAATCAGGTTGGCGAACATCTATATGGCCCAGGACGGTAAAATGCCGGCCAGTATACACAGCCCCACAGGTCGGCCAAACCCCGTCTGGCAGTGACGCGCCAGGCACTTGGCCCTAAAATGCCGGGCTGTTTCATTGCCCCCTCAGACGCAGAGCGAGCCAGTTCAATGAGTGCCACGCCAAAACCCTTGGTTCTGATCATCCTCGACGGCTTCGGTCACAGCGACAAACCCGAGTACAACGCCATCTACGCCGCCAACACGCCGGTGTACGACCGCCTGCGCGCCAACTACCCGCACGGCCTGATCTCCGGCAGCGGCATGGACGTCGGCCTGCCGGACGGACAGATGGGTAACTCCGAAGTCGGCCATATGAACCTCGGTGCCGGCCGCGTGGTGTACCAGGATTTCACCCGCGTGACCAAGGCGATTCGCGACGGCGAATTCTTCGACAACGCCACGATCAACCAGGCCGTGGACAAGGCCGTGGGCGCCGGCAAGGCCTTGCATATCCTCGGCCTGCTCTCCGATGGTGGCGTACACAGCCACCAGGACCACATCGTCGCCATGGCCGAACTGGCTGCCAAGCGTGGCGCCGAGAAGATCTACCTGCACGCCTTCCTCGATGGCCGCGATACCCCACCGAAAAGCGCGCAGCCGTCCATCGAACTGCTCGATGCTGCCTTCGCCCGCCTCGGCAAGGGCCGCATCGCCAGCCTCGCCGGTCGCTACTTCGCCATGGACCGCGACAACCGCTGGGACCGCGTCGAGCAGGCCTATCACCTGATCGTCGACGGCGCTGGCCAGTTCAACGCCGCCAACGCAGTCGAAGGCCTGCAGGCCGCCTACGAACGCGGCGAGAGCGACGAGTTCGTCAAGGCCACCACCATCGGCACACCGGTACAGGTCGAGGACGGCGACGCCGTGGTGTTCATGAACTTCCGCGCCGACCGCGCCCGCGAGCTGACCCGCGCCTTCGTCGAACCCGGCTTCAAGGAGTTCGAGCGCCAGCGCGCGCCGCAGGTCAACTTCGTCATGCTCACCCAGTACGCGGCGAGCATCCCTGCCCCCAGCGCCTTCGCCCCGGAAGCCCTGACCAACGTGCTCGGCGAATACCTGGCGAAGAACGGCAAGACCCAGCTGCGTATCGCCGAGACCGAGAAATACGCCCACGTCACCTTCTTCTTCTCCGGCGGCCGCGAAGAGCCGTTCGAGGGCGAAGAACGCATCCTCATCCCCTCGCCGAACGTCGCCACCTACGACCTACAGCCAGAGATGAGCGCGCCGGAAGTCACCGACAGGATCGTCGATGCAATCGAAAACCAGCGCTATGACGTGATCATCGTCAACTACGCCAACGGCGACATGGTCGGCCATACCGGTGTGTTCGAGGCCGCAGTCAAGGCCGTGGAAACCCTCGACAGCTGCGTCGGCCGCATCACCGCTGCGCTGGAGAAGGTCGGCGGCGAAGCGCTGATCACCGCCGACCACGGCAACGTCGAGCAAATGGAAGACGAGTGCACCGGCCAGGCGCACACTGCCCACACCTGCGAGCCAGTGCCGTTCATCTACGTCGGCAAACGCCCGGCACGCATCCGCGAAGGCGGCGTGCTGGCCGACGTGGCGCCCACCCTGCTCAACCTGATGGGCATGGAACAACCGGCCGAGATGACCGGCAAGACCATCGTCGAGCTGGAATAAAGCGCAAGGATCGTAGCCCGGATGCAATCCGGGGAATCTCACCCCGGATAGCATCCGGGCTACGCGCTACGTTCGCTCTTCTAGCTGCTTGGGGCTTGCAGCTTGCCGCCGGTTTTTTAGGCATACTAAGCGCCATTCGCTACTCCGCCAGGTATCGCCCCGCCCATGCTTCGCATCCTTGCCCTGATTCTGTTCAGCAGCCTGATCGCTCCGGCCATCGCCGATCAGCGCGCCGATACCCAGCGCCAGCTGGAAGCGGCGCGCCAGGACGTCGCCGAGTTGAAGAAGCTGCTGGAGAAACTGCAGCAGGAGAAATCCGGCGTGCAGCAGCAGTTGAAGAAGACCGAGACCGAGATGGGCGACCTGGAAGGCCAGGTCAAGGAACTGCAGCGCGAGCTCAAGGGCAGCGAGCAGGAAATCCAGCGCCTGGATCAGGAGAAAAAAAAACTCCAGGGCGCGCGCACTGAACAGCAACGACTGATCGCTATCCAGGCCCGCGCGGCCTATCAGAGCGGCCGCCAGGAATACGTCAAGCTGCTGCTCAACCAGCAGAACCCGGAAAAATTCTCACGCACCCTCACCTACTACGACTACCTCAGCCAGGCGCGTCTCGAACAGCTCGCCGCGTTCAACGAGACCCTGCGCCAATTGGCCAACGTCGAGCAGGAAATCAACAGCCACCAGGCCCAGCTACAGGCGCAGAAGGCAGGCCTGGATGAACGCCACGCCCGGCTCGCCGAAGCGCGCAAGGAACGCCAGCAGGCCCTGGCCAAGCTCAACCGCGACTTCGCCACCCGTGATCAGCGACTCAAGGCGCGCCAGCAGGAACAGGCCGAGCTGGGTCGCGTACTGAAGACCATCGAAGAAACCCTGGCCCGCCAGGCGCGCGAGGCTGAAGAGGCGCGCAAGCGCGTCCTGGCCGCACAGCAGGCAGAGCAGGCTCGGCCAGGCCAGCAGCCCAGCCAGCCAAGCGGCCCATTGGTGACATCTGGTGCTGTATACGGCGGACCTTTCGCCAGCGCACGTGGCAAGTTGCCGTGGCCGGTCGATGGCCGATTGGTAGCACGCTACGGAACCCCTCGCGGCGGCGACGCTCGTACTAAGTGGGATGGCGTGCTGATCGGTGCGCCCTCCGGCAGTCAGGTACGTGCCGTGCATGGTGGGCGCGTGGTATTCGCCGATTGGTTGCGTGGCGCCGGCCTGTTGGTCATTCTCGACCATGGCAATGGTTACCTGAGCCTGTATGGCCACAACCAGAACCTGCTCAAGAGTGCCGGGGACGTGGTCAAGGCCGGCGATCCCATCGCCACCGTTGGTAGCAGCGGTGGCCAGGAAACATCAGCACTGTACTTCGCCATTCGCCAGAATGGTCGCCCGAGTGATCCGGCACAGTGGTGCCGCGCGCAGGGATAACCAAGTTTTTGAAAAACGTAAGCGAGGCCGGCAAGACAAGGCAAAAACGGCCGAAGAAGCGGAATTTACGAGCTGTAAATGAGCATTCTGAGGCCGTTTTTAACGCAGTATTGCCAACGCAGGTAGTTTTTCAGCAGCCTGGTGGCGCCTAATTTAACTAGGAGTTGTCTTCATGTCTCATCGCTTCCGCCCCACCTGCCTGGCCCTGGCCCTCGGGCTGCTGCTCGGCGCTCCAGCCCTGCACGCCGCCGAGCCTGCCCCCGTGCCGGCAGCTGCGGCGAGCGGCAAGGCCCCGCTGCCGCTGGATGATCTGCGCACCTTCGCCGAGGTGATGGACCGCATCAAGGCAGCCTATGTCGAGCCGGTGAGCGACAAGACCCTGCTGGAAAATGCCATCAAGGGCATGCTCAGCAACCTCGACCCGCACTCGGCTTACCTCGAACCGGAAGCATTCGCCGAGTTGCAGGAGAGCACCAGCGGTGAATTCGGCGGCCTGGGCATCGAGGTCGGCATGGAGGATGGCTTCGTCAAGGTGGTTTCGCCCATCGACGATACACCGGCATCGAAGGCCGGCATCCAGCCCGGCGACCTGATCGTCAAGATCGATGGCCAGCCGACCAAGGGCCTGTCGATGATGGAAGCCGTGGACAAGATGCGCGGCAAGGCCGGCAGCAAGATCGAGCTGACCCTGGTGCGCGATGGCGGTCGCCCGTTCGACCTGACCCTGACCCGCGCGGTGATCAAGGTGCGCAGCGTGAAGAGCCAGATGCTCGAAGACGGCTATGGCTATCTGCGCATCTCGCAATTCCAGGTCAACACCGGCGAGGAGGTCGGCAAGGCACTGACCAAACTGCGCCAGGACAACGGCAACAAGAAACTGCGCGGCCTGGTCATGGACCTGCGCAACAACCCCGGCGGCGTGCTGCAGGCAGCCGTGGAAGTGACCGACCACTTCCTCAAGAGCGGCCTGATCGTCTACACCGAAGGCCGCCTGGCCAACTCCGAACTGCGCTTCAACGCCGACCCGGCCGACGCCAGCGAAGGCGTACCGCTGGTGGTGCTTATCAATGGCGGCAGCGCCTCGGCCTCGGAAATCGTCGCCGGTGCGCTGCAGGATCACAAACGTGCGGTACTGATGGGCACCGACAGCTTCGGCAAAGGTTCGGTACAGACCGTACTGCCGCTGAACAACGACCGCGCACTGAAGCTGACCACGGCACTCTACTTCACGCCCAACGGCCGCTCGATCCAGGCTCAGGGCATCATCCCTGACATCGAAGTGGCGCGCGCCAAGCTCACCCGCGAGCAGGGCAGCGAAGGCATCAAGGAAGCCGACCTGCAAGGCCATCTGGGCAATGGCAACGGCGGCGCCGACCGCCCGAGCAAGGCCGCACAGGCGGCGCGCACAGAACGCCCGCAGGACGACGACTACCAGCTGAGCCAGGCTCTAAACCTGCTCAAGGGCCTGAGCGTCACACGCGGCAACTGAGGCGATACGGCAATACGAAAAAGCCCGGACAACTGTCCGGGCTTTTCATGTCAACGCGCAGTACGGCGATCACCTACCCGTAGGGTGCGCCGTGCGCACCGAGGCAGACACCAGCGTCACGACTGGTGCGCATGGCCCAGGCGGCCCCGCGACAACCCAGGGTTTTGGACCCGGACAGGATTACAGGTAGTTCTCGGTAATCTCGTCGATGAAGCCTTCGCTGCGCAGCTCATCCAGCGCCTTCTGCAGGCGCTGCACCACCTCGTCCGGGGTGTCCTTGTTCAGCGCCAGATACAGCTCGGCATCCCTGAAACGCAGCACGGTATTGAGGCCGGTGACGTCTTCCTGCTTGGCCAGATAACGACCCACCGGGTCGGTGGTAGCCCACAGGTCGATTTGCCCGCGCACCAGCTTCTTCACGTTCTCCTGGTCACGCAGGGCGTTGATCGGCTCCAGGCCCTGGCTCTCCAGGTTCTGGCTGACCGCATCGTTCTTGTAGGCGCCGATACGATACTTGGCAGCGTCCTGCAGACTCGACACCTTGATGTCGTTACCCGGCGCGGCGAGCAACACCCAACCGGTCTTGGCAATCGGGCCGACCCATTTGAACAGCGGCTTGCGCTCCTCGGTATAGGTGGTGGAGAACAGCGCGTAGTTGGGTTTGTCCAGCGTCAGGCGATACAGGCGGTCCCAGGGGAAGCGCAGGGTCAGGGTGTAGTCGATGCCGGCACGCTTGAACATCTCGCGCACGATGTCGGCACTGATGCCGTCAATACCGTCGTCACGGGCGAAGTTCTTGTCGTCCACCGCCATGTTGAAGGGCGGGAAATTCTCGGTCAGCAGCACCACCTTGTAATCCTGCGGCAACTCCGCGTGCGCGGAACCGCAGAGCATGAACAAGGCGACAAACAGGCTTTTCTTCAGAGTATTCAGCATAAGACGTACCGCTCGCATGATTTTGGTTATGGCTAGCGACATCCTTGCATGGGCCCGAGCCCGGTCATTGGCACTCAGTGGCTCTGCCGTCCGTGGCAAACGACCAGCTCTTGGCTGGTCGCGTGTTCGGTGCTTACAGGTAGCTGTTGAGAATATCGTCGACGAAGCCTTCGGCACGCATCTGATCCAGCGCTGCCTGAAGCTTGGCGACGATCTCGTCGGGCGTTTCCTTGTTCAGCGCCAGGTACAGCTCGGCGCTATCGAAGCGCAATACGGTCCGCAGACCGGAGACACCCTCCTGCTTGGCCAGGTAGCGGCCAGCAGGGTCACCCGTGGCCCAGAGATCGATCTGCCCGGCCACCAGCTTGCGTGCATTTTCCTGGTCACGCAACGAGGTGCTGTGCTCCACGCCCTTGTCCACCAGGTATTCTGAGATGGCGTCGCCCTTGTAGGCGCCGATGCGATACTGCTTGGCCTCATCCAGGCTGGCCAGATTGATCGAACTGTCACCCTTGGCCAGCAGCACCCAGTCGTCAGGACCGATCGGGCCAACCCACTTGAACAATTCCTCACGCTCCGGCAGGCGCGCGGTGACGAAGACGCCGTAGCCCGGCTTTTCCAGCGCCAGCTTGTAGATGCGATCCCAGGGGAACCGCAGGGTCAGGCTGTACTGGACCCCGGCACGCTTGAACATCTCTCTGACCACATCCACGGCAATGCCATCGATGTTGTCTTCATGAGCGAAATTCTTGCCGTTGATCGCCATGTTGTAAGGCGGAAAATTCTCGGTAAGCAGGACCACGCTGTAGTTCGGGTCCACTTCGGCGCGCACCGCACCAGCGAGCACCATAAGGGTGCCAGCGAGCGTGATTAGCAGACGTTTGAACATGACATTTCTCTTTCTATGAAAAGGCAGACCGCCTCAGGATAACCGCCGCGCCCTCCCCGGCCCAGCGATTACTGGCAGTGTGCCTCAGTAGCGCGCCTCGATACTCTTCAACGCACCCTCGGCCCGCAACGAGTCCAGTGCACTTTGCAACTTCTGCACCAGCTCGTCAGGTGTCTGCAGGTTGAGCGCCAGGTAGAGATCGGCGGTGTGCAGATTCTGCACCACCTTGAGATTCTCCACGCCCTCCTGGCGCGCGACGAAACGTCCCGCCTGATTGGAGGTAACCCACAAATCGATCTGACCCTTTTCCAGCTTCTTGACGTTTTCGCTATCACGCAACGCCGTCTGCACCTCCAGCCCACGATCGAGCAGGAACTGAGTCTTGGCGTCGCCTTTATAGCCACCGATGCGATAACGCCGTGCATCCTCCAGCGAGCCCAGCTGGATGGCGCTGTCGCCTTTGGCGAACAGCACCCATTCGTTACTGGCGATGGGGCCGACCCACTTGAACAGCTTCTCGCGCTCTGCCGTGCGCGCGGTCGAGAACAGGCCGTAACCGGCATCGCTCAGGGTCTGTTGGTATACGCGCTGCCAGGGGAAACGCAGGATCAGCTGACAATCAAACTCGGCGCGCGCGCAGACCGCGCGCAGGATATCGGCACTGATGCCGGTGACGTTGTCGTCCCGCGCGAAGTTGTTGCCACTGACTGACATGTTGAACGGTGGCAGGTTTTCCGTGAGCAGCACCAGCGACTCTGCGCGCGCGAGGCTCAGACCGCAGAAGAGCGCCAGAATGGTCACGAATCGAAGAAGGAACATGGGGACTCCGTGTCGGAAAGTTCGGCAAGGGAATGCCCTCCGCCAGAAGCAGAGGGCATAGGACTCAGGAATGGTGGGCAATTTTAATCGCATCGCTGGCACTTTGCCGTCGACTCGCCCGCAGCTTTAGATACCTGTCTCGCCAAGCGGTCAACAGGCCAGAACCTAGCGCACCACGATACCGCGGCTGGCCAGGTAGGCCTTGGCTTCCGGCACGGTGTACTCGCCGAAGTGGAAGATGCTCGCGGCCAGCACGGCATCGGCCTTGCCTTCGAGGATGCCGTCGGCCAGGTGCTGCAGGTTGCCGACACCACCGGAGGCGATCACCGGCACGCGCACGGCCTCGCTGATGGCGCGGGTAACACCGAGGTCGTAACCGCTTTTGACGCCGTCCTGATCCATGCTGGTCAGCAGGATTTCACCGGCGCCCAGCTCTTCCATCTTGCGCGCCCACGCCACGGCATCCAGGCCGGTCGGTTTGCGCCCGCCATGGGTGAAGATCTCCCAGCGGCCAGGTTCACCCGGCGCGGAAACGCGCTTGGCGTCGATGGCGACGACGATGCACTGCGAACCGAAACGCGCCGCGGCTTCGCCAACGAACTCGGGGTTGAACACCGCAGCAGTGTTGATCGACACCTTGTCGGCGCCGGCATTGAGCAGGTTGCGAATGTCCTGCACGGTGCGCACGCCGCCACCGACGGTCAACGGGATGAACACCTGGCTGGCCATGCGCTCGACGGTGTGCAGCGTGGTATCGCGGCCATCGACGCTGGCGGTGATGTCGAGGAAGGTGATCTCGTCGGCGCCCTGCTCATCGTAGCGGCGAGCGATTTCCACCGGATCACCGGCGTCGCGGATGTTCTCGAACTTGACGCCCTTGACCACGCGGCCGTTGTCCACGTCGAGGCAGGGGATAATGCGTTTAGCCAGTGCCATGTCGACTTCTCTCGTAGGGTGCGCCGCGCGCACCGATAAACCGTCAGCGGTGCGCGCAGCCTAGGCGGCCGAGCACACCCGCCATTAACCCTTGAAGTTGTCGCAGAAGGCCTGCGCCTCGGCCACATCCAGGGTGCCTTCGTAGATGGCACGCCCGGTGATGGCGCCGATGATGCCGGGCGAACGCGCCAGCAGCAGCTTCTCGATATCGCCGAGGTTGTGGATGCCGCCGGAAGCGATCACCGGAATCTTGCTGGCGGCAGCCAGCGCGGCGGTGGCTTCGACGTTGCAGCCCTGCATCATGCCGTCTTTGGCAATGTCGGTATAAACGATGGCGGACACGCCATCGACCTCGAAGCGCTTGGCCAGGTCGGTGGCCTGCACGCTGGACACTTCAGCCCAGCCGTCGGTGGCAACGAAACCATCCTTGGCATCCAGACCGACGATCACCTTGCCAGGGAACGCCTTGCACGCCTCGGTGACGAACTCGGGCTCTTTCACGGCCTTGGTACCGATGATCACGTAGCTGACCCCGGCGCGCACGTAGTGCTCGATGGTCTCCAGAGTACGGATGCCGCCACCGATCTGGATCGGCAGAGTCGGGTAGCGCTTGGCGATGGCGGTGACCACTTCACCGTTGACCGGCTGGCCTTCGAAAGCGCCATTGAGATCGACCAGATGCAGACGACGGCAGCCACCCTCGACCCACTTGGCGGCCATGCTCACCGGGTCATCGGAGAACACCGTGGAGTCTTCCATGCGGCCTTGGCGCAGACGCACGCAGGCGCCGTCCTTCAGATCGATAGCGGGGATAATCAGCATCGGTTGAACCTGCTCAAGTTTGAATTCGGTAAGGCGCTCAGCTCTTCTCGAGCGCCCAGAGGTCGCTCTCGATGCTCTCGAACCTGTCTTTCAGGTGCGCCTGCACATCGAGAATCGCCTTGTTGTAATAGTGCGGCGCCAGCTCGCGGGTGATCTGGTCGAGGACTTCCTGCACTTCGAAGGTGCCCAGTTGCAGCTCGAAACGCTCGTCGAGAAAGCGTTGCAGCATCAGCAGCGCGGCCTGCTCCTGGGCAGGTTCGAGCGCCAGACTGGGAGCCTTGGCGCGAGCCATTACCAGCGGCCATCCCAGGCGGCGAAGTTCTGCAGCAGCTGCAGGCCATGGGTGTGGCTCTTCTCCGGGTGGAACTGCACGGCGAAGCGCGAGCCCTCGGCCAGCGCTGCGGCGAAGTCCTTGCCGTAGTGACCGCGACCGACCACCTGCTGCGGCTTGCCAGCCTCGATGTAATAGCTGTGCACGAAGTAGAAGCGCGCGTGGTCCGGGATGTCGTGCCAGAGCGGGTGCTTCACCGCCTGGCTGACCTCGTTCCAGCCCATATGCGGCACCTTGAGGCGCTCGCCATCTTCGTTCAGATCCTTGCCGAAGAAGCGCACCTGGCCGGGGAACAGGCCAATGCAATCGACGCCGTCGTTCTCCTCGCTGCGCTCGAGCAGCGCCTGCATGCCGACGCAGATGCCGAGGAAGGGGCGGTCGGCGCTGACTTCACGCACCAGCTCGTCGAAGCCCAGGCGCCTGATCTCGGCCATGCAGTCGCGAATCGCACCGACACCAGGGAACACCACGCGATCAGCCTCGCGGATCACCTTGGCGTCGCTGGTCACCAGTACGCGGCCAGCGCCTACGTGCTCCAGCGCCTTGGCCACCGAGTGCAGGTTGCCCATGCCATAGTCGATTACGGCTACGGTCTGCATTTACAGGCAGCCCTTGGTCGACGGCATCTGCCCGGCCATGCGCGGATCCAGCTCCACGGCCATGCGCAACGCGCGGCCGAAGGCCTTGAACACGGTTTCGATCTGGTGGTGGGTGTTGTGCCCACGCAGGTTGTCGATGTGCAGGCTGACCAGCGCGTGGTTGACGAAGCCCTGGAAGAATTCCTGGAACAGATCGACGTCGAAGTTACCGACCACCGCGCGGGTGAACGGCACGTGCATCTGCAGGCCCGGACGACCGGAGAAGTCGATCACCACGCGCGACAGCGCCTCGTCCAGCGGCACATAGGAATGGCCGTAACGGGTCATCCCTTTCTTGTCACCGATGGCCTTGGTAAAAGCCTGGCCGAGGGTAATGCCGACGTCCTCGACGGTGTGGTGGTCGTCGATATGCAGATCGCCCTTGCACTCGATATCGAGGTCGATCAGACCATGACGGGCGATCTGGTCGAGCATGTGCTCGAGAAAGGGCACACCGATATCGAAGCGCGCCTTGCCGGTGCCATCCAGGTTGATCGAAACCTTGACCTGGGTCTCCAGGGTGTTGCGCTCGACGAATGCCGTACGTTCGGCCATCACCAGCTCCACGAATCACTAACGGAAAAAGGCCAGCATTATAGGCGTGCAGGGGCGACAACGGCTACCGGCGATGGTCGAACGGCCAGAAACGAAAAAGCCCGCGCAGGCGACAGGCCTGCGCGGGCTTTTCCACAAGCACGACGTTACTGGAACAGCACGACGGTCTTCTGCAGGGTGATCCACACACCCCAGGCCAGCGGAATACCCACCACCAGCCAGGCGGCGACCGCCACCGGCTTGCTCGACGGGTCAGCCGACCACTCCAGCTCGCTAGCTGCCGGCGCCGACTTCTCGCCATGGGCGCGCTCGGCGGCCAGCTCGGCCTCGGTCATGAAGTACTTCGGCGCCACCGGACGCACCAGGGCGTTGCAGATGAAGCCCAGCACCAGCAGGCCGGCCAGGATATACAGAGTGATGTCGTAGGCCGCAGCCTTCTCCACCCCGATGCTCAGCTGGTACTCGCGCAGGTAGTTGACCAGCACCGGACCGAGCACACCTGCCACTGCCCAGGCGGTCAGCAGGCGACCATGAATCGCGCCGACCATCTGCGTGCCGAACAGGTCGGCCAGGTAGGCAGGCACGGTGGCGAAGCCGCCGCCGTACATCGACAGGATGATGCAGAACGCCAACACGAACAGCGCCAGGCTACCCAGGTGAGCAAGCATCGGCACCGAAGCGTAGAGCGCGAACCCCAGGCCGAAGAACACGAAGTAGGTGCCCTTGCGCCCGATGAAGTCCGAGCAGGAGGCCCAGAAGAAGCGGCCGCCGATGTTGAACAGACTGAGCAGCCCGGTGAACCCGGCGGCAATGGCGGCGATCTCGACCAGCTGCGCGGAACTGAGTTCGTTGAATGCCAGGTCGACACCGATCAGCTTGCCGGCGAAGACTTCCTGCAGCAAAGGCGAAGCCATGCCGATGATGCCGATACCCGCCGATACGTTCAGGCACAGCACAGCCCAGACCAGCCAGAATTGCGGGGTCTTCCACGCGGTATTTACGTGCACATGCCCCTTGGTGATCATCGCGTTGTTGGCCTTGGCCACCGGCGCGGTCCAGCCTGCCGGCTTCCAGCCAGTCGGCGGTACGCGGTAGGACAGCGCGCCGCCCATCATGAAGATGAAGTAGATCACCGCCATGACCACGAAACTCTGCCAGACACCAACGCCTTCAGCCGAAGCGAAGTGATTCATCAGAATCGCCGCCAGCGGCGCACCGACCATCGCACCACCACCGAAGCCCATGATCGCCATGCCGGTCGCCATGCCGCGCTTGTCCGGGAACCACTTGATCAGGGTCGAAACCGGCGAGATGTAGCCCAGGCCGAGACCGATACCGCCGATTACCCCCGAACCCAGCCATAGCAGCCAGATCTGGTGGGTATAGATACCCAGCGCGGAAATCAGCAGACCACCGCACCAGCACAGCGCGGAAACCACGCCAGCCTTGCGCGGGCCAGCATGCTCCAGCCAGCCACCCCAGATGGCAGCCGAGCAGCCGAGGAAAACGAAGAACAGGGTGTAAATCCAGCCGAGCATGGAAATCTGCCAGTCGCAGTTACTGGCGAAGATCTGCTCGAAGAAGCCCATTTCCGGTACGCAGGCCGTGGCGGCAGTGATGCCGACCGCTTTCGACAGCGGCAACCAGAACACCGAGAAGCCGTAGGCCATACCGATACACAGGTGAATAGCGAGAGCGGCTGGCGGAACCAGCCAACGGTTGAAACCGGGTCGCGCGATGATGCGCTCTTTGGACAGGAATGCAGGCTTCGCCACATCGTCGTCCAATACAAAGGCGTCAGTCATAGAGAGGTCTCTTCTTATGGTTACGAGCAAGCAAGGGCAATCGCATCAACTCGCCGAAGCAAAAGCTTGCGGAGAGTAGCACCAGGGCGCGACAAATCGCCGCGCAAGAAGTCAATTTTTATCAATTCATGCAGATTTCTTGTTTTTTTCGCAAAAACCCAAAAGGCCTCATCTATTGCGTGATAGATGCTGTCGATACACCCCGCCTGCTGCACGCCACAGCGCCGGGGAACCGCTCGAACCTATTCCGATCCAAGCTCGAGCCGATCCCTGCTCACCGCCTCAAGCAGGCGCCTGGACATGACGGCATGACGCTATAATCGGCAGTCGTCTACAAACCGCCATTCCAGCTCTCGAAACCAAGGACCCGTCCATGAAAGCGTTAGGCAAGATCCTGGGCCTTTTCTTTCTCGGCTTGCTGCTGATCGTAGTGGCGCTGCTGTTCGCCCTGACTCATCTGTTCGACCCCAACGACTACAAGGACGAGATTCGCCAGATCGCGCGCGACAAGGCCAACCTCGAACTGCAGCTCAGGGGCGACATCGGCTGGAGCCTGTTCCCCTGGCTGGGCCTGGAACTCACCGACGCCACCCTGGCCAGCGCCGACACCCCGGACAAGCCCTTCGCCGACCTGCGCATGATCGGCCTGTCAGTGCGCGTGATGCCACTGCTGCGCAAGGAAGTGCAGATGAGCGATATCCGCGTCGACGGCCTCAATCTCAACCTGCAGCGTGACGACAAAGGCCGTGGTAACTGGGAAGGCGTCGGCCGCCCGGCCCAGGCCAGCGCGCCGCAGCAAGCACCTGGCGAGCTGGCGCCGAGCGACACCACGCCGCCGAGCCAGCCGAGCGACAAACCGGCCGGCCAACCGGTCAAGCTGGATATCGACAGCCTCACCCTGAGCAACTCGCGCGTTGATTACAGCGACGCGCAGAAGGGTCAGCAATTCACCGTCGAGAACATCGAGCTGAAAACCGGCGCCATCCGCGAAGGCGCCAGCATCCCGGTCAAACTCAGCGCCTTCTTCGGCACCAATCAGCCGGTGCTGCGCGCACGCAGCGAAGTTGAAGGCCAGCTGCGTTTCGACCGCGCGCTCAAGCGCTACCAGTTCGAAGATCTGAAACTGGCCGGCGAAGCCTCGGGTGAACCGCTCAAGGGCAAGACCCTCAACTTCTCCGCCCAGGGCCAACTGCTGGTCGACCTGGCCGCCAACATTGCCGAGTGGAATGGCCTCAAGCTCTCCGCCAACCAGCTGCGCGCCCTCGGCGAAATCAAGGCACGCGAACTGGACAAGGACGCCAGGATTTCCGGCGGGCTGTCCATCGCCTCGCTCAACCTGCGTGAATTCCTCGACGGCGTCGGCGTCGAACTGCCGGCCATGCAGGCCAGCGATGCCCTCAGCCAGTTCGAACTGGTCAGCCGCCTGAACGGTTCGGGCAAGGGCATGATGCTCGAAGAGCTCAACCTCAAACTCGACGGCAGCACCTTCAGCGGCAACCTCGGCGTGAGCGACTTTGCCAAGCAGGCCCTGCGCGCCGATCTCAAGGGCGACAAGCTCGACCTGAACCGCTACCTGCCGCCGAAAACCCAGGACAGCGCCGCTGCCGCGCGCAAGGCCGAGGTAAAGGACAGCATCGCCGGCGCCGGCAAGGACGGCACCACCCCACTGCCCAACAAACCCACCCAGCAGGCCTGGAGCGACGAAAAAGTGCTGCCGGTGGATCAGCTGCGCAAACTCGACCTGCAACTGGCGCTCAGCCTCGCCCAGCTCACCTACGACAAGCATCAGCTCAGCGACGTCAATCTCAAGGCCAATGGCCGTGGCGGCCTGATCACCCTGCAAGAGGCGCGCGGCAAACTGCAGGGCGGCAGCTTCGTCAGCAGCGGGCGCATCGACGTGCGCCAGGCCGAGCCGATGCTCAGCGTGGAAAAACGCCTGACCCGCATACCGCTGGAGCCGCTGCTGAAAAAGGACGATCAGCCTTCGCCGATCAAGGGCCTGCTCGACCTGGATGCCAAATTCAACACCCGCGGCAACAGCCAGAAGGCCTGGGTCGAAGCACTCAACGGTAACGCCAGCTTCGTCCTCAACGACGGCGTGCTGGTCGACGCCAACCTAGAACAGCAGTTGTGCCGTGGCATTGCCACCCTCAACCGCAAGACACTGAGCAACCCACCAACCGGCAAGGACACCCCCTTCCGCGAACTCAAGGGCAGCCTCAGCGTACGCGACGGCGTCGCCCACAACCCGGACCTCAAGGCCCAGGTGCCGGGTCTGGCAGTCAGCGGCAACGGCGACCTCGACCTGCGCGTGCTCGGCCTCGACTACAAGGTCGGCATCACCCTGGAAGGCGACCAGCGCGAAATGCCGGACCCGGCGTGCCAGGTCAACGAGCGCTATGTCGGCATCGAATGGCCGCTGCGTTGCCGTGGCCCGCTGGAACTCGGCGCCAAGGCCTGCCGCCTGGATCAGGACGGCCTCGGCAAGATCGCCGCGCGCCTGGCCGGCAACAAGCTGACCGAGAAGCTGGAAGAGAAGCTCGGCGACAAGGTCAGCCCGGAACTGAAAGACGCACTCAAGGGCCTGTTCAACCGATGAGCCCCGAGCAATTCAACGGCGCCGTGCTGGCCTGGTACGACCAGCACGGGCGCAAGGACCTGCCCTGGCAGCAGGGCATCACGCCCTACCGCGTCTGGGTGTCGGAAATCATGCTGCAACAGACCCAGGTCAGCACCGTGCTCGGCTACTTCGATCGCTTCATGGCCGCGCTGCCGACCGTGAAGGACCTGGCCGAAGCGCCGGAAGACGAAGTGCTGCACCTGTGGACCGGCCTGGGTTACTACACCCGCGCCCGCAACCTGCAGAAGACCGCACAGATCGTCATGCGCGAGCACGGCGGCGAGTTCCCGCGCAGCGTAGAGGCGCTTAGCGAACTGCCCGGCATCGGCCGCTCCACCGCCGGCGCCATCGCCAGCCTGAGCATGGGCGTGCGTGCACCGATCCTCGACGGCAACGTCAAGCGCGTACTGGCGCGCTACGTCGCGCAGGAGGGCTACCCCGGCGAGCCGAAAGTGGCCAAACAGCTGTGGGACGTCGCCGAGCGCTTCACCCCGCACGAACGGGTCAACCACTACACCCAGGCGATGATGGACCTCGGCGCCACCCTCTGCACCCGCAGCAAACCCACCTGCCTGCTGTGCCCGGTGCGCAGCGGCTGCCAGGCGCACCTGCTCGGCCTGGAAATCCGCTACCCGGTGTCCAAACCGCGCAAGGCACTGCCGCAGAAACGCACCCTGATGCCGCTGCTGGTCAACGCTGCCGGCGACATCCTGCTCTATCGCCGCCCCTCCACCGGGCTATGGGGCGGCCTCTGGAGCCTGCCGGAACTGGACGACCTCGCACAACTCGCAGACCTTGCCCAGCAGCAACAGCTCGCACTCGGCGAACGCCGCGAACAGGAAGGCCTGACCCACACCTTCAGCCACTTCCAACTGGCCATCGAACCCTGGCTGATCGAGGTAACCGAACAGCCAGGTCGCGTGGCCGAGGCCGACTGGCTCTGGTATAACCTCGCCACCCCGCCGCGCCTGGGGCTCGCCGCCCCGGTGAAGAAGCTGCTGAAACGCGCGGCGCAAGCCATTACCGCTGGAGAACCGACATGACCCGCACCGTACAGTGCCGCAAATACAAACAGGAACTGCCCGGCCTGGATCGCGCGCCCTACCCCGGCCCCAAAGGCGAAGACATCTTCACCAACGTGTCCAAGCAGGCCTGGGACGAGTGGCAAAAGCACCAGACCATGCTGATCAACGAGCGTCGCCTGAACATGATGAACGCCGAGGACCGCAAGTTCCTGCAAACCGAGATGGACAAATTCCTCTCCGGCGAGGAATACGCCCAGGCCGAAGGCTACGTACCGCCAAGCGAATAAGAATGCTTGTGGGAGGGGCTTTAGCCGCGACAAGGACTGGTATCCCCACACACCAGCCGTCGGCTCTCGAGCGCGGTGCGCACGGTGCCCCCTACCCGTCACGAGCCTAAGCGCCCGAAATAATTAAATATTTTTCAAACCCGCGCTTGACACTGATCCTTCAAATCCGTCTAATAGCGCCCCGTTGGCCCAGGTAGCTCAGTTGGTAGAGCAGGGGATTGAAAATCCCCGTGTCGGCGGTTCGATTCCGTCCCTGGGCACCATATACAGACTTCAGATGGTTTAAGTACCTTCTGAAGGCAATAAAAAACCGGCCTTTGAGCCGGTTTTTTATTGCCTGCGTTTTCACGGGAAGCCGCTTAAGCCCAGCTCTCTCGTCACCGTCACTCTTCAGCGAAATAGTCGCTGTCGAGCTGCTTCACCTCGTACACCTGCTTGACGCTCACCCCCAGGTTGTTCTCCACCATCAGGCGCGCCAACTCAACGCCGTCGATCAGCACCACTTTGATATCCAGCCCCAAGGCCGCTTCGCGTGCGCCCGTGGAGAAGTCCGAAGTGGTTATGAAAACGCCCTTGCGAGCTCGCTGGCGCGTCAGAGCACCGATGAACTTGTCGATTTCGGGCCGGTGTACGGTGTTGCTCCAGCGCTTGGCCTGCAGATAGATCACGTCAAGGCCAAGCTTGTCTTCCTTGATGATGCCGTCGATACCATCATCGTTGGTGGCCTGGGTCGCCTTGCCGGCTTCCTTGCGCGAGCCGCCGTAACCCATGGCCAACATCAGATCGACCACCAGTTGCTCGAAGAAGCCTGGCGTCGCCGCCCGCACCTGCGCCAAAAGCTCATCGGCCAGCGACTGCACAAGAGCCTGATGAGCCTCGACCAATTGCTCATCCGGCGTCGTCTCTGCGGCATCGAGCGCCAAAATGGCCGGTGCATCAGCAGCCTGCGGCTTGGCGGTATGGAAGTCGGCGAACTCAGGGAATTGCTTCAACCAGCTCACAGTGATGCGCTGCGGACCGCTGAGAAGGGTATCCCGGCCACGCGCGGTAATCTGCACCATGCCCTTGGCCGGAATACACAACAGGCCGGCCTTGTTCAGGTAGGTACGCGCCCAGCCCACACGGTTGTTGATCACCGTCTGATGGCCTGAAGGAAGGCGCTCCTTGCGCTCTTCCTCGGTCAGCTGAAAATGCTCGGCCACGCGCTCACGCAACTCGTTGAGCGGCAGCGGCGCACCATCCTGCACAGTGGCCAGCACGGGGCGCATCACGCTCTGAAAATCCGGAATTGCCATCTCTACTCCCTTTCCCCTTTCGGCGCTCACACACCGCGCAGGCGGCTTTCTTCGAAGCCAGTCTGTTGCGTCAGCATCTTCAAAATCACCAACGCAAACGCCCGGCTCTTGGTCTCGTTATCCAGTACTTCCAGCGACATCTTTTCGTTGTCGGTCATGGCATCCAACACGGAGTCCAACACGCGCTTGGGGAACAGACCATGCATCACCTGCTCGACCGAGTGGTTGTTGACCTGAGCCATGACATCTTCCTGGCGGCTGATGCGCTTGGCGATGCCGGTGAGGAACTGCAGTTGGTCCTCATCGCTCACTTCCGCACCAAATATATCGTTCAGTGCGTCGATGATTTCCGATAGCCGCTTCTTCTCCGGGTCATGGGCCTTGCCGCTGCCTAGCGCACTCGCTGGATCGAGCCCGTAATGGCCTTGCTCCTCGCTCAGCCGCAACTGATGTTCAGCGCGCTTGCGAAGGCGGTAATGGCTCAACTGCAACTCACCAAGGTCTACGTCATCCTGATCCAGGCGATCAATACGCAGCAGCGGATACAGGTGCTTGGCATACACGCACAGCTGCTCCAGCTCGCGATCCTCATAGGGAATGATCTGCGAGAGGAATTCGTACAGGCGCACGAAGCTCTGCAGGTTCTTGCGGAACAGATCGAGCTGATCGATCTGCTCGCCGGCTTCCTTGATTGCCGCCTCAGCCTTCTTCAAGCCCACGCTGTCGCCGCTGCGCTCGGCGGTACGTTTGAAGTCCAGCGCATGCTGGCGTGACTCCTGGGCCAACTTGTAGCGCTTGGCAAAACGCTCCTTGGCCGGCGCGCAGTAATAACTGAGCTTGCTGGCGGCGGCCTTGGGGTCGAAAAAGGCGATGGCGAACGCCGCCACTTCTTCCCAGTGGTAGACGCCCTCGGCATCCAGCTTCTTCTGCAGGTCATAGATGAGCTGCGGGTCGGTCACATCGGTCAGCTCGGCCTTGGTGTAGTACGGCAGGAAGGCCTCGAGAATGTCCTTGGCGTCGTTGAAGAAGTCGAGGATGAAGGTCGGCTTGCTGCCGCCAAAGGTACGATTCAGGCGCGACAGGGTTTGTACGCAGTCCACGCCTTGGAGCTTCTTGTCCACGTACATGGCGCACAGCTTGGGCTGATCGAAGCCGGTCTGGTACTTGTTGGCCGCGATCATCACGTTGAAGTCCTGGGTGTCGAAGGCTTCAGCCAGGTCACGCCCGTTCAGGCCGGGGTTGAGCAGGCTGCTGCTTTCCGTCACCTCGTCGGGAATCACCCCATCCGGCATCACGCTGCCGGAAAAGGCCACCAGCGGATGCACGTCGCCGTAGCCCATCTGCTTCACGTAGGCCTGCACCGCCAGTTGGTAGCGCACCGCCTCCTGCCGGCTGCCGGTGACCACCATGGCCTTGGCCTGGCCACCCAGCAGGTGGCGGATATTGGCGCGGAAGTGCTCGACGATCACCTCCACCTTCTGGCTGATGTTGTACGGGTGCAGACGCACCCAGCGCGCCAGTTTCATGCGCGCCTTCTTCGAGTCCACTTCCTCGTCGTCGCCATCCGGGTGGGCGATCTTCCAGGCGGTGCTGTAGGTGGTGTAGTTGCGCAGCACATCGAGGATGAAACCTTCTTCGATGGCCTGGCGCATGGAGTACAGGTGAAAGGCCTCGGGCTTGTTGTCGGCACTGGCCGGCAATGTCGGGTCGGGTACGCGCCCGAACAGCTCCAGAGTCTTGGGCTTGGGCGTAGCGGTAAAGGCGTAGTAGCTGATGCGCTCGTTGGGCGCACGCGCAGCCACAGCGGCGTCTAACAGTTCTTCGGCGCTGATCTCCTCAGGTTCTGCTTTATCAGAGCCGGAGGCATCGCTGCCGAGAATCTGCTTGAGTTTGCTGGCCGACGAGCCGGTCTGTGAGGAATGCGCCTCGTCGGCGATCACCGCATAGCGCCCGCTGGCCAGCTTGGGATATTTGTCCAGCGCGTCGAACAGCGCCGGGAAGGTCTGGATGGTGACGATGATGATGCGTGTCTGCTCGGCCAGCGCCTCGGCCAGCTGCTCGGACTTACTCTGGCTGCCGACATCGCGGGTGATGCGCTTGACCACGCCCTGGGCGTGCTCGAACTGGTAGATGGTGTCCTGCAGCTGCTTGTCCAGCACGGTGCGGTCGGTAATCACGATCACCGAATTGAACAGGCGCTGGCCCTCGGCATCGTAGAGCGAAGCCAGTTGGTGCGCAGTCCAGGCAATGGAGTTGGACTTGCCCGAGCCGGCGCTGTGCTGGATCAGGTAACGCCTGCCTGGCCCCTCGCTGCGAGTGGTGTCGATCAGCCTGTTGACCACTTCCCACTGGTGATAGCGCGGGAAGATCAGTGTCTCTTTGGTGACACGTTTACCGTCGGCATCCTCACGGGTCTTCTTTTCCAGGTGCAGGAAACGCCCCAGCACCTTGAGCCAGGCATCGGGCTGGAACAGGCGCTGCCACAGGTAGCCGGTGGCGTACTGGCTGTCATCCGGCGCCGGCGGGTTACCGGCGCCGCCGTCGAGGCTGCCGAGGTTGAACGGCAGGAAGAAGGTCTCCTTGCCGGCCAGCTGGGTGGTCATCGCCACCTCATCCTGGCTCACGGCAAAATGCACCAGCGCGCCACGCTTGAAGGTCAGCAGCGGCTCGGGTTTGCGCGCCAGCGGGTCTTTGACCGGACGATCCTGGCGGTACTGACGCTTGGCGTTTTCCACGCTCTGCTTAAACTCGCTTTTCAGCTCCAGCGTGGCGGTGGGGATGCCGTTGACGAACAGCACCAGATCCAGACGCGGGTTGTACTCCCCTTCCCGGTAGTGAGGTGAATACGAAACCTCCGGCACCACGCGCAGGCGATTGCACTGGTAGCGCTTGAGGGTGTCCGGGTTCATGCCGTGGTCGGGCTTGAAGCTGCACGTCTCGATCTTCACCCCCGGCAGCTTGAAGCCGTGGCGCAGTACATCCAGGGTGCTGTCCTGCTCCAGTTCGCGCACCAGCTTTTGCACCAGCACGCCGTCCGGGTTGTTCGGGTTGGCCTTGGCGAACTTGTCCCAGCGCTCGGGCCAAGCGGCCTTGAAGTAACCGAGAAAGTCCTCGGTATACAACGCAGTACGCCGGTCATAGCCACTGGCCGGGCCGGTCAGCCAGCCCTGGGCGACCATGGCGGTGATGATGTCGTGTTGAAACTGGGCTTCCCGGCTATCCGCCATAACGCTCTATGCTCCTTGCTCGGCAATGTGCGTGTTGTTCTTTAAAGCGGCCTCAGCAGCACGAAATGCTCCACCAGGCGCACCATCAGTTCTTTCTGTTCAGGCAGGCTCTCGGCCACCAACAGTGCCAGCGCCACCAGCGTGTTGTCGTTGATCAACTGCTCCACCGGGCGCGCCAGCAGGTGCTGGTTCAGTTGCAGATACCAGAGAAACAAAAACGAACCACTGCGCTTGTTGCCATCGGCCAGCGGATGGTTCTTGATGACGAAATACAGCAGATTCGCCGCGCGGCTGGCCACGTTGGGGTAGAACCAGTCATCAGCAAAGCCCTGCTCGATAGTGGCAATGGCCGAAGCCAGGCCATCGCCGCGCAGTTGGCCGAACAGCTCGGTCGCCTCGCCCTTGGCCATCAGCGTGGCCTTCAACTGCGCGATGGCCGCCAACACATCGTCAAGCGCCAGGGCGCGCATGTCGGTCTGACGTGCGCTCTGCTCTTGCAGGCTTTGCTCATCAAAGCCCTGCAACAGGCTCCAACTGCGGGCATAGTCGCCGATTACCTGCAGCACGGCGCGCCCCTGCTCGCTGACCAATTGCTGGTTGGCCAGGGTGCGCGACAACAGGCTCAGCGCCTGTTCGAACTCGATACCGCGCTCCGCAAGACGGCGCTGATTGAGGGTGTAACCCTCGACCAGATGCGCCTGCAACACCCGCGTAGCCCACTGGCGGAACTGGGTAGCCCGCCTGGAACTCACGCGATAACCCACCGAAATGATGGCATCCAGGCTGTAGTGCTTGATGCGCCGACGCACCTGGCGGGCACCTTCCTGACGAACCACTAAGAAATCCTTAGTGGTTGCCAGCTCGACCAACTCGCCATCGTTGAAGATATTTTTCAGGTGCATCAGCACGTTTTCAGGCGTGGTATCGAACAGTTCGCCCATTTGCGCCTGGCTCAGCCAAAGCGTGTCGTGCTCCAGGGCGACCTGCAGCTGTGCCTGCCCATCGGCCGAGGTAAACAGCTGAATCTGCTGGCTTGTGGCCGGCAGGTCAGGCGCTTCCTTGCTGTCCGCCATTTACATCGCCTCTGCTATAGCTGGTTCGTGGGCTTGGCTGCTGGCCGGGGGTTGCCAGCCGCGCACATCGATTTTGCCGGTGACGGCGGCGGAGATAAGGGCGGAGCGGCGCTCTTGGAGCAGAGCAATGCCGTTGTCTCCCTCACCGATCAACTCATCGAATAGATTTACAGCAGCGTCGAGATATTCAGCTATCTGGTTTTGCTCACTTACCGGAGGTACAGCGACTCTAAATGAGTAGAGGTCCTCCATACGGAAAGATGGCTGCATATGGTCAGGGATCATCCGTCGCTCTAAGGAGAACAGAGGTTGAAAGTGATAAAAAAAGAACCTCACCTTCACATGAGAACTGAGCGGCCGAATAATCATGCAGTTCTGAGAAAGGCTAATACGTCCCGAGATATGCATCACGGACATTGCCTTTGCGCCAACCGTTGTTGAAAGAACTGCCCCCTCAGCACCAAGGTCGATATCAAAATCCGCAATCTCTCCCAGGATGCCACCATTCTCAGTTTGGCCACTGTAAACGGGGTATTCCCCAGCGTGTTCATGGCAATACTCTTTCGTGAGTAGCGCTCCTCTTGGGCCTTTTGAGGCTAGAAAATCGACCGATACTTTACGGACTATCCAGTGCGCCGGCACCTCGCCTAGCCACTCCACGCCAGAGTCTTTCATCGGCACCGTCGGGTCGAGGCCTTTGGTAACGGCGCGGGAGATCACGGCCTGGCGCTTCTCCTTGAGCAGTTCGATCAGGCGCTGCTGCTCTTCGATCAGCGCGTCGATGCGGGCGGTTTCGTGGTCTAGGAAGCGGGCGATTTGGTTTTGCTCTTGAAATGAGGGTAGCAATACAGCCATGCGTGAGTGCTGCTGTGGCTCCAAGTCCCACTGGTTTACGCGGATACCCTTCGAGTTCGCTAGATAACCCGCTATGTACTCATTGCACCGAAAAAGATGATGTAGATATTGAGGCGCTTCTGAGTGACCAGGCGCATAAACATGGTAGGCCGGGCTGACGATTCCTTTGTGGCTAGATATTCCTACGGAACCTTGCCATGCCTTCATTTTATTAATCGCCAAATCACCAACTTGAACAAGTTGATACGCACCCAAATCGTCTGAAGGCTTGTTGAAGTTGTCATCGCGCGAAGCTTTTGGAATGACGCCATAGTCGCGATAAACAGATAGCAATTGCTCATCAGGAAACCCCGTAAGCTTATGCCTCCGAAACAAAGCCCAAAGAGGCTTAATGCTCCACCCTTTAGGAATTTCGCCCAACCAATCAACCCCGGAGTCTTTGCAAACCGGATAAGCAGGAAAACTCATGCCGACAGCCCCTCGATCATCTGCTTTATGCGGTCGGTGCAGGCTTTCAGGTCGCGGTCGATCTCGGCCAGCGAGCGCGGCGGCTGGAATACGTAGAAGTGGCGGTTGAAGGGAATTTCGAAGCCAACGACGCCGACTTCGCCGTCCTGCGCATCTGTCTTGCTCTCGTCGATCCAGGCATCCGGTACGTGTGGTTTTACTTCACGCTCGAAGTAGTCGTACACCGACTCACCCAGCGGCACGTTCTCGTTATCGCGCAGGCCGGTGTCGGCTTCCGGCTGGCCCTTGACCATACAGATATCCGCCTCGGGATCACGCTCACTCAGGGCATTGAGGATGGCCTTCAGCTCGGGCGTGCTGGGCGATACGTCATGAGCGCTGAGCGCCTTCTTCAGCAGCTTGCTGAACTGCTCGCGGTTGCGATGCAGCTGGCTTTCGTCCATGGCCTGCAGGGCTTCGATCAGGCGCTGGCGGGCCGGGGCGTCCATCTTCTCGATGGCTTTTTCTTCCAGCACTTTCTTGATGCGCTCAGCGCTGGTCTGGAAGTTCAGGCGCAGCGGGCGCTCGACGGTGATGCGCCGGTAGCCGAAGGCTTCGACGGGGAAGATTTTGCTCTGCGGGGTTTCCTCGAAGCGGCCATAGAGGCGCACCAGCTCGTCGATCTGCTCCTCGGTGAGGTACTGGCGCTTGCTGCCCAGCGATTTGCGCATCTTGGCAAAGTGCTGGCTGCCGTCGATCAACTGCACCTTGCCCAGGCGCACGGCGGCCTTGTGGTTGCTCAGCACCCACACATAGGTGGCGATGCCGGTGTTGTAGAACATGTCGGTGGGCAGGGCGATGATGGCTTCGACCAGATCGTTCTGCAGCAGGTAGCGGCGAATTTCCGACTCGCCCGAACCGGCGCCGCCGGTAAACAGCGGCGAGCCGTTGAGGATGATGCCGATACGCGAGCCGCCTTCACGCGGGTCGCGCATCTTGCTGACCAGGTGCAGCAGGAACAGCAGCGAGCCATCGGACACACGCGGCAGGCCAGGGCCGAAGCGGCCGTTGAAGCCTTTTTCCGTGTGCTCGTCGGTGATCTGCTTTTGTACCTTCTTCCACTCCACGCCGAACGGCGGGTTGCTGAGCATGAAGTCGAAGCGGCTGTCGGCCAGCTGGTCGTCGGACAGGGTGTTGCCCAGCTTGATGCTGGTGACGTCCTGGCCCTTGATCAGCATGTCCGCCTTGCAGATGGCATAGGACTCGGGGTTGAGCTCCTGGCCGTGCAGCGACACGGTGACTTGCTGGCTGATGGACTGAATGTACTCGTCGCCCTCGGAGAGGAAGCCGCCGGTGCCGGCAGTCGGGTCGTAGATGGTGACGATGCTGTTGGGCTTGAGCTTGTCGTCCTGCCCGGTGATCACCAGCGAGGTGGTCAGGTGCACGATATCGCGCGGGGTGAAGTGCTCCCCGGCGGTTTCGTTGGAGCTTTCCGCGAACTTGCGGATCAGCTCTTCGAAGATGATGCCCATGCCGAAGTTGCTGATGCGCTCGGGGCTCAGATCGGTGGCGGCAAAGCGCTGCACCACCTGATACAGCAGGTTGGCGGCGGCGAGCTGCTGCACGAAGTCTTCGAAGTGGAAGTGCTCGAAGATCTCGCGCGCGTCCTTGCTGAAGGACTGCACGTAGCTCATCAGGTCGGCGGCGGTCTGGGTGTCGGACAGCGTGCCCAGGGTCAGCTTGGAGGCATTGAAGAACTGCTGGCCGGCCGCACGCAGCAACAGCCGCTCACGCACCAGATCAGGCCGGCCTTCCTGCGCATAGGACTCACGGATCACCGCTTCCTTGGTCGGCTCCAGCACACACTCCATCCGCCGCAGCAGGGTGAACGGCAGGATGATGCGGCCGTACTGAGATTGCTTGAAGTCCCCGCGTAGCAGGTCGGCAATCGACCAGAGAAAGGCGGCAGTCTGGGAATGATTCTCCGTGTTCACGCAACAACTCCAAATACGCGGAAAAATAAAACCGCAAGACTACCCGCTGGCCTATCGGCCGCCCAGCCTTAAATCCAGCGTAGTGCCAGGGACTGCCCGCCCCCTAGCCGGCAACCGAATAATCGCTATATCACCTCAAATACGGGTGAGCTCAGCGGTAAATACGAGTGACATCTTCAACGCATTGCCCAAACATGAGCTGCACCTCGATGACATGGCCGAGCTGTATTTGAGCGACGCAAGCTGATCGACCCGTTTTGCATCTGCGCGACAACCTGCTGTAACCAGGCGACACCCTGACCATAGAGCAAGCCATGGGCCAGCAAACGGCTTGGCGGTCACGGAAACGCTATGCTAGCTTGGCCGCCAGCCAGGACGGCCCGCCGTACGCCGGAGCGCATTCGAAGAAGAAGAGGACACCACCCCATGGCCGAGGCGACGCCCGCGCTGGAAATCCGCAACCTGCACAAGCGCTACGGCGATCTCGAAGTGCTCAAGGGTATTTCCCTGACCGCCAAAGACGGCGACGTCATTTCCATTCTCGGTTCTTCCGGCTCCGGCAAGTCCACCTTCCTGCGCTGCATCAATCTGCTGGAAAACCCGCACAAGGGTCAGATTTTCGTCGCTGGCGAGGAGCTCAAGCTCAAGGCCGCGAAGAACGGTGAGCTGGTTGCCGCCGACAACAGGCAGATCAATCGCCTGCGCAGCGAGATCGGTTTCGTCTTCCAGAATTTCAATCTGTGGCCGCACATGAGCGTGCTCGACAACATCATCGAGGCGCCGCGTCGTGTACTTGGCCAGAGCAAGGCCGAGGCCATCGAGGTGGCCGAAGCGCTGCTGGCCAAGGTCGGTATCGCCGACAAACGTCACGTCTACCCCAACCAGCTTTCCGGCGGCCAGCAGCAACGCGCGGCCATCGCCCGCACCCTGGCCATGCAGCCGAAGGTGATCCTGTTCGACGAGCCGACTTCGGCGCTCGACCCGGAGATGGTACAAGAAGTGCTTAATGTGATTCGCGCGCTTGCCGACGAGGGTCGCACCATGCTGCTGGTGACCCATGAAATGAGTTTCGCTCGCCAGGTTTCCAGCGAGGTGGTGTTTCTCCACCAGGGCCTGGTCGAGGAACAAGGGCCACCCGCCCAGGTGTTTGACAACCCGAACTCGGCACGCTGTAAACAATTCATGTCCAGCAATCGCTAACACGGAGCAACATGCATGCAGAACTATAAGAAGATCCTGCTGGCCGCAGCCGCTACCCTGGCTTTCGGCACCAGCGCTGTCGCAGCTGACAAACTGAAACTCGGCACCGAAGGCGCCTACCCGCCCTTCAACCTGATCGACGCCAGTGGCAAGGTCACCGGCTTCGACGTGGAAATCGGCCAGGCGCTGTGCGCCAAGATGCAGGCCGAATGCGAAGTGGTCACGTCCGACTGGGATGGCATCATCCCGGCCCTGAACGCCAAGAAGTTCGACTTCCTGATCGCTTCGATGTCGATCACCGAAGAGCGTCAGGCAGCGGTCGATTTCACCGAGCCCTACTACACCAACAAGCTGCAGTTCATCGCACCTAAAACCAGCGACTTCAAAACCGATGCTGCCAGTCTAAAAGGCAAGGTGATCGGTGCGCAGCGCGCCACCATCGCCGGCACCTGGCTGGAAGACAACCTGGACAAGGTGGTCGACATCAAGCTGTATGACACTCAGGAAAACGCCTACCTCGACCTGGCTTCCGGCCGTCTCGATGGCGTGCTGGCTGACACCTTCGTCAACTGGGAATGGCTCAAGAGCGACGCCGGCAAGGCCTTCGAGTTCAAGGGCGACCCGGTATTCGACAACGACAAGATCGGCATCGCCGTGCGCAAGGGCGACCCGCTGCGCGAGAAGCTGAACACCGCTCTGCAAGCCATCATCGAAGACGGCACCTACAAGCAGATCAACGACAAGTACTTCCCGTTCAGCATCTATTGATGACCTGAAGGCATTGCGTCGCCCATTGGGCGGCGCAGTTGCCCGAGCCCTCCGATGATTTTCGAACTCCACGGATTCGGCCCCGCCCTGGCCGCCGGCACCCTGATGACCATCCAACTGGCGCTTTGCGCGCTGGCTGTAGGTCTGGTGCTCGGCCTGCTCGGCGCGCTGGCCAAGACTTCGCCGTACAAGCCGCTGCAGTGGCTCGGCGGCAGCTATTCCACCCTCGTGCGCGGCGTGCCCGAACTGCTCTGGGTGCTGCTGATCTATTTCGGCACGGTTGGCCTGATGCGCAGCCTGGCCGACCTGCTTGGTGTCGAGAGCCTCGAACTCTCCGCCTTCGCTGCGGGCACCATCGCCCTTGGCCTGTGTTTCGGCGCCTACGCCACCGAGGTGTTCCGTGGCGCCATCCTGGCCATACCCAAGGGCCACCGCGAAGCCGGCATGGCCCTGGGCATGTCCAAGGCGCGCATTCTCTGGAAGCTGATCCTGCCGCAGATGTGGCGCATCGCCCTGCCCGGCCTGGGCAACCTGTTCATGATTCTGATGAAGGACACCGCGCTGGTATCGGTGATCGGCCTGGAGGAAATCATGCGCCGCTCGCAGATTGCGGTGACCGCCAGCAAGGAGCCCTTCACCTTCTATATGGTTGCAGCCTTCATTTATCTGGGCCTGACCGTTCTCGCCATGATCGGCCTGTATTTCCTTGAGAAGCGCGCCAGTCGCGGCTTCGTCCGGAGCGCCTCATGAGAAAGAACGCCGCTATCGTCGCCTGGCTCGCAGCAGGCCTTCTCGTCGCCTACGCGCTTTGGTCGAGCCTTTCCAGCCTGAACTGGACCGTCATCATCAAGTGGCTGCCGCGCCTGTCCGAAGGCGCGCTGCTGACCCTGGAACTGGTGGCTATCGCGGTCGTCGCCGGCCTGATCCTCGCACTGCCGATGGGTATAGCTCGCGCGTCCAAGCACTGGTACGTGCGCGCCCTGCCCTATGGCTACATCTTCTTCTTCCGCGGCACACCACTGCTGGTGCAGTTGTTCCTGGTCTACTACGGCCTGGCGCAATTCGACGCCGTGCGCCAGGGCCCACTCTGGCCCTACCTGCGCTCGCCGTACTGGTGCGCGATCATCACCATGACCCTGCACACCGCCGCCTATATCGCCGAAATCCTGCGCGGCGCCATTCAGGCCGTGCCGCCCGGTGAAGTAGAAGCGGCGCGCGCGCTGGGCATGTCGCGAGCCAAGACCATGTTCTACATCGTCCTGCCGCGTGCAGCACGCATCGGTCTGCCGGCCTACAGCAACGAAGTGATCCTGATGCTCAAGGCCAGCGCCCTGGCCAGCACCGTGACGCTGCTCGAGCTTACCGGCATGGCGCGCACCATCATCGCGCGCACCTATCTGCCGGTGGAGATCTTCTTTGCCGCAGGCCTGTTCTACCTGGTCATCGCCTTCGTTCTGGTGCGCGCCTTCCGCCTGCTGGAGCGCTGGTTGCGCGTCGACGCCTGCCAGGGTCGCTAAGCCAATCGGGCGGCCCACTTGGCAGCCCGGTTCAACCAGACGCATGAACGCCATGTCCGATCCCATCCTTACCTCTGGCGATCTGCTCGCTCGCTTCCGGGCCCTGGACAGCTTTCTTCTTCAGCATCAGGCGCTGTGGCGCCCGCGCCCGTTTCATCACCTGCAACTGCCTTGGGAAGCAGAGCTGGCGGCACTTGCTACCTGGCTGCGCGGCCGCTCCCTGGAACAGGCTGAGGCCAGCGACAACAGCCCCTTCGCACTCTCTGCACCAGCGCCCTTTCCCGACCTGGCCCGCCAGGCGCAGGCGCTCAGTCAGTTGGGTGAGATTCCGAGCCTGGACAGTCCACCGCGCGCACACGCCTTGAGCGTCGATGTACCCGGCAGGAAGCTGGCGCAGATCCAGGCCTTTGCCAGTCACCTGCAGTTTCGCCAGCGCCCCACGCACTGGCTCGACTGGTGCTCCGGCAAAGGCCACCTCGGTCGTTGGCTGACTCAGGATGATCAACACCTGACCTGCCTGGAATACGATCCGGCGCTGATCGAGTCCGGCAGCGCACTGAGCAACCGCCTTGGACTGAACGCCGCACATCTAAAGCAGGATGTGCTTGCCGATGACTGCAACGAACGCCTGACGAAAGAACATACTCCCGTGGCCCTGCACGCCTGCGGCGACCTGCATGTACGCCTGCTGCAACTGGCCAGCCGCAACGGATGCCCGCAACTGGCGGTAGCGCCCTGCTGCTACAACCGCATCGCCGGCATGCACTACCAGCCGCTGTCGGCAGCGGCGCAGGGCTCAGGCCTGCAACTATCCCGCGATGACCTCGGCCTGCCGCTGAGCGAAACCGTCACGGCTGGTGCCCGCGTGCGCAGACAACGCAATCAGTCGATGGCCTGGCGCCTGGCTTTCGATCTGCTGCAACGTCAGCTACGTGGTATCGATGACTACCTGCCAACGCCATCACTGCCCAGCGACTGGTTCAACAAACCGTTCGCCAGCTTCTGTCATGACCTCGCCGAGCTGCGCGACGTGCCACTGCCTGGCGAGCAGGACTGGCCGGCCTTGGAAGCTCGCGGCTGGCAACGCCTGGCCGAAGTGCGCAATCTGGAACTGCTGCGCAACCTGTTCCGCCGGCCACTGGAACTCTGGCTGCTGCTCGACCGCGCCCTGTATCTGCAGGACCAGGGCTACAAGGTGAAGCTGGGCACCTTCTGTGATTACCAACTAAGCCCGCGCAACTTGCTACTGCTGGCCGAGCGCGCCTGAGTTGCGCACAGAAGCTGTGGATAACTCTGTTGATCCTTTCTGGGCAAATGCTGCAAAGCCACTTGGGAATTGCCTCGTAGACATCTGATCATTTTTCGTACAGCACTCAAAGCTATAGCAAAAACAATGACTTGCGAAAAATCGTGATCCAGCGCACAGAGCCGGTGCGCGGCTATCGGATACGCCTTCTCTTTGTGCATAAGCCGAAAGCTGCTGATAGCCGAGCCCGGAAAAACCTGGCTCGAAGGTGGCTTTACTCAGGCTGACGAATGGATATAATGGCGCCCCCACAATGCCGGTATAGCTCAGCTGGTAGAGCAACTGACTTGTAATCAGTAGGTCCCGGGTTCGACTCCTGGTGCCGGCACCATCTACATCAAGCCGTTACGGGCTTTGGAACTTCCTAAACCCGTAATCGGATGTTCCCGAGCTGGAGTTTCGGTACAGCCCCGTACCGAGCACATCTCGGGGAACACATGGCAACTCTCGCAATAACTCTCCGACACCTGGAAAGCGGCAATCCGCAAAACCAGCCGGCCAACCTGCTACAGCACCTTCCGAACCAAACGCGCCCCTGAAGACACGCCCATCGGGGTCTTCAGGCGATGCCTGACATGCCGACATCATGCGTAGTTTTGAAAAACGCTACCTGGCCTGATCAAATAGCTGCCAGGGACTACGCAGCAGACAGGCCAGAAGGTGCTCCCTTAACCGGGACACCGCCGCAGCTTGAGCCAACTTGTCCCGACACACGCATCAGCAGATACGCGCCGGCGAACGTCATGCGAGCACCTTTACGCCTGCCACCATCAGGACCAGCGCCAACCCGATCTGAATCCAGCGCCCGGTGATTTTTCCGGCCAGCAAGCTCCCCAGCAGCACCGCCGGGACCGAACCCAGCAACAGGCTGATCAACATCCACCCATCCACCATCCCGGCAAACAGATAACCCAGCCCCGCAACGACAGCGAGCGGAATGGCATGCACGATATCGGTGGCCACCAGGCGATGGGGAGTCATGCGCAGAGGGTAGAGAAACAACAGCATCACACTACCCAGCGCGCCAGCGCCAACAGAGGTCAAGGCCACACAGAGCCCCAGCACCGCGCCTGAAACCACGGTCAGGACAGGCTGCACGGCCTTGAAGCGCTCTGCCTGGCTGACGCGACGGTTTCGGGCATATGCCATCAACCTCGGCGCCGCCAACAGCCCCACGGCAGTGATCAAAACCACCACGCCAATTGCCTTGCTTAGCCATTCCACCTTGGCCACCTGCGCGCCCAGGCTCACCAGCACTACGACGAACAAGGCCAGGGGCAGGCTGCCCAACCACAAACGCTTGGCTACCTGCCAGTCCACCTGGCCGTTGGCATGATGAATACGCGCGCCCACCAGCTTGGTAATGGCGGCAAACCACAGATCGGTTGCAATTGCAGTGACTGGCGACACCCCAAATACCAGCAGCAGGATTGGCGTCATCAAGGCGCCGCCGCCAACCCCCGTCAATCCGACGACAAAACCGGTCAGCGCACCTGCCAGTGAATATGTCCAATCAATCATGCAGGGATCAGCACGGCGTTGCGCGCAGCCACGAACGAGGGGTTCAGAACATCGGGTTTGCCGTAGCGCAGGGGATTACCCTCCCGATCCAGCACTACGCCCCCTGCGCCTTCAAGCACCGCCTGCGCAGCCGCAGTGTCCCACTCACAGGTAGGCGCCAGGCGCGGATAGATATCAGCCACCCCCTCCGCCACTCGGCAAAATTTCAAAGAGCTGCCAGCCTGTATCAGACTGACCGATCCAAGCCGCTCGATGAATGCCTGCGTTTCTTCGTTCAGATGGCTCTTGCTGGCCACAACGCGGCAACCATCATCCGGTTCAGCCGCGCTGACCTTGATCGGCTGCGTACCTGCGGCTGTCTCTCTGAATGCACCCAGGCCGGCGCCACCCCAATACATGCAGTCGATAGCAGGTGCATAGACCACACCCAACACACTGCGGCCCTGATCGATGAGAGCGATATTGACCGTGAACTCGCCATTACGCGCAATGAATTCCTTGGTGCCATCAAGTGGATCGATCAACCAAAAGCGCCCCGAGCCATTGCGATGCGCCAGCGAACGCTCATCTTCTTCCGACACCACTGGATAGCCGGGCGGCAAAGAACCAAGGGCGTTGGTCAAGACAACGTGAGCGGCCAAGTCAGCCTCGGTAACCGGACTGTGATCTGCCTTCTCACGAACACCGCTCTGCCCGCTGCTGTAAATCGACATGATGGCATCACCCGCCTGACGAGCGATTGGCAACAAAAGAGCAGCCAAGTCGATCGATACACGCTGTCGCATAATGTAAATCCCTGTGATTTAATTTGATCAGCGAATCTTATCACGCGATTTTTATTGCCCGGAATCAATATGACCCAAACTACGACAGCCTCTGCAGGTGATTTTACCGGGCTCGAGGCCGAACAGGTCTGGGATACCCATCTCGCCTACGAACACCTCAAAGCGTGCGGCGAGGCCGATACCAAGCGCACCGCCGAGCGCCGCCTGAACGCTCAGGGTCTGCTGCCTGCTGAATTGGCTGAAGAAGCACTGCAAGACGAGCATGGCCGCGCCCCCAACAGAATCGTACTGGCCTGGGCCATGGAGCAAGCGCGCAAACGCCGCGATAGAGTGCTGTTCGTTCAACTGAGCCCGCTACCCAGCGGAAAGCCCTGTCTGCACGCAAACGATGCCAGGGGCGCGCGCTTCTGGGTGCCATTGGCAAATGTCGCGCGGGAGACAATTCGTACGGCCTGTGTCGCATTGCAACAACACATCGGCAAGCCCGTCGCGGTGTTTCCGCATGGCTCGTTGGTAGCCTCGATGCGCAACGCGGACGAGATGCCTGACATCCACTGCTGCGTGCAGGTCTACCAGCCGGTGCTACCGCCTCATCTCAAGCTCCACCGGTTCGATTCAATGCCCGCAGAGGCGGTATCCGAACTATCCCCGCACCTCAAGCGCCTGGAAGCAGAGAGCATTCACATCATCCGTGAGGCGGTAGCCGAGGCGCAGAATCCGGCGATGCTCTATTCCATCGGCAAAGACAGTGGCGTGATGCTCCACCTTGCCCGCAAGGCCTTCTTCCCCTCACCGCCACCCTTTCCGTTACTGCACGTAGACACGCGCTGGAAGTTTCAGGAGATGTATCTGTTCCGTGATTTCATAGCACGTGAAAGCGGCATGGACTTGCTGGTACACACCAACCCGGAAGCCATCGAAAAGAATATCAACCCTTTCGATCATGGCTCTTCGCTGCATACCGACATCACCAAAACCGAAGGGCTCAAGCAGGCGCTGGACAAGTACAAATTTGACCTCGTGTTTGGTGGCGCGCGCCGCGATGAAGAAAAATCCCGCGCCAAGGAGCGCATCTTCTCGTTTCGCAGCGCAACCCAGCGCTGGGATCCGAAAAGCCAGCGCCCGGAACTCTGGAACCTCTACAACACCCGTAAAAGCCAGGATGCCAGCATTCGAGTATTTCCCCTGTCGAACTGGACTGAACTCGATATCTGGCACTACATCTACATGGAAAACATCCCCATGGTGCCCCTGTACTTTGCCAAGTTGCGGCCTGTAGTCGTGCGTCCCGAGATGATCATGCTGGTCGACGATGAGCGCTGCAAACTGCTGCCCGGCGAAGAAATTCAGATGCGCAAAGTGCGTTTTCGCACACTAGGCTGTTACCCGCTTACAGGAGCCGTGGAGTCAGAAGCGCAGACGCCGGAAGACATCCTGCTGGAAATCATCAACACACGACAATCCGAACGGCAGGGCCGTCGAATCGATACGGATAGCGCAGGCTCCATGGAGAAGAAAAAACAAGAGGGCTACTTCTGATGGCACGCCTCAAGAAAAGCACCTCGCCCGAACAACACGCCCACAAGACGGCAACACTGAGCGAATGGCTCGAGCAGCAAGCCAATCAGGACCTGTTGCGTTTTATCACCTGCGGTAGCGTCGATGATGGCAAAAGCACGCTTATCGGCCGCTTGCTGTGGGAAGCCCAACAGGTCTTCGACGATCAGTTGAGTACGCTGCAGGCCGACTCCAAACGCCACGGCACGCAAGGTAACGACATTGACTTCGCTCTGCTCGTGGATGGCCTGGCAGCCGAGCGAGAACAGGGCATCACCATCGATGTGGCCTATCGTTTCTTCTCCACACCGCATCGCAAATTCATCGTGGCCGACACCCCTGGCCACGAGCAGTACACGCGCAACATGATCACAGGAGCCTCCACCGCCGACGTTGCGGTACTGCTGGTCGATGCGCGCCAGGGCGTGCTGACGCAAACCCGCCGGCACGCCTACCTGGCGTCACTGGTGGGCATAAAGCACATCATCCTGGCCATCAACAAGATGGATCTGGTGGCGTATGACCCCCAGGTGTTCGCTGATACCCTGGCTGCATTCAATACAGCGGCTGAGCCATTGGGATTCGACAGCATCACCGCCATCCCATTGTCGGCTCTCAGAGGCGACAACATCACCTCACGCTCGGCGCATACGCCCTGGTACCAGGGCCCGACCCTCATGGCCTGCCTGGAAACCATCGACCCTCGCCCCCCCAAGGCATTCAAAACGGTCTTCCCCGTTCAATGGGTCAACCGTCCGGATGCCAGCTTCCGAGGCTTCAGCGGCACATTGGCCTCCGGCCAGCTAGCCGTTGGCAACGAAGTGCGCGTAACGGCTTCCGGGCAAACGGCCAAAATCTCACGCATCGTCACCGCCAACGGTGATCTCGACTGCGCCAACCCGGGTGATGCAATCACGTTGGTGCTGGACCGAGAAGTCGACTCCTCAAGAGGCGACATACTGGCTCGCGCTGAGCAACCGCTGGAAATGACCGACCAGTTCGAAGCCACCCTGGTCTGGATGCACGACGAGCCTGGCCTGATAGGCCGCTCCTACGAGATCAAGCTGGCGAACCAATGGGCCAGCGCCAGCCTTACCGCACTGAAGCACCGCATAGACGTCAACACTCAAGCTCATGAATCGTGCCGCCAACTGCGGCTTAACGACATCGCAGTAGCAAACCTTGCATTGAGCAAGCCACTGGTTTTCGATACCTACGCTCAATCAAACACCCTGGGCGGATTCCTGCTGGTCGACAAATACACCCACAACACCGTCGCCGCCGGCATGATCCGCCACAACCTGCGCCGCGCACAGAACGTACACCGCCAGGCACTCAGCATTACCCGCGAGGACCGCGAACGCCTCAATGGCCATAAAGGCAAGGTCATCTGGTTCACCGGCCTTTCCGGCTCGGGAAAATCGACCATCGCCAACGCCCTGGAGAAAGAACTTTTCGCACTGGGCAAACGCACCTATATCCTCGATGGCGACAACGTTCGCCAAGGCCTGAACAAGGACCTGGGCTTCACCGATGCCGACCGGGTGGAAAATATTCGGCGTATTGCAGAAGTAGCTAGGCTAATGATGGATGCGGGAATGATTGTCATGACTGCATTTATTTCACCGTTCAGGAGAGAGCGGAAAATGGCAAAAGAGCTTATAGGGGAAAAAAACTTTCTTGAAATATACGTCAGCACATCCCTAGAAGCCTGCGAGCAACGCGATGTAAAAGGACTTTACAAAAAGGCGCGCGCGGGTCTACTGCCAAATCTATCTGGCGTGGGAAGTGCATATGAGCCACCAATTGATGCAGACATTGAGATTGACGCCGCACTAGAAGATCCTGACGCCATCGCAAGAAAGTTGCTTGAGAAGTTTAGTGCTGACTTATAATCTCAACCAGATCAAACAAGGCTTCTTAATATTGACGCGACGAGTCAATCATTAATGAAGTAAAACGCTCACCATAATACATGATGTTACCACCGCATACAGCGATAAAAAGTGGCAGCAAAGCAACAATCACCCACCCTTGAAAAAACCAAATCTAAACATGGCTATCGAAAGAAAAATAAAAAGCAATGAACCTCGACAGACACGCCATCAGTCTCAATACAAGACAGCCAAAAATGAAAGTTAACTTCATTATTGTAGGAGCGCAAAAGTGTGGAACGACAGCGCTACACGAAAGTCTAATAAAGCATCCATCAATATTCATACCAAAGAAGGAAATACATTACTTTGACAACAAGTCAATATACGAAAACGATATCAACTACCAAAACTATCACTCACACTTTCTCGAATACAAAAAACAAAGCGCGATAGGCGAGGCAACGCCAATATATTTATATTGGAATGGTGCGCTAGATCGAATAAAAAAATACAATGACAAAATTAAAATAATTGTAGTCTTGCGAAATCCAATTGAAAGAGCGTTTTCTCATTGGAATATGGAGCGAAACAGAGGAAATGAAAATCTAACCTTCCTGGAGGCCATAACTTGCGAAGCGCACCGCTGCGCCGAGGCATTACCGGAACAGCATAGAATCTACTCCTATGTAGATCGCGGCCATTATATTAAACAGCTAAACAAACTGTGGGATATATTCAACAAAGAACAGACGCTAATTATAGATAGCGGGCGACTAAAAAATTATCAGCGCGAGACTTTACTAGAGATACATAATTTCCTAGGCATTGAAAGCTCGGAGAATACAGGCTCACTACCTCACGCCCCCCCTAATAGCACACCAAGGAGTATATACAAACTCGATGTCTGACAGTGAGCGCGCGTACCTAAAAGAAGTATATTCAACAGGAATAAAAGAGTTGGAAGCAGCTCTTGGCTGGGACTGCTCAGAATGGCTGGCATGACCTGTCATACTAAAGTAGACAACTCTCAGTACCCGCTCGGGCGGCCGGACTATAAATGAGCGGCGACCCTCCAGATTTTCCCATCATTTTCGTATTGATCGCACCGCATGCCACTGCTCAAAATTTGAGCAGCAGCAGTTGAATGCCTAAGTCAGCTTTCGGTGACAATCAGGAAAAGTAATGATCCACGATGCGACGAATGTCTGGTCCCGGCACGAGGTCGCAATCCTTAAGGCGATCGATGATCGGACCACCAAGAAAATGCTCCTGCGGTAAATCGAGGATCGATGCAAGCTTGTGATTATTCGCCTCCTCTTGCATAAAAATTTCACGAGCAATCGGCGGTATCGGAAAATCACGCTTTTTTAGTAAGTCGGGCAGTACACTCGAAATTTGATGCACAATCTTTTCATAATTCCCGCGTCGATTGGCTGGTGGTAGGCCTTGATTGACAAGCCGGACAAACTCCATCAAATCAATAGATGGTGTTACGTTCTGCTCGCTAGGAGGTAGCTCCAGTATGTCGGTCAGGTTCGATAGTTCGATTGCACCCAAAAAATCTTTTAGCAGACGCCCAGAGCTGTAATCAATTACAGTCACCCTAGCTCCCGCCTCCTGCCACAATCTATAGCGCCTTAGAAAATTGTACCTTTTCTGTTTTATTGTATGTCGAATGAACTCGCCATAAGTGCGCAGTCCACCCCACTTCAGATGTTCTATATAAAGAGACCGAGAGTAGTCGACCTGATTCCTTAGAACCATAATTATGTGAACTTCACGACCAGGAAACATCTTAACCAAACGGGTGGTGTTACCAGTATCGACGTTAAAATCGAAGTGCTCGCTACTAAGTAGAAGTGTTCGACCAGCCGCCTCCTCGACTTCGTCAGCCAACTCCTCTAACGCCTTTCTCTCCATTGTTGGATCAATTGCTATATCTTGGTACTTGAAATTTAACGCCTTGGCCACCCAATAGTGATGCCCTGACTCCCTTCCTGCCCGCAAAAACTTCATGTCGTTAGATTCGAGAAGTTCTTCATTTATCCCGATGACGCTCTGAAGGTAGGTAGAGCCTGTCTTCTCAAGACCGACGTGAATATAAACTTTACCAGTCATGGGGCATCTGCTCGAACGTTGTCTGTCGCTGTCGGGTATGAAAGAATCGGCCATTTATAAGCTAGCTCATACGCTTGAGTAAAGAGTTCTCTTCGATGCATCATTTCAAGTAAATTGGCCGGAGTCTTATAGAGCGAGGTAGTCTTCGGCACGAAGATGAACTCCCCGTTAAAAGCATATTTTTTCCACAAGACCCAATCTTCCAAGTGGGATAATTCCTCCTCAAATCCACCGCAACGAGCAAACAATTGCGAACTGAAAAGCACCGCTTGAATTGGCAAATAGTTATGCTTCCGAAGAACTTCACGGTCAAATTGTTGATGGAAAAGCGGCGCAGTGAAGTGATTATGTTCGCGATACCGCCCTGCCTCTTTTTCAATATAATCGACAGGGACATCCCATGCCAACGCATATGCGGCATCGGCTTTGCTATTCACCAATGCCTGATATAGCGTTTCAATGTGATCTGGGAACAGGAGATCGTCATCATCAAGCAGCAGATAATATTTCCCATCAGCCTCAGCCATCCCCCTATTACCTGCATGAGATCGCCCTCTCTTCTCGCAGGCTATATGCCTTGCCGTATACCCAGAACCAGCTTTCCGCGCTAGATCTGCGACTAATTCGGCAGCAGAGTTACCCCCATCTTCCACCACTAGATGCTCAATTTTCGGATAAGTCTGATTGATTACTGAGATCATACACTGGCGCAAAAGCGCTCCCCGTCCAGCGACGGTACGAGTAACGACGGTGATCAGGGGTAGTTCGTCGGTATATTGGGGTAACGGTATCACTTCATGGAATGCCCCATGGCGCGAAATTTCATAGTCAAAGCTACGGAAAGGAAAGTTGGCTTTTGTACGCTCACGAGTCATAAGAAAGGCAGGAGTCATCAGTATCGCACGCGGCAGCACTGAAAGTAGCATGCGGCGACTCCCTTTGAAGCCGGCTCCTCGGGCTAACAGTTTCGACAGAATTATGAAGGCATACAGAATATCTTTTATATTGCCGTAACGTAGGCGTAAATAATAGTTAGAGAGAATGCTGCCACTGAATTGGAGCGGCTTTAATTCACCAGCCTCCTTGTAAGTATAGTGGCTCACCACTGCAGAGGGTACGTAGCGCAGTAGGTGGCCTGCTCTCCTCAGCCTGTAAGACAGCTCGACATCTTCACCATACATGAAGATTCTCTTCTCGTAGCCGCCTACCTGCAAATAGTGCTCGCGCGCGAGCAGGATGCAGGCATGCGAGGACCAATTAACACAAAGGCTAACTGGGTCAACAAATTTTGGATGTTCATATGGAGCTTGTCGTAACTCCCACGATGCTGCCTCAGGATCGTGTAGCGCCACAGCTACCACTCGGGTGATTGAGTCGACCATGAATGCGAGGTCAATATTACTGACCAAGATGAATGGAGTAGAAGCGCCACGTATTGCGAAGTCATGGCCTGCCCCAAATCCTTTATTACTTCGCGCCTCAACGGTAGCCCTAGCAAACCGCCATCCGTGAGTTTTAACCGCATCGGTTAGCCTTAAGGGGGTATCGTCGGAGGAGTCGTTGTCAACAAAAACAAGATGTATCTTGTTCAGTGGATATTTCTGATCAAGTAGGCTGACCATGAATGTTTCGAGCCAGTGCCCATTGTTGTGTGTGACGACACTGATTGTTATCTCTGGCCACTCCACGATTTCGCATTCTGGATTACGCATCAGTGCAGTGATATCCACCGAGTTGCGCATCTCAACAAGAGCATCCATTGCCTTTGCAGACTGGCTAGAGTTTGCTAATCCTGATAGTCGAAGAGCTGCTCTGTAAAAAAACTCCTTGCTTAAATAGATCATATTCTTGCAAGAACTTTGAATAACGTCGTCCACTACCCGGAATGGGCGAGTGAAACGCCATGACCGCGACCGGTAGGCCTCAAGCAATAACTCGTCGACCTCCCAGCGGACTTTTTCCATCGCGACGTAGCGTTGTTCCAGATCCTCGAAGCGGATTTTAATGTCTGCCAACTCTTGTTCTAATCTATCCTTGACTGACTCTGACATTGTTTTAACTAGATTCTGTTCATTGACTTGATTACAAAGGAATCCTTTCATTTCAGCTAGTTTATCCTCAGACATTCTTCTGTACTCAAACCATTCAGCCTTTTCATGTGCATGTAATTTAAACTGACTATCAAGATTTACTTTATGTTCGGCCAGATCTCGCTCTAGATGCTGCTGATACTCAGACCACTCAGACTTTTCGTGCGCATGCAGCTTAAACTGATTATCAAGGTTTAGTTTAAGCTCGGCCAGATCTCGCTCTAGATGCTGCTGATACTCAGACCACTCAGACTTTTCGTGCGCATGCAGCTTAAACTGATTATCAAGGTTTAGTTTAAGCTCGGCCAGATCTCGCTCTAGGTGCTGCTGATACTCAGACCACTCAGACTTTTCGTGCGCATGCAGTTTAAACTGATTATCAAGGTTTAGTTTAAGCTCGGCCAGATCTCGTTCTAGGTGCTGCTGATACTCAGACCACTCAGACTTTTCGTGCGCATGCAGTTTAAACTGATTATCAAGATTTAGTTTAAGCTCAGCCAGATCTCGCTCTAGATGCTGCTGATACTCAGACCACTCAGACTTTTCGTGCGCATGAAAATTAACAAGTTCATCAACAAAAGCATAGTCTCGCAGAATTTGGCGGTACTCGTTCTCAAAGCTAACAATTGAGGAGGGGCCTTCAACAAGAATTGCCCGATACATTCGCATCGAGAAATCAGTCAAAGTTGTTGGTAGCACCGGAGTCTCCGCCTCAGTATTATGCCGCAAAGTTTCATCAATCATCTCAGGTTCCCCTCCATCGGCGCCAAGGAAAACCCGAATTTCTTCGGTAATACTGACAGGATTAAGGATCAGACGATCATAATCTATGACCAGCCATTGCAGCCCATGGTCTGCTACTGCGCGGGCGGCTTCATAATTGTAGACGATCCAAAGGAGTATTCCATGTGTGAGTGTAAATGCATTACGGCGTTGAAGTGAAGCGGCCACCGCGATGGGATTACGCTGCACGAGAAGCACTTTAGGGCGATCGACAATATCCAACCAGAATCTCATTAAACGGCACAATCGCGGATCTTTGAATGCCACCTTGCCTTCGCCGATAGCGATTAGCCCGGAGTACCAAGTACTCGCTTCAGCTTGAAGCTCATTAGAAAACTCCTCATGAGGCATGACTCTCGCCCAGCAGCTTTTTCCACCTAGCAGACGATCATTGATCGCCACAAGGGCACGATCTTCCCAGAACCCTTTGGGATTATCTTTATCTGCACTTATCAGGTTGTCACCAAACTCATAGCCGAACGAACTCACAACACTGGCGACTGCACTAGTACCCGAGCGGTGCATACCCAATATGATGACCGGTGTAGAAGCACTTGACCCAATGCATATTGAACTACTCATAAACCAGTTACTCTTGAATCTAAGAACCGCCGCCCTATCGGGATTTTTCCCTTAAGACGCAGGGCCGGCTTCTCAATTAGCCACCAAGATCCGAAGGCAAGGACAAGCGTCACTGGCAAGGAGAGCGCAAACATACTCATGGGTGAGACGTCGATAAAATAGTGGGCTATAATCTGCTGGACAGGAAAGGCATAGATATAGATACCAAACGATATATCACCAAAGCGACCTGCCCGAAGTGCAAACAATGGAGGAAAGTAAGCGACATAAAAAATCAAATAGGAAATATAAATAGTAACCGAAACTATCCCTGCACTCCCAAAATATTGCCAAACCAGCATTGCCAGCGAAACAATCAGCAATGCCGGAAAATTTAAAGGTAGATAGTGTCGATTGACGTAAAAAAAAGATCCTATTAGGAAAAATAGTGGATTGCGGATCGACCCATCTACTTGCGTAATGGGAAATTTCTCTGGAGCCGCCAAATAGACCAGCACGCCAATAAAGAAAACGCCATTAAACACTGAGCGCTCTTTAAGTACTCCCAGTGCCCCGACAATCGCCACCCACGAGTACATCCAGACCTCAACCGGTAGCGACCATAATGAGCCATTCACGGCCGGTCCAAAAGGATTACCTTCGAATACTCCAGGAAGTCTGTACTGAATACCGTAGATCAAGGCTGTATTTGAAGCTAGAAAGCGCCAAGTGCGGGCATCCGAAAAATAGTCACCTAGTTGTAGTGTGGTGGCTAGAGGACCAACCAGTAGCACACAAAAGAGAACAGCGACAAATAAGCCAGGAAATATCCTCAGCGCCCGCGCCTCGACGAAAGCGAAGATACTGTCGCGGTTCACGTAACTGGCTGTAACAAGAAATCCGCTTACAGCGAAAAAGAGTCCAACTGCAAGTCCGCCAAGGCCAATTTTGACGTTTTCAAAGAGCCAGAAAGATATCGGATCATGTGCATTTCGCCCAATCGCTAGAGGGTAACAGTGGTAATACAGCACTGCTAACGCAGCGACTAGGCGAAGCAGTGTAAGATTATTATCTTGAGATTCTGTTGCTTGAGCAAGTGTCCGCATATTTATTCCAGGTCTAAATAATACCTTTTAAAGGTACTGGGCGAAGCTGTCCAAGCCTTATCCGGCCCACATGATTTTATCGTAAATCTTTAGAGCATCATCCACCGACTCACCCTGAATCAGACTGCCATTATTTAACACAAGACAACGATCACATAAGTTGGCAATCTGATCACGAGAGTGAGAAACTAATACCACCGTTTGACCGGAAGAAATTTTTTTCATCATGGTACGTTCGGCCTTTATCTTGAAATTGGCATCACCCACGCTTAGCACTTCATCCACCAGCAGAACATCCGGGTTGATAATGGTGCTAATAGCAAAGCCCAAACGGGCCGACATGCCGCTGGAGTATTTGTGCACCGGCTCGTCGAAGAAATCGCCCAACTCCGAATAGGCCTTTACCTCCTGCAGACGCTCCAGCACCTCGCGGCGGCTGTAGCCCAGCAACATTCCGCGGAAGATGGCATTGTCCCGCCCACTTAGGTTGCTATCGAAGCCTGCTTGCAGCGCCAACAGTGCAACTGAAGCGTCCCGATTGATCACTTTACCGCCGTCCGGGTGCAGCGCGCCTGACAAGATTTTGAGCAGGGTAGATTTGCCGGCCCCATTGGCCCCGAGGATGCCCAGTGTTTCACCTGCGTGCACATCTAGGGAAATACCTTTAAGCGGTTCGATATAGTCATTTTGGCTGGCCTTACCGCTCATTTTGAAGCGCACACTCACATCATGCAGAGAAAGAAATACCTTGCTCATCACAGCATGCCCTGCCGTACGAAGTTGCTGCGCTGACTTGTATAAATGAAGTAATTGGCCAAGAACACGACGGCGCTTGCCAGAATGACGTAGCCCAAACTAGTTAAGTCTGGCGCCTTGCCTTCCAGAAGCACCTCTCTGTAGGCGCTAATCAACTGGGCCATCGGATTATATTGGAGCCACTGGCCAATATTGCCGGGCATACTGCGGTAGTCATAAATCACCCCGGAGAGAAACATCAGTAAGGTCAGCCCCGTGGCAACCAAGTTGGCCAAGTCACGCATAAATGGAATGATCGCGGCCAATAGCATACCCAAGGCAAGCGTAAGCAGCAGCTGGCTCAGCAGAATGAGTGGCAGCCAGAGTAAGTTCCAACTTATGGCCTGCAGATCGGTCAGCAGTCCCAAGCCTAGCAGACACAACAGAGCTGGCAGTTGCTTGAAGGTGGCCTGGAAAATGTTAACCAGGGGGAAGAAAGCCGGCGCAATGTTGGTGTTGAGCATCAGTGACTGCCCGCCGACGATGCTCGTGGCGCAGTTGGAAATCGCCTTGGCAAACCACATCCATGGCACCAAGCCACAGAGCAGAAAAAGACCGTAGTTTTCCGAACCGCGATGCAGTAGGTGACCGAACAAATAGTAGTAGATAATCAAGTGCAACAGGGGCTCGATGACCACCCAAGTATAGTTGAGGCGGGTGCGGGCTGATTCGGACTTCATGTTTAGCAGGGCTTTAGTCGACACCAGTTGCATAAAGTGCAACAAGCCGACCTGACCCGGACGTTTGCGCGTCTGCTGGGGCCGCGCTGGAGCTAGTAGCTCCGCACCATATTGTGCGGCCAACCTGTAGCTACGGGCGTCTTTCATCTTACCCTGCTGCTTGCAGGACACGGCTACTTGCCTGTAAGCACGGGCAAGTTCTGGCTTTAATTCGATCACCCGCTTCCAGCGTTTTTCAGCTTGTGGCCAGTCTTCGCGCTTTTCAGCCAGCTCGGCATACTGAAGCCAAGGCTCGATATGCTCGCTGGCATGTTCACGTGCCTGCTGATTGAACGCTTCGGCGGCGTCGATGTTGCCCAGCTTTAGCTCCAGCTCAGCAGATTTAGCCAGCAGTTGCCATTGATTCGGGCAATTCCTTCTCCCGTCTGCCAAGAAAGCGGACTCCTGCTGGGAGTTATGACGCAAGGCTGCCCATTCGGCACTGGTCAGCCATACGGATGTCTGTCCGGCAAATTTGCGGCGCGCCTCAGCCAATAACTCGCCAGCACCCTGTAAGTCTCCTTGCCGCATCATGCTAATTGCGCCCTGCACCCAAGGAGCTGGGTATCCTTTATATAGATCACGGTAGGTGCGCCAAAACTCACTAGCCTCCGCCCATCGCTTTTCACGCATAGGCTTCATACCCAGTTCGAAGGCAGCGGCAGGGGAAAGTAATTCGTTATTGGACATTATTTATGTATTCCATACAGATCAAGGATTCGGCTGCCGCATTACGGCCAAACCCGCGATGTCGGTCTAATCAGTAAACATCAGCTTCAGATAAGAGCATACCAAGACTGTCCTTGCTGGAAAGGACATACGGCCCACTGTATGGCCATTGAATACCTATTTGCGGATCATTCCAGTGAATGCAGCGCTCATGAGCGGGGGCGTAGTAATCCGTTGTCTTATACAGAAACTCGGCGGTTTCCGAGAGCACAACAAAACCATGGGCAAAACCTTCCGGAACCCACAACTGGTGCTTATTCTCCGCACTCAAGTGGGCACCCACCCAATGACCAAAGGTCGATGAGTTTTTACGGATATCCACGGCCACATCAAACACTTCGCCTTGCACTACGCGCACCAGCTTGCCCTGGGGTTTTTGTATCTGGTAATGCATCCCACGCAGCACGCCTTTTAGCGAGCGCGAGTGGTTGTCCTGCACGAACTGCACCGAGCGACCAATAGCTTCTTCAAACAGGAGGTGATTAAAGCTTTCAAAGAAAAAACCCCGTTCATCGCCAAATACCTTGGGTTCGAAAAGAATGACATCAGGGATGGCTAAAGGCGTTGCTTTCATCAGTAAATGGTCTCGCTCAGAAGTCGTTTGAGGTATTGCCCGTAGCCGTTCTTGGCGAGCGGCGCTGCGAGTTTTTCAAGCTCTTCAGCCGTAATCCATTTCTGGCGATAGGCAATTTCTTCCGGGCAGGCGACTTTCAGGCCCTGGCGGTTTTCAAGGGTGGCGATGAACTGACTGGCCTCCAGCAGCGACTCATGGGTGCCGGTATCCAGCCAGGCGTATCCGCGTCCCATGATTTCAACGCTGAGTTGGCCCTGCTCCAGGTAGAGGCGATTGAGGTCGGTGATTTCCAGTTCGCCACGCGGGGAGGGTTTGAGGCTTTTGGCCAGCTCCACGACCTGATTGTCATAGAAGTAGAGGCCGGTGACGGCATAGCTGGATTTCGGCACCGTCGGTTTCTCTTCAAGGCTGATGGCCTTGCCCTGATCATCGAACTCGACCACGCCATAACGCTCGGGGTCATGTACGTGGTAAGCAAACACACTGGCGCCGTGCTCGCGCGACATCGCGCTCGTTAGCAGCTCCTGGAAATGATGACCATGGTAGATGTTGTCACCCAGCACCAGCGCCGCCAGATCGTTGCCAATGAACGCTTCACCGATCAGAAAAGCCTGGGCCAACCCATCCGGCGATGCCTGCACGGCGTAGGAAAGGCTGAGCCCCCACTTGCTACCGTCGCCCAATAGCTGTTCGAAACGCGGGGTGTCTTGCGGCGTGGAAATGATCAGGATTTCACGAATACCCGCCAGCATCAGGGTGCTCAGCGGGTAATAGATCATCGGCTTATCATAAACCGGCAGGAGCTGCTTGGAGATCGCCAGGGTCGCAGGGTGCAGGCGAGTGCCTGAGCCGCCTGCCAGGATGATGCCTTTACGTTTTAGCATGTTCATTTCTCTAGTACTTCTGTGAGCATCCGTGCCACACCGACTTGCCACTCGGGCAAGTTCAGCGCAAAGGCCTTTTGCAGTTTCTGTGTATCGAGTCGTGAGTTGTTCGGCCGTTTGGCCGGGGTCGGATAAGCGCTGCTGGGGATAGCGGCAACCTGGTTGCCGTGCACCTTGAGGGCGACACCTTCGTCCGCTGCTCGCTCCAGAACGAAGCGCGCATAGGCATGCCAGCTGGTCTCACCGGACGCAGCAAGGTGATACAGCCCTCCCAACTGGGGCTGTTTCAGGGTCGAACGAATAAGATGTGCGCTGATATCTGCCAACAGCTCAGCCCCGGTCGGCGCACCGAACTGGTCAGCAATCACGCTGAGGCTATCGCGCTCACGGGCCAGACGCAGCATGGTCTTGGCGAAGTTGTTGCCACGCGCGGCGTATACCCAACTGGTGCGCAGGATCAAATGCAGGCAGCCACTTGCCTGGATTGCGCGCTCGCCAGCCAGCTTGCTGGCACCGTATTGATTGAGGGGCGCAACAGCATCCGTTTCGCACCAGGGGCGTTCACCATCGCCGGCAAACACGTAGTCGGTGGAGTAATGCACCAGCAAACTACCCAACTGCTTGGCCTCACGAGCCAATACGGCAACAGCCTCGGCATTCACCCTAAAGGCCAGGTCAGTCTCGCTCTCGGCCTTGTCAACGGCGGTGTAGGCAGCGGCATTGACGATCACATCCGGCGCGAAACGTTGCACGGTCTCTGCCAAGCCGCCGAGGTCAGACAGGTCACCGCAGTAGTCGCTGCTTTTGGAGTCAAGCGCCAGCACGCTGCCCAATGGGGCCAGGCTACGTTGCAGCTCCCAGCCAACCTGGCCATTTTTACCTAGCAGCAATATTTTCATGCACTGCGTCCGCGATAGTTGGTTTCCATCCATTGGCGGTAATCGCCAGACAGCACGTTGTTCACCCAGGTTTGATTGTCCAGGTACCACTGCACTGTCTTGCGGATACCGGTTTCAAAGGTTTCGGCGGGTTTCCAGCCCAACTCAGTGGCCAGTTTGGTCGCATCGATCGCATAGCGCCGGTCATGCCCGGGGCGATCGGTAACGTAGGCAATTTGCTGCTGATACGGCTGGCCATCGGCGCGCGGACGTAGCTCGTCCAGCAGGGCACACACAGTGCGCACGATTTCCAGGTTGGGCTTCTCGTTCCAGCCACCCACGTTGTAGGTCTCGCCCAGCACGCCAGCTTCAAGCACGCGGCGGATGGCACTGCAGTGATCCTTGACGTAAAGCCAGTCGCGGATCTGCTGGCCGTCGCCATACACCGGCAAAGGCTTACCGGCCAGGGCGTTGACGATCATCAGCGGGATGAGCTTTTCCGGGAAATGATATGGCCCATAGTTGTTCGAGCAATTGGTGGTGAGCACCGGCAGCCCGTAGGTGTGATGGTAGGCGCGCACCAAATGGTCACTGGCCGCCTTGCTGGCCGAATATGGGCTGTTGGGCTCGTACTGATGTTTTTCTGTGAACGCCGGCTCATCCTTGCCCAAAGAGCCGTAGACCTCGTCTGTCGACACATGGAGGAAACGAAACGCCTGCTGCGCCTGGGGCTCGAGCGCCTTCCAATAAGCACGTACAGCTTCCAGCAGACGGAAGGTGCCGACGATGTTGGTCTCGATAAAATCTTCCGGCCCATGGATGGATCGGTCGACATGAGACTCCGCAGCGAAATTGAGAATGGCCCGCGGCTGATGTTCAGCCAACAAACGTGTCACCAGGGCGCTGTCACCAATATCCCCCTGAACGAATAGATGCCTGGCATCACCCTCCAGGCTGGCGAGGTTTTCCAGGTTGCCGGCATACGTCAGTTTATCCAGGTTGATCACCGGCTCATCGGACTGGGCCAGCCAGTCGAGCACGAAATTACTGCCGATGAAGCCGGCTCCGCCGGTTACAAGAATAGTCATGCGTCAGATTTTCCCGAGAATAGCCGCAGCGATCAGGCCAATATTGCCCAGCAGTGTTTGGCGGTAGATACCGCTGCGTTTTAGATGGATAAGGCGAGGGATAAGGCTCATACCACGGGCGTCAGCAAAGCGCTGAAGTACTTCCCGGTTTTCGGTTGTCAGCCTGTGCTCTAGCGTCAGTAGCGCAGAGATGTTGCAGTCATTCCAGTGCTTGAAGCGCCCCTGAAACAGCATACGGATACGTTTTGAACGAGCTGCCCAGTTGGCATTCATGCCCACCAGGTTACCGCCGTGCTGGCGATAGCGCAGTGTGGGCTTGCTGTCATAGAACACGCGACCGCCACAGCCCGTGACCACCATGTAGGCCCACCAATCGTGGGTGATCACAGACTTGTTTTCCCCGGCTTCGCGCAAGAGTTCTCGCGCAGCATTGTTGAATACCATGGTGTTGCCACCACCGATGTTCTGTATCAAGGCATTGGCGAAAGCAGGAGTTTTGGTAAACAGTGGTGATATGCCGATTTCATTATTCTCGGCATCAACCAATCGGGTGCGCGAGCAGTACAAAGCCGGAACACTGGGTGGCACAGTGGTAAGCCACTGCAATGCCCTCGATAATTTATCAGCCTCCCACACATCATCCTGATCGGAATAGGCATAGAAGTCTGCGTCGACACCGGCTCTGCAGGTTAGCGATAGGAAGTTGGCAGCAAAACCCTCCGCTGGCCCAAAATGAATGGATAAACGACCAGCAGGCCATTGCGCCTTGTACGCCATGAGAATGGAGTGCGTATTGTCCTTTGACCCATCATCAGAGGCCCAGACCTCCCAATTGGTATGGGACTGATTTGCAAAAGAGTCTAACTGTTCAGGGAGATAATGCTGACCATGAAAAGTACACAAGAGAATGGCAACTTTGGGCATTTGCTCATGATGCTCTGGTGGTAATACGGGTACTACTATTCCAGCAGCATTTACGTCATCACTAGAAGAAACCGAATTTATATTTTCGGAGTTAGGCGAGGGTACTTTCAGCTGTTCCATCAACATATCTAGTAATCAGGCACCTAGAAGGTGCCACCACATCCCACTGAAAGCTTTTAAAAACATCACTTGAGAACACTCCTATCAGACCAAGCAATACGCAGAGGCAAAACGGCTAGTCATTGCCCTCTACGAAACGGAAGCAAATCTCGTGAAATGCGAATGATTGCCCCATGCATCAGCCTGCTCATCACATAAGACCACAGCTAGCTCACCACATACAGGTGACGCAGTCTGAATTCCCTTCGGCACCATCTTACGCAAATCACGCTTTGTGTAGAGCACCACTTGTCTCGTTCAGCCCTCCAGAGAAACGCTGAAAACACCACCATTCCCAGCATCATTCCCACGCTGGCAGGACAGCGGAGCAACCCGCTGCCGCTGGGCTCCCGCCTGCGCAGGAGTGACGATAAATGGCTTTTTCAGTACATCCCTGAGGGTAAAGATGCGATTCTACATCGTTCGGAAAGCATATTTATTTAAGGATAGTCTGAAACAGGAGGTTATTTCTGACCGCCTCCGGCCCTACTGATTTCGAGAACGGTGAGCTGATCAGGCATGCCACATGTCACAGGTTTCGGCGCTTATGAGCGTTGCGAACACCTCGCTGCATCCACTTCTCTCATCCCGGGAATGTAGTCGACACAGGCTCAACAGAAACCGCGATGCATGGCGTATGGAACAACTGCTACGACTACTGGCTACCCAGATCGAGCCGGCTCGACTTCGCCATCGCCGAGCGTCTGCGCGCGGCCGGCGCACATCACCGGCCGCGCGCTTAACGTGCATAATGCGCCGATCATTTCTGCCCGGTTTGCCATGAGCACGAACACTGCCACTCCCCGTCGCCTGCGCTGGCGCAGCCTCGTGCTGTTGGCGCTGCTGCTTGCGCCACTGCTGTGGCCCGTTCACTTCCTGGCCGAGCGCTACTACCGCGAAGTGCTGATCGAGCAGAACCGGCAAACCCTCGATCTGTACGTCGCCAACCTGCTCGGTACGCTGCGTCGCTATGAGGTACTGCCGCAGATTCTTGGTGACCTTCCAGGCCTGCGCGCCGCCCTGCATTCACCTGAAGACCCCGCCGCGCTGGATAACGCCAACCGCCTCCTGGCCCGTGTGAAAAGCCAGACCGGCGCTGACGTCATCTATCTAATGAACCCGCGCGGCGTCACTCTGGCCGCCTCCAACTGGGACAAACCCGACAGCTTCGTCGCCGGCAACTTCGCCTTCCGCCCCTATTTTCGTGAAGCGCTGGCCGGGCGTCTGGGACGCTTCTTCGGTCTGGGTACAACGTCCGGCAAGCGCGGTTACTACTTCGCCTACCCGGTGCGCGAGGACGAGCACAACATCGGCGCGCTGGTGGTCAAGGTCGACCTCGACCATACCGAAACGCTATGGGGCAACACACCGGAACAGCTGCTGGTCACCGATACCAACGGCGTGGTGATTCTCACCTCGCGCCCGGACTGGCGCTTTCACGCCAGCCGGCCACTGGACCGCGTCGAGCAATCGGCCATCGCCGCCAACCAGCCCTACCCGACCCAGGCGCCACCCCTTCTCGATCTCGATCCCAACGCCTGGCTGACACAAAGCCGCGCTCTGGAAGAGACCGGCTGGACAGTGAGCATTCTCGCTCCACGCATACTGCTCGACCGCCCCGTGCGTAGTGCCGTGGCCGTAGGCGCGGCCGCCCTGCTGGCACTGCTGCTGCTGCTTGGTCTGTTGATATTGCGTCGCCGTCACTACCTCGAACGTATCGCCCTCGACGCCCGCGCCAAGGCCGAGCTGGAGCAGCGCGTCGCTGAGCGTACGCAGGATCTGGAGTTACTCAACAGCCGCCTCAAGCAGGAAGTGCTCGAGCGTGAACAGGCCCAGCAGGAACTGGTGCGCGCCCAGGACGAACTGGTCCAGACCGGCAAACTCTCGGCACTCGGCACCATGAGTGCCAGCATCAGCCACGAACTCAACCAGCCGCTGGGGGCGATCCGCAGCTATGCGGAGAACGCCAGTACTCTGCTCGATCATCAGCGCACCGACGATGCTCGCGCCAATCTCAGATTGATCAGCGAACTGACCGAGCGCATGGCCTCGATCATCGCCCACCTGCGCGCCTTCGCTCGTCGTGATCGCCACGCACCGGAGCGGGTTGCCCTGCAGCCGGCGCTGGACGATGCGCTCGCGCTGCTGGCAAAGCGCCGCCGGGCCATGGATGTGGAGCTGATCCGTGACCTGCCGGACGCCACCCTCTGGGTCCAGGCCGGTGAAACGCGGCTGCGCCAGGTGCTCGGCAATCTGCTCGGCAATGCACTCGATGCGTTGGTCGATAGAGCGCCGCAACGGCGCATCTGGATCAGCGTCGAGCATCAGGCCGAGTACCTGCACCTGCTGCTGCGCGACAATGGCCCGGGCTTCTCGCCCGAATCCCTGGCGCGCGCGCGCGAACCCTTCTTCACCACCAAGACCAGCGCCCAGGGCCTGGGGCTGGGTCTGGCCATCTGCGATAGTCTGGTGCGTGCGCTGGACGGCGAACTGCTGCTGGCCAATCATCCATCCGGCGGTGCGCTGATCACCCTGCGCCTGCGCCTGGCCACCCCCGGCGTCAATCTGCAACCCTCAGAGGACCCTTCGCCATGACCAGCGACAGCGCCATCGACAGCCGCATTCAGGTACTGCTGATCGACGACGACGCCCATCTGCGCCAGGCACTCAGCCAGACGCTCGACCTGGCCGGGCTCAAGGTCCTCAGCCTGGGCGATGCACAGGGTCTGGCCGCGCGGATTCCCGCTGGCTGGCCAGGCGTTGTGGTCAGCGATATCCGCATGCCTGGCATCGATGGCCTGCAGCTGCTGCAGCAATTGCGCGAGCGCGATGCCGAACTGCCCGTGCTGCTGATCACCGGTCACGGTGACGTGCCGCTGGCCGTGCAGGCGATGCGCGCCGGCGCCTACGATTTCCTGGAAAAACCCTTCGCCAATGATGATCTGCTCGACAGCGTACGCCGCGCGCTGGAACTGCGCCGCCTGGTGCTGGACAACCGCAGCCTGCGTATGGCGCTCAATGACCGCCAGCAACTGTCCAGCCGCCTTGTTGGCCAATCGCCGGCCATGCAACGCCTGCGCGAACAGATCGGCGCCCTTGCCAGCATCGCCACCGATGTCCTGATTCTCGGCGAGACCGGCGCCGGCAAAGAGGTGGTCGCACGCGCCCTGCACGACCTGTCCAACCGCCGCGAAGGGCCCTTCGTCGCCATCAACGCCGGCGCACTGGCCGAATCGGTGGTGGAAAGCGAGCTGTTCGGCCATGAGGCCGGCGCCTTCACCGGCGCGCAGAAACGGCGGATCGGCAAGTTCGAGTTCGCCAACGGCGGCACCCTGTTCCTCGACGAGATCGAGAGCATGAGCATGGATGTGCAGGTCAAGTTGCTGCGCCTGCTGCAGGAGCGGGTGGTCGAGCGACTCGGTGGTAATCAGCTGATCCCACTGGATATCCGCATCATTGCCGCGACCAAGGAAGATCTGCGCCAGGCTGCCGATGCCGGGCGCTTCCGCGCCGACCTCTACTACCGCCTCAACGTCGCGCCGCTGTCCATCCCGCCGCTGCGCGAGCGCGGCGAGGACGCCCTGCTGCTGTTCCAGCATTTCGCCGATGGGGCGGCCGCCCGCCATGCGCTGGCGCCGCGCGAGCTGCAGCCAGGGCAGCGCGCGCTGTTGCTACGTCATCCCTGGCCAGGCAACGTGCGCGAACTGCAGAACGCTGCCGAGCGCTTCGCGCTGGGCCTGGAACTGGCGCTCGACAGCAATGCGCCGAACCTGCCACCGGTCAACGGCGGGCTCAGCGAGCAGGTCGAAGCGTTCGAACGCGCCCTCATCGCCGCCGAGCTGAGCCGCCCACACGGCTCGCTACGCAGCCTGGCCGAAGCCCTGGGCGTGCCGCGCAAGACCCTGCACGACAAACTGCGCAAACATGGGCTGAATTTCTCCGGCGCTGGCGGAAGCTCGCCAGAGGACTTCGACTGACTGGCGGCAAACCGCCAGATCAGGACGTATCGATAGGTCGGGGAGCGCTTCGAAAGGCCCGCGCCGCGATTGGCCAGAAGCCATCAAGGCCGCTGGCCAAGGGCTTTCGCGCACTTGTCATGCGTATGCCACAGAGGTCTGGCACAAGGGTTGCTCTGGATTTGCCCCACGCGAACCCACAAGTACAAGTCCAGGCCTCGCTAATGCCACCGGCGTTTTTCTCCAAGCCGCCTAGACTTGCTCTTGTCCGTTCGTCAGCTGCGCCCCTCGGCGCAAATGCGATAAACACAACAAGAGGAAGCATCCGCATGTTCAAACTGACTGCCAAGGCGCTGGCTTGCGCCCTGTCCCTGTCCATCGCTGGCGTGGTTCACGCTGCCGACCCGATCGTCATCAAGTTCTCCCACGTGGTTGCCGAGCACACCCCGAAAGGTCAGGGTGCCGTTCTGTTCAAGCAACTGGCTGAAGAACGTCTGGGCGACAAGGTCAAGGTCGAGGTCTACCCGAACTCCTCGCTGTTCGGCGACGGCAAGGAAATGGAAGCGCTGCTGCTCGGCGACGTCCAGATCATCGCCCCGTCCCTGGCCAAGTTCGAGCAATACACCAAGCAGCTGCAAGTATTCGACCTGCCGTTCCTGTTCGACGACATGGCTGCAGTCGATCGCTTCCAGAAAGGTCCGGAAGGCCAGAAACTGCTGACCTCCATGACCGACAAGGGCATTACCGGCCTGGCCTACTGGCACAACGGCCTGAAGCAGCTGTCGGCCAACAAGGCGCTGCTGGAGCCGAAAGACGCCCGTGGCCTGAAGTTCCGCGTACAGGCGTCTGCCGTACTGGAAGAGCAGTTCAAGGCCGTGCGCGCCAACCCGCGCAAGATGAGCTTCGCCGAGGTTTACCAAGGTCTGCAGACCGGCGTGGTCAACGGTGCCGAAAACCCTTACTCGAACATCTACAGCCAGAAGATGCACGAAGTGCAGAAGTACATCACCGAGTCCAACCATGGCCTGCTGGACTACATGCTGATCACCAACACCAAGTTCTGGGAAGGTCTGCCGGCTGACGTACGCGACGAGCTGAACAAGATCATCGCCGAGGTCACCGTCGAGGTGAACAAGCAGGCTGACGCCCTCAACGAAGGCGACAAGCAGCGCATCGTCGAAGCAGGCACCACCGAGATCCTGAGCCTGACTCCTGAGCAGCGCGGCCAATGGCGCGACGCCATGCAGCCGGTATGGAAGAAGTTCGAAGGTGAGATCGGCGCTGACCTGATCAAGGCCGCGCAAGCTGCCAACCAGTAATAAGGCCGGAGAGCCGTAGGGTGGGCAGAGCGTCGATGCTCTGACCCACCACGACGCCCGCGACGGGCGTCGATCAACGCTGTAATCGGTGGGCCGGCTACCGTCCCACCCTACGCCCTTTCCATTCGGGAGAACCGACCATGAACGCCTTGCGGCGCGTCTGGGAGCACTTCGAGGAAGGCTTCATTGCTTTCCTCCTGGCGGCCATGACGCTGATCACTTTCGTCTACGTGATCCTCAACAACTTCTACACCCTGTTTTATTGGCTGGGTGACTATTTCGGCGGTAACGAGTTTTTGCTCGGTATCGGCGACG